>OY970303.1:0-4800000 GCA_963716255.1 uncultured Gemmatimonadales bacterium | reverse complement strand
AGCCCCCGGGTGGCGGCCTCCACCTGGGCCACCTCGATGATCGTCCCCGGCGTGCGGAACTGTCCCGGGTCGGCAGCCAGGAGGATGATCAGGTCCTCTTCGGAGAGCTGCCGCCGGTCCATGAGGGCCAGGATCCCCGGATGGTCCGTGTCGGCCAGGACGGCGCGGCGTTCCTCCCACAGCGCGCCCAGCCGGGCGCGAGACGTGGAGAGGAGGTGCACCTGTAGCTCCTCCTCCACCATGTCGATCTCCAGGTGGTGGGCGCGCTCGCGCACCGTGGCGGCGCGTGCCTTCAGGCGCGACAGCCAGGGCTCCGCGCCTACGGCGTCCAGGAGGTCCGGTGCGGGGCCGGTGACGAGGGCATAGCCCAAGTCAGGGTGGTCCAGGAGCCACCCCGGAGTCACGATCTCCCCAGTCCAGGTGAGCGGCATGGCGGGGTTGAGGAACCGCAGCGCGAGCGAGAGCCGCGCGTCCTCCGGCAGGTCATGGCGCCCAGCCACGTGTCGCAGGGCGGCCCTGGCCTGCGTGTCCACGCCCGCCTCGTCCGCCCAGGTGGCGAGGGCGCCCCGGAGGAGGAGGTCGCGCGCCTCCGCCCAGTTCGTCGCGTCCGCTGCGGCCAGTGTGAAGGCGCCGGACGAGGTGTACGCGCGCCTACCCAGAGTGATGGCCGGGCCGGCCCCCTGCGCTTGTCCCTGCCCCAGTGCGGACGGGGGAATGGGAAGCGTCTCCCCGGCCAGCCACCGCTCCACCTCGCCCCACCCCCACCGCTCGCGGCGCTCGCGCGCCAGCAGGCCGCAGAGGAGAAGGCGGAGGCGCGGGTCCAGGTCGTCGGGGATCGGTGCGCCGTGGGTGAGGACGTGGATGAGGAACGCCTGCTCGTTCACCCCCTCAAAGCAGGCACCGCGGGTGGCCTGCTCCAGGAGAATCATCCCCAGGCTCCACCAGTCCGACGCGGCGGCCACCCCGCCCAGCGCAGCCTCCGGCGCCGTGTAGCGGCTCACTTCAAGGGGCGAGACCAGGTCCAGGTCGAAATCGGAGAGGCGTGCGGAGCCGAAGCCGGTCACCACCAGATCCAAGGGGTCCCGTCCGCGCACCAGGAGCGCGCCGGGGCGCAGGTCGCGGTGTCGCAGCCCCACCTCGGCGAACGCGTGCAGCGCCCGGCCCACCTCGGAGACGATGCGGGCCAAGGTCGCGGGATCGTCCAGCGCGGCGCCCAGGTCGGCCAGGGTGCCGCCGGTGAGCTCCTCGGCCACCTCGTACGCCCGGTCGTGCCAGCGGCCGGTGCCCAGGATCTCGGGGACATGGTCGCGCGGGAGGGCGCGCAGGACGTCGTAGACGGCCGGGTCCGGCTCGCTCCCCTCCGCGTAGAGCGTGAGGACGGCCTGCCGCCCGCTCTCCGTGTGCACGGCCACGAAGCGCTCGCGAACGCGGCTCGCGGTGTTGAGGCGGCGTCCCAGCTCCCAACCAGAGATGATGGATGGCGTCTCCGGGCCCGAGGCCGGTGTCTCGTCCACGAACGCGCCACAGGTGGGGCAGAGAAGGTCTCCCGCGCCCACCGGGTGTCCGTTGGGGCAGGCGGCCGCGCCGCTGGGCTGCTGCGGGGGCGCGGGGGGCGCCGGCGGATCGGCGAGGCCCGGAGGGGGAGGCGGGAGCGGAGGCGCGCCCGTGCCCCGCGGGCGGATCTGTACGGGGGTGAGGTTCCATCCGCACACCTCTCCATCCATGATCCCGTCGCAGTAGATCTCGTCGAGCTCGCGCTCGGTGCCGCACCGGGGGCAGAGGCGGACCTGCGTCACGGGGACCCTCCGGGCGCCTGGGAGGTCCATGCGGCGTGCCCCGCGGCGGCGAGCGCCGCGCGGAGTCGGGCCAGGTCCCCGCGGGGCGGAATCCCCGCGAGAAAGACCTGCCCGTCCGCGTCGAACATCACGTCGAACCGCCGCTCCGGGACACGGAAGGGCTGTTCGCTGGCCGTGAAGCGGCGGCGGCCCAGGTCGGTGAGAAGGTGCAGACGCTGGTTGTCGCTCCCGCGGAGCGGCAGGGTCTGCGGAGCATCGTCCAGGTATGGGTCGGAGATCAAGGCGTCGATCAGCCCGTCTGCCACCGTCAGCCACGGCGCGATCGCCTCGACGGGATGGCCGGAGTAGACCAGCACGTCGGTGAGGGTCCGCGCGCGGAGCGCACGCAGGAGGGCCAGCAGCGCCTCGGGCTGGTCGAAGGGCTCGCCGCCGGAGATGGTGATCCCGTCCGCTTCCTCCAGCCAGGGCCCCACTGCCTGCACGACCGCCTCCACGGTGGTCATGCCGCGCCCGTGTCCCCAGGTGTCGGCGGAGATACAGCCGGGGCAGCGGATGGAGCACCCCTGCACCCACACGCCCACGCGCCGCCCCGGGCCCAGCGTCGTCACGGGAAAGTGGATTCGCGAGAGAGCGATCGCCGTCACTGCGCGGCGGTCAGGCGGAAGGTGGTGGTGGCGCCCGTCTCCATGGCGTCCACGCGCAGCGGCGACCCGCCCGCGGGGTGCTCGAAGAGGGCGCGGGCAAGCGGATTGACAAGGTGCGCCTCCAGCTGGTTGCGGATCCCCCGGCCGCCGTTGGACAGGTCCGCCAGGCAGACGGCCTGCAGCCGGGCGCCGACTTCGGGGGTGAGCGCCACCTCGTATCCCGCCTCGCGGACCCCGGCCAGCGTGGACGTGACCATATGGTCGAAGATCCGCGCCGCCACGTCCGGGCGGATGAAGTCGAAGACGATGATGTTCTCGCCGATGCGGTTAAGGATCTCGGGGCGGTTCAGCACCAGCTTGAAATGGGACTCGATCTCCTGCCTCACCCGCATCCGCACGGCCTCGAAAGGCTCCTCGGGCGCAACGTTGGGGACGCGCGCGCCAGTGGCGTCCACCGTGTAGATGCCCAGGTTGGATGTGAAGATGATAAGCGCCTCGGAGAAGTAGACCCGGTCGCCCCGGCCGGAGGTCAGGACGCCGTCGTCCAGCACCTGGAGGAACTTGTCCAGGACGCGCGGGTGCGCCTTCTCGATCTCGTCGAAGAGGACCACGCTGAAGGGACGCTCGCGGATGGCGTTGGTGAGCTCGCCCCCCACGTCGTAACCCACGTATCCCGGCGGGGCGCCGATCAGCCGCTGGTCGGCGTGCTCTGCGCTGAACTCCGACATGTCGAAGCGGATGTACGCGCTCTCGTCGCCGAACAGCATCTGGGTGACGGCCTTGGCCAGCTCCGTCTTTCCCACGCCCGTTGGCCCGGCGAGGAAGGCGACGCCGCGTGGGCGCCCCCCGCGCCGGCCGCCGCTGATCCCCGTCGCAGCGCGCTTGACCAGGTCCAGCAGGTGCGTCACCGCGTGGTCCTGGCCGATGACCCGCTGCCGCACCAGGTCCGAGCCGCCAGCGATGCGCGCGCGGTCCAGCTTTCGCCACGGGTCGTCCGTCACGCCCACCTTGTAGCGCCGGACGGCGTCGGCCATCGCCGTCACTGGCACGCGCTCCACGCGCCCCAGCTCCGCGATAGCCTGCAGGTCCAGGAGAAGCAGACCCTCGGTCCCGTCCACCAGGTCGTCCTCGGCCGCGCTCAGTACCTCCGGAGTCGCCTCGCGTCCCCCGGGAAGGATGCGCAGGAGCGAGCGGGCGACCACCCGGCGTGCGGCCGAGTCGGGGCGCGAGACGGGGACGTGCCGCAGGCGGGGATTGTCGATCACCAGCCAGTCCGGCAGGTCGCCTTCCTTGTCCACCATCCAGAGAACGGTGTTGTAGAGCGGCGCGCGGTCAACGCCGACGGGGCGAGCCTGCGCTGTCTGGCTCAGGACGAGCGCGCGAGTGAAGAACTGCTGCTCGGTGGGGGACAGCGCGTCGCTGCGCGCGACGAGCCTCGACGCGAAGTCCACGACCAGTGCGGTGGGCGGCCCGTCGCCGGAGACGATCCGGGAAAATGCCGAGGCGAGCAAGTCGAGTCCTGCGGGAGCGGTCCCGTTCGAGGGTGTCAGGCCGTACCCGCGCAGAATTGCATCCACGTCGACATCACCACCCGGCGGGGCTTCGACTCGAAAGCCGCCGATGGGGTCGTACACGACGACACGTGCGAATCCCGCTTCGAGAAGTTCCGCCGTGAGAACGCTCAAAAGAGGCGCCGTCATCACCCGCCCGGGGGCGACTTCCTGCGTCTGCAGGTCCTTTACGTTACCGGAAAGGACGAACTGGCTCTTCAGCGGGAGAAAGCGACGTAGGTCACGGAGCCAGCGGGGTTTGACGAAATCGGACGACATCACTGGGTGTGCAGAGCTCGCGCGGGGTGGGCAGGGAGCGGCGGAAAATGGGACGCGTGACCAAACGGGCGCACACTAACTATCAGTTTACGCAAGATTCTATGCCGTCGCCAGCCGGGGATAGATGCTGGTACGGAATCCAGAGGCCGATACTTGGGTGGGTTTATTGGAATGCGGACTCATCGACAACCTCAAGTCCCGTGGGCGAGTCTGCATCGCGGGAGCGTAGAATCTGCGCTCACGATGGCTACCGCCTAGCGGTGTAGCGCCGTTGCAGCTACCACTAGCCGGGTGGGGAACCGCGCCAAGTACTCTGGAGAACTCGTCAGGAGGCTAGAACCTCCTGACTGCGGAAGAAGCCTCCTCGTACTCAACTGGTCGCCCTACCGGCTTTGGCGCCACTTGCCTCGTCTGAGAAAACCCGTTCGCAACCGGCCTGCCATTGGGCTTCTACCTAGAGATTGGAATGCTGCTCCCCAGAAGAAGCCCGCGCAGAACCGACTCGCATGATTACCCCTATCCTAGATGCAACAATATCTGTTTCAGAGGTCTCGCAACTCGCCGGCTGGACTAAGTAAAGAAGCCAAGATATTAGAATGCGGTTCCGAGACGGGGCCCACTTGGTTGACGTGCGGGAGGGGAGCAGCACAAGCAGACTGTCTCAAAAACGGCCAAATAAGGAGCAACCCCAATACGGGTGGGACACTTTTTCCCCTGGTGTTGCTCGGACCCGACAGTATTCTCCTTAATTCTCCTTCTAAGTGTAGACAGAATGCCGGACAACCCCAGCATATGCCGCAGTCGGTGGTGGAATGTTTCTTGCCCTAGCTTCAGGTTAGCCCGCGTGCTGTCCTCCTGGTTCGGGCCAAAAGGTGTATGGTTGCGAATGTGTGGCGAGCGACTTATAGAGAGCCTTGAGACGATCGCCCGAAATGGAGCCGAGCGGAAGGCGGCTCAAGCGAAATGCTTCTGGGGTGTCATCTCATCCAGCGGACGGTGAATTAGCACATACCCGAGGCGTTTCCGCTTTCGTCTCGCACCAGCCCTTTCACCTCATTTTCATCCGCAACGTGCTTTGGCACCTCCGGCTCCTTGTCGTCGATCAACGAACCAGTAGAAGGCTACAGGGATCATGCCGGCACCAGAGGGTAGAGCCGAGCCAAGCGTGAGCGGACAGTCTCGGTGGTGAAGCGCCAGATTCCGTGGCATGTGCTTGGTTGCGCTGCCCCTCAACCCCTATCCACAACCGTCTTGACTTGGAGGCGGTCGGGCAGGCGTTCGCCCAGGCACTGCTGGGCGAGCACGGACCATTCAATCTCGTATATGTTCAATCAGTTGCCGTGATTGGGCGTGTAGTGCAACTCGAACTTCTGCGCGATCCTTCGCACCTCGGCGGGGGAAAGGCCAAGTAGAGCACAGCACGCGATTTTTTTAGCGGCTCGCAGGAGAATGTGCGCACGCTAGAGCGCACGCGTCGGCGTCTTTCCCTGGCGAATGAGCGGGAGGATTCGGACGCGCTCAGCCTCGGTTAGAGCGGTTCCCAGGTGGACCAATAGGACGCCGCAAGGGTAACGGGTGCAGTTTTAAGTCTCAGGACTGCACAGGAGTACGATGGCAGCACCTTACTCAGCAGATTTGCGTCAACGTGCTGTTTCCGCGGCACTGAAGGGAGAGATGACGCGCGCCGAGGTGGCCCGGCAATTCGAGATCGGAGAGGCCACGCTCTACATTTGGCTTCGGCGCTGGAAGGAGGACGCCACCTTGGCGCCTCTCCCGCACGCAGGCGGACCGCAGCCGAGGCTGGATGAAGAGCGGATGAAGCAATTGGCGGACATGGTCGAGCAAGCGAATGACCGCACCATCAAGGAGTATCGCGCCTTGGTGGAAGAACGCATGGGGGTGAGTGTGAGCCGTTCGGCACTCCACCGTGCGCTACAGAAGCTGAAGCTACCGCGGAAAAAAAACGCTGCGAGCCGCTGAACAGGACCGATCCGACGTTCAGCAGAAGCGGGCCGAGTTCCGCGAAACGATTGCCGGAGTCGACGTGCGGGCTCTGGTCTTCGTGGACGAGAGCGGCATCGACACCCACATGGTGCGCCGCTACGCCCGTGCCGCTCCCGGAGCGCGGGCGCGAGGCAGCGTGCCGTTCGGCAACTACAAGCGGCTGACGATCCTGGGCGGGCTCGCCCTGGAGGGGCTGCTCGGCGTCATGAGCATTCCAGCGGCCACCGATACGCCGGTCTTCCTCGCTTACCTCGATCAGGTTCTGATCCCCGACCTGGTGGAGAAGAAGCCCGGTGCGATCGTGGTCCTGGACAACCTGAAGCCGCATCTGGTGCCGAAGGTGCGCGAGAAGCTCCACGCGGCAGGCTTGCGTCTGCTCTACCTGCCGCCCTACTCGCCCGATTTCGCGCCGATCGAGCAGGCCTGGAGCAAGCTCAAGACCCTCCTGCGTACGGCGGCAGCCCGCTCGATGGAGGCGCTGGAGAGCGCACTGGCCGAACTCCTCGACCGCATCACGGCTGAGGATGCCCACGGCTGGTTCCAGCACTGCGGCTACTTGCTCTAATCTCTTTCGGGAACGGCTCTAGCTCGACCCGACACATCTTCGGCCGCTTGACTCATCTTCCACCGGGGGGGGCCGCTCCGCCGCCGCATTTCCGACGCCACCGCCATGGCCTTTTACTAGAGCGGGAGGCGGCGGAGTGACGTGTGTGTTTGGAGATGACTCGCGCAAATCGTCCAGACTCTCCTCGTCTATCTGCCAGGCACGCCATACAGTGAGCTATTCAGCGCCTTGACTCAACTCTCCTCCAAGCTCCAGTCAGCACCGTTGGCTCCGACTCAGCGCCGCTTCTGGCTGACCGAGCAACTGTATGCCGGGACGGCGCTAAACAACGTCGCGGTCGCTTTTCGCCTGGACGGACCGCTAGATGCAGCGTCCTTTGAGGACGCTGTCGCCGCCGCGGTAGCTAACCATGCTGTGCTGAATATGCAGGTGGACGACTCGGAGGCGGACCCGCGCCAGTTGTTCAACAACAACGTGCGGATTCCTTTTTCCTTGATCGACATTCGACATGCAGCCATGCACCGGCAGCGTGTGATCGACGCGATCTCGTCCCTCCCGTTCGACGTGCGGGCCGGACCGTTGGTCCGGATGTACCTGCTGCAAGAGGCTGGCGACCGGCACGTCTTCGTCATCGTGATCCATCACCTCGTCGGTGACGGCTGGTCGCTCGGCGTGTTCACGCGGGAGCTGACGCAGGCCTACAACCGCCTCGTCGAGGGCGAGGAGCCGGCGCTGTATCCGTCCCCGGTGAGCTACGCGGACTATGCGCGCCTGATGGCGAGCGAGGACGTCACCGACCGGTTGCAGCACCAGACCGAGTACTGGACACGCAAGCTGGATCCGTCCGTCCGCGCTGTCACGTTTCCGTCCGAGCGCCCCCGCTCGCGATACGAGAGCACGCGTGGGAAGACTTACACGTGCCACATCGCAGCCGACGCCACGAATGCGATCGATGCGCTCGCGCGCAGCCAGTCAGTTTCGCGGTTCGCCATGCTGCTCTCTGCGCTCGCCGTGCTGCTGGGCCGCTACAGCGGGCGGGTGACGGTGCCGTTGGGGTTTCCCGTCGCGAACCGCAGGGACCGGAGATTCGCCCGCATCGTCGGGCCGTTCATGAACACGGTGGTGCTGCAGGCGCAGTGGGCCGAGCGCAGCTTCGCCGAGCTCGCCGGGGCCACCTACGCCAGCATCAACGAGGCGATCGCCAACCAGGCGGTCCCGTTCGAGTGGGTCGCGGAAGCGCTTTCGGCGGCGGGCGACGGGTCTCCGCTGTTCGACGTCATGTGCATCTACCAGAACATGCCGCTCCCGCCGCTGCAGCTGTCCGGCGTGACGTCCACCCCGCAGCCCGCCGCGACCGGGGCCGCCCGGTTCGACGTGACCCTGGTAATCGACCTGCGGGAGGGCGGCATGGCGCTGACGTTCGAGTACCGCGCCGACGTCTATTCCGAGGCCGAGATCGAGCAGTTCGCCGACGGCTACCGCACGCTGCTGCGCGCGGCCGCGAGCGAGCCCCACCGTCCCTGCGCCGCGCTGCGGGTGATGAGCCCCGCGCTGGAGGAGCACGTCACCAGGCGGCTGGCCGTCACGAGCCGCGGCCTGGAGCCCTGGCCGACAGTCGTCGCTGCGCTCGCGGCGGCCGCCGCCCGGCACCCCGAGCGCACCGCGGTTCTGTCGGGCGGCGGGGCCTGGTCGTACGGGGCGCTGCTGGAGGCGGCGCGCGCGGTGAGCGCCGGGCTTCGCGCGCGGGGGGTGGGCCGCGGCGAGCGCGTCGCGGTGTGCATGGAGCCGTCGGACCTGCTCGTCGCGACGCTGCTCGGGATCTGGGACGCGGGCGCGGCCTACGTCCCGCTGGACGGCAGCCAGCCCGACGAGCGGCTGCGCTACATGCTCAATGACAGCGCCGCCGCGCTGCTGCTGTCGGACGACGCGGGGGGCCGTTTCGGCGCGTGGGGCGTCCCCATAGCGGAGCCCCGGTCGCTGACCGGGGGCGGGGGCCGCCCGCTCCCGCCGACGCCGCCGTCCGCGGACGACCTCGCGTACGTGATGTACACGTCCGGCTCCAGCGGGCGGCCGAAGGGCGTCGCCGTCCGCCACGGCAGCGTCGCCAACTTCCTGCAGAGCATGCGGGAGCAGCCCGGCCTGGCGGCCGACGAGACGCTGCTCGCCATCACGCCGATCTCCTTCGACATCTCCGTCCTGGAGCTGTTCCTGCCGCTGGTCGCGGGCGCCCGGGTGAGGATCGTCGAGCGCCGTGTCGCCACCGACGGCCGCGCCCTGGCCTCGCTCGTGGAGGGCTCGGGGGCCGGGGTCGTACAGGCGACGCCGTCCACCTGGCGGATGCTTCTCGATGCCGGCCTCCGGCGGACGCCTGGGCTGCGCGCGCTGTGCGGCGGCGAGATGATGAGCGGAGACCTGGCCGCGGCGCTCTTGGAGCGCGCCGACGAGGTGTGGAACCTGTACGGGCCCACCGAGACCACCGTCTGGTCGACTGCCGCCCGGATCGCCGGGCCCGAGCCGGTCCCCGCGATCGGCCGCCCGATCGCGAACACCCGCTGCTACGTCCTGGACGAGCGCTCGCAGCCGGTTCCGCCGGGTGTGACGGGGGAGCTCTTCATCGGCGGACTCGGGGTTGCCGCCGGGTACTGGAACAACCCCGAGTTGACCCGGGCGCGCTTCGTCCCCGACCCGATCGACGCAGCGCTGGGCACGGCGTACCGGACCGGCGACATGGCTTGGATGGGCCGCGACGGCCGCCTCCACCTGCGCGGCCGGGCGGACCAGCAGGTGAAGCTGCGCGGCCATCGCATCGAGCTGATGGAGATCGAGCGGACGCTCCTGGAGCATCCCGGCGTGACGCACGCCGTGGTGCTGTTCCGCGAGCCGCCCGGAAGCGAAGCGCGGATCGAGGCCGCCGTCGAGGCGCCGGCCGCCACGGTGCCGGACGTGCTCTCGTTCCTGCGCCGCCGGCTCCCCGAGGTCATGGTCCCGTCCGAGCTGCGCCTGGTCGCCCGGATGCCGCTCACGCCCAACGGCAAGGTCGACCGCCTGGCGGCGGGCGACCTGTTCCAGGGCGCCGACTCCGGCGCCGCCGGCGCCCCGGTCCGTCCGCCGGAGGGGGAGGCCGAGCGGTTCGTCGCGGAGGTCTGGGCGGAGCTGCTGGGCCGGCCGGCGGGCTCGATCGACGCGGAGCTGTCCTTCTTCTCCCTGGGCGGCAACTCGCTGAGCGCGGTGCGGCTGCTCGGCCGGATCGAACGGATCACGGGCGCCCGGGTGGAGCTCGCGGACTTCTTCGCGACTCCCACCGTCCGGTGGCTCGCGCGGGTCGCCGCCCCGGTGTCGTACGCCGGAGCCGCGGCGCCCGCCCCGCCCCCATCGGCCGGAGACGGCTTCCCGATGTCGTTCGCGCACCGGCGGTTCTGGCTGATGGACCAGCTCGACCCGGCGGCGGGGCAGAACGTGTCCGTCGCCGTCCGGGCGACCGGGCCGCTCGCCGCCGACGTCCTGGAGCGCGCGTTCGCCGCGGTGGTGGAGCGGCACGTGGGACTGCGCTCGTCCTTCGAGGCGCGGGACGGGGAGATGGTGCGCGTCCCCCGGCGTGCGGCCCCGGTCCTCGACTTCGTGGACTGCACCGGCCTCCCCCCGTCCGTCCGCGACGCCGTGGTCGAGCGGCTGGTCCGCGACGAGGCGCGGCGGCGCTTCGACCTGGCGGACCCGCCTCACGCGCGGCTGCGCGTCGTCGCGGTCGGGCGGGACCGGTGGGTGCTGCTGCTCACCGCCCACCACGCGGTGCTCGACAACTGGTCGCTGGGGATCCTGGCCGGCGAGATCTCGGAGCTGTCGAGGGCCGACCTCCTCCGGACCGTCCCGGATCTCGCGCCCGTCCCGCTCGACGCGGCCGGCTACGCCCGGTGGCAGCGCGAGCGCGACACGGCCGGCGCGTACGACGAGGCGGTGGAGTACTGGGCCGGTCGGCTCGCGGGGTACGGCGGCGTGGCGGAGCTGCCCACGGACCGGCCCCGCGGGCCGCACCGGAGCAGTGCCGGCGCGCTCGCGCGGCTCCGCGTCGAGCCGCCCGTACGGGAGCGGCTGGAGGCGGCAGCGGCCGCCAGCGGCTGCACGCTGTTCATGGTGCTGCTGGCGGCGCTGCACGCGGTAGTGCACCGGTTCGCGGGGCTCGACGACGTGGTCGTGGGCGTGCCGGTGGCAAACCGGGAGCGGCCCGCCGGGGTCGAGATGCTGGTGGACTGCGTGGTGGATACCCTGGCGATCCGCTGCGCGGTCGACCCGGCCCGCCCCTTCGCCGAGCACCTGCGCGCGGTGCGGGCCACCTGCCTGGAAGCGCTCTCGCACCCCCACGCGCCGTTCGACCGCGTCGTCGCCCGGCTGGGGCTGGAGCGGGACCTGTCCGTCACGCCGCTGGTGCAGACGATGCTCGTGCTCCAGAACGGGCCTCCCGTCGAGCTCCGCCTGCCGGGCGCGACCATGCACGGCACCATGGCGGACACCGGCACCGCCCGGTACGACCTCACCTTCATGCTGTGGCCGGAAGACGGCGGCCTCGCCGGCGTGGTCGAGTACTCCACGGCGCTGTTCGACCCCGACACGGTGGAGCGCTGGAGCGGGGCGTTCCGCGCGGTGCTGGAGGCGGTCGCGCACGACCGGTCCGCCCCCCTCGGCGACATCGGGATCGGCGGCGACCTGCCCCGCGTGGCGCCGGACCCCCACCTGCGGGAGCGCTTCGCGGTCGACGCACCGGCCCACGAGACGTTCCGGCGCCACGCGGCCGCGCACCCGCTGGCGGTCGCCGTCCGCTACGCCGGCGCGTCGATGACGTACGCCGAGCTGGACCGCCGGAGCGACGAGATCGCCGCCGCGCTGCTGGACGAGGGGGTCGGCGCCGGGTCGATCGTCGCGGTGATGCTGACGTCGGGCTTCGCGCAGGTCGCCGGCATCCTCGGGGTGATGAAGGCCGGCGCGGCGTTCGTGGTGCTCGACGACCGGGATCCGGCCGCCCGCCGCCGGGAGGTGCTCGCGGACGCGGCGGCCGCGTGCCTGCTGGCGTGTGCGGCGCCGCCCCGCTCCGGGGAGGACGAGGGCGGCCTCCCCGCGCCGACGCTCGGGCTGGACGAGCGGGGGGGCCTCGCGGCGCCGCCCGAGTGGGGGCCGGCGGCCGCGGCCCGGCTGCCGTGCGTCGCCGGCCGCGACCCGATATTCCTGGTCTACACGTCCGGGAGCACCGGCGCGCCCAAGGGCATCCCCCAGCGTCACGAGACGATCGCGCAGTTCGCCGGGTGGCAGCGGCACCGCTACGGGGTGGACCGCTCCAGCCGGGTGGCGATGTGGGCCCCGTTCTCGTACGACGCGGCATACACGGAAGTGTTCCTGGCGCTGTGCTCGGGGGCGACACTGTGCATCCCCACCCTCGCCGCGCGGGGCGACGCCCCGGCCCTGTTCGAGTGGGTGGAATCCGAGCGCGTCACCCACTTGGAGCTGGTGCCGTCCTTCGCCCGTGCGCTCGCGGACGCCATGCGCGTGAGCCCCGCCGCGGGCCGGCGGCGGCTCGCCCCGGAGCTGCGCCACCTCCTCCTGGCCGGCGAGGCGCTCCACCGCGACGTGGTCGAGGCGTGGGCGGCGGCGGGCCCGCACGTCGCAGTGCACAACTGCTACGGCCCCACCGAGTGCATCCTCGCCACCGAGTGCCAGGTCGCCGGCGGCGGCGGCCCGCGGGACCGGGTCCCCATCGGCGACGCGATCCCGGGCCGCCAGGTCCTGGTGCTGGACGCGGCCATGAGGCCGAGCCCCGTCGGCGCCGTCGGCTTCATCCACATCCGCAGCCCGTTCCTGGCCGGCGCGTACTGGAACCGGCCCGAAGAAACCCGGAGGGCGTACGTCCCCGACCCCTTCGATCCCACGGGCGACGGCGTGCTGTACAGGACCGGCGACCGCGGCCGATGGCGGGCCCCCGGCGTGCTGGAGTTCGCCGGGCGCGTGGACGGGCAGGTCAAGGTGCACGGGAACCGGGTCGAGATCGACGAGATAGAGGCGGCGCTCGAACGCGATCCGCGGGTGCTGGAGGGCGCCGCGCGCGTGTTCGCGGACGACCGTCGCACCGAGATCGTCGGGTACGTGGTGGCTCGTCCCGGGGAGCCCGCCGACGACCGGCTGGGCAGGGAAGTGCGCGAGCGCGTGGCCGCGGTGCTTCCGCAGTACATGACGCCGAACCGGGTCGTCGTGCTCGACGCCTTGCCCAGGACCCGCACCAACAAGAAGGACCGGCTCGCCCTGCGGCGCCCTCCCCACGACGCCGATCCCCAGGACCCCCCGGTGGGGGAGCTGGAGCAGGCCGTGGCGGCCGTCTGGTGCGGGGTGCTGGGCAGGGCCGCCGTCGCCCGCGGCGCCAGCTTCTTCGAGTGCGGAGGCAACTCCCTGGCCGCGACCCAGGTGCAGACGCTCCTCGCCCATCGCCTCGGGCGGGAGATCCGCCTCGTGGACGTGTTCGCGCACCCCACCGTCGCCGGATTCGCGCGGTTCCTCGAATCCGGCGCCCAGCCGGACCCGGCGCCACGGGCCAGGGCCGAGCGGCGGCGAGCGCAGGTGCAGGCTGCAGCACCCGGAAGAGACCGCCGCCAGGCGGCGCTGGCGCGCCTGGCACATCCATCCGAACCTCCTGCCGACCACCCGGGAGAGGGCCATGCCACTCGTGAATCCTGATGAAGTGCTCGCCGACCTCGCAGGCAGGCTCGGCGGCGACGGGCTCGAGCGCGTCGAGGAGTGCCTGAGGATCTTCGTGGGCGAGCGCGCGCCGTCGTACCTCCACGACGACCAGGAGCCGACGCGGCTCTTCTTCCCGGGGATCGAGGCCCGGCCCTGGTTCGAGCGCGAGCGCTTCGGGTGGGTGCCGGAGGTGGAGAACCGCTTCGACGCGATCCGGGCGGAGCTGGACGCCCTCGTCCACGACCACGTGCAGTTCTCGCCCTACGAGGACCCGCACACCAAGGAGCTGGGATGGGCCGGCTGGGAAACGTTCTCGCTCTACCGGAACGAGGCCGTCAACACCCGGGCGTGGGAGCGGTGCCCGAACACGGTCGCGGCCCTCGAAGCCACGCCGCACGGGCCGCGCGAGGCCATGTTCACCACCATGCGGCCGGGGACCCACATCACGCCCCACACGGGCGGCGTGAACCTGGTCCTGACGTGCCACCTGGGGCTGATCATCCCCCCCGACTGCGCCATCAGCGTGAACGGCGAGGCGCGGACCTGGCGCGAAGGCGAGTGCCTGGTCTTCGACGACAGCTTCATGCACGAGGCGTGGAACCGCGGCGACAGCACGCGCGCGATCCTGCTGTGGGACGTGTGGCACCCCGACCTCACGGACAAGGAGATCGCCGCGATGCGCATCCTGCTGCCGATGTTCACCCAGGCGATGGGCGGGTTCTGATGAACCCGGATCCCATCTGCATCGTCGGGATGGCCGGGCGCTTCCCGGGCTGTGCCGGCACCGCCGAGCTGTGGCGGACGCTGCGGGACGGCGAGGTGCGGATCGCCCGGTTCTCCGACGACGAGCTGGAGGCCGGCGGCGTTCCGCTGGCACAGCGGCGCGACCCCGCGTACGTGGCCGCGCGGGGCGTGCTGGCCGACGCCGAGGCGTTCGACGCCGCGTTCTTCGGCTACAGCCCCCGCGAGGCGGAGATCCTCGATCCCCAGCAGCGCGTGCTGCTGGAGTGCGCGTGGGAGGCGCTGGAGGACGCCGGGTGTAACCCCGCGGCGCGCGGCGGCCAGACCGGGGTCTTCGTCGGCGGAATGCTCAGCACCTACCTGCTCTCCAACCTGTCCACGCAGCCGGAGCTGATCGCCACGTTCGGGCCGGAGGCGGTCTTCCACGGCAACGTCTGCGACAGCCTGGCCACGCGGCTGGCCTACAAGCTGAACCTCCGGGGGCCCGCGCTCACCGTGCAGACGGCCTGCTCGACGTCCCTCGTCGCCGTCCACGTCGCCGCGCAGAGCCTGATGAACGGCGAGTGCGACGTCGCCCTGGCCGGCGGAGTCTCCATCCGCGTTCCGCAGGTGTCCGGCTACCTGCACCGCGACGGCGGCATCGAGTCCGCCGACGGCGAATGCCGCCCGTTCGACGCGGCCGCGACCGGCACGGTGTTCGGCAACGGCGTGGGGCTGGTGGTGCTCAAGCGGATGAGCGACGCGCTCGCCGAGGGCGACCGGATCCGCGCCGTGCTGCTGGGCTCTGCGGTGAACAACGACGGCGACGACAAGGTCGGCTTCACCGCGCCCAGCGTGACGGGCCAGGTCGCGGTGATGGAAGAGGCGCTGGCGGTCGCCGACGTCCCCCCGGCCTCCGTGCGGTACCTGCAGACGCACGGCACCGGGACGGAGATCGGCGACCGAGTGGAGGCCGAATCGATCCGCCGGGTGTACGGCGGGGCGCGGTCGTCCGGCGAGCCGCTCGTGCTCGGCGCGGCCAAGGCCAACATCGGCCACCTAGACGTCGCAGCGGGGGTCGCGGGACTGATCTCCGCGGTGCTGTCGCTGGAGCACGAGGCGATTCCGCCCCACCCCCGGTTCGGCGTGCCGAACCCCTCGCTCCCGACGGACGGATCGGTGGTCGTCCCGACCGAGACCCTGCCGTGGAAGGCGGGCGGCGCCCCCCGGCGGGCCGCCGTGAGCGCCCTCGGGGTCGGGGGCACCAACGTGCACGTGGTCGTCGAGGAGCCGCCGCGGCACTCCCGGGCGGCCCGCTCCGGCACCCCGGTGCGGACGCTCGCGCTGTCCGCGAAGACGGCCGGCGCGCTGGAGGGGATGACCGATCGGCTGGCCGCCGTCCTGCGCGAGGGCGAGGTGGAGCTGGCGGACGTCGCCCGGACCCTTCAGGACGGCCGCCAGGCGTTCGCCCACCGCCGGGCGGTGTGCGGCACCGACGCCCTGGAGTTGGCGGGCCAGCTGGAGCGGCGCACGCAGCGCGTACGGACCCGCCGGCAGCGCGCCGACGCCGAGGTGGTCTTCGCCTTTTCCGGCCAGGGGGGCGCGCCCGACATCGCCGCGGGCAGCCGCTACCGGTATGACCCGGTCTTCCGGGCCGTCATCGCCGAGGCGGCGGCGGTGCTGGCCCCGCACGTTCCCTTCGACCTTCTCGACTTCGTCGCGGGTGGCGGAGAGGTGGAGAGCGCGGACACCGCGGTGCTCCAGCCCGTCCTGTTCGCGTACGAGGTCGCGATGACGCGGTCCCTGGCCGCGCGCGGGGTGCGTCCCGCCCGCCTGCTCGGCCACAGCCTGGGGGAGTATGCCGCGGCGTGCGTCGCCGGGGTGTGGACGTTCGAGGACGCGCTCCGGCTGGTCGCCGCCCGCGGCCGCCTCATGGGCGGCCTGCCGGCCGGCGCCATGCTGACCGTCGTCCTCCGCGAGGACGAGCTGCTCGGCGTGCTGCCCGCCGACCTCGACCTGGCCGGGGTCAACGGGCCGGGCCTCTGCGTGGTGTCCGGTCCGCGCGACGCCGTCGAGCGGTTCCGGTCCCGGCTCTCGGACGAGCGGATCGCCAGCGTGCCGCTGCCCGTGGAGCGGGCCTTCCACTCGCGCGCGACCGACGCGATCACGGCGCCCTTCGCGGCGGCGCTCCGGGAGGTGGCGTTCCACCCGCCGACGCTCCCGATCGCCTCCAGCGTCACCGGCGCGTGGCTCACCCCCGAGGAGGCCACGAGCGCCGAGTACTGGGTGCGCCACCTGCGCGAGCCCGTCCGGTTCCACGCCGCCCTGGAGCGGGCGGCCTCGCCGGCGGCGCTAATCGTCGAGGTGGGGCCCGGGAAGGCGCTGCGCCGCATCGTGAACTCCGGCCGCGCGGGCAGGCCGGCCGGCGCCGAGCCGCCGGACATGGTGTCCACCGAATCGGCCCAGGCGTTCGAGGAAGCGGTCGCCGCCGCGTGGACGATCGGGGTGCCGGTCGCGTGGGGCGCGGGTCCGGACGGGCGGGACGGGCGCATGACCTCGCTCCCGCCGTATCCGTTCGAGCGCACGAGGCACTGGGTGGCCCCGGCCCGCGCCGCGGACCGCGGAGCCGTGCCTCCCTCCCGCCAGAGCGCGGATCGCGACGGCGCGGATCCCGAGATCGGGGTGTCCCGGGTGTCCTGGGAGCAGGCGCCGGGGGACGTCGATCCGGGCCTCCTCCGCGGCGAGCGCCTGAACTGGCTGGTGTTCGACGACACGGCCGGCTCGGCGCGGGGCGTCGTCGAGTCGCTGGCCACCCGCGGGCAGGTGGTGACGGTCGTCCGCCCGGGCAGCGGCTTCCGCCGCGCCGAACGGGGGGTCTACGAGATCGACCCGGGGGTGCCGGAGCAGTACGCCGAGCTCCTGCGCGCGATGCGCGGGCTGGTTCGCACGCCGTCGCGGATCGTGCACTGCTGGGGCGCCTGCCCGCCCGCCGGCGGGGGCGTGGACCCCGAAGCGTCGTTCTTCGACCTCGTGTTCCTGGTCCGGGCCATGGTCGCCGAGGGTCTCCTGCACCGGGTGGTCCTGGGGATCGTGACCGCGGGCGTGTTCGACGTGACCGGCTCCGAGGAGCTGCACCCCGGGCGCGCCGTGGCCGTCGGCGTGGCGCTGACCGTCCCCCGGGAGCTCGACAACGTCGTGGCGGTCCTCGTCGACCTGCCGGCGAGCCTCGCCGGCGACGACCATGCCCTGGCGCTGCGGATCCTCGCGGAGATGCAGTCCGCCGCGGAGCCGGTCGTGGCGCTGCGGGGCCGCCACCGCTGGCGGCGGGTGCTGCGCGACGACGCGGCGATCCAGCGCCCGGGGAGCCCAGGCTCCCGCAGGTTCGTGATCACGGGCGGGCTGGGCGGCATCGGGATGGCCGCCGCCGCCCGCTTCGCGCGGGAGGGGCACCGCGTAGCGCTCGTCTCCCGGGGCGCCTCGCGGGAGGGCATGGAGCAGCGGCCCGAATGGTCGTCCCTGCCGCCCGAGGCGGCGGAGCGGATCCAGCTCTTCCGGGCCGACGTCACCGACGCGGCCGCTCTCGCCGGGGCCCTGGACGCCGTCCGCTCCGCGTGGGGCGGGATCGACGTGGTCGTGCACGCCGCCGGCCTCGCGGGCGGAGGCTCGGTGATCCGCCGCGACCCGGAAGCGATGCGGGCGGTGCTGGCGCCGAAGGTGGCCGGCACGCGCAACCTCCTCCGCGCGCTGGACGCCGACCCGGACGTCACGGTGATGCTGTGCTCCTCGGCCGCCTCCCTGATGGGCGCGTACGGACAGGCCGACTACGCCGCGGCCAACGCGTTCATGGACGCGGCGGCGCTCGCCGAGCGGGCCCGGGGGAGGCGGGTGCTCTCGGTGAGCTGGCAGACCTGGCGCGACGTCGGCATGGCGGCGTCGGCGCAGGTGCCGCCGTCCGCGGCCGCGCTCCGGCAGGCAGCCCTGGCGCGCGGGATCCCGACCGGGGCCGGCCTGGACGCGATGTCTGCCCTCCTCGACGGGCCGGCCGGACACGTCGCGGTGATCCCCCGCCGGCCCGGGCAGGTCCAGGACACGATGCCGGAGGCGGAGGCGGAGCCCGCCGGGAGCGCCGCCCGCCACCCGCGGCCCGAGATGCCGACCCCGTACGAGGAGCCCCGGGACGACGTCCAGCGCCGCCTCGTGGCGATCTGGGAGGAATACCTCGGCATCGCGCCGATCGGGGTGCACGACAACTTCATCGTGCTCGGCGGCCATTCGCTGCTGGCGGCGCAGATCGTGGCGCGCCTGCGCCGCGAGTTCGAGGTGGCGATCCCGATCACACAGATGTTCGCGCAGGGGTGCATTGCCGACATCGCGCTCGAGATCGAAGCGCTGATCCTCAACGAGGTGGAGGCGGAGCCATGACCGGTGCCGACGACGTGCACGGCGGGGACGGCGCGAGCCAGCGCGACCGGCTGCGCCGCGACCTGGAGGAGCGCCGCGGGAAGCTTTCGGACGCGGCGCGCGCCAGGCTCGCGCGCCGCCTGCAGGCCGATCCGCAGCCGCAGGACGCCCCGGGCGCCGGGCGCGCCGTGGCGGGGAAATCCGTGGCGTCCCTGGCCCAGCGGCGCATGTGGTACCTGGAGCAGCTCACGCCGGGCACCAGCGCGTTCAACGAGTACTTCGCCCTGCGCCTCAGGGGAACGCTGGACACCGCGCACCTGGAAGCCGCGTTCCGGCGGCTGATCGAGCGGCATCCCGGCTTCCGCACCGGCTTCGTGGAGCGCGACGGCGCGCCGGTGCCCTTCACCGTCCTGGCCGCCGGCTGGCGCCTGTCGGAGGTGGACCTGCGGGCGCTGCCGGCCGGGGCGGCCCATGACCAGGCCGTCCGGCTGGCGGAGGCCCAGGGCCGGCGTCCCTTCGCGCTCGATGCGCCGCCGCTGCTCCGCGCGACGCTCGTGCAGTTCGGCGACGCCGGGGCGATGCTCGTGATCGTCAACCACCACATCATCTCGGACGCGCAGTCGCGGCGGATCATCCTCGAGGAGCTGGGCGAGCTGTACGACGCGAGCGTTCACGCCCGCCCGCCGGCGCTCCCTCCGCTGACCGCCGACTTCGGCGACTTCGCGCGCGCGCAGCGGGCGCGGGCCGGCGATCCCGGGGTCGAGCGCCTCCTGGCGCACTGGGAGGAGCGGCTCCGGTCCGCCCCGCCGACGCTGGAGCTGCCGGCCGACAGGGTGCGGCCGGCTGTGCGCTCGTATGCCGGGGGCCGGGTGCGCTTCGCGTTCGGCGAGCGCGAGAGCGAGGGGATTGGGCGCCTCGCCCGCGCCGACGGCGCGACGGTGTTCATGGTGCTGCTCGCCGCGGTCAAGGCGACCCTGTCGCGGTTCTCGGGGCAGGACGACATCGTGGTGGGATCCGCGCTGTCCGACCGCCAGGGGCCGGAGTTCGAGAGCGTGGTGGGCATGTTCGTCGAGACCGTGGTGCTGCGCACCACGGTGCCGCCCGGCGGCAGCTTCCTCGACCTGGTCGCAGCGGTGCGCGCGACCGTGCTCGACGCCCTCGCGCACGCCGGCCTCCCGTTCGAGCGGCTGGTGGAGGCGCTCGCGCCGCGGCGCGGCGTCGGCGACGTCCCGCTCATCCAGGTGATGGTGGGGATGCAGTCCATGGCCGGCGCGCCCCTGCAGCTCGGCGGCGCCGCCGCCGAGGTAATCCCCCTGGAGAGCGCGTCGTCGCGCTTCGACTTGGACATCGACCTCGCCGAGATCGGCGCGCGGATCGACGGCGTCGTCGAGTACAGCACGGACCTGTTCGACCGCGCGACCGTCGCCTCCATGGCGCGGTTCCTGGAAGGGTTCGTCCGCGCCGCCCTCGACGGCCCGGACCGCCCGCTCGCGGAGCTGTACGAGGCGGCGCTGGACGAGAGCGACGGGATCGCGGTTGGTCCCCGGTGCGACCCCGCGCGTCTCCGGGACGTGGCGGACCGGTTCGCGGACCGGGTCCGGCAGGACCCGCACGCGCCGGCGCTTTCCGAGGACGGCGTGGCGTTCCTGTCGTTCGGGGAGCTCGACGCGCGCGCGCGGGCGATCGCGGCCGCGCTGGCCGGCGCGGGCGCGGCGCCCGGGTCGCACGTCGGCATCTGGCTGCAGCGGGGGACCGACATGGTCGCCTCGCTGCTCGCCTGCCTGTGGGTGGGGGCCACCTACGTCCCCCTCGACCCCGCGTCCCCCCTTCCCCGCGCCCAGGCCATCGCCGCGGGTGCCGGGATCGCGCTGCTGCTGCACGGCGGCGACGCGCCCGACATCGCGCCGGGAGCGGCTCGCATCGACCTTTCCGCCGTTCCGCCCGCGGCGCCGTCCGAGCCCCTTGCGCCGGTGACGGACGGCGCGCTCACCGCCTACGTGATCTTCACGTCCGGGTCCACCGGCCGCCCCAAGGGGGTCGCCGTCACGCGGGAGAACGTCGCCAACTTCCTAGCCGGCATGGACGCGCTGCTGGGCGGCGGGGGCCCGGTGCCGGCGGGGACCTGGCTGGCCACGACCAGCGTCGCGTTCGACATGTCCGTGTTCGACCTGTTCTGGCCGCTGGTGAACGGGCAGAGGATCGTCATCCACGGCGCCCCGGGGACGCGCTCCGCGGCCGGCGTCGTCCTGGCGGCCGGCGCCACGCACCTCCAGTGCACGCCGTCGTTCCTGCAGATGCTCGCCGACGACCTCCACGGCGAGGACGCGCTCGCCCGCCTGGAGCTGGTGATCACGGGCGGCGAAGCCCTGCCCTTCGAGCTGCTTTCGAGGGTGGCCGCGCGGTCGGGGGCGGCGGTCTACACGTGCTACGGCCCGACGGAAACCACGGTGTACTCGTCGGGCGAGCTCGCCGACGCTTCCACCGGCGCGGTGTCGCTGGGCCGGCCGCTCCTCAACACCTCGTTCTACGTCTTGGACGAGGCGTGCCGGCGGCTTCCCCGGGGGGCCGCGGGAGAGCTGTGGATCGGGGGCGCCGGCGTAGCGTCCGGCTACGTCGGCGCGCCCGATCTGACCGCGCAGCGGTTCCGGCCCGACCCGTTCGGCGCCCGGGGCGGCGGCCGGATGTACCGCTCCGGCGACCTGGCGCGCGTCGACGGCGAGGGACGCCTCCGCTTCCTCGGGCGGACCGACCACCAGGTGAAGCTGCGCGGCCACCGGATCGAGCTGGGCGAGGTCGAGCACGCCATCCGCCGCCTGGACGGCGTCCGCGACGCGGCGGTGCTGCTGCGCGGCGCGGGAAGCCCCGGCGCCCGGCTCGTGGCGTTCGTGGTCGCGGACCGCGAGCACCCGCCCCGGTGGTTCCGCGCGCGGCTCGGCGAATCTCTGCCGGAATACATGGTGCCCGCGAGGTGGGTCTTCCTGGAGCGCATGCCGCTCACCCACAACGACAAGCTCGACCGCGCCGCCCTGGCCACCCTCCTGGCGAGCCCCGAGGCGATTCCGGAGTCCGCGGCCGCCCCCGTGGGCACCTCGGCGCGCATGGGCGCGATCTGGGCGCGGGTCCTGGACATCGCGCAGCCGGACGCCGACGCCGACTTCTTCGAGCTCGGCGGGCATTCGCTGCTCGCCACGCAGCTGGTCGCGAGGATGCGGGAGGAGTTCGCGGTCCCCGTGACGCTCCGGGACCTGCTGGAGAACCGCACCATCGCCCGGCTGAGCGCCGTCGTGGACGCCCGCCTGGGGGACGGGGGGCGGTCGCCGGCCTCGCGGGACGACCGCCCGCGCCTGGCGCCGGACCCGGCCCGCCGGCACGAGCCGTTCCCGCTGACCGACGTGCAGCAGGCCTACTGGGTGGGCCGCAGCGGACTGTTCGGTCCGGGCAGCGTATCCTGCCACCTGTACGTGGAGTTCGAGCTCCCGGCCATGGACGTGGACCGGCTCGAGAACGCCTGGAACGAGGTGATCCGGCGCCACGACATGCTGCGCGCCGTCATCACGAGCGACGGCCTGCAGCACATCCTTCCCGAGGTCCCCTGGTACCGGCTGGAGGAAGCGGCGGAGCCGGCGGCGGCACCCGGGGTGCTCCGCCACGCGCGGCGCGCGCGCATGTCGCACCAGGTGCTCCCGGCCAACCGGTGGCCGCTGTTCGAGATGCGCGTCACCCGGCTCTCGGACGAGGCGTCGGTGCTGCACGTGAGCGTGGACCGGCTCATGGCCGACGCCCAGAGCACCCGTCTCTTCCTGATCGAGCTCCTGGACCGCTACGAGGGGCGCGGCGAGGGGTATGCCCCCATCGCGCTCAGCTTCCGCGACTACGTGCTGCACCAGCGGGCGAGGCAGGGCACCGACGAGTACGAGCGGGCCATGGCGTACTGGCGTCCCAGGCTGGCCACGCTCCCGGGCGGCCCCGACTTCCCCGCCGCGCGGGACCCGGGGCGCGCGGACTCGCTCCGGTTCTCCCACCGCGACGCCGTCGTCGACCCGGAGGACTGGCGGCGGCTCTGCGCCACCGCCGCCGACGCGGGCGTGACCCCGTCGGCGCTGCTCCTCACGGTCTACGCCGAGTGCCTGGCCCGCTTCGCCAGGTCGCCGAGGTTCTGCATCAGCCTCACCCAGTTCGACCGCCAGCCGCTGCACCCCGAGGTGGCGGCGATGGTGGGCGACTTCACCTCCATCGTGCCGCTGGAGATCGAAGACGCCCGCGGCGGCACGTTCCGAGAGCGGGCCCTGCGCATCCAGTCCCGGATGTGGGACGACCTCGACCACGGGCTGGTGGGAGCGATCCGGATCCGGCGCGAGATCCAGAAGCTGACGGGCGCCCAGCCTCCCGCTGTTCCCGTGGTGTTCACGAGCGAGCTGGGCCTGGACCGGGAGCGGCGGACGCTCGCCGACGGGGCCACCCCCGACAGCTACATGATCACGCAGACGCCGCAGGTGTGGCTCGACCACATGGTCCGGGAAGACGGCGGCCGGCTCGTCCTCACGTGGGACGGCGTCGAGGCGCTGCTCCCCCCCGGCATGCTGGACGAGCTGGCGGCTCTGTACCAGGGCCGCCTCCGCGCGCTGATCGAGTCGCCGGACGCGTGGCTGGCCGCCGCCTTCCCCGCGGCGGCGGACGAGCCCCTGCCGGCGCACGCCGTTCCCGAAACGGCCCGCGCCGCCGATGCCGGGCTGCCGGTGGCGGCGGAGCGGCTGAAACTCCGCCTGGAGCGGCGGGCGCTCCGGCGCGACCTCGACGCCCGGCCGCGGATCGCGCTGGCGATGCCGGGGCTCGCCGCGCAGCCCGGAGCGAAGCCGGCGCGCGCGAGCGCGCGCGCGTTCGGCGGGCGGCCCCTGGCGTTCACCGACCTGGCGAACGTCCTGTCCGCGCTGGGCCAGACCGGCGACGACGAGCTGGGCAAGTTCCGGTGGCCGTCGGCAGGGGCCCTCTACCCCGTGCAGAGCTACGTGTGGATACGCGACGGCGCCGTGGACGGGATGAGCGGCGGCACCTACTTCGTGGACCCGGCGCGGTCCGCGCTCGTCCCGGTCACGCTCGGGTGCCACCTGGTCCCGGACCTCTACGGCGCGCCCAACCGGTCGCTCGCCGAGCGCTGCGCGTTCACGGTGTTCCTGGTGTCGTGCCCCGAGGCAATGGCTCCGGTCTACGGCGAGCTCACCGGGCGGTTCGAGCTGCTCGAAGCCGGGGCCATGATGCAGGTGCTCGTCGAGCGCGCGGCGCAGGCGCAGGTGGCCGCGTGCCCCATCGGCGACGTGTACTTCCCGGCGCTCGCGCCGCTGCTGGGCGTCGCCCCCGACAAGAAGCTGCTCGTGGCGCTGATGTTCGGGTCTCCGCTGGCCCCGGTCCCGGGCGAGGTAGCCGCGGCGGGCGCGCCGCCTGCGGCCCGGAACGGGAACGCGGGGAGTCCTCCCGCGCCCCTCCCCAGCGGAGCCGCGACCGCGGGCGAGCGGGCGCCGGGAGCGGCACCGCCGGCGGAGGCCGCGGCCATTCAGGACCTCGTGCAGCGCATCTGGCGGGAGCTGCTGGACGTGGAGCGCGTCGACCCCGACGCCAACGTGTTCGACTTCGGCGCCGACTCCATGCACCTGGTGCGGGCCCGGCGGCGGATCCACGAGGAGACCGGCTGCGAGCTGGACGTCTCCGAGTTCTTCCTGGCGCCGACGGCGCGCGGCCTCGCCGCCTCGATCGCCTCCCGCCGGGGCGGCGGCGGCGGCACGGTGCCGGCGGCGGGCCCGGCGCCCCCCGGCGGCTGCGCCTCGCCCGGGGAAACGCTGCGGATCGAGGACGGCCGCCCGCTGCTGGAGCTGCATGCCGAGGGTAGTCTGCCGGGCGTGGACGCGGTCGCGCTCAGCTACCTGCCCGACCGGCTGCTGGACGCGACGGGGCTGCCCGCGGGCGAGATCGTTCGCCAGTGGAGCGGCGGCGCGCCGCTCTTCAGCTCGTACCACGCCACGCACCTGGGATCCATCGGCGTGGTCACGCTGCCGTGCTTCGCCTCCCGGCTCTACGACGACCCCGCGGGGCTCCTGGACCACATGGAGGCCGCCATGCGGCTGGCCGCGTCGCTCGGCGCCACCACCGTCTCGCTCACGGGGCTGCTCGCCTCGGCCACCGACTACGGGTGCGCCCTGCGGGACCGGGTCGAGGGCCGCGGCCTGCCGGCCCTCACTACAGGCCACGCCACGACCGCCGCGTCGGTGGTCATGACGTTGGGCCGGGCGCTGGAGGAGTGCGGCAGGCGCCTGCCGGAGGAAACGCTGGCCGTGGTCGGCGTGGGCTCCATCGGGGTGGCGGGCACAGAACTCCTGCTCGCCACCTGCGGCAACCCGCCCGGGCGGATCGTCCTCGCCGACATCCCGCAGCGGGAGGCGGCGGTGCGCGCGTTCGCGGAGCGCCTGGAGCAGAGCTGCGGGATGCGGGGACGCGTCTCCGTGGCGCTCTCGAACCCGCTGCTCAGCGACGAAGTCTACGGCGCCTCGCTGATCCTCGGCGCGACCAACTTCCCCAGCGTGATCGACGTCGAGCGGCTTCGCCCCGGCACGATCATCGTCGACGACTCGTACCCGCACTCCTTCGACGTGCAGGCGGCCTTCCGCCGCTTCGACCGGGCGCACGACGTCCTGTTCGCGGTGGCCGGGCTGGTGCAGTCGCCGCTGCCGATCCGCGAGATCCGGCACGTCCCCCGGCTCGTCCAGGAGCGGGTGGACGCCGCCACCCGGGCCGAGCTGCTGGCGCCGCACGAGGACATCCTTCCATCGTGCACGCTGTCGGGCGTCCTTTCCGGCGCGGAGCTGGGGATGCCGCGGACGATCGGGCGCGTGCGGGTGGAGCCGTCCCTGGAGCACTACCGGGGCCTGGCGGCGCTCGGCTTCCGCTCGCCGAGCCTGCGGTGCGGCGGCCGCACGTTCGAGGAGTGGGAGATACAGCAGTTCGCCGGCCGGTTCCACGGCGAGCGGCACCAGCCGCCGCGCGACGCATCCACGTAGCCGGACCGGAGGCGCCCGCCTCCACCACCCGAGCCCCGAGGCCGCCCACATGACCCTGAAGATCGCGCTCGTCGGCAACACGGTGACGGAGGAAGTCCTCGCGGACGTGATCCACCGTCAGACGCCGGACGTCCGGGTCCACGCGTATCCGACCCTTCCCAACGCGGCGCTCGCGCGCGCCGTAGACGAGAACGTGCCGCTGTACCGGATCGACGCCGACGGGAGGTGCGAGCCCAGCGCCGACGAGGTGCACCGCCTGCTGGCGGGCTACGCGGCGGTGCACGTGAGCGGCCAGGGCCAGCTCGACGTCGTGGAGGCTCCGCTGGCCGCGGCGGGCGTGCCGTACGTCGGCCCGACTTCGCGGGAGCTCGTCTATGAGACGGATAAGACGAAGATCTTCGAAGTGTTCCCTCCGCCGACGGGCGTCCTGCCGCTGACGCGGACCCTGGAGACCTCCGATCCCTCCGCCATCCGCGATGCCGTCGCCGGCCTGGGGGGACATGCGGTCGCCAAGTTCGTGGGCGACTACAGCCACCACTTCGGCGGCAGCGCCGCCGGGCGCACGCGCGTGGTTCGCCTGCCCGAGGCGGCGGAGCTGGAGGAGTTCGCGCGAAGCTCCATCGAGGACAGCGGCCGGGTGCTGCTGCAGCAGTTCGTGGAGGGACGGCAGTTCAGCTACACGTGCCTCGTCGACGGCGGCGGCGCCATCTTCCGGCTCGGCGAGAACGTGTGCTACAAGCACCGGTTCGAGGGTGAGACCGGTCCGCTGTGCGACGGTACCGGCGGCGTGTCCGTGGGCAACACGGTGCCCGGCCTCGTGGAGCCCGCCGACCTCGAGTGGATCGCCGGCTCCATCGTCGGGCCGTTCTGCGAGCACCTCGCGCGCGCTCTAGGCCGCCACCCCCGCACCTTCCTGAACGTCGACCTGATCAAGACCGCGGAGGGCCGCATCTACCTCCTGGAGGTAAACACCCGCTCACCGGGCGGAAACACCACCGCCAACCTGGTGACCGGGCTGGACGTGCCGGTCGCCGAGCTGCTGCAGGCCACGCAGGAGGACCGGCTCGCCGAGCTAACGCCGGCCTTCAAGGCGGGTGCGTCGATCGCGGTGGCCGCGTTCCCGACGGTCTATCCCGACCCGGTTCCCGACGACTGGATCCCCCCGACCCTGGTCGTCCCCAAGGAGGCGGAAGACCCGCACACCCGCGCCTACACGGGCTGGGTGGACGTGCTCGACGAGCGCGCCGACGCGGTGACCGTCAGCGCCAGGCTCTACTCGACCCTGGTGGTATCGGCCCGCGGACCGAGCGTGCGGGCGGCCAGGGAGTCGGCCTATGGATGGCTGGAGCGCGTGATCCCGGAAAGGACCCCGGAAGGATTCGACTACCGGCGCGACATCGGCGCGGAGTTGGACGGGGGCGCCGTCCCGGGCCCGGGAGCCGCGTCATGAATGCCGCGAGCGCGCACCGGATCGGCGCGGGACGATACACGATCGAGGACGTGGCGGGGCTCGTCGCTACGCGGCCGCACCTAGACCTGGAAGACGGGATGCGGGCGGCCATCGCCCGGGGGAGCGCCTACGTGGCCGCCAAGGCCGCCGAGGACATCCACATCTACGGCGTGAACGCCGGCTTCGGCGCGCTGTGCGAGACGCGCGTGCCCGCGCAGAGCATGCACGTGCTGCAGCAGAACCTGATCCTGTCGCATGCGTGCGGGGTGGGCGCCTTCGCGGACGAGGACACGTCGCGCGCGACGATGCTGCTGAAGCTGCTCACCTTCCGGACGGGCAACACCGGCATCTCCACGGCCGTCGTCGACCGGCTCCTGGCATTCTGGAACCGCGGCGTCATCCCGGCCACGCCCCGCAAGGGCACGGTGGGCGCCAGCGGCGACCTGGCGCCGCTGGCGCACATGGCGCTGCCGCTGCTGGGACAGGGCTTCGTGTACCTCGGCGGCGAGCTGCGGGAGGCTGGGCCGGTACTCGCGGAGATGGGACTGGAGCCCCTGGATCTCGGCCCCAAGGAGGGCCTGGCCCTGATCAACGGCGTGCAGTACATCACCGCGGCCGCGGTCCTGTCGCTGGCCCGGGCCGCGCGCCTGGTCGCGGCGGCCGAGGTGGCGGCGTCGGTGAGCCTGCAGGCATTCTGCACCTCGCGCACGTTCTTCGACGCGCTCTATCACTCCGTCACCGAGCACCGGGAGCGCCGCGACGTGGCGGCGCACCTCTCGTCGCTCGCGGCCGGGAGCAACCACTGGGCGCTCCCGCACGCGAACCGCTCGATGCAGGACCCGTACTCGTTCCGCTGCCTGCCGCAGATCCACGGAGCGGTCCGGCAGGCGCTGGGTTTCGCCGCGTCGATGGTGGAAGCGGAGATCAACACGGTGGGCGACAACCCCCTCTTCTTCCCCGACGAGGACGCGATCCTCTTTGGCGGCAACCTGCACGGCGAGTCCACGGCGATGGCGCTGGACTTCGCGGCGATCGCCTGCGCGGAGCTCGGCAGCGCCGCGGAGCGCCGCGCGTACCAGCTGCTTTCCGGGCAGCGCGGGCTCCCCAACTTCCTGGTGCGGACGCCGGGGCTGAACTCCGGGTTCATGATCGCCCAGTACACCGCCGCGGCGCTCGTCAACGAGAGCAAGGTGCTCGCGACGCCGTCGTCTGTGGACACCATCATGACGTCGCAGCTGCAGGAGGACCACGTGAGCATGGGCGGCACCGGCGCGCTCAAGCTGCCGACGGTCCTGGAGAACTGCGAGACCATCATCGCCATCGAGCTGCTGCTGGCGGCGCAGGCGGCGGAGCTGCAGGACGGGCTGACGCTGTCGCCCGCGGGGAGGGCGGTGGTCGCGGGGCTCAGGGAAACGGTCCCGCACCTGGAGAACGACCGGATCGTCTCGAACGACATCGCCCTGACGACGGCGTTCGTGCGCCGCAACGCGGACGCGTGGTTCGCGAGATCCCTCGGCACGACGGCCGGCGGCTGACCGTCTATCCACAGGCATTCGGCCGCCCGTCCGGCGGTGATCACCACCTAGCGATCCCGGCCGCCAACAGGATCGGAGGGCGCATATGAGCGTTGCTGCGACGGCGGTTGAGGAGCTGGTGAGGCGCGTGGCAGAGGCGCGCGACACGCGGGCGCTCAACCTGAATCTGAGAGGGCTGGACCTGAAAGAGCTGCCGGAGGCGCTTTGCGAGCTTACGCACCTTCAGTCGCTGAACGCCAGCGGCAACCGGCTCACCGCTCTGCCGGAGGGGCTCGGACAGCTCACGCAGCTGCAATCGCTTGACGCTCGCGGCAACCGAATCACCGCGCTGCCGGAGGCGTTGGGACAGCTCACACGGCTGCGGTCACTCGACGTCGGCAACAACCGGCTCACCGCCCTCCCGGAGGCACTCGGACGGCTAACGCAGCTGGAGGAGCTCGACGTCGCCAATAATCGGCTCACCAACCTCCCGGAGGCGGTCGGGGCGCTCACACGGCTGCGGACGCTCACCGTCAGCCGCAACGAGCTGACGGTGCTGCCGGAGGGGCTCTGGAAGCTGACACGCCTGGAAACGCTCGGCATTCGCGCCAACCGGCTCCCCATGCTGCCGGAGGCGGTCGGGCAGCTCACACGGCTTCAGGAGCTCGACGTCAGCCGCAACGATCTGACCGTGCTGCCGGAGGCGGTCGGTGAGCTGAGGCTGCTGGAGAGACTGTTCATCAAGCAGAACCGGCTCGCCACGCTGCCGGAAGCGATCGGGCAGCTGACGCAGCTGGAATGGATCGACGCCAACGACAACCAGTTCACGGTACTCCCGGAGTCGATCGGTCAGCTCGCCCGGTTGCGCACGCTCGGGCTCCGTTACAACCGGCTCGCCAAGCTGCCGGAGTCGATCGGGCGGCTCACACGGCTGCAGGGGTTCCACGTCGGGGGCAACCACCTCACCGCGCTGCCGGACACCATCGGGCAGCTCACGGAGCTGGAGTGGTTAGGCATCGCCTCCAACCAGTTCACCGCGCTCCCGGAAGCGATCTGGCAACTCACGCGGCTGGTGTGGCTCGGCGCCTCCCACAACAAGCTCACAGTGCTGCCGGAGGCGATCGGGCAGCTCACGCGGCTCAAGTGCCTCGAGGTCAGTGAGAATCAGCTCACGGTACTCCCGGAGTCGATCGGTCAGCTCACACGGCTTCAGTCGCTCGACGTCAGCAGCAACTGGCTCAGGGCCCTTCCCGAGAGCCTCACCCGGTGTGGTGAGCTCACGGCGCTCGATGCCTCCTCCAACCTGCTGGTGGACCTCCCCCCAGGTCTCGAGCGCCTCCCTCTGCAGGAGCTGTGGCTGCAGGGAAACCTCGGGCTGGGCCTCTCGCAGGCGCTTCTCGGCCCTTACGTGCAGCCCGACAAGCGTGTGGCGCAAAAGTCCACTCACGATCCCCGCACCGTCCTTGATGCCTTCCACGCCACACGAGCCCGCGGTGCCCGGTCGTTGAACGAGGTGAAGCTGGTGCTGGTCGGCCGCGGCGCGGCGGGCAAGACATCGATCGCGCGCCGCATCGTCAGGGGTACCTTCGCCCGCTCGCCAAAGGAGACCCTGGGGATTGAGATCACGCATTGGAAGCTGGCATGCGGCGATCGCAAAGTGCGCGTCAACATCTGGGACTTCGCCGGCCAGGTGGTGACTCACTCCACTCATGCCTTCTTCCTGTCGGAGAGCACCGTGTACATCGTGGTGCTCACAGGGCGGGAAGACACGCAGAAAACCGATGCGGAATACTGGCTTCGTCTCCTCCGTGCGTTCGGGACCGACGAGAACGGACGTGTGTCGCCGGTGATCGTCGCGCTCAACAAGTTCGCCACAGCCCCCTTCGTCATTGACCGGCGCGCCCTCCAAGAGAAATATCCCTTCATCGTGGGCTTCATGGAGACCGACTGTCGCTCCGGCCTGGGAATCGACGCGCTACGATCGCTCCTGGCGACCACCGTCGCCGACATGCCGATCGTCACGCAGCGCTTCCATCGACCGTGGCTGCAGATCAAGGCGACGATCGAGCGTGCGCAGAGGCGCACGCCATACATGGAGTACACCACCTTTCAAGCGATCTGCGCGCAACATGGCGAGAGGGAGGACGGAGGGCAGCGTTACCTCGCCAATGTGTTCCATACTCTAGGCATCGCGTTGAACTATGGGCGGGACGCCCGGCTGCGCGATTCGACCGTGCTGGACCCGCGCTGGGTCACGGACGGGATCTACCGGCTCCTTCGCGAGGCAGTGCGCGACGACGGCAGCGGAATGCTGACCATGGAGGCGGTTGGCGAAACGCTCCCGCACGAGCCGGAGACGATGCGGCGCTACCTGGTTGACCTGATGTGCCGCTTCGACCTTGCCATCCCCGTAGGCGAAGCCAACGATCAATGGCTCGTCCCGCAGCGACTGCCGCTGGAGCAGCCGGACCTCACCGCCCACTGGACTCCCGAGGACGGCGCGACGCGGGTCCGCTATCGGTACACTACCGTCCCGGAAGGCTTGCTCCCGCGCTTCATCGCGCGCACCTACCCTCTGAACGAGACCGGCGACGGAAAGCCATCGCTCCCCCGCTGGCGAGGCGGGGTAATCCTGGCCGACGGAGAGGCGCGGGCGCTGGCGCGGCTCGATGCGGAAGAGCGCCGCATCGACGTGACCGTGACCGGACCACGGGAGGCACGCCTGGAGCTGCTGGGCGTGATCCGCGCCGACTTCGGGACGATCCACGGCGACATCCGTGGACTCGAGGAGGAGGAGGAGCTCGAGGTGGAGGGACGTCCGGGTATTTTCGTGCCCGTCTCCACCCTGCAGGCGGACGAGACGAACCACAACTCGTCTTCGGCATCGACGGCGCGGGGAACGGTGGCGGTAAACCCGACCTCGGAACTCAACCGGCTTTCGGATCCGCTCCAGCGTGAGGGGTGGCGGTGGCGTCCCCGCGTCTTCATCAGCTACACGAGCTCCGATCGCCGCCACAAGGACGAACTGCTCGTGCGCCTCAAACCCCTGAAGGCAACGCGTGGCCTGCTGGAATTGTGGGACGACGGCCTCATTCCCCCCGGCGCAGACTGGGACCGGGAGATCCGCGCCGAGCTCGAGACCGCGGACGTGATGCTCCTGCTGGTCAGCCCCGAGTTCATTGCGTCGGACTACGTGCGGGGGGTGGAGGTTCGACGCGCAGTCGAGCGCGAGCGCAACGGCAGCTGCGTGGTCATTCCCATCATCCTTGAAGAGTGCGAATGGACGAGGGAGCCCTTCGGGCATCTCAACGCGATTCCGAGAAAGGGGAAGCCGGTTCGCGACATGAAGCCGGTGCGGAGCGGGTGGACGGAAGTGGGCAAGGAGATCGAGACACGCCTGAACCAGCTGATCCGCGACCGGGACGTGAAGGAGCGGACTTAAGAGGGATCTCACACAGAGACACGGAGAAAGGGAGGAGAGAGATGGGCACTCCCTCCCCGTACCTCTTTGTCTCTGTGCGAGGCCCGGTTCAGGGCTCGCCCGGAACCGGGTCCACCGGCAGCGTGGGGAGCCCCGCCCGTTCGAGCGCGGCTCCCGCGTCCAGGCACGCGGCTTCGTGGAGATAGCGCCCGATGAGCTGCACCGCCTGCGGCCGTTTCCCCGCGCGCCGCACCGGCACCGTGAGCGCGGGGAGCCCGAGGACGTTCGCCGGCAGGAGATACCTGAAGTCGCTCACGAGCGAGGTGATCGCGCCGGGCTCCAGGTCCGCGCCGACGGCGAACGGCGGCTCCATGGAGACGGGGGTGAGCACGAGTGGGTACCGCTCCATGAACAGGCTCCACTTCCGCGCCAGCGCCTGGCGCTCCATCCACGCCGAGTACTGCGCCTCGGGAGGGTCGAGCGGATAGCGCGTCATCGCGTCCTCGATGAACCTCCGGGAGTTGGGCGAGCAGTGCGGCCTGAGCTGCTCGTCCCAGACCGGGACCAGCGCCGCGACCAGGATCCGCACCCACAGCTGCGCGACCTCCATGGTGTCCGGGGGCTCGATCTCCTCCACGATGTAGCCCGCGTCCGCGAGGGCGTTGCCCGCCCAGCGCACGGCACGCTCGACTTCCGGCGCGCACTTCGCGCCGGGGGGCCGGGCTGCGAGCGCCACGCGCACCGGCGCGCGGAGGGCCGGCACGTCGCACCCATGGGGGACGTGCCACGGGTCCCGCGCGCTCGGCCGGCTCATCACGGCGAGCAGGGTCCGCAGGTCGCTCACGCTGCGCGCGATCGGGCCGGCGACCGCCATGAACTGGCCGCTCAACGGCTGCTCGGTGGGCTGGAGGTCACGGGCATCGGGGATCCGGCCGAACGACGGCTTCAGGGCAGCCACGCCGTTGCACTGCGCCGGCCACCGGACCGAGCCTCCCATGTCGTGGCCCACGCCGAACGCGACCATCCCGGTGGCGACGGCAACCGCGTCGCCGCCGCTGGAGCCGCCCGGGGTCACGGCGGGGTCGATGGGGTTGCGCGTCGCGCCGTGGAGCTCGCTCTCGGTATGCCACCGCAGAGCGAAGTCGGCCAAGTTGGTTCTCGCGATGACAATGGCGCCGGATGCACGGAGGTTTGCCACGGCGGGAGCGTCAATCGATGGAACTGCCCCGGCGAACGCCCGCACACCGTCGGTCGTCGGCGTTCCGGCGACGTCAAGCCCCTCCTTGACACTGAACGGTACACCATGCAGCGGTCCGAGCTCTGCGCCGGCGCGGACGGCCTCGTCGGCGGCATCCGCCGCATGCAGGGCTTGCTCAGCGAGAAGAGCGACCACCGCATTGACTCGCGGGTTGACCGTCTCAATCCGATCGAGATGGGCCTGCACTACCTCTCTGCTAGAGATCCGGCGCGCTCGTACTGCCGCGGCGAGCTCCACGGCCCCGAGGTCGGTCACTTCCCCCCTGATCGGGCGACGGATTGGCTTTGCGGGATGATCGGTCATCGTGCCTTCCGGGTGGCAGGGCAGGTTCAGGAGCGGGGTCGCCGTTCACTACTCTATGTCGAACGCCGCGGCATGGGCCGTCGATGTGCGACGCAGAATCGTTCTGTCAGCCGGCGCTGCAGGAGAATTGGTGTTCGTAGGCACGCCGGACGCAGTGGGGTGAGGTGCATTTAATGCCGCCCCGCGATGACTTCCAGGAAATCGATTCACTACGATGTTCCACTCACGCAGGCGGGCCATCGATACACCCCGGGGGCTGCCAATTGATCGCCTCGACACCTCATCTCGGAAGGAGATCCAACCCATGCCACGGTACTGGAAAGCTTGCGAGCTGGATGTTTTGCGAAGGTTCCCCGGGTGGGTGGAGCCTTCGTGCTCCACGGATGCCAATGACTCGACGGCAACTGTTGCCTACCTTGACGAGCGTTGTGCGGTCCGACTACACCCGCTGGACGGTGCACCGATCATCTATGCAGACGAATCGGCGGCATGGTCAGAGTTTTGTCGTACGGAGATCGGCTTCTCCGTCCCGGACTGGCATCTCGAATCCACATGGATCCGAAACCAGTTCTCCCGCGAACGCCACTAAAACCGCTGCGCAGGTACGCGCATCGGAGCCCTATGCGTGCGACCCATCATCCCATCGCCGGGCACACTTCGATCGTCAATATGCCCCCTCCTTTTTTGCAAGGAGTGGGGGCCCGCCAAAGCACTCCTGAGCAGATCTGGCGGGTGCTCGAAAGCGCCGAGACGGATCCGCTGGACTACCCTGGCGAGGAGCATGGGGCGGCTCAATGCCGATGTCAAGCACAGGCTGCCCGGAGCTTCGCCTTCTCCGCACCTCGTACAGACGGTGGTTGCAGTGTTGCCCTGGACTGGTTGACACACCGAGAGTCAAGTCCAGCAGGCTCTGGTAGCGCCATGCCTCCTTGGGTTTGAGGGCATGGGAAGCAGGATTGCGAACTGCCGGCGACAAGTTGCGTGTCGCGAGATTGCAAAACTGCGACATTTTGCATGTCGCGCAAGCGACAGAAAGGATGTCGTCCAACAGCTTTTTGATGGGCGACATGTATTCTGTCGCAATCGCGACATCTATTCTGTCGCTCGCGACATCGAGTTCTGTCGCAGGGACATAAATTCCAGTAGTACAATAGATTGCAGACAGGGCGCCCGGACCACTCCGGGCGCCCTGTCGTACTTCTGGAAATCGCAATCGCCATCGGTGCGAAGGAACCGGACGTGACGCCCGTTCCCGAATGGCCGGGTTCGCTCGTTGATCGGGTCTGAGAGAACGGGACTCGGCACCACTCCGGACGCCTGGCTCCCCCGCTGGCCCCGGACCGGCTCACGGTTCCGGACATAGGGGTTTTAAAAAGCGGTGTTCAGGACTAATTTACTTTGCGCCAAGCTTTGCGCGAAATACAGGGATCCATTTGGACCCCGAGGCATGTGGTTGCCGCTGCCGGGCGCACAAAGGGACATGAACCGGATGACTGGGGGAAGGGCTGCGCCTCCCTGCAGTCCGCGGGGCGCACCAGGACCGACCAGGAACATCCTAGATGCAGAACGTCGAGAACGTCTACCGTCTCACCGCGATGCAGCGGAGCATCCTCCTGCGCGTGCTGAAGCGCGCACAGGCCGGAGCGTACGTCGACCAGGTCGGCTGGACGCTGGAGGGAGACTTCGACGCACCGGCGTTCCAGCGCGCCTGGCAGCTGGTATCGGAGCGGCACACGGTTCTGCGGACGTCGATCTTCTGGGAGGGATTGGAAGAGCCGCTCCAGGTGGTGGGGGGGAGCACCGCGCTCCCGCTGGAGGAGCACGACTGGCGGACGGTCGCGGAGGGGGAGCGGGAGGTGCACATGGAGCGCTTCCTCGCGAAGGACCGGGAGCGGGGCTTCGACCTGGCCGTCTCACCGCTCGTGCGTCTCTCCCGCCTGCGTCTCCCGGGAGGCTCCTCCGCCTTCGTGTGGAGCCAGCACCACCTGGTGCTGGACGGGTGGTCGGCGTCGCTCTGCCTGCGCGAGCTGTTCGCCTGCTACGAGGGGTTTTGCCGTGGGGACGCCCCGCGGCGCGCGCCCGCGCAGCCGTTCGTGGGATACGTGGAGTGGGCCGCCCGGCAGGACCCGGCGGCGGGAGAAGCGTTCTGGAGCGGGATGCTGGAGGGGTTCCCGGGGGCGGCGCCGCTGGGAAGCCCGCGCGCAGGGGCGCGGGAAGGGGAGCGCTACGGGGTGCAGGGCGCCGTGCTGGAGAGCGCGCTCGCGAAGCGCCTGCAGGAGGCCGGGCGCCGGCACCACCTCTCGCTGAGCACCCTCCTGCTGGGCGCCTGGGGGACGCTGCTCGCCCGCTGCACGGGGGAGGAGGACGTGGTCTTCGGGTTCGTGACGGCCGGACGCGCCGCACGGTTCCCCGCGGCGGAAACCATGCTCGGCGTCTTCGTCAACACGGTGCCGGTGCGGATCCGGCCCCTGCCGGACGAGACCGCCGCTGCCTGGCTCCGGCGGCTCCAGGAGGAGCAGCTCGAGTCCCGTGCGCACGAGCACTGGCCCGTGGAGCGAATCCAGGAGTGGGCGGGAGTGCCCCGGGGGCAGCGGCTCTTCGAGACGCTGTTCGTCTTCCAGGGCTTTCCGGACGCCGGCGTGGGCGAGGCGGAGACGGGGAGCGGGAGGGTGCACGGCTTCCGCCGCGTGTCTCCCACCGCCGGGGCGGGGTACGCGCTCGTCCTCGAGGTGGTGCCGGGGGAAGAGCTGGAGCTGTCGCTCGCCTACGACGAGGCCCGGTTCGACGCGAAGTCCGCGAGGCGGCTGCTGGGACAGCTGCGGATGCTGCTGGAGGGGATGTCCGACGCCCTCGGGCGCCCCGTCGCGGAACTGCCGCTCATGACCGCCACCGAGCGCGCGCGGGTGGTGCAAGAGTGGAGCGGAGCGGGGGAAGCGTTTCCCGTGGAGGCGCCGCTCCACCGGCTCTTCGAGCGGCAGGCGGCGCGCACTCCCGACGCCGTGGCGGTGCGGTCCGGGGAGCGCTCGCTCACGTACCGCGAGCTGGACCGGCGGGCCAACCGCCTGGCTCACGCGCTGGCCGCCCTCGGCGTCGGTCCCGAAGTCCCGGTCGCCCTGTGCCTGGAGCGCTCCCCCGACATGGTGGCGGCGCTCCTGGGCGTCCTCAAGGCCGGTGGCGCCTACGTCCCGCTGGATCCCGCGTATCCACCCGACCGGCTCGCCCGGACCCTGGCGGACTGCGGCGCCCCGGTGCTGATCACCGAGGAGCGCCACCTCACCACCCTCCCCGGCGGCGGCGCGCGCGTCCTCTGCCTGGACCGTGACGCCGCCCTGCTGGGCGCCCATCCGGAGCACGGGCCGGGCGTGGAGGTCGACCCCGCGAGCCTCGCCTACGTCATCTACACCTCCGGCTCGACGGGCCTCCCCAAGGGCGTGCTCGTCCCCCACGCGCAGGTGGTGCGGCTCTTCCGCGCCACCGGGGCATGGCTCGGCCCCGGGCCGGACGACGTGTGGGCGCTGTTCCACTCGTACGCCTTCGACTTCTCGGTGTGGGAGATCTGGGGCGCCCTCCTCCACGGGGGGCGCCTCGTGGTCGTCCCCGCGGAGACCAGCCGCGACCCGGAGGCGTTCCGCGCCCTCCTGGCGCGCGAGCGGGTGACCGTCCTCAACCAGACGCCCTCCGCTTTCCGGCAGCTGGTCGCGGCGGACGAGCGATGGGCCGACGGCGCCGGCCTCGCGCTCCGCTGCGTGGTCTTCGGGGGCGAGGCGCTGGAGCCGGCGAGCCTCCGGCCGTGGACGGAGCGGCACGGGTACGAGCGCCCGCGCCTGGTGAACATGTACGGGATCACCGAGACCACCGTGCACGTCACCTTCCGCCCCATCGGGCGGGACGACGTGGAGGGCGGCGCGGCGAGCCCGATCGGGAGCGCGATCCCCGACCTGCGCGTCTACCTGCTCGACCGTGCCGGGGAACCGGTGCCGCCCGGGATGCCGGGGGAGCTGTACGTGGGCGGTGCGGGGCTGGCGAGGGGGTACCTGGGCCTGCCCGGCCTGACGGCGGAGCGCTTCGTCCCGGACCCGTTCGGGGGGGAGCGCAGCGGTTCGCGGCTGTACCGCTCGGGCGACCGGGCGCGGTGGACGGACGCGGGGGAGCTGGAGTACCTGGGGCGGGCCGACACCCAGGTCAAGGTGCGCGGCTTCCGCGTGGAGCCGGGGGAGATCGAGGCCGCGCTGCTCTCCCACGCGGGGGTGAGGGAAGCGGTGGCGCTGGTGAGGGAGGACACGCCGGGAGATCCCCGCCTGGTCGTATACGTGGTGCCCCGGGGAGAGGGGCGTCCCGCCCCCGCCGAGCTGCGCGCGCACCTGCGGACGCGCCTCCCGGAGCACATGGTGCCGTCCGCTCTCGTCGTGCTGGAGACGCTCCCGCTGACTCGCAACGGAAAGCTCGACCGGCGGGCCCTTCCCGCGCCGGACGCGCACGCCGGAGTGGTCCGCGCCGCGCCGTCCACGCCCACCGAGGAGCTGCTGGCCGGGATCTACGCCCACGTCCTCGGCGCCGGGGAGGTGGACGCGGACACCGACTTCTTCGAGGCGGGGGGACACAGCCTCCTGGCCACCCGGGTGGTCTCGCGGGTGCGCGCGGCCTGCGGCGTGGAGCTCCCGCTGGGAGCCATCTTCGAGGCGCCCGCCGTTCGCGCGCTCGCCGCGCGCGTGGACGCGCTGCTGGGGACCCATGGGGGCGTGCAGGCGCCGCCGCTGGTCCCGACCCCGCGGGACGGCTCGCCCCTGCCGCTCTCCTTCGCGCAGCAGCGGCTCTGGTTTCTCGACCGGATGGAGCCCGGCAGCCCTGCGTACAACATCCCCGCCGCGCTGCGAGTGCGCGGTGCGTTCGGCGCGGGGCTGCTGGAGCGCGCGCTGGGCGCGGTCGTGCGCCGGCACGAGGCGTTGCGGACCGTCTTCGCGTCCCGCGGAGGCGTTCCCGTGCAGGTGGTCGGGGAGCCCGGGGCGACACGGGTGGGCGTGGCCGACCTGCGCGGCCTGCCGCAGGCGGCGCTGGCGGACGAGGTCCGGCGCACCGTGGCCGCCGAGGCGCTGCGCCCCTTCGACCTGGAGGCGGGGCCGCTGCTGCGGGCGCGGGCGCTGCGCGTGGCCGAGGACGAGTGGGTGCTGCTTTTCACCATGCACCACGTGGTCTCGGACGGGTGGTCGATGGACGTGCTGGTGGGCGAGGTGTCGGAGCTGTACGCCGCGCTCGGGGCCGGGCGGAAGCCCGCGCTGCCGGAGCTGCCGGTGCAGTACGCCGACTACGCCGCCTGGCAGCGCCGGTGGCTCCGGGACGAGGTGCTGGAGGCGCAGCTCGCCTGGTGGAGGGAGCGGCTGGCCGGTGCTCCGGCGGCGCTGGAGCTCCCGGCCGACCGCCCCCGGATGCCCGTCCAGGGGACGGAGGGAGGCCGCCGCACCCTGCTGATCCCGGAGGACGTCGCGCGGGCGCTGCGCTCGCTGGGCCGGCGGGAGGGCGCCACCCTCTTCATGACGCTGCTGGCGGCCTTCCAGCTCCTCCTCGCCCGCTGGACCGGGGAGGAGGACGTGAGCGTGGGCACCCCGGTCGCAGGGCGCACACGGCTGGAGACCGAGGGGCTGATCGGCTTCTTCGTCAACACCCTCGTGCTGCGGACCGACCTGGCCGGCGACCCTTCCTTCCGCGAGCTGCTGGCGCGCGTGCGGGCGGCGACGCTGGGCGCCTTCGCGCACCAGGACGTTCCCTTCGAGAAGCTGGTGGAGGAGCTGGCCCCCGGGCGGAGCCTGGCGTACACGCCGCTCTTCCAGGTGCTGTTCGCCTTCCGGAACACCGGGCGGAGCCGGCTTCGTCTGGGGGAGCTGGAGACCGAGCCGCTCGACGGCGGAGCCACGGTCGCCCGGTTCGACCTGGAGCTGGAGCTGGTGGAGGAGGGGGAGCGGATCTCGGGGACGCTGCTGTACCGCGCCGACCGTTTCGACGGCGGCACCGTCGAGCGGATGGCGGAGCACTTCCGGGTGCTCCTGGGGGGGGCGGCCGCCGGCCCGGAGCAACGGCTCTCCGACCTCCCCCTCCTCACCCCCGGGGAGCGGCGGAGGGTCGTCGAGGAGTGGAACGCCCCGGCAGCGTACCCGGTCGGGCGCCTGGTGCACCGGCTCTTCGCCGAGCAGGCGGCGCGGACGCCCGGAGTCGTCGCGGTGGTCTCGGACGTGGACGCCCTCACCTACGCCGAGCTGGAATCGCGCAGCAACCGGCTCGCCCGCGCGCTGCGCGGGATGGGCGTGGGACCGGAGACCCGGGTGGCGCTGTTCATGGAGCGCACGCCCGAGCTGCTGCTGGCGGTGCTCGCCGTGTGGAAGGCGGGCGGAGCCTACGTCCCCCTGGACCCCGCCTATCCCCGCGAGCGCCTGGCGCTCCTGCTGGAGGACTCGGGCGCGGCCGTGGTCCTGTCGCAGGCGCACCTGGCGGAGGCGCTCCCTCCGCACGGGATCGCGACGCTCTGCATCGACGCGGACCGGGAGCGGATCGACCGGGAGAGCGCGGAGCCGCCCGCGTTGGAGCTGGGGCCCGGCCACCTGGCGTACGTCATCTACACGTCGGGATCCACGGGGAGGCCCAAGGGCGTGCGGGTGGAGCACGGGAGCCTGCTGCACACTCTGCTGGCGACCCGCGACGCCTTCGGCTTCGGGCCCGGCGACGTGGTGCCGGCGCTGGCGAGCGTCGCCTTCGACATCTGGCTCTTCGAGTCCATCCTCCCGCTGCTGTGCGGGAGCCGCGTGCGCGTGGTCGCGCGCGAGAGGGTGGTCGACGTCGCGCGCCTGCTGGGCGAGCTGGCGGACGCCACCGTCCTCCACGCGGTTCCCGCCCTGATGCGCGAGGTGGTGGAGCGGGTCCGGGCCACCGGCGTGGCGCCCCCCCGGCTGCGGCGGCTGTTCGTGGGCGGCGACGCCGTCGCCCCCGACCTGCTGGACGGGATGCGCCGGGTCTTCCCGGCCGCGGAGATCTGGGTGCTCTACGGCCCCACCGAGGGCACCATCATGTGCGCCGCGCACCGGCTAGAGGGGGAGACGCCGGGCGCCCTGCTGATGGGGCGCCCGCTGGGGAATGCTTCCCTGTACGTGCTGGACCGCTCCGGGAACCCGGCGCCCGTGGGTGTGCCGGGCGAGCTGTGCATCGGCGGGGCGAGCGTGGCGCGCGACTACCTGGACCGGCCGGAGCTGACGGCCGAGAAGTTCGTTCCCGACCCGTTCGCGGCGAGCGCGGGGCGCCGGCTGTACAGGGCCGGCGACCGGGCACGCTGGGGAGCGGGCGGCGTGCTGGAGTTCCTGGGGCGGACCGACTTCCAGGTCAAGGTGCGCGGCTTCCGCATCGAGCCGGGCGAGGTGGAGGCGGCCTTCGCGCGGCACCCGCGGGTGCGCGAGGCCGCGGTCGTGGTCCTGGAGGACCGGCCCGGAGCGAGGCGGCTGGTGGCGTACGTGGTCCCCGCGGACGGCGCGGCGGTCACGGCCACGGAGCTGACGGGCTGGCTGGGGGAGCGGCTCCCGGAGCACATGGTCCCGGCGGCGCTGGTCGTGCTGGACTCCCTCCCGCTGACCGCCCACGGGAAGCTGGACCGCGGAGCGCTCCCCGCGCCGGACGTGTCGTCCGGGAAGGGGTTCGTGGCGCCCCGCACGCCGCTGGAGGAGATCGTGGCCGGGGCCTGGGCCGCGGTGCTCGGCGTCCCGCGCGTGGGGGCGACGGACGACTTCTTCGCGCTGGGCGGGCACTCGCTGCTGGCGACGCGGCTGATCTCGCGCGTGCGGGAGGCGTCCGGGGTGGAGCTGCCGCTGCGCGCGGTCTTCGAGGCGCCCACGGTGGCGGAGCTGGCCGGGCGGGCGGAGGCGATGCTGCGGGCGGACGCCCGGCTCCCCGCCCCGCCGATCGCCAGGGTGCCGCGGGGCGACGGGCCGCTGCCGCTTTCCTTCGCGCAGCAGCGGCTCTGGTTCCTGGACCGGATGGAGCCCGGCTCCGCGGCCTACAACATGCCGGCCGTGCTGCGGCTCCGCGGAGCGCTGGATCCCGCGGCGCTCCGGCGGGCGCTCGGGGAGGTCGTCCGCCGCCACGAGGCGCTCCGCACCACGTTCGGCGCGGTCGCGGGCGGGCCGGTGCAGACCGTCGCCCCGCCCGCGTCCTTCCCGCTGGAGACCACCGACCTGCGCGGCCGGGCGGAGCCGGAGCGCGAGGCGGAGCTGCTGCGCCGGGCGCGGGAAGAGGCCGCCCGTCCCTTCGACCTGGCGGAGGGCCCGCTGCTGCGCGCGGCGCTGCTGCGCCTGGGCGAGCGCGACCACGCCCTGCTCTTCACCCTTCACCACATCGTCAGCGACGGCTGGTCGGTGGGCCTCCTGATCCGCGAGGTGTCGGCCCTGTACGAGGCCTTTTCGCGGGGGGAGGATTCGCCGCTGCCGGAGCCGCCGGTGCAGTACGCGGACTACGCCGTGTGGCAGCGCGACTGGCTCCGGGGCGAAGCGCTCCGGGAGCAGGTCGCCTACTGGAGGGAACAGCTGCGAGGCGCCCCGCCGGTGCTGGAGCTGCCGACGGACCGCCCCCGCCCCGCTCAGGTGAGCGCGCGGGGAGCCACGGTCCGCTTCGGGCTCTCGCCGGAGGCCACGGGCGCGCTCCGGGAGCTGGCCCGGAGCGGGGGCGCCACGCTGTTCATGGCGCTGCTCGCGGGATGGCAGGCGCTGCTGGGCCGCTACGCCGGGCAGGACGACGTGGTGGTCGGCGTCCCCGTCGCGGGGAGGAGCCGCGTGGAGGTGGAGGGGCTGATCGGCTGCTTCGTCAACACGCTGGCGCTGCGCACCTCCCTGGCGGGCGACCCCGCCACCGGGGAGCTGCTCGCCCGGGTGCGGGAGGGGGTGCTGGGGGCGCACGCGCACCAGGACCTTCCCTTCGAGCGGCTGGTGGAGGAGCTGGGGGTGGGGCGGAGCCTGTCGCACACCCCGGTCTTCCAGGCGGTGTTCACGCTGGAGAACGACGCGGCCGGGACGAGGCGCTTCCGGCTCGGCGAGGTGGATGCGGAGCAGGTGGAGGTGGAGAGCGGGGCCGTCAAGTTCGACCTGACGCTGTCCATGGCGGACGACGGGGAGCGGCTCACCGGGGCGTTGGAATATCGCACGGACCTGTTCGAGGCGGCGACGGCCGAGCGCGTGGCCAGGCACCTGGGCGTGCTGCTGCAGGCCATGGCGGAGGACCCCGCGCGGCGGCTGTCGGAGGTGGACTGGATGACCCTGGCCGAGCGCCGCCGCGTGGTGTTGGAGTGGAACGAGACCCCGCCGGAGCCCGCGTTCGAGAGCGTGCACGCGCGGTTCTCCAGGCAGGCGGCGCGCACCCCCGACGCGGTGGCGGTGATGTCCGCCTCCGGCGGCGAATCGCTGACGTACGCGGAGCTGGCCCACCGGGCCGGCCGGCTCGCGCGCCTGCTCCGCCGCATGGGGGTGGGCGCGGAGACCCGGGTCGGGATCTGCATGGAGCGGGCGCCGGAGATGGTGGCCGCCATCCTCGGCGTCCTCGAGGCCGGCGGCGCCTTCGTGCCCATGGACCCCGCCTACCCCGCCGAGCGGCTGGCCTACCTCCTCGCCGACTCCGCCGTCCCGGTGGTCCTCGTCCAGGAGCGCCTCCGGGACCGGGTGCCGGCCGGGACCGCCGAGGTCGTGTGCGTGGACGCCCTCCCGGAGGAGGACGCGGACGACCCTGCCGCTCCCGCCGCGGAGACCGATCCGGGCCAGCTGGCGTACGTGATCTACACCTCCGGCTCCACCGGCACCCCCAAGGGCGTCCTGGTGGAGCACCGCAGCGTCGCCGCGCTGCTGCGCTGGATGGCCAGGCAGGTCCGCCCCGAGGAGCGCGCCTGCGTCCTGGCTTCCACCTCCATCTCCTTCGACGTCTCGGTCGCCGAGATCTTCGACACGCTCTGCGGCGGAGGCAGGCTGGTGCTGGTGGAGAACGCGCTGGAGCTCCCCCGCGCGGCGGAGTCGGACAACGTCCGCCTGGCGTACATGGTCCCCAGCGCAGCGGCCGAGCTGCTGCGCAGCGGCGGGATCCCGGCGAGCCTGCGCGCGCTGTACCTGGGCGGGGAAGCGCTGCCGGACGCGCTGGCGCAGGCGCTCCTGGAGGCCGGGGTGGAGCGCGTCGTCAACCTCTACGGGCCCACGGAGGACACGGTCTACGCGACGTACTGCGTGGTGGAGCGCGGCGCCGGGCGCGTCACCATCGGCCAGCCGGTCGCCCACACGCGCGTCTACGTGCTGGACGGGGGGCTCCGGCCGGTGCCGGAGGGGATCCCCGGCGAGCTGTACACGGGCGGGGCCGGGGTGGCGCGGGGCTACCTGGACCGGCCGTGGCTGACGGCCGAGAAGTTCGTTCCCGACGCGCTCGGGGGCGAGCCGGGCGGGCGGCTGTACCGCACCGGCGACCGCGCGCGCTGGCTCCCGGACGGAACGCTGGAGTACCTGGGCCGCCTGGACACGCAGGTGAAGGTCCGCGGCTTCCGCGTGGAGCCGGGCGAGGTGGAGGCCGCGCTCCTGGCGCACCCGCAGCTGCGGGAGGCCGCCGTGGCGGTGCGCGAGGACGCGCCCGGGGAAAAGCGCCTGGTGGCCTATGCCGTCGCGGCGGAGGGCGCCGCCCCGTCCTGGGCGGAGCTGCGGGCGCACCTGAAGACGCGGCTCCCGGAGTACATGCTCCCCACGGCCTACGTGCCGCTGGACAGGCTCCCCCTGAACGCCAACGGCAAGCTGGACCGCCGCGCTCTCCCGGCGCCCGACGCCCCCGCGGGCCGGGACTACGTGGCGCCGCGGACCCCCACCGAGAAGCTGCTGGCCGGAGTCTGGGCGGAGGTGCTGAAGGTGGAGCGGGTGGGCCTCCACGACAACTTCTTCGAGCTGGGCGGCCATTCCCTCCTCCTGGCGCAGCTGCACGCGCGCCTGGAGCAGCAGTTCCCAGGCAGGGCCACGCTCACGGACCTGTTCCAGTTCTCCACCCTCGCCGACCTGGCGAGCCACCTGGACGGGCGCCCGGCGGCGCGGGAGGACGCGCGGCAGGAGAACGACGACCGGGCTGAATCCCGGCGGGCCCACCTCCAGCGGCAGCGCATGGCCCGCACCGGTCCGCGGGGGCGGGACGGCTCGTAGTCGACGCGTTCGAGAAATGGCAGCTTCGATGTCTTCCCTTCAGCGAGAACAGGGGTGATGAGGGATTCGTTCACGGGGCAGGAAGTCGCGATCGTGGGGATGTCGGGCCGCTTTCCGGGCGCCCGGACGGTGGAGGAATTCTGGCGGAACCTCCGCGGGGGCGTGGACAGCATCACGCGCTTCTCGGAGGAGGAGCTGCTCGCCGCGGGCGTCCGCCCCGACCTCGTGCGGAACCCCGACTACGTCCGCGCGAACGGGCTACTCCGCGACGTGGAGCTGTTCGACGCCGCCTTCTTCGGCCTTTCGCCGCGCGACGCCGTCTACCTGAACCCCACGCAGCGCCTGTTCCTGGAGTGCGCCTGGGAGGCGCTGGAGCAGGCGGGCTACGATCCCGCGGCGTACGGCGGCCGGGTGGGCGTCTTCTCGGGCGCGGAGCTGAACGGCTACTGGAAGCTGGTGGCCCGGCACCCAAAGCTGCGCGGGGCGGAGCTGCCCATCCACCTGGGGAACGCCCCGGGGAGCGTACCCACGCGGACCTCGTTCCTGCTGGGCCTGGAGGGTCCCAGCCTGAACGTGCAGACGGCGTGCTCTTCGTCGCTGGTGGCGATCCACCTGGCATACCAGAGCGTGCTCTCCGGCGAGTCCGACATGGCGCTCGCCGGCGGGGTCTCCATCGAGGTCCCCCAGGTCAAGGGATACCTCTACGAGAAGGGGGGGATCGCCTCCCCCACGGGGCAGTGCCGCTCGTTCGACGCGGACGCGCGCGGCGCCGTCCGGGGGAGCGGGGTGGGGATCGTGCTGCTCAAGCGGCTGGCGGACGCCCTGGAGGACGGCGACACCATCCACGCCATGGTCCTGGGGACCGCGGTGAACAACGACGGCTCCGGGAAGATCGGCTTCACCGCTCCCCGGCGGGACGGCCAGGCCCGCGCGATCGGCGAGGCGCTCGCGATGGCGGGGGTGGAGCCGGACAGCATCTCGTACGTGGAGGGGCACGGCTCCGCCACCGAGCTGGGCGACCCCATCGAGGTGGAGGCGCTTACCCAGGCGTTCCGCGAGCGGACCGACCGGACCGGCTTCTGCGCGCTGGGGTCGGTGAAGAGCAACGTGGGGCACCTGGACTCCGCCGCCGGGATCGCGGGGCTCATCAAGACGGTCCTTTCGCTGGAGCACGGGGAGATCCCGCCCAGCCTCTACTTCGAGCGTCCCAGCCCCCGCATCGACTTCGAGCGCTCGCCGTTCTTCGTCAACGCCGAGCTTCGCCCCTGGCCCCGCGGCGGCGCCCCCCGCCGGGCGGGGGTCAGCTCGTTCGGGATGGGGGGCACCAACGCCCACGTCGTGCTGGAGGAGGCACCCGAGGCGGAGCCTTCGGGGCCGTCGCGCCCGCTGCAGCTCCTCGTCCTTTCCGCGCGCACCCCCGCGGCGCTGGAGGAAGCCACCGACCGGCTGGTGCTGCACCTCCGCGAGAACCCGGAGCAGCCGCTGGCCGACGTGGCCCACACGCTGCGCGTGGGCCGCCGCCGCTTCACCCACCGCCGTGTGCTGGTGTGCGGCGGCCGCGAGGAGGCCGCCGCCGCGCTGGAGGCGAGGGACCCGGCGCGGATCCGCGGCGCGGCGGCGGAGTGGGACGGCCGCGAGGTCGTCTTCCTGTTCCCGGGGCTGGGCGACCACTACGGGCAGATGGCGCGCGGCCTGTACGAGGCAGAGCCCGTCTTCCGCGAAGAGGTGGACCGCTGCGCGGAGATCCTGCGCGAGCCGCTGGGCCGCGACATACGCGAGGTGCTCTTCCCGGGCGACGCCCCGGCCGAGCAGCGCCCGGGCGCGGGCGCCGCGGGCGCCGGCACCGACCTGCGCCGCATGCTGGGGCGCGGCGACGGCGCCGCCGCCGACGGGGAGCTGGCGCGCACGGAGCTGGCGCACCCGGCGGTGTTCGTGGTGGAGTACGCGCTGGCCCGGCTGTGGATGGCCTGGGGGATCGCGCCGGCCGCGATGCTCGGGCACTCGCTGGGCGAGTACGTGGCGGCCACGCTGGCGGGCGTCTTCGAGCTGCCGGACGCGCTGGCGCTCGTGGCCGAGCGGGCGCGGCTGGTGGCGGAGCTCCCGGAAGGGGCGATGCTGGCGGTGCCCATGGACCCGGCGGGAGTGGCATCGCTGCTGCGCGGCGGGATCGCGCTGGCGTCGCACAACGCGCCGGGGCTGTGCACCCTGTCCGGGCCGCCGGAGGCCGTCGCCGCGCTGGAAGCGGAGCTGCTGGAGCGGGGCGTGGCCTGCCGCCGGCTGGCCGCGAGCCACCCCTTCCACTCGCCGCTCATGGAGCCGGTGGCGGAGCGCCTGGCCGCGCGGGTGCGCCGGGTGGCGCTGCGCGCCCCCACCCTGCCCTTCCTGTCCAACGTGACGGGGACGTGGATCACGGCGGCGGAGGCGACCGACCCCGCGTACTGGACGCGGCACCTGTGCCGGACGGTGCGCTTCGCGGAGTGCCTGGCGGAGCTGCTGGCCGACCCCGGCCGTCTGCTGCTGGAGGTGGGGCCCGGGCGCACGCTCGGGACCTTCGCGCTCGCCGCGGGCGCGGCGGAGCCCTCGGTGCTCGCATCGCTGCGGCACGCCTACACGCGCCAGCCGGACCAGGCCTTCCTCCTGGAAACGCTGGGCCGGAGCTGGCTCGCGGGGGCGCGCCCGGACTGGCGGGCCTTCGCGGCCGGGGAGCGGCGCCGCCGGGTCCCGCTCCCCACCTATCCCTGGGAGCGCCAGCGCTTCTGGGTGGACGCCCCGCCGCGCGGAGGCGGGAAGCGGCGCGCCGGGCCGCGGCGGGCGGAGGGCGGACCCGTGCTCCTGGCGCCGGCCTGGCGGCAGGGGCCCCTCCCCGGGCCGGGAGGGGAGCCGCGCACCTGGGCGCTGCTGGTGGACGAGCGGGGGATCGGCGCCCGTGTGGCGGAGGCGCTGCGGGCGGAGGGGCACCGGGTGGTGGTGGTGGAGCCCGGCGCGGCGTTCGAGCGGGCCGGGCCGGAGGCCTGGCGGCTCCGGCCGGAGCGCGGGGAGGACTACCGTGCGCTCCACGAAGCCCTGCGGCGGGAGGGAACGGCGCCCGGGGAATGGGTGCACCTGTGGAGCCTTTCCGGGAGCGGGGGCGACGACCTGGAGCGGATCCACCGGCGGGGATACGCGAGCCTGCTGCACCTGGCGCGCGCGGTGGAGGGCGGGCGGATCCAGCTGGTGTCCGACCGGGTGCTCGACGCGACCGGCGTGGACGCCGTGGAGCCGGCCCGCGCGATGCTGCTGGGCGCGCTGGAAGCGATCCCACGCGAGTACCCGGGGCTCGCCTGCCGCGTGGTGGACGTGGTCCTCGCCGGGGACGAGGCGGAGCTGGCGGAGGCGCTCGGCGTCGAGCTGCGGGGAGGCACCGAGCCGGAAGCCGCGCTCCGGGGATGGCGGCGCTGGACCCGGCGGTGGACGCGGCGGGAGGAGCCGGTCCGGGACGCCCCGGTGCGCGCGGACGGCTTCTACCTCGTGGGTGGGCGGCTGGGACCGCGCGCGCTGGCGGCCGCCGGGCAGCTGGCGGAGCGGGGAGCGGGGCTCCTCCTGCTGGAGGGGGAAACCTTCCCCGGGGAGCGGGAGGGATGGGACCGCTGGCTCGCCACGCACGACCGCCACGACCCCATGAGCCGGACCATCCGCGCGGTCCGGGAGATGGAGGCGCGCGGGATCCGCGTGCTGGCGCGGGGCGTGGACGCGCAGGATCCCGCGCCGGTGGCGGAGGCGCTCGCGGAGGCCCGCGCGCGCTTCGGGGCGCTGCGGGGCGTGGTGCACACCGTGGAGGTGGGGCGCACGCGGGAGTCGGTCCCGCTGCGGACGCTCGCCCCGGGGCCGGAGGCCGGCGACTTCCGCGCGGCGCTGGCGGAGATGGAGGCGCTGGAGCGCGTCCTGGGGGAGGAGCGCACCGACTTCTGCCTGCTGCAGTGCGCGCTCCCCGCCTCGCCCGTGGGCTCGCTGCGGCTGCACCAGGCCGCCGCCGCCGAGATCGCCGCGGCGTTCGCCCGGCGGCACGGGGCGGAGCACCGCACCCGCTGGACCGCCGTGCGCTGGGACCTCGCCCACGAGCTGGACGACCCCGGTGCGGACCCGGCCGCGGCGGCGGGGTGGGCCCCGGTCCTGGCGCGGGTCCTGGCCGCGGACGCCGGGCCCCAGCTGCGCGTGGGGCCGCGGCAGCCGCCCCGCGCCGCGTCCCCCGGGCAGGACGCGGACGTGACGCTGCTGTACTCGCGCCCCGCGCTGGCGACCCCGTACGCGGCGCCGGCGACGGACACGGAGCGCCGGGTGGCGGAAACCTGGCAGGACACGCTGGGGATCGGCCAGGTGGGGGTCCACGACGACTTCTTTTCGCTGGGCGGGCACTCGCTCTTCGCCACGCAGATCATCTCGCGGCTGCGCGACGCCTTCCGGGTGGAGCTCTCGCTCGCCACGCTGTTCGGCTCGCCCACGGTGGCGGGGCTGGCCGCCGCGGTCGAGGAGCTGCGCCGCACCGCGCCCGAGGCGGAAGCGGACCCGATCGTCCGGGTGCCGCACGACCGGCCGCTCCCGCTCTCCTTCCAGCAGCAGCGCATGTGGCTCCTGGACCAGATCGAGCCCGGGACCCCCTTCTACAACGTCGCGGTCTCCTACCGGTTCCGCGGCCCGCTGCAGCTGGAGCCCGCGCGGCGCGCGCTGGGGATGGTGGTCGAGCGGCACTCGGTCCTGCGGACGGTCTACCGGGCCGGGGACGATTCCGAGCCGGTGCAGGTGATCCTGCCGGACGTGGACCTCCCCCTCCCGGTGGACGACCTGCGCCACCTGGCCGGCGAGGCGGAGCGCGAGGCCGGGGCCCGGCGCCTCGCCCTCGTGGAGGCGGAGCGCCCCTTCGACCTGGCGCGGGAGCCCTCCATCCGCGCGCGGCTCCTGCGCCTGGCGGACGAGGACTGGGTGCTGCTCACCAGCACCCATCACATCGCCACCGACGGGTGGTCGGGGACGATCTTCTTCGAGGAGTGGATCCGCTGCTACGCCGCGGTGCTGGCCGGCGAGGCGCCGGGCCTCCCCGAGCTGCCGGTGCAGTACGCCGACTTCGCCGTGTGGCAGCGCCGCTGGCTCTCGGGCGAGCGGCTGGCCGGGCAGGTGGAGTACTGGAGGGAGCGCCTGGAGGGAGCGCCGCTGGCGCTGGAGCTCCCCACCGACCGCGTGCGCCCGCCGGTGCGAAGCTACCGCGGGGCGAACCACCGGGTGTTCATCTCCGCCGAGCTGAAGGCCCGGCTGGAAGCGCTCTGCGCAGGGCAGGGCGTGACGCTCTTCACCCTGCTGATCGCCGCCTACAAGGTCCTCCTGCTGCGGCACTCGGGGCAGGAGGACCTGGTGGTGGGGACCGTGGACGCGAACCGCGCCCGGCCCGAGATCGAGCCGCTGATGGGCTTCTTCATCAACACGCTCCCCATCCGCACCCGGCTGGACGGCGACCCCACCGTGCCGGAGCTGCTGGGGAGAGTGCGGGACGCCGCGCTCGGCGCCTACGCCCACGCGGAGCTGCCGCTGGAAAAGCTCCTGGAAGAGCTCCAGCTGGAGCGCGACCTCAGCCGCAACCCGCTGATCCAGGTGATGTTCGGCTTCGAGCGCCCGATCGCCCACTTCGCCGACGCCGCCCCGCAGGTGGGGCTCCGCGCCGTGGACTACGACGAGAAGGGGCTCACCGACAGCGGGACGGCGAAGTTCGACCTGGACGTGCTCCTCCGCGAGTACCCGGAGGAGGGGACGATCGGGGGGATCGTGGGCTACAACCTGGACCTCTTCGACCCCTCCACCGCCGAGCGGCTGCTGGCCGGCTACGTTTCGCTCCTGGAGGCGGTCGCGGCGATGCCCGGGCGGCGCATCTCGGAGCTGGAGGTGATGAGCCCCGGGGAGCGGGAGCGCGTCCTGGTGGAGTTCAACGCCACCGGGCGCCCCTTCCCGCGCTCCCCCCTGGCGCACGAGCTGTTCTCGGAGACGGCGCGCCGCCTCCCCGACGCGCCGGCCGTGCTCGCCGGGGGCGAGACCGTCCGCTACCGGGAGCTGGAGGAGCGCTCGGGACGCCTCGCCGGCGCGCTGCGCCGCCGGGGCGTGGGCCCCGAGACCCCCGTGGGCGTGTACCTGGAGCGCGGGCCCGGGCTGCTCGTGGCGCTCCTGGGCGTCCTCAGGGCGGGGGGCGCCTTCGTCCCCCTGGACCCCTCGCACCCCGCCGACCGGGTGGTCCACGTCCTCCGGGACGCCGCCGTCCCCCTGGTCGTCACGGAGGAGGCGCTGCGGGACCGCCTCCCCGCCCACCCGGCGGAGCTGCTCCTGCTGGACCGCGACCCGACCGACGACGCCCCCTCCCCCCGGGACGCCGATGCTTTTGAAGGCTGTTCCCTGTTCCCTGCTCCCTGTTCCCTCGCCTACGTCATCTACACCTCCGGGTCCACGGGCACGCCCAAGGGCGTGCGGGTGGAGCACCGCAGCCTGCTCGACACGCTGCTGGGGGCCCGCGAGCGCTTCGGCGTCGGCGAGGGCGACGTGATGCCGTCGCTGGCCAGTCCCGCCTTCGACATCTGGCTCTTCGAGACGCTCCTCCCGCTGGTCTCCGGGGGCGCGGTGCGGATGGTGCCCGCGGAGCACGTCACCGACATGGACGCCCTGCTGCGGGACGTCGCGGACGCCACCCTGCTGCACGCCGTCCCCGCGCTGATGCGGCAGATCGTGGCGGCGCTCCCGTCGGGGAGCGCGCTCCCGCGGGTGCGCCGCGCCTTCGTGGGCGGCGACGCCGTCGCGCCGGACCTGCTGGCGGAGATGCGGGCCGCCTTCCCCGCCGCGGAGACGCACGTGCTCTACGGCCCCACCGAGGGGAGCGTCATCTGCACCTCCCACCTCGCGGGCGAGGACGGCCCCGAGCGCCACCTGCTGGGAAGCCCGCTCCCCAACGCGCGCGTCTACGTGTGCGACGAGCCGGGACGGGCGCTCCCCATCGGCGTCCCCGGCGAGCTGCTCCTGGGCGGCCCGGGGGTGGCGCGGGGCTACCACGGCCGGCCGGACCTCACCGCGGAGCGGTTCGTCCCGGACCCCTTCGGCGCCGCGCCCGGGGAGCGGCTCTACCGCACCGGGGACCGCGCGCGCTGGCGGCCCGAGGGCACGCTCGAGTTCATGGGGCGGACCGACACGCAGGTCAAAGTGCGCGGCTACCGCGTGGAGCCCGGCGAGGTCGAGGCCGCCCTGCTGCGCCACGAGGGCGTCGCCGAGGCCGTGGTGGTGCTGCGGGACGACCGGCTGGTGGGCTACTACACGGCCCGGGAGCCCCTGGGCGTGGCGGAGCTGAGGGCGCGCCTCCGGGTGTCGCTCCCCGAGTACATGGTCCCTTCCGCGCTGGTGGAGCTGGAAGCGTTCCCGCTCACTCCCACGGGAAAGACCGACCGCGCGGCGCTCCCGGCCCCGGAGCGCGCGGGAGCGGAGGCCGGGCACGTGGCCCCGCGCACCCCCGTGGAGGAGGCCCTGGCCGCGGCGTGGCGCTCGGTGCTCCGGGTGGAGCGGGTGGGCGTACACGACAACTTCTTCGAGCTGGGGGGAGACAGCATCCTTTCCATCCAGGCGGTGTCGCGCGCCCGCCGCGCCGGGGTGGAGCTGAAGCCCCGGCACTTCTTCGAGCACCCCACCATCGCGGAGCTGGCGCAGCTGGCGGCGACGGTCCAGGCCGTGAGCGCCGAGCAGGGCCCGGTGACCGGCGAGGCGCCGCTCACGCCCATCCAGCACGCGTTCTTTGCGCGGGACCTCCCGGAGCCCTGGCACTTCAACATGCCGCTCCTCCTGCGGGGGCGCGGGCCGCTGGACCACGCCGCCCTGGAGGGCGCCGTCCGCGCCCTGGCGACGCACCACGACGCCCTGCGCGCTCGCTTCACTCGCGGGGAGGACGGCCGGTGGACCCAGCGCTTCGCCGCGCCGGAGCCGGAGCTCCCGGTGGAGCGCGTGGACCTGTCGGGCGTGCCGGAGGCGGAGCGCGCGGCGGCGCTGGAGCGACTCGCCGCGGAACGGCAAGGGGAACTCCGCTTCGACGGGCCGCTGCTGCGGGCGACGCACTTCGACTTCGGGCCGGAGGCACCGGGCCGCCTCCTCCTCCTGGCCCACCACCTGGTGACGGACGGGGCTTCCTGGCGGACCCTCGTCGAGGACCTGGAGACCGCGTACGGCCAGCGGGTGCGCGGCGAGCCGGTGGTGCTCCCCCCCAAGACCACCTCGTTCCGGGCGTGGGCGGAGCGGCTGGCGGAGCACGCCCGCACCGGCGGCGCCGCCGCCGAGCTGGCGTTCTGGACCGACCCCGCGCGCGCCGGCGCCCCTCCCCTCCCCACCGACTTCGGTGGCCCGGACGGCGAGGACACGGAGGCCGTCGTCGCCGCGGCGCTCACGCCGGAGGAGACGCGGACCCTGCTGCAGGCGGCGCCCGCGGCCTACCGCACCCGGGTCGACGACCTGCTCCTGGCGGCGCTGGCGCGCGCCCTCGGCCGCTGGACCGGCGACGGGCGCGTGCTGGTGGACGTGGAGTCCCACGGGCGCGAGGAGCGGTTCGCGGACGTGGACCTGTCCCGCACCGTGGGGTGGTTCACCGCCGTCCACCCGCTCTTCCTGGACCTGCGCGGCGCCGACGGCGAGGAGGCGGCGATCAAGACCGTCAAGGAGGCGCTCCGCGCCGTCCCGGACCGCGGGATCGGCTGGGGACTGCTCCGCTGGCTGGGCCCCGACCCCGACCGCGCGGCGCTCGCCGCGCGTCCGGCCGCGCAGGTGGCCTTCAACTACCTGGGGCAGGTCGACGGCGCCTTCTCGGACGCGGGGGCGTTCCGCGCAGCGGAGGAGGGCATCGGCCGGTCCCGGAGCCCGCGCGGGGAACGGGCGTACCTGCTGGACGTGATGGCGGTGGTGGAGGGCGGACGGCTGCAGCTGCGCATCGGCTACGGCACCGGGAGGCACCGGGCGGAGACCGTGGAGCGCGTCGCCGCGGACGTGCTCGACGGCATCCGGGCGCTGGCGGCCCACTGCGCCGCGCCGGGGGCGGGCGGCCACACCCCGTCCGACTTCCCGCTCGCCCCGATGACCCAGGCGGAGCTGGACGAGCTGGTGGGGCGGGAGCGGGGGATCGAGGACGTGTACCCCGCGACGCCCATGCAGGAAGGGATGCTCTTCCACACCCTGTTCGCCCCGGAGGGCGGGGCGTACGTCGGGCAGTTCATGTACGACCTGGAGGGCGAGCTGGACGCCGCGGCGTTCCGGCGCGCCTGGAGCGCGGCCGCGCAGCGGCACGCCGTGCTGCGCACCGCCTTCCACTGGGGCGGCGAGCGCCCCTTCCAGGTGGTGCGCCGCGAGGCCGAGCCACCGACCCGCGTGGAGGACTGGAGCGCCCTCGACGCCGCGGACCGGGAGGCGCGCCTGGCCGCGTTCCTGGACGAGGACCGCGCGGCGGGCTTCGACCTGGCGCGTGCGCCGCTGATGCGGCTGGCGCTCTTCCGCACCGGGGAGCGGACTCACCGCCTGGTGTGGACGCACCACCACGCGCTGCTGGACGGGTGGAGCCTCCCGCTGGTGTTCCGGGACGTGGCCCGCTTCTACGACGCCTTCCGGACCGGGCGCGAGCCGGCGGTCGCGCCGGGGCGCCCGTACCGCGACTACGTCGCCTGGCTGCAGCGGCAGGACTCGGCGGCGGCGGAGGGGTTCTGGCGGGAGCAGCTCGCCGGCGTCGAGGGACCCACCCCGCTGGGGATCGACCGGGCGGCGTCCGGGCCGGAAACGGGGTTCGGCCGGGTGGACGCGAGGCTCCCGGCGGAGCTTTCCAGGCGGCTCGCGGAGCTGGCTCGGGGCGCCGGCCTCACCCTGGGGACGCTCCTCCAGGGCGCGTGGGCGCTCCTGCTGTCCCGCTACTCCGGCGAGCGCGACGTGGTCTTCGGCGCCACCGTGTCGGGGCGCCCGCCGGAGGTGCAGGGGATTGAGGAGATGGTCGGGCTGTTCATCAACACCCTCCCGGTGCGGGTCGCCGTTCCCGCGGACGCCCCGGCGCTCCCCTGGCTCCGGCGGCTGCAGGACGCCCAGGCGCGGGTGCGGGAGTGGGAGCACTCGCCGCTGGCGCAGGTGCAGCGCTGGAGCGAGGTGGAGGGGGCGCCGCTCTTCGAGAGCATCCTGGTGTGGGAAAACTACCCGGTGGAGGAAGCGCTCGCGGCGACGCCGCAGCGCGACTTCGAGCTGCGGACCGTCGGCGGGATCGAGCAGACCGACTACCCGCTGACGCTGGTCGCGGCGCCGCTGGGGGCGGAGCGCGCCGTGGGCCTGAGCGCGTCCTACGCCCGCGCCCGCTTCGACCCGGACGCGATGGAGCGGATGCTGGACCACTTCGCGGCCGTGCTCGCCGCCTTCGCGCGGGCCCCGGAGGCGCGCCTGGGCGAGGTGGAGCTGATCCCCGACACCGAGCGCGAGCGGGTGCTGGCGGAGTGGAGCGGCACGGACCACGGCCTGCCCACCGGCACCGTGCACGCGCTGCTCGCCGCGCAGGCGGCGCGCACGCCGGACGCCCCCGCCGTCTCCTTCCGGGGGCTGTCGCTCGGCTACGGGGAGCTGGACCGGCGCGCCAACCGGCTGGCCAACCACCTGCGCGCCCTGGGCGTGGGCCCGGAGACGCGGGTGGGGGTGTGCCTGGAGCGCACCCCGGAGCTGGTGGTCGCCCTGGTGGCCGTGCTCAAGGCGGGCGGCGCCTACGTCCCGCTGGACCCCGCCTACCCAGCGGACCGGCTGGCATACATGGTGGCCGACTCCGGCGCGGCCGTGGTGGTGGCGGAGAATCACCTGGCCGGCCGGCTCCCGCGGGAAGGGGTGCGCGTCGTCGCCCTGGACGCCGAGAGCGAGGCGGTCGCCGAGCGCCCGGAGACCGCCCCGGAGAGCGGCGCCGGGCCCGAGAACCTGTCGCACGTCATCTACACCTCCGGCTCCACCGGGCGGCCCAAGGGGACCATGGTCCGGCACTCCTCCGTGGTGGTGCTGCTGCACTGGCTGCGGGAGGCGATGACGGACGAGGAGCGCTCCGCGGCGCTGTTCTCCACCTCGGTCTCGTTCGACGTGTCGGTGGCCGAGCTCTTCGGGACGCTGGCCTGGGGGGGAAGCTGGTGATGGTGGAGAACGCGCTGGAACTGGCGGAGCTCGCCGAGCCCGTGGTCCACGTCAGCATGGTCCCCACCGCCGCGGCCGAGCTGCTGCGCACGGGCGGGATCCCGGCGGGCGTGAAGACGCTCAGCCTGTGCGGCGAGGCGATCCCCCCGGACCTGGCGCGGGCGATCCACGCCCTGGGGACGGTGACGACCCTCCACAACCTGTACGGCCCCACCGAGGACACCACCTTCTCCACCCACTGGCGGGTGGAGCCGGGCGCGGACCCGGTCCTGGTCGGCAGGCCGCTCGCCGGCACCCGGGCGTACGTGCTGGACGGGGAGCTGCGGCCGGTCCCACCGGGCGTCCCGGGCGAGATGTACCTGTCCGGCGCCGGGCTGTCCCGCGGGTACCTGGGCCGCCCCGGGCTGACCGCCGAGCGCTTCGTCCCCGACCCGTTCGGCCCGGCGGGCGGGCGGATGTACCGGGTGATGGACCGGGTGCGCTGGACACACGCCGGGGAGCTGGAGTACCTGGGGCGGGCCGACTTCCAGCTCAAGGTGCGCGGCTTCCGGGTGGAGCCCGGGGAGGTCGAGGCGGCCCTGCGGGCGCACCCCGGCGTCGGCGAGGCGGTGGTGGCCGTGCGCGACGACGCGCCGGGCGGGCCGCTCCTGGTGGCGTACGTCGTCGCCGACGGCGACGGAGCGCCCGACGGCGAGCTGCGCGCCTGGCTGCGGGAGCGGCTCCCGGAGCACATGGTCCCCTCCGCGTTCGTGGCGCTGGAAAGGATCCCGCTGACCCCCAACGGCAAGACCGACCGCCGCGCCCTCCCCGCCCCGGAAGGCGGGGCCGGCCCCGCGGCCTACACCCCCCCGCGCACCTCCGCCGAGGAGCTGCTGGCGGAGATCATGGCGGACGTGCTGGGGCTGGAGCGGGTGGGCGTGCACGACAACTTCTTCGACATCGGCGGACATTCGCTGGTCGCCACCCGCGTCGTCGCGCGCATCCGCAGGGAGCTGGGGATCCAGCTCCCGCTCCGGGCCCTGTTCGACGCGCCCACGGTGGCGGAGCTGGCGGGGCTGCTGGACGCCGGACGGCCCGCGGCGCCGGCCGCCGCGATGCGGATGGACCTGATGCTGGAGCAGCTGGAGGAGCTGTCCGACGAGGAAGTGATGAGGCTCCTGGCGGAGGAGGACGCCCCATGACGGACCGGCTGGACCGGCTGGCGAGGCTGTCCCCCGAGCGCCGCCGCCTCCTCCAGAAGCTGATGCAGGCGGGGGCGGAGGCGGAGCGCGATCCCGAGGAGATCCGCAGGAGGAGTCCGGGAACGCCGCTGCCTCTCTCGTTCGCGCAGCAGCGGCTCTGGTTCGTGGACCGCCTCGCCCCCGGGACGGCCACCTACAACATGCCGTTCCCGCTGCGGCTGCGGGGGCCGCTGGAGGTGCGGACCCTCCGGAGGACCCTTTCGGAGGTGGTCCGGCGCCACGAGGCGCTGCGCACGATCTTCGCCGCGGAAGGGGACGAGGCGGTCCAGGTGGTGCTCCCCCCGGCGCCCGTCCGCTTTCCCGTGGCGGACCTGTCCGGCCTCCCCGCGGCGGCGCGCGAGGCGGAGACCCGCCGGCTGGCCCGGGAGGAGGCCCGCCGCCCCTTCGACCTGGCGCGCGGCCCGCTCCTGCGCGCCGCGCTGCTCCGGCTGGACGACGGCAACCACGCGGGGCTGTTCACCCTTCACCACGTGGTGAGCGACGGGTGGAGCACCGGCGTGCTCGCCCGCGAGCTGTCGGCGATCTACGGGGCGTTCGTCCGGGGCGAGGCCTCGCCGCTCCCCGAGCTGCCCGTGCAGTACGCGGACTACGCGCTCTGGCAGCGGGAATGGCTCGCCGGAGACCGGCTCCGGGCGCAGCTCGCCTTCTGGCGGGAGCGCCTGGCGGGCGCCCCGCCGGTCCTGGAGCTCCCCACCGACCACCCCGCCCGCGCCGTCGTCGGCGCGGTCGCGCGGGGCGTGCCCGTCGTCCTCCCCCCCGCCGTCTCGCGCGGGGTGGGCGAGGCGGCGCGGAGCGAGGGCGCGACCGCGTTCATGGTGCTGCTCGCGGCCTGGCAGCTCCTGCTGGGGCGCTACGCGGACCAGGAGGACGTGGTCGTGGGCACCCCCGTCGCCGGCCGCACCCGGGCGGAGCTGGAGGGGCTGATCGGCTTCTTCATCAACACCCTCGCCCTGCGGACCGACCTGTCCGGGGACCCGGACTTCCGCGGGCTGCTCGGACGCGTGCGGGACGGTGCGATGGCCGCCTTCGAGCACCAGGATCTCCCCTTCGAGCGCCTGGTGGAGGAGCTGGCCGTGGAGCGGAGCCTGGTGCACATGCCCGTCTTCCAGGTGATGTTCGCCCTGCAGAACGTGGAGGCGGGCGAGCTGCGGCTGGGCGAGGTGGAGATGGAGCCCCTCGCCGGGAAGGAGGAGGCGTCCCAGTTCGCGCTCGGCCTCGGCCTGCGGGAGGACGGCGAGCGGATCGTGGGGACGCTGACCTTCCGCGCCGACCTCTTCGAGGAAGCCACCGCCGGGCGGATGCTCGATCACTTCCGCGTCCTCCTGGAGGGCGCGCTGGAGCACCCCGGGCGCCGCGTCTCGGAGATCCCGCTGCTGGGGCCGCGGGAGCGGGACCGCCTCCTCCGCGAGTGGAGCCCCCCGGGGACGCGCCCCGCGGGACCCGCCGTGCCGGCGCTCTTCGCCGCGCAGGCCGCCCGCACCCCCGGCGCGCCCGCCGTCTCCGGCGGGGAGGACGCCCTCACCTACGCCGCGCTGGAGCTGCGCTCCGGCCGGCTCGCCCGCGTCCTGCGCTCCCTGGGCGTCGCTCCCGAGACCCCGGTGGGCATTTTCCTGGAGCCCGGCCCCGGGCTGCTGACGGCGGTCCTGGGCGTGTGGAAGGCGGGCAGCGCGTACGTCCCGCTGGACCCGGGCTACCCGGCGGAGCGGCTGGCCTTCCTGCTGGACGACGCCGCCGTTCCCGTGGTGCTGACGCAGGCCCGGCTGGCCGCGGCGCTGCCGGAGCACGGCGCGCGCGTGGTCCTTCTGGACCGGGTACTGCTGGACCCGGCCCTGCCGGAAGACGCCGAGCGCGCCCCCGCGGGGGACGACCCGGACCCGGACCCGGAGGTCGACCCCGACTCCCTCGCGTACGTCATCCACACTTCCGGCTCCACCGGCCGGCCCAAGGGCGTGCGCGTCACGCACCGGAGCCTGCTCGCCACCGTGCACGCCGCCCGGGAGGCGTTCGCCTTCCTGCCCGCGGACCGCGTGCTCGCGCTGGCGAGCTTCGCCTTCGACATCTGGCTCTTCGAGGCCGTCCTCCCCCTCCTGGCCGGAGCGTCCGTCCGGCTTCTCGCGCGCGAGCAGGTGCTGCGGGCGGAGGGGCTGGCCGCGGAGCTGGAGGACGCGACCGTGGTGCACGCCGTCCCCGCGCTGATGCGCCGGACCGCGCACGAGCTGCGCGCCTCCGGGCGCACACTCCCCCGCATGCGGCGCGTCTTCGTGGGCGGCGACGCCGTCCCGCCCGACCTGCTGGAGGAGATGCGCGAGGTCTTCCCCGCCGCCTCCATCCACGTGCTCTACGGCCCCACCGAGGCCGCCGTCATCTGCGCCGCCCACGAGTCGCGCCCCACGGACGCGCGCCGGCAGTGGCTGGGGCGCCCCCTGGGCAACGCCGCGCTGTACGTGCTGGACCGCGCCCTCCGGCCGGTCCCCGTGGGCGTGCCCGGCGAGCTGTGCATCGGCGGGGCGAGCGTGGCGCGCGACTACCTGGGCCGGCCCGCGCAGACGGCCGAGAAGTGGCTCCCGGACCCCTTCGCCGCGGAGGGAGGGGCGCGGCTCTTCCGCACGGGGGACCGGGTGCGCTGGACGGGGGACGGGGAGCTGGAGTTCCTGGGACGCACGGACACGCAGGTCAAGGTGCGGGGCTTCCGGATCGAGCCGGGCGAGGTGGAGGCGGCGCTGGCGGAGCACCCGGGGGTGGAGGCGGCGGCGGTGGCGGTGCGCGAGGATCCCGCCCCCGGCGCGCCGGGCACCGAAGGGCGGCGCCTGGTGGGCTACGTGGTACCGTCCGCGGAGGGCGGTCCCGCCGACGGTGCGGAGCTGAGGCGGTGGCTCGCGGAGCGGCTCCCGGCGCACATGGTGCCCTCCGTGTTCGTGGTGCTGGACAGGCTTCCGCTCACTCCCACCGGCAAGCTGGACCGGCGCGCGCTCCCCGCCCCCGGGGCCGGCGGCGCGGAAGGGTACGTCGCCCCCCGCACCGCGGCCGAGGAGCTCCTGGCGGGGATCTGGGCCTCGGTGCTCCACCTGGAGCGCGTGGGGGTGCACGACGACTTCTTCGCGCTGGGCGGCCACTCGCTGCTGGCCACGCGCGTCGCCTCCCGGGTGGGGGAAGCGCTCGGGACGGAGATGCCGCTCCGGCTCCTGTTCGAGCACCCCACGCTGGCCGGGCTCGCGGAGCGCATGGACGCCCTGCGCGGCGAGGGCGCCGGAGAGCGGCTCCCGCCGCTCCGCCCCGTCCCGCGCGACGGCTCGCCGCTGCCGCTCTCCTTCGCGCAGCAGCGGCTCTGGTTCATCGACCAGCTCCAGCCCGGGGCCGCGGCCTACGTCCTCCCCTTTCCGCTGCGTCTCCGCGGGGCGCTGGAGGTGCGGGCGCTGCGCCGCGCGCTTTCGGAGGTCGTGCGCCGGCACGAGGTGCTGCGGACCGTGTTCGTCGTGGAAGGCGGGGAGCCGGCGCAGTCCGTCCGGCCCGCCGGACCGGTCGCCTTCCCGGCGGTGGACCTGGCGGGCCTCGGGGCGGCCCGCGGAGAAAGGGAGGCCGCGCGCCTCGCGGCCGGGGAGGCGCTGCGCCCCTTCGACCTGGCGCGCGGCCCGCTCCTGCGGACCGTGCTGGTCCGCCTGGGTCCGGACGACCACGCCGTGCTCTTCACCCTCCACCACGTGGTGAGCGACGGGTGGAGCACGGGTGTGCTGACCCGCGAGCTGTCGGCGCTCTACGAGGCGTTCGTCCGGGGCGGGGCGTCGCCGCTCCCCGCGCTCCCCGTCCAGTACGCCGACTACGCGGCGTGGCAGCGCGCCCGGGACGGCGGGGCGCTGAAGGAGCAGCTGCGCTGGTGGACCGTGCAGCTGGCCGGCGCCCCGCCGGAGCTGGACCTCCCGGTCGACCGCCCCCGCCGGCCGGTGGCCGAGGGCCCCGCGCGGGCCGTCGCCATCGCCCTGCCGCCGGAGCTGTCGCGGGAGCTGCACGAAACGGCGCGGCGCGAGGGGGCGACGCCGTTCATGGTGCTGCTGGCCGGCTTCGCCCTGCTCCTGTCCCGCTACTCGGGCCAGGAGGACGTGGTCGTCGGCACTCCCATCGCGGGGCGCACCCGGGTCGAGCTGGAGGGGCTGATCGGCTTCTTCGTCAACACGCTGGCGATGCGCACCGACGTGTCCGGCACGGAACGGCCGTCGTTCCGCGGGCTGCTCGGGCGCGTGCGCGAGGCGGCGCTGGGGGCGTTCCACCACCAGGACCTCCCCTTCGAGCGGCTGGTGGAGGCGCTGCAGCCGGAGCGCAGCCTGTCGCGCACGCCGCTCTTCCAGGTGATGTTCGCCCTCCAGAACGTCGAGGAGGGCGCCCTCCGCCTGGGGAACCTCCGCGTGGAGCCCCTGTCCTGCGGGGAAGGCGTCACGCCCTTCGACCTGGACTTGGCCCTCCACGCCGGCCCCGGGCGCGTCGCGGGGACGCTCCGCTACCGCGCCGACCTCTTCGAGCACGCCACCGCGGAGCGCATGCTGGAGCACTTCCGCCTCCTCCTGGAAGGCGGGCTCCGGAGCCCCGAGCGGCCGGTCTCCACCCTGACCATGCTCGCGCCGGAGGAGCGGGCGCAGGTGGTGGAAGCGTGGAACGCCACCGGCCGCGAGTTCCCGCGGGAGCGCTGCCTGCACGAGCTGTTCGCCGAGCAGGCCGCCCGCACTCCCGCGGCCCCCGCGGTGGTGTTCGAGGGACGCGCGCTCTCGTACGCCGAACTGCAGGAGGGCGCGGGCCGTCTCGCGCGCCGCCTTCGCCGGCTGGGAGTGGGCGCGGAGACCCGGGTGGGCATCTGCGTGGAGCGGGGTCCCGGGATGGCGCTGGCGATCCTGGGCGTCCTCGCGGCCGGCGGCGCCTACGTTCCCCTGGACCCGGCCTACCCGGCGGAGCGTCTGGAGTACATGCTCCGCGACAGCGGGGCGCGCGTGCTGGTGGCGGAGGCGGGAGCCGCCGCGGGGCTGCCGGAGTTCGGGGGCGAGGTGGTGTGGCTGGGAGCGGACGACGGCACCGGCGGCGGGAGCGCGCCCCCGCGCTCGCCGTTCCCCGACGCCCTCGCCTACGTGATCTACACCTCGGGCTCCACCGGCACCCCCAAGGGCGTCGCCGTCCCGCACCGCGCGGTGGTCAACTTCGCCACGGACATGGCCGCCCGCCTGGGGCTGGGGCCCGGCGACCGCGTGCTGCAGTTCGCCTCCCCCGGGTTCGACGTGGTGGTGGAGGAGCTGTTCCCCGCCTGGCTCGCCGGCGCCGCCGTCGTCTTTTCGCGCGACGAGCTGTTCGCTCCCGGGACGCTGCTGCGCGTCGTCGCGGAGGAGGCCGTGACGGTCTTCGAGCTGCCGACCTCCTACTGGCACGAGTGGGTGCGGGAGCTGGCCGGGCGGGGCGGGCGCCTCCCCGGCCGCGTGCGCGCGGTGCTGGTGGGCGGCGAGCGCGTCTCGGCCGACCGGCTGCGCGAGTGGGCGGAGCTGCGCGTGCCCCTGGTCCACGTGTTCGGGCTGACGGAAACGGCCTGCACCTCCACGACCCTCCACCTGGCGGCGGGCGACGACGGGTCGCGCTGGAGCAGCCTCCCCGTCGGCCGGCCCACGGGAAACGTGAGGCTGTACGTGCTGGACCCGGGGGGCCAGCCGGTGCCCGCCCGCGTCCCCGGGGAGCTGTTCATCGGGGGCGAGGGGGTGGCGCGCGGCTACCTGGGGCGGGAGGCGCTGACGGCGGAGAGGTTCGTTCCGGATCCGTTCGCGGTGGAAGGCGGCGCGCGGCTGTACCGCACCGGCGACCGGGTGCGCTGGCTCGCGGACGGGACGCTGGAGTTCCTGGGGCGGATCGACCACCAGGTCAAGGTGCGGGGCTTCCGCGTGGAGCCCGGGGAAGTCGAAGCCGCCCTGGAGCGCCACCCGGGTGTCCGCGAGGCCGTGGTGCTGGTACGCGGCCAGGCGCTGTTGGGCTACTTCACGGCCGGGGGCGGCGCCCCGGACGGGGGCGAGCTGCGGGCGCACCTGAAGGCGCTCCTCCCGGAGCACATGGTGCCCTCCGCCTTCGTGGCGCTGGAGGCGCTTCCGCTCACCCCCAACGGCAAGCTCGACCGCCGGGCGCTCCCGGCCCCGGAAGCGGGGGCCGGCCGGGAGTTCGCGGCCCCGCGCGGCGGGACGGAGCGCGCGCTGGCGGAAGCGTGGGCGCAGGTCCTCGGGGTGGAGCGGGTGGGAGTGCACGACGACTTCTTCGAGCTGGGCGGGCACTCCCTGCTCGCCACGCGCCTGGTGTCGCGGGTGCGGGACGCGCTCGGCGTGGAGGTGCCGCTGCGCGCCCTGTTCGAGGCACCCACCCCGGCGGGTCTCGCGGAGCGCGTGGAGGCGCTGCTCCGCGAGGGAGCGGGGAGCCTGGCGCCCCCGCTCCTTCCCGTTCCCCGCGACGGGGACGTCCCGCTCTCCTTCGCGCAGCAGCGCCTCTGGTTCATCGACCAGCTCCAGCCCGGGAGCACCGCGTACAACGTCCCGGCCGCGCTGCGCCTTCAGGGGGCGCTGGACGCGCGGGCCCTGCGGCGCGCCCTCGCCGCCACGGTCCGCCGGCACGAGGTGCTGCGCACCGTGCTCGCCGTCCGCGACGGCGAGCCCGTGCAGGCCATCCGTCCGGCCGGCCCCGTTCCCCTCCCCGTCGTGGAGCTGGCCGCGCTCCCCCCGGAGCGGAGGGAGGCCGAGGCCGCGCGGCTGGCCGCCGCGGAGGCGGCGCGCCCCTTCGACCTGGCGCGCGGGCCCCTGCTGCGGGCCACGCTGGTGAAGCTGGACCGGGAAGACCACGCGGCGCTCTTCACCCTGCACCACGTCGTCAGCGACGCCTGGAGCATGGACGTGCTGACCCGCGAGGTCTCTGCGTCGTACGCGGCCCTCCGCCGCGGCGAGGAGCCCCGGCTCCCGGAGCTTCCCGTGCAGTACGCGGACTACGCCGCCTGGCAGCGCCGCTGGCTCTCGGGCGCGGTGCTGGAGGCGGAGCTCGGCTGGTGGAGGGAGCGGCTCGCCGGCGCGCCCCCCACCCTGGACCTCCCGGCCGACGGGCGCCGCCGGCCGGGCGGAAGCGTGCCCGCCGGCGCCCGGCCCCTCGTCCTGGGCGCCGGGGCGTCGCGGACGCTGCGCGGCACGGCGCGGCGGGAGGGGGTGACGCCGTTCATGGCGATCCTGGCCGCCTGGCAGCTCCTGCTGTCCCGGTACTCGGGCCAGGAGGACGTGGTGGTGGGCTCCCCCATCGCCGGACGCACCCGCGCCGAGACCGAGGGGCTGATCGGCTTCTTCGTCAACACGCTGGTGCTGCGGACGGACCTGTCGGGCGATCCCACCTTCCGCGAGCTGCTGGGGCGGGTGCGGGAAACGACGCTCGGCGCCTTCCAGCACCAGGACCTCCCCTTCGAGCGGCTGGTGGAGGAGCTGGCCCCCGAGCGGAGCCTGTCGCACGCGCCGCTCTTCCAGGTGGCGTTCACCTTCGAGACCGCGGCCGGGCCCGGGGGCGCGCTCCGCCTGGAGGGGGTGGAGACGGCGCCGCTCGCGCACGGCCCGGAGGCGGCCAAGTTCGAGCTGAGCCTTGGCCTGGTCCAGGACGCGGAGGAGATCGCCGGGGGGATCGTCTACCGCACGGACCTGTTCGAGGACGCCACCGCCGAGCGCATGGCCGGGCACCTGGAAGCGGTGCTGGAGGCGCTGTCGGCCGGGCCGGGGCGGCGCCTGTCGGAGCTGTCGCTGCTGCGCGAGAGCGAGCGGGCGCAGCTGCTCGCCTCCTCCGCCGCCACGGCGGAGCACCCCCGGGCGGCCGTGCACGAGCTGTTCGCGCGCCAGGCGGAGCGCGCCCCGGACGCGGCGGCGGTGGTCTTCGAGGACAGCACGCTCGCGTACGGCGAGCTGGAGCGCCGGGCCAACCGGCTCGCGTGCCACCTGCGCCGCCGCGGCGTGGGTCCCGAGGTGCGCGTGGCCGTGTGTGCCGAGCGCTCCGCCGAGCTGGTCGTGGCGCTCCTGGCCGTGCTCAAGGCCGGCGGCGCGTACGTGCCCGTCGACCCCGCCTACCCGGCCGGGCGCATCGCCTACCTGCTGGAGGACTCCGGGTGCGCGGCCGTCCTGGTGCAGGACGGGCTGCGCGAGCTCCTGGGCGAGCCGTCCATGGAGGTGATCGCGCTGGAGGCCGCGCTGGCGGAGGAGGAGGGAGGCGACGCCGCGCCGGAGGTGGAGGTGAGCCCGGAGAACGCGGCATACGTCATCTACACCTCCGGCTCCACCGGCCGCCCCAAGGGCGTGGTGGTCACGCACGGCAACGTGTCGCGCCTCTTCGCCGCCACCGAGGCGTGGTTCGGCTTCGGGCCGGACGACGCGTGGACGCTGTTCCACTCCTACGCCTTCGACTTCTCGGTGTGGGAGATCTGGGGGGCGCTGCTGCACGGCGGGCGCCTGGTGGTGGTGCCCTGGCAGACCAGCCGCGACCCGGAGGCGTTCCACGCGCTGCTGGCGAGCGAGCGCGTGACGGTGCTGAACCAGACGCCCTCCGCCTTCCGGCAGCTCGCCGCGGTGGAGGAGACGGGCGGGGTGCCGGCCGGGCTGGCGCTGCGCCTGGTGATCTTCGGGGGCGAGGCGCTGGACCCGCGGATCCTGCGGGGATGGATGGAGCGGCACGGCGAGGAGATGCCGCGCCTGGTGAACATGTACGGGATCACCGAGACCACGGTCCACGTGACGTACCGCCCGATCCTGCGGGCGGACGTGGAGGCTGGCGAGGGGAGCCCGGTGGGCGTGGCGATCCCCGACCTTGCGGTGTGGGTGCTGGACGGGCGGGGGAACCCGGTGCCGGTGGGCGTGCCCGGGGAGCTGTACGTGGGCGGCGGCGGGGTGGCGCGGGGTTACCTGGGCCGGCCGGAGCTGACGGCCGGGCGCTTCGTGCCGGACCCCTTCGCCGCGGAGCCGGGCGCGCGGATGTACCGCACGGGAGACCGGCTGCGCTGGAAGACGGACGGCAGGCTGGAGTTCATCGGGCGCGTGGACGAGCAGGTCAAGGTGCGGGGCTTCCGCATCGAGCCGGGGGAGATCGAGGCGGTGCTGTGCGCGCACGCGGAGGTGCGCGAGGCGCGGGTGATCGTGCGGGAGGACGAGCCGGGCGAGCAGCGCCTGGTGGCGTACATCGTCGGCGAGGCGGACGCCGACGCGATGCGCGAGCACCTGCAGCGGAGCCTCCCGGAGTACATGGTGCCCTCCGCGTTCGTGGCGCTGGAGAAGCTTCCCCTGACTCCCAACGGCAAGCTCGACCGGCGGGCGCTGCCGGCGGCCGGGCCGGCGGGGACGGAGGGCTACGTGGCGCCGCGCACCCCCACCGAGGAGGCCCTGGCGGGGATCTGGGCCGGGGTCCTGCGGGTGGAGCGGGTGGGGATCCTCGACGACTTCTTCGGCCTGGGCGGGCACTCGCTCCTCGCCACGCGCCTGGTCTCGCGGGTGCGGGAGCAGCTCGGGGTGGAGCTGCCGCTGCGCGCCGTCTTCGAGGCGCCCACCGTCGCCGGCCTGGCCGCCTGGCTGGAGGCCGCCAGCCCCGCCCCGGCGCTGGAGGAGTGGGAGATGTACGAGGAGCTGGAGCGGCTCGCCGGCCTGTCCGACGAGGAGGTGCGGCGGCGGCTGGGCGGCGGCTGAGCGGGGCCCGGGCCCACCGCGGAATCCACCCGGTTCGATCACTTGCCGCGGCCGGCGACCGCCTGCGCCGCATCACAGACACGGGAGAGCCACTGGTGAAGTTCTTCACCGCCGAAGAGCTCGAAAAGCTCTCGCCGGAGCGCCGCGCGCTCCTGCAGAAGATGCTCGACGAGCGGAGCAGCGCGAAGCGGGCCTCGCAGACCGCGCCGGGAGTCCCGCGGCGCGAGGGCGGCGGACCCGCCCCGCTCTCGTTCGCGCAGCAGCGGCTCTGGCTCCTGGACCGGATCGAGCCGGGAAGCCCGGCCTACAACATGGCCTTCCCGGTGAGGCTCCACGGGAGGCTGGACGCGCGCATCCTGCAGCGGACCCTCTCGGAGCTGGTGCGGCGGCACGAGTCGCTCCGCACCCGGCTCCCCGCCACGGACGGCGTGCCGGTCCAGCAGATCGAGCCCGCGCGCCCGCTGCGGCTCCCGCGGGTGGACCTGGGCGGCCTCGCTGCCGCGCGGCGCGAGGCCGTGATGCAGCGGCTCTCGGAGGACGAGGCGCTGCGCCCCTTCGACCTGGCGGCGGGCCCGCTGCTGCGCGCCCTGCTGGTGCGGCTGGACGCCGACGACCACGCGCTGCTCTTCACCCTCCACCACGTGGTGAGCGACGGCTGGAGCATGGCGGTGCTGGAGCACGAGATGTGGACGCTCTACTCCGCGTTCTCCCGGGGCGGGCGGTCGCCGCTCCCGGAGCTCCCGGTGCAGTACGCCGACTACGCCGTGTGGCAGCGCGCGTGGCTCTCGGGCGCGGTCCTGGAGGCGCAGCTCGGCTGGTGGAGGGAGCGCCTCGTGGGCGCCCCCTCGCTGCTGGAGCTCCCGGTCGACCGGCCGCGCCGCCCCGTCGCCGCCCCTCCCGCGCGGACGCTCCAGCTGGACCTGGACCGGGAGGACTCGCGCGGGCTGCGGGAGCTGACCCGACGGGAGACCGCGACGCTGTTCATGGCGCTCCTGCCCGTCTTCGCCATCCTGCTCGGCCGCTACTCGGGACAGGACGACGTGGTGGTGGGATCCCCCGTGGCCGGGCGCACCCGCGGCGAGCTGGAGGGGCTGATCGGCTTCTTCTCCAACACGCTGGTGCTGCGGACGGACCTGTCGGGCGACCCCACCTACCTGGAGCTGCTCCGGCGGGCGCGGGAAGCGACGCTGGGCGCCTTCGCCCACCAGGACCTCCCCTTCGAGCGGCTGGTGGAGGAGCTGGCCCCCGAGCGGAGCCTGGCGCACACCCCGCTCTTCCAGGTGATGTTCGCCTTCGGCGAGGCGCCCGCCGAGGGGAAAGCACCGCGCCCGGAAGGGATGCGGACGGCGCACATCCCCCCCCTGCGCGAGGTGGCGAAGTTCGACCTCAGCCTGACGATGGAGGACGGGAAGGAGGGGGTGGCGGGCGCCCTGGTCTACCGCTCCGACCTGTTCGAAGCGGACACCATCGAGCGGATGGCCGGGCACTTCCGCGCCCTGGTGAAGCAGGTGGTCGCGGCCCCCGAGCGGCGCGTCGGAAGCCTGGACCTCCTGGGCCCCGCGGAGCGCGCGCGGCTCCTGGACGCGGCTCCCGCGCCGGTGGAGTACCCGGGGAGCGTGCACGCGCTCTTCGCGGCGCAGGCGGCTCGCACCCCCGACGCCGTCGCCGTGGTCTCCGGGGGCGGGCGGCTGAGCTACGCGGAGCTGGAACGCGCGGCGAACCGGCTCGCGAACCGCCTCCGCGGGCTCGGGGTGGGACCGGAGACGCGGGTGGGGATCTGCATGGAGCGCTCGGCGGAGCTGGTGGCCGCGCTGCTCGGCGTCCTCCGGGCCGGCGGCGCCTACGTCCCGCTGGACCCCGGCTACCCCCGGGAGCGCCTGGCCTTCGTGCTGGAGGACTCCGGCGCCGCCGTGCTCCTGACGCACGGGGACGCCGCCGACGGGCTCACGGCGCCGGGCGTCCGGGTGCTCCGCCTGGACGCCGAGGAAGAGCGGACCGCGGCGGCGAGCGAGGCTCCTCCGGCCGTGGACACGGACCCGGACGGGCTGGTCTACGTGATCTACACCTCCGGCTCCACCGGCGTCCCCAAGGGCGTGGGGATCCCGCACCGCGCGCTTTCCGCCCACATGCGCTGGATGCAGCGGGCGTATCCGCTCTCCGCCGCCGACCGGGTGCTACAGAAGACGCCGGTGGGCTTCGACGCCTCGGTCTGGGAGTTCTGGGCCCCTCTGCTCGCGGGAGCCACCCTGGTGATGGCGCCCCCCGGCGCGCACCGCGACCCCGCGGCGCTGGCGCGGACCGTGGAGCGGGAGCGGATCAGCGTCCTGCAGGTGGTGCCCTCCTTCCTGGGGGCGCTGCTGGAGGACGGGCGGCTGGCGCGCCCCGGCGGGCTGCGGCGGCTCTTCTGCGGGGGCGAGGCGCTCCCGGCGGCGGTGGCGGAGCGGGCGCGCGCCGCCACCGGCGCCGAGGTGGTGAACCTGTACGGGCCCACGGAGGCGTGCATCGACTCCGTCGCGCACACCTTCGCCGGGAGCGAGGCCGGGGCGACGGTCCCCATCGGCCGGGCGGTGGACGGGGTGCGCACCCTGGTCCTGGACCGGGCGGGGAGCCCCGTGCCCACGGGGATCCCGGGGGAGCTGCACCTGGGCGGGGCGCAGCTCGCGCGGGGGTACCTGGGACGGCCCGGGCTGACGGCCGGAGCGTTCGTCCCCGATCCCTCCGCCGCCCGAGCGGGGGAGCGCCTGTACCGCACCGGCGACCGGGTGCGGCTGCTCCAGGCCGGCACCCTGGAGTTCCTGGGGCGCGTGGACGAGCAGGTCAAGGTGCGCGGCTTCCGCATCGAGCCGACGGAGGTCGAGGCCGCCCTGCGCCGACACCCGGGCGTGCGCGACGCCGTGGTGGCGGCGCGCGGGGACCGGCTGGTAGGCTACCACGTCCCGTCCGGGGCGGAGCCGGCGGACGCGGCGGAGCTGCGCGCGTTCCTGGGCAGGGGGCTGCCGGAGCACATGGTCCCGTCCGCCTTCGTGGCGCTGGAGACGCTGCCGCGCACCCCGGGCGGCAAGCTGGACCGGCGGGCGCTCCCGGCCCCGGAGAGCCCGTCCGCCGGGGCGGAGCACACGCCCCCCCGGACCCCCACCGAGACCGCGCTGGCGGCGGTCTTCGCCGGGGTGCTCGGGGTGGAGCGGGTGGGGGCCCACTCCCACTTCTTCGACCTGGGCGGGCACTCGCTGCTCGCCACGCGCCTGGTCACGCAGGTGCGGGAACAGCTCGGGGTGGAGCTGCCGCTGCGCGCCGTCTTCGAGGCGCCCACCGTGGCGCGGCTCGCGGAGCTCGTGGACGCGGGCAGCGTGCCCGCGCATCCGGAGCACGCCGAGCCAGCGCCGCCCCCCGCCACGCCGCGCATCCCGGAGCGCATCCCGCGCCGCGGCGGATGGGGCCCCGCCCCGCTCTCCTTCGCGCAGCAGCGGCTCTGGTTCATCCACAAGCTCGACCCGGCGAGCCCCGCCTACAACATGCCCCGGGCGCTCCGGCTGCGCGGCGCCCTGGACGTGGGCGCGCTCCGGCGGAGCCTCACGGAGGTGGTGCGCCGCCACGAGGTGGCCCGCACCAGGCTGGTGGAGCAGGACGGCGAAGCGGTGCAGGTGGTCCTCCCCCCCGCGCCGTTCCGCCTGCCGGCGGTGGACCTGTCCGGCCTCGCCGCGGAGCGCCGCGAGGCGGAGGGGCTCCGCCGGATCGTGGAGGAGGGGGAGCGCCCGTTCGACCTGGGCCGCGGGCCGCTCCTCCGGGGCCTGCTGGTGCACCTGGGGCCGGAGGACCGGATGGTCCAGTTCACCATGCACCACGCCGTCAGCGACGGCTGGAGCATGGGGGTGCTGACCGGCGAGGTTTCCGCGCTGTACGGCGCGTACTCGCGCGGCGGGGAATCCCCGCTCCCCGAGCTGCCCATCCAGTACGCCGACTTCGCGGTCTGGCAGCGCCGGTGGCTCTCGGGCGCCGTGCTGGACGCGCAGCTCGACTTCTGGCGCGAAAAGCTGGCGGACGCCCCCCCGCTCCTGGATCTCCCCACGGACCATCCCCGCCGCGCCCTCGTGGGAGCGGCCGAGGAGCGCCGCCCCTTTTCCCTTGCGGGCGGGGCCACGGCCGCGCTGCGCGGGCTGGCCCGTGCCGAGGGCGCGACGCTGTTCATGACGCTCCTTGCGGCGTGGCAGACGCTGCTGGGCCGCTACGCCGGCGTGGACGACGTGGTGGTGGGCACCCCCATCGCCAACCGCACGCGGGCCGAGGTGGAGCCGCTGATCGGCTTCTTCGTCAACACGCTGGTCCTGCGTACCGACCTCTCGGGGGATCCGAGCTTCCGCGAGCTCGTGGGGCGGGTGCGGGAAACCACCCTGGGCGCCTACCAGCACCAGGACCTCCCCTTCGAGCGGCTGGTGGAGGAGCTTGCCCCCGAGCGGAGCCTGCTCCACAACCCGCTCTTCCAGGTGATGTTCGCCCTCCAGAACACCGAGGCGGGCGCGCTCGCCCTGGGCGACGTGGACGCCGAAGCGCTCGGCGGAGGCAGGGGCGGGGCGAAGTTCGACGTCGGGGTGTCGCTCTTCGAGGTGGGGGAGCGGATCGAGGGGGAGCTCACCTACCGGGGGGACCTGTTCGAGGCGTCCACCATCGACCGGATGGCCGGGCACTTCCGGCTCCTGCTGGAGGGCGCCGTGGCCGACCCCGGGCGCGCCGTGTCCGGGCTGCGGCTCGTGGGGCCGGAGGAGGAGCGCCGGGTCCTGGAGGAGTGGAACCCGCCGCGCGACCACCCGGACGGCGCGCTCGTCCCGCGGCTGCTCCGGGAGCAGGCGGCGCGCACGCCCGACGCCCCCGCCGCGTCCGGCGGCGGCGTCGCGCTCTCCCACGCCGAGCTGGACCGGCGGTCCGACCGGCTCGCCCACGCCCTGCGCTCCCTCGGCGTCGGACCGGAAACGCCCGTGGGCGTCTGCCTGGAGCGGGGGCCGGCGCTGCTGGTGGCCGTGCTGGGCGTCTGGAAGGCGGGCGGCGCCTACCTCCCCCTGGACCCCGACTACCCCGCGGAGCGCCTGGCGTACGTGCTCCGGGACGCGGCCGCCCCCGTGGTGCTGACGGAGGCGCGGCTGGCCGCGGCCCTCCCCGAGCACGGCGCGCGCGCGGTGCTGCTGGACCCGGTGCTGCTGGAAGAGGAGGAGCAAGCCGCCTCCGGGGACGCCGGCCCGGCGCCGGAGGTCGACCCCGACAGCCTGGCCTACGTCATCTACACCTCCGGCTCCACCGGCCACCCCAAGGGAGTGCGCGTCTCCCACCGGAGCCTTCTCGCCACCGTGCACGCCGCCCGGGACGCCTTCGGGTTCGGACCGGACGACGTGACGACGTCGCTGGCGAGCTTCGCCTTCGACATCTGGCTCTTCGAGGCCGTCCTCCCCCTGCTCGCGGGCGGGAGCGTGCGCCTGGTCCCCCGGGAACGGGTGCTGGACACCGAGCGCCTGCTCGAGGATCTCGCCTCGTGCACGGCGGTGCACGCCGTCCCCGCGCTGATGCGCCAGACCGCCCTGGTGCTGCGCGCCTCCGGGCGCACACTCCCCCGCATGCGGCGCGTCTTCGTGGGCGGCGACGCCGTCCCGCCCGACCTGCTGGAGGAGATGCGCGAGGTCTTCCCCGCCGCCTCCATCCACGTGCTCTACGGCCCCACCGAGGCCGCCGTCATCTGCGCCGCCCACGAGTCGCGCCCCACGGACGCGCGCCGGCAGTGGCTGGGGCGCCCCCTGGGCAACGCCGCGCTGTACGTGCTGGACCGCGCCCTCCGGCCGGTCCCCGTGGGCGTGCCCGGCGAGCTGTCCATCGGCGGGGCGAGCGTGGCGCGCGACTACCTGGGCCGGCCCGCGCAGACGGCGGAACGGTGGGTCCCGGACCCCTTCGCCGCGCGGGCGGGAGCGCGGCTGTACCGCACGGGCGACCGGGTGCGCTGGACGGGAGACGGGGAGCTGGAGTTCCTGGGACGGACGGACACGCAGGTCAAGATCCGCGGCTTCCGCATCGAGCCCGGGGAGGTGGAGGCGGTCCTCGCCGAGCACCCGGGGGTGGAGGAGGCGGTGGTGGCGGTGCGCGAGGACACCCCCGGCGACCGGCGCCTGGTGGGGTACGTGGTCCCCGCCGCGGAGGACGCCGACGGCGTGGAGCCGGCCGCGCTCCAGGAGGAGCACGTGCGGGAGTGGGAGGCGCTCTTCGGCGACGCCTACGGCGAGGACGACGCGGGACCGGACCCCGCGTTCCACGTGGCGGGGTGGAACAGCAGCTACACCGGCGAGCCCATCCCCGAGCCCGAGATGCGCGAGTGGGTGGAGCACGCCGCCGGGCGCGTCCGCGCCCTCCGGCCCCGCCGCGTCCTGGAGATCGGGTGCGGCACCGGGCTCCTCCTGTTCCGCGTCGCGCCGGAGTGCGAGGAGTACTGGGGGGCGGACTTTTCCGCGGAAGCGATCGGGTACCTGCGCCGGCAGCTGGGGCGCCCCGGGCGGGAGCTGCCGCAGGTGCGGCTGATGGAGCGCGTCGCCGACGACTTCGCCGGGATCCCGGCGGGGCACTTCGACGTGGTGGTGGTCAACTCCGTGGCGCAGTACTTCCCCGGCGTGGACTACCTGCTCCGCGTGATCGAGGGAGCGGTCGGCGCGCTGGCCCCCGGGGGGACGCTATGGGTGGGCGACGTCCGCAGCCTCCCGCTCCTGGAGGCCTTCCACGCCTCGGTGGAGCTGGCCCAGGCGCCGGCGGAAACGCCGGCCTCCGCGCTCCGCGACCGCGTCCGCAGGCGGGCCGCGCGCGACAAGGAGCTGCTGGTCGCCCCCGAGCTGTTCCGCGCCCTCCCGGGGTGGCTCCAGCGCGTCTCCGCCGTGGAGCTGCGGCTGAAGGGGGGAGCGCACGCCAACGAGATGACGCGCTTCCGCTACGACGCGGCGGTGCGCGTGGAGGGCCCCCCGCCCCCGGCCGCGCCCGCGTGGCGCGCGTGGGACCCGGCGGGCGGACTCGCCGCCCTCGCCCGCGAGCTGGAGGAGCAGGCGCCCGGCGCCGTGGCAATCGCGCGGGTGCCCAATGCGCGCGTGGCGGGAGCGCTGGCGCTACCGCAGGCGCTGGCGGCGCACGAGGAGGCCCGGAGCGCGGAGGAGCTGCGCGCCCTGGCCGCGGAGCGCGACATCGCGGCCGTGGACCCGGAGGCGCTGCGGGAGCTGGGGGAGGCCCGCGGATACCGGGTGCACGCGCGGCCTTCGGCGTGGGGCGCCGGGGAGATGGACGTGCTGCTGTCCCGCGGCGACGCCGCGGCGGCGCTCGTCGAGGAGGTGCCGGACGCCCCGCCCGCCTGGGCCGCCTGGGCCAGCGACCCCCTGGCGGGGAAGCGCGCCCTCCAGCTCCTCCCCGAGCTGCGAAGCTGGCTCCGGGACCGCCTCCCCGACTACATGGTGCCGGGGGCGCTGGTGCTCCTGGAGATGCTGCCGCTGACCCCCAACGGCAAGGTCGACCGCCGCGCCCTGCCGGCGCCGGAGGCGGCGGGGGACGGGGCGTACGCGTCGCCGCGCACCGCCACGGAAGAAACGCTTGCGGGGATCTGGGCCGCGGTGCTCCGGGTGGAGCGGGTGGGGGTGGAGGACGACTTCTTCGCGCTGGGCGGCCACTCGCTGCTGGCCACGCGGGTGGTGTCGCGGATCCGGGAGGCGCTGGGCGTGGAGGTGCCGCTGCGCGCGCTCTTCGAGGCGCCCACCGTGGCCCGGCTCGCTGCGCGCGTGGACGACCTGCTCCGCGCGGGGGCCGGGGTACAGCTCCCGCCGCTGAGCCCCGCCCCGCGCGACGGCGGGCCGCTGCCGCTCTCCTTCGCGCAGCAGCGGCTCTGGTTCATCCACCAGCTGGACCCGCGCAGCCCCGCCTACAACATGCCCTCGCCGCTGCGGCTGCGCGGGCCGCTCGATCCGGCAGTACTGAAACAGGTGCTCGCGGCATTGGTCCGTCGGCACGAGTCGCTGCGCACGGTCTTCCGGTCCGCGAAGGGGGAGCCGGTGCAGGTGATCCGCCCTGCCGGGCCCGCCGCCCTCCCGGTGGTGGACCTGCGCGGGCTCGACGGCGAGCGGCGCGAGGCGAGGGTGCAGCGGCTCGCGGCGGCGGAAGCCGGACGACCCTTCGACCTCGCCCGGGGGCCGCTCCTGCGCGCGGCGCTCCTCCGGGCCGGCGAGGAGGAGTGGGCGCTCCTCTTCACCGTTCACCACGTGGTGAGCGACGGGTGGTCCATGAGCGTCCTGGTGCGCGAGATCTCCCTGCTGTACCAGGCCTTCTCCCGGGGCCTCCCCTCGCCGCTCCCCGAGCCGCGCCTCCAGTACGCCGACTACGCCGTGTGGCAGCGGGGGTGGCTCGCGGGGGAGGCGCTGGAGCGGCAGCTCGCCTTCTGGCGGGAAAAGCTGGAGGGGGCGCCGCCCCTGCTCGAGCTCCCGGTCGACCATCCCCGTCCCCCCGTGGCCGGCGAGCGCGCCGCGCAGCGTTCCTTCGTGCTGTCGGTGGAAACCTCGCGGGCGCTGCGGGCGCTCGCCCGCCGGGAGGGCGCCACCCTGTTCATCACCCTGCTGGCGGTCTACCAGGCGCTCCTCGCCCGCTGGTCCGGGCAGGACGACGTGGTCGTGGGAACCCCGGTGGCGGGCCGCGGTCAGCTGGAGCTGGAGCCCCTGGTCGGCTTCTTCGTCAACATGCTGGTGATCCGCACCGGCCTGGCGGGGCGCCCCGGCGCCCGCGAGCTGGTGGGGCGGGTACGGGAGGGCGTCCTGGGGGCGCAGGCCCACCAGGACCTCCCCTTCGAGCGGCTGGTGGACGAGCTGCAGGTGGAGCGCAGCCTTGGCCGCGCCCCGCTCTTCCAGGTCCTCTTCGCCCTCCTGGCCGGCGGTCCCGGCGAGGAGCGGCTGTCGCTGGGCGACGTGGAGGTGTACCCGCTCCACGGCGAGGAGGCCGCGGCCAAGTTCGACCTGAGCCTCACGCTCCAGGACGGGGGCGAGGCGCTGGCCGGCTCCATGGTCTACCGCACCGACCTGTTCGAGGGCGCCACCGTCGAGCGGATGCTCGGGCACTTCCGCGTCCTCGCCGACGCCATCGCCGCCGAGCCCGACCGCGCCGTGGACGAGCTCGGCCTCCTCACCCCCGCCGAGCGGGCGCAGCTGGAGGCCTGGAACGCGCCGGAGCGGCCCCACGCCGCCGCTCCGCCGGTGCACGACCTGTTCGCCGCCCAGGCGGCGCGCACCCCGGAGGCGGTCGCCGTATACTGGCGCGGCGACCGCCTGACGTACGCCGAGTTGGAGCGCCGCTCCGCCCGCCTGGCCAACGCGCTGCGCCGGCGCGGCGTCGGCCCGGAAACGCGGGTGGGCGTCTGCCTGGACCGCACGCCGGAGCTGCTGGTATGCCTCCTGGGCGTGCTCAGGGCGGGGGGCGCCTACGTGCCCCTGGATCCGGCGTACCCCCGGGAGCGCCTCGGCTTCATGATCGAGGACGCCGGCGTCGCCCTGGTCCTCACCAAGTCCGCCCTGGCGGGACGGCTTCCCGCGGGCGGGGCGGGGCTGTTCGTCCTCGACCGCGAGCGGGAGGCGCTGTTCGCCGAGCCGGAGAACGCCCCCGGGAGCGGCGTGCTGCCGGACAACCTGTCGCACGTGATCTTCACCTCCGGGTCCACCGGCAAGCCCAAGGGCGTGATGATCCGCCACGGCAGCACGACGGTCCTGCTGCACTGGCTGCGGGAGAACGTCACGGACCGGGAAAGGTCCTCGGTGCTTTTCTCCACCTCCATCAGCTTCGACGTGTCGGTGGCCGAGATCTTCGGCACGCTGTGCTGGGGGGGGAGGCTGGTGCTGGTGGAGAACGCCCTGGAGCTGGCGATCGTGAAGGAGCCGGTGGTCTACGCGAGCATGGTCCCCACCGCCGCGGCGGAGCTGCTGCGCTCGGGAGGGATCCCGGCGTGCGTGAGGACGTTCAACCTGGGCGGGGAGGCGCTTCCGGCCTCCCTCGCGGAGGAGCTCTACGCGCTCGGCACCGTGGAAAAGGTGGGCAACCTGTACGGCCCCACGGAGGACACCACCTACTCCACCTACGCGCTCGTCCCCAGGGGCGCGGACCCGGTGCCGGTCGGCCGGCCGGTCGCCGGCACGCGCGCGTACGTGCTGGACGCCAACCTCCTCGCCGTGCCGGTGGGGGTGATCGGCGAGCTGTACCTGGCCGGCGATGGGCTCGCCCGCGGCTATGCCGGCCGGCCCGACCTCACCGCCGAGCGCTTCCTCCCGGACCCGTTCGGCGCGCCGGGGGAACGGATGTACCGGGTGATGGACCGGGTGCGGTGGCGGGCGGACGGGGAGCTGGAGTACTTCGGGCGCACCGACTTCCAGGTCAAGGTTCGCGGCTTCCGCATCGAGCTGGGGGAGATCGAGACCGCGCTGCGGGACCACCCGGCGATCCGCGAGGCCGTCGTCGTGGCCCGGGAGGACGCGCCGGGGGAGAAACGGCTCGTGGCGTACGTGGTGCCGGCCGGAAAGGAGATGTCCGGCATCCCGCTGCATGCGCACCTGGCGCACCGGCTCCCGGAGCACATGATCCCCGCCGCGATCGTCGTGCTGGAGACGCTTCCGCTGACGCCCAATGGCAAGCTGGACCGGCGCGCCCTTCCGGCGCCCGAGTGGAGGAGCGAGGCGGAGTACGTGGGCCCGAGCGGCGAGCTGGAGGAGCAGCTCTGCGCCATCTGGGCCGAGGTGCTCGGCGTCGAGCGGGTGGGGGTGCACGACAGGTTCTTCGAGCTGGGCGGGCACTCCCTCATGGGGGTCCGCATCATCTCGCGCATCCGGGAAGCGTCGGGGGTGGAGATTCCCCTGCGCGTGCTCTTCGAGGCGCCGACGGTCGCCGGGCTGGTGGCATGGGTCGAGGAGAACGACGCCGTCACGCAGCTGGAGGCGTGGGAGGTCGACGAGGAGATGGCGAAGCTGGCGGCGCTGTCCGACGACGACCTGATGAGGCTCCTGGGCGAGTGAAGCACCCCGACCGGATCCGGGATCAGCCTCGCAGGTCGAATACGACGAGGCGGTCGTTCTCCAGCACGCACGGGAAGGCCTCGCGCAGGTGCGCGGCGAAGCGCGGGTAGTGCTCCAGCCACCAGAACGAGGGCCAGCCGAAGACGATGAACGCGGGGCCGGCTTCGCGCCGCAGCCGCTCGAGCTCGCCGATGGCGGTGGCGTCGTCCGGCGGGGCGCCCCAGTACACGCCGCCGCGCTCCAGGAAGGGGAGGCGGCGGCGCGGGAGGCCGAAATCGGCCCCGAAGCCCTGCTCGTCCACCAGGATGAACGCCGCGTCGCGGGGGATCACGCGCTCCACGTCCTCGGCGGCCTGCATCAGCCGGTGCATCCACTCGTTCGCGTGCGGGAAGGGCCCGGCGGGCACCTCCACTCCCAGGAACGGGCACAGGCGCTCCCACCCCTCGCCGCCGCAGATGTCCATCTCCAGGAAGTCTTCCGGACGACGCGCAAAGTACTCCCGCACGTTGCGCAGGTGCGTGTCGTAGACGAAGCCGAAGCGCTCGCGGCTGAAGGCGATGGCGCCGTAGGTGCAGGCGCTCGCGAATTCGTGGAACCGCTTGAAGTCGGGGAAGTTCTCCCACCACTGCACGAGCAGGCGCCAGTGCACCTCGCACGAGCGCAGCCACGCTTCGCGGTCGCGCACCGTCAGGATGAACCTGGCGCCGGGCCAGGCCGCGTCGAGCTGCGCGTAGAAGGGCGCCACGGGAATGTCGAGCACGGCCTGGTACTCCCGCAGGATCGACAGCCGGTAGTCGGCGGAGCGAAGCTCCTGGAGGGTGCGGGCGTCGTGCGGGTAGTGGATGGCCCGCACGCCGAGCCGCTCGAGCGCCTCCGTCAGGCTGGAGGTGCCGGTCTTGCTCAGGCCCAGCCCGAAGATCTTCTGGTCGGGTCGCAGCATGGTCGTGGCGTGGGTTCGGGGGGCCGGGGGCTCAGCCGCGGCTCGCAGGATCGTCGTCTCCGGCCGTACCTTCGCGCAGCAGGACCCGCCGCAGCTGGGCGCCGACCGTTTCGGGCGAGAAGCAGCGCTCCACGCGCTCGCGCGCCCGCGCACCCAGCGCGCGGCCGAGCTCCGGGTCGTGCAGCAGGCGTCCGAGCGCCGCGGCGAGCGCCGCCGCGTCCGCGCGCGGCACCACCAGCCCCCCGGAGGCTTCGCCGCCTTCCAGGATGTCGCGCACGCCGGCCACGTCGGCCGCCGCGACCGGCAGCCCGCACGCCATGGCTTCCAGCGGCGCCACCGGGAACCCCTCGCGTCGCGAGGGGAGCGTCCAGGCGTCGGCCGCGGCGAGGATGCCGCGCAGCCGGGCCCGGTCGCGCACGTACTCGTCCACCCACACCACGTCCCGCCGCCCCGCGAGGCGCCGGCGCAGCTCGCCGCGGTCGTTCCCCGTGCCCACCAGCAGCAGCCGCAGCTCGCGTCCGGCGCTCTCCCGGCCCAGGCGCTCCCACGCTTCCAGCAGCACGTCGAGCCCCTTGAGCTCCACCAGCACGCGGCCGTGCCACGCCGCCACGCGGGCATCCGGGGGGATGCCCAGCGCCGCGCGCGCCGCCGTCCGCTCGGACGGGGTGGGCGGGCGCCAGTCGTCCAGGTCCAGCGGGTTGAAGACGCGCGCGATCTTTTCCGCCGGCACGCCGTAGCGCGCGCGCACCCGCCGGACCTCGCGCCGCGCGGCGATCACCAGCCCGTCGCACGCGCGCAGGGCGGGCCCGCGCACCCGCCTCTCCAGCCGGCCCAGCGACGCGTCGCCGCCCTGGAAGGTGGCGAACACCGGCAGCCCCAGCGCGCGCGCCAGCAGCAGGCACGCGTCGAAGCGTCCGTGCTCATACTCCTGGCACAGCACGGCGCGGCAGCGCTCGCGCCGGAGCCCGCGCGCCAGGTGGGCCAGCGGGGTGGACAGGTACGGCGACAGCTCCAGGAGCGCGGCGCCAAGGACGCGCCGCGCGCCGCGCACGTCGCCGCACGCCCGGTCCACGGTGCCCGCGTACGGGTCGAGGACCCGCAGGCGCGCCAGCCGGTAGGCACGCGGCGCGGGGAGCACCCACACGACGGCGCCCGTGGCCGCGTGCCGGCGGCGCTCCGGCGCCGCCACGCGCGCCGAGACCAGGAAGAGCACGGTGCGCACGCCCGCCGTGCGCAGCGCGGCGACGTAGCCGAACATCCAGCCGCCGGTCGTCTCGCCGAGGAACGCCTCGAGCGTGACGCCGATGTTGTCGAGGTAGTCCTCGACCAGCTGGCTGAAGTCCACCAGCGCGACCACGGGCTCCCTGGCGTCCTGCATCCGGGGCGGGGGGGTTCGGGAGGGGGTTCGTGGAATGCGCGGAAGCGCGCTCCGCGCGCGTGGAGGGTGCGGCCGCGCGGCCGGCGTGTCAACGTGGCTCGCCCACCGGCATCGTTGCGGTTCCCGCGGCCGCGGCGGCATCTTGCCATGCATGGGCCGCCGCGCCGTCCTCGCCTTCGCTCCCGCTCCGCCATGATCTTCACCGACCGCTTCGTCTACGTGCACGAGCCCAAGACCGGCGGCAGCTTCGTCACCGCGGCGCTCCTGCGGCTGTACGGGCTGGAGTGGTCGCGGCGAATGCGGCTGGAGGCGATGCTGCGGGGACACGCGACCCGGACGAGCGCGCGCTACGGGAGCTTCACCTACCACAACCTCAAGCACGGCACGTGCAGCCAGGTGCCGCCGCAGCACCGGGAAAAGCCCGTGCTGGCCACGGTGCGCGGCCCGTACGAGATGTACGTGTCGCAGTACGAGTTCGGCTGGTGGCGCCGCCGCGCGATGCGGCGCCACCTCGCCGCCGCTCCCGGCTTCCGGCGCCGCTTTCCCCGCTTTCCCGACCTCTCGTTCCCGGAGTTCGTGGAGCTGTGGGACGCCGCGATGGGCGACCCGGACGGCGAGGGCGGCGGCGGCGAGGGCCGGGGCGCGTGGACGCGCCAGTTCATCCGCTTCTACTTCCGCGATCCCGAGCGGGCCCGCGCCTGGCCCGACCCCGTGCTGCGCGACCCGGAGGCGCGCCGCGAAGCCATGCCCCGCGTCCACTTCGTCCGCACCGACCGCCTGCGGGAAGGGCTGCACGCCTTCCTCCTGGACCAGGGCTACCGGCCGGAGGACGCCGGGTTCGTCCTGGAGATGGGCAAGGTGCTCCCCGGCAAGGGACGCAGCGACGACCAGCGGTGGGAGCGCTACTACACGCCCGAGCTCAGGGACCGCGTCCGCCGCAGGGAGCGGCTGCTGCTGGAGATCTTTCCCGAGTTCGACGTGTGACGGCAGGCGCGGATTCCGCGGGTCTCGGGCGCGCCACGGCGGGTCGGGCGTGCCCCCGGCGCGCGGCCACATTGCTCCTGTTCCGGCGGCGAGGGGACAGGTATCGTAGACGATCCGGGCCCTCCGCGGGCGATCATGCCCGGCGCTCCCCACCCTCCACCCACTTGGGACGATGCCCCGGTACCGGACGGAAGTGGCGCACGACCTCGGACGGGCGGAAGCGGTGGCGCGGCTCAGGGCGACCGTGGAATGGGCCCGCGGCTTCTCCGACCTGAAGGGCTCCTGGGACGGGAGCACGCTCACCTTCTCGCTCTCCGTGCAGGGGATCGGGATGAGCGGCACCGTGGACGTGGAAGAGGACTCGCTGAAGCTGGACAGCCGCCTTCCGCTGATCGCCATGCCGTTCGCGGGGTGGCTGCCTCGCGTGGCGCGCACCGCCCTCCGCCCGCGGCCCTCCGCCGGCGGGGCCGAGCCCGCGGCGGACGCGGGCGAGGGGGACCGCGGCCCGGCGGACGAGGCGCCCTCCGCGCCCACCGTACTCTTCCTCCACGTCCCCAAGGCGGGGGGCACCACGCTGGGCGAGTACGTCTACAACCAGTGCCGCGGCCCGCGGGACCAGGACGAGGGGCTGCTGAACGCCGGCGTCCTCTTCCTCCCCTACGGCTTCTTCAAGGAGCCCGGCCTGCGGGTGCCCGGGTACATCCTCCCGGCGCTGGGCCGCGGCGACCTGCGGGCCGTGGTCGGCCACTTCTGGTTCGGGCTGCACGAGCACGTGGGGCGGCCGTGGACGTACGTGACGCTGCTGCGCGACCCGGTGGAGCGCGTGGTGTCGCTCTACCACTACCTCCAGCAGGAAGAGCGGATGAGCCTGGAGGAGTTCGCGGCGTCGCCGCCGTTCCGGGAGGCCGACAACGACCAGGTGCGCCGCATCGCCGGCGCCGACCCGGAGATCGGCGGGTGCACGGACGCGATGCTGGACGCCGCGAAGGACAACCTGCGTAGGCACTTTGCCGTCGTGGGCGTCACCGAGCGGTTCGACGAGACGCTGGCCCTGCTCGACCGCCGGCTGGGGTGGACCCGCGAAGTCGCCTCCTACCCGCGCAACGTGAACCCCGCCCGCCGCCCCACCGATTCCCTCCCCCGCTCCACCGTGGAGGCCATCCGCGCCCGCAATGCGCTGGACGCCGAGCTGCACCGCTTCGCCGGCGAGTGGATGGACGACGCCATCGCGGCCGAGGGGGCGGCGTTCCACGAGGAGCTCCGGCGGCGGCGTGCGCTGGAGGCCGCGTCCGGAGACCGGGACGCGTAGCCTCGCGCCCCGGGCCTCACCCCGGATGCGGTTGAAGCGAGTTGAACGGCAGGGTTGGGGCGTGCCCCCGGCTGGCGCCGGGGTCGGGCTGCGGCTCCGTAGCAGACGAAACGACCGTCTGCAACGGAGTCGAGCCCCGACGATACTGCCGTCGGGTCTCGCCCCTTCGGGCCGAAATCCCTCACGCGACGGCAGACCCACTGCGCTCGGTTCGGGGCGGTGGCGCCGCGGCGCCGCCCAGGAGCCGGCGCCGCTCGCCCGCGTCCATCCGCAGCATCGCCCCCATCGCCGCCCACCAGCCCAGGAGCGGGCTGAACGCGAGCGCCGGATCGATGCCCGCGCGCGGGTGGACGAGCTCGCGGGCGACCCGGCCCATGCCCATCGCCAGGAACCCCAGCGAGCCGGCGAGCGAGTACAGGAGCCAGCCGGCGTACGACCCCTTCCACGTCAGCGCGGCGGCGTGGTGCCGGCTGGCGCCCAGGCCGAAGGTGATGCGCCGCAGGTACGGCCGCGTCATGCGCCGCGCGGGGATGACGTGCCGCAGCGTGCACGCCGGGACGTACCAGACCTCGTGCCGCGCCGCGATCCGCAGCCCGATCTCCACGTCGCCGCCCGAGACCAGCCGGCCGCCCACGCGGTCCTCCAGGAACTGCCGCCCGGTCCAGCCGCACGCTTCCAGCGCGGCCCTGCGCACCACCATCCCCGCCCCCGCCAGCCACTGCCGCCGGTGGGCCGTGTCGCCGTGCTCCTTGGCGGCGTACGCGTAGCGGTGCTCCAGCACGTACGGCGGCGGCTCCGCTTCCCACTCGGGGACCACCCTGCCGCCGAAGGCGCCGCACGCCGGGTGCTCCGCCGCGAAGCGTGCCACCTGCTCCACCCAGTCCTCCGCCAGCAGGCAGTCGTCGTCCACAAACGCGATCCACTCCCCGCCGGTCTCCTGGACGCCGCGCAGGCGCGCCGGGGTGAGCCCCTGCACGGGCTCGCGCACCCGCGCGAGCGGCAGCGGGAACGACGCCCGCCACCGCTCCACCACCTCCGGCGTGTCGTCGGCGCAGTTGTTGTCCACCACCAGCGCCCGGCACCGCACCTCCGACGGGACGCGCAGCCGCGAGATCGCCTCCAGCGTCCGGTCCAGGAGCGGCGCGTTGTCGTACGTGCAGACGACGAGGTCGAGCGAGAGTGGGGTCATGGCTCCCGTCATGTGCACTCGGGCTCCACACAGGGCCCCTCCGCAGACTCCCGGCGCGAGCTGCGCCGCCTCGTGCGCTTCACCTGCTCAGCGACCAGAGGGTGAAGGTGCCGGTGAAGCCCTTCATCTGCACGCCATCATGTCTCTCCCAGACTAGGTGTGAGTGCTGCCTCGCACCGCTGTTGTCCAGGTGTTCCATAGCACGGTCGCTCAGCCAGATTTCCGCTCCCTTGATTGCGCCCACCACACGGGCGGCAAAATTCACGGCTCCGCCGAACACATCGTCTTCCTCCACCTGCATCGGGCCGATGTGAATACCAGCGCGGATCTTCACGTGCTCGTGGCCGGGATCGGCCTGCAAAGCCGCGGCATAGTCCAATGCTTTTTCCACCGAGCGGAACGCCGCCATGAAGCTGTCGCCGATGGTCTTGATCTCGCGCCCCTTGTACTGGTCGATCAGCATGCGGCTCCGCGCGAAGTGCGCGCGCCGCACCTCGTTCATACGATCGTCCTTGAGCTCTTCTCCCAGCGCGGTCGAACCGACGATGTCGGTGAACACGATCGCTAGCGTGACGCGCTCGTCCCCTGCCCATGCCGCGAACCGCGCGGTATTGGTCTCACCGCGCGCGGATTCGACGAACATCTCGAAGGCCCTGTACCGGTCGGCGGACTGCTCCATGGCCTGCACCTTCGATACGAACCGCAGCCGCTCTTTCGGCTCCGCCAGGGAGACCGATTCGCCGCAGGGGCAACCGAAGGTGATCAGGCCGCGCTCGCGAAGGCGCTTGACATAGCTGTCCGGTACCGGGTCACCACAGTGGGAGCAGACGAAGAACCGCACCGGTTCCACCGTCCCCTCCAGCGCGCGGCGTCGGGTGTGGGACAGCACGAACGCTTCGAAGTGGAATCGCGTCTCGTCGCTCGGAGCGAGCCCCTCGTGCTGGTCGTAGAAGATCACCAGCCGCCCACGGGCTTCAGAGAACTCGTGCAGATACAGTCCGCACTTGCCGCCAGCCATCGCGGTGAAGACCGCCGCGTTGCGCCACATCTCGGACCGCCCGGTTCTGAACAGCCCGCTGTGGCCGAGCCGCACGGTCAGCGTCGAGTAGAGACTCTGCGCAGGGCCCTCGAACGTCACGGCCAGCGCCTTGCCCCTGGGTTCCGGCGCATCTTCGTAGTCGCGGTTGAACTGCGATGGGAAGACCAGGTAGCCGCCGTCGGCGGCGCTCTCGCGGAGGGCCAGGTCGTGCCGCACCAGTTCCTCCACCGTCGCATGCAGGAGCAACTGTTCTTGCCCGCGCTCTTCGACCTTCTGCTCGCTGGGCACGTAGAACTGGCCAGCAAGCGCCGCATCTTCCGCGAGAGAGCCCAGTCCGTCCGGCTCTTCCTTAGCCGCGTTGACCATAGCCGAGGCGTAAGCATCCAGCAGTTCCGGCTGCAGCAGCACATAGCCGCCGAAGCTGAGGCGCCGAATCAGGTCACGGTTCTCTAGCCGGCCGATGCAGGTGTCGAACTGGCCACGCAGGTTCGGCTCGCTCGCGGCCACGCCCGGATTCGCTCGAACGAACTCGTCGTAGAGCTGGCCCGCAGGCGCGACGAGCCGGCCGATCTTCTTGACGTCCAGCAGGAAGGACTTGATCTCGGCGAACAGGATCGACGACGAGACCTCGGGAAGAACATCCCATGGGATCGCCTCCTCAATCGCCCTCCGCAGTTCCTCGATCTGCCGTCCCTCCTTAGCACTGGTCTCGAAATACCCGGCGAACCCGAAGTCCTTGAGAATGGACTCCAGCCGCTCCTTGCTAACCGAGACGGTGCCGCGGTCCACGCGGGCCGAGACCAGGAACTTGTTCATGGGCACCGCAGACGGTCCTTGACGTTGCTGCGCGAGCCGCAACGCACGTTCCCAGTGGCGCACGCCCGCCAGTGGATCGATCTCGCTGCGCGCGTCGAATACCACCAGTGCCACAGCCACTTCGTTCAGGTGCAGTTGATGGATCACGCGGTAGCCCGGCTGTCCGGCTAGTGGGGCACCACGAGTGAGTTGATGGGGTATCCTTCGGCTTTGGGTACGCAGTTGTACAGGAGCCGAAGGATGACGAAGCGGTACAAGGTGAAGCTGACGGAGCAGGAGCGCAGCGATCTGCTTGTGCTCACGCGCAAGGGGAAGGCAAGCGCGCGGCGGATCAAACGCGCTCTGGTGGTGCTGCGCTCCGACGAGGGTGCCACGGACGAGCAGATCGTCGCGGGCGTGGGCGTCGGGGTCGCTACGGTGGAGCGCATCCGCAAGCGCTTCGTGGAAGAAGGGCTGGAGGCGGCTCTCTCAGAGAAACCCCGCCCGCCGATGCCGCCGAAGCTGACAGGCAAAGCGGAGGCCCTGCTCCTGGCGCTGGCCTGCAGCGACGTGCCTGGTGGGCGCGCCCGCTGGAGCATGCAGATGCTCGCGGACCGGCTGGTGGAACTGGGGGCGGTGGACTCGATCTCGGATGAGACGGTGCGCCGCACGCTCAAAAAAGCAAGACGAAGCCGTGGCAGCGCCAGCAGTGGCTGATCCCGGAGATCACGGCCGAATTCGTCTGGCGGATGGAGGACGTGCTCGACCTGTATGCAGAGCCGAACGACCCGAAGCGGCCGCGTGTGGCCTTTGACGAGATGCCTCTGCAACTTCTGTCCGAGGTGCGCATGCCGCTGCCGGCGCGACCGGGGCAGGCCGAGCGGTTCGACTACGAGTACCGGCGCGAAGGCACGTGCAACCTCTTCCTCTTCTTCAGCCCCGACACCGCCTGGCGAGAGGTCAAGGTCACGCAGCGGCGCACCGCGATCGACTTCGCCCACTGCATGCGGGATCTGGTGGACGTGCATTTTCCGGAGGCGGAGAAGGTCCGCGTGGTGCTGGACAACCTGAACACGCACACGCCGGCCTCGCTCTACCAGGCGTTCGCGCCCGAGGAAGCAAGCCGGATCGCAAAGCGCCTGGAGTTGCACCACACGCCCAAGCATGCAAGCTGGTTGAACATGGCCGAGGTGGAGTTCTCCGTGCTCGGCACTCAATGCTTGGACCGGCGCCTGCCCAGCATGGAAGTCGTGCAGCGTGAAACCGCCGTCTGGTGCCGCGACCGCAACGGCAGCAAGGCCACGATTCAGTGGCGTTTCACAACCGCCAAGGCTCGGGAGAAGTTCTCCTCCCGATACCCATCACCTCAGCCGGGGTGATCCACTAGGTCCCAGAGCAGCGTCTCGCGGGTCTGCTTGCGATGGTCGTTCAGCTCCACTACCTGCGACCGAAGGGTCCAGACCTTCCGCCCCGGCGTGGAGTCGGTCGCGGCGAACGGCTGCCCGTTGAGCACGAGGCTGAGGCCCGACTTCCCCACACCGGTGTCGCCCAGCAGCACGACTTTCGCGTTCAGGTAATGGTAAGTAGATGATGTGGGCTGCTGGTGCAGCAGCGTAGCGAGGTCGAGTTCCCAAAGATGGATGACGCTAGCGAGTTCGTCCTCCGACGCATGTGGATCCGAACCAACCGTGGCGAGGATGGGAAGGTGGGGGTGAAAGGCGATGCCTGGGTACTCACTATCCGTGGACTGTTCCGGGATCACCGCTACGCACGTCCCCGTGTCGGGCCGCCAAAGGCGTACTTCCTGACCGCCGCGGGATGCTAGAAGCAATCCGTTCACCGAAAACGTGACGCCAAGTGCGAAATCAGTGTGCCCTTCGAGTGTGCGAAGCAGCCGCCCGCTCGGAACCTCCCACAATTTGACCAGTGCGTCGCTGTCTCCCACACTGGCCAGCATGCCTCCCTTCGGGTGATGAGCTACGCTCACGGTCCACCCACGTTGGTGCTCAAGGCTGCGGGCTATCTGGCCGCTGGCCACGTCCCAAAGCGTTACCATCGGTTCTGCGCCGCCGCTGGCCAGTATCGAGCCTTCGGCATCGAATGCCACGATCCAGACCCGCTCATGGCTGTTGAGAGTGCGGAGTAGCTTTCCGCCCTCCAAATCCCATAACTTGATGGTTCTATCAAGGCTCCCACTGGCGAGCGTTCGTGCTGTCGGGTCGAATGCAGTGCTCATGACGGCATCCGCGTGCCCTTCCAGAACACCGAGCGAGTTACCGCTGGTCGTCTCCCAGAGCCTGATGTTGTGGTCTTCACCCCCGCTGACCAGGGTGCGTCCGACCAGATCGAACGCCACTGTGTTGACTTCGCTGCCGTGCCCTTCTAGCGTGTGAAGGCACTCGCCTGTTTCCAAGTCCCACAACCGAACTGTCCCATCTCTCGAGGGAGACGCAAGCGTGCGCCCGTCGCGGGACCAGGCAATTCGCCTGATTAAGGCTGTGTGTCCCCGCAGCGTGCGCATGAGCCGAACGCCGGCCGGCAACTTAGGCATGTCCATTTCGGGGGATTTACCTGCGTGCTCGTCCAACTTTTCTCTCCTATGTTGCCAGTTGTGCAGTTGCGGCGTCGGGAGGGCTCCATGTCAGACGCCGCTGCCTTAATCATGAACGATCATACGTACCCGCAACAGGGATCCGCACCATCGAGCGGATTGGGATGCGCAGGCGATCTCTCCTGCAATTCGCTATGGGCCGAGCCATTGTGACACCCGCGGATGCGCCACCGCGTCCAGGAGCGGCGCGTTGTCGTACGTGCAGACGACCAGGTCGAGCGAGAGCGGTCTCATGGCTCCCCTCCGGTCCCCTCCAGCAGCTCCGCCAGCACCGCGGCGGAATCGAACCAGCGCTCGGCCGTCTCGCGCGCGGCGCGGCAGTGGAAGGCGTAGCGGCGGTCGATCTCCTCCACGCCGGCCGCGGCCTCGTCGGGCGACCGGAAGGCGAGCAGGCCGGCGCCGGTCTCCAGCCACGCCGAGAAGCCGGTGTCCTGCACCAGCGCCGGTCGCCCGCTGGCCAGGTACGCCGCGGTGCGCTCGCTGAACCACCCGCTGCGCGCGGCCACGTAGCCGTGCTTGGCCACGCTGAACTCGGCCATGGAGTCCCGCAGGTACCGCTGGTACGTCCACGGGTCGCGCGCCACGACGAGCGGGTCGCGCAGCCGCCAGCCGTGCGCGCGCAGCCGGCCGCGCGGCGCCGACTCGCCGCCCAGGGCGATCTCCAAGCTCCGCCCGGTGCGCGCCGGCAGGTCCAGGTACGGGGCGAACGACTCGCTCTTCATCCCGTAGCGCCGGCCGCCGTGCTCGCGCGCGGGGTAGCTGTCCCACTGCATCACGGTGGTGAAGCGCCCCTCCGGCCTCCCCGGCGTCGCCAGCCAGGCGTCCAGCACCACCGGCTGCCGCGTGGGGCGCCAGGCGAAGCCGTCGTCCGGCACGCACGCGCCCCCCCGCGCGATCCCCTCGCCGAAGGAAAAGAAGTGCGTGTGCAGGGCGGCCGCGGCGCGCGCGCGCTCGTCGGCGAGGTGGCGGAGCTGGGTGAAGACCGGGTCGGTGTCCACCAGCGCCCGCCGCGGCACCTCCGCGAGCCACGGCCGCAGAGGGTTGACGCCCGACAGGTTGAGGACGAGGTCGGCGCTCCGGCAGACGTCCCGGATGCGGTCCGCCGCCGGCCCCCGCCATCCGCCGCCGTGCGCGTCGTGGTACGCCCAGCGCTCCGCCATCCCCAGCCGCCGGAAGGCCCGCGCCGCGAAGGCCAGCCCGTACGAGGGATCGGTGTCCACCACGTGGCGCGCCGGGTCGTAGCAGCCGGGATAGTCGTCGCTGTCCTCCACGAACCAGGCGTCGTGGCCCAGGCGGAGGAGCCCCAGCACGTACTGGAGGTGGTGCCACGCCATCCCCCCGATGGGCCCGCGCACCACGTAGCCCAGGACGACGATGCGCAGCTTCACGCCCGGAGGCTCACGCGTGGACGCGCTCCACGAGCGCGCGGCGGCGGACCTCGTCGCCATCGTCCGGATCCAGCACGCGGAGGACGCGGGCGGGGCTCCCGGCGACCACGGCGTATGGCGCGACGTCCGCGCCGACCACGGTCCTGCACCCGACCACGCACCCGCGCCCCAGCGTCACGCCCGGGAGGATCACCGAGTCGAACCCCACCCACACGTTGTCCTCCAGCGTCACCGGGCGCGGCTCGCCGGCCGCGGGGAAGACGCGCCGCGGGTCCGCCGCCGCCGCGCGCAGGGCGGCGCGGCGCGCCTCGACGGGCATTCCGGCCGGGCTCCACGAATCCGTCAGCACCGCGCCCCAGGCGAGCAGGCAGTGCGCGCCGATGGAGATGCGGCCGCTGCACACCAGGTACACGCCGTTCAGCACCGTGTACGGCCCCACCGTCACCCGCCCTTCGGGGCCCACGACCAGGGTGGCGCGGTCGTACGCGCCGCACGCGTCCCCCAGCACGGCGCCCGGGTCGCGCTCCGAGTGGAACGCGGCGAATCCGTAGGCGCTGTCCAGGTACACGTCCTCGCCCAGCGCCACGTTCCCGGGGACGCCGCGGGGGAACCAGTCGTGCTCCAGGCGCAGCGGCGGACGCACCGGCGCGCTCACTGCCCCTCCTCCACCGGGCGCGCGGGGTTGCCGGCCACGTGGGCGCCGGGGGCGACGTCGCGCACCACCACCGCCCCGGGCGCCACGATCGCGCCCGCGCCGACCGTCACGCCCTTGAGGATGGTGGCGTTGTACCCGATCCACACGTCGTCCTCCACCACCACGGGGCGCACGTCGAAGGCGGGGCGCCGGCTCCGGTCGCCGCGGGGGGAGAGGGCCACCGTGTCGGCCAGGCGCCCGGCGGGGGAGAGCGGGTGGAAGTCCGAGTCCACGACGGTGACGCCGCCCGCCACCACCACGTGCGACCCCAGCGTGATCCGCTCCGTGCACGCCAGCGACGCGTTGGCGAGGTAGCAGAAGTCGCCGATCTCGATCAGGCCGTTTTCCTCCGCCGCCAGCGAGGTGCGCCAGAACGTCACCCCGCGCCCCACCCGCAGCCCGATCCGGCCGGCGGGGAAGAAGTGCTTGAAGCAGAACGACGAGTCGATCACCGTCCCCTCGCCCACCTCGATGTTGGCGGGGACCGCGCCGGGAAACCAGTCTCCCGGGAGCGAGGCGCCGGGGACCAGCGGGTGGAAGAGCGGGAGCTGCTCGGCCGCCGTCACGCGTCGCCCCTGCGGAACGCCAGCACCGCGTTCAGCCCGCCGAAGGCGAAGGAGTTGGAGATGGCGTGCTCCACCTGCGCCGCGCGCGCCTGGTTGGGGACGACGTCCAGGTCGCACTCGGGGTCGGGCGCGGTGAAGTTTGCCGTGGGGGCAGGAGGCCGTGGCGGAGCGCCAGCACCGTGGCCACCGCCTCCAGCGCCCCGGACGCGCCCAGGGCGTGGCCGTGCATGGACTTGGTGGCGCTCACCGCCAGCCGGTCGGCGTGCGCGCCGAAGACCGCGCGGATGGCGGCCGTCTCCATGGGATCGTTCACGGCGGTCCCGGTGCCGTGCGCGTTGACGTACTGCACCCGCTCCGGCGCGAGATCCGCGTCGCGCAGCGCCGCCCGCACCGCGCGCGCAGCACCCGCGGCCGCGGGCGCCGTGACGTGGCCGGCGTCGGCCGACATGCCGAAGCCCACCAGCTCCGCCAGCACCGGGGCCCCGCGGGCGCGCGCCGCCTCCAGCGGCTCCAGCACCAGCATCGCCGCGCCCTCGCCCAGCACCATCCCCCTGCGGTCCAGCGAGAAGGGACGGCAGGTGTCGGGAGCGACGGCGCGCAGGGCGCTCCAGCTCTTCAGGTGCCCCAGCGCGAAGGGCGCCTCCGCCCCGCCGGCCACCGCCATCTCCGCGGCTCCCGAGCGCACCATCCAGAACGCCTGCCCGATGGCGTGGTTGGACGACGAACAGGCGGTGGAGACGGTGAACGCCGGCCCGTGCACGCCCAGGTCCATGGTGACCTGGCTCGTCGCCGCATTCATCATCGCGCGCGGGATCGACAGCGGGTGCGTCCGGCCGGCGTCGGTAAAGTAGCTGTCCACGAACACCCGCTCCTCCGAGATCTGCCCCCCCACCCCCGAGCCGGTGACCACCGCGACCGTCTCGCGCAGCTCCGGGGTCCACTCCACCCCGGCCGCCGCCACCGCCTCGCGCGCGGCCACCACCGCGAACTGGGCAAAGCGGTCCATCAGCTCCGCCTGCTTGCGCTCGAAGTGCGCGGCCGGGTCGAAGCCGCGCACCTCCGCGCCGTTCGCGAAGCGGAGCGCGCTGCAGTCCACGGACTCGATGGGCCCGATCCCCGGGCGCCCGGCGGCGAGCGACGCCCACAGCCCCGCCGCGTCCGCGCCCAGCGCCGAGACGGCGCCCACCCCGGTGACGGCCACCCGCCGCGCGCCCACGCTCACCCCTGCGGCGCGGCGCCGGCTTCGGCCAGCACGCGGGCCAGGCTGTCGATCGCCTGCCCCACCGTCTTCAGCTTCAGCAGCTCCTCGTTGGGGACGTCCACCCCCAGCTCGATCTCCAGGTCGGCCACCAGGCTCATCGCGCCCAGCGAGTCGATGTCCAGCTCCTCGAAGGTGCTCGCCGGCGTGACCGCGTCGGCGGGGATGGAGTGCGTCCGGGCGATGTGGTCGATCACGCGCTGCGTAAGCTCGTCGTACATGGGGCACCCCTGGTGGTGGAATGGATCCTCGGAACTTCCCTTTCGCGACGAACGGCCCCGCTCACGCTCCCGCGCCGGCCAGGAGGCGGCCGAGGACGGCGCCGCTGTCGAAGTGCTCCTCCGCGATGCGGCGGGCGGCGCGGGCGTGGCGCGCCGGGTCGGCGGCGACCGCCTCCAGCGCCGCGGCCGCCTCGTCCGCGGTGCGGAAGGCGAAGCACCCCTCGCCGGCCGGGACGTGGCGGCTCCAGCCGGTGTCCTGCGCCACCACCGGCCGCCCCGAGGCGAGGTAGCTGGCGGAGCGGCCCGAGAACCAGCCGGTCCCCGCCTTGACGTACGTTTCCTTGGCGACGGAGAACTCCCCGCGCGACGCCCGGATGAACGCGCGGTACCGCGCCGGGTCCGGCGCGCAGACGGCCGGGTCCAGCACACGCCACCCCCGCGACCGCGCCATCTCCGCCGGAAAGGGCTCCCCCGCCCCGCCCGTCTGCCCCACCGCCACGGCCAGCGGGAGGCCGGGGACGCGGCGCGGGAGCCCTGCGAAGCGCAGGAACTCCACGTCCTTCTGCCCCCACGTCTCGCCCGCGTGGCGGAGCGGCCGCCCCGCGGTCCAGTTCATCAGCGTGGTGAACGCCGCGCCCGCGTCCGACGGAAGCTCCACGGCCGGCCACTCGGGAAGAAAGATCGGCTGGCGCGTGGGGCGCCACTCCACCCCGCACGCCGGGATGCGGCACCCCTCCCCGCCCACGCTCTCGCCGAAGGTGAAGTGGTGCGTGTGCCCCGCCACCAGCGCCCGGATCCCCGACCCTCCCGGCGTGAACCCCTCCCCCGCCTCCGCGTACTGGATCTGCGTGAACATGGGGTCCGTGTCCACCAGGATGCGCGCGGGGACGGACGCGTGCTCGTCGCGCAGCACGCTGGCGCACGACAGGTTGACCAGGACGTCCGCGGTGCGGCAGACCTCGCGCGCGCGCGCCTCCGCCATCCCGCACCAGCGCCCCGACACCTCGTCGCGGTACGCCCAGCGCTCCCCCAGCCCCACCCCCTCCATCGCCGCGGCCAGGAAGGCCACGCTGGCCGCGCAGTCCGCCCCGCCGCCGCCGGCCTGGTAGACGGGCCAGAGCCCCGTGTCCTCCACGTAGAACACGTCGTGCCCCAGCGCCGCGAAGCCCAGCGGGTAGTGGAGGTAGTCCCACGCCAGCCCCCCGGCCGGCGCGAGCCCCAGGTACCCGCCCACCACGATCCGCAGCCGCCCGTCAGTCGTTGGCACTGACGTACCACCGCGCGGGCGCCACCTGCTCGCGGGTGATGGACGGCGCCAGCACGTCGATCACCAGGGGAAAGTCGTAGCGGTCGCGCTCCATCCCCAGCGCCCGCGCCGCGGGCTCCATCGCCGGCGTCACCAGCGCGGCGGCCTTGGCGATGGGGCGCTCCGGCGGCGCGGCGCGGGCGCGCTCCCCGGCCAGGTTGCACGCGGCGGCCAGCGCGGCGCGCAGCGGCTCGCCCGGATCCGCGAACAGGACGTCGCACACCAGGTACTGGCGGTCGCCCTTGGGCCGCGCGGTCACCACCGCCACCAGCTCGCCCCCGTGCTCCACCCCCAGCACGTCGTAGGCGGCGTCGCCCGTCTTCCACGCCAGCGCCGCCGCGTCGCGCACCACCGAGCACCCGTGCAGGCGCGACGCCGCCTCCCACAGCCGGTCCGTGCGCCCGTCCAGCTCCGCCAGCGGAGCGGCGGCGTAGCCGGCGGGGAGCGGCAGGGGCGCCGCCAGGGGTAGCGGCATCCGCCAGAGCGGAAAGGAGCCGCACACCAGGCGCGGGAACATGCGGAAGAAGCGCAGCCAGCGCGGGTCCGGGAGCATGTAGACGAGCCCGTCGCCGCGGTCGCGGAGCGCGCGCACCGCCGTCCCGTACATCATGGCGACGGGGTGGCGCACCGGGTTCAGGCCCGCCCAGCGCGCCTCCCTCCCCACGATGGGCGCGGCCGGGCGGAAGGCCCGCACCGCCCTGCCGTCCACCGACACCAGCGAGGGGATGAACGCGAACTGACCCACGATCTTCCCCGAATCGCGCTCCTGGGCCACCGCGCACGCCATGCCGCCCAGCGGGCCCTGGTCGCGGTAGCGCCGCCACACCTCCGCGGTGAGCCCTCCCCACCCGGTGGCGTCCTCCCACAGGCGCTGGAGCCCCGGGAAGTCGTCCTCCTCGAACATCCGGTAGGTGAGGCGCATTCGTGTCGTGGACATGGGTTTGGGCGTGCCCCCGGCTGGCGCCGGGGTCGGGCTTCGGCTCCGTAAGCGAGCAAACAACGCTCGCTAACGGAGTCGAGCCCCGGCGGCAGCACCTCTGAACTGAGGTGCCCCGCCGGGTCTCGCCCCTTCGGGCCGAAATCCCTCACGCGGGGCTCGCGCTGGCGTCCGCGGGGGTCCCCGCCCCGGCTCAGTCGCCGGGGGTCAGGTACCAGCGCGCCGGGTGGATCCGGTCCGCGGCGAGCGACGGGTCCAGCGGGGTGCAGGCGAAGGCGAAGCGGTAGTCCACCGGCGCGAAGCCCAGGGCGTCCAGGGCGGGGCGGAGCGCGGGGGTGTCCATCGCCTTCAGCTCGCGCGGTGCGGGCTCGTCCGCCGGCGCTTCCGCGAGCCACGCAAGGGACGCGGCCAGCACCGGGGCGAGCTCCGCCGGGGCGCGGGCCAGCACGTCCACCAGCAGGCCCGTGCGCCGGTTCACGGCGGCGTAGCCCGCCAGCGCGCCGCCCGCCTCCTCGCGCGCCTCCAGCACCAGGTGCCCGCCGATGCGGTGGCGCAGGCGGGCCGCGTCCCGCGCCACCCCGCAGCATACGGGAAACGCGCTCGCCGCCCGCTCCCACAGCGCGTCGTGCTCCGCGCCGAAGCCGGCGGACGGAGCGGCCCGCAGCCCCGCGGCGAGGCCGGACGCCGCGGCGGCGCCGGACGCGGCGTCCACGCCCCGGCAGGCGAGCTCCGCCTCGGCGAAGCCGCCCAGCCAGCGGAAGAAGGGGAGCCACCCGTGATCGGGGAGGGCGTACAGGAGGCGGAAGCCCCGCTCGGCCGCCGCCCGCGCACCCGCCCGGTAGAGCCGCGTGGCCGGGTGCTCCGGGTGGCGCACGGAGCGGCGGCGCCGGACGCGGTCCACGATGGGGGCGCCCACCCGCACCGCGGACACGTCCTCGCCGTCCATGCGCACCCGGGTGGGCGCGAAGACCAGCTGCCCCGCCACCCGCCCGTCGCCGTCCTCCGCCACCATCACCAGGCAGGCGCCGTCCGGGCGGTCCACGAACCACCTGCGCCACCGCTCCGGGGTGATCCCCCCCCACCCGGACTCCTCCTCCCACAGGCGCAGCACGCCGGGCAGGTCCGCGTCGCGGAAGGGCCGGTACACGAGCCCCCCGGCCGGGCTCGACGCGGCGCTCACCGGTCCGGCCGGCGCGCGTCGGCCGCAGCGGTGCGCGCGGCCGCGCAGTAGAGCGCCGCCAGCGCCGCCGCGCAGTCGTTGGAGGCGCGCACCATCAGCGCCGCGGACGCGACGACCAGGACCGCCGCCGCCGCCCGCGCACCGTCCGCCGCGGCGCCCGTCGCCAGCAGGAGGAGCCCGAGCGCCATGGTGAGCACCACGGGCGAGGGGAGAGGCCACGCGCGCAGACGCACCAGCTGCCGCCCCGCGCCGTGCTCCTCCACGGCCATGCGCACCCGCACCGAGCCCAGCGTGCCGTCGCGCACCTCCAGGTCCCACAGGTCGGTGTCGCCGCCATGGCGCACCACCGCCCGGTGCTCGCGGAGCGCCGCGTCCAGCGCCCGCAGGCGGTCCGCGGGGTCGCGCCACCTCTCGCTCCACGCCGACAGCACCCGCGGACCCGGCAGCGCCAGCCCCCGCACCCCCCGCCGCCTCCACGGCGTGATGCCGTGCGACAGCCGCCCCCGCAGCCGGGCCAGCGGCTGCAGCAGGTGCAGCCCCGAGGTCAGGGCGCGCCGGGCCGCGACCGCCGTGGGAGGCATGGGCCTGCGGAAGCAGGCCCGCGTGCCGCCCCGCAGCGCCTGCCCCAGCTGCGCCAGCGCCGCGATTCCCGCGAGCGGGAGCGCCGCCAGCAGGGGAGACCACAGGAGGCCCACGACGGAAAGCGCCGCCAGCAGGCCGATCCCCAGGTACCACTCCGGCATGAGGGGGAGCGAGCGGAGCATCCCCGGCGCCGGGCGGTACAGCCGCTGGAACGGCGCCGTCCCCCACACCCCGCCGTAGATGCGGCCCGGGGGCGGGAGGATCGGCTGCAGGAGCCCGTCGCCGTAGATGCGCCCCGTCCACTGCACGTGTCCGCTCCCGTTGTAGCGGTCCGGCCACTTGCGCTCCAGCATGGCCTCCGCACGGCCGTACCCCACCTGCTGCCGCCAGTACCCCCGCACCGTCGCCCGGCGGTGGTGCCACACCATGGCGGCCGGGGCGAAGCCCAGCGTCCAGCCCTGGTCCTGCAGGCGCCAGCACAGGTCCACGTCGTCGCCGGCCGTGCGGAACTGCGGGTCGAAGCCCCCCAGCGCCTCCAGCGCCGAGCGCCGGAACGCCATGTTGCACCCGGGGATGTGCTCGGCCTCGCGGTCCGAGAGGAGCACGTGCACGGGTCCGCCCGGCGCGTTGGCCACGCAGTCGGCCACCAGGCGGGCGTCCCGCGGGGGGACGTTGGGGCCGCCCACGCCGGCGTGCGCGGTGGCGGCGAAGTCCAGCGCCAGGTAGGTGAGCCAGTCCGGGTCCGGGTGCGCGTCGGCGTCTATGTAGGCCACGATCTCGCCGGCGGCCTCGCGCCACCCCGTGTTGCGCGCCGCGGAAAGACCCCGGTTCGGGGTGCGGATCAGCCGGCAGCCGTACCCCGCGGCGATCTCGGCCGTGGCGTCGGTGGAGCCGTCGTCCACCACGATGACCTCGAAGTCGGGGTACCGCAGCGCCTCCACGCCCCGCAGGGTGTCGTGCAGCGTGCCCGCCGCGTTGTAGGCGCACACCACCACCGACACGCGCGGCCAGGCGCGGCCGGCGGGCACGGGCACCCCGGCGAACACCTCGCTCACGGCGGAAAGCGCCGGCTTCGGCTCGCCCGCGCGGTCCGTCAGCCCGAAGTCCCAGTCCTCGATGTCGTGGCCGCCGCGGTGCCACGCGTCCGTCCAGGCGAAGGCGAACGCGCCCGCGCACCCGCTCGCGAACGCCGTGCGCAGCTGCCACTCCAGCGACTGCGCCTGGGCGGCGTCGCCGTTGCGGCGGGAGTCGAGCCCCACCTCGGCCAGCACCAGCGGCCGGTCGCCCGCCAGGTTGTGCAGCCGCGCCAGGTACGCCTCCAGCCGCTCCTGCCGCTCCAGGTACACGTTGAAGCAGAGCAGGTCCGCGAAGGACAGGTCCAGGTACTCGGTGGAGGGGTAGTTGACGTACGTCACCAGCCCGCCCGGGTCCTCCTCCCGCGCCGCGCGGTACAGCCGCCCCAGGAACTCCTCCACCCGCCGCGCGCCGTGCCAGCGGACGATCCCCGCCGGGATCTCGTTCCCCACCGCGTAGCAGAGCACCGCCGGGTGTCCGGCGCACGCGCGCACGCCCTCGCGGACGCGCGCCTCGATGGAGCGCGCCCGCCGCCGGCCGTCCAGGAAGGTGACGTGCTGCTCCCACGGCAGCCCCACCATCACCCGCAGGCCGTGGCGGAGCGCGGCGTCCAGGAGCCAGCGGGGGGGAACCGTGTAGGTGCGGACGGAGTTGATCCCGTGCGCGGCCATCCGCGCGAAGTCGCGCTCGGCCGCCGCGGGCGTCCGGTACTCGCACCCGTCCGCGTCCGGCCGGAAGGGGCCGTACGTCACCCCGCGCAGGTACAGCTTCTCCGCTCCCGCGAACAGGAACTTGCCGCCCACGTCCGGCCGCGGCGGGGCGGCGGGCGCGGGCGGGAAGAGCCGCGCGGGCACGACGCGCCCCGGCGTGCCGGTCGGCGGCGGGCCCGCGTCCTGGACGGGACGGGGAAGGTTCATCGCGGAGCGGCGATCGGGAAGACGGCGAACGGAGAGCCGCCGGACGGGTCCGAAGCGCTCGCCGCCGCGCCGGACCAGGCACGTACGCCCGGGCCGGCGAGACCGCGGGCGATTGGTTCAGGACAACTGTGTTGGCGGCCCCCCGGCCCGTCAAGCTTTTCGTGCGCTGCGGCAACGGAGCGCGTCCGGGGAGCCCGATCGGAAACGATGCCTACCCGACCGCGTGGGCCGCCGGGACGCAGCCGTCGACGGCGGGATGATAGACCCAGCGGTTCTCGTCGCGCTGCTGCGCGTCCCAAGTTTCCTTCTGCCTCGCGTTCATCGGCGGCTGCCCGGCGGGCGCCGGCGGCGGCGGCGAAGGCGTGCCGACCGGATCCCGCTCGGGCGGCGGACTGGGCGGCACCTTCGACAGCTCGCCGCACCAGGCGTCGCGGTCCTGCGGCGGCGGGAACGTCTTCTGCACGGTGCGCACGGCGTGGATCTCGTTGTAGCCGGAATGGCCGCCATCGTAGCTCCAGCGACCGCGCACGACGATCGGATCGCCCCAGCGCAGCTCACCGCTCGCGCCGTCGTAGGCGTCGGACAACGCCCCGTCGTCCGCGGAGGCCCAGGCCACGATCGCGGCGATCAGCAGCGGCAGGCCGAGGAAGATCGAGATCACGATGTTCACGAGGTCGCAGAGGAAGCCGAAGAATCCCCCGCCGCAGTTGAAGCTGGCCACGTCGAGCACGTCGAAGACGTCCTTGATGCGGGAGCCTTCGAACTCGCAGTGGAGCACCGGCGCCCGCTTCTCCTCGAAGTGGAAGGCCGCATCCACCGCCTTTTCGAAGCCGTCCACGATGACCGGCTGGGAAAACGGGTCCGCGGTGGCCTTGGCGACGAGATCCTGCCTCTGCGCGTCCGTGAGCGTCTGCCCGTTGACGATGACCGGCCCCGGCCCCTGGAACGGCGCCAGGTATTCGTCGCGGGCGTCGTCGGCCAGGGCCTGGAACACCGGGTCCACCTTGACCAGCTGGCGCGGATCGCGGAACGCGTTCGCCGGGATGGCCCGCGGGAAGCTCTTGGAGAACATCAGCCCGCGCTCGTAGCCGGCGAAGCCGGCCGGCATGGGCCCGAAAAGCTTCGTCGGGTCGTCCTTGCGCACCAGCGCCGGAGGCGCGGGCGGATCGCCCGCGGCCACGGCCGGCGGCTGCGGGTTCTGGATGAGGTCCCCCTGCGGGCCGTTCTCCGCGAGCGACCGGAGCGTCGCGAGGTCCTTGGCGGAAACGACGTCGGCGGTGGTGAGCGGGGCGAGCAGGAGGTTCACCCCGAAGTCGTTGTCGATCAGCCCGAAGCCGCTCTTGTCCTCGCCCACCTGCTCGAAATCGAGGATCGTGCCCAGGACGCAGACCCGGTCCGGGTCCGGGTCGCTGTAGACGCGGCGCTTCGCGTTCTGCATGCAGATGAGCTTGCCGCCCAGCAGCCAGCCGGCGACCTTGCGCAGGATCTGGGCGCCCGTCGCGATGGCCAGCACCAGGCCGACCAGGGCCGCCGGGGGAAGGACGAGGCCGGCCACGATGGCCGCGATGGCCGCGCTTGCGACGATGATGTTCGCCGCGCCGATGGTGGCGAGGACGGACTTCCACGCCGCCTTGTCCACGCACGAGGTGTACTGCGGGCCTTCGGACATCGCCTTTCCCCCCTCAGCTGTGCACGTACAGGGTGACGCCGCCGGCGAGCTTGCCGTCGGCGAAGGCGTTCACGTTGACCGGCTGCGGGACCGGAACGGGGCCGGGGGCGGTGACCACGGCGGTCACCTCCACCTGCTCGCCCGCCGCCAGCACGAACTCCGCGCCGGGCGTGAATTCCACCGTCCAGCCGGGCGGCAGCGGGTGATCCTCCCTCCGGTGCGCGGCCAGGCGGGCGGCTCGCGCCCGCGGCTCGCGCCCGCGGTGGCCCTCCCCGGGCGCCGGACGCTCCGGACAGGCCGGGAGCGTGGGCAGGGCGTAGGCGTCGGCCTCCAGCCGGAAGACGCGCCGCACCGGGGCGTCGTTGCGCACCGGGAACTGGAACGTCGCGGGCGAGGTGAGCTTTTTCGTGTCGATGTTCTCCTGGCCCAGGTTGTTGCCGGGCTGGGCATCGTCCGGCCAGAAGAGTCCCACCTGCAGGCAGAAGTGGCCCGCGGCCGCCGGGGTGGTCCAGTCGCACGAGGCCTCCACCGGGTGACCCACCGCGCCCTTCACCGGCAGGTTGACCACGTCGAAGCCGATGAGGTGCGCCTGGACCCCGATCCCGAAGCTGAGGTAGCCGAACCCCACCGGCATGCCCACGGCCGGCGCTTCGAGCGAGCCGTTGTAGATCCGCGCGTGGACCCGGTAGGTGTGGCCGGCCAGGACGTCCTGCGAGGCGACCGGCGCCATGGTCCCGTCGCCCGCCGGCAGCTCGGTGAGCCAGATGTCGGGGTTGTCCCAGGTCACCGCGAGGCCCTGGGCCATCAGGAAATACTGGCTGTAGATCAGCGGATCGGGCCGCTTGTAGATGGTGGACGGCACCGTCGCGGCGATGGGGCCGGTCTGCTCGCGCGTCCCCTGCCCCTTCGGCGGCGCCCCGCGCATCTCGCACCAGCGGCGGAACAGCACGTGGACCAGGAGCGCGATGGCGATGGCGCCGGCCAGCGCGAAGACGAGCAGGACGAGAAGCGCCAGCAGGTAGAGGCGCGGAGCGTCGAGGATCTTTCCCAGGAGGGCGAGGATCACGGCGGCCAGCAGGGCGGCGAGCACCGCCAGGATCAGGATCAGCCAGCGCCAGCGCGGATCCCTGCACGTCTTCCGGTCCATGCTTCCCCCTGGCTGGCAGCGCACCAAAACGGCAGTCGAACCCGCACCGCACCAGTGTACGATGCAAGGGTGGCTGTCACCAGCCTTGGATCGCATGGCCGCGGCCGGGCCCGGGCCGCTCCGGGCGGCCTTTCTCCTTGTGGCAGGACGCTTCCGGATGCTATGTAGTCCCGGAACCGACAACGGAGGCCCCACATGACCCGTCTCAGCGCGTCCGCCCGCGCGGCGCTCCTCGCCGCGCTCCTTCCGGGTTCGATCGCGGCGCAGGGCCACCCCCACCCCACGGGCGGCGGCCTGGGGACGGTGCACTTCGCGACATCGTGCAGTCCCGCCGTCGCGTCCCGGTTCGACCGCGCGGTGGCGCTGCTGCACTCGTTCGAGTTCGGCGCGGCGATCCGTGACTTCCAGGGGGTGCTGGCCGCGGACTCCACGTGTGCGATGGCGTACTGGGGGATCGCGCTCGCCCGCTGGACCAACCCCATGAGCCTCGCCAACCGTGCGCCGCCGCTGCTCGCGGCGGGGCGCTCGGAGGCGGACGCGGCCGCGCGGCTCGCCACGGGCGCCACCGAACGGGAGCGCGGCTACATCGCCGCCGTGGCCCGGCTCTACGCCGATTACGAGCACGCCGACCAGCCCACCCGCGTGGCGGCGTACGAGCGCGCCATGGCCGCCCTCGCCGCGAACCAGCCCCAGGACGGCGAGGCCAGGATCTTCCACGCGATCTCCCTCGTCGCCGCGGCGCCCCCCACGGACAAGACGTACGCCGGGCAGCGGCGGGCGGGGGCGATCCTGGAGTCGCTGCGGACGGCCCAGCCCGACCACCCGGGCCTCGCGCACTACATCATCCACGCGTACGACGTGCCCGCGCTCGCCCCGCTCGCCACGGCCGCCGCGAGCAGCTACGCCGGCATCGCGCCCGCGGCTGCCCACGCGCTGCACATGCCGTCGCACACCTTCACGCGGCTGGGGATGTGGGAAGCCTCGGTGGCCACGAACCGCCGGTCCGTCGAAGCGGCACTGCGCGACTCCTCGATCGCGGAGGTGCTGCACGCGTCGGACTACATGGTCTACGCCTACCTCCAGATGCGGCGCGACGCGGACGCCGAGCGGGTGCTGGCCGGCCTCCCGGCGCTCGCTGCACGGTTCGACCCGGGCGCCGTGACGGGGGCGGCCCCGGGCTCGGCCGGGGTGTTCGCGCTGGCGGCCATGCCGGCCCGCCATGCGCTGGAGCGCCGCGCGTGGACCGGGGCGGCGGCGCTGGTCCCCGCCCCCAGCGCGTTCCCGTACGCGGACGCGATGACATACTTCGCGCGCGCGCTCGGCGCGGCGCACCTCCGGCGGCCGGAGCCGGCGCGCGTGGCGATCGATTCGCTGGCGGCCATCCACGCGCGCCTGCTGGCGCGGGGGGAGGCGTACTGGGCGGAGCAGGTGGCGATCCAGCGGCTGGGGGCGCAGGCGTGGCTGGAGCTGGCCGAGGGGCGCTCCGGCGAGGCGGTCGCGCTCATGCAGGAGGCCGCCCGGCGCGAGGACGCGACGGAGAAGAGCGCGGTGACGCCCGGCCCGCTCGCGCCGGCGCGCGAGCTCCTGGGCGACATGCTCATGGATCTGGGGCGCCCGTCCGCGGCCCTCGCCGAGTACCGCGCCACGCTCGCGAGAGAGCCGAACCGGTTCCAGGCGCTGGACGGCGCGAGGCGGGCCGCGACCGCCGCCGGCGATGGGGCCGCTGCCGCGGCGTACGCCGCGCAGCTCGCGGCGCTCACGGGCACGTCGCGGCAGTGAGCTTGTATCGAGGAGAACCAATGAGAAGGCGACCCCGGCGATGAAGCCGTAGGTCGCCATGAAGAGGGCCGCCGCTGCTCACGACTGCATCTATTCCGCTGGCCCTGTCCCTGTGTCATCGGAGTCTGACCCCCGGGCCGGATCCGGCTTTCTCCGACGCGGATAGGCGGGCGGGATGTCAGTCTCGATGAACGGACCCAGGAGCCCGCGCTCCTCGAGGAACGCCCGTTCGTCCGGATCGCGCCGCGGCCTTGTCATCCCCGTCGTGTCGATGTTCCGTTTGGCCTCACGCACGATCCGGCGACGACGCTCCCACATCGCGCGCAGGTCCGCGAGATCCCAGCTCTTGTAATCCATTAGTCCTTCTCTTCGCCGGTCTGCTCTGACTGTACCCGGGGCTACCTGGACTTCTTTTGATCGACAATCTGGGGTTTGCAACAATTTGCTATTGAACCCGACTATAAGAATACCCACCTTTTTTGACATATTGATTCAAATAGGTCCCAACAGACGGAGCATTTAACAGACCGTCATAGACCTCGCTCGGAACGCCAAAATAGTGGTACTCACTTCCATTGTTGAAGCGAACACCAAGAGTTGCCTGGCTCTCATCGTACCCAACCGCAGCAACGCTAGACGACGAAACGCTAGTGTAATCCATTGTCATCTGCTTGAAGGAGTTGATAGTTATGTCTGCACAGGCTTACTCTGGCGTCTCCAGTTAGCGATAGCTGAAGCGAAGTCAGTAGTTGCGAGTCGCCCCTCTTGCCATCGGTCAGCTACGTCTGCATCACGGCTATCGGGCCGAGGCGAGACCAACGTAATCCGTACCCGGCTAGGTAACGGCATTGCCTCACCTAAGACGATCGCTTCTCCGGTCCGCAAAGCTGGAAGCAAATTAGTTAGACCGGTTATCTCGTCCGGAACCATAGATGCGACTCGTGACTGATCCTGGGAGTTAGTGAGTCGCAGGGCAAAGAATGTACCACATTGGGAGAGAATAGTCTCATCAAGTTCTGAAGGTCGTTGGCTTACGACTAACGCGCCTACGCCATATTTCCTTCCTTCTCTCAACACCCGCTGTACGGCCTTCCGAGCATATCCTTGGACGTACTGACCACCTTCTCCACGAGGCAAATAGCCATGTGCTTCCTCAAAAACTAGAAAAAGCGGTCGCTGGCGACCAATTCCAGGAATGTCTCGCCCCCAAAACATCGTTTCGAATAGTAAACGGGTCAGTAGTCCCACCACCAGATCTGTGATCTCCGACGGAACACCCGCTAAATCAAGTACCGTGATTCCACTATCATGTCCGACCCAATCGTTGAGGAGATCGCCCAAGTCCTTAGTCACTCCATCATAGTCACCGGGCGATAACATAAATGCGAATCGACGATCCTTTAGGCGGGTAAGGATTTTGTTGGCATACTGCGCCATCGGCGGCACTGGGTTGTTCTTAAATGGTGGTGCGCTACCAGCGCCCGGCGCGGCAAACTTCGCTGGCGTTAGGGTCGCGGCGCTGCCTTCCATTTCCAATGCTGGGGTAGTACGCTGTTGGTCTCGCCAAGTAAGCCTTTCTAGACGATCCAAGTCATACCAGAGTTGCTTTAGGTCAAACGGAACAGGAGAGTCAACTGTAATCTCGTCAGGGGAAAGGGGCACTCCTCCATCCGAATTTTGAAGGCCAGCAACATTGGCTTTGCGCGTTTCGTAAATCATCTCCCGTAGACGTGTATCTTGATGAGTCTCAGTCGCGGATCGGCGATCGACCAAGAACCAAGCCAATTCATCAAATGAAAGTGCCCAGTAAGGAAGGTAGAGGGGATGCGACTGATCACCGATGCGAAGCACCCGGCTCTTCCCTTCAAATGCGCGTCCATACTCACCATGGGGATCAATCACCACTACATTCGCGCTAGGAAACGATCCTGCGGTGAGTGCTTGGAGTAGGGCTGCCACAGAGTTAGATTTGCCACTGCCTGTCGATCCTACTACAGCCGCATGCCGTGACACAAGCCGATCCAAATCAACAGTCGCGGGCAGGTTTTCAGAGGCAGAGTGACTGCCGATCGTGATAGGTGTTGCTAAGCCAACTGATCCATAAATGCGTGCGAGATCTTCCGCAGTGACGACATGGACTTCATCGTCAAGGGTAGGATATTGACTTACACCTCGATGAAAAGTACCACCGCCGACTGCTTCTCCGACAAGCTGAATTTCCAGTGTTCTGTGCGCCCGAGTTGCTTGTGCTCCCAAGTACACAACGCCTGAATCAACAGCCCCAACCATCGCGACAATTCCGTAGACATTTAGAAAACCCATCGGGATGCGAACGAACGATCCGATTTGCCCCAATCGATAGATACGTCCATTCACAATTGGGCTCGTTGATGGTAGGTCTGCAGACACCTCAACGACCACCTTTGCACCGATTACGCTGGCTACAGTTCCAAGGAACGTCGCTTCCGTTCTCATACCGAGCCCTGCAACGTCACAGGGCCATCGCTACGTTGGTCACCGTTAGGGGTGAGCGGAATGGCAACAACAGAGTCAGCACGCCGATCCAGCAGTTCCGAATCCAGTTCACCGGGTTCGTTCCAGTTGGGACCTCCGCTATTCTCGGGCAGACTTTCTGCAAGACCTACCTGCTCTCGCGCGCCAAGGAAGATGCGCAGATAGTCCGAAAACGATGCGAAGTCCCCTAGCGTGAATCGACCAGTTGATGAGTTCCAGAACGGCCACTCTCGATGCCTAATTGGTGGCTTTGTGGGCGCGTGAATTTTCCCAAGAGTTCCACTGACACTAGCGTAATCCGCACAGTACATCGTCAGGTTGCGGCAACCTTGAGTGGGTTTTAGCAGATTTGTCATCAAACTTTCTTGAAGATCCCCATACATCAACGCTGTCACCGAAAGGCGATTATTCATCCGCATTGCCTCAAAGATGATCTCGTTAATATGCTGGTCACCAAACGAGTATCCTGCTGTAATTAGGAGTACCTCGCCAGACAACAGCAGTCGACGAAGCCGATCATGATATGCGATGTAAGGCTGCTTCCTAGAATCTGCGTACTTCTGCCGAGATGGATAGATCATGAGGTCATCAGTGTCACTGACACTGCGGTGAGGGACACGAACGATTCGAGTCCTCGACCCAGATACTTCAGTTCGCCATCCGATTGAGCCATGTAGCTTCCAAACCCGCACCCATGAAGGAGGAGGATATATCGCATCGTGCCCGCGTCCCAGCTCAGCGTCTACACTAGCTGGAGAAAATGTCGGAGAGTATGATCCCACGAATCCGTCGAAGTGGGGAGTGCCTACCTGCTCAAGTCCTCGTTCGATGAGGACATCGTAATTCGTCGTAAAGATCTCCACTGGGAAGGAACGTGCTATAGAACCTACCCATCCCCCAAAATTAACGTATGGTGTCAGCCCGTTTGGGGGGTCGACGTTGATGCGCTCAAAAATCGCCTTACAGATAGCGCAGTCGAGGCGCATCGCGTCAGAACCAGAAATTTCAGAGACACGGTCAGTAATACCAGTATCACCGAGGAGTTCGCGGTAAAGTCTCACACGGTCAAGGACACCCTCAACCGTTCCCCCAGAACCTAAATCTTTCAGCACGCGTTCATAGCTGGGCCGGAGACCGTCCGACAGCAGTTCAGGAATCTTCGCAGTGAGTTGGACAATTCCATCAAGTCCAACCGCTTGTGATGTACCAGCTCCAAAAAGAAAAGCTGTGCGACGGCGATCGGATGCAAGTTGCTCTCTGAATTCCCGTGCTTCATCGAGAGCATCATAAATAGTGGAAGTCATTCTGATCCCTAAGTGATACAGTAGCTGAGCAGATGCACCATCGATCGATGGGCGCCTTGAAGACTTAAGCGGTGATACTCGAATTGGAACGAAACCTTGATCCGTGATCCGAGAACTACCGAGTTGGGGGATGAGGCACCTCGCGGCGCCTCACCCCCTTCCAAACCTCACCAGTCCATACCGCCCCCCCCTCCCCCCTCCCGACCTCACCGCCCGACTGCAACCCCGCCCCACCCCGCCCGCCCTCTGCCTCACGGCAGTGGGGCCCGGGTCACACCGTCAGCAAAAAATCACCCGCACTCGCTGTACCCGCAGACGTGGCACTTCTGGCACCCCTCCGCGAACTCCAGCTGGCTGGAGCAGTCCGGGCACGTGCCGATGAACGTCTCGCTCGCGTCGTACCCCACCAGCGGAAGCTGCGCCGACGGCGCCGGCCCCGCAGCCACCCCCGCGCCTGCGTCACCGGCGGGAGGCGCCAGCTCCGGGATCAGCTCCCCCTGGATCCCCGCCTTCTCCTGCTCCCGCAGCGCGATGGCCTGCGCGATCGCGTCCGGCACCGAGAGCACCTTGTTGGCGCCGAAGCCCACCGCGCGGTCCGACGAGATGCCGCGCAGCTGCGTGTGCACGTCCGCCACCGGCACCCCGAAGCGCAGCGCCAGCGAGATCAGCCGGCCGATGGCCTCCACGTCCGCCATGGCGATGCTCCCCGCCTTGCCCAGCGTCGCGAACACCTCGAAGGGCGTCTTCCCCTCGTCCTCGTTGATGGTCACGAACACGTCGCCCAGCGGCGAGGACATCTTGCGCGTGGTGCCGTTGAGCACCGCCGGGCGCTTGCGCTTCTGCCGGTGCACCCGTTGCGCCTGCGCCTCCGCGCGGGCCAGCGCCTCGCGGGTCGCGCGCAGCTCCGCCTCCAGCTTCGCCGCGCGCTCCTGCGCCTCCGCCACCTTCGCCGATTCGTCCGCCTGCTGCGCCGGCGACCTGGTGGCGCCGGTGGAAAGCACCTGGCCGTCGCGCGAGCCGTCGCGGTACACCGTCACGCCCTTGCAGCCCAGCTTGAAGGCCAGCTCGTAGATCTTGCGCACGTCCTCCACGCTGGCGTCGTGGGGGAAGTTGGTCGTCTTGGAGATCGCCGAGTCCGTGTGCTCCTGGAAGCCAGCCTGCATGCGGACGTGCCACTCCGGCGTGATGTCGTGCGCCGTCACGAAGGCGCGCTGCACCCGCTCCGGCACCTCCGGGAAGTGGATGTGCCCCTGCTCCGCGATGCGCTTCACCAGGTCGTCCGAGTACCACCCCTCCGCGCGGGCGATGGCGACGAAGTCCTCGTTCACGTCCGGCATCATCACGCCGGCCTGGTTGCGCATGAACGCCACCGCGAACAGCGGCTCGATCCCCGACGAGCACCCCGCGATGATGGAGATGGTGCCCGTGGGCGCCACCGTGGTCACGTTGCAGTTGCGCAGGCGGCGCTCCGGGCGGATGCGGTCGCCGTTGGGCGCGCGGGCGCACGACTCGTCCGGGCCCCAGATGGAGCGCTCCCACTGCGGGAACACGCCGCGGCTCTCCGCCAGGTTCTCCGACTCGCGCTTGGACTCCTCGTCCATGAACTCCATGATGCGCCGGCCGATCTCCACCCCCTCCTCGGAGTTGTAGGGGACGCCCAGGCGCACCAGCAGGTCCGCGAAGCCCATCACCCCCAGCCCGATGCGGCGGATGTTCTGCGCCAGCTCCGTGATCGCCTCCAGCGGGTACTGGTTCGCGTCGATCACGTTGTCCAGGAAGTGCGTGGACAGGCGCACCACCCGGCGGTACTCCTTCCAGTCGATCTTCTCGTACCAGGGAGCGTCCGCGGGGATGTCGTCCCGCACGAAGGCGCCCACGTTCACCGAGCCCAGGTTGCACACGTCGTACGGCAGCAGCGGCTGCTCCCCGCACGGGTTGGTGGCCTCGTAGTCGCCCAGGTGCGGCACCGGGTTGTAGAAGTTGGCCCGGTCGATGTAGAACACCCCCGGCTCGCCCGTCCGCCAGGCGTTCTCCACCACCTTGTCCCACACCTTGCGCGCGTCCAGCTTGCCGGCCGTGGCGCCGGTGCGCGGGCTCTTCAGCTCGTACTCCTCGCCCTTCTCCACCGCCTGCATGAAGGCGTCGGTGACGGCCACCGAGATGTTGAAGTTGGTGATCTGGGTGATGTCCTGCTTGCAGTCGATGAAGTGCTCGATGTCCGGGTGGTCCACGCGCAGGATGCCCATGTTGGCGCCGCGGCGCGTGCCGCCCTGCTTCACCACCTCGGTGGAGGCGTCGTACAGCTTCATGAAGCTCACCGGGCCGCTCGCCACCCCGGTGGTGCTGCGGACGATGTCGCCCTCCGGGCGGATGCGGCTGAACGAGAAGCCCGTCCCGCCGCCCGACTGGTGCACCACGGCCATGCTGCGCAGGGTGTCGTACACGCCGCTCTGCCCGTTGCTCAGGGCGTCGTCCACCGGGAGCACGAAGCAGGCGGAGAGCTGCCCCAGCGGGCGCCCGGCGTTCATCAGCGTGGGCGAGTTGGGCTCGAAGCGGCGCGTGGTCATCAGCGCGTAGAACTCCAGCCCCAGCGCCTCCACCTCCTCCTCGGTGGCGCCGTACTTGGCGTCCTCGGCGGCGATGGTGCCCGCCACGCGCCAGAACATCTCCTCGGGATCCTCCACCGGCTTCCCCGCCTCGTCCTTCTTGAGGTACCGCTTGCTGAGCACCGTGCGCGCGTTCTGCGACAGCTCGGCGGGCGGCAGGCCGACCCGGGCGCGCGGGTCGACGACGGAGGGTGCGGTGACGGGAGGGTTCATCGAGGACTCCTGCGGATCGAGTGTAAAAGGACGATAACTATCAACGAGAGGCGCTAAACCGGCCTCGGGGCTCGACATGCGCAGATGGCACCACATGGGCACTACATCTTGGGGAGTGACAAGGTACAACCCCCACATGTAGCGGTCAAGCGTCTCGTGAGGGTCGCAAATTGTATACCCTCGAGAGGCGGTTCGGGTCGCTTTTCGGAACTCCCGGAGTGCTCGTGGACGGGGCTAAGCGGGGGGAGTGGACGGGGGTTAGCGGCGCCGGTCCGGGAGACGAAAACGGCGGAAGTGGAAACGCGACGCGGCCCCCGGATCCGGGGGCCGCGTCGAAGAGGCCGAAGCGTTCACCGGCGCGTCAGCGGCCGCCGGTCTCGGACGGGGGAGTGTCCTTGTTCTCGCCCGGGCGGTGCTCGTACATGCTCGCCGCGTCGGTGGCGGGCTGCCGGGTCATCTCGCTCTTGTCCTGCCCGTGGGCGTTGGCGGGCAGGGTGGGGATGTCCGCCCCCTCCGCCTTCCCCTGCACCGGCGCGCCGCGGTCGCCCTCGCTCAGGTGCGGGGGGTGGAGCTGCGAGGAGGCGGCGTTCCCCACCTCCCTGCGCGGCCCCGGCTGGCTGGGCTTTCCGGCGTCCGTCGCGGGGCCGGAGATCCCTTCCCCAGTCCCCTGGCTCATGCGCCTACCTCGTCCCCGGCGACCTCCGAGTTCCCCAGGGCCTCGCGGTCGCGGCCCTCGTCGTACGCCGCCTCCCCGCCCTCGCCGGCCGACTGCCCTGCGCGGGCGTGGGTCGAGGGCGCCGGGTGAGCTCCGGGGGCCGGGATCCCGCCCTTCTGCGTCCCGGGCGCCGCCTCGCGGGTCTCGGCCTCCTCCTGGCCCACGCGCTGCCGGTCGAGCCGGGCGGCGTCGTCCATGCTGCTCCCGCCGTGCCCCTCCTGCGGGAGGTTCTTGTAGTCGGTCGCGCCGCCCTCGCGGGGGTCGATGTTGTGCTGGTCGGGTCGCTTGCCACCCATCGTGCGCTCCTGCTTCGGGTTGCGGGGTGCGGGCGGTCGCCCGTCTCACCCCGCTCCCCCACTTCAGGAAGCGTGCCGGGCCGCGCTCACGGGGCGGGCGGGGTGAGAAGCAGCGCGCCGCGCACCCCTGTGGTGCGGTGCGTCCCGTAGCCCACGATCTGCCCGCGGTCGTTGATGTCCGTGGACGCTTCCCACACCCAGTCGCCCGCGACGAACAGGTCCTCGATGCGCGTCAGCGCGGCGCCGCGGAACAGCACCGGGAGGAAATCCGTGCAGCCCGTGCAGTTGCTCCTGCCCACGGCGACGCCCAGGTCGTTGACGTCGGTGGCGATGGCGATGAACCCTCCCCCCAGCCTGCCGAAGTTCACCAGTGCGCCGCCGGGGGTCCACAGGAAGCCCCGGTACCCGTCGACGAGGTCCTGCCCCACCACCCGGCCCTGCGAGTCGATGTCGTGCGCCTGGCTGGCGATGGCGTTGGTGGGGAGGAAGGTCGCCGGGGCGCTGTCGTTCTGCATGACGAAGGCGCGGGCCGACTCGGTGCCCGTCTGCAGGGAGAAGAGGGTGCCGGCGATCCGCCCGGCGTCGTCGATCGCCTCGGGGAAGATGCGCAGCTGGCCCTGGTTGCTGATCTCCCTGACCGCACCGGCGCGGAAGATCCAGCCGCCGCCCGAGCAGTTGCGGGTGCAGAGCCGCGACCGCCACCCGCCGACGATCTCTCCGCGCTCGTTCATGCCGCCGACGAACGAGCCGCTGATGACCGATGCGAGCGTGGCCCGCCCGGCGTCCCAGAGCGCGGCGAACGTCCCCCCGGAGGCGTACACCAGGCCCCCCACCTGCCCGCGGTCGTTGATCGCCATGGGAGCCACCGCCGACACCGTCCGGTCGGTGACGGTCACCTCCGTCAGGACGCCGTTCTGCCAGGTCCATCCGCGCGAGCCGAGGGGAGCTTCGCCCGGGATGGTCGAGACGGCGGCGTAGCCCACCACCTGGCCCGCTTCGTTGATCCCCATGGCGCGGCTCTCCGGGAGCCCGCCCAGCGTCCCCAGGTAGGTGAGCGTGTAGGGGCGCTCCACGACGAGGGTGAGCCGGCCCTCGGCGCCGCCCGCGCGCGCGGTGATGGTGGCGGTGCCGGGCGCGACGCCCCGCACCACGCCGGAGTCGCTCACCGTCGCCACCGCCGCGCTGGAGGTGGTGAAGCGCACCGGCACGCCCAGCATCACACCGCCGGACGCGTCGCGGGGGACCGCCAGCACGCGGGCGCGGGCATTGGCCAGGGCGTCGCCGGTGGGCGGCTGGATGGCGACGGTGTTCCCCACCACCAGGCGGAAGGTGTCGGGCTCCAGCGTGACGCGCGCGGCCGCGGGGTCCACGGCCAGCTCCACCTGGTCCTGCCTGCCGCCCGCGGACGCGGTGATCGTCACGGTCCCGGGCGCCCGGCCGGTCACCTGCCCGTTCGCCACCGTGGCGACCGCGTCGTTGCTGCTCGTCCAGGTGACCGTGCGGCCGGCGATCTCGGCCCCCCCGGCGTCGCGCACCGCGACGGCGAGCTGGAGCGTCTGTCCCACGGCGAGGCGCGCGTCGGGGGCGGTGACGTCCACCGCGGCGACGGGCTCGGAGCGCGCGGGGTCGTCGCACCCGGCGAGCGCGGCCGGCAGGGCCCCCAGGGCGAGCGTCAGCCCCAGGCGGACGGCATGTCTCGAAAGGATGGCGCGCAGCATCGGGATGGCTCGGATTCAGCGGTGGACGTCTCACGTTCATCGACGCGTTCGCCCCACAGACGAAGGCGGGCGGCGCCGCGTCACCACGGCGCCGCCCGGAGCCGCCCGGCCGTCAGAACGAGCGGCCGATGCGCAGGTACCCCTGGAGGTCGGGGCGGCGGGATCCGCCGCCCGTGACGGGGACTTCGCTGAGCGGCAGGGCGACGCCGCCGCGCAGGGTGAGCCCCGCGAAGTATCCCACGGAAAGGTCCACCCCCAGCTCCGCGCCCACGGAGTACAGCGGCTCCAGGGTGGAGGGCGCGCCACGGAAGCCGCGCTGGCAGGCGCCCGGGCACCAGGCGCCGCCCGCGTCCGCGAACACGTCGCCCCAGAGGCGGTCCAGGAAGAGCGGCGCCAGCCCGGCCCCACGCTCCACCAGCGCCAGCGGGAAGCGGTACTCGGCGGTCGCGGAAAAGGCCCGGTCGCCGTACTGGACGGCTTCGGGGTAGCCGCGGACCGGGAAGGTCAGGGAGCTCCCCAGCTGGAAGTCCACCCCGGCCGACACCGGCGCGGCCGTGCCGCTGGCCCCGCCCGCGTTGAACCCGGGGCTGCGCGAGCCGCTTTCCACGCCGCCCGTGGCGCGCAGCGCCAGCGCGTGGCGCGCGAACCCCCACAGCGGGATCCCCCGGAACGCCCGCGCCCGCCCCACGGCGCGCACGTACCCCGCGGCGTCCTCCCCTTCCGCAGCCCCGCGGGTGAGGCGGTGCCCTTCCAGCGTCCCCGAGACGGCGTAGCCGTCCTCCGGCGAGATGGAGAAGTCGTAGCCGCGGACCGTGGAGCGCCCCACGGTGAGCAGCGCACCCAGGTCGGGCGCCTCGCCCGCCAGCCGGTCGCGCAGGTCGCCCGCCGCCTCCGGGTCGTCCCAGGCCAGGTCGCGCTTCTCCCACTCGGCGCCCACGCTGAGCCACGTGTACGAGCGGTAGCGCTGCCGCGGGAAGGTGAGCGTGGCGCCCAGGTGCCGCTCGCGCTCCAGGAGCGCCGTGGGAACGGCGACGATGCTGTCGCCCACGCGCACCGCGGTGGGGGAGGCGCGCTCCACCGACCACTGCTGGCTCCCGGCCACGTCCAGCACCGGCACGCCCCACCCGCTGTAACGGTAGCCCAGCCCGGCCTCCGCCCGCCCGCGGTCGGTGTACACCAGCGCGGACGCGGCGTAGGTGTGCCGCCCCACCACGTCCCTCCCCGCCACCGCCGCTCCGAGCCCGACCCCCAGCGTCTCGCTCACGGCGCCGTACGGCGTCCACGCCGCGGGGCGCAGACTGCGCCACGGCGAGTAGCGCCGCGACGCTCCGGCCGCGGCGCGGACCGGGGCGGCGGAGTCCGCGGGGGCCGGGGCCACGCCGGAGCGCACCGGCGGGGCCGGCCGCCACGAGGCGGGATCGTAGGGGATGCGCGCCACGTGGTACCCGTCGGCGCGGTACAGGGCGAAGGCGATCCAGCGCCCGTCCGGCGACACGTCGGGCTGGAAGGCGCCGGTGAGGACGCTGGTGACCTGGAGGAGGCGGCCGTCCTCCAGGTCGTACGCATACAGGTTTGCGATCCCCGTGCGGTCGGAGGAAAAGAGCACGTAGCGCCCGTCCGGCGACCACGCGGGCGCGGCGTCCACGGCCCGGTCGCGCGTCAGCTCGCGCACCCCGCCCCCGGCGGTGTCCATCACCACCACGTCGTAGAAGCCGCCGCGCCGCCAGCGCGACACCGCGACGCGGTCGCCGCGGGGCGACCAGCGCGGCAGCCCCCAGTTCACGTCCAGCGAGGGAGCGGCCAGCGGGCGCACCGCGCCGGTGGCGAGCTCCACCACCACCGGGACGTTGGTCCCCGCGGCGCTCCGCACCGCCACCGCGCGCCGCCCGTCGGGCGAGGGGTGCGGCTCCAGGATGCGTGCGCGCTCCGTCCGCGCATGGGCGTCGCCCCGCTCGTCCACCGCGTACACGTCCGAGTACACGCGGTACGGGTCCACGTAGTCCAGCTGCGCCAGCAGGAGCGAGTCGGTCCCGGGAATCCACGACGCCGGCCCCAGCGTGGTGCGCGGCAGCCGCACGCGGTCCTCCCCGCCCGGCACCAGCACCCGCGTGGCGGGCTCCGCGCGGCCGGTGGCGACCGAGTAGGCGATGGAGCGCCCGTCCGGCGACCAACGGGGAAAGCTGGTGAAGCGCCCCTCCTCCGTCAGCATTTCGGGCTCGGTGATCCCCGCCCGGCGGAGCGAATCGGCGAGCGGGAGGTAGCGCGCGCGCAGCCCCTGCTCCCACTCGCGCCAGGCGCGGGTGAAGGGCACCCCGAACGCCCGCCGCGACGCCGCGTCCAGGCGGTAGGGGATCAGCGACCCGCCCGCGGCCCGCACGAACTCGCCCACGCGCGCCGGGCCGTAGCGCACCGCCAGGTGGTTCACGAACATCGAGCCGTACACGTAGCTGGTGGACCCGCCGGGCCAGGTGGCCGGCGTCCCGCTCGCCCGGTCGATGGAAAAGAACGCGTCCTCCAGCACGGCGGTGCGCAGCGCCATCTCGTGCATGGTCCCCCGCACGCGCCCCGCCGACGTCAGCCGCGACTCCACGTACGTGGCCAGCCCCTCCGTGACCCACGACGGCATGGTCGCCGCGGGAAAGAGCAGCGGCGACCTTCCCAGCACCCGCCGCAGCGGCCGCCAGATCCCGCCGGCGTAGTCCAGGTGGAAGGTGTGGGTGAGCTCGTGGGTGAGGACCAGCTGCAGCCAGTCGTCGTAGAACGACAGGCCCGGCTCGTCCACCGGCGGATGCGCGTAGATCACCACCCGGTTGGTGGGGAAGGGCGTGGCGTAGCCGTTGGCGAAGTCCACGTTGTCGCTGACCACCAGGTCGACCTTGCCGGCGGGAGGGCGCACCAGCGTGGCGGCGAGCTGCGCATGGGCCGCCTCCGCGCGGTCCGCCGCGCGCCGCGCGAGCGAGTCCAGCCCCTCGGCGTAGTGCACGCGGAAGTGCGGCGTGTCGAACGTGCGCCAGCTGGCGTCCGGCGGCAGCTGCGCCCGGAGCGGCGCCGCCGCGAGCGCGAGGGCGGCGAGGAGGCCGAGGACGCGGAGGAGAAGGGACATGGGATGGGACGGCAGGGAACAGGGAATAGGGTTCATCGGTTCACGCGCAGCGTGAAGCGCCACAGGGAACAGCCTGCAACTGCGGCACGGGGCGGCGCGCGGCAATGTCCGGCCGTCCGCCGTTTCCGCTGTATCCATCAGATCCGTTGCGGAGGGAGACAGCCGGCCGTTTGGCTGGCTCACTCCGGCGGAGGGAAACCCGCCGGCAGTTTGGCGGGGTTCCCGGAGCCCGCGCAGGAGACGGACGGCAGTATCGTCCGGCTCCGGAGCGGCCCCAGCCCCACATCACGAACGTCAGCTCACGGCGAGCGATCTCCCTGCCCCGCCGCACGCTCTCTCAGGAACGCCTCGATGCCCCGCAGGTGGGCCCGGGCGATCCGCTCCTGCACCGCGGGGTCGCGCAGCGCCGCTTCCTGCTCGGGCACCATCAGGAACAGGGTCTCGGTGAGCGCCGACGGCATCCAGGTGGGCCGCACCAGCGCCAGGTCCGCACGGGCGATGCCCAGGTCGCGCAGCCCCAGCTCGCGCAGCAGCTCCCGCTGCAGGTGCGCGGCCAGCTCGCGCGAGTGCCGCTGGTTGTAGAAGACGCTGGTGCCGTTGTTCTCGAACGGGTTCACGCCGTCCGGGAAGGCGTTGTTGTGCACGGACACCAGCAGGTGCACGCTGGAGTCGGTGGCCTCGGCCGGGCGGTCGCCCAGCCCCACCGCCGCGGTGTCGCGGCGCGTCTCCAGCACCCGCGCGCCCCGCTCGCGCAGCAGCGCCGCCAGCCGCCTGGCGATGGCCAGGTTGGCGGTGGCCTCCGCGAGCCGCGTGGGGCCGATGGCGCCGCCGGGCGGGTGCCCCGCGTCCACGCCCAGGTACAGCCCCCGCAGCGGCTGCGCGATGTCGATGGCGGGCGGCCTGCGCAGCCGCACCACCAGGTTGCCGCGCTCGTCCCAGCGCTGCAGGAAGCCCCAGGGGCGCTGCGACAGCCGCACGTGGAGGCGGTACACGTCGTCGGCGGCCTGCTCCCACCCGGCGTGCTCCACCAGCGGGTCGTGCGCCCCGTAGTACAGCCAGTTGGTCTTTCCCGTGGCGCCGAAGACGCTGACGGTGAAGCCGTCCTCCGTTTCCTCCACCCGGAAGGGGAGCCGGTCCGAGGTGGCGAGCCGCAGCTCCACCCAGTCGCGCGCCGGGGTGAAGCGCACCGCCCCCACCGACCCGCGCGGCAGCGGCGCCCCCGCGGGGAGGAGCTGCACCTCCGCCGTGTCCACCCACACCGAGCGGTCCGCGGTCAGGCGCACGCGGCGCGCGCCGCCGCGCGTCTCCGCCACGGCGACGCGCGTGCCATCGGGAAAGAACCACTCGTACGGGTTCCCCGCCCCCGGCGCCCCGGTGCCGATGGCGCCGTCCGGCCGGCGGGTGCGGACCACGCCCGCCCGCGGCGCCGTGTCCGGCGCCGCCGTGGGCGCGGCCGGCGCGGGGACCCGCGACACGTCCTGCTGCTCGAAGGGCGACACCGGCGTCCGCTCCGGGCGCGCCGCCGGCACGCGCACCGTGCGCCGCAGCGTGCGCGATTCGCCGCCGCGCGTGGCCACCAGCTCGTACACGCCGCTCGGCGGCACCGGGACGAAGCCCAGGAACGCCCCGTTGGCGGCCACCCGCACCGGCAGCCCGTTGATGCGCAGCGCGACATCGCCCGAGCCCACGCTCCCGAAGACGAAGTTGCTGTCGGAGGCGGCCAGCGCCTGTCCCTCGCCGGGGTACACCACGTCCAGCGCCAGCGCGCCGGTCCGCGCCGGCACGGCGGGGAGCCCTCCGGGCGCGGGCTCCGCCGCCGACCCGGGGGCGGGCGCGGGAGCGGTGCGGGGAACGCAGGCGGCCAGCGCCAGCGCCGCGGGGACGATGCGGAGAAAGATCCGTGTCATTCGGCTCGTGGGTCGTGTCCGGAAGGGGCGCGCCTACCCCGCCGCCGGGGCGCGCCTGCGGCCCGCGTCGTCCTCCACCTCGCCGGTGTGCTCCGCGGCGCCGCGCGGGTTCTCCGCGTTCCAGGGCGTGACGAAGGGGAGGAGGAGGATCGCCGGGATCCCGGCGAGCATGGTGAGCAGGAAGTACGTGGGCCACCCCGTCCGGTCCGCGATGCTGCCGGAGGGCGCCACGATGAAGTCGCGCGCGAACGCCATGAGGCTGGAGAGCAGCGCGTACTGCGTGGCCGAGAAGCGCTTGCTGCACAGGCTCATCATGTAGGCCACGAACACCGCCGTCACCAGCCCGCCCGCCAGGTTCTCCACCACGATGGCGCTCACCAGCGCCGGCCGGCTCGCCCCGGTGCGCGCCACCCAGTAGTAGGCCAGGTTGCTGCCGATCTGCAGAAAGGCGAAGATCCACACCGAGCGGTTGATGCCCAGCTTGGCGATGATCGCCCCGCCCACCAGCACCCCCACGATGGTCGCCCCCAGCCCGATCCCCCCCTGCACCACCCCGATCTCGCTCTGCGAGAAGCCGATCGCCAGCAGAAAGGGCGTCGCCAGGTTGGCGGCGAAGCGGTCCGCGAGCTGGTAGAAGATGGTGAACAGCAGGATCACCACCCCCCACGCGGGCCCGGTCCTCCCGAAGAAGTCGCGCAGCGGGTCCACGACCGCGCTGGCGATGGTCTGCGGGGGCGCGTCGCGCAGCACCGGCTCCGGCGCGCGGATCGCCGCCACGAGCCCCACCCCCATCAGCAGCGCCATCAGCAGGTACACCGTGGGCCAGGGCATCCGGTCCGCCAGCACCAGCGCCAGCCCGCCCGTGAGCAGCAGCGCGATGCGGTAGCCCAGCACGTGCAGCGACGCGCCCGCGCCCATCTCGCGCTCCTCCAGCACGTCCACGCGGTACGCGTCCACCGCGATGTCCTGCGTCGCGCTGAAGAAGGCGATCAGCAGCGCGTTGGCCGCCAGCAGCTGCAGACCCGTGCGCGGGTTCTGCAGCGACATCGCTGCGATCACCAGCAGCAGCGCCACCTGCGTGATGACCAGCCAGCCGCGCCGGCGCCCCAGGAAGGGGGGCACGTAGCGGTCCAGCAGCGGCGCCCACAGGAACTTGAACGAGTAGGGGAGCCCCAGCAGGCTCACCAGCCCGATGGTGGTGAGGTCCACCTTCTCCACCGCCATCCACGCCTGGAGCGTGCGGCTGGTGAGAAAGAGCGGGAGGCCGGACGAGAACCCCAGGAACAGCAGGGCCGCCATCTTGGGCTGCCCGAAGACGCGCACCAGCGAGGGAGAGCGGTCAGTGGCCACGCGCGGCATCCTTTCTCGTTTGGGTCCGGGGTCCGCCATGCATTCCGCTTGCCACGAGCTGAAAGGGCCGGGGACGACGAGACTGCTTTCCGGCTTACAGCAGATCCGGGCGTGCCCCCGGCTGGCGCCGGGGTCGGGCTTCGGCTCCGTAGAGCAGCAAACAACGCTGCTCAACGGAGTCGAGCCCCGCAAACTACGCGGGTCTCGCCCCTTCGGGCCGTAATCCCTCACGCGACGGCAGGCCCCCTCCCCCCGGCCCCCTCCCCCGCAAGCGGGAGAGGGGGAGCACTACTCCTACGAACGACACGGCCGTTGCCGTTTGGGATCTGCGCCGGGAGGTCGGGGGAGGGTGCGCAGGCAGTGCGTTTGTTCGAAGCCAGCGTGATCCCACGGACCTGCTCCACCGGTGGGCGAGTTTCGCATTGCCGGAGCAGCCTCCCCCGGCCGACCCCATACCCGGAGCTACCCGAAGCGCACACTGTCATTGCCGTGCAGAGGTACACGCCGGTGCCGGAAAAGGCAGTGCTCCTCCCCGGTCGCGCAAGGGGAGGAGCACCATGGAGACAAACCGGGGCCCGCGCAGCGCGCGGCGGGATCAGCGGTCCAGGCCCGCGGCCAGGCTGGGGAGCATGTCGGCCGCGCCGGTGAGGCGGGCGACCACGGCTTCCTGCATCAGCGCCTCGCCGCCCCAGGCGGCCAGCAGGTTGCGGGCGGTGGGGAGCTCGCCGGCCAGGCGCGGGTGGCTGAAAAGGACGACCGTGGCGTCGGGGGCGGCGGCCACGGCCTCGCGCACCCGCTCCCGCGCGGCATCGGAGATCCCCGGGCGGCCCTTCCAGGCGCGGATGTCCGAGTACACCGCCACCAGCGGCGTTCCCTCCTCCGCCAGCTCCACCCCGGCGGCCCGGAGCGCGGCGGGGAAGGCGTCGCGCGGGTAGGGAGGGTACGGCCCGCCCAGGTCGTCCTCCACTTCCACCAGGCGCACGGGACCTTCCGGGATCCCGGGCGTGCCGCGGATCACGCGCAGGGTGCGGACCGCCGTCGCCAGCGCCCAGCGGCGGTCCTCCTCCAGCCCCCACTCCCCCACCGGCCCGCCCGCCACCCGCTCCGCCGCCGCCGAGATGCGGCCGAGCGCCTCCTCCACCCTCGCGGCCGGGAGGCGGCCGTCCTCCAGCGCCGCCTGCACCTCCGCCGCCACCGCCTCCGCGTCGTCCGGGTACAGGAGGAGGTCGCACCCCGCGGCCACCGCCCGCACGGCCGCCTGCACCTCCGTCATGTCCTCCACCAGCCCCTCCATGATGATGGCGTCCGTCACCACCAGCCCCCCGAAGCCCAGCTCCCCGCGCAGGACGCCGTCCAGGATGGGCGGCGAGAGCGTGGCCGGGATCCCGTCCGGGTCCAGCGCCGTGTAGCACACGTGCGCCGTCATCATGGAATCCACCCCCGCCGCCGTGGCCGCGCGGAAGGGGCGCAGGTCGTCCTCCATCTCCGCCCGCGACACGTACACGCAGGGACGCTCGATGTGCGAGTCGCCCACGGTGCGCCCGTGCCCCGGGAAGTGCTTCGCGCAGGAGAGCCCCCCGCCCCGCGCGCACCCGCGCACCCAGGCGGCCACCTGCTCCGCCACCCGCTCCGGGTCCGTCCCGAAGGCGCGCGTCCCGATGATGGGGTTCTCCGGCTCCAGGTCCACGTCCGCCACCGGCGCGTAGATCCAGTTCACCCCCAGCGCGCGCGCCTCCCGTGCCGTCAGCTCGCCGGCCCGCTCCGCCGTCGCCGGCTCGTCCAGCCAGCCGATGGCCGCCGCCGGCGGGAGCGGCGTCGCGCCCCGGAACTGCTGCCCCGCGCCTCGCTCCAGGTCGCTCGCCACCAGCAGCGGGTACGGCGCGCGTCGGTGCAGCTCCGCGGTGAGCTCGCGCACCGCACCCGCCTCGCCGCCGAAGAGGATGAAGCCGCCCACGCCCAGGCGGAGCCCCCGCTCCACCTCGTCGCGGCAGTGGCCGAAGCCGGTGTCGGCGTTCCAGCGGAGCGCGGGGAGGAGGAGCCGGGCGACGTTCGACGAGCCAGTCACTTGCCTCTGGGGGTGGGGTCTCAGTTGGGTCTGCGGCGCGGAGGCGGGCGGTTGAGCCGCTGCCCCTCGAACGGGTTGGGGAGGAGGAACGGGGAGATGCGCTCGCCGCGGAGGACGAACCCCTCCGGGGTCTCCCCCACCACCATCCAGCGCACCGGCGACGCGTTGGCGTGGCGGTCCGCGCGGGTGATCGCCACCAGCGTCCCCAGGCGCTCCAGCGTGCCGGGGGTGAAGCCGGCGGAGACCACCTGGTAGGTCATCTCCGTCCCCTGCTCCACCCGGCGGCGGGCGCGCAGCCGCTCCTCCACGTACACCAGGCGGTCCGTGAAGGGGATGGGGCGCGGGGCGAGCCCCGCCCCCAGGACGCGCGTGGCCCCGGTTTTCAGGTCGCGCACCCGCACCTCGCGGTCTGCCTCGTACACAACCGCCGAGCGGTCGGGCGACAGGAACGCCGGCACCACCCCGGCCACCACCTCCACCTTCTGCGCCAGCGGCACCAGGTGATCGCCGGGGAGCTGCACCCAGAGGGCGCCCACCGCGATCCCCGCCACCGGGTCCGTCCAGGACGGCTGGAAGACGATCTGCGGCTCGTCGTCCTGCGCGGTGGAGCGGTACGTACCGTCCCCCTCCGGCGGGAGCGGCGCCCCGCGCGACTCGGCCAGCGCCACCAGCGCCTTCGCCACCGAGCGCACCTGCGAGTCCTCCTCGCGGCGCAGCAGCGCGCGGATCAGCGCCACGTCCTCCACGTCCAGCGCCTGCAGCACGGTGAGGCGCACCTGGCGCGACGGGTCGTCGATGGCCGCGCGGATCCCGTTGGCCGCCTGCCGCGACTCGGACGCGAAGCGCTGCAGCCCCTGCACCGCCGCCGAGCGCAGCCCCGCGTCCTCCGCGGTGACGACCACCCGGCGCAGCACCGGCACGGCCGCGGGAGAGCGCCGGTCGGCCAGCAGGAGGAGCGCGTTGGTGCGCACCGTCCCGTCCGCCTCCGCGTCGTCCACCAGCGACACCAGCACCGGGTCGATCTCCGCGCCCATGCGCTCCAGGCGGCTGCGGTTGCGGTAGAAGCGCGCCGACGGGCGCTCCTCGGCCAGGATGCTGCGCACCTCGTTCGTGAGCCGCTGCGGCGCGGGCACGGCGCTCGACTGCCCGTGCCAGCACGCGGGGAGCGCGGCCAGCGACAGGAGGGCCAGGGCCCTGCGGGCGAGGGAAGTGCGCGGGTTCAAGGGGAGTCCGGTGGCCGGGGTCAGGCGCCGCCCGCGGCGGCGCCCGGCGTCAGGGAGCCCAGCACGCGCGGCCCCGCGGCGCCGGTGGCGGCGGGGACGTTGGCGGGGATGCCGCGCAGGTGCGCCCAGGCGAGGACCGCGAAGGCCACCGCTTCCTTGCACTCGGGGTCCACCCCGAGCACCTCGCCGCCGACGACTTCCAGGGGATCGAGCAAGCTGCGGATCCTCCTCACCAGGGTCGGGTTGCGTGCGCCCCCTCCGGTCAGCACCACCTGCTCCACCCCGCGGGGGACGATCCAGCGGCGGTACGCGTCCGCGATGGAGCGCGCCGTCAGCTCCGTCAGGGTGGCCACCAGGTCCAGCCAGTCGCGGTCACCCTCGGGCGCGGTCGCCGACACCAGCCGCTCCACGAACGGCCGGCCAAACTCCTCGCGCCCGGTGGACTTGGGGGGCTCCGCCGCAAAGTACGGGTGCCGCAGCAGGTCGGCCAGCAGGATCTCGTCCACCTGGCCCTGCGCCCCCAGCCGGCCGTCGCGGTCGTAGGTCATCCGCCCGCCCGTGGCGATCTCCACCGCCGTGTCCATCAGCGCGTTGCCGGGGCCGGTGTCGAAGGCCAGGACGCTTTCCGCAGAGCCCCGCGGGGGCACCCAGGTGACGTTGCCGATGCCGCCGATGTTCTGGAGCGCCCGCGCGCGGTCCGGGAGGGAGAAGAGGAGCCGGTCCACCCAGGGGACGAGCGGCGCCCCCTGCCCTCCCGCCGCCATGTCGCGGGTGCGGAAGTCGGACACGACGGCGATCCCGGTGCGCTCCGCGATGGTGGCCGGGTCGCCCAGCTGGAGCGTGGCCCCGCGCCGCGCCCCGGCGGGGGGGCGGTGCCACACCGTCTGCCCGTGCGAGCCCACCGCGTCCACCCGCTCCCGGGGGACGCCGGCCTCCTCGCAGACCCGCACCACGGCCTCCCCCAGCCACTCCCCCAGGTCGGCGTGGAGCCCGCACAGGCGCTCCGCAGAACCGGCAAGGATCGCGCCGTGTATGGCCTCCCTGCGGGCCTCGTCGAAGGGCGCCGTGAGCCAGTGGACGAGCCGGAAGCGGACGTCGTCCGCCCCCTCGCCGTCGACCTCCACCAGCGCCGCGTCCACCCCGTCCAGCGAGGTGCCGGACATCAGCCCCACGATCAGCACGCGGCGCCTCCCGGGGCGCGGATCCGCTCGCGGAGCGCCGCCAGCAGGCGCGCGTCCTCCCGCACCATGCGGGTGAAGAGCTGGTACACGGTGAGCGTGCCTCCCTCCGCGTCCGCCGATTGCCAGGCCCACACGTCCACGCCGCGCCGCTGCGCCATGGCGAAGGTGCGCATGCGCAGCGAGGTGAAGGCCTCGGCCAGCGAGCGAGTGTCGCCCCCGCCCTCCTCCGCCGGCTGGGGCGCGGCGTCCGGGAGGGGGCCACCGGCCTGCATCGCCTCCATCGCGCGCTGGAAGACGCGCTCCTTCGCCGCCGCGCCGGCCACGATGGCGCGGACCTCCGGGTCGCCGGCGGGGGCGTCCTCCAGCGTGACGCGCAGCGCACGCGGGGCGATCTCCAGCCGCACCAGCAGGTCCTCCCAGTCGGCGACGTGCGCCGGGTGCGGCGGGGCGTCCTCAGCCATTCGCGTCCTCCTCCCGCAGGATGTCGCCCAGGCGGCCGCCCACGCGCTTCAGCCGCCGCTGCGCCTGCCGCCGGTCGCCGCCCGTCCAGTGCATCACCATCGCCGTCTTGACGCTCCCCCCGGCGCGGGCCAGCAGCGCGCGCGCCTCCTCGCGGTCCAGGTCCAGCGTCTCCATGAGGATGCGCTCGCTGCGCCCCTGCAGCTTCTGGTTGGTAACCCGCAGGTCCACCATCAGGTTCCCGTACACCTTCCCCATCCGGATCATGGCCCCGGTGGTGATGGTGTTGAGCACCAGCTTGGTGGCGGTGCCGGCCTTCATGCGGGTGGAGCCGGTGACCACCTCGGGGCCGGCGAGCGGCGCGATCACCACGTCGTACGCCTCCAGCATCTCCGGCGACGGGTCGGTGCACAGCAGGAACCCGGTGCGCGCCCCCCGCTCCTTCGCCCGCCCCAGGGCACCGTGCACGTACGGCGTGGTCCCCGAGGCGGCGATGCCGAAGACGAAATCCGCCGGGCCCACCTCCAGCGCGTCCACCGCGGCGGCGCCGTCCTCGGGGTGGTCCTCCGCCCCCTCCACCGCGCGGGTGAGCGCCGTCTCGCCGCCCGCGATCACGCCCCGCACCATGGCGGGGTCGGTGCCGTAGGTGGGCGGCATCTCGGAAGCGTCCAGCACCCCCAGCCGCCCCGAGGTCCCCGCGCCCACGTAGATCAGCCTGCCGCCGGTACGGAAGGCGTCCTCCGCGATCTCCAGCGCCCGCGCGATCTTTTCCCGCTCGCGGTGCACGGCGGGGGCGACCTTCTGGTCCTCGGCGTTGACGAGGTCGACGATCTCCAGCGGGGAAAGGCGGTCCACCTCCGCCGAGGCGGGGTTGCGCTGCTCGGTGAGGCGGGGATCGTGCGCGGCGCTGCTGGACATGTACTGCGGCTTCGGGTTCGGTTGCCAGCCCGGAGAAGCGACGGGTAGATTGCCGGGAAAGTAACCCTGTCACTCCTGCGCGAAAAGGTGCCATGCTGCGGGATCTCCGGTGTGCCGTCCCCGTCCGCTCCCTCGCCCTCCGCTTCCTCGCGCCCGCGCTGCTGGCGGCGGGGTGCGCCCCCGAGGCGCCGCCCGCGGTGCCCTCCGCCCGCGCCGCGGCCCCCGCCGCCGCGCCGGGTCTGCGCTTCCCGGAGGGGTGGGCGTTCCCGGTGGGCTCCGTCACCCCGGTGACGGCCACCGGCGGGATGGTGTCCACCACCGACCGGGTGGCGAGCGAGGTGGGCGCCGAGGTGCTGCGCCGCGGCGGCAACGCGGTGGACGCGGCGGTCGCCACGCACTTCGCCCTCGCCGTGGTGAACCCCGAGGCGGGCAACATCGGCGGCGGGGGGTTCCTGGTGGTGAGGATGGCGGACGGCACCACGGCCGCGCTGGACTTCCGCGAGGCGGCCCCCATGGGGGCCTCGCGCGACATGTTCCTGGACGCGCAGGGCAACCTCACCGACCGCTCGCTGGTGGGGCACCTGGCGGCGGGGGTGCCCGGCTCGGTGGCGGGGATGTGGGAGGCGCACCGGCGCTTCGGCAGCCTCCCCTGGGCGGAGCTGGTGCAGCCGGCCGTGAACCTGGCGGAGGGGATCGTGGTGCACGAGCGCCTGGCCGGCTCGCTGCGCGCGTACGGGGAGCGCTTCCGCCGCTTCCCCGCCACCGCCGCGGTGTTCCTTCCCGGCGGCCGGGTCCCGCGCGTGGGCGACCGCTTCGTGCAGCGCGACCTGGCGGAAACCTTCCGCCGCATCGCGCGGGACGGCCGGGACGGCTTCTACCGGGGGCGCACGGCGGAGCTGGTTGAGGAGGAGATGCGGCGCGGCGGCGGGCTGATGACTCGCGCGGACCTGGCCCGCTACGAGGCCAAGTGGCGCGACCCGGTGCGCTTCACCTACCGGGGCCACGAGGTGCTTTCCATGCCGCCCACCTCGTCGGGCGGGGTGACCATGGCGGAGATGCTGAACATCCTGGAGGGGTACGACCTGCGCTCCATGGGCTACCTGTCCGCGGAGCACGTGCACCTGTTCGCGGAGGCCACGCGCCGCGCCTACGCGGACCGCAACGAGTACCTGGCGGACCCGGACTTCGTCCCGCAGCCCACGGCGCGCATGGCGTCCGACGCGTACGCGGCGGAGCGCCGCCGCTCCATCCAGCGCGAGCGCGCCACTCCGTCCGCGCAGGTGCGCCCCGGGCTGGGCGCCGCCCCGGCGGGCGCCGGCGCGCGCGGCGAGGGGACGCACACCACGCACTACTCCATCGTGGACGGCAAGGGCAACGCGGTGGCGGTGACCACCACCATCAACTCGCTGTACGGCAACCTGGTGACGGTGGCGGGGGCGGGCTTCCTGCTCAACAACGAGATGGACGACTTTTCCGCCAAGCCGGGGACGGCAAACCAGTTCGGGCTGGTGCAGGGCGAGGCCAACGCGGTCCAGCCCGGGAAGCGCATGCTTTCGGCGATGACGCCCACCATCGTGCTGGACCCGGCGGGCAGGGTGCGCCTGGTGACGGGCACCCCCGGCGGCTCCACCATCATCACCACGGTGGCGATGATGGTGTCCAACGTGGTGGACTGGAACATGGACGCCGCCACCGCGACCGCGGCCCCCCGCCTCCACCACCAGCACCTCCCCGACACGCTGCGCTACGAGCGCCGCGGCCTCACCGCCGGGACCGCGGACGCGCTCCGCGCCATGGGCCACGCCGTGGAGGAGCGCGGCGGCTACCAGGGCGACACGCAGACCATCATCGTCCTGCCGGGCGGCGTGCTCACCGGCGTGGCCGACCCGCGCCGCGGCGGCGCGGCCGTGGGGGTGACGGCGGTGCGCAGCGTGGTGCAGTAGGGCCCTCACCCGGCTCGCTCGAGGCTCGCCACCCGGGTCCTTCATACGGTTCACGCGAAGCGTGAAGCGCCATTCTGGGAGAGGGGGGAACGGCGGGGGATCCTGCGGCCACGTCGGCACGTGCGTGAGGGATTTCGGCCCGGAGGGGCGAGACCGCGCGGCTGTTTGCGCGGGCTCGACTCCGTTGGGCTGCGTTGTTTGCAGCCCTACGGAGCCGAAGCCCGACCCCGGCGCCCGCCGGGGGCACGCCCAAACCCGCCGTTCAGAGCCGTTCCGGCCGGATCCCGCACCCGCTCGCCATACGCCGAAGAGTGGTCTTGATCCGCGCCCCCGCCGAAGCTACAGTTCAGGATCCCCGCAGGCATCCACAGCCTCCCCCGCCATACGCAGCTTCCCGGACCCAGAGCCATGCCAAAATACAACTTGCGTGTCCGTACGCCGGTCGTGGTCGTGCCCCGGTACCACAGCAAGCCCGTCTACGGCCTGGTGGGCCCCACCGGCGGGACGGAGATGTCGGTGATCCTGGGGCCGTACGCGGCCAAGTCGGTGAACTACGGCAGCAAGTCCTGCGTGACGAGCATCCCTGGCCTGATGGTCCCACTGCACGTCCGCGACCCGGGGAAGTGGGTGGCCGGGCACCTCCTGAACGACAACCTGGGCGGATCCGGCACCGACTCCAGGAACCTGACGCCGCTCACGCAGAGCGCGAACAAGCGGCACGCCAAGTACGAAGACAGGCTCAAGCGGGCCTGCGAGTCGGCGGACCTGTACCACCGCAACCACCCCACGGCCAGCTTCTGGTACGGAGTGAGGTACAAGGTGGTGGTGTCTCCCATCACGTTCGGGAACTTCGCCCCGTACAGCAGCGCCCCCTCGCACATCACCATCCGCGCCAAGGTCGTCCGGGTGGACAAGGCCACCAGGCTGGTCTCGGACCCGCCCACCATCGACAAGATGCGGAACTACAACTTCGGCCCGGTGGAGATCCACAACGACGACGCCGACATCATCTGACCCGCGGCGAGCCGTGAACGGACTCGGGGCCGCCGACGCACTGTCGGCGGCCCCTCGCGTTTGCCCGGCCCTCACCCGGCTCGCTTGAGCCTCGCCACCCGGGTCCTTCATCCGGTTCACGCGAAGCGTGAAGCGCCATTCCGGGAGAGGGGGCAACTGCTGGATCTTGAGAACGGGCAGGCAGTTGCGTGAGGGATTACGGCCCGAAGGGGCGTGACCCGGCGGCAGTTTGCCGGGGCTCGACTCCGTTGGGCTGCGTCGTTTGCAGCCCTACGGAGCCGAAGCCCGACCCCGGCGCCAGCCGGGGGCACGCCCGACCCGGCCGTAAAGCCGTGCCGTTCCCCTATGCCGCGCCCTCGTCGTACAGCTGCAACGTCCAGTACGACCCGGTGGAAAACCCCGGAAGCCGCCCGGGATTGAAGATGCTCAAACTGGCCGCCGCGCCGCCTGAACAACCGGGAGGGCCCGCGACGACCCGCAGGTGACAGGCCGCGAGCACGATCCCGCGAACGGGCAGGTCGTTGCTGATGAGGGTGCAGCCGCCGGTCGCGGTGACGGGCCCCTCGGGCAGGTCGAAGCGCACATGGAAGTCGAAGCTCGCGTCCGGAGTGAACGCCGGATCGAGGATCCGGCCGCATGCCGTCGCCGTGCCGATCCGCTGGGGCGACCCGCCGCCCGCCCCCGGCACCGACCAGAGGAGGGCCCCCAGGCGCAGGTTGGCCTGGAAGGGGGCCGCGGCGATCACGCTCTCGTCGGGCTCCACGGACGGGTCCTCCTGCGAGCGGAAGCGCAGGAGGCGTCCGGTGCGGGTCGGGCTCATGGGTGCGGTCCTGGGTTCTCGACGCTTGCGATGTATGACGGTCACGGGCACGGGGCCCCGCCTCTTCGTTTCGCCCCGCCGCAACGGCCACGCGCGGCGGGACGCCGGGGACGAAGGCAACCGCGGGACCAGCCCCGCCATCGGGCCCCACGATCCCCTGGAAACGTTTCCAATCAGCGACTTACGCAGATCCCGGAGGTTTGAAGCCTTGCCGCGCGCACGGGTTCTGGGGCACGGCAGGTACATTCCCCCGGGACAGCCCTGCCCCACCTCTGTCCAGGGTTGCCGCTCGTCCTGGGTGAACCGACCCGTGTCGAACGCGCATTCCGTGCTGTAGGTTGAGCCGGGCACCCCACCGTCGAGCCCACCGCCCTCCCGGACCGCCGCCATGCACGAGCCCACGACCAGCACGGAGGAGCTGCTCCGGCGCGTCCGCGCCTTCGTCCGCGAGGAGCTGCTCCCGCTGGAGGACCGCTTCCGGACGGAGCCCTTCCGCCGGCTCCTCCCCGCGCTGGCGGAGGCGCGCGCCCGGGTCAAGGAGCTGGGGATGTGGGCGCCGCAGCTGCCCCGGGAGCTGGGCGGGCCGGGCCTCTCCCTGGCGGAGTTCGGGCGGGTCAGCGAGGAGCTGGGGCGCTCCCCGCTGGGGCACCTGGCCTTCAACTGCCAGGCGCCGGACGTCGGCAACATGGAGCTGCTGCACGCGCACGGGACGCCGGAGCAGCGGCGCCGCTTCCTGGAGCCCCTGGTCCGCGGCGAGGTGCGGAGCTGCTTCGCCATGACCGAGCCGGAGCACGCCGGCTCCAACCCCGTGCACCTGTCCACCCGCGCCGTGCGAGACGGCGGCGACTACGTGATCGACGGGCACAAGTGGTTCACCTCCGCGGCGGACGGCGCCGCGTTCGCCATCGTCATGGCGGTCACCCGCCCGGACGCGGACACGCCGCACGCCCGCGCCAGCCAGATCCTGGTCCCCGCCGGCACGCCGGGCTTCCGCATCGTCCGCAACATCCCGGTCATGGGCGAGGCCGGCGAGGACTACTTCAGCCACGCCGAGGTGGTCTTCGAGGGGTGCCGGGTGCCCGTGGAGAACCGCATCGGGGCGGAGGGGGCGGGGTTCCCGCTCGCGCAGGAGCGGCTGGGGCCGGGGCGCATCCACCACTGCATGCGCTGGATCGGGGTCTGCGAGCGGGCCTTCGAGATGATGTGCCGCCGCGCCGCGGACCGTGAGCTGTCGCCCGGGGAGCCGCTGGCATCGCGGCAGGCGGTGCAGCACTGGATCGCCGAGTCGCGCGCGGAGATCGACGCGGCGCGGCTGATGACGCTGGACACGGCGGAGCGCATCGACCGCGGGGGCGCGCGGGCGGCGCGGGTGCAGGTGTCGACGATCAAGTTCTTCGTGGCGGGGGTGCTTCAGCGGGTGCTGGACCGTGCCGTCCAGGTCCACGGGGCGCTCGGCATCACCGACGACCTGCTGCTGTCCTTCTGGTACCGGCACGAGCGTGGGGCGCGCATCTACGACGGGCCGGACGAAGTGCACAAGTCTCTGGTCGCGCGGGAGATCCTCAAGGAGTACGGAGTCCGGTGAACTGCTGAACCGCAACGGATTTTGACGGCGGGTTCGGGCGTGCCCCCGGCTGGCGCCGGGGTCGGGCTTCGGCTCCGTAAGCCCGCAAACAACGCGGGCTAACGGAGTCGAGCCCCGCGAAACTGCCCGCGGGTCTCGCCCCTTCGGGCCGTAATCCCTCACGCAACTGCCTGCCCGTTCTCAGGATCCAGCAGTTGCCCCCTCTCCCAGAATGGCGCTTCACGCTTCGCGTGAACCGTATGAAGGGAGAGGGTGGCGGCTCTCAGGCCGCCGGGTGAGGGCCGACGCACATACATCCCCAGCACGGAGGCGGAGCTTGGAGCGCGATCCCATCGACCGGCCGGCGGCCGTGCGCGCCGGGGAGGAGCTGGACCCGGCGGCGCTCGCGGCGTTCCTCCGCGAGACGCTGCCCGAGCTCGCCGGGCCCGTCCGCGTCGAGCAGTTCCCGCGCGGGTTCTCCAACCTCACCTACCTGGTGCGCGCGGGCGGGCGGGAGATGGTGCTGCGGCGCCCGCCCCACGGGGCGGACGTGCGCGGCGGGCACGACATGGAGCGCGAGTTCCGCGTCCTGTCCGGGCTGCGGCCCGTCTACCCGAAGGTACCCCGCCCGCTCGCGCTGTGCGCGGACCCGGCCGTGCTCGGTGCGCCTTTCTACCTGATGGAGCGCGTTCCGGGCATTATCCTGCGCCATCGCCCGCCGGAGGGGCTGGAGCTGACGCCGGAGCGGATGCGCGCCGTGTGCCTGGCGCTGGTGGACACGCTGGTGGAGCTGCACGCCATCGACCCCGCCGCGGCGGGGCTGGAGGGGCTGGGGCGGCCGCAGGGCTACGCCGCGCGGCAGGTGGAGGGGTGGACCGGGCGCTGGATACGCGCGAAGACGGACGAGATCGCCGAGCTGGAGGAGGCGGCGGCGTGGCTGGCGCGCGGCGTCCCCGCGGAGGGCGGCGCCACGCTGGTCCACAACGACTACAAGTACGACAACCTGGTGCTGGACCCCGCCGACCCGTCGCGCGTGCGGGCGGTGCTCGACTGGGAGATGGCGACCGTCGGCGACCCGCTCCTGGACCTGGGGACCACGCTCGGCTACTGGGCGGAAGCGGGGGACCCGCCCGAGCTGCGGCAGTTCGGCGTCACCTGGCTCCCCGGCAACCTGGACCGCCGCGGCGTGGCGGAGGCGTACGCCGAGCGCAGCGGGCGCGACGTGTCTGGCATCCTCTTCCACTACGTGTACGGCCTGTTCAAGGTCGCCGTCATCGCCCAGCAGATCTACGCGCGCTTCCTCCGGGGCCACACGCGGGACCCGCGCTTCGGCGGGCTGGTCCACGTGGTCCGCGCCTGCGGGCGCATGGCCGCCGCGGCGCTGGAGCGCGGGCGCATCCACGACCTGGCGTAGACACGAACCGCCCGACGCCCACCCGCCACCATCGTCACACCCTAAACACACCTTGAGCGGCCTGCGAATCGCAGTAGATTCGTGGGCATGAGCGCGCATCTCCATTTCCGGCTACGGCACCTGCTCTGGGTCGTCCTCCTCGCCTTCGGGGTGGACCAGGGGATCGCGCTCGCCCAGGAAGTCCACCCCGACGCCAAGGGCGGGCACGCCTGGGTGCGCCACTCCGGCGCGCGCGGCCCCGCCGCACGGCTGCTTCCCGACCTCCCCGACGGCCCCGGTCCGGCGCTCCCCGCCGCGGCCTTCGAGCCGCCGCTGCTGGGCACGTGGACCCGCGCGTCCGCCCCGGCCGCGGGGCGCACGGCCTCGCCCCGCTCCATCGCCCTCCGCTCCGGGTACCCGCGCGGACCTCCCGCGTAGCCCCCACCCACACCACAGTGGAACAGGCGTCTCCCCGCGCGCGTGCGTGGGGACCGCGCCGCCGCGCCGTCCGGCGCGGCGGAGGGAACGTGGCTACGCGAAAAACTCTCGTGAACAACGTCAAAGTCTTCGGGCTCATGGCCCTCCTCACCAGCCTGGTCGGTGCGGTGGGGTTCGCGCTCGGCGGCCAGGGCGGGGTGATGATCGCCCTGCTCCTGGCCGGCGGGATCAACTTCTTCATGTACTACAAGTCGGCGGACATGGTGATGCGCATGTACGGCGCGCGCGTCGTGACCGAGGCCGAGGCCCCCGAGCTGTTCCGCATGGTGGACCGGCTGCGGCAGCGGGCCGGGCTCCCCATGCCCACCGTGGCCGTGGCGCCGCACGCCCAGCCCAACGCCTTCGCCACCGGCAGGAATCCCGAGCACGCCGTGGTGTGCGTCACCGAAGGGATCGTGGGGCTGGTGAGCGCCGACGAGCTGGAGGGGGTGATCGCGCACGAGCTGGCGCACATCAGGAACCGCGACATGCTCCTCCAGACCGTCACCGCCACCCTGGCCGGCGCCGTGTCACAGCTGGGGCAGATGGCGATGTGGGGAGCGCTCCTTGGCGGGCGCGACGACGAGGAGGAAGGCGGCGCAGCCGGCGGGCTGGCCATGATGATCCTGGCGCCCATCGCCGCCTCGCTGGTGCAGATGGCCATCTCCCGGCAGCGCGAGTTCAAGGCGGACGCCGTGGGCGCGGAGATCAGCGGCAAGCCGCTTGCGCTCGCCGGCGCGCTGCGCAGGCTGGACGCGTACGCGCACCGCATCCCCATGGACGTGGCGCCCGCCGCCGCGCCGCTGGCGCAGGTGAACCCGCTGGCCGCACACGGAGGGGGGATCGCGAGGATGTTCTCCACCCACCCGCCCACCGAGGAGCGCGTCGCGCGGCTGGAACTGCTCGCCGCCCGCCGCTAGTCCGGCGCACGCGGCGCGCACCGTGCTGCGATCCCGACCGACCTGAGAGCGGGGCCCCGCGGACGCGGGCCCCGCAGTCCCGAACCACCGAGCCACCATGGACCAGCTCTGGCTGTACGTCGGGTTCAACGTTTTCGTGCTGGCGATGCTGGCGCTCGACCTGGGCGTGTTCCACAAGGAGGCCCACGAGGTCTCCATGAAGGAAGCCGCGGGGTGGAGCGCGCTGTGGGTGACGCTCGCCCTGGTCTTCAACTTCGGTATCTACCGCTTCATGGGCCCGCAGGCCGGGCTCGAGTTCCTCACGGGATACCTGATCGAGAAGGCGCTCTCGGTCGACAACATCTTCGTCATCGTCCTGATCTTCTCGTACTTCCAGGTCCCGCCGCGCTACCAGCACCGCGTGCTGTTCTGGGGGATCCTGGGGGCGCTGGTCATGCGCGGCGGGATGATCGCGGCGGGCGCGGTGCTCATCGAGCGCTTCCACTGGATCATCTACGTCTTCGGCGCGTTCCTGGTGTTCACCGGCCTCCGCATGGCCACGCAGGACGAGCACGACATCGAGCCGGAGAGCAACCCGGTGATCCGGCTGGTGCGCCGCTTCATCCCGGTGACCCCCGACTACCACGGGCAGAACTTCTTCGTCAACAAGTTCGCCGGTCCGGACGGGGGCGTGCGCCGCGTGGCGACACCGCTCTTCGTGGTGCTGGTGCTGGTGGAGACCACCGACCTGATCTTCGCGGTCGATTCCATCCCGGCCATCTTCGCCGTCACCACCGACCCGTTCCTGGTCTACACCTCCAACGTCTTCGCCATCCTGGGGCTGCGGTCGCTGTACTTCCTGCTGGCGGGCGTCATCCACCGCTTCCACTACCTCAAGCTGGGGCTGGCGATCGTGCTGGTGTTCGTGGGCGCCAAGATGCTGCTGGTGGACGTGTACAAGATCCCCATCGGCATCTCGCTGGGGGTGATCGCGCTGGTGCTGGCCGGGTCCGTGGCCGCGTCGCTATTGTTCCCCAAGACGGCCGCGGAGAACGACCCCGTGGAGCACGACCCGCTCCGCGACCCGCCGGAGCCGCACCGGGCCCCGATCCCTCCCGAGGAGAAGCGATGAGCGACGCACGAGCACCCCGGCCGCGCGCGAGGAGAGCGGGATGGGGGGAGTAGGCACCGAGATCCTGCTGGTCCTGCTGCTCCTGGTGGTGAACGGGGTGTTCGCCATGTCGGAGATCGCCGTGGTCTCGTCCCGCAAGGCGCGGCTCCAGCAGCGCGCCGAAGCGGGCGACGTGGGGGCGCGGCGCGCCCTGGAGCTGGCCGAGAACCCCAACCGGTTCCTTTCCACCGTGCAGGTGGGGATCACCATGGTGGGGGTCCTGGCCGGCGCCTTCGGCGGGGCCACCATCGCCGCGCCCTTCGCCGAGACGCTGCGGCGCCATCCCGCCGTCGCGCCGTACGCGGACGGAGTCGCGCTCGGCGTGGTGGTGCTCGCAATCACCTACCTCTCGCTCATCGTCGGCGAGCTGGTCCCCAAGCGCATCGGGCTGAGCCACCCCGAGCGGATCGCCGCCGCGGTCGCCGGGCCCATGAACGTGCTTTCGCGGGTCTCGTCGCCGCTGGTGAGCCTGCTCACCGTCTCCACCGAGGCGGTGCTCCGCCTGCTGGGGATCCGCCGCGCCGACGAGCCTCCGGTCACCGAGGCGGAGATCTCCATGCTGATGCAGCAGGGGACGCAGGCCGGGGTGTTCGAGGAAGCCGAGCAGGACATCGTGGAGCGCGTCTTCTGGCTGGGCGACCAGCGGGTCGCCTCGCTGATGACGCCGCGGCGCCGGGTGGTGTGGCTGGACGCGGACGCGCCGCCCGAGACCAACCGCGAGATCATGTCGCGGCACCGCTTCTCGCGCTTCCTGGTGTGCGAGGAAACGCTGGACCGGGTGGTGGGGATGGTGGAGGTCAAGGACCTGTGGGCCCGCAGCCTGGCCGGCGAGGCGGTGGACGACCTGCGCGCCGTGCTGCGCAGGCCGCTCTTCGTCCCGGAAAGCACCCGTGCGCTCCGGGTGCTGGAGCTGTTCCGGGAGAGCGGCACCCACCTGGCGCTGGTGGTCGACGAGTACGGCGGGATCGAGGGGCTGGTGACGCTCAACGACCTGCTGGAGGAAATCGTCGGCGACCTGGCGCTCGCGGGAGCGCCGGCGAGCCCCGGCGTGGTCCGCCGGGACGACGGCTCCTGGCTGGTGGACGGCGCCATGCAGATGGAGGAGTTCAGGGAGGCGCTGGGGCTCCCCGAGCGCCGCGAAGAGGACCGCGAGGAGTTCCGCACCGTCGCCGGCTTCGTGCTCACGCACCTGGGGCGGGTGCCGTCCCCGGGCGACCGCTTCGACACGGGCGCGCTCCGGGTGGAGGTGGTGGACATGGACGGCCACCGGGTCGACAAGGTCCTCGTGAGCCCACTGGAAGCATGAGAACGGCGCTGACCGGCCGGGAACGTCTGCGGCGGGCTCGGGCGTGCCCCCGGCTGCGCCGGGGTCGGGCGGCAGAGCAACGCGCCGGCTTCCAGCGCACGGCACGCTCCGCCGATCAGCCCTCGTCCTTCCCCTCTCCCTCCGCGCCGTACTCCGCCTTGCGCTCGGCGACCCGGCGCGTCGGCCTGCCCTCCGCGGCGTCCCCGCGCGGACGCCCCCCCTTGCGGCCGTTCGCGCGCGCGGCCGCGGCCTTGGCGTCGCTCGTGCTCCGTCCTCCGGCGCGCCCCAGCTCCCGCATCCACGCCTCGGTCCCGAACACCCCCGCCATCAGCGCGGGGACGGCGAGGTCCGCGTCCAGCGCCTGCCAGTGCAGCCCGTAGCCGCCCGGCGTCACCTCCACCCCGGCCAGCTCGTCCGGCGAGGCGCCGCGCAGCCCCTGCCCCATCTCCGCCGGGAAGGCGAACAGGCAGCCGCCCACCAGCTCCACCTCCACGCGTCCGGTGTGCCGGTCGTAGCGCGCGCTCGCGGCGCGTGGCCCGGCCTCCTCGGCGGCGCGGCCCGCCTCCACGGCTTCCGCGTACTGCCGCTCGATCTCCGCGTCGGTCGCGGGCTTCCAGCTACGGGCCATGGTACTCCCTCCACCTCGCGAGAAAGGTTTCCTGCCGCTCCTCCACGATCCGCAGCGCGTGCGCCGCGTCGGTCTTCCGCATTCCAACCACCAGCACGAGCGCGGGCGCCTCGTCCGCGTCGCCGAGCGTGACCTTCGCCTCGCCGTCGGCGTTGAACACGTGCACGTGCGGCGGCCCGTGCTCGCGCCCGCTCGGGTAGATCACGACGCGGAATCCAAACTGCCGGTGAACCGTTACCATTCAACGTAACCCATCGCTTGGGTTTTCACAAGAGCCGGAAAACGACTTGAATTTCCCTGTGCGCTCGGGTATCCTCAACCCGCCTCCCCGGCGCGTCCGGCCGCGTGGAGGGCAACCCGAATGCCAGGTCGCAAGTGAAGAACCTCCGCGCGCTTCTGCCGTACCTCCGGCCGTACCTTGGGGCCACGCTCCTGGGACTGCTGCTCGTCCTGGTCTCCACGGGGCTCATGCTCTGGACCCCCGACCTCATCGGCAAGGGGATCGACGCCCTCGGGAAGCCGGGGACCACCGGCGGCACCGTGGCGAGGTACGCGGGGCTCAGCGTGCTGGTCACCCTGGTGGGCGGGGTAGCGCGCTTCTACATGCGCGACATCCTCAACGGCATCAGCCGCCGCGTGGAGACCGACCTCCGCAACGACTACTTCCGGCACCTCCTCCACCTGGACGCGCCCTTCTACGGCCGCACCCCCACCGGCGAGATCATCAGCCTGGCGACCAACGACCTGGGCGCCGTGCGGATGGTGGCGGGCCCCGCCATCATGTACCTGGTCAACATGATCGTCACGGCGCTGTTCGCGCTCACGCTGATGGTGTGGATCGACGCGCGGATGACGCTGTACGCCCTGGTGCCCATGCTCGCCCTGCCGGTGGTGACGCTGGGGTTCAGCAAGGTGATCCACGCGCGCTTCGAGCGCATCCAGGCGGAATTCGGCATCCTGTCGTCGCTGGCGCAGGAGAACCTCGCGGGAGTGCGCATCGTCAAGGCGTACGGGCAGGAGGACGCGCAGGCCGAGCGCTTCCGCGGGCTGTCGGAGCGCTACATGGAGCGCAACCTGGACCTGGTGAAGGCCAGCGGGCTGTTCCAGCCGCTCCTGGGGCTCTTCGGCGGGGCGGCGGCGGTGGTGGTCCTGCTGCTGGGCGGAAGGGCCATCTTCCGCGGGGAGATCACGTTGGGCGAGTTCGTCGAGTTCAACCTGTACCTGGGGATGCTCACCTGGCCCATGATCTCCCTGGGCTGGGTGATCAACCTGTTCCAGCGCGGCGGCGCCTCCATGGGGCGGGTGTCGCGCGTGCTCGGCACCGAGCCGTCCGTCCGCGAGCCGGAGGAGCCCCGGCTCCCGGATCCCATCCGCGGGGAGATCGAGTTCCGCAACGTCTCGTTCCGCTACCCGGGGACCGACCGGCTGGTGCTGCGCGACGTCTCCTTCCACGTCCCCGCGGGCTACAGCCTGGCGGTCGTGGGGCCCACCGGGTCGGGGAAGTCCACGGTGGGGGCGCTGCTGGCCCGGCTGTACGACCCCACCGAGGGCGAGGTGCTGATCGACGGGGTCCCGGTCAGCCGCTGGCCGCTCGCCAGGCTGCGCGCGGCGCTGGGCGTGGTGCCGCAGGACGCCTTCCTGTTCTCGGCGACGCTGCGCGAGAACCTGGCGCTCGGGTTCGACGAGGCCGACCCGGCACGGGAGGAGGAGCGCATCCGCGCCGCCGCCCGCGTGGCGCAGCTCGACGAGACCGTCAACGGCTTCCCCCACGGCTACGACACCCTGCTGGGAGAGCGCGGGATCAACCTGTCGGGCGGGCAGAAGCAGCGGGCCACCCTGGCGCGCGCCATCGCGCGCGACCCCGAGATCCTGGTGCTGGACGACGCCCTCTCGGCCGTGGACACCCACACCGAGACGGAGATCCTCCAGGGGCTGCGCGAGGTGCTGGCGGGGCGCACCAGCGTGATCGTGAGCCACCGCGTGACGGCGGTGATGAACGCGGACCGCATCGTGGTGCTGGACGACGGCAGCGTCGCGGAGGTGGGAACGCATGTGGAGCTCCTGCGCGCGGGCGGGACCTACGCCGCCCTCCAGCGGCGCCAGCTCCTGGCGGAAAACCTGGACGGGGACTCCGTCCTTGCACCCTCCGGGTGGGGTGTCTAGATTGGTGACATCTCACGCTCCCGCCGCGCGAAACGGATGATCGAACTGCGACTGTACATCCAGGGGGACGACCGGGAAGCGGACCGCCTCCGAGAGATGCTTGCGGGGGAGGGCTTCCGCCTCATGGACTCCCCCGGGTCGGATGCGCCGCAGAACGCGCTGGTCGGGTTCGAGGAGTCACTTCCCGCGGGAGCCTCGCGCGAAACGCTGGCACGGCGGATCGAGGAGCTGGAGCGCACCATCCTGGAGCTCCGCAACCTCGACGTCGCCAAGTCCCAGTTCCTCACCAACGTTTCCCACGAGCTGCGCACCCCGCTCACCGCCATCGTCACCTACGGCGAGGTGCTGCGCGACGGGCTGCTGGGCGAGATCACCCCGCGGCAGCGCGATGCGATCGAGTCCATGATCAACTCGTGCAGGCAGCTCCTTTCCATGATCGAGGAGATCCTGATGTACGCGCGCACCAACGCGCGCGCCATCGAGCTGTCGCCCTCGGAGTTCGACCTGACGGAGGTGGTGGGGCACGTCTACGACATGAACGCCTCGCTGATCCAGCAGAAGAGCCTGCGCTACGAGGCGACGCTGAACGGCGGGCTCCCTGCCGTGTGGGCCGACCGCGACAAGGTGGTGCACATCCTGGGGAACCTGATCGGCAACGCCATCGACTTCACACCGCAGGACGGCACGCTGCGCGTGGAGGCCCGCCGCTCGCCGGACAACCCGGCGTGGCTGGAGGTGGTGGTGGAGGACTCGGGGATCGGGATCGACCCGCGGCACCACGAGATGATCTTCCAGGAGTTCGCGCAGGTGGACTCGTCGCGCGCGCGGATGCACCACGGGACGGGGCTGGGGCTGGCGATCGCACGCAAGTTCGTGCAGCTGCACGGCGGCAAGATCTGGGTGGAGAGCGAGCTGGGGTCGGGAAGCCGCTTCTTCTTCACCCTTCCCTCGGTGGAGGCGGGCGAGCGGCTGGGGGCGGCGTGAGCGGAAGCGGAGCCGACACCCCGCGGGTGCTCCTGGTGGAGGACAACGAGGCGATCCGCGGCGCCTTCTCCATCCTGCTGGAGGAGAGCGGCTACCACGTGCTCGCCGCCGCCTCCGGCGCCGAGGCGCTGGCGACGGCCGGTACCCGCGGCCCGCACCTGATCCTCCTGGACCTGGGTCTCCCGGACATGAGCGGCCTGGACGTGGCCCGCGCCCTCCGCGCCCAGGACGATACCCGCGAAACGCCCATCATCGCCCTGACCGGCCGCGCGCTCGAGACCGACGAGGAAGCCTGCCGCGCCGCCGGCTGCACCGGCTACCTGACCAAGCCCATCAACACGGAGCAGCTGCTGACGGTGCTGGAGGGGTATTTAGGGAACAGGGAATAGGGAACAGGGAACAGCCTGCGACGGCTCGCCCCCACCCGGCTCGCTTGAGGCTCGCCACCCTCCCCCAATTCTGGGGGAGGGCTTTTTTTCGTTGCAGTTTCCGCAGTATCCACATGAATCTGTTCGGAGGGAGACAGCCGGCAGTTTGGCTGGCCCCCTCCGGCGCAGGGAGACCCGGAGGCAGTTTTCCGGGGCTCCCGGAGCCCGCGCAGGAGACGGACGGCAGTATCGTCCAGCTCCGGAGCGGCCCGCCAAAACCCGAGGAAAACGAAGAGGCGGCCCCGGAACCCGGAGCCGCCCCCAACCGTCCAACCAGCCCAAAAGTACTTAGCGGATCTTGGCGAGAAGCTCCGCGTTAGTCTTGGAATCGTTCATCTGCTTGAGCAGCAGCTGGAGCGCATCCGCGGCGGAAAGCGAGTGCAGCACGCGCCGCAGCTGGTGCACCTTGTCCAGGTCCTCCTCGGGGATGACCAGGTCCTCGCGGCGGGTGGCGCTCTTCTCGATGTTGATGGCCGGGAAGATCCGCTTGTCCGCCAGCTCGCGGTCCAGCACGATCTCGGAGTTGCCGGTGCCCTTGAACTCCTCGAAGATCACCTCGTCGGCACGGCTCCCCGTCTCGATCAGCGCGGTGGCGATGATGGTCAGCGACCCGCCCCCGCCGCGCACCTTGCGCGCGGAGCCGAAGAAGCGCTTGGGCTTTTCCAGCGCGGTGGCGTCGATGCCGCCGGACAGGAGCTTGCCGCTGCCGCGCTCGGTGTTGTTGTAGGCGCGGGCCAGGCGGGTGATGGAGTCCAGGACCAGCACCACGTCGCGCCCGCTCTCCACCTGGCGGCGGGCGTGCTCCAGCGTCATCTCGGCGACGGCGACGTGCCGGTCGGCGGGGCAGTCGAAGGAGGAGGCGATCACCTCGCCGTGCCCCAGCATCTCCATCTCGGTGACCTCCTCCGGGCGCTCGTCCACCAGCAGCACCAGGAGGACCGCCTCCGGGTAGTTGGAGTGGACGCCGCGGAGGATGGACTGGAGGATGGTGGTCTTTCCCGCCCGCGAGGGGGCAACGATCAGCGCCCGCTGCCCCTTGCCGAGCGGGGCGATCAGGTCGATGATGCGCGGGGTGGGGTCACGCTTGGCGCGTCCCTCCACCGCGTGCTCCAGCGTCAGGCGCTCGTCCGGGTATGTGGCGGGGAGGGAGTTGAACTCGGGGCGGCCGCGGGCCTGCTCGGGGGGGAGGCCGTTCACGCTGCGGACGCTCTCCAGCGGCGGGCTCTTGCCGCGTCCGGGAGCGGTGCCCACCTCGCCCACGATGCGGTCCCCCGTCCGCAGCCCGAGCCGCCGGATCACCGACTGGGGAACGAAGGGGTCTCCGTCGGCGGTCTGGTACCCGTGGGACCCGGACCGCAGGAAGCCGCTTCCGCTGGACAGTACTTCGAGGATCCCCTCCGCATCGGCGGAGGGTCCGTTCTCCGGCCGGGGGGTGGCCGGGGAGTGTGCGGACAGGCTCATCTAGTGCTCTTTATCGGGTGCCGAGGCGCGCGTGCGCCTCCGGGGTCCGGAGGCGGGGCGTCACCATTGCAGTTGTGGCTCGGACGGAAGCCGCTGGGTGTCAAATTGCGTGCCGCGGAGCTGGGACCGACGGGCGGGTCAGGGAGGGCGGCGTGGGAGACGGGGAAGATAAGCTTTCCCCCTGCTCCCGCAAGGCTTCCGGGTTCTATACACCGCCACGAGCGCGGGGATCCCGCCACGCGCCACTGGCGCGACCGGGGGGAAAGCTTTTACCTTTGGGGCGAAAACATTCACTCCCAACGCGTTGCCTCCCCTGCCCCACCCCGTGTACGGCCGGATCATCGGAGCTTCGGTAAGCCCGTTCAACCCGCACGCGCGCCAGCGCCGTGCGGTGCAGGCCACGCTCGCCATCGCGGTGATGCTCTGCACGCTGGGCGCGGCGTTCTTCCGCACGCAGATCGTCCGCAACTCGGAGTTCGTCCTCCGCTCGGAGGACAACCGCTTCCGCATGGTCCCCATCCCCGCGCCGCGGGGGACCGTCTACGACCGCAACGGCAAGGTGGTGGCGGAGACGGTCACGGGCTACACGCTGTCGCTGGAGCCGGGGCCGCCCGACTCGGTGCGCGCGCGCCTGGCCGCGCTGGTGCCCGTGCTGGAGCTGGACTCGCTGCAGGCGGCGGAGACGCTGGCCCGCGTGCGCAAGGACCCCAGGGAGCCCACCGTGGTGTCGGACGCGCTCAGCTTCCGGCAGCTGTCGCGCCTGCAGGAGCAGCCGGCGCGCCTGCCCGGAGTGCTCCTGGAGGCGCGCCCGGTGCGCCGCTACCCGTACGGCGACGCGACGGCGCACATCGTGGGCTACGTGTCGGAGATCAACGAGCGGGAGCTGGCCAGCCCCACGTGGCAGGGCTACAAGCTGGGGCAGCAGATCGGCAAGGCGGGGGTGGAGCGCCAGTACGAGCGCACCATGGGGGGGACGCCGGGGACGCGCTACATCGAGGTGGACGCGCGCGGCCGGCTGGTGGGGCGCTTCGCGGAGCAGCTCACCAAGCCGCCGCTGGCGGGGCGCGACCTGCGCCTGACCATCGACGTGGACCTGCAGCGCTACGCCCGCGCGGTGTTCCCGGCGGGGATGAAGGGCGCGGTGGTGGCCATGGTCCCGTCCACGGGGGAGATCCTGGCCATGTACTCCGCCCCCACCTACGACCCCAACCTGCTGGTGGGGCGCATCTCGCCCGCGGTGTGGAAGGAGCTGAACGGGCCCTCGCGTCCGCTCCTGAACCGGGCGACCAACGGCATCTACCCGCCGGGCTCCACCTGGAAGCTGGCGACGGCGATCATCGGGCTGGAGCGGGGGGCGATCACCCCGGAGTACAAGATGCCCATCGCCTGTACGGGCGGGATGCCGTACGCGGGGCGCTACTCGCGCTGCTGGAAGAGGGAGGGCCACGGCCCGCAGGACCTGATCCAGGCCATCGCCAACTCCTGCAACGTGTACTTTTACCAGCTGGGGATCCGGCTGGGGATCAAGCTGCTCACGCAGGAGGGGACGCGCCTGGGCTTCTCGCGGAAGACCTCGGTGGACCTGCCGGGCGAGAAGGTGGGGATCTTTCCCGCGAGCCGCGACTGGTACAAGAAGCGCTTCGGGTGGACGCCGCCTCCCAGCGAGGTGATGAACCTGTCCATCGGGCAGGGGCCAAACGCCCAGACGCCCATCCGCATGGCGCAGTTCTTTTCGGCGCTGGCGGGCGACGGCACCGCCTTCGCGCCGCACATCGTGGCGCGCCGGCAGGAGGGCGCTCCGGAGACGGACCTGCGCCTGACCCCCAAGACGCTTTCCGCGGTGCACGAGGGGATGGCCCGCGTGGTCGAGGAGGGCGGGTCGGCGCACGCGGTGGAGCTGCGGCGCTGGAAGCTTTCCGGGAAGACGGGTACGTCGCAGAACAGCGCGGACCTCAAGCGCCCGCACGCCTGGTTCACCGGCTTCGCGGGCCCGCGCGGCGGCGCCCCGGAGATCGTGGTGGCGGTGATCGTGGAGTTCGGGGAGTCCGGCTCGGGGGCCGCCGCGCCCGTGGCCGCGCGCATCGCCGACTACTACCTGAACAAGAAGCACGGCCACCCCGTCCCCCGCATGGAGGACGTGGAGCCCACCAACGCCCCCGCGCCGTCGTCCGCACCGCGCCGCGCCGCGCGCCGCACCCGCCCGGAGCCCACCGCGCAGCCGCTCCCCGACCTCCGCCCCTCCGGGGCGATGGCGCAGCCGGCCGCGGCGGACGGGAACGGATCAGGGAACAGGGAATAGGGTTCACCGGTTCACGCGCAGCGTGAAGCGTCACAGCCTGCAAACGAAACGGCGCCCCCACCTCAGTGCCGAGGCGGGGGCGCCGTTCGCTTTTCCCGCAGTACCCCTCAGATCTTTCGCGGAGGGAGACTCGCGCGGCTGTTTGCGCGAGGCTCACGGAGCCGGAGCGGAGACAGCCGGCAGTTTGGCTGGCTCCGCGACCCGCGCAGGAGACGGACGGCAGTATCGTCCGGCTCCGGAGCGGCCCCGCCGAAGCAGCTACAGCTCGTCGTCCAGCTCCTCCGGCACCTCGTCGTCGGAATCCAGGTCGTCCTCGGCCCTGGCGAGCAGCTCGTCCAGGCCGGTGTCGAACTCCTCGTCGCCCGGCAGCTCCACCGGGGCGCCCTCGCCCTCGTCGGAGAGCGAAACGACCGCGGAGGGCGTGGCGCCGCCGTCCACGGCCTTTTCCTCGTTGACCACGCGGGCCACGTCCATCACCACGTCCTTGCCGGTGAGGTTGATGAGACGCACCCCCTGCGTGTTGCGGCCGATGACGCGGATGCCGTCCACCGACTGGCGGTTGACGATCCCCTCGCGGGTGATGACCATCAGCTCGTCGCCGGGGACCACTTCCTTGATCGCCACCACGCGCCCCGTCTTGTCGGTGGTGCGGACGTTGATGACGCCCTTGCCGCCGCGCCGCTGGAGCCGGTAGGCCTCGATCCCGGTGCGCTTCCCCATCCCCTTCTCGGTGACCACCAAGAGGGTGTTGTCCTCCTTCATCACCACCATCCCGATCACCTCGTCGCCCTCCTGCAGCGTGACGCCGCGGACGCCGGTGGTGGCGCGCCCCATCTCGCGCACGTCGTCCTCGCGGAAGCGGATCGCCATTCCCTCGCGCGTGGCGAGGATCACGTTGCACCCGGCGTCGACGAGCTGCACGGAGATCAGCTCGTCGCCCTCCAGAACGTTGATGGCGTTGATCCCCACCACCCGCGGGTTGCCGTAGGCGGAGAGCGCGGTCTTCTTCACCACGCCCTTGCGGGTGGCGAAGACCAGCGAGCGGTCGTGCGCGAACACCCGCACCGGCACCAGCGAGGCGATCTTGTCGCCGGGGCGGATGTTGATGAGGTTGACGATGGGCTTGCCGCGGCTGCCGCGGGACCCCTGCGGGATCTCGTGCACCTTGAGCCAGTAGCACTGCCCGTTCTGCGTGAAGAACATCAGGTAGTCGTGCGTGCTCGCCAAAAAGATCTGCTCGACCCAGTCCTCTTCCTTGGTCTGCATGCCGCTGATGCCCCGCCCGCCGCGCGCCTGGGCGCGGTAGGTGTCCACCGGGACGCGCTTGATGTAGCCGGTGTGGGAGACGGTGATGACCATCTCCTCGTCGGCGATCAGGTCCTCGATGGAGAAGGAGCCCGTGGCGCCCATGATGTCGGTGCGCCGCTCGTCGCCGTACTTGTCGGCGACCTCGCGCAGGTCCTCCTTGATGATGAAGAGCCGCCGTTCGCGGTTGTCCAGGATGTCGCGCAGGTCGGCGATGGTGGCGCGGATCTCCGCCAGCTCCGCCTCCAGCTGCTCGATCTCCAGGCCGGTGAGCCGCGCGAGCCGCATGTTGAGGATGGCGTCGGTCTGCCGCTCGGACAGGCCGAAGCGCTCGCGCAGGGCCGCGCCGGCCTCGGCGGTGGTGTCGGAGCCGCGGATGATGCGGATGACCTCGTCGATGTTGTCGACGGCGATCTTGAGGCCTTCCAGGATGTGCTCGCGCTCGAGCGCCTTGGCCAGCTCGAACCGCGTGCGCCGCAGCAGCACCTCGTGGCGGTGCTCCACGTAGTGGAAGAGCATCTCGCGCAGGGTGAGGATCCGGGGGACGCCGCCCACCAGCGACAGCATGATCACCCCGAAGGTGCTCTGCATCTGCGTGTGCTTGAACAGCAGGTTCAGCACGATGTGGGGGATGGCGTCGCGCTTCAGGTCCACCACGATGCGCATGCCGTCGCGGTCGGACTCGTCGCGCAGGTCGGCGATCCCCTCGATCTTCTTGTCGCGCGCCAGCTCGGCGATCTGCTCGATGAGGCGCGACTTGTTGACCTGGAAGGGGATCTCGCGGATGACGATGCGCTCGCCCTTGCCGCCCTCGCGCTCCTCGATCTCGGCGCGCGCACGCATGAGCACGCGGCCGCGCCCGGTCTCGTACGCCTCGCGGATGCCGTCGCGCCCGTAGATGAGCCCGCCCGTGGGAAAGTCGGGCCCCTTGACGAAGGCGTGCAGGTCGTCGACGGTGGCGTCCGGGTTCTCGATGAGGTGGATGCAGGCGTCGGCGACCTCGCGCAGGTTGTGCGGCGGGATGTTGGTCGCCATGCCCACGGCGATCCCGGAGCTGCCGTTGACCAGCAGGTTGGGGATGCGCGCCGGGAGCACCCTGGGCTCTTCCAGCCGGTCGTCGAAGTTGGGCGCGAAGTCGACGGTGTCCTTGTCGATGTCGGCCAGCATCTCGGTGGCGATGGGCGCGAGCTTGGCCTCGGTGTAGCGGTACGCCGCCGCCGGGTCGCCGTCCACCGAGCCGAAGTTGCCCTGCCCGTCCACCAGCGGGTAGCGCAGGGAAAAGTCCTGCACCATGCGCACGAGCGCGTCGTACACGCTGGCGTCGCCGTGCGGGTGGTACTTGCCCAGCACGTCGCCGACGACGGTCGCGCTCTTCTTGTAGGGGCGGTTCGGCGAGAGCCCCGCCTCGTGCATGGCGAACAGGATGCGCCGGTGAACCGGCTTAAGCCCGTCGCGCACGTCCGGCAGCGCCCGCTGCACGATCACGCTCATCGAGTAGTCGATGAACGACTCGCGCATCTCGTCTTCGATCAGGCGCGGCAGGACTTTGGAGCGGGGGGGCTGCGGCTCGGTCGGCTCGGTCGTGGTGATCTCGTCGGCCATTTTGTCTTCTTGGAGCGTCGAAACTCAAGGCGTCCGCGAGTACGCGGATGCAAGCGGGTGTTGTACCCCGGCGCGGCGGGAACGTGCCAAAAAAGCAACCGTGCAAAACCCGGTAAACCTAGCTTCCCAGGGGCGTTTCCGCCACCGTCCGCAATGCTCTTTTCGCCGCGAGTGGCAGGTCCGGCCGCCGGCCCGGAATCCGGTCGGCCGGAGCGGAGAGCCGGCGCGCCGCGGGTGACGGAGGTGTGCACGATCCCGGGGAAGTGGGCGGCGGTCCGCGGCCGCGCCCGGACGCCTGCGCGCCCACGCACTTGACGTGCGCCGCTTTCCGTAATAAATAAAGTTACATGAAACGCAGCAGCCGCTTCTCCGTCGCCCTTCACGTGCTGGTGCACCTGGCCGAGCATCCCGGCGAGCCCGCGACCTCGGAGTCGCTGGCGGCGTGCGTGCGCACCCACCCGGTGGTGGTCCGGCGCACCCTGGCCGGACTGCGGGAGGCGGGGCTGGTCGCCTCGGCGGCCGGGCACGGCGGCGGCTGGTCGCTGGCGCGCGCTCCCGCGGAGGTCACGGTGCGGGAGGTCTACGAAGCGCTCGGCGAGCGTCTGCTGATCGCGATCGACCCGGCGCTGAGGGAGGCGGGGTGCCGGGTGGAGCGGGCGGTGTCGGGCGCGCTGGACGGCTTCCTGGCCGACGCCGAGGCCCTGCTGGCGGAGCGGCTGGGCCGCATCACCCTCGCGGAGCTGTCGGCGTCCGTCCGGGCGCTGCCGGCGCGGGGGACAACGACGGACGCACGGAGCACCGATGTCACATGACGTCATCGTGGTGGGAGGAAGCTGGGCGGGCCTTTCCGCCGCCATGCAGCTCGCCCGCGCGCGCCGGCGGGTGCTGGTGGTGGACGCGGGCCGGCCGCGCAACCGCTTCGCCCTCGCCGCGCACGGCTTCCTGGGCCAGGACGGCAGGGCGCCGGCCGACGTCGTCGCGGACGCCCGGGCGCAGGTGCTCGCCTACCCCACAGCCGCGCTCGTGGAGGGCGTGGCCGAGCGCGCGGCGCGCAGTGGGGACGGCTTCGAGGTGGTGCTCGCCTCCGGGGAAGTGTTCCGCGCCCCGCGCCTGGTGCTGGCGACGGGCGTGGTGGACGAGCTGCCGGAGGTGGAGGGGCTGCGGGAGCGGTGGGGCGTGACCGTGCTGCACTGCCCGTACTGCCACGGCTACGAGGTGGCGGACGGCCGCCTGGGGGTGCTGGCGACGAGCCCCATGAGCATGCACCAGGCGCTGCTGATCCCGGACTGGAGCGCCGACGTGACGCTGTTCACCAACGGCGCCTTCGCGCCGGACGAGCCGCAGCGCGCGGCGCTGGACGCCCGCGGCGTGCGCGTGGAGGAGCGGCCCGTGCGGGCGCTGCTGGGCGACGCGCCACGCCTGGACGGCGCGCGGCTGGACGACGGGAGCGTGGTGCCGCTGGATGCGCTGTTCACCGCCTCGCGCACGCGCATGGCGAGCCTGCTGGCGGAGCAGCTCGGCTGCGCCTTCGACGAGGGGATGAACGGCCCGATCGTCCGCACGGACGACTTCAAGGAAACGACGGTAACCGGCGTGTACGCCGCCGGCGACGCCACCCGCGCGATGCACAACGCGACCTTCGCCTCGGCGGACGGCGTGCTGGCCGGGATCTCCGCCCACCGGTCGATGATCCCCGAGCTGCAGCCTCCGCGGTAGACGGACGCGGCGCGAGTCGTTCGAAAGAGGTCGTGACGCAGATTGCGGCTCCTCCGGGGTGCGCATCTTGGGTGGCGCGATCCGCGCGCCGTGAGAGCCGTGCTCCGTCGTCGAGCCCGCCTGTCCAGGCGCCCCAGTCTCGATCACGCCGATCGGAGGTACACTGCCATGACCCGCATCCGGATGTTCAACAACGCACTGTACGCCCTCGCGGTACTCGGCGCGCTCACGTTCGGGGCCGCGCAGGCGTTCGCGTCCCCCGCTCCGCAGCAGAGCGCCCGTGCGTGCTGGGAAGACCTGTGCGACAACGCCTGCGGCGGTCCGGGAACCTGGTTCTGCGAGGGGGGGATCACCTGTATCTGCATCTGAGGCTCGCCGGACGCGCACCGAGCCCCGCGTGAGGGATTACGGCCCGAAGGGGCGAGACCCGGCGGGGCTGTTTCCGCCGGGTCTCGACTCCGTTAGCCCGCGTTGTTTGCGGGCTTACGGAGTCGAAGCCCGACCCCGGCGCCAGCCGGGGGCACGCTCGAATCCGCAGTCGCTTTTGAAATCCCTCAGTGGAAGTCGTGCGACCGGAACGCGATGTTCCGCGGCAGCTCCCTGAACCGCCGCCCCACCACGTTCATCACCGCCCCGTCCCGCTCGAACTTCCCTTCCACCACCAGGAACTGCGAGAACTTCACCGTTTCCCGGTTCTCCTCGTAGACCTTTGCGGGGACGATCACGTTGATGAACCCGCCCTCGTCCTCCAGCAGCACGAACACGGTGCCCTTCGCGGTGGACGGGTGCTGCCGCGCGACCACCAGCCCCGACACGATGATCTTCTCGCCTTTGCGCACCTCCAGCAGGTCCGTACTGGCGAGAATGCCCGCGGCGCGCAGCCGGGGACGCACGTGCTCCATGGGGTGCCCGTGCGTGCAGATGCCCGTGGCGAGGTAGTCCAAAAAGATCAGCTCCGGCCCCTCCAGCTCCAGCGGGTCGAAGGGGAGCCGGTGCGCGGGGGCCAGCGGGAGCACGTCGCCGGCGGCGCGCAGGGCTTCCCAGGCGGCGCGGCGGCGGCCGGGCTCGAACCCCTCGAACGCGCCCGCCCGCGCCAGGTGCAGCGCCTCGGCCCGCCCCAGCCCCGCGCGCTTCACCACGTCCTCCACCGAGGCGAAGGGGCGCTCCGCGTGCGCCGCCGCCAGCGCCTCCAGCGTGCGCGCGCCGATGCCGCCGACGTGCTTCCAGCCGATGCGGACGGCGGGCTTTTCCGGGTGTGCGGTGTCCTCCATCGTGCACTCGCGCGCGCCGCGCTTCAGGCAGGGGCCGCGCACCTCCACCCCGCCGCGGCGGGCGTCGTGGACCAGCGTGGCGGGGGCGTAGAAGCCCATGGGCCAGGCGTTCAGCAGCCCCATGAGGAACTCGGCCGGGTAGTGGGCCTTGAGGTACGCGGTGGCGTAGGCGATGAGCGCGAAGCTCCAGGCGTGCGACTCGGGGAAGCCGTAGTTGCCGAACCCCTTCATCTGCCGGACGACGCGGTCGGCGAGCTCCTGCGGGAGCCCGTTGGTGCCCAGCCTCACGCGCAGCTTCTCCAGCGCGGCCTCCAGCTTCGCCTGCTTGCGGGCGTGCCCCATGGTGCGGCGCAGCTCGTCTGCCTCGGCGGCGGTGTAGCCCCCCAGCGCCATGGCGATGGACATGGCCTGCTCCTGGAAGATGGGGATGCCGCAGGTGCGCTCCAGCACCGGCGCCAGCGCCGGGTGGTCGTGCTCCCACTTCTCCAGCCCGCGCCGCCTGCGGGTGTACGGGCCCACGAAGTCGCCCTGGATGGGTCCGGGGCGGATGAGCGCCACCTGCACCACCAGGTCGTACAATCGCTCGGGCCGGGTCTGGAGGATGGACTGGATCTGCGCGCGGCTCTCGATCTGGAAGGTGCCCAGGGTGTCGCCGCGGGAGATCATCTCGAAGGTCCGGGGGTCGTCCTGCGGCAGGGCGTACAGGTCCAGCCGCTCGCCGGTGCGCGCCTCGATGGCGTCGAAGGCGATGCGGGCGGCGGTGAGCCCGCCCAGCCCCAGGAAGTCGAACTTGGGGACGCCCACGGCGTCCAGGTCGTCCTTGTCGAACTGGAGGATGGTGCGCCCCATGGTGGTCTCCTCGGTGGGGATGTACTCCCCCAGCGGGGACGCGGACAGCACGAAGCCGCCCGGGTGGGTGGAGCGCATGCGGGGGACGCCCTCCAGCGCGCGCATGGCCGCCAGCAGGGCGCGCCCGCGCGCGTCGCCGGTCTCCAGCCCGTGCGCCCCGCCCAGCTCCTGCTCCACGGCATCGGCGCCTGCGGCGGGGCCCAGGTGCTTGACGCGCTTGGAGATGGTGAATGCCAGCTCGGCGGGGTAGCCCAGGGCGCGCATGGCGTCCTGGAGGGCGCTGGGGGCGTGGTACACCTGGGTGACGCCGGTGATGGCGGCGTGGTCGCGGCTGTAGCGGTCGTAGACGTAGCTGAGCACCTCCTCGCGGCGGTGCATCTCGAAGTCCACGTCGATGTCGGGCGCCTCGGTGAGGCCGTCGGTGCGCGCCTCGGACAGGAAGCGCTCGAAGAGCAGGTTGTGCTTCACCGGGTCCACCGCGGTGATCCGCAGGCAGAAGGTGACCACGGAGTTGGCCGCGCTCCCCCGCCCCTGGCAGAGGATGCCGCGCCCCCGCGCGAAGCGCACCGCCTGCCACATCACCAGGAAGAAGCCGGCGAAGCCCAGCTTGCGGATGACGGCCAGCTCGTGCTCGATCTGCGCGCGCTCGCGGTCGCCCACGACGCCGTCCCAGCGCTCGGCGGCGCCCTCGTACACCAGCTCGCGCAGGTACGAGTCGGCGTCGTGGCCCGGGGGGATGGGGAACTCGGGGAGCGGTGGACGCAGCCAGCGCAGCTCGAAGGCGCACTCCGCGGCGATGCGGGCGCTCTCCTCCACGCCCGCCTCCCTCCCCTTCCAGAGCGCGGCCATCTCCTCCGGCGCCCTGAGGCGCCACTCGCCGTTGGGAAGGAGGAGCCCGCTCCGGGACGCTTCGTCCACCGTCACGCCGGCCCGCAGCGCGGTCTGCAGGTCGTGCACCAGCCGCCCCGGCGCGTCCAGGTAGCGCGGCTCGCCGGTCGCCACCCAGGGCACGTCGCAGCGCCCGGCCAGCTCCACGAGCGCCTCGGCGAGCGCGGCCTCCGCCCCGGAGACGTGGTGCAGCTGCGCCTCCACCGCCACGTTGCCCCCGAACACGTCGCGCCAGCGGGCCAGGAGCCGCGCCGCCTCCAGGCGCTTTCCGGCACGCAGCATCGCCGCCAGCTCGCCCGTGGGGGGGCCGGTGAGCAGGTGGAGGCCTGCGGCGCGCTCCTCCACCTCGGCCCAGCGGAGGCCGGGCTTGCCGCGCGCGCTCCCCCGCCGCGACCGGGTGACCAGCGCGGCCAGGCCGCGGTACCCCGCCTCGTCGCGCGCCAGCAGCGCGAGCGGGTGGCCGGCCACGCGCAGCTCGGCGCCCACCACGGGGCGGACGCCCTGCTCCTTCGCCTCCTGCGCGAAGCGGACGATGCCGCCCAGGTCGGCCGCGTCGGTGAGCGCCAGCGTGCCGTAGCCCAGCTCGGCCGCCCGCTGCACCAGCGCCTCCGGGGTGAGCACCCCGTCCCCGAAGGAGAACGCGCTGCGGCCCCGCAGCTCGACGTAGCGCTCCATCAGGCGTGCGCCGCCGGGGCGTGGAACGCTGGCATCCCGCAGGCGCCGTCGTGTCTCTTGCCGGGATGAAGCCACAGCGGATCTACACCGACACGTCCGAGATCGGCGGGTGCCTGGACGAGGCATTCCGGGACGCCTCGCTGCGCCTGTTCGAGACTTTCGAGAAAGGCGAGGCGACGATCGTGGTCTCGGACCTCACCCGTCTCGAGCTGGTGCGTGCCCCCGCGGCCGTGCGAGCCGTGCTGGACCGGGTTCCCCCCGGGTTCCTGGAGGACGTAGAGTTCACCAGCGAGGCCGAGGAGCTGGCCGAGCAGTACATCGCGGGAGGTGTGAGCGGCGCCTCCATGCGCCTGGATGCCCAGCACATCGCGACGGCGACGATCCACCGCGTGGACGTGCTGGGGAGCTGGAACTTCAAGCATATCGTCACCCTGCCGCGCATTCACGGGTACAACTCCGTCAACCTGCGGCTCGGCTATCCGATGCTGGAGATCAGATCCCCTCGCGAGGTGATTCTGTATGGAGAATGAGAAGCCGTTCGACGCCGTGCGGACCATGCGGCAGATCCGGGAGGAGCTGAGCCGCGAGCTGGACGGCAAGACCTTCGAGCAGCAGAAGCGGTACATCCGAGAGCGGGTGAGGGTGCCGTACGGTCCCGAAGCGCAGGAGTCATCCGGACCGGACGAGCCGACCGGCAGCTGATTCCTGCGCTTCGGCTCCCTGGCCTGGCGGCCATGCCGGGTCACATCCCGCTGCCGAAGAGGCCGGTCAGCCGCGGGGGGGAGCGCCGGACGGGCCGTGAGCCGGCCGCGCCCGCCGCCCGCTCCGCCACCGCGCCGTCCGGGATGCCGTCGAGCCTTTCCGTCTCCTGCTCCCGCCGGGTCTTTTCGAGACCGATCTCCAGAAAAGCCACGAACCCGCTCGAAGCCGCACGCACCATCGGTAGATCCTCCAGAAGTCCGAGCCGAGCCCGCGGCCAGCCTCGATGATTCGGTCCGGCGGGCGCAATGCGCTCCCGCCCGCGTGGTCGAGAAAGCAGTCCTCAGTCCCACCAACCATGGATGTACCAGGCGTCTTCCGCGTCGCGGAAGAGCCACACCAGCGCACCGGCTTCGGTGACGCAGCGGAAGTACTCCCGCGCCCACCCCTCCTCCCACGCCCCGCCCGCGATCCGCTCCGGCCCCGCCGCCGCGAGCAGCTCCCGCCATTCGCGCCCGCGCGCCAGGTCGCAGTACTGCACCGGCACCGCGTGGTCGCGGCGCGGGCGGACGCGCACCGCCACCCGCCGCGGCTCCGGGAGGAGCTGGAGGGTGAGCGAGGGCGCGGCGGCGAAGGGGTCCGCGCCGCCCTCGGCGGCCTCCTCCGGCTCGCGCGCGCGCCAGGCGGTGCGGCGCTCGGGGAGGGGGTGGCCGCTCGCCGCCGGCTCCACGAAGAGCGGGCCGTGCTCGTCCACCAGCCGGGAGACGGCTTCCTCCACCGGGGCCGCCGTGGCGAAGCCGCGGTCGAAGAGGTCGCCCTGGGTGGCGGAGGCGGGCTCGGTTCCCTCCACCTCCAGCGCGACGCCGACGACGCCGTCGGGGAGGACCAGGCGGTCCAGGACGCCGCGGACGCGGCGCAGCCACAGGTCGCGCTCGGCGGTGGGGCGCGCGGCGCGCACCCGCTCCCGCAGCATTCCCCCGCCGGAAAGGGACAGGACCAGCGTCACCTCGCGGGCGCGCTCCCCCCGCTCGGCCAGCGCGGCGCAGAGGGGGCCCAGCAGGGCGTTGACGGTGAAGGCCAGCCGCCCCGCGTCGCGCACCTCGTACTCCACGAAGTCCATGGAGGCGTACGGGCGCTCCGGGGGGATGGGGCGGAAGAGGCGGCGCGGATCGTCCGCGCGCGCCAGGCGCCAGAGCGCCGCCCCCGCCGCGCCGAAGCGCACCTCCACCGCCTCCCGCGCCAGCGACGCCAGCTCGCCGCAGGTGCGCACGCCCACGCCGTCCAGCAGCGTGCGCAGCCGCGGCTCGGGGGAAAGCAGCTCCAGCGGGAGCGGCGCCAGCGAGGCGCGCTCCCGCCCGGGCTCCACGAAGGTGGCCGGGGCGCTGCCCGAGCGCGCCGCCGCCTCCGCCGCCACGGGAACGGCCGCCACCCCGGCGCGCACCTCGCGCGTGCGCCACTCCGCCCGCTCCAGCAGCGCCCAGGCGAGGCGGGGGGCCGGGAGGCCGCGCGCGTCCGCCCAGATCACCCCGCGCGCCTCCACCGCCACCCGGGGCACGTCCGCCAGCAGCGCGGCCGCCACGTCAGCGAGCGGCGCCCCGGCGGTCGCCCAGCGCGGGCTCCAGAGACAGACGTAGGTCATGCGCCGCCACCGGCAGGGTGAACTCCGCTTCCTTGCTCCATCCCAGCGCCTCCACGTGTGCGCGCACCGTCACCGAGTCCACCTGCGCCGGCTCCCCGAAGGGGTCCAGCCGCCAGCGGTAGCCGTCCGGACGGATGCGCGAGACCAGGCGGACGCCCGCCATGAACCCGCCCGGGTCCAGCAGCACCAGCGTCGCGCCTCCTTCCTTGGCCGCGCGGGACAGGCGGACGCGCTCGGTGTCCGCGGCGCGCGCGCCCGCGAGCACCACCAGCGCGAACCCCCCGGAGCGCACCAGCTCCTCGGCGCACGCGAGCGCCTCCCGCGCCCCCGCGGGACGGAAGAGCGCGGCCTCGCCGCGCCACCCGTCCCCGCACGCCACCCCCGCCCCGTCCACCCACGCCGCCCGCTCCCCCCGCTCCAGCGCGGCCCGGCACGCGGAGCGCAGCGCCGCCGTGGCCCCGCCCCCCGGCGTCCACGCCGCCAGCTTCCCCCGCGGGAGCCCGCCCCCGGGAAGCGCCCGGTCCAGCGCCGCGATCCCCGTGGTGACGCCGCCCGCGGTACGCTGCGTGACCGGGAGCGCGTCCGGGAAGCGCTGCTCCAGCAGCTGGCGGAGTGCGGAAACGCTGGAGGCCATGTTACATTCCCTGACCCCGGGTGAACGGTCCTGCCCGCCGGCGACCCTCGCCGGCCCACCGAAGAATAACCGAACAAAAACCGAAATCCAACCGACTCTTCGTCCATTTTCCCAGCAGCGGCGCCAACTTTTCATGGTTCGGCCGATGGTAGAGTGGACACTCCCGCACAGGGAGATGCGGGCGATCCGCGGATTAGTGCACAGGCGTCCACTCGACGTTGCGGCCGCTTTGTAGCGCTGATCTCTGCTCACACGAAGGCCCCTCCCCGCGAGCGAGGAGAGGCCTTCGTCGTTGCCGTCCGCAGTTCCGCTGTACCCCCCCAGATCTTTTGCGGAGGGAGACAGCCGGGCAGTTTCGGCTGACTCCCGCAGCCGGAGCGGAGACCCGCCGGCAGTTTGGCGGGGCTCCGCGACCCGCGTAGGAAACAGGCCGGCTGTTTGGCCTGGTTCCGGAGCGGCCCCACACCCAGATCCACTCGAAGCACCCCCCACGAAAAAAGGGCCGACCCGAAGGCCGGCCCCGTCCGGACCGAAAAAAGCTCAGACCCTCACGGAGTCCCGCGCCCGTACACCCGTACGTTCTCGTCCAGGCGCCGGTACCGGTCCCGCAGCTCCGTCTGGCGCGACGTGAGAGGCACCTCGCGCCCGCCGATGAACACGTGCTCCACGCTGGTCATCAGCTCCAGCGGGTCCCCGTCCCACACCACCACGTCGGCCACCTTGCCGGGCGCGAGGGAGCCGTGGGTGTCCGCGACGCCCCAGATCTGCGCCGGGTAGAGCGTGACCGCGCGCAGCGCCTCGTCCCACGGGAGCCCGTAGGCGACGGCGTTCCCCGCTTCCTGGCGGACGTTGCGGGCGTTGTGCGTTTCGCCGGTGGTGATGGCCACCTGCACCCCCGCCCTGCGGAGGAGCGCCGCGTTGTCGTAGCGGGAGCCCAGCCGCTCGAAGCTGGAAGGGAGGTTCTGGAGCACCTTGACGATCACGGGCACGCGCGCGCGGGCGATCTCGTCGGCCACCATCCACCCCTCGCTGGCGCCCAGCAGGATCAGCTTGAGCCCGTACTCGTCGGCCAGTCGGAGCGCGGTACGGAGGTCGCTCGCACGGTGCGCCTCCACCACCAGCGGGAGCCGTCCCTGGATCACGGGGATCATAGCCTGGAGGTCCAACCGGCTGGCCGCGAACTCGCGGGTATCGCCGCGCTCGAAGTCGCTGCGCTGCCGGGCGTAGGCGCGGGTGTCCTCCAGCAGCTCGCGGAGACGCAGGGTGGTGCCGCCCCGCGCGCCGCCGCCGGACGTTTCCACGCCCTCGCCCAGGGTGGCGTACATGGCGACCGGATCCTTGACCAGCATGTCGCGCGCGTCGTCGCCCGCCAGGTCGATGACCACCCCCATGCCGTTCACGAGCCCGCCGCCGCCGGGCGCCGCGACCGCCGTGGTCACCCCGGCGATGCGGGTCACCGGGATCACGATGGAAGCGGGATTGAGGCCGTCGGCGACGTCGAACGCCGCCATGATGCGGTCCTCGTCCTGGTCGGCGAGGGTGTAGTCGTTGGTCCCGGGGACGGCGCCCACCTCGGTCAGGCCGGTGCGGGTGTGCGACTCGAAGAGCCCGGGGGTGACGCGCTTGCCGCGGGCGTCCACGCGGCGCGCCCCGGCGGGGACGGCGACGTCGCGCCCCACGGCGGCGATGCGCCCGTCGCGGATCAGCACCGTGCCGCCCTCGATGGGGGCGCCGGTCATGGTGTAGACCGTGCCGCCCTCGATGGCGACCACGCCCTGCGCGGCGAGCGGCGCGGCGGAGAGCGCCAGGGAGGCGGCCAGGATGGCGTGTGTCTTCATCGGGCTCATGGGTTGCTCCGGGGGAGGATGCCCGCCTCGAAGTCCGTCACCGGCTGGCGCGAGGGGTCGTTGCGGTCGTACATCAGCGCGCCGTCGATGAACACCTTCTCGGCGCGGCTGTAGACGCTGAACGGGTTGCCGGACCAGATCACCACGTCGGCCTGCTTGCCGGGCTCCAGGGTGCCCACGCGGTCGTCGATCCCCAGCGTCCAGGCGGCGTTCGCGGTGAGCCAGCGGAGGGCGTCGTTCTCGGAGACCTGGATGCCGATGCGGCGCCCGGCGGCGACGGCCTTGGCGGCTTCCTGGTTCAGGCGCTGGATGCCGCGCTCGTCGTCGGAGTGGACCACGGCGCGCGCGCCGGCCTCGTGCACCAGCGCCAGGTTGGCCTCGATGCCGTCCAGCGCCTCCATCTTGAAGCCCCACCAGTCGGCCCAGAGCGAGCCGGAGATGGAGTCGCGCGCCATGAGGTCGCGCACCTTGTACGCCTCCACGCCGTGGTGGAAGGAGCGGATCCGGTAGCCGAACTCGCGGGCCACGTCGATCATCTGCGCCATCTCGTCGGCGCGGTAGCAGTGGTTCTGCACCAGGATGTTGCCGCGCAGCACCTCGGCCAGCGTTTCCATCTCCAGGTCGCGGGTGGGCTGGCTGGCCGCGGGTCGCCCCTGCCGCTCCCAGTCGTCCCACTTCTTCCGGTAGGCCTGGGCGAGGATCCACTGGGCGCGGTACCCGGCCACGTTCCCCATGCGCGTGGAGGGGGCGCGGTTGCGCGCTCCGTACACCCTCTTGGGGTTCTCGCCGCAGGCCATCTTGAGGCCGTAGGGGGCGCCGGGGAACTTCATCGCCTGCACGGTGCGGGCGGGGACGTTCTTGAGCACCACGCTGCGGCCGCCGATGAGGTTCGTGGAGCCGGGGAGGATCTGCAGCGAGGTGATGCCGCCGGCCAGCGCCCGCGTGAAGCCGGGGTCCTGCGGCCACACCGAGTGCTCCACCCACACGTCGGCGGTCACCGGGTCGGTGATCTCGTTTCCGTCGGAGTTCGCGTCCACGCCGGGGCTGGCGTACGCGCCCAGGTGCGAGTGGGTGTCGATGATCCCGGGAGTGACGTACTTGCCCGCGGCGTCGATCACCGCCACTCCGGCGGGCGCGTCCACGGTGGCGCCCACGGCGACGATCTTCCCGTCGGCCATGAGGAGCTGCCCGTTGGGGATCACCTGCCCGGCGGCGGTCATCACGGTGGCCCCGCGGATGAGCGTGGGGCGCGACGGGAAGGGGACGTAGGTGGAGGGGAACGGGGTCGGGACGGCCGGGACCTGCGACGCGGAGGCGGGCGCCGGCGACGACGCCGGCCTCCCGCCCTGCGCGCACCCGGCGGCCACGAGCACGAGCGCGGACAGCGCACGCTTCATGGATGACTCCTGTGGCGAGGGAGACGCACGGTGCGGCCGGACCGCCCGCGGGGGGCCGCCGGCCTTTCCTGTCTGCTGAGGGGCGAGGGATTGTACGGCGCCGCCGCGGCGCGGGTCAAGTGCGAACGTCCGTCCGGCGGCCGGGGGTGTCCCCGCGCCGCGCGCCCCGCGTCCACGGGAGGGGACGGTGCGGGGCGGGCGCGGACGCATAAACACGTGATTCTGCGCGATCTGCCTGCGATTCCGTCACTTGGCACCGGAGTTGCCCCTGTGTGCCGCCACACCCGCAAGGCCGTACCCCACAGGAGGACTCCCACGATGCGCATCCGAAGCCTGCAGCTTTCCTTCATGGTGGCGCTCGCCGCCGCCCTGGCCGTGAGCCCGGCGGACGCCCAGGGCAGGGGAAAGAACAAGAACGAGAACCGCGGGCGGACCGAGCAGGCCCGCTTCCGCGACGACGACCGCCGCGGCGACGACCGCCGCTGGGACGACGACGACGTCCGCCTGGAGCGCCGCCGGCAGGTCCCTCCCGGGTGGTGCCGCGGCAAGGGCAACCCCCACAACACGCGCGAGAACTGCGGCTACGACCGCCGGCGCGACGACCGCCGCCGCGACGATCGCCGGTATGACGACCGACGCTACGAGGACCGGCGCTACGACAGCCGGAGCGGCGTCCGCTACGACACCCGCAGCGGCTCGTACCAGCAGGCGCACCAGGCCTTCCACCGCGACCACGACCGCGTCTGCCGGGAGCGCGCCTCGCAGCGTGCCTTCGACCCGCGCTGGCAGCTCCAGGTTCGCAACGAGTGCAAGGTGCAGCACGACCGCTTCCACGCGAGCACCGGCACCAGGCATTGAGTTCCGGATCCGAGCGGGGTTCGGGCGTGCCCCCGGCTGGCGCCGGGGTCGGGCTTCGGCTCCGTAAGCCCGCAAACAACGCGGGCTAACGGAGTCGAGCCCGCGCAAACAGCCGCGCGGTCTCGCCCCTTCGGGCCGAAATCCCTCACGCAGGCTCCGGCGCGGCGGCAGGATCCAGCAGGAATACGACGTACGCAACTGCGCCCCCACCGGGAGATCCCGGTGGGGGCGCAGTTCGTGGTTCCGCAGTACCCCTCAAGATCTGTTCGGAGGGAGACTCGCCGGCTGTTGGGCGAGGCTCACTCCGGCGCAGGGAGACCCGGGGGCGGTTTCCCGGGGCTCCCGGAGCCCGCGCAGGAGACGGACGGCAGTATCGTCCGGCTCCGGAGCGGCCCCGCCACGCCAGGAACTCTCCTACTGGATCGACTGCAGCTCGACCGTCACCGGCTGCCCCTGCGGCGCCTGCTTCAGGGTGATGTGCGGCGCCTCCTTGCGCACCCACACCGTCGCCGTCGTGGGGCCGGTGAGCTCCACCTTGTAGGCGTCGAAGGTGCCCGCGGGCACGGTCACCTTCTCCTCGCCCACCACCTTGAAGGCGACCGCGGTGGCGCCGCCGGTCTGCGCGCTGAAGGTGCCGAAGCCGACGGTCTTCCCGGGCGCCAGGTCGGAGACGGCGAGCATCCAGGGCTCCATCCCGGGCAGCCGGGTCCCCGCCGCCACCTCCGAGTCGATGGCCTTGTCGCCGCCCATCTGCGCGGGGAGCTTGGCGCTGCCCCGGATCCGCCCGCCCTCCAGGCGGACGTCGCTCTCCATGGCCATGGCGCCCGCGGACATGCTGGTCTTGCCCGAGACCGGGGTGAAGTCGCCGGTGAAGCGCGCTTCGGTGCGCGTGCTGGTGGGGCCCGCCTGCACGGTCTGGGTGGCGACCCAGGCCGACCCGTCGCGGGCCAGCGTGGTGGTGGCCGTACCCACCGTGTTCCCCCCGGCGACGATGGCGTAGGTGAGCGTGGCCGGCCGCAGGCGCGACCCGTCGAAGCGGTCGGTGGAGGCGCGCACTTCCAGCGCGGAGCGGTCCATCGCGCGCCCCTCCACGTCCACCAGCGTCACGGGGGCCACCGCCTCCAGCGGCTTCAGCACCTGCGTGGCGTCGCCCACCACCACGATGGTGGCGCGGTCGGGGTGGAGGTACTGCCGCGCCACCCGCTGCACCTCGGCGGGGGTGACGGCGGCCACCTTCTGCGTGTACTGCTGCAGGCTCTCGATGGGCAGGCCCAGCAGCCGCACCGCGGCGATCTGCGCGGCGGTGGCGGACGCGGTCTCGAAGCGCAGCGGGAACGAGCCCACCAGGAAGTTCCGGGCGGCGTCGAGCTCCTCCTGCGAAACGGGCTCGTCGCGGATGCGGCGGAACTGGCTGAGCATCTCCGCCAGCGCGCTGTCCGTCACCGCGTTGCGGACCTCGGTGGAGCCCACGAAGGTCCCGGGCCCCTCCGGCCGGCTGAACGACGAGCGGGCGGCGTACGTCCAGGCGTGCTGGCTGCGGATGATCCGCTCCAGCCGCGAGGTGGACAGCCCGCCCAGGATCGCGTTCAGCACCTGGAGCGAGTAGTAGTCCGGGTTGTCCGGAGTGATCCCGGGGTGGCCCACCCGGATGCTGGACTGCACCGAGCCGGGGCGGTGCACCAGCACGATGCCGGCTCGCTCGCGCAGGGCGGGCGCCGTCAGCGTGGGCTGGGGGGCGGCGCCACCCTGCCACGCGCCGAAGTGGCGGCGGGCCAGCTCCTGCACCTGCGCCGGGGTCACGTCGCCGGATACCAGCAGCCACGCGTTCCCGGGGGTGAAGTGGGCGCGGTGGAACTGCACCAGGTCGGCGCGGGTGACGGCCCGCACCGTTTCCGGGGTGGGCGCCACGCCGTAGGGGTGGTCCGCGCCGTAGATCTCGCGGGCGAGGCGCCGCTGCGCGATCTGCCCGGCGTCACCCAGGGCCACCTGCAGCCCGGAAAGGACCTGCCGGCGGCTGGTCTCCAGCTCGTCCGCGGGGAAGGTGGGGCGCAGCGCCACGTCGCTCACCAGGTCGAAGGCGAGCGGGAGCTGATCGGCGAGGACGCCGGAGGTCACCGCCACGGCGTCGCCGTCGGCGGCGGTGCTCAGCGTGCCCCCGACGCTCTCGATGGTCTCGGCGATCTGCCGGGCGCTGCGGCGGGCGGTGCCGTTGTCCAGCAGGTCGGCGGCCAGCGACGCCAGCCCCTGCTTGCCGCGCGGGTCGTTGGCGGCGCCCGACGCCACGTACAGGCTCACGCTGGCGACCGGGAGGCGGTGGTTCTCCACCACCAGGAGCCGCAGCCCGTTGGGAAGCGCGGTCTCGGTGTACTGCGGGAAGCGGATGGGCCGCGCCTCCATGGGCGCGGGCGGGGCCACCCTCGCCGGGGCGGCGGGCGCCGCGGGCGCGGTGTCGGCGGGCACGGCGGCCGGGGCGGGAGCCGCGGCGGGGGCCGGGGCCGTGGAGCAGGCGCCGAGGGCGGCAAGCGCCCCGAGCGCGAACTGGCGTGCGTTGAATGGCTTCACGGTCGGCTCCTTAGCGGCTCGCGGCGCGGGCGGGGGCGGTGACGACGACCAGGCGGTTCTGCGGGTCCAGGTACCTGCGGGCGACGCGCTGCACGTCCTCGCGCGTGACCGCCATGTACTTGTCCAGGTCGTTCCGGATCATCGAGGCGTCGCCCAGAAAGAACTCGTAGCGGTTCAGCGCCTCGGCCCGTCCGATGGACGTCTGAAGCGCGCGGATGTTGCGCGCGCGGAGCTGGTTCTTGACGCGCTCCAGCTCGGCCGCCGTGACCCCGCCGTCGCGGATCCTGGCGATCTCCTCGTCCGCCAGCTTCTCCAGCCGGTCGGCCTCCACTCCCTGGTTGGCGATGGCGAACACCACGAACAGGCCGGGGCCGCGCCGCTGCTGCGCGCCGGCGCTGGCGGCCTGCGCCACCTTGTCGGTGCGCACCAGCCGCTGCTGCAGGCGCGAGCTCTCGCCGCCGCCCAGGATGGAGCCCAGCAGCTCCAGGGCGTAGCTGTCCGCGTGCGAGGCCTCCACTGTGCCGTAGACGGCCTGGAAGGCCGGCAGGGTCGCGTTGGGGTCGCGGATGGTGTCGCGCGCCGGGAGGCGCGTGAAGGCCCCGGTGCACTGCACCGCGGGGGCCTGCTGCGGCGAGCGGGGGATGCTCCCGAAGTACTCCTGGATCATCTCCTTCGCCTGCGCCGGGTCGAAGTCGCCCGCGAGCGTCAGGGTGACGTTGTTGGGCGCGTAGTAGGTGCGGAAGAAGTCCTGCACGTCCGTCAGCGTGGCGGCGCTCAGGTCCTCCATGCTCCCGATGATGGTGTGCCCGTACGCGAAGCAGCTCTCGGGGCTGTACGGGCCGGTGTAGCGCGCGTGGTACACGGAGGAGACGTAGGGGACGTTGTCGATCCGCATCCGCTTCTCCTCCTTGACCGCCTCCTGCTGCACGCGGAGCTGCTCGGCCGTCACGTTCAGCGAGCGCATGCGGTCCGCCTCCAGCCACAGCGCCAGGTTGAGGCGGTTGGGCGGGACCACCTGGTAGTAGTTGGTGCGGTCCTCGTTGGTGGTTCCGTTGAGGTCCGTGGAGCCGGCCGAGCGCAGCAGGGCGACGTGGTCACCGCGGGCCACGTTCTGCGACCCCTCGAACATCATGTGCTCGAAGAGGTGGGCGAAGCCGGTGCGCCCCTGGCGCTCGTCGCGGCTGGACACGTTGTACCACAGGTCCACCGCCACCGTGGGAAGCGTGGAGTCGGGGGCGAGGATGACTTCGAGCCCGTTGTCGAGCGTGTACTTTTCAAAGGGGATGTCCACCGACGTCCGCTGCTGCGCGGCCGCGGGCGCCGCCGCGAGAGCGAGCACGGCGGCGAGCAGCCGTCCCGTACGATTGGGTTGAAGCATGACTCCTCCACTGGGGAAAAGGGTGCGCCGCGCGGAAGCTCCCGCGGCGCCGCGGAACGTCGTTGGGTCACGAGCCGGGCTTGCCTGGAGGCCGGGGTCCGTACGGGTGGGCCGGACACCGTGACGTGGTGCAGGCGGAAAGGCTACCCCCGGGGCCGGGGGCCGTCAAGAGTTTACGGGTTCTTTTCGCCGCGCCGCCGCCAGCCCCACAGCAGCGCCGACCCGAAGAGCAGCCCGGTGGCGATGCCCGCCAGGGTGTCGCCGTAGCGGTCCGGCACCACCCCGGCCCCGGCGAGCTGCGCCGCCGCCAGCACTCCCGCCGTCGCCGCGAGCCCCAGCATCAGGCGCCGCCGCAGCGGCGGGAGGGGGACCCCCCGCAGCGTCTCGCGCTCCCGCGCCTCGTCCTCGGCGTCCTCCACCGGGTGGTCCGGCTCCGTCCAGGCGATCACCGCCGGCGGAAAGGACACCAGCAGGTAGCAGGCGATCGCCAGCAGGCCCGCCCAGTCGCGGTGGTCCGCCGGCATCCACCCCCACCCCCAGCGCGCGGCGGCCCACGCGTACCCCAGCCCCCCGGCCACCAGCCAGCACGCCATGCCGTACGCGCGCCGGTACGCCTGGTCGCGCACGGCCAGCCCGCGCTCGTCCAGCAGCGCCGGCGGGTTGGTGCGCGAGTGGTGGGTCAGGTGGAGCAGCACCAGGTACGCCGCCACGGCCGCCAGCAGGAGCACGCTGGCGGCGCCTCCCAGCACCGTCCCGCTGTCCCCGCGGGTGGAGCGCACGGCGGCGACGGACGCCGCGAGGCTCAGGTACGACACGGCGACGAGGACGCGGCGCCGGGTGCGGGTGGTGACGTGGCTCGCGGCCTCGCCGATCAGAGTCGCCATGGGTGGTTCTACGGGGTCGGGTGGTGGAGGCAAGTCGCGCGGGTCAGCTGCCGGTGGCGCGGCCGTAGACTTCCTCGCTCAAGGGGCGGAACGGGTCGCGGGAGAAGATGGCCTCGACGGGGAGGCTGAAGTGCTCGCTGATGCGGAAGGCCAGCTCCAGGCTGGGGTTGTAGTCCCCGCGCTCCAGGTAGCCGATGGTCTGGTAGTTGACCCCCAGCGCCTCCGCCAGGTCCTGCCGCGACTGCCCCCGCTCGGCGCGGAGCACCGGGATGCGGTTGTAGATGGTGGACCCGTCCCCGGATCGCGTGCTCTGCGAGCGGCCCTTTGCTTTCATGGCGCGGATAGTAGCATTAATACAACACGCTGTCAAGTACGTCGAATGAACGGATGGCGAGGGGGAGTCGGCCAGGGGAGGTTTTCCGGGAGGATCACTGCCGATCCCGGCAGCGTCCCGCGCGAGGAGCCGATCCGGTCCCGGCGAATGTTTTTGATTGCTGCGCTCACACCGTCGGCATATCCTGGAACGTGTCGCTGCGAACAGGCGCTTCGCAGACGCGACGCTCCATTCCACTCTCGACGGCGGGGTGTCCGATGAGCTTCAGGTTCGTGACGGGCGACGATCAGGGCGTCATCTACGCGGGCACCGAGGACGGGGACCTGCTCTTCTACCGCGACCTTGCCCGCGACGGCACGGTGAACTGGGCGTTCGGCGGAACCGGCCAGCGCATCGGAACCGGGTGGCAGGACTTCCTGCACGTGTTCTCGGGCGGAGACGGGATCCTCTACGCCATCGCGCACAACGGCGACCTGCTCTTCTACCGCGACCTGGCCCGCGACGGCACCGCGAGCTGGGCGTTCGGCGGGACCGGCCAGCGCATCGGGAACGGGTGGCAGGACTTCCTGCACGTGTTTTCCGGCGGAGGCGGGATCATCTACGCAGTCGCGAAGAACGGGGACCTGCTCTTTTACCGCGACCTTGCGCGCGACGGCACGGCGAGATGGGCGTTCGGCGGGACTGGCCAGCGCATCGGGAACGGGTGGCAGGACTTCCTGCACGTGTTTTCCGGCGGAGGCGGGATCATCTACGCCGTCGCGAAGAATGGCGACCTGCTCTTCTACCGCGACCTTGCGCACGACGGCACGGCCCGGTGGGCATTCGGAGGAACCGGGCAGATGATCGGCAGCGGCTGGCACACGTTCACGGAGGTATTCTCCGGTGGCACGGGAATCATCCATGCCATCACGCCCGACGGCTTTCTGATGTACTACCGCGACCTGGCGCAGAACGGAACGGCGTCGTGGGCCCACGGTGGAAGTGGCCGGACCATCGGCAGCGGCTGGCTCATCCAGCCGCTGCCCACTTCGACGCTGGAAGGGTACTGTACTCCGCTGTCCGCGGCGCCGGGACAGACCCTGGAGTTCAAGGTTTCGTCGAGCACCGCATTCCAGGTCACCGGGCTGCGCCTCAAGCGGCAGCCGGACGGCTCCGTGGGCATTCCCATGAGCGCCCCGGTGGATGTGGGCGCCATGGTGCAGCCCGTTCCCGCCAACGCGTGGCAGGACGGGTGCGGATGGGTCACCACCCTCACCCTCACCGTCCCCGCGGACTGGCCCTCCGGCCTCTACTCGGCGCAGTGCACGGCCCCGGGCGGCGCCCCGTTCCACATCGTCTTCGCGGTGAAGCCGGGTGAGGTCAGGCGCGATTTCGCGGTGCTGGCCAACACCAACACCTGGAACGCCTACAACGGCTGGGGCGGGCGCTCCAAGTACAGCTCGCCTCCGGGCGCCAGGCTCAGCTTCCAGCGTCCCAACCCCGCGGCCAGCCCCGTGGACGACGGCGGGATCAACCACCTGACGCGGGCCGAGCTCTGGATGCTGGCATGGCTGGAGGACGAGGGATACCACGCGGACGTGTACACCGACCTGGACTTTCACAATGGGATCCCGGACCTGGCCGCCTACAAGGCGCTGCTGGCGACCACCCACCCCGAGTACTGGTCGCTGGGCATGATGGACAGGCTGGCCGCCTACATCCAGGGGGGCGGCCACGTGCTGTACCTGGGAGGAAACGGAATGTTCGAAGAGGTGTCGTTCGACGCCGCCGGCACTGCGCTGGTACTGCTCAACGGGAACCCCGGCACGGACCGGGCCGCCTGCTACTTTCGAAACCTCAGCCCGCCACGCCCGGAGCGGAGCCTGCTGGGCGTCGCGTACCGGTACGACAACTACATGACCTTCGCCCCGTTCCGGGTCGTGGATGCCGGACACCGCTTCTTCGCGGGGACGGGGCTGACGAACGGCGCGCTGATCGGCGGCGCCGGCCTGAACGGCGGAGGCGCCAGCGGGTGGGAGATGGACACGTCCATTGCCGGCACGGCCGCTCCGGGGGGCGTCGTGGGCGCGCAGAGCGCCGCCGACGACCGCGGCGCGCCGCCCGCCAACCTGCAGCTGCTGGCGCGCGGCACCAACGTCGACGGCGGACACGCCTACGGCGCGGACATGACGTACTACGACGCGGCAAACGGCGGGTGGGTATTCAGCGCCGGCTCCATCTCCTTCTGCGGAAGCCTGGTGCAGGACGCTCACCTGCAGGCCGTCATGCGCAACATCCTCAACGAGCTGTGATGCGCCGGGAGACCGTCCGGTAGACAGGAGGCTCCGCCCCCACCCGGAGGACCTATCCTACCCCCGCCGCCGCGGCTTCCAGCATGGGGGCGAGCCAGCGGCCGGTGAGGCTCGCCTCCACCTGGACCACCTCCTCCGGGGTGCCCATGGCGACCACGTAGCCGCCGTCGGGGCCGGCGCCGGGACCCAGGTCCACGATCCAGTCGGCGGTCTTGATCACGTCCAGGTTGTGCTCGATGAGGAGCACCGTGTGGCCGGCGTCCACCAGATCGCCCAGCACGCGGAGGAGCTTCTTGATGTCGTCCAGGTGCAGGCCGGTGGTGGGCTCGTCCAGCACGTACAGCTTCTTGCCGCCGCGGCGCGCCCCCATGGCCAGCTCGCGCGCGATCTTGATGCGCTGCGCCTCGCCGCCCGACAGGGTGGGCGCCGGCTGGCCCAGGCGCAGGTAGCCCAGGCCCACCTGCTGCAGGTGCCAGAGCGCCTCGCCCAGCCGGTCCTCGTGCAGAAAGAAGCGGATCGCCTCGTCCACGGTGAGGTCCAGCACGTCGCGGATGCTCCTGCCGTTGTAGCGCACCTCCAGCGTTTCCGCCCGGAAGCGCGCCCCCTCGCACACCTCGCAGGGGACGAACACGTCCGCCATGAACACCATCTCCACCTGCACCTGCCCCTCGCCCTTGCACGCCTCGCAGCGCCCGCCCTTGACGTTGAAGGAAAAGTGCCCGGGCCCGTACCCCCGCTTCTTCGCCTCCGGGAGCGACGAGAAGATGCGGCGCACCTCGTCGTACGCCTTGATGTAGGTGACCGGGTTGGAGCGCGGCGTCCGCCCGATGGGCGACTGGTCCACCAGCACCACGTCGCGCAGGAGCCCCGCCCCCGAGAGCGTGTCGAACGCCCCCACCGTCTCGCCCAGGTGCCGCTTTGCGCTGGTCTCCCCGCCCGACAGCTCGCGCTCCAGCGCGCGGTACAGGACGTCGTGCACCAGCGTGGACTTCCCCGAGCCCGAGACGCCGCTGACCACCGTCAGCGCGCCCAGCGGGATCTCCACGTCCACCCCGCGCAGGTTGTGCTCCCGCGCGCCGGTGATGCGCAGGCGCGCCCCGCCCGTGCGGCGGCGGCGCTCCGGCACCGCGATCTCCTCCCGCCCGGACAGGTAGCGCCCGGTGAGCGTGTCCGCCTCCAGGATCTCCGCCAGCGTTCCCTGGAACACCAGGTCGCCGCCCCGCTCCCCGCTCCCCGGCCCCAGCTCCACCAGGTGGTCGGCCACGCGCATGGCCTCCGGGTCGTGCTCCACCATCAGCACCGTGTTCCCCGCCGCGCGCAGGCGCACCAGCAGGCGCAGGAGCCGGTCGTTGTCCGCCGGGTGCAGCCCGATGGTGGGCTCGTCCAGCACGTACAGCGTGTCCATCAGCTTGCTCCCCAGCGCGTTCGCCAGGGTGATGCGCTGCGCCTCGCCGCCGGAAAGGGTACGCGTCTGCCGCTCCAGCGTCAGGTAGCCCAGCCCCACGTCGTTGAGGAAGCCCACGCGCGCCTCCAGCTCGCGCAGGATGGGCTCCGCGATCTCCCACTCCTGCGGGCGCAGCTGCTGGCCGTTCCCTGTCCCCTGCTCCCCGTTCCCCAGCCGTTCCACCCACTCGCGCAGCCGCCCCAGCGGCAGCTCCGACACCTCCGCGATGGTGTTCCCCGCCACCCGGATCCACAGCGACGCCGGGCGCAGCTTCGCGCCGCCGCAGGTGGGGCAGGGCTGCGCGCTCTGGTACTGGCGCAGGAACACGCGGATGTACTGCTTGTAGCGCTTCTCCTCAAGCGCCGTCAGGAAGGGGATCGCCCCCTCGAAGCCGCGCGTCCCGTGCATCACCGCGCGGCGGAACTCCTCCGGGAGCTCCGCCCAGGGCGCGTCCATCCGCACCCCCTCCCGGCGGGCGAGCTCCGCGAGCTTGCGCCGCTTCGCATCGTAGCGCGGCTTGCTCCACGGGTCCACCGCCCCCTCCTCCAGCGAGCGCGCCGTGTTGGGGACCACCAGCGACTCGTCGTACTGGAGCACCGCCCCGAAGCCGGTGCACTCCGGGCAGGAGCCGTACGGGTTGTTGAAGGAGAACAGCTGCGGCGACGGGCGCGCGAACTCGATCTCCGGGTGGTCCGGGCAGCGGAAGCGCTCCGTGAAGCGCAGCGGCGAGCCGTCCTCCAGGATCACCGCCGCCTCCCCCTCGCCCTCCTCGAACGCCGTCTGGAGCGAGTCCGCCAGCCGCTCCGTGTCCGTGCGGTCCACCCGCAGGCGGTCCACCACCACCAGCAGCTCCCTGGCCTTGGTGAGGTCCACGGAGGGGTCGTCCGCCAGGTCGTCCAGGTGCAGGTCGCGCCCGTCCGCGCGCACGCGCAGGAAGCCCAGGGCGCGCAGGTTCTCCACCACCAGCGCGTGCGTCACCCGCGCCGAGAGCGGGAGCGGAAAGGCCACCGTGAAGCGCGTCCCCTCCGGCAGGGCGAGCGTGGCGTCCGTGGCGCTCTGCACGCTGTCCGGGCGCACCTCGCGGCCGCACGGCCGGTCCGGGTGCGTGCCGGGGCAGTAGGTGCGGCCGGCGCGGGCCCACAGCAGGCGCAGGTAGTCGTGCACCTCCGTGGCCGTTCCCACGGTGGAGCGCGACGTCTTGGTGGGGTTGCGCTGCTCGATGGCCACCGCCGGGGAGATTCCCTCCACCCGGTCCACGTCCGGCTTCTCCATCCGCTCCAGGAACTGCTTGGCGTAGGTGGAGAGCGACTCCACGTAGCGCCTCTGCCCCTCGGCGTAGACGGTGTCGAAAGCCAGCGACGACTTGCCGGAGCCGGAGGGCCCGGTCACCACGATCAGGGCGCGGCGCGGGAGGTCCAGGTCCAGGTTCTTGAGGTTGTGCTGGCGGGCCCCGCGGATGACGATGCGATCTTTCATGCCGAAAGTATACCGAAGTGGAGCCTCCAACGTAAGCGGCACGAGCGGGTTGTGGACGCTTGCATTTCAGGGGCCGTCACCGTGGATCCGTGGACACGGGTTCTGGGTGTGGGGCCGCTCCGGAACCAGGCCAAAACTGCCGGCCTGTTTCCTACGCGGGTCGCGGAGCCAGCCGAAACCGCCCGGCTGTCTCCGCTCCGGCTCCGTGAGCCTCGCGCAAACGACCGCGCGAGTCTCCCTCCGCAGAAGATTCGAGGGGTACTGCGGAACGGCAACGGCACCCCAGGTTTACGGCGAGCACGACACGCCGGTGGGTGAGGGTCGTCAGCATGGAGATTCCCCTCCCCCGGCACGGGGGAGGGTGGCGGCTCTCAGGCCGCCTGGTGGGGGCCGGGCTTCCGTCCCCTCCGCGCGGCGGGTAGCTTCTCCGCATGTCGCTCCTCGAATCGCTCTACGTCGCGGCGCTGCGCGCCGCCTCCCCCGCACTGCCGCTGCTGGCGCGCGGCCAGGGCAAGCTCGCGCAGGGGGTGCGCGGGCGGCGCAACGTGCTGGACCGCATGGAAGCGTGGGCGATCACCGAGCGCGACCCCGCGCGCGACCTGGTGTGGTTCCACGCACCCAGCGTGGGGGAGGGGCTCCAGGCCCGCGCCGTGGTGGAGGCGCTGCGCGCCCGCCGGCCGGACGCGCACGTAGTGTACACCTTCTTCTCGCCCTCGGCGGAGCGCTTCGCCATGGGCGTCCCCGCCGACTTCGTCGACTACCTGCCGTACGACCGCCCCGGCGACGTGCGCCGCGCGCTGGAAACGCTGCGCCCGCACGTGCTCGCCTTTTCCAAGACGGACGTGTGGCCGGTGCTCACGCGCGAGGCCGCGCGGCACGGCGTGCGACTGGCGATGCTCAGCGGCACCCTGCCCGAATCGTCCAGCCGCCTGTCCGGCGCCGCCCGGGCGCTGCTCGCGCCGGCGTACGGGCGGCTGGACCACGTCGCCGCCATCTCCGCGGCGGACGCCGAGCGCTTCGGCGCGCTGGGGGTGCCGGCGGAGCGCCGGAGCGTGATGGGCGACGCGCGCTTCGACCAGGTGTGGCAGCGCGCCGCGGGCGTGGACCGCGGCTCCCCGCTGCTGCGCGCCGTCGCCGCCCCCGGCCGCCCCGTGCTCGTCGCCGGCTCCACCTGGCCGGCGGACGAGGAGCGCCTGGTCCCCGCCGTGCGCGCGTGCATGGACGCGGGCCGGCCGGTGCGGCTGGTGCTGGTGCCGCACGAGCCCACCCCCGCCCACCTCGCCGCCTCCGAGGCCCGGCTGGCCGGCGCGGGGCTCCCCCACGCGCGCCTCTCCGAGGTGGAGGCGGGATCGCCGGCCCCGGACGTGGTGCTGGTGGACCGCGTCGGCGTGCTGGGCGACCTGTACGCCGCGGGGGACGCGGCCTACGTGGGCGGCGGATGGGGGACGGCGGGGCTGCACTCCGTGCTGGAGCCGGCGGCGTTCGGGCTTCCTGCCCTCTTCGGGCCGTGGCACGCCAACGCGCGCGAGGCCGGCGAGCTGGTCGCGGCGGGCGCCGCCTGGTCGGTGGCCGACGAAGCGGAGCTGGCCCAGCGGCTGCGGGCATTGCTGGCGGACGGAGACCTCCGGCGCGCGGCGGGGGAGCGGGCGCGGGAGTACGTGCGGGCGGGGCTGGGCGCGGCGGAGCGGGGGGCGGAAGTGGTGGAGGGGCTGCTGGACGAGCGCGCATAGCGGCCGGAAACCCGGCGGAGGAGAGCCCGGCGTGCGACGCACGCCGGGCTCTTCGCGCCGCAGGCCCTCCCGGCCGGACCCGCCCGGCCTCAGGGGACGAGGGGCCCGTTCTCGGGGAAGCAGTCGCAGTAGCCGTCCACCTGGTTGCAGATCCCGCCGTTGGACCCGCACTGGCTGGAGTGGAAGCAGTCGTAGTCGATGCGGCATGCCTGGAAAGGGATCTTCGCGGCCGTATCGGCGAACGCCTGCGTGGCGCCGAAGCCGAGCACGCCCGCCACGGCCACGCCGAACACGCTCCGGAGGTACAGCCGCTTTCGATGGCTCATGGTTCTCTCCTCGTGTGGTGGGACGACGCCCGGCCGGGAAAGGGCGGACGCACCGGTAATTTGTAGTCCGGAAACATGCCCCAAGCAAGCACACTGGACGACAGCCTGCCGTTCGCCGTTCCGCGGTACCCCCCAAAGTCGGTTCGGAGGGAGACAGCCGGGCAGTTTCGGCTGGCTCACTCCGGCGCAGGGAGACTCGCCGGCTGTTTGGCGAGGCTCCCGGAGCCCGCGCAGGAGACCGGCAGCAGTATCGCCGGGCTCCGGAGCGGCCCACGCCCACGACCGTCCGGAGACGCGAAGTCCCTCCTCCGGACCCGCCCGGAGAAGGGACTTCGCCTATCACACCGCCATCACGACCTCACGCGGAATCCCGCTCGCCCTCCGCCTGCGACGGCTTGTCCTCCTGCCCGTCCGTACGCCGCTTCTCGTCGGCCGGCACCGGGCGCTCCGGCTCCGGCGCGTCCTGCTCGTCGGCCGGCACCGGGCTCTTCCCCCGCTCGCTCTCCTCTCGCTCCACGTTCGCCCCTCGTTCTCGAGTAGACCTTCACGCCTCCGGAGGAACCCGACCTTCGTCCGCGGCCGGGTAGACCGCGGTCACGTCGTTTCCGCCCGAGCCCGGCGGGGGCGGCTCCACCACCCGCTCCTCCAGCGGCTCGTGCGTGCGCGGCGGCAGCCCCATGATGCGCCGCAGGTCGCCCTCGTCCACCACCTCCACCTCCAGCAGCCGCCGCGACAGCACCTCCAGGATCTCCCGGTCCGCGGTGAGGATCTCGCGTACCCGCTCGTAGGTCCCCTCCACGATCCCGTGGATCTCGCGGTCGATCACCCGCGCCGTCTCCTCGGAGTAGTTGCCGCCGCCCTCCTCCGTGCCCTGGAGGAACCGCGCCCGCCGCGGGCCGGCGAAGTTGATGGGCCCCAGCTCGCGCGACATCCCGTACTCGGTGACCATGCGGCGCGCCAGGTCGGTGACGCGCTCCAGGTCGTTGCCGGCGCCGGTGGAGATCTCGTTGAAGACGATCTCCTCCGCCACCCGCCCGCCCAGCAGCACGGCGATGCGGTCCATCAGCTCCTGCTTGGTGAGCAGGTAGCGGTCCTCGGTGGGCAGCTGCTGGGTGTAGCCCAGCGCCGCCACCCCGCGCGGGATGATGGAGATCTTGTGCACCGGGTCGGCGGTGGGCACCCGCTCCGCCACGATGGCGTGCCCCGCCTCGTGGTAGGCGACGATGGTGCGCTCCTTGTCGTTGATCAGCCGGTTCTTCTTTTCCAGCCCGGCGACGATGCGGTCCACCGCGTCGTCCACCTCGCGCATGGTCACCGCCGGCTTGTCGCGGCGGGCGGCCAGCAGCGCGGACTCGTTGAGCAGGTTCTGGAGGTCGGCCCCCACGAACCCCGGCGTGCGGCGGGCGATGCGCTCCAGGTTCACGTCCTCGCCCAGCTTGATCCCCTGCGCGTGGATCTTGAGGATGGCGAAGCGGCCGTTCAGGTCGGGGCGGTCCACCAGCACCTGCCGGTCGAAGCGGCCGGGGCGCAGCAGCGCCGGGTCCAGGATCTCGGGACGGTTGGTGGCGCCCATGATGATGACGCCCATGCGCGGGTCGAAGCCGTCCATCTCCACCAGGAGCTGGTTCAGCGTCTGCTCGCGCTCGTCGTTGCCCCCCATGATCCCGCCCTGCGAGCGCGCCTTCCCCAGCGCGTCCAGCTCGTCGATGAAGATGATGCAGGGCGCCTGCGCCTTGGCCTGCGCGAACAGGTCGCGCACCCGGGCGGCGCCCACCCCCACGAACATCTCCACGAACTCGGCCCCGGAGATGGAAAAGAAGGTGACGCCGGCCTCGCCCGCCACGGCGCGCGCCAGCAGCGTCTTGCCGGTACCCGGGGGGCCCACCAGGAGCACGCCCTTGGGGATCTTGGCGCCCAGGTTGGCGAACTTGTCGGGGGTGCGCAGGAACTCCACCACCTCCACCAGCTCCTGCTTGGCCTCGTCCACCCCCGCCACGTCGTCGAACGACACGCCCGTCCCCTCCTCGCCCACGATGCGGGCGCGGCTCTTCCCCACCGTCAGCACCCCCTGCGTGGGGCTCATGCGGCGGATGATCCAGAACCAGAACAGGGCGATCAGCGCGAAGGGGAGCACCCACCCCAGGAGCCCGCTGAGCCAGCTGACGGGGAGCCCCGCGTAGTCCACCCCGTGGGCGTCCAGCAGGGGGTACAGCGCCTCGTCGTTCTCCACCCCGGTGCGCGTCACCGACCAGGTCTGCACCTTTTCGGCGGCCTTCACCGTGTCGGTGGGGACGGCCTGGATCACCGACCCGCCCAGGCGGACCTCCTTGACCTGGCCGGCGCGGACCCTGTCCTTGAACTCGCTGTACCCGATCTGTTTGGCGCCCTGCCCCGCAAGCAGGTAGTGGATCGCGAAGATCGCCAGGAAGGCGACGACCAGGTAGCCCACCGAGAAGCGGGTCTTGCGGTCGTCGAGCGGCCCTCCGGGGCCGCGGTTGACTCGCCGCTCGGGGTTCTTGCGGCGGTCCTTGAGGGTCTTGTTTCCGTCTGCCATGGCGGCGGCCGGGCGCAAGAGTCGGACCACGATCGGCCACCCGTCCGGGCGGCCCCCGACGACGCCGGCCCGCCCGCGCGAGGTGCGCGGACGGGCCGGCGTCGCCGACTCCCGGCGGGACCGCCGCCGGGTCCGGGTCAGTTGGGTGGCGAGGGCGGCTTCTCCCCGCCGCCGTCTCCTCCCCTCGCCGCCTCGAAGAGCTGGGCGGAGAGCACGGCGAGCGCCGCCACCGCGCCCACCAGGAGGGCGGACTGCAGGGGCGCGATCCGCTTGCGCTGCAGGGAGGCGACGTTGCTGCGCGGGATGGTGATCGTTTCCCCGTGCCCCACGAACTCGTAGCCCGAGCGGGCCTGGAGCCGCGTGGCCGACAGGACGACCTCGCGGTCGTCGGCGCTCACCATTTCGCCGTCGGCCACGACCACCTCGTTCGCCGTGTACTCCAGCAGGCGGAAGTCGGCCGGCGCCACGAGCGCGACGCGCACGCGCGCCGCCCGGCCCGGCGTGCTCTGCGCGGGGGCGTAGCTGAAGCAGCCGTTCAGCAGGAGACAGAGGAGCAGTGCGGCCGCGACCGGTCGCTTCGTTGCCATGCGTGCATCGTGGAACGGCCCGGGACCCGTCGTCCACGGGCGTGGATCACGTGGAAAGGGTACCCGCCCCACCGGGGCGGGTACCCTTTCCGGGGTGCTACCCGGCGTGGAGCGCTACGCGGCGCGCGGGCCGGTGCACGCCTTGGGATCGTTGCGGTTCGCCACCGGCTGGCCTGCCGGGGCGGGGATGTTGGGGTTGTTGTTCCGCTCCGTGTTCCCGTACAGGAGGCGGGCGTACACCTCGGTCCCCCGCACCGGCACCAGGTTGGGGATGCAGGTGCGCTTGTAGTCGTTCCAGACCTCGGGGTTCTGGAAGAGCGCGATGTACTTCTCCAGCATGATCTCGGTGAACAGCCCGGTCCCGGAGACCGTCCCGAGCGCCGTCAGCCCCGCCGAGGTACGGGCGGCGTTGAGGTTCGCGAGCGCCGGAGCCTCGGTGCCCAACCGGTAGTTGGTCTCCGCCAGGATCAGCTGGGTCTCGGCGTAAGTGACCATGGGCTGGTCGAACCCCGAGTTGGCCCGGTCGGCGGAGAGCAGCGACGCGTTGGCCGGCCCCAGGTCGGTGGCGCCGACGTACTGGCCGCCCACCTGGGAGAAGTACGCGGCGCGCCGGGGATCGTTGCGGCTGTTCATCAGGTCGACCAGCGTCTTGCCGGCCGCGAGCTGCCCGGTGCGGTTCACGTAGATGAACTGGTACCAGAGGTTCTGCTCGTTCGGCGTGGTCGAGAACACGGCCTTGAAGTCGTTGGCCGAGGCCGTGATTCCCTTGAGCGCCGCGTCCCGCGCCTTGCTGACGCAGTTCCCGCCGCAGGCCACGGTCGCGGCCGCCTGCGTGGCGGCCACGCCCTGCGCTTCCACCCAGTGCATGTAGAAGCGGGCCTTGAGCGTCCAGGCGGTCTCGATCCACCGCTGACGGTTCCCCCCGAACGACAGGTCGAACACGCCCGGTCCGGTCCCCGTCCCCGCGGACAGGTCGGCGATCCCGGCGTCCAGCTTCGCCTGCACGTCGCGGTACACCTCCTCCTGCGGGTCCAGCTTGGGACGCGTGGCGTCGCTGACGGCCTCGCTGTACGGGAGGGCGCCCCACATGGAGGACGCCATCCCCATGAGGAAGCCCTCGTACACCTTGGCGATCCCGGAGTACGTCTTGTCACTGGCCGAGTCCGCGCGGGCCTGCAGCGTGCGCAGCCCGATGAGCCCGCCGTTCGAGTAGACCTGGCTGAACGCGCCGTTCAGGTTCTGCTCGTTGACGACGTACTGGTACAGCGAGGTGGTCTGGTTGCCGATGCCACCCATCTGCTGCGTCCACATGGCGGCGTGGCGCGCCAGGTCGCCCGTGTGCCAGAGGTACTGCTGCTGCTGGCTGCCGTAGAACAGCTGGTCCAGGCTCGCCTGCGTCGGCTGGTTCGGGTCGTCGGTGATCCCCGGACCCGTGAGGTAGTCGTCGCAGGCGGTGAGGGTGCCCACTACGGCGAGCACCCCGGCCACGGCTCTGATTGATGTGCGCATGTCGTTGCGGCTCCAGTTAGCGGGTCAGTCCGACGCTGAAGATGAACTGCCGCGTCTGGGGGTTGTTGAAGTAGTCGATCCCGCGCGCGTTGGTGTTCCCGGCCACGTTGGTCTCCGGGTCGATCCCGGTGTAGTCCGTCCAGGTGGCCAGGTTGCGGCCGGCGAGGCGCAGGTCGACGCCCGACATCGCGAAGCGGCGGGTAAACCGCTGCGGGACCCGGTAGCTCACCGCGATCTCGCGCAGCTTGACGAAGCCGGCGTCCTCCATGTACGGCGAGTTGATGCCGGAGAAGCTGCTCCCCAGCCCGACGCGGTGCCAGTTCTCGCCGATCGGCACGGCCTTGCCGGCGCCCGGGCCCGCGACCGTCTCGTTCGGGTAGATGGTGTTGCCGAACGCCTTCTCGTTGCCGGTGCAGCTGAGCGCGTTGCCCGCGAGCTGGCACGTCGCGCGCTCCTCCGTGTCCTTGTGCGTGCCGTAGTTGTAGAGCGCGGCCTTGGTGCCGTTCCACATGGTGCCGCCGCTGCGGATGTCCACCAGGCCGGAGACCTGGAGGTTGCCGAAGAGCGTGAAGGTGTTGCGGATGCCGCCGATCCAGTCCGGGTGCGGGTCCGCGATCACGCGCTCGGTGGCGTCCAGGCGCGGGAAGCCGTCGGCGCCGATGTACAGCGCGCCCTCGGGGGCTCCCTGGCAGTGCCCGGCGGCCGCGTCGATGGCGACGTTGTCGATGGTGAGGCCGCGGCCGCAGCGGGCGAAGTCGGGCCCGCGGATCACGCCGATGCGCTGACCGACCACGGCGGCGGTCGTCGCGTTGGCGAAGCCGCCGGTCATGGTGATGAACTGGCGGAGCGAGTCGCCCAGCGAGAGCACGCGGTTGTCGTTGGCGGACCAGTTCAGCCCAAGCTCCCAGCCGAAGTTCCTGCGCTCCAGCGGGCGCACGTCCAGCGACACCTCGTACCCGCGGTTGCGGATGGTGGCGGCGTTCTGGAGCTGCGCGGTGTAGCCGGTGGAGGGCGACAGCTGGGTGGAGAGGATGGCGTCCTCGGTACGGGCGTTGTAGTAGGTCACGCCCAGGTTGGCGCGGTTCCCCAGCAGCGCGAAGTCCGCGCCCAGCTCGAACTCGGAGGTCCGCTCGGGCTTCAGGTCAGGCTGGGCCTTGGTCGCGCTGAGGCGCAGGCCGCCGCGGCTGGCGTAGGTGGTGCTCAGCGAGGTCCCCCAGCCGCCGTCGGCGATGGAGGAGGCGGTGAGCCCGCCGATCGTCCCGTACACCGGCGGCTCGTTCCCGGCCTGGCCCCAGGCGGTGCGCAGCTTGCCGAAGGACAGGAACGGGTTGTCGGAGAGCCCGAGCGCCTCGGTGAACTCCCACGCGGCGCTCAGCTTCGGGTAGTAGGCGCGCTTGTCCGCCTCGCCGAAGGTGGAGAAGCCGTCGTTGCGCAGGGCGGCGGTCAGGTAGAGCTGGTCCAGGATGTCCGTCTGCACCTGCCCGAAGAACGACTCCGAGCGGATCTTGTACTGGTAGTTGTCGGGGGTGCGGGTGACGGTGTTGTCCAGCTGGTACACCCCGGGCGCGATGATGTCCTGCCCCTCGACGAAGATGCGGCTGAAGTCGCGCGAGTTGCGGTTGTAGCCGAAGGTCAGCGACGCGCCGACCCGGCCGGGGAGCGACGGCGTGATCGTGGCCACCGCGCTCTGGTCGAGCTGCTGGAAGGTGAAGTTGGACTCCGCCACGTAGCCCGGCCTGTAGGTCGCGTTCCCGGTGGGAAGGGCCTCGAGGCGCTCGTCGCTGGAGTAGTCGCTGCCGATGGTGTAGGTCAGCTTCATCCACTCGATGGGCGTGTAGTCCAGCATCACGTTGCCGAAGGCGCGCCCCACGTCGGTGGTGGACAGGTTCCGGTTGATCACCCAGAACGGGTTGTCGAAGTTACCCACCGCAGCGGTCGTGGCGGCGTTGGGCGCCGTGAAGGTGCGCTGGATCCCGAACTGGTTGAGGTAGCAGGTGTCGGGGACGCAGTTGTTGAAGTTGGGGGGCGTCCGCAGCCCGCCCAGCAGCAGCCCGGACACGTTGGAGCCCTTCTGCGTGAACCCGCCCGAGCTCTGCGTGTAGGCGAAGTTGCCCGTCAGGGTCAGGTTGTCCAGCAGCATGTGCGAGCCCTTGAGGCGGGCCGTGGTGCGCCGGTAGTTGTCGTTGTCCTCGACGATCACGCCGTCGTGGTCCAGCCAGCCGAGCGAGAGGTAGTACGTGGTCCGCTCGGACCCGCCGGAAACGGCGAGGTTGTTCTCCAGGATGCGGCCCGACTCGAAGAGCTCGTCCCAGTGGTTGTACGACTCGGTGGCGGCCGAGCCCCAGCTGCGCAGGGCACCGGCGTTGCCGATCGCCGTCACGCCGTTCTGCCCGGACGCCCAGGCCCTCTGCAGCGGGTAGTCCGCCACGACCTGGTCGGCGGTGTAGGTGCTGTTCAGCGTTACCTGGGTCTGGCCGGGCGTCCCGCGCTTGGTGGTGATGAGCACCACCCCGTTCGCGGCGCGCGCCCCGTAGATGGCCGACGCGGCCGGCCCCTTGAGGATCTCGACGCTCTCGATGTCGTTGGGGTTGATGTCCGCGGCGCGGTTGGTCGCGGAGCTCCCCGAGAGACCCACCGGGTTCGCCGAGGTGCCGCCGACGGTGCGGACGCTGGACGGGGTGACGTTCTCCTGGTTGTTCACGGGAACGCCGTCCACCACGAAGAGCGGCTGCCCGTCGCCCGAGATGGTCTTGACGCCGCGGATACGGATGTACGCGGCCGCGCCGGGCTCGCCCGAGGCGCTCTGCACCTCGACGCCCGGGGCCTTGCCCGCGAGGGCGTTCACCACGTTCGCGCTCTGCACGCGGGTGATGTCCTCGCCCTGGACCGAGGCGATGGAAACGCCCAGGCGCTCACGGGTGGTGGTCTGCCCGAGCCCGGTCACGACGAGCCCCTCGAGCTGGAGCGGATCCGCCCCGAGCTGGAAGTTCTGCGTCACGGCCGCGCCGGCGCTCAGCGTGATGGAGTGGGACTGCTGCGCGAGCCCCACCTGCGAAGCGACGATCTGCACCTGCCCCGAGCGCACGCGCGAGGCCGGAACCACGAGACGGTAGGTGCCGTCCTCGCCGGTCACCGCGCCCACGTTGAGCGAGGGGATGCGGACGTTGACGGACGCGACCGCGTTCCCGTTCTCCCGCGTGACCCTGCCCGTGACCGTCGCGGGCTCCTGCGCCGTCGACGGCAGCGGGGAGAGCGCGATGGCGAGGCAGACTGCCAGTAGCCAACGGACTGTTTTCATTCCTGTTCTCCTGGTTTGCCGCGGCTCACGCCGCGGCAGGATGGAGGACGAGTTCTCGCGGCGGACGCGGAAGCGCGTCACCGCCCGCATCTGGGCGGGTCCAGGCGCCTCGCGGCGACCGGGAATGCCCCAACGACGAAAGTTTCTAGCGGAGCGCTCCTCCTTGGACGCGGGGGGGAGAGGGAAGGGCGCGCACGCCCCTGTGTGAGCAGACGCCGTCTTGCCGACCAGCGAAACCGGACCGACCAAACCAGGGAATTGACCAGGAAGGACGTGGTCTCCGACCTGCCCCGATCGAAGGAAGGGAGTTCGAGGGAATCGGGCAGGCTTCCAGAGACGGGTACTATCTTGCGGGTCGGGCAAACCGGTGTCAAGGCTGCGCCTCCGGCGTCCGGCCGCGGCCCCCGGCCGGGCCGACCCGGCGCGGGGAAGGAGCCCCGGAACGCCTGCGTGCCGGCGCCGTCCCGGCCGCTAGCGGGTGAGCGACACCGAAAGGGTCCAGGCGCGCGCGGGCGGATCGACGAACCAGTCGATCCCGCGGTTGGGCAGCACGGCGCCGCCGACGCTCGCCTCCGGGTCGAAGCCGGTGTAGCGGGTCCACGCGTACAGGTCGCGGCCCGCCACCCGCGCGTCGACGGCGCGCAGGCCCAGCGTGCGCCGCAGCCACGGGCGGTCGAAGGTATACGCGAGCGAAAGCTCCCGCAGGCGGGTGACGGAGGCGTCCTCCACGAACTGGGCGCGCGGCCCCAGCGCCCCGCCCAGGTTGCCGAACCACGCCTCGTCCAGCCGCACGAGCCGGTCCACCCCGGGCCCCACCACGGGGCCCTCCATCCGGTCCAGCCCGAAGGTGACCTGCGTCCCCCGCGCCTCGGTGTCCCGGTGGGTGCCGTACTGGTACATGAAGGCGCGGGTGAGGTTGAGCGTTTCCCCGCCCTGGCGCGTCTCCACCCGCGCCCCGAGGCGAACGCCCAGCACCCGCAGCTCCGCCGTGAGCCCGCCCGTCCAGTCCGGCGTGGGGTCGGCGATCACGCGCTCGTCGGGGTCCCGGATGGGAAAGCCGTCGGCTCCCAGAAAGAGCGCTCCGTCCGGCGCGCCCTGGCAGACCGCGGCGACGTCGTAGGTGATCCCCCCCGTGCGGATCGTGGTCAGCCCCCGGCCGCACCGGGCGAAGTCGAACCCGCGGACGACGCCCAGCGGCAGGCCCACCTCGGCGACGCTGCGGCTCCCCGCCAGCGACGCCGCCTCGAAGGGGTACGCGAGGACGTCCGCTCCCCCCAGGCGCGTCACCCGGTTGCGGGCGCGGGCCCAGCTGAGGCCCAGCTCCAGCGCCGCCCGGCGGCCGGTGTACGGCCGCGCGCCGAGGGCGACCTCCCACCCCTGGTCGCGGATCCCGCCCACGTTCTCCGCCCGCGCCCGGGTCCCGGACGCGGAGGCGCGGGGGAGGAAGACGACCACGTCGCGCGAGTCCGCCCGGAAGTACGTCACCCCCAGGTCGGCCCGTCCCCGGAAGAGGCCCAGGTCGATCCCCGCTTCGGCCTCGCGGGTGGATCCCGGCCGCGGGCCGGGGTCGCCCCGGAAGTCCGCGCGGGAAAAGAGGACCACGCCCGGGGAGGTGCGCTCCGGGGGAGGGGCGAAGAGGACGAGGTCCTGGAGCAGGTACGGCCCCGCCTCCTGGCCGCTGCGCCCGTAGGCGACGCGCAGCTCCCCGTTGCTCACGAGCCCCGGGGGCAGGCGCAGGGTGCGGGCGTAGCTCCAGGTGGCGCCCGCCGCCGGGTACCACGCGCGGTGGCTCCCCTCGCCCGAGACGGCAACCGCGTCGCTGCGCACCGCCCCGAGCAGGAAGAGCTGGCCGGCCAGCTCCGCCGTCCCCCGCGCCCAGGACCCGTTCAGCGTGCGCGCCAGCCGGTCGTCGAACGGGACCGGGTCCGCCTCCCGCGGCTGCCCGTCCCTGGCCAGGAGCGGCCCACCGCGTCCGGAGCGGACTTCGCGCACGTTCCGCAGCCCGCGCTGCGCGAGCTCGTGTCCCGCCGCGAGCGTCCCCGAGACGGCGGAGCCCAGCGCGTACTCCGCGGTGATCCCCAGGGCGTGCTCCAGCCCCGTCTCCTCCAGACGCCAGCTTCCCACCGAACCGCCCACGGGGGCGCCGGAGCTCTGGAGCGGGCGCGACTCCAGGCGGTCGTCCGCGGAATCGTCCACGCCCAGGTCGTAGTCCACCCGAACGCGGGCGAGCGGCCGCCAGGTCGCTCCCAGGCTCCCGAAGACGCGCGAAACGTCCTGGGCGTACTCTCCTTCGCTCAGCAGGTAGAAAGGGTTGTCGGTCCCGCGCGAGGCGAGCTCCGTCCCCGGCTGCGGGTTGGGGAAGCGGAAGCTGCGGTGCAGCCCCTGGTCGGTGAGGTACGCGCGGCTGTCGAACTCCGGCGGGGTGCGCAGCGCGGCCTGGAGGAGGTCGCCGGGGCTGGCGGCGCGCGGCGCGTACCGGCCCTCGGAGCGCACCAGCGCCGCGTTCGCGCGCAGCTCCAGGCCGCCGCGGAGCCGGTGCACCGCGTCGACGCGCACCGTGTAGCGGTCGTAGGTGTCGCCGCCGCCGGTGAAGTAGCCGTCCCGCGCCAGCGCCCCGCCGGAGGCGTAGAAGGTGGTCCGCTCGGTCCCGCCGGAAACGGCGAGCGAGTTGTCGAGAAGTGTCCCCGTCTCGAACAGCTCGGCGGCGTGGTCGAACGTGGAGACTCCCGCGGCGAGCCGGGGGCCCCAGCTGAAGCCGCTCCCCGGGACCACGCAGTTGGGGGCGCTGCACGCCGTGGAGCCCCCCTGCGTCCCCACCCCGAATGTGCGCTGCAGGGGGACGACCCGGGTGGGCCGCTCCACCCCGGCGGACGAGCGCAGCGAGTAGACGGTGGGGCCGGCCTCGCCACGCCGGGTGGTGACCAGGACGACTCCGCCGGCCCCGCGCGAGCCGTAGGCCGCCGCCGCGGGGCCCCGCAGGATCTCCACCGACTCCACGTCGTCCAGGTCCACGTCGGCGGCGCGGTCGGTCCCCACGGTGCCCCCCAGCGCCGTGCCGTTGCCGGACCAGGTGGAGTAGGCCGCTCCGCCGACCGGCACGCCGTCCACCACGAGGAGCGGCCCCCCGCCCGTGAGCGTCCTCGGCCCGCGGATGCGGGCGGTGGCGGCGGACCCCGCCTCGCCGGTGGTCCGGGCGGCCTCCAGCCCCGGCACCCGGCCGGCTAGCGCGGCCAGCAGGTGGCTTTCCCCGCTGCGCCGCAGGACCTCGCCGGAAAGCACGACCCGCGGGGAGCCGGGTCGCACCGGACCTCCCGCGGACGTGGTGTCGGCGGACGCCGCGCCCGCAGGGGCGGGCGCGAGCGTGTCCGCCCGCGGCGCGGGCGCCTGCGCCGCCGCCCACCCCGGCGCGGCGGCCCCGGCGACGCAGGCGCCGAGCAGCCAGCGGATCATGGTCATTCCGGTCTCCCGGCGGCGGGTGCCGCGGCCACCATCTGCACGGCCCGCAGCAGGGCGCGCGCCTTGTTGAGCGTTTCCTCGTACTCGGCCGCGGGGACCGAGTCCGCGACGATCCCCGCGCCCGCCTGCACGTGGGCCTCCCCGCCGCGCACCACCACGGTGCGGATGGCGATGGCGGTGTCCATGGCGCGCCCGCCGTGCGCGAAGTACCCCACCGCGCCGGCGTACGGCCCCCGCCGCGCCGGCTCCAGCTCGTCGATGATCTCCATGGCGCGCACCTTTGGCGCGCCGGACACCGTTCCCGCGGGGAACGACGCGCGCAGCACGTCCACGGCCGAGAGGCCTTCGCGCAGTCCCCCTCCACGGTGGAGACCATGTGCAGCACGTGCGAGTACTTCTCGATGACCATGCGCTGCGGCACCCGCACGCTCCCGTAGCGGGCGACTCGCCCCACGTCGTTGCGCCCCAGGTCCAGCAGCATCAGGTGCTCGGCGCGCTCCTTGGCGTCGGCGAGGAGGTCCTCCGCCAGCGCGGCGTCCTCCTCCGGGCTCCCGCCGCGGCGGCGCGTTCCCGCGATGGGGCGCACCGTCACGGTCCCCTCCTCCAGCCGCACCATCACCTCCGGCGACGAGCCCACCAGCTGGAAGCCGTCCAGCTCCAGGTAGAACAGGTACGGCGAGGGGTTGAGGGTGCGCAGCGCCCGGTACAGGTCGAAGGGGGGCACCTCCAGCGGGAGCGAGAGCCGCTGCGAGAGCACCACCTGGAAGGCGTCCCCGGCGCGGACGTAGTCCTGCACCCGCTCCACCGCCGCCTCGAAGCCGCCGCGCGAAAAGGTGCTGCCGAAGGCAGGGTCCTCCGCCGGGGCCGCCGCCATGGCCAGCGGCGCCGGGCCGGCGCCGCCCTGGATCCTGGCGACGGCCGCCTCCACCTCCGCGGCGGCCGCGTCGTAGCGCCGGCGCAGCTCCGCATCGTCCGCGCCCCCGGTCTCCACCGCGGCGATGGCGCGCGCCCGCCCGAACAGGTTGTCCACCGCCACCACCACGCCGGTGAGCATGAACACGGCGTCCGGCAGCCCCAGCCCCTCCGCCGGCGGGTGGGGGAGCCGCTCCACGTGGCGGACGACGTCGTAGCCGAAGAAGCCCACCGCCCCGCCCCAGAAGCGCGGCAGCCCCGGCACCTCGGCGGGGGTGTGCCGCGCCACCAGCCGGCCGAAGTCGGCGAGCGGGTCGGCGGAGCGCTCCCCGGTGGCCCACCCTTCCCCCGGCGTCCAGCGGTCGATGCGGTCTCCCACCAGCCGCCACGCCCCGCGCGGCTCCGTCCCCAGGAAGGTGTAGCGCGCCCAGCGCTCCCCGCCCGCCACCGACTCCAGCAGGAAGCCGAAGGGCGGGCGCGCGAGCTTGTGGTACGCGGACACCGCGGTGTCCGTGTCGAAGAGGAACTCGCCGGCAACGGGAACGAGCGTCGCCTCGCGTGCCAGCCGCAGGAACTCGGGGAAGGTGGGGTGGAGCTGCATGCGGTCCGCGCGGTGCGGGGGGCGGGAAACGGGACGGGGAATCTCCCGCGGCCCGCCACGCTTGTCAACGCGGCACGGCGGCAAGCTTGCGCGCGCGTTCCCGTGGCACCATGATCCCCGCGGACCTCAAAGGGAACAACAGATGACCAGAAAGATCCTCCTCGCCGCGGCGCTGCTCGCGGCGCTCCCCGCCTCCCCCGCCGCGGCGCAGCTCGTGTCGGTGGAGCCGTTCGGCACGTACGGCTTCTACGGGAGCCTCCCGGAGACCAGCGCCCGCCTGGAGGGCGGCTGGGGCTTCGGCGCGCGCGCCACGCTGCGCTTCGCCCCGCGGCTGGCGGCCTTCGGCACGGCGCAGCGCTCGGCGCCGGAGCTGCTGGGCACGCTTCCCTTCGGGACGGCGAGGTCTGGGGACAAGATCACGGTGGACCACTGGAGCGCGGGGCTGGAGTACTCCCGCTTCCGCGGCGACGCCGGCCCCGGCGCGCTGCCGCTGGCGCTTTCCTTGGGGGTGGGCCAGGTGCGCTACGAGGACGGCCCCACCGACCTCGCCGCCAGCCTGGGCGCCGCCGCCGGCGCGCGGCTGGGCCCCAACTTCGCGCTGCGCTACGGGATCACCGACTACGTGTCCCGCTACGACGGCGAGGACCTGGTGAACCAGCTGTTCGTGCGCGTGGGTGGCGAGTTGTCATTCTGAGCTTCGAGCTTTGAAGGACGGCTGAACGGCGGGGTTCGGGCGTGCCCCGGCTGGCGCCGGGTCGGGCTTCGGCTCCGTAACGCAGCAAACAACGCTGCGTAACGGAGTCGAGCCCGCGCAAACGGCCGCGCGGTCTCGCCCCTTCGGGCCGAAATCCCTCACGCGGGGATCGCGCCGGCGTCCGCGGGAGGCCCCCTCCCCAACCCCTCCCCCGCAAGCGGGAGAGGGGCTTTTCGTGCCCGTGGCAGGCGCGAGCCCCGGGACGCCCCGCCCGGGTCAGGAAGGCGGGGGTGGGGCCTGCCGTTAGCCGTTCCCGCAGTACCCCCCGCATCCGTTGCGGAGGGAGACCCGCCGGCGGTTTGGCGGGGCTCCCTCCGGCGCAGGGAGACCCCGCAGCGTCGGCACGGGCTGTTTCGTGACGACCGAGGAGGCTCCCGGAGCCCGCGCAGGAGACGGACGGCAGGATCGTCCGGCTCCGGAGCGGCCCCGCAGAACCCTGCCGAAGACGCTCAGCGCGTCAGATCCACCGCCACCGCCGGAAGAACGCCCACAGGCTGCCCCCCACCGCCAGCATGAACCCCAGCGCCCACGCGTACCCGTACCGCCACTGCGTCTCCGGCATGACGCGGAAGTTCATCCCGTAGACCCCGGCGATCCACGCCATGGCCATGAGGATGATGGACCACGCCGCCATGACCCGCATGGTGTGGTTGAGCCGGTTGGACGCCGACGACAGGTACGCGTCCACCGCGGAGGCGAGCAGTTCCCGCATGCCGTCGATCTCCTCGGTGACGCGCATGACGTGGTCCTGCACGTCCTGGATGTACGGCACCAGCTCCGGCCGCAGGAAGGGGATGTCCCGCCGCAGCAGCGTGGTGAGCACGTCGCGCTGCGGCGCCACCACGCGCCGGAAGATGGTCAGCTCGCGGCGCAGGGCGAGCATCCCCTGCATGTGGTCCGCCTCGCTGCGGTCGGCCAGCATGGCGTCCTCCATCGCCTCCACGCGCTCGGAGAACTCGTCGAGCACGGGGAAGTACGCGTCCACCACGGCGTCCAGCAGCGCGTGCGCCAGCGTGCCCGTGTCGTGCAGGCGCCCCGGGGCCGACCGCCAGCGCGCCACCACCTCGCCCACCTCGCGCACCTTCCGGTCGTGCACGGTGACCACGAAGCGCTCGCCCAGGAACACGTGCAGCTCGTTGAGCGCCAGCGTGCTCCGCCCGCCCCGGGGATCGGGGTCGATGCGCGCGGCGTACAGCACCATGAAGAAGTAGCCGGGGTAGCGATCCACCTTGGGACGCTGACGCCCGCGGATGCAGTCCTCCACCGCCAGCGGGTGGAAGCGCAGCGTGTCGCGCAGGAAGGCGGCCTCCGCGTCGCCGGGGCTGACCACGTCGATCCAGACGACCGCCGACTCCCCCTCGTCCTTGGCTTCCGCCCCGTTCCGCTCCCGGTACAGCCGCAGCGCCTCGTCCATCGGCACGGCGTGGATCCCCTTGGGCCCGGAGGCCCAGGCGCGCGTCTCGGCCCGCGCCTGCGGCGCGTCGACGACCCGGCAGGCGTCGGCGTCCAGCTCAAGCTCTCTGTGCACGGCGGCGCTCGTAGGCGGGAATGGTGTCGGTGAGGAGGGCGGCCGCGACCTCGAAAAGCCCGAGCGCGAGGTGCGGGATCCACACGCGGTCGTCGAAGCCCAGCACCCACGGGGAGGCGGCGAGCGCGACGCCGCCGATGCCGTCCAGCCACAGGTGCACGCTCATCTGCAGCCGCCGGACGACGCCCAGCTCGTAGTCGGTGAACAGGCTGTAGACGACGGCGCCCGCCCCCACGGCGACGGGGACCCACGTCTCCGCCCCGCCCCGCGCGAAGCCCAGCAGCCACGGGGACGCGGCGAGCAGCGCGCCGACCAGGTAGTCCAGGACGCCGTGTACCCGGGTGGAAAGCCGCATGTGGACCGTCTCCTTGGCGGGGGTGGGGCGCGCCGCGCGCCGGCGCGCTCGGCGGGGGGGTGCAAGCGACGCGCCTACCTCCAGCGCTCCAGGACGCCGCGGGTGTCGGCGCCGGGGAAGGCGTCCGGGTGGAAGGCGGCGGCGAGCGCCTCGATGCCGCCCAACACCCGCGGGCCGGAGCGGCTGAAGAACGCGCTGTGCCCCACCCAGGCGTGCCCCGCGTCGGCCAGCCCGCCGGCCAGGGCGCGCAGGTGCGCGCGGCTGCGGTCGGCGTCGGCGCGGGCGTGCTCCAGGTCGTAGCCGCAGGGGAGGAGGACCAGCCGCTCCGGGTCCAGCCCCTCGACGCGGCTCCAGGGGACCTCCACCGAGTGCCCGCCCACCGTCCCCAGCAGGTTCTCCCCGCCGGCGCGCTCCACCATCTCCGGGACCCAGTGCCCCGGCGCGAAGGGCGGCTCCAGCCACTCCAGCGCGAGCACCCGCGGCCGCGCCCTCCCCGCCACGCGCTCCGCGACGGCGTCCATCCGCCCGCGCAGCCGCTCCACCGCCGCCTCCCCGGAGCGTGGCTCCCCTGCCGCGTCGGCCACCTGGCGCACCGTGGCGAGGATGCCGTCCAGCGTGTGCGCGTCCAGCGAAAGCACCTCCGGCGCGCCCGGCAGCTCGGCCACGGCGTCCAGCACCGAGCCGGTGGGGACGGCGCACACCTCGCACACCGCCTGGGTGAGAACCAGGTCCGGGCGAAGCTCGCGGAGCAGCGCGCGGTCCACCTCGTACACGCTCCCGTCCTCCGCCATGCAGCGGCGCACCGCCGCGTCGATCTCGCCGCTGGTGAGCCCCGCCGGGTCGAAGCGGGACCGCGACGCGCGGGGGAGGTGGAGCGCCTCCGGCGGGTGGTCGCACTCGTGGGAGATCCCCACCAGCCGGTCCTGGAGGCCCAGCTCGTAGACGATCTCGGTGGCGCTGGAAAGGAGGGATACGATCCGCAAGACGGCTTCCTGTGTGGGGGTGCGCGCGCTCCCGAAGATGTGCGCCCTACCCCGCCCGCGCAACGGTGCGCGGCCCGGCGGGGCTCCTTGTGGAGGGGGGGGCGACGGTCTAGCTTTCCGCCCGTCCTGCACCCCACCCGGAGACGAGCCCATGCAGATCATCCGCGAGCCCCGCGTCACCGTCATCGCGCGCCAGCAGTTCGTCTACCCCGAGCACATCCGCTGGGAGAGCGACAGCGAGGTCGCGGGCGAGGTGGTGGCGGAGTTCGCCGGGCGTCTCTGCTACCTTTCCTTCGGCGAGGACGCGGGCCTGGAGGGGGGGCACCGGACCATCCCGGGACGCACCAGCAATGAGTCGTACCTGACTAACATCCTCAACGTCAAGCACGGCAGCGTGCTGGAGCACGCCGTGTGGACGCTTCTCCTGGAGGGGGTCAGCCGCTCGTTGACCCACGAGTTGGTGCGGCACCGGGCGGGTTTCGGCTTCTCGCAGCTGAGCCAGCGGTACGTGGACGAGTCGGAGATCGGCTTCGTTCTGCCGCCGGAGATCGGCGAGGACGGCCCCGGGTTCCCCATCTGGGCAAGGGCGTGCGAGGCGTCGCTGGAAGCGTACCGCGAGCTCCTGAGCGCAATGGCCGAGCGGGTGGGCGACGACGGCCCCGCCACCATGCGGAAGAAGCGCGCCCGGCAGGCGGCCCGCGCCGTGCTCCCCAACTGCGCCGAGACCAAGATCGTGGTGACGGGGAACGCTCGCGCCTGGCGCCACTTCGCGGAGATGCGCGGGAGCAGCGCCGCGGACGTGGAGATCCGCCGTCTGGCCGCTGCCGTCCTGCACCTCCTGCGAGATGAGGCGCCGCACATCTTCGGCGACATGCACCTGGTTCCGCAGCCGGACGGCACGGACACGGTGGAGACGCCGAACAGCAAGGTCTGAGCGCTCCCGCAGCCGGTCCGCCCACCCGCGACCGGGTTGACGCGGGGCCCGGAAAGGTTGTACCTTCCCTGCCGAACGATCGTTCGAACGGAAGCCGACGAGGCGCTCCGCCCCGCCGGTTCGACGCCTGGACACGCCGATGCCGCAGCGCTTCATAAACCCCATGCAGCCGGTGTCCCTCCGCGTGGGCGGGGGCGAAGGCCCGGGGTGGTACCCCAGCCGGGTCCTGGACTTCGAGGAGGGCCGGGAGATCCGGGTGGCGGCGCCCGTGCTCCGCGGGGACGAGGTGCGGGTGGAGCCGGGGACCGTGCTGGACGTGCAGAGCACGCACCCGGACGGCGTGCACGTGTTCGCGGCGACGGTGCTGCGCCGCGCGGCGGAGCCCGGCCCCGCGCTGGTCATCACCTGGCCTCAGAGCGCGCAGCGGGTACAGCGGCGCGATTCGGTCCGCGTGGATGCGCGGGTGCGGGTGGAGGTGCGGACGGCGCCCCCCGGCGGACCCGCGCGTGAGCTGGCCGGCACCACCCTGGACGTGAGCGAGGGCGGGATGCGCGCGGCCTTCCCGGAGCCGGTGGAGGCGGGGGCGGAGCTGGAGGCACGGCTGCACCTTCCCGGGGGCGGGCCGCCGGTGGAGTTCGCGGGGCGGGTGGTGCGCGGCGGCGAGAACGGGGGCGCGGCGCCGGAGGGGCGCTTCTGGACGGCGGTGGAGTTCACCTCGGTGCCGCCCGCGGCGCGCCGGGAGCTGACCCGGTTCGTCTTCGGGGTGCAGCAGGAGCAGCTCCGCGGGGGAGCGGCGTAGAGGGACGGGGCGCGGCGCTTGCAGCGGCGCGCGGCGCTCCCATTTCATGGCAACGGAGAAACGCACATGGCTCGATATACGGACGAGGAGCTGAAGCAGAAGGTCCAGAACGGGTTCGTGGTGGAGTACCCGGACGAGATGACGGAGGGGTACCGCAACGCCCTGATCGTGCAGCTGCTGGTGCAGGCGGACACCGAGCTGGTGTCGGCGCCGGCGTACTTCGGCGCGGCGAAGGACGCCCCGTCCACCAACACCATGGTGTCCGCCACGGCGATCATCCAGGACGAGCTGGCGCACGCCAACATCGCCTACCGTCTCCTGGAGGACCTGGGGATGGACAAGGAGCAGCTGGTGTACGGCCGGCAGCCGCACGAGTTCAAGCATCCCTACGGCTTCGACCACCCGCTGGAGAACTGGGCGGAGCTGGTGGTGGCCAACGGGCTGTACGACCGCGCCGGGATCACGCTCCTGGGCGACGTCTTCAAGAACACCAGCTACGGCCCCCTCAAGCGCGCCCTGGTCAAGGTGGACCAGGAGGAGACCTTCCACCTGCGCCACGGCGAGATGTGGATGAAGCGCCTGGCGGGCGCCGGCGGCGAGGCCAAGGAAAAGGTGCAGCGCGCGGTGGATTGGATGTTCCCCATGGCGGTGGAGTGGTTCGGCCTGCCGGACGACATGAAGCGCCACTCCGGCCAGCTGGAGTACCGCCTCAAGGGGATGACCAACGACGAGCTGCGCCAGACGTGGATGAAGAGCACGGTGCCGCTCTGCGAGTCCATCGGCGTGGAGGTGCCTGCGCACTGGAGCGAGGAGGAGCAGAAGTTCGTGCTCGACTACCCGTTCCCCTGCCAGTACGACGAGGACGAGAAGCGCTGGCTCTTCGGCGAGGGCGGGATCTCGTGGAGCCAGGTGTTCGAGCGCTGGAAGGGGCGCGGCCCGGCCAACAAGCAGTTCATCGAGTCCATCCAGGAGGGCCGCGCCTTCCGGGGCATGCTGGAGGCCGCCTGATGTCCTGCGCCACGTCGTCCGAGCGGTTCGGCGGGGGCGGGGCGGCGGCCGTCCTGGACGCGCCCGCGGCGTACCCGGTGCCGGCGGAGGAGCGCGCGGGCCCGCTCTGGGACGCGCTCCGCGAGGTGATGGACCCGGAGATCCCCATCTCCCTGGTGGACCTGGGGCTGATCTACGACGTGCGGCGGGAGGGCGGCGCGGTGGAGGTGGACCTGACCTTCACCGCCACGGCCTGCCCGTGCATGGCGTTCATCCACTTCGACATCGAGGACCGGCTGCGCCGCGAGCCCGGAGTGGAGGAGGTGCGCGTCGTGGAGACGTGGACCCCCGCCTGGACCAAGGCGCGCATCTCGCCCGAGGGGCGCGAGGCGCTGCGCCGCTTCGGCGTCTCGATGTAGCGAGCCGCACGGGGCGGTCTCGCACCCACGTACTCACGCACTTTCGCACTCCCTTGAGAGAGCCCGTTTTCGAAGTGTTCGCGCGCAAGACCCGGGGCGAGCCGCTGCGCCACATCGGCTTCATCAACGCCGAGACGGGCGACCTGGCCCGCGTCTACGCCTGGAAGACGTACGACGAGCAGAACTGGGCGGAGATGTGCGTGATCCCCCGCTCCGCCATCATCCCGGTGGACCCGGGCGAGAGCCAGTTCGTGACGCTCATGGGGCACGAGGAGGACGCCGAGCAGGAGCTGGTGCACGCCCGCGGCACCGGCTCGTACGGCGGCGGCGAGCTGGCCGTGAAGGAGGCCCGGTGAGCGCCCCCGCGACGGAGGCCCGCCTGGAAAGCGCGGCCGGGCTGCCGGAGGACGCGCGCGCCGCTCTGCGCGCCCTCCTCCTGGCGCTGGCGGACAGCAAGCGCGTGCTGGGGCTGCGCTACAGCGACCGCATGCTGGGCGCCCCCACGCTGGAGGCGGGGATCGCCGCGTCGTCCATGGCGCAGGACGAGTGGGGCCACGCGCGCCTGACCTACGCGCTGCTGGGCGACTTCGGCGAGGAGCCGAAGGCGCTGGAGCACGAGCGGGCGGCGGCGGAGTACCGCAGCCACCCGGCGCTTGACGCGGGCTTCGGCTCGTGGGCGGACATGATCGCCGCCGGGCTCCTGGTGGACACCGCGCTCGCCGTGCAGTACTCCGCGCTTGCGGACAGCCGCTACTCGCCGGCGCACAACCGCGTGCAGAAGATGCTGGACGAGGAGCGCTTCCACTTCCAGTACGCCGCCGGCTGGACGCGCCGCATGGCGACGGTTCCCGGGGTGCGCGCGGAGCTGGCCGCGTCGCTGCGCCGCTACCTCCCGGAGGCGCTGCGCTGGCTGGGCGACGACGACGCCCCCGCCGCGCGCCGCCTGGTGGAGGAGGGGCTGGTGACGGCCGGCCCCACGGAGCTGCGCGCCCGCTTCCTGGCCCGCGTCGCGCCGCTGCTCGCCGAAACGGGTCTCGCGGAGGACGCCGGCCTCGGCGCGGCCGGCGAGTACGCCGGGACGCTGCAGTGGGGCGGCTGGGACCAGGCCACCCGCCGCGCCGGCGGCTCGCTGGACGAGACGACGGCGTCCCGCGCCCGCGGCGACAAGAACCGCGCGCTGCTGCTGGAATGACGCGCGAACCCGACGCCCGCGGCCCGCTCCCCGGCGGAGCCGAGCCGGAGCTGCTCCCCGAGAGCGCGCCGTGCCCCTTCTGCGACGGGCGCGAGACCCACCTGGTGAACCCCTTCGGCGGGCAGCTGTCGGTGGCGCAGTACTGGTGCCGCGCGTGCCGCACCGCCTTCGAGTTCATCAAGTGGGGCGACGTGGCGGAGTAGAAGCGCCACGCCGGCTGAAGCAAAGCGGGTCCCCGCCACGTGGTGGGGACCCGCACTTCGTTTGAGGCTGGCCAGGGACGGACTGCGAGCCATTCCGGCAGGCTCCGGGATGGGGTCGGCCGGGAGAGGCTCCTCCCCCGACCTCCCGGTGCAGATCCCGGAACGGCAACAGCCGTTTCGTTGTCGTGCTCCCCCTTTCCCCCGCTTGCGGGGGAGAGGGGGCCGGGGGGTGAGGGGGCCGATACTCGCGGACGCCAGCACGAGCCCCGCGTGAGGGATTTCGGCCCGAAGGGGCGAGACCCGGCGGCAGTTTGCCGGGGCTCGACTCCGTTAGTCAGCGTTGTTTGCTGGCTTACGGAGCCGAAGCCCGACCCCGGCGCAGCCGGGGGCACGCCCTGCCCCCGTCCATATCCGCTGCCGTAAGCCGTAGCCGTTCAGAACTGACCGGTGCCGAAAAAGCCATGGGGCGCCCGGCATGCGCCGGACGCCCCCGCATACACTTCCTCCTACCGTTCTAGCGGCCGATCACGCAGGTTTTGGTGCCGTCGGTGGGGCAAAGCGTCGGCTCCCCCCCCGTGTCGACGACGAGCTCGGTGTTGCTCCCGGCGACGGACACGAGCTGGCGCACGGTCTCCTTGTTGAGCTGCAGCTTCTTGCGGGACGTCTTCTGCATGGTGGTGCTCCCTGGAGGAGGGTGGGAAGTCCCCGCTCCCGCCGGAGGGGCGGGCGCGGTCGATCGGAGCGCCGGGTGGCGCTCCGCATACGTGACGGCCGGGACCAGAGGGCCGTCACACAAGCCTTCTGTTTACGTCCAGACGCATTGTGATCGCAGCATGGACGCGCCCGGAGGACCGGAACCCCGGGACGGTGGTGTGCGATGCTCGGCCGGGTGGAGCTTACTTCCTCTCGACGGTCGGCGGCAGAGGGCACAGGAGACAGGAGTACCCGCTGGTCGCGAACTGCATGGGCACCCCGGCCCTGGCGAGGTCGCGCAGCGTCTCCCGGGTGAGCGTGAGAGTCTTCGGGATCTGGAGCGGCATGGCGGCCTCCGGGAAAGCGGGCGGTTGCCTGCTGGGCGATTCGTGGCGGGAACTACATGGAATATGCGTACGCGGCCCCCGCCGGGCAAGCACCCGGACGGGACGGATCAGGCGTACACGCGCTCCGTGACCGTCTCGCCCCGGGGCATGGCGGAGTCGCGGCTGCGCAGAGCCTCCTCCGTGGCGGCGTCCACCTCGGCGGCGATCGCGGCCTCGATCTCTTCCAGGCGGGCGCGGGGGATCCCCTCGCCCTCCAGCCAGGCCTCGTACAGCCCCACCGGGTCGCGCTTCCCCCACCGCGCGAACGTCGCCGCGTCGAAGAGGGTGCGGGCCTCGCGCTCGTCGTGGGTGGCGTGCCCGCCCATGCGGAAGGTCTCGCCCACCAGCAGCGTCACACCGTCGCCTGCCCTCGCGCGGTCCACGGCGATGCGGGCGGCCGCGTACGCGTCCAGCACGTGGTTGCCGTCGAAGGTGCCGCCGGCCACTCCGTACATCCGCGGCCACTCGGCGAAGGAGCCGATCCCCCCGGTCTCCGGCCGGGAGCCCAGCGCCACCCCGTTGTTGTGGATGATGACCACGGCGGGGAGGCGCCACACCCCGGCCAGGTTGATCCCCTCGTGGAAGGCGGCCGTCTTGGTGGAGCCGTCCCCCACCCAGGTCAGCGCCACGCGGTCCTCGCCGCGCTGCCGGAAGGTGAGCGCCACCCCGGCGATCACCGGCACCATGTCGCCCACGTGGGAGATGGGGGCGACGACGCCGTGGCGCAGCTCGCCCACGTGCCCGTCGCGCCCGCCGGACGGGGAGTCGTCGGTGCCCAGGTACGCGCGCAGCATGTCCGCCACCGGCATCCCCATCTCGTGGCAGGCGCCCGCGTTGCGGATCATGGGCGCGACCACGTCGTGGTCCGGGCCGCCGCGCCGCAGCGCGTGCACGGGGCCGATGGTGGCGGCCTCCTCGCCGGTGCCCAGCCACGCCTTGGAGATGGTGCCGCTCTTGACCCAGCGCTTCAGGGCGATGTCGTGCAGCCGGTTGCGCACCAGCCCCGCGTACAGCTCCAGCAGGCGGTCCTCGGACAGGTCGCGGATCACCCGCGCCCGCTGGGGGTCGGCGTCCACGCGCTCGCGGAACTCCCGTACCAGCCCGGGATCGGCGGTCCAGCTGGCGTACTCGGGGGGATCGTAGGCGGCGAAGCGCTTCATGGGCCCGTCAAACGGCGGTGGCGGGAGGGGTCATCTGAAGTGGACGCGGGAGGATACGCCGCCCGCCGCCGCTCCGCAATGGGGGCGCGCGCCCCCGGCCCGCGCGCGGGCACGGGGGCGCGGGAGGCGCCGGCCGGGGCTCAGCCCGCCGCCTGCAGCTCTTCGTCCGGCGCGGGCTGGCCGCAGTTCTCGTCGGCGACGCAGCGGCCGATCACCGCGGCCATCACGTCCAGCTCGGAGCGCGACGGCACGGGGGCGCCCGGGTCGGGGAGCTGCAGGGGGAACGGCTTCCCCTCGGGGACGGGGATCAGGTGCAGGTGGAAGTGGAACACGTCCTGCCCCCCGTCCGCCCCGTTGGGGGAGAACAGGTTGATCGCGCGGCACCCGGTGGCGCGGCGCAGCCCCGGGAGGATGCGGCGCGCCGTGGCGAAGGTGCGCGCGGCCAGCTCCTCGGGGACGTAGAACAGGTTCTTGTGGTGCGCCTTGGGGAGCACCAGCACGTGGCCCCGGTACAGGGGCTGCACGTCGAGGAAGGCGATGACCTCCTCGTCCTCGAAGATGACGCTGACCATCTCGTCCCCGCCGATGATGCGGCAGAAGACGCATTCGGGGTGCTGGTTGGGGTCCACTCCGGCCTCCGCGGTTCCGTGAATCGAGACTGTGCCCGTGCTTCGCTCCCGGGCAAGCAAGAGGCGGGCCGATGGGGGCGCGCGCGGGGTTGCGGTGGCGGGGCGGAAGGGCGAAATTCCGCCCCCCGTCTGCACTCCAACCGATCACCGGGCGCGACATGGCGAAGAAGGACCGGCTGGGGCAGGGCCGCTCGGCGGGATCGGCGGGCAGGGGGGGGATCACCCCGCTTCTGCCGCTGATCCTTTTCGAGACCATGCGCGACATGGACCGCCCCGCCGAGGTGCTGGAGGGCGAGGACCTGTCCGCAAGCCTGCCGCGCCGGTTCGGGCTCAACGACGTGGTGCACACGCAGATCCACCGCTTCCGCGAGGAGGTGCGCCGCAAGCGCATGCAGGGCGAGGCGGAGATCGAGAACCTGATCCGCCTGGTGATCCGCCGCCCCGACGCGGACGAGATCTTCGAGGAGGCCGGCCGGCGCATCGCGCGCCTGGCGTGGGAGGAGCGCAGCAACACCTTTCGCCGCCTGGTGCGGCACCTTCCCCCTTCCCTGGCGCTCCGCTCCGCCCGCCGCGCCTCGCTGCGCGTCTTCCGCCAGATCGCCGGCAACGGGCGGCTCCAGGTCCCGCGCCGCCAGGTGGGAATGCGCATCTCCGGCTCGCTCACCGCCCGCGCCGACCCCGGCGGGGCCGCCTGCGCCCTGTACGCGGGCGTGCTCACGGAGCTGATGGAAAGCTACACGGGCCGCGGCTACCTGCTGGAGCACCCGGCGTGCGAGGCCAGGGGCGCCCAGGCGTGCGAGTGGACGGCGGCGGTGAAGACGGGGGACAGGGAATAGGACGGGAAATACCCTGCCACGGCAGAACGAAGTACGAAAAAGGCGCCCCCTCCGGGAGATCCCGGCGGGGGCGCTGGTTTCGTGTTGGTCCGGGGGCTGCCGGGCGTTCCCTTGTCCGGGCGAATCCACCCGTTTACAATGTCCGGGCGCCGGCGGCCCGAGCGTCCAGCCCGATGCATCCGTCGCTCCCTTCACGTCAGGAGAAGCAATGCAGACACGCACCGCTCGCTTCCGTTCCCTCCGCACCTGGCTCGGCGCCCTGCTCGCCGTCGCCGCGCTCGCCGGCCTCCCGGCGCAGGCAAGCGCCCAGTCCATGTTCGAGAGCTTCGCCTACGCCAACAAGTGCATGGACGTGTACCAGGGGAACCTCAGCGACGGTAACCACATCGACGTGTACTCCTGCCAGTCCTCCGTGAACCAGTACTTCCAGCGTCTAACCGACGGCCACGTCCTCGTGCAGAAGGGGCAGGCGGGCCCGCGCGGCTACCAGATGTGCATGGACTATTATCCCAGCAACGGCTCGGTGGGCTCCCCGGTCAAGATCTGGCCGTGCCACCCCATCAGCAGCCCGTCCGACACGCAGCACTGGTACTACCTGGGCAGCAGCCAGTGGATGGGCGCCAGCGGCAACTGCGTCTCGGCCCCCTCCGGCACCAACGGCACGCAGCTCGTCATGGCCGCCTGCAACGCCACCAATCCGCCCGCCAACACGCGCTGGAAGCAGCGGTTCTAACGGCGGAACGGCTTTTCACGGCGGGTTTGGGCGTGCCCCCGGCTGGCGCCGGGGTCGGGCTTCGGCTCCGTAGAGCAGCAAACAACGCTGCTCAACGGAGTCGAGCCCGCGCAAACAGCCGCGCGGTCTCGCCCCTTCGGGCCGAAATCCCTCACGCAACTGCGCCCCCACCCGGGATCTCCCGGCGGGGGCGCTTTCACGTACTGATACCAAATCCGCAGATTTAAGGTGCAAGAGTGTGGAGAAGGTACTCGTAGCCGCAGATGGAAGCGAGCCCTTCCGCGGTGTAGGTGCGGATCTGCTGGGCCGTCTTCTCCTTCAGGGCCTCCAGGTTGGCAGGCAGCTCCGATCCGAGGCGCGCCCGTAGATCCTGCCAGAGCCGCTCCACGGGGTTGAGTTCGGGGCTGTAGGGCGGTAAGCGCACCAGCAGCACGTTCTCGGGCACGATCAGCCGCCCGGCGATGTGAGCCGGGGCACCGTCGAGGACCAGCAGGTTCAGGCTCTCCGGGTAACTGCGGCCGAACTCAGTGAGGAAGGCCTGAAAGCAGGGCGTGTCCAGCGCCGGCATCTCCAGGAAGAAGGCCTCGCCCGTGGCTGGCTCCACCGCGCCGTAGAGCCAGAAGTACTCGTAGCGCGGCAGCACCCTCTGGAGCGGCTTCACCCCCGGCGCGTTCAGCCATCGACGGGTCTGTCCCTCATGCAAACCCAGGCGGCTCTCGTCCTGGGCGAAGAGTCGCACCGGCCGGGGCGAGAAGGCCACGGCACAATCGACCACGCGCTTTAGGCGTGCAGGGAAGTTCGCCGCCTCGCTCGAGTTTTTTTCGCATGGACCGGCCGCGCCCGTTTCAGCTTGGCCCCGAGCCGGTAGCGCACCAGCGGATGCAAGGTCTTGTAGGGGATCTCCAGGCCCCACTCCTCTTCCAACCAGCGCTGCACATGCTTGTAGTCGGAAAAGCCCTCTGCATTCAAGCGCACCTGGAGCGCCTGCCAGACGGGCTCGGGAAGCGTCTTCTGCCCTGGCTTGGCTCCGGTCTTCTCGACGGTGAGCAGCCGATCCAGGCCGCCTTGCTCGTAGGCTGCCAGCCAGCGGCCGATCGTGTTGCGGTGCAGCGCCAGGTGTTCGGCCGCTTCCTGCCGAGTGCGAGCCCGACCCGAGGCGACCAGCACCAACAGGTGGAGGCGGGGACGGAGTTGGGCATCGCGCTCGCGCTTCAAGCGGACGTCGAGTTCCTCCAGCGCTTCCTTGATCTGAGGCAGGCGTTTGTACATCGATACCGCTCAACTACTTAGGGTTCGCCCGTGCTTACCCCTGGAATGCACTTTGGTTCAGTCGTTTTGGTATGAGTACTTCGTACTCCGTACTGCCGTTCACTTTCGCACTCCCGCACTTCCTTACCCCTCCACTCCGCACCCCGCATCGTCGTCGGCGTCCAGGCCGGCGGCGTGGAAGATCCGGCGGCGGATGCGGCGGTCGAAAAGGGTCCACTTGGCCTCGCGGCCGTCGGAGTCGTCCTCGCCGCCGGCGAGGAAGCCCACCTCGATCTCGAAGCCGCCCGCGCGGCTGCGGCCGCCGCCGTAGGGCTGGCCGCGCAGGTCGCTGCCCAGCGCCTTCTTGAGGAACGAGTCCACCGAGAGCGTCACCTTGGAGGTGCGCAGGCTGCCGGTGACCAGTTCGCGGTCGTCGTCGCAGAGGATGCCGTAGACCACCGCGGTGTGCACGTTCTCCTCCGTGAGGAGAAAGTCCGCCGCCTGGGGGATGGCGTCGCGGTCGGCCCAGCGCAGGTAGCCCACCCCCGCCACCGAGATCCCCCCCTGGATGATGCGGTTCGCCAGCGCCGCCTCGATCGCGTCCATGGTGGCGTGCGACTTCTGGACGCACAGCACCCGCTCCAGCAGGTCCGCGTCCACGAAGCCGCTCAGGTACGAGGCGGCCCGGTACTCCGGCGACCGGGCGTGGATGAACCCGTCCGTCTCGCTGTGCAGCCCGTGCATCAGCGCGGTGGCGAGCTGCACGTGCGAGCGGTTCTCCGGGTTCAGCTGCAGGATGCGGCCGCTGCGCAGGTACTCCGTCATCAGGGTGGCCGCCGCGCTCACCGGGCGGATGTCGCTGAACACCGGGTCCAGCACGTCCTGCGGGTCGTGGTGGTCGATCACCGCCAGCGTGGGCACCCCCGCGGCGCGCAGGCGCTCCGTCAGGTGCGTGGTGCTCCCCTGGTTGTCCACGAACACCGCCGCGTCGTAGAGGTCCAGCTTGAGCCGCTCGTCGTAGCGGGTGAGCTGGATGTCGAGCAGGTTGACCAGCGCCAGGTTCTCCGGGTGGCTGATTTGGCCGTCGTACACCACGTCCGCTTCCACCCCGAAGACGCGCGCCATCTCCCGGTAGGCCATCCCCGACGAGATCGCGTCCGGGTCCGGGAAGTCCTGGATGGCCACCACGTGCCGCTCCCCCCGGCGCGAGGCCAGCAGGTCGGCCAGCGCCGCCGCGCGCAGCGTGCTCTCCTCCTGCGGGGGCGCCGTGGGCATCCCGCCTTCCACCGGGCCCGCCGGGCGGATCGTGCCGGCCGCGCTCTCGTCCATCAGGGCTCGCCCTTTCCGTTCCCCTGGGCGTTGTGGAAGAGGAATCCCTGCGTCAGGTGCACCCCCAGCGCCTTGACGGTCTCGTACTCCTCCTCGCGCTCCACCCCCTCCGCGATCACCTTGATGTCGTGGTCGTTGGCGAACGACACCATGGTGTCCACCAGGTTCTGCTTCATGAAGTTGGTGTCGATGCTGGAGATCAGCGAGATGTCCAGCTTGATGAAGTCCGGCGCCAGGTTGGCGATGCTCCCCAGCCCCGCGTACCCCGATCCCGCGTCGTCCACGGCGAAGCGGAAGCCGCGCGCCCGGAAGTCGTCCAGGTAGCCCTGGAAGGTGGGGTAGTCGGTGATCGCGGTGCGCTCCGTGATCTCCAGCACGATGCGCTCCGGGTGCTCCACCCCCAGCTCGTCCAGGTCCAGGTAGCGGAAGGTGGGGTCGCGGAAGTCGTGCGGGTCGATGTTGATGAAGAGCAGCTCGTGGGGCTTGAGGTTCTCGTCGATCCCTTCGATGGCCCGCTTGCGGCAGAGGCGGGAAAGCTCCCAGATCAGGTTCGCCTCCTCGGCCACCCCGAAGAGCACCTCCGGCGAGCGGAGGCTCCGCAGGCTCCCGCGCGCGAGCGCCTCGTAGCCGTACACTTCGCGCGTCTCCGTCACCACGATGGGGTGGTAGACGATGTAGACCGCGCCCTCGCGGAGCGTGTTCTTGAGGTCCGCCACCTTGCGGCTCCGCTCGCGGTGCTCCACGCTGCGGGCCGCCAGCGCCGCCTCGCGGATCCCGCGGTAGATCATGCGCTCGGTGCGGATCTTGGGGTTGCGGAACAGGGTGGTGGAGCCCACGTAGATCCCGAACAGCCCCGCGATGTCCTCCCCGTGCTCCTTTTCCAGCCGCTCGGCGATGTAGCGCTCCAGCTCCTCCGCCAGTTCGTTGATGCGCCGTTCCGCGTCCTCCACCGGTTGCTGCTGCAGGTCGGTGAAGAAGATGAAGTCGTCGTCGCCGGTGTGCGACACCATCAGGTGGCTTTCCGACGCGCCGCGCTGGCGGTCGTAGAACTCGCGCACCGACCCGGCGGTGGTCTGCAGCACTTCGTCCAGCTTCTGCCAGCCGTAGATCTCCTCCAGCTTGGAGTAGCGGACGAACTCGATGTACAGGATCGTGAGCCGCCCGGTGCGCTCCAGGATCTCGCGGCCGCGCTCCAGCATCACCGGGAGCGTGGGAAACCCGGTGAAGCGGTCGTAAAGCAGCTCCTCGTAGCGCAGGTGCTCGGCGGCCTGCGCGGTCGCCTCCGGGCGCTCCGCCTTGCGCACGCGCGCCAGCGCGGACTCGATGCGGGAGGCGATCTCCACCTCGCCGCTGGACGCCAGCAGCCACTCGTCGGCTCGCGCCTCGGAGGCGCAGGCGGCGACCTGGTCGCCGGGGCACGCTACCACCAGCGCGATTCCCCGCGAGGCGGTCTCCGCGCGCAGCGTGCGGATCTCGTCCCCCGACGCCGACTCCACGAACACCACGTCCGGGTGCGACCGCACCGCGTCCAGCAGCCGGTCGCCCGCCGCCACGCTGGAGGCCTCCGGCGCGTTCACCAGCATCAGCTCCGCGCCCAGGCGGGCGGCCGCGTTCACCAGCTCCTCCTGCAGGGGGGTGTCCTGCACCCGCGCCAGAACCCTCACGCGCCGCCCTCCCGGGCCGCGAGGTTGCGCTGCACCTTTTCCGCGAGCTCCTTGAGGTCCACGGGCTTCACCACGTAGTCGTCGGCGCCGGAGCGCAGCCCCTCGAACTTGTCCTCGAACCCGCCCTTCGCGGTCACCATGACCACGCGCGTGTCGCCGAAGTCGGGGTGGTTCTTGATGGTGCGGCACACCTGCCACCCGTCCATCCCCGGCATCATCACGTCGAGCAGCACCAGGGCCGGGCGGACCTGCTCCATCTTCGCCAGCGCGGCGCGGCCGTCCTGCGCCTCCGCGACCACGTAGCCCCGCGACTCCAGGAACGCGCGCAGGATCTCCACGTTGTCGACGTTGTCGTCCACTACCAGGATCGTCTTGTCGTTCACGATTCGGCCGTACGTTGCGGGAAAAGCGGAGGAGAGCCGGCGCCGGCCCTGGGGTCGCAAGAGCGGGCAAGAAGCAGGCCAGTAAAAGCCAAATCCCTTATACGCTTCGGGTTACGGGAACACCCCGGGAGCGTGAGGCGCGCGCCCGCACTCCGTCGGGCCGGCAAACGCACGACGCTGCGGGATGCGATGCTCCGGGACGCCAAGCGCGGTTGTGTTAACCGGTTACGCTGCTTATATTCGGGCCGCCCGCCGCCCTTTTCGGAAAAACCCCAGGCCGCCCCACGCCGCCGCCGCCGCCGTCCACTCCGGACACTATCGCCGCGGCATGCACCTTTCAGGCGTTCCCGGCGACCCGCCCGCCTTGGCCACCCGCCGCACGGGAGGAGCAAATTCATGAAGTTTCGCCGCAGGGAGGACCGCGAGCTGAGCCTGCTGCTCGCCAGCCCCGCCTCGCCGGAGGGTGAATCCTTCCAGGCCGCGGGCGGGTACCGGCTGGCGCTCATGGCCTGCGGCGCGGAGCCCGGCGGCGCCCTGCACCCGGTGGCGGTGCGCGAGACGGAGTCGGTCCTCCCCTCGGACGAAGCGGTGGTGCTGCTGGACCTGGGAACGCGGGACGCGGTGCTGCTGGCGGGGGCGGCCGTCCGCTCCATCCCCCGCGGCGGCGGCGGCGAGGACCTGCTGGAGCGCGCGGCGGCGGGAGCGGCGGCCTGGCGGCAGGAGCGGCTGCGGGCGTGGCGCCGCGAGCAGCTACCCGAGAAGCTGATCGCCTTCTCGGAGCAGCTGAACGACGCGGAAAGCGCGGAGGAGGTGTGCCGCGCCCTGGGCGAGCACGTGCTGCGCATCGTGGACGGGTACATGGCCGTCCTCTTCCTGCGCGACCCGGCGGCCGGGGTATTCCGCCCCGTGGAGCACTGCATCGGGGGGACGGAGGCGCGGCGGCTGGCCCTCCCGGCGCACGCGCGCTTCCGGCGCCCCGGGATCCTGGCCCGCGGCGACGCCCGCGCCGACACGGGCTCCCCTTTCTCCGCCCTTTCTCCCCTCTTCACCGAGACCCGCGCCGCCTACGTGGCCCACACCCCTGTGGGCGAGGACGGCCTCCTCTTCCTGGTGGAGCGCCGCGCGGAGCGGCTCTTCGAGCCCCAGGACTGGGACATCTTCCGCGCGCTGGCCAGCCTCGCCGAGGCGGCGCTGAAGCGGGTGCGCCTCCTGGGGGAGGTGCGCAGCCTGTCGCTCACCGACCCGCTCACCGGCCTGGCCAACCGCCGCCAGATGGAGGTGGTGCTGGAGCGCGCCTGGGCCGCGGCGCGCCGGGGCGAGCCGCTCACCCTGGTGGTGGTGGACCTGGACGACTTCAAGGCGGTCAACGACGGGCAGGGCCACCTGGCCGGCGACCGCATCCTCCGCTCCGTCGCCGACGCGATGCGCCAGGAGGTACGCGGCTCCGACCTGGTGGTGCGCTACGGCGGCGACGAGTTCGTCGTCATCCTCCCCCGCGGCAGCGAGGACGGCGCCCGGTCCCTGGTGGAGCGGGTCCGGCGCCGCCTGGCCGGGACCATCGCCGTGAGCGTGGGGATCGCCGCGTACGAGCCGGGCTTCGCTTCGCCCGAGGAGATGATCGCCGCCGCCGACGCCCGCCTGTACGACGCCAAGCTGGGAAAGGCCGCGCCGCCGGCGGGGGCCGCGAGGGTGCGGAGCGCGGGAGCGCGGAAGTAGATACGGGAGCGCGAAGCACGAGAAGGCGCCCCCGCCGGGATCTCGCGGCGGGGGCGCCTTTCGTCGTTCCGCTGTACCCACATTGTTCTTCACGGAGGGAGACACGCCGGCTGTTCGGCGAGGCTCCCTCCGGCGAAGGGAAACCCGCCGGCAGTTCGGCGGGGTTCGCGGAGCCCGCGCAGGAGACCGGCAGCTGTACCGCCGGGCTCCGGAGCGGCCCGCCGAAGACGCCTGCGCCGCCGAAGACGTCTACGCCACCGGGTCCGCCTGCGCCCCCGCCGGCTCCGCCCCCGGCTCCGCCTCGGGCTCGATGTCCACCTGCCCCGGCGGCAGGTGGGCCAGCTCCGCGCGCACGAACTGGAGCTCGTGCAGGCGCGCGTACAGCCCTCCCTGCCGCAGAAGCTCGGCGTGCGTCCCCCGCTCCCGGATCTCCCCGTGGTGAAGCACCAGGATCTGGTCCGCGCTCTGGATGGTCGAGAGACGGTGCGCGATCACCAGCGACGTCCGTCCCTTCATCAGCTCCCCCAGCGCACGCTCGATCTGCGCCTCCAGCTCCGAGTCCACCGAGCTCGTCGCCTCGTCCAGCACCAGCACCGGCGGGTCGAAGGCCAGCGCCCGCGTGAACGACACCAGCTGCCGCTCCCCCACCGACAGCGAGATCCCCCGCTCTCCCAGCGGCTGCTCGTACCCGCCCGGCAGCCGCCGGATGAACGGGTCCGCGCCCACCCGCTCCGCCGCCTGCCGGATCCGCTCGTCCGAGATGTCCGTGCGCCCCAGCCGCACGTTGTAGCTCACCTCGCCGCTGAACAGGAACACGTCCTGGAGCACCAGCCCCACGCGCCCGCGCAGCTCCCGGATGGGCACGCGCCGGATGGGCACGCCGTCGAACAGGATCTCCCCCTTCTCCGGCTCGTAGAAGCGCATCAGCAGGTTGATGATGGTGCTCTTTCCCGCACCCGTCGCCCCCACGATCGCCACCCGCTCGCCCGGGCGCGCCGTGAAGGACACGCCCTTGAGCACCCACGGGTCCGCCTCCCCGTAGCGGAACCACACGTCGCGGAACTCGATCAGCCCCGCAGCCTTGGCGGGCAGGTGCAGCGGATCCGGGTCGTCGCGGATCTCCGGCTCCGTGTCCAGCAGGGCGAAGATGCGCTCAGACGACGCCATGGCCCCCTGCAGGATGTTGAATTTCTCCGCCATGTCCTGGATGGGGGCGAAGAAGCGCCGCGCGTACTGCAGGAAGGCGGCAATGGTGCCCACCGTGACCGCCCCGTCCAGCGCCCGCACCCCGCCGTACCACAGGATCAGCGCAAGGGCGACGGCGGTGAGCACTTCGAGCACCGGGAGGAAGAGCGCGGAGCTGGTGACGAAGCGGAGGTGCGCTTCCTGGTGCTCGTCGTTGACCTCGCGGAAGTGCCGCAGCGACGGCTCCTCGCGCCCGAAGAGCTGCACCACGCGCATCCCCCCCACGCGCTCCTGCAGGTACGCGTTGATCCGTGCCACGAGTACCCGGATCTCGCGCAGGGTCCCGCGCATCCGGGCGCGGAAGACGAGCGTGGCAACGACGATGAAGGGGAAGATGGTCAGCGCGATCAGCGCCAGCCGCCAGTCCATGCGGAACATCGCCGCCGCGACGAAGAGCAGGACGAAGACATCGCCGAAGATGGTGACGATCCCCGCCCCGAACACCTCGTTCAGGACCTCGATGTCGTTGGTCACCCGGGTCATCAGCCGGCCGACCGGGTTGGCGTCGAAGAAGCGCAGCGACAGCCGCTGCAGGTGCGAGAACACCTCCACCCGGATGTCGAACATCACCCGCTGCGCCAGCCAGGTGGTCAGGATGGCCTGCACGTACCGGAGCACGAACGCGAACGCCAGCGCTCCCACGAAGGCGCCGGTGAGCAGGAGGAGGAGCCCTTCGTCGCGCTGCGGAACGACCCGGTCCAGGACCAGCTTGGTGATCCAGGGCCCCACCAGCTCCAGCGGCGCGCCGACGAACAGCAGGGCGATGGAGCCGGCCACTCCCAGCCGGTACGGGCGCAGGTAGTGGGCCAGGCGCCGCACCAGGCGCACGTCGTACGCCCGGTCCCCGGTGTCCTCCTCCCGGCTCCTGTCTTTCTCGCTCACACCGTATCTCCTGGCCCAAAGCAGACTCGTTCCGAGTGCCGGAAGCTACCCCCTAGGGCCCGGAACCGGCAACGGGGCAGCGGGTCGGTCCGGCCCTCGGTTCCGGTACGGAGGACCGGGGCCGCTCTCCCCTCCGGCAGCGGCGGTACGAAGCACGAGAAGGCGCCCCCGCCGGGATCCCGCGGCAGGGGCGCCTTTCGTCGTTCCGCTGTATCCACGTCCCTCTTCACGGTGGGAGACTCGCCGGCCGTTTGGCGAGGCTCCCTCCGGCGAAGGGAGACAGCCGGCAGTTTGGCTGGCTTCCGGAGCCCGCGCAGGAGACCGGCAGCCGTACCGCCGGGCTCCGGAGCGGCCCGCGGCGCCCGCCGTCTACGCCTGCGCCTGCTCCGCTTCCGGCTCCGCCTCGGGCTCGATGTCCACCTGCCCCGGCGGCAGGTGGGCCAGCTCCGCGCGCACGAACTGGAGCTCGTGCAGGCGCGCGTACAGCCCTCCCTGCCGAAGCAGCTCGGCGTGCGTCCCCCGCTCCCGGATCTCCCCGTGGTGCAGCACCAGGATCTGGTCCGCGCTCTGGATGGTCGAAAGACGGTGCGCGATCACCAGCGACGTCCGTCCCTTCATCAGCTCCCCCAGCGCACGCTCGATCTGCGCCTCCAGCTCCGAGTCCACCGAGCTCGTCGCCTCGTCCAGCACCAGCACCGGCGGGTCGAAGGCCAGCGCCCGCGTGAACGACACCAGCTGCCGCTCCCCCACCGACAGCGAGATCCCCCGCTCTCCCAGCGGCTGCTCGTACCCGCCCGGCAGCCGCCGGATGAACGGGTCCGCGCCCACCCGCTCCGCCGCCTGCCGGATCCGCTCGTCCGAGATGTCCGTGCGCCCCAGCCGCACGTTGTAGCTCACCTCGCCGCTGAACAGGAACACGTCCTGGAGCACCAGCCCCACGCGCCCGCGCAGCTCCCGGATGGGCACGCGCTCGATCGGCACGCCGTCGAACAGGATCTCCCCCTGCTCCGGCTCGTAGAAGCGCATCAGCAGGTTGATGATGGTGCTCTTCCCCGCACCCGTCGCCCCCACGATCGCCACCCGCTCGCCCGGGCGCGCCGTGAAGGACACGCCCTTGAGCACCCACGGGTCCGCCTCCCCGTAGCGGAACCACACGTCGCGGAACTCGATCAGCCCCGCAGCCCTCCCGGGCAGGTGCAGCGGATCCGGGTCGTCGCGGATCTCCGGCTCCGTGTCCAGCAGGGCGAAGATGCGCTCCGACGACGCCATGGCCCCCTGCAGGATGTTGTACTTCTCCGACATGTCCTGGATGGGGCGGAAGAAGCGCCGCGCGTACTGCAGGAAGGCGGCGATCGTCCCCACCGTGACCGCCCCGTCCAGCGCCTGCACCCCGCCGTACCACAGGATCAGCGCAAGGGCGACGGCGGTGAGCACCTCGATGACCGGGAAGAACAGGGCGTAGTACTTGATGGAGCGGAGGTGCGACTCCAGGTGCTCGTCGTTGACGTCGCGGAAGCGCCGCAGCGACTGCTCCTCGCGCCCGAAGAGCTGCACCACGCGCATTCCCCCCACGCGCTCCTGCAGGTACGCGTTGATGCGCGCCAGGCGCACGCGGATGTCGCGGTACGCATCGCGGATGCGCGCCCGGAACAGGAAGGCCGCGGCCAGGATGAAGGGAAGGATGGTGAGCGTGACCAGCGCCAGGCGCCAGTCCATGCGGAACATGGCCGCCACGATGAAGAGCAGGACGAAGACGTCGCCGAAGATGGTGACGACCCCCGCCCCGAACATCTCGTTCAGGACCTCGATGTCGTTGGTCACCCGGGTCATCAGCCGGCCGACCGGGTTGGCGTCGAAGAAGCGCAGCGACAGCCGCTGCAGGTGCGAGAACAGCTCCACCCGGATGTCGAACATCACCCGCTGCGCCAGCCAGGTGGTCAGGATGGACTGCGCGTACTGGAGCACGAACGAGAGCGCCAGCGCGCCGGCGAACACCGCGGTCATCGTCAGCAGGAGCCGCTCGTCGCGCGCGGGGACCGCGCGGTCCAGCACCGTCATGGTGATCCACGGGCCCACCAGCTCCAGCGCCGCCCCCACGAACAGCAGCGCCATGGACCCGGCCACCGCCAGGCGGTAGGGGTGGAGGTAGCGCACCAGGCGCCGGACCATCCGCACGTCGTACGCCCTGCCCGCGCCGTCCTCTTCCCGGTTCTTGTCTTTCTGGCTCACTTCCGTTCACTCCCCGCGCAAAGCTGACTCATTCTGTGCGCCGAAAACTAGCCCCTCGCCCCGGAGCCGGCAACGCCGCGAGGTTGACAATCCCCCCGCTCCGCAGGTACCTTGCCTTCTCCCTACATAGACCGCCCGTCCGCTCGTTTCCCGGCTACATGGCGTTCGCCCGCATCTGCGGCCGCGGGCCGTTCCGCGCCCCGCATGCCGACCTTCGCACCCCGCGCGCCGGGGTGGTACCTCCCGCGCTCCCGAGCACCCGTCCATGAGCACACCGTCGAACCCGGACCTCGACCCGGAGCACGGCCCTGCCGACGCGTCTCGCGTGTCCACCCGCCCGGCGATCCGGCTCCCGCGCGAAGTCTTCCGCAGCGGCGAGACCGTGGCGCCCGCCCCCGACCCTGCCGACGAACCGATGAACGCTCCCCCGGTCCGCCGCGGCGGCTCAATGCTTTCCACGCTACGCGGGCGGCTGTACGCCGGGAGCTTGCTCCTGGTCTTCCTCATCGCGGCCGGCGCGGTGGTCAGCGTGTACACGTTGGACGGCCTGACCCGGGCCATGGACACCCGGCTGGAGTCGCTGCGGAGCACCACCGCCATCGGCGGCTCGCTGGAATCGCAGATCCTCAGCCAGATCGCCGCCGGGGAGCGCTACCTGGTGAGCCGCGACGCCGGCATCGCCCGCACCTTCGCCGCCGTGGGCCTCAGGGCGCACGAGCAGCAGACGGCCTACCGCGAGCTGGAGAACCTGTCCTCCGCCGAGCGGCAGGAGATCGAGCGGATCGAGGGCCTGCACTCCAGGATCGAGGTGCAGTACGCCCTCGCCCACGCCCTCGCCGACAACGGCGAGGGCGAGCGCGCGGTGGCGCGGGTGGCGGCCGTGCGCCCCCTCACCGACACGCTGCAGTCCGAGATCGGCAAGGTGAGCGCGGCGCAGGCGGAAAAGGTGTCCGCGGCGTCGGTCGAGCTGGCGCGCACCGCGCGCGACCGCAAGCGCCTGCTCGTCTTCATCTCGGTGGTCGCGGTGCTCGCGGCCATCGGGCTGATCCTCACGGCGCTGCGCGACATCAACACCCCGCTGCAGAACCTGATGGGCGCGGCGGAGCAGCTGGGCGAGGGCGACCTGCGCATCCACCTGGACGGGCGCATGACCACGGAGTTCGCCTCGCTGTCGGACGCCTTCAACGGCATGGCGGCGCAGCTCCGCAACATCGTCTCGGAAACGGTGACCACCTCGTCGCAGATCTCGGCCTTCGCCTCGGACCTGTCCAGCATCAGCGAGGAGGTGGCCGCTTCCAGCAGCGAGGTCGCCACCGCGATGGTGGGGATCGCCAGCGGCGCCGAGAGCCAGACGCGCGGCCTGCAGACCACCATGGAGGCGCTGGAGCAGATGCGCCGCCGCACCCAGGAGATCGCCTCGGCCTCGCAGAGCGTGACCGCGCTGGGCGAGCAGATCTCCACCGTGGCCGGCGGGAGCCGCGCGCAGGTGGGGACCGCGCTGCAGCTCCTGCTGGAGGTGCGCGAGGTGGTGCACGAGTCGGCGCAGCAGGTGGCCGAGCTCAAGCAGTCGTCCATCCAGATCGACCGCTTCGTGGAAACCATCACCGGCATCGCCCGGCAGACCAACCTGCTGGCGCTGAACGCCGCCATCGAAGCGGCTCGCGCCGGCGAGCACGGCCGCGGCTTCGCGGTCGTGGCCGAGGAGGTCCGCAAGCTGGCCGAGGGCTCGGCGCGCGCCGCGCAGGAGGTGGCCCAGAACGTCAGCGGGATCCGCTCCCGCATCGAGGGGGTGGTGACCACCATGCAGCAGGGGACCGACAAGGTCGCCGGCGTGGAGCAGGTGTCCAAGGGCGCGGACGCGGCGCTGGAGCAGATCATCGCCGCGGTGGACGGGGTGCGCCTCGCCGCCGACCGTGTGGTGGACGCCGTCACCCGCAACCAGGACGCCATGCGCGACGTGGAGGGCGGGATGACGGAGGTGTCCGGCACCTCCGAGTCGCACGCCGCCAGCGCCCAGGAGGTGTCCGCCGCCGCCGAGGAGCAGTCCGCCGCCACGGAGGAGATGTCGGCCTCCAGCGCGGAGCTGCTGCACGCGGCCGAGCGGATGCGCGAGCTGGTGAGTGGTTTCCGCACGTGACGTACACGGCGGGTTGGGCGTGCCCCCGCTGACGCGGGGTCGGGCTGCGGCTCCGTAAGGCAGCAAACGACGCTGCCTAACGGAGGCGAGCCCCGACGATACTGCCGTCGGGTCTCGCCGCTTCGCGCTCGCATCCCTCACGCGGGGATCGCGCTGGCGTCCGCGGGGGCCCCCTCCCCAACCCCTCCCCCAAAACTGGGGGAGGGGCTTTTTGTCGCCGCGCGAAGCAGCTCGCGGTGGACGTTCACCGGAGACGGGCGGGAATGGGCTGGCGCGGTTCACCGCCGCCTCCCTGTCCCGCGGCAAAGGCCGGGAAATGGAAATCAGCCGCGGCAATGCCCCGGAGCCCGCGTGAGGGATTTCGGCCCGAAGGGGCGAGACCCCGCGGCCGTTTGCGGGGGCTCGACTCCGTTACGCACGGTTGTTTCGTGCGTTACGGAGCCGAAGCCCGACCCCGGCGCCAGCCGGGGGCACGCCCACCCCTGCCGTTCATCCGAGCAGTGCATGTTGTTGGCGTGACGAGACGGTCCCATTCGCGCCACTCCGAGCCGGTCATCAGGGGCCGTGACGCGAGGGGGACAGCGCTCGTCCTGAGGGGCGGAGGACGGACGCGTGGTGGACGAACGGGGGCCCTCCCCGCCCGCATCGCCACCGGGAGGAGCGCGCCGCCCCCCGCCCCGCATCCCCGGGGCCGGAGCGAAGACATGCACCCCTTTGACCGCTTTCGCCGGACGCCGCCACGGCGCCGGCAGGAAAGCCGCGCCCGCATCGCCGGGCACACCCGAACCATGGAGCCTTCCATGTCCCTCCCGAAGACGCGGCACGGAGGTCCTCGCTGGCTTTTGCTCGCCGTCGCCCTGCTGGGCGCGGCCTGCACCGACCGGGGCGCGGCCCCGCTCACCGGCGCCGGCGACGCCCCGCTGCTCGCCCGTGCGGACACCGCCACACCGGCGAAGCGCATCCCCGACCAGTACGTGGTGATCCTGAAGCCGGAGGCCGCAGACGTGCGCGGCTTCGCCCGCTCCATGTCGCGCGGCAAGGGCGACTCCCTGCTCTTCGTCTACGAGCACGCCCTCAAGGGCTTCGCGGTGCAGCTCGCCCCCGCCGCCGTGGAAGCGCTCCGCAAGCACCCCCTGGTGAAGCAGATCGTCCAGGACGAGGTCGGGGTGGCGGACCAGTCCGCGTCGCCCTGGAGCCTGGACCGCGCCGACCAGCGCGACCTGCCGCTGAACGGCGCCTTCACCCCCAACGCCACCGGCGCCGGGGTGAACATCTACGTTGTGGACAGCGGCATCCGCCGCACCCACGCCGAGTTCGGCTACGGCGCCCGTGCGCGCCACGACTACACGGCGATCAACGACGGCCGCGGCGCGGACGACTGCAGCGGACACGGCACGCACGTGGCGGCGACCACGGCCGGCGCCACCTACGGGGTCGCGCGCGACGCCGTGGTGCACGCCATCCGCATCGCCAACTGCAACGGCGCCGCGACGGTGAGCGGAGCGCTGGCCGGGCTGGACTGGGTGCGCGCCAACCACGTCAAGCCGGCGGTGGTCAACCTGAGCTACACCTGGTCCGCCCGCTCCGACATCGACGCGGCGGTCACCAGCCTGATCAACGCCGGCGTGCCGGTGGTCACCTCGGCGGGCAACAGCAACGCGGACGCCTGCAACTACTCGCCCAAGCGGGTCGCCAGCGTGATCACCGTGGGGAGCTCCGACAGCAACGACTGGCGTGCCCCCGACTCCAACTGGGGCAGCTGCGTGCACGTGTTCTCCCCGGGGACGGGGATCACCTCCGCGTGGGCCGGGAGCGACACAGACAGCCGCACCATCTCCGGGACTTCCATGGCCTCGCCGCTTGTGGCCGGAGTGGTGGCGCTCTACCTCCAGGCGGAGCCCCAGGCGCCCGTCTGGAAGATCCGCGACGCGGTGCTCAACTCCTCCACCCAGGGGAGGATCGGCGACACGCACGGGTCGCCGAACCGGCTGGCCTACGCGCGCCCCTGGTACTTCGGGGTGTCCATCTCCGGACCCGTGGGCGTTTCCGGCACGGGCTACTACACCTGGAACGCGGTCCCCGAGGGCGGAAACGGCACCTACACCTACCAGTGGTCGCTGTACAATCACGCCACCGGCTACGAGCAGCTGCTGGGGACCGGCGGCACCCAGACGGTGCACGTCACCGCGGGCGACGGGGACTTCACCCTGCAGGTGGCGGTGTACTCCAACGGGGAGATGCGCAACACCTCGCGCTTCTTCACGAACTCGCCCGCGGACGGCTGCGTGGGGAGCAACATCTGCGACGGCAGCGGGGGCGGCGGCTGGGGATTCTGACCGGCGGGAGGGCCGGGGGCCCGCGCGCCCCCGGCCCGGTGTGACCCTTCCGCCGGCCCGCTCGTCAACCGCGTACCAGCCAGCCGAACCGAACCACCCCGCCGGAGGCGAGCGCCCGCGCGACGCGAGCCGTCCCTCCGGAGGCGGACACGGAGACTTCCATGCATTTCCCGACTCGTTGCACCCTGGCACTGGCCGCCGCGCTGGTGGCCGCCTGCGACGGCGCCGCGGTCACGGCCGCTCCGGACGGCGGCGTGCACGCCGTGGGGATCCTGGCCTGGGTGGCGGCCCCGGTGTACGGAGGTGCCACGTCCCCCCAGACCGGCTCGCCGGGCGCCCCCCGGCCGGGCGTCGCCGCGCCGGACACCGTGCAGGCGGGGATTCCCTTTCCGGTCGTGGTCACCACCGTGGGCCCCACCGTCTGCTGGGCGGCCTCCGGGGCGCAGGTGGACATGCAGCAGCCCGGGATCGCGCTGATCACGCCCTTCGACTACACGCCCGAGGACCACTGGACGGCGTGCGGCGACGCGCTGGTGGAGCTTCCGCGCACCGTGGCCGTGACCTTTCCGCAGCCGGGTGAGGCCGTGCTGCGCGTGCAGGGGCGGCGGGTGGTGGGGGGGAACTTCCAGGCCGACGAGCGGGTGGTGCTGGAAAAGAAGATCTACGTGCGGGAACGGCTTTGAACTGCGGGGTGGGGCGTGCCCCCGGCTGGCGCCGGGGTCGGGCTTCGGCTCCGTAAAGCACGATACAACCGTGCTTAACGGAGTCGAGCCCGCGCAAACAGCCGCGCGGTCTCGCCCCTCCGGGCCGTAATCCCTCACGCGAACGGCGCCGCCACCGGAGGATCCCGGTGGCGGCGCCGTTTCGTACCTACCGGATCACCTTGCGGGCGAAGGCGGAGTCGGCGGGGGCGCACTTGGCGTGCGCGGTGCACACCCAGCGCGGGGCGTAGGGGCGCACGCGCTCCCACAGGGCGGCCATGCTGGCGCGGCCGCGCTCGGGGTCATCGGTGAAGATGCCGAAGGCGGGGCGGAAGCCGCCCAGGTATGAGTAGGCCACCGCGTCGCCGACGAAGAGGACACCGCGGACGAGGTAGGCGGCGCTCCCGGCGGTGTGGCCGGGGACGGGGAAGGCGCGCACGGTGTCGCGCCCGAAGACGAAGGCGGTGTCCGAGGCGAAGGGGCGCACCTCCACCTCGCCGTGCCAGGGCGCGGGGTTGCCGGCCAGCCGCTCGCCGGCACGCGAGGGAAGGTCGGGGTGGTGCGCGCCGCCCTCCAGCAGCGCCACCTCGGCGGCGGCCACGTGGAAGGGCGCGTGGCGCACCGCCCGCCACCCGCCGATGTGGTCGCGGTGGCTGTGGGTGAGGAAGACTCCGGCCACCTCCTCCGGGGCGGCACCGAGGCGCCGCAGCCCGCGTCGCAGCGCCCGCTCCGCCCCGTACCACCCCAGGTCGATCACCACCACCCCGCTGTCGGTGCGCGCCAGGTAGACCATGCTGTTCCACGGGTACGCCGTCGCCACCGCCGCCGAGCGCGGCGGGTCCTGCACCTGCCGCAGGTTGTGCGTACAGGCGGCGAGCGCCCCCAGGAGCAGCGCGGCGGCGATGCGAAGCGGGAGACGGGACATGAGCGCGGGTGGAGCGTGGTCTCCGATGTGGAGAATCTAACCGGGCGCGACCCGCTACGGGACTCGTTCCGTAGATGTGGCCTTCTCCGGCGCGGCATCGCATACTAGCGGACTCGCATCGGGAACGGGACGTGCGGGCGTGTTGCGCCACGCCGCATGCGCGGCGGGACACCCAAACACGGAGGTCCGGATGAAAGGAACGCTGAAGCAGGCTCGGAACGCGCTGGCCGCGCTGGCGCTCACGGCTTCACTGGGGTTCGGCGCCGCGCAGGCGTTCGCCGCCCCCGCCGGCCACGAGGCGGCACGCGCCTGCAATCCCAAGGCGTGCAACAAGCAGTGCCAGGCCCAGGGCGGGATCGAGGGCCGCTGCAACAACGGGCAGTGCCTCTGCCTGTTCTGACGACCCCTGGAGCCGGGGACCGGGCGCACTCGCCCGGCTCCCGGCCGCCCCGCCACGGGGCGCCGTGACGCAGCGTCAGGCCGGCGCCCCCGCCCGCCGGGCCCGGAGCCGCAGGTCGGCGGCGGCGGCGAGGAGCACCCCCGCCGCATAGCAGAGCAGGTCGCTCCACACGAAGTCGTGGCCGAGCACCAGCGCGCCCGCGCGGGTCGCGCGGACCGCGTCGATCCACGGGGCGTGGTACAGCTGCGCGCCCTCGATGCCGAAGGCGAACAGCAGCGCCCCCGCCGCAAGCGTGGCGACGCGCGCCCGGGGCCGGCACGCGCAGGCGAGCAGGTACACCATGGCCGCCCACAGCGTGTCCCCCGCGTACGCGCCGACGAACGGGGGCAGCGCCGGCCGGTACCGCCGCGACGCCAGCCCCAGCGCGACCACGGCGAGGGCGAGCGCGAGGTAGAGCGCGCGCGAGCGCGGACGTACGGCCGGCATGAGGAAGCGTGGAGGTGAAGAAGGGATGCGAAGAAACCCCGCCGAACACGGCGGGGCCCCTGTCGCCGAACCGGCGGACGCAGCGAGATGCCGCGTGAGGGATTCCGGCCCGAAGGGGCGAGACCCGCGGGCAGTTTCGCGGGGCTCGACTCCGTTAGCCCGCGTTGTTTGCGGGCTTACGGAGCCGAAGCCCGACCCCCGCGCCCCGCGGGGGGCACGCCCAACCCCACCGTTATTTCTAAGAGCTAGCCCTCAGAGCCCGCTCCCAAAGGACCCCGCGGGCCTCCCACAGGAACGGGAAAAAAAGCTCCCGGTGCATCGCCGCCATGTCCAGGTACCGCACCCCGGTCGTGTGCCCGGTCCCGGCGTTGTCCGGCCCGATGGTGCGCTCGGCGGTGCGGGCGTGGACGAAGCGCCACACCTTGACCTCCTCGTCGAAGTCCATGAGCGCCTCGGCGAGCAGCACAAGGTCGGCGTGCGGGTTGCCGGCCGGCGCCACCTGGTAGGCGTCCGCCGGCTCCACCCCGCGCCGCGCGAACAGCTCGCGGCAGGCGGAGGCCACCGAGGGCGCGTCCCACAGCGCGGCCAGCCGCTCGGTCCACAGGAACGCCTGCGTCCCGCTCCCGGCCACCTCGGACAGCTCGCTCTCCAGGTACTTCCGGAAGCGCTCCTCGCGCGCCCCGGCCAGGATCTCGATCTCGTGCCACTGCCAGCTCTCGGTGCCGCTGGCGGGGGCGAGGTGGGCCCGGAAGGCGTAGAAGTCCGACGGCGTCATGGTCTCCAGCACCCGCATCATGGGCGACAGGAGACGCGCGATGGCGGTGCAGCGCTGCGCGAGCCAGGTGGCGAGCCCCGCGTCGTCGCGCTGCAGGGCGTCGATGATGCGCCGCAGGTCGAAGCGCAGCTGCGTGAACCACACTTCGAAGCCCTGGTGCGTCACCACGAACAGGTGCTCGTCGGGGTGGCGGAGCTGGCCGGCCTCCGGCTGGAGGCGGAGCAGCTCGTCCAGGTGCAGGTAGGTGCAGTAGTGCGTCTGCTCCGGGTCGCGGACGGCGTGCCCGCAGGGGAGGACGTGCACGGCTCAGCCCGCCCCGCCGCCCGGCGCGCCGCCGCCGGGGATCCCCGGCTCGGTCATCTCGCGCACGTTCAGCACCTGGTCCAGCTGCTCGTCGGAAAGGAGGCCGCGCCGCTTCACCACGTCGCGCACGGACTCGAAGTTCTTTGCGGACTCCTTGGCGACGGCGGCGGCCTCGTCGTAGCCGACGTAGGCGTTGAGCGCGGTGGCGATGGAGGGGTTCTTTTCCAGCAGGTCGCGGCAGCGCTCGCGGTTGGCGCCGATCCCCTCCACGGCCCTGCCGCGGAAGGCGTCGCAGGCGCTGGACAGGATGGCCACGGACTGGAGCAGTGCGCTCGCCATCACGGGCATCATCACGTTGAGCTCGAAGTTGCCGTGCTGCCCACCCACGGTGACGGTGACGTGGTTCCCCATGACCTGCGCGCACACCATCATCAGCGCCTCGCTCATCACCGGGTTCACCTTCCCCGGCATGATGGACGAGCCCGGCTGCACGGCGGGGAGGGTGATCTCGGCCAGGCCGGAGGTGGGCCCGCTCGCCAGCCAGCGCACGTCGTTGGCGATCTTGAGGAGCGACACGGCCAGGGTGTTGAGCGCCCCGGAGGCGCTGACGTACGCGTCCTTTGCGCCCTGCGCCTCGAAGTGGTTCTCGGCCTCGCGGAACTCCAGCCCGGTGTCGCGGCTGATGGCGGCGATGGCCCGCGCGGCGAACTCGGGGTGGGCGTTGGTGCCGGTGCCCACGGCCGTGCCACCCAGCGCCAGCTCCGCCAGCTCCTCGGAGGCGTTGCGCAGGCGGCGGATGCCGTGGTCCACCTGCGAGGCGTAGCCGCCGAACTCCTGCCCCAGCCGCACGGGCGTGGCGTCCATCAGGTGGGTGCGGCCGCTCTTGATGACGTCGTCGAACTCGGCGGCCTTCGCGGACAGGGCGTCGCGCAGCCGCTCCAGCGCCGGGATCAGGTCCTGGTGGATGGCGACGCGGGCGGACACGTGCATGGCCGTGGGGATCACGTCGTTGGAGCTCTGCCCCATGTTGACGTGGTCGTTGGGGTGCACGCGCCCGGTGCCCAGGTGCGCGGTGGCACGGGTGGCGATCACCTCGTTGGTGTTCATGTTGCTGGAGGTGCCGCTCCCGGTCTGGAAGACGTCCAGCACGAAGGACCCGTCCAGCTCCCCCGCGATCACCTCGTCGGCGGCGCGGGCGATGGCGTCGGCGACCGGCGCCTCCAGCCACTCCATCTCCTGGTTGGCGCGGGCGCACGCCTTCTTGATGGTGCCCAGGGCGTGGATGAAGCGGCGCGGGAAGCGGATGCCGCTGATGGGAAAGTTCTCCACCGCGCGCTGGGTCTGCGGGCCGTACAGGGCGTCGGCGGGGACCTGCATCTCGCCGAGCGAGTCGCGCTCGGTGCGGAAACCGGAGTTGGGATCCGACATGGTTCCTCGGCTCAGGGAAGGGTCGGCGTACGGGCGTCGTCAGGCGCGCGGGGGAACTCCCCGCGCGCGCCGCAAAAGATGGCGGCGGCGCGGACGGAGCGCAAACCGTGGCCCGCGCGGTGGGGGCCCGCGCAACGGCAACATTGACTGCGCGGGTTTTGCGTCTCTAGTATTACCGGGCCGTCAGTGCCACTTCTTTGAAGCCCCCACGCCTTGCCTGGAGACGCACATGGAAAACCTCGCCCCGGCCCGTCTCACGGCCCGCGTTGCCCTGCGCCATGGTGAACCGCTGGTGCTGTACGTCGAGGGACTGACTCCCGGCTTCGGGGGGAGGCTGGTGGTCAGGCAGAGCCCGTTGAAGATCTTTCCTCCCCAGTTCGACGTGTTCGCCGTCCCCGGAAACACCGGGATCAACCCCGATGCTCCTCCGGCCCCGCAGCATACCACCGCCGCATTCGCCTTCCCCTACCCGTCCGACGAGGACGAGGTGGTGCTCCACGACCAGGCCGGAGCGCACACCCTCAAGATCATCTCTGTCAGGGAGGGAGAAGGTGGGGACGGGCGCGGAGACGAGGCCGGCAGCGCGGCGCAGCCGCTGCGCTGCGAGTGGAAAGCGGTGCAGGACCTGATGCCGCCCGGACCGTTCCCGCTGACCGTGAAAGGCACGTGCGACATGCCCACCCCCGGCTACCGGCTGTCCCTGGAGCGCGCCGTGCCGCAGGGCATCAATCCGGCCATCCTGATCCTGGAGCTCGTCACGACTCCGCCCCCGGGGATCGTTCCGCAGGTGGTCACCCCGGCGCACGTGGAGTACCGCGAGGAAAGCGACCAGGAGTTCACCCAGGTGGACATTCGGTCGGTCGCCGTGATCGACGTGGAGCACGTGCACTAGCCGGAAGGCGGCTCCACCGGCCCACCAGGGAGGATCCAGCCGGGAGCGTCCGGGAAGGACCCACCGGACTGCGGGGTGCGACGGCTGGCGGGGGTCCAGGTGCCGAGCCCCACGGGGGAAGCTGCGCCTCCACGGCCAGGCGGAGATCCGTCCCGGTGCCGGGAGCGGACTACTCGCCGCTCCCGGCGCCGGACACGCCGAGCTCCGTCGCGTCCTCCAGCAGGTCGTCCTGGTCCGCCTCCAGCACCTCCAGCGCCTCCGCCGCTGCCTCCATCCCCGCGCCGTACAGGAACACGGGCACGCCCGCCAGCCGCAGCGCGTCCGCCACGTCGATGCGGTCCTCGAAGGCGCACACCAGCTCGTACTCCTCGCGCAGCGCGGCCACCGCCTCCGCCTTGAAGTACCCGGCCGGCCGCCGCTCCCCCGCCGGCCGCATCACCAGCCGGTCGTAGTCGTCCAGCCCGTTGGCGCGGAGCCACTTCTCCGTCTTCTCACGCGTGTAGTCCGGCCGCCCGGTGAGGAAGACCACGCGCGACCCGTACGCCCGCATGGCCTGGAGGATCTCCATGGACGCGGCGATGGGCGGGTCCTGGTCGATGGCGTCGAAGTACGACTCCCAGTCCCGCGCGCGCCCCTGCTCCACCTCCACGTAGTGCGCGCGCGCCCGGTCGTCGGAAAGGGTGCCGTCCAGGTCCCAGATGACGGCCTTGGGCTTGTGGGGCGAGAAGTCGCTCATGGGCGGGGAGGCCTACCGCTTCGGCGGCTTGGACGGGCGGACCTCGACGCGCGAAGGCAGCGTGCGCCCGGGAAAGGCCAGCAGGTCCATCACGATCTGTGCGATGTCCTCGGGCTGGATCTTCCAGGCGTCCTCCTCGCTCGGCGTGTGGCCGTTGAAGTAGGTGGCCACGCTCCCCGGCATGATGTAGTTGACGCGGATGTCGTCCTGGCGCACGTCCAGCATCAGCGCCTCCGAGAATCCCACCAGCCCGAACTTGGAGGCGTTGTACGCGGCGCCGCCCGCCAGCGGGTTCTTGCCCGCGAGCGAGGCGATGTTGATGATCCACCCGCCGCCGCGCTGCCGCATGACGGGGATGGCCTCGTGGCAGCAGTAATAGACGCCGTTGAGGTTGGTCTCGATGATCTGGTGCCACTTCTCCGGCTCCATCTGGTCCACCGGGCCGAAGCCGCCGACGCCCGCGTTGTTGACCAGGATGTCCACCCCGCCGAAGCGCTCCGTCGCCACGCCCACCATCCGCCGCACGTCCTCGTGGCGGCGCACGTCGCATGCGACCCCCACCACCTCGCCCGGCGACACCTCGTTCAGGCGGCGCGCCGCCTCCTGCACCTCCGCTTCGCTGCGCGACGAGATCACCACGTCGGCCCCGGCGCCCGCCAGCGCCTCCGCGATGGCGTAGCCGATCCCCTTGCTGGCGCCCGTCACCAGAGCGCACTTGCCCCGCACCACGTCCGTCATGCCGCCTCCGCCCCGTGAAAGGTACGATTCGTGAAGCCCCGGGCTCGCTGCACCGGCCGTGCCACGGCCGGCCCGTTTCCCCGGCGTCCGCTCCGCTCCCCGGCTTCCCAGGTCGCGATGTCCACGTCCCGCCCACGCTCCGGCCCTCCGCTCCCGGCCCCGGAGGGCCGCCTGCCTCCCGGCCAGGTGCCCACGCGCAAGTGGCCCGTGCTGCACTACGGCGAGGTCCCGCGGTTCGACGCGGCGACCTGGGACTTCCAGGTGTACGGCGAGGTGGAGGAGGAGCTGCGCTTCGGCTGGGAGGAGTGGCGGGAGCTGCCCACGGAAGAGCGCGTCGGCGACATCCACTGCGTGACGCGCTGGAGCCGGCTGGACAACCGCTGGCGGGGCGTGCCCGTGCGCGAGATCCTGCGCCGCGCGCGCCCCGGGCCCGCGGCGCGCTTCGTCCTGCTGCGCGCGGCGGGCGGGTGGACCGCCAACCTGCCGCTGGAGGACTTCGACCGCGACGACAACCTCCTCGCCACCCACCACGACGGCGAGCCGCTCTCCCCCGAGCACGGCGGCCCCGTGCGCGCCGTGATCCCGCACCTGTACTTCTGGAAGAGCGCCAAGTGGCTGCGGGCCGTGGAGCTGCTGGCCGAGGACCGCCCCGGCTTCTGGGAGCGGGGCGGCTACCACATGCGCGGCGACCCCTGGAAGTCCGAGCGCTTCGGCGACCACGTTGCGGAGGACTGATCCGGCTGAAACGGCTCTGAACAGCCGGTTCGGGCGTGCCCCCGGCTGCGCCGGGGTCGGGCTGTTCCCTATTCCCTGCCGTTCCGCACCCACTCTCTTCCCTCCTCCGCTTCGTCCGGCGCAACCGGGAAGTACAGCGGCTCGAACGCCATCCACAGCGTCCGCGAGAAGGGGAGGAACGCGACCGGCGCGAGCACCATGAGCACGGGGCCGCCGAACTGGAGGAGCCTCCAGGGCACGTCCGGCCAGGTGGCGACGGCGACCCCCACCAGCACCAGCGCCAGCAGCCCCTCGGCGAAGGCGATGTTGAACACCATCGCCCCCAGCATCAGGTCCTCCTCGCCCCGCGCCGTGCGGATGCCGCATACGGGGCAGCGCTCCCGCATGTGCATCCACGTCCTCACCACCCGCCCGCGCCCACAGTGCGGGCAGCGCAGCCGCAGCGCCCTGCCCATGCGCGTGGCCATCCCCGGCGCCCGCTCCGCCGCCGTGTCCCGGCTCCCGGTGTCCGCCATCTCCGCTCGCCTCCACTTTCGCGCTCGTCCCGCGGTCCGCAATCATCGCCGCCCGGCCCGGGGAGTACAAGTCGGGAGGACCGCCCTTCCCGATCCGCCCGCCGGTGGGGAAAATCCCCCGTGGCGAGCGGGGAAATCACCTACGGCACACAAGATGCCCCCAGCTTGCGGGACGATGCGCGCTCCGGTAATATGCGGGCCGACCGACCCTGCTTCGAGCGTCGCGCCGGCGCGGCCGTCCGACGAGACAGATTCTGCGGAGACCTGAAATGCGACTCTTCCTGATCGGCGCGGTTTTCATCACCTTCCCCGCCATCGTGGCGGCCGTCTACGCGGCGTGGACCGGCCGCACGATGATGCTCGTGGCAGCCCTCATGGTCCTCGCCATGAACAGCCTGCCGTTCATCGCGGCGGCGTTCCTGCTGCGCAAGAGCAAGGACGCGGACCTGAGCCACTGATCCGCGCGGGTCTCCGGAGACGGGATGCGAGTCGTCCCGGGGATCGAGGACCGGGACCGAAGCAGCGAACCCTCCGATGGACCGTGTCCATCGGAGGGTTCGCGTTTGATGACCTTCGCGGCGCCGGCCCCGGCCAGGCACGAGCCCGCGCCGGTCTACTCTTCCAGCGCCGCGAGAAGCTCCCACTCCGTCACGACATGCGTCTCCTCGAGCGTGTACTGCGACGGGTCCGCGGCGGTCAGGGAATGGAACGTGGCGTCGATGGCCGCGGCGATCCCCCACACCTCGGTGAAGGGGGGCGCGCCGGGTGGAAGCGAGACGACCTCCTTCTGGCGCGCGAAGATGTAGTTGGACCAGTCCTTGGCTTTCGGCCGCCGGTGGTGGTAGTCGTGGCAGGGCGCGTCGCCGACCAGAACGAGCATGCGCGAAGGGAGGTGGACCACGAAAACCCGGAGCCACCAAACCGCCCAGGCGCTCATCCTCCGGAGCACGGGGAGCGTGCTCTCCGGGACGCGCTCGCCCACGAAGATGCCGTGGGTGAACGCGCCGGGTTGCTGCTGCCCCCGCTTCATGGTGACCGGCTCCGGGAAGCAGTGCTTGCCGGACAGGCGCAGGCACTCGGCCATGTGGAGCAGGATCGTGAGCGGCAGCAGCCACGCGAGCAGGAGCTGCAGCCAGGCACCCGTGGCGGCCGTCACCGCCAGCAGCGCGCCCCAGAAAAGCACGACCGAGACGATATGCCCGGTCGAAGCATCTTTGGCATTGGACAGCAGCCTGATCCCCACGAACCTGAGATGGAAGGACGGCGAGAACATCTTCATCAGCATGAGGGACCACAGGTCGTCCCGGGACATGCCCGCGCGGACCCCGACCATTCTCAGCAGGAACGCCACCGTCGGATCGTCCACCGTCATGTGCTTGACGGAGTGGTGGCCGCTGATGTGCTCGCGCTTATAGGGTAAATAATTTTGAGTCAATGTGACCACCGACACGGCCTCGCCGATGAAGTCGTTGACGCGCTGGCTGGCGAGGAAGTTGGAGTGGGCGCACTGGTGGACCACCACGCTGCGCAGCATGCGCACGGAGTGGACGGTCAGCAGCCATCCCACGGGCATAAGCAGCAGCCAGAACCCCGAGAGCGTGACGGCGGCGATGCCGATCGCCACTCCGAGGACCAGCGGAAGGACGGAGGATACGAGGTGGTGGATGGGCCTGAGGTTCCAGGAATCTTCTTCGGGCAGGGGCTTGCAGGTCAGCCAGGTGAGGAACGGCTGGAGGAACCCCGGCAGCACCCTCATAGATTCGCGCACTTCGGCATGCGCAGAACTTACAGAGTACGACATCGATTCCTTTCTACGCAGAGGGGGGGAGACCGGGGGAGGAAATACGCTAATGGTACCCAAATCGGAGGGCGCACGCAAGGTGGGAAATGGGAGATCGAGGCATCCTGGCCTATCCTGAGTGGTCCGTACGGGAGTCCTCCGGGGAGGGCGCCGCGAGCGGGTTTCGGCCCCTTCGGGGGCGCCCCGCCCGCCTCACGGGCGGACGATGCGGACCTCGCGCGGGGTCAGCACCAGGAGCGAGCCGTCGGCGGCGAAGGCGGCGTCCAGAACGCCGCGCTCGCCCGATGCCACCCGGCCCGTGGCGGCGTCCAGCACCCGCAGCGTCCCGCCCCCCTCCCGCGACACCAGCGCCACCCGCCGCCCCCCTGGCGACACGGCCACCCGCACCGAATCTCCCAGCTCCAGCTCCAGCAGCGACGCCTCCCAGCGCTCCTCCAGCCCCTCGGGTCCGGGGCGCAGCGCCACGAGCGCGCCGCGCCGTCCCGCCTCCGTGACGGCGTACAGCGTGCCGTCCGCGCCCGCGTCCAGCGATCGCACGGCAGCGGCGGTCTCCGTTTCCGCCAGGATGCGCCCGGTCTGCGCGTCGCGCGTCAGGATGCGCGGCTCGTCCCCGCCGAGCGCCTGGTAGAGGCGGTCGCCCAGCGGCGACACGGCGAGGGCGGTGCCCGCGGGGCCGCGCTCCGGCCAGCTCCACAGCGGGCGCAGCGACCCCGGCGCCACCCCCAGCACCCCGCCCCAGCGCGTCGCCACGTACCCACCGCCGCGCGGGTCGGGCGCGAAGCCGTCCGCCCCCACCCCGCCGCGGCGCGCACGCACGCGGCCGCTGTCCGGCCACACGGCCAGGAGCCGCGTCCCGGCGCGCAGGTACACGGCCGCGGTGTCGCTTCCCAGCACGCGCGCCGCGTCGGTCGTACCCAGCTCGATCGCCGCCGCCGCCGGCCCGCGGGTGGTGTCCAGCAGCGCCAGCCGCCCCCCGGCCACGAGCCACACCCGTCCCCCGGGCCCCGCTGCGATGGAGGCCGTGGAGTCCACCGGGGCGGCGAGCGGGAGGGTGCGCCCCGCGCCCACCTCCACGGTCCCAGTGGGGCGGCGGCAGCCGCCCGCCAGCGCGAGGAGCGCCGGCAGCAGCGGGAGGAGGCGCCGGACGCGGAGGCCCGGCCTTGCGGCTCGCTTCATCAACCCTTACCTGAGACGGGAACCCGGCGCCACGGCGCCCCGCCGCGGCCCATCGCAACGGGGGTGCCACCCGCGGCACTCCGCCGCCCGTACCCCGCCGCCGCCATGCGCGCCCGCCCGCTCCTCCTCGCCCTCCTCGCCTTCGCCCAGCCGCTCATGGCCCAGGACACCGCCGCCGCCCGCCCGCGCGCCCGCGAGATGGGCGTGGCGCCCGGCGTCCTCCCCACGGGGCCGCTCAACGCCATCACCGACGTCCCCGGCGTCCTGGTGGGGCAGGTCACGGTGCGCGAGGGCGACTCGGTGCGCACCGGCGTCACCGCGATCCTCCCGCACGGCGGCAACCTGTTCGCCGACAAGGTCCCCGGCGCGGTGTTCGTCGGCAACGGCTACGGCAAGCTGATGGGCGTCACGCAGGTGCGCGAGCTGGGCGAGATCGAGACCCCGGTCGTCCTCACCTGCACGCTGTGCGTCCCCCGCGCCGCGGACGCGGTGCTGGACCACGTGCTGGCGCAGAACCCGGAGGCGCGCAGCGTCAACGCGGTGGTGGGCGAGACCAACGACGGCTTCCTGAGCGACATCCGCGCCCGCCCCGTGCGCGCCGAGCACGTGCTGCGCGCCATCCGCGAAGCGAAGACGGGGCCGGTGGAGGAGGGCGCCGTGGGGGCGGGAACGGGGACGCTCGCCTTCGGCTGGAAGGGCGGGATCGGCACTTCGTCGCGGGCGCTGCCGCGCTCGCTGGGCGGGTACACCGTGGGCGTGCTGGTGCAGAGCAACTACGGGGGGATCCTCCAGGTGCTGGGCGCGCCCGTGGGCCGGGAGCTGGACCGGTACTTCCTCAAGGCGGAGCTGGACCGGGGCGACGCCGACGGCTCCATCATGATGGTGGTGGCCACCGACGCGCCGCTGGAGCCCCGCAACCTGGAGCGGCTGGCCGCGCGGGCCATGGTGGGGCTTGGGCGCACCGGCTCGCCCATGAGCAACGGCTCCGGCGACTACGCCATCGCCTTTTCCACGGCGGAGGGCGTGCGCCGCACCCCCGAGCGACGCGGTGCCGTGCACGCGGTGGAATCGCTCCCCAACGACCTGCTCTCCCCGCTCTTCGAAGCGGTCGTGGAGGCCACCGAGGAAGCCATCTACAACTCCCTGTTCCGCGCGACCACCACGAAAGGTCACCGCGGCACGGTGGAGGCGCTGCCGCTGGACCGCGTGCGCGAGATCCTGTCCCGGTACGGCGCGCTGGACCAGCACCGGCGCCTCCCGCCGGGCCGCCCGAAGCAGTAGATTGAGCCGCGGACGGCGACCCCCTCCCCCGGCTCGCCTGAGGCTCGCCACCCTCTCCCAATCCTGGGAGAGGGGGCAACCGCGGGGTTCCGTGCAGTCCCAGCGGACGCCAGCGCGATGCCCGCGTGAGGGATTTCGGCCCGAAGGGGCGAGACCCCGCGGGCAGTTTCGCGGGGGCTCGACTCCGTCAGCCCGCGTTGTTTGCGGGCTTACGGAGCCGAAGCCCGACCCGAGCGCCAGCGAGGGGCACGCCCGCCCCCGCCGTTCGAAGCCGTTGAAGCAGTTACAGTCGTCCAAACGAAATCCGGTATGACGCCGTACGACCCCGAAGCCCTCGTGCGCGAGGCCCTGGAAGACTCCGCCCGCGTCAAGCAGGCGCTCAAGGAGCTGGCCCCGGACGTGGTCCGCATCGCCGGGCGCGTGGCCGCCGCCTTCCGCGCCGGCAACCGGCTGTACGCCTGCGGCAACGGCGGCTCCGCCTGCGACGCCATGCACCTGGTGGAGGAGCTGGTGGCGCGCTACAAGCGCGAGCGCCCCGGCCTCCCCGCGCACCACCTGCTGGACGCGCCCACGCTCACCTGCTGGAGCAACGACTACGACTACGCCACCGCCTTCCGCCGCCAGGTGGAGGCCATGGTGCGCGAGGGCGACGTGCTGGTGGCGATCAGCACCAGCGGCAACTCGCCCAACGTCCTTGCCGCGGTGGAGGCCGCCAACGAGCGCGGCGCCCTCACCGTGGGGCTCACCGGCAAGGACGGGGGGCGCATGCGGGCGCTGTGCGCCGAGGTGCTGGTGGTCCCCTCGGCCGCCACGGAGCGGATCCAGGAGGGGCACATCACCGTGATCCACCTGCTCTGCGAGCTGCTGGAGCGCGAGCTGTTCTTTCCCGACGGGGGCGCGGCCGCCTGACGCCGCGCCCGCAGACCCACCCCACCCGGTTGCCGCCGATGACCCTTCGCACCGCCGCCGCCCTGCTGGCCGTTCCCGCGCTGCTCGCCCTCCTGGCCGCCTGCGAGGGCGGGTCCGGCGCCCGCCCCGAGCGCCGCGAGGCGCGCGTCGCCGCCGCCCGCAACGGGTGCGTGGCCGAGGAGCTGACCATCCGCGCCCGCGAGAACCTGGCGAACCTGGACACCCTGGCCGCGGCGAGCGGCGGCATCGCCCCCGGGATGCAGGCGGTGTACGAGTACGCCGCCGTGTACCGCAACTTCGCCGAGATGCGGTCCTCCGCGCTGGCGTACGTGGACTCGGCCGTGAGCGCCCGCACCCCCGCCGACTCCACCCGCTACGCGCAGAGGGCGGCGCAGTTCGTGGTGCGCCCCGCCGAGCCCGGCACGCTGGACGGCAACGTCGCCGAGGAGTGGCAGCGCAACTTCACCCGCACGCGCACCAACCCCGCCCACTACTGCAACACCTCGATTGGGACGGAAGAGAGCGAAGCGCGCGGCAAGGACGGGGACGAGGACGCGTAGCCGCACCCCCGCGGCGGGCCCCGCCGCGGCCACACCAGCCCGGGAGCACCGCGTGGCGACCCTGCACCTCCTCGGCACCGGCGCCGGCTTCAGCGGCGGCGACCGCACCACCACCATGCTCGCCTTCGAGCAGGCCGGCTCCGTGGTCGTGGTGGACTGCGGGGGCGACGTGGTGCAGCGCCTGCAGGCCGCGGGGCTGGAGCTGGACCGGATCGAGGCGCTGGTGGTGACGCACGAGCACGCCGACCACGTGTCCGGCTTCCCGCTCTTCATGGAAAAGATCTGGCTCTCGGGGCGGCGCCGCCCGATCGCCGTGCACGGCATCGCGCCCGCCCTGTCGCAGGCGCGGCGGTGCTGGGAGTCGTTCGAGACCGGCGGCTGGAAGGACGTGCCGGAGATCCTCTGGCGCGAGGTGGCGCTGGAGGAGGGGGCCCCGGTGCTGGAAAGCGAGGACTGGCGGATCACGGCGGCCCCGGGGACCCACAGCGTCCCGGTGATCGGGCTGCGGGTGGAGGACCGCCGCGGCGGCGGGATCGCCGCCTACTCCTGCGACACCGAGGAGTCGGAGGCCATCGCGCGGCTGGCGCGCGGGGCGGACCTGCTCGCGCACGAGGCCACCGGCGGCTTCGGCGGGCACACCACCCCGGAGGGCGCGGCGCGTACAGCGGCGCGCGCCGGGGCCGGGCGGCTGGTGCTGGTCCACCTCCCGCCGCGGGTGAGCGAGGAGGAGCTGACCCGCGCCCGCGGGATCTTCCCCGGCACGGAGCTGGGCGCGGACGGCCAGGCGCACCCGTTCTGAACCCCGAGCACCCCCCTTCCATGAAGCCTCTCGTCCTTGCCGCGGCGGCCGCGCAGCTCATGGCGTGCGCCCCGGCCGCGACCCGCCCCGCCGCTTCCGCGGAGTGCCCCCCGGTGGCCCCCGGCACCCTGGTGGACGTGCGCTCGCTGGCGCGGTCCATCCGCGTGGACATCCACTACGCGACCCCGGACAACTTCACCGGCGCCCCGCTCCCCGGCTACGAGCACGCCCGCGCCCTCCTGCGCCCCGAGGCGGCGCGGGCGCTGCTGCGGGCGCACCGGCGGCTGGCCGAGGAGGGATACGGCATCAAGGTGTGGGACGCCTACCGGCCGGTGCGCGCGACGCGGGCCATGGTGGCCTGGGCGGAGCGCAGCGGGAACCGCTGGGTGGTCGAGCAGGGGTACGTCGCCGAGCGCAGCGGCCACAACCGCGGCGGCACGGTGGACGTCACGCTGATCCGGCGCAGGAGCGGGCGGGAAGCGGAGATGGGGACCGACTACGACAACTTCTCGCCGGCCTCGCACACCGCCAACGCGGGCGGCCAGGTGGAGGAGAACCGCCAGCGCCTGGTGCGGGCGATGGAGGCGGAGGGCTTCCGCAACTACGACCGGGAATGGTGGCACTTCTCCTACGCCGGGGCCGAGTGGGAGCCGCTGGACGTGCCGATCGCCTGCTTCCGCTGAGGCCGGACCCGGTCGGGACAGCTTTGAACGGCGGATTCGGGCGTGCCCCCGGCTGGCGACGGGGTCGGGCTTCGGCTCCGTAACGCACGAAACAACCGTGCGTTACGGAGTCGAGCCCGCGCCAGCACCAATGAACTGAGGTGCCGCGCGGTCTCGCCCCTTCGGGCCGAAATCCCTCACGCGGGAACGGCGCTGGCGTCCGCGAGGGTGGCGGGAACTTCGCTCCGCCATGGCCCCAAAGGGCTTGTGCCGGCCGCCGCCCGGCGCAATCCTCCGGCACGGGAACTCGCCACACCCCCCTCGGCTCCCCCTCACCGCACGCCCATGACCCGACGCCTCGCCGCCCGGCTCGCCCTTCTCGCGGCGGCGCTCCTCGTCGTCCCCACCGCTCCCGCGGCGCAGCAGGCCCCCATCCGCCCGGCCGGCGTGGCCCTCCGCGTGGTGGACGGCGCCGACGCCCCCATCCCCGGCGCCCGCGTGGTGGTGGGGAGCGGCGCCGAGGGCGTGTCCGACGAGAGCGGCTGGGTGCGGCTGCCGGGGGTGCAGCCCGGGCGCGTCTTCGTGCTGGTAGCGCGCATCGGCTACCGCCCCGCCGAGTTCCACCTTGAGGTACCGGACTCGGGCGGGATGGAGGTGGACGTGGAACTGGAGCCGGCCCCGGTGGCCGTGCAGGGGGTGACGGCGGTGGCCCGGAGCGAGAACGGCTCGCTCGCGGCGGCCGGCTTCTACCGGCGCAGGGAGTCGGGGATGGGCACTTTCCTGACGCGCGAGGACATCGAGAAGACCCGCGCCCGGCGCACCAGCGAGATCTTCTGGCGGGTGCGCGGCATCCGCGTGGTCCCCGCGGGCAACGACAGCTACACTCTGCAGACGGTGCGCTTCGGACCTTCCCTGTCCGTGCGCGGGTCGGCGGGCGGGGCGACCCGCTCCGGAATGCAGGCCCGGGGCGGCGCGGGGCCCATCGTCTGCGAGATGCTCGTGTACCTGGACGGGGTGCAGGTGCAGCTGGCCAGCATCGACGACGTCCTCATGAACAGCCTGGAGGCCATCGAGGTGTACCGCGGCGCGGGCGAGATCCCGGCGGAGTTCCGGGTCACCAACGCCGGCTGCGGTGTCGTGGCGCTGTGGACGCGTACCGGGTTGCGCTGAAACCGCTTTGAACGGCGGGTTCGGGCGTGCCCCCGGCTGGCGCCGGGGTCGGGCTTCGGCTCCGTAGCACACGGAACAACCGTGTGCAACGGAGTCGAGCCCCGCGAAACTGCCCGCGGGTCTCGCCCCTTCGGGCCGAAATCCCTCACGCGGGGATCGCGCGCAGCCTGCGGACCTCCGCCAGCAGGAGGGGGACGTCCTCGCGGGCGCCGGCGATGAACGCCGCGTCTTCCCGCCCCAGGGGGACGGAGACCGCGGCCTCCTCGTCCTCCTCCACGGCGACCACGTGGAAGGTGTCCTCCGAGAACACGAAGCAGCCGCCGCCGCCCAGCCGGTCCTTGTACGCCCACGGCCCCGGCGTCGCGCGGCCCAGCCGCACCTCGATCTCCGCCAGCCTTTCCTCCGAAAGCACGGCCTTCCCGCTCATCGCTCTCTCTCCACGGGCCGGCGGGGCACGCCGGCCCTCGCCCGGTGCTCGGCGCAGCCCGCCGGGCGCCGTTGAAAGGCGCCACGCCGTGCGGCAGTTATCCACCCGGCGGGAAATGTCGCGTGGATAATCGAGCGTTTGTCCACGCCCGGGCCACGGAGCTGTAACGAAATTTCGCAGAAGACGGGGAGTTCCGCCCGCCGGCTACGACGGGGTCGCGGCGCGGCGCGGGAGGGCGGGGCGGCCCGGGAGGAGCCACAGCAGCGACGAGAGCGCGTACGCCTCGCGCCCCCATCCGGCCAGCGCCGGGGCCACCAGCAGCGCCGTCCAGAGCGCCACCAGGAGCGCGGAGCGCCCCCGCGAGCGCCGCAGCGTCTTCACCTGGGCCTGGCGCTCCACCAGCGCCGTCAGGTCGCCGCGGCGGAGGCTGGCGTCCACCAGGCCGTCGTTGTGGGTCTTCTCGGCCGCGGCGAGCCCCAGGCGGAGCAGCGAGCCCAGCAGCCGCCCGGCCAGCGCGGCCACCCCGGCGGCGGCCAGGAGAACGAGGAGAAAGCTCAGCAGCGCAGCCACGCGTACGGCCCGGGTCCGGTGAAAGAGGCGGGAGAAGGCTCCCGGAAAACGACGGCGCGGGACCGGATCCCCGGTCCCGCGCCGCCTTGTACCCCGCCCGCCGGGCGGACGGTCCGGCAGGGGCTCACCTCACGCGGAATCCGTGCGGATCAGGTTCCCTGGAGCATCTCAAAGACACCGAGGGCAGGGATGCCGTGCGGTTCTCCCCCTTTCCCCCGCTTGCGGGGGAGAGGGGGCCGGGGGGTGAGGGGGCCCACCCCCGCGGACGCCAGCGCGACGCCCGCGTGAGGGATTACGGCCCGAAGGGGCGAGACCCGGCGGCTGTTTGCCGGGGCTCGACTCCGTTAGCCCGCGTTGTTTGCGGGCTTACGGAGCCGAAGCCCGACCCCGGCGCCAGCCGGGGGCACGCCCAAACCCGCCGTGCCAGGCCGTTCAAACCGAATCCGCTATCACACGGCGTCGCGGCCCAGGTCCAGCACCTCCGCCGTCACCTGCCTGCGCCCCCAGCGCCTGGCCTCGTCGCAGTCGTCCACGTAGATGTCGATCTTGCGCCCCTTCACCGCCCCGCCGGTGTCCATCACCACGAACACCCCCAGCGGGCGGCCGTCGCGGCTGGAAAGGCGCACCACGGAGCCCAGCGGCAGGAACTCCGGGTCGGCCGCGGCCACCCCGTCGCGCGTGCGGATCCCGGTGCGGGTGCGTCCCTTGAGACAGTACATGGTGGAGGACATCTCGTGCCGCGCCGAGATGCGGAAGAGCGGCGCGGCGGGAGCCGGGGCCGCGGGAGCGCGCACGCTCTCCCTGAGCTCGCGCTCCAGCTCCGCCCCCACCCGCAGCGGCTCGGCGGGCGGCGGCGACGGGCGCGCCACCGCGGTCGCCACGAACCCCTGCGGCGCGGCGGGCGCCGCCGGGGCGGGCCCCGCCGGTCCGCGCGGGACGCAGGCCCACAGCACCCCCAGCGCCACCACCACCACGCCCGTCACCCCCGACGAGATCCAGCCGCGGCGGCCGCGCGCGCGGCGCGGCCCCCGGCTCTCCCGTTCGACCCTGTAGCTCATCGTCACCTCCGGACAGAGTTTCCGGCTCGCCCCGCCGCCCCGCCCCACGACGACTGCGCCCGGCGTACGGCCGGGGTCCCTGCCCGTCCGTCTCCTACGCTTCCGCGGGAGCCGGTCCGGCGTCCGCGCCGATCGGCTCGCCCGTGGCGATGCTCGCCTCTCCCCCCCGGAAGAGCACGGAGCCGCGGTACCGGGTGAGCGCGGAAGCGAGCAGAAGTTTCACGAGGACGGCCAGGGGAACGGCAAGGAGCAGACCCACGAACCCGAAGAAGTACCCGGCCATCGAGAGCGCCAGGATAATCCAGACGGGATGCAGCCCCACGGCCTCGCCGACGATCTTGGGCCCGATGTACGAGCCGTCCAGGAGCTGCACGACGATGAAGACCAGGAAAACTTTTCCGAGCGAAAGGAGGATGTTGGCGGTGAACAGGGCGATGATGATCGCCGGGATCACGGACACGATCAGCCCCATGTAGGGGATGACGTTGAACACCCCGGCGATCACCCCCAGCAGCAGGGCGTAGGGGACGCCCAGCGCCCAGTAGCCCAGCCAGGTGAGCACCCCCACGATGGCCGACTCCAGGAAGTTGCCGCGCAGGTAGCCGGCCAGGAGACGGTCGTACTCGCGGAAGAAGCCCAGCACGCGCCCCTGCTGCCCCGGCGGCACCAGCCCGGCCAGGCTGCCGGTGACGCGGTCCCAGTCGCGCAGCAGGTAGAACACCAGGATGGGGGTGAGGAACACGTAGCTGAGCAGCGTCAGCAGCGAGCTGACCCCCCGTCCCACTCCCAGCACTCCCCGCCACGCCGCCGCCGCCAGCGCCGACTGCCGCTCCTGGAGGTACGCCGCCACCGCTTCCGGGCGCACGGAGCGCAGCCGCGCGATCAGCGCCTCCTCGTCCACGTACGGCAGGTCGCGCCGCTGCAGCACCAGCTGCCACTGCTCCACGCGCTGCGTGAACCCCTGGATGTATCCCGGGACGTTCTGGATGAACCCGGCCACCTGGGCCGCCAGCGCCGGCAGCCCGAAGCCGACGAGCAGCCCCAGCAGGATCACCCCCGGGATCGCCAGCGCGAGCACCGCCGTGTTCCGCGACATCCCCCGCCGCTCCAGCCGGCTCACCAGCGGGTGCTGGATGTACGCGAGCACCACCGCCAGGAAGAAGGGCGCGAGCAGGAACCCGGTGGTCTGGAGAAGCCAGATCAGCGTCAGCACGCCGGTGGCGCTCACCAGCAGCACGTGGTGCCGCGACCCGGCGCTGGGCGAGACCAGGAACAAAAAGAGCAGGAACAGCAGGAACGGGTTGAGGAGCGCCTGCAGCGAGTACAGGAAGAGCGCCAGGACGATCACCACCACCACGGCGTGGATGGTCCGCCAGTTGAGGCCGTCGGACTGCGCCGGGGACGGCGGGGTCTGCATGTCGAGCATCGGCTGCGTGGTGGGTGCGGAGGGAGAAGGATCGTCCAGGATCGGCCGCGGGGCGAGGCAGGAATCCGGCCCGCGTGCACGCTTCCTGCAAGGGTGGGAAACCGGATCGGCGGGACGCAACCGAACGGGAGGAGCACCATGAGGAAGAGCCAGCTCGTGAAGGCAGCGGCGTGGGCCGCGGCCCCGAAGATGATGTTCGCCGCGAAGAACCCGCGCAAGGCCGCGCTGATGAAGGCGACGAAGTGGGCGGTGGAGCGGGTCCGTCCCGCGCCCAAGCGCAGCGCCCTGGGCGCGCTCGGCGGACGCAGCGCCGCCGTGGGCCTGGGGGCCGCGGCGGTGGCGGTGCCGCTGGGCCTGTGGCTGGGCCGCAGGCTGCGCGAGGGCGGCGAGTAGCCGCCCGAAGGCGGGACCGAGTCAGGCGGCGCGGCGTGGGAGCTTCCCACGCCGCGCCGCTTTTTCAGACCATGCGTCTGCGGCGGCAAGCCCGCGCAGGAGACGGACGGCAGTATCGTCCGGCTCCGGAGCGGCCCCGGCGCAAGAAACACGAAGGCCGCCCCGGACCCCGCCCGAAGCGACCTCCACACACCCGACATCAGCGGCTCTACCGCCAATCCCACCCCGTGCGGCGCGACCTACGCCCGGGGATCGCGGTGGTCGGCCCGCATCCCTTCGTCGACCCAGTCGTCCCAGCTCGGGTACACCACCGTGTCCGGCCAGGGCGGCCGCTCCGGCGGGCTGTACGTCCAGGTCAGGTGCACCACCGCGACCCTCCCGGTCCCGTCTTCCAGGGTGAAGAGCACGTCGTCGCGGTCCTCGCGGCGCGCGACGGCCCGCACCGGCACCCCGAACAGCGGGTGGCCCCGCCCCAGCTCGCGGCGCAGCTCCGCTTCCATGCCGCTCACCTGGCCGGCGTTGTCGGCGATCGAATACCAAGGCGCCAGCCACTCCACGGCCTCCTCCTTTCCCCGGGTCGTTCCCACCGTTCCCTGAACGACGAAGCCGCCCGGAAGCTCGTCCGCGGCGGCCTGTACGCGCGATCTCCGACCCACCCTTCCGGACCCCCCGGGCACCTGCAAGGCGCCGAAGGAGGCGATGCCGTGCCGTTCACCCCCCTTTCCCCCGCTTGCGGGGGAGAGGGGGCCGGGGGGTGAGGGGGCCCACCCTCGCGGACGCCAGCGCGACGCCCGCGTGAGGGATTTCGGCCCGAAGGGGCGAGACCCGGCGGCTGTTTGCCGGGGCTCGACTCCGTTAGCCCGCGTTGTTTGCGGGCTTACGGAGCCGAAGCCCGACCCCGGCGCCAGCCGGGGGCACGCCCGAACCCCGATCTTTCACCCCGTCACAACCGTATCAGCCCCCCTCCCGGCTCCCTCCCATCTCCGTAACCCCGTGCCGCGCCAGCTCCCCCATCAGTTGCTCCGCCGCCAGCCGGAGCACTTCCCGCGCGTTGTCGTACGAGATGGAGTCGATCGCCTCCTGGAGCGGCAGCCACAGGCACTCCGTGATCCCCTCCTCCTCCTGCGGGCACGTGTCCCCGGTGGGCGCCTCGATCAGGTAGAAGTGGCAGTACTTGTGGATCAGCCGCCCCCGGAACCGGAAGAACCAGTCGATGGTCTGCAGCCGCGGCCCCAGCACCAGGTCGCCCAGCCCCGTCTCCTCCCGCACCTCCCGTAAAGCCGCGTCCGCCGGCGTCTCCTCGCCCTCCAGGTGCCCCTTGGGAAACCCCCAGTGCTGGTAGCGGTCGCGGATCAGCAGCACGTGCGCCGCCTCGCCGTGCCAGCGGAAGATCACCCCGCCCGCGCTGGTCTCGATGCGCGCCCGCCCGCCGCGCTGGGTCCCGCCGCGCCGCCTCCTACCCACCCGCGAGCCCCTCCACGATCTGCACCGCGTTGGTGGCCGCGCCCTTGCGCAGGTTGTCCGCCACCACCCAGAAGTGAAGCGTCCGCGGCAGGTACGGGTCCTGGCGGATGCGCCCCACGAACACCTGGTCGCGGTCCTCCACCTCCAGCGGCGTGGGATACGCCTCGTGCCCCGCCTGCAGCAGGATCCCCGGGAAGAGCGCGAGCGCGCGCCGCGCCCCGTCGGCGGAAAGGTCGCGCTCCGTCTCCACCGTCACCTGCACCGCGTGGCCCACGTCCACGGGAACGCGCACGCAGGTGGCCGCCACGGGGAGCTCCGGCAGGTCCAGGATCTTGCGCGTCTCCGCGATCATCTTGCGCTCCTCCCCCGACCACCCCTCGTCGTCGAAGTCGCCGATCTGCGGGATCACGTTCTCCGCGATGCGCCGCGCGAAGGGCGAGCCCTCCACCGGCTGCGCCAGGCGCGGCAGCTTCAGCCCCTCGCCCCCCAGCTCCCGCCGCAGCGCCTCGCGCCCCGTCTCCCCCGCCCCGCTCGCCGACTGGAAGGTGGTCGCGATCACGCGCGTGAGCCCCGCCGCCCTGCGGATGGCCTGCAGCGCCACCACCATCTGGATGGTGGAGCAGTTGGGGTTTGCGACGATCCCCCGGGGCCGCTCGCGCGCCGCGGCCAGGTTGACCTCCGGCACCACCAGCGGCACCCGCGGGTCCATGCGCCACGCCGAGGAATTGTCCACCACCACCGCGCCCTCGTCCGCCGCCACCGGCGCCCAGGTGCGGGAGCGGTCCGCGCCCGCCGAGAAGAGCGCGTAGTCCACCCCGCGGAAGGCGCCCGGCGCCGGCGCGGCGACCACGTGCTCGCGCCCGCCCCACTGCACCACGGTCCCCGCCGAGCGCTCCGACGCCAGCAGCGTCAGCCGCTCCACCGGCAGGCGGCGCTCCTCCAGCACCCGGAGCATGGTCCGGCCGACGGCGCCCGTGGCGCCCAGGATCGCGACGTGCATGCGCGGCTACCGGCCGGCCGGGGCGACGCGGGCCTCGTCCGCGGCGCGCTCCAGCTCGAAGGCGCGGTGCAGCGCCCGCAGCGCGTCGTCCTCCCGATCCGCCGCCACCAGGAGGGTGATGGAGATGGCCGAGGTGGAAACGGCCTGCACCTCCACCCCCGCGTCCAGCAGGGCGCGGAAGGCGCGGGCGTACACCCCCGGGCGCCCCGTCATCCCGCTCCCCACCAGCGCCACGCGCGACAGGTTCTCCAGCACGCTCCACTCCCCGCCCCCCAGCCGGGCGCGCAGCTCCTCCACCACGACGCGCGCGCGGTCCAGCGCGTCCTGCCAGACGGTGACCTGCAGCGAAACCCGCCCGGAAGGCTCCTGGTGCTCCGAGATCATGTCGACGGCCACGCCCGCCTCGGCCAGGCGCGCCAGCAGCTCGGTGGAGGTGGCCATCCCCGCGGGGAGGCCGCGCATCGCGATCTTCGCGTGCCCCTTCTGGGTGGTGATCCCCGTAAGCGCCAGCTCTTCCATGCGGACCGGTTCCCGGGTGATGAGTGTGCCGCGCCCCTCCGTGTCCGCGCCGTCGTCCACGAACGACGAGAGCACGCGGATGTCCACGCCGTAGCGGGCGCCGATGTCGACCGCGCGAGCATGCATGACCTGCGCCCCGGCCGCGGCCAGCTCGATCATCTCCGCGTGCGACACCTGCGGCACCACGCGCGCCTCCGGGACGCGCCGCGGGTCCGCGGTGAAGACGCCGTCCACGTCGGTAAAGATCTCGCAGCGGTCCGCCTGAAGCGCCGCCGCCAGCGCCACCGCCGAGGTGTCCGAGCCGCCGCGCCCCAGCGTGGTGATCTCCCGCTCCGCGCTGACGCCCTGGAACCCCGCCACGATGACCACGCACCCCTCCGCCAGCGCCTCGCGCACGCGCCCCGCGCGCACCTCGCGGATCCGCGCGGCGGTGTGCGTGCCGTCGGTGATGATGGCCGCCTGGCTCCCGGTGAGCGAGATGGCCTCCGCCCCCTCCTCGCGGATGGCCATGGCCAGCAGCGCCATGGAGATGCGCTCCCCCGCGGTGAGCAGCATGTCCACCTCGCGCGGGTGGGCCCTGCCCGGCGTGTCGGTCCCGGTCACCTGCTCCGCGAGCTCCAGCAGGTCGTCCGTGCTGTCCCCCATCGCCGAGACCACGGCCACGACGTCGTCGCCGCGCGCCCGCACCGCCGCCACGCGCTTCGCGACCGCCCGGATGCGCTCCGGCGTTCCCACCGACGTTCCCCCGTACTTCTGGACGATCAGCATCGGTTTCTACAATCCAAGAGACGAACTGCTGGTTTGGGCGTGTCCCCGGCTGGCGCCGGGGTCGGGCTTCGGCTCCGTAGCAGACAAAACTACCGTCTGCAACGGAGTCGAGCCCCGACGATACTGCTGTCGGGTCTCGCCCCTTCGGGCCGAAATCCCTCACGCGGGTTTCGCGCTGGCGTCCGCTGGCGCCCCCACCCCGGCGCTGCGCGCCACCCCTCCCCCGCAAGCGAGGGAGGGGACGACTGCACAGAATCGAGCAGTTGCCCCCTCTCCCAGAATGGCGCTTCACGCTTCGCGTGAACCGGATGAAGGGAGAGGGTGGCGAGCCTCAAGCGAGCCGGGTGAGGACCGCCGTTCCCTAAAAGACCTGCAGCGCCCCGATGTACTTGCCCGGGTTCTGCTGGATGTCCGCGAGCAGGCGCTGCAGCGTGGACACGGCGCGCTGCGTCTCCTCGTAGAGGGCCGGATCCTCCAGCAGGCGGCCGAGGGTGCCCTGGCCCTGCTCGATCTTGGCCATGGCGCGCTGCAGCGTGCCGATTGCGGCTCGGGCCTCCACGATGGTCGGGCCGATCTGCGCGATCTGCGGCTGGATGCCGGCGACCGTCTGGTTCAGCGTGCCCATGGTGCTGTCGGCGCGGGCCATGAGGCCGGGCACGCCCTGGCCGGCGGTCTCCAGCTGCGCGCTGAAGTCGCGCAGGTTCTCGCTGGCGATGCGGGCGTTGGTCGTCACCGCCTGGATGTCGCCCGCGTTGACCGCCGCGCCGAACTCGTTGGCCACCCGCTCCGCGGTCGCCGTGACGTCGCGCACGTTGGCGGTGGCCTGCAGCACGTTCTGCGACACGTCACGGTAGGTGCCCGTCTGCTGCGCGATGAAGCCGCCCAGCTGCTCCGAGACCTCGGCCACGTTCTCGATGGTCTCGCGGATCTCGATCGCCGTCTCCTCGGTGAAGGCCAGCTCCACCCGCTCCGACAGCGTCTCGATGTCCGTGGCGATGCGCGCGGCCACCGCGGTCAGCTCCGTGATGTCCGGGAGTGCGGCGCCCGGCAGCACCCCCGGGCGCGTGGAGGTGGCCCACTGCAGCTCGGGGAAGCCGTTCTGCCCCACCACCTCCGCCTGCCAGTCGCCGAAGAACGACTCCGCCGAGATCAGCACCCCCGCGTCCCGCGGAAAGGTGACGTTCGGGTCCACGCTCATGGTGACGAACACGCCGTCGCCCCGCTCCGAGAGCTGGATCTTCTCCACCCGCCCGATCTCCACCCCGCGGTACTTGACCTGGCTCCCCTCCCCCAGCAGACCCACGCGCTGGAAGGTGGCGATGATCGTGCGCGGTTCCGCGCCCCACGCCCGTCCCGTCATCCAGTAGCCGCCCACGGCCAGCACCAGCAGCCCAAGGACCACCACCAGGCCCACGATGACCTCGTTCTTCAGCCTCATTCACGTCCTCCGGTGCGAGGGGCCGCGGGACGCGCGTGCGCCGCTGCGTTGCCGGTTTGCGTCTGCTCCACCAGGTCGGGCCTGCCTTCCACGAAGCCGCGCACGATGGGGTTCTGCGAGCTCCGGATCTGGTCCGGCGTCCCCTCCTCCACCACCCGCCCCTCGTACAGCATGGCGATGCGGTCGCTGATGCGGAACGCGCTCTCCATGTCGTGCGTGATCACCAGCGAGGTGGTGCCCAGGTCCGACTGCATCTTGCGGATGAGCACGTCGATGGTGGTGGTGGTCACCGGGTCCAGCCCGCTGGTGGGCTCGTCGTACAGCAGGTAGCGCGGGCGGAAGGCCACCGCGCGCGCCAGGCCGGCGCGCTTCTTCTGGCCGCCGGAAAGCTCCGCCGGGTAGCGCGCCTCGTACCCCGCCAGGTCCACGCGCTCCAGCGAGTCCGCCACCCGCTCGCGGATCTGCGCCTCGGTGAGCTTTCCCTGCTTGCGCAGCCCCATCGCGATGTTGTCGGCGATGGTCATGGAGTCGAAGAGCGCCGCGAACTGGAACACGTAGCCGATGCTGCGCCGCAGCTCGTACAGCTCCGTGCGGGCCAGCCTGGGCACCTCCATGTCATCCACCTTCACGCTTCCCCGGTCCGGGCGGATGAGCCCCACCACGTGCTTGAGGATGGTGCTCTTTCCCGCGCCCGAGAAGCCGATGAGCGACAGCGTCTCCCCGCGGCCCACCTCGAACGAGATGCCGCGGAGCACGTGCTTCTGCCCGAAGGCCTTGTGGACGTCCACCAGCTCGATGCTCATCGCAGCAGCACCGCCGCCCAGAAGGCGTCCAGCACCAGGATCAGCATGCTCCCGATCACCACCGCCCGCGTGGTGGAGATCCCCACGCCCTCGGCGCCGCCGCTGGTGGTGAACCCCTGGAAGCACCCGATCAGCGTCACCACCAGCCCGAAGGAGGCGGACTTGATCAGGAAGTAGGTGACGTCGAAGGGCACGTAGAACAGGCGCAGCCCCTTGATGAACTCCTCCGTGGACATCTCCAGCAGGTTGATCGCCGTGATCCACCCCGCGGTGATCCCCACGATGTTGGCGAAGATCACCACGATGGGGAACATCAGGATCCCGGCGATGATCCGCGGCACCACCAGGTAGGCCAGCGGGTCGTACGCCATGGTCTCCAGCGCGTCGATCTGCTCCGACACGCGCATGGTCCCCAGCTCCGCCGCGATGTTCGCCCCCACCCGCCCCGACAGCGCCAGCCCCGTGAGCACGGGCCCCAGCTCCAGCATCACCGTCTTCCCCACCAGCGTCCCCACGAAGTACAGCGGGACCGCGCCGGTGAGCGTGTACGAGGCCTGCAGCGACAGCACGACCCCGGTGAAGGTGGCGATGAACAGCGAGATAGGGAGCGAGTCGACCCCCAGGCGCCGCATCTGGTTCACCAGGAGCGGGCCCCAGGTGGTCAGGATGGTGAGCGCGCGCGCCGATTCCAGGGCGAAGCGGCCGAAGCCGCCCAGCCCCCCGAGGACGCGCAGCGTCGAGCCGCCGACGACGGCGAAGGGTCGTTGCCAGTTCATCCGGGGAAGATACCGCGCCGGTGGGGCACGGGCCAGCAGGAAAGCGCGCGGCGCGCGCTCATTCCGGGGCTCCCAGGAGCTCCCGCCACCCGCCGGGGGCAAAACGGATGCCGGTGACGAACTCGCCGAACTCGCCGTACAGCGCGCTGGCGTCGTCGTAGCGCATCTCCGTGACGATGCGCTTGAAGTCCAGCGGTTCGCGCGCGAAGAGCGTCACCCCCCACTCCCAGTCGTCCAGCCCCACCGAGCCGGTGATCACCTGGAAGATGCGCCCGGCGAAGCGGCGCCCGGTCATGCCGTGCTCGCGCATCAGCCGGCTGCGCTCCTCCACCGGCAGGGTGTACCAGTTGGCGTCCGGCACGCGCCGCTTGCTCATGGGGTAGAAGGACACGTATTTCATCCCGTCCGGCACCTGCGGGAACAGGCGGGTGCGCACGTGCGGACTCGCCAGCTCCGCGGCCGCCGCCTCGTCCAGCGCCTGGCGGAAGGCGTCGGTGCCGCCGCCGTGCTCGCGCGCGGCCTCGGCGGTGGCGTGGTACAGCCCCGCCTCCGTGACGGACAGGTAGTCCCACTCCGCGCGCAGCACCCCGCCCAGCGCCGAGCGGCGGATGCGCAGCTCCACCTCGGCCAGTTCCTCCAGCGTGGGGCGGAAGTGCGCGAACAGCACGTCGGCGCCCCCGCCCACCAGGCGGAAGGAGGCGCTCCAGCCGGTCTGTGGCGCGGCCAGTTCGTCCCACAGCGCTTCCGCCCCGGCGGCGAGCTCCGCGCGCGCCGCGGGGTCCAGGGCGCGCAGCGCCGCCCAGTCGAGGGTCCATGCCTGGTGGAGGGCGTACCAGCCCTCCAGGGTGGCGGGGTGCAACTCGGCCATTTTCTGCTCGCTTCGCGGGGAAGGGCGGGGCGGACGCCCCGCCGGCACGCCGAAAATACCCGCTCGCGGAGGGGGCGGGCAACACCCGCGGACGCGCCGGAGCGAAACGGCTAAATCACGGCACCGTCAACTTTTCGCGTCGTGGCACCAGGGTTGCAATTTCACGAAAATGGAACTGAGCGGGGTTCACCGGAGTACAGGTAGGTCCGCAAGTCGTTGCGAACCCGTGACCTATCTCGTACATTGCCCGACTCCCCCTTCGACGTGCCATCCAACCGAGGACCTCGTATGACCGCTGCCGCGCTCACGCACCCCATGATCATCCAGGGCGGGATGGGTGTCGGTGTCTCCTGCTGGGTGCTCGCGAAGGCGGTCTCCATGCGCGGCCAGCTCGGCGTCGTCTCGGGGACGGCGCTGGACTCGCTGTTCGTGCGCAGGCTCCAGGACGGCGACATCGGCGGGCACCTGCGGCGGGCGCTGGAGGACTTTCCCATCCCGGACGTGGCGCAGGAGATCCTGGACCGCTACTTCCGCCCGGAGGGGCGCGCGGCGGACGAGCCGTACAAGCCCGTCCCCATGTACAAGCAGGTGGTGACGCGGGTGCGGCAGCAGCTCACCATGGCGGCCAACTTCTGCGAGGTGTGGCTGGCCAAGGAGGGGCACGACGGCAAGGTGGGCATCAACCTGCTCACCAAGGTGCAGATGCCCAACCTGGACTCGCTCTACGGGGCGATGCTGGCCCGGGTGGACTACGTGCTCATGGGCGCGGGGATCCCCAAGGAGATCCCGGGGATCCTGGACCGCTTCGCGGAGCACCTTCCCGCCTCGCTCAAGCTGGACGTGGACGGCGGCGGCGAGCCGGCGGTGATGACCTTCGACCCGCGCGAGCACTCCGCGGAGCCCCCCACCGAGATGCAGCGGCCGTTCTTTTTTCCCATCATCGCCTCCAACTCGCTGGCGACCATGCTGGCGCGCAAGGCGAGCGGCCGGGTGGACGGGTTCATCATCGAGGCCCCCACGGCGGGCGGCCACAACGCCCCGCCCCGCGGCGACCTGCAGCTCAACGAGCGCGGCGAGCCGGTGTACGGCGAGCGCGACGAGGTGTGCCTGGCCAAGATGCGCGAGCTGGGGCTCCCGTTCTGGCTGGCGGGGAGCGCGGGCTCGCCGGAGAAGCTGCAGGAGGCGCTGGACGAGGGCGCGGCCGGGATCCAGGTGGGAACGCTGTTCGCCTTCACGGAGGAGTCCGGCTTCAGCGCCGACCTCAAGGAGCAGGTGCTCCGCCAGGCGCTGGACGACGAGGTGGACGTGCTCACCGACGGGCGCGCCTCGCCCACGGGCTTCCCCTTCAAGGTGGTGCAGCTGGGCGGCACCATGTCGCAGCCGGCGGAGTACGCGGCGCGCGAGCGCGTCTGCGACCTGGGGTACCTGCGCAGCACCTACCGCATGCCCAACGGGCGCCTGGGCTACCGCTGCCCCGCCGAGCCGGTGGACACCTACGTCAAGAAGGGCGGCGACGCGGCCGACACGGTGGGGCGCAAGTGCCTGTGCAACGCGCTCATGGCGGACGTAGGCCACGGCCAGGTGCGCGAGGACGGCTCGGTGGAGAAGCCGCTGATCACCAGCGGCGACGACCTCAAGATCATCCGCCGGTTCCTGGGCCAGGGGCGCCACGCCTACTCGGCCGGCGACGTGCTGGACTACCTGCTTTCCGGCCTGCGCAGCCGCATGGGCTGCGGCGAGCGGATGGAGGAGCGCTTCGCCGCCGAGGTCGCCGCGGACTGAACCGGGTGGCCGGTGGCGGGTACTGGGGGCTCCGGGTTCACCCGGGGCCTTTTGTTTTCGTAGCTTGATGGCGGGTGGGACGGATTGAACGGCCTGGTTCGGGCGTGCCCCCGGCTGGCGCCGGGGTCGGGCTTCGGCTCCGTAAGGCAGCAAACGACGCTGCCTAACGGAGTCGAGCCCCGGAAAACAGCCGCCGGGTCTCGCCCCTTCGGGCCGTAATCCCTCACGCAACTGCCGACGTAACCGCAAGATCCAGCAGTTGCCCCCTCTCCCAGAATGGCGCTTCACGCTTCGCGTGAACCGGATGAAGGGAGAGGGTGGCGCGCCTCAAGCGAGCCGGGTGAGGGCCGTTTGCGGGCTGTTCCTATTCCCTATTCCCTGTTCCCTCGCGTCCTTCATGCAGGCCGAATCTCTCGGGCTCGCCGTCGCCTTCACCGCCGGGGTGCTGAGCTTCCTTTCCCCGTGCGTGCTCCCGCTCATCCCCAGCTACGCCACCTTCATCACCGGGATGAGCCTGGACGAGCTCCAGGAGGAGTCCGGACGGGGGCGGCGGGCGGTGCTGACGCACGGGCTGCTCTTCATCCTGGGCTTCACCACGGTGTTCATCCTGCTGGGCGCGTCGGCGACGTTCCTGGGGGCGCTGCTCTCGTACGCGAGCCGCTGGGTGGAGATCTTCGGGGGAGGGCTGCTGGTGGTGTTCGGGCTGTACCTGCTGGGGGTGCTGCGGCTGCCCGGGGCGTCGCGCGAGTGGCGCGTGCACGTGGCGGACAAGCCGGTGGGGTACCTGGGGACGGTGCTGGTGGGGGTGGCCTTCGGGGCGGGGTGGACGCCGTGCATCGGGCCCATCCTGGGGGGGATCCTCACGCTGGCGGCCACGCGCGGCTCGGTGGCGGAGGGGATGGGGCTGCTGGCGGTGTACTCGGCGGGGCTCGCCGTGCCCTTCCTGCTGGCGACGCTGCTGATCGACCGCTTCCTGGGCGCGTTCCGGCGCTACCGGCACCTGCTCCCCTGGGTGAGCCGGGCCAGCGGGGTGCTGCTGGTCGCGGTGGGGGTGCTGCTGCTCTCCGGGTCGTTCTCCACGCTGGCGGCGCTGCTGGCGCGGTGGACGCCGGACGCGCTGCAGAAGCGCCTGTAGCCGCACGCGCTTGCGACCGCGCGCCGGAGCCGCAAGATTGCGCCGCCGCGGGACGGGAGATCCGCCGCGCGCCCGCTCCCCCCAACCCACGCCCCCATGACGCCGGAACCGGAGACGATCAGGGTCCTGCTGGTGGACGACCACGCGGTGCTCCGCGCCGGGCTGCGCGCGCTGCTGGAGGCCGAGCCGGGGTTCCAGGTGGTGGGCGAGGCCGGCACCGGCGAGGAGGGCACCGCCCGCGCCGCGGAGCTGCGCCCCGACGTGGTGGTGATGGACCTGTCCATGCCCGGCCAGGGCGGCCTGGAGGCCACCCGCGCCATCGCGGCGCTGGACCAGGGAACGCGCGTGCTGGTGCTCACCATGCACGGCGAGGAGGAGCACCTCCTCCCCGTGCTGGAGGCGGGCGGCTCCGGCTACGTGAACAAGCGCAGCGCGGACGAGGAGCTGATCGAGGCCATCCGCACCGTGGCCCGCGGCGACGTGTTCCTGTATCCCAGCGCCGCCAAGCTGCTGCTGCGCGGCCTGAAGCAGAAGTCCGAGGCCGGCGAGGAGGACCCCATCGACCGGCTCACGGACCGCGAGCGCGAGGTGCTGTCGTTCACCGTGGAGGGGTTCAGCTCCAGCGAGATCGGCAAGAAGCTGTTCATCTCCCCCAAGACGGTGGACACCTACCGCGCCCGCATCATGGAAAAGCTGGACCTCCACCACCGGAGCGAGCTGGTGCGGTTCGCGCTGCGCAAGGGACTGCTGCGGGCGGAATAACGGCAGGGCCCTCACCCGGCTCGCTTGAGGCTCGCCACCCTCTCCCAATTCTGGGAGAGGGGGCAACGGCTTGGAACCGCAGCGCCGGTGTGGGGCCCCTGCGGGCGCCAGCGCGGGCCCCGCGTGAGGGATTCCGGCCCGAAGGGGCGAGACCCGGCGGCAGTTTGCCGGGGCTCGACTCCGTTAGGCAGCGTTGTTTGCTGCCTTACGGAGCCGAAGCCCGACCCGAGCGCCAGCGAGGGGCACGCCCGAACCCCGCCGTCAGAAGTCAGTTCAAACGAGGAAACCAGGAAGGCCGGCTTGTCGCGTCGCGTCGTCGTCACCGGAATCGGCATGGTCACACCGCTGGGGAACTCCGTGGAGGAGACCTGGAAGGGCGTGGTGGAGGGGCGCTCCGGCATCGGGCCGCTCACCAAGTTCTCGCCGGAGGGGTTCCCCGCATCGGTCGCCATCGCGGGCGAGGTCAAGGGCTTCGACCCGGAGGGGGTGATCGACCGCAAGGAGGCGCGGCGCATGGACTGGTTCATCCAGTACGCGCTGGTCGCCGCCGACGAGGCGCTCCGCTCCGCCGGGCTCGGGGGGCTGGGGCCGGTGCCGGAGCCGGAAGAGACGGGCGTCATCATCGGCTCGGGGATGGGCGGGCTGATCTCCATCATGGAGACGTCCAAGCTGATGGCGGAGCGCGGGCCGGGGCGGGTGTCGCCGTTCTTCATCCCGGCGAGCATCATCAACCTGGCGGCGGGGCAGGTGTCCATCCGCACCGGGGCGATGGGGCCCAGCTACTCGCCGGTGTCCGCGTGCGCCACCAGCAACCACGCCATCGGCGAGGCGTTCCACGCCATCCAGCGCGGCGACGCGAACATGATGCTGGCGGGGGGCACGGAGGCGTGCGTCACCCCCATCTCGTTCGCGGGCTTCGCCGCGGCGCGCGCCCTGGCCACCGACTACGACTCCCCGGAGACCGCGTCGCGCCCCTTCGACGCGAAGCGCAGCGGCTTCGTCCACGCGGAGGGGGCGGGGATCCTGGTGCTGGAGGAGCTGGAGTCGGCGCGGCGGCGGGGCGCGCCGATCCTGGCGGAGGTGGCGGGGTTCGGGATGAGCTCGGACGCGTACCACGTCACCGCCCCGCCGGAGAACGGCGAGGGCGCGGCGCTGGCGATCCGCCGGGCGCTGCGCAGCGGGGGGATCGCGCCCGAATCGGTGGGCTACGTCAACGCGCACGGCACCTCCACCCCGGTGGGCGACCTGGCCGAGACGCGGGCGATCCGCGCGGTGTTCGGGGAGCACGCGGACCGGCTGGCGGTGTCGTCCACCAAGAGCATGCTGGGGCACGCGCTGGGCGGGACGGCGGCGATCGAGGCGGGGCTCACGGTGCTGGCGCTGCGCGACGGGGTGCTCCCGCCCACCATCAACCTCACCGACCCGGACCCGGAGTGCGACCTGGACTACGTGCCCAACACGGCCCGGCGCGCGCAGGTGGAGGTGGCGCTCTCCAACTCGTTCGGGTTCGGCGGGGCGAACAGCACGTTGGCGCTGCGGCGGTGGGACCAAGCGTGACGGACTGCTGAACTGCGGGGTTGGGCGTGCCCCCGGCTGGCGCCGGGGTCGGGCTTCGGCTCCGTAGGGCTGCAAACAACGCAGCCCAACGGAGTCGAGCCCCGCGAAACTGCCCGCGGGTCTCGCCCCTTCGGGCCGAAATCCCTCACGCAGATTTCGAAGCGACCGCAACATCCAGCCGTTGCCCCCTCTCCCAGAACTGGGAGAGGGTGGCGAGCCTCGAGCGAGCCGGGTGAGGGCCCGCCGGCCCCGGAAAAACGAGAGCGGCGCCGGGATGATCCCGGCGCCGCTCTCGCATTTCACCCGCCGGACTCCGGGTCAGAAGGCCCCGGTGCCCGTGCCGCCGGGGGTGTCCGTGCCGGTCCCGAAGCCGCCGGACTCCGTCCCCGTGCTCCCGGCGTCGCCGGCGCCGAAACCGCCGCTGGTGGCTGTGCCGCTCGTGCCCAGGCCCGTTCCCGTGCCGCCGGTGGTGGTCAGGCCGCCGTCTTCCGTGTCCGTGTAGGTCCCGGCGCCGCCGGTCCCCGTGCCCCCGAAGCCGGACGTGCCGGCTCCCGTCCCGGTGGCACCGCCCGGGCCCGTGCCGGCGCCCGTCCCGCTCCCGCTCCCGAAGGCGGTGCTCGTCCCCGCAGTCCCGGCCGCCGCGCCGAAGCCGGCTCCGGCGCTCCCGCCGGCCGCGGCGCCCGGGGCGCCGGGGGAGGTCAGGCCCTGCTCCTGCGCGGCCTGCTTCGCGGTGCTCTGCGCCTCCTCCACCACGCGCCCGGCGACGGCCTGCACCTTCTCGCCGGCCTCGCCCGCCGCCTCCCTGGCGCGGTCCAGGAGCTGGTCGCGGGTGGCGCCCATCAGCTCCACCTCGCGGCGCGTCGCCGGGGCGCTCAGCCCCGCCGCCAGGCCCAGCGCGACGGCCGCCGCCCCCACCACCAGCGGGCTCTCGTGCAGCGCGTCCTGGAAGCGGTCCTCCAGCCGGTGCGTGCGGTAGCGGGTCTGGTGCGCCAGCGTTTCCGCGGCGGAGCGGGCCCGCTCCGCCGCGTCGCCGGCCGCGTCGCGCGTGCGGTCCGCCAGGCCGCTGACGGTGTCGCGCGCGGTGCCGGTGAGGTCGCCGGCCTTTTCGCGGGCGGTCTCACCCAGCTCGGAGGCGCGGCTGCGCGCGCGGTCCACCACCCCGGGCTCGTCCTCCTCGTACCGGTAGCCGCCCGAGCCGCCGTACGCGCCGGCCGCCTCGCGCCCCGTCCAGCTCCCGAAGTCCGACCTCCCGTAGGCGGCCGCGCCGTAGCCGCCCGCCGCCCCGTAGCCCGGCTCGCGGTAGCCGGTCTGCGGGTAGCGGTCGCCGGGACGGTAGTCGACGCCGGGGTCGGCGTAGCGGTCGTCGTGCTGCCTGCGGCCGTTCCACAGCAGCCACCCCAGCCCGATCCCCACGAGCGCCGCCGGCAGCGGGTTGTCCCGCAGCGTGTCCATCATGCCGTTGCGGGTCTCGGAGACCCGGCCCATCGCCCTGTGCGCCATGTGTTCCGCCCTCCCGATGGTGGCTTCGCGAACGTTCTCCCTGACCTGCGCCTTGAGGTGCTCCGGGTTGAGCCGCCCGCTGAGCTCCTCGATGGTGTGGCTCATGCGCTCGCGCGTCTGGTGGATGTCGGTGCGGATCGCGTCCGGGGCCTGCCGGTCGCGCCCCGCCTCCACCCCGATCCCCACGCGCTCGTCCACCCGGACGGATTCGTCGTCCCTGTCGGCCATCGCTCCTCCTGGGGCTCGTCGTCGAAAGGTTTCCGGTCCGTGCTCCCGCCGGCTACCCTTCGCGGGGTCCCGCGGCCCTGTACTCCGAGCCGGTGCGCTCCGCGGGCGGAGCGTACCCCGGCGCCCGCGGCCGGCCCACGGCGTCGCGGGTGGGATCGTCCATGCGTCCGGTGAGATCGTGGCCGCTCCACCCCTGCCGCAGCTCGCTGCGCACCAGGTTGCGGCGCGAGCTCTTGAGGAAGCGCGCCCCCAGCATCCCCAGGACGAAAGCGCCGCCCAGGAACACCGCGGGGCTGCGCCGCGCGAAGTCCTCCACGTCGTCCACCAGGTCGCCCACCTCGCTGTTCTCCAGGTAGCGCGCCAGGCCGTCCACGTGGTCGGCGGCCTGCTGCACGAAGCCGCCCAGCCCCGCCGGCGCTTCCGTGAGCTGCCGGCTGGTGGTGCGCAGCGACTGCGCGACGCCGCTGAGCGATTCGGCCGCGCGGGTCTTCTGGCCGTCCAGGTGCGTCTGCACCTGCTCCGCGGTCTTCTGCTGGGCGTCGCCCATCAGGCGCTGGGCCGTCGCCTTCGCCTGGTCCATGGCGGCCCCCGCCGGGCCGGGGCCCGCCGCGCTCTCCGGGCCCGGCGCGGGCGTGAACTCCACTCCGCCGGCGGCCGCCCCCATCTCCGGTGAAGGCGTGAACTCCACGTCGCGCTCGTCGTGCATTGGCTCCTCCCGATCGATTCAGGTTCCGTTCCTTTCCCCGGACCTTCCCCGCTCCCGTGCGGGGGCGCGCAGTCCGGCAAGGCCTATGCCGTATCCCACCGTACGTTTCCGGCCGCGCCGGGAAGCCGTGCCGGGCCGCGGAATCCGGAAAAATCCCCTCGTGGACGGCGAAAGGGGGGGCCGCGGCGCGGCCCCCCCTTCCCCTGCCGGCTTCGAGCGGCGGAGCTACTCGCCGCCCTCGCTCCCCGCCGCGGCGGAGCCGCGCGTGCCACCCGGCTGCGTGCGGCCCTGCGTGCCGCCGGCCGCGCCGGAGCCGGACTGCGCCGTCCCGGTCTGCGCGCCGCCGGCCTGCATCCCGCCGGCCTGGGCGCCACCCGTCTGCGTCCCGCCGGAGGAGCGCCCGCCCGCCGTCATCCCGCTGCCCGACGACGTCCCACCGCCCGCCTGCATCCCGCCGGAGCGGCCGCCGGTCTGCATCCCGCGCGACTGCGAGCCGCGCATGGAGCCGCCGCGGCCCCCGCGGCCGGGCTCGGAGATGCGCTCCAGGGTGTCCGCCACCTCGTGCATCCCCTCGTGCGAGTCGGCGAGCTCGGTGGCCACGTCCGCCTGCGCGACGATCCCCACCAGCCGCCCCTCGCGGTCGGTGATGGGCACGCGGCGCACCTGCTCGCGCTCCATCAGGCTGAGGATGTCCTGCACCGTGTCGTTCTGGTTGCAGGTCTCCACCCCCGAGGTCATCACCTCCAGAACCTTGGTGGTGTTGGCGTCCTTGCCCTCGGCGACCGCGCGGATGGTGATGTCGCGGTCGGTGACCACCCCCTTGAGGCGCTTGTTCTGCTCGCTCTCCACCACGGGGATGATGCCCACGTCCAGGTCGCGCATCTTCCTGGCCGCGTCGGCCAGGGTGGCGTCCGCGGTGACCGTCTCCGGGTCGCGCGTCATGATCTCGGAGGCGCGCCGGCGGGTCTCCTGGCTCCCGCCGCGGCCGGCGGTCCGCCCCAGCCCGCCGCGGGTGGTCTCGCCCAGGCCGTAGTCGCCGTACCCCGGCTCGCCGAAGCCGCCGCCGAAGCCGCCCTGGTACCCCGAGTAGCCGCCCGCGTACGCCCCGTAGCCGCCGCCCTGCGACGAGCGCCCGGAGCCGTACTCGAAGCCGCCCTCACCGCTGTATTCGTCGCCGCGGTAGCCGCCGCCCATCCCGCCGCGCCCGTACGACGAGCCGCCGCCCGTCATCCCGCCGCCGCCGTAGCCGGTGCCGCGGCCGCTCCCGAATCCGCCGCCGGTGCCGCCGTACCCGCCGCCCCGGCTCATCCCGCCGGCGCCGCTGCCGTATTCGCTGTCGTAGGCACCGCCGCCGCCGCCGAAGCCGCTGAAGCCCCCGCGCGACTGCCCGCCGCCCCCGCCCAGGTAGCCGTCCGACCCCATTCCGCCGTACCCGGAGCCGAAGCCGTCCGAGCCCATCCCGCCATAGCCGCCGCCGCGCGACGTGCCGCCGCGGAACTCTTCGCTCCCGGACCCACCGGCGCCGTAGCCGTAGTCCTGTCCGTAGTCGCGCCCCGTCATGCCCCGGTTCCCGAACATCCCCCCGCGATTGCGGTCGAAGTCTCGTCCATAGCGAGCCATGCGTCCTCCCTTTTTCCGATGGTGGGCTGCTTCGTTTCCCAGCACCCCGTACCGACTTTTGGGGAGTGCCCAGCGTATGCAAGAGGCACACCGCGATCCGTGCCATGTTTCTGCGGACGCGTATGTTGCGGGGTGTCCAGGCGAGCTTCGAAGGGGCCGCTACGGAGCCCGGCGGTACTGCTGCCGGTCTCCTGCGCGGGCTCCGGGAGCCAGGCCAAACAGCCGCCCTGTCTCCCTGCGCCGGGGTGAGCCTCGCACAGCGCCTTTGAACTGCGGCGCCGGCGAGTCTCCCCCCGAGCATATTCACGTGGGTACTACGGAACGACGAACGGCAAAACGGCGCCCCCGCCCGGAGATCCAGGTGGGGGCGCCGTTTCGCACTCTCGCACTTCCATTACGTCTTTTTCCGCAGCGCCACCACCAGGAACCCCACCACGGCGATGGCGGCGAAGCTGAACCACTGGATCGCGTAGCCCAGGTGCGGGCCCTCGCCCAGCTCGGGCGGGGGAACGCGGAAGGGGGGGCGGTCGCGGGGGGCTGCGGAGTCGGGGAGCTGCTGCACGTACAGGGGCAGCAGGAGGTAGGGGGCGCGGGCGCGGACCGCGGCCAGGTCCAGGCGGCGGAAGGTGGTGTCGCGCCCGGCGGCGGCGGCGGGCTGGCCGCCGTCGTCCGTGACGGGGATCTCCTGGAGGAGCCCCACCACCTCGCGCTCTCCGGGCTCCGCGAACGGCGCCCGCCGCACCGTGGCGCCGTCCGGCGAGGGCGCCCAGCCGCGGTTCACCAGCACCGCGCCCCCGCCCCCCGCCACCCGCAGCGGCGTCACCAGGTGGACGCCCGGCTGCCCCTCGCGGGCGCGGCCGCGCAGCACCACCTCCCCCGCCGGGTCGTACGTGCCGCGCACGCGCACGCGCCGGTTCACGTACGCCGCGGGGCTGCGCGCCACCGCCGCGAGCGCCGCGGAGTCCAGCGCCAGCATGGGGAGCGCGCCCGCCGCGCCCACCGCCGCGTTTCGCGCCCGCCGCCCCTCCAGCCGGTCCAGCTGCCAGAACCCCAGCCGCACACACGTAGCGGCCACGACCAGCGCGAGAACGGCGGCGAGCAGGCCGCGGGGGGTGACGCGGAGATAAGCCATGCGGGAAAGATAGGGGCAGTGCGAAAGTGCGAAAGTGCGGGAGTCGGCGGCAGTACGAAGCATGCGACGGCGCCCCCGCCGGGATCTCCCCGCCGAGGGCGCCGTTGCCGCTCCCATAGTTCCCAAAAGCTGTTCGGGGGGAGACTCGCCGGCTGTTTGGCGAGGCTCCCCTCGGCGCAGGGAGACCCGGGGGCAGTTTCCCGGGGCTCCCGTAGCCCCCGGAGGAGACGGACGGCAGTATCGTCCGGCTCCGCAGCGGCCCCCCCAGAACCCGCCGAAGACGAACCCGCTACGCCTGCGACGTCGGTGTCCCGCTCTTCCCCATCTGGTGGAAGGCGTCGGTGAGGAACCCCGTGATCCCGTGCAGCACCGTGTCGCGCAGGTTGCCGACGCTGGACATCAGCTCGCCGCTCGCGGCCTCGTTGTCCTCCCACCCCGCCCCCGACAGCTCCACCTCGCGGGCGTACAGGGTGCCGTAGCGCTCCTTGAGCTCGCGGATCTGCTCCTCCTGCTCCCGCGCGACCCGCAGGAGGCGCCGCGCCCGGCTCTCCCACATCGCCGCACGCTCGGCCGAGTCGCCCGAGAAGGGCTCGTGGTCCTCGCCTGCGCCCGCGCCCATGCCGAGCGCGCCCAGCCCCGGGCCGGGCGATTGCGCGCGCGGGGCGTTGTCGGAGTCGTCGCCGCCGCCGGTGAGCAACCCCAGCGCCAGCCCCACCCCGAAGGCGATCCCGGTGGCGGGGAGTGGCCGCTCCCGGATGGGGGCGAGCACGTCCAGCCTGTCCTGGATCGCCTCCTTCTTGCGGGCGAGGACGCTCTCGATCTCGTCGATGGTGGAGGACATCCGCTCGCGCGTCTGCTCGATCTCGGAGCGGACCGCCTCCGGGTCGTCCGCGACGACGGCGGAGGGGTCCGCCGTGGTCCTCGCCGACGGGGTCCCGCCCGGGAGGGCGTGCCCCGACGGCAGGTGGTCGGCGGGCCGGTCGGTCAGGTTCTCGGCGGCGTGCACGTCGGACCGGGGCGTGGTCGGCATCTCCTCGCGCTCCGTGCGAATCTCAGCCATGTGGGCTCTCCTTTAGCGAAGGATTCGGCCGATCACGAAACCCGCCAGCGCCGCGGCCAGCAGCGTCTGCACGGGACTGCGGCGCACCTGCCCCTCGAAGTCGCGCCGCAGCTCTTCCACGTTCCCCTCGCGCACGTAGCGCGCGGTGCTCTCCATCCCCCCGGCGACGCCGCCGGCCACCCCGGCCATGCGCCCGCCCTCCTCCGCGTCCACCAGGTGCGAGATGCGGTTGGCCACCGACTCCAGCCCCCCGGCCACACCCTCGCGCAGCTGCCCGGGGACCGCGCCCACGCGGTCGCGCGCGCTCTCCGCCGCGCCGCCCACCCGCTCGCGGGCGCTGCCGGCCACGTCCGCCACCCTGTCCCGCGCCGTGCCGGCGACATCGGCCACCTTGTCGCGTGCGGTGCCGGCCACGTCCGCCGCGCGCTCGCGGAGCCCCGACAGCCCTCCCGTGGAACCGCCCTCGTCCGCCCGGGTCGCGGCGTCCGGCTCCGCACCCTCGGCGGTACCCACGCCCATGCCCTGCAGCGCGCGGGTCACCCACTCGTAGTGTCGCTCCTCGTCCAGCGCGTTGCGGTCCACCAGGCGCTTGAGGTCGGGGCCCCAGTGGTTCGCCTTGCTGGCGTACGCGTCGTACCGGGTGCGCACCTGCAGCTCGTTGGTCCGCCAGGCGATCAGCAGCCCCCTGTCGCCCGCCAGGCCGCCCAGGCTCTGCAGCGCCTGCTTGAAGGGCCCGGTGGCGTGCGGCTCGTTCTTCGGCGTGCCGCCCAGCCCGGCGATGGCCAGGTTGAGCTCCTGGATGTGCCGCTCGTGGTCGCGCTTGAACCCGGCGATCTGCTGGGCGTTGTCGCGGTCCTGGAGCTTGTCGATGGCGATCTCGTACGCGCCGATGGCGTCGTGGTCCAGCTGGAGGAGGTCGTTGAGGCCGTCCAGGATCTCGGATGAGGCGGGCGTGAGGCTCCCCGCCTGGCCGGTCGTGTGAGTGTCCAACCTTCCCTCCTTGAGGTGATGAGTTTCCGGGCTCTTCCCTGCGCTCCCGGCTCCGCGCGGCGGTGACGGGGGAAGGCCACGGGTATGCAGCTTCCATTCCAGCACTTCAGGGGTTTGTGCATGCGTGGGCGCCCGCCGAGCCCGGCTGGGGCACACGCGTTGCATTGCCGGGAACAGCCACCCCCGAACACCCGACACTGCAACGACGCGCCGCCGCCCGTGGCGGCGCGGAGACCGGGAGACGCGACATGACGGCACTCCGACGCGGCGCGCTGCTGCTGCTCCTCGCCCTGGCCCCCGGCTGCGCGACGCTGGGCCAGGTGATCCAGCCCCCCACCTTCCGCGTGGCGGAGGACCGCCCGGAGGAGCTGCGCCTGCTGGCCCCCGGCGTGGGCCGCCCGCTGGGCGGCGCGGCGATCCGCCTGTACGCGCGGGTCACCAACCCCAACCCCCTGGGGATGACGCTCTCCTCCCTGCGCGGCGGCCTTCTCCTGGAGGGCCAGCAGGCCGCCCAGGTGGACTTCCCGCTGGGCGTCCCGCTCCAGCCCGGCCAGGAAGCGCTGGTGCCGCTGGAGATCAGCATCAGCTTCGCCGACCTCCCCGGCCTGGCGAGCACCCTCAGCCGCGCCGTGACCGGCGGCCCCATCCGCTACCAGCTGGACGGCACGGTGGGCGTGGACGCGGGAGTGCTCGGCCAGCCCAGCTTCGGGCCGATGACGCTGCTGCGCGGCGACGTGCGGGTGACGAGATAGATAGGGAACAGGGAACAGCCTGCGAACGGCGCCCCCACCTCGATGCCGGGGTGGGGGCGCCGTTCGTTTTCGCTGTATCCACATCCGTCTGTCCGGAGGGAGACAGCCGGGGCGGTTTCCGGCTGGCTCCCTCCGGCGCAGGGAGACACCGGGGCAGTTTCCGGTGGCTCCCGGAGCCCGCGGAGGAGACCGGCTGGCAGTTTGGCCGGGCTCCGTAGCGGCCCCGCCGACGCCCACCGAAACGAGACCCTTGACATCGGTTGCTAGTCGCAACTATCCTTTCGTGCGGAAGCGGTTGCAACTGACAACTGATTTACTCAGACGCGGGACCATGCCCACACGAACTCCCACGCAAGCATCGAAGCCCCTGCCGATCCTGGGCGCCGCCGAGCGGCTGGACGCGGACACCGTGGAGCTGAACCGCGCCCTCACGGAGCTGGTGCGCGTGTACCAGTTCCGTGACCGCGACCGCATCTGCTGCTACGACGTGTCGGTGTCGCAGTGCTACGCGCTGGAGGCGGTGGTGCTGGAGGGGCCGCTGGGCCTCAACGACCTTGCCGCGCGGCTGTACCTGGACAAGAGCACGGCCAGCCGCGTGGTGGATGCTCTGGAAAAGAAGGGCTACGTGGAGCGGCGGACCCACGAGGAGGACCGGCGCGCGCTGCAGCTGGTCGCCACTGCGGAGGGGCGCGGCCTGCACGCGCGCATCCAGGGCGACATCCTGGCGCAGGAGCGGGAGCTGCTGGCGGAGTTCCCACCCGAGGTCCGGCGGTCCATGGCGAAGCTGATCGGCCAGCTCGCCCGCGCGGCGGCGGCGCGCGTGGACACCACCGGCGGCGCCTGCTGCGCCATCCGGTGATGGATGCGGGAAGAGGGGCTTTCCTGTGCACCGATAGTTGCAAGTGACAAGTGATTGATCAGCCGAGAATGCAGAAAAGTGGACCGGACGGCCGGAGGCTGGAGAAGGCCGTGCGCGCGGGACCCATCGCGTTGTAGACTTGGAAACCCCATACGGGAGACACGACCATGAGCACGACGGACATCCGGGCGACGGTGCGGGAAAAGTACGGCGAGGCGGCGCTGCGGGTGGCGGCGGGGGGCGGCAGCTCGTGCTGCGGGGGCGCGGCGTTCAACGGATCCTGCGACCCCATCACCTCCAACCTGTACGACGACGCGCAGACGGCGGGGCTCCCGGAGCAGGCGGTGCTCGCCTCGCTGGGGTGCGGCAACCCCACGGCGCTGGCGCAGCTGAACGAGGGGGAGACGGTGCTGGACCTGGGCTCGGGCGGGGGGATCGACGTGCTGCTTTCGGCCAGGCGCGTGGGACCGGCCGGGAGGGCGTACGGGCTGGACATGACGGACGAGATGCTGGAGCTGGCGCGCCGCAACCAGCGCGAGGCGGGGGTGGAGAACGTGGAGTTCCTCAAGGGGCACATCGAGGAGGTCCCGCTTCCCGACGCGGCGGTGGACGTGGTCATCTCCAACTGCGTCATCAACCTGTCCGCCGACAAGCCGCGGGTGCTGCGCGAGGCGTTCCGGGTGCTGAAGCCGGGCGGCCGCTTCGCCGTGTCGGACGTGGTGGTGCGCGGCGAGGTGCCGGCGGAGATGCGCCGCAGCATGGAGCTGTGGGTGGGGTGCGTCGCCGGGGCGCTGGAGGAGGGGGAGTTCCGGCGCCTGCTGAAGGAGGTGGGCTTCGAGGACGTGGAGATCGAGCCGACGCGCGTTTACCGGGCGGAGGACGCGCGGGCCTTCTTGGAGGGCGCGGGGATGGACGCGGACGCGATCGCCCCGGAGGTGGACGGGCGCTTCATGGGCGCCTTCGTGCGGGCCCGCAAGCCGCTCGCCGCGCGGGCGGAGGCAAAGGCGTCGCCCTGCTGCCCGCCGGGCTGCTGTGCCTAGCCTGCCGGGAGGAGCCTACGCGGCGCGGGGCACGCGCCGCGTAGGCTTCAGCGGGCCGCGGACCCGTCGTGATAGGGGCGGATCCACCTGAGCCCGATGATGGGCCCGAGCATGAGCGTCATCACGATCCAGACGGCGGCGGTGGCGACCGCGTCCTGCGGCCCCGGCTCGAAATGGTCGATGATCCACACCACGACGTAGAGTATCGGCTGAATGGCGGCGATGCCCGCCAGGGCGGCTCCCGCCCGGTTCCTCGCCAGCGGGAGGAAAAGGCCTGCGACCACGCCCGACACGGCGCCGCCCGTCACGTACAGCCCCAGCCAGGGCAGATCCGCCATCGAGAACCCGGCCGGTCCGGCGCGGCCGGTCAGCCACGAAAAGAGGGCGCCGATCAGCAGCGAGACGACGCCGAACAGGATCATGCCGCACGCCGCGACCAAACCGATCCGCGCGCCGCCCAGGGCGCGGACGTGCGCCGGACGATACAGAGACAACTCGCGATTTGCTGTCATGAGTCGGACGGGCAGGGGTGGTTCGCCGGCGATCCGGCAGGCGGCAAGGCCCAGCGGGATTCGGCGGCGGATGGCGGCACGGGACGCGGAGCTCCCGGTGAGCCGCGCGGGGCAAGATCATTCGTTCCGGCGCGATGCGCAACGATTCTACGCGGCGAGGCGGCTGTTCCCGGCGGACGAGGCAACCAGGGGCGACCCGATGAGGAGCGACGTGCGGGTGCGGCCGGCGCGGGCGGAGGACGCGCCCCGGGTCGCGGAGATCTACAACGAGGGGATCCGCGGGCGGGGCGCCACCTTCGAGACCCGCGAGCGCGCCGCGGACGAGGTGCTCGCCTGGCTGGGCGACGCGCGCCACCCGGTGCTGGTGGCGGAGGCGGGCGGCGGGGTCGCCGGGTGGGTGGCGGCGTCGGTCTACCGGCCGCGGGAGTGCTACGCGGGGATCGCGGAGTTCTCGGTGTACGTGGCCGGCGAGGCGCGCGGCCGGGGCGTGGGCGACGCGCTCATGGCGGTCTTCCTCCCCGCCTGCGAGGCGGCGGGGCTGTGGAAGCTGGTCTCGCGCATCTTCCCCGGGAACGCGGCCTCGCGCGCCCTGTGCGCCCGCCACGGCTTCCGCGAGGTGGGGGTGTACCACCGCCACGGGCAGCTGGATGGGGTGTGGAAGGACGTGGTGATCGTGGAGCGCCTGCTCACCTAGGCAGGCAGCCGGGCGGGGGAGAGGGCCTGCCGTCGCGTGAGGGATTACGGCCCGGAGGGGCGAGACCAGGCGGGGCCGTTTCCGCCGGGGCTCGACTCCGTTGGGCTGCGTTGTTTGCAGCCCTACGGAGCCGAAGCCCGACCCGGCGCCAGCCGGAGGCACGCCCGAACCCGCCGTTGGAAACTGCTTCTCAGATGAGCTTGTGCTGCGCCGCCAGGTCGCGCGGAACCGGCACACGCAGCAGGTCCGGCGCCGCGTTGGGAGTCGCCTGCGCGCGGGTGGAGAGCACGCAGCGGCCCTCGGAGTCGTACACCATGACGTACAGCTCCGGGAGCGACCCGCCGATGCGGTCGTCCACGTCCATGAACTGCTCCTCCGAGTACCGGAAGGTCGCCTCGCCGTAGGCGTCGGTCACGTCGGTGCCCAGGTGGTCGTCCCGCGAGATCCGGTCGCGGTCGTACAGGCAGACGATTGCGCCGGAGATCCACTCGGTGGGGGCGTCGGCGACGAACAGCTTGACCCGGGTCTGGTACTCCAAGCGAGCCTCGCGGCGGCCGGCGGTGGACGTGGCGGGACGGTCCCGCGCCGCCGGGGATCGGCGGGCGACCCAAGGTCGGCCCGCGCCGGCCGGAGCGCAAGCCTGGGGACCGGCGGAAACAGAATGCGGCGGGAGGCGCCGGGCGTCTCCCGCCGCTCGCGGCGCGGGGAGCCGCGGAGCTAGCGCGCGACCGTGAAGGCCGCGGATCGGACCGCGGCGCGATCCCCGCCGGTCAGCGGGTACGTCACGTGGGTCCTCAGCCGGTAGCGTCCGCTCTCCAGCCAGGCCGGCAGCTCGCGCCGGTGCGCCACGCTCTCCCCGGGCTGAAGCGCCTTCAGGTCGGCGGTGCAGATCATCAGCGGCTCGTCGGCGGCGATCCACTCCGCGCCCTGCTGCCGCTCCAGCGTGGAGAAGCACAGGTTGTAGCCCAGCGTCGCCTCGGAGTCGTTCACCAGGCGCGCGGCCACGGTGTCGCCCGGGGCGTAGGCGGCGCGGTCCACGGCGATGCGCACCCCCTCCGGGTGCGGGTCCGCGTCCAGGGGAAGGGAGCAGGCGGCGAGAGCGGCCGCGCCCAGCACGAGCGCCGTCCGACGAAGGGTGGTGACCATGGCAGCCTCCGGGAACCAGGGTGGGATGCACTTCCGCGCGTCACGGACGGGACGGAGGCCGGCGCGGTCACTTCCGGCCGGCGGCGCCGACCCGCAGCGTGGACGAAGCGTTGCCACGGGTGCCGCCCACCACGACACGGACGCTGGGCAAGGAGAGGCGATTCAGCCAAGGCCCTGCCCCGTTACGCGGCAGGAGCTTGCTCGTGGGAGGGCACCGATGCGCCACCCACCGGGCCACGACACCTACACACTTATACCTTCGTTGCTGTCGTATTCGGTGCGCTGCTAGCTTGTGGCTTCCATCCCGAGGTACACCCTTCAAGGAGGATCCATGAAGCGACTTGTTCTTACGCTGCTCGTCTGCGCGGCAGGGCTCTCGGCCTGCAACGGAGGCCGGCCCACGGAGCCGAGCGCATGGGCTCAGGCGCGGCGCGTCTCGGCTTCGGCAGATACCGGGTGGGCCCGCCTGTCCAGCGGAGGTGGGATCGGCAGCGGTCACCGGACGGACGGTGCGTTCGTAGCGGAAGACAGTACGGCGACAGGAAGCGGCAAATAGGCGAGACAGTCAGTCAATCGAGCGGGTAACGCTCCGGGAATAGGCCCGCTTCAGGATCCCGAGGTTCTGGGGCGGGCTGCTTCCGCAGCTTGGCCATTAACTTGGAGGTGACACGATCGACAAATCCTCCTTCTTCTGGCACGACATCTACATCGCCGAGCCTGCGTTCCTCGATTTCTCCTGTCAGACGTTCGGTGAGGGTCAGCACCACTCCGTTACGCCGGAAACGAGCAAATTCCATTGCCTGCTCGGCGAGCACTTTCGCTCGGTCCCACTGCTCGAACGACCTCGCCCCCTCCGCAAGGTGGTACATTGCCGCATCTGCTCGCTCGCTGTTGTCTTGCGCGAGCTTCATCACCTCTCCCGCGGCGCGCTCGAAACGGATGCGATCCCGCACGGCTGCTGCCGACCTGGCGAAGAGTGCAAGCGCCAATGAACGCTCCGGCACCGACACGATCCAGGGGAGCACCTTGTTGAAGAGGTATAATGCAGCTGAGAAATGTCCCTTGCTCAGCCAAAGAAAACCGACGTCGAACGCGAGGACAGGGAGCCGGGGGTGCTTTGCCGGATGCAGGTGGATGGCCTTCAGAGCGAACACGGCGGCATCATCAGGCTGGTCTGCGTCGACAGAGAGAATCAGGAGGTTGTGATACGCCGCCGCAGCGAGGGAGTGTCGCCCGTGCCGGAGAGCCGCCCGACACGCTTTCCAGAAGTGCACCTCGGCCTGGGGAAGGTTCCCGCGATCGTGCTCCAGGTGCCCCCAACCGAGGTGTGCATTCGCGAAGTCGATCTCCGAGGGTGGGCGAGATCGCCGCGCCAAACGTGATGCCCTCCTAAACCACAGGATACCTCTCTCGTATTCGGCAGCACTTCGGCACAGCCGACAGGCCCACAATACGCTGTCGTGTAGTGCACGAAGGGACTGATGGAACGGCCCGGCGGGCGGTCGCGGTACCGGTGGAACCACACCGTGAGCCGTGGGATGCGGGGGGGCGATAAGCAGCGGGGCGGCCCGTCGCCAGGCCGCCCCGTGGTGCGCGCGCGGAGCCGTCGCCCCGCCCTACGGCTTCGCGGGCGCCGCCGCGAGGCCGAGCGCCGCCTCCACGCGGTCCAGCCGCGCCCTGAGCGCGGCGTTCTCCTCGCGCAGCGCGCGGATCTCCTCCGCCTGAGCGGCGGTGCGGCGCTCCAGCGCCTGCGCGGCCGCCAGGGCCACGCCGTCCGCGTCCACGGTGGCGATGGTGGTCTCGTTCGCCCCCAGTCCGAAGGCCGTCCTGAAGTTCTGCGCCGTGGGGCCCAGGTGGCGGATGTCGTCGTCCTCGGTGCGGTAGCTCCAGGTGCTGATGGGCATGCCGCGGAGCCGCGCCAGCACGTCCTCGCCCGCCACGGTCGCGAAGCGGTGCTTGCGGTTCACGTCCGACGAGTTGGTCCACGTGCCGCCCGTGGAAAGGTAGGCCCCCGTGCTGGTGCTGATCACCGCGCCGCTCTGGCCCCAGTTGCTCACGCTGGCCCCGGACTGGATCGTCACCCCCGTGGACAGGTTGCTGCTCGTGAAGACCCGGAACCCTCCCGAGACACGCCAGTTGGCCGAGTGGTTCACGCCCGCGCGCAGGGTGTCCACCGAAGACCGGTCCGAGAAGACGAAGCTCCCCTGCCGGGCGTTGGTGTGGGCGTGGTAGCCCAGCGCGACGGACGCCGCGCCGCTGGCCGTGTTGTCCTCGCCGACCGCGAAGGACGAGGTCTGCGCGGCGGTGGTGCGCAGCCCGAACGCGACCCCGTGGTCGCCGCTGGCGCGGACGTTCTCGCCGATGGCCACCGAGTAGTTGCCGATGTTGGCGTCGTCCCACTGCGTGCCATTGATGTAGCCCGCGCGGAAGGAGGCCTTCCCCGGGTACCACATCAGGCGCGTTCCCGCGCCCTCGGCCGGGATCCTGGAGCTGGACCCGCCGTCGTAGTCGCCGCCGAGGGTGGTGCCGCCGTCCACGTTGACGCGGAACAGGCTCTTGCCGCTCCAGCTGGCGGCGACCACGGAATCGGGCGTCTGCGCGCCCAGGGTGGGCGCGAACCCCAGGAACAGGGCGCCCAGCAGCAGCGCCATGCGGCGTGTCGGTCTTGTCATGTGAGGAGGTTCCGGAAAACGAGCGGTGAAAGGGCGGGAGCCCGGGAGGGACGGGAAGTCGGCTGCGCCACCGGGCCGCCGGAAGTACTCTTCCGTCCGATCTTGAGGGGAATTGGAGCCTGAAAATAAACGCAGTCCGGCGATCGCGGAAGTGCCCCCGGCCCACGTGTGTGGCCCTCGGGGAAGCCGGCCACGCTCCGGCGCCCGGGGAGGGGTGGCCGCGACGCCGGAGCGCGGCCGCCCCTCCCGGGGAAGAGCGGCCCGGCTACCCGCGCCGGCGCTCCAGCAGCAGCATCATCAGGATGCTGAGCACCGCGAGCGTCTCGTCGTTGGGGCTCAGGTCGCCCACCCGCTCGATGGAGTAGCGGCCCTCGAAGAACGCCGGCTGCTTCACCGCGCGCAGCATCGGCGCCTCGTCCACCGCGCGGGACACCACGTACGCGGGGTGGAAGAAGTACCCGGTGAACATCCCCACCACGGGGACCTCGCCGAGCACGCCGTCCAGCACCTTCACCCAGGGGTTCGCCTCGCGCATGTTCAGGATGGGGCCGCCGCCGCGGTGGATCTCGTAGTGTGCCTTCCACAGCGAGCGCATCCCGCGGCGCTGGAGGACGCCCAGCTCCCCGCCGCCCGCCGCCTCGGTCATGTGGTACCGGGCGGAGATGTCGAGCACGCGGTCGGCGGCGATGCTGTACAGCGGGCGCGTCTGCTCCGCGTCCGCGAACACCGTGACGGCTTCCTTGAGCTTGAACGCCTTCTGCTTCACGTAGAAGAGCAGGCGCCCGGCCGAATCGGTGACGGAGATCTGCGGGGAGATGGCGACGGTCTTGAACTTGAGCTGGAGCGGGAAGTCCATGGTGACGAGGAGGGCGCGGGGGGTCGTATGGCGCGCCAGGGGAAGCGTCGGCGCGCGTGGAGAGCGGCAAGGTAGCGGCTCGTTCGGTGCCCGGCAACAAGGCCGCCGCTGGGGAATCAGCTGAACGAACGGCAGGGTTCGGGCGTGCCCCCGGCTGGCGCCGGGGTCGGGCTTCGGCTCCGTAAAGCAGCAAACAACGCTGCTTGACGGAGTCGAGCCCGCGCAAACAGCCGCGCGGTCTCGCCCCTTCGGGCCGTAATCCCTCACGCGACGGCGGCCCCCTCCCCCCGGCCCCCTCCCCCGCAAGCGGGAGAGGGGGAGCACTGCAACGGCCCGGCACGACGCCGTTCTCGCACTCCCTCACCCCGCGGCGCGGACCTCCACGCGCGCGGCCCACGCCTCCACCGCACCGGGCGAGGGCGGCGACGAGGGGTCGCGGGTGAGGGCGTCCAGGGAGAACGCCGTCGCCAGGCGGGCGAGCTCCGGGAGCGCGAGCCCGCGGAGCCGCCCGGCCACGATCCCCGCCACCATGGCGTCCCCCGCGCCCACGGTGCTGCGCACCTCCACGCGCGGCGGCACGGCGAGCACCGCCGCGCCCCGCTCCGCGAAGAGCGCCCCCTCCTCCCCCATGGACACCGCGGCCAGCTCCACGCCGCGCTCCAGCAGCGCCCGCGCCGCGCGGACCACGGCCTCCAGCGTGGGCAGGGGCTCGCCGAGCAGCGCCTCCAGCTCGTGCACGTTGGGCTTCACCACCCGCGGCGCGGCGTCCAGCGCGTGCCGCAGCGGCTCGCCGCTCGCGTCCACCACCACCGGGCACCCCGCCGTGCGCAGCGCGCGGGCCAGGTCGCGGTACAGGGTGGGCTCCACGCCGGGCGGCAGGCTGCCGGCGAGCACGACCCACGGGCGGGGCTCCCCCGCCGCCAACGCCGCCACCCCGTCCAGCAGCGCCCGCACCTCCGGCGCTCCGGGGGCCAGGCCGGGGAAGTTGAGGTCCGTGGTCAGCCGGCCGGCGGGGTCCGCGACCTTGATCCCCACGCGCGTCGCCCCGGGGACGCGGACGAAGCGGTCGGCGATGCCGGCGCGCGCGAAGAGCGCCTCGAAGGGCGCCGCGTTGTCGCGCCCCAGGAAGCCCGTGGCGGCCGCGCGCACGCCGTGCCCCGCGAGCGCCGCCGCGACGTTGACGCCCTTGCCCGCGGCGTGCGAGCGCTCCGACTCCACGCGGTTGACGCGACCCGCGGCGAAGCCGGGGACCACCAGCGTCCAGTCGATCGCCGGGTTGGGGGTCACGGTGACCACCTGCACGGGGAGCTCCTGCATGCGCGTGCCCCCGCTCAGGCGAGGGGGAGGGCGCGCACCTCGTCCGCCGTCGCGCAGGCCAGCGCCCGGCGCGCCAGGGCCCGCGCCCGCGCGAGCGAGCCGCCGCGCAGCTCCGCCTTGACCGGCGCGATGCTGGGAAGGTCCATGCTCAGCTCGGCCACGCCCAGCCCCACCAGGATCATCGCGCCCAGCGGGTCCCCCGCCACCCCGCCGCACACCCCCACCCACTTCCCCGCCCCGTCCGCCGCGCGCACCGTCATGTCGATCATGCGCAGCACCGCCGGGTGCAGCCCGTCCACCTGGCCGCCCAGCGTGGGGTGCATGCGGTCGATGGCGAGCACGTACTGCGTCAGGTCGTTGGTCCCCACGGAAAAGAAGTCCACCTCGCGCGCCAGCGCGTCGGCGATCAGCACGGCGGAGGGGACCTCGATCATGATCCCGATCTCCACCGGCGCCGCGCCCAGCTCCACCCGCACCCCCTCCGCCGCCTCGCGGGCCGCGCGCAGGTCCTCCAGCGTGGCGACCATGGGGAACATGATGCGCACGGGCCCCGTCGCCGCGGCGCGGTAGATGGCGCGCAGCTGCGGCACGAACAGCTCCGGCCGGCGCAGGCACAGCCGGATGCCGCGCACCCCCAGGAAGGGGTTGTCCTCGTGCGGCATCGCCAGGTAGGGGAGCACCTTGTCGCCGCCGATGTCCAGCGTGCGGATGATCAGCGGGAGCCCGCCCAGGGCGCGCGTCATCTCCGTGTAGGCGGCGAACTGCTCGTCCTCGGTGGGCGCGGTGTCGCGGCCCAGGAACAGGAACTCGGTGCGCATCAGCCCCACCCCCTCCGCGCCCGCCTCCACCGCCGCCGCGGCCTCCGCCGCCGTGCCGATGTTGGCGGCCACCTCCACCCGGTGGCCGTCGGTGAGCAGGGCGGGCTGGTAGCGCGTCCCCAGCTCGCGGTCGCGCCGGCCGCGCAGGTCGGTCTGGAAGCCGCGCGCCGACTCCAGGTCCGCGACGCTCGGCTCCAGGTAGAGCCGCCCGCCGGTGCCGTCCAGGATGCACACGTCGCCCCCCGTCCGCTCCAGCACGGCGGGCCCGGCGCCCACCACCGCGGGGATGGCGAGCGAGCGCGCGATGATCGCCGTGTGCGAGGTGGGTCCGCCCGAGGCCGTGCACAGCCCCAGGATGCGGCGCGGGTCCAGCCGCGCCGTGTCGGAGGGGGCCAGGTCGTCGGCGACCAGGATCACCGGCTCGTCGGGAAAGCGCGGCGCGCCGTGGCGGGTCCCCACCAGCGCGCGCAGCACCCGCTGCCCCACGTCGTGCAGGTCGGCGGCGCGGGCGGCCAGCCGCTCGTCCTCCACCCCCGCCACCTCCGCGACGCGCCGCTCGACGGTCTGCTGCCAGGCCCACGCGGCGCCGTGCCCCGCCCGCACCAGCGCGGCCACCTCGGCGTGGAGCTCCTCGTCGGCAAGGAGCGCCTGGTGCGCGCGGAAGATCATCGCCTCGCCGCGGCCGGAGCGCTCCCTGACCTCCTCGAAGAGCGTGCCCAGCTGCTCGCGGGCCGTCTCCGCCGCCCCGGCCAGCCGCCGCAGCTCCGCCTCGGGTCCGTCGCCCGGCACGTCGTCCACCACGATGCGGGTGGCCTGGAACTGGAAGAGAGGCCCGATCGCCACCCCCGGCGACGCCGCCACCCCGGCCACCGCGCGCCCCTCCGACGCCGGCGTCCAGGCGAGCCCCCGCCCCGCCGGCTCGCGCACCTCCTCCTCGCCCAGCCCGCCCACCACCGCCTCGCGCAGCGCCGCCAGCGCGGCCTCCGCGTCCGGGCCGGCGGCCAGGATGCGCAGCGTCGCGCCGCCGGGCGCGCCCAGCCGGAGCAGCGAGGCCAGCGCCCTGCCGTTGGCCTCGCGCCCGCCGTGGCGCACGCGGACCTCGGACGCGAACCCGGAGGCCACGTCCACCAGCCAGGTGGCCGGGCGGGCGTGCAGACCCGGGCCGGGGCGCAGCACCACGTCCACGTGCACGGCGCCCGCCAGCGACTCCGCGGGCTCCGCGGGTGCGCCGCCCCCGCCGCGGGTGAGCCCGGCGACGATCTCCGCCGGGTCGCGGGTGGCGGCCAGCCGCACGGCCACGCCGGGGTCGTCCAGCACGTCGGTGAGCGCGGCGAGCACGCCCAGGTGCTCGTCCGACTTCGCGGCGATCCCCACCACCAGCTTCACCGTCTGCCCCGGGCTCCACTCCACGCCGTCCGGGAGCTGCACCACGCACACGCCGGTGCGCAGGATCAGCCCGCGGTCCGCGCCCATGCCGTGGGGGATGGCGATGCCGCTCCCCAGGTAGGTGTTTGCCTGCGCCTCGCGCCCCAGCATGCTGTCCACGTAGCCCGGCGCGATGTAGCCGCGCTCCACCAGCACGCCGCCGGCCGCGAGGATCGCCTCTTCCTTGTCCCGGACGCGGGCGCCCAGCCGCACGTCGGCGGGGGTGAGCTGGATCATCGTGGGCGGGGTTCGGGGTGTGCCGGGGGTCAGGCGGCGGCGCGCGCGTCGGGCGAGGCGTCCTCATCTCCCGCGACCGCGGGGGGGAGGCGGCGCTTGAGCACGAACAGCGCCGCCGCGGTCACCGCCGTCCCCGCGGCGATGGCGCCCAGGTACGCGGGCAGCTGCGTGACGGCGCCGGGGATGAGTGCCGCGAAGATGCCGCCGTGCGGCACCAGGAGCCGCGCCCCCGCGGCCATGGAGATCGCTCCCGCGGTGGCGGAGCCCGCCACCAGCGCCGGGATGACGCGCAGCGGGTCCTTGGCGGCGAAGGGGATTGCCCCTTCGGTGATGAAGGCCAGCCCCAGCACGAACGCCGGGCCACCGGCCCTGCGCTCGTCGGTGTCGAATCGTCCGCGGAACAGGAACGCGGCCACCGCCAGTCCCAGCGGCGGGGTCATCCCGGCGGCCATCACCGCCGCCATGGGCGCGTCCACCCGGCTCGCCAGCAGCCCCACGCCGAAGGTGTACGCGGCCTTGTTGAGCGGCCCGCCCATGTCCACCGCCATCATCGCGCCCAGGACCAGCCCCAGCAGCGCGGCGTTGGCGCCCCGCATCCCCAGCAGCCAGCCGTTCATGGCCTGGTTGAGCGCCTGGGTCGGCGGGGCGATGACGTAGATCATCCCCAGCCCCACGGCGAGCGTGGCGAGCAGCGGGAGGACGAGCACGGGCTTGAGCCCTTCCAGCGTGGCCGGGAGGCGGATCCTGTGCGCCAGGAAGCGGGTCAGGTACCCGGCCAGGAACCCCGAAGCGATGCCGCCCAGGAAGCCGGCGCCCATCTCCTGCGCCAGCAGCCCGCCCACCAGCCCCGGCGCGAGCCCCGGCCGGTCGGCGATGGAGTACGCGATGAAGCCGGAGAACACCGCCACGAAAAGCCGGAACGCCCCGCCGCCCACCTGGTTGAGGGCGTAGGCGAGAGTCCCCTCGCGCTCCCCGGCGTAGATGCCGCCCAGCGCGAACGCCAGCGCGATGCACAGCCCGCCCGCGATCACCACCGGCAGCATGTACGAGACGCCGGTCATCAGGTGCTTGTACGGGCCGCTGCGGGACTTCGCGCTTTCGGCGGAGGCAGCGCCGCCGCTCGTCGCGGCGGACGCCGGACCGGACGCGGGGCCCGCCGGCTGCGCCAGCGCCGTGTCGATCACCTCCCGTCCGGCCTTGATCGCGTGCTTGGTGCTGGTGACGTACACCGGCTTGCCGCCGAAGCGCGAGGTGTCCACCTGCGTGTCCGCGGCGATGACCACGGCGTCGGCGGCGGCGATGTCTTCGGCGGTGAGCTGGTTCTTGGCGCCCACCGAGCCCTGCGTCTCCACCTTGATGTCGTGGCCCATGGCGCGGGCGGCCTTCTGGAGTGCCTCGGCCGCCATGAAGGTGTGCGCGATGCCGGTGGGGCACGCCGTGATCCCGACGATGCGCTTGCCGGCGTGCGCTGGAGCGTCGGAGGCAAACTCCGCCGGGACGACGGGCGCTGGAGACGGCGCCTGAACGGGGACGGCGGCGATGGCGGGCTCGGGCGGCTCGGCGGCTGGGATCGCGACGAGGGCAAGCGCGGCGTCCAGCACGGCGCGGGTGTGGCGGATGGCGTCGGCCGTGCGCACCGCGTGCACGGGCCGGCCGGCGAAGCGCGCGCCGTCCATGGGGGCATCCGACGCGACGATCACCACGTCGGCCGCGGCGATGTCCGCGTCTGACAGCGGCTCGGCGGTCCCACCGGAGTCGTGGGGGTCCACGCGGATCGTGTGGCCCATCACCTCCGCCGTACGCTTCAGCGCCTCCGCGGCCATGAGCGCGAGGGCGGTGCCGGCTGAGGAAGACGTGACTGCGACGATCTTCATGCGCGGGACGCGTTCCGGGTGCGGCCGACCACTCGCGAGACCTTCCGGCGGGCAGACGGCATTTTTCCGGCCGCTGCGGCAGATGGGTGGGAAAACGCCGCGGCCCGGATGCGTAAGTGCATCCGGGCCGCTCCGTGTAGAAGCCGCACCGCTTTCAGCAAATCATCGGCATGGACTCCGAATCCTCAATGATCGGTTCGCGAGTGACCAGCCGCCCGTTGGCATCGGCAACCTCGAGGCCAAGGCTGCCCTGCGTGTAGACGACCTAGCAGCCCGCCCCGTACGACTCGTCGTCAGGCCCGGTGCCCACCCTCCCCGTGTAATCAACCCATTGGCAGGTATAAGGTGGCGTCCCGCCCGTCACGTCGGCCGTCCAGGCGCAGGTCCACCCGTTCGTGATGTTCCCGCATTGAAACTCCCTAAATAGAGCAGGCCCGGTCCAAGTATTCATATCCGGTGTTGCCATTGTACGTCTTCGATCCGGTTCGCCCATCGGCGTCGGTTACCTGGACCGTCAGAGAGTATGTCCCCACGTCATAGGAAACCCCATAAAAATAGTTGTCCGTTCCACTTCCATCCAAGTTGTACGACGACCAGACGAAGGTGTAGGGAGGCGTTCCCCCAACCGTGTAGGCGTGCCACTCGCAGGCCTGACCCGGAAATTGGTTGCCACTGTGCGTAGCCTCGAAGTACACCTCGAGCGTACCCACCGATCGGGACGGAGCGGCGGGTAGCACAGGTGACGAAGTGTCCGAACAGCCGACACCAGACAGCAGGGTCAGCGCGCAGCCGGCCAGCAAGGTGAAGCGGCTCATACAGGTCCTCGCTTTGAAGGTTTGAGAGAAAATAGACGCCAATTAAACGATGCAAGTTCGACGCCTGGGCTGGTCCACGAACAGAGCGGGGAAGGCGCCGTCCGGCACCCTCCCCCGCTCACATCCACCCCGCCGAGTTCGAAACGGCTACGCCCGCACCAGCTTCCGGTACTTGATCCGGTGCGGCTGGTCCGCTTCGGCGCCCAGGCGCTTCCTGCGGTCGGCTTCGTACTCCTGGTAGTTGCCCTCGAAGAAGCGCACCTCGCTCTCCCCCTCGAACGCCAAGATGTGCGTGCAGATGCGGTCCAGGAACCACCGGTCGTGCGAGATCACCACCGCGCAGCCCGCAAACTCCAGGAGCGCGTCCTCCAGCGCCCGCAGCGTGTCCACGTCCAGGTCGTTGGACGGCTCGTCCAGCAGGATCAGGTTGCCGCCCTTCTGGAGCACCTTGGCCAGGTGCGCGCGGTTCCGCTCGCCGCCGGACAGGTGCTTCACCAGCTTCTGCTGGTCGCTTCCCTTGAAGCCGAACCACGAGCAGTAGGCGCGGGAGTTGACCTCGCCGCGGCCCAGCTTGATGACGTCGGCGCCGCCGGAGATCTCCTGGTACACGGTCTTCTCGCCGTCCAGCGTGTCGCGGCTCTGGTCCACGTACGCCAGCTCCACCGTGGAGCCCACCTTGAGCGCCCCGCCGTCCGGCGTCTCCTGGCCGGTGATCATGCGGAAGAGCGTGGTCTTGCCCGCGCCGTTGGGCCCCACCACGCCCACGATGCCGCCGCGCGGCAGGCGGAAGGTCAGCCCGTCGATGAGCAGACGGTCGCCGAAGCCCTTGCTCAGCCCCTCGGCCACCACCACCTCGTCGCCCAGGCGCGGCCCGTTGGGGATGACGATCTCGGCGCGCGACAGCTTCTCGCGCGGGTCCTCGCCCAGCAGCTGCTCGTACGAGCTGATGCGCGCCTTGCTCTTGGCCTGGCGGGCGCGGGGCGCCATGCGCACCCACTCCAGCTCGCGGTCCAGGGTGCGCTGGCGGGCGCTGGCCTGCTTCTCCTCCTTGCGCAGGCGCTCCTGCTTCTGCTCCAGCCAGGAGGTGTAGTTGCCCTTCCAGGGGATCCCCTCGCCGCGGTCCAGCTCCAGGATCCACTGCGCCACGTTGTCCAGGAAGTAGCGGTCGTGGGTGATGGCGACGATGGTGCCCTTGAACTCGGCCAGGTGGTGCTCCAGCCACGCCACGGACTCGGCATCCAGGTGGTTGGTGGGCTCGTCCAGCAGGAGCATGTCCGGCTCCTCCAGCAGCACGCGGCAGAGCGCCACGCGGCGCTTCTCGCCGCCCGACAGGCTCTCCACGCGCGCGTCGGCCGGGGGGAGCCGCAGCGCGTCCATGGCGATCTCGATCTTGCGGTCCAGGTCCCACAGGTTGCCCGCGTCGATCTGGTCCTGCACGCGCGCCTGCTCGTCGATCAGAGCCGTCATCTCGTCGTCCGACATGGGCTCGGCGAACTTCATGTTGATCTCGTCGAAGCGGCGCATCAGGTCGCGCTGGCTCTTGACCGCCTCCTCGACGTTGCCGCGCACGTCCAGCGCCGGGTCCAGCTCCGGCTCCTGCGACAGGTAGCCCACGCGGGTCCCCTCGGCCGGCCACGCCTCGCCGTTGAAGTCCCTGTCCACGCCCGCCATGATGCGCAGGAGCGAGGACTTGCCGGAGCCGTTGGGCCCCACGACGCCGATCTTGGCGCCCGGGTAGAACGAGAGCCAGATCCCCTTGAGGATCTCGCGGTTGGGGGGGACCACCTTGCGGAGGTCCTTCATGACGTAGATGAATTCCGGTCCGGCCATGTCGTTGAGCCTCGCGGGGATGCGCCGGGCGCGGGCGCCCTGGCGGTTGCGTTTGCACGAGCACGGGCGGCGACCTGCCGTCCGAGACGCAACAACATATCAGCCCGGGGGTTCCGCCGGGAGGTGCGGAGACATTCCGCGACCCGGCCCCCGCCGCCCGCACCCACCGGTGAACCTTGAGGGCGGCAAATCCGCGTGGTAATATCATCGGTCGGAAACAAGCGGGCCGAACAGGCGAATTTCCCATTTATTCCAGCACATGTCGGATAGATCATGAGCGCCGTGCAGATCCGGCTCGGAGACATGTTCGACTGCCCGAGCGACCTGATCGTGCTCCCCTGCTCGACGGCGGGCACGACATCGTCTTTCGTCTTCCAGAAGCTGCTGCGATACGGCATTCCGGCACCCCGGCCCGGCATGCAGCTCGGAGACGTCCACGTGATGCATCTCAAAGGTCGCGAGAACATTGCGCAGTACGTCGCATACGCGGCGACCGTGGGGGGCTACTGCGCGGACGCGAGCGCGATCCGGCGCATCGGCGCCCGGCTCGGCGAGTGTACCCGGACCGGCCCCAAGATCCGGACGGTCGCCGCACCCCTGCTCGGGATGGGCGCCGGTCGTCTGGCGGGGGAGGTGGTCCTCCAGGCAATGACGGAGGGCTTCGAGACGGCCTGTCACCCGGACGCGATCCTGGTGGTCAACGTCCTGGAGGTAGGCGTGCTCCACCGCCTGGAACAGAGCCGGGCCGAGACCGGGAAGGGCGAGCCGAGACCGCGGCGGGCGTTCCGGGTGGAGGAGGCGAACGTGCTGGTCCCGCTGATGGAGTGGGTGCTGGAGGAGGCGGAGCGGCTGAGGGAGGAGTCGACCGGCCACGCCGACAGCCACCAGGCCCTGAAGCTGATCTGGGGCGAGCGGCTCCAGGAGCCGGATTGCCCGGACCACGCCGAGGCGGCGGCGCACCATGCGGCGGTGCTCGCCGCCGACGACGAGGTGCTGCGGATCCTCCGGGCGGAGGTTGCGGCGCGGGGGATCCGCCTCCCCCCGGGCGGACCGGAGCAGGGGCTCCTGAACTTCCCGACTACGTGGGAGGGGCGCTGGGTCTACCTGTGCTGGCGCCGGGGCGAGCCGCGGGTGCAGGCCTGGCACGAGATGGACGAGGGGTGCGCGGGACGGCAGCCCCTCACCCTGGAGCAGCGGACGTGGATGGGCACCGACGTTTCGCTCCCGGGCGACTCCTGAGCGTCGGGGGCAGGACATGCCGGCCTCCGGAAACCGCAGAAAGGTCCGCGGACCTCGGAGATCCCCGGCGGAGGGTGGCATGCCCGAAGCGAGCGGGCGCCGGGTTTGCCCGGGTGAGACCGCCGCGGCCGGCGCGTGCGGCCCCCGGGAACTTTTCCGCCGCGGCGCGCATTCGTGATACGACCTCTGGGGTGGCGGCCGGTGTCCGGCGCGGAAGATGCCGCGCCGGGCGGGGTTCGCCATTCCCGCTCCACCCGGCCGCGGGTCCTCGCGGTCGCCTCCTGCCCAGGAGGGAGTATGCGTCTGCTCACCGTCTCCACCGCGCTCGTGCTCTCCGCCCTCGCCGCCGGCTGCGCTCCCGACACTCCCACCGAAGCGTCGCCGCTGGAGATCCCGGTGGTCTTCAACAAGCACGAGTCCAAGAACTTCGGCGCGAACCTGTCGGGCGGCGAGGAGGTCCCGGCCAACGACTCGCAGGGCCGCGGGCACGCGCAGTTCTGGCTGAGCAAGGACGGCACCTCGCTGCAGTACAAGCTGATCGTGGCGAACATCGAGAACGTGACGCAGTCGCACATCCACATCGCCCCGAGGGGCGTGAACGGGCCCGTCGTGGTCTTCCTGTTCGGCTTCGTGGCCGGCGGCGTGACGGAGAACGGCGTGCTGGCGGAGGGAACGATCACGCAGCCGAACCTGATCCCCCGCCCCGCGATCGGCTTCGGCGGGACCATGGCGGAGCTGCTGGCGGCCATGCGCACGGGCAACGCGTACGTCAACGTGCACACGGTGCAGCTGCCCGCCGGCGAGATCCGCGGCCAGGTCGCGGAACACGGCCCGACGAAGTAGCGGCCGCCCCGCCCGAGAGTCGGCGCGGGAGAGCGAGCGGCGGAAGGGTCCGGCCACGGCGGCCGGACCCCTCGCCGTTCAGCCGGGTCGGCGGTCGGTACGCCACACGGCGTTCGGTGCGGACGGCGGAAGCGCGCCCTCGGACGAGGGCAGTGCTCCCCCTCTCCCGCTTGCGGGGGAGGGGGCCTGCCGTCGCGTGAGGGATTCCGGCCCGGAGGGGCGAGACCCGCGGGCAGTTTCGCGGGGCTCGACTCCGTTGGGCTGCGTTGTTTGCAGCCCTACGGAGCCGAAGCCCGACCCCGGCGCCAGCCGGGGGCACGCCCCAACCCGGCCGTTCGACCCGCCGCAGCCGTAGCCGAACTCAAAGATCAGTATGCACTCACGTGCACCCCCCGCACCGCCCGCCCGGACGGATCCGTCACGGCGGCGAGCGACGCGTCCCACGCCAGCGCCTCGGGCGTGCTGCACGCCACCGAGGGCCCGCCCGGCACGCACTCCGCGCACGCGTCCAGCGGAAAGTGCTCGGCGAAGAGCGAGCGGTAGAAGTACGCTTCCTTGGTGGCCGGCGTGTTGTGCGGGAAGCGGAAGTGCGCCCCCGCCAGCTCCCGGTCGCTCACCTGCGCCTCGGCGTGGGCCCGCAGCGAGTCGATCCACCCGTAGCCCACGCCGTCCGAGAACTGCTCCTTCTGCCGCCAGGCGATGGACGCCGGGAGCGCGTCCGCGAACGCCTCGCGCAGCAGGTGCTTCTCCATGCGGCCGGGCCCCGCCATCTTGGCCGCCGGGTCCACGCCCATGGCCACGTCCAGGAACTCCTTGTCCAGGAAGGGCACGCGCGCCTCCACGCCCCACGCCGCCATGGCCTTGTTGGCGCGCAGGCAGTCGTACAGGTGCAGGCGGTCCAGCTTGCGGATGGTTTCCGCGTGGAACGAGCGGGCGTCCGGCGCCCGGTGGAAGTACAGGTAGCCGCCGAAGATCTCGTCCGCGCCCTCGCCCGAAAGCACCATCTTGATCCCCATGGCGCGGATGCGGCGGGCCATGAGGTACATGGGCGTCGCCGCGCGCACGGTGGTGACGTCGTACGTTTCCAGGTGGTGGACCACGTCGGAGAGCGCGTCGATCCCCTCCTGCACGGTGAAGTGGAACTCGTGGTGCACCGTGCCGATGTGCTCCGCGGCCTCGCGGGCGGCGCGCAGGTCCGGCGCCCCCTCCAGCCCGATGGCGAAGGAGTGCAGCCGCGGCCACCACGCTTCGCTCCGCCCCTCCTCCTCCACCCGCCGGTCCGCGAAGCGCTTTGCGGCGGCGGCGATGATGGACGAGTCCAGCCCGCCGGACAGGAGCACGCCGTAGGGCACGTCGGTCATCAGCTGGCGCTTCACGGCGGCCTCCAGCGCCTCGCGCAGCAGCGCCGGCTCCGCGGGGCCGCCGCGCACCGCCTCGAAGTCGCGCCAGGCGCGGCGGTACCACGGGCGCGGCTCGCCGGCCTCGCTGTCCAGCACGTGCCCCGCGGGAAACTCCTCCACCGTGCGGCAGACGGGGACCAGCGCCTTCATCTCCGAGGCCACGTACAGGTTGCCCTCCTCGTCGCGGCCGGTGTACAGCGGCACGATCCCCAGGTGGTCGCGGGCCACCAGGTAGCGGCGGCGCGCGGCGTCGTACAGGACGAAGGCGAAGATCCCGTTCAGCCGGTCCAGGAAATCGGCGCCGTGCTCGCGGTACAGCGCCAGGATCACCTCGCAGTCCGACTCGGTGGCGAAGGCGTAGGGCTCCGCCAGCGAGGCGCGCAGCTCGCGGTGGTTGTAGATCTCGCCGTTCACGGCCAGCGCGACGGTGCCGCCCGGGTCCAGCAGCGGCTGGGCGCCGTGCAGCACGTCCACGATGGCCAGCCGCTCGTGCGCCAGGACGGCGTCGTCGGTGGCCCAGACCCCGGACCAGTCGGGGCCGCGGTGGCGCTGGAGCCGGCTGAGGCGGAGCGCGCGGGCGCGCAGCACGGCGGGGTCGCTCTTGATTTCCAGGACGGCGAGGATCGAGCACATGGGTCACGCTCCGGGGAGGGCGGTGGGCCGCCCCCCGGACCGGGGAACGGCGACGAAAAAAAGCGGCCCCTCGGTGATCGAGGAGCCGCTTCGGCTACCGGGTGCGTCGTTCCGCTATGGCAACGGACAACCCCAGCCGCGACTCCTCGGGGAGGGCGGATTGCGATTGACGTTGCGATTGAGGAAGAGCGCGGTCATCTGGCGATGCGGTGCGTCCGGTTTGCGTCAGTCTTCTTTTCTACGATACACCCGCACCGGCGCCGCCGTCAACCTCCGCGTGCACCGGGAGGTTCGCGAAGGTGGGGGCGATCCCCTCCAGCTCGCCGCGGTGGTAGCGGACCACCGCGTCCGGGTCCTTGAGGAGGTGCCCGGTGAGGATGGCGCACACCCGCGCGTCGGGGCGGATGGTGCCCGCGGCGACCAGCCTGCGGATCCCCGCCACCGTGGCGCACGACGCCGGCTCCGCGCCGATGCCGGCCGCGTCCACCTGCGCCTTTGCGTCCATGATCTCCTGGTCGGTGACGCGCTCCACCACACCGCCGGTGGCGAGGACCCCGCGCAGGCTCTTGCGCCACGACACCGGGCTGCCGATGCGGATTGCCGTGGCCAGCGTTTCCGGGTGTGCGGTGGGAACGAGGTCGGCGCCGCTCCGCCACGCGTCGTACAGCGGGCTCGCGCCCTCGGCCTGCACCACGGCGATGCGCGGCAGCCGGTCGATCATCCCCAGGACGTGCAGCTCGCGGAGGGCCTTCCAGAGCGCGGCGCTGTTCCCCAGGTTGCCGCCGGGAAGGACGATCCAGTCCGGCACCTCCCACCCCAGGTCCTGGAGGAGCTCGAAGCCGATGGCCTTCTGCCCCTCGATGCGGAAGGGGTTCACCGAGTTGAGCAGGTAGATGCCCTCGTCGGCGCAGACGGCCTCCACCCGCCGCATGGCGTCGTCGAAGCTCCCCGCCACCTGCACCACCCGGGCGCCGTACGCCAGCGCCTGCGCCAGCTTGCTGTACGAGATCTTTCCCTCGGGGATGTAGACCCGCGCCTCGATACCCGCGGCGGCGGCGTACGCGGCCATGGAGGCGGAGGTGTTCCCGGTGGATGCGCACGCCACGCGCGTCATCCCCAGGCGGCGCGCCACGCTCACCCCGGCCGTCATCCCGCGGTCCTTGAAGGAGCCGGTGGGGTTCTCCCCCTCGTGCTTGAGCCGCAGCGCGTCCAGCCCGGCGTAGGCGGCCACGCGGGGCGCGTCGTACAACGGCGTTCCCCCTTCCTGCCGGGTGGCGACGAACTCCGGCTCCAGCGGCAGCACCAGCTCGCGGAAGCGCCACACCCCGGAGCGGTCCAGCGGCGCGCGCGAGCCCAGACGCCGCTCCCACAGGTCGCGAAGCTCGGGGCCCCGCAGGGCGGAGGTGTCGTGCTCCACGTCCAGCGTGCCACCGCAATCGCAGCGATGGCGCGGCTCCAGCCCCGCGTACTCCGCCGCGCACTCCACGCAGCGCAGCGTCCAGGGGACGCCGGGGGTCGCGGCACCGCTCATACGCGCCTCGCTCCCGGACAGTCCGCCGGGGAGATCAGGAAGGTGGACTCCAGCCCGCCCGCGTCGCGGAACGCGGCCGTCATGGCGCGTGCGATGGTCTCGGCGCGGCGCGGGGAGTGGGAGAGCGCGAACACCGACGGGCCGGAACCGCTGATGGAGCTGCCCAGCGCCCCGGCGGCCATGGCGGCGGCCATGACCGCCTCGCACCCGGGGATCAGGCGCGCGCGCACCGGCGTCACCGTGCGGTCCACGGCACCCAGCCCGAAGAGCGCGGCGTCGCCCGCGTAGCAGGCGGCCACCAGCGTGGCGATTGCGGCGGTGTTGCTCACCATCTCCCCGAGGGGAACCTGCAGGGGGAGCGCCTCGCGCGCCAGACGGGTGGACAGCTCGAAGGCGGGGGTGACCACCACCACCATCATCCCCGGCGGCACGGGGAGCCTCACCAGCTCCGCCGGGCTGGCCGAGCGCACCAGCACCAGCCCGCCCAGCAGCGCCGGGGCGACGTTGTCGGCGTGGCGGCCGGACACCGCGCCCTCGGCCTCCACGCACGGCCCCACCAGCTCCGCCTTGCGCAGCGGCGAGCCCACCAGGAGGTTCACGGCCAGGGCGGCCGCCACGGCGCTCGCGGCCGAGCTCCCCAGCCCGGTGCCGATGGGCATCCCCTTGAGGATCTCCAGCTCCACCCCCACGTCGATCCCCGCGCGCCGGAGCGTGGCCGCCGCGGCCACGCCGGCGGTGTTGGCGGCGGCCTCGCGGGGGAGCGCCCCGCCGTCGCCCTCGATGCGGACGATGCGCACCCCGCTCCCCGCCGCGCGCCGCGCGACCACCGTGTCGCCCGGCGCGCGCACCGCCAGCCCCAGCACGTCGAAGCCGGAGCCCAGGTTGGACACGGTGGCCGGCGCGAACACCCTGACCTCCTCGCGATGCGCTCCCCTCATGACGGCCTCCGTTCCGCGGCGATGCGCATGATGTCCGCCAGCACTCCCATGGCCGTCACCTCCACCCCGGCGCCCGGCCCGGTGACCACCAGCGGGCGGGCGGCGTAGCGCTCCGAGCGGAAGAGGATCAGGTTGTCGGTCCCCCGGAGCGCGCCCGGCGGCGAGTCGGCCGGGACCGCGGCGAGCCCCACGTCCAGCGAGTCCGGCCCCACGCGGGCCAGGTAGCGGAGCACCCGGCCCTCGCGTCGCGCGGCGTCCACCCGCTCCTGCATGGGAGCGTCGAAGTCGCGCAGCCGGGCCAGGAAGGCGTCCGGCTCCATCCCCGCCAGCGCGGGATCCACCAGCCCGGCCAGGCGCAGGGGGACGTCGGAGCGCACCAGGCCGGAGAGCCGCCCCAGGATGGTGGCCTTTCGCCCCACGTCCGCGCCGGACAGGTCGGCCACCGGGTCCGGCTCGGTGTAGCCGCGGCGCATGGCCTCCTCCACCGCTTCGGAAAGGAGCGCCCCTTCCTCCAGCATCGTCATCACGAAGCCCAGCGTCCCGGAGAGGGCCCCCTCCACCTCCAGCAGCCGGTCGCCGGTGGCCAGCAGCATCTCCAGCGTGTCCATGACCGGGAGCCCGGCGCCCACGGTGGCCTCGGCGCGCACGATGCGGCCCCGCTCCTCGGCATCCGCGAGCAGCGAGCGGAAGCCCTCCAGCGGCCCGGCCAGCGGCGCCTTGTTGGCGGTCACCACGTCGCACCCCAGCCGCAGCGCCTCGCGGAAGACCTCGGCCGATTCGGGGTACGCGGAGGTATCCACCAGCACCGGGCGGGCGAGGCGGTAGCGCAGCGCGTCGCGCACCATCACGGCGGCGTGGCCGGGTGCGCCGCCCAGCGAGGCCAGGCTCCGCCCCGCCGCCTTGGCCTCCACGGCCGCGCGCAGCGCCTCGGGGGCGATGCCGCCGGGCTCCAGCAGGTAGCCGCTGCGGTCCGCCACGGCCACCACCCGCGCCCGCAGCCCGAAGCGACGGAACAGGTGGGCGCTGCGCTCCAGGAGCAGCCCGGCCAGCGCGCGCCCCACGCTGCCGGGCCCCATCAGCAGCAGGTCGATGCGCTCGCCTCCGTCCTCGCCGGTGTCCAGCCGGTGGAGCCCGAAGGCGTCGTGCAGCGCGCGGATGGCCTCCGGCACCGCCCGGTCGTCCACGGCGAAGGAGATGTTCATCTCGGAGGCTCCCTGGGCGATGGCGTGCACGCTGATCCCCCGCCGCGCCAGCGCGCCGAAGACCCGCCCCGCCACCCCCGGCGTCTCCGCCATCCCCAGCCCTACTGCGGCCACCACGCCCACCCCCGGCCGGACGGCGACCTCGTCCACCTCGCCGTGGGTGATGTCCGCCCGGAACTCGCGCTTCAGCGCCAGCTCGGCGTCGATGGCGTCGTGGGCGGGGACCACCAGGGTGATGGACGCCTCGGAGCTGGACTGCGAGATCATGGTGACGCTGATCCCGCGGCGGGCGAGCGCCCCGAAGACGCGCGCCGCCACCCCGGGGACGCCGGCCATCCCCTTGCCCTCCACCGTGACCAGCGCCTGCGCCGCCGCCGCGCTGATGGCCTTCACCGGGTGCGAGCCCGGGGTGAAGCGCCCGTCCACGACGGTCCCCTCGCCGGCCGTGAAGGTGTCGCGGATGCGGACGGGGATGCCGTGCGACGCCACCGGGAGGATGGTGCGCGGGTGGAGCACCCGGGCCCCGTAGAAGGACAGCTCGGTGGCTTCGCGGAAGTTGAGCTGCCGGATGCCCTGTGCCCCGGGGACCACCCGCGGGTCGGCGGTGAGGACGCCGTCGACGTCAGTCCAGATGGTGACCTCGTCGGCGCCGAGCGCGGCGGCCAGCACGGTGGCGGTCAGGTCGGAGCCGCCGCGCCCCAGCGTGGTGGTGGAGCCGTCCGGCGCGCACCCCACGAATCCGGTGACCACGGGCACTTCGCCGCGCTCCAGGCGCGCCGCCAGCGCGGAGCGCACCACGGCGTCGGTGACGCCGGGGAGCACGCCGGCCTCGCCGAAGCGGTCGTCGGTCTCCAGGAACTCGTCGGCGTCCAGCGGCACCGCGCGCGCTCCGGCGCGCCGGAGCGCCACGGCGAACAGGCGCACGGCCAGCTTCTCGCCCACGGCGAGGATGCGATCGCGGACCCGCGGCGTCAGCTCGCCCAGTGCGCCCACGGAGCGGAGCCACCCGGCGAGCGCGGCCGCGAGCGCCCGCAGCTCGTCCAGCACTTCGCCCCCGTCGCCGCCGGCCAGGTCGGCAAGCACGCGCTCGTGGCGCAGCCGCAGCTCCTCCGCGGTGTCCAGCGCCAGCGCCACATCGCCCCGCAGCGCGGCGGAGGCGGCCTCCGCCAGCGCGCTGGTGACCCCGGCGAGCGCGGAGGACACCACCACCACCCGCGCCCCCGCGGCGGCCCGCAGCGCCCGCTCCACGGCCGTCTCCAGGCGAGCCGCGTCCGCGACGCTGGTCCCCCCGAACTTGTGCACCTCCAGCCTGGCGGGCGGGCGCCCCCCGCCCCCGTCGTCCCCCGGACGCTCCGTGCCGCTCATCCCCTGCCTCCCGTCGGCGGTGCTGAAAAACGGCCCCCTCCCGTCAGGAGAGAGCCGGCCTGGCTTCCGGGCGGCCCCGGCCTGCTCGTGCGCGGCCCCCTTCCCCTGGACCGGGCGGAGCGCGGTCCAGGGGCGGTGCCCGGCATCGGCGAAAGTCGGATCGCCGCCGTCATGAAAATACGTGTCGGGATTTAACCGGCATCCCGGATGCGCCACGGGCTGCCACATACCAATAGCTGCGGCGGGGTCCGGAGTCAAGCGGCTCGTCCGCGGGCGAGCGGATTGGCCCGACCGTGGACCCCGCTGGTGCTCACCGCAGCTTCGCCGCCAGCCAGTCGGCGAGGGCGCCCAGGAGTTCGGGGACCACCTGCTTGCTGGGGAGTGCCGCGTAGCCCGAGACGCTTCCGTCGGGGTCGCGCAGGAGGAGGTGGTTGACGCCGAGGAAGAGGCGCACGTCCACGTCGCGGTTGCCGCCGGCGCGGATCGCCGCCGCCAGGGCGGGGGCCTCGGCGGCGGGGACCTGGCGGTCGGTCTCCCCCTGGAGGACCAGCACGGGCATGCGCAGCCGCCGCGCGACGGGGAGCGGGTCGTGCGCCAGGAGCGACCCGAACCAGGGGCTCGCGGCGGCCAGCGAGTCGGTCTGCGCGGCGGCCATGACCAGGAGCGAGTCCAGGCGCGGGGCGAGCGTGCTGTCGGATTCGATGGCGAGGCGGCTCTGGTAGTCCACCAGCGCCCGCCCGGTGCGCGCCGGCGCCGCGACCAGCGCCAGCGCACGCAGCGCCGGGTCCGCGGCCGCCACCATGGGCCCCACGTAGCCGCCCTCGCTGTGGCCCACGATCCCCACCCGCCGGGCGTCCACCTCGGGCCGCGCGCGCAGGAAGGCCAGGGCGGCGCGGGCGTCCTCCGCGAATTCCGGCAGGGTGGTGGCGTTGACGCTCCCGCCGGAGCCGCCGACGCCGCGGTCGTCCAGCCGCAGCACGGCGATGCCGCGGCGGGAAAGCGTGTCCGCGAACTGCCGGAAGGGGCGCCACCCCGGCAGCCCCGGGGTGGACTCGTCGCGGTCCTGCGGGCCGGAGCCGGTGAGCAGCAGCACGGCGGGCACCTTTGCGGATGCGCCCGCGGGGAGCGTGAGCGTCCCCGCCAGGGTGATGCCGGAGGGAGTGCGCACCGTCACTTCCTCGGCGCGGTAGGGCGCGCCGGCGGGCGCGGTGTAGTCCGCCCGGGGCGCCGAGCAATCGACCGGCCGGCCTGCGCGCTCCATGGTGATCCCCTGCGAGGGGACGCACCCGCCCAGCAGCCGCCCGGAGGCGTCCGCCGCGAAGCGCAGCAGCACCGGCCCGACCGCGACCACGGCCGAATCCGCGGAGGGGAAGCTCACGACGGCGGTGAAGGTGTTGCCGCCGGCCAGGTTGAGCATGGGAATGCGGGCTCCGCCCCCACCCAGCGCGCGGGCCCGGCGGACGGCCTGCTCCAGCAGCGCGACGGACAGGTTGACGTAGGGGAGCGCCCCCCGCCCCGGCGCGAAGCGCTGCACCGGGGCCGCCGCGGGCCCGCGGACCTCCACCACCGCGCTGTCCCCCCGGAAGGCGACGCTCCCGCTCGCCACCGGCTCCGCCTCGCCGGTGCGCCCGGTGAGCGCGCTGAAGGCCATGCGCGGCACTGTGCCGTCCGCCGCCAGCTCCGCGTCCGCGCGCTGGCGCAGCACCGGCATGCGCAGGGCCAGCTCCGCCTGCAGCCGCCCCGCCGTGCGCGTGTACGTTTCCGTGGCGATGGTGTCGCCGCCGCGGCGCATCACCCACTCGCCGCGCTCGGGCGTCTGCGCGCCGGCGGGAGCAGCGAGCGCGCACAGAAATGCCGCGGCTGCCGCGGTGCGTCGGAAGGTCATGGCGTCACCTGTAGACGAAGTGCGAGAGTGGCCGGCGGAACGGAGCACGCAACGGCGGGCCGTGCCATTCGCCGTTGCCGTTGCAGTTCCGCAGTACCCACATGATCCTGTTCGGAGGGAGACTCGCCGGCTGTTGGGCGAGGCTCCCTCCGGCGAAGGGAGACACCGGGGCAGTTTTCCGGTGGCTCCCGGAGCCCGCGCAGGAGACGGACGGCTGTATCGTCCGGCTCCGGAGCGGCCCGCCGAACCACCCGGAGACGCACCCGAAACCCCTTACCTGCGCGGCTCACGCCGCCAGCGGACGAACGAGTACACCAGCGGCACCCCGGCCGCCAGCAGCAGCGCCGCCATGCCCACGTACGGCCGGGCATGCACCGGCAGGAACATGGCCCCCGCCGTCAGCACCCCGGCCCCCACGAACGCCCATCCCGCCAGACGGTGCGTGTCCCGCCACACCGCGTCGCTGGCCAGCGTCCAGGGCGTGCGCACCCCCAGGAACCAGTTGGGCCGCACCCGCGGCATGTAGTTGCCCAGCGCCACGAAGAGCAGCCCCAGCAGCGGCCACATGGCCTCGCCCATGTCCAGCGGCCACCCCAGCGCGATCCCCAGCGTCAGCACCTCTACCACGGCCATGAACGCCACCAGGATCCCGGCCAGCAGCCTGCGCGTGGGCGTGGAGCGCTCCACCTCGTCGCGGCGCGGGTCGATGCTCGCCTGGAAGCGCATCAGCAGCCACACCCCGGTGGCGACGGCGGGGGCCAGGAAGGCGGCCGGGAAGCGCGGCCCCCACCCGTCCACCTCTCCGGCCAGGTTCCAGTGGGTGGGGATCTCCGCAGGAAGCCGGCGGAACACCACCCCCGCGAACGCCCACATCGCGGCCAGCAGCAGCGGCGCGAACGGCCTGCGTCTCATCGCTCCTCCCCGGTTCCGAAAAGGTCGAGCATGCCCTGCACGAAGTCGTGCAGCACGGTGGTGTTCACCGAGTACACCAGGCTCTTTCCCCGCCGCTCCACCGTCACCAGCTCCGCCTCGCGCAGCGTGGCCAGGTGGTGCGAGACGGAGGCGGCGGTGATGGGGAAGCGGGCCGCGATCTCCCCCGCCGCCAGGTCGCCGTCCCGCAGTGCCCGCAGGATCTCCCGGCGGGTGGGGTCGGCGAGGGCGCGGATGGTCCGGTCGAGCATGGCGGCACCGTGTGGGGACCAACATTTAGACAACTGCCTAAATGTTCATGGCGGGGTGCTCTGCGTCAAGAGAGCCGGGGCCGGGCGGATGGGGATGGGGGGCGGGGCGGCACATCCGTTCCGGCGCGGTGGCGCGTTTCTGGCATTTTTCGTCCTGGCCCGGCGCGCCCGCGCGGCGCTCCGCGGCGCCGATTCCCACTCCCCGCACCCGGGGCCTGCCGATGCTGAAGAGCCTTGCCCTCCGCTTCGGGCCGAGCGGCAGCGTGCTCCCGCTGGAGTTCGCGCCGGGGCCGATGACCGTGTTCGTGGGCCCCAACAATTCGGGGAAGAGCCTCGCGCTGCGCGAGGTGGAGGAGTTCCTGGAGACGGGCGGCACGGGGGACCGGAGGATCGTGGGCCACATGGAGATGCACCTTCCCGGGCCGGAAGACGCGGCGCGGATGGTGGAGGCCCGCCGGGTGGAGGGCGGGGCGCTGCCGGAAGGGTGGGTGCGCGTGTCGCGCCTGAAGCCCATGGGCGAGTTCGTCCGGAAGCGCGCGACGGACCTGGAGGACCTCCCCACCGAGCAGCTCGTGGACCTGCGCGAGGTGCTGCGCGTCCTGGGTGCCGGCGCGCCGCCCACGGAGGAGGAGTTCGCCCGGCTCTGCCGCGACTTCTTCACGCTGTTCACCATCCGGCTGGACGGGCGCACGCGGCTGGCGCTCACCTACCCGCGCCCCATGGGCGACCTCCAGCTGCACCCCACCAATCACCTGTCGGCGCTGTTCCGCGACGACGAGGCGCGCCGGCGCATCCGGGAGATCACGGCGGACGCCTTCGGGCTGCACTTCGTGCTGGACCCCACGGGGGGAACGCAATTGCGCATCCGCCTGTCGGCGCGGGCCCCGGACGACGACGCGGAGGAGCAGGCGCTGGACGAGCGGGCGCGCGCCTTTCACGCGGCCGCCGCCGACATCGAGGAGATGAGCGACGGCGTCAAGGCGTTCACCGGCCTGACGGCGGCGGTTCTGAGCGCGGACTACCGCATCATGCTGGTGGACGAGCCGGAGGCGTTCCTGCACCCGCCGCTCACCCGAAAGCTGGGGAAGCGGCTGACGCAGCTGGCCGCGGAGCGCGACGCGCGGGTGCTGGCGGCCACGCACAGCCCGGAGTTCCTGATGGGGTGCGTGCAGGCCGGCAAGCGGGTCAACATCGTCCGCCTGACCCACAAGGGCGGGGTGGCCGGCGCGACGCTGCTGCGCGCGGACAAGCTGCAGACCATGATGCGCGACCCGCTGCTGCGCTCCACCGGCGTGCTGGGGGCGCTCTTCCACGAGGGCGCCATCGTCTGCGAGGCGGACGCGGACCGGGTGTTCTACCAGGAGATCAACGAGCGGCTGCTGGCGGAGGGGCGCGGCGGGGCGGACGGCTGCATCTTCCTGAACGCGCAGAACAAGCAGACCATCCGCCGGATCCTGCGCCCGCTGCGGGAGATGGGGATCCCGGCCGCGGCGGTGGTGGACCTGGACATCGTCAAGGGGAGGGACGACTTCCGCGACCTGCTCCGCTCGGCCTTCGTGCCGGAGGTGTTCGCGGAGCACTGGGAGCACTCGCGCGCCCTGCTCCAGCAGAAGCTGCGGAGCGACGACTACAAGGACGGCGGGATCCGCAACCTGCCGCGCGACCCCCGCGCCGAGGCGGAGCACCTGCTGGATAGCCTCGCCACGTACGGGGTGTTCGTGGTCCCCACCGGGGAGCTGGAGTGCTGGCTCAGGCAGCTGGAGGTGGGCGGGCACGGGCCGGAGTGGCTGACGCAGGTGTTCGAGCGCATGGGCACCGATTCGTCGCAGCCCAGCTACCTGCACCCCGGCGACGGCGACGTGTGGCGCTTCATGCAGCGCCTGGCGGCGTGGATCGGCGACCCGCTGCGCCGCGGCATGGCGGACGGCGCCGTCCCGCTGGACCACCTGCTCCCGCCGCCGCCGGAGGAGCCGGACGCACCGGACGTCCAGGGGGAGCCGGAGGAGCCCCCCAGGACGCCGGTGGTGGTGAAGCTGACGCTGGAGTCCACCGGGGAGATGCCGCAGTCGGCGGCCTGAGCCGGGCGGCGTTGAAGGGGCGGGAAGGGCCCGCGGACGGGGTACCGGGCTTGGATCTTGCGGGCCGCTGCGGGCGTGGTGCCGTTCGGCGACGAGCGGAGATGCACTCCCGTCCGTACCCGCGCCGGAAGCGCAGGGGGTACGAGGATCGGCCGCCCGTGGACAGAGGAGGGGGCGCGCCGTGAGGGAGGCCCGGCGTCCGCTGCCGAGGCACCCGTGGGGCGCTGCGGCGTGGTCCGGAAGACACGCGGGGAGAGTAGCTGAGCAGTGACGAGGTCTCCCGCGGCGGCGTGCAGGGATTCACGCGGTCGGCCCTGCACCGCCGCCTGCCGGTTCGAGTCCGGCCGGCGTTCCCTGGGACCGGCCGCCCCTCGCGGGCGGCCGGTCCTCGTCGTTTGCGGACGGCAGGGAACAGGGAACAGCCTGCAACGGCGACCCCCTCCCCCGACCCCTCCCCGCAAGGGGGAGGGGAGAACGGCACGACGCAGGGGGTGGTGCGTAGCGTGGGGGCCCACAGCGGACGCCAGCGCGATGCCCGCGTGAGGGATTTCGGCCCGAAGGGGCGAGACCCGGCGGGGCTGTTTCCGCCGGGGCTCGACTCCGTTAGCCCGCGTTGTTTGCGGGCTTACGGAGCCGAAGCCCGACCCCGGCGACAGCCGGGGGCACGCCCGAACCCGCCCTTCAGAGCTGTTCAACCCGTCGTTATTCGGAATGAGCTCGGCACTGATCCTGATCGTGGTGGTCGTCGGCGGCTACCTGGCGGCGCACGTGGCCTCGGACTGGCTGGGCCGGCGCTTCCTGGTGGTCTCCGGCGCGGAGTACCTGCTGCTGGGGATCCTCCTGGGCCCGCAGGTGTCCGGCGTGATCGGCGCGGACGTGTTCGGCGGCTTCGCCCCCTTCCTGACGCTGGCGCTGGGGTGGGTGGGGGTGGTGGTGGGGGCGCAGTTCTCCCTCCCCGAGCTGGTGCGCATTCCCGCGCCGCTCTTCCGCATCGCCTTCTTCGAGGCGGCGCTGACGCTCGCGGCGGTCTCCGCGGCCATGCTGGGGGTGTTCACCGCGCTGCTGGGGACGCTCCCGGAGGAGGCGATCTTTCCCGCGGTGGCGCTGGGCGCGGTGGCGACCGCCTCCGCGCCCACGGGGATCGGGCTGGTGGCGCGGCGCCTGGGGTGGCGCGGCCCGGTGGTGAGGCAGCTCCAGCTCGCCACCGCCATCGACGCGCTGGTGGCGATCGTGGCCTTTTCGCTGCTGCTCACGCTGGGTCACGGCCCGCCCGCCTCCTCCGCCGTGCGCCCGCCCACGGCCACGGAGTGGGCGGTGATCAGCGTGGCGATCGGCTGCGTGGGAGGCGCGCTCTTCCACCTCTTCCTGGGGAACGAGCGCAAGGTGGACCGCCTGTTCATCGGGCTGGCCGGGGCCACCATCCTGGCGAGCGGCGCCGCGGCCTACCTGCGCCTCTCGCCCCTGCTCCCCACCATGCTGATCGGGGCGATCCTGGCGAACACCTCGGGGAACCGGGAGGAGATCCGCCGCGCCCTGGGCGCCGTGGAGCGCCCGCTCTACTTCGTGCTCCTCATCTTCGCGGGGGCGGCCTGGGTGCCCAGCACGCGGGCCTGGGTGGTCCCCGTGCTGGTGTTCGTGGCGGTGCGCTCGGCGGCCAAGGTGGGGGGCGCGAACCTGGCCGCGCGCTTCAACCGCGCCCTCCCGGCGCTGGGGTGGGGATGGGGGCGGGCTCTGCTGGGGCAGGGCGGCCTGGCCGTGGCGGTCGCCCTCAACTACCTGCAGCAGGAGGGGGCGCCGCTCGCCAACATCGTCTTCACGGCCGCGGTGGTCTCGGTGATCCTCACGGACGTGGCCTCGGCGCGGCTGGCGGAGTCGGTGGTGGGCTCGGCGCGGCGGCGGCAGGCGGACCGCTTCGCGGCGGCCGGCCCGGGGCGGGAGGGCTGAGGTGCGCAGGCTCTTCATCCTGGCGCTCCTGCTGGGGAGCATGCAGCTCATCTTTCCGCTTGGGGCGCAGGGGCAGGGATCGCAGGCGCTGCTCTCCTTCGGCTTCCTGATCCTGGCGGCCTACACGGTGGGCGAGCTGGCGAAGGCGGTGCGGCTCCCCCGCATCGTGGGGTACCTGGCGGCGGGGGTGGCGTTCGGGCCGTACGGGCTGGCCACGGTGACGGCGGCGGGGGTGGACCGGCTGGCGCCGGTGAGCCAGCTCGCCATCGCGCTGATCGCCTTCCTGGCCGGCGCGGAGCTGCGCTGGGGCGAGGTGCGCGACCGCGGCCCGCTCCTCCTCAAGATGATGTCGGCGGAACTGCTGTGCTCCTTCGCGGGGCTCTTCGGGCTGCTGTACGCCTTCCGCGATCGGGTTCCCTTCCTGGAGGGCGCGTCGGAGGCGCAGGTGGTGGCGTTCGCGCTGCTCTTCGCCTCCATCGCCATCGTGCACTCGCCGGCGGTGACCATGGCGCTGCTCACGGAGACGGGGGCGCGCGGCCCGGTGACGCGGACCACGCTGGGGATCGTGCTCCTGTCGGACGTGGCGGTGGTGGTGTTCTTCAGCGCGGCGCTGGGGATCGCGCGGGCGCTGGTTCCGCCCACGGGATCGGCCGCGGCGGCGTCGGTGGGGGTGGTGGTGTGGGAGATCGGGGGGGCGCTGCTGGTGGGGGCGGCGCTGGGCGGCGGGGTGGCGCTCTACCTGCGCTACGTGGGGCGGGAGCTGGTGTTCTTCGCCATCCTGGTGGCGTTCTTCGGGCAGGAGATCGCGCGCCTGGCGCACGTGGAGGTGCTGCTGACGCTGCTCACGGCGGGCTTCGTGATGGAGAACGTGTCGCGCGAGGGCGAGGGGGTGGAGCTGCTGCACGCCATGGAGCGCTCGGCGGCCCCGGTGTTCGTGGTGTTCTTCGCGCTCTCGGGCGCCAAGATCCAGGTGCAGCAGGTGGCGCTGCTCTTCCCGCTGGTGCTCCCCATCGCGCTGGTGCGCGCGGGAGCCATCTGGACGGGGATGCGGCTGGGCGGCCGCTGGGCGCGGGCCGGCGCGCCGGAGCTCCGGTACGCCTGGATGGGGCTGATCTCGCAGGCGGGCGTGGCGATCGGGCTGGCCACCATCGTGGCGGACGCGTACCCGGAGCAGGGAGCGGTGCTCAGCACGCTGCTCCTGGCGCTGATCGCGGTCAACGAGACGGTGGGGCCGGTGCTCTTCCGGCGCGCCATCGTCGCCAGCGGGGAGGCGGTCCCGGAGCCGGAGGGCGCCCGGACGGCCGGGGGGCGGGCGGCGGCGGGGCACTGACCCTTCGCGCTCTACCCGACGGCAACGTCCGGCCGGGCGCACCGATAGCCGCATTCCAGCCACTCCTCTCCCGCCTCGCTTTACATACTGGAGCCTGGCGAAACGTCTGATCCGTATTATGCTTTCGAATTGTCGCGCAGGAATCGAACTCTTCCCGTACAGAAAGGTGGATTCATGAGACGCGTATTGGCATCGGCGGTGTGTTTCTTCATCCTGGTGGTTGCCACGGCTTCGGTCTCCCAGGCGCAGGCGACCCGGACGTGGGTCTCGGGCGTGGGAGACGACGTGAATCCCTGCTCGCGCACGGCTCCGTGCAAGACCTTCGCGGGCGCGATCTCCAAGACCGCGGCCGGCGGGGAGATCAACTGCATCGATCCCGGCGGGTTCGGCGCGGTCACCATCATCAAGTCCATGACCATCGACTGCGCCGGGGTGATGGCCGGCGTCCTGTTCGCCGGGAGTGCCTCGGGCGTCAACGTCAACGGCGCCAACATCGTGGTGACGCTTCGCAACCTCAGCATAAACGGCGCGGGGACGGGGCAGGTAGGGGTCAGGTTCACCAACGGCAAGCAGCTCAACATCGAGAACGTCGTCATCTCCCAGGCGTCACAGACCGGAGTCCTGGTCTCCGCGATGGCGAGCGGGGGGGGCCTCGTGATCAAGAACTCGACGATCTCCAACAACGTCGACGGGGTCCGCGTCGCCTTCGGCAACACCATGGTGAGCAACTCGGTGATCTCCGGCAATTCCGGGTGGGCGCTGATCTCCGAGACCAACGGCCGCATCAGCGCCGACAGCAACCTCCTCGTCAACAACGGCATCGCGGTGCAGGCCGGCAACGGCGGCGCGGGGCAGGCCAACGCGACGGTGCGGATCACCGACAACGACGTCTACGGCAACCTCACCGACTTCGTCTGCGGCGGCGGGACCGTCGCTTCCGACGGCTCGAACCGGAAGGGGAGCAACTCGGGCGGTCCTGCGACGCCCTGCGCGCCGAACGGCGTCGTCACCAAGCAGTAGCCGTCCGTCCATGCCTCACGGCCGCGCTCGCCCGTCCGGGGCGGGCGCGGCCGTTCCGCATCATCGCCCTGCCTTCTACGGGCCCCGCGACCAGGCGGGCCCGGCCGCCAGCGCCCGCGCGTACGCGGGGCAGCTCTCGCGGTGCGCACCCGGCAGGTAGCCGGTGCTGAGCAGGAACTCGCCCACGATCTCCCCGCCGGTGAAGACGAAGGTCCGCTTGAACAGCTTCTGCCACTCCGCCCGGGAGAGCGGGTGGTGGGCGTCCAGCCACGCCGCGAAGGAGCCGTGCTCGTCGCGCAGGCGGAGGATGCGTCCGGCGTTCTCGACGGCGGCGTTCACCTTGAGCCGGTTGCGGATGATCCCCGCGTCGGCCAGGAGGCGGGCGCGGTCGGCGTCGCCGTAGGCGGCCACCTTTTCCAGCGCGAAGCCGTCGTACGCCCGGCGGAAGCCCTCGCGCTTGTTGAGGATGGTGAGCCACGACAGCCCCGCCTGGTTGATCTCCAGCACCAGCCGCTCGAACAGGGCGTCGTCGCCGCGCACGGGAAAGCCGTACTCGTGGTCGTGGTACGGGCCGTGGACGGGGTGCGACGCGGCGTCGCAGTAGCTGGGCGGAGCAGGCGCCCCGGCGGGTCCGGTCATCGATTCTTCGGGTGGTGGAGGCGGGAAGGCGGGACCGCGCTACGCGGGGGGAGCCGGGGGACGGCTGGTGTGGCACTTCCAGCACTTGGTGAAGTAGCCCCGCACGACCTCGCCGCAGCCGGGACAGTCCCACCCGGGGGAGGCGAACATGCCGTGCCCGGACGGGCGAGGCGCACTGCAGTTCCAGCACGCCGCGAAGTTCCCCGGCACGGCCTCGCCGCAGGAAGCGCAGTCCCACTCGGGAAGGTGGGTTTCGTCCTCGCCCGCGCCTTCGTCTTCGACTTCGTCCGTGGCCGGATCGAGTACGGCGAGGCTCAGCGGGACCGCGTCGTCGTCGACGCCGTCGTCGGGCGTGCGCGGTCCTCTCAGGTCCTCACCCACGCCGGCCACGAAGAACTCGGCGCGGCCGCACCTCGGGCAGAAGTACGCGTCCAGCGCTACGCGGTTCTTGAACACGCCGCCCATCAGGTCCCAGATGGCCGAGCCCTCGTGGAAGTTCTTGGTTCCCGCGCAGGTCAGGGGCACCTGGCAGCGGGGGCAGGCGAGGGGACGGGGTGCCGTGTCTTCCATGTTCGTCCTCGGTCGGAGGGGCCGGGGTCGCGTGCCTTCAGAGGCGCGCGGGCGGGTAGTCGGCCTGCACGGCCGCGGCGGCGGCCACCATCTCGCGCGCCGCGGCGGTGTAGCGCGCCAGCGAGAACAGGCTCCCCCGCGCAAGCCGCAGCCTGCCGGTCATCACGGCTGTGATGGGGTCCAGCTCGCCATCCAGGACGTGCCGCCAGACCGCCGGGGCGGCGCGCATCACGTAGGGGGCCTGCGCCAGGTCGTCCGCGGTGGCGGTGCGGGTACCGCGGCACTCGCCCCGGTGCAGGTCCAGCAGGAACGCGCGCTCCTCCTCCACGCCCAGCGCCGGGTCGCGCTCCATCACCAGGACCACGGCGCCCTCCCACTCCGCCGCGGCGGCGCGGTACGCCTCGCGCCGGTTCATCTCGTCGCAGCAGGCCCGGCCCCACTCCTCGGTGAACACCTCCATCCTCTGGGTCCTCGCGTGCGGGTGCGTGCAGGCGTCCCGGGGGCGCCGGGCGGCTCCCGGAAGGGTACGCGGCGCCGGCGCAAAGGGCAACTCCGCGGCGGCCGGTGGGGCGCAGAATGCCCGGACCTGTGGCAAAAGCTGGACACCCTGCGTGCCCGCCGGGGGACGCCCCAAACGTTTATCCAGCATGCAAGCCCTTTTCCGACTTGCCTTTCGCCGCCGTCGCCGTGGCACGCATCTGACAGTGGAGGCGGGTGGGGACGCAGATCCCCGTCTCACACTCCAGTGGACCGGAGGAAAGACCATGGCACAGTTTCGTGAGGAAGCGGTCCGGATCGTTCCGGCTGCGGTGGCGGCCGGCGATCCCCGCGACGAGGCGGCGGAGTACCTTCGCCGGGAGCTCTCGGACGACGTGCAGGAGCAGTTCCGGGAGGTGATCCGGGTGGACGCGCTGGGCGCGCTCGACTCCATCGTCGGGCGGGTCGTCCAGCAGATGCTCCGCTCGGGCGGCTTCTGCGAGGAGCGGCTCGGCGTGGACCACCTGGGCCGCGCCTGGCACGACGTGATCCGCCGCGCCGTGGCGTGACGGGCCGGGCAGCGGACCGCTGACAGGAAGGGCCCCCGGAACGCTCCGGGGGCCCTGGTGTTTTCCCCCTGCTCTTGCCGCGCCCCCTTCCCCGGTGCATCCTCCCCCCGTTCCGCCGTCGCACTCCACTCCCGCCGCGCCCGGCCGATGACCGCTTCCCCGCCCCGCCGACGGGCCGCCGCGTGAGCGCGGGCGGCTTCCGAGTCCCGCCGGAGGACCGCTGGCTCGACGACTACGAGCCGGGTGCGGTCCACGAGTTCGGCTCCATCCGGGTGGAGGAGGACGAGGTGCTCGCCTTCGGGCGCCGCTTCGATCCGCAGCCCTTCCACACCAGCCACGAGACGGCGCGCGACACGGAGTACGGCGGCCTGATCGCCAGCGGCTGGCACACCGCCGCGCTGATGATGCGCCTGTACGCGGACCACTACCTGTCGCGCGTGGCGACGCTGGTGTCGCCCGGCGTGGACGAGGTGCGCTGGCTGCTCCCCGTGCGCCCCGGCGACGAGCTGTCCATCCGCGTGGCCGTGCTGGACGCCCGGCCCTCGCGCTCCCGCCCCGACCGCGGCATCGTCCGCTCGCGCGTGGAGGTGCTGAACCAGCGCCGCGAGGCCGTGATGACCGTCACCGCCACCAACTTCATGCTGCGCCGGCCGGAAGCGGGCGGCGCCTGACGCAGCGGAGGCGGCAAAACCGAACGGCGGAGCGGCGCGTGCCGCTCCGCCGTTGCGATTCGAGATGTACCTACCTCCCTTCGGCGAAAGCAACCGAGGAGGCTTCCGACGATGCCTCCAGAGACCGTTCGTCTCTCAGACATTGTAGCCGATAGTTCCGTCACCTCGCGTCGCGGTCATTGCCGTATCAGTACGGAATAAGAAAGCGCATCGGAACGGAACAACCCTTTAGTGACAGGTTCGGGATTTCGTACCCATCTTGGCCTACTTCTGCGATTTTGTTGACGGTAGTAAACAGCACGAATATATACCCTTCTCATGCGGTCGAGGGCCCATGCGGGAAGTACGGCTACCGCAATCGATCAGAACCGCTGATGCCCAAGCGCAACTCTCGCGAAAAACCGCGCTCCGGCCGTACCCAGACCCCTCCTCCGGCACTCCTGAGCGCAGGGGAGCCGTTTGAAGGTTTCCTGATCGTTTCCGAGGTAGCCAGTCCGGTAAGCGTGTTCCTCTTGAGAGCTGTTCGTGACCTGACCCTGTGGTCCAAGCTTTCCGGTTCAGAGAATGGCAGCCCTTTTTCAGCGCGAGCGCACAGGAGGGTATTGGACGAGCTGATGCGGGCTGAGATGGATGATTCTCTCCGGCCTCAACTGATGATTCTCTCGGAAGTCCTCAGGCACGGGCACAAGATGACGGTTGAGGACCTGGCTTCCACGGCGCTTCGGGTCTCGCACTGGGCTGATGGAAACAGGCTTCCGAACACTGCAATTTCCTTTGGACAGGCTGCCGCTCTTCTACTTCCGGAGAATGCGGAATACGCCTTCCTGGTCGGTAGGCTCTGCCGAAGAAGTGGCCAGGCTGGCCGTGCTGAAACCTGGTACAGACGGGCACTCGGCCTGGCCAGGCGCTCAAAGGATTCCCGGTCGTTTGCACGGGCCTGGATGGGCATAGGGCACCTGCTTCTGTCACGTGGCGATTACGTGCAGGCAGAGAAAGCTTTCACCAGAGCCTTTCAGCGGGCCCGGAGGGCAGGGCTTCGTGATGTTCGCGCAGAAGCCCTTCATGACCTCTTCGGCGTCTCAGTCGAAGCGGGAAGGATCCTTGAGGCCGAGCACCTTGCCCGGAAAACAGTCACAGCCTACGGAGCCTCGCACAACAGGCTTCCCGTGCTCGCGCACGATGTCGCAGGCTTTTGGCTTGCGCAGGGTTTCTTCGCCCGATCGCTTCTGGTCTTTCAAGCTATAGCAATGCACATCGCCCGTCCCTCCGAGCGGCTTCAGGTTCTGGGAAGCATCGCTCGCGCCGCTGGAGGAGCCAGGCACTGGCTGGCGTTTGCGCGCGCCTGGGTCGATACCTGGGAGATCATCGACTCAGATCCAAGCGTCGAATGTGCATCGTACGCGCTTCTGAACCTGGCCTATGGAGCCGCTTACCTTGAGGATTGGGAGAGGGTAGAACTCTCTGCCTCGCTGAGCCGGGACCTTGCTTGCAAGCGAAAGCAAGAGGAGGTAAGGGCGCAGGCTGACCACCTTCTTCGGCTCGGGTCTGAGAGAAGGCTGCCCGAGGAGGTGGCTTACAGCATCCCGAAGGATCACCCGGAGGTCTACGAGGCCGCGGACGCGCTTGCGAGTGTACTTGTCCGGAAATTGAAGGTATGCGCGGGCGCAGGCAGCCTTCACCCGCGCATACACTGCTAGTGGGGCACCACGAGTGAGTTGATGGGGTATCCTTCGGCTTTGGGTACGCAGTTGTACAGGAGCCGAAGGATGACGAAGCGGTACAAGGTGAAGCTGACGGAGCAGGAGCGCAGCGATCTGCTTGTGCTCACGCGCAAGGGGAAGGCAAGCGCGCGGCGGATCAAACGCGCTCTGGTGGTGCTGCGCTCCGACGAGGGTGCCACGGACGAGCAGATCGTCGCGGGCGTGGGCGTCGGGGTCGCTACGGTGGAGCGCATCCGCAAGCGCTTCGTGGAAGAAGGGCTGGAGGCGGCTCTCTCAGAGAAACCCCGCCCGCCGATGCCGCCGAAGCTGACAGGCAAAGCGGAGGCCCTGCTCCTGGCGCTGGCCTGCAGCGACGTGCCTGGTGGGCGCGCCCGCTGGAGCATGCAGATGCTCGCGGACCGGCTGGTGGAACTGGGGGCGGTGGACTCGATCTCGGATGAGACGGTGCGCCGCACGCTCAAAAAAGCAAGACGAAGCCGTGGCAGCGCCAGCAGTGGCTGATCCCGGAGATCACGGCCGAATTCGTCTGGCGGATGGAGGACGTGCTCGACCTGTATGCAGAGCCGAACGACCCGAAGCGGCCGCGTGTGGCCTTTGACGAGATGCCTCTGCAACTTCTGTCCGAGGTGCGCATGCCGCTGCCGGCGCGACCGGGGCAGGCCGAGCGGTTCGACTACGAGTACCGGCGCGAAGGCACGTGCAACCTCTTCCTCTTCTTCAGCCCCGACACCGCCTGGCGAGAGGTCAAGGTCACGCAGCGGCGCACCGCGATCGACTTCGCCCACTGCATGCGGGATCTGGTGGACGTGCATTTTCCGGAGGCGGAGAAGGTCCGCGTGGTGCTGGACAACCTGAACACGCACACGCCGGCCTCGCTCTACCAGGCGTTCGCGCCCGAGGAAGCAAGCCGGATCGCAAAGCGCCTGGAGTTGCACCACACGCCCAAGCATGCAAGCTGGTTGAACATGGCCGAGGTGGAGTTCTCCGTGCTCGGCACTCAATGCTTGGACCGGCGCCTGCCCAGCATGGAAGTCGTGCAGCGTGAAACCGCCGTCTGGTGCCGCGACCGCAACGGCAGCAAGGCCACGATTCAGTGGCGTTTCACAACCGCCAAGGCTCGGGAGAAGTTCTCCTCCCGATACCCATCACCTCAGCCGGGGTGATCCACTAGGGGAGGTTTCTAGTTTCCTGATCCGATGGTGAAGATCCCACCCCGGGATGCCACCGAATCAGGGCTTGAAGATGGAGTCTGGCTGTTGCCTGACCCGATGGTGAAGATCCCGCCGTCCCGCCTCGGTGCCTGATCGGGTGCGACCGGATCGGACTTGTTTCCGCAGGAAGCAAGGAGGCTTGCAGCGGCCAGGATCAGGGTGATTCGTGGTGCTCTCATCGTGATTCCCCTCGGGTCGGGTGGATGGAACTGTGAGCACCGGAGAAACTAACCCTGCCCGCATTTCGCGCCCACGCGGCATATTTTGCGAGCATAGGTTTTGTGACTTTAGAGTTGGGCTCCCGCTGGTGATAGGCTCGCCGCTGCTCCGGCCCGCCACCGGGCTGGCAGGTACGCCACCCACCCGCCACCATTCCCACCGGCAGACACACGACACGGGCGTGGAGCTCACGAAAGACCCTGCGTCCGTCATGGGACCGCAGGGTCTTTCAGCTTCTCAGATCTGCCGAACTCCGCGGCCCCGCCTCCACACGAAGATCTCAGGACACGTCCGCCTCCACGAACGCATCGTCGTCCCGGCTCCCGATCCACCCCCGCCGCCAGAAGTAGAAAAGCAGCCCCGCCGCGATCACCCCCATCAGCCCCAGCGCGAACGGGTACCCGAAGTACCAGTCCAGCTCCGGCATGTTCAGCGGCGATTCGCTGCGGTCGAAGTTCATCCCGTACAGCCCCGCGATGAAGCTGAGCGGGATGAACACGGCCGTGAAGATGGTGAGCACCTTCATGACCTCGTTCATCCGGTAGCTGACGCTGGACAGGTACAGGTCGGTGAGCGACGAGGCCAGGTCGCGGTAGGTCTCCACCAGGTCCGCCGCCTGCACCACGTGGTCGTGGCAGTCGCGCAGGTACACCTGCGTCCCCTCGCCGATGAGGTCGCCGGGGTCGCGCAGCAGCGCGGTGATGGCGTCGCGCACGGGCCAGATGGACTTGCGCAGCGCGAGCAGGTCGCGCTTCACGGCGTGCAGCCGCGCCATGGCCAGGCGCCCGCTCCCGGCGAGAATGCAGGTCTCCAGCGCCTCCAGCTCGTCGCCGTACGACTCCAGCACGGGAAAGTAGTGGTCGGTGACGGCGTCCAGGATGGCGTACGCCAGGTAGTCGGCGCCGGTGGAGCGGATGCGCCCGTGGGGGACCCGCAGGCGCCTGCGCACCGGGTCCAGCGGGTCGCCGGGGCGCTCCTGGAAGGTGAGCACGTACCCGTGCGCCACGAACATGCTGATCTGCTCCACGTCCAGCGCGGGGAGGCGACGGATCATGCGACCCACCACGAACAGGTGCTCGTCGTACCACTCCGCCTTGGGGCGCTGCGGCACGTTGGCGACGTCCTCCAGCGCCAGCCGGTGCAGCCCGAACACCTCGCCCAGCGCCTCCAGCGTGGGCACGTGGCACGCCCCGTCCACGTTGACCCACAGCACCGGCCAGCGTTCCCGGGACTCCGCCAGCGACGCGGGGTCCTCCACCGCCCATTCGTCGAACCCCTCGGGCCCGTAGCCGATCGCCGAGATCGTGGCGGGCGGCGTGTCCGGCTCGTGGATGAGGGTGCCGGGCGCGGTTCCCGGCGGTGGGCGGCGGGGGCGCCTGTGCATGCCGCCGAACAGGGAGCGTGGCGTTTTCATCGCGATGCGTGCGGGGTCAGGGGGTGCCGGGCTGGAGCGCGCGAATCCCTCCCGGCGGCTCCGTTCACGTCCCGGGCCACCGGATTGCGCGACGTGTCGTGGCGGGCCGCTACGGAGCCCGGCGGAAACTGCCCCGCCGGTCTCCTGCGCGGGCTCCGGGAGCCAGCCGAAACTGCCCGGCTGTCTCCCCTCGCCGGAGGGAGCCTCGCCAAACAGCCGGCGAGTCTCCCTCCGTACATCTTTTTACGGGTACGGCTTGAACGGCGGAACGGCACCTGCACCGCTTCGCCGTCTTCGCTCGTCACCGGACTTCGTACTCCATAGCCTGTACTCCGTACTTCCTTGTCTCCTCCTCCCGTCTTCACCATCGGCCACTCCACCCGCACCGCGGACGAGTTCCTGGGCCTGCTGCGCGAGAACGGCATCCGGCTGCTGGTGGACGTGCGGCGGTTTCCCGGGTCGCGGCGGCACCCGCAGTTCGGGAGCGCGGAGCTGGCGGCATCGCTGCGCGCGGCGGGGATCGGGTACCGCCACGAGCCGGACCTCGGCGGGCGGCGCGACCCGCGGCCGGACTCGCCCAACACCGCCTGGCGCAACCCGTCGTTCCGCGCCTACGCCGACCACATGGACTCGCCGGAGTTCCGGGGCGCGCTGGAGCGGCTGGTGGCGGATTCCACCCAGCGGCCCACCGTGGTGATGTGCGCGGAGGCGGTGCCCTGGCGCTGCCACCGCAACCTCATCGCGGACGCGCTGATCGCGCGCGGCGTTCCCGTGCTGGACGTGCTCGCGCCGGGAAAGACCGTGACCCACGCCCTCAGCCCGCACGCCGTGGTCCTCGCCGGCGGGCGCGTGCTCTACCCGGCGGAGGGCGGCGGAAGCGGCGACCTGTTCGCGTCCGCGGGGGAATGAGCGATTCCCGGGAGGCTCCGGGAGCGCGCTCGCGGGAAATTCACGGCAAATAGGCCCGCTTCAACGACTTACCCAGAGGGCCGCAGCAAGGTCGTGGAACGGTTGTTGCTTTACCAAAAAACCGTCCGGCAACGACTTACGCGACCAAGCGCCCCGGCGGCGCCTTACGCAGGAGAAGAGGCTCCATGTTCAACAACCTGATCGCCTCGGAGTCCAGCAGGAAACGGTCGGTGGTCAACTCGAGGACCCTCGTGGTCTCCGGGCTGGCGCACGTGGCGCTGCTGGGCGGCGCCATGTACGCGGCGGCAAACGCGCCCAAGCCGGGCGAGCGTGAGGTCGAGGAGCAGGTGACGTACATGGAGATCGAGCCCACGCCCCCGCAGCCGGTGGAGCCGCCGCCGCCGGTGGTGGAGGAGCCCGAGGTCGCGCCGGAGCCGGAGCCCACGCCGGAGGTGCCCGACGCGGACGACCCGCCCGCGGTGCTGGAGGCCCCCGCCGAGGAGCCGGATCCCGCGCCGCCGGTCGCCAAGGGCTACCAGGAGCTGGTGCCGCCCGCGGGCGTGCCGGACCGCCTTCCGGACGTGGACGCGAGCGCGCCGGCCGTGAAGCTCGAGGACTTCAGCGGCGTGGGCGTGGCCGGCGGCGTGGCCAAGGGCGTGGAGGGCGGCGAGGCGCGCAACACCGCCAAGGAGCCGCCGTCGGGGAACAACGAGGGCGAGGGCGCGGGTGGCGCCCCGGTGGACGTGAACGTGGTGGAGGAGCGCCCCAGCCTCCAGAACGCGTCCGAGATGCAGCGGGTGCTGCAGCGCCTGTACCCGGACGCGCTCCGCGACGCGGGGATCAGCGGGCAGACCATGCTCAAGTTCGTGATCGACACGAACGGGCGCGTGGAGAACGGCTCGGTGGAGGTGGTCAACACCAGCCACGAGGGCTTCGCCGGCGCCTCGGTGCAGGCCGCGGACAAGTTCAAGTTCCGCCCGGCCAAGATCGGCGGCCGCGCCGTGCGCGTCTCCATCACCATGCCGATCACCTGGACGCTCAACAACGCCTGATCGGCGGCCCCACGCGGAAGCACGAAGGCCCTCCCCGGCGGGGAGGGCCTTCGTGCTTCCGTGCGTTTTCGTTGCCCGCCGCCGCAGCCGCCCGTAGCTTGCCCCCGGGCGCCGCCTCCCTCCCCGCGTCGCTCCCCGTCTCCGCCTCGCTCCATCCCCCGGACAGGGAAGGCCGATGAACACGATGCGCTGGGTGTGGATCCTCGCTTGGGTGGCCGCCGCGGCGACGGCGGGCTCCATGCACCTGCGCCGGTCGAGCGGCCCGCCGCTGGAGGGCGGGGTGCGCGGAGCCGTGCTCGCCCTGGAACTCGCGCGGACCGTGCCGGGAGCGGACCAGGCCGTCGCCCGCGCGGGCGGGATCGAGGGCGTGCGGAAGCACCTGCGCGGCGACCGCGTGTTCATCGGGGTGTACGTGCTGCTGTACGCGCTGCTCGGCGTCCTGCTTTCCCGGAGCATCGAGAGTCCCCTGTGCTGGGTGGCCGTCGCGGGGGTCGCCGCCGTGGCGCTGACCGGCGCGCTCGACGTGCTGGAGAACGGCCGCATCGCCGCCTTCGTGGGCGCCTCCCCCGCCGGTCCCGACCGCGCCCCCCTGCTGGACGCCGTGCGCTCCGCCAGCCTGCTCAAGTGGGCCGCCTTCTTCCTGACGATGGCGCTCCTCGGCGTCCCCCTGTGGCACAGCGGCGGCCCCCGCGCCGCCGTCGGCGCCCTCTACCTGCTGGTGGCGGTGATGGGCGCCGTCGGCCTTGCCGGCCCCCGCGCCGCGATCGAGTGGGCCCTCACCCTGGCGCTTGCCGCCGCGGCACCGTCCTTCGCGGCCATGTGGACTCTCTGGCGCGGCACCTGACCGACCCCACGTGCAGTTCGCCGTTCCAGCAGTACCCACAAAAAGATGTACGGCGGGAGACTCGCCGGCTGTTTGGCGAGGCTCCCGCCGGCGCAGGGAGACAGGCCGGCAGTTTGGCCTGGCTCCCGGAGCCCGCGCAGGAGACGGACGGCCGTATCGTCCGGCTCCGTAGCGGCCCGCTACGACACGAAACCCCTACTCCGCAGGACCCTCCGGATCCAGGCACTCCAGGCACCGGCAGAGCCCTCGCAGCATGTCGAACGGGTAGATCCCGGTCCCGTGCCCGTCGCTCCAGTCGAACCGCAGCGCATACCGCCCCACGTACTCGATGGCCCGCGGATACACGTCCTGCCGCACGTACGCCGGGTTCAGCAGCGGCCGGCCGGACATCTCCTCCACGCACCCCGCGCACGGACAGCTCAGCCGCAGGAAGCGCGGCGTGTACTCGGACACGTGCCCGTCCCTCCAGCGGATGCGCAGCTGCGCCCCGTCCTCCGTGGGCCCCACCTCGGCGGGCGTGACCCGGTCCCCGCTCGCAGCGGACAAACGCGTACCTCCGTAACAGATCAGGGAGAAAAAACCGGGGGCGTCAGGCGAACGCCGCCGGGTGCCGCAGGTGGAACTGCGTGGCGCGCTGGTAGGCGCCCGCGGCGGCCAGCAGCCTGCCCTCCTCGAACAGCCCGCCCAGGAAGGTGATGGACACCGGCGTGCCGTCGTCGCGGAAGCCGTTGGGAAGGATCACGGCCGGGTGCCCCGTCAGGTTGGTGGCGACGAGCTGCGTGCCGGAGGTGGGGGCCACCACCACGTCCACCCGCCCGAACAGCTCCCCCCAGGCGCGCATGGCCAGCGTCCGCACCCGGTTGGCGTTGATGTAGTCCACCGCCGGGATCAGCCGCGCGGTGCGGAAGGTGTTGGGCCAGTCGCCCGGCCCCTGCGCGTTCAGCTCGTCGTCGCGCCCGGAGCGGGTCAGCTCGTCGAAGGCGGCGGCGGCCTCGGCGGTGAGGATCAGCCGCATGGCGCCGTACGCGGCCTCCGGCACCTCCACCGGCACCAGCGTGGCCCCCTGCGCGCGGAGCACGTCCAGCGCGGCCAGGTCCCAGGGCTTGTTGGGGTAGTCCTTCTCGTCGCGCTCGAAGGCGGCGCGGAAGTAGCCCACGCGCAGGTCGGACAGGCGCGTGCGGGCGTCGTAGCGGAAGGGCGCGGCGCGCACGGTGGCGTCGGCGCCGTCCGGGCCGCGGATGGCGTCCAGCACCAGCGCGCAGTCGTCCACGCTGCGGCACATGGGCCCCAGCTTGTCCATGGTCCAGGAGAGCGCCATGGCCCCGGTCCGCGGCACCCGCCCGAAGGTGGGGCGCAGCCCCGTCACCCCGTTGCGGGTGGAGGGGGAGGAGATGGAGCCCAGCGTCTCGCTGCCGACGGCGAAGCCCACCAGCCCCGCCGCGGTCGCGGAGCCGGGCCCGGCGGAGGAGCCGCTGGAGCCCTGGTCGGTCTTCCACGGGTTCTTCGTGGTCCCCCCGAACCACACGTCGCCCTGGGCCAGCGCGCCCAGCGTCAGCTTGGCGACCAGCACCGCGCCGGCCTCGTCCAGCCGCTTCACCACCGTGGCGTCCTCGTCGATCGTCTGCTCGCGGAAGGGCGCCGCCCCCCAGGTGGTGGGGTAGCCGCGCACGGCGAGCAGGTCCTTTGCGCCCCAGGGGATGCCGTGCAGCGGGCCGCGAATGCGCCCGCGGGCGATCTCCCGGTCCGCCTCGGCGGCCTGGCGCAGGGCGCGCTCCTCGGTGAGGGTGACCACGGCCTTGAGCACGGGGTCGAAGCGCCGCAGCCGGTCCAGGTACATGCGGGTGAGCTGCGTGGAGGTCACCTTCCGCGTGCGCACCAGCTCGCCGAGCGCGGTCACGGGGAGGAAGGCCAGCTCGTCCAGCCTGGCCGGGACGCGCACAGCGGGGGCCCGGGCGACGCGCACCGACCCTCGCTCCCGCTCCTCGCCGGCGGGGAGGTGCGCCCCCGCGGACAGCGGGTCGAAGAGGACCGCCGGGGCGACGGCATTGGCGAGGGGAACGCGGTGGAGCGCCTCGATCTGGCCCGCCTGCTGGCGGAGGCTCTGCACCATCAGCCTGCGCTCGTCGTCGTCGAACTGCACCCCGGCCACCTCGGCGGCGCAGGCGATGGTTTCCTCGGTGATCTCGGCTCCCTCGGCCACCCTGGCCCAGAGGACGCCGGGGAGGAGCGTCCCCCCCAGCCCCAGGGCGGAGAAGTACCCGAGAAAGGCGCGCCGGTCGGGCGCGGCGGAGGAAATCTGGCGGTCGCTCATGCCGTGGATCCGGTGGTGTCGTGGTGCCGCGCGCCGGCGGCCCGGGGGCGGGCCGGGCGGGGGAATTGCGCCACGAAGTGGGGGCGTTATCTTGGGAGCAGACCCTGCTGCACACTCCCATGGAACACGGCACGGCACCGGCTCCGCTCGCCATCCTCACCCTGCCGGGGCACCGTCCCGCCCCCGCCAGGGTGGAGCTCGTGTACCAGCCGACCACGCGGCGCCTGGCCCGCACGCTGGGCCGCCTGCTCTTCTTCTGGGGGATCGCTCCCCTGCTGCTCCTCGTTCCGCCGCACTACCCGTGGGCCGCCGGCTCCCTGGCCGCGGGGGCGTACCTGGCCCACCGCGCCTGGACGGGCCGCTACCGGGTGCGCGCCTTCGCCGGCGCGTGCCCGCGCTGCGAGCGCGCGCTGTCGCTCGCGCCGGGGACGGGAATCTCCCTTCCGCACACCCTCACCTGCTACGCCTGCCACTTCGAGCCGCAGCTGCGGGTGGTCCTGCGCCCGCCCGCGCCCGCGGGGAGGGTGGAGCACTGGGACGAGGACTGCGTGGGACGCTGGGAGGTGCGCTGGCTGGCGGACGAGCCGTACCTGGTGTGCGACACCTGCCGCGCCCACCAGCCCGCCGGCGACGACGCCCGCCGCGCCGCCGAGGCCGAGAACGAGCGAGGACGCCTGCTCGCCCGCCTCACCGCCGAGGGCGACTTCCTCCCCTGACGCGCCCGCGGCTCACGATTCCGGCGCGCCGTCGTCGGGGAGCGCCGGGTCGGCGCCCATCCCGGACCGCTGCTCCGGCGTGACGGCCCGCCGCCCGGCGAACCCCGCGTGCAGCTCGTGCCACGCCCCCACCTCGGGCTCCCCCCTCCGCCAGCACAGGTAGACCCAGCGGCCCCGCCAGGTGGTGGGGAAGTCCAGCAGCCCGTGCTCCAGCCCTCCCGGCGGAAAGCGGATTCCCCGCGCCGTGATCTCCACCTCCACCAGCCGCCGCATCTCGCGCCCGGCGGACTCCACCGCCGCCCGGTGCTCCGCCCGCTCCGCGTGGTCGGGGCAGGCGGGGTCTTCCAGCCGCGCCCCCCAGAGCAGCTCCAGCACCTGCAGGGCGTCGCCGCGGGCGCGCGCCGCGTCCCGCCACCGCTCCAGCTCGGCGAGCACGCGCTCCAGGGCGGGGAGCAGCGCGTCGGCCTCTTCCACCCGGAACGCGCGGCGCGGCATGGTCATGGGGTGCGGGACAGGGCGCGGGCCTCCCGGCGGAGGTAGACCCGGCGAAACATACGTGTGCGGCTACTTCTCGGCGAGCGCCACCCCCTCCCTTCCCTCCCGGAGCTCGGCGAGGAAGGTGGCGGAGGCGGTGCGGAGCGGGCCGCGCCTGCGCAGCTCGGTGATTCCCAGCCCCAGGAAGTTCTGCACCACGCGGCGCAGCCCGGCCTCGGTGGCGTAGCCGCAGGCGGAGGCCACCTCCTGCGCGGTGCGCCCGGTGTCCTCCAGGAGCCGCGCGGCCAGCAGCACCCGCATCCACGCCAGGATCCGCCGCGGCGGCGGCAGGCGGAGCCGCTCGCAGCGGCGGACCACGGTGGTCTCCGTCACGCCCAGGACGGCGGCCAGGTCGGGCGAGTGCCCGCCGGCGGACACGGCCTCCGCCGCGGCGAAGAGCAGCCGGCGCACGCGTCCGGGCAGGTACGCCGGGAGCAGCTCCTCCATCATCCCCTGCAGCAGCTTTCCCTGCGCGAAGCGGATGGCCTTCGCAATCCCCGCCGGCGTGTCCTCCACTCCCTCCACGATCACCTCCGAGACCCCCCAGCGCCCCAGCATGCGGAGGAACTCCAGCGTTTCGGGGGCGGGGCGGACCACCGCGACCACCGGGAGCCACGCGAAGTCCGCCAGGAACTCGCGCAGCTCGGGCGCCGCGCTCCCGTCGGCGCTCCCGGCGAGCGGGTCCACCACGGCGACCGTGCTGGGGGCGGCGGCGCGCGCGGTCTCGCGCAGGGCCCGCCAGTCCGGGAGCGTCCAGCAGCCGAACCCCGGGGGGAGGGAAGAGCGGACGCGCTCCTGGAAGGCGCTGTCGGGATGGAGGAGCAGGAGCTGCCGCCCGGAGGAGGACCTACTCATGGAGGAACACCGGCACCGTCCATTTCCAGTACATGCGTTGACGAGGCCCCGACGGGCATTCAGGTTACGGCACTACACGGTCGCACGATCCAACCCCACGATATCAGGAGCCCCCATGCGCATCGTCCGTACTGCAGCGATCCTCGTCCTCGTCCTCGCCGCGGCCGCCTGCGGGACCACGCCGACCGGACCGGGCGGAGACGGGTTTCGTGAGCCGGAGGAGGGCAGGCCACAGGTGGCGTCGCCCGAAACGGCGGTGCCGCGGAAGGGCGGGAACCTGATCGGGTCCGGCACCTGACGCAGGAGCGAAGAGACTACTCCCCTGCCGGCGGGGCCGCCGGGGTGTCGGCGTCGCCGCCCGTCCCGCCCTGGAGGCAGCTCACCAGCTCGCGCGCGAGCTCGTCGGTGCCCAGCCCGGCGGCCGGGGCGCGCACCTCGCTCACCGCATCCGTGGAGATGCTGCCGCGCAGCTCTTCCACCCGGGCGACCACGTCCACCTCGCCGCGCTCGCGGGCCACCTGCAGCGCCTCGTCGAGAAGCTCGCCGGCGAGCGTCTGGCTGTGCAGCAGCGACGCGCCGACGGCGGTTTCAAGGAGCGCCCCGGCGAGAGCCCCCATCACCAGCGAGTCCCCACCCGATGCCCGCACCTCGCGGACGAGCTCGACGTAGCCGGCGCGGTCGCCGATGGCGGCGGCGGCCCGCGCCGCGCTGGCGAGGACGCGGACGCGGCGGTCCGGGCGGTCCAGGTGCGGCAGGACGGCCCGGAGCACCGGGAGGGCCCGCGCGGCATCCCCCTGCGCCAGCCAGAAGTAGGCGACGTCGTGGGCGAGCGCGGGAACGTGCGGGTGCGCGGGGCCGTACGCGTCCAGGGCCGCGCGGGCGTACGCTTCGGCGGCGCGGGCGTCGCGAAGCTCGATGGCCACCACGAACAGGTCGTGGAGCGCCCGGCCGCGGTATTCCCGCAGGTTGTGCCTCTGCGCGAGGGCCAGCCCGGCGAGGTGCGTGTCCCGGGCCTTCCGGTAGAACCCCTGCCGGTAGAACATGTTGCCCAGCCCGATCACCGCGGCGGCCTGGGTCTCCCGGTCGCGCCCGCGCTTGGCGACGGTCGCCGCGAACTCCAGCCACAGCTCCGCGGTGTCCCACCTCGCCAGGTCGCGCGCCAGGCGCCCGGCCTGGAACGCATACCGCGCGTCCTCGGGGACGCACAGCCCGGCGGCGGCGGCAAAGTAGAACTGGGTCGCGGGCCTGCCCTGCTCGCCCGCCCACGCGGAAAGCCGCCGGCAGGCGAGGGCCAGCGCGCGAGCCCGGGCCCGGCCCGGGTCGGCCACCATGGCGCGGATGGTCTCCAGCGCGGCGCACGCCTTTTCGTCCGGGAAGTTCGCCCCGGAAAGCTGCTCGGCGCGGCGCCCGGCCGCGCCCGCCCCGAACATGCCGGGCGCACGGCGGGCGCGGGGCGTGGACGCCCAGTCGCCCACGTTGCGGTACGACTCCCACAGCACCACCCCGCACTCGGGGTTCTCCTCCAGGATCGCCGAGCCGCGCACCCGCTCCCCCGGGTGAAGCGAGGGAACCGGGACGCGCGGAGGGCGGGAGCGGCGGCGCGACGCTGCGTCGTGGGGGTCGGTCATCGGGCGGGGCTCCTGGGCGGCGTGGCTCGGCGGATCACGGGATGATGCGCCAGGGCGCAGCGCTCTATGGTACGCGTCGGGGGCGTCCCAGGCCATAGCTTGAATCGTACGCATGTAATACGACACGATTATCCGGATCGTTCCATCGGCGCGATGCGCGGCGGGGCCGTGCACGCTGTGTGCATCGTCGCGCACCCGGTGCAACCCGGGGAGCGCTCACGTCGTCCAATGGTCGAGGCACGATGGCATACGCGGTGATCCAGTTCGTGGAGGGGGGAGAAAGGGTGGCGACGCTGGCCCGCACCAGAGGCGGGGAGCCCACCGGGGCCGCGGGGGTGATGGACGCCCTCAGCGCGTTCATCGAGGAATCGTCTCCCACCATCCTGCGCCAGGGCTCCCCCGGCGCCCTGCACATGGCGATGCTGTTCGTGGCGCGGGAGCGCGATGCCGGGCGAGCCGTCCGGGTGGTGGGCGGCGAGGGCGAGCTGGGGATCGGCGCGGACGAGGTGCAGGCGCTGGAGGGCGACGGCTACTTCTACGAGGTGCACTTCGGGCGGTCCGGGGAGCGCTCCATGCCCCTGGTGCTCCAGCACGCCCTGGACGCGCCCCGGAGGCCGGACCGGGGTTGACGCCCCCACGCGGGGCGCGTGTCCTCCCCGGAGGCCGCGGCCCCGCCGCCCGCCGCTCGCCCGGCCCTCCTCGCACCCACTTTCCGCGTTGTGCCGCAGCGGGTTACGCACATGCGGGCGGACCCGCCGCCGCGGCAGGCCTTTTGCGTTGGGCGGAGGGTACACGCGGCACACGGGGGTTGCCCCCGGACCCACTACTCGGCAGTCCCGAACCATGAAATCGATCCGATCCCTGGCGGCGCGCTCCCTGGCCGCCCTCTGCCTCGCGACCGCGGCGCTGGCCGCCGCCCCCGCGGACGCCGCGGCGCAGGCGCCGTTCCCCGTCCGCGCCTCGTCCTCCCCGCGCGTCGCCGGCAGCTCGCCCGGGCTGTCGGCGGGGAAGTACGTGGTGGTGATCGACCTGGACGCGAACCTGCTGCACTTCACCCGCGACCGGCGCGTCCTGTGGTCCGCCCCGGTGGGGACGGGAACCGGGCTGCGGCTGGAGGGCCCGGACGGGGAGTGGGACTTTTCCACCCCCGACGGCGTGTTCCACGTGCAGTACAAGGAGGAGAACCCCGTCTGGATGGCGCCGGACTGGTACTTCGTGGAGAACAAGCTCCCCGTGCCGCCCCCCAACGACGCCAAGCGCCGCTTCCCGGGCGGGCTGGGCGCCGCCGCCGTCTACATCGGCGAGGGGCTGGCGATCCACGGCACGGACAAGCCGGACCTGCTGGGGCAGCGGGTGTCGCACGGGTGCATCCGCCTCCACAACCGCGACGCGGTGCGCCTGTTCCACAACGTGCAGGTGGGCACGGAGGTGGTGATCGTGGGCGGCGGGCACCCCCGCGAGGAGGCGGCGGAGGCGGAGTCCGCGCCGGCGCGCAGGGTGGTGTGGGACCGGCGCCCCGCGGCGCCGCAGAAGGACGAGTTCGTGGAGTACCTGAAGGGCCTGTCGACGGAGGACCTGCTGTACGAGCTGGACGGCGAGATGCGCGGCCCCGCCTACTCCGCGGAGACGCGCTGGCCGGCGGTGGCGGCGGCGCTGATGACGCGCGGGGTGAAGGACGACGACGGCGACGCGCTCCGCGGGCTGCTCCTGCAGCTGGAGGCGGTGAAGGGGACGCGCCTGGGCCAGGAGTACTCCACCTTCCTGGTGGACGCCTTCGCCCGCGGCCCGCGCCAGACGCTGGACGCCCTGGGCCGCCTGGACCGCGCCGACCGCATGGACGTGGCCGCGGCCATCGTGGACGCGACCATGACGCTGTACCCGGGCGAGCTGGGCAACCAGGTGGCCCCCTGGCCCACGCGCCGCATTCCCCGCGACGTGGTGGACTACACGGGCGAGCGCGGCTGGGACGCGATCCACGACGCCGAGCTTGCCTACCGCGAGCGCCACGGCGTGGACTCGTACCGTATGGCGCGCTGATGGCTGCGGACGTACTGCTTTACGGCGGGTTCGGGCGTGCCCCCGGCTGGCGCCGGGGTCGGGCTTCGGCTCCGTAGCAGACGAAACTACCGTCTGCAACGGAGTCGAGCCCCGGCGGAAACAGCCCCGCCGGGTCTCGCCCCTTCGGGCCGTAATCCCTCACGCGACGGCGGCGCCCTCCCACCGACCCAAGAGCCCTCTCCCGGATCCCGGGGGAGGGCTTCCTGTCGTTCGCAGTTCCCGCCGTACCCCTCAAATCTTCTGCGGAGGGAGACAGCCGGGCAGTGTCGGCTGGCTCCCGCAGCCGGAGCGGAGACAGCGGGGCCGTTTCCGCTGGCTCCGCGACCCGCGTAGGAAACAGGCCGGCAGTTTGGCCTGGTTCCGGAGCGGCCCCAACGCACGTCCCTCCCGAAGCCCACCCGAGCAGTTCCCAGAGACTTCACGGGGTAAGGAATCCCACCACACGACGCGTGTCACCGACCCTCACGCCACACACCGCCGCGCCCCGACAGAACCGCCTCTCCCACACCGGTAGCTTGTACTCCGGGACACGAAAGGGAAAGCCCCAAAACCAGGTGAAGGAGGCGGCAATGCGTGCTCGACTGTTCGGCCGGCTGGCACTGATGGCGATCGTCGTCCCGGCGGGAATCGCATGGACCGCGAACCGCGCCGGCGTGGCGCTCCAGCCGGAAAGCAAGCTGTGGGTGGAAGGCACCTCCAGCGTTCGCGGCTACACCTGCCGCGCCGCCCGGGTGGACGGTGTGGTGGCGACCCGGCCGGGGAGCACATCGCTGGCGATCGCCGACCTGGAGAACACGGTAAAGGGCGCCGACGTCTCGGTGTCGGTGGCGGGGCTGGAGTGCGGCAACGCGGCCATGAACGGGCACCTGCGCAGGGCGCTCAGGGCGGAGACCAGCCCCAGGGTCAGCTACCGGATCACCTCCTACGACGTGACGCCCGCCGGCGCGGTGAAGCTGAGCGGCACGCTGAGCATCGCCGGGACCGACAGGCCGGTGAGCATCGACGCCACGGCCGTCAACGAGGCCGGCAAGCTCCGCGTGACGGGGAGCAGCCGGCTCAGGATGACGGACTTCGGCGTGCGCCCCCCCACGCTGATGATGGGGACGATGAAGGTGCACGACCCGGTGACGGTGCGCTTCGACGTGCTCCTGGAGCCCTGACGGCGACGCACGGCGGCCCGGCCCGTGGAGTGCTAGTGGATCACCCCGGCTGAGGTGATGGGTATCGGGAGGAGAACTTCTCCCGAGCCTTGGCGGTTGTGAAACGCCACTGAATCGTGGCCTTGCTGCCGTTGCGGTCGCGGCACCAGACGGCGGTTTCACGCTGCACGACTTCCATGCTGGGCAGGCGCCGGTCCAAGCATTGAGTGCCGAGCACGGAGAACTCCACCTCGGCCATGTTCAACCAGCTTGCATGCTTGGGCGTGTGGTGCAACTCCAGGCGCTTTGCGATCCGGCTTGCTTCCTCGGGCGCGAACGCCTGGTAGAGCGAGGCCGGCGTGTGCGTGTTCAGGTTGTCCAGCACCACGCGGACCTTCTCCGCCTCCGGAAAATGCACGTCCACCAGATCCCGCATGCAGTGGGCGAAGTCGATCGCGGTGCGCCGCTGCGTGACCTTGACCTCTCGCCAGGCGGTGTCGGGGCTGAAGAAGAGGAAGAGGTTGCACGTGCCTTCGCGCCGGTACTCGTAGTCGAACCGCTCGGCCTGCCCCGGTCGCGCCGGCAGCGGCATGCGCACCTCGGACAGAAGTTGCAGAGGCATCTCGTCAAAGGCCACACGCGGCCGCTTCGGGTCGTTCGGCTCTGCATACAGGTCGAGCACGTCCTCCATCCGCCAGACGAATTCGGCCGTGATCTCCGGGATCAGCCACTGCTGGCGCTGCCACGGCTTCGTCTTGCTTTTTTGAGCGTGCGGCGCACCGTCTCATCCGAGATCGAGTCCACCGCCCCCAGTTCCACCAGCCGGTCCGCGAGCATCTGCATGCTCCAGCGGGCGCGCCCACCAGGCACGTCGCTGCAGGCCAGCGCCAGGAGCAGGGCCTCCGCTTTGCCTGTCAGCTTCGGCGGCATCGGCGGGCGGGGTTTCTCTGAGAGAGCCGCCTCCAGCCCTTCTTCCACGAAGCGCTTGCGGATGCGCTCCACCGTAGCGACCCCGACGCCCACGCCCGCGACGATCTGCTCGTCCGTGGCACCCTCGTCGGAGCGCAGCACCACCAGAGCGCGTTTGATCCGCCGCGCGCTTGCCTTCCCCTTGCGCGTGAGCACAAGCAGATCGCTGCGCTCCTGCTCCGTCAGCTTCACCTTGTACCGCTTCGTCATCCTTCGGCTCCTGTACAACTGCGTACCCAAAGCCGAAGGATACCCCATCAACTCACTCGTGGTGCCCCACTAGTCCGTGAGGCAGGGGTACTCCAGCGTGGAGGGCCCGGTCGCCACGGTGCGGCCGCGCAGGGGGCAGGGTTGATGCAGTAGCGGCGTCGACCGCGCGGCGGCGAAAGCCCCGCGATCCCTTCCGCACACGGACCCGGAGACGCCGCATGCTGATCTTCCTCGCCATCGGCCTCGTCGCGGGTGTCCTTTCGGGGCTGTTCGGCATCGGGGGCGGCGTGGTGATCATCCCCGCGCTGATCTACCTGGCGCGCATGTCGCCCACCGAGGCGACGGGGACCTCGCTCGCAGCCCTCCTGCTCCCGGTGGGGCTCCTGGGGGCCCTGGAGTACCACCGCGCGGGCCAGCTGAAGGTCGCCGCGGCGCTCGTGATCGCGGCGGGCCTCTTCCTGGGGGCGGGGGTGGGGGCGAGGCTGGCGCTGGGCCTGCCGCCCACCTACCTGCGCAAGCTCTTCGCGGGGTTCCTGGTGCTCGTCGCCATCCGCACCTGGATGGACTGAGCCCGGGTGGCCGGAGCCGACGAAGCGTCGTCACCGCCGCCACCGTCGGGTACGGTGACATCGTGCCGCGGTCGCCTCTCGCAAAGCGGTCGTGATGTTCGAGATCGCCAGCAGCTTCCTGTACGCGGTGTTCATCTTCTCCGTCGTGGCGGGCCTGCTGCGCCGGAACGAGGCCCAGCCGGTTCGGACCGTCTCCGCGCTTCGCCGTGATCCGTGATGCGGTGGGATCGGCGTGAACGGAAGGGTTCGGGCGTGCCCCCGGCTGGCGCCGGGGTCGGGCTGCGGCTCCGTAAGCCCGCAAACAACGCGGGCTAACGGAGGCGAGCCCCGGCAAACTGCCGCCGGGTCTCGCCGCTTCGCGCTCGCATCCCTCACGCGGGCATCGCGCTGGCGTCGGCTGGGGCCCCCTCCCGGGCGCTGCGCGCCACCCCTCCCCCGCAAGCGGGGGAAAGGGGGGGGACGGTGTCCCGCGGGCGGCAGGAAAGTCGACGGGAGGGCGCGGGGGGGGTCGGAGGAAAGAGTCGGGGGCGTGGCCGGGAGGGGTTGCATTGACTCTTTCCGGAGACCGCCCCCGCGCCCGACCCCCACGCGCAGAGCCCTGGCCGTTCACGGTGGCGAGCCTCGAGCGAGCCGGGCGAGGGCCTGACGGCGCCGGGGTTCGCCACGAATGCGTAGGAGTACGCAAAGGCGCCCCCGCCGCATCCCGGCGGGGGCGCCTCTTGCGTGGCCGGCGGACGGGTCAGATCTGTGCGGCGGCGGGGGACAGCTCGGAGGTGCAGTGGGCGCAGCGGCTCGCGGCCACGGGGATCTTGAAGCGGCAGAAGGGGCATTCCTTGTCGGTGGGCTCCGCCGGGCCGGCGTCGGTGTTCACCTTCATGCGGTTGTACGCCTGCACGATGAGGAACACGGCGAGCGCGACGATCAGGAATGCGATGACGTTGTTGATGAACAGGCCGTAGTTGACGGTCGCCGCGCCGGCCGCCTTCGCCTCCTCCAGCGACGCGTAGCTCCCGCCGGACAGGTTCACGTACAGGTCGGCGAAGTCCACCCCGCCCGACAGCATTCCGATGGGAGGCATGAGGATGTTGTCCACGAACGACTTCACCACCGTGGTGAACGCCGCCCCGATGACGATGCCGACCGCCAGGTCGACCACGTTGCCCTGCGAGATGAAGGTCCTGAAGTCGTTGGCGAAGCGTGCCATGGGCACCCCCTTGCGGGAAGCGTGTGGACGGGAAGGAGCGGGAGGAAGGCGTGCCGCGCGGAGGAATGCTGCGTGCGCAAAACGAGTCTAGGCGTGCAAAGGTCCGTGGACAAGGTTCATGCGCCGTACAAGCCGCGGGTGAAGCAGGCGGCCGGGACTCCCGCGAAGGAATCCCGGCCGCGTTGTGTTCCCCCAACCTTTCTGCGGAGGGAGACCCGCCGGCAGTTTGGCGGGGCTCCCGGAGCCGGAGCGGAGACCCGGGGGCGGTTTCCCGGGTCTCCGCGACCCGCGCAGGAGACGGACGGCAGTATCGTCCGGCTCCGGAGCGGCCCCAAACCTAGACGACGACCTCAGCCACCCGTCGGCGGAATCGCCGGCAGCGTGTACCGGCGTCCCCGGTTCTGCTCCACCAGCCACTGCTGCAGCGGCGCGAAGTACTCCACCATGGCCTGCGCGTCCAGCTCCTGCCCGGTGGTCTCCTTCAGCACCTCGCGCCAGTCCCGGCTCGCTCCCGGCGCCATCAGGTCGCGGAGGAAGGTGCCCACCTCCCGGTTCCCGTAGTAGTCGGTGTCGTGCGGGTCCTGGTGCAGGATGTTCTTTGCGATGTGGCTGTGCAGCTGGAAGAGCAGCGCGTACGACAGCGCGTAGTCGTAGTACTGCGCCGCGTCGTCGTTGATGTGCGTCTTGGTGAGCGCGTCCGCCCACTGCTCCCCCCGCTCGGCCGGCGGGGCCACGCCCTGGTAGCGCGCCACCAGCTCCCACCAGCGGCGGTTGAAGCGGTCCGGCGACAGCGAGTCGGCGTACAGCGAGTGCTCCCAGCGGGTCATGACGCCGGCGGAGAAGGGGATGAACGGCACGTACGCCAGCGCCTCGTTGAGCAGCTTGGCCCGCTCGTCCATCCGGGCGCCGGCCGGCACCAGCCCGCGCCCCATCAGGAAGCGGCGCTGCGAGGCCGCGAACCCGATCATGCTCCCGATCCCCTCGTGGTAGGCGCGGTTGGCGCCCTCGCGCAGCAGCAGCGGCACCTCGGGACGCGAGTAGGCCTGGTAGTAGAAGACGTGTCCCAGCTCGTGGTGGGCGGTCTCGTACCAGTAGGCGTTGGGCTCCACGCTCATCAGCGAGCGCACGTCGGCGTCCAGGTCCAGGTGCCAGGCGGAGGCGTGCGTGTTCTTCTTGTAGGCTGCGTCCGCGGCCACGGGGTACAGCGACGACCGGTCCCAGAAGCTCTGCGGGAGCCGCTGGAAGCCCAGGCTCACGTAGAAGTTCTCGGCCTCCCTGACCACCCACTCGGGCCCCTTCCGCGCCAGCGCGGAGTCCACGTTGAGCCCCTTCACCTCCACCAGCGCGCTCCAGTCCTGCGCCCAGCGGTTGGGGAGCCAGTGGGCGGGGATCATGTCGGGCACCGGGGCGCCGTAGCGCCGGGCAAGCTCGTAGCGCGCCCAGGTGTGCAGCTCGCGGTACAGCGGCCACAGCTGGCCCACCATCCGGTCGTTCAGCGCCAGCATCTCCGGCGTGGTCATGCCGTAGTCGGAGACCTGGAAGGTGAAGTAGTCCGGGTAGCCGAGCGCCTGCACCACGCCGTTGCGGAGGTCGCGCAGCTGCGTGATGCCGGGCTTGAGCGCGGGACCCACGGCCTTGGACGCTTCCCAGGCGGCGCGCCGCTGGCGCAGGTCGGTGCCGGAGCGGATCGTCTCGTCCAGCTGGTTGGGGGTGACGGGCCTGCCGTTCAGGGTGAACTGGTAGCCGTACAGCGTCTCGATCTGCCGGGTCTCGGCGGCGATGCGGGCCTTCACCAGCTCGGGGACCGTCTGCGGGGCGGAGGCGGCGTTGTACAGGATGCGCTCCAGCTGCAGCACCTGCAGCGGGTCCAGCTGGTCGCGCTGCCGGAGGAGCGCGCGGGTGCGCTCGATGTTGGCGACGCTCCCGGTGAACGCGGACGCGGCCTCCTGCGCGCGGCGGGTCCGGGCCGCGTTGGTGGTGTCGCCCTCCACGATGTGCGTGTTGGACGCCCAGTCGGCCTGGTTGGCGGTGTAGTACAGCGGCTGGTAGGTGGCGACGTACTCGTCCAGGTAGCGCTGCGCCTCTTCCCGCGGCGACGGGGCCGCCGCGGCGGCGGGCGCGGCGCCCGAGGGCGCGGGGGCGGCCGCCTGCGGGGCGGGGGCGCACGCGGCGAGCGCGGCCGCCGCGAGCAGCGCGAGCGGAGGGGTGGTTCGGTTCGCCTTCATGAGTTCCCGTGGGTGGTCGGCGTGCCGGCGGAACGGAGCGGGTGGACCGCGACAGTATGCGGATGCGGTCCGCCGGCCGCAAACGTACGGCCCTGCGTACGCCCGCGTCCGGGTCCCTGTTCCCCGGGCGCGGGCGCGCCGCTCAGGCGGCGCCGCACGCCCGCGCGGTCTCTCGCAGGCGCTGCTCCACCCACCGGCAGTCGGTGCTGGAGGGCGTGCGGCTCACGGCGATCACCAGGACCCCGGTGTCCTCGTCCCAGCTCCACGCCGCCGCCGCGTCCCGGTGCTCCAGCATCCCCGACGGGGTCTCCTGCGCGCCCAGGCTCAGCTCCCGCGCGCGGCGCCACAGGCAGCTCCACACGTCGCGCGTCACGCCTTCGATCCGGATCTCGGGGCAGCCGGCCATGTCGTCGTCTCCTGGTTGGGGTGGGGAGCGGACGCGGCGCAAGCGGGATGCCGCCGTGCCCTCACCCGTCCTGCGACAGGACCACGGCCGTGTACGGGCCGATGCTCAGGCAGCCGCTGCACGGCATGCCGTCGCGCGGCGGCCCGCCGGCGTGCACGCTCCAGGCGGGGTGCCCCCCGAAGCCGTAGCCCTCCCAGTCGGAGTTGAGGCGCACCTTCCACTCGCCCCCGCGCGGGAAGCCCAGGGCGTAGGCGTCGTACGCGCGGTCGGCGAAGTTGGCGACCACCAGCACGTCGTCGCGCGGGCCGCCGGCCTCCCAGCGGTGAAAGGCGAGGAGCTTGTCGGCGTCGTTGGCGTGGTGCACGCGCACGTGCGGGCCGCGCAGCCCGCGGGTGTGGTCCCCCCCGTTGCGGCGCAGCCGGGCGAGGTCGGTGTACAGCCGGTGGATGCCGGCGTGCTTCGCCAGCTTGCTCCAGTCCACCGGGTCCTGGTCGCGGAACCACTCGTCCTCCAGGATCTCCTGCCCCTGGAAGACCATGGGGATCCCCGGCGAGGTGAACACCAGCGCCGCCCCCAGCGTGGAAAGCTTTCGCGCGAGCCACCCGCCGGGGTCGCCGGGGGAGATCTCCTGCGGGACGCGCGCCCTGCCGTTGGCCACCTCGTCGTGGCTCTCGGTGTAGACGACGCGCCGCAGCGGGTCGCCGCCGAAACGGTGCTCGACGGCGGCGCGGAGCTCGTCCATGCTCCGCTCGTGGTCCCGGCGCGCGACGAGCGCCCGCCGCACGGGGTGCACGAAGTCGCCGTCCCACTGCGTGTCGAAGCCCGCCCCGCCCCCGGCGGCCTCGCGGGTGATCCACTCGTTGCCGCGCAGGTCCTCGGCGACGTGCAGCTTCCACGGCTGGCGCTCGTCGGTCTCGCGGGTGACGGCCTGCATCAGCGCCCACCCGTCGGGGATGTCGCCCGCGGGGTCGCCGTCGCCATTGGCGCTGCGGATGTACGCGGTGGCGTCCCAGCGCAGCCCGTCCATGCGGAACTCCTCCAGCCACATGCGCGCGTTGTCGCGCAGGTAGCGCCGCACCTCCTCGCGGCCGTAGTCCGGCCGGGTGTCGCCCCAGGGGGTCCTGGAGCGCCAGTCCTGGTAGAAGTAGATCCCCCCCTTGCCGTCCAGGCTCCACCCGTCGAACCCCCACAGGTCCAGGTCGCTGGGGCCCAGGTGGTTGTAGACCACGTCCAGGATCACGGCGATCCCCCGGGCGTGCGCCTCCCTGACCAGGCGCTTCATCTCCGCCGGCCCCCCGAACGCCGACTCCACGGCGAAGATGTACGCGGGGTTGTAGCCCCACGACCAGTCGCTGGCGAACTCGGCGGTGGGCATCAGCTCGATGGCGTTGATCCCCAGGTCGCGCAGGTAGTCCAGCTTGGCGACCACGCTGTCGAAGCTCCCCGGCGCGCCGCCCGGGGCGTCGTTGAAGGTGCCGACGTGCAGCTCGTAGACGACCAGCTCGCTCCAGGGCGGGGTGCGGTACCCCGAGGGGTCGCCCCAGTCGAAGGCGGGGTCCACGACCAAGGCGTTCCCCACCGAGCTGGTCACGTCGCGGGCGTACGGGTCGGTCCTCCACAGCGTCTCGCCGCCGGGGGTGCGGACCACGAACCGGTACTCGTCGCCGGCCTTGGCCCCCGCCACGTCGGCGGACCAGAGGCCGCCCTCCTCGCGCGCGAGCGGGACCGCCTTCCACCCGCTGAAGCTCCCCGCCACCGAGACGTCCGCCGCGTGGGGCGCCCACACCCGGAAGGCGACGCCGCCGGGATACAGGACGGCACCCATCCCCTCCCGCGAGGACGGCGCCGGCGCGGCCGGGGCGGTGCCGGGCGAGCCGGAGGGAGCGCGACGCGGGGCACGTTGCCTGGGCATGGGTCCTCCGGAGCCGGAAAGCGGTGTGCCGGACGGGTGTGCCGGGACGAGCGGAGCCGCCGAAAAGGCCGGCCAGACGTGCAAGTATCGCACCCCACATGCACCGCCCGCCCGCCGCCGCCGCACACCGATCGCGTGAGGGATACGCGCCCGCAGGGGCGAGACGGTATGGACCGGGTTGATGGTTGACAGAATAGACCGGGAGGATGCTTGACACTCCCTGATGAGAGAGACTTCGGCGCAGCGACTAGGCAATGGATCGAATCCCAAGCGCTTTGCTGAATGCTTAGGTAGGGTAACCCTCACTGCTGCTCGGTGTTGCCCCCTGCCGTAGGAGAGGGTAGCACTGAGGGGATCCCTCACTGCTCTCTGGTCAGAAACAGCGTAAGTCCTTGGTAGGAACGGGAGGGAGTGTCAAGCATCCTCCCGGTCCAAAGTGTCAAGCATCATCCCGGCTGCTCAGACCCGACGGCAGTATCGTCGGGGCTCGCCGGAGTTACGCACGGTCGTATCGTGCGTTACTCCGCGCGTAGCCCGACCCCGGCGCCAGCCGGGGGCACGCCCAAAGCCGTCGTTCCAAAGCCGTAACAGCCTGCCAAACGAAAAAGACCCCACCGCAGACGCAAGCGATGGGGCCTTCCGACGTCCAGCGAAAACGCTACCTGCCCCGCAGCCGCTCCACCCTCAGCGTATAAGGCCCGGTGGCCTTGGAGATGGTGTTGACCCGCAGCACATACTGGCCGTCCTCGGGGAGCGCCACGGCCATCAGCGAGTCGTTGCCGCCGCCGCGGTCGTCCTGGGCGTCCACGTAGGTGAAGGTGCCCGCGCCGGCCTTGCCGAACTGGAGGTACGAGTCGAACGCCGCGGACCGCATGGTGATCACGATGCGCTCGCCGGCCCGCCCGGTGTAGAGCCAGTCCTGGTAGTAGGTGCCGTCGCTGTCCTCGGGGTCGGTGGCCCGCAGCGAGTCGCGCACCGTCTGCCCGGCGCGGATGGCGCGCGCCTGCGGGTGCAGCGGCCGGGCGTCGGTGCCGTGGTCGTCGTGGCCGCCGTGCTCGTCGTCGTCGTCGTCCGAGCTCTCCACCACGCCGGAGGCCAGCTGCAGGGTGTAGGCGCCGGTCTTGTCGCCGTACAGGCTGTTCGCCCGCAGCGTGTAGGTGCCGGCCTCGGGCAGGGTGGCGGAGACGCGCGCGTCGCTCCCGCCGCCGTTGTCGTCGTCGGATTCGATCTCCTCGAAGTCGTCGCCCCGCATGCGGCCCAGCACCAGGAAGGCGTCGAAGGCGGAGGAGCGCAGGGTGGCGGTGACGCCGTCGCCGGCGCGCGCCTGGAAGGTGTACAGGTCGTAGTAGGAGTTGTCGTCCAGCTTGGGGTCGCTCCCCCCCAGGTCGCCGGTGACCGTCTGACCCACGGCGATGGGCCGGAGCACGGCCGGGGCCGGGGCGACCCCCTGCTCCACCTGGAGCGTGTAGGCGCCGGTGGGGCCGGCGTTCAGGGTGTTGGCGCGGATGGCGTAGGCGCCGTCGGCGGGGAGCGTCAGCTCCACCCGGGCGTCGGTGCCGCCGCCCCCGTCGTCGTCGGTGTCCAGGCTCTCGAAGCCGCCGCTCTTGTCGCTGCGCCCCACGTTGAGGTAGGCGTCGAAGTCCTTGGAGCGCATGGTGAAGCGGACGCGCTCGCCGGCCCGGCCGGTGAAGGTGTACAGGTCGTAGAAGGACTGGTCCTCCGGGGCCTTCTTGCTCTCGGCGGTGAGCCGGCCTTCGACGGTCTGGCCCACGCGGATGGGGGTCTGCGCGTGGGCGGCGGCGGCGCACAGGAGGAGCGCGAGCGGAGCCAGCGCGATGGACGTGCGTACGGGTTGCATCGGTCGGGATCCCGGGGCGGTGTGTGCGTTGGGGAGGGTGCTTCGGAAGGAACGGCGGCCTGCGGCAGACAAGATGCGCGCCGGCAGGGGGGGCGGGCAAGCCTCATCGCCGCCACGGGGCGGGAGGAGACGGGAGGCCGCCTTTGCGCATCCGCCCGCGCACCCCCAACTTGGTGCATCGTCGCCCACCCGCGAGGGATTCCATGACGCGCTCCTCCACGCTGGCCCCCTCCCCGGCCCCCCGCCCGGCGGAGGCCGAGCCGCCCGCCGCGCCCCCCGGGCGGCTCCTGTCGCTGGACGTGTTCCGCGGCGTCACCATCGCCGGGATGCTGCTGGTCAACAACCCGGGGAGCTGGTCGCACGTGTACGCGCCGCTGGAGCACGCGAAGTGGCACGGGTGGACGCCCACGGACCTGATCTTCCCCTTCTTCCTGTTCATCGTGGGCGTGGCGATGGCCTTTTCCTTTGCGGCGCAGGAGGATCAGGGCGCGACCCGCGGTGCGATGATGGGGAAGGTGGCGAAGCGCTCGGCCATCCTGTTCCTGCTGGGGCTGACGCTGGCGGCGTTCCCCTTCTACGGCCTGGACCCGGCGACGCTGCGCATTCCCGGGGTGCTGCAGCGCATCGGGACCGCGTTCCTGCTGGCCTCGGCGACGGTGCTGCTCACCGGGCCGCGCGCGCAGGCGGCCGCCACTGTGCTGCTCCTGCTGGGCTACTGGGCGGCGATGAAGCTGGTGCCGGTGCCGGGCTCCGGCGCGGGGAGCCTGGAGCCGGACTCCAACCTGGCGGCGTACGTGGACCGCGCGGTGCTGGGAACGGCGCACCTGTGGAAGTCGTCGAAGACCTGGGACCCGGAGGGGCTGCTGAGCACCCTCCCCGCGGTGGCGACGGTGCTCCTTGGCGTGTTCGCCGGGCGGTGGCTGCGGTCCGCCCGGTCCCCCGGCCGGAAAACGGCGGGGCTGCTCGCCGCGGGCGCCGCGGCGACCCTGCTGGGGCTCGCCTGGGACCGCGTCTTCCCCATCAACAAGAACCTGTGGACCAGCTCGTACGTGGTGTTCACCGCGGGGGCGGCGCTGCTCGCGCTCGCGGGCTGCTACTGGCTGGTGGACGTGAAGGGGCGCCGCCGCTGGGCCTTTCCCTTCGTCCTGCTGGGGGTGAACGCCATCGCGGTGTTCTTCCTGTCGGGGATCATGGCGCGCGTCCTGGGGCTGGTGAAGTGGGCCGGCCCGGCGGGCGACGTCACCCTCAAGGGGTGGATCCACGAGCACGCGTTCGCCTCCTGGCTGGCGCCGCTCGACGCGTCGCTCGCCTTCGCCCTGTGCTTCGTGCTGTTCTGGGTGGGGGTGGCGTGGGTGATGTACCGCAGGCGGGTCTTCATCAAGGTGTGATGCCGGGGGACCGCCGTGGAGGTGCCGTTCGTCCTGTTTCCCGAACCGTGAAGGGCAGCTTGGAGATTCGACGCAGGCCGGGGCTCCGGCCCATCCGCACGCTCGTCCTGGCGGCCGCGCTCTGGGTTTCCGCCGCGGGCGGGCTGCGGGCCCAGCGGCCCGCGTCCGTGCAGCCGGGCGAGCGCGTGCGCGTCACCGCCGCGGAGCTGCACCGCCGGATCGGCAGGGTGGTCGCGGTGCGCGCCGACACGCTGGTGTTCCAGGCGCGGGGCGCGGACGAGCCGGTCTCGCTCCCCATCCCAGGTGTATCGCGGCTGGAGGTGGCCCGGGGGAGGCACAGCCCCTTCAGGGGGGCGCTGATCGGCACCGGGGCCGGGGCGCTCGCCGGGTACGGCGCCGCCGCGGCGATGGTCGCCGGCCAGGAGGCGTGCAGGGTCAGCGACTGCCTGACCGGCCGCGACATCGCCGCGTTCTTCGTGTGGGCGGGTGCCACCGCCGTGGGCGCCGTCGGCGGGGCGCTGATCGCGGCGGACACCGAGCGGTGGGTGTCCGTCCCGCTGGCGTCGCTGGCGCCGGCCGGGGCCGTCACCCTCCCGGCCGGCGTACCGGACGGGGCTCTGGTGCGGGTGCGCGGGTCCGCGGCGGCGCGGCCGGTGGTGGGGCACGTCGTCGGCGTGCGCGGCGACTCGCTGGTCCTGCGCGGGCGGGGGGATCGCGGGGAGACCGCGGTGGCGCTGGCGGAGGTGCGGACGCTGGAGATCGGCGCCGGCCGCGCCCGCACCGCCTCCACCCTGCGGGGCGCGGCCGTGGGGGCGGTGGTGGGCGCCGCGGCGATCGGAGCGCTCGCCTACCACAACGCGCAGCGCGACGAGTTCGTGGTGGAGCACGACGACGTGGGGCGCACCGTCCTGTGGGCCGCCGGGCTCGGCGGCGCGCCGCTGGGCGCGGTGGCCGGCGGGCTCGTGGGATACGGGATCGGCACGGAGCGCTGGGTGCTCCTCCCGCCGCTGGCCGGGGTGACGGTGGCCCCGGCCCGCCAGGGCGGCATCGCGCTCGGGATCACGCTCCCGGCCCGCTGAGGCTCACCCTGCGCCGCCCTCCCCTCTCCGACGCGCTGCCAGGTCCAGCAGCAGCGCCGCGCTCGCCGCCACCCCGATCCGCTCCAGCGCCTCCAGGTCGTCCGGCGTGAGCACGGCCTCGGGGGCGTGGCCGGGGTTCTCCACCAGCAGCCGCAGGTGCGCCCGCAGCTCCGGGGGCCGGTCCGCCAGCGCCCGCTCGAACTCGAGCACCGGGTCCAGCCCCGGAGCCCCCATCGCATCCCCGCACTCCCGCATCAGCGCCGCGCCCACCCGGCCGAGCCTCGCCCGCCCCTCCGCGAAGTCGCCCCCGCCCAGCCTCTGTACCACCTCGCGGAGCGTGCCGCGCCCGTCCCGCTCCGCCTCCTCCGCCAGGAAGGCGTACACCAGCCCCAGGAACCCCGCGCGCCCGCGGTACGCCGGGTTGGGCGCGCCCAGCACCGGCCCGCCGTCGTCCTCGCCCGCCTGCGACAGCTCCGTCAGCACCTCGCGCCCCGCCTCGCCGGGGCCCGGCCCGGTGGTGCGGCGCAGCGGGATCTCGCGGATCAGCAGCGTCGCCAGGAAGGCCAGCCCCACGAAGGGCAGCCCCGCCACGAACACCGGGTGCAGCGCCGCCGCCAGCGCGTCCCGCAGCCCCTCCACCGCCGCCGCCGGGAGGCGCGCCATGACCGCCGGGTCCAGGATGGATCCCGCGCCCAGTTCGCCGCCCCCCGCCATCCCGCCCAGCACCTCCGGCGAAAGGTGCCGCGCCGCTTCCCGCGCCATCCCCTGCGTCATCAGCGTCCCCAGCACCGCCACGCCCACGCTGGACCCCACCGAGCGGAAGAGCTGCGTGGTCGCCGTCGCCACGCCCAGGTCCTCCCGCCGCACCGCGTTCTGGACGATGATCACGTACGTCTGCATCGCCATCCCCAGCCCCGCGCCGATCAGCACCATGTTGCGGACGATGGCCCCGTACCCCGTCTCCCGGTCCATGCGCGTGAGCAGGAAGAAGCCCACCCCCACCAGCGCGATCCCCACCAGCACCGGCAGCTTGTAGCGCCCCGTGCGCGAGACGATCTGCCCGTTCACCGCGCTCATCACCACCAGCGACAGCATCATGGGCGTGAGCACCGCCCCGGACTGGCTCACGCTGGCGCCGATCACCCCCTGCACGAACACCGGGATGAAGTAGATGGAGCCGAACATCGCCATGGCCACGCACAGGATGGCCAGGTTGGAGAAGGTGAAGATGCCGCTGCGCCACAGCCGCAGCGGGATCACCGGCTCCTCCGCGCGCGACTCCGCCCACACGAACAGCCCCAGGGACACCGCCCCCAGCGCGTACAATCCCAGGATCTGCGGCGACGCCCACGGAAAGGTGCTCCCGCCCCAGGTGGTGGCGAGCAGCGTCGCCGTGAGCCCCACGGACAGCGTGACGAACCCCGCGTAGTCGATGCGGTGGGGGCGCCGCTGGTGCGGGAGCCGCATGAAGGGCACGATGAAGCCCAGCGCCACCAGCCCCACCGGGAGGTTCACGAAGAAGAGCCAGCGCCAGGTGAGGTGCTCCGTGATGTAGCCGCCCAGCAGCGGGCCGATCACCGACGCCAGCCCGAACACCCCTCCCAGGTACCCCTGGTACTTGCCGCGCTCCCGGGGCGGGATCAGGTCGCCGATGATGGCCTGCGAGAGCGGCATCATGGTGCCCATCCCCAGCCCCTCCACCACGCGCGCCACGATGAAGGTGTTGAAGTCCCGCGCCATCCCCGCGATCACCGACGAGGCCAGGAAGACCAGGATCCCCGCCACGTAGAACGCCTTGCGGCCGTACAGGTCCGAAAGCTTGCCGACGATGGGGACGATCACCGTGGAGGCCAGCAGCGTGGACACGGCGATCCAGCTGTAGTGCTCGATCCCGCCCAGCTCGGCCACGATGCGCGGCATGGCTGGCGAGATGATGGTCTGGCTCACCGCCGCCAGCAGCATCCCCAGCATCAGGCCGATGAAGACCGTGGTGACGTTGCGGCGGTCCTCGGCGGGGCGGATCGTGTCCGCAGTCGTGCTCATCCTTGTTCCCTGCCCCCTCTTGAGAGTGATTCAGGGGTGAAGGGGTTTACAAGGGTCGTGCCGTGACGAAAGGAGACGGACTGCAGAACTGGTGGTTCGGGCGTGCCCCCGGCTGGCGCCGGGGTCGGGCTTCGGCTCCGTAGGGCTGCAAACAACGCAGCCCAACGGAGTCGAGCCCGCGCAAACAGCCGCGCGGTCTCGCCCCTTCGGGCCGAAATCCCTTACGCGGGTGGAGGGGGTGGTTCCACTGCCGGCCGGGGAGCCGGCCGGCGCCGCTACGGGGTGGCGTCCAGGACGGCCAGGTGGCCGCCGCGGGCATACGACAGGATCGACCCGTCACGGGTCGCCAGGGAGGCGCCCAGGCGGCGCGCCGTGGCGATCAGCATGCGGTCCGCGGGGTCGCCGTGCACCTCGCCGGGAAGGCGCGTGCTTTCCACCAGCACCTCCGGCGACAGCTCGGCCAGCCGCAGCCCGGGCGCCGCGAGCCCCCGCCGCACCCACTCCTCCAGCTCCAGGGCGAGCCCGATCCGCCCCTTGGCCTGGAGCATCGCCACCTCCCACACCGAGATCGCGGACACCAGCAGCCGCCCCCGGGCCGCGGCGCGGCGGACCTGCTCCACGGCGGCGGGCGCCATGCGGTCCACCTCGCCGCTCACCGTCCAGAGCCAGACGTGCGTGTCCAGGAGGATCCGGGCGGGGAGGTCAGGCATCCGCTTCCCACGCCTCGCCGGTGGGCTCCACCACGTCGCCGTGGAAGGTGACCGTCCCCCGCAGCACCCCGAAGGGGGAGACCGCCTCCGCCGCCTCGTACGGCACCAGCCGCGCCACGGGGCGGCCGTAGCGGGTCACCACCACCTCCGTCCGCTCCCGCTGCACCCGGTCCATCAGCTGGAGGCAGTGCGTCTTGAAGTCCGCCGCGGACACCACCGTCTCGTCCGCGCCGGGGGCGAACAGAGCCTCCCGGACTTTTTTCGGCTTCCCCCCGGGCCTGTGCTCGTCCATGGTCTCTCCTCGAACGGTTCACGACCAACAAATTACAACCACGATCACCCGTCGGCAAGATTTCCGCTCCCCAGTGCCTGGATCCCATCCGACTCCACGATGCGTACGCCCCGCCCGCCGGACTTCGCGAGCCGCAGCATCGCCCGCGCGACCGTCTCCGCCTGCACCGCCCGGTACCTGCGCAGCGGCCCGCGCAGCAGCGGATCGAGCCGCGGCGCCAGGCGCTGCGCCAGGGCTTCCGCCGGCCGCCGCTCCGCGCGCTCCCCCAGGATGAGCGAGGGACGCAGGATCGCCACCTCCTGGAAGGGTAGGGTGCGCACCGCGTCCTCCACCTCGCCCTTGACCCGGTTGTAGAACACGGACGAATTCGCGTCCGCCCCCATCGCCGTGACCAGGAGGAAGCGCTCCGAGCCGTTGCGCGCGGCCGCCTCCGCCACCGCCCGCGGGTAGTCCAGGTCCACGCGGCGGAACGCCTCGCGCGAGCCCGCGGCCCGGATGGTGGTGCCCAGGCAGCAGAACACGTCCTGCGCCCGCACGGTCCCGCTGAAGTCGCGCAGCCGGTCGAAGTCCACGACCTCCTGGCGCAGCTTGGGGTGCTCGCGCGGAGCGGCTCGCCGGCCCAGCACGAGCACGCTCCCGTACGCGGGGTCGTCCAGCAGCAGGTCCAGCACGTGGCCGCCGACCAGGCCGGTGGCGCCCAGGAGCAGCGCAGAGCGAGGTTCCATGCCCGGGATGGGAAGAAGGGTGAGCGCGCCCGCGGCCTGAGGGCCCCGGCCGCTTCGCCGGGCGCAGCGCGTCGAAGGGCGCGCGCACCCGTGCGTCGTCGTCGAAGTACACGTACACGTACACGTCACGGTCCGCCGCCGGGGGCGGGGGCCCCGACTGGAGGCGCGCACGGCGTCCGCGGGCTCGCCCCCGCGCGTCTGCGCCATCGCCCTCCCGGGTGCGCCTGTCCCGGCACGCAACAGGATGTCCCGTTACGAGACATCGCCGCGGACCGCCCACCCGCCCGGAGGAATTCCGGGAATCCCACAAACCACCGCGCATCAGGGACTTGCGCAAAAAACATCCTGCGTGTCGATCCGGCCCCCGTGTTGCCCTTCGGCGAGGCGTCACGGGAAGGCCGCCGGTCCGGCCTCCCCGCGCGATCCCCGTGCCACGGCCAGCACCAAGGAGTTGAAGATGGCGAGCGCAGCATCCACGACCTCCCGGGCGACAGCCCTCCTGCTCACCTGCCTCGCCCTTTCGGGATGCGGGGGCGGAGGAGCGGCGGTGACCACCCCGGCCGAGGGACCCGCGGTCGCCGCGCTCCGCATCGACCCGCCCTCCACCTCGCTCCCGGTCGGGGGAACGGCCCGCCTTTCCGGGGTCGCCACGGACGGGAGCGGCAACCCGCTCTCCGGGCTCCCGGCCCCGGTCTTCGTTTCCGGGGACCCCGGCCGCGCCTCCGTCACGCCGGACGGCATGGTCACGGCAAAGGCGGCGGGCGAGGTGACCATCACCGCCACGCTGGTCGCCGCCGGGGTCACGCGGACCGCCAGCGCCGTGGTGCTGGTGACCGCCGCCGCCGCGCCGGGAGCGCCGGGCACGCCGCCCACGACTCCCCCGCCCGCCGCGCCGAGCACCGCCCTGGTGGACGCCGGCGACCACGCCTTCTCCCCGTCCGCGGTCACCATCGCGGCGGGAGGGACGGTCACCTGGCGCATGGTGGACGACGAGCACGACATCACCTGGACCGGCCCGGCGCCCGCCGGCGGGAACATCCCCAAGACCGACGAGGGCGTCTCCGTCTCGCGCACCTTTTCCACCCCGGGCACCTACACGTACCGGTGCGCCAGGCACGAGAGCAAGGGAAAGACCGGCACGGTCGTCGTCACCGGCCAGCAGGCCCCGCCGGCCACTCCCCCGGCGACGCCGCCGCCCTCCGGGAGCACGGCGACGGTCACCACCCCCGGCACCTCCTTCTCCCCCGCCACGGTCACCATCGCCCGGGGCGGCACGGTGAACTGGGAGATCTCCGGAGCCACGCACAACGTCACCTTCCAGGGCGCCGCCCCCGCGGGCGGGAACATCCCGGACACCCGCTCGGGCACCGTGTCGCGCACCTTTTCCACCGCGGGGAGCTACCCCTACAGCTGCACCCGCCACAGCGGGATGAACGGGAGCGTGGTCGTGCAGTGACCCGCTCCGCCGCCCGGACCCCACACCCACACCACGACGGAGAGATACACGCATGCAGATGATCGGCCGCACCATCCTCGGCGGGGTCCTCCTCGCCTTCCCCGTGTCCTTCGCGGACATGCTGGCGCCCGAGCGGGCTCCCGTCGTGCACCAGGTCCGCATGGTCCAGGAGGGGAGCGCGTACCGCTTCTCCCCCGCCACCGTCACCATCAAGCGCGGCGACCAGGTCCGGTTCGTGATGACCTCGGGCGGGCCCCACAACGTGTCCTTCGACGCCGAAAAGATCCCGGACGCCGCCGAGCGGGCGCTCGCCGCCGGCATGCCGGAGCAGATCTCCCCCCTCGCCGGGACCATCCTCACCAGGGCGGGCGACAGCTACACCGTCTCGTTCGCCGGCGTCGCGCCGGGGAGCTACGCGTTCTACTGCATGCCCCACATGTCCATGGGGATGCGGGGCACGGTGGTCGTTCAATGAGCACACGGCGGAGGGTCACCACAGCGGGACTCTGCGCCCTGACCCTCGCGGCGGCCCCGGCCGCCGCGAGGGGCCAGTCTCTCCTGGACCGCCCCCCCAACATGTCCGGGAGCTGGGTGGGGAACAGCGGCAGCATGTACTTCCACTTCATGCACCGCTTCACGGCCAGCGACGCGCCCGAGCGGAAGGTGTCCAACACCCCCACCTTCACCGTGGCGGCCGGGCTCCCCGCGCGCACGCTGGTGGGCTTCCACTACGCCACCAACTCCCAGCTCGCCCCGCGCTACCCCAACGAGTGGGAGTTCTTCGCGCGGCACCAGCCCTTCTCGCAGGACGCCGGGTTCCCGGTGGACGTGGCCGGGCAGGTGGGCTACAACCTGTCCTCCGACGGGGTGGACGGCGAGCTCACCCTCGCCCGGCGCACGGGGCCGCTGAGGATGCTCGCCGCGGGACGCGTGATGTCCGACCCCTTCGAGGAGGGAAACCCGCGCTTCGCCGCCGCGGGGGGTGCCACGCTGCGCCTGGGGCGCTGGTGGGCGGTCGCGGGGGACGTGGCCACGCTCCTTGACCGCGAGGAGGGCGAGGAGGTGGCGTGGAGCGCCGGGCTGCACCTGGCCATCCCCCACACCCCGCACACCCTGTCGCTGCAGGCCAGCAACACGTCCACCACCACGCTGCAGGGGATCTCGCGCGGGACCGACGAGGTCCGCTACGGCTTCGAGTTCACCGTGCCGCTGACGCTGCGCCGCTGGATGGGCGGCGGGGGAGCGCCCGCGTCCGGGGGCGTGCCCGCCGCGCCGGGCGCCGCGCCGGCCGCCGCGACGCCGTCCGCCCCCGCCGCCGAGGCCGCCGCCACCTTCCGGGCGGGGATGCGCGGCTTCGCCTTCACCCCCGGGCAGATCGAGGTGGTGGCGGGGACCACCGTGGAGTGGAAGAACGAGGACGCCATGGCCCACACCATCACCGCCGCCGACCGCAGCTTCGATTCCGGCCCGGTCGAGCCCGGCGCCGTGTGGCGCAGGCGCTTCGACACCCCCGGCACCTATCCCTTCGCCTGCACGCCGCACCCCTTCATGAAGGGGACGGTCGTGGTCCGCGCGCCATGAGGAGCCCCATGCCCATCCGACGCTTCGTTCCCGCCGCCCTGGTGCTGGGCACCACGCTGGCCGGGTGCTTCTCGGAGCGCAGCACCGTCACCGAGACCCCGGCGGGGGACCTGTGCACCAACCCCACGGCCAGCACCGTGCGCATCCAGAACTTCGCGTTCGGGGTCACGGAGATCCGCGTCGCCCGGGGGTCGCAGGTGACCTGGGTGAACTGCGATTCCCAGAGCCACAGCAGCACCTCCGACACGGACGCGTGGGACTCCGGGCTGATCTCGCCCAACACCAGCTTCACGCGGACGTTCGACCAGGTGGGGCGGTTCCCGTACCACTGCGAGCCGCACCCAGGGATGAGAGCGACCGTAGTGGTGGAGTGACGGCTTTTTGAACGGCTGGATTCGGGCGTGCCCCCGGCTGGCGCCGGGGTCGGGCTTCGGCTCCGTAAAGCACGATACAACCGTGCTTAACGGAGTCGAGACCCCGCGAAACTGCCCGCGGGGTCTCGCCCCTTCGGGCCGAAATCCCTCACGCAACATCTCGCCCGTTCTCAAAATCCAGCAGTTGGCCCCCTCTCCCAGAATGGCGCTTCACGCTTCGCGTGAACCGGATGAAGAGAGAGGGTGGCGAGCCTCAAGCGAGCCGGGTGAGGGCCCGTCCTGCCGGCAAGCGAGCCGGGGCGGCCCCGCCGTGGGGCCGCCCCGTTCGTGTTCTTCACCCCTGCCGCCGGCCGTTACCGCGCCGCGGCCAGCTCCTCGCGCTCCTTCCTGGCCGCCTCCACCAGCTTCTGCACCTCGTGCTGCGGCACCTCCTCGTACGCGTGGAAGGTGCGCGCGTGCGTCGCCCGCCCCTGCGTCAGGGAGCGCAGCGCCGTGGAGTACTTGTACAGCTCCGCCTGCGGCACCAGCGCGCTCACCTTCTGGTTCCGCCCGGCCGAATCGATCCCCAGGATGTGGCCGCGGCGCTGGTTCAGGTCGCCGATCACGTCGCCCAGGAACTCCTCGGGCGTGAACACGTCCACCTTCATCACCGGCTCCAGGATCACCGGCTGCGCCTTTTCCGCCGCCTCCTGGAACGCCATGGACCCCGCCACCTTGAACGCCGCCTCGGACGAGTCCACCGAGTGGAAGCTCCCGAAGTAGCACTCCGCCTCGAAGTCCACCACCGGGAAGCCGGCCAGCACCCCGCGCAGGGCCGCCTCCTGCACCCCCTTGTCCACCGCGGGGATGTACTTGCCGGGGATCACCCCGCCCACGATGGCGTCCGTGAAGCGGTACCCCTCGCCGCGGCCCAGCGGCTTCAGGCGCACGTGCGCGTCGCCGAACTGCCCGCGGCCCCCCGTCTGCTTCTTGTAGCGGCCGTGCGCCTCCGCCACCGAGCGGATGGTCTCGCGGTAGGGAATGCGCGGCGCCCTCAGCGCCACCTCCACCCCGTACTTGCGCTTCAGCCGCTCCATCTGCACCTCCAGGTGCAGCTCGCCGATCCCCCGGGCGATGGTCTGGCGCAGCTCCGGGTTGTACTCCGCGGCGAAGCAGGGGTCCTCCTCGTGCAGCTTGTGCAGCCCCACCGCCAGCTTGTCCTCCTCGCCGCGCGTCGTCGCCTCCACCGCGATGGCGATGTCCGAGTCCGGGAAGCGGACCCCGTCCAGCACGAGCGGGTGCGCCGGCGCCGCCAGCGTGTCGTTGGTGTGCGTGTCGCGCAGCTTCGCCACCACCCCGATGTCCCCGGCGCGCAGCTCCTCCACCTCCATCCGCTCCTTGCCCTGCGGCACCGAAAGGTGCGCCAGCTTCTCCGCCTTCTCGCGCGTGGCGTTCAGCACCTCGTCGCCGCTCTTCAGCGAGCCGCCGTAGATGCGGAAGAAGGTCAGCTCCCCCACGTGGGGCTCGCTGGTGGTCTTGAACACCAGCGCGCAGAACGGGTCCGAGTTCAGGCTGCGCAGCTCCACCGTGTTCCCCGTGCGCCCCGTCGCCGGCTCCGCCGGGCGCTCCTGCGGCGAGGGCATCAGCTCCACGATCTCGGTGAGCAGCGTCCGCACCCCCCACTCCTCGCTGGGCGCGCCCACGAACAGCGGCACCAGGTCACCTCGCAGCATCGCCTGCTTCAGCGCGTGCAGCGCCTCCTCGCGCGAGATGGTGTCGCCCTCCAGGTAGTGCTCCAGCAGGCCGTCGTCCGTGGAGGCGATGGTCTCGATCAGCTCCTGGTAGTAGCGGTGCTCCACGTCGCGGTACTCCTCCGGGATCTCCCCCTCCTCGAACTGGTCCGCCTCCGCGCCCTTTCTGATGAGCTGCGCCCGCTCCGTGAACAGGTTGATGATCCCCCGGAAGTCGTCGCCGCTCCCGATGGGCACCTCCACCGGGATCACCTTCGCGCTCAGGTGCTCCTTGACGTCCTGGAACACCTGCTCGAAGTCCACGTTCTGCCGGTCCATCATCGACACGAACACGATGGTGGGGAGGTGGCGCTCCTCCAGCAGCTCCCACACCCGCTCCGTCCCCACCTCCACCCCGTTGGCCCCCGACACCACGCAGATCGCCCCGTCCGCAACGCGCACCCCCGCCCGCGTTTCCCCCAGGAAGTCCAGGTAGCCCGGCGTGTCCAGGAAGTTGATCTTGGTGTCCATCCACACCGCGTGGGCCACCGACACGTTCATCGACACCCCGTGCGCGATCTCCTCGGGGGTGAACATGGTCAGCGCGGTGCCATCGGCGCTCGACCCGTGCCGGCGCGAGCTCCCGGCCGTGTGGCAGCAGGCGTCCACCAGGGTGGTCTTTCCCGCCCCGCCGTGCCCGACGACCACGACGTTGCGGAGACGGTCCGTTGTGAAGGATGGGGCTGACGCCATTCTGCACCTCCTTGTGGGGTGTGGAGGGTACCGCGAGGACAGGTGGTTGCCAAGTTGCCCGACCGCAGGACGTTGCGTCAAGCATCTTCGTCCGCGGCCTTGGGCGGCGCGCACCGGGGGTTCAGCGCACGCAAGAAGTGTACGGGGGGTGGGCCGGTGCGTGGGGCCGCTCCGGAGCCCGGCGGTACTGCTGCCGGTCTCCTGCGCGGGGTCGGTGAGCCTGCCGAAACTGCCGGCAGTCTCCCCGCCCGCGGAGCGAGCCTCGCGCAAACCGCCGCGCGAGTCTCCCTCCGCACAGATGGACATGGGTAAAGCGGAACTACCAACGGCGAACGGCGCCCCCACCGCGATCTCGCGGCGAGGGCGCCGTCCCTCAGTTGCAGGCTGTTCCCTGTTCCCTATCCCCTCAGCTCTCCCCCGGCCCCGGCACCAAAAAGATCCACTCCCAGCGGTTCCCCTCGCGGCGGAAGCCCGCGCGCAGGTCGCGGTAGGCGCGGTCCGCGACCCAGGCGGGCGGCGCGGCCCAGACGGAACCGTCCGGGGTCGCCACGCCGCGGTCCAGCAGCCAGGGGAGGCGGTCCAGCCGTCGGAAGCCCTCCTGCTCCCAGCGCGCAACCGCCTCGATGATCCCGTCCGCGCCGCCCAGCGAGTGCGTGAAGCGCGGCGACATCACCGGGCGCAGCGCGGCCACGTCGCGGCGGGCCGCGGCGGCACGCACGGCCAGGAGGAACTCCGCCAGGTCGCCGTGGGCGGCCAGCGCGGGCGCGCGGGGCTCGAACACCACCCGCGCCTTCTCCACCCACCCCTCCCCCCGCGGCGTGCACACCACGCAGCGCACGTACAGCGACGCCGAGTCCGAGCGCAGCACCTCCAGCCGCGTGAAGGCGTTCGGCAGCGCGGGCACCGCCGCGCCCGCCGAGTCCGGGCGCAGCGCGGTCGCCGCCTCGCGCGTCCACACCGTCGCGTACGCGAACGGCGGGGGCGGCGGCGGAGCGGAGGGCGCGGGCGGCGGAGCCGGCCGGGGCGCCGCGCAGGCGGAGAGCAGGACGAGCAGGGGGACGAGCTTGCCGGGCTGCATGGTCAGGGTGGTTCGGGTGGGGCTTCACGGTCTCGGCGAGTCCTTTGACGCCGCAGGGGGGCCGCGGGTTCCCCGCGCACGGAGCGAGGGTGTAGATTCCCTCCGTTTCGCAGCGCCCGCACCCGAACCGGAAAACGCACCCGACCCCGTGGCCGCCCAGGTGGACGCACCGCCCCTCGCACTCCTCTGCTCCGTCGCCCTGGAGGCGGCGCAGCTCCGCGCCGCGCTCGCCGGCGCGCGCGAGGTGCAGGTGGGACGCAAGCCCGCGGCCGAGGGAACGCTGGACGGCGTACCGGTCCTCCTCTTCCCCGTGGGGATGGGAAAGACCAACGCCGCGCACGGCGCCACCGCCCTGCTGGAAACGCGCCCCGTGCGCGGCGTGGTCGGCTTCGGCATCGCGGGCGCCTACCCGGCCTCCGGGCTGGGCGTCGGCGGCGTGGCCCTTGCCTCCGAGGCCGTCTACGCCGACGAGGGCGTGGACGCGCCCGGCGGCTGGATGTCCACCGAGGGCATCGGCATCCCGCTCCTGGAGCGCGACGGCGTCCGCCGCTTCAACCGCTTCCCGCTGGACCCCGCGCGCGTGGAGCGCGCCCGCGCCGCGCTGGAGGCCGCCGGCATCCCCGCGCGCGTGGGCCCCGCGCTCACCGTCTCCACCTGCTCGGGCACCACCGCGCGCGGCGAGCAGCTGGCCCGCCGCTTCGGCGCCCTGACCGAGGGGATGGAGGGCGCCGCCCTCGCCCACGTCTGCGCCCTGTACGGCGCGCCGTTCCTGGAGCTCCGCGCCGTCAGCAACACCGTCGAGGACCGCGACCTGTCCACCTGGCGCATCCGCGACGCCGCCGAAGCCGCCCAGCGCGCCGTCCGCGTCCTGGTGGCATCCTGGATCGACTGACCGGCCGCCCCGCACTCTCGCACTCACGCACTGCCGTCATGAAGTCCCTGACCCTCGGCTACTCCCCCTGCCCCAACGACACCTTCATCTTCGACGCGCTGGTGCACGACCGCGTCGCGGTGGAGGGCATCCGCTTCCGCGAGCGGCTGGAGGACGTGGAAACGCTCAACCGCCTCGCCCGCGCGGCGGAGCTGGACGTCACCAAGATCTCCTACGGCGCCATCCCGTACCTGCTGGACGACTACGTCCTCCTGCGCAGCGGCGGCGCGCTGGGGCGCGGGTGCGGCCCGCTGGTGGTCGCGCGCGAGCCGGTGCCCATGCAGGAGCTGCGCGGAAAGCGCATCGCCATCCCCGGCCGCTTCACCACCGCCAACCTGCTGCTGCGCCTCTTCGACCCCGCCCTCGCCGAGGGCATCGAGGTGGTCTACAGCGACGTCATGCCCGCCGTGGAGCGCGGCGACTTCGACGCCGGGCTCATCATCCACGAGTCCCGCTTCACCTACCCCGAGCACGGGCTGGTCTGCCTTGTGGACCTGGGCGAGTGGTGGGAGCGCGAGACCGGGCTCCCCATCCCCCTGGGCGGCATCCTCGCGCGCCGCGGCCTGGGCGCCGGGACCGTCCGCGCCGTGGAGGAAGGGATCCGCCGCTCCGTGGACCACGCCTTCGCCCACCCGGACGATTCGCTCCCCTACCTGCGCGCCCACGCCCAGGAGATGGAAGAGAGCGTCATGCGGCGCCACGTGGAGCTGTACGTCAACGACTTCTCGCGCGACCTGGGCGACGAGGGCGAGCGGGCCATCCTCGCGCTCTTCGAGCGGGGCCGCGCCGCGGGCGTCGTCCCCGCCGCCGGAGAGCAGCCGCTTTTCGCGCCATGACCGGGTGGGGGCGCCACCGCGCAAAGTGCAAGGCGGAAGTGCGCATCACCGCCGCGCGCGGCCACACGGATCCCGACACGCCCGCATAAGCCGTTGCACGGCATGGATCGGCCGGGCCGCGCACAGGGTTTGCCCAGGGTTTCCTCCGGCCACGAGCCCACCCGCCGATCCCATCTCCACCGGAGAGAACCACCGATGCTGCAGCAGACCGCCATGCCCGACGTCCTGGAGCGCGCCGACCAGCTCGCCGAGGACGAGCTCGACGAGCTCCCCGTGGGGATGATCCAGCTGGACACGGCCGGCAAGATCCTCAGGTTCAACCAGACCGAGTCCGACCTCGCGCGCGTGGACAAGGCCGCCGCCGTGGGCAGGAGCTTCTTCGATGACGTGGCCCCCTGCACCAGGGTCCGGGAGTTCCACGGCAAGTTCCTGGACGGCGTCGCGGCCCGAGACCTGAGCACCACCTTCGAATACGAGTTCAAGTTCCGCGACGGACGGCGCAAGGACGTGCTCATCTCCATGTTCTACAGCAGGAACACCGAGAGCGTGTGGGTGCTCGTCCAGCGTCCCTGACTTTTACCGACTGAACGGCGGGTTTGGGCGTGCCCCCGGCTGGCGCCGGGGTCGGGCTTCGGCTCCGTAAGCGATCAAACTACGCTCGCTAACGGAGTCGAGCCCGCGCAAACAGCCGCGCGGTCTCGCCCCTTCGGGCCGTAATCCCTCACGCGACGGCGGGGCCGCGGACTGGATCCGCGGCCCCGCCGTGCCGTCACGAGAACCGCAAAAGGGCTTCAGTCGTCGCGCGCCCGGCGGATGCCGACCGGCTTGCCCTTGATGGTGGCGCGGCCCATGGCGCGGATCACCTGCTCCGCGAACTGCTCCGCCACCTCCACCAGCGAGAACTGGTCGGCGATCTCGATGGCGCCGATCGCGTCGCCCGGGATCTTCGCCTCGCCCGTGATCGCCCCCACGATGTCGCCCGGCTTGATCCCGCGGCGGCGCCCCACGCTCAGGAACAGGCGCGTCATCTCGCCCCCGCTGCGCCGTCCGCGGCGCGGCACCTCCGTGCGGTCCTGGCGTCCGCGCGGGCCGCGGCTGTCGCGGTCCGCGCCGTCCCAGCCGCCCTGCCCGCGGCGCGGCTCGAACTGCGGGATGTCCTCCCCCTCCTCCGGCTCCTCGCCGCGGGTGGCGTCCGCCGCCATCTTCGCCGCCGCCGCCGCCACGTGCAGCGGGTCGTGCTGCTCCGTCAGCGACTGCACCACCTCCAGGTAGCGGTCGAACTCGTCCTCCTCCAGCGTTTCCAGGATCGCGCTGCGCAGCAGCTCCAGCCGGCGCGTGCGCAGGTCCGCGATGGTGGGGACGCGCGCCTGCTCGATCGGCTGCCGCACCAGGCGCTCGATGGCGCGCAGCAGCCCCAGCTCGCGGGGCTGCACCAGCGTCACCGCCGTCCCCTCGCGCCCCGCCCGCCCCGTCCGCCCGATGCGGTGCACGTACACCTCGGGCGTCTGCGGGATGTCGAAGTTCACCACGTGGCTCACGTGCTCCACGTCCAGCCCGCGCGCCGCCACGTCGGTCGCGATCAGCAGGTCCGCCGAGCCGTCGCGGAAGCGCTTCATCACCCGGTCGCGCTGCGCCTGGTTGAGCCCGCCGTGCAGCGCCTCCGGGTGGTAGCCGCGCACGGTGAGCGCCTCCGTCAGCTCGTCCACCTCGTTGCGCGTCCGGCAGAAGATGATGGCCGAGGTGGGCGCCTCCACGTCCAGGATGCGCCCCAGCGCCTCCAGCTTGTACGGGCGCGCCACCGTGTACGCCACCTGGCGCACCAGCGGCGTCTCCAGCTGCGGCGCCCGCACGGTGATCCGGGCCGGGTCGCGCATGTGGCGCTGCGACAGCTCCGCGATCCGCGGCGGGAAAGTGGCCGAGAAGAGCGCCGTCTGCCGCTCCGCCGGGGTCTCCTCGAGGATCGCGTCGATGTCCTCGATGAAGCCCATGTCCAGCATCTCGTCCGCCTCGTCCAGCACCAGGTAGCGTACCGAGCCCAGCTGCAGCGTGCCGCGGCGGATGTGGTCCAGGATGCGGCCCGGCGTCCCCACCACCACGCTCACCCCGCGCCGCAGCTCCCGGAACTGGCGGTCGATGGCCTGCCCGCCGTACACCGCGAGCACGCTGATCCCGCGCCGGGCCCCGTACTTGTGCACCGCCTCCGCCACCTGCACCGCCAGCTCGCGCGTGGGCGCCAGCACCAGCCCCTGGACCCCGCGCACGTCCGGCTCCACCTTCTCCACCAGGGGGAGCGCAAAGGCCGCGGTCTTTCCCGTTCCCGTCGCCGCGCGGCCGATCACGTCGCGCCCCTCCATGAGGACCGGGATCGCCTCCGTCTGGATGGGCGTGGGCTCCTCGTACCCGAGGGCCTCCAGCGCGGCGAGCACCTCCGCGCTCAGCCCGAGCCCGGCGAAGGTGGGGGCGTCGTTCTCCGCCGCAACGCCGACGGCTTCTTCTTCTGACAAGGCTGTCTCCTCAAATGGATCCTGCGCGTGGACCGCGCGGTACACCAATTTCGGTCCCGCGCCCCGGCTGCGCCAGGGACGCCTCCCGCGCGGGCGCCTAGTAGCCCATGTAGCCCACGTCGGGCTCCCGCGCGAAGGCGCGGAAGGCGTCGTCCACCTCCTCGTTCCGCTCCAGCAGCGACAGGAGCCGCCGGAAGGAAAGGCGCAGCATCCGCTCCCGGAGGAGCGCGTCCGGCGGGACGGCCGGGTCCAGCCACTCCGGGAGATACTTGTCCGTGGTGGGCTGAGTGGGCGCGTTGGAAAGTCCGTCGTCCGGCGGGCACACGCCCAGCCCGCACCGCACCAGCTCGTATCCCAGCGCCGGGTCCAGCCCCTCGTCGCGGGCCACGTCGTAGAGAAGCTCGGCCAGCTCCGGCGGCATCCCGCTCTGCTGCGCCGCCTCCATGATCTCCACGCGGCGGCTGGTGATGTCCGCCTCGCCGCCCGCGCGCTCCGTCTTGGAGAGCAGGCAGTCCGAGCTGCCGAAGTAGGTGTCCTCGGCGCGGCGCCTGCGCCTGCGCTCCCGGTACGCGTTCAGCGCGCGGCTCGCGCTCTCCTCGCGGTCCACCGGGGTCCGCCGGACGTCGTCGGTCTGCTCCACCACACGCTCCACGCACCTGGTTCCGTCGGCGCTGTCCCGCGCCGCAACACTCCTGGGGTCCGCTGGAGCGGAGCAAGGCGCGGACCACCTCCGCGCGCGGGGGAGAATTCCAGCCTGCGGCAAAGGTTGTGCGGAGGACCCCGGACCGGGCGCGATCCTTGCGATTTCCCGGGCAGGGCACCGAAACAACCGACGGGCGCGCGGACGCACCCCGGCCCCGCCTCGCGCGGGGGCCGTGTGGGCCCGTCCCCTTCCGGTCCGACGGCGATGTCGCTGCGGCTCTTCCTGGAGCAGCCGGTCCCGGCGACCGGCTCCCGTCCGGGCCGCCCCGCAGCTCACGGCCACGAGAACGCACGTACGGACGGCTGCGGCCCCGCTCGCCCTGGCGCGAGCGGGCCGCGCCAAGGATGTTGCAGGAAAGCCACGACGACGGAGTCCCCAGGAACCCCATCCCGGACGGCAGAGGACCCATGACCGCTTCCCGATCCCCCGCGACCCGCCTCCTCACCCCCTTCGTGCTCGCGCTGGCGGCGGTCGCGGTCCACGACACGTCCCTGTCGGCCCAGTACTTCGGGAGGAACAAGGTCCAGTACGAGACCTTCGACTTCCAGGTGCTCCGGACGGAGAACTTCGACGTCTACTACTACCCGTCGGAGCAGGTCGCCACCCGCGACGCCGCCCGCATGGCGGAGCGATGGTACTCGCGCCTCTCCCGGATCATCGACCACCGCTTCGAGAACAAGCAGCCGCTGGTGCTGTACGCCAGCCACCCCGAGTTCCAGCAGACGGTCACCACCGGAAGCGAGATCAGCGAGGGGACGGGCGGGTTCACGGAAGCGTTCAAGCGGCGCGTGGTGCTGCCGCTGGCCGGGTCGTACGAAGAGACGGACCACGTCCTGGGCCACGAGATGGTGCACGCCTTCCAGTACGACATCGCCGGCTTCGGGCGCGGCGGCGCGGGCGGGCTGGAGGCGGCGGCGCGGCGGCTCAGCGTCCCGCTCTGGTTCACGGAGGGAATGGCCGAGTACCTGTCGGTGGGCCCCGTGGACCCGCACACGGCCATGTGGGTGCGCGACGCCGCCCTCACCGGCGACATCCCCACCGTCGAGCAGATGACGTACAGCCCGCGCTACTTCCCCTACCGCTGGGGGCAGGCGTTCTGGGCGTACGTCGGCGGGCGCTGGGGCGACGCCGTGGTGGGGCAGATCCTCAAGCAGGTGGGCCAGGGCGTGCCGTACGAGGAAGCCTTCGAGCGCATCCTCAACACCGACCTGGAAGAGATCTCCGAGGACTGGCACACCTCCATCCGCCGCGCCTACCTCCCGCTCCTCAACGAGCGCAAGGAGGCGCGCGAGATCGCCCGGCCGCTGATCACCCAGAAGCGCGAGGGGGGGCAGGTCAACCTGGCCCCCGCCGTCTCGCCGGACGGCCGCTACGTGGCCTTCCTGTCCGAGCTGGACTTCCTGGACGTGGAGCTGTACCTGGCCGACGCCGAGACCGGCGAGGTGATCAAGCGCCTGCAGCGCGGCACCGCCTTCGACGCGCACTTCGGGAGCCTGCGCTACATCAACTCCGCCGGCACCTGGGCGCCCGGCGGCGACCGCTTCGCCTTCTCGGCGCTGCGCAGGGGCGCGGACGTGCTGGTGATCATCAGCGTCCCGGGGGCCGACCGCCAGCGCGAGTACGGCGTCCCGGGGGTCAGCGAGATCACCAACCCCACCTGGTCGCCGGACGGGCGCACCATCGTGTTCTCTGGGACCAAGGGCGGGCTGACCGACCTGTACGCCCTGGACGTGAGCACCGGGACCGCCCGGCAGCTCACCAACGACCGCTACGCGGACATGCAGCCGGCCTTCTCTCCGGACGGCCGCACCATCGCCTTCGTGACCGACCGGGGCGAGGGCACCGACCTGGACCGGCTGGAATACGGCACCTACCGCATCGCGCTGATGGACGTCGCCACCAGCGAGATCCGCCCCGCCCCGGCCATGCAGTCGCCCACCGAGGCGGAGCAGGCGGGCGGCAGCTGGGGGAAGAACATCAACCCCGCGTGGTCCAGCGACGGGCGCTCCCTGTTCTTCATCTCCAACCGCACCGGCATCTCCAACATCTACCGCGTGGAGCTGGCCACCGGCGCGCTCAGCCGCGTGACCGACCTGTTCACCGGCGCCAGCGGGATCACCGACCTGAGCCCGGCGATCTCCACCGCGCGCACCGGCAACCGGCTGCTGTTCACCGCCTTCGAGCGGGGTGGCTACAACATCTACTCGCTCACCGAGCCGCGCGAGCTGGCGGGCGTGGCCGTGGTGGACTCCGCGGGGGCGTCGCGGCAGCTCGCCCCGCTGGCGGCGTTCCTGCCGCCCGTCCCGCGGCCCACCGAGTCCGCGTTCAACCGGGTGAGCGCGCTCCTGTCCGACAAGAGCACCGGCCTCCCCCCGGAGGACGCCGCGTGGGCCACGGACGGGTACGGCGCGCGGCTGTCGCTGGACTACCTGGGGCAGCCGCAGGTGGGCGTCTCCACCGGGAGCGCCTTCGCGCGGGGCGGCGTGTACGGCGGCATCGCCGGCATCTTCAGCGACGTGCTGGGCTACCACACCGTGTTCGGCTCGGTGCAGGCGCAGGGGCAGCTGGACGAGATCGGCTTCAGCACCGTCTACCTGTACCGCAAGCACCGCTGGAACTACGGCGCCGCGGCGCAGCGCCTTCCCTACATCGGCCTGGGTCGGGCGGGCGGCTACGACCAGACGGACATGCGGGTCAAGGAGCAGCTCATCCGCTTCCGCTACTTCGACACCAGCATCCAGGGGCTGGCGCAGTACCCCTTCTCGCAGGTGCAGCGGGCCGAGTTCGCGCTGGGCGCGCGGCGCATCTCGCAGGACGCCCAGGTGCAGGAGATCAGCGCGCCCTTCGAGATCCAGAACGGCCAGCCCGTCATCACCGGCCCCACCGAGTACAAGGAGTTCGACGACCCGCGCTACGAGGCCGCGTACAACTTGGTGGAGGGCTCGGCGGCGCTGGTGTACGACAACTCGCTCACCGGGTACACCTCGCCCTTCGCCGGGCAGCGCTACCGCTTCGAGGTCACGCCCACGGTGGGCACCGTGCAGTTCATGCAGGCGCTGGCCGACTACCGCCGCTACTTCTTCCTGCGCCCCTTCACCTTCGCGGTGCGCGGGCTGCACTTCGGGCGCTACGGCAAGAACGCGGAGACCGACGGCGAGGGCGGGCGGCTCTTCCAGGACCTGTACCTGGGCCAGGGCTACCTGATGCGCGGCTACTACGACGCGTACAGCCGGTGCACCGGCGGCAACTTCGAGAACGACAGCGACTGCGACGTGGCGGAGCGGCTCTTCGGCAGCCGGGTGGCGGTGGTCAACGCCGAGCTGCGCTTCCCGCTGATCCGGCAGATCGTGCTGGGCTCCTCGTTCGGGCTGCCGCCCATCGAGGGGATCGCCTTCTTCGACGCCGGCACCGCGTGGGACCAGGACTCCGAGGTCGTGTTCGAGCGCGGCCTCTTCGAGGACACCAGCCGGCGCGGGATCCTGACCAGCGCGGGGGTCGGCGGGCGCATCAACGTCTTCGGGTACCTGATCCTGGAGATCGACTACGTGAACGGCTTCGAGCGGGATCGTGGGTGGCACTGGCAGTTCGGGGTGCAGCCGGGGTTCTGACGGCTTTCGACGGCGGGGTTGGGCGTGCCCCCGGCTGGCGCCGGGGTCGGGCTTCGGCTCCGTAAAGCAGCAAACAACGCTGCGTAACGGAGTCGAGCCCGCGCAAACAGCCGCGCGGTCTCGCCCCTTCGGGCCGAAATCCCTCACGCGACTCCTCGCGAACGACACCGGCCCGCGGAATGGATCTCCGCGGGCCGGTGTCGTTTGGGGCCGCCCGGCCTTGCCGCTCGCGGAGGGCGTGGCGTATCATTGGGTTATGAATGAGCCCTCACTCACCGGTCAGCGCGAGGCCCGCCGCAGGGAGATCCTGGCGTCCGCGGTGCGCGAGTTCGCCGACCACGGCTACTTCGCCGCGCGCATCAGCGACATCGCCGCCGGGGCGGGCGTCGCGGAGGGCACCATCTACCTGTACTTCGGCGGCAAGGACGACCTGCTGCTCACCGCCTTCCGCGAGCGCGTCAACGAGTTCTGCGAATCGGTGCGCGACGTGCTGCGCGCCGAGGCGCCCTTCCACGAGCGGCTCGCCTCCTTCATCCGCATGCAGTTCGAGAGCATCGAGGCGCAGCCGGCCCTCGCCACCGTGCTCCTGCTGGAGTCGCGGCAGTCCAGCAAGTTCTACGGCGGCGCCGTGCGCGACGTGCTCCGCTCCTACGCCGCCGCCATCGACGACCTGCTGGAGAGCGGACGCGGCCAGGGGGCCATCCGCGACGACGTGGACGTTCCCCTCGCCCGCCGCATGCTGATCGGCGCCATCGAGGAGATCGAGCTGGAATGGCTGCTCGGCGACCACTCCCGCCCGCTCGTCCCCACCGCGCCGCAGGTGGCCGCGCACTTCTTCCGCGGCCTGGCCCGCGGCTGAGCCATCCCCCCGTGGACACCGCGCACGCCGGGGCCGACGCGCTCCGGCTGGAGCTGGAGGAGGACGTCGCCTCGCTGGTCTTCGACCGGCCGGGGAGCCGCGCCAACTTCCTGTCGCATGCCAGCCTGGAGGCGCTGGACGGCCTCCTCGCCGAGGCCGGGCGGCTGGCGGGCGAGGGGCGCGTGCGCGCGCTGGTGCTGCGCAGCGCCAGGCCCGGCGTGTTCGTGGCGGGAGTGGACCTGGAGGAGCTGCGGAGCGTCCGCGACGCCGCGGAGGGGGCGGCCCACGCCCGCCGCGGCCAGGCCGTCCTCCGCCGGCTGGAGCAGCTCGCCGTCCCCACCTTCGCCGCGCTGGACGGTGCGTGCCTGGGGGCGGGCGCCGAGCTGGCGCTCGCCTGCTCGTACCGGCTGGCCTCCGCCTCCCCGCGCACCCGCATCGGCCTCCCCGAGGTGAAGCTGGGCCTGGTCCCCGCGCTGGGAGGAACGGTCCGCCTCCCCCGGCTCATCGGCGTGCGCGACGCGCTCGGCCTCATCGTCACGGGGAGCACCGTGAGCGCCCGCGAGGCGGAGCGGCTGGGGCTGGTGGACGCCGTGCTCCCCGCCGACGACTTCGGCGCGGCCGTGCGGCGCTTCGTGGCGGAGCGGCTCCGGCGCGGGCGGCAGCGCACCGGCGCCCGCCGCGGCGTCGCGCGGCGCCTGGTGGAGGACACCGCGCCGGGGCGCCGGGTGGTCTTCGCCCGCATGCGGCGCGAGCTCGCGCGCGCCGGGGCCGGCAGCCCCGCGGCCCGCCGGGCGCTGGAGGTCGTCGCCGACGGGCTCGCGCTCCCCCTGGACCGCGCCTTCGAGCGCGAGGCCGAGGCGCTCGGCGAGCTGCTGGCGAGCCGCGAGGCGCGCGGGCTGCTGCACGCCTTCGCGCTGCGGCAGGCCGCGCGCGGGGAAGACACGGCGGAAGCCGCATCCGGGATCCAGCGGGCCGCGGTGCTCGGCGCCGGGCGCACGGGGACGGGCGTCGCCTACCTCCTGGCCGCCGCCGGGATCCCGGTGCGACTGCGCGAGACCCGCCACGCCGCGCTGCTGACGGGGCTGGAGCGGCTGCGCGCCCTGTTCCGCGAGGGCGTGAGGCAGGACCGGCTCCCCGCCGCCGAGGCGGAGGCGCGCGTGCCGGCGGTGGTCGGAACGCTGGGCTTCGGCGGGTTCGGGACGGTGGACGTGGTGCTGGAGGCCGTCCCCGACGACGACGAGCGCAGGCGCGCCGTCCTCCGCGAGGCGGAAGAGCACGTGCGGAGCGGCTGCCTGCTCGTCACCACGGGCGCGGCGGCGCGGGTGTCGCGGGTGCAGGAAGGGTGCGCGCGCCCGGAGCAGGTGGTAGGGATGCACTTCGCCGCGCCGGTCGCGTGGGGCGCCCTGGTGGAGGTGGTCCGCGGCGACGCCACCTCCGACGACACCGCGGCCGCCGCCACCGCGCTGGCGCGGCGCCTGAAAAAGATCCCGCTCCAGGTGCGCGACAGCCCCGGGCTCCTGGTGGGCCGCCTGCAGCTCCGCCTGGTGGACGAAGCGCTCCGCCTGCTGGAGGAGGGCGCCGCCGTGGCGCGGGTGGACGGCGCGATGACCTCGTTCGGGATGGCGATGGGGCCGCTGCGCCTCGCGGACGAGCTGGGGATCGCGCGCGTCGCCCGGCTGTCCCGCTTCCTCGCCGCGGAGCTGGGGGAGCGCATGCGCCCCACCCCTCTCCTCGCCACCCTCGCCGGCCGGGAGCGTGCGCGGGGCGCCCAGGGGTTCGCCCTGTTCCGCTACGACCGCGCCGGGGAGCCGCACCTTTCCCCCGGGGCGGCAGAGGCGCTGCGCGGCATGGCGCGGCCGGGCGGCGCCGAGCCCGCGCCCGCGGAGATGTGCTCGCGCATGCTCCTCGCCCTGGTGAACGAGGCGGCCCACGCGCTGGAGGAAGGGGTGGTCGCCACGGCGGCGGAGGTGGACCTGGCCACGCTGCTGGGGCTGGGCTTCCCCGCGGCGGAGGGAGGGCTGCTCTTCTACGCCGACCGCCTGGGGATCGCGGCGGTGCACTCCGGGCTGGAGGAGCTCGCCCGCCGCTCCGGCGGGCGCTTCCGGCCGGCACCGCTCGTGCAGCGGCTGGCCGGCGAGGGGCGCGGGTTCCACCACGCCGGGGAGGCGGCGCCCGCCCCGGCAGAGGCCGTCCTGCTGGACATGCCCGCGGACGGCTGATATCATTTGCGTCGGTCCCGCGGCCGGCGGGCGATCCACCGTGCAGAAGCGACACCCGAGAGCGAACCATGGCTGACATCGACATCCGTCAGGACGCGGACCCCCCGCAGGACGAATACGCGACCTGGGAGATCATCCTCTGGATCATCGGGATCCTCGCCATTCCCGGCGTCCCGATCATCATGGTCAAGCTGTTCACCCCATTCAGCGGGATGTGAGCGGAGGGGGCCCACGCCTCCCCCGCGACGGAGCGCCCCCCCGGCCACGCGGCCGGGGGGGCGCTCTCGTTCCGGGGATGCCCGTCCGCCCGGGGAGCCGCGTCTATGGCTCGGGGCGGGTCCGGGCGGGTGCCGCGGCCGCCCGCGCCGGGAGGTCGGCGGCCGGCGCGCCGGAGACCGGCGGGACGGGGCGCCCGGCCCCGGCCGATCCCCCGGCGCCGGCCACGTGCATTGCGCCGGCCGGCTCCCCGTGCCGTGCCGCGGGCGCCGCCAGGTCCGCCGCCCAGCGCGGGTCGTACTCCCTCCCGAAGCCCCGGCGGTACCAGCGCCGCAGCGGCTCCGGGTCGCCCCCCTCCACCCCCCACACGCGGCGGCTCAGGAAGGTCCTTTCCCCCGGGCGGACCGTCACGGTGCCCAGGTCCAGCGTGTCCGCCGCCTCCCCCGCCCCGCCCCGCACCTCGATCCGCACCCGGTGCTCCCCGGGGGCCAGCGCCAGCCGCGCCAGGGAGATCCGGTCCGGGAGGAGCGACCAGCTGCGGGTGTCCGCCTGCTCCAGCGAGTTGCCGGCCAGGTTCGCCAGCCGCCCGGCCACGTATCCCGCCACCTCGCCGCCCTCCTTCTCCGCCTTCTTCTCCAGCTCGCGCGCGGCCAGGAGCTTGATCACCCCCCGCCCCACCGCGCGGGTGAGCACCAGCGGCCGCCGCCCCTCGAAGTCGCGCACCACCCCGGAAGACACGTCCTCCACCGACGCCGGCACGGCGGCGGAATCGTCCACCAGCACCCGCACCCCCGCGGGACGGCTTGCCTCCAGGCGGTACACCGGCCACGCGAACTTGAGCAGGTGGGCGCCGCCCAGCGCCGCGGCCCAGCGGACAGCGGGGTGCCCGTCGAACTCCGACCCGTACGCGGCCTGCTCGGCCAGGTTCCGGAAGAGGCGCGCGCTCACCCGCGTCGCCGCCGCCGCGATCCCGTCGCGGTCCCGATCGCCCTCCAGTCCCTCCACGTCCTCCGGGAAGAGGGGGACGTGGATGTCCTCCCCCGCCCGATGCGCCACCCACCCGTGCTCCACCAGCACCACCAGCTCGGCCGGTCGCCCCGCCGGCGCGGCGGCGATGCCGTAGCGCTTCCGCGCCGAGTCCGCCACCTCGCGGACGCCCAGCTCCATCGCGGCGCGGAGGAGGTCGGGCCCCAGCGTGGGCGGCGCGCCCAGCCCCTCGTCCGCGCACCCGTCGAAGGCCCGCTGGGCGCGGCGCAGCGACACCAGCGCGTCGTTGCGCTCCCCCGCCGCCTGGTGCACCATCCCCGCGAAGTAGGGGAGGAACGCCGCCCCGGAGCACCCCTCGCCCGGCTCGCGGCCGTCCAGCAGCGCTCCCGCCTTGCGCGCCTCCACCGTCGCCTCGCCGCGGTCGCCCAGCGCCAGGTAGTTGAGCATGCGGTAGTAGGGGATCATCCCCCGCTCCGCCCGCGAGGGGACGTACTCCAGCATTCCGTCGTTCACCAGCAGCGACCCCGCCGCCCGGGACACGCTGCGGGTGAAGCGATCCTCCGCCTCCCGCTCCGCCCACTCGAACGCGTCGTTGCTCTCCGCGAAGCGCCCCGCCTGGTGAAGCACCAGCCCCAATTGCAGCCGGCGCACCAGCTCGTCGCGGGGCGCGGTGCGGGCCCCCGCGTCCAGCAGCCGCAGCGCCGACTCGTGGTTCCCCGCCATGAGGTAGTGGCGCAGCCAGGCGTCTCCCTCCGCCAGGGTGGCGCTGCGCAGCGGCGAGCCCTCCGGGAGCGACTCCGGCGCCGGGCGCGCGGGGAACGGGCTCCGCGCGGCGCACCCGGCCAGCGCCGCGGCGAGCGCGGCCCCGGCCGCCGCCCGCAGGAGCGGGAGCGGGAGCGGGAGCGGGAGCGGGGCTCTCATCTGCGGTCCAGGACGACCAGCCGGTCCCGCGCCTCCGCGATGGCCGCGGCCCACCGGGCGTACGCCTCGCCCGTCACCCGGATGCGCTCCAGCTCCATCTGGTGCAGGAACGTGCGGTAGCGCAATTCCGCCTCGTACGGGCGGAGCGACTTGTCCAGCGCCCGCGCGATGCGCAGGGTGGTCTCCGGGTCGTCCGCGCGCAGCACGTCGGCGCGGTCGTAGCGGTCCAGCGCGCCCGCCAGGTCGCCGCGCGCCGCAAAGTCGTCGCCCTCGCGCAGCAGCGCCTCCGCGCGCGCCGCCGCCACGCCGCCGAGCGTGGCGTCCGCGGGAGTGGAGACGGTGCGGAAGCCCTGCGGCTCGCGGTAGGTGATCCCCCGCACCGCGCCGTTCTGCAGCGTCAGGTAGGCGATCTCGCCCACCGCGTCGTGGGGACCGGCCCCGTCGCCGCGCCCGGTCATCACCGCGCCGCGGCCGCTCCCGCGCGAGTCCCACGCCTCCGGCGTGGTGCGCGTGGCGGCGAGCACCTGGGCCTCCGTCATCCCCAGCGCCACCTCGCCACGGGCGATGGCGTCGCAGGCGCGCCCCGAGCAGCCGGCGAGCGCGGCGGCCTCGTTGCGCCCGCGCGACTCCGCCAGCCGCCCGCGCTGCGCCTCGCCCTCGGCGCGCGCGCGGTCCACCACCTCGTCGGTCTCGGACTGCGGGGCGAGCACGGCCCCGTTCTCCATCACCGGCTGCAGCGGGCGGAGGTGGGGGGCGCAGGCTCCGGCGGACGCGGCCAGCGCCGCGGCGGCCAGGAAAGCGATTTTCTTCATCTTCGGTCCCGTGCGGAGGGTCGTGGGAAGGAGCCTAGAACCGGACCAGCGGGCGCGACACGTACTTCTTGAGCTTGTGCTGCCCCACCCAGGTCTTCTGGTTGGTCTCCAGGTCCACCAGCGTCATGTCCACCTGGTAGAAGACCACGCGCCGCCGCCCCTCCCGGTCCTCCACCGATTCGATGTCGCCCTGGAGCATGTAGTCCGCGCCGCGCTCCCGGCCCAGGCGCGCGCGGCTGTCCGCCGCGGCGAACTCCTGCTGGTCGAAGCGCTCGTCGCGCACCTCCTCGCGCTCCTCCGGCGAAGCCACCACCTGCACCTGTCCGCTGCGCAGGTAGGCGCGCTCCAGGTCCTTGACGAAGGTGGAGACCGGGACGTGCTCCATGCTGCGGTTGCGGATGGTGCCCACGATCACTGTGGGCTTGCGGCCGCCGTGCGCCTGGGCGTGGCCCATTGCCCAGCTCTGCCCGGCGGAGGCGTCGAAGCTCTGGCGGATGATCTCCTCGGCGACCAGGCGGCTGTCCACGTCGTTCCAGCGGCCGGACAGGTCCACCGCCTGCTCGGGGGCGATGCGCGTCACCTGCCGGGCGCAGCCGCCGGAAACGAGGACGAGGCCGGCGAGCGCGGCCATGGAGCGGGATCGGATGCGTGCGGGGATGCTCATGGTCTCTCCAGACGGGATGGGGTGCGGCCGGGGTCGGTCCTGCGCCGGTGGCCCAACGGCATCGGGCGTACCGCGGCGCGTGGTTTTTCGATGCGTTTGCGGAGCAACGAGTTGTCTGTTTTCGGCCGGTTCGCGCGGTTCGTGGGCGTCCTCGCGAGTGGACGACCGGCGCATCGGGCTGGGACAGCTTCCGGCGGTGAATGCTTCCGGTGTGGCGATTCTGACGACTGTCGACGGCGGAGTTGGGCGTGCCCCCGGCTGGCGCCGGGCGTTCCGTGGGCTTCGGCTCCGTAGGCGAGCAACAACGCTCGCCAACGGAAAGGAGGAGAGTCTGGAAAGCCCGTGCCGGTGCCGGTGCCGCAGACTCCGAAACGCCGCCGCACCGGCCTTTCTTGGAGCGCCAACCAAAAACCGGCCCCTGCCGGATCTCCCCGTCATTCAGCGCCACATCCTTACCCAACTACCCGGCGGCGACGCCGACGTGCGCGACAGCACCCGCTGGACCATCGGCGAGGCGAGCCGTCGGCTCGGCGTCACCTCCTATGGTTAGAAGACGAAAATATTGCGCAGCCCAGGATCGGTTTGCAATATGGAATGTCTCTCCCAGGGCGGGGGACAAGAGCCGTGGTATCCACCAATTACCAGGAGGGGGACTTATGAGACGACTCCGTAGACTCGTGCTCCCGGTCGCGCTCACGGTTGCGGGACTGTGGGGTTCCGCAGGGCTTGCCAGCGCCAATGAGGAGGTGCCCCCCGTGTCGGGGGTGGGCAGTTGCTCCAACACCGAATGCCAGGGGACCGCTGGTTGCCGGTACTGGGTCGGAACTTCCTGCAGCTTCGCCAGCTCGTCGAGTTGCACGAACACGCAGTGCTGACTGCAGCGGGGCTCCAACCTGCGGCGTAAGCCATGAATCCTCCCCAGATCCGGCGCACCGCGGCACTCGTGTCGTGCGGAGTGCTGGTCGTAGCCGCAGGCGCAACATTACGCCCTCGGCAGGCTGCCTTGGAGCCGGCCGAGGAGCTCCGATGGCGCGAAACCGCACGAATCGGCACGTCAGACGAAAAGGGACCCGTTGCCTTTGGGGTGATCGGCGACCTGCTCTCCGACGGCAAAGACCGGATCTTCGCTCTGGACGTAGTGAATAAGCGCATCGTGACGCTCAGCACCACGGGCACTGTGCCGAAAGTGTTCGGGCGCGAAGGACGTGGGCCCGGCGAGTTCGCCGATCCGGTGGCGCTGGCGAGCGACGGAGCGCGGCTGTACGTGCTGGACCGTGCCAACCAGCGCATCGACGTGCTCTCGGCAGAAGCGGCACTGGTCCGCCTTGGCAGCTTCGCGCCCGATTTCCCCGCCGAGGACATGTGCGTGCTGGAGGATCGGCTGTTCGTCCTGGGTGAGCGACAGGGATGGCTCATCCACGAACTCGATCGGTCCCGCGGCCGGGTTCTCCGATCCTTCGCGCGCGACACGGCCGCTGCCGACCTCCTGCTTACGAGCTACCGCGCCAGCGGTTATCTGCTGTGCGGGCCCGGCGACGAGCTGACCTTTCTTCCCATGCTGCGCCCCGATGTGCAGCGCTTTTCCGCCTCGACCGGCGCTCTGCTGGGTGTAGCGGACATTCCCGGCTATCTGCCTGTACGCGTTCGCCGCCTCTCCAACCGCAGCGTGCAGTTCTACGCCAGACGAGGCGAGCACGACTTTGCCAGCGCCATCGTGCCACTCCCCGACGGTGGGCGGCTGATCCAAGTGGGGCGGTTGCGGCGCGGCGCAACCACGCGGCATGAGTTCGAGTCGTTGCGTTCATACGAGATCTCGGCCAGGGACTACCAGATCCGCGAGATCGCGGCGCCACTTCCCCGGATTCTAGCCACATACGGAACCACCGCATTGGCTGCGGTCACCGACCCCTACCCGGCTGTCCGGGTCCTCAACCTCACACCTCGCCGGAAAGGTTCCCATGAACGGTGATGCGTCTGCCAAGCCCGACAGGATTCAGGTGGTCCTCGCACGAGCAGGGCTGGTGACCTGGACCGCGCTGGGACTGAGCCTGCTGGTCTTCTCGCTGGGCGTTTCCCGCCCCCGCACACAGCTGGCCGCCGCGGTGCCGGCCGCGCGGCCGGCGGTCGACAGCACACCCGCCGCTCCGCTGGTCCGCAGCTACACGCCGAATTACCGGTTACGTACCGGAAACGAGATCCTCCTCGTATTCGTGGGAGGTAGCTTCTGCCGCGCGAACCGACGCCCAGGTTTTCACCAAGCAGTCGAAAACGCCAAGCTTCGGGTGCGCGATCAGGCCGTCGCGCGGGGGCGGCAGTTCCGCGCAGTGGCGGTTTCGCTCGATTGGAAGCCAACCGAGGCGCTCGCGTTTCTCGACGGGTTCGGCAACTTTGACGAGGTGTCGGTGGGAAGCAACTGGGTTAACGATTCGGCGATCCGCTACGTTTGGCGGGACCTGCCTGGCGACCCCACCGTGCCGCAACTGGTGGTGGTGGAGCGACACGTGGAGGTGGGCAGGACGGTGCAAGTCGGGTCTGAGCGCGTGCTGAAACGGGTGCTGGGCGCCGAACAGATCTTCGATTGGGCGCGACAGGGGGCGCCCCTGTAGCGGCGGCGTGCCGCAACGTCTGGGGAAGAGGGGTCGCCGTTCCCGCAGTACCCCCCCGAATCCGTTCGGAGGGAGACAGCCGGGCGGTTTCGGCTGGCTCACTCCGGCGCAGGGAGACACCGGGGCCGTTTCCGGTGGCTCCCTGCGCCCGCGCAGGAGACGGACGGCAGTATCGTCCGGCTCCGGAGCGGCCCGCCAAAACCAGACGACGAGCCACGAAAACCCCTCGGCTCTACAGCCCGTACTCCTTGAGCTTCTGCCACAGAGTCGTGCGCCCCATGCCGAGCGCGGCGGCGGCACGGGTGCGGTTGCCGGCCGCGTCCTCCAGCGCCTTGCGGATCGCCTCACGCTCCGCCTCCGGCCCCGCCGAAGCCTGGTAGCGGCGCCCTGTCTCCCCGTTGCCGGCGACGATTCGCTCCTCCGCGTCCGGCTTGCGCTCCGCCGACGCCCCCTCGCGCACCTCGTCGGGGAGGTGGCAGGGGAGGATGCGGTGTCCGTCGCAGACGATGCAGGCGTGCTCCACCGCGGCCATCAGCTCGCGCACGTTCCCCGGCCAGTCGTAGGCCTGGAGGATCTCCATGGCCTCGTCCGAAAGGCCGGTGATGCGGCGGGTGGGGGTGGACACGCGCTCGTTCCAGCGCGCCAGCGCCGCCGCGGAGAGCGCCGGGATGTCCTCGGGGCGGTCGCGAAGCTCGGGGATGCGGATCTGGAAGACCTTGAGGCGAAAGTACAGGTCGGCGCGGAAGCGGCCCTCCTCCACCCGGGCCTCCAGGTCCTGGTGCGTGGCCGCGATCACCCGCACGTCCACCGGAACCGCGCGGGCCGTGCCCACCCGCGTCACCTCGCGCTCCTGGAGCACGCGGAGGAGCCGGGCCTGCATCCCCGGGCTCACGTCGCCGATCTCGTCCAGGAAGATGGTGCCCTCGCTGGCCTCCTCGAAGAGCCCCTTGCGGTCGCTGACCGCGCCGGTGAAGGCGCCGCGCGCGTGCCCGAACAGCTCCGACTCCAGCAGCCCCTCCGCCAGCGCCGAGCAGTTCACCGCCACGAAGGGCCGGCCGCGACGCGGGCTCTCCTCGTGGATGGCGCGCGCCACCAGCTCCTTGCCCGTACCGGTCGCGCCGCGCAGGAGCACCGTGCTTTCCGTGGGCGCCACCCGGGCGATGGAGCGGTGCACCTCCTTCATCCGGCCCCCGGTGGCCACGATGCGCGCCGCACCCTCGCCCAGGACCGGCTGCCGGCGCGCCAGGATGGTGCGGATCTTGGAGCGCAGCACCGAGTTGTCGCACGGCTTGGTGACGTAGTCGTCCGCCCCCAGCTTGAGCGCCTGTACCGCGCTGTCCACCGTGGCGAAGCCGGTGAGCATCACCACCGGGACGTCGTTCCCGGCGCGGCGCAGCTCCTCCAGCACCGACAGCCCGGTGCGCCCCTCCATCTTCAGGTCCAGCAGCACCAGGTCGAAGGCGTCCGAGCGCAGCCGCTCCAGCCCGTCCTCCCCGCCGGGCGCGGCCTGCACCTCGTAGCCCTCGTCCGCCAGGAGGGCGCCCGTGCCCACGCGAAAGGCGCGGTCGTCGTCGATGATCAGGATGCGCGGCGTGTCTGCCATGCGATTTGTGCTCAGATCAGGGTTGACCTGCGAACTACTGGATTTGGGCGTGCCCCCGGCTGGCGCCGGGGTCGGGCTTCGGCTCCGTAGAGCAGCAAACAACGCTGCTCAACGGAGTCGAGCCCCGCGAAACTGCCCGCGGGTCTCGCCCCTTCGGGCCGAAATCCCTCACGCGGGGCCGGTGCTGGCGTCCGCAAAGGGCCCCCACCCGGCTCGCTCAGGCTCGCCACCCTCCCCCAATTCTGGGGGAGGGTTTCCCGCGCCTTGGCTTTGTCGTGCCCCCCCTCTCCCCTTGTGGGAGAGGGGGCCGGGGGGTGAGGGGTAGGCCTTCGGTCCGAACCTGCCTCCCGCCGCGCCGTTCTCCCCTCCCCCTTGCGGGGAGGGGCCGGGGGAGGGGGTCCGCCGTTCCGGCCTCACGCCACCGCCGACGCTTCGGCTTCCTCGCGCTCCCCGCTGGCGAGCGTCTCGTCCAGCGTTTCCCGGGGGAGGAGGATGGTGAAGCGGCTGCCGGCGCCGGGGCGGCTCTCCACCGAGATGCGGCCGCGGTGGCCGCGGATGATCCCCTCCGAGACGAACAGGCCCAGCCCCAGGCCGCGCACCCCCGGCTTGGTGGTGTAGAAGGCCTCGAAGATGTGCGGGAGCTGGTCCTCGGCGATCCCGGAGCCGGTGTCCTCCACCGCCACCTCCACCGCGTCCGCGGCGGTGCGCGTGGAGATGCGCAGCGTGCCTCCCTCCGGCATCGCGTCCATGGCGTTGTTCACCAGGTTGGCGAGCACCTGCTGGATCGCGTCCGGGTGCGCCACCACCGGCGGGAGCCCGCGCTCCAGCCAGGTGTCCACCCGCACCCCCCGCCCCGCCAGCTCGGGCCCGGCCAGCGCCAGCACCCGCTGCACCGTGGAGTTCAGGTTCAGCGGTGCCGCCGCGTCCGAGAGGGGGCGGCTGTGGTCCAGCATGCGGCGGGTGAGCTCGGCCATGCGGGCCAGCTCCTCCTGCGCCAGGAGCAGGAATTCGCGGTTGGGGTCGCGCGGGTCGCCGCGCCGCTCCAGCGCCTCCAGGCAGTTCTGGATGTTGTAGATGGGGTTGTTGATCTCGTGCGAGAGCTGCGCCACCAGCCGGCCCATGGCGGCCAGCTTCTCCCGGTGGATCATCTCCGCCTGGGCGGAGCGCAGGCGCGCCTCGCGCTCCGCGATGGCCGAGCGCATCTCGGCGAACGCCCGCGCCAGCTGCCCCACCTCGTCCCCCGAGTCGGGGGGGAGCGGCGCCCGGAAGTCGCCGCGCGCCAGCCGCGCCGACGCCTCCGCCAGGACCTGCGCCGGGCGCGCCACGATGCGCGCCACCACCAGCGCCAGGATCAGCGCGAGCACCAGCGCCGCGATCCCCACCCCCACCAGCGAGCTGACGATGCCGGTGACCACCCGCAGCTCGTTTGCGACCGGGCGCAGCAGGACCGCCGCCGCGGGAACGCCCCGGGTGGGGAGCGCGGCGACCAGGTACTGGTACGGGGCCCCGCCCAGGCTCGCGCGGCCGGTGGCGCCGGCCCGCCCCAGGTCGTGCAGGTCCGAGGCGCGCAGCCCGCGGTTCACGCTGTCCGGCAGCGTGCTCCCGATGATGGAGTCGCCGACGATGAGGGCTACGTCCGTCCCCCCTGTCACGTCCTTCTTCAGCTCCCGCACCGCGGTGGTGTCCAGCCGCGTCCCCACCCCCACGATCCCCACCTGCCCGCTGTCGCCCCACACCGGCCACACCGCCACCCGGATGGGGGTGCGCGCCGAGTCCCCCAGCGTGACGATGGAGCCGATCCCCTGCCCGCTGCGCAGCAGGGTGGAATCGATGGAGGGGCCGAAGAGCGGGTGCGCCGCCGAGTCGGCGGCCAGGATGACGCGGTCGCGGCCCAGGCGCCGCCGCAGGATGGACCGCACCCACGCCGTATCCTGCGCCTCCAGCGCCGCCACCAGCCCCGGCGACCCGGCCCGGAGCGCAGCCTCGTTCAGGAGCACCTCGTCGCGGAAGCGCCAGTTGCTGGCGAACACCCTCGCCGCGTCCGCCAGCTCCTCGGTCGCGCGCTCGTACACGCGCTTCTCCACCGCGCCGGCGATGAGCCCCAGCGTGGGCACCACGATGAGGAGCGCCGCCCCCGCGAAGAGGAAGAAGACCTTGGTGCGGAGCGACAGCCCCCGGGACAGGCTGCTGAATCTGGCCACGCGCGTTCCTGGCGAAGCGGGTTCCGAGAGTACCTGGAGTGTTCACTGAACAGGCAGGGCCGTTCACTGAACACCCGCGAACGTTCCGAACGGTGCTTCGTGGACGCCCGCATCGGGGGTCGCGACCCCGCAAAAGATAAGGCGGGGAGCGGACTTCCGCCACGCTGGCGGCGGGCGTGCACGGGCCGGCACACCCGTTGCTTTAGGAAGGGCCCGTGCCGCGGCGGCAGCGCCGCCGGCACACCCGAAGGAAGGCGCCGGGAACGTCCCGGAAAGCAACCAGACGATCAACACCCCCAGGAGGGATCCATGATGAAGAACCGCCTCTCCATCTTCGCCGTCGCCGGTCTGGTCGCGCTCGCCGCCTGCGGTGGTGGCGACGACGTTTCCGAGGGCGGCGAGACCGTCACCTCGGACACCTCGGCCGTCGCCGGCATGGACACCGTGAGCGTGCCCACCGTCGTCCCGACCACGGACAGCGTCGTGACCACGACCACCGTCGAGACCGACACCGTGCACGGCTCCGGCACCGACACGATGGCCGCCGACACGACCACGCGCCCGTAGTTCAGCGCGCGTTGCAGGTCCGGGGCCCGCACGCGATGTGCGGGCCCCATTTTTACCCCTGATCACGGGAACACCACAATGCTGAAGAACCGCTTCTTCTCGATCTTCGCCGTCGCCGCCATGGTCTCGCTCGCCGCCTGCGGCGGCGACGAGGCCCCCGAGGCCACCGTCGAGGAGACCACCCCGGCGGCGGACGCGACCGCTCCGACCATGGAGCCGGCTGCTCCGGTGACCACCGACACGATGGCGATGGCCCCGGCCACCACCGACACGATGGCGATGGGCACCATGGACACGACCGCCACCACCACGACGACCACCACGACCACGCCGTAATCGGCTCCGGTCCGTGCTGGAGCCGGGCCCGGGCATTCGCCCGGGCCCGGCTTTTTTTCGTTTCCGGGCCGGGGCACAAAACCGGCCTCCCCGCGTACCACCCGCACGACCTCGTCCCCCGCGAACCGCGCCCTCCGGCCACGGAGGCGTCGCCCAACCCCGCGAGCCCTTGACGCACCCTGCCAGCTCCCCCCGGATCCCCGTGCGCCGCACGGCCACGGCCCGCGCCCCGCTCCTGGCCGGCGCGCTGCTCCTGTCGCTGGGCGCGGCCGCGTGCGGCGGCGAACGCGCCCCCCGCGCCGCCGCGGAGGCCGGCGGCGAAGGGGCCCGGACGGACTCCGCCGCCACCGCCGCCCGCACCCGCGCCGACAGCCTTTCGCGCTGGCGGGAGCGCTTCGGCGGCCGGGTGCCGCGGCCGGACTCGGTGCGCGCGCTCTACGTGAACGGCTGGGCGGCCGGGCGGCGCGGCGGGATGAGGGAGCTGATCCGCATCGCGGACGAGACGGAGATCAACGCCTTCATCATCGACATCAAGGAGTCGGACACGTACCTGGTCCACGACTCCACGGGGATCGCGCTGGCCAGGGAGATCGGCGCGGACCAGCGCCCGGGGTCCAAGTGGCTCCCGGAGCTGGTGGACACCCTCCAGGCGCACGGGATCTACCCCATCGCGCGGATCGTGGTGTTCAAGGACCGGATGCTGGCCGAGAAGCGCCCCGACCTGTCCATACGGAACACCTCCGGCGGGGTGTGGAAGGACCAGAACGGCAAGCCCTGGGTGAACCCGTACGACCGGACCGTCTGGAGCTACAACGTGGACATCGCCAGGGAAGCGCTGGACATGGGCTTCTCGGAGGTGCAGTGGGACTACGTGCGCTTTCCCGACGTGGTGGAGAACCTGCGGCGGACCATGGTGTTCCCCGGGTCCAACGGGGTCTCGCGCGAGGACAACATCGCCGCCTTCATCCGCTACTCCAAGGAGCGGCTGAAGGAGTACCAGGCGCCGGTGACGGCGGACGTGTTCGGGCTGGTGACACACCTGGAGGGCGACGTGGGGATCGGGCAGAACTGGGAAAAGGTGATCCAGACCGCGGACGCGGTGCTCCCCATGGTGTACCCGTCGCACTACTACGCGGGGATGTACGGCTTCGCGCGCCCCAACGCCCACCCGTACGAGATCATCCGCGTTTCCATGCAGGACGCGGTGGAGCGCACGGAGCTGGTGCGCCGCCAGGGAAAGCCCGTGGGCGAGGTGATGCCCTGGCTGGAGGCGCAGACGGCATCGTGGATCCAGCCGACGGTGGAGTACGGCCCGGCGCAGCTCCGCCAGCAGATCCAGGCGACGTACGACGCGGGCCTCAAGAGCTGGGCGCTGTGGAACCCGCGCTCGCAGTACGAGCGCTACCTCCCCGCCTTCCGCCCCCAGTCCGGCGGCCCCTCGGCGGTGGAGCGCGGCGGCTGGAAGCCGCTGGGCTGGCAGCCGCCCCGCGCGCGCCTCAGCAAGGTGATCCGGAAGCACGAGGCCGCCGAGCGCGCCGCGAAAGCCGCCGCGGATTCGGCGGCGGCGGCGCCCGCGGCGGGCACCACGGCAGACAGCGCATCGAGACCGCGGCGGGATTGAGAGTACGGAAGCGCGAGAGTGCGAAAGTGCGGAACGGCGCCCCCACCGGGATCTCCCGGCCGGGGCGCCGTCCGCCGTTCATGTGGTACCCATATGAATCTGTTCGGAGGGAGACAGCCGGGCAGTTTCGGCTGGCTCCCTCCGGCGCAGGGAGACCCGCCGGCAGTTTGGCGGGGCTCCCGCAGCCCGCGGAGGAGACCGGCAGCAGTACCGCCGGGCTCCGGAGCGGCCCGCCACGACACCCCACCCCCGCCGCTTGCAGCCAGGCGTTCCCACCCCCATCATGTCCACGAAATCTTGATCGAACCCCTGAAACGAGACCCGACGAACGATGCGCCACTGGCTGTTCAAGAGCGAGCCCGACTCCTACTCCATCCACGACCTGCGCCGGGACGGGACGACCTTCTGGGACGGGGTGCGGAACTACCAGGCACGCAACTTCATGCGCGACGACATGCGCACCGGCGACCCGGTCCTGTTCTACCACAGCAACACGGAGCCGCTGGGGGTGGCCGGGATCGCGCGGGTGTCCCGCGAGGCCTACCCCGACCACACCGCGCTGGACCCGGCGAGCCCGTACTTCGACCCCAAGGCGGGCCCGGACGACCCGCGCTGGTACATGGTGGACGTGGAGTTCGTGGAGGCGTTCCCGCGGGTGGTGCCGCTGGATGCGATCCGTGCCGCGCCCGGGCTGGCCACGATGCCGCTGGTGAACAAGAGCCGGCTCTCGGTGCAGCCGGTCTCCCCGGAGGAGTTCGACGCCATACTCGCGCTCGGGCGGGGCGGGCCGGCCTGAGCCGGGAGCGCCCGGGAAAGCTTCCCTCGCGCGCGGAAGCGCGAACGGGCGGGCAGCGGCTCCACGCCGCTGCCCGCCCGCCGCGCTCCACCGCCGGGCGCCGCTCCCGCGGCGCCCTCCGCCTCACCCCGGGCGGACCAGGTCGGCGCGGACCCGGCCGCGCCGCTTCCGCGCCCGCCCCTTTTCCCGCAGCACGTGCAGCTCCGCCAGGAACGCCCGCGACGCCACCCCGAACGCTCCCGCGGCGCGCAGCTCCGTGGGCCCCATTCCCAGGAAATCCAGCAGGGCCCGCCGCAGCGCCGTGTCGGAGGTGTAGCCGCAGGCGCGCGCGACGCTGGACACCGTCCGCGAGGGGTCGTCCAGGAGCTCGGAGGCGAGGAGGACCCGGACCCACGCGAGGAGGCGCCGGGGAGGCGGCAGGTACGACCGTTCGCACCACCGCGCCAGCGTCTTGGTGGCCACCGACAGCGCCCGCGCCAGGTCAGGGGTGTGCCCGCCCGCGGAGATCGCCTCGGCGGAGGCCATGAGGATGATGCGCCCCCGGCCGCCCAGGTGGGACGGGAGGATCCGCCGCAGGAGCGACTTGAGGAAGCGCCCCTGGGCCTGGCGCAGGATGCGCCGGATGGCCTGCGGGGTGTCCTCGGTGCCGATGAGGATGATCTCGGAGATCCCCAGCCTTCCCAGCGCCTGCACGTCCTCTTCCCCGCCGCGCCGGGGCTTCAGCCCGGCGACGACGCTCGCCCAGGGGAAGTCCTTGAGCACGGCGCCCAGCTGTGGAGCGAACTCCCCGTCCGTTCCTCCGAAATACGGGTCGACCACCACCACCACCGTCGGCGGGGCGTCTCGCATGGCCTCGCGGAGCGGCTCCCACTCGGAGACGGACCAGCAGGCAAAGGAAGATCCCGCCTGGATGAGCCGGTTCCGGAAGGCGCTCTCGGGATGCAGCAGGAGAAGGGGACGACTGCCTGTGCGCATGCGGGGCGTTATCTACACGTACATTTTACGGACATCAGTTGACAGCGGAGTGGCCGGCGTCCACTTTAGCGCTCGTCCAAACCGCAGTCATACACAGAACCATTTCTCTCCCAAGGATTTACAATGAAAATTGTACGCCTGGTCCTGCTGCTCGCTTTCGTTGGTGTTTCCGCGGCGTGCAGCGGAGCGGCGATCACGGAGCCGGAGCACACCGCATCGGCCGCCACGCCCCGGTTCGACGGCTCCACCACGCCTCCGGACACGTCCGGCCTGCATTACAGCGGAGGCGTCTTCGGCTCGGGCACCTGATCCCGGTGGACTCCGGGGACCGTGCTCTCACGCACGGTCCGCCCGGGCGAGACGACCGGCCGCCATCCGGCTACCGGCTGCCGGCCAGGGCGACCAGGGAGGTGACGAAGTCGTCGGCCAGCGCTTCGGACTCGGCGGCGGCGGTCCCCGACGAGACCGGCTGGACGGGCGCCGAAGCCGCCTGCGCGAGGGTCGCCTCCAGGAGTCGCTCCGCCTCGCTGAGCACGTCGGTCTCGCCCCGCTGACTGGCGACGGCGTGCGCGTGGCGAATCGCGCTCTCGGCACGGGTCCACTCTCCCAGCCGCAGGGCCCCCTGCGCCAGGTGGAGCATCGCGGGGGGAACGGTGGTCACCGCGTCACCGAGCTGCCCGGCAAGCTGCCAGACTTCGCTCCAGGCTTCCTCGAAAACGTCCCTCAGGCCGCACTCGCCGGCTCCGCGCCCGATGCTTCCCAGCACGAGGATCCTTCTGTCCGCCCGGGTGAAGTGCGGCAGCAGCGCCCGGAAGACGCGCAGCGCTCGCCCGAAGTGGCCGTGCTCGTGCCAGAAGTAGGCGGTGTCGTGGGCGAGGGTGGGGATGTTGGCATGGCGCGGCCCGTAGGCGCGGAACGCCTTGCGGGCGTTGATCTCCGCGCCGCCCGTGTCGCCGGTGAGGATCGCCATCGCGAGCAGGTCGTGGTAGGCCCGCCCCTGGATCTCCTGGAGACCGTGGCGTCTGCTCACGCGCAGCGCCTTGGCGTGCTCGCGCTTCGCGAGGGCATACCTGCCCTGGTGGTAGTAGTTGTTGCCGAGGGCCAGGTACGCCGTCGCGTGCGCGTCCCAGTCGCGGTTGCGGCGTCCGACCGTGCTGGAGTGGCGGAACCACATCTCGGCGATGTCCCAGCTCGCGCGCCGGCGGGCGACGTAGCCCGCCCGGTACGCCAGCCGGGGATCGTTGGGCGAGCAGGTCGCGGCCGCCTGCATGAAGCGGAGGGCGGTGGCCGGAGCATCGCCCCGGGTGTCCGCCCACTCTCCGATGCGCATGCAGGCCTCGGCGATCGCCTGGGGATCTCCCCCCACGGGATCGTCGAGCAGCCCGCAGATCCCTTCCATGGCGGGACGGACCTCCCTCGGAACGGTGCTCTCCTTCACCAGGCGCCGCGCCTCGCCGCCGGCGCCGGAAGGGAAGAGGCCTTCGTGCTCGGCGGCCGGGGTGAGGGCCCAGGCCATCACCCCGCGGTACACCTGGCAGAGGAGGATCGCGGGGACCGCGGCCGCCTCGGCGAGGATGTCCGCGCCCTCGAAGAATTCGTTCGAACGTACAGCCGGGAGGGAGAGGCGGAGGAGGTGGGTGGAGCCGCGTGCGGCGGCTTCGCGCTGGGAACGCTTCATCGTGTGCTCCTAGGGGACGTCTTCGCGGCGGGGGGCCGGACCCGCGCAAAGTATTTCTACAGCTATTTTATACGCAAAGCAACCAGCAATCCATAGTTTGATCGTCGCGCAGGCGAAAAGGCGGGTGCCGCGGCACCCGCCTTCGCGCGTTTTCCCCCGCCACGGCGGGAAAAACGGCGCTACGCGGCCTCGCGCTCGAAGTGCACGCCGGTGGCCTCCTCCAGCGCCGCCACCACGGCGCGGGTGAGCCGGACCTGCTCCTTCATGCCCACCCAGTTCTCGCGGATGAAGGTCTTGAGGTTCTGCCGCCTTCCGTCGATGTCCACCTCGCGCTGGTCTTCCACGCGCGGGCCCACGGACTTGACGAACTCCAGCATGGCCTCGTGCTCCTGCCGCATGCGCGACAGGCTGGCCTCCTTCTTCTTCCCGGCGGAGGCGGCCCGCCGGGGGAGGGCCCAGGCGGGGAGCTGCGGCGGGTCCCACTTGAACGGCTTGCCGTCCCTGGTCTTGCCGCGGAGCCTGCCGCTCTCGTGCACGCTCCCGAAGGACTCGTCCAGCCGGTACAGGTAGCGCCCGATCCCCCACTGCACGGCGGCGCGCTTCATGGCGCCGGAGAGGCCGCCCTTGACCTCCTCGATGTCGGTGTTCTCGGCGCCGTCCCACTTGGTGACCCACTCGCCGTCCACCTTGATGGAGATGCCGCACAGCACCCCGCCGCCGGGGCCAGCCCTGAACTCGTTGCGCCACTGCCCGGGCCCCACCGTGTCGTCCAGGCGCTGCTGGATGGCGCGGTTGGTGACGTAGGGGACGCAGACCGCCCACACTTTGCCGTTCTTTTCCCCGGCCTGCTGGAGCCGCCACTCGATCTCGTCGACGGCGAAGAAGTCCTGCAGACCCCGGAAGTCGATCTCGCTCATCTCTCTCTGCTCCTCGCTCTCGCTGTCCCGGATGCCCCGCTCCGCGTCCGCACCGCCCGACACCTACGCCGCCTCGCGCCGGAACGGCGTCCCGGTCGCCCGCTCCACCGCTTCCACCACTTCGCGCGCCAGCGCGGGCCGCTCCTTCATGGCCGGCCAGTTTTCCCGGACGTACTGCCGCAGGTTGCGGGGCCTCCCCTCGATGTCGATGGCGGCCTCCTCGCCCACGCGCGGCCCCACGGTCCGGATGAACTCCAGCAGCGCCTCGTGCTCGTCGCGCGGCCGGGCGACGCGCAGCGGCTCGGCGCGGGCGGGTCTCCCGGCGGCGGTGTAGCCCAGGTTGGCGAGCGCCCGCGCGATGGCGCCGGACTCGCACCGCTCCAGGTGGCCGGAGCGCCCGCCTGCCGCCTTGCCCTCCACCTCGCGGGCCCACCCGGAGGTGTAGATGCCCATGGCGGCCTCCTCGGGGGTGCGGTACACCCGCGCCTCGAACACCACCTCGGGCCCTTCCAGCTTCACCGCGAAGGTGCGGATGGAGCCGTCCGGGTGGTCGCGGTAGAACTCCCCCACCCGCTCGTCGGCGGCCACGTGGGCCGCCTGTTCCTGCTCTGCCATGGTTCGCTCGCCTCGCTGCGACGTTGCCCCCGTGCGGCGGAGCCCGGCGAAGGCGGCAATTCCCCGCCTTTGGGCCCCCGCCCGCTGCCTCGTTCGGCGCGCTCCGCAGGGATCCCGGAGCGCCCTCTCCATGGTACACTCGCCACACCCGAAAGTTCACCGAAAGACCCCCTCGCCGCAAGGGTTTTCATCACGTGGGACGGGCGCCTTACACGCCGCTGCCGGGGAGCCGCGTGGAGACGGAAATGGCCGCGGACGGGCCACCCCCGGCGTACCGCGCGGGACAGACGGAATCGGTGATTCCGTCGCCGCGGCGACCGCGCGGACGGGGCGCGGCCCGGGAGGCTCTGTAGAACGCTTCTTGCCCGGAGGAGTGGCGGGGCATGGTTCCACCTTCTCGGCGGGGGCGGCATGGCGCGCGACGACGATGCGATCACGGCTGCGGGGGTGCGGCTGACGCACCCGGACCGGGTGCTCTTCCCCGGGCAGGGGATCACCAAGCGGGAGCTGGCGGACTACTACGGCGCGGTGGCGGAGCGGATGCTCCCGCACGTGCGCGGCCGGCCGCTTACGCTGGTGCGCTGCCCGGCCGGCCAGGCGACGGAGTGCTTCTACCAGCGGCGGGCGGCGAAGGGGACGCCCGCGGAGCTGGGCCGCGTGACGGTGCCGGTGGAGGGCGAGGACGAGACCTACCTGGTGGCGAACACGCTGGCCGCGCTGGTGTCGCTGGTGCAGATCGGGGTGCTGGAGGTGCACGTGTGGGGCGCCCGCCGCGACCGCCTGGACCGTCCCGACCGGTTGATCCTGGACCTGGACCCCGCGCCGGGGGTCGGGTGGGCGGAGGTGGTGGAGGGTGCAAGGGAGGTGCGCGACCGCCTGGCGTCGGCGGGGCTGAAGAGCTGGGTAAAGACCACGGGGGGCAAGGGGCTGCACGTGGTGGCGCCGATCCGGCGCCACCCCACGTGGGAGGAAGTGCGCGATTTCTCGCTGAAGCTGGCGGAGGCGATGGTGCGCGACGCCCCGGACCGGTACCTGACCCGCGCCTCCAAGGAGGAGCGCGAGGGCAGGATCTACGTGGACTACGTGCGAAATTCGTGGAGCGCCAGCGCGGTGGCGCCGTACTCCACCCGCTCGCGGGCCGGGGCGCCGGTGTCCTTTCCGCTCGCCTGGGACGAGCTGGGCGCCGACACCACGCCGGACCGGTTCACGGTGCGCACGGTGCCGGAGCTGGTGAGGACCGGGCCCGACCCGTGGGCAAAGGTCGCCGAGTTCAAGCAGGCCCTGAGGAAGGACATGTGGGCGAGCCTGTGAGGGGACAGGGAACAGGGAACAGCCTGCCACGGCGGCCCCCACCCGGCTCGCTTGAGGCTCGGCCCCCTCCCCCGGCCCCTCCCCCGCAAGCGGGAGAGGGGAGAACAGCAACGGCGGAACGGCCCTGAACGGGGTGCCGTTCCGCCGTTGTCGTTGCGGTTCCGCAGTACCCCCCAGAATCTGTTCGGGGGGAGACTCGCCGGCGCCGCAGTTCAAAGGCGCTGTGCGAGGCTCACCCCGGCGGAGGGAGACCCGGGGTTGTTTCCGGGGCTCCCGGAGCCCGCGCAGGAGACAGGCCGGCTGTTTGGCCTGGCTCCGGAGCGGCCCGCCAAAACCAGCCGAAGCGGATGAACTCAGGACGATCCGAACAGCCTCCCCGATTCGCGCTCCAGGTCCTCGCAGCTCCGCACGGCGGGCGCCCTGACCAGCGTGAACCCGCTCCGCGACGGCTCCGCCCGGGTCCGCGGCGTCCGCGCGAAGAACGCCGGATCGGCCCCGATCGTCTGCTGCTCGGAGAAAAGCACCTGCACGCCGCCCTCGATGCGGTCCGGCGCCGTCTCGCGCCCGCTCAGCACCAGGTGCGACCGCTGCACGATGTACAGCTTCGCCCGGCCCGCGGCGGGAAGGCGGATCTCCACGGTGGCGCCCGGGGAGCCGTCGCGGTCGCTGTCGCGCACGCCGGGGTCGGCGGCGTGGCGGGGGAGCGCGCCCCCGGTGGCGGCGGGATCGTAGCCGATGGCTTCCACGCCCATGTCGGCGGTGTAGCGGACGCCGCCCGCGCCGTCGGCGAGCACGGCGGGGTAGCGGCGGACGGCGAGCGCGCGCACGAAGGCGTCGGGAACGGTCATGCGCATGCCGGCGGAGCCCGCGACGCGCACGCCGCAGACGCGGTGGCGCTGGGTCCAGCCGCCGCCGGGGGCGCGCTCCACGTCCACGAGCATCAGGCTGGTGGTGACGCTGCGCTGGCTCCCGAGCAGCGGGATGCGCGTGGCGCTGGCGAGGCGCAGCTCCATGGCGTACGCGCCGCCCCACGCGCCGGCGCCGCGCGGAGGCTCGCCCGCGCGCACCGGCGTCCAGGGGAAGAGCGCGGCGAGGAGCATGGCCCCCAGCCCCGCCGCCGTCCTCGCTCGTTTTCGGATCACTTCCGCACCGGCTGAAGGCCCAGGTCCCCGAGGAGCGCACGGGCGGCGGCCTCCCCCGACAGGACGCAGAGGGGGACGCCGCCGCCGGGGTGCGCGCTGCCGGACGCCAGGTACACCGGGGGGGAGCCCGGGATCCGGTTGGGCGGGCGGCGGAAGGCGGCGAAGGGCGAGTTGGAGGCGGCTCCGTACAGGGCCCCGCGGCTCCCCGGGAAGGCGGCGGCGAGCTCCCCGGGGGTGCGCTCCCAGACGAGCGCGTCGCCGGAATCGCGCAGCCCGGCGGCGTCCAGCCGGGCGAGGACGCGCCCGCGCAGCCGCTCCCAGGCGGCGCCCTCGCGGGGCCGGTCCGCGGGCTCGGGCGGCGCGTTGGCCATCACGAACACGGGCTCGTCCCCGGGCCAGCCGGTGCGGCCGTGGCAGGCTTCCTGGGCGCACAGGTACACGGTGGGCTCCTCGGGGGGGCGCCCCCGGTCGAAGACGTCGGCGAACTCGTCCAGGTACACGCGCGGAAAGAGCACGGTGTGGGCGACGCGGGCGTCCGGGCCGGCGCGGCGGCGGGCGCGCAGCACGCCGGTCCACCCGGACATGGAGCGCTCGCCCCGGTCGGGGCGGCGCCGCGCGGGGGGAAGGAGGTGGGCGAGGACGTGCGCGGCGTCGGCGTTGGCGACCACGGCGCGGGCGGCGTGGACCCGGCCGTCGGCGGTCGCGACGTCCCACCCGCCGCCGCTGCTCCGCTCGCGCAGGCTTTCCACGCGGGCGCCGTAGCGAAAGCGCACGCCGGCACGCTCGGCGGCGCAGACCAGCGCGCGGGCGACCTCGTACATGCCGCCCTGTACGCCGTGGCCGCCCAGCGCCAGCTCGACGTGCGCGATGCAGTTGAGGGTGGCGGGGGCGCGCCGCGGGTCGGAGCCGTTGTAGGTGGCGTAGCGGGCGAGCAGCATCCGCAGGTGCGGCGAGCGGACGCGCCGGCGGATGGCGCCCCACATGCGCCGCAGCGGGTCGATGCGGAGCAGCGCGGCGACGGCGCCCGGCCCCAGCCCGGCGAGCGACGCGGCGGAGGGGGCGGGGCCGCGGACGAAGTGCGGCGCGGCGGCCTCCCAGATGCGCCGCGAGTAGGCGAGGAACTCCCCCAGCTCGGCGGCGGCGGCGGGGCCCAGCGTGCGCTCCACGGAAGCGAGGGTGTCTTCCGGGCGGGGGTGCACGTCCAGCGCGACGCCGTCCGGGTACAGGTAGCGGAAGGCGGGCGAGGGATCGCGGAGAACGAGCTCGCCGGCCAGGGAGCTGCCGGCGGCGCGGAGGGCGCGGTCCAGCGCGTCGGGGAGGGTGAGGACGCTGGGGCCGGTGTCCACCTCCACGCCGTCCGCCACGGCGATCCCCAGCTTGCCGCCGGGGCGGTCGGACGCTTCCAGGACCTCCACCTCCAGCCCCGCGCCGGCCAGGTGGAGCGCGGCGGAAAGCCCGCCCATCCCGGCGCCCACCACCAGCACGTCAGCCATCGCCCCTGCCCGGCTCCCCGGCGCGCCAGCGGCCCAGCACGCGCGAGCCCAGCCCCTCGTCCGGCCGGCGCAGCCGCGACCGGACCAGCTCGGGCATCGGCGGCGCGTCCCCGGCGAGCGCGGCGTCGATCTCGCGCAGCCCGGCCTCCATCGCGATCTCCAGCAGCGCGGTTCCCTCCGGCGAGGCGGCGATGCGCGGGGGGATGGGCTCGCCGAGCCAGGCGAGGGCGGAGGGCGCGGGGTGCTCGCCGAAGGCGTACTGGAAGGCGATGGGAACCACGGAGGCCCCGGGCGCGAGCCGGGCGAGGAGCGCGATCCCGGGGTGGATGCCGAGCGGGCGGAGGTGCGCGGGGCGCAGCCGCCCCTGCGGGAACATCCACACGGCGCGCCCGGGGCGGTCCAGGAGGGCGGCGCCGGCACGAAGCCCCGCGCGCAGGCGGGCGGGGGTGGAGCGGTCCAGCGGGATGGCGCCGAGCCGCGCGAAGAAGGGGAGCCCGCCCAGGTTGCCGGCGTCCATCAGCGCGTACCCCTCCGTCCCCAGCGCCTCGTCCAGGGCTACCACCAGGAACGGGTCCCACCAGCTCACGTGGTTCGCGGCCAGGATCACCGGGCCCGCGGCGGCGGCCTGGCGCGCCCGGTCCAGCCCGGCGGCGCGGAAGCCGTCCAGCCCGTGGGCGAGCCGGCGGCGGACGTAGCGCCGGGCCACGGCCAGGAACCACGGGGTGCGGGCGTCGGGCGGGCTCACGAGGCGGTGCGCGCCGCCCGCGACGGGTAGACGCGGTCACGCCAGCGGATGGCGCCGCGGCGCGACCAGCGGAGCGAGTTGGCGGCGATCGCCAGCAGGGCGAGGACGCCGAGCGGGTGCAGCAGCACTCCCTCCGGCGGCTGGCGGAAGCGCGCGGCGAGCAGCGCGCGCAGCGCCAGGTTGGCGGCGACGCCGGCGGCCGCGGGGGCGAGAAGCGCCGGAATTCCCACGAGCCCAGCGGCGAGCGCGGCGTAGGGGAGGACGAACACGCCGCCGTAGAGGAGAAAGGTCCCCGCCAGCGCCGCCGGCCGCCCGCCGATCCCCTCGTACAGGTTCTTGGAGAACCCCTCCCACAGCGATCTCCACCCGTCGTACATCCTCACCGTCGCCATGCGGTGCCCGTCCGCGAAGACGACGCGCCCGCCGCTCGCCTTGACCCGCCGGCAGAAGGCCATGTCGTCCACCACCTCGGCGCGGACCGCCTCCCAGCCGCCCGCCGCTTCGTACGCGCGGCGCCGCACGGCCAGGAGCTGCCCGTTGGCGACCAGGAAGCGCGGGTCGCGGGTGCGCCACACCAGCGGGAGCGGCAGCCAGGCCAGGTAGGTGAGGTGCAGCAGCGGGACCACCAGCCGCTCGCCCGCGGTGCGGAGCTCGTGCCGCGGCGCGGCCGTCACCACGTCGGCCGCCATCCCCTCCAGCAGCGAGCCCAGGCGCGCCAGGCACTCCGGCCCGGCGACGGTGTCCGCGTCCATGAACACCAGCACGTCGCCCGTGGCCTCCCGGGCCAGGCGGTGGCAGGCGTGCGGCTTCCCCACCCACCCCGCGGGGAGCGGCCCGCCGGCGATCCCCCGCACCCGCGCGTCCTCCGCCGCGACGCGGGCCACGATCTCCCCGGTGCCGTCGACCGAGCCGTCGTCGTACACCAGCACCTCGCCGGGGGCCTGCGTCCCGGCCAGCGCGGCCCGCACGCAGCGCTCGATGCGCGCGGCCTCGTCGCGCGCGGGGATGCACACGGACACGCGCCCGCGGACGCGGCCCGCGGCGCTCCCCCGCGGCCAGGCGAGCAGGTTGAAGCCCGCGGTCGCCAGCACCGCCAGCGGGGGGAGCGCGAGCACTCCCCAGGCGATCCACCCCGCGCTCATCCCCACGCTCCCGCCAGCGCGTGGCGCAGGAGCCGCCCCACCCGCCGCTCGCGCGGCCCGGCGAAGAGCGGGAGCCACACGGAGTTGGCCTGGCCCACGCGGTGCACGCGCATGCGCACGAAGGGGCGGTGGACGGGGAGGTCCACCCGGTCCGGGACGCACAGCTCCCCCCACCCCACGGCGCGCTCCCCGCCGGGCGTGGTCCCCTCGGAAAGTAGGCGGAGGTAGAAGGGGCCCACGTCGGCGAGGGCGCGGTGGCGCACCTCCAGCCAGGACTCGCCGCGGGCGCGGAGGACGATGCGCTCCGGCCAGCGGAGCCCGGCGTAGCTGCGCCGCTCCGCCCCCAGCTCCACCTCCAGCCCGGACACCTCCTCCGTGCGTCCCTGCGCGTCCACGGTCACCCCCAGGCACTCGGGCGCGCCGCCGCCCGCCGGCCACAGGAGGTAGTAGACCGCCTCCCTCCCTTCCAGCGGGAAGCGCCCCCACATCCACCGCTCGATCCCCAGCGCGTGCAGCGGAACGCTCCCGCCGTTGCGGTCGTGGTAGGCGCGCCCGCTCACCCGTGCCACCTCGCGCCCTCCCACGCGCAGCACGGCCGTCCCCTGGGCCGGGCCGGTGAGCGGCGTCCACACGTGCGCGGCGCCGGCTCCCGCACCGTCCGGCCCTGGCGCGCGGGCGACGCCCCGGATGCTCACCGTCCCCGTCAGCCGCTCGGTGGAGCCGGGAACCGGGCAGTCCAGCTCGGCATCCAGTGTGCAGCGCCCTCCCGCCACCTTCCGCGAGAAGCGGCACCCGCCGATCCGCTGGAGGCCGGGCGGGTCGGACCAGTACGCGTCCGACGCGGCGTACTCCTGGAGAAGGTAGACGGTGGGAACGCCGCGGGAGTACGCCACCAGGTTGACGCTGGGACGGTCCGCGGGGAGCTGCGGGGCGCCGCGGCGCGCCGAGGCCGCGTAGCCGGGGAGGAAGGGGAGCCCGTACGACCAGATGAGGACCAGCCCGTCGCCGCGGGGATCCACCAGGTCGGCGTACCACCAGGCGAACCCCCCCGGCGCGCGGAGGAGCGAGGGGTCCATCTCCCGGCTGGTGCTTCCCATCTCGATCATCCAGGTGCCCCGCAGACCGTGTGTTTGCCCCGGCTCGCCGCGGCGATATATAGTGTTCGTCCAGGGTTCGTGCAAAGCCGCCCGACCCGCCGCCCACCCCCACCGGGACCGAACGGATGCTCGACGTGCTGGTTCTCGGCAAGGGGCCTGCCGCGCTCGCGGCCGCCGCCGCGCTCTCCGGGCGCGGGCTGCGCGTGGGCGCCCTGGGGCCGCCGGGGCCGCCGCGCTGGACGGCGCAGTACGGGGTCTGGGCGGACGAGCTGGACGCCGCCGGGCTCCCGGAGGCCGCCGGGTGCCGCTGGGACACGGTGGCCGCCGGCTTCGGCGGGGGACGGACGCGCGTCCTCCCCCGCGCCTACGTCCGCGTGGACCGCGACGCCCTGGCCCGCGTGCTCGCCGCGCGCTGCGAGGCAGGCGGCGTCCGCTGGATCGACGGCGAGGCCGTCTCGGCGGAGCACCGCGGCACGGGGGGCACCGCCCTCCTCCGCGGCGGCGGCGAGGTGGCAGCGCGGCTGGTGGTGGATGCATCCGGCCACCGTCCCGCCCTGGTGCGCCGCGGCGACCGTCCGCCGCAGGGCTTCCAGACCGCGCTCGGCGCCGTGGTCCCGGGCCCCGTCCCCGGGGTGGAGCCCGGCCGCGCCACGCTGATGGAGTGGGACGACGCCGGCCTCCCGCCCTCCCCCGTGCCCACCTTCCTGTACGCCCTCCCCTTTCCCGACGGATCCGTGTTCGTGGAGGAGACCGTACTGGTGGCAAGGCCGCCCGTTTCCTTCGAGGCGCTGGAAGCCCGGCTGCGCGCCCGGCTCGCGCTGCGCGGGGTGGCGCTCCCGGAGGGCGGCGAGCGGGAGCGCTGCTGGATCCCCATGGGCGGGGCGCTCCCCTCGCCGCGGCAGCGGGTGGTGGGCTTCGGGGGGGCGGCGGGGATGGTGCACCCGGCCACCGGCTACCTGCTGGCCCGCGTGCTGGCGGACGCGCCGGTGCTCGCCGCGGCGGTCGCGGAGGCGCTGGGGCGGCCCGACGGATCCCCGGCGGCGGCGGCGCGGGCCGGGTGGGACGCGATCTGGCCCGCGGACCGGCGCAGGCGGCACGCGCTCCTGCGCTTCGGGATGGAGGCTCTGCTGCGGTTGGACGCCCCCGACACGCGCGACTTCTTCGCCGCCTTCTTCCGGCTCCCGGACGCGGACTGGGCCGGCTACCTGGGAGACCGGCTCCCGGCCGCGGAGCTGGCCGGCGTCATGGCGCGCTTCTTCGCCCGGGCGCCGCGGCGCGTCCGCGGGCGGCTGGTGGCCGCCGCGCTGGGCCCCGGCGGTCTGCGGCTGGCCGCCTCGCTGGCGGCCGGGGGGAGCTGACGCACGCCACCCTTGTGCACGATCCATGCGTGTACAATCTTTGTCCAGGCTAACGCCCCTTCCGGGCGACCGCCGCCCCGCGCGGCGAACCACCCAGTCGACCGCCCCCATGAACCCTTCGGGCCAGGCAGCCGCCGAATCGCCGCTCCGCTCCGCCCACGCGAAAACGGCGGATCCGCACCGCGCTTCCGCGGCGCGCGCGCCGCTGGCGCTCGCCGGCTCGCTCCGCTCCACCCTGTGCCTGCCGGAGGTGGAGGCGCTGATGGACCGGCTGGCGGACGAGGCGGGAGGCGAGCCGGTGGGGGCGATGGTGCGCGGGCACCTGGCCACGGGTGGGAAGCGGATCCGCGCGCGCCTGGCGCTCGCCGCCATGGAGGCGCTGGACGAGCCGCGCGAGGCGGGGGTCGCCTGGGCCGCCGCCTGCGAGCTGCTCCACAACGCCACGCTGGTGCACGACGACCTGCAGGACGGCGACCGCGTCCGCCGCGGCCGCCCCACGGTGTGGGCGCTGCACGGCGCCGCGCAGGCCGTCAACGCCGGCGACCTCCTCCTCATGCTCCCCTACCTGGCACTGGAGCACCTGGAAGCTCCGCTGGACAGGCGCTGGACGCTGGCGCGCTCCCTGGCCGGCCACGCGGCGGCGACCGTGCGCGGCCAGGCCGCCGAGCTGGCCATGGACCCGTGTCGCGACGTGGACTGGGCGGCGTACCGCGCCGTCGCCGAGGGAAAGACGGGGCCGCTCTTCCAGCTCCCGGTGGAGGGCGCGGCGCTGCTGGCGGGGCGCTCCCCGGAGGAGGCGCGGCGCATGGCGTGCGGCTTCCGCGCGCTTGGGCTCCTCTTCCAGCTCCAGGACGACGTGCTGGACCTGTTCGGCGAGAAGGGGCGCGGCGCCCCCGGCTCGGACCTGCGCGAGGGAAAGACCAGCGCGCTGGTGGTGGAGCACCTGGCGCTGCACCCGGGCGACGCGCCCTGGCTGCGCGCGCTGCTCGCCGCGCCCCGCGCCGAGACCCCGCAGGCGGAGGTGGAGCTGGCGGTGGAGCGCTTCCGCTGCGGCGGGGCGCTGGAGCGGGTGCTGGCGCGGATCAACGCCGCCGCCGTGGAGGCGCTGGGCGCCCCGGGGATGGCGGAGGAGCCGGGGCTGCGCCACCTGGCGGGGGAGCTCGCCGCGGTGGCGCTGCACCCCATCGAGTGGGTGCGCGCCCCCGGGGGGGCGCGCGAGCGGGAGAGCCACGCATGAGCGGGAGCGGGCGGACGCTGGTGATCGGGGCGGGGCTCGGCGGGCTCGCGGCGGCCATCCGCCTGCAGGCGCGCGGGCACCGGGTGACGGTGCTGGAGGCCACGGACCAGCCCGGCGGGCGCGCCAGCGTCTTTTGCCGGGACGGCTTTTCCTTCGACGCGGGGCCCACCGTGGTCACCGCGCCCTACCTGCTGCACGAGCTTTTCGCGCTGGCCGGCCGCGACTCGCGCGACTACTTCGAGCTGGTGCCGGTGGACCCGTTCTACCGGGTGGAGTTCGCGGACGGGTCGCGCTTCGACTACGTGGGCGACGAGGAGCGCATCATCGCCCAGATCCGCGAGATGAGCCCCGCCGACGTGGACGGCTACCGCCGGCTGGCCGCGCACGCGGAGCGCATCTTCGACGTGGGCTACACGCGCCTCGCCGACGCCCCCTTCGACCGCCTGTCGGAGATGCTGCGGGTGGTGCCGGAGATGGTGAAGCTGGGGAGCTACCGCACCGTGTACGGGATGGTGTCGCGCTACCTCCGCGACGAGCGGCTGCGGCAGGTGTTCACCTTCCAGCCGCTGCTGGTGGGGGGCAACCCCTTCAACACCACCTCCATCTACCTGCTCATCCACTGGCTGGAGCGGAAGTGGGGCGTTTGGTTCGCCAAGGGGGGCACCACCACCATCGTGCGGGGACTGGTGAAGCTGCTGGAGGAGATGGGCGGCGAGGTGCGCTGCAGCGCGCCGGTGGAGGAGATCGAGGTGGTGGGCGGCCGCGCCCGCGCGGTGCGGCTGGAGGGCGGGGAGCGCATCTCCTGCGACCTGCTGGTGGCCAACGCGGACCCCACGCACGTGTACGGCAAGCTGGTCGCCGCGCGCCACCGCCACCGCCACACGGACCGCTCGCTGGCCCGGCGGCGCCTTTCCATGGGGCTTTTCGTGGCCTACTTCGGGACGCGCAGGACGTATCCCGAGCTGGCGCACCACACCATCCTGATGGGGCCGCGCTACCGCGAGCTGCTGGAGGACATCTTCGAGCGCAAGAAGCTGGCGGACGACTTCTCGCTGTACCTGCACGCCCCCACCCGCACCGACCCGTCGCTGGCGCCGCCGGGGCACGAGGCGTTCTACGTGCTCTCGCCCGTCCCCCACAACGACAGCGGGATCGACTGGGACGCGGAGGGGCCGCGCTACCTGGACCGCATCCTCGGCCACCTGGAGGAGCGGCTGCTCCCCGGCCTGCGCGACAGCCTGGTGACCTCGTTCCACGTCACGCCGCGCTACTTCGAGGAGCAGCTGCGCTCCACCAAGGGTGCGGGCTTCGGGATCGAGCCGCGGCTGTCGCAGTCGGCCTACTTCCGCTTCCACAACCGCTCCGAGGACGTGGAGGGGCTGTACTTCGTGGGCGCGGGGACGCACCCCGGCGCGGGGATGCCGGGGGTGCTCTGCTCGGCCAAGGTGCTGGACCGGGTCCTCCCCGGCGAGCCGGCGCGCCCGCCGGAGCCCGCCCTCGCCGCGACGCTCCCGTGACGCCCCCCGTCCTGGAGGCGAGCCGGGAGTCGCTGGCGCACAACGCCCGCACCTTCAACCTGGCCGCGCGCTTCCTCCCTCCCGCGGTCCGCGACGACGCGGCGCTGGTCTACGCCTTCTGCCGCGAGGTGGACGACACCGCGGACGAGGCAAACGATCCGGCGGCGGCCGCCGTGGCGCTGGAGCGGCTGCGCGCGGAGGTGACGGGGGACGCGCCGGCCAGGCCGCTGGTGGCGGAGCTGCGGGCGGCGGCGGCGCGGCTGGAGCTGCCGCTGGCGAGCGCCACGGAGCTGATCGACGGGGTGGCGGGCGACCTGGGCCCGGTGCGCGTGGCCGACGACGCGGAGCTGCTGCGCTACAGCTACCGGGTCGCGTCCACGGTGGGGCTGATGATGTGCGCGGTGCTGGGTGTGCGCTGCCGCGAGGCGCACCCCCACGCGGTGGACCTGGGCATCGCCATGCAGCTCACCAACATCTGCCGCGACGTGGCGGAGGACGCGCTGCACGGCCGCGTCTACCTCCCCGCGGACCGGCTGCGCCGGGCGGGGACGAGCACGGAGGCGCTGCTCGCGGGAACGGCGGGCCGGGCGGCGGTCGCGCGGGTGGTCGGGGAGGTGCTGGAGCTGGCGGACCGCTACTACGCCAGCGCCAACGGGGGGATGCGCGACCTGCCGCCGCGGGTGCGCCCCGCGATCCTGGTGGCGAGCCGGGTCTACCGGGCCATCGGCGTGCGGCTTCGTCGGCGCGGGTGCGACGCGCTCGCCGGGCGGACCGTCGTGCGGGTCCCGGAGAAGGCGTTCTGGGGGACGCGCGCGCTGGCCGCGTGCCTGCGGCCCGCGATCCTGGGCATCGGCCCGCGCTGGCGGCACGACGGTGGGCTGCACGCGTCGCTCCGCGGGCTGCCGGGGGTGAATGCGTGACCGGCAGTGCGAAGGTGCGGGAAGCGAACGACAGGGCCCTCTGCCGGACTCGGCGGAGGGCCCTTTCGATCGGGGTGAAACACTGCCGACCCGTCCGGCTCCCGCGCCGTTGCGGGTGTCCACTCTGTCCACCATCTTAGCCAATGGCCCGCAGCCGACACCCGAACGACGGAGGCAGGATGAGCGATGCGGCGACGACTGAGCCCGGCGAGTCGCTGGAAAATCTTCGCGCGCTGGCGCGGCGCTTCACGTACGCGACCAGCCTGCGGCACGTCGCCGGGATGGTGGGGATGAGCGCGGAGGGGCTGCGCAGGTTCCTGGACGGCGGCACCCCGGCGCCGCGCACGCGCAGGCGGCTGGTGACGCTGGCCCGGATGGAGGCGGTCGAGGAGGACGGCATGGCCGACGCGCCCGCGCGCGTGGCGCTCGCCTGCGCCGTGAGGCACCTCCCGGCGGCGGAGCGGTACGCGGCGGCGAGGGAGCTGCGCAAGGTGGTGGCGCGGAGGAGCCGTGCCGCGGGGGTCGCCGTGCCCGGCTGGGTGCGGGGCGGGCTGGACAGCTGACCGGCGGCGGGCGCCAGAAATACATCCCGGCGCGGAGTGTTCCGGCCAGGCCAAACTTCCATGGGCGGAGGCGTTGCCGGATAAGGCTTTCGCGGCACGGGCCTTCACACTCACACGGGTGCTTTGCGAAAGGCCATGGTGATGGGCGCGACGACGACGCGCGCCATGCTCAGAACTCGTCCAGCGGGATTCCCTGGCCCGCCTCGATCTCCCGCAGCCCCTGTCGCGCTCGCTCGAACGCACCGGGGATGGAGTCGAGCAGCAGCCCCGCCTCCACCCTCTCCGCCTCCGCTGCGACCCCATCCAGCATCGCCCGCGCGTGGTCCGCCGTGGTCCGCGGGTTCATCACCGTCACCCGCAGCACCGGCCGCCCCTCCAGCACCGTCGCCGTGATCCACCCCTCGCCCGAGCGGTTGTACGCCGGCCGCAGCGCCCGGTTCAGCGCGTCCAGCCGCTCCGCGTCCCGCGACCCGTCGCCCACCCAGCGGAAGCAGAGGATGTTGGACTCCGGCTCGTGCAGCGCCTCGAAGTCCGGGCGCTCCTCGATCTCCTCCCACAGCGAGCGCGCCACCGAGCACAGGTGGTCGTACACGCGGCCGATCCCCTCCGCCCCGTAGCGCTGGAGCGCCACCCACAGCTTGAGCGCGTCCGCCCGGCGCGAGCACTGGAAGCTCCTCACCCCCTGGTCCGTCACCCGCTCGTCCCCCCCGCCGTGGAACAGGTACGGCGCCTTCTGCGCGAAGGCGCGCTCCAGGTCGCGCTCGTCGCGGGCCAGCACCATCCCGGCAGCCAGCGGCAGCAGCATCCCCTTGTGCGGGTCCCAGGCGACCGTGCGCGCCCGCGACAGCCCCGCCAGCCGGTGCCGGTGCTCCGCCGAGAGCAGCGCCGACGCCCCGTGCGCCCCGTCCACGTGCAGCCAGACGCCCCGCGCCTCGCACAGCGCGCCGACGGCCTCCAGGTCGTCGAAGGAGCCCGTCGCCGTGGAGCCGGCGGTCGCCACCACGGCCATCGCCCGGCGCCCCGCCCGCTCCAGCCCGTCCAGCGTGTCGCGGAGCGCGTCCGTGTCCATGCGGAAGCCGCGCGACCTCACCGCGACCGCGCTTCGCATCCCCAGCCCCAGCTCGCCCACCGCACGGGCCACCGCGTAGTGCGCGTGCTCGCCGTACACGACGACGGGCGGGTCCGCGCCCACCCCGTTCTCCCACGCGTCCGGGACCACGGTGTTGCGCGCGGCCAGCAGCGCCGTGAAGGTGGCCTCCGTGCCGCCCGAGGTCAGCGTCCCGCCCGCGCCCGCACCGAAGCCCGCCAGGTCCGCCATCCAGCGGACCACCCGGTGCTCCACCATCGTCGCCACGGGCGACATCTCCCACACCGCCACCGACTGGTTCAGCGCCCCGATCAGCGACTCCGTCCAGATCGCCGCCGGGAGCGGCGCCGACACCTGGTGGCCCATGTACATGGGGTGGAAGAGGCGGTTGACGTCCGGGAGCACCTCGCGCCCCAGCCGCTCCACCACCTCTGCCAGCGGCCGCCCGCGGAGCGGGAGGGGCTCGTCGAAGCGCGCCGCGATCTCCGCGGGCGTGCGGGAGGTGGACACCGGTCCCTCTCCATTGCGGGTCTCCGCCAGGTAATCGGCCGCCAGCTCCAGGAAGGCAGCCCCCGCGTCGCGGCCGGTGTCGCGCTCCAGCTCGTCCAGGATCGAATCCATCGTCGTCCGCGAAAACAGGTGGGCGTTTCACGCTTCGCGTGAGCCGGGTGACCCGCCGCCTTCCCCGGGGCGCGGCGGGCCCAAAGCTACCCGGGTGGCCGGGGCCGTTCAAGCTCCGTCCGGTGCCGCTCCGTCAGTGGCCCGGCCCGTCCGGCGCCGTCCCGTGGCGGAGGAAGTGGGCGATCGCGCCGCCCCACGCCTCGATCCCCTCGCGGTAGCGTGCATCGTCCAGCCCCTCCAGGTACGGGTCCGGCTCCCCCGAGAGCGCCGTGTACTCGTACGTCACGGTCGCGAGCGTCGCGTCCGGCCCGTCCGGCCGGCAGCGCACTTCCACCCTCACCGCGCGGATCCCGGGAGTGATGCGCGCGTAGGCCACGTGGTGCTCCTCCGGCCGGTGCAGCGCGATCATCCAGACCGTCGCCGGCTCCCCCGGGACCCGCGTGAGGAACACGGCTCCCTCGCGCGCCTCGCCGTCGGCGGGGTGGAGGAATTCGGGGTGCCAGCCCGGGGCCCACAGCGTCTCGCCCACCGGCTCGAAGAGCGGAAACGCACGCGCGGGCGGAGCCTCCACGCGGATGGCGTGCGCCCGCTCCACGTGGGGGAGCGCGGGAGCGGCCGCCGGGGAGACCGGCGGCGGGGACGCGGACAGGGCCGCCGCCACGCCCGCGTGCGGGGTGGGCCGCGCGCTCACCGGCCAGTCTCCTCCGGCCCTTCCACGAGCCGGTGACTCGCTTCCGTGCCGTAGTCCATGCCGTAGATCTCCTTGAGGGCGGCGATCCGCGCCAGCGTTTCCGCGCTGAACGGCGGCCGGTTCTCGAACGCGTGCAGGACGATCCCTTCCAGCAGGTCGCCCAGGGACAGGTCGCGGTACTCCGCGAGCCCCTTGAGGACCTTGATCATCCGCTTCTCCATCCTGACTCCCGTCTGGACTCGCTCGACGGCGAAAGGGCCGGAAGACGGATCGGGGACCTGTGGCGACATGAGCAGCGACCAAGTGAGAGGGTGGAGTGGATATTTGTTACTAAAATACCTTGGTAACAAAATAACGCAATCCTCTTCGTCGCGGCCGAGCCTCGCGAGAGGGGAAAACGACAAGGGGCCGCGGAACGAACCGCGGCCCCTCCTCCATCGCCGGGCATCCGGCGTCAGTCGCCGAACAGCCCCAGCTCCAGCTCGCCGTCGCCTCCCCCGCCGCCGTCCGACGGGGCGGCGGCGGCCTCCACACCTCCATCGCCGGCCTCCACACCTCCGTCGCCAGCCTCCGCCTCGCCGACGGCCGGCTCCCCGACGCCGCCCTCCCCCGCGCCGTCCGCCTCGAACCCTTCCAGCGAAAGCGCTTCCGCGTCGTCCAGCTCCGCGTCCGGCTCGTCGGGCGCGTCGGGGTCCACGCGGGGCTCGGCGGTCCGGGTGACGACGACGATCCGGTCGTGGCCGGACAGCTCCGCCGCCGGCTCCGGCGGCGTCTTCAGGTCGCCGGGGACCACCTGGTCGCCGTGCAGGCGCAGGGTGCGGCCCACCGCCGTCACCGCCATCAGGTCCTCGCCGGGGAGCAGCTCCCGCGCCGAGACCACCTTGCCGGTGCCGCGCATGGTGGGGAGCACCACGCTGCCGATGCCGCCGCGCCCCTGCACCGGCAGGTCGTCCATGGCCACACGCTTCGCGAATCCGCGCTCCGTCACCAGGCACAGGTCGCCCTCGCGGCGCAGCGCCACCATCCCCACCAGCGTCTCGTCCTGGCGCAGCTTCACCCCGCGCACCCCCTGCGACACGCGGCCCATCAGCGGGATCTCCGCCTCCGGGAAGCGGATCGCCCGGCCCGCGCTGGTGCCCAGCACCACGTCGCCCGAGCCGTCCGTCATCTGCACGTCCACCAGCCGGTCGCCCGGCTTCACCGACACCGCCTCGATCCCCCCCTCGCGCGGCCGGCCGTACTGGTCCAGCGACGTCCGCTTCACCGTCCCGTCCGCCGTGGCGAACACCAGGAAGCGGTCCTCCGGGTACTCCGTCGCCGCCAGCATCGCCGCCACCTGCGTCTTGCGCTGGAGGCCCAGGACCTGGTGCACCGCCTTGCCGCGCGAGGCCCGCCCCGCCTCCGGGATCTCCGCCACCGGGAGCCAGTGCACCCGTCCGTCGTCCGTGAAGAACAGGAGCGTGCTCCCCGTGCTGGACACGAACACGTGCTCCAGGTAGTCGCTCTCGTAGCGCTCCATCCCCGCGAGCACCTTGCCCGAGCTGCTCCGCCGCCGGAAGAGCCCCATGGGCACCTGCTTCACGAAGCCCTCGCGGCTCACCACCACCACCACCTCCTCCTCGGCGACCAGGTCCTCCAGCGAAAAGGTCTTTTCCGATTCGATGATGACCGTGCGCCGCGCGTCGCCGTACTTTTCCGCCAGCTCCGCCAGCTCGCCGCGCACCACCGCCACCTGACGCTCCGGGCTGGCCAGGATCGCCTCCAGCTCCACGATGCTCGCCTGGAGCTCCGCCAGGCGGTCCTTGAGCTCCTTGCTTTCCAGCGCCGTGAGGCGCGACAGGCGCATGTTGAGGATGGCCTCCGCCTGCCGCTCCGAGAGCTTCAGCTCCTTCCGGAGCTTGTCGGCGGCGGTCTCGCGGGTGCGCGACGAGCGGATCAGCTTCACCACCAGGTCGATCTTGCGCAGCGCGACGATCAGCCCCTCCAGCACGTGCGCCTGGTCGCGCGCCTTTTCCAGCTCCCAGCGCGAACGCCGCACCACCACCTGCACCCGGTGGTCGCGGTAGCGCTCCAGCAGCTCCTTGAGCTTGAACTCGCGCGGCACCCCGCCGTCCAGCGCCAGCGTGATCACGCCGAAGGTGGTCTGCAGCGTGGTCCACTTGAACAGGCCGTTCAGCGTCTTCAGGGCGTCGCCGCCACGCTTCAGCTCCACCACCATGCGGATGCCGTCGCGGTCCGACTCGTCGCGCAGGTCCGACACGTCGGGGAGCTTGCCCGCCTTCGCCAGCTCCGCCACCTGCTCGATGATGCGCGCCTTGTTGGTGCCGTACGGGATCTCGGTGAACACCAGCTGCTCGCGCCCGCCGCGCTTCTGCTCGCGGATCACGCGCGCCCGCATCACCACCCGCCCGCGCCCCTTCTCGTACGCGTCGCGGATCCCCTGCCGCCCCACGATGGTCCCGCCCGTGGGAAAGTCCGGCCCCGGGAGGTGAACCATCAGGTCGTCGAGGGTGCACTCCGGGTGGTCCAGCAGGTGGATGGCCGCCGCCACCGTCTCGCGCAGGTTGTGGGGCGGGATGTTGGTGCTCATCCCCACCGCGATCCCCGAGCTGCCGTTCACCAGAAGGCTGGGGATGCGCGAGGGGAGCACCCTGGGCTCCCGCAGCCGGTCGTCGAAGTTGGGTGCGAAGTCGACGGTGTCGCGGTCGATGTCCGCCAGCATCTCCGTGGCCACGGGCGACAGGCGGGCCTCGGTGTAGCGGTACGCCGCCGCCGGGTCGCCGTCGATGCTTCCGAAGTTGCCCTGCCCGTCCACCAGCGGGTAGCGCAGCGAAAAGTCCTGCACCATGCGCACGAGCGCGTCGTACACGCTGGCGTCGCCGTGCGGGTGGTACTTGCCCAGCACGTCGCCCACCACGGTCGCGCTCTTCTTGTACGGCCGCGCGGGGGAAAGGCCGGCCTCGTGCATGGCGAACAGGATGCGCCGGTGCACCGGCTTCAGCCCGTCGCGCACGTCCGGCAGCGCCCGCTGCACGATCACGCTCATCGAGTAGTCCAGGAAGGACTCCCGCATCTCCTCCTCGATCAGCCGCGGGAGCACCCGGTCCCGCTGCTTCGCCATGCTCATTCTCGTTCGTCTCTCGGCTCTCGTCTAGGTCGTCGCTGGCGAATTCAACTGCACTGGACGGCAACTGCGGGCTTGGGCGTGTCCCCGGCTGGCGCCGGGGTCGGGCTTCGGCTCCGTAAGCGAGCAAACAACGCTCGCCAACGGAGTCGAGCCCGCGCAAACAGCCGCGCGGTCTCGCCCCTTCGGGCCGGAATCCCTCACGCGACAGGCCCCCTCCCCCCGGCCCCCTCCCCCGCAAGCGGGAGAGGGGGAGAACTACACGGAGCTCCCGCGGTTCAGCCCTCTCTCCAAGGATTGGAAGAGGGTCGCGAGCCTCAAGCGCACCGGGTGAGGGCGCCACAGTCCAGAAACAGCTCCCGTGGTACACCTGAGCGGGGGCGCGGTTCGGCGAATCTTCGGGATCGGTGCCGGGGGGAGCTGCGGTGGTGGTGCGGACAGGGCCGTCCACGTCCGGGGGCGCCGCCGCGCGGCAGGGGAAGGTGGGGCCGGGGCCCGCGACGTGCAAGGTAGCGGCGCCGCCGCCCACGGCCAAACCACACCCGCAGCAGGAGAACCGCGTGTCCACCGCCCTCAACGAGGTTTCCTTTCCCCCGAGCGACGCCGGCGCCGCGCCGCGCCCGCGCCTGGCGATCGGCCGCGTGGTCCTGCTGGGCTACATGTGCTCCGGCAAGAGCACGGTGGGCCAGGCGCTCGCCCGGCGGCTGGAGTGGGGCTACCTGGACTTCGACGTGGAGATCGAGCGGCGCGGCGGCGCCACGGTGCAGCAGATCATCGCGGCGGCCGGCGAGGACCACTTCCGCGAGCTGGAGGCGGCGCTCACCGGCGAGGCGGCGCGGGCGGAGCGGCTGGTGCTGGCGCCGGGGGGCGGGTGGATCACGCGGCCCGAGTTCCTTTCCGCGCTGGGGCCGGGGACGCTGGCGGTGTGGCTCCAGGTGTCCCCCGAGGAAACGGTGCGCCGGCTGCGCACCGACACCATCGACCGTCCCTTCCGCGACCACCCGGACCCGGCCGGGATGATCGCGCAGATGCTGTCGGAGCGCATCCCCCTGTACGAGCGCGCGGACCTCAACATCCCCGCCGACACGCGCACCCCGGAATCCATCGCCTTCGAGATCGAGACCCTGGTGAGGACGCGCAACAGCGGCTTCTGAGGCTCCCGGATCTCTCCCCTTGACATTCGAAAGGAGACGCACGCATTCTTCTTTCGTCATTCGAAAGGAGAGACACGGCAATGGCGGACGAGACGCGCAGGCAGGAGCTGCTGCAGGGCACGCTGGACATGCTGGTGCTCAAGGCGCTGCTGCTGGAGCCCATGCACGGCTGGGGGATCACCGAGCGCATCCAGCAGTGGTCCGGGGACGTGCTCCAGGTGGGCCAGGGATCCCTGTACCCGGCGCTCTACCGGCTGGAGCGCCAGGGCTGGATCGCGTCCGAGTGGCGCACCACCGAGAACAACCGGCGGGCGCGCTACTACGCGCTCACGGAGGCGGGCCGCGGCCGGTTCGCGGAAGAGCTGCGCACCTGGGAGCGCCTGTCCCGCGCCATCGGCCTGGTCCTGGCCGTCCCCACCCCCTGACGAGCCCCCCATGAGCACCCCCCGCGAGTGGTGGCGCCGGCTGGACGCCCTGCGACGCCGCGCCGAGCTGGACGACCGCCTGGACGAGGAGATCCGCTTCCACGTGGAGCGGCAGACGGAGGAGAACCTGCGGCTGGGGATGGCCCCGGACGAGGCGCGGCGGGCGGCGGCGCTGAGCTTCGGGAGCGGCGAGCGGGTCCGCGAGGAGGCGCGCGACGAGCTGCGCCCGCGCCGGCTGGAGGACGTGTGGCAGGACCTGCGCTACGGGACCCGCGTCCTCCGCCGCTCGCCCGTCTTCGCCCTGGTGGCCGTGGGGGTGCTGGCGCTGGGGATCGGCGCCTCCACCGCGGTGTTCGGGCTGGTGCGCTCGGTGCTGCTGCGGCCGCTCGCGCTCCCGGAGTCGGAGGGGCTGGTGCTGGTGTGGAGCCGCAGCGACGAGGCGCCCGGGGAAGAGGGGTGGATCTCCTGGCCCGAATACCAGGACCTCCGGGCCTCCGCCGGCAGCCTGGGCGAGGTGGCCGCCCTGCGCGACCTGCGCTTCAACGCCACCGGCCTGGACCGCCCCGAGGCCGTGGAGGCGCTGGCGGTGTCGTCCAGCCTGTTCCCCATGCTCCGGGTGCGGCCGGAGGCGGGGCGCGTCCTCGGCCCGGAGGACGACCGCCCGGGCGCGGCGCGCGCGGTGCTCCTGGGCCACGGCTTCTGGCGGCGGAGCTTCGGATCCGACCCGGGCGTGGTGGGCCGCCCGCTGGCGCTCGACGGCGAGGTCTACACCGTCGCCGGCGTGCTCCCGCGCGGCTTCGCGCTCCCGGCGCCCAGCCCGGTGTTCCCGCGCGAGGTGGACGTGTACGTGCCGCTGGAGCCCACGCTCCAGGGGTTCCTGCTGGGTCGCGACGTGCACCACCTGCACGTCCTCGCCCGGCTGCGCGGCGGAGCCACGCCGGCCCAGGCGCGGGCGGACGTGGCGGCGCTCGGCCGCCGGCTCCTCCGCGAGCACCCGGACGCGTACCGCGAGCCGGGGTGGGGGCTGGCGGCCGTGCCGTACCACGAGCACGTGGTGCGGGGGATCCGCCCCGCCCTCACCCTCCTGCTGGCGGCGTCCGTCCTGCTCCTGCTCATCGTCTGCGCCAACGTCGCCAGCCTGCTGCTCGCCCGCAACGCGGTCCGCGCGCGCGAGCTGACGGTGCGCGCGGCGCTGGGCGCCGGCCGTGGGCGCCTGCTCCAGCAGCTCCTGGCCGAGAGCCTGCTGCTGGCGCTGGCCGGCGGGGCGGGCGGCGTGGCGCTGGCGGCGCTGCTGGTGCGGGCGGCGCGCGCGCTCGGCCCCGCTGACCTCCCCCGGCTGGCGGAGGTGTCGGTGGACGGGCAGGTGCTGGCGTTCGCGGCGCTGGTCTCGGCGGCGGCGACGCTGCTCTGCGGCGCGCTGCCGGCCGCATTGGCGTCGCGGGGGGCGCCGGCGGACCGGCTCCACGCCGGAGGGCGGAGCTCCACCGCGGGCCGGAGCGGCGCGCGGGGGCTGCTGGTGGCCGCGGAGGTGGCGCTCGCCCTGGCGCTGCTGGTGTCCACCGGGCTCCTCGCCCGGAGCTTCCTGCGCCTGGGCGAGGCGCCGGCGGGCTTCCAGGCGGGCGGGGTGCTGAGCTTCCGGCTGGGGCTCGCGGGGGAGCGGTACGGTTCCGGCGAGGCGCGCGGCCGCTTCGTGGACGAGGCGGCGGCGCGGATCGGGGAGCTGCCCGGGGTGCGGGCGGCGGGGGTGGTCACGCATCTCCCGCTGAGCGGGGCGTACCTGGGGAGCGGCTTCGCGCGGGAGGACCGGCCGGGGCCGGAGGACGTGGTGCAGGCGGACCTGCGCGGGGTGAGCCCCGGCTACTTCGCGGCGATGGGGATCCCTCTCCTCGCAGGCCGCGCCTTCGCGCCCGCGGACGACGACCACGCGCCCCCGGCGGCGATCGTGGACGAGACGCTGGCGCGCCGGCTGTGGCCCGGGGAGAGCGCGGTGGGAAAGCGCATCCGCTGGATCCGCTCGGACGAGCCGCTGACGGTGGTGGGGGTGGTGCGGGGGGTGCGCCACGCGGAGATGAGCGAGGCGCCGCGGGAAACGGTGTACCGCCCCTACCCGCAGTACGCGGGGGCGCGCACGCTGTACGTGGCGGTGCGCGGCTCCGGGCCGCCCGCAGCGCTGGCGGGCCCGGTGGCGGCGGCGCTGCGCCGGCTGGACCCGGACCTGCCGCTGGCGGACGTGCGCACCATGCGCGAGCGGGTGGACGGGTCCATGGGGCGGATGCGCTTCAGCCTGGTGCTGGTGGGGCTCTTCGGCGGGGCGGCGCTGCTGCTCGCGTCGCTGGGGGTATACGGGGTGGTGGCCTTCACGGTGAGCCAGCGGACGCGCGAGATTGGGCTGCGGGTGGCGCTGGGGGCGCGGACGCCGGGGGTGTTGTGGCTGGTGGTGCGCCAGGGGACGGGGCCGGCACTGGCCGGGGTGGCGGTGGGGAGCGTGCTGGCGCTCGCCATGGGGCACGCGCTCTCCGGGCTGCTGTACGCGGTGCGGCCCACGGACCCGGCCGTGCACGTGATCGCCCCGGCGGTGCTGCTGGCGGCGGCGGTGGCGGCGAGCCTGGTGCCTGCCTGGTGCGCGGCGCGCGTCGACCCGACGGTGGCGCTGCGGGCGGACTGAGGATTTCGCGCGGGCGCCGCTCGACGCGGATGCTCCTCCTCGCTGGCACGATCATCGAAGCCCCTCACCCGGTGTGGTGGGGGGCTTCGTGCCGCTCCAGACCGGATTGTGTCTTGTAAAACTCTCCTGTTCTGCGGGGCACCGCGGTCACTATCTTGCGCGTCGAGTACGGATTCGAGGACGCGCCCATTTAGATCCATGAAAGACTTTTTCATCAGCTACAACAAGGCCGACCGGACCTGGGCGGAGTGGATCGCCTGGGAGCTGGAGGAAGCCGACTATTCCGTGGTGATCCAGGCGTGGGACTTCCGGCCCGGCTCCAACTTCGCCCTGGAGATGAACGAAGGGTTGAAGCAGGCGGAGCGCGTCGTCGCCATCCTCTCGCCCGACTTCATCAAATCAGGATTCACGGCTTCCGAATGGGCTGCAGCGTTTGCGGGAGACCCGACAGGTAAGGATCGCAAGCTGGTCCCGGTCCGCGTGCGCGAGGCGGATATTTCCGGGCTGCTGGGGCAGATTGTCTACATCGACTTCGTAGGCGTGCACGACGAAGCCGCCAGTCGGGAACTGGTGCTGGACGGCGTCCGGAAAGGGCGGGGGAAGCCCAAGAAGAAGCCAGCCTTTCCCCCCACCGCAGGACGCGCGATCAAGGAGCAGCCGCGATTTCCGGGCTCGCTGCCTCGCATCTGGAACGTTCCCCACAACCGGAACCGCAACTTCACTGGACGTGTGGAACTGCTCTCCACGTTGCGCGCTCAGCTCCAGGCGGGGCACCATTCGGCGTTGACGGCCCTGCATGGCCTTGGCGGCATCGGCAAGACGCAGACAGCCGTGGAGTATGCCTACCGCTACGCCGGGGAGTACGAGCTGGTGTGGTGGCTCCGCGCGGAAGATCCCGCCACACTCGCGGGCGAATACGCCCTCCTCGCGGCAAAACTGGGCCTGTCGGAAGCGGAAGCCGATCAGCAGGCTGCGGTCCAAGCCGTGAAGGACTGGCTCGCCACGAGCCACGGCTGGCTTCTCGTCTTCGACAATGCAGAGAGTCCGGAGGAGATCCGGCCGTACCTGCTCGCCGGGAGTAGCGGGCACGTGATCATCACGTCACGCAGACCAGACTGGCGCAGCGTCGCCAATCCACTACCGGTGGGCACCCTCGGCCCTGAAGACGCAATCGAGTTCCTGCACAGGCGCTCGGGGCAGGAGGACGAGCCAGCGGCGAGGGAACTTGTTGAAGAGCTTGGGTGGCTTCCGCTCGCAATCGAACAGGCGGCGGCGTACATCGAAGCACATGGCAGCTCGATTTCCGAATACCTGGACCTCTTCCGCAAACACCAACAGGAGATTCTCCGGCGAGGCGATCCGTCCCTGGATTATCCGGATACGGTAGAGACCACCTGGGAGATTTCCTTCACGAAGGTACGAGAACAATCCCCGGCCGCAGCTGATCTCCTCAGCCTATGCGCGTTCCTCGCGCCCGACGACATTCCACTAGAGGTCATCCGCGGCGGGAAGGATAAGCGATCTGAACCTCTCGCCAGCGTGGTAGAGGATGATCTAGCATTCGATAACGCCATCTCAGCTCTGCGTCGGCACTCACTTGTCAAACGCACCGGAAACACGCTTTCAGTTCATCGACTGGTACAGGTAGTGGTGCGGGACCGGATGAGCGAAGGCAACAAACAGGTCTGGGTTGAATCGGCTGTTGGCATGGTTCGCAAGGCCTTCCCCAGCAATAGCGACGACGTAAGAACATGGCCTGTCTGCGTCCGTCTGTTCGCTCATGCAACCATTGTTGTTGCTCATTGCAAAGCCGAAAGAGCGGGATTGAGCTTGGCTGCGGAACTGCTCTCTGAATCGGCTATGTACCTGCGAGGTCGAGGAGATTTCGTTGGGGCGAAGACCTTTAATGAGGAGGCACTGGAAACCTTCGAGACGATATATGGTCCAAATCACCCGATTGTAGGGCTCAGCCTCAACAATCTTGGCCGCGTACTCCTTGAGCTTGGTGACGCAACTGGAGCACGGAAACTATTGGTAAGGGCGTTGAAAATTTTAAAGGTGTCCCGTGGACCCAAGCATCCATACGTAGCAATTGTCATGAACAACCTCGGCAACGTGCTCATGGCTCTCAGACAATTAAAGAAAGCACGGAATTTACTCGAGAGAGCGCTGATGATTGATGAGGATGCATACGGTCCAGATCACCCGAATATCGCAATCCGTATCAACAATCTCGGATCCGTCCTCCAAAATCTTGGAGAACTGCCGGAGGCTCGTACACTATTTGAGCGGGCGCAAAAAATTGACGAGGCGTATTACGGGTCGGATCATCCGTACGTAGCAATCGACGTCAGCAACCTTGGCGGTGTGCTTAGAGACCTCGGAGAGCTGGCGCAGGCGCGGAAGCTATTCGAACGGGCACTGAAGATCTTCGACGCGTCCTACGGCCCGGATCACCCGAACACCCAAATCGTCCGCGAGAACCTCCGCTCACTCGACCTCCAAGACAGTGAGAGTTCGTAGCGGGCGCCAAAGGGTGTCCCGGTAGTAGACTCGCAGCCGCACCGCTGGACCCGAGCCATCCGACTACAAGCAGGCAACCCTCACCCCATGTCCTCCAGCACCTCCTCGAACTCCATCGCCATGGTGGGGTGGCTGTGCCGGTTGGCCGCCGCGATCCCCTGCCGGTACGCCTCGCGCGCCTCCTCGTCCCGCCCCAGCTCCCGCAGCGCGTGCCCCAGGCGCCCGTAGGCGTTCCCCTCGTCGTCGGTGCGCGCCAGGTACGCCCGCAGCTCCGCGATCATCTCCTCCCACCGCCCCGCCCGCTCGTACTCCAGCGCCAGCCCGAAGCGGGGGCGCGGGTCGTCCGGCCGCTCCTCGGACAGCTTCCTCAGCGACTCGATCCTGGCGTTCTCCACCGTGGTCTCCGTGCGTGCGGGTCCCCTGCCCTCCCCCTCCGACTCAGCGGTACCGGCGCAGCAGGCTCACCGCCGCGACGCCCGCCACCGCCCCCATCACCGCCGCCCCGCCGATCAGCGCCGCCCGCACCGGCTCCACCGCCGCCAGCCCGTCGCGCAGCCCGCCCAGCGCCGCGCGCCCGGCCTCCACGTAGCCCCCGTCGCGCCCCTCGTACCCGGCCGCCGCCTCGGCCCGGCGCGGCGTTCCGCCCCGCCGCGCCGGCCGCGATCCCACGGGCGGCAGGTCCGCCACCGCGTAGGTGCTTCCGGTGGACAGGCAGAGGGCGCGGCCCGCGAGACGGCTGGTGCGGTTGGGGTACACCAGCTCCTCGCCGCACTCCGGGCACTCCACGCCCGCGGGCGCCGGACGCACCGACTGGTACAGGGCGTTGCGGCTCATCCCGAGCTGCTCGGCGATGCGGTCCACCGTCTCGGAGCTGTTCCAGTACATGAGGTTGGCGCGCTCGTGCTGCGCGTCTGCCAACTGGGATGCAGTCATCGCGACCTCGGTCGTGGTGGGAATCCGCGGGCGGCGCCGCGCAATCGAGCGCGGAAGAGCACAACATATGCCAGACGCGGCATTTCCGCAGCGGGCGCAACCCCTCTGCGGCCGGCGGCCCCACGTTGTCACGGCACCGCGGCGCGTCTATCTTTCACGCCCCAGGCACCCGGAAACAGCGTGGAGACAAAGGGAAGGCGCGGTCCTTGAGCAGCACGAGCGACACACTGACGATGCCCGCGGCGCCCCGCGCACCCGCGCGGGGCGCCGCCAGGCGGTCCCCCCTGGCCATCGTATTCGTCACCGTCTTCCTGGACCTGGTGGGGTTCGGCATCGTCATCCCCCTGCTCCCGCTGTACGCCGAGCGCTTCGGGGCCGGGCCGGTGGGCGTGACCTGGCTGGTGGCCGTGTACTCGCTCATGCAGCTGCTTTTCGCGCCGTGGTGGGGCTCCCTCTCCGACCGCGTGGGGCGGCGCCCGGTGCTGCTGGTGGGGCTCTTCGGCTCCGCCGCCTCGTACCTCCTCTTCGGGCTGGCGGGCTCGCTCGCCATGCTGTTCGTGGGACGCACGCTCGCCGGGGTGATGGGCGCCAACGTGGGCGTGGCGCAGGCGTACATCGCCGACGTCACCGCCCCCGAGGAGCGCGCCCGGGGGATGGGGCTGATCGGCGCCGCCTTCGGGCTGGGGTTCATCCTGGGGCCGGCCATCGGCGGGGCGCTCGCCCACTGGGGACACGCCGCGCCCTTCCTGGGCGCCGCCGCGGTGGCGGGGGCAAACGGAATGCTGGCGCTGTGGCGCCTCCCGGAATCGCTCCCCGCCGGGCGCCGCACCGCGCGCCCCGCGGGCTCCGGGCCGCGCGCGCGCCTGCGGGCGCTCGCCGCCGCCGCGGCAGACCCGCGTCTGCGGCCGCTGTACGCCGCGTCGCTCCTGGCGACGCTCGCCATCGCCGCCATGGAGGCCACCCTCTCGCTGTGGGCCGACCGCCGCTGGGGGCTGGCGCCGGCCGAGGTGGCGTACCTGTTCGCGTACGTGGGCGCCGTGGCGGTGCTGGTACAGGGAGGGCTGGTGGGGCGGCTGGCGCGGCGCCTGGGCGAGCGCACGCTCGCCCGCGCCGGAGCCGTGTCGCTGGCGGCGGGGCTCGCCGCCATCCCGCTCGCCTCCTCGCCGTGGACCCTGGCGCTGGCGCTGGCCGCCTTCGCCTTCGGGCAGGGGACGCTGACGCCCGCGCTTTCCGCGCTGGTCTCGCGCGCGGCGCCGGGCGGCGAGCAGGGGCGGCTGCTGGGCGTGTCGCAGTCGCTTTCCGCGCTGGGGCGGGTGCTGGGGCCGGTGGCGGGCGGGGTCGCGTTCGCGCGGGTGGGGATCGGCGCGCCGTACCTGGCCGGCGCCGGGCTGGCGCTGCTCGCGCTGCTCACGCTGGTGGCCGGGCGCGCGGGGGGCGAGGCGTGATCCGCCCACCGGCGCTCCGCCCCGGGTCGCGCGTCGCCCTGGTGGCGCCCGCGGGGCCGCTCGCGGAGGGCGCGGTGGACCGCGCCGCGGAGCGGGTGCGCGCGTGGGGGTGGGAACCGGTCCTCGGCGACTTCTGCCGGGGGCGCTGTGGCTTCCTGTCGGGCACCGACGACGAGCGCGCCGCGGACCTCCAGGCCGCGCTGCGCTCTCCCGACAACGACGCGGTGTGGTGCCTGCGCGGCGGCTACGGGACCATGCGCATCCTGGACCGCATCGACTGGGAGCCGCTGGCGGAGCGCCCCCGCCCGCTGGTGGGCTTCAGCGACAACACCGCGCTGCACCTGGCGCTCTTCCGCCGCGGCGTCGTCTCCTTCCACGGCCCCCACCCGGCCACGCCCGAGCTGGCGGAGTTCTCGCGGGATGGGCTGCTGCGCGTGCTGACCCACGCCGAGCCAGCCGGAACGCTCCCCTTCCCCGCCGGCGGGCCGCGGCGGGGGGATACGCTGGCGCCCGGCGTGGCGGAGGGTCCGCTCGTGGGCGGCAACCTGGCGCTGCTGGCCGCGCTCGCCGGGACGCCGTGGGCGCTGCGCGCCCGGGGGGCGATCCTGTTCGTGGAGGACGTGGGCGAGCCGTCGTACCGGGTGGACCGGCTTCTCTCGCAGCTGCTCCTGTCGGGCGCGCTGGAGGGGGTGGCGGGGGTCGCGGTGGGCGCCTTCTCCGAGTCGCCGGACGAGGGGAAGCCGGAGTACCCCTCCGCAGCCGAGGTGGTCGCGGAGCGGCTGGGGCCGCTGGGGGTGCCCATGGCCGCCGGCTTCCCCTTCGGGCACGTCGACGAGAGCTGGACGCTCCCGCTGGGCGTCCGCGCGCGGCTGGACGCCGGCGCGGGAACGCTGGAGCTGACGGAGCCCGCCGTGCGCGCGCCGGGGGACGGCGAATGAGCGATCGTGTGAGCGGGGCGTTCCGGATCGCGGTGGGGCTGGAGGAGGGGGTCGACGGCGCCTTCCTGGCGCACGCGCTCTCCCTGCCGGGGTGCGTGGCCCGCGGCCCCACCGCCGAGGCCGCCGCCGGGGCGCTGGAGGACGAGGTGCTGGAGTGGCTGCGCTTCCTGGCAGCCGCGGGCGAGCCGGTGCCCCCGGCGGAGGCGGAGCTGGAGATCGCGGTGGACGAGTGGCTGCGCACGGGAGCGCGCACCGGCGCCGGCGAGACCACGGCCTGCTTCGCGCACGACCTGCGCCCGCTGGACGACGCCGACCTGGACCGGGAGATGCGCTGGCTGGGCGAGCTGCGGGGAGCGCTGCTGGCCCGCGTCCGCCGCCTCCCCGCCGAGCAGGCGGACCGGCCACTCCCCGGCGGCGGGACGGTGCGCCGCGCGCTGGAAGAGCTGGCGCGGGCGCAGTGGTGGACGCTGAGCCGGCTGGGGGCCTCGCCGCTGGGCGAGCTCCCGGACCGCACGCTGGGGCGGCTGGACACCGCCATGGCGCTGACGGTGGACCACTTTTCCCACCTGCCGCCGGAGCGGCGCGGGCTGCTGCTGGAGATCGACGGGGAGGAGTGGACGCCCCGCAAGGTGCTGCGCCGGCTGCTCTGGACGGAGTGGTCGCTGGGGCGGGTGGTGGCGCTCGCGCTCCAGGAAGGCTGACATCCACACGCTCCGGCCAAAGGCCGAGGGACGATGAAGATCTACACCAGGACGGGCGACCGCGGGGAGACCGGGCTGTTCGGCGGGCAGCGGGTGCGCAAGGACCACGCGCGGGTGGAGGCGTACGGCGACGTGGACGAGCTGAACTCGCTGCTGGGAGTGATCGCCAACCGCCTGGCTGCCGAGGGACAGGCGGAGATGGCGGGCGGGATCCGGGAGATCCAGGGCGACCTGTTCGCCATCGGCGCGCACCTGGCGACGCCGCGCCCGGAGGACGGCGGCCGCGAGAACGCGCACCTCCCCCCGCTCCCGGACGGGCGCGTGGAGGAGATGGAGCGCTGGATGGACGCCGCCGACGAGGAGCTGGAGCCGCTGCGTAACTTCGTCCTCCCCGGCGGCGGCGAGGCCGCCGCGCAGCTCCACCTGGCGCGTACCGTGTGCCGCCGCGCGGAGCGGCGCTGCGTGTCGCTGGCACACGAGGCGCACATCGAGGAGGAGGTGATGGTGTACCTCAACCGCCTTTCGGACCTGCTCTTCACCCTGGCGCGCCTGGCGAACCGGCGCGCCGGCGTGCCCGACGTGCCCTGGGTGCCGAACCCACGCCGGACAGGCGTGTAATCAACGTCCGGAGCCCCGCCCCGGGCTCCGCGAGTTTTCACCAAGCTGCGAAGGAGACCGATAGATGCCGTACCCCGAGATGCTGCTCGCCCCCATGCGGCAGGAGCTTACGCGCCTTGGCGTCAAGGAGCTCAGGTCCGCCGACGACGTCCGCGAGACGCTGGAGCAGAAGGAAGGGACCACCATGGTGGTGGTGAACTCCGTCTGCGGCTGCGCCGCCCGCAACGCCCGCCCCGCCGTGGCCATGGCGCTGCAGCACGGCAAGCTCCCCGAGCGGGTGACCACCGTGTTCGCCGGCCAGGACACCGACGCCACCGCCGAGGCGCGCCGCCACTTCCTGGGCTACGCCCCCTCCTCGCCCTCCATCGCCCTGCTCAAGGACGGCGACGTGGCCTTCATGCTGGAGCGCCACGACATCGAGGGCCGCTCCGCCCAGGAGATCGCCCAGGACCTGGTGAACGCGTTCGACCGGTTCTGCTGAGGAACGGCCAGGGAACAGGGTTCACCGGTTCACGCGCAGCGTGAAGCGTCACAGCCTGCAACTGCAACGGCGCCCCCACCGGGATCTCCCGGTGGGGGCGCCGTTCGTCGTTCGCCGTTCCCGCTGTATCCCCAAAATCTTCTGCGGAGGGAAACTCGCGCGGCCGTTTGCGCGAGGTTCCCGCAGCCGGAGCGGAGACCCGCCGGCAGTTTGGCGGGGCTCCGCGACCCGCGCAGGAGACGGGCGGCAGTTTCGCCCGGCTCCGGAGCGGCCCCAACGAAAAAGCCGCCCCGGTACCGAACGAACCGCCTACAGGATCTGCATGCCCGAAGGCCCGAAGAAGTACCCGCAGAAGCTCGTGTAGCCGCCGCGGTTGGCGGTCTGCGGGTCGTAGATGACGTTGTTGCTGTTGTCGTAGTTGCGCGCGGCCGTCTGGCCGGGCTTGTGGCCCCAGAAGCCGTCGCTGTGGTGGCGGTACCAGTGGTAGTCGGTGTTGGGCCAGATCACCAGCGCCATGTAGTGGCGCGGCGACCCGCTGCCCACGCAGGTGGGGGCCTGCACCGCCCCGTTGCTCACGGCGCCGGCGGTGACGTTGCTGCACGCCATGGTCGTGGCCTGCGCCCCGGTGGCCCTGCCCGGCTGGGCGAAGGTGTCGGTGCGCCGGTTGGTGGCGTAGTTGTAGCAGTTGTTGTTGCGCATGGTCGTGCGCTTCGCGTTCCAGAAGTTGGGGTTGAACGCGGAGGCCTCGTAGCTGCACGACCCCACCGTGAGCGTGGTCCAGCTGCTCGCGTCCGTGCCGAGCACCGTCGCCCCCGCCAGCGCGGTGACCTCGCCCGGTTCGGACAGGGTGGCGACGTCGCCGAGCGACGACGACGGAGCGGACTGCAGCTGGCCCAGGGCGAGGGTGCGCAGGTCCAGGTCGGCGAAGGCGCCCTCGTGCGCGGGGGCGCCGCTGGCCGGGAACGGGCGGCCCATCGTGGAGATCAGCCGCTCCGCCAGCTCCAGCCCCTTGCCCTCGTTGCCGCTCTGCCCGCTCGCGATGCGGAAGCTCGCCGGCAGGTCGTGCCCGGCGCCCACGGACCCCTCGTCGGACTCGATGATCAGCCCGCGGAAGCCCAGGACGCCGCGGTCCTGGTCGGCCGGAGTGGCGACCTCGCGGCTGGCGGCCACCTGGCGAAGCACCTCGCGGGCCTCGCGCTCGTTCAGGACCCACGAGGGGTTGGGGCGGCCGGAAAAGATGTCGAGCGTGACACGTACCATGATTTCCTCCCTGACAGGGGGTGACGGCAGCCGCCGCCGCCGCGAGCGCGGCGCGGGGTGCCCGGCGTCCTGCTGTGAAAACGGATGGGGGAGGAGCTCGCTTTCGCGAGGACGCGGCGCGTCGGCGGGCCGTGCCCGCGTGGCCGCCATGAGGTGCCCTCCCGCCCGGGCCGGTCGCGAGACCGGTCCGTGTGCCGGAAATGCCCGGCGGGTGGAGCTGCTGGAGGGTGCGACCTCACCGCGGGCAGACCCAGCACCGCGGAAGAAGTCGTTATTTATGTGCCTTGCGTAACAAGAATAACGAATCAAACATAGAGCGTCAACCCGTCCGCCGCCGCCCCCCGTGCGTGGCGCCGTTGCTTGTCTTCACCCGTGGCCGGGTTATATTGGCCCGGATTTTCCCGCGCAGCACCGCATCCCCGGCTTCCCCCGCTGACAGGAGCACCGATGTCCGCCGCGCCCTCCCCGGTGAGCCAGAACCGGCTGGTCCCGCTCGCCCCGGTGGAGCGCGACACCATCCCCCGGATCTTCCTGCACGCCGTCGACCGGTACGCGCGCGCGGACGCGCTCCGCTATCGTGACGGTGCGGCGTGGCGCGCCATCCCCCACCGCGAGGTGGAGGAGCGCGCGGCCCGCCTCGCGGCGGCGCTTGCGGCGGGCGGGGTGCAGCGGGGCGACCGGGTGGCGATCCTGTCGGAGAACCGGCCCGAGTGGGCGGTCGCCGACTACGCCGTGCTGGGGATGGGCGCCATCGTGGTCCCGGTGTACGGCACGCTCCCCGCCAACCAGGTGGCCTACATCCTGGAAAACTGCGGCGCCCGGGTGGTCTTCGCCTCCACCCCCGCGCAGGTGGGCAAGGTGCTGGAGGTCCGCGGCGAGCTGCCGGCGCTGGAGCGGGTGGTGGCCTTCGACGACCCGGCCGGGGCGCCGGGAGTGGAGCGCTTCGCGGACGTGCTGGAGGCGGGACGGGCGGCCATCGAGCGGGGGGCGACGGGGAGCTTCCGCGAGGCGGCGCTGCGGGTGGAGCGCGACGACGTGGCGACGCTCATCTACACCTCGGGGACCACGGGCGACCCCAAGGGGGTGATGCTCACCCACTACAACCTGGCCTCCAACGTCGCCGCCTGCCTGCAGCACGGGCTGGGCTCCATCATCCGCACCGGCGACACGGCGCTGTCCTTTCTGCCGCTGTCGCACGTGTTCGAGCGGATGGTGGACTACCTGTACTGGGACCAGGGCGTCTGCATCGCCTACGCCGAGTCCATGGACCGCGTGGCGGACAACCTGCTGGAGGTGCGCCCGCAGATCGCGGTGTCGGTCCCGCGCCTGTTCGAGAAGATCTACGCCAAGGCCACGGGCGCCACGGGGCTCCGGAAGCACATCGTCGCGTGGGCCCGGCGCGTGGGCGACCGCGCCGCCGACGAGCGCCTGGCCGGCCGCGAGCCCTCGGGGGCGCTGGGGCTCCAGTTCCGCCTCGCCGACCGGCTGGTGTTCTCCAGGCTGCGCGAGCGCACCGGGGGCCGGCTGGACAACTTCGTGTCCGGGGGGGCGCCGCTCGCGGCGGGGATCGCCCGCTTCTTCCACGCGGCGGGGCTCCCCGTGTACGAGGGCTACGGCCTCACCGAGACCTCGCCGGTGATCGCGGTCAACCGCCCCGGGCACGTGAAGCTGGGGACGGTGGGGCAGGTGGTGCCGGGGGTGGAGGTGAGGATCGGCGCGCAGGGCGAGATCCTCACCCGCGGCCCGCACGTGATGAAGGGCTACTGGAACAACCCGGAGGCCACCGCCAAGGCCGTGGACGCGGAGGGGTGGTTCCACACCGGCGACGTGGGCGAGCTGGACGCGGACGGGTTCCTGCGCATCACCGACCGGCTCAAGGACATCATCGTCACCGCCGGCGGCAAGAACATCGCGCCGCAGCCCATCGAGAACGACGCCGCCATGTCGCCGTACGTGGCGCAGGCGGTGATGATCGGCGACCGGCGCCCCTTCCCCGTGCTCCTGCTGGTGCCGGACTTCGACAACCTGGCCGCCTGGGCGAAGCAGCAGGGGATCGACCCCACCGACCGCGCGGCGCTCGTCGGCGACCCGCGGGTACGGCAGCTGCTGGAGCGCGACGCGCTGGGACGCCTGGGCGAATTCGCGCGCTACGAGCTGCCCAAGAAGGTGGCGCTGATCCCCGAGGAGCTTTCCATCGAGTCCGGCACGCTCACCCCCACCCTAAAGGTGAAGCGCCGCGTGGTGGAGGCCCGCTACCGGGAGCTGATCGAGGCGATGTACGCGGGCGGGCGCGACGGGGCGGCGGAGTGAGCGAGCACACCGGGACACCGAGATGAAAGCAAAGCTTCACAACCAGGGGAAGTCCGGGGGAATGTCCAAGGGGAAGATGCTGCTGGGGGCGGCCGGGCTCTTCCTCTTCATCGTCGGCGTGCGCCGGAGCTTCCGCACGGATGCCGGCGAGGTCGGCGACGTGCCCATGCCGCGCGAGGACGAGAGCGGTGGCGAGAGCAGGTAGGCGAACGGCTTTGAACTGCGGGTTCGGGCGTGCCCCCGGCTGGCGCCGGGGTCGGGCTTCGGCTCCGTAAAGCACGATACAACCGTGCTTAACGGAGTCGAGCCCGCGCAAACAGCCGCGCGGTCTCGCCCCTTCGGGCCGAAATCCCTCACGCGGGTCTCCCGCGTACCTCGGCGGCGCGGCGGGTACAAACACTCGGCGCCGGTCCACAGCGGGGGGACCGGCGCCTTCATCATCCGGGCCCGGCGTGCGCTCAGGGATCGGTGCTCATCACCACCCGGTCCGACGCGGCGAACGCCTCCACCTCGGCCGCCGGGAACGGCCACCGGCTCTCGTCCTTCCCGTACTGGTCGTGCAGGAAGCCCACCACCTCCTCCGCCGTCCACGGGCCCAGCGAGGTCATGAAGTCCTCATCGAACTCGTCCTGGATCTCGCGCCAGTCCGCGTACGGCTTCCGGCTGACCAGGAGCGCGTCGGAGCGAAGGTAGATCACGTGGAACAGCTCTCCGTCCCCGCTCATGGCTTCCGTCCGCCCTGGCCCGCGATCCGGTCCAGCGTGCCGATGAAGAAGGGCTCGGAGAAGCCGGCCAGGAAGGCGACGAGCGCCAGGGCCGCGGGATCGTCCGCGGTCGCGCTCCCCAGGGCCAGCAGCCTGGAGCGGAGCACCAGGTACACCAGGAAGGCGGAGGCCGCCCCGATCACCGGCTGCGCGAGGAACACCTTCCACCCCGCGTACAGCGCGCGGATGCCCAGCGGGGCCTCCCCGTCCGCCGCCGCCTGTAGCGTCCCCTGGCCGCCCAGCTTGATCGCCCGGCTGAGCACGCTCCCCACGGCACCCGCGAAGAGGACCAGCAGGACGGCGTCGGGAGAAGCGGCGTCGAACCGCGGGGAAGACGCGGAGGCGACCAGGAAGAAGCCGGCGAACGGCAGCAGCGTGAGGAGGAGCACCAGCACCATCCGCCCCAGGTAGATGCCGCGGAGCTCGGCGAGAGCCCGGTCCCGGCGGAACTCCTGCACCCGTAGCTGCTCCACTTCCTCCAGGATGTACCGCGCCTGGAGCCTCCGGTGCTCAGGCCGGAAGCCGCCGTCCGAGTAGGCGCCCGCCACGGCCCGCAGCAGGTCGTCCGGAAAGTGCGTCTCCCAACCCTGGCCCACGAGCAGCCCCTTTCCCGAGAGCAGGACGTGGAGGCGGGCGTCGTCCGCGCACCGGACCAGCTCGAGCGAGAGCGCGTCGGCGAGCTCCCAGGCGCCGTGCCCGGAGATCCCGGCGATGCCCTGCCCGTCCAGCCGGTCCAGCAGCACGCCGAGCGACGCGACGCCCACCCGGCGCCCCTCGCGCTCCGCGGACTCCAGCATGGCGAGGAGCTGCTGGAGGTGGCTCGCCGCCTTTTCCAGGTTCTTGGTGCGCACGGGATCGTAGCGGAAGACCTCCGGCCACCGGTTCCGCTTCCGCCGCAGGCCGTTCAGGTGCTCCGCCAGGGTGCCCTGGATCTTGCGGATGCGGTCCCGGACCCGCACCAGGTCTTCCTGCGCGGGGTGCGGGAGGGAATCCGTCGCGCCCGGAGGGGCGGACGCGGGCTGCCGGCCCGTGGGGGCGGCTGGGTCTGAGAGCGCCATCGCGACCTCGGCAGGGACGGGTCCGGCGGGATGGGTTTTTGGCTGAGAGACGGAGGGAGCGCCGCTATGAATGGTACCGGCCGGAGGACCGCGAATCAATGAAGCACGAAGAAAGGCACGCCGTGGGGATGTGGCTGGTCGCGGCCTTCCTGGGCGGCTTCGCGGTGCTCGTCTGGTGGGCGGGCGGGCTGCGGCGGGACGGCGGGGAGGCGCCCCCGCCCCCGTCCATCGAAAGGACGGACTCGGTGGCGTGACAGGGAATGCGCGCGAGTCGGGCGCCCGCGGAACACAGACGTCGAGGCCAGGCGCGGAGCCGCGTGAGGGATTCCGGCCCGAAGGGGCGAGACGGTATGGACCGGGTAGATTGTTGACAGAATAGACCGGGAGGATGGTTGACACGGTAGCTTACGCGCTCGCCCACACCTAGGGAGAGCCATGCCGTGGAGACAGACCAACCCGATGGATGAGCGGATGAAGTTCGTCGTTCTCGCACAGGAGGGGCTCTACAGCATGACGGAGCTGTGCGAGCGGTTCGGCATCAGTCGCCAGGCCGGATACACTCGGCTGCACCGCTACGAGCAGGAGGGAATTGCGGGGCTGGCTTCCGGCAGCCATGCACCGAAGTCCTGTCCGCACCGCATGAAGGAGGAGGTCCGGACCGCGCTGCTGAAGGCCCGCAAAGCGCATCCGGATTGGGGCCCCCGTAAAATCCTGGTCTGGTTACGCCCGCGCCGACCCGAGTTGGAGTTGCCGGCGGCGAGCACGGTGGGAGACCTGTACAAGCGGGAGGGGCTGGTGGAGTCTCGGCCGCACCGGCGGGAGTGGTCTCACCCGGGGCGAGTCTCACACACGGTGGAGGCCGCCAACCAGCTGTGGAACGCCGACTTCAAGGGCGAGTTCCGCATGGGCGACGGGACGCTGTGCTACCCGCTGACCGTCACGGACACTCACACCCGCTACCTGCTGGCCTGTGAGGGACTGAGTTCGACCGCGCACAGGGGAGCCTGCGCGAGCTTCCAGCATCTCTTTCGCGAACGGGGCCTTCCGCAGGCCATCCGCAGCGACAATGGAGGCCCGTTCTGCACGAAAGCCATCGCCGGGCTCTCGCGCCTGAGTGTCTGGTGGACGCAGATGGGGATCAAGCACGAGCGGATCGAGCCGGCCCATCCGGAGCAGAACGGCTCGCACGAGCGGATGCATCGCACGCTCAAGGCGGGCACGCTGCGGCCCCCGGCGGCCAACGTCCAGGTGCAGCAGGAGCGATTCGATGCCTTCCGGCGCGAGTTCAACGAAGAGCGGCCTCACCAGGCGCTGGAGATGCAGACCCCGGGCTCGCTCTACGTGGCGTGCGAGCGAGAGATGCCGGAGCAAATCGCCCCGCCGCAGTACGCGGGGCATTGTGTGGTGCGCCGGGTGCGGGGTAACGGGATCCTGTACTTCCGCGACCGGACGATCTTCCTCAGCGAGTTGCTGATCGGGCAGGAGGTGGCGTTGGAGGAGATCGAGGACGGAGTGTGGTCGATCTACTTCTACGACCTGCTCCTGGCGCGGCTGGACGAGCGAACGGGGGAACTCTCCGGCTGACGCCGGACACCCCCCGAGGTGGAACTTGATAGACCAGAAGTGTCAAGCATCAACCCGGTCTGTGGTGTCAAGCATCAATCCGGTTGCTCAGACCCGCCGGCAGTTCGGCGGGGCTCGACTCCGTTACGCACAGTTTTATCGTGCGTAACGGAGCCGAAGCCCGACCCCGGCGCCAGCCGGGGGCACGCCCGACCCCGCAGTTCAAAGCCGTTTCGATCCAACCTGGCCGCGCGCGATCTCCTCCACCGCCCGGCGCACGTATACCGGCACCATGGCGCGGCGCCACTCCGGGTCCACGGTGATGTTTTCCAGCGGGTGACACTGCTTGAATGCCTGCTGCGCCACCGCGTCCGCCACCTCGCCCACCGGGCGCCCCGCCACGAGCCCGTCCAGCCCGGTCACCACGCGCGGCCGCGAGCCCAGCGCGGACACCACCAGCGACATCGCCCGCACCGTGTGGTCCTCCGCCACGTCGGCGGCCAGCGCCACCGACAGGAGCGGGAAGTCGATGGACTGCCGCTGCCGCAGCTTGCGGTACGCCGTGCGCAGCCCCGGCGGCGGCGCGGGAATGCGCACCCGCACCACCAGCTCGCCCGGGCGCCGGACCGTGTTCCACTTGCCGTCCGCCACGAACAGGTCGTCCACGGACACCGTCCGCACTCCCTCCGCGGAGGCCAGCTCCACCGTCGCGCCCAGCGTCATCAGCACGGGCACGGTGTCGGCGGAGTGCGCGGCCACGCACTTCTTCCCCACCCTGGTGACGTGGCAGACGTCGCCGTCCTTTTTGAGGCAGAAGCCCAGCGCCTGCCGCCAGAACAGGCTCTGGTTGTAGTAGGTGCAGCGCGTGTCCAGGCACAGGTTGCCGCCCAGGGTGCCCTGGTTGCGGACCTGCGGCCCGGCGACCTTCCCCGCCGCCTCCGCCAGCGAGGGGAAGAAGCGGCGCACCATCGGGTGGCGCGACACCCCGGTGAGCGTGGTGGAGGCGCCCAGCGACAGCCAGCGCGCCTCCGGGTCGCCCTCCGCCACGGGGCGGCCTTCCGCGTCCTCCAGGCGGATCCCCGCCATCTCCTCCACGCCCTTGAGCCCCACCAGCAGCCGCGGCGTCCAGAGCCGGTGCTTCATGTTGGGGACCAGGTCCGTCCCCCCGGCGACGGGCATGGCGTCCTCGCGGCCGTGGAGGAGCTCCAGGGCTTCGGCCAGGCGGGCCGGGCGGGCGTAGCGGTATTCGTGCAGGCGGAGCATGGCGGCGTGGCAGCGAGATTTCGGACGAACCATCGTCCGAAGCTAGCGAAAACCCGCGGCGCCTTCCACCGTGCGGACCGAAGCGGCCACGCGGATCACGTCAGGCGGCGGGCTCGGCGGCGCCGGGGGTGAAGGCGCGCGGCAGGCGCAGGCGGAACACCGATCCCCCGCCCTCGCGCCCCTCCACGCAGAGGGATCCGTGCAGCAGCGCGGCCAGCTTCCGCGCGATGGTCAGCCCCGCGCCGGTGCCGCGGCTCATGGAATCGGTGCGGGCGGGGTCGCCCAGCTGCTCGAACACCTCGAAGATCCGGTCGCGGTCCTCCGGCGAGATCCCGGGGCCGGTGTCCTCCACCGTCACCTCCAGCGCGCGCGGGTCGCCCGGCGGCGCCCGCGTGGCGATCCTCACCCCGCCCTGCGCCGTGAACTTCACCGCGTTCGCCACCAGCGCCAGAAGGAGCTGGCGGAGGCGGTCGGGGTCGGTCTCCACTTCGGCCGCGTCCTCCGCCACCTCCACCACGAACGCCAGGCGCTTCGCCTCCGCCTGCTGGCGGAGCGGCTCCAGCGCGGCGCCGAGGAACTTCGCCAGCGACACGGGCGAGGGGGAGACGGGGAGGCGGCCCACCTCGGCGGTGGTCAGCAGCAGCACGTCGTCCACCAGGCGCGCCAGGTGCTCCGCGCAGATCCCGGCGCGCTCCGCGGCGCGCTGCGCGCCGGGGGGAACCGGGCCGTACGTCTCGGTGCTCAGCAGGTGCGTGTAGCCGACGATGGCGTTCAGCGGGGTGCGCAGCTCGTGGCTCACCGCGGTGAAGAAGCGGCTCTTGGCGCGGTTCGCCTCCTCGGCCTCGGCGGCCAGGCGCGCCAGGTCCACCTCGCGGCCCACCTGGCCGGTCACGTCCTCGAAGAGGATGGACACCCCGCCGAAGGGGAGCGGGTACGTCCACACGTCGAAGAATCGGTCGCGGAAGGCGCGCGACTCCGGGCGCACGGCGGCGAGGTGGCGCGGCTCCCCGTCGGCCATGGTGGCGAGCAGCGCCTCCATGATCTCCGGGGGGCCGGGCGGGAGCAGGGCGTGCACGTTCATCCCGGTGGCGCGGTCGCGCGGGAGGCGCAGGAGCTGCTCGGCGGCGCGGTTGATGTAGACGATGCGCCAGGCGGAGTCCACCGCCACGAAGCCGTCGCGGATCGCCTCCAGCAGCCGCGCGTACTGCTCCTGTACCACCAGCTCCGCCGTGGCGTCGCGGAAGTGCACCACCACCCCTTCGCCGTCCAGGGGGGCGGCGTGCACCGCCACGCGGCGGGGGAGCGCGGCGGCGGAGTACGACTCCAGGTAGTCGCGGGGCGCGCGGTCCTCCAGCACGCGCAGCAGCATCGCCCACGCGTCGTCGCCGTCGGGGCGGGGCACCACCTCCCGGAAGGGACGGCCGAGCGCGGCGTCGCGGGAAATTCCCAGCAGGCGCTCGGCGGCGGCGTTCCAGTAGGTGATGCGCCCCGTCTCGTCCAGGGTGTAGATCCCGTCCGGGAGCGCCTCCAGGACGGGGCTGGTGGAAAGTGTCGTAAGCATGTCCGGCCACCGCGTTTCAGACTTCGCCACGCGCCCGATCCGCCAGTCCCTGTACCTGATACTTGCGCGTCACCCCGTGCGTTCCTCGCCGCGCCGCGTGAACTCGGAGCCCGGGTTCCACCCCGGGAGCCCCGCGGCCCCCGCCACCGCCAGCGCGGTGCGCAGGAGCACCCGCCCCTGCTGCACCGCCCCGCCGTAGTCCAGCCCCTCGCGGTAGGCGTCGGAGGGCTGGTGGTAGTGGCGGGCGACGAACTCCTCGTACCACCCCTCGCCCCACCCCTCCGGCCGGTCCGCGTAGTCCAGACCGTGGTCCAGCGCCAGCGCGGGGACGCCGGCGCGCGCCAGCGGGAAGTGGTCCTGCCGGAAGAACATCCCCTGCTCCGGGTGCGGGTCGGCGCGCAGCGTCATCCCCTCCGCCCCGGCGGCCTCGCGCACCGTCTCCCCCAGCTCCGAGCGGTCGGCCCCCAGCGGCGCGAGGTCGCGCGTGCGCCCCTCCAGGTTGGCGCCGTCCAGGTTCAGCGCCGCCGCGGTGCGGGCCAGCGGGAAGAGCGGGTGGCGCGCGTACCATTCGGCGCCCAGCAGCCCGGATTCCTCCGCCGTGGTGGACACGAAGAGCAGCGGGCGCCGGGGAGGCTCCGGGAGCGCCGCGGCGGCCTCGGCGACGGCCATCAGCAGGGCGACCCCGCTGGCGTTGTCGTAGGCGCCGTGGTACACCACGCGCCCGCCGTCCTCCCCCTCGCCGGTCCCCAGGTGGTCGTAGTGCGAGGTGAGCAGCACCACCTCCTCCGCCAGCGCCGCCCCGGCGCCGGGGAGCAGCCCCGCCACGTTCGCGGTCCGCACCTCCCGTACCCGGCTGCGCACCCGGGCCCGCGCGCGGATCCCGGTGGCGACGGGGTGGAAGCCGCGCTCCTCGGAGCGCCGCAGCAGCTCGTCCGGGTCGTGGCCGGCACGGCGCAGCGCCTCCGCCGCGGCGCCCGAGGAGATCCACCCCTTCACCGGGAGCGGCAGCTCCGGCGGCCCCGCCAGGTCGAACTGCTCGCCGGTGTTGGAGGTGCGCACCACGTTCCAGCCGTAGCCGGCGGATTCGTCGGTGTGCACCAGGAGCACGCCCGCGGCCCCGCGGCGCGAAGCCTCCTCGTACTTGTAGGTCCAGCGCCCGTAGTAGGTGAGCGCGCGCCCGCCGAAGAAGCCTGGCGTGGCCTCGGTGCCCGGGTCGTTGACGCGCATCAGCAGCACCCGGCCGCGCACGTCCACGTCCTCGTAGTCGTCCCAGCCGTACTCCGGGGCGGAGATGCCGTAGCCCACGTAGACCAGCTCCCCGGCGGCCTCCACTTCCGGCTGCGGCACCCCGGCCTTCATCACGAAGTCGTCCCGGTACGCCGGCTCCAGCCGACCCCCGTCGGGGAATTCCAGCTCCAGCCGCGGCTCCGGGGTGAGCCCCACCAGCGGCACCGGCTGGAAGTACGACTCTCCCATGGGCCGCAGGCCGATGCGCCGGAACTGCGCCCGCACGTACTCCGCGGCCAGGTCGCCGCCCCGCGTTCCCGGCGAGCGCCCCTCCAGCAGCGGGTGCGAAAGGAAGCGCAGGTGGGCGTCGATGGTCTCCGGTCGGATCCGGGCGAGCGCGGCTTCGGTCGGGGTCATGCGTCGGGTCGGAGGAGGATTCCGGGTCCGGCGGGAGCTTCAGACGAGCGCCCAGCGGCCGAGGAGCTTGCGGCGCACCTCGCCGCGCTTTTCCAGGTAGCCCAGGATCGCGCCCACCGAGCCCTCGGCGGCCCGCACCAGCGAGCGGTCGAGCTCCGGGCCGTACACGCGCCGCACCAGCGCCGCGGGGCGCGCCGGCCCGCCCTCGCGCAGCGCGTCGCGCACCTGGACGATGCGCGTCTCCCGGTGCGCGGCGTAGCGGCGGAGCGCCGCCGCCGGGTCGGTGATGGGGGGGCCGTGGGCTGGGTACATGACCTCGGCCTCGGCGGCGCCCAGGCGCTCCAGCGATTCCAGGTAGTCCGCGAGGTCGCCCTCCGGCGGGGCGACCAGGACCGTGTCGCCCTCCCCCATCAGGTGGTCGCCGACGAAGAGCGCGTCCCACGAGGACCGTACACCCTGACGCAAAACGAACGCCAGGTGCTCCGGCGCGTGCCCCGGCGTTGCGATGGCGCTCAGCGTCCCGGCGTCGCACTCCACCACGTCGCCGTCGCCGATCCAGCGGGCCACCACCAGCCCCGGGGCGAAGCCCGAGCGGAGCGCGCCGCGCGCCATGCACACCGGTGCCCCGGTGCGCTCGGCGAGCGCGGGCGCGGCGCCGGAGTGGTCGGCATGCGAGTGCGTAAGCAGGATCGCCGCGGGGGGCACCCCGCCGAGCGCTGCCTCCACCGCCGCCACGTGCCCGTCCAGCGCCGGTCCCGGGTCGATCACCACCGGGCGCTCGCGCCCCACCACGTAGGTGCGCGTCCCGTCCAGCGTCATCGGCGACGGGTTGGGCGCGAGCACCGTGCGGACGGCGGGGTGGTCCATCACGGCCGGCGCAGCACGGCCCGCACCGGCGACGCGTCGGCGTCGGCCAGGCGCAGCGGGAGGGCGATCAATTCCCAGCGCCCCGCGGGCACCCCGGCGAGGTGCAGGTTCTCCAGGATGGCGACGCCGCCCGCGCCCAGCACGTGGTGGGTGGCCAGCTCCGTGGAATCGTACGGGTCCACCGAGGGCGCGTCGGTACCCACCAGGCGCACCCCGGCCTCCACCAGCGCGCGCGCGGCGTCCGGCTCCGGCGCGGGGAAGGCGGTGGGGAAGACGGCGGGGTCCGTCCAGCACCCCGTGCGGAAGAGCACCCGCTCCACGGGCCCGGCGGCGAGCACCCGTCCCACCAGCGCCGCGTCGATGGGCGCGCCCCGGTCCACGTCCACCAGCAGGGCGGGCCCCAGGTACGCGTCCAGCGGCGCCGCGCCGATGCGGGCGCCGTCGTCGGCGACGTGGAAGGGGCCGTCGGCGTGCGTCCCGGTGTGGGCGCTCATCCGCAGCTCCGCCACGTTCACGGAAGCGCCGCGCGAGCGGAGCATCGTCCACTCCAGCGCGCAGGGGGCGTCGCCGGGCCAGACGGGGATTCCCTCCCCCACCGGCCAGGTGACGTCGTACAGCTCGGCGATGGCTCGCACGGGTCGGGGGCTGGGATGAAGGACGGGCCGGCGGCCTACCACGCGAGCCGGAGCAGGAGCGCGGGGTGCAGCAAGGAGCGGACCGGCTCCAGGTCGCCGGTGACGCGGATCAGCGCGTCGGCCACCTCGGGGCGGCGGCCGAGCCGCCGCGACACGGCGGCCAGGGCGCGCGGCCGGGCGACGAACGCTTCCACCAGGCGCTGCATCCGCTCCCCCGCCCCGAAGGCGCGCCGCCGCGCCCGCTCGTACCCGGCAAGCGCGGCGGCCGACGTGTCGCCCCGGAGGAGCGCGGCGCCGACGGCGTCGGCGGCCAGCTCCGCGCCGCGCAGGGCCCGGAAGATCCCCTGCCCGGTGAACGGATCATAGTAGCCGGCCGCATCGCCGACAAGCACGGCCCCATCGGCCACGGCGCGCCGTACCGGCCAGTCGAAGGGGCCGGTGGCGAGCACTTCGTCCACCCTCACGAGCTCCGCGAAGCCGAAATCCCGCAGCGCCCGGTCGAAGAACCCCGCCGCGTCGCCGCCCACCCCGCGCGCGTCGTCCCCGGCGACGACGATGCTGACGTTGGCGAGCCCGCCGCCCACCGGCGCGATCCCCAGGCACCCGCCGCCGCGCACCCGCAGCTCGCCGCGCGTCCCCAGCCCGTCGGCGCCGCGCACGTGCGCCGTGAGCGCCACCTTGCGCAGCCGCGGCGCCCGGCGCACCAGCCCCAGCCGCCGGAGGATCACGGAGCGCAGCCCGTCCGCGCCCACCACGATCCGCGCGGGGATCTCCAGGCCGCAGCCCCCATCGGACGCGGCCACGCCGCGGACCGCCCGGCCCCCGCGCAGCAGGTCGCGCACGCGGACGCCGGTGCGCACCTCGGCGCCGCAGGCACGCGCGTGCTCCAAGAGCAGCGGGTCCAGGACCTCCCGCGCGATCCCCAGCCCCGTGCGGGCGTCCGGGAAGCCGCCCTGGAAGCCCGCCGCGCCGCCGGCGCGGATCCGCCACCCCTCCAGCGTCGCGGGCCCCGCCGCCAGCACGGCCGGGAGCGCGCCCAGGCGGCCGAGCGCCTCCACCCCGGCGGGGTTGACGCACTCGCCGCACGGCTTGCGGCGCGGGAACTCCGCGCGGTCCAGCAGCAGCACGGCGAAGCCGGCCCGGGCCAGGCGCGCGGCGGTCGCGGAGCCCGCCGGCCCCGCCCCCACCACCACCGCGTCCCAGGCTCCCGGGCCCGCCATCACACCCCCGCCGGGCCGCGGGTGCGGTCCGCCACCAGCGCCACCCGGAAGGGAGGGTGCGCGTGCACCCGCGCCCCGCGCATCCCCGCGCGCCGCCCCAGCTCCAGCAGCTCGCCCGGGGTGAAGGCGCGGCGGACGGAGAGCGGCCCGTCGTGGCGGGTGACCGGGTGCGCGCGCCACACCGTGGCGGCCAGGAGGCGCGCGCCCAGCAGCGCCGGGCGGGAGCGGCGCAGGTCGTTGACGACCACGCCCCGGCGGGCCACCCGGTCCAGCTCGCGGAGGACGCGGACCGCGTCGTCGTCTGCGAAGTGGTGAAGCGCAGTGGAGCAGAGCGCGAAGTCGAACTCCCCGTCCGCGTACGGCAGCGCCAGGGCGTCGGCGTGCTCCACCCGCACGTCCGGGTCGCGTTCCGCGTGCTCGCGCGCCAGCGCCAGGGTGCCCGCGTGGGCGTCCGTGGCGACCACGCGCGCGCGCAGCCCCCGCCCGCGCGCCCAGCGCGCCACGTGAAGCGGGATGTCGCCGGAGCCGGTCCCCACGTCCAGCACGGTGAATTCCTCCGATGCGAGTCCGGCCGCCATCGCGGCAAGGTGGCGCAGCACCACGCGCGTTCCCCCCAGCCAGCGGTTCACCCCCCGCAGGTCCGCCAGGCTGGTGGCGAGCTGGCGGCGGTCCACCTCCGGCTCGTCCATCAGCTCGGCGCCGCGGGCGCGGGGGAGCGCCGTCACCGCAGGTGCCCGCCCAGCCGCGCCGCCGCCGCGTCCACGGCCTCCCCCAGCGAGTCGGCGTCCAGCGTCAGCACCCGTCCGTCCCGGAAGAGGATGCGGCCGCGCACGGCGGCGAGGACCACGTCCGTGCCCCGCGCCGCGTGGAACAGGGCGGCCAGCGGGTCGTGCACCGGCCGCGCGTGCGGCGCCGCCAGCGACACGGCGCACAGGTCAGCGTCCTTGCCCGGCTCCAGCGAGCCGATGCGGTCGTCCAGCCCCAGCGCCCGCGCCCCGTCCAGGGTGCACAGGCGCAGCAGCTCCTCCGCCGGGAGGCAGTCCGGGCTGCGCTGCCCGGCCCGGTGCAGGATGGAAGCGACACGCGCCTCCTCCAGCAGGTCCGTGCGGTTGTTGCTCCCCACCGAATCGGTCCCCAGCCCCACCCGCACCCCCGCCTCCCTCAGCTCCGGGACGGGAGCGACGCCGTGCCCCAGGCGCGCGTTGGCCACCGGGCAGTGGGCCACCGCCGCCCCGGCGTCGGCCAGGCGCAGCACGTCGGCGGCGTCCAGGCGCACGCAATGGATCAGCAGCGGCCGCGTGCGCAGCACCCCCAGCCGGTCCAGCATCTCCACGGTGGAGCGCCCGCGCACGGGGGTGTCGATGCCGCGCGCCCGAAGCCCCGGCGCGAAGTCGCCGTCCCCGCGGATCACCAGGTCGTCCTCCGCCGCCGATTCCGCGGCGTGCACCGCCACCGGCAGCCCCTCCGCGAGCGCGTACTCCGCCGCGGCCGCGAAGAGCCGGTCGGAGACGGTGTACGGCGCGTGCGGGGAGATCCCCACCCGCACCAGCTCCGACTCCCCGCGCCGCAGCTCCTCCACCGCCCTGCGCAGCTCGGCGATGGAATCCTCCGCCTGCGCCGGGTCCGGCCCGAAGGTCTCGCGGAAGACGATGCCGCGCATCCCCGCCTCGCGCAGCGCCCCCGCGGAAGCGCCGGACATCTCCGTGGCCGCCAGCGTGGTGATCCCCGCGCGCAGCGACTCCACCATCGCCCAGCGCGCCGCCAGGTCGTAGTCGGCGTCGGTCAGCGCCGCGCGTTTTGCGCCGACGAGGCGCAGGATCCAGTCGCGGAATCGCAGGTCCTCCAGCCCCCCCCGGAAGAGCGCCAGCTCCGGGTGGGCGTGCACGTTCACCAGCCCCGGGAGGAGCGCCGCATCGCCCAGCTCCACCACCTCGGCCCCCTCCGGCGGCTCGATGGACAGCCGCGGCCCCACCGCCGCGATCCTCCCGTCCGTCCCCACCAGCACCGCCCCGTCGCGAAGCGGCGGCGCCGCCACCGGCAGCACCCACCCGGCGCGGAACACCCTCAGCGGAACGCTCATCGCCGCACGCGCGAAACCCGCGTGAGGGATTCCGGCCCGAAGGGGCGAGACCGCGCGGCTGTTTGCGCGGGCTCGACTCCGTTACGCACGGTTGTTTCGTGCGTTACGGAGCCGAAGCCCGACCCCGGCGCAGCCGGGGGCACGCCCGAACCTCGCCCTTCAATCCGTTCCACTAAATTCTGCCCTCAGTTGGGAAACGTGAACAGCGACGCCGACAGAGTCCGCCTCGAGCTGCGCCGGATCTGCGGGTCGTCCCGCATCACCCGCCCGATCGCCTGCCCCACCCCGATGGACACCTCCACGTCGCCGAGGCCGCCGCCGCCCGCCACCGGCACCGCCACGTCCAGCCGGTAGGTGCGCCGCGACCCCGGCGGGAACGCGGCGCGCAGCCCCACCCCTGCGCTGGCGTGGAAGCGCGGGTCCGTGCCGTAGCTCCCCCCCGCCCAGCTCCGCCCCACGTCCACGAACGCCGCGCCCCCCAGGTCGAACAGCTGCGGGTACGGCCATCCCAAAAAGAAGCGGTCCTCCAGCGACGCCACCGCCCGGCGCGACCCGGTGGCCGCGTGCCGCGGCAGCCCGCGCAGCCCGGAGCGGTTCCCCAGGGTGAGCTGGAAGGGGACGGTGGTGCGCCACCCGCCCGCCGCGGAAAAGGCGCCCACCAGCGTGTGCCGCGACTCCGGCGAGGGGCGCCAGTACGCCCACGCGTCCACCTGCCCGAAGACGTTGCGCCACTCCCAGCTCCCCAGCGGCGCCCCGTAGTCGCGCTTCCCCTCCAACAGAAGCTGCCCGCCGGAAAGCAGCCCCGGTGCCGGCTCCCCGGTCATCTCCAGCCCCAGGTTGAGCGACAGGTCGTCGTCGGTGGAGAAGGCGCTGAGGCTGCGCCCCACGGCGATCTCGGCCTCCACGCCCATCCGCACGTCCTCGACCCCCCGCACCGCGTCCAGCGAGCTGCGGCGGACGAAATACACGCTCCGCTGCGCCGCCAGGAACACCGCCCGCACGCTGGAAACGGTGTCGAAGCTCGCCGGGGTCAGCCCCAGCAGCGGCACGTTGGTCCCGGTCTCCTCGTCGCGGTCGGCGAAGCGCATTCCCCCCGGGTAGATGATCCACTCTCCCGTGAGCGCGGCGCCCAGCAGGGTGAGGCTCCCCCTTCGGCCCAGGCGGAGCACCCCGCCCACGTCCATCAGCCGGCGGCGCTCGGGGAAGAGCACCCGCACCAGACCGTCATCGCCCGGGGCCAGGTACTCGAAGTAGCGGTCCTCGTGCTCCACCCGCTGCCGCCACGCCCAGTGCCCGGCCTCGCCGCGGAACGGGTACGCCAGCGACTGCGAGAAGAGGGTCCCGTTGGCGGTCTTCGCCACCGCCAGCTCGGCGTCCAGCAGCGTCCCCAGGAGCTGCGGCGTGGCGTACGACGCCCCGTAGATGGGCTCGTCGTACTGCTCCCCCCAGTACGCCGCCACCTGCTGCCCCGAGCCCAGCAGGTTGTCCTCGCGCAGCTCCATCCCGGCCAGCCCGCCGCCCCGCGCGTCCACGCGCGGCTCCAGTCGGGTGGACCACTCGTCGCTGGTGTCCACGATGACGTGGTAGCTGCCGTCGGGCTGGCGGATGCCGTAGATGTCCGCGTCGGCGATGAAGGAGGTGGTGCGGAGGAGGCGCTCGGAGTCCAGCAGCAGCTCGGTGGAGTAGCACTGCCCCTCGCGGAACAGGATCTCCCGGCGGATCACCGCTTCCCGCGTGGCGACGTGCAGGCGGTTGGCGAAGCCGTACGCCCAGGCGAAGCGCGGGTCCAGATCGGAGTCGGTGGGGTCGAAGACGCGGTGGTTGTCGACGAACAACTCAGAGATGCGGGCGCACCCGGCGGCGGAGTCGGCGGCGGCGGGAATGGTGTCGTGCTGCTGCGCGGACGACGGCTCGCTCGCCGCGGCCGCGAAGAGCGAGGCCGCGAGTGGGACGGCGATGAGCGGAGCGCGAAGTCGTCGGGGCACGTTGCTGCGGGCCGGGGACGGCCGGTTGTGGAAAGGCGGCGGGAGCGCGCCCCCGCCGGTGCCGGGAAGGCGCCGGCCCGCTGCGAGCCCGCTCACGAGTTTCCTTGCGATCGTGGGTAGGACGCGCAATCTTCGCGCCGGGTACCGGAAAGTCAAACGGCGGCAAAAAAAACGGCGAGCCCCGTGGGCTCGCCGTTCGCGCGTCTGCGCGGAAGCGGTTCAGCTGGCGGCAGCGGCCAGCTCCTGGTCTCCGCGCAGGTCGCGCAGCGCCATGTCCGCGCGCGACAGCTCGTGCATCGCTCCCAGCTCGCGGAAGATCTCGCGGGCGCGCTCCAGGTACGCCTGCGCCTCGTCGGTTCCGCCGGTCTGGACGCGGAGGAGCGCGTAGTCGACCAGGGTCTCGCCTTCGAGCAGCGGGTAGCCCTTCTCCCGCGCGATCTGGAGCGACTTCTCGAAGAAGATGAAGCCGCCCTCGTCCGCCTGCGCGCGCGCGATGTTTCCCCGGCCGTGGTACATCCGGCCCAGGAAGTACGGCGACCGGGCCGCGATCGCCCGCTCCTCCGCCGCCCGTCCCCACTCCTCGGCCTGCGACATGTTCCCGTCGCGGAGATGGGACTCGGCGAGGTCGATCGCGATCGCCGACCACAGACCGGGGGGGATCGGAGTGTTGAGCGCCTGGAGGTAGATCTCCCGGGCTTCGGCCCGCCGCCCGTGCGCGTCCCGGAGAAGCGCGCGGTTGTGGTGGCAGACGGCCCGGTCGTATGCCGACGGGATCACGGCCCACAGGGCGAGCGCCTTCTCGAACCACCCCTCCGCCTCCTCCAGGTGCATCTGACGGGTGGAGACGTTGCCCAGGTTGTTGTACAGCTGCGCCCGCTCCAGCTGCAGGGCGCCGTCGTCCCCGATTCCATCGGCCAGCGCGAGCGCCGTGCGGTAGAAGTGCTCCGCCTCGGCCCACTGCCCCTGGAGAGTCCGGACGTTGCCGAGCCCGGTCCTGCCGATGATCTCGCTCTCGACGTTGCCCGAATCGTGCGCGAGCTCGGCGCTGCGCTGGTAGTACGCCTGCGCCTGGTACAGGTCTCCCAGCGCGAAGGCAACGCGCGCGATGCGGCGCAGAGCCAGGATCTGGAGGGACTTGTCGGAGAGCGGCAGGGAGAGCGACAGGGCGACGTCGTAGCAGTGGCGGGCTTTGCGGTACAGCCCTTCCTGCTCCTGCCGGTCGCCCAGCTCGATCAGGTGACGAACGGTGAGGAGGCTGTCGCCCGACCAGTAGGCGCGGACCAGCGGCCGGAGCCCCCCGAACAGCGACTCGACGTACCGGTGAAGGCTCTCCTCGGATTCATCGACCGCCCTCTCGATCCCGTCCAGCGTAACGATTCGCTTGTCGATCGTCGCGTACGCGCTGGAGCTGTCCCATTCCTTGGCGGGATCGAGGATCGCGATCCCGACGAGGGCGAGACGCAGCAGCTCGAGCTCCTCCAGCTCGGGGAGGACGGCGAACAGTTCTTCGAGTGTTGCTTCGGATCGACTCACGCCCACCCCGTTCGATTCAGCCGCCCGAGACGGTTATTGAACCACCCCGCGTCGTGAAGACGTCGCTCGTGGCGAACGTAGTCAGGTCATACGTCTGCGTCTTCAGGCGCCGGCCGTCCGTGGTGGGCGACGCGCCCTTGTCCACCCACAGGTCGTTCCACGAGACGATGGTCGGCGTCACGCTTCCCTCGATGGAGGTGCCCAGGAAAGGCAGCTCGACGGTGACCGGCTGGGCGAACTGCCGGTTGTGCGGCCCGAACTCCGCGACGACGTGCTCCGATCCGTGCGGATCGACCGGCAGGGTGATGGAGAACTGCGTCACCCGGTCCACAGCCCCGGCGGGAACGACGATCGCGAACCCCTTGAAGTCGAGCCGCCCGCCCTCCGGGCCGATCCACTTCTTGGCCCACGCGATGCTGACGGACCGGTGCTGCCGGAAGGTCGCGATCGAGTCGAGGTTCGGCGAGCCCCCCTGGCCGAAGGACGGCACGGCGGCGGGCGCGAGCGCCGTGGGTACCCCCCGGTCCGCGCAGCCGGAGCCGGCGAAAAGGGCGAGAAGTGCCAGCACGGGGACGAGCTTCCTTGCGATCCGATGCATCGGACCTCCTCCGGGAAAATGGGATTGGGCGGAGACCACTACGGAAGGGCAACACCACGTGGGCGAGTCCCACTACGAAGCAGGCCGTCACGGGCAGACTTCTGACCGGGCCGGCGACCGGCGCAGGAAGTTGTCAACCCGTTACGATAAGCAGACCTATGAACGATCGCAAGATGCGGGGTCCGTCACCGTCTCCGCCGATGTGAAGTGGACGGCCCTACTCCCCGGCAAAAATCATCCCACGGTCCAGCCCGTACTCGGCCATCTTCCGTCGCAGCGTGTTGCGGTGGATCCCAAGCCTCTCCGCCGCCAGCGTCAGGTTGTTCCCCGTCTCCCGGATGGCCCGGCGGATGTAGCGCCGCTCCATCTCCTGGAGCGTGCAGAGCGGCCCCTCCGCGAGGTCCTCGTCCAGCGTGCGGGGCGCCGGCTGCGAGACCTCCCCGGGGAGGTGCTGCGGGAGGAGGACGTCGCCGCTGCACATCACCACCGCCCGCTCCACTACGTTGCGGAGCTGGCGGACGTTCCCCGGCCAGCGGTAGGTGCGGAGCACCTTGAACAGCTCTTCGGAGATGCCGCGGATGGGCTTGCCGTGCTGGCGGGCGTACTGCGCGACGAAGTGCTCCACCAGCCGGTCCATGTCCTCGCCGCGCTCGCGCAGCGCGGGAAGGTGCAGGGTGACCACCGCCAGCCGGTAGTACAGGTCGGTGCGGAAGGTGCCCTCGTCCACTGCGGCCTTGAGGTCGCGGTTGGTGGCCGCGACGATCCGCACGTCGATGGGGACCGGCGCCTCGCCGCCCACCCGCTCGATCTCGCGCTCCTGCAGGGCGCGGAGGATCTTGGACTGGAGGGCCAGCGACATGTCGCCGATCTCGTCCAGGAAGAGCGTGCCGCCGGTCGCGCGCTCGAACCGGCCGATCCGGCGGCCGATGGCGCCCGTGAACGCGCCCTTCTCGTGCCCGAACAGCTCCGATTCCAGCAGGTTCTCGGGGATCGCCGCACAGTTGATGGCCACGAAAGCGCCCTTTGCCCGGCGCGAGCGGGCGTGCAGGACCCGGGCGATCATCTCCTTGCCCGTTCCGCTCTCCCCCAGCACCAGCACCGTCGCATCGCTGGCCGCCGCGCGCGCCACCGACGAGAACGCCGAGAGCATCTCCTGGCTGGAGCCCACGATGGCGTCCTCCACCGCGGGCGCGGCGGAGAGCGGCCGGATCGTCCCGGCGCGGGCGATGGAGTGCACGATGCCGCGCAGCATCCCCGGCTGCACCGGTTTGGGGAGCACTTCGTGCGCGCCCTCGCCGATCGCCTCCAGCATCAGGTCCACCGAGGGCTCGGCGGTCAGCAGCACCACCGGCGGCGTGGAGGTGTCCGCGCGGAGCCGCCGCAGCAGCTCCATCCCCGCCCCGGAGAACCCCGCGTCGAGCAGGATCAGGTCCCATCCGCCTTCACGGAGCATGCGCAGGCCCTCGGCCTGGCCGTGCGCGGCCTGGAGCCGGGCGCCGTTCAGCTCCGGTTCGATCGTTCGAACGACCGCGCGGTCCGCGTCGAGAAGGAGTACCTTCAATGCACGTCTGGTACGGTTCCGTGGCCGATGAGGAGAATTCTCAAGATACGTTTCGCACAGCCCACACGCAATGTGTGTCGCTCTTTATGCTCCGTGTCTGGAATTACTTGCACTGCACCGGCTTCAACGCGCGAGCGGGCCGGGGACATCCCCCGGCCCGCCCGTTCGCACCCGCCTCCGGCGATCAGCGGAGGTTGTTGATCGCGCGGTACACGTTGATGCGCCCGGCGCCGAAGCTCTTGTCCCACCCGCTGGTGCCCAGGTCGTCCGCCGTGGCCACGATGCGGGCGCGGATGTTGGCCGCGCCGCGCATCCCGGTGGCGTACAGGAGCCCGCCGAGGCCGGTGACCTGCGGGGTCGCCTGGGAGGTCCCGGCCACGAAGCCGTAGCCGCCGTCGTTGTAGGTGGAGAGGATGTAGCTGTAGCCGTTGACGTTCTCGTTGTCGCCGCCGGGCGCGGACACGTCGATCTCGTTGCCGGCGTTGGAATACGAAGCCTTGGTGTCGAACCAGTCGGTCGCGCCCACCGCCACGCACTCCGGGAACTTGGCCGGATACGAGATGGCCGTCTTCGAGCCGTCGTTGCCGGTGGCGCAGAACGGGAGCACGTCCTTGCTCAGGGCGTACTGCAGGGCCTGCTGCTCGGCGGTGGTGGCGAAGCGGCCGCCGAGGCTCAGGTTGAGCACGTTGGCGCCGTTGTCGGCGGCGTAGCGGATCCCGCTCACGATGGCGGAGCTCGGGCACCCGCTCGGGCCGCACACCTTGATCGGCAGGATCTTGACGTTGGGGCCGTAGGCGACACCCGTGACGCCCAGGTTGTTGTCGCCGCCCGCAGCCGCGATTCCCGCCACGTGCGTGCCGTGCCCGTCGTCGTCGGCCGGGTCGGCGTCGTTGTTCACGAAGTCGTAGCCGGGGAGCACCCGCCCGGCGAGGTCCACGTGCGCGCCGAACACGCCGGTGTCGATGATCGCGATCACCGCGCCGCCCGTGAACGCGCCGAGCTGCTGGTGGGCCTCGAGCCAGTCGATGTCGGCGTCCACCTTGCCGGTGTTCACCACCAGCGCGCCGGTGGTGGTGTTGAGCGTGCCGTCGTTGTTGTGGTCCCACTTGTAGCCGAAGTACGTGTCCAGCGGGGCCACGCAGTCGCCCAGCGAGCACGGCAGCCCGTAGGTGCGGATGTAGTCGGGCTCGGCGAACTCCACGTTCGGGTTGTGCGAGAGCGCGGAGATCACGTTCAGCTCGCGGCCGGCGGGGACCTTCATCACGAAGATCCGGTCGAGGATCTCCTTCTTGAGGCTCCCGCCGTGGGCCGACGCCACCGAGGCGCCGTTCGCGCCGCTCCTGAACTTGACGAGGATCTGCCCGGACACGTACTCCCCGTTCCCCGCGGTGCTGAACGAGGGAGCCGCTTCCGGCGCCGTTGCGGTGGGGGCGAGGACGTCGCTGGAGTCCTGGCAGCCTGCCAGTACGAGAGCGCTGGCGGCGATGATGGCGAGTCGCTTCAAGGGTGTACTCCTGGAATGGAATGGGACACGAACGGGGTTGTGACGCCCCCTCCAAAGCAGGTGCCGCGCCAAACTCTACCGAACGCCAAACATATTATCTGCAACGGTTTGCATTTGCGCTCACACAGTGCCCACGTCCTGCTTTGGTGCAATTCGGCGGCGCACGCACCATTATGGTGCTGCCCGGCGAACCCGGGTGATGCGCGAGGTGCACCAAACCGGTACGGAAATGCGAAGAGGGCCGCGGCGTGCGCCGCGGCCCTCTCCGTCCTGCCGGATCCGGAGCTTACAGCGTGCCCTTGTAGAGCAGGCGGTTGGGCGTGCCGGAGGGGTTGCCGGTGATCACGTTCGCCGTGGCGTTGGTCTTGATCCACGAGTCGATGGTGGAGGACGACGCGTTGCCGTACGTGGCCTTGTACAGGGCGCCCACGCCCGCGACGTGCGGCGAGGCCATGGAGGTGCCGCTGATGCTGCTGGTGCCGCCGTTCAGCCAGGTGGAGGTGATGCTGCTCCCCGGCGCGTAGACGTCCACGCAGCTCCCGTAGTTGGAGTACGAGGCCCGGGCGTCGGTGCTGGTGCTCGCGGCCACGGTGGTCGCCGAAGCGGCGCTCGCAGGGGACACGTTGCAGGCGTTCTGGTTCTCGTTGCCCGCCGCCACGGCCACGTACACGCCCGAGTTGGCCAGGTTGTTGATGGCGGTGTTCAGCGTGGAGGAAAACCCGCCGCCCAGCGACAGGTTGGCGACCGCCGGGTTGACGCGGTTCAGGCGCACCCAGTCGATGGCCGCGATGATCCCCGAGGTGGCGCCCGAGCCGCTGCAGTTCAGCGTCCGCAGGCCGCGGAGCTGCACGCCCTTGGCGACGCCGTAGGTGCTGGAGCCGATGGTGCCCGCCACGTGGGTGCCGTGGCCGTTGCAGTCCAGGCCGGTGCCGCCCAGCGCGTCGAACACGTTGCTCGCGCGGCCGCCGAACTGGGAGTGGCTGGAGTAGATCCCCGTGTCGATCACGTACGCGTACACGCCGGACGCGGTCGTCGTGTAGGTGTACGTGCCGCTCAGCGGCCGGTTGCGCTGGTCGATTCGGTCGATCCCCCAGGTGGCGCCGCTCTGCGTGGCGTCCATGTCGATCTGCTGGTCCTCCTCCACGTACTCCACGTTCGGGTCGGTCCGGACCGCCTCGAGCTGCTCGGCGTTGAGGCTGACCGCGAAGCCGTTGACCGCGGAGCGGTACAGGTGCTTCGCCTTCACGCCCTTGACCCTGACCAGGTTCTCGGGGTCGACGCCCTCCCTCAGCACCACGATGTAGTCACCCTCGATCTTCTTGCCGGCCGCCGACAGGAGCGGGGCCTTGATGCCCTGCGGCGAGACCATCTCCTGGGAGTCGTTCGCGCAGGCGGCGAGCGCGATCACGGAGCCGGCGAGCAGCGCGTTACGTACGTGACGCATGGTGTTTGCCTCTCGTTGTGGTGTGGAACGGTTGGATACGTCTACCACGAGGGACTGCGTTCAAAGCGGCACTTCTCCCCCTGGTGGGGGCCGGTTCCGAGCCGGGTGCGGAAGCGTGTCCTCCTCTTTCGGGCCCAGGGGCCCGCTCCTCCCCGGACCCGCGCGGGTCCGGGGAGGAGCGTTGCGCCCAGGGAATGGATCAGGGCTTGGTCGTGACCAGCGTGTAGCTGCCGCTGCCGCTGTACGAGTACACGCGCCACCGGTAGGTGCCCGCCGTGCCGGAGTAGCTGACGCTCTCCGTGGACGTGGTCCCCAGCGAGCTGGCCACGGTGCTCCAGGTGGAGCCGCTCAGCTTCTGCAGGTACAGGTCGAAGTCGACGCCCGTGCCCGTGAGCTGGCCCGTGTGCAGCCCGGAGACGCTGACGACGTAGCCGGTGGTGCTCGGCTGGTAGGAGTTGGCGCCCGTGCCGCTCAGCGAGCCGGTGTAGGTGGTGCCGGTCGGGGGAGGCGTCGTGCCGCCGGTGGTCAGCAGCGAGAACACCAGCCGGTTGGGCGAGCCGGTGCCCGCGCTCGTCACCACGCCGGTCGTGGAGGTGGTGATGATGGCGTTCGCGACCGTCGCCGGAGTGGCCGTCGGGGCGCCCTCCAGGTACAGCGCGGCGATGCCCGCCACGTGCGGCGAGGCCATGGAGGTCCCGTCGATGGTGTTGGTGGCGGTGTTGCTGCTGTACCAGGTGGACTTGATCGCCGAGCCCGGCGCGAACACGTCCACGCAGCTCCCGTAGTTGGAGTAGTAGGCGCGCGCGTCGGTGCTGGTGGTGGCGCCCACCGTGATGGCGTTGGCGGCGCGGGCCGGGGATACGTTGCAGGCGTTCTGGTTCTCGTTGCCCGCCGCCACGACCACGGTCACGCCCGCGTTGTGCATGCGGTTGATGGCGTCGTCGATGGCGGTGGAGGCGCCGCCGCCGAGCGACATGTTGGCGACCGCCGGCTTGATGTGGTTCGCCGTCACCCAGTCCATCCCGGCGATCACGCCGGAGTTGGTGCCGCTCCCGGCGCAGTCGAGCACGCGCACGGCCACCAGCGACACGCCCTTGGCGACGCCGTAGGTGGTGGAGCCGATGGTGCCGGACACGTGCGTGCCGTGGCCGTTGCAGTCCGTGGCCGCCCCGCCGTCCACCGCGTCGTAGCCGCTGCTGGCGCGCCCGCCGAAGTCGGTGTGCGAGGTGTTGATGCCCGTGTCGATGACGTACGCCCGCACGCCCGAGCCGGTGGGCGTGTAGGTGTAGGCGGCGTTGAGCGGCAGGTTGCGCTGGTCGATGCGGTCCAGCCCCCAGGTGGGGCTGCTCTGCGTCGTCTCGACCGAGACCTCCGCGTCCTGCTCGATGTACTCCACCAGGGGACTGTTCCGCAGCACCTCGACCTGGCCCGCGGTGAGCTTCGCCGAGAAGCCGGTGAGCGCGTGCTTGTACAGGTGCTTGGCCTTGACGTTGGCGAGCCGGGCCAGCAGCTCCTCCGGGATCGCGTCCTTGTTCAGGACCACGATGTACTCGTCGGGGATTCCCTTCTTGGCCGCGGAAAGGACGGGTGCCGCGGGACCCGCGCGCTTGGCGGGCGAGACGGGGGCCACGCCGTCGGAGCAGGCGGCGAGGGCCGCGACGGCGGTGGCGAGGAGGGCGGAGCGTGCGATGCGCATGGTCTTCTTCCCTGGTGGGGGGGGTCTCAGCGCGCCGGGGACATCCCGGCGCGGCTGACTGCGCCGCTACCGTCCCGCGCGCTGCCGTGCGCAGGACGGGTACTGCTTCACTGCGCTCAGTAGCTGCTGAAGAGGAGCCGGTTGGGAGAGCCGGAGCCGGGCGAGGTGACCTTGCTCGGGGTGGAGTTGGCGACCAGGGCGTCGCGCACCTGCTGCGGCGTCGCCGTGGGGTTGCTCTGGAGGTACAGGGCGGCCACGCCGGTCACGTGCGGGGCGGCCATGGAGGTGCCGCTCAGGACCTTGGAGCCGGTGTTGTTGGCGTGGTTCGCCGAGGTGATGCTGGAGCCCGGCGCGAAGATGTCCAGGCAGGTCCCGTAGTTGGAGTACGAGGCCTTGGCGTCGGTGCTGGTGGTGGCGCCGACCGTGATGGCGTTGGGCACACGCGCCGGCGAGTAGTTGCAGGCGTTCTGGGCGATGCCGAGGAAGTTGCCGTTGCCCGCGGCGACGACCACGGTGACGCCGGCGTTGATCATCCCGTTGGTCGCGGCGTCGACCACGGTGGAGGCCCCGCCGCCCAGCGACATGTTGGCGACCGCCGGCTTCACGTGGTTGGCCGCCACCCAGTCCATTCCTGCGGCGACCTGGGCGTTGGTGCCCGATCCGCTGCAGTTGAGCACGCGCACGGCCTTGAGGTTGACCGTCTTGGCGATCCCCCAGGTCAGCCCTCCCACGGTCCCGGCGACGTGCGTCCCGTGCCCCTGGCAGTCCGCCGCGGTGCCGCCCAGCGTGACCGCGTCGTAGCCGGTGGAGGCGCGCCCGGCGAACTCCACGTGGCTGAAGTTGATGCCCGTGTCGATGATGTACGCGTTGACGCCGAGTCCGGTGTTCAGGTAGGTGAACGAGGTGCTCAGCGGCAGGTTGCGCTGGTCGGTCCGGTCCAGACCCCAGGTGGCCCCCGCCTGCGTGGCCGCGACCGAGACCTCCTGGTTCTCCTCGATGAACTCCACGTTCGGGTTGTTGCGGAGCGCGTTCAGCTGCCCCTCGTTCAGCGAGACCGAGAATCCCTTGAGCGCCGTGGTGTAGACGTACTCGGGACTCACTTTGGAAAGGGCGGCCACCGCGCGGGGGTTCGCATCCTCCTTGAGGACCACGATGTACTCCCCTTTGATGGCTCTCGACTGGTCTGCCGCGGAATAGACCGGAGCGAGTGTGCCGACGCTGGCGACCGGGGTCTCCCCCTGATCGGCGCAGGCCGCGAGTGCCGCGGCCGAGCCGACGAGGAGAAGGGTACGGATCGAACGCATGGTGCCCCCTTAGAGCTTCGGGTGAATCATGACCGTCCCGGCCGGGCGCGGTCGCTCCTCAGCAGTGCCACACCGGACATCCACAGCAAGCAACCCTTCTGATTTGTCTGATATTATCTGCTCTGTTCCCGTAAATCAACAATCCCGTTTTCAACGGGTAACGGGGCCTTCGCCAGGATGATGAGCGGGGCCGGTGGGAGCACATCGGGAGCCAAGGGAGGCTGCTGATGTAACCGTCTTCATCACATATTGTTGCGAGAAAAACGCGCTGTGTCGGGCTGTCTCTTTTTAGTGCGGACTGCCCCAATGCGCACCATTATGGTGCAGGACACCAGCAGATCGCGCGCGGACGGCTCTGTTTCCCAGACCGCCGACCGGCGCGCTCCAGCCGCTGCGGTCGGCATCCATCCGACGCGGACCCGTGGAAGGAAGCACCAGCCGGGAGCGGCCGCACGCGCTTGACCCCGGCACGCCCCCGAGCTAGGCTTTGGCCCGTCGCCACGGACCGCTTCCGGGAAGGAACCCAATGTCGTACCAACGCCAGGATGCGCTGGACTACCACAGCTCCGGCCGCCGCGGCAAGATCGCCGTCGTCCCCACCAAGCCGGCCAGCACCCAGCGCGACCTGTCCCTCGCCTATTCGCCCGGTGTGGCGGAGCCGTGCCGCGAGATCGCCGCGGCCCCGGAGGAGGTGTTCCGCTACACGGCGCGCGGCAACCTGGTGGCGGTGGTCTCCAACGGCACGGCGGTGCTGGGCCTGGGCGACATCGGCCCGCTGGCGGCGAAGCCGGTGATGGAGGGCAAGGCGGTGCTCTTCAAGCGCTTCGCCGACATCGACGTGTTCGACCTGGAGGTGGGCTCCCGGGACCCGGACGACGTGATCCGCTTCTGCGAGCTGCTGGAGCCCACGGTGGGCGGGATCAACCTGGAGGACATCTCCGCGCCGGCGTGCTTCTACATCGAGGAGGAGCTGAAGCGGCGGCTGGACATCCCCGTCTTCCACGACGACCAGCACGGCACGGCGGTGATCTCGGGCGCGGCGCTCCTCAATGCGCTGGACGTCACGGGCAAGGCCATAGACCGGGTGCGGGTGGTGTTCTCGGGGGCCGGCGCCGCCGCCATCGCCACGGCGGAGCACTATGTGTCGCTGGGGGTGCGCCGCGAGAACATCTTCATGGCGGACCGCAGGGGGATCATCACCACGGACCGGGCCCCGGAGGACACGGACCCCTACAAGGCGCGCTTCGCGCAGGACACCGCGCCGGCGACGCTGGCCGACGCCATGGCGGGGGCGGACGTGTTCGTGGGGCTGTCGGTGGCGGGGGCGGTGACGCCGGAGATGGTGGCGGTGATGGCGGAGCGCCCCATCGTGTTCGCCCTGGCGAACCCGGACCCGGAGATCACCCCGGAGGAGGTGCTGCGGGTGCGCCCGGACGCCATCACCGCCACGGGGCGGACGGACTACCCCAACCAGATCAACAACGTCCTGGGCTTCCCCTTCATCTTCCGGGGCGCGCTGGACGTGCGGGCGCGCACCATCAACGACGAGATGAAGATGGCGGCCACCCGCGCGCTCGCGGAGCTGGCCCGGCAGGACGTCCCGGAATCGGTGGAGCGGGCCTACGGCGACGAGCGCTTCCGCTTCGGGCCGGAGTACCTGATCCCGAAGCCCTTCGACCCGCGCATCATGCTGTGGGTGGCGCCCGCGGTGGCGCGCGCCGCCATGGAGACCGGGGTGGCGCGCCAGGCGCTGGAGCTGGACGCCTACCGCGGCGAGCTGGAGGCGCGGCTGGGGCGGCGGCGCGAGGTGATGCGCGACATCATGCGCCGCGCGCGCAGCGACCCGCAGCGCATCGTGTACCCGGAGGGGGAGCACGAGCGCATCATCCGCGCGGCGGCGCTGGTGGTGCAGGAGGGGATCGCCCGGCCGTACCTCCTGGGACGGGCCGAGCGGATCCGGGCCCGCGCGGAGGCGCTGGGGATCTCGCTGGCCGGGGTGGAGGTGGTGGACCGCCTGGGCGACGAGGAGCGGCTGGAGCGCTACGCGCAGCAGCTTTGGAAGCGGCGCCGGCGCAAGGGGATGACGCTGGCGGACGCCCGCGCCGAGGTGCGCCGCTCCGTTTCCTTCGGGTGCATGATGGTGCACGAGGGCGACGCGGACGGGCTGGTGGCCGGGGAGGACATGTACTACCCGGAGACCATCCGCCCCGCGCTGCAGGCGCTGGGGACCGCGCCGGGGGCCACGCACGTGGCAGGGCTGTACATGATGGTGCTGGAGCGCGAGATCCTTTTCTTCGCGGACACCACCGTCAACATCGACCCGGACGCCGAGACGCTGGCGGAGATCGCGCGGCTGGCGGCCGGCTTCGTCCGCTGGCTGGGGATCGAGCCGCGGGTGGCGATGCTGTCGTTTTCCAACTTCGGCTCGGTGCGGCACCCGCAGTCGGACAAGGTGCGCCTGGCGACGGAGCGGGTGAAGGCGGCCGATCCCACGCTGGTGGTGGACGGCGAGATGCAGGTGGAGAGCGCGCTGGACCCGGAGATGCGGGACAAGGACTTCCCCTTCAGCACCCTGGACGGCTCCGCCAACGTGCTGATCTTTCCCGACCTGAGCTCGGCCAACATCGCCTACAAGCTCATGGCGCGCGTGGGCGGGGCGGAGGCCTTCGGCCCCATCCTGCTGGGGATGGCGCACCCGGTGCACGTGCTGCAGCGCGGCAGCGAGGCGGTGGAGGTCGCGAACCTCACCGCGCTCGCGACCGTGGACGCGCAGTCGCGCCGGGTCGCGCCGCGGGACGGCTGAGCGTATGGCGACGGGGTCCGTCCGCATCCACTACCGGCGCCTCCCGGACCGGGAGCAGGTGTTCGAGCAGGCGGTGCTGGAGGACGCGGGCGGCCACGTGGTCACCTTCCTGGAGGCGGCGCGCCTCCCCCGCCCCGTGGTGGCCGGCGGGCGCGTGGTGCTGGAGCCGGGGGCGCCGGTGGTGTGGTTCACCTACCGCGGCGACGCCTGGCACGACGTGGGACGCTTCCACCTGGCCGACGGCACCTTCACCGGCTTCTACGCCAACGTCCTCACCCCGGTGGCGATGGACGGGGAGCGCTGGGACACCACGGACCTGGCGCTGGACGTGTGGATGGGCGCGGACGGGGCCGTGGAGGTGCTGGACCAGGACGAGTTCGAGGAGGCCGTGCGCCGCGGCTGGATGGACGCCGCCACGGAGGCCCGCGCCCGCGCCGAAGCCAAGTCCCTGGCGGCCGCCGCGCGCGCCGGGGACTGGCCGCCCCCGCACGTGCGCGCGTGGGACCTGGCCCGCGCACGCGCGCACCACACCGGCGCCCCCGGCGGCGCCCCACCCGACCACACCCAGCGGGAGACCCCGTGACCCCTGACCGCCTCCGCTCCGCCCTCCGGCGGGCCGCACTCCACCGCCTTCCGGCCGGCGCCTTCTTCCTTGTGCTCCTCGCCACGCCCGCGTGCGCGCAGACGCCCGCGAAGCCGGCGCAGGACGGCGCCGCCGCGGCGGGCGCCGTGAGCCTCGACTCGCTCCAGGCCCGCGCTTCCCGCGCGCGGGTCAAGGGATCGGAGCAGGCGCAGGTGACCATCGTGGAGGTGTCCGACTTCCAGTGCCCTTTCTGCCGGCAGTTCACGGAGCAGGCGTACCGGCAGCTGGACAGCGCCTACATCCGCCCCGGCAAGGCCAGGATGGTGTTCATCGCCTACCCCATCCCGCAGCACGCGGAGTCGTGGGCCGCCACGGAGGCGGCCTACTGCGCCGGCGCGCAGGGCCAGTTCTGGCCCATGCACGACCGCCTGTTCGCCACGCAGCGCGATTGGAGCGGCAAGGGCAACCCCGCGGCCCGCTTCGCCGGCTACGCGACGGAGCTGCGCCTGGACGCGGCGGCGTACCGCACCTGCGTGGAGCAGGACCAGATGGCCTCCATGATCGTCAACGACGTGATGCAGGCCTCCTCCGCCGGGATCAGCGGGACGCCCACCTTCATCATCAACGGCCAGCGGGTGGTGAGCGGCGCCGCGCCCTTCGAGGAGTTCCGCACCAACATCGAGGACGTCCTCGCCGGCCGCGGCGCCCAGCCGCCCGCCGGTGCTCCGCAGGCAGGCGCTCCGCAGCAGCAGCCCGCTCCGCCCCCGCCCCCCGCGCGGCAGTAGGGCGCCCCCCCACCCCCGACCCCTCCCCCGCAAGCGAGGGAGGGGAGAACTGCCGTTGTTGTTCTCAGTTCCCGTAGTACCCCCCGAATCCGTTGCGGAGGGAGACAGCCGGGCAGTTTCGGCTGGCTCCCGTAGCCGGAGCGGAGACCCGGGGGCAGTTTCCCGGGGCTCCGCGACCCGCGCAGGAGACCGGCAGCAGTACCGCCGGGCTCCGGAGCGGCCCCACACCCGGCCATACCGGAAGAAAAAGGTCCCGCGACTCCGAGAGCCGCGGGACCTTCGACACCTCAGAACCGGGAAAGGATCAGTCCTCGTCCCCCACCACGTACGCCGACACCAGCCGGGTCATGTCCACGTACATCTGGCGCGTGACGCTCTCCTCCTCGCGCAGCAGGTCCACCAGCCGGTCGTAGCGCGCCAGCGTGTCCACCGGCACGTGCACCGTCTCGGAGTGGAAGGTCCCCTGGTCCGCGAAGACCAGCCGGATCGCGGTGGTGCTGCTGGAAGGTTCCGCCATGGATGTGTCCTCCGGGAACGAACGATCGGGAACGGACGCCGCGCCGCCTCAGCGGGCGCGCCGGAGCCCGGGAATGGTCAGCAGGAAGATGACCGTGATGAGCGCCGCGGAGCCCACGCACCAGCGGCACCAGGCATGGATCACCGCCGCCTCCAGGTAGGTGAGGTAGGCGGAGAACGCCACCCCCACCCCGGCGAGCGCGAACAGCCCCACGGCCACCCAGCGCGCGCGCGCCCAGCGCGGCTGCACCCCCATCATCGCCAGCACGAACAGCGCGGCGTAGGCCCCGATCCCCCACACCGCCACGGGGAAGCCCAGGAAGTACGCGTACCGGGAGGCCTGCACCGTCTCGCACCCGCCGCTGCCGCACTGGATCACGCCCAGGTACCCCAGCTTGTACAGCGCCAGGTACCCCGCGATGAAGATCCCCAGCAGCGACAGCACAGCCACGGCCATGCGCGTCGCCGGGGGCGCCGCGTCCTCGTCGTCGGGGCCGGCGGCGGCGGGCGCGTCCAGAACCTCCGGACGGGTCATCGGGCGGCGGTGTCGGCGGGCGCGGTCGCGGAGGCGGCGGGCGCGGCGGGAGCCCCGCCGGCGGCCGGCGCGCCGGCGATGGCGTCGTTCACCATCTTCTCCAGGTCGGCGAAGTTGGGGGTGGCCGCGAGGCGGCGGCCGTTCACGATCAGCGTCGGGGTGCCCTGCACGCCCAGCGACTTGCCCAGCTCCATGCTCTCCGACACTTCCTTGGCGTACCTGTCGGAGCGCAGGCACTCCTCGAACCGGCCTTCCGTCACGCCGGAGCGGACGCCGTACTCCACGAACAGGTCGGACGGGTCGGCCTCGGCGCTCCAGTTGGGCTGCTGGCCGTAGATGACGTCGTGGAACTCCCAGAACTTGCCCTGCTCGCCGGCGCAGCGGCCGGCGCGCGCCGCCAGGAAGGCGTTCTGGTGGAGCTGGATGAGCGGGAAGTCGTAGTAGACGTAGCGCACCTTGCCGGGCTGCACCAGGCGCTCCTTGATGAGCGGCGCCACCATGGAGGCGAACTGGCCGCACCCGGGGCACTGGAAGTCGGCGAACTCGTAGATCACCACCGGCGCGTCGGCGCGGCCGATGGACGTGCCCTGCACGCGGTTCAACTTGGCCTGGTCCATGACCACCGGCACGGGAGCGGTGACGGGCTTGCCGCCGCCACCCATGGACTGGTACAGGAGCCAGCCGATGCCGGCGAGCGCGACGACGCCGACGATGGCGTAAAAGGGCGCCAGGGACGAGCGGCCGCGGGGCGCGGGTTTACGGGTCACGGGACGGCTCCGGGTTCCGAGCGGTGGAGGGGTCGGGATGTGGGCGTTTCGGCCCGTATCTTAACGGCGCGGGATCGAACCCGGCAAGCCGGGGAACGTTCCTTGCCTTTTCGCCGCGTCCGACGTCGCCGCTCCCCTCACCTCCCGACGCAGATGCCGGACATTCGGCTGGTACGCCCCCGCGGCTCCTACGTGTGGCTCCTGGTGGGCGGGCTGATCGCCGCCTCGCTCGCCGTGCTCCTCTTCACCTGGTTCACGGGGGACCCCACGGAGGCCGCGCGCACCAACCAGGTGGGCGCGCGCGCCAACTTCGGCTCCGCGCGCGCGCCGGTGATCCCGGTGGCGCCCACCCCCTTCGAGGCGGTGTCGGAGCTGAGCGAGGACGACCTGGGACGGCTGGTGCGCCTGACCGCGGTGGCGGAGAGCCGGTTGGCGGGGAACGCGGTGTGGGTGCGCGCCGCCGGGGGACGGCGGATCCTGGTGCGCTTCGAGCCGCCGCCGCCGGAGGGGACCCGGATCCCCATCTACCCGGGCGCGGGGGTGAACCTGGACGGCTACATCCAGAAGATCGCGCGCGCGGAGCTCAAGGTGCGGCTGGACTCCCTGGGGGTGCGCCTGCCCCGCCCCACCCCGCGGGCGGGCGGCAAGTTCGGCGACATCCCGGACAGCGGGTTCATCCGCATCGACTCGCTGTTCGTCAAGAACTTCTACATCTCGGTGCGCCCGGAGGCGATCCCGGGCATGTCGCGCGCGGCCGCGCCGCCGGCGGGTGCCGGCGCGGGGACGGGGAGGTAGGGATGCGCTGGAGGCCGCAGGACCTGGACCGCCTGGAGCGGGCCATCGACGAGGGGGCGCGCGTGCAGCTCTCGCGCCGCGGGACGGAGTACGTGATCCAGCCGCGGGAGCTGCGCATCGAGGGAGCCACGGAAGTGATCCTCGCCGTGCATCCCAACACGGGGCTGGAGATGAGGTTTCCGCTGGACGAGATCGACGGGTTCAGCGTCATCTACTGACTTCTACGGCTTTTGACGGCAGGTTCGGGCGTGCCCCCGGCTGGCGCCGGGGTCGGGCTTCGGCTCCGTAACGCACGAACAACCGTGCGTAACGGAGTCGAGCCCCCGCGAAACTGCCCGCGGGGTCTCGCCCCTTCGGGCCGAAATCCCTCACGCGGGCTGGAGCTGGCGTCCGCTGGCCCCCCACCCCGGCGCTTCGCGCCACCCCTCCCCCGCAAGCGAGGGAGGGGAAATAACGACACAGATTCCAGCCGTTGCCTCCTCTCCCAGAATTGGGAGAGGTGACGAGCCTCAAGCGAGCCGGGTGAGGGCCGTCCTGCTCCCCCTTCCCTCGCTTGCGGGGAAAGGGGGCCAGGGGGATGGGGGGCTGTGCCCCCGCCGGGATCTCCCGGCGGGGGCACTTTGTCGTGCTCCGTACTCGATACCGCCGATTCTATCCCACCACGACGGCCCCGCGGCCGGCAGGCGAGGCGACAGTCACTGGTGCGGGGAATGGGAGAACGCGTCCCATTTTGGTGCATATTGCACTCGTTTCGAGTAAATAGATGTACTCCTACTTTCTATACGACCTTTGCTGTAGCAGAAGGTTGTGAGCCGTCGATCCTGTCACATGTTGTCGGGCCCGCTACATGCAGCCAATTTTTGCCCAATGTATCGGTTCGCGGTCCATCCGCGAGCGCTCCGCCCTTGGAACGCCATTACGGAAGAGCCGACGAGCGGCGGGCCGCCGTGGTGGCCGGCCCGCCGCTGAAGTGGGGCTGGAGCGGTTCAGTTGGAGTGGATCACGATGCTGCCGCCGCCGAGCGCGGTCGAGGCCTGCGCGTCGTCCCCGTCACCCATCTGGTTGTCGTAGACCACTCCACCGGCCCCCCAGACCTTCAGGCGAAACCGGTCCACCCCGCCGCCACCGGGCCTCTGCCCGTCGATCACGGTGAGCATGAAGGAGTAGCTGCCGCTGCCGTTGATGGTCCCGGTGCCCTTGTACTGGGCCCTGGCGCCGGCGACGACCAGCCACTCGTAGACGGTGCTGTGGAAGTTGAACCCGGCCGCCTGGAAGCTGAACTGCGTCTGTCCGTCGGGCACCTGCGCGCCCTTCTTGTACTTGCTGTTGAAGCCGAAGTTGGCGCGCCCGGTCAGGGCGGGGTTGGCCGCGTACGCGCCGGTGGGCGAGGTGATCCAGCCGCCGCCGGTGACGAAGCCCGCGCCGGGATCGTAGACCACGACGTACTGGTACGTCCCGGAGCCGGACCCGCCGTCGTCGTCCGTGACGGTGGCCGTGACGGTGTAGACCCCGGCCGCCGTGTACGTGCAGGTACCCCCGCTGGCGCTGGTCGAGTTGCCGCACGCGATGGACGTGGTGTGCGTGTCGCCGGAGCCCGGATCGGTGAACGTGACCGTGATGTTGGCCGCCGCGCTGCCGCCGGACATCCCGATCGGGCCCGCGGGGCCGGTGACCGAGGTGACGGTGGGCGCCACGTTGCTCACGGTGACGGTGACGGACTGCTCGTCGAACGCCGCCGGATCTCCGTCGTCGGTCGCCCGCACGGTGAAGGTGTAGGCGTCGCTCGGGGTGGCGGTGGGATTGTCGTCCGTGGGCGTCCACGAGAACGCGCCCGTGGCGGGGTCGATGCTCGCGCCCGCCGGCGCGCCGATCAGCGAGTAGGTGATCGTCTGGCCCGCGTCGGCATCCGTCGCGGAAGCGGTGAAGCCCACCGTGGAGCCCTCGTTGACTGCCTGGTTGGCGATCGGGGCCAGCACCGGGTCGGTGTTTGCCGGCTCCTCCCCCGGGGGCGTGGTGCTGAAGCTCCCCGCCTTGATGAAGACCCACGAGTCGAAGGACGGGTCACCGCCGTCGGCGATCGCGAGCTTCACGGTGTTGGGCACGCCCGGGTTGACCGCCGCCCTGCAGGTAAGCACGGTGGTCAGGGCGTTGGCCTGGATGTCGATCGTCGCCCCGGTGTTGTCCCGGTACAGGGAGGAATTCGACCCGGAGTTGATGGTGTTGATGGTGATGGGAACCGGCGGGTCCCCGACCACTGCGCAGTTCTGGCCGTTGACCAGGAGGACGAAGCCGTCTGTGAAACCCGAGCCTACGAATATCGGATATTCTTCCGAGGCGAACACGTACTCGAAGTATGCGCTGTCGCCACTGGCGGGAACGATCTCGAAGCTCAGGACGGCCGCGTCGAATGTGGTAGCCCCGGCGACGGCCTGCACGTCCGCATCGCCCGGGGTGCCGAGGGCAGTGGTGGTGAAGCCGCTGTCGTTCGGCCCCGTCGCGTCCGACGCGCTTCCGGTTGCCAGGACGATCCCACTGAAGCCGACGTTGGTCTCACCTCCCGTGTACGTTGCGGCGGCCGTGGTGGAACCCGAGTACGTCACGTTCTGGATCGTCACCCCCGGTCCCCCCAGCGTCTGCGCCAGGGCGTCGGCGGTAACGAACGGGGTGACGGCGATCGAGAATCCCGGCCTGGTGTTTTCGGGGGGCGCTACGGACGGCGACGTGGGGTCGTCCGTGCACCCGGCGAGGGCGACGAGCCCCGCGGCAGCGAGGACGTGCAATCGGTTCATGGATCCCTCCGGAGGATGGAACGAGATGGCGCTTCACCGGGCGGCAGCGTACTGCCTGCACTGGAGGAAGGCTGCGGAGTCCCGGCGGGCGCCGGTCCGCAGAGGACACGGTACTCCGCGAGCCGTCCGGGTACATCGACCGGAACCGCCCATTTTTATGGGCCACGAATGCCCATGGGATGGTCATGGCGGGAAACGACTGCGTGGGGGGGGACGGGTGGTAGGATCGCCGGCGCCACGGCGTGCGAGGAATCCGCGTTGCGCGCGGGATGAGCCGGCACTCTGGCCAGAGACCGACAGCCTTGGAAACGGATCACGAAGCGGGCGCGGGTGAAGATCGGAACGTCCTCGCATCGCCCGCGGCAGACGGCGTCGTCCGGGGCCCCGCACGGCCCGGAGCGGAGATCAGCCTTCACACGCTGACCACCGCCCTGGCGAGGGTGATGGACGTTTTCCCCGCGGAGCTGGTCCTGTGCAGCCCCGGGGGGGCGATCCTCCACGCGAACCTGAATGCACGAAAGCGGCTGGACGCGGGTGAGACCCGGAAGAGCATCAGGGAGGAGATCCGCTTCCTGTGCGTGGGCCTGCACCTCCAGATCGAGGAGGAGGCCGGGCGGGAAAAGACGGAGCTCGTTCCCCAGACGGAGCGGCACGTGACGCTGGACGGGACCGAGGTGCACCTGCGGGCGGTGGACCTGGGCGTCCCGCGGCATGGCCGCAGCCCGGCCACCCTCATCCTGCTCGATTCACAGGATCCCCTCACGGACCGGGACCTGGAGCAGCAGGGGCTGACTCCGGCGGAGATCCGGATCGCGCGCCTGGTCATGCGGGGCAGGACCAACCGCGAGATCGCCCTTTCGTTGAGCGTCAGCGTCCACACGGTCCGGCACCACGTGCAGCACATCCACGACAAGGTGGGCGTCCGCTCGCGCACCCAGCTGATGGAAACACTCCGCCTGCACAAGGACCGCATCCTCGCTCGACGGCCATTGCCGGAGGAGACGGCGGACGGACGGCCTCGACACGAGTAGACTCGGGCGTCACTCCATCGACCCATGGGCAGCGCCCCCGCCGGAAGATCCCGGCGGGGGCGCGTTTTCCGTGCTGCGTACCGGCGTCGTCAGCCGCTCGCGACGGCCTCGCCGCGCTCCGCGCGCTCGCCCGTGGTCTCGCCGAACTCGCGCGCGGCCTGCACCAGCGCCCAGAAGAGGCGGCGGTCGGGGTCGCGCTGGTCGTGGGCGGCGTGGGCCTCGCCGCGCTCGGGGTGCCACTGCACGCCGTACACCCAGGGGAAGCCGGAGGCCTCGATGCCCTCGACCACGCCGTCCTCGGCGACGACGGTGGCGGCCAGGCCGGGCGCCAGGGCGTCCACGGCCTGGTGGTGGAAGGAGTTGATGAACAGCTCGTCCACCCCGAAGATGCGGCGCAGGCCGGAGTCGCCCTGCACCGTCGCGTGGTGGGAGCGGTGGTTCCAGGCGGCGGTCTGCTCGTGGTGGACGCGGCCGGGGCGCTGCGAGGGGAGGTCCTGGAATAGGGTTCCCCCCATCCCCACGTTGAGCACCTGGCACCCCCGGCAGATGGCCAGCACCGGCATGCGGCGCTCGAGCGCCGCCTCCAGCGCGGCGAACTCGGTCTCGTCGCGCGGGGGGTTGACGGCGCCCAGCTCCGGGTGGGGCTCCTGGCCGTAGCGGGCGGGGTCCACGTCCTCGCCCCCGGTGAGCACCAGGGCGTGGGCCATCCCCAGCAGCTGCCGGGCGGAGTCCGGGGAGTGGCCGGGGGTGAGGAGCAGTGCGACCGCTCCGTGCGCCTCCACGGCGGCGATGTACTGGGCGTACAGGCGGACCTGGGGGAGGTCGTGGTCCCCCCCGGGACCCATGGTGGTGGTGACGACGATCAGCGGACGCACGCTTCCTCCGGGTGTGGAAGTACGAGGGAGGCGCGGTTGCATGAACCGCGCCTCCCTCGTCCCCGCCGGACCCTGTACGGCCGTGCCGCGCTACACGGCCTGCGCCTGCGAGCGCGGGGTCGGGAGCGCCAGGTGGACGCGGTCGCGCCCGCCCTGCTTGGCCATGTACAGGGCGGCGTCGGCGGAGGAGATCAGCTCGTCGGCGCCCTTGGCGTCCACCTCGGGCCAGGTGGCGACGCCCACGCTGAGGGTGGCCTGCACCGTGGTGTCGCCGAAGGCGAAGGGGACCGCGCCGAAGTAGCCGCGCGCCCGCTCGGCGAAGCGCAGCGCGCCGGCGGCGGGGGTCTGCGGGAGCACCACCACGAACTCGTCGCCGCCGTAGCGGCCGGCCAGGTCGTTGTTGCGGAGCGCGCCCTCGGCGTTGAGCCAGGCGCCCAGGGTGCGGAGCACGACGTCGCCGGCCAGGTGGCCGTGGGTGTCGTTGATCTCCTTGAAGCGGTCCACGTCCATCACCAGGATGCTCAGCGGCTCCTGGCGCGCCTGGGCCAGCTCCATCTCTTCCCGCAGGAAGTGCATCAGCGAGCGCCGCGTGGCGCACCCGGTGAGCTCGTCGGTGTGGGCCAGGTCGTGCAGCCGCCGCCGCTGCTCGATCAGGTTCTGGAACACCTGCACCCGGCCGCACGCCTGCACCACCGCCTCCACCACCCGCAGCGCCAGCTCCTCGGCGCCCTCGCCCAGCACGGGCTCCCCGGCGAGCGAGCGCTCCAGGAAGACCCCGGTCATGCTGTCGGTGATGGGGAAGGGCACGGCGACCACGGAGCGGATCTCGGGAATTCCGCCGTCGCGCTCCCAGGCCGCGCGGGTCTCCGCGAAGAGCGGCGAGGCGCCCACGTCGGGGACGCACACCGCGGCGCCCCGCTCCAGGGCGGCGCGCAGCTCGGGATAACGGTCCAGGTCGCGGATGCGCCCCTCGGCGCCCTCGTCGGAGGAGGCGGCTATGCGCGCCACCGTTTCCCCGCGCTCCCCCTTCTCCACCACCACCATGGAGCAGCGGCTGACGCCCAGGATCTCGGCGGTGCGGGAGGTGACCAGGTGGAACATCTCGTCGGCGGTCACCACCCGGTTGAGCTCGCGGATCAGGTCGATGGTCTGCAGGCGCATGCGGGCCTGCTCGCGCGCCCGGCGCAGCTCCTGGTGCCGCTGGATGTGCGAGTCCACCCGCGCCAGCAGCTCGTCCAGGCGGAACGGCTTGGTCAGGAAGTCCACGGCCCCGTCGCGCAGCGCGGAAACGGGGAGGGTGGCGTCGTTGGTGGCGGTGATCAGGACGACGGGAAGGTCCATCCAGCGGGGGTCGCGCCGCAGGGTGCGAAGCACGTCCAGCCCGCTCATCTCCGGCATCATCACGTCCAGCAGGAGAAGGTCGGGCGCCTGGGGCGCGGCGGCGAGGAGCTCCAGCAGGACGGGACCGCTGTGGGCGGTCTGCACCCGATACCCGTTCGCGCTGAGGGCGCGGTCGAGTCCCTGGAGGATCGCCGGGTTGTCGTCGGCGACGTAGACCGTGGAAGAACGGCTCATGCTCGCGCTTCTGGCGGATGGAAGGTAGGACGCGAGCGATGGGGCGTCCGCCGGGGCCGACGGCTCACCGCGAGCCTCGGCCGCAAACCGCTCTTGAACAACACTGTACATCCGCTGTGGATAGGGGCTCGTATCGGGAAAGGCTCCCTGCCGCCTCCCCTCTGTTCCGGGAGGCGCGGCTTGCCCGGGAACGCTCCCGGGCGCGGGATCCGCGGCCCGGACGGGCCCGGAGGGAAAGTTTCCACAACCCGCGCAAAAGACAGACCATGTAGCCTCATGCACCGGTTTCCCGCACCGGTGCTGGCGAAACGGGAGGTGCCCCGGGGCGGCCGGAGCGGGGTTTTGTGAGACAGCGTCGCCCCACGATGTACCACCTTTGCCCCAGCATGCCGGCCCGGATCCTGCTTTCCGCCGCACAGACCCGACATCCTTCCCGGGAAGCGCCCGGACCGCCGCTCGCCACCGACCTAATGATTCCGCTCCGGGCCCGGAAAGCCGTCGCCGCGCCGCGCCGCCTCGCCTGCGCGCTCCTCGTCGCCGCGCTGGCGCTGGGCGGCTGCCGGCGCGAGGAGCCGCAGGAGCGCTGGGCGGAGAGCGTGCTCCCACGTCTGACGCTGCGGGCGCGCGTGGCGCAGATGGTGGTACCCGCGATGGACGCGGGCGGCGCCGCCGCGGCCCGCCGCCGGGTGGAGGTGGACAGCGTGGGCGGGGTGCTGCTGCGGGGCGGGCCGGCGCGCGCGGGTGCCGGGGCGCTCGCGGCGCTGCGCGCCGCGGCGCCCGTCCCCCTGCTGGCGGTGGCGGAGCTGGACGGCGGAGCGGGCGCCCTTGCGCCGGAGGCCACCGACCTGCCGCCGCCCGCGGTGCTCGCCTCGCGCGGGCTGGTGGACGCGGCCCGCGAGGCGGGGGCGATCGCCGGGGCGGAGGCGCGCGCCCTGGGCGTGGACCTGGCGCTGGTGACGCTCCCGGGGATCGGCGCGGAGGCGCCGGCCGGCCTCCCCCGCCCCGACCCGGACGCCGCGGGCAAGGCCGTCGCGGCGTACCTGGAGGGGCTCCGCGGCGAGGGGACGCTCGCCGCGGTCCGCCTCCTCGCGCCGCGGCGCGCCGCGGCGGACACGCTCCCCTTTCCCGTGCTGCGCTGGGACCGGGCTCACCTGGATGCGGTGGAGCTCCCGGTGGTGCGCGCGGCGCTGGCGGCGGACGCGGACGCGGCGACGCTCCCGGTGCTCGCTCTCCCGGCGCTGACGGGCGACTCCGTGCCGCTCGCGGCGTCGCCCGCGGCGACGGCGGGGCTGCTGCGCCGCGACCTGGGGTTCGCGGGGCTGCTGGCGGCGGAGGTGGGCCCGGGGAGCGCGCTGGCGGCCGGGCGGGGCGAGGCGCGGGCCGCCGTGCTCGCGGTGGCGGCGGGCGCGGACCTGCTCCTGGGAGTATCGGACGCCGGGGCGACGATCGACACTCTGGTGGCGGCGGTGAACGCGGGGCGCATCCCGGCGGCGCGCGTGGACGAGGCGGTGCGGAGGATCCTGGCGGCCAAGGAGCGGCTGCGCGGGGAGGCGCGCCCCGCGGTGCACCCGGACAGCCTGCTCCCCCTGCTGCGCACCGCGGACGCGGTGGCGGCGGCGCGCGAGGCGGCGGAGGCGGCGCGGGTGGTGCTCGGCGCGGCGCCGGCCGCGACGCTGCGCCCCTGCCGGACACCGCTGCTCCTGGCCCGCCCGGGCGACGCCCCGCTCTTCCGCGGACTGGCCGCGCGCCGCTTCCCCGCCATGCGCGCGCTGTACTTCCCGGCGGGCGAGGGCGCCCCTGCCGGCTTCGGCCGGGCGCTCCGCCGGGCGGACTGCTGGCTGGTGGTGGAGACGGCGCCGGGATCGGGCGCCGCGCTGCTGGACGCGGCGCGCGGGCTGCTCGCGCGGGCGGACAGCGCGGGCACGGCCGCGCGGCCCGACAGCGCGAAACCGCGCGCGGCGCGCCCGGACCCGCCGACGGTGCTGGTGCGCCTGGCCGCCGCCGCGCCCGATTCGCTCCCGCCGGCGCGCTCGGTGGTGCTGGCGTGGGGCGCGGGGCCGGAGGCGCAGCGCGCGGCGGCGGAGGCGCTGTCGCCGGACGTGCTGGCCGACGGGGGCGACGCGCCGCCGGCCCGCTGGCCCGCCGCGCCGATGCTGCGCGAGGGCGACCCCGCGGAGGCGGGGATGAGCGAGGCGGGGCTGGAGCGGGCGGACGCGGTGATCCGCGCGGCGGTGGAGGCGGGGACCTTTCCCGGCGCCGCGCTGGCGGTGGGGCGCCGCGGGACGCTGGTGCGGCTGCGCGGGTACGGGCGGCTGCCGGGCGGGGCGGGCGCGGTGCGCGCCACGGAAACGCTGTACGACATCGCCTCGCTGACCAAGGTGGCGGGGACGACGGCGGCCGTGATGGCGCTGGTGGACGACGGCAGGCTGCGCCTGGACGCGCCGGTGCAGCGCTACCTGCCCGGCTTCACGGGGAGGTACAAGGACGAGGTGAACGTGCGCCACCTGCTCACGCACACCTCGGGGCTCCCGGCGGGGGAGTGGCTGTACGGCGACGCGCGCTCGCCGGCCACGGCGCTGCGGCAGGCGATGCGCGCGACGCTGGTGACGCGGCCGGGGGAGCGGATGGTGTACAGCGACTTCGGCTTCATCCTGCTGGCGGCGCTGGTGGAGGAGGTGGCGGGGATGCCGGTGGACGCGTACCTGGCGCGGCGGGTGTACGCGCCGCTGGGGATGTCGTCCACCATGTACCTGCCGCCGGCGGCGCTGCGCCCCTTCACGGCGCCGGGGGCGGCGCGCTCCAACCAGGGCCACGTGCTGCGCGGGGTGGTGCACGACGCCAACGCGTACCGCCTGGGCGGGGTGGCGGGCCACGCGGGGCTCTTCGCCACGGCGCGCGACCTGGCGGTGTACTCGCAGACGCTGCTGAACGGCGGGAGCTACGGGACGCAGCGGGTGTACTCGCCGGAAACGGTGAGCCGCTTCACCACGGTGCGGACGCGGGTGGGGAACCGGGCCTGGGGGTGGGACGTCCCCGCGGCGCGCAGCTCGGCGGGGAGCTACTTCTCGCCGCAGTCCTACGGCCACACGGGCTTCACGGGCACCTCGATCTGGATCGACCCGACGCAGCAGTTGTTCGTGGTGCTGCTGGCCAACCGCACCTGGGACAACGCCTCGCAGGCGGCGATGCTGGACGTGCGCGTGAAGGTGCACGACGCCGTGGCGTTGGCGATCACCGACGCCGCCATCCGCCCGCGCCCGGGGAGCCCCGCGGCGATCGAGGAGGCGCGCAGGCAGAAGCTGGAGCGCGAGCGCAAGGCGCGCCTGGAGCGGGAGCGCATCCGGAGGCAGAAGCAGCGCCCGCGCCCCACGCGGAGGCCGGGACGGCGGAGGGGGTAACGGCCCCCACCCGGCTCGCTTGAGGCTCGCCACCCTCCCCCGTTCCGGGAGAGGGGAATCTCCGAGGCGGAGGCCGGCGGCGGCGTGTCACCGCGGGGCACCCCCCACCCCCGACCCCTCCCCCGCAAGCGAGGGAGGGGAGAACGGCAAACGGCGGAACGGCAGCCTACGCGCCGTTCCGCCGTTTGCCGTCAGCAGTTCCGTCGTATCCCCCAGGAGATGTTCGGGGGGAGACTCGCCGGCGGTTTGGCGAGGCTCACCCCGGCGGAGGGAAACCCGCCGGCTGTTTGGCGGGGTTCCCGGAGCCCGCGCAGGAGACCGGCCGGCAGTTTGGCCGGGCTCCGTAGCGGCCCACCACTACATCATCAGAAAAACCTCAGCGGGTGCGGTCGCGCGGCAGCCGCTTGTCCGCCGGGACGTTCCAGAAGATCACGTCTTCCCACCACTCGGGCCCCCGGAACTTGACGTTCGCGAACCGGTCGTTGACCGCGTAGAACTCCGGGTCCAGGAAGATGGGCGCGTACACGGCGTCGTCGGTCACCTGCTGCTCCAGCCGCGCCCAGAGCCCCCGCGCGCGGACGGTGTCGTTCTGCACGAGGATGGAGTCGATCAGCGCGTCCACCCGCGGGCTGCGGTAGCCGGCGAAGTTGGGCCCGTTGGGCGGAATGGAGCGCGAATGGAACAGCTGCTCGGCGTTGGGGCCCATCACGCCGGGACCCCACCCCCACCCCCAGAACGAGCCGGTGAACTCGCGGCCGCGCAGCCGCTCCACCCAGGTGGTGCGCTCGTACGAGCGCGGCGCCATGTCCACCCCGATGCGGCGGAGCTGCGCCTGCATGGCCACCAGCACGTCGCCGCGGATGGGGTCGCTGGCGCTGTACTCCACGTCCACGTGCAGCGGGCGCCCGTTCTTTTCCAGGATGCCGTCGCGGTTGGCGTCGGTCCAGCCGGCCTGCGCCAGCAGCTGCCTGGCCCCGGCGGGATCGTAGGGGACGGGCCGCACGCCGGCGCCGTGCTCGCGCAGCTTGGGCGGGATGGGGGTGAGCGCGGCCTGCCCCTGCTCGCCGAAGAGCCCGCGCACGATCCCCGGGCGGTCGATGCCCATGAGGATTGCGCGGCGCACGGCGGGGTCGTCCACCGGGAACTTGTTGACGTTCCAGGCGATCCAAGCGGGCCGCACCTGCGCGGCGGTGTACAGCCTGACGCCCCGGGCGCCCTCCACCTCGCGGCGCTGGTGCGCGGCCACCTTGGCCATGTCGCCGTTGCCGTTGAGCAGCTCGGTGGTGCGCGCGGTGGGGTCGGGGACCAGGCGCATGATGACGCGCTCCAGCGCCGGGCGTCCCTCGGGGGCGTCGGGGTTGGCCTGCACCATCACCTGCTGCCCCTTCTGCCAGGCGCCGAAGCGGAACAGACCGTTCCCCACGGGGCGCTGCCCGAAGCCGGCGAAGCGCATGCGCTCGGCGGGGATGCTGTCCAGCAGGTGCCTGGGGACGGGGATCACCTCCAGCAGCGCGTTGAGCGTGGAGGGGCCGGTGCGGTTGAGCTTGACCTCCACCGTGACGGAGTCCACGGCGCGGGCGGACTGCACGGCGATCACGTCCTGCTGCCGCGGCGAGGCGGTCTTCGGGTCCTTCTGCCGCTCGATGGTGAAGACCACGTCCCCGGCGGTGACCGGCTGCCCGTCGTGCCACTTGAGTCCGGGGCGCACGTGCAGGAGCACGGTGGCGCTGTCCGGCCGCTCCCAGCGCTCCAGCAGGTCGGGGACGTAGCTGCTCAGCGTGCTGTCGCGCCGCGCCAGGGCGCGGAAGACGAGGTGGACGATCTGGTAGGACGGGTTGCTGTCGAAGGTGAGCGGGTTGAGGTCGTCCGGCTCGCCGTCGGACAGGACGATCAGCATGCCGCCGGGCGCCCCCCCGGCGAAGGTCCTGACGTCGGACGCGGCGGCGTCGCCGGTGGAGCCGGCGTCGCCTCCCCCGCCGCCGCACGCGGCGAGTCCCAGGAGCAGGAGCGCCGCCGCGGGCGCGGCGACGCGGGAGAGCGGGAGCCTGCTGTGCGTTTGGGTCATCGAGGTTCCGGTCGCCCGGTGGCTGGTGGTGGACGGGGCCGGCTCAGAACCGCTCGAAGGTCCAGGGCCGCGGCACCCGGAAGGCACGGTCAAGCATTTCGAGTGCCGACGCGTCGTCCACCGCCGCGTGCCCGGTGGCGACGGCCTGCGACGGGGCCACCGCGCCCACGAAGATGCGCGACAGCGTTCGCACCGGCAGCGTGAGCACGGGGCCGGTCGCCGCGCCCCCGGGGGCGCGCTCGGCGTGCATGCGCCCGCCCTCCACGCGCAGGCGCCAGGGGCCGTCGTTCTCCGGCAGGTCCTCGTCGCGAACCACGAGCGTGGCGGTGAGTGCGGCGTCCTCCGGGGCGGAGCGCAGCGCCAGCGCGCCGGGGACGTCCAGCAGCCGGAACATGGGCCCCACCAGGAGCGAGGCGGAGGGGAACCAGATCCCCCAGTTGGGGGCGCCGCCCAGCGGGAGCCGGGGCTCCTGCACGCGCTCGCCGAAGTCCTCCTCGGGGTGCGCGCGGTACACGAGCTGGCGGTGCTGGTCGCCCAGCGAGGAGAGCCAGGCGTAGATGCCGCGCTGCGCCCGCTCCGTGAGCCAGGCGCGCTCCTCCACCTCGGCGAAGCGCGAGGCCACGGGGAGGTCGGGGCGGTAGCGGACGATGGCGTACCCCTCGGGCTCGCCCTCCGGCCCGCGGTACACCACCGGCGCCAGGAGCGGGCTGTCCCAGGTGGCGTTCCAGCTCCGCTCGGCGCGCTCCATCTGCCCGGTCTGGACCCGGATCCAGCGGTCGTAGACGGAGCGGAGCGCGGCGCGGTCGGCGTCGTCGGCCACCTGGGTGACGCGCCCGCGCTCCTCGGGGTCGTCGGGGAGCGACTCGGGGGGGAGCTGGTACTGGAAGACCTCGCCCGCCAGCCCGTAGCCCAGCCGCTCGTAGAAGGTGACGCGGAAGGGGTACAGGGCGGAGGCCAGGTCGCCGCGCTCCAGCGAGTGCCGGAAGGCTTCGCGCACCATCCGCCCCGCCATTCCCCTGCGGCGGTGCACGGGGGAGATGGAGACCATGGCCAGACCCATGCTGGGAAAGGGCGTTCCCGCGATCCACTGCCGGAAGCGCAGGATCTGGCAGGCGGCGGCCAGACGCCCGCCGGACTCGCCCACCCACAGCGCCTCCAGCGCCCCGCGCGGGTCGTCCACCAGGGCGTTGGCCCACCACTCCACGGTGCGGCCGGGCGCGGGGAAGCTGTGCGTCACCAGGCGCGCCAGCTCGGGGATCTCCTCCTGCCGGGCCAGGCGGAACGTTTCGCTCAAGCTCCCTCTCCCTCCAGGGGTGGCGCGCCCGGCGCCCGGCGGGCGGGCTGGTCCGGGATTCGCGGGAACGCCGCGGGCGCGCAGGCCGCGCCCCGACGGAACGCACCCAAGATACGGACGCCGATGACGCACCGCCAACCGACCCCGCTCCCCCGGATCGCCCTGCTCGCGGGCGCCCTGCTGCTTGCCGGCGCCCCCGCCTGCGGCACCGCCGCGCCCCCCAGCGACACCCCGGCCGACAGCACCCCCGCGGCGCAGGCCGGCAGCGCGCAGGCCGTCGCGCCGCCCGCGGCGGAGCCGCGCCAGGCGGGCGTGGTGCCGGGGCTGGAGGTGCTGGTGCGCGACTCCATGCACCTGGTGCGCGGCAAGCGGGTGGGGCTGATCACCAACCAGAGCGCCGTCACCCGCTCCGGCGAGCTGGCGGCCGACCTGCTGGCGCGCACCCCCGGGGTGCGGCTGGTGGCGCTCTTCGGGCCGGAGCACGGGATCCGCGGCGAGCTGGAGGCGGGCGAGACCGTGACCGCCGGCCGCGACTCCCGCACGGGGGTGCCGGTGTTCTCGCTGTACGACCGCACCCAGCGCCCCACCGCGGAGGAGCTGGCGAACGTGGACGTGCTGGTGTACGACATCCAGGACATCGGGGCGCGGCCGTACACCTTCGTGTGGACCATGGCGATGGCGATGGAGGAGGCGGCGAAGCGGCGGATCCCCTTCGTGGTGCTGGACCGCCCCAACCCCATCACCGACGCGGCGGACGGGCCGGTGATGCACCTGGACGTGCGGAACGTGACGCAGGTGATCACCGGCTACTACACGGTGCCGCTGCGCCACGGGATGACCTCGGGCGAGATCGCGCGCTACTACAACGCCGACGCGAAGGTGGGCGCGGACCTGCACGTGGTGCCGGCGGAGGGGTGGCGGCCGGACGTGTTCTTCGACCGCACGGGGCTGCCCTTCGTGCGCCCCAGCCCCAACATCCGCTCGGTGGCGGCGGAGCTCCTGTACTCCGGGCTGGTGCTCGCCGACGGGGCCACCAACGTGCACACGGGGCGCGGCACGGACGAGCCGTTCACCACCTTCGGCGCGCCCTGGCTGGACGCGGCGAGGCTGCTGCAGGCGATCGCGAAGTACGACCTGCCCGGCGTGCGCTTCGTCCCCCAGCAGATCCGCCCCACGCGCGACCCGGCGGTGTTCACGCAGTACCGCGATACGGCGTTCACCACGCTGCGGCTGGAGGTCACGGACCGCGCCGCCTTCCGCCCGGTGTACACCACGCTGGTGCTGCTGAGCGAGGCGAAGAAGCAGGCGCCGCAGCGGTTCCGGATCCAGAACACGGGCTTCACGCAGATGATCGGCTCCACCTGGGCGCGCGAGGCGTTCGACCGCGGCGAGGACCCGCGCGTGATCCAGCGGCGCTGGGACGAGGAGATGCAGCGGTGGATCCAGCAGACGCGGCCGTACCGTCTGTACCGAACGCGGTGAGGCCGGATTGATTGCGTAGGGGCGGGCCGCTCCGGAGCCGGACGATACTGCCGTCCGTCTCCTGCGCGGGCTCCGGGAGCCAGGCCAAACTGCCGGCCTGTCTCCCTCCGCCGGGGTGAGCCAGCCGAAACTGCCCGGCTGTCTCCCCCCGAACCGCTTTTGGGAACTGTGGGGAACGGCGACGGCGACCCCCTCCCCCGGCCCCTCCCCGCAAGGGGAAGGGGAGAACGGCAGCCCTCACCCGGCTCGCTTGAGGCTCGCCACCCTATTCCGGGAGAGGGGGCAACGGCTGGACGCTGTGCGGTTGTCCCCTCCCTCGCTTGCGGGGGAGGGGTGGCGCGCAGCGCCGGGGTGGGGGACCCCGGCGGACGCCAGCGCGATCCCTGCGTGAGGGATTTCGGCCCGAAGGGGCGAGACCCGCGGGCAGTTCGCGGGGCTCGACTCCGTTGGGCTGCGTTGTTTGCAGCCCTACGGAGCCGAAGCCCGACCCCGGCGCCCGCCGGGGGCACGCCCGAACCCTGCCGTTCATCCCCTTCCAACCGAGCACGGAACGACATCGGAACTGGCCGCGCGCGGCATGGATGACTACACTGTGGCGGGACCGCGCACCGCCACCGTGAACCGAGGACACAACCCATGGCGAGCATCCGTCTGGAGGGGGTTCGAAAGGTCTACCGGGAGGGCGCGGAGCACGTGGCGGTGGAGGGGGCGAGCTTCGGCGTGGAGGACGGCGAGCTGGTGGTGCTGGTGGGGCCCTCGGGGTCGGGAAAGAGCACGCTGCTGCGCATGATCGCGGGGCTGGAGTCCATCTCGGCGGGCGACCTGTTCATCGGCGAGCGGCGGGTCAACGACGTGGCCCCCCGCGACCGCGACATCGCCATGGTGTTCCAGAGCTACGCGCTGTACCCGCACATGACGGTGCGCGACAACCTGGGCTTCGCCCTCCAGCTGCGGAAGACTCCGCGGGACGAGGTGGAGCGCCGGGTGCGCGAGGCCGCGGCCACGCTGGGGATCGAGGCCATCCTGGACCGCAAGCCGCGCCAGCTCTCGGGCGGGCAGCGGCAGCGGGTGGCGCTGGGGCGCGCCATCGTCCGCGACCCGGAGGTGTTCCTGTTCGACGAGCCGCTCTCCAACCTGGACGCCAAGCTGCGCGTGCAGATGCGCGCCGAGATCTCGGCGCTGCACCGCCGCCTGGGCGCCACCATGGTGTACGTCACCCACGACCAGGTGGAGGCCATGACGCTGGGCGACCGCATCGTGGTCCTGCACGACGGCCGCGTCCAGCAGATCGACACGCCGCTGGACCTGTACGACCACCCGGCGAACCGCTTCGTGGCGGGCTTCATCGGCAGCCCGGCGATGAACTTCTTCGAGGGGAGGGTGGCTCACGACGGCGGGCCGCACTTCCGGGCGGCGGGCGACGCCTTCCGGCTCCCGCTCCCGGACGCGTGGGCGCGCGGCCTGGCGGGGCTCGCGGGCGGCGAGGTGGTGCTGGGCGTGCGCCCGGAGGCGCTGTACGCGCAGCGGGGGCGCCCCGCGGAGGCGGCGCTGGCGGAGGCGCGGTTCACCGTGCAGGGCGTGGAGCCGCTGGGCAACGAGATCTTTCTGCACGCCGCGGCGGGCCCGCACCGGGCGACGGCGCGCGTCCTCCCGCAGCCGGTCCCCGCGCCGGGCGAGCCGGTGGCGCTGGCCTTCGACCTGGGGCGGCTGCACTTCTTCGACCCGCGGACGGAGCGCTCGCTGGCGCCCGCCCTTCGCGAAGCGGCGTAGCCGCGCATCCCCCCTCCCATGCCCGATCCCACGCGCTTTCCCGACGGCTTCCTGTGGGGCGCCGCCACCTCGGCGTACCAGGTGGAGGGCTCGCCCCGGGCCGACGGCGCCGGGGTGAGCAACTGGCACCGCTTCAGCCACACTCCCGGCAACACGGAGGGCGGCGAGACGGGCGACGTGGCGTGCGACCACTACCGCCGCTGGCCGGACGACGTGCGCCTGATGGCGGAGCTGGGGCTGAAGGCGTACCGCTTCAGCATCTCCTGGAGCCGGGTGCTCCCGGAGGGGACGGGGCGCGTCAACCCGGCGGGGCTGGACTTCTACTCGCGCCTGGTGGACGCGCTTCTGGAGGCGGGCATCACGCCCATGGCGACGCTGTACCACTGGGACCTCCCGGCGGCGCTGGACGACCGCGGCGGGTGGGTGAGCCGCGACGCGGCGGAGTGGTTCGCGGAGTACGCGGCCACGGCCTTCCGCGCGCTGGACGACCGGGTGCCGCTGTGGGCGACGCTCAACGAGCCGTGGGTGGCGATGCACGAGGGCTACCTGGCGGGCCGGCACGCCCCCGGGCACCGGAACCTGTACGAGGCGCCGCGGGTGTCGCACAACCTGCTGCGCGCGCACGGCGCGGCGGTGCGGGCGTACCGGGCGGAGGGGCGCGGCAGGATCGGGCTGGTGGTGAACCTGGAGCCCAAGTACGCGGCCTCGGACTCGCCGGCGGACCGGGCGGCGACGGCGCGCGCCGAGGCGTACATGAACCGGCACTACCTGGACCCGGTGTTCCTGGGGCGCTACCCGGAGGAGCTGCGCGAGGTGTTCGGCGACGCGTGGCCGGACTTCCCGGAGGAGGACTGGGGGCTGATCCGCGAGCCGGTGGACTGGCTGGGGATCAACTTCTATACGCGCAGCGTGGTGCGCGACGATCCCGGCGCGCCGCCGGTGCGCGCGGCGCGGGTGCGGCAGCCGCGCCACGCGCACACGGAGATGGACTGGGAGGTGTACCCGCAGGCGCTGGAGGACGTGCTGGTGTGGGTGCGCGACCGCTGCGGCGGCGTGCCGCTGTACGTGACGGAGAACGGCGCGGCGTTCTACGACCCGCCCGTGGCGGAGGGCGACACGCTGGAGGACCCGCTGCGCGTGGCCTACTTCCGCGAGCACCTGCGCGCGGTGCGGCGGGCGATCGCGCGGGGGGTGGACGTGCGGGGGTACTTCGCCTGGTCGCTGCTGGACAACTTCGAGTGGAGCGCGGGCTATTCCAAACGCTTCGGCATCGTGCACGTGGACCTGGAGACGCAGCGCCGCACGCCCAAGCGCAGCGCCCGCTTCCTCGGCGAGGTGATCCGCAGCAACGGCGGCGCGCTGGGGTAGCCGCTCCCACATGGCGAACCCGTTCTCGAACCGCAAGAAGGTGCGCGGCTGGAAGCGCCGCCTCCGCGAGCTGGAGCGCTTCCGCCTGGCGCACCGGCCGCTGGACGTGGACGCGCTGCGGCGCTGCGAGGTGGAGTACGTGAAGCTGTGGCTGGACCCGTGGAGCCGGCTGGTGCCGCGCGACCCGCCGGTGTGGTTCCGCCGCCGCGTCCTGGCCGCGTTCCTGGACATCCTGCACGCCTGGGAGCGCGCGCTGCGGGCCACGGGCGAGCCGTACTACCTGCGGCTGTGGCTCCACCACCCACGCTTCCACCGGACGCAGGTGGTGGCCGCGATGGGGGACCGCATCGCCTGGTACCGGGGGACGTTCGCTCCCGCGCCGGGCGCGCCGCCGCTCCCCCCGCCGCAGTACGCGGACCCGGCGTACGACCTGGCGGAGCTGGAGTGGGAGCCCTGCCTGGACACGGACGTCCTGCTGCCGGACGACGCGGCCGACCTGCGCGAGCTGGGGCGCCTGGTCCTTCGCGCCAGCCGCCTGGAGCAGACCTCCGACGGGCAGGCGCTCCTCCTGTTCGACCGGGGGCACGTGTGGCTGGGAAGGCCGGCCGCGGCTCCCCGCTCCGCGGAGCGGCCCGGAGTTTGACGGGGAAAGGCGCTGCCGGAGCGGCACCGCGCCCCGGCCCCCGATTCCCCGCTGACCGGAGCTCCCGCATGCGCCTGAAGATCGTCGTCCCCGTCCTCGCGACGCTCGCCTTCCTGGCCCTCGCCGCCTGCTCCGCGGCCGGGGGCGCGGCGGAGGCGGGGTCGGCCCCGGCCGCGTCGGCCACGGGCCGGGAGTGGCGGCTGGTGGAGCTGGCCGGCCGCCCCGCCGCGATGGGTGCCGGCGGCAGGCCCGCCACGCTCCGCATGGAGGCGGAGCGCGCGAGCGGCTTCGCGGGGTGCAACAGCTTTTCCGGCGGCTACGAGATGGCCGACTCAAGCCTGGTCTTTTCGCCGCTCGCCTCCACGCGCATGGCGTGCGCCGAGGGGATGGAGCTGGAGCGCGAATACCTGGCGGCGCTGGAGGCGACGCGCTCCTTCCGCCTGACGACGCAGGGGCTTGAGCTGCTGGGCGAGCGCGGGGTGCTGGCCCGCTTCGCCGCGCCGTAAGGCGACGGCGCCCCCCCTCCCCCCGGCCCCTCTCCCACAAGGGGAGAGGGGGTGCACGACAGAGCAGAGGTGCGGGAAGCCCTCCCTCGCTTGCGGGGGAGGGTGGCCAGCCTAAGCGAGCCGGGTGGGGGCCAAGCGGACGTCAGCGCGAGCCCCGCGTGAGGGATTTCGGCCCGAAGGGGCGAGACCCGGCGGCTGTTTGCCGGGGCTCGACTCCGTTAGCCCGCGTTGTTTGCGGGCTTACGGAGCCGAAGCCCGACCCCGGCGCCAGCCGGGGGCACGCCCGAACCCTGCCGTTCAAGAGCCGTTGCCGTACCCGTCCATCCACATCGTTCCAAGGTGAGCGCCCATGCCCATCGCCGACCTGCTCCTCCCCGAGTTCGACCTCGAGATCGCCACCACGCGCCGTGTGCTGGAGCGCGTCCCCAGCGAAAAAGGCACCTGGAAGCCGCACCCCAAGTCGTTCCCGATGGGCCACCTGGCCCAGCTGGTGGCGCGGATGCCCGGCTGGGCGACGATGATGATGACGCGCACGGAGCTGGACATCGCGCCGGTGGACGGCCCCACGATGGCGTACAGCTTCGAGACCACGGAAACGCTGCTCGCGGAGTTCGACCGCGGCGCCGCGGAGGGCCGCGCCGCCATCGCCGCGGCCACGGACGAGGACTTCCAGGTGGAGTGGACGCTCAAGGCCGCCGGCCAGGCGGTGGACGTCAAGCCCCGCTACCTGATGCTCCGCACCAGCATGCTCAACCACCTGGTGCACCACCGCGCGCAGCTCGGCGTGTACCTGCGCCTGGTGGAGGTGCCCGTCCCCTCCATGTACGGCCCCACCGCGGACGAGCGCTAGCCGCCCGTGCCGGAGCGCCCGGAGCGGTTCGACGCCGCGTCCGTCCGCGAGGCCTGGGACCACGCGGCGGACGCGTACGCGCAGGGACAGTCCTCCGGGCGCGACCACTACCGGTACGAGTTCTTCGGGCCGGCGCAGGTGGACGCGTGCGGCGACGTGCGGGGACTGCGCCTGCTGGACGTGGGGTGCGGGAGCGGCTACTTCGCGCGGGAGATGGCGCGGCGGGGCGCGCGGGTCACGGGCCTCGACATCTCGCCGCGGATGATCGAGCACGCGCGGCGCGGGGAGGCGGGGGAGCCGCTCGGGATCGACTTCCAGGTGGGGGACGCGGCGGAGATCGGCGGCCGCTTCGCCGCCGGGGCGTTCGACGCGGCGGCGTCGTGCCTGGCGCTCCAGGACATGCCGGACGTCCCGGCCGTGCTGCGCGGCGTCGCGGGGGTGCTGCGGCCCGGGGGGCGGTTCGTCGTTTCCATCGCGCACCCGTGCAGCGACACGCCCTTCCGCCGGTGGGAGCGCGACGAGGCGGGGCGCAAGCGCTGGCTGTGCATCGACCGCTACTTCGAGCGCGGGCCGCTGGAGTACGCGTGGAAGGGGTGGGCCTACGACTTCGCCACGCCGGCCCAGCACGCGACGCTGGAGGACTGGTTCGGCTGGATCCACGGCGCGGGGTTCCGCCTTCGCGCCCTCCGCGAGCCGCGGCCGACGGAGGAGGCGGTGCGCGCCCGGCCAGACCTGGAGGACGCCGCGCGGGTGCCGTACTTCCTGATCCTGGACCTGGTGTCGGAGCGGCCTGTTCCCTGGCCCTGATGCCGGCGACTCCGCCGCCGAGCCTTGATTCCCGGCACGGGTTTCCGCTAACCTCAAGGGACGTCCCCCGCTCCCCGAACTGCGCCGACATGCCCGCGGACACACTGATCTGCTCCCATCCCCGCAGCGGGGGCCGCTGGCTCCGGTACCTGATCGCCCACTACCTGGCGGCGCGCCACGGGCTGGGGATCGAGGTCACGCCGGAAACGGTGTTCACCGTGGTTCCGGACCACCATCCCGAGGGCGCGCGCGGCTACCCGGCGTTCGCCTTCACGGACCGGCGCAGCCTCCCCCTGGTCGCCGTCTGCCACCAGACGTACTCGTGGGAGCAGCACCGCGGGTACCCGCTGGTCTTCCTGGCGCGGAACGCCTACGACGTGGTGGTTTCCGCGTACTTCCACCTGGCCGCGGAAAAGGCGGAGTACTGCGGGACCATGCGCGGCTTCATGGGGCATCCCCGGCTGGGGCTCCCCGGGTGGATCCGCTACATGAACGCCTGGGCGCCCAAGCTCCTCACCCACCGCGACGTGGCTCTGCTCTCGTACGGCACGCTGAACGCCGATCCCGCCCTGGCGCTGGGGCGCGTGCTGGACTTCCTGGGCGAGGACCCGGACCCGGCGCTGGTGCACGCCGCCGTCGCCAGCGGCAACGAGCTGCGCAGCGGGCGCGGGATCCGCACCGGGCAGGAGGGCAACTTCTGGGACCACCTCCAGCCGGAGGAGATCTTCGACCTGCAGGAGATGGTGCGGCGCGACCTGTCGGAGACGGCGATCCAGCTGCTTGAGTCGGCGGGGGTGGAGATCGACCCGTTTCCGCGGGACGGCGACGACTGACGGCTGGAACGGCTCTGAACGGCCTGGTTGGGCGTGCCCCCGGCTGGCGCCGGGGTCGGGCTTCGGCTCCGTAGGGCTGCAAACGACGCAGCCCAACGGAGTCGAGCCCCCGCAAACTGCGCGGGGTCTCGCCCCTTCGGGCCGTAATCCCTCACGCAACTGCCTGCCCGTACTCAACATGCATCCGTTGCTCCCTCTCCCAGAATTGGGAGAGGGTGGCGAGCCTCAAGCGAGCCGGGTGAGGGCCGGCGTGTACACCGGGGCCGAGTCCGGGCCCAGCACCACCTCCACCCGGTGCGCCGCGCCGTCCCTCGCGAGCGGCACGCGCACCGTGGCCCCCTCCAGCGGCACCTCCTCGCCGTCCAGCGACGCCCGCGTCTCCGCGCCGCGCGTCACCACCACCTCGTACGTCGTGCGCCCGTCCGGGAGGCGGTGGCGCACCGTGAAGCCGGGCCACTCGGCGGGGATGCAGGGGCGCAGCACCAGCGTGTCGCCGCCGCGCAGGGTGAAGCCCAGCACCGACTCCAGCGCCACCCGGAACATCCACCCCGCCGAGCCCGTGTACCACGTCCACCCGCCGCGCCCCACGTGCGGCGCCACCCCGTACACGTCCGCCGCCACCACGTAGGGCTCCGCCTGGTAGACGGCGGCCTCCTCCGCGGTGCGTCCGTGGCTGACCGGGCTCAGCATCTCCAGCAGGCGCGCGGCGCGGCCGCACCGCCCCGCCTCCGCGAGGGCGCGCACCGCCCAGAGCGCGGCGTGGGTGTACTGGCCCCCGTTCTCGCGCACGCCGGGGAGGTAGCCCTTGATGTACCCCGGGTCGTGCGGCGTGCGGTCGAAGGCCGGGGTGAGCAGGCGGATGATGCCGTCGCGCTCCGAGACCAGGTGCTCCTCCAACGCGTCCAGCGCCCTCTCGGCGCGCTCCGCCGGGGCCGCGCCGGAAAGCACCGCCCACGCCTGGGCGATGGCGTCGATGCGGCACTCGTCGTTGGCGGCGGAGCCCAGCGGAGCCCCGTCGTCGTAGTACGCGCGGCGGTACCAGGCGCCGTCCCACCCCGCGCCGTCGGCGTCGAGCGCCGCCGCCAGGGCGGCGCGGTACGCGAGGTAGCGCGCGGCCCGCTCCGCGTCGCCCCGCCGCTCGCACAGCGGGATCCAATCGTCCAGGATGTCCAGGAGGAAGAAGCCCAGCCACACGCTCTCGCCGCGCCCCTCGCGGCCCACGCGGTTCATCCCGTCGTTCCAGTCGCCGGTGCCCATCAGCGGCAGGCCGTGCGCCCCGCGGGTGAGCGAGCGGTCCAGCGCGCGGCAGCAGTGCTCGTACACGGAGGCGCGCTCCCCCGAATCGTCCGGTACCAGGAACGCCTCGTCCTCGCCGGGCTCCAGCGCGCGCGCGGCGACGAAGCGCGCCTCCTCGTCCAGCACCCCGGCGTCGCCGGTGGCGCCCACGTAGAAGGCGGCGACGTACGGCAGCCAGAGCAGGTCGTCGGAGAAGCGGGTGCGGATCCCCTTGGAGAGTGGCGGGTGCCACCAGTGCAGCACGTCGCCCTCCACGAACTGGTGGGCGGCGTGGAGGACGATCTGGGCGCGGGTGAGCCCCGGGTCCAGGTACACCAGCGCGGACGCGTCCTGGAGCTGGTCGCGGAACCCGAAGGCGCCGCCCGACTGGTAGAACGCGGAGCGCCCCCACACCCGGCAGGCCAGGTTCTGGTACGCCAGCCAGCCGTTGACCATCAGGTCCAGCTCCGGCGACGGCGTCGCCACCTGCACGGCCGCGAGGGTGTCCGTCCAGAAGGCGCGCGCCTCCCCCAGCGCCCGGCCCACGGCGTCCGCGTCGGCGTAGCGCGACAGGACCGCGCGCGCAGCCGCCTCGTCCTCCGCCTCCCCCAGCAGGAAGGCCAGCTCCACGCTTGCCCCCGGCGCCAGGGTGAACGGCACCCGGAAGGCGGCGCAGGGGTCCAGCCCGGCGCCGGTGCGGCCGTCCAGCGGCGCGGCCGAGCGGAGCGCCGCGGGGGAGGACGTTTCGCCGTAGGGCCCCAGAAACGCCGCGCGGTCCGCCGTGCATTCCATCTCGCCCCCGCCCGCCGGGGGGAGCGCCGCGGCGAAGGCCACCCGGCCCGAGAACTCGCCGCGCTCGCGGTTGACGGCCAGCACGGCGCCGGTGGCCGGGTCCAGCCGCGTCGCCACGTCCCACCCGCTCTCCTGCGGCAGCCCGCCCAGCACCCACTGGAAGTAGCCCCAGGCCGACAGACGCCGCGCCCGGTCGCCGCGGTTGGTCACGCGCAGGCGCACGATCTTCACCGGGTCGCGGCGGGGGACGAACATGCAGGTGTCCTGCTCCAGCCCCGCGCCCGCGTGGCGGAAGCGCGTATAGCCCCAGCCGTGGCGCGCCTCGTACGGGCCCGCTCCGGGCGCCGGGCCCGGCGTGGGCGACCAGAAGACGCCCGCCTCCTCGTCGCGCAGGTACAACGCCTCGCCGTGGGGATCGGCCACCGGGTCGTTGGACCACGGCGTCAGGCGGTTCTCCCGGCTGTTGGCGCTCCAGGTGTACCCCGCCCCGCTTTCCGACACCAGGAACCCCGCCTCCTCGTTGGCCACCACGCTGGTCCAGGGGAGCGGCGGGCGGCGCGGCCCGTGCTCGCCGGGCTCCAGGCGGACCACGTACTCCCGCCCGTCCGCGCTGAACCCGCCGTGCCCGTTGAAGAAGCGCAGCGCCTCGTCCGCCCAGCCCAGCGGGTCCCCATCGGCCGCGTCGGCGCCGCCGGTCCCGAGCGGCCGGAAGCGATCGTTCGCGCCGATGCCCGCCGGGCCGGCCGGCGACGGGAGGGCGGCGAGGTGCCGCAGCCACGACGCGGGGACGCCGAGCGCTGCCGTGCCGTCGGTCTCCGGCGCCTCCGCCGCCTCGCGGAAGGCGCGCTCCGCCGCCTCCGGCGCGGCGTAGCGGTCCAGCAGCGCCTCCACCGCCTCGCGGGTACGCCCCGCGGCGAGCACCGCGACCACGCTCGCGGGGGACCCCGGCGAAAGCACGACAAAGCGGCGCAGCGCGAACACCGGGTCCAGCACGTTACCCACCGTGCCCGAGAGCATCGTGCCCACGTCCAGCGCGGCGGGAGCGGCGGTCGTCCGCCCCCGGCCCAGGAAGCGCGCGCGGTCGGTCTCGTGCCCCACGATCACTCCATCGCCCACGAGCCGGTGCGCCAGCCACAGCGGCTCGTCCTCCGGGCTGCGCGGGCGGCGCCAGGCGACCAGCGCCTCCCGCTCCTCCCACCATCCCGTCTGCACGAACAGCTTGGAGAAGGCCGGGTGCCCCGCGTCCCCCGCGGGCGTGTTGAGGACCACCTCCGCGTACGTGGTCAGCTCCACCGCGCGGGCGCGGTCCCCGTGGTTGACCAGGGTGACGCGGCGCAGCTCCACGTCGTCCGCCGGCGCGACGCACACCTCCAGGCGCGTCTCGATCTCTCCGTCCACGCGGACGATCTCCGCACGGCCGGGCCCGGAGCGCGCGCCGTAGCGGTCCGCCCCGCGCCCCACCGGCTGGAGCCCCGCGGACCACACGCGGCCCTCCGCGTTCCGCAGGTAGACGAAGAAGCCGTCCGCGTCGCGCGTGCGGTCGGGCGCCCAGCGGGTGAGCGCGTACCCCTCCCAGGCGGAGAAGCCTCCGCCGGCCGCGGTCACGATCGTCGACCAGCGCCCGTTGGAAAGCACGCGGCTCCCCGGCGCGTCGGTTCCGTTCTGCTCGTCCATCCTTTCAGTGCTCCATCACGATCTCCGCCGGGAGCCGGCGGACCGTGATCTCGTGATCCGAAGGCCGCACCGCGCGGCCGTTCACCGTGGCGCGGCGGATGGGGCGGTCCAGCGGCGACCGCACCACCACCCCGCCCGGCGGCACCCGCAGCCCCTCGCCGCCCACGTGCACGCGCACCGTGGTCCCCTCCGAACGCACGCGCAGGTCCAGCGGCCCGTAGTGCGTGCGCAGCCGCTCCACCGTCGCCCCGGGGGCCTCCTCCGCCCACGCGGCCGGGATCCCCGCGCCCACCACCAGCGCCCCGTCCGCGGCGCGCTCGTACGCGAACAGGTCCAGCACGGAGCGGATGAAGTCCGACCCCACCCAGGTGTGCGGCATGTCGCCGATGAACCTGGGGGTCCGGGGGTCGCGGAAGACCACCTCCGCCCACTGGTTCCACGCCGCCGGCCGCCGGTGGCCGAAGAACAGGTCGATGGCCTCGTGGGCGCGGTCCTTCCAGCCCAGCCGAACGAAGGTGCCCACCGCGCGCCACTCGTACGGCGTGTAGGCGTCCCACGCGCCGCCCTCGCGGCGCGCGCGGATGCTCTCGCGGTAGTAGCGCTCGAAGGTGGCGAGCAGCGCGTCCCGCGGCAGCTCGCCCTCCAGCCCGCCCGGCACCAGCCCCACGGTGGTGGAGGTGGCGTCGAAGTCGCCCAGCTCCACCGAGCCGGGGAGGAAGTCGATGCCGTGCGCCGCCATGGACAGCCGCAGCGAGGCCAGCAGGTCGCGGCGGAAGGCGTCGCGCGCGGCGGCGAAGCGCGCGCGGTCGGCGGTGCGGCCCAGCGCGCCGGCCACGTACACCGCGTCGTCCAGCCCGCGATACGCGAAGAAGTCGTCCCAGTACGAGTGCATGGGCTTCGCCGAGTACCCCTCGTGGCTGATGGACTGCGGCAGCAGCCCGTAGAAGGCGCGCTTCTCCGGCGTGCGGTACTCCGCGGTCATGCGCTCGCGGCGCAGCGTGTCGATGTACGCCGCCGCGCGCTCCACGTGCGGCCACATGCGCTCCAGGAACGCCCGGTCGCCGGTGTGCCGGTGGTACTCGGCGACCAGGTAGACGAGCTGGCCGTGGCTGTCGTGCTCGGGCACCGGGTCCGCGCCGGTGAAGCTGACGCAGCAGGGGACGTATCCGCTGGCGCGCTGGTGGGGCGCGTACCACTCCGCGAACGCCTTCACCTCCTCCGGGTGCCCCAGCCGCAGCAGCGCCGCCGAGGTCAGCGAGCCGTCGCGGATCCACGAGCGGTCGTACGAGCGCGAGCCGGGCTGGATGGAGGGACCGTCGCGGTTGACGAGGATGTACGCGAGCTGCGTCCGCAGCGTGTTCGCGATCTCCTCGCCGTGCATGGCCGCGGGGAGGCGCAGCGTGAAGCGCCCCAGCTCCGCCTCCCACCCCCGCGCCGCTTCCTCCTCCAGCCGCGCCGCCAGCCGCGCGGGATCCTCGCCGCCCGCGGCGCGCGCCACCGGCGAGCCGGGCTGGAGCGGGATGGCGACGACGACCTCGCGCGATCCGCCCGCCGGGACGGCGAGCGGGTACGCCAGCGCGCCCGACGCGAAGCCCCGCGCGTCCACCGCGGACACGGCCTCCGGGAGCCGCCCGGCGCGCAGGTGCTCCACGATCTCCCCGCGCTCGAACGGGGTGGCGCCGAAGCCGCCCGGCGGCGTCACGGGCAGCACCGTCCGCGCGCCGTTCACCGACACCGCCTCGCCGTCCCAGGCGATCTCGCGGACGCGCGCGGCGCCGCCCAGCACGTTCAGGAACTGCCAGGGAGGGTTCACCTGGAAGGGCCGCAGCGCCAGGAACAGGCGCACGTCCCGCGGCTCTGCGCCGCGGTTCTCGACCCGGTAGCGCGCGTACACGGTGGATGCGTCCGGCGCGCCCACGGCGAAGGCGGTCACCCGCAGCCGCAGCGGCCCCGCCTCCCAGTCGACGGAAGGGATGGGGAGGTAGCCCCGGGCCAGCGACTGCGTGGCGCGCGTGTCGCTCCACGTCACCAGCCGCCCGTCCGCGTACAGAAAGGGCTCCAGCGAGGGACCGCCCAGCCCCGTTTCCACCGCGCCGTCGGTGTTGATCAGCGCCTCGCGCAGGGCGCCGCTGACGCCCAGGAGGGTCCAGTACGACTGCTCGCCGGTGAGGTAGCGCGGGTACGCGCCCCGCGGCGCCTCCTTCGCGAGCGAGGCCCAGAAGGCGTTGGGCGTGGCGCTCCACTCCGGCGGCCGCAGCATGACCTCGCGCAGGGCGTAGCCGCGTCCGCGGCTGCTGCGCAGCAGGCGCAGGCGGACGCGGCGCGCTTCCGTCTCCGGGAGGTACAGCGGGTCGCGCCCGCCGTCGCCGCCCTCCACGCGCCAGGCGGTCTCCCAGCGCGCGCCGTCCTCCGAGACTTCCACCGCGTACGCGGTGGCGTAGTCCAGCGGGTCCCAGTGAAGCGTGGCGCCGCCCAGCTCCTCGCCGTCCCGGAAGTCCACCTCCCACCGCTGCTCCCCGTCCGCGGCGCTCCGCCACGCCGTGAGCGTGTCGCGGTCCAGCGCCCGCGCCGCCTCCGCTCCGTCCGCGGACGACGAGGCCCCTGGCACCGGCAGGACCACGTACGGCAGGGGCTCCCGGCGCGGGCGCAGGACCAGGTCGTCGATCCACACCGTGCCCTTCCCTCCCGTCCCCGCCGCCACCACGATCTCCAGCGCGGACAGCGTGTCCGGCTCCCCGCCGCCGCGCGGCCCCCAGGCGAACTCCAGGTGACGCTTGCGCACGCGCACCGTGCGCCACTCGCGCGGGAAGTCGAAGCTGCGGCGGTTGACCCACCACACGTTCTCGCCGCCGGGGTCGAGGAGCTTGAACTCCAGGTTGTTGACCGGCGCCTCCGCCCGGATGCGGAAGGAGAACTCGTAGTCGTACGGCAGCTTCACCGGGAGCCGCCGCCGGGCGATGGCGTACCCCGCCCCCCCGTGGAAGTCGAAGTCCAGGCGCATGGCCCGCCCCTGGAACCCCGCGTCCTGCCCGATCCTCAGCTCCACCCCCTCCGCCGGGTGCGCGCTCCACCCCTCCAGCGACTCGAAGTCGTCCCGCAGCCCGGCCTGCACGGGGGACTGGGCCGGCGACGCGGCGGGCGACGTGGCGGGACCTGCAGGTGCCGGGACGGCAGCGGGTGCGCAGGCGGACAGGAGCGCGAGGGCGAGCGGGAGCAGGAACGGCAACAGCGACCCCCTCCCCGCAAGGGGGAGGGGAGCACTGCGGAACGTGCTCCCGGGCGAGCCCTCGGCGGGGCCCCCACCCGGCGGCCTCCGAGCCGCCACCCTCCCCCAATTCTGGGGGAGGGCTTCCTGAGCCTCGACTTGCGGCGTGTCGTGGCCGTTCTCCCCCTTTCCCCCGCTTGCGGGGGAGAGGGGGCCGGGGGGTGAGGGGGCCCACCCCCGCGGACGCCAGCGCCAAACCCGCGTGAGGGATTTCGGCCCGAAGGGGCGAGACCCGGCGGCTGTTTGCCGGGGCTCGACTCCGTTACGCACGGTTTTATCGTGCGTTACGGAGCCGAAGCCCGACCCCGGCGCCAGCCGGGGACACGCCCGAATCCCGCCCTTCCAGGCCGTTCCGAGGCCGCTCATCCCTTGACGCTCCCCACCATCACCCCCTGCACGTAGTAGCGCTGGAGGAAAAGAAAAACCAGCATCACCGGGAGAATGGTGAGCACCGATCCCGCCATCATCAGCTCCGTGTCCTGCACGTGCTCGCCGGACAGGTTGGCGAGCGCCACCGGCAGCGTGTAGCGGCTCTCGTCGCTGAGCACGATCAGCGGCCACATGAAGTCGTTCCAGGTGCTCAGGAACGTCCAGATTGCCAGCGTCGCCAGGATGGGCACGATGGTGGGGAGCACGATGGAGCGGTAGATACGCAGCTCCCCCGCCCCGTCGATGCGCGCGGCGTCCAGCAGGTCGTCCGGAATGGACACGGCGTACTGCCGCACCAGGAAGATCCCGAAGATGCTCGCCAGCGAGGGGATGATCACCCCGGCGTAGGTGTTGATGAGCCCCAGCTGCTTCATCAGCAGGAAGAGCGGGAGCATGGACACCTGCACCGGCACCACCAGCCCCGCCGCCATCACCCGGAAGAGGCGGTCGCGCCCGCGGAAGCGCAGCTTGGCGAAGGCGTACCCGGCCATGGAGTTGACCAGCAGCGACAGGACCGTGACCGTGGCCGCGATGACGCCGCTGTTGACGAAGTAGCGCCCCAGGCTGAGCCGGGTGAACAGGGCCACGTAGTGCTCGAAGGTGACCGTCCGCGGGAAGAGCCGCGGCGGAAAGGTGCTCGCCTCCCCCGCGGGCATCAGCGACGCGGACACCATCCACACCATGGGGAGCAGCGCCAGCAGCGCCCCCACCACGAGCTGCGCGTACAGCAGCGCCCGCGCGGCGCGCCCGCTCACCGCTCCTCGCCGCGCTGAAGGCGGAGCTGCACCAGCGTGGCCGCCAGGATGATCACGAACAGCACGAAGGCCACCGCCGCCGCGAAGCCCATGCGCCACCAGCGGAACCCCTCCTCGTACATCAGCAGCACCACGCTGGTGGTGGAGCGCAGCGGGCCGCCCTGCGTCATCACGTACGGCTCCACGAAGAGCTGGAAGTAGCCGATCATGGTGATGACGCCCACGAACAGCAGCGTGGGCCCCAGCTGCGGGATGGTGACGTGGCGGAAGCGCTGGAGGGCCGTCGCCCCGTCGATGCGCGCGGCCTCGTACAATTCCTCCGGGATCGCCTGCAGCCCGGCGATGAAGATGAGCATGTTGTAGCCGAAGTTCTTCCACACGGCCATGAGGATGATGGCGGGCATGGCCCAGCGCGGGTCGCCCAGCCAGTCCACCGGCGCGACGCCCGCCCACCCCAGCGCGTAGTTGAGCAGCCCGTAGCGGGTGTGGTACAGGTAGCGCCAGACGATGGCGACGGCGACCAGCGTGGTGACGAACGGGGCGAAGTAGACGGTGCGGAAGAAGCCCTTGAAGCGCACCGTCTTCGCGTTCAGCAGCAGCGCCGCCGCCAGCGACGCGGCGATGGAGAGCGGCCCGCCCACCAGCGCGAAGTAGAAGGTGTTGCGCAGCGCCTGCCAGAAGAGCGGCGTGTCCAGCAGCTGGGCGTAGTTGCGCAGGCCCACGAAGCGCGCGTTGCCCACGTCGCCGATGGCGTAGATGTCGAAGTCGGTGAAGCTGAGCGCCAGCGCCGCCACCACCGGGAGAAAGAAGAACACCCCGATGAGCGCCAGCGCCGGCGCCAGGAACACCCAGGCCGCCCGGTTGTCCTCCCCCGGCGGGCGCAGCCTGCCCCGGCGCGGCGCGGCGGCGCCCGCGGCCCCCCCGGCCGCCACCTCCGAGGTCCCGGTGTCAGCGATGCCCGCCATCGGCCCCTCCGGCGGCGCGGCGCTCCCGCTCGCGGCGGTCCAGCATCCAGCGGCGCTTCTCCAGCAGCCGGTCCACCTCGCCGTCCAGCGCGGCGAGCGCCTGGTCCACCGTGGCCTGGCCGCGCACGGCGCGCTCCCCCTGCTCGAACACCCTGGTCACGATCTGCTCCACCTCCGGCACCTTGGGGAGCGGCCGCACCCGCTCCAGCTGCTCGCGGAAGGCGCGCACGTGCGGGTCGCCCGTGAGCTTCGGGCTCGTCCAGGCGCCGCGGCGGGCGGGGAGGTCGCCGGTGAGCTCCGAGAACCTCACCTGCTGCTCCGGCGCGGACAGGAACTCCACCAGCTTCCACGCCGCGTCCCGCCGCTCCGAGCCGCGGAAGAGCACCAGGCTGGAGCCGCCCGCGGTGGAGGTGCCGGGGCCGTCCGGACCGGGGAGCGGCGCCGTCGCCCAGGGAACCCCGGCGGGGATGCGGTCGCGGAACTCGCCGATCTCCCAGGGCCCCGTGATCACCATGCCGATGTTGCCGCGCGCGAACTCCTGGTAGCGGTTGGACACCTCGGTGCTGCTCACCCGCGGGGCCAGCCCCTCGCGGAACAGGCTCACGTAGAACTCGAAGCCGCGCCGGAACTCCGGGTCGCGGAAGTTGCCGCGGCGCCCCCCGTCGCGCAGCAGGTCGGCCCCGGTCTGCATCCCCAGGATCACCGGCTGCGGCCACTCGTTGGTGGGGAGGAGGATGGGGTGGCCGCCGGGGCCCATGCGCGCCTTCATCCGCCGCATGGCGTCGCGCCACTGCGCCCAGGTGGTGGGCGGCTCCGGGTACCCGGCGGCGGCCAGCAGGTCCGGCCGGTAGAAGAGGACGCGCGTGTCCACGTACCAGGGGATCCCGTACAGCCGCCCGTCCACCACGTTGGTGTCCCAGATGCCGGGGAAGTAGTCGCCCGGGTCCACCACCCGCGAACTCCGCACCCGCGGACCGAGGTCTTCGAGCGCCCCGAGCGCCTGGAACTCCGGCACCCAGGTGTTGCCCAGCTGCGCCACGTCCGGCACCGCGTCGCCCACCACGGCCGTCAGCAGCTTCTCGTGGGCCGCCGTCCAGGGGATCTGCTGCACGGTCACGCGGATCCCGGGGTTGCGCCGCTCGAACTCCGGCACCAGCTGCTCCACGACCTCGCCCTCGCGCCCCATGCCCCAGAAGCGCAGCGTCACCACGTCTTTGTCCGATTCGCTTCGGCAGGCACCGAGCAACGACGACAGCAACAGCAGGAGCAGCGGGCCGAGGGTTCGGGCGTGCCCCCGGCTGCGCCGGGGTCGGGCTTCGGCTCCGTAAGCGAGCAAACAACGCTCGCTAACGGAGTCGAGCCCCGCGAAACTGCCCGCGGGTCTCGCCCCTTCGGGCCGGAATCCCTCACGCGGCGGCAGGGCCGCGGCGCACGCCGCCGGCGGCAGCGCCGCCGCGGCCGGCGCGGCCCGGCTCAGTTCGCGGCCGCGCACCGCCCCTCCAGCCATCCCCCGGCGAAGCCCGCGCGGCACAGGCCGCGCACCACGGGCTCGCTGCCGCGCATCAGCTCCCACACCATCCCCGTGCGGTGGTTCTCGATCATCAGCACGATGGGCCCCTGGTCGATCCCCAGGTAGTCGCCGTCGAACCAGCCCACGCCGGGCACCACCCGGCCGTGCTGGAGCCGCCTGGGCGGCTGGAAGTCCAGCGTGGGGTTGAAGGCGTCCAGGAAGCCGTACTTCTGGAAGAGGTGGTCGCCGTAGCGGCGGCGCATCTCCAGCAGCGCGGGGATGGCGGCCTCCGGCGCGAAGGGGATGGAGCCGCCCGCCGCCGTGGGGACCAGCGTCCCGTCGTCGTTGACCTCGTCCAGCGCCGCGCCGCGCGCCCAGTACGTGTGGAAGGTCCGCGGCCGCCCGCCGATCACCAGCGTGGTGTCCATGGGCCCGTCGCTCGCCGTGAGCCCCCACAGGTCGGCGCCGTAGCCCTTCCACCCGCCGGGGTTTGCCACGGCATACGCCCGCTGCGCCAGCGTGGCGCGCCGCGAGTTCTCGAAGTAGTCCATCCCCCGCCCGCGCATGTACGCGTCGCGGATGCCGCGGAAGTCGATCCACGCGTGCGAGTACTGGTGCCCGAAGAGCGGGGCGAAGTTGACGTGCTCCTGGCCGTGGAAGCTTCCCCACGTGTACGTGCCCGTGAACGCCGGCCACGCCCGCGCGTCCACGGGGTGCGTGGGCGAGCCCAGCGCCAGCACGTACAGCAGCATGGCCTCGTTGTACCCCTTGTAGCCGAAGTCGAACCGGCCCTCCCGCGGCTTCCATCCCATGCTCACGATGCCGTCCGGGAGCTGCATCCACGCCCAGTCCACCCGGCGGTACAGCGAGTCGGCCAGCGCGCGGATCTCCCGCTCCGGCGGCGTGGCGCGGTCGAAGTACTCCCCCGCCGCCAGCGCCCCCATCAGGAAGAGCCCGGTGTCGATGGTGGAAAGCTCCACGTTCTCGAACCGGCGCCCCGTCCGCATGTCCAGGAAGTGGTAGAAGAACCCCCGGTGCCCCGTCATCCCCGCCGAGTCCGCCCCCTGCGGCGCCGTCCAGAAGAAGCGCAGCGTCGCCAGCGTGCGCTCCGCCGCCTGCTCGCGGGTGATCCACCCCCGCTCCACCCCCACCGGGTAGGCCGTGAGCCCGAAGCCCACCGCCGCCACGCTGCTGAACGACGGCGAGGGCCAGCGGTCCGGCACCAGGCCGTTGGCCGGGTTCGCCGTCTCCCAGAAGTAGCGGAAGGTGCGCTCCTGGAGGGTGTCCAGGAACGCCCCGCCGCGCGCGTCCGCCGCCGGGACCGGCGCGGCGGGCGGAGCCGCGGGGACGGCGCACCCGGAAGCCAGGAGCGCGGCGGAGAGAAGCGCGAGCGGGACGATTCGCATGGTCCGGCTGGAGCGGGGGAGAAGAAGTCCCCGGCGGGCTGCGACGCCCGCCGGGGAGGTCACGTCCGTCCGGTCAGAAGCCGTAGCGCGCGCCCAGCTGCAGGCGGCGCCCCAGCCCCGCGCAGTTGGGGGTCCCGTAGCGCGACCGCCAGTCCGCGTTCTGGTCCGCCGTGGGGACGATGGTCGCGTTGTCGCTCCAGCACGCGTAGTTGGCGTTGTTGAAGGCGTTGAACACGTCCACCACCACCCCCAGGCGCTGCCCGCGGGCCAGCGACACGCCCTTTTCCGCGCGCAGGTCCACCACGTTGGTGGCGAACACGTGCCCGATCCCCAGGAACGGCCGCGCCGGCGGCTGGAAGGTGTAGGTGCGCTGCCGCGTGAGCTCCCACCCCTGGCTGGCGTCCGTGGCGTTCACCAGTATCCCCGAGCCGAAGCTGGCGATGGTGCTGAAGCGCATGTCCCACGGCAGCAGGACGATGGCGTTGGCGACCACGTTGTGGCGCTGGTCGCCCGGGGCGCGCAGCCGCGGCCGGTCGCCCACCGTGGGGTAGCGCTCGTCGAAGCCCCAGAACAGGTCGGTGCTCTGCCCCTGCTCCTCGGAGCGCGACAGCGTGTAGGCCAGCGAGCCGCCCCAGTTGCTCCCCGCGCCCAGCGGCCGCTCCAGCTGCAGCTGCATGGCGTCGTACCAGGTCTTCACCCGGTCGTCGGTGACGAAGAGCTGCGCGTAGTTGGGCCCCAGCCCGCCCCACGGGCTGGCCCGCACGAAGTTGGTGTAGTTGCGGCCGCGCACCCCGTTGTACGACAGCGTCACCAGCGCCCCGCCCAGCTCCTGGCGCACGCCGCCGCTGAACTGCTGCGTGCTCGGCGGCTTCAGGTCGTTGGCCACCATGAACACCTCGGGACGGCCGGTGGTGCCCGCCAGCGTGCGCAGCTGCGCCGGGTCGTAGAAGCGGTCGTTCCACACCGCGCAGGCGCTGGGCGCGTCCGTGGCCGCGCACTCCGCCGCGCTGCCGCGGAACTGCACCGTCAGCACGCTGAACTGCCGCCTGAACTGCTCGTCCAGCAGCGTGTTCCAGTAGGTGCGGTCGTAGTACAGGCCGTACCCGCCGAAGAGGGTCGTCCGCCCGGTGCCGAAGACGTCGAACGACGCGCCCACGCGCGGCTGGAACGCCTTCTTGAACATGGGCCGGTTGTCGCCGGTGCTGACGAAGCGCTGCAGCCCGCCCAGCTGGTCCACCACGCGCACCCGCTGCACGCCGCCGCCCGCCAGCGGCTGGTCCACGTACAGCTGCCCCGCCAGCGCCCCGCCCAGCGAGTCCGCCAGCGCGCCCGGCGTCACGTAGTCGTTGTTGATCATGTTGGTCTCGGCGTCCCAGCGGATGCCGAGGTTGAGCACCAGCCGCTCGCCGACGGACCAGTCGTCCTGCACGTAGCCGCCGAACTGGAGGTTGTCGGTCTCGATCGTCTGGTCGCCGAAGCCGAAGCGGGCCTCGAAGGGGCGCGCGTAGCCCTCCGCCGCGCGGAAGCGGAAGAGCGGGTTGGCGTTGAAGAGCTTGCCCGCCTCGTAGCCCAGGAAGTCGACGTTGAAGCCGCCCTTGAACAGGTGGTCCCCGCCCATCTGCACCCCGGCGCGCGTCACGTCGTTGCGCAGCGACAGGCGCCGCTGCGAGAAGTCCTGCTGGCTGTCCTTGCCGCCCACCCGCAGGATGTCCACGTACTCGCGCCCGATCAGGTTCCCGTTGGTCCAGCTGGGGTTCCAGGTGAAGGACTGCGCGCTCACCTGCGCCTCGTTGAGCCAGTCGCCGGCGGACCAGCGCCAGTTCCCCGTCCCGGCGAGCACGTCCACCTTCATGTTCTCCGACGCCTCGAACGACGTGGTCCCGCCGAAGCCGCGGAAGTCCTCGTCCCTGCGCAGGGTGAGGCCCACGTCCACGGTGCTCCGCTCGGTCGCGTTCCACGTCACCTTGCCGAAGCCCAGGTGCTGGCGGAACTCCTGCGTGAACTGGCCGGCCTGCTGGCGGAGCTCGCCCAGCAGCGCCCCGGGCGCCCGCAGGCTGTCCCCGCCCAGGCGGACGTAGGCCGGCTCGTCGCGCGAGTTCAGCTCGTAGGTGCCGAACACGAACACCCGGTCGCGCACGACGGGCCCGCCCAGGCTCGCCCCGGCCTGCAGCCGGCTGTACTCCGGCGCGGTCCCGCCCCGGTCGCGCGTGAACGCGTCGCGCGCCACCCACGAGTCGTTGACCCCGAAGGCGAACGCGTCGCCCTCCCACTCGTTGGTCCCGCTGCGCGTGGTGGCGGTGATGATGGCGCTGCCGGCGCGCTGGTACTCCGCCCGGAAGTTCTGCGTCGCCACGCGGAACTCGCGCACCGCGCTCTGCGGGAACGGGTTCCCCTTGCTGGCGTCCTGCCCCACCACGCCGCCGCGCAGCACGTCGTTCTTGTACGTCGCCCCGTCGATGAAGACGTTGACCGCCTCCGCCGGCTGGCCGCCCGCCGAGATGGTCTTGTCGGTGCTGTTGGGGTTGGTCGCCGTGATCCCCGGCGCCAGGCGCGCGATGTCCAGGAAGTTGCGCTCGAAGTTGGGGAGGTTCTGCAGCTGCTCGCGGCTGATGTTGGTGGCGACCTCGGACGTCCGGGTCTCCACGCCACGGTTCCCCACCACCGTCAGCCCCTCCAGCGCCAGCGCCTGCGAGGCGAGCTGGAAGTCGGCCGTGAGGGCCTGGCCCACCAGCACCTGCAGCGTGCGCGTCTGCGCCGACTGGCCCATCCCCGTGACGGAGATGGAATAGGTGCCGGGCGCCAGCCCGAGGAGCGTGTACGCTCCATTGTCCGCCGAGACAGCGGTACGTCGCCCCCCGGTCTCGGTGTTGACCGCGGTGATGCTGGCCGCGGGGGCGGGCGCGCCGCCCTCCGCCCTCACGGTCCCCCGGATGCTCGCCGTGGTGGTCTGCGCCGCCCCGATCCCCGGGACGAGCAGGCACGCCCACAGCAGCAGCGCCGCTAGTGCTTTCACGGGATTGCCTTTCATGGTGAGCTCCTGGCGTGGCCGGCCCCGCTCTCGTCAGGGTGTCGATGCGCGGTCTCGTCCCCGGGGCCGGTGGCGCCGCAGGAGCGGCGGATGACGAGCCGTGTCGGAAGCATCTCGTGGACAGGGGGGTGCGGAGTCTCCTTTCCCAGGGTTTCGCAGAGCATTCCGACCGCGAGGGCGCCCAGCCGGTGGACGTCCACGTGCACGGAAGAAAGGGCCGGGTCGATGTAGCGGGCGATGGGGATGTCGTCGAAGCCGGCCACCGCCACGTCGGCGGGGACGCGCAGCCCCGCCGCGCGGAGGGCGCTCATGGCGCCCACCGCCATGGAGTCGTTGGCGCAGAACAGGGCCGTGGGGGGCGTGTCCAGGCGCGCCAGCGCCTCCGCCGCCCGGAAGCCGCCCCGCTCGGTGAAGTCGCCGGCCGCCTCCAGCGCGGGGTCCGCGGGGAGCCCGGCCTCGGCAAGGGCGGCCAGGTAGCCGCGCTGCCGCTCGCGCGCGTCGAAGTTTCCGGCCGAGCCGCCCACCATGGCGATGCGCCGGTGCCCCAGCCCCGCCAGGTGGAGCACCATGGCGCGCGCTCCGCCGAAGTTGTCCACGTTGATGGCGGCCCACCGGCCGCCCGCCGCCTCGCAGTTGAGAAGCACCACGGGGACGTCCCCCGGCAGGCACGACTCCAGCGCGCGCGCGCTGACGTTGGGGGACATGACGATCAGCCCGTCCACCCGGCCGCGCATGGCCTGGAGGGCGAACTCGATCTCGCGCCGATTGTCGTGGGAGCTGGAAAGGAGGAGGTGGTAGCCGTTGCCGCGGGCGAGGGGGTCCATGCCGCGGATCACTTCCGAAAAGAACTCGCCGAAGAGGTCGGGGAGCACCACGCCGAAGGTGTCGGTGCGGCGGGTGATGAGGCTGCGGGCCGCGCCGTGCGGGGTGAAGTTCAGCTCGGCGGCGACCTGCTCCACCCGCGCCCGCGTTTCCTCGCGGACAGGCCCGCTCGCGTTGAGCACGCGCGAAACCGTGGCGATGGACACGCCCGCCCGCGCCGCCACGTCCCGGATGGTGATGCTGGCCACCGACCCTCCACCGCTGGGATGGACCCGGATGGAAACGGTTACATGAAAACGTTTACACCAATACTCGGCGGCGGCCTGGCTGTCAAGGGAAATGGAAGCTGGGTAGTGGAGCCGTCCGCCTGCGACCCTCGGCCGGCCGCGTGGAGAAGGAGCACATCATAAGAATTGACACGTTACACACCCAGACGCTTATTGTGCGAAGGGGCTCGCTCACTCACCTGACAGGGAGGCTCACATGATCGCGAGACCGGTACGGAGATGGCTGGGGTACTTTGCCGCCGTGGCCCTCGTGGCGGGCACGGCCGCGTGCGAATCGCCCATGGCCGTGGAGGCCGCGAGCACGGCGGCTTCGTGGAGCGCGGACGAGGTGTTCCTGGAAGGATCGCTCGACGACCTGGCGGACACGACGGAGCTGGTGTTCTTCGACACGACCAGCCGCGCGCCCACGCTGACCATCGACCCGGTCACGGGCGACACCATCGCCGTCTCGTACTACCCGAGGGGGTCCGGCGCAGCCACGCTCACGGACTCCACCGCGGACTACAAGGCCTACTCGGACACCATCGACGGGGTCGTGTACGGGCACATCGAGATACGGCTCGACAACGGCGTCCTGATCCACATCATCTACAATACGGAGACCGGAACCACGAAGGTTTTCGTGAAGCCGCCGGAGGAATCGTCCGGGGGATCCACGGGATCCGGGGGATCCACGGGATCCACGGGATCCACGGGATCCACAGGATCCACGGGATCCACAGGATCCACAGGATCCACAGGATCCACAGGATCCACAGGATCCACGGAAGGAACGGGAGACCCGGGAGACACGCAGTCCCGCGCACCGCGGTAGCATGGCTCGCCGGGGCGCGATCCCCGGAAATCCGCGAGCCTGCAGGAATCGGCACGAGGGCATGCATCAAGGGGGCGTTCCGAGTGCGGAGCGCCCCCTTTCCGCGTCAGGCACGCGGGTCCGGCACGGTGGCCAGGACCGGCGCCGGCTGGCCGGAGGAGCCGGCGGCCCCTTGCCGCACCGGTTTCCGGACCGGACGTTCAATTGCCCGGCTGCGAGAGGCCACGAGCGCGTGACACCCTTCCGCGAACCGATACGCCAGGACGGGGGCTCAGGCGGGGGAGCCGCCCGCCTCCAGCAGGTGGTGCTCGATCTTCATGCAGCGGTCCTGCACCACCTGGATCCCGGCCTCGTCCAGCCGCCGCGCCACCGCGTCGTTGCGGATGCCGAGCTGGAACCACACGGCCTTCGGCCTCAGGGCGAGCAGCTCGTCCGCGTGCTCCGTGATGTTCTCGGGGCTGCGGAACACCTCCACCACGTCGGGCGCCTGTGGGAGCTCGCCGAGGGTGGCGACGGCGCCCGGGTAGCCGGAGTCCGCCAGCTCCGGGTTCACGGGGATGATCGTGTACCCGTGCGCCGCCAGGTACTGCGGCACCGCGCTGGCGGGTGACTCGGGCTCGTCGTCGCCCTTCATCCCCAGGACGGCGATGGTCCGCGCGCCGCGCAGGATCTCGGCGGGAAGCTGGTCGTTGTCGGTCATTGAACGGCTGGGGGACAGGGTTCACCGGTTCACGCGCAGCGTGAAGCGCCACAGGGAACAGCCTACGACGGCGGGGACTCCGGCGAGTTCTGTGCCGGGGGCGGGCTTCGCACTGGAACACTCGGGGGACGGGGAGATGGAGATGAAGATGCGGACGCTGGGGGGGACGGGGCTGCGGGTGACGCCGCTGGGGCTGGGGATGGCGGCGCTGGGGCGGCCGGGATACATGACGCTGGGCCACGCCGGCGACCTGGGGCGCGACCGCTCGGTGGACGCCATGCGCGGCCACGCCCACGCGGTGCTGGACGCGGCGTGGGCGGCGGGGATCCGCTACTTCGACGCGGCGCGCAGCTACGGCCGGGCCGAGGAGTTCCTGGCCTCGTGGCTGGAGGCGCGCGGCATCGCCCCCGGCGAGGCGACGGTCGGCTCCAAGTGGGGCTACGCCTACACCGCCGGCTGGCGCGCCGACGCCGCGGTGCACGAGGTCAAGGAGCACTCGCTGGCGCAGCTCCGCCGCCAGTGGGCGGAGAGCCGCGCCGTCCTGGGCGAGCGCCTGGGGCTGTACCAGGTCCACTCCGCCACCCTGGAGAGCGGCGTGCTGGACGACGCGGGCGTAGTGGACGAGCTGGCGCGGCTGCGCGACGGCGGGCTCCGCGTGGGGCTGTCGGTGACGGGCGCGCGGCAGGAGGACACCCTCCGCCGCGCGCTCCGGGTGGAGCGGGGCGGGGCGCGCGTCTTCGGCGCGGTGCAGGCCACCTGGAGCCTGCTGGAACCCTCGGCCGGGGAGGCGCTGGCGGAGGCCCGCGCGGCGGGGATGGGCGTGGTGGTCAAGGAGGCGCTCGCCAACGGGCGGCTGACGGAGCGCAACGCCGACCCGGCCTCCGCTTCCCGGCTCGCCCTGCTCCGGGCGGAGGCGGAGCGGCTGGGGACCACCGTGGACGCGCTCGCGCTGGCCGCCGCGCTCGCCCGCCCCTGGGCGGACGTGGTGCTCAGCGGCGCCGCGACGACCGAGCACCTGCGGTCCAACGCGGCGGCGCTGGACGTGGCGTGGGACGACGAGGCGGAGGATCGGCTGGCGGATCTCGCGGAGGCGCCGGAGGCGTTCTGGGCGGCGCGGGGGCGGCTCCCCTGGACGTGAGCCCACGGCCGCGGCACCGGCCCGCCGCGGCCGTCACGCGCGGCGGGCGGCGGCGAGCCGGGCCGGCGGCGTGCATGGGAGCACCGGAGGCTACTGCACGACGCCCCTGCGGAACCGCGCCTCGGCGGTGTCGACGTAGGCGCGGTAGCCTTCGGGGTCGATGAACGGGTCCGCCGGGCTCCTCGCCGTGTCGCGCGCGGCGAACTTGCGGTACCTGCCCCACAGCCTCCCATGCGAGCTCACCCAGACGTCGGCGGGGAGACTGCGCAGCACGCGGAAGCTGCGCTCCAGGTCGGCCCCCTGCTCCGGGTACCGCATTCCCCCCAGCACGATCAGACTGCAGGCGCTCACCACGTGGAGCACGCGGTCCCCTTCGATCACCGGGAACGACCACGAGGTGCAGCCGCGCGTGTGGCCGCCGGTGACGTGCGCGACGAGCGCGACCCGGCCGACGCGGATCGTGTCGCCGTCCCTGAACCGGTGATCGACGCGCGCGGGCGGGTAGCGGAGGATCCCGGTCCGGATGAGGGCCCGGAGCGGAAGGGCGATGTCGGGGTCGTCGCCGCCGGAGGCGAGGGCGTACGCGCTCGCTTCGCTGGCCCACAGCTCGGCGCCGGACGCCTTCTGGAGCTCCGCCAGCCCGCCCGCGTGGTCCTGGTGCGGCTCCGAGTTCAGGAGCACCCGCACGTCCCGGATGTCGAAGCCGAGCTTCGCGATGCTGGCCATGATCATCGGCGCGGTGCCGGGATAGCCGCCATCGAGCAGGACGTGGCCCTCGGCCCCGGTGATGAGAAAGGCCGCGACGTCGTTCGCGCCGACGTAGTAGAGGTTGCCGGCGATGCGGAACGGCTCGGCGGGCTTCTGTCCGCCGCGGTCCCCGTTGGCCTTCCACTTGCCGCCGAGGAACACGGCGAGGGCACCGACGAGCCCCAACGGAATCAGCCAGCGTCGCCTGGCAAGTTGTCGCAGCACTCGCCCTCCCGGTTATGGGCTCCACAAGCCTTCGCCTACTCAAAGTACTCTGCGTTTCAAAGCCAGTCAATGGCCGAGGACGCTGCCCCGGCGGACGCCAGCGCGACGCCCGCGTGAGGGATTCCGGCCCGAAGGGGCGAGACCCGGCGGGGCTGTTTCCGCCGGGGCTCGACTCCGTTACGCAGCGTTGTTTGCTGCGTTACGGAGCCGAAGCCCGACCCCGGCGCCAGCCGGGGGCACGCCCAAAACCAGCCGTCAAAACCCTACCACGTCCCGACGGTCAGCTCCTCGGCCACCCCGGCGAGCGACACGAAACGGGCGGATCCCAGCAGGTCGAAGATGGCACGGGTTCGCTCGCCGGCGCGCATGGGATCCAGGCAGCGCACGTAGTAGCGGAACCCGAAGCCCCCCTGCGGCCGGAGCAGGAAGTCGCCCAGCGAGGGCCAGGGAAGCCGCGGCGTCGGCCCGCGCGGCGCGGCGGTGAAGTCGCCGGGGTGGAACTGGAGGTTGAGGACCCGGCTCCCGCGCCACCTCGCCTCGGCGGCGAGGAGCCCCACCAGCGCCAGCGACCCCCGGCGGCGCAGCGTGGCGAAGGTGGGGTTGCCGGCGGGGAACAGGAACGAGCTGGTGGGCACTTCCAGAAGGGTGTCCGTGAGCGGGTAGGGGCGGCGCGGCGAGTACGTCCACACGTTGCCGAACGGGGCGGAGCTGAAGATGCCCAGGCGCTGCGGCGTGGCGCTGGAGTCCACGCGGTAGCCCAGCGCGGAAAGCCGCTCCACGGCGGCGGGGCCCAGGAAGCACCAGGCGGGGGAGCGGAAGGAGACCGGACGCTCGCCGAAGGCGTCCTCGTGCACGGCGCGGGAGTGCTCCAGGAAGTCCAGGTCGGCGCCGGAGCCGGCCACCAGCGCGCCCAGCTCGCGGCCGTCGTGGAGGTGCGTGTGGCTGGCCACCTCGTGCCCGTACGAAGGGATGCGCCGCAGCACGGCGCCGTACTCGCGCGCCGCCAGCAGCGACGACGGGATGAAGAACGTGGCGGGCACGCCCCGCTCGCCCAGGAACTCGCAGGCGAGCAGGATGTCGTCGGGCTCGTCCCCGTGGTGCAGGTCGAGCGTGATGGCAACCTTCATCCGGACCTCTCCGAGCCCGTGGAACCGGCCGCGGCGCCCGCGGGCGCCCGGTCGCGGGCCGGCTCCTCCGGGCCGCCCCGCTCCTCACGCCGTACAGGACGGCGCCAAGCGGGCGGAGGTCACTCGTTTTTCTACATACCGGTGAAGTCCCCCTCGGCGTGGGTCCTCGTCCCGTCTTCCGACACCACCCGGAAGGCGTGCCGTCCGTCCAGCTCGCCGGCGACCAGGCGCACGCGGGCGGGGAGGAGCAGCGGCGCGCGGAAGGCGACCGCCAGCCGCCGCAGCGCAGCGGGGTCGCCGCGGAAGCGGCGCTCCACCAGCGCGTGCGCCACCATGGCTGCGGTGCAGAAGCCGTGCAGGATGGGGCGGCGGAAGCCGAACGGGCGCGCCGTCCACCCCCACAGGTGAATGGGGTTGTAGTCGCCGGAGGCGCGCGCGTAGCGCCGCCCCGCCCCGCCCCCAAGCGACCACCCCGCCACCTCCTCCCACCCCTCCGGCAGCGCGGCGGGGGCGGCCTCCGCGTCCCGCGGGTGGGTGGCCTGCCGCGGCGCTCCGCTCCCCCGCGCCCGCACCAGGAAGGCGGCGCTCCCCTCCGAGCACAGCTGCTCCGCGCCGTTCCAGCTGCGCGCCGTCACCCGGAGCCGGAAGCCGCGCGGCGTCTCCTCCACCCGCTCCAGCTCCACCCGGCAGCGCACCCGGTCGCCGGGGCGGAAGGGTCGCAGCGGCACCGTCTCGCTTTCCAGGTGCACCACCCCGGCAAAGGAGGGGAGCGCGTCCGCCACCTGCGTCAGCAGCTCCAGCGTGGCGAGCGTTTCCCAGGTGGCGCAGAACAGCGGCGGAGCCACGGCGTCCGCCCCCTGGAAGGCGGGGATGCGCGCCCCGTCGGTGGCGCGCAGGTAGGCCGCCAGCCGCCCGGGCGGCGGCACCGTGCCGCTGCGCTCCACCGCGAGCCGGCGGCGGGGGGTCGTGGGGGGCGGCGTCCCGGCCCTGGGCGCGCGCATTCCCCGCACGGCGAGCCGCGCCATGGCCAGCAGGGCGTCCGCGCCGTTCAGCATGCGTCCTCGCGGGGGTGGGGGGTCCCGGGGCGCGCCGGCATTCAGCCCGCCGCCGCGGCCAGGAGCTGCACGGCCACCCGGCGCTCGCGCGGTCCGTCGAACTCGCACAGGTACACGCCCTGCCAGGTGCCCAGCACCAACCGGCCGCCGCTCACCAGCGTCGTCAGCGAGGGGCCGAAGAAGCTGGTCTTGAGGTGGCTGTCGCTGTTCCCCTCGGCGTGCAGGTAGAACGATTCGTGGCGCGGCACCAGGCGTTGAAGCTTCTCGAGCAGGTCGTGATGCACGTCGGGGTCGGCGTTCTCGTTGACGGTCAGCGCGGCGGTGGTGTGCAGGCTCTGCGCCACCATCGCGCCTTCGCGCAGGCCGTTTTCGTCGACGATTGCCTGCAGGCGCTCCGTGATCTCCACCAGCTCGCAGCGTCTTGTCGTCCGGACGCGGATCTCGTTCATCGGTGTGCTTCGTCTGGCTGTGGGGCCGCTCCGGAGCCCGGCGGAAACTGCCCCGCCGGTCTCCTCCACGGGCGAGGGGAGCCAGCCGAAACGACCCGGCTGTCTCCCCTCGCCGGAGTGAGCCTCACGCAAACCGCCGCGTGAGTCTCCCTCCGTACAGAATCATACGGGTACTGCTTCAACTGCAAACCGCGAACGGCAGACGGCACGCCGTTCCCGTTGCCGTTGCAGGCTGTGGCGCTTCACGCTGCGCGTGAACCGGTGAACCCTATTCCCTGTTCCCTGACGTTCCACCGGTGTACACGATCTTCCAGATCCGGCCGGCCGCGTCGTCGGTCACGTACAGCGAGCCGTCGGGGCCCTCGGCGAGGCCGGTGGGGCGGTGGGCGGCGTCGCCCTCGGCCATGCCGGGGCCGCCGAAGCCGGTCGCGAAGTCCTCGTAGCGGCCCGTGGGAGCGGCGCCCTGGAACGGGACGAAGACCACGCGGTAGCCGGCCTGCGGCAGGGGGGCGCGGTTCCAGGAGCCGTGGAAGGCCACGAAGGCGCCGCCGCGAAATCTCTGCGGGAACTGCGCGCCCGTGTAGAAGAGCAGCGCGTTGGGCGCCCAGTGCGCAGGGAAGGACGCCACCGGGTCCTGCTTCTGCGCGCAGCGGCCGGTCTCGCGGCCGTCGCCGCCGTACTCGGGGGCCAGCACCTTGCGGCGCAGCTCCGGGTCGAACCAGCAGTACGGCCAGCCGAAGTCGGCGCCGCGCTCCAGGCGCATCATCTCCTCCGCCGGCTTCTCGGCGTTCTGCGCGTCGGTGAACAGGCGCGGCCAGTTGCCGCTGAGCTGGTCGCGGCCGTGGGAGACCACGTACGGCTTGCCGTCCGCGGGGCTCACGGCGAGCGCCAGGCCGTTGCGGATCCCCGTGGCCCAGCGCTCCCCCGCGGCCTGCGCCTGCCCCCGGCCGTCGGCGGCGAAGCGCCAGATCCCGGCGCGGGTGCGCAGCTCGCCGCAGGGATCCTCGCCGGGAGACTCGCTTTCGCGGTCGCGCCGCTGGCACGAGTTGGTCAGGGAGCCCACGTTCACGAACAGGCCGCCCCGCGCGTCCAGCGCGATGCTCTTCGCCGCGTGGCCCCCCGTGGGCAGCCCGGAAACGACGGTCTCCGGCGGGCCGGCGGGAGCCAGGCGCCCCGGCTCCATCCGCCAGCGCACCACCCCGTCGTCCGGGGCGAAGTACAGCCAGCCGCCGTGCACCGCGATCCCCGTCCCGCCGCGATTGTAGAACGTTTCCCGCACGTCGGCCCTGCCGTCGCCGGTGGTGTCGCGCAGGGCGAGGACGCCGCCCCCGGAGCCGCGCTGCCCCTGGAGGGCCACGTACACGTCGCCGCCGGGGGCCACCGCGACGTGCCGGGGCCGCCCCACGTCGTCCGCCACCACCACCGCGCAGAAGCCCGCCGGCAGGGTGATCCCGCCGTTGTCCGGCGCGCACGCCGCCCTCCCCCGCCCCGCCGCGGCGGACGCGCCCTGCGCCGGCGGGACCGCGGCCGCGGAGTCCGCTTCCCCGCCGCCGCGCGCCTCCCGGTCTCCCCCGCACCCGGCCGCCATCGCCAGCGCCGGCACCGCCCACCACCTGGATCGTCGCATCGGGCCCTCCTTCGCCTCGTGTCCCGGGCGCCGCGCCCGGTCAGCCGCCGCCGTTGACCTTGGCGACGATGAACGGCGTCTCGTGCAGCTCCAGCTCGTCCGCGTTGACCACGAACTTGTAGATCCCCGGCTGGCCGAACTGCACCCCCACCAGGGTGAAGATCTGGTTGGCGGTGGAAAACTCGCCGGGGCCCACGCCGGGCGCCACGATCTCGCCGTTGGCCTCGAAGATCACCCCGCCGTCCTCGTCCATCAGCCGCACGCGCACCGCGAACGTCTGTCCAGCGTCCGCGAACTCGGCGTGCACGCGGAAGGCGAACACCATCTTGGGGTGCACCGTCGGGAAGGTGCTCGCGGCGATGCGGTCGAAGATCCCCAGGACGTTGAGCTTTCCGTCCTGGGAGATGTTCGCCTCGTCCGCGAGGAAGGCCACGGGTATCTTCAAGACGGTCTCCTGGAGCGTTCGGGAAAAGGGAGCGTGGGCGGCGCGCCCGCACGGCTCGCGAAAATCGCACCACGGTCCCGGAATTGCTACTCCGCGCCGCGCCGCTTTGTCCCGGACGCCGCCGCCCGCTATCTTGCCCCGCCCGCGGCGGAGCGCCCGCCACGACGCGAACCCGCTCACCCCCAGGGGAGATGTCCGCACCCGAGCAGCCCAACCCCTCGCTCAACCGCAACTCGCGCATGGGCGCCGCCACCGAGGACGAGCGGCTCCTGGAGTCGCCCGCGACCTCGCCGGCGCCGGCCGCGGACTTCCTGCACTCGGACCCGTGGCGCGTCTTCCGCATCATGGGCGAGTTCGTGGAGGGGTTCGACACCCTGGCGAACGTGGGCCGCGCGGTGACCATCTTCGGGTCGGCGCGGGTCAAGCCCGACGACCCGCAGTACGCCGCCGCCGAGACCACGGCGCGCCTGCTGGGCGACGCGGGCTTCTCGGTGATCACCGGCGGCGGGCCGGGGATCATGGAGGCCGCCAACCGCGGCGCGCGGGCGGGCGGCGCCCTGTCCATCGGGTGCAACATCGAGCTCCCCTTCGAGCAGGGGATCAACGCGTACGTGGACGTGGCCATCAACTTCCGCTACTTCTTCGTCCGCAAGACGATGTTCGTGAAGTACGCGGAAGCGTTCGTCATCTTCCCCGGCGGCTTCGGGACGATGGACGAGCTGTTCGAGGCGCTGACGCTGATCCAGACCGGCAAGGTCCGCGACTTCCCGGTGATCCTCTTCGGCTCCGCCTACTGGCAGGGGCTGCTGGACTGGCTGCGCGGCACCATGCTGGCCGAGCGGAAGATCTCCGCCGCCGACCTGGACCTCGTGGTGGTCACCGACTCGCCCGAGGAGACCGTGCGCGTGATCCGGGAGCGCTGCCGCAAGCCCGTCGCCCCGCGCGGCGCGAGCCAGACCCCGGAGCCGCCCCCGGCGCACCACGAGGTCGTCCGCCCCGAGAAAGCGGACGCGCAGTAAGAAAAAGTGCGAAAGTGCGAGGTGCGGAAGCGCGGGCGTGTGATCCTCGCGCCGCCGGCCGCCCTCGCACCTTCGCCTTCTGTGGTTTCGCTCTTTCGCACCCACGCACTTCGGTCCGGACCATGGCACAGAGCAAGTTCCTGAGCGGCAAGCGCATCGACCCGAAGCCCATCGGCCCCGGGATGACCGTCACCGAACTGGTGGAGGGGACCTTCCAGGCGTACAACGCGGCGCGGCTCCGCGAGGCGTGCCTGCTGCTCACGAAGAAGATGCTGGACGAGGACGTCACCATCGGGCTGACGATGACGGGGGCGCTGACGCCGGCCGGGCTGGGGATGAGCGCGGTGATCCCGCTGATCGAGGCCGGGTTCGTGGACTGGATCATCTCCACCGGCGCCAACCTGTACCACGACACCCACTTCGGGATCGGGCTGGAGCTCCGCCAGGGGAACCCGCACGTGTCGGACGTGACGCTGCGCGACGAAGAGGTGGTCCGCATCTACGACATCTTCTTCGACTACTCGGTTCTGCTTGACACCGACGCCTTCTTCCGGCAGATCATCGCCGCGGAGGAGTTCCAGCGGCCCATGTCCACGGCGGAGTTCCACTACCTGTGCGGCCGGTACGTGGCCGCGCGCGAGGCGGAGCTGGGAATCGGGCGCAAGTCGCTGCTGGCGGCGGCGTACGAGCACGCGGTGCCCATCTACACCTCGTCCCCGGGCGACTCGTCCATCGGGATGAACGTGGCGGCCAAGGCGCTGCAGGGGAACCGGCTGATGTTCGACGTCAACGCGGACGTCAACGAGACGGCGGCGATCGTGCTGGACGCGAAGCGCAGCGGCGGCAAGAGCGCCATCTGGATCCTGGGCGGCGGCTCGCCCAAGAACTTCGCGCTGCAGACGGAGCCGCAGATCCAGGAGGTGATGGGGATCGACGAGCGGGGGCACGACTACTTCCTCCAGGTCACCGACGCGCGCCCGGACACCGGCGGCCTTTCCGGCGCCACCCCGGCGGAGGCGGTGAGCTGGGGCAAGGTGGACCCGGACCGCCTCCCGGACGCAGTGGTCTGCTACCTGGACAGCACCGTGGCGCTCCCCATCCTGGCGGCGTACGCGCTGGACAACCACGCGCCGCGCCCCACCCGCCGCCTCTTCGACCGGCGCGACGAGATGATGGCGCGCATCCGCGAGGAGTACGAGAAGTCGGAGCGCAACGAGGCCACGCGGGAGGCCGCGCGCGACCACGCCGTGCACGAGGGCGGCATGCTGGACCGCGACCGGTAGGACATACCCGAACAACGGATTGGAGAATATGGCGCGACGACCGAACTATGGCTTCGAGAAGCGGCAGAAGGAGCTCGAGAAGCAGAAGAAGAAGGACGAGAAGGCGGAGAAGAAGCGCCTGAGGAAGGAGGCCGGCACCGACGAGTACGGCAACTCGCTGTACGTCGACCCGGACGAGGCCGGGATGGAGGACGGAGGCGAGGGCGAGACGGAGACCGGGACGGAGGACGAGGGCGAGGACGGAGCCGAGGGCGGCGATCGGGACGACGACACGGCCGCCGGCTGAGGGCGGTCGTGGACGCGAGCGCCACGTCCCCCGGGACCGTGCTGGACCCCGCCCTGCGCGAGCGGCTGGAGTCGCTGTGCGAGGAGGGCCGCGAGATGTGGGACCGGTTCGACCACGAGGTGCGCAGCAAGGACTTCCACCCCTTCGTGGCCGCCGACTACGACCGCGTGCTGGACGCGCTGCTGAAGATGCGCGGTCCCGGGCTGCGCTTCCTGGAGTGGGGCTCGGCGACGGGCGTCATCACCATCATGGCCGACCTGCTGGGCTTCGAGGCGTACGGGATCGAGCTGGACCCGGAGCTGGTGGAGACGGCCCGCGCCCTGGCCTCCCGCTACGGCTCGGAGGCCCGCTTCGTGGCGGGAAGCTTCATCCCCGCCGGCTATCGCTACCGCCCCAGCGGCGGCGACGGCCGCCTGGGCACCATCGGCGACGGCAGCTCGGCGTACCCGGCGCTGATGCACCCGCTGGAGGACTTCGACGTGGTGTACGCCTTCCCCTGGCACGGCGAGGAGCCGATGATGGTGGACCTGATGCGCGCCTACGGCGGCCGGGGCGCGCGCCTGCTCCTGCACGGCGTCGCGGACGGGGTGCAGGTGTACCGCGACGGGAAAGCGGTGAGCTGACGGAACCGCAGTGCGAAAGTGAACGGCAGTACGGAGTACGCAAGGCGCCCCCGCCGGGAGATCCCGGTGGGGGCGCCGTCGCGTGAGGGATTTCGGCCCGAAGGGGCGAGACCCGCGGGCAGTTTCGCGGGGCTCGACTCCGTTGAGCAGCGTTGTTTGCTGCTCTACGGAGCCGAAGCCCGACCCCGGCGCCAGCCGGGGGCACGCCCGACCCCGCCGTTCAGGAGCTGGTCACGCACTGGTGCAGTCGTACGGATCGGTGACGGTGCCGGACCCGCCCACGGACCCGTTGCGACGCGTGCCCACCTTCTGCTCCAGCTGGATCCCCGTGTAGTACTTCTGGAGGATCTGCGCGTACGTGTGGCCCGCCCGCGCCATCCCCACCGCGCCGGTCTGCGCCAGCCCCGCCCCGTGCCCGTTGCCGCCGCCGTAGACCGCGTAGCCCGTGAGGTTGCCGGACGCGTCGGTCACCCGCTCCACGACGAAAAGGTTGCTGGGAAGCAGCGTGGGCACGCCCGACGAGCTGATGTAGGCCAGCGAGGAGCGGATGGCGCCCCTGCTGTCGGTGAACGTCCCCGCCTCGGTCACGTACTCGATCTGAGTCACCCGGCCCGAGGCGGCGCGGCCCACGACGTTGATGGCCGTCACCTTCCCCACCGGCTGGTTGGCGAAGTCGCCGATCACGCAGCTCATCTGCGCCATCGTCCACGTGTAGCTCCAGCGGTGGTAGCTGTGGAAGCCACCGTACGCGCCCGTCCACGTGGGGGTCCTGAGGTCCGTGAGCAGCGCGGCGGTGGACGGCAGCTCCTGCCCGGCGGGCGCGTCCCACACGCTGCGCAGGTAGGGCTCCGCGGCCGTGAACACGTCCTCGCTGTTGGAGGTGCGGCCGCCGCTGGTGGCGTAGAACAGCGCGTTGATCATGGCGCCGTTGTAGGTGGCGACGATCCCCGCCGTGGCGTTCACGGCCGCCGTGGACACGGAGTGCTCGGCCGCGGCGCCGCCGTACACCTGGTCGGCGACGGTGGCGCCCAGGTCGAAGCCCTCGCTCCAGCGCTTGCCCAGGTTGGCGTGCGCGTAGGTGCGGGCGGCGACGGCCTGCGCCTTCTGCGCCTCCACCTCGGGATAGGTGGCGGGCCCCAGCTCGCGCGGCACCACGCCGTACAGGTACTCCTCCATGGGCAGCTCGTTGATCCCCGCGAGCGCTCCCGCCCCGTTGCGCATCACCTCGGCAGTGCCGCGGTACTGGGCGCCGGCGACGAGCACCCGCGCGGTGGTCGCCACGGCGATGCGCGGCGGGTTGCGCGAGCTGGCGGCCGTCCCGGTGGTCTTGGTGGTGACGTAGCGCGGCTCGTTCACCGTCGCGCTCACCGTCTTCCACAGCGCGGCGGAGGTGGCGAGGCCGGCGTTGACGACGTTCTGCTTGTAGGCGGCCTCGGCGGTCGCGTCGATGGGGAGCGGCCGCTCCCCGATGTACACGCGCCAGCAGCTCGCCGTGGGCACGTACTCCCACGCGGAGGGGAAGCCCGCGTCCGTCCCCGCCAGGACGCGCTGGTCGCGGTCCGTGGTGCTGGTCGTGCAGACCACCTGGAGCCGGCGGTTGTTGGCCGCCACGGGCACGGATGCGCTCCACGTCACCGTCACCTGCTCGTTCGCGAGGCCGGAAACGAGGTACGCGCTCGTCCCCTTCTCGCGCACGTCGTACGCGACCGTGCCGCCGATCTTGACCGACGCGGCGGCGGGGACCACCCCGATGCGTATCCGGCCGTTGTACGCCTCCAGCACGTTGCGCCGCGCGGCCTGCGGCGGGAGCACCGCGTCCGGGCGCGTGGGGAGCTCCGCGGAGCAGGCGCCGAGCGCCGCCGCGACCATCGTGAGCAGGGCGAAGCGGGACAGACGTGCGTGAAGCATGGGCACCACCTCCGGTGGGGTGACACGGGGCGCGGGCAGGGATGTCGCGGTTCCCGACAGTATATGCATCCTCTGCGCCCGGCGCACGGAGTGATCCGGGACGGGATCGACGGCTCGGGTTCGGGCGTGCCCCCGGCTGGCGCCGGGGTCGGGCTTCGGCTCCGTAGAGCAGCAAACAACGCTGCTCAACGGAGTCGAGCCCCGCGAAACTGCCCGCGGGTCTCGCCCCTTCGGGCCGGAATCCCTCACGCAACGGCTTACCCGTACTCGACATCCAGCCGTTGCCCCCGCTCCCGGACTTGGGAGAGGGTGGCGGCTCCAGGGCCGCCGGGTGAGGGCCCACGGCCCCCGGCGATTAACGTCTCGGGCACGTCGCGCGTCTATCGGATGCAGGCGCGGCCGGCCGGCCGTACACACACCATCGGAGGAGACGGAAGAATGAGACGATTCGCACTCGCGGCGCTGCTCGGCCTGGCCATGGCGGCCACCGGCGCGGCGGCGCAGCAGCGGTCCGGGCCGGGTCCGGGGCCCGGCGGACCTCCCATGGGGCCGCTCGCGAACCCCGCGGGGTTCATCCTGGGACACACCGGCGAGCTGCGGCTCACCGACGCGCAGGTGGTGCGGCTCGCCGGCCTCGCCAGGCGCGCGGAGGAGCGGCGGCAGGCCATGCGCACCACCGTGATGGAGCGGCGCCGGGAGGCGGCGCCCGCGCAGGGCGCCCGCCCCGCGGACGCGCGCCCGGGCGAGCAGGCCATGCGGCAGGCCAGGGAGCAGGCGCGCGCCGAGCTGCGCGACGCCATCGCCGTGCTGACGCCCGAGCAGCAGGCCACCGCGTGGGAGATGGTGGCGCGGCCCCGCGGTCCGGGAGGCATGGGCCGGGGCGGTGGCCCCGGGGGTCCGCCCCGCGGCGGCGCCGGCATGCGGCGGGGGCCGGGAGGCGCGCCCATGGGGCCCGGAGGCCCACCGATGGGGCCGGACGGGGCCGACGCGCCCCGGCCGCCCCGGCCGGAGAGCTGAGTCGCTCCACGCCGGAGCGCGGTCGGCAGCCGCGGAGGACACCGCGGCTGCCGACCGGCGTTTCGGGCGGGCGGCACCGAGGCTGCCCGGCTGGCGCCGGTGGAACTCGTATGCCGCTCCGGGTACCCAATCAAGCCGCGGGCGGACGACAGCTCGCGCCACGCCGACGCCTGCTCCCGGGATGGACAGATGCCGCTTCGTGAAGAATTCGTCCGCAGTGGGGGCTGGCTGTTCCGCTGGCGGAGCTACCTTCCGCTCATCCTTTTCGCGCTTCTCCTGGGCCAGCTCTCCCGGTTCTCGTACTGGGGCGGCTCGCACCGCTACGACCTGGAATGGGAGGCCGTCTGCCTGGGGGTGTCCATGCTGGGCCTCGCCGTGCGCGTGCTCACCGTGGGGCACGCGCCGCAAAAAACCTCCGGCCGGAACACCCATGCCCAGGTGGCCGACGAGCTCAACACCACGGGGATGTACTCCGTGGTGCGCCACCCCCTGTACCTCGGCAACTTCCTCATCTGGATGGGAGTCGCCCTGTTCCTGCACGACGCGTGGATCGCGGTGCTGGTGGCGCTCGCCTTCGCGCTGTACTACGAGCGCATCATGTTCGCTGAAGAGGAGTTCCTCCGGGCGAGCTTCGGCACCGGATACGTCGCCTGGGCGCAGCGGACGTCCGCCTTCCTCCCCGATCCGCGCCGGTGGTCCCCGCCGAGTCTCCCCTTCTCGCTCCGCAACGTCCTCCGCCGGGAGTACTCGGGCCTCTTCGGCGTGATCGCCAGCTTTACTGCGCTGGAGGTCGGGGGTGACTGGGTCGTCCGTAACCGGCTGCTCCTGGACCCGGTCTGGGCGGTGCTCTTCGGGTCGAGCCTGGTGCTCTACCTCGCCCTGCGCTTCCTGAAGCGCCACACGACGCTGCTCCGCGTCCCCGGCCGGTAGGATGGGTTGACGCGCCGCGGCGCCGGGGTTATCCCTTGAAGCAGACAACCGACGACCGTGGTGATTTGTGCCGCTTGCAGCCACGTAAAACAAGTGCTAAACAGCGATGCCCGGCGGCGCGGCTGCCCGGGCTTTTTTGTTGTCCACGATCCGGACCGAGACGAGAGAGCACCCGCGTGACCCCCTGCTTCGCGACGACGACGTGCCGCATGTGCGCCATGGCCTGCCCTCCCCGCGGGAGAGGCGGACAGGAGCGCGCACGCACGCACACCGCGAGCGACTGAGCGCAGCCGGCCCACGGCGGCCCGGCACCCTGCCCCGGCCCCTCTCCCACGAGAGGGCCGGGGCTTTTTCATATCCAGCACCAGGAGAGCCAGCGATGACCGTCACGGCGAGCGAAGCGGAGCCGCCGCAGGAGTATGGCCTGGACAACGGCGCGGCGCTCGCCGGGATCACGGCGGTCCGCGGCATCCTCAACGGCACCAGCAACTACGTCCTCACCCGCCTCGCCGGTGGGTGGCGCTACGCCGACGCCCTGGCGGACGCGCAGGCCCGCGGCTTCGCGGAGGCGGACCCGGAGCGCGACGTGTCCGGGCAGGACGCGGCGGACAGGCTCCGCGTCCTGGCGTGGCTGGCCTTCGGCATCGCCCCGGACCGGGTGAAGGTGCGGCGGCGCGGCATCGCCGCCGGCGCGGACCGGCTCACCCGCGCGGCCGCGGCGTCCGGCGGCGTGCTCCGCCTGGTGGCGGAGTGCGTGTACACGGACGACGGCGTCGTGGCGTCCGTGGAGCCCACCGTCGTGGCGCCCGGATCGGGCCTCGGCCTCACACGGCTCGAAGAGACCTCGGTGGTGGTGGCGAGCGCGCTGAACGGCTCGGTGCGGCTCTCCGGTCCCGGCGCGGGCGGTGCCGCGACCGCCGCCGCGCTGCTGGGGGAGATGGTGCGCGGCGAGCTCCCCCGCCCCGCCGCCGCCGCGCAGACCGACCGGCGGGCGCACCGCTGGGTGCTCGCCGCCGCGGGCCGCTGCGCCGAGGACGATTTCCTGGCCCGCACGCTGGCCCGCGCCGGCATCGTGGCGGAGTCCGTCGCCCGCGGCGACGGCGAGGTGTACGTCCGCACCGCGCCGCACCCGTGGCCGCGCGTGGACCTGGCGTCGCGGATGCTGGAGTCCAGCGGGTGCGCGCCCGTCGTCGCCCGCCTGGAGACGGAGCGCGATTGACCCCGCGTCCGCCGCGGCGCTATCGTCTTCCGTTCCCACGTCGCATCGACCCGAGCCCGCTGGAAGACAGATGGCCACCGCCGAGACCGAGCTGCTGATCCGCACCCGCCGCGACCTTCACCGGCACCCCGAGCTGGGGTTCCAGGAGCACCGCACCGCCGGGATCGTCGCCGAGCGCCTGCGCGCCGCCGGCTACGAGGTGAGGACGGGGATCGCGGAGACCGGCGTGGTGGGGACGCTGCGCGGCGGCGCGGGCGACGGGCCCACGCTCCTGCTGCGCGCCGACATGGACGCGCTCCCCATCGTGGAGGAGTGCGGGCACGACTTCGTGTCCACGCACGCGGGGGTGATGCACGCCTGCGGGCACGACGCGCACGTCGCCATCGGGCTGGCCGTGGCCGAGCGGCTGGCCGCCTCGCGCGACCGCTGGCCGGGGACGGTGAAGTACGTGTTCCAGCCGGCGGAGGAGGGCGGCGGCGGCGGACGGCGCATGGTGGACGAGGGCGTGCTGGAGGGCGTGGACGCCGCGCTGGGGCTGCACGTGTGGACGGGTCTGCCCAGCGGCGTGGTGGGCGTGGTGCCGGGGCCGCTGATGGCCTCCGCCGCCGACTTCGAGATCACGGTCCGCGGGCGCGGCGGCCACGGCGCCATCCCCGACGAGACGATCGACGCCGTGCTGGCGGCGAGCCAGGTGGTGGTCGCGCTGCAGAGCGTGGTGTCGCGCGGCGTGTCGCCGCTCCAGTCGGCGGTGGTGTCGGTGGGAGCGTTCCAGGCCGGCGAGGCGTTCAACGTCATCGCCGACACCGCCCGGCTGCGGGGGACGGCGCGCGCCTTCACCCCCGAGCTGTGCGACGAGCTGCCGCGGCGGATCGAGCGCGTGGTGGCCGGCGTCTGCCAGGCCATGGGCGCCACGTACGACTTCCACTACGACCAGAACACCCCGCCCACCCTCAACGACCCGCGCGCCGCCGAGGCCGTGCGCACGGCCGCCGAGGAGGTGGTGGGCAGGGACCGGGTGCGCACCGACCCCGACGTGCGCACCATGGCCGCCGAGGACTTCGGCGAGTTCCTGCTGCGCGTGCCCGGCTGCTACTTCTTCGTGGGCGCCAGGAACGAGGAGCGCGGCCAGGTCCACCCGCACCACTCGCCGCGCTTCGACGTGTGCGAGGACGCGCTCCCCGTGGCGGTGGACGTGCTGGAGCGCGCCGCCCTGCGGGTGCTGCGCGACGGATTGTAGAGCGGGGAGGCGGGCCGGCGGTCGCGTGAGGGATTACGGCCCGAAGGGGTGAGACCCCGCGGCAGCTTGCGGGGGCACGCCCGAACCCGCCATACAAGGTCGTTCCGGCCGCATCCGGGATCAGCTCGACGCGTACGCCCCGCGGATGGCGGCGACATAGCGGGCGGCCGAGCGCGCCACCGCCGCCTTCGCGTCCGCCTCCACGTGCAGGTCCCACCAGGCGCCGTAGACGCGGTCGAACTCGAACGGCTCCACGGCGGCGGCGATGCGCTCCACGCTCGCGGCGTCCAGCGGGACCAGGTTGGGATAGCTGCGCATGAAGCTGACCCAGCGCCGGTCCGGGACCACCTGGAGGACGTCGCCGGAGAGCAGCGCCCCCCGCCCTTCCGCGCCGCCAGCCCAGTGCAGCACCGTCCCGCCCGCGAAGTGTCCCCCGCAGCGCACCAGCGTCACCCCCTCCACCCCCACCTCGTCCAGCCCGAGCGTCTCGCCGTCCCAGAAGCGGATCGCGGAATCGGGGCGCATCACCCACTCGCGGTCCGCCGCGTGGAGAAGGACGGGGCACCCGAAGGCGCGCGCCCACTCCACCATGGTCGTGTAGTAGTGCGGGTGCGAGATGGCGACCGCGCGCAGCCCGCCGAGGGCGCGGAGCACGTCCACCGTCGCATCGTCCAGCAGCGCGACGCAGTCCCAGAGCACGCCGCCGCCCGGCGTGCGCACCAGCAGCGCCCGCTGGCCGATGCCGAACCGCGGCTCCGTGCCGATGCCGAGGAGGTCCGGCTCGATCCGCCGGAGCGCGTTGCGGTGCGTGCGGCGGAGCGCCTCCAGCGTCGTCCAGCGCTGCCCGCCGTCCGGGACGTACTGCCGCTCGTCCTCGCAGACCGGGCAGGCGGCCGGCGGAGCGTCCGAAGCGGAAAACTGGGTGCCGCAGGTGGCGCAGATGTGGTGCTGCACGGCGGCTCGGGGCTACTGGTGGAAGGCAGGAGAATCGCGCGGCGCCGCAGGAGGGCGTCACCACGCAGACGGCGGAAGTGCGCATGCCGAAGCGCCGTTCCGCCGTCGCCGTTCGCAGTTGCAGTTCCGCAGTACCCACACGAATCTGTTCGGGGGGAGACTCGCCGGCGGTTTGGCGAGGCTCCCCCCGGCGGAGGGAGACAGCCGGCTGTTTGGCTGGCTCCCGGAGCCCGCGGAGGAGACCGGCCGGCAGTTTGGCCGGGCTCCGTAGCGGCCCGCCTCGACTCACCCGCCCCGACACCCACCTACGGCATCACCCCTCAGAACCCCCATCCACGACCACCGGCCCCGCCATGATCCGGGGCGGTCCCGTCACCAGGTCGCCCAGGAACTCGTCCACCCACTCGGTCGCCCGCCGGTTGCACTCCCTGCCGCCGGCCTCCGTCTCGAACACGCTCACCGTGATCAGCGTGGTATCGCCGGGGTCCATGACCTGGTACGCGACGAAGCCGGGCATGCCGCGGACGAGCGGGATGAACCCCGCGCGCGCGCGGCGGAGGGTCTCGTCCAGCTTGCCCCAGGCGATGGGATACTGCCGGATGCTCATGTGCATGGGATGCACTCCGGCGCAGAGGGAGTGGAAGGTCCGGGCTCACGGGTGGCGCCGTCTCCACCGCACCGGACGTGCCGTTCCATGACACGCCGGCCTGCACGAGGGGGAACGCGGGAGCGCGGCGAGGAGCCGGACCGCTCCGCGCCCGCTTCTCCGGCTCCGGACGCTACCTGCGCCCGACGCTCCGCAGCACGCGCAGCAGCACGAGCAGCACCACCGCCCCGATGAACGCCGTGAAGATGGTCCCCGCGAGCCCCCCGAAGGGCGTGGTGACCCCGAGCTGGCCGAAGAGCCAGCCGCCGACGAAGGCGCCGACGATGCCGATGACGATGTCCGCGATCAGCCCGTAGCCGCCCACCAGCAGCGAGGCGAGCACCCCCGCCACCAGGCCGACGATGATCCAGGTGAGGATGTCCATGGCGGCCCTACCCGTCCTGGCCGGTGCGCGTCAGCCCCAGCGCGCCGTCGTCCTCGCCCTTCTGCACCTCGCTCGGGTCGCCGCGGTCGATGCGCTCCGGCCCGCGGGCGCCCAGGCGCTCGGTCTCCTCGGAGATGATGGCGTGCAGCGGCCCCTCGTCGCTGTCGTCCTCGCTGATCTGCGGAGTCCCGGGAGAGACGGACTGCACGTCCCGGCGGCGCTGGTTCTCGGTGTCCATCGCGTCCTTCGCTGGTGTTCGTTTCCGCGGTCACCGGAGGGGTGAGCCACACCGGGAGCCGCAAATCACGTTCCGTGCCGGGATCAGCGGACGCCGGCGGACCGTGCTGTGCCCCGCCGCGGCCATCCGGTCCGCAGACGCCCGCCGGAACGGCGAAGGGGCGCCGCGCGATGCCTCGCGCGACGCCCCTTCGTCTTTCTCGACCGCAGACGCGGGAGCGCCGTTCACTCCCGCACTTCGTCCTCGGCTCACGCCTCCCAGGGCAGCTCCGCCTTGCCGAAGTGGCCGTAGTTGGTGGTCTGGCGGTAGAACGGCCGCAGCAGGTCCAGCTGCTCGATGATCGCCGCGGGACGGAAGTCGAAGCCGCGCACGAAGTCCGCCGCCCTGCGCTCGTCGCCCGTGCCGAAGGTGTCCACCTTCACCGAGACCGGCTGCGCCACGCCGATGGCGTACGCCACCTGCACCTCGGCCTTCTTCGCCAGCCCGGCCTTGACCACCTGCCGCGCAACGTAGCGGCAGTAGTAGGCGCCGCTGCGGTCCACCTTGCTGGGGTCCTTGCCGGAGAAGGCGCCGCCGCCGTGCCGCCCCGCGCCGCCGTAGGTGTCCACGATGATCTTGCGCCCGGTCACGCCCGCGTCCGCGGACGGCCCGCCCTGCACGAAGCTCCCGGTGGGGTTCACCAGCACGCGCAGGTCGTCGTGGTACCAGCCGTCCAGCGCCTGGGGGATCACCGTGGTCGCCAGGAAGTGGCGGATGACGTCGCGCTCCGCCGCGGCGGTGTGCTGCGTGGAGATGAGCACGTCGGTCACGGCGACCGGCCGGTTGCCCTCGTACTGCACCGACACCTGCGTCTTCGCGTCCGGGCGGAGCCAGTCCACCGTGCCCTCCTTGCGGTGCCGCGCCAGCACGCGCGCCAGGCGGTGCGACAGGAGGATGGGGAGCGGCATCAGCTCCGGCGTCTCGTCCGTGGCGTAGCCGAACATGATCCCCTGGTCGCCCGCGCCCTGCTCGCCCACCAGCGAAGTGGTGGCGGTGACGCCCTGGTCGATCTCGGCCGCCTGCGCCGACAGGAACGAAAGGATCTTCACGTCGTCGGCGCGGAAGGGCTGGTCCGCGTCCGTGTAGCCGATCTCGCGGATCGCCGCGCGCACGACGGCCTCGAAGTCCACCTTCGCGCCCGAGGTGATCTCGCCCGCCAGCACCACCGTGTCCTCCTTGCAGAGCACCTCGCACGCGACGCGGCTCCTGGGGTCCTGCTCCAGGTGGGCGTCCAGGATGGAGTCGGCGATGAAGTCGCAGACCTTGTCCGGGTGTCCCTCCGACACGGACTCGGAGGTGAAGGTATAGGTGACGGCCGCGGGGGCGTCGGCGGAGTCGAGGACGGTGCTCATGGCTCTCCTGAAGCGTGGTGCGGTGCGGGGTGGAGCGTCGTGGCAAAGACGAGGGCCCGCCATCGCGAGGACGGCGGGCCCTGACGACGCTTTAGGCGGGTTTCCGTTTCGGGAGCGAGCCCGCCAAGCTGTCGGTCAAAGCACTCGCTCCGCCCGCGTGTCGCCGGGCCGGATGACTATGGATGTCAAAAAGGGTCCCGCTGCGCTTCCGCGCGGGACCCCGCGGCGGTTTAGCACATTTGTAACGCGGAGCAATCGCAAGAAATCGCCGCGGTGCGCTGTCGCACGCGGTGAGTATAGCGGGGTTGCCATCGCTTCGCAAGTGGCACCCCGTGAGCCTTTGGAATCGGATGAAAGGAGACAGGTTCCAGCGGGAAGGGACTGGGCTCGGGCGTGTCCCCGGCTGGCGCCGGGGTCGGGCTTCGGCTCCGTAGAGCAGCAAACGACGCTGCTCAACGGAGTCGAGCCCCGGCGGAAACAGCCCCGCCGGGTCTCGCCCCTTCGGGCCGAAATCCCTCACGCGGGGCTCGCGCTGGCGTCGGCAGGGTCGCCCACCCGGCTCGCTTGAGGCTCGCCACCCTCCCCCAATTCTGGGGGAGGGCTTCCTGTCGGTCCGGGGTCGTCGTCGCCGTTGCCGTGTCCTTTGCGATCTGCGCCGGGAGGTCGGGGGAGGGTCCGCAGGCGGTGCGTTTGTTCGAAGCCCGCGTGATCCTGCGGACCTGCTCCACCGGCGGGCGAGTGCTCTGCGAGTCCCTTCGGGTGTCGCACCGCCGGAGGAGCCTCCCCCGGCCGACCCCAAACACCGGAGCCCCCCGGAGCGCGCCACGCCCGCGGTCGCGAGGTGTTCTACGCCGGCCCCGTCGCGTACACGCAGACCTCCCGGTCGCCGCCCGGCGGCAGGGCCATGCGCTCGAAGCGCATCCCCAGCTTTTCCAGCAGGCGGATGGAGTCGGCGTTCTCCGGGGAGACGATCGCCGCGATCCGCCGCAGTCCCAGCGCCTCCCGCCCGTGCTCCAGCGTCCCGCGCGCGGCTTCGAGGGCGAGCCCCATCCCCCGGAACCGCGGCAGGAAGGCAAAGCCCAGGTCCGCGTCCTCCAGCCAGTCCCGGCGGAGCAGTCCGCAGATGCCGGCGGGCACGGCGCCGTCCCTGAGCTCCACCAGGTACAGCCCGAAGCCGTGCCGGGCGTAGCTGGTGGCCGGGCCGTCGCGGACGTAGGCGCGGGCATCGTCCAGGGTGCGGATCCCCCGGTCGCCGATGTGGCGCAGCCAGTCCGGGTCGTTGGTCAGCTCCAGGATGAATGCGGCGTCGTCCTCCGCGAGGTGGCGAAGCGACAAGCGCTCGGTTTCCAGGACGGTCAATCGCGCTCCGCACGAAGAATGTGGCCGGCGCCGCTCGTCTTCGCGCCGCGCCCCACGAATAGGCTCCGTGCAGTGCCCGCGGCAAGGAGCCCGGGGAACGCCGGAGCGGCGGAGGGCGGGAGCACTCGCGTGCTCCCGCCCTCCGTACCTCCCTGCCCCGCGCGAGGAGTCAGAGCCCCGAGCGCAGCCGCACGATCTGCTCGCGCACGGCGTCCGGCGCCGTCCCGCCCACGCCGCGGCGCCGGCTCACCGCGGCCCCCGGCGCGAACAGCAGCCCCAGGTCCGCGCCGGCGAACTCCGCGGACACCTCGGTGAAGGCGGCCTGCGGCAGCTCGTCCACGCCGCAGCCCGCGGCCTCCGCGCGGCGGACCAGCCGGCCCACCTTCTCGTGGGCCTCGCGGAAGGGGACGCCCTCGCGCACCAGGTAGTCGGCCAGCTCGGTGGCGAGCATTCCCGCGTCCACGGCGGCGGCGCAGCGTGCGGTGTCGATCTCCATCTCCCGCACGGTGCCGGCGACCGCGGGGATCAGCGCCTCCAGCGTGTCGAAGGCCCCGAACAGCGCCTCCTTGTCCTCCTGGATGTCCTTGTTGTAGCCGGAGGGGAGGCCCTTGAGCACCGCCAGGAAGCCGGTGAGCGCCCCCACCAGGCGCCCCGCCTTGCCGCGCGACAGCTCCATCGCGTCCGGGTTGCGCTTCTGCGGCATCAGCGACGAGCCGGTGGAGAAGCGGTCCGAGTGGCGCACGAAGGCCCACTCCGAGGAGGCGAAGAGCACCAGGTCCTCGCCCAGGCGGGACAGGTGCACCCCCACCATGGCCGCCACGTACAGCAGGTCGGCCACCCAGTCGCGGTCCGCGGTGGCGTCGATGCTGTTCTGGGACAGGGCGTGGAAGCCCAGCGTCTCCTTGAGGATCACCCTGTCCACCGGGAACGGGCACCCCGCGATGGCCCCGGAGCCCAGGGGGAGAACCGCCGTGCGCTCCCGGGCCTGGGCCAGCCGCTCCCGGTCGCGCGCCAGCGGCCAGGCGTGCGACAGCAGCCAGTGCGCCGCCGACACCGGCTGCGCCCGCTGCATGTGCGTGTACGACGGCATCACGGTCTCCAGGTGGCGCTCCGCCTGCTCCAGCAGCGCGCGCTGCAGGTCGCGGAGCGCCGCGTCCAGGCGCGACGCCGCCCCGCACGCCCACAGGCGCGAGTCCGTGGCCACCTGGTCGTTGCGCGAGCGCCCGGTGTGCAGCTTCCCCGCGACCGGGCCCGCCTCCTCGTACAGCAGGCGCTCCACCAGCGAGTGGATGTCCTCGTCCGGCGCGGCGGCCCACTCGGCGGGGCCCCACGCCTCCAGCCGCGCGGCCACGCGGTCCAGCCCGGCACGCAGCTGCGTGCTCTCGGCCAGGGAGATCACCCCCGCGGTGCAGATGGCAACCGCCCACGCCTGGCTCCCCGCGACGTCCTCGCGCCACAGGCGGAAGTCCACGGGGAGCGAGCGGTTCAGCCGGTCCATCTCGGGCGACGGCCCGGAGGCGAAGCGCCCGCCCCACAGGCGGGCGACGGGAGCGGCGGATGCGTTGGCGGCCATCGGGCATGCCCTCGGTCAGATGGGTTCGAAACGGTACGGACGGCGAGGCACGGAGCACGTGGACGGCGCCGCCACGTGCTCCGTCCCCCGCACCCGCGATCAGTCCGCGGCTACGTCGGTGAGGACGCGCCCGTACTCCGCCGCGCGGCCGGCCGGCGCCGAGGCTTCGCGCGCCTTGAGCGCCGCGACGCGCATGGGCAGGCCGTACAGGCGGATGAAGCCCGCGGCGTCCGCCTGGTCGTAGACGTCGTCCTCGCCGAAGGTGACGAAGCGCTCGTCGTACAGCGAGCTCGCCGCCCTGCGGCCGGCCACCGAGTAGTTGCCCTTGTACAGCTTGAACTTCACCTCGCCGGTGACGTGCTCCTGCGTCACGTCCACCAGCGCGTCCATGGCGGCGCGCTCCGTGGTCCACCAGCGCCCCTCGTACACCAGGTCCGCGTAGCGCGGGGCGATGGCGTCCTTGAGCGCCAGCGTGCGGCGGTCCAGCACCAGCTGCTCCAGCTCCGAGTGCGCGGCGTACAGCAGGGTGCCGCCGGGGGTCTCGTAGATCCCGCGCGACTTCATCCCCACCAGCCGGTCCTCCACCAGGTCGATGCGGCCGATGCCGTGCAGCCCGCCGATCGCGTTCAGCCGCTCGAGGAGAGCGACGGCTCCCAGCGCCTCGCCGTCCACCGACACCGGGTAGCCGCGCTCGAAGCCGATGGTGACGTACTCGGCCCGATTGGGGGCGTCTTCCGGCGAGCGGGTAAGGAGGAACATGTCCTCCTGCGGCTCGAAGTCCGGGTCCTCCAGCGGGCCGCCCTCGTGCGAGACGTGCCAGATGTTGCGGTCGCGCGAGTAGATCTTTTCGCGGGTGGCCGTCACCGGCACCCCGTGCACGGCCGCGTAGTCCAGCGCGTCCTCGCGGGAGCGGATGTCCCACTCGCGCCAGGGGGCGACGACCTTCATCTCCGGAGCCAGCGAGGCGTAGGTCAGCTCGAAGCGGACCTGGTCGTTGCCCTTGCCAGTGCAGCCGTGCGCCAGCGACGCGGCGCCCACCTGCTTGGCCACCTCCACCTGCCGGCGCGCGATGATGGGGCGCGCCATGGAGGTGCCCAGCAGGTACTTGCGCCCGTACACCGCGCCGGAGCGCAGCGTGGGCCACACGTACTCCGTCAGGAACTCCTCGCGCAGGTCCTCCACGTAGCACTCCTTCGCGCCGGAGGCGAGGGCCTTCGCCACCAGGCCGTCCAGCTCCTCGCCCTGCCCCACGTCGGCGGCAACGCACACCACGTCGGCGCCGTAGTTCTCCTTGAGCCAGGGGACGATGATCGAGGTGTCGAGTCCGCCCGAGTAGGCGAGGACGATGGTTTCCTTGGGCATCCGAGTGTCTCCTGGCTCTAGAGGACTTCCTTGACGACTGCGATCTCGTCGCAGGCGTTGATCTTGGGGCACTGCCGGCAGTCCGCCCACACCTTGAGCGGGAACATCTCCTTCTGCACCGTCCGGTAGCCGAGCTTGTGGAAGAACACGTCCTGGAGCGTCAGGGCGAACACCGTCCCGATCCCCAGCGTCCGCGCCTCCTCCTCGATCTGCTCCACCAGCCTGCGCCCCACGCCCAGCCCGTGGGCGTCGGAGTGCACGGCGAGCGAGCCCAGCTCCGCCAGCTGCGGCGTGTACACCCGCAGCGCGGCGCACCCCAGGATGCGGCCGTCCGCCGTCTCCGCCACCACGAACTCGCGGAAGTTGCGGGAAAGCTGCTCGATGGTCTTCGCGAGCATCAGCTCCCGGGCCGCGAAGCCGTTGATCAGCGGCTCCACCTGCTTCATGTCGGCCACCCGCGCGGGGCGGACCGTCACCCGGGGGCGCTCCAGCGCCTCCGTCGCGGCGACGAAAGGCCCTCCCGTCCAGGTGGACGGGGGCTCCACGTTGTTGTCCATCAGCATCAGAGCGCCTCCTCCAGCGTCGCGATCCCCCTGGCAAGCTCCTCGTCCGTCGCCACCAGCGGCGGGACGATGCGCACCACGTCCGGCCCCGCCGAGCAGAGCAGCAGCCCCGCGTCCATCGCGCGGGCCACCACCTCCCCGGCCGGCTTCGCCAGCTCCACCCCCCAGATCATCCCCGCCCCCCGCACCGCCACCACCTCGGGCCGGCGCAGCGCCATGGCCCCCAGCAGGTCGGACAGCAGCCCGCCCCTGCGGCGCACCTCGGCCAGGAAGTCCGGGTCGCCGATCTTGCGGCAGGCGGCCAGCGCGGCGCTCGCCACCAGCGGCCCGCCGCCGAAGGTGCTGCCGTGGTCGCCGGGGCGCAGCGCCTCGGCCACGCGCTCGGTGAGCAGCACGGCGCCCATGGGGAGCCCGCCCGCCAGCGGCTTGGCCAGCGTGAGCACGTCCGGCGTCACCCCGGCGGCCTCGTGGGCCCAGAGCCAGCCGGTGCGGCCCAGCCCCACCTGCACCTCGTCGAAGACGAGGAGGGCCCCGGCCTCGTCGCAGAGAACGCGCAGCGCGCGCAGGAACGACGCGGGCACCGGGAGCACGCCGCCCTCCGCCTGGATGGGCTCCACGATCACCGCGGCGACGCGGCCGGTGCGCAGCCGCTCGGCGAAGCCCCGGATGTCGCCCACCTCGCAGAAGTGCACCCCCGGCATCAGCGGGCGGAAGGGCTCCTGGTACGCCGGGCGGTCGGTGGCGGCCAGCGCCCCCATGGTGCGCCCGTGGAAGCCGCCGCGGAAGGCGACGATCTCGTGCCGGCGCTCGTCGCCCTGCTCGCGCGCCCAGCGCCGGGCGAACTTGATCGCCCCCTCGTTGGCCTCCGCGCCGGAGTTGCAGAAGAAGACGCGGTCCGCGAACGAGTGCGCCGTGAGCCACTCGGCCAGCTCCTGCGCCGGCCGGGTGCGGAACAGGTTGGAGGCGTGGATCACCCCCGCGTCCAGCGCCGCGCGGATGGCGGCGGCCACGTCCGGGTCGCCGTAGCCCAGGGCGTTCACCGCGATCCCGCTGGTGAAGTCCAGGTAGCGCGCGCCGTCCTCGGCGATGAGGTGCGACCCCTCGCCGCCCACGAACACCGGGCCCGCGGGGCGGTAGACGCCCAGGAGGGCGCCGCCGGACGTGATGGTTTCCGTCGCCATGATGGTTCGCCTCAAGCGGTCCCGGCGTGGACCGGCGCGCGCAGCACCCGCGTCCCCGCCCCGTGGTCTTCCAGCATCTCCAGCCCGCCGATCCGCACCCGCCCCGCGGCCGCCGCGGCCCGCGCCGCCGCCCGCAGCTTGGGCGCCATCCCCCCCGACGCGGTCCCCGATTCGATCAGCGCCTCCACCTCGCCGGCGGCCAGCTCCGGGAGCACGGCCCCGCCGTCCAGCACCCCGGGGACGTTGGAGACGAAGAGCAGTTCCGTCGCGCCCATCGCCGCCGCCACCGCCGCCGCCGCGTCGTCCGCGTTGACGTTCAGCGGCCCGCCGTCCGGCCCGCGCGACACCGGCGAGACCACGGGCACCAGCCCCTGCTCCAGCCACGCCGCCAGCAGCCGCGTCCGCACCTCCGCCACCTCGCCCGTGCGTCCCAGCGCCCCGCCGCGCAGCAGGGCGGCGCGCAGCAGCCCGCCGTCCTCGCCCGAGATCCCCACCGCGTCGATCCCCGCCGTGAGCAGCGCGGACACCAGGCGCTTGTTCACCACCCCGGAAAGGACCATGGCGACGGCGCGCACCGACTCGTCGGTGGTCACCCGCAGCCCGTCGCGCCACTCGGGCTCGGCGCCCAGGGCGCGCTGCAGGGCGGTGATCTCCTTGCCGCCGCCGTGCACCACCACCGTGGAGCCCCCGCGCCGCGCCAGCGCCCGTGCCAGGCGCGCGGTCCAGGCGGCGTCGTCCACCTCGTTGCCGCCCACCTTCACCACCGTGATCCCGCGGCTCACAGAAGCCCTTCCGTTTCCGGCAGCCCGGACATCAGGTTGAGGTTCTGCACCGCCTGCCCGGCGGCGCCCTTGACCAGGTTGTCGATTGCCGCCACCACCGTGAGCATGGGCGTCGAGACCCCGGCCACCGCCGCCACCCCCACCGCCACCCGGTTGCTCCCCACCACGTCCGCCAGCGACGGGGTCCGGCCGCGCGTCACCTCCACGAAGGGCTCGTCGGCGTAGGCGGCGGTCCACAGCTCCTCCGGCCGCTCCAGCGGCTCGCGCAGCGTCACCTGGATCGTCTCCAGGATCCCCCTGCGCACGGGGAGCAGGTGCGGCGTGAACACCAGCTCCGGGGCGCCGCCGCCGGCCAGCCGGGCCGCCTGGTCGCGCATCTCCGCGAGGTGGCGGTGCGTGTTCCCCACCCCGTAGGCCCGGAAGTCCTCCGCCACTTCGGCGAAGAGCAGCTCCCGCTTGGGCGAGCGCCCGGCCCCGGTCACCCCGGAGGCCGCGTTGACGATGACCGGCCCGGCGAGCAGCCCCGCCCGCAGCAGCGGCGCCAGCGCCAGGAGCGCCGCCGTGGGGTAGCACCCCGGGTTCGCCACCAGCCCGGCCCCGGCGACGCGCTCCCGGTGCAGCTCGGGGAGGCCGTAGACAGCCCCCCGCGCCCACTCCGGCGTGTCCACGCCGGGGACGCGCAGGTCCGCCGACAGGTCCACCACCCTGGCCCCCGCGGCCAGCGCCCGCTCCGCCCACCGGGCCGATTCGCCGTGCGGGAGGCAGGAGAGCACCACGTCGCACCCGGCGAGATCCGCGTCCTCCGCCTTCACCAGCGCGAGATCCGGCGCCGCGCGGTCCAGCGATCGCAGGGGCTGCCCGGCCTCGCTCTGCGAGGTGGCGAAGACGATCTCCACCCTGGGGTGGCGGGCAAGAAGGCGGACGGCCTCGCGCCCGGTGTAACCGTTGGCTCCGAGTACGCCCGCCCTGACCACGGCGCGGTTATTCATGCGTTTGAATTTATATCCATACCGCGGATTGTCAACCGCTCGAATGCATCGTTATCCATTCTGCCGGACCGGCGTATTGCTGTCGCGTGGGCACGGGCACAGAATGCGCGGACACGCGGGGAGCGCTTCGGCGGACCACGGAAACGGAGAGGGGCAATGGCGGACGGCGACGCGTGGGATTGCGCGGGCAGGTGGGCGCTGGTGACGGGAGCGTCCTCGGGGATCGGGGAGGCGCTCGCGCGCGCGCTCGCGGCGCGGGGGATGAACGTGCTGCTGGCCGCGCGCAGGGAGGACCGGCTGCACGTGCTGGCGGGGGAGCTGCGGCGTGCATACGGGGTGGATGCGGAGGCGCTGCCGGCGGACCTGGGGAAGCCGGGGGCGGCGGGGGTGCTCTGGATCGAAGCCACGGACGGGCGGGAGATCCACCTGCTGGCGAACAACGCCGGCTTCGGGCTCAGTGGGCGTTTCGACCAGCTTTCCCTGGAGCGGCAGGCGGAGATGGTGCGCCTCAACTGCACGGCGCTGATGGAGCTTACGCACCTGGCGCTTCCGGCCATGCGGGCGCGGCGCTCCGGGGGGATCGTGAACGTGGCGTCGGTCGCCGCGTTCCAGCCCATCCCCGACCTTGCCGTGTACGCGGCAAGCAAGGCGTTCGTGCTGTCGCTGACGCAGGCGGTGGCGGAGGAGTGCCGCGGCAGCGGCGTGCGGGTGCTGGCGCTCTGCCCCGGCCCCGTCGCCACGGGCTTCCAGGAGGTGGCGGGGACCCAGGTGAGCGGACGCACGCCGGGAATCATGAGCGCGGAGGAGGTCGCGGCCGCCACGCTGCGCGCGCTGGACGCAGGGGAGCACACCGTCGTGCCCGGCGCGCTCAACCGGCTTGGGACCATCGCCGGGCGGATGTTCCCGCGCTCGCTGGTGGTGCGCGCAGCGAAGACGGTGATGAAGCGGATGCGCTGACCCGGAGACCCGCACATGCCCTTCCTCCAGGACGCGCCGGCGCTCGGCAACCAGTACGACGAGGACCGCGCCCTCCGCTCGCTCCTCGCGCGCCTGCTCCCGCCGGAGATCCTGCGCGACGTGGAACCCTCGCTGCGGGAGATGGGGCGCATCTCCGCCGAGATGTACCCGGCGCAGCTCGCGGACCGGCTGAGCGAGCCGCGGCTCACCCAGTGGAGCGCCTGGGGCGAGCGCGTGGACGCCATCGAGCCGACGCCGCTCTGGCGCGAGGGGGAGCGTATCGCCGCGGAGCACGGCGTGGTCGCCGCGGCGTACGAGCGCGCGCACGGCCGCTTCTCCCGCGTGCACCAGTTCGCGCTGGCCTACCTGTTCACCCCGTCCACCGACATCTACTCCTGCCCGCTGGCGATGACCGACGGCGCCGCGCGTACCCTGCTGGCCTCCGGGAACCGGGAGCTGGTGGAGCGCGCCGTGCCGCGCCTCACCGCGCGCGACCCGGCGCGGTTCTGGACGAGCGGGCAGTGGATGACGGAGACCACGGGCGGCTCCGACGTGGGCCGCTCGGAGACCGTGGCCCGGCGGGACGCGGAGGGCACATGGAGGCTGTACGGACGCAAGTGGTTCACCTCCGCCGCGGCCTCGCAGATGGCGCTGACGCTGGCGCGGCCGGAGGGGAACGGACCGGGCGGAAAGGGGCTGGCCCTCTTCTACGTGGAGACGCGCGACGCGGAGGGGCGGCTGCGGGGGATCCGCGTGGACCGGCTCAAGGACAAGCTGGGGACGCGCAAGCTCCCCACCGCCGAGCTGACGCTGGACGGGGCGCCGGCCGTTCCCGTGGCCGGGCTGGACAACGGGGTGCGCAGCATCGCCCCCATGCTCAACGTGACGCGCACCTGGAACGCGGTGAGCGCGGTGGCGCTGATGCGGCGTGGCACGGCCCTGGCGCGCGACTACGCCCGGCGCCGGGTGGCGTTCGGCGCGCCGCTGGCCGAGCAGCCGCTGCACGTGGACACGCTGGCCGGGCTCCAGGCGGAATTCGAGGGGGCGCTGCACCTCACCTTCCGCGCGGTGGAGCTGCTGGGCGCGGCGGAGGCGGGGGAGGCCACGGAGGACGAGGCGCGCCTGCTGCGCGTCCTCACGCCGCTCGCCAAGCTGACCACGGCGCGCCAGTCGGTCGCGGTGGCGAGCGAAGTCGTGGAGGCGTTCGGGGGCGCGGGGTACGTGGAGGACACGGGGATCCCCGTGCTCCTGCGCGACTCGCAGGTGCTCGCCATCTGGGAGGGGACCACCAACGTGCTGGCGCTGGACGCGCTGCGGGCCATGCGGTCCGCCGGGGGCGTGGAGCCGGTGCGCGCGGAGTTGGAGCGCTGCGCGGCGGCCATCCGCGATCCCGGGCTCTCGGCGGTGGCGGGGAAGGCGCTCGCCGCGGCCGACCGGGCCGGGGAGTGGCTGGGCGCCGCGGCGGTCGCCGGGCGGGAGGAGACCGAAGCGGGGGCGCGCCGCTTCGCCCTGACGCTGGGACGCGCGGTGGAGGCCGGGCTCCTCGCCCGCCACGCGCAGTGGGCGGCGGACGCCGGGGACGGGCGCGCCGAAGCCGCCGCGGCGCGCCGGCTGGCGGCCGGCGGACTGGACCTGCCGGCCGGCGTGGACCCGGCGGACTCGCGCGCCCTGCTGGAATAGCCGCGGCGATCGCTTGCCGTCCACGAATCTTCGCCTTATCTTCGGGCCGCCGTACCCTCCTGATCGCCCTCACCCGTCCAGTGGAGGTCCGCCATGGCACCCGATGCACCCGCCGCCGTCATCACCCCCGAGCAGCTGCTGAAGCACTGGCAGGGGCACCGGGAGCTCACCCGCCGCGTCATCGAAGCGTTCCCCGAGGACGCGCTGTTCAGCTTCACCCTCGGCGGAATGCGCACCTTCGGGGAGCTGGCCTGGGAGTTCATCCGCATGGCGGCTCCCACCGCCCGGGGCGCGGCCACCGGGGAGTGGACCGCGCCCACGGCCGTGAAGCCGACCACCAAGGCGGAGATCCTCCGCCAGTGGGACGAGGACACCGCAGAGATGGACCGGGTGTGGCCGCAGCTCACCCCGCAGCGCTTCCAGGAGGAGGACAACGCCTTCGGGCAGTGGCCCGGACCGGTGTACGCGCTGGTCTGGTACGTGATCGACAACGAGATCCACCACCGCGGCCAGGGGTACGTGTACCTGCGGGCGCTGGGGATCGAGCCGCCCGCCTTCTGGGAGCGGGCCTGAGCCGGAAGCCGCAGGCAGGAGACGCGGTACCGCACCGGCCGATGGAGCTCCATCGGCCGGTGCCCGTTCACGGCGCGGGCGCGGCGCGCGGTTTGCGCCCGCCGGCTCCGGCACCGGCCCTTCATCCCCGACCCGAGAGCGATGTCCATCCACCGCGTGGAGCCCGAGCCCGGGCAGGAATCCGTGTGGGACTACCCGCGCCCGCCCCGCGTCGAGCCCGCCGGCCGCCGGCTGCGCGTGGTCCTGGGCGGCGTGGCCGTGGCGGAGACGCACCGCGGCATCCGGGTGCTGGAAACCACGCACCCGCCCGTCTACTACTTCCCGCCGGAGGACGTGCTCCCCGGTGCGCTGCGCGAGGCGAGGGGGTCCAGCCTGTGCGAGTGGAAGGGGCTGGCCCGATACTGGGACGTGGAGGGGGGCGGCGTGCTCCGGCCGCGCGCCGCGTGGAGCTACCCCGCGCCGCTCCCCGGGTACGAGGCGCTCCGCGACCACCTCGCCTTCTACCCGGCGGTGATGGACGAATGCACGGTGGACGGCGAGCGCGTCGTTCCGCAGCCGGGCGGCTTCTACGGGGGGTGGATCACCTCGCGCGTGGTGGGCCCGTTCAAGGGGGAGCCCGGCAGCGAGGGGTGGTGACGGCGGCAGGGAAAGAAACGGCTTTCCCGCGGATGCCCATCCACTACATTGTCGGGGGACAGGCCGGCGCCCCGCGTCTCTCAGGCGCCGGCTCCTGCCCGATCATTCTCCCCTCCTCCCCATGACCACGACAGCCACGCCGGCCGCCCCGAGGCGCCCCTGGCTCCCGTTCGGTCGCCGCCCCACGCGCGAGGACCTGCTCTTCGACGCGTTCATCTCGTACAGCCACGCCGCCGACGGGCGTCTCGCTCCCAGGATACAGCAGGGTCTCCACCGCCTCGCCCGGCCGCTTTTCCGGCCGCGAGCGCTCCGCGTGTTCCGCGACGAAACGGGGACGTCGGCCACGCCGGAGCTGTGGCCGTCCATCCAGCGGGCGCTGGACCGCTCACGCTACTTCATCCTGATGGCCTCGCCCGAAGCCGCGCGGTCCGTGTGGGTGGGGGACGAGGTCGACCACTGGCTCACCAGGTCCCCTGCTGCGCGGGAAGGGACGGCGGCCGGGCGCTTCCTGATCGTCCTGACCGGCGGTGAGATCCACTGGGACAGGGAGGCTGGCGGGTTCGATCCGGAGCGGACCAGCGCCCTCCCCACCCGGCTGTTCCGGGACGTCTTCGCGCACGAGCCGCTGTGGGTGGACCTGCGCGACGCGAAGACGCAGGAAGACCTCTCGCTCCAGAACCCCTACTTCCGCGGCAAGGTCGCCGACCTGGCCGCCACCCTCCACGGGAAGAGCAAGGAAGAGCTGATCGGCGAGGACGTCCGGATCGCCCGGCGGACCCGCCGGCTGGCGTGGACGGCCTCCCTGCTGCTGGTGGCGCTCACGGCGGCGGCCGTCGCCGCCGCCCGCGCCGCCATCGTCCAGCGCGACGAAGCCCGCTCGCGCGGGCGCGCCGCGCAGGCCGTGGCGGGACTGGACATGGACCCACGGCTGAGCCTGCAGCGCGCCATGGAGGCAGTGGGGATCGCGGAAACGTCCGACGCGGTGGCGGCGCTCCGCGAATCTCTCGTCCGCTCCACCCTCCGCGCCGAGCTGGTGCCCGACCCGGGGCGGATCGCTTCGGCCGCGTTCTCCCCCGACGGAAGACTGATCCTTACCCGCGTGGTCGTGGACGGCGCGCGTGCGTACCTGCAGCTGTGGGACGGCACGACCGGCGCGGCCGGCTGCCGGATCGGCGGGGGGACGGACGGCCGCTTCGTCAAGGAGGGCGCCCTCGTGGCTACGGCGGACGGCCGGCTCCTGGACGCTCGCAGCTGCCTACCCGCACCGGCCGACACGGCGGTCGCCGACACGAGAGAGGCAGTGGAAGTAGCGATGGAGGTGTGGAAGGAGGATCCGATGCTGCTTTTCAGCCCCCAGGAGATTCGCGAGGCGCGCACCGGCCGCGTCCTCCGCCGCCTCCCCGACGGGATCGAGCCGGTGGCGGGCGTGGCAGCGAGCGCATTCGGCCTGCGCGCCGTCACCTGGGCCGCCAAGGACCTCTTCACGGAGAGCGGCGGCGGATCCAGCGCGATCGGCGAGAAGGTGGCCCGGGTGTGGGACCTCGTCGACTCGCAGGACTCGTGGCACCTGACCGGGCACCGGCTCGCCATCAACGTCGCCGTGTTCGGTGCCCAGGACCGGATCATCGCCACCGGGAGCGACGACCGCACCGTCCGGCTCTGGACGGCGAACGGCGAGGAGCTGGCTGTGCTCCGAGGGCACACCACGGCCGTGGAAGGGGTGGCCGTGAGTCCTGACGGCGGGTACGTGGCGAGCGTGTCGGCCAACGGAAAGGCTCGCCTGTGGGAGCCAGGCACCAGGCTCGCGAAGCCCGCTCGCCCGGCGGAACTCTTCCGCCTCCGGTACGGGGTGTCGCTCCCCCGGCTCGGGGGCGCGGAGAAGCCGCTGAGGGTGCCTGCGCTCAGCGGCGACCGCCGCAGGGTGGTGGCGTGGGTGGGTGGGCTCCGCTACGTCACCTGGGACGCCAGGACCGGAGCCGTGGTGGGGCGCCCGCTCGATCTCAGCACCATAGCCGACGTGCCGGGACCGCCCCCGCCGGGAGACCTGTCCGGGCGGCTCAGCCCCGACGGTGCACGGCTCCTGGTCCCGCTCGGCAGCCCGGACCTCACGGCAGGCGAGCCGGCGGCACTGGTGGTGGAGGTGGCGACTGGACGTGTCGTGGGCTCGCTCGGGGGACACGTGGGACCTGTCTATGCCGCCGCGTACAGCCCGGACGGACTCCGAATCGCCACGGGGGGCCAGGACGGGAAGGTGCGGATGTGGGATGCGAGGCGTCTCGTCCTGGACACGGTGCTCACGGCGGGTGCGACGCGCGTGTTGCACCTCGCCTTCAGCCCCGACGGCGGCCGCCTCATCGCGTCGAGCCGCGATGCGCTGGCGCGGATCTGGGACCTTCGCGGGGGGGGCGCACCCCTGGAGCTGTTCGGGCACGAGGCGGGAGTCCACCACGCCTTCTTTTCCGCCGACGGGGCACTGGTCGTGAGCATCGGCGAGGCGGATGGGACGCGGGTGTGGGATGCGTCCACCGGGAAGATGCTGGGCCGCTATATGGGCGACGGCGCCGACCCCGCCTTCATCTCCCACGACTGCGCCGCCCTGGTGGTGGGCTCGCGCGCGAACGACATCCTCGAGGCGCACGTCCACCCGTTCGGCGCCTGCGGGCCGGTGAACCGGATGCTGGTGCTGGCCAGGAGCCGCGTCCGGAGGTCGGGGCGATAGGCGGAACGTCGCCCGCCGGCAGCGTGTCCATGTCCCGGCCGAAACCATGTGGTGCGCCGAACCCCGCCCCCCGCCCGGCGTTGCATTGCGGATCACCCCGGGGTAAGTTTCCGGGCTCCGGAACGAGGCGGGGAATGGATGTTGCGGCCGGTGAGCCGGATTCACCGGCGCACCCCCCCGCTCCGCCGGAGATCGCGCTCCGCGAAGCTCACGTTGGGGACGGGTCCGGCCCGCCCCGGGAGAAGGGATATGAGCGAAAGCTCCACGCAGGACGGGGCCGTCCCGTACGGGTACGCCCCGGGCGGCAAGGACACGGGGGTGGTCAAGAGCAAGGGCAAGCCCACCCTGCACCTGGCGGAGGGGAGCGAGGGGATCCCCATCCGCGCGCGCAAGCCCGAATGGCTCAAGGTGAAGGCGCCGGGCGGGCCCAACTACCTGCGCCTCCAGAAGCTGATGCGCGAGCAGCGGCTGCACACGGTGTGCGAGGAGGCCCACTGCCCCAACATCGGCGAGTGCTGGGAGAGCGGCACGGCCACCTTCATCATCCTGGGCGACGTGTGCACCCGCGCCTGCAAGTACTGCGCGGTCGCCCATGGCATGCCCACCGAGCTGGACTGGGACGAGCCCCGCCGCGTGACCGACAGCGTGGAGACCATGGGGCTGGAGCACGTGGTCATCACCTCGGTGAACCGCGACGAGCTGGCCGACGGCGGCGCGGCCATCTACGCCGAGACCATCCGCCAGATCCGCGAGCGGGTTCCGGGGTGCTCCATCGAGGTGCTGATCCCCGACTTCCGCGGCCGCGAGGACGCCATCCGCGCGGTGGTGGATTCGCGCCCGGAGATCCTGGCGCACAACATCGACACGGTGGAGCGGCTGATGCGCGCCCTCCGCCCCGGCGGCCGGTACTGGCGCTCCATCTCGCTGCTGGGCGCGGTCAAGCGGCTCAACCCCGGGCAGCTCACCAAGAGCGCCATCATCCTGGGGATGGGGGAGACGGAGGAGGAGATCTACACCTCCATGAAGGACCTGCGCGAGGCCGCGGTGGACATCCTTACGCTGGGACAGTACCTGCGCCCCTCGCAGCACCACGTTCCGCTGGACCGCTGGGTGACGCCCGAGGAGTTCCGCCGCTGGAAGGAGATCGGCGAGAACGAGCTGGGCTTCCGCCACGTGGAGTCCGGCCCGCTGGTGCGCTCCTCGTACCACGCCAAGGAGCAGGCGCGCGAGGTGGAGGCCGGCGGCCCCGGCAGCATCACCCAGATCCTGGACGCGGACCTGGACGCCGAGGTGCGCATCGACGCCGGGGAGGCCGCCGCGCGCGCCGCCCTGGTGGCGATGCCGCCGGTGCAGCCCCGGCAGCTGGTGCAGCTGGGCAGCCTGTAGACCACGGGAGCGCCGCGGCCATGACGACCACCTACACGCCCACGCTGTCGCCCGAGGAGTACCTGGTCCGCGAGCGCGCGGCCGAGTACCGGAGCGAGTACCTGGCCGGCGACGTGCGCGCCATGACCGGGGCGAGCCGGAAGCACAACCGGATCGCCATGAACGTCGGGGTCCTGCTCCACGGGCAGCTCCGCGGCGGACCGTGCGAGCCGTTCATGAGCGACATGCGGGTGAAGGTGGAGCGCACGGGCGCCTACTTCTACCCGGACGTGGTGGTGGCCTGCGGCTCTTCGCGTCTGGAGGACGAGCACCAGGACACGCTCCTGAACCCGGTGCTGATCGTGGAGGTGCTGTCCCCCTCCACCGCGGATTTCGACCACAACGGGAAGTGGGAGCACTACCGCCGCATCCCGACGCTGATGGACTACCTGCTCCTGAAGCAGGACGAGCCGCGCGTGGAGCGCTACGCCCGCCAGTCGGAAGGGCTCTGGCTGTTCAGCGAGACGAGCGGGCTGGACGCAGCCCTGCGGCTGGACTCCATCGCCTGCACGCTCGCGCTGCGCGACGTTTACGAGCGGGTGCTCTGACAGGGCACCTGTTCATCCTGACCAGATTCGCCAACGTCCGGACCAACACGATGGCAGAGACCAAGACCAAGAAGGGCGAGGCCCGCCCCGAGCCCCGCGAAGACCACGCGCAGCCCGACGCGGCCGACGCGCAGCACGCGGCCGGCGAGAAGGGCCCCGACCGCGAGTGGCAGCAGGCCGAGAAGCCGGCCGACGCGGACGCGGCGCTGCTCAAATCGCTCCCGGAGGAGAAGCTGCGCCGGATCGCGTACGACATGCTCCTGGCCCGCCGCTTCGAGGAAAAGACCGCGGAGGCGTACGCCCTGGGCAAGATCGGCGGCTTCTGCCACCTGTACATCGGGCAGGAGGCGGTGGCGGTGGGGGCGATCCACGCGCTGGAGAAGGGCGACTACGTGATGACCGCGTACCGCGAGCACGTGCACGCCCTGCAGATGGGGATCGACCCGGGCCCGGTGATGGCGGAGCTGTACGGCCGCGCTACCGGGACCTCCAAGGGCAAGGGCGGCTCCATGCACATGTTCGGCCGAGAACGGCTACATGGGCGGCCACGGCATCGTGGGCGCGCAGATCCCGCTGGCGCTGGGGATCGCGTGGGCCATCAAGTACCGCGGCGAGAAGAAGGTGATGCAGGTGTACTGCGGCGAGGCCGCGGTGAACCAGGGCGCTTTCCACGAGTCGCTGAACATGGCGGCGCTGTGGAAGCTGCCGCTGGTGCTCATCGTGGAAAACAACCGCTTCGGGATGGGGACCGCGTGGGAGCGCGCCTCCTCGCTGTACGACATCTCGCAGAAGGCGAGCGCCTACGCCATGCCCGCCGCCATCGCCGACGGCATGGACGTGCTGGACATGTACCGCGTGTCCAGGGAGGCCGCCGACCGCGCCCGCGCCGGCGAGGGCCCCACGCTGATCGAGGCGCGCACCTACCGCTTCGTGGGCCACTCCATGTCCGACCCGGTCTCCGGCGTCTACCGGACCAAGGAGGACGTGGAGCGCGAGAAGCAGAAGGACCCCATCCGCATCTACGCCGACCTGCTCGCCCGCGAGGGGATCCTGTCGCAGGAGGAGCTGGAGAAGCAGGACGAGGAGGTGAAGCGCCTGTCCGACGAGGCCGCCGAGTTCGCCGAGAGCTCGCCCGAGCCGGAGCTGGACGAGCTGTACACCGACATCTATTCGACCGAGGACGTCAACGGCCGCCTCTACTTCGACGGCCGCCGGTAGAACGCAGTCGAGTTAGGGATCGCAACCCGAAGGGCGGAGACCCGCAGCAGTACCGCGGGGCTCCGTTCTGCCGGACACGGTGGTTTCGTGTCCGGCAGAATAGAGCCCGACCCGGCCGCAGGCCGGGGAACTCCCAAGGAATCATCCAAATGGCCGTGATCACGTACCGCGAGGCCCTGAACCAGGCCCTCGCCGAGGAGATGGAAAGGGACCCGGACGTCTTCCTGATGGGCGAGGAGGTCGGGGTCTACAACGGGGCGTACAAGGTGTCCAAGGGGCTCCTGGACCGCTTCGGCGAGATGAGGGTGGTGGACACGCCCATCACCGAGCTGGGCTTCGCCGGGCTGGGGACGGGCGCCGCCATGGTGGGGCTGCGGCCGGTGATCGAGTTCATGACCTGGAACTTCGCCATCCTGGCGTTCGACCAGATCTTCAACTCGGCCTCCAAGATGAGGTCCATGAGCGGGGGCCAGTTCCGCATGCCGGTGACCTTCCGCGGGCCCACGGGCGCGGCGCTGCAGCTGGCGGCGCAGCACTCGCAGGCGCTGGAATCGCAGGTGGTGCACTACCCTGGGGTCAAGGTGGTGGTCCCCGGTACCCCGGCGGACGCCAAGGGGCTGCTCAAGGCGGCCATCCGCGACGACGACCCGGTGGCGGTGTTCGAGGGCGAGATGCTGTACAACCTCAAGGGCGAGGTCCCCGAGGACGACGACTACGTCATCCCCCTGGGGGTCGCGGACCTGAAGCGGCAGGGCTCGGACGTGTCCATCATCACCCACGGCAAGATGATCCACGTGGCGCTGCAGGCCGCGGCGCAGCTGGAAAAGGACGGGATCGACGCGGAGGTGCTGGACCTGCGCTCCCTGCGCCCGCTGGACACCGAGGCCATCCTGAACACCGTGGCCAAGACCAACCGGGTGGTGCTGCTGGAGGAGGGGTGGCCGTACGGCGGGATCACCGCCACCGTGGCGGCGCTGATCCAGGAGGAGGCGTTCGACGAGCTGGACGCGCCGGTGCTCCGCGTCACCCAGGCGGACGTGCCCATGCCCTACGCCAAGGGGCTGGAAAAGTCGGCGAAGCCGAGCGCGGAGCTGGTCGTGCAGAAGGTCAACCAGGTCCTGTACCGCTGAGAGCCGAGGAGAGAGACACGTGGCAACCAAGGTCTACATGGAAGCGCTCTCCCCCACGATGGAGGAGGGGCGGCTCGTAACCTGGCTCAAGAACGAGGGCGACGAGGTCAAGGAGGGCGACGTCCTCGCCGAGGTGGAAACGGACAAGGCGACCATGGAGCTGGTGGCGCGCGGCTCGGGCGTGCTCCGCAAGCGCATGATCGGCGAGGGCGACACGTCCAACGTGGGGACGGTGATCGCGGTGATCGCCGGCGCGGACGAGGACGTGTCGGCGCTCACGGGCGGCGCGGAGGCCGCGGCCTCGCAGGCGCCCTCCACCGCGGAGGCCCCGGCTCCGGGGCGCGCGGAGGCGGCGGCGGCCGGCGGCGACGTGGGCCGGGGCGCGGCGGCGGTGGCGGCGGCCGGCCAGACGGAGGAGGACCAGGCGGAGCGCGGCACCCCCGGGGAGGCAACCCCGGCGGGCGCGGCTCCCACGCCCACCCCGGACTCCGGGACGCGGGCGGCCACGCAGGAGGGGCAGCCCTCCATCGTGCAGGCGGCCGGCGGCGGCAACGGGCAGCAGGCGGGCGGGCGCGTGCGTGCGTCCCCGCTGGCCCGGCGGCTGGCGACCGAGGCGGGGGTGGAGATCTCCGGGCTGCAGGGGAGCGGCCCCGGCGGCCGCATCGTGAAGCGCGACATCCAGCAGGCGGCCGGGGGCGGGGGCGGGGCGCAGCGCCCGGCGGCGGAGACCGCGGCCCCCGCCCCGGCGGCGCAGGCTCCCGCGGCGGAGGCCCCGCAGGCGGCGGCTCCGGCCGCGGCTCCCGCGGCCGCGTCGCACGACCACCCGCTCACGCAGATGCGGAAGACGATCGCCAAGCGGCTGGCGCTCTCCTCCGGCCCGGTCCCCCACTTCTACCTCACGGTGGAGATCGACATGGGGGAGGCCATGGCGCTGCGCAAGCGGATCAACGAGCGCTTCGCCGACCGGGGGATCAAGGTCTCGCCCAACGACCTGATCATCAAGGCGGTGGCCGCGGCGCTGCGGCGGCACCCGTTCGTGAACGCCTCGTGGACGGGCGACGCCATCCGCCTGTACGACGCGGTGCACATCGGCGTGGCGGTGGCGGTGGACGAGGGGCTCATCACCCCGGTGGTCCGCGACGCGGACCGCAAGGGCGTGGGGGAGATCGCCACGGAGGTCCGGGAGCTGGCCGGGCGCGGCCGCGACAAGAAGCTGAAGCCGGAGGAGTACAGCGGCTCCACCTTCTCCATCTCCAACCTGGGGATGTTCGGGATCGAGCAGTTCACCGCGGTCATCAACCCGCCCGAGGCGGCGATCCTTGCCGTGGGCGCGGTGGAGGACCGGGTGGTTGCGGTGAACGGGGAGGTGGCGGTCCGTCCGCGGATGCACGTCACCCTCACCTGCGACCACCGGGTGATCGACGGGGCCACGGGGGCGCAGTTCCTCCAGACGCTCAAGGGGTACCTGGAAGACCCGATGATGATGATCGCCTGAGGATCGGCGGTTTCGTAATGATGTGAAGATGGAGCCCCCGGCCGGGTTTGAGCGGCCGGGGGCTCCGTTTTTACGGCAACGGCTTTGGACGGCAACGGCGGGGTCGGGCGTGCCCCCGGCTGGCGCCGGGGTCGGGCTTCGGCTCCGTAAGCGAGCAAACTACGCTCGCTAACGGAGTCGAGCCCCCGCAAACTGCCGCGGGGTCTCGCCCCTTCGGGCCGAAATCCCTCACGCGGGGCTCGCGCTGGAGGTCATGCGGCCCGGCGGCGTGTCGTGGGCTCGCGGTCCCGGGACCGTCCCGGGCCGCCGTTCGGGGGCGGGCTCTTCAATCCGGCTGCGTCCCCGGCCGGCGGGCGTGCGGCCCCTTGCCGGCGGTGTAGATCACCAGCGCCCCGCCGCGCGCCTCGGTCCCGTACCTGCCCATGGCGGCCACGGAGGGGATGAACTGGATGCTTTCCAGCTCGGAGAGCGGGCGGGCGACGATCTCGCGCATCCCCTCCGGCACCACCACGTTGTCCACGATCACCGCCGCGCACGGGGTGTCCTGCGTCTTGCGCCGCTGAACCAGGCACACCCCCGTGGCGATGCTGGAGCCGCTGTTCTCGAAGTTTTCCTGGATGGTGACGCCGGGAAAGCGCCGCACCAGGTCGCCCACGTGGCCCGCGACGGAGCGCAGCGCCTCGATCTCGGCACGCAGCACCAGGTCGGTGCGCGTGCCGCCCGCGCGGGCCGCCCGCTCCTCCGGCGACGCCGCGACCACCGCCAGCCCCTCCAGCACCACCGCCCTGGGCGCGGGGAGGGCGAGGTCGTGGAGCGTGGGGCGGTCCGCACTCGCCCGCACCTCCGCGGCCACGCCCGCGGGCGAGCCGGCCCGCGCCTGCACCGCCACCCCCGGCGGCACCGCGCAGGCCACGTAGCGTCCCTCCGCGTCCGTCCACGCCACGGTGCGGCCCGCCGGCGCCGTGCCGGCGCCCGCCCAGGTGAGCAGCACCGGCGTCCCCGGGGGCGGCGCCGTCCCCTCCGCCCGCACCGTCCCCGCCACCACGCCGGTCCCCGCCCGCCGCTCGGCCGGCGAGCAGCGCGCCGCCAGCACCGCCGCCAGCGGGGGGAGGGCGAGCCTCACCTCGTCGTCCGCGCCGCGCCGCAGGTCCACCGTCCTGGGCGGGGGGGAATACTCGAGCGAGTCGGCGCGCGGGTGGGAAAAGACCACGCTGAAGCGGCCCTCCGACACGTCGGCGATCCGGAAGCGGCCCTCCGCGTCGGTCCGCGCCTCCACGGCGGTGCCCGCGAGCCGCACCCGCGCCCCCGCCAGCGGCGCCAGGCGCGTGCTGTCGAACACCACGCCGGCGAGCGACGCGCGCTGCGTGGAGCGGATCAGCTCCCCCGCCGGCGAGCGCACCTCCAGCACCTCCCCCGCCGCCTCCCGGATCCCCGCCATCCGGCGGCGCTCGAAGTGGTTTGCTCCCACCTTCAGGGTGTCCGTCCCCACCACGGGGACGCGGATGCGCCAGCGGGGGACGATCCACTCGCCCGAGGGAAGCCGCTCGAACTCCACCCGCCCGCCCAGGCGGCTCGTGGCCCCGCGCAGCTCCAGCCCCGTGTACTCGAACTCCAGGTGGCGAAGCTCCGCGCTGCCCGGGTCCAGCCACAGGGCGCCGCGCACGTCGGGGAGGCCGCGCCCCCGCACCGGCTCGAAGGCCAGCCCCACCAGCGCGCGGGTCTCGCCCTCGCCCGCCTGCACGCGGAAGCAGTGCGTGTCCAGGAACTCGTCCGAAAGGAGCACGGCCGCGTCCGGGGCGAAGTACGCCGTGGAGTCGCCCTCCTGCCGGGAAAAGCCCTCGCGCGCCAGCCGCTCCGCCGGGACGCTGACGAAAGGGCTCCCCGCGAAGCCGGTGAGCCGCTGCCCTTCCTCCGCCTGCACACGCAGCGCCACGTCCATGGTGCGCACGTGCCGCTGGATGGTGTAGCGGAAGCGCCGCCGCGACTCCGTCCACGCCGCGGCGCCCAGCGCCTTGCGCGCCTCCTCCCACAGCGCCGCCGTCGCCTCGCCCGCCTGGGCGAGCGCGGCGCAGCGCCGCTTCTCCGCCTGCACCACCAGCCCCTCCAGCTGCACCGGCCCGCTCCCCATCTCCAGCCCGTGCGTCACCGTTTCCCCCGCGCCCAGCCGCAGCGCCGGGGAGCGCACCGCGGCGAAGCCCACCCGTTCCGCCCGCAGCGTGTAGCTCCCCGGCCCCGGCGCCTGCACCAGGAAGGCGCCCGCCGCGTCCGTGAAGCCGCCCGCCACCTGCTTCCCCGCCGCGTCCAGCAGCACCACGAACGCCCCCGCGACGGGGCGCCCGCCCGCGCTTTCCACCAGGGCGCCGCGCACCGCCTGCGCGTCCAGCGGGCGCCCCGCGAGCAGCAGCCCCGCCGCGAGAACCAGGTTCCTGTAGAAAGCCATGCGCACGACCGGAAAGGGGACCCGGCGGAGGAGCGCCCCCCGCGAGGGCGCATTCAGGACGGTGGGAGAAAGATGCTTCACGCGAACCCGGCCGAAGCACGAAGAGCCCCACCCGTCCGGAGGGGCTCCCCGCATCCGCCCTCAGCCCATCGCCCCGCCGTTCACGCCCGCACTTTCGCACTCCCGCACACTCGCACTCCCGTTCACTGCGGCCGGGTCCACACCGCGATCACCCCGCACGCCGAGGTGCGGCGGTTGAACTCCGGCGGCACCTGCGACGCCCCGCGGTACACCTCCAGTCCCTCCACGTCGCCGGCGGAGATCTCGTCGATGTTGAAGCCGGGGCCGATGAGCTGGCCGTCCACGAAGTACTGCACCGGGCAGGGGCGGCTCCCCGTGCGCGTCATGGACACGTAGGCGTCGCCGCGCATCCCGTTGGGCCGGAAGCTGAGCCCGGACACCGAGCGCAGCGCGTCGCTCAGGAAGTGGGGTCGCCGCCGCTCGATGTCGGCGCGGGTGAGGAAGGCGCCCAGCCCGTTCCTGCGGCGCCGGTCGAAGCCGTTGCGCTCCAGGTACTCGGCCCCCCAGTCGCGCCGCTTGGCTTCCACGCGGATCGCGGCCACCGGGATCGCCACCACCTCCAGGTCGAAGGCCACCGGGGTGGACTCGCCCGCCCTGAGGTCCACCAGCTTGAGCCGGGTGGCGTAGCCCAGGCGGCGCACCTCCACCGTCTGCACCCCCACCGGCACCCCCACCATGCGCAGCCGGCCGGCGGCGTCGGTGGTGGCCGCGATCCCGGTGCCCACCACCGACACCCGCGCCCCCATCACCGGCCGCCCGGAGCCCTGCGACGTGACCGACACCACCAGGGCGGAGGAGCCCTGCTGGGCGCGCGCCTCCCCGGCCGCGAGCGAGCAGAGGGCGGCGAGGCCGGCCGCGAGGAGCCGGAGGGACGAGCCGACGGGGAGCGCGATCATGGCGGGGTGGGGTGTGGGGTGAGGAACGGGCCCGCGCACATGGAAGGATGCGGCGAAAACCGGCCCCGGTCAAGGATTTGGAGGCAGCCTCGCGCGCTCCTCCCCCGCCTTTCTGCGCAGGTTGTTGACCAGCTGGTGGCTGCGCCGCGTCGTCTCCGGCTCCCGGAAGCGCGGGCAGAGGCGCAGGACGATCTCCACCGCCGTGTCCAGGTCCATGCGGTGCCCCGGCGACACGTACACCGGCTTCACCCCCGTGCGGGTGCGAACCACCATCCCCACCGTCTCGCCGCGGTGCACCAGCGCCGCCGTGGAGCCCCGCTCCTCGCCCAGCGGACCGTGGGTCCCCACCAGCAGCGACTTGGCGCACCCGATGGAGGGGACGCCCAGGAGCAGCCCGCCGTGGCACGCCACCCCGAAGCGACGCGGGTGCGCCGTCCCCTGCCCGTCGAACACCAGCACGTCCGGCTTTCGCTCCAGCCGCTCCCACGCCACCATGATGGGCGGCAGCTCGCGGAAGGAAAGGAACCCCGGCACGTAGGGAAAAGCGAGCTCCGCCTCCGCCGCCCCCTCCGCCACCGTTTCCATGGACTCCGTGTCCAGCACCACCACCCCGGCGTACCCGTGGGTGGCGAAGCGCTCGAACGACATGTCCGCCCCGCCCGCCAGCCGCGGCGCGAAGCCGGGCGGCGGCTCCAGCACCAGCTCGCGGCGCAGCTCCTCCTGGATGCGCTTCGCCTCCACCGGCGTCACGTCCCACCCGTGCTCCAGCATTCTCACCTCCTCGCTCGTGGTCCCCGCGGCCTCCGCTCCCACCGCGCGCAAGCCGCGCGCCGCGGCCCCTGGCCGGTTCCGCGGGAGCCCCGTAGTTTTGCGGACGCCACGCCGCAGGCCTCCCCTCCGCCCCCACGACCCGGAGGTCCCCGCATGACGCACGACGCCCCCGCCGGTCCGCTCCTGCGCGAGCAGATCGACCACGACCGCGCCGACGAGCACTTCCTGGTGGGCTCCGGCGCGCCCGCCGCCGGGGAGGGCGCCGCGTGAGCGTCCCCGGCCCCGCGTACCGCGTCCACACGCCGCGGCTGGTGGTCCGCTGCTGGGACCCGCGCGACGCGGCGCTCCTGAGCAGCGCCGTGGAGGCCAGCCTGGATCACCTGCGCGCCTGGATGCCGTGGGCCGCAGCCGAGCCCAAGGGGATGGACGCGCGCATCGCCGACCTGCGCCGCTTCCGGGGCAACTTCGACCTGGGCGAGGACTTCATGTACGGCATCTTCGACCGTGCCGAGGCCCGCCTTCTCGGCGGGACGGGGCTGCACACGCGCGCCGGGGAGCGCCGCGAGATCGGCTACTGGATCCACGCCGAGCACGTGGGGCGCGGGCTGGCCACGGAGGCCTCGGCCGCGCTCACCCGGGTGGCCTTCGAGGTGGAGCGGGTGCGGCGCCTGGAGATCCGCTGCGACCCGCTGAACACGCGCAGCTCCGCCATCCCCGCCAAGCTGGGGTTCCGGCACGAGGCCACCCTGCGCGCCGACGCCGTGGCCCCCGACGGGGGGCCACGCGACACCATGGTCTGGGGTCTTCTCGCCGACGAGCTTTCCGGGTCGCCCGCGCATGAAGCCGTGGTGGAGGCGTTCGACGCCGCGGGACGACGGATTCTCTGACGACGCGTTCGAGGGCGGATTCGGGCGTGCCCCCGGCAGGCGCCGGGGTCGCTGCTCACCCTCACGTACGTGCGGGACGCGCGCTACAACACGGAGGTGATCCGGGCGATCGAGGCGCTGGCGGAGCACAACCGGCCCTTCGTGCGCGCGGGGGCGGTGGTGGGGATGTCCGGCATCCATCGCGCCGTCTTCGGCACCATCCTGCTCTTCACGCGGCGCGCGCTCCGGGCGTTCGACGAGCTGGAAGCCGCAAAGGACTGGCTGGTGGATCAGTAGGCCGGGCGCCGCCACCCCGGAAAGCACGAGGAGCGGAGCGCCGCGATGGCGCTCCGCTCCCTGTTCGTCGGGCCGGGGGACCCGCCAGCGACGGATCAGTTCGCGATGGTGCTGTCCGGCGATTCACCGCCCTCCAGACCGGTACAGTTGCACACAGGGGTACCCGACCAGAAGGAGCACGTGCAGGTGCAGTTCCCCGTGCCGGTGCACGACCCGTACTTGCAGGTCGCGGTGCAGCGGTCCACGCTGAACGCATACGCTCGCTGCACGAGGTTGGGCGAGATGAAGAGCCCGGCTCCCGCGAACAGGACGAGGAGCGCGAGCTTCAGGGCGATGGCTCTTCGGCGAGTGGCGTCTCTCATGAGATCTCCGGTGAATGGGTGAAAGCGGGTTTCGGCCTGCCTGGCTACGGACCCCCCGACCCTGCCGTCTCAGCGTTTCCGGGCCGCAGCGGGCGGGCGGCCGAGCCACGCGACCACCTCCTGCTTCGCAAGGGCATTCAGCGGCCCCGCGTACACCTGCCGCACGGCGCCGTCTTCCAATAGCAGGGTAGCGGGCGTGGCGTCCACCCGCAGGCGGTTCCGCATGGTGGCGGAGTCCACGGCCACCACTTCTACCCGCCCGCCCAGCCGCCGCCAGTACTCCACCGCGCCCGGCATCCCGTTCAGCGTCACCGCGAGCCTGCGGACCGAACGCGCCTCCGGCGCTCCGAGCACGTCCACCCAGTTCCACATGTTGCCGGCCGTGGGCGAGCACGCCGGGTCGAAGACGAAGACGACGGCGCGCTCCAGGCTCCCGAGGTCCACCGCGGCGCCTCCGCCGAGCGGCCGTGCCGTGGCGCCGCCCAGAGCACGCACCGTGACGATGGCTTCGGTCGGCTCGCCCTCGTAGCGCAGCGCCGCGCTCAGCTCGCGGACCGCCGTCAACCCGCGCCACGCCAGCGTCGCCACCAGGAGAGCCAGCGCGGCGGCGGCCACCCTCCACCTTCTGCGCCGAGGCCGTGCGCCGGGCGTCATCGGCGGTAGACCTCCAGGTGGTCCACGGCCAGCTCGTCGCGGCGCACACCGTAGACGCGGCCGTGCCTGGAGAGCAGGGGCTCGAAGCCCGCCGGATAGCGGACGGTGCCGCGGGGCGTTCCCGCCGGTGAGTACTCGTCCCAGGTGCGGGAACGCCCCTCCCACTCGTCCGCCACGTCGAAGCGGCGCGCAGCCACGCCGCCGTCCTCCAGCGCAAGCGCGCCCGAAAGCGCCGGGCGGGTCGCGGCGAAGTGCTTCCGGTTGATCGCCTCCAGCAGCAGCATGGGGATCTGTTTGCTGAACATGCCGCGCTCCTGCGACTCGCGCAGGTTGATCACGCGGTCCCGGCGGGTGACTGCCTGATGAATCCAGGGGCGCTTCACGCGGCGGACGGCGCGGTCCGACCCCACCCGGTACACCTCGTACGGGCCGCCGGGAACGAACACCACCGATCCGTCGGGGAAGGCGTCCCAGGTGGGCGATGGCGTGAAGTCGGGCGGGGCCGACCAGTGCGTGCTGGTGCTGCTCGTCCCGTAGGTGCGCTGCTCCGCCTCGATGGTGGGGATGGCGAAGTCGAGCACCGTGTCGCGGGCCTGCCCCAGCGTGTCCAGCCGCACCAGGTATCCGCGCTGCCGCGCCGGGGGGATGACCAGCGGGTCGCTGCGCACCTCGATGATGAAGCCGTCCCGGTACGCCCGCAGCCGCTGCCCGGTCCGCACCACGCCCTGCTTGGCCTCCCGCAGCGGACGCAGCGTCTCCACCACCCTGCCCTCCGGCGTCAGGACGGTGAGCCGCTGCTGCTCCCAGTCCCACACCCCCAGGCGCCCGTTCCAGGGAAGCGTCACCAGGCTGGAGGGCGCCTGGTACTCCCCCGGCCCGTCCCCGCCCCGGCCGAAATCGAAGAGGAACTCCCCCCTGGAGTCGAACGCCTTGACCCTGCGCTCCATCCGGTCCAGCACGTACACGGTGTCGCCGCCGCGGCTGGCGGCCACGTCTGCGATCTGCCCGAACATGTAGCGCTCGTCGCCGTCCACCGTACCCAGCGAGAACACCCGGCGCGCGGCGGGAATCTCCGGCGCGCGCTCCGCCGGGAGCGCTTCGCCGGCGTCCACGGTGGCCACGAGGGTGGCCGCGACGGGGGCGGCGTACAGCGGCGAGGCGAGCTCCGCCTTCATCTTGTCGCCGCCGCACCCGGCGAGCGCCGCGGCCATGCCGAGCGCGAGGAGCGGCGAAGAGGGTTTCCGGAGGGGGATCATGGGCGGGAGGCGGTGGTCGGGACGATGGGCGGCGTGAAGGCTTCGAGGATCCGGCGCGCCTCCGCCGGGGAGGGAAGCTCGCGCAGGCTGTACAGCGCCATGGAGTCTCCCTCCACCAGGATCCAGCGCGCGCCCCGCAGCCCGGCGTCCTTCCCGGAAACGGCAACGGACACCCGCGCCGAGGTGCGGTCCAGCGCGCACCCGGGAACCTCCGCGGAAAGCGAGTACCAGCGGGCGCCCCCGGGCGCGCGGAGCAGGCCGCACAGGCGGGCCTCCTCCGCGCGCGGGAGCGAGTCGGCGCGCACCAGCACAGCGGGTGCAGCGCTCGCAGGCGCCCCGCCGGACGCCTTCACCCGCAGCGGCTGGCGGTACGTCAGCGGGGACCACGCCCGGGCCTTCAGCTCCATCTGCACACGGCGGCGCCGGAAGTCGGCGTGCGACTCCAGCCCCTTCACTCCCATCCACAGACCCGCCGCCAGGATGCCGAGCACCAGCACGGCGAAGCGCGCGCCGTCCAGGGCACCGAGGTCGGGAAGGGTGAACAGCCGGGAAAGCTTTTGGCGGAATGCCTGCGGCATGCGCGTACGGTAGAGCGGCAGGTTCGCGAACGGGCGGGGCGGGAGCCGCGTGCTCCGGGCGCGTGGATAATGTACGGAATCGCCCGGTAGTTCACAAGGTTCGTCGGGAAATGCATGCAATGAAGATCAAAAGCGGTCAGGGGCCGATCAAGGCAGTGCACCTTTGACTACTTGACCGGCACGGTTCCGGGCCGTCCCAGCCGCGCCGCCAGCCACTCCCCCAGCGCGCCCACCACCTCGGGGGCGAGCCGAGCCCGGTACAGGTACATCTCCCGCGCCGGCGCCCCGTCCGGATCGCGCAGCATGGTGTGGCTCACCCCCGGGACGAGACGCACCGTCACGTCCGGGTTCCCGGCGGCCCGCAGCGCGGCGCCCAGCCGAGCCGCGTCGGCGGGATCCACGTTGCGGTCGCGGGTTCCGTGCATCACCAACACCGGCACCCGTACGCGGCGCGCCGCGGCCACCGGGTCGTGCCGCAGGAAGGAGGCGATCCACGGGTCCGACGCGGCACGCGCCTCCCAGTCGCGCATCTGCTCGGCCGCCGCCGAGTCCCGCCCCGCGGGGGCGACCGCCGGGTCGGCCTCCACGCGGGCCCGGGTCTGGTAGCGGGCGACCGCGCGGCCCGAGTCGCCGGGGCTGCCCAGGAGGGCGATGCCGCGGAGCCGGCCGTCGCCGGCCGCGAGCATCGCCGCGATGGCCCCGCCCTCGCTCAGCCCCACCAGCGCGACCCGGCCGGGGTCCACCTCCGCCCGGGCGCGGAGGAAGGCCAGCGCCGCGCGGGCGTCCCCGGCGCGCTCCGTGATGGTGGACGGGGCGAAGCGGCCGGTGCTCGCGCCCACGCCGCGGTCGTCCAGCCGCAGCACCGCGATCCCCAGCCGTCCCAGCGTGTCGGCGATCTCCCGGAAGGGGTGGAAGGGCGAGCCGTCCTCGGAGCCGTCGCGGTCCTGGGGGCTGGAGCCGGAAAGGAGGAGCACCGCCGCGGCGGGTCGGCGGCCGCGCGGAAGGGTGAGCGTCCCCGCCAGGGTGTGGCCGCCCGGGGCGCTCACGCGCACCTCCCGGGCGGTGTAGGGCGCGCCGGGCGGCGGGCCGTACGGGTCGCCGGGGGGCGGGGCGAGCCGCTGGGGCCCGGGGGCGAGCGCGGCGTCCGGCACCCGCGGGACGCGGCGGACCGTCCACCCGCGTGTGACGTTGCGGCCGCCGGTCACCCGCCGCTCGGCGTCCACCGCCAGCCGCCACTCGTTCCCCTCCACCACCAGCCGGACGGAGTCGACGCCCAGCCGCTCCACGGGCACCCGGACCGCGGCGCCGGCGGGGAGGAGGAAGAGTCGCACCCCGCTCCCCCCGCGGCCGGCGGGGCCGCGCAGCGCGCGCTCCAGCAGCGCCACCGAGGGGCCCAGGTACGGGAGCGTCCCGGGGGCCACGCGCGCCCGGGCGGTCCGCACCCCCCCGCCCCGGCGCATCTCCGTGCGGGCGTCGGTCCCCTCCACCACGGTCGCCAGGCGGAGCGGAGCCGGTCCCGCGGGGGCCCCGGCCGGCGTAAGCCACGCGTCCAGCCGGGCGCCGCCGGCGTCCTCGCGCAGCGACCAGCGCACCCGCGCCAGCTCGCCCAGGCGCATCTCCCCCGCCGCGGAGTCGCCGCCCGCGGCGCGCTCCACCAGCACGGTGTCGGCGCCGTGCGTCACCAGCCACGCGCCTCCGTCCGGCGCGTCGCCTCGCGCGCACCCGGCCACGAGGAGCGCGAGGATCCCCGCCGCCCACCCGGAAGCCGCCGCGGCTCGCGTCCTCGCCGGGGTGGGCATCCGGCTAGCGCCCCGTGGTGACCACGATCGCGCCCTGGGCGTGGCCGGTGCCGAAGCGGATGGAGGCGGAAGGGGCGTCCAGGTATTCGATGGACACGACCAGCGACGCCGGCACCTGCCGGAGCTCGTCGACGCCTCCCGCGCGGTTGCCGTCCACGTAGACGGCGATCTCCGACTGTCCCGTCCCCGCCGCGACCGGGGCGCCGGCATCTCCCGACCCGGCGCTCGCCCCGGGAGACTCCCGGGTGACCGGCGCCCCGCCGGCCCCCGCCTCCACGGTCCTGACCACCCCGTCCCGCCCCTTGGTCCCCAGCGACAGCGACTGGAGCCCGCGGGTGCGCATCCAGTCGGGGCGCAGCCGCTCGAACGGCCTCGTGCGCGTTCCCCACCCCCGTCGCGGCGATCTCCTCCCGGCCGATGCGGAGCCGGTCGGCCGCGGCCGGCGGCGTGCGGGAGCGGCCCGCGACGCGCACCTCGCCCAGCGGGACCGGGCGCCCGTCGGCGCCCAGCCGCACCGGCTCGCCCGCGCGCAGGTCGCGCACGGCCAGCGGGGCGGAGGCCGGCTCCAGCACCGCGCGCACGGGGGCGAGCCCGTCGGAGCGCACCTCGGCCGCCACCCGGGCCGCGGCGGGGATCCCGCAGGCCCGGTAGGCTCCCTCCGCGCCGGCGACCGTTTCCACGCGGCTCCTCCCCCACGAGAGCACCACCCGCGCGCCCGGCACCGGCTCCCCCGCGGGGCCGCGGACCGCGCCCACCAGCGCCGCCGAGCCCGCCGCCCCTCCGCCCGGGCAGACCGCCGCCGCCAGCGTCGCCGCCGAGGGAACGGCCAGCTCCAGCGCCGGCGCCTCGCCGGCGCGCAGGGCGAACGTCGTCACGGGGGGAGCGACGCCCAGCGCGGCCAGCGAGGGGTGCGAGAAGGAGACCTGGTACTCCCCCTCCGGCACGTCCTCCAGGCGGAAGCGCCCGTCCGCCCCGGCCGTGGCCCGGTGCACGGTGCCCGACAGGAACACCGACGCGCCCGCGAGCGGCGCCGCGCGCAGGCTGTCGTACACGCTCCCCGCCACCGCCAGCCGCGCGGGGGCCGGGGCGCGCTCCCGCGCGCCCCCGATCCTCACCTCCCCGCCCGTTTCCAGGATCCCCACCAGCTTTTCCGGGCCGCCGGGCACCCACGCGGACCTTCCGGTCACCTCCCGGACGCGGCCGGACTCGCGGGCCAGGCGGGGCATGCGGAGCGCCCAGCGGCTCACGAACCAGGCGCCGCTGGGGAGCCGCTCGAACTCCACCCGCCCGCCGAGCTTCCCCTCCGGCAGCGAGGCGGGGAGCCCCACGTACTCGTACTCCAGCCAGCGCAGCTCCGCGCTCGCGCGGTCCAGCCAGAACACCCCGCGCACCTCGGGGACGCCGCGCCCCCGCACCGGCTGGAAGGCAAGCCCCACCAGCCCCTCGCCGCCGCCCTCCGCGACGTGGAAGCAGTGGTCGTCCAGGAAGGTGTCCGAAAGAAGCACGAGCGCGTCCGGGGCGTAGTAGAAGGTCCCCGAGGCGCCGCTCTGCACGAAGCCGCGGCGGGAAAGCGAGTCGGCGGGGATGCTGGCGAAGGGGTGGGTGGCCGCCGCCGTGGCCACGCGGCGGTCCTCGCGCAGCACGCGGAGCGAGCCGGGGTCCAGCTCCCGGTCGAAGCGCACCACCTCGTAGGGGGTCTGGCGGGCGCCGCGCACCCACGCCGCGGCGTTCAGCGCCTTGCGCGCCTCCGTCCACAGGGTGGCCGCCGCCTCGCCGGACCCCGGGCGGAGCTGGCAGCGCCGCCCGGAGGACCGCACCGAGATTCCATCCAGCTGGACCGCGCGCGCCGGGGCGACCAGGCGCTGCTCGGCCGTTTCCCCCGCGCGCAGCGCGAGCGCCGGCGACACCGCGCTCTCGTGCCCCACCCGGTCCACGCGCAGCGTATAGGTCCCCGGGGCGGGGGCCGCGAGCGAGAAGCGGCCGTCCGCGCCGGTGAGCGTCCCCGCCCGGGTGCTGCCGGATGCGTCCAGCAGGAGCACCAGCGCGCTCGGGACAGGCTCCCCGCCGGACTCCACCACCACGGAGCCGTGCACCGCCTGGGCGGCGAGGGAAAGGGGGACGAGCAGCGGGGCGAGAAGCAGCGCGGGACGGAGCATGGGGAGGTTGCCGCGGCGGAAGGAGGGCGCGGGGCGGGCGCCGCCGCGCACCTTACTCGTAGCGCAGCGACTCCACCGGGTCAAGACCGGCGGCGCGGCGCGCGGGGAAGAGCCCGGCGAGCAGGCCGATGGCGGCCAGGATCCCCACCGTGGTGAGGGCGATGGGCCAGGACAGCTTGGGGTTGGCGAGGAACTGGAGCGCCTCGTTGCCGCCGTCGGGGACGGCGTCCACCCCCAGCACCACCGCGACCGCGACGAGGAGCCCCACCATCCCCCCGGCGAGCGCGATGGTGAGAGCCTCGAAGACGAACTGCGCCATGATGTGGCGCCGGCGCGCCCCCAGCGCCCGCTTGACCCCGATCTCGCGGGTGCGCTCGCGCACCACCACGTACATCACGTTCGCCACCCCCACCCCCGCCACCAGCAGCGTCAGCCCACCCACCACCCCCAAAAAGATCTGGATGCCGCCGCCGATCAGCCTGGTCATCCGCACCTCCTCGCTGTAGTCCCACACCGCCACCGCGCGCTCGTCCGCCGGGTCGAAGCCGTACTTGCGGCCCAGCACTTCGCGCACCCTCGCCTGCGCCCGCTCGGTCTGCTCCGGGCTGCGCGGCAGGACGATGAGGTGGCTGACGTACCGGTCGCCGTAGATGGCACGGAAGGTGGAGCTGGGGATGAGGGCGCGGTCCGCGTCCGGCCCGTTGTTCATGGAGGTCTGCATCTTCTTCTGCATCGCGCCCACCACCGTGAACGGCACGCCGTCCAGCAGCAGCGTCCTCCCCACGGCGCTTTCCCGGGGGAAGAGGCGCCGGGCGATGGAGTCGCCCAGGAACACCACGCGCCGCTTCTCCGCCACGTCGCGCGCGTTGAGGAAGCGACCTCCCGGCGCCGCGTAGGTGTGGCGCAGCTCCTCGAAAGCCGGGTCCACCCCTTCCATCATGGTGGTGGTGGAGAGCGCGTCCGTCTTCAGGCGCGCGCCCCAGCGCCCGTACGACACGCTCCCGGTCTCCAGCTCCTCCACCGAGCGCAGCAGGAGCGGCAGGTCGTCCTCGCGCAGCCGCACCTGCCGCCCGCGCGGGAGCCCCTGGTGCGGCAGGCTGGTCTCGCCGCTGTACAGCATCAGCATGTCGCCGCCCATCCCCAGCGTCCCCTTCACCACCGCGCGCTTCAGCCCCTCGCCGAAGCTGAGCAGGAGCACCACCGAGAGGGTTCCCCAGGTGACGGCGAAGGTGGTGAGCAGGGCGCGGGTCTTCTGCGTCCGCAGGTCGCCCCAGAACTCCTCCAGCAGGATCTTCCACATGGGACGGCGGGGAACAGGGTTCATCCGGTGCACGCGCAGCGTGCGGCGCCACGGGGAACAGCCTGCGACGGCATGGGCCGCGGGCTCAGGCGCCGTAGCGCAGGGCTTCCACAGGGTCCAGGCCAGCGGCCTTGCGGGCGGGAAAGATCCCGGCGAGCAGCGCCACCAGGCCGAGCAGCACCACCGTGGCGGCCATCACCAGGGGGGAGATGACGGGGGTGCCCACCTGCTCCTGCATGGGGAGCATGCCCGCGGCCCTGACCAGCCCCAGGGACACGAGCATCCCCAGGACGGCGCCCACCGCCACGATCAGAAAGGTCTCCAGCAGGATCTGCGTGAGCACGTCCCTGCGGCGGGCGCCCAGGGCGCGCCGGACGCCGATCTCGCGGGTGCGCTCGCGGACCACGATGTACATGATGTTGGCGACGCCGATGCCGCCCACCACCAGCGTGAAGCTCCCCACCACGCCCAGGAACAGGTTGAATCCCAGGAAAAGATATTTGAAGAACTTGAGGCCTTCGCCCGTGTCCCAGACGCTGAGCGCGTCCTCGTCGGTGGGGTCGAAGGTGTAGCGCCTGCCCAGCACCTCGTACACCCGCCGGCTCGCCGCCTCGGACTGCTCGGGGTCGCGCACGGTGTACAGGATGCGCTCCAGGTAGCGCTCGCCGAACACGGAGCGGTAGGTGGTGGCCGGGATGAAGATGCGGTCCTGGTCGCGCTGCTGGTACGAAGAGTTCTGCGTCTTGGGCTGCATCACCCCCACCACCGTGAACGGCGCGTCTCCCACCCTCACCTGCCGCCCCACCGCGTCCGCCTCGCCGAAGAGCAGCTTCGCCAGCTCGTTGCCCAGCACGGCCACGCGGCGGCGCCCGGCGATGTCCAGCGGGTTGATCCAGCGGCCGCCCCGCGCCGCGAACACGTTGCGCAGGTCGCCGTACTCCGGTTCCACGCCGCTGACGTAGGGGCTCGCCACCAGCGCGCCGTTGCGGACGGGCACCTCCCAGCGGCCGTGCTCGGGGGTGGCCACGGCGATCTCGGGGACCTCGCGCCGCAGCAGCTCCACGTCGGCGGGGAGGAGCCTCACCCCGCGGCCCTCCGGGAAGCCGCGGAAGCCCTTGGTGGTGGTGCCGCCGCCCACGATCACGATCCCCTCGCCGATCCCCTTTGCGTTCCTGCGCATCTGCTTCTCCAGCCCGGTCCCGAAGGCCAGGAGGACCACCACCGCGACCGTCCCCCAGGTGATCCCCAGGATGGTCATGGCGGTGCGCAGGCGCTGGTGCCGCAGGGTGTCGGCGAACTGCCCCAGGGTGCCCAGGAGGCGCGTCATTGCGCTACTCGATGGTCCGGGTGGGCTTTTCCAGGACCTTTTCCCCCTGCCGCAGGCCGGACACCACCTCCACCCGCAGGGCGTCGCTCAGCCCGGTGCGGATCACGCGCTTCTGCGGGCCGGCGGCGGTCTGCACGCTCACCCAGGCGGTGTCGCCGGCGAAGGTGACCACGCGCTCCGGGATGGTGAGCACCTGCCTGCGCTCGCGGATCACGATCTCGGCGTTGGCGGAAAGGCCGGCGCGCAGGGTGGCCCCGGAGGTCTCCTCCAGCGCGATCTCCACCGGGAAGGTGGTGGCGCTCTCCTCCTTCCTGGCCTTGAGGGAGATGCGACGCACCACGCCGCGCACGCGGGCGGCGGGGAGGGCGCCGATCTTGATCTCCACCGGCATCCCCTCGCGCAGCTTGCCCACGTCGATCTCGTCCACGGCGCCGCGGAAGATGAGCCGGTCCATGTTCGCCATGGTCATCAGCACCGTCCCCTCCTGGTAGGTGCTGAGGGGGACCACGGGGTTGCCGGTCTCCACCAGCCGCTCCAGCACGTAGCCGTCCACCGGGGCGCGCACCACCGACTCGCTCCCACCCGGGCCGCCGGTGCTGCCGCGCTCCAGCAGCTGCAGCTTCTCCCGCGCCATGCGCACGCGCAGCGCGGCCTCGTCGCTGCGCTTGCGGGCCGAGTCCAGGTCCTGGGCCGGGGCGAGGCCGCGGCTCACCAGGGCGTCGGCGCGCTCCAGGTCGCGGCGCGCGTTGGCGGCCTCGATGCCGTTGAGCTCCACCTGCCGGCGCGCCTCCACCAGCTCCACCGGCGTGGGATCGGGGCGGATCTCCATGAGCGGCTGCCCCGCCCGCACGAAGCTCCCCTCCTCCACGAAGATGGCGCGGACCACCCCCGACACCTTGGACTTGACGCCCACCTCCACCTCGGGCTCGATGGTCCCGGTGGCGAGCGCGCGCTCCACCAGGTCGCCGCGGACGACCTCCACCGCGGGCGGCCCCTCCTCGTCGGACCCGTCGCGGGCGAAGGCGCGCACGGCGAGCGCGCTGGCGACGACGGCCGCTCCGGCGAGCGTGGACAGGATCACCTTGCTGCGTCGCTTCATGGCACGGGCTCCCTGCATGGGTGCGGGCGGTCGGGGCGGGACGGACGTACGGGCGGGCACCCGGGCCTGGCGGCGGGGCGCGAGGGTGTCTACGGAAGGGGGAGCGGCGGGGTTTCAGGTGAAACGATCGGGGGTCGGGCGTGCCCCCGGCTGGCGCCGGGGTCGGGCTTCGGCTCCGTAACGCACGAAACAACCGTGCGTAACGGAGTCGAGACCCGGCGGAAACAGCCCCGCCGGGTCTCGCCCCTCCGGGCCGAAATCCCTCACGCGGGGATCGCGCTGGCGTCCGCGAGGGTGGGCCCCCACACACCCCGGCCCCCTCTCACCCGCAAGCGGGGGAAAGGGGGAGAACGGCGCGGCTCCCCTACCTTCAGCGCCTCGCTGAACCCCCAGGAAGCCTGCTTTACACGGATTCCGTGTCGGCGGCGCCGTGCGTCACGCCATCAGGGCCCGCGCCCGGAGCCCGGCCTGGCCGCTTCCTGCGCAGGAGGAACGCCGTCTGGTAGAAGTAGGCCTCCGGGACCACGGACACGACCTCGAACATGGAGCCCGCCATGCGGGTGAAGTATTCCGTGCCGTAGAAGACCTGCGACAGGTGGTCGCGGTCGATGGAGATCATGCCCGGGGAGTCCTTTGCCGCCTGGTACACTTCCTCCCTGCGCATGCGGCGGGCGAGGGGGGAGCCGGGGTACTGGCCGTCGTCGAACAGGCGGATGGTGTTGCTGTCGTGGATGGTCACGTACAGGCGGCCGTCGGGCGCGAGGATCCGGTGCAGCTCCAGGAGCCATGCGTCGGCCAGGTCGTCGATGTGCGTGAACAGCGACCCGCAGTAGATGAAGCGGAAGCTCCGGTCCTCGAAGGGCAGGTGCGGGACCTTGGTGTTGGTGGCGAAGTGGAAGGGAGGGCTCAGGTTCTCCCTGCACCAGAAGATGTGCTCGGCGCTGATGTCCATCCCCCAGATCTCGCAGGTGGCGGCCAGCTCCACCAGGTGGCGGATCATCCGTCCGGCGCCGCAGCCGAGGTCCAGGATGCGGTCGCCCGGCGCGAACGCCAGACCCGAGGCGTACGCCACGTCCAGCATCGTGCGGACGTGGGCTTCTCCGTGGGCGGGATAGTTGTAGCCGAGCCACAGCTCTCGCGGGGGGATGGGGAGCTCGTCCGCGGACGTGGCGGGGGTGGGCGCGGGCTCCACGGGCGCGAGGGCGAAGTTCTTCCCCGGCTGAAAGGGGAGGTACGCCATCTCCTGGAACGACGCGGGCGCGTCCGCGCGGCGCAGCAGGCGCCTGAGCCAGGAGGCCGCCGAGCGGGCCTTCGCCCGCGGCGCGGACGGCGGCTGCCCGGCCGCGGCCTCCGCCAGCCGTGAGCCCGTCGCGCGCCACGCGGATCCGTCCCTGCGGAACTCGAACGTCGCGTGGTAGACGTTTTGGAAGTCCGCGCCGTTGACCCTGCCCGCCATCGTGAGCCGCGCCGCGGCGGTCGCCCGGCTCCCGCGCCTCGTCGTCCGGAGGTCCTGGACCTCGATGGAACGGACCGCGACCGCCGGGGACGCGAGGAGCGCGATCTCGGCATCCCGGGCGACCTCCTCGCCGGTCGGCAGGGTGCCCCGGTACCCCTCGTCCAGCAGCCGTTCGGCGCCCGACACGTCCTTTTCGGTTACGCAGCGCCGCCACTCGTCGACGAGAAGCGCGATCTCCGGATCGACTGGGTTCATCTGGGGCTCTGACGGTGCGCGGGGGTGGCGGACGCGGTCGCGGGGACCCGGGCGCGGGTCCGGCGGTCAATGTACGGGCTGGCCGCCATTCCCGCATTCGCCTGCGGCCTAGTAGCCCGTCCCAAAGGTCGAACCGTTCCTTTCGGCGGAAGTCGTTCCCGCCGTGGTGTTCACGCTCGTGCTGTCGCCGGAGCGATGGCCGGTTCCGAACGTGGAGCCGTTGTCGAGCCGCGGGTCCTCGGGGGCCATGAGCGTGGACTCGCCGCAGGCACCGAGGCCGAGCACGGACGCCGCGAGGAGGATGCGCAGTTTCTTCATGTCGTCTTCCCTGATGGGGTGGAGGAAACGCTGCCCCCCGACAACGTTACCCCACCCGTACGGAATCCGCCATGAACGCCCACCATCCCCGATCGCGAGGAACCGGGGGCACGACGAAGCGCCGCCGGCGCGACCGTCGCGCCGGCGGCGAGGTCCGTCACCCCGGGCTTCCCCTCAGCGCCGCGGGCGGACGAGCCTGAACACCTTGCCGGTGGTGCCCGTGGGCCCCAGCACCTCCGAGCCCGTCACGTACACCTCGCCGTCCGCGTCCTGGCCGAAGCCCTTGACCACGTGGCCCAGGCGCTCCGTGCCGTTCACCAGCAGCTCCCGCATGGGCCACAGGCCCGAGCCCTGGGGCGTCGCCACGAACAGGCGGCCGCTGATGTCTCCGCCCGAAAAGGCCCCGCCGAAGACGTAGCGTCCGTCCAGCTCCGGCACGTCGCCGCCGCGGTACACGACGCCGCCCACCACCGTCAGCGAGAGCCCGCCGTTCTTGGTGTTGGCGAACTCGATCACCGGGTCGCGCAGCTTCTCGCCGGTCGTGGGGTCCTCGTCCGGGCAGGTGGCCGGCGACACCGTGGGATTCTCGGCGTCGAAGCAGTGCGTCCCCTCCTTCACGTTCCAGCCGTAGTTGCCGCCCTTCACCACCTCGCTCACCTCCTCCCACAGCTCCTGCCCGGCGTCGCCCACCAGCAGCCGGCGGCCTTTCTCCATGTCGAACGAGAAGCGGTACGGGTTGCGGAAGCCGTACGCCCAGATCTCGTCCAGCCCCGGCTTGCCCACGAACGGGTTGCTGCCGGGGACGGAGTAGGGCGAGCCTCGGTCCACGTCGATGCGCAGGATGTTGCCGAGCAGGTTCTGCGTGACGTCCTGGGCGTTGCCGCCGGCGTTGTCGGCGTACCAGTCCTCCACGTGGCCCAGCCCCTCGTCGTCGCGGTTGCCGCCGTCGCCGATGGAGATGTACAGGTACCCGTCCGGCCCGAACGCCAGGGTCCCGCCGTTGTGATTGGCCTGCGGGTGGTCCACCATGAGCACCACCCGCTCGGAGCCGGGGTCCGCCTGGACCTGCGACCCGCCCCGCGCGCGGAACTCGGAGATCACGTTGGTGTGGTTGAACCCGGCGGGCGCCCCCGCGCGCGGCGGGATGGTGTAGAACACGAAGAACCGCCCGTTCCTGCCGAAGTCGGGGTGGAACGCCAGCCCCAGGAGCCCGCGCTCGTCGTAGCCGGGGCTGAGCGGCGTGATCCTGCCGCGAAGGTCCAGGAACGGCCTGGGCATCACCTTCCCCGCCGGGTTGAGCTCCCAGATCACGCCCACCTGGTCCACCACGAAGCGCCGCCCGTTCTTCTGCGGCGCGGTGACGAGCTGGACGGGCGAGGTGAACCCCGTCGCCACCACCTGGACGCCGATGGGGAGGGGCGGCCCCAGCGCGCTGGGGCCCAGGGCGAAGCGCGGCGCGCCGTCCGGAGCCGTGGACGCCGTGGGGACGTCCTGGCCGGCGCGGTCGGCGCAGGCCGAGGCAAGGGTCAGCAGCGCCAGGGGGACACAGGCTAGTCGCAGGTGCATGGCCGCCTCCGGATGGTGAGGGTCTCGCCGTCTCGTGCGCGGCCCGGGGAGGCAGGTCGGGGGCCACGTCTTATTTTCTCCACAAATCCATCAACCACATATATTTATGCTCACTTACGCATGGTGTACGCCCCTGGCGGGGGCGCGCCCTGTAGCGGTGCGCGACAGCGCTGTCCCGTGGCGGGTCACCGGGCCGTGCGCACCCGAGCGACACACTTGCGTGCCGATTGCGCCACGACCACATATCTTTCTGTTTCCCGCCGCGAGGGCGGGCCACGCAACGCGACCCGGAGGACGGGATGGAAGTGAGGATCCTGGCGCTGCCGTACGACTCCGGCCGCCGCGAGTGGCGCATGGGCCGGGGCCCGGAGCACCTGCTGCGCGCGGGGCTGGAGGAGGCGCTGCGCGGCCGCGGCCACCGCGTGTCGACCGAGCGCGTGGAGGCGGACGCGGAGGCCGGCGGCGAGGTGGCGGGGACCTTTCTGCTGGCGCGCACGCTGGCGGAGCGGGTGCGCGAGGCGGCGCCGGCGTTTCCGCTGGTGCTTTCCGGCAACTGCTCGGCGGCGCTGGGGGTGCTGGGCGGCACCGGTCCGGCCGGGGTGCTGTGGATGGACGCGCACGGCGACCTGAACACCCCGGAGAGCTCGCGCAGCGGCTTCGTGGACGGGATGTCGCTGGCGGTGGCGACGGGGCGCTGCTGGACGGGGATCGCCGGCACCATCCGCGGCTTCCTCCCCGTCCCCGACGAGTCGGTGGTGCTTGCCGGCGCGCGCGACCTGGAGCCGGGCGAGCGGGCGATCCTGGCCCGCTCCGGCATCACCACGGTGGAGGTGCCGCGGGTGCGCGAGGAGGGCGTGGAAGCCGCCTTCGGGCCGGCGCTGGAAGCGCTGGCGGAGCGCGGAGACCGCCTGTACCTGCACCTGGACCTGGACGTGCTGGACCCCACCGAGGCGACCCCCAACGGCTTCGCCGCCCGCGGCGGCTTCACCCTGGACGAGGTGGAGGCCGCGGTGCGCCTTGCCGGCTCGCGCCTGGAGATCGTGGGCGCGACGCTCGCCGCCTACGACCCGGACGCCGACCCCGAGGGCCGGGTGCCGGCGGCGGCCGCGCGGCTCGCGGCGGCAATCCTGGAGAGTGTAGGAGCGCGGAAGTAGGACGGCAGGGAACAGGGTTCGTCGGTTCACGCGAAGCGTGAAGCGCCACAGCCTGCAACGGCGGAACGGCGCCCCTACCGGGAGATCCCGGTGGGGGCGCCGTTCGTCTTTTCCGCAGTACCCAAATGATCCGTTGCGGGGGGAGACTCGCCGGTTGTTTGGCGAGGCTCCCCCCGGCGCAGGGAGACAGGCCGGCGGTTTGGCCTGGCTCCCGGAGCCCGCGCAGGAGACGGACGGCCGTATCGTCCGGCTCCGGAGCGGCCCCGCCTCAGCGCAGAATCATCATTTCACCTGGTGGGTGCCCTTGTTCTTGTTGCCTTCCAGCGAGTGCTCCAGCTTCAGGTGCGGCTCCGGCGGCCTGCGCAGCTCTTCGGGAACCTCGTCGCCCACGGGCCCCTTGGCGATGGTGGTGCCGCCGTCCACCACCCAGAGCACCCCGGTCACGTAGCTGGCCTCGTCGCTGGCCAGGAAGGCGTACACGTTGGCCACCTCCTCCGGGGTGCCGCGCCGGGCCAGCGGCGTCGCCTGGATCAGCGACTTCTCCATCTTCTTGTCCATGGGCCCGGTCTCCTTGTGCGTCCAGGCCGTGTCGATGGGCCCCGGGCACACGCAGTTGGCGCGCACGCCGTACCTGGCCTGCTCCACCGCCACGCCGCGCATGAAAGCGTGCATGAACCCCTTGGTGCCGCCGTACGGCGAGTTCATGGCCAGCCCGATGAAGCCGGACTCCGACCCCGCGGACACGATGTTGCCCCGCGACTTCTGCAGGTGCGGCAGGGCGTACCGGGTCATCAGGAAGGCGGAGCGCAGGTTCATGCGCACGGTGCGGTCGAAGTCCTCCAGCGGGTAGTCCTGCGTCTCGCCGGTGACCAGGAACACGCCGGCGTTGTTCACCAGCACGTCCAGCTTCCCGTACCCGTCCACCGCGGTCCGCACGCAGTCGCGCGCGTTGTCCTCCTCCGCCACGTCCCCGCCGAACGCCACGGCGGTGCCGCCCCACCCGCGGATGGCGGCGACCACGTCCTCCACCGGGTCGCTGGGGAGCCCGCACACCACCACCGTTGCGCCCTCCTTGGAGAACTTGTGCGCGATGGCCTCCCCGATCCCCGTCCCCGCGCCCGTCACGATGGCGACCTTTCCGTCCAGCCGTCCGGCCATGGCGTCCTCCCCTTGTCGTGGTCCGCTCGTCCTCGCCCGTCGTCGAAGCGGGGCGGGTGGCGCAAAGGGTGTACCGGGTTGGTGCAGGGGGGGCTGCTCCGGGCTCCGGCGGGGCAGCTTCGGCGGCCGGTGGCGATGCTACCGGCGCGGAAGCCCCCCGAACGCGACGAAGCTCCCGCGACGGCGCCGCGGGAGCTTCGTACGTGAACCGGCTCCGGGAGCCTACCGGACCCGCAGGGGACCGACGTACTTCCCGTATGCCCGCCCGTACCCGGACGAGCTTTCCACGCCGCCGTTCTCCAGGCCGGAATAGACTGCGTACAGGTAGTAGTACCCGGGCGCCCAGCCCGACGTGCTGATGGCCTCGTCCTCGTGGTGCACGACGCAGTTGCTCCGGGCGGGCTGCGTGCGGTGGAACACGACCATGTTGCCGTACTGGTCGTAGATGCCCCAGTCCATGAAGGTTCTGGGGATGGCGATGCCGCTCACGTAGATGGTGGTGCCCCGGGTGATGTCGTTGCTCCACGAGGAGCCGAGTCCCCAGAACGCGTGGGTGACCTGGCCGCAGGAATACCACTTCGACGCGTTCCAGTAGGCGTAGTAGGGAGGGAACCCCTGCTGAGCGGCTGGCTCCGGTGGCGGGTTGAACGGGTCCGTCCCGCCGCCCGAGCCGCCGCCCCCGTCACCCCCACCCCCCTCACCCCCGCCGACCTCGCCATCGACGGGCTCGAGCATCCTCGGGTTCTCGAAGCTCGGATCCTCCGACTCCATGCTGCGGGGGATACCGCCGGCGGCGGGAGTGCGCGGATCCAGGACGCCGCGCTCGCACGCGGCGAGCAGCGCGGTTGCAGACAGCGCGGCCAGGGCCAGGCTTGCGGTTCGCTTCATGGGGACCTCCTGCGTCCGGTGGGGGAGCGAGCCAGGCTCGCATGCCGAAAGGCATCGTTGTGACGCACATTTTCCGACACAATAAATTTTACCCCCGATCTGGAGACCCGTCAAGGCTGTAGAATTCTGGATTCTTCGTGGAGGACACGCATCGCGAGGGCGATTCTCCTGCGATGCGATGGGAGAGGGACCGCGCGCGAAGTGGAGATCGAGACTGTGTGCGCTCACGACCGCGGCGGCCGCTACATCGCCACGCCGCGCCACCATCGCACCGCCGCCGTCGCCAGGCCGACGGCCGCCCCCGCCGACACCGCGAGCAGCGCGCCGTAGACGAAGGGGATGCGCTCCGGGGCGGCGCGCTCGCCCAGGAGCAGGCGCAGCAGGCGCTCGGTGGCGAGCACCGCGACGCGCAGGAGCCAGAGCCCCAGGGCACGCGGGGCGAGCAGCAGCAGCCGGACCAGCGCCACGGTGACCAGGCCGAGGCCCAGGTAAAGGGGGACGCCCAGCAGCAGGCGGCGCACCCCGAAGACGGTGGCGCCGAAGAGGAGGAAGAGGATGGCGCTGACGGCGGCGCCCATCACCAGCCCGGCGCCGCCCTCCTCCAGGTCGCGGAAGAAGGGGAGCAGCGGCTCCGGGGTGCCGCGGAGGCGGGCGCGGACCAGCGCGGCGCGCAGGCGCCGCCGGTCCACCACGAGGACGCGGTCGCGCACGCGCGGCGCCTCCAGCAGCGCGCCCAGCGCCAGCACGCAGAGTGCGGCGCCGGCCCACGCCGCCCAGGGCGGGAGCCCACTCACCCGGCGCCGCGCCGCATCAACGCTGCTGCGGGGGGAGCGGCGGCAGCGCGGCGGAGGGGTTGTAGTGCCTGAACACCTCGCGCCCCACCCGGCCGATGAGCAGGTGCGCCGGGGCGTCCACGGCGTAGGTGGTTGCCGCGTTCTCGCGCGTCATCACGCACACCGCCACCGGCGCGTCCGGCCCGTAGAGGATCCCGCAGTCGTTGCGGGCGCGGTCCACGTCGCCGCTCTTGTGCGCCACCGGCACGTCCTCGGGCAGCCAGCGCACCAGCTTGGAGCCGTCCTGGTTGGCGCGCAGCATCCGCAGCGCCAGCGAGTCCAGTTCCGGGGACACGGCCCTCCCCTCGTGCAGCAGCGCGAAAAGGCGCACCATCTCGTCCGGCACCGCCACGCCCAGCCCGTACTTCACCGACGAGTCGGGAGCCAGCGAGGTGGCGCGGATGAAGGTCTTGGAGTGGATCTTCGTGTGGGGAAGCCCCAGCGAGTCCATCTTCTCCCACACCGTGCGGATGTTGATCTTGTCCAGCAGCAGGTTGGTGGCCGTGTTGTCGGACAGCGTGATCATCAGCCACGCCGCGTCGCCCACCGTGAGCGGCAGCCCGGACTCCATGTACTGGAGCACCCCCGAGCCTCCCACCCGGTCGCGGGCGATCATCCCCATGCGCTCGTCCAGCCGGATGCTGCCGCGCCGCACCTGGTCCAGGAGCGCCACCAGCACCGGCACCTTCACCAGCGACGCCGAGGGAAAGGTCTCCCCGCCGCGGATGGAAAGCGACTCCCCCGTGCGCAGGTTGCGCACACTCACCCCCGCCACCCCCGCGTAGCCCTGCATGGCCGCCTCCAGGGCGCGGCGCAGCGCGGCGGTGTCGGAAGGGACGTGGCGGACGGACGTGGACGCGGGGCGCGGGGCGGCGGCGCACGCCCCTGCGGAGAGCAGCACCAGGAGCGAGGCCAGCAGGGCGGCGGCGAGTCGTCGGTTCATCGGGCGGTCGGGGACGGGGTCAGGGTCGGGGGGATTGGAAGAAATTCGCAAGCCATTGCGGTGAAACATTTTGCGCGCGCGATGGGCGCCGGCGGCGCACGCGCGGGTTGACGGGGTGGACCGGCGGGGGGTATGATGCCCGTCACTCGCAACCGTCCTCGCAGGACTCTCGCGCGGCGCGCCCGGCCGTTCACCGGCCATTTCCGACGGCACCGGCGCCGCACTCCGTCCCCCGCACGTCCCGGCCCTTGATCCCTGTACGGACCCGGCTCCTCGCGGCGCTCGCCTGCGCCGTCGTGCTCGCGTCGCCCGGCCATTCCGCGGCCCAGCAGCCCTCCGTGGGCGCCTCCGCCTCGCGCGCCGCCGCCGACAGCGGCTCCGTGGCCGCCCTGGCCCGCGCCCAGCTCGGGCGCCGCTACCTGTTCGGGGGGACGGACCCCGACCGGGGCTTCGACTGCAGCGGGTTCACCCGCTACCTGATGCGCGCCCTGGGCGTGCAGCTCCCCCGCACCGCCCGCGAGCAGGCCGCCGCCGGCCGCGAGGTCCCCCGCGACCCGAGCCGGCTGCGAGTGGGCGACCTGCTCACCTTCGGGCGGGGCGGCCGGATCACGCACGTGGGCGTGTACGTGGGCGGCGGGCGCTACGTCCACGCCAGCAGCTACGCCGGGCGCATCGTGGAGAGCCGGCTGGACCGCCGCGAGTCGTCGCTGGTCCGCGCCTGGATGGGCGTCCGCCGCCTCATCGCCGAGGGCGACACCGCCGCCGCAGTCGCCGCCCGCTAGTCCCCGCCGCCCTTCCGCACCGGCCGGGGGCGCCGCGGCGCCGCCCCGCCCCCGGGGGTGTAGGGCCGCTCGGGGACGCGGATGGCGCCGTCCGGGTCCACCCGCGCCCCCGTCGCCGGGAAGTCCAGCCGCGACAGCGAGTCCACGAGCGCCGCGCTGCGCGCCGAGACGTCCGCCCGCAGGCGCCCCGGAGGCACCTGGCGAGTGGGCCGCAGCGCCGCCTCCACCACCCGCCCCGCGGAGTCCAGGGCCGCGCACGCCACCGCCCCGCGGTTCAGCGGCTCCGCCAGCGAGAAGGGCCCGTAGGTGAGCAGGTTCCCCAGCGAGTACAGGATCAGCGTCTCCCCTCGCCACTCCGCCGCGCGCATCACGTGCGGCCCATGCCCCACCACCAGGTCCGCCCCCGCCGCCGCAGCCGTCCGCGCGAACGTCACCATGCTGCCGCGGTTCTCGCCGTAGAACGTCTCCCGCGCCTCCGGCGTGCGCTGCGCCGCGCGCCCCTCGGCGCCCATGTGCATGGTCACCACCACCCGCGGCCAGCGCTCCGCCGCCCGCCCCACGATGCGGCGCACCGCGGCCAGATCGCGCGCGTCCGGCCCGATCCACACGCTGAAGCCCAGAAAGGCCACCGTGTCCCCCCGCGCCGTGGCCACCACGGTGGGCACGCTGTCCGCGCCCGTCACCCGCACCCCGGCGTCCTCCAGGTGGCGCATGGTCTCGCGCCACCCCGGCCGCCCGGCGTCGCCCGCGTGGTTGTTGGCCACGTTCCCCACCACCGCGGCGCTGTCCGGGTCCACCACGCGGCGCACCGCCGCCGCCGCGTCCACCGGCATCCGGAAGGCGAAGCAGGCCGTGGATCCCGGCGCGCACTTGCGCCGCGACGGCGTCCCCTCGCCGATGGCGCCCTCCACGTTCAGGAGCACCACGTCCGCGTCCGCCACCAGCGGGCGCAGCGGGGCCAGCAGCGAGTCCGGGTCCGGGAAGGGGTCCACGCGCATCCCGTACTTCTGCGAGGCCGCCCGCGCCCAGCTTGGATCCAGGTTGGTGCCCAGCGTCACGTCGCCGCCCGCGCAGACCCGCACCACGCCTGGCGCCAGGGCGTCGGCGGGCGCCGTGTAGCGGGGGAGCGGGTCCTGGGCGCGGGCGGGCGCGGCGGCCAGGGCGAGCGCCAGGATCATCGGGATGGTGCTGCGGGGGGCGGGCTTCGGCACGGAGTGGTCCGGATTCGGGGTCGGCTGGGGGCTGCGGGGCACCAATATACGGTGCGGCGGGGGATTGCGCTCTTCGCGGCGGTGGCGGGCCGCTACGGAGCCGGACGATACTGCCGTCCGTCTCCTGCGCGGGCTCCGGGAGCCCCGGGAAACTGCCCCGTGTCTCCCTGCGCCGGAGGGAGCCTCGCCAAACCGCCGGCGAGTCTCCCTCAGAACGGATTCATGTGGATACTGCGGGAAAAGCGAACGGCGCCCCCACCGATGGATCCCGGCGGGGGCGCCTTCGCGTACTTCGTATTGCCGTTCCACGCTCCGGGCCCCGCCGCCCATGCCGCCGGACCGGCGCTAGCGGAAGGCGAGCTCCACCCCCGCACGCACCCCGGTCCCACCCGGCCACGCCACCTGCTCCTCGCTGGAGATCCGGCGCGCCACCTGCCCGTTCCTGTACTCGGCGGTGTACGCGGTCCGCTCCACCCGGTACCAGCTCCGCTCCGCGTCCACCGCCAGCCGCACGCGTCCGCCCAGGCGCACTCCCGCCGCGGCCAGCAGGTACGGCACGCCCGGCGAGCGGAGCCACCCGCCGCCCCCCGACACCGCCAGCGGCAGCGCGCGCGTGCCGCCCAGGCGCAGCCGGAGGTCGCCGGCCAGGTGGTCGGGGCTCCCCCGGAACGGGTAGTGGGTCGTGGCGTGCACGCCGTCCGGCAGGAGCGCGGGGTCCGCCAGCGCGTCCAGGCACGCCATGGTCCCCACGTCGGCGAGCGCGGCGAAGCGCGCCTCCAGCGCCACGGCCCCCAGCGCCACGCCCAGGCGCGCGTCCGCGGCGGCGCGGGTGCCGGGCGGGCACGCCTGGAAGGCGCGGGGCAGCGACGCGCCGCCCACCGTGGCGCCGGCGTAGGGGACGAGCCGCGCCCCTCCCTGCGCGCGGACGGTGGCGGGGAGGGCGAGGAGCAGGCAGAACGGGAGGAGCGCGGCGTGGCGGAGCATGTCCGGAGCGGGTGCGGGAGGGAAGGTGCCGGCGGGGCGGCCTGCCAGCGGAGAGACGGCGTCCCGGCGGCGGGCGTCACGGGGCGACCGCCCCGCCCGCGAAAAGATGGGTCAACCGAACCATGAGGGCGGGGTGGACGCCGCGTATCCTGTACCTCGCGCGGCGGGACGGCCCCCCGCGCCCCGAAACCGACGACCCTTTTCGCAGGAGATAGAGCCATGAGCCGCATCCTCGCCACCCGCACCGGCCGCTTCGCGATGGCGACCCTGGTGGGCCTCGCCGTCGGCGCGTGCACCGACGAGCCCATGCCGATGGACGCCCTGGCCGAAGCCGCCGCCCCGGTCCTGTCGCTCCTCGCCGGCGGAGCCGAGTCGCCGGTGATCGCCCAGGCCGGCATCCAGTTCCACCCGGCCGTGGACGGCTCGCGGGTGGCGTTCGGCGACAACCGCAACGGCAGCTACGACGTCTACCTGCGCGACGTGGGCACCGGCGTGGAAACGCGCATCACCACCGACTCCGACACGCAGCAGCACCCGGCCGTGTCGCAGGACTTCGTGGTGTGGGAGGACTGGCGCGGCACCGGGGTCAAGATCCGCGCGCTGGACCTGCGCACCGGGGTGGAGTTCCAGCCGCAGGTGGGCGGCGCCGGGACGGAAAGCTGGCCGCGCATCTCCGGGCACCGCGTGGTCTACGGCAGCAACCGCAACAGCAACCACGACGTGTACATGTGGGACTTCGACCTCGGCGCGGAGGTCGCGATCGCCGCGGACGGCGCCACCTCCCACGACCCGGACATCGGCGGGGACCTGGTGGTGTGGCAGGAGAGCCGCGGCGGCTCGGCCGACGCCAACATCATGATGCGCAGCGTGGCCGGCGGGATCCCGGGGCCGGCCGTCCAGGCCACCACCAGCACGGCCGGCCAGTCCAACCCCGCCACGGACGGCGCCCGCGTGGTGTACGAGGACGTCCGCAACGGCAACTACGACATCTACATGTACGACCCGGCCACCGGGGTGGAGACGCGGATCACCCGCAGCCCGGCCGCGCAGCGCAACCCGGACGTCTCGGGGAACGTGATCGTGTGGGAGGACGAGCGGAACGGCCATTCCGACATCTACGCCTACGACATCGCCACCGGCACGGAGCACCGCGTGACCACGAGCAGCGGCAACCAGATCCAGCCGGCCATCAGCGGCGGCCGCATCGTGTGGCACGACAACCGGAGCGCCGTCACCAGCGCCGACATCTACACGTTCACCCTGGCGGGCTCCTGACGGTTCCGGATCGACGGCTTTCACGGCAGGATCCGGGCGTGCCCCCGGCTGGCGCCGGGGTCGGGCTTCGGCTCCGTAAGCGAGCAAACAACGCGGGCTAACGGAGTCGAGCCCGCGCAAACAGCCGCGCGGTCTCGCCCCTTCGGGCCGAAATCCCTCACGCGGGGGCCGAGCTGGCGTCCGCTGGGGCCCCCTCCCCCCGGCCCCCTCTCCCAGAATTGGGAGAGGGTGGCGAGCCTCAAGCGAGCCGGGTGAGGGCCGCCGGCCCCCCTTCGCGGGTCAGTCCTCGTCGTCCAGGAACGGCGAGGGCTTTCGCGTGCGCTGCTCCGTGAGCTTCAGAGCGGACTGGAGGTGGCGGGCGGCCTCGCGGCCGTCGTCGTCGCGGCGGAGCACGCGCTCCGCGTCGGCGAGCGCGGCCCGCACCCGGGTGCGCGTCTCCTCGGGCGCGTCGGACGCCGCGATCTCGCGGGCCAGGTGGGACAGGCGGTCGGCGAGCTGGTCGGCGCGCAGCGGGCTGTCGCCCACGCGCAGGGCTTCCTCGTGCGCGGCGGAGAGCTTGCGGGCCAGCTCCTGGGGGATGGACATGGCGGCTCCTGTTCCGGGTCGTGAGGGGTCCGGCTGCGACGGACCGAGCGGAGGGTTTTGGGGCGTGCCCCCGGCTGCGCCGGGGTCGGGCTGGCGTCCGCGAGCGGCCTGCCGGCGGCGTGGCGCACGCCGCTCCCGTGTCAGCCGTAGTCCCACCCCCACCACCCCATGTGCGCGGGGTTCGCCGGCTCGTAGAGGGTCCGCAGCTTGGTCTCGCCGGGGGCGGGCAGCTCCAGCTCCACCCCCTCCGCCACCACCACGAAGCGCTCCTCCAGCGGCGAGTCCGCTTCCACCCTCACCTCCACAGCGAAGCACTCCGGGCCGAAGCCGAGCTCGGCGCGCAGGCGCCGCTCCATGGCGGCGGGGGCCATGCTGAAGACCGGGTGGTGGAAGTAGCGGGGGCAGGTGGAGTGGCGCACCCCGCGAAAGCGCAGCCGCGCGAGCTGGTAGTAGTCCAGGTCGGTGCTCCCCACCACGGCGAGCACCGCGGCGGGGCCCGTCTCCCCCGGCGGCGGCGCCTCGATCCACAGGTAGTCCCACAGCTTCAGCTCCGTCGCCGCGTGGAGCGTCCGTGCCGCCTCCGTCCGCCGCAGCCCCCGCCGGATCCGCTCCATCGCCGCATCGACGCGGCGGAGCACCGGGTCGGGGTCCGCGCCCGGCGGCGGGAGCGCGTCCGGATCGGCCGACGCGTACAGCGCCTCCACCGCGCCCCTGCGGGGAACGCGCAGGCCCGCGGCCTTTTCCGCGCGGCGGCGGCGGGCGAGCTCATCCGCGCCCTGAAGGAAGCGCTCGCGGTCGGCGATCAGCGTCCGCAGGGCGGCCTCGAGCTGCTCCGCGTCGGGCCCGGGGCGCCGGCCGAAGCCGTGCAGCCCCCCCAGGCGCTCCAAGATCGCGTTGAAGCTACCGCGCGTGAGCCACCCGTACGACTCGATGCACCAGAGCAGGGCCATGAACCGGCTGCCGAGGGGGCGCGCGGGATCCGCCGCCCGCCGCGCCGCGACGATGAAGCCCATCAGGCGCCGTCCCGCGGCGGGATGCGGGCGAGGAGCTGCGCCACGTTCCCGGGGGTGATCATGCTCCCCACCAGGCGGAAGCGCACGCGCTCCCCGTCGGCCAGCGCCAGCGTGGGGACGCCGCGGATGCGGCGCGCCGCGAACGCCGCGCGGCCGGCCTCTTCGTCCACGTCGAACACCTCCAGCGGCAGCCCGTGTGCGCGGGCGATCTCCCCGGCCACCGGCGCCTTGGCGTGGCAGACGCCGCACCAGTCGGCGCGGAAGTAGAGCAGCTTCACGGCGGGTCTCCGGGGGTCGGCGGGGACGGCGCGGCGGGGTCTCCGGCGGCGCACGCGGGGCACTCCAGCATCCGGCCCAGGAAGCCGGCGCGTCCCTCCGGGGTCAGCACCCAGGGGCGCACCTGCCAGGGCGGGTCGTGGCGGACGTGCTGCGTGTGGCCGCACTCCAGGTCGGCCACCCAGTGGCCCTCGCCGTCCGGGTGGAAGCCGGCGATGCGGCGGGGGACGGCGGGCCCGGCACGGGGGTCGCGGCGCACGGCGGCGCTTACCGGAGGCGGGGGCTCGGGCTCATCCCCGCAATGGAACCGGCGCGGCGGCCGCAGACAAGGGGCCTGGGATCAGCGGACGCGGAGCGACACGCCGGCGCCGCCGGACCCCAGCTGGGGGCGCACGGAGGCGCCCCCCCCACCGGGTGTGCTTCTTGCCTGTTCCGCAGGGTGACCGCTGGACCCGTACCTTTCGGCGCGCCGCGATCCCCGCACGAGAGCACGTAGATGACCAAGCAGCCCACCATTCTCGTCGTGGACGACGAGCCCGAGATACGCGACGTGTGCCGCGCCGCGCTGGCGAGCGAGGGCTACCTGGTGATCCAGGCCGCCGACGGGCTGGAGGCGCTGGAGATCCTGGACCGCCACGGCGGAGGCGTGGACCTGGTGGTGTCCGACGCGGTGATGCCGCGCATGGGCGGGCGCGAGCTGATCTGGGAGATGTCGCGCCGCCACCCCGCCATCCCGGTGCTGCTGGCCTCGGGGATCCTGCACGACCCCGACGCCTCGTACGGGCTGGAGGTGGCGCCCGCCGCCTTCGTCCCCAAGCCGTTCGACCCGCACGTGCTGGTGCAGACGGTGCGCGACACCCTGCTCCCCGGCACCGTGGAGCTCAACGGCGAGAGCGTGGGCTGACGCGCCCGCCCGGCGGACGCAGCACCACCCCCGCGTGAGGGATTTCGGCCCGAAGGGGCGAGACCCCGCGGGCAGTTTCGCGGGGGCTCGACTTCGTTGGGCTGCGTTGTTTGCAGCCCTACGGAGCCGAAGCCCGACCCCGGCGCCAGCCGGGGGCACGCCCGAACCCCGCCCTTCAATAGCAGTTCATCCGTAAAAAGCAGGAGACGGTGGCTTCCGCCCCCGTCTCCCCCTCGTGCCTGAACCCCGGACCCCGCAGCGACCGTGGAGGAAGCGGCCGGCTCACGCCTCCGAGTCGTGCGTGGCGCCGGCCAGGATCCCCACCGCGCGGCAGCAGGTGTGGCAGTACAGCGCGGCCGCGTACTCGCCTTCGGGATCGGTCACGGAGGCGAACCCGTTGGGGTCGATCTCCGGCTCGATGAAGGCCAGGACCTCGATCTGCTCCGGGCCGCAGCGCGGGCACGGGACGTTGGAGGGGTCCTTCCGGTAGGCCATGAGCAGCTCCAGCGCCTCGGCGTCCGTGAACGGCCCCTTGGGCTGCGGGAGCGACGTCTCGGTCAGATTGCGGATCCGGTTCATGGTGCTCCTCCTGGTCATCTATGGGGCCAGCGGACGCCGGGTCCTGTCCGCTGCGGGTTCCACCTTTGTGGGGAGCCCCACTTGCAAGGCACGGGCCAGGACGGAGTCCGTATCCGCCAGCTTAAATCTATAGGAAAACAGGGGATACAAACGTACGGCGGCGTGGCGCCGGGAGGGGGCGCGCAGGGGAGACCGTCGCGGCAATGCAAAGGGCCGGCCACGCGGCCGGCCCTTCGCGGTCACGGGGGCGATCCCGCCCCGCGGCCCGCCGCCGCTACCGCGCCGGCGAGTCCGAGCGCAGGGTGCGCTCGAACAGCTCCAGGACGCGGCGGTACTCGTCGGTCCACGAGTCCGCGCGGACGAAGGAGTGGTCCTCCACCGGGTACACGGCCAGCTCCCAGTGGGTCTTTCCCAGCTCGATCAGCCGCTGCGACAGCCGCACCACGTCCTGGAAGTGCACGTTGGTGTCCACCATGCCGTGCGCCATCAGCAGGTCGCCGCGGAGACCCTCGGCGAAGTAGATGGGCGACGAGCGGCGGTACGCCTCGGGGTCGTCCTGCGGCTGGTTGAGGATGCGGGCCGTGTACGGGTGGTTGTAGTGCGCCCAGTCGGTCACGGTGCGCAGCGCGGCTCCCGAGCGGAACACGTCCGGCTCGGTGAACAGCCCCATCAGCGTGATGAAGCCGCCGTACGACCCGCCGTACAGCCCCACCCGCTTCGCGTCCACCCCCTCGTTCGCCACCAGCCAGCGGACGCCGTCCACGTGGTCGCTCAGGTCCTTGCCGCCCATGTGCCGGTAGATGCCGGTGCGCCACGCCGCGCCGTACCCGGCGGAGCCGCGGTAGTCCAGGTCCAGCACCGTGTAGCCCCGCGCGGCGAGCAGGTGGTTGAACATGTACTCGCGGAAGTAGCTGCTGCTCCACCCGCGGTGCGCGTTCTGGAGGTACCCTGCGCCGTGGACGAAGAGCACCGCGGCGCCGTTGGGCTGCGCCCCCAGCTCGCGCGGGCGGTAGACGCGGGCGTACACCTGTCGGCCGTCCTGCGCGGGGAAGGTGACCACCTCCGGCCGGATCCAGGGCCCGGCGCGGAACTCGGCGGTGGTGGACTCGGTGACGCGCTCCGCCCGGGCGCCGGCGCGGTTGGGAATCAGGAACAGGTCGGCGGGGCGGTCGGCCGTGGAGTGCAGCACCGCCACCCAGCGCCCGTCCGGCGACACCACCGACTCGTTCCACCCGTCCTGCGCGGTGACGCGCGTGCGGCGCCCGCCTTTCACGGACACCGCGTACAGGTTGCGCTCGCCGGGGTGGGTCTCGCCGGTGGTCAGCCAGAAGGTCCGCCCGTCCGGGGCGAGCTGCACGTCCGTCACCTCCCAATCGCCGGAGGTGACCGGGGTGGCCTCCCCGCCCGTGGACGCCACCGTGTACAGGTGCGCGTAGCCGGTGCGCTCGGAAACGAAGTACACCCGCCCGTCGGGGAGCCACCCGGCGGTGAAGAGCCCCGGGCCGCCCACCCACGCCGTGTCGCGCAGGTGGTCCACCGGCGTCAGCTTCGCGTCCGCGCCCAGGGTGTAGAGCCAGCGGTCCTTGTAGTCGGAGGGGAGGCCCACCAGGATCGCGCGGTCCTCGCGCGGCGCCCACCCCGCGGAGGCAAGCGTCACCCTGCGATCCCGGGCCTCGGCCTGGAGCCAGGTGGGCGTGCCGGTGCGCAGGTCCACCATCGCCATGCGCTGCCCGGCCTGCACGTCGCCCACCTTGGCGCGCACGTTGAGGGGCTCGGTGTAGCCGCTCTCGGTGATGAAGTTGGGGACCAGGGTCTGCTTCTCCTCGGCGCGGTCGTTCACCGCGAGCAGGAGGAAGCGGCCGGTGGGGGACACGTCCATGCTCGCCACGGTGGCGTTCCTGCCGATGTATAGCGGGCGGACGGGCGTGCGGACGGAGTCCAGCGCCTCGCGGTGCTCGCGCTCCTCGATGCGGTCGCGGATCACCTCCAGCAGCTCGCGCTGGTCGCGCTCCAGCATTCCCCGCTGCCCCACGGTGTCCCGCCTGGCCGGCGCGGCCTCGGCGCGGACGTCGGTGAGCTGGCGGATGGGTCCGCCCTCGGTCGCCGTGGCGAACAGGTTGCTCCCGGAAAGGAAGAAGACCGTGCGCCCGTCGCCCGACAGCTGCGCGGAGCGCTCGGCGACCGGGGTCTCCGTGACGCGCCGCTCGCGTCCGCCCACCTCGGCCACGTACACGTCGCCGCCGCGCACGAAGGCGCGCCGCCGCCGGGCCGCGTCCCAGTCACCCGACAGGGCCGGGGCGACGCGGTCGGCGACGGAGTCGGCCAGCCGCTCGGGGGTGCCGCGGCCCACGGCCACCCGGTACACGGAGGTGGTGGTGTCCTGGGTCTCCGGCTGGCGCCAGCGGAAGTACAGCCAGCGCCCGTCCTCGGACCAGCGCACCTCGTTGGGGGAGCGGCCCGTGAGCAGCTCGCCGCGCATGATGCTGGCGACCGACAGGTCGAAGGGCGCGGCCGCGGCGCGCGGGGCGGCCTGGCGCGCGTCCTGGGCCGCCGCGGGCGACGCGGCGGCGAGGGCGAGCAGGAACGCGGACAGCTGCGTCGCGCCGGAGGGGAGGCGGCGTGGCATTCGGTGACCCTGGAGGTGTGGGGGAATCGTCCGGACGGAGACCCGTGTGATATGCGGGACCCCGCGAAAGGATCCCCACCGGGCGGCCCGCCCGGTGTTGCGGCAAGCTCGCGCGGCAACGTAAACTTGGGCACCCTTCCGGACAAGCACGGGCCCCCGCGCCCGCCCTCATGGAGACAGACGCCATGACCCACCGCCTCCCCTTCCTCCGCCGTCTCGCACCCCTCGCGGCCCTCGCGCTCCTCGCCGGATGCCCTGCGTCGGCACCCGGGCCGCAGGGGGAATCCACCGCGATGCCGGCCGACTTCACCGTCCGCTACGCCTGGTCCACCGGATCGCTGCCGCCGCAGTACCAGTACAGCTACTCGGTGCACCTGGGCCCGGGGAGCGAGGGCCGGGTCGATTTCCAGCCGGGCTACAGTGGTCCCATCTGGACCGAGCGCTTCCCCGTGAGCGATGCGCAGCTCCGCGCCCTGTACGCGACGATGCGCGAGCGGGGCGTGTGGGACCGGGAGTGGCGCGACGGCCCTGCGATGGTGGGCGCGGCCGGCGAGTGGCTGGAGGCGGTCGCCGGGGGCCGGCGCGCGAAGCTCCCGGACATGCCCCGCGACGAGGACCGCGCAGCCCTGCGGGAGGTGTACTCCGCGGTGACGGAGGTCGTCCCCGCCGGCGTCATCGACGGCCTGGTGGAGCGCAGGAAGCAGTTCAGGCAGTAGCGCGAGGGGCGCGGCGTCCGACGGGGCACCGTGGAGAAGCGGGTTGAAGCCGGTGAGGGGAAGGCACGCCGCCGTTCGGCGGAGACGCGTCGGGGGCGCCGCTAACAGCGGCGCCCCCGACTTGCTTCGGCTCCCTGGCCGTCGGCGAGAGTGGCGACTTACAACCAGGCCTCTACGCCGATCACGACGTGGAGTCTTAGTCTTCCTCCCAGCACCGGTGCGGCCAAGCGAGATCGCGGCGGGCATGGCCGAGATCCGCAGCCAGGTCCACTGCTTCCGCCTCGGTGAGGTGGGGAAGCGACGCAAGCATCTCGGGCAGATCTCGGAGTCTCTTTCGCGCAGCGATCGGACGCAGTTCGGCGACGACCTGCTTTCCGCGCAAGAGAACGAAGCGCTCGCCACGAGACGTAACCCGGTCGATGTACTTCTCGAAGTTACGAGCCACGTCCGTGACGAAAGCTCTCGAATTCATGGGCGCACCCGAGCGAATCTCTGTGATTTGTGACACAACGGCCCTTGCAGCGTCGAGTGCCGACGCCTCGACTTCAGCTCTTCAGCTGCTGCTCCAGGTCGCCCGCAGTGATGTCGTAGTGCGATGCGTGCCAGGCGGCTTTGCCGTCGCGGAACACGATCACCTGCGGCGACTCGTGGTCGATGCCGGTCTTGTCCGCCAGGTAGCTGGACACGTCCGCCGACTCGTGGACGTCCACCATGTAGAACGGGGCGTCGGGGTTGCGCTGGAGGAAGGTTTCCATCTGCTCGTGCGCTGCCGCGCTGATGGGGCAGGTGGTGCTGTGCTTGTACAGGATCGCGGTCTCGCCGGAGACGGCGGAATCCACCTCGCCGGAACTGCTCAGCTGCCTCATGCTTGTCCTCCACTCGCGTGTCGCTCGCCCGCACGGCGGTTCCGTGCGGGGATGGGCCGCGGGGACGGTGCAAGCAGCGGACCGCCCCGGGTGCTGCCTTAACCGTTAGCCGGGGGCGCTACGGTTCAGGATGTGGCGTTCAGTCCGCGCAAGGAATTGTGGATGGCGGAGAAGCTGTCGCAGGATCGGGCAGTGGAGGTGGTGGAAAGGTCGGGAGAACACTTGCAAGTAGGTGGAACAATGGGGCCTCAGAACGCCTTCACCGCTGGGCACCTAACTCGGCTCTCGTTTCCCTTCCTTCTCTTGCGGCAGCATCTATCTTGCAGGTAGCAGAAGTGGCAATTAGGATAGGGTCTCACAATTAGGTATGGAACCCATGCGTGAGCTCGACATCCGCCTCGCCCTGCTTAGCGCAGTCAACTTAGAGCACGCTTGCGATCCCGACACCCTGATTCTCGAAGAATTGGGATTGTGCGAGGGTGTCGCACGCGTCGACATCGCTGTTGTCAACGGAAAAGTGCATGGGTTCGAGATAAAGAGTGCACAAGATACACTCTCGCGACTTCCAACCCAATCCGAAATTTACGGACGAGCTCTGGACCGGGTGACCATTGTGGTCGACCCCAAGCATCTGCGAGGAGTTAGGGCTATCATTCCCAAGTGGTGGGGTATCTCCGAAGCCAAGCAGGCGCAAGACGGATCGATCGAACTTAGGCTGGTTAGATCGCCGTCTGACAATCCACAGGTGGACGCATTTGCCCAGGCGCAACTATTGTGGCGCGCCGAAGCACTAGACGAGCTAACTTCGAGAAATCTAGACAATGGTCTTCGCACGAAGCCTCGCCGGGCAATCTGGCAACGGCTAGCTGACTCTATTCCTCCCGAAGAGTTAGGTCAGATTATTCGGTCTAGGCTCAAGGGCCGTTCAACGTGGCGAGTTGGATCGCTACGAGAGTAATGTGGTGGTTTGTGCCGACTTTCCGCCACGTAGTGGCATTGCCTGGCCCAGCCTTTCTAGCAGCCGTATCAGCGATGAAGCCGTCTCCCCAGGAAAGTTCCCGACCTGTGAAACTCGGATGCTGCACGAGTGCTTCACAGAGGTCGAAGTACTGCTCGAATCCGAACTGGCGTACGTTCCTGCCCTTTACGATCACCCACTCGTCCCGCCCAGTGTAGCGAATACTTGCGCTCATCCGCATCGTGCGCGGATCAAGTTCCCTAAGACTGGGATGCGTAATCCCGTAGTCTGCATACACCAGATCCCTCCGGGGAAGCCTTTCGGGACGTCGGTTCAATGCCCCCCAAAGCTCCCACTCCCTGCGAGGCAACGTAGTTACGGTTGCCGCATTCACATCTCGTAGATCTTCCGGAAAAGAGGACGCGGCCAAGATCAACCGCCGCCAAGTTGTCGGGCGAGGAACGCCACCCAGCAGTGCTCGAGCGACAAGAATGGAGCGCTGGAGGTCGTCTTGAATCTCCTCAAGATCCAAAATGACGTCGATCTCCGACTCTCCCAATTGGAGGATCTCCAATATCGCGTTGATTCGAGTCTCTAAGTCCACTTCCTCATCGAAATCTCCAACGAGCAATCTCAGACATACCCCCTGCTGCATTTCACGAGCATGTAGCGACGCCTCGCTTAGGCATTCCGGCGAACTAGAGGTATAGACCACCGGAATCGCTTGAACACCAATTTTCCGTGCTTCAGAAAGCACCAACTGTAAAACATGGGTGCCGTCACCTAACAACTCTCCGTCAGCATGTGCTGAAAAATCGATGTAAATCGGGCGTTCGGCCCCCCAGCATGAATCGACTTTCCTGGCAACACCCTGCACGTGCGCATCGAGGCTTCGCGCGGGGCGATTATTGACATAGTCGTACGGAATCCCGGGGATCTCAATTAGCGGGATAACTTGCTGACGCACTGAGATGTTGAGAGCACCAAGTGCAGCGTACTCACCTTCCTTGCCCTTAACAATCGGGACATAGATTAAAGCCATTGTGGTTCCTATCGGTGAGAATCTTCAAGGGCAAGATTCACGAAGCGGGAGGCCCCGTTGAGATCTGGAAACAGTGACAGATGATTGATGTTCATTCGATTAAGCGCACGCAAGCACGCAGATCGATCCTGGCTTGGAATCAGAACACGATATAAGACAGGATCGGGCGCTTCTTCGAAAACCGCGCTAATCCATTGCTCCACAGGAGTGCCTAGCGGAGTTCTTGTGAACAGACCACCCTGCGCCACGAGTCGCGGATTCTCGTTTGACAAAGGATCGTAGAATTCGAGGAGAGGCGGACGTCCAACCTCAACACTTTCGGCAGTCGCCAAATCGTCATTTCGGAGATCTACTGCTCGCCGATCAAGCCCATACACAACTCTATACTCTGTCGTATCTGAATTGTCGTCTTCAAACGCAAAGTATGCTGCCGCGAACGGGGATCTTGTCCAATCCAAGAGAGGAGTGGCTAAGCCATAGTGTTGGCCAAGTGCCCACCAGTCATTCTCCAACGGAAGTTCGGGAGGATTCAGCCCACGGCGTCCTCGTACAGCCATGCGGAACCGTTCCAAATGGTTCCGGAGGCAATCTTCGGGATTGTTGGCGATCACCGAACCCGATTCGGTCGTGAGGCGCCCAATTAGCCTATCAAAGGATGGGCGGAGAGGCCAATCGTGCCGCCGTTGCCCTCGCCAAACAAAATCCCGTGTGTGAGAGCCACCCACCGTAAGAGTTTGCTCGATAAGAGGGTAGTATGAAGCCCAATTTCGTAGACGGTAAGTCGCTATGCCACTATTCAGGCCTTCAAAAATCCAATCTTCGGTCATTTGGTCTGAACGGTTAGTTCTAGATCTTGCTGTGGAATCACAATTAACACAGGAATGGAACCGTACTCATTCATCCAGCCGTGACGACCAGTCGGGTGGGCCATCAAGGTTGAGCCCCTGCGCGGTGCGGAGGAAGGAAGACGCGGGAAGCTCTTCGTCCGCCTCGGTCTCGATGACCAGACGCACCCGCGTGTTCGGCGCGAGCGAGATCGGCTCCTCCGGGCGGAGGACTTCGCCGTCGAAGGTGGCGTACAGCGTTGTGGTCATGGTTACGGCTCCCGTGCTGGTGAACTGCTCTACGACTTCACGACTCGGGCCACAGTACGTGCGAACCCCATCAATCCGCCGCGAGCCCCGGCGCCTCCGGGTCTTCCCCGCTGAACGACTCCTCCCGCACCACCGCCGTCCCCGTGCGCTCGTCGTACTCCACGCGCAGCACCTGGTCCAGGCTCTCGCGGATCCCCTCGATGTGCGTGATGAGGATCACCTGCTCGAACCGGTCCTCCAGGTGGTGCAGCAGTTGCACCACGTTGTCCCGCCGCGCCACGTCCAGCGACCCGAACACCTCGTCCAGGATGAGCAGCGACAGCGGGTGCCCCGCCCGCTCCGCGATCATCTGCGACAGCGACAGGCGCAGCACCAGGTTCGCCACGTCCTCCTCGCCGCCCGAGATCACCGGCTTCTCCTCGCCCTCGTCCAGCACCAGGATGTTGTACGCGTCGTCGATCTCTATGGCCGTGTAGCGCCCGTCCGTGAGCTGCGCCAGGAAGGTGGACGCGATCTCCGACAGCTCCGGCCGCACCTGCGCGTTGAGCTCCGCGCGCAGCTCCGAGAAGGCAAGGTCCAGCTCCTCGTGGTAGCGCAGGTCCAGCTCCCGCTCCACGATGTCACCCGCGCGCCGGTGGTACTCCGCTTCGCGGTGCATGGCGCCCTGGAGTGCCTGCTCCACCGTGGCCACCTGCCCGCGCAGCTCCGTGGCGTGCAGCTCCGCCCTGCGGAACCGGTCGCTGGCCGCCTCGTACCCGGTGCGCAGCCCCACGAACGCCTCCTCCGAGAAGGCGAGCGCCGCCCGCTCCGCCGCCGCCGCCCGTCCCCGCTCCGCCGCCGCCGTCTCGCGCACCTGCGCGTCCAGCCGGTCGCGCTCCCATGCCGGCCGCCGCGCAGCCGCCTCCTCCAGGCGCGCCGCCCGCTTCTCCGTCTCGCGCAGGCCGCGCAGCCGCGCCTCCGCCGCGTCGTGGAGCGCGCGGTCGTAGCCGGCGGGGACCGCCGCGACCTCCGCCGCCAGCGCGGCGCGCCGCTCCTCCCGCTGCGCCTGCTCCGCGCGGAGGTTCTTGAGCTCCTTGACCGCCTCCTCGCAGCGCGTGAGCTTGCGCGAGCAGGCGTCCACCTGCTCGGCGAGGGCGCGGACGCGCAGCTCCGCCTCCGCCACGTCCTCCGGCTTGTCCTTGAGCTGCTCGAAGCGGCTCGCCCACCACTTGCCGTCCTGGACGATGGTGACCCACTGGTCCTCCATCTCCTCCAGAAGCCGCTCGTAGTCCGCGCCCATGGGGCGGCCGCAGGTGGGGCACGCCCCCTCCGGCCCCAGCTCGCGGCACTGGCGGATCTGCTCCTTGAGCTCGATGCCGCGGTCGCGGTACGTCCCCAGCTTGGTCTCCGCGTCCTGCCGGTCGCGCAGCCACGCCGTCTTTCTCTCGTCCGAGTCGCGCTCCGCCTCCGCACGCTCCGCGCGCAGCCCCTCCAGCTCCTCCGCGTACTTCTTTTCCAGCTCCGGCGCCTGCTCCACCCGCGTCAGCCGCTCGCGGGCGCGTGCCACCTGCTCGTCCAGCTCCGCCAGCTGCTTCACCAGCTGCTTGCGCGTCGCGTCCTTCTTCGCCAGCTCCGTCTGCCGCTCGCAGTCGCTGGTGACGGCGGGGAGATCCGCCAGCTGGGCGCGCAGCGGCGCCAGCTCCGCCTCCGCCTTCGCCACCGACTCCAGCTCCCCCTCCGCGCGCAGCACGTCGCGCCGCGCCGCGTCCCGCTCGCGCTCCGCCGTGTCGATGGCGTGGGTGAGCTTGCCGAAGAGCTCTCGCGCGGCCTGCGCCTGCTGCCAGCGCGGCGCCAGCTCGCGCACCGCCAGCCCCGCGCCCTCCAGCGCCTCGCGCGCGGCAGCGTGCGCAGCGATGGCCTCCGCCACCCGCTGCTCCGCCGCCCGGCGCTCCGCCACGATCTCGTCCAGGTCGCCCAGCGCCGTGCGCAGCCCCTTGATCTCGTGGCGCAGCTCGTTGCGGCGGGTGCGCGTCAGGTCCTGCGCGCGCCGCAGCCGCTCGTAACCCAGCACCTGCGACAGGAAACGCCCCCGCTCCGCCGGGCCCATGGCGGAGAGGAACTGGAGCTCCTTCTGCCCGGTGAAGTAGGTGTTGAAGAACTCCTCGCGCAACATCCCGATGCGCGCCTGGAGGTAGGCCGTGGCGCCGCCCAGCGTCGCGGCCACCGGCGCGGCCCCGCCGTCCAGGTAGACCTCTGCGCTGCTCAGCGTGCGGACCACGCGGAACTCGTGGCCGCCCAGCCCGAACTCCAGCTCCACCTCCACCCGGGTGCGCGCCCCTGCGCGGTTGAAGCGGATGGTGTCGTTGGTACCGCGGGCCGCCGCCGCGCCGTACACGGCCCAGGCGATCGCCTCCAGGAGGGTGGACTTCCCCGCCCCGTTGGGCCCGATGATCCCCGTCAGGCCGGGGCGGAAGTGGACCTCGGTGTCGGCGTGCTGCCGGAAGTTGCGCAGGCGCAGGCGGATCAGGCGCATGGCGTCAGGCGTCCTCGGTGCGGTCCACGTACGCCGTGCCCAGCTCCACCAGCCGCGCCCGCTCCAGCGTCTCCGAGCTGAGCTGCCAGTGCTTCCCCAGGTAGCTCGCCACCTGCTCCTGCAGCGTCTGCCGGCGCACCGGCGCCCCCGAGGCCGCCCGGCGGCGGATCTCCGGCGGGCGGGCGTCCAGGTGAAAGTGGAGCGCCTCCGCCTTCCACTCGCGGATCCGCTTGTGGTTCAGCTCGCGCACCTGCGCCCGGGGAATGTCGGCCACCACCAGGCGCACGATCTTCCCCGCGATCCCGCCGGGGACGCCCTCCACCGCCGCGCGGATGCGCTCGTCCACCTCCGCCGAGGCCAGCCCCTTCGCCGACAGCCTCGCCAGGTCCACCACCGCGCGCGTCTCCACCGCGTGGAACTCCGCCCGGCGCCGCTCCGTGTCGAACGACAGGAAGCCCTTGGGACCTTCCGCCTCCATCCACACGTTGGTGGAGGTGCGCTCCAGGCCCCCCGCGTACCACATGTTGGGGGCCAGCTCCGTGGCGATGTGGTAGTGGCCCAGCGCCACGTAGTCCCAGCGCTCCGGCCCGATGTCCGTGTCCGCCACGATGGCGCCGCCGTACTCGGTCACGTAGCGCAGCTTCTGCTCGGCCACGCTGCCGCCCACGGTGCCGTGCAGCATCAGTACGTTGTGGCGCGCGCGCGGGTCCGGCTCCATACGCACCGGGCCGGCGCTCTCCACGGCGAGCGAGTTGTGGGGGAGGCAGAGGACGGAGGTCTCGATCTGCGGGAGGAGGACGGCGCGCGCCTCGTCCGCGACCACGGTGACGCCGGGGATCTCGCGGAACAGGGTGAGGATGTTCCCCGTGTCGGCGGAGCGCGGCGAGTCGTGGTTGCCGGCGATGATCACCACCGGCACGTCGCGCAGCCCCTCGCAGAGCACCGAGAGCTGGCGAAAGGCCTCCGCGATGGATGCGTTGGAGGGGCGCACGGTGTGGAACACGTCCCCGGCCACCAGCACCACGTCCGGCCGCAGCTCCAGCGTGCGGGCCACCGCGCGGCGGAAGGCCTCGGCCACGTCGGCCTCGCGCACGTTCACGCCGCGGGGCGTCACGCGGTGGTAGGCGCGGAAGCCCAGGTGCAGGTCGGCCAGGTGGACAATCTTCATAAAGCGGTGTATAACCGTTAGCTTGTCAGCACCCGCGGGCGCCGTTTCCGACGGTGCCGCGGCACCGCTCCGATATCCCGGAAACCCGGCACCGCCCACGATATCCGCCGACCGGAACCATGGCGAACCAGAAGAAAAAGAAGCGCGACCCCGCGCAGATGCACCGGCAGATCCAGGACTCGCTCCAGGCGCTCCCCTACGCCCTCGCCGACCACGAGCAGAAGGGGAACAAGGGCAAGGCGCTGGTGCTCAAGTACGTGGGCGCGCCGCTGCTCAAGCTGATGAACAAGTTCCTGAACCGCTCGCGCTACAAGGGCGCCGAGGGCGCCAAGCTCAAGCAGGCCGAGCTCGCCAAGCGGCACCTGGAGCAGCGCCAGCAGGCGCTCAAGCACGTGCAGGGGCAGATCCAGCAGGCGCAGAAGCAGGGGCGGCGCGGCAAGCCGCGCTGAGCCCCCCGCCGGCTACGCGCCCTCCCCCACCGCGCCGCGGTCTCCCCTGGAGACCGCGGCGCTTCTCTGTCCCCGCGCCGGGGCCCGGTCGCGGAACGCCACCGTGCCCTCCATGTCCGGCCACTCCTCCACCGGCCAGTGCTCGAACACCCCCGCGCGCGCTGGCCAGCTCCGCTCCGCGTCGGGGGAGAGCGCCAGCAGGAAGTTCTGCCGCTCCGGGTAGTCGCGCCCCAGGTGAAAGTACAGTTCCGCCGCCGGAAACGACTCCGCCGCCGTGCGCACCGTGCTCCAGAAGCGCCGGCTCCCCTCGCCCACGGCCGTGCCGATGACGTTGAGCGCCAGCGTCCCGCCGGGCCGCAGCAGGGCACGCAGCGTGGCGAACGCCTCCGTCGTCACCAGCGAGTGCGGGAGCGACTCGCGCCCGCCGTACACGTCCACGTACACCCGGTCCCACCCCTCGCGCCCCTCCGCCGCCCACCCCTCCGCCACTGCCCGCGCGTCGCCGTGCACCGAGACGATGCCGTGCTCCGGCCGCAGCCCGAACCAGCGGTACGCCGCCCGCGTCACCTCCGGGTCCAGCTCCACCACCGTGATCCGCGCCGATGGGTCGCGCTCCGCCACCCGGCGCGGCAGCGTGTACGCCCCGCCGCCCAGGAACAGGTACGCGTCGCCGCGCCCGGACACCTCGTCCAGCCAGCGCTCCCCGGCCGCCACGTAGGCGAAGGTGGGCGCCCCGCTGCGCACCAGTTCCCCGCTCTCGATCTCGTCGTCCTGGTAGAGCGTGCGGTCCGGCTGCCGCTCGCCCGGGTAAGCGGTCTCCACCACGCGCAGCGTGGAGAAAGGCGTCTCCACCTCCCACAGCACCCGCTCCTCGGGGCCCGGCCGCTTGGCGCGCGGAAAGAGCACCGGCGAGGTGAGCAGCGCGGCGGTCGCCAGCAGCAGCGGCCCCGGGTTCAGCTTGGGGATCAGGAAGAACCCCGCCGCCAGCGCCCCCGCGGCGAGCCCGGCGAGGACGCCCACGACCACGGCGCCCAGCGCGCGGCGCGCCGCCGCCTCGTCGCCCTCCTCCAGCGGGTCGAAGACGCTTTCCGCCCACCCCACCAGCGGGGGGAGGAGAAAGCCGATCGCGTACACCGGCAGCGCGATCAGGAAGAGGAGCCCCAGCACGCGCAGCGCGTCGCCCCGCCCGCCCAGGCGGTTGAGGATCCCCAGCGCCGTGGCGAAGATCCCCGCCACCCCCACCCCGACGCCGGCGAAGAGCCAGCGCCCCGGGAGCGACACCGGTCCGGCCTCCTCCGGCGGGACCCCGGCCCACAGCCCGGCGGCCAGCGCCACGGCGAAGGTGGCCAGCACGGTGGAGGCGGCGGCGACCACCCCCTCGGCGCGGAAGAGGACCAGCCCTCCCCCGGCCATCCCCACCACCCCGAGCGCCAGCCCCACCAGGGCCGCGCGCGACGCGACGGTTGCGCCCATGCGCCGCTCAGGGGGTGAAGCGTCCATATCCCCCCCGGTAGTAGACCAGCGGCGTTCCCTCGCGCGCGTCCCCGGCCACCACCTCGCCGAGGAAGATGGTGTGGTCGCCCGCCTCGACCGCCTGCGTGACGCGGCAGTCCAGCCAGGCCAGCGAGCCCTCCAGCACCGGGGCGCCGGTCTGCTCCTCGCGGAACGCCACGCCGCGGAACTTGTCCCCCACCTCGAAGGTGGCGAAGCGGCGCGACAGGCTCTCGCCGCCCTCCTCCGCCAGGACGTTGACCGCGAACTTCCCCGCGGCCACGATGCAGCCGTGCGTGTAGGCGTCGTGCTCCACGCACACCAGCACCAGCACGGGGTTCACGGACACCGAGCAGACCGCGCTCGCCGTGAGCCCGCACGGCTCCCCGTCCCCCCGCACGGTGGTGACCACCGTCACCCCGGAGGCGAAGTGTCCCATCACCCGCCGGAACTCGATTTGATCGATCATTTAGCCTGGCAGAGCGCCCGAAGAATCCGTAGCTTGCTTCCATGCCGCCGGAGGCGGCCCCGGCGTGCCTGCATGGCCGGGTACTTGCTTGTCCCGGCGCCGGAAGCCCGTTCGGAGACAGCAGCCACCAGGTCACTCCATGCCGATTGCGACGAAGCCCCGCGCCGGGATCACGGCGCTCCTGATTCTAACCGCTCTCCCGGGCTGCGACAATGTGAATTGGGGCGGCGCGGACGTGCAGCTGGTGCCGCCTCCGCCCCCGGGCGGAGTGCGCGACATCACCCCCGACGCACAGACCTACGCCGACCTGGGGCTCCCCTCGGGCACCGTGATCTTCCACGTGGTCAGGGGCACCGCCGGCACCCAGGTGTTCCCGGTCGCCGAGGTGGCGGGCGACTCGCTGCGCACCCTGCGCCGCCCGGCCGGCGTTTCGCCGCAGGCGTACGAGTCGCGCTTCCGCCAGGCGGTGCTGGAGCCCGGCGCGCAGCTGGCGCTCTTCCGCCGCGGCGCGCCGGTGGGAACGCTGACGCTCACCGGCAACGGCCCGGCCACCGCCTGCGGCATCCCCACCGCCGTGGGCACCGCCACCACCGTCGCCGCCGCCGCCGACGTGGGCGAGTTCCTCGCCTTCCGCAAGGGGCTGGAGCCCGAGGTGCGCGGCGAGTACACGCCCCCGCAGGTCAACGGCAGCATCCGCACCTTCGCCAGCATCGTCGCCGAGAAGCTGGTGCTCCAGAACGGCCTCCCCCGGCCGCGCAGCTGGCCCGGGGCGCAGCGCGACATGCAGGCCATCGAGGTGGTGCAGGGCGGCAACCCCGAGATGGCCGCCACCTACCTGGTGGGCGACCAGCTCGCCGTGGGCCCCGGCGAGCCCAACGGGTACAGCATCTTCTACGTGGCCGGCTACGAGACGCGCAGCGGGTACACGCCGTTCTACCAGGAAGTCCGCGACTACCGGCGCACCGGCAAGGCGGCGCCCCGCATGCTGGACTACCTGAACTGGAACGGCACCGGCGGCCCCGACATCCTCGCGCAGGTGTACGGGCCCAGCGAGGCCTGGTACGAGGCGATCTCCCAGGACCGCGGCGGCCGGTGGCGGAAGGTGTGGGAGGGTCCGCGCTGCCTCGGCGAGTCGGCGCAGCAGCAGTGACGGCATTTCAGGGCGGATTCGGGCGTGCCCCCGGCTGGCGCCGGGGTCGGGCTTCGGCTCCGTAGGGCTGCAAACAACGCAGCCCAACGGAGTCGAGCCCCCGCGAAACTGCCCGCGGGGTCTGAGCAACCGGATTGATGCTTGACACCACAGACCGGGTTGATGCTTGACACTTCTGGTCTATCAAGTTCCACCTCGGGGGGTGTCCGGCGTCAGCCGGAGAGTTCCCCCGTTCGCTCGTCCAGCCGCGCCAGGAGCAGGTCGTAGAAGTAGATCGACCACACTCCGTCCTCGATCTCCTCCAACGCCACCTCCTGCCCGATCAGCAACTCGCTGAGGAAGATCGTCCGGTCGCGGAAGTACAGGATCCCGTTACCCCGCACCCGGCGCACCACACAATGCCCCGCGTACTGCGGCGGGGCGATTTGCTCCGGCATCTCTCGCTCGCACGCCACGTAGAGCGAGCCCGGGGTCTGCATCTCCAGCGCCTGGTGAGGCCGCTCTTCGTTGAACTCGCGCCGGAAGGCATCGAATCGCTCCTGCTGCACCTGGACGTTGGCCGCCGGGGGCCGCAGCGTGCCCGCCTTGAGCGTGCGATGCATCCGCTCGTGCGAGCCGTTCTGCTCCGGATGGGCCGGCTCGATCCGCTCGTGCTTGATCCCCATCTGCGTCCACCAGACACTCAGGCGCGAGAGCCCGGCGATGGCTTTCGTGCAGAACGGGCCTCCATTGTCGCTGCGGATGGCCTGCGGAAGGCCCCGTTCGCGAAAGAGATGCTGGAAGCTCGCGCAGGCTCCCCTGTGCGCGGTCGAACTCAGTCCCTCACAGGCCAGCAGGTAGCGGGTGTGAGTGTCCGTGACGGTCAGCGGGTAGCACAGCGTCCCGTCGCCCATGCGGAACTCGCCCTTGAAGTCGGCGTTCCACAGCTGGTTGGCGGCCTCCACCGTGTGTGAGACTCGCCCCGGGTGAGACCACTCCCGCCGGTGCGGCCGAGACTCCACCAGCCCCTCCCGCTTGTACAGGTCTCCCACCGTGCTCGCCGCCGGCAACTCCAACTCGGGTCGGCGCGGGCGTAACCAGACCAGGATTTTACGGGGGCCCCAATCCGGATGCGCTTTGCGGGCCTTCAGCAGCGCGGTCCGGACCTCCTCCTTCATGCGGTGCGGACAGGACTTCGGTGCATGGCTGCCGGAAGCCAGCCCCGCAATTCCCTCCTGCTCGTAGCGGTGCAGCCGAGTGTATCCGGCCTGGCGACTGATGCCGAACCGCTCGCACAGCTCCGTCATGCTGTAGAGCCCCTCCTGTGCGAGAACGACGAACTTCATCCGCTCATCCATCGGGTTGGTCTGTCTCCACGGCATGGCTCTCCCTAGGTGTGGGCGAGCGCGTAAGCTACCGTGTCAACCATCCTCCCGGTCTATTCTGTCAACAATCTACCCGGTCCATACCGTCTCGCCCCTCCGGGCCGTGATCCCTCACGCGACGGCGGGCCCCTTCCCCCGCAGGCGGGAGAGGCGGAGCACTGCAACGAAGCGCCGCCACCGGCCTCCCGGCGGGGGCGCTTCGTACTGCCGTTACTCTCGCACTTCCGCACCTTCGCACTCCCGCACTTCCGTTCCTCCCCGTCTCCACACCTCCCGCTCCGTCACCACCGCGTTCAGCGGCGCGTCCCAGGGGTCCGTGGGCACGGCGGGCGCCTCCTGCGCGGCGAAGAAGAGGCCGCAGCGGAAGCCGCGCCACCCCGGGTCGGCGAAGAGGCGGTCGTAGTAGCCGGCGCCGCGCCCGATCCTCCCTCCCGCGCGGTCCCACCCCAGCCCCGGCACCAGCGCCGCGTCCACCGCGTCCACGTCCACCCGCGGGCACGCCTCCACGTCCGGCTCGCGGATCCCGTAGGCGCCCTCCCGCAGCGCCTCCAGCCGCTCCAGCGCATGCAGCGTCAGCGTGCGCGTGCCGGTGACGCAGCGCGGGTAGACCACGGTGGCGCCGCGCCGCAGCGCTTCCCGCGCGATGGCGTCCGTGGGCACCTCGCCGGGGAGGTGCGCGTAGAGCAGCAGCACCCGCGCGGCAGCCACCTCCGGCACCGTCCACACGCGGGCCTCCGCCGCCAGCCCCGCCGCCTCGCGCTCCCCCGGCGGGAGGCCGCGCAGCCGCTCCCGCAGCTCGCGGCGAAGTCCATCCTTGGTCGTCATGCGTCGCTCGGTCTCGCAGTCCCTGTTCCCTAAATCCCTGCCGTCATCGCTGTCGCCACCTCCGCCGCCACCCGCGCGTTGTTCCGCAGCAGCGCGACGTTGGCCTCCAGCGAGCGTCCGCCGGTCTCGTCCGCGACGGCGCGGAGCAGGAACGGAGTCACCTCCTTGCCACGCACCCCCTGCTCCCCGGCCAGCGCCAGCGCCCGGCGGATGGCGGCGTCCACCTCGTCCGCGTCCAGCGCGTGGGTCGGCGGCGGCGGCACGCACAGGAGGAGCGCACCGGGCGCGCCCAGCTCCTGCTGCGCGCTCCACAGCGCCGCCGCTTCCTCCGCGGTGTCCACGCGCACGTCCACCGGCAGCCCGCTCCGCGCCGAGTAGAACGCGGGGAGCTCGTCCGTGCGCCACCCGGCCACCAGCACGCCGGCCGTTTCCAGCGCCTCCCGCGTGGCGTGGAGGTCCAGGATCGCCTTTGCCCCCGCGCACACCACCACCATCGCCGTGCGCCCCAGCTCCGTGAGGTCGGCGGACACGTCGTTCGCCCCGCCGCGGTGCACCCCGCCGATCCCGCCCGTGGCGAACACCCACACCCCCGCCGCGTCCGCCAGCCACATCGTGGCCGCCACCGTCGTGGCGCCGTCCGCCCCGCGCGCCACCGCGACCGGGAGGTCGCGCGTGGACAGCTTCAGCACTCCCCCCGCCGTCGCCATGCGCTCCACCTCCGCCGCGGACAGTCCCACCTTCGGCACCCCGCCGAGCACCCCCACGGTGGCCGGGACTGCACCCCCGGCGCGCACCTCCGCCTCCAGCGCCAGCCCCACCTCCAGGTTGCGCGGGCGCGGCAGCCCGTGCGCCAGCACGGTGGACTCCAGCGCCACGACCGGACGCTCGTCGTCGAGGGCGGCCTGGACTTCGGGTGAAACCTGGATCATGCGGGGTGCAGTTCGGGTGCGGCGGCGCGGGAGCGACGGTAAGTTACGGGGAGGAGTGCGAAAGTAGAATGGCGGTACGAAGTGCGCTCTACGGAAAGTCGCCTGTTGCCGTTGCCGTTCGCTGTACCCATAAAATCCGTTGCGGAGGGAGACAGCCGGGCAGTTTCCGCTGGCTCCGCGACCCGCGCAGGAGACGGACGGCAGTATCGTCCGGCTCCGGAGCGGCCCCACGCACACAACCATCCGAAGCAGAAGACACGAATGAGCGCCACCAACCTGCCCGCCGGCAACGACCTGGGCGACATGGACCCGGAGGAGTTCCGCCGCCACGCCCACGCCGTGGTGGACTGGATGGCCGACTACTTCCGCGACATCGAAGCGTACCCCGTGCTGGCGCGCGTGCAGCCCGGCGCGACCGCCGCCAGGCTCCCCGCCGCGGCTCCCGAGCTCCCGGAGCCGATGGCCGACATCCTCCGGGACTTCGACGCTGCCATCGTCCCGGGAATCACCCACTGGAACCACCCGGACTTCTTCGCCTACTTCGCCATCAGCGGCTCCGCGCCCGGCGTGCTGGGCGAGATGCTGGCGGCGGCGCTCAACATCAACGCCATGCTCTGGCGCACCGGCCCCTCGCCCACCGAGCTGGAGGAGCGCGCGCTGGACTGGCTGCGGCAGATGATGGGTCTCCCGGCGGACTTCAAAGGGCACATCCAGGACACTGCCTCCATCTCCTCGCTCACCGCCATCGCCACGGCGCGCGAGGAGGCGGGGCTGGGGATCCGCGAGGAGGGGATGAGCGGGCGCGACGTCCCGCGGCTGCGGCTGTACTGCTCGGAGGAGGCGCACTCGTCCATCGAAAAGGCCGGGATCACACTGGGGATCGGGCGCGCGGGAACCCGCCGCATCCCCACGGACGGCGAGTTCCGCATGGACCCGGCGGCGCTGGAGGCCGCCATCCGGGAGGACCTGGAAGCGGGGTGGAAGCCGTTCTGCGTGGTGGCGACGGTGGGCACCACCTCCACCACCAGCGTCGACCCGGTGCAGGAGATCGCGGAGATCGCGGAGCGGCACGGGCTCTGGCTGCACGTGGACGCCGCCTACGCCGGCTCCGCCGCGCTCGCCCCGGAGATGCGCTGGATCCTGGACGGCTGTGAGCGGGCCGACTCGCTGGTGGTCAACCCGCACAAGTGGCTCTTCGTCCCGGTGGACTGCTCCGCGCTCTTCGTGCGCCGGCCGGAGCGGGTGGCGCACGCCTTTTCCATCCTCCCGGAGTACCTGATCACCCCGGAGGGCGGGGCGGCCACCAACCTGATGGACTTTGGGCCCGCGCTGGGCCGCCGCTTCCGCGCGCTCAAGCTGTGGATGGTGCTCCGCTACTTCGGGCGGGAGGGGATCGCCGCCCGCATCCGCGAGCACTGCCGCCTGGCGAGGGTTTTCGCCGCTTGGGTGGACGACGCGTCCGGCTGGGAGAGGGTGGCCCCCGTTCCGTTCAGCACGGTGGTGTTCCGGGCGCACCCGGCCGATACTCGCGAGGAGGACGCCGACCGGCTCAACGAGCGCATCCTGGAGCGGGTCAACGCCACGGGGGAGGCGTTCCTGTCGCACACCCGCATCCGCGGCCGCTTCGCGCTGCGGATGGCCGTGGGGAACCTCCGCACCACCGAGGACAACGTCCGGCACGCGTGGCAGCTCCTCCGGGACGCAGCAGCAAACGTGTGACAGGAAACGTGCGATTCTGCCGGCACGCCGGGTTGACCCTGCCCGGTGTGCCACGGCATCTTCCCCGAACCCCGCCGCCATTTCACCTCACCCGCAGCTCCTCCCCTGGCCGGAGGCGCGTGCCCGACCCGTTACCGCCACGGTCAGCAAACGCCTCCCGACGGCATTGTGGCCTGTTAGGGACTTAAGAACCTGGCGTGGCTGCCGACACTCGATTATTGTCCCCTACAGTGCCTCAACCCAGCTCTCCTTCAACTCCGGCCAACGTCCGTTTGCCGTCAAAAACCATGTCCAGAGACCGCCGCCCCAGTCCCGACCGCCGCTGGCGGATCCCGCCCCTCCCGGTGCACGCCTCCCACTCGTTCGCTGGTGCCGTGGTGCTGGATGAGCTGTCGGGACCGCCGGGGTTCGCGCTCTGGCAGGCGTTCCGCGACGTGCAGCTCTGGTCGCAGGCGCCGCCCAAGGAGCGGTCGCAGCTGTTCGCGCCGGGTGCCGCGAAAGCACGCGCCGTGCCGCTCGACGACACCGAGCTGCGCTCCCACCTCCGCGTGCTCCTGGGGATGGTGGAGCGCCCCACTTCCATCCGGGAGGACGTGGTGGCGGAGGCATGCGCGGCGATCGCCCGCTGGGCCGAGCCGCGTGGAGCCACCGCCACCGCGCTCGCCTTCGCCGAAGCTGCGGCGAGCACGTGCCCGGAGGACGCGTCACTCGCGTTTGGGGCGGGGCGCCTGGCGCGCCGGCATGCCGAGTACCCGCGCGCGGAAACCTGGTTTCTGCGCGCCGCCGGACTTGGGAGACGCAGCGGCGACTGGGAGTCGTACGTGATGGCCTGGGTCGGGATGGGGCGAATCCAGGCCCAGCGCGGAAACTTTTCTCGCGCCCGCAAGTCGCTGATGCGTGGACTGCGCGTGGCGCGGCGGCGCGAGCTGAGGCAGGTCGAGGGGCAGGCTCTCCACTATCTCTGCACGGCCGAGACGGAGGCGGACAACCTCGCGGCTGCCGAGACCTGGGCGAAGGAAGTGTACCGGTTGTACGGGCCTGGCCACGCATATCTGCCACGAGTGGCGCACGACCTCGCCCTCATCTGGTCTCTGCAGGGGTTCTGCACGCGGGCGCAGGCTGTGTTCATGGCCCTGCTCCCCCATTTCAGACAGCCGACCGACCGCCTGTTCGTGCTCTCGAACATCGTGCGCGCAGCCGGCGGGGCTGGAGACCGTGAAGCTTTCGACGAGGCGTGGGACGCGGCCTGGAAGCTGGTGGACGACCTGGCCGCGGTGGACGGGTGCGCCCCCGCACTGCTCGACATGGCACATGGGGCCAAAGCGATCGGGGAACACGCGCTTGCCGTAGAGGCAGCGCGGCGCTGCATCGCGATCGCCACCGATCTCAGCATCGAAGCCAAGACCCGGCTGGAGGCCGAAGCCCTTCTGCACTCGGAGCACCTGGTTCAGGCCGGCGATGCGGTCACCGAGCCGGTGGCAGTTCCGTCGTGGGACGAGGCCAGCGACGCCCTGGCAGTGGAGATCATCGCGGGACTGAACGCGAACACGGTCGCTTGACCTATCGCAGTCCCCCTCCCCCCAGACCGGGGCTAGGTGCACGGCAGGAGGTGTCGCACGGAGGGGAGTTCGCAGGGGTCGGGCTGTTCAGGGCTCCCGAGCGGGCGGGGTGCGCGGGGGCGGAAGGGCCCGGGTCATCGCATGCGGCGAGGAGGACCACCACGGCCAGCACGAGGCGCAGAGTCTTCATGACATCTCCAATACGAGAGAGAAAACATACGCGCTTATTGGGACTGTGAATAACAATAAGTGTGTAAAAAGGCCGCAAGGGAAGTCCCTTGCGGCCACGTTATTTTACCTCTCGTGTCCCTTCGTGCGCGCCCCCGCTACTCTTCCTGCAGCACCCCCTCGGAATCCGCCGCAGCCTCGCCGTCCTCGCCCAGCCGCCTGCGGACGAACTTGCGCACCTCAATGGCGATGGCGCGCAGGAACGCCGCTTCTCGTGCGTCCGGCTCCGCGCGCCGCGTCAGCTCGCGGACGGTGCGCATCACCGTCTCCGTCTGCCGGCTCTTGAAGAACTCCACGGCCCACAGCGCGGCCTCGGCATCGGCGAAGAGCTCCTCCAGCTGCCCCACCGTGGGCGGCGGCGCCGCGTGGCGGGGGTCGCGGAAGGGCTGGCTGCGCCCCTCCGCGGCCATCCACAGCTCGTACGCCATGACCAGCGCCGCCTGCGCCAGGTTCAGCGACGAGTAGTCCGGGTTGGTGGGGATCATCACCGTGCGGTGGCAAAGGTCCAGCGCCTCGTTGGAGAGCCCCTTGTCCTCCCGCCCGAAGAGAACCGCCACCGGCCCCGCCGCGCCGCGCACCGCGTCCGCCGCCCGCTCCAGCAGCTCCGGCACCGCCTCCCGCGGGCGCGCCATGGCCCGCTTCGCCCGCCGGGAGCGCGCCGTCATCCCCACGACGTGCGAGCAGTCGGCCAGCGCCTCCTCCAGCGTGTCGAAGAGGCGCGTGCCCTCGATGACGTCGTGCGTGTCGTGCGCGATGCCTTCGATGCGCCACGGATCCCACTCCGCCGGGGCCACCAGGCGCAGGTGCTTCAGGCCGAAGTTCTTCATCACGCGGATGGTGCCCGCGACGTTGACGCGGTCCTGCGTCTGCCAGAGCACGACCACGATGCCGTCCAGGGCTTCGCGGCCGTACGAGGCGGGAGTGTCGGTCGGTTCCGTCATGGTTCCGGGTGGTGGGGCGAGGGAAAATCCGCCGGTGCAATGGCGAACGGCGCCCCCGTGCCGGGCGCCGCCCGGCGGGACCGCCGTTCCGTGCTGCGTGCTGTGTGCTCGTTCCGCCGGCTGCTTCCGCGCCCGCGGCTCAGATCGGCGAGCCGTCCTCCCTGCGCTCGCGGCGGTCCACGTAGTCTCCCGCGCTGCGCGCGGTCAGCCGGCCCAGCAGGACGCGCGCCGCACGCACGTCGTGGCCCACGTCGATGAGGAGGAGCGTCAGGTCGCCCGCGCCCCAGAGGATCGCCGCGAGCACGATCCCGCGGATCACGTCGAAGGTCAGGGGCAGCAGCGCGTCGGCGCCTTCCAGCGCCACCCCGGCCACGATCTCGGCCGTGAGCGCCACCACCACCACCATCGCCACGATCTTGAAGAGGCGCGCCACGTACTGCAGGGCGACGTACGGCTCCGTGTCCTCGGCACGGATCGCCCAGGGGTCGCGCCGCACGTCGGGACGGTCGGGGTCGTCGACCGCGGGCCGCGGCAGACCGTCCGGCCCCTGGTCGGCGTACTCCGGGACGGGTCCCCCCTCCCTCGCCCACTCCTCGCCCGCGAATTCCCGCCGCACCGCGTCGTTGTCGCGTTCCATCACCGTTCCTCCTCCACCATGAGAGTGTCACACCCTCCCGCGCCCCACAGCAACGAACGCGCCCGCGCCCGGCGCGGCCTCAGCCGCGCCGCTCCGCGACGAACAGCTCCGCGTCCGTGACCCCCACGCGGCGGGCGGTCTCCGCCGCCCAGTCCAGCCGCGCCACCTGCGCCTCCGTGTGCCCGTCACTTCCCAGCGTGAAGCGCACCCCCGCCTCGCGCGCCTTGCGCAGCAGCCGGTCGTGCGGCAGCCGGTAGCGGTTGGAGATCTCCAGCGCCACGCCGCTCTCCGCCAGCGCTTCCACCCAGCGGTCCTCCCGCTCCTCCGTCCACCATGCGTCCGCGTCGCCCTCCAGGTCGAGGAGCGCCGGGGGCGTCAGCGTGGAGTGCGCCGCGATGTGGATGGGCATGGTCTTCACCATGTCGCACAGGTTGGCGACCATGGCGTCCATCACCTCCTGCTCGTGCCCGCGCCAGGGGGCCGGCAGGCTCTGCCACCACGGCGAGCCCAGCGTTCCGTCCGGGAGCCAGAACCCGTGGTTGGAGCCGATGCGGTAGTCGAAGCGCTCCATCACCTCGTCCGGCAGCGAGCGCCACAGGTCGTCGCACCAGCAGAACTCGCCGGAGCGGAACACCGGCGCACCCTCCAGCGCGTCCAGGTAGCGGCGCACCTCCGCCTCGTCGGACACGAACATGTCCGCGTTGCGCGTGGACACGTGGTCCGCGATCCCGATCTGCACCCCCCGCTCGCGCGCCACCTCCACCACCCGCTCCAGCGTCAGGCTCCCGTCCGACATGGTGGTGTGGGCGTGCAGGTCCTGCCGCCCCAGCAGCCCGTTCACCGCGGTGCCGGTCATCGCTCCGTCTTCGCGACGAGAGAGCGCAGCCCGTGGCGCGCCCGGAAGGCCTCCTCCGCGTCCTGCAGTGCCGTCCACCCCGCCTGGCCGCTGGGCCCCAGCCGCCACTTGGGGACGCGCCGGGTGGGCCAGGGCGCCGTCGCGTCCTCCGGCGACCCGTGGTATAGCGACATGGTCGCCCGCACGATGGCGTCCGCCGCGCGGTCCCGCGCCTCCTTGTCGATGCGCGCGAGCGACACCGCCGCCCGCAGCGACCCGCGCGAGAACGCGTCCGCCAGGAAGGTGGCGTACTCCTCGTTGCGGATCTCGCCCGGCGCGGAGCCGGCCAGCGACAGCAGCCCGCGCAGAGCCTCGGTGTCGTCCCCGAGCCCCCGCTCCAGCAGCTCCCCCGCCGAGTCCGCCCAGCGGGTGCTGGTGTCCGCCTTCATCTGCTGCGTCAGGCGGGCCAGCAGGCGCGGCGTGGGGACCGACGCCACGGGGCTCACGTACTTGCGGGCCGGGGCGCCGCGGCGCGGCCGGGTGAAGGTCGCCACGCTGTCCGGCTGCTCGCGCGCCACCTCCCTGGGGCCGCCCTGGATCACCACCGGCGTCCCCACCTGCACGTTGTGGAAGAGGCGCAGCGCGTCGGCGTTCGCCAGCCGGATGCACCCGTGCGACACCCGCTGCCCCAGCAGCTCCGGCTTGTCGGTGCCGTGGATGGCGATCTCGTTCCCCAGGTAGACGGCCGCCGCCCCCAGCCCGTACGGCTGCTTGCGGCGCGGCGAGTCCGCGGGGGGGATGGAGAGCTTGTTCTCGATGAAGTACCAGTCGGGCATCACCCAGACCGGGTCCCGCTCCTTGAACTGCACGTGCATGACCCCGTCCGGCGTCGAGAAGTGCCAGTTCTGGGCGTCGGTGGTCAGCCGGAAGCCCGTCCCCGTGCCCACGTGCGCCCACCAGAGGACCCGCTCGCCGTCCATGAAGCGGAGCTGGTTCAGGTCCAGGTCGATCAGCACGTACTTGCCGCCCGGGCGGACGGTGGTACCCGGGTTGATCTCCGCGGCGGGGGCCGCCGCCGGCTCCGGTGCGGACGTTCCCGCCCCCGGCACGGTGCACCCGGCGAGGGCGCCCACGAGCGCGGCCGCGCAGAGGGCGCGCGTATACGGCGTGGCGATTCGGATCATGCTTGTCCTGCGGTAACGGTGAGATGCCGGGGCCGGGCGTGCCCCCGGCTGCGCCGGGGTCGGGCTTCGGCTCCGTAAAGCACGATACTACCGTGCTTAACGGAGTCGAGCCCCGCAAACTGCGCGGGTCTCGCCCCTTCGGGCCGAAATCCCTCACGCAACCGCCGACTGCAAAGCTACAACCACAACCGGTTGCCGCACCACCCCACCGCCCTCCAAAGCGAAGCGGGGAGCCCGCTTCGGGCTCCCCGCTCACCGCCTGTCCCGCCGCCGTCACCTTCTCAGTGGTCGGCCCGGGCGGCGTGGGCGGCGGCCGTGCCCACCGGGAACACCGACGGGGGCGCCGCGGCCAGCGTCGCCGGCGAGGGGAGGATCGGGAAGGTGCGCAGGTACCACAGGTAGCAGGCCAGGAAGAGGCCCAGGAAGCCCAGCCCGATCCCGATCTCCGTGAACCCGAAGGGAAGGTGGGGCGCGACGCCCTCTCCCGCCTCGTACAGCGAGGGGTAGATCAGCATGTAGCGCTCCAGCCAGTTCCCCAGCAGGATCAGCGTCGCGAAGCCGGCAAGGATCGCCGGGATCTTCTTGGGGGTGCGCGAGAGCAGCCCCAGGAAGGGAACCACGAAGATCAGCAGCGGCACCGCCTGCGCCAGCCCGGTGAAGGGAGCCGTGAAGCGCCTGGCGAACCACTCCTGCTCGAAGGGGAGCAGGCCGTACCAGATCACCACGTACTGCGACCAGTTCAGGTACATCCAGAACACGGCGAAGGCGAAGATCAGCTTGCCCAGGTCGTGGTACTGCGTCGCGGTGATGTACGGCTCGATCCCCAGGCGGCGGCGGAACACCGTCACCAGGATCGCGGTGGCGCAGATCCCGGCGTGGAAGGCGGCCATGAAGAACGCCACCGGGAACATGGTGCTGAACCAGTGCGGCGTGAGCGTCATGGCCAGGTCGATGCCGATCATCCCCCAGATGATCGCGAAGGCCAGCCCCAGGACCACGCCCAGCACCAGCAGCTTGCCCCGGGAGCGCGAGGCCTCCTCGGCGGCGCCACGCCACCCGCCGGTCATGCGGGCGTACATCGACTTCTGCCCGCCGGTGCGGCCGGCGCCGTACACGTCCGGGCGCAGCGAGTAGTAGGTGAAGACCATCGCCAGCCCGAAGAGCACCAGCAGCCCGATCATGTCGCGCGTGAACATCCCCCCCAGGCTGAGCCAGGCCCGCTTGGCCTCGATCACCGGGTCGCCTTCCACGTGCAGCCAGTGGTGGAAGAAGTGCTCGCTCCCCCCGAAGAAGATGATGGGAAAGAGGATCAGCGACACCGGGAGGAAGGCCACCCCGCCCAGCGCGAAGCGCCGGATGGACCAGGGCCACTCCGCCTCCACCACCTGCCAGGCCACCGCCAGCATGAACATGCCGATGGCGACCGACGACCAGAAGAGCCAGTTGAAGAGGAGCGCCTGCCACACGCGGCCGTGCGCCTCGCCAGCGCCCAGGAACGCCGAGACGGCGCCCACGAGCACCAGGACTGCGACGAGTCCCCACACCGCGCCCGACACCCGGTCGAGGGTGCGGAAGGGGATCGTCCTCGGAATCGGAGAAGCAGCTGACATCGTTCGTTGTCCCGGTGCGAATCAGCGCGGCTGCGCCGAGGCGGTGTCCGTGGTCGCCGTCCCCGTGGGGGCAGCGGCGCCCGGCGCGATCAGCGTGTCCGTCACGGCCGGGTTCGCGAGGGGCGCTCCCGAGACCGCCGTCGTCGGAGCGACGACCCCGCCCGAGCCCTGCAGGCGGCGGAGGTAGGTCACCGTCGCCCAGATGTCGGCCTCCGTCATCCGGTCGCCGTACGGCGGCATCAGGCCGCGGCCCACCCGGATCACCCCGTAGATGTAGCCGTCGGAGCGGCCCTGCGTGGCGGCGCCGTTGATCGCCGGCGCGTACGGGAACTTGTTGGGGCCCACCACGGGGCCGTTCCCCGCCCCGGCCGGGCCGTGGCAGACGGTGCAGTTCCGCTCGTACGAGAGCTGGCCGCGCGCCAGGTGCGCGGCATCGGCGGGGAACGGGTTCCGCAGCGTCGCCGCCGCGGAGTCCAGCTGCGTCTGCGCGAAGTGCGCGGGACGGTCGCCGTTGGGGCTGCGCGCCGCCACCGAGTTTTCCGGCGGCAGGCGCGGGCCGCCCTCGTAGGGGTCGTACTGCACCCCGTTGCGCATGGTGGCCAGCCAGGGCGCCTTACCCATCAGCATGTCCAGGTCGTACCCGGCGGCGTCGGTGCACCCGGCGAGCGCCAGGAGCCCCAGCGCGAGCGCCGCGGGGGACCGCTTCAGCTTACGACTGCTCAACGAGCACCTCCTCGGAGCCGCTTTCCGTCAGGATGTTGCGCACCGCGTCGTAGCGGTCCCGCGGGACGTGGGCGAAGACGCCGAAGTTCCCCGCCGTGAACGACGGGTGGTACAGCGCCTCCGGCCGGCCGATGCGCGGCAGCCGCGCGTTGATGAAGAGGCCCGCCACCGTGGAGAGCGCCCCCAGAAGGATGGTCACCTCGAACATGATGACGCTGAACGCCGGCAGCGAGACGATCTCCTTGCCGCCCACGATCAGCGGCCAGTCCAGCGAGGCCCAGATCGCCAGCGCCGCGCCCGCCGCAGTGCCGGTGAAGGCGCCCACCAGGGTGAAGATGCGCACCGGGCTGTCCGCGCTCTCCAGCGCTTCCTCGATCTCGTGGCGCAGCGTCGGCGAGTACACCGTGAGCTGGTCGAACCCCGCCGAGCGGAGCCGCCGGATGGCGTCGGTGGTTGCGTCCAGGTGGCCGAAGACGCCGAGGACGCCGGAACGTGACTTTCTCATCGCCGCTCGTATTCCTTGTATCCGGTGGGCAGCTCCTCCACCAGCTTCATCGCCTCGTCCTCCGCCACGTCGTGGTGGTGCCGCGCGGGCGGCGGCAGCACCTCCTTGATCTCCGCGATGGAAAGGCCGGGCAGGAAGCGCAGGAAGAGGAGGAACCACATGAAGAACCAGCCGAAGCTCCCCATCAGGATCGCCGCCTCCGTCCACGACATGTGGTAGTTCATGAACTTCCACGGCTCGTACGAGTGCGCGAGCGACGGGACGATGATGACGAAGCGCTCGTACCACATCCCGATGTTGACGAAGATCGAGATGATGAAGAACGCGTTCAGGTTCTGCCTGACCTTTGGGATCCAGAGCAGCTGCGGGACGATGGCGTTGAAGGTGATCATGGACCACCCCGCCCACCAGTAGTTGCCCGAGACGCGGTCCAGGAAGACGTCGCGCTCGTACAGCTCGCCCGAGTACCAGGCCATGAAGTACTCCATCCCGTACGCGTACCCCACGATGCACGAGGTGAGCAGGAGGAGCTTGGCCAGCCGGTCGAAGTGAAGCTGCGTGAAGTACGCCTCCAGGTGGAACACCTTGCGCACCGGCACCATCAGCGTCACCACCATCGCCACGCCGGAAAGAATGGCGCCGGCGACGAAGTAGGGGGCGAAGATGGTGGTGTGCCACCCGGGGACGATGGAGACCGCGAAATCCCACGACACCACCGAGTGCACCGAGAGCACCAGCGGGGTGGCGAGCGCCGCCAGGAACAGGTAGGCGCGGGAAAAGTGCTTCCACTCGCGGTCGGTGCCCCGCCAGCCCAGCGCGAGCACGGTGTACGCCTTCTTCCGCCACGGCACCGTGGTGCCGTCGCGCGCCGCCGCGATGTCGGGGATCAGGCCGACGTAGAAGAAGACGGAGGACACCGTCAGGTACGTGGTGACCGCGAACACGTCCCAGAGCAGCGGCGACCGGAAGTTGGGCCAGATGTGCCGCTGGCTGGGGAGCGGGAGCAGCCAGTAGAAGAACCAGGGACGCCCGATGTGGATGATCGGGAAGAGCCCCGCCGTGAGCACCGCGAAGACCGTCATGGCCTCCGCGAAGCGGTAGATGGACTGCCGCCACCCGGCGCGGAACAGGAACAGGATCGCGGAGATCAGCGTCCCCGCGTGGCCGATGCCGACCCAGAACACGAAGGTGGTGATGAAGGTCCCCCACCCCACGGGGTTGGTGAGCCCCGACGCGCCCAGACCGACGGCGATCTGGTACCCCTCGGCGAGGACCATCAGGCCCACCAGGCTGACCGCGGTGCCGAGGAGGGCGAGGTACCCCTTCCCCGGCTTGGTCAGCAGCCGCATGGAGTCGCGGTTTACGTCCGCGTACCCCCTGACGTGCGGGTGGAAAATGGAACGGAGTGCGTTAGCCATCGGGTTTCCCTCGTCTCCCCTCAGTGTGCCCCGGCGCCCGCGCCGGCCGGAGCCGCCTCGGGATGCTCGGCGTGGTCCTCGTGTCCCCCGTTACGCGGCTCGTGCAGCGTCACCTTCTTGAGGTAGACGATGGCGGGCTGCGTGTTCAGCGCGTCCAGGGCGCGGTAGCTGCGGTTGGTCTTGGAGGCGCGGGCGACCGCGCTGTTCGGGTCCACGATGTTTCCGAAGGTGAACACCTGCGTGGGGCACGTCTGCACGCAGGCCGGGACCACCTCGCCGTCGCGGAGCGGACGGTTCTCCTTGTTGGCGTTGCGCTCCGCCTCGTGGATGCGCTGCACGCAGAAGGTGCACTTCTCCATCACGCCCTTCTCGCGGACGGTCACGTCCGGGTTGAGCTGCCAGTTGAGCGGCTCCGGGAAGTCGTACGTGAACCAGTTGAAGAAGCGGACCTTGTACGGGCAGTTGTTCGCGCAGTAGCGCGTCCCCACGCAGCGGTTGTAGACCTGGCCGTTGAGCCCGTCCGGCGTGTGGTACGCCGCGTACACGGGGCACACCGGCTCGCACGGGGCGTTGCCGCAGTGCTGGCAGAGCATGGGGAAGAAGCGCACGTCGTCGGTGGCGTGGTCCCCCAGCGCCTCGGTCTGGTCGCGCCCCGTCCCGAAGTACCGCTCGATGCGCAGCCAGCTGAGGTCGCGCCCCTTCTTGACCTCGACGGGGCCCACCACCGGGACGTTGTTCTCGGAGCTGCAGGCGACCACGCAGGCGCTGCAGCCGATGCAGCGCGCCAGGTCGATGGTCATCGCCCAGCGGGTGTCGCCCGCGATGTACTCGCCGTACTGGGTCCCCGGGGGCGGGTACGCCGCCGGGTCGGTGTGCGTCTCGATGGGGGCGAAGCCGCCGTTGCCCTTGAGCTGGCGGATGGTCTCCTCGGTGCCGGGGATCATCCCGGGCCCGTGGCCGTCCGCCTGCTGGATGGCGGCGAAGGATACGGCCTGGGCAAGCGCGCGGTCGTGCTGCACGCGGACGCCCTGCTCGAACAGCCCGTCCGGCACCCGGTTGAAGATGGGGGTGTGCCGGTCGGCGTCCGCCACCTTGCGGACCTGCACGCGCTGCCCGTACGGCGCGAAGGCGCCGGTGGTGCGCTCCGTGGCCGCGCCCAGAAGCGAGCCGGGGTTCACCCCGACCTTCTCGCTGAAGCGGCCGAACGCCTGGTGCCCCAGCCCCATCTGCACCGCCACGGTGTCGCGGCGGACGCCCGGGTACAGGTAGGCGAAGGTGCGGAGTGAGCCGTACTGCGTGCGCAGCTCCATGACGTCGCCCTGCTCCACCCCCATCTCGCGGGCGGTGGCCGGGTGAATCTCCACCCACGACTGCCAGGATACCTTGGTGACCGGGTCGGGGAGCTCCAGCAGCCAGGGCCGGTTGCCGGTGCGCCCGTCGAAGAAGCGGTACGAGGGGTAGACCACCAGGTGCAGCCCGTCCGCGGGCCCCTCGAACTGCAGGGGCGCGTAGGCCGCGGCGGGTCCGGCCGCGGGCGCCGGGGCCGGAGCGACCGGTGCCGCCGGCGCGGGGACCTGCGCCGGGGTGGCCACGGCGGCGGCACTGTCGGCCGCCGTGGTTCCGGCCGCGGCCGCGGCCGTCACGGGCACAGCAGCCGCGGCCGCGGCCGCGGCAGCGCCCGCGTCCGAGAGGGCCTGCGCGGAGGCGAAGGTCCCGCCGCGCTTGACCGCCGCCCGCCAGGCATCCGGGCCGCCGGGGAAGCCGACGCGCAGGTAGTCGTAGTAGGTGTTCGCCGTCGCCACTCCGGCCGCGGCGCCGCCCAGCTGCCGGGCGACGGACAGCAGCACGTCGCCGGCCTGCTTGGTGTTGAACACCGGGCGCATGGCCGGCTGCACAATCGCGTAAACGCCGGGGCGCGGGGTGTAGTCGTCCCAGGCTTCCAGGAAGTGGTGCGAGGGGAGCACCAGGTCGGCCAGCGCCGAGGTGTCGTCGGGGAAGCTGGAGAAGCTCACCTTGAAGGGCACCTTCTCGAGCGCCTCGGCGAACCGGACTCCGCCGGGGAGCGTGTACGCCGGGTCGGCCCCGTCCACCAGGAGCACCTGCACCTGCCCGGCGCGCATCTGCTCCACCAGCTGGAGCACGTCGCGCATCCCGCCCGCCGCCGGGGCCGGCGCGCCGCGCCCGTTGAGGCGGTTCACCGCGGCCTGCAGCGCGCCGGCGTTGGCGCCGGAGGTGGCGTAGCCCGGCCCCAGCGCGACGCCGCGTCCGGCGCGGAACTCGCGCGCCAGCTGCTCGATCACGGCCGCTTCCACGCCCGTCTGCTGCGCGGCGGTGGCCACGTCCATCCCGCCGGACATGGCGAGCGCGATGGCGGCCTCGGTCCCGGGCCGGGGGGCGATCCACTGGTCGGCGTTGAGGCCGGTGAGCGGGCGGTGCGGCCCCACCCACACGAACTTGCCGCGGCGGCCGTTGCGGTACGCGTGCATCTGCGAGAACTGCCACGCGTAGTCCACCGGCGAGCCCCAGGTCTCCAGGAAGTCCGCCCCGAAGGAGATCAGGAAGTCGGCCCCGGCGAAGTCCAGGTCGCGCGGCGTGGCGCCGAAGGGATCGTACACCACCCGGCGGGCGCCGATGGAGCCGGCGAAGGTGTTCACCAGGCGGTCCATGGTGCCGCCGTAGCTCCCGGTGAGGAAGACCACGCTCCCCGCGGGCGCCCGGCGGATGCGCTCGGCCAGCATTCCCTCGGCCACGCTCCAGCTCACGTTGCGGGGGCTGAGCCCCTCCTCCACCGTGTACGGGCCGCGGTGGCGGTCGGGGTGGTACAGCCCCTGGGGCGCGGACTGCCCGCGCGCGCACAGGTTGCCGCGCGAGATGGGGTTGTCGGCGTTGCCCTCCACCTTGGTGACGCGCCCGGAGTGGGTCTCCACCATGATGCCGCACCCGGCCGGGCACTCGCGGCAGGTGCTCGCGTACCAGGTGGGAACGCCCGGGACGATGTCCTCCGAGGGGACCACGTACGGAATCAGCTTCTCCACCTCGCCGGTGGAGCAGCCGGCCGTCGCCACCCCGGCCCCGGAGACTCCCAGGACCTTGAGGAAATCCCGCCTCTTCATTCCGTCAGACATTCTCTGTTCCCTCAGTAGTGGCAGACGACGCAGTCCGTGCTGGCGCGCTGGTCGGGATACGCCTTCTGCGCCGCGCGCACGTCGTTCCCCGTGGACGCGAGCGTGGCGATCTTCCGCACGTAGCCGGAGTTCTTGCGCACCGCCGCCTCCTCGGCCGCGGACAGGGGCATCTCGCCGCGGTGGCAGTCGATGCACCAGCCCATGCGGAGCGAGGAGAACTGGTAGACCTTCTCCATCTCCTGGACGGGCCCGTGGCAGGTCTGGCACTGGAGCCCCACGTTCACGTGCACGTAGTGCGGGAACTTGGCGTGGTCGGGCAGGTCGTGGATGCGCACCCAGGGGATGGACTCCTGGCGCTTCCAGTAGTCCACCAGCTTGGTGGCCTCGCGGTTCCAGACCGAGTCCCGGGTAGCGGCCGGGAAGGCCAGCTGCGCGTTCTCCGGCGGCTGCACCGCGCTGCCGGGGACGTGGCACCCGACGCAGAGCTGCACGCTGGGGATCCCCGCGTCCACGGAGCGGTCCGCCGTGGTGTGGCAGTACATGCAGGGCATCTGGTTCTGCCCGGCGTGCACGCTGTGGTAGAACGCGATGGGCTGGTCCGGCCCCTCGTCCGTGCTGTACGGGCGGCAGGTGGCCGCGCCGAGGGTGAGGAGGACGATCCCTGCGAACTTGAGGACTCTGGTCATGATCTACCCAAGCGGATTGAACCGTTGCTCTGCGGGCGGGACCCGCCCAAGAGGCGGCCCCCGCGCGCAGGCACCTGCACCGGGCCCACGGCCGGCGTACCGGAGGGAGCGCGGTTAAGCTCTCCCATATAACACCACCCCCAAAAATCGGCAATAGAACTTCCCGGCCGCTTCGGGGAAGCGGACGCCCACGGCCGGCCCAAACCGCCGAAAGGCAAGTATTTACTCGGGCAAACGGGGAATCGCCTCCCGTCGACGATGCATGAGTTGAGAACGTTTCTCAACCACATTCCTGCACTTTTTCCGGACGCCGCGTGGGGAATTTCCCGACGCGCCAGCGGGGAGATTCCCGGAGCACCTTTCCCCACCGGCCGGCGGTGCTCCCCCGGGCCTCACCCGGCGGCCTGAGAGCCGCCACCCTCCCCCAATACCGGGGGAGGGCTTCCTGTCCCTCGAATTCCGCCGTGTCGTGCTCCCCTCCCCCTTGCGGGGAGGGGCCGGGGGAGGGGGTCGCCGTCGCTGTTCCCGCAGTACCCCTCAAATCTTCTCGGAGGGAGACAGCCGGGCGGTTTCGGCTGGCTCCTCCGGCGCAGGGAGACTCGCCGGCTGTTTGGCGAGGCTCCCTGCGCCCGCGCAGGAGACGGACGGCAGTATCGTCCGGCTCCGGAGCGGCCCCAACCTACACCCCGCCGACGCCCCCCGAAACCCTCAGCGCAGATACCTGTGCTCCACCATGCTGCACCGGTTCTGCACCACCTTGATCCCCGCCTCCGCCAGCCGCCGCGCCACCTCGTCGTGCCGGATCCCGCTCTGCATCCATACCGCCCTGGGCTTTGCCGCGAGGAAGTCGTCCAGGTGAGGCGGGACGTCCTCGGAGCGCCGGAACACCACCACCAGGTCGATCTCGCCGGGCACCTCGGCGAGCGACCGGTACACTTTCTCCCCCATGATCTCGACCGCGTTGGGATAGTAGACGGGCACGGGGACGATCTCGTACCCGGCCTGCTGGAGGTACTGGGGGACGTAATTGGCGGGCTGTCCCGCCGCTGCCTCGGTCTTGATGCCGAGCACCGCGACGCGCCTGGCGTCGCGCAGGACCTGCCGCACGCCTTCGCCGTCCGTGATCAGGTTCTCGCTCCACTCCGCCATGGTCTCTCTCCCGGTGGAATCAGGTCGTGCCTCGTGGAGGGGCGCCCGCGCGCAAGGCTCGTGCTAGATTGTCGGAGCCGCTTTCCGGACGGGAGCGCGGCGCCCGCCGGCGGGTCGGCGGGACGGTCCCCGAGCGGCGGACGAGGATGGACGGCACCTGGTTCGAGAAGTACGGCTACCTGGCGGTGTTCGTGGGCGCCCTGATCGAGGGGGAGATGGCGTTCGTGCTGGCGGGGTACGCGGCCAGCCGGGGGTACCTGGAGCTGTTCCCCACCTACCTGACGGCGGTGGCGGGCGGGATGGCGGCGGACTCCATGTACTACTTCATCGGGCGCTTCACGGGGCGCCGGATGATCCGCGCCTTTCCCTCGCTGCGGAAGCCGCGGGCGCGCGCCGTCCTGCTGCTGCGCCGCTGGGGGCGCGCGACGGCGTTCCTGACCCGCTTCGCCTACGGGCTGCGCATCGTACTGTCGGTGAGCATGGGCGCGGCGCGGCTGCGCCTGCCGGTGTACCTCACCTTCAACCTGCTGGGCTCGCTGTGCTTCGCGGTGGTCTACATCGCCCTGGGCTACCTCTTCGGCGAGACGGTGGGGGGACTGATCCTGCGGGTGCGCCCGTACGAGGAGTGGATCCTGGGCGGGGTGCTGGTGACGGGCGCGGCGGTGTGGGCGGCGAGGGAATGGAAGATCTTCCACCCGCGCCCGGAGGAGGACATCCCCCTGGCGGTGGTGGAGGAGCTGGAGGAGGAGGTGCGCGCGGAGCTGGCGGGAGAGCCCCCCCCGGAGCACGGCGCGTAAGCGGACGGCCCGGCCCCTCACCCGGCTCGCTTGAGGCTCGCCACCCTCTCCCAATTCTGGGAGAGGGGGCCAACTGCTGGATCTGGAGTACGGGCAGGGAGTTGCGTGAGGGATTGCGGCCCGAAGGGGCGAGACCCGGCGGCTGTTTGCTTGTCATACCCCAAATTTATCTAGGGAGGCTGCGAGGTCAGCGCCCTGCACCATGAGTTGCAGGGCCTGCATGCCTCTCCAGAGCGTGATCCAGCCGGGCATGTGGTCGACGCGCGTGCCCTGGTGCGAGCCCATGTGTCCGCCCAGACGTCCGAGCGCGAGCGCCACATCGCGTACAGTCTTTAACTCGCGGCGTAGTCGCAACGCCAGGAGCATGCGTTCTCGCTCGGTGAGCCCAGAGTCCTCCGCGGGAGCGAACGGATCGATCCGTACCGCCTCCTTCAGGGTGAGAATGCGCGTCGCGACCACGCTCAGCAACGCGATGGCTGCGTAGAGCCGCTCGCTCGTCTCCAACTGCAAGTGCTCCGCTCCCAGCCCGCTCTTGAGCACCTTGTGATACTCCTCCACCAGCCAGCGCGCCGAGTACTGGCGGGCACACGCGGCGGCTTCGGCGGCCGAATACACGGGCTGATCGCAGAGGAGAATCCACTCCAGGGGCTCCTTTACACTCGCAGGCGGATCCGCCTCCCAGACGCGCACCGCCGTGCAGCGCACGCCCGGCAAGCCGCCTGGACTCTTCCCCGGTCGTTGGGGCGAGCGCAGCGTCACCTGGCAGAACGCCACGCTCAGGACCGCTTCACGGGCGGGGTGCTGCGGACGCTCCCGCAGAGAGAGGGTGAATCCTCCCGCGGCAGGCTGGGCTCTCAGCTGCGTGAATAGCCTTGCTCCGCTTCCCGAACCAGTCTGCCACTGCGCCCACTCCAGGGCGCGATCCTGCGTGGCGCGCACCAGGAAGCCGTGCCCTGACTCCTGGCACAGCGTCAGGAACTCGTAGATGTCTGCCTCCCGGTCGCACACGCGAATCCAACGTGCGCCTGCCGGAGCCTCGCCCAGCCGCAGTGTGCTGTAGCTCCAGATCTCCGACTCCCGCTGTCGTGCTTTGGCAACCTTGGAATCCCGCTCTGCCGTGCGCTGTCTCTCCTGAGGACGGACGTAGTACTGCTGGTCTGCAAGCCCGAGCACCAGCAGCGCAGGGCGCGATTTGCCCTCGGCCACAGCTCGCTCTGGCACCCACTCGATCGCCAGCACGGAGTGAACGAAGAAGCCTTGCAGCCCCTTCTTCCCCGACCCCAGGGGGCCCATGTCCGCACGCGGCGTCTTCCCACTCCAGCTGAACGCAGACGTATCCTCCGCCAGCAGGATCGTACGGCCCGGGGGCCCCGAGGTCATCGTCTCGCGCAGTCGGCTCCGGTGCCCCTCCTGCAGCGTATCCGGGGTGACCTGCGCATGGTCGAACAGCGCATAGGCCGCCTTGACGTCGTAGCGGCGGTCGAACAGAGCCGGAAGGCTGCTGCCCGGCGAATCCAGAAGGCGGCTTGCGATGAAAGTCGCTCGGTCCACCCGACGCACATCGCCCAGCGCAGCTCCTTCGAATTGCTCTTGGGCCCAACTCCTATTCTCTGCGCTCATCGTACACCTCCTGCCAGGGAGCTTCCCAAGCTACGGGCTGCCCTGCCAAGCGCAACGGTTTCAACCACCTGTAGAGATTTGGGGTATGACTAGCGGCTGTTTGCCGGGGCTCGACTCCGTTGGGCTGCGTCGTTTGCAGCCCTACGGAGCCGAAGCCCGACCCCGGCGCCAGCCGGGGGCACGCCCGAACCCGCCCGTCCAGACCGGTCCTAAGCCGCTCGCCAGCGCTCCGGGAAACCGGGAACGCGCTCGGCGCGCCCTTCGCTCTCCAGGTGGATGAGGTGGGCACGCACCTCGCGCAGCGCGTGGACGAAGTTGTCGGGCGGGAGCGAGGGAAAGATCCCCGCGGCCACCTCGTACGCGGTCGCGGGAGCGGCGAGGAGGCCGAGGACTTCGCGGTTGCGAGCCTCGTGGTGCTCCAGGATCTCGCCGACGCGCCCGGCCAGGTCGCCGAAAAGCGGCCCGTGCGAGGGAAGGACCACCTCCACCGGGAGCTCGCGCAGGCGTCGCAGCGAGGCCAGGTAGTCGGTGAGGGGGTCCTCGACGTACAGGTCCGCGCCGATGTTGGGGGAGATGCGGGGGAGGACGTGGTCGCCCGCCACCAGGATTCGCCGCTCGGGGTGGTACACCACCACGTGCCCGGGCGAGTGGCCGGGGGTGAGCATCCACTCCCACCCGCCCCCGCCGGGGAGAGGACCTCGCTCCCCCACCAGGAGCTCGTCCGGCTGGAAGTGGGCGTACAGGGCGTGGATGCGGTCGGTGGCCGCGAGCAGCTGCGCGGCCAGATCTTCGGGCACCCCCATCTCCCGGAAACCGCCGACGGCTCCCTGGCGGTCCTCGGGCCAGCGGTCCACGAAACGGCGGGCCAGCGCCTCTTCGCGCTCGTGGATCGCCACGCGCGCCCCGGACCACGCCCGCACGGGCCCGGCGAGCCCGTAGTGGTCGATGTGCACGTGGGTGAGGAGCACGTGCGCCAGGTTCCCGGGCGTCACCCCCACCCGCTCGGCGCCGCCGCGCAGCGCGGCGCGCGCCGTGGGGGTGTCCATCCCGGTGTCCACCAGGGTGAAGCCGTCGTCCCCCTCGATCAGCCAGGCGGCGACCTCGTGCGGCGGGAACGGGAGGGGGACGGCGATGCGGTGGACGCCGGCCGCGACCTCCGTCACGGCTTCGCTCACCCGGCGTCCGCGGCGTCGAAGAACTTGCCCCCGGTCTCGGCCTTCTCCACCAGCAGCGCGGCGGGGGCGAAGCGCGGGCCGTGCTTCTGCTCCAGCGCGCGCAGGCGGGCCAGCACCTCGTCCGCGCCGGTCTGGTCCACGTACCAGAAGGGGCCGCCGCGGAAGGGCGGGAAGCCGATCCCCAGGATGGCACCCACGTCGCCGTCGCGGGCGCTGCGCAGCACCCCCTCCTCCAGCGTCCGCACCGCCTCGTTGACCATGACCAGCGCGAGCCTGTCCTGGATCTCGGCGGCGGGGACGTCGCGGCGCGGCGGGCCGCCGATGAGGGCGTACACGCTCTCGTCCGGGCCCTTGCGCTCGCCTTCTTCGTAGCGGTAGAAGCCGCGTCCGTTCTTGCGCCCCAGCCGCCCGTCGGCCACCAGCCGGTTGACGACGTCGCTGGGCTTCATGCGGTCGGCGAAGGCTTCGGCCATGATCTTTCCGGCCTTGGAGGCCACGTCCAGCCCCACCTCGTCGTACAGGGTGACGGGGCCCACCGGGTACCCCCACGCGGTCATGGCGCGGTCGATGTCCTCCATCCGCGCGCCTTCGTCCAGCAGCAGCGCCGCCTCGGCCATGTAAGGGGTGAGGATGCGGTTGGCGTAGAAGCCGGGGGAATCGTTGACGATGATGGGGGTCTTGCCCAGCCGCTTGCCGTAGGCGTGCCCGGTGGCGGCCACCTCCGGGTCGGTCTGGTCGGTGATGATGATCTCCAGCAGCGGCATCTTCTCCACGGGGGAGAAGAAGTGCAGCCCCAGCACGTTCTGCGGGCGCGACACGGCCTCGGCCAGGCGGTGGATGGGGATGGTGGAGGTGTTGGAGCCCAGCACGGCGTCCTCGGGGATCTCGGCCTCGATCTCGCGGAGCACGCGGTGCTTCAGCTCCAGCTCCTCGAACACGGCTTCCACCACCAGGTCCACGGCGCCGAAGCCGGTGTACCCGGCGGTGGGCTCCACCCGGTCCACCAGCCGGGTGACTTCGTAGCGGGGGAGGCGCTTGCGCTTCGCCCGCCTGGCGAGGATGTCGCGCGCGGTCTTCAGCCCCTTGGCGACGGCCTGCGTGCTCACGTCCTTGAGGCGCACGCTCATCCCCGACTCGGCGGAGGCGGCGGCGATCCCGGCGCCCATGAAGCCGGCGCCCACCACGGCGACGTGCTCGGCCTTGACGGGCCTGGGGCTGCCGGGAAGGTCGGGACGGTTCTCGGCGCCGGTCTTCGAAAAGAACAGGTGCACCAGGCTGCGCGACTCGGGGGTGACGCTCAGCTCGCCGAAGGCCTTCGCTTCCAGCGCCAGCCCCTCCTCCAGCGGCCGGTCGATCCCCCGCTCCACCACCTCCAGGATCCGGAGCGGCGCGGGGTACAGCCCCTTCGTCTTGTCCATCACCCCTTCGCGCGCCTTGCGGAAGATGATGGCGCCCACCCCGGGGAGCCCCTCCTTCCAGTCCGGCGACCCGCGGCGGCGGCCGGCGCGCGGCTTCCGCGTGCCGTCGGCGAGTTCGCGGGCGGCGCGCTTCGCCTCGCGGAGGAGGATGGGCGCGGGGACCACCTCGTCCACCAGCCCCAGCTTCATGGCGCGGCGGCCGTCCAGGTTCTTGCCGGTGAGCATCAGGTCGAGCGCGCTGGCGATCCCCAGCAGCCGCGGCAGCCGCTGCGTCCCCCCGGCGCCGGGGAGGATGCCGAGCTGCACCTCGGGGAGGCCCAGCTTGGTCCTGGGGGAGCTGCTGGCCATGCGGTAGTCGCAGGCGAGCGCGGTCTCCAGCCCGCCGCCGAGCGCCGCCCCGTCGATGGCGGCGACCACCGGGATCTCCAGCGCCTCGATGCGGTTGAGGAGCCGGTGGCCGGCCAGGCTGAGCTGCTCGCCGTCGGCGGCGCTCCGGATGTGCTGGAACTCCTCGATGTCGGCGCCGGCGATCCACACGCCGGGCTTGTCGGAGGCGATCACGGCGGCGCGGACGCCCCCCTCGCGCGCCTCCAGGCGGCCCAGGACCTCGCCCATCTCCTCCATCATCTGCCGGGAGATGACGTTGACCGGCTTCCCCGGCTGGTCGAGGCGGATCACGGCGATGCCGTCCTCGATCTCCATGCGGACCATGCGGGAGCCGGTCTCCACCGGGGTCTCCGTGGCTGCCATCGCTGTCGCTCCTGTGAGAGTCTGTTCGTTCCTTCGACCACCTGCGCCGGGGCCCGCTGGACCCGGCAATCTCCGCACCCGCCGCCCGGTGGCTCAGGCCGCGGTCATCCCCCCGTCCACCGCCAGCACCTGCCCGGTGACGTACGACGCCGCGGGCGACAGGAGGAAGAGCGCCGCGCCCATCAGCTCGTCGTCCGCGCCGACGCGCCCCAGCGGGACCATCCGCGCGATGCCGCGCTCCGCCGCCGCCAGCACCCCGGCGGTCATCTTCGTGGGGAAGAAGCCGGGGGCCACGGCGTTCACCCGGATCCCGTGCCGCGCCCACTTCACCGCCAGGTCGCGCGTGAAGGCGACCACCGCCCCCTTGGAGGCGCTGTAGCCCACCGCGTCCAGGACCTCGGGCGGGGCGCCGCCCAGCCCGGAAACGGAGGCCACGTTGAGGATGGCCCCGCCGGCGCCGCGCGCGATCAGCCGCCGCCCCACCTCGCGCGAGCACAGAAAGGTGCCGGTGGCGTTGGTCTCCATCACCCTGCGCCACGCGTCCAGCGGCATCTCGGCGGCGGGAGCGCCCCAGGTGGCGCCGGAATTGTTCACCAGCAGGTCCACGGGACCCAGCTCGCGCTCGGCCTCCTCCACCGCGGCGCGCACCTCCTCCTCGGAGGTCACGTCCAGGCGCAGGCCGAGCGCCCGCGCGCCGTACGCCTCGCGCAGCTCGGCGGCGATGGCATCGCACGCCTCCTTCTTCCGCGAGCCCAGCGCCACGGCGGCGCCGGCCTGGGCCAGCCCGCGGGCGACCTGCTCGCCCAGCCCGCGGCCGCCGCCGGTGACCAGCGCGACGCTGCCGGAAAGGTCGAAGAGCTGCCGGATGGTGCGCACGCGACTCCGGGTCGCGGGGTGGGGGTGGATGGGCGCGCATCATCGTAATCGCTGAGCGCGGCTCATACAAATCGGCGCCTTTCCGGGGTTTGCCGGGGGATGGGAAGCGGCCCGTGCGTACGTGCCGCGGCGCGGCCGCGACGGCTGTGGGATGCCCGCCGGAGCGGGACGGAGGGTGGGGAGATGGAGGGGCAGGCGGGGCGGGGGCGCCCCGGACCGGAAAGAGATGCACGTGGGTGGAAAAGACTACGGGGGCGCGCCGCGGTGCGGCGCGCCCCCGTTCAGTCGAATCCTGCCTCTGTTGCGGCTACGCGTGCGCGGTGCGGGCGCCACGCTCGCCGCGGCGAAGCGCCTGGAAGGGGCGCCCGGGGACGTGCTCCAGGGCGACGCGCGGCGTGGCCCGCAGCAGCGCGGAGGCGCGCTGGCGCGCGAAGCGCCACACCGCGAGCGGCGCCCGGGCCGGCGGGATCAGCTGGTAGCGGCCGTCCTCGACGCGCTCCATGAAGAAGACCTCGCCGCCGCGGTGGCTGAACACCACCAGGTGCTCGCTGCGGACGGCGTGCGCCGCCAGCAGACCCGCCGCCCCCACCAGCACGAGCAGAAGCACGAACAGCATGTATGTCATCGCCGCATCCTCCTGTGACCGGTTCCCGCGTGGCACACGGTGCCCTGGTCCCCTACGTAGCCAAACGCGTGCCAGTTTCCGTCCCCTTCCATACGGAGGACGACCCGCGCGGAGGCGGCGCCACACCGTCCTCCACGGGGGTCTGCCGGAGTTGCAAGCCGGGTGTCGAAGTGACACGAAGGTCTCGGGCGGGTTGAGCATCACGGCGTGACAGTACGGAGCAGGAGAACGGCGCCCGCACCGGGACTTCAGGTGCGGGCGCCGTTCGCTTTTCGTCGTACCCCCATGTATCGGTTCGGGGGGAGACTTTTCGTCGTACCCCCATGTATCGGTTCGGGGGGAGACCCGGGGCGGTTTCCGGGGCTCCCGTAGCGGCCCCAGGCCCCCGCCGGAGTCACTCGAACGAGGCGGGGAGGCGCCCGGGTGCCATATCGTGGAGCGGCCTGGGAGGCGGCGCCACGGCGTCGGAGGGGGCGCCGGGGCGGACGGGGCTCGCGCCGCGCCGGCCCAGGACCTTGGCCGCGTAGCCGTTGGCCGGGTCGCCGCCGTTGGCGCGGATGCGGGCGACGGTGCCCATGCCGCGGTTGTAGGCGTGCAGCGCCTCGGGGACGTCGCCGTCGTACTGGCGGAGGAGCCCGCGCATGTAGCGGAAGCCCAGCCGCAGGTTGGTGCGGCGGTGCAGGATCTGCTCGCGGGTGATGCCGGGCTGGAGGCCGGCGGCGGTGGCCGGCATGAGCTGCGTGAGCCCCAGCGCGCCCACGGGGCTCACCGCGCGCTCGTGGAACTCGCTTTCCACCCGCACCAGGCGGAAGGCGAGGTCGGCGTCCAGCCCCTCGGCGTCCGCGGCGTCGAAGATGTCGCCGGCGAGCGCGTGCGAGATCCCATAGCGCGCGGCGTACGCCCCCACCAGCGAGCGGCGCGCCTCCGCGGCGCGGCTGGCGGCCATGGCCTCGCGCAGCACTCCCCAGGCCCCGGCGAGGACGCCGCGGGTGGGCGGGAAGAGCACCAGCGCGGCGGCGGCGAGGGCGGCCACGGCCAGGTGCCGCGTGTCCGCCAGCAGCGACGGGCGGAGGCGGCGCGCTCCGGCGCGCTTCCCGCCGCGGGAGCGGGGACGGCGCGCGGGGGTGCGGGACGCGGCGGGGCGCTTGCTGCGACGGGACAGGACGGGCCTCCGGGGAGCGTGGGTGGCGCGCACGGGTCCGGCGGACGGGGGGAACAATCTAACACCGCCCGCGCGGGCGGTCACGCCTCCGGGGCGGGAGCCGCCGCGGCCGGCGGGCGGGGAGCCAGGCAGCGGACGGTGCGGGGGCCGGGGCGGAGCACCATCTTGTCCACCACGTTGTCCACCCCGCGGACCAGCCCGGCGTTGGCGATGGCGCACTGGAGCGCGCCGAAGCCGTCCACCGCGCCGTGCAGCGCCACCGTCGCCCCGGCCACCTCCGCGCGCACCCGCCCCGCCCCGATGGAAGGCTCCGCGGCGAGCCGCGCCTCCACCTCGCCGCGGATGCGCGCGGTCTCCGCGGGGCTCGCCGCGGCGGCCGGGGGGCCGCCGCCGAGGAGCCCGCACCCGGGAAGCGCCAGCAGCGCGGCGAGCGCCGCCCCCGCTCCCCATCCGCTCCGCCCGGCTGTACGTTTCAGCATCTGCCGGTCGCCTCCCGCGCCGGCCGAAACCCCCGCCGCGCCATTGCCGTAAGACAGGTTGAGCGGACGGGACCCCGTCCGCGCGCTTCCACGCGCCGTTTTCGCAATCGCCAGGCCACGCGAGGCCGTTTCCGCTCTCCAGATGCGACGCTACTTCGAGCTTTCCCGCACCCAGACGTACTCGCTGCTCTTCGCGATCCCCCTCCTCCTGCTGTACGAGGCGGGGGCGGCCTGGGTCTCCACCACCTCCGCGGCGCCGCTGCGCAACGGGGCGGACGTGCTCATCCGCGCGCTCCTGGCGACGGGCGGGCTCCACAGCACCGTGGCGCTGACCGCCTTCCTGGTGGTGGTGGCCGGTGTGGTGGTGCTCGCCGAGTGGCGGCGCAAGCGGGTCAAGGGGATCCAGGCGGGGGTGTTCGCCGGGATGATGGTGGAGAGCGCGCTGTACGCGCTGCTCTTCGGGATGGTGGTGGGAACGGCCACGCAGTGGGTGCTGGAGGGCGCGGGGATGCGGCTCGCGGCGGACCGCGGCGGGACCATGGCGTCGCTCCCGCTGGGGGAGGGGCTCGTGCTGTCGCTGGGCGCCGGGATCTACGAGGAGCTGCTCTTCCGGGTGCTGCTGGCCGGCGGGCTCTTCGTGCTCTTCCGCTCGGGCGGGCTGCCGCGGGTGCGCTCTGGCGGGTTCGCCGCGCTGCTCTCGGCGCTCGCCTTTTCGGCGTTCCACTACATCGGCCCGTACGGCGACCCGTGGCAGCTCCAGTCGTTCCTCTTCCGCTTCCTGGCGGGACTCGCCTTCAGCGCGCTCTTCCTGCTGCGCGGCTTCGGGATCACGGCGTGGACGCACGCCCTGTACGACGTTTTCCTGCTCCTCTTCATGGCGGGGCGCTGAGCGCTCCCCATGGCCGCGTGGCCGTGTTAGATTTGCGCGGATCGCTCCTCCGCCGCGCCCTACCCCGGCTGGCAGCATGAACATCGGGCCGTCGCTGTACCGGATCGAAGTCAAGGACTTCACCGACATCCTGGGCGCCCTGCGCTCCGGCCGCGATGCGATCATCGTGGACTGGATCGAGCGGGTGCGCGAGAACTCCACGGTGGAGACGGGGCGGCGGCTCAGCGACCCGGTTCTCCTGGACCACGTGCCGCAGCTCTTCGACGCCATCCTGGACCGGCTGCTGCTGAACCGCGACCGCGCCGACGCGGAGTACTTCGCGGCGGTGCACGGCTTCGGGCGGCGGGTGGACGGCTACGAGCTGGACGAGATCGTCGCGGAGCTGACCATGTTCCGCCGCGCCATCTGGGCGCACCTCTCCGCCACGGGCGCGCGCTCCGAGGGCACCTGCGCGGCGATGGAGATGATCGACGGGATGATCGACCGCGCCGTCCTGGCCAGCGTGCGCGCCTTCAACGACCCCGACGCCCGCATGCTGGAGCGGCGCGCGGAGATCCGGGAGGTCGCGGGCTGAGGGAGGGGCGCGGATCCCGGCGGGCGTACGCCGGGTAGCATGCCCGGCGCGTGAGCACCCCGGGCGACGCAGACACGCACCGGAGACGGGACCGTCCGGGTCCGGGCCGCAGCGGCCGGGCCCGGTCGCGTTTTCCGGCCCCGCGTGAGGGATTTCGGCCCGCAGGGGCGAGACCCGCGGGCAGTTTCGCGGGGCTCGACTCCGTTGAGCAGCGTTGTTTGCTGCTCTACGGAGCCGAAGCCCGACCCCGGCGCAGCCGGGGGCACGCCCAAACCTGCCGTCCGAAGCCGTTGCAAGCGGATCCGCATCCCATCCACGACATGAGCCGAACGCCGCTCGTCCTCTTCCTCGCAGCCCTCCTCCTCGCCCCCGCGCTCCACGCGCAGGAGCCCGGGTGGGACGACGCGCGGGTGCTGGAGCTGGTGCGCCGCGCCCAGGCGCGCCGCACCGAGACCAACGCCGACACGGCGCTCGCCAGCTACCAGGCGGACGCGCGCGGCTACGTGTACTTCTACCTGGACCGCCGCGACACCGGCGACCGCACGCTGGTGAAGACGGACCAGGTGGCGCTGGACGTGTACTGGAAGGCGCCGGCCTTTTCCAAGCAGCGCATCGTGGGGCTGCGCGACGAGAAGAAGCTCCCCACCAACATCAACTACCACCTGGACCACCTGAGCGTGGTGCAGGACAACTTCGGCGAGCGCATCCGCCTGGGCGACGGCGACGAGGTGCGGGACGTGCTGCACCCGGCGGCGCAGGGCTCGGAGGCGTTCTATCGCTTTCGCGTGGCGGACTCGCTTTCCATCCGCCTCCCGGGCGCGGCGGAGCCGGTGCGCGTGTACGAGGTGCGGGTGCGCCCGCGCGACATGGACCAGCCGGCGTTCCTGGGCTCGGTGTTCGTGGACCAGCGGCGCGGCGACCTGGTGAGGATGGACTTCACCTTCACGCCGTCGTCGTACGTGGACCGGTACCTGGACTACATCAACATCTCGCTGGACAACGGGCTGTGGAAGGAGCGCTTCTGGCTCCCCAACCAGCAGCAGGTGGAGATCCGCCGCCAGCTCCCGGAGCTGGACTTTCCCGCGGGCGGGGTGATCCGCGCCACCATGCGGGTGTCCAACTACCGCTTCAACCAGCCCATCGCGGACGACTTCTTCCGCGGCCCCAAGGTGGTGGCGGTGCCGGAGACGCAGCGCGAGGCCTTCGCCTTCGAGCAGGGATTGTACGAGGAGCTGCGCGAGCAGGGGATCGGGCCGGACACGGAGCTGGCGGAGGTGCGGCGCCAGGCGATGGAGCTGGCCCGCGCGCGCATGCTGAGCGGGCTGCCCGCCTCGCGGCTGGACGTGGGGACGGCGTCGAAGGTGCTGCGCTACGATCGCGCGGAGGGGGCGGTGGTGGGGGCGGGGCTCGCCTTCCGCCCCTCGGAGGGGCTGGCGGCGCGCGTCCGCGGGGGGTACGCGTTCGGCGCGGAGCACGCGCTCGCGGAGGCGGGCGCGCGCTGGAGCATGGGCGCCGCGGGGTTGGAAGCCACCGCGTACTACAACCTGCCGCGCGACGTGGGCATCGCGCCCGCGGCGTCGGGGGTGGTGAACACGCTCTCGGCGCTGCTGGCCGGCGAGGACTACACGGACCCGTACTACGCCCGCGGCGGCGAGCTGCGCCTGCGCGCTCCGCTTGCTCCGGGGTGGACGCTGTCGGCGGCGGGACGGGTGGAGTCGCACCGGTCGGCGGCGCTGACCTCGGACTTCTCGCTCCTGGGGGACGGCTTCCGGCGCGTGGCGGGGATCGACCGGGGGACGCTCCTGGGGGCGACGCTCGGGGCGCGCCGCGCCATCCCCGCGGACGTGGCGGCGGGGTGGGGCGCGGGGGTCACCGTGGACGCGGGCCGGCTGGACGGCTCCGGCGACTTCGACGTCACGCAGTCCTTCGCGCGCCCGGTGGTGGACGCGCAGTGGCTGCGGCGCGGGTCCCCGCGCGACGTGCTGCTGGAGCTGGACGGCGCCGCCGGCATGGCCTGGGGCACCCTGCCCCGCCAGGGCCTGTTCCTGCTGGGCGGCCGCGGCACGGTGCCGGGCTTCCGCTTCCGCTCGTTCGGCGGCGACCGCTTCGCCCTGGCGCGGGCGGTCGCCTCCGCCGAGCTGGCCGCCCCCTGGCTGCGCGGCCGCCTCCTGGGGGCGGCGGGGTGGACGGGCGAGGGCGAGGCCGGCGAGGACGCGCTCGCCGCCTGGCCGGCCCGGACCACGGACGGCGTGCGCGCGAGCATCGGGGCGGGGCTGGGGATCTTCTACGACATCGTGCGCGTGGACCTGGCCCGCGGCCTGGGCCGCGACGGCCGCTGGGAGGTGGTCGTGGAGACCCGCCCGACGTTCTGGGACTTTTTGTAGGGAACAGGGAACAGGGAACAGGGAACAGGGAACAGGGAACAGCCTGCAACGGCGACGGCGGTCCGGGACCCTCGCCCTTCCCCCGATTCGGGGGAGGGGCTTCTGTTTTTGCCGTTCCGTGGTTTTCGTTGTATCCCCCGCACGATGTTCGGGGGGAGACTCGCCGGCTGTTTGGCGAGGCTCACCCCGGCGGAGAGAGACACCGGGGCTGTTTCCGGTGGCTCCCGGAGCCCGCGGAGGAGACCGGCAGCAGTATCGCCGGGCTCCGTAGCGGCTCGCCACGACACGACGAAGCGACACACACGCGGTAAAAAAGCAGTGAAGATCGACGCGTTCCACCTCCCCGCCCTGCCGGACCCGCCGACCTCGACCTGGCCCTACGGCCAGGGCGACACGGCGATGGAACTGCGCGTGCCCATGGTGGACGCGGCCCTGCTGAGGAAGCAGGTGGAGGCCCTGGGGGAGGCGCGCGACCTGTACCTGGCCGACCGCCCGGTGCACGACGTTGTGCGGGTGGTGGACCGGGTCGCGGCGCGGCTCCAGGACGCGGGCGACCCGCTGCGGAAGCTGGCGGAGGCGGCGCTCCCGCGCATCACCGGCTACTCGCCGCCCATGGTGCGCCTGGTGCTGGACCGCATGACGCCGGAGTGGCGGGCGGACCGGCTGCGTGCGCTGCTGCGCTCGGAGCTGGAGGACCCGGCGGTGCTGGACGGCTTTCGCCCGCGCCGCCACGCGCCGGGAAAGTCGCGCGCCTACGGGCCGCGGGTGGCGACGCACGTGTTCAGCGGCAACGTGCCGGGGGTGGCTGTGACCTCGCTGGTGCGCTCGCTGCTGGTGAAGTCGGCGGCGCTGGGAAAGACGGCCGTCGGGGAGCCGCTGCTGGCGGCGCTCTTCGCGCGGGGCGTGGCGGAGGAGGACCCGGAGCTGGGCGAATGCCTGGCGGTGACGTACTGGCACGGGGGGGACGACGCCCTGGAGGCGGCCGCGCTGGGGATGGCGGACGCGGTGGTGGTGTACGGCGGCGCGGAGGCGGTGGCCGCGGTGCGCGGGGCGACGCCGGCGGGGACGCGGGTGCTGGCGTACGGACCGAAGCTGTCGTTCGGGGTGGTGGGGCGGGAGGCGCTGGCGGACGCGGAGGCGGCGGGGCGAGTGGCGGCGGCGGCGGCGCTGGAGGTGGCCACCTTCGACCAGCAGGGGTGCGTGTCTCCGCACCTGTTCTACGTGGAGGAGGGGGGCGCGACCGACCCGCGCGCGTGGGCGCGCCTGCTGGCGGGCGCCATGGCGGACACGGAGCGGGAGCTCCCCCGCGGCGCCGTCGCCCGCAGCGAGGCCTCGGCGATCCGCCAGCTCCGCGGCGAGGCGGAGTTCGCGCAGCTGGCCGGGGGCGGCGTGGAGCTGCACGCTTCGCCGCGGGGGACCACCTGGACGGTGGTCTACGAAACGGATCCGGCCTTCGCGCCCTCCTGCCTGAACCGCGTGGTGCGGGTGAAGCCCGTGCCCTCGCTGGACGCCGTCCCCGCGCTCGCCGCCGGGACGGCTTCGCTCCTCCAGACGGTGGGCGTGGCCGCGTCCCCGGAGCGCACGGAAAGGCTCGCCGCCGCGCTGGGGCGCGCCGGCGCCAGCCGGGTGTCGCCGCTGGGCAAGATGGCGTGGCCCCCGGGCACCTGGCACCACGACGGCCACCCGCCGCTGGGAGAGATGCTGCGGTGGTGCGACCTGGAGGAGTAGACGCGGGAGTGCGAGGGTGAGATGGGGTTGGGTGGGCGTTCACGGAAAGTGGCCGGGGACGTGCTCGCTGGCACCCGATTTGCCGTCAACTGTTCACCCTTTTCCTGTGGTTCGGACGGACACCCCACACGTCCGGGAGTCACCATGGCTTCCCACCCCCGGCCCGACGCGGAGCCCCGCCACTCCCTGGCGGAGGCCGCCCCGGGCAAACTGGTCGAAGTGGTCCACATCCTGTTCGGAAGCCTGCGCCAGCGCTTCGAGGACGTCGGGATCCGGGTGGGATCCCGGGTGCGCGTCCGCGAGCGCGGCTCCCACGGGCTGGTGGTGGAGCTGGCCGGCGGCGCGACCATCGCCGTGGACGCGGTGCACGCCGCGTTCGTGGAGGTCCGCCCGCCCCTGGCCGACGCCCCGCACGGCCCCGCCGTCCCCGTGTCCCGCCACCTCACCGCCGGCACCCTCCCGGACCGCTCCCGGACCGGAGACCCGGCGCCAAACCCCCACGTCGCATGAACCCGACCCGCCAGTCCGCCGTCCCCTCGCCGCGCCGCGTCCGCGCCTCCTGGCGCAGCTTCGAGCTCCGCGACGGCCGCGAGATCGACCGGCAGCTCCGCCAGGGACCCGATCCCAGCTGTCCCTGCTGCGGCGAGCTGCTGGAGGCACGCCCCGGGACGCGGATGACGCGCTACCTCCCGCTGGACGCCACCGGCTTCGACCTGGAGTGCCGCGACTGCCGCCGCTTCCGCTGCGTGGTGCGCCACACCTTCCGCTCGCTGCGCCTGGTACGCATGCGCCGCCTCGCCGCCGCCGTCCGCGCGGTGGGCGGGCGCGGCGAGCGCTGGGCGGACGACGCCCTGCCGGCGTAGACGCACGCGGCCGGCGGCTCCCGGTCGTACAAAGCCGGACAGGGGCGATGCATGGCACGCCCGTTGCTCCGTCCACCGGCGTCGGTGCGGACGGGCGGCGGGCGCCGCTCCGTCGCGCCCGTTCCCCGGAATTGCGCGCGAGTCAGATGAGCATGCACCTCTTCAGCACCCCGGTCCAGTGCACCAGCTGCGGGACCGTGGTGGACGATCCCCGGGTGGACCACTGCCCCAACTGCCACGCCCTGCTGCGGGAGCGGCGCACCCCCGCGCGGCTGGCCGGGGTGGAGCAGCGCTACGGCGGGCTGCGCTTTCTCATGGGGTTCCTGCGCTTCCTGGGGATCGCCACCCTGCTGGTGGGCGGGCTGATGTTCGCCTATGGCATCGGCGGCGACGACATGAGCGTGCAGGCGGGGGTGCTCACGCTGCTGGGGACGGTGCTCACCGCCGTGGTGATGTTCGCGGTGGCGGCGTTCTTCGAGGTGACGCTGGACATGGAGGAGAACTCCCGCGCCTCCTTCCGCGTGCAGCAGATGATGCTGGAGCAGCTGCACGAGATGAACGGCGGGCAGCCGAGCCCGCAGCCGGAGGCGCCGGCCTCCACTCCGCAGACCCTGTGACGGGCGGCGCGCGGCGGGGCCCGGCCGGGAAACACCGAAGCACGACACCGGAGACGATGAGACGCACCCCCCTCAGGCGGCGGGCCCTCGGGCTCGCCGCTTTCGCCGCCGCCCTGGCTCTGCCGGGGACCGTGGAGTCGCGCCAGGCGGCGCAGCCTCCCCTGCAGGCCGCCGTGCAGGGGCTGCTCGGCGGCAGCGCCGACGAGTGGAGCGTGTTCGCGTGGTCCATGGACCGGGGGCGCCCCCTGTTCGCGGTGAACGCCGACTCGGTCATGGTCCCGGCCTCCAACAACAAGGTGTTCACCTCCATCTGGGCGCTGGCGACCATGGGGCCGGACTTCCGCTTCCCCACGGACGTCCTCATCCCGGGCGGGATCCCCGCCAGCGGGGTGGTGCAGGGGCCGGTCTACCTGCGCGGCTCCGGCGACCCGGCCTTCGGCTACCCGGAGTTCGACAGGGACCCCATGGAGCGGCTGCGCATCATCGCGCGGCAGCTCAAGGCGCGCGGCGTGCGCGCGGTGCAGGGCGGAGTGATCGCGGATGCCAGCGTCTTCGACACCCTCTTCTACGGCCCGCACTGGCCGGCGGACACCGGCAACGGCGCCGCCTACTACGCCCCCACCGTCACCGGCCTCCCCTTCCAGCGCAACATGCTCTGGATCAACGTCAGCCCGGGGCCGGGGGGAACCACCTTCGTGCGCGAGCCGGACGTCCCGGAGATCCCGGTGATCAACCGCTCCAGCAACGGCGGGGGGCGCGGCTTCGCGGTGAGGAACCCGGGGCAGGACACCATCATCATCAAGGGCGGGGTGTCCGGCCGCGGCCCGCACCGCTACCCGGTGGGCGCGGCGGACCCGTCGCTCCTGGCCGCCGGGGCGCTCCGGCAGGCCATGCGCGAGGAGGGGATCCAGGTGGCCGGCGCGGTCCGGCGCGGCACGACCCCGCAGGGCGCAAAGCTGATCCACCGCCACCTGTCCATGCCGCTGGCGCAGATGGTCCCCAAGCTCAACCGCGACTCGGACAACTTCTTCGCGGAGCACTTCTGGAAGGCGGCGGCGGCGCACAGCATCGGGGTGGGGAGCTACGTGACGGGCGGCCCGGCGTCGGCGCAGTTCTTCATCCGGAACGCCGGGGTGCCGTACGGGCAGCTCTACCAGGCAGACGGGTCCGGGCTCTCGGCGCTGAACCGCACCAGCTCCAAGGCGCTGGTGGACGCGCTCGTGTACGCGGACAAGCAGCCGTGGAGCCGGGTGTTCCACGAGTCGCTGGCGGTGGGCGGCGACCGGGAGGGAACGCTGGCGCGGCTCTTCAACGGGGGGCGCGCCAAGGGGAACCTGCACGCCAAGACCGGCTACATCCGCGGGGTGCGGACGCTGTCCGGCTACGTCAAGACGGCCAGCGGCGAGAACGTGGCGTTCTCCTTCCTGTACAACGGGCGCAACACGTCCGGGGCGCGGGGGGTGCAGCAGCAGCTGGGGAATCTTCTCGCGGAGTACGCGGGGCCGTGAGGTCCTGAGTTTTTTCCCGCTTCGTCGGGTTTCGGGGGACCGCTGCGGAGCCGGACGATACTGCCGTCCGTCTCCTCCGCGGGCTCCGGGAGCCAGCCGAAACTGCCCGGCTGTCTCCCTACGCCGGAGGGAGCCTCGCCAAACAGCCGGCGAGTCTCCCTCCGAAAAGACTCTGGGGGGTACTGCGGAACGGCAACAGCGGCCCGCTTGTCCTCCCGTATCCCCGCGCCTATTCTCCCGCCGTCCGCTTCGCCGAGCCGCGCCACCTCAGCTTTCCTGATCCCGTGACCCACGCGCCCGACCCCGCCGAGCTCCGCGAGCGCCTGCTCGCGCGCATCCGCGCCGGGACGGGCGCGCCCATGACGGACGGGGAGTTCGACGCGCTGGCGCGGGCGGTGTTCGCGCACCAGTTCGCCCGCAACCGGCCATACCGGCTGTTCTGCGAGCGGCGGGGCGCGTCGCCGGACACGGTGCGGCACTGGACGGAGGTCCCCGCCGTGCCCACGGACGCCTTCAAGGCGGCGCCGCTGGTGTGCGCGGACCCGGCGGGCGTGCGCACCGTGTTCCGCACCAGCGGCACCACCGCGGGGCCGGAGCGCCGCGGCGAGCACTGGCTCCCAGACCTGGCGCTCTACGACGCGGCACTCCGCGCGGGCTTCGCGGCGCACCTGCTCCCGGAGGGCGGGACCGTGCGGATGCTGTCGCTGATCCGCCCGCCGGAGGAGGCGCCGGACTCGTCGCTCTCGCACATGGTGGGCGAGGTGGTGCGGGAGCTGGGGGCGGAGGGAAGCGGGTACTTCGTGGGCGAGGCGGGGATCGACCCCGCCGGCTTCGGGGCCGCGCTGCGGCGCTCCGAGGCGGAGGGCGCGCCGGTGTGCGTCCTGGGCACCAGCTTCGCCTTCGTGCACTGGCTGGACGCGGCGGCGGAGAGCGGCGCGCGCTACGCCCTCCCGCCCGGCTCGCGGGTGATGGACACCGGCGGGTTCAAGGGGCGCTCGCGGGAGATCACGAGCGAGGAATTATACGCGGCCCTCGGCGAGCGGCTGGGGATGGGGACGGAGTGGTGCGTCAACGAGTACGGCATGACCGAGATGAGCTCCCAGTTCTACGACGGCGTGGCGGGCGTGGCGGGGCCGCGCCTGCACGCCGGCCCGCCCTGGGTGCGCTCCCTCGCCGTGGACCCCGAGACGCTGGAGCCCGTCCCCGAGGGCGAGACCGGCGTGCTGCGCCACTGGGACCTCGCCAACCTCGACTCGGTCATGGCCATCCAGACCGCCGACCTGGGCTTCGCCGCGCCGGACGGGATCCGCGTGCTGGGCCGCGCGCGGGGCGCCGAGGCGCGCGGCTGCTCCATCGCCATGGACCAGTTCCTCGCCGCCTCGCGGGAGCGGGTGCCGTAGCGTCAGGTCGGCCCCCTCGCCCGCTCGGCGAGGGGGAACAGGGCACCCGGATCGCGCGGGCGTGCCGGTGCCCGGAATCGGGGGGACGGCGGCGCCGCTTCCTCAAACAGCACATTTTCAGACAAAAAGCTTTACACGAACGTAGAATGCATTATCTTCCCCGGCGCCGGAATGTATCGGCATGTTCCGTATCTTCGCTCTCGGCTTTCCCCCGCTCTTCCCTCGACTCTCCGGAAAAGCATGCGCTCATTCACCCGCGAGATCACGGCAGTGATGCTGTTGGGCAGCCTCATCGGCTGCGCCGAAGGGCCCCTGGATCCGCTCCAGGAAGGCTCGCCCGCGGCACGAACGACGGCTCTACGCCACGAGGGATTGGTGGTCGCCGATCCCGAGGAGCCCGGCGTCACGATCAACAGCGGGGAATGCACTTTCGAGCGCGTCGACGATGGAACCACGGAGGGAAGCTGGGTATCCACCTGCGAGGGAATCTCCGGTGGACCTACCCTGCCGCCGCCCCTTCCTCCACCTCCCCCGCCGCCGAACTTTCCGCCTCCACCGAGCACGCCGGAGATCAGCGGAGGTGGAAGTGGCGTCGGGAGCGATGACGGCGGGAGTGGCGGAGAAGCCTCGGCCGGACCGAATCCGTTGTGCGCCGGCGCGCTCGGCACGGTCGCGGGCCTCAAGATCGAGCTGAAAAGGGCTCAGGACACATACGCAGCCGCGTACGACGCGTACGTGAAAAAATACGCGGAGTACAAGGCCTGGGACAATCAAGCCAGATCCGACGGTGTGTATACCTGGCCCGAGCAGCAGGGATTGTCTCAGCTGGGCGACCAGCTCCGAGCGCTCGAAAGCAAGATGAACGATGCAAAGACGACCCTGGATCGTCTTGAGAAAATCGTCTGGGGTGCAGAATTCGCCGCGGGGGTCGCCTGCCTGGTATGAACGGGCCATGGTCACTCGGCCCTCTCGCCGCCGGGGTGTACCTGGGATTCGTCCTGATCGCGCTCTATGCGGCCTGGCGGCTCGTGGTAGCGGTCCGCAGGCGGCACGGTTGGCGGGAGATCGTGGGCCGTGTGCTTCACCTGGTCGCCATCGGCCTCCTGCTGTACGTCGTAGGGGCCAGGATGTCGCTGGGCCAGACCGCCCCCCCTTCGACAGCCCGGTCCCGAATGGATTACATGGAGTTCGCGGCGCTCGGCCTTCTCCTCCTGGGGCAGATCGTCCATGGATCGAAGCCGCGCGGTCCTGATCGGAGCTGAGCCCCCGGGACCCGGTTCCGACCGGAACGAGAGCCCGGTTCGCCGTGTGGACGAGAAGCTTTCGCTGGCGGTATCCGCACATGATTGCCCCACGCCGCGCCGTGGAGCCGTTCCTTGCCCTCCAACCCTTGAGAGGTACGCCATGATCGGACGCTTTCTGCTGCTGTTCGCCCTGGTCGCCGCCTTCGCCCGTCCCCTCGCCGCGCAGGAGCCGACGCCGGGCCAGATGAGGGCCGCGGAGCGACTGGTCGCGGCCATGCACCTGGAAAGCAGCTGGGGTCCCATGCAGGAGCAGATAATCCGGCAGTTCCACCCTGCGGGCGCGGACACGAGCCGGCCCGGCGCGGAGCTGGCCAGGCAGATGAGGGAAATGTTCGCGCAGAAGCTCACCTGGCAGAGGGTCGGGCCCGAGTACGTGAGGCTGTACGCGAGCCTGTACACCGAGGACGAGCTGCGCCAGCTGACGGCGTTCTACGAGAGCCCCGTCGGGCAGAAGAGCATCCGCGTGAACCCGCAGGCCACCGCGAAGATGTTCGAAATGGTGCAGCGGCTGATGGCGCAGCCCACCCCGTAGGCCGGGCCTGCGCCACGAGCGGACGAAAAGACGACCCCGCCGGAAGATCCCGGCGGGGTCGTCTTTTCGTCGCTGCCCTGATCCGTCGTGTGCCGACGGCCTTCAGCGTCCCGGCCGCTCCGGCCCGCTCCCCGCCCCGCTCGTCCGGATCGCCTCCGCCACCTCGTCCAGGTCCGCGGCGGTCAGCTCCAGCGTCGCGGCGGCGAGCCAGCCGTCCACCTGCTCCGGGCTGCGCGCCCCCACGATCGCCCCCGTCACGCCGCGCCAGGCCAGCGTCCACGCCACTGCCACCGCCGCGGGGGACACCCCGTGCCGTTCCGCGACCGGCTCCAGCGCCGCCGCGAGCCGCAGGTTGCGCTCCAGCCCCTCGCCGGTGAAGTCCGGCGAGCGCGAGCGCCAGTCGTCCTCCGGAAGCTTCCCCGCGCGCTCGCGGGAAAAGGCGCCCGTCAGCAGCCCCGACTGCATGGGGCTGTAGACGATCACCCCCGTGTCGTGGTCCGCGCACCACCCCAGCTCCGCCGCCGCGTCGCGGCGCACCGCCGAGAACGGCGGCTGGAGCGAGTCCACGTGGCCGATCCGCTCCGCCCTTTCCAGCTGCGCAGCGTCGTGGTTGGAAAGGCCCACCGCGCGCACCTTGCCCTCGTCGCGCAGGCGCACCAGCTCACCCCAGTACTCCTCCAGCGGCGCCCCGTCCTCCGCCGGCCAGTGCATCTGGTACAGGTCTACGCGCTCCACCTCCAGCCGGCGCAGCGACGCCTCCAGCTCGCGGCGGATGCTCGCCGGGTCGCCCACGCGGCGGGGCGGCGCCTGCGGGTCGCCCTCGTCCCACACCAAGCCGCACTTGGTGAACACGAACGGCCGGTCGCTCTCCGGGACGCCGCGCAGCGCCCGCGCCACCACCTCCTCCGAGTGCCCCAGCCCGTACACCGCCGCCGTGTCGATCCAGTTGATCCCCCGCTCGACCGCGTGCCGGATCGCGGAGACCGAGTCCTCGTCCTCCTGCGTCCCCCAGCCGAAGGCGTACCCCGCCCCGCCGATGGCCCACGCGCCGAAGCCGACGCGGGTGATGTCCATTCCCGATGTGCCGAGAGGGTTCGTCGGCAGTCCGGTCGTCGATCGTCCAGCCATCTGCGTCTACTCCATTGTTCTGAGTGCTGCAAGGTCGGTCAGGAGCGACCGCGGGTTCGGGCGTGCCCCCGGCTGCGCCGGGGTCGGGCTTCGGCTCCGTAACGCACGAACAACCGTGCATAACGGAGTCGAGCCCCCGCAAACAGCCGCGGGGTCTCGCCCCTTCGGGCCGTAATCCCTCACGCGGGGCATCGCGCTGGCGTCCGCTGGGGCCCCCCACCGCGGCAGGCTGGTCCCCCGTTCCCTTCACTCCGCGCGCAGCGCCACCATGGGGTCCACGCGGGCGGCGCGGCGGGCGGGGATCCAGCTCCCGGCGAGCGACACCGCGGCGAGGAGCGCCGCGACGGCCGCGTACACCGGCAGGTCGAGCGAATCCACCCCCTGGAATTTGACCTCCAGCAGGCGCGCCACGCTGAGGGCGCCCCACAGCCCCACCACCGCCCCGACGGCGGTGAGGCGCATCCCCGCGCCCACCACCAGCCGCATCACGTCCGCCACGCGCGCGCCCAGCGCCATCCGCACCCCCACCTCGCGCGTGCGCCGGGCCACGTTGTACGACATCACACCGTACACGCCCATCACGGCGAGGAGCACGGCCGCCGCGGCGAGCACCCCGAAGAGCGCGCCGAACCAGCGCAGCGGGGCCGCGAAGCGCGACAGTTCCGCGGCCATGGTGCCCACCCCGGAGATCCTGGAGCCGGGGGCGGCGGCGCGCACCGCCGCCTCCACGGCGCCGGCGAGCCGCCCGGGATCGCCGGGTCCGCGCACGGCCAGCGCCACCGAGCGCGGCGGGTGCTGGAGCGCCGACAGGTACAGGGCGGGCATGGGGGGCTCGCCGCCCGTGCCCAGCCCGCGCGGCCGCAGGTCCGGCACGATCCCCACCACCGTATACCACCGCCCGGCCGGCCCGCCCACCCGGATCCGCTTTCCCAGCGGCTCGCCGTTGGGGAACAGGCGCTGGCCGAAGGTGCGGTTGACCACCGCCACCGGAGCGCCCCCCGGCCCGTCCGCGGCCGTGAGCTCCCGCCCGCGCAGCACCGGGACCCCGTGCGCGCGGAAGAAGCCCGGGCTCACCGCGTGGTGGCGCGCCACGCGATCGAACATGGGAATGGGGACGTAGTACAGCCAGCACTCCGCCGGGCAGAAGGAGCGCACCGCGTCCTCCGTCCCCAGCCCCGTCCACGCGCCGTCCGTGGACGCGGTCGCGGCCCGCGCGCCGGGCACCGCCGCGGCGCGCTCCAGCACCGTTTCCAGCAGCGCCGCCCGCGCCGCCGGGTCCGCCGCGGCGAGGTCCACCCGCATCGTCACCGTGTCGCGCACGTCGATCCCGCCCTCCCCGCCGGCGAGTGAGGGCGCCGCGCCGCGCACCAGCAGCCCCGTGGCCGTCAGCAGCACCACCGACAGCCCCACCCCGAGCACCATCAGCGCGCCGCGCAGGCGCCCCTCCGCGCGGTCGCCGGTGGCGCGCGCCCCCGCCGCGAGCAGGGCGCCCGGCCCGCGGCCGGCCGCGCCGAGAGCGGGCGCCAGGCCGAAAAGCAGCCCCACCGCCGCCATCCCTCCCGCCACCGCCACCGCCGCGCGGGCCACCGCCGCGCCGTCCGCGAAGCGCGCCAGCCCCGCCGGCCAGGTCGCCGGGAGCAGCGCCGCCCCCGCCAGCCCCAGCACGACCCCGGCCCCCACCCCCACCGCCGCCAGCAGCGCGCCCTCCGCCAGGAGCTGCCGCGCGATCGCCCCGCGGCCCGCGCCCAGCGCCGCCCGCACCGCCATCTCGTGCCGCCGCGCCCCCGCGCGGGAAAGCAGCAGGATCGCCAGGTTGGCGCACGCCAGCGCCAGCGCCGCCGCCGCCAGCCCCAGCAGCACCGCCAGCAGCAGCTCCACCCCGTCGTGCCGGATGCCATCCACCGTGCGCGCGGCGGCGCCCCACGCCAGCCGCCCGCCCCCCGCCGGCTCCAGCGGCGCGGGGAGCGCCGAGGGCGCAGGCCTTCCCCGCCCCGCCACCACCAGCCCCAGCATGGGGATCGCCGCGCCCACGCCCAGCGCCAGCGTCAGCACCGCCGTGGCCGCGAAGCCGCGGACGCGCCGCAGCGCGCGCGCCGAGTGCCGCGCGTCGCGCGCGAAGGCTTCCAGGAGCGGGGCGCGCGAGCGGTCCTGCGCGGGAGCGGTGGACATGGCGGGAGGGTGCCGGAAGGCGTCAGGGAGCGGCGTGCCGGGCGCGCCGCCGGCGCCGCGCCACGCGCAGCGCCCCGGCCAGCGCCAGCAGCGCCAGGAAGAACAGACCGCCGATCAGCGTCTGCTGGGCGAGCGCCAGCAGCGCCTCCGGGCGGGGCAGCGCCAGGACCGACTCGCGCAGCCCGCCGGCCCGCCCGAAGGGGACCGGTGGAAAGACGCGCGCGATGGCGAAGGGGCGCTCGTGGGTGAACGGCCAGCCCAGCAGCACGTTGGTGCGCCCGCGGTCGTCCAGCAGGTCCACCAGCAGGTGCGAGCCGTACCCCGCCCCCGCCAGCACCCCCCAGCGCCACCCCGCCAGCGCCGCCGCCGCGAGCCCCACCACCAGCGTGGCCACGATGCTGTGGGTGAAGGTCCCGTGGTACTCCGCGCCGCGCCCCAGCGCCAGACCCAGCACCAGGTCCAGGTCCGGCACCACCGCGAGCGAAGCCGCCACGGCCCAGGCCCGCCGGCGCGGCAGCGGCGGCGCGGCGCTCCGCACCACCTCCGCCACCCCGGCCCCCACCAGCAGGTGCGCGGGAGGAAACGCCACGCGCTACCGGTCGGCGCGGCGGCGGGGGAAGGCGCCGCGGGAACGGCTCCGGGAGCGTGCGGACGGCGGCATACGGGACCGGGTGGAGGCTGCGGACGGGGCTCGGCAGGCGTACGCAAGAAAACCGCCGCGCGGGCCCCCGGGCCCGCGCGGCGGCGTGCGCGCCGCCCCGGGGCGCCGCGGGTCAGAGCGCCGGCGGCGGCGCCTCCTCCACGCGCCGGAGACGCTGCGTCAGCGCCGCGATCAGCACCTCCGTGAAGGCCAGCGAGGGAAGGCGCGACGAGCCCCCCTCCTGGTCCCAGAAGGCGCCCACGGCGTCCGGCGCGAAGGTGTCCGGAAAGCGTTCCCGCCCCCAGGCGTCCACGCTCTCCAGCGACAGCCCCGCGTCCAGGCGGATGACGCGCTCCCCGTCCCGCTCCTCCATCCGCGCCGCCTCGCCGAAGCGCTCGATCGCCGCTCCGCGCAGCGCCTCCGCCGCCCCGCGCCGCAGCACCAGCGACACCCGCGCGTCCGAGTCCGCCGCGTCCCATTCCGGGATCTCGTAGCGCACCACCAGGTCCGCGCGCTCCGCCTGCGGCGCGACGAACTGCTTGGAGTCCAGCAGGTGCTGCGCGATGTGCTTCAGCACCTCCGCCTCCGAGTAGCCGCGCGTCTGCACGTCGCGGCGCAGCTTCCAGCGGAAGAGCAGCTCCGGCTCCGGGTGCACGAACACCGACAGGTCGTACGACTTCCCCAGCTCCTCCGTGGGAAAGCCCAGCAGCCCGCGCGCCAGCACCACGTCGCGCGGCTCGATCACCCGCACGGGGCCGAAGGAGCCGTCCGTGTGGTCGTAGGCGCGGTTGCGCACCGGGCGCCCGCGGCGGAGGAGCTGCAGGTGCTCCTGCATCAGCGGGAGGTTGTGCACCAGCGGGTTGAGCGCCGTCAGCCCCCGCTCCGCACGCTCCGCGCGGTTGTAGCGCAGGTAGTCGTCCAGCTCCAGCGAGGTGACGTTGTCCCCCCCGATCAGCGCCCGCACGCCCCGGGCGATGGTGCTCTTGCCGCTCCCCGAGTCGCCGACGACGCCCAGGACGAACGGGAGCGGGCGGGGCGCGTCAGGGGTGGGCGTGGGCATCGCCCCCCGCGGCGTGCGGCGAACCGGTGCTCAGGGCCATGGGGCCTCCAGCGAAGGAAATGGACGGGCGTTGCAAACTAGCGCGCGGGGTTGCGGGGCGAAAGCAGGTCGTTTTCTTCGGCATTCGTGGGCCGCTCCGGAGCCGGACGATACTGCCGTCCGTCTCCTGCGCGGGCTGCGGGAGCCCCGGAAACCGCCCCGGGTCTCCCTTCGCCGGAGGGAGCCTCACGCAAACTGCCGCGTGAGTCTCCCTCCGAACAGATTCATTTGGATACAGCGGGAACGGCACGGCAGCGTTGTTCTCCCCCTGTGTCCGTTCGGACGGGCACGACACGACAAGGCGAAGAGGAATCGTGCAGATCAAGGCGCCCGAGGACGGCGACCGAGGCGTACTTTATGTACGTCGCAGGGAGCCGCCCGCAGGGCAACGCAGAGCTGCGCGATTTATCGAGCCGTCACTTGCACTCGAGCCAGTTTTGGCCCAAACCCGTCTCCACGCGCAGGGGCACCTTGAGCTCGATGGCGCCCTCCATCTTCGCCTTCACCATCTCGCGCAGGTCGTCCACCTGATCCCTCGGCACCTCGAACAGGAGCTCGTCGTGCACCTGGAGGAGCATCCTGGCGCGCAGGTCGCCCTTCTGCAGCTCGCGGTGGATGTCGATCATGGCGATCTTGATGATGTCCGCCGAGGAGCCCTGGATGGGGGCGTTGGTGGCGGCGCGCTCGCCGAAGGCGCGGACGCTGAAGTTGCGGGCCGTGATCTCGGGGATGTAGCGGCGGCGGCCGGTGAGCGTTTCCACGAAGCCGTTCTCGCGGGCCAGCTCGATCTGGCGGTCCAGGTAGGCGCGCACCCCGGGGAAGCGCTCGAAGTAGGCGTCGATGAACTGCTTCCCCTCCGCGTTGGAGATCCCCAGGCGGTTCGCCAGCGAGAACGCGCCGATGCCGTAGATCACCGCGAAGTTCACCGTCTTGGCGCGGTCGCGCATCTCGCGCGTCACCGCCTCGCGCTCCACCCCGAAGATCAGCGCCGCCGTCTGCCGGTGGATGTCCTCGCCCAGGCGGAAGGCCTCCACGAAGGCCGGGTCCTCCGAGTAGTGCGCCAGGATGCGCAGCTCGATCTGCGAGTAGTCCGCCGAAAAGAAGAGGTGCCCCTCCTGCGGCACGAAGCCGCGGCGGATCTCCGCTCCCATCTCCGTGCGGATGGGGATGTTCTGCAGGTTGGGGTCGGTGGACGACAGGCGCCCCGTGGCCGCGATGGTCTGGTTGAACGAGGTGTGGATGCGCCCCGTCTCCGGGTTCACCATGCGGGGAAGCGCGTCCACGTAGGTGGAAAGCAGCTTGTCCAGCTGCCGGTACTCCATCAGCAGCTCCGGCAGGCGGTGCCCCTGCGCGGCCAGCGCCTGAAGCACCTCCACGTCGGTGGAAGCGCCCGTCTTGGTGCGCTTGATCACCGGCAGCTTCAGCCGGTCGAAGAGGATCTCGCGCAGCTGGGGGTTGGAGTTGATGTTGAACTCCCCGCCCGCCTCCGTGTGGATCGTCGCCCGCACCGCCTCCAGCTGACCCAGCAGGCGCCGGTGCAGCTCGTGGAAGAAGGGCTCGTCGATGCGGATGCCGTTCCACTCCATCTCCGCAAGCACTTCCACCAGCGGCATCTCGATGCGGCGGAACAGGTCGTCCAGGTGCAGCTTCTCCAGCTCCGGCGCGAACAGGTCCCGCAGCCGCAGCGTCACGTCCGCGTCCTCCGCGGCGTAGTCGCGGGCGCGCTCCAGCGGCACCCAGGCGAAGGGGATCTGCGACTTCCCCTTCCCCGTCACCTCCTCGTAGCTGATGGTGCGGTGGTCCAGGTACTGGAGCGCCAGCGAGTCCATGCCGTGCTCGCGGCGCCCCGGGTCCAGCAGGTAGCTGGCGATCATGGTGTCGAAGCCGATCCCCTCCAGCCGCACCCCGGCGCGGCGCAGCACCAGCAGGTCGTACTTGAGGTTCTGCCCCACCTTCTCCACCTCCGCGGCCTCGATGGCCGCCACCAGCGGCGCCATCTCCTCGCTGAGCAGCGGCGGCAGGCACGCCGGGGGCTCCGGCGCCGGCCGGTCCTCCCCGCCCTCCTCCAGCAGCTCCCCCTGCCCTCCGCCGGGCAGGCAGTGCGCGAAGGGGAGGTAGTACGCCTCCCCCGGCTCCAGCGCCACCGAGATCCCGATCAGGTCGGCGCGCACCGGGTCGGTGCTGGTGGTTTCCGTGTCCAGCGACACGCTGCCGCGCTCGCGCATGCGCTCGGCCAGCGCGCGGGCGTCGGCGGCCGACTGCACCAGCCGGTAGGTGGTCGCCATCGCCGGCTTCGCCTCGGCGGCGGGGGCGCCGTAGTCGCGCACCAGCGAGTGGAAGTCCAGCTCCAGGAAGATCTCCTTGAGGCGCGCCCGGTCCGGCTCCTTGCGGCGCAGCGCCTCCAGGTCCAGCGACATGGGGAGGTCCACCCGGATGGTGACCAGCTCACGGGAAAGCAGGGCGTCGGCGCGGTGCGTTTCCAGGGCTTCACGCGCGCGCTTCGCGGTGATCTCCCCCGTGCGGGCCAGGATCTCGTCGATGCCGCCGAACTGCTCGATGAGCTGGATCGCCGTCTTCGGCCCGATCCCGCGCACCCCGGGCACGTTGTCCGAGGTGTCGCCGATGAGCCCCAGGTAGTCCACCACGTGCTCCGGGGCCACGCCCAGCCGCTCGTGCGCGTTGCGGGTGTCCACCCACTCCTCGTCCACCGCCTGCGGCCCGCCGCGGCCGGGATTGAGCAGGCACACGTGCGGGCGGATGAGCTGGTAGAAGTCCTTGTCGCCGGAGACGATCACCGTTTCCAGCTCCGCGTCCGCGGCCAGGCGCGCCAGCGTGCCGATGACGTCGTCCGCCTCGAAGCCGGCCAGCTCCACGATGGGGATGCGGAAGGCGTCCACCAGCTGCCGGATGCGCGGCAGCGAGCCGTCCAGCTCGACCGGCATCTTTTCCCGGGTGGCCTTGTACTCCGGGTAGAGGACGTGGCGGTCGGAGGTCCCCGCGTCGAACACCATCCCCAGGTAGTCGGGCTCGTGCTGCTCGATGACCTTGAGGAGGAACTTGGTGACGCCCCAGGCGGCGGAGGTGTTCTCGCCGCGGGCGGAGATCAGCGGCCGCGAGATCAGCGCGAAGAACGCGCGGTAGATCAGGGCGTAGCCGTCGATCAGGAAGAGGCGGGGACGGGTCTTCTCGGGCTTTTCCACGGGCGTGCGGCTGCGGGTTCGCGCGGCGGAGGTGGCGGGGAGGCGCCACCGGCACAATCTATCCCGCGGCGCAGACCGGGGCAAAGCGCGCCGGCCGGCGCGGCGCCGCCCTTGCTCCCCGGCCCCGGGGCGCCCCACCTTGCCCTGCATCCGCCACGCGCTCCCGCCGGCCGCCCGAAGCCGGCTCCCCCTGCCCAGCTTCACGCAAAGGCCCATGCAGCGCATCGCCTCGCCCTGGCCCGCGGCCGCCGTCGCCCTGCTCGCGGCCGCCGGCCCCGCGCCCGCGCAGGACGCCACGCCGGGAATTCCCGCGGTCTACCGCACGCCCCCCGCGCCCATCCCGCAGATCCTGGCCGCTCCCGCCGCCCCCACCGTCCTCCTGGCGCCCGGGCGCGAGCGCATGGCGCTCCTGGGGCGCGAGGAGATGCCGGGGATCGCCGAGCTGGCCGAGCCCGAGCTGCGGCTTGCGGGCGCGCGCATCAACCCCCGCACCGGCGGGCCCAGCCGGGCCAGCTACTACAACGGCATCACCCTGGGCCCCGTGGGGGCGGGGAATCGCCGCGCGGTGCAGCTCCCGGCGGGGGCGAGGATCTCCTCGCCGGAGTGGTCGCCGGACGGGTCGCTCCTGGCCTTCGCCCGCACCACGCCGGAGGGGATCGAGCTGTGGGTGGTGGACGCCGCCGCCGCGCGGGCGCGCCGGCTCACCGGGCCCGAGCTGAACGCCGCGGCCGGCTCCCCCTTCCAGTGGATGCCGGACGGCCGCTCCCTCCTGGCCACGCTGCGGGCCCCGGGGCGCGGCGAGGCGCCCCCCGAGCCGCGCGTCCCCGCCGGCCCCATCGTGCAGGAGAGCGCCGGGCGGGCGGCCCCGGCGCGGACGTACCAGGACCTGCTCGCCACCCCGCACGACGAGCGGCTCTTCGAGTACCACTTCACCTCGCAGCTCGCGCGCGTCCCGCTGGACGGCGGCGCGCCCACACCCATCGGGGAGCCCGCCATCATCAGCGGTTACGGCGTGGCGCCGGGCGGGGAGTACGTGCGCGTGGACCGGGTCCGGCGGCCCTTCAGCTACCTGGTGCCCATGAGCGCCTTCGCGGGCGAAACCCTCGTCCTGGACCTCGCCGGCCGCAGCGTCTACCGGGTGTCCGACCGCCCCGAAGTGAGCCCGCCCCCCATCGGCAGGGACCGCGTGCGCACCGGCCCGCGCTCCGTTTCCTGGCGCTCCGACGCCCCCGCCACCCTGGTGTGGGCCGAGGCGCAGGACGGCGGCGACCCGCGCCGGGCGGCCCCCGTGCGCGACCGGGTGGTGATGCTGGACGCGCCCTTCACCGGCGCCCCGCGCACGCTGGTGGAGCTGGACCAGCGCTACGACGGCGTCACCTGGGGGAGGAGCGACCTCGCGCTGGTGAGGTCGCGCTGGCAGACCACCAGCCGCGCCCGCGCCCAGGTGGTGGATCCCTCCGCCCCGGGCGGCGCGGCGCGGGTGCTGTGGGACCGCTCCTCCGAGGACCGCTACGGCGACCGGGGGAGCCCGGTGACCACCCGCAACCCGGCGGGCTTCCCCGTGCTCGTCTTCACCCCGGACGGCGGGCGGATCTTTCTGACCGGCGAGGGCGCGTCGGAGCGGGGGAGCTACCCGTTCCTGGACCGGATGGCGCTGGCCACCGGCAGGGCGGAGCGCCTCTGGCAGGCCCGCGACCCGCACTACGAGACCCTGGTCTCGCTCCTGGACCGCGAGGGAAAGCGCATCCTCACCCGGCGCGAAGCGCTCACCGAGCCGCCCAACTACTACGTGCGCGACCTGGCGCGCCGGTCGGCGGCGGCGGTCACCGACTTCCCCGACCCGGCGCCGCAGCTCGCCGGCGTCCAGCGGCGCATCATCACCTACCCCCGCGCCGACGGCGTGATGCTGAGCGCCACGCTCTTCACGCCTCCCGGGTACGACGCCCGGCGCGACGGGCCGCTCCCCATGCTGATGTGGGCGTACCCGCGCGAGTTCCGCGACGCGGCGGCGGCCGGCCAGCTCGCCGACTCGCCCAACCGCTTCCCGCAGGTGGCCGGAGCGTCGCACCTGTTCCTGCTCACGCAGGGGTACGCCGTGCTGGACAGCCCCACCATGCCCATCGTGGGCGCCGGGGGCCGGGAGCCCAACGACACGTACGTGGAGCAGCTGGTCGCCAGCGCGCGGGCCGCGGTGGACAAGGTGGTGGAGATGGGCGTGGCGGACCGGGACCGCATCGGGATGGGCGGACACAGCTACGGCGCCTTCATGACCGCCAACCTCCTGGCCCGGTCCGACCTGTTCCGCGCCGGCATCGCGCGCTCGGGGGCGTACAACCGCACGCTGACGCCCTTCGGCTTCCAGGCCGAGTCGCGCAGCTACTGGGAGGCCGCCGAGGTGTACGACCGCATGAGCCCCTTCAACCACGCCGACCGGGTCGACGAGCCCATCCTGCTGATCCACGGCGAGGCGGACGACAACTCGGGGACCTTTCCGGTGCAGACCGAGCGGTTCTACGCCGCGCTCAAGGGCAACGGCGCCACCGTGCGCTACGTGGTGCTCCCGCACGAGGCCCACGGGTACCGGGCGCGCGAGTCGGTGCAGCACACGCTCGCCGAGATGATCGACTGGATGGACCGGTACGTGAAGAACGCGCCGCCGCGAGGTGCAAAGACGGCGAACTGACGGACGGCCTGAACGGCGGGTTCGGGCGTGCCCCCGGCTGGCGCCGGGGTCGGGCTTCGGCTCCGTAAGCCCGCAAACTACGCGGGCTAACGGAGTCGAGCCCGCGCAAACAGCCGCGCGGTCTCGCCCCTTCGGGCCGTAATCCCTCACGCAGGGGAGGTAAAAAGACGGTTGAGTCCGCGCTCGCGGGCGATTCTCCAGCAGCGGCGCGGATCTCCGGGCCGCTGTCTTGCATCGCGGCTGCGAACCCTGTGCAAGTGGCACCTTGCGGGGGCGCGGCGGGGTCCCCGCCGCGGGCCCGGAAAGGGCAGGCGGGGGGCGGCATCCCGGGGGCCGCGCCCGCCTGGCCGGATCACGACCGAAGTGGATGTTCATGTCGAACTCGAATCGACCTCGCACCCCGGACGAGCTCGCCCGCGCCATCGGCCGGGTGGTGGGCGCCCACCGCATCGAGCGCGTGGTGGGGCTTCGTCCCGTGTCGCCCCCGGAGGGACACGGCTTCTACGCCTTCGTGGTGCTGCGCGACGACGGCGACGACGCGCTGGCGCTGGAGGCCAAGCTCCAGCGGCGCATTCCCGCCGTCCGCCCCCGCGTGGACTTCTGGGTGATGGGGCGCGCGGAGTGGGAGCGCAGCGTGGAGAGCGTGGGCCACCCCGCCCGCGCCGCGCACCTGGAGGGCGAGCTGCTCATGGGCGGGGACGCGCGCCGGCTCCGCGGCTCCGTGGCGTAGCCCCCCACGACGGCGCCCCCGCCGGGATCTCCCGGCGGGGGCGCCTCGTCGTTCCGCACTCCCGTTCCCCTACTTCGTCCGCGACGTACCCCAGGCGTTGTTGGAGCGGCTGCGGTCGGGGAGCGTGTTCGCCGGGTCGATCAGCACGCCCGTGACCGCAGCCGGGACGCGCGTGACGAAGGTGTAGGCGAAGCCGCCGTTCCACACCGTCTCCGGCAGCTCCACGTCGCGCGTCTCGCCGTTGCCCAGCACCAGGCGCAGGCGCACCGGCATGGCCACCGGGGTCAGGCTCGCCAGCTCCACGGTTGCGGTGAAGCCGCCGCCCTCCGCCGCGGTGCTCGTCACGTTGGTCACCGCCTGGTCCAGCGGCTCGGCGGTGTACAGCCACCCGCGCCAGAACCAGGACAGGTCCCGGCCGGTGACGTCGTGCATGGTGCGGAAGAAGTCCGCCGGCGTGGGGTGCTTGTACGCCCAGCGGCGGACGTACTCGCGGAACGCCGCGTCGAAGGCCTGCGGCCCCACCACCTCGTCGCGGAGCATGTGCAGTGCCAGCGCGGGCTTGTAGTACGCCCCCACCCCCAGCGAGGTGCGCAGGATGCGGTCCGGCGGCGTCATCACCACCGGGTCGCCGCCGCGGTCCCGTAGCGACTCGTACGCCCCGCGCACCTGCGGCTTCATGTACTGCACCGTGTCGGCCGGGTAGCGCAGCGCGCCGGTCCAGTGGTCGATGAAGGTGTTGAAGCCCTCGTCCATCCAGGCGTAGCGCCGCTCGTTGGAGCTGACGATCATGGGGAACCACTCGTGCCCCTGCTCGTGGGCGATGGTGCTGAACACGCTCTGCTCCGTGCCGGTGGAGCCCACCATCACGAACATGGGGTACTCCATCCCCCCCACCGGGCCGGCGACGCTGGTGGCCTGCGGGTACGGGTAGCGGAACCAGCGGGTGGAGAACTCCTTGATGGAGAAGCAGGTCATGTCCGCCGCCGTGGTCCAGTTCTCCGCGTCGGGCTCGTAGAAGGAGTGGCAGCGCACCCCGTCCCACGTTTCCGAGTCCCAGCGGAAGCGCGGCGAGGCCGCCCACGCGAAGTCGTGCACGTTCTCCGCGCGGAAGCGCCACGTCTGCGTCCCCGCGGAGCGCGGCCGGGCCGCCGCGGTCCCCGCCTCGTCGGCGGTGATGATGGACACCTGCTCGTCGGTGCCGGCGGCGCGGGCCAGGCGCTCGCGCTGGGCGGCGGTGAGCACTTCGCCGGGGTTCTGGAGGACGCCGGTGGCGGCGACCACGAAATCGGCGGGAACGGTGATCGCCACGTCGTAGTCGCCGTACTCGCGGTAGAACTCGCCCTGGCCCAGGTACGGGTCCGTGTTCCAGCCGCTGACGTCGTCGAACACGGCCATGCGCGGGAACCACTGCGCGATCTCGTACAGCTGCCCCCGCCGCCCCATGCGGTCGGAGCCGTGCTCGGGCACCGGGAACGACCACCCCAGCTCCAGCTCCACGCTCTCCCCGGGCGCAAGCGGGCGCGGCAGATCCAGCCGCATCATGGTGTCGTCCACGTACGGCTGCACCGTGCGCCCGCCGGCCCGCACGTACGAGAACGTGACCCCGCCCGCGAAGTCGCGCGCTCCCCAGCGCGAGTCGGAGGGGTTCTGGAAGGAGCCCTTGCTCCCCGGCCGGTACAGGTTCTGGTCCACCTGCAGCCACACGAACCGCAGCGTCTCCGGCGAGTTGTTGCGGTAGCGGATGGTCTCGGTGCCGCGGACGACGTGCGTCGTGGTGTCCAGCGCCGCGGCGATGCTGTGGGCGGCGCGCTGCTGCCAGTAGCGCGGCCCGGGCGCCCCGCTGGCCGACCGGTACTCGTTGGGCGCGGCGAGCTCCAGCGGGCGGAACACGGAGGTGTCCGCCCGCGCCTGGGCCGCGGCCACGGCGGGAAGCGCCAGCGCGAGGGCCGCCAGCGCGGCCGCGATCTTGGAGGTTGCTTGCGGTCTCATCCGTGAGAGTTCGTTCCTGGTCCGTTCAGGTGCCGGACGTGCGTTCGTCCGGCGGCGGGTGCAGGTACCCAGCGTTCGAGCAAATGGTCCGGCGAAAAGCAGGGAACAGGGTTCATCGGTTCACGCGCAGCGTGAAGCGCCACAGCCTGCCACACCACCCGCGGCGGCAGCCGTCGTCGCCGACACCAGCCCCGCAGCAAAAAGCCCGCTCCCGCGGGCCGGCGCCGTTCCCTGCCGTTCCCCCATCCTGTCGCGGAGGGAGACAGCCGGGCAGTTTCGGCTGGCTCTCTCCGGCGCAGGGAGACAGGCCGGCAGTTTGGCCTGGCTCCCTGCGCCCGCGTAGGAAACAGGCCGGCTGTTTGGCCTGGTTCCGGAGCGGCCCTACGACACGATCACAGGATCACCCCGCCACCCGCTCACGCGCCGGCTCCCGCTCCCCCAGCAGCTCCTCCATCCGGGACAGGCAGCGGGAAAACTTCTTCCCGTACGGCCCACGCAGGAACTCGGCCGGGAACAGCGCTTCCAGGTCCACGCCGGAGCTGGCCGCGAACGGCACCGCGTCGTCGTACACCTTGTCCACGAAGTGCACCCAGCGCAGCGCGTCGGGGAGCACGGGGACGGTGGCCAGCCCTTCCACGAGCAGCGCGTCGATCCGCTCCGCCAGCGCGGCGTAGCGGATGGGGTGCACCGTGCCCAGGGCGGAGAGCAGCTCGGGGAAGGGCGCGTACAGCGCCCCGGGCCCCGCCGCCCGCGCCGCGACGGCCAGCTCATCCCGCGGCAGGAAATAACGCCGCCCGGGATCGGCCTGGAAGCGGCGGTGGCGGAAGTCCTCGCCCTGCACCCGCACCGTCTCGAAGGCGGAGGCCAGCTCCTCGATCTCGGCGCGGAAGTCCTTCTGCGAGAAGCGTCCGCGCCCCAGCTCGTCGGGGACGGTGTTGGAGGTGGTGGCCACGCGCACGCCGTCCTCCAGCGCCCCGCGCAGGAAGGCGAGCGCGAGCTTGAGGTTGCCGGGGTCGTCCAGCTCCCACTCGTCCACCGCCACCAGCCGCATCCCCCGGAAGGCCTCGCGCGTGGGCCCCACCCCCAGCAGCCCGATGGTATACACCAGCTCGTCGAAGCTGAGATACGCCCGGGGCGCGGGCGAGGCCTGCCAGAGCGCCGCCAGCAGGTGCGTCTTCCCCACCCCGAAGCCGCCGTCCAGGTACACCCCCGTTCCCCGCTCCGCCCCGCCGACGGCGGCGCGCACGCGGCGCATCCACCCGTCCAGCGAGCCCGCCCGCATGGACGCGGCAAAGGCCCGCAGCCGCTCCACGGCCGCCCGCTGCGAGGGAAAGCGCGCGTCCGGGGCGTAGTCCTCGAACCGCTTCCCGGCGAAGCGGGGCGGCGGCACGAACCCCAGCAGCAGCTCGTCCGGGTCCGGGCGCTCCGGGAGCCCCCTGATCAGCGCGTCCAGCGTCGGCACTCGTGGTCCTTGCGGCGTCCGGGTTCACCCTCTCGCTCGAGGCCCGAAAGGTACAGCGTCCCCGGGCAGGAACAAGTGGCTCCGCGGGCCGCCCCCGCGCCTCAGCGCTGTCCCCAGACGCTCACGCTGGAGATCTGGAGCTGGTTGTGGAGGTCCAGCTTCACCTCCTCGCCCCGGCCCACGTACACCGCGGGGGTGAGGTACTGCTCGCTCCCCCCGATGGGGTCCGCCAGGAGCCGCACGCCGGTGGCCCCGCTGGTGAGCGAGGCGGGGAGCCTGAACACCTCCGTCGCCATGCTGGTCACCATCCCCAGGCGGAAGCGGTTGCTGCCGCGCACGGCGTACACGGTCATGTTGGACCAGTTGTTGTTGGTCACCCGCACCGTGGGCGGCGCGGCAGTGCTGACCGGCGACATCTCCGGGGGCAGCAGGACCGCGCCACCCGACGCCGCGGGGGCGCACGCCCCGCCCAGCACGACCACTGCGAGGACGGCCACCGCCGTCGCGAGAACCGAGCGCATGGTTCACCTCCTGGGAAAAATGCAAAAGGGCGCCCCTGAGGACGCCCCGTCGCGTGGGTCACATCACGTTGCCTGCTCGCCACTTCGTCGTGGCTTTGGGGGTGGGACCTCAATCATCGTGCCAGGAGTGTGGGGTGCTGGACGACGTACAGCGGGGTAGGGCGTGTCCCCGGCTGCGCCGGGGTCGGGCTTCGGCTCCGTAGCAAACGATACTACCGTTTGCAACGGAGTCGAGCCCCCGCGAAACGGCCCGCGGGGTCTCGCCCCTTCGGGCCGGAATCCCTCACGCGGGGCCCGCGTGGGCGTCCACGAGGGCCCCCACCCGGCTCGCACGGGCTCGCACGGCTTTCCCCCTCTCCCCCTGTGGGAGAAGGGGCCGGGGGGTGAGGGGGTCGCCGTCGCCGTTCAGCCCGCCGGGTCCGGGGCGCTCCCGGCGACCGGGGTGGCGTTCAGGCTCTTCCACAGGTAGCGCGAGGCCAGCGTCCGGAACGGGCGCCAGGGCTCGGCGATGCGCTCAAGCTCCTCCTTGCCCGGGCGCTCCGGCAGGCCGTACCAGCGCTGCGCGGCCACGCGGATCCCCAGGTCGTCCACTGGGAGCACGTCGGGGCGGTCCAGGCAGAACACCAGGATCATCTCGGCCGTCCAGCGACCGATCCCCTTCACCTGTGTGAGCGCGGCGATCACCTCCTCGTCGGGGAGGGCGGGGATCTCGTCGTGGCGCAGCGAGCCGTCCAGCCAGCGGGCGGCCACGTCGCGCACGTAGGCGGTCTTGGCGCGCGACAGGCCCGCGCCGCGGAGCGTCTCGTCCGGGAGGGCCAGTACCTCCTCCGGCGTGGGCGGACGGCCGGCCGCGCCCAGCGCGTGCAGCCGCCCCACGATGGTGGCGGCGGCCTTCACCGAGAGCTGCTGGCTGGAGATGGCGTCCACCAGCGCCCACCACAGGTCGCGCTCCATGGAGATCTCGAACGCTCCCACGCGGTCCACGACGCCGCGCAGGACGGGGTCGGCGGCGCGCAGGTGCGCGACGGCCTCCGGGGCGGGGAGCACGACGTCGCGGCGGCGGGTGGTCAACGCGGGGCTCCGGACGGGGGACGGGTCACGGGCGCTCTCCTGTGGAGGGTGGCACGGGCTACAGGTGCTCGCGGAAGAAGGCGATCGCCGGGTCCGCGAAGTACTCGTGTCCGCCGGGCACACTCCGGTCCGCGAAGCCGCCGCCCGATCCCAGCAGGCGGTACGTGCTCCGCAGCAGGGCCAGGAAGGCGGCGTCCTCCGGGCCCTCCTCCGTGCCGCGCACCAGGAGCATGGGGCGGGGGGCCACCAGGAGGAAGGGGTCCTCGCGGGCGAGGTGCCGGTTCGGCGTGTCGAAGAAGTGGCAGAGCACGTGCGGGTAGCCGGGGTTGGCGTCGCGCGCGTACCCGTCGTGCGGTCCCACGCCGCCCTCGGTTCCCTGGGCCACCACCACGCGCAGCCGCGGGTCCACGGCGGCCAGGGCGACGCTCATCTCCCCGCCGAAGGAGACGCCGGTGACCCCCACGCGGTCCGGGTCCACGGCGGGCTGCGCCCGGAGCCAGTCCACCATTCCGCGCAGGTCGCGCAGCAGGAACGCCTTGTACGAGCGGCCCGCCAGCACCGCGTTGTTTGCCGTGGTGAGGTGCTCGTTGCCGATGCGCAGCCCCAGGTAGCCGAACCCGCGCAGCTCCGGCGTGAAGGTGACGTACCCGGCGCGCGCCAGGCGGAGCGCGGCCTCGTGCTGGTACGACGGCGTGAGCCCCGCCGTCTCGATGATGCCGTTGCCGTGGCCGGAGATCACCAGGACGGCCGGACGGCGGCCCGCGCCCGGCGGCACGAACAGGTAGCCGGGGAGCGGCGTGCCGTCGAACCCCGGGACCGCCACGAACGAGCGCGACACTCCGCCCGGCAGCTCCGCCGTGCCCAGGACGCGGTGGCGGGGCGGCGCCCCGCCCCGCGCGCCGCCGGCGCCGATCACCGCGCTGTCCAGGTAGCTGCGCATCTCCCGCTGCCACCGCGCCACCTCCCGCGCGGAGCCGAGGTCCGGGCGCGGGGAGCGCCGCTCGACCGCGCCCACCTGCCGCGCGAGGCTGGGGTCGCCGCTGGCGGTGAACGGCTCGAACGGGGTGGGAAGCTGCTTCCAGCGGGCGGCGTTCCCGCTGAACCAGCCATGGCTCGCCTGGGTGTACCCGCCCGCGAAGAACAGCGCGGCCCCCAGAACGTGCGCGAGCACGACGGTCTGGACCCGCTCCCGGCGCCGGGGACGGCTCCCTTCCGGGGACCGCTTCAGGAGCGATGCCAGGAGGAGCACTTCCAGCGCGGCGAGCCCCGCGGCCAGCATCCACTGCGAATGGGTCATCTGCGGTCGGAGTGTCCTTGCCGGAGCTGCACGAAAGGAGGCGGCCGGCGGCGCGATCCCCCGCGTGAGGGATTACGGCCCGAAGGGGCGAGACCCGGCGCAGTTTGCCGGGGCTCGACTCCGTTAGCCCGCGTTGTTTGCGGGCTTACGGAGCCGAAGCCCGACCCCGGCGCCAGCCGGGGGCACGCCCAACCCAGTCGTGCCAGGCCCTTCCAACCCAATCCGGTATGAGCGGTGGCAGGATGGCGGATGCGCCCGCCGCCGTCAATGGGCGGCGAATTGCGGCGCAAGATCCGGGTGGCAGCGCACCGGCGTGGCCCGCTACGTTTGCTCTCGCGGAACGGAGCCACGACCAACGGAGGGAGGCACCATGGCGGCGACGGCGAGCGCGGGCCCGGCGGCCCGGCAGATCGACGACGGGGCGGCGTGGGAGGCGGTGCAGGGGCGCGACGCGCTGCTGGACGGGCGCCTGGTGTACGCGGTGGCCACCACCGGGGTGTACTGCCGCCCCTCCTGTCCGTCGCGCAGGCCGCGGCGCGAGAACGTCGTTTTCTTTCCCACCCCGGACGACGCGGAGGCGGCGGGATACCGGGAGTGCCGGCGCTGCCGCCCGCGCGGGGCGCGCCCCTCCCCCGCGGCCGAGTCGGTGCGCCGGGCACGCGAGCACCTGGACGCGCACCCGGAGGAGAGCGTCACGCTGGAGCAACTGGGGCGCGTGGCGGCCATGAGCCCCCACCACCTGCAGCGCGTCTTCAAGCGCCTGGTGGGGGTGTCGCCGCGGGAGTACGCGGCGGCCCGGCGCGCCGAGCGGCTGCGCGAGGCGCTTCGCGGCGGGGGAAGCGTCAGCCGCGCCGGCTTCGAGGCGGGGTACGGGTCGGGGAGCCGCCTCTACGAGGCGGGTGCCGAGCGGCTGGGGATGACGCCGGCGGCGTACCGGCGCGGCGGCCGGGGCGTGCGCATCCGCTTCACCGTGGTCCCCTGCGCGCTGGGGCGCCTGCTGGTGGCGGCCACGGAGCGCGGCGTCTGCTCGGTGGCGCTGGGCGACGCGGACGCGGAGCTGGAGGCGGCGCTGCGGCGCGAGTTCCCGGGCGCGCAGGTGGAGCCCGCGGACGGCGCGCTGGACGAGTGGGCCCGCGCCGTGGTGGAGGCCGCCGGGGGCCGCGCCCCCGCCCCCGACCTGCCGCTGGACCTGCGCGCCACCGCATTCCAGCTGCGGGTGTGGCAGGCGCTGCGCGAGATCCCCCGCGGCAGCACCCGCAGCTACGGCGAGATCGCCGCCGCGCTGGGCAGCCCCGGGGCGGCGCGCGCGGTGGGCCGCGCCTGCGCAAGCAACCCGGTGGCCCTGGTGATCCCCTGCCACCGCGCCGTCCGCGGCGACGGCGCCCACGGCGGCTACCGCTGGGGCGCGGAGCGAAAACAGCGGATCCTGGAAGGGGAAACGGCAGGAAGCTAGGGAACCGCAGCCCTCACCCGGCTCGCTTGAGGCTCGCCCCCCTCTCCCAATTCTGGGAGAGGGGGCAACAGAGGGAATCCTGCTGCCACGTCGGCACTTGCGTGAGGGATTTCGGCCCGAAGGGGCGAGACCCGCGGGCAGTTTCGCGGGGCTCGACTCCGTTACGCAGCGTCGTTTGCTGCGTAACGGAGCCGAAGCCCGACCCTCGCGCCAGCGAGGGGCACGCCCGGACCAGGCCGTTCAAGCGGTTCAGCTCACCGTCACCTGCTGGGTGAGCACCGTCGTGGACCGGCCGCCGACCACCTGCACCAGTTGGAAGTCGTACGTCCCCGCGGCGAGCCCGGACACCTGGCCCGAGTAGTTGTTGTAGGTGATCACCTGCGTGCAGAACCCGTCCGTGGGCGTCGCGGTTACCGTGACGATGACTCGCTTGCCGCGCTGCCGCTGCGCCGCGGTCACGTCGTAGCACGGGTTCGGCGTCTGCAGGCTCCCCTGGAAGCGGATCGCCCCCGCTGCCCCGCTGGCCGAGGTCTCCTGTGCGGCCTCGCTGGACTGCGTGTTCGTGAAGGAGAGCGTTCCCTGGTCCCACGCCCACGCCACGGCCTCCACCTCCGGCGCGTGCGCTGCGGCCAGCGTGACGCCCGCGGCCAGCATTCCCACCGCCAGCACCAGTCCCCTGATCGTCTTCAGCATCGTCCCTCCTGGGTTGAGTCTCCCTGTGTCGGCCGTCTCTCCCGTCGCCCACCCCGCCGGGGCGTCCCCCGCCGTGCAGCAGGCACTGTGACCACCCTGAGCGGGCCCGCAGCCACCACCCAGACAAACCTCCTGTCGATTGGTGGCGCAAAATAACTGGCAATTCACGGGCCAGGAGCCGGTGCCGGTTTCCTGGAACCGGCGCCGGCGCTAAACAGTCAGGCTACAAGGCGGAAGCACGCTGCGCGGAATTCGCTTCCGGCCAAACCGGGAGAATCGGCCGGTCATGCGACGGGCGGCAGTGAGTCCAGGAAGCGCCGCAGCGCCCCGGCCACGGCGTCCGGGCGCTCCACGACCGCCATGTGCCCCGCCCCGGGCAGCGTCTCCAGCCGCGCGCCGGGGACCGCCTCCGCCATGCGCCGGGCGCTCTCCACCGGCGTGACGGTGTCCTCCGCGCCCACCACCACCAGCACGGGGCGGCCGAAGGTGCGCAGCGTCTCCAGCGAATCCGGGCGCGCGGCCATCCCCCGCAGCGCCGCGGCGACGCCCTGCGGCGGAGTCGCCGCCATGACGGCGTGCCAGCGGGAGCGCAGATCCTCCGGCGCGGACGCGGCGAACAGCTTCCCCACCATGTCGTCCGCCACCACGCGGCTCCCCTCGCGCAGCACCCGCTCCGCGGTGGCGAGCCGGCCGCGGGCGCCTTCCTCCGTGTCGGGCTCGGCGCGCGTGTCCACCAGCGCCAGCGCCCGCACCCGCTCCGGGTGGCGCCGCGCCAGGGCGAATGCCACGTACCCGCCCATGGACATCCCCACCACCGCCACCGGCCGCGTTTCCCCCAGTGTGTCCAGGAGCCGCGCCAGGTCGTCCGCGTAATCGTCCATCCCCGCCGCGCCCGTCGCCGGGCTGCGCCCCATCCCCCGCAGGTCGGGGACGATGCAGCGCCAGCCGTCCGCCAGCCGCTCCACGACGGGGCGCCACAGCGCCCCCGTGAAGGGGAAGCCGTGCAGGAAGAGCACGGGCTCGCCCTCGCCCGTCGTCTCGTGGTGCAGCTCCACCTCGCCGCTCGCTTTCGCCATGCGCGCCTCCCGGTCCCGTCCGGTGTCCGCCGGCCGCCCCCGTGCGGCCGCTACGCCCCCGCGATCTCCCGCAGCTGCTCCGCCGTCAGCCGGTACGTGTACCAGTCCGTGAGGCGACTCGCCCCCAGCTTCTCGTAGAAGTCGATGGCGAGCTGGTTCCAGTCCAGCACCACCCACTCCATGCGCCCGTACCCCCCGCGCGCCGCCTCGCCGGCGTGGAAGCGGAAGAACGCCGCGCCCACCCCGGCGCGCCGCGCCCCGGGGAGGACGAACAGGTCCTCCAGGTACAGCGTGGGCAGCGCCAGGAACGACGAGTACGTGTCCAGCGTGATGGTGTACGCCACCGCCCGCCCGTCCAGCTCGGCCAGGTGCACGCGGATGCGCGGCTCCGGCCCGAACGCGTCGCGCAGCAGCCGCTCGCGCGCCGCGGGGGTGGGGCGGTCCAGCTTCTCGTAGTCGGCGAGGGCATCCACCAGCGCCAGGAACGTGTCCGCGTCGTCGGCGGCGGCGGGGCGGATGCGCGGGGTGGGGTCGGTCACGGCTCGGGATCGGCGGGAGGAAGAGAGGCGGCGCGCTTGGGCGCGCGGTACAGGGTGACGGCGGTGGGGTCTTCCAGCAGGTAGCGCCTGCCGCCCGGGGGCAGGTCGTGGTCGGCGGCGTGCTCCACGGCCAGGATGGGGGAGAAGGGACGCGCCTGCCACCCCTCCACCAGCCGGTCCAGCATCCGCGAGCCGTAGGGCGGGTCCGCGAACGCCAGGTCGTAGCTCCCCGCCTCCAGCGCCGCCGCGAAGCGCAGCGCGTCCTTTTTGAACACGCGGGTGCGCTCGCGCACGTGCAGCGCGGCGATGTTGGCCTTGAGGGCGTGCAGGCTGGCGGGGCGGTCCTCCACGAAGTCCGCGAACTTCGCCCCGCGCGACATCGCCTCCAGCCCCAGCGCCCCCGTCCCCGCGAACAGGTCGATCAGGCGAGCCCCCTCCAGGTACGGCTCCACCAGCTTCATCCAGGCGTCGCGCACCCCCTCCGCCGTGGGGCGCACGCGGCGGTCCGGCGGCGAGGTCAGGTGCCGCCCCGCCCACTTCCCCGCCACGATCCTCACCGGGCCTCCTCGCGTTCGTCCGTCACGACGTAGCCTGCTTCACGCGCTCCTTCCACTCCGCCTCGTCCCATCCCAGCGACAGCAGGTTCCCCGAGCGCAGAAGCGGCGTCCGCAGCAGCGCCGGGTCCTCCTCCAGCATGGGCAGGACGCGCGCCTCCGACACGTGCGCCACGTGCAGCCCGCGCTCGCGGAAGCGCTTCCCCTCGCGGTCCAGCAGCGCCTCCGCGCCGAACTTCTGGGCGAAGCGCCTGAGCTCGCCCTGCGAGGCGGCCTTCACCGCCAGGTCGACGAAGTGCGTCCTGATGCGGCGCTCCTTGAAGAAGCGCAGCGCCTTCTGCGATTCCTTGCACTTCTTGGTGCCGAAGATCTGGACCTCCATGCTCCTCTCTCTGGCGTCGTCTGAACCGAGTACGGACTGCGGGCTCGGGCGTGCCCCCGCCGACGCGGGGTCGGGCTGCGGCTCCGTAACGCACGATGAAACTGTGCGTAACGGAGGCGAGCCCCGCGAAACTGCCCGCGGGTCTCGCCGCTTCGCGCTCGCATCCCTCACGCGGGCATCGCGCTGGCGTCCGCTGAGGGCCCCCACCCGGCTCGCTTGAGGCTCGCCACGCTCCCCCTTGTGGGAGAGGGGGCCGGGGGGTGAGGGGTTACTGCGGCCCCGCCAGCGCCCCCCGCTTGCGCGCCGCGGGATTGCCTGCCGTTGCCGGCTGTCCCCTGTCCCCTGCTTCCTGTCCCCTACAGTTCCTCACCACGGCCCAGGCGAGCCCCAGGTGCACCGGCAGCGTGAAAGCGATCATCGTGCCGTTCACCTGGTCCAGGCCGGGGAGCACCTGCATCACCAGCCCCAGCACGGACAGCGCGGCCACGGCCAGCGCCAGCATCCGCGCGGGGCGTGCCGCCCACCGCGCGCCCAGCGCCACCGCGGGAACCAGCACCACCAGCCCCAGCGCCAGCGGGTCGAACTGGAGCAGGTTCTCGTTGCGGAAGGCGATGCGGTGGTTGGTCAGCGTCCACAGCCCCAGCAGGACGCTTCCGCCCACGCCGCCCACCAGCGACCACAGCCCCCCGAGCGCCGCCAGGCCCACGCGCGCCGCCGCCGAGCGCCGCGCCAGCGCGCCCAGCCCCGCGAGCGCCCCGCCCAGGGCGAGCCCGGCCAGCAGGTACCAGGGCAGCCAGAAGGGCGGCTCCGCGGCCTCCGGCGCGCGGCCCGTCGCCTCGAAGAGCGTGACCTCCGCCTTCACCAGCGGCACCATCCGCCCGCTCGCGTCCGGCACCCGCACACGGCGCACCTGCTCCCGCACCTTGCCGGGGAGGAACATCTCCTCCCACCGGTCGATGGGGCGGTCCGCCGCGGGGCCCAGGCCGCCCAGCAGCCCGAAGTACACCAGCCGATCGCCCTCCACCAGCCGCTCGCTGTGCCAGCGGTAGGTGGTCCCGGTGGGATGTCCCGCCGTGGCCGCGCGCAGCCGCCCGCCCGCCGCCCGGTCGATCACGTCGCGGATGCGGGTGGAGCAGTTGTCCCGGTAGTAGTCGTACAGGTACTCGCGGTTCGCCGGCTGGACGTTCCACTCCAGGAAGGCCTGCACCTCCCGCTTCTGCGCGGGCGTCAGGTTCAGCTCCTGCGCCCACACCGAGCGGTTCAGGTACCGGTACTCCGCCAGGGTGCGCCCCAGGTCCACGGCGCCCACCTGGTAGATCCAGTTCCCCTTCATGAAGCGCTGCCAGTACCCCGGCGAGCGGAAGTCGAACATCCCGTAGTTGTACACCTGGTCCGTCCCCGCCACCGGGTCGTGGATCCAGATGGCGTCGTGCCCGAAGCGCTCCCACACCATGTCGCCCTGCCCCATGGTGAGCAGGAACACGCCCGGCTCCGCGCCGTCCCCGGGGGCCGCGGACGGGAGGGACGGCGCGGACAGCGGCCCCTGCGAGGCGAGGTCCAGGGGGGCGAGCGCCGCCAGCGCCAGCGCGACCGCCGGCAGGACGCGGCGCAGCAGCGCGCGCGGAGAGCGGGAAAGAGGCTGCATCTTCGGGGTTTCCGGGTACCAGGAGCTCCGGGTGGGCCGGGCGGGCTCGATACTCCCGCGGGCCGGGAAAGTTATCCCGGCCGCGGCGTCCCCGCCACGGCCGCGCGCCGCGGCCGGCGGGCCGTGTCCCCCTGTCCGCCGCACCCGTCCGGGCGTAACTTGGCGGCGGAGAGCCGGGGCGCCACGCGCCCGGGCCGCGCACCCACCTGGCGCCGGGGGAACGAGCATGTTCAGGGACGACCTGCTGCGGGAAAAGACGGTGCTGGTCACCGGGGGCGGCTCCGGCCTGGGGCTTTCCATGGCCAGGAAGTTCGCCGCGCTGGGCGCCCGCGTGGCGATCACCGGGCGCAGCGAGGAGCGGCTCGCGGGCGCGGCCAAGGAGATCGACCCCACCGGCGAGCGCGTCTTCATCCACCCGTGCGACGTGCGCGACTTCGCGCAGGTCGAGGCCACCACGGCGGCGGTGGACGAGCGCTTCGGCGGGGTGGACGTGCTGGTGAACAACGCCGCGGGGAACTTCCTGGCCGCCACCGAGGACCTGTCCCCCGGCGGCTTCAACGCCGTGGTGCAGACCGTCCTCTACGGCACCTTCAACGCCACTCTCGCCGCGGGCCGCGGTATGATCGCGCGCGGGCGGGGCGGGAGCATCCTCAACATCGTCACCACCTACGCCTGGACCGGCTCCGCCTTCGTGGTCCCATCCGCCGCGGGGAAGGCCGGGGTACTCGCCATGACGCGCTCGCTGGCGGTGGAGTGGGCCACCTACGGCATCCGCGTCAACGCCATCGCCCCCGGCCCCTTCCCCACCGAGGGCGCGTGGAGCGCGCTGATGCCCACCCCCGAGATCGAGGCCGAGGCGAAGGCGCGCATCCCCATGGGCCGCTTCGGCGACCACGACGAGCTCGCCAACCTGGCCGCCTTCCTGGTGTCCGACGGCGCGCCCTTCGTCAACGGCGAGTGCGTGGTGATCGACGGCGGCGAGTGGATCGCCTCGGGGGGCGAGTTCAACGGGCTCACCCGCGTCCCGCGCGACGGGCTCAAGGCCGCGCTCGGGGCCATGCGCGGAGGCCGCGGCAGGTGAAGGCCGCGCTGCTCGCCATCGGCGACGAGATCGTCGCCGGGCTGACCACGGACACCAACTCCGGCTTCCTGGCCGAGCAGCTGCGCGGCGTGGGGGTGGAGCCGGTCGCCGGCTTCGCCGTCCCGGACGACGAGGACGCCATGGCCCGCGCCTTCGAGCGCGCCCTCGCCGAGGCCGAGGTGGCCGTCTCCACCGGTGGCCTGGGCCCCACCGCCGACGACCTGACCACCGCCGTGGTCGCGCGGCTGGCCGGGCGTCCGCTGCGCCTGGACGAGCACTCGCTGTCCATCGTCGAGGAGCGCTTCCGCGGCCGCGGCATGGAGATGCCGGAGAACAACCGCAAGCAGGCGCTCTTCCCCGAAGGGAGCACCATCGTCCCCAACCCCCTGGGGACCGCGCCGGGCTTCATCTGCCCGGTAGGACGCGGCGGAGCCATCCGCCACGTGGTGTGCCTTCCCGGCGTCCCGCGCGAGATGAAGCGCATGGCCGTGGAAACGGTGATCCCCTGGCTGGAGGGCTTACGTCCCGGCCGCCGCTTCCTGTCGCGCGTCTTCAGCACCTTCGGGCTGGCCGAGAGCCGGCTGGACGAGCTGCTGGCGGGCGTCGTCACCCCCGCCGAGGCCCGGCTGGCCTTCCGCGCCGCCTTCCCCCGCATCCAGGCGCGGCTCACCGTGGCCGGCGCCCCGGACGACGACCTGGAGGGGCGGCTGGACGCGCTGGAGGCCCGCGTGCGCGAGCGCCTGGGGACGCACCTCTACGCCGTGGGCGACGAGGGGATGGAGGAAACCGTGGGGAGGCTGCTCCGCGAGCGCTGCCTGACGCTGGCGGTGGCGGAGTCGTGCACCGGCGGCCTCGTGGGCCACCGCCTCACGGAGGTGCCAGGCAGCTCGGAGTACTTCCTCATGGGGGTGGTGACGTACTCCAACGACGCCAAGGAGCGCCTGCTGGGGGTGCGGCCGGAAACGCTCCGCGACCGGGGGGCGGTGAGCCCGCAGACCGCGGAGGAGATGGCCGCCGGGATCCGCCGCCTCGCCGGCGCGGACCTGGGGCTGGCCACCACCGGGATCGCCGGGCCGGGCGGGGGCACGCCGGACAAGCCGGTGGGGACGGTGTGCGTGGCGCTTGCCTGGGAGGGCGGCTCCTGGTCGCGGCGCTACGACCTGGGCGAGCGCAGCCGCGACTGGGTGAAGGGGATGACCGCGCAGACCGCGCTGGACCGGGTGCGCCGCTGGCTCCTGGGCGAGACCGGCGCGTGAGGCTTGACCGCGGCCCATTCGCCGCGTAACGTGTGTACACAAGCAACACACGCGAGCAGGAGAGCCGCATGATCATCCGCATGGGCGCCCGCGAGGCGCGGCAGAAGCTTTCGGAGCTGGTGGGGCGGGTGCACTACGGAGGAGACACCGTGATCCTGGAAAGCTCCGGGAGGCCCATGGCCGCCGTGGTCCCGCTGGAGATGTACGACCGCATGATGGCCGAGCGGGAGGAGCGCTTCCAGGTGATCGACGAGATCCGCGCCCGGATGCCCCGCGTCCCCGAGAAGGAGGCCGAAGCGGACATCGCCGAGGCGCTCGCCGCCGTGAGGAAGCGGAATGATCCGGACCGTCCTTGACACGTCCGTCTTCGTCAGCAGCCTCATCGTCCCGGCCGGAGTGCCCGCGCAGGTGGTGGCGGCCTGGCGGGCCAACCGCTTCGTCCTCGTCACCTCCCGCCGGATCCTCGCGGAAACCCGCCACACCCTGGACTACCCGCGCATCCGCCGCAGGTACGCCTTCACCGACTCCGAGGTGAACCGCTTTCTCGCGCTGCTGGAGCTGGAATCCGTGGTGGCGAAGTGGGAGCCCGACGTCTCGGAAGCCGGGATCCGCGATCCCGACGACGACATGATCCTGTCCTGCGCGCTCGCCGGGAGCGCGTCGTTCCTGGTGAGCAGCGACCAGGACCTGCTGGTCGTGGGCGAGAACCGGGGGGTGAGGATCGTGACGCCGCGCCAGTTCCTGCTCCGGCTGGAGGAGCTGGAGCGCGAGCGCGCCGCGGCGGCCCATGCCGGCTGAGGCCCCGCACGAGCTGCGGCGCGGCGAGTACCTGGTCAGCAGCGACCCCGCCCTCGTCGACCTGGACGTGGTCCACGGCTTCCTCGCCCGCTCGTACTGGAGCTCCGGCATCTCCGCCGAGGAGGTGGCACGCTCCATCCGGCACTCCCTGCCCTTCGGCGTGTACCGCGGCGGGCGGCAGGTGGGCTTCGCGCGCGTGGTCACCGACCACGTGAAGCTGGCCTACGTGGCCGACGTGTTCGTGCTGGAGGAGGCGCGCGGCCGGGGGCTGGGAAAGCTGCTGGTGGAGGCCGTCCTGTCGCACCCCGGCCTGCAGGGGGTGTGGCGGTGGCTGCTGGTGACGCAGGACGCGCACGGCCTGTACCGGCACTTCGGCTTCGCGGAGCTGAACCGCCCGGAGCGCTACATGGAGCGCCCCGGCGGCGGACGCCCCGCGGACCGCTGACGCGGCCGCCGACGGAACCACGACAAACGCGAGATCCCGACGTGCGATACAGCTTCCGGACGGTCCTGGTCACCGGCGCCAGCTCCGGCATCGGCGCCGCCTGCGCCCGCGCCTTCGCGGGGGCGGGCGCCCGCCTGGTCCTGGCCGCGCGCCGCGCGGAGCGCCTTGAGGCGCTCGCCGCCGAGCTGCGCGACGCGCACGGCACCGAATGCCGCCTGCTGGAGCTGGACGTGCGCGACGCGCAGGCGGTGGCCGCCGCCCTGGGCGCCCTCTCCCCGGAGTGGGCGGAGGTGGACGTGCTGGTGAACAACGCCGGCCTGGGCCGCGGGCTGGAAAAGGTGCAGGAGGGGGATCCCGCCGGGTGGGACGAGATGGTGGACACCAACGTCAAGGGGCTGCTCTACGTCACCCGCGCCGTGGTCCCCGGGATGGTGGCGCGCGGGCGCGGCCACGTGGTCGACATCGGCTCGGTGGCGGGGCACGAGGTGTACCCGGGGGGCGCGGTGTACTGCGCCACCAAGCACGCGGTGGACGCCATCACCCGGGGGCTGCGGATGGACCTGCTGGGCACCGGCGTGCGGGTGAGCACCGTGGACCCCGGCATGGTGGAGACGGAGTTCAGCGTGGTCCGCTTCCACGGCGACCGGGAGCGCGCCGACCGCGTCTACGCCGGGATGACTCCGCTGGTGGCCGACGACATCGCCGACGCCGTGCTCTGGTGCGCCACCCGCCCGCCGCACGTCAACGTCGACGAGATCATCATCAAGCCCACCGACCAGGCCTCGGCGACGCTGGTGAGCCGGCAGTAGAACGGCAGTACGCCGGATACCGCAGTTCCCTCCCCGCGCCCGGACCCGGGCGCGGGAGCCCGGCCCCACCCGCGGCACCCGCATGTTCTACGTCCGCATCGCCCTCGGTCTCCTGGCCTTCGTGGCCGCCTCGGTGTACGGAGTGGCCATCGCGCTCTTCCGGCGCGACCGGTCGCGGGTGGCGTACGACTACGCCATGCTGCTCCACCGGCTCATGCAGCCGGCGCTCGGGCTGCGCGTGCGCATCACGGGGGAGGCGGGGCTGCACGCGTACCGGCCGTGCATCTTCATCGCCAACCACCAGAGCGTGCTGGACGTGCCCATCCTGGCCCAGGCCTTCGCGCCCGGCTCGGTGGTCATCGCCAAGAAGGAGCTGCGGAGCATCCCGTTCTTCGGGTGGATCTACACGGTCACCGGCAACATCCTCATCGACCGCAAGGACAACCGCAGCGCGGTGGGGCGGCTCAAGGAGGTGGAGGAGGCGATCCTCCGGCGCGGGGCGGCGGTGTGGATCTTCCCCGAGGGGACGCGCGGAAAGGAGCCGGGGCGGATGCTCCCCTTCAAGAAGGGGGCGTTCTACATGGCGGTCGCCACGGGCGCGCCGCTTGTGCCGGTGGTGGTCTCCCCGCTCGCCCCGCGGATGAGCATCCCCGGCCGGCGGCTGGAGCCCGGCGACGTGGAGATCCGCGTCCTGGATCCCATCCCCACCGCCGGCCTGGGCGAGGGCGACGTGCTCCCCCTGATGCGCGAGGCGCGGCGCCGCATGGCCGCCGCGCTCTCCGACATGGCGGTGGCGCGGGGGCTCCCCCCCACCCCGCCGGAGACGGAGGAAGCCGCGGTGCTGGAACCGCCCCTCCTGACGCCGGACACGTAGCCGTCCCGCGGCCGCGGACACAACGGAGGCGCAATGGACGAGGACCTGGAGGGGATGTCGCGCGAGGCGCTGGTCGCGGAGGCGCGGCGGCTGCGCGCGGGCATCCGCGCGCACCGCGACGGCACGGGCCACGAGCTGTGCTGGCACCACCCGGCGCTGTGGGGGCTCCTCCCCGAGCGCACGGACCCGGTGCCCACGGTTCCCACCTGGCCGGAATTCCTCCGCGGCTGCGTGCGCTACCGGCAGTCGCTGGACGAGCAGCTCCCGGACGCGCCGCGCTCCGGCGCGCCCTACGGAGAGTGACGACGACCCGAACCGGAAGAGGAGAACCCGCTCCGTGAGCAGATTCGGCCCCGATCCACTCGCCTTCTTCGCTGACGTGTACCGCGAGACTCCGCCCTGGGACGTGGGTGGGCCGCAGCCGGACATGTCGGCCCTGTTCGCCGCGCATCCGCCCGCGGGCCCCGTCCTGGACGTGGGCTGCGGCTCCGGCGACCTTGCCATCTCGCTGGCGCGGGACGGACTGCAGGTGCTCGGGATCGACTTCGTGGACGCCGCCGTCCGGCAGGCGCGAGAGAAGGCGAACGCGCTTCCTCCCGGGGTCGCCGGCCTCCTGGACTTCCAGGTGGCGGACGCGCTGCGGCCGTCCCTCCTGGGGCGGCGGTTCGCCTCGGTGGTGGACTCCGGGTTCTTCCACCTGTTCGACCCGGACACGTGCGGCCGCTTCGTCGACGACCTGGCCGTCGCGCTGCTCCCCGGCGGCCGGTATTATCTCCTCGCGTTCGCGACCGAGTTTCCCATCCCCCATTCGCCGCGCCGCGTCGGCGAGGACGAGCTGCGGGAGCGCTTCACGCCGGCGAGGGGCTGGCGCATCCGGGAGCTCCGGCCGGCGGTGTTCCAGAGCCGCGTGGCGCCGGTGCCCGCGGTCGCCGCGTGCGTGGAGCGGCTGGAACGGCTTTGAACAGCAGGTTCGGGCGTGCCCCCGGCTCGCGCCGGGGTCGGGCTTCGGCTCCGTAAGCCCGCAAACAACGCGGGCTAACGGAGTCGAGCCCCGACGATACTGCTGTCGGGTCTCGCCCCTTCGGGCCGGAATCCCTCACGCGGGCGCCGCGCTGGCGTCCGCGAGGGGGGGTGCCTACACACTCTCACTCTTTCAAGGCCGGCGATGATGAACGCGCGAACCTACTACGTACGCAGCCTGCTCCTCCCTCTGGTGGCGGCCGCGGTGGCGGGGCTCCTGGGCCTGGTCGTCGGGGAAAGCTCCGGAGCGGCACCGGTGCTGGGCATCGTCACGTGGTCGGGGCTCATCGGCGGCCTCCCGTACGTGCTCGTCGCCGGAGGCATCGTGTGGTGGAGCCGCCGCCGGTCCGCACGGGAGCTGCGCAGGGCCATCTGGCTGGCCCCCCTTCTCATGGTGCCGGTGCTGCTCTTCCCGCTGGTGGTATACTCCCTGGTCGCCCGGGGAGGGGCCAGCGCGGACCGCTTCGCCGGGTCGATGCTGTTCCTGGGCGCGATGGTGCTGCTGTTCGGCTACGGCTACGTCGCGCTGGTGGAGTTGGGCGCGCTCGTCGGGCGGCGGCTCGGCGTGGTGGCGCCTCCTCCCGCCGCCTGAGCGTCGCTCGGAGAGCCTGGAGCATGAACTGGAAGCCGTACGACCCCACCTGGCTCGTGGAGCTCGCCCGGGTGTCCCGCCCGGACGAGCCGTGGCTCGCGGAAGCGCTCGCCCGGTGCATCCGCGCCGCCGAGGACGGCCGGGCCTACGTCTACTTCGTGGATCCCGCGCTCCCCAACGAGCCGGGATCGGAGTGGCAGTTCGCGGAAAACGTCTCGCTGGAGCACCCGCGGGAGGGCGCCCTGGTGCTCGACGTGCTGCGGGGGAAGCGCATCGGCGGGGTGGAGTTCCTGAAGCGGATCTAGGGATCCGCCGTCCCAAACGAGCCGAAAGCGACCCCGCGCGGCCATGACACCTGGCGAGCTCCGCGACCTGACCCGCCGCTTCACCGACCTCCTGGGGCACGGGAGCGGATCGCTGGACGAGGACGAGAGACGGCTGGCGGTCCTGTGCGACCAGCTGGGTCTCGCCGCGCACTCCGGCCGGGAGCGGGCGGAGCCCGCAGACTCCGTCGCGATCCCCGCCGCCGACCACGCGCGCACCCGCGGCCTGGCGGCGGCGCGCTTTCCCCGCTACGGCTTCTACAACACCGTCGCGCGCACGAGCGTCGGGGTGGGGGACGGCGAGACGGTCGTGGGGGACGCGACCGACGACATCGCCGACATCGCCGACGAGCTCGCCGCGGTCGCCTGGTGCCTGGAGCACACCGGCGAGCCGGACGCCCTGTGGCGCTTCTTTGACGGCTACGACCACCACTGGGGCGCGCACCTCCGGCGCCTCCAGCTCTACCTGTACAGCATCGGCCGGGGCCTGTGAGGCGGAATCAGGGTGAGCCGGGCGCCCGCGGAACGCCGAGGCCAGTCGGTCGGTCGCGTGAGGGATTACGGCCCGAAGGGGCGAGACCCGACGGCAGTATCGTCGGGGCTCGACTCCGTTGCAGACGGTCGTTTCGTCTGCTACGGAGCCGAAGCCCGACCCCGGCGCCAGCCGGGGGCACGCCCTAAGCCGCCGTTCAAAGCGGATCCCGTAGAAAACGTCAGCCCTGCCCCCGGTTCCCGCCCCCGAACGTCCCCCGCACGCGCTCCTCCACCAGCGTGTCCACCGGCCCGCCCATGTACGCCGGGAGCAGCGCGATCTCGTCCGCGCCCAGGTCGCGGATCCACACGTCGCGGCTGCGCTCCTGGAGGTCCACCGCCTCGGTGGGAACCAGCACGTGGCGGTCGTCGGTGAGCGTGAACAGGTCGTCGTCCAGGTCCACGTCCAGGTAGCGGATCTTCATCGCCGCGGGGTCCACCAGCATCTCGCTGACGGTGCCCACCCGCCGGCGGTCCGCCGCGTACACCGTCCACCCCCGCAGGTCCGGGGCGTCGCCCGCCAGCTTGAAGTCCTTTGCCGTCTTCAGCGGGACGATGCGCGCCTCCCCCGGCAGCGCCACCGGCGCCGCGCCCGCCTGTCCCTCGCCGTAGAAGCGCGGGTGCGAGCGGCGCAGCTCGTCGTACATCTCGCCGGTGAACGGGCGGTCCGGCTCGTACAGCGGCAGGGCCCGCACCTCGTCGCGCGTCCAGTGCGCCACCATGGCGTCCTCGCCCCAGTCCACGCTGGACACGGGGAGGAGCACGTGCCCCCGCCGGAACATCCCGAAGTCCACGGCCAGGAAGCGCACCCTCCCCGTCCGGTCGATCAGCAGGTCCTTGACCGTCCCGATCTTCTCCCCCTGCGAGTCCCACACGTCCCAGCCGATGAAGTCGCGCGTGCGGAGCACCTCCGCCCGCGGCCCGATGCTTTCCGCCATGATGTCTCTCCCCGTCTCCCGGTTCCGCTCGCCACGCTGGATCCCCGGCGGGCACTGCAATCCGTGGTCCCGTGCGCACCTGCTCCCGGCGCAGCGGCGGAAAAGGCGGAACGACTGCCTTGATCTGCCCGCGGCGGCGAACGACTTTACGTCCGCGCATTCTCTTCGGCCCCTTCCCTGAGCCGCCGCATCCATGCTGCTCTTCCTCAGTCATTCCGGCGCGGACTCGGACGGAGCCCGGGAGCTGGCGCGCCGCCTCCGGGACGCGGGGCTGGAGGTGTGGCTCGACCTGGACCACCTCCAGCCGGGCGTCCTCTGGATGCCGGCGCTGGAGGAAGCGCTCCGCGGCGCGGACGGCTTCGCGGTCTACGTGGGCGCGGACGGGATCCAGCGCTGGGTGGACCGGGAAGTCCGCGTCGCGCTGGAGCGGAGCGTCGCCGAGCCCGCCTTCCGCATCGTCCCCATCCTGGCGCCCGGCTCGGATCCCGCGGCCCTCCCCTCCTTCCTCGCGCAGCACCAGCGCGTGGACCTGCGGCGGGGCGCCTCGCCGGAGGAGCTGAAGCGGCTGGTGGGCGCGGTCCTCGCGCGCCCCCCGGAGGCGGTCTCGCTCCTCGCGCCGGGCACGGCCCCGTTCCGCGGGCTGGAGTACTTCGACGTGGAGCACGCGCACCTGTACTTCGGCCGCGACCGCGAGACCGCGGCGCTGGTGGAGAAGCTGCGCGCGGACCGCTTCCTGGCGGTGGTGGGGGCGTCGGGGAGCGGCAAGTCGTCGCTGGTGCGGGCCGGCCTGGTGCCGGCGCTCCACCGCGGGCGCATCGACGACGCCCGATCCCGGGGAGGCCGCTGGCGGGTCGCCGTCTTCCGCCCCGGCAATGATCCCTTCCGGGAGCTGGCGGGCGCCCTCCCCGATCTGGACCCGGAGCTGTCGCGCGCCGAGCGGATCCGCGTCGTGGGCCAGTGCCGCGCGGAGCTGGAGAGCGGCGACACCGGGCTGGAAAACTCCATCGCCGGGCTGGTCCCGCCGGGACAGCGGACGCTGCTGGTCGTGGACCAGCTGGAGGAGCTGTTCACCCACGGCTCGCAACCAGGAGAGCGGCGGCGGCTGGTGGACTCGCTGCTGCGCGCGGCGGACGGCGGCGGGGACCGGCCGGTGCACGTGGTCGCCACCCTGCGCGCCGATTTCTACTCGCGCTGCTGGGAGCACCCCGATCTGCCGGGGCGCATCGCCCAGAACCAGCACGCCGTGCGCCCCCTGGACCGGGCGGAGCGGCGCGAGGCGGTGGAGAAGCCGCTCGCCCTGGCGGGCGCCGCCTTCGAGCCGGGGCTGGCGGACCGCGTGCTGGACGACGCGGGCGAGGAGCCGGGGAACCTGCCCCTGGTGGAGCACGCCCTCCTCCAGCTGTGGGAGCGGCGCCACGGGGGCACGCTGACGCACGCCGCCTACGAGGAGATCGGCGGGATCAGCGGCGCGCTGGCGCACCACGCGGACGCGGTCTTCGACGGCCTGGACGACACCGGCAAGGCGATCGCGGAAAAGGTGTTCCTGCGGCTCACCACGCCCGGCGAGGGGACGGAGGACACGCGCCGCCGCGCCGCCCGCGACGAGGTGGTCGCGCTGGGCGCGGACGAGGCGGTGGCGGAGCGGGTGCTGGTGAGCCTGGCGGACGCGCGCCTGGTGGTCACCCGCCGGGAGGGCGAGAGCGACGTGGTGGAGGTGGCGCACGAGGCGCTGATCCGCGAGTGGCCGCGGCTGCGCGGGTGGATCGACGCGCACCGCGACGCCATCCGCGTGGAGCGGCGGGTGATGGACGCGGCGGCGGAGTGGGGGCGACTGGGGGAGGACCCGGACGCGCTCCTGCGCGGCGCGCACCTGGCGGAGGCGGAGCAGTGGGCGGCCGAGAACGGGGACGACCTGCGGCCGCGGGAGCGCGACTTCCTGGCGGCGAGCGTGGAGGCGCGGGACCGGGCCGCGCGCGAGGCGGAAGAGCGGCGGCAGCGCGAGCTGGAGATGGCGCGCCGGCTGTCCGAGGAGGCGGAGGCGCGTGCCGTGGCGGAGCGCGAGGCGGCCGAGGGGGCGAAGCGGTCGGCGCGGCGGACCGGGAGGCTGGCGCGGGGGCTGGCGCGGGTGTCCGTGGCCGCGCTCGGGATCGGTGCGTTCGCGTTCTTCCAGTGGGTGCGCTCGGAGCGTCGCACCGCGGAGGCGGAATCGCGGGAGCTGGCGGCGCAGGCGGTGGCCACGCTCCCGTCTGACGCGACCGACGCCCTCCTCGTCGCCATCAGAGCGGCGGAGCGGGCACCAACGTTCGAGTCATCCGACGCACTGCGACGCGCGCTCGATGCTCCTACGTTACGGGCCGTTCTGAACGGGCACACCGGCGGGGTCAACGCTGCCGCTTTCAGCCCCGACGGTCGACGCATCGTCACAGCAAACAGCGACGGCACAGCACGCATTTGGGATGCTGCGACAGGCCGGGCGATCGTCACCCTGTACGGGCATACCAGCTTGATCAACACCGCCGCCTTCAGCCCCGACGGTCGGCACGTCGTCACAGCCAGTTCCGACGGCACGGCACGCATCTGGGACGCTGCGACAGGTAGGGCATCCATGATCATGGACGGGCACCACAGTTTTGTCATGGGAGCGGCGTTCAGCCCCGACGGTCAGCACGTCGTCACAACCGGCGAGAATGGCACCGTTCTCATCTGGGATGCAGCGACTGGTCGTGCAACCCGCACCTTGCGCGGGCATACAGGCTGGGTCGTCGCCGCCCACTTCAGCCCTGACGGTCTGCACGTCGTCACGGCTGGATGGGATCATACCGCTCGAATCTGGGATGCAGTGACTGGCCAGGCGACCGCCGTCCTGCGCGGACACACCGACATCATCGACGACGCCTCATTCAGCCCCAACGGCCAGCGCGTAGTTACGGCTAGCGCGGATGGCACCGCGTGCATCTGGGACGTCGCGACAGGTCAGGCGACCGACACCTTGCGCGGACACGCAGGCGGAGCCAAATCCGCCGCCTTCAGCTCCGACGGACGGCGCATCGTCACCGCCAGCCGAATCAGTACTGCGTGGGTCTGGGACATTGCGACAGGTCAAGTGACCGACACCCTGGGCGGGGGGAGGAGCTTTATCAACGACGCCGCCTTCAGCCCCAACGGTCGACTCATCGTCACGGCGAGCAGCGGCGACGCGCGTATCTGGAATGTGGCGGCAGGCCAGACGACCGACACCCCACGCGGGAACGCGAACTACATCAACGACGCCTCCATCAGTCCCGATGGGCGGTATATCGTCGCCGGTCACGCTGACGGCACAGCACAAATCTGGGATGTAGCGATGAACCGGGCGACCGACACTCTACGCGGGCATGTGGGCGGAATCTTTGCCACCGCGTTCAGTTCGGACGGACGGCACGTCCTCACCGGAGGCCTAGACATCACCGTGCGTGTCTGGGACCTTGCGAGAGGTCAGGCAACCGGCATCCTGAACACGAATTCGAGGGTGGTCCTGGCGGTCGCCTTCAGCCCCGACGGTCAGCGCGTCATCACAGCGGGTGAGGACCATACCGCTCGAATCTGGGATGTAGCGACAGGCCAGGTGACCGACACCTTGAGTGGGCATACGCGAGTGATCAGGCATGCCTCCTTCAGTCCCGACGGTCGCCGTGTCATCACGACAAGCTCGGACAGTACCGCCCGCATCTGGGATGTCGCCACAGGGCAAACAACCGCCATCCTCCGCGGGCAGAAAGACGTGATCGGAGGCGCCGCCTTCAGCCCCGACGGGCGTCTCGTCATGACGACCAGTACCGATGGTACCGCACGAATCTGGAACGTAGATACTGGCAATTCACGGATACTTTTCGTTGAGTCGCGGACCGGCGCCAGCGCACCGGTGTTCAGCCCGGACGGCCGGTACTTCTTGACCGTCGGCGCCAACATCGCGCAAGTCTGGCACGCGAACACAGGTCGGCCGCATTCAATCTTGCGCTGCCCACGAGGAAACCTTCTCATTGCAAGCTTTACCCCGGACGGGAAGCGAGTAGTCACCGTCAGCGATGATGGCACCGTGCGCATCTTCCCCGTGGACGCCGACGAGCTTCTGCGAATGGGGCGTGCGCGCCTCCCCGTCACCCTCGCGCCTGCCCTCCGCGACAGCCTCCTGGGCAGGCACCGCAGACCCGGCTTCCTCGCCGGCCTCCTCCGAACCTGACCGCCCCAGCGGTGTATCTCCTTCAGCCGCGGCCACCTACACAGGCCGCGGCCCTTTTTTGCGACACCATCGGAGGGAGCGATGTCGGATCGGGACTACCTTGTGCGCGCCACCGCGCTCGACGAGCGGGTGCGCGCCTTCGCGCTCGACGCCACCTGGGTGGTGCGGGCGCTCCAGGAGAAGCACGGCACCTACCCGGCCGTGAGCGCCGCGCTGGGGCGCACCGCCATGGGCGCGCTCCTGCTGAGCGCCGCGTCGCTCAAGGAGGAGGACCAGTCGCTCAGCGTGGAGGTGCGGGGCGGCGGGCCGGCGGGGCGCATCGTCGCCACCGCCAACGGGCGCGGCGAGGTGCGCGGGCTGGTGGGCAACCCCCGCGCGCACGCCGAGAGCGTCCGCCCGGGAAAGCTGAACGTGGCCGGCGTGGTGGGGACCGACGGGTACCTGTCCGTCACCAAGAACCTGGGGATGAAGGACCCCTACCAGGGGACGGTGGAGCTCCAGTCCGGCGAGATCGGCGACGACCTGGCCTACTACCTGGCGCGCAGCGAGCAGACCGCCAGCGCCGTGGGGATCGGGGTGTTCGTGGTGCCGGACGGGCGCGTGGAGGCCGCGGGCGGCTACCTGGTGCAGCTGCTCCCCGGTCTCCAGGACGACGAGATCACCGCCATCGAGGAGCGCATCGCGGCGCTGCCCCATCCCACCACCCTGATCCGCGAGGGGACCACGCCGGAGCAGGTGCTGGAGAAGATCTTCCCGGAGGGATTCAACCTGCTGGACCGCTACCCCGTGCGCTTCCACTGCCCGTGCTCGCGCGAGCGGTTCGAGAGCGCCATCGTCAGCCTGGGCGAGGCGGAGATCACGCGCATCATCGAGGAGGAGGAGCAGCCGTACACCGAGGTGGTGTGCCACTTCTGCAACGAAGCGTACCATTTTTCTCCCGACGACATGCGGGAGATCCTGCGCGCGGCTACGGCGTAAGGTAGGGCGGGTTTGGGCGTGCCCCCGGCTGGCGCCGGGGTCGGGCTTCGGCTCCGTAGCAGACGAAACGACCGTCTGCAACGGAGTCGAGACCCGGCGGAAACCGCCCCGCCGGGTCTCGCCCCTTCGGGCCGTAATCCCTCACGCACTGCCTGCTCGCATTCCAGATCCAGCAGTTGGCACCCTCTCCCGGAATCGGGAGAGGGTGGCGAGCCTCAAGCGAGCCGGGTGAGGGCCTGCGAAAGGCGCCCCAGCCGGGAGATCCCGGCGGGGGCGCCTTTTCGTACACCGTGCTTCGTGCTGCCGTCTGTTCAGGCCAGCGTCTTCAGCGCCGCCTTGATCTCGTCGAACGGGGGGAGCAGCCCCGGATTGGTGGAGTGCCAGGCGTAGGCCACCCTGCCGTCGCGGCCCACCACGAAGGCGGCGCGGTCCGCGGCGCGGCGGAGGCCGGGGCCCAGCGGCGCCTCGCGCACCACCCCGAAGGCCTCGCTGGCCTCGCGGTTGAAGTCCGAGAGAAAGGGGTAGTCGGCGCCGCACTCGGCGCGGAAGCGCGCCAGCGTGAACGGCGAGTCCACGCTGATCGCCACCGGCTGCGCCTGCAGCTGCTGGTACGAGGCCAGGTCGTTCCCCACCGAGCACAGTTCCTCCGTGCAGGTGGAGGTGAAGGCCAGCGGGAAGAAGAGCACCACCACCGGCTGCCGGCTCCACAGGCCGGCCAGCGAGACCTGCTCGCCCGTGTGCGACGGGAGCGTCACGTCGGGGGCCGCGTCACCCTGCTTCAGAGGCATGCGTGTTTCCCTGAGATCCGGTCCGGTCCACCCGGACGTTGAAAGAGCCTGAGCCCATGGACGGCGGCAGGACCCGCTCCCGCCGGCTCCCCGCCGCATTGTAGCGCACGGGCCCGTCCGCTGCAAACCCACCCCGCAGCCGCGTGGACGCGAGCGCCCCTCCTCAGCGCAGGAGCCCCACGGCCCACACCGGGCGGTGGTCGCTGGCGCCGTGCGTGTCCACCACGGTCCCCGCGGCGGCCGTGTCCGGGCTCGCCAGCCCCCGCAGGAAGAGGTGGTCCACCCGCCCCAGGCGCATGGTGCGCGGCCCCCGCTCCGTGGGCCAGGCGTACCCCGCCTCCCGCGCGACCCTGCCCACCCCGGCGTCGTTCAGGTCGCCGCCGATGACCACGCGGGAATAGCGCCCCGCGTCGGCGAGGACGGCGCGCAGCTGCTCGCGGCGGGCGCCGGGGCCCACGTCCGCGATGGTGCCCAGGTGCGCCGAGTAGACGCGCACCCGCTCGCCCCCCACCTGGAGGGTGGCGGCCGTGGCGGTGCGCTGCGTGCCCGCGTAGCGGGAGCGGTGCGGCAGCACGATCCGGGCGTCCTCCACGATGGGCCAGCGCGACAGCACCGCGTTGCCGAAGTCGCGCTCGGTGCGGTGGTGGACGATGGCGGGATAGTACACGTACCCCAGCCCCAGCGCTTCCGCGATGCGCCGCGTCCCCGGGGCGTCCATCTCCTGGAGCAGGACCACGTCCGCCCCGCGCAGCGCGGGCTCACCGGCGAGCAGCGCGATCGCCTCGTCCACGTGCCGCGCGTACGCGATGTTGAAGGTCACCAGCCGCAGGGTGTCGCCTGCGCGCCGCGCGGCCGCGGCGGGCGGAGGGCCCGCGTAGCGCGGCCCGGCGCCGGCGTAGTTCTGTCCCGCCCGGCACCCGGCCAGGAGGGCCAGCGCGAGGAGGGCCGCGGCACGCGGCGGCACGGGACCCGTCCGCCGGCGGCTACGCACCCGCGGCCCGCAGCCGCAGCGACCGCAGCACCGCCATCACCGTCTCGCGCTCCTCCTCCTGCTCCCCGGCGGCGCACGAGTAGTTGGCGAACACCAGCGCGCCCGGCGCCGTGGCCACCCCCACCAGCCAGAAGGTCTCGCCCGCCCCCTCCTCCTCGTCGTCGGTCAGGTACTCGCACACGGCCATCTCCCCGCCACCCTCCAGCGACAGGTCCTCCACCTCGTCCTCCTCCAGCTCCACCCCCTGCTCCTCCAGGAAGGAGTACAGCTCCTCCGCCGGGTCCGGGAAGTCGCCGTCCGGCTGCGGAAAACCCACCAGGTTCAGGAGCCCGGCGCCGTCCGGGTGCGCCATCTCCACCCCGCCCGCCTCCGCGTCCGGCTCCGCGTACCACCCCTCCGGGACCCGCACGTCGAAGCCGCCCTCGTCGTCCGCGTACCTGCGCTCGTCCGCCATGCTCGCCCCCGCTCGGTGTGCCGTGCCGTCGTCACGCGTCAACATGTGCAGCGTCCGTTCCATCGGCAACCAGAAGTGACGCGAGCGCCCCGTCCGTCGTCCATGGGACAGGTGCCCCGGGAACCGGGAACCGCCCACCCCGCCGGAGCTTTGGAGACCGGCACGGAACCTGCCCTGAACACCCCTCGGACGCGCCGTACGGCGCGTCGCTTCCCCACGGCCACGGAGGTAGCTTATTCGCGCTTTAGGTGTGAGTCTCGTCGCAATCGCAGCCATCGTGGCCAGCCTTACCGTCGTGAGAAACCGCCAGGAAGAAAGGCGCTCCGACGAGAACCCGGCGCTGGAGCCATCGCCGGCTGCGGTAGACCTGGACGGAATCCGCGCAGCGGGCTTCTAGCCCCCGCCTTCCGGAGTCCGGGTCGGTGCCCCACGGGGCGCCGCGTCCCACCAGGGACGCGGCGCCCCGTGCCTTTTCGTGCCCACCCCATCGTCCGGCCAGGCATCCCCCGGTTCACAAACAAACGCACCCACAATCCATGAATTTCTTTAAGATGAATTGATTCATCTACTTACAATCGTTATATTGCTCGCGCAAAGTCGAATTCACGCCCTGACGCCCCGCGATGGACGGTCGGTTCCGTCCGTCGCGCTCGTCTTGAAACGGACAGGAGACAGAGCGAGTGCAGAACAGCAGAGACCAGAGTTCCCTGCGCCGCGCCGGTGCGCGCGACCTGCTGCGCAGCCGCGGTGTCCAGGCCCTGCTCGCGGCCGTCGCGGTCGCGCAGGTGGCGGCCACGGCCCACGGCGGCGACGAACGGGGCGCGGCGGCCGGCGGGGAGCTTTCCTTCGCGCGGCCGGTGGCCAGGGCCGCGGCCGGCCCCGTCCTTCCCCTCGCGCCCGTGGTGGTGACCCAGCTCGCGCTGGAAAAGCCCGCGGTAGCGGCCCGGGTCGCCGCCGCGGACGAGTTGAAGGCCCGCGCGCTGGCCGCCAAGTACAAGGAGAAGGGGTACCCGGTAACCCAGCGCCTGGCCGAGAGCATCGTGGAGGCGGCGCTGGAGAACGACATCGCGCCGGAGCTGGCCTTCGGGCTGGTGCGGGCGGAAAGCGGGTTCCGCAACGCCGCCACCAGCCACGTGGGCGCCGTGGGGCTGACGCAGCTCATGCCGCGCACCGCGCGCTGGCTGGAGCCCGGGACCACCAACCGCGACCTGCGCGACAGCGAGACCAACCTGCGCATCGGGCTGGGGTACCTCCGCGACCTGATCGACAAGTACGAGGGTGACGAGCGGCTTGCGCTGCTGGCCTACAACCGCGGCCCGGGCACGGTGGACAAGGTGCTGCGGCGCGGCGGCGACCCGGACAACGGGTACGTGGAGAAGGTGCTGGCGGACTGATCCCGGAAGGAAGTTGAACGGCTGTGGACGGCGGGTTCGGGCGTGCCCCCGGCTGCGCCGGGGTCGGGCTGCGGCTCCGTAAAGCACGAAACGACCGTGCTTAACGGAGGCGAGCCCCGGCAAACTGCCGCCGGGTCTCGCCCCTTCGGGCCGTAATCCCTCACGCGCGTTCCGCTGCATGTTTGCGGATGCGCGGGAATTGCAAGCCGGCGGGTGAAATGCAACGGGGGGCGCCATCCGGGGGCGCCGCCCGTCGTGCGTTCCGCCCTCTCAGCTCCGCCGGTCGCGGCGGTCCTCGCGGCGGTCCCGCCGGTCCTCCCTGCGGTCGCGCACGTCCTCGCGCCGGTCGCGCACGTCCTCCCTGCGGTCCAGCCGGTCCTCGATCCGGTCCCACACCCCGCCGTCGTGGCGCCGGTCCCTGCGGTCCTCGCGGCGGTCCCGCACGTCCTCCCTGCGGTCGCGCACGTCCTCGTGCCGGTCGCGGCGGTCTTCGCGCCGGTCCCACCGGTCCTCCAGGCGGTCGCACCAGCGGGTGCCGCAGCGTTGCGCGGCGGGGGCGGGCGGCTGGGCCGCGAGCGCGGCCGGCGCGGCGAGCAGGACGAGGGCGAGTGCCAGGTGACGGGGTCTCATGTGCATGCTCCGGGTGTGCGTGGCCAGAGGCCGCGCACCCGCGCGGCCCTTCCCCCGGATGTACAGCGCCCTCGCGCGCGGCGTTGGGAGCCCGGGCTTCCGGGTGGCGCAGGCATCGGCGGACGCCAGCGCGTGCCCCGCGTGAGGGATTCCGGCCCGGAGGGGCGAGACCGCGCGGCTGTTTGCGCGGGCTCGACTCCGTTGAGCAGCGTTGTTTGCTGCTCTACGGAGCCGAAGCCCGACCCCGGCGCCAGCCGGGGGCACGCCCGGACCCGCCGCCAAAAGCCGCTCAACCAATCCGCACCAGGCACTCCGGCCCGATCGCGGAAACGGAGGCGCACCCCGCAAGCCCCAGGGTCAGGTCGAACTCCGCGGCGACGTTGCGGACCACCTCGCGCGCGCCCGCCTCCCCGGCCACGGCGAGGCCGTAGGCGTACGGGCGCCCCAGGCAGACGGCGGCGGCCCCCAGCGCCAGCGCCCGGAACACGTCCGCGCCGCCGCGCACGCCGCTGTCGAAGAGCACCGGCACCCGCCCGCCGACCTCCGACACCACCCCCGGGAGCGCGTCCAGCGCGCCCACGACCCCGTCCACCTGCCGGCCGCCGTGGTTGGAGACCACCACGCCGTCCATCCCCCGCTCCACGGCCATGCGCGCGTCCTCCGGGTGCAGGATCCCCTTGAGGAGGATGGGGAGGCGCGTGCGATCGCGGAGGAAGCCCAGGTCGTCCCAGGTGAGCGAGGGGCGCGAGTAGGTGGCGATGAACCGCTGCACGGCGGCCCGCGGCGCGCCGGTGCGGAGCCGCTCGCGCAGGCCTGCGCCGGGGTACCTGCGCAGCATCCCCGCGAAGGCGCGCAGCGAAGCCAGGTTCACGGCGGGCTTCCCGGCCGGCGGCGCGTCCAGCGGCTCGGCGAGGCTGGCGCGGAACACGGGGTCGCTGGTGTACTGCGCGATCCCCATCCCCCGCAGGAAGGGGAGGTAGCCCAGGTCCAGGTCGCGCGGGCGCCACCCCAGCAGGGTGGTGTCCAGGGTGAGGACGATCGCGGAGCACCCGCACGCTTCGGCGCGGCGGACGAAGCTGGCGACCAGGTCGTCGGAGCGACTCCAGTACAGCTGGAACCAGCGGGGGGCGTCGCCCATGGCGCGGGCGCACGCCTCCATGGGCACGGAGGCCTGGCTGGAAAAGATCATCGGCACGCCCTCGGCGGCGGCGGCGCGGGCCACGGCCAGGTCCGCCTCCGGGTGCGCCATCTCCAGCACGCCGATGGGCGCCAGCAGCAGGGGCGACGGGATGCGCGCGCCGAAGAGCTCCACCGAGGTGTCGCGCACGGACACGTCGCGCAGCATGCGCGGCACGATGCGCCAGCGCTCGAAGGCCTCGCGGTTGGCGCGCACGGTGCCCTCGGCGCCGGCGCCGCCCGCCACGTACGCGAAGGCCTCCGGGGACATGGCCCGGCGGGCCGCCGCCTCCAGCCGCGCGGGGTCCACGGGCACGGCGGGGCGCCGCCCGCCCACGCCCGCCACGAAGATCCCCGCCTGCCGCTCCCTGCCCAGGTCCCGCGCGTGGGGTGCCGGATGGTCGCTCATGGTTCCCGTGGTTCAGGACGGATTACGGAATACGGGGACAGAGTAGGGGACCGGAGAGGGAGTGCGAAAGTGCGGGAGTGCGGAACGGCGAAGCCCCTCGACCGTGGGGGCGGAGGGGCCTCGTAGGGGCTGTGCGGGGGGCCGGAGCGGCCGGCCGCAGGGCTCAGGCGGGGCGCGGGTCCACGACCGCGGCGCCCTCGCCGTTGCGCTCCAGCTCCACCTGGCGGAGGAGCCCGCCGACCCAGGCGTAGGGCATCACCAGGACGAGCGACGCCACGTGGTACCAGGCCGGCGCGGTGTCCCACAGCGCGATGCTGCCGGCGATGTTGAAGGCGAGCCCGAGCGCGCCCAGGACCAGCGCGTGGAGCATGGGGCGGCCGGGGGCGATGCGGGCGGTGAGATAGCACCCGGTGACGGCGAACAGCCCCACGTAGCCCATCATCAGCAGCAGGACGTCGACGCTCTCCACGCGGCCCGCGGCGTCGAAGGCGGTGGGCAGGGCCTGCCTGAGCACTACGTCCGCCCCGATGGAAAGGGCGCCGATGAGGACGAAGCCGAAGAGTACGGCGGCGATGCTCCTGAGCATGGAAGCCTCCGGAACGGGCGGGGGAAGGGAGGGGTGTACGCGCCTGGGAGGCGCGAGAGGGGTGGCCCCCAAGTTAGGGCGCGCCCCCGCCGCGCGCAAAGCCTTTGTCGCAGCCCGGGAGGCAGCCCGCGCCGGCAGCGGGTAGACGGCTCCGGTTGACACTTCGTCGGGCGCCTCCTATTCTGATGCGATTGAGAATCCTTCTCATTTATCCTTGACCTTCCTTTCGTCGAACCTGGTCATGAAGCAATTCCGCACGGTGATCTTCTGGTGCCACCTGGCTGCGGGCATCGTCGCCGGGCTGGTCGTCCTCGTCATGTCCGTCACGGGGGTCGCGCTCACGTACCAGAAGCAGGTCACGGCCTGGGCGGACCTGCGCGGGCTGGACGGATCGCCCCCCGTGGCGGGGACGGCACGCCTCCCCATCGGGACGCTGCTCGAGCGGGTGCAGGGGAGGGGCGGCGGTCCGGCCCCCACCGCGATCCTGTGGCGCGCGGATCCGGAGGCTCCAGTGCAGGTTTCCTTCGGGAGGGAGCGGACCGTGTTCGCCAACGCCTACACGGGCGAGGTGCTGGGGGAAGGAGCCACCGGCGTTCGCGGCTTCTTCCGCGTCATGACCGACTGGCACCGCTGGCTCGGCGGAACGGACGAGAACCGCGAGATCGGCCGGATGATCACCGGGGCGAGCAACCTGGCGTTCCTGTTCCTCGTGGTCAGCGGCTTCTATCTGTGGTGGCCGCGCAACTGGAGCCGCCGCGCCCTGGCCAGCGTCACCCTCTTCCGCCGGGGCCTCGCCCCCAAGGCGCGCGACTTCAACTGGCACAACGTGATCGGCGTCTGGTCCGTGGTCCCGCTGTTCGTGATCGTGCTTTCCGGCGTCGTGATCTCCTACCGCTGGGCCGGGGACCTGGTGTACCGGGTGGCGGGCGAGGAGCCCCCGGCGCCGGAAGGACCGCGGGGCGGGCCGCAGGCGGACCGCGAGCCGCGAACCGGCGTCCGTCCCGGCGGCGCGGAGCGGCGTTCCGGAGGCGGTGCCGCCCGCGGGGAGCGCACGGACGGGCGGGCTCGCGGGGAAGGTGAGCCGGCCGTGTCGCTGGCGGGAACCGACGCCCTGATCGCTCGCGCGGGGCGCCAGGTCTCCGGCTGGCGCACGCTCTCGCTCCAGGTGCCCCGCGCGGCGGACGCGCCGCTCCGCTTCACCCTGGACCGGGGCACCGGCGGCCAGCCGCACAAGCGCGCCTCGCTGGAGCTGGACCGCGCCACGGGACAGGTGGTGGCATGGGAGCCGTTCTCGGAAGCCACGATGGGCCGCAGGATCCGCATGGTCCTTCGCTTCGCGCACACCGGAGAGGTGCTCGGCCTCTTCGGGCAGACGGTGGCCGGAATCGCATCGCTCGGCGCCGCGGTCCTCGTATGGACGGGCATGTCGCTCTCGCTGCGGCGGCTCCGGAGCTGGCGCGGACGCCGGAGACCCGGCTGGCGGAGCCGCCCGGTCCGCGAGGAGCGCTTCACCGCGGCGGGATCGTAGGACGCCGTCGGCGTGCACGGGCCGCATCCGTACGTTGAAAAGCCTCCTGCGGGCATCGACCCGCAGGAGGCTTCCCGTTCCGGCCGGAGCCCGTCCTTCACAGGTCGACCCAGCGGCGCAGCAGGTTGTGGTAGATGCCGGTGAGCTGCACGGCCGCCGGGTGGTCCGGCACGTCGCGGCTCAGCCCCTGGATGGCGGAGTCCAGGTCCAGCAGCAGCGTGCGCGCGGCGTCGTCGCGCACCATGCTCTGGATCCAGAAGAACGATGCGATGCGCGCTCCCCGGGTCACCGGCCGGACGTGGTGCAGGCTGGTGGCCGGGTACAGGATCATGTGCCCGGCGGGCAGCTTCACGCTCTGCACGCCGTAGGTGTCCTCCACGCTCAGCTCGCCGCCGTCGTACTCGGACGGGTCGGCCAGGAACAGCGTCGCCGACAGGTCGGTGCGGATCCGGTGCGGAGTGCCCGCCACCTGCCGGATGGCGTTGTCCACGTGCGTGCCGAAAGACTGGCCCCCCGTGTACCGGCTGAACAGCGGTGGAAAGACCCGGGAAGGAAGGGCGGCGGAGATGAAGAGCGGGTTCTGGTTCAGCCGCTGCAGGATCAGGTCGCCCAGCTGCCGCGCCACCGGGTGGTCTTCCGGAAGCTGCATGTTGTTCTTGGCCCTGGCGGACTGCGCGCCCGCGGTCACGCTGCCGTCCACCCAGTCCGCCGCGTCGAGCGCGCGGCGGGCCTCGGCCACCTGCTCGGCGGTGAGCACGTCGGGGATGTGAAGAAGCATTGCCGGTTGACTTTCGTGCGGAAAAGGAGACCGCGCCCCGGCCGGTCCGGGGCGCGGATGAGCGTCAGAAGTCGAAGTTGGCCGAAACGCGCACCGTGCGCCCCGGCGACGGGACCCAGAAGCGGCCGTTGTCGTAGTAGGTGCGGTCCGCGAGGTTGTACACGTTGAGCCGCAGCGTCAGCCGCTGGCTCACCGGCACTCCGGCCTCGGCGTCAAACACGGTGTAGTCCGGCACGTAGAAGCTGCCGCGCGCGAACCGCTCGCCCATGTACCGCATCCCGCCGCCCACTTCTGCATGGTGCGGGAGGGCGAGGGTGGTCCACACGCTCCCCGAGTGCTTCGGCGTGTTGGGAAGCGGCTTCCCCACGTCCGTTCCCGAACCTTCCACCAGCTCGCTGTCCAGGAACGCGTAGTTCGTGAACACGGTCCACCAGCGCGCCAGCTTTCCGCTGACCCCGAGCTCCGCGCCCTGCACCCGCTGCTCGCCGGCCAGGATCTGCGGCCCGTTGGGATCCGCGGGATTGGTCATGCGCGCGTTGGTCTTCTCGGTGCGGAACAGCGCCGCGGAAAGCGACAGGCGCTGACGCAGCAGGTCCCACTTGGTGCCCACCTCCGCGCTGCGGCTCCGCTCCGGGTCGAGTCCCGCCGTGCCGCGGCTGTCCAGCGCCAGCGTTTCGCCCGATGGGTTGAACGAGGTGCCCACGGCAGCGTACACACTGCCGTTTCCGGCGGGCTTGACCACGGCTCCGGCCCGCCAGGTCAGGGCGCGCGTGGTCGTCCCGGCGGGATCCAGCGCCACCCCCAGCGAGTCCTGGTACTGCGCCCTGAAGTAGTCGTAGCGCAGGGCGCCGGTGAGCTCCAGCTGCGGCGCCACCTGCAGCGTCTCGAAGGCGAACACGCCCACGCTGGTGGACGTTGCGTCGCGCGTCGGCCGCCGCGCCGTGGCAACGCCGGTGTAGGGGTCCTTCGGGTTGGGATCGTTGAGGTCGGCGATGGCCGGCGGCGCGGCGCTGAACGCGTAGCTCCCGAACGTGGACCGCTCGCGCGCCACTTCCACCCCGCTCACCAGGGTGTGGCGGAGCCGGCCGGTCTCGAACGCGGCGTTCAGCGTCGTCTGGTTGGAAAGGTTCTCGTCCTCCGTGAGGTGCGAGCGGCTGCTGCGGCTCAGGTTGGCCGTGCTGGCGAAGGTGACGATCCGGTCCACCTCGCTGCGCCGCCACGTGCTCTGGTTGCGGAGCGAGAGGGTGCTGCCCACCACGTGGTCCACGCGCAGCGTCGCCTCGTCGGCCACGACGTTCTCGCGGTCCAGGTCCGTGAGGCCGAAGAAGTTGCGGGTGTCCACCCGCGGCAGGCTGTCCTGGCTCAGGATGCCGTACGCCGGCGTGTTGTCCTGCTCCGCGTGGAAGTACTGCGCCGTCAGCCGGGTGGAGCCGCCCAGCCCGAAGGCGAGCGACGGCGCGACCCCCCAGTTCTCCTTCTCCACCACGTCCAGCCCGGCCACGCCGTCGTGCTCGTACTGCGCGTTGAGGCGGAATGCGCCTCCCGCCACTCCCAGCGGCTGGTTGGCGTCGAGCGTCGCCCGGCCGTACTCCGCGTTGCCCAGCGCCGTCGTCGCCGCATAGTCCTGCCGGACGTGCGGGGTCTTGGTCACCAGGTTGATGGAGCCTCCGGTGGAGCCGCGACCGGTGTAGGTGGAGCCCGGCCCCTTGGCCACCTCCACCTGCTCCACGTTGAAGGTCGCCCGTGAGTACCCGCCGATGTCGCGCACCCCGTCCACGAACACGTCGCTGCGGGCGCTGAAGCCGCGGAGGTTGAAGTTGTCGCCCGGCGTGGCCCCGCCCTCGCCGGCGTTCACGGTGAGGCCGCTCACGTTGCGCAGCACGTCCCGGAGCGAGGTCGCGCCCTGCTGCTCGATGACCTCCCTCGGCACGACGGTCACCGTCTGCGGCACGTCGCGCAGCGGCTGCGCGTACTTGGGCGAGGCGGACACCTGGGCGCCGGTCACGGTGAGCGGGTCCAGCAGCGTCGCGCGCTCGGTGATGCGGGCGGGCGGAAGATCGCCTCGCTCCAGCCGGATGGTGCGGGAGCTCACGAAGCGGTACGTGACGCCGGTGCCGCCGAGCAGCTCGCGGAGCGCGCCCTCGTCCGTCATCTCGCCGGAAGCACCCGCGGTGCCGATGCCGCCGAGCACCGCGGCAGGGTCCTGGATCACCAGGCCCGTCGCGCGGCCGTAGGCGGCCAGCGCCTCGGACAGCAGGCCGGCAGGGATGTCGAAGCGGCGCGTCGCGGGGCTCGCGTCGGCGGCGGTGCGGGTGGGTTCCTGGGCCAGGGCGGGCGCGGCGGAGCCGCCGATCACCGCGCCCACCATCACGACGCCGGTGAGTGCCCACGCCGGGAGGGCAAGGCCCTGGACGGGGCGGCTGCTGACCGGCTCAGGTTGCCGCGGCTGCATGGGGCGCGCCCTGCGGGCACGGTTCTTCTTGGACATGGTCCGCTCCAGCGGTCTTGACGATGAGGTGGATGGCCGGCCGTGGCAGAGCGGCCGGAGGCGATATTATGTTGAGAATGATTTTCATCCGCAAGATGGTCGACGACCAGTGAGCACCCCAGGGCCGTGACCTATCCCGAACGAAGAACCGGCCCGGATCCGCGACTGCGGACCCGGGCCGGTTGTTCAACCCCTTCTGGAGAAGGAGCTTACCAGATCTTCACCCGCTGCTCCGGCGGCAGGTACATCCGGTCTCCCTGCTTCACCCCGAACGCCGCGTAGAACGGCTCGAAGTTTCGCAGCGGCCCGTTGGTTCGGAACTCGCTCGGCGAGTGCGGGTCGGTCAGGATCCGCTGGCGGATGTCGGCGTCGCGGTACTCGCGCCGCCAGATCTGCCCCCACCCCAGGAAGAACCGCTGGTCGCCGGTGAAGCCCTCGATGACCGGCATCTCCCTGCCCCGCGTGGCGATCTTGTACGCCTTGTACGCGACGGCCAGCCCGCTCAGGTCGCCGATGTTCTCGCCCAGGGTGAAGCGCCCGTTGACGTTGACCCCCGCGGCGGGACTGAAGGCGTTGTACTGCGCCACCAGCGCGTCGGTGCGCTTGCCGAACTCGCGCAGGTCGTTTTCGGACCACCAGTTGCGCAGGTTGCCGTCGCCGTCGGAGCGCGAGCCCTGGTCGTCGAAGCCATGGCTGATCTCGTGCCCGATCACCGCGCCGATGGCCCCGTAGTTCACCGCGTCGTCGGCGGTGGGGTTGAAGAACGGCGGCTGGAGGATGGCGGCCGGGAACACGATCTCGTTCATCGTGCTGCTGTAGTACGCGTTCACCGTCTGCGGGGTCATCCCCCACTCGGCGCGGTCGATGGGCTTGCCCAGCCGTCCCACCGCCCGCTCGTGCGCGAACTCGGCGGCGCGCATCACGTTGCCGGCCAGGTCGCCGGAACGGACCTCCAGCCCGGAGTAGTCGGGCCACTGGTCGGGGTACGCGATCTTGACGTTGAACTTGGCGAGCTTTTCCTGCGCCCGGGCCCGGGTCTCGGGGGTCATCCACTCCAGCTCGTCGATCCCCTGGCGGAAAGCGGCCAGGAGGTTGGTGATGAGCTCCTGCATGCGGGCCTTGGCCGCGGGCGTGAAGTTGCGCTCCACGTACATCTTGCCCACCAGCTGCCCCATGGCCCCCTCCACCGCGGCCACGCCCAGCGCCCAGCGGGGACGGGGCTGCTGCAGCCCCTGGAGCGTGCGCCCGGCGAACTGGAACTTGGCGTCCTCGAAGGGACGGCTCAGCTCGTCGGCGTACGCTTCCACCAGCTTGAAGGTCATGTACTGCTTCCAGGTCTGCAGCGGCACCTGCCGTACCACGCGGTCCATGTTCTGGAAGTAGTCGGGCATGCGGACGACCACGGCGGGCGTGGCCTGCGCGCCGGTGCCCCGCAGGTACCCGGCCCAGGAGAAGCTGGGCGTGAGCGAGTCCAGCTTGGCGGGGCTGTAGAGGTTGTACGTCTTCTCGGCGTCGCGGGCGCGGGCGCCCTCCCAGTGGCCCTTGGCCAGCTCGGTCTCCAGCGCCAGGATGCCGCGCGCCGCCCCGGCGGGGTCGCGCTCGCCGGACAGGCGCAGCAGCGTTTCCACGTAGCGGACGTACGCGGCGCGCTGATCGGCGAACTTGGCCTCGGTGTAGTAGTCGCGCTCGGGGAGCCCCAGCCCGGACTGGCCCACGTTGAGGATGTAGCGGTCGGCCTGCCGGGCGTCCTGCCAGATCATGAAGCCCACGGGCGTCTGCACGCCGAGCCGCTGGAGGCGCGCGAAGGCGGTGGGGAGCTGCGCCTTGCCGCTCACCGCGGCCACGCGCGCCAGCTCGGCGCGCAGCGGCTGGATCCCCAGCTGCTGGATGCGCGCGGTGTCCATGAAGCTCTGGTAGTAGTCGCCCACCTTGCGCTGCTCGGAGCCGGGGGCGGCGCTCCGGGAAGCGGCGGCCTCCTCGATGGTCCGGCGGTTCGCCTGGTCGGCCTCCATGGCCAGCCAGGTGAAGGAGCCGTAGTTGGAGCGGTCCGCCGGGATCTCGGTGCGGTCGAGCCAGCCGCCGTTGACGAAGCGGAAGAAGTCGTCCTGCGGGCGGACGCTGCGGTCCATGCCGGGCACGTCGATCCCCCACGGGCCGTACGACTCGCGGGGCGCGGGCGCGGCGGGGCCCTGCGGCCCGCCCTGGGCGTCCAGGCGCTGCGCCGCGCCGCCGAGCAGCAGGGAGGCGCCGAGCACGCCGGAGGCCCCGAGCCTGAACCAACGATTGTTCGAGTGCATGCGATCCATTCTCTGGACGGATGACGGTGGGGTGGGAACGGACTGTCTGTTACCGGACGGGGGCGCCAGGGTTCCGGACGGCGCGCCTCACGCGGGACGCTCCAGCGAGGCGCGGTCCCAGCCGGCCAGGTCGGCGCCGGCGGCGTAGGTGTCCTCCAGGAAGGCGCGCACGGCGCCATCCGGGTCGGGGGCGACGCGGACGGCCTCGTGGGGGAGGACCCACTCGCCGGCGTCGGCGAGGTAGCGGGCCTCCGGCGGGCGCACGCGCGCGTCGCCGTAGCCGGCGGGCTGCGGGTACATGTAGGCGTAGAAGGCGGCGTCGGGGAAGGGGCCGCCGCCGGGCCACCAGCCGGCGCTGCTCACCTCGTGCGAGTACGCTTCGCGCGTCACCCAGTCGGCGAGACTGGGGATGCCGCCGGGGTGCGGCGGGGCGCCGCGCCCGGAGAAGCGGGTCACCGCCAGGTCGAAGCTCCCCCAGAAGAAGTGCACGGGGCTGCACTTGCCGGTGAAGCCGGAGCGGAACTCCCGCAGCACGCGGTCCGCCTGCACCAGCGCCTGCGCGAAGCGGCGCGCGTACCCGGGGTCGTAGGAGGCGTGGGCGTGGTCCTCCGGGAAGGGAACCGGGTCGGGCACCTCCACCGGAACGGGCCAGATCCGCGGGCGGATCCCCAGCGACGCGAGCGCGTCCATCAGCCCGCGGTGGAAGTCGGCGACGGAGCGGGGCTCCAGCGGCAGGGTGCGCGAGCCCGCGCCGCCGGCGTCCACCACCAGCCGGTGGTCCACGAAGTCGAAGGCGATCTCGAAGCTGCCGGCACCGTACGCCATGGCGGTGGTGGTGAGGCCGCGCGGGGTGACGTACAGCGGCACGTGCCACCAGTGGTTGATCCACGGGGTCTGCGCCAGGCGCACCTTGCCCACCACCTGCGTCCACATGTGCAGGGTGGCGCGGGTGTCTTCCCACTCGGCCAGGGGGAGGCTAGGCCAGGCGTCGGGTGCGGCGGCGGGGGACTCGGTCACGGACACCTCCGGGGAGGATGCGGCGCGCGGGGCTTCGGGGCATCCGCAAGGTAGGACGCGGCGCGCGGATGGGCCAGCACCGCGAACATCGTTGGATCGCGAACGGGGATGGCGTACCTTTCGGGACAGGCCACACGGCATCCACGAATGGATGCCGTGCAGGCCGGAGGTTCAACCCCGCTCCCCGGAGGGGACGATGAGACCTGCACGTCCACGCCACGCTCTGCTCGCCGCGCTCGCCCTCGGCCTGGGCGCCTGCACCGCGGACCAGATGCTGGCTCCCGCGCCGCCGTCGCTCGCCGGCGCCACGCCGATCCACCAGGAGCCCACGAGCCTGCTGCCGGAGCCGGACTCCACATCGAGGTGCATGAAGTTCGAGACGCGGGCAGTGGGAACGCGGTGGGGCATCGTCCCGGGCACGGTCAAGGGATCCGTCGTCCACACGGAGAACTACATCAGCATGAAGGTCGACGACTATTACTACTACAACGGGTCGTCATTCGTTGGCCAGTATCAACACGCCGTAGTCGTCAACGAGCCGAGGTACACCGACGTCCTCACGGGGCATTCACTCCGCCTGGACACCATCGGCGTGGTCTTCGACTTCACCGCCGTCCCGTTCGTCATCGGATCCGTCACCTTCCACTTCGTGGACCGGAGCCCGATAGAGAACCTGGCGGTGGACGGGGGCACCATCTTCGTCCAACAGGTACTGGACTGGCCGACCTGGGCCATGGTCGCGCCGCATACCGTAGTCGTCGAACGAGCTCCCAACAGTCCGATCCGCGGGAAGGTGGGGATCTCGGGCGACCTGGACTCCGTACGGGTCGGCGGATCGAACGATCCCCCCGCATTCCCTGGAGACACGACCGGCCTGTGGCTGGACATGGTCTGCGCGAACAAAGCCGGGCTCAAGAGCCAGCAACAGAATCCCAACCCGCTGTGAGCTACGCGGCCGGGACCGGGCGGAGCGCTACGCGCCGCCGGCCCCGGCCACCCGGGCCAGCTGCCGCTCCAGGGCGTCGAGGCGGGCCACCAGCTCGGCGTGGCGCCGCTCGTCGGGGGTGGGCTCGCGCGGCACGAAGGTGAGCGCGCCGCCCACCTCCAGCCGGCAGCGCAGCACCTCGCCCAGCTCCTCGATGCCCTGCCTCCGCGCGGCGGACTCCAGCTCGGCCCGGGTGATGAGGTTGTGGTCCAGCGCCCGGTCGATCACCACGCCGCCGTCGATCAGCAGCTCGGGGTCGCCCTCCAGCACGCGCTCCATGCGCGGGTGGCGGTACAGGAAGCGGAGCGCGGCGTAGTCCGCCACCAGGAGCACCACGGCCCCGAACATCCCGCCGGTGAGCGAGTCGTCGGGGCCGATGATGGCGTTCTGCACGGTGTTGGACAGCATGAGCAGGACCACCAGGTCGAGCGGGTTGAGCTGCCCCAGCTCCCGCTTGCCGGCCAGCCGCAGCCCCACCAGGAGGAACAGGTACACGGCGAGGGTGCGGACCGCCTTTTCCAGCAGCGGGACGTCGGAGACCAGGAGGTCGTTCCAGAGGGCTTGCATGGGAGGCGGAGGCGGGAGGTGGAGGCCGGCACGGGCGACCCCCGCAATTCAACCTCCGCCGCCCCGCCCCCGCAAGCCCGTCCGCGCCCCACCGTGTCCCGGGCTCAGTCCCTGGCGCGCCCGCGGCTGCGCTTCCCGCGCGCGGGCGAGGTGTCCACGAGCAGCGCGATCACCAGCCCGACCACCGCCGCCGGCCCCCACTCCCCGCCGAACCAGTGCTGCACGCCCGAATACCAGAGCAGCGTGGTGGGAAGGAAGACGAAGCCGAGCACCGGCCAGAGCAGCCCGTCGAACATCCCCCGGAACCAGTCGGTGAGGAACCAGAGGCCCAGGATGAGCCCGCGGGGGACGAGGAGCGCGAGGAGGACGACCAGACACGGCATGGAGGCCACCCGGGTGCGGGGTTCGCGCACGGCGCCGGACGGCGCCCTGCCTGGCCTCCCTACGCGGCCCGCGCCCGCCGCGTTTCGCGGACGCCGCCTCGCGGACGCCGCAGACGCGAAGGCGCCCGACCAGGAACAGTCGGGCGCCTTCGCGAGCCGTTGCATGAGGGATTTCGGCCCGAAGGGGCGAGACCCGGCGGGGCAGTTTCCGCCGGGTCTCGACTCCGTTACGCACGGTTGTTTCGTGCGTTACGGAGCCGAAGCCCGACCCCGGCGCCAGCCGGGGTCATGCCCGACCCCAGCAGTTCAACCGCCGGAAAAAGTCAGTGCTTCACGTCCACCACCAGCCGCGCCGGACCGGTCAGCTCCGACACCCGGTACCGGTTGGGCGACGCGACGCCGAGCACCCAGGTGACGTCCGCCTCGAAGTCGCAGGTCTGCTTCATCTCCTTGAGCACCGGGAGCGCGAGCCGGATCTGGCGCTGCGCCATGGTGGGCTGGCCCGCCGCGGTGTGCGCCTGCGCCGGGGTGATGCGCACCTCCAGCCGCCCCCGCCCCGCCACCTGCACCGCGTCGCCGGAGCCGCAGTGCTCCGGCCGGTCCACGTACTCCACGCGGTAGCCGGGGACCACCGCGCCGTCGAACTCGAACACCACGCGGTCCCACCCCTCGTTGCGCGCCGCCCGCACCGCCCGGAGCGTGGTCCCCCCGCCGCGCTTCACCTCCGTGGCGCCCGCCATCCATTCGCCGGACCCCGCGGGCGCCCGAGCCGCCGGGGGCGCGGCGTCGCCCTGGAGCCGCAGGGTGTCCGTCCTGGGCACCCAGGGACGGCCGTCCAGGGGCCGCTCGGGCGGGCGCCGGAGCGTGTCCGGCGCCGCCGCGGCGCCGGAGGGCGCCGCCTGCGCGGCCGCGTCCGCGTCCGCCGGCTGTGCCTGCGGCGGCTGCGACGCGCACGCGGCCACCACCATCCCCGCCACTCCCATCCACGCGAGCAGAGCCGTCATGTTCACCCCTCTCGGTTCGTCCGGGCCGCGGGGACGATGATCCGCTCCCCGCCGGCGTACACGTTGAAGCGGCTCTCCCGCAGGAATCCCACCAGCGTCATCCCCGTCTCCCCGGCGAGCTCCACCGCCAGGCTGGACGGCGCCGAGACCCCCGCGAGCACCGCGACCCCCGCGCGCGCCGCCTTCTGCACCAGCTCGAAGCTCAGGCGCCCGCTGACGAGTAGCACCCGGTCCGCGAAGGGAAGTTCCCCCGCCAGGAGCCCTGCTCCCACCAGCTTGTCCATGGCGTTGTGGCGCCCCACGTCTTCCCGCGCGCGCAGCAACTCCCCCCGGGCCGTGAAGAGCGCGGCGGCGTGCAGCCCGCCCGTGCGCTCGAAAAGCGCCTGCGCCCCCCGCAGGCGCGCGGGGAGCGACAGCAGCGTCGCCGCGTCCACCGCGGGGCCGGGACCGGCCACGGGGCACGCGTCGCCGCGGACGGCCTGGATGGAGGCCTTGCCGCAGACGCCGCAGCTGGAGGTCGTGTAGAAGCTGCGGCGCAGCAGCTCGGGGTCGAAGCGGGCGCCGGGGGCCAGGTGGACGCTGACGACGTTGTACTGCTGCGCGCCGTCCACGTCGGCGTCCACGCAGTAGCGGATGCCGGCGACCTCGCCCGCGGATCGCACGACGCCCTCGGTGAACAGGAACCCCGCGGCCAGCTCGAAGTCCGACCCCGGGGTGCGCATGGTGACGGAAACGCGCTGCGCCGCCTCGCCCGCCCGCGCGACGCGGATCTCCAGCGGCTCCTCGGTGGCGAGGGTGTCGCGGCGCCGGCGGCGCACGGCCTCGCCGCCCTGGAGCGCCACCTCCTCCACGGCGCGGCGGGTGGTGCTCCCCGGGCGCACGTCAGCCTCCGGCGGGGACCGGAGCGGTCCTGCGGCCGGGCTTCGGGTCGGACGCGGAGACGTGCGGGTCGTACATCGGATCACTCCGGCTGTGGGTCCGGGTGGGGCGGGTGGCCGGCGGCGGTGGACCGTCCCGGGCGGCTCAGCTCCCCAGGGCGGCGGACACGAACCGCGCCATGGCCCCCAGCGTGGCTTCCGGCGCGTCGCGGTGCGGCGAGTGGCCGACCCCGGGCATGAGGACTGTCTCCACGGGCCCCGCGGCCCGACCACGGATCGCCTCCACCTGCGCAGAAGTGCCGTACTCGTCCGCCTCGCCCTGGACGACCAGCACGGGGACGGCGACGCGCGGCAGGTACTCCTCGATGCTCCAGGCGCGGAACTCCGGGTCCAGCCACACGCCGTTCCAGCCGTGGAAGGCGCAGTCCACGTTGGCGCCGTGGTGGCGCGCCAGCTTCGCACGCAGGTCCGTGCCGCGGTACGCCTCGCCCATGGCGGCGATGCTCCGCACCGACACGTCCTCCACGAACACGTGCGGCGCCTCCAGCACCAGGGCGCGGACCCGGCCGGCCGCCCCGCTCCCGGCGTGGACCAGGGCGATGGAGGCGCCGTCGCTGTGGCCCACCAGGACGGCGTCGCGCACCCCCGCCGCGTCCAGCACCTGCGGGAGCACCCGCAGCCCCTCGTCGTGCATGAAGCGCACGGGCCGGGGGAGCGGCACCGGGTCCGAGCGCCCGTAGCCGGCGCGGCTGTAGACGAGGGCACCGCACCCGGTGGCCTCGGCCAGGCGCTCCGGGATGTCGCGCCAGAGCGAGACGCACCCCAGCCCCTCGTGCAGGAACACCAGCGTGGGCGCCGCGTCCGGCGGCGGGCCGTGCCAGGCGTACTCCAGCCGCTTCCCGTCCGCCTCCAGGAAGCCCGGTCCGGCGGGCACGCCCCCCCGCGCCGTCGCGGCGCCGCGCCTGTTCACAATCGGCGAGCCCCGTCCCACAACCGGACGGATCCGCGGCCCCGCCGAAAGTCGCACTTCATACAATTCATTGCCATGAAAACGCTTGCGATTTTCGCGAATCGGGTACGGCTCTGGCTTTGTGGACGGCCGCAGCCGGACGCCGGAAGACCCGGCGGTCCGGCGCAGGGCGGGAGTCGCCCGCCCCACCACCCGACCGTACCCTGAAGGAGCAGAACCATGACCTCGCATCGCACCGCCCGCACGGGTCTCGCCCTTGTCCTCGCCGCGCTTTCCCTCACCGCCTGCGGCGGCGGCCTGGGCGCCAAGGCGGAGCCGCAGCCCGCCTCCGGAGCCGTTGCCGTGGAGACCGCGGCGCGGCGCGACGAGTGTGGCACCGCCGAGCGGCCGTGCATCCTCCAGGAGATCCGCGTCAGCGCGGCCGCGGACTGAGCCGTGATGCCGCGTGAGGGATTACGGCCCGAAGGGGCGAGACCCCGCGGCAGTTTGCGGGGGCTCGCCTCCGTTACGCACGGTAGTTTCGTGCGTTACGGAGCCGAAGCCCGACCCCGGCGCAGCCGGGGGCACGCCCAAATCCGCCGTTCAACTGGCGGACGACGGAAGCACCTGCGACAGGACGGCGACGAAGTGGCACACGCTGCCGCCCAGCACGAACAGGTGCCAGATGGCGTGCGCGTAGGGGATGCGGCGGTTCAGGTAGAAGTAGGTGCCCGCCGTGTAGCTGAGCCCACCGGCCACCAGCCAGAGGAGCGCGGAAACGGGAACGGCGCTCAGCATGGGACCGGTCGCCACCACGGCCATCCACCCCATCCCCAGGTAGATGAAGGTGGAGAGGCGCCGGAACCGGCCGGTGCAGAACAGCTTGAACACCACCCCCGCCGCGGCCAGCCCCCACACCACGCCGAACAGCGACCACCCCCAGCCGCCACGCAGCCCCACCAGCGTGAACGGTGTGTAGGTGCCGGCGATGAGCACGTAGATGGCGCAGTGGTCGAACACCTGGAGCCGCGGCCGGGCGACCCGGTGCCACACGGCGTGGTACAGGGTGGACGCGGTGTACAGCAGCACCAGCGACGCGCAGAACACGGACGCGCCCACCACCTGCCACGCGTCGCCGAAGACCGCCGCCAGCGTCACCAGCACCGCGCCGCCCGCGACGCTGGCGAGCGCCCCCAGCCCGTGCGTGAGCGCGCTCGCGACTTCCTCGCGGGGGATGATCACGTCGTCCATCTGCATCCTCGTTCGTTCCTCTGTCCCACGCCGCTCCCGGCCGCGGCTGAATCTATCCCGCCACGCACCCGGCACCTACCCCACGGCCAGGAAGCGCCGCGCCACGCGGATGTAGCGCAGGTCCTTCTCCTCCTCGGGGAGCGCTTCGGCCTGCTTCAGCAGCCGCTTGACGTGCCGGTGCAGCCGCGGCTCGCCCCAGCGGTAGCCGGTGGCGGACTCGGCGCTGGGCGTGTTGGCGTCGCGCGCCGCCTCGATGAGCGCCCGCGCCGCCGCCGCGTCGAAGCCGGGATCGTCCCGCGGCGGGAGCCCGAACAGCCCCGGCGGCACGTGCTCCCCGGCGTCTTCCTTCACGAAGGCTCGCGACATGGTCGTGCGTCCGGTTGAACGAGAGCGCCCCGGCGCGCCGTTCGGCGCACCGGGGCATCCGTTCCGCAAGACGTTTGCCGCGAGAGAATTAGGGAACAGGGAACCGCCCGCAACGGCGGCCCTCACCCGGCGGCCTCAGAGCCGCCACCCTCTCCCTTCATCCGGTTCACGCGAAGCGTGAAGCGCCATTCCGGGAGAGGGGGCAACGGCTGGACTCCGTGCAGTCGTCCCCTCCCCCGCTCGCGGGGGTGGGGTGGCGCGCAGCGCCGGAGTGGGGGCCCCGCGGACGCCAGCGCGACGCCCCGCGTGAGGGATTTCGGCCCGAAGGGGCGAGACCCGCGGGCAGTTTCGCGGGGCTCGACTCCGTTACGCAGCGTTGTTTGCTGCGTTACGGAGCCGAAGCCCGACCCCGGCGCCAGCCGGGGGCACGCCCAAGTCCCGCCCTTCACAAGTCTTCAAGCGGTCGTCCCGGCAGACGCCCCCACCCCGGTGCGCATGCTCTCGTACAGCGGCTGCGTGGGCGCCACCCACACGGACCCGGTGCCGCGGAAGGTCTGGAGCAGCCCCTCGCCGCTGGTGATGGCGCCCACGTACGAGGACGACGCCTTTTCCACGCTGAACCTCACCTCGCCGGTGCGGAGGAGGGCGAAGGATCCGTCGACCTGGAGCGTCTCGTCCTGCAGGGCGAGCTCCACGATCTCGCTGCGCGGCACGGGGATGCGGAACACCACCATGCCGGTGCCGCTCACCTTGGTCTGGTAGCGCCCCTCGCCGCCGGCCATGCGCGCCGAAAAGCTCTCCACCTTGTGCGCCTCCACCTTCACCGAGTCCTCGCAGCAGAAGAAGAGGCCCTGGTCGGCGAAGAGCGTCTGGTTCTCCAGCTGCATCATCCAGAAGTGCCCGAAGGTGGGCTCCAGGTACAGCTCGCCGGCGCCGCGGTAGAGCGGCTTGAAGAGTGTTTCCCCGGTGCGTGCGGCGGCGAGCGCGCCCTTCATCAGCCCGCCCAGGCCGCCGCCGGTGCCGGTGTTGCTTTCCATCTCGATGCGGCCCTTGAGGAACTGGAGTGCGCCGGGCTCGGTGCGGACGGCGTCGTCGGTCAGACGCACGCGGAGCTGGCGCAGGCGCACGCCCGCGCGGTTGAGCGTGAACACGCGCTCGGCCACGGTGAACGGCTCGCTCCCGGCGAGCGGGCCGTACTCCAGCAGTTCGAAGGTGGTGCCGCCGCGGGTGATGGTCTCGACGACCTGATACGGGAGGGTGCTCTGGACGGGTTCCATGGCTCGATGGACGTACGTGGATGCGGAGCCGCGCGGAGTGCGACCGGTCCCGACTTACGCTCTACGGTCTGGTGGTCACGGTAGATTCGTAACTGCAACGGCTTTGGACGGCAGGTGCGGGCGTGCCCCCGGCTGCGCCGGGGTCGGGCTTCGGCTCCGTAGCAGACGATACGACCGTCTGCAACGGAGTCGAGCCCCGGCCAGCACCTCTGAACTGAGGTGCCGCCGGGTCTCGCCCCTCCGGGCCGGAATCCCTCACGCGGGGCTCGCGCTGGCGTCCGCACCGACGGCTTCCGATCACTCCTCGCTCGCGGGGCGCAACACGGGCTTCACGTCCACGACCGGCGTGCCGTGCACCGCCTCCAGCGGGCGCACGAGCAGCCGTAGGCCGTCCTCTACCTCCACGATCCGCGCCCGGTGCAGGCCGATGGGGTTGGGGCGGTCGGCGGAGCGCGTGCTGAACACGCCCAGGGGGGCGCGTGACAGGTCGTCGCGGGGGTGCACGCGGAGCGCCGCGCGGTCCGCGCGGTGCAGCCAGGTGAGGACCAGCACCTCGTCGCCCTCGCGCAGGTCGGCGAGGGCATCGCGGAAGGCGGGGCGGAACACCAGCCACGCGTCGGGGGCGCCCTCGCTCCCCTGCTTCGGGGCGAGCGCCGGGTCCGCCAGCGGCGACTCCACGTGGCCCACGACGGTCAGGACGGGAGCGTGCTCCATCGCCCCGTCACCCGGCCCGCGGAGGGACCGGCAGCTCGTCCGCCGCTTCCGGCGCCGCGGGGCGGGCGGCGTAGTACAGGAACAGGTCGGTCGCCACGGGATCCGCGCCCAGCCGGCGCAGCATCGTGGCCACCTGGCCGCGGTGGTAGGTGGCGTGGTTGACCACGTGCCGCAGCGTCTCGTGCAGCGGCAGCTCGGCGTGGATGCCGGTGCGCGTGATGATGGAGACCGGGTGCTGGAGCGCGGCCGCGGTGAGCCCGGCGAGGTAGGCGGACTGCGCTCCCGCGAGCACCTGCCAGCGCTCGCGCAGCGCCCGCGCCTCCGTGCAGCCGGACAGGTCCGGCGCGGTCCCCGGCGGATCCCCCTGCCAGCGCGACAGCCAGATCCACTCGGCGGCGATGACGTGGGCCAGCGTGTCGCGCACGGACGGGAAGCTGCCGCCCAGGTCGCGCGTGAGCTGCTCGTCGGTCAGCAGCTCCGCGGCGTCCAGCGTGCGCGCGGTCGCCCAGCGGTTGTAGGCGAACAGGTCGAGGAGGTCGGCGAGCATAGGGCGCGGGGCGGGAGGAGAACGGAACCCGTCCGCCGGCGGCCCGGCGGGTGGACGCAATCTAGCGGACGGGCGGTCCGCCGGCACGTCACGGGCGGAGCCAGAGGTAGGGGAGGAGCCGGTAGCGGAACAGGCGCGTGACCGTGTACCGCGTCCAGCGGCGCCCCTCGCGGGTGAGCCACCACGTCCGGCGGCCCCAGTGCCCGGGGGAGGGCGCGTGCCGGTCGTAGATGCGCACCGGGTAGCCGCGCCACGCCTTCCGGGCGGTGAGGTGCGCGCGGATCCCCTCGAAGTCGGACATGACCAGCACGACGGAGCGGAAGCCGTGCGCCCGGAGGATGGGCAGGGCGAAGGCGGCGTTCTCGCCGGTGTGGGTGGCGCGCTCCTCCAGCAGGATGCGCTCGCCGGGGACCCCCGCCGCCACCAGGCCGCGGCGCAGCCACTCGGCCTCGCTGATCCCCAGCCCGGGCACCACGACGCCGCCGCTGACCACCACGTGCCGCACGACGCCGGCGTGGTACAGCTCCGCCGCGGTGGCCCAGCGGGCGCGCGCCTTCCACTCCGTGCTCGCCCCGAAGACCAGCGCCGCGTCGGCGGGGGCGGCGGGGAGGCGGCGCCGGTCCAGGAAGGGGCCCATCCCGACCAGCACGGCCGCGCCGGCGAGCCCCGCGGCGAGCAGCGCCGCCTCACCCGCGCGCAAGGTACCCGTCGATCCGCCCGTACGCGGCCGGCGCCAGGTCGCCCTCCGCGCCCACCAGCCCGTCCGCATCCCCGCCCGCGAGCAGCGCCTCCACCGCCGCGCCCGTGGCCTGCTTGCTGTGGGACCAGGGGCGCAGCTCGCCGGGGAACAGGGCCGCCAGGGCGCCGGCCAGCTCCTCCAGCACCCGCTCGCCCTCGCCGCCGCGCGCCTCCACCTCCACCTCGTGGTGCCACGCCTCGCGCGTCCCGCCGCCGTACCCCACCGAGTCCACCACCAGCTCGGCGAGCGGCGCGCCCCCCGCCGGTCCCGGGCGGAGCACGTCGCGCACCCGGCGGTGGGTGACCCGGTCCTGCACCACGCGAAGCCCCATCGCCGCCAGCACCCGCTCCGCTCCACCCTCCGCACCCGGCGGACGGGGCAGGCGCACCCCGAGCCCCTCCAGCGCGGCGGCCACCCGCTCCAGCGCCTCCGGCGACCAGGGGAGCTCGATCTCCATGCGGTCGGCCGTGCCCGGCCGCACCTCGCGCCCCTCCGCCTTGAGGGTGACGCGCACCCCGCCGCCCTCGTGGCGCAGCCGCAGCGCGCACCGGGCGCGGAGCAGCGCGCGCTCCTCCGTGTCCCAGTACACGTCGCGCAGCCGCAGCTCGCCGCGGTCCTCCAGGCGCCGGCCGGCCAGCGCGTCCAGCGCCGCCAGGCGCCGCACCACCTCGCGCGGGCGCTCCGACACCACGATCAGCTTGGCCTCGACCTCGCGGTCTTCCCCGCTCATGGCTCCTTCCTCTCCAGCGACGCGGCGAAGTCCAGCACGGTGCGGTCCACCCGGTCCTGCGCGTCGCGGAAGTAGTGGCCGCCCGGGAGCCTCACGATGCGCGCGCCCGTGTCGCGCAGCAGCGGGCACGCCACCTTGGTCTCCTGGTCGCGGGCGCCGTACACGCACAGCAGCGGCGCCCCGCGCAGCCGCCGCACCTCCGGCACCACCCGGAACGGCGTGGTCTCGCGCGAGATCCAGTCGCGGAAGTGGAACTCGAAGGCCGCGTCGCGCCCCAGCGCCACCAGGGCGATCCCCGCGACGCGCGCGCGCACCTCGGCGGGGAGGCGCGCCACCAGGAAGGGAAGCGCGTCCGCGCCGAACGAGTACCCCACCAGGAGCACCCGCGGGCGACCCCAGGCGGTCCCGTAGGTGTCCACCACGCGCTGCAGGTCCTCCGCCGCCTCCTGCGGAGTGCGGGGGGTGCGGAAGTAGCGCAGGCTGTTCCACCCCACCGTGGGGATTCCCTGCCGCGCCAGCGCGCCCCCCAGCGAGCGGCTCACCCCCACCCAGCCGCCGTCGCCGCTCACCACCACCGCCATGAGCCCGCCGGCCGGGCGGATGGGCACCCCGCGGGCGGGCAGCTCCACCAGCGGCAGGTCCTCCACGCCGGGGGCGCCCTCCCCCGCCAGCGCCGAGCCGCGCAGCGCGCGGATCCCCAGCGCCAGCACCGCCACCGCCAGGGCGATCCCGGCCACGATCCACCGCCCCCGCCGGGTCACCGGAAGATCCTCCGGTACCCGCCCGCCACCAGAGCCGACACGTCCGCGAGGATGCGCGCCAGGGCGAGGCCGCCGGGGTAGGCCAGGTAGCGCGGCTCCCACTCCGGGTGGAACTTCTCCTTGTAGGCGCGCAGCCCCTGGAAGTTGTAGAACGGCTCCCCCTGCTGGTACAGGAAGTGGCCCAGCCGCGTCCACGCGGGCGCCACCGCCGAGATCTCCAGCCCCGAGAGCGGCGCCATCCCCAGGTTGAAGCGGGCGTACCCCTGCTCCCTCCCCCACAGCATCAGCTGGAGGAAGATGGCCTCCATGACGTTCTTCTGCGCGGAGGCGCGGTAGCGCATCAGGTCCACCGACAGCTCCTCGCCCCCCGGCCCGGGCCACACCGAGGCGAACGCGCTGATCCGCCCCTCCTCCACCACGGTCGCCACCGGGAAGCGCTCCAGCGAGCCGGGGTCGAAGAAGCCCAGCGAGAACCCCTTCTCCGAGGCGTCCTTGTTCCGCAGCCACTCGTCCGACACGTCGCGCAGCTCCGGGAGCAGCGCCGGCACCTCCTCCGCGGGGACGATGCGGAACTCCGCCCCGCTCCGGGCGAAGCGGTTCAGCACCAGCCGGAAGGGCTTGTTCGCGGCGCCGTCCAGCGAGAACGAGCGCAGCGGGACGAAGGCGTCCTCGCCCAGCTTGGCGAAGGTGAGGCCGAAGTCCGCGTACAGGTGCAGGCGGTCCCGGGTGACCTGGTAGAACACCGGGTCCCCGCCGAAGTCGTCGCAGCGCTCCAGGAAGGCGCGGACGACCTCCGGCGCCGAGGCCGGGGCCCCCACCGGGTCGCCCATCGCCACCCAGCTCTTTCCCTGCACGCCGTACATCAGGAAGGCGTCGCGCGCCTCGCTGAACAGCAGCGTCTTGTCGCGCAGGTACGCCAGGTAGGGTACGGTGGAGGGCTGCTCGCTGATTATCCGCTCCGCGGCTGCCATTTCCTCCGCCGTGGGGAGCGTCACGTCCGCGGGGGCGGGGCGGAGCAGGCGCAGCACCCCGAAGGCCAGGATCGCCATGGTGGCGCCCACCGAAGCGCGCAGGAAGCGCGGCGCGCTGCGGTTCACGGCGAACTCCCACCACAGCTCGCTGCTGTACTCCACGTGCTTGAAGGCGAAGAAGCCCAGCCAGATGGACGCGCCGATCACCGCCAGCACCGCCGCGATCCACTCGGGGCGGAAGCGCGCCGACCAGAACGCCGCCTTGCGGTCGAACTCCGCGCGGCTGGGGACGAGCGCCGCCAGCACGAGCGAGAGGAGGAGCGCTTCCTCGTAGTCGGCGCCCTTGAGCAGCGAGGTCACGATCCCCACCACCAGCCCCAGCACGGCGAAGTAGTAGGCGCCGTCCAGCCGCCGGGCGATGCCGTTGGACGCCACCAGCAGCCCCACCCCCACCACGCTCGCCACGAAGTGCGAGGCCTCGGAAACGGCCAGCGGGAGGAACTCGTGGAGCCAGTCCACCCGCCAGCGCGAGGCCGGCGTCGCGCCCGAGAAGAGGAGGAGCGCGCCGGCCATGAAGGTGAACACGGCGAGCACCTTTGGGGCGAGCTGCCGCGTCAGCGCGCCGAACGCGCCCCCCAGCCGCGCCAGGTGGCGGCGCCGCTGCCGCGCCTCGTCCGCCACCAGGATGGCCAGCGCCACGGCCAGCGGGATCAGGTAGTAGACGATGCGGTACAGGACCAGGGTGGAGAACACCTGCTCGGTGGGGAGGTAGCTGCGCAGCAGCAGCACCATGGTCCCCTCGAACACCCCCAGCCCCCCGGGAACGTGGCTCAGGAGCCCCAGGATCTGCGCGGCCAGGAAAGCGCTCAGCACCTCCGCGAAGGTGAGCGGCGTGGCCGGGAGGAGGGCGTAGAAGACCCCCGCCGCCAGCGCCCAGTCCAGCGTGGAAAGCAGGAACTGCCCGGCCACCAGCCGCGGCGGCGGCAGGGGAAGCTCCAGGCGCCACACCCGCAGCGGCCCGCGCCGCAGCAGCGCCGCGGCCGCGTACGCCGCGCCGGCCAGCAGGAGCACGCCGCCCAGCACGCGTACCCCGCCGCCCATCTGCCGCAGGAGCAGCGGGTGCGGATCGAAGGCCAGGCTGACCCCGCCCAGCACCAGCAGCCCCAGCCAGAAGGTGCCGAAGTAGAACACCACCACCTGCGACAGCTCGCCCGGCGTCAGCCCCCAGCGCGTGTAGAAGCGGTAGCGCACCGAGGTCCCGGAGATCAGCGCGAACCCCACGCTGTTGCTGACGGCGTACCCCGTGTACGAGGCGAGCGCCACCTTCCACCCCGCGATCCGCTTCCCCACGTACTCGAAGGCCAGCAGGTCGAAGCCGGTGAGGACGGCGTAGTTTGCGAAGGTGAGGACGAAGGCCAGCAGCAGGCGCGCCGGGGGGAGCGCGCCCACCGCCTCCGTCACCTCGCGGTAGCGGACCTGGCGCAGCTCGCGGTGCAGCACCCACACCGCGGCCACGAAGAGCGCGGCGCCCAGCGCGGGGGACACCCACCGCCAGCGCCGCTCCGCTCCGGGGAGGCCGGCGGACAGGTCGTCGGCCGCGGCGCTCAAGGCCGGCGCGCTTCCGTCTGGCGGGGGACGATCATCTGGGGGAGGCCGGTCGCGAAAAGGATCCCGCGGTCCCGCCGAAACGGGTGCGGGCGGACGGACGCTCCGTCTACGCTCGCCTGCGGGCGGAGTTCCCGCAAGGAGGCTCGGCGCACCGGGACGGTGCTCCATCCTGGACCGGGGGGTGCACCACAGCACCGGAATGGTGCACACGGATCGAGCCAGCCCGGCTCCATTCATGAGCCAATGCAATGCGGCAAAATCACTTAAACATTTGGTGCCACGCGGAACCGTTGTTGCCCTGGGAGGGGGCAGACGGACGGAATGCCGAGCCGTGCTCGAGCCCGCTCCGCACCGCCCTCCGAGCTGGAGGGCAGACACCACTCCTCGAGGAGGAAGAAGATGCGCCGCAAGCTCCCCCTGGCCGTCCTGGCCGCCACGCTGGGCGTCGTCGCCTGCGAGCAGGCTCCCACGCTGGCTCCCGAGACCGCCGCCCCCACGGCCGCGCGCTCCGAGAACGCGCCCATCTACCTGGTGACGTTCAAGCCCGGCGTGGACGTGGAGAGCACCGCGGCCGAGATGGCCCACGGGCGTGGCTTCGCCGTCCGCTTCCTCCGCAAGCACGCCGCCCCCGGCTTCTCGGCGGTGATCCCGGAGTCCAAGATCGAGGGCATCCGCAACGACCCGCGCGTGGCCATCGTGGAGCAGGACAAGATCCTCAGCCTCCCGCCCGTCGAGATCAACGCCCGTCCGGGCGGCGGCGGCGGCAGCGCCACGCAGACCATCCCCTGGGGGATCACCCGCGTGGGCGGCGCCGGGGACGGCACCGGCAAGACGGCGTGGGTCATCGACTCCGGCATCGACCTGACGCACCCGGACCTGAACACCAGCCGCAACTGCCACACGTACTTCGCCGGGACCAGCCCCAGCGACGGCAACGGCCACGGCACGCACGTCGCCGGCACCATCGCCGCCAAGAACAACACCAGCGGCGTGGTGGGCGTGGCGGCCAACGCCTACGTCTGCTCGGTGCGCGTGCTGGGCAACAGCGGCAGCGGCTCGCTCGAGGGCGTGACCAACGGCGTCAACTACGTGGCTGCAAACGGCGCCAGCGGCGACGTGGCCAACATGAGCGTGGGCGCCTCCGGCTCCAACGCCACCCTGGAGGCGGCGGTCATCAACGCGGCCGCGAAGGGCATCAAGTTCACGATCGCGGCCGGCAACGCCGGCATCGACGCCAGCCTGGAGACCCCGGCCCGGGTGAACGCGCCCAACGTCTTCACCATCTCGGCCATCGCGACCAACAACTGCCTGACCTCCTGGTCCAACTTCGGGCTGGGCGTGGACTGGGCGGCCCCGGGCAACAGCATCCTTTCCACCGCCAAGGGCGGCGGCACCACCACCATGAGCGGCACCTCCATGGCCGCCCCGCACGCGGCCGGCGTGCTCCTCCTCGGCGCCGCCCATGCCGACGGGACCGCCTGCTCCGACCGCGACGCCGTGCCGGATCCCATCATCCACCGGTAAGCGCGCAGGGCAGTCGAGGTACGGCCGGGGCTCCCCCACGGGGAGCCCCGGCTTTCCTGTCTCCACCCCCCGCCTGCACCAGGACGTGTCATCCGTCCGCCGATTTGCACCATTCTGATGCACCAGGCGGTAAACACCACGTCCTGCCGGAAACGAGCAGGTCGTTTTGCAGCAGCGCGTTAGGCAGTTCTGGCACGCGGGGGACCCGATGTTGCTGCGACGGGCTTTTCCGCCGATCGACAACGCCCGGCGGACCCCCGTACGGGAACGTCCACGCTCTCTTTCCACCACGGGTGAAGAGACGCGGGCGCCCGACCGACCCAGGAGGCTGCACATGCGCCGCACCATCCCCCTCGCCGCTCTCGTCACCGCCTTCGCCCTCGCCGCCTGCGAAGAGGCCCCCACCCTGGCGCCCGGGAGCGCAGTTCCCGCCGCGGCCCGCTCCGAGGACGCGCCCATCTACCTGGTGACGTTCAAGGAAGGCGTGGACGTGGAAAGCACGGTCGCGGAGATGGCGCGCGGGCGCGGCTTCGCCGCGCGCTTCCTGCGCAAGTACGCGGCCCCCGGCTTCTCGGCGGCGCTTCCGCCCGCGGTGGCCGAGGCGCTGCGCAACGACCCGCGCGTCGCCATCGTGGAGCAGGACATGGTCCTCAGCCTGCCCCCGGTGCAGATCAGCGCCCGCCCGGGCGGCGGCGGCAGCGGCCCGCAGACCATCCCCTGGGGGATCACCCGCGTGGGCGGCGCCGGCGACGGCACCGGCAAGACCGCCTGGATCATCGATTCCGGCATCGACATGAAGCACGCGGACCTGAACACCAGCCGCAACTGCCACACCTACTTCATCGGGAAGAACGCCAGCGACGGCAACGGGCACGGCACGCACGTGGCGGGCACCATCGCCGCCAAGAACAACGGCCAGGACGTGGTCGGCGTGGCGGCCAACGCTTTCGTCTGCTCGGTGCGCGTGCTGGGCAACTCCGGCAGCGGCTCGCTGGAGGGAGTCACCAACGGCGTCAACTACGTGGCTGCGAACGGCGCCAGCGGCGACGTGGCCAACATGAGCGTGGGCGCCTTCGGCTCCAACGCCACCCTGGAGGCGGCGGTCGTCAGCGCGGCGGCGCGGGGCATCCGGTTCGTCATCGCCGCGGGCAACAGCGGGCAGAACGCCAACAACGAGACGCCGGCCCGGGTGAACGCGCCCAACGTCTTCACCATCTCGGCGATCGCCACCAACGACTGCCTCACCTCGTGGTCCAACTTCGGGCTGGGGGTGGACTGGGCGGCCCCGGGCAACGGAATCCTTTCCACCCGCAGCGGCGGCGGCACCACGACCATGAGCGGCACCTCCATGGCCGCCCCGCACGCGGCCGGAGTGCTCCTGCTCGGCACTCCGAGCGCGAATGGGCTGGCGTGCTCCGACCCCGATGGCGTGCCGGATCCCATCATCCACCGGTAAGCTCGGCGCGGCGGGAAGGCTGGCTTCGGGAGAGCCGGGATCCGCGAGGGTCCCGGCTCTTTTTCGTCGTGGCTGGACGGCCTTGAAGGGCGGGTTCGGGCGTGCCCCGGCTGGCGCCGGGTCGGGCTGCGGCTCCGTAACGCACGATACGACCGTGCGTAACGGAGGCGAGACCCACCGAAACTGCCCGGCGGGTCTCGCCGCTTCGCGCTCGCATCCCTCACGCGGGCATCGCGCTGGCGACCGCTTTGGCCCCCACCCGGCGGCCTGAGAGCCGCCACCCTCCCCCGTTCCGGGGGAGGGGCATCTCCACGCTGCGGTCCTCGCTTTCTCCTTGTCGTGCTCCCCCTCTGCCCTCGCGGCGAGTCGCGCCGTTGTCCCGGGCTCCGGCGCGCGCTAGTATCCGGCCGTCCGCAAGCTCATCCCGCCCTGCCACGCCTCACTCCCCCGACCGTGGAATCCCGCTACCTGGTCATCCTCAACCCCGCCGCGGGCCGCGGCTCCGCGGCCAGCGCGGCGCGGGCGATCCGCTCGGTGCTGGACGGCGCGGGGGCGCGGTACGAGGTCGTGGAGACACAGGCGCCGGGACACGGTGTGGAGCTGGCGCGGCGGGCGGCGGAGGGGGGGTGGACGGCGGTGGTGGCGGCGGGCGGGGACGGCACGGTGCACGAGGTGGCGAACGGGCTGCTGCGCCAGGCGGGCGGCGGGGCGACCCTCCCTCTGGGGATCGTGCCGGTGGGGAGCGGCAACGACTTCGCCAAGCTGGTGGGGGCGCCCGCGGACGCGGCTGCGGCCACGCGCAGGCTGCTCGCGGCGGAGCCGCGCCGGGTGGACGCGGGCCGCGTGGGAGACCGCTTCTTCACCAACGGGGTGGGGATCGGGCTGGACGCGCGGGTGGGGATCGAGGCCGCGAAGGTGCGGCGGCTGCGGGGGCTCGCCATCTACCTGTGGGCGCTGGCGCGGGTGCTCCCCGGCTTCCGGCCGCCGCGCATGCGCGTGGAGCTGGACGGCGCGGTGGTGGCGGACGGCCCGCTGACGCTGGTGACCGCGGCGAACGGGGGGTGCCACGGGGGCGGGTTCTGGATCTGCCCGGGGGCGCGCATCGACGACGGCGAGCTGGACGTGGCCGTGGCGGACGGTATGGGCGCCCTGGGGATCCTGGACCTGCTCCCGCGCGTGATGCGCGGCACGCACGTGGGGCGCCCGGGGGTGCGCATGCTGCGCGGGCGGCGCCTGCGCGTCACCAGCCCGGACCCGCTCCCCGTGCACGCCGACGGCGAGATCCTGGCGGAGGACGCGCACACGCTGGACGTGGAGATCCTGCCGGGGAGGCTGACGGTGCTGGGGTGAGGAGCGGGGAAGTGCGAAGGTGCGGGAGTGGATCGGCGGGTCAGTCGGTGAGGGCGATCATGGCGCCGAAGGTGCCGCCGGCGTCGCGGCGGGACAGCTCGGGGAGGTACATGAGCGAGATCTCCCCGTCCAGGAAGAGGGCGTCGCGGCAGCCGAGGACGTCGCGGAAGAGCGTCGCGAAGGCGTGGAAGGAGACCGGCTCGCGCGAGATGGCGAACACGACGCTGTCCGCCGTGACGATGCCGACGCCGCTGCGGATGCGCAGGTTCGGCGAGCCGGGCTCGAACAGCGGGTTGAGGCTGCCGCCGCGGACCAGGAGCGGCCCGGACTGGGTGGCGTAGCGGACGGCGCCGCGCGGCGGATAGGCGGACGACTCCACGATGCCGGCCCCGCCCTCGCCGAGAAAGAAGACGCCGTTGTCCGGGAGGTAGAAGTTGCCCGGCAGCCCCCGGCGCGCGTCCAGGGGAACGAGCTCCCTGCCGTCCTCCACGTACAGCCCCACCGGCGTCTGGTCCGGGCGGTACATCCCCGCGTTGGTGGCGAAGAGCAGCGTGCGCCCGCCGCGCTCCACGTGCGCCCGGAGCGCGCCGATGGAGCCGAAGGGTCGCCCCCTCCCGTCCCGCCAGAAGAAGCGCAGCTCCGCGCGCCGCACGTCCACCACGCGCACGTCGTAGGCGGCTCCCAGGTGCACCACCCGCCGCGCCGCCGCAGCCGCGCTGGGCAGGGTGGCATCGGCCGCGGAGCGCGCCTGGCGGCGGGCGAGCGCGAGCACGAGGACGCTGCCCACGCAGAGGGCGGCGAGGAGCGCGACGGCGATGCGGCAGCCGGGGACCGGGCGACTGGAGGGCATGGGACGGATCGTGGATGCGGGCGTGGCCGATCGGGTGCGGCGGCGTGTGACTCGGCCCTCGGCCATGCGTGGCGGAGGGCCGTTGCCGTTGCGTGTTCAGTTGCCGTTGCAGTACCCCGCAGTATCCCCCAAATCTTTTGCGGAGGGAGACCCGCCGGCCGTTTGGCGGGGCTCCCGCAGCCGGAGCGGAGACAGCGGGGCCGTTTCCGCTGGCTCCGCGACCCGCGCAGGAGACCGGCGGGGCAGTTTCCGCCGGGCTCCGGAGCGGTCCCGCCCCACACGTAGAACGCCGCCCTACCCGCTCTCCACCAGCCGCCCCTGCCGCAGAAAGATCATCCGGTCCCCCAGCCGCTCGGCCTCCTCGCGGTCGTGGGTGACGAAGACGAAGGGAATGCGCCAGGTGCCGTGGGCCTCCACCACCTCGTCCTGCACGGCGCGTCGCGTCTCGGCGTCCAGCGAGGAAAAGGGCTCGTCCAGCAGCAGCACGGCCGGGTCGGTCATGAGCGCCCGGGCGAGCGCCACCCGCTGCGCCTCGCCCCCGGACAGCTCGGCCGGGAACCGCCGCGCCAGGTGGCCGATACGAAACCGCTCCAGCAGCCGCTCCAGCCGCTCGCGCGTGGCCTCGCCGTCGGCGCGGACGCCGAAGAGCACGTTGGCGCGCACGTCCAGGTGCGGAAAGAGCGCCAGGTCCTGGAAGACGAAGCCGCAGCGCCGCTCCCGCGGGGGCACCCACACGCGCCGCTCGCGCGAAACGAGCGTCCGCCCGTCCAGCGCGATCTCGCCGGCGTCGGGGCGCTCCAGGCCGGCGACCAGGCGCAGCGTCATGGTCTTTCCCGCCCCGGACGGGCCGAAGAGCACCAGGATCTCGTCGCGCACGGCGAAGTCCACGTCCAGGACGAAGTCCGGGAGCCGCCGCGTCGCCCGCACTTCAAGCACGCGGCCCGCCCCCGCGCCGCCACCCGGGGGCCCGCCGGCGGGTCCAGGCGTTCAGCCCCACCACCATGACCATGCTGGCCCCGGCGATCAGCAGCGAGTACGCGCCGGCGGTGCGCATTGCCCCGGCGTCGGCGGCGAAGAAGATGGCCAGCGGCACCGTGGTGGTCTCCCCCGGGATGTTGCCGGCCACCATCACCGTGGCCCCGAACTCGCCCAGCGCCCGCGCGAACGACAGGGTGATTCCCGCCACCAGCCCGGGCCACGCCAGCGGCAGGGTGACGCGCAGGAAGACGCGCGCCTCCCCGGCACCCAGGGTGCGGGCGGCGTCCTCCAGCCGGCGGTCCACGCCCTGGAAGGCGGCCTTTGCGCTGCCGTACATCAGCGGAAAGGAGACCACGGCGGCGGCGAGCACGGCGGCGTACACGGTGAAGACGAGCTGCGCGCCGAATGCACGCTCCAGGAAGCCGCCCACGGGGCCGCCCCGCCCCAGGAGCACCAGCAGCAGGAAGCCGGTGACCACGGGCGGGAGCACCAGGGGGAGCACCAGCAGCCCGTCCAGCACGTCCTTGCCGGGAAAGTCGCGCCGGGTCATGGCGCGCGCGGCGAGCGTGCCGGCCACGGCCACCAGCAGGAGCGCGGCGGCGGCGACGCGGAGCGACAGGAGGATGGGCTGCCAGTCGAGCGTCACGGCGCGGGGGGAGGGAGGAAGCCGCGGCGGCGGAGGACCTCGCGCGCCTGGGGCCCGCGCAGGTACGCGGCGAGCGCGCGGGCCTCGCGCGGGTGGCCGCCGGAGCGCACCACGGCGAGCGGGTAGACGATGGGGCGGTGGCTCCCCGGCGGCGCGGCGGCGGCCACGGCCACGCGCGGCGAGGCGGCGGCGTCGGTGGCGTAGACGATCCCGGCGTCCACGTTGCCGGACTCCACGTAGGCGAGCACCTGCCGCGCGTTCTGCGCGTACACGGCCTTTGCCTCCACGGCGGCCGCGATCCCCTGGCTGCGCAGCGCCTCCAGGGCGTACTCGCCCGCGGGCACGGAGCCGGGCGCGCCCAGCGCCACGCGCCGCACGCGCGGCGCCGCGAGGTCGCGGAAGCCGCGCACCGCGCGGGAGCCGCGGGGGACCACCACCACCAGGGTGTTGCCGGCGAGGTCGGCGCGGGTGGCGGGGTCCACCAGGCCGCGCTCGGCCAGCGCGTCCATGGGCCCGCGCGCGGCGGCGACGAACACGTCCACGCGGGCGCCCCGCTCGATCTGCTGCCGGAGCGCGCCGGACGCGCCCAGGTTCACCCGCACCGTGGTGCCGGGGTGCGCGGCCTCGTACCTGGCGGCGAGCTCGGTGACGGCCTCGCGCAGGGAGGAGGCCGCGGAGATCGTCAGGACGACGGGCTCGGCGCGCGCGTCCCGGTCGGCGGCGCGCCCGCACCCGGCCGCCAGCGCGAGGAGCGCGAGCGCGCCCGCGAGGCGTCTGCGGGTCCTCGTGGTTGGCATCCCCGGCGCGAGGTGGAGAGGGTGGGCGACCTGCGACAGGTCGCGACGATTCGCGACGCCGGGCAATCTAGTGCGGCGGGCGGAAGCGGGGAAAGCGGCGCCCCCGCGCGGGCGCCGCGGGCGGAAACACGGAGGGCGCCCACCGCGGCCGGTGGGCGCCCTCCTCGCGTCTCCTCGCGTCCCACCCGGACGATCAGCTCCGGTCCGGCTTCTTCCCCTGGAGGCAGGCCAGGATCTCCGCGCTCTGGGTCCGCAGCTCGGTCCAGGGGCCCCGCGCGAACGGCAGCGTGGCCGACTCGATCTCCCGGAGCGCCTGCGTCCCCTCGGCGAACAGCACGCGCGCGGCTTCAAGCCACTCCTCCGGCGTGCGCGCGGCGGCACGGAAACGGGCGCGCTCCGCCTTCGGCGAGGGCGCCTGTGCCCCGGCTCCGGCCGGCGCGGGGGCCGCGGACTCGGCCGCGGGCTGCGCGGGAGCCTCTTCCGCGGCGACGCGGCGCGGCGCGCGCGGGCGCCGGGGCCGCGGCGCGGCGGCGGCCCCGGGCTCCGCGGACACGGCGGACGGCGACGGCGTCGAAACCTCGGACACGGGCTCGGATACAGGGTCGGGCACGGCCTCGGCAGGCGCGGCGGGCTGCACGTCGGCCGCCGCGGTCGATTCTGCCTTCGGACGACGGCCACGCCTGCGCGCGGGTGCCGTCCCCTGCCCCTGATCAGGCGCAGTTGCCGTTTCCGCGACCGTGGACGGCTCGACGGCGGCCCGCGGGGCTTCGGCGGCCGGCTCCGACGCGGGAGCGTTCGGCTTCCGGGCGCGACGGGGACGGGTGCCGTTCGCGGCCTTCGCGGGCACCTCCGTCGGGGCGGACGGCAGCGCCGCGACGGGCACGTCAGCGACAGGCGCGTGCCCGACGGGCGCCTCCGGGACGGACGTTTCCGCGACGGGCTCCTGGTGGGTCTCGCCGACGACGGGCGAGGACGGTTCCGCGTCGGCGGGGCGCGCCTTCCGGGCGCGGCGCGGGCGGAGCGCGGTCTCGGCCACCGGGGCGTCCGCCGTCACCACGGGCGAGGCGGGCGCGGCGGCGGTCTCCCCTGGCGCCGGCAGACCGGCGGCGCGGGGGCGGCGCGAGCGCGCGGGGACGTTCATCGTGGGCGGCTCCTTGAGGCTGCCGGGCGCGGCGGGCTCGGGCTTGGTTTCGGCGTGCGGCGTCGCGACGGCCGAGGCCGCGGGTGCGGAGGACTCGGCGCCGCGGCGGGCGAGCCACGGGTTGGCGACGGGGGCGATGGAGCCCTCGCTCTCCTTCATCAGGATCAGCGCCCTGTTGAAGGAGAAGTTGCCGTAGCCCCACGCCGTGACGACGCGTCGGGCGTGCTCCTCGGTGGCGGCGGTGTCGGTGCGGCGTCCGTCCGACACGCGCAGGCCGCCGGTGTCGGTGCGTCGAATGACGAGCATGGGCGGGGTTCCGTTCGGGTGCGGTGCGACTTCCGCGGCTGCATACACCCGAGTGGACATTCGGTTTCCTTTCGGAAGCAGACGGCCGCGAAACCGGATCGGCCGGCGTCCGGGATAAGCGGAAGCCGCGCCCCAGGCTGGCCGGGGCGCGGCTTTCACGTGGACGGGGACAGCGCCTACTTCCGCGCGGCGCGTGTGCGGGGCCGCGAGTAGGAGCGGATCTGCGAGTGCTCCAGCACGTACTTCTGCCTTTCCTCCAGGGACTTCGTGGGATCCAGCTTCGCCGCGAGCTTCTTCGCGTACTCGTCCACCGTCATCACGGGGAAGGGATGGCCGAAGAACTTGCCGTCGCCCACGTAGACGGTGTTTTCCGTCATCCACGCCCCGCTGGTGATGAACGGGTTGGAGATCGGCACCTGGTCCCCGGGCTGGAGCCCAACCTTCGCGTAGTCCTTGAGCGCGACCGGCGCGTCCAGCGTGGTGACGTCCAGGTCCCTGTCCAGGCTGCTGGTCGGCAGCTTGCTGCTGTCGCCGAACCGGTCCATGGTGAACGAGCCGTAGTCGAGGTCGAAGTCCGCGTCCCGCGACGCTTCCGGGTACGACATGTGGATCCCGCGCATCTGCACCAGCGTGGCCATGGCCAGGCAGTCGACCGAATACGTCGACGCCGACAGCGGGTTGTAGACGTCCTCGATCGCCGCGGCCGCGCCGTACTTGCCGACTCCCATCCGCACGTCCAGGACCGAGCCCTCCCAGTCCTTGTTCTTTTCGAGGAACTCGGTCGTCTGCTTCCACCCCGACTTCGCGGCCGTCGCGGTGAAGGTCCGCCGCTTGTCGTTCTTGACCAGGATATAATCGACGTTCCAGTACTTCGGGTTCATCGTGTAGCCCTCGCCGGCCATCGAGTTGCCGAAGCCGATCGCGGGCGCGCCGGAGCTCTCGGACGGCACGCTGCAGCCGGCCGCCGCGATCTCCTTGCCGATCTCCTTTCCGGGGACCTCGGGTGAGGACTTCGATCCGGTCGTGGCCTTCGCCGGCGCCGGCATCCGGTTGCGCAGGTACGTCAGCCCCTCGGCCCGCGAGAAAGCGAACTTCTGCTTGAAGTAGAGGGCGAAGTCGTCCTTCGGCGCGCCGGGCTCCAGCCTGTGGTACAGGCCGGCGATCTGCGCCTCGGGGACGGTCCCCAGCAGTCCCACCAGCGCCTCCTGCCGGGCCTCGTCGTCGCTCGGGAACCGGCCCGCCAGCTCGATCATCCCCTTGAGCATCCGCTGGTGCACGGAGGCCCGGGTCTCGGGCGGCCCGGAGCGCGCCACGCCCACCGGCGTGGCGCCGATGGGCCCGGCCGCCGGGCTCGTCGCGCCGCCGCGCTGCTGCACCACGTGCGCGAGCTCGTGCGCGAGCAGGCGCCGGCCCGCCTCGGAGCGCGGGTCGTAGCTCCCGCTGCGGAACGCGATGTGGCTGCCCAGCGTGAACGCCGACGCGGCGATGGGCTCCGCCGCCCGGTCGGCGCGCGCGTCGTGGTGGATGCGCACCTGGCTGAAGTCGAAGCCGAAGCGCGCCTCGAACCGCGCCCGCTCGCCGGCCGGCAGCGGCTCCCCGCCGCCGAGCTCTGGGACGGAACCGGCGCCCGCCGCCGCACCGTGCGACGCGGCCGGGGCCGGCCGCTCTCCGCCTGCCTCCGCCGCGTCCCCCACCACCGCGTCGGCCACCCGGCGGGCCTCGCGCTCCTCGGCGTCTGCGGCACGGGCGCCGCGCGGCCGCGCGCGCTGCGCGAGCGCGCCCCACAGCGAGTCCGGGGCCTGCGGGGCGCGCGCGGCGGAAGTCGGAGCCGGCTTCGCCCGGACGCGCTCGGGCAGCTCTTCGGCGGCGATTCGCTCGTGCATGGAAGCTTCCTCGGGTACGGGCCGGAGCCGTGCCGGTCCCCGGGCGAGCGGGGCCGCTCCTCACGGTACAGCGGCCCCGCGGGCGGGACAAGAACGGCGGCGACACGGGCGGCCGCGGTGGGGCGCACATGTGACGGGGGGCACGCTCGCGCGAGCGTGCCCCCCGGTTCCTGCGGAGCCCTGGTCCGACGACGAAAACCGCTTACGTGCAGGGCCGCTCCAGCTTGAACCCCGGCTCCAGCGCCGGCCGGCGGTCCGCCTGCGCCGCGCTCCACCCGGTCGCGTACATCCACCGCGTCATCCGCGCGAGCTTGGCGACGTCGATGCGCTCGGACTCGTCCTCCGGCGTGTGGTAGTCCGGGTGCAGCAGCGTGGTGAAGAACAGCGACGGGATGCCGGCGCAGGCGTACGGCAGGTGGTCGCTGCGGAAGTACCACCCCTCCGGGTGCGTGGGCGCGTCCCAGGCGGTGTCCAGCGCGAAGCGGGACACCCGCGCGTTGGCCGCCTCCGCCATGGCCACCAGCTCGCCCGAGCTGCGGTGCGGAGGGCGCGACCCCAGCAGCGCCGCCGAATCCGGGTGGTTGCGCCCCAGCATGTCGCCGTTGAGCACCGCCACGATGGAGCCGCGCGGCACCGTGGGGTGGCGCACGAACCAGCGCGACCCCAGCAGCCCCCGCTCCTCCGCCCCGTGCCACACGAACAGCGCGCTCCGCCGCCCCGGCTGGCGCACCAGCGCCCGGCCGATGGCGAGCAGCGCCACGCTGGTGGTGACGTTGTCGTCCGCCCCGTTCCAGATGGAGTCGCCGTTCACCGCCACCCGCGTGCCGTCGTGGTCCTGGTGCCCGCTGAAGAGCACGTGCTCGCCGGCAAGCGCCGCGTCCACCCCCGGCACCCTCGCCACCACGTTCACCGAGGGGTAGACGAAGCTTTCCGTGGACAGCTCCGCCACGAGGCGCTGTCCGGGCCGGCGCACCGCCTCCAGCGCCGAGCGCGGGAGCCAGAGGGTCGGCGGCGCCCCCGTGGGCCGCGCCTCCGCGCCCGTGTCCAGCGCGTACGTCCCGCGCAGGTAGTAGCTCCCAGAGATCCCGAACTGCGTTTCCGCGACCGAGTCCGACACCAGGATCACCGCCGCCGCCCCGCGCTGCGCCAGCAGGGCCGCGCGCTCGCGGAGCGCCGCCATGGTGTAGCGCCGCGCCCACAGGCTCATCCCCGGCGCGGGCGCCGCCCGCGGGCGGCCGAGCACCGCCGCCGCCGCCTTGCCGCGCACGTCCACGGCGGCCAGCTCCGCCTCCGTCCCCTCCCCCACCCACACCACCGGCAGCTCCACGCGCGCGTCCACCGGCGTCACCACCACCGCGTCGCGCCCCAGCGCCAGCGGCGCCCCGCCCAGCGAGATCCGCGCGTCGGCCGCGGTGCGCACCCTGCGCATGGGCCAGAACTGGAAGTAGGTGCCGTCGTCGCCCGCGGGGAGGAGCCCCGCCTCCCGCGCGCGCTCCGCCACCCAGGCCGAAGCGCGCATCTCGTCCAGCTCCCCCGCCAGCCGCCCGCGCATCTCGTCCGAGGCCATGGCGAACAGGTCGCGCCGCAGCTCCGCCTCGGTGATCGCCTCCGGGGAGGGCGCGGGCGCGTCCGCCGCCAGCGCCCGCTGCGCCGCGGTCCCGGGAACCGGACCCGCCGCGCAGCCGGCCGCGCCGCCCGCCAGGACGAGCGCCAGGGGCAGCGCCGCCGCGAGGGCGGCGCCGCGGCGGCTCACCGCGTCCTCCCGGCGGCGCCGTCCAGCTGCTGGATGGTCCGGGTGGACGGCGCGCGCTCCCGCTGGAGGCGCTGCGCCACCTGCTGCGCCTGGCCCAGGACGCGCAGCACGTTCTCGCCGGCGAGCTTGCGCAGGTCCGCGTCCGACCAGCCGCGGCGTGCCAGCTCCGCGAAGAGCGCCGGGTAGGTGGACACGTCCTCCAGCCCCACCACCACGTCCGTGATCCCGTCGAAGTCGCCGCCGATCCCCACGTGGTCCGCCCCCGCCACGCGGCGCACGTGCTCGATCTGGTCGGCCACCTGCGCCAGCGTCGCCCTGGGCGCGGGGTGCGCCGCGGTCCACGCCTGCATCTCGCCGCGCATCGCCGCGCGGTCGCCGGCCGGGATGCGCGCCCGGATCTCGCGCATCGCCGCCTCGCGCTCGTCGCCGTAGCGGGCCACCTCCGGCGACACGAAGCCGGTCACGAAGGGCACCATCACCACGCCGCCGTTCTGCTTCACCCGCGCGAGGATCGAGTCCGGCACGTTGCGCGGGTGGTCCACCAGCGCTCGCGCGCCCGAGTGCGAGAAGATCACCGGCGCCGCCGTCACCCGCAGCGCGTCGCTCATGGTGCCCGGCGACACGTGCGACAGGTCCACCAGCATCCCCAGCCGGTTCATCTCCCGCACCACCTCCTCGCCGAAGGGCGTGAGCCCGCCGTGGCGCGCGCTGTCCATGGCCGCGTCCGCCCAGTCGGTGGTGACGTTGTGGGTGAGCGTCATGTAGCGCACCCCGGTGCCGTAGAAGACCCGCAGCGCCCCCAGCGAGTTCTCGATCGCGTGCCCGCCCTCCATCCCCAGCAGCGACCCCACCTTGCCCTGGCGGAAGACGCGGCGCACGTCCGCCGGGGTCAGCGCCCAGGCGAAGCGGTCCGGGTACCTGTCGACGATGCGGCGGGCGATGTCGATCTGCTCCAGCTGCACCCGCGCGTACCCCGGCGTCCCGCTCACCCGGCCGTTGGGCGCGTAGTCGTCCGCCCCGGGCTCGCCCGGCAGGTACACCGACCAGAACTGCGCCCCCAGCATCCCCTTCCGCAGCCGCTCCAGGTCCGTCATCCCCGGCGTCGTCCGGCGCAGGTCGTACGCCTCCACGTCGCCGGGGTGCAGCGAGTCCTCGCGGATCCGCCACGGGAGGTCGTTGTGGCCGTCCACCAGCGGCGTGGAGCGCAGCACGCGCTCGGCCCGCGCCAGGTAGGGGTCGCGGGCCTGGGCGAGCGCCGGCGCGGGGGACAGGACGAGCGGGACGAGGGCGGCCGCCACCAGGGCGGAGGTCGGAAGCAGGACGCGCATGGCTACCCGGAGGTGGTGCGGAAACGGAGGCGTGGGGGGACCGGCACAGAATGCGCTGTGCGGGCGGCCGTGGCAAGCAGCGGGGCCCGCCGCGGCCCCACCACCCGGACGACCCGAGCCCGCCATCCCCATGCACGACACCCTCGACCCGGCCCGCACCCCGCCCCCGGAGTACCGGGCGCTCGCCCGCGACGTGTTCGCGGAGATCATCGCCATCGACACCACCGACACCGGCGGCAGCGTCACCGTGGCCGCCGAGGCCGTGGCGCGGCGGCTGCGCTCGGCCGGCTGGCCCGAAGAGGACATCGAGGTCGCCGGCCCCGACCCGCGCAAGCACAACCTGGTGGCCCGCCTGCGCGGCACCGGCGCCCGCCGGCCGCTGCTGCTCCTGGCGCACCTGGACGTGGTGGACGCGGACCCGGAGGAGTGGAGCACACCGCCCTTCGAGATGGTGGAGCGGGACGGCTTCTTCTACGGGCGCGGCACCACCGACCAGAAGGCGCTGGCCTCCATCTGGGTGGCGACCCTGCTGCGCCTGCGCGCCGAGGGCTTCGTCCCGGACCGCGACCTGGTGGTGGCGCTCACCGCCGACGAGGAGGGCGGCGACCACAACGGGGCGCGGTGGCTGGCGCAAGAGCGGCGCGACCTGGTGGACGCCGAATTCGGGATCAACGAGGGCGGCTACGGGCGCAGCCGCGGGGGGCGGCGCATCTCCAACACCGTGCAGGCCAGCGAGAAGGTGTACGCCGACTTCGAGCTGGAGGCCCGCGGCGCCGCCGGCCACAGCTCGCTCCCCACCCCGGACAACGCCATCTACCACCTGTCCGCCGCGCTGGGGCGCATCGCCGCGCACCGCTTCCCCACGCAGGTGAGCGAGGTGGCGCGCGCCTTCTTCGCGCGTATGGCCGGCATCGAGAGCGGCCAGGTGGCCGGGGACATGCGCGCCCTGCTCCTGGACCCGCCCGACCCCGGGGCCGTCGAGCGGCTATCCGCCCTGCCGCAGTACAACGGGCTGATCCGCACCACCTGGGCGGTCACGCGGCTGGACGCCGGGGTGTCCAACAACACCATCCCGCAGACCGCCCGCGCCGTGGTCAACTGCCGCCTCCTCCCCGGCATCTCGCCCGAGGAGGTGCGGCGCGCGCTGGTGGAGGTCGTCGCCGACGAGCGCGTGGAGGTGCGCCCCCTGGTCGCCGCAAAGCCCAGCCCGCCCTCGCCGCTGCTGCCGGAGGTGATGGAGCCCATCGAGCGCGTCACCTCGCAGATGTGGCCCGGCGTCCCCGTGGTCCCCACCATGGGAATCGGCGCCACGGACAGCCTGTACTTCCGCCAGGCGGGGATCCCCATGTACGGCGTCACCGGGATCTTTCTTGACCTGGACGACACCCGCGCCCACGCCCCCGACGAGCGCATCTCCGTGCAGTCTTACCACGAGGGGCAGGAGTTCCTGTACCGGCTCGTGCGGGCGTTCTCGGAACCGAACGGCTGAACTGCGACTGCCGTGACGGCAGGTTCGGGCGTGCCCCCGGCTGGCGCCGGGGTCGGGCTTCGGCTCCGTAGGGCTGCAAACAACGCAGCCCAACGGAGTCGAGCCCCGGCGGAAACAGCCCCGCCGGGTCTCGCCCCTTCGGGCCGAAATCCCTCACGCGGGGCCCGCGCTGGCGTCCGCTGGACCCCCTCACCCCCCGGCCCCCTCTCCCCCGCAAGCGGGGGCAAGGGGGAGCACGACACGAGAGAACCCAGGGTCGGGAAGCCCTCCCCCGGAATTGGGGGAGGGTGGCGGCTCTCAGGCCGCCGGGTGGGAGCCTCCCGCGGACTCGCACCGGTGCCAGGACACCGGGTGAGGGCCGCCGGCCCGATCATCAACCACATGGTTGACAATCCGGTGTCGCCCGCCTATCCTCAACCACATGGTTGAGAGACAGGCCGACGAGCTGAGCCGCGTGTTCCAGGCGCTTGCCGACCCCACCCGCCGCGAGATGCTGCACCGCCTGGCGGGGCGCGAGCGGACGGTGGGCGAGCTGGCGGAGCCGTTTCGCATGTCGCTCGCGGCCGCGTCCAAGCACATCAAGGTGCTGGAGCGCGCCGGGCTGGTACAGCGCACGGTCCAGGGCCGCACCCACCGCTGCCGTCTCGACGCCGCGCGGCTCGCCCAGGCGCAGGAGTGGCTCGCCTACTACGAACGCTTCTGGAGCGACCGCCTGGACGCGCTGGAATCCCTGTTCCGCCCCCCTCCCCCCCACGCCGAGGAAGAACCCCGATGAAGATCGCGATGACCAGTGTCTTCGTGAACGACCCGCTGGAAGCCTTCAAGTTCTACACGGAGAAGCTCGGCTTCGTGGAAAAGATGTACATGCCGGAGTACTACCTCGCCATCGTGGCCTCGCCCGAGGACCCGGACGGGACCGGGCTGCTCCTGGAGCCCAACCAGAACCTGGGCGCCAGGGAGTTCCAGAAGGGCATCTACGACGCCGGGCTCCCCGTCATCGTCTTCGGCGTGCCGGACGTGCAGGCCGAGTACGAGCGGCTGAGGGACCGGGGCGTCGTCTTCAAAAAGGAGCCCACGACGACCGACTGGGGCATCGAGGCCGTCTTCGACGACACCTGCGGCAACTACATCCAGATCGCCCAGCAGTGAGCGTGCGTGACCCGCAGGACCGGACCGCCCCGCCCACCCTCACGGTGGTGCGCACCATCGGCGCGCCGCCGGACCGCGTGTTCGAGGCGTGGACCGACCCCGCGCTGCTCCGGCGGTGGCTCGCTCCGGGGCGGCTGGAAGTGGTGGAGGCCGCCGCGGACGCGCGCGTGGGCGGCAGCTACCGCGTCGTGGTGGTGGACCCCATGGGGAACCACCACACCACCACCGGCGAGTACCGCGAGCTGGTTCCCGGCGAGCGGCTGGTGAAGACCTGGGTGTACGAGGGCCCCAGCCACCCCGCCGGCCGCTACCCCACCCTGCTGACGGTGGACTTCCGCGACACCGGCGCGGGCACCACCGAGCTGACCATCCGCCAGGACCGCCTGCTCACCGAGATGGACCGCGAGGGCAACCGCGAAGGCTGGCGTCTCTGCCTGGACAAGCTGGAAGCCCTGCTCGCGGGAGACCGCGGGTAGCCGATTCCACATCCACCTTCGCCCGAACGAACGGCGCCCCGCCGGGACCTTCCCGGCGGGGCGCCTTTGCCGTTGCAGGCTGTTCCCTGTTCCCTGCCGTTTTCAGTCCGTCGCCGACTCCGCCGCCGGCATCGACGCGTAGAAGTCCTCGCGGAACCGCCGCATGTAGTCGTGCAGCAGCTCCTCCACGCGCTCCGGGCTGGGCGAAACCACCAGCAGCCCCGCGTGGTGGCGCTTGTTCAGCCGCCAGACGATCTCCGGGTCCGCGTACGCCCCCGTGTCCGGCCACTCCTGGCGCGCCAGCGAGATCAGCAGCCCCGCCGAGTCGTCGCGCGCCTCCGGGGCCCCGTACTCCTCGCCGCGGGCGCTCGCCACCTCCACCCGGGCCCACTCCCGCCACAGGTTGAGCCCCGTCGCCGCCTCCACCATGTCCGAGATGTTGGCGCCGCCCACCCGCGCCGCCGTCTCCAGGAAGTAGTAGCGTCCGTCCTCGTCGCCGCGGATGAACTCCGTGTGCAGCGCCCCGCGCATCATCCCCAGGGCACCCATCAGCTCGCGGTCCGCCTCCTTGAGCGCCCGCGACACCTCCGACTCCCGCGGCAGCGTGCGCGTGCAGAACAGCCCGCCGCCGTGGTACACCTCGAAGGGCGGGTTCACGTAGCCGTGCGCCTCGTGGAAGACGATCTCCCGCTCCCAGGCGATGGAGTCCACGTGGAAGACCTGCCCGCGGACGAAGCGCTCCAGCAGGTGGAACGAGCGCTTGTCGCCCAGCTCGTCCATGATGCGCCACACCTCGTCCGCGTGGCTCAGCTTCTTGATGCCGATGGCCGACGCCGAGGAGCGCGGCTTCAGCACCCACGGCGCCGGCACCGTTTCCAGGAACTCGCGGACCCGGTCGTCGTTGACCAGCCCCACGAAGTCCGGCACCAGGATCCCCGCCTCGCGGGCGCGCATGCGCATGGCCAGCTTGTCGCGGAAGTAGCGGACGGTGGTCTCGCCCATCCCCGGGATCCGCAGGTGCTCGCGCAGCGCCGACGCCATCTCCAGGTCGAACTCGTCCAGCGGGACGATGCGGGCGATGTCCTCGCTGCGCGCCAGGTAGCTGATGGCGTGGATCACGTCCTCGCGCACGTACAGGTCCGGCATGTAGAACACCTCGTCGATGCTGTCGCGGGGCCAGTCCGCGTCGCGCAGCTTTTCCACCGTGATCAGCAGCACCCGGCAGCCGAGCCGCTTGCACTCGCGGATGAACTCGTGCCCCTTGAGGTAGCTGGACAGGCACAGGACGGTCGTGGGACGGGTGGCGTTCACGGGTTTTTCGGAGGCCGGGGGTGGGGTTGGACCGCACGTGACTTCGGACACTCAGATCCTGTGCCAGGCGGATCGGGGACCAGCCGGGTTCGGGCGTGCCCCCGGCTGCGCCGGGGTCGGGCTTCGGCTCCGTAAGCCCGCAAACAACGCGGGCTAACGGAGTCGAGCCCCGGCAAACAGCCGCCGGGTCTCGCCCCTTCGGGCCGAAATCCCTCACGCGGGTCCCTCGCTGGCGTCCGCCGGGGCGGGCTGCCGATGCTCCGGGGACACGGAGCGGCGCCGGACGCTGGCGGCCGGGCGCCGCCCGCGTAGATTGCTCGCCGTCCCGGTGCCCGGACCCGCTGTCCACGTCCACACGCCAAGCAGGCATGAGCCCGGAAGCCGCACCCGCACCGCAGGCCGCGTCCCCCGCCGCCAGGCCACGGGCCGTGCTCCGCTACTCGCTCCCCGCCGCGCTCACCGCGGCGGGGCTCCTGCTGTGCCTGGCGCTCCGCGGCGTACTGGCCCCCAACTACTTCCTGTTCTTCTTCCCGGGGGTGGCGCTGTCCGCGTGGTACGGGGGGATGTGGCCCGGCCTCTTCTGCGCGGTGCTCTCCGCCCTCGCCTCCGCCTACTTCCTGTTCGTGCCCACCGGCTCGTTCGGCGTGGCGACCACGCCCGACCGGGTCAGGCTGGCGCTGTTCATGGGCGTTTCCCTTCTGCTCAGCGTGCTCAGCGACCGATTGCGCGCCGCCCGCGCCGAGGCCGAGGAGCGCGCCGAGGAGGCCACCCGACTCGCCCTGCAGCTCCAGGAGCAGGCCGTGGAGCTGGAAGCGCAGGCCGAGGAGATGCAGGCGCTCAACGCCGAGCTGGAAGAGCAGATCGAGCAGGGGATCATCCTCCGCGACGAGCTCGAAGCCACCAACGAGCAGCTGCGCGCCGCCGGCCGCGACAGCGAGGAGACGAGCGACCGCCTGGCCGCCATCATCCGCACCGTGGCCGCGGGGGTGATCGTGCTCGACGCCGGGGGGACCGTCACCCTGGCCAACCCCGCCGCCGAGCGCATGCTGCGCCTCAGGGACGGCGGCGCCGGCCAGCGCTACCCCGCGCTCCCGCTGCGGCGCTTCGCGCTGGACGGCGCGCCCCTCCCGGCGGAGCAGCACCCCGTGGCCCGGGTCCTCCGCGAGGGGGCGCCGGTGCACGGCTCCGTGTACCGGTTGGAGTACGCGGACGGCGAGAGCGCGGTCATGCGGGTCAACGCCGCGCCGCTGCCGGGGGAGGACGGCCCGGCCGGGGTGGTCGCCTCCTTCGACGACGTCACCGAGGAGCACCGCGCCCTGGACGCCCTGCGCGCCAGCGAGGCCCGCTTCCGCACCCTGGCCGACTCGGCCCCGGTGCTGGTGTGGATGGCCGGCACCGACTCGCTCTGCCACTTCTTCAACCGGCCCTGGCTGGAGTTCACCGGGCGCGCGCTGGAGCAGGAGCTGGGGAACGGGTGGACCGAGGGGGTGCACCCGGACGACGTGGAGCGCTGCATGGAAGCGTACGTCGCGTTTTTCCAGGAGCGCAGCCCCTTCCGCATGGACTACCGGCTGCGCCGCGCCGACGGCGAATACCGCTGGCTGCTGAACAGCGCCGTCCCCCTGTTCACCCCCGGCGGCGAGTTCACCGGCTACATCGGCTCGTGCCTGGACATCCACGACCGGCGCATGGAGGAGGAGCGCGAGCACTTCCTCCTCGCCGCGGGGAGCGCCCTGGGGGCCTCGCTCGACTACGAGCGCACCCTGGCCGAGCTGGCCCGCCTGGCCGTCCCCTTCCTCGCCGACTACGCCACCATCGACGCGGTGACGCCCGACGGCGAGATCCGCCGGGTGGAGACCGCCCACCGCGACCCCGAGGGCGAGAGCGTCCTGCGCGACGTGTGGGCCCGCTACCCCTCCCGCTCCGGCGACGAGGCCGGCGTCCCCCAGGTGGTCCGCACCCGCACCCCCGTCCTGATCCCCGAGGTCACCGACGAGGCGGCCGCCGCCTTCGCCCGCGACGCCCAGCACGCGGCGCTGCTGCGGCGGCTGAACCCGCGCTCGTACCTGTGCGTCCCCCTGGTGGCGCGCGACGGGGTGCTCGGCGCGCTGTCGCTGGTGATGTCCGACTCCGGCCGCCGCTACGGCCCAGCCGATCTGCAGCTGGCCCGCGAAGTGGCCCGCCGCGCCGCCGTCGCCATCGACAACGCGCGCCTGTACGCCGCCTCCGTGGAGGCCAACCAGGCAAAGACCGACTTCATGGCCGTGATGAGCCACGAGCTGCGCACCCCGCTCAACGCCATCATCGGCTACACCGACCTTTTCCTGGTGGGGATCCCCGTCGCCCTGCCGGAGCCGTCCCGGAGGCAGGTGGAGCGCATCCGCGTCGCCGCCCGCCACCTCCTGCGGCTCATCGAGGAGATCCTCACCTTCTCGCGCATCGAGGCCAGCCGCGAGGAGATGCACCCGGCGCCCGCGGACGCCGCCGCCATCGCCCAGGAGGCCGCCGCGCTGGTGGAGCCGCTGGCGCTGGAGCGCGGCCTGGCCTTCCGCGTGGAAGCGCCGGAGACCGGGCCGGCGCTGGTGACCGACGCCGGGCGGGCGCAGCAGGTGCTGGTGAACCTGCTCGGCAACGCCGTCAAGTTCACCGACCGGGGCGAGGTGGTGCTGCGGGTGGGGGAGGAGCCGGGCGCCGTGGCCTTCGCCGTCCGCGACACCGGGGTGGGGATCGCGCCCGAGCAGCAGGAGCGCATCTTCGACCCCTTCTGGCAGGTGGACCAGTCCATCAGCCGCAGCGCGGGCGGCACCGGGCTGGGCCTGAGCGTGGCCCGGCAGCTCGCCCGCCTCCTCGGCGGCGACGTCGCGGTGGAGAGCGCCCCCGGCGACGGGAGCACCTTCACGCTGCGCCTCCCCCTCGCCCCTCCTCCTCCGCCCGCGGCGTGACACCCCCGGACCCGCGCCTCCCCGCGGCGCTGGCGGAGTTCGCCGAGCGCTTCGCGCGCGGCGAGTTCTGGGCGAGCCACGAGACCCTGGAAGCGCCCTGGCGGCGGGGCCGCAGCGGCTTCTACCGGGGGCTGATCCTGCTCGCCAGCGCCTGGGTGCACGTGGGCCGCGGGAACGCGCGGGGCGTCGCCGCCCAGCTCCGCAAGACGGCCCGCGCGCTGGAGCCGCATCGTCCCGCGCACCTGGGGGTGGACGTGGACGCGCTCCTGGACCACGCCGCCCGCCTCGCGGCGGTCGTGGCCGCCGACCCCGCGGGCGGCGGCGCGGCGTGGGCGCGGTGCTGCCCGCCGCCCGCCGTGGCGCCCGACCCCGCCCGCGTCCGCGGCGACGAGCCCGAGCTGCGCCACGACCCGGCGCCCGCCTTCCCCTTTCCGCCCGACGCCATGCACCCCCGCGCCGCCGAGCTGGTCCGCGAGCTGGACCTGCACCCCCACCCCGAGGGAGGCCGCTTCCGCGAGGTGTTCCGCTCGCACCTGCGCGTCCGCCCCGACCGCGCCCCCGCCGACCGCCAGGCGCTGACCACCATCTACTTCCTGCTGGCGGCGGGCGAGCAGAGCCGCTGGCACCGCGTGGTCGCGGACGAGGCCTGGCACTTCTACGAGGGCGACCCGCTGGAATTGCTCTGGCTGGACCCGGGGGGCGACCGCTGCCACCGCGTGCTGCTGGGCCCCGCGGGCGCGGGGCGCGAGCCGGTGCACGTGGTGCCGGCGGGGTGCTGGCAGGCGGCGCGCCCCACGGGCGCCTTCGCGCTGGTGGGGTGCACGGTGGGGCCGGGCTTCGAGTTCGAGGACTTCGCCATGCTCGACGCCCACCCGGAGGTGGCGGAGCGCATCCGCCGCGGCTTCCCCGACCTGGCCGGGCTGATCTGAGGCGGCGGCGGGGTCCCGCCCCCCCGCGTTGTCCGGTCGGGCTCAGGCCGCGGCGGCCCCCGGACCCGGCTCTCCGGTGCCACGGGCGGCCCGCAGGCGCTCCGCCGTGCCCGCGAAGCCGCCGGCCAGGTCGGTGAGGCGGGCGCAGGCGGCGGCCAGCTGCGCCATGGAGGCTGCCTGCTCGCGCGTCGCCGCCGCGTTCTGCTGCATGTGGTCCACCGAGAAGTGGGAGATCTGCTCCACCACCACCAGGCTGCGCTGCAGCCGCTCGATGGCGCGCGACTGCGATTTCGCGCCCTCGGCGATCCGCTCCACGAAACGGAGCATCTCCTCCACCCCCTCCATGATCGCGGAGAGCGCGGCCCGGCCCCCGCTCACCACCTCGCCCGCCCCCACCACGCGGTCGGCGGCGTCCCGCAGGTGCTCGCGCACGCCCGCGATCGCGCCGCGGGTGTTCGCCACCGCCTCGTCCACGAACCCCGCCGACTCCGCGGACTGCCGGGCGAGCTTGCGGACCTCCTCCGCGACCACCCCGAACCCCCGCCCGTGCTCGCCGGCGTGCGCCGCCTCGATGGCCGCGTTCAGCGCCAGCAGGTTGGTCTGCTCGGTGATCTCCCGGATCGTCCCCACGAAGCCGCCGATCTGCTCGCCCGCGCCCTGGAGCACGTCGACGAAGCCGGCGGAGGCGCGGAACGAGCCGCCCACCTCCAGGAGCAGCGTCCCGGTGCGCTCCACCTCCTCCGCCTGGGCGTCCGCGCGCCGCGCCAGCCCCCGGGCGCGCTCCAGGAAGCCGCTCGCCTCCGTCTGCAGCCCTCCGCTGCCCTCCGCCACCTTTTCCATGGTGGTGCGCGCGCGGACCACCAGCTCCACCTGCTTCTCTGCCTGCTCCGCTACCTCCCCGGCGGCGCTCCCCACCTGCGCCGCCGACGCCTGCACCTCCGCCGCCGTGGCCGAAAGCTCGCGGGCGAGCACGGCGAGGGCGCCGCCCTGGTGGTCCACCTCGCGCAGCACGCGGGCGATCTCCTCCTCCAGGCGCCGCGCCGCCCCCGCCAGGCGTGCCGGCTCCGCCGTCCCGTCCTCGCCCGTCAGCCGCCGCACGGCCTCCTCCATCTCCCGGAACCGGGCCTCCGGGCGGCGGACCGCCCGCCGCGCCCCGGCCACGGCCGCGGCCAGCGCGAGCGCCTCCAGGAGCGGCGGCAGCATCGCCCACCCCTCCGGGGAATCCCTCCCCACCCAGCGCCCCAGGACGAACGCCGCCGGGAGCACCGCCGCGTCCCACCTCCCGGCGCCCCCTCCTCCCGCGGCGCGGAGGACGGCCGCCAGCATCGCCAGCGGGAGGACGGCCCCGGCCCACGCGCCCGACACGGCGGCGAGGACCGCCACGGCCGACGCGAGCGCGGCGAGGGCGGCGCCGGGGGCGGAAAGCAGGGTCGCGGGACGGAAGGGCCGGCGGGTGGGGGCGATCATGGAGGGAAGCGCGGAGGGAGCGAAGGGGGGCCGGGGCGGCCGCGGCCCGAACCGTGGCCAGGGTGGAAGGGCGATAGTATAATGTTTGTCGACTTCCCGGAATACCTCCCGGACCCCGCTCCCCCGCGGCGGGCGGTACGATACCCGCCACGTCGGGACGCCGCACGCGTCCATCCCCCCTTCCCCGGAGACCCGCATGTCCCTGAACGTCGAGCTGCTGGAAGACAGCTTCGCCCTGGTCCGCCCCAACGCGGACCGCTTCGCCGCCGACTTCTACGACCGCCTGTTCGCCGCCCATCCCGGCACCCGGCAGCTCTTCGCGGGCGCCGACATGGCCGAGCAGCGCAAGAAGCTGATGGACTCGCTGGTGCTGGTGATCGAGAACCTGGAGAACCCCGGCGTGCTCACCGGCGCCCTCCAGCGCCTGGGCGCGCGCCACTCGGGCTACGGGGTGGCGGATGGGCACTACGCGATGGTGGGCGGAGCCCTCCTCGACACGTTTGCCGACCACCTGGGCAGCGAGTGGACGCCGGAGGTGAAGCAGGCGTGGAGCGACGCGTACACCGCGATCAGCGGCATCATGGTGGGCGGGGCGTCCCCGGCCGCCTCCTGACACCCATCCGCCGCGCCCGCCGCGCGGAGCGGGAGGAGGAGCCCGGCTGACCCACCGGGCGTTCACTGAACGTCCACTCCGGGGTTCACTGAACGCCGCCCGGACGCCGGCGGCCGCGCCCCGGATCCCGCTCCCCCTGGCGGAAACTCCGCCGCCCCGGCAGCTTACGCGGCGGCGGCGGCACGGGTGTTTCCCGGTACGCCGCCTGCCCTGCCTTCCCACCGCAGTCCCGTCCCCCGAAGGCCGCCGCGAACCCCGTCCGTGAGGACCCGCATGAGGATGCCTCGCCGCCTCGCCCTGCTCCTGCTGGCCGCCGTGCTCCACGGCTGCGGGACGCGCACCGACGTCTTTTCCGGGAACGGGGCCGCGGGCGCCCCGCTCCCCTCGCCGCCGCCGCCACCGCTGGTGCCGGTCATGGCCGCGCCCCCGCCTCCGGCGGCCGGCGTCCCGGCCGACAGCGGCTTCAATACCGAAGAGTACAAGCTGATCGAGGAGAACGAGTTCCGGGATCCTGGCCTGCACCCGCTCTCCACCTTCGGGATCGACGTGGACCCGGCCTCGTACGCCAACGTGCGCCGCTTCCTGTCCGAGGGACGCCTCCCGCCCAGGGACGCGGTGCGCATCGAGGAGCTGGTCAACTACTTCGACTACGACTACCCGTCGCCCGCGGGCGAGCACCCCTTCTCCGTGACCACCGAGGTGGCCCCGGCGCCGTGGAACCCCGTGCACCGGCTGGTGCACGTGGGGCTCCAGGGGCGGCGCGTGGCGCTGGAGAACATGCCGCCCGCGAACCTGGTGTTCCTGCTGGACGTGTCGGGCTCCATGAACTCGCCCGACAAGCTCCCGCTGGTGAAGTCCGCGCTGCGCATGCTGGTGGACGGCCTGCGCGAGGAGGACCGCGTGGCGATCGTGGTGTACGCCGGCGCCGCGGGGATGGTGCTTCCCCCCACGTCCGGCGCGAACCGCGCGTCGATCCTGGACGCGATGGAGCGCCTGGAGGCCGGCGGCTCCACCGCGGGCGGCCAGGGGATCCGGCTCGCCTACGCGGTGGCGCGCGAGGGCTTCCGCCAGGGCGGCAACAACCGGGTGATCCTGGCGACGGACGGCGACTTCAACGTGGGCGCGTCCAGCGACGCCGAGCTGATCCGGCTGGTCGAGCAGGAGCGGGCCGACGGGATCGCGCTTTCGGTGCTGGGCTTCGGGACGGGCAACCTCAAGGACGCCAAGATGGAGCAGCTCGCCGACCGCGGGAACGGCAACTACGCCTACATCGACAACCTCCTGGAGGCGCGCAAGGTCCTGGTGAGCGAGATGGGCGGCACCCTGCTGACCATCGCGAAGGACGTCAAGGTGCAGGTGGAGTTCAACCCGGCGGAGGTCAAGGCGTACCGCCTCATCGGCTACGAGAACCGCCTGCTCGCCGCGGAGGACTTCGAGGACGACGCCAAGGACGCGGGCGAGCTGGGCGCCGGGCACTCCGTGACCGCGCTGTACGAGGTGGTCCCCGTGGGCGCCCCCACCCCCGTGCGCGGCGCCGGCCCGCTCCGCTACCAGGAAACGCGCCCCGGCGCCCGGACCGCCGCCCGCGGCGAGCTGCTGAACGTGAAGCTCCGCTACCAGCCCCCCGAGGGCGGCGCCAGCCGCCTGATCGAGCAGCCGGTGCGCGACCGCCCCGCGGAAGCCGCCCCCTCCGCCGACTTCCGCTTCGCCGCCGCCGTGGCCGAGTGGGGCCTGCTGCTGCGCGACTCCCGGTTCCGCGGCGACGCCACGCACGAGCAGGTGCTCGCCCTGGCCCGCGGCGCGCTGGGCGAGGACCGGCACGGCTACCGCCGCGAGTTCGTCCGCCTGGTGGAGGACTCCCGCCGCATCGCCGCCGCCACGAGCGACCGCCCGCAGGTAGGGACGAGATAGGGAACAGGGAACAGCCTGCAACGGCTGAACGGACTACGGGACGACGCCCCCGCGGATCTTTCCGCGGGGGCGTCGTCGTAGAGGCCCGCACCCGACTCGCTTGAGGCTCGCCACCCTCTCCCTTCATCCGGTTCACGCGAAGCGTGAAGCGCCATCCTGGGAGAGGGGGCCAACTACGGACGCGGTGCCGTGCTCCCCCTCTCCCGCTTGCGGGGGAGGGGGCCGGGGGGAGGGGGCCTTCCGCGGACGCCAGCGCGAGCCCCGCGTGAGGGATTTCGGCCCGAAGGGGCGAGACCGCGCGGCTGTTTGCGCGGGCTCGACTCCGTTGGGCTGCGTTGTTTGCAGCCCTACGGAGCCGAAGCCCGACCCCGGCGCCCCGCCGGGGGCACGCCCAAAGCCTGCTGTTCCAGGTAGTTGAAGCCTCAGTGCATGGTGTTGGAGTGAAGCTCGCCCTCGTCCACCCGGCGCAGGTCGCTGACGTCGGGCGGCGTGCCCGTCACCATCGCCTTGGCCAGCTCGAACAGCACCATCGGCTGCGGGCGGTCGGTCTTCTCGTACACCACGGAGTGCGCCTCCACCAGGATCAGCGCGAAGCGCGGGTCGTCCGGGCCGCCGTCGCGCTCGCCGCCCTCGTCGCCGAACCAGGCGCGCCAGTCGGGGGCGTACAGCTCGTGGATCTTCGCGCGGTCCTGGGAGATGCGCGCGGTGCCGCTCACCGACACCCACTCGCGCGTGCGGTCGCGGTAAAAGGACAGGTTCACGTGCGGGTCGTTCTCCAGCTCGTCCAGCTTGTGGGTCTCCACGTCGGTGACGAACCAGAAGTCCGCCCCTTCCGTGCGCTGCTGCGTCGCCATGGGGCGCGACACCAGGTGCCCGTCGGCGCGGCGGGTGGTGAACATGGCGGTCTCGATGCCGTCCACCAGCGCGTACAGGTCCTCCAGCTTCTTCGCGGTGGGGACCTCGTCGTCCCGGTTCTGCTCCGTCGCGTTCGCCGTCATCGCTTCCTCCGGCCAGTGAGTGCAGGGTTTGTCCAGGGCCCGTGGGACAAGCAGGAGGCGTGCCGCAGGGGGGCACGGACGCACTGTGGATTGTCGTATTGCTTGCTTCGGGATGGGAGGCCGCTCACCTTTGCGTGAGGACGAACCGCACCGACGACCACGGGGAGGAACGATGGAATACCAGGTTGTCCTGTCACCGGAGCTGGGCCTGGCCGCCGCGGATCTCGTGAGCGAATGGAACGGCACGCCCGCGTCTCGCGAGGCGGCGGATGCGCGCCTGGAGCACACGGGCGAGAGGCGCTTCGATCCGTCCCTCGCCGCGGGGGCCGTGGTCGTGCTCGGCAACGTCGCGCTGAGCCTCGCCAGCAGCGCCCTCTACGACCTGATCAAGGCGGCGGTCGCGCGCCGCGGCGTGCGCACGACGACCGAGGTCCGGGAGATCCACCGGCCCGACGGGACCCGGGTCCTGGTGGTCACCACGACCGAGGAGTAGCCCGTGACCCGGATCACCATCCGAGAGGTGGACGCGGAGGAGGGGGTCCACTCCGCGACCGTGAGCTTCGACGGCGAGGGCGAGTACGCGGCCCGCGTCGCCGACCCGTTCTCCCCCGCGGAGGAAGCGCGGCTCGAGTGGTACTTCGAGAAGCACCTGCGCTTCCCCTTCACCGGTCAGGTGGATGCTCGCAGGGCGGCCGACAGCATCTCGGCGTACGGAAAAGCGCTCTTCGGGCAGGTGTTCGCCGAGCGCGAAGCCTACGCCCACTACAGGGAGGCGCTCCAGGCGGGAGGGGCGCACACCCTCCGGTTCGAGATCGCGGGATCGCCGGAGTTCCACCGCCTGCACTGGGAATCGCTCCGGGACCCGTCGCTCCCGCGGCCGCTGGCGCTGGACGCATCGGTGCTGCGCAGGAACCTCGTGCCTCCCCCGCTCCGCGCGGTCCCGGAGCCGTCGCCCACCATCAACCTGCTGGTCGTCACCGCCCGCCCCCACGGGGAGCGCGACGTGGGATACCGCACCATCTCCCGCCCGCTGGTGGAGGGGCTGCGGCAGGCGAGGCTCCCCGTGCGGGTGGACGTGCTCCGCCCCGGCACGTACCGCGCCCTCTCCAAACACCTGGAGTCCGTCCGCGGCCCCGGGAGCGCCGGGTACTACCACGTGGTCCACTTCGACGTGCACGGGGCGCTCCTCACCCACGAGGAGCTGCGGGCGCTGGGCGAGTCGGAGGGGGGCGACCGCTACGTCTTCCAGGCGCGCGACGGGAGGCAGGACCTGGCGCCGTACGAGGGCAGGCGGGCCTTTCTCTTCCTGGAGGGCGACCGCGACGAGCAGGCGGACCCGGTGGAAGCGGCCGAGCTGAGCGCGCTGCTGCTCTCGCACCGGGTCCCCATCGCGGTGCTGAACGCGTGCGAGTCCGGCAAGCAGGTGGGCTCGGCGGAGACCAGCCTGGGGAGCCGGCTCATGCAGGCCGGGATGCAGACGGTGCTGGCGATGGGGTACTCGGTGACGGTGAGCGCCGCGGAGATGATGATGCGCGAGCTGTACGGCCACCTGTTCGCGGGGCGGGACCTCGCCACCGCGATCCGGCTGGCGCGGCTGGAACTGCACGACCGCAAGGGGCGGCGGGTCTACTTCAACCAGACGATCGACCTGGAGGACTGGCTCCTCCCCGTGGTCTACGAGAACCAGGCGCCCCAGCTCCGCACGCGCGACTTCACGCCGGAGGAGGCGGCCGCATACTACGAGCGAGAAGCCGCCGGCTACACCCCGCCGGACACGGCGTACGGGTTCGTCGGCCGCGACCTGGACGTGCTGCGCATCGAGAAGCGGCTGCTCTCGGGGCGCAACCTGCTCCTGGTGCGCGGGATGGGGGGCGCGGGAAAATCGACGCTCCTGCACCACCTGGGCGGCTGGTGGCAGGCCACGCGCTTCGTGGACCGCGTGTTCTACTTCGGCTACGACGAGCGGGCCTGGACCCGCCAGCAGCTCCTGCACGCCATTGCCGGGAAGCTCCTCCCCGCGGCGGAGTTCCACGGGGTGTTCGTCCCCATGAAGATGGACGCCCAGCAGGCCATGCTCGTGCGCAGGCTCCGGGCGGAGCGGCACCTGCTGATCCTGGACAACCTGGAGTCGATCACCGGGACCAACCTGGCGGTCGGGAGCACGCTCCCGCCGGAGGAGCGCGAGGCGCTGCGCCGCTTCCTGGCGGACCTGGCGGGAGGGCGCACGCTGGTGCTGCTGGGCTCACGCAGCGGGGAGGAGTGGCTCGCCCCGGGCACGTTCGGCGAGAGCGCGTACGACCTCCCGGGGCTGGACCCGGAGGCCGCGTCGGTCCTGGCGGACCGCATCCTGGAGCGGCACGGCGCGGCGCGGTACCGCGGCGACGACGACTACCGCCGCCTGCTCAGGCTGCTGGCCGGGTACCCGCTCGCCATGGAGGTGGTGCTCGCCAACCTGGCGAGGCAGACACCCGTGCAGGTCCTGGAGGCGCTGCAGGCGGGAGACGTGGCGCTGGACACCGGCGACGCCGAGTCGAAGACGCGGAGCATCCTGCGCTGCATCGACTACTCGCATGGCAACCTCGACCCCGACGTCCAGGGACTGCTCGCCTGCCTGGCACCGTTCACCTCCGTCCTCAATACGCGGATCCTTCCGATGTATTCGGAGGTGCTCCGGAGCCAGGATGCGCTGAGCGGCCTGCCGTTCGAGCGCTGGGACGACGTGATCCGCCAAGCCGTAGCATGGGGCCTGATGAGCCCCTACCCGGAGGTGCCCGGCTTTCTCCGGCTTCAACCGGCACTCCCCTACTTCCTGCGGAACCGCCTCGGAGCGGAGAACGACAAGCTACGCGACGCCGTCGATTCAGCATTCCAGCAGACCTATGACGGATATGGCGATGTCATCTACACCTTGATGACATCCAAAGCGGCCGGAGAGAAGACCGCTGGACGTGTGATCGCGGGGCTGGAGTTCGAGAACCTGTACCAGGCGCTCGGCATTGCTCTCAACCAACACCGGTCCATCCTGAAACCATATTCCGCACTTTCGGAATACTTCGATTCCGCGCAGGAGCACTCTCGTGGGCTTGCACTTGGGGAAACCATTCTGGCCAGCCTGGCCCAATACCCATCCGAAATCTTGTCTGGAGTTGTCGGCCTTGAATCCGTTGGCGTGCTGGATGATGTCGCCTCGCGCCAGCTCCGCCTCAAGCGGTATGCGGAGGCTGAAGAAACTTACAGGAAGACACTGGATCTCTGGCAAGAAAACGAGCACCTGAGCCCGGAAATCCGAAAGCAAGCAAGCGCTTCGATCTATCACCAGCTCGGCATGGTGGCCCAGGCGCAGCGGCAGTGGGAGCAGGCCGAGCAGCACTACCGCCACGCCCTGGAGGTCAAGATCGAGTTCAAAGACCGCGACTCGCAGGCTTCCACCTACCACCAGCTCGGCATGGTGGCCCAGGCGCAGCGGCAGTGGGAGCAGGCCGAGCAGCACTACCGGCAGGCCCTGGAGGTCAAGATCGAGTTCAACGACCGCCACTCGCAGGCTTCCACCTACCACCAGCTCGGCATGGTGGCCCAGGAGCAGCGGCAGTGGGAGCAGGCCGAGCACCACTACCGGCAGGCCCTGGAGATCTACATCGAGTTCAACGACCGCTACGAGCAGGCTGGCACCTACCACCAGCTCGGCAGGGTGGCCGAGGAGCAGCGGCAGTGGGAGCAGGCCGAGCAGTACTACCGGCAGGCCCTGGAGGTCAAGATCGAGTTCAACGACCGCCACTCGCAGGCTTCCACCTACCACCAGCTCGGCATGGTGGCCCAGGAGCAGCGGCAGTGGGAGCAGGCCGAGCACCACTACCGGCAGGCCCTGGAGATCTACATCGAGTTCAACGACCGCTACGAGCAGGCTGGCACCTACCACCAGCTCGGCAGGGTGGCCGAGGAGCAGCGGCAGTGGGAGCAGGCCGAGCAGCACTACCGGCAGGCCCTGGAGATCAAGATCGGTTTCAAAGACCGCTACTCGCAGGCTTCCACCTACCACCAGCTCGGCAGGGTGGCCCAGGCGCAGCGGCAGTGGGAGCAGGCACAGACAGATCTTCTACAAGCTCTGGAGATATTCCTCTCCTACAAGGAACAGCACAACGCCAGCATCGCGCTTCGAACCCTGGCCAATCTTTGGAAGGATTCCGGAGATGATGGTGTCGCAGAGGAGACCTCGAGGCTGATGAACGCCACGCCGGAGCAGGTGCGCCAACTCTTCGAATCGATTCTCGGCTAGCCTCTGCCGTACGGCACGCAGGCGTGCCGTCCCCGCCCGATGGACCTCCCGGGTCCGCGCGAGTGTAGACGTGTGGCGGGACGGGACTTGCGCGCGCGGCGCCGCGTGTCCATCCATTCAGGCCAAGCCATCCAGACGCCTGACGGCCCACGCCGGTGCCGGACCCCGCCCCGCGGCGGCGTCCGCCGCATCCGGCCGTACCGGAATCGAAGTGAGATGAAGACCGTCCTGATCGTGGAAGACCAGCTGGAGGCCATGGCGATCCACTCCGTGTACCTGGAGCGCCACGGCTACCGCGTCCTCAAGGCGGAGAACGGCGAGGAGGGGGTGGACTGCGCCCGCCGCAACCTGCCGGACCTGATCCTCATGGACCTGTCGGTGCCGCGGCTGGACGGCTTCGGGGCCACGGAGGCGCTGAAGAGCGACCCGGAGACGGGCCACATCCCCATCGTGGTGATGACGGCGCACGCGTACGGCTCGGTGGGGAAGCGCGCCGTGGCCGCGGGCTGCGACGGCTTCCTCAGCAAGCCGCTGGACCCGCGCCGGGTGCTGGAGGAGGTCCGCCGCCGCATCGGCCCGGGCAGCAGGCCGAACTGAGCCTGCGGCCGCACGAAGCGACAGGGGGCCCGGCGCGATGCGCCGGGCCCCCTTCGTCGCTCCGGTTCCGGACGGCGGCCGGGCTCAGTTGCCGTCCAGCTTCCAGGTGATGGGCATGTTGATCACCACGCGCACGGCCCGGCTGCCGATCTTCGCGGGGCGGAAGCGGAACCTTTCCGCCGCCCGCAGGGAGGCCGCTTCGAACGCCGCGTGGGTGGAGGAAAGGACCGTCACGCTCCCCGGCTCCACGTTCCCCTCGGTGTCCACCACGAACTGGAGCTGCGTTTCCCCGGAAACGCCGGCGTCGCGCAGCAGCTCCGGGTAGAGCCGCTGGAGCACGCGCTGCATCTCCGCCGCGTTGCGGAGCGCCGGCCGCTCCTCCACGGAGCTCACGGTGTGGACGCCGTCGTGCGGGGTGGGCCGGGTCTCCCCCGTGGGCGGGCGGACGTCGCCGGGGACGCGCGGGCCGATGACATCGCCGGGTCTGCCGATCCCGGTGGTCATGTCGGGCGTGAGCGGCGTGTCGGACGGGTCGAACCGGGGCAGCTCGGCGGGGACGTCCTCGGGCGGCACGGGGTTGACGAAGTCGCCCGGGACCGGCCGCGGGGTGTCCTCGGGCGGCGCGACGGGCTCCGGGGGAGTGGCCGGCGGCGGGACGGGCGCGGGCTTCACTTCCTCCGGGAAGTAGTCCTCGATGGGGAGCACGAGGACTCTCGGGCGCGTCGCCTCCCCGCTGGACGCGAGCAGCACGCCGCCCAGCAGGAGGACGTGCGCCCCCGCCGAAAGCGCGACCGTGGTGGGGCTGAAGATCCGGCGCCTGCGGCTTTTCGTTTCGAGCTTGGAGAACATGGGGCACCATCCCTTGCGGAGGTGTGGACGGGAGCGCCCGGGCGGCCGGAGGGAGCCGAGGGGGACGGGCACCCTTCCAGCGGGCAACCCGCGTTCCCGGCCGCGCCGCAGGGCCAAGCCGATTGGCGGCAGCGGGTTGACTCCGCGAGTCGGATAAGGCGCGCCCGCACCCCGTCTGCGCGGGAGGACAGCACGGCGCCCGGAAAGGGGACAGGCCGCGGAGCGGTCAGGCCGGTTCGATCCGGTACACCCGCCCGTTCGCGGAAAGCACGTACAGCTCGCCCGCCGCATCCTCGCCGAAGGAAAGCACGCTGCCCACGCCGCCCAGCGCCCACTCCCGCCGGTCCAGCGCCTGGCCGCCCTGGTGGCGGAAGCTGCGGATCCACCCCTGGCAGTAGTCGGCGTAGAAGTAGTGCCCGCGGAGCGCCGGGATGCGGCTGCCGCGGTACACGTAGCCGCCGGTGACGGAGCACCCTTCCGAGTGCCCGTACTCCAGCACCGGCACCACCAGCCCCGTCCGGCTGCACCCCTCCGCCGGGCTGAAGCAGCGGCTCCCCTCCATCACGTTCCACCCGAAGTTGAGCCCGGCACTCGCGGCGGGGACCACGTTGACCTCCTCCAGCGCGTTCTGCCCCACGTCGGCCACGTACAGGAGCCCGGCCTCGCGGTCGAAGGCGAAGCGCCAGGGGTTGCGCACCCCGGTCGCCCAGATCTCGCCGCGGGCGCCCGCCTGCCCCACGAACGGGTTGTCCGCGGGGACGGCGTACGGGTCGCCGGCGTCCACGTCGATGCGCAGGATGTCGCCCAGCAGCGTCGCGCGGTTCTGGCCGTGGCCCAGCGGGTCGCCGCCGGACCCGCCGTCGCCCATCCCCACGTACAGCTTTCCGTCCGGCCCGAACGCCACCAGCCCGCCGTTGTGGTTGGCGAATGGCTGCGCCACCTGCAGGATCAGCCTGGCGGAGGCGGGGTCGGCGCGGTTGCGGTCCGCACCCACGCGGTAGCGCTCGATGCGGGTGTCGCCGCCCCGGTCCGTGTAGTCGACGTAGAAGTAGCCGTTGGTGGCGTACGAGGGGTGGAAGGCGACGCTGAGCAGCCCCCGCTCGCCGCCGCTGGAAACGCGGTCGGTGATGTCCAAAAAGGGCGTGGGGAGCAGCGCGCCGTTCTCCACCACGCGGATGCGCCCCGGCTGCTCCACCACGAAGAGGCGCGCGTCCGGGCGGGGAGCGGTGAGGAACACGGGGCCGCTCAGCCCGGCCGCGACCTCGGTCAGGCGGATCTCGCCGCCGCCCGGCGGATCGACCGTGCCGCCCGGATCGTCCGAGCAGCCCGCGAGGAGGAGCAGGACGAGCACGATGCGGATCATGGGCGGCCTCCGGGAAACGGGTGCGCGGCGGACGGTCGGGCGACCCGCCGCGAATGTCGTACCCGGGGGAGTGCGGAATTGCGGGACCGCCGCTATTCCAGGAGGCGGACGGGGTCGCCGGTGCGGACGGTGCCGGGGCTCAGGACGCGGGCGTACACGCGCGACTCGCCCGGGTGCAGCTTCTGGGAGATGCGGGTGAAGTCGCCGTCGCGAAAGGACGGGCCGATGTTCTTGCACGGCGCGGTGTAGGAGGTGACCTCCAGCACCACCTCGCCGCCCAGCGCCAGGCGCGCGCCGAGGCGCACCCGCTCCCAGGGGAGCCCGGCGACGGTGACGTTCTCGCCGGTGGTGCCGGGGGCGACGGGGTGGCCCTCGGCGCGCAGGCGCTCGATCTCCTCCAGCGCGAACAGGCAGACGGCGCGCTTCGGACCGCCGTGGAAGCGGCGGTTTCGCTGCCGGTCTCCCACGATGCCGTTCGCGGTCACCTCGGCCACGGCGACGGGGAGCTTGGGGACGCCGCCGCCGGAAACGCTGAGCTGGTGAATGTGGGCGCTCACGGGGCTACCACCCTCCCCGCAGCTCCACGGCGCACAGCTCGCTGGGGGCGTCGGGATCGTCGCGGTCCACCACTACCCAGGCCCGTCCGCGGGAGCCGGGCGGGACCGCCAGCCCCTCCACCTTGCCGGTGAACGCGGTGCCGTCCTCGCCGCGCAGCAGCGTCCAGCGCGCGCCGCCTCCCGCGTCGAACACGCCCAGCGCGGAGCCCGCCACGCGGCCGTCGCGGGTCGTGTCGGGCGAGTCCTCGGCGGAGGCGCAGTACAGGAGCCCGGCGCCGGCGCGCGCGGCGTCGGTGAAGCCCAGCCGCAGCCCGTCCACCGATCCCAGCCGCCAGCGGACCACGCCGCGGGGCTCCGGCGGGGGCGCCGCGGCCGGGTCCCGGAGGTACGCCCGCAGCGCTTCCCACTCCAGGTCGCAGGTGGCGTCCACGGGGTTCACCTCGCCGCGCGCGGCGCCGTTGCCGCGCCCGAAGAGGCGAACGCGGCCGTCCATCCACACCGCGCCCTCCAGGTTCAGCTCGCTCCCGGCGAAGTCGGCGGTCCCGCGCAGGCGGGCGTACAGCGCGGACGCGTCGCGCAGCGACACCGCCGGCCGGTCGTCCGCCCACCCTTCCAGCACCACCACCTGCTCGCGCCGCGGCGACGACCCGGAGCCGAAGGCGAGCAGCACGTCCCCGCCCTCGCCCGGCACGGCCACGCACGCTTCCAGGTCCAGCTTGTGCGCCTTGGTCCCGCGGCGGTCGTCGAACTGGCGCTTCCCCTCGTGCCCCGCCGGCAGGTGGACGGCGGCGGCGCGCATCGTCGCCGGGTCCACCAGCGCGACGAAGCTGGCGTCGTCCTGCACCACGGCGAGCCGGCCGTCCACCCACGCCAGGCTGGACCCCGCGCGCACGTGCGCCGGGCGGTCGGCCCCCGGGTCGGCGCCGGCCGCGTACAGCAGCGGCGTCCGCGACACCACGCGCGCCGCGAGCGCCGGGTCCTCCACCGCCTCGATCTCCTGCGTCATTCCTTTTTCCGTGGAGCGAATCGCCACGGGCTCCCGGCCGAAACCGGCGGGCCCGGACCGTGTACCACCGACCGTGGGCCGGAGAACGGACTTCCGAACCGTCCCCTCACCCGCTAACCTATCGAACATGGCCATCTCACGCACCGACCTGCTCCAGCTTCCCCTCCACGAGCGGCTGCAGCTCCTGGAAGACCTCCGGGACAGCATCGCCTCCCACCCGGAGGCGCTGCCCCTCAGCGAAGCCCAGCGCCGCGAGCTGGACCGCCGCTGGGCCCTGCACGAGCAGGACCCCGACCGGGGAATCCCCTGGGACCAGGCCCGGGTGGAGATCATGGGCAACAGGTGAGCTACAAGCTCCGGCTCCAGCCGGAGGCGCGCGACGACCTCCGCGAAGCGCGTCTGTGGTACGATGAGCAGAGAGCCGGGCTCGGCAGGGAGTTCGTGGAGGAGGTGGAAACCGTGCTCGGGGCGATCCGGAGCAACCCGGCGCGCTTCACCGTGGTCTACGGGCACTTCCGCCGCGCCCTCCTCCACCGCTTCCCGTACGGGATCGTTTTCGCCGTCACGGACGACACCGTCCAGGTGGCTGCCTCCACGCACGACGCGACCCGGGAACCTGGCGGGATCGCGTGTAGCCGCCGGCTCCGCCCTCCGAAATCTGCACCTGCGGGCGTCTTTCTCCTTGAAGGCGCCCGCTCGTTTTTCATGCCCGGTGCATAGCCGATCCGGCCAGCCGACCGACGAGGCGGAGTCGTGCCCCTCGACCCGGCCGCGCCCCCGGCACGGCGGTTGCGGCCCGTCCGTCCTCCGCGGAACGTGGGAAGGAGCATTTACGGAGGAGCCTGGGAGACATGAAGATCGAGTTGAAGCCCATCGAGGAGCAGGTCGTCGTCGTGACCGGCGCCTCCAGCGGGATCGGGCTGGCGACGGCGCGGCTGGCCTCGGAGCGGGGGGCGCGCGTGGTGCTCGCCTCGCGCGACAAGGCCGATCTGAAGAAGGCCGTGCGCGAGATCCAGAAGGGCGGCGGGGAGGCCGCCTATGCCGTGGCCGACGTGGCGAGCTACGACCAGCTGCGCGCCGTGGCCGAGCTGGCCGTGCGCGAGTTCGGCGGGGTGGACACCTGGGTCAACAACGCGGGCGTGTCCGTGTACGGGCGCGTGGAGGAGGTGGCGCTGGAGGACGCGCGGCGCCTGTTCGAGACCAACTACTGGGGGACGGTGCACGGCTCCCTGGTTGCCGCCGAGTTCCTGCGTCCGCACGGCGGGGCGCTCATCAACGTGGGGAGCGTCGTCTCCGACCGCGCCGTCCCGCTCCAGGGGCACTACTCCGCCAGCAAGCACGCCGTGAAGGGGTTCACCGACGCGCTGCGGATGGAGCTGGAGGAGGAGGGCGCGCCCATCTCCGTGACGCTGGTGAAGCCCGCGTCCATCGACACCCAGTTCACCAGCCACGCAAAGAGCGTGATGGACGCCGAGCCCACCCTCCCGCCGCCGGTGTACTCGCCGCGGGTGGTGGCGAAGGCCATCCTCCGCTGCGCCGAGCGGCCCGTGCGCGACATCACCGTGGGCGCCGGGGGACGGGCGATCGCCGGGCTGGGCCTGCTGAGGCCGCGGCTGACCGACCGCTACATGGAAGCGAGCCTCTTCGACCAGCAGAAGCGCGACGAGCCCGCCCCGGAGCGCCGCCGCGACACCCTTTTCAAGCCGTTGCGGGGCGACCTGTCCGAGCGCGGCGACTACCCCGGCCACGTGGCGAAGACCAGCGCCTACACCGGGGCGCGGCTGCACCCCATCCGCACCGCGCTCGCGGTGGCGGCGCTGGGGGCGGGGGTGGCCATGGCGCTGCGGAGCGAAACGCTGGGGGGCGGCGGCTTCGGCGAGGGATCCGGCGACTGGACCGCCAAGGACTGACGCCGGCGGGGTTTCGCGGGCGCAGCGGCCGACCTGTTGCGACCGTACGACGAGCGTGGCGCCCGCCCGGGCACTTCCCGGCGCGGGCGCCACGTGTTTACCGGCCGTGCGGCCGGCTGGCCCCTGGTACGCTTCGTGATGCGCCCCATGGGGATGCGCCGCGACCGGACTTTCCGCCTGGGTCCGCCGCGGCCCGCACCCGCAGTGCCGAGGAGCCTCCCCGCCCATGAGTCCGCCCGCCCAGCACAGCCATCCGCACGAGCGCGCGCTCCGGCCCGAGGACGCCGTGCGCCTGCGCAGCCTCGCGCGACGCTACGAGCTGCTGCGGGAGCTGGGGCGCGGCGGGATGGCGGTGGTGTACCTGGCGCGCGACCGCGAGCTGGGGCGCGAGGTCGCCGTCAAGGTGATCCACGCGCAGCACGCCGACGACGCCGAGACCGTCGCGCGCATGGAGCGCGAGGCGCGCACCGTCGCGCGGCTCGACCACTCCGGCATCGTCACCCTGTACGAGACCCGGCACCTGGAGGACGGGAGCCTCGCCCTGGTGATGCAGTACGTCCCGGGGACGACGCTCCGGGAAGCCATCCGCCAGGGCGGTCCCTTCGCCTTCGAGCGGGCGGTGCGCGTGCTGCGCGACCTCGCCGGGGCGCTGGCGTACGCGCACGGCCGCCGCATCGTCCACCGCGACGTCAAGCCCGGCAACGTCTACCTGGACGAGGAGACCGGGCGGGCGCTGCTGGCCGACTTCGGCATCGCGCGCTGGACGGACGCCGAGGAGCTGACGATGGAGGGGACGGCGCTGGGCACCCCCACCTACATGTCGCCCGAGCAGGTCGACGGGGGAGCGGTGGACGGCCGCAGCGACCTGTACGGCCTGGGGCTGGTGGGCTACGAGATGCTGACGGGGCGGCGGCCGTGGGAGGGGGCGACGATCTACGCCACCATCTACAACCACAGGAACGTGGCGATCCCGCCGCTGGCGACGCTGCGCCCGGGGGTCCCGCCCCGCCTTGCCGCCGCCGTCGAGGTGGCCCTCCGCAAGGACCGCGACACCCGCTGGGCGGGCGCCGGCGAGCTGCTGGCCTGCCTCGCGGGGACCGGCGCGGTCCCCCCGCCGCTCCCCGCCGCTTCCCCACCCGCCCCCGCCTCCACGCCGCTCCCCGACGAGCGGAATCCCACCCTCCGCTACCAGCGCGGCGACGTGAAGGCTCCCGCGGCGCCCCCGCCGGCTGCCGCTCCGGCTCCCGTCATGGTGCCGCTCGCCGCCACGCCGCAGCGCCGGTGGCGCTCCCCCCGGCTCGCCGCCGCCGCGGCCGGCGGGGCGCTGCTGCTGGCCGCCGCCGTGGGCGCCGCGGCCGCGCTGCGCGACGGCGCTTCCCCGGAGCGGACCGCGGGGCCCGTGGCGGCACCGGCGCCCCGGGCGACGCGGCCCGCGGCGCCCCCGCCCCGCATGGCGGCCACGCCCCTCGCCGCGCGGCTCGCCGCCCCGGGCGGCGGGGAGCTGCGGGGACGGGTGGGCCAGGCGCTCGCCGACTCCGCGGCCGTGCGGGTGGAGGACGCGGGCGGCGCCCCCGTGGCCGGCGTGGTGGTGAGCTTCCAGGCCGGCGGCGGCGGCGCCGTCTCGCCGGCCACGGCGCGCACCGACTCGCTGGGCGTGGCGCGCGCGGCGTGGACGCTGGGCGGGACGGCGGCCGAGCAGACGCTCGCCGCCCGCGTGGCCGGGATCGCGGAGCCGCTGGTGCTGCAGGCGCGCGGCGTGGCCGCGGCCCCGGCGCGGATCGCCGCCGCCGCGGGCGACGCCCAGGAGGGCGCCGCGGGCGAGGCGCTGCCCGACTCGCTCGCCGTGCGGGTGGAGGACGCCTTCGGGAACCCGGTGGCCGGCGTGCGGGTGCGCTTCCGCGCGGCGCGCGGCGGGGGCACGGTGGCGCCCGGCTGGGCGCGGACCGACTCCGCCGGGCGCGCCGCCGCAGCGTGGACCCTGGGCGGCGACGCCGGCCGCGCCGCCGCCGAAGCGTCCGTCGAGGGGACGCCCGGGCTGCGGGTGCGCTTCGCCGCCCGCGCCGCCGAGCCGCCGCAGCCCGCCGCCCCGACCGCCACGATCGCCGCGGGGGGGATGCACACCTGCGCCCTGGGCGCCTCGGGCGAGGCGTACTGCTGGGGCGGCAACGACCGCGGCCAGCTGGGCACCGGCGAGACCGAGCGCCGCTCCACCCCCGCGCGCGTGGGCGGGGGACTGGCCTTCACCTCGCTCGCCGGGGGAGTGCTGCACACCTGCGGCCTCGCCGGGGGCGGCGCCGCGTACTGCTGGGGCGCCGACGACGCCGGACAGCTGGGCGACGGCGGCACCCGGCCGCGCACCGAACCCGTCCGCGTGGCGGGGAATCGCAGCTTCACCGCGCTGGGCACCGGGAACGCCCACAGCTGCGGCCTGGCGGACGGCGCCGTGTACTGCTGGGGCGGCAACCGGCACGGGCAGCTGGGCGACGGGAGCACCTCCGCCCGGCCGGTCCCCGTGCGGGTGCGGGGGAGCGGCTTCCGGCGGCTCGCCGTGGGCTGGGACCACGCCTGCGCGCTGGACGCCCGCGGCCGCGCCCTGTGCTGGGGCGCCGGCGCGCGCGGGCAGCTGGGCGACGGCGAGCGGAGCAGCCGCCGCACCCCCGTGGCGGCGGAGCTGGACCGGCGGCTCGTCGCCCTGGCCGCCGGGAGCGCCCACACCTGCGCCCTCACCGGCGACGGCGAGGCGTGGTGCTGGGGCCGGGGCGACCACGGGCAGCTGGGCGACGGCACCACCGCCGACCGGGCCCGCCCCGTCCCCGTGCGCGGCGGGAAGCGCTTCGGCGCCATCGCCGCGGGCGGCGAGCACGCCTGCGCGCTCGCAGGCGACGGCGAGGCATGGTGCTGGGGCCGCAACGACCGCGGGCAGCTGGGCGACGGGACCAGCGCGGACCGCGCCGCGCCGGTCCCGGTGGCCGGCGGGCTCCGCTTCGCCTCGCTCCACGCGAGCGGCGCCCACACCTGCGGGGTGACCGGGTTCGGCCGCGGCTACTGCTGGGGGTACAACCTGGAGGGACAGCTCGGGGACGGCACCCGCACCCATCGCTCGCGTCCGGTCGCCGTCGCGCGGTTCAGGGAGTAGGGACGACGGATCCACGGCAGGGTTCGGACGTGCCCCCGGCTGGCGCCGGGGTCGGGCTTCGGCTCCGTAGCAGACGAAACGACCGTCTGCAACGGAGTCGAGCCCCGGCGGAAACAGCCCCGCCGGGTCTCGCCCCTTCGGGCCGAAATCCCTCACGCGGAGCCCTCCGCCTGGGGCGCGCGGGCACCAGTGGGGCGGCCGGGGACCACACCTCAGGGGCCACTCCACGGCCATTGTGGCTACTTTCCATACACTTAGCGAACGGGCGTCCGGCGGCTCGGAAGTTGCAAGAATGGCGCGGTCTGGGCGGTGACCCGCCCGGATGCAGGGACAGGCGAAGCCGACAAGAGCACACCCGTCGCGAGGCGGGGCCGCAAAGCCAGGAGTCTCCCCGAGACCGTCCGGTTGCCGAAGCTCGCAGTACCGGCGGGGGAGCCCGCGGCTTCGGAGATCCATCGGCGAGCGCCGACGACCCGGACCGCGGGCTCCCCGCGTTCCGCCCCCGCGGGGGCGGGCGGGGACAGGCGGCCCGGCGGAACGAGGGCCACCCTTCTTCAGCCCGTAGCCCGTGCAGAGTCGACGCTCCACACCTGCCGATCCACACCTGACGCTCCCGGGCGCCGGGATCGCCGCCCCGCGGCCGGTCCGCCGCCTCAGGGCCCTCCTCCGAGTGGGACGCCTGCGCATGAGCCTGTTTTCGCCGCTGGAGCCGCGCCCCGTACCGGCGGGCCTCGTCCCGCTGAGCCTGGCCGCCGTCGCGCTCGCCACGGGAGGGATGGTGGCCTACCCGGAGGAGACCAGCCCCTTCAGCGGCGGCCTTGGGGCGCTGGCGCTGGTCCCCGCCTTCCTGCTGGCGTACTACCGCGGCTGGCGCGGCGCCGCGGCGTGGACGGGCGCGGCGGCCGGACTCCTGGCCGCCGCGCTGGGCGGCGCCCTGCTGGCGGGCCGCCGCCCGGCCTGGAGCCCGGCGCTCCCGGGGACGGTGGCGACGTACACCGGGATCGCGCTCGCCGTGGGGATCCTGGCCGAGGTGCTCCGGCGCGAGCGGGAGCGCGCGATCCGGCTGGCGCTCACCGACGACCTGACCGGCCTCCCCAACCGGCGGAGCGCGCGCTGGTTCCTGGACAAGGAGTTCGCCGCCGCGGAGCGGGGCCGCCCGGTGGCCGTGGTCCTCCTGGACCTGGACCAGTTCAAGCGCTACAACGACCGCCACGGCCACCCCGCCGGCGACGCCGCCCTGCGCGCCGTGGGCCGCGTGCTCGACCGCCTCACCCGGCGGATGAACCTGTCGGCGCGGCTGGGCGGCGAGGAGTTCGTGTGCATCCTGTCGTCCGCCGGCGTGGAGGAGGCGCTGGTGTTCGTCGACCGGGTGCGCGAGGGCCTGCGCACGGCCCAGATCCCCACCGGCGCCGTGACCACCAGCGCCGGGATCGCCACCTACGCCCCCACCATGCGCTCCCCCGACGACCTCCTCGCCGCCGCCGACCGCGCCCTGTACCGCGCCAAGCACCAGGGCCGCGACTGCGTGCGCATTGCCGAGGCTCCCCCCGCCTTCCAGGCCGTCCGGTAGCGCCCTTGCCCCCCGCCCGGTAAGTTGCCGGGCCCAGCCCCCCTCGCCCCCCGGCCCCCTCTCCCACAAAGGGAGAGGGGGAGAACGACACACCGGACGGTCGGGATCGCCAGCGTGGAGATTCCCCTCCCCCGGAACGGGGGAGGGTGGCGCGCAGCGCCGGGTGGGGGCCCCAGCGGACGCCAGCTCGTAGCCCGACCCCGGCGCAGCCGGGGGCACGCCCAAACCACGCGGTTCAAAATCATGCTGGACGTAGCAGTCGTGGGCGCCGGGCACAACGCCCTGATCGCCGCCGCCTACCTGGCCCGCGCGGGCAAGCGCGTGGCCGTCTTCGAGCGCGCCCCCCGTCCCGGCGGCGCCGTGCAGACGCGGGACGACATCTTCCCCGGCTACCGCGTGGACGTGGGCTCCTCGGCCCACATCCTGATCCACCTCACCCCCATCCTCCAGGAGCTGGATCTGGCCCGCCACGGGCTGGAGTACGTGGACTGCGACCCGTGGGGCTTCTACCCGCTGGAGGACGGCCGCGCCCTGTACTTCTACCGGGACGTGGGGCGCACCTGCGACTCCATCGCCGCGGTCTCCCCGCGCGACGCGGACGCCTACCGCCGCTTCGTGCGCGAGTGGGAGCCGGTGAGCGAGGCGGTGCTCAAGGCGTTCCTGGGGCCGCCGGGGCCCGGGCGGATCGCCTGGACGATGATGCGCTCCGGCGGCTTCGGGCGCGGGGGGATGGGGCAGCTCCAGACCATCCTGGGCGGCTACAGGGCGCTCCTGGACGCCACCTTCGAGCACCCGGCCGTGCGCGCCGCGATCGAGTGGATGGCGGCGCAGTCGGGGCCGCCGCCGGGGGAGCTGGGATCGGCGCCGCTGGCCGGGTGGCACGGGCTCTACCACCGGAGCGGCGTGAAGCGCGCCGTGGGCGGGTCCGGGGCGCTCACCGACGCGCTGGTGCGGCTGATCGGCGAGCACGGGGGCGAGGTGCACGCCGCGACTCCCGTGCGGCGCATCGTGGTGGAAGGCGGGCGCGCCGTGGGGGTGGAGGTGGCCGAGGGGACGGAGCCCGGGCTCCCGCTGGGCGCCGCGCCGCCCCCGCCCGCGGGGCCCGTGCGCCGGGTGGCCGCGCGAGCGGTGCTCGCCGGCTGCCACGTGGCCACCACCTTCGGACGGCTGCTGGCGGACGCGCCCGAGGCCGCGGAGATGCGGGAGCGCGTGATGAAGCTGCGGGTGGGCAACGGCTTCGGGATGATCCTGCGCTGCGCCACCTCCGAGCTGCCCGCGTACGCGGGCGCCCCCGCCGACGGCTCCCCGGGGCCCATGCACCGGGGGCTCCAGCTCCTCTGCCCCCCCGCGCCCTTCCTGGACCACGCCTACGCCGACTTCGCCCGCGGCGAGCCGGCGCGCGACCCCGCCGTGGTCGCCATGACCTGGACCGCGGTGGACCCGTCGCTCGCCCCCGCGGGAAAGCACCTGCTCTTCGCCTGGGCCCAGTACCACCCGTACGCGCTGGCCGGCGGTGCAAGCTGGGACGACGTGCGCGAGCGCGAGACCGAGCGGATCCTGGCGGCGGTGGGGCGCTTCGCCCCCAACGTGCCGGGGTGCGTGGAGCGGGTATACACCCAGACGCCGGCCGACTTGGAGCGCGAGCACGGGCTGTTCAACGGCAACGTCATGCACCTGGAGATGTCGCTGGACCAGATGTTCTTTCTCCGTCCCACACCCGAGCTGGCACAGTACCGCACCCCCATCGGCGGGCTGTTCCTCACGGGCGCCAGCACCCACCCCGGGGGCGGGGTGTTCGGCGCGTCCGGACGGAGCGCCGCGCGCGTCGTGCTCCATGCGCTCTGAATCAGACACGCGTAGTTGACGCGCAGGCGCCCAGTCCCTACCTTTCCGGCGCTCATTCAGAAACGGCCTCCTCCAGCCGAACCTTCCCCATTGCACGGCGGGGACGGAGCCCCAGGCCCATCCGGCCGCGGGGCCGTCCGCCTTCCGGCGACCTCCCACCCGCAGCATCCACCGCCATGAGTCACACCGCCGTGCCCCGCGCGCACCGTCCCTCGCGCCATTCCCCGGCGTTCCGGGGAGATCCGCGGCCGGAGCTCCCCACCCCCGCCCCCACCCCCGCACCCGAGCCCGTGTCCGCGCAGCCGACCGATCCCACTTCCGCCGAGGAGCTCCGCGTCCTCCAGGCGTACCAGGCGATGAGCATCGCCACCCGCTGGGGGCTGATCGTCCTTTCCTGGCTGATCGCCCTGGCGGGAAGCTGGACCGAGTCCATCGAGGTGTCGCTCCCCATCGCCAACGGGCTGGTGGTGACGGCCGCCGTGGTCAACGGCGTGGGGATGTGGCTGCTGCACTCCGGCCGCTTCGCCCCCTGGCAGTACTACGCCATGGTGGTGGTGGACGCGCTGGTGATCGCCGCCTTCTCCGCCTCGCTGGGGCCGCAGGGCTTCGTCGTCCTCCCTCTCTTCGCCTTTTCCGTCGGCGACTGCGCGCTCCAGGCGCCCAGGTCCGGCCGGCTGATGCTGGGGGCGACCGCGCTCCTGTACCCGCTGGGGCGCTATGCGGGGTACGAGTACGTCGGGCAGGCGACCCCGTGGGGGCTGCTGGCGCTGGAGTGGATCTTCCTGGTGGGGATCGGGGCCGTGAGCGACGCGCAGAACTCCGAGCTGTTCGGGCGGCTGCGGCAGGTGCGCGCCACGCTGGCCGGCATGGCCGGCGGCGACTTCGGCGGGCGGCTCCCGGAGGAGGACCAGACCAACGTGGGGCTGGTGTTCCGCAGCGTGAACCGGGTCTCCAGGTCGGTGGACGTCCTCCTGCACGAGCTGCACGACCAGTCGCGCTCGCTCGCCGCCCTCGCCGAGGAGCTGGCCGCCACCGCCGAGCACGTGCAGCAGTCCGCCGGCGAGGTGGGGAGCGCCTCCGAGAACACCGCCTCGCACGCCGAGCGGCAGATGGCGCTGATCGCCCGCGGCGCCGACACCGTGGAGCGCCTGGCCGAGCGCAACGTGGCGCTGCGCGAGCAGGCCGCCGCCTCCGCGGAAGGCGCCCGGCGCACCGCCCGGGAGACGGACGGGCACGCCGGCCGCATCGCCCAGGCGGGCGAGCTGCTGCTGGAGGTGGGCGACGGGGTGCGCCGCTCGGCGGACTCGCTGGACACCCTGGACACCGCCGGCGAGCGCATCGGCGGCTTCGTGGACGCGATCCAGCAGATCGCCCGGCAGACCAACCTGCTGGCGCTGAACGCCGCCATCGAGGCGGCGCGCGCCGGCGAGCACGGCCGCGGCTTCGCCGTGGTGGCCGACGAGGTCCGCAAGCTGGCCGGCGAGTCCGGGGTCTCCGCCTCGGACGTGGCCGGCACCGTGGAGGAAACGCGCCGCGCCATCGGCCAGGTGCGGGCGCAGCTCGACGCCGTGCGCGGCCAGCTGGAGGGCGTGGGCGCCGCCTCCGACGGGAGCCGCGGCGCGCTGGGAGCGCTGCTGGAGGCCCTGCGCGACGCCGGGTCGGCCATCGAGCGCATCCACGGCGAGGTGGAGGCGCAGGCCGGCGTCATGTCCGAGCTGCTGGTGGCCATGCAGGAAGTGCGCAGCATCGCCGGGGCCAGCCGGGAGCGCGCGGAGCACACCGCCGCCGCCGCCCAGGAGCAGACCGCCGCCACCGAGGAGCTTTCCGCCACCAGCCAGGAGCTGGCCCGCATGGCTTCCGCGATGACGGCGCTCGCCGGGCGTTTCCACCTGCACGACGATGAGCACGGGGTAACGGCTTGAACTGCTTGTTACGGCGGGGTTTGGGCGTGTCCCCGGCTGGCGCCGGGGTCGGGCTTCGGCTCCGTAACGCAGCAAACAACGCTGCGTAACGGAGTCGAGCCCCGCGAAACTGCCCGCGGGTCTCGCCCCTCCGGGCCGAAATCCCTCACGCGGTTTTCGCGCTTGCGTCCGCAGGTGCCCCCACCCGGCTCGCTCGGGCTCGCCACCCTCCCCCGTTCCGGGGGAGGGTTTTCTGTTCCTCGCCGCCGCCGTGTGCCGCTCCCCACCCGCTGGCGCGGAGGAAGCCGCCGTTGCAGTTCTCCCCCTCTCCCCTCGTGGGAGAGGGGCCGGGGGGTGAGGGGAGCCACCCCCGCGGACGATAGCGCGATGCCCGCGTGAGGGATGCGAGCGCGAAGCGGCGAGACCCGCGTAGTTTGCGGGGCTCGACTCCGTTGCAGACGGTTGTTTCGTCTGCTACGGAGCCGCAGCCCGACCCCGGCGCAGCCGGGGGCACGCCCGAACCCTTCCGTGACCACGTACCAAACCATGAAATGAGCCGCGCTCACTTGCGTCACCCTACACAGGGTGATACATATGCTGGTTTCCGTTCCGCGCGCCAACGGGGCGCGCCGTTCGTGTGATCCCGACCCCTAGAGAACCACACCGATAATGGCAACCACCCTGTCCTCCGGCACCCCGGCCCAGGCGTTCGGACGCGAAAGCAGCCACGGGCTCGACAAGCACGGCATCCGCAACCCCGGCGCGGTGTTCTGGAACCTGCTCCCGGCGGAGCTGGTGGAGCACGCCGTCCGCCGCGGCGAGGGGATCCTGGTGGAGGGCGGCCCCTTCAACGCCGTGACCTCGCCGCACACCGGCCGCTCCCCCAACGACCGCTTCGTCGTCCGCGAGCCCTCGTCCGAGGAGCACGTGTGGTGGGGCAAGGTCAACCAGCCCATCTCGGCCGAGCACTACGCGGCGCTGCGCGAGGACGTCATGGCGCACCTGGAGGGGCAGGACCTGTACGTGCGCGACATGTGGGCCGGCGCCGACCCGGAGTACCGCCTCCCGGTTCGCGTGGTGACCCCCAACGCGTGGCACAACCTGTTCGCGTACAACATGTTCCGCCGCCCCGACAACGCGGAGCTGGACGACTTCGCGCCGGGCTTCACCATCCTGCACGCCCCGGAGTACGAGGCGGACCCGGCGCGGCACGGCACCCGCACCAGCACCTTCATCCTGATCAACTTCGGGGCGAACGAGGTCCTGATCGGGGGGACGCGCTACGCGGGCGAGATCAAGAAGTCGGTGTTCGGCGTCCTCAACTACATCCTTCCCATGAAGGGCGTGCTTTCCATGCACTGCTCGGCCAACGTGGGGCCGGACGGCGACACGGCGCTCTTCTTCGGGCTCTCGGGGACGGGAAAGACCACGCTCTCGGCCGACCCGGAGCGCGGGCTGATCGGCGACGACGAGCACGGCTGGAGCGACGAGGGGGTGTTCAACTTCGAGGGCGGCTGCTACGCCAAGGCGGTGAAGCTGTCCCCCGAGGGCGAGCCGGAGATCTACTCGACCACGCGCATGTTCGGCACGGTGCTGGAGAACTGCATCGTGGACGAGAAGCGCCGGGTGGACTTCGACGACATCAGCATCACCGAGAACACCCGCATCTCCTACCCGCTGCACTACATCCACAACTTCGTCCCGGATGCGCGCGGCGGGCACCCCCGCAACATCGTCTTCCTCACCGCGGACGCGTACGGCGTACTCCCCCCGCTGTCGCGGCTCACGCCCGAGCAGGCGATGTTCTACTTCCTTTCCGGCTACACCGCCAAGGTGGCGGGGACGGAGCGCGGGGTGAAGGAGCCGCAGCCCACCTTCTCGGCGTGCTTCGGCGCGGCCTTCCTGTCGCTGCACCCCGGCGTCTACGCCGACATGCTGGGCAGGAAGATCGAGGAGCACGGCTCGCGGGTGTGGCTGGTGAACACCGGCTGGACGGGCGGCCCGTACGGCGTGGGCTCGCGGATGAAGCTGGGGTACACCCGCGCCATGGTGCGCGCCGCGCTCGCCGGCGAGCTGGACGGCGCGGAGATGGTGGAGGCCCCCTTCTTCGGCCTGCAGGTGCCCACGAGCGTTCCCGGGGTCCCGGCGGAGGTGCTCCTCCCCCGCGAGACCTGGCAGGACCGCGCGGCGTACGACGCCAGGGCCGCGGAGCTGGCGGACGCCTTCCGCAAGAACTTCGAGCAGTTCGCCGACCGCGTCCCCGAGGCCGTCCGCGACGCGGGGCCCGGCGGCCGCTGACCGGCCGGACCGTGCGAAGAGAGGAAGAGGCGCCCCCGGCCGGTGGCCGGGGGCGCCTCTTCCTCATCCGGCGTGATGCATGTCAGGTCGCGAGGCGAACGTCCGGTCTTCTCTCCGAGAGCCAGCCTGAACCCGAATCCAACAGAGCCGAGGCGACCTCTCGCAGCCTCACCAGGGCATCCACGTCCACCTCGCTTTCCCAGTCGTACAGGGCATCGTGCCGGCCCAGCCGCAGACCCTGCATCTCCTCCGCGAGCTCCGGGACACCCGCGATGTCCAGCGCGGCGACCGCGTAGAACGTATTGTGGTGATGGCCCCCCACGGCTCCACGGATCCGGTACCCCGAAGCGCGGAGCACCGCCGTGCACGCATGAAAGGCGGAGTGGTATGCGTGCGTGAAGCTCCCTGGTCGCTCAGGCCCTGTGCCCGCGAGTCCCGCAACTCGCGAACGGCGTTCCTCCAGAGCCCTTCGACCTCCGCGGCGGGAGCATCCATCTCTTCGAGGCTGCGGGCCTCGATCAGCCGGGTGATCCGATGTCTGCTCATGCGGCGAACCTGAGGGTGCCGGAGCGGTCGGGGACGACCCAGCGCTTGGGCCCATCGACGACCCTGCGGACGAAGGCGTTATCGCTTTCCAAGCGCTGACGGAGCTTTTCGCGACTGTACCAGGTCACTTCCACCGGTCGGCCGAGCAGGACGGACGCTTCCGCCGCCTCGCGGCCCAGGTCGCGGCGCACGCCCTCGTCGGCGACCACGAACAGGTCCACGTCGCTGTCCGGCCGGGTGTCTCCGCGCGCGAAGGAGCCGAACACGAAGGCGGCCTCCACCCCGCTCACCGGCGCCAGGGCACCGGCAAGGACCTCGGCGGGGTCGGCGAACTGGCGCACCATCTCGCGCAGGGCGCGCCAGCCCGGGTGCTCCTCGTGGGCGCGCAGGACGACGTTCCGCCCCTCGCGCGTGCGATCGACCAGCCCCAGGCTCTCCATCCGCCTCAGCTCGTTCTCCAGCGACCTGCGCCCCAGGCGGGTGAGGCGCCCGAGCAGACGCAGGTGGACGGGCTCGTCCGGATGAAGCGCGAAGAAGATCACCAGCCGCGCCAGCGCCGGAGACGTCAGCACGGCGGCCAGGCCGGGAGTGGAGAGAGATTCTGCCATCACATCATCTCCTTTTTGCATTGTCCTACAAAGTAGGACGAAGGGGGTCGTCCTGCAAGAATGGGATGGAGAAACCGGACCGGAAGCCGATACCCAACCGGCAAAGAGTTGACAAAGGTTCTTCGAGGGAACGCAGGCCGCGCCATGCACCGGGTGTGACGCCCGTCGCTTCTTGACACCCCACCCCGCCGCGCCTAGACTCCCCCGCTCCCATGCGACAATCCGATACGCACCCGCCCCAGGAGTTCGAGGTCGTCCGCGACCCGGTCTGGAACACCATCCGGCTCGATCCGGTGGCGGTGCGCGTCATCGACACCCCGGAGTTCCAGCGGCTGCGGCACATCCGCCAGCTCGGCCTGGCGTACCTCGTCTACCCCGGCGCCACGCACACCCGCTTCGACCACGCGCTGGGCGTGTACCACCTCGCGCGGCGCACGCTCTCGCTCCTGGGGGAGCGCGGCGAGCTTGACCGCGTGGACCCCGCCGACTGCCGCGTGGTCCCCTACGCCGCCCTCCTCCACGACATCGGGCACTACCCGTTCTCGCACGCGCTGGAGGAGCTGGACGCCGACCGTGTACCCGGGCACCACGAGGAGCATACCGCGCGCTTCCTGGCCGCCGACGGCATCCGCACCGCCCTGGCGGAGGTCGCGCCCGACGCGCCGGCGCGCATCGAGGCGCTGATCCGCGGGCTCTCGGACTCGCCGCTGCAGGGGCTGGTCTCCGGGAGCCTGGACCTGGACAAGATCGAGTACCTGCGCCGCGACGCCATGTTCTGCGGCGTGCCGTACGGCGAAGTGGACGTGGACCGGCTGATCCACGCGCTGGCCCTGCTGCGCGACCCGGAGAGCGGACGCTGGGAGGTGGGGATCCACGAGAAGGGCTCGTCCGCGCTGGAGTCGCTGCTCTTCGCCAAGTACCAGATGTTCCGCAACGTCTACTGGCACCACGCCGTACGAGCCGCCACCGTGCTGTACAAGCGGCTGGTGCAGGAAGCGCTGGACGCCGGGGTGATCCGCCCGGACGAGCTGGTGGGAAAGACCGACGAGCAGCTGCTGGGCGTGCTGGAGGCCCGCGCCGAGGGGCGCGGCGACCCCGGCGCGCGGCGGGTAGCCGAGCGCTGGATCCCGGCGCTGCGCGGCCGGCGCCTCCCCAAGCGCGCGCTGGAGATCCCCGGCGACGCCGTCCGCGAGCTGCCGGTGGACGGGTGGATCGCGCAGGACACCGACCTGCGCCGCCTGCTGGAGGACCACCTGGCCGCCCGGCTGGGTCTGGGGACGGGCGAGGTGTTCGTGGACTACCCGGAGAAGCCGCGGATGATGGGGCTGGACCTGCTGGCGCTGCGCCGCGGGGGGGCCGTGCAGCGCCTCACCGAGGGGGGGAGCGCCGGGCTCATCGACCTCCCCCGCGTCTCCGACGAGCTGTACCACACCGCCCGCGTCTTCCGCGTCTTCGCCACCGAGCGGAGGGAGATCGCGCCGGGGGAGGTCCTTCCCCTCCTCGCCCTTCCCCCCGCCGAGCTGCGTAGCCGCCTCGCGGACGCCGCGCCCCCGCCGTGAGCGAAGCCTTCCCCGACGCCGCGATCGCCCCGGGCGGGCTTCCCCCCCGCGTCCTGATCGCCGAGGACGACCCCGCCTCCGCCGCCATGCTGCGCGTGATGCTGCAGCGCGCCGGCTACGACGTCGCGCTGGCGCCGGACGGGCCCACTGCGCTGCGGCTGCTGGACGAGGAAGAGCTCCCCGAGGTGCTGCTGCTGGACTGGATGCTCCCCGGGATGTCCGGGCTGGAGGTGTGCCACCGGGTGCGGCAGCGCTGGGACGCCTACGCGCTCCCCATCCTGATGGTCACCGCCAAGACCGACGCGGAAAGCATCTACGCCGCCTTCGACGCAGGCGCCAGCGACTACATCGCGAAGCCCTTCCGTGGCGCCGAGCTGCGCGCCCGCATCACCGCGCAGATCCGCACCCGCCGCCTTGCCGAGGAGCGGCGCCGCATGGAGGAGCAGCTGCGCGAGAGCGACAAGCTGTCCTCGCTGGGGCTGCTGGCCAGCGGCGTGGCGCACGACCTCAACAACCCGCTGGCCAGCATCAGCGGCTACGCCCAGCTCCTGCTGCGCGGCGAGCCCGAGCCCGAGCGCGCCGAGGACCTGCAGCGCATCCTCCGCGAGGTGGAGCGCTGCCGCGGCATCGTGAAGAGCCTGCTGGGCTTCGCGCGCCGCAGCGAGCCCGAGCGCCACCCGGTGGACCTCGCCGCCGCCCTGCGCGAGATCCTGGAGCTCCGCGACCGGGAGCTGCGCGCCTCCGGGGTGCGCCTCGCGCTCCGCGCCCCCCGCACCGTCCCTCCGCTCCTCGCCGACGCCAGCCAGCTCCAGCAGGTGTTCCTGAACATCGTGCTGAACGCCGAGCACGCGCTCCGGCAGCGCGGCGGCGGCGCGCTCCGCATCACCGTGCGCGAGGTGGCGAACGGGACGGGCCCGGGCACCCTGCACGTGGACTTCTTCAACGACGCCCCGCCGATCCCGCCCGAGGTGCTCCCCCGCATCTTCGACCCGTTCTTCACCACCAAGTCCAAGGACGAGGGCACCGGCCTGGGGCTCGCCGTCTCCCGCCGCATCGTGCGCGACCACGGCGGCGACATCACCGTCCGCAGCGACGTCCAGGGCACCGTTTTCAGTGTACAGCTTCCCGTAGGCGAGATCGTCGGTGCGTAAGGGCGGGCCGCTCCGGAGCCGGACGATACTGCCGTCCGTCTCCTGCGCGGGCTCGGCGAGCCCCGGAAACAGCCCGGGTCTCACCTCGCCGGCGGGAGCCTCGCCAAACCGCCGGCGAGTCTCCCGCCGTACAGCTTTTGGGGGGTACGACAGGAACTGCGGACGACAAAAAACCCTCTCCCAGGATTGGGGGATATAAGGGGAAAGCCGTGCGAGCCTGAGCGAGCCGGGTGAGGGCCGTCGTGGCCGTTGCGGGCTGTTCCCTATTCCCTGTCCCCAGCCGTCACCTCCACCGCCACGGCGGTGATGTTGTCGTCGCCGCCGCGGGCGTTGGCGGCGCGGAGGAGCTCGTCCACGCGGCGGGGGAGCGGGTGCGGGGCGGCGAGGACCTCGGCGAGGGTGGGGTCGTCCACCTTGCCGGTGAGGCCGTCCGTGCAGAGGAGCAGCAGGTCGCCGGGGAGCACGGTGCCGGCGATCAGGTCCGGGACGTCGGTGGAATCGGCGCCCAGCGCGCGGGTGATGATGTGCGACAGGGCGTGCGTGCGGGCGGCGGCGGGGGTGAGGCGGCCGGCGTCCACCTCGCCCTGCACCCAGGTGTGGTCGCGGGTGAGCTGCGACAGGGCGCCGTCGCGCAGCAGGTACAGGCGCGAGTCGCCCACGTGGCCGATGCGGACCACTCCGTCCTCGTGCACCACGCAGGTGGTGAGCGTGGTCCCCAGGCCGCGCGCGGCGGGGCGGCGGGCGGCATAGGCCAGGATCGCGGCGTGCGCCGCGCGGATGGAGGCGTCCATCATCCGCTCCAGCTCCTCGCCGCGCACCCCGGCGTCCAGCTCGCGCGCCAGCGCGGAGCCCACCACCTCGCGGGCGATGGCGCTGGCCACCTCCCCCGCCGCGTGGCCGCCCATCCCGTCCGCCACCAGGAAGATGCCGCGCTCCGGGTCCATCAGGAACGCGTCCTCGTTGCCGCGGCGCACCCGGCCGACGTCGGTGGCGCCGGCCGCCTCCCAGCGGATGGTCACGGCGCCGCGGTCCCCGGCGCGGCCGCCCCGGAGTCCGCCGACTGCGGCGGCAGAGGATCCACCACCTCGGAGTCCGGCAGAACGGGAGCGCCCTCCTGCGGAGTCGTCCCCGGCGCGCCGAGCACGGGCGCGGGGAGCGTCGGGGCGGGCACGGCCGCGGGCGCCGCACCGGCGGCGGGAGCCGGCTGCTCGGTGGGGGCCGGCGGCGCGGAGGGCGGCTCCTCGCCGGGGTTGAAGGTGGTGAAGAGCACCACGGCCACCGCCAGGAGCACCAGCAGGAGGAGCACCAGCCACACCGGGATGCGGCGCCCGCCGCTGCCGGCCTCGCGGATCCCGGGGGCGCGCTCGGGCTCCACGTACTCCGCGCGCGCCGCGGCGGGGTCCGCGGTCTCCACGGCGCGGAAGTGCAGCGGGATCCCGCCGAAGCGCACCGACGACCCGTATCCCAGCGGCGTGGGCACCTGCGGGGCCAGGCGGACTCCCTCCACGTAGGTGCCGTTGGTGGACTCCAGGTCGGTGAGGCGCCAGGCGCCCTGGTCGAACTCCAGGCGCGCGTGGGTCGCGGACACCGAGTCGTCGGGGATCACGACGTCGTTCCCCGCCGCCCGCCCGATGCGGACCACGGGGAGCCGGACGGGGACCTCCTTGCCGGCCTGCGGGCCGGACTGGATCCCGAACGCGGCGAGCGCCCCGGAGCGGTCGCCGAGCGGGGTGATCTCCATGCGGGTCTTCCTCCTCCAAACGGTTGTCCTGCCACTGGAGGGCGGAACGTAGCGCCGCCCCCGGGCCGCGGCAAGCGCGCGCAAGTGGTTCCGCGCAAGGAGCGTTCCCGGTGCGGGGGAAGATCCTTGACCCACATTCAGTCGTGTTTTATCCTGCACGTAGTCCTCTCACTCCTTCGCGGTGACCCTTGTTCGCCTGGATCTTCGCCGGCCTGGCCCTTCTGGCCGCCCCCCCGCTCCCCGCCGCAGACCCCGCCCCGCCGCCGCTCACCCTGAACGGCGAGTGGCACTTCCGCACGGGCGACGACCCGGCGTGGGCGGCTCCCGGCCTGGACGACCGCGGCTGGGCGACGGCGCGCATCCCCTCCGAGTGGGAGGTCCTGGCCCCCGACCACGACGGCTGGGGGTGGTACCGGCGCGAAGTCGTCCTTCCTCCCGCCCTGGCGCGCGGGCCCCTGGGACTGCAGCTGGGCACGGTGGGCGACGCCTACGAGGTCTACTGGAACGGCGTGCGCCTGGGCGGGCGCGGCGCCTTTCCGCCGCGCTTCGTCGAGGGGATCCACCCCGCCCTGTTCGTGGTCCCGGCGGAGGCGCTGGAGGCCCGCCCCGGGCGCCCCCACGAGGTGGCGGTGCGGGTGTACAACGCCTACGCGTACGGCGGGATGATGGGGGGCGCACGGGTGGGGCGCTACGACGTGCTGGTGGCGCAGGCCCCGCCGCGCGAGACGGTGATCGGGGGGCTGGTCTCCTTCTTCCTGGCCATCGGCGTGTACCACCTGGTGTTCTTCCTGCGGCGGCGCAGCGCGCGGGAGAACCTGTACTTCGCAGCGCTCTGCGCCCTCGTCGCGCTGTACGGAGCCACCTTCTCGCCGGCCTTCGAGGGAGTGGTGATCCCCTGGATCAACCCGTACCGGCTGGGGCTGATCGCCTCGCTGGCGGCGAGCCCCGTCTTCATCGCCCTCACCGACCGCCTCTTCGGGCTGCGGGCCGGGCGCCGGGGCCTCTGGGCGGGGGCGTTCTTCGCCGCCAGCATCCCGGTGGCGGCGCTCCTTCCCCTGCAGCTGCTGGCGCGCTTCCACGACTTCATCAACCTGGGCGTGTTCGCGGGGCTGCTGGCGATCGTGGCGCGCGCCGTGGTCGCCGGGTCCATGCGCAACCCGCACGCGCGCACGCTGCTGGCCGGGACGGCGGCCTTCGCCACCGGAGTCATCTGGGACCTGGGGACCGAGTACGGGTTGCTCCCCGCCGCCGGCGTGCTTCCCGGGGTGGGCGGCCTCTTCTGGATCGGCTTCCTGGCCTTCGCGGTGGCGGTGGGGGTGGAGACGGCGGGGCGCTGGGCGCTGGCCGAGGTCAACGCGCTCACCGACCCGCTGACCGGGCTGTCGCGCCGCCACGTGTTCGAGGAGGCGCTGCGTCGCGAGGCCGCGCGGCTGCGCCGCTCCGGCGGCTCCATGGCGGTGGTGATGATCGACCTGGACCACTTCAAGCGGATCAACGACACGCACGGGCACCGCATGGGCGACGCGGTGCTGGAGCGGGTGGGCCGCATCCTGCGCCACTCCGCCCGCAACCTGGACCTCCCCGCCCGCCTGGGCGGCGAGGAGTTCGGCGTGCTCCTCCCCGACACGGGGCTGGAGGGCGCGACGGCCTTCGCGGAGCGCTTTCGCGACCACCTGGCGGCGCTCGCCCTGCCCAGCGCCGCGGGCCCGGTGCACGTCACCGCCAGCGCCGGCATCGCCGTGGGTGACGACCTGGCGGACGCGGACGGGCTGCTGGACGCCGCCGACGGCGCGCTCTACCGGGCCAAGAGCGAGGGGCGCGACCGCGTGGTGGCCGGCGCGGTGGGAAGCGCGGACGTGCGCGAGTAGGGGCGGCGCGCGCCCGCAAAGTGTCCGCTTCCGGGACGGCGAGTCCCGCATCCGCACAAGCGCGCCCCTGGCGCGAAACTCAACCCTTTGCCTGGCAAGAGGTTGAGTTTATCGTTCCGGGGCACGCCTCTTTCCCTGTGCTCCCCCGCCGCGCCGCGCCCGCCGGGCGCACGCGGGCGCCACACCGCGCACCGACCCAGGAGAGCCCGATGTCCTCCGGCCTGTTCTCGTCCTTTCGCCCCTTCCGCGCCCCCGAGCCGGCGGCCCGCCCCGGCCCCGAGCCCGGCGGGCCGCTGATCCGCCTGGTGGACCTGGAGAAGTCGTACCCGGCCGGCACGGGGCGCTCCTACGTGCTGCGGCACGTGAGCCTGGAGGTGCAGCCCGGCGAGTTCATCTCCATCATGGGCCCCTCCGGCGCCGGCAAGAGCACCCTGCTCTCCATCCTGGGGATGTTCGACGGGGAGTGGACCGGCGAGTTCCACTTCCTGGGCAGGCCCGTGCACCGGATGAGCGTCAAGGAGCGGGCGGCGCTCGGCAAGCCCAACATCGGCTTCGTCTTCCAGCAGTACCACCTGCTCGACAACCTGACCGTGCAGGAGAACCTGGACATCCCCCTGTCGTACCGCGACGTGCCCCGGCGCGAGCGGCAGGCCATGGTCGCCGACGCGCTGGACCGCTTCGGCATCGTGGGCAAGAAGGACCTGTACCCGGGCCAGCTCTCCGGCGGCCAGCAGCAGCTGGTGGGCATCGCCCGCGCCACCATCGCCGGCCCGCGCGTGATCCTCGCCGACGAGCCCACCGGCAACCTGCACTCCTCGCAGGGCCGCGAGATCATGGAGCTGTTCCGCGCGCTCAACGCCGCCGGCACCACCATCATCCAGGTGACGCACTCGGAGACCAACGCCGAGTACGGCAACCGCGTCGTGCAGCTGCGCGACGGCTGGGTGGTGGACGAGTGAACAGCAGGGAACAGGGAACAGGGAACAGCCTGCAACGGCTTCAACCGGTGCACGCGCAGCGTACAGCGTCACTGGAGTACGAAGCACGCTACACACCGCAGGGCCGCTGTGGAGTGCTCCCCCTCTCCCGCTTGCGGGGGAGGGGGCCGGGGGGAGGGGGCCTGCCGTCGCGTGAGGGATTTCGGCCCGAAGGGGCGAGACCCGGCGGCGGTTTGCCGGGGCTCGACTCCGTTGAGCAGCGTTGTTTGCTGCTCTACGGAGCCGAAGCCCGACCCCGGCGCCAGCCGGGGGCACGCCCGAACCCGCCTTTAGCAGCCGTTACGGAACCCGTCGCCCGTTGCACATCGCGCCCGACCGCCCCATCCTGACGCCATGCACCCCCTGACCGCAGACCCGCCGCGCATCCTCGTCGCGGACGACCAGCCGGACGTCCTGGAAGCCCTCCGCCTCCTGCTCAAGGGCGAGGGCTTCAGGATCGAGACGGCCGCGTCGCCCGTGGGCATCCTGGCCGCCGTGCGCGACCGCGAGCTGGACGTGGTGCTCATGGACCTCAACTACGCCCGCGACACCACCTCCGGCCGCGAGGGGCTGGACCTGATCGGCGAGGTGCTGGGGCTGGACCCCACCCTGCCGGTGGTGGTGATGACGGCGTGGGGGAGCGTGGAGGGCGCGGTGGAGGCCATGCGCCGCGGCGCCCGCGACTACGTGGAGAAGCCCTGGGACAACGCCCGGCTGCTGGCGACGCTCCGCTCGCAGGTGGAGCTGGGGCGCGCGCTGCGGCGCACGCAGCGGCTGGAGCAGGAGAACTCGCGGCTGCGCAGCGACGGCCGCCCCGCCATGATCGCCGAGTCGCGCGCCATGCAGCCGGTGCTCCGCATGATGGAGCGCATCGGCCCGTCGGACGCGCACGTGCTCATCACCGGCGAGCACGGCACCGGCAAGGACGTGGTGGCCCGCTGGCTGCACGCCGTCTCCGGCCGCGCCCCGCGCCCCCTGGTGACCGTCAACGCCGGCGCCATCGCCGAGGGGATCTTCGAGAGCGAGCTGTTCGGGCACGTCAAGGGCGCCTTCACCGACGCCCGCGCCGACCGCGTGGGCGCCTTCGAGCTCGCGGACGGCGGCACGCTCTTCCTGGACGAGATCGGCACCATGCCGCCGGAGCAGCAGGCCAAGCTGCTGCGCGTCCTCCAGACGGGCGAGTTCCAGCGCGTGGGCACCTCCCGCACGCGCAAGGTGGACGTGCGCGTGCTCTCGGCCACCAACACCGACCTCCCCCAGGCGGTGGCCGAGGGACGCTTCCGCGAGGACCTGCTCTTCCGCCTCAACACGGTGGAGATCCACATCCCCGCCCTGCGCGAGCGGCGCGAGGACATTCCCCTGCTGGCCACCTTCTTCCTCCACCGCCAGGCGGACGCGTACCGCAAGCACCTCACCGGCTTCGAGCCGGAGGCCATGCAGGCGCTGCTGGCCTACGCCTGGCCCGGGAACGTGCGCGAGCTGGAGCACACCATCGAGCGCGCGGTGCTGCTGGCCCAGGGCACCCTCATCGCCACGGAGGACCTGACGCTGCGCGGGCGCCGGACGGCGGCGGGCGGCGGCGCGGGGACGCTGGAGGAGATGCCGCTGGAGGAGGTGGAGCGGGTGCTGATCCGCAAGGCGCTGGAGCGCCACAACGGCAACGTCAGCCACGCGGCGGAGGCGCTGGGGCTGAGCCGGAGCGCGCTCTACCGTCGTTTGCAGCGCCACGGGCTGTGAGGTTTTTACGGCTGAGCCGCTGTTTTGGGCGTGACCCCGGCTGCGCCGGGGTCGGGCTTCGGCTCCGTAGGGCTGCAAACAACGCAGCCCAACGGAGTCGAGCCCCGGCAAACGGCCGCCGGGTCTCGCCCCTCCGGGCCGAAATCCCTCACGCGGGCCCCCTCCCCCCAGCCCCCTCCTCCGCAAGCGGGAGAGGGGGGAACTTCATCAGGCTCCCGCAGTTCATCCCCTCTCCCAGAATTGGGAGAGGGTGGCGGCTCTAAGGCCGCCGGGTGAGGGCCGCCGTGTCCGGGGGAGGGGGTCCGCAGTTGCAGGCTGTTCCCTGTTCCCTGTGGCGCTGCGCGCTGCGCGTGCACCGGATGAACCCTGTTCCCTCTCGTGACCTCCCGCCGGAGGCGACCGCTCAGCCACCACCTCCAGGTCCTCCGCCTGGCCTTCCTCACCGGGCTCCCCGGCGCGGCGGTCGCGCTGCTGCTGCTTTGGAACGGGCCGTACGACGGCAAGGTCCGCTGGACGCTGACGCTGTTCGTGGCGGCGGGGTGGTTGGGGTTCGGGCTGGCGCTGCGGGAAAAGGTCATCCGTCCGCTCCAGACGCTCTCCAACCTGCTCGCCGCCCTGCGCGAGGGCGACTTTTCCATGCGGGCGCGTGGCTCGGGCACGGACGACGCGCTGGGGCTGGCGCTCCTGGAAGCGAACGCGCTGGCGGACACGCTGCGCGAGCAGCGCGTGCGCGCGCTGGAGGCCACCGCCCTGCTCCGCCGCGTGATGGACGAGATCGACGTGGCGGTGTTCGCCTTCGACGGCGCGGCGCGGGTGCGGCTCGCCAACCGCGCCGGGGAGCGGCTGCTGGGGCAGCCCGCCGAGCGCATCCTGGGGCGCACCGCCTCCGAGGTGGGGCTGGACGCGTCGCTGGAAGGGGAGTCGCCGCGCACGCTGGACCGCGCCTTCCCCGGGGGGACGGGGCGCTGGGAGGTGCGCCGCGCCCCGTTCCGCCAGGGCGGGCGGGAGCACCAGCTGCTGGTGCTCTCGGACGTGAGCCGCGTGGCGCGCGAGGAGGAGCGCGAGGCGTGGCGCCGGCTGATCCGCGTCCTGTCGCACGAGATCAACAACTCGCTTGCCCCAATCCGCTCCATCGCGGGCACGCTCCAGAACCTCCTGGGCGCCCCCGCCCCCCCGGACGACCTGGACGACGACCTGCGCAGCGGCCTGGCGGTGATCGCCGGCCGCTCGGAGGCGCTCTCCCGCTTCATGTCGTCGTACGCGCGGCTGGCGCGCCTCCCCCCGCCCGAGCCCGCGCCCATGGACGTGGGCGAATGGATCCGCCGCGCCGCCACGCTGGAGCCGCGCCTCCCGGTGCGCGTGATCCCCGGCCCCGACCTCGCCATCAACGCCGACGGCGACCAGCTGGACCAGCTCCTCATCAACCTGGTGCGCAACGCGGCGGACGCGGCGCTGGAGACGGGCGGCGGGGTGGCGGTGGGGTGGCGCGAGGAGGGCGCGCGGCTGGAGGTGTGGGTGGACGACGAGGGGCCGGGGCTCGCGGAAACCTCCAACCTGTTCGTCCCCTTCTTCACCACCAAGCCCAGCGGCACGGGGATCGGCCTGGTGCTCAGCCGCCAGATCGCCGAGGGACACGGGGGCACGCTGACGCTGGAGAACCGGGAGGGCGCGCGGGGCGTGCGGGCGCGGCTCGTCCTGCCCATGTGAGCGGCTCCCGGGGCCGGGCCGTGTTCACGGCGGATGCCGACTCCTTTTACGCCACGTCGCAGACAGCTGGTGCGCCCGTGTCCTCTTCGGGCGCGACGCGTTGACCTGCAAAGGATGGGCGTGTAAATAGCGTCTGGGTTCGTGGACACTTCTCCAGGCGCGGCCTGGGCCGCTGCCGTCCACGTTCATCCGCCCGCGGCCTGCACCCCATCGCACGGAGCTGCGCATGCCCAGACGGGAGCCCCCTGCGCCGGGCCGGGCCGGCCGCCCCTACGTGGTCCCGCCCGCGCTCCTCCGCTCGGGCGAGCCCTTCGACGGTCAACCACGTTCTGGACGAGGTCCGCTCGCCGCTGGGCGTCGTCCTGTGGGAAGGGGTCCGCGACGTGGTGCTGTGGGCGACGACCGCCCCGGCGAACCGCCCGCGCCTCTTCGGCCACCGCGCCCACGAGGAGCGGGTGGCGGCGCTGCACGCCGTGGAGCTGGACCCGGACGCCCGCGGGATGCTGGTGCTGCTGGCCGGCGTGCTGGACGCCGAGGGGCAGCCGGACAGGCAGGCCGTCGCGAGGGTGTGCCGCAAGCTGGCCTTCTGGGCGGAGGAGCGTCTGCTGCCGCGGACCTCCATCTGGTATGGCCAGGCCGCGGCGCTCGCCGCTCCCGAGAGCGCGGAGAACGCCTACACCGTGGGGCTGCTCTGCCGCAGGAACGCCGACTACATCCGCGCGGAGACATGGTACCGCCGGGCCATCGGGCTCGCCCGCAGGCGACGGGACGCGCAGGTCTACGCGCGCGCCTACATGGGCCTGGGTGACCTCTTCATCGTTCGTAACGACTACCCGAGAGCCAGAGAGGCATTCCTTCGGACGTTCAGGGCGGCGCGGAGAGCCGGGATCAGGAACCTACGGGCGGAAGCTCTCCACAACCTCTTCGTTGTTGCAGCAGAGACGAATCAGGTAAGCGACGCCCTAGATTTTGCGAAGAAAGCTTTCCGCGCCTATCCCCGCTCCCATTCGGGTCGCATCACCCTTGCCCATGATGTTGCCGGCTTTTGGGTGCTGTTAGGAGAGTATGCGCGGGCCCTCCCCGTACTCGAAGTGCTTGTCCGGTTACTGACCCATCCGAGCCACCGCTTGTTTGCTCTCTCGCAACTCGCCTGGGCGGCGGGAGGAGCCAACCGACTCAATGTCTTTGCTGACGCCTGGGTAGGTACCTGGCAAATCATCGACGACCAACCGACGCTCGACTGCGTGACCTCTTCACTCCTGAGACTTGCGTATGGATCCGCTCTTCTCGGCGACTCTGAGCGGGTGGATCTGGCCTCCCGCCTCGCGGTTGACATAGCGACCAAACGTGGAGAGGAAGGAGTCCTAGTCAAGGTGAGATCGCTTATGGAAGCTACCGCGACAAGAGGGCTAACTTCTTCTGTTCGTTGCCAATCGATTGAGCCTGAGACGGATGAATCGGCAGATGCTCTTGCCCAAGCCTTCGTGCAGACTCTTGCTGCATGCGCAGGAACGGATCGTCACCTGCGCATGCAGTGCCAGTAAATGAGGCGCCTAGTTACCCCCACCGATCAAGTGAAGGCCCCGCTCTGAACTGAACCCTGTCGAATCCGGAATCGCGGAACTGACACTACTCGTCGCGTCAGCCTTGTTTCCGGAGCCAATCAGATGGGTTCCACTGAACCGTGGGGTTCCTTCGGGAGCCACGGGGTTGGGCGTGCGACTGCATCCGGCTGCTGCAGCAGCGGCGATGACGATGAGGAAGATGCGCATGGCTTTCATGGGGTGCTCCTTGGTGTGAAGGAAAGTGGTTACTGGAAGCACCGTCGAAAGTAACGTGGAGCCTCAGTTTGGCACACGACGTTAGCCGTTAGGAGCGGTTGCCCAGCCGCCCCGAACAACCGCACACGGACTCCCGCCGGTGATAGGCCCTCCGCTGACCAGCCCGGCACCGGGCTGCACGGTACGCCCCCCTCCTGCCACGTTCCCACCGGCACACACGCCACGGGCGCGGAGTCCCTGCAAACACGAGATCCCCCGGCCATTCGCGGCCGGGGGATCTCTGCTTCCATCGCTACAACGGCGGCATCGTCGGTTCAGTGAAGCACGAGATCACCACCCGGCGGACGCACGAAGCGCCCGGCTCGTGCCGGACGCTTCGCTCGTCCTGCCTTCCGTTCGCCGCAGGGACGGCTACGACGCGGGGATCACCAGCGTCGCGCCGAGCTTGACGTTGTCGTCCTCCAGCTGGTTGGCGCTGCGGATGGCCGCCGCGGACACCCCGTACTTGCGCGCGATGCCGAACAGCGTGTCGCCGCGCACCACCTTGTGGGTGCGCCGCCCGGCGCGCGCCGCCGTGGACGACGCGCCCGATGCGGACGTGCTTCCGCCCGACGTACGGGAGGAGCCGCCGGACGTCCGGGAAGCGCTGCCGGCGCCGCGGCTCTCCGGCGTCCGCGGGGTCGTGGACGACGACGGGGCCGCCGCGCCCGGGATCCACAGCGTGGTCCCGCTGCGCAGCGCCTCCGGGTCCACGCCCGGGTTGGCGGCGCGCAGCGCGGCGGGCGTCACGTCGTACTTCCGCGCGACGGCGTAGAAGGTTTCCCCCGGCTTCACCTCGTGGCTCCGCCGCCCGCCGCGGCCGGACGGCGCGGCGCCGCCGGATGCGGGCCGGGCCGGACGGGTGGCCGTGCGGGTGGAATCCGCGCCGCGACGGGGCGCCGCGGGGGCGGGCACCGTCGCTGTATCCACCCGAACCGTGTCGAGCGGCACGGTGTCGGGGCGCGCGGGCTTCGCGGCGCTGTCCGCCTCCAGGCGCACCACGGTGGGGCGCGGGTCGCGCGCGGCGAGCTGCCCCACGCTCTGCACCGCGAACGGCGCGGCCCAGCGCTCTTCAAGCGGAGCGTCGGGCTCCACGGGGGGGGCGGCCGGAACCGTGTCCGCCGGGGCCGCCACCTCGGGGGCGGGCGCCGCGGGCGCGGACGCGACCATCGCCTCGCCCGAGGCGCACCCGGCGAGCGCGGCGAGGAGGACGGGCGGGATCAGGCGGAACGGGTACATCCCGTGGCTCCGGAACGGGGGACGAGCGGCGCGGCGAGCGGAGCCGCGCCCGAAACCGAATCAGCCAACCAAGATAGCAGGATCCGTGCATCCCGGCGAGCCGGCGCCCGCGGAGGCGGCGGCTTGCGGCGCCCGGCGCAGTGGGCGAGGTTGCCCCGCACTGCGCCTGGCGCGCGGTGTGCGGCGCGGGAGCCGGGCGCCGCGGCGCATGGCGCACCGAGAGCGGGACCCCCAGCCACGGAGAGCGGAACGTGACGAACCCACCCGGAATGACGGACGCGGAGCGCGCCAAGCTGGAGGCGCAGCGCGACCGCCTGATGAAGCTCCTCCAGGGGAGTGAGGACGCCGATGACCGCCAGGACCTGACGCGGGAGTGGACGCGCATCGACAACCTGCTGAACCGCGACGGGCGGGGCTGACCCGCGAGCCGCGTGAGCGGGACGCCGGCCAGATCCCGCGGCCGCGTCGGAGCCCGCGTGAGGGATTTCGGCCCGAAGGGGCGAGACCGCGCGGCTGTTTGCGCGGGCTCGACTCCGTTAAGCACGGTTGTATCGTGCTTTACGGAGCCGAAGCCCGACCCCGGCGCCAGCCGGGGGCACGCCCGGACCCTGCTGTTCGAGCCGATTCAACCGCCGGGAATGCAGAAGGGCCGGCTCCCGGCGGGAGCGCGGCCCTTCGCGGGTCCGTGAAGCCGGCGGGAGCTACCAGCTGATCGTGCCCTTCTTGCTGGTGTCCACCTCCTCGGTGTCGCCGCCGAAGAGGAACTTGTCGGTGTTCTCGGTGAGGAACTGCTTCGCCTCGGGGTCGCGCACGTTGAGGCCGTAGTGGTTGATCAGCATGGTCTGCTGGCGGAGCCACTCGGCCCAGCACACCTGGCAGATCTCGGCGTGGATGCGCCGGCCCAGGTCGTTGTTGAAGGGGGCGTAGGGGACGGCGGCGCGCTCCTGGCCGCAGCGCGTGCACTTGATGTCCGCCATGGGGTCTCCCGTGTGGTTCGTTGGGGGCGGCGCGCCCTCGCGCGGGGCGCCGTACCCCTCGAATATAACCGGGCGCGCCCGGCGCCGTCCAACCAGCCACCGGAGCGCCGCCATGCCCGACGCCCTCCCCGTGCGCCTTTCCGACGAGGGTCGCACCGCGACCTGGAACCCCGCCCTCACCCGCGCCTCGCAGGTGCTGCTGCACGTGCGGGGCGCCGGCGGCGCGGTGGAGGAGCGCCGCTCGGTGAACAGCGGCCGCGCCCGCGTCCGCGCGGACGAGCGGATCGAGGCGGTGGTGCCCGCGGAGTAGCCTACCGCGTCCCGGTCACCGTCTCCCAGCTCCGCCGCGACACCTCGGCGCCCAGGCGGCGCGCCGCCTCGCGGTCCCGGAAGCCGCGCGTGAGCACCACCAGCACGTAGGGGCGCCGCCCCTCGGGGAGGATCACCGCGGCGTCGTGGTCGATTCCGGTGATCCACCCGGTCTTGTTGGCCACGCACACGCCGGCCGGCACCCCCGCCGGGATCATCCGCCGGAACTCCTGCCGACCGAGGATCGCCAGCATCTCCTCCGTGGCGCGCGGCGAGGCCGCCCGCCCCGCGGCGATGCCCTGCAGCGTCTTCATGAGCCCGTACGCCGTGGTGGTGTTGTTCATCCCCGCGCGGAACGCAGGGCCGTCCTCCACCCCCCGCAGCACCACGGTCTCCGAGGCGCCCAGCGACGCCAGCGTGGCCGCGATGCGCGCCGGCTCCGCCAGGTCGATGAGCAGGTTGGTGGCCAGGTTGCTGGAGCGCGTGATCATCCGCTCCACCAGCTCGCGCACCGTCATGCTCTGCCCCACGCGGCCGTAGATCTCCCGGTCGCTGTCGTCGTCGGGGGAGAGCGTGTACGCGCTCCCGTCGGCGATGCTGCGGAACGCGTTGCGCACCGCCACCGGCCCGTCCAGCGACAGCTCCCCCGCGTCCGCCCGCCGGAACAGCTCCAGCATCACCGGCACCTTCATGGTGCTGGCCGCGTGCATCCGCTCGTGCGCGTTCACCAGCAGCGAGTCGCCGGTCTGGAGGTCCACGAGCGCCACGGACACCTCCAGCGTGTCTCCCGGCAGCGCCGCCACCATGCGCCGCACCTCCGCCTCCAGCGCCGCGAAGCGCCCCGCGCCCCCCGGCGCGGCGAAAGACGCGCCCCCGGACGCCCCAGGAGCACACCCGGCGAGCCCGAGGGACAGGAACAGGGCGAGGACAAAGCGCTTCATCGCGTCGACGGGGCCGGGGGTGAACGGAAGCCGCACCGGCGAACGGAAGCGCTCACCGGTGCGGCAATGGATCGTCCGGGATTACACCGGAGCCCGCGTGAGGGATTTCGGCCCGAAGGGGCGAGACCCGGCGGGGCTGTTTCCGCCGGGGCTCGACTCCGTTGCAGACGGTCGTTTCGTCTGCTACGGAGCCGAAGCCCGACCCCGGCGCCAGCCGGGAGCACGCCCGAACCCCAGTCCGTCGAACCCCGCTCCGTATCCGAACCTACGACCCCCGGATGGTGAGGGTCTGGTTGGCGACGGTCAGCGTCCCGCTGGTCACCGTCACCGCCCCCGTGGCCGTGGTGGCCCCGCTGGGGCTGATGCTCCCCGTGACCAGCAGGTCGGGGAACGTCCCGGCGATGGTGCGCGAGCTCCCGCTCATCAGCACGGTGCCGTTGCTGACGGTGCCGGCCGATGCGACGGCGTCGCCGACGATGGTGAGGCGGAAGCCGCCCATGTCCAGCGTCCCGCCGGACGTGGTCATCACCAGGCGCTGGATGGTCTTGTCGGCGTCGGTGACCTGCGGCTGCGTGCCGCCCCCGTTGATGATGATGGTGTCGGAGGCGGTGGGCGTGCCGCGCGGGCTCCAGCTCCCCGCGGTGTTCCAGTTGCTCCCCTCCAGCCCGGTCCAGGTGCGCTGGATGCCGCCGGCCTGGAAGGTGACCACGGCGTTGTCGGCGATCGGCGCGCCGTTCAGCGTGCCGGTGACCGTGGCGGTGCCGTCGGTCCCGGTGTGGGTCAGGTCCGCCGTATAGGTGCCGTTGCCGACGTCGGTCACGGCGCCCACGGTGCCCAGGTCGGTGGACAGCGTCACGGTGGCGCCACCGGTGGTGACGTCGTTGCCGTACTGGTCCTTGAGCTGGACGGTGACGGTGGTGATGCTCCCGGAGGTGAGCGCCGCGTTGGCGGTGGTGATCTGCGTCCCCGCCGCCGACGCGGGCCCGACGGTGCCGGTCACCGTGAAGGTGGCGCTCAGGCTCCCCGCGGTGACGCCCAGCGTGTTGGCGCCGACCGCGGTCCCCAGCGTCCAGCTCCCCACCACCGCCGCGCCGGTCGCGTCGGTGGTGGCGGTCTCGCCGGTGACGGCGCCGCCGCCCGCGGTGACGGCGAAGGTGACGGCGATGCCGGGGACGCCGTTGCCGTTGGCGTCGACCACGCGCACGGAGGGCAGCGGCGTCACCGCGCTCCCGGCGGCGAGCGACACGCCGTCCGCGCCGCTCTTGATGATGCTCGCGGCGGCGCCCACCTGCGTCACCACGCCGCCGCTCGTGCCGGTGACGGTGCCGTCGGCGGCGGTCACGGTGTGCGTGACGCCGGAGGTGGTGCTGGTGGTGAAGACGACGCTGGCGATGCCCGCGGCGTCGGTCGTGGAGGTGGGCGAGGCGAAGGAGCCGCCGCCCGTGCTGCTCCAGGTCACCGTCCGGCCGGCGGCGGGCACGGCGTTGCCGTACGCGTCCACCAGCTGCGCCGTCACCGTCACGGTGCCGCCGGCCGCGGCGGTGGCGGCGCTGGGGGTGACCACGTAGCGCGCCGCGGCGCCGGGGACGAAGGCCACCGTCGCGGTGCCCGCCAGCGGGCTCCCGTTCAGGGTGCCGCTCACCGTCGCCGAGCCGGTGACCGTGGGCGCGGTGAGGGTGGCCGTGTAGCTGCCGTTGCCGTTGTCGATCACGGCGGAGAGCGTCCCGGCCGTGGTGCTCAGCGCCACGGTGCCGGCCCCCGTGCTCAGGGCGTTGCCGTACTGGTCCCTGAGCTGGACGGTGAGCGTGGAGGTGGAAACACTGTCCGCCGGGATGGAGACCGGGCTCGCGGCGAGGGTGCTGCTCCCGGCCGCCGCCGCGGCCGCCGTGGTGCTCGCCGTGAAGGTGAGCGGCGAGCCCGCCAGCCCCGCCGACGTGGCAGTGGCGGTCTGCGCGCCGGCCGCGGTCCCCAGCGTCCAGGTCACGGAGGCGACGCCGGCCGCGTCGGTGGTGGAGCTGGGCGCGCTCACCGAGCCGCCCCCCGTCGCCGCCGCCCAGGAAACGGCGTGGCCCGCCACCGGGTTGCCGTTGGCGTCCGCCACCCGGGCCTCAAGGGTCCGGGTGCTCGCCACCGTGGCCGTGCCGCCGTCGCCGGACTGGATGGCGATGGACGCCGCGGGACCCGCCACGCCCGTGGCCGTGAAGGTGGCGGGGGTCAGCCCGGAGGCCGACGCGGTCAGCGTGTTGGCGCCGGCCGTGGTCCCCAGCGTCCAGCTCCCCACCGTCGCGATCCCGCTCGCGTCGGTGGTCGCGGTCGCGCCAGTGACGCTCCCGCCGCCGGTCGCCACCGCGAAGGTGACGCTCACGCCCGGGACGGGGTTGTTGCTCACGTCGCGCACGAGCACCGCGGGGGCGACCGCGACCGCGCTCCCCGCCGTCGCCGTCTGGCCGTCGCCGGCGCTGACCGCGAGGCTCGCCGGGGCGCTCGGCGTCACCGTGATGGTGCCCGACGTGGCGCCGGCGAGCCCCGCCGCGGAGAAGGAGAGCGTGCGGTCGCCGACGGTGCCGGTGATCACCAGGCCGGTGAACACCACCTGCCCGCCGGCATCGGTGCCGACGGTGGTCGTGCCGCTCAGCGCGGGGCCGCCCGAGGCGATGGCCACCGTGACGGCGACGCCCGCCTGCGCCACGTCGTTGCCACTCGCGTCGCGCAGCCGGAGCGCCGGCGCAGTCCCCAGCGGCGAGCCGTTCTGCACGGTCGCGGAAGGCTGCTGGGTGATGACGAGCTGCGAGGCCGCGCCCGCCGCCACGCTGACGGGGCTCGAAGTCGCCCCCGTCAGCCCGCCCGCCGAGAACGACAGCGTGCGGTCGCCGATCGTCCCGCTGATGGACAGCCCGGCGAAGACCGCCTGCCCGGCCGCGTTGGTCGAGACCGTGGCCGTCCCGCCCAGCGAGCCGCCGCCCGAGGCGATGGCCGCCGTGACGGAAACGCCCGCCTGCGCCACGGCGTTGCCGTACGCATCGCGCAGCTGGAGCACCGGCTGCGCGCCGAAGGCGATCCCGCTCTGCGCGGTGGCCGACGGCTGCGTGGTGAGGGAGAGCTGCGTCGCCGCGCCCGCCGTCGAAGTGGCCGTGAAGGTGACCGGCGTCAGCCCGGAGGCCGAGGCGGTCAGCGTGTTGGCGCCGGCCGTGGTCCCCAGCGTCCAGCTGCCGACCGCCGCGATGCCGCTGGCGTCCGTGGTGGCCGAGGCGCCCGTGACGCTGCCTCCGCCGGCCGCCGCCGCGAAGGTGACGCTCACGCCGGCGACCGGGTTGCCGCTCGCGTCGCGCACGATCACGGAAGGCGCGGTGGAGACGGCACTGCCGACGACGGCCGACTGCCCGTCGCCAGTGCTGACGGCGAGGCTGGCCGCGGCGCCCGCGGTGACGCTGATGGTGCCCGACGTGGCGCCGGTCAGCCCAGCCGCCGAGAAGGAGAGCGTGCGGTCGCCGAGGGTGCCGCTGATCGACAGCCCGGTGAAGACCGCCTGCCCGGCCGCGTTGGTGGCGACCGTCGTGGTCCCGCCCAGCGTGCCGCCGCCCGAGGCGATGGCCGCCGTCACGGACACGCCCGCCTGCGCCACGGCGTTGCCGTCCGCATCGCGGAGCTGCACGACCGGCTGCGTACCGAGCGCGGCGCCGTTCTGCACGGTCGAGGAAGGCTGCGTGACGATGGCGACCTGCGAGGCCGCGCCCGCCGTCACGCTGATCGTGCTGGACGTCGCACCACTCAGTCCGGCAGACGAGAAGGAGAGCGTGCGGTCGCCGACCGTGCCGCTGATCGACAGCCCGGCGAAGACCGCCTGTCCGCCCGCGTTCGTCGCGACCGTCGCCGTCCCGCCCAGCGAGCCGCCGCCCGAGGCGATGGCCGCCGTGATGGAGACGCCGGCCTGCGCCACGGCGTTGCCGTACGCGTCGCGCAGCTGGACCACCGGCTGCGCGCCGAAGGCGATCCCGCTCAGCGCGGTGGAGGACGGCTGCGTGGTGAGGGCGAGCTGCGTCGCCGCGCCCGCCGTCGCCGTCGCGGTGAACGTGACCGGCGTCAGCCCGGAGGCCGAGGCGGTCAGCGTGTTGGCGCCGGCCGTCGTCCCCAGCGTCCAGCTGCCGGCCGCCGCGATGCCGCTGGCGTCCGTGGTCACCGAGGCGCCCGTGACGCTGCCGCCGCCGGCCGCCACCGCGAAGGTGACGCCGACGCCGGCGACCGGGTTGCCGCTGGCGTCGCGCACGACCACCGAGGGCGCCGTCGCGACGGCGCTCCCGGCCGTCGCCGTCTGCCCGTCGCCCGCGCCGATGGCGAGGCTCGCCGCCGCGCCCGCCGCCAGGGAAACGGTGCCCGAGGTGGCCCCCGTCAGCCCCGCCGAGGCGAAGCCCAGCGTGTACGATCCCACCGGCCCGCTGATCGCCAGTCCGGCGAACGACGCCTGCCCGGCCGCGTCGGTCGCGACCGTGGCCGTCCCGCCCAGCGTCCCGGAGCCCGAGGCGATGGAGACGGTGACGGAGACGCCTGCCTGGGCCACGGCGTTGCCGTCCGCGTCGCGGAGCTGCACGACCGGCTGCGCGCCGAGCGGGACCCCGCTCTGCGCCGTGGCCGAGGGCTGCGTGGTGATGGACAGGCTCGCCGGGACACCGGCGGCCAGGTCGACGGCGGCCGAGACCGCCCCGGCCAGGCCCGCGCTGGCGAAGGCGAGCGTCCGCTGCCCCGCCGTGCCGCTGATGGACAGCCCCGCGAAGGTCGCACGGCCCGCCGCGTCCGTCGTCGCAGTCGTGCTACCGCCCAGCGTCCCGCCGCCGGATGCGATCGCAGCGGTGACGGCGACGCCCGCCTGGGCGACGTCGTTGCCGCTGGCATCGCGGAGCTGCACCACGGGCTGCGCCGCGAAGGCGATCCCGCTCAGCGCCGTGGCCGAGGGCTGCGTGGCGACCGCCAGCGCCGCCGGGTTCCCCGGGGCCAGGGTGATGGTGCCGGATGCGGCGCCCGCCAGCCCCGCGGCCGAGAAGCCCAGCGTGTAGGCCCCGGTCGCGCCGCTGATGGACAGGCCGGCGAAGGTCGCCCGGCCCGCCGCGTCCGTGCTCACCGTGGCCGTCCCGCCCAGCGTCCCCCCGCCCGAGGCGACGGCCGCCGTCACGGCGACGCCGCTCTGCGGCACCGCGTTGCCGAAGGCGTCCTCCAGCTGCACCGCCGGCTGCGCCGCGAAGGCGATCCCGCTGCGCGCACTCGCCGAGGGCTGGGTGGCGACCGCCAGGCGCGCCGCCGGCGCCGGGGTGGCGCTCGCCGTGAAGGTGAGCGGCGATCCCGTGAGCCCCGCCGAGGTGGCGGTGGCGCTCTGCGGGCCCGCCGTGGTCCCCAGAGTCCAGGTCACCGACGCCACGCCGGCCGCGTCGGTCGCCGAGGACGGGGCGCTCAGCGAGCCGCCGCCCGTCGCGACCGCCCACGCCACCGTGCTCGCCTGCACGGGGTTGCCGTGGGCGTCCACCACCCGCGCCTCCAGAACGCGCGTGGTCCCCACCTGCGCGCTGCCGCCGTCGCCCGACCGGATGGAGATGGCGGCCGCGGCGCCCGCCACGCCCGTGGCCGTGAAGGTCGCCGTCGTCAGCCCCGTGGACGACGCGGTCAGCGTGTTGGCGCCCGCCGCCGTCCCCAGCGTCCAGCTCCCGGCCGCCGCGATCCCGCTCGCGTCCGTGGTCGCCGAGGCGCCCGTGACGCTCCCGCCGCCGGTCGCGACGGCGAAGGTCACGCCCACACCCGCCACCGGGTTGCCGCTGGCGTCCACGACGCGGACCGCGGGGGCAGTCGCCACCGCGCTCCCCGCCGCCGCCGTCTGACCGTCGCCCGCGCTCGCGGCGAGGCTGGCCGCCGTTCCCGCGGCCACGTCCACCGCGCCGGAGGTGGCCGCCGCGACGCCCGCCGCCGAGAACGACAGCGTCCGCTGGCCCACGGTGCCGGAGATCGCCAGGTCGGTGAACGCCGCCACGCCGCTCGCGTCCGTGCTCACGGTCGCGGTGCCGCCCAGCGTGCCGCCGCCCGTGGCGATGGCCGCCGTCACGGCGACGCCCGCCTGCGGGACCGCGTTGCCGAATGCGTCGCGGAGCTGCACCGCCGGCTGCGCCGCCAGGACGATCCCGCTCCGCGCGGTCGACGAGGGCTGCGCGGCGAGGGTGAGCTGCGACGCCGCTGCCGGCGTGGTGGTCGCCGTGAAGGTGAGCGGCGACCCCGCCAGCCCCGCCGCCGAGGCGGTGACGCTCTGCGCGCCCACCGTGCCGCCGAAGGTCCAGACGTTCGTGGCCACGCCCGAGCCGTCCGTCACCGAGCCCGGCGACGAGAGCGAGCCGCCGCCCGTCGCCACCGCCCACGCCACCGCCGTCCCGGGGACGCCGTTCCCGTGGGCGTCCACCACCTTCGCCTGCAGCGCGCGCGTGGTCGCCACGACCGCCGTGCCACCGTCGCCCGAGACGATCGAGATCGACGCCGCGGCGCCCGGGATCCCGGTGGCCGAGATGGTCGCAGCCGGCCCACCCTGCACCGTGGCGGTGAGGGAGTTGGGCCCGGCGGTCGTTCCCAGCGTCCACGAGCCCACCGTCGCCACGCCGCCGGCATCCGTGCGCGTCGCGCCGCCCGTCACCGTGCCGCCGCCCGCCGCCACCGCGAAGGTCACGGCCGCGTCCACCACCGGGTTCCCCGCCGAGTCGGTGACGCGCACCGAGGGCGGCGTCGCCACCGCGCTCCCGGCCGTCGCCGTCTGGCCCGCGCCGGCCACCACGGCGACGGCGCTGGGGGCATCCGCGACGCCCTGCGCCGTGAAGGTCACCGAGTCCGCCCCCGCCGCCGACACGCGCACCCGGTTGGTCCCCGGCACCGCGCCCAGCGTCAGCACCGCGCGCACCCGGCCGGCGCTGTCGGTGCGGGCCGCCAGGGGCCGCACCGAGCCGCCCCCCTCCCTCACCACCCAGGCGAGCTCGACCCCCGGAACGCCGCGTCCGGCCCCGTTCACAAGCCGCACCGCCAGGAAGTCCAGCGGCGGCCGCCCCACGATCCCCGTCTGCCCGTCGCCAGCCTCCTTGACCAGGCGCAGCCCGCGCGGGGCGCCCGCGCGCACCGCAAAGGTCCCCGCGCCGGGCAGCTCCGCGGCCACGGTCCCGGCCGCCACGTCCACGCTCCCGCCCGGCAGCTCCTCCCATCCGTCGCCCACGCGGCGGTGGATGCGCAGCTCCTCCAGGGTGGCGCCCTCCGGGAGAACAGCCGGGTTCACGCGCAGCGTCAGCCGCACCGGCCTGGCGAAGCTTCCACCCTCCGTCGCGATCGCCAGCGCGGTACCGGCAAGCACGCCCGCCGACCCGTCGAGCCCCGCGGCGGGACGGACGGTCACCACGGTCGCCGCGGCAAGCGCCCCTTCCGGCACCTGGAGGCCGATGGAGTCGGGACGCGAGGCCACAGGGCCGCCCGCCGTCCCCACGCGCACGGCGAGGACTCGCTGCCCCACCGGGTAGCGCGCCACGTCCCTGCCCACCGCGTGGCCGAGGATGACCAGCGCGTCCACCGCGGTCACCTCGCCGCTGCCGTCGGCGTCGCCGTCCAGATCCACCGTGTACGAGGCGGGGAGCGGCTTGCCGACCACGTGGGAAAGGATCGCGAGCGCGTCGACGGCCGTGACGCTGCCGTCACGGTTCACGTCGCCGCGGATCCCGATCGCGCCGGACTGGGCGGCAAGCGGGCGGGGTGCGAGCGCGAGACTCAGGAGCAGCGCCGAGCAGAGCAGGGCGAGCCTGGAAAAGAACCGCATCATGTCTCCGGAAGCGATCGGAAGGAGAGGCTGGCGAGCGAAGGTAGGACGCACCGGGATGCATCCGGGCGGAGCACGCGCTCGAGCGCGTCCGTGCCGGAACGGTTTCCGGGGCGAGCGATGCCGGCGCGCGCTCGCAAGCGCGGCCGGCGACCGGGAGTTCAGTGGCGGAATCGGCCCCAAAAATGAGGGCGGAAGCCGCCGGTTGTCAAGGAAAGTTCAACGAGCCGGCATCTCCCTCGCCGGCCCGCGCACCGTGAAGACGCATCATGCAGACAGGTGGATGTCGTGGCACCGGTTGCGCGGAAGACGCGGGCGTGCATCTTACCCGTCCGGACCCGCCGCGGGCCACCCGGACCCGCCATCCTCTCTTCACGCACCGGACACCGACATGCTCGAAGCGTTCACCCACGAAACCTTTGCCGGCCACGAGGGCGAGGTGTTCCTGATCCGGCTGGACGACGGGAGCACCGTCGAGACGCAGCTGCAGAGCGCCCGCACCTGGGGGAGCGGGTCGGACGGGCACCGGGTGCCCTTCACGCTCACCTTCGTCGGCCCCCTGCAGCCCGTGCTGCCCCAGCGCATCTACCACATGGAGCACGCCGCCGTCGGCGAGTTCGCGCTCTTCCTGGTCCCTGTGGGACCCGGCGCGCAGGGGATGCAGTACGAGGCCGTCTTCACCTGAGCGCGCCGCGGAGCTCCGGCGCCCCGTTCGCCCGGCGCATTCCGCGCCGGACGGCCGGGGCGTCCCGGCCGTCGCGGGTCACGCCGCCCCGACCGGGCGCTCCATGAGCAGGTACACGCCCCGCTCCTCCACCGGCACGAACCCCAGGCGATCGTAGAGCCGCCGCACCGGGTTGTGCATCTCCACGTGGATGGTCACCGGCTTCCCCGCCCCGTCCGCCTCCGCCAGGATCCGGCGCAACAGCTCAGAGCCCAGCCCGCGGCCGCGGTGGCCCGGCAGGATCGCGATGTCCACGATGCGGTGCTCGCTCGTCCAGCGCGCCAGGTACAGGCGCCCCACCGGCTCCCCATCCGCCAGCACCACGTCGAAGTCGGCGCCGGCATAGTGCTCCTGGTAGTACGCGTGCTGCGCGTCGAACTGCATGCGCAGGAACGCCTCCTTCTGCTCCGGCGTCCAGGGGACCGGCGCCAGCTCCTCCTCGCGCGTCCCCGCGTAGACGCGGAACAGGAGCTCACGGTCCTCGTCGCCGATGGGCCGGAGCGACACTTCTGCGTGGATATCCGCCTCCTTTCCAGGTGAGCGCCCGCCGGTGTGACCGGGGAGCGCCGGTCCGGACTCCATGAGCCGCGCGATGCGCTACATCCACGGACCCGAAGGGTGCGGCCCAGGGCCGCACCCCGCGGGTCCACCCGCCGCCGCTAGCCGCGCGGCGGGAACACGCCCTGGAGCGCGATGTTGAAGTAGAAGGTGAGGTACGGCATCATGTTGTTGTGCGGCTGGTCACCCCCCGCCGGCGGCAGCGCCTCGAACGCCAGGTTGGTGACGGGCCCCGGAGCCGCGTAGGCGCCGATCCCCACTCCCGTGGACAGCAGCTGCCCCGTGGGAAAGCGCTCCAGCCCGTCGGCCTGCGACACCCCCATCGCGTGCACGTGCGCCGGGATCTCGCTTTCCAGCAGCGTCACCGTCTCGCTCCCCCCCGTCTCCCCCAGGTCGTGCAGCGACAGTCCCGGCCCCTGCCCCGGGTGCATCGGCGCCCGGCCCTCCAGGTCCGGCAGCGCGAAGGTGCTCTTGCCGTCTCCCCCGTAGGTGGTCCCCAGGAGCGAGAACAGCGCGGTGTTCTGCGAGATCGGCAGCAGCTGCCCGTTGCACCACGCCCACCCCTTGGGTGCGAAGTTGAACGGGAAGATGCGGATCTCGGCAACGAACGGATCGGCCATGGTCTGTCTCCGTCAGGTGGGGGAGGGGAAGATGCCGAACAGCGAGATGATGAAGTCCACGCACAGGTACGGCTGGAAGTTGGTGTGCGGCTGGCTGCCGCCCACCGGGCTGACGGAGGAGGGGTGCAGCGTCGTCACCGGCGCGTCCGTGCCGTAGGGGAAGACCGTGGCCCCGGTGCTGCTGGCCAGCAGCGAGTTGTTCGGCCCGGCCCCGCTGGCCAAGGCCCCCGAGCCCAGCATGGTGTGCGTGTGGGAAGGGATCTGCTGCACGGTCAGCGTGATCTCCTTGGCCCCGCCGGTCTCGGCCAGGATGAAGCCGTTGCCCTGGTGCAGCGGCAGGCGGCCGCGCAGGTCGGGAAGGGCGAAGGTGCTCTCGCCGTCGCCGCCGTAGGTGGTGCCGATGAGCTGGAAGAGCGTCTCGTTCTCGGAGATGGGCAGGAGCTGGCCCTCGCAGAACATCCAACCGGCTGGGGCGAAGTTTCCGGCGAACATGCGGATCTCGCCCACGTAGGGTTGCGCCATGTGGGTGTGGCCTCAGTTGGGGGAGGGAAAGATGCCCTGGAGAGCGATGCAGAAGCTCAGCGTCAGGAAGGGCTGCATGTTCAGGTGCGCCTGGCTGCCGCCGACGCTGCTGATGGATCGCGGGTCCATGACGCCCAGGTTGCTGGCGGCGGCGTAGAGCGAGGAGCCGCTGCTGGCGGCCAGCATCAGGGCGTTGGTGGGTGTGTTCGTGGTCGCGGTGGCCGTGGTGGCGTTGGCCACGTGCGTGTGCGTGGGCAGCTCCGAGATCGAGACCGTGTGGGCCTGCTCGCCCCCGCGCTCGCCCAGGGTGTGCGCGCTCCCCACGTGGATGGGGGTGCGGCCGCGCAGGTCGGGGAGGGCGAAATTGACGCGCCCGTCCCCGCCGAAGGTGGTTCCAAGGAGAGAGAAGAGAGCCTGGTTCTGGTTGATCGGGAGGAGCTGTCCGTTGCAGAGCGCCCAGCCTTTGGGCGCAAAGACGAAGCTCATGATCCGGATCTCGGATAGGAACGGTTCGGCCATCGAGGTCTCCTGGTGTGTGGAGTGAGGGAACAGCCGGGGGTTCTGCGTTCCTGCGAGAGCGCCCCTCCGGTGTGGAGGGGCGCTCTGGGGACCGGAGGCGGGTTGGCGAACCCGCCTCCGGTAAGAAAAGACTGGATCAGGGGAAGGAGCAGTTGCTGAACCCGCTGGTCGCCGAGATCAGCAGCACGCCGTTTCCGGCCGGGTTCAGACCCGACACGTAGCTTTCCACGCCCGGCGTGGCGGTCGCGGCCATCCCGTGCACCCCGAAGACGTTGACCGATGTGCTCGTGCCCTGCTTGCGCAGGCCGATGCCCTGCGTGCCGCCGCTCCCCGCGGTGGTGTTGCCCGAGATGTTGGCGCACACCCAGGTGTTGCTGTTCGTGCTCCCGGAATCCACGCGCAGTCCCGGGCGCACGCCGGTGAGCGGCGCGGCGATGGTGTTGTTCTGCAGTTTCACCCGCAGCGAGTCGCTGGAGCCGCGCGCGATGGCGTAGATCCCCACCCCGTCGGTCTGGCTGATGTTGTTCCCGGTCACCGTGGCGCGGTAGCTGGCGAAGCTCGCCATGTTGGCCGTGCTGTCCGCCCCGATCTCCATCCCCGCCGCGGCGAAGGTGTTGTTCGCCACGATGGTGTTGTTGGCGACCGTGGCCGTCATCCGTCCCTGCCCGAACACCGTCACCGCCATCGCCCGCCCGGTGGTGTGCCGCACGTCGTTGGTGGAGACGTTGAAGTTGGCCTGGCCCCGCCCGTTCAGCAGCGCCAGCAGCCCTTCGGTGCCCATGCGCGAGGCAGCGCCGGCGCCGTGCACCTGGTTGTTGGTGATCGCCACCACGTTGGTGCCGCTCCCCTCGGTGCCGCACTCGCCCAGCGGGCCGCCCGCGTCGGCGTTGCCGCACTGCACCTGGAGCCCGGGCGACTGCATGGTGCCCGTGATCTGGTTGCCGGCGATGGTGGCCCTGGTGATCTTCGCCACGTTGCCGGCCCCCCCGATGGCGATCACCCGGATCCCGCCGCCCAGGGTCGAGTTGTTGGTGATCGTGTTGTTCGAGAGCGTCAGGTCGCTGATCGTCCCGCTCCAGTTCTGGATGTCCACGCTGTGGAAGGCGGGCGCGGACAGCGTGTTGCCGGTGATGACCACCGTGCCCGACAGGTTGTTCTCGGTCCCCGCCGCGGCGTCGGCGAAGAAGTCGATGTTGCTGGCGTTGGCTCCACCGCCGGAGCCGGAGGTGGCGATGGTGCTGTTGGTCAGCGTGAAGCCCACCACGCCCGTCCCGAACACGCCGCTCCCGCCGTTGCTCTGGAGGTTCATGCGGTCGAAGGCGGGGTTGGTGGTGCTGGTCAGCGAGATCCCGTGGCTCGTGGTGTTCTGGATCGTCCCGCCCGAGCTGGCGGTGCCCGACCCGGTGACCTGGAGGCGCCCCGCCGAGCCGGTGCTGTTCAGCACGATCCCGCTGGCGCCGCCGTTGGCGGAGATGCTGCGGAAGTTCAGCCCGCCCGCGCCGATGGTGGTGCTCGCCACGTTGAGCGCCGCCCCGCCGGCCGCGGTGATCGAGTTGTTCGTCCCCGCCACCGTCACCGTTCCGCCGCCGGTGGCGTTGAAGCCCACCCCGGTGGTGGTGGTGATCCGGAGCGAATCGGCGAAGCTGACCGTCACGCCGGCGGCGTTGCTCAGCATGTTGACCGCGTTGGCAGACAGGGTGCTGAACACCTTGGTGGCGCCGCTGAAGGCGATGGTCCCACCCGTGTTCGAGTTCAGCGTGATCCCGGTGCTGGCGCTGCCGGTCTTGGTCAGCGAGCCCGCGTAGGTGAAGCTGGGTGCGCTGTTCGAGATGTTGACCGTCTCGGCCGTCGGGTTGGTGATGCTCGCGGTGCTCGGGAAGGAGAAGGTCCCCGACGAACCGTTGGTCACGTCGATCCCGGCGTTGCCCCCGTTCAGCGTCGCGGTGCCGGTGAAGGCGTAGGAGCCGTCCGCGTTGTTGAACTGGAGCCCGGTCCCGTTGGTCGCGCTCAGCGTCCCGGTCTGGAAGGTGAGCGTTCCCGAGTGGCCGCCGCTCACGTTCAGCAGCGCGGCGTTGCTGGCCTGGGTGACGCTGCCCGAGTAGGTGAACGAGCCGGTCCCGCCCGCCACCACGAAGGCGTCGCCCGTGGCCCCCGAGAGCACGTCCCCGGCGCCGCCCAGCGTGGAGGTGCCCGTGGTCGCCACCCCCGAGAGGAAGACGTTGTTGGTCCCGCCGGTGGAGCGCAGTTGCGTGAAGCCGCCGTTCAGCGTGCCCGTAGTCAGGCTCAGCGCCTGCCCGGTGGTGTTGATCCCCACGCTGGACACGACGACCGTGCCGAAGCTGGTGCCGGAAAGCGCCGTCCCGGTCACGTTCCCCAGGTTGAAGCCGCGCAGCGTGTTCCCGCTCCCCAGCGTGATCCCCGTGGTGGCCGAGGTGATCGTGGGCGACGTGCCGTTGATGCCCGGTTCCGTGCCGGAGTCCGCCGGCCAGGTCACGCCGAGCACCGAGCTGAACGAGCTCCCGGTGGCACCCTGCCCGACGAACTGCTGCCCGTTCAGGAGCGTCACCGCCCCGGTGTAGGCGCCAGTGTAGAGGAAGACCCGGTCGTTCGCCGCCGGGTTGCTCCCGGTTCCGTTGTTGATCGCCGCGAAGCTCGACAGGCTGTTGAAGCGGGCGTCGTAGCGCCCGTCGCCGCCCGCCGAGGCCGAGGCGTCCACGAACCACACCGGGTTCGCCACCGTCATCGTGACCGTCGCCGGAGCGGTGGTCCCGAAGCCGTTTCGCACCGTGTAGGTGAAGCTGGCCGTTCCCTCGAAGCCCGGGTTGGGCCGGAAGACGAAGGTGCTGTCGGCGTTGAGGGTCGCCGTCCCGTTGCTCTGGCCCGTGATGGCGAGGATCTTCCCGTCGCCCGCGTCGTTGCTCGTCACCCGGAACTGGGTGCTCGTCGCCGTGTTGATGGGCACGTTGCCCAGCAGCACCGGCGCGTAGGTGTCGTTCGCCGCCGCCGGCCGCGCGCCCACCGCGATGGTCACCTGCCCGTCCGAGAAGCCGCGGACGTTGGTCAGGCGATACTTGAAGACGTAGTTGCCGGTGAAGCCGTCCGGCGGCGTGAAGGTGATGGTGCCGTTCGCGCCCACCGAGAGCGAGCCGGTGGTGCGCCCGGTCCCCGGCAGCGGCGAGACGGTGCTCCCCGCCGCGTAGGTCGTCACGCTCCCGCCCAGCGAGTCCGCCCCGAAGGACGTGATCGTCGCCAGCGGGAAGCCGAGGTTGTCGTTGGACAGCACACCCGGCGCCGCAAGGCTGAACGTCTGCGGGCTCCCGCTGGTGCTGAAGAAGGCGTGGAAGGGCTGCCCCGGCGCGCTGGTGGGCGTCGGGCCCTCGTTCACGGCTGTCGGCGCCGCCTGCACCTCGAAGCTGTTGCTGGTGCCGCTCTCCGTCCCCGAGGTGCGGGTCGCGGTGAGCGTGAAGCTCCCCGGCGTCCCGAAGGTGATGGCGTGCGACGACAGCACCCCGGCGGTGAACGCCCCCGAGGTCGCACCGGCCGAGATCCCGCCGGCGGGCGTGCTGGTGAAGCCCACCGTGCCGGTGAAGCTGGTCACGGTGTTGTTGAACGCGTCCTTCGCCGTGACCCGCACGTTGAAGGGCGTTCCGGCCAGCTGGTTGCCGATGGGCCCGCCGCCGGCCGCTTCCACCAGGAAGTGGTCCAGCGGACCGTGCGTGACGTTGAAGCCCACGCTCGTGGCCGTGCCCAGACCGGCCGCGCTCGCCGTGAGCGTGTAGCCGGTGCCCACCAGGTTGATGCTGAGGCCGGAGAAGGTCGCCACCCCGCCCGTCGCGGCCACGGTGGTGGTCCCCGAGAGCGTCCCGCCGGACGGGTTGTTCCCGATGGCGAGGGTCACGTTGTCCGTGGCGCCCGTCACCACGTTGCCGTAGGCGTCCACGATCGACACCTGCACGGCCGGAGTGATCGGAGCGCTCGCGACCACGTTGGAGGGCTGCACCGAGAAGGCCAGCGCCGCCGCCGGGCCCGCGGTCACGTTGATGGTGCCCGACGTGGCGCCCGTCAGCCCGCTCGCCGAGAAGGAGAGCGTGCGGCTCCCCACCGTCCCGCCGATGGACAGGTTGGTGAAGGTGGCCAGGCCGGTGGCGTCCGTCGTCGCCGTGACGGTGCCGCCCAGCGTGCCGCCGCCCGAGGCGATCGCCGCCGTGACGACCACCCCCGCCTGGGCCGTCGGGTTGCCCGACGCGTCCTGGAGCTGCACCGCCGGCTGCTGCGCGAAGGCCACCCCGGCCTGGGCGCTGGACGACGGCTGCGTGGCGATGAACAGCTGCGCCGGGGGACCCGAAGTCACCCTGACGGTGGTGGAGGTCGCTCCCGTCAGCCCCGTCGCCGAGAAGGAAAGAGTGCGGTCGCCCGCCGCCCCGGAGATGGAAAGGTTGGTGAAGGTCGCCACGCCGCTGGCGTTGGTCGTCGCCGTCGTCGTGCCGCCCAGCGTGCCGCCACCCGAAGCGATCGCCGCCGTGACCGTCACCCCCGCCTGCGCAACCGGGTTGCCGGAGGCGTCCAGGAGTCGGACCACGGGCTGCCGCGGGAACGGCGCCCCGCCCTGCACACTGTCCGAGGGCTGCGTGGTGATGACCAGCTGAGAAGCCGCGCCCGCCGTCACGCTGACGGTCGCGGAGGTGGCACCGGTCAGGCCCGACGCCGAGAAGGAGAGCGTCCGGTCGCCGACCAGGCCGGTGATGGACAGGTCGGTGAAGGTCGCCACCCCGCTGGCATTGGTCGTCGCCGTGGTGGTCCCGCCCAGCGTGCCCGCGCCGGACGCGATCGCTGCCGTCACGGTGACGCCCGCCTGCGAGACCGGGTTGCCGCTCGCGTCGCGCAGCTGCACCACCGGCTGCCGCGGGAACGCGATGCCGCTCTGCACGCTGTCGGAAGGCTGCGTCGTGATGCCGAGCTGCGTCGCCGCGCCCGCCGTCACGCTGATCGTGTTGGAGGTGGCGCCCGTCAGGCCCGACGCCGAGAAGGACAGCGTCCGGTCGCCGACCGTGCCGGTGATGGACAGGTCGGTGAAGGTCGCCGCGCCGGTCGCGTCGGTGGTGGCCGTGGTGGTGCCGCCCAGCGTGCCGCCGCCGGAAGCGATGGCCGCCGTGACCGTCACCCCCGCCTGCGCCACCGGGTTGCCCGCCGCGTCGCGCAGCTGCACGACCGGCTGCTGCGGGAAGGCCACCCCGCTCTGCACCGTCGCGGAGGGCTGCGTGGTGACGGCCAGCTGCGCCGCCGCGCCCGCCGTCACGCTGACCGTGCTCGACGTCGCGCCGGTCAGGCCGGCCGCCGAGAAGGAGAGCGTGCGGTCACCCACCGCGCCCGTGATGGACAGGTTGGTGAAGGTCGCCACGCCGCTCGCGTTGGTCGTCGCCGTGGTGGTCCCGCCCAGCGTGCCGCCGCCCGTGGCGATGGCCGCCGTGACCGTCACCCCCGCCTGCGCAACCGGGTTGCCGCTGGCGTCACGCAGCTGCACCGCCGGCTGCCGCGGGAACGTCGTCCCGCTCTGCACGCTGTCGGAGGGCTGCGTGGTGATGGTGAGCTGCGAAGCCGCGCCCGCCGTCACGCTGATCGTGCTCGAAGTCGCGCCGGTCAGCCCGGTCGCCGAGAAGGACAGCGTCCGGTCGCCGACCGTGCCCGAGATGGACAGGTTGGTGAACGTCGCCACGCCGCTCGCGTTGGTGGTCGCCGTCGTGGTGCCGCCCAGCGTGCCGCCGCCCGTGGCGATGGCCGCCGTGACCGTCACCCCCGCCTGCGCCACCGGGTTGCCGCTGGCGTCGCGCAGCTGGACAACCGGCTGCCGCGGGAACGTCGTCCCGCTCTGTACGCTGTCGGAGGGCTGCGTGGTGATGACCAGCTGCGACGCGCCGCCCGCCGTCACGCTGACCGTGTTCGAAGTCGCGCCGGTAAGCCCGGTCGCCGAGAAGGAGAGCGTGCGGTCTCCGACCACGCCGGTGATGACCAGGTCGGTGAAGGTCGCCACGCCGCTGGCGTTGGTCGTCGCCGTCGTCGTGCCGCCCAGCGTGCCCGCGCCCGAAGCGATGGCCACCGTGACCGTCACACCCGCCTGAGCCACCGGGTTGCCGCTGGCGTCGCGCAGCTGCACCACCGGCTGCCGCGGGAACGTCGTCCCGCTCTGCACGCTGTCGGAGGGCTGCGTGGTGATGGCGAGCTGCGTCGCCGCACCCGCCGTCACGCTGATCGTGTTCGAGGTGGCGCTGGTCAGCCCGGTCGCCGAGAAGGACAGCGTCCGGTCGCCGACCACGCCCGTGATGGCCAGGTCGGTGAACGTCGCCACGCCGCTGGCGTTGGTCGTCGCCGTCGTCGTGCCGCCCAGCGTGCCCGCGCCCGAAGCGATGGCCGCCGTGACCGTCACCCCCGCCTGAGCCACCGGGTTGCCGCTGGCGTCCTGGATCTGCACCGCCGGCTGCGTGGCGAAGGCCACGCCGCTCTGCGCGGTGGAGGACGGCTGCGTGGTGACCGCGAGCTGCGTCGCCGCGCCGGCCGTCACGCTGACCGTGTTCGACGTCGCGCCCGTCAGGCCCGATGCCGAGAACGAGAGCGTCCGGTCGCCGACCGCGCCCGTGATCACCAGGTTGGTGAAGGTCGCCACGCCGCTGGCGTTGGTCGTCGCCGTCGTCGTGCCGCCCAGCGTGCCCGCGCCCGAAGCGATGGCCGCCGTGACCGTCACACCCGCCTGCGCAACCGGGTTGCCGCTGGCGTCGCGCAGCTGCACCACCGGCTGCCGCGGGAACGTCGTCCCGCTCTGCACGCTGTCGGAAGGCTGCGTGGTGATGGTGAGCTGCGAAGCCGCGCCCGCCGTCACGCTGACCGTGTTCGAAGTCGCGCCAGTCAGGCCGGACGCCGAGAAGGAAATCGTCCGGTCGCCGACCGCGCCCGTGATGACCAGGTTGGTGAAGGTCGCCACGCCGCTGCCGTTGGTCGTCGCCGTCGTCGTGCCACCCAGCGTGCCCGCGCCCGAGGCGATGGCAGCCGTGACCGTCACTCCCGCCTGCGCCACCGGGTTGCCGCTGGCGTCGCGCAGCTGCACCACCGGCTGACGCGGGAACGTCGTCCCGCTCTGCACGCTGTCGGAAGGCTGCGTGGTGATGGTGAGCTGCGTCGCCGCGCCCGCCGTCACGCTGACCGTGTTCGAGGTCGCACCCGTCAGGCCTGACGCCGAGAACGAGAGCGTCCGGTCCCCGAGCACGCCGGTGATCTGGAGGTTGGTGAAGGTCGCCACGCCGCTGGCGTTGGTCGTCGCCGTGGTGGTCCCGCCCAGCGTGCCCGCGCCCGAGGCGATGGCCGCCGTGACCGTCACCCCCGCCTGAGCCACCGGGTTGCCGCTGGCATCCTGGAGCTGGACCGCCGGCTGCGTGGCGAAGGCCACGCCGCTCTCCGCGGTGGAGGACGGCTGGGTGGTGATTGCGAGCTGCGTCGCCGCGCCCGCCGTCACGCTGATCGTGTTGGAGGTGGCGCCCGTCAGGCCCGACGCCGAGAAGGACAGCGTCCGGTCGCCGACCGTGCCCGAGATGGACAGGTTGGTGAACGTCGCCACGCCGCTCGCGTTGGTGGTCGCCGTCGTGGTGCCGCCCAGCGTACCGCCGCCCGTGGCGATGGCCGCCGTGACCGTCACCCCCGCCTGGGCGATCGGGTTGCCGCTGGCGTCCTGGACCTGCACCGCCGGCTGCGTGCCGAAGGCCACGCCGCTCTGCGCGGTGGGCGACGGCTGCGTGGTGATCGCGAGCTGCGAAGCCGCACCCGCCCGGACGTTGACCGTGCCGGAGGTGGCGCCCGTCAGCCCCGTGGCCGAGAAGGACAGCGTGCGGTCACCGACCGAGCCGGTGATGACCAGGTTGGTGAAGGTCGCCACGCCGCTGGCGTTGGTCGTCGCCGCCGTCGTGCCGCCCAGCGTGCCCGCGCCCGAAGCGATGGCCGCCGTGACCGTCACCCCCGCCTGAGCCACCGGGTTGCCGCTGGCGTCGCGCAGCTGCACCACCGGCTGCCGCGGGAACGCGGTCCCGCTCTGCACGCTGTCGGAAGGCTGGGTGGTGATGGCAAGCTGCGTCGCCGCGCCCGCCGTCACGCTGATCGTGTTCGAGGTGGCGCCGGTCAGCCCGGTCGCCGAGAAGGACAGCGTCCGGTCGCCGACCACGCCGGTGATGGCCAGGTCGGTGAACGTCGCCACACCGCTGGCGTTGGTCGTCGCCGTCGTCGTGCCGCCCAGCGTGCCCGCGCCCGAAGCGATGGCCGCCGTGACCGTCACCCCCGCCTGCGCGACCGGGTTGCCGCTCGCGTCGCGCAGCTGCACGGCCGGCTGCGTGCCGAAGACCGCCCCGCTCTGCGCTGTGGAGGAAGGCTGCGTGGTGATGGTGAGCTGCGTCGCCGCGCCCGCCGTCACGCTGATCGTGTTCGAGGTGGCGCCGGTCAGCCCGGTCGCCGAGAAGGACAGCGTGCGGTCACCGATCGTGCCGGTGATCGACAGGCCGGTGAAGGTCGCCGCGCCGCCGGCATCCGTCGTCGCCGTGGTGGTGCCGCCCAGCGTGCCGCCGCCCGTGGCGATGGCCGCCGTCACGGTGACGCCCGCCTGCGCCACCGGGTTGCCGCTGGCGTCGCGCAGCTGCACAACAGGCTGCTGCGGGAAGGCCACCCCGCTCTGCGCCGTGGCCGAGGGCTGCGTGGTGACGGCCAGCTGCGAGGCCGCACCCGCCGTCAGGGTGATGGTGCCCGAGGTGGCGCCCGTCAGCCCCGTGGCCGAGAAGGCGAGCGTGCGGTCGCCGACCGTGCCCGTGATGGACAGGTTGGTGAACGTCGCCACGCCGCTGGCGTTGGTCGTCGCCGTGGTGGTGCCGCCCAGCGTGCCGCCGCCCGTGGCGATGGCCGCCGTTACGGTGACGCCCGCCTGCGAGACCGGGTTGCCGGCGGCGTCGCGCAGCTGCACCACAGGCTGCTGCGGGAAGGCCACCCCGCTCTGCGCCGTGGCCGAGGGCTGCGTGGTGACGGCCAGCTGCGAAGCCGCGCCCGCCGCCAGGTTGATGGTGCCCGAGGTGGCGCCCGTCAGCCCCGTGGCCGAGAAGCCCAGGGTGTACGCGCCCACCGGGCCGCTGATGGCGAGGTCCGCGAAGGTCGCCACGCCGGCGGCGTTGGTGCTCACCGTGGCGGTGCCGCCGAGCGTGCCGGTGCCGGAGGCGATCGCCGCCGTCACCGCAACGCCGCTCTGCGCGACCGCGTTGCCGAACGCGTCCTGGAGCTGGAGGACGGGCTGCTGCGGGAAGGCGATGCCGCTCTGCGCCGCCGCCGAGGGCTGCGTGGTGATCGCCAGGCGCGACGCCGCGGCCGGGGTGGTGGTCGCCGAGAAGGTGAGCGGCGAGCCGGCGAGCCCGGTGGCGGCCGCCGTGACGCTCTGCGCGCCCGCCGTCCCGCCGAAGGTCCAGATCACCGAGGCCACGCCCGAGCCGTCCGTCAGGGAGCTGGGCGCCGACAGCGAGCCGCCGCCCGACGCCACGGTCCAGGAGACCGTCACGCCGGCGACGCCGTTGCCGTTGGCGTCCACCACCTTCGCCTCGAGGGCGCGCGTGGTCCCCACCACGGCGGTGCCGCCGTCGCCCGACTGCTTGGAGATGGAGGCCGGCGCGCCCGGAATGCCCGTGGCGTTGATGGTCACGCTGAGCCCGCCCGCGACCGACGCGGTCAGCGAGTTGGGCCCGGCCGTGGTCCCCAGCGTCCAGCTTCCCACCGTCGCGATGCCGTTGCCGTCGGTCTTCGGGGTGGCGCCGGTGATGCTGCCGCCGCCGGTCGCGACCGCGAAGGTCACCGTCGCGTCCACCACCGGGTTGCCGCGGGCGTCCGTCACCCGCACCGAGGGCGGGGTCGCCACCGGGCCGCCGGCGGTCGCCGTCTGGTCCGCGCCGGCGTACACCACGATGGAGCTCGGCGCCGCCGAGACGCCCGTGGCGGTGAAGACCACCGGGTCGGCGCCGGCCGTGGCGACGCGCACCCGGTTGAGGCCGGCGTCCGGCCCCAGGGTGAACACCGCGCGCACCCGCCCGGCGCTGTCGGTCCGCTCTTCCAGCGGGCGGATGGTGCCGCCGCCCTCGATCACCGTCCAGGTCAGCACCCGGTTGGCGATCCCGCGCCCGGCCGGGTTCACCAGCCGCACCACCAGGAAGTCCGCGGGCGGAAGCCCCACGGTGCCCGTCTGCCCGTCGCCCGCCACCTTGACCAGCGACAGCCCCGTTTCCGCGCGCGGCAGGATGGCGTAGGTGCTGAAGCCGCTCAGCACCGCGCTCACCGTCGCCGAAGCCACGTCCACCGTCCCTCCCGGGACCTCTTCCCAGCCGTCGCCCACGCGCCGGTGGATGCGCAGCGCCGCGGGGTCCACGCCCTGCGGCACCGCCGCCGGGCTGTAGCGCAGCGTCAGCCGCACCGGCTTGGCGAAGCGCTGCCCGTCCGGCCCCATCGACAGCGCGGAGCTGGCGACCAGCCCCGGCGTCGCCGGGAGGCCGGTGGCGGGCTCCACCGTGATGTTCACGGCCTCGGCGAGCGCCCCCTCCGGGAACTCGATCCGGATGGAGTCGAGCCGGGAGACGACGGATCCCCCCGCGGTTCCCACCACCCCGGACAGGAGCCGCCTGCCCACTGGGTAGCGCGCCACGTCCTTGCCGACGACGCGGCCCAGGATGACGAGCGCGTCCAGCGCCGTCACCTGGCCGTTGCCGTCCGCGTCGCCGTCGAGCTCGGCGGAGTACCCGGCGGGGAGGGGCTTGCCCACCACGTGCGAGAGTACCGCCAGCGCGTCGGACGCGGTGAGGTTGCCGTCGGCCGTGACGTCGCCGCGGATCCCGATCGCGCCCGACTGGGCGGCGGCCGGGCGCGCGGAGGCGCCGAACAGGAAGAGCAGCGCGCCGCAGAACAGGGCGAGCCTGGGAAGGAACCGCATCATGGTCTCCCGGAAAGGAATCAAAACGGACAAACGTGAATGATCGGGCCCGCGGATGACCCGCGGACCCGTCCGGTCCTCACCTCGTGTGGTGCGGCTACTTGAGGGGAGACGGAGAGAAGAGGGGCTGCTCGCGGACGACCAGGCGCGTGGAAAGGTCCTGGAAATCGGCCGAGGAGACCAGCTCCTCCACCTTGACCCGGAACGCCTGGCCGTCGACCGCGCCCTTTGCCGTGAAGCGGAGCGTGAGGACCGCGCCGTCGGCCATCCCCTCGGCCACCGCGCCCGCGAAGCGGACGGTGCCCGGAGCGCTCTCGTTCCACGCGCCCATCACCCCGGGCTTCAGCTCGGCGCCGGCGAGCGTCAGGCGCTCCCGGTCGAATCCGAGCTCGCCCTGGAAGCTGGCGATCTTTGCGTCCACGCCCACCCGCTTCAGGTGCAGCTCCACGGTGGCGGCGCTCCCCGCCTGCGAGGTCAGCACCACGATGGGGTGGATCCCCGGGGCGAGCCCCTCCAGCACGCTCGGCTCCTGCGGCTGCACCGCGTTCTCGCAGCCGCCCAGGAGGCCCAGCGCGAGCGCGAGGGCGAACGGCGCTGCGAAGCGCTTCTTCCTGCTCATCGGTCCTTCTCCTTGCGTAGTGTCCTGCTCCGCCAGGCGCGGCGTGCGCCGGGCGGTCCGGTCCGTCCGATCAGGGAGCGGCGACGCGGACGATGCCGCCCACCGCCAGCGGGATCTCGTAGGCCGCGAAGCTGGTGCTCGTCGGCGCCACGGTGTACACCAGGTTCAGCAGGGTCTGCGTTCCGGCCGCGGCGCCCGCCGCGACCCGGAAGGTCAGCGTCGTCAGCGTGGGCCGCGGGCTCCCCTGCACCGAGGTCCCCGCGTAGGCGAAGCGCACGCGCCCCGCGCTCACCAGGTTGGTCTCGGCCGCGCCCTGCAGCGTGCTCGCCGCGGACACGTACTGGAGCACGGCGGGGTCGAAGACCAGGTCGAACTGGGCCGAGCCCAGGTCGCCGTTGCTCCCCACCTTGCTCAGGTCGAGCACCACCGGGACCGTGAAGGTCTGCCCCGCGGCCACCGAGGAGCGGATGGAGCCGCCGGGGAAGGAGGTGGAAAGCAGGGTGCGGGGGCCCAGCACCGCGACGACCGCGGAGTCGGCGAGGTTGCCGGCCTGAGCCACCACCAGGGCCTGCCCCACGGCCACGCCCGAGACGACGCCGGCGGCGTTCACCGTGGCGGCCGCCTGGGGGATGGCGCTCCAGTTGAACACGGTCCCGCGGACGGTGTCGCCGTTGGCGGCGAGCGCCGCGGCGCGCAGCGTGGAGGTGCCGCCCGCGTCCACCGTGGAGAACGTGGGCGCGACCACCACACGGGCGGCCACGGGCGGCTGCACCACCGGCACGGCGGAGATGGTGAGGGCGAACGTGCCGGTCACCCCGTCCGTTGCGGCGCTGATGGTCACCGGCCCCGCGGCGCGCCCCGTCACCATGCCGTCCTGCGCGACGGTGGCGAAGGCGTCACTGCTGCTGGCCCACGAGAAGGTCTTCCCGGTGAGCGCACGGTTGCTGCGGTCGTACGCCACGGCGACCAGCTGGAGCGTCTTGCCCGCCTCCAGCGTGGCGGCGGAGGCAGTCACGGCCACCCGCGCGACGGTGCGCTTGGAGCCGGTGCCGTCGTCGTCGCACGCCGCTGCGAACACGAGCGCAAGCGCGGCGAGGCCGGCCGCCAGCAGGGATGCCGCCCGGGGCCGCGCACGGCCGGAAGTGAAAGCGAACTGGCTCACGGTGTCTTTTGCGAAACGGTTCAGACCCACAGGGAAGGATGCCCGAGCCCGTGTGCGGCGGGCCGGGATGGATGTCTCTACGTGGCGTTGGAAGAGCAGCGCGTCCCGGAGGACGCCGGGCGGGTTCTCAAGAGGTGATAAATTGCGCTCCGGGGCCCCCCGTGTCAACGCCGTATGTCGTGAAACACTTGTAGGATGCGCAGACACCCCCTGGACAACGACTTGAGCCGCAGCCCGAAAGGCCCGCTCCGGCTTGCGGACACGCCGTTCGCACCTCCGCCGAGCCCGCACGGGCCGCCTGCGTTCCCGAACGGGAACTCCCGCGGGCCCGCCGCCGTCCGGATCAGGGGCCCCGGCAGGTGCCGGGCAGGGGTCCGAGCAGGACCAGGGCGTTGGCGACGGGGCGCTCGCCTTCGGCGTCGGAGGGGCGGTTGACGACCCTTCCGCGCACCACCAGCGCGGTGGAGCCGCCCCCGTCCAGGTTGAGCGCCTCGACGGCCCCCAGCTCGCGGAAGAGCGCCCGCATCTCGGCCAGCGACATCCCCACGCTGTGCCCGGGCTGCCGCCCGTCCACGGCCACCAGCAGCAGCGTCCCATCCGCCCGCCACCCCACCGCGGAGCGCGGGTGCCGCGTGGCCGAGAACGCCGCGGCGACGCCGGACTCCGCGTCCGGGACCTCCGCCCCGCGCCTCAGGAGCACGGGGTGTCCGCCGACCATCTCCCGCACGGGCCCGGGGGCGGGCTCGAAGCGCAGCGTCCAGCGCACGGTGTCGCCCGGGGGCGTGAGGAGGCGCAGGAAGTCCGCCGCGCGCCCCCGCGCCGCGAACACCACTCCGTCTTCGGGGATGGCGACGCCCGCCGCGGCGGTGTCGGACCCCACCAGCACGCCCCGCACCGTGTCGCCCACCGCGACCGGAAAGCGCAGGCGCCGCACGAGCAGCTCCACCACGCCGGTGTCCGTGGGCGTGGCCACGCCGAAGAAGCGGTTGTACACGGCTAGGGTGTCGCCGGCGGGAGGGGCGTTGACCCGCCCCAGGGTGGCGGAGAGCCCCTGCGACAGCCACAGCTTCCCCCCGAGCCGCACCCGTCCGGCGATGAAGGGGTCGCCCTCGCCGGTGACGCCCAGGACGGCGCGCTCTCCGGGTACGCGCACGACCTCGCCGCCCACCACCTGCGCCCCGGTGGGCACGCCGGGCGGGGTGAAGCTGAAGAAGTCCGCGTTCAGCGCGGCGAGCACGGGCCGCTGCCGGCCGCGCTCGGCGCGCCGGGCCAGTTCCGTCGTGGTCTCCCGCCCCTGCAGCCGGTCGGCGGCCTTGACGGTTCCCAGCTCCACTCCGCACGCGAGCGGGTCCACTTGAAGCACGTGGACCGCCCACGGCCCCGCGCCGCCCGCCCTCGACAGGTGCCGCACCCCCTGGGCGACCGTCTCCACGCGGTCCCACCCCGCCACGGACTCCGCGGGCGGCGCCGGAGGGAGCGCGATCGACGGCGCGCAGCCCGCCAGGGCGAGCACGGCGAGGACGGAGCGGTATGGGCGCAGCGGCATGTCAGGTCGCGTCCGGGTGGAGGTGACGCGGGAAGTTAGGGGGGAAGTGCGGGAGTGCGAAAGTGCGGGATTGAACAGCAGTACGGAGTACGCGACAGCACCCCATCCCGGCATCGAGGGAGAGCGACGTTGGCAGTTCCGCAGTACCCTCCAAAATCTGTTCGGGGGGAGACTCGCCGGCTGTTTGGCGAGGCTCACCCCGGCGGAGGGAAACCCGCCGGCTGTTTGGCGGGGTTCCCGGAGCCCGCGGAGGAGACCGGCAGCAGTACCGCCGGGCTCCGCAGCGGCCCCGCCTCCACGCGACGAAAACTACCCCGCGCGCCGTGCGTCGTCCCCGAAGAACCCCAGGAACTGAGCCTCCAGGACCGGGAGCGCGCGCTCGAACGCCTCCACCACCGCGGGATCGAACTGCGAGCCCGAGCACGCCCGGATCTCCGCCAGCGCGACGGCCCAGGGAAGCCCGCCCCGGTACGCCCGGCTCGACGTCATGGCGTCCAGCGTGTCCGCCACCGCCAGCACCCGCGCGGGGAGCGGGATCGCCTCGCCGGCGAGCCGGTCCGGGTACCCGTCTCCGTCCCAGCGCTCGTGGTGCCAGCGCACCACCCCCAGCACCATGGGGTTGTCGATCAGCGGCTCCAGGATGTGGGCCCCGGTCTCCGGGTGGCGGCGCACCAGCTCCATCTCGTCGGGGTCCAGCCGGCCGGGCTTGTTGAGGACCACGTCCGGCACTCCGATCTTCCCCACGTCGTGCAGGTCGCCCGCCAGGCGGAAGCGCAGCAGGTCGATGCCGCCCAGCGCTTCGGCGATGGACATGGCGTAGGCCGTGACGCGGGTGGCGTGGCCGGCCGTGTACGGGTCCTTGGCCTCCACCGCGGCGGCAAGGGCGTGGGCGGCGCGCAGGATCCAGATCTTGCTCTCGGTGTCGCGGCGGCGGAGCTGCGCCTCCAGCAGCTCGCGCTCGCGCACGGCGGCGGTCTCGGCGCGGCGCCGGGCGAGGGACTGCTCCACCCGCTGCCGCAGGACCTCCAGGTCGAAGGGCTTGATGATGAGCTGGTCCACGCCGCGCTCGATGGCCATTGCCGCCGAGGGGATGTCGGCGTTGGCGCTCATCAGGATGGTGCGCGTCCCCGGCGAGCGGGCGCGCACCTCGGAAAGCAGCTCCAGGCCGGACGCCTCGGGCATGCGCAGGTCGGTGAGCACCAGGTCGAAGCGGCCGGGCGCCAGCAGCTCCAGCGCGCCGCGCACGCTGGTGGCCGTCTCCACCCGGTGGCCCAGGCGGGTCAGGAACTTGTGGAGGGAGCGCAGGATCCCCTCCTCGTCGTCCACCACCAGGATGGTCCCCGTTTCCCGCTGGCCCGCTGTCTCGCTCCGGATCATCTGCACCCCTGGAGTCTTCGCCCGGCCGCGCGCGCACCGCCCGGACCGTCCGCAAAATGTCCCCGTGGGGACTGCACCCCGGCCCTGCCGGGGGCCGACCCGCTCCGCCGGCCGGCGGGGCGGGCTCTACGCCAGCAGGCGGCAGGCGGCGGCCAGGTCCACGTTGCCGCCGCTCAGCACCACCCCCACGCGCGCGCCCCGCAGCTCGGGGATCCCGGCCAGCAGCGCCGCCACGGGAACCGCCCCGGAGGGCTCCACCACCAGCTTGGCGCGGGTCCACAGGAAGCGCATGGCCTCCACGATCCCCGCCTCGGACACCGTGCGCATGTCGTCCACGCCGGCGCGCACCACGGCGAAGGTGATGCTTCCCAGCGAGGGGGTGCGCAGCCCGTCGGCGATGGTGGGCGGGTTGTGGACCCGCTGCAGCTCGCCGCTCCGGAAGGAGCGGGTGGCGTCGTCGGCCAGCTCCGGCTCCACCCCCACGACGCGGCACCCGGGCGCCATCCCCCGCGCGGCCAGCGCCGTGCCGCTCAGCAGCCCGCCGCCGCCGCAGGGGGCGAGCACCGCGTCGAGCGGACCCGCTTCCTCGAACAGCTCCAGCGCCGCGGTCCCCTGCCCCGCGATCACGTCGGCGTGGTCGAAGGGCGGGAGCAGCGTCATCCCCCGCTCGTCGCGCAGCCGCGCGGCGATCTCCTCGCGCGACGCCGTGGCGGGGTCGTACAGGATCACCTCGGCGCCGTAGCCGCGGGTGGCCTCCACCTTTGCGGCCGGCGCGTTGTCCGGCATCACCACCGCGGTGCGCACCCCCAGGATCCGGCCCGTGAGCGCCAGCGCCTGCGCGTGGTTCCCCGACGAGAAGGTGAGCACCCCCCGCTGCCGCTCCGCTTCGGTCAGCCGGGACACGGAGTTGTACGCGCCCCGGAACTTGAACGCGCCGCCGCGCTGCAGGTTCTCGCACTTGAGCAGCACCGTGGCCCCCGCCAGCCCGTCCAGCGTGCGCGAGGTGAGCACCGGGGTGCGGTGGGCCACCCCGCGGAGTCGCTCCGCCGCCGCGCGCACGTCGTCGAAGTCGGGGAGCGCGGGCGCGGACGCCGCCGTGCGTTCAGCCGTGCTGTGCATGGTGTCGCGTAGGATGCGAGGAAGCGGGAGCGCCCCTTCCGTTGAAGTGTCGGCCCGCGCCGGCCCGGGAGACACGATGCGACCCGAATCGGTCATCAGGTGCGGAGGCGAGGCCGCAGACGAAGCCTCCCCGGCGCCGCGCGGGGCGCCGGGGAGTACGTGCGAAGCGGGTATGCGGGAATGGACGTCCTGCCGTGGCAGGCTGTCCCCTGTCCCCTGCCGCTCAGTACTTGGGGAGCGACGGGTCCACGTCGTCGGACCAGCTCAGGATGCCGCCGCGGAGGTTCCAGAGCCGCGTGTAGCCGCGGTCGCGGAGCGCCGCCAGCGCCTGGGCGCTGCGCGCCCCGGAGCGGCAGTGGAGGACGATCTCCTCCTCCGGGTCGATCTCGCCGGCGCGCTCCTCGATCTGCCCCAGCGGGATCAGCCGGGAGCCGTGCTCCTCCAGGTTGGCGATGTCCCACTCCTGCGGCTCGCGCACGTCGATGATGGTGAGCCGGTCGCCGCGGTCCAGCCGCTGCTTCAGCTCGGCGGGGGTGATCTCCGGGATCTCGCTTCCGTTGGCCATCGGGGTCTCCGTCGGGTTCGTCGGGGGCACGCCGCAGAACCGCTCGTAGTCGATCAGCTCCCGGATCGTGGGCCGCTCGCCGCACGACGGGCACTCCGGGTCCTTGCGGAGCCTGAGCTCCCGAAACCTCATCCGCAGCGCGTCCAAAAGCAAGAGCCGGCCCACCAGCGTCTCCCCCACCCCCAGCAGCAGCTTGAGCGTTTCCGCGGCCTGGAGCGTTCCCACGATCCCGGGGAGCACCCCCAGCACCCCGCCCTCCGCGCAGGACGGGACCAGCCCCGGCGGCGGGGGGTCGCGGAAGAGGCAGCGGTAGCAGGGGCCGCGCTCGGCCCAGAACACCGACGCCTGCCCCTCCCAGCGCAGGATGGAGCCGTACACGTTTGGCTTTCCCGTGAGCACGCAGGCGTCGTTCACCAGGTAGCGGGTGGGGAAGTTGTCGGTGCCGTCCACCACCACGTCGTACTCGCGGAACAGCTCCAGCGCGTTGGCCGACGTCAGCCGCACCGGGTGGGGCTCCACGGCCACGTGCGGGTTCAGCGCGCCGATTCGGTCGCGGGCGGAGTCCAGCTTGGGCCTCCCCACGTCCGGCGTGCCGTGCAGCACCTGCCGCTGGAGGTTGGTGGCGTCCACCACGTCGAAGTCCACCATCCCCAGCGTCCCCACCCCCGCCGCCGCCAGGTACAGCGCCACCGGCGAGCCCAGCCCGCCCGCGCCCACCAGCAGCACGCGCGACTGCTTGAGCCTGCGCTGCCCGGCGGGGCCCACCTCCGGGAGGATCAGGTGCCGCGCGTAGCGGAGCGTCTCGCCGGGCGAGAGCGCGTCCTGGGGGGTGTCGCTCATGGTTCGCTCCTCGCTGCTTCGATCCCGGGGCCGGGCGGGCGCGCCGCCCCGCGGACAAGGGTAGCACGCCGGCCCGGCGCGGGGAAGCCGCCGCGCCGCACGGGCTTGTATCAACTCCCGCCAGCCGATAGCATTCCCGTCCCACGTCGGGGAGAGGGCTTCCCGACCGCTGAACCAGGCTTCAACGAGCGAGGCGGCCGGGAATGCAGCTGATCCGCGAGTTCATCGACTACTTCCTCCACCTGGACGTCCACCTCACGGAGCTGATCCGCGACTACGGCGGGTGGACCTACGGGATCCTGTTCGCGATCATCTTCTGCGAGACGGGGCTGGTGGTCACCCCGTTCCTCCCCGGCGACTCGCTCCTGTTCGCCACCGGCGCGCTGGCGGCGGGCGGGGCCATGAACGTGTACGTGCTGTGGGTGCTGCTGTGCGTGGCGGCGGTGCTGGGCGACACGGTCAACTACGCCATCGGCAAGGCGGTGGGGACGCGCGTCTTCAAGCCGGACGCGCGGGTGCTGAAGACCGAGTACCTGCTGCGCACCGAGGAGTTCTACGCCAAGTACGGCGGCAAGACCATCATCATCGCGCGCTTCATCCCCATCGTGCGGACGTACGCGCCGTTCGTGGCGGGGGCGTCGCGGATGGACTACGCCAAGTTCATCACCTACAACGTCATCGGCGGGGTGGTTTGGATCACGGCGTTCCTGTTCGCGGGGTACTTCTTCGGGAACATCCCCGCGGTCAAGGACAACTTCGGGCTCGTGATCGTGGTCATCATCCTGCTGTCCGTGCTGCCGGGGGTGTACGAGTACTACAAGTCGTGGCGGGCGGCGGCGAGGGTTTAGAGATCGTCTTGTCGGGGCGGGGCCGCTGCGGAGCCGGACGATACTGCTGTCCGTCTCCTCCGCGGGCTCCGGGAGCCGCGCCAAACTGCCGGCGGGTCTCCCTGCGCCGGAGTGAGCCAGCCGAAACTGCCCGGCTGTCTCCCTCCGAACAGATTGTGGGGGATACTGCGGAACTGCAACGGCGAACGGCGTCCCGGGTCGGGGCGCCGTTCGTCGTTCGGGCTTTCGTGGGCAACCTTTTAGTCCGGCTGCAGCGATGGCGGGATGCCCAGCTCCTCGTACTCCTCCGGGCCGATGGCCGTGCCGTAGACCAGGGCCTGCCACTTTCCGCCCTCGCGCCGCAGGAACACCCAGGCGGGGTCGGTGCTCCCCTCCGCCTCCGGGGTCACCCGGGCGCGGGCGTAGTTCCCCGACATCTCCTCCACCTCGGCGGCGCCGGGGGCGCCGCCGGCCTCCCGCACGTAGGCCAGCGCGGCGGCTTCGATCGGCACGCGGTCGGCCGCGGCGCCGCACCCGGCGAGCAGCAGCGCGACGGCGGCGGCGACCGTCCACCCGGAGAGCATCTTCATCTCACGTCGGAAAGGTCCACGCCGTACGCGGCGGCGACCAGGCACTCGGCTTCGGCGGCGCCGCAGCCGGCGCGGACGCGGGCGTCCAGCTCGCGCAGCGCGTCCGGCGGGGGGACGGGGAGCGCCTCCAGCTCGTAGGCGGAGACGGCGACGCTGCCGCTGATGCAGCGGAAGACGTCGTCGGCGACCCGCGAGTTGAGGAGCGCCGCGAGCGTGGCGAGGGCGATGGGGGCGTCCGGGGCGAGGCGGACCACGTCGAGGTGGTTCTCCACCACCGCGGCGCCGTGCTCAGCCAGGAACGACGCGGGAAGCTCGGCGGCGACCAGGCGGCGCTGCTGCTCCCGGGCCGTGGTGCGCTGCACCAGGACGCAGGGCTCCGTCGCCAGCAGGTGACGCTGCCCCGGCTGCAGCGCGAAGTAAGGCTCGTGGTTGCGGCGGCGGGCGCTGAAGGCGAACACGCCGGGGCCGGCCACCGATTCCGCCCACACCAGCGGGTACGCGCCCGGCTCCGGGGCGTCGCGGAGCTGCCCCTTGTGGCGGTTCCACACCAGCGGGCCGGTGCTCACCCGCACCCCCAGGTCGCGCAGCGCGTGGCCCAGCCGCCTCACGGTGGCGAGCAGCGCGGACTGCTCGGGTGAGCGGGGAAGGATCCAGGGGCCGCCGCGGGCGTCCGGCGACGGGAAGCAGCCCGCCGGGAGCACCTCGCAGGGGCGATCCAGTGCCGGGAGGCGGATGGCGTGCACGGGCGCGCACCCCTGCGCCTCGCCACCGGCGAACACCACCAGCAGCGTCTCCTGGAGCACGTCGTCGAAAACGCCACCGCGGTCGGCGATGAAGTCCACGGCCGCGGGCGGCGCCTCCGCCGCCAGCAGCCGGCGCAGGTTGGAGAAGTAAAGGCCGCCCAGGAACGAGGTGGGCGTCACGTATCCCACCCTCCCCCCGGCGCGAGCAGGCGCACGGCCAGGTCGGTGAACAGGCCGTACAGGTTGGCGTGCCCGAAGAGCGAGCGGCGGAAGCGCTCGCGCACCTCCGGCGCCAGCGTGAGCCGCCCGTACGGCGGGTTCCCCACCACCAGCGCGAACCCGCCGCGCCAGCCGTCCGGCACCCCCAGCGCGTCGCGCACCTCCACGATCTCCGGCGGCACCCGCAGCCGCGCCGCCAGGCAGTGCGGCCAGAGCGCGGCCTCCAGGAACACGCGCGCCATCCACGCCGAGAACGGGTCGATCTCCACCCCCGCAAGGCGGGCGGAAACGTCGCGTACGATCTCTCCCGGGTCCGCGCCGCCGCGCTCCAGCGCCGCGGCCATCCGCATTGCCACCGGAGCCAGGAACGCGCCGCCGCCGCACGCCGGGTCCAGCACGGTCCCCGCCGTCCAGTCGTGGCCGGCCTCCTCCACCAGGTCCAGCAGCCGGTCCACCAGCGGCGGGGGCGTGAAGAACACTCCGTGCCGCGAGCGGTGCGCGGGCGGGAGCAGCGCCGTGTAGGCCGTTCCCAGCAGGTACGCGGCGACGACCGGCGGCAGCGCCGCCGCCGCCTCCCCCAGCGCCGCGGCGCGGGCGGCGTCCGCCCCGTCCGGGGCGGGCCCGGCGACCGGGCTTGGGGCCAGCCCTCCCAGCTCCCCGTCCGGCGCGCAGGCCGCCCGCCAGTACGCGGCCACCGCCCGCGCGCAGAGCGCGCACGCGTGCGGCCGCCGCGCTTCGTCGTCCGCGGGGAGCGCGGCGGCGCGCACCTCGCGGAGCAGGCCCAGCGCCCGCTCCAGCGCCGACGGACCCGCCTCCTGCGTCGGCAGGGGCGCCCCCGGATCCACCGGCCGGAGCTTCCGGGCGCGGGTCAGGCCGTCGCCGCCCGAGCCCGCTTGCGCTCCGCGCCCGCGAGGATCGCGTCCACCACGGGCGCCGGGTCGAAGCGCACCGGGTCCGTCGTCGGCAGCCCCGTCTCCGCCTGCACGCGCTCCACCTCCGCCCGGGCCTCCTCCTCCCCCAGGTCCCAGGTGTTCAGGCAGATGGCGACCACCTTCGACGACGGCTTCAGCGGCGCGATCGCCCCCTCGCAGATGCGTATGGTCTCCTGCACCGAGGGGAGCGTCATCCACTCGTAGACCCCGTAGCGGTTGTACGGGCAGCGGCGCGACGGCTGGTGACAGAGGACCATGGCGTCCGGCATGGAGCCGTGCAGCAGGCCCAGCGTCACCCCCGAGTAGCCCGGGTGCACCAGCGAGCCCTGACCCTCCACCAGCACCACGTCGTTCCCCTCCGCGGCGCGCAGCACCAGCTGCTCCGCCGCCCCGCCGACGAAGTCCGCCACCACCGCGTCCACCGAGGTGCCCCATCCCTCGATCAGGATCCCCGTCTGCCCGGTGGCCGCGAACCCCACCCGCGTCCCGCGCTCCGCCAGCGCGCCGCGGAGCTGGAGCGCCGCCGTCATCTTGCCGATGTTGCAGTCCGTGCCCACGGTGAGCACCGTGAATGCATCCACCAGCCGCGCCTTCCCCGTGGCGACCGGCAGGTCCGCCGGGGGGCGGCGCAGGTCCACGATCCGGACCCCGCGCTCCGCCGCCAGCGCCGAAAGCTCCGGGTCCAGCCCCAGGTAGAAGTGCAGCCCGCTCACCACGTCCAGCCCCGCCTCGATCACCCGCCGCAGCACGGGCCGCCACTCGTCCGGCAGCCGGCCGCCCTGCGGCGCGATCCCCACCAGCACCGCCGTGGGCCCCATCGCCAGCCCCTCCTCCAGCGACGCCAGCACCGGGATGCCGCCGCCGAAGCCCAGCACGTCCCGCGCGGTCTTCCCCGCGTGGCGCGAGTCCACCACCGCCAGCACGCGGTCCGGGAGGTAGCGGATGGCGCTGTTGGCGGTCTTGGTGGTCTCCGGGCCGAAGGATCCCTCGGCGAGGATCAGGTAGCGGTAGTCGTTCATGGCGTGGGACGGGGAGATGGAAAGCGGGCGCGCCGGCTCAGGCGGAGGGCTCCCCGGCGCGCTCCAGCAGCGCGGGAATGCTGAGCTCCGCGGCCGAGGGGTGCGCGAGCACCGCGCCCTCCGGGAGGCGCACCTCCACCGGGGAGTCGCGCACGAATCGGCGGAAGCCGCGCCCCTCCAGCAGGCGGTGGATGTACACGCGGCGGATGATGACGATGACCGTGGCCAGCACCGGCACGGCCACCACCAGCCCGACGACCCCCAGCAGCTCCGCCATCACCAGCACGCTGAGGATGGAAAGCACCGGCGGCAGGTTGATCTGCCGCTCCATGATCACCGGGTGGACGAAGTTGGCCTCGAAGAGGTGGATCACCACCCCCAGGAGCACCACCAGCAGCGCCTGCACGCCGCCGCCGGAGCCCAGCACGAAGAGCGCCGGCAGCAGCGTGGACACCAGCGTCCCGAAGAAGGGGACCACCACCACCAGCCCCGTGAACACCCCGAAGGCCAGCGCGTACGGCACGTCCAGCAGCACCAGCCCCAGCCAGGTCAGCGTCCCCAGCACCAGCATCGCCAGGATCTGCCCCACGATCCAGGCGCGCAGCGTGTTCGCCAGGTCCGAGAGGATGTCGCGGGCCAGGTCGCGGTGCACCGGCGGCACCAGCACGATGATCCCCTCGCGGTAGAGCGCCGGGCGCAGCGTCAGGTACAGCGCCATCACCAGCACGCTCACCAGGTGGATCAGGAAGTTGATCCCCCCGAACACGTAGGGGATGAGCCCCGTGAAGTAGCCGCCCAGGCTGCCCAGCGCCTCGCTGGCGTAGGCGACCGTCTGGTCCGGGGAGGGGAAGAGCTGGCCCAGGATGGGGTAGCGGCGCGCCAGCTCCAGCAGCCCGTTCTTCCACCCCGTGAGCAGGCCCGGGAGCGCGCTGATCAGCCCCTGCGTCTGCTCCAGCACGGGGGGGACCACCAGCCAGCCGATCCCCACCAGCGCCACCGTGGTGAGGACCACGGACAGCAGCAGCCCCCAGCGGCGCGGAATGCGCAGCCGGTGCTCGAAGAAGTCGGTGACGGCGCCCAGGTACAGCGACAGGAGCGCCGCGATGAAGAACAGGAGCAGGGTGTCCGCCACGCTGTACACGAACAGCAGGAGGAGCACCGTGAACACCGCCGCGGCGAGGAGGCCGTACGACGGCCGGCTCTGGGTCGCGTCTCGCAAAGCTCGTCCGGGAGCAGAAAGACCGGGGCCGGCGCAACGGCGCCGGCCCCGTGAAGCTATCGACCGCGGCGGGTTAAGGAAAGCGCCTCACGGCCTGCCGCGCTCCTCCTCCTCCAGCGCTTCGAACTCCGACAGCAGCTCCGCGTCGCGGATGTGGTCGGGCGCCTGGGCCGGCGCCATGGGCCGCGTGTCGTCCGCCCCCAGCGCCTGCGTGCGGTCCCCGCCGAAGGCCTGCGTGGCGTCCACGGGCTGGGCCGGCCCCTGCCCCGGGGCGGCCCCCGTGCCCAGGCGCTGCTGCGCGCTTCCCGGCAGCGCCCGGTTCTCCGCCGGCGCCGGTGGCGGCAGCATTCCCATCTTCTGCTTCAGGTCCAGCAGGCGCATGTCCGCGTCGCCGCTGCTCCCCTTGTCCAGCGCCGCGAACTCCCGCTCCAGCGGGTCGCCCGACAGCTCGTCGCTGACCTCGGCCGCGGCCAGGGCGCGCCGTTCGTTCTCCTGGATCCGCTCCGCCATGCGGTCGAAAGCGTCGAACGCCGACTTGTCCGACAGCCCCGACATGGTCTCGTGAATGCGCTTCTGCGCCTGCGCCCGCTTCTGCTGCGCGACCAGCAGGTTCTTCTTGCGGCGCGCCTCCTCGATCTTGGTGTTCAGCTGGCGCAGCGCGTCCTTGAGCTTTTCCGTTTCCGCCGCGTGCTTCTGCCACGTCTCGTGGAGCGTCTGCGCGCGGTCGGCGTGCTCCTGCTGGCGCAGAAGCGCCTGCCGGGCCAGGTCGTCGCGCTCCTGGCGAATGGCCAGCATGGCCCGGCGCTCCCAGTCCTGCGAGTGCTTGAACTCCTCCTCCACCTGCGCCTTGAGCCTGCGCTCGTCCGCGATCGCCACGGCGACTTCCTGCTTCGCCTTGGTGAGCTGCTCGCGCATGTCCAGGATGACCTGGTTCAGCATCTTCTCCGGGTCTTCCGCCCGGGCGATCAGGTCGTTGAGGTTGGACCGGATCAGCGTCGACAGCTTGTTGAAGATTCCCATTTCGGTATCGGTTGGGGCTCGGCGGACCCGTCGGTCAGCAGTCGCGGAAGGGGGCCAGGAGCTCGAGGTGCGACGCCAGCGCCACCTGGAACGAGTCCACCGTCGCCTGGAACTCGTTGAAGTCCAGGTTCTCCAGCTCGAGCGTCTCGGTCAGGATCACGTCGCTCTCCTCCAGGGCGTAGGCGGCGTGCACCAGGTCGGTGGCGTTCAGCTCCAGGAGCCGCTTGTACAGCCCCGCGCACTTCTGCTGGTCCTGCGGGATGTCCAGCACCTTGAGCCGGAACACCAGCACCGGCGGCGAGAAGTGCACCACCAGCTTGGTCCCGCCCGCCTCGTCCAGCTGGGCGACCCACATTCCCTCCCCCACCTCTTCGTGCGTCAGCTCCGCGCGGAGCAAGTAGCTTTCCACGTCCTCTCGCGTCAACATGCGCGTCTCCGGATTCGGGATCTGGTCGGACTTCTTCGGGACAGACGGACTTCAACTGCTTGAACTGCGGGTTCGGGCGTGCCCCCGGCTGTCGCCGGGGTCGGGCTTCGGCTCCGTAGCAAACGATACTACCGTTTGCAACGGAGTCGAGCCCCGCGAAACTGCCCGCGGGTCTCGCCCCTTCGGGCCGAAATCCCTCACGCGGGGCTCGCGCTGGCGTCCGCGGGAAGCCCCCTCCCCCCGGCCCCCTCCCCCGCAAGCGGGAGAGGGGGAGCACTGCCGGGCCGTCGCCGTTCCCGAGATGCTCGCGGGGAAGTCGGAGGAGCCCCCCCGCCCGACCCCAAACACCGGAGCCCGCCGGAGCGCTCCGTCTTGGTTCTCTCAGGCCGGCGGGGGATCGCCCCCGGGCACCTGCTTCTGCTCGCCGGGCGCCAGCAGGCGCAGCATGAACGCCTGCTCCTCGTTGAGCCGGGCCACCTCGGCGCCCAGGCGCTCCACCTCCTCGCGGAGGAGCGCGACCTCCTGCGAGGGCGGCGCGGGGAGCATGGGGCCGCCGCGGCTCACGCGGGTGGCGACGGCGCGGGCGATGGGGCCCAGGACGAAGACCACGACGAGGATTACGGGGACGATCGGCGTCATGGTTCGTCGGTACGGGGGTGCCGGAAGAAAAGTTTCGGTCGGGCGGCGCCCTACCGGCTGATCCCGGTCGGCTTCCGGGAGCCCGAGGAGCCCAGCCCCAGCTGCACCAGCTTCCGCGCGGAGGGCGTGGTCGCCAGGCCGCCCATGGCCGTTTCGCGGTAGGCGGCGGGCATGCGGCGCCCCACCTCGCCCATCACGTCGATCACCTCGTCCGCGCTCACCGGGAAGTCCAGCCCCGCCAGCGCCATCTCCGCCGAGGAGATGGCCTGCATCGCCGCCGACGCGTTGCGGTAGATGCAGGGGATCTCCACCAGCCCGCCGATGGGGTCGCAGATCAGGCCCAGCATTCCCTGGAGCGACAGCGCCACCGAGGTGGCCACCTGCTCGTTGCTCCCGCCGTACAGCCAGGTCACGGCCGCGGCGGCCATCGCGGCCGCGGTCCCGGTCTCCGCCTGGCAGCCGCCCTCCGCGCCGGCCAGCGAGGCGCGGTGCGCGATCACCCCGCCCACCCCGCCCGCCACCAGCATGGCGTCGGTGAGCCGCTCGTCGTCCGCCTCCATGAACTCGCCCACGCTGATGAGCACCGCCGGGAGCACCCCCGCGGCGCCCGCCGTGGGAGCGGCCACGATCAGCCCCATGGCGGCGTTCACCTCCAGCGTGGCGATGGCGCGGGCCAGCGTGAGGGTGACGCGCGCGCCCAGGATCTGCGCGCCGTTGTCGTGGAGGAGACGGGCCCGGCCGCCGGTGAGTCCGGAGGGGGAGCGCGCCTCGCCCTTGAGCCCCTCCGCGATGGCGGAGCGCATCACGGCCAGCGTCCGGGCGATGCGCGCCCGCACCTGCTCCGCGGGGACGCCTCTCTCCTCCGCCTCGGTGTCGAGCACCACCTGAGGAAGGGAGCGGCCGCTTTCCTCGGCCTCGCGGATCAGGGACTCGACGGAGCGATGCATGGGGCCACCAGGATTCATTCGGTGCACGCGCAGCGTGCAGCGCCACAGGGAACAGGGAACAGGAAACAGCCTGCAACTACCGTGCGGGAAGCCTCTTCGGGGGCTGTTCCCTTGGGTGGTGGAAGGGCCGGGTCGGGATTCCCTGTTCCCTGGCTTTTCAGCTGATCTTGTCGATCCGGCGCGCCCAGCGCAGCCAGGGGAAGGAGCGCACGGCGGCGAGGGCGGAGTCGGACACCGGCTCGTCGGCCTCGATGGTCATCAGGGCGTCCTTGTAGCGGCCGGTGCGGTCCACCCGCATGGTCGCCAGGTTCACCCCGTGGCCGGCGAGGATCGCCGTCACCGCGGCGATGGTCCCCGGCTCGTCGTGGGCCAGCAGGACCAGCGTATGATAGTCGCCCTCCAGGTCCACGGCAAAGCCGTCCACCTCGTCCACGCGCACCCGGCCGCCGCCCACCGAGGCGCCGCGCACCACCGCGGTCTCCTCGCCGCGCCACACCTCCAGGATCGCGGTGTTGGGGTGGGCCTCCTGCCCCAGGTCCACCGTCTCGAACTCCCAGGAGAGGCCGGCGCGCTCCGCCTCCTCGTAGGCCATGCGCAGGCGCAGGTCGTCCGGGGCGAGCCCCACCAGCCCCCCCACGATGGCGCGGTGCGTGCCGTGCCCCTCCCCGGTCGCGGCGAAGGAGCCGTGCAGCCGGATCACGGCGCGCTCCGGGGTGTCGCCCAGGATGGCGCGGGCCATGAGCCCCAGGCGGCAGGCGCCCGCCGTGTGCGAGGAGGACGGTCCCACCATGGTGGGACCCAGGATGTCGAAGAGCGAGACCATGTTTCGGCGGCTTCCCGTTCGGGGTGTGCGGACCCGCTGATCTTACACCGGGCGGGCGCGGCGCGGAAGGTGCCTGCGTCGCCCGTTCCGTGCCGCGGCGCCCGCGGCCGCGCCACCCCTGCCCCGGCCGGCGCCGGAGGACCCGAATGGATCCATCTTCCCCCGCCGCCCAGCCGCCCGCTTCCACGGGCTTCGGGGCGCGTCTGGGCCGGCTCGGCTCCGAGTCGCTGGTCTACGGCCTCAGCGCCATCCTGGGGCGGTTCCTGGGCTACCTGCTCCAGCCGTTCTACGCCTCGCAGTTCACCGCCGCCGAGAACGGCGTGCAGACGGTGGTCTACACGCTCCTGTCGCTGGTGTCGGTGGTCTTCGTGCTGGGGCTGGACGTAGCGTACATGCGAAACGCCGCCGCCCACGCCGCGGACGGCGCCGAGGACCCGGACACCGCGCGGCGCCGCGCCTTCACCATGTCGCTGTCCGCCATCGCCCTCATCGGGGGGGTGCTGCTGGGGGCGGGGCTGCTGGCGGTCCCGTGGGCGGCCGGGTACTTCGGGGTGCCGCCGTACGCGTTGCGCTACCTGCTGGCCATCGTGTACACGGACGCGCTGCTCAGCGTGTCGTGGGCGCACCTGCGCATGACCGACCGTGCCCGCCGCTTCGCCGTGCTGCGGCTGGGCTTCATCGGGCTGAGCGTGGCGCTCAACCTGGTCCTGATCCTGGGGCTGCGCTGGGGAGTGGAAGCCATCTTCCTCGCCAACCTGCTCGCCAACCTGGCGCTGGTGGCCGCGCTGGCGCCGGAGGCGGCTCGCCTCTTCCGCCCGGCGCTGCTGCGCGGCCACCCGGGGTGGCGCCCTCTCTGGGCGTACGCCCTGCCGCTGGTGCCCGCCTCGTTCGCGGTGCTGCTGGTGGAGAACGCGGACAAGCTGGTGCTGGCGCGCATCCCCGCGGACGTGGCGCACCGGGTGTACGGGATGACCCCGGGGGAGGTGGTGGGGAGCTACGGCTTCAACTACAAGCTGGGGATCGCCATGCTCCTGGTGGTGCAGATGTTCCGCATGGCGTGGACCCCCTTCTCGCTGGCCCACGCACGGGAGCCGCGCGCCCCGCAGCTCTTTTCGCGGGTGCTCACCGGGCTGGTGCTGGGGTGCGGCTTCGTGTTCCTGGCGGTGGCGCTCTTCCTCCCGCCGCTGGTGCGCGTCCCCGCCGTGTACGGCATCGTGCGCGAGCCCGCGTACTGGGCTGCGCTCCCCATCGTGCCGGTGATCCTGCTGGGCTACGTGTTCAGTGGCGTGTACGCGGTGGTCACCGCCGGGCTCTACATCGAGCGGCGCACGGCGGCGCTGCCGTGGATCGCCGGGGTGGGCGCGGCGGTCAACCTGGCGCTCTGCCTGGTGGGGCTGAGGCGGGGGATGGTGGCGGTGGCGTGGGCCACGCCGGCCTCGTACGCGCTCATGGCGGGGCTGGGCGCCTGGCGGGCGCAGCGGGTGTACCCGGTGCCCTACGAGTGGGGCCGCCTGCTGCACGTGGGGCTGGCCGCCGCCGCGGTGTTCTGGGCGGACCGCTGGCTGGGAGGGCACGGGTGGGAAGGGCACGGCGCCGCCGAGTGGGGGGTCAAGGCGCTGCTGCTGCTGGCCTTTCCGCTGCTGCTGGTGGCGACGCGCTTCTTCCGGGCGGGGGAGTGGCGGGCGATGCGGTCGGCGATGGGGCGGTTCGTGCCGGCGTAGGAACGGCAAGGTTTGGGCGTGCCCCCGGCTGGCGCCGGGGTCGGGCTTCGGCTCCGTAAGCCCGCAAACAACGCGGGCCAACGGAGTCGAGCCCCGCGAAACTGCCCGCGGGTCTCGCCCCTTCGGGCCGAAATCCCTCACGCAACCGCCTGCCCGCGCTCCAGATCCAGCAGTTGCCCCCTCTCCCGGAATTGGGAGAGGGTGGCGAGCCTCAAGCGAGCCGGGTGAGGGCGAGCCGGGCCCTCCTTGCGGCTTCAGTGCGGACGCAGGCCGCGAATGACGAGCCCGATGCCGCCGGCCATCAGGCCCAGGATCATGAGGGTGGCGAACAGGCTGGTGGGCTGGAAGTAGATGCGCAGGTTCGCCACGATCCCCGCGACGATGATCACCGCGCCCGCGAAGAGCAGGAACCAGCCCGGCACGGAGCGCGCGTTGAAGAAGAGCACCCCGATGCCCACCAGCAGCGGGAGCATGGACAGGCCGAAGGCATCGTAGCCCCACAGCGTCCAGTAGCCGCTGCTCACGGTGACGCGCGTGGTCAGCAGGTATCCTCCCGCCACCACCATCGCCACTCCCCCAAGGAACTCCACCAGTCCTCCGGAGGTGCCACCCGGGCTGCGCAGCCTGCTGTCAGAGTCCATGCGAGTGCTCCGGAAAAGAGGGTCGGACGCCGAACCGGAAGAACGGGAATGAATTACGTGCAATCCGGCCGGGGGGTTTCCGGCGTAGATGCTGGAGACGGGCCGCACCCGGCCCGGTACCCGTGGAACCCGGCCGCAGCACGGCCCATCCCCAGGAGGAAGCATGACAACGTGGATCCCCACCCCGTTCCCCGCCCGCAGGACGCTCCGCGCCGTCTGCCTGGCCGCCGCGTGCGCGACGCTGGCCGCGGCGTGCGAGGACGACGCCACCGCGCCGTCCGGCCCCTTCGGGAGGGCCGTCTACGCGGTGGACGACGCGAACACCCTGGTCCGCTTCGGGAGCACCAGGCCGGACCAGGTGACGCGGCGGGGCACCATCAGCGGGCTCCAGGCGGGCGAGACCGTCGTGGGGATCGACTTCCGCGCGGTGGACGGGCGGCTGTACGCGGTGGGCAGCTCCAGTCGCGTCTACACGGTGGACAGCGTGACCGCCGTCGCCACCCCGGTGGCCGCTGCCGCCTTCACGCCCGCGCTGAGCGGGACGGCCTTCGGCGTGGACTTCAACCCGGTGCCGGACCGGGTGCGCGTGCACACCGACACCGAGCAGAACCTGCGCCTCAACCAGCTCACCGGCACCGTGGCCGCCACCGACGGGACGCTGGCCTACGCCACCGGGGACGCGGGCGCCGGCAGCAACCCAGCCATCGTCGGGACGGCGTACACCAACAGCGTCGCCCCCGCCCCCACGACCACCACGCTGTTCGCCATCGACTCCAACCGCGACGTTCTGGTCACCCTCGCCAACCCCAACGACGGCCAGATGCGCACCGTGGGGCCGCTGGGGGTCGCCACCACCGACCGGGTGGGCTTCGACATCGTGGGGAGCGACGGCAGCGCCTTCGCCTCGCTGACGGAGACCGGCGCCACCCGCTCGCGCCTCTTCACCGTGAACACCGCCACCGGGGCCGCCACGCTGGTGGGGACCATCGACCACGCCGGCCCGCTGCGAGGGATCGCCGTGGCTCCCTGACGATTCTGCCGTGAGGGGATGAGCGATTTACGGCGGGTTCGGGCGTGCCCCCGGCTGGCGCCGGGGTCGGGCTTCGGCTCCGTAGAGCAGCAAACAACGCTGCTCAACGGAGTCGAGCCCCGGCAAACCGCCGCCGGGTCTCGCCCCTTCGGGCCGTAATCCCTCACGCGGGCAGCCGCGGAGATTGCCGCGCGCCCGGCCCCGCTCCCGCCGCGCTCAGCGCCCCCGCGCCCTCGCCCGCCCCGCGCGGGTGAGGTCCGGCAACGCCCCCGCGAACGCCACCATCTGCGTCAGCCACGCCCACGCGGCCACGGCCAGCGTCGCCACCGCAACCGTGTCCCGCCGCCCGAAGGCGGCCGTCACCAGCGCCGGCCCCTGCACGAACGCCAGCGCCAGCACGTACGCCGCCAGCAGCAGCGCCGCCACCCGCGCCACCCCCCACCCCCGCCGCAGCCCCCAGCCGATGGCGACCGCCGCCACCGCCTGGAGCAGGTACACGCCGAGGAGCAGGGGCGTAGCTCCCGTCGCGCCCAGCGGGAGCAGGGTGACCGCCAGGAAGAGCGGCACCGGCACATACAGCAGCTCGGCGAGCGCCGCGAAGCGGAGCGGCCGGGAAAGAACGGGAGGTGATTCCACGGAGGAAGCCGGGGGAGGAGGGAAACCCGCGTGAGGGATTTCGGCCCGAAGGGGCGAGACCGCGCGGCCGTTTGCGCGGGCTCGACTCCGTTACGCAGCGTTGTTTGCTGCGTTACGGAGCCGAAGCCCGACCCCGGCGCCAGCCGGGGGCACGCCCAACCCCGCCGTACCCGTAAAACGCCGTCAAGTCGTCGGCTGCTTCGGCTTGCGCGCCCGCTTCGCCGCGGGCTTCTTCTTCGTCTCCACCACCACCGTCTCCGGCACGATGGGCGCCGAAACCATGGACGCCAGGAACCGCCCCGTGTACGAGCGCGGCGTCCCCGCCACCTGCTCCGGCGTCCCCTGCGCGACGATCTCGCCGCCCGCGGGCCCGCCCTCCGGCCCCAGGTCCACGATCCAGTCGGCGGTCTTGATCACGTCCAGGTTGTGCTCGATCACCAGCACGGTGTTCCCCTTCTCCACCAGCTTGTGCAGCACCTCCAGGAGCATGCGCACGTCCTCGAAGTGGAGCCCCGTGGTGGGCTCGTCCAGGATGTAGAACGTCTGCCCCGTGGCGATCTTGGCCAGCTCCGTGGCCAGCTTCACCCGCTGCGCCTCGCCGCCGGAGAGCGTGGTCGCCGCCTGCCCCAGGTGGATGTAGCCCAGCCCCACGTCCGAGAGCACCTGCATGTACCGCCGCAGCCGCGGCACCGCCTCGAACACCTCCAGCGCCTCGTCCACGGTGAGGTCCAGCACGTCGGCGATGGTGTGGCCCTTGTAGTAGACCTCCAGCGTTTCCCGGTTGTAGCGCTTGCCCTTGCACACCTCGCAGGGGACGTACACGTCCGGGAGGAAGTGCATCTCGATCTTGACCAGCCCGTCGCCCTGGCACGCCTCGCAGCGCCCGCCCTTGACGTTGAACGAGAAGCGGCCCGGCGTGTAGCCGCGCATCTTGCTCTCGGGGAGCTCGGCGAACAGGTCGCGGATGATGGTGAACAGCCCGGTGTAGGTGGCCGGGTTGGAGCGCGGCGTCCGCCCGATGGGCGACTGGTCGATGTCCACCACCTTGTCCAGCAGCTCCAGCCCGGCGATGCGCTCGTGCGCCCCGGGGACCGTCTTGGCGCGGTAGAACTTCCGCGACATGGCGCTCCACAGGATGTCGTTGACCAGGGTGGACTTCCCCGATCCCGACACGCCGGTGACCGCCACGAAGCACCCCAGCGGGACGCGCACGGTCAGGTCGCGCAGGTTGTGCTCGCGCGCGCCGTGGATCACCAGCTCGTGCCCCTCGCGCGGCGCGCGGCGCACGGCCGGGACCTCGATGCGGCGCTCGCCGCGCAGGTAGGCGCCGGTCAGCGACTCGGGCGCGGCGAGGATGTCCTCCAGCCGGCCCTCCGCCACCACCCGCCCGCCGTGGCGGCCGGCGAGCGGGCCCATGTCCACCACGTGGTCGGCGGCGCGGATGGTGTCCTCGTCGTGCTCCACGACCAGCACCGTGTTCCCCAGGTCCCGGAGCGCCTTCAGCGTTTCCAGCAGCCGCTCGTTGTCGCGCTGGTGCAGCCCGATGGAGGGCTCGTCCAGGATGTAGAGCACCCCCACCAGCCGCGACCCGATCTGCGTGGCCAGGCGGATGCGCTGCGCCTCGCCGCCGGAGAGCGTTTCCGCCGAGCGGCCCAGCGTCAGGTACTCCAGCCCCACGTTCACCAGGAACGAGAGCCGCTCCGTGACCTCCTTGAGGATGGGCGCGGAGATGTCGCGCGGCAGGTGGGGCATGGTCTCCACCGCGCGGAAGAAGTCCAGCGCGCCGCTCACCGGCATGGCCACCACCTCGCCGATGGAGCGGGCCCCGATGGTCACCGCCAGGCTCTCCGGGCGCAGACGCGCCCCCCCGCAGGTGGCGCACGGGAGCACCGACATGTAGTCCTCCAGCTGCTCGCGGAGCGAGTCGCTGGAGCTGTCCTGGTAGCGCTGCGAGATGTCGCGCAGGATGCCGCCCCACTTGAGCTTCCTGGGGACGGAGGCGCCGCTGGCGGCGTCCGCGCCGTACAGCAGGACCCTGCGCGCGTCCTCCGGCAGGTCGCGCCAGGGGGTGTTGAGGTCGAAGCCCAGCGCCGCGGCCAGCCCGTCCAGGATGGTGCCGCGCAGGTGCCCGCGGGGGACGCCCCAGGGAAGCACCACCCCCTCCAGGATGGAGACGGAAGAGTCGCCCAGCACCAGCTCCGGGTTGGGCTCGCGCCGGGTGCCCAGCCCGCCGCACGCGGTGCACGCGCCGTACGGGGAGTTGAAGGAGAACTGCCGCGGCTCCAGCTCCGGGATGTTCACCCCGCAGGCGGCGCAGGCATAGTGCTCCGAGAACAGGTGCGGGGTGGGCCCGCCCTCCCCGTGCGCGTCCACCTCCACCACCCCCTCCGCCATGCGCAGCGCCGTTTCCACCGAGTCGGCCAGGCGCGAGCGGTCGTCCGGGCGCACCGCGAGTCGGTCCACCACCAGGGCGATGTCGTGGTTCTGGCGGCGGTTGAGCTTGGGCGGGTCCTGCAGCTCGATCAGGGTCCCGTCCACCCTCGCGCGGACGAAGCCCTTGCGCAGCATCTCCTCGAACAGGTCGCGGAACTCGCCCTTGCGGCCGCGCACCAGGGGGGCGAGCACCTCGATGCGCGTGCCCTCCGGCCACCCCAGCACCTGGTCCACGATCTGGGTGGCGCTCTGGCGGCGCACCGGCTCGCGGCACTCCGGGCAGTGGGGGGTGCCCACCCGCGCCCACAGCAGACGCAGGTAGTCGTACACCTCCGTCACCGTTCCCACCGTGGAGCGGGGGTTGCGGCCGGCCGTCTTCTGCTCGATGGAGATCGCGGGGGACAGCCCCTCGATGGCGTCCACGTCCGGCTTCTCCATCATCCCCAGGAACTGCCGGGCGTACGCGGACAGCGACTCCACGTAGCGCCGCTGCCCCTCGGCATAGATGGTGTCGAAGGCCAGCGACGACTTGCCGCTCCCGGAGAGCCCGGTGATCACGGTGAGCCGGTCGCGCGGGATGGCGACGTCGACGTTCTGGAGGTTGTGCTCGCGGGCGCCGCGGACGACGAGGTATTCCCCGTCCTCCGGGGCGTCGTGCGGCCGGGTGCGGCCGTCGGTGCTGGGGGCGTTTTGGTCCATCCCGAAAATTTACCGCAGGCAGCCGCCGGATTCAACCTGCGTAGAACCATGGACGTGGACGGCCTCCGTGCGGCGCACCCCCCGAAGGGTGCTCGCGGGTTCGTGGACGAAGGCATTCATGTGACTGTAGATGCAGTGGTTAGGTGTACGGCGCGGGCCCTTGACGTACGCTCGTTCGGCGAATAGCTTCCGCCGCGCGGTGAATGCCGGCCGGCTCCGCCCGGTGCAGGGTTCCCGCGACTCCCTGGCTTCAAACACTCGGTCACTCACCCTCCGAAAAAGGCACCCCGGCCGCGAGGCCGGTCCGCAAAGCCACGGGTCTCTCCGAGACAGCCGGGCCGCCGAAGCAGGGATCCCGACGGCCATTCCGGCCGCCATCCTCGCCCAGGAGACGTCAATGCTCCGTTCCGTTCCCCGTCCCGCGCTCGCCCTGCTCCTGGCGGGCGCCTCCGTCCTGGCCGCCTGCTCCGACACGTCCACCGGCGCGATCACCGCGCCCGCCGCCGGGGCCCCCGTGCGCTCCGTGGGCGCCAGCGAGACCGGCGAGTACCTCGTGCGCCTCAAAGGCAACGGCAACGGCTTCCGGGCCTCCGTCGAAGCGCTGGGCGGCACCGTGTCGTTCGTCCACGAGGGCGCGGGCGTCGCGGTGGTGAGCGGCCTTTCCGCCGCCGCCGCCACGCAGCTGGCCGGGGCGAGCTCGGTCGCCGAGGTGCAGCCCAACGGCGTCATGGTGCTGTCGCGTCCGAAGGAGCCGGTGATTGCACCGCTGGGCCAGGTCGGCATCGCCAGCCAGGCGAACCCCGCCGCGGCGCTCCGCTACTCCTGGCAGTGGAACATGAAGGCGATCCACGCCGACCAGGCCTGGGCAGCAGGCAAGCTGGGCTCCCCGGCCGTCACGGTGGCGATCCTGGACACGGGCATCGACTACAACTCGCTGGACGCGAACGGGCTGGTGGACCTTTCCCGCTCCACCTCGTTCATCCCCTCGGACGACGCGATCATCGCCGCCAACTTTCCGGGTCGCCACGTGGTGGACGACCTCAACGGGCACGGCACCAACGTCGCCTCGCAGGTCTCCAGCACCGGGGCCGCCCACGCCGGCGTGTCCTCGCGCACCACGCTGATGGGTGTCAAGGTGCTGGGCGCGGACGGCAGCGGCGCCATCTCGGCCGTCCTGCAGGGCATCCTGTGGGCTGCGGACCACGATGCCGACGTGATCAACTTGAGCCTCGGCGTCATGTTCACCAGGGCGGGCAACGGCCAGCTGATTCGCCTCTTCAATCAGGTCTTCAGCTACGCCAAGCGGCAGGGGGTAGTGGTCGTGGTGGCGGCCGGCAACGAGTCCACCGACCTGGACCGCAACCTGATCCCCGACGAGAACGGCGAGCTGCAGCGCGTCCCCGGTCTGTACGCTGCGTACTGCGACGCGCAGCACGTGATCTGCGTGTCGGCGACCGGACCTGAAACGTTCGGGGGCTCCCCGGACGTTCCCGCCTACTACACCAACTTCGGCCGCTCCGCCATCAACGTGGCAGCGCCCGGCGGCAACGCGAGCAACACCCTCAGCGTCTGGCCGTGGGGCACGGACAATGTTTCCTGGGTGTGGTCCATGTGCCCCAAGAACCTGCTCATCAACCCCGCCACGCCGTCCGTCCGGCCGTGCGCGTCCGGCGGGAGCGTGAACGCGCTGATCGGCACCAGCCAGGCCGCTCCGCACGTCGCGGGACTGGCGGCGCTGCTGGTCGCGGAGCTCGGCAAGGACAACCCGGCGCAGGTCAAGGCGCGCATCCAGCAGTCCGCGGACGACCTTGGCCAGCCGGGCACCGACCCGTACTTCGGCAAGGGTCGCATCAACGTGGCGCGCGCTCTCGGTCTGTGAGCTGAACCGGCAGGGAAGCAGGACCCGGGGGAGGCTCGAAGAGCCTCCCCCGCGATTTTTTACCCGCGGTGCGCTTGACGCACCGCCACCGTACACGGTATCGTCCGTCGAGCTCGCATCGCTCCTTTCCGGGACATTCGTACCGAAACGCTTCAGACGCCGCGACATCGGCGCCGCCGGAGCAATCCGTGGGGTCCACATCCCCGCCCGGCGAACCACAGCACCCAGAGGTATCTCATGCTCCGTTCCGTCCCCCGGCCGGCCCTCGCCCTGGCGCTGGCGGGAGCCGCCACGCTCGCCGCCTGCTCCGGCGATCTCGCCGGCCCCGCCGCTCCGGGGACCGCGCCCGCCCTGTCCGAGGGCGTCACGACCGGCCGCTACCTGATCCTCGCCTCGGCGGAGTCGCTGCCGCGCGACCTGGCCGCGCAGGTCGCCGCCGCGGGAGGCACGCTGGAGCGGGCGTACCCCGAGCTGGGCGTGGCCGTCGCGAGTTCCGCGGCCCCCGGCTTCAGGGCGCTCGCCGGCCGCATCGCCGGGGTGGAGTCGGTCACCGCGGACGTGACGGCGCAGTGGGTGAGCCCCGGCGAGGCGGTCTCCCTCGACGCGCCCCCCACCCTGCCGCCGGTCCGGGCGAGCGTCGCCAGCCTGGCGGACGACGAGCCGTTCTACGGGCTCCAGTGGGCGCCCGCCGCGGTGCATGCCCCCGAGGCGTGGAACGCCGGCTACACCGGGCGGGGCGTGCGGGTCGCCATCCTGGACGGCGGGCTGTACGCCGACCACCCCGACCTGAGCGCCAACGTGGACCGGGCGGCCTCGCGCTCCTTCATCCCGGGCCGTACCTTCGACCAGGACGTGGGCACCTTCTGGCACGGCACCCACGTCGCGGGGATCGTCGGGGCCGCGGACAACGGCATCGGCGTCGTCGGCATCGCCCCCGGCGCCACCCTCATCGGCGTCAAGGTCCTGGACGCCAACATCGGCGACTTCGACGGCATCATCGCGGGCATCTACTACGCCGCGACCCCGCGCGACCAGGGCGGCGCCGGCGCGGACGTCATCAACATGAGCCTGGGGCTCTCCCTGGACGCCAAGACCAAGGACAAGGAGTACCGGGAGTCCGTGAAGGAGCTGGAGAAGTCGGTCGACCGGGCCACCCGCTACGCCCACAGGCAGGGGGTGACGCTGATCTCCGCCGTCGGCAACGACGGGCGCAACTTCGACGAGGCCAAGGGGTGGATCAACGTCCCGTCCACGGCGACGCACGTCATCGGCGTGTCCGCCACCGGCCCCGTGGGCTGGGCCAAGGGCGCCACCGACTTCTCGCGGCCGGCGTCGTACACCAACTACGGCAAGTCGCTGGTGGACCTGGCGGCGCCCGGCGGCGACTTCGCCTACTCCGGCACCGACCGGTGCCGGGTCACCTTCGCCTTCCGCGAGTGCTGGTGGTACGACATGGTCATGAGCACAGTCCGGGGGACCAGCGCGGCGGGGGGGTACGACTGGCGGCCCGGCACCAGCATGGCGGCGCCGGTCGTGGCGGGGATCGCGGCGCTGGTCATCGAGGCGGGGGGCGGCCGGATGGCGCCCGCACGGGTGGAGGCGGCGCTGAAGCGGGGGGCGGCGGACCTGGGCAAGCCCGGCAACGACGCGTTCTACGGACACGGGTGGGTGAACGCGTACCAGTCCGTCCGGTAATGGATTTTTAGGCAACTGCGGGATCGGGCGTGCCCCCGGCTGGCGCCGGGGTCGGGCTTCGGCTCCGTAAGGCAGCAAACAACGCTGCCTGACGGAGTCGAGCCCCGGCGGAAACAACCCCGCCGGGTCTCGCCCCTTCGGGCCGAAATCCCTCACGCGGGAATCCCGGGAAAGCCCGTCCGGCCATGCGGCCGGGCGGGCTTTGTCTACACGGTGTGTCGCACCGCCGGACTTCGAACGGAACCCGTATAGAACCCGTCGAGTGTTTGTAGAGCCGGGACGACAGTTGCCGGTTCGATCCCACCGAAATCGCCCCAGCCCGTCACGGGCCAATCGCCCTTAGTTCTTTGTTCGCAGGTACTTACGCGATCGCGCGCGACAGGCACGCGTGCTGCAATCCTCCGCGGCGCTTCCCAGACTCGCCGCACGCCGACCCTCTCCTCCCGGGTACACGTGCGGCTCGTCACGCCTCGCGCGAAAATGGCACCCCGGCCGTGAGGCCGGTCCGCAAAGCCTGGAGTCTCTCCGAGACCGTCCGGCCACCGAAGCGGGGGACCCTGGCTCGACCGCAGCCACGATCCACCCGGAGCGCCCTTGACCTTCTGCCTCGCCGCAGCCGCGTGCGCCCCGCGCGCCCCTCCCGGGGGCGCGCCGTCGGCCGTGCCCGCACGCGCCGTCCGGCGCGCCGCACACGCGTCCCGGACCACCACCACCCCTCACTTACCGCATCCGATGACCAGACACGTCCGTACCCTCCTCCTCGCCGTCGGGGCCCTCGCGGCAGCCGCCGGCAGCGCGTCCCCGGCCGCCGCGCAGACGTTCGACACCAGCGGCTACGCCACCTGCGTCCCCGGCGTGGGGTGCAGCCAGGTCCGCTTCTTCCTCCAGGCGCTGGAATCCAACCTGGCGCTGAACACCCTGACGCTGACGCTCACCGGCAGCGGGTGGAGCTTCGTCCCGGCGAGCGGCTTCGGCTCCTACGGCGCGCACGACGACTTCGGCGACTTCGGCGGGGCCACCACCAACGGCATGGCCGGCCGCCAGCTCTTCATCAACTTCACCGAGAGCGGCGCGCCGTTCACCCTGGCCGACGCAGGCAGCACCGGCTACGTCGACCTGCAGGTGGACCCCCAGGGGCAGTCCAACACCAACACCCTGTACTTCGACTACACGGGCACCACGGCGGACCAGCAGACCATCTCCGGGACCGTCACCCCCGAGCCCGTCACCATGAGCCTGCTCGGCACCGGGCTGCTCGGCGTGGCCGCCGCCCGCCGGCGCCGCCGCCGCGAGCAGAGCGCCGACGCCTGACCCTTTCTCCGACCACCCCCAGGGAGTACCCGAGATGCCTCTCTTCAACAGACCCATCGCCCCGCCGCTCACCCGCGCCGGCCGGGTCGCCGCCGCCGCCGGTATGCTCGTGCTTGCCGCCTGCTCGGACGACAGCCCCACCGAGATGGCGCGCCTGCCGCAGGACCCCCGGTCCATCGTGCGCCTGAGCGTGGGCACCGACGACATCCTGCCGTACGTGTCCGGGCAGATCATCGTGCAGTTCGCCGCCGGCACCTCCCAGGCCGCCGTGGAGCAGATCGTGGCCGCCCAGGGCGCCACCGTCATGGAGCAGATGCTGCTCCCCGACACCTGGCTCATCGCCGTTCCCGCCGGGCAGGAGAAGGAGGTCGTCGCCGGCCTCGGCTCCGCCGCGCGCGTGGACTTCGCCGAGCCCGACTACCTGAACGCCATCGTCCCCTGCGAGACGGGGTCGTGCAACACCCCGAACGACGGGTTCTTCGGCTACAAGTGGGACCTGCACAACAAGGGCAGCATCACCAACAGCTCCGGCACCGTGCTGTCCAGCTCGGGCGTGGTGGACGCCGACATCGACTGGCTGGAGGCGTTCCAGTACCTGGGCTCGGGCTTCGCTGGCTCGGCCACGATCGCCATCGTGGACACGGGGATCCAGAACAACCACCAGGACCTCGTCGGCCGGGTGATCCTGGAGCGGAACTTCGCCACCGGCTACCCCGACACGCTGGTCAGCGACCGTGACGGCCACGGCTCGCACGTGGCCGGCATCGCCGCCGCCCGCGGCAACAACGGCCTGGGCGTGTCCGGCGTGGCGTACGGCGCCAACATCAAGCTGATCAACGCCAAGGGGTGCGACCTGTACCTGTTCCCGGGCAACGTCGTCCAGACCTCCTGCCCCAACTCGTCCACGGCGAACGCCATCGTGTGGGCGACGGACAACGGCGCCAACGTCATCAACCTGAGCCTCGGCGGCGCCCCCAACGCCACCGTGGGCTCCGCGGCGCAGCAGGCGGCGCTCCAGTACGCGCGCGCCCACAACGTCCTGCCCTTCTGCTCCACGGGCAACGACAACTTCCCGGGGATCGGCTTCCCGGCGCGCTTCCCGGAGTGCGTGGCGGTGGGCGCCACCGACTGGAACGACACCCGCGCCAGCTACTCCAACTACAGCCCCGACATCGAGCTGTCCGCTCCCGGCGGCGACGGCGAGAGCCTTCCCAACGGCTACAGCCTGATCCTGTCGGTGGACGGCGACGCCACCGAGGTGGTGACCAACTCGTACGCCTGGCTGGCGGGCACCTCCATGGCCACGCCGCAGGTCACCGGGCTGGCCGCGCTGCTCATCGCCAACGGGATGACCAACGTCGACTCGGTGCTGGCCCGCCTGAAGAACACGGCGGACGACCTGGGCACCCCCGGCTTCGACAACGAGTTCGGCTTCGGGAAGATCAACGTCTACCAGGCCGTCACCGGCTGGCGCCTGGCGACCATGGACGTGCAGCCCGCCACCATCAGCCTGGCGAGCTCGCCGGCCGTGAACGTGGTGCTGTACTCCAAGCAGGACTTCGACGCCGCGGCCATCAACGTGGCGAACACCCGCCTGGTGGTGGACGGCTCCGGCTCGGGCGTGCCGGTGGCCATGCGCGGCACCGCGTACCAGACCACCGTCAAGGACTACAACGGCGACGGCCGGGCGGACCGGCTGCTCACCTTCACCACGGCCAGCCTCAAGGCCGCCGGCCTCAGCACCTCCACGAGCAGCCTGGTCCTTCAGGACAAGATCAGCGCCAGCAAGTGGGAAGCCCGCGACGCGTCGCTCCCGGCCTTCGTGCCGTGAGGCGCGGATCAGGGAACGGCTTTTAACGACGGGTTGGGCGTGCCCCCGGCTGACGCCGGGGTCGGGCTGCGCGCGGAGTAACGCACGAAACAACCGTGCGTAACTCCGCCGAGCCCCGCGGAAACAGCCCCGCGGGTCTCGGCCCTGCCGGGCGCGCATCCCTCACGCAGACGGCGCCCCACCGGGAGATCCCGGTGGGGCGCCGTCGTTTCGCACTTCGCACTTTCGCCTATCGCGGCACCAGCACCCGCACCCCGCCCTCCACGGCGCGTACCTCCAGCGGAGTCTCGCCCACCACGTCGCCGTCCACCTGCGTCACCACGGGGGTCTCGGACTCGATGCGGATGTCGCGGGCGCGCAGGTAGATCATGCGGTCGTCGCCCACGTACTGGCCGCGGGCCACGCGCCAGAGCACGGCGGCCACGTCGCTGAAGGTGCGCGGGGCGAAGATGCACACGTCTAGCATCCCGTCGTGAAAGGACACGCCGGGGCCGATGCGCAGGTCCACCGGGAGCAGGTCATAGACGATCTGGCCCACGTTGGCGACGATCACCGTGGCGGCGCTCACCGTGAACTCGCGGCCGTCCGCGGTGATGCGGAAGAGCGCCGAGGGGGGCGCCAGCGCGCGGCGGAGGCCGGCGTACAGGTACGCGCCGAAGCCCCAGCGGTCCTTGAGCTCGCGCGTGGCGGCCGTCATCACCTCCGCGTCCCAGCCCGCGCCGGCCATGAGCGCGAAGTAGCGCCCGTCGGCGAGCTGCCCCAGGTCCATGGGCGCGGGGACGCCGTGGACCGCCACCTCCACCGCGCCCTCGATGTCGCGCGGGATCCCCAGGTTGCACGCCACCTGGTTCCCCGTCCCCTGCGCCACCACGGCCAGCGGCACCTGCGTGCCGGCCAGCCCGGTGATCACCTCCGCCACCGTGCCGTCGCCCCCCACCGCCACCACCGCGCGATAGCCCAGCCGCACCGCGTCGCGCGCGAAGCGCTCCGCGTCCCCCGCCCCGGCCGTCTCCACCAGGTCGAAGGAGGCCCCCCGGACGGCGAATGCGCCGCCCAGCAGGCGGCGCACTCGAAGGGGGTCTTCCTGCCCCGCGGCGGGGTTCAGGACGATCAGCGCACGGTCGGCGTAGGGCCCCGCCTCCCCGCTCACCGGGTGAGCGCCGCGACGTCGTGGCGCGCCGCGATCTGCTGCAGGCGCTCCACCCGGTCCTCCGTGGGCGGGTGCGTGCGGAACAGCCCCGCCAGGCCGCCCACCCCCGCCAGCGGGTTGACGATCGCCAGGTGCGCCGCCGAGGGCGACACGTGCATGGGGTGCCCGCGCGCGATCGTCTCGATCTTGCGCAGCGCGCTGGCCAGCGCCAGCGGCTTGCCGCTGATGGCGGCGGCGCCCGCGTCCGCCTCGAACTCGTTGCGGCGCGAGATGGTCATCTGCACGATCATCGCGGCGACGGGCGCCAGGATCGCCAGGGCGAGGAGCGCCACCGGGTTGCCGTCCTCGTCGTCGCGCCCCATCCCGAAGATGGCGCCCCACTTGAGCATGTTGCCGATCATCATCACCGCGCCGGCCATGCTCGCGGCAATGGTCCCCACCAGCATGTGGCGGTGCTTCACGTGCGCCAGCTCGTGGGCCATCACCGCCTCCAGCTCGTCGGGCGTCATCTGGCCGCGCGCCACCAGCTCCCACATTCCCCGCGTCACGCACACCACCGCGTGCTCGGGGTTGCGACCCGTGGCGAAGGCGTTGGGCTGCGGCTGCTCGGACACCGCCACCACCGGCATGGGAAGCCCGGCGCTCTGCCGCAGGCGGTCCACCATGGCGTACAGCGCGTCGAAGCGCCCGCCCTCCTCGCCCGGCTGCACCACGTGCGCGCCGTACTGCCGCAGGACGATGCGGTCGCTGAACCAGTACATCCCGAAGTTCATCGCCACCGCGACGGCGAAGAACGCCACCATCCCGCCCTGCCCGCCCACGTATCCGCCAAGGCCCACCAGCAGCAGGGTGAGCAGGGTCATCAGGCCGAAGACTCTCAGCTTTTCCATTTTGATCGGTCACTCCTCGGAGCGTTTCATCCGGAGCCACGTGTTTTGTTACCCTGCTCTGAAACGCGGGGTCCGGGCGTGCCCCCGGCTGGCGCCGGGGTCGGGCTTCGGCTCCGTAGGGCTGCAAACAACGCAGCCCAACGGAGTCGAGCCCGCGCAAACAGCCGCGCGGTCTCGCCCCTTCGGGCCGAAATCCCTCACGCGGGGTTTGCGCTGCGTCCGCGGGAACGTGCTCCTATCCCAGCGTCCAGTCGTCGCGCTTGGGCTCGCGGCCCTCCCACTCGGTCTGCGCCTCCTCGAAGCCCTTGCGACCGATGATGCCGTAGGTGAGCTGCTTGCCCAGCTCCACTCCGGGCTGGTCCAGCGGGTCCACGCCGTAGAAGCCGCCGGCGTACACCGTGGCGATCTCCAGCAGCTGGAAGAGCGCGCCCAGCGAGCGGGCGTCCACCCGCGGCACGACCAGCGTCATGTTCATCCGGCCGCGCCGCGCCAGCGCGGCCTCGGTGGCCTGCTGCTCCACGCGCAGCAGCTCGCCCATGGTGTGGCCGCCCAGGTAGCCCAGCTCGCCCACCTCGGCATAGAGAGGGAGCGAGGGGATCGCCACGTCCACGGCGGCGTCGCGCTCCACCAGGAAGGTAATGGTCTTGTCGAAGGGGCCCTCCACGTACAGCTGCACCTGCGAGTGCTGGTCGGTGGCGCCCAGCGACTTGACCGGCGTGGGGCCCGCGAACACCTCCTCGCCCGCGCGGTTCTTGTGCTTTCCCAGGCTCTCCGCCCACAGCTGCCGGAACCAGTCTGCCACGTCGCGCAGCCGGTCGGAGTAGGGCATCATCACGTGGATGGGAGCGCCCTTCTCCGTGTCGGCCAGGTACTGGAGCGCGGCGAACAGGGCCGCGGGGTTGTCGCGCAGCTCGGCGCCGCGGCAGCGCTCGTCCATGGCGCGCGCGCCTGCGAGCAGCTCGCGCACGTCGATGCCGGTCATGGCCGCCGGGAAGAGCCCCACCGCCGACAGCACCGAGAAGCGCCCGCCCACGTTGGCCGGGATGGGGAGCGTGCCGATGCGCTCGGTCTGCGCGAGCTGCCGCAGCACGCCCTTCTGCGGGTCGGTGGTGAAGAGGATGTGCCCGCGGTACCCCTCGCCCAGCTCCGCCTCCAGCCGGTCGCGGATCACCAGGTACTGGCTCATGGTCTCCGCCGTGCCGCCGGACTTGGAGACCACGTTGAAGAGCGTCTTGCGCAGGTCCACGTGGTCCAGGAAGGCGGCGAATGTGGCCGGGTCCACGTTGTCCAGCACGTACAGCCGCGGGAAGAAGTCGCGCCCCTCGCCGTCCAGCTCGTTCCAGTACGGGTGCAGCAGCGCGGTGCGCAGCGCGATGGTCCCCAGCGCGGACCCGCCGATCCCCAGCACCACCACGTTCTCGAACACCTGCCCCGCCCCGCCCGCGAAGCTCTCGATCTCGGAGACCACCTCGTCGGCGTACGCCAGGTCGTAGAACCCCAGCTCCTTGGCCTCGCGCCGCCGCTCGGTGTCCGCGTGGACCTCGCGGAAGCGCTCCGCGAGCGCGTCCAGCCGCGCCGGGTCGATCCCGTGCCCGCCGCCCAGGCGCGGGGCGAGCATGTTGTTGTAGTCCAGGGTGACGAGCGGTTGGTCTGGCATGGTCAACGGCTAGGGAAGAGGGAATAAACGGCGGGCCCTCACCGGGCTCGCTGGAGGCTCGCCACCCTCTCCCAATTCTGGGAGAGGGGGCTTTGTCGTTGCAGGTTCGCGGTATCCACATGAATCTGTTCGGAGGGAGACAGGCCGGCAGTTTGGCCTGGCTCACTCCGGCGCAGGGAGACCCGCCGGCGGTTTGGCGGGGCTCCCTGCGCCCGCGCAGGAGACCGGCAGCAGTATCGCCGGGCTCCGGAGCGGCTTCATGCGAAAGAACCGGCTACACCCTCAAAACTCCACCACCAGCCCGTCGTACGCCGGCGCGACACCGGACGGAAGCCGCGCCTCCAGCTCCGCGTGCCGAACCCGGTGGCTGAAGTGGGTCAGGTACGTCCGCTCGGCGCCGACCTCCAGCGCCGCCTCCACCGCTTCCTCGACGGTGAAGTGCGTCGGGTGCGGGTTGCCGTACCAGAGGGCGTTGAGCACCAGCACCCGCACCCCGGCCAGCGCCTCGCGGGTGCGCTCGGGGAGCCGCTTGGCGTCGGTGATGTAGCCCAGGTCACCGACGCGGAACCCGAACGCCTCCACCAGCCCGTGCGGCACGGGAAGGGGAAGCATGCGGAAGCCCGCCACCTCCACCTCCTCGTAGGCGCGGAAGGGCGAAAGCTCCGCTTCCGGCTTGGTGGTCCCCTCGATGGGCCGGATCTCCGGGTCGAACACGTAGGCGAAGCGGGCGCGAAGCGTGTCCACGCACTCCTCCGAGGCCCACACCGGGAGCGGCCGGTCGCGCCGCACCGAGAAGACGCGCAGGTCGTCCACCCCGTGCACGTGGTCGGCGTGGCAATGGGTGTACCACACCGCGTCCACCCGCCCCACCCCCGCCTCCACCAATTGAAGGCGCAGCTCCGGCGGGGTGTCCACCAGCAGCCTGCGGTCGCCGTCCTCCAGCAGCGCGCCGTGCCGGGTGCGCCGGTCGCGCGGGTCCGCCGAGGTGCAGGTGGCGCACCCGCAGCCGACGACGGGGACGCCGAACGACGTCCCCGTCCCCAGGAAGCGGAGCCTCACCGTGCCCCGCTCGGCGGCGCCGTCACAGCACCTCCACCTGCAGCAGGTTGGTGGTGCCCGGCACGTGCATGGGGTAGCCGGCGGTGACCACGATGCGGTCGCCGCGCACCGCCAGGCCGCGCTTGATCGCCTCGTGCTTGCCGCAGGCCAGCATCTCCTCGAAGCCCGCGTCCACCGAGCAGAGCACCGGCACCACCCCCCACACCAGCGCCAGCTGGTTGTAGGTGCGCTGCGAGTCTGTGAGCGCCAGGATGGGGACCGGGGGGCGGAAGGACGACACCACGCGCGCGGTGGAGCCGCTGCTGGTGAAGGTGAGGATCAGCGGCGCGTTCAGGCGGCGCGCCGCCTCCGCGGTGGCGGCGGCCACGGCGCGCTCCGTGGGCGTGTGGCCGTCGGTGGGGCGCTCCAGGGGGATGTCGTAGTGCGGCCCGCCTTCGATGATGTGCGAGTCCTCGATCTCCTGGGCGATGCGCACCATGGACTTCACCGCTTCCATGGGGAAGCGCCCCGTGGCCGTCTCGGCCGAGAGCATCACCGCGTCCGTGCCGTCGATGATGGCGTTGGCCACGTCCGAGGCCTCCGCGCGCGTGGGGCGCGGGTTCTCGATCATGGACTCCAGCATCTGCGTGGCGGTGATCACCGGCCGCCCGGTGAAGTTGGCGAGCTGGATCATGCGCTTCTGCGCCAGCGGCACCCGCTCGAACGGCAGCTCCACCCCCAGGTCGCCGCGGGCCACCATCGCCGCCGCGGAGGCCTCCATGATGGCCTCCAGGTTCTCCAGCGCGTGCCCCTTCTCCACCTTGACCACCACCAGCGGCCCGCCCGGGGGAATGCGCCGCAGCAGGTCCTGCACGTCCTCGACCGAGCGCACGAAGGACAGGGCCAGGTAGTCCACCTCCTGCTCCAGCGCGAACTCCAGGTCGCGAAGGTCCTTTTCCGTGAGCGAGGGGACGCTGACGCGCGTGCCCGGGAGGTTGATCCCCTTGTTGGAGGTGAGCGTCCCGCCATGGATCACGCGCATCTTCACGCGGGGGACCTCCACGTCCTCCACGATCAGCTCCATGAGCCCGTCCGCCAGGAGCACCACGTCGCCCACCTCCACGTCCTGCGCCAGCTCGGTGAAGGTGGTGGGGAGCTCGCCCGGGCGGTGCTGCCCCTCGGGGGCGAACCACACCCCGTCGCCGGGGCTCAGCTCCACCGGCTCGGGGAGCACGCCCACGCGGATCTTGGGGCCCTGCAGGTCGCCGAGCACCGCGATGGGGCGCCCGGCGGCCAGCGCGGCCTCGCGGACGTTGCGGATGGTCTCCGCGTGACGGGTGAGGTCGCCGTGCGAGAAATTGATCCGGGCCACGTCCATCCCCGCGGAGATCAGCGAGGCGATGCGGTCGCGCGACCAGGTGGCCGGGCCCAGCGTGCAGACGATCTTGGTGCGTCGAATCATGATGTCGGGCTGCGGGCGATACGTGACCCGCGCGACGCGGCAAGGACCGGGCCGTGCGCAGCGTCCGTGTGCGGGGAAGCGGGAATAGTGCCCGGCGCTTCCGGGAGGGGCAAGGGGCGGGAGGAAACTGCTACGACTTTTTACAGCAGGGTTGGGCGTGCCCCCGGCTGGCGCCGGGGTCGGGCTTCGGCTCCGTAAGGCAGCAAACAACGCTGCCTAACGGAGTCGAGCCCCGGCGGAAACAGCCTCGCCGGGTCTCGCCCCTTCGGGCCGAAATCCCTCACGCGACGGCCGGCCCCCTCCCCCCGGCCCCCTCCCCCGCAAGCGGGAGAGTGGGGAGTACTGCAACGACACGTCGGACGGCGAGGGTCAGGACGCCCTCCCCCAGAATTGGGGGAGGGTGGCGGCTCTCAGGCCGCCGGGTGGGGGCCGCCGGCCTCCGCCTTCGCGCGCTTCAGCCCTTCCAGCAGCATGGGCAGCACCTCCCCGGCGGTGCCGCGCAGGAACACGTCGGCCACGGGGGTGATGCCGCTGGGGTGGGGGTTCACCTCCACGATGCGCGCGCCGGCGGCCTTTGCGGCGCGGGGGATGTCGGCGGCGGGGAACACCAGGCCGGAGGTGCCCACCACCAGCATCACGTCGCACATCTCGGCGAGGATCCAGGCGCGCTCCATCGCCTCCTCCGGGAGCACCTCGCCGAACCACACCACGTCCGGGCGCAGCGGCGAGCCGCACCGCGGGCAGACCGGCGGGGCGCCCTCCGCGTCCGGGACCTCGCCCGCGAAGGGGTGGTGCGCGTCCAGGCACTTCACCCGGCGGATGCTGCCGTGCAATTCCACCACGTCGCGCGAGCCGGCGGCGGCGTGCAGGCCGTCGATGTTCTGGGTGAGCACGACCAGCGAGGGGAGCAGCGCGTCCATCTCCGCCAGCGCGAGGTGGCCCGCGTGCGGCCGGCACGCCACGATCTGCCGGCGCCGCTCCGCGTACCAGCTCCACACCAGCGGCGGGTCCGCGCGGAAGCCGCGCTCCGTCGCCAGCGTCTCGGGGTCGTAGCGCTCCCACAATCCCTCCAGCGCGTCGCGGAAGGTGGGAATGCCGCTCTCCCTGGACATCCCCGCCCCGGTGGAGGCCACCACGCGGCGGGCGTCCGCCAGCCAGCCGACGGCACGCTCCAGCCCCTCGGGCGTCACGCGGCACCGTCCCGGTGCACCGTCTCGCCGCCCACCAGGGTGAGCAGACAGCGCATCCCGCGCAGCTCCTCGGGCGAGGCGGCCAGCGGGTCCGTGTCCCAGGCGGCCAGGTCCGCGTCGTAGCCCGGGAGGAGCCGGCCGCGCCGGTCCGCTTCGCCCGCGGCGGCGGCGGGGCCCTCGGTGTAGGCGCGCACCGCCTCCTCCGCCGTCAGGCGATGCTCCGGGTACCACTCGCCCGCCGGCTCGCCGTCCCAGCTCACCCGCTTGGTGGCCGCGAACAGCCCCGGCCGCGGGTCCACCGTCTCCACCGGAACGTCCGACCCGAACGCCAGCGTCGTCCCCGCGCGCAGCAGCGGCGCGAAGGCGTAGGCGCCGCGCGAGCGGGCGTGACCCCAGTGGCGCTCCGCCGGGAACACGTCGCTGAGCAAGTGCACCGGCTGCATGGACGCCACGATCCCCGCCCGCGCCGCCCGCCCCCACAGCTCCGGCGGACACAGCTGCAGGTGCTCCACGCGGTGCGGCATCGCCGCCACGCGGGGGGCTTCGCCCAGCACCTCCAGCGCGCGCTCCACTGCCGCGTCGCCGATGGCGTGCACGGTGCTCGCGATCCCCGCCTCCGCCGCCCTGCGCACCGCGTCCCGGAAGTCGGCCAGCGGCAGCGTTTCCATCCCCCGGTCGTCCGCCGTGCCCTCGTACGGCTCCCGCAGCAGCGCCGTGCGCGATCCCAGCGCCCCGTCCAGGAACATCTTCACCCCGCCGATGCGGATCCACTCCCCCCCGAAGCCGCTGCGCAGCCCCAGCCGGACCGCGTCGTCCAGCAGGGCCAGGGGGAGCGCCTGGAGCACCCGCAGGCGCAGCAGGCCGCGCGCCTCCAGGTCCTGGAAGTCGGCCAGGCCGGTGGGCTGCTCCACCGAGTGCACCCCGGTGATCCCCAGCCGGTGGACCTCGCGCTGGGCGTCCAGCAGCGCGTCCCTCACCTCCTCCCGCGAGGGATCGGGGAGAAAGGGGGCCACCAGGCGCTTGGCGTGCTCCAGCAGGATCCCCGTGGGCTCGCCGGTGGCGGGGTCGCGGACGACGGTCCCGCCTTCCGGGTCGGGAGTGGATGCGTCGATCCCGCACGCCCGCAGCGCCGCCGAGTTCACCCACGCCGCGTGGATGTCGTGGCTCTCCAGGTACACGGGCCGGTCCGGGGCGGCCCGGTCCAGCGCCTCCCGGGTGGGGAGGCCGCCCCAGCGGTGCACGTCCCACCCCAGCCCGCGGATCCAGCCGCTGCCCGACGCCGCGGCGGCACGCACCCGCTCCAACCCCTCCTCCACGGTGCGCGCGCCGCCCAGCTCCACCCGGCGGCGGGCCAGCGCCCACATCGTCAGGTGCACGTGCGCGTCCGTCAGCCCCGGCGTCACCACGGCCCCGCCGAGGTCCTCCACCCGCGCCCCGGGGAGCGCCGCCGCGCGCATCTCCGCCTCGGTGCCCGCCGCGGCCACCCGGCCGCCGCGCACCAGGAGCGCCGCCACGGGCGGCGCGTCGCCCAGCAGGTGGATGCGGCGGGCGAGGACGACCAGGTCGGGCCGGGGCGTGCGGCTGCGGGTCATGGCGTGCGGGGAGAGCGGCTGTAAAAGGGCCGGCGGGAACCGGAGAGCGCCCGCAACATAGGGCGCCGCGCGAAGCCCCAGCAACCCGCCGCGGGTGGCGGAACTCTTGCGGGGGCACCGCCGGAGGGCGATTATCCGGCGACCCCGAACCGGACCCAGAGTGAGATACGAATACGTCGAGACCCCGGAGCACCTGGAGCGCGTGATCGAGCGCCTCCGCGGCCTCCCCCTGATCGCCGCCGACACGGAGGCCGCCGGGTACCACCGCTTCCTGGACCGGCTGAGCCTGATCCAGCTCTCCTCGCGCGAGGAGAACTTCCTGATCGACCCGCTGGCGTTCGACGTCTCGCCGCTCAAGCCGCTCTTCGAAGACCCGGCCGTGGAAAAGATCTTCCACGACGCCGACTACGACCTGCGCATCCTGGACCGCGACGCGGGAATGGGCCTCGCCGGCCTGTTCGACACCCAGATCGCCGCCGCCTTCCTGGGCGAGCGCTCGCTGGGGCTGGGCAACATCGTGGAAAAGTACCTGGGCCTCAAGCTCCCCAAGGAGTTCCAGCGCGCCGACTGGGCGGAGCGCCCCCTGTCGCAGGGGATGATGGACTACGCCGCCACCGACACCGCCCACCTCCCCGCGCTGCGCGACCGGCTGCGCCAGGAGCTGGAGGCCGTGGGCCGGCTCGCCTGGGCCGAGGAGGAGTTCCGCCGCCGCGAGCAGACCCGCTGGGCCGAGCCCGACGCCGACCGCGAAGCGTTCCTCCGCGTCAAGGGCGCGCGCGACCTGGCCCCGCGCGGGCTCGCCATCCTGCGCGAGCTGTACGCGTGGCGCGACGAGGTGGCCCGCGAGCGCGACCAGGCCACCTTCCGCGTCCTCGCCAACCAGGCGCTGATCGAGCTGAGCGCCCGCGCGCCCCGCACCGTCAGGGAGCTCCCCGAGATCAGCGGCATCTCCGAGGGCCTGGCGCAGCGCCGCGGCCGCGACATCCTGGCCGCCGTCACGCGCGGGCTTGAGGTGCCCGAGGGCGAGCTGCCGCGCTTCCCCGCCGCGCGCCGCTGGGAGCGCGACCCCGAGCACGAAGCGCGCGTGGAAGCCCTCAAGCACGCCCGCAACCGCCGCGCCGACCAGCTGGGGCTGGACCCCGGCTTCATGATGTCCAAGGCCATGCTGGAGGACCTGGCGCGGGCCATGCCCGGCTCCCCGGAGGAGATGCTGAGCGTCCCCGGCGTGCGCCGCTGGCAGGTGGAGGCGCTCGGCGAGGCGCTGGTGGCCGAGCTGCGCTGAGCCCCCGCACCGCGAAAACCATCCGGCCGGCCGCGCGCCGGCCCACACGACCAGTTCACGACCCCGAGGGACGGATGCGCACGATCACGGACGAGGACGGCAGGGCCTGGGAAGTGGTGGCGGCGGAAAGCACCGGCGCCCACCTGAAGCAGGGCGCCACGCTGGCGTTCCGCCCGGAGGGAGGGGCCGGCGAGCCCATCCGCACCACGGTGAGCTTCAACAGCATCGAGGCCGCGGACTTCGCCATCGGCACCATGAGCGAGAAGGAGCTGCACCGGCGGCTCGCGTGGGCCAAGACGGAGGCCGGGGTCGCCTGACTGCTTGACGGCGGGTTCGGGCGTGTCCCCTCCCCCGCGGCCCCCTCCCCCGCAAGCGGGAGAGGGGGAGAACAGCCGGGCAGTCGCCGTCCAGCGATGCTCGCCGGGAGGGTGCGGGGGTGGTCGGAGGAAAGAGTCGGGGGTGTGGCCGGGGTGGGAGGGCATTGACTCTTTCCGGAGAGCAGCCCCGCGCCCGACCCCACGCGCAGAGCCGGGGGAGGGCCCGCCTGCCCCGCAACGATACGAAGACCCCCGCGCCGGAGCGTCCGGCGCGGGGGTCGTCCCGTTTCGCTTCCGGAAATCCGGGCTACCGGGCGCCGTCCAGCTCCGCGATCGTCGCCCGCGAGGGGCCGCGCTCCTCGCGGAGCCGCTCCGCCAACTCCTCCGCCTCGCGCAGCACCCGCAGCACGTTGCCGCCCATCACCTTCTTCGCGTCGTCGTCGGAGTAGCCCCGCCGCAGCAGCTCCGCGGTGAGCCAGGGGTAGCGGGACACGTCCTCCATCCCCTCCGGGAGCGCCGTGACCCCGTCGAAGTCCGAGCCCAGCCCCGCGTGGTCGATCCCCGCCACCCGGACGACGTGGTCCACGTGGTCGGCCAGCGTCGCCACCGTGCCGCGCGGCACCGGGTGCGCGCTCCGCCACTCCTCGAACTCCCGCCAGGCGCGGTGCGAGTCGTCCGGGTGGCGGTCGCGGATGGCGCGCTGCACGTCGAACATGTCGCGCATGATCTCCGCCCCGCGCGGCTCCACGAAGCCCGGGTAGAAGTTGACCATCACCACCCCGCCGTTCTCCCTCACCCGCTCCAGCACGTCGTCCGGGACGTTGCGCGCGTGCTCCGCCACCCCGCACACGCCCGAGTGCGAGAACACCACCGGCGCCTCCGTGACGCGGAGAGCGTGGCGCATGGTGGCCGCCGACACGTGCGACAGGTCCACCAGCATCCCCAGCCGGTTCATCTCCCGCACCACCTCCTCGCCGAAGCGCGTCAGGCCGCCGTGGCGCTCCTCGTCCGTCGCCGCGTCCGCCCACTCGATGGTGTCGGCGTGGGTGAGCGTCAGGTAGCGCACCCCCAGCTCCGCGAAGCCCCGCAGCGTGTCCAGCGAGTTCTCGATCGCGTGCCCGCCCTCCACCCCGATCAGCGAGGCGATGTGGCCCTCCCCGTGGATGCGCGCCACGTCCGCCGCCGTGCGGGCCAGCTCCAGGTGCGGCGAGCGCTCCGTCATGGCGTGGACCAGCCCGATCTGCTCCAGCGCGAAGCGCGCCGCTCCGCTGCCGGCCAGCGTCGGCGGCACGTACGCCGCCCAGAACACCCCGCCCACCCCGCCCTCGCGCAGCCGCGGCACGTCCGTGTGCTGCGCCGGGAGCGGGCCGTCCGGGTCCATGCGCTCCAGGTCGCCACCCCCCTTCACGCGGACCTCGAAGGGCAGGTCGTTGTGCCCGTCCACCAGCGGGGCCTCGCGGTGGAGGCGGCGCGCGCGCTCCAGGAGCGGATCGGGGTCGTGCGGGGCCGCGGACATCGGGAAAAGGCTGGAGGCTGGAGGAAGCTCCGGGAAAAAAGCGCGCGCGGCCGCCCGGAGTGCGGGCGGCCGCGCGCGGGGACCAGCCGGCGTCAGGGGGTGAGGACGCGGCGCAGGACACCCACGGTGCGGAGCGCCACGATCTCGGAGCGGCCGATCCACTCCACCTCCGCCAGCAGACGGCGGCGGCGCACGAACTCGTCCGTGGTCACCGGCGCCGCGGCGAAGTCGTCCGCCAGGTCCGCCGGGACCAGGAGGAGGAAGTCCTGGCGGCGCTCGTCGCCGCGCGCGCCCCACTTGCAGTCCGCGCCGGGGACGCGCCCCATGCTGTCGCGCAGCGCCAGGATGGCGCTCTCCGCGTTGGGAATCCCCTGGCGCAGGGCGACCGGGTCCGGCGTGTCGCAGTACAGCTCGGTGCGCACCCTGCGGCCCCGCGCGTCCTGCCCCTCGATCACCAGCCGCTCGAAGTCCGCCGTGGCGAAGGCATCCTGCGGGGGCTGCGCGGCCGCGGGCGCGGGCGTGGAGTCCGCCGCCGGCGCCACCGGGCCCGCGGCGATCACGGCCCCCTCGGGTGGACCGTCGTCATCGCCCGACATGGAATCGACGACGAGGACCAGGGCAAGAGCGCCCAGCACCCCGTAGGAGACGAGTGCCCAGGGGCGGCGCCAGACCGGCGCGGGAGTCCGCCGTTCCAGGGCGCGCCGGTCGCCACCCCGCCGGTCGGGCCCACGGCGGTCGCCGTCGCGATCCGCGGTCCTACCCTCCTGCTCAGCCGCCATGCACCGGTTTCGTTGCGGTTCCTGGATGCGGCGTGCCCCGCGCGGCGCCTCCGGACCGGGGGCGCGCCGCGGGAAATGCCGGAAATGTCACGGTGAAGATAGCGCGACCCGCGGGCGCAGGCCAGCGCGGCGCGGTCAGACCGAGGCGCGGACCGCGGGGATGGAGGGCGGCAGCACCAGCCGGAACGTGCTCCCCAGCCCCACGGTGGAGCTCACTTCCAGCCTGCCGCCCAGGAGGTGCGCCAGGCGCCGCGAGATCGGGAGCCCCAGCCCCGTCCCCTCCGCCCCGCCGATCACCTCCGTCCCCAGCTGCACGAAGTCCTCGAAGATGCGGCCCAGGTCCTCCGGCGGGATCCCGTCGCCGCCGTCCACCACCTCCACCTCCACGCCGCCCTCGGACGCCCGGCCGCAGCGCACCCACACGGGCTTGCCGTTGCCGAACTTGATGGCGTTGGAAAGCAGGTTGAGCACGATCTGCCGCACCCGGCGCGGGTCGCTGACCACCCGGCAGGGCTCGTCGCCGCCCATCAGGTGGAGCGTGGAGCCCCGGCCGTCCGCCAGCGGCCGCACCGCCGCGAACAGGTCCTCCACCAGCCGCGGCAGCTCCACCGTTTCCGGCTGCACGTCGAACTTGCCCAGCTCGATGCGCGAGATGTCCAGGATGTCGCCCACCAGCTCCCGCAGGTGGCGCGCGGCCCGCTGCGAGCGCTCGATCGCCAGCTCCTGCTGCTCGGCCAGGCGCCCGTACACCGAGGCCAGGAGCAGGTCGTTGTACCCCATGATCGCGTTGATCGGGGTGCGCAGCTCGTGGCTCATCGCCGCGTAGAAGCGGTTGCGGGCGCTGATGGCGATCTGCAGCTCGCGGGTGCGGCGCTCCAGCTGGTGGTTGAGCTGGAGGAGCTGGTCCTGGCCCGCGTGCAGCTCCTCCGTCATGGCGAGGAGCTCCTCGTTCTGCGCCTCCATCTCCTCGTTCTGGCGCTGGAACTCCTGCGACAGGCGCTCGTTCTCGTGGAGCTCGCGCTCCAGCTCGTCCAGCGCCCGCACCAGCCGGACCTTCTCCTTGGAAAGCTCGCGCTTGGTGTTCACCAGCTCCGAGTTCGTCTCGTGCAGCTCCTCGTGGAGCCGCGAGCCCCGCGCGTCGCGCGGCAGCTCCACCAGCCACAGGCGCTCCCGCCCGTCGTCGGCGGTGCGGGTCACGGCGAAGGCGAGGGGGAGCACGGCGTCCGCGCCCTCGAACATCAGCTCCCAGCCCTCCCCGGCCTCCGCCCCGGCGAGCACCCGCTCCAGCCTGTGCGCCGAAGCGCGGTCCAGCACGCCGGCCAGCGGCCCTCCCACCAGCGGGCGGCCCAGCGCCGTCTCCATGCGGCCGTTGGAGTCCGTCACCGTCCCGTCCGGGGACAGCTCCAGCACCGCGGCCGGGAAGGCGCGGAGGGAGGCGTGAAGACCGGTCCCGGCGTGAGTGCTCATGCGGCGACTCTCTCCTGCAGCAGCTTCACCGCCTCCACCGCGTCCATGGCGGTGAGGTCGGCGCCGACCCGGCCGGCGAGCTCCGGGTCCTCCATGAACGGACGGCCGCCCACCGCGATCACCGGCGCCCGGTCGCCCAGGCGCTCGCGGATCACGCGGATCGCTTCCCGCACGCGGCCCAGGTGCGGGGAGATGGAGGCGGAGAGCGCGACCACCGCGGGGCGGCGCGCCTCCACCATCTCCAGCAGGCTGTCGATGGGGGTGGTGGCGCCCAGGAAGACGGTGTCCCACCCCTCCAGCTCCAGCAGGTCGCAGATCATGCGCAGCCCCAGCTCGTGCCTTTCCGAGTCCGCGCACGCGGCGATCAGCAGCGGCCCGCGCTGCCGCGACAGCGTGAACAGGTCGTCGTACAGGCGGGCCATGGCGGCCTGGGTGATGGCGGTGGCCAGGTGCTCGTCCGCCACGGAGATGCGGTTCTCTTCCCAGAGCCGCCCCACCTCGCGCAGCGCCGGCTGGAACACCGCGAGGTACATCTCGCGGTGGCCGAGCCCCGCGCCGCGCGCCCGGTCCAGCACCGCGAAGGCGCGGCGCCGGTCGCCGGCGAGCACCGCCTCCAGGTACTCGCGGGTGACCTCCCCGGCCGCGGGGGCTACGCCACCCATTCCGGCATCCTCCGCGAGTCCATCAGCACCTCGTACGCTTCGTGGCTCACCTCGGTCCGGCCCATGATGTCCGCGGGCTCGCGCGAGTGCGACGCCGCGTGCTCGCGGCTGCGCATGTAGCTGCGGAACGCCTCGCGGTCCTCCCACGCGGTGAGAAAGGTGTGGGAGGCGGGGCCGGACTGGGGGCGCAGCAGCTGGAGGTAGAGGAAGCCGGGGAAGCCGTCCACCAGCCCCGACCGCTCCCGGAAGTGGCGCTCCAGCGACTCCCGGTCCTCCTCCGGAACGGACAGGTGCGAGATGAAGACGAACATATGGGTGCCGCGTCCAACGATTGTATATGAGTACGTTCGCTTCCCCCTGTACCGCAAGGGAGCCGCACGGTTCACGGCGCTCCCCCCGGTCCCCAGCGGGCCAGCGCCAGCGCCGCCACGGAAACGCACGCGTCGATCTCGCCGGCGGCCACGCGCCGCTCCACCTCGCCCGCGGGGAGCAGCCGCACGCGCAGGTCCTCGGCCTCGTCGGGCTCCGGCTCGGCGCGGGGGCGGGCGTCGCGCACGACCACCACGTGCACCCGCGTGGTCTGCCACGAGGGGTTGAGCGTCAGCGTTCCCACGTGTTCGGCGTGCCCGGCCAGGTAGCCGGTCTCCTCGCGCAGCTCGCGGAGCCCGGCCTCCACCGGCGACTCGCCCCGGTCCATGACCCCGCTGGGCGTTTCCAGGGTGACGCGGCGCAGCGGGTGGCGGAACTGCTCCACCAGCACCAGCTCGCCCGCGGCCGTGGTGGCCACCAGCGCCACCCCGTCCGGCGCCTCCACGAAGTGGAAGTCCTGCTCCGTCCCGTTGCGCGGAGAGCGCGCCCGGTCCCGGCGCACCGCGAACATCTCGTAATCCGCCAGGCGCTCCGAACGCAGCAGCTCCCACGGCGCCGGCGGGCCCCCGCTCGCTTCCTGTTCCGCCAACTCCGTCCCCCGGGTTCGGTGAAGCCCCGGAGCCCGGGAGCAGAAGAGCCGAACGGTCGCGGCCGTGCAATCTCCAGGCCAGCCCAGCCCCGCGCGGGAACGCCTGGGACCGGGCACAAACCTTGCCCCCTCCACGACATACAAGGCTTCACGCGAACCCACTGACCAAGGAGTCCATCATGGCCGATGACATGAGCGGCAAGGGCAAGCACCTGGGCGGCAAGCTCAAGGAAGGGCTCGGCGACCTGCTGGGCGACCGCGAGCTGGAGCGCGAGGGGCGCCTGGACCAGATGGAGGGCCGCGCCGAGCAGGACCAGGTGCGCGCCGAGGAAGCGCTGCGCGAGGCCAGCGCCCGCCGCGACGCCGCCCGCACCGCCAAGGACCTGAACGACCTGTAGCCGCGGTCGCCGGTCCCACGTACGAGGACGCGCCGTCCGGGTGACCCGGGCGGCGCGTCCGTTTCGGCGGGCTCGCCTTATGCATCCGGCCGCCCGCGTGACGGCGGCAGACCCCAGACACGGCGAGGCGAGATGCACAAGGTTCGGGTGGTCAACGCGCGCTACGACCAGTCGCGCCCCTACCTGGGCAAGGTGGGGGAGGTGATCGGCCACTGGGGCGCCGACAGCAACGAGACCGGCCGCGACGGCTTCATGGTGGAGTTCGAGGACGGAGTGGTGATCGGGCTGGCGGAGGACGAGGTGGAGGACGTGTCGGACTAGGAAACAGGGTTCATCGGTTCACGCGAAGCGTGAAGCGCCACAGCCTGCGAACGGCGCCCCCGCCTCGGCATCGAGGTGGGGGCACCGTTCGTGGTTCCGCAGTACCCCCCAAGTCTGTTCGGAGGGAGACAGCCGGCAGTTTGGCTGGCTCACTCAGGCGGAGGGAAACCCGCCGGCGGTTTGGCGGGGTTCCCGGAGCCCGCGCAGGAGACGGACGGCAGTATCGTCCGGCTCCGGAGCGGCCCCACGAAAGCTGAGGAGACAAGAGAAACGCCCCGGGCTCCTCGCGAGGAACCCGGGGCGTCGATGCACCTGAAGAAAGAACCCGTCAGCGCGGGATGCGGAGCTTCTGGCCGGGACGGATGGGGGAGTCTTCGTCCATGTCGTTGGCGCGCTGGATCGCCACCACCGTGGTGTCGTTCGCGCGCGCGATCCCCCACAGCGTCTCGCCGCTCTTGACCACGTGCTCGCGGACCGCGCTCCGGGTCTCGCTCGTCCCGGACGAGCGGGCGGACCGGGAAGAGGACGACGCGGAGGACGTGGACTCGCGCTCCGTCTTGCTCGCGTCGCCGTCCTTGCGCCGCGACGAGGGCTCCTCGGCGCGCCGGGCCGTCCGCGCCGTCGACGAGGACGACGAGGACGGACGCTCCGCGCGCTCCCCGGAGGCGGCGGCCTTGCGCGGAATGCGCAGCGTGCGGCCGGGGACGATCACGTCGCCCTCCAGGTCGTTGGCCTCGCGGATCTCGGCCACCGACACCTCGAACCTGCGGGACAGCCCCCACAGCGTCTCGCCGTCCGCCACCTTGTGCTCGGTGGTGCGCCCCTCGCGCCGCCGCTCGAACGAGGACGAGGACGAGCGCTCGGAGGAGGAAGACGACGACGAGCTCTCGGACGACCTGCGGGAGGACGAGGTGCCTTCGCGCTCGGAGGACGCGCCCTCGCGGCTCCGGGAGGCGGAGGAGCGCTCGGACGCGCGGGGCTCGCTGCCGCGGTCGCCCTTGCCGCGCTCCTCGCTGCGGGCGCGGCTGCGGCCCTCGCCCTCGTCGGAGCCGCGGGACGCGACGCGCTCGACGGGGCGGGCGGCCAGCGTGGCCACGGCGGCGCGGGGAAGGCGCAGGCGCGCGCCGCTGGGCAGCGTCTCCAGGTCCACCGTGGGGTTGAGCTCGCGGATCCGGGAAAGGGTCATCCCCGCGAAGAGCGCCAGCTTCTCGGCGGAGTCGCCGCGGCGCACGGCGTAGCTGGCATAGCCGCCGTCCCGCCGGATCTCGGAGTCCAGGTACGCCTGCTGGAGCGCGGGTCCGCTCCCCCGCGGCACCCACACCCAGTAGCTGCCGGCCGGCGTCATCCCGCGGTGCAGGTGCGGGTTCAGCTCGGCGAGCGCGGTTGCGGACAGGTTGGCCATCATCGCCAGCTCGGCCAGCGGGATGGACAGGTCGGTGCGCACGCTGTCGTACGCGAAGGGGCGCACCAGCCCGCGCTGCGCGGGGAAGCCGAAGCGCTCGCGGTCGCGCGCGATGATGGTGACGGCGTACAGGCGCGGGACGTACTGCCGGGTCTCCTGCGCCAGCGTCCCCCACACCGCCAGCTCCCAGAAGTTCTTCGCCCCGATCCCCTGCATCCCCCGGCTGATGCGGCCGGTGCCGGCGTTGTACGCGGCCGCCGCCAGCGACCAGTCGCCGCCGAAGGTGCGGTGCAGGTCGCGGAGGTGCCTGGCCGCGGCGTGCGTGGAGCGGACCGGGTCCATGCGCTCGTCCACCAGGTCGTCGATCCGCAGCCCCATCCCGCGCCCGGTGGCCGGCATGAACTGCCACAGCCCCACCGCCCCCACGCGCGAGCGCGCCGTGGGGATGAAGCCGCTCTCCACCATGGCCAGGTGGTGCATGTCGGTGGGGAGGCCGTACCCCGCGAAGACGCCCTTGACGAACTCCTGGTACGGCTCGGCGCGCTCCAGCCAGCGCCCCACCACCGCCTTGCGCTGCGTCACCAGGAAGTCCAGCTCGGCGGCCACCCAGGTGTTGGCCTCCATGGGCATGTCGTAGCGCGCGCTCCCCAGCAGCGAGGACGAGGCGTCCTTGAGCTCGGCGGTCTCCAGCTCGGGGCCGGAGTCCACGGTGTCCGGGGCGACGGCGGGAACGGCGACGACCGGGGCCGGCGAGGGCATCGTGGCGGGAGCGCGCGAGGCGCCGGGCGAGCAGGCGGCGAGCACGAGCAGGACCGCCGCCGGGGCGAGGCGATTCGTCATGACGGTTGGACGTCGGATGGCGGATGGAAACAATGCGGCCGTGATCCCGGGGAACCGGGGACCGCCCTCGGCGATGTGAGGAGAAGGATCGCAAGATAGTGCGACTTCTCGCGATGCGCTACACCGAAAAAAGGGCGAAGAAACGCGCGGCGCGAGCTAAGACCAACGCGCAAAAAGAGATGGGGACGAGAGCGGCAGGAGCGCAAAGTACGCGGCTCTTCAAGAGGCCCGCGCGGGGAGGCCGCACGGAGGATCGGCCGGGCCGCCGCGCGGCGGGAGGAGGCCCGGGGGCGCGCCTCACTCCATCCGGCCGAAGAGCCCTTCCAGCGTGGAGCGGCGGAACTCGAAGATGGCGCGCAGCCGCGGTTCCACCACCCACCGGCGCACCATCCCGGACGCGGGCTGGAGCGGGAGCGCGTAGTGGACGATGTCGCGGATCTCCACGCCGCCGGGCACCTCCGCGAAGTGGTGCTGGTGGTGCCAGAAGCGGTACGGGCCGGAGCGCTGCTCGTCCACGAACATCACATGCTCCGCCACGTGCGTGATCTCGGTCACCCAGCCCACGCGCACGCCGGGAAACGGGGTGACGGTGTAGGTGGCGATCATCCCCGCGTACATCCGCGGCGGCAGCGGGGAAGTCACCCGGAAGCCCAGCGAGGGCGGGGTGATGCGCGGCAGGTTCGCCGCGTCGGAAAAGAAGTCCCACGCGGCGGACACGGAGATGGGGAGGAGCTGCTTCGCCTGGAGCTGATACAGTTTCATGGTCGTCCCTTCGCTGGCCGGAGCGCGGCCGGAGCCCGTCTGCACAATGTTTGTTCAATCTATGTCCATGCGCGGCGGGGGACAACCGTCCGACACGCCATGCTCACCGCCGGAACGCGGCGCCCGCGTTCCAAGCCGGGAATCCATCTTGCGCACCGGGCGAGGAAGGGCCCCGCGGCCACGAACGGGGCAGAGGATCGACGTTTCCGTAGCGCTCCACCTCCCGCTAGGGCAGGATCTCGACGTACCCGCCCGTCCCGTGCACGCGGATCCGCTGCCCGTCGCGGATCCGCCGGGTGGCGTGCTCCACCCCCACGACGGCCGGCAGGCCGTACTCCCGCGCGATCACCGCGCCGTGCGTCATCAGGCCACCCACCTCCGTCACCAGTCCCGCGATCGCGACGAACAGCGGCGTCCAGCTGGGGTCCGTGTAGGCGGTCACCAGGATGTCGCCCGGCTCCAGGTCCGCCTCCGCCATGTCCAGGATGACGCGGGCCCGCCCCTCGACGGTCCCGGCGGAGACCGCCAGGCCGATCAGCGCGCCGGCCGGCAGGTCGTCGCGCCGGTAGGCCCCGGCGACGGCCTCGCCGTCCGACGTGAGCACCCGCGGCGGCGTGAGCGATCGATACGAGTCGAACTCCTCCCTGCGCCGGCGGATGAGCTCGTCGTCCACGTGGCTCGTGCGCACGACGTCGTGGAGCTCCTCGAACCGGAGGAAGAAGATGTCTTCCCTGTCGCGGAGCACGCCGGCCTTCACGAGGCGCCCGGCTTCTTCCATCAGGGCCTGCTTGTAGACGAAGTTGCGGCTGACCATGCCGTACTTCGGGTACTCCCGATACCCGGCGAACGTCCGGACGCGGTCGATCATCCGCCTGGTCTCCGCGGCCTTCTGCTCCCCTTCCGGCAGCGCGCGCAGGCGCTCCAGCACCTCCTGCTCCTTCTTCCAGGCCTCCTGCCGCCCCTGCTCGAAGCGCCGCCCGCCGGCGCCCGGCTCGAAGTTCCTGACGTTGCCGAGGAGCATGGGCAGGAGCGTGGAGGGGCGCTCGCTCCACCGCGGCCGCGTGATGTCGATCTCGCCGACGCCGCGCATGCCGTACCTGTCGAGCCAGGCGCGGATTGCGTCCAGCGCTTCGCTCCCGCCCGCGAGCCCGGGCAGCTCGTCCAGGAAGCCGTCGTCCTCTACGTGCTGGAGAAATGCCACCACCTCCGGGTGCGGGCGGATCACGTCGGCGACGTCGAGGAGCGCCAGCCCCATCTCCGACGTGACGTTGCCGGGCACGGACTGCGTGAGCGTGTCGGCGGCGTTCTGGGTGCCCAGCCACTCCTCCAGCTTGTCGTTGAGCCACCAGGCGGCCTCCATCCCGGCGAGGATCACCCGCATGCTCAGCGGATCGAACTGGAACTGCTTCAGCGCCTCGATGTCCGTCCGGATGAAGTCGAGCAGCGCCGATCCCGACTTCGCCTGGATGTCGCGCTTCAGCGCAGCGATCGAAGCCTCACCGCGCGCGATCAGCTCGGCGGGGATGGCCGGATCGGTCTCGAGCGGAGCGTGCCCGCTCCCGGGAACCGACCAGCCAGGCGGCGCGTCCGGAAGCGACGGAACGAAGTCGCCACGGTCGAGAAGGGTCCGGAGCGCGTCCCCGATCAGCGGATCAGACTTCCCCAGCGCGCTCACCAGGCTGTCGCGGCTCGCCGCCGAAGCGAGCCCCTTCGTGACGTCGACGAACAGTCGGCCGCCCGCCTCGGCCATCGGCGCACGGGTCGTCATCTGCCAGTACGAGAGCCCCAGCGGCTTCATGGGGTCGGTCATCATCTGCTGATGGCCGACGGAAACGTAGACGTGGTTCTCCCCGTCGGTGGGCGCCGGGAGGGGGAACAGCGTGGTGATCGGCCGGCTCTGGACGACCTGGAAGTCGTCGTCCACCAGGCACCACTCGATGTCCTGGGGGCGGCCGAAGTGCGCCTCGATCCGCCGGCCCAGCTGCGCGAGCCGCACGGCCTGCGCGTCCGTCAGCGCAGGCTGCGCCTGCCGCTCCGGCTCGACCGCCCGTTCCCGCGTCCCGCCCGCCGGCGAGGCGTGGACGGCGAGCTGCTTGGTGCCGATCGTCCTGGCGACGACCTCGCCGTCCCGCACCTTGAAGACGTCCGCGTTCACCCGACCGGAGACCAGGGCCTCGCCGAGTCCGAAGCCGGCCTCCACGGACGCGACCTTGCGGTTGCCGGTGACGGGATCGGCCGTGAACAGGATGCCCGCCGCCCGGGGGAAGAGCATCCGCTGCACCACCACGGCCATGTGGACCCTGCGGTGGTCCACGCCGCTGCGCAGGCGGTAGGTCACGGCCCGCTCGGTGAAGAGCGAGGCCCAGCACCGGCTGACGTGCCGGAGGATCGCCGCCGCCCCAACGACGTTCAGATACGTGTCCTGCTGGCCCGCGAAGGAGGCCGTCGGCAGGTCCTCCGCCGTCGCGCTGGACCGGACGGCATACGCGGCCTGCTCGCCGAGCCGGGCAAGCGGGCCGGTGATCGCCGCCGCCAGGTCGTCGGGGAGTGCGATCGCTTCGACGGTCCGGCGGATCTCCGCGCTGAGCGCGCGGATCGCCTCCCGGTCGTCCGGCTCCAGGCGCGACAGCCGGTCGAGCCGATCGTCCATCGACGGCGCATCCGCCATGATCCGCCGGAAGGCGTCCGTCGTCACGCAGAAGCCGGCCGGCACGCGGACGCCTTCGATCCGCGACAGCTCCCCCAGGTGCGCTCCCTTGCCCCCGACGACCGCGACCTGCGTCCGGTCGATCTCGTGGAAACCCAGCACGTAGCCGTCCATCCGCTCCCTCCCTGTTTACGTTCTCCGGGATTTTTTCGGCCGACAACTCTGCAGCCCCACCCGGGCCTTGCCGCAAGTCCCCCGGTATGCTATAAGCTGAGAGTGGCGAGGGATGCGTACGCACACTCCCTGTCCGCCGGGGATGACGAGCCCGCTGCACCGGCCGTCGGCCAGTCCTGGAAAACAGAGCGTGGCACGGGCTTCCGCCCCTGCCACGCTTTTTTGTCGCGGCCTTCCCGCCCGCCGCGATCCTCGTGCCGGAGATCCGATCCGGCAGACCCTAGAAGAGGTCGTACTGGGGACCCCTGCCGATCCTGCGGAACGCCTCCGTCGACAGCGCGAGGCTCCGCTCGTTGATTCCCAGCCGCCGGCAGGTCGTATCGAAGACCTGCTTCAGGTGGGCTGCCCAGACTCCCTCGCCCCGCATGCGCTCGTGGAACTGCGCATCGTTCAGCCTGCCCCCCCGCAGCTCCCGGATCCGGTTCAGCACCTTGCTCTTGCGATCCGGGAAATGCTGCTCCAGCCACTGCTCGAAGAGATCCTTCACCGCGAACGGAAGCCGGATCGGAACGTAGCCGGCGGACCGGGCCCCGGCCTGCGCCGCGGCCTCCAGGATGGCCGGCATCTCGTGGTCGGTCAGGCCGGGAATCACGGGTGCGACCATCACCCCCGTCGGGATCCCCGCCGCCGCCAGCTCGCGGATCGCATCGAGCCGGCGGGTCGGAATGGACGTGCGGGGCTCCATCACCCGCTGGAGCTTGGGGTCCAGCGTCGTGATGGACAGGAAGACCAGCGCCGCTCCGACCCGGGCCAGCTCGCCCAGGAGGTCGATGTCGCGCGTGACGAGATGGTTCTTGGTCACGATGCTGACCGGGTTCCGGGCCTCGGCGAGGACCTCCAGGCACCCCCGCGTGAGTCCCAGCCTGCGCTCGACCGGCTGGTACGGATCGGTGACCCCGCTCATGGCGATGACTTCCGGCCGCCACCGCGGCGACGACAGCTCGCGCCGGAGAAGCTCGGGCGCATCCTCCTTCACCATGATCCGGGTCTCGAAGTCGAGCCCGGCGGAAAAGCCCAGGAACTCGTGGTTCGGCCGCGCATAGCAGTAGATGCACCCGTGGGAACAGCCGCGGTAGCAGTTGATGCTCACGTTGAACGGGATGTCCGGGCTGTTGTTGCGCGCGAGGATGCTCCTTGCCTGGTCGCGGAAATACTGCGTGCTCGGCTGCGGCTCCGGATCGTCGGGGTCGCCGGGGATGGGCTCCAGCTCCACGTGGAGCTTCTCGAAGCGATTGGGCGGGTTGTGGCTGGCTCCACGTCCCCGGATCGGAATGAGTTCCATGAGCTGCGGCCACGCCTTGAGTCGAGGAGATGTCCTGGATTCAAGTTATCCCGAACACATCCCGAAAATCAAGCGTGCGATGAACGCGGCAGCCGCCGTGGCCGCTGCTCAGCCGGCGATTTCCGCCTCGTAGCCGCACTCGCGCACCGCCGCGCGGATCTCCTCCAGCGACACGCGGTCGTCCTCGAAGTCCACCTCGGCGCACTCCGCGCCGCAGTTCAGCATGGCGAAGTACACGCCCGGCAGCGCCCGCAGCCGCGCCGTGACCCGCGCCTCGTCCTCCCGCCTGAGTCCACGCACCCGCAGCTTCTGCGTCGGCATCGTACCGTCTCCCTCCGGGGTGTCGCGCCGTCCACGCCCGTCGACGCACGCTCCGCACCAGCGGCGGGGTCGAGCCGCCGCGACCCGGCGCGCCCCTTGCCCGGCGGCCCCGCGCCGCGCTAACTCAGGGGACGCCGCCGCGAACGGGACGGCGGACCGACCGAACCGGAGACGGAGACGACATGGCCGGGAAGACGCTGCTGGTGGGGCTCGCCCACCCCGACGACGAGGTGGGCGCCGCGGGGACCATCCTCGCCCAGAAGGCGCGCGGCGACCGCGTGGTGGTCGTCTGGCTTACGCGCGGCGAGATGACGGAAGCCTTCGGGCCCATCCCCGAGAGCGAGGTGGCGCGCCTGCGCGAGGAGCAGGGGCGCCGCGCGGGGAAGATCCTGGGCGTGGAGACCCAGTTCATGAGCTTCCGCGACACGCGCCTGGAATCCACCGTGGAGGCCGCGCGCGAGGTAGCGAAAGTGATCGCCGAGGTGAAGCCGGACGGCATCCTCACCTGGGGCGACGGGTGGCTTCGCGGCATGCGCCACCCCGACCACCAGGCCTGCGGCAGGATCTTCCGCGACGCCGTCACGCTGGCGCGCATCGCCAAGGTGGTGGCCCCCGCGCCGCCGCACCGCGAGCTGGCGCCGGTGTTCACGCTGCGCGACGTGCACTCCCCGCTTCCCGCCGTCGCCGTGGACGTGGAGCCGTACCTGGACGGCATCCACGAGCTGGCGCGCTTCTACTTCGAGCGCATCCGCTTCGGCGACCCGGACTGGTTCGACCAGCGCCTGCGCAGCGTGGCGGCGCCGTTCGGGCTGCGCTACGCCGAGGTGTTCGACGCCTGGGAAAGCCGGCCGGGCGTCGTGTCCGCGCTCCTCCCCGCCGAGCCCGCCGACGAAGGAGCCGTCCATCCCGATCGCAAGGCGGAGGTCACCGGGTGATTCTTCAACGGACTTCAACAGCAAATTTGGGCGTGCCCCCGCTGGCGCGGGGTCGGGCTTCGGCTCCGTAGGGCTGCAAACAACGCAGCCCAACGGAGTCGAGCCCGCGCAAACAGCCGCGCGGTCTCGCCCCTTCGGGCCGAAATCCCTCACGCGGGCATTGTGCTGGCGTCCGCAGGAGGCCCCCACCCGGCTCGCTTGAAGCTCGCCACCCTCCCCCAAGTCTGGGGGAGGGTTTCTGTCGGTCCGGGGCCGTTGCCGTTCCTGCGATGCTCGCCGGGAGGTCGGGGGAGGGTCCGCAGGCAGTGCGTTTGTTCGAAGCCAGCGTGATCGTGCCTTCACTGGGAGGGTGGGCGAGTGCTCTGCGAGTCCCTTCGGGTGTCGCACTGCCGGAGGAGCCTCCCCCGGCCGACCACAGACACCGGAGCTTGCCGGAGCGCGCCGTAGTTCTGTCCGGCCGGACGAAGAAGCTCCAGGATGCAGAAACGAGAACGGCCCCACCGCGCGGTGGGACCGTTCTCGTTTCCTGCCGGAGCCGCGACCGCGCTATGACGCGCGGTTGTAGACCAGCTTGTAGGTGAGGGGCTTCTTCAGGCGCGGGCTGGTGACCGTGACGCGCATGGTCAGGGTTCGCCCGTCCGAGCTGACGGAGTAGTCGTTCACCCGCTGGCCGTCCTCGGCCTTGAAGGTCTGCTCCAGCGTGCTCCCCTGCCACACCGTGCTCACCTTCAGCTTCTCGCCGTCCTCGCGCGTCCAGTCCACGGGCGTCCCGTTGGCCGGCGACACGATGGGGCGGCGGGTGTCGGTGATGACGGACACCTGCTGCGGCGTGTGGGAGATCTGGAGCCGCTGGTACGGCTGGTTCGTCTTCCGCAGGCGCCCGCGCGCGATGGGCCGCAGCGCGAAGTTCATGTCCCGCACCGTCGCGTTGATCGCCGCGTTGATGTTGTCGCTGGCGGCGGCGTTGTACGTGAAGGTGCCGTTCAGCGCGGCGGCGCCCTGTGCGCTGCCCGGAGCGGGCGCGACGAACGCGAGAGCCAGGAGGGCCGCGAAGAGTGCCGAGATCCGATGGCGCATGGATGTCTCCGGTTTGGAAAAGGAAAGCGGGACCGCGGACAGACCGGCTGGGGATCCGTGCGGCGTCCGGCGGGGCGGACGGCACACGAACGATACCGGCAAGCTAAGTCGAAAGTTCCGCCTGCGACAGGCCCGAGCCCGGGCTGCGCTTGCCCCCGGGGCCGCGCCGCCGCACTATTGCCGGGTGCGCGCGCCCGCCGAAACCGGGCGCCGGGGACGCCCGTAGTGCCCCCTGCGCCGCCCCACGGCGGGGGCGCCCCTCACCCCTCCAGGAGTCCCATGAACGAGCTGAGCCGCACCCCGCGGGTGCTCACCGACATCGATTCGTGCAGCTGGGAACACCCGGCCGACCGCGCCGCGCTGAACGCCCTGCGCCGCGTCCCCGGCTTCGACGAGGTGCTCAGGAAGGTCTTCGGCTTCTTCGGGGAGCGCCCCATCCGGCTGGCCTTCCAGGCCAACGCCGTACGCGTCTCCCCCACCCAGTTCCCGGAAGTCCACCGCCTCTACCAGGAGGCCGCGCGCGTCCTGGACGCCCCGGCCGAGTACCCGCTGTACGTGACGCAGACCCCCATGGTCAACGCCGGCGCCTGGGGGATGGAGAAGCCCTTCATCACCGTCAACTCGGGGACGCTGGCGCTGCTGAGCGAGCGCGAGCTCGTCTTCATCCTGGGGCACGAGCTGGGGCACGTCATGAGCGGGCACGCGCTGTACCGCACCATGATGTACATCCTCCTCCAGCTCGCCAACATGGGCTTTCCCATCGTGGGGCTGGCGGCGCGCGCGGTGCTCGCCGCGCTCATGGAGTGGTACCGCAAGGCCGAGCTGTCGTGCGACCGCGCCGGGCTGCTGGCCGTCCAGGACCCCGACGCCGCCATGAACACCATGCTCAAGTTCGCCGGCGGCGGGCGCGACGGGCAGACCAACCTCCCCGAGTTCATCCGCCAGGCCGACGACTACCGGCAGCAGGGCGACCTGGTGGACCAGGTGTTCAAGGTGCTCAACACGCTGGACCTGACGCACCCTTTCCCCGTCATCCGCGTGGCCGAGATGCGCAGCTGGTTCGAGAGCGGCGACTACGACCGCATCCTGCGCGGCGAGTACCGGCGGCGCGGCGAGCCCGAGGCCTCGTACCGCGACGACCTCGCCGAGGCGGCGCGCGCCTACCGCGACAGCGCCCGCGAAACCTTCGGCGAGACCATGGGGCAGGCCGCGGAGGGAGCCCGCAAGGTGATGGACTCCTTCCGCACCGGCTTCAACCGCCGCTGACCAGGCCGCGCCAAAACATCGTAAATCAGCGTGCAGCAACAGTTTACGAAAGCACGAACAGGAGCCGCCCCGCGGAAATCGGGGCGGCTCCTGCACTTTCGGGTGGGACGTGGACGGCGCCACCCCGCGGGAATCCAGTGATGGCGCGGAAAAGTGGAACCGAGATTGCATCTGTCTTCGGGCGAGGCGGAAACACCGCTTCACCCACCGCCCCCGGGAGGCCCATCATGAAAAAATCGCAATTCATCGAGCTGGTAGCCGAGAGAGCCGAGATGAGCAAGGCGGCCGCAGCGCGCGTGGTGGATGCGATCTTCGACACGGCGGGCGGGGCCATCTCGGAGGCGGTACGCACGGCCGGTAGCCTTTCCATCCCCGGGTTCGGCAAGTTCAGCAGCAAGACCCGGGCGGCGCGCGAGGGGCGCAACCCCCGCACGGGCACGGTGATCCAGATTCCGGAGCGCACCACCGTGAGCTTCTCGCCCGGCAAGGGGTTCAAGGACACCATGTCCGGGAGCGCAGGGGGCGGGGCGGGAGCCACGGCAAAGAGCCGCACGGCGGGCTCGGCGCGCAAGGCGGCCGGCGGAGCCACCAAGTCGCCCTCCGCTTCCTCGTCGGGCGCTGCCGCGGCCACCAAGAGCACCGCGAAGAAGTCCTCCACCCCGGCCAAGTCGGCCGGCGCCGGCAGCGGCGCCGCCAAGAGCGCCGGCTCGGCCACCAAGGGCGCCACCAAGGGCGCCACCAAGGGCGCCACCAAGGGCGCCGCCAAGACCGGCGGCACGAAGTCCGCGAAGAAGTAGCGGGCACGGGCGGCGGGCGCCGGCGAGGACCGAGGCCGCATCCCGAGGGATGCGGCCTCGGCTTTTGCCGGGCGCGAAGGCGGACTCCACCGGAGCCCGCGGTGGGCGAGGAGGAGGAGCTTTCACGAGAGAGTTGACGAGCAGGGGGGAGCCGATTATTTTGGCCTCCTGCGTCGAGTGGAAACTCCGCCAGTTCTCGCTTCGTGATGCCCACGCAACGACCCGGGTGCTCCCGTACCCGGGTTCCTCGTTTCAAGCTGTCCCCTTCTCCGCACCGGAATCCAGCCTGGAGGCGTCGTTGGTCGAGATTCAGCTCGGTGAGAACGATCGCCTGGACTGGGCGCTCAAGCAGTTCCGCCGCCGCATGCTCCGCTCCGGGCTCTTCAAGGACATGCGCCGCAAGCGCTTCTACGAAAAGCCGAGCGAAGCCCGCAAGGTCAAGTCCAAGGCCGCTCTCCGGCGCCGCCAGAAGGATCTCAGGGTCGCCCGCCGCGCGGGGCAGTTGTAACAGCGCGATTCCCGCAGGGCCGCGCGCCGCGCGGCGAAGTTCGTCGGTCGGCTGGTGGGGTTTTGCCGGTCCCCGACACATTCAACCCACCAGGAGTACCGCAATGCGCACCATCGGAACCGTGAAGTGGTTCAACGACGCCAAGGGCTTCGGCTTCATCACGCCGGAAGACGGCAACCGCGACTGCTTCGTCCACTTCTCCGCCATCAAGGCGGAGGGCTTCCGCTCGCTCACCGAGGGTGAGCGGGTCGAGTTCGACATGGTCGACGGCGAGAAGGGCCCGGCCGCCGAGAACGTCGTCCGCATGGCTTGAGAAGCAAGCCCACATCACGGTTTGCGCGGGACCGGGGCATCCATTTCGGGTGCCCCGGTCTCTTTTCGTGTATCGCCGGGTTAGGGCGGGACGGACCGGGGCGTTCCCGGGCCACGTGATCCTTGCCCACACAAGTTCCCTCGTTATCAATCCTGATTGCTGGCGATGCCGCGGTCGAGCCATCGCCCGCTCCCTCCAACCCTCAGACGAGGAGCAAAAGCCAGAGCGAACTGGAAGCCGGTCTGCCCTGCAGGTACCCCCAAAGAAGCCGAAGGACGCTCGTTTTGCAACACTCCTTCAGGAGGTGAACGATGCGATGGCTCTCCTCCGCACGCACGAGAAGCGGCGTGCTCGTATTCGTCCTTGCACTTTTCTCCCTTCCGCAGGTGGGTTCGCTGGAGGCGCAATCGGTCTCCAGGGGAGCCGGGCAAGGAAAGGCCAGCCGCAAGATCGGCCCGACGACGGCCACGGCGGTGGTGAAGGCGAACAAGGACGCCAGCGTGGACCTGCTCTCCAGGGCGGGGGCCAACAAGCAGGACCCTGCCCCCGTCGTAGGGCGGATCCTGACCGTCGATCCTCCTCCGGCGAGCGGTGGAAGCGTCTCGGATGGTCCGCTGGAGGCGGAAATGGGCGGCGCGAAAGCCTCATCCGAGGGCAAGGTCACCGGAGAGCCCATTTCGAAGGGCAATCCTCCCATCGTGAACGGGCTCCGGGCGATCTGGGAGGCGAAGGTCCTGGCGGAGGCGTCGGCGACCACCGACGCGGAGGCATCGGCCAGCCAAAAAGACCCCCTGACCTACGAGGAGATCGTTTCCGGTGAGATGATCGAGATGTCCTTCCTGTTCGAGCAGCTCGTGCTCGAGGCGAGCGGCGAAGGGTTCGCCTCGCTGTTCACGGACCTGCGGAGCGACGTCGCCGGGCTGGAATCGCTCTTCGCCCTGAGCATCTGGACCTCCGGCGGCGCGTTGAGCATCGACTTCGTGAGCAACGACGCGCTGGGACTGTCCGACTCTGCGATCGAGCAGATGCTGTACAGGAGCTTCGTCTCCGACTCCGCCGGCCGGTTCGTGCTGTCGGCCACGGAAGTCTTTTCCACCTCGCTGGCCGTGCCCCAGGGCGTGGCCAGCATGACGTTCAACGACTCCTACGACATGACGGCCGTGGCCCCGGTCCCGGAGCCGGCCACCGTGCTGCTGCTCGGCAGCGGCCTGGCGGGCCTGGCCGGCGCGGCGCGGCGGAGGCGCAGGCCGGCTACGGCCGCCGGGGCGTAGATCACGCCCGCCCCGCGGTGTGATCCGGCCGCCCAGCCGCCGGAGCGGGGGTGGCTCGCCCCCAGCCGTCCCGCTCCACCTCGGCGGTGTGCTCGCCCAGGGCGGGTGGCGGGCGGCGCAGCCCGGCGGGGGTGCGCGAGAAGCGCATGGGCGAGCCCACGCTCGCCGTCCGCCCGAAGGTGGGCCCCTCCATCTCCCACAGGCCGCCGCGCTCCGTGAAGGCGGGGTCGTGCAGCGCGTCGCGCACCGGCTGCACCGGCGCGCAGGGGACGCCCGCAGCCTCCAGGGCGTCCAGCCACTCCGCCGCGGGGCGCTCCCGCAGCCGCTGCTCCAGCGTCGCCACCAGGACATCGCGGTGCTCCACGCGCGCCGGGTTGGTCGCGAAGCGGGGATCGTCCGCCAGCGCGTCCAGCCCCAGGGCCGCGCAGCAACGCCGCCACTGCGGGTCGTTGCCCACGGCGAGGACGAACGGGCGGTCCGCCGCGTGAAAGGCCTGGTACGGGACGATGGTCGCGTGGGCGTTGCCCCAGCGGCGCGGCTCGCGGCCGGTCACCAGCGCGGCCTGGCCCACGTTCACCAGCCCCGCCAGCGCCGCGTCGAAGAGCGCCACCTCCACGTGCTGGCCGCGGCCGGAGCGGTCCCGCTCGCGCAGCGCGGCCAGGATCGCCACCGCCGCGCTGTGGCCGGTGAGCACGTCGGCGAGCGCCATCCCCGCCTTCATGGGCTCCCCCCCCGGCTCGCCGGTCACCGCCAGCCACCCGGCGCGCGCCTGCACCGCGAAGTCGTAGCCGGGGCGCCCCGCCTCCGGCCCCTCCAGCCCGTAGCCCGTCACCGAGCAGAACACCAGGCCGGGATTGTCGCTCGCCAGGCGCTCGTAGCCCAGCCCCCAGCGCTCCATCGTGCCGGGCAGGAAGTTCTCGATCAGCACGTCCGCTTCGAGCGCCAGGCACCGCACCAGCGCGCGGCCGGCCTCCGTCTTCAGGTCCGCCGCCACCGAGCGCTTGTTGCGGTTGGCGCACAGGTAGTACGCGCTCTCCCGCCCCTCCGGCCCCTCCGCCCAGGGTGGGCCCCAGGTGCGTGTGTCGTCGCCCTCGCCGGGGCGCTCCACCTTGATCACCTCCGCCCCCAGGTCGCCCAGCATCATGGTGCAGAGCGGGGCTGCCAGCACGCGCCCCAGGTCCAGGACGCGCAGGCCGGCGAGGGGTCCGGCGGACGCGGCGGGAGAATCGCTCGACATGACGACGCGGGGAAAGGGGTTGGACGACGGGCCGCCAGCATAGCCGCGCCCCCGGAGAGCGTCAAGCGAGCCGGTGCAGTGCTCCCCCTCTCCCGCTTGCGGGGGAGGGGGCCGGGGGGAGGGGGCTCCGGCGGACGCCAGCGCGATGCCGCGTGAGGGATTTCGGCCCGAAGGGGCGAGACCCCGCGGCAGTTTGCGGGGGCTCGACTCCGTTGGCGAGCGTTGTCTGCTCGCCTACGGAGCCGAAGCCCGACCCCGGCGCCAGCCGGGGGCACGCCCAACCCCGCAGTTCCAGCAGTTCAATCAGCTTATGGGCAAAAGAATTGCGAGCGCGTATATTGGCGCCTCTCCGGAAAGACGGCACGGCACAGACACACGGACGGAATACATGGCCTCGTTCGAAGACTTCGGACTCCGCGAACCCCTTCTCGCCGCCCTCGAGGACGAGGACATCGAGATCCCCACGGCGCTCCAGGAGGCCGTGATCCCGGTGCTCCGGCGCGAAGGGAACCTGGTGGCGCGGGCCGGATCGGGCTCCGGCAAGACGCTGGCGTACGCGCTGGGCGTCCTGGACCGCCTCCGCCCCCGCGCGCCGGAGGCCGCGGATGCCGCGGACGAGGAGGGAGACGAGGAGGAGGAGGCCGCCGAGACGGAGGCCCCGGCGCGCGGCACCCGCATGCTGGTGCTGGTCCCCACCGCCGAGGCCGCGGAGCGCGTCGCGCTGACGCTGGTCCCCTACGCCGCCTCGGTGGAGCTGGGCGTCACCGTCGCCGGGGGGAGCTGGGGGACCGCCGCGTCGCTCGCCGAGGTGCTGGTGGGCGCCCCCGCCGACGTCATGGACGGGGTGCGCGCCTCCGAGCTCAAGCTGGACGAGCTGGAGGCCGTGGTGCTGGACGGCGCCGCCGAGATCCGCGAGCTGGGCGGGTGGGAGTCGGTGGAGACGCTGATGGACCACATCCCGCGCGAGGCGCAGCGGGTGGTGCTCTCCGGCGTCTTCCCGGCCGAGGTGGAGGACCTGGTGGACCGCCGCGTCAAGCGCGCGCTCCGCTACCCCGCCGAGCCCGCCATCCCCGACGCCGAGCAGCCGGCGCTGCAGGGGAGCGTGGCCTACGGGCTGGTGCCCGAGGGCCGCAAGACCGACACCCTGGCCCGCCTCCTGGCCGAGCGGCGCGAGGGCGGCGCGCCCCCCATCCTCTTCTGCCGCACCGACGAGCGCGCCGCCGAGGTAGCCGAGGCGCTCACCCTGCGCGGCTTCCTGGTGGGCGAGGCCGACGACGAGGACGCCGACGTGGCCGTGGTGACCGCAGGCACCACCCGCGAGGAGCTGACCTCCGACGCCGCCGTCCCGCCGGGGCGCACCATCAGCTACGACGTCCCCGGCGACGAGCGGTCGCTGGCGGCGCGGCACGGCGGCGACGCCGCGGCGCTGGTGTTCCTGGAGCCGCGGGAGATGGCGCACCTGCGGGAGATCGCCCGGCGCGCCCGGCTGCGCCCCGTCCCCATGGGGCTCCCCGAGGCGCCGGCGGCCACCGCCTCCGAGCTGGCCGCCTTCCGCCGCGAGCTGCGCCGCGCCCTTCGCGAGGACGACCTGGCCGCGCAGATGCTGGTGCTGGAGCCGCTGTTCGAGGAGTTCAGCGCCGTGGAGGTGGCCGCGGCCGCGGCCGCGCTTCTGCGCCGGCGGGGCCCGGCCCCGGCAGGCCCCGCGCAGCCCCCCGCGCCCCGCGCCGAGGCGGCCATGCGGACGCCGGCCACCGACGCGCCCACCGGCCCCGCGCCCTCCGCCATTGCGCGGCTGTACGTGGGCGTGGGCTCGCGCGACGGGATCCGCCCGGGCGACCTGGTGGGCGCCATCGCGGGGGAGGCCAACATCCCCGGCTCCGCGGTGGGGCGCATCGAGATCCGCGACACCTTCTCCATCGTGGAGGTGCAGGCCGACGCCGCCGAGAAGGTGATCCGCGCCGTCAACGGCACCACCATCAAGGGGCGCAGCGTGCGGGTGGACTACGACCGCGCCGGCGACCGGGCGCGCAAGCCCGGCGGGCCGCGGGGCGCGGGCGGCGGGGGTGCGCGCGGACCGGGCGGACCCGGGGGCGCCGGGGCGCGCCGGATGGTCCGCCGGCCGCCGCAGCAGCGCGACTGACGGGCCAGGAGCGGGAAAGACGAGGCGGGGAGCGCGCAAACGGCTTGCGCGCTCCCCGCTTTTTCAGCTACACTACGGCGTCTCGCCCGCTTCCAGCCGGATCCGCCGGATCTCCGCCTCCAGCAGCTCGGGCGTGGGATCCACCCCCAGCTCCCAGAGCGCCTCCTCGGCGCGCCTGAGGAGGTCGGGAGCGGTTCGTCGCAGCACGGCGGAGGAGGCTTTGCGGAGCGGACGGGGACGCACGGCCCTCTCCAGCTCCACGCGGAACGCTCCGCCCCCGGAGTCCAGGGTGAAGTACGACACCAGCGAGCCGCGAAGTGCCTCCAGCATCGCCCCCACCTCCCCCCGCAGCACCGGCGGCCCCGCCGAGCGCGTCCCGCGCCCGGTGACCACCCGCACCGTGCGCACGCCGTCGCGCTGCAGCGCCCGCAGCCACGCCTCGGCGCGCCGCACCGCCTCGTCGGCCGTGTGCCCGTGCAGGTCGAGCGTGGGGTGGACCTCGCCCCACGCTTCCCGCGGGAGCGAGCGGGTTCCGGGAGTGCGTCGCTTCCTGCGGGACATGGACGGGGCGAAAACGCGAGAGAGCCACGGCTCGTGGGGCCGTGGCTCTCGGTGCTGCTCGGGAGCGCCGGATCGTCAGGCGCCGATGGAATCCTTCAGCCCCTTCCCGGGACGGAACGCGGCGCTGGTGGAGGCGGCGATGTCGATCTCCTTGCCGGTGCGCGGGTTGCGGCCCTTGCGCGCCTCGCGGCGCTTGGTCTCGAAGCTGCCGAACCCGGTGATCTGGACCTTGTCCCCGCTCTTCAGTGCCTGCGAGATGATGCCCGTGTCCACTGCGAAAAGCGCATCGACGGCCCGCTGGGCGTCGGCGCGGCTGATGTTGGCCCGGCTGGCCAGCTGCTGGACGATCTCGGACTTGTTCACCGAGCGACTCCTGAAAAGGGGTTGAAGTACACGGAAAGCCCTAACGGTCGCGCCGTTCCCTGGTACGTTAGGCGCCGCCTTTCGATCCGTCAAGAGAGAAACCCTTGGACCAAGCGACTTTTCTCCCCTCTTCCGCTGCCGATTCGCTGGCCGTCCGCGAGCTGCAGGCGGCCCGTGAGATCGCCCACGCGTTCCTCACCGCGGACCGCCCCACGGAGGTGTACCGGCTGGCGCTGGAGCGCGTGGCCGTGCTGGTGGGAGCCGCCTTCGGGTGCGTGTTCCTGCAGGAGGAAGAGGCAGACGGCGCGCTCCTCCGGGTGGTGGCCGCGTACAACTGGCCGCGGGCGTACGCCGGCTACCTGAGCCAGATGCGCGTTCGGGTCGGCAACGGCCCCACGGGGCAGGCGGTGGCAGAGAACCGCATCGTGGAGGTGTTCGACCTGTACGCCGACCCGGCGCTGGAAGACTGGTGGGACTCGGCGCGGGAGCTGGACTTTTCCTCGTCCGTCGCCCTCCCGCTCACCTGCCGGGGGCGCACGGTGGGCGCCATCACCTTCTACTTCCGCGGCCGCGACGGGCTGTGCGAGGCCGACCGCAGCCTGCTGCGCCTGGTGGCCGACCAGCTCTCGGCCACCTCCGAGAAGGCGCACCTGATCGAGGACCTGCAGCGCGCCAACGCCCGCCTCCGCGAGCAGAACGTGGAGCTGGAGGCGCGCTACCACGAGGCCGAGGAGGCGCGCCGCCTCAAGGGCGAGTTCCTGGCCAACGTGTCGCACGAGCTGCGCACCCCGCTCACCGCCATCCTGGGCTACACCTACCTGCTGCGCGAGGGCCTTTCCGGCGAGCTGAGCGGCGAGCAGGGCACCGCGGTGGAAAAGATCGAGGCGGCGGGGACGGCGCTGATGGGGCTGATCAACGACCTGCTCGACCTCACCCACCTCAAGCTGGGCCGCACCCCCGCCGAGCCGGAGCGCTGCGACGCCGTGGCGCTGGCGCGCGCCGCCATCACCACCCTGTCCCCCGCGCCGCACCTGGAGGTGCACACCGAGTTCCCGCGGGAGCCGGTCCCCGTGCACACCGACCCGGGCCACTCCGTACGCATCCTCCGCAACCTGCTGTCCAACGCCGTCAAGTTCACCCCCGAGGGGACGGTGGCCATGCGGGTGCGGCGGGTGGACATCGGGCCGCGGCCGGAGAGCGCGGGCGCGGCGCCGGAGGAGCGGGGCTTCGTGTCGTGGGAGGTGGAGGACACCGGCATCGGGATCGCGCCGGAGGAGCACGAGCGCATCTTCGACGAGTTCCGGCAGGTCGACGGCTCCGCCACGCGCCGCTACGGCGGGACCGGGCTGGGGCTGGCCCTGTCGCGCGCCATGGCGCGCCAGCTGGGCGGCAACATCACCGTGCGCTCGGCGCCCGGCGAGGGCTCCGTCTTCACGCTCACCCTGCCGGCCGGGATCGCGCGTGAAGGCTGATCTCCAGGGGGCCCGGCAGGGCTTCGCGGCGGTGGTGTTCGACTGCGACTCCACCCTCGCCGCCATCGAGGGGATCGACGACCTGGCGGGGGAGCACGCCGGGGCCATCCGCGCCATGACCGAGGAGGCCATGCAGGGCCTCGTCCCCCTGGAGGAGGTGTACGGCCGGCGGTTGGAGCTGATCCGCCCCTCGCGCGAGCGGGTGGAGGCGCTGGCGCGCGCCTACGTGGCCGGGCTGGTGCCCGACGCGCGTGAGACGGTGGCCGCCCTTCTCTTCCTGGGCAAGGACGTGCGCGTGCTTTCCGGCGGCCTGCGCCCGCCGGTGGAGACGCTGGCGCGGGAGCTGGGGATCGGCCCGGAGGCCGTGGCCGCGGTGGGCGTGGACTTCGCGGACGACGGCGCGTACCGCGGCTTCGAGAGCCACTCGCCGCTGGCGCGGAGCGGGGGCAAGGAGGCCGTGCTGCGCGCCTGGGCGCTCCCCCGCCCCGCCCTGATGGTGGGCGACGGCGCCACCGACCTGGAGGCCCGCCCCGCCGTGGACGCCTTCGCCGCGTACATGGGCGTGGCCTTCCGCCCCCAGGTGGCCGCGGGCGCCGACGTGGTGCTGCGCGACCCCAGCCTGGCCCCGGTGCTGGCGCTCGCCGCCGGCCCGGAGGACCGGGCCCGCCTGGCCGGCTCGGCGTGGGCCGGCCTGCTCCGCCGCGGCGACGAGCTCCTCGCCCGCGACGTCTCGACACGGACCGATCCCGGGCCCAGATGACCGATCCCGCGCCGTTCGGCCGCTTCTTCCTCACCGGCCCCACCGAGGTGCACCCCGATGTGCTCCGGGCCATGACGCGCCCGGTCATCGGGCACCGCGGGCCGGAAATGACCGCGCTGCTGCGCCAGGTGGACGCGCCGCTGCGGGCGGTGTTCCGCACCTCGCGCCCGGTGTACGTGTCCTCCTCCTCCGCCACCGGGCTGATGGAGGCCGCGGTGCGCTGCGGCGTCCGCCGCCGCGCGCTGGCGCTGGTGAACGGCGCCTTCAGCGGGCGCTTCCGCGACCTGGTGAGCGAGTGCGGCCGCGAGGTGGCCACGTACGACGCCGAGTGGGGCGCCGCGCACGACCCGGAGGAGGTGTTCCGCCGCCTTCGCGCGGGCGGCTTCGACGCGGTGACGGTGGTGCACTCCGAGACCTCCACCGGCGTGCTCCAGCCGCTCCGCGAGATCGCCGACGCCGTGCGCGCCGCCGAGCGCGAGGCCGGCGAGGAGATCCTGCTGCTGGTGGACGGCGTGACCAGCGTGGGCGGGGCCGAGGTGGAGGCCGAGGCATGGGGGCTGGACCTGCTCCTCACCGGCTCGCAGAAGGCGCTGGCGCTCCCCCCGGGGCTCGCCTTCGCCACCGTGGTCCCGCGCTTCCTGGAGCGCGCGGCGACCCTCCCCGGGCGCGGGCAGTACTTCGACCTGGTAGAGTTCGACCGCGCGTGGGCCAAGCACCAGACGCCCAACACCCCCGCCGTCAGCCTGGTGTACGCGCTGGTGGAGCAGGTGCGCCGCATCGAGGCGGAGGGGATCGGGGCCCGCGTCGCGCGGCACCGCGCCATGGCGGAGCGCTGCTGGGAGTGGGTCGCCGCGGAGGGCGCGCGGTGGGGGCTCTCGGTGCTGGCCCCGGAGGGATTCCGCTCGCCCACCAACACGGCCGTCGTCCTCCCGCCGGAGCGGAAGGGGACGCAGGTGGCCGCGGCGCTGGAGGAGCGCGGCTGGACGATCGCGCCGGGATACGGCAGGCTCCGGGACGCGACGTTCCGGATCGGGCACATGGGGGACCACACGGTCGAGGAGCTGAACACGCTGCTCGCGGAGCTGGAGGAGGTGCTGGGATGACGGCGGACGGACGCTTCCGGGTGATGGTGACGGACGAGGTGGACCCCGAGGGGATCGCGCTGCTGCGGGGAAGCCCGCGGATCGAGGTGGTGGAGCGCCCCACGCTCCCTCCCGCCGAGCTGCTGGAGGAGATCGCCGGCTACGACGCCCTGATCGGCCGCAGCGCCACGCGGATCACCGGCGAGCTGCTGGAGCGCGGCGAGCGCCTGCGGGTGATCGGCCGCGCGGGGGTGGGCGTGGACAACATCGACCTGGAGCGTGCCACCGAGCTGGGGATCGCGGTGATCAACGCCCCGGGCGGCAACACCGTGTCGGTGGCGGAGCTGTTCTTCGGCGTGCTGATCTCGCTGGTGCGCCACCTGGGCGAGGCGGACTCCTCCATGCGGGCCGGCCGCTGGGACCGCTCGCTGCTGGGGGGCACCGAGCTGCGCGGACGCACCCTCGCCATCGTCGGGCTGGGGCGCATCGGCGGCGAGGTGGCGCGCCGCGCCCGCGCCTTCGGGATGGCCCTCATCGCGTACGACCCGTACGTGTCCGCCGCGCGCTTCGAGGAGCTGGGGGTGGAGCGGGTAGCGCGCCTGGCGGAAGCGCTCGACCGGGCCGACGTCCTCACCCTGCACGTTCCCCTCACCGACGAGACGCGGGGGATGATCGGCGCGCCGGAGCTGTCGCGCCTGGGGTCCCGTGCCCTGGTGCTCAACCTGGCGCGCGGCGGGATCGTGGCCGAGGACGCGCTGGTGGACGCGGTGCGCGCCGGGCGCATCGGGGGGGCGGCGCTGGACGTGTTCGCGCGCGAGCCGCTGGCCCCGGACCACCCGCTGCGCACGCTCCCCGGCGTCCTGCTCACCCCGCACCTGGGCGCCTCCACCAGCGACGCGCAGCGCAGCGTGTCCATCGAGGCATGCGCCGCGGTGCGCGACGCCCTGGTGAGTGGCGACCTGAGCGGCGCGCTGAACGCCGCCGGCGTGGGCGGCGCCGGGTGGGCCGAGCTGCGCCCGCTCATGGCGCTCACCGAGCGCCTGGGGCGGCTGGGGCGCTGCCTCCTCCCGGCGGGGCTCAGCGGGGTGGAGCTGCGCTACTCCGGCCCCCGCGAGGAAGCGCCACGCGCCCTCCTCCTGGCCGCGCTCCAGGGCGCGCTGCGCGACGTCATCGACCGGCGCGCCATCAACCTGGTGAACGTGCACCACGTGGCCACCGAGCGCGGGATCGAGACGGCGTGGGCGCAGGTGGCCGGCCGCGGCGAGCTGGGCGACGAGGTGGAGCTGCGCCTGGACGGCGGCGACCGCAGCGTCCGCGTGGGCGGGGCGCTCCTGGGCGAAGCGCACGGCCGCATCACCCGCATCGGCGCCTTCCGCGTGGACGTGGCGCCGCGTGGAACCATGGTGGTGCTCCGCAACCACGACGTCCCCGGCGTCATCGGGCGTGTGGGGACCGTGCTGGGCGAGGCCGGGGTGAACATCGCCGAGTACCACCAGGCGCGACTCCAGGCCGGCGGCGAGGCGCTGGCCGCCATCTCGGTGGACGGCCGCGTCCCCACCGAGGTGCTGGAGCGGCTGGGCTCGCTCGCGGAGGTGCTCGACGTGCGCCAGGTGGACATGGAGTAGCGTCCGGCACGCTCCCTGCTGATCCACGCCGGCGCCGGACGCGGCACTCCGCCGTCCGGCGCTTCGCATTTCGGTCGTTCACGCGCGTGAAGGGGAGGCTGATGGGGATCCGGTACTGGCTGAAGCAGCGGATGAGCGGGCCGGACGGAGGGGACGACCTGCCGCCCAACGCGTCGATCATGGACGCCCTCTTCGGCCGCGACAACCCGCCGGCGCACGCCATGGGCGAGTACCGGGCGGAAACCTATCCCGCAGATCTCACGGAGCTGCTCCGCCGCCGCCAGCAGGTGGCCGGCGAGCTGCTGGAGATCGACGTGGCCTCCGCGCAGGCGCGCGTCGAGGCCATCCCGCGCCTGCGGGAGCTGCTGCGCGTGTACCCACACGCGCTGGTGTACGAGATGCTGATCACGGCCTACATGGACGCCGACCGCTGGGACGAGGCCAGGGGCGTGGCGTTCGCGGCCCGAGAGCGCCGCGCGGAGTGCCTGCGCTCGCAGCTGCCGGAGCTGCGCGCCGAGGTCTCGTTCCTCCACGAGTGGTCGCCCGAGGAGGTGGACCGCCTGCGCGAAGACCGCGCGAAGAAGTAGCCGCGGCACCGTCCCCGGACGCAGAAGCCCCCGCCGCTCCGTGGAGCGGCGGGGGCTTTCCTGTCGGCCGGGCGGGCTCAGGCCGGCGTGGGGATCTCGCCCGAGCAGTCGCAGTCGCGCGCCCAGGGGACCAGGTCCAGGCGCTCGAAGGGGATCTCCCCGTCGCAGTCGCGGCACCGGCCGTACTCCTCCGGCCGCTCCACCAGAAGGGCCAGCGCGTCGTCGATCTCCGCCAGCTGCCGGCTCTGGCGGCTCGCCTCCGCGAACTCCATCTCCTGGTCCAGCGTGTCCGTCCCCTCGTCGGCCGGGTGAAGCGGGTAGGCGGACAGGTCGCCGTCCCGCTCCAGCTGCGAATCGGCCGACTCGCCGCGGAGGCGCGCCAGCGAGCGCTCCACCCGCTCCCGCTCCTCGCGCAGCCGCCCCTCCAGGTGGGTCCTCTGCTCCTGCGTCATGCCTCCTCCTCCTCTCGTCCGGGAAGACCACCTTCGCACCGCCGGAAAGATTTCCGTGCGTACAGCCTACACGATCCCCGCTGCCGCGAGCGCCGCCCACGCCGTGTGGGGGGAAACGATGTCGCTGTGCGCGCCGGCCGGAGGCCGGCCATGGACGATGACCTTGTTGCCGTCCAGGTTCAGCCACGCTCCCTTGCTGAACGGATAAGGAGTTCCCGGCGGGGCGAGCATCGCCGAGGCGGCACCCACGGCCTGCGCGCCGTCGTTCCCCATCGCGCCCCAGCGCCTCGACTGCTCCTCGGCCGCGGATGCATCGTCGCCGTTGACGAACGAGGCGGCCGGGTAGGTGACACCCACCGCGTAGTCCCGCAGCGAGTGGGTGGTGAGCAGCGGACCGTCCACCCGCGCCGCCAGCCCCTTCAGCGCCCCGGACCGGCTCATGTCGTGCGGGAGCCGGTCCGAGAACGCGTAGTGCGAAAAGGCTCCCTGCAGCAGGAAGAGCGACTTCACCGGCGAGCTCGCCCCCGTCATCGCCGCCGGGAGCCCGGAGAGCGAGAACGAGACCAGCCGGGCGCCGAACGAATGGCCCAGCAGGTGGATCCTGACCCCGGGCACCTCCTGCGCCAGCCGCGAGACCGCGGGCGCGAGCCCGGCGCGGCCCACGATCCCGGCGCGCTGCTTCATCTGCCAGTACGTGGCGATGCGCATCGCGTTCTTCGCTCCCTCCCACAGCTTCTTGAACGGAGTGCCCAACCCGACGGCGCCGCCGGCCGCGCCGCGCTCCTCCGCGCTGTCGGCGAGGATGTCGAGGAGCCGGCGCCAGTCCGCCGGGTCCAGCTCCGTGATCGCCGCCTCCGCCAGGTCCGGGCGCTTCTTGTCGACGGCCTCCGCGGCCGGCTCGCTCGCCAGGAGATCCGCGAGCCTCGCCCGGAAGGTGTCGATCGCCGCCTGGCTCTCCGGCTGTTCGGCGAGGAGCCCGGTGAGCTCGTCGATGAGCCCCTGCTGCCCCGGGTCGTACACTCCTTTCAGTGCGCCGTTGATCTCCGCGGGATCGGCGGTCTTCGCCGGCGCGGCGGCCGGACCGGACATGGATGCCGCCCCCCCGCCCCCGGGAGGCGGGAGCACCGGAGCGGGCCCCGGGTCGGGCGCGTCGTCCGGCCACAGGATGGAGGGCCAGAGCACCCCGGCCACACCGATCGTCCCCGGCCGCTTCTTCGCGATCCCGGGGTCCTGGAGCAGCCTGGCCACCTCGCCGAAGAACCGCTCGTAGAGCGACAGCGCGTCCGCGTGGTCGTTGTTCCACCCGTGCGAGAAGACGAAAACGTCGGAGAGACCCCGGGACTTCACCTCCGAGACGAACCGGTCGATCGCACCGGGAGCCCGGGCGGTGCCGTCCTTTTCGAACTCGAGGCTCCAGAAGGGGAAACCGCTCAGCGTGTCGGGCATGACGCACTCCTCGCGTGGAGGGAGGGAAACTTCAGACGCTCTGGATCGCGCGCATCAGGTCGACGAGCCCGTGGCCTTCGAAGTACCGCTCGCGTCCCAGCGAGGTGGCGCTGTCCAGGAAGATGCGCTTCACCTCTTCCGGCCGCTGGATGAACTCGCGCCGGATCGACAGGAACGCGGCGATCGACCCCGACACGTGCGGCGCGGCCATGCTCGTCCCACTGTCGTCGATGTACGCGGCGACGTCGGCGGGGAGATCGATCCCCAGCTGGACGCGCTTGGCCATGGCGGCGCAGGAGGTGATCCGCTCTCCGGGAGCCACCAGGTCCGGCTTGAGGCGTCCGTCGCCCGTGGGTCCCTTGGACGAGAAGTAGGAGACGCCGAACGTGTGCGGCGAGTCGCGGTGCGTGGAGCCGACGGTGATGGCGAGCGCGGCGTTTCCCGGATCGTTGATGGTATTGGAAAGGCCCGCCTTGGCGGACCGCTGGTCGGCGTTGATCTTCCCGTAGCCGGTGTTGCCCGCCGCCGTGACCACGACGACCCCGCTCTTGACCAGCCTGTCCACCTCCACGCACAGCGGGCTCTGGCCGCACGCGAACATCTGCGCGTCGAAGTCGTAGCCGATGCTCAGGTTCACGCCGTGCACCCGCAGCATCTTGGGGTCGTCGTTGAGGTGCTCGCGGACGTACACCAGCGCGCGCATCACGTCGCTCACCCGTCCCTCGCCCGCCTCGTCGAGCACCTTGAGGCTGACGAGCAGACACTCCGGCGCGACGCCGTGCAGCGCGTCCGATCGCCTCACGGAGCGCGGGACGGGAACCTTTCCGTTGAAGATGCGCTTGCCCTCCGGGTCCGCCTCGAAGACCTGCTCGAAGGCGACGTAGCGGACGGCGTCGCCAGGGGGAGCCGCGCCGGCCGCCGGTGCGCGGCCGGGAAGCGGGAGCTGCGCCGCCCCGTCCGGGAGCCGGCCGGCGATGATCCCGGCCACGTGCGTGCCGTGGCCGAACCCGTCCCGGAGCGCTTCCCCGTGTGCTCGCGCGTCGTGCTCCTGCTGGCTCTTCTCCAGAAACTCGACCAGGGCGGTCGCGTCCAGCCCCGGCGGCGGCTCGACGATCGGGCGATCCAGGGTGAAGTCGTAGTGCAGCTCGGCGACGTCCGGATGGTGAATCGTGCTCTCCAGCGGCCGCTCGACCCGGCCGAAGTGCGGGTGAACCCCTTCGATCCCCGAGTCGACCACCGCCCAGGTGATCCCCGCGCCCGTGGCCAGGTACGCCCGGACGGCCGCGTCGGCCTTGACCGTGGCCACCGACCGGTCGATCAGCGCCTTCACCTTGAAGTCGGGCCACAGCTTGTAGATCACGCGGCGGCTCGGATCCGTCGCGGCCTGATCCTCGTCCTTCCTGAGGAGCTTTCGCCACTGCTCGACGCTCATCAGGCACTGGTAGTAGCTCTTCGAGATCTCGACCGGGGGATGGGGGATCGCGTACTTGTCGCCGAGCACCTCCCTGTACAGTGCCCGGAACGCGATCGAAGCCGCGCGCAGGCCACCCCGATACTGGATGTTCAGCTCGATCATGTACCGGCCGGGCGTCCTGGGATCGGCCGGCACACCCATCTCCTCGCGCCGCTCCTCGTCGTTCAGCACCGGCGGAACCACGCCCCGCCCGATCATGGAAAGCAGGTCCGGGGCGGACGTGTCACGCGTCTCTGCGCGCGCGGCCTCACCCGCCTTCGTCTTCTTCCCCGTCTTCCGGGCGGGCTCCGACCGGACACGCCTGGACGCTCGTTTCCCGGGCGCGGGCTCGGCACGGTCAGGAACCTGCGCGTCGTCGGACCCGGGATCGTGCGGATCGTGCGGCGAGGACATGGTGGAGCTCCGGCTGGAGAGGAGTTCACCCGCGGCGATGGACGGAGTCGTGCCCGGCCGGCGAGGGGACTCCGCCGCACGCCGGGCACAGGCGAGCCGACCGGCACCCGCTAATCTGTGGCTGAAGCCGCGGCGTACGCCAGACTCTTGCCCTCGATCGCACGTTCGTGTCCCGACAGCTCATGAACCGGTCGAGCCTGGTGCCCCAAACGCACAACGGCCCTGGCTCACCGAAGTGAGCCAGGGCCGCAAGCGGTTTTCGACAACAGCGGAGGCGGAGGGACTCGAACCCCCAAGCGGTTGCCCGCGCCGCATTTCGAGTGCGGTGCCTTACCAGTTAGGACTACGCCTCCAACTTCAGTCGGGACGGCCGGATTTGAACCGGCGACCCCTCGCTCCCGAAGCGAGTGCTCTACCGGGCTGAGCCACGTCCCGAAGTTTTTCCGGTCCCAGCCGGTGGACCGTCCTGCCCGACCCGTCACCCACCGTACTGCAAGCAGCGGACCGGGTGGGATTCGAACCCACGAGGGCTATTAACCCCACACGATTTCCAATCGTGCTCCTTAAGCCGCTCGGACACCGGTCCTCTAGCAAGGAGCGGAGAGGGCGGGATTCGAACCCGCGTCTGCCTTTTGGGCAGGACGGTTTAGCAAACCGTTGGTTTTAGCCACTCACCCACCTCTCCCCTGCAGTTGCCCCTCCAGGATTCGAACCTGGAATACCTGAGTCAGAGTCAGGCGTGTTGCCAGTTACACCAAAGGGCAGAAAAACGAGCGGGAGACGGGGCTCGAACCCGCGACCCTCAGCTTGGGAAGCTGATGCTCTACCAACTGAGCTACTCCCGCGCTCGGACAGCGAAGATAATCGCCCCGCGACCGAATTTCAACCTCAGGTCGACCAGAGCCACCGGTCGGATTTGAACCGACGACCGCTCGATTACGAATCGAGTGCTCTACCCCTGAGCTACGGTGGCGCCCGTCTGGTCCCAGTGGAGCCGAGGGGAGTCGAACCCCTGACCTCTGCAGTGCGATTGCAGCGCTCTCCCAACTGAGCTACGGCCCCGGCGACGCACGAGTGGGCGGTACAAGACTCGAACTTGTGACCTCTACGATGTCAACGTAGCGCTCTAACCAACTGAGCTAACCGCCCGATGCATCCAAGCAGTGGTGGGGGTAGGATTCGAACCTACGTAGGGCGAAGCCCGGCAGATTTACAGTCTGCTGCCATTAGCCACTCGGCCACCCCACCAGCATTTCCGTCCATACGAATGGAGCCGAGGGGAATCGAACCCCTGACCTCTTGAATGCCATTCAAGCGCTCTCCCAACTGAGCTACGGCCCCAGACACGACCCGAGTTGTCAATTTTCCAGCGAGCGGGGCCGACGGGACTCGAACCCGCGACCTCCGGAGTGACAGTCCGGCACTCTAACCGACTGAGCTACGGCCCCTTCACCGCCCGACCGGCGGTGCAGAGCGGGCAACCGGACTCGAACCGGCGACCTCAACCTTGGCAAGGTTGCGCTCTACCAACTGAGCTATGCCCGCGCACAGATTCCTAATCTAACCGCACCCGTCCGATTTTTCCAGCCCTTCCGCCAACTTCCCTGCCGGGCCGAAGCCGCGGCGCGGGACCCGATTGGCGCTCCCACGGGGAGTCGAACCCCGCTCTCCACCTTGAAAGAGTGGCGTCCTAACCGATAGACGATGGGAGCTCACTCCTAGAAGCTCACAATGGGATTCGAACCCATGACCTCTTCCTTACCAAGGAAGTGCTCTACCGACTGAGCTATGTGAGCGCCACGAATCCCAGCCGAGTACCGCTACGGGGATTCGAACCCCGGTTTCCGCCGTGAGAGGGCGGCGTCCTAGTCCCCTAGACGATAGCGGCGTCGAGACTGTCAGCACGGCAGGAGGGAATCGAACCCCCAACCGCCGGTTTTGGAGACCGGTGCTCTACCAATTGAGCTACTGCCGTCCGTGCTGCCATGGCCAGGGAGGGAGTCGAACCCCCGACACCACGATTTTCAGTCGTGTGCTCTACCAGCTGAGCTACCTGGCCGAACTCCTCCAGCCCAACAAAAATCCGCCCGACTTCGGCGGAGGGTCCTGCATAGCGGGGGCGGGATTCGAACCCGCGACCTTCGGGTTATGAGCCCGACGAGCTACCAGGCTGCTCCACCCCGCGACAAGGAGAATCATGATAACGCAGGCCAGGCCGTTCGTCAACCCTTTCGTGCGCCGTTCTCCGCCCGCGCCGGACCGCCCCAGCGCGAGCCGACGAATATAAACGTCCGGCGGAATTCCGGTACCCCCCGCGCGAGCGCCGGGCAGAAAAGAGCGAGAGCCGCGCCCCCCGGCGGGGGTGCGGCTCTCGCGGGTCAGGCGCCGCCGGCTCCGCCGATGACCAGGTGGAACGGCGACCTGGTCCTGGAAACTATCCCAGGACCAGGTTGACCAGGCGGTCGGGGACGAAGACCGTCTTGCGGACCTGCTTGCCATCCAGGAAGCGCTGCACGTTGGGGTCGGCGAGGGCGGCCTCGCGCGCGTCGGCCTCGGAGATCCCGCGGGTCATGGGCATCCGCGCGCGCACCTTGCCGTTGACCTGCACCACGAACTCCACCGTGTCGGACACCGTCTTGGCCTCGTCGAACTCCGGCCAGGCGGCGCTCCGGAACACCGAGCCCTCGTGCCCCAGCCGCTCCCACATCTCCTCCGCGAGGTGCGGGGCGAAGGGGGCGAGGAGCAGCACCAGCGGCTCCACGGCGGCCCGCTCGGGCGTCCTCCCGCCTGCGCGGACCACGTTGAGGTACTCCATCATCGCCGCGATGGCGGTGTTGTAGGAGAGCGCCTCCAGGTCCTCGGTCACCTTCTTGATGGTGGCGTGCAGCTTCTGCTCCACCGCCGCTTCCAGCGGCCGGTCCTCGGCGCCCAGGACGGCGTCCCACACGCGGCCCAGGAAGTTGTGCGGCCCGGAGATGCCGGTGGTGCGGAAGTCGCCGCCCTCCTGGTACGGCCCCAGGAACATCAGGTAGGTGCGCAGCGTGTCGGCGCCGTACTCCTCGATGTACTGGTCGGGAACGATGACGTTGCCCTTGGACTTGGACATCTTCGCCCCGTCCTTGATGATCAGGCCGTGGGCGCGGAAGCGGGTGAACGGCTCCTCGAAGTCGATCCACTCCAGGTCGTGCAGCACCATGGTGACGAAGCGGGCGTACAGCAGGTGCAGCACGGCGTGCTCGTTGCCGCCGATGTAGCTGTCCACGGGCAGCCAGTTGCGCGTGAGCGAGGGCTCGAAGGCGCGCCGCTCGTTCCCCGCGGAGGGGTAGCGCAGAAAGTACCAGGCCGAGTCCAGAAAGGTGTCGGACACGTCGGTCTCGCGCCGCGCGATCCCGCCGCACTGGGGGCACCCGGTGAGGTACCACTCCTTGTGCCGCGCCAGCGGCGACACGCCGGAGGCGTCCGGCTTGAAGTCCTCGATGAAGGGGAGCTCCACCGGGAGCTGCTCCTCGGGCACCGGGACGACGCCGCAGTCGTCGCAGTAGAGGATGGGGATGGGCGGGCCCCAGTACCGCTGCCGCGAGATGCACCAGTCGTGCAGGCGGTAGTTGACGCGGGTCTCGGCCGCGCCGCGCTCGGCCAGCCAGGCGGTGACCTCGGTCTTCGCCTCCTCGGCGCCCATGCCGTCGAAGTGCCCGGAGTTCACCAGCCGTCCCGGCCCGGTGTACGCTTCCGCCAGCGGCGCGTCGGCCTCCGTCTCCTCCGGCGCCACCACGCGGGTGACGGGGAGCTTGTACTGGTTGGCGAACTCGTAGTCCCGCTCGTCGTGCCCGGGGACGGCCATGATGGCGCCGGTCCCGTACTCCATCAGCACGTAGTCGGCGATCCAGACCGGGATCTCCTTGCCGGTGGCGGGGTTGAGCACACGCGCGCCGGTGTCGGTGCCGGTCTTCTTCTTTTCCGACTTCCGGCGGGCGACCAGGTCCTTCTTGGCCACCTTGCGGCGGTACGCGGCCACCGACTTGCGGCGCTCCTTGCTGGTGATGCGGTCCACCAGCGGGTGCTCGGGGGCCAGCACCATGTAGGTGGCCCCGAAGATGGTCTCGGGCCGCGTGGTGAAAACCCGGATGGCCGGGTAGTCCAGCTCGTGCCAGCGCGAGACGATCTGGTCGGCGGTGAGGAAGTAGCGGAACGCCTGCCGCACCACTTCGGAGCCGTCGTCGGTCTCGGCGGTGCTGGACTCGCTCACCACGGGGAAGACGACCTCGGCGCCGTCGCTGCGGCCGATCCAGTTCTCCTGCGCCTTCCGGGTGGTGTCGGACCAGTCCAGGGTTGCCAGGTTCTCCAGCAGCCGCTCGGCGTAGTCGGTGATCTTGAAGAACCACTGCGACAGGTCGCGCATCTCCACCGGCGTGCCGCAGCGCTCGCACACGCCGCCCACCACCTGCTCGTTGGCGAGCACGGTGTTGCAGGAGGGGCACCAGTTGACCGCGGCCTCCTTCTTCACGGCCAGCCCGGCCTTGAAGAGCTGGAGGAAGATCCACTGGGTCCAGCGGTAGTAGTCCTTGGCGGTGGTGTCGACCGTGTGGTTCCAGTCGTACATGAAGCCCACCCGGCGGAGCTGCTGCTCGAACCGCGCGACGTTGCGCGGGATCAGCTCCATGGGATGGATCCCCTGCTTCAGGGCGAAGTTCTCGGAGTGGATCCCGAACGCGTCGTAGCCGATGGGCTCGAACACGTCGAAGCCCTGCAGGCGCTTGTAGCGCCCGTAGATGTCGGCGCCGGTGAACGCGTACAGGTTCCCGATGTGCAGCCCCTCCGCGGACGGGTAGGGGAACATCATCAGGTTGTAGAATGGACGCCCCTGGACCCCGGCCCTGCGGAGCTCCGCGTCCGTGAACGTGTTGGTTCCTTCGCTCTCCCACCGGCCCTGCCACTTCCGCTCCACTTCCTGCGGATTGTAGGAGTCGGTGACGTGCGTCGCGTCGCTCATGGTGTACCCGGGAAGGACTGCAAGACGAGCCGCCGGCGCAGGGGATAGCCTTCCGCCGGCGGCTCCGATACTCTCTGGAAAATTTACGGGCGGGGCCGACTTTCACAAGGCCCCGCGCCGGAGTTCAGCACCTCTTGTACACCCATCGGTTCCCCGCGCCGCCGGGCCGGAGGCCCTCCTGCGGCCTGCCGCGGGCCGGGCGGAGGAGAAGGACGAAACGGATGGCTTGGCGCCCACGCGCCGTGCCGGCGCCTTTCTCCGCCCCCGTCCGCGCGGTATCGTTGAGGGGAGAGTGGCGCCGCCCCTCCCGCACCCCGTCCCCGCTCCACGCCCGTGACTCCTCCCGGCAGCTCCGCGGAACCCGGCCTCCCCACCCGATCCCCGGCGACGCGCGCCGGCTCCGGGGCGGAGGCGCCCCCGCCCGCCCCCGTGCCACCCTGGCGCCCGGACCCGCCGCTCCGGCACGCGGCGCCGGATGGCGCCGACCACGGCTACCTGCTGGCGGACGGGCCGCACCCGTGCTCGCGCGAGGAGCTGGTGGAGTGGGTGCGCGCGTACCCCGGAACGCCGGGCGTGTGGACGCCGGAGTCGGGAGGGGCGGTGCGGCCGGAGGCGGTGCCCTTCCTGGTGGAGGCGTTGCGCTCCCGGCGGGCGGAGGAGGCGCAGCAGCACCTGGGGATGGCGTCGCTGGCGGCGCTCGCGCTGGCGGGCGGGTTCTTCCTGCTGCGGCCGTCGCTGGACCGGGAGGCGCACCCCGGCGCGCTGCTGGTGGCGGTGCTGGTGGGCTTCTGGCTGCTGGACTCGCTGTACGACCTGTTCCGCGCCCGGCGCGTGGACGGCGCGGACTTCGCGCGGCAGCGCCAGAACGAGCGGCACGCGGGATGGGCGTTCGGCCGGCCGGCGCCGTACACGCGGGTGGTTGCGGGCGCGCTCGCGGCGGTGTTCGTGGCGGAGGGGTTCGCGCCGGAGCGGGCGGTGGAGGCGGCGGGGCTGGTCAAGGAGGCCGCGCGGGCGGGGGAGTGGTGGCGCCTGCTCACCGGGCCCATGCTGCACGGCGGCATCCTCCACCTGGGGATGAACCTGGCGGCGCTGCTGGTGCTGGGGCGCTTCGTGGAGGTGCACGCGTCGCGCTTCCGCATGGCGCAGGTGTTCCTGGCGTCGGTCCTGGCGGGGAGCTTCTTCACCTTCCTTCTCACGCCGCACCCGTCGGTGGGGGCGTCGGGCGGGATCATGGGGCTGGTGGGCTACCTGGGGGTGCGGGCGCTGCTGCGGCCGCAGGAGTTCCCCGACGACTTCCTGCACCGGATCCGCTACGCCATCGGCGCGACGGCGGTGCTGGGGATCCTGGGGTTCGCCTTCGTGGACAACTGGGCGCACCTGGGCGGGCTGCTGGGGGGCGCCGCGACGGGATGGGCCCTGGACCGCCGGCCGGGAGCGGGCGAGGGGGCGCGGAGCGCGCTGCTGGGCCGCGCCGCGCTGGCCGTGGTCCTGCTGGCGTGCGCCTGGGCCGCGGCGCGGGTCCTGGGGATCGCGCCGGCGGGGTCCTGACGGAGCGCTGCCGGCGCGGCGGTCAGCGGGGGGCGAGGAGGGCCTGCGTGGCGGCGTAGGGGTCCTGGGCCCCGCGGGCCGCGTGCACCAGGTCGTCCACGGTGCGCCGCAGGTCGCCACCGCGGGAGCGGAACACCTCCTCGAACAGGTCGAGGCGGTGGTAGTAGAGCCGCCGGGCGATCAGGGTGGCGTTGTTGAGCGGGGTGTCGGTGAAGGTGGCAAAGGTCTGCACCTTGAGCCGCGGGCGCACCTCCACGGCGAAGCGCTCCTTGGCGCGGCGGAACACCTCGTCGCGCCCGGCCAGCTTCTGCTCGCGGGATAGGTCGGCGCGGGCGTAGAGCGCCTCGAGCTCGGTCACCAGCGCGTCCATGAAGCGCCCGAAGAGCAGGTCGTCCTCCCACGCGGCCCGCGCCTCGCGGCAGCCGGGCGACCCTTCCCCGTCGCGCCGGCAGAAGAACTCGATGGCCCCCTGCGCCCCCACGAAGTTGGCGACGCTCTCGTTGTACTGCGCCTCGCCGGCCAGGTACAGCGTGTTGTGGAAGATCTCGTGGACCACGGTGTTCACCAGGTCCACGTCGCCGTAGCGCAGAAGCGGGGAAACGACGGGGTCGTTGAACCACCCGAGGGTGCTGAAGGCCGAGGTGGGGCGCAGGTAGGTGTCGAAGCCGGCCTCCTCCAGCCTGCGGATCTCCCGCCGCGCGGCGGACTCGCTGAAGAACCCCTTGTACGGCACGCTCCCCACGATGGGAAACCACCAGGTGCGCGGCCGGAACTCGTCGCGGTAGGCGGCGGAAAGCACCAGCGCCAGGGTGTCGGAGTCCAGCTGCGAGAAGGTGGTGTAGCTCTTCCCCGCCGCCAGGCCGAGGGCGCGGTCGGCGAAGGTGCGCGCCTGGAGGACCAGCGCCAGCTTGGCCCGCCGCTCGGGTGGGGTGCGCGGGTCGTCCACCAGCTTCTGGATGGGCTGGCGGCGGCTGAGGATCTTTGCTTCCTCGTACCCCGCGCGGATCACGTACGTGGGCGAGCAGGCGGCGGCGGCGAGGACCAGTCCCAGCACCGCCGCCCGGGCCGCGCGCGTCCTAGATCTCAATTCGCATCCCTCCGTTCAGGGTTCTCCCCTCCAGCGGCGCCCAGGCGTCCGTGGTCCAGCGCCCCTCGACGCTGCGGGAGGGGAGGAGGAGCGGGTCCCAGCGCGTCTGCCGCACGTCGCCCAGGTTCTCGGCGTTGAGGAAGAGGCGTGCCCGCCCCACGCGCCGCTCCACCAGCAGCCCCAGCACGACGTACGGCCGGCTTGCCGCGCGGTACGGGTTGTCTTCCAGCGACTGGCGGCCGGTGTAGTACACTTCCACGCCCACGCGCCCGCTCCCCTCGCTCTCCCACATCCCCACCACCCCGGCCGCGTGCCGGGGGACCAGCGGCGCCTGGCGCCGCCCTCCGCGCTCCGGGTCCGGCTCGGTGGAGCGGATCCACGCGTGGCTGGCGGTGAGATGCAGCGGCCCGCGGTGCCAGCGCGCCAGCAGCTCGGTCCCCCGGGTGCGCGTGTCGCCCGGCACGTTCTCCAGCCGCAGCGCGGAACCGACGCCGTCGCCGAGGAGACGCACCGCGTCGCGCACCACCGAGCCGAAGAGCGTGGCGTTGAGCTCCCAGGCTCCGGCGGCGCGCGCCACGTCCAGCGATGCGGTGCCGGCGCGCTCCGCCTCCACGCCCGACATGGGCAGGATGCGGGCGAGGCCGACGGTCTCGGTCTCCTCGGTGAACGGGGTCGGCGCGAAGAAGCCGGTCCCGGCGGAGGCGCGCACGCTCCACCCCTCGGCGGGGCGCAGCAGGGCGGAAAGGCGCGGGCTCAGGAACGCGCCGTACTCCGAGTGGGCGTCCAGCCGCGCGCTGGCGGTGAGTGCGAGCCGGCCGGACGGGCGGAAGTCGTCCTGCGCGAAGAGCGCGGGGACGGTGAACACGTAGTCGAACCCGTCCACGTCGCGCGCTTCATAGCGCTCCTGCTGGAGCGCGGCACCCAGCACCCAGGTGTGCGCGCCCGCGGTGCCGCCCAGCGCCGCCTCGCCGAAGGCGGTGGCGTGCAGATCGCGCTCGCGCACGCTGCCGAAGCGGTGGTCGTGGCGCTGCGCCATGGCGGAGCCGCGCACCGTGAGCAGCCGCTCGCCGCCCAACAGGAAGCGGCCCACCGCGCCGCCGTCCAGCCTCCCGGTCTCCAGCGCCTCCGGGAAGTCGGCGCCGCCGGGGACGCGGCCTCCGCCCTCGCGCCGCTCGGCCGTGGCGCCCACGGTGAGCAGCAGCGACCGCCCCGCCCCGTCGCCCCAGAAGAGCCGCGGGCGCAGCACGGCGCGGCGGTAGGCGGGGAGGTCGGCCCAGCGGTCGTCGTCCACGTCTGCGCGGGCCTGGCGGTGGCCGCTCCCCAGCAGGGTGTAGCTCCAGCGCTCCGACAGCGCTCCGGACGACCAGAACACCGCGTCGGCGCCGCCCAGGGTGCTGGCGTTCAGCAGCAGCTCTCGGTCGTCCGCGGGGCGGCGGGACACGAGGTTGACCACGCCGCCCAGCGCCGAGGCGCCGTACAGCGCGGAGGCGGCGCCCTTGATCACCTCCACCTGGCCCAGGTCCATGGGCGGGATCTGGAGCAGCCCCAGCGCGCCGCTCTGCCCGCCGTACAGCGGGAGCCCGTCGGCGAGGATCTGCGTGTAGCGCCCGCGCAGCCCCTGCACGCGCACGCCCGCGCCGCCCAGCGAGGGCGAGGTGGTCTGCACCCGCAGGCCGCCGGTCTCGTTGAGCATCATGCTGATGTCGCCCGGCGTCATCAGCATCTTCTCCTCCACCTCCTCGCGCCCCAGCACCTCCACCCGCACCGGCACGTCCTCGATGCGCTGCTCGCTGCGCGTGGCGCTGACGACGATCCCCTCCAGCTCCTCGGCGTGCTCCGTCTCCTCGTGCTCCTCGTCCTCGCCCGGCGCGGCGGCGGGCACGGCCTCCAGCTCGACGGCGACGGACGTGTCGGCGCGCAGCGGAACGCGGAGTTCGACCGGACCGAAGCCCTCGCGCTGCACGCGGATGGGGTGGGTCCGCGGCGGCAGCCGGAAGACGGCGGTCCCGTCGTCCCCCGTGACCAGGGCGGTGTCGCTCACGCCCACGATGGCGCCGGAGAGCGGCGCGCCGTCGTCGTGGACCACCACGGTCAGGCGGACCTTCGCGGTGTCCTGCGCGAGCGCGGGGGTCGCGAGGGCGGCGAGCGCCGCGATGAGAAGCAGCGGCGCGTGGCGCGGACCGGGAAAACGCATGGGATTCGGGACCGGGAGATCGGCGGCGGTCAGGGCGCGCACCGCGGGCAGTCGCCCACGCCGCGGGCGGTCTCCGCGAGAAGCGCGTCGGCGAGCGCGAGCAGTGCGTCCACCCGCGCGTCGGCGAGGCGGTAGAAGGCGTGGCGGCCGCGCTGCTCCCGGCCGACCAGGCCGCAGCCGAGCAGACACGCCAGGTGGTTGGAAACGTTGGACTGGCCCAGGCCGGTGGCGTCCACGATCCCGCCGACGCTGCGGGGCCCTTCGCGCAGCGCTTCGACGATGGCGAGCCGGGACGGGTCGGAGAGACCCCGGAACAGCTTCGCACGGAGCCCGGTGTCCGGTCGCGTGTCCGTCAGCGGCATCTTGCCTCCCCGGGTTTCATCATCCGCCACTGATATATTGCGGCGGCGGACGTACGTCAACCGGAAGGGACGGACCCGATGACGCGGCAGCAGCTCCTGGCGGGGAGCGTGGCGCTGACGGGAAGCCGTGCTGCTGCTGAGGAACGGCTCCAGACGGCGGCGGGTTCGGGCGTGCCCCCGGCTGCGCCGGGGTCCGGATGGGCGCGATCAGGGGACCAGCACGGCGCGCCGCCAGCGGCGGACGGAGTTGACCAGCCAGACCTCCTCCGCGGCGGCGAGGTCCTCCGGGCGGAGCGTGCGCTCGCGGAGCTCGCCGGTCTCCAGCAGGTGCCGGCGGAAGACGCCGGCGAGAAGCCCGGCGGTGCGCGGCGGGGTCCAGAGCGCGCCGCCGATGCGCACGACGACGTTGGCGATGGTGGACTCGGTGACCTCGCCGCGCTCGTTGGCCAGGAGGACGTCGTCGCAGTCGGGGCGCTCCGCGGCGCGGGTCGTGTAGACCTCGCGCCGCGTCGTCTTGTGGAACAGGAACGGGTCGCGGCCGTCCACCGGCCGGGCGGAGAAGGCGACGCGCGCGGGAGCCTGGGGGGCGGGCGCGAGCGGCGCCGCCTCCACGCGCGGCTCGCCGCCGCGCGGCAGGAGCAGGCGAACGCGCAGGGGACCGCCCGCGGAGGCGGGGACGGCGGCGGCGAGGGCGGCGCGGACGTGCGCCTCGTCCCAGCGGAAGCCGAAGTAGCGCGCGGAGGACGCCATGCGGGCGAGGTGGCCCGCGAGCAGGAACCAGCCGCCCGCGGGCTCGTGCAGCAGCGTTTCCAGCAGCTCGAAGCCGTCGGACGGGCGGGAGGCGAAGCGCGCCTTGTCCAGGCACTCGCGGTACTCCGCGGCGGCGTCCGCGTCGTGGGTGATGCCGCTCCCCACGCCGAGCTCCGCCGTGCCGCGCGCGTGGTCCACCAGGAGCGTGCGGATGCCCACGCTGAACACCGCCTCGCCGGGGGAGACGAAGCCGATCGCTCCGGTGTACACGCCGCGCGGCCCGTCCTCCAGCTCGCGGATGACCTGCATGGTGCGCACCTTGGGCGCGCCGGTCACGGAGCCGCAGGGGAAGAGCGCGCGGAGCACGTCCGTGAGCCCGGTGCCGGGGAGCGTGCGCGAGCGGATGGTGGAGGTGAGCTGGTGGACGGTCTCGTAGCGCTCCGTCTCGAACAGGCGGGGGACCTTCACCGAGCCCCACTCCGAGACCCGCCCGGCGTCGTTCCGCAGCAGGTCCACGATCATCAGGTTCTCCGCCCGCTCCTTGGGCGAGGCCACCAGCTCGGCGGCGAGCGCGGCGTCCTCCTCCTCCCACCGTCCCCGCGGCCGCGTCCCCTTCATGGGCCGCAGTTCCAGCTCGCCGCCCGCCCAGCGGAAGAACAGCTCCGGCGACGCGGACGCGACGGACAGCTCCCCCAGCCGCAGCAGCGCGCCGTACGCCCCGCGCTGCGCCCGGCAGAGCGCGCCGTACAGCCCGGCCGCGCTCCCCGCGAACGACGCGGCGAGCCGCAGCGTGAAGTTGACCTGGTAGGTGTCGCCCGCGGCGATCAGCTCGTGGATGGCGCCGACGCGCGCCGCGTACTCTTCCTCGGACAGCGACGGGGTCCACTCGCCCAGCTCGAACGGCTCGTCGGGGACGCCGTGCAGCGCGGGGACCTCCTCGCGCGTTTCGTACACGGCGAACCAGGCGAGCGGGAGCCGCGGGTCGGGGGCGTGGACGACGAGGGCGGGATCGAAGGCGGGGGCCGCCTCGTAGGCGAGGAACCCGGCGGCGTGCAGCCCCCGGCCCACCGCATCCTCCACGCGGCGCAGGACCGGGAGCACATCGGACAGGGTCGCCGCGGCCAGGGTCTCGCGGTGGCCGGCGAGGCGGAACGAGCGCGGGCCCCGCGCGGGGTCCAGCGAATCGAAGCGGGCCAGGACTGGCTCGGCGGGGGGGACTCGGGCGGTCACGGCTGCGATGGGGATGTCTGCGGAGTCGCGAGGGTGGGAGACGGAGGAGGCGGCGAGCGCGCCCACCCGGCGGCCTGAGAGCCGCACGGCTTGCCCCCTATCAGGTCGCTGAAAAACGGCAGCCTGGAGTGTGACGTGGAAAACTTCCACTCCAGAATCAGCGAAACGGGGCTTTTCCGGCGTATGGGGTGCCCGGTTTCCCGCCCGTGCAGCCATTTTCGGCGTGCACGGACGCACTGTGCCTCAGGCGAGGGCCTGCAAACCCGGCGCGAGGCGTGCCAGGCGCAGGAGGTTGTACGCGGCGCCCACGATCAGCGCCTTCTGCGTCAGCTTCCAGCGATCCACGTGGCGGCTCCGACGCATCCCGCCGATCTCCTTTGCCCAGCCGAAGATCTCCTCGATCCGCTTACGCTTGCGTTGCGAGAGGGCGTACTCCGGCGTACCCATCCGCTCTCGGGCTCGGCTGCGCGCTTCGGCTCCCTTGGCGTCCGGGTCGATCGGCCCCTCCGGGATCGGCACGTGCGCGCTCACACCGTCCTGATAGGCTGCCTGGAGGAACGGGCCACTGGGATAGCCCCCATCCAGCCCCACCGTGCGCTCCACCGGCAAGTCGTGCCGAATCCGGCTGCGCTCCAGCAGCAGGAGTGCCTGGTCGCGCTCGCCCGTCCCGTCGGCCTCCACCACGCTGACGTCGATGAGCAGCCCGTGCCGGTTCTCCATCAGCGCGTTCAGCAGATGGCACAGCCGCGCCGGCACTCCCTTGCTCTTGGTCGCCAGGCGCGCCTCGGGGTCCGTGAGCGAGCGGTGCGTCGCGTTGGTCCGCTTCTCTTTGCGGAAGTTCACCGAGGGATTGCTCGTGTCGCCGTCCTTCGAGCCGTCGCTGACCTTCTCGTCCGGGCTGCCGATCTTGCGCAGGCTCTTCATCGAGGCATAGCTCTCGATCAGGCTGCCATCGATCGAGAAGTGCTCCTGGCTCGCCAGTTCCTCCAGGTACGCCCCCTCGATGATCCGCTCGAAGAAGGTGCGCACCAGCCCGTGCTTCTCGAACCGATCCCGGTTCTGCGTGAACGTGGTCGCATCCCACACCCCCGCATGCGGCTCCAGGTCCAGGAACCACCGGTAAGCCAAGTTCACTCCGATCTGCTCCACCAGCATCCGCTCCGAACGGATCGAGTGCAGCGCCTGAAGCAGCAGCGCCTTCAGCAGCATCTCCGGCGGGATACTCGCCCGTCCCAGAGCCGCGTAGGCGCGGTCGAACTCCGGACTCATCCCGGCCAGCACCGCATCGGCTCGCGCCTTGACCGCCCGCAGCGGATGCGTAGGCGAGAGCAGGCTCTCCGGATCGTAGAACATCCACATCGCGTGCTGCTGGCTGACTCGTCCGCGCATCGTGGCTGCTCCCCGAGAGTGTGAGGACAGGTTTTCCCCAATCTACGACGCCACACCCTCGCGCGCACGCGCGTGCGCACAAGCTTTTCAGCAACCTGCTATATCCCCGTTCCGGGAGAGGGCTTTCCGTAGGTCGGGCATGGGCGCGAGTCCGGGCGGCCCCCTCCCCCGCAAGCGGGAGAGGGGGTGACGTGCCGTTGCCGTTCCGCAGTACCCATCAGCTCTTCTGCGGAAGGAGACTCACGCGTCCGTTTGCGTGAGGCTACCGGAGCCGGAGCGGAGACAGCCGGGCAGTTTCGGCTGGCTCCGCGACCCGCGCAGGAGACCGGCAGCAGTACCGCCGGGCTCCGGAGCGGCCCCCACGACAGAGCCTGCCCCGATCAGGATATCACTTGTCCACCGGCTCCGGCGAAACGGGAATCTCCGCCGGCATGGCACGCGGATGGGTCATGGCCTCCGGCGACAGGATGTCGTCCAGCTGCTCCTGCGACAGCCACCCCTTCTCGCGCACCAGCTCGTACACGCCGCGCCCCGTCTGCAGCGCCTCCTTGGCCACGGCCGACGACCGCTCGTAGCCGATGTACGGCACCAGCGCGGTCACCAGCCCGATGGAATGGTGCACCATGTCCAGCATCCGCTGTCGGTTGGCGGTGATCCCCACCACGCACCGCTCCCGCAGCACCACGGCGCCGCGGGTGAGCATGTCCACCGACTGGAACAGGTTGAAGGCGATCACCGGCTCGAACACGTTGAGCTGGAGCTGCCCCGCCTCGGCGGCCATGGTGATGGTGAGGTCGTTGCCCACCACCTGGAAGCAGATCTGGTTGACCACCTCGGGGATGACGGGGTTGACCTTGCCCGGCATGATGGACGACCCGGGCTGCATGGCCGGCAGGTTGATCTCGTTGAGCCCGGCGCGCGGCCCGGAGGAAAGCAGCCGCAGGTCGTTGCAGATCTTGGAAAGCTTCACCGCCACCCGCTTGAGCACCCCGGACAGCTGCACGAAGGCGCCGGTGTCCTGCGTGGCCTCCACCAGGTCGGGGGCGGTGATCAGCTCCAGCCCCGTGCACCGGGCCAGGGTGTCGCGCACGGTGGCGGCGTAGCGCGGGTCGGTGTTGATGCCGGTGCCGATGGCGGTGGCGCCCATGTTGATCTCGCGGATCAGCGCGGAGGCCTCGCCCAGGCGGTCCATGTCCTCGCCGATGGTGACGGCGTAGGCGTTGAACTCCTGCCCCAGCGTCATGGGGACGGCGTCCTGGAGCTGGGTGCGCCCCATCTTGAGCACGTCCCCGAACTCGCGCCCCTTTTCCAGGAAGGCGTCGCGCAGCTCGCCCAGCACGCCCACCAGGTCGCGCAGCGCCCACACGGCGGCGATCTTGACCGCGGTGGGATACACGTCGTTGGTGGACTGGGAAAGGTTGACGTGGTTGTTGGGGTGCACCACGTCGTACTCGCCCTTGCGGCGCCCCAGGAGCTCCAGCGCGCGGTTGGCCACCACTTCGTTGGCGTTCATGTTGGTGGAGGTCCCCGCCCCGCCCTGCACCACGTCCACCACGAACTGCTCGTGCAGCCGCCCGTCGCGGATCTCGCGGCAGGCGTCCACGATGGCGCCGGCCACCCCGGGGTCCAGGATCCCCAGGTCGCGGTTGGCCTCGGCGGCGCCCTCCTTGACGGCGGCCAGCGCGTTCACCAGGTACGGGTACTGGGAGATGGGGATGCCGGTGATGGGGAAGTTCTCCACCGCGCGCAGCGTCTGTACGCCGTAGTACAGGTCCACGGACAGCTGCCGCTCGCCCAGCAGGTCGTGCTCGGCGCGCAGCTCGCCGGACTGGTACCCCATCCCCCGCGCGGAAAGGCGGGCGTTGGCGTGCCGCAGCCGGGAGGAGATCACCTGCGCGGCGGCCAGCGCCAGCTTGCCGAACAGGGCGGGCCGGGCGCCGGCCAGCTCGCGGATGTGCTCGCGGGGGATCTCCAGCATCTCCGCGTCCTCGCTCACCACCCCGGAGGTGGAGTGCGGGTAGTCGTCCAGCAGGCTCCCCTCGCCGTACGACTCGCCCGGCACCAGCACGTGGAGCACCTCGGGGAGCCCGCGCAGCCCCTTGACGATGCGGATGCGCCCCGAGACCAGGACGCCGAAGGCGCGGCGCGGCTGGCTCTCGCGGAAGACGTGGGTGCCGGCCGGGCAGCGCTTCACCTCCGCCAGGGCGGCGAGGACGGCGGTCTCGTCCGCGTCGAAGGCCTGGAAGAAGGGGCTGGAGGCGAGGATGGAGGCCGCGGACTGGTTCATGGCGGGAGCGCTCAAGTCGGTGTCGGAGATCCGTTTCCGGAACAGCCCGCACAACGTAGGCGGCCCGGGTCCGGCGGACAAGAGCGGGGCCGTGGATGGCCCGGAGCTTGCAACCCCCGTCACTCCCCCGGATGCCCGCGGCACGGGCGCCGACGGGTTCCTGAACCGAACCAAGGAGGCTGAAATGGGGATCTTCGACCGCAACTACGACCGTGACTTCGGCGGCCGCGGCGGGGCCGGGTACCATGGCGGCGACCGCGACCTGGGCGACCGCATGCGCCAGGGCTGGAACCGGATGAAGAACACCGCCCACGACGCCATGGACCGGGACGACGACGGCGGCTACGGCTACCGCGGCGGCGCGTACGGCAACCCCAACGGCTGGGGCCGCGAGCGCACCTTCGGCGCGTCCGGGTACGACCGCGACCTGGGGAGCGGCGGCTACGGGGCCGGCGGCGGCAACTGGCAGCGCGAGGGGCTGAACCGTCCGGAGGGCGACCACCGCGACACCTTCGACCGCGACGGCGGCTGGTACTCCGGCCGCGGCCCCGGGATGGGGACGGGGATGGGCGGCGGCGCCTGGAACTACGACCGCGACTTCGACCGCGGCAACGCCCTGGGCGCCTCGCCGGACATGGGCGGCGGGTACGACCGCAACTACAAGGGCCGCTGGCAGACCGACAACGGCGACCCCTTCGGCGACCGCGCCAGCCAGACCCCCATCCGCATGATGCGCGGCGGCTTCCAGAACGCCGAGGACCGCTCCGGCATGATGGGGAGCAACTACGACCGCGACTTCGGCCGCGGCTACGGGGCGGGCTCCGGCATGGGCTACGACCGCGACATGATGCGCGGCATGGACCGCGACCCGGGCTACGACCCGTACGACGCCAACCGCGGCCGGCCGGGCAGCTGGGGGATGAACCAGAACCGCAACCGCGGCGGGTACGATCGCGGCTGGTTCTAGCTGACGACGGTTTGGGCGTGACCCCCGCTGACGCGGGGGTCGGGCTTCGGCTCCGTAAGCCCGCAAACAACGCGGGCTAACGGAGTCGAGCCCCGGCAAACTGCCGCCGGGTCTCGCCCCTTCGGGCCAGAATCCCTCACGCAACTGCTGAAAAGACAAAGGGCCCCGCCTCCCGAACGGGAGGCGGGGCCCTTTGTCTTTTTCGTGCTCCCGCTCCGCGGGAGCTACTCCTGGCCCATGCGGCGCTTCAGCTCGCGCAGGCGCTCCTCCATGTCGGAGGCGGTGGGGCGCGGGGGGGGCGGGGGGGCGTCCAGGTCCTCCAGCTCGTCCAGCGCCTCGGCGTAGCGGGCGCGCTCGTCCAGCGTCTCGCCCATGCGGCCCAGGTCCGCGAAGGGGGGCGCGTCGTCGCCCAGGGCGGCGCCCATGCGCCCCTGGGCGCGGGTGGTGCGAATGCGCGCCAGCAGGGCGAAGCGGTTGGCGTCCGCGTCCTTGTACTGGCGCGTCATCTCCGTCACCTCGCGCCGGCGCAGCTCCAGCTCCGCCTCGGCGGCGCGCACCTTGTCCTCCAGCACGGCGATGCGCGCCCGGTGCTTGGCGGCGAACTCGTCCGCCACGCGCACCGTTTCCGCGTCGGCGATGCGCTCGGCAAGGCCGCGCCGGCGCTCCACGTCGGCGAGGGCGCGGCGCTCGCGCTCCAGGGCGGCGCGCGCGGACGTCACCGCCTCCTCCAGCAGGGGGACGGTGGCGCGCGCCTCCACCATCTCGCGCCGCATGGCCGAGAGCAGCTCCGCCACCTGGTCCTCCGGCTCGCTGCGGCCGGCTTCCGCCTGGAACGCGTCCCAGGTCTTCGAGAACAGATTCTTGAGGTCGTCGAACATGGGGCAAAGATACGCGCCCCCGGGCGGCGGTGCAAACGCCCCCGCGCGGGGCCCGATCCTTGCTTTCCCGCCCCCGAGACCCTAATCGCCCTCCGAGGAGACATGCCCGAGACAGCCACCGGCGACAAGCGCCTCCCGTTCCTTCAGGACCTCACCAAGGAAGAGGCGAAGTCCGTCACCCACGGCGACTTCTGGATCCCGGAGGATGAGCGGGAGATCTACAAGCGCGCCCTGCGGACCCTGAACGAGGCCGGCGTCCCGTACGTGGTGGCGGGGGCGTACGCCATCTACGAGCACACCGGCATCTACCGCAAGACCACGGACCTGGACCTGTTCGTGGAGCCGTCGCAGGTGGTTCCCGCCATGCAGGCGCTGCGCGCGGCCGGCTTCCGCACCAAGCTGGCGCAGTCGCACTGGCTGGCCAAGGCCATCGACGACCCCTTCTTCGTGGACATCATCTACGGGATGGGGAACGGGCTGGCGCTGATCGACCCCGACTGGTACCGCCACAGCACCCCCGCCATCCTGGCCGCCACGCCGGTGCGCGTGGCCCCTGCGGAGGAGCTGATCTGGCACCGGCTGTTCATCAACGAGCGGCACCGCCAGGACATGGCGGACATCGCTCACCTCATCCTGTGCGTGGGCGACACGCTGGACTGGCAGCGCCTGGTGGACAAGACGGGGCCGCACTGGCCGCTGCTCCTCGCGCAGCTGCAGATGTTCTACTACGTGTACCCGGGCTACCGCAGCCGCGTCCCGGACTGGGTCCTGGCGAACCTGCTGGAGCGCGCCCGCGCGGAAACGGGGCACGAGCTGCCCAGCGAGACGGCCACGCGGGGAACGCTGATCTCCCGCTTCAGCTTCGCCATCGACGTCAACGAGTGGGGCTTCCACGACCTGCGCGACGAAGCCATCCGCGAGATGAAGGCGAGCGAGGAGATCCGCGCGATCGAGGCCGCCGACGTGTGGGACGAGCGCGCCAGGGACACCATCGAATCCCAGGTCCCGGGGGAGGCGCCCGACGAGGAGGAGACGGCGTGATGGACGGAAACGGAACGGGGACGGGACCGGCGGGCGCCCCGGAGGCACGCGGGGCGGCCAACCGGCGCCGCAGCGACGGCGCCCGCACGGTGCGCATCGCCGCGGTGGGCGACTTCCACTGCGGAGAACAGGACGCGGGCGCCTACCGGGCGCTGTTCGCCCGGGCGAACCAGGAAGCGGACGTGCTGGTGCTGGCCGGCGACCTGACACGCTGGGGGACGCCCGCGGAGATGCGGGTGGTGATCGGCGAGCTGGCGGACGTCAAGGTCCCCATCGTGGCGGTGCTGGGCAACCACGACCACGAGTCCGGGCACCTGGCCGAGGCACACGCCATCCTGCGCGAGCGCGGGGTGCACGTCCTGGACGGCGACACCTTCGAGCTCAACGACCAGGTGGGGTTCGCCGGCACCAAGGGGTTCATGGGCGGCTTCGGGCGGGGGACGCTCACCGCCTTCGGGGAGGCGGCCACCAAGGCGTTCGTGGACTGCACCCAGGAAGAGGTCAAGAAGCTGGAGCTGGCGCTGCGCAAGCTGGCCACCCCCATCCGCGTGGTGGTGCTGCACTACGCTCCGGTCATCGACACGGTGATGGGCGAGCCCGAGGTGATCTTTCCCTTCCTGGGCACCGACCGCCTGGCCGAGCCGCTGGACCGCTACGGCGCCGCGGTGGCCTTCCACGGCCACGCCCACGTGGGCACCTTCCAGGGAAAGACCCCGGGCGGCGTGCCGGTGTTCAACGTGTCGCTGGCGCTGCTGCGCAAAGAAAACGTGGGGGAGATGTACTACCTGTACGAGATCCCGCTCCCCGAGCGCCGCACCCGCCACGAAGAGGAGCCGTCCGCGGCCCTGCACGAGCCGGCGACGACGACCGGCGACTAGTGGATCACCCCGGCTGAGGTGATGGGTATCGGGAGGAGAACTTCTCCCGAGCCTTGGCGGTTGTGAAACGCCACTGAATCGTGGCCTTGCTGCCGTTGCGGTCGCGGCACCAGACGGCGGTTTCACGCTGCACGACTTCCATGCTGGGCAGGCGCCGGTCCAAGCATTGAGTGCCGAGCACGGAGAACTCCACCTCGGCCATGTTCAACCAGCTTGCATGCTTGGGCGTGTGGTGCAACTCCAGGCGCTTTGCGATCCGGCTTGCTTCCTCGGGCGCGAACGCCTGGTAGAGCGAGGCCGGCGTGTGCGTGTTCAGGTTGTCCAGCACCACGCGGACCTTCTCCGCCTCCGGAAAATGCACGTCCACCAGATCCCGCATGCAGTGGGCGAAGTCGATCGCGGTGCGCCGCTGCGTGACCTTGACCTCTCGCCAGGCGGTGTCGGGGCTGAAGAAGAGGAAGAGGTTGCACGTGCCTTCGCGCCGGTACTCGTAGTCGAACCGCTCGGCCTGCCCCGGTCGCGCCGGCAGCGGCATGCGCACCTCGGACAGAAGTTGCAGAGGCATCTCGTCAAAGGCCACACGCGGCCGCTTCGGGTCGTTCGGCTCTGCATACAGGTCGAGCACGTCCTCCATCCGCCAGACGAATTCGGCCGTGATCTCCGGGATCAGCCACTGCTGGCGCTGCCACGGCTTCGTCTTGCTTTTTTGAGCGTGCGGCGCACCGTCTCATCCGAGATCGAGTCCACCGCCCCCAGTTCCACCAGCCGGTCCGCGAGCATCTGCATGCTCCAGCGGGCGCGCCCACCAGGCACGTCGCTGCAGGCCAGCGCCAGGAGCAGGGCCTCCGCTTTGCCTGTCAGCTTCGGCGGCATCGGCGGGCGGGGTTTCTCTGAGAGAGCCGCCTCCAGCCCTTCTTCCACGAAGCGCTTGCGGATGCGCTCCACCGTAGCGACCCCGACGCCCACGCCCGCGACGATCTGCTCGTCCGTGGCACCCTCGTCGGAGCGCAGCACCACCAGAGCGCGTTTGATCCGCCGCGCGCTTGCCTTCCCCTTGCGCGTGAGCACAAGCAGATCGCTGCGCTCCTGCTCCGTCAGCTTCACCTTGTACCGCTTCGTCATCCTTCGGCTCCTGTACAACTGCGTACCCAAAGCCGAAGGATACCCCATCAACTCACTCGTGGTGCCCCACTAGTTTTTCCTGTCGGGGCGGGCCGCTACGGAGCCGGACGATACTGCCGTCCGTCTCCTGCGCGGGCTCCGGGAGCCTCCTCGGTCGGCACGGAACTGCTGTGCCGACGCTGCGGGGTCTCCCTGCGCCGGAGGGAGCCTCGCGGTACTGCTGCGAGTCTCCCTCCGAACAGCATCATACGGGTACCACGAGGAACTGCAACGGCGCCCCACCCGGATCTTCCGGCGGGGCGCCGTCGTCGTGGCGCTGCCCGCTGCGCGTGCACCGTATGAAGCAGGCCGTTCCCTGTTCCCTGCCGTTCTCACCCCCACTTCTCCAGGAACCGCATCAGCGCCGCCTCCTCGGGATAGTAGTCGGGGCCGTCGCCATCCACCGGGCGGGCGTCCTTGCGCATCAGGGGCTCGATGGTCTTGCCCTTCAGGTAGCGGTCCAGCACGGCGGGGTGGATGTAGGCGGAGCGGCAGACCGCGGGCGTGTTGCCCAGCTCGGAGGACACCAGCTTGCAGGCCAGCACCACGTTCTTCTTGGCCTCTGCCTCGCTCTTCGGGGGGCCCAGGTCGGCGAGGATGGTGGCGGCGCGCACGGTGCCGCCCCAGGTGCGGATGTCCTTGGAGGTGTAGCGCTTCCCCAGGCTCTCCTTGACGTAGCCGTTGACGTCCTGGGCGGTCACCTTCTGCACCTTCCCATCTCCGTCCACGTACTGGAACAGGCGCGGGCCGGGGAGCTTCACCATCTCGCGGAGAATGCGCACCAGCGGGGTGTCGGCGACCACCTGGTGCTGGTGGATGGACTTCTTCCCCACGTAGCGGAAGCGGAGGTCCCGGCCCTCGATCTCCAGGTGCTTCTTGCGCAGCGTGGTGATGCCGAAGGTCCGGTTCTCCACCGCGTAGCGCTCGCTCCCCACCCGGAAGAAGCCGCGCATCATCAGCCGCACGATGGTGGCGAGCACCTTGTCGCGCCCCAGCCCCTTCTTGCGCAGGTGCTCGCCCGTGACCTCGCGCAGGCGCGGGATCGCGCGGGCGTACTCCAGCAGCTTGCGGTACTTCTTCCGCGACCCCCGGTCCACGAAGTCGGGGTGGTAGCGGTACTGCTTGCGACCCGCCGCGTCCACGCCGGTGGCCTGCACCTTTGCGTCCGGGCTGGCGGCGATCTCCACGCCGGTCCACGCCGGCGGCACGGCCAGCGCCTGGATGCGCGCCAGCGCGGCCCTGCTGGTGAGCGGCTTGCCGTCGGCGCGAAGGTAGGTGAAGCCCTTCCTGGGCGTCCCCACCCGCCGCCACGTCGCCCCGCCCCTGTCGCCGGCCGGCTTTCGGCTGGATTTGCTGGTCATCTCCCCCGCGAGTGTGCAGAGTCCGCCCGCCCGCTTGCACGACCCGTTCCCGGAAAGATCCCGATTCCTCCGGACGCGCTACGATCCCGGCGCTTGCTCCCCGTACGTGGTCCTGAACTCCGCCACCGCGCCCTCCGTCTCGCCCACCGCACCCACCTCCTCGCCCGCCGGCGTGAGCAGCCACGCCCAGTCGTACGACCCGCCCGCCAGGAAGTAGCGGTGCTGCCACACCACCAGGTGCCCGCGCCAGCGGCCCCGGGGAACCACCTCGTAGCCGTTGGAGGGGGCCACGAAGCGCCGCCGCCCCGTGCCGGCGTCCACCGCGTGCAGCGCCCCGGAGGTGGCCCACGCCCGGCTGAGGAAGTACACCTCCCGGCCGTCGGCCGAGAACCGCGGGGCGGAGAGCGCGGCGAGCAGCTCCCGCGGCTCGCGCGCCCCGCCGCCGCGCACGAGCATGCGCGCGCCGGACCCGTCGGTCCGCGCGATCCACACCTCGCCCGCCTGCACCCGCTCCGCCGGCCCTTCCACCGAGTCGCGGGGCGTCGCGCGGACCCAGGCGACCCAGCGCCCGTCGGGCGAGAGGACGGGGTCGGAGTCCAGCCCGGAGGCGGTGATACGGCGGACCGGCGCCGTCGCGGAGGGCCGGAAGGTCACGCCGCCCCGCTCCACGCCCAACTCCTGCGCCGGGGCGGGGGTCGCGAGGCAGAGCAGGAGCGCGGCCAGGAGAGGGAGGCGGGGCATCGCGGGTGGGGCGGGAGTGCGTGCGGAGCCGGAGCGCCGCGTCAGGGGGCCGGCGGGGGCGCGCTCTTCTCGGCGGCGGCCTCCAGCGGCGTGGGCACGGCGTAGTACGGGTCGCCCAGCACCTCCGCCACGGCGCGCAGCGAATCGGCCAGCGTGTTGTAGCGGTCCACGGCCGAGTGGTTGCGGGCCAGCACCCCCTGCCAGGCGTGGAAGCTGTCGTTGCGGCGGGCCACGTGCTCGTTGTAGCGGTCCAGGTCCGCGCGGTACGCCTCGTACACGCTCGTGGGGAGCGTGCTCCCCTCCGCCCTGCGGTCGTAGGCGCGCAACGAGCGCCGCTCGCGCTCCAGCGCCCCGTCCTCGCGGTCCAGCACCCGCTTGAGGGTGTCCAGCTCCGCCCGGGTCCGCATCACCTCCGCGCCCGCGTCCACCAGCCGGCCGCGCACCCCCACCAGGCGCGCGCGGTCGTCCGCGTGCGCGCGCCAGTCGTACAGCCCCTTCCCCACCTTCCCCGCCAGCAGGAGCAGCAGGAAGGCGACCAGGACGCGCAGGCGCAGGTTCACCGGGGGCCGGTAGGGGCCGTCGGGAAGGGGGGCGGGCGGAGCGCCGCCGGGGGTGGTCGCCAGGGGAGTCCGGGTGCGGGTGCGGAGCACGGAGTGGACGGGGGGAAGATGCCGCCCGCGCTCCCGCCCCGCAACGCCCCCGCGCGCGCGGGGCCGGCGAGGGGGAACAAACGGCTCGGTGGCACGCAACGTGCTCCCCAAAGCGAATCCTAAAAACGGTTTACAGGACCCTGCCCGGATAGATCGGAGTCGCCCCCACAAGGAGGATGGAATGCAGCCGAGGAAGAGACGCCCGCCGCCGCCGTGGGAGCGAGGGAATCCGGGGCCGCGCCACCCCGTGGGGCACGCCCGCCGGCGCTGGCCCACCGCGTACGACGGAGGCGAGCCGGTTTCGGCTCCGCGCCTGAACCCGCGCTACCGCCGCGCGTACGACGGCGACATGCCCTCCGCGCTGCGAAGCGCGCCGGACGCGGGGCGGCGCAGGCGCTCCACCCTGGAACGCATCCGCCGCAACCCGGTGCGCCACGGGCTGATGGGGCTGGCGATCACGGGTGCGGCGGCGCCGGTGGCGATGGCGCGCTACCAGGGCGCAATGCGCACCAACCCGTCGCACGAGCAGATCCTTTCCATGTCGCCGGCCACGGGGATCAGCGAGCGCGCCGTGGCCCAGGCGTGGGCCGCCGCCAAGGAGGACGCGGCCGTGAAGGCGGAGAGCCCGCGCGAGACCAAGATCTCGGAAAAGGTCCAGAAGTACCAGAAGATGGGGCTGGACCGCGACCTCGCCGAGTCAATCTACGACATCGCCCTGGAGAACGACATCGACCCGGACGTCGCCTTCGGGCTGGTGCGGACGGAAAGCGAGTTCAAGTCCTACGCGACCAGCCACGTGGGCGCCATGGGCCTGACGCAGCTCATGCCCAAGACGGCGGACTGGCTCCGCCCCGGAACCCGCGAGAGCGACCTCCGCGACCCGGAGGTGAACCTGTCCATCGGGTTCAAGTACCTCCGCCAGCTCATCGACAAGTACGAGGGCGACGAGCGGCTGGCGCTGCTGGCCTACAACCGCGGCCCGGGGACGGTGGACCGGGTGCTGGACCGCGGCGGCAACCCCGACAACGGCTACGCGGAGGCGGTGTTCAGCGGGGAGGGCGTGCACTGACCGCGTCTTTCGGCTGATCGGTTCTGTTCTCGACGGCCCCGTGCTCAGGCGCGGGGCCGTTACTTTTGACGATTGCCTTGGGGCCGTTCCGGAGCCGGACGATACTGCTGTCCGTCTCCTGCACGGGCTCCTGGAGCCCCGGAAACAGCCCCGGGTCTCCCTGCGCCGGAGTGAGCCTCACGCAAACTGCCGCTTGAGTCTCCCTCCGCGACGGATTCGGGGGGTACTGCGGAACGGCGAACGGCAGCGGCTGGCGGCGTGCGGCGGCCACGCAGCGTCGTCCCTGCGGACGCCAGCTGGGAGCCGCGTGAGGGATTTCGGCCCGAAGGGGCGAGACCGCGCGGCTGTTTGCGCGGGCTCGACTCCGTTGGGCTGCGTTGTTTGCAGCCCTACGGAGCCGAAGCCCGACCCCGGCGCCAGCCGGGGGCACGCCCAAATCCCGCCGTTCGAAACCATTCTATTCGATCCTCTGCACCAACAATCGCCCTCGATAGCTGCGGCTGAGCTTGAGCTGCGTGGCGTCGTGCAGGACGACCACGTAGTCGCCGCCGAACCACGGGTACACTTCCTTGATGCGGTCCAGGTTGACGATGGTGGAGCGGTGGATGCGGGCGAACTGGTCCGGCGGCAGGCGCTCCTCCAGTACGTTGATGCGGCCGCGGGCCAGGTGCGACTTCGCTCCCGCATGCAGGCGCACGTAGTTGCCCTCGGCCTCGATCCAGTCCACGTCGGCGACGCGGACGAAGAACATCTTGCCGGCGTCCTTGACCAGGATGCGGGAGAGCGGGGCGCTCCCGGCGGGGGGCTCCAGCGCGGGCGGCTCGCCCTCGGCGGAGGGGGGCTCGGGGCCGAGCAGGGCGTCGCGGAGCTGCCGCGCCACGTCGGGCCGGGCGACGCGGAGCTGGTCGCGGGCGCGCTGCACCGCCTCCTGGAAGCGCGTGGGGGCGAAGGGCTTGAGCAGGTAGTCCAGGGCGTGCACCTCGAACGCCTGGATGGCGTACTGGTCGTACGCGGTGATGAACACCACGGCGGGGCGGCACCCGGGGTCCAGGGCGCGGATCACGTCCACGCCGTTCATCTCGGGCATCTGCACGTCCAGGAAGAGGAGGTCGGGGGCGTGGGCGTGCACGGCCTGCACCGCCTCGCGCCCGTCGCCGCACACGGCGACCACCTCCACGTCCGGCTCGCGCTTCAGCAGCCGCACGACGCGCCGGCGGGCCAGCGGCTCGTCGTCCACCACCACGGCCCGCAGCGGGGTCGTCACGCGTCCTCCCCGGCGCCGGCGGGCACCGCGGCGGGAGCGGTGTGGAAGGGCAGGGCGATGCGCACGGTGGTGCCGCCGCCCCCGGCCGGGGCCACCTCCAGGCGCGCGCCGGGGCCGTACAGCCGCTCCAGGCGGAGGACCGTGTTGCGCAGCCCTACCCCCTGGCGGCCCCCGGGGCGCGGGCGGAAGCCCACGCCGTCGTCGCGCACCTCCAGCAGCAGGTCGCTCCCCTCGCGGCGCGCGGCCACCACGACGTGCCCCGGGGCGGCGCGCGGGGCGATGCCGTGCTTGACGGCGTTCTCCACCAGCGGCTGGAGCACCAGCGCGGGGACGCACGCGTCCAGGGTGTCGGGGTCGACCTCGGCGCGCACGCGCAGGCGGTCCTGGAAGCGCGTCTGCTGGATGCGCAGGTAGGCGTCCAGCACGCGCAGCTCGTCGCGCAGGGTGACCTCGGGGGCGGGGCCGCGCTCCAGGGTGAGGTGGAGCAGGTCGCGCAGGCTCGCCACCATGCGCTCGGCGGCGGCGGGGTTCTCGTGGATCAGCTCGGACACGGAGCCAAGGGCGTTGAAGAGGAAGTGGGGCTCGATCTGGGTCTTGAGGGCTTCCAGCCGGGCCACGGCGAGCTGGGCCTCCAGCTGCGCGGCGCGCACGGCGCGCTCGCGCCCGCGGCGCTGGTAGGCGAGCACGTGCCCCACGGCCACCAGCGCGGCGTACGACAGCAGGTTGGCGTGCACCACGCCGCCCAGGTACTGGAGGTAGGTGGTGTCGCGGCCGGTGAGCAGCGGCCCGGCGGCCCAGTTCACGGCCACGCCCAGCAGCGAGAACCCCACCCCGGCGGCCAGCAGCGCCAGCAGCGGCCCCGCGCGGCGCTCGCGCCGCAGTGTCCAGCGCTCCACCACCCACAGGATGGCGGGGGTGAAGAGCGTCCAGGCCAGGGCGTCCACCAGGCGCTCCCAGGCGGCTTCGCCGGCCGGAAAGGAGGCGGCGTCGTCGGCCAGGACGTGCCGCAGGTAGTTGCGCGCCCAGTCGAGCGCGCCGTACGCCAGCCAGATGGCCGCGACCCACGCCCAGCGCCGCGCGGGCCAGGGGCCGATGCGCCGCGGTGCGGCGGGCGGGACGGCGACGGACGGGGGCGTCACGGCGCCCCCCGCGGCGCGAGGAGGGACGCTTCGCCGCCGGGGACGGCGCCGGCCGGCTCCCCGGCCTCCTCCACCAGCGGAAGCACCAGGCGCGCGGCCCAGCCGCCGCCGGCGCGCGAGGCGACCAGCGTGTAGTCGGGCCCGAAGGCCTGGTGCAGGCGGGCGCGCAGCTCGCGCAGGCCGGCCGGCTCTCCGGCGGGGTCCGCGGCGGGGCCGCCCGGCGTCCGCACCTCCAGCGCCAGCGAGCCGCCGCTGCGGCCGGCCTGCACGGCCAGGCGCGGGGGCGGGCCGCCGCCGGCGGCGCCGGAGGCCACGCGGACCGCCTCGTCCAGGAGAGGCTGCAGGACGAAGGGGGGGACGAGGGCGCCCGCCGCGTCGGGCGCCGCGTCCAGCTCCACCCGGAAGGCGTCCCCGGCGCGCAGGCGCTGCAGCTCGGCGTACGCGGCGGCGAACTCCAGCTCGTCGCGCAGCGGCACCAGCTCGGCGCCGGCGCTGGCCACCTTGGCGCGCAGCACGTCGCCCAGGCTGGACACCATCAGCTCGGCCCGGTCGGGGTCCCGGCGCACGGCGGCGGCCACGGAGTCCAGCGCGGCGTACAGGAAGGGCGGCTCCAGGCGCATCTTGACCGCCTCCAGCCGCTCCCCGGCGAGGCGGGCCTGGAGGCGGGCGGCGCGCACTTCCTGCTCGCGGAAGTCGCGGTGGAAGCGCAGCGCGCTCGCCCCGCCCACCACGATCAGGTACAGGAACAGGTCGGTGTCCAGGTTGTTGACCAGGTACACCTCCAGGCGCAGCTGCGGGCGTCCGTACAGGTGGCGCGCCAGGTCCCACCCCACCGCGTTCATCCCCACCGCCAGCGCGGTGCCCAGGACGCCGTGCACCAGCGAGGAGCGCAGCCGCGCGCCCCGCTGGAAGTGGAAGCGCTCCACCAGCCGCAGCAGCCCCGGGGTGAGGAGCGCCCACAGCCCCATGCACACGGCGTACGCCACCGCGGCCGGGATCCGCACCTCGCGCACCTCCATGCGCGAGATGCCCATGGCCGCCCAGAGCAGCCTCTGGCTGTACAGGAAGAGCGCGGCGGCGACCCAGAACGCGGCGATCGGCCCCCACCCCACGGGACGGAAGGGAGGGGTGGCGATGCCGGCGGGGGACGGGCGACGAGGGTCGCGCGGGGGAGCCAACGGTTCGGTCCTCGCTGTCTGGAGCGGGGCGGGGGCGGGGCGGGTGGATGGTGAACCCCGCCCCCCGCGCCGGGTTCCCGGGAAGGGCGGCGGCCTCCCGCGCGTACAACGTCGCGCTCGCGTCCCGCACCCGCAACGCGGGTGGGACGGGCCGCGGCGGCGCGGGCCCAGCCGCGACCGCGCGTGACGAGCCGCGGGCGCCAGCGCGATGCCCGCGTGAGGGATTTCGGCCCGAAGGGGCGAGACCCGGCGGCTGTTTGCCGGGGCTCGACTCCGTAGCAGACGGTAGTATCGTCTGCTACGGAGCCGAAGCCCGACCCCGGCGCCAGCCGGGGGCACGCCCGGACCCGCCGTGCACGATCAGTTCGCCGTTTGACGCACGAACGCCTGATAGGCACGCGCCTGCGCCGGACGCCCGGATGCCTCGTACAGCGACGCCAGCAGCGACGCCGATTCGGACACGTGCGGGTGGGCGTCGCCCAGGAGCCTGCGGCGCATGCGGAAGGAGCGCAGCAGCATCGCCTCGGCCCCCGCCAGGTCGCCGCGCTCCCGGAGCACCCCGCCCAGCTGGGCCAGCGTCATGGCGATGGCCGGGTGCTCCTCGCCCAGGGCGCGGCGGCGGATGGCCAGCACCTCCCGGTACAGGGAGTCGGCCTCGGCCAGGCGCCCGCGGTCGCGGAGGACCAGCGCCAGGCCGTTGAGCGTGTGGGCCTGGTCCGGGTGCCCGGGGCCCAGCGAGCGGCGCCCCAGCTCGACGGCTTCGTGGTACAGCGACTCGGCCTCGGCGAGCCGGCCCCGGCGCCGGCTGACCGCGCCCAGCATCCCCAGGCCGAGCGACACGTCGGGGTGGTCGTCGCCCAGCGCGCGGCGGCGGACGGCGAGCGCTTCGCGGTACAGGGGCTCGGCCTCGGCTTCCCTTCCCTGCTGGAACAGGAACAGCCCCAGGTGGCTGCGCGCGTCCGCCACCTCGGGATGCCCGTCGCCGAAGATGCGGCGCCGCAGCGCCAGCGCTTCGCGCAGGAGCGGCTCGGCCTCGGCGGGCCGGTCCTGGAGCTGGAGCTGGCGGGCGAGGGCGTGCAGGCTCTCGGCGACGTCGGCGTGGTTGGGGCCGTGCAGCGCGGTGCGCATGGCCAGCGCCTCGCGCGTCAGCCGCTCGGCGCCGGCGTAGTCGCCGCGGGCCTGGAGCAGGATGCCCAGGGCGGCGATGGACTGGGCCACGGCCGGGTGGGGCTCGCCCAGCAGCTGGCGCTGGAGCGCCAGCGCGCGCCGGTACAGCGGCTCGGCCTGGGCGTAGCGGCCGCGCAGGTACAGGAGCTCGCCCAGGTGCAGCAGGCTCTCGGCGACGGCTTCGCTGCGCTCGCCGAAGGCCCGGCGCCGCAGCGCCAGCGCCCTCTCCAGCAGGGGCTGGGCGCGGTCGTACTCGGCGAGCTGCTGGTGGACGCGGCCCATGACGTCCAGCATCTGGGCCTGGGCGGCGGGGCGGCCCTGCAGCCGCCCGGCGCGCTCCTCGCCGCGGCGCAGGAGCTCGCGCACGGTGAGCGAGTCCACCCGGGCGCGCGCGGGGTCGCCGGCCTCGAACAGCCCCAGGGTGAAGGCGGTGACCTGCTCGGCTTTCTCGGCCTCCAGGCGCTTCTGCTCCAGCGCGCGCTCCACCCGGCGCACCTGCAGGGTGGCGGTGGCGGCGTAGCCCACCAGCAGCGTCAGGAACGCGGCGGCCGTGGCCACGCCCCAGCGGTGCCGGCCGGTGAACTTGCGCACCCGGTAGGTGGGGGAGTCGCCGCGCGCCCGCACCGGGCGGCCGGCCAGGCAGCGCTCCACGTCCTCGGCCAGCTGCTCGGCGGAGGGGTAGCGGCGCTCGGGCTCCTTGCGGAGCGCGGTCATGGCGATGCGGTCCAGGTCGCCCGCCAGGCGGCGGCGCAGGCGCTCGGGGGTGGTGCCGCGGGCGCGGGCGGCTGCGGCGGCGGTGGGGCCGTCCGGGGCGTCCGGGGGGAGCACGGCGGCGGCGCTGGGGCGCGGGGGCTCGGCCTCGCACACCAGCCGCTCGGCTTCGGCGGGGGGGCGGCCCCGCAGCTCGTACGGGCGCCGCCCGGAAAGCAGCTCGTACAGCAGCAGCCCCAGCCCGTACACGTCCACGGCGGTGGTGACGGGGCCGCCGCGCACCTGCTCGGGGGCGGCGTACTGCGGGGTCATCAGGCGGTCGCCCGTGCGGGTCACGGGGACGGTGTGGGGGAGCGACGCGGGGTCCAGCAGCTTGGCGATGCCGAAGTCCAGCAGGCGGACCTCGCCCTGGCGGGAGACCAGGACGTTGTGGGGCTTGAGGTCGCGGTGCACCACCAGGTTGCGGTGGGCGTGGTGGACGGCCCGCGCCACGGTGCAGAACAGCCGCAGCCGCGCGTCCAGGGGGAGGGAGCGCCGGTCGCAGTACGCGTCCACGGGCTCGCCGTCCACGTACTCCATCACCAGGTACGGGCGTCCGTCCTCCGCGACGCCGCCGTCCAGCAGCCGCGCGATCCCGGGGTGCTGGAGCGAGGCCAGGATCTGCCGCTCGGCGCGGAAGCGCCGCACCACCTCCTCGCTGTCCAGCTCCGGAGCGACCAGCTTGACGGCGACCTGCTGCCGGAACTGGTCGTCGTCGCGCTCGGCCAGGAACACGCTCCCCATCCCCCCGCGGCCGATCTCGCGCACCAGCCGGTACGGCCCCACCCGCGCCAGCGTTTCCCGCCGCAGCCGCGGCCCCAGCAGCGCCGCCGCCCCGTCCACCGGGTGCTCCAGCACGCCCCCGGTGCGCTCGTGGGCGGCCAGCAGCCGCTGCACGCGGTCGTGGAGCTCGGGGTCGTTCCAGCACGCCTCGCGCAGCCAGGCGGCGCGCTCGCCCGCCGGCCGGTCCAGCGCGGCCTCGAACAGCTCCTCTACCCGCTTCCTGGCGTCGGCCTGCACGGCCCCTCCTCACCCGGCGTCCGGGTAGAGCGCGTCGTAGAGCCAGGCGCGCGCCTTGACCCACTCGCGCCGCACGGTGCGGTCGGAAACGCCGAGCACCGCCGCCACTTCCTCCTCGGTCATCCCGCCGAAGAAGCGCATCTCCACGATCTCGCGCTGCCGGGGCTCCAGCCCCTCCAGCGCGGCGTCGAGCGCCAGCAGCTCCTCGGGGTCGGCGTCCAGCGCCAGCGGCTTGTCCGAAAGGGTGGTGCGCGACCAGGCGCCGCCCCGCTTGTCCGCCCGGCGCCGGCGCGCGTGGTCCACCAGCACCTGCCGCATGGCCCGCGAGGCGATGCCGAAGAAGTGGGCCCGGTCGCTCCACGCCGCGGCGCCGTCCGGCGCGGCCAGCTTGAGGTACGCCTCGTGGACCAGGGCGGTGGCCTGCAGCGTGTGCCCCACGGCCTCGCCGCGCAGCTGCCGGTCGGCCAGGGCGCGCAGCTCGGCGTACACCAGCGGGAACAGCCGGTCGAAGGCCCCGCGGTCGCCGTCCCCCGCGGCGCGCAGGAGCCCGGTGACCTCGGCGGGGAGGATCGGCTGGGGAAACGGCTGCATGGGGGCACCTCCGCGGGGAGCCGGACGGGCGGGGCGGCGGACGGGGCGTGGGGGATCCGTCCCCCGATCGCAAGTTTGCGCGCGAGCCGTCCGTTCATCAAGGGCCTTCTTGCACGCCCGCCCCGCGGGCGGCGAAGGTTTGAAAAACCTGCGCCGGCGGTTATCTTGGGTGCGGCACACCCTTTCCCGGAGCCGCCGCCGTGACGCACGCGCCGCACACCCGCCGATTTATCCGCCCCCCGAACCGGTCCGGGGCGTGGGAGGCGTGCGCGCGCGCGACATAAGCGCGGACAACCTCTTCGGCGTGGCGCAGGCGGCCAGGCCCCCCGGACTCCGGTCCGGGGGGTCTTTCGTTTTCCTGCGCGCCGGGGCACTCCGCCCCGGCTCCCCCGGACACGAGCCCGAGAGAGATACCCATGCACCCCGCGACCCCGACTCCCGAAGCGCTCCGCCGCGCGCTGGAGCTGCGCGACCTCACCGACCCCGCCCGCGGCCCGCACGCCATGCAGCTCCTGCTGGGGCGCGTGACGGGCGCCCTGTCCGCCCGGTGGGGCTGCGCCGTCCGCACCCACCGCGCGGACCCCGTGGTGTCCGTGGCGGACAACTACGACCGCCTCCACTACCCGCCCGGCGGCGCCGCCCGCGACGCGCGGCACACCCGCTACGTGGGCCCGAACACCCTGCTGCGCACCAGCACCACCGCGATGGTCCCGCCCGCCCTGCGGCTGCTGGCGGACGACCCGCCCGCGGACGTGCTCCTGGTCTGCCCCGGGCTGGTGTACCGCCGCGACGCCATCGACCGGCTGCACGTGGGCGAGCCGCACCAGGCCGACCTGTGGCGCGTGGCGGAGCGGCCGCTGGGCACGGACGCGCTCCGGGAGATGGTGGACGCGGCGGTGGGCGCCGCCCTCCCCGGGGCCGCGCTCCGCTGCAACCCCTCCGAGCACCCCTACACGCTGCGCGGGCTGGAGATCGAGGTGCGCGACGGCGCGCGGTGGGTGGAGGTGGGCGAGTGCGGCCTGGCGCTCCCCGCCCTGCTCGCGGAGGCGGGGCTGGACCCGCGGCGGCACGCCGGCCTGGCGATGGGGCTGGGGCTGGACCGGCTGCTGATGCTGGCCAAGGGGATCGACGACATCCGCCTCCTCCGCTCGGAGGATCCCCGCGTCGCCGCGCAGATGCTGGACCTGGCTCCCTGGCGCCCCGTGTCCCACCAGCCGGCCGTGCGCCGCGACCTGTCGGTGGCGACCGCGCCCGGCCGCACCGCGGAGGAGATCGGCGACCGGGTGCGCCAGGCGCTCGGCGCGCGGGCCGGGGCACTGGAGGCGGTGGAGGTGCTGTCCGAGACGGCCGGCGAGGCGCTCCCGCCCGCCGCCGCGGAGCGCCTGGGGATCCTCCCCGGCCAGAAGAACGTGCTGGTACGCCTGGTGATCCGCGACCTGGCGCGCACCCTCACCGCCGAGGAGGCGAACGAGCTGCGCGACGCCGTCTACGCGGCGCTGCACGAGGGGACGGCGTGGCAGTGGGCGGGAGAGAACGGAAGCACGGGGTCCGGAGTATCAGGACGGCCCGGCGGTCGCGGCCGCTCCACCGGAGTGTGACGCGGGGCCGGCCCCGGTCGTCCATTCTGCGGCCCCGCCGCTCGTCGCGGGCGGGCCGTGTGCCTTCGGCCCCGCCCGGACCGTTCCGGCGCGAGGCGCCCACGCAGTGCGGAGAGGAACATGGCGAGGATCTCCCGATTTCCGGCGAGGTGGAGGGCGGCCGCCGCGGGGCTGGCGTGCGGGCTGGCCCTCCTGGCCGGGTGCGAAAGCTCTCCCACCGGCGAGGAGGACGACCGCGACGCCTTCCTGGTGGAGGTGGCGGGCGAGCGGTTCTACGTCCGCGCCACGGACCCGGCGGCGGTGGCGGCGCTCACGGCGCGCCAGCAGAGCGGCGAGGTGAGCGTGATCCTGGGCGAGGTGGTGCAGGGCGACGGCGGCTTCAACGCGCCGTGGGGGTGGCACCTGGACCCGGCCAGCATCGAGGTGCCGGACGCGGCCATGGAGCTGTGCGACGGCCGCCCGAGCTTCGTGCAGAAGAACGTGGGCAAGTGGATCGCCGAGGCGCGCATCTTCTGCCCGTGGAGCGCCAAGGTGGTGAGCGCGCCCAAGTAGCGGCCAGGCAGGTCGGGACGGCGCGAGGGGCCGTGGTCCGGTGGACCACGGCCCCTTGCGCGTCCGGCATCCTCGGCCTCGCACGGAATCGGTGTGAGTCGGGCCGGCCGGATGCCGCGGCCGCGCCGGAGCCCGCGTGAGGGATTTCGGCCCGAAGGGGCGAGACCCGCGGGCAGTTTCGCGGGGCTCGACTCCGTTACGCAGCGTTGTTTGCTGCGTTACGGAGCCGAAGCCCGACCCCGGCGCAGCCGGGGGCACGCCCGCCCCCGCAGTCACGAGCCGTTCCGTGCCGGCTCAGGACGCGGACGGAGCATCGGGCGTCTCCACCCGGTAGCGCAGCCACAGGATGTCGTCCGCCCGCCGCTCCACCGCCTCCAGCGCGAGCCGGCACGGCGCCACGTCGTCGCCGTCCACGTCGAAGAGCGCGGGCGTACCCATGCGTCCGTCCGCCACCGGCGCGACGAGCAGGCTCACCTCGTCGACCAGCCCCGCGCGCAGCATCCCGCCGTTGATGCGCCCGCCGCCCTCCAGCATCAGCGTGCGCACGCCGAAGCGCGCCCCGACCTTTTCCAGCGCGAGCGCCAGGTCGACGTCGCGCACCCCGGCCAGGAGGTACGACACGCCGCGCTCCCGGAGGGCGGCGAGGTATTCGTCGGACACGCGCTCCGAGAGGATCGCGACGACGTGGTCGCCGTCGATGTCGCTGGACTCCCAGGCGAGCCGCCCGCGGGGATCGATCGCGAAGGCGAAGGACCCGTGCTCGCCGGGCGCGCGGAAGTCCTCGCGCGGCCCGCCGCCGTGCTCCTCCCGCGCGACCTCGCTCTCGGGGCGGACGCCTCCGGCGAACGGCTCCATGGTCACGCGGCCGCAGATCCACCCGTCGGGCCGGTAGGCGGCGTGCACCTGCTCGTACTCGCGGCGCACCGCCGCCGAGGCGGGCCAGCCGTCCACGACGATGCGCCCGTCCACCGACGCGGCCATGTGGCAGATCACGCGCGGGCGCTGCACTGCTGGTGTCATGATCTCGTCCTCGTCAGCGGTCGATCATCTTCTGCGAGCCCTCGGAGTAGCGGTCTCCGTGCACCGTGATCCCCGCGGCCGCCGCGTCGATCTCGCGTAGGTCGTCCGGCGTGAGCTCCACGTCCACGGCGCCCAGGTTCTCCTCCAGGCGGTGCGGCTTGGTCGTGCCCGGGATGGGCACGATCCACGGCCGCTGCGCCAGCACCCAGGCCAGGGCGAGCTGCGCGGGCGTCGCGCCCTTGCGGGCGGCGATGGCGCCGACGAGCTCCACGACCGCCTGGTTCGCCTTCCGGTTCTCCGGCGCGAAGCGCGGCACGGTGTTGCGGAAGTCGGTGGGGTCGAACTTGGTCGTCTCGTCGATCCTGCCCGTCAGGAAGCCCTTGCCCAGCGGGGAGAACGGCACGAAGCCGATGCCCAGCTCTTCGAGCGCCGGCAGGATCTCCTGCTCCGGCTCGCGCCACCAGAGCGAGTACTCGCTCTGGAGCGCGGCCACCGCCTGCACCGCGTGGGCGCGGCGGATGGTGCGCACGCCGGCCTCCGACAGGCCGAAGTGCCGCACCTTGCCCTCCGCGATCAGCTCCTTCACGGTGCCCGCCACGTCCTCGATGGGCACGGCGGGATCGACGCGGTGCTGGTAGAGCAGGTCCACGTGGCCGGTGCGCAGGCGCCGGAGCGAGTCCTCGACGGTGCGGCGGATGCTCGCGGGCCGGCTGTCGAGCCCGCCCGTCGGCCTGCCGTCCGCGTCGAACGCGAAGCCGAACTTGGTCGCGATCACCACCCGGTCGCGGACGGGGGCCAGCGCCTCGCCGACCAGTTCCTCGTTGGTGAACGGGCCGTAGATCTGCGCGGTGTCAAAGAGCGTGACGCCGCGCTCGACCGCGGCGCGGATCAGCGCGATGCCCTGCTCCCGGCCCACCGCCGGGCCGAGGCCGTGGCTCAGCCCCATGCAGCCGAGGCCGAGGGCCGCAACCTCCGGGCCGCTGCTTCCCAGTGTGCGCTTCTGCATCATGTTCTCCTGGTTTGGGAACCCTTCACCCCTTCACGGGCGGCCTGCGCGAGGGCCTGCGTGGCCGCGCCGCCCGGGAGCGGCGTGGCGGCAAGGCTCGCCGCCGACCGCAGGAAGGAGCGTCGGCCGATCTCGTGTTTGCGTTCCGGTGCCATGTCCGGTCGCCTCACGTCTCGGGGATGGCGATGCCGTAGTTGTCGAGGGTGATGCTGTCGGGCTCCGGCCCGCCGCGGGCTCCGGTGTCGAGCGCGTCGATCGCGGCCAGCTCCTCGCCGGAAAGCTCGAAGCCGAACACGTCGAAGTTCTCGGCGATGCGGGCCGCCCTGACCGACTTGGGGATGGCGGAGCGACCCTGCTGCAGGTGCCAGCGCAGCATCACCTGGGCGGCCGACCTGCCGTGCCGGCGCCCGATCCCGAGCAGCGTGGGGTCCTCGAACGCGCTCCGCCCGGCACCCCGGTATGAGGTGATGCCGCCGATGGGCGACCAGGCCTGGGTCAGGATGCCGTGCCGGGCGTGCAGGCGCTGCAGCGCGGCCTGCTGGAAGTACGGATGCACCTCGACCTGGTTCACGGCGGGCACGACGGTCGTCTCGGCCAGCAGGCGGTCGAGGTGCCCCGGCATGAAGTTGCTCACGCCGATCGCGCGCACCCGGCCGTCGGCCAGAAGCGTTTCGAGCGCCCGGTAGGCGTCGAGCGTGCGGTCGAAGGCCGACCCGAGCGGCTGATGGAGGAGCAGCAGGTCGAGCTGGTCGACGCCGAGCTTCCCGACGCTCTTGTCGAACGCGTGCAGCGCGGCGTCGTAGCCGTAGTCGGTGATCCAGAGCTTGGTCTCGATGAACACCTCCGAGCGCTCGATGCCGCTCTTCCGGATCCCCTCCCCGACCTCGCGCTCGTTGAAGTAGGCAGCGGCGGTGTCGATGAGCCGGTACCCGCCGGCGATCGCGGCCTCGACCGCGCCGGCCGTCTCCTCCGGGCTGCTCTGGAAGACGCCGAGCCCCAGGGCGGGCATCCGGACGCCGTTGTTCAGCGCGATCACGGGACTGCTTGCGGTCATTGTCGTTTCCTTTTCCGCGGGGACCGTTTCGGTTCAACCAAGCTACGGGAAGATGGCCGGCGGATAAACTTGACAGCGCTTACCAGCATGATAACGTGTCGTTTACAATGAACGACCCTTTGGACGGGATCGCGATGTTCGTGGCGGTGGCGGACGCGAAAGGGTTCCGCGCTGCCGGCAAGCAGCTCGGCGTGAGCGGCGCGGCGGTGAGCCAGGCGCTCCGGCGGCTGGAAGAGCGGCTCGGAGTCGCGCTGGTGCAGCGGACCACGCGCAGCGTCCGCCTGACCGAGGCCGGCGAGCGGCTGTACGCGGTCGTGCGCCCCGCCCTGGACGAGGTGCGGGCGGCGGTCCGGGTGGTCGGGGAGATGGCCGGCCAGCCCCGGGGCACGCTGCGGCTCAACGTGTCCGGCTCCGCGGAAAGCTTCCTCAGCGGGGCGACGCTCGGCGGGTTCCTGGCCCGCTACCCCGACATCCGCGCGGACCTCATCCTGAGCGACGAGCCCGCGGACATCGTGGCGGAGGGATACGACGCGGGCGTCCGGCTGGGGGAGGTGATCGACCAGGACATGATCACCGTCCCGGTGTCGCGGCGGATGCGGCTCGTCGTCGTCGGTGCCCCGGCGTACTTCGCGCACCACCCGGTGCCGGCGCATCCGCGCGACCTCCCGGCGCACGCCTGCATCAACTGGCGCTCGGGTCCGGGCGAGGCTCCCTACCGCTGGGAGTTCACCGAGGACGGGCACGACTTCTCGGTGGCCTTCGATGCCCGGGTGCTCACCAACGACTCGGCCCTCAACATCCGCCTCGCGGCCGCCGGCGTCGGGCTCGCCCTGGGAAGGGAGGATCTCGTCCGGCCCTACGTCGAGCGGGGGGAGCTCGTCGCGGTGCTCGAGGAGTTCTCCACGCCGTTCCCCGGGTTCTATCTCTACTACCCGGCGCGGAGGCAGGCGTCGCCGGCGCTGCGCGCGCTCATCGACTACCTGCTCCTCCAGAAGCAGGGACACCCGCCGGAGCGCTGACGCGGCGGCGGGCCTTTCAGAGTTCGACCGTCACCTTGATCGCCTCGCGCGCGCTCATCGCACGGTAGCGGTCGGCGGGCGATGCTCATCCTGTTGATGATGAACAGCATGACGATAGCCGCCGAAAGCCCGCGCGCCGTCCTCTTCGACCTGGACGGCACGCTCATCGACACGTACCGGCTGTACCTGGAAAGCTACCGCCGCGCCCTCGCGCCGCGGCTGGGCTATGCGCCCACGGACGAGGAGATCGTGGCGCGGCGCCCCTCGGCGGAGCGCGGCTTCCTGGCGGAGTGGATCGGCGCCGAGCGGGTGGCGGAATGCCACGCCGCCATGCTGGAGCACTACGCGGCGCTGCACGGCGCGCTGGGCGAGGGGATGTACGAGGGGGTGCGGGAGATGCTGGCGGCGCTGCGGGCCGCGGGGATGCGGCTGGGGATCGTCACCGGCAAGGGACGCCGCGCCTGGGCAATCACGGCGGCCGCGCTGGAGCTGGGCCGCTTCGACGTGGTGGTCACCGAGGACGACGTGCGCGCCCCCAAGCCCGACCCGGAGGGGGTGCTCGCCGCGCTGGGCGCGCTCGGCCTGGCGCCGGGGGCCGCCGTGTACGTGGGGGACTCCGCCGGGGACCTGCGCGCCGGCCGCGCGGCGGGGACCCGCGTGGCCGCGGCGCTCTGGCCCAAGGACGCCCCCGGCGAGCGGGAGCGCTTCCTGGAGGAGGTCCGCGCGCTGGAGCCGGACTGGACGTTCGAGCGCCCCGCCGACCTGACGCGGCGGTTCGCCCCGTGGTGCTGAGGGGAAGTGCGGAAGTGCGGGAGGGGGACGGAGGCGGCGCGCCGTCAGCGCTCGGGGGGCGGTCGGCGGGTGAAGAGGATGAAGTCGCCGCGGTCCCGGAACTCCGCGGGGTCCACGAGGTCCGGCTCCGGCACGGGGACGGCGGAGACCACCAGCACGCGCGCGCCGGGCGCCCGCCGCTCCACCCGCGGGACGATGCCCAGACGGCGGTCCGTGTGGAAGGCGCCGTTGAAGTGGACCACCAGCGCCCCCGGCCCGTACCGCTCCAGGGCGCGCGCCACCGACTCCGCCATGGTCTCGTCCTTGGCGCACTGCGCCAGGTAGAAGCGCTCCGTCGCGGCGGCCTGCTCCGCGGCCGAGCCGGGCATGGGGTGGGCCCGCATCTGCGCGGCGAACAGGTCGTGGTAAGCGTCGCGGGGGCAGTCGCGCTCGGCGGCGACCCAGGAGCGCTCCCCCGCCGGCAGCGACGCGAGCGTGTCCGAGCCGGCGCGCGACACCGCCGCCGCGATCCGCCGGGGGACGTTGCCGGCCACCACCGGCCAGCGGCGCGCCCGGGCGAGCTCCACCAGCGGCCGGTAGTCGGCCGCGTAGTTGGGCCACGGCCGCGAGCCGGCGAGGAACTCCGCCTCCGCGGCCTCCCCGGCCAGGTAGCGGTCCAGCAGCGGCTGCACGTCCCGCTCGAGCATCTCCATCGCCACCACCACCCGCTCCCGCCGCTCCGCCAGCGCCTCCAGCAGCGCCCGCTGGAGCCGGTGCGTGCCGGCGTCGTCGTGCTGCTCCCCCACGAACGCCACCTCCGCCGCGGCGAGGGCGTCGGCCACCCTGCCCAGGTCCGTCCACCGCCCGGCCCGCGCGTCGTACACGCGGTGCGGCACGGAGTCCGAAGGCGCCTGCGCGGCGAGCGGCGCCGTGGAGGCGGCGCAGAGGAGGAGGGCGGCGAGGGCCGCGGGTCGGCGACAAGGACTGGGTGTGCGCACCGGGCACCTCGCTTGGCGGGTCCCGTCCGGCGGGGGCGCCGGACGGCGGAACGATCCCCGCACATCTAACCCCCATCCGGAAAAAACACAACGGCGGAACGGCGCCCCCCCCGGAACGCCGCCCGCCGTCGTGGTCCCACGATCCCGCTCCGGCCTTCGTGCTTCCCTACGCGGGGAAGCGGCCGGAGGTTTCGGGCTCAGAGGTTCGGCACCTGCCGCACCACCACCCGCTCCACGCCCTCGTCGTCCTTCTCGATATAGGCCGCCCGGCCGGAGGCGCTGAACGCGGCGGGGAGCCTCTGCCCGGTCACCGTGCCCAGGTAGCTGCCGTTCGCGGCGATCAGGTCGATGGGGCCCGGCTGGCCCCACTCCCTGCCCGTGCGCTCCACCCACATGCGTCCGGCGGCGTCCACCCGCAGGCTCTGGATGGCGGGAATCGTCTCCGCGAACTGCATGTTGCGCAGGCGGTCCTCCATCATCTGCGGCGTAATGGGCGGCATGGTCCCGCCCCCGGTGACGATCCGGCGCATCCCCTCGCCGGTGCGCATCTGCTCGCGGCGGCGCTCCCGCGCCCGCTCACGGTCGGCCTCGGTGACGCGGCGCTCGCGCACGGGGCGCTGGATGTAGCGCACCGGCTGCCCGTTGCGCATCACCTTGAGCGTGTACCCGTCGGTGTGCGACACCACCACGTCGCCGCCCGGGAGCATCCCCCAGTTGACCGCCGGCGAGAACACCATCGTGCTCATGCGGACCGACTGCTGCTGCTGCCGCCCGGGCCCGCTCCCCTGGGTCTGGGTGTTGATCTGGGTGGGCGCGTCAAAGAGGCGCACCGGCCGGCTCCCCGCCGCGAAGCTCTGCCAGACGAGGGGGGTGGACTGGAGGGTCTGGCTGCGCGAGCCCCCGTTCATGGAGGGCATCTGCCGCAGCACCGTCACCACGCCGCCGCGCGGGTGCGGGGCCAGGCCGCCGCTGCCCAGCGCCATGGGCATGTATTCGTCCAGGAACGGGACGCTGCGCTGGTACCGCCCGTTCGCCCCGAAGAGCGAATACGTGCGGGCGGCCAGGTCGGCCACCGCCACGCTGCCGTCCGCCAGCACGGTCATCCCGAACGGGGCCTGGAATTCGCCCGGCCCGCCGCCCTGCTTGCCGAACTGCCGCACGTACTTGCCCGTGCGGTCGAACACCACCACGCGATTGCCGCCGCCGTCCAGCACGTACAGGTTGTCGGCGCGGTCGAACGCAACCTGCTCGATGCGCGAGAACATCTCGTACTCGCGTCCCTCCGCGGTCCCCACGGCGAACACCGGGGTGGTGCGGAGGGCGAGCGCACGGTCCTGCTCGGGGAGGCGCGTCGTCTGCTGGGCGTGGGCCGCGGGGGCGGCCAGGAAACTCGCGGCGACCGCCACGAGGTGGAACGAACGGAATCGAGCAGTGAGCATCGTTCAGCCACTTTTCGGGTTTGAAGCTGGGGCCGCGCGAGCGAGTCGCCGGCCACGGACTTAGTTCCTGACAGTTCGACGCCGTCCGCGCGGGAAGGGTTGCCTGGCGCTTCGCGCGGTGCCATCATCCGCCCGCGGCCGCCCGGCTGGCACGTCGCCTGCCAGGTGGCTACGGGTCCGGACCGATCCGGGGAACGGGAGAGAGGACGCTTGACGACGCACGCCACCCACTGGCACGACTACCCCGCGGCGCAGGGCCGCGAGGAGCACCACACCGTCGTGGGGACGGTCAAGGTGCTCCACGACTTCCATTCCCCCCAGCTCGACAACCGCCGCGACATCCTGGTGTACCTGCCCCCCTCGTACCGGACCAGCGAGCGGCGCTACCCGGTGGTGTACATGCACGACGGGCAGAACCTGTTCGACGAGGCGACCAGCTTCGGGGCGGAGTGGGGGGTGGACCAGACGCTGGAAGCGGGGGCCGAGCAGGGGCTGGAGGCCATCGTGGTGGGGATCCCCAACATGGGCGAGGCGCGCCTGGACGAGTACAGCCCCTGGCGCGACGAGAAGTACGAGGCCGGCGGCAGCGGCGACCTGTACCTGGACTTCCTGGTCCACACCCTGAAGCCGGTGGTGGACGCCGACTTCCGCACCCTGCCCGGGCGGGAGCACACCGGGATCGCCGGGTCGTCCATGGGCGGCCTGATCTCGCTGTACGCCTTCTTCCGCCACCCGGAGACCTTCGGCTTCGCGGGGGTGATGAGCCCCGCGCTCTGGTTCGCCGGGCGCAGGGTGTACGACCACGTGGAGCAGGCGCCCTTCGTCCCCGGCAAGCTGTACCTGGACGTGGGGACGCAGGAGGGCTCCGAGGAGCTGCGCGACGTGCGCCGCCTGCGCGACATCCTGGTGCGCAAGGGCTACGAGAAGGGGCGCAACTTCCTGTACGTGGTGGAGATGGGCGGCGCCCACAACGAGCGCGCCTGGGCTCGCCGCCTGCGCAAGGAGCTCCACTTCCTCCTGGGCGTCCCCCTCCGCAGCACTCGCCCCGCGAAGTAGCGGGTCTCACACCTTTTTACTGCGGGGTTGGGCGTGCCCCCGGCTGGCGCCGGGGTCGGGCTTCGGCTCCGTAAGCGAGCAGACAACGCTCGCTAACGGAGTCGAGCCCCCGCGAAACTGCCCGCGGGGTCTCGCCCCTTCGGGCCGTAATCCCTCACGCGGATGCTCCAGGAGGCTCGTCCGAACCCGCCCTCCAATCGGATCAGGCCGCCGCGAACATCCGCGCCGCGTGGAACTGCCGCGACGCCTCGATGAACTCCTCGAACAGCCGCAGCGTCCCCGGGTCGGTCTCCACCAGCATCTCCGGGTGCCACTGCACGCCCACGAGGAACGCCTCGCCCGTCCCTTCCACCGCCTCCAGCAGCCCGTCCGGCGACACCGCGGAAGCCACCAGCCCCGCGCCCAGGCGCCGGATGGCCTGGTGGTGCATGCTGTTGACCATCACCCGCTCCTCGCCGAAGATCCGGCGCAGCCGCGTGCTCTCCGGGAGGACGACGTCGTGCGCCAGGTGGTCGCGCGCCCAGCCGGCCCCGGGAAAGTAGTCGTGCTTGATTGCCTCGGGGACCTGGTCGGCGCAGTCCTGGTACAGCGTCCCGCCGGCGGCCACGTTGATCACCTGCATCCCGCGGCACACCCCGAACACCGGCTTCCCCTCCTCCATGGCCCACCTGGCGAAGAGCAGCTCCACCCGGTCGCGCGCCAGGTCGGTGCGGCCGCACAGGTCGTGGCGCTCCTCGCCGTACGAGCCCGGGTCCACGTCCACGCCCCCCGCCAGGAAGATCCCGTCCAGGTGGTCGTAGATGGCGCGCAGCGTTTCCTCGTCGTCGTCCAGGAGCGGGACCATCCAGGGAACGCCGCCCACGTAGGTCACGGCCGTGTAGTAGCGGCTGTTCATCACCCACGAATGCGGCAGGTCCTCCGGGATCCGGTCGATGGACTGCAGGGTCTGGGTGGGGATTCCGACGACGGGACGGTGCTGCATCACGAACTCCTGCGAAAGGAACGGCGATCCGGGGAACTCCGGGGAGGGGGGAGGATGCACAAACTACGCCGTGCGCGGCGAGCGCGCAACCGCCCCACCCCCGGGGACGTATTCCCCTGTGCGTGCTCCACTTACACCGTTACCCCCTCGGCGGTTTCCCGGATCAGCTGGTCCACCACGTCCTTCAGGTCGCCCGTTTTCTCGAAAGTCGCGATCTGCCGGTCGGCGCTGGCGCCCTGCTCCAGGATGCGGTAGGCGTACTCCACCTCGGCGCGGCTCCCCAGCTCGTCCACCACGTCGCCGATGAACCACTCGATCAGCTCGCGGATCAGCTCGCGCGCCGGCAGCTCGGTCTGCTTGCCCAGGTCCAGGAGCTGCCCGTCCAGCCCGTAGCGCACGGAGCGCCACTTGTTCTCCTCGATGAGGTCGGGCGGGTACACGCGGAACGTCGTGTTGTCGCGCCGCAGCTTCCACAGCTTGGCGATGATGGCCTGGAGGATGGCGGCGATGCACACCGCCTCGTCCACCCGGGTGCACACGTCCAGGAAGCGGAACTCCAGGGTGGGGTACAGGTGGTGCGGCCGCACGTCCCAGTAGATCTTGGAGCCGTCCGGGATGCAGCGGGTGCGCACCAGGGTGTCCATGAGGTACTGGTAGTCGGCCCAGCCGCGCATGATCCGCGGGACGCCGGTCCGCGGGAAGTTGCGGAACACCACGCTGCGGTACGACTTGAGCCCCGTGTTGCGCCCCTGCCAGAAGGGCGACGACGAGGCCAGGCAGAGCAGGTGCGGCATGAAGTAGCGAGACACGTTCATGGCGTCGATCAGGAACTCCCGGTCGTCGATGCCGATGTGCACGTGCGTCCCGAAGATGAGCAGCTGCTGCGCCAGGTCCTGCATGTCCTGCTTCACCCCCATGTAGCGCTCCAGCGGGGTGATCTCCTGCGTGGTCCAGTGCGTGAACGGGTGCGTCCCGGCCGCGGCCACCCGCAGGTCCTTGCGCGCCGCCAGCCCGATCACCATCCCCCGCAGGCGCTTCAGCTCGGAACTCGCTTCGGCGGGCGTCTGGCACACCCGCGTCCCGATCTCCACGATGGACTGGTGGAGCTCGGGCTTGATCTCGCCCAGCACCAAGTGGTCGTCGTGCAGGATCTCGGTGATGTAGGAGCGCAGCTCCCGCGTCTTCGGGTCGATGATCTGGTACTCTTCCTCGATCCCGATGGTGAGCGACGGCGCCTTCATGCGGCCTCTTCGAGAGCAGGGAACAGGGAAGAGGGAACAGGGAACAGCCTGCAACGGCAACGACGAGGCAGCCGGGTCGTTTGCGGTCCGGGGGCTGTTCCCTGTTCCCTGGGGCGGGGTGGGGCCAGGGCGGGGATTCCCTGTTCCCTTGTCTCCCTCATCGCCGCTCCACCACGAAGGTGGGGACGCTGGAGCCGCCTCCGGCGGTGACGTTGAGGAGCGCGGCGGTGGACAGGCGCGTCAGGCACCCGTCCATGTACTGGCCGTGGAAGATGAAGGGCGCGGTGTCCAGCATCCGCTCGGCCAGCTGCACCTTGCCGTCCACCAGGCTGGGGTAGAGCGCCCTGGGGAGCTCCACGCGCTCCTGCACGATGTGCGGCGAGTCCAGCGCCGTGCGCACGGCGGCCTCCCAGGCGTCGTCGTCGACCTCCCACCCCAGCACGATCCCCTTGCCGCCGTACTCGTCGTTGGGCTTGAGCACCATGCGCTCGCGGTTCTCGCGCACGTAGGGGACCAGGTCCACGTCCTGCCCGGCGTGGAAGGTGCGGCGCTCCTCCAGGTTGCGCGTCCAGGGGATGTTGGCCTCGATGGCCTCCAGCTCCGGCCCGCTGAACAGGTGCTCGTTGCGCTCGTCGCTGAGCACGGCGAGCGACGCCTTCTTGTGCAGCAGCTTGCAGCGGAAGGGGTTCACCATGCACACGGCGCCGTCGCGCACGGCCCGCACCACCGGGTGGTCCAGCCCCATCCCGCCCTGCTGCACCAGCTCGGTGATGAGGACGCGCTTGTAGATGAGGGTGACGTGGAAGTCGCCCGCCATGAGCTTTCCGTCGCGGTACTCCACCTCGCGCGGGTCCGCGATGACGCACTCGATCCCCTGCGAGTGGAAGTAGTCGCGGAAGAGCACGAACTCGCTGAAGGTGGGGACCTCCTTCCAGTCCAGGATGGCCACCCGCGGGGCCTCGCGCCGGCCGGCGAACTGCCGGTACGAGTCCAGCAGCGCGTGCATCACGTTGTGGCGCGCCGGCAGGGGCCGCACGGAAAAGGTGCGCAGGAACTCCCGCATGGCGGGAAGCCCCAGGAACATCTCCGAGAGCACGTCGTTGTACGCCGGGGCGGCGGGGGTCTCGGCGTTGTACTCGGTGAACTTGAGCCCCCCCTTCCCGGAGATGAAGAAGGCGTCCAGCCGCGAGGTGGGGCTGGGGTCGCGGAACCCCGGGTCGTGGTGGATCAGCTCCTCCTCCCACCCCTCCAGGGCGAACTGCTTCCGGAACACGGCGTCCTCCACCGCCGCCGCGTACGCCTTGCCGAAGGCGCGCATCACCAGGGCGACGCGCGCCTGGAGGAAGCGGTACATCTCCGGGGTGAGAAAGCGCGGGCGCAGCACCGTGCACAGCGGCTTGTCGCCGAAGAACAGGCCGCGCCGCACCTGCTGGTCGTCGAGCTGCGCCTGGGTGTCCGCGCCCAGCTCGTCGCCGAGCAGGTCGTGGTAGCGATGGATGGCTTCCTGGAGCGCCATGGACCGTGCCGGGCCTGGGTGAAGGGTCGGGTGCGCCGCGCGCCTACTCGGCGGCGGTGGGGTCGGTCTGGTGCGCCGGATCCGCGATGGACGGGTTCCCCGGCGCGTCCGGGCTGAGCGCGGCGGGCGTCTCCCCCACCGGCTCCGGCCGGTCGGCGAAGCGGTCCCCGCCGCTCTCGCCGCCGTCGCCCTGCCCGCGGCGGCGCGGCCCGGAGGCCGCCATGGAGCCCATCCCCCGCGCCAGCCCGGGAAGCTCCTCGGCCAGGTCGCCCGCCGCGGCGGCGGTGCGGCCGTCCGGCCCCTCGCGGTCCGCCGGCCAGACCCCCTGGGTTGCCGCGCCGGAGCCGCCGGACGTCCCGCCTTCCGGCGCGTCGTCGGCGAGCCAGCCGCGCGGGTGGCGGCTGGCGGTGAACAGCTCCTCCCAGCGCAGCGGGCCGCGCTGCGGGCGCGGCGTCTTGGCCAGGCGGATGGCCATGTCGGCCATGTGGCGCACCACCCAGTCGAAGTAGTGGGGCGTCAGCGAGTTGACGTCCATGTCCGGGGCCGGGTTCATGAAGTCGATGGCGTAGGGGACGCCGTCCTTGACGGCCCACTCCAGCGAGCACATGTCGTAGCCCAGCGCGCGCATGAGCGTGAGCGAGTCGTCCACGATGCGCCGCCCCAGCTCGGGGGTGAGGTGCTCGTGCTCCACGTGGTAGCGCCGCTCCCGCGGGTCGTACTTGATGGGGAGCACCACCTCCTGCCCCAGCGCGATGCAGCGGACGAAGCGGTCCCAGTGGATGAACTCCTGCACCACCATGGTCATCTGCCCGGTCTCGTCGTAGCTCTGGATGAGCTCCTCCAGCGAGTGGCAGATGTACACGTCGCGCCACCCGCCGCCGTGCGCGTCCTTGAGCACGCAGGGAAGCCCCACGTAGTCCACCACGCCCTGCCAGTCGATGGGGTAGCGCAGGTTGCGCAGGCTCTTCTCGTGGTCGATCCCCGGCACGTACTCGCGGTTGGGGATCACCATCGTCCTGGGGTGGGCGATCCCCAGCTTGGCGGCCAGCGACGCGCCGAAGAACTTGTCGTCGGCGGTCCACATGAAGGGGTTGTTGATCACCGTGCACCCCTGCAGCACGGCGTGCTTCAGGTAGGTGCGGTAGAAGGGCACCTCGTGCGAGATGCGGTCGATGATCACCGCGTACGGGACGGGCTCGTCCATGCGCGTGGCGTCGAGCGTGATGAACTCGGCCGTCACCCCCTCGTCGCGGCGGTTGACTTCCTCGATGAAGGCCGGGGGAAAGGACCACTCCATCCCGACGAGCAGGCCGACTTTGAGCGACATGGCGGTTTTCCTCTGCGTGGTCGATTCGTGGTGCTGAGTGTTGTATGGGCCGCTCCGGAGCCCGGCGGAAACTGCCCCGCCGGTCTCCTGCGCGGGCTACGGGAGCCCCGGGAAACCACCCCCGGGTCTCCCTTCGCCGGAGGGAGCCTCACGCAAACTGCGCGTGCGTCTCCCTCCGAACAGCTTCATGTGGGTACTGCGAACGGCGACGGGCCCCCTCCCCCGGCCCCTCCCCGCAAGGCGGAGGGGAGAACTGCGGTGCCGGCGTCCGGGCCGTTGCCGTTCCCGCCGTGCCGTTCCGCCGTTCCGCGGTATCCCCCACATCTTTCTGCGGAGGGAGACCCGCCGGCTGTTTGGCGGGGCTCCCGCAGCCGGAGCGGAGACAGCGGGGCAGTTTCCGCTGGCTCCGCGACCCGCGCAGGAGACCGGCAGCAGTATCGCCGGGCTCCGGAGCGGCCCCGACCCCGAACCCGCCGGAGCGGTCAAATCCCCTCAGTCCGACCCCCCGATGTACTTGACGATCATCTGCTTCCACCAGGGCCAGTCGTGCGCCCAGCCGTCCCACAGCCGCAGGGCGTTGCCGATCCCCTTTTCCCACAGGATCCCGGACAGGTAGCGGTTGTTCTCCACGAACGCGTCGTCGCTCCCGGTGGCCAGCACGATGTCCATGCGGCGCAGCGCCTCCAGCCGGCCCACGTCGGCCAGGTGCGACGCGAAGTGCGACGGGTTGTTGGCGAAGACGTTGGCGTCCTCCTCGCCGTCGGTGAAGCGGCGGATGTCGTACAGGCCGCTCATGCCCACCACGCGCCCCACCAGGTGCGGGTTGCGCAGGGCGAAGTTCACGGCGTGGTAGGCGCCGAAGCTGGCGCCCGTGGCGATCAGGAACGGGTTGGGGTTGCGGTGCGCCATGAAGGGAAGCACCTCGCTGAGCAGGTACTTCTCGTACTGCACCTGGCGCCAGGCGCGGTCGCCGGGGCTCTTCCAGGTGGCGTACCAGCTCTCCTGGTCCACGCTGTCCACGCAGAACAGCTGCAGCCAGCCGTTCCTCAGGTGCTCGCCCAGGACCTCGGGCATGCCGCGGTCCTCCCACTCGAAGAAGCGTCCCATGGAGGTGGGGAACACCAGCACGCGCGCTCCGGCGTGCCCCAGCACCAGGAGCTCCATGTCGCGCGAGAGCGAGGGGCTGTACCACCGCTGGTACTCACGATTCCACACGCGGCTCTCTCCGTCTGTCGGGTCTGTCGGGGGTGGTCCGGCCTCGATCCGGGAAGGCGAGGGGGCCGGCCCACGCTCGGCGGAGACGCCCGGCAACAAACGCGCCGCGGGCGGCGTCACGGGGCCACCTCCAGGCGCACTTCGCCCGTCTCCACGTCCGCCCTGGCCACCCGCACCCGCACCGTGTCGCCGGGCTCCACGCGCGGCTCGCCGCCCTCGCGGCGGGCGGCGGCGCGCACGGGCGGGTCCTGGATCTGCACTTCCACGTTGCCACCGCGGAAGCCCAGCACGGTGGCCGGGTACTCGCGCCCCTCGCAGCCGCGCAGGGTGTACGCCTCGGCGATGTCCACCGCCCTGCGCTCCAGCCTGGCCCCGCGGGAGTCGGCGGCGTTCATCACCTCGGCGGCGCGCTCCAGCGTCGACACCTCGGCCGCGTCCGGCTTCCCGCCGGCGCCCAGCTCCACCAGCAGGTCCAGCACGTAGCGGTTGGCCAGGCGGCGCAGGGGGGCGGTGACGTGCGCGTACGGCATGGCCAGGGCGGCGTGCAGGGCCTGCTCGGGCGGGGCGCCCTGGAAGGCCACGTAGTCGGCGCCGCGGTTGACGCGCCGGGCCTGCCACACCAGGGTGGGGAGGCGCGGGTTGTCCAGCGCCACGGAGCGCAGGAACCGGGCGTACGACGCGCCCTCCGGCCAGGGAAAGCCCAGCGCCCCGGCGGCGCGGCGGAACTTCTCGACGGCCTCCGGCTCGGGCGGCGGCATGACGCGCAGCAGCCCCACGCCGGCCTCCAGCATGCGCACCGCGGCCACGTGCCCGGCGAGCAGCGACACCTGCTCGTTCCACTGCTCGGAGGCGGCGGGGACCTCGTAGGCGAGCTCGTAGCCCAGGCGGGTGGCGGCGTCGGCCTGCACGTGCTGGTCCGCGGCGGGAAGGGAGACGCCGCCGCGCTCGGCCTCGCGCTGCCGGCGCGCCTCGCCGAACTCGCGCAGCAGCAGGAGCGAGGCGCCCCAGGGCTCGCCCCCGTACTTTGCGCCGCCGCCCTCCACGTGCTCCTGCGCCTGGGCGTAGGTGAGCTGCGCGCGGGAAAGGACGCGCGCCCGCTCCACGCGAACGTTCGTGGGCTCGGCGCGGGCGTCCATCTCCACGGTGAACACCACGGCGGGGCGGACGCCGTCGGGGAGGAGGCTGGCGGCCTCCTGCCCCAGGGCGGGCGGGTACAGCGGGACGCGCAGGTCGGGGGCGTAGAAGGTGACGCCGCGCAGCCACGCTTCGTGCTCCACGGCGCCGCCGCGGTCCACCCAGAAGCCCACGTCGGCGATGGCGTAGCGCAGCCGCAGCCCGTCCCCCGCGCGCTCCAGGTGCAGCGCCTGGTCCAGGTCGCGGCTCCCCGGCGGGTCGATGGTGACGAAGGGGACCTCCTCCAGCCCGGCGTAGCCCCCGGCCGCGGCGGGGTCGCGCTCGCGGGCGGCGCGCTCCGCCTCCGCCAGCGCCTCGGGCGGGAACTCCGGCCGCACCCCCAGCTCCTCGCGCGCCCGCTGGAACGCGCGCTCGATCTTTTCGCGGTCAGAACCGGCCAAGCGGCCTCCGGATGTGCGGGGTTGGTTGGTCGGGCGCGCCGGAGCCCACGGACCGGCCATGCACCGCCCGTTCCACCGCGCCACGCGGGGGCCGGGCGCTCAGTTGCGCCCCGCCAGCCCGGGCCACACTTCCTGGAGGGTGCGCCGCGGCCCCTCGGCCACGTACACGGCCACGCTGCGCTCCTCCTCCACGCTCCACGGGCTCGCCACCCGCGCCGCCGGCCGCACCGCGCGGAACGCGCGCCGCAGCTCGGCCTCCGGCACGCCCACGGCAACCACCACCTCGCCCGGGAGCTTGCCGGGCCCGAAGAACCAGTACGAGCCGGCGGGGCTCACCGCGGGCGGCAGCCCCAGCCGTGGGCCGTAGAAGTCGATGGCGCCGGCCTCGCCGTAGTTGCCGGCGAGCACGACGGCGCGCGCCCGCTTCTCGGGCGGCAGGGCGCGGAGGACGCGGGCGACGGCGGCGGCCTGCTCCGGCCAGCCGAGCATGTCGGCGTAGTCCTGCGGCAGGCGCTCCACGGCGCCGGTGTTGGTGCGGTTGGCCTCGCGGGCGCCCAGGCGCGCGGTGTAGGCAGCCATGCGCGCGGGGGCGAGCACGGGCACGCCCATGGGAAGGACGAGGAGGCCGTAGGCGAGGACCAGGGCGACGGCGCCCCCGCGGGCGGCGGGCCCGGCGACGCGGCCGCGAAGCGGCTCCAGCTGCGCGGCGCCGGCGCCGAAGAGCGCGGGGTAGACGGGGCCCAGGTAGTACGGCTTGCCGCGCAGCAGCAGGAGGATGGCGAAGGCGAAGACGCAGCTCCACCCCGCCAGGCGGAAGGGCCGCATGCGGCGCGCGGCCAGCAGCGCGCCCGCGCCGAGGAGCGCGAGCCCGAACGCCGGCCCCAGGAGCAGCTGCCCCAGGACGAACTCCGCGGGGCCCACGTGCGCCAGCTGCGACTCCTGGAGGTCGGACATCTGCCCGGCGACGGGGAAGCCCAGCCGCAGCTGTCCCACGAGGCTCGGTGCGCCCAGGAGCAGCGCGGTGAGCAGCGCCGCCCACGGCCACGGCGTGCGCAGCGCGCGGCGGTGCGGGGTCGCCAGCACGGCGAGGAGCACCGCCAGCCCGAAGAAGAGGATGCTGAACTTGGTGAGCAGCCCCAGCCCGCACGCCGCGCCCAGGGCGATCCAGGCGCGCGGGCTCCCGGTGCGGCAGAGCGCCACCAGCGCCAGCAGCCCCAGCGTCCACCAGAGCTGGTCGAGCACCACCGGCTGGAAGAGGTTGGCGGCGCGGAGGAAGAGCGGGCTGGCGAGCACGGCGAGCGCGGCCAGCCCCTGGGCGAAGCGGCCGCCCCCCAGCTCCCGCGCGACCGCGGCGGCGAGCACCACCAGCGCGGCGCCCGCCAGCGCGGGGACCAGGCGGACGGCCACGAGCGAGTCGCCGAAGAGGCCGCGCTGGAGCAGGGAAACCACGGCGATGAGGGGCGGGAAGTCCATGCTCCACAGGCGCAGACGCTCGCCCATGGCCATGTAGAGGAGCTCGTCGCGGTGCACGCCGTAGGGCGTCCACAGGTTCACGGCCACGTGCAGCGCCAGCTTCAGCGCCGCGAGGGCGAGCACGACGCCCGCGGCGAAGGGCGGGCGCGCCGGGAGCGGACCGCCGGCGGGCGGTCCGCCGCCGCAAAAGACCGCCGTCCCCGCCAGCCCCGTCTGGATCCGCTGCATGCTCCCGCCCCGTGGGTGGACCGCCCGCGCTCTCCCCGCGGCAATCTCGGCTCCGCGCGGGGCGTCCACAAGGCGAGGGGGACACGGCCCTCACCCGGCTCGCTTGAGGCTCGCCACCCTCTCCCAATCCTGGGAGAGGGGGCAACCGCGGTTGCAGGTGTAGTTCTCCCCCTCCCCCAGCATTGGGGGAGGGGGTCGGGGGGAGGGGGCCCTCGCGGACGCCAGCGCGAAACCCGCGTGAGGGATTTCGGCCCGAAGGGGCGAGACCCCGCGGCAGTTTGCGGGGGCTCGACTCCGTTAGCCCGCGTTGTTTGCGGGCTTACGGAGCCGAAGCCCGACCCCGGCGCAGCCGGGGGCACGCCCGGATCCGGCTCCCCATGAGCCGTTCCTTCCGGAAGCGGACCCCAACGGATCACTTGCGCACATCTAGTTTGTGTTATAAAGTACTTCACGAAAACAGAAACCCGACTCCGGAGGATACGATGAAGACGGATTGGCTGAGACGCATCCGCGGTGCGGTCCTGACGGGCCTGGCCTGGGCCGTGGTCTGGGCGCCCATCGGCGTGCTGCTGGGAAAGATCGTGGACCCGGACGACTCCATGGACGAGATGTGGGTGGCGATCGGGGCGTACCCGGGCTTCCTCTGCGGCGCGATCTTCTTCGCGGGGCTCGCGATCGCGGAGGGCCGCCGCGGACTGGACGAATCGCCGCTGTCCCGCGTGGGCACCTGCGGGGTGGCGGCCGGTGCGATGGTGGGCGTGCTCCCGTTCATGCTGGGGACCGCGACGTCGGCGGTCCCGCTGTGGCAGCTGGTCGGCGGGTTCGCCGGCTCCACGACCCTGCTGAGCGCGCTCTCGGCCATGGGATCGGCGCTGCTCGTCCGGCATGCCGCGCGCTGGCGGCGTCCCGCGGGTGCGGGGCTGGCGGGCTAGCGTCAGGCACACGCTCGCCACTCAGAACGCGACCGCCCCCACCCGGACTTCCGGATGGGGGCGTCGTTCCGCGCTTCCGCACTTCCTGTCCGTCCTACTCGTCCCGCAGCGCCTCCAGCGGCGTCCGGCGGAAGGTTTCCCGGCTCCCCCACCACCCGGTGACGGTCGCCAGCAGCGCCATCCCCACCATCAGCCCCAGCAGCCCGCCCGCGGGCACCGCGAAGCTGTCCATCTCGAACACGTACCGGCCCAGCGCCCAGCCCCCCACCACCGCCAGCCCGGTGCCGACCACCCCGGCCAGCAGCCCCAGCAGCGCGTACTCGGTGAGCAGGATGCTGCCGATCTGGCCGCGGGTGGCGCCGAGGGTGCGCAGCAGCACGCTCTCGCGAATGCGCTGCAGCCGGCTCACCGACACGGCGCCCAGAAGCACCACGAAGCCCGTGGCGATGCTGAAGCCGGCCAGGAAGCGGATCACCAGGGAGATGCGGCCCAGCACGTCGTCCAGGGCGGCCTGCACCTCGGTGAGGTCCACCGAGGCCACGTTGGGATAGGCGCGCACCACGTCGCGCTGGGCGCGGGCGCGGGCGGCCGCGTCCGGGGCGGAGGCCATCACCACCCAGGTCTGCGGGGCGCCGGCGAGCGCGTCCGGGGGGAAGACAGCGAAGAAGTTGGGCTCCAGGCGCGCCCAGTCCACCTCGCGCAGCGACGTCACAACCGTGGGCACCTGCACCCCCTGAACGTCCCAGGTCACCCGGTCGCCCACCCCCACCCGCAGGTCCTCGGCGATGCCCTTTTCCAGCGACACCGGCGCGGGCTCGCCCGGCCGCCGCGCCTCCCCCGCCCGCCAGAAGCGCCCCTCCACCAGCTTCTCGGAGCCCACCACGCTGTCGCGGTAGGTGGAGCGGTACTCGCGGCGCACGGCCCACCCCTCGGGCCCGCCGCGCCCCTCCCCCTCCCGGCCGCCCTCGCGCTCCCCGTCCTCGCCGCGCCCCTCCGGCCCCTCGCCGTCGTCCGGCGGGGCAATGCGCGACACCGGCACTCCGTTGATGGCGGCCACCCGCATGGGGACGATGGGGGCGCGCTGGAGCACGCGGATTCCGCCGCCCTCCAGCGCCCGGCGCACGCCCGCCTCCTGGTCCTCCTGCACGTCGAAGAACACCAGGCTGGCCCGCGACTCCGCCGATCCCACCCGCAGCGGGCGGAGCAGGTTGTCCTGCACCAGGTAGAGCACGGCCAGCAGGAACACCCCGAAGCCCAGCGCCAGCACCACGGTGCGCGTCTGGTTGCCGGGGCGGTACAGGTTGGAGATCCCCTGCCGCACCGGGTAGGGGAGGCCGCCCGCCCGCAGCCGCCGCACCCCGCGCACCGCGGCCCACGCCGCGAGCCCCAGCCCCAGCAGCGTCGCCGCGATCCCCCCGGCGAACTGCAGGCCCATGCGCCACTCCCCCGCCTGGAGCACCACCAGCAGCGCCACGCTGGCGGCCAGCAGCGCGCGGGCGCCCCACCCCCAGGCGTCGCGCCCGGCGGGCTCCGGCTCGGTCGCCACGCGGCGGCGCAGCGTTTCCAGCGGGGAGATGCGCCGCACCGCCAGCAGCGGCAGCAGCGCGAACACCGTCGCCACCCACACGCCCACGCCCACCCCGGTGAGCACTGCCGCCGGGGAGGCGCGGATCGCCACGTCCACCGGGAGGAAGTCCTCCAGCAGGCGCGGGAGCACCCACTGCACCGCCAGCCCCAGCCCGGCGCCCAGCAGCGACCCCACCACCCCCATTGCCGCCGCCTGGAGCAGGTAGATGGCGAGCACCTGCGGCGCCGTGGCGCCCAGGCAGCGCAGCGTGGCGATGCTGTCGCGCTTTTCCGCCATGTAGGCGCCCATTGCGCTCGCCACCCCGATGCCGCCCAGCAGCAGCGCGAAGGTGCCGATGAGCCCCAGGTAGCGCCCCAGCCGCCCCAGCGCGTCGCTCAGCCGCCGCTGCTGGCCCTCGGCCGTGCGCAGCGCGACCCGCTCCGGGCGCAGGCGCCGCTGGTATCCCCGGTCCACCGTCGCCGCGGCGGCGGGATCGGCCAGGCGGAGGTGGGCCTCGTACTCCACGCGGCTCCCCATTCCCAGCAGCCCCGTGGCCTGCAGCGCAGCGGCGGGAATGTAGACGCGCGGCGCGAACGAGGTGGAGATCCCCGTCTCCCCCGGCACCTTGCGCAGCGTCCCGGCCACGCGGAACGACGCCTCGCCGATCCTCACCGAGTCGCCCACGCGGGCCCCCAGCGCCACCAGCAGCGCCGGGTCCGCCAGCAGGACACGGCCGCGCCGCAGCTCCCCCCAGCGCCCGGCGGGCTCCGTCTCGATGCTGCCGTAGAACGGCCAGCCGCCCTCCACCGCGCGCACCTGCGCCAGCCGCGTGGCCCCGGTGCGCGGCAGCGTGGCCATGGAGGCGAAGGAGGTGGTGCGCGAGACGGCGTTCCCGGCGCGCCCCAGCGAGTCCAGAAGCGCCCGGGCGCGCGGCCCGAAGGCGCGGGTGCTGCTCATCGCCAGGTCGGCGCCCATGAGGACGCGGGCCTGGTCGCGCACCCCGGCCGCCATGCTCGCGGCGAAGCTCTGCGTGGCGACCAGCGCCGCGACGCCCAGCGAGATGGACGACAGGAACAGGAAGAGCCGCCGCCGGGCGAAGCGGCTCTCCCGCCACGCCAGCGCGGCCAGGTAGCGGAAGCCCCTCACGAGCCCGTCGCCTCGTCCGAGACCACGCGGCCGTCCGCCAGGCGGATGATGCGCCCCGCCTGCGCCGCCAGGTCGGGATCGTGCGTCACCAGGATCAGCGTGGTCCCCAGCTCGCGGTTCAGCTCGGTGAGCAGTTCCACGATGCGGTGGCCGGTGGCGGCATCGAGGTTGCCGGTGGGCTCGTCGGCGAACAGAATGCTCGGCGAGTGTACGAAGGCCCTGGCCACGGCGACGCGCTGCTGCTCGCCGCCGGAGAGCTGGGCGGGGTAGTGGTGCCCGCGCCCGCCCAGCCCCACGCGCGCCAGCAGCTCGTCCGCCCGCTCCGCGGCGCCGTCCCGGCCGCCCAGCTCCAGGGGGACGCGCACGTTCTCGCTGGCGGTGAGGGTGGGGATGAGCTGGAAGGCCTGGAAGACGAAGCCGATGCGCTCGCGGCGCAGCCGGGCGCGGCCGTCCTCGGAAAGGGCGGCCAGGTCGGTGCCTTCCAGCGTCACCGAGCCGCGGCTGGGGCGGTCCAGACCGGCCATGAGGCCCAGGAGCGTGGTCTTTCCGCTCCCGGAGGGGCCCACCACGGCGACGAACTCGCCGGGGGCAACCGAAAAATTCACGTCCCGCAGCACGACGAGCTCGCGGCCGCCGCTGCGGTACGACTTCTGGAGATCCTGAACGATGAGCATCCGCAGACCGGTCCTTGTTCTGGCGATGGGGTTCCTCCCCCTGATCATCGGGTGCGGGGAGGAGGATGGCAACTCCGCGCCCGCCACCCGGCAGCCTGCCGCCGACGCCGCGGCGAATTCCGCGGCCGCCCCCGCCGGGGGGGCGCCCACCGTGCTGTTCCTGGGCACCAGCCTCACCGCGGGGCTGGGCGTGGACCCGGACGACGCCTACCCGGCGCTGGTGCAGGCCAGGGTGGACTCGGCCGGGCTCCCCTTCCGGGTGGTCAACGCCGGCTCCAGCGGCGAGACCTCGGCGGGGGCGCTGCGCCGGCTGGACTGGCTGATGCGCCAGCCCTTCGACGTGCTGGTGGTGGAGACCGGCGCCAACGACATGCTGCGCGGCGCCGACCCCGACTCCACCCGCGCCAACCTGCGCCGCATCATCGAGCGGGTGCGCGCCGAGCGGCCGGACACCCGCATCGTCCTGGCCGGGATGATGGCGCTCCCCAACCTGGGGCGCGAGTACGGGGCCGAGTTCCAGGCCATCTACCCCGAGCTGGCCCGGGAGTACCGCCTCCCCCTGATCCCCTTTCTCCTGGAGGGAGTGGGGGGCGACCCCGCGCTCAACCTTCCCGACGGCGTGCACCCCAACGAGCAGGGGCACCGCCGCGTGGCGGGGACGGTGTGGGCCGCGCTGGAGCCGGTGCTGCGCGAGAAGGCCGCAGCGGCCGGAACGGGCCGGTAGACCGCTGCAGTCGGGGCTTTTTCGCCGGACTGCTCCCGGCTAGATTGGCTCCCGCCCGGGGGATTGTCCTCCGGCGCACGTCCGCTTCCCCGAGGAACATGGACCCCTTCCGCCTCACCCTGTACGTCGCCGGCGACTCGGTGCGCTCGCAGCAGGCGATCGCGAACCTGCGGCGCATCGTGCGGGCCGGGGCGGAGGGCGAGGCCGAGTACTCGGTGGTCGACGTTCTGCAGGACCCCGAGCGGGCCGAAGTCGCCCGCATCCTCACCACCCCCACCGTGGTCCGGGAGGCCCCCGCTCCCGCCCGGCGGGTGACGGGCGACCTTTCCGACCTGCGGACGGTCGTCGCCGCGCTGGGTCTGCGGCGGCCCGGCAGCCAGGAGCAAGGATGAGCCACGCCTCCCCGCCGGCCCCCGAGCCGATCACCAAGCTGCACACCGGGATCCCCGGATTCGACACGGTCGCCGAGGGGGGGCTGCCCCGCGGGCGCACCACCCTGATCGCCGGCACCGCGGGGAGCGCAAAGACGGTGTTCGCCACGCACTTCCTGGCCTCGGGGATCCGCGACGCCGGCCAGTCGGGGGTGTTCATCACCTTCGAGGACACCCCCGAGGACATCCGGCGCAACATGCTGGGCTTCGGGTGGGACATCGCCCGGTGGGAGCGCGAGGGGAAGTGGGCCTTCGTGGACGCCGCCCTGCGCGCCGGCGACCAGGCGGTGGTGGTGGGCGACTACGACCTGGGCGCCCTGCTCGCCCGCGTGGAGCACGCGGTGAAGCGCACCGGGGCGGTGCGCGTGTCCATGGACTCGGTGAACGCCCTGTTCGCGCGCTTCGCCGACCACGGGACGCTGCGCGCCGAGCTGTACCGCATCTCCGCCGCGCTCAAGGAGCTGGGCGCCACCGTGGTGTTCACGGCCGAGCGCATCGACGAGTACGGCGAGGTGTCTCGCTACGGGGTGGAGGAGTTCGTCGCCGACAACGTGCTCATCCTGCGCAACCTGCTGCAGGAGGAGAAGCGCCGCCGCACCGTGGAGATCCTCAAGTTCCGGGGGACCTCGCACCAGCGCGGCGAGTTCCCCTTCACCGTGTCGCCGGAGCGCGGCATCACGGTGCTCCCCCTCTCGGCCATGGAGCTCACCCAGAGCTCTTCCGACACCCGCGTCACCTCCGGGCTCCCCGAGCTGGACCGCATGGTGGGGGGCGGCTACTTCCGCGACAGCGTCATCCTCCTGTCCGGCGCCACCGGCACCGGCAAGACGCTCACCGTCACGCACTTCGTGAACGGCGGCTACCGGGCCGGCGAGCGCTCCCTGCTCTTCGCCTTCGAGGAGAGCCGCGAGCAGCTGGCCCGCAACGCCCGCGGCTGGGGGGTGGACTTCGAGCGCATGTCGGAAGAGGGGATGCTCCGCGTGGTCCCCGTGTACCCGCACGCCATGCCCATCGAGGACCACCTCCTGCGCATGCGCGACACCATCGACGAGTTCAGGCCCGGCCGCGTGATCGTGGACTCGCTGTCGGCGCTGGAGCGCGTCACCTCGCTGCGGAGCTTCCGCGAGTTCATCATCAACCTGACCTCGTTCATCAAGCACCGCGAGATCGTGGGCATGTTCACCTCCACCGCCAGCAAGCTCACCGGCGGCGACTCGGTGACCGAGAAGCACATCTCCACCCTCACCGACACCATCCTCCTCCTGCGCTACGTGGAGCGCCACGGAGAGCTGCGGCGGGGGCTGCTGGTGCTCAAGATGCGCGGCTCGCCGCACGAGAAGAACATCCGCGAGTTCACCATCGACGCCACGGGAATGCACGTGGGCGAGCCGTTCCGCGGGATCAGCGGGATCCTGGGCGGCACCTTCGCCCGCGACGCGGACGGCGACGGGGGGGATGGCGGTGCGGGCGGCGACGTGGAGGACCCGGGCGCGGTATGAGGGCCCCGTGAAGGAGGAGTTGCTGCCCGACCTCCGCGCCATCGTCGAGCTGAACGCGGACGGCATCGTCGTGGTGGACGGGGCGGGGCGCATCCGCTTCCTCAACCCCGCGGCCGCCGCGCTCTTCGGCAGGACGGAGGACGAGCTGCTGGGCGAGGAGCTCGGCTTTCCCGTGGCCGCCGGCGCGGGGACCGAGGTGGAGATCGTGCGGCGCGGCGGCGAGCTGGTGCACGCGGAGCTGCGGGTGGCGCGGGTGCGCTGGGAGGGCGAGGACACCAGCCTGGTGGCGCTGCGCGACGTCACCGACCGGCGCCGCGCCGAGCGGGCCGAGCGCGAGCGCTTCCGCGCCGACGCCGCGCGCGAGGAGGCCGAGGCCGCCGCGCGCAAGATCGCCTTCCTGGCCGACGCCGGGGCGATCCTGGGCTCGTCGCTGGACTACCGCGCCACCCTGAGCCGCGTCGCCCGGCTCGCCGTCCCCTTCCTGGCCGACTACTGCGTGGTGTACGTGCAGGGCGACGACGGCGAGATCCCCCAGGTGGCCGCCGCCCACGTCGACCCCGCCGGCGACGCCCTGCTGGCGCGCCTGGCCGAGACCTACCGCGTGGACCCGTCGAACCCGCTCACCCCCGTCCCCCAGGTGCTCCGCAGCGGGCGCCCCCTGCTGGCGGCCCGGGTGCCGGCGGACGCCGCCGACCGGCTGGCCCCGGAGGGCCCGCCGCGCGAGATCTTCCGCGCGCTGGGCCCGGTGTCGTACATGGTGGTGCCGCTCGCCGCGCACGAGCGCACCTTCGGCGCGCTCGCGCTCGCCACCTCCCTTTCCGGGCGCCGCTACGGCGACGACGACCTGTCGCTCGCCGAGGAGCTGGCCCGGCGCGCCGCCACCGCCGTGGAGAACGCCCGCCTCTTCGAGCAGGCGCAGGCCGCCAACCGCGCCAAGAGCGAGTTCCTGGCGGTGATGAGCCACGAGCTGCGCACCCCGCTCAACGCCGTCATCGGCTACGCCGACCTGCTCCAGGCGGGGATCACCGGCCCCGTCAACGACCGCCAGCGCGAGCAGCTGGGCCGCATCAAGAGCAGCTCCGCCCACCTGCTGCAGCTCATCGAGGAGATCCTCACCTTCTCGCGCATCGAGGCCGGCCAGGAGCGCATCCGCCCCGAGGAGGCCGACCTGGACGCCCTGCTCCGCGAGGCCGGCTCCCTGGCCGAGCCGCTGGCCGGCGCCAAGCGCGTGCAGCTGGTGGTCCGCGGGCCCGGTCCCGGCGCCGTGCTGCGGACCGACCCGGCGAAGACGCGGCAGATCCTCCTCAACCTGCTTTCCAACGCCGTCAAGTTCACCCCGCACGGCGAGGTGGAGCTGAGCGGGGCGCTGGAGAACGGCGGCGCCGTGCTCCGGGTGCGCGACACCGGGGTGGGGATCGCGCCGGAGCACCTGCAGCGCATCTGGGAGCCGTTCTGGCAGGTGGAGCAGAGCCCCACCCGCATGGCCGAGGGCACGGGGCTGGGGCTGACCGTCGCGCGCAACCTGGCCCAGCTCCTGGGCGGCGAGATCTCCGTGCGCAGCGTGCCCGGCGGGGGCAGCACCTTCGAGGTGCGCCTCCCTTCGCTTTCCGCCTGAATTTGCTTGTCCTTTCGCCTGGTGTGCGGGGCGGCTTATGATGTCGCCTTCAGTCTGGTACGGATGAGGGCGGGATCCGGGCGTGCCCCCGGCTGGCGCCGGGGTCGGGCTTCGCGCTGACGTCCGCGGGGGCCCCCACCCGGCTCGCTTGAGGCTCGCCACCCTCCCCCAATTCTGGGGGAGGGCTTCCTGACCCTCGGGTGCACCGTGTCGTGCTCCCCTCCCCCTTGCGGGGAGGGGTCGGGGGAGTGGGTCCGCAGTTGCAGCCTGTCCCCTGCCGTTCCCCTTTCACCCCACCGCGCCCATGCTCAAGCTGGACCTCGTCCACACCGTGGCGTTCGCCGGGCTCCTGCTGTTCGTGGGGTACGCCATCCGCCGCGCGATCCCGCCGCTGGCGCGCTACAACATCCCGGCGCCCGTCATCGGCGGGCTGCTGGTGTCGTTCGCCATCGTGGCGGCGCGGGGGCGCGGGGTGACGCTCTTCGAGTTCGACACCACGCTGCAGACGCCGCTGATGATCGCCTTCTTCACCAGCATCGGCTTCGGGGCGTCGCTCTCGCTGCTGCGCGTGGGCGGGCCGCAGGTGCTCCTGTTCTTCGGGGTGGCGACGGTGTTCGCGGTGCTCCAGAACGTGGTGGGGTACCTGGTGGCGCTCCCCTTCGGCGTGGACCCGCTGCTGGGGGTGCTCGCCGGCTCGGTGACGCTCACCGGCGGGCCCGCCACGGGGCTCGCCTTCGCGCCGCTCTTCGAGCAGGCCGGGGTGCAGGGCGCGGCCTCGGTGGCGGTCGCGGCGGCCATGGTGGGGATCGTGGCGGGCGGGGTGATCGGCGCGCCCATCGCCACCCGCATCATCGAGAAGCACGGGCTGCACGGGCCGCGGGGGATGGCGGCCGAGGTGGTGGCCGCGGACGAGCTGGCGCGGGTCGCCGGGCACGTGGGGGAGGAGCGGCTCCCCGAGCCCCCGCCCAACGTCCCCGCGGGCGAGGACGAGGAATCGTACGTGCTGCTCAAGAACGTGGTCGCCATCCTGGCCGCCATGTGGGTGGGCTCCTGGGTGAGCGCGTGGTTCACCTCCGTGGGGATCACCCTCCCCGGCACCATCGGGGCCATGCTCGCGGCCGCGGCGATCCGCAACCTGGACGACTTCACCGGGTGGATCGGGCTGTCGCAGCGCACCATCGACGACCTGGGGAACGCCGCGCTCTCGCTGTTCATCGTGCTGGCGCTGATGACGCTCAAGCTGTGGGAGATCGCCGGGCTCGCCCTGCCGCTCTTCGCCATCCTGGCGGCGCAGATCGGGCTGATCGTGCTGAGCTTCTGGCTCATCTTCCGCGTCATGGGGCGCGACTACGACGCCGCGGTGATGAGCGGCGGGTTCTGCGGCTTCATGCTGGGGACCACCGCCAACGCCATGGCAAACATGCGCTCCCTGGTGGAGCGCTACGGCCCCGCCCCGCGCGCCTTCCTGGTGGTGCCCATGGTGGGCGCCTTCTTCATCGACTTCACCAACGCGGTTATCATTACCGTGTTCGTGAACCTGTGGCGGTAGCCGTGCGCGCCACGCCCGCCCTCCCAGTCCCGTGGACAGGACCTTCGCACCAGACATGAGCATCTTCCCCGACCCCGACCTCCCCGAGGAGGAGTCGCTCGCCGGGAGCCTGGCCGGGCCGCGCCTCGACACCCGCCCCGTGTACCTGCTGGCCGACAGCCAGCTCCTCTTCTGGCGGGAGGGCGACGCCTACTTCCTGGGCGACGTGCGGGCGCAGCTCGACAAGCCCACGCCAAAGGCCGCCTACCTGGGCGCCTCCAACGGCGACGAGCCCGAGTTCTACGACATCTTCGTGGCGGCCATGGACTCGGTGTCCGTGTTCGACACGCGCCAGGTCCCCACCTCCCCCTCCGCCGAGGACCTGGCGTTCCTGGAGGAAGCCGACCTGATCCTCCTGGCCGGCGGCGAGGTGGAGCAGGGGTGGCGCGCCTTCGAGGCGAGCGGCGTCAAGGACGCCGTGCTGCGCCGCTACTACGCCGGCGCCGTGCTGGTGGGCGTGTCCGCCGGGGCCGTGCAGCTGGGGCTGGTGGGGTGGCCGCCCGAAGGTCCCACCGGGAGCGAGGACCTGGTGGACACCTTCAAGATCATCCCCTACGTGATCGACGCCCACGCCGAGCGCGAGGAGTGGGAAAGCCTGGGGCGCGCGGTGAAGCTGCTGGGCGAGAGCGTGCAGGGGATCGGCATCCCCACGGGCGGCGGCGTGATCTACCACCCCGACCACTCGCTGGAGGCGGTGCGGCACCCCTGCCACGAAGTGTCCGTGCGCGACGGCAGGACGGTGCGCAGCCTGATCTTCCCGGGCGAGGGCGCCCCGGGGACGGCCTGAGCGCATGCGCGTCTTCGCCGTCTCGGACCTGCACACCGACTTCGCCGAGAACCACGCCCTGGTGGAGGGGCTCCCGCTGGGGGAGTACACCGCGGACGCCCTGATCGTCGCCGGCGACATCGCCGACTCCCTGGACCGGATCGAGGCCACGCTGGCGCTGCTCCGCGCCCGCTTCCGCGAAGTGTTCTTCGTTCCCGGCAACCACGAACTGTGGGTGCGCGCCGAGACCGGCGACTCCGCCGACAAGTTCGAGCGCATCCTGCGCCTGTGCGACGTCATGGGCGTGCGGACGCGCCCCGTGCGGCTCCCCGCGGGGATGTGGGTGGTGCCGCTCTTCGCCTGGTACGAAGCCGAGTTCGACTCGTACGGCGACGCCGAGACCAAGGACCTGGAGGCCTGGGCCGACTTCCACTTCTGCCGCTGGCCGGAGCGGGTGGGGCGCCCCTGCGAGTGGTTCCTGCGCATGAACGACCCGCACCTGCGCGACTACGACGCGCCCGTGGTGACCTTTTCGCACTTCCTCCCCCGGCGCGACCTGCTGCCGCCCGCCAAGTACCTGCGCTTCCGGGGGCTGCCGCAGGTGGCCGGGTGCGCGGAGCTGGACGCGCAGCTGCGCCGGGTGGGGTCGCGGACGCACGTCTTCGGGCACAGCCACATCGACTGCGACCGGGAGATCGAGGGCGTCCGGTACGTGCAGAACGCGCTGCGGTATCCGCGGGACCGGTCTTCTCCGGGGTTTCCGATGACGCAGGTGTGGGGGGAAGGACTGGAACAGCTTTGAACTGCGGGTTCGGGCGTGCCCCCGGCTGGCGCCGGGGTCGGGCTTCGGCTCCGTAGGGCTGCAAACAACGCAGCCCAACGGAGTCGAGCCCCGCGAAACTGCCCGCGGGTCTCGCCCCTTCGGGCCGAAATCCCTCACGCAACAGGCCCCCTCCCCCCGGCCCCCTCCCCCGCAAGCGGGAGAGGGGGAGCACTGCACCGGGCTTCTGCCGTTCAGCGTACTTCGTACTGCCGTTTCGCTCTCTCGCACTTCCCCACTTTCCCTCATCCGGAGGCTGCGATGTTCGAACGACTCATCCGCACGGACGACCACCTGTCCCCGTTCTTCGTGCGGCTGGCGCTGGCCGTGGTGATCTGGCCGCACGGCGCGCAGAAGGTGCTGGGGTGGTGGCACGGGAACGGGCCCGCCAAGACCATCGAGTTCTTCAACATGGCCTGGGGGATCCCGCCGTTCGTCACCGTGCTGGTGATGCTGGCGGAGTTCGTGGGGCCGGTACTCCTGCTGGCGGGGTTCCTGGGGCGCTTCGCGGCGCTCAGCATCGGGCTGGTGATGGTGGGGGCCATCCACTTCGACACCGGGAAGTGGGGCTTCTTCATGAACTGGTACGGGCAGCCCCGCGGCGAGGGCTTCGAGTTCCACATCCTGGTGTTCGGCATGGTCGCCGCCCTCCTCGCGGGAGGGAGCGGGCGCTGGTCGGTGGACCGCATGCTCACCCGGCGCGGGGGCTACGCGGAGCCGGGATACGCCCCCGGTTTCGGCCGGCCGGACGCGGCGGCCGGACGCTGACGTCCCCGCCCACCCTGGGCGAGCTCGCCGCGCACCTGGAAGGGGTGCTTGGGGCGGAGGAGATCGCCGGGATCGACCACGGGGCGCGCCGGGAGAATTCGGCGCGCCCCGTCGCGCGCCTGGGCCTGGCGCTGGAGCCGTGGGACGGGCTGGGCGCCTGGGCGCGGGCGGAGCGGCTGGACGCCGTGTTCCTGCACCGGCCGTGGGGGCTCGCGCCCGGGGTGCTGCCGCCCGGCACCGGGCTGCTCGCCAGCCACCGCCCCTTCGACGAGCGGCTGACCACCGGCTTCAACCCGGCGCTCGCGGCCCGGCTGGGGATGACGGGGCTGGAGCCGCTCGGGGAGCGCGACGGGCGGCCGCTGGGGATGCTCGGCGCGGTCGCCCGGCAGCCGTTCGATGACCTCCTGGCGCGGGCGCGGACCGAATTCGGCGGGGTGGAGGCGGCGCAGCCGCCGCGCGGCGGCGAGGTGGCGCGTTTGGCGGCCGTGAACGCCATGACGGACGCGCTGGTGCGCGAGGCGGCGGCGCGAGGCGCGGACGCCTACCTCACCGGGGTGCAGCGCGTCCCGGCGCGCGCGGCCGTCGCCGAAACCGGGATCGGCGTGGTGGCGGTGGGCCACCGTCGCGCCGAGGAGTGGGGGCTGCGGGAGCTGGCGCGCCGGTTCCGGGAGCGCTGGACGGGGCTGGCGGCCGTGCCCTGGCCCCATCCTTGATACTCCGGGGCCCAGGCAGGCTCCCGGCAGGCCCACGCTCCCACGCAGGTCGACCCATGGCGACACGCCCCCGCACCGGCACGTCCCCCGCGACGCCCGCCCCGCTCCCGGTCGACGACCCGGCGGTGCGGCGGGTCCGCGGGCTGGCGCACCTGCTGGACAACTCCATCCCCCTCCCCGGCGGCTTCCGGGTGGGGCTGGACGCCATCATCGGCCTGGTGCCCGGCATCGGCGACACGGCGGGCGCCGTGCTTTCCGCGTACATCCTCGCCCAGGCGGCGCGGATGGGCGTGCCCCGCGCCGTGCTGCTGCGCATGGCCGCCAACGTGGGGATCGAGGCCGTGGTGGGCGCCATCCCCTTCCTGGGCGACCTGTTCGACGCCGGCTGGAAGGCCAACGCGCGCAACGTCGCCCTCATCAACACCCACCTGGAGCACCCCGCGACCACCGCGCGCGCCAGCCGCGGCTTCGTGGTGATGCTCCTGCTGGGGCTCGCGCTGCTCTTCGCCGGCGCGTTCGCGGTGGCGGTGCTCCTGTTTCGAGGGCTGATGGACCGCCTGTAGGCCGCGGTCGCGTGCACCTCGTGCAGGCATCGGCGAGCGCGCCCGTGCGAGAGCACCGAGACGGAATCCAGCCGAAACGGCTCGTACCGGAGAGTTCGGGCGTGCCCCCGGCTGCGCCGGGGTCGGGCTTCGGCTCCGTAAGCCCGCAAACAACGCGGGCCAACGGAGTCGAGCCCGCGCAAACAGCCGCGCGGTCTCGCCCCTTCGGGCCGAAATCCCTCACGCGGCATCGCGCTGGCGTCCGCTGGGAAGGCGGTGGTGCTTGCGGCGGGGCGCCCGGCGGGTCACCTTTTCCGGCGTCCTCTCGCTCGCGCACGTCCTCGTTTCCACGGTGCCGAATGCCGCCTCGTGCCCTGCTTCTCGCCCTGCTGGCGCTCGCCGTCGCCTGCGGCGCCCGTCCGCTCGCCGCGCAGGGCCGCGAGTGCAGGGACCCCAGGACCCAGGCGGCGATGAACCACTGCGCGCAGGAGGGGTGGCGCGCCGCGGACGAGGCGCTGAACTCGGCCTACGGGCGGCTCAGCACGCGGCTCGCGACGCCGCGCCGCGCGAAGCTGCGGACGGCGCAGCTCGCCTGGATCCGCTTCCGCGACGGGCACTGCGACTTCGAGCGGTCGCTGCACGCGGGCGGCAGCATGCAGCCGGCGGTGTACTACGCGTGCATGGAGGCGACGACGCGCGCCCGGACGGCGCAGCTCAGGGCGGCGCTGGAGGGGGAGGGCTGAGCCTCGCGCCGGCGCGGCGACCAGGAGCGACACGGGCCCGGGGACGAATCCCCGGGCCCGTGTCGTTTCTCCGCGGCTGGACGCGAAGCCCCGGCCTCCTTCGGAATCCGCCGCTCCGTCCCTGGTCGGGAGAGCGTACACGGTGGAAAATCGAGGTTGGAAAGGAAGCTGCGTGAGGGATTTCGGCCCGAAGGGGCGAGACCGCGCGGTTGTTTGCGCGGGCTCGACTCCGTTGCAGACGGTCGTTTCGTCTGCTACGGAGCCGAAGCCCGACCCCGGCGCCAGCCGGGGGCACGCCCGAACCCGTTGTTAAAAGCTCCTCCTGGACGTCAAACCGTGGCCCTGCGGCGCCTCGTGGCCCCGCGAACCTTCACGGCGAGCCGAAAGAGCACGAAAAGCAGCACACCCGTGAGGACGAGCGCGACCACCGGGGCAAGAAAAACCACCGCCACCGCGGCGAACGCAGCCACGTCCTCCACCACGCTGAGAAACGGATTGGCGATTCCGCCCGTGGTGGCCGTGCTCCCCACGCGCACCGTGGCCTTGGTGGCGTGCACCCCCAGCGCGAGCGGCGCCCCCAGCGCGATGCCGATGGCCACCGCGTGCTCGGGAGCCAGCTGGTACAGAAAGGGCGTCGCCGCCAGCACCGCGAGCGCCGGCTTGGTGAACACCTGCACCGAGTCCAGGAGGTGGTCCACCACCGGGATCTTGTCGCCGAGCAGCTCCAGCACCGTGGCGACGCCGAAGAGGAGCAGCGCCTCCGGGCGCTCCAGCCAGGCCAGGTACTCCGGGAGCGGCAGGTCGAAGACGCGCGCGCCCAGGCTCGCGGCGAACGCCGGCAGAAAGGCGCGCAGCCCGGCGCTGGCGGACAGGACCACGCCGAAGGCGATCGCGGAAAGGGCGTCCATGCTGGGCTCCGGTGGGGAGGGACGATTCGCTCAGGCGAGCCGCGAAAAGAGCATCGCCACGTAGGCGCAGAAGAGCGCCGCGGCCAGGGCGGCGTTGAAGGCGTGGTAGCCCTCGCTGCGGCTGCGGGCGGCGAGCAGCGCCGTCGCGGCGAACGCCACCCGGAACAGCGCGTCGGCGTCGTGCGGGACCGCGCCGTCCTTGACGGTCTCCTCGGCCAGGCTGATCACCGGGAGCGCGGCGAAGATGCCGAAGAACCAGCCGCGGTTCTCGAAGTAGCTCGCCTTCAGGTCCACCTCGTCCTCGTCGCCCAGGTCCGGCACCACCAGGTAGCTCAGCACCACCGCGCCGATGGGGATGAGCAGGTAGAGCAGGAACAGGAAGAAGTTCCACTCCTCCACCTCCCTGCGGTCGAACGCCACCCACCAGATCTGCACGTTGGCCAGGAAGAGGATCCCCATCCACACCAGCGTGGGCAGGTACATGCGGGCGCGGTTCCGCAGCTGGATCAGCCGCGCCGCCCCGGAGAGCAGGTTGGAGATCCCCAGCCCGATGACGATGGAAACGAGGACCGACAGGTATTCGAACTTGCTCACGGGTGGCGCGGGAGGGAGGAGCCGGCCGGACGGGGACAAATGGGCGAGATCCGCCCCGCCGCGCAAGCCTGCGGCGCATATGGTTGACTCCGTCAACTTTCTTTGCTACTCTGTCCCTGGGACACCCTGCCCACCGGCATGGCAACGGGGAGACGAGCATGGAAGCGAGCGGATTCGAGCGGCGGGTGGCGGAGGTGCGGCGCTTCAACCGCTTCTACACGCGGACGATCGGCGTGCTCGGGGAGGGGCTGTCGCGGAGCCCCTTCTCGCTGACCGAGGGGCGGGTGCTGTACGAGCTGGCGCACCGCGACCCCGCCGCCGCGGCGGAGCTGGCGGACGACCTGGGGCTGGACCCCGGGTACCTGAGCCGCATCCTGCGCCGCTTCCGCGAGCAGGGCCTGCTGGACCGCACCCCTTCCGGCACGGACGGCCGCCGGAGCTTGCTCCGGCTCACGGCGGCGGGGCGGGAGGCGTTCGCGGCGCTGGACGCGGGCACGCGCGGCGAGGTGGGCGCCCTGCTCGGCGGCCTCTCCGAAGACGCGCAGCTCCGGCTGGTGAAGGCCATGGGCGCCGTCGTGGAGCTGCTGGGCGGCGGGCCGGCGCCCGGCGGGACGTGCGTGCTGCGGCCGCCGGAGGCCGGCGACCTGGGGTGGGTCGTGTGGCGGCACGGCGTCCTCTACGCCCGGGAATACGGCTGGGACGCGCGGTTCGAGGCGCTGGTGGCGGAGATCGTCGCCGGCTTCGGGCGGGGGCACGACCCGGCGCGCGAGCACTGCTGGATCGCGGAGGTGGACGGGCGCCCCGTGGGCTCGGTGTTCCTGGTGAAGCAGTCGGACGAGGTGGCGAAGCTGCGCCTGCTGCTGGTGGACCCGGCGGCGCGCGGGCTGGGGATCGGGCGGCGGCTGGTGGAGGCGTGCGTGGCCTTCGCGCGGGAGGCGGGCTACCGGGTGGTCACCCTGTGGACCAACGACGTGCTCTGCGCGGCGCGGCGCATCTACGAGGAGGCCGGGTTCCGCCTGGTGCACGAGGAGCCGCACCACAGCTTCGGGCACGACCTGGTGGGGCAGACCTGGGAGCTGGAGCTGTGATGAAAGAACCGGCTACGGACGGGGTGAACGGCGGGTTCGGGCGTGCCCCCGGCTGGCGCCGGGGTCGGGCTTCGGCTCCGTAGCAGACGAAACTACCGTCTGCAACGGAGTCGAGCCCCCGCAAACTGCCGCGGGGTCTCGCCCCTTCGGGCCGAAATCCCTCACGCAGCTTTCGCGCTGGCGTCCGCGGAGGGTCCCCACCCGGCTGGCTGGGGGCTCGCCACCCTCTCCCGGTTCCGGGGGAGGGCTTCCCGTGCTTCGGCTTTGCCGTGCCGTGCTCCCCCTCTCCCCTCGTGGGAGAGGGGGCCGGGGGGTGAGGGGGAGACCGGCTCCGTGAAGGCCGCGGCACGGCGGGTGCGTGGAGGGTGCCGGTTGAGAGCATCCCCCGACCGGAGCATCCCGAGTGCGCGACCTTCCTCTCCTGCGCGTGGGCCTGGGCCTGATGGCCATCATCGCCCTGATCGCGCTCGCCGTGAACCTGGGGGAGCGGGGCGGGCGCGCCGGCCCGGGTGCCGGGCCGGGCGCGGCGCCCGCCCGGGCGCCGGCCGCCCGGCTGACGCCGGACGTGGCCGAGCACTGGCGCGACCTTGCCCCCACCATGGCGCTGCTGGACAGCGCCACCGCCATCCGCGACCCGGCGCGGCGGCAGGACGCGCTCAAGGCGGTGGAGGACCAGCTGGAGCGGGCCGAGGAGCGGGCCCCGGGCGCGGGCGAGCCGGACGGCACGCCGCGCCGGGAGTACCGCAAGGCGCTGGACGACCTGGAAAAGGCGGTGGACGACGCGGGCAAGAAGAACGCGGACGGCGACCTGGGCGCCGTGGAGCGGGCGCGCGACCGGCTGCGGCGGCTGGCCGGCCGGCCGCAGTGAGCGGCGCGCGTGGCTGATCCGCTCCCGCTGCGCAACGTGCTCGCCGCCCGCGCCCGCCTGGGCGAGGGCCCGTCGTGGGACGCGGAGGCGGGGGTCCTCTGGTGGGTGGACATCCACAACCACCGGGTGCACCGCTGGGACCCCGCCGCGGGCGAGGACACCGTCTACGAAGTGGGCGAGACCGTGGGGTGCGCGCACCCCGCGGCGGACGGGCGGGTGGTGCTGGCGCTGCGCCGCGGCGTGGCCCTCCTGGACCCGGCGAGCGGCGCCGTGGAGCCCCTGGCCGCGCTGCTCCCGGAGCGCGCGGGGCTGCGCCTCAACGACGGCAAGTGCGACGCGCGCGGCCGCCTGTGGGTGGGCTCCATGTCCGCGGAGGAGGGGGGCGCGGCTCTCTTCCGCGTGGACCCCGAAGGCACCGTGCGCGAAGCGGCGGGCGGCCTGACGATGTCCAACGGGCTGGGGTGGAGCCCCGACGGCGCGACGCTGTACCTCACCGACTCGCCGGCGAAGACCATCCTGGCCTTCGACTTCGACGCGGACGCGGGGACGCTCTCCCGCCGCCGCTTGTTCGCCGACCTGTCGCGCGCGGACTCCGTCCCCGACGGCCTGGCGGTGGACGCCGAGGGGTGCGTGTGGTCCGCGCAGTGGGGCGGCGCCTGCCTGGTGCGCTTCGCCCCGGACGGCGGCGAGCTGCTGCGGGTGCGCCTGCCGGTCCCCCACCCCACCAGCTGCGCCTTCGGGGGCAGCGGCGGCGCCGACCTGTACGTGACCACCGCCTCCATCGGCATGACGGAGGAGGAGATCGAGGAAGCCTTCGAGTCCGGCGACCTGTTCGTGCTGCGCCCCGGCGTGGCCGGCCCCCCGGCGGCCCGCTTCGGGGGATAGACAGCCTGCAACGGCGGCCCTCCCCCGGCTCGCTCGAGGCTCGCCACCCTCTCCCGATCCCGGGTAGCGCTCCCGGCCTTCGCCTCACCCGGCGGATTGACGCGCCGCGGGGCCGCCGCTAACGTGTGGGCCCTTCGCCGGGCGTCCACGTCCGGCGCACCGCACGAGAGAGGCGACCGCTTTCCATGATCGAACACTCGCGGCAGACCATCCAGTTCACCGTCAGCTTCCTGATCGGTCCTGCGCTGCAGCTGGACGAGGAGCGGATCGCCGCCTTCCGGGCGCGGCTGGAGGAGGAGGACATCCGCTTCGAGCACGCCGAGCACGCGGACACCACGCTGGCGCTGGCGCGCGGCGCGCCCTCGTCGCTCCAGGTACAGATCATCTCGGGGGAGGTGGGCGCCGCGCCGGAGCCGGTGCCGGTGACGCAGATCGTGATCGCCACCGCCATCGGGCAGGACGTGCCGGTGGCCGCCGTGGCCGACTTCGCGGTCGCGGCCCACGAAGTCACCGACGTGGCCCGCGACGTGTGGCCGGAGATGGAGTACGTGCTGGGGTGGAACACGGGCGTCCGCTCGCTCTTCGCCTCCAGCACCGAGCACTCCTTCCAGTACCTGTGGGAGCAGCGCCTGGGGCAGGACACGCAGGAGCTGTCGGTGTTCGGGCGGCCCATCCTGGGCGGCGGGCTGCGGCTGATGTTCCCGCCGGGGCAGGCGGACGGCGAGCACTACCAGGCCGAGGTGCGGGTGGAGTCGTTCCTGGAGGACGTGCGCCGGCTCTACGTGGAGGTGAACCTGGCCCACGGCAACCCCGAGCCCATCAACGCGCTCAACCCCACCACGCTGATCCAGGCCACGGAGGCGTTCATGGACGAGCGGGTGCTGCCCTTTCTGCGGCTGGCCGAGCCGCCCCGCGCCGGCTGACTTTTGGGGTTGCACAAACCCCGGAATCGCATATATTTGAAGCTATCGAGACATGGCGGGGAGCTCGTTTTTTGAGCCGATAGTTCTGAAGCCGGGAGCTTGTTCCGCGGCGGACGCGGTGCCCCGCGAGGGTGCGGCGGAAACCAAGGGCGAGTTACCCAACGATTATCTCTAATCGGGCTTCAAAAAATCCTCTCCGTTATGTCCCCCACGAAAAGGGCCCGCCACGCGGCGGGCCCTTTTCTCGTCGTGCGCACCCGCCCGGGCTCAGGGGATGTATCCGCACTTGCAGATGAAGTCCACGTCGCAGTAGCCGATCCCTTCCGTGCACCCGTACGCGCAGCGGCTGGAGTAGTACGGCGCCGGCTCCGGGCTCTGCGGGCAGAGCCTCACGGCCGCCGCCGGGCGGCTCGCGCTGCCGGACGCCTCGGATGCGCCCAGCCCGAAAACGATGGCGCAGGAGGTGCCGAACAGCACCCGGCGCAGGTGGATGAACGAACGGCTCATGGCATCCTCCGTGTACGTGGCCGGTCCGCGGGATCGCGGACGCGAGGAGGGCACGTTACACGCCAATCGGGCGGGAGGCAACGCTCCCGTGGCCGCGGCTACTCCGGCCGGATCAGCGACAGCCGGATCTTCTGCTCGCTGAGGGTGACCACCAGCGTGTCCCCCGCGCGAAGCTGCTCCAGCGTGGCCGCGTCCACGAACTCGCACATGGGCTCGTCGCCCACCGCCACCTCGGCGCGGAAGCCGCGGGCGTAGGCCACCCGCTCCCCCGGCCGCTGGCCGGCGTTGCTGCGCAGGTACACGCCGCGGTCGTTCATCAGCCACAGCCCGGGCGGGGCCCCGGTCCCCGGGTGCTCCACGGCGTTCTCCAGCCCGTCCGCGGTCCCGGCGTGCAGGTCCACCCCCGCGGCCACGTACCGCTGCGCCTCCGTCATCAGGCGCTCGCGCGCGGCGTGCGACTCCTCCAGGAGCGCGCGCACCTCCGCCCCCTCGAACTCGAACCGCTGCTCCATCGCTCCCTCCCGCTGTGGTACGCGTTCCCGGCCGGTCGCCGGGCACGCCCCGCAAGTCCCGGGCGCGGCTCGCTACCCGCCGGCGAGCGCCTGGAGCCTGCGCGGCGCCACCATGCAGTACGACTGCACCACCAGCTCCCGCAGCTCCGTGTCGTCCACGTGGTCCAGCACGATTCCGATCCACCCCTTCACGCCCACGTAGGGCGGCACGAAGACCTTTTCCGGCTCCGCGCGCACCAGCATCTCCTGCACCCCCAGCGGCGCGTTGCACCACAGGGCGATGCGGCCGTCCTGGTGGTGGTCGTCGGCGAACATGGCGAACATGCGCTTGCGCACCCGCCAGGTGGGCTCGCCCCAGGCCTCCTGCTCCCAGGCCTCCGGCAGGGCCATGCAGATGCGTCGTGCGCGTTCGATGGAGTCGGTGGACATCGGTTGATCCGGGCTCTGGAGGAACGGCTTCGGACGGCGACTGCGGGGTCGGGCGTGCCCCCGGCGGGCGCCGGGGTCGGGCTTCGGCTCCGTAAGCCCGCAAACAACGCGGGCTAACGGAGTCGAGCCCCGCGAAACTGCCCGCGGGTCTCGCCCCTTCGGGCCGGAATCCCTCACGCGGGTCTGGAGCTGGCGTCCGCTGGAGGCCCCCACCCGGCTCGCTTGGGCTCGCCGGGGGGTGAGGGCCGTCAGCGCAGGAAGTACACGAGCGACACCGCCACGCCGAAGAACACCACCACGCGCCGAAGCGCTTCCGGGCGGATGCGGCTGGCGAGCCGGCCGCCCACGGCCCCGCCGGCGAGCGCGCCCACGGCCATCACTGCCACCACGGGCCACACCGGCTCGCCGGAAAAGGCGAAGAAGACGGCGGCGGCCACGTTCACGGCGAGCCCCACCACCTGCTTCAGCGCGTTGAGGCGCGTCAGCGAGTCGTCCACGGTGAGCCCCAGCACCGCCAGCACCACCACGCTCATCCCCGCCCCGAAGTAGCCGCCGTATACCGCCGCCAGCCCCACCGGCAGGGTCGCGGCCGCGCCGGAGGTGCGCGCCGCGCCGTGCGCGGCGCCGCGCGTCAGCCAGGCGCGGAGCCGGTCCTGCGCGGCGAGCAGCGCGGAGGCCAGCAGGATCAGGTAGGGCACCAGCGCGCGGAACAGCCGCTCGTCCGTGTGCAGCAGCAGCACGCCCCCCAGCACCCCGCCGGCCACGCTCGCCGGCATCAGCATCCACAGCCTGCGCCGCTGCCCGCGCAGGTCCGCCGACTGGGCGAGCGCGGCGCCCAGGTAGCCGGGGCAGAGCGCCACCGTGTTGGTGACGTTGGCGGCCACCGCCGGGAGCCCCACGGCCGTCAGCACGGGAAAGGTGATCAGCGTGCCGCCGCCCGCCAGCGCGTTGACCGCGCCCGCCGCCACCGCCGCCAGCCCCACCAGCACCAGCTCGAACGTGTCTACCATGCCTCGCGGGGTCTCTGCCGGGGGTGCGGGTGCGCAGCGAACGGACGCCCCGAAGCTCGGGCCGCCGCCCCCCGCGCGCAAGCCGCCGGCGCGCCCCCGGCAGGTCAGCCCGACGGACGGCGCCGCAGCAGGAGCACGGCCCAGAGGCAGAATCCCGCCGCCACGAGCGTGGCCACGACGAAGAACGGTTCCCTCGCGAGCGCCGGCGACTCCGCGGCGACCCGCCAGACGTGCGCCAGGACGAGCAGGCCGAAGACGATGCCGGTGGACATGACGTAGGCTCTCACGGGCACACCAGGGTCGGGGAGACGGAGCGGCAGCAGGGTGGGGAGCCCCGGCGGACGCCAGCGCGGAGCCGCGTGAGGGATTCCGGCCCGGAGGGGCGAGACCGCGCGGCTGTTTGCGCGGGCTCGACTCCATTACGCACGGTTGTTCGTACGTTACGGAGCCGAAGCCCGACCCCGGCGCCCGCCGGGGGCACGCCCGGACCCTGCCGTCAACGTCCTCAGAGCCGCTCCAGCCGCCGCAGCGCCTCGTCCAGGTCGTACTCCGGCTCCGGGTAGCGCGGGTCCAGCCGCTCCAGCGCGTCCGCCACGATCCGCGCCACCAGCAGGTCGCGCACGGCCTTGTCGTCCGCCGGCACCACGTGCCACGGGGCCTCGGGCGTGCCGCAGCGGGCGATGGCGTCGCGGTACGCCTCGGTGAACTCGTCCCACTTCGCCCGGTCCTCCAGGTCGCTGGGGTCGAACTCCCAGCGCTTCCGCGACTTTTCCAGCCGCCTGCGCAGGCGCCGCTTCTGCTCGCCGCGCGACACGTGCAGGAACAGCTTGACCACGGCCACGCCGTTCTCCACCAGCATGCGCTCGAAGTCGTTGATCTGCCCGAAGCGGCGGGACCACACCTCCTCCGGCACCAGGCCGTGGACGCGCGCCGTGACCACCTCCTCGTAGTGCGAGCGGTTGAACACCCCCACCCTGCCGAAGGGCGGGACCACGGCGTGCACCCGCCAGAGGAAGTCGTGCGCCCGCTCCTCGGGCGAGGGCTCCTGGAAGCTGGCGACGCTCAGGTGCTGCGGGAGCACGGCGCCGAACACGTTCTTCACCACCCCGTCCTTGCCGCCGGTGTCGCGCGACTGGAGCACCACCAGCAGGGCGTGCTCCTTTTCGGCGCACAGCGCCGCGCCCAGCCTGCCGATCCGCTCCTTGAGCCGGTCCAGCTCGCGGTCCAGCTCCTTTCCCGCGGGGAGGCCGGAGGGGCGCGCCGCCTCCTCGTCGCCGAGCGGGGGAGCCTCGCCGGGGGGAACGGGCCTGGGGACGGACCGGCTCATGGACGACCTGGGCGCGCGGGTGGACGGAACGGGGTCTCGGCCCACCCGTCCTTGCACGAACGGCGCCGCCGGGACGCCCGCGGCGGGGCGGGCTAGATCCGGCCCAGCTGCACCTCCAGCACCGAGTCGGCGCGGCGGATGGCGTGGTCGCTCAGCGCCAGCTCGGCGCGCCCGCGCTCCTGCGCCGCCTGGAGCCGCGCCTCGAGCACCCTCCCCCGCAAGCGGGAGAGGGGGAGAACGGCGGACGGCGGGAGGGCCGCAGGGAGGGTGCGAGGGTGGTCGGAGGAAAGAGTGGAGGGGGCTTGTGGTGGGGGGGCATGGACTCTTTCCGGAGAGCACCGCCGCGCCCGACCCCACGCGCAGGGCCCGACAGCGCGCGACTCACACGGAAGCCGGTTCAGCCACGGCGCTTCGGAACGACGGTGGCCAGCCAGCTGTTGATCCAGGTGCTGGCCACCGTGAGCAGCAGCGCGGCGCCCGCGAGCACGCCCGCCGGCCCCTCCGGGGCAATCAGCACCCCCGCGGCCAGCAGCGCGATCACGGCGGTCAGGCCGGCCATGGTCCGGCGCGGCCAGCCGGGCTCGCAGCGGAAGGTGCCCGCCACGGGGAGCACGAGGAAGCCGAAGACCAGCGCCGCCAGGCTGGCCCGCGGCGCGTCCAGCGCCGCCGAGGCGCCGGCGAGCGCGAGCGCCGCGGCCAGGGTGGCGAGAACCAGGGTGGACGCCCGCCGCCGGTCCGGCGTCAGCGCCTCCCGCCCCACGGGGTCCAGCCGGAGCAGCGAGTCGAAAAGCGGATCGGCCGTCCAGCTCAGGAGCACGAACAGCAGCCAGAGCGCGAGCACCGGCCAGATCAGCGGCGCCAGGGCGGGCTGCGCCGCCGCCGTCCGCCGCAGCACGTTGTACCCGAAGAGCCCCCCGAACACCACCAGCATGCGCGTGCGCGGGCTCAGCGAGCCCATCCACAAGAAGAAGCGCAGCAGCTGCCGGTACACCGGGTTGCGGGCCTTGAGCGCGGCTACCAGCCCCTCGCGCGCCCACTCGGAGCCCGGCTCGATGTGCAGCGCTCGCTGGAAGTGCGCGGCCGCGTCGCCGGCATCGCCCCCGGTGCGCAGCATGCTCCAGCCGCGCCCCGCGTACGCGAAGGCGTCTCCCGGGTCGCGGATCAGCGCGTTCAGGAAGGCGCTGTCCGCCTCCTCCGCGCGCCCGCGCACCTGGAGGAACAGGGCGCGCAGGCGCAGCCCGTCGTCGTGCTCCGGGTCCAGCGCGAGCGCGTGCTCCACGGTGCGCAGCGCCGCGTCCCACCGTCCCATGGCGGCCTCGACGCGCGCCACGAGCACGAGGTGGTCGGGCTCGTCCGGCTCCAGTGCCGCCGCCTCCAGAGCCGCGGGGAGCGCCAGGCGGGGGTCGCCGCGCTCCAGCAGCACCTGCGCCAGCACGCGGTGGTGGAAAGCGGTGTCCGGGTCCAGCAGCGTCGCGCGGCGCGCGGAGGCCTCCGCGTCGCGCCGGCGCTCCAGCTGCGCCAGGCAGAGCGCGCGGATCGCGAAGGCGCCCGCGTCGTCCGGCTCCTCCGCGACGAGCTGGTCCAGCCGGCGCACGGCTTCGGCGAAGTCCTGCTCCTCGATCAGGACGAGAATGTGGTCGCGGAGGTCGAAGAACATGGGGTCGGGCCGGCCAGGGGGGAACGACGACGGCGAGGTGCGCTGAGAATCGCCGGAGCGCGGGCGGTCCGCAAGCGCCCGGCGGAGGGACGCGCTACGTGGCGTCCAGCACGGGGGCGGGGTCGAAGGTGTCGCCGTCCGCGAAGGCCGACACGGCGATCCTCAGGTCCAGGGCGATGTTGCGGAAGCGGTCGGCGCTCTCGACGGGGACCGGCACCCGGGTGAAGAGGACCACCGCGTACATCTCCCCGTTCAGCATCAGCCCCCCGAAGCCCAGCACCGACCGGATCCCGAAGGGCCGCACGAAGTCCGCCTGCGCCGGGATGAAGGGGCTCCCCTCCGCCTCCGGCACGTGGAAGACGTTGTAGGCGCGGTCCTCGCTCCCGCGCACCAGCTGCGGCCGCGGGGCGACCACGTCCTCCAGGTCCAGCCCCATCTCGCGCACCAGCTCGGCGATCATCGGCGCCTGCTCCACGATCTGCACGCTGGGAAGCGGGATGGCCTGGTGGCCGCGCGAAAGGCGGCGCGAGTTCCAGGCGGTCTCCTCCCCCGCCGAGGCGAGCAGCACCAGGCACCGCATGTCGCTCCACGGCTCGCGGCCGCCCATGCGCGCGCGGGCGAACTCGCGCAGCTCCGGCTCCAGCGCGCCGAACGCGTGCGTCTTGTAGAAGCGCACCAGCACGCACTCGCGGGCGCCGCCCTCCGCGCCGGCCGCCGAGTCGAAGAAGAAGCGCGTCACCCGGCGCGCCCCCTCCTCCAGCGTGGCCGCGCCCTGGAGGGCGCGCCGCAGGTCCAGGCCGCAGCGCAGCATGTCGTGGAGCCCGAAGTCGTGCAACGAGAAGGCCATGGCAGGGTCGGACCCGGTGAGGGGAAGAAGCACCCCGGGGGTGCGCGCGGCTCTGCCGCACGGTCCGGGCCGCGCGGGCTACCTCCCGGCGCGCCGGAGAAGGATCTCCGCCCCGGAGAGCCGCACCGTCAGCGTGGTGTCGTTGGTGGTGCCGTGGAAGCGCAGCGTGGCGCCGTCCGGGAGCCGCGCCTCGAACCCCAGGTGCTCGCCGCGCCGCACGTAGGTGCCGCTCAGCTCGCGCTCCACCTCCCCCGAGCAGGCGTCCCGCTGCTTCACCGTGAGCACGAAGCGGCGCGACCGGTCCAGCCGGGCCGCCCCGCCGCCGCCCTCCGTCCCCGCGCACGCCGCGGCCTCCGCGCCGCCCCCGCCGCGCTCCAGCGGCTGCAGGCGCCCCTGGACGCCCACCACCACGAACCCGCCGGAAAGCGTCTCCGGCGGCGCGGCCGACCCGCCCGAGGCGCACCCCGCCGCGGCGAGGGCGAGGAGCACGGCGAATCCGGCGGGCGCGGCCCTCACCCCCACCTCCGGGCCCACGGCTCGTTCGCCTCCAGGCAGTCCATCAGCTCGATGTAGATGCGCCGCGCCGCGTCCGTGAACACCTCGTCCTCCGCTTCCTGGAAGGGGAGCAGCGCAGCGCGGATGCGCTCCGACAGCGTCCCCGCCTCGATGATCCGCCCCGCCAGCTCCAGGTACTCCGCCTCGTCCCTGCGCACCGAGCGGCGCGCGTCCTCCAGCAGCACCCGCAGCACGTCGCGCACGTCCGCGCGCCCGTCCGCGTCGCGCGCCACCGAGCCGAAGTGCGGCGCCGTCACCCGCGCGCGGCTCCCGTCGCGCACCACCGCGCGGAAGTCCGCCACCAGCACGGCGTGGGCCGGGAGCGGCGCCCGCCCCTCCATCACCCGCTGCGTCAGCGTCTTGAGCGCCGAGCGCACGAACGAGGACACCGCCATGTCCATCCTCACGCACTCCTGCGTGTCCAGCACCCGCACCTCCATGCGCTTGCTGGACGCCTTGAACACCGCCCCGCGCGCGTTGAAGAACTCGTGGCGGATGGGCCCCGTGTCGGGAATGCGGTCCAGCGCCGAGTACATCCCCCCCAGGATGCGCCTGCGGTAGTCCGCCAGGCTGTCGATGTACTCCGGCACGATCTCGCCCTGCAACTCGGGGATGCGGGCCTGGTGCTCCAGGATCCACGCCAGCCGCCCGTCCGCCGCCGGCTGCAGCTCGCCGTCGTACATGGGCGACGACGCGGCCAGCGCCGGGAGATAGGGGACGAGCAGCGCCGCCGCGTTGAGCATGGCCACCGACTCCGCCTCGCGCCCCATGGGCAGGCTCAGGTGGCAGCTGTTGACGTTCATCCACCCGTGCGACTTCACGTCGAAGAGGCGCGCGTAGGTATCGTAGACGCGGGCGTTGGAGCGCCGCCAGAGCCGCCCGGCCCTGGGGTCCATCCAGGGGTGCATCCCCGTGGGCATGAGGCGCGCGTCGAACTGGTCGCGCAGCACCGCCGAGAAGCGCTGGATCCCCTCCACCAGGACCTCCTCCGCCTCCGCCAGGCTGCGCACCGGGGCCTGCGTCTTCACCTCCAGCACGTGGTCCGCGATCTCGTTGGAAAGCCCCACCGCACCCAGGTCCACGTCCGAGCACCGGCGCCCCGCCAGCGTCCGGAACGCCTCCTCCACCCGGTGCGCCACGTTGAGGTCGCGGTCCACCACCGGGTACTCCAGCTCCACCCCGGCCACCTCGAAGGGGCGGTAGTGCGCCCGCGGCTGGGGCGCCGGGCGCCGCGGGCGGATGGGCGCGCGCAGCGGCGCCGTCTCCTCCGCGGGGGCGGCCTCGGCCGCGGGCTCCGTCCCGTCGGTCCCCTCCTCCACCCGCCGCAGGAAGAAGCGCACCACGTCCTCGTAGACGGCGGCGCCGTCCGCCGCGTCCTCGTAGCCCACGTCCAGGTTGGGGTTGTCGTTGATCTCGATCACCACCGGCCCCGCGGGCGTCTCCTTGATGTCCACCCCGTACAATCCCCGCCCGATCAGCCCCGCCGCCCGCAGCGCCAGCTCCACCACCGCCCGGGGCGCCGCGTCGCGGGCCACCGCCTCCACCCGCCCGTAGCGCTCCGTCCCCTTTTCCTCGGTGCGGATCTGCCAGTGGCCGCGCGCCATGAAGTAGCGCGCCGCGAAGAGGAGCTGCCCGTCCAGTACCGTGACCCGCCAGTCGAACTCGGTGGGAAGGTACTCCTGGGCGATGATCAGCGGGGAGCGCCTGAACATCTCCGCCGCGCGCTCCCGGTACTCCTCCGGCGAGCTCACCTTGTGCACCGCCGCCGAGAACGACCCGTCCGGGAGCTTGATCACCGCCGGGAAGCCCAGCTCCGCCAGCTGCTCGGCCGGGGTGCGCGCCGTCGCCACCAGCGTGCGCGGGGTGGGGATCCCCTCGCGGCGCAGCAGCTCGTCCAGGAACACCTTGTTGCTGCAGCGGATGATGGACTGCGAGTCGTCCACCACCGGCATGTCCAGCGCCTCCGCACGCAGCGCGAACTGGAAGGCCGGCGTGCTCACCGAGGTTAAGGCGCGGATGAAGAGCGCGTCGTACTCGCCCAGCTTGTCCAGGTCGCCCAGGCCGATGCGCTGCACGTACACGTTCATGCGCGCGGCCACCCGCTCCAGCTTGTCGATGGTTTCCGGCGACGACGGGGAAAAGGGATCGCCCTCGTCCACCAGCACCGCGATCGCCGCCCGCTTTCCTTCCGAGGGCGGGGGCGAGCCCCGGCGCACCACCAGGCGCTCGTTGCGCAGCGCCTCCGCCAGCTCCGCGCGCTGCTCGCGTCTCAGCTGGCGGAGGGACAGGGGCGCCACCCCCGTCACCTTCCACTCCTCCTCCTCCAGGATCCACTGGATGCGCAGCACCGGCGCGGGCCACTCCCGGTACACCGTCAGCGAGGCCGCACGCACGCGCGGGTCCGTGCAGCTCCCGAAGTAGCTAAGCGTCTCCGCCACCTCCGCGTCCGACGCGGGCCGGTACGCCGGGCCCTCCGCCGCGTCCACCCGCAGCAGGGGGACGGGCGTGTCGTCGGCGCCGCCGGCGTCGTCCGCCTCCGGCGAGATCGCCGCGGGGAGCGACCCGTGGCGCGACCGCATCTCCCGCACGTCCACCGTGGGGACGCCCGCCTCGCGCAGCGCCCGGAACACCCCGTACGCCTCCGACAATCCTTCGATGGTCTCCACGCTGGGCACCACCGTCTGCCCGCGCGCGTCCGCCAGCAGCGACACGTAGTAGCCGCGCGTGCGGTAGCGGTACGAGTTGCACAGGTTGACCACCACCAGCTGCCGGTCGGTCAGCGCCGGTCCGCCCTCAAGGTACTCGTCCGCCGACACCAGCATCTCCGCCGGCAGGTCGGTCGCCGTGCGCGGGTCCGAGACCACCACCACCACCCGGCGCCGGCTCACGCGGCCTCTCCTTCGCGGTCCGCGCGCCACATCTCCAGCAGCACCGCGTCGTAGGTGAGGTCGCCCAGGAGGATGGCGTTGATCAGGCTCTGGGCGTCCACCACCTGCCGTCCGTCGCCCGCCTCCGGCACGTGCACCGAGGGGTCGCGCAGCGAGAAGCGCCGCCCCCACTGCTCGTAGCCGGCGATGACGATGAAGTGCCCGGTGGGCTCGCCGCGCACGTCGTCCGGCACCAGCTCGTCCACCTCCTCCAGCTGCCGCTCGCGCGTCCAGCGGTACAGGTAGGTGGCGGACAGCCCCGCGAGGATGGGATGGTCGCGGTCCAGGATCCCCTTGAGCAGTCCCGGGGTCAGCTCGTCGAATCGCATCTCCCCGCCCTGCTCCAGGAAATCCAGGTACGCGCGGGCGGCGCGGATGGTCTTCGCGCTGGTGAGGAAGGGAACGCGGCGGTGGATCTTTTCCGACAGAGCGGGCATGGGGAGCTCGAACCAGCTGGGGTCGAAGATGCGCAGGTCGTACGAGTACAGCCGCGCGCGGAAGCCGCGCCGCAGGGCGGAGATCCCCAGGAACACGGCGAGCGTCCCGCCGTCCTCGTTGCGGTCGATCTCGCCCAGCACCTGCTCCAGCTCCAGCTCCAGGCCGTAGTACTGGTACACCTTGCGCAGGCAGGTGGGGCCGCAGGTGACGTCGTCGGGCTGGAGGATGCGCTGCACCAGGAGCTCGTGCGCCATCCGCCCCGCGTCGCGGGTCCGGTCGTCGGGAAAGGTCCGTGTCGGGTCGTCCATGGCCGCGCCTGCACGAAAATCGCGTGCCGCACCCCCGTCCGCCCCCGTCACGGCGCGAATCCTTGCCGCGGGCCGGGTGTACCGTTCCTTTTGTGGAGGAGACGGCCACGCGGCGCCCGAGCGCGCGGGCACCCGGACACCAGAGCCCAGCAGGACATGCCGGACCGAGACCGCGGCGACGCCGGGCAGGACCCCGCCAGGCGCGAGGAGCTGCTGCTGGAGGACCGCCCCCGCGCGAAGACCCCGCGCCTGTACCGGGTCCTCTTCCACAACGACGACTACACCACCATGGAGTTCGTGGTGGACGTGCTGGTGCGCTTCTTCCGCAAGACGGCCACCGAGGCCGCCCAGATCATGCTGGAGGTGCACACCCACGGCGTGGGCGTGGCGGGGCGCTACACCCGCGAGGTGGCGGAGACCAAGGTGGCACAGGTCACCGAGGCCGCGCGCGAGGAGGGTTTTCCCCTCCTCCTGACCATGGAGCCCGAATAGAGATGGCCAACCCCGCACTTCGCCCCGAGCTGGAAGTGACGCTCCGCCTGGCCGTGCTGGAAGCGGCGCGGCGGAGCCACGAGATGGCGGGGCTGGAGCACCTCCTCTTCGCCCTGCTGCACGACGCCGCCACCGCCGCCGCGGTGGAGCGCTGCGGGGCGGACGTGGAGCGCGTCAAGGCGCGCCTGGACCGCTACCTGGGCCAGGAGGTGGAGGCCAGCGCCGACGAGGGCACGGAGCCGGTGCTCACCCTGGCCTTCCGGCGCGTGGTGCAGCAGGCGGCGCTGCAGGTGCTGCGCGCCGGCAAGGACGAGGTGGCGGGCCCGCACGTGGTGGTGGCCATGTGGGACGAGCCCGACTCGTACGCGGTTCACTTCATGGAGGAGGAAGGGCTCACCCGGCTGGCGCTGATGCGCGCCCTGTCGCACGGCCCCGACGACGAGCCGGCGCACGCCCCCGCCGGGGCGGCCCCGGACGACGACGAGCCCGGCGAGAAGCTGGCGGGCGCGCTCGCCCGCTTCACCGTGCCGCTGGCGCGGCTGGCGGCGGAGGGGCGCATCGACCCGCTGATCGGGCGGGAGCGCGAGGTGGCGCGCGCCGTCCACATCCTGTCGCGCCGCCGCAAGAACAACCCGCTCTTCGTGGGCGACCCCGGCGTGGGGAAGACGGCGCTGGTGGAGGGGCTCGCCTGGAAGGTGTTCCGCGGCGAGGTGCCCGCGCCCCTGCGCGACGCGGAGATCTTCGCGCTGGACATGGGATCGCTGCTGGCCGGCACCCGCTACCGCGGCGACTTCGAGGAGCGCCTCAAGGCGGTGCTGCGGGAGCTGGAGGCGCGCCCGAACGCGATCCTGTTCATCGACGAGATCCACACCCTGGTGGGCGCGGGGATGACCAGCGGCGGGGCCATGGACGCCTCCAACCTGCTCAAGCCGGCGCTCGCCGCGGGGCTGCGCTGCATCGGCTCCACCACCTGGGAGGAGTTTCGCTCGCACTTCGAAAAGGACCGCGCCCTCGCGCGCCGCTTCCAGAAGGTGGAGATCCCCGAGCCGGGGCTGGAGGACACCGTCCGCATCCTGGAGGGGCTGCGCCCCCGCTACGAGGAGTTCCACGGCGTGCGCTACTCCGACGAGGCCATCCGCGCGGCCGCCGAGCTGGCGCACCGCTACCTGCACGACCGCAAGCTCCCGGACAAGGCCATCGACCTGCTGGACGAGGCCGGCGCGGGCGTGAAGCTGGAGCACGCCGGCGAGGGGGAGCCCCCGGTGGTGGGCGCCGCCGAGGTGGAGGCGATCCTCGCCACCATGGCGCAGATCCCCCCGCGCACGGTGTCCCGCTCCGACAAGGAGCGCCTGCGCTCGCTGGAGACCGACCTCCGGAGCCGCGTCTTCGGGCAGGACCGCGCCTGCGGCCAGGTGGCCGCCGCGATCAAGCTGGCGCGCGCCGGCCTGCGCGACCCGCAGAAGCCCATCGGCTCGTTCCTGTTCACCGGCCCCACCGGGGTGGGCAAGACGGAGGTGGCCCGCGCCCTGGCCGAGACGCTGGGGATGGAGCTGATCCGCTTCGACATGTCGGAGTACATGGAGCGGCACACGGTGTCGCGCCTGATCGGGGCGCCGCCGGGGTACGTGGGCTTCGACCAGGCGGGGCTGCTCACCGAGGCGGTGAACCGCACCCCGCACGCCGTGCTCCTGCTGGACGAGATCGAGAAGGCGCACCCGGACGTCTTCAACATCCTCCTGCAGGTGATGGACTACGGCAAGCTGACCGACAACAACGGCAAGCAGGCGGACTTCCGCAACGTCATCCTCATCATGACCAGCAACGTGGGCGCGGAGGACCTGTCGCGCCGGCGCATGGGCTTCGGCGGGGCCACGGGCGAGGGGGACGACGAGCGCGCCTTCGAGCGCCACTTCTCCCCCGAGTTCCGCAACCGCCTGGACGCCCGCATCGCCTTCGCGGGGCTGACTCTGCCGGTGATGGAGCGCATCGTGGAGCGCATGCTGGGGGAGCTGCGCGCCCTGCTCGCCGACCGCGAGGTGGCGGTGGAGCTGACCCCCGCCGCCCGCACGCGCCTGGCCGCCCGCGGCCTGGACCCGCTCAACGGCGCCCGCCCCCTGGCCCGCCTGATCCAGGAGGAGCTGAAGCAGCCGCTGGGCGAGGAGATCCTGTTCGGCAGGCTGGAAAACGGGGGAACGGTGGAGGTGGACGCCGCCGAAGAAGGCGAGGGTTTCGTCTTCCGCTTCCCGGAGCCGGCGGCCGGGAAGGAGCAGGACACCCCGGACCCCGAAACCGCGCCGGTCCCGTAGTCCTGCCGTTCAGCCGTTGGCAGTTCACGTCGTACCCACATCATTCTGTCACGGAGGGAGACAGCCGGGCAGTTTCGGCTGGCTCCCTCCGGCGCAGGGAGACCCGCCGGCAGTTTGGCGGGGCTCCCGTAGCCCGCGGAGGAGACGGACGGCAGTATCGTCCGGCTCCGTAGCGGCCCGCCACCGAACGCCGAAAAAATCAGCGCCCCGACCGAACTTCCGGCCGGGGCGCTTCGTCACCTGCTCGGCACCGCCGCTCAGCTCCGGTTGACGATCCGCGTCAGCACGTCGCGCGCGTAGCTCCGGTCGAACTCCACGGTGTTCTTGCGCGCGTACACCTCCACCTTGGCGGTGGAGGCGGACTCGCGCTCGATCTCCACGGTGACTTCCATGTCCTCGCGGGTGCCCTTGAGGGAGCGCTCCGCGCCCTGGTCGCCGGAGCTCTGCCCGGTCACGGTGATCCCCATGTCGCGGAAGACGGCCTCGGCGCGCTGGTACACCTGGTCCACGGAGCCCGGCACCGCGGACGAGGCGCCCCGCTGGGTCCACGCGATGGCCCCGCCCGCGCCCGCGGCGGCCGCGGCGGCGAGACAGGCGGGGGCGGAAAGGACCAGCAGGGCGAGCAGGACCCACCGAGCCGGCCGGACTGTACGGTTCATCTACGTGCCTCCTGTCTGGGGAATGGTCGAGCGGGTGGAGGCGCCGCACGTAGCGTGCCCCACCCGCCCTGCTCCCTGGCGTGTCCGTGGACGGCTCAGCGGAAGCGGCGCAGCTCCGCGCGGTCGTCGGAGAGCGGCCGCACCGAAAGGTCCACCCGCTCGCCGCGCCGCAGCCGGCGGAAGCGGTCCGTGGTGCCGCGGGCGAGGTCGCTGGGCACGCTCACCCATACCCGCTCGCCGCGGTCGCCGCGCACCTCGAAGCGCCAGCGGCGCTCGTCGACGCTGTTCACGGTGCCGTACAGCCGCCCCGACTCGCGCCAGGCGTCCCGGCCGCGGTCGTCGCGGCCCCGGTCGCGGCCGCGGTCGTCTCGCCCCCAGCCACCGCGGTCGCGTACGCTCTCGGTGACGTAGATGTGGTCGGCGTACAGGTATCGCCCGCGGTCGCGCCGCAGCCGCATGGACACCTCGTCGCCGCGCTGCAGCGACGACACCCCGTACCCCCGCCCGCGGTACTCCACGCGCGTCCGCCCGTCGTAGTACGCCGTCACCCCGCGCCCGTCGCGGCCGCGCACCTCGATGCGCCGGCTGCGGGTGTCCACGCTGCGCACCTCGCCGCGCAGGTCGCTGCCGTACGCGCCTCCCCCCGGATACACCACGTCGCCGAGGACCTCGCCCATCATCCCCGGGGCGCACGCGGCGCCCGCCACCAGGACCACCCCCAGGGCGATCCGCACCATGCTCCGCACCATCGTTTTCATGACATGACTCCTTGCTGCTGGAACCTCTCGGGAACGGCTCCTCCAAAGGCAACGCCGGGGCCACCCCGCGCTGCCGCCGCACCAGCAGCCCAACGAATTACACCGCAATCACTTGACGAAAAACAAGTGTCGGCGGAAGATGGCGGCCGTGTCACCGGCCGGGGACAGAACCGGGCCGGCGGCGGGGGACGGCGACGGCGACCCCCTCCCCCGGCCCCTCCCCGCAAGGGGGAGGGGAGAAGGACGACGGCAGGGCACAAAAAAAATCCCTCCCCCGGGACGGGGGAGGGCGGCGAGCCTCAGGCGAGCCGGGCGGGGGCGCCGACGGGCGCCAGCGCGAGACCCGCGTGAGGGATTTCGGCCCGAAGGGGCGAGACCCGGCGGGGCTGTTTCCGCCGGGTCTCGACTCCGTTACGCACGGTTGTTTCGTGCGTTACGGAGCCGAAGCCCGACCCCGGCGCCAGCCGGGGGCACGCCCAAGCCTGTCGTAAAGCTTTTTGCAGTCCGTACCAATCAGCGACTGGACGGAATGCGCAGCACCTGCCCCGGCTGGATCCGGGACGACCGCAGCGAGTTCGCCTCCTTGATCCGCGCGACCGTGGTCCCGTTCCGCTCGGCGATCCCGGACAGGGTGTCCCCCCGCTTCACCCGGTGCGTCTTGGGCTCGCTGCTCCGCGCGGCCGACGAGCGCCGGGCCGGCTCCGGCTTCTCCTCCGCCCCCGACGACCCGCCCGACCGCGACCGGGCCACGTACGCACGGTACGGCTCCGGGAAGATGGCCACGTGGAAGTGCGGCGGGTTGCGCTCCTCGGTGGCGTCCAGCACCCCGTTCCCCTCCAGCGACAGCAGCGTCTCCCGGAGCCACCCGGCGCACCGGGCCCGCGTGGGCTTGCGGATGTCGATGGCCATGCCCGTGGGATGCACCGACTTGTCCACGCTGTTGATGAGCCGGAACGAGCGGGGGCGCACGGCGCTGGTCACCACCATCTTCTCCCCGCAGTAGTCGTGGTACTGCTCTCCCAGCCGCCGCACGAAGGTGACGGTGGTGGGGAGGACGTACGGGTAGGTGACCTGGTGGATGCGGAAGTCGGCGTTGCCCTTGAGCCGCACCAGGTCCCCCCGGTTCACCGCCGACCGCACGCCGGTGGCGTTGCGGAAGAAGGTGAGGTCGTGGTCGTGGGCCTTGCGGTAGGTGCGGTCCACGGTGGCGCGGGAGCCGCGCAGCGTCTGCGCCTCCGCGGGGAGCGCGTGGAGCGCGGCGCCCGCGAGCAGCGGGAGCGCGAGGAGGATGGGGTGGAGTCGCATGATGGGACGGTGCCGCGTGCGTGGCTCCGGGCGCCCCCGCCACGGGAGCGCTCCGGGTCCGACCCTCCCGGGCCGGTGCGTCGCTGGAGCGGAAGGGTTGAAGGCCAGTTTACAACCGCGGGGCGGTCCGGTCAACCGACCCGGGCCGCCCCCGTTCCGGGTGCCGGGCGGGTCAGTCCCCGCCCAGCAGCCCGGCGGAGCGCTCCGCCCCGTACAGGCGGCGATACACCGCGGCGTTGCGGAGCACCACCTGCACGTACTCGCGGGTCTCGTCGAAGGGGATGCGCTCGCGGAAGCGGTCCACGTCGCCGCCGTAGCCCAGCTCGCGGCGCCAGCGGTCGGCGCGGGAGGGGCCGGCGTTGTAGGCCGCGAGCGCCAGGTCGTGCGCGCCGTCGTAGCGGTGCAGCTGGTCGCGCAGGTAGCGGGCGCCCATCGCCAGGTTGACCTCGGGCACTTCCAGCAGCGACTCGCGGAACACGCGCACCCCGGCGGCGGGGGCCAGCCAGCGGGCGGTGGAGGGCATGATCTGCCCCAGCCCGCGGGCGCCCACCCGGGAGCGCGCCACCGGGTCGAACGAGGATTCCTGCCGCACCAGCCCGGCGAGGAGCGCGGGGTCGACGCCGGCGTCCTCCGCCTCGTCCTCCAGGATCTCGCGGTACGGGTAGGGGAACACCACCCGCAGCAGACGCCGGTCCCAGCGCCCGCCCCGCGCTTCCAGCAGCCGCCGCCCCATGCGGATGGCCTCGACCGTGTGGCCCCGGTCTCGGACCCCCTCGGCCAGGGAAAGCAGCGCCACGGGGCGCCGGTCGTAGCGGCGCTGCGCGGCGTCCAGCTCCTCGCGCCACTCCGCCTCCAGCCCGGCATCCTCCAGCAGCTGCAGGCGGCGGAGCACCATCGCCGCGTCGGAAGCGTCGGAGGCGAGCCCCACCCACGGCTGCGGGGCGGCGAGGGTGCGGGCCAGCGGGTCGGCGCCCAGGCGCTCGCCGGCGCGCACAGCGTGGTACGAGGCCGGCTCGGCGGCCATGGCGGCGGTATACATGGCCCGCGCGGCAGCCTCGCGCCCGGCGCGCTCGTGGATCACCCCGGCGCCGTAGGCGGCGCGGGCGGCATCGTCCCCGTGCGGGTAGCGCCCCACCAACTCCTCCCAGGCGCGGGCCGCGGCGGCGGGGTCGCCGGCCTTGAGGCTGCGGTCGCCCACCCGGAAGAGCGCCTCGCGCGCCTCGGGCGAGCCGCCCACGGAGGCGGACTGGCGGTAGTAGGAGATGGCCTGCGCGCGGTTGCCGGACTGGTCGCCCAGCACGAACAGTGCGACACCCGCCGCCGGGGTGCCGGCGCGGGTCTCGGCGACGCGGCGCAGCGCGGCCAGCCCCGCGCCCGGGTCCATGCGCAGCAGCGCGCGGGCGGCGTACACCTCGGCCTCGGCGGCGCGCGCGGGGTCCGCCAGCCGCGCGGCGGCGTCCTGGAGGGTCGTGCGCGCCGGACCGAAGTCGCGCTCTTCCCAGAGCAGCTTCCCCTGGCGCAGCCGCAGCTCCGGGTCGTCCGGCGCGCCGGCCGCGATGGACAGGCGGATGGAGCGGGCCGCGAGCCCGGGTCTGCCGGCGGCTTCGAAGGCGGCGGCGCGGGCGGTCTCCTCGGCGGCGGAAAGCGACCCGGCGACGTCGCCCAGGAGGCGCGCCGCCTGGAGGCGGACCTCGGCGGCGGCGGCGGAATCGGCGGCCACGGCGCGGAGCAGCTCGCGCGCCTCGCCGGCGCGGCCCAGGCGGGCCAGGAGCCGGGCGCGGTCCAGCGACAGCGAGGCCGCGTCGGCGCGCTCGCCCAGCCCGGCGAGCGCGAGGGTCTCGCGCTCCAGCCGCTCCAGCGCGCGGGCGGTGTCGCCCGCCGCCGTCCAGTACGACGCCTCGGCGCGGGCCAGGCGGGCCCGCACGGCGCCGGAGCTCCCCGACGCGGCGGAGGCGACCGCCACCACCCGGGGGCTCCCGACGCGCGCGAGGGCTTCGGCCTGGAGCGCGCGCAGCCAGTCGCGGAGCGCCGGGGTCCGCTCGGCGGCGGCGCCGAACGCGGCGGCGGACTCGGCATGCCGCCCGGCGGCGCGCAGCACGCTGCCCCTCCGCGCGAGCGCCTCCGCGCGCGAGCGGGCGCCCGGCACGGCGGCATACCGACGGTACGCGTCCGCGGCCTCGTCCAGGCGCCCGGCCTCCTCGTACCCGCGCCCCAGCAGCAGCCATCCCTCGCCGGCCTCGGCGCGGGCCAGCCACTCCCGTCCCTCCAGGAGGCGGCGGACCTCGCCCCAGCCGCCCCACCCCGCGGCCGCCCGGGCCGCCAGAAGCACCGCGGGAGGCGGCGCCCCCGCCGGCTCGTCCACGTGGTCGGCCAGCTCCTTCCACGCCCTCCAGGGGCGGCCCGCGGCGAGAGCGGATCGCGCCTCCTCCATGGCCACCACCAGGCGGGTGCGCGGCAGGGCGTCCACCGGGTCCAGCGCCTCCATCCCCGGCACGGAGGTCAGCCCGGACGCGACTTCCCGCACCTCGGCGGCGGACCACGAGGTGCTCAGGGCGAGGCCCAGTGCGAGCCCCGCCAGGCCGGCAGCGGCGGGGACGGACGGGTGTAGCTTCATCGATGACCCTTCGGGAACCGCGGCACTTCGGCGGCCGGAACCTTCCCGGCCGGTGACGGGCGGGGCGCGAGCGCCCCCCGTTCTCTCCGCCGCGAGGAGCACGATCCGTTCCCCCACGGCTCCGGGCGGAGCGGGGTGCGGGACGTCGCGCGGCGGCAGGGGAGAATGCATGAACCCCATGGGCCGCTTGAGGTTCCACGGCGCCGCCCGTTTCCGGATCGCGCAAAGATTTCGTGTCCGCTCGGGGATTGACAGCCGCCGGCGAAATGGGTTATCGTTCGGTCTTCCTGCGAGGGAGACCCGCCCACTTAGCTCAGTTGGTTAGAGCATCTGACTGTTAATCAGAGGGTCCCAGGTTCGAGTCCTGGAGTGGGCGCTACGGTAAGCGAAGGCCCTGCATCGTTTTACGGTGCGGGGCCTTTCTGCTTTCCTGCGTTGCTGTTGTGAGCTGTGTTGCGAGTTTCCCCATCAGCCCCCGCTTGCGAGCCGGTGGGACGGGTTGGCGACCACGGTTTGCAGCGTGGCTTTGTCCGACTGCTGGTAGATCCGGACGGGCGTGTTCGGGTTCTTCCAGCCCCCCGCCGCCGCCACGTCCACCGGAGACAGCCCCTTGCGCTCCGTGGCCCACTTCCGCCGGAAGCAGTGCCACATCCCGCCCGGCCTGGGCTCCAGCCCCGCAAGCCCATATGCACGGCGCAGCCAATCGTCCAGGAGCTCCGGGCGGCACGGCCTGACGGCATCCGTGGGAGAAGGGAAAACCCATGCGTCCCCAATCGCGGGCCGCTCCCGCCTGGCTTCCACAAGCGCCTCCCGGACCGGACCGGAGACGGGAACGACGGAGTCAAACCCCTTCTTGTCGTTCTCCGCCCGCCAGTGGATCGTCCCCGCGTCCAAGTTCACGTCAGACCACCGGAGCAGACGGATTGCGGAGAGCCGCCGTCCTGTCCCTTCCGCCACCACCAACGCCAACTTGAGGAGCGGGCTAACCCCGTCCGCGACCGCGAGCAGCGCAAGGAACTCGTCGTGCATCACCAGCGGACGCACCGGGTTCTTCTCTCGCGGGATGGCGATGCCCCGGAGCGGGTTTTCCGGCAAGTACCGTCTCCCGTTGCGGTCCCGCTCCTTGGCTCCCCAGTTCAGCATGGTATGGAGGGCAACTAGATCCGCCTCAACCGAACGATCCCGCACCGGCGTACCTGGCTGCACCCCGTAAAGGCTCCGGTCCCCCTTCCGTCGTGCCGCCGTGAACCGGCGCACATCGGATTCGGTCAGCGTTTCAACTTCCCGCCCAGGGCCCAGGAACCGCACCACCCGCTCTAGCCGTTGTGCGTCTTCCTTCCGGGTCCGGTCCTTCTTGTCCCCGAACGCTAGACTTTCGACGTAGAGCCGCTGCAACTGCGCGAGGGTTAGCGTCCCCTTCTCCACCGCCTCCTCGTCGGCTACGAGCTGCGCTAGAAGCTCGTAGGCCTGCTGCTCAGCCAACTTCTTGTCTCGGTGGCCGAGCCCCTTCCGATCCTCCTTTCCGTTGATGAAGATGGACCGCATGAGGGGAGCGCCGGGGCGGGGCTCGTACACCCGCACCCGGTTCCCCCTGGTGCCGAAAGACTTCGACCAGAGCTTGGGCTTGCTGCTCACTTGAGCCTCCGAAGCTTGGCAATGTCCTGGGCATCGGCAACCGGATCGTAAGCCTTGTTCCTATGGGCGACGACCTCCCCACGGCGGACACGGATATGTCCACGCGGAGTTGTCCGAAGGTCCGACAGTTCCCCACCTCGGACGGCACGCCGCACCGTCTCTTCACACTTCCCAAGGGTAGCGGCGGCCTCCCCGATGCTGATTTCCGCATCCGCCCATCCCCGGGCCCTGCGGAGGAAGTCCTGCACCACCACGTCCCGAGCGACGGCCTGGGTCTCTGCCCCGTTCCGTCGGAGGATCTCGGTTTCACCAAGGGTGGATCGAACGAAGTCGATTAGCCAGGAGTCGAGACCCGAAGGGATTTGGAATCCTTCAAGTTTTTCCATCGTTGTAGGTCATATCAGCCTCCAGATTCGCTAGAAAAGGGTATGGGCGAGCCATTACCGACCCCATACTGTGCGGGGAAACGGTTTGTTATGGTGTTCCAAACTCCGTGGCAGTCTGATCGTAGAATGAAGTCGCACGAGTTCGCCCAGGCTCGTGACCCTCCCCATCTCATCCTTTCGACCTTCTCGGATCGGACAGCGATCCGGATAGAGCGTCACTCCATCAGAAGCACGACGTTGGCATGGGGTCGGACCGGGTTGCGGCTCACAGAGCCCGGATTTGAGAGTTGGTGCCAACCGCTCCACCTCGTTGTTTAGGCCGCTCGGAGGAAGCCGCCAAGGAGACTCGGTATCGAACTCCTTTAGTAAAGTCCCTTTCAACATGGACCCTCCATAAACAAGGTACGCGAGCTAGGGTCTTCCGGACAAAATCCGCCTGGAGACCCCGAAGGTCGTGCGAAAGATTTTCAACCCGGATCCTGCACGGGTGAAGGTAGGAAAAGGGAGGGGTAGGATGCAGAACACCGCCTGGGGCCGTAGGTTGAGGGAACTTCCTGGCAGAAGTATTCCACCCAACCATAGGCACCCAGACGGTGCGAGTTCAGACTATCGCTTCTCGACCCCACGTGCAAGGCAGGGCGGCCCCGCTGCGGCTTCGGCACTCGGCCGGTGAGCTGACGGACGGAGCGGGCCTGCTGCTGCTTCGCCGTCTCTGGGATCGACTGGGGCTGGGGCAGAGGCTCGACACCGAAGCGGCCTGGCTGCGCGGCGCCTACCGGCCGAGCCTGATGGTGGAGCTCTGGATCGTACTGCTGCTCTACGGCGGCGGCTGCATGGATGATCTGCGCCTGCTGGGCGGGCGCGGCATCCGCCGCCTCTTCGGCTGGAAGGGCCTGCCCGATCCAACGACCTACGGGCGCTGGCTGCGTCGCGGCGGGGAGCGCCTGGCGGGGCAGCTCGACGCCGTTCTCTGGCAGATGGTGCGTGCCCGTTGGGCGAGGAGCGCAGTGCCGCGCTCGGTGATGCTGGTGCTGGACAGCACGGTGGTGCAGCGATACGGGCTCAAGCAGGCGGGCGCCGAAAAGGGCTACAACCCCACGAAGAAGGGCCGACCCAGTCACCACCCGCTGGTGGCCTTCCTGGCCGAGACGGGCGACTGCCTGGGCGTGCGCTGGCGAGCGGGCAGCGCCCACACCGCCGCCGGGGCGATCCCCTGGATCGAGGCCCTGGTGGGGCAGCTCCGCGCGGCCGGGGTCGAGCAGATCACGCTGCGTCTGGACAAGGGGTTCTTCTCCCGGAAGATGGTCGAGGCGCTGGAGGCCCTCGGGGTCGGCTACGTGCTCAAGGTGCCCGACCAGAAGTGGCTGCGGCGTCACCTCTCGCCCTTTCGCCGCTCCCAGAAGGACCCCAAGCTCTGGACGGCCTCGGGCACGATCTACGGCGCGCGGCTGCTGACGGTGGAACAGCGGCGCGAGATCGGGGGCGCCGAAGGCGAGCTGGAGCTGGAGAGCTACAAGGTCGAGAAGACGGCGCACGTGCTGAGCAACGTGGCGGGGATCAGCGTCCTCTCGGCGTGGCGGCTCTACAACCAGGGCGCGCTCGTGGAGCAGCGGATCGAGGAGCTGGGACAGCTCTCGGTGGGGCAGACGGCGGTCGATGATCTGGGGGGTAATCATCTGCTCTGGGCGCTGGGTGCGCTGGCGTATCAGATGCTCCACACCCTCCGCACCACGGCGCTCTCGGGAAGCTGGCGCCGGGCACAGCCGAAGCGCCTGCGGGCCTGGCTCTTCCGCCTTCCGGCGAAGCTGACCACGCACGCGCGCAAGCAGTACGTGCAGCTCCAGCGGGCCGAGCCGCTGCGCCGAGAACTGCTCCGGGCGCTGCGCCGGGTCGGCACGGGACCGCCCCTGCCAGCCTGAGAGTCTCTGGCGCAGGCACGCAGGGCGAGGAAGACCGGAGCCCATCGGCCCGGTGGTGGAGCCGCTTTGCCCTGCGGCGCCCGGCAGACCGGAATCAGCCGCGGCAGAGCCTCTTGCGAGGGCGGCGGCAACGTCCCGGCTCGCTCGGTCGCCGCCTCCGCCGTCATCTGCCGGCTCGCGAGAGGCGAAATCCACCGGGGCGCCACTCCCGTGCAGGATCCGGGTTCAACCGAAGAAGAGGAGGACCAGGGTCCCCGCCGTCCCTGGGCCCCCCGTAGTCCTGAACCCGTCAGCTCCTTTGACTCAAGAGGCCAGGGAGAGGGAATTCAGGGCAGATACAAGGCGAAGCGCATTGTCTCGGATGCCTTCAACCTGGCTCTGCTGCTCCTCCGTAAGCGGGCCGAACACGCCGTGCGCCAGCAAATCGGAGGGTCCGGCTATCGCGTGTGCGATAGCGCGCGCCTCGAAAAGCAGCTCCGCAGTGTCGGCAGGCCCTACATCTGGATTGCGAGACATACAACCTCCCTAAGCAAATTGCTCCTGGTTCCGCTCCCGGGGCTTCCCGGAAGCGAGGATTGCGTTAGAGAGGCTTCAGTTAGAGGTGGGGCGCGGCAGGAACTGAAAGTTCTGCGCCACGCCCCCTTCAAATCCCAGAACCCTGCCCCCGCAAGGCCGGCCAGACGCCCCCCGGGGGTTTTCAAACAGCAGCGAGGCTTCGCCTCCGATAATGGCGCAAAGGCCCGTCTAAATAATTCGGGTGACTTCCGGGAATCACCCCCTTTGGATGTTTGCGGGGGTCAGCCTCTCAGACAGACCTAAGTGTGAACCGAACCGACCACTTAGCTCTTTCTCGGAGGTGCCTTATGGAGAATGCCCTCGTCCAGTTCCCCTTCCTTGCTTCCCTCGAAATCCAAGCTCGCGCCAGCAGGCCTCGCCGTCCCGCCCTTGTCGAGAACCCCTCCACCGGGTGTCTTGAGTGGCAAGGTGCGGCTAACAGCCAGGGTTACGGCATTCGGGGGCCGAGAGGCAGACAGACTACAGCTCACCGGTCGATCTTCACGCTGGTCTATGGCCCGATTCCCAGCGGTCACCACGTTTGCCGCAATCCAATTTGTGCTAACCCCCTTCATCTAACTCTGCTAAAACAGGAGGATCATTGTCGGCTGCACGTAAGGAAGGTCCAGCCGAAGGAGTACCCAAAGGTGAGAGAGATGGCGAAGCAGGGGCTTACGCACCGGGAAATCGCGAGGGTCTACGGGATTTCCCGCTCCCGAGCCACAGAGATCATCAACGGAAGCAACTTAGGACCGAAACACCAAAGGAGTGGCCCAAACAACAGGAAATGAGGATAACGGCTGCAACAACCCGTTACCCCCACCTTTGCCCCGTCAGTTCACAGTCAGACCGCTCGTAGGGGGATTCTGGGGTTATCCCCCTTTATCCCTCCAGCGAGCTAGCTTAAGCCTGGTGTCGCCTGTGCTTGGACCTGCTGCGGCAGCTACCTGCGGGCAATGACATACGCCACCGCTGATTTGTACGACTGCGGATACATGTAGACGCTAGTAACTGCACCCGACGAAAACGCCGTCCCCACGCTTCCTGCATCAACATCCCCTCCAGCAATCACCACGAACTCGGCCCCGAGCTTGGCCGCCTCCGCTTGGCACTTGCGGGCTACTTTCTCCCAGGACGCTCCGCTCCCGGCAGTAATGTTGATCTCTGCAACGAGTTTGTAGCTGGTGGAGTTGAACTCTGGTTCCTGGCCCGCGAAGTACACGGCAACCTGCTCCGGGCGCAATGCAGGGCGCCACCCGTAGTCCAGGCGGTGGACTCCTGCTCGTACACAACCGCTTAGCGCAACGAGAAGCAGGAGAGCCCAAAGGTTCCGCATCGTATTCTCCGTTTGCTGGGGTGTCGGTCCGGTAGTGGGCAGATTAGACGAGCGGCAAACGCCTGGTAGTATTTTCTATGGTAGTATAGTACCTGACGGGTGGAGAATCCACCCTATGGATACTCAAGGAGATGGGGCCAATCTGGCCCAAGCACTTGGCCGGGTCCTCGCCTCAAAACGGCGGGAGGCGGGGCTATCACAGGAGGCGCTTGCCTATCGCTGCAAGTTGCATCCTACGTACATCAGCCACCTAGAACGGGGCGTGAACTCCCCGACAGTTCGGGTTCTTTTCGAGGTTTCTCGTCAGCTGAACACCTCACCCTCAGGAATTTTGGCTGAGGTAGAATTCCTATTGGGGCCTCCCTGATCACCCGCGTTTTGTTAGTAGGTGTTACAACGTAAATTTTTCCTAGCCAGCTTCACCACCATGAAGTTTCAACCGTCCGTCGATCTGGGAGTCCGGAAGAAAAGCCCGATCGTGTTGTACGGGTAAACAAGCTCTTCTACATCAACTCCAATTACAACAGCTTGATCGCTGCCGGCTATATCCATGCTGCTTCCTGCTACCATCTGTAGAAATTTATCCCGCTCGTCGCGAGGCTGCGTCTTGTAGGCAGCCCCTACAAGAACGTCTCGACGCTGTGGTGGACCATTGGCCAGAACGACGTAGTTCTTTTGCCCTGGCTTCTTCGATCGCGGCCTAACGGACGCTATGACCTTCTGAAGACCTCGTTCAAACTTCACTTGGTCTGACTCCGCGACATTCAACAAGGTGAACCCCACCAAAGTCCAGTGCGGCCACTTTCGGAGTTCGACACGATCAAGAAGATCGCTCCAGAACTTTGTATACCGGCGCTGCGGTCTTGCCACGCGGGATAACCGGCCACCGCGCATGAAGTACGGATCGACTTGCTGAGCAGAAATACCGGTCAGGTGGAGAGCCAGCTCTCCCTGGTATTCTGTCTCCCCGATGTTGAACCCGGTCTCCAAATAGAACCCCAAGAGGTCCACCTCGTCGCCCTCGTAGAGTACATGATTCTCGAACTCGGACCGCCTCTTGAGGTAGTGCAACTTCTCACAGGCTCGTCCAAGCGTCTCAAAGATGATCTCCAGGTCAGTTAGCCCGATTGTCGGCGCAAGCGGTGCATCGGACGCAACGAAACCAGCCGCACGGAGTGTTGGGCCATGTGTGGCGAGACTACCGAGGTTTTCAAAGATGATGCTTATCGGGATGAGCTGCTTCACATCTGAGAGATTGATCTTGTTCGTCCGCCCGTCAAGCGTCTGCAACTCAACGTGAGGCCCTACTCGCTTTAGATACCCAATGAACCGGGCCGCCTGCTGTGCGGGCTCGGCTACGAGCTTCTGGATTTCACGCTCAAGCCTTCGCACCGCACCCCGTCTTGCCGGTGCAGAAACCCGCCCTGACTTCGCCTCGATCACCAACGCCACCTCGTCAACAACAACAAGCAAGTCGTTTTCGAAATCCTTTCCAGACGCATCGTCCTTCCAGAGCGAGCCCCGGTGCACCTTGGCGGTTGGAAAAGCTGCGATTAACAGATCATATAAGCGGTCTTCGAGGTATTTTGCTCGTCGGCGCTCGTACTGCTCTCTGAGCGTAGGGTCATCAGCAAGGAGTTCGTCGAACATCTCCAAGCAAAAACTGAAGAACTGCACCGCATTAGGCAGGAGGAATCGTTCGTTCCCCAAAGCAATCAGTGGTTTACCCCATATCGGATTACCGAGGAAAAGGTGCTCTTGGTCTATCGATCCCAGGTCACCGAACGAAAGTGCCCAACGGTCAACGATGCTTGTAACGGCTTTGCGATCTACGTCAGCCGATGGATAAGCATCAATGAAGTCGTTCATAGTGATCGTGAATGCACCCGGCAGACGTAGGCTTGCGTGCTCAAGAAGGATCGCCCGCGCTTGGCCAGGAGTGGCACCGCGCTCACGAAAAGATTGAACCATCCGGTCCGGTGACCCATCAATATCAGGGAACGCCCCAAAGTAACGTTTAGCCAACGCGGTGAGGGTCTTCGCCTTGAACACTGGGTAGAGCCGGGCTCGATATTCGGCCAAACGATCTTCAATTAAAGACATGACGTCTATCATCATATCGAGTATGCCGGTCGCGGAGAGCCCAAACCTATGGGTGAAAGCATCGTCTAACGGCGCGAACAGCTCATGGAGAATCCGGATCATCTGCTCCGGGTATCCCCAATTCCGGATGCGTTGCGTCGCGCCTCGCATCTGTTCAATCACAAACAGGCGCCGTGCCTCGCCGTCGGACGAGACGGCTGCAAGCGCGCCCATCCGACGTTGCGAGAATGCACTAGTTGCCCCCGCAGCGGCATCTTGAATCTCGCTGAGGCGCCGCCCATCCATGAACTTTCCGCCGAAATCCCGCTTCGCTTTGCGAAGGATGAGGGCGTGGATCAACTCGTACTGATCAGCGAGCAGCGTGTCCGATGTCAACTCGAACTCGGTTTTCTGCTGCGCCAGAAGCGCCTGGAGCCCAAGTGCGGAGATTAGCTGTACGGGATCGGACTCTCCGATTACCTCATCAAGCGTTGCCATGTGTTTGGAGAACTCGGCCTCTGCTACATCTGCAAGCTCCTGCATCACCTCGCCCCGCTCGCTCGGAGACAATTGGCCGACTGGGTTCGACATCTCAACGAACTCTACGGGGCGTGCAACTGGCGTGAGGCCAGATGAGGTTACACGCTTCTGAGGCCGTGTTCGTCCCTTGGTCTTGCGCCGTTTCGCCATGGGCAGTTCACGCGCTTCCGGTGTCGTAGTCTATCCTAGAGAATTGTGAGTTTCTCGCTACAAGACTCGCACCAGTGGCGCAGAAGTCTGAAACACCGCGTGGCCGCTCAGTTCATCGAATGCCAGAACCAGGGCTGCCCCAAACGGTTTGGCTGAGGCGCACCCACTTGGGAACGGGCAATCCCGCTTGCTCGAAGATGCCGGCGAACATCGCAATTGTCTCCTGCCGCGCCTGGGGCTTCGTGTCGTCAGGGATGTTGTCGAGCGACCTCTCGATGACGTCAAGCATCAGTTCCGGCGGAAGGTCCTCGTCAGGTTGCTCGCAGCTCATGGCCGGTCTAGGTGGGTGGGTGCGTCGTCCAGCTCCACCCACTCCAGTGCAGCTTCGTACGCCTGATGGAGGTCGTCGCCAAACTCTAGGATGGCCGAGGCGGTCAGCTTGTCCATCGCCGGGCAATCATCTGGCTCCTTGTCGGCCAGCTCGGCGGCTGCATACGCAATTGCCTTGAATGCTCCGAACCGGAACTCCAGCATCTCAAGTAGGCGCGAGGGAGAGATCAGCGTCCCATCATCCGTTCTTGTCCTCATCGGTAAATCCTGCCGTTCGGGTGAAACCACCCTGATAGTTGGTGGACTGAGATACAGCTAGCCCGTAGCGTGCGGAATGGCCTCGCACGCTTCCGACCCTCCATATGGCGCCGCGCTAAGGCGGCTTCGCCAGGACCGCGACCTCACGATAGAGGAGGCGGCCCGGCGTGCTGGCGTAACTGCGAACTACCTCGGTGACGTAGAACGCGGACAGCGTAACCCTACCGTTCGTGTAGTCGGGCGCATCCTCGCCGGTCTACGAGTCACGTGGAAGGAGTTCGCCCACGCTCTGGAGAACAATCCGGCGTAGCCACTAACCACCCTCATAGTTGGTCAATTGTACTGCTGCGGCCGCTCTTGAACAAGGGGCGACGCGAATTTTCCACCCTGATAGTTGGTGGCCGATTCTTGGGCCAGGTGGTAGCGTGCCGCATGACCCGCTACGATCACGCTCCCCCATTCGGCGCCGTACTTCGGCAATTACGCCAAGAACGCGGCTACACCATCGAAGAAACTGCACGCCGCGCCGGTGTAACTACGAACTACCTCGGTGACGTGGAGCGCGGGCAACGCAACCCTACCATAAAGGTGGTTGCCCGTATCCTCGCGGGCCTGCATGTCACTTGGACGGAGTTCGCTCACGGGTTGGACAAGCCCCCGGAGTAGCGCCCAAATCGGAATTGCTAAGACAACACCCTGCAAGCCACGGGTATGCATACCTGGAACGATTTCACCACGGCGTCTGTTAATTTCGCCCAGGCCCGACTGAGGCCAGTTCTAAAACGTCGTCTCGCAAAGACGGATGGCGAAGCGATACCCCAGGATGTGGCACCCAAGCCCGATTTACTATTCTCGAAGATTTTTGGGGGATACACCGAGATAGTAAACACTTACGAGGTGATGCTCGATATCGGAGTTTACATTCGGCGCTTCCCCTTCTCGGGAACACGTGTGCGGAAGACTCGTTATCTTCAGTTCCATATCGAAGCCTATCTGCACGAAGTTTATATTCTCCGAGAGCGGTTGGTGGCCTATACGGCTATGGTGGAGCGGCTCTATCGCAAGACGCCACGAAAGAGTCTAGCCGCAGAGGCTGCAAGTAGAGCGGAATTGGCGGTGCGAGCGGCCTTGGGATCAATCACGGACACTCGTAGCTCGCATGTGCACCAACGTCGCTTCTCAGAGAAGCGGTTAGATGATCTCACGGGTACTGAACTGGTCGCCACATACTCAGACGAGGAATTTTGGCAGACCTACCTACGATGGCAGTATCGCGAAGTCCGACGTGAGTGGGTGGAGCGCATTCAGGACAATAACAAGGCTGTTGAAGAACTCCTGAATATGTTCAGCGACATCTTGTATCCCGTGCTCTTTGATAAGGAGGGGAATTTTATCACCCCTCGGCCCGTACGTGCCTAATGAGCTACCGGAATCGCTGTTGTGAGTACCGTTGTGAGTTTCCCGCTACAAGACTCGCAACAGGGAGGGAGAGATGCGACGCCGATGCCCAGAACACCGCGTAGATTCTACGCTCTGTCGTATCCCGCCCCCCCGCCCTCCCGACTGTTAATCAGAGGGTCCCAGGTTCGAGTCCTGGAGTGGGCGCTTTCTAAGTTGAGCCCCGGCAGCCATCTAGGTTGCCGGGGCTCTTCGCGTCCTGCCGCCCGGTGGGATAGGTGTGGGATAGATTGCTCATGCGACCCCCCGCAGCGCCGCCGGCTCGGACGCCCTGAGGTGCTGCCGCATCTTCCGGCGCGCCTTGGACGCGCGCGCCCTCACCAGGAGAGCCGCCGTCTCCGGGATCAACCGCTCTTCCCGGAGCCACCCCGCGACGGTGTAGAGCACCACGGACGCATACTCCGCGGCGCGCACCCCCTTTCCGTCCGTCCGCTCCTGTGCGAAGCACCGGGCCAGGTAGAGCACCGTGCCCGGAGTCAGCTCCGCCCACGTCAGGCCCGGCTCCAGCTTCGCGGCAGCCCGCTCCGCGAGTGCCCTGGCCTGCCGTGCGTGCCGGGTGTCCCCGGCGTACATCCCCCGGAGCGGCGCGGCCCCGCGCCGCTCGCCGTCAGGAGCCCGGCTGCTCAGCCCAATCTGGCCGGTCATGGTACCCGATCACCCGCCATTCGGGGTACTTCTCCCACCGCTGGTAATACCTGCCGCCGGTCGTACGCCGCCAGTACAAGCTCGTCGCGGGAAGCAGCAACGGCGTGCTGAAGTTCGCGGCCGGGGGCGCGAAGTCGACCTCGCCACCCGCATCCTCGCGCGGCTTCGGGGTCCGGTACTTCCAGGTGGCTTGAAGAAGCGTCGCGTCCGCGGCCAGTGTCAGCGTGCCCTCGATCTGCGACCTTCGACCGGACCGGTCCCGCGGGCAGAAGCGGAGAACCACTTCACCCCCGGCCTCGCTGGCGACGCTGAGCGTGTGCTGCGCGCCGAACAGGTCCTCGACGAAATGGGTCGCGTAGTGGGACCCTAGCGGAGGATAGCGCCAGGCGGCGTATGCCTCGCCCACGCTGGAGGTGATCCCGTGAGCGTATCCCTCCGTGGCGATGATGCGGGCCCACAGGCGCCGCTGAGGGTGGAGGGACTTGAGCCATCCGCGGGAGGCGCGGGTCGTGTCCACAAGGCCCACCTGGTCCCTGGGGCCTACGGATTCGACCGAGACCAGGTAGGAGCTGATCGTGCTGGTATCCGTACCGCCTCGATACCGATCGCGGAGCGCCGTCCATAGCGCCCGGGCGCGCGGCGTTTCCCGGTTCGGACACGAGGCGCGGCTGGCCGTCACCGTCAGCCCCTCAAGCACCTCCGGCTCCGGATCCATGCGCAGCGCCACCAGCGTGTCGCCCGGGGCTGTGCGGAGGTGGGCCGTTTTCATCCCCAGGCGCCGTGCGAGGATCCCGCTCGCGTCCTGCACCTCTTCGCGCGAGAACCGGAATGCGCCCCCCTCGTCCGACATCCGGACCCCGAGCTGCCGGAACGGGCTCCAGATCTCGACCGCCACACCGGGAACGGGGTGCCCGGCACCATCCCTCACGACACCGCGCAGCTGGGCGCCCACGGGGGACGCGAGCACGTGCACCAGGACCAAGGCAACGACCGCCCGAACCACCGACCGGGGTTGCATGGCGACGAGCCGGGCCCCGCCGCGCCGCTGCACTGCGGACGCCCGCGAGACCCACCTAGAAGGCATACCGCTCCACCCATTCGAGATCGTCGTCGTCCTTCTGCACCGCATACACGGCGTTCTTGCCGAGACCAACCAGCCTGCGCCCTGCCGGGAGCCGGACCAGACGGGTCAGCGTCCCGTCCGGCTGCAGGATCCCGTACAGCGGTGCGGGGTCGTCGGCAGGCGTCGAGAGCTGGACCCATGCGTCCCCTCCCGGGGAGACCCGGAACGTCCCGTACACGAACGGCGGCTTGGTCTCCGGCCACTGGATGCTTTCGGCGGCTTTGCTCCCGAAGGGGAACACCTCCCTGTCCCGTGCGGTGACAGGCACGGGCGCACGTCGCAGGATGGAGCCCGTTCCAAGCGGAGCCCCGTCGCGGTCACGGCGCTCCATCCGGAAGGGTTCGGCACGCAGGATCAGCAGCTCGCCCCTGGAGTTCACCCCCCACGCGTCTCCCGGCGCGAACGGCTGGGGGATGGAGATCCTGGTCACCATCCCCCCCGAAGGGTCACCCAGGGCTACACTCGCCAGGGGCCCAACGCGCAGCCGCGCGACCGTGTCGGCGTGTGCCGCACCGGGTCTCCACCGGAGGATCGGAACGGAGTCGGAGGAACTCGTCCCGTCAGCTCCGCCTGTTCCCGCCGGTCTTCCTTCAAAGAAGATCTCACCGGTGAGGCCGACTCCGCCGAGGCTCGTGATGAGAATTCCGGCGGGAGGATTGATGGTGGCGCCCATCCGCCCGTCGGCGCGGACCACCGCCAGCCGCCGCGTCCCTTCGTCCACGAGCAGGGTGGAATCACCCGGCAGCGGGACCAGTCTCCCCGGGATCGCGTACTCACCCGGGCCGGCCCCTTCGCCGCCGACCGGGACCGTGTCACCCGTCCCGAAGTCCACGAGAACGACCCGGGTCTCGCCCCGGTCGGAGACGAGCACCCGGCCGTCACCGAGCTCGCGCAGGCCCGCGACGGCCGTGAACGGATGGGGAAAGCGGGCAGCGGAGTCCGCCATCAGGGCAATCTCGGCGGGTCGCGCCGACCCTTCATCCGCCCCCCTGGACGGCTGATCGCAGCCGGTCAGGAAAGCGAGCACAGGGAGAACGGCCCGGAGGCTGGAGCGCCCGTGGGCCGAGCGGGATCTGGGCTGCACAGGTTCTTGGGAGGCTGGACGAGTGGCGGGCGGGAGGCCGGCAGCACACCGGCGTACCCCAGGGAGGCAGATAGAGATTTTCGGGAGCAGATCAATAATATACCGACACCTCTTCCGACAGAAGATGTGCCCATTGGGCCCGGAATGCTCATCAGCCACGCCCGCTCGCTGACGAGGTGGACCTGCGCTGCCGGGTCGGCGGCCGCTCCGGCCATGCTACGTTCTGCCGGGAGAGCACATTCTCTGCTCTTGTCGTGGCCGAATATGCACTATTAGATTTGGCCAATCTCACCTGGAGGACCCTTCTTATTATCTCTCCCCAGAGGCACCATGCACAAAGCACTTCATCTCGGCCTGTTCAGTGTCGTCGTTGCTGGGGCCGCCGTGCTCACGATGCGGCCGGAGCCCGCGTTTGGGGCTGGATGCTCTGCCCGTCCGAGCGGGGCTCCTACGAACCTGCAGTGCGAGCTGGTCTACGCGAGCTGCAACTCGAGCGGCTGGTGCCAGTGCGACTACGAATGCAAGTGACGACGGGCGGTTGTTCGGAACGGCGCGTTTCCCGGCGTCGGTTGATTGCAGGGCCGGGTAAACCCCGACGTTCCGGGTGGATGGAGCTCGATGGGAAGCAGCCCGTGGTTGCTTCCCTCGTTCATACCGGTCCCGGCCTCAGCGAGAGGAGGCCGAGATCCTGGGATACAATGTTGCACCCATCGACGAAGAACGGACTGGCGCGCTAGACCGGCCAAAACGGCAATCGCCTCATTGCTCGCGGGTGGCGCAGGTTCGAGGTAGGTAGGATCGCGGTCCATGAGCAGGAAAACCGACCAAGACAAGGTTGCGATCATCAGCTCTGCAATGAAGGCGCATGCAGCCCACTGCATGCGCCTTTTCAGGTTCTGGTCGGAAAACTCCACGGCTCATGCAGCCGGGTTCGGGTTTAATTCAGTTGCGAATCCGAATGTTTCAAAGTGAGACTTTCCCGCTCCGGCAACTTTCCATCACTTTTGCCTACACACTGCGGGTGATCGGGGACCTGAACGGGCGCCACACGATCGTTCCCGGTCCGGTACCCGACTTCGGCGCCAGCGCGTGGACGAGCACCCCGGAACGGGACTGGCTATCACGCGGAGAGCTGGAGGAGCTGCGGGACCTGCTTCAGGCGTTCTCGGAAAACCGTTCTCGCCCTGGGACGCGCCTGGCTCGGGCGATGTGGTACTTTGAATATGCTGCGCGGACCCACCTAGTCGAAATGCGGTATCCGCCACCACCGCCTAGAAACACTCCTGAGCAGCAATCCCACCTCCGCCACCCGCCGCGTCACAAAACGGCTTCCCCAGCTCGCTGAACGGCTCGGTCTGCCCCGGATAGGTGTGGGATAGGTTGCTCATGCGGAAATTTCTCCCCCTGCTTGCGGTCCCCATGCCCGGTCCACGACCATGGGAGGGGAACGGGGGAACGACCAGGGCGCGTGCGCAAATCGCGGCGTGGTGCCGCGAGCCTGCGTGTGTTGCCCAGCCCCCTTGCGCACCCCCAATTTGTTCTACATGTTAGAACAATGAATAATACGCCTCTCGGCCCGCTGGAGCTCACGGTCCTCCTCGCCGTCGCAAGGCTGGGAGACGACGCCTACGGCCTCGCGATCCGCCGCGACTTGGCCGCGCGCACGGGGCGCGACTACTCCGTGGGCGCGATTTATACGACGCTGGGCCGGCTGGAGGCGAAAGGGCTGATCGCGTCGCGCATGACCGAGCCGCTTCCGGTACGCGGCGGGCGCGCGCGGCGCGAGTTCAGGCTCACGGGCACCGGTGGGCGCGCACTGCGTGAGGCGGAGCGCGTCACCGCGAGCGTCTGGGCCGGCGTCGGAACCACCATCACCCCGAGGCCCGCATGATCACGCCGCATACGCCCCCCGAGACCGTCGAACGGCTGCTCGAGGCGCTCGGTGCCGAGCCGGAGTTCCGCGACGCGCTGCTCGGCGACCTCGCCGAGGACTTCGCCATCCGCGCCGCGGACGGCGGCGAGCGGGCGGCGCGTCGCTGGTACCGGCGGGAGGCGCTTCGCGTGGCGCCATACCTCCTGCACAACTGGACCTCCCGCCTTCGCGCGCGCGATGCCGCGCGCCTCGCCGGGCTCGTGGGCGCCACATGCTGCCTCGTCGGCATCAGCCTGTGGGCGATGCTGAGCGGGGTCGAGGCCGTGGTCGAGCGGATGACTGGCCCCACCACGTTCCCGTGGCACGACCCGCAGCCAGGTACCCTCACGCTGGGCGTCATGCTGCTGGGCTACGTCGCCGTCGCGACGGCGGGGGGCTGGATGGCGTCGCGGCGCGAGCACCGCGCCCCTGCGGTCGCCGCGCTCGCCCTCGGCGTCGCCTGGGCGTTTCTCGCGCTCGTCTTCCCGGTCCCGAGCCGGGCGCCACTCCCCACGTGGTATCTGCTCGGCCAGGCTGTCGCGGTACTCACCGGCACCATGCTCGGCGGTCTGCGCCGCATCGCCAACTGGCGGCTCCCCCAGGCCCGCACGTGACGACCGCTTGGGGAAAGCGGAGTCCTGGAGTGGGCGCTACGACGTGGTGAGGCCCGGCAATCGCTTCGACTGCCGGGCCTCACGCGTTTCCCGGCCGCCGGGTCCCGCGGGGCGGGCGCGGAGCCCGTGGAGGATCTGTCCGCTACCTGCGGTGCGGTTGCAACAGTCCGCCGCCTCCCGCCCGTCCCCTCCGGCTCTTCTCCCTACGGATAAACCGCGGCGCGGCACGCGCTTCCCACGCCCGGCGAGTGGTGCCGGACCGGGCACGTGTAATGCTTGAGGCGGGATGGAACGGCTGCGCAGCCCCGGTCGGTCGGTTGGTCGCCCGGGGCGCGTCACGTCAGGCCGGGGCGTCTGTGCCCCGGCCTATGCGCGAGCAGCCTCCGGGAGCCCGTTTCAACACTGGGAGCCGGACGCCGCGAGCCAGGATCCGTCCGGAGCCAGCCCGTGTCCACACATGCAATCCCGCTCGTGACCTTGACCGGCACAGACGCGCCGCACCGTGGGACCCCGTCGTGGGGAGCGGGCCGGGAGACCAGCCGGCTCCTCCGCCGCGTGGACGACCGCGTCCTGCCGCTGCTGCTGGCGGGGCGCCCCGGCAACGGCGGGGAGGCCCGCCTCCCCGCGGGGGCCGGCGCCGGGACGGCGACCGCGCTGCTCGGGTACGAGATCGGGGCCGATCCGGGGATGCGCATCACCCCCTGCGACGAGCCGCAGCTGGAGGCCGACGACGCCGCCGTGCTGCTGGAGCTGGGAACGGGCGACGCCATCCTGGTCGCCGGGGCCGCCATCCGCCGCATCCCCCGGGGCGACGGCGGCGACGACCTGCTGATGCGCGCCGCCAGCGGCGCCGCCGCGTGGCGCCGGGAGCGCCTGCGCGAGTGGAGGCAGTTCCGCCTGGCGGAGCAGCTCATCAACTTCTCCGAGCGGCTCAACTCCGCGCGGACGCTGCACGAGGTGTACGAAGCGCTTCTCCAGCACGCCGTGGGCACGGTGGGCGCGTTCACCAGCTTCCTGGTGGTGGTCGAGGACGAGGGGCGCTTCGCCGCCGTGGACCACCCGTCCAAGCCGTGCGAGGCGCGCGCCTTCGCCATCAGCGCGCATCCCCGCCTGCGCCGGCCGGGGCTGATCCAGGCCGCCGAGGCGCAGGGCGACACCGGCTCGCCGCTGGCCGCGCTCGCGCCGCTCTTCGACCGGACGGGCGCCGCCGTGCTCGCCCACGTGCCGGTGGAAAAGGGCGGCGTCCTCTTCCTGGTGGAGCGCCGGGGCGAGCGCCAGTTCGAGCCGGAGGACTGGAGCCTTCTCAGCGTCCTGGTCTCCCAGGCCGAGATCGCCATCGAGCGGGTGCAGCTCTTCGAGCGGGTGCGCGACCTTTCGCTCACCGACCCGCTCACCGGGCTCGCCAACCGGCGGCACATGCAGGTGGTGCTCAAGCACAGCCTGGCCGCGGCACAGCGGGGCGACGCGCTGTCGCTGGTGATGGTGGACCTGGACGGCTTCAAGGGGATCAACGACGAGTACGGCCACCTGGAGGGCGACCGGGTGCTGCGGCTGGTGGCGGACTGCCTGCGCGAGGAGATCCGCGGCGCCGACCTGGCGGTGCGCTTCGGCGGGGACGAGTTCCTCATCATTCTCCCCGGCACGGACCTCACCGGGGCGCGCTCGCTGATCCGGCGCGTCAAGGAGCGGCTGGACGGGCGTGCGCGAGTGAGCGCGGGGGCCGCCGAGTACCATCCGAGCATGAAGTCCGCGGACGACCTGATCGAGCAGGCGGACCGGGAATTGTACACGGTCAAGCGGGGGCGGCGGGATCTGCCGTCCGCCTGAGGTCGGCACCGGACTACAGGGTTGGGCGTGCCCCCGGCTGGCGCCGGGGTCGGGCTTCGGCGTGGGGCGGGATGGACGGCATTAAAAGACGGCGGCCCCGTGCTGGTGCACGGGGCCGCTTCGCTTTCGGCGACGGGGCGCTCGGCGGGGCTACGCCGCCGCCTCGTCCTCCGTGGGGATGATCTCCATGGAGCGCACGGGGATCGCCCGCTTCAGGTGCTTCTCGATGCGGTCGCCGCAGGTGGTGCACAGGTGCATCTCCAGGCGCACCCGCTCGCCGGGGCGCTCGTGCTCGAAGTGCAGCGAGGTCCCGCGGCTCCAGCCGCCGCACAGCGCGCACACCTCCGGGGCCGCGCGGATCTCCGCCGCGCTGGGAATGCGCCGCTGCCGCCCGCCCGCGCCCAGCACGCCCGCCGCTCTATCCGGCATCTTCCGCCCCGCCATCGTAGTCGTTTCTTCATCGGTTCGCCCGCAGCGCGAGCGTGAACGGTTCTCGGACACCGCATCGTGCAGGGTGCAAATCTTCGTCCCTGCCTCGCCACACCGCCACCGTTCCGGCAAACCGTTGCAGCACTGAGATTTTCACTTTGGCCACCGCATCCGGTCCGAGTCCTGCCGGCCGCCGCCCGCGTGCAGAATGCAAATGGCGCGGCAAAAGCCGGTTGCGGGCGCCAGCGCGACACTCGCGTGAGGGATTTCGGCCCGAAGGGGCGAGACCCGGCAGCAGTTTGCCGGGGCTCGACTCCGTTGGGCTGCGTCGTTTGCAGCCCTACGGAGCCGAAGCCCGACCCCGCGCCAGCGGGGGCACGCCCAAACCGTCTTTCTTCAAATTTCCCAGCCACACCGGGTACCAGTTGGGACCGGGCGCATGGGTGACGCGCGTGGGGCGGGTGCCGTCGGCGCGGGCCACGTATACCTGCGCGCTGTCGCCCCGGGTCAGCGTGAACGCCAGGTAGCGCCCATCCGGCGACCACGACGGGTCGTCCAGCGATCCCAGCCCGCGGGCGCGCACCTCACCGCGGAAACCGGTGGTGACATCGCGGACCAGGATGCGCGACGGCTCGTTCCGCGTCCGGCGCACCCACGCGATCCCGAAGCCCCGTGGCGCCCACGCCGGCTTGTCCTCCATCACGTGCGGGTCGAGCGGCTCGTCCGAGAGCCGGCGCACACCCTCGCCGTCCGGGTAGCTCAGGTACACCCGGTCGCTCCCGTCCCGGTCGCTCAGGAAGGCGAGCAGCCCGCCGTCCGACGACCAGCGCGCTCCCCACTCGTCGCGCGGGGTGCGGGTGATCCGCTCCTGGGCGCTTCCGTCGGGACGCATCCGGTACAGCTCCGACACGCTGTCGCGGCTGGAGCCGAAGACGACCCAGTCGCCTCGCGGCGACACCACCGGCCGGAAGTTGCCCTCCGGGTTGCGCGTGAGCGGACGCACCCGCCCCGTCGAGCGTTCCAGGCGGTAGATGTCGCGGTACCCGTCCCGGGTGTTGGACTCGTAGACCAGCCACCGGCCGTCCGGCCCCCAGCTGGGGTTGCGCATCAGCGCGCCGCGCGGCCCCAGTGGGCGGAGGGGGCCGCCCCCGTCCTCCGCCACCCAGAAGCGCTCCACCCGGGACGGCCCCTCTCCCTCCAGCGAGATCACCAGGAGTCCCGACCCGTCGCGGAGGACGTCGCCGACGAAATCCTGCTCCGGCCGCTCCGTCAGGCGCCGCTCGCCGCCGCCGGTGGGCCGCACGGAGTACAGCTCCTTGTTCCCGTCGCGCTCGGCGATGAAAGCGATGCTCCCGGGAATGGAGTCGCGCTCGGCCAGCGAGAGCGTGTCCGCGGGATCGGCGGGGAGGAGAGCGGCCGGGGGAGGTGCTGCGGGACGGCCGGGGACGGGGTCCGCGTCCGCACGGCACCCCGCCACCCCCAGCGCCAGCACACACAACGGGAGGGCTCGGAAGCGGTTGGGCATTGAAGCTCGAAAGGGGATCGATTGCACCGGGTACGGCGCGGCCGGCCCGGACCGTCCGGGCCGGCCGCACTTCCTCCACCTGCCTTCCTACTCGACCTTGACCGCGTCCGCGATCACCACGTACCCCGTGGTCGTCCACCGGGAAAGCGAGACCCGGTTCCAGCCGGCCGAGAAGCTGTAGCTGCCCAGCGACTGCCAGGCGCCGCCCCCCGTCTGCTGGTTCACCGAGCGCCGCCCTACCTCCGTGCCGCCGGCGTTGTACATGATGAACGGCGCGGTGGCCGAGCGGTTGGTGCCGGAGGTCCACCAGGCGGACACCGCCTTGGTGGCGGCGGCCGGCAGGTAGAACTCGAAATTGGCGGCGTCGCTCACCGCGGCGGTGCTCGCGTAGTAGTAGCCCGAGCCGTAGTAGCCGGCCGTGCCGCTGGACGAGATCCAGTTGGCCGAGGCGGAGAAGCGGGCCGTGGTGCCGCCGGTCCCGGCGTGGCTGTCCACGGTGATGGCCGTTCCGCCGGTGCCGCCGCCCACGCAGCTGTTGATCCTGCTCATGTAGTCCGCCCAGGGGAAGCCCTGCCCCGGGTCGTGCGCGCGGTTCACCGGGTCCGGCTGGTAGTGGCCGATGATGTGGTCGCGGTCGCGGATGATGCCACGGCTCTTGACGATGTCGCAGGTCAGCGCGGCGGAGGTGTTGTACTGCACCGCGGGCCACGGGCCGTAGCCGTTGCTGCCGTACGAGAAGCCGCCGTGCTCGATGCCAACGGAGCGCGGGTTGGTGGGGTAGCCCTGCCAGGTCTTGCCCACGTGCCAGGCGGTGTTGTCCTCGTCCACCAGCTGGCGCACCTCGGTCACGCCGCCGCCGATGTCCGTCTGGCCCACCACGTAGTGCGCCGACACGCCGGACGCGGAGTTGGTGAGCCAGCTCCAGCAGCCGCTGTAGTTGCCGGCGCAGGTGTGGATCACCACCAGGGCGATGGAGTACCCGGAGCGGCCGGCGGCGTAGTTGGGGGACGGGGTCCAGATGGCCGGGGCGTACTCGGCGGTGAAGGCGGTGGCGCTCGTGGGGCGCGCGGTCGTGGCCACCACGCCGGGGTGGGCCGCGAGCGTCGCCTGCTCGGGCGCATCGCTCACGCCCTCGCGCAGCGCGCGGTACACGCCGTTGTGCACGTAGCCCGCCGTGGCCTGGTCGTTCTGGATGCCGCTGAAGCGCGCCACCGCCGGTGCCCAGGCGCCCAGGTCGGGCCCGGCCACGCGCAGCGCCTCGCCCTCGTAGCGCAGCAGCGCCGCGCCGGCGCGGATGCTGGCTTCGGCGTCGGTCCTGGCCGCCTCCACGCTCACCCCGGCCAGCCGGGCGCCCCGCTCCAGGCGCTCACCGCGCAGCGCGAAGATGCCGTACGCGGGCGCCAGCCCTTCCATGTCGCCGTCGTCGCCGCGGGCGAACTGCCAGCTGGTTTCGGTGAAGGCGACCGCCTTGAGCAGGTCCGCCGGGACCCCGAACTCGCTTGCGGCGCGTGCGAACATGGGGTCCAGCCGCGAAGCGGTGGCGGGCGGCGGCTCGGGCGCCGCCGATCGGGTTGGGGTGTCGCAGGCGGCCAGCACCGCTGCGGCGCCGAGGGCCACTGCCAGGGTACGCGCGTTTCGCATAAGCATCCATCCAGGACACGGGTTCCCCCAGGGCACGACTGTGGTGGGGTGGCGCCAGGGCGTGCACACGCGAGGCCCGCGAGGGCCAGCCGCCGACAACCGCTGCAAACGCCTGCACGGCATTTCATTGGCCCGAACGCGGCGGATATCTCCCGCCGCGTTGCGTTGCACTAATTTGGGAGGTCTGCACCAAATTGGGACGTTCCGGCCTGCTAAGGGTGCGGCTCGGCCGCCCAGCCGGGCCACGCCGCCGCCGGACGTTCCGCCGGGGAGGGACCGGGGGGAGGGGGCTCCTGCAGACGCCAGCGCGAGCCCGCGTGAGGGATTCCGGCCCGAAGGGGCGAGACCCGGCGCAGTTTGCCGGGGCTCGACTCCGTTACGCACGGTTTTATCGTGCGTTACGGAGCCGAAGCCCGACCCCGGCGCCAGCCGGGGGCACGCCCGACCCCGCCGTCGAAAGCCGTTCCGACTACCGGTGATAGGGAAGGAACAGCGACGCACTGGTCCCGCGGCCCGGCTCGCTTTCCACGAGCAGGTCGCCCCCCAGCGACCGCGCCAGCCGCCGCGACAGCGCCAGGCCCAGCCCCACGCCGCGCACGTGCGAGTCGGTGCGGGCGCTGTCGCCCACCTGGGTGAAGGGCTCCATCATCTGCTCCAGGAGGTCGCGCGCGATGCCGCGGCCGCTGTCCACCACCCGCACCGCCAGGAACGGCCGCCGCCGCCCGGCGCTCCAGCGCGCGGTCTGCTCTACGCGCACCTCGATCCCTCCTTCGGAGGTGTACTTGATGGCGTTGGAGAGCAGGTGCAGCAGGATCTTGGAGAAGCGCACCGGGTCGGTCTGGAGCGGCGGGAGGTCGCGCTGGGCGCGCAGGGAGATGGGGAGGTGCTTGCGGTCGGCGGCGGGCTCCACGCGGCGGAGGAGCTGGAGCACGGCCTCGCGCGGGTGCACGAGCTCGGCACCGGAGTCGGCGGCCTCGCGCTCGCCCAGCTGGAGCACTCCCTCCAGCACCTGCACCACGGTGGTGACCGCGGTGTGGGTGGAGGCGATCACCTTGGCGATGTGCGGGGGGAGGGTCGCGGTGTCGTAGCTCCGCAGCACGTCGGCGTTGAGGGTGAGCGCCAGGGCGGGGGTGCGGATCTCGTGGTTGAGAGCGGTGAGGAAGTGGTCGCGCATCTGCCGGGCGAGGCGCGCCTCCTCGAAGGCGCGGTCGTGCTCCAGCACCAGCGCGGCCACCCCGGCGCACCCCCGCGCGGTCTCCCACGCGTCCTCCCGGGCGCCGTCGGGAACGGCGAGCACCATCGCCCCGGCGGCGAGCGCGCGCACCTGCAGCGGGAGCACGAGGAGCGCGGCGGGACGGCCGCCCGGGCCGGGGGCCGGGATGGCGCCCGCGGGAACGAGCAGGGGACGGTCGATCCACTCCTCGCGCCGCGCCAGCGCCTCCGCCACGGGGGCGCCGGGGGCGAGCAGCGAGGCGAAGCGCTCCGGGCTCCAGCCGCGCAGCGCCCGCGCGCGCGGCTCCCCCGCTTCCACCAGGGCGCCCGCGAGCGCCCGGGCAGAGGCGACGGCGACCTGGAGGATGCCGTCCAGCGCGAGCTCGGCGTCGGGCGCTTCGGTGGCGAGCCGCACCGCGTCGGCGAGGGAGCGCCCGGGGTCCCCGGGCCGGTCCGCGACGATCACCGGCGTCCTTGTCTCATCTGAGCGCCGCTGGGCGGGTGGGGCCGGCGCCGCGGCCCGGGGTGGGCAGAGCAGGCTCGCGCGGCCGCGACGGGGTGCTTATCATACTCCCCGGGGCCGGCCGCTGCAATCGGCGGCGGCGCGCGAGTGTTGCACGCAGTCCACAACTGTGGGCGCAGCCTCGACCTGCCCGCGCTCCCTCCTGGTCGGCCCGGGGTGGCCTAACTCGCGCATTCCTGCGAGATTGCGGGGCCGGGTCGTCCCCGTCGCACGCCCGCGGGCGGCACACGCTGTGCTGCCCTTCCGTCCGCGCCGTGCGGCCGCGTCGGGCACCTCCTGCTCTCCGGCGACCGCGGCTCCCCACATCCCGGGCACGTGGCACCCATGCACCTCTCCCCCTCCCGGCGCCGCCGGGGCGCGGGGCCCGCTTCCGCGCACCTCCGCGCCGCCCGCCCGGCCGCGTGGCGGACGCTCGCGCAGCTCCTCCTCGCCCTGGCGGCTGGCGCCCCGCTCCCGTCGGCGGCGCAGGACACGGCGCGGGTCCCGGCTCCGTCCCCCGTGGAGCCGCAGCCGACGCCCGTGGGCACCCCGGCGCTGGAGAGCGCCCTGGCCGCCGAGCCCATGCCGGAGGCGGGTCCCCGCGACGGGGCCGGACCCTGGGTGTACGGGCTGGTCCTGGGTGGCGTGGCGCTGGCCGTGGCCGGAGCGGGGCTGGTGCTGCACCTGCGCCGCGACCGCGAGCCCCCCATGGAAGAGCCGCTGCTGGTGTTCGCGCCGCCGGTGAACCCGCCGCCCGAGCTGCCGCTGCGCGCCCCGGCGGCGCCGCGCGCCGTGGCGGCTCACACGCCCCCGCCCCGGCCGGCCGCGCCGCCGCCCTCCGCGCCGGCTCCGGACCGCATCCTGGTACCCCACTTCGCGCCGGCCGCGGCCCCTGCGGCCCCGGCGGAGCTGGAGGACGAGCTGACTGTGCGGCTGGAGGTGCCGGGGGAGGGGCGGCTCCAGTTCCTCCCGGGCGCGCTGGAGGTGGTGGACGGGACCGACCGGCAGCGGGAGATCCGCTTCCTGCGCGCGGCCGGGGCCGTCACGGAGTACACCATCGGGCGCGCCGGCGGGCCGCCCACCAGCCACGTACAGCTCCCGGTGCCCACGGTGAGCCGGCAGCATGCGCGCATGCGCTTCGCCGACGGCGCGTGGACCATCCGCAACCTGTCGAGCACCAACCCCCTGCGCGTGAACGGGCGCGAGCTGGACGTGGCCGAGGAGAGCCCCGCCCTCGCCGACGGCGACCGCATCGAGGTGGGCGAGGTGGTGCTCCGCTTCCGGGGGCCCGCGCGGTGAGCGCTCTCGCCACGGGGTACGCCACCGACCGCGGGCGGCGCCCCTCCAATCAGGACGCCGTGGTCGCCACGACCCTCCCCGACGGGCGCGAGGTGGTGGCCGTCGCCGACGGCATGGGCGGCCACGCCGCGGGCGAGGTCGCCAGCGCCACCGCGCTCTCGGCGCTGCTGGACGCGCTCGGCGGGGGCGCCGGGCTGGAGGACGGCTTCCGCGCCGCAGACCTGGCCATCCGCTCCGCCGCCGGGCGCGACCGCTCGCTGGACGGGATGGGGACGACGCTGGTGGCGCTGCTGCGCTCGGGGCACCGCTACTGGATCGCCAACGTGGGGGACAGCCGCGCCTACCGGGTCTCGGCGGGGGGGATCGAGCGGGTGACGCGGGACCACTCCTTCGCGGAGGAGGCCGTGCGCTCGGGACAGATGACCGAGGAGGAGGTGGCGCGCTCCCCCTGGAAGAATTCCCTCACCCGTGCGCTCGGCACCGGGGGCGCGGAGGTCGTGGCGGACGTTTTCGGCCCGTTCGCGGCGGACGCTCCGCACGCGGTGCTGCTGTGCAGCGACGGGCTGCACGGAGTGGTGCGGGAGGAGGAGATCCTCGCGTGCGTGGTGGCCTCGGAAGACTCCGCCGCCGCGGCGGAGCGGCTATCCGCGCTCGCCCTGCGCGGCGGCAGCCGCGACAACGTCACCGCCGCGGTGCGCGACTTCGGGCTGCTGCTGCGGGCGGAAGCCGAGTCCCCGGCGCCTCCTTCGAGGTTCCAGCCGCCGGACGCTCCGCTGCCGCGGGCCGCCCCGCCCGCGGCCCGGCGCGCCCCGCGGCGGCACAGGCGGCGGCTCCCGGTCCCCCGCGAGGGGCTGCTCTTCGCCGTGTGCTGCGCTGCCCTGATCGTGTGGCTGGCGTACTTCCTCTCCTCCTTCTGACCCGCGCGGACGGCCGGAGCCGTCCGGCGGAGCAGGACCCACTCCGTTCGTCGACAGGAGCCATGCACGATATCGCGGGCATCCGGGATGAGTTCGGACCCGAGTTCGAGATCCTCCGCCCCCTGGGCCGCGGGGGCGTTTCCGTCGTGTACCTGGCCCGCGACCGCATGCTGGGGCGCACCGTCGCCATCAAGGTGATCGACGACCGCTACCTGGGCGACGCCGAGGCGCTCGACCGCTTCCGCCGCGAGGCCCGGCTCCTGGCGCAGCTCCAGCACCCCTGCATCGTCCCGGTGCACGCCGCGCGGCGGCTGGCCGACGGTCGCGTGGCGCTGGTGATGCAGCACATGGAGGGGCCCACGCTCCGCGAGCTGATCCGCCGCGAGGGCCCGCTCCCGTTCGCGCGCGCCGAGCAGGTGCTGCGCGACGTGGCGGACGCTCTGGCCTACCTGCACCGGCGCGGGATCGTGCACCGCGACGTGAAGCCGGAGAACGTCTACGTGGATCCGGACGGCGCCCATGCCTTCCTGGCCGACTTCGGGATCGCGAAGCCGGTGGACGGAGACTCCGGCCTGACCCTTACGGGGGTGGTGCTGGGGACGCCCACCTACATGTCGCCGGAGCAGATCGACGGGGCATGGCTCAATGGCCAGAGCGACCTGTACAGCCTGGGGCTGGTGGGGTGGGAGATGCTGACCGGGAAGCGGCCGTGGGGGGGAGAGACCCTCTACACCGTCATCTACAAGCAGAAGCACGAGTACCTTCCGCTCCTGGAGCAGCTCCGCCCCGGCATCCCCGAGCACCTGCGCGTGGCGGTGGAGCGCGCGCTGCTCAAGGACCGGGCGCTCCGCTGGCCCGGCGCGGACGCGTTCCTCCAGCAGCTGGGCGGGCCCGGGCCCGTGGCGTCCGCCCCGGCGGACGGGCCCGCGGCCGTCGCGCCGGTCCCCGCCCTCCCGGCGCCCGCGGAGGAGGACGCCCTCACCACGGCGTTCCGCCCGGGGGCGCAGGTGGACGAGGTGTGGCGGGCGACCGCCGCGGGGGTGGAGCAGCGCACCCACGCCCGCCGCCGGCGCACCGCAGTCCTGGCCACGGCCGCGGCCCTCACCCTGGGCGGGCTCACCGCCACCGCTGCGCTCTTCGCCACCATGGGCGAGGGCGACCCGTTCGTCACCTTCGCGCCGTCCGCCGCCGCCACCGCGGAGCCCACCCGGCCGGCCGCCCCGGCCGTGCAGGCGCCGGCCGCCGCGACGCCCCCTGCTCCCGCGCCGGAGCTCCCCGCGCCCGAGCTTCCCGCCGAGCGCACCGCCGCGGACGCCGCGCCCCAGCGCTCCGCACCCGACAGCGCACGGGCCGGGGCGGCCCCGCGCCCCGCCGCGGCGGAGACGGCCCGCCGCCGCGGCGGCGGGGTGGCGGATGCGTCGGTGCGGCGACGGCGTCCCCCCACGGATGCCGGGGGGACGGCGCCCCGCGTGTCCGCCCGGCCCGCCGCCACTCTGCCTGCGCGGGACGTGGCCACGCCGGAGCCGCGGGTGCTCGGCGAGCCCAGGCTGCTGGGAATTCCGATCGACCAGCGGGAGCGCACCGTCCCCGTCCGCACGGGGACGGTGCGCTCCCCCCGCTGACCGCCGCGGACAGACGCGGCCCACCCCGACCTCGGGTGCGATGAGGACCATCCTCCTGGCGGACGACTTCGAGCTGATGCACGAGGCCTGCGGCAACATGCTGCGTGCGGGCGGCTTCCGGGTGCTGCACGCGCGCGACACCGGCGAGGCCGTGCGCCTGGCGCGGGAGGAGGTCCCCTCGCTGATCCTGATGGACCTGATGATGCCGGGCGAGGGCGGCATCGCCGCGGCGCGCGAGATCCGCGGCGACGCGCGCACCGCCGCGGTCCCCATCGTGGCCGTCACCGCCGCGGTCGCGCTGGTGGCCGCCGACAAGCTGCGCGAGGAAGGCTTCGACGGGATGCTCGCGAAGCCGTTCACCCTGGACGAGCTGATGGCCGAGGTCCGCCGCTACCTCCCCTGACGCCGCGCCGAACGGCGACGGGCCGCCGCTTCCTGTCGGAAGCGGCGGCCCGTCGCCGTCGTGCACCCGCCCCACGCATGCAGCCGCGTGAGGGATTTCGGCCCGAAGGGGCGAGACACGCGCAGTTTGCGGGGCTCGACTCCGTTACGCACGGTTGTTTCGTGCGTTACGGAGCCGAAGCCCGACCCCGGCGCCAGCCGGGGGCACGCCCAACCCGGCTGTTCAAAGCCGTTCAGTCCGTAGCAACAGCAGAAATCGCCAGCCCCGGCTCGGACAGGTCGATCATCAGCCCCCGGTCCAGGTACGGCTTGGTCGGCAGCACGTCCACGTCGTCCAGCCGCCGCAGTACCTCGTGGATCCGCCACACCTGGCTCTGGATGGACGCCACCGACTCCCGGTACCGCTCGTACCCCGTTCCCGCCCCCGACGAGAGCAGCTCCGTTTCCAGGATCAGCCCGGCGAGCGCGTTGTTCAGCTCGTGCCGCAGCCCCAGCGCCAGCTGCTGCAGCGCCAGCCGCCGCTCGGAGGTGATCCGCTCGCACTGCTCCCGCTCCATGCGCCGGATCTCGCTCTTGAGGTCGATCTCGGCCACGATGGAGCCCGCGATGATGCGCAGCACCTCGATCTCCGCGGGGGCCCAGGCGCGCGGGGAGTATCCCGCGACGCTCAGCGCGCCCGGCACCCCGGAGCCTGGGGAGCGCAGCGGCACACCCACGTAGGTGCGGATCCCCTCCAGCACGGCGGGGGTGTCGGGGTCCAGCGGAAAGGCGAGCGCGTCCTGGATCACCAGCGGCTCGGCGGAGTCCAGGGTGTATCGCGAAAGCGACTCCTGGAGCGGCCGCCGGCTGCGGGTGGCCCGCAGGTCGGGAAGGCGGATGCTGCTCTCGTACACCAGTCCGTCCGGGTGCGCCAGCGACACCGCCGCCACGTCCGCGCCCAGCGTCAGCGCGGCAAGGCGGATGAAGCGGTCCAGGCCGGCCTCCGGAGCGGGGGCGGGGGCCGGAGCCCCGCCGCGCTCCTCCTGCGCCGGAGCGACGCCGAGGGACAGCCAGCCGCCGTCTCCGGGGTCGATCGCGATCCCGGCGACGGGAATGCGGTTTTCTGCGCGCATGGACACGGGTTCGGTGGTTCGCGGGTCGGCGGAGCCTCGCGCCCGGGGGCGCCCGCCTGTGGGGAGTGCACCCCCCGTGCCGCCCCGGGGCTCTCCGAACCGACTTTGCAAGCCCATATCAGCGCGAAGCTTGCGGATGTGGCGAGCGCGACGGTGCGGAACGGGCGCGGCTGGGTGTAACGGGAGCGCAACAACAGCACAGGGAACTCACCCACAGTCGGCTTCGGATCGCGCGGAATACGGACGCGTGTCGGCGGCGCGGGTACGGAACATGATGCGGAGTCGGGGGAGAGTGCCGGGGGATCTCGCAGGAGGGCGGGCCGGCGAAGGGAGGCGAACATGGACCCGAAAGTCCGGGACGAGGTCGTCGAGTTCCTGCGGAGGTGGCTGCCGGAGCCGGCGAAGCGGAGCTACCGCCGCATGATGGCGAGGGACCCGCAGAACTGGAAGCGCGATCCGCACTTCCGGCGGGGCGTGATCGTGCGCCACGCCCTGCGCGGCAACGGGTACACCGAGAAGCTGCTCGGCGTACCCTCGCTGGAGCCGTACTGGGCCGACCTGCTCGCCCGCGCCGTCCGCGACGAGGACGGGCCCGTCGCCTCCGGGTGAGCCGGCCCGCCTAGAACGCCCGCGAGATCAGCCCGATCAGGGCCGCCGTGGCGCCGATGGCCTGCGTGATCACCCAGGGGTCCTTGAAGCGCGACGGCCGCGCCGGCGGGACGTAGATCTGGTCGCCGGGGTGGAAGTTCATCTGGTCCAGCGTCCGCCCGTCGCTGATGGCCTGCTGAAGCACCTCGCCCTCCAGCAGCCGGGTCCCGCGCCGCTCCACGTACACCCTGCGCAGGTCCGCCGAGCCGCTCGGCCCCCCCGCGCTCATAAGCACGTCCGACACGAGGAATTCCGAGGGGACGGTGTAGAACCCCGGCTTCCCCACCTCGCCCCCCACGGCCACGCGGATCAGCGGCTGCACCCTCACCACGGGGTTGACGATGTAGCGCGTCAGGTGCTCGGCGACCCGGCCCTCCAGCTCGGAGCGGAGAAGCCCGCCCACCGGCACGTCCCCGATGGAGGGGATGAAGAGGATGCGGTTGGCGCGCACGGTGAAGGTGTCCGACAGCACGTCGTTCCCCTCCACGAACACCGCCACCTGGTCGCCCACCTGGATGTCGCCGTCGCGCAGCCGGGTGCGGATCGCCTCCGCCTCGACGCGGGTGCGGTCCTTGAACTGGGCGCTGTGCGCCGGCGACGCCAGCAGCTGCTCGTACTGCGAGAGCAGCCCCTGCAGGTCGGTGCGCGTGACCTGGACCCGCTTGGGATCCCAGCTCACGGTGTCCTGCGCGCGGGCCGGCAGGGCGGCCGCGAGGCACAGGGAGATCAGGGCCAGCACGCGTAACAGCTTCATCGGTCGCTCCTGCCCGCTTGAAAAATGCGCATGGGTCCGGCGGGTCAGGCGCCCTGGAGCTGCCGGACCTCGCCCGTCGGCAGCGGGGCGTCGCCGAGATCGGCGACCTCGTAGCCGGGAAGGTATTCGTACGCGCTGTACAGGCCGTTGGGGACGGTGCCGTTGACCACCGCGCCCAGCACCCGGATGGGGAGCCGGTCCAGCATCGCCAGGTTGGACTCCGCCATGGAGCGGTTGGTGACGTCGGTGCGAACCACCATCAGCATGTCGCGGGTGAGGGTGGCCAGCACCAGCGGGTCCACGCACGCGCCCATCGGCGGGCTGTCCACCAGGATCACCGCGTACTCGGAGCGCAGCTCGGCGAGCAGCTCGGCCATGGTCTCGGACCCCAGCAGCTCCGGCCCGGCGGTGGTCCGCGTGCCGCTGCAGATGACGTGCAGGTGCGGGTAGGCCGTGGCCTGCACGATCTGCGACGCCTGCACCGAGCCCTGGAGGAAGTCGGTGAGCCCCGGCTTGCGGCTCACGCCCAGCAGGTGGTGGAGCGTCCCGCGCCGCAGGTCGCCGTCGATCAGCAGCGTGCGGTGCCCCTGCTCGGCGAAGGAAAGGGCCAGGTTCACGGTGATGAACGACTTGCCCTCGCCACTCCCCGGGCTGGAGATGGTCAGCGCGCGGTTCCCCGCCGACCCGGTGGCGTGCATCAGGTTGAGGCGCAGGCTGCGGAACGCCTCCACCAGGTGCGCCGCGCTCCCCACCCCCGACTGCAGGTGCTGGCGGGCGCGCGGGATGGCGCCCAGGACGGGGAGGCCCAGCCCCCCGGTCACCTGCTCCGGGTATACCAGCTTGGGGTTCAGGCGGTCGAACACCACCACGGCGGCCAGGACCAGCCCCAGGCTCCCCAGCGAGAACATGAGGAAGAGCTGGATGCGCGGGTCCTTGGACGGGGTGAAGGGGACCGTGGCCTCGTCCAGGATGCGCACGTCGGCGATGCTGGTGACGGCGGCCAGGCGGGCCTCCTCGTAGCGCTGCTGCAGGTTCTTGTACAGGTTCTCGGCGATGGCCACCTTGCGCTCGCGGCGCGCCTCCTCCACGGCGCGCGGCGGGATCGCCGCGATCTGCGTGGAGGCGGAGCCGATCAGCCGGTCGATCGCCGCCTCGCGGGTGGCCAGCTCGGAGTTGAGCCCGCCGACCAGCGAGGGAATGGTGCGCCCCTTGAGCGAGTCCACGTCGGACTGGAGCCGGCGGACCGGGTCGTACAGGTCCGTGTACTTGCTGCGCATGGCCCGGAGCTCGGCTTCCTTGCTCGTGAGCTCCTTGAGCGTGCCGGTGATCGTGGAGGACTGCTGAACCGAGGGGATCGCCTCCAGCGAGTTGAGCTGCAGCCCCGCCCCCGGCGAGACCGCGCGGGAGATCGCCTCCCGGTCGCGCCGGATCTGCTCCTTCTCCAGCCGGAGCGCGAAGAAGTTCTGGAAGACCGGGTCCTGCACCAGCTGCACCCCGGGCGCCGAGGGCACCCCGCGGTCGGAGGGCTGGGTGATCGTCTGCACGCGGAAGCCCTGGTACGCGGCCTCCTCCTGCTGGAGGTTGCCGGCGGCATACGCCAGCTGCTCCGCCAGGATGTCGGCGAGCGCCGTGAGCTTGGCCTTCTTGAGGTCGGCGGCCACGGCGATGTAGCGGTCGGTGAGGGTGTTCATCACCGACGCGATCTTCTGGGGGTTGGTGCCCGTCATCTCCAGGCGGAGGAAGTTGCCTTCCTTGTCCGTCATGTCGGAGCGGAGCTGGCTGTTCAGCTCGCCCGCGGCGTCGCGCGGGGTGACCACCGTGAACTCGACGGTCTTCTCGGGGCGGAGCAGGCGCCGGTCCGGCACCCAGTTGAAGCCCACGGCGGCGCCCACCGGCCCGCCGACGGCGCCTTCCTGCACGGTGACGCCCTCGGCGGTCGCCAGCCGGAAGCGCTTGCCGGCCTCGTCCACCTCCAGCTTGTACTCGCCGGGCCGGAAACGGTCGCGGAGGGTGAGGCTGGCCAGCGCGGCGGAATCGGCGGAGGAGCGGGGCTTCAGGTACAGCCGCTCCTCGCGCACCACGTAGTCGAGCACCGTGTAGGAGCGGAGCAGCTCCACCCAGGCGCTGGCCCGCAGCAGCTCGGAGGAGCGGATGGGCCCGGTCCCCGCGCTGCCGCTCCCCTCCGACTGGATCCAGATGGTGGAGCTGACCTTGTACTCCGGCTTGACGAAGCGCGTAGCGTACGCGCCCGCCGCCGCGCCCAGAGCCACCACCCCGAGGACGATCCACCGGTACCGCTTGAGCGCGGTGAGGTAGCGGCGCAGGGCGTTGCCCTGCGGCTCGATGGTCGAGTCCCCGCGGAAGGCGGAGGCAGCAGCAGACTGCTGGTCGAACGGGACCAGGTCCGCCGACGACTCGGTGTACAATGAAGGGGGTCCGCTATGCATGGGCCGGGTAACGTGGGTCGTGCGACGTTCGTGAGGACGGCCGGTCAGAGGCTGGTCCTAGCAAGCCAGGGGCCGTCATGCCGGGGGTGGCGGATCCCCGCGCCACGGCTCCGGAATCGGGCGGGCGCGGGCGGAGCGCCGCGGAATGGCGCTCGGGGGAAGTGTTGCGCCCGCGCCACACAGCGTCGAAAGGCCGCAACCGTCCGACTCCGCTGCCCTGCCGCGTCTTGCCCTCAGCCATGCCGGCGCGCCGGTGCCGCGCGGGATCGCCCGCGCGAGGAACGTGTGTCTCGGCGCCTGGCAAAGTGCACGAGGCGCCGGGATCCGCGAGCGCCGCTCGGCGGGGCCGGATGGGAGCGTTCCACCCGGCCGGCGAACGGGAAAGCGGCCCGGGATCCGGGGATTCCATGGAACACCACTGGGGCGCGGATGTCCCGCGAGATACCGGTGCCGGGGAGGAGAAAAGCCGCCTAACCCCTGCAACCGCTTGGGATCGCCGTGAGTTGTGGCGTTGCTGCACCAGTTGTCGACCCATGGTCTCAAATTTGCTGGTTTACACACCGGCCGCGGCTCCGCACGGGCGGTTCTCCCCGGATCCGGCTCCCTGCGCTCCGCGGGACGGCCGCGGCCACCCATGAGGCGGCCGTGCCACAGGTGTTACATCCGGCCGGGCCCCTCCTTTCGTACTCGTATCGTATCCGGCGTCCTTCGCGGCGCCCACTGTGGCCCGGCTCCGGCCGGGTCCCGACATCGACGCTCGTGCTCGCCCGCCACGGCTCCGGCCGGCCGGGAAGCCCACCCTGAGAGTGTAAGGAGACTGCATGTCCTTCGAGGCCCACCTCCCCTCGACCGGTCCGAACGGCATCCGCATGCCCGGGAGCGCCGATCCGGCGGACGAGAACCCCCGGAGCGAGGTTTCGATCCTCGTGGTGGACGATGAGCACACGCTGCGGGAGAGCTGCGCGAGCGTGCTCCGCCTGGAGGGCTACAACGTCTCCATGTGCGGCCGCGGCACGGAGGCGATCGACCTGCTCAAGCGCCGCACCTTCGACGTGGTGCTGATCGACCTGTACCTGGACGACGTGCCCGGGACCGAGGTGCTCTCGGTGTGCCTCCAGACCAGCCCGGCGACGCGCGCCATCATCATGACCGGCAACCCGTCGGTGGACTCCAGCGTGGAGGTGACGCGGATGGGGGCCTGGGACTACCTGCCCAAGCCCTTCTCGGCCACCCACCTGCAGATCCTCATCGGGAGGGCGGCGCACGCGGTGTTGAACGACCGCCACACCTCGGCGCTCGCGGAGCGCGAGCTGGCGGCCGACCACCAGGGGCCGGTGGGCGGCCCGGTGCTCCTGGGGCGCTCGCCGGCGTTCTGCCGCGCCGTGGAGCTGGCCCGCCGCGTGGCCCGCACCGACGCTTCGGTGTTCATCAGCGGGGAGAGCGGCACCGGCAAGGAGATGATCGCGCAGTTCATCCACTCCCAGAGCCACCGCGCGAACCGGGCGATGGTCGCCATCAACTGCGCCGCGCTCCCGGAGACCCTGCTGGAGTCGGAGATGTTCGGCCACTGCAAGGGCGCCTTCACCGGGGCCATCAAGGACAAGATGGGCCTCCTGGAGATCGCCAACGGGGGCACCTTCTTCCTGGACGAGCTGACGGAGATGTCGCAGACGATCCAGGCCAAGTTCCTCCGCGTCATCCAGGACGGCATCGTCCGGCGGGTGGGGAGCGAGGGGATCGACGCGGTGGTCAACGTCCGCTTCATCGCGGCCACCAACCGCGACCCGCTGGACGCCACCCAGGAAGGGGTGCTCCGCAAGGACCTGTTCTACCGCCTGAGCGTGGTGCCCATCACCCTGCCGCCGCTGCGCGAGCGCCCGGAGGACATCTCCCTGCTGGCCGAGCACTTCCTCAGCTACTACTGGAAGCGGCACCGCGACCCCAAGACGCCGGTCCCCAAGCTCAGCCAGGCGGCGATCGGATCGCTGCAGGCGCGCGAGTGGCGGGGCAACGTCCGCGAGCTGCAGAACGTGGTGGAGCACACGGTGGTGCTGGTGGAGCCGGGCTCGACCGTGATGCCGGACGACATCCCCTTCCGCGAGATCGACCCGGCGCCGCGGGAGTCCAAGGCCACGCTCTTCCGCGGGCTGGACGAGCCGTACCACAGCGCCCGCGAGCGGGTCCTCGCCGACTTCGAGCGGGTGTACCTGGGCGCCCTGGTGGACCGCGTGGGGGCCAACATGTCCAAGGCGGCCAAGATCGCGGGCGTGGACCGCACCACGCTCTACCGCCTGATGGAGAAGCACGGCCTGCAGCGCGACACCGTCATCAAGGCGAGCTGAGCGGAGCCGGGGGCGGAGGGGACGGCGGCGAATGCCCGAGACCGGCGTCCCCGTGCGCCCGCACGGGCCGGATCCCCTGGCCCGGATCTCGTCCCCCGTGCTCCGCTCCGCGGCCCGCCAGGTCCTCGCCGCCATGGCGGGCGAGGCGGAGGACGCGGACCCGGCGGCCCGCCTGGCGGAGCTGGCCATGCGGGTGGAGGACGCCCGCGCCGCCGGGACCTCCGCCGCCGACCTCCCCGACCTGCTGATGGAAGCGGAGCTGGCGGCCCGCTACCTGGACGGCGCCCCTCCCTCCCTTCCCGAACTCCTCCGCATCGTCCGTTCGTACCGCGCCGCCGCGCCCGCGGCGGAGCTCCCCGGGGGGACGCCGCCGGCTTCGACGACCCGGCCGTGGTGGTGGGACTGGCGCACGACCTCCGCTCCCCGCTCACCTCGGTCCTCTTCCTTTCCGACGCGCTCCGCTCCGGGTACGCAGGGGACGCCGGCGAAGTCCAGCGCCGGCAACTGGGCATCATCTACAGCGCCACGCTGGGGCTGGTGTCCATGGCGAACGACATCCTGGACCTGTACCGGCGCGGCGACGCCCTGGTGGACGAGCTCCCTTCGGAGTTCTCCATCGCGGAGATCGCCGCGTCCATCGGTGACATCGTGCGCCCCATCGCGGAGGAGCGACGCGTGGAGCTCCGCTTCACGCTGGAGGGCGAGGACCGGCGCCTGGGGCACCCGGTGGCGCTGGCCCGCGTGCTCCTGAACCTGGTGGTGAACGCCCTCAAGTTCACGGAGGCGGGGGTGGTGGAGGTGTCCGCCCTGCCGGAGGGCGCCGGCGGCGTGGAGTTTTCCGTGCGCGACTCCGGCGCCGGGATCCGCCCGGAGCAGGAGGCGACGCTCTTTCAGCCGCTGCGGCGGGTGAGCCGCTGGAACGGCCCGGGATTCTCGGGCACCGGACTGGGGCTGACGCTGGCCCGCGACCTGGTGCGCGCCATGGGCTCCGACCTGGCCTACGAGACCGCCGCCGGCGTGGGCACGCGCTTCCACTTCCGGCTGGACCTCCCCCCCGCGCCCGGGCCCTGACGGCGCGCCCGAGCCGCACGATGAAGCCCATTGCCGGGCCCGCTATAGCGGGCCCGTCGTCGTTTCCGGATGCTGCGTGAGGGATTTCGGCCCGAAGGGGCGAGACCCGCGGGCAGTTTCGCGGGGCTCGACTCCGTTGGGCTGCGTTGTTTGCAGCCCTACGGAGCCGAAGCCCGACCCCGGCGCCAGCCGGGGGCACGCCCGAAACCCACCCCCTGGAAGTCGTCCCCTTCCAATCGCGGCCCCGTGCAACTGTGTGGGGTGGTCACCACACACGTCGGCGGGCCACCACGAAACCCGCGCCCCCCCCACGTGACCCCCAGAACACCATACCTGCTGCCGGCAACGACTTACGAAGATTTCCGAGTCGCGGCCCGCCGTGCATGCCCGTTGCATTCCCCGGTTGGTGCACGACGCAGCTGGTGTACACGGAACAAACCGAATCGGGAGAGTCCCACCGTGCTGATCCCCGCGCAGAAATCCGGTCCCCTGACCGCTCATAGGGCACTTACGTCCTCGGGCCTTCTGGCGATCGAAGATCTGGTCGAAAGAGTCCCCTCCACTCCGTGGAGCCGCCCCGCCGAGATCGCGGACGCACCGCAGTTCGGGCGGCGCACGCTGAACGTCGTGCTCGCGCTGGTGGGAATCGTGCTGGCCGCGCCGGTGATGCTGGTCATCGCCCTGCTGGTGAAGCTGACCTCCCCCGGGCCGGTGATCTTCCGGCAGACGCGGGTGGGGCTGGACCGCCGCAACCCGGACGGGAGCGACCACCACTGGCGCCGCCGGGTGGACTACGGCGGGCGGCTGTTCACGATGTACAAGTTCCGCACGATGACGGCATCGGGCGAGGGCGTGCAGGTGTGGGCGCAGCCCCGCGACCCCCGGGTCACCTCGCTGGGCACCGTGCTGCGCAAGTACCGGCTGGACGAGCTGCCGCAGCTCTTCAACGTGCTCAAGGGCGACATGAACATCGTGGGACCGCGCCCGGAGCAGCCCAAGATCTTCGCCGAGCTGCGCGACCAGATCGACCGCTACCCGGAGCGCCAGCGGGTGCTCCCGGGGATCACCGGGTGGGCGCAGATCAACCAGAGCTACGACCGCTGCCTGTCGGACGTGCGCAACAAGCTGAGCTACGACCTGGAGTACATCGAGCGGGAGTCGGCCCTGCAGGACCTGCTGATCCTGCTGCGGACCGTGCCGGTGATCGTCTTCAAGCGCGGAGCGTGGTGAAGTGACGAGTGCCACGCTCACGCTGAGCCGCACCGACCTGGGGGACTGGAAGCGCTTCCTCCCCCTCGCCGCCACCGGGGCGGCGTTCGCGGTTCTGTTCTGGAGCCCCATGATGACGCTGGGGCGCGACTGGTGGAACGATCCCGACGCGGGCCACGGGCTGCTGCTGGCGCCGCTCGCCGTATACCTGGCCTGGAAGCGGGGGATCCGGGACGGCGCCCGGGCCCAGCCGCTCGCGGGGATCGCCATCCTCGTGGCCGCCGTGCTCCTGCGCTACGTGTCCGGGCTGGCGGCGGAGCTGTTCACCATGCGCGCTTCCATGCTGGTCGCGGTCTTCGGCCTGGTGGTGTTCCACCTGGGCTTCCGGCAGCTCCTGCACTGGTGGCTCCCGGCGTCGCTGCTGGCGCTGTCGGTTCCGCTCCCGGCGGTGGTGCTGGGCTCCATCGCCAACCCGCTCCAGTTCCGCGCGTCGCAGATGGGGGCGGGGCTGCTGGAGTGGCGCCACGTGCCCGTGCAGCTCAGCGGCAACGTGATCCGGATCCCCGGGCGCTCGCTCTTCGTCACGGAGGCGTGCAGCGGGCTGCGGTCGCTGGCGTCGCTGATCTCGCTGGGGCTGCTGATCGGCGGGCTCTGGCTGCGGCACCCGGTGAGCCGGGCGCTGCTCATCGCCGCGGCGATCCCGGTGGCCATGCTCCTCAACGGCATCCGGGTCTTCCTCACCGGCTTCCTGGTCTTCTACGTGGACCCCAAGCTGGGCGAGGGCTTCATGCACGTGACGGAAGGGTGGATCATCTTCGTCGTGGCGTTCGCCATCCTGGGCGGCATCGCGGCACTCCTGAACCACGCGGAGATCTTCATCGGGAGGCGCAGGGCATGAACGGCTTCAACCGGGCCTGGGCGCCCGCGATCATCCTCGCCCTCGGCGCGATGGTCACGCTGGGGATCGACACGCAGCGGACGCTCCCGCTGCAGGCACCGCTGGAAACGGCGGTGCCCGCGCGCTTCGCGTCCTTCGGCTCCAAGGACGTGGTGATCTCCGAGGAGGAGCAGCGCGTCGCCGGGATGAGCGACTACCTGATGCGCGTCTTCCAGGCGCCCGGCGCCGCGGGGAGCGCCTACGCGTTCTCGCTGTACGTGGGCTACTACGAGAGCCAGACGCAGGGGAAGACCATCCACTCGCCCAAGAATTGCCTTCCCGGGGCAGGGTGGGAGGCGCTCACCAACCAGCGCGTGGCCATCGCGACGCCGCACGGCCCGGTGCAGGTGAACCGCTACCTCCTCCAGAACAAGGAACAGCGGGCGCTGGTCCTGTACTGGTACCAGGGGCGGGGCCGCGTGGAAGCGAACGAGTACCGGGTGAAGTGGGACCTGCTCCGCGACTCGGCGCTCCGCGGCCGCAGCGACGAGGCGCTGGTCCGCGTCATCGTCCCGGTGACGGGGTCGGAGGCCGAGGCGTTCAAGCTGGCGTCGCGCGTCGCGGGCGAGATGGTCCCGGCCGTAAACCGCTCGCTGCCGTCTTGACGGCGGGCACGAGCGGGGCGGTGGTGGAGGTGACGAGGGGTGGCCGCGCCGGTGCGGCCACCCGACCGAACATTCAAGGAACCCCGAAGATGACCTCGCTGACCTACCGTCCTTTCGTCAAGGCGCTCTACCCCGTCGGCGCGCTGCTCATCGTCGCGTCGGTGAGCGAGCCCGCCCTGCAAGTCTGGCCGTTCCGGCTGGGCGAGGTCCGCTGGCGCTTCGGGGCCGTCGGCCTGATGTCGGGGGCGGTGATGGGCGTGCTCTTCGGGCTGGTGTGGATCATGGCGGTCGCCGCGATCCTCGACCACCGCAGGACGCTTCGCGTGTCGGCGGTGATCTGCATGGTGATGGCGCTGGTGCTCTCGCTGGTGGCGATTGCGTTCGGCCTGGATTTCCTCCAGGTCCGCTCGACGGTGAACCCCAACTTCCGGGGCGCGCTGGATCTGACGGTGCTCCGGGCCATGGCGGTACTCGGGCTCTCGATCCCGGCCGCCCTCGGCCTGGGGATCGGCGGATGGCGTTCCACCCGCATTTCGGGACGCCCGCACGCCGGCAAGGCCGCGCGGGAAGTTGGACTCGTCTTCAACACTCAGCCACAAGGAGGAAACCCGGCGTGACGAAGTGGATGGTGTGGCAGCAACTACCCTTTTGAAGGAGGTTCGTATGCGGTTCAAGCAGGCAGGCATGGCGCTGGCGCTCGCATCGGCGCTCAGCATGGGAACGGCGCAGCAGGGACACGCGGTGCCGATCCTTTCCAACGGCGGCCCGACGTTCGTGACGTACCTGGGCTCCGAGGCGGCGCTCCGCTCCGAGATCTGGTTCTTCGGTTCGGCCAACCCCGGACCCGACCAGACTCCGTTCGACACGTACTCGGGCGTCTTCCTGTACACCAACCAGCCCCCCAGCACGAGCACCGCTCCGGGCTCGGGCGGCATGGCGGCGATGGGTGGGCCCACCAACAACATCAATCCGGGCGGGATGTTCGCGGCGGGAACCGAGCTCAACTTCGGGATCTTCGTGCAGGACCTGTACGTGGCGGGCGCGTCGAACCCCTTCGCTCCGGGCTCGCGCGGCGCCTGGTTCTACACGGGCGGCGGCGGGATGAACTACGACGGCCGCGTCCACGCGGTGGCCACGCAGACCAGCGAGTGGACGTACGACGTCGGGTTCGAGGACCTGTGCAAGACGGGCGACCTGGCGTCGACCGATCCGCTCTGCTACAACACGCAGTACACGGCCGACTTCGACTTCGACGACCAGATGTTCCAGGTGACGTCCACGCCGGAGCCGGTGTCCATGGCTCTCATGGGGACGGGTCTGGCCGGGCTCGCCGGTGCCGCCCGTCGTCGTCGCCGCAAGCAGGAAGAAGAGCAGCAGTAAGCGCTGCTTCTGCGACTCGCAGATCGGGCAGGACGGAGGGCTCGCTCCCGGTGGGGGCGGGCCCCTTTTCTATTTTCCATGGCCGCACGAACGGCAACGGATCGGGACGGCGGAGTCGGGCGTGCCCCCGGCTGGCGCCGGGGTCGGGCTGCGGCTCCGTAGCAGACGAAACGACCGTCTGCAACGGAGTCGAGCCCGCGCAAACAGCGCGCGGTCTCGCCCCTTCGGGCCGACATCCTTCACGTGACAGCGCCCCCGCCGGATCTCCCGGCGGGGGCGCCTCTTTTCCTCACCTCCGAACTTCCTACTCCGCGCTACGGCTTCCCCCTCAGGCCGCGGCGGGGACGGCGGGGCTCCTCGGGCCGGCCAGGGCGCGCTCCAGGAGGGCGGCGTTCAGGCGGCGGATGTCGTAGCGCTCTTCGGCGAAGGCGCGGCCGGCGGCGCCCAGGGCGCGCATCTCGTCGTCGCGCAGGGCACGGACGGCGAGGACGGCGCGGGCGATGGCGGCGGGGTCCTCGGGGGGGACCAGGAAGGGGCGCAGCTCCGGGGCGGTGGACTCGGGGACGCCGCCGGCGGTGGTCGCCACCACCAGCCCCTTCATCAGCATGGCTTCCTGGACGATGCACGCCTGGTTCTCCACCCAGGTCCCCAGCTCGATGCTGGGGAGCAGCACCACGTCCGCGCGGGCGACGTGGTCCAGCAGGACCGCCGTGGTCACCACCCCGGCGAAGTCCACGTAGGGCGCCAGCCCGTTCCCGGCGGCGAAGCGCTCCAGCGGCTCCCGCAGGTAGCCGCCCCCCACGATGGTGTAGCGGAAGTCCGTCACCCCCGCAGCCACCAGGCCGGCGAGCGCCTCCAGCGCGAAGCGGTGGCCCTTCTCGTCGCTCAGGCGGCTCGCCGACAGCAGGCGCAGCACGCCCCGCGGGCGGTACTCGCGCACCGCGGGCGGCCGGTAGTCGTCCAGGGAGAAGCCCACCGGCACGATCTCCACCTTGCCGGCCGGGCAGCCGCGCGCCACGGCATGGTCGCGCGAGAACTCGGTGTTGGTGAACACCACGTCCACGGCGGCGAACGCGCGCGCCACCGCATCCTCGCCGATGCCGCTGGACAGCGCGTTCTCCCCGCCGTGGTAGTACATCGCCACGGGCACCCCCGGGTACATCGTCCGCAGCCAGGTGAACCAGGTGGCCGTTGTCAGGTCGTGCACCAGGCACAGGTCGGGGCGCTCGCGCGGAAGGGCAAGCATCCGCAGCGTGTCCATCAGACGCCCCTTGAGCGGCTTGTCCGGGTCCGTAGCCCGCAGGAGCCGCAGCGCGCCGGCGGGGTCCGGGAGCGCCCTCGCCGCCGCGCGCGGGAGGAAGGGCGGCGCGGTGTGCAGCATGGTGGGGTAGCGGCGCGTGCGCGACTCCAGCCCGAAGCGGGCGACGGGCTCGTTCACCTCGTGGCCCTGCCGCCCGTGCGCGAACACCGTCAGCTCGTGCCCGTCGCGCACGAGCTGGGCGAACTGGGTGTCGAAGTACGGCTTGAAGGTGCTCGGGTAGTACTGCGTGAACGCGTAGATTCGCATCGTCGCGGGCGGTGGAGTGGGTCGGGGCCGCTGCGCGGCTCAGCTTCCGGTGAGGACGACGTCGCGCCGGGTGGGCTCCCAGGTGGGGTCGTCGTTCCGGGCGAGGGAGCGCAGCGAGGCGTGCACGGCGGCCAGGTTCCCCGCGACCGCGAAGGCCGGGATGGCGAGGACGCGGGGGATGGGCCGCGACTCGGGCCACATCCACCCCGCGGCGGCGAGGCCCCCCACGACCATCCCCAGGGCGAACACCACGCGCGCCACGGGGTGGTCCACCGCCAGCAGGAGCACGCCCAGCGCTCCCGTCAGCACCGTCCAGGGGACCAGCCAGCGGGCGACCTTGTGGCTGAGCAGCATCCAGGCGAAGGCGCCGTGGCGCAGCGGGTTGAGGAGGTGCCGCTTGTGGTGGAGCGTCTGCATCCCCCTGGCCATCGTGCGGACCTTGCGGCGGTACTCGCGGTGCAGCGAGGTGGTGCGCGGCACGAAGCACACCGCCTCGTCCACCGACACGGCGCGGAACCCGTGCTCGCGCGCGACCAGCGCGGAGGCGAAGTCGCGGCTCAGGTGCTCGGGGAGCGGGGAGCGGTGCAGGTGCGAGCGGATGGCGTAGAAGCACCCCGAGGCGCCGATGATCCCGCCGACCGCGGTCTCCAGGGCGCGCACCTTCATCTCGTAGCCCACGTACCCCGCCTCGCCCGCGTTCTTGTCCTCGCCCGTGCGCGCCACGCTCACGTCGCGCCCGGAAGCGACGCCCACCGTGGGGTCGGAGAAGCGCGCCACCAGCGGCCGCAGGGCGTCCGGGTGGATGCGGATGGAAGCGTCCGTGTTGATGACGATCTCCCCCGTGAGCCGCGCGGCCGCCGCGTTCTCGCCGGCGGTCTTGCCGCCACGGCACGGCATGCGGAGCAGCTCCACGCCCCGGCCGGCGAACTCCATGACGATGTCGTCGGTGCGGTCGGTGGAGGCGTCCGAGACCACGATCACCTGCTTGCGGTGGGCCGGGTAGTCCAGCGCCAGCAGGCTCTCGACGGCGCCGCGGATCTGTGCCTCCTCGTTGTACGCGGGAAGGGAGATGCTGACCATGGGCCACTCCCCCGGCTCCACCGCGGCCGGGGGCCGGCCGCGCGCGCGCGCCAGCACGGCGAGCAGGAGCGGGTACCCGGCGTACGCGTACGCGGCCAGGAGGAGCGGTGCGGCAATCAGGATCCAGGCGACCAGGCTCATGGGGTCATGCGGTGGTTTGACGTTGTACCTGCCGGTAGATCGCTTCGTACCGGTCCAGCCAGGGATCCGCGCCGAAGGCGGTGCGGAGGCGGGTCGCGGCGGACCGCGCCCGCGCCGCCGCGGCGGCAGGGTCGCCCCGCACCGCCCTCAGGGCTCCGGCGAGACCCGCGGGGTCCTCAGGGGCGACCAGGAGCGCCTCCGCGGGGGAGACCACATCGGGCACGCCGCCCACCGCCGTGGCGACCACCGGGGCGCCGGCTTCCATGGCCTCGAACAGGGCGATGGGCGTCCCCTCGGTCCGCGAGCTGAGCACGAAGGCGTCGAAGGCGGAGAACAGGGGCCCCGCCTCGGCGATCAGCCCGTGCCAGCGGACCCGGTCCGCGACGCCGAGCGCCTCCGCCTGCGCCCGCAGCGCCGCCTCCTCGCGTCCCGCGCCCACGATGGAGGCCACCAGCGGCACGTCGCCGAGGAGCGCGAGGGCGTCCAGGAGCACGTCGGCGCCCTTTTCGCGCCCCAGCCGCCCCACCCATCCCACGTGGAACACGCCCTCCGGCACCCCCAGGCGGGCCCGTGCCTCGGCCGGGGCGAGCGTGGGCGCGTGGGCGGCCCAGGCGTTGGGGAGGTGGTGGATGCGCCCCGGCGCGACCCCGGAAGCCACCAGCTCCGCCACCTGCGGGCGCGACACCGCGGCCACCGCGTCGAAGCGCCGGTACGACCGCCGCTGAAGCCACTCGTACACCCGCCCCTTCCGCGAGCCCCGCACGAAGCCGTGCACCGTCGCCACCGTGGCGATCCCCAGCGACCGCGCCACCGAGGCGTCCACCAGGTCCGGGCGGTAGCCGTGGGTGTGCACCACGTCGGGGCGGATGCGCCCGCAAAGCTCCCTCATCACGGCGCGCTCCCGCAGGTACGCGCGGGCCGGGATCTCCAGCACCCGCACCTCCACACCGGCCTCCGCCAGCGGCGCGACGAGCGGGTGGTCCGCCTCTCCGGGATCCACCACCGCCAGCAGGTGTACCCGGTGGCCCCGCGCCCGGTGCCCGGTGCACAGCGAACGCACGACTCGCTCCAGCCCCCCGACCCGCGCCGGCGCGGCGACGTGCAGCAGGGTCAGCGGGCGCGGATCCTCGCCCGCGCCGTGCGGCGCGCGGGCATCGGCCGCGCCGCCGGCGGCTCCCGCCGAGGGCGCGTGGACCCCTCCGACCTGTGGACCGGACGCAACAGCTGTGGGTGTTTCCCGGCGCATGGAATCGGGTGTGGTGGAAGACCGTGGGGCGTCCCGCGGAGGGCAGGCGCGGGTCCGGGCCCATGTGCGCTGGGGCCGGCCGGGCCGCGTGCGCCGCGGAACCGAGGGCCCGGGGTGGCAAGATCCATGCACCAGGGGGGGCACAGCCGCGGCCCCCGCGCACCTCCGGGCCCGGCGCCCGCCGGAGCGCGGCGCCCCAGCGCCGACCCCCAAGAGTCGAGACGCGGAGAAGCCCTTGCCGTCCATATCGGTCGTCATCCCCACCTACAACCGGGCGGCGTGGCTCCCCGCGACTGTGGAGTCGGTGCTACAACAGACGCGCCCGGCCGACGAGATCCTGATCGTCGACGACGGCTCCCGCGACGACACCGAGGCGGTCTGCCGCGCCTTTCCGGCGCCCGTGCGCTACCTCCGCCAGGCGAACGCCGGCGTGTCGGCGGCGCGCAACCGCGGCGTCCGCGAGGCCGGCGGCGAGTGGATCGCCTTCCTGGACTCGGACGACCTGTGGGACCCCGCCAAGCTGGAGGTGCAGGAGTCGACGCACGCCGCGGCCCCGGAGGCGGGGTGGTCCATCACCGAGTGCGTGCTGGTGGACGCGGCAGGCCGCCCGGTGGAGGGAAAGGACGGGCTGGCGAGCGCGGTCCCCGTGTTCCGCGAGAACGGCCGCACTTCGCGGGAGTGGTTCGCCCGGGCGCTCCGCGAGGTCGCGGTGGAAAGCGCGGCGGGGCTTCACGCCGCCTTCTCCGGCGACGCCTACGGCCTGCTCTTCCACGGCAACGTGGTGCTCCCCTCCGCGGCCATGGTGCGGCGCGACCTGTTCCTGGAGAGCGGCGGCTTCGACGAGGCGCTGCGGGTGGCGGAGGACACCGAGCTCTTCCACCGCCTGGCGGCGGCGTCGCCCATGGCGGTGGTGATGTCGCCGCTGCTGCGCTGGCGGGTGGGGCACGACGACCGGCTCACCGCGGGCGCGAACACCCGCGACATGGTGGCGGGCGCCCTCCTCAGCAACGAGCGGGCGGGGCGCCTGCGCGCGCCGCTCTCCGCCGCCGAGGAGGAGGCGCGGCGGCGCGGCCGGCAGCGGCTCCTCCTGCGCATGGCGTACCTTCACCTGTCGCTCATGGAGCAGCGGGAGGCGCGCGACGCCGTTATGCACGCGTGGCGCGAGGGCGCGGCCGTCTCCGGCCGCTCGGTGGGAATCCTGGGGGGGAGCCTGCTCCCCACCTCCATGCTCCGCGGACTACACCTCCTCAAGCAGGTCCTGAATGGCTGACGCTTCCCCTTCCCGTTTCGCGGCCCCGCAGGGGCGGGCGGGCACGCGGCCCATGGCGCCTCCCGGCGGTGCCGCGCGGCGCCCCTTCGGCGCGCGCGGCATGGGCGACGTGTGGCGGACGCGCCCGCGGGACATCTGGGCGTTCGTGAAGCGGGAGCCGGCCTCGTTCTGGTTCCTGAACCTGTACATGTTCATCGAGTACGTCCGCCCCCAGCTGGTGTACCGGGCCATCGATGTCTTCCCCTGGGGGATGACGTTCCTGGCGCTGGCGATCGTCACCGCGCTGAGCGAGGGAAAGCTGGCCCGCTTCCCCACGGTGATCTCGGGGCTGCTGGGCTTCTACACGCTGGTGCTGGTGGCGTCCTCGTTCACCGCGTTCTCCAGCGACGCCTCGTTCGCCAAGTTCACGGTCTTCCTCAACTGGATCCTGGTGTTCGTCCTGACCGTCAACGTGGTCACCACGGAGCGGCGCTTCTTCGTCTACATGCTCGCCTTCCTGCTGTACTCGTACAAGATGTCGCAGCATGGAGCGCGCTCGTGGGCGGAGACCGGCTTCGGCTTCCGCGACTGGGGGGCCACCGGCAGCCCCGGATGGTTCCAGAACTCCGGGGAGTTCGGGATCCAGATGTGCGTGTTCTTTCCTCTGGCGACCTGCTTCGTGGTGGCCCTGTGGAAGCACTGGGGGAAGTGGCAGCGCCTGTTCTTTCTGTCGTTCCCGGTGACGGCGGTGATGAGCATGATCGCGTCGTCCTCGCGAGGGGCGCTGCTGGGCGGCGCGCTCACGCTGACGTGGATGGTGGCGCGCTCCAGGCACCGCTTCCGGGTGCTGGTGCCCGCCGTGCTCGCCGTCGCCCTGGTGATCGCGGTGCTGCCGCCGGAGCAGAAGGAGCGCTTCCGGAGCGCGGGCGAGGACAACACCTCCACCACGCGCATCACGTACTGGAAGCACGGGCTGGAGATCGCCGCCAACCACCCGGTGCTGGGGATCGGGTACGGCAACTGGCTCCCGTACTACAAGACGTACTACAACCCGGCCGGCCAGCTCCCGCACAACATCTTCATCGAATCGGTGGCGGAGATGGGCTACACGGGGCTCTTCGCCTTCGTCCTGCTCATCGGCGCGACCTTCGTGGTGAACTTCAAGACGCGCAAGGTCATCCGGGCCCTTCCGGGGGACAGCGCGTTCATCTACCAGATGGCGCACGGGCTGGACGGGGCGCTGATCGGGTTCCTGGGCAGCGGCTTCTTCGTCACGGTGCTCTACTACCCGTACTTCTGGATCAACCTGTCCATGACGGTGGCGCTGCACGTGTGCGCGCTGAACAAGGTGCACGAGGCCCGGGCGGGCGGCGGGAGGATCGCGGCCCCGCGCGCGGCGGAGCCTGCGCCGGTCCAGGCGGCCCGGCCGCGGGGGCGGGGCGGGTACTACCGGCAGGGGTCCGTGGTCTGAAGGCGGATCGGGGCGACGTGGTTTGAACTGAATGATTTGGGCGTGCCCCCGGCTGGCGCCGGGGTCGGGCTGCGGCGCGGTGGCGAGATCCAGAACGGGCGCCCGGGAATTCCCGGGCGCCCGTTGCGCGTGGGCCCTCTTCCCGCGGGCCGCTCAGCCGGCCGGCAGCGGGAGCAGGGTCTCCACCTTCTCCTCGATGCGCAGCCAGTCGAACCGCTCCGCCACGTGGGCGCGCCCGGCCGCGCCCAGGGCGCGGCGCCGGGCGGGATCGCCGAGAAGCGCCAGGCAGGCGTCGGCCATGGCCTGCGGGGTGTCCGCGAGCTCCAGGTCCACGCCGCCGCGCAGCCCCAGCCCCTCTGGGCCGAAGGTGGTGCTCACCAGCGCCTTGCCGTGCGCCAGCGCCTCCAGGACCTTGATGCGGGTGCCCCCCCCGGTGCGCACGGGGGTGACCACCACCGCGGCGGCGGCGTAGAACGGCGCCAGCTCCGGCGGCGACTCCGCCACCGCGCAGCGCGGGTCGGCGAGCACCTCCGCCAGGTGCGCCCCGGTGCCGAAGCCCGCCACCTGGAAGCGCACGTCCGGGCGCGACGCCCACACCAGCGGCAGCACCTCGCGCGCGAACCAGGTGACCGCGTCCACGTTGGGCGCGTACCCCAGCGTCCCCACGAACAGCAGCGTGTCGGCGCGCTCCGGGTCGGGGGCCGGGGCGTCCGGGACGGCGATGCCGTTGGGGAGCACGCCCACGCGGGAGCGCGCGGCGGCGGGGAAGAACCCGCGGTCGTCGTCCTTGGCGACGAGGACGCGGGTGAAGCGCCCCGGGAGCGAGCGCTCGTAGCTGCGCTCCTGCCGGGCGCGCAGCAGGTCCAGCGGCTTCCGGGGGTACCATCCCCGCTGCCGGAGGCCCTGCCGCGAGATCTCGCTGAGCAGGTCGTCCACGTCCACCACCACGCGCGGGAAGCCGGCCGCGCGCGCGTGCTCGGCCATCCACGACTGGGAGGCGAAGACCACGTCGGCGGGGCGCTCGCGGCGCAGCGTCTCCAGCTCGGCCACCAGCGCGTCCGACCACCAGTACAGCAGCGTGTCGGGGAGCGGGGAGCGGACCAGCCCCCGCGCGGCGCGCAGCGCGCGGACCCACCGCGGCGCGGGGGCGCCCCGCGGCTTCATCCCCAGGCAGGTGGCGGGCGGAACGAAAAGGGCGCGCGCGCAGCCGGAGGCGGCCAGGAACTCGTCCCGCGCCGCGTCGGGCGGCGGGTCGTCCAGCGCCACCACCGTCACCTCGTGGGCGCGCGCCAGCCCCCGCGCCACGTGGAAGGAGCGCTGGCGCGCGCCCACGTTGAGCGGCCAGGGAAACTGCTTGGCGAGAAAGAGCACGTGCGCGCCCTCCCCGCCCCGCCGTGCCCCGGCGGGTGCGGCGCTCAGGACTTCCGCAGGACCAGGCATTGCGCGGCGGCCGGGTATTCTCCCACGAGCAGCTCGTCCAGGCGGGCGAGCACCCGCTCGGCGGAAAACTCGTCGAAGCCGTACAGCTCGGCGGGTTCGCCCTGCTCCAGCTGGAAGGGCGCCTGCTCCAGCAGCCAGCGCAGGTCCACGTTGGAGCCGTAGCGGTTGCGCTCCTCGGCGGTGAACGGCTTCACGTTGAGGAACAGGTCCACGGTCATCACCAGGCGGCCGCCGGGCCGGAGCACCCGGAAGGCCTCGCGCACGGCGGCGGCGATCTCGTGCTCCGGCAGGTGCTCCAGCACGCTGATGCTGAAGACCAGGTCGAACGACTCGTCCGGGAGCGCGGCCTTGTCGAGCACGGTGTTGCGCAGCTCCACCGTGGTCCCGAAGAGCCCGTTCAGGCGCCGCATGGACTCCGGGTCGCACGGCCAGCCCACGCCGGCGGCCTCCATCCCCGGGTCCACGTTGACCACCCTGCACCCCAGCCGGGAAAGCACGAACTGGAACCCGGCGAGCCCGCCGCCGATCTCCAGCACGTCCAGCCCCGCCCGCGGCTCCGCGGCGTGGAAGGCCCACGGGTACTCGAAGGCGCGGGTGTTGTTGTTGGGCTGGATGGAGAACGGCCCGCGCAGCCGTGTGAGGGTGGAGCGGGGGAGCACGCGCTCCAGCAGCGACTCCCCGCGCAGCGGCGCGCCGAAGGGTGCGCCGTGCATGCGGTTCCACCGGGCGAACGAGTCGGGGAGGCTGCGGCGAGCGAGCATGGCGGACGGGGTCGTGGGGGAACGGGGACGCCGGGTGGGCGTAGGGGCGCGGCGCCGGACTATGCCGCCGCGGCCCGGCGGGCGCGGCGGGCGTCCAGCCGCTCGCGCAGCAGGTACAGGCCCCGCAGGGGGCCCGGGGCGACGCGCAGGAGCGCGAGCACCAGGGAGAGCTTGAGGCTGCGGCGGGTGGCGAGCGCGTCGGCCTCGCCCAGCTTGCGCAGCGCGGTGCGCATGTCGCCAGCGCGGAAGGCGGCCTTGCCGTCCAGCAGCGCCAGCCCCGCGCGTAGCCCGGCACGCTGCCGCTCCAGCACCTCGCGCTCGCCCGGCCCCAGCTCCAGGGTCCGGGCGGTCTTGTCCAGCACCCGCGACAGGTTCTCCAGCAGGGGGCGCGGGCTGGCCGTGTGGCTCCCCGGGCGGTGGCGGTAGTACGCCAGCACCCGGTCCACGTACGCGATGCGTCCGCCGCGGTGCAGGATCCGCAGCCACAGCTCGAAGTCCTCGGCGGCGCGCAGCTCCGGGTCGTACAGCCCCGCCGCCACCACCGCCTCCGTGCGCGCCGTGACCCCGCCGTACACCTGGCACTCCCGCGCCAGTACCCGGGCGAAGGTGACGTCGCCCCCCACCGGGTACTGCTCGGAGTAGCGCTGCCGCGCTCCGCCCCCGAAGCGCACCGCGTCCGGGTACACCACGTGGACGCCGGGGTCGCTCTCCAGCACCGCCACGTGGGCGGCCAGGTACTCCGGGTGCCAGGTGTCGTCGCTGTCCAGCATGGCGGCGTAGCGCCCCCGCGCCACGGCCAGCGCGTGGTTGCGCGCGGTGCTCACCCCCGCGTTCTCCTGGCGCAGGTAGCGGATGCGGCCGGCGTACGGCTCCAGCACCCGCTCCAGCAGCTCCGTGTCGGGGGAGCCGTCGTTGACCACCAGGATCTCGTAGTCCGTGAAGGTCTGCGCCAGGATGGAGTCCAGCGCCTCCGCCACGTACGGCGCCGTGTTGTACACGGGGACGATGACGCTCACCGCGGGCGGCGCCTCCGCGCGGTCCCCGCCGGGGGCGGCGCTCACGCCCGCGAAGCTCCCAGCGCGAAGCCCGCCCGGTAGCGGGCGAAGAACGCGCGGACCCAGCTCCGCTCCGCCGGGCCCAGGGTGTGGCGGTACACCAGCGCCGACGCGCCCGCCATGAGCACGGCGCTCCAGGCCAGGGAGCCGGGGAGGTGCGCCGGCTGCACCGCCCAGCGCAGCCCCACCGCCACGGCGAAGATCGCGTACAGCCGGGCGACGGCGCCCCACCCGTAGCGGATGGGGTAGTGCCGCTGGGCCGAGCGGTACGTCCACACGAAGCGCAGCGAGTACGCGAGGACCGTGGCCCACGTCGCCCCCAGGACCCCGAATCGGGAGACCAGGACGAAGTTCAGGACCAGCGTGGACACGGTCGCCAGGAAGGCGATCCGCCCCAGCGCCCGGGTGTTGCTGGTCACGAAGAGGCCCAGGGTGCAGTAGCTGACCGCGTGAGAGATCATCTGGGCCAGCAGCAGCAGCGGCACGATCCGGTACGCCGGGACGAAGGCGGGATCGGACATCACCTCCAGGAAGTCCCGCACGAAGAGCGAGATCCCCAGCCCCACCAGCCCCACGACCACGTTCAGGTACAGGAACACCCGCGCGTACACCTCCTTGGCGTCGGAGCGCTTCGCCACCTCGTAGCGGTGCGGGTCCCACACCATGTCGAAGGGGTTGAAGGCGAGCGCGCTCAGCATGAAGGCGAACTTGTACGCCAGGGCGTAGATCCCCACCTGCGCAGTGCCCAGGTAGTGCTGCAGGAAGAAGCGGTCGGAAAAGACCAGGACGAAGCTCCCCAGCGTCCACAGCACCATCGGGCTGCCGAAGCGCACCATCTCCACGAAGCGCGGCATGGAGAACCTCAGCCCCACCTGGCGGAGCAGGTAGCCGGTAAGCCCCGTCGCCATGATGGCGCCCGTGATGACGCCGCTGAGCAGGACGCCCAGCACCCCCATGCGGAAGTACACCACGAACAGGATGTTGAGCGACAGGTTGAGGACCAGCCGCACCACGTTGAGCGTGACCACCCGCCCCGCGTGCTGCCGCGCGCGGAGCAGCATCATGGGGATGTGCTCGCAGGTCTGGAACAGGTACGTGAAGAGGAAGATCCGCAGGTACAGCGGGTCCGTCTCCGGGCCGATCACCAGCCGGGTGAGCAGGGGCGCGAACAGCAGCCCCAGCGCGGCGGTGACGGCGCCGAGCACGACCGCGCTCATCCCGGCGGTGCTGATCACCTGGCTCTTTCCCGCCTCGTCCGGCGCGTCCGCGTAGAACTTGAAGACCGCCGAGCCCAGCCCGATCCCCGCGATCATCCCGATCACGTCGATGGTCATGGACAGCAGCTCCAGCACCCCGTAGTCCGCCGGGGTGAGGTAGCGGGTGTACACGGGGAGCATGATGAAGCTGGCGAGCTTCCCAAGGACGATCCCCGCCCCGTAGATCGCCGACTGCTTCCCCAGGCTCTTGGTCTTGCCGGTCATGAACGCCGAAGGTCCCTGTCTGCTGCGGACGAGTGCGCCGGTGCACCCGTGGAGGTGAGGGCCGGGCCGGAAAGGCGGGCGGCCGCGACGAGGCGGCGCCCGCGAGGGCAGTCAGCATACGCTGTTCCGTGCCCGCAGCAAAGTGCGCCGGGCTCCCGCGCGGGCCCCGGGAGCGGAGTTGGCGGGCCGGCGCACGCCCCGCGGCCCTGCCTCGCGCCACGCCCATGTTGCATCCGTCCAACACCCCAGCGGCATCGGCGCCACAGGGAGAGCGTGCGGCCCGGTGCGGCGGCGGCGCCGCAGCCGTGGCCTTGCGAGGGCTCGCCGCCCCGGCGAGGTTCCGGCATGCCCCCTGCCCTCGGGGCGGGCGCCGGCACCGTCCACCTTCCGCACCCGCTTCACCGGAGCCCGAGCATTGACCGAGCCGCGCGGCGCACGGCCCAGGACCGTACTCCACCTCATCGACATGGCGGGCCCGGGCGGGGCGGAGACCATCCTCTTCAACCTGGCGACCGGGCTGGACCGGGAGCGCTGGCGCCCGGTGGTCGCGGTTTCCGAGGCGGGGTGGCTGTCGGAGGCGCTGCGGCCGGAGGGGATCGACGCGCTGATCGTCCCGCCGCAGGGGGCGTTCGACCTGGGCTACCTGCGCGCCCTTCTGGGCATCGTGCGCCGGCACCGGGTGGAGCTGATCCACGCCCACCTGCTGGGGCCCAGCGTGTACGGGAGCCTGGCCGGGCGGCTCGGCGGGGTGCCGGTGGTCTGCACCTTCCACGGCCAGGCCGACGTGGCCCCGGACGAGTCGTACCGCGCGGCCAAGTTCCGCATCATCGACCGCCGCAGGAACCGCGTGGTCTTCGTGTCGGAGGCGCTGCGCCGGAGCGTGCTGGACGGCAACCGGCTGGAGCCGGCCCGCACGCGGGTGATCCACAACGGGATCGACGCCCACGCCTTTCGCCCCGGCTCCGACGCGGGACTGCGGCGGGAGCTGGGCGTGGAGCCCGGGCAGCTGCTGGTGGGCGCCGTGGGCAACCTGCGCACGGCCAAGGCGTACCCTGACCTGCTGCACGCCGCCGCCCTGCTGCGGGAGCGCTCCGACGCCTACCGCTTCGTCGTGGTGGGCGACAACCGCGGGCAGATGCACCACGACCTGCTGGCCCTGCGCGACGGGCTGGGGCTGCGCGACCGGGTGCACTTCACCGGCTTCCGGGAAGACGTGCCGCAGATCATGCGCAGCCTCGACCTGTACGCTCTCAGCTCGCACGCGGAGGGCTTCTCGCTCTCCACGGTGCAGGCGCTGGCCTGCGGCGTCCCCACGGTGGCGACGCGCTGCGGCGGCCCGGAGGAAATCGTGGAGGACGGCGTGAGCGGCGTGCTGGTGCCCGCCCGCGACCCGGCGGCGCTCGCCGGCGCCATCCACGCCCTGGCCGGCGACCCGGAGCGGCGCGCGCGGATGTCGCGGGCCGGGCGCGCGCGGGTGGAGCGGGAGTTCAGCACCGGGGCGATGGTCGCCGGCTACGAGGCCGTGTACCGCGACGCGCTGGGGCTCGCCGGGCGGGCCCCGGCCCCCGGCGCGGCGGCCCCGGCGGCGGTGTAGCGTGGCCGTCGTCCTGGTCACGGACGGCGAGCAGCGCGCCGCGCTCGCCGCGGTCCGCTCGCTCGCCCGCGCCGGGCACACCGTGTACGCGTGCTCCGTCCGCCCCCGCTCGCTGGCGGGCGCCTCGCGCCACTGCCGCGCCCACGCCACGGTCCCCGACCCGCTCCGCGACCCCGCGGGGTACGTGGCGGCGCTGCGGGAGCTGGTCCGCCGGCACGGGGTGGACGTGGTCGTTCCCATCACCGAGCCGTCGCTGCTGGCGGTGCTCCCGGAGCGCGAGTCGCTGGGGGCGCAGCTCCCCTTCGCCGACGTGGCCGAGTTCGAGCGGATCTGCGACAAGGCCGCGGTGATGGAGGCCGCGCGCACCGTGGGGATCGGAGTGCCGGAGCAGCGGCGGATCGGGAGCGCGGCGGAGGCGCGGGAGCTCGACCCGGCGGGGATGAGGTTTCCCCTGGTGCTGAAGCCCTCGCGCTCGGTGGTCCAGGAGAACGGGGCGCGAGCCAAGTCCGCGGTGGCGCACGTGCGCGACGCGGCGGCGCTGCGCGCGGCTCTGGACGCACTGCCGGAGGGCGCCTACCCGGTGCTCCTCCAGGAGCGCATCGTGGGGCCGGGGGTGGGAATCTTCGTGCTGCTGTGGGAGGACGAGGTGGTCGCCGCCTTTTCCCACCGCCGCATCCGCGAGAAGCCGCCCTCGGGCGGGGTTAGCGTGTACCGAGAGAGCCACCCGCTGGACCCCGGCCTCCTGGAGCGGTCCGTGGCTCTGCTGCGCGCCTTCGGCTGGCGGGGGGTGGCGATGGTGGAGTACAAGGTGGACGCCGCTACCGGCACTCCGTACATCATGGAGATCAACGGACGCTTCTGGGGGTCGCTCCAGCTCGCGCTGGACGCCGGGGTGGACTTCCCCGCCCTGCTCCTGGAGGCCGCCGCCGGAAGGAAGCCGCGGCCGGTGCTCGCCTACCGCACCGGGGTGCGGCTGCGCTGGACCTGGGGCGAGGTGGACCACCTGATCGCGCGGGCGCGCCGCTCGCGCGAGGAGCTGGCCCTCGCCGAGGACGCCCCGGGGCTGGGCGGCGCGGTGGCGCGGTTCGTGGCCGCCTTCGGGCCGGGGAGCCGCGACGAAGTGTTCCGCCTTTCCGACCCGCTCCCCGCGCTGCGCGAGACGCTGGACTGGCTGCGGGGCCGCTGAAGCCGTCGCGGGACGCGAAAAGGACCTCCGCCGGATCCGGTTCCGGCGGAGGTCCCCGTTCGTTCAGGGTGGGCGCCGCGCGCTCACCCCCGGCTCACTGCCACCCCGGGTTGGAGCGGAAGATCTTGAAGTCGTCGACGTAGATGGCGGTGGGCTGGTCGAAGCCGGAGTTGGCCCACCCCATCAGGTAGCCGTTGCGGAACCAGCGCTCCCCGCCCGCCTCGGGCGCCAGGTCGAGGTTCTGCATGTTGATGCGCTGCGCCCCGTCCACCCACAGCTGCAGCATCCCGTTGGACGCCGCCTTGGAGTCCGCCGCGCGGGTGTGGATACGCACCTGCACCCAGCGGCCGCGCATGGAGCTCGTGAAGGCGGGGTCCCAGCGGCCGTTCTCCGCGCCCCAGTTGCTGCAAAGCTTGTCGTCGTTGCACCACATCCCGTACAGCTGGCTGTCGCCGTCGCCCGGACCGCTGGTGCGCTGGTACTCGAAGAGCACCTTCATCCCGCCGGGCGCGGCGCGCACGTCGTAGTTGGAGGCCCACAGCGCGAAGAACTTGTTGTTGGAGATGGTGCCGTTGGGATCGCTTTCCCGCGGGCAGACCGGCCGGCGGTGGAAGAAGCGCGCTCCCTTCCCCTCGGCGCCGGTGGGCATGTAGATGTAGTACTCCAGCCACACCTCGGTCAGGTTCTCGCCCAGCGTGAAGCGCTGCTCCGCCCACGAGTCCGCGCAGGGATCCGCGTTGCCGGAGTAGGTGAACCGCATACTCCCGGAGCCGCTGCGGCCCAGGTCCCGGCTCACGGCCACGCCCTCGCCGGCGGCGGGCTTGTAGCCCAGCCACCCGTACCCGTTCCGGGGTTCGGACGGGATGCCTCCCTCGAAGCCGTCCTCGAACACGGGCGCCACGGCGGACGGGTTGCCGGTGACGGGCGTGCTCGGTCCCCCGGTCGTGCCCACGCCCGTCGGCGTGCGCGTGGTCCCGGTGGGGCCGCGCGAGGCGAGGCTGTCGCGCGCGATCCGGGCGTTGATGGCCGCGCGCATCGCCTCCATCCGCATGAGCAGCTGGTTCAGCTCCTGGATGGAGCTGCGGGTGTCGTTCAGCGAAGCATCGAGCCGCTGGCGCAGCTGGCGATCGGTGACGGTCGAGCTGTCCTGTGCCTTGAGGGGGTTTATCAGGGCGAGCAGGACGACGACCAGAACGAAGGACGTTCTGCGGTACATCGTCGCTCCTTTGCAACGAGTGGTGATCGGTGGTGGGCAAGGCCCGGGGCAGCTTCCCCGGCCGCCGGGCCCGCCTACTTCAAGTTTCGCGCAGCACGCTCCCCACGGCGAAAACCCGCGCGGCGCCTGTCTGGACAGGCGCTCCGGGCCGCGCATCTCCCCGCCGGGCTGCGGCATGTGTGCCCCACACCGGGGCATCACCGCCACATACCCGGACGGCTCATGGCCAATTCGACCCATCCGCGGCGGACACGGGAGGCTTGCATGTCGCTGCGCCCGACAACTTCGAGCCGAGTGCCCCCGCGCCCATCCCGGCCAGGGCGGCGAGCAGCGCGGAAAGCGGCGTCGGGAGGAGGGTCGTCGCCAGGGGGACGGCAAGCAGCCCGGCGCAGACGGCGGCGCCGGCCGCCAGCGCCTGCCCCCGGCCGCGGAGCCAGAGCCCCGCGGGAAGGAAGAGGCCGGCCATCCAGAGCAGGCCGACGAGCCGCCGCCCGGACGCGGGGAGCGAGGAGGGAAAGATGAGCACCGCCCAGGTGTCGGCCGCGGTGAAGCCCAGCGAGCACGCCCCGGCGGCGCTGCCCTCCAGGCAGTACCCGCGCCCCCGCCGGGCGACCGCCAGCCGCAGTCGGTCGCCGGGCCGGACGCCGCGAAAGGCGCCCGGGACGCGGAGGTCGGGCTGGTCCATCCGCAGCGCCGTGCTCCGGGTGCGGAAGCGGAACACCGCGTCCTCGCCGTCGATCCCCGCGAGCACCACCTCCCGCTGCCGGTCGTCGTAGATGCTGAAGACCGGCGCGAGCGAGGGCGGGGGCGGGCCCGCCACCCCGGCGACCCGGATGGGGGCTCCCTCCAGCAGCAGCGCCCGCAGGCGCGGCGACTCCCGCTCCATCCGCCACGACGGCACCGGCACCTCCCCCACCCGGGCGGCGGACACGCGGCCGCGGTACCACGCCAGGTAGCCCAGGTCCGCCGTCCACTGCCCGTAGTACACGGAGCGCGGCAGCGCCGGCGCGAGCAGCCATCCCCCCGCCGCGGCGAGGGCCAGCGGCAGCACGACGGCCGCGGCGAGGAGGCCCGCCGCGCGGCGCGGGGGCGGATGCAGCCAGGCCGGGGCCGAGCGCAGCACCGCGAAGCCGAGCGCCGTCCCCACGGTGTTGAAGAGGATGTCGGCGGGGCTGGGATCGCGCCCCGGGACCAGGTGCTGGCACAGCTCCACGGCCGCGGAAAAGGCGGCGCCCAGGAGGGCCGCGCGCCCCGCGGACGCGACGCCGAGCGCCAGCGCCGCGCCGAGCGGGACGAAGAGGAAGACGTTGAGGATGGCGTCGGCGAGGCCGCGCTCGCCGCAGACGAGGCACAGCTCGATGGGCCGCTTCGGCGCGTCGCCCACGGGGAAGAGCGTCAGCGCCGCGATGGCGAGCGCGGCGGCCAGGACGCAGGCCGTCGCGGCGGCGCGCCGGGGGGGAACGGGGCTCACGGTGAGCGCACGCGTCCCGATCCTAGCCGCGGAGGAGGCCGGAGGTGCGCAGCTCGAAGTTGTCCAGCGACGCGCCCGCGGGGACGTTCGCGCGAGGGAGCGCGTGGCGGCGGATGGGCTCCCCCGGCCGCGGCATCCACCCGCCCTCCACGCGGAAGGCACCCTCGTACCCCGCCCGGCGCGCCGCCTCCTCCACCGCGGGGGAGGCCAGCCCGTACGGGTAGGCCAGCCAGGGGAGCACCCCCGCGAAGCGCTCCCGCAGCCAGGCGAGCGGACGGACCATCTCCTCCTCCAGCTCCGCCGGCGCCAGCGCCGCCAGGTTGGGGTGGCCCCAGCTGTGGGCCCCCAGCGTGATCCCGTCCGTGGCGTGCGCGGCCCGCAGCTCCGCCTCGGCGGCCCCGGCCTGGTGCGGCGGCACTTCGCGCAGCGGCATCCCCCGCTCGCGGGCCCAGCGGCGGACCTCGGCGTCCATGCCGCGCAGCTCGCCCAGGCAGCGGTCGCGCACCTCCGGCGCCAGACCCGCCTGGCCGGGGGCGGCGAGCGCGTCCCACCAGAACGACCGCCCGTCCAGGAAGCCGGGGGTGACGAAGATGGTGGCCGGGAGCCCCCGCCGCGCCAGCTCCTCCACCCCCGCGGTCACCGCGCCGCGGTACGCGTCGTCGAAGGTGATCACGGCGCGCGGCCGCCCGCCCGCCGCGGGGGGCGCGAAGAGCGCGGCGAGCGGGACGACCTCGTGCGTGCGCCCGAGAAGCTCCAGCTGGCGCGCGAAGTCGTCCTGGGGGAGGTGGAGGCTGCGGTCGCCCTCGCGCGACTCGCCGCGGGGCACCACGTTGTGGTAGGCGAGCACCAGGGTCCCCCCGCGGCGGCGCCGCCGCGCGGCGCGCGTGGCCCCGCCGCGGCAGAGGACCTTCTCGACCGAGTGCTTGAGGAGGGTGCGCATGCCCCTGGATGCCGCCGCGTGGGAGAAGGGAGGACTCAGGCGGGCCGTCCCGCCCCCGCGTGCACCCGGACTTCCGCCGCCGATCCGAGCAGCGACAGGTAGTCCGCGGCCATGGAGCGGCCGATCACCTCCCACTCGTACACTTCCTCGGCGGTGCGCCGGGCGCCCTCGCCCAGCCGGGCGCGGAGCACCTCGTCCTCCAGCACCCGCCGCACCGCGGCGGCGAACTCCGCCGGGTCGTCGCGGACCAGGATGTTCTCCCCGTCGCGCGCGTCCAGCCCCTCGCACCCCACGGTGGTGCTGACCACCGCCTTTCCCATGGCCCAGGCGTCCAGGATCTTGAGCCGGGTGCCGCCGCCCACGCGCAGCGGGACCACGTAGCACGCCGCCTCGTGCACCAGGGGGCGGATGTCCTCCACGTAGCCCGTCAGCTCCATGCCGTACCGCTCGCGATGGCCGCGGCGCACCTCGTCCGGCGCGCGCCCCACCCAGCGGACCCGCACGCCCGGCACCTGCGCGCGCAGCAGCGGGAGGATGTCCCCGGCGAAGTGGGCGAGCGCGTCGCGGTTGGGATACCAGCTGTACCCGCCCACGAACACGATCCCGCGCTGGGGAACCGCCGCGGGCCGGAAGGTGTCCGTGTCCACGCCGTTGGGGACCACGGTGAACGGAGCGCCGGGCGCCAGCCGCCCGAATCGCCCGCGGTCCTCCTCGGAAACGGCCACGTTGAGCGCCACGCGCCCGCACCAGCGCCGCTCCTCGGCCTCCAGCAGCTCCGCCTGCAGCGCGACGTAGCGCCGCAGCAGCGGCGAGCGCTCGTTCTCCGCCCGCCTGCGCAGCAGCGCCGATTCCACGTTGTGGTGCACGCACGCCACGGGGATGCCGCGCAGCAGCGGCAGGTAGCCGGAAAGGTCCAGGCTGTCCACGTGCGCCAGGTCGAAGCCGCCGGTGCGGAGCAGCTCCTCCACCCGGGCGCGGAAGCCCGCGGACTCGTACGAGAACACCGTGTACGCCCGCCGCGAGGCCACGCTGCGCAGGTGGTCCCAGGCCAGCCGGGCGCGGCTGTGCTCCTGAGGGATGGGGAACGCCTCCACCGAGGCCACCCCCGGCAGCGCCTCCAGGGCGGCCACCGCCGCGCGCACCGCGGCCTCCGACCGGCAGATCCCCGCCCGGTAGAAGCACAGCGCGGTGACCTCGAAGCTCCGGGCCAGGAGCCGGAGGACGTTGTAGGTGCGGATCTGCACCCCTCCGTCCGGCGGAAAGGGGAGCGTCTGGCAGAGGAAGAGCAGCTTCGGCCGGGCGGTCTTCGTCATGTGCGCGGGATCGTGGTCGGGCTCGCCGGGGTGGCGGGCGATGCTCCCCTGAGGCAACGTACATGCCCCGGCCCGCCGCCGCGCACCGGGGGCTCGGCCCGGTCCGCGGCGGCGGAGGCGAAGCACACCTGTTGCGCCCGTGCCACGCACGGGGGCCCCGCGACTGGTGCGGGAGCGCGACTCCCGGTGGGTGTGGGAGTTGCTTCAGTCGCCCGTGCCGGCCGGTTCGTCCGCACCCAGATCCCAGAGTCCCCAATGCTCCGCTGGCTCCACGCAAACGTGGTCTACCGCACCGCCACGCTCGCGCGCGGCGAGGGCTCCGTGTTCCGCTACCTGGAGGAGATGCGCAGGGTCCAGCGGCTTCCGCCGGACGAGCTGCGGCGCAGGCAGGACGAGCGCCTCGCCCACCTGCTGACCACCGTCGGCCGCTCGTCGCCGTTCTACCGGGAGCGGTGGGGAGCGATCGGCGACGTGACGGCGGACGAGGCCCGGGCGCGGCTGCGCGACCTTCCCCTGGTCGCCAAGACCGACCTGCAGCTTCACCGGGAGGCGATGCTCTGCGACCCGGTCCCGGGCCGCACCACGGACAAGACCACGGGCGGATCCACCGCGCAGCCGGTCCGCGTCACCAAGACCAGCGATGGCATCGCCCGGGAGATGGCGGCGTCGTGGATGGCGCTCGAATGGTTCGGGATCCGCATGGCGGACCGCGCCGTCCGGTTCTGGGGCACCCCCCTCACCCGCAAGCGGCGGGTCCGCTTCGCCCTCGCCGACCTGGCGATGAACCGCATCCGGCTCTCCGCCTTCGACCTGGACGAGGAAGACCTCGCCCGCTACTGGGAGCGCTGCCTGCGCTTCCGGCCGCGCTGGTTCTACGGGTACGCGAGCCTGATCCACCTGTTCGCGGAGTACGTGGAGCAGAAGGGGCTCGACGGGCGGCGGCTGGGGCTGCGCGCCATCGTCCCCACCTCCGAGCCGCTGACCGAGCGCCAGAGGGAGCGGATCCAGCGGGTCTTCGGGGCGCCCATCCAGAACGAGTACGGCTGCGGGGAGGTGGGCGCCATCGCCTACGAGTGCGAGAGCGGGAGCCTGCACGTGATGAGCGAGAACGTCCTGGTGGAGGTGCTCACGCCCGAGGGACGGCCGGCGGAGCCGGGCGAGACCGGCGAGGTGATCGTGACCGACCTCACCAACTTCGCCATGCCCCTGGTCCGCTACCGCGTGGGCGACTTCGCCGTGCAGGGGGGGCCGTGCGCGTGCGGGCGCCCCTTCCCCGCGCTGCGCGAGGTGTGGGGCCGCATCCACGACGTGGTGTACACGCCCACCGGACGCCGCTGGCACGGCGAGAAGCTGGACTACCTCATGGTGCAGCTCCACGCCGAGACGGGAGCGTTCCGCCAGTACCAGGTGGTCCAGGACGGGCCCGACACGCTGGAGGTGCGGCTGGTGACGGACGGCGAGCTGTCGCCGGAGTTCGAGGAGCGGATCCAGGCGTACGTGCGCGACCGGCTGGACGGAATGCGGGCGCGCATCCGGCGGGTGGAGCAGATCGAGCGGGCGCCGTCGGGGAAGCTGCGCGTGGTGCGGAACGACTGGCTCGCCGGGAGCGGCGCGCAGGGCGAGCGGCCCTGAAGGCGAGGAGGCCCCCCGATCCGTGGGATCGGGGGGCCTCCGTGCGTGTTTCTCGGGCTTATCCGCCGGCTCACCAGGAAGGGTTGGAGCGGAAGATCCGGAAGTCGTCCACGTACATGGAGGTGTTCTCGTTGAAGCCGGAGTTGGCCCACCCCATCAGGTAGCCGTTGCGGAACCAGCGCTCCCCGCCCGCCTCGGGCGCCAGGTCGAGGTTCTGCATGTTGATGCGCTGCGCCCCGTCCACCCACAGCTGCAGCATCCCGTTGGACGCCGCCTTGGAGTCCGCCGCGCGGGTGTGGATGCGCACCTGCACCCAGCGGCCCCGCATGCCGTCCGTGAAGGCGGGGTCCCAGCGGCCGTTCTCCGCGCCCCAGTTGCTGCAAAGCTTGGTGTCGTTGCACCACATCCCGTACATCTGGCTGTCGCCGTCGGAGCCCACGCCGGTGCGCTGGTACTCGAGGAGCACCTTCATCCCGCCGGAGGCGGCGCGCACGTCGTAGTTGGAGGCCCACAGGGCGAAGAACTTGTTGTTGGACACGGTGCCGTTGGGGTCGCTCTCCCCGGGGCAGACCGGCTTGCGGTGGTAGAAGCGCGGACCCTTCCCGTCGGCGCCGCTGGGCAGGTAGATGTAGTACTCCAGCCACACCTCGGTCAGGTTCTCGCCCAGGGTGAAGCGCTGCTCCGCCCACGAGTCCGCGCAGGGATCCGCGTTGCCGCCGTAGGTGAACTTCATGCTGTAGCCGCCGCTGCGCGCCACGTCGCGGCTCACCGAGACGCCCTCGCCCGAGGCGGCCCGGTACCCCGTCCACCCGTAGCCGCCCTGGACCGCCGCGGGCGCACCGCCCTCGAACCCGTCCTGGAAGGCCAGCGCGGCCCCGACGACCGGCGCGCTCACCGTCACCTGCGCGGTCCCGCTCTTTCCCTCGCTGGTGGCGGTGATCGTCGCCACGCCGCCGGACACCCCCGTCACCAGCCCCGTGCCGGAGACCGTCGCCACCGCCGGGTTGGAGGTGGCCCAGCTCACCGGCCGGCCGGTCAGGACGCGCCCGGCGGCATCCCTGGCCACCGCCGACAGGTCCACGGCGGCCCCCACCGCGAGGGTCGCGGAGCCCGGCGAAACCGTCACGGTCGCCACCGGGGCCGCCGCGACGGTCACCGTGGCGACGGCGTTCCTGCCGCCCGCGCTCGCCGTGACGTAGCTCACGCCCGCGGCCACCGCGGAGACCAGCCCGGAGCCGTTCACCGTGGCCGCCGCCGCGTTGGAGGTGGTCCAGGTGAAGGACACCCCCGCGACGTCGTTGCCGTTGGCGTCCTTTGCCGTGGCGCTCACCTGCTGCGTGCCGCCCTCCTGCACCACCGGGGCGGCGGGAGACACCGCCACCGCCTCCACCACCTGGCGCACCACCACCGTCGCCGTGTCGGCCAGCGCCCCGGCCGACGCGACGATCCGCGCCGTCCCCGCCGCCACCGCCGTCACCCGGCCCGCGGCGTCCACCGTGGCGACGCCCGCGCCCAGGCTGCTCCAGGTCACCGCGGCCCCGGACATGGCCGTGCCGGCGGCGCTGTACACCGTGGCCCGCAGCTGCGTCGCCGCGCCCAGGGCGTTCAGCGTGTCGGCGCCGGGGGTCACCGAGATTCGCGACGCCACGGTCGCCGGGTCCGCCGTGATGGTGATCGCTGCGGTCCCCGTCTTCCCCTCGACAGTGGCGGTGACCGTGGCGCTCCCCACGCCGACGCCGGTCACCATCCCCGAGGCCGACACGGTCGCCACCGCCGGGTTGGAGGTGCTCCACGCCACCGGCCGGCCGGTGAGCACGTTCCCCGCCCCGTCGCGCGCCGAGGCGGTGAGGAGCGCGCCGCCGCCGACCACGAGGGCCGCCGAGCCCGGCGCCACGCTCACCGTGGCCACGGCGGCGGGGGGCGCCTGCACCACCGCGGCTGCGTTGACCGTGAGGGTGGCCGTCGCCGTCTTCCCGCCCGCGGCGGCGGTCACGTAGCTGACGCCCGCCGCCACCGCCCGCACCACCCCCGCCGCGTCCACCGTGGCGACCGGCGCGTTGGACGAGGTCCAGGCGAACGCCGCGCCCGGGATGGGGTTGCCGTTGGCGTCGGTCGCCGCGGCGCTCATCTGCTGGGTCCCGCCCTCCAGCACTACCGGCGACGAGGGCGTCACCGTCACCGCCGCCACCACCTGGCGCACCGTCACCGTGGCCGTGTCCACCAGCGTCCCCGAGGTCGCCACGATGCGCGCCGTCCCGGCCGCCTTCGCGGTCACCCGGCCGGAGGCGTCCACCGCGGCGACGCCCGCGTCCAGGCTGCTCCACGCCACCGAGGCCCCCGGCATGGCGCTCCCCGCCGCGCTGTACACGGTGGCGCCCAGCTGCGCCGTGGCGCCCAGCGCGTCCAGGGTGGTCGCCGCGGGGGACACCGCCACCCGCGACGCCACCGACCCCGGGTCGGCCGTCACCGCGACGGTGGCGACGGCGCTGCGGCCCGCCGCGCTCGCCGTGACGTAGCTGACGCCCGCCGCCACGCCGCGCACCACGCCGGAGCCGTCCACCGTGGCCGCCGCCGGGTTGGAGGAGGTCCAGGCGAAGGCGACGCCCGGCACGTCGTACCCGCCGGCGTCCTTGGCGGCGGCGGTGAGCTGCTGCGACTGCCCGGCCTGCACCCCCGGCGCGGAGGGGGACACCGTCACCGCCGCCACCAGCTGGCGCACGGTCACGACCGCGGTGTCCGCCAGCGTCCCCGAGGTCGCCACGATGCGCGCCGTCCCGGTCGCCCTCGCGGTCACCCGGCCGGCACCGTCCACCGCGGCGACGCCCGCGTCCAGGCTGCTCCAGGTCACCGCGACCCCGGACATGGCCGGGCCGGCCGCGCTGTACACCGTGGCGCCCAGCTGCGCCGCCGCGCCGATGGCGTCGAGCGTCGCCGTCTCCGGCTCCACCGCGACCCGCGCCGGCACCGTCCCCGGGTTCGCCGTCACCGTCACGGTGGCGGTGCCGTTGATGCTTCCCGCCGCGGCCGTGACGTAGCTCACGCCCGGCGCCACCGCGCGGACCGATCCGGCCCCGTCCACCGTCGCCGCAGCCGGGTTGGACGACATCCACCCGAAGGCCACTCCGGGAACGGCGTTGCCGTTGGCGTCCTTTGCAGTGGCGACCATCCCCTGCGTCTGCCCCGCCTGCACCACCGGCGCGCCGGGGGTGACGGCGATGGAGGCGATCAGCTGCTTGACCTCCACCCGCGCCGTGTCCGCCCTGCCGCCGTACTCCGCCGCGACGCGGGCGACACCGTTGGCGCGGGCGGTGACCAGCCCCGCGCCGTCCACCGTGGCCACCGCCGGGTTCAGGCTCGTCCACTTCACGGACGAGGCGCCCACCGGGTTCCCGTTGACGTCCTGCGCGTCCGCGGTGATGCGGAGCGTGTCGCCGATTGCGCCCAGCACGCTGTCGCGGGGCCGTACCCGCAGGGGGGCGGAGTTCTGCTTCACGTGCACGCGGACGGTGTCGGTCCTGCCGCCCGCCCCCGCCGTGATCCGCGCCATGCCGGAGCCGGTGGAGGTCACCCGTCCGTCGGCATCCACCACCGCCACGTCGGTGTCCAGGCTCTGCCAGGAGATGGAGGCGACGGCCAGCGGGGCGCCGCTGGGGTCCAGCGCCGTCGCGTTCAGGACGACGCTCGCGCCCACCGCGTTCAGCGTGTCCTCCTTGGGGGAGATCAGCAGCCTGGCCACCACCCGGCCGCGTACCCGCACCCGCAGCGTGGCGCTCGCCTGACCGGCCGCGGCGGTCACCGTGGCCTCGCCCTCGCGCAGCGCCCGGAGCGTCCCCTCGCGGCTCACGCTCACGACCTCGGGCGAGGCGCTGGACCAGGACACCGCCTGCCCCGTGAGGGTGGAGCCGCTCGCGCTCACCACCTCGGCGGCGAGCCGCGCCGTGTCGCCCGGGACGAGCTCCAGCTCGGCCCGCTCCAGCCGCACGGCGGCCGGGCGCGGACCATTTCCGCCGAGACGGTCCAGTTCCGGGGACGTGATCCCGGAGTCGCAGGAGGGAAGGAGCGCGGTGAGGCAGAGCGCGAGGAGGGAGGCGGCGAGCTTCTTGGGGAGGAGCATGGGCCCAGCTGGCGGATGAGGTGGATCCGGACCTCCGGATCCCGTCCCGTCGGGTGGGCTGGACGCAGAACGCCGCCAGCCACGAGTCCCCGGGAAGGGAATCGCGACGCTGGCGGCTCGGCGGACATGACAGGCGAGGCCTGTGTTAGTCCCGTGGCTCTGCGTCACCGTCTTTCGACGGTTTTGCTCTGGGCAGCGAAGTCTATATGGAGGGGTGCGGCCGGAAGGAGCTCTTCCGGAACCCCGTGCATGGGCAACGGGTGTTCCAGCGGCGGGGAGACGCCCGTCAATGAGACGTCAAAACACTGCGTGCGCGCAGCTTACGTGTTTTCCGCACGTGGCGGACACGCACGCGGAAGCCCCTTCGCACACTTGCACGATCCCGGAAACTTTGCGAGATGCAACTGGCCCGCGGCATCGCGTCCCGCCTTTGCCCGACGCCGGTCCCGAAGCTGACGGCCCGGTTCCGGCCGGAGTCCGCCTCCGGAGCCGGAGCGCCGGGCGGTCCGGTAGGCGGCCGCGTCGCCGTTGAAGCCGGGCCCGCGCCGGACGGGGAGCCGGAGGCCTCCAGGCAGGAACGCGACCGGGGCCCCTGCGGCGATCGCAGGGGCCCCGGTCCGCGCTGGCGGCGGAAGGAGTCAGGACGTCACCAGGCGGGCCTGGAGCGGAAGATCTGGAAGTCGTCCACGTACATCGAGGTGGTCTGGTCGAAGCCGGAGTTGGCCCACCCCATCAGGTAGCCGTTGCGGAACCAGCGCTCCCCGCCCGCATCGGGCGCCAGGTCGAGGTTCTGCATGTCGATACGCAGCGCCCCGTCCACCCACAGCTGCAGCATCCCGTTGGAGGCCGTCTTGGAGTCCGCCACCTTGCTGTGGATGCGGACCTGCACCCAGCGGCCGCGCATCGCATCGGTGAACGCGGGGTCCCAGCGGCCCTTCTCCCATCCCCAGTTGCTGCACACCCGGGTGTCGTTGCACCACATCCCGTACAGCTGGCTGTCGCCGTCGGCACCCACGCTGGTGCGCTGGTACTCGAACAGGACCTTCACCCCGCCCGGCGCGGCGCGCACGTCGTAGTTGGTCGCCCAGAGCGCGAAGAACTTGTTGTTGGAGCCGGTGCCGTTGGGGTCGTTCTCCGCGGCGCAGACCGGCCTGCGGTTGACGAACTTCGCTCCCTTTCCGTCGGCGCCGCTGGGCAGGTAGATGTAGTACTCCAGCCACACCTCGGCCAGGTTCTCGCCCAGGGTGAAGCGCTGCTCCGCCCAGCCGTCGTCGCACGGGTCCGCGCTGCCGGCATAGGTGAACTTCATGCTGTAGCCGCCGCTGCGAGCCACGTCCCGGCTCACCGAGACGCCCTCGCCCGAGACCGCCCGGTAGCCCGTCCACCCGTAGCCGCCCTGGGCGGCGGAGGGGGCACCGGTCTCGAACCCGTCCTGGAACGCGGCCGTCCCCGTGGTCGGAGCCGGAGCCGGGGTCGGAGTCGGGGTCGGGGTCGGGGTCGGGGTCGGGGTCGGGGTCGGAGTCGGGGTAGGAGCCGGGGTGGGCGTGGGCGTCGGGTCCTTGATCGTGACCTTGGCGCGCGCGGAGCGATTCGTCGAGGAGGCGGTGATCTCCGCCTCCCCCTCGCGCAGCGCCGCCACCACGCCCTGGCTCGACACCGCCGCCACCGACGGGTCGGAGCTCTGCCAGGTGACCTGCCCCGTGGCGGTCGCCCTGATCTCCAGGCTCTCTCCGGGGTTCAGCGTCGCGGACGTGACGCTGAGGGTGAGCACTTCGTCCATCCGGGTCGATGGGGTGGTCATTCCGTCCCCGCAGCCGGGGGCGAAGGACATCGCGGCGAGAACCACGAACCACTTCGTCACGATCTTCCTGCCTGCCATTGACCCACTCCTACGTCTCGATGCCGTGAACGCTTCCGGGGCCGCGGCTCCGGAACGCCAGTGCCCGGGCCCTGCGCGGAAGTGCGCAGGGCGTGGGCGTCCACGACCGGGCTGTAGCAGGGAGCGGCCTGGGAAAACGACAACAGGCCGCCAGCTACGAGTCCCGGGCGGGGAATCGCATCGCTGGCGGCCCGGCTAACCTGGCAGGAAACCCTGCGTTAGTCCCGTGGCTCTGCGTCACCGCCTTTCGACGGCTTTGCTCTGAGCAGCGTGTGGTATTGGGTGCGGCGCGCTGCGACCCGTACGGGGTCGAGCCGCGCTCGCGGTGGAAACGTCCGCCGCGCTCGTCGAGCGAGCAGCTCGCGGACACCCGGCATGCCGGGTCCCGGCGTCTGCCGGGGTCGGGCTTCGGTGCGCAGAGGCACACTCCGGCAAAAGCAGCGCACCGCGTCGGGAAGACGCGGTGCTCAACCTCACTTTCTGGTGCCGGGAAGCGCCGCAAGTATAATCAGGCCCCGGAGAAGGCGCAACTCCGCGCCGGGCGGACGAACCGTACCGGCCACTCCGTGATCCGGAGGGGTCCGGGGCGGCGTTCAGCCGGGGAGCATCGCCAGGATCTCCTCGCGCTCGGCGGCCGTGACCCGCGAGTGGGTGGGGAGGGTGACCAGCTCGCGCACCAGCGCCTCCGCCCCGGGCCAGCGCGTCTCCGGCCCCGCCAGCAGCGGGCGGAGCTGCGGCAGCGCCGCCAGCGTGGTGGGGTAGCTCGCCGCCACCCCCAGGCGCCGGGCGCGCGCGGGCGAGGCGAGCCCGTCCATGCCGCGCGGGAGCCGCAGCGGCAGGCGAAGCCACCCCGCCTCCGCGCTCGCCGGCACGCGCACGGCGCGCGCGCCGCGGCCCACGGGGAGCCGAGCGAGCAGCGCCGCGGCGTTTGCCCGCCGCGCCGCGGCCTCGCCGCGCGAGCCCTCGCGCGCGTGCCGGAGGAGCGCCGCGGCGGCGCGGGTGATCCCCGCGGGCGGTGAAGGGTCGTGGTAGGTCGTCTCGCCCAGCCCCAGGCCGGGGATGGAGGCCGGGATCCCGTAGACCCCCGGCCGCCCCAGCAGCCACTGCGCCGCCACCAGCACGGCGGTCCTCGCCTCGTCGGCGGGGGTGGGCACGGGGAGCGCGCCCGGCGCCGCGGCCGCCCCGCCCCGGCCCAGGAGGGCCCCGCCGCGTCCGCCCGTCCATCCCTTCCCCCGCCCGAAGCTGAGGACGCTCAGGTCGCCCAGGCTCCCCAGCGGCCGGCCCTGCCACGACGCGCCGTGCCCCTGCGCCGCGTCCTCCACCAGCAGCGCGCCGTGCCGGTCCGCCGCCGCGCGCAGCGAGTCCCACTCCAGCGGCACCCCGTACAGCGGCCCCGCCACCACCGCCCCCGCCCCGGCCGCGAGCACGCGCTCCAGCGACGCCGGGTCGGGCGCGAGGGTGTCGGGGTCCACGTCGTACAGGGCCACGCGGACGCCCTCGCCCACCGCCGCCGCCGCGACGTCGTAGCAGCTGAAGGCGGGGAGCGCCACCGGGGCGTCCCCGCCGCGCCGCCGGGCCTCCGCCAGCGCGAGCTGCAGCGCCTGCGTGCCGCTCCCGGAGAGCGCGCCGCTCCGGGCGGCGTAGTCGCGCAGCAGCTCCACCAGCAGCAGGGAGCGCGGGTCGGTGCCGCGGCGAAGGGCGTCGCCCGCGGCGCGCCCGCCCGCGCGCAGGGAGACGGGGGAATACACCGCCAGCTGGTGCCTCAGCGGCATGCGGGGCGCGCCGTCAGGGGAGCCGCCGGGCGAGCACGGGGCCCACCAGGTTGGCCACCGGCACGGGGAGCCGCTGCCAGGCGGCGGTCGCCAGGCGGAACACCGGCCGGTCCGGCGACGGCGTGGCCGCCACTCCGCCCGCCGACCACTGCGCCCAGGGAAGCGGCACGTCGCTCCCGCCCCACTGCTGCTTGAAGCGGTGCGTACCGGCTCCCGGCGTGCACCGCCCGAAGTTGAAGGTCCGCACCCCCTCGCCGATCACCCGCTCCATCAGCGCCCAGTACAGGAGCATGTTGGGGGATACGGAGTTGAACTCGCGCAGCGCCGAGGCCCAGGTGATCTCGAACTCCCCGCGCCAGGCGAAGCCGCACCCCGCCGCCACCGGCGTGTCGCCGGAATACACCACGGCGAAGCGCGCCTGCTCCGGGAAGACCCGCGCGATCCGCTCGAAGAAGGCGCGCGGGAGCACCGGCGTCCCCAGGTCGCGCATGTTGCGGGCGAACACCTCGTAGAAGGGCTCCGCCTGGTCCGCGCCGAAGCGCGTGGTGAGCCCTTCCTTCTGGGGCCGCCTGATCTGGCTGCGCAGCTTGGCGCGGAACCCCTTCTCCCACAGCTCCTCCGCCGTCGCCGGGAGGGGGAGGAGCACGGTCACCTTGCGCTGCGACTCGGCCAGGGCGTCGCCGGCCAGCGGCTCGCGCACGCGCATCTCCAGCAGGTCCACCCCCATCCGGCGCGCCTCTTCCACCGCCCGCGCGGCCAGGAGCCGGCGCACCCCGGCCGGGCCCAGCGGGCCGCCGTCGTTGAGGAAGGGCATGGAGAGCAGGTAGTGCCCGAAGATCCCGCCCCGCACGCGCACCAGGGGGAGCACTCCGGCCCAGCTCCCGTCCTCCGCCTCGGCGGCCAGGTACAGGCACTCGTGCCCCATCACCTCCGCCATGACCTCGCGCCACCCGGCCAGGTGGCAGAAGGTGCTCCCCTCCGCCCCGGCCACGAAGGCGTCCCAGCGGGCGTCGTCCGCCGCCGCCTCGCGGATGCGCGGCGGGGCCCCGGCGGGCGCCTCGCTCAGCGTGCCGGGCACGGGGCGGCCTCCAGCTCCAGGGTGCGGGCGATGGGCTGGAAGCGGAACTCCCCCAGCAGCTTCCGCAGGCGCGGGACCGTGCGCCGCAGCCCGCCGTAGTGGCGAATGCGGGTGGTGAGCGGCACGGGGATGCGCGGCTGCTCCGGGTCCAGCTCCCAGGGGTGGATGTAGAAGGTGGCGGGCGCGCCACGGCGCTCGGCCTCGCGGAAGGCGGCGCGCACCAGCGCGTAGGGGAAGAGGCGGAAGTACGCCCCGCCTCCCGCCGGGAGGTTGCTGCCGCCCACGCGCAGGGTGGCGGGCGGCACCTCGCCCAGGCGGCCCGCCTCCCGCTCCAGCCAGTGCGGGTCGCGCCCGCCCCCGGCGAAGCCGTAGCCGCGGCGGCGGATGGGAAAGCGGCTGGAGTCGTAGCGGTACCCCTCCTCCAGCAGCACGTCCAGCGCCCACTCGCACCCCGCGGCGATGGAAAAGCTGGGCGCGCGGTAGCCCAGCACCGGCGCCCCCGCAAGATCCTCCAGCACCTCCCTGGAGGCGCGCACCGAGCGGCGGAACTGCTCCGGGGTGAGGTGCGTCACGCGGCGGTGTCCCCAGCCGTGGGACGCCACCTCGTGGCCGGCCGCGGCGATGTCGCGCACCAGCGCGGGGTGGCGCTCGGCGATCCACCCCAGCACGAAGAAGGTGCCGCGCGCGCCGTGCTCGGCCAGCATCTCCAGGAGCTGGCGCGTCCCCGCCTCCATGCGGCCGGGGATGGAGTCCCAGCGGGCGCGGGGGACGTGCGGCTCCATGGCGGAGACCTGGAAGTACTCCTCTACGTCGACGGTGAAGTGATGGTGCATGATCGGGGTGCGGTCGTCGCGGCGTGGTTGCCGCGCCCCGCCGGAGCAGGGACCGGGCCGGGCTGCGCGGGGCGCCCGCGGCCGCGGGGCAGGGCCGGCGGCGGGGGCGGATCTCGCCGCGGGGGCACGCGTTCCGGCGCGGTGCGGAGGTCGCGGTTGCGGCGGGAAGCGGAGGATCGTGGGGGGCCGGGGCGTGCGGACGCCCGGCAGGTGATGCGCCGCTCCAACACTCCGGGGTGGTGCGCGGGCGCTACGCGCGCCCCGCGGCCTCTCCCGGGGCGTCCTCCGGCGTGGAGCCCGCCCCCGCCAGCGCGTTCACCAGCTCGCGCACGCAGCGGTCGATGCGGGCGTAGCTGTCCTCGAACGCCGCCTCCGGCTGGCGCCAGGGGTCGCGCACGGTGCGCAGGTCTATGGGGAGCGGGTCCAGGTCGCCCAGCACCACGATTCCCCGCGGCGCGCGCCCGAAGTCGTGGACCACGGAGCGCCGCTGGTCCTCGCTCATCACCACCACCAGCCCGGCCGTGCGCGCCGCCTCGCGGGTGAGCAGCGTCGCGCGGTGGCCCGACAGGTCGATCCCCCGCCGCCCCGCCACGGCGATCCCCTCGCGGGGAGCCGGCCGGTTCGCCCCCACCATCCCCGCGGAGGAGGTGCGGATCCCCGCCAGCTCCGGGGGGAGCGCGCGCAGGAAGGCCGCCGCGGCGTACGGGCTCCGGCAGATGTTGCCGTAGCACACGAACACCACGGTGTTGGGCCGGTCCGACTCCCGCAGCTCCCGCAGTGCGGCCCGCCTTCGCCCGGGGTGGAGGAGACGATCCGGAGTGCGGCGCAGCGCCCGCAGCACCGCGTACGCGCGTGATCCCGCGAACCGCTCCCGGAGCGCGGCGAGTGTCTCGGCCATGAGCGTGTCGCGTGTGGGTGGCTTGCTGGCCGGGGCTGCAGCGCCGGCGGGAGAGGCGCGCCCCGGCCATACGATAAACCCCGCCCCCCCGCGGCGACAGGGGCCGCGGCGTGTCGCCCGGGGAGGAATGAAGGCCGGCCCCGGGGCCCGGGGGGTACCCCACCGTCAACACCTGTTGGATCGGCTCCACAGTTATGCGGCGGCGCGGCGGGGCCGGCGGGCCCCGGGGGCGCGCGGCGGCGGGGCCGCGAGAGGGCGGCGGCAGAGCACGATCCCGCCGCTCCCGCGCACGCCGTCCGGTTCCGCGCCGCCGCGCCGGCGTCCGGCACGGGGGGTGCTTGTGGTGGGGGCCCGAACACACGTCGGCGGGCCGAGCACGGGCACCTTGCCCGCTGACCGCGTCCGGCCACACGCGGCACCTCCGGACAAGTCCAGATGACGAACCAGGCGCACCAGATGCTGCTTGACCAGTGCAGAGACAACACGGCCGTCGCCGGCGTGATCGGCCTGGGCTACGTGGGGCTCCCGCTCGCGGTGGAGATCGCGCGCAGCGGGTACCGCGTGGTCGGCGTCGACGTGAACGAGCAGGTGGTCGCTCGCATCAACCGCCGCGAGAGCCACATCCAGGACGTGCCCAGCGAGGTGGTGCGGGCATACGTGGGCGAGGGGCTCCTGGACGCCACCTGCGACCTGGAGCGCCTGGCGGAGTGCGACGTGGTCTCCATCTGCGTCCCCACGCCGCTCAACAAGACCAAGGACCCCGACCTGTCCTACGTGGTCGCCGCGGCGCAGGCGATCCGGGCCGCGCTCCGCCCCGGACAGCTGGTGATCCTGGAAAGCACCACCTTCCCCGGCACCACGCGCGAGGTGGTCCTCCCCATCCTGGAGGAGAGCGGGCTGCGCGTGGGCGAGGACTTCTTCCTGTGCTTCTCGCCGGAGCGCGTGGACCCCGGCAACATCCGCTGGCAGACGCGCAACACCCCCAAGGTCATCGGCGGCGTCACCCCGGCGTGCCTGGAGGCGGGGCTCGCCTTCTACGCCCGCGTGTTCGACACCATGGTGCCGGTGGAGAGCACGGAGGCGGCCGAGCTGGTCAAGGTGTACGAGAACACTTTTCGCATGGTCAACATCGCGCTGGTCAACGAGATGGCCCAGGCGTGCGACCGGCTGGGGGTGGACGTCTGGGGGGTGGTGGAGGCGGCGGGGACCAAGCCGTTCGGCTTCATGAAGTTCCTCCCGGGGCCGGGGCTCGGCGGGCACTGCATCCCCCTGGACCCGCACTACCTCTCGTGGAAGATGAGGACGCTGGCCTTCAAGACGCGCATGATCGAGGTGGCCAGCGAGATCAACTCCGAGATGCCGGCCTTCGTGGTGCGCAAGGTGGCCGACGCCCTCAACGACGACGCCAAGGCGGTGCGCGGAAGCCGGGTGCTGGTGCTGGGCGTGTCGTACAAGAAGGACGTGGACGACCTGCGCGAGAGCCCCGCCCTGGAGATCATGCAGCTCCTCCAGGAGCGCGGCGCCTGGGTGTTCTACCACGACCCGCACTGCCCCGTCATCCGCGACGACGGCCACACCCCGCTGCGCAACCTCCCCATGCGCAGCGTGGAGCTCTCCGACTGCATCCTGCAGACCATGGACGCGGTGGTGGTGGTCACCGACCACTCTGCGGTCAGCTACCGCAGGGTGGCCGAGAACGCGCACCTGGTGGTGGACACCCGCGGGACCATGCGCGGCTTGCAGGGAACCGCGCGGGTGGTGGGCCTTTCCGGCGAGTACCGGTCGGCGCCGGCCGCCGAAGCCTCCTTCGCCGCCGACTGAGCCGATGCGAACCCTTCTGCTGCTCGGGGCCCAGGCGGACCTGGTGCGCGCCGCGCCGATCTTCGCGGCGCTGCGCGAGTTCGGCGAGGACGGGATGCTCGCCTTCACCGGGAGGGCGGAGGACCTGCGCCCGCTGGACACCCTTTTCGCCGACCTCCAGGTGCCCCGGCCGGACTTCTGCCTGGAGATCGACCCGGGGAGCCACGCGCAGCAGATCGTGCAGGCCATGCAGGCGCTGGAGCCGGTCACCTCGCGGCTCCGCCCGGACTGGATCATCCTGATGGGGGAGACGGACGCGGCGCTCACCTGCGCTTTCGTGCTTTCCAAGCTGAGGGCGGAGGTGGGCTTCCGGATCGCGCACCTGGAGGCCGGGATGCGCGAGGGCGACTGGCGCGTGGCGGACGAGGCCAACCGCATCCTCATGGACCACCTCTCGGACGTGCTCCTGACCCCCAGCTACGAGGCCTTCGCCAGCCTGACCCGCGAGGGGATCGCGAAGGACCGGGTGGTGTTCGTGGGAAGCATGCTCATCGACACCCTGTTCTCGCTCCTCCCGCGCGCCATCGGGCTGGGCTACCCGGGGCGCTTCGGGCTGCTGCGCGGCGGCTACGTGGCGGCCACGCTGGAGCACCCCGCCACCCTGGGCACCCCGGAAACGCTGCGCGCGGCGCTGGAGGGGCTGGCCCGCGTGGCGGAGGAACTCCCGGTGGCCGTGGTGCTCCCGGCCGGCGGGAGGGCGCGGGTGGAGGAGTTCGGGCTCGCGGGGCTCCTGGACGCCCTGTGCGACCCGCGACCCGACGGGTACTCGGAGATGCTCTCGCTGGTGGAGGGCGCGGGCGTGCTCGTCAGCGACTCGGCCGAGATGCAGGTGATGGCGCGGGGGATGGGGATTCCCTGCGTGGCCCTGCGCACCCGCCCCGACCGTCCCGGCCCGCGCGACCGCAGCCAGCGCACCGTGCAGGCCCCGCTCCGGACCGACGCCATCCTCGCCGCCTTCCGCGAGGCGTGGGGCGAGGGACGCGCCCGGCCCGGCGTCCACTGCCCCGAGGGGTGGGACGGGCGCGCCGCCATGCGCGCCGTCCAGGCGCTCCTCCTGTACGAGCCACCCGAAAGTCCGCTCGCGACGCCGCCTCTGGCGGCCGCCCCGACGCTCCGCATCTGAGCCGCGCGGGCCCACCGCCCGCGCCCCCATACGACCGAACGCACACTCCCGAGGCTCGATGAGTCGCTACGAGGAAGTGAAGGACCTTCTGCGCCGCAGTCCCCGGACGTGGCTCGTCACGGGTGCCGCGGGCTTCATCGGGTCCAACCTGGTGGACGCCCTGCTCGACCTGGGGCAGACGGTGGTGGGGATGGACAACTTCTCCACGGGGCACGCCCGCAACCTGGACGAGGCGCTGCGGGGCGACCCGGCGCGCCTGCGCCGCTTCCGCCTGCTGGAGGGGGACATCCGCGACCTGCGCGCCTGCCGCGAGGCGTGCCGCGGGGTGGACCACGTGCTCCACCACGCGGCGCTGGGCTCGGTTCCCCTGTCGCTGGAGCAGCCGCTGCTCGCCAACGACGTCAACGTCAACGGCTTCCTGAGCGTGCTCACGGCCGCCCGCGATGCCGGCGTGAAGCGCTTCGTGTACGCGGCCTCCAGCGCCACCTACGGCGACTCGCCCGGCCTCCCCAAGACCGAGGACGACATCGGCCGGGCGCTCTCGCCGTACGCGGTGACCAAGCACGTCAACGAGCTGTACGCAGGGGTGTACCAGCGCGCCTACGGGATCCAGACGGTGGGGCTGCGCTACTTCAACATCTTCGGCCGGCGCCAGGACCCGGAGGGGCCCTACGCGGCGGTGATCCCCATCTGGGTGAGGAACCTGCTCACGGGGGAGCCCTGCGCCATCAACGGCGACGGCGAGAACAGCCGCGACTTCTGCTACGTGGCCAACGTGGTGCAGGCGAACCTGCTGGCCGCGGCCGCCCCGGAGGAGGCCACCGACCACGTGTACAACGTGGCCTGCGGCGAGCGCACCACCCTGAACGAGCTGTTCTTTCTGATCCGCGACGGGCTGGCCGCCCACAGCCCGGAGCTGCGCGGCCGCCTGCCCCTGTACCGCGAGGCGCGGGCGGGCGACGTGCGCGAGTCGCAGGCGGACATCTCTCGCGTGCGCACGCTGCTGGGGTACGAGCCCACGCACACGGTGGCGGACGGCCTGCGGGAGGCGCTGGACTGGTACGCCCGCGACTTCGCCCGCCGCGCGGAGCCCGCCGTGGAGGTGCCACTCGGCGCGGTGGCCTGAGGCCCCCGCGCCCCCGCCGCGCCTCCTCCCGGGGCGGAGCCGCCTTGCTGGCGTGCGGCTCCGCCCCGACATTTGTGAGGCCCACGCCGCCGCCCGCCGGGTCGGGCGGATCCAACAGGTGTTGCGGTCCTGCATGGAGCGCGGGGGACGCGCCGGTCGGCCTTTGCGGCGCGAGCCGCGCGCCCGCTGGCCTTTTCCCGGCCGGCGGCGCCGCGGGAGGGGGAGCGCGCCCGGCATGCGGCGTGCTTTCCCGCACCCCCGGACGACCCCGTGCACCTTCCGCATCGGCTCGCCTCACTGTCCCGACTCACCGGATCGCCATGAACCGTCCGCGCCGTCGCTCCGCATGGAACGTCTGCCTCGCCGTGCTGCTCGCCCTCGCCGCCCCGCCGCTGGCCGGGCAGAGCGTGACCAGCGGCACGCTGGAGGGGACCGTCCGGAGCGCCGATGGTAGCCTGCTGAACGATGCCAGCATTCTCCTGACCGACGCCTCCGGCGGCTCCACCCGCGCCCTGGCGATCTCCGCCGGCGGGCGCTTCGCCGCCGGCTTCCTCCCCTCCGGCAGCTACGACCTGCTGGTGGAGCGCATCGGGTACGCGCCGCGCCGGCTGAGCGGGGTGACGCTGCGGCCCGGCCAGAACGTGGAGCTGCGCGTCGTCCTCAACCCCTCCGCGCCCACGGCGGAGCGGGTGGACTCCGCTTCCTGGAGTTCCGGGGTGCTGGCGGGCTCGCGGGCCGGGCTGGCGCAGTGGTTCACGCCGCTGGAGGTGACGGGGCTCCCCTCGGAGCGCTTCGCCATCGACGAGCTGGCGCGGCTCTCCAGCATGGCGGGCCCGGGGCTGGAGGTGGAGGGGCTCCCCGCCCGCATGACCGGCGTGGTGATCGACGGCGTTCCCTTCGACGCGGCGCGCCGCCCGGGAGCCGCGGCGGACCCGGCGGGGAGGGTGCCCTTCCCCCTCCAGGTGCTGGACCAGGCGGAGCTGGTCACCGGCTCGCCGGACGTGGAGTGGAGCGGCTTCGGGGGCGGGGCGCTGAGCGGCTACACGCGGCGCGGCACCCGCGACTTCCGCGTCGCGGGCTTCGGCAGCTGGGGCGCGGGCTCGCTGGAGGGCTCGGACCCGTTCGCCGGCGATGCGGTGTCGCACGGCTCCATGCAGGGCGGGGTGCTGCTCAGCGGCCCCATCGTCCGCGACACCGCCAGCTTCGTGCTGGGGGTGGAGGCGCGCCGCTTCGAGACGCCGCTGCAGTACGGGCTGGCCTTCGCCGCGGCCTCGGACAGCGCGGCGCGGCTCGCGGAGGACGCGTACGGGGTGGCGCTGGGCGGCGCCGACGGGCGGCTGCTGACCACCGAAGTGCTTTCCGGCTTCGGGCGGCTGGACTGGCAGTTCTCCGACGCGACCTCGCTCACGGTGCGCGGCAACCTGGCCGCGGTGAGCGCGCCGGACGACGGCGCGGGGGCCTGGCTGGACCGCGCGGGAGGCGGGTCGGAGGGGATGGACCTGTCGGGCGCGGCGACGCTGGCCTCCCAGCTCTCTCCCACGCTGGCCCAGGAGGCCCGCGTGGGGGTGGACGTGAGCCGCCGCGACCGCTCGGGCGAGGCGGCCGGGGGGCTCCCCGCCACCTCCATCGCCGCGGCCGGGCTGCTGCTGGGCACCGGCGGCTACGCGGGCGACTTCTCGCGCACAACCTTCCACGCCTCCGAAACGCTCCAGTACCGGGCGGGCGTCCACCGCATCAAGGGCGGCGCCGCGGTGAGCGCGGCCCGCTACGAGGGGAGCTACGTCCCGGACGGGACGGGCGAGTTCTTCTTTTCCACGCTGGACGCCTTCGCCGGCGGGCAGGGACTGTTCGTGCAGCCGGCGGGGACGCTCCCCACGGCCGGCTTCACCCTCCCCCGTTTCTCGGCGTACCTGCAGGACACCTGGACCACGGCGCCGGGGCTGGAGATCCTCCTGGGGCTCCGCGCCGACTTCGACGTGCTCCCGGACGGCGAGGCGAGCCTCAACGAGGAGTGGGAGGAGCTGACCGGACTGGACAATTCCGCCGTCGGCAAGGGCAAGGTGATGCTGGGGCCGCGCGCCGGCTTCCAGTGGGACCAGGGGGAGCAGCACCGCTGGGTGGTGCGGGGCGCGGCGGGGATCTACTTCGACGCGGCGGACCCGGCGGTGATCGGCGAGGTGCTGGCCAACGACGGCGCGCTGCGGGTGCGCCGCGGCGCCGGCTCGCTGGCCGGCTGGCCGGGCTTCCCGCAGAGCGTGGGGACGGAGACGGGGCCCACGCTGTCGCTGCTGGCCCCGGACTACCAGGCGCCGCGCAGCGCGCGCGGCAGCCTGGGCATCAGCCGCGCCCTGGGCACGGCGGGGACGCTGCACCTGTCGGCGGCGTACCGGCGCACGGACTTCCTCCCCCGCCGCACCGACCTCAACCTGGCGACCACCCCGGCGGCGACCGGCGCCGGCGGACGCCCGGTCTTCGGGACGCTGGCCAAGCAGGGGGCGCTGCTCTACGCGCAGCCGGGCTCCAACCGCCGCTTCGGCGGCTTCGACCGGGTGTGGGCGCTCAACAACGACGGGTGGTCGGAGTACCGGGCGGCGACGGTGGCCTTCGAGCACCGCCCGGCCACGGGGCTGGCGGCCTTCGGGAGCTACACCTTCTCGGACACGCAGGACAACTGGGTGGGCGCGCGCAGCGGCTGGGCGGACGCGCAGCTCCCGCCCTTCCCGGGCGCGGACGACGACGACGACTGGACGGACGGGCGCTCGGACTTCGACGTGCCCCACCGCGCGGTGCTGGGGGCGGAGCTGAGCCTGGGCGGGCGGATCGCGCCGCGCCTGGCGGCGCTGTACCGCTTCCGCTCGGGCTACCCCTTCACCCCGGGATTCCGCCCGGGGGTGGACGCCAACGGCGACGGCTCGGCGCGCAACGACCCGGCCTTCGTGGACGACGACGTGCCCGGCTTCGCGGAGGCGCAGGACGGGTGGGCATGCCTGGGCAGCCAGGTGGGCGGCTTCGCGGAGCGCAACGCCTGCCGCGAGCCGGGGGTGCACGCGCTGGACGCGCGCATTTCCCTGGACCTGCTGCGCGGCGGCCGCCGCTCGGCGAGCCTGGTGGTGGACGGGCTGAACCTGCTTTCCTCGGACGAGGGGGAGGTGGACCGCGCCCTGTACCTGGTGGACCCGGCGGGGGCGCTGGGGACGGCGAACGGGCAGGTGACGGTGCCGCTGTCGGCCAATCCCAACTTCGGCGACCCGATCGCCCGCTTCGCGACCGGCCGCACCCTCCGCATCGGTTTCCAGGTGAGCTACTGACATGCGCAATCTCTCGCTCTACGCGCTCCTCCTGGGCGCCGCGGCGCTCGCGGCCGGGTGCGACTCCGGCGGAAGCGTCCTGGAGGTGGACGCGACGGGCTCGGTCGCCGGAGGGGTGTACCGCGACCTGAACGGCAACGGGATCCCCGACTCGCCCACGGACCAGCCCTTCCGCAGCGTGGAGGTGCGGCTGGTGTCGCCCGGCTCCGGCGCGGTGGTGGCGCGGGCCACCACCGACACCTCGGGGCTCTACACCATCCGCGACGTGCCGGTGGGGCGCTACCGGGTCACCCTGGACCCTGCGCGCCTGGGCGACAGCCTGCAGGCGGCGCCGCTGGGGGAGGTCACCGTGGTCCCGGACTCCACGGTGGCGGCGGTGGTGCCGGTGAGCTTTCCCCGGGTGACGGTAACGGAGGCGCGCGCCCTCCCGGCGGGGCGCCGGGTGTTCGTGGAGGGGCTGGTGGTGGCCGCCTACGGCGACACGGCCCACCTGACCAGCGGCGGGCGCGGCATCCGCGCGACGCGCCTGCAGTCGCCCACCAGCATCGACCTGGGGAGCCTGCCGGGCGACAGCGTGCGCGTGCTGGGGACCACGGGCCGCTTCCGCGGCCAGCCGATCCTGGACAACGCGACGCTCTTCGTGCTCACCTCCATCATCAGCCTCCCCGCGCCCTCGGTGCTCTCCACCACGGCCGCGTCGGCCGGCGGGGGCGGGACGCTGGACGCGGTGCAGGTGCAGGTGAGGAACGCCACGCTGGTGGACACGGTGAACGCGGACGGGCGCTCCTTCGTGCGCCTGGACGACGGCTCGGGACCGGTGGACGTGCCCATCGGCAGCGGCGTCGCCTTCGCGGTCAACCGCTTTATCCCGGGGCTGGTGGTGCACGCCACGGGGGTGCTGGTCCCGGGGACGCGCGACGGCAGCTGGTGGCTGCGCCCCAACGCCAGCCTGGAGGTGGTGGGCGAGGACTCGCCCTTCCGCCCGGCGGCTCCCTCGGCGACCGCGGCGGTGCGCGTTCCCGGCGGGGTGCGGGTGACGTGGGCGGACAACAGCGCCAACGAGACCGAATTCCGGATCGAGCGGCGCGGCGGCAGCGTCAGCTCGCCCGTGGAGATCGCAAGGGTGGGCGCGGGGGTGAGGGAGTACGTGGATATCTCCGTCGCGTCGAACACGGCCTACGGGTACCAGGTACGGGCGTGCAACAACAAGGTGTGCTCGGCGCCCTCCCCGGAAGTGGTCGTGCTGCCTATCGTGACGCCGTAACGGGTGGCTGTCGGCGTGCAGCGGGGCGGCCGGGAGCGTTTCCCGGCCGCCCCGCTGGCTTCGAACCTGCGGCGCCGGGCCCTCACCCGGCTCGCTCGGCATCCTGGGAGAGAGGGAAACGGCGGTGCCATGCGTAGACGCCGAGCTGGCCCGCGGGCCCCCACCCGGCGGCCTGAGAGCCGCCACCCTGACCCTCGGGCTCGTCGTGCCGTGCTCCCCCTCTCCCGCTTGCGGGGGAGGGGGCCGGGGGGAGGGGGCCCCCACGGACGCCAGCGCGATACCCGCGTGAGGGATGCGAGCGCGAAGCGGCGAGACCCGCCGGCAGTTTGGCGGGGCTCGCCTCCGTTAAGCACGGTTGTATCGTGCTTTACGGAGCCGCAGCCCGACCCCGGCGCAGCCGGGGGCACGCCCGAACCCCGCCGTTTAACCCGCTTCACAGGACGGAAAGCATGCTCGAATGGCTCGGCAGCGAGGGCGAGGAACTGCACCGCGCCTTCCGGACGGTGTTCGGCGAGGGCTTCCCGTTCGGCAGCCCGTCCATCCGCACGGGCGGCCTGAGCGACGGCAGCGAGGGGGTCCAGTGGAGCGCCGGGGTCGACCCGCAGGGCGGGAGGAAGTGGGTGGGGGTGAACCTGGAGGGGATGAAGTACGACGGCTGGCCGGTTGCGCGCCTGATCCGGCGCGAGCTGGAGGACCCCACGCTCCCCGGCCTCGCGCGGCGCACGGACGACGCCGAGCGGATCGAGGTGCTCTGGGCGCGCGACTTCTGGCAGGCGACGGCCCGGCCGCGCATCATGGAGGCCCAGATCCGTCCCACGCCGATCCCGCTCGGCCGGCTGGGGGAGGAGGCCTGGCGCCGCGCGCTCGACGGCGCGCTGGCGTGCCTGGACGAGACGCGGGACCACCTGGGCCGGGCGACGCAGCAGGTGACCCTCGAATCCAGCCGCCGCCGCGTGGAGGGCCCGGTGTCTCCCCACCTCACCTTCACCCTGGCCATGCACGCCCCGCTCCCGTGGGAAGCTTTCCTGCGCGACGCGAAGCGGCGCATGCAGCCGCTGCACGACTGGACGGCCGAGCGGTCCGCCCCCCTGCCCTAGACCGCGGGCAAGCGATCCCCCGGACACGCGACGGGGCCCGCGGCGTCCGCCGGGGCCCCGTCGTTTTTGGCGGTGCGCGTGAGGGATTCGCGCCCGGATGGCCCTCACCCGGCGGCCTTGGAGCCGCCACCCTCTCCCAATTCCGCGAGAGGGGGCTACTGCTGGATATCAAGGTGGGGAAGGCACTTGCGTGAGGGATTTCGGCCCGAAGGGGCGAGACCCGCGGGCAGTTTCGCGGGGCTCGACTCCGTTGCAAACGGTAGTATCGTTTGCTACGGAGCCGAAGCCCGACCCCGGCGCCAGCCGGGGTCACGCCCAAACCCGCAGTAATGCCGTGCCGTTTATTGCCCCGAGCGCCGCCACGCGGAAATCGCCAGCCAGATGAGCAGCACCGGGTACACGGCGGCCTGGATGGTGGTCTTCGCGATGGCCTTCTTGAGGCCCAGCGCGACCGTGGGGTTCGGCACCGCCTTGAGCGCGATGGGGACCGTGGTGGCGTACAGCGCCGCCATGAGCACCACCGTCACGGCGAGCAGCACGAGCACGGTCGCGATCCCGCGCCCGGCCCAGCGGCGCCCGGACGCCACGGCGGCCATGGCGAGGAACACGAGCCCCATGACCAGCACCGGGAGCCCGTTCAGCATGGAGGTCACCGACCCGAACTCCCACTCGGCGGAGCCGAACCCGAGCGGGTACCACACCAGGGCCAGGTCGGCCGCGCCCACCAGCAAGAAAATGAGGCCCGTGGGGACGAGCAGCGCCCACGCACCGCCCAGGCGGGCGGGGGCGCTGCGGACGTCGGCCTCGGGGCCGGTATCGCGGATCAGGACACGTGGCGCGGTCATGATGAGGGATGTTGCGGGTGTGGGCGGGGCGGGGCGCGAAGCTGCGGCCCCTGCCTCCGGTGGAGCAAAAGGCAAGACGTGCACCCGCAAGGCGGATCGCGCGGAGCGGCGCAGAAGCCTTGTGGACGAACGACTTGCGGGAGCGGAGCCGCGGATGCGGCAGCGGCGGCGGGCGAGGGAGGCGGCGGGAAAGTGGAGCCGGCGCAACGGGTGCGGGACGGCGCCGACACCCGGGCGCCGGACCCGGGGAGACCGGGTCCGGCGGCGGCTCAGGCGTCGGTGGAGAACTCGGCGTCCTCGGCGGCGGGCGCGGCCAGGTCCTCGACCAGCTCGGTGTGCAGCTCGCGCAGGGAGGCGACGATGGGCCGCAGCGGGTACATGACGCCCTGCACCGTCACCGTCATCAGCTCGGCGTTCACCGCCACGCGCAGCTCGGCCGTGGAGGAGGAGAGCATCTCGGTGAGCCGCGACATGTTCGCGGGAGAGAGCGGGGAGGCGTCGGAAAGGCCCAGGGTCCGGACCAGGTAGTCGGCCTCGGCCTGGCCGTGCTTGTCGGTCACGCGGCGCCCGAAGCGCCACAGCAGGTAGGAGATCTTCACCACGACGGAGATGATCTCCTGCACCAGGATGGGCGCATCGCTCTCGGCGGGAGTCCCGATGGACGCTTCGAGCTCGTCGACGATGCCGAGCGCGAAGCGGCTCATGCACTCGACTTCCTGCTTGAGCAGACGCAGGCGTGTGGGATTGATCATTTCGTTCCGGGGCTCTGGGGAAGGCAGCAATCTGCGAGGGCGCACGGAAGCGCGCAAGCGCGGCGGCCCACGTCCGTTCCCGGAATCCTACAGAGGGAGTCTGCGGCTGAGGAGGAGGCCGGCCAGGTCGCCGTCCACCGGCTCGGAGAAGAGGTAGCCCTGGCCGAAGTCGAAGTCCATGGCGCGCAGGCGGTCCAGCTGCTCGGTGGTCTCGATCCCCTCGGCCACCACGCGGATGTCCAGCGAGTGCGCCATCCCCACGGCGGCCCGCACCATGTCGTCCCCGCCCTCCAGCAGCGAGGGGTCGATCTTGAGGACGTGCGCGGGGATGCGCCGCAGGCGGGTGAGCGAGCCGTCGCCGGACCCGAAGTCGTCGATCTGCACGCGGACGCCCAGCTCGTCGATGCGGCGCAGCACGGCGGCGGACAGCTCCTCGCCCTCGGAAAGGGACTGCTCGCGCACCTCCACCTGCAGCGAGAGCGGGGCGACGGAGCACTCCTCCAGCGCGCCGCGGATACGGTCGGCGGCGCCGGGGGAGGCGAGCTGGCGGCCCGAAAGGTTGACGCTGATGCGGCACTCGCGGTCGGGGAACTCGTCCTGCCAGCTGCGCAGCCGGCGGCACGCCTCGCCCAGGACCCAGCGGTCCACCGCCAGGATCAGCCCGGTGTCCTCGGCCAGCGGGAGGAACTCGGAGGGGTGTACCGTGCCGCGCTCGGGATGCCGCCAGCGGACCAGCGCCTCGAAGCCGGTGACGTCGCCGGTGCGCAGCGACACCACCGGCTGGTACACCAGAGCCAGCTCGTTGCGCTCGATGGCGCGGCGCAGCTCCTCCTCGCGCTCGGCGCGCGAGCGCACGCCGGCGCGCAGCTCGCTCCCGGCCAGCTCGTGGCCGCTGCCGCCGCGCGCCCGGGCCTCGCCCAGCGCCACGGCGGCGTCGCGCAGCAGGTCGTCGGGGTCGGCGCCGTCCGGGCCGCCCAGCGCGATGCCGATGCTGGCGCCCACCCGCAGCTCGTGCGAGCGGATGCGGAAGGGGGAGGCAAGGGCGCGCTGGATCCGCTCGGCCACGCCGATGGCGGCCTCGGGGCCGGCGAGCCCCTCCAGGAGCAGCCCGAACTCGTCGCCGCGCAGCCGGCACAGGGTGTCGCCGGGGCGCACGCAGCGCCCCAGGCGGCGGGCCACCTCCACCAGCAGCAGGTCGCCCAGCTCGCGCCCCATGGCGTCGTTGATCAGCCCGAAGCGGTCCAGGTCCACCAGGAGCAGGCCGTGCCGCTCGGCGGGGCGGCGCGCCACGCGCCGGGCGGCGTGCCCCAGCCGGTCCATGAACACGGCGCGGTTGGGAAGCTCGGTGAGGGGGTCCTGGAGGGAGCCGCGCTGGAGCTGCTCCTCGTGCTCGCGCGCACGGGTCACGTCGCGCGCGAAGCCGTGCAGCGCGGCGCCCTCGCCGTTCACGGCCGGCGGGGCCTCCGCCACCTCCACCAGGACGCGGCGCCCCTCGCGGTGGCGCAGCGCGAGGGTGGCGCTGCGGGGGCGGGCGCCGGCCGGGGCGTCAAGCGCGGGGGACTCCAGCAGGTCGGCGAAGGCCAGCCCGGCCAGCTCCTCGGGGCGGTAGCCCAGCACCTGCCGCACGCCGGGGGACAGGTAGCCGAAGCGGCCGCCCGCGTCCAGGCTGTAGAAGAACGCCCCCTCGGCGCCCTCCACCATGCCGCGGAAGAACGCCTCGTCGCGGCGCAGCTCGTCGCCCGTGGCGCGCTCGCCGCGGGCGTCGCGCACGACCGCCCACACCCCAGCGGCGCCGCTGCGGTCCGGGCGCGGAAAGCAGGTGACGGCGAGCGCGGCGGGCTCGCCGCCGCCCGCCAGCGCGGTCTCCAGCCGCTGCGTCTCGCCCCGGGAGGCCTGGTGAAAGGCGTCCAGGAGGCGGCGGCGGTCCTCGGGCACCACCCGCGACAGCAGGGAGGTGCCGGCGAGCTCGCCGGGGCCGGTTCCGGCGAGCCGCTCCCAGGCGGCGTTGGCCTGGACGAAGCGGGCTTCGGCGTCGAACGAGGCGACAGGGTCGGGGTGGAGGGCGAAGAAGGAATCCAGCGGCGAGGGGGAGGAAGCGGCCCGCCACGCGGCGTCGGCCTCGCTCTCGTCCGCGGTGTCGCGGAGCACGGCGACGAAGCCCAGCAGGTCGCCGCGGTCGCCGCGGATGGCGGTGATCCGCCCCGCCGCGCGGAAGGTGCTCCCGTCCCTGCGCAGCCACTCGCGCTCCACCTCCAGCCGCCCGGCCTGCGCGGCCAGCTGCAGCACCCGCTCGTAGTCGTCCTCGCCGGAGTCGCCGCCGCCGGCCAGCCCGCCCACGTGCCTCCCCACAACCTCGGCCGCGGCGAACCCCGTGACACGCTCGGCCACCGGGTTCCAGCGGGTGACGTACCCCGCGTGGTCCACGGTGAAGACGGCGTGGTCGTCGATGCTCTGGAGGATGGCCGCGATGAAGGGGTCGTGCGCGTGCAGGACGAATGTCATGGAGGAGACCTTTTGCCCCTGGCTTTGACTCCGGGTGGATGTCGTCGGATCCGGGGCAGGACACGCGACCGGTCGCCGCGGAAGCCGGAAGGCCATGCGCATCCGGCTCCCCGGCGGAACCGCCGGTGCCGGGGAGGGAACGCATGGCCGACGTGTACTTCCCGACCACGAACGTTTCTGCACGTTTCGGGCGAGGCGCCCGGGCGCCGCGGCGCCGCCGCCCCCGCGGCGCGGCGCCCGCGGAAGGCGCGCCGGCACACCGCGTTACCGCGGGGACGGCAAACACCCCGCGCCCGCGGTGTGGCGCGCGGCCGTGCTGCACCGGAGCCACAGGTGCGGCGAGCCTGTCCCCACGTTACACTACATAGACCGCCCGTTCCGGGGCGGCGCCACGGCGGAAAGGCAGGTGGCAGGTGGCTTGCGGTGAGCCGGCCCCGACATTCCACGAGATTCCCCACATGAACCACCCCGGATGAACATTCCCCCGACCGCGCAGCCGCCGCGCTCCCCGGAGATGCCCCACGACCCCAGCCCATCGCCCGCGCAGGACGGCGGGCCCAGGCGCGTCCTCCTGGCGGACGACGAGCGCCTCCTCCACACCGTGCTGGGCGACGTGCTGGAGGGCTACGGATACGCCGTGCTGCACGCCATGGACGGCGCGGAGGCGCTCAGGGCCGCCCGCGAGAGCAGGCCCGACGTGATCCTGATGGACATCATGATGCCGGTGATGACCGGGCTGGAGGCGCTGGAGCGCCTCAAGGGCGACGACGAGACCCGCGGCATTCCCGTGGTGGCCATCACCGCCGACGTGATGGGCCGCACCCGCGAGGACATGCTGGAGCGCGGCTTTTCCGGCTACATCCCCAAGCCGTTCACCGCCGGGCAGCTGCTGGGCGAGATCGCCCGGCACGCGGGGACGGCGTAGCGGGTTCTACGGCGGGTTTGAACAGCGGGTTCGGGCGTGCCCCCGGCTGGCGCCGGGGTCGGGCTTCGGCTCCGTAACGCACGAAACGACCGTGCGTAACGGAGTCGAGCCCGCGCAAACAGCCGCGCGGTCTCGCCCCTTCGGGCCGTAATCCCTCACGCGACGGCAGGCCCCCTCTCCCCGGCCCCCTCCCCCGCAAGGGGGAGAAGGGCAACGGCGGATGGGCGGGATCGGGGCCCCGGGCGGCGGCTGCGCCGGGGCCCCGCCGTGCGTGCGTGGGGAAACTCCCCACGCGCCGCGCACAGCGGTGCCGGGATGTCCCGTCGGAAGTTCGGCGCCCGCCTGACGGAGGACGGCGCGCCTCGCAGCTATCCTTGTCGTGGCGCGGGACGCCGGCGGCGCGGCGCCACCGCGTGAGGGATGCGCGCCCGGCAGGGTCGAGACCCCGCGGCGGTTTGCGGGGGCTCGACGGAGTTGGACACGGTAGTTTCGTGTCCTACTCCGCGCGCAGCCCGGCCCCCCGGCACGGGGGGACACGCCCGGACAGGCCGTCGAGAGCAGTTCGGGCCGTTCCTCATGCACGGAATGGTCGGGGTCTTGCGGCAGGAACGGATCCCACGGCGAACCCCGCGGTCCCCAACCCAGGATGCCCAAGGTGAGCAGCCATCCCACGCCCCTCATCCGCACGCTGAACCGCGCCGAGTGCGACGCCGTGCTGGCGCGCAACCACGTCGGCCGCGTCGCGTACGCAAGGGGGAACCGCATCGACATCCAGCCCGTGCACTACGTCTTTCACCGGGCATGGATCTACGGCCGCACCCGCCACGGGGCGATGCTGGAGACCACGGGCGACACCTGGTGGCCGGTGGCCTTCGAGGTGGACGAGGCGGAAGAGCTGTTCCGCTGGCGGAGCGTGGTGGTGCACGGCGGCTTCTACACCATCCCGCCGGACGGCGCCGCGGGACAGCAGGCCGAGTGGGAAGAGGCGTTGGGGCTGCTGCGCACGCTGCTCCCCGAGACCTTCACCGCGGACGACCCGGTGGCCTTCCGCCAGGTGCTCTTCCGCATCGCGGTGCAGGACGTGTCCGGCCGCGAGGCCGTCCCCGGCGGCGCGGCGGGGTAGCCGGTGGCCGCCTCACCCGAGCTGCGGGAGCTTCGCCGCAGCCACGAGCCCGGCCCCGGGGTGGAGCTGGTGCGCCACTACCTGAGCGACCTGGTGTACGGCGCCAACGACGGCATCATCACCACCTTCGCGGTGGTCACGGGGGTGGCCGGGGCGGCGCTGGATCCCGCGGTGGCCCTGATCCTGGGCGTGGCGAACCTCCTGGCGGACGGCTTCTCCATGGGGGCGAGCAGCTTCCTTTCCATCCGCTCGGAAGAGGCGGTGCGGGCCACGCGCGGCGAGGCCATGCAGGAGCCCTTCCCCTTCCGGCACGGCCTCGCCACGCTGGGCGCCTTCGTGGTGGCGGGGAGCGTGCCGCTCGTCCCCTACGTGCTCGCCCCGCCGGAGCTGCGGCTGCGCGTGGCGGTGGCGATGACGCTGGTGACGCTGTTCGTGGTGGGCGCGCTGCGGGCGCTCGTCACCTCGCTGCGCTGGTGGCGCGCGGGGCTGGAGATGCTGCTGGTGGGCGCCGTGGCGGCGGCGGTGTCGTACGGGGTGGGGGCCGCCGTCGCCGGGCTGGTGTGAGGGTGGGGGGCGAGCTCCGGATTCTCCTTTTTCAACCTGGTGAGCGATGATACCCGACAAGATCCGCGTCCTTCTTGCCGACGACCACGCGGTGCTCCGCGGGGGCCTGCGCGCGCTGCTCGGCCTGGAGCCGGACATGGACGTGGTGGGCGAGGTGTCCACGGGCGAGGAGGCGATCGAGCGGGTGCGCGCCCTCCGCCCCCACGTGGTGGTGATGGACCTGGCGATGCCGGGGATGGGCGGGATGGAGGCCACCCGCCAGGTCATGGCGCTGGACGCGGGGACGCGGGTGCTGATCCTCACCTCGCACGCGGAAGAGGAGTACCTGCTCCCGGTGCTGGAGGCGGGCGCCAGCGGCTACGTCCAGAAGACCAGCGCCGACAGGGACCTGATCCTGGCGGTGCGCACCGTGGCCCGCGACGAGGTGTTCCTGTACCCCAGCGCCACGCGCCTCCTGCTGCGCGGCTACAAGACGGCGGGGCACGGCGAGAACGACCCGCTGCACGACCTGAGCGAGCGGGAGCGCGAGGTGCTGAAGCTGTCGGCGGAGGGGTACGGCTCCGGGGAGATCGGCAGGAAGCTGTTCCTGTCGCCGAAGACGGTGGACACCTACCGCTCGCGCCTGATGCAGAAGCTGGGGCTCACGCACCGCGCCGAGCTGGTTCGCTTCGCCCTGGAGACCGGGGTGCTGAAGGCCAGGCTGGGAACGGCCTGAACGGCTTCGAACGGCGGGTCCGGGCGGGCATCCCTCACGCGGCTCCGGTGTCGGACGGCGGCCCCGGCTTCCCCGACTGAAAAGATTGACGCTCGCAAGGGGCCGCATTACCGTGCCGAGCGCACGTCGCGGCGCCCTCCTCCCGCAGCACCGCCCCCCTCCTTTCCCGTCCCATGACCACTGACGAGTGCTACGCCCCCGGCATCGAGGGGCTGGTGCAGGCCGAGCTGGAGCTGCCGGACCCGCCGCCCCCGGGCGGCGCGGACTGGCTGGTCCACCCGCCGGGCGACCTGTACGGCCTGGCGCTCTCCGGCGGCGGCATCCGCAGCGCCACCTACAACCTGGGGCTGGTGCAGGGGCTCAACCGGCTGGAGCTGCTGGGCGCGTTCGACTACGTGTCCACCGTGTCCGGCGGCGGCTACCTGGGCGGGTTCTGGAGCGCCTGGCGCAAGCGCAGGGGCGGGAGCGTGTTCCCGGACGCGGCGGACCCCTGCTCGGGGCGCGAGGCGGACGAGATCCGCCACCTGCGCGAGTTCAGCAACTTCCTGTCGCCCCGCATGGGGGTGTTCAGCTACGACACCGGGCGCATGCTGGTGGCGGCGCTCGGCGGGATGGTGCCGTCGCTGCTCGCCGCGCTGTCGCTGCTGGTGCTGGTGTTCGCGGGGCTGGGCGCCGTGGCGTCGCTGATGTTCGCCGTGCAGGACGGGGTGGCGCTGCGTCTGCGCGTGCCGGGCGGCTCCTGGACCGTCGCGAGCCTCACCGCCGTGGTGATGCTCGCGGCCGAGGTGGCGTGGGCGAACCGCGGCGAAAGGGCGATGGGCATCGCCTACTGGCTGGCCGCCTCGCTGGCGGTGCTGGTGGCGGGCGCGGGGTGGGCGGCGGCGGCCGGCGTCTCGGGGAACAGCGTGGGCGGCCCGCCCGCGGCGGGCAGCCTCCCGTTCCTGGACGACAGCGCGCTGGCGACGGACTGGCTGGTGCTGCTGGTGCCCGCCGCCGTGTGGGCCGGCGCCCTGGTGGGCTTCCTGCTGCTGAGGTTCCTGTTCTCCCGCACCGCCCGCTACGGGTGGGGCCGGGCGCTCCGCTGCGGGCTGGACCGGGTGTCCAGCCGGCTGGTGTTCCTGACGGTGGCGTGGACGGTGTTCGCCCTCCTGTGGTGCGCCGGGACCGTGGTGGCGCACCTCGCCGCGGGCCACGGCGCCCGGACGGCCGCGGCGGGCGGCGGCTCCATCGCGCTGGCCGTGTGGGTGCAGACCCGCCTGCAGAAATTCGCGTCCCAGGACCGCCGGCCCGCCGGCGGCCCCAAGCTCTCGCAGCGGATCAGGGGGGTGCTCCCCAAGGTGGTGGCGTATCCCATCCTGGCCGCCATCGCCGTAGGCATGGTCGCGCTGCTCGCGGCCGCGCACGGCATGGCGGGCACCGCGTACGGGCTGCTGGACCCGTACGGCGTGGCCGTGGCCGCCGCGGCCGCGGTGACGGTGCTGACGGTGTTCTTCTACCAGCCGGAGCAGGTGGGGCTGCACGCCTTCTACCGGTCGCGGCTCGCGCGGGCCTACCTGGGCGCGTCGCGCCCGCGCGCCCGCACCGACGTGGGCCGCGTCACCGAGGACGACGGGGCGGACGACCTGGCCCTGTGCGAGCTCCCCGCCGGCGGGCCCGTGCACCTGGTGTGCTGCGCCGCCAACGACCTGGCTCCCACCGATCCCCTGGCGGGGCTGTACCGGGGGGCGGCCAGCGCCGTGCTGTCGCGGGCGGGGTTCTCGGTGGGTACGGCCTGGGCGGGGTGGCCGGACGCGCCGGGGAAGGTGCCCACGTTGGGCTCGGCGATCACCGCCTCGGGCGCGGCCTTCAACTCCAACATGGGCGCCAAGTCCATGTACTTCGGCCCGGCGGCCACCTTCCTCATGGCGGCCTTCGGGCTGCGGCTGGGGCTGTGGCTCAGGCACCCGGCAGGGGGGACGGAGCCGGAGCCGCGCGAGGACGCGCCCGGCTGGCGGCCGCACCGCGTCTGGAGCGGCCGCAGCAACTGGGTGGGGCTCCCGTTCTACAAGGAGCTGCTGGGGGCCACCAGCGCCACCGGCGCGGACGTTCACCTGTCGGACGGGGCGCACTTCGAGAACACGGCGGTCTACGAGCTGATCCGCCGCCACTGCCGCGTGATCGTGGCCTCGGACTGCGGGCAGGACGGGGAGCGGACGTTCGAGGACGTAGGCAACCTGGTGCGGCGCGTGCGCGTGGACTTCGGGGTGGACGTGCGCATCGACCTCGCGCCCCTGCGGCCCGGGGCGGACGGGCTCGCGCGGCAGCACATGGTGGCGGGCGACATCCACTACCCGGACGGCGACACGGGCGTCCTGCTCATCTTCAAGCCCACCCTGACCGGCGGCGAGCCCGCGGACGTGGGGCACTACCGCGCCCGCAACGCCGCCTTCCCCCACGAGACCACCATCGACCAGTTCTACGACGAGGCGCAGTGGGAAGCGTACCGCCGCCTGGGCGAGTTCGCCGCCCTCACCGCGCTGCGCCGCGTGGCGGAGAGCGTGCCGCGGGAGGAGGCGGTGCCGGGCCAGGACGCGCAGCGGGCGTGGACCGCGTCTGTGTTCTCCGGGGCGCGGCGCGAGTGGCTGGCGGTGCCGGACGGGGCCGTGGAGCGGCTCCACCGCTTCACGGAGGGCGTGGCCGCCCTGGACGGGACCCTCCGCCAGCCGGGGTGCGCCACGCTGCTGCGCGAGGTGTACCCGGAGGTCGCGGCGCTGGAGCGCTCCGGCGGGGCCGGCCGGGTGTGGATCCCCAAGCTGTACGGCGCGCAGCCCGGGCGGGAGGGCGAGGCCATGCCCGCGGCGGACGACCCGGTGGCGACGCTGCACGCGGTGCGCGCCGCGCTGAACTTCCTGTACGAGCTGTACCGCTGCGAGGACCTGGAGCGCAACTTCTCGCACCCGGTGTACCTGGGGGTGATGAACTACGCCGCCCGCTGGACCTCGGCCCCGCTGGTGGCGCTCTGGTGGCCGCTCCTCAAGGCGGGCTTCCCGCTCCCCTTCGCCCGTTTCCTGGAGGGGCGGCTGGGGCTCGCCGCGCGCCTTCACACGGACGTGCGCGTGGGGCCGGCGGGCGACGGCCACGCGCTCCGGGAGTGGAAGCGGGAGCGGGAGCAGGAGTGGAAGGGCGAGGCGGAAAAGCAGGGAGGTCGGGCCAAGCCGGGCGACAAGGACTTCACCGCGCTGGCCTACGAGATGGACCTGGGCTACACCGACGGCACGCGCCTCACCACCCAGCTCGCGGTCGTCTGCGGGCACGGCGCCGAGAGGGTGCTGAAGTGGGACGCCGACGACCTGTACGTGCCGCCCGGGTTGTGGGGGATCGGCATCGGCGGCGACCTGGTCCGCCGCCTGGCCCGCGGGGCCGCGGGGGACGCGTACTCGGTGCTGCTGGTGCGCGTGCCCGTGGACCCCGGGGCGGGCTCCGCCGCCAAGAAGCGGGTGGCGGACGCCATGCAGCTGTACCGCTCCTTCGGCTTCCGCGACGCGGGGGCAACGGAGAGGACGCTGCGCTGCGGCGACTGGACGTGGGCTCTCCCCAGCGAGGTGCGGGGCGGCACGGAGGCGCAGTGGCTGGTGCTCCCCCTGGCCGTCTGTACCGGTGCGGGCCTGATGCCGGATGCCGCCGTGTCGGGGTGAACGGCTGGGCTCGGGCGTGCCCCCGGCTGCGCCGGGGTCGGGCTGCGGCTCCGTAACGCACGAAACAACCGTGCGTAACGGAGGCGAGCCCCGGCAAACTGCCGCCGGGTCTCGCCGCTTCGCGCTCGCATCCCTCACGCGGGCATCGCGCTGGCGTCCGCGAGGATGGACCCCCTCACCCCCCGGCCCCCTCTCCCCCGCAAGCGGGGGAAAGGGGGAGAACTGCACGGCATCCCTGCCTTCAGCGGCTTGCTGACGCCCCGAAGAGCCTGATCTACACGGATTCCGTGTGACCCGGCCGGAGCGGAGTGCGAAGTGGGGGACCGGCCGGCGGACGGTCCCCCACCCCAGTGGACCGTCCGGACGCCGCGGCGGGATCAGATGATTCCGAAACGCAGATTGCTCCAAAATTTTACACAGGCAGCCCGTGGCCCATCCACCTGTCTCCAGGAGGAGCTCCATGTCCCCCATTTCCGCTCCCGCCCAGCCTCCCCGCGGCCTGATCCTGGTTTCCGGAGGCTGAACGAGGGCGGACGGAAAACGGGGTCCGGCGCCGCAACGCATGCGGCGCCGTGTCCACAGGCAGGCCGCGCGCGCCGTTGCCGGGGCGGCGCAGAGTCTCGCCGTTCCCGGCTACTCCTCCGGCCCGGTCTCCGCGGCGGGGAGGGTGAAGGCGAAGGTGCTGCCCCCGCCGAGCACCGACCGGGCGCCGATGCTCCCCCCGTGCGCTTCGACGATCCCCTTGCAGATCGCCAGCCCCAGCCCCGCGCCGTGTCGGTTGCCGCCCTGCGTCTTCCAGAACCGGTCGAAGACGTGCGGCAGGTGCTCCGGCGCGATCCCCGGCCCGGTGTCCGCCACGGCGATGCGCACCCCCTCCGGGTCCCGCCCCGCCGACAGCTCGATGCGTCCGCCAGCCGGGGTGAACTTGAGCGCGTTCCCCACCAGGTTGGCGAGCACCTGCAGCACGCGCTCGCGGTCCGCGACCACGGGCGGCAGCCTTTCCTCCGCCTCCACCCGCAGCGACACGCCGCGCTCCGCCGCCACGGGCGAGAAGTGCTCGCGGGTGGCCTCCAGCAATTCCCGCGGCTCGCACCAGTCCGGCTCGATGGAGAGCCGCCCCGCCTCGATGCTGGCGACGTCCAGCAGGTCCTGCCGCAGCCGCTGCATCTGCTCGGCGAGCTGGCGGATGCTCGCCACCCGCTGCCGCACCTCGCCCTCCGCGGGGAGGGAGCGCAGCAGGAGGGTGGTAGTCACCAGCACCGCGCTCAGCGAGTTCCCCAGGTCGTGCGACACCACGCGCAGCACGTCGTCGCGGGCGCGCACCGCCGCCTCGGCCGTCGCGCGCGCCTCCCGCTCGCTGCGCAGCAGCGCGGCGCGCTCGCGCTCCAATCGCTTGCGCTCCACGGCGTAGCGGATGGCCCGCGCCAGCAGGGTTCCGTCCAGCCGCCCCTTCACCAGGTAGTCCTGCGCCCCCGCCTGCACCGCCGCCACCGCCAGCGTCTCGTCGTCCAGCCCGGTGAGCACGACGATCGGCGCCTCCGGCGCCGCCGCGAGGGTGCGCCGCACCGTTTCCAGCCCGTGCGCGTCCGGGAGCGACAGGTCCAGCAGCACCACGTCGAACGCCTCCCCCGCCAGCCGCTCCTCGGCCGCCGCGAGCCGGTCGGCGTGCGCCAGCTCGAAGGGAAACGACTCCGCCTCGCGCAGCGTCTCCCGGATCAGCCGCGCGTCGCCGGGGTTGTCCTCGACGAGCAGGATGCGTGTGGGCACGGAGCTACTTGGGGAACAGGGAACAGGGAACAGCCTGCAACGGCGACGGCGGACCCCCTCCCCCGGGCCCCTGGGGGGAGCACGACAAAGCGGAGGCGCGGGAAGCCCTCCCCCAGAATTGGGGGATATAGCAGGTTGCTGAAAAGCTTGTGCGCACGCGCGTGCGCGCGAGGGTGTGGCGTCGTAGATTGGGGAAAACCTGTCCTCACACTCTCGGGGAGCAGCCACGATGCGCGGACGAGTCAGCCAGCAGCACGCGATGTGGATGTTCTACGATCCGGAGAGCCTGCTCTCGCCTACGCATCCGCTGCGGGCGGTCAAGGCGCGAGCCGATGCGGTGCTGGCCGGGATGAGTCCGGAGTTCGACCGCGCCTACGCGGCTCTGGGACGGGCGAGTATCCCGCCGGAGATGCTGCTGAAGGCGCTGCTGCTTCAGGCGCTGCACTCGATCCGTTCGGAGCGGATGCTGGTGGAGCAGATCGGAGTGAACTTGGCTTACCGGTGGTTCCTGGACCTGGAGCCGCATGCGGGGGCGTGGGATGCGACCACGTTCACGCAGAACCGGGATCGGTTCGAGAAGCACGGGCTGGTGCGCACCTTCTTCGAGCGGATCATCGAGGGGGCGTACCTGGAGGAACTGGCGAGCCAGGAGCACTTCTCGATCGATGGCAGCCTGATCGAGAGCTATGCCTCGATGAAGAGCCTGCGCAAGATCGGCAGCCCGGACGAGAAGGTCAGCGACGGCTCGAAGGACGGCGACACGAGCAATCCCTCGGTGAACTTCCGCAAAGAGAAGCGGACCAACGCGACGCACCGCTCGCTCACGGACCCCGAGGCGCGCCTGGCGACCAAGAGCAAGGGAGTGCCGGCGCGGCTGTGCCATCTGCTGAACGCGCTGATGGAGAACCGGCACGGGCTGCTCATCGACGTCAGCGTGGTGGAGGCCGACGGGACGGGCGAGCGCGACCAGGCACTCCTGCTGCTGGAGCGCAGCCGGATTCGGCACGACTTGCCGGTGGAGCGCACGGTGGGGCTGGATGGGGGCTATCCCAGTGGCCCGTTCCTCCAGGCAGCCTATCAGGACGGTGTGAGCGCGCACGTGCCGATCCCGGAGGGGCCGATCGACCCGGACGCCAAGGGAGCCGAAGCGCGCAGCCGAGCCCGAGAGCGGATGGGTACGCCGGAGTACGCCCTCTCGCAACGCAAGCGTAAGCGGATCGAGGAGATCTTCGGCTGGGCAAAGGAGATCGGCGGGATGCGTCGGAGCCGCCACGTGGATCGCTGGAAGCTGACGCAGAAGGCGCTGATCGTGGGCGCCGCGTACAACCTCCTGCGCCTGGCACGCCTCGCGCCGGGTTTGCAGGCCCTCGCCTGAGGCACAGTGCGTCCGTGCACGCCGAAAATGGCTGCACGGGCGGGAAACCGGGCACCCCATACGCCGGAAAAGCCCCGTTTCGCTGATTCTGGAGTGGAAGTTTTCCACGTCACACTCCAGGCTGCCGTTTTTCAGCGACCTGATAGGGGGTAAGCCGTGCGAGCCTCAAGCGAGCCGGGTGGGGGCCCCGCGTGAGGGATCCCGGCCCGAAGGGGCGAGACCCGCGGGCAGTTTCGCGGGGCTCGACTCCGTTGGGCTGCGTTGTTTGCAGCCCAACGGAGCCGAAGCCCGACCCCCGCGCCCCGCGGGGGACACGCCCGAACCCGCCGTAAACCGCCCCAGCTGCATCACTCGGGAGGCAGCTTGACCACGGTGAACCAGAACTCCTCGATGGACCGCACGACGTGGATGAACCGGTCCAGGTCCACCGGCTTGGCGATGTAGCAGTTGGCGTGCAGGTCGTAGGCGCGGCGGATATCCTCATCGGCCTGCGAGCTGGTGAGCACCACCACCGGGATCTGCCGCAGGGCCGCGTCCTCCTTGATCTCCGTGAGCACCTCCCTGCCGTCCTTGCGGGGGAGGTTGAGGTCCAGGAGGACCAGGTCGGGGCGCGGGGCGCCGGCGTGCTCGCCCTGGCGGCGCAGGAAGGCGAGCGCCTCCACGCCGTCGCGGGCCACGTGCAGGTGGCTGCGGATCGATCCTTCCTTGAGGGCTTCCCGCGTCAGCCGCACGTCGCCCGGGTTGTCCTCCACCAGCAGCACCTCCACGGGGCGGGACACGCTCTGGCTGCTCATTCTCGGTCGCGCTCCCGGTCGGGGAGGGTGAAGCGGAAGACGGTGCCCCCGCCCGGCGCGGGCTCGAACCAGATGCGCCCGCCGTGGCGCTCCACGATCTTCTTGCAGATGGCGAGCCCGATGCCGGTGCCCGCGTACTCGGCGCGGGTGTGCAGCCGCTGGAAGATGACGAAGATGCGCTCGGCGTACCCGGGGTCGATGCCGATGCCGTTGTCCGCCACCGAAAAGGTCCACTCGTCCCGGCCGCGCGCGGCGGACACGTGCACGCGCGGGGGCACCTCGCCGCGGAACTTGACGGCGTTGCCCACCAGGTTCTGGAGGAGCTGCCCCAGCTGGCCGGCGTCGCCCGTCACCGTGGGGAGCGGACCGTGGGTCACCGTGGCGCCGGCGTCCTCCACGGCCGGGCCCAGGCTGGACAGGACGCGCTCCAGCACGGCGGCGGTGTCCACCGGCTCCGGGGCGCCGCCGCGCGTGCCCACGCGGGAGTACGCCAGCAGGTCGTTGATCAGCGCCTGCATGCGGGTGACGCCGTCCACCGCGTAGCCGATGAACTCCTCGGCGTCCTCGTCCAGCCGGCCGCGGTAGCGGCGCGCCAGGAGCTGCGTGTAGCTGGCCACCATGCGCAGCGGCTCCTGCAGGTCGTGCGAGGCCACGTAGGCGAACTGCTCCAGTTCGCGGTTGGAGCGCTCCAGCTCCTCGGTGCGGGCGGCCAGCTCCTCCTCGCCGCGCACCCGGTCGGTGACGTCGCGCAGCACCGCGGTGTAGATGCGCCGCCCGCCCAGGTCGAGCTTGGAGATGGAGGCGTCGGCGGGGAACACCTCGCCGCTCTTCCTGCGCCCGGAGATGCGCCCGCGCTCGCCCATGCGCCGCGACACCACGGGCGAGTCGCCGAAGCCGCGCACCTGCGCGGCGTGGGAGGGCCGCGACCGCTCCGGGATCAGCAGGTCCAGCGGCCGGCCCAGCACTTCGTCGGCGGTGTAGCCGAAGACGTTCTCGGCCCCCTGGTTGAACAGGGTGATGCGCTGCTCCTCGTCGGTGGAGACGATTGCGTCGGAGGAGATGGAGATGATCCCCGCGAACTTGGCCTCGGAGCGGCGCAGCGCCTCCTGGGCGCGGCCGCGCTCCGCCACCCGCCCCAGCTGCACCCCGATGTGGGTCATGGCCTCCAGCAGGGCGTGGTCGGGGGGGGCCGGCCGGTCGCAGAAGAACTCCAGCACCCCCGCCACTTCGCGCCCGATGAGCACGGGAAGGGCGAAGGCGGCGCGCACCGGCACCGGCCCCGCGCGCCCGCGCACGAAGTGCGCGTCGCCCTCCAGCTCCTCCACCCACACCGGCTGCCCGGCCGCCAGCACCTCGCCCGGGAGCCCGGTCCCCGCCTGGAAGCGCATCCCCTGGGAAAGCTCGCGGAAGGCGCGGAAGCGCTCGGGATCGTCCAGGTGCCAGATGCCGGCGGAGGCGAGCCCGCCGCCGGGCGCGGGGAGCCAGGCGTGCCCCACCGGCCACCCGGTGTGGGCGCACACCTCGTCCAGCGCGGTGCGCAGCGCCGCCTCCACGCTTTCCGCCTCGTTTGCGGCGGAGGACACGCGCTGGAGGAGCCGCACCAGCCCGGTGCGCTGCTGCAGCGCCCGCTCGGCCTGCTGGCGCCCGGTGAGGTCGCGCGCCACCACCCCGAAGCCCACCCGCCGCCCCTCCCGGCGCAGCTCGGTGAACGCGGCCCCCACCCGGAAGCGCCCGCCGCCCTTTCGCACCCACTCCTCCTCGGCCTCGAAGCGCCCGTGCTCGGCGGCCAGCCGCAGCGCCTGCTCCGGCACCCCCTCCGCCGCGCGCTCCCCGGTGAAGAGCGCCGCGAGCGGGCGGCCGAGCGCCTCCGCCTCCGGGTAGCCGGTCATCCGCGCGGCGCCACCGCCCCAGGCGGCGACGCGCCCCTCCGGGTCCAGCGCGAACACGGCGTCGTCGCACACCTCCTCCAGGAGCAGGCGGGCGAGAAGGTCCTTTTCCGGTTCCTCCGGCATGGGCGCGGCGGTCGGGGGAGGGGGAGCGGCGGGGACACCACAGCCGGAAGCTACGCGCCGCGCGCGCGGGGGGAAAGGTGGTGCCCGCGGACTCCGTGTCCGGTTTTTCTCGACGCCTGGCGGCGGACGCCGGGTGGCGTTCCCCTACGCCCGCGACCCCCGGCGCCCGACGTGCCCGCGACCCCCGCGCCGTAGCTTTCTTCCCGGACGGCGGGGGAGGTCCCCGCCCGCGGGACACCGGGCTGCTACCCGAGGCACCATGCTCCACCCCCTGCGGACGATCGTTGCCGGCATCGCCTTGCTGGACGCTCCCGACCCTCTCCTCCCCCACGTGGCCGAGACGGCGCGCGCGCTGGGCGCGACGCTGCACGTGGTGCACGCCTTCGACGCCGCGGCGGCGGGGGGCGCCGGGTCCGGCGGCCACGCGGCGGGGCTGCGGGCGCGCCTGGAGGCGCGCCTCCACGCGGACGCACCCGGCACGGCGGCGGTGCTCCACGTGGTGGAGGGCGCGGCCACGGAGCGCCTGCCGGAGACCGCGCGCGCGGTGGGCGCGGAGCTGCTGGTGGTGGGTGCCACGCGCGGGAACCGCGTCTGGCGGCACTTCCTGGGCACCACCGCGGAGGGCGTGGTGCGCCGGGCCGGGGTGCCGGTGCTGGTGCAGCGCGCCTCGCTGGCGCGCGGGCCGCGGCGCGTCCTGCTGGCCGCCGACCTGACCGACGCGGGGGTGGAGGTGCACGAGCGCGGGCTGGACGTGGCCGGGGCGCTCTGCCCGGGGTGCCCCCCGCACCTCCGCTCGCTGCGGGTGGTGGAGGACGGTCCCGCGCGGTCGGCGCTCCCCCGCGCCGCGCGGGAGGAAAGGGCCCAGCGGGAGCTGGACGCCTTCGTGCGCGGGCGCCGGCCGCGCGCCCGCGGGGTGCAGTGCAAGGTGCGCCTGGGCGTGCCCGCGGACGAGATCCTGGCCGAGGCGTCGGAGTGGGCGGCGGACCTGGTGGTGCTGGGAACCGGGCGCCCCGGGGCGGCCCGCTTCCACCTGGGGAGCAACGCCGCCGCGGCGCTGCGGGGCGCCCCCTGCAGCGTGCTCGCGGTCCCCGGCGCGGAGCGCCGGGAATCGCCCGGAGGCGCGCGGGCGCCGGAGGCGATGCCGGCGCCGCTCCCCGCCGCCTGATTGGCCACGCCGCGCCGGACCCCCGACCCGGCGGACACGGAGACACGGAATTTTGCGGGCGCTCTTCGACACCCCGCGCCGACGCCGGACCCCGGGAGGACCCCATGCAGCACCCGAGCTTGCGCCGCCCCGTCCTGGCCGCCTCGAACCTGGGCGCCGCGCCGAACGCGGTGGTGCGGACCGCGGCCCGCTGGGCCGGGCGGTGGCCGGGAGCGTGGGATCGGAGGTGGCGTGGTCGGCGCCCTGCCCCGTGCTGCTGGCGCCCCCGCGCATGTGGCGGAGCACGGCGCGCCGGGTGCCGGCCCGAGCGGCGGCGGAAAGGTGAGGGTTCCCGGGCAACCGGAGCGATACGGCCATGGACGCGGATGCAGGCTCGCGGCGGCGCCGCGAGCCTGCATCCGTGCGCCTTCGGGAAACGACCGCGGCCTACAGGAGGAGGTCGGCGGGGATGCCCAGGAGGTCGCGGAGCGCGACGATCTGCCCACGGGAGAGGGGACGCTTGCCCTGGAAGAAGTCCGACACCCGGCTCCGGCCGCCCATCGCCTCCGCCAACTCGGCCCGGGACACCCCCTTCTGCTCGAGCATGAAATCCACCACCGCCTGCGGCGTGGTCGCGAACATCTCGTCGGGGTAGTGCTCCGTATCGTAGGCCTCGACGAGCACCATGAGGAAGAGCAGGCGGTCGTGCTCCTCCGTACCGGACGCCGGATCCTGATCGGAAAGAAGGTCGATCTCACGGATGGCGGCATCGTACTCCTCCCGGTTCCGGAGGACGTGCGGCCTGCTGAAGTCGAGGAGCGTTGCCATTTCGCCTTTCACCCGCTGATGTGCACCATTCCCGCTCAACGGACGGTGCCCAGGCCCCGACCCGCTGCTAGAGCCCGCCCGACCGGGTCAGACGGTCGTACTCGGAGTGCGTCAGCACGTGCTTGATGTGGACCTGTCCCGTCTCGTACCAGATCACCGCCACCAGCCGGTACTTGTTTCCCCCGATGTCGAACACCGTTTTTCTGCCGCCCAGGAAGTCCGCCGATCCGAACCGGGCCTTCAGGTCGTGAGAGTTCCGGAACCGCCCCGCCTTCATCAACGCCATCCAGGCTTTCAGCGGTTCCTCGGCATCGGGGTGCTTCTTCCAGAACTCGACCAGGCGCTGTCTGGTGATGACGTGCACGCCAGGCTCCGGGGACAAGGATAGAAGCACGCAGAATTCGTTACCATTATGGTAACACGACCCGCCGGCCCCGCCAATGGCTCCGGCCACCAATGACCGCGGTGTGGGGACATCCCCCACACCCGGTCTCCCGGCTCCCCCCACACCGTCCTCCGCCCCGCCCCGACACTCGGGCGCCCCGCGCGGCCCTAGCTTCCGGTGGTGGAAGCGAGAACCGCACGAGCGAGGGAGGCAGAGGTGGGCAACGGCAACGGCATCGGCAGCATCCGGCACGGGGTCCGGCGCGGCGCGGGAGGCCGGGTCCTCGCCGTCCTCGCCGCACTGGCGCTGGCCCTCCCCGGCTCCGGCCTGCGGGCGCAGGCCCCGCGCATCCCCTTCGGGATCGGCGAGGAGCTGGTGTACCGGGCTAGCAGCAGCCGCTTCGGGAAGCTGGGGACGGGGACCCTGACCGTGACCGGACCGGAGGAGGTGCAGGGGCGCCGCGCCTACGTCCTGGGCTTCGACTTCAGCGGGCGCATGGGCCCCGCAATGATCCGCGACCGCACGCGCTCGTGGCTCGACGCGCGCGCCATGGCGTCCATGCGCTACACCAAAACCGAGCGCAGCCCGCTGGGCAGCCGCAGCGAGGACGTGCGCATGGACCTGGCGGACCGCAGGTGGGCGTCGGCCGGGGGCGAGCAGGGCGCCACCCCCACCGCGGCGCCGCTGGACGAGCTGTCGTTCCTGTTCTTCATCCGCACGCTGCCGCTGGAGGCGGGCGCCGCCTACGACCTGAACCGCCACTTCGACACCCGCCGCAACCCGGTGCGGGTGCGCGTCGTGGGCCGCCAGCGGGTTTCCGTGCCGGCCGGCGAGTTCCAGGCCATCGTGGTGGAGATGCGCGTGCACGACCCGGAGCGCTACAGGGAGGGGCGCGAGGCCGTGATCCGGCTCTTCCTCACCGACGACGAGCGCCGCGTCCCCGTGCGCATCGAGTCGTCCATGCCGTTCGTGGGATCGGTGACGATGGCGCTGCAGTCGGCCACGCACGCCGGAGGCGGATCGCCGGCGAACTGAAGTGCGGGAGTGCGGAGTACGAAAAGGCGCCCTCGCCGGGAGACCTCGGCAGGGGCGCCTTTCGCGGTTCCGCGGTACCCATCGGGTCTTCTGCGGAGGGAAACTCGCGCGGCCGTTTGCGTGAGGTTCCCGGAGCCGGAGCGGAGACACCGGGGCGGTTTCCGGTGGCTCCGCGACCCGCGCAGGAGACGGACGGCAGTATCGTCCGGCTCCGGAGCGGCCCCACGCCACGATCCAACCCCACACGCGCCAGCCGCCGCCGAGGTCGTTGCGCCCGCCGCCGGGTGGTCGCATATTGTCCGCCATCAATTACATCGCCCACCCCGGGCCTCTCCTGCCGCAGCCTCCCAAGCCTCCCATGGAAGAACCCACCCACATTCGCACCCACGGGACCCGCCGCGCCCCCGTGTCTCCTCCCGTCGACGAGCCCCGCGAGCCCCGCGGGCGCCGCGGCCTCGTCTGGCTGGCTTCGGCGGCGGTCCTCGCGGCCGTGCTGGCCCTCGCCGAATGGGGCGACCGGCCGCCCGCGCCGGTGTCCGCCGGCGCGCCGCCCACGGAGTTCTCGGAGGCGCGGGCGCGTCCCGTGATGCAGTTCCTGGCGGGCACGATCGGCCGGCGGGTGACCGGCTCGTCGGAGCGCGATCGGGCGGCGGCGTACCTGGCCGCCACGCTGGGGGCGATCCCCGGGGTGGAGGTGCAGATGCAGGACCGCATGGAATCCGGGGAGGCCATGTGGCGCCCGGGGACGACCGAGCTCCGCCGCACCACCAACGTGCTGGCCCGCATCCGCGGCGACTCGGCCTCGGCGGTGCTGGTGTCGGCGCACTACGACTCGCCGCCGGAAAGCTTCGGCGCGGGCGACAACGCCGTTTCGGTGGCGGCGGCGGTGGAGGTGGCGCGCGCCCTGGCGGCGGGGCCGCGTCCGCAGCACACGGTGGTCTTCAACTTCAACGACGGCGAGGAGGCCGGGCTCCTGGGCTCCAAGGCCTTCCTGGACCACCCCTGGGCGGCGGACGTCCGCGCCTTCGTCAACCTGGAGTCGGCGGGGCCGCGCGGAAAGGCGGTGCTCTTCCAGGCGGGGCCGGGCAACGACTGGCTCACGGAGGAGTACGCCCGCTCCGTCCCCCTCCCCTACGGCACCGTGCTGGGGCAGGACATCTTCCAGAGCGGCGCCATCCCCTCGGACACCGACTTCCGCGTCTACCGCGACCAGGGACGGCTGCGCGGGCTGGACGTCGCGCTGTACCAGGACGGCTACGCCTACCACACGGCGCTCGACCGGGTGGAGCGGGTGCAGCCGGGCTCCATCCAGCACATGGGGGGCAACACGCTGGCGCTGGTCCGCGAGCTGGCCACCGGGCCGCTCCCCGGCAACGTGAGCGCCGCGCCCTCCATCTACTACGACCTCCTGGGGCGGACCATGTTCGCCTACTCGGCGGGCACGGCCATGATCCTGGCCGTGGTCGCGATCCTGCTGGCGCTCGCCGCGGTGGCCGTGGCGGCCCGCCGCACCCCGCTCACCTGGGGCCGGGCGCTCGCGGGGATGGGCGTGACCCTGCTGGCGACGGTCGCCGGGCTCCTGGTGCCGGTGGTCGTGGGCTACGTGCTGGGGATGGTGCTGGGGCGGCCGCACGGGTGGTTCGCGCGGCCGGGGCTGGGGTGGGTGACCTTCGGCGCGCTGGCGCTCGCGGCGTTCCTGTTCGTGCACGGCGTCTGGGAGCGCCGCGGCCGGCGGCGCGGCGCGGGCGACGAGGGGCGCGCCACGCTGGCGGGCGCCACCCTGGCCTGGGCGCTGCTGCTCGCGCTCTGCACCTTCGCGGGGCTGGGGACGGGGTACGTGGCGCTCTGGTGGACGCTCGCGGGGGCGCTTGGGCTGCTGGTGTGGACCTTCGCGCCGCGGGCCTGGTGGGCCGCGCTGCTGGTGGCGTGGGTGGTCCCGGCGCTGCTCACGGCGCAGGTGCAGATCGTCCTGCTCAAGCTGTTCGCGCCGGTGGCGGGGCGCTTCCCGGTGGGGATCGCCTTCGACCCGGTGATCGCGCTGATGGTGGCGCTCCCCACCGTGTGGCTTGCGGCCACGGGCGCGGCCGCGCTGCACCGGGCGGGGCGGCTGCGGCTGGCCTCCGGGGTGCTGGCGGCGGTGGGGCTGGTGGGGCTGGTCGCGCTGGCGCTGTCGCACCCGTACAGCGCGGAGCGGCCCAAGCGCCTGGCGGTGCAGCAGATGGTCACCGACACGTCGTCCACGATCTTCGTCACCGGAGACGACTGGCTGAGCCCCGGGATGGCGCTCGCCGGGGTACCGGGGCCGCGCTTCGCGCCGCGCGGGCGGGGCTTCTCGCGCCCCGCGGAGCGCCCGCCCTTCCCCGTGATGCCGGTGACCGCGACGGCGGAGGGCGCCGCCGCGGGCGACGAGCGCACCGTGCGCCTGCGCATCGCGCCCGGGCGCCAGTACGCGGTCAACGTGCGCATTCCCGCGGCCCGGCTGGCCGGCTGGTCGTTCAGCGAGAGCCTGCCCCGCATGGATCCCCAGGCGCCCACGCGGCCCGGGCAGGGCGCGATGGTCGTGCTGCGCGCCTACGGCAACGCCGAGGGGTGGGATGGCACGCTGCGCATCCGCGGGGCGGAGCCGGTGGAGGCCGAGGTGGTGGAGAACTACTCGCCCGGCTCGTCCCCGGCCATCGACCAGCTCCTGGGGCAGCTCCCCGACTGGACGACCACCGCCACGACGCTCGGCCGGATCACCAGGCTGACGCTCTGACCTGGACGACAGGACGGCTTTGAAGGGCGGGTTCGGGCGTGCCCCCGTCTGGCGCCGGGGTCGGGCTTCGGCTCCGTAAGCCCGCAAACAACGCGGGCTAACGGAGTCGAGCCCGCGCAAACAGCCGCGCGGTCTCGCCCCTTCGGGCCGGAATCCCTCACGCGAGGGTCTGAGCGGACCTCGACCAAAGCGCCCCCACCGGGATCTCCCGGCGGGGGCGCTTCTTCGTACTTCGCGCTTTCGTACTTTCGCACTTCCATTCCCCGTCCACGCACCCGAAACTGGACGCCTCCCCGCACCCCGCGGCGCGCGTCTACCCCGATGTCCGCCCGGAGCGTTACTTTACAGGCGAAGCGACCTCGCCCCCGCACCCCGGCGTCCATTGGCAACTTCCCGGCTCGCCATCCCCGCACCCGCCGCCGCGCCGCAGGCGCAGGCCGTGGCGCCGCGCAAGGTGTTCAGCGTGTGGCGCGTGGTCAGCCGCGCGGACGAGGTGATCCGCCAGGCGGCCGGGTCGGTGTGGGTGCGCGGCGAGGTGTCCGGGTGGAAGAAGCACCGCTCCGGCCACTGCTACTTCACCCTCAAGGACGACCGCGCCGAGCTGTGCTGCGTCCTGTGGGCGAGCACGGCGCGCCACCTCCCCGCGCTCCCCGAGGACGGGATGCAGGTGGAGGTGATGGGGCAGCTGGGGATCTTCGTGCGGCGGGGGCAGTTCCAGCTGGACGTGCAGCGGGTGGAGACCACCCGCGCCGGGGGGCTCTGGCAGGTCGCAAAGGACCGGCTCGTCGCCACGCTGCGCGAGGAGGGGCTGCTGGACGAGGCCCGCAAGCGCCCCGTCCCGCTGTACCCGGAGCGCGTGGGCGTGGTGACCTCCGCGCAGAGCGCCGCCCTCCACGACATGCACCGCACCATGCGCCGCAAGGCCTGGTGGGTGCCCATGCTGGTGTCGCACTGCGGCGTGGAGGGTGCGGAGGCCGCCGACGACGTGGCCGCGGCCATCCGCCGCTTCGGCGCGAGGCGCGAGGATTGCCCGGTGGACGTGGTGATCGTGGCGCGCGGCGGCGGGAGCATGGAGTCGCTCTGGGCCTTCAACATGGAGCCGGTGGCGCGCGCCATCGCCGCCTGCCCGGTTCCGGTGATCTCCGCCGTGGGGCACGAGACCGACTACACCGTGGCCGACCTGGTGGCCGACGTGCGCGCCGCCACCCCTACCGCCGGCGCCGAGCGAGCGGTTCCCGACGGGCGCGAGATCGCCGCGTACGTGGGGGGATTCGCCGACGAGAACGCGGCCCGGGTGCGCCGGGCCGCCGCCCGCCGCGGCGACGCGCTGGACGCGCAGGCCCGCGCCGCCGAGCACGCCTTCGGGCGGCGGGTGGCGCTGCTGGAAGCCGGGGTCTCCGGGGCGTCGCTGCACCTGGAGGCGCGCTCCCCCCGCCGCCTGCTGGAGGGGGTGGAGGCGCGCCTGCGCCGCGCCGCGGGCGACCTGCACGCTGGGATGGCGCGCCGCGTGGACGCGCTCACCCTGGACACCGCCGCCGCGGAGGCGGAGGCCGCCACCGCCCTCCACGGCCGGCTGGAGGCGCACGAGCAGCGACTGGCCCTGGGCGCGGAGGGGCTGGACGCCCGCTCGCCGCTGCGCGTGCTGGCCCGCGGCTACGCCGTGGTGTCGCGCGACGACGGCCGCCCGGTGCGCTCCGCCGCCGAGGTGGCGCCCGAGCAGCGCCTGCGCGTCCGCCTGGCCCAGGGCGAGCTCCGGGTCCGCGTGGAGAGCGCCGCGCCCGATCCCGTCCCCGATCTCCCCGTTCCCTGAAGCCGCCGATGGCCCGTACCTCTGCCCCGTCCCCCGCCGAAGCGTCCGCCGAGCCGCGCCTCGGGGTGCTGCTCGCCCGGCTGGAAGAGATCCGCCGCGAGCTGGACCGCGACGACGTGGACCTGGAGGACCAGCTCGCCCTGTACCGCGAGGGGTGCACGCACGTCCTCGCCGCGAAGCGCATCCTCAACTCCGTGCGCTCGGAGGTGGAGGTGCTGATGACGGAGACCGGAGCGGCGCCGCTGCGGGGGATGGAGGAGTAGGCGCGCCGCGGCCCGGAACGACGTCGGCCCCGGCGCCTCGATCGAGGCGCCGGGGCCGATTCGCTGCGGCGGCCTCCCTCTTCAGGGGAGGGGGCCGCAATGGCAGTAGCCGTTGGTGGCGCAGAACCCGGGTCCGTTGCAGTAGGCGTTGCAATCCGGGGTGACGTACTCGTAAGACCTGGGGGGGCAGGTCCGCGGGAGCGGCCAGGAGCCCTCGCTCGCGACCGCCTGGGCGGCGCCGAAGCCGAGGGAGCCCGCGAACGCCAGGCCGAGGATCCCCCGGCGCAGGTGCGAAAACGAAAGGCGCATACGTCCTCCTGGAAAGAGGGTTTTGTCCGCGTGCGCTCCGTCGGAGCGCCAGCGCATGATACACGCCTCTTTTTGCTAGGTCAACCCACGCCGCTTTCGCCTGGCTAGCGCAGGAAGTAGTAGAGGGATGCGCTCGCGCTCCCCAGCACGGCGAGCGCGACGGCCACCCGCAGGGCCACGCCTTCGCGCCGGGTGACGCCGATCTTGGCGCCCCGGGCGAACGTCCAGGCCAGGAAGGCGGTCCCGGCGGCGACGATCAGGCTGAACGCCAGCATGAGCGAGAACGCCAGCTTCACACCGTGGTCGTTCAGCTGGCCGGGGCTCATCGCTTCCACGGCGAGGAAGCTGGCGGCGACGTAGGCCAGGTACAGGGCCAGCACGCAGACGACCGCCTGCGCCGTGGCGAAGAAGACGCGCTCCGTCCCGTGCAGCTGATCAGGAACGATCCGCATGAGTTGCCTTCATGGAGATGGATGGGGGTCGGATCGCCGGCGCGCTCGCTGCCCGGCGGCGGACGAACCTATCCGCACACGGCGCGCCGCGCCTCCCACTCGAAAATACGGAGCGCGGCGGCGTCGCTTTCCCGCTGCGACGACCGGGTGACCGGCGGCGGCGCTGTCCTCGGAAATGCGGGCGATGGCGCTGGGCACGCCCCGCCGCAGCGAGGGCAGGCCCAGTCAGCGGGAGGAGGTCGTCCGAGCAGGCGAGGAGCAGGCGGCACACGACCGGGGCGAGGAGCGGGCGGGAGCGGCGGCGCGCGGGGGGTAGCCTCGGGCAGGGGGGGTCGACGAAACGACGCGCGTGGAGCACGGACGGGTTCATCCGGTCACGGGCCGAACCCCTTGGAAGAACCGGTACCATTCTGTTCGGTCAATGCCCGAGAGACAAGCTGCACGTGGGACGGAAAGCCTGGATCGAATGGGCAGCGTGAAGCTGCCTCGCGTCCCTGCAGTTTCTCCTCAGGCCAATGCGCGCTATGTCTTGCCACTACCCCCACACTTACGGCAGGAAACCGTGCCTCTCCCGTGGCACGACGCACACGACGACCAGGGGTTTACCTGTTTCCACTCGCGGCTCCCCTCCACCTTGCCGGAGCCGCTACAGCCCTGACACGGCACGTCTCCGGTCCCATGGCACCGAGTACACATTTCTTCGGCCATCGTGCACCTCTTTTCGGGGGATGAGCTATTTCGTGAAGTGCATGGGTGGACCACTCACATCGGGGAAATCGACATCCTCCACAGCCGCACCGCTCAAGTCGGCGTCGGATAGATTCGCCTTTTGGAAGTTCGCTTGCGCGAGGTTCGTGTTCCGTAGCTGTGCATTCGTCAGATCGGCTCCTGAAAAGTCCGATCCTCGCAGGTCGGCATGACTGAGATCTGCGTTTCTGAAGACGGCATTCTGGAAGTGAACCCCGCGAAGTTCACATTCCCTCAGAGTTGCCTCCGTCAGGTCTGCCGCCGACAGATCGGCCCCGTTCAGCTGGATGATGGGAGGCTGGCCGATGAGACCGGCCTCGTAGATGAACTGGAGGAGTTGAGCCTTTCTTCGCCCGTCGAGAATTCGCAGCGCGGCAACGGTTCGCGTACGAGCAATGCTTGCCACGGTATTGTCTGCGACCGGAGTCGCCAGCTTGCGCTCCAGCAGGAGATCCGTAAGGCAGGCGAAATAATCTTCGAGCACCTTTTGCCTCTGCCGGTCACTTTCGACCCGCTGGTCGGATCGCTTGCGCGATCCATCCAGCAGGTAAGCAGCAATCGCCAGGAACAACGGAACAATCAGCAGATCGAGCCAATCCCAGAGGGTTTTTGCAGGTACGACCTGGCCCGATGAGCTGGTGTATGCAGGAAGCCCTGTCCAGGCGAGCCGATAACCATACCGGATGAGAACAACCACGACAGCCAGTGCGACTGCCAACGCTGCAACGGAAAGCACGCGGCGGGTAGCTATGGGAAGGATCATGGGTGCGCCGTCGTGAATCATTGTCGGCAGAGACGAGGCCGATTTCACCGGGGAGGGTAAGTGGCCCCGACGATCCATCAGGAAGCCTTTTCGACACCGATCCCGCAGCAGCCTTCTTTACGGCGACCGCAGGCCCCCTTTGTGTGACGAATTTGCGACGCAGGGGCCCGACCACACGCACTCCGCCGCAATGTGTGCCCGGTTCCCCGTTTCCCGCAAGAAAATCGACTCCGCTCCCGCTACCGGATCAGGTTCGGGAGGCTGGACTGCGTCCTTGGTCGGCGGACCCTCCTCGGCCCGCCGCAGGATCGCCGCAGGATCGCCGCCCACGGCCCCGCTCGCCCCCTGCGGGCAGACCACGAGCGCGTCCGCCGCCTCCAGCCGCCGCAGCGACGCGCCGAACACCAGGACCCGCAGGCCGCGGCCTCCGCTCGTCGTCATCCCGATCGCCTCGCGTGAAGGGCCGGTACGGCCGCCCTGCGGGCGGGAAAGGCCCGCGGGGCTGCGAGTTCCGCTCCGGGGACGGATGGACAGGACCCCCGCCGCGCGGCGAGATTTGCGGCCGCACGGCGGCGGTTCCGCGCGCCGGCGGGAACTCACCACAACCGGAAGCATGCCCGACCCCACCACACCCCGGCCCGCGGGAAGCCCGGACGATCCCGACGCGGGCGGCGCGCGCCACGACTCCTACGCCTCCTTCCGCTTCCCCGCCTTCCGCTGGTACATCGCCAGCCTGCTCGCGGCCACCTTCGGGGTGCAGGTGCAGGGGCTGGTGGTGGGCTGGCAGGTGTACGAGCAGACCGGCGACCCGCTGGCGCTGGGGCTGATCGGGCTGGCGGAGGTGCTCCCCTTCATCGGGGTGGCGCTGTACGCCGGGCACGTGGCCGACCGCGCCGACCGCCGTGTCCTGTGCCTTGCCTCGCTGGCGGTGCTCGCGGCGTGCTCCGTGGCGCTGCTGGCCTTTTCGCTGAGCCCGCACCTGATCGCCGGCGGCCGCGTGTGGCCCATCTACGCGGTGATCTTCGCCAGCGGCATCGCCCGCAGCTTCCTCCAGCCGGCGCGCACGGCGCTGGGGGCGGAGATCGTCCCGCGCGAGCTGTATCCCAACGCGGTGGCGTGGCGCAGCTCGGTGTGGCAGACGGCGGCTGTGGTGGGGCCGGCGGCCGGCGGGCTGCTGTATGCGGCGGGAGGGGCGCGGCTGGCCTACGCGGTGGACGTGGCGCTGATGGCCGTGGCGCTCGCGGCGCTGGCGAAGGTGCTCCACGAGCCCAGGCCGCGCGAGGCCGGCCCGGCCGTGTCCGTGGGGGAGAACCTCACGGTGGGGATCCGCTTCCTGCGGGGGCAGCCGGTGCTGCTGGCGGCGCTGACGCTGGACATGTTCTCGGTGCTCTTCGGCGGGGCGGTGGCGCTGCTGCCGGTGTTCGCGTCCGAGGTGCTGCACGTGGGGCCGCAGGGGCTGGGGCTGCTGCGCGCCGCGCCGGCGGTGGGGGCGGTGGCCATGTCGGTGTTCCTGGCGCACCGTCCGCCCATGCGGCGCGCCGGGCGCACCCTGCTGGCGTGCGTGGCGGTGTTCGGGGCGTGCATGATCGGTTTCGGGCTGTCGCGCAGCTTCGCGCTTTCGCTGGGGCTGCTGGCGCTCAGCGGGATGGTGGACAACGTAAGCGTGGTGATCCGCTCCACCCTGCTCACCGTGCTCACCCCGGACCACCTGCTGGGGCGCGTGTCGTCGGTGAACAGCATCTTCATCGGCTCGTCCAACGAGATCGGGCAGTTCGAGTCCGGGGTGGCGGCGCGGCTGATGGGGACGGTCCCCTCGGTGGTGTTCGGCGGGGTGATGACGCTGCTGGTGGTGGCGGTGATGGCGTGGCGCGTCCCCCAGCTGCGCGGGCTGCGCCGCATCCAGTAGGGGGGGCGCGTCCGGCTGGCCGGCTTCCTGCAAAGACGGGGCGGTCACGGTCACCCGAGACGCCCCCGGAGGAGACACGACCATGCCGTACCTCAGCGAGCTCGCCGAGCTCACCCCCGCGGACCGCAGCGTCTGCGACCAGTTCGAAACGATCCTGAACCAGCGGATCGGCGAGCCGGGGACGGCGCCGGGACGCATCGTGCACTGGCTCTCGGTCCCCGAGACGCTCACATACGAGATGATTCTGGAGCTGCGCGCCCGCTACCGCGCCCGGGGGTGGACGGGGGTGGAGATCCACCCCTTCGCCGAGCGCACCTACCACGTGGTGCTGGAGCGGTAGCGCGCGCCGGGACCCGTGCACCGCGCCGCGGGGGAGATTATCTTGGTCCCCTCGCGGACCCGCCGCCGTGCCCCGCGCGCTCACCGACCCCTCCATCCCGGACCAGCCGCCATGCGTACGCTCCTCCTCGCGCTCGCCGCGCTCGCCGCCGCCGCCCCGCTGGCGGCCCAGCACCAGCACGCCACTCCCGCGCAGCAGCAGGGCCAGCCGACCCCGCACGTGCAGGGCCAGCCCGCTTCGTCGCAGGCCCCCGACCACACGCGGTACCCCGCCGGGTGGGCGGTCCGGACCGACCGCGACGCCCCGCGCGACCAGGTGTGGCTGATGGACCACGGCACCGAGCTGCACGCCGCCACCGGCCCCGTGGGCGCCGTGTACTACAACGCCGGCTGGGCGAAGTCCGGTGACTACGCCTACGCCGCGCGCTTCCGCCAGCCCAGGGCCTCGCAGCACCCGGAGGCGTACGGCCTGGTGATCGGCGGGAGCGGGCTGGACGGCGCGGAGCAGCGCTACTCGTACTTCCTGGTCCGCCAGACGGGCGAGTACTTCATCGCCGACCGCAGGGGCGAGGTGCGCACCAAGGTGGTGGACTGGACCCCGCACGCCGCCATCCGCAAGGTGGAGGGCGAGGCCGGCGCGGCGAACGTGCTGGGCGTGGCCGTGCGGGGCGCAGACGTGGTGTTCTTGGTGAACGGGCAGGAGGTGGCCCGCCGCCCCAGGAGCGAGCTGTCCACCGATGGCGTCGCCGGCTTCCGGGTGAACCACAACCTGGAAGTGTTCATCGACCAGGTGCAGCCGCAGCCGTAGACTGCGCCCGCCGCACCAGGCGACCAGGGCCGGCCCCGCCGCGGGGCCGGCCCTTCGTTTTTCCCGCCGGCCGATCCATCCTTGCCCGTCGTGCCGGTAGCGGCCATCATGGGGCACCGAAGCGCCGATCCTTTTCGCAGTCCCCTTCCCAAACGCCCGCCGGAGAGGAAACCATGTCCCAGCCGAACGACCGCGGTGGCTCCGCCCCGCACGAAGGACCCGCCGCCCGAAGCATAGCCGGGATGAACGTGGTGCTGTTCGTGACGGACCAGGAGCGGGCGATCCAGCACTTCCCGCCGGGGTGGGCCGAGAAGAACCTCCCCGGCCTCACCCGCCTGCAGCGCCACGGCGTGACCTTCCGGAACGCGTTCACCAACTCGTGCATGTGCTCTCCGGCCCGCACCACCATGATGACCGGCTACTTTCCCGCCCAGCACGGGGTCAAGTACACGCTGGAGCTGGACATGGACGATCCCGCCAAGTACGACCAGGTGGAGATGCCGCTGGACCTTCCCAACCTCGCCACGGTGATGTCGGCGGCGGGCTACGAGGCGGTCTACAAGGGGAAGTGGCACCTGAACAAACCCGCCGACGGCAGCACCTGGGTTCCCTCGGACGTGGGGCAGTACGGTTTCACGCGCTGGAACCCGCAGGACGCGGGGGCCAACCAGGACATCCCCGAGGCCGGCGGGGGCGACCCGGACAACGACGGACGCTTCATGAACGCGGACGGCGACGTGGACGCCGGCGAGGAAGGGGCGCTCGCCTACCTGCGCTCGGAGGCGGCACGGCAGCAGCCCTTCTTCCTGGTGGTCTCGCTCGTGAACCCGCACGACGTCCTCTTCTACCCCAAGACCTACCTGGACGCGGGCTACGACGATTCGTGGCTGGAGGGCGACGTCGGGCTCCCGGACACGGTGGACGAGGACCTCGCCACCAAGCCCAGCGTGCAGGGGCAGTTCCTCAAGCTGTTCGGCGCCACCGGGCCGCTGGACACGCCGGAGAAGCAGAGGAACTACCTGAACTTCTACGGCAACCTGATGAAGGCCTCGGACCGCTACCTGGTGGACGTCCTGGACGCGCTGGAGGCGGAGGGGCTGCTGGACGACACGGTGGTGATCCGCACCGCCGACCACGGCGAGATGGGGCTGGCGCACGGCGGGCTGCGGCAGAAGAACTTCAACTTCTACGAGGAGTCGCTGCGGGTGCCGCTGGTCTACTCCAACCCGCGCCTCTTCCCGGCGCCCCGCCATTCCGACGCGCTCGTCTCCCACGTGGACTTCCTCCCCACGCTCGCCGGCCTCTTCGGCGCGCCGGACGCCGCCCGCGCCCCGTGGCAGGGCGTGGACTACTCCGACGCCGTGCTGGATCCGGCGGAGGCGAAGGCGCCCCAGCGCTACGTGGTCTTCACCTGGGACGACTGGCAGGCGGGACAGGCGTCGGGCCCGTACCTGCCGCCTCCCAACCACATCGTCGCCATCCGCGAGGAGCGCTGGAAGCTGGCCGAGTACTACGACGCGGACGGCCAGGTCCCCAGCCAGTGGGAGATGTACGACCTGCACGCCCGCCCGCTGGAGGCAACCAACCTCGCCTGGGAGGGCATCGCGCGCACCCCCGAGCAGGAGGCCGAGTACGCGCGTCTCCGCCTGAAGCTCGCAGAGGTCCGCGAGACCCGGCTCGCCCCGCTCCCCGGTGCCGGCTGAACGGCTGGCCACGGGAACGGCAGGCGACGCAGAGGGCCGGCCCCACGGCGGGGCCGGCCTTCACTGTTTCCCTCCACCGTGGACGTGAAGACGACTGAGGCCGCCCGGCCATGCGGGAAGCTACCCAGGATCGTTGCATTCCCATTAATTGTCTTATAACATGCTTACATCGTCGCACGCCCGCGGCGAATACGGGTCCACTGCTTCACCGGAGGACGCTATGAGCCGTTCGTTCATCCACCTGCGCCGGGCGCTGTTCGGCGTCTCTTGCGCGATCGTATTCGGTTTCGGAGCCACCCAGGCCCTCGCAGAGCCGCAGGGTAACACGGTCTCCAGCCTGAACTGTAGGCCTCTCGAAACGCTCTGCGTCTGCGAGGACGGCTCTGAGACATGCGTCCGGTTGACGCAGCCCTGTCCTGCCTGCTGAGCGCTGCCTCCGGCAGCCTGGCCCCGCACCTCTCAGAGGTGCGGGGCCAGCGTGTACCCGCCTGTCATGCCTCGACGAGCTTCCCATTCCCCGGAGCGGGGTTTCTTCGAGTTCATGCTTCCGAACGAAATGGGTCGGACGACCCATGCCGCGCCACCCGGGGGCCCGTAGACTCGTCCGCGGGTGAGTGAGGGTGGAGGTCGACGATAGATGGCGACGATCCCGCGTCCCGCGTCCCGCGTCCTGTCTGCACCGGGCGCGGGGCGGCCTGCTTTTTGGACCCCTCGCGCGCTTCTTGTTCGCCGTCGCGCGCAAGGGTAGCTTCGTCCCGGGAGCCGCCGAACGGGTGCAACGCCCGCCGCGCGGCCCGCCTCCAGGGAACCTGCCTCACCCCCGCCGCACCATGCCGACGCAGTCCTCCCCCGACACCCCGGCGCAGGCGCTCGACCGCGCGCTGCGGGAGCTCGCGCGCGCCGCCGCGCTGGAGCCCGACGACGCCCTCCGCGCCGTGCTGGAGGCGGGCGCGCGCGCCCTGCGCGCCGACGCCGCCGCCTTCGCGCCGTCCGCCGATCCCGACGCCGGGCCGCTCGCCGCCGCGCTGGCGGGGGAGCGCGAGGCGCGGCTGCGCGCGGAGCGGGCGCTGCGCGAGCGCGAGCGGCAGGTGGAGCAGACGGAGAAGCTGGCCCAGCTGGGGAGCTGGAGCTGGGAGGTCGCCACCAACCGCATCTCCTGGTCGGCGGAGCAGCTTCGCATCCACGGGCTGGACGAGGTCACGGCGCCGCGCGACTTCGAGACGTTCGTGGCGGCGGTGCACCCCGAGGACCGCGGCCGGGTGGTGGGCGAGTGCGAGCGGCTGCTGGCCACCGGGGAGGCCTTCTCCTTCGAGTACCGCATCGTCCGGCCGGACGGCGCCGTGCGCCGGCTGCACGCGCTGGGGCAGCTGCTCCCGGACGAGTCCGGGGCGCCGCTTCGCATGGTGGGCACCTCGCGCGACGTCACCGCGCGCCGCGTGGCGGAGGAGGCGCTGCGCGCCTCGGAGGCAAGCTACCGCACCATCTTCGACGGCTCCTCGGACGCCATCTGGGTGCACGACCTGGAAACGGGCGCCTTCCTGGACGTGAACCAGCGCGCCTGCGAGATGTACGGCTACACGGCCGACGAGACGCGGGTGCTGGGGGTGGCGGGGCTGAGTTGGGGGGAGCCCCCCTTCACCGGCGCGGAGGGGCGCGCGTTCCTCCTGCGGGCGGCGGCGGGGGAGCCGCAGCGCTTCGAGTGGCTGGGGCGCCACAGGGACGGGTCGCCGGTGTGGGGCGAGGTGCAGCTGCGCCGGGTGGGCATCGGCGGGCAGGACCGCGTCCTGGCCACCGCGCGCGACATCGCCGACCGCAAGCGGGCCGAGGAGCTGCTGCGCCGCCAGAACGAGGAGCTGGAGGCGCGCGTCGCCGAGCGCACCGCGGAGCTGGCGGCCACCAACGAGGCGCTGGAGGAGGAGGTCGCGGAGCACGAGGCCGCGAAGCAGGAGCTGGTGGACCGCACGCAGGAGCTGGAGGGGATCTTCCAGGCGCTCCCGGACCTGTACTTCCGCATGCACGGCGACGGCGTCATCGAGGACTTCCGCGCCGGATCCGGCGTGCTGGCGGCGCCCCCGGAGGAGTTCCTGGGGCGGCGGATGCAGGACGTGCTCCCGCCGGAGGTGGGTGCGCGGGTGGAGGAGGTGCTGGAGGAGGTGCGGCGCACCGGGGAGCTGGTGTGCATGGAGTACGCGCTGCCGCTGGACGTGGGGACGCGCGACTTCGAGGGGCGTGTGCTCCCCCTGGGCGACGGGCGGCTGATCGCGGTGGTGCGCGACATCACCGAGGCAAAGGAGGCGGAGCGCGCCCTGGTGGCCCGCGAGGAGCACTTCCGCGGCCTCATCGAAAACGGCCAGGACCTCATCGTCATCCTGGACGCGGAGGGGGTCACCACCTACATCAGCCCTTCGGCGCCGCGGGTGGTGGGGTGGACGCCGGAGGAGCGCACCGGGCGCAGCTCGCTGGAGATGATCCACCCGGACGACCGCGCCCTCGCGGGGGAGCGGCGCCGGGAAGCGGCGGAGAAGCCGGGCACCCCCGTTCCCCTGGAGTTCCGCTACCGCCACCGCGAGGGGCACTGGATCGTGCTGGAGGGGGTGGTCAAGTCGCTGCGGCCGGAATCGGGGGCGGAGGGCTTCGTCTTCAACACCCGCGACGTCACCGCCCGCCGCCGCGCGGAGGAAGCGCTGCGCCAGAGCGAGGAGCACTTCCGCGCCCTGATCGAGAACGCGCACGACCTCATCTGCATCCTGGACCCGGCCGGGACCATGGCGTACCTGAGCCCGCCCACGCAGCGCATCCTGGGGACCGACCCGGAGGAGCTGATGGGGCGCAGCGCCTTCGCCTACATCCACCCCGAGGACCGCGGGCTGGTGGCGGCGGAGCTGGGGCGCATCCTGCGCGAGCCGGGACTCACCGGCTACGCGGAGTACCGCTTCCGCCACGCGGACGGGAGCTGGCGCATGCTGGAGGCGTTCGGGCGGCTGCTGAACCCGCTGGACCCGGAGGCGGGGGTGGTGGTGAACGCCCGCGACGTCACCGAGCGCAAGGCGGCGGAGGAGGCGCTGGCCCGGGCCAAGGAGGAGGCGGAGGAGGCGAACCGCGCCAAGAGCGAGTTCCTGTCGCGCATGAGCCACGAGCTGCGCACCCCGCTCAACAGCATCCTGGGCTTTGCGCAGGTGCTGGACCGGGCGGGGATGGCGCCGGAGCACCAGAAGTCGCTCCAGCACATCCTGCGCGCCGGGCGGCACCTGCTGCAGCTCATCAACGAGGTGCTGGAGATCGCGCGGATCGAGGCCGGGCGGCAGAGCCTGTCGCTGGAGCCGGTACGGATCGGCGGGGTGCTGGCGGAAGCGGTGGGGCTGGTGCGTCCGCTGGCGGAGCAGTGGCGGGTGACGCTGGAGGACGCGCCTCGCGCCTTCGCCGGCGAGTACGTGCGCGCCGACCGGCAGCGGCTCACGCAGGTGCTCCTCAACCTGCTCACCAACGCCATCAAGTACAACCGGCCCGGGGGCCGGGTGCGGCTGGACTGCGCCTTCGTCCCCGGCAAAGACGGAGGGAGCGCGCTCCTGGCGGTACGGGTGGCCGACACCGGCCGCGGCATCCCCGCCGACCGCGCGGGCCAGCTCTTCACCCCCTTCGCCCGCCTGGGCGCCGAGCAGACGGAGATCGAGGGGACGGGGCTGGGGCTCGCCCTGTCGCAGCGGCTGACGGAGGCGATGGGCGGGGCGCTGACGCTGGAGGAGACCGGCCCGGAGGGGAGCGTCTTCCGGCTGGAGCTGCGCTCGGCGGACGACCCGCTGGAGCGGGTGGAGGAGGCGCGCCGCGCCGCGCCCGTGGAGAATGCTGCGCACGCCCCGGCCACGCTGCTGTACGTGGAGGACAACCTGGCGAACCTGAGCCTGGTGGAGACCATCCTGCTGTCGCGGCCGGGGTGGCGCACGGTGCCGGCGCTCCAGGGGCGGCTGGGGGTGGAGCTGGCGCGCGAGCACCGGCCCGACCTGGTGCTGCTGGACCTTCACCTCCCCGACATCTCCGGCGAGGAGGTCCTGCGCCGCCTGCGCGCGGACGAGCGCACCGCGGGGATCCCGGTGGTGGTGATCAGCGCGGACGCCACGCACGCCATGGTGGACCGGCTGCGCGCGGCGGGGGCGGACGCCTACCTGACCAAGCCGCTGGACATCGACGAGTTCCTGGCGGCGGTGGAGCGCTTCCTCCCCGGGGCCGGCCGATGACCCCGGACGCGCTGCGCGGCTGCACGGTCCTGCTGGTGGACGACGAGGAGGCCAACCTGGACCTGCTGGAGGCCTTCCTGCGCAGCGACGGCTACAGCTCGCTGGTGCGCACCTCGGACGCGCGCCGCGCGGTGCCGCTGCTGGAGGAGCACGGGGCTGACCTGGTGCTGCTGGACCTGCACATGTCCCACCGCAGCGGCTTCCAGGTGCTGGAGGAGGTGCGCGCGCGCACGGCGCCGGGGGAGTACCTGCCGGTGCTGGTGCTCACGGCGGACGCCACCGCGGACGCCAAGGAGCGGGCGCTCTCGGGGGGGGCGAACGACTTCCTGATCAAGCCGCTCTTCGGGACGGAGGTGCTGCTGCGCGTGCGCAACCTGCTGGAAACGCGGGTGCTGCACCGGCAGGAGCGGGCCGCGCGGGCCGCCGCGGAGGCCGCCGCGGCCCGCGCGGCGCTGCTGGCGGAGGCCAGCCGGGTGCTGGGCGCCTCGCTGGACAGCGCCACGGCGCTGGCGCAGCTGGCCCGCATGGTGGTGCCGCGCCTGGCGGACGCCTGCGTGGTGGAGCTGGCGGCGGGCGGCGGTTTCGTCCCCGCGGCGGCGGCGCACGCGGACCCGGAGCGCGAGGCCGCGCTCCGCGCCGCCCGCGCCCCGGCGGAGGGCGCCGCTCACCCCCTGGCCGACCTGTTCCGCGGGGAGCGCGCCACGCAGCTCGCCTGGGCGCTGGAATACGGCGCGGGCGGCTCCGGCCACTCGCTGGGTCCCGGCGCCACGGTGGCGGCGCCCTTCCGCTCGGCGGGGGGCGTGGCGGGCGGGGTGGTGCTGGTGCGCGGGGGGGAGGGACGCCGCTTCGCGCGGGAGGAGCTGGAGCTGGCGGAGGAGCTGGCGCGCCGCGTGGCCCTCGCCGCGGAGAACGCGCGCCTCTTCGCGCAGGCGCAGCAGGCCACGCGCGCCCGCGACCACACGCTGGCGGTGGTGGCGCACGACCTCCGCAACCCGCTGGCCTCCATCGCCATGGGGTCGGAGATGCTGCTGCACATGCTGCCGCCCCGGGCGAACGCCTTCCACAAGGAGTCGCTGGAAAGCATGTACCACTCGGCGCACCGCATGCACCGGCTGGTGGACGACCTGCTGGACGTGGCGCGCATGGACATGGGCGGGCTCACGCTGGACGCGGGGGAGCGCGAGGTGGGCCCCCTCTTCGCCGACGCGGAGTCCATGCTGCGCCCGCTCGCCGAGGCGCGCTCCATCCGCCTGGTGCTGGCCGGGTGCGACGACGCGCCCCCCGTCCGGGCGGACGGCCCGCGGGTGGTGCAGGTGCTCTCCAACCTGGTGGGGAACGCGCTCAAGTTCTCGCCCGAGGGCGGCCGGGTGACCGTCGCCTGCGCGGCCGCGGGGCCGGAGCTGCGCGTGTCGGTGTCGGACCAGGGCCCCGGCATCCCCGCGGAGCAGCTTCCCCACCTCTTCGGCGCCTTCTGGCAGGCGGACCGCCGCGACCGCCGCGGCGTGGGGCTGGGGCTGTCCATCGCGCGCGCCGTGGTGGAGGCGCACGGCGGGCGCATCTGGGTGGACACGCGCGAGGGCGAGGGGAGCACCTTCCACTTCACCCTGCCGCTCGCCTCGCCGCCAGTCGCAGCGGAGAATGCTTTGGCTGCGGAGGAGGCGCCTGCCGCCTGACGGAACTGCAACGGCTCGCCGCTCCGGCGGGCACCGGTGTTTGGGGTCGGCCGGGGGAGGCTCCTCCGGCAGTGCGACACCCGAAGGGACTCGCAGAGCACTCGCCCGCCGGTGGAGCAGGTCCGCAGGATCACGCTGGCTTCGAACAAACGCACCGCCTGCCGACCCTCCCCCGACCTCCCGGCGCAGATCGCAACGGCAAACAGCCCGACCTTCGGCCAGCCCTCCCCCAGAATTGGGGGAGGGTGGCGAGCCTCAAGCGAGCCGGGTGGGGGCCCCAGCCGACGCCAGCACGATGACCCGCGTGAGGGATTTCGGCCCGGAGGGGCGAGACCCGGCGGCAGTTTGCCGGGGCTCGACTCCGTTGCAAACGGTAGTATCGTTTGCTACGGAGCCGAAGCCCGACCCCGGCGCCAGCCGGGGGCACGCCCGGATCCGCTGTAGAAAACGAATGGGTCACCCGACCCATGAACCCGCGCGGCTCCGCCATAGATTGCCCCCACGACTGCCCGCGAAGCCCCGAAAAATACAAAGCTCGCCATGCAAAGCATCCTGCTCGTGGAAGACAGCCCCGACATCGCCGAGGGCCTTCAGCGCAACCTGGAGCTGGACGGCTACGCGGTGACGCTGGCGACGCGCGCCTCGCAGGCGCTGGCCCTGGCGAGCAGCGCCGCCCCAGACCTGGTGGTGCTGGACCTGGGGCTCCCCGACCGCGACGGCTACCACGTGCTCCAGGAGCTGCGCGCGCGCGGCGCCGCCTGCCCGGTGCTCATCCTGTCGGCGCGCAACCTGGAGGGCGACAAGCTCCAGGGCTTCCGCCTGGGCGCGGACGACTACGTCACCAAGCCGTTCAGCGTGCTGGAATTGCTGGCGCGCATCGGGGTGCTGCTGCGGCGCGCGGGACAGGCGGCGGCCCCGGCGGAGAGGCCCGCGGCGCTCAGCGACGAGGAGCTGCGCGACCGCTTCGGGCTGACGGCGCGGCAGGTGGCGGTGGCGCGCCTGCTGGGCGAGGGGTGCAGCAACGTGGAGATCGCCAGGCGGCTCTCGGTGAGCTACTACACGGCGCGCAACCACACCGAGCAGGTGCTCGCCAAGCTGGGGATCGGCTCGCGCGCCGCCGTGGGGGCGGTGCTCTTCGGGCAGCCGGCTTGACCGGCCTGCTGCCGGGCGCGGCGGCGCTGGCGGCCGCCGTGGCCGCCGCTGCGGGGGCGGTGTGGTGGCTGGCGGAGCGCCGGGCCGGCCGCCTGCGCCGCGAGTTCGCGCAGGGGGTGTCGCACGAGCTGCGCACGCCGCTGGCCCAGGTGAGGATGTTCGCGGAGATGCTGGTGGTGCACCCGGGCGGCACGGCGGAGGAGCGGGAGCGCTGGGCGGAGACGGTGGGGCGCGAGGCGCTGCGGCTGGACGCCATGCTCGCCAACCTGCTGGACTTCGCCCACGGGGGCGGGGCGGTGTCCCCGGTGCGCGCCCCGGCGGACCTGGGGATGCTGCTGGAGGACGTGGCGGCGGACTGCGCGCCGCTGGCGGCGGCGCGCGGCTCGTGGATCCACGCGGACCCGCCGCCCGGGGTGGTGGCGTGCGTGGACGCGCCGGCGCTGCGCCGCGCGGTCGCCAACCTGCTGGACAACGCGGTGCGCCACGGCGCCCCGGGGCAGACGGTGACGCTGACGCTCGCGGCCGGGGACGGGCGCGCCGTGGTGGCGGTGGAGGACCAGGGGCCCGGGGTGGCGGCGCGGGACCGCGGCCGCGTCTGGGAGCCGTTCGCGCGGGGCGACAGCACCGGCGGGATGGGGCTGGGGCTGGCGACGGTGCGGCGTGTGGCGGCGGCGCACGGGGGGCGCGCCTGGGTGGAGGACGCGCCGGGGGGCGGGGCGCGCTTCGTCCTGGTGCTGCCGCTGGACGCGTCCGCGCGGGGCGCGCCCGTGGCGGCGGCGCGCCCGGGGTGACCGCGTCAGCCCCGGTCGTCCCCGGCCCGGTCCTCCTTCCTGCGGTCCTCGCGGGCCAGCGCCTCCAGCTCCAATGCCGCGGAGGGCGTGGTGTCCGCCCCGAAGACGCGGCGCATGTAGTCCAGCGCGCGGCGGTTCTCCTCCGCGCTCACGGACGCCATGCAGTCCTCGGGGACCCACAGGTGGAAGTCGCGCATGTAGGCGTCGCTGGCGGTGAGGAGCACGCACACGTCGCCGCTGACGCCGGTGAGGACCAGGCGCGACGTGCCCAGGTATTCAAGCAGCGTTTCCAGCGTGGTGGCGAAGAACGCCGAGTGCTTGGGCTTGAGGACGAAGTAGTCGTCCTCGTCCGGCGGGAGCAGCCGCGCCATGGGCTCGCCGCGCACCCCGCCGCCCAGCACGTGCGCCACCGCCTCGCGGAAGTCCGAGCGCCAGCGCCCGAAGTTGTCGTTGGCGTAGACCACCGGGATCCCCGCCGCGCGCGCCCGCCGCTTCAGCTCCGCGATGCGCTCCGCCGCGGCGACGGCGCGGGGCATCATCTCCTCGGCGCCGGGAAAGTCCATCTCGTTGATCATGTCGATGATCACCAGCGCCGCGGGCGAGCGGTCCGGGGCGTTCCCGTGCAGGTCGTGGTTCTTTTCGGGCATGGGGGGGAGCGTCCGCGGAACGGGGGTCGGGGTACGCCGGGCGCGGGAGCGCACGCCACGTGCCGCGGCCCTGCCGCCCCCCGCAACTCCGGCGGGGAGGGAGCCGTAGGAAGGAAGGAGCACGCCGAACCACCCGCGACCCGGAGCCCCGTGAACGCCATCCTCCCCTCCGCCTGCCTTTCCCTCCTCGCCGCCGCCTGCGCCGCGGCTCCCCGGGGGCCGGCTCCCGCACCCGCCCCGGAGGCGGGTCTGGACGCCTTCGCCGCGACGGTGGACTCGCTGCGTGCGGAGCTGCGCATCCCCGGGCTTTCCGTGGCCGTGGCGAGGGACGGGCAGGTGGTGCTGGCGCGCGGGTTCGGGATGAGCGACGTGGAGCGGGGCACCGCGGCCACGCCGGAGACGGTGTACCCCATCGGCTCCGTGACCAAGACCTTCACCGCGACGCTGATGGTGCAGCTCGCGGCGGAGGGACGGCTGGAGCTGGAAGACGCGGTCGCCGGCCACGAGGACTGGCAGGTGCCCCCGGACGTGCGCATCCGCCACGTCCTGTCCCACACCTCCGAGGGGACGCCCGGGACGCGCTTCGCCTACAGCAGCCGCTTCAACTGGCTGGACGACGTGGTGGAGCACGCCACCGGCGAGCGCTTCCCGGCGCTGCTGGAGCACCGCGTCCTGCGGCCGGCCGGGCTGGAGCGGACCTACCCCGGCAGCGAGGACCCGGCGGCGGCCGAGGCGGAGCCCGGCTTCGCCCGCCCCTACGCACCCGACGCGGCGGGGCGCCCGGTGCGCTCCCGGTACCCGCCCAACGGGCTGCACTCCTCGTCCGGCCTGAACTCCACCGTGCTGGACCTGGTGCGCTACGCCGCCGCGCTTGACGACGGGCGGCTGGTGGACGCCGCGGCGCGGGAGCGCATGCTCGGCCCGGTCGTTTCCACGCGCGGCGACACCCTCCCGTACGGGCTGGGGTGGTACTCGCAGCGCGCGGCGGGGATGCGCGTGCAGTGGCACCCCGGCTGGTGGCCGGCCGCCTACTCCGCCCTGCTCCTGCGGGTACCGGAGCGCGGCCTCGTCCTGGCGGTGCTCGCCAACAGCGACGCCCTCGCCGCCCCGCAGCTGGGGGCTTCCAGCGTGCTCGTGGCCCCCATCGCCAACGCCTTCCTGCGCCTGGTGGCCGCCCCGGGGGACGCGGGCGGAGAGGAGCTGCGGGGGACGGAGCTGATCGGGCGGGGGCTGACGGCGCGCTGGCGGGGCGAGGCCGCCCGGGGCGACTCCCTCCTGCGCGCGGCGGTGGAGTGCTGCCCCGCCGCGCCGCGGACCCTTTCCGACGACGACCTGCTCCGCGTGCTGGGGGAGAGCGGCGACCCCGTGGTCCGCGCGGCCGGGCAGGAGGCCGGGCGCCGCATCCTCGCCGCGTTCCCGGACGACCCCAACACCCTGTTCAACCTGGGGCTGTCGTACGGGCGGGTGCGGCCGGGGCTGCGCGTCGGCGGGGCGGAGGGCGGGCAGGCGGTGGCACTCTTCGAGCGGGTGCTGGCGCTGCGGGAGCCCATCCCGGAGTGGATGGAGGGGTGGAGCGCCTACCTGGCGGCCGACTGGCTCGCCGCCTCCGACCCGGCGCGGGCGCGCACCCTTGCCCGGCGCGCCGCCGCCTCCGGGGCCGACACCGACGGGCTCCAGGGGCGGATCGCCGCGCTGCTGGGGCGGCTTCCATAACTGCTGACGGCGGGTTTGGGCGTGCCCCCGGCGGGCGCCGGGGTCGGGCTTCGGCTCCGTAGAGCAGCAAACAACGCTGCTCAACGGAGTCGAGCCCGCGCAAACAGCCGCGCGGTCTCGCCCCTCCGGGCCGAAATCCCTCACGCGGGGTTCGAGCTGGCGTCCGCGGGGGCTTCCACCCCTGCGCTACGCGCTCCCCTCCCCCTTGCGGGGAGGGGTTGGGGGAGGGCGTCGCCGTGCTCCCCCTTCCCTCGCTTGCGGGGGAAGGGGGCCGGGGGGATGGGGGCCGCCGCCGAGCTCCATCCTACCCCGCCAGCCCCTCGTCGCTCAGCGCCACCTCGCCCGTCACCTCGCGGACCACGTGGGGCGCCATCCACCCCGGCAGCCCCTGTGGCCGGCCGGGGTCGGCGAAGACCGCCTCCGCGACCACCGGGCCCCGCCCCCCGAAGCGGTCGATGGTCCACGCGGCGCCGCCCGCCTGGACCCGGTAGCGGCGCTTGCGCAGGCGCCGGCCGCGGGTGAGCGCCCAGAGGGCGCGCGCCACCTTCGGCGGCGTTTCCTCCTCGGCCAGGACCGTGGCGCCGGTGGCCACCGTGCGGATCCAGCGCTCCTCCCCGCCGGCGCGGACGCGGCGCACGGTCTCCGACAGCCGGTCTCCGGGGAGCCACCCCTGCTCGATCCACTCCGGCTCCACGCCGTCCAGCCGGGGCACGCGGCGCAGCAGCCAGCGGCGCGGCGGCGGGGGCTCCACCCCCTCCAGCCGGCGGCCCAGGGCGCGCAGCCGCGCGAAGAAGTCCGCCGCGCGCCCGCCCAGCCACGTCCCCTCCAGCTCCGCGAAGCGGCGCCCGCGCTCCGCCGCGGCGCGCTCCGCCAGCGCGGCCAGGCCGGGGCGAGGGTCGGGCTCCGGTCTGGAGGCGCCCAGCGCCTCCAGTGCCGCGGCCACCTCGCCCCACGCCACCTCCGCGTCGTGCATGTCGCCCAGCAGGTCCTGCAGGTCCCGGAGGCCGCGGACCAGCGCCGGGAGCCCCTCCACCTCCCCCACGAACGGCTCCAGCAGGTAGCGCAGGCCCTTGGCGGAGATGCGCGACTCGTGCGCCTCCTCCTGGTCGGCCACGCTGCGAACCCGGTCCAGGCGCGCGCGCAGCTCCTCCGCGCCCACGGCCAGGCGGGCGGCCACTACGCCGGCGCAGCGCGGCCCGCCCCGGGGATCGTCCGGGTCCACCCGGGCGCGGTGCTCGCCCAGGCGCGCCTCCAGCCGCCGCGACGTCCTTGCGAAGTCCGCCGCCACCTCGCGGCGCAGCTCGCGCGCGGCGGCCGAGCACCGATCGGCCAGCCGCGCCAGCATCCACTCCGTCCCCGCCGCGCCGGCGGCGGGGACGGCGTCCCGCCACCGCTCCACCAGCTCCGTCAGCACCTCCGCGTCGCGGGCGGCGCCGGTGGCGCGGGCCAGGCCACGGACGCGGCGGCGGTCCCCGCGCTTGACGCCGTGCTCCAGCTGCGGCCCGTAATGCTTCAGCGTGGTGCGCAGCCGCCGCAGCGCCACGCGGAAGTCGTGCAGCGCCTCCGCGTCCGCGGGGTCGCGGAAGCGCTCGCGGGCCGCCGCGGCCTCGCGCAGGAAGCGCAGCGCCAGCACCCGCGCCGCGCGGCCCGCATCCAGGTCCAGGAGCGCGGCGGAAGCTTCCACCTCACTTCTCCAGGCGCCGGAGGTGGCCGGGGGCCAGCAGCCACAGCAGGCGCGCGCGCTCCGGGTCCGGCGGACCCTCGAACTCCAGCAGGCACGCCGCCCCCTTCTTGATCTCCACGAAGGAGCCGGTGCGGCCGGTGAGCAGCCAGCCCACCGCCTCGCCCAGGTCGGGCTCGTGGCCCACCACCGCCACGGGGCCGCCCTCCACGCGCAGCGAGCGGAGCCGGTCCACCAGCATGGACGGGTGCACGCCCGGGGACAGCTCGGGCCACGTCTCCCACTCCTTGAAGCCGTACTCGCCGGCCAGGAGCTCCGCGGTCTGCGCGGCGCGGGCCAGGGGGCTGGCGGCGAGCAGCCCCAGCGCCGGCACCAGGCCGCTCAGCCCGCGGGCCGCGCGGCGCATGCGGCGGCGTCCCTCGCGGGTGAGCGGACGCAGGTCGTCGTCCAGCCCGGTGACGGCGAACTCCTCCCGGTCCTCGGCGATGGCGTGGCGGATGACGAGAAGCTGCATGGGGCCTCCGGCGGAAGGTGAAGGGTGGTCGCGCACGCGGGGGAGCGCCTGCACGTCGCGGACCCGCGCGGCGGGCGCGGGCGCGCCGGGGAACATCCGTCCCCGGCAAAGACGGCGGCGCGTCCCCGCCGGCCTTGCCGCTCCGCGCTGCGGGGGCTAGGGTTAGCGTATCTTCCCGTCCGGCCTCGACCACTCCACCCGCTCCGCCATGCAAACGCCCCGACTCCTCCTGGTCGCCGGGCTGCTCTGCGCCGTGCCGCTGGGCGCGCAGCAGCCCAAGAAGCCCCTGGCCCCCGAATCGTTCGACCGCTGGCGCTCCGTGGACGGCGCGGCGCTCTCGCGCGACGGGACGTGGGCCGTGTACTCGCTGGTCCCCCAGGTGGGCGACGGCGAGGTCGTGGTCCGACGCGTCCCCTCCGGGCCCGAGTTCCGCCACACCCGCGGCTACGTGGGACGTCCGCAGAACCAGGCCGGGCGCATGGGCCCCGGCTTCAACGCCCCGGACGCGCAGGTCACCGCCGACGGGCGCTTCGCCCTGTTCACCATCGAGCCCTCGCGCGCCGAGTACGAGGCGGCGCGCCGCGCCCGGAAGAAGCCGGCCGACATGCCCAGGACGGCGCTGGGGGTCATGTCGCTCCCGGACGGGCGGGTGACCACGGTGCCGGGGATCAAGTCGTTCCGCCTCCCCGAGGATTCCGGCCGCTGGGTGGCCTACCTGCTGGAGGGGGGCGACAGCACCCGGACCGCCCCCGCCGACAGCGCCGCGAGGGCGCCCATGGCCGCGGCCACCCCCGGCGGCACCCCGCGCCCCGTGTCCTCCGATTCCACCCGCGCCGACCGCAGGAAAAAGGACACCGGCTCCGTGCTGGTGCTGCGCGACCTGCACAGCGGGGCCGAGGAGCGCATCCGCGACGTCACCGCCTACACCTTCGACCGCGGGGGGCGCTGGCTGGGCTACACCGTCTCCGGCAAGGACGGCGGGGCGGACGGCGCCTACGTCCGCTCGCTCGCCGACGGGCGCACGCACGCCCTGCTGGCCGGCGAGGGCAACTACAAGTCGCTGGTGTTCGACCGGGCGGGGACGCAGGCCGCCTTTGTGTCCGACAAAGAAGAATATGGCAGAGACGGGGCGCGCTACGCGCTGTACCACGCCGCGCTCCGCGAGCCGCGGGCCCGGCGCGTGGTGGGGCCGGACGCGGGCGGCGGGCTGGTGGTGGCGGACAAGGGGACGGTGCGCTTCACCCGCACCGGCGCCGCGCTGCTCTTCGGGGCGGCGGCCGCCGCGCTGGACTCCATTCCCGCGGACTCGCTGGCCGACAAGGCCGTGTTCGACCTGTGGCACTACCGCGACGCGCGCCTGCAGCCGCAGCAGCGCCTGGAGGCGGGTCGCGACCGCGACCGCTCCTACGCTGCCGTGTACGACGTGCGCTCCGGCCGCCACCACGTGGTGGGGAGCGACACGCTCTCCCGCGTGAGCTTCACCGAGGACGGCCGCTGGGCGCTGGCCTCCACCAGCCTCCCCTACGCGGTGGAGGCCATGTGGGGCGAGGGCGGCAACGACGCCTACGTGGTCGACGTGGCCCGCGGCACCCGCCGGCTGGTGGCGAAGCGCCTGGACTCCGCCCCCGCGCTCTCCACCGACGGCCGCTACGTGCTGTACTTCGACCGGGACAACCACTGGAAGGCGTACGAGGTGGAGAGCGGGCGCATGCGCGACCTCACCGGCGGCCTCGCCGGGGTGCGCTTCGAGCAGGAGACCTGGGACACGCCGGACCCGCCCTCTCCGTACGGGGTGGCCGGGTGGACCGAGGGCGACCGCTCCGTGCTGCTGTACGACCGCTACGACGTGTGGGAGATCGACCCCGCCGGCCGCCGCCCCGCGCGCGTGGTGACCGACTCCGCGGGCCGCCGCGGCAACACGGTGTTCCGCGTGGTGGACCTGGACGAGGACGAGGAGGCGATCGGCCCGGACGCGTCGCTGCTGCTGCGCGCCATGGACGACCGCACCAAGGCCAGCGGCTACTGGACCGACCGGCTGGGCGCGGCGGCGGCCCCGCGGCGGCTGGTGATGGAGGCGCGGCAGTACGGCACCCCGCGCCGCGCGGAGGACGCGGACGTGTTCCTGTTCACGCGCTCCACCGTGAGCGAGGCGCCGGACCTGTGGGTGAGCGGCCCCGACTTCGCGGGGGCCACGCGCATCTCCGAGTCCAACCCGCAGCAGGCCGAGTACCGCTGGGGCGCGGTGGAGCTGGTGAGCTGGCGGAGCAGCGACGGGGTGGAGCTGCAGGGGCTGCTGTACAAGCCCGAGGACTTCGACCCGTCGAAGAAGTACCCCATGGTGGTGTACTTCTACGAGAGCCTGTCGGACAACCTGCACCAGTACCAGTCCGGGGTACCGCGCAACACCACCCAGCCCATGCTGTACGCGTCCAACGGGTACCTGGTGTTCATGCCGGACATCCACTACACGCCCGGCTACCCGGGCGAGAGCGCCATGAAGTCCATCGTCCCGGGGGTGCAGGCGCTGATCGGGCGCGGCTTCGTGGACCCGGCGGCGGTGGCGCTCCAGGGGCAGTCGTGGGGCGGCTACCAGGCCGCGTACATGATCACCCGCACCCCCATGTTCCGCGCGGCCATGACCGGCGCGCCGGTGGCGAACATGACCAGCGCGTACGGCGGGATCCGCTGGGAGACGGGGGTGGCGCGCCCCTTCCAGTACGAGCGCGGGCAGAGCCGCATCGGCGGGTCGCTGTGGGACGAGCCCTGGCGCTACATCGAGAACTCGCCGCTGTTCGCGCTGGACCGCGTGACCACGCCGCTGCTCATCATGGCCAACGACGCCGACGGCGCGGTGCCGTGGTACCAGGGGATCGAGATGTTCGTGGGGATGCGCCGGCTGGGCAAGGAGGTGTACATGCTCAACTACAACGGCGACGGCCACAACCCCACCAAGCGCGCCAACCAGCTGGACATCGCGCGCCGGACCATGCAGTTCTTCGATCACCACCTGAAGGGCGCCCCGGCCCCGGCGTGGATGCGCGAGGGGATCCCCTTCCTCCAGAAGGGCCGCGACCAGCTCACCCCGCCCGAGGCGCGCTCCGCCACCGCCCCGCCCGCCGCCCCCACCACCGGCGGCGGCACCACCACGCAGTGACGGAGACGTAGCACGCTGTCCACGAGGGCCCCGCGGCTGGCACCGCGGGGCCCTCGTCGTTCTGAAAGGCGTGCGCTCCGGCGGGCTCCGGGCATGGGGTCGGGGGGAGGGGGCCTCCCGCGGACGCCAGCGCGATGCCCGCGTGAGGGATTTCGGCCCGAAGGGGCGAGACCGCGCGGCTGTTTGCGCGGGCTGGACTTCGTTGCACACGGTCGTTTCGTGTGCTACGGAGCCGAAGCCCGACCCCGGCGCCAGCCGGGGGCACGCCCGAACCCGGCCCTCCCTGTCCAGAAAGATCCGCACACGCCGTAACCCGCCCCACGCCGTTCCCGTTCGGGAACATCCACCGCACCGCATTCCTTCGTAGATTGTGCACCCCTTGAACACGGCCACCCACTCCCGCAGCGCCCCCGCATGCCCACGCAGCCCGCCCTCCGTCCCGTCCCGTCCGCGCCCGCAGCAACGGAAGCCGCCGACAGCCCCCTGCTGGCCGCCGGCTACCGCGACACCGACCGCATCCTCAGCCGCCTCCTCCTGGTCCACCTGGTCCTGTTCGCGGCGCTCGCCCCGCTGCGCGGCACCTGGCTGGAAGTCGCGCTCTGGGGCGTGCCGGCCGTGGCGCTGGGCTGGGGCGCCGCGCGGCTGCGCCCGGGGACGCTCCTGTCCCGGCTGACGATCGCCGCGGCGCTGCTGGCGTCGTCCGCGCTGATCATCCACCAGACGGGCGGGATGATCGAGATGCACTTCCACATCTTCGCCATCCTCGCCTTCCTGCTGATGTACCGCGACTGGCGCGTGCCGGTGTGGGGCGCCGCGGTGACCGCCGCGCACCACGTGGTCTTCCACCTGCTGCACTCCGCGGGCGTGTCCGTGCACGTCTTCCAGGACCACCACGGCTGGCACATCGTCGCGGTGCACGCCGCGTGGGTGGTGTTCGAGGTGGCGGTGCTGGTGCACATGGCCCGGCTGCTCGCCGCCGAAACACGGCAGAGCGAGGAGTTGATGCGCGTGGCCGCGCTGCTGGGCGAGGGCGACCTGACGGTGCGCGCCCGCGGCGGGAGCGGCGTGGTGGGCGCCGCGGCGGGCGCGCTGAACGGCAGCACGGAGCGGCTGGCGGACGCCTTCCGCGCCATCCGCGACCGCGCCGCGGAGGTGACCGGGGTGGCCGGCGACTTTTCCGACACCACGGACCACGTCACGCGGGCGGCGGAGGGGGTGGCGGCCTCGCTGACGCAGCTCGCCACCAGCGCGCAGGAGCAGTCGCGCAACACCCGGCAGATGGCGGCGGCGCTGGGCGGGATGGTGCGCTCCATCGAGGGCGTGGCCGACCTGGGGAACGGCGTGTCCGCCGCCTCGCACCACGCCGTGGGCGTGGCCCGGCGCGGCTCGGAGGTGATCCAGGAGGCGGTGGGGAGCATGGAGCGCATCCACGGCACGGTGCTGGGCTCCGCCGGTGCGATGGGCGAGCTGCGCACGCTCTCGGAGCAGATCGGGAGCATCACCGGCGTCATCACCGAGATCGCCTCGCAGACCAACCTGCTGGCGCTGAACGCGGCCATCGAGGCGGCCCGCGCCGGCGAGCACGGACGCGGCTTCGCCGTGGTGGCCGAAGAGGTGGGGAAGCTGGCCACCCGCTCCGGCACCTCGGCCCGGGAGGCGTCCGAGCTGCTGGGGCGGATGAAGCAGGTGACGGGGCGCGCCGCGGCGGTGATGGAAAAGGGCACCGACGAGGCGCGCGAGGGCGCCACCCTGGCGGCCAACGCGGGGCGGGCGCTGCGCGAGATCGTGGTGGTGGTGGAGCAGACGGCGGGCGACATGGAGGCCATCACCCGCGCCGCCGGCGACATCGTCGAGTCCAGCCGCGAGGCGCTGCGCTCCGTGGGCGCCGCCGAGGCCGGGGGCGCGGGCGGAACACGCTCGCTGGGCGACGTGGTGTCCGAGTCGCAGAGCAACGCCGCCGCGCTGGAGGACGCGGCCTCGTCGCTCCAGGAGATCACCGCCTCCATGGAGGAAGTGGCCGCCTCGGCGCAGGAGCTGGCGCGCATCTCGGACGACCTGCGCGGCGAGGTGGCGCGCTTCCGCACCGGCGACGCGGAGGGCCGGGGCGCGGTGGAGGACGACGGTCCGGAAGCCCGCGACGTGCCCGTCCCGCCGCGGCGCATGGCGGCGGTTGCGTAGGTCCGTCCGAACTGCTTTTGGACGGCAAGGTTCGGGCGTGCCCCCGGCTGGCGCCGGGGTCGGGCTTCGGCTCCGTAAGCCCGCAAACAACGCGGGCTAACGGAGTCGAGCCCCGGCAAACTGCGCCGGGTCTCGCCCCTCCGGGCCGGAATCCCTCACGCGGGGGGAGGGGGGTCGCCGTCCCTTGCCCCGCCCCGCGGCGCCGCGCCATCTTTCCGCCATGGCCATTCCCACACGACGCACCCGCACGCGGGAAGAGGCGCTCCGGCGCCAGAAGCGGCTGCTCGCCTTCGGCGGGGTGATCCTGGCCGCGCAGGTGATCAACACCGCCATGCTGTGGGTCTACAACGGCCGCTTTCCCATCCTGGCGGGGGTGGCGGCGGTGGGCGTGTGGATCTTCTGGGTCATGCTCCTGCGGCAGTACCGCCGCGTCCGGGCGCTGCCGGCCACGCCCGTGGAAAAACCGGGCAGGAAGCGGAAGAAGCTGCGCGACCCGCACCGGAGGCCGCAGAGGCGGCTGGAGTAGACGGCAGACCGGCCCCGCACGGCGAGTGCGGGGCCGGTCTGCCGTCGCGGCGCGCGTGGCCCGGGACCGGTTCAGCCTACCAGCACTGGCAGTTCCTGTTGAAGCCGTCGCAGTAGCCGCCACCCACCGGGCACTGGCCGTAGCAGCCGTCCTCCGGGACGTACGGGGAGCTCGCGAGCAGGCAGGGATAGCCTCGCGCCTGCTGCGGGCTGGCTGCGAGCAGGGTCGCCCCCATGCCGAACACGGCTGCGCTGGAAACGCAGAACAGCGTCCGCCGCAGGCGGATGAACGAACGGCTCATGATGTCCTCCGGGAATGAGGTCCGGCCCGCGTGCCCCTGCGGGCGTGAGTGCTCGCACAGCATGGTAAGAGACAATCCATCCGGGGGCAACGATTCCGCGGCGGGGAAAAGGACGGCCACCCACGTCCCCCCCCGGCCCGGAAAAGATTTTTCTTGACGGCCGGCGGGGCGAGTGCTACCCTGGTAGCACTCTGCTGTTTTTGTAGCACCCTTCACCCCGCCCCGCCGATGCCCCACTCCACCCCGGCCTCCGACCTCGCGCGCCGCGAGCGGCAGATCATGGACGTCGTCTACCGCCGCGGCGAGGCCACCGTGGCCGAGGTGCTGGCGGACCTTCCCGATCCGCCCAGCTACTCCGCCGTGCGGGCCATGCTGCGCAAGCTCCAGGACAAGGGACACCTGACCTACCGGCAGGACGGGCCGCGCTACCTGTACTCCGCCACCGTTCCGCGCGACGAGGCCCGCGAGGGAGCCATGCAGCGGCTGGTGCGCACCTTCTTCGGGGGCTCGCCGGCGCGCGCGGTCGCGGCGCTCCTGGACAGCCCCTCCACGCAGCTCTCCGACCGCGAGCTCGACGAGCTCGCCGGCCTCATCGACCAGGCACGCAGCGGAGGCCGCTGATGCTGGAGCTGATCTTCGTCGCGTCCGCGCTTTCCGACGGCGCCTGGCTGGACGCCCTGCTCCGCGCCGCGCTGCGCGGGAGCGTCCTCCTCCTCGCCGCGGGCGCCGCGGCGCTGCTGCTGCGCCGCGCCTCCGCCGCCGCGCGGCACCTGGTGTGGGCGCTCGCGTTCGCCGGCCTCCTGGCGCTCCCCCTGCTCCCGGAGCTCCTCCCGGCGCTGGAGGTGCCCCTCCCGCGGGCCGCGCACGCTCTGGCTGCCGCGATGGACGACCTGGGGCTGGAAACGCCCGAGTTCCCCGAGGCGGAAATCCCCTTCACCGTGGAGGTGGCCGCCGACCCGGACCCGAAGCCGTGGCCCGACCCCGACCCCGACGCCGCCTCCGGAGCCGTCCTCGTCGCGGCGGCCGGCGACCCCGTCGCGGAAGCGGCGTGGGGGGAGCAGCACGCCGTAGCCAGGGTGCACCACGGCGCGCTCGCGCTGGGCTGGCCGCTGGTGCTCGTGGGGGTGTGGGCGGCGGGCGCCCTGCTGGGGCTGGGCTCGCTGCTCGTGGGCGTGCTGCGCACGCGCGGCGAAGCCGGCCGCGCCCGCTGGGTGATGGACGGGCCGCTGGCCGAGCTGCTGGAGCGGCTGCGGGCGGAGGCGGGGGTGCGGCGGCCCGTGCTGCTGCTGCGGGGCGGCGAGGCGGACATGCCCGTGACCTGGGGGCTGCTCCGCCCGCGCATCCTCCTCCCCGCCGGCGCGGAAGCGTGGCCCGCGGCGCGGCTCCGCGCGGTGCTGCTGCACGAGCTGGCGCACGTGCGCCGCGGCGACTGGGCCGTGCTGCTGGCCGTGGAAACGGCGTGCGCGCTGTACTGGTTCAACCCGCTGGTGTGGGCCGCCGCCGCCCGCCTCCGCGCCGAGAGCGAGCACGCCTGCGACGACCAGGTTCTGCGCGCCGGCTCCCGCCCCTCCGACTACGCCGGCCACCTGCTGGAGGTGGCGCGCACCCTCCGCGCGCCCCGCGCGGCGCACGCCGCGGCGGTCGCCATGGCGCGCCCCTCCCAGATCCGCGGGCGGCTGCTCGCGGTGCTCGCCGAGGAGCGCCCGCGCGGCCCCGTGTCGCGCCGCTTCGCCGTCCCCGTGCTCCTGGCCGCGTCGCTGGCGGTGGGGCTGCTGGCGGCGCTCAGCCCCGTGTCCCGCGGCGAGGCCGCCCCGCCGCAGCCGGGTCCCGCCGTGCGCCCCGCCCCCGCCGCGCGCACCGGGGCCGCGCCGGCAGAGCACGGGAGGCCCGCGGAGCTCGCCGCGCTCCACCGGAGCGCCGGACCCCTGGACGGGAGCGCCGCGGCTGCCGAGACTTCTGTTCCGTCCGCCGCGTCCGGGCGCTGCCCCGACACGGGCGGCGCCTCGCGCCACGAGGAGGTCGACGACGACGGACGCCGCGAGGCGTCGTGGCACAACCACCGGGGGTGCGGCGGCAGCCTGGAGTCCACCGGGCGGGTGAGCTACAATTCCGGCCGGACCGACGTGGCGGGCGTGGCCCCCGGCGGGCGCTTCGTGATCGAGCTGTACGACGCCGGCGGCCGGCGGCGCGCCGAGGTCGTCCCGGCGGCGGGCGGAGTGCGCCGGGTGTTCACGGTCGACGGCCGCGCGCGTCCCTGGGACGCCGAGGCCGGCCGCTGGCTCGCCGGGGCGCTCGCCGAGTACTTCCAGGCGATGAAGCCCGCGCCGGCCCCGCCGGCGCCCCCCGCCGCGCCGCGGCCCGGCCGGCCGGTGGGCGCCCCGGCGAGCAGCGGCGAGCGGGCCGCGGAGCTCGTCGCCTCGCTGGGGAGCGGCGCCGCCGCCCCGGACCTCCTGCGCCGCGCCCTGCGCGAAGCACGGAGCCTGGAGTCCGGCGGCGACCGCGTCACGGTGCTGGAAGCGGTCGCCGCGCACAGCGGCGGCAACCAGACCATCCTGCGCGAGGTGATCGCCGCCACGCCCGGCATCCCGTCTTCCGGGGACCGCGCGCGCCTCCTCCTCGGGCTCGCCGCGCGCCCGGCGCTCGCCACGGAAACCCGGCTGGACCTGCTGAGCGCCCTGGACGGGATCCCCTCCAGCGGCGACCGGAGCCGCATCCTGCACGACTTCGTGGAGCGGTTCGGGATCGGCAGCGGCGCCGTGCGCGACGCCTGGTTCAGGGCCGTGGAGGCGGTCCCCTCCGGCGGCGACCGGCGCGACCTTCTCCTCGCCGCCGTCCGGCGCCCGGAGATGGACCTGTCGCGCACGCAGCGCGTCGTCCGCGCCGCGGAGGGCATCGGCTCCAGCAGCGACCGCGCCGCCGTCCTCCTCGCCCTCGCCGACCGCGGCCTTGCCGCCGGCGCGGCGCGGGAGGACTACCTGCGCGCGGCGCGGGGGATCCCCTCGACCCAGGAGCGCGAGCGGGTCCTCGCCCGGGTGCAGCCGCGGCGCGCCGCCGCCGCGCCCGCCGCCGACACCGTCGTGCGGACCGGCTCCTCCAGCACCGAGATGTCCTGGACCGACACCGACAGCGGGCGCCACGCCACCCTTCAGGCCAGCAACGTGGAGGTGGACGAGGACGGCGGCATCCACGTCCGTCCCGGCGGCGTCCTGGTCCTGGACGAGTCGCACGGCCGCTTCCGGCAGCGGGTGCGCGTGGAGCGCGGCCCGGACGGGCGCCTCCGCCGCAGCTACTCCGGCGACTCCGTGGACCCGGCCCGCCGCCTGGAGTGGGAGGCCGCGCTGATCGCCCGCTTCGCCGGCCACAGACGCGCCCGCTGGTAGGAACGCACGACCGCGGTACCCACTGTAGCCCCCTCACTCACCCGTACATCCAGGAGCCGTACCATGCGGCCCAGCCGCGCCTCCCTTTTCTTCGCCCTTTCCCTCCTCGCCGCCGCGCCCGAGGCGTGGGCGCAGGCCCCCGCGGCCGCGCAGCCGCCGGGCGCGCGCAAGCAGATCCGCGCCGTGCGCCTGGAGGGCGCCCCGCCCGTGCTCGACGGCCGGGTGGACGACGCCGCCTGGCAGGCCGCGCCCGTGCTGGACGACTTCCTCCAGAAGCAGCCGGACGAGGGCGCCGCCCCCACCGACCGCACCGAGGTGCGCTTCCTGTACGACTCCGACGCGCTGTACGTGGGGCTGCGGATGTTCTCGCGCGACCCGTCCAGGATCCAGGCGCCGGTGAGCCGCCGCGACAACACCTCGCAGGCGGAGCACGTGTGGATCTCGCTGGACACCTACCGCGACCGCCGCACCGCGTACTCCTTCGGGGTGAGCGCCGCGGGGACGCGCATGGACTTCTACCATCCCCGCGACGACGAGGCGGACGTGGACGCGTCCTTCGACCCCGTGTGGGAGGCCCGGTCTCAGCGCGACTCGCTGGGGTGGACCGCGGAGCTGCGCATCCCCTTCTCGCAGCTGCGCTTCAACGCCCTCGCCGAGCAGGTGTGGGGGCTCAACATCGATCGCTGGAACCCGGCCACCCAGGAGGACGTGTTCTGGATCCCCGTTCCCAGCAAGGAAAAGGGGTGGTCGTCGCGGATGGGCGAGCTGGTGGGGATCGCGGGGATCCGCCCCGCCCGTCGGCTGGAGATCCTTCCCTACGTGGCCAGCGGCGCCACCCTCACCGCCGAGCCCGGGCCGGGGAACCCCTTCGACGACGGCAGCACCTTCACCACCCGCGCCGGCGCGGACCTCAAGGTGGGGCTGGGGCCCAACCTGACGCTGGAGGCCACCGTCAACCCCGACTTCGGCCAGGTGGAGGCCGACCCCGCCGAGGTCAACCTCAGCGCCTTCGAGTCGTTCTTCTCCGAGAAGCGCCCCTTCTTCATCGAGGGAAGCCAGCTCCTCCAGGGGAACGGCCCCAGCTACTTCTACTCGCGGCGCATCGGGGCGGCGCCGCGCGGCGACCTGCTGGACGGAGACCGCTACAACGACCTCCCCTCCACCAGCACCATCCTGGGCGCCGCCAAGGTCACGGGGCGCCTGGCGTCCGGCACCTCGCTGGGCGCGCTCGCCGCCCTCACCGACGAGGAGAGCGCCCGCACCTTCGACCCGGCGACGGGCGAGTTCGGGCGGGTCCGCGTCACCCCGCGCTCCGGCTTCGGGGTGGTGCGGCTGCAGCAGGAGTTCGGGGCCGACGCCTCCACCGCGGGCGTCATCCTCACCGGCGTCCGCCGCGACCTGCAGGACGGGAGCGCGCTCGCCGGGCTGCTCAACCGCCAGGCGGTCACCGGCGGCGCCGACTGGAACCTGCGCTTCCGCCGCGGCGAGTACACCATCGCCGGGGCCCTCGGCTTCAGCCACGTGGAGGGCGACACCTCCGCCATCCTCCGCCTGCAGCGCTCCAGCGCCCGCTACTTCCAGCGGCCGGACGCGGACTACGTGGAGGTGGACCCCTCGCGCAGCTCGCTCACCGGCTACACCGGCTTCGTGGAGGCCGCGCGCAACAGCGGCAGGCACTGGCTGTGGACCGCCGGCGGCGTCGCCGAGTCCCCCGGCTTCGAGCTGAACGACGCGGGCAGCATCTCCACCTCCGACGACCTGGGCCTGTTCGGGCAGCTCCGCTACCGCGAAACGACCCCCGGCACGGTGCTCCGCCGCTGGGCGGCGTACGTGTCCCCGTCCGCGGGGTGGAACTACGGCGGGGTGCGCACCGACGGCGACGTGTACCTGGACCTGGAGGGCACCTTCCTCAACTACTGGGAAGCGTACTTCACCACCTTCTACACGCCGCGCACGCAGAGCGACGACCTCACCCGCGGCGGCCCGCTGATGGGCAATCCCTCGCAGTGGGCCACGATCGGCCAGGTGATCACCCCCTTCGGCCGCCCCACGCGCTGGAACGCACGCATCTACTACGGGCAGAACGAGGAGGGCGACCCCACCTACCGCGTCTCCGGCGGCGTGTCCGTGCGCCCGGGGCCGCGCTGGCAGCTGTCCGTGAACCCCAACTACGTGCGCTACTCGTACGCCCGGCAGTTCATCACCTCGCTCGGCGACCCGGCCGCGGCGGCCACCTTCGGGCGGCGCTACGTGTTCGCGGGGCTGGAGCAGCGCACCTTCCTCACCCAGGTGCGCCTCAACTACACCTTCTCGCCCGACCTCACGCTGGAGCTGTACGCCGAGCCCTTCGCCGCCAGCGGCCGCTACCACGACTTCGGCGAGCTTCCCGCGGCCCGCAGCTACGGGCTGCGCCGCTACGGCACGGACGGGACGACCATCTCCCAGGCGCAGCCGTCCGGGCCGTACACCGTGCGCGACGGCGCCCGCGAGTTCGCCGTGCCCTTCCGCGACTTCAACGTGCGGTCGCTGCGCAGCAACGCGGTGGTGAGGTGGGAGTGGCGGCCGGGGAGCACGCTGTTCGTGGTGTGGCAGCAGGACCGCTCCGCCGACGAGGCCAACGGCGCGCCGGTGTGGCCGGACGACGTGTGGGACTCGTTTTCCGCCCGGGGCGACAACCGGTTCGTGGTCAAGGCCACGTACTGGCTGCCGGTGACGTGATTCCGGCGACGGCAACGGCGGGTTGAACGGCAGGATTTGGGCGTGCCCCCGGCGGGCGCCGGGGTCGGGCTTCGGCTCCGTAAGCGAGCAAACAACGCTCGCTAACGGAGTCGAGACCCGGCGGAAACAACCCCGCCGGGTCTCGCCCCTTCGGGCCGGAATCCCTCACGCAGGTGTCTGCCCGACCGCGATGTGCGGGCCCCTACGGGGCGCTGCGGACCTCGATGCGCACGACGCCGCGGACCGACCTGGCTGGGCGAAGGTCTCCCGGGACGACGAGGCGAAAGGGACCGTCGTCGGTGCGAAGCGGCCGGCCATCGGCCCGGTCCGCCAGCACGATCGGTCCACCAGGGGCTACCTGCACGGTCGCCGAATCGAGCTCGGCAAGTGCGATCACGGCACGATAGCCGTCGCTCGCCGTCACCACGACGAAACGGGCCAGCGCCGGTCCCCGCAAGTTCCCCCGGTCTCCGACCGTGCCGTCCGCCCGGCTTCCGGTGGGCCAGGCTCCGCCATACGTGAGGAGATCCGCGAGCGGCACGCCCTCGTAGCGGTGCGTCTCGCCATGATGGGTAGCGGTGACGGCGACGTGCGGCAGGCTGGCCACCTCGGCGTGCGTGAGGGTGCGGCTGGATTCTCCGGCGCTGATCGTGACGTGAGCACGCTCCGCGGTCTGGGCGGACAGGCGGCCGCTTCCGAGCATGGCCGCGGCCAGGGCGGCCCCGATGAGAAGGCGAGATGGCATGAAGTCCGGAAGCGGTGGTTGGTGTGGACCGTCACGTGTTCCCTGAACTCTACGCGGTCGGTCCGTCGCCACGCAAACACGGTCCATGGCTTTGTGCAGATGCCGGAGCTCCGAACAGCCACGGCTGCTCAGCAGTTGGCCCCCTCACCCAGGATCGGGAGAGGGTGGCAAGCCCCAAGCAAGACGGGTGAGGACCGTGGCAGAAGGGCAGCCCCGCGTGGCGGGGCTGCCCTTTTTCGCGCGTCCGGTGGAGGGCGCGGCTACTTCACACGCCGGTAGTGCACCTCCATCACGTCCTGCCAGGCTCCCTCCTGGTCCTGGACGCGGGACTTCAGCACGCGGTGGTCGTCGCCCAGGAACTCGATGGTGTCCATGTACTTCGCGGTCCGGGTCTCGTCCCCGAAGCCCGGGCCCTCGGTGTTCAGCGTCAGCACGTCGCCCGAGGGGTCCAGCTCGGCCTCGTAGACCCACATGTGCGTCGACATGGACCCGATGAAGGTGCCCAGGACGCGCCCCTTCGCCGGGTCGTAGCCGAGCGTCATGATCGTCGTCGAGGTGCCGCCGCTGGGCGTCCCCTCGCACAGCACCCACAGGCCGTCCAGGGAGCGCACGCTCTCCGTGCCGGTGAAGGTCTGGGGCGGTTCGCCCGGCTTCATGACGGCCTCCATCTCGGAGGTCCACTCCCCCACGAGCCGCTCCAGCCAGCGGTGCTCCTGCTGCCGTTCTGCCTCCATCGCCCTCTCCTTGGCAAGGGTGAACGTCGGCCGCGCCGGCGGTCGCCGGTGCGCGGATCCTGCGGCACTGCGCGGATGATCGACGAAAGGCCGTGCAGCTCTCCCCGCGGACGCCAGCACCCACCCCGCGTGAGGGATTACGGCCCGAAGGGGCGAGACCCGGCGGCGGTTTGCCGGGGCTCGACTCCGTTGAGCAGCGTTGTTTGCTGCTCTACGGAGCCGAAGCCCGACCCCGGCGCCAGCCGGGGGCACGCCCAACCCCGTCGTTCAATGCTGCCTTCCCGCCACCCCCAGCCTGGCCCCTCGTCGGCAGGCATCCACGTACTCCGGCTCGGCGGACCGGCACGCTTCCTCCCGCGCCGGCTCCCCGTCGGACAGCACCAGCAGCTGCCCGCCCACGTGCTCGTAGCAGAGCGCCTTGTCCTCGGTGGACGGCAGCTCGCGGCAGTACACGATTCCGTCCTCGGCGCGGGCGGTGACGTTGAGCATGTTGGTCGCCACCCCCACGTGGCACCAGGCCCGGTCCGCCGCCCCGTCCACCACGGCGCACTTCGCCCGCGCCGCGGCCCGGTCCTGCGCGGTCATGCCGCTGATGTCGCGCCCCAGGCTCATGAAGCAGGTGGTCCGCATGCCCGGCGGGACCCGGCCGCACTCCTGCGCCGTGCGCGCCACGTCCTGCCCGGTGTGGTGCAGGATGGCGGAGGTCTGCATGGAGTAGCACGCGCTCCAGTATCGCTCGGCCACGGCGCTGCACGGGTAGAGAAGGTCGTCCGGGTCCAGCGCCCTGAACGCGGAGGCCGGCGCCGCGCCCGCGCCGTGGCCCGCGTGCGCCCCGTGGGCGTCGTGCCCACCCGCCGCGGCGGCGCCGTGCGCAAGGGCGGCGGCGGGGTGGTGCGGAACGATGGCGTTCACCAGGTTCTCCATGAACGCGCCCTGGTAGCACGTTTCCCGCTCGAAGGAGGACTCCAGCAGGTCGCACCCCGCGAGCGCCGCGGGGAGGTCGTGGCCGTGGAACATGACCAGCCCGTGCCCCATTCCGTGCGCGCACTGGAACTGGAGCCAGCGGTCGCCGACCCGGCCCTCCTCCGCGCGGTAGTCGCGGCAGAGCGCGTTCGCCGTGGCCGCGCCCACCTCGCCGCCGGAGCGGCGGGCGTCCACGAAGTACGCCTGCACCACCCCGTGGTAGCACCCGGACTGGTGCTCGGGGGTGCAGCGCGCGAACACGGCGCCCACCGAGTCCGGCCCGCCGTACGCCGCGATGCCGATGCCGTGCGCGTACACGTGCGCGCTCCGCTTCGCGTCGCGGTCGCGGGCCACCACGCCGTCCAGCGCCTCCATGGCCGGGCGTACCCCCTGCGCGTGCAGCACGCCCAGGAGCTCCGCGTCGTAGCACCCCTGCTTGCGCTGCCCGGACAGCCGGCCGCAGCGCGCCACCGCGGCGGCGGCGAGCGCGTCGGGCGTCCCCGCCGCGGCGTGCGCGTGGCCGTCCGCCGGGGCGGACGCCGGGGGCGCGGCGGGCGCGCAGCTCCAGGCGAGCAGGGCGGCGAGGCACGGCGCCAGGCCGCGCGGGAGGAATCGTACGGGGCTGCCCATGTCCATGCTGCTCGGGTGAGGGGTTCCGGCGGGTCCGCACTCAGGTTGGCACGCGGGCGGGCGCCTGGCAACACCCGCCGCCGGCCGGCGCGCAAGATCGGTTCCCGCGACGTCCCCATCGTGGCGGGGAGCGGGATTGTCGGGCGGCGGCGCGGCGCGTATCATCCGTGCGGGCGACGCCCTCCGGCCGCCGCGCCGCCCCTCCGCGCCCGTCCCGGGCCGGATCCCCGGCACCCCCCACACGCCCCCATGATGCACCGCATCCGCTCGTCGCTCCCGGCGCTCGCCGCGCTCGCGTACGCGACCACCCTGGCCGGGGCGCAGGACCCGGCCGCCGCCCGCCCGTCGCTGGCCGAGCCCGGCATCTCCCCGGACGGGGCGGAGATCGCCTTCGTCTCCGGGGGCGACGTGTGGACGGTGCCCGCGCGAGGCGGCGAGGCCCGGCTCCTGGTGTCGCACCCGGCCACCGAGCAGCGCCCGCTGTACTCGCCCGACGGCCGCCGGCTGGCCTTCGTCTCCACCCGCACCGGCGGCGGCGACGTGTACGTGCTGGACCTGGCCGGGGGCGAGCTGCGGCGCCTCACCTTCGGGGACGGGCTGGACCAGCTGGACGGCTGGTCGCGCGACGGCAGGTGGGTGTACTTCTCCGCCACCGCCGGCGACGTGGGGGGGATGAACGACCTGTACCGGGTGAGCGTGGAGGGCGGCACCCCCATGCAGGTGAGCGCCGACCGCTACACCAACGAGTTCGCCTCCGCCGAGGGGCCGGACGGCACGCTGGCCTTCACGGCGCGCGGGACCTCGTCCGCGCAGTGGTGGCGCCTGGGGAGCAGCCACCTGGACCAGAGCGAGCTCTGGCTGCTCCGCCCCGGTGCCGGCGCGCGCTACGAGCAGGTGACCCGCCGCGGCGCCCGCGAGGGGTGGCCCATGTGGGGCCCGGACGGGCGGACCCTGTTCTTCGTGTCCGACCGCGGCGGCGCGCAGAACGTGTGGAGCGTGGCCCCCGGCGCCGAGCCGCGGCAGGTGACCCGCTTCCGCGGCGGGCGCGTGCTGTGGCCCTCCGTCTCGCCGGACGGGCGCACGCTGGTGTTCGAGCGCGACTTCCGCGTCTGGCGGATGGACACCGCCACCGGCGAGGCCTCCGAGGTCCCGGTGACGCTGCGCGGCACCCCCGCCGCCCCCGATCCCGAGCGCCGCCGCTTCACGGAGGACTTCCAGGAGCTGGCGCTGTCGCCGGACGGCAGGAAGGTCGCCCTGGTGGTCCGCGGCGAGGTGTTCGCGGCCGGCGCAAAGGAGGGCGGCGACGCCGAGCGGGTGACGGACACCCCCGGGCGCGAGTCGCAGGTGGCGTGGGCCCCCGACAGCCGCCGCCTGGTGTACGCCGCCCAGCGCGGCGGCGCCACCCGGCTGTACCTGTACGACCTGGCCAGCCGGGCCGAGCGGCCGCTCACCCGCGGCGACGGCCCCGACGCCTCGCCCGTGTTCTCGCCGGACGGCCGGTGGGTGGCCTTCGCGCGCGGCGGCCGCGAGCTGCGCGTGGTGGACCCCGCCACCGGGGAGGAGCGCATGCTGGCGCGCGGCTACCTGGACCGCCCGCCCTTCAGCTCCGAGCGCGGCATGGCGTGGTCGCCGGACAGCCGCTGGATCGCCTTCCTGTCGCCGCTGGGCGAGCAGCCCTTCACCAACGTGCACGTGGTCCCCGCCGCGGGGGGCGACGCGCGCCCGGCGAGCTTCCTGGGGAACGCGTTCGCCAGCACCGTCTCCTGGAGCCCGGACGGCACCTACCTGCTGCTGAACTCGTGGCAGCGCTCCGAGAACGCGCAGGTGGTGCGCGTGGACCTGGTGCCGCGCCTCCCCCGCTTCCGCGAGGACCAGTTCCGCGACCTGTTCCGCGAGCAGTCGCCGCCCGGCCTCCCCGGCGAGCCCCGCACCGAGAGCCGCCCCGACGGCCCGCAGCCGCAGCGCCCCGCACCGGCCGCCGCCGGCCAGGACAGCGCCCCCGCCGCGCGCCGCCCCGCGCCGCGCAGGCCGGTGGAGATCGCCTGGGAGGGGATCCGCCGCCGGGCCAGCCCCGTGCCGGTGGGGCTGGACGTGGGCTCGCAGACCATCTCCCCGGACGGCAAGTGGCTCCTGGTGGTCGCCAGCGCCGCCAACCAGCAGAACCTGTACGTGTACTCGCTGGATGAGCTGTCCCGCGAGCCCGCGACCGCGCGCCAGCTCACCTCCACCCCCGGGCCCAAGCGCGAGGCGCAGTTCACCCCCGACAGCAAGGAGGTCTACTACCTGGAGAACGGACGCATCCAGGTAGTGGCGCTGGAGACCCGGCAGCCACGCCCCGTGGCCGTCACGGCCGAGATGCAGGTGGACTTCGCCCGCGAGAAGATGGCGGTGTTCGAGGAAGGGTGGAGATATCTGCGCGACAACTTCTACGACCCGCGCATGCACGGCGCCGACTGGGACGACGTGCACGCGCGCTACGCCCCGCAGGTGGCCGGGTCGCACACCCCCGACGAGATGCGCCGCGTCATGGCGCTGATGGTGGGCGAGCTGAACGCCTCCCACTCGGGGATCTCCGCCCCTGCCAGCCCCTCGACGTCGCCCACCGGGCGGCTGGGGCTGCGCTTCGACCGCGGCGAGTACGAGGCCTCCGGGCGGCTGCGCGTCGCCGAGGTGATTCCCCAGGGCCCCGCCGCGCTGGCCGGCATCCGCGCCGGCGAGTACCTGCTGGCGGTGGACGGCGCGCGCACCGGCGCGCGCGTCAGCCTGGACGCGCTGCTGGAGGCAAAGGTGGGGCGGCGGGTGGCGCTTTCGGTGGCGCCCGCAGCCGGCGCCAGCGGACGCGAGGTGGTGGTGCGCCCGGTGAACACCGCCACCGAGAAGGGGCTCCTGTACCGCGCCTGGGTGGAGGCCAGCCGCGCCTACGTGGCGCGCGCGAGCGGCGGCCGGCTGGGCTACGTGCACCTGTACGACATGTCCAGCGCCTCGCTGGATCAGCTGTACCTGGACCTGGACGCCGAGAACATGGGGCGCGAGGGGGTGGTGATCGACCTGCGCAACAACAGCGGCGGCTTCATCAACCCCTACGTGCTGGACGTGTTCTCGCGCCGTCCCTACATGAGCATGACCACCCGCGGCCAGCCCACCGCGCCCGCGCGCACCATGCTGGGGCAGCGCGCCTTCCCCGGCCCCACGGTGCTCGTCGTCAACCAGCACTCCCTGTCCGACGCCGAGGACTTCACCGAGGGGTACCGCGCGCTGGGGCTGGGCAAGGTGGTGGGCGAGCCCACCGCCGGCTGGATCATCTACACCTCAAACATCAACCTGCTGGACGGGTCGTCGCTGCGCATTCCGTTCGTCCGCATCACCGGGGCGGCCGGGGACAACATGGAGCTGGCGCCCCGCCCGGTGGACGTCCCCGTGACGCGTCCCATCGGCGAGACGCTGGCCGCGCGGGATTCGCAGCTCGACGCCGCCGTCCGGGAGCTGATGGGCAGGCTGGGCGGCGGACGTTCCGTTGCCGGGATGCGCTGATTATTACGGCATTTTGAATCGCGGGTTTGGGCGTGCCCCCGGCGGGCGCCGGGGTCGGGCTTCGGCTCCGTAAAGCAGCAAACAACGCTGCTTAACGGAGTCGAGCCCCGGCGGAAACAGCCCCGCCGGGTCTCGCCCCTTCGGGCCGAAATCCCTCACGCGGGGATCGCGCTGGCGTCCGCGGGGGTCCCCACCCCGGCGCCGCGCGCCACCCCTCCCCCATTGAGACGCCTCCTGCCTCGTCCTCTCCCACGTCTTTGTCCGGAGTCCCCATGCACCCATCCGCCACGCTGCTCCTCCTCGCGCTCGCCGGCTGCGCCGGCGGCGGCCTCCAAACGGGGAGCTCGGGGCCGAGCACCACGCGCATGGAGACCGGGGGCGGCGGGTTCGAGATCACCGCGGCGAGGGACGAGCGGGTGGCGACGCACGACGTCCTCGCGCCCGCGGACCGGGTGTGGGCCGCGCTTCCTGCCGCGTACCGGGCCGTGGGGCTCGCGGGCGGGGTCGTCAGCCAGGGGGAGCGGGTCTTCGGGACGCCGCTGATGCGCTCGCGGGGGAGGCTGGCGGGCGAGCGGGCGGCGCGCTTCCTCAACTGCGGCAGCAACCCCATCGGCGCGCCGGCCGCGAACCTGTACGACCTGGAAGCGACGGTCCGCACGGCGGTGCAGACCAACCCCGACGGCACCACCCGGCTCGAGCTGCGGGTGGAGGCCGTGGCCGCCCCTCCCGCCGGCGGCACCCGCGCGCAGTGCACCTCCACGCGCGTCCTGGAGGACCGCATCGCGACCCAGGTGCGCAGAATCGTCGGCGGCGCGTAGCCCCCGGCGCGCGTGCGTGACGCGGGCGAAGCCACGCCGTGGGTGGAGCACACGGTCGGCGCGGAGGCGGCGGAGCCCAGCGTGGGCGCGGTCCTCGCCGGGCCGCTGGGCTTCTCGCGCGACGAGGTGCGGCGTCTCACCCGGCTGCGCGCCATCCGCCTGAACGGGCGCCGCACCACGCCGTCCGCCCCGGTGCGCGCCGGCGACGTGGTGTCCGCCGCCACCGATCCCGAGGGCGCCCCCTCCGTGGTGCCGTCGCCGCTGGAGCTGCGCGTGGTCCACGAGGACGACGACCTGCTGGTGGTGGACAAGCCGGCCGGGATCCTGGTGCACCCCGTGCTCCGCGGCCAGACCGGGACGCTCGCCAACGGCGTGGCGCACCGCGACCTGCTGCGTGGCGTCCGCGCGCGGGTGCACCCCGTTCACCGCCTGGACCGCGGCACCTCCGGGCTGGTGCTCTTCGCGCGCACCCCGCTCGCCCACCGGCGCCTGGACCCCCAGCTCCGCGGCCACACCCTGCGCCGCGAGTACCTGGCCCTGGTCCGCGGCCGGGTCCCCGGGGCGACGAGGGCGTCGTCGACGCGCCCATCGGCCGCGACCCGGCGGAGGCGTCGCGCCGCACGGTCCGCCCGGACGGCGCCCCCGCGCGCACCCGCTTCCGCGTGCTGGAGCGCTTCGCGGACGCCACCCTGCTCCGCCTGGAGCTGGAGACCGGCCGCACCCACCAGGCGCGCGTCCACCTCCGCCACCTGGGCCACCCCATCCTCGGCGACCCCGTCTACGGCCCCGGCGGCCTCCAGCCCATCGGGCGGCAGGCGCTGCACGCCGCCCTCCTCGCCCTGCTGCACCCCGCCACCGGCGCCCCCGCCGTCTTCCACTCGCCCCTCCCCCCCGACATGACGGAGCTGCTGGAGCGCCTGCGCGGAAGCTGACGCCACGCCTGGACGGGAGCTTGCATCTTTGCCGTGGACGCCAGCGCGATGCCCGCGTGAGGGATTCCGGCCCGAAGGGGCGAGCCCCGGCGGCTGTTTGCCGGGGCTCGACTCCGTTACGCACGGTTGTTTCGTGCGTTGCGGAGCCGAAGCCCGACCCCGCGCCAGCGGGGGCACGCCCGAACCCGCTCCTCACAGCCGTAAGTCGTTCTTCATGATCGAAGACCTCTGGTACAAGAACACCGTCATCTACAGCCTGGACGTCGAGAGCTTCATGGACGCCAGCGGCGACGGGTGCGGCGACTTCGAGGGACTCACGCGGCGCCTGGACTACCTCCAGGCGCTGGGCGTGGGCGCGGTGTGGCTGGCCCCCTTCCAGCCCTCGCCGGACCGCGACGACGGCTACGACGTCTCCGACTACTTCGGCGTGGACCCGCGCTACGGCTCCAGCGGCGACTTCGTGGAGTTCGTGCACCAGGCGGAGAAGCGCGGCATCCGGGTGCTCATGGACCTGGTGGTGAACCACACCTCGGACACGCACCCCTGGTTCCGGGAGGCGCGCAGCGACCCGGACTCGCCGCGCCGCGACTGGTACGTGTGGTCCAGGAAGCGCCCCGCGGACTGGAACCGGGGAATGGTGTTTCCCGGGGTGCAGGAGTCCACCTGGACGCGCGACCCGCAGGCCAGGGCGTACTACTACCACCGCTTCTTCGACTTCCAGCCCGACCTGAACATGGACCATCCGGCGGTGCGCACCGAGGTGCGGCGCATCATGGGGTACTGGCTCCAGCTGGGGGTGGCCGGCTTCCGGGTGGACGCGGTCCCCTTCGTCATCGAGAGCACCGTCCCCGGGAGGGAGCAGGGGACGCTCCACTTCGAGTACCTGGCCGAGATGCGCCGCTTCATGCAGTGGCGCGTGGGCGACGCCGTCCTCCTGGGCGAGGCCAACGTGCTCCCCGCGGAAACGGAGGCGTACTTCGGGGCGGACGGGGGGACGGGGATCCACATGATGTTCAACTTCTGGGTCAACCAGCACCTCTTCCACGCCCTGGCCACCGCCGACGCCGCCCCGCTGGCGGCGGCGCTCCTCGCCACCCGCGAGATCCCCCGCACCTCGCAGTGGGCCAACTTCCTGCGCAACCACGACGAGCTGGACCTGGGGCGCCTCACCGAGGAGCAGCGCGCGGCGGTGTTCGCGCGCTTCGGGCCCGAAGAGAACATGCAGCTGTACCATCGCGGGATCCGCCGCCGCCTGGCCCCCATGCTGGGCGACCGGCCGCGGCTGGAGCTGGCCAACAGCCTGCTCTTTTCCCTGCCGGGGACGCCGGTGATCCGCTACGGCGACGAGATCGGCATGGGCGACGACCTGTCGCTCCCGGAGCGCGACGCGGTGCGCACCCCCATGCAGTGGTCGGCCGAGCCGCACGGCGGCTTCTCCACGGCGGCGAAGACGGTGGAGCCGGTGATCGACGACGGGGTGTGGGGCTACGGCCGGGTCAACGTGGAGGCGCAGCGCCGCGACCCGGACTCGCTCCTCAACTGGACGGCGCGCATGATCCGGCTGCGCAAGGAGTGTCCGGAGATCGGCTGGGGGAGCTGGGAGATCCTGGACACCGGCTGCGCGGAGGCGCTGGCGATGCGCTACGACTGGCGCGGCAACTCGCTGGTGGTGGTGCACAACTTCGACGCCCGGCCGCACGAGCTGGTGGTCCGGGTGGACGTGGAGGGCGGGGAGCGGCTGGTGAGCCTGCTCGCCGAGGAGGAGAGCGCCGCCGACGACAAAGGCGTGCACCGCCTGGTGGTGGGGGCGTTCGGGTACAACTGGTACCGGGTGGGCGGGCTGAACTACGCGCTGCGGCGGGAGCGGGCGTGAGGTTGCGGCCGTCGACACCGCAATTGCCTCCTGACCGCTTGCATCGGAAACCGGTCCGGTCCAGCTTCAACCGTAGATCGTGCTCGCGATTTACCGAGGAAACGGGATGACGAAGCTCCCGAACGCAGCGGACGCCCGAGTACCGCTCTCCAAGCTGACGAACTACCTCCTCTCGCTCTCGCATCCGGTAGGTGGAGCGAAAGCGAAATTCTTCCGGCGCCTCGGTTTCGATGAGTCTACCGCGCTGGAGCTCGAGCGTGGCCTGGTCGCGATCGCCACGTCGCAACCGGTGTCGGAGTCCGTCACGTCCGTGCACGGAACGAAGTACATTGTGGATGGGAGCCTGGACGCTCCAGGTGGGACTCGTGTACAGGTGCGCACCGTCTGGATCGTGGAGCCGGGAGAGGACCATCCCAGGTTCGTGACTGCCTACCCGTTCCGAAACGAAAGCGAGGAATCATGATTCGTGAGCTGGATCCGGTCGTGCTCACTCGGGATGTTCCGGAGCACGAACTCAGGGAGGGCGATGTGGGAGCCGTCGTCCACCGTTATGCGGATGGGGCAGCCTACGAGGTGGAGTTCGCGACGGCGGAGGGCAGCACCGTCGCGATCCTCACGCTTCGCGGGGATGAGGTCCGCCCGATGGTGAAGGGCGAGATCCTGCACGTCCGGGCGATGGACGCCGCCTGACGCAGGGAGGTCGGCCTGCCGGTGGACGCATGACCGAGGTCGGGCTGCTCGCGGCGCGGCGCCCGCCGGATCCGACGGACCGCACCTCGATAGGGAGCCCCCCGCCCGGAGGCGGGGGGCTCCCGTCGTCACGTACCTGCGCAGCCGGTCCTGAAGCCCGGCCCGCGCCTCAGCGCCCGGCGTCCCCCGCCCCGCGGGCCTCCTTGAGGCCGCGGAAGAGCTCCACCAGGCGGATGAACTCCGCGCGGTACCCCTCCCGGTCCTCGCCGCGCGCGTCCCGCGCGAGGGCCAGGACCTGCTGCGGAGTCAGGCGCCCGGCGTGCTCCGAATCGCGCAGGAGCATCCCGAAGCCGGCCACCGCCGCGGCGAAGGAAAGGTTCCGCGAGGGAGGGCCGGAAACCTCCGCCACCGCGTGCTGCATGAGCCGGCTGGTCTCCTCGGCCGGGCGCTTGTAGCGCACCTTGACGAAGGCCAGCTCCCCGCCGCCGGAGCCCGCGGAGCGGCGGGCGGGCGTCTGGTAGCGGAGCGAGTCCACCCCGCGCGCGGCGCTCCCGGGCGCCCCCACGGGGACCACCTCGTAGAGCGCCACCACCGAGTGCCCGGCGCCCAGCTCCCCGGCGTCCTTGCGGTCGTCGTTGAAGTCCTCGGCGGCCAGCAGCCGGTTCTCGTAGCCGATCAGGCGGTACGCCCGCACCCGAGCCGGGTTGAACTCCACCTGCAGCTTGACGTCCTTTGCGACGGTGAGGAGCGTCCCGCCCATCTCGCTCACCAGGACCTTGCGGGCCTCCAGCAGGTTGTCGATGTAGGCGTAGTTGCCGTTGCCGTGGTCGGCCATCTGCTCCATCTTGGAATCCTTCAGGTTCCCCGTCCCGAAGCCGAGCACGGTCAGGAACGTCCCCTGCCCGCGCCTGTCCTCCACCAGGCGGATCATCTCCGCGTCGCTCGAGACCCCCACGTTGAAGTCGCCGTCGGTGGCGAGGATCACCCGGTTGTTCCCGCCGGGGAGGTGGTTCTCCCGGGCCACCTCGTAAGCCAGCCGGAGCCCCGCGCCCCCCGCGGTGGAGCCCCCCGCCTCCAGGCGCTCCAGGGCGTCGAGGATGCGCCCCCGCTCGCTGCCGGGGGTGGAGGGAAGCACCAGCCCCGCCGCGCCGGCGTACACCACCAGGGCCACCCGGTCCTGCGGGCGGAGCTGGTCCACCAGCATGCGCAGCGACTGCTTCACCAGCGGGAGCTTGTCGGGGCTGTCCATGGAGCCGGAAACGTCGAGCAGGAACACCAGGTTGCTGGGGGGGAGCCGGTCCATCTCCACCCGCGGGCTGTGCACCCCGATGCGCAGCAGCCGGTGCTCGGGGGCCCAGGGGGCTGCGGCCACCTCCGTCACCACCGAGAAGGGGTGCTCGCCGCGGGGCTCCGGGTGGTCGTAGGAGAAGTAGTTGACCATCTCCTCGATGCGCACCGCGTCCTTCGGGGGGAGCTGGCCATCCAGGAGGAAGCGGCGGACGTTGCTGTACGAGGCGCGGTCCACGTCGATGGAGAAGGTGGAGAGCGGGTTGCGGTCGGCCGCCAGGAAGGCGTTCTCCTCGATGAGGCCGTACGCTTCCGTGTTCCAGTCGGGGCGGGCTCCCGTCCCGGCGGTCGCGGGCGCAGGCGGCGGAGGGGGCGCCATGGACGGGGGGGGCGAGCCCACGTTCGCCGTCCGCTCGCGGCGCGGCGCCCGGCTCGCGTCCGCGCCGGTGACCACCAGTTCCCCCAGCGCCAGCGTGGCCGAGCGCAGGTGCAGGTCGCGCCGCACCTCCGCGCCGGTGACCCGCACTTCCTCCCGGAGCGTCTCGTAGCCGATCAGCGTCGCCTCCAGGGTGAGCCTGCCGCCCCGCGGCACGTCCTGGGCGACCACCAGGCGGTAGCCGCCGTCGGCGCCGCTCACCGTGCGGTGGCTCGTCCCCGCCACCTGCACCATCGCCCCCTGGAGCGGCCCTGCGCTCGCCGCGTCCAGCACCCGCCCCGTGACCACCACCCCGGCCGGACGGGGTCCCGTCCCCAGCGCGGGGGCGGCGGCCAGCGTGGCCGCCGTGCCCAGCACCAGCGCGATGCTCCATCCCCACGATGTCTTTCGCATGCGTCCTCCCCCTGTCCGAAAGGTCCGTCGATGTCCCGCTCGTACAGGATGACGAACCGGCGGCGGGATCCTGCACACCTCCCCCCGCGGCGGGGCCGGTGTGCAAGCGGGGCGCGCTCGCTCGTCACAAGGAACAGAGGCGCCGCGAGCCCGCCCGCGCCGGGCGGCGGGGCGGCGCGGGTCCGGACCCGGGGGGAGAGATGAGGCAGGCCGCGGCGAGGCCGGAGGCGGCGGGATGAGCGTCGACTGGGCGGACGTGTACCGGGCGACGTTCCTGGAGCTGGTCCGCTTCCTCCACCGCAAGGTGTGGGACGAGGAGCGCGCGCGCGACCTGGCGCAGGAGACCTTCGCGCGCGCCCTCAGCCAGGAGCCCGACAACCCGCGCGCATGGCTCTTCCGGGTGGCCTCCAACCTGGCCCACGACGAGGCGCGGCTGGTGGTGCGCCGCAAGCGCCACCTCACCCTCCTGCGCACCGAGGCCGAGCAGGCCGAGGCCGACGCGCCCACCGCCTCTGCGGAGATGGAGGCGCGGGAGCAGTCCGAGCGGCTGCGGCTGGCGCTGGAGCGGCTGAGCGGGCGCGACCGGGAGGTCCTGCTGCTGTGGGACGCCGGGATGAGCTATCCCGAGATCGCCCTGGAGACCGGGCTCTCGGCGGGAGCGGTCGGCACTACCCTCGCCCGCGCGCGCAGAAGGCTGGTGGAGGCACACCTCGCCCTGGAGGAGAAGCATGCAGCACGTGGATGAGGGGCTCCTGCACGCCTGGCTGGACGGGGAGCGGGCCGCTCTCGGCCCCGCCCGCGCGGAGGAGGTCCGCCGCCACCTGGACGGGTGCGCAGAGTGCCGGACGCGGCTGGGGGAGGCGCGCGAGCTCCGCGACCGCGCGGACGCCCTCCTGCGGGGCGGCGGCCCCGTGGGAGTGGAGGTCCCGCCCTTCGAGTCGCTGGCCGGGCGCGTCCCCGCGCGGCGGTCCCGGACGAGGATGCTGGCCTGGGCCGCGAGCCTGGTGCTCGCGCTGGGGGCGGGATGGCTCGCGCGCGGCGCCCCGGACCCGGGGGAGCCGTCCGCGCGCACGGCGGCCGCGCCGCGCCGCGCCCCTTCCCCCGCGGTCCCCATGCCCCCCGCGGCGACAGCGCCCGCGGGCACGACGGGGGTCGTGCCCGCACCCCTGGCGGACGCCGCGCCCGCGCGCAAAGCGGGGCCGCGCGCCCTTCCGCAGGTGGCGGCGCGCCCCGATGCTCCCGCGCCGGTAGCCGCCGACGTCACGGCGCTGGAGGCGATGCCCGTCCCGCCGCCCCCCCCGCCCGTGGCGGCCGCGGACGCCGCTCCGCCCCCGATCGCCGTGACCCAGGCCGCTCCGCCCGCCGCCGCCCCGGCGGCCAGCGGCGAGGCCGCGTCTTCCCGGCGGCGCGCGGAGCGGGTCGCCGCCCGCGTACCCTCGGCCCCTGGGGCGGACTCCGCGGACCTGCCCGCGCCGAATTTCGGTGGGACGCTCGCCCTGGAGGGACTGGTGGTCACCGGCACGCCCACCCTGGAGGAAGTGCTCGCGGGGGCCGTGGGGCCGGACGCGGACGGGTGGTTCAGCGTCCGCCCGGAAGTCGCGCGGCGCCTGCTGGGACGGGAGCCGCTGCGGGTCCGCGGCCTCCCGCTGATCTCGGTGCAGGCGGGGAGATGGGAAGGGCGGGCGGCGGTGCGGGTGCGGCAGCGGCTCGAGGGGGGCGGCCTCCTCTCGCTGGTGCAGGTACCCGACCGGGCGAGGGAAAGGGGGGAATCCGGAGACAGCGCGGTTGTCCCCGATGCCTGGGACGAGGCGCCTACCGCCCACGTCCGCATGGTCCGCCAGGTGGGCACGATCGTCGTCACCGGGAGCGCCCCGCTGCCGGCGGACTCGCTCGCCCGACTGCTGGAGCGGCTCCGCTGAAAGTCAGTCCACCGCGCGCTGGTACTGCACCGGCCACTCGGCCGGCGCCGCCAGGTGCCGCGCGGCGTGCAGCGGCCAGTACGGGTCGCGCAGGAGCTGGCGCGCCAGGAACACCATGTCGGCGCGGCCTTCCCGGATCACCTCGTCCGCCTGGCGCGGGTCGGTGATCAGCCCCACCGCCGCGGTCATGATCCCCGCGTGGCCGCGCACCCGCTCGGCGAAGGTGGTCTGGTAGCCGGGCCCCACCGGGATCTTCACCCCCGGCACCAGCCCGCCCGACGAGCAGTCCACCAGGTCCACCCCCAGCCGCCCCAGCGCCCGGCACAGCTCCACCGACTGCTCCACGTCCCACCCGCCCTCCGCCCAGTCCGTGGCGGAGATGCGCACGAACAGCGGCAGCTCCTCCGGCCAGACCTCCCGTACCGCCGCGCACACCTCCCGGGTCAGGCGCGTGCGACCCTCGAACGAGCCGCCGTACGCGTCCGCGCGCAGGTTGCTGAGCGGCGACAGGAACTGGTGGAGCAGGTAGCCGTGCGCCGCGTGCACCTCCACCACCCGGAAGCCGGCCGCAAGCGCCCGCCGCGCACCCTCCGCGAAGGCCGCGACCACGCCGCGGATCCCCGCCTCGTCCAGCGCCTCCGGCACGGGCGAGCCCGGCGCGAAGGGGACCTCGCTGGGCGCGTGGACGGGGCGCCACCCGCCCTCCTCCGGGGCGACCGCCCGGCCGCCCTTCCACGGCGCGGCGGTGCTCGCCTTGCGGCCGGCGTGCGCCAGCTGGATCCCGGCGACCGCGCCCTGCGACTCCACGAAGTGCGCGCAGCGGGCCAGCCCCTCCACGTGCGCGTCGCTCCAGATCCCCAGGTCCGCGGGGGAGATGCGTCCTTCCGCCGTCACCGCCGTCGCCTCCGCCACCACCAGCCCCGCCCCGCCGACGGCCCGGCTCCCCAGGTGGACGAGGTGCCACTCCGTGGCGAAGCCGTCCGTGCTGGAGTACTGGCACATGGGACTGACGCCCACGCGGTTCCTGAAGTGGACGCCGCGGATCCCCAGCGGCGAAAAGAGTCCGGCGTCGCTCACCCGTGCAGCTCCTGTCCGAGGGATTTCCATGGAGCGGCGCCCCGGCGCAACTCGCAGGCCACCCGCCCGCGTCCGCGGCGCCGGACTTGCCGCTGGCTTCCGGCCGGGCGCGTGGGCGCCCGAGGCGGCAACCGAGTACACGGGAGACGTGAGATGCGACACCGCAGGCTGCGCGACCTGGAAGTCTCCGCCCTGGGGCTGGGGTGCATGGGGATGAGCGATTTCTACGGCCCGCGCGACGAGGCCCAGTCCATCCGCACCATCCACCGGGCGCTGGAGCTGGGCGTGAATTTCCTGGACACGGCCGACATGTACGGCCCCTTCACCAACGAGGAGCTGGTGGGGCGCGCGGTCCGCGACCGCCGCGACCGGGTGGTGCTCGCCACCAAGTTCGGCAACGTGCGCGGCGAGGACGGCGCCTTCCTGGGAATCCGCGGCGACCCGGAGTACGTGCGCCAGGCCTGCGACGCCTCGCTGCGGCGGCTGGGGACGGACCACATCGACCTGTACTACCAGCACCGGGTGGACACGCAGGTCCCCATCGAGGACACGATGGGCGCCATGGCAGGGCTGGTGGCCGCCGGCAAGGTGCTGCACGTGGGCCTGTCCGAGGCGGCGCCCGAGACGCTGCGGCGGGCCCACGCGGTACACCCCGTCACCGCTCTCCAGACCGAGTACAGCCTGTGGAGCCGCGAGCCCGAGACCGAGCTGATCCCGGTCTGCCGCGAGCTGGGGATCGGGTTCGTGCCGTACAGCCCGCTGGGCCGCGGCTTCCTCACCGGCCAGATCCGCACACCCGACGACCTGGCCCCGGACGACTTCCGCCGCTCCAACCCGCGCTTCCAGGGCGACAACTTCGCGCGCAACCTGGAGCTGGTGGACACGGTGCGGGCGATCGCCGCGGACAGGGGGTGCACTCCGGCGCAGCTCGCCCTGGCCTGGGTGCTGGCGCAGGGGGAGGACCTGGTGCCCATCCCCGGCACCCGCAGCGCCGAGCGGCTGGAGGAGAACGCCGGCGCCGTGGAGGTGACGCTATCGGAGGCGGAGCTGGCGCGGCTGGAGGAGGCGTTCCCCGTGGGCGCCGCCGCGGGCGACCGCTACGCCAACATGAGCACGGTGAACCGCTGACGAGACGGGCGACACTCGCCGGCGCGGAGCCGCGTGAGGGATTTCGGCCCGAAGGGGCGAGACCGCGCGGCTGTTTGCGCGGGCTCGACTCCGTTGGCCCGCGTTGTTTGCGGGCTTACGGAGCCGAAGCCCGACCCCGGCGCAGCCGGGGGCACGCCCAACCCCGGCCGGTACATCCCTCTACAGGATTGAGCCAGACCCGGCATCCCGTTATATTTCACGGCTGGTCGGCAGCACCCGACGCCCCGCGGCCCCTGCTGTCGGGGCGTTCGACTTTCGAGGGAGGCAGGCGAGTTGAGCATCCTTGCAGAGCAGGTCCAGCGGCGGCGGACGTTCGCCATCATCTCGCACCCCGACGCGGGCAAGACCACGCTGACGGAGAAGCTCCTGCTGTACGGCGGGGCCATCCACCTGGCGGGGAGCGTCAAGGCGCGGCGCGCGGCGCGGCACGCCACCTCCGACTGGATGCAGATGGAGCAGGAACGCGGCATCTCCGTGACCTCCTCCGTCCTCCAGTTCGAGTACCAGGGGTTCCAGGTGAACCTGCTGGACACCCCGGGGCACGCAGACTTCTCGGAGGACACCTACCGGACGCTGACCGCGGCGGACAGCGCCGTGATGCTGCTGGACAACCGCAAGGGCGTGGAGGAGCGCACCCGGCAGCTGTTCGAGGTGTGCCGCCGCCGCCGCACGCCCGTCTTCACCTTCGTCAACAAGTGCGACCGCCCCGGCGCGGACCCGCTCCAGCTGCTGGACGACGTGGAGCGCGACCTGGGGCTGCGCTGCTACCCGGTGACCTGGCCCATCACGGCCGGCGACCGCCTGGTGGGGGTGTACGACCGCGAGGAGCGGCAGATCCACATGTTCGAGCGCGGCGAGGACCACGGGCAGACCCGCGTGGGCACGCAGGTGGGGAGCCTGGACGACCCCGCGGTGCGCGCGCTGGTGGGCGAGGAGGCGCACGACCGGCTGCTCGCCGAGATCGAGCTGCTGGACCTGGCGGGCGAGGCGTTCAGCGAGGAGGAGTTCCTGGCCGGCGAGGTGTCGCCCACCTTCTTCGGGAGCGCCATGACCAACTTCGGGGTGGAGCCCTTCCTCCGGAAGTTCCTGGTGCGCGCCCCGGCCCCCACCCCGCGCGAGTCCAGCACCGGCGAGGTCAAGCCGGAGGACCCGCACTTCACCGGCTTCGTGTTCAAGATCCAGGCGAACATGGACCCCAAGCACCGCGACCGCATCGCCTTCGTGCGGGTGTGCTCGGGGCGCTTCGAGGCGGGGATGCAGGTCAAGCACGTGCGGACCGGCAAGCAGATCCGCCTGGCCGGGCCCACCACCTTCCTGGCGCGGGAGCGGACGCACGTGGAGGAGGCGTGGCCGGGCGACGTCATCGGCATCCACGACCGCGGCAACCTGCGCATCGGCGACACGCTCTCGGCCAACGGCGACCTGGAGTTCGGGGGGATCCCGCGCTTCTCGCCGGAGCACTTCGCGCGCATCCTGGTGGCGGACCCGCTGCGCCGCAAGCAGCTGGACACCGGGCTCCAGCAGCTCTCCGAGGAGGGCGCGGCGCAGGTGTTCTACGCCGAGTCCATCATCGGCCCGGCGCCCATCGTGGGCGCGGTGGGCCAGCTCCAGTTCGACGTCATGCTGCACCGGCTGGAGCACGAGTACGGCGTCAAGGCGCGCCTGGAGCCCATGTCGTACCGCTTCGCCCGCTGGGTGGAGGGTCCCGAGGCGGAGATCCGCCGCGTGGCGACCGAGGGGTACGGGCGGACCATGGTGTTCGACTCCAAGGAGCGGCCCATGGTGCTGTTCGACAGCGAGTGGACGATGCGGACCACCATCGAGCGGGAAAAGGACCTGCGGTTCTTCGACGTGGCGCCGTGACGGAGATGGTTTCGAGGTCGGGCGGAACGGCTTACGGGTACTGCGGGGTTAGGCGTGCCCCCGGCTGGCGCCGGGGTCACGCCCAACCCCGCAGTTAAAATCCGTTCAGTCCAGGCTCAGGCACGCGACCGCGACGCCGGCACCCCCCCCGTCCCGACCAGCTCCAGCAGCCCCCCCACCCGCACCCCCCGCCGCGCCAGCGAAAGCCGGTGCCAGGCGAGCACGCACCCGCCCAGGTACGAGGCCGCCGAGTACAGGTGACGCACCCGCAGCGGCGGAAAGAAGGAACCCGGGTAAAAGAACCCCACCGACGCCGAGTACCAGATGATGTTGAGGGCCACGTGCACGGCGTAGATGGACAGGATCAGCCACAGGTACCGGTCCAGGGTGCGCACGAAGAGCCCCACCGTGAGCGCCGCCAGCATCCCTACCATCTCTGCCGCGCCGAGCACGGTCAGGGTGGCGAGGTGGCGCGGACTGGTGGGCCCCTCCTGCCAGCCGGTATAGGCCCCCGTGCCGGCCAGCACCAGGCAGGCGAGGCTCGTCCACATCCACAGCCTGCGGACGGGCTGCCCACGCAGCAGGGGAAGCGCGGCCAGCGTCCACCCGGTGGCGACCGACACCAGGGTGCGGGTGTGGTTCATGGCCGGGGTCCACTCCAGGAACAGAGCCCAGGGCCGCGACCCCTCCCCCGAGACGATCGCCCAGATCGCGGCGAGGCTCTGCGCCACCCCCGGCACCCCCCGCCACAGAAAGAACACGGCGGCGAGCGTCCACGCCATGCGGTGAAAGCGCGGCATGCCGCCCTTTTCCCGCGCGACCGCAACGGCGAGGACGCCAAAGGCGAGGATCAGCGCATGGACGAGGAGCTGGAGGAGCGCGGTGATGATCATGGAGACGGGGAGGGAGGCCCGCGGACGGAGGATGCCGGGAATTGCTCAGCACATGGGGGGACAGAGGATGGCGTCGTTGACCGCGGTGAAGACTTCGTTGGGCGGGGGGGCCGTGCCGCGCTCGGCCTTGTAGCCCCGGGGATACATCCGCACCGTGATCTCGGCGATGGCGTGCTCCGGGTCGTCCACGTGCAGGGTGATGTTGCGCTGGTTGGGCCCGCCCTCCAGGCGCAGCTCGAAGCGGGGGAGCGGCTCGTCCGGCTGGTCGATGATCGAGTGCGGCTTGGGCTGCGTGTACAGCACGTCGTCCTTTCCGTCCACCAGCACGGATGCCTTGCTCAGGAAACCAGGGTAGAAGGTGAGCACGTACCCGTCCTTTTCCACCGTCTCGTGCTTGGGGGGAGGCGTCATGCGTTCTCCGGGAGGAAAAAAGAAAAAAGAGGAGGGAATGGAGCGTACACCTGCAAACAATGTGCATGAAGCGGGGACGGATTGCAAGCGATCGGTTCTCATTGCGGGTGCCGTGCGCGGCCGGGCGGCGCGGCCCGGGACCTGCGGACGCCGCCATGACCCTCAACCCGGCAGAGACATGACCGTGCGCACACCGTTCCCCGGCGGACCCGCCGCCACCCTCGTCCTGGTGCTCGCCGCGTGCGCGCCGCCCCCGCCGGCCATTCCCGCGCCGGAGCCGGTGAAGCGCGTGCGTATCGTGCACACCAACGACTTCCACGGCCGTCTCGCGCCGCAGCGCCCCGGGTGGGCGGGCGGGCGGACGGTGGGTGGATCGGCGGTGCTCGCCGCGCACTTCGACAGCGCGGCGGCGCGCTTCGACGGCCCCACCTTCGTCCTGTCGGGCGGCGACGACATGCAGGGAACGGCCATCTCCAACCTGAGCTGGGGCCGCGCCACGATCGCCGCGCACAACGCCGCCGGCTACGACGCCGCCGCCACTGGGAACCACGAGTTCGACTGGGGGCAGGACACGCTCCGGGCGCGCATTGCGGAAAGCCGCTTCCCCTGGGTCGCGGCCAACGTGTACGCGGCGGGAACGCAGCGGCAGCCGGAGTGGCTGCGCCCCTGGACGATGCTGGAGCGCGGCGGCGTGCGGCTGGCGGTGGTGGGAGCCGCGCTCCCGAACACGCCGCAGATGGTGATGGCGGGCCGGGTGGCGGGGCTGGACTTCGGGGCGGTCGGGCCGGCGGTGGACCGGAGCGCGCGGGAGGCACGCGCGGCCGGCGCCGACTTCGTGGTGGTGACGCTGCACGTGGGCGCTGCGTGCGAGGCCCCCGGACCGGGGGCGCCCCCGGAGCAGGAGTCCACGGGGTGCGAGGGGGAGCTGCTGGAGGCGGCGGCGCAGATCACCGAGCCGGTGGACCTGCTGGTGGGCGGGCACACGCACAACCGGGTGCTGACCACAGCGAACGGGATCGCGGTGGCGGAGGCCGCGTCGTACAGCGTGGCGTACAGCGTCACCGACCTGGAGCGCCGCGGCGGCCGGACGGCCGCCACGCGCCGGGAGGTGCGCACCGCCTGGGCCGACGAGGTGACACAGGACACGGCGGTGGCCCGGGTGGTGGAGGAATGGGAGGCGCGGGTGCGCCCGGTGAGCGAGCGGGTGCTGGTGAGCTTCGCCGCGCCCATGGAGCGCGAGGGGTCCGAGTACCCGCTGGGCAACCTGGTCGCCGACGCCGTCCGGGCCCGGACCGGCGCGCGCGTGGCCCTGGTGAATACCGGCTCGGTCCGGCGCGCCATGCCCGCGGGGCCCATCACCTACGGCACGCTGTACGAGCTGCAGCCCTTCCAGAACGAGCTGGTGACGGTGGCCGCGACCGGGGCGCAGCTCCGCGCGGCCCTGGAGAACGCGCTGGCGCGCGACGCCGCCCCGGACGCGCACGTCTCCGGGATGACGGTGACCTACGCCCCCTCCGCCCCGCTCGGCTCCCGCGTCCGCGAGATCCGCCTGGCGGACGGACGGCCGGTGCGCGACGCGGACACGGTGACCATCGGCACGTCGGAGTTCGTGGCCACCGGCGGCGACGGCTACGTGGTGCTGAAGCAGGCCCGCATGACGCGCGTGGGCGTGGTGGACCTGGACGCTCTGGTTGCGTACCTGCGGTCCCTCCCCCAGCCGGTGCAGCCGCCGCGGACGGGGAGGTGGAGGACGGGAGGGAACAGGGAATAGGGAACAGCCTGCATCGGCGGTGCGTGGACGGCGGGTGCCGTTGCCGTTCCGCGGTATCCACATGAATCGGTTCGGGGGGAGACTCGCCGGCGGTTTGGCGAGGCTCACCCCGGCGGAGGGAGACACCGGGGGCAGTTTCCGGTGGCTCCCGGAGCCCGCGCAGGAGACGGGCAGCAGTACCGCCCGGCTCCGGAGCGGCCCGCCGCACCTGACGAAGCACCACACGAAGCCCCACGAAACTCTCCCCGACAAAATCCGTTCAAACCATATTGACTCACCCGGTGTCCTGGAAGCCGGGAGCAGCGCCGATCCCCCACCCGCACGCGACCATAGACACCGCCGCCCCTCCGGCACCGCCGTCCGAGAGAGTGAGCCCCGGCCTCCGCATCGTCCCCGAGAGCCCGGATCCGCAGGCGTTCGAGCGGATCTACCGGGACAACTCCGGCCGGGTCTACGCCCTGTGCCTGCGCATGACCGGCGACGCGTCGCGCGCCGGAGAGCTGACGCAGGACGTGTTCGTGCGCGCCTGGAAGAAGCTGGGCTCCTTCCGCGGCGACGGCGAGGTGGCGGGGTGGCTGCGGAAGATGGCCGTGAACCTGGTCCTGAACGCCATCCGCTCGGACCGGCGGCGCCGGGCGCGGGTGGAGTGCGTGGAGGCGCCGGAGACGCTGGAAAGGGCGGGGCGGCCGGCGAGCCCGGAAACGCGGATCGCGCTGGAGCGGGCCATCGCGGCGCTCCCGGACGGGGCCAGGGCGGTGTTCGTCCTGCACGACGTGGAAGGATACAAGCACGAGGAGATCGCGCGGATGACCGGGACCGCGGTGGGCACCACCAAGGCGCAGCTCCACCGGGCCCGGAGGCTTCTGCGCGAGGCGATCGGACGATGACGAGCGAGCACCCGACGGAAGAACGGCTCAACGACCACGTGGACGGCCTGCTGTCCGCCCCCGCGGCGGCGGCGGTGGAGGCGCACCTGGCCGCCTGCGCGGCGTGCCGCGCGGAGGTGGAGGGGCTGCGCGCCCTGCTCGCCGGGGCGGCCGCCCTCCCCCGTGCCGTGGCCCCGCCGGCGGAGCTGTGGGAGGCGCTGCGCGCGGCGACCACGGCGCGGCCGGCCCGCGCCGCCTGGACGGTGCGGACGACGCGCCGGGAGCTGGCCGCGGCGGCGGCGCTGCTGGTGGCGCTCTCCTCCGGGATCACCGCGGCGCTGGTGCGCGACCGCGGCGCCCCGGCGCCCACGGGCGTGGCCGCATCGGACCGGGGCGCGGCGCGGCCGCGCGCGGAGTGGGTGGAGTTCACGCGGGCGGAAGCGGAGTACGTGGGCACGGCGGACGACCTGGAAGCGCTCCTGGCCGGGAACCGGGCCGCCCTGGCCCCGGAAACGGTGCGCACCGTGGAGGAAAGCCTGCGCGTGATCGACGCGGCGATCCGCGACGCGCGCGCGGCGCTGGCCCGCGACCCGGCGAACGCGGAGCTTTCCAACGTGCTGGCCGCCACCTACCGCGACAAGATCGACGTGCTGGAGCGCACCCTGCGCCTGTCGGCACAAACCTGAAGCACGAGCCCGATGAAAGCGATCGCAGCGTGCGCCCTCGCCCTCCTGCTGGGCGCGGCGCCGGACACGGGGGCGCAGACCCGGACCGAGGCCCCGCAGGGCGGGACCGTGGCGGTGCGCGCCACCGACGGCACGGTGCGGGTGGTGGGATGGAGCCGCGGCGAGGTGTCGGCCACCACCGCGCGGGACGACGACGAGGACGCCCGGGTGCGCGTGGTCCGGGAGCACGGGGTGACGGCGGTCCGCGCCCGGGGCGGGGGCTGGATGGTGGTCCACGTCCCCGCCGGGAGCCGGGTGGTGGTGAAGACGCGCGGCGGCGACATCCGGGTGGAGGGGGTCACCGGCGCGCTGGACCTGGAGTCCACCAGCGGCGACTTCCGCGTCGTGGGGTCGCCTCGCATGGTGTCGGTGGAAGGCCTCAGCGGCGACGTGGACGTGACCGGCTCCACCGAGACGCTGCGCGTCAGGACGGTCAGCGGGGACGTGCGGGTCCCGCGGGCGCGGGGGTTCGTGGAGGCGTCCAGCGTCAGCGGCGACGTGCAGGTGACCGGCCATGGGCTGCGCCGCGCCACCCTCCGCAGCACCTCGGGCAAGGCCGTGTTCTCCGGGAGCGTCCCGCGCGACGGCTCGCTGCACCTGGAAAGCACCAGCGGGATCGTGGAGCTGCGCGTGCCGGCCGGCATCGCCGCGGACTTCGACCTCAGCAGCCTGGGCGGCGGGCAGATCGAGAGCGCCCTGGGGCCCAGGCCCACCCGCCAGGAGAGCTCACCGGGGGTGTCCACACTGCGCTTCTCCAGCGGCTCCGGGGGCGCCGAGATCACCGCGCGTACCGTTACCGGGATCATTTTGCTGAAGAAGCAGTAGGAGCAGGCTCGGGCGTGCCCCCGGCTGGCGCCGGGGTCGGGCTTCGGCTCCGTAACGCACGAAACGACCGTGCGGAACGGAGTCGAGCCCGCGCAAACAGCCGCGCGGTCTCGCCCCTTCGGGCCGTAATCCCTCACGCGACGGCAGGCCCTCTCCCCCGCAAGCGGGAGAGGGGGAGAACTGCGCCGACACGGCTGTTGCCGCATCCGGTCTTCAAACCTTTTCGCGGCGAACAGTGTCCATTGCGATGCGGCCGGCCGTCGCCGGCCCGCTTCCGTGCAGGCTATCCGGACCCACCCCGACATCTCCCGCGGAGCCGACTCCCATGACCGTGACCACGCGCACCACCCTGTCCACCGCCGCCGCGCTCCTCGCCGTGCTGGCCGCCCTCCCCGCCCATGCCCAGCGCACCGACTCGGAGTGGCTGGACAACTGCCGCGAGAACGGCGGGCGCTGGAACGGAAGCCGCGCGCAGTTCTGCGAGGTGCGCCCCTCCACGCTCCGGGCGGGCGGCGCGCTCACCGTGGACGGTGGGCAGAACGGCGGCGCCTCCGTGCGCGGCTGGGACGGCGGCGACATCCGGGTCTCGGCCCGCATCCAGGCGCACGCCGCCACGGAGCAGGACGCGCGCGAGATCGCGCGCCAGGTGACCGTCCGCACCGACGGCGGGAGCATCCGCGCCACGGGCCCCGAGCAGGGCCGCGGGAGGAGCTGGTCCGTCGTCTACGACATCCAGGTGCCGCGCCGGCAGGACGTGTCCGTCACCGCCAACAACGGCCCGGTGTCCGTGGAGGGCGTCACCGGCCGCATGACGCTGCGCGCCCAGAACGGCCCCGTGTCGCTGCGGCGCGTGGGCGGCGCGGTCAACGCCCGCGTCCAGAACGGACCCCTCAGCGTGGTCCTGGACGGCCCCCGCTGGAGCGGCCAGGGGCTGGACGCCGAGGCGCAGAACGGACCGGTCTCGCTCACCATCCCCGGCGGCTACTCCGCCGAGCTGGAGGTGGGGACCATCAACGGCCCCTCCAGCATCGACCTGCCGCTCTCCGACGGGTACCGCTCCGGCCGCCGCGTGAAGACCACGCTGGGCTCCGGCGGCGCCCCGGTTCGTGTGGTCACCACCAACGGTCCCGCCACCGTCCGCCGCGAGCGCCGCTGACGCGGCAGCCGGACGCACACACCCCGGACGCCTTCCCATGGGATCCCTCGCCTTCCGCCGCGGCGCCGCGCTCCTCCTGGCGGCCGCCGCGGGCACCGCCCCGCTCGCCGCGCAGAGCGGCGCCGAGCACCCGCGCGACCTGGCCGTGCGCGCCGTGGAGCGCACCTCGCCCATTGCCCTGGACGGCCGCCTGGACGAGGCCGTGTGGGCCTCCGCCCCCGCCGCCGGCGGCTTCACGCAGCAGGACCCGCAGGAGGGCCGCCCGGCCACCCAGCGCACCGAGGTGCGCTTCGCGTACGACGCGGAGGCGCTGTACGTGGGCGCCCGCATGTACGACTCGCTGGGCGCGGCGGGGGTGCGCACCCGCCTGGTCCGCCACGACCAGGACCCCGAGAGCGACTGGCTCCAGCTGGTGTTCGACACCTTCCACGACCACTCCGGGCGCACCCTCTTCCTGGTGAACCCGTCCGGGGTGAAGAACGACGCCGGCCAGGCCACCCCCTCCGCCGACCCGTCGTGGGACCCCGTGTGGGAGGCGGCCACCGCGGTGGACTCGGCGGGGTGGACGGCCGAGCTGCGCATCCCCTTCTCGCAGCTGCGCTTCTCGCGCGAAGCCGACCAGACGTGGGGGATGCAGGTCTGGCGCTACGCGCAGCGCCTCAACGAGACCTCCATGTGGTCGTTCTGGGGGAAGAACGACGCGGGCGGCCCGGCGCGATTCGGGCACCTGGAGGGAATCCGCGTGGAGCGGCGTCCGCAGGGGCTGGAGGTGCTCCCCTACACCGTCGCCCGGGCCTCGTACGTGGCACCCACCCAGCCGGGGAGCCCCTTCCAGGACGCCAGCGCGTACAACGTGCGCGTGGGCGCCGACGTCAAGGCGCTGCTGGGCTCCAGCGTCACCCTGTCCGCCACCCTGAACCCGGACTTCGGGCAGGTGGAGGTGGACCCCGCCACGGTGAACCTCAGCGCTTTCGAGACCTTCTTCGAGGAGCGGCGCCCCTTCTTCGTGGAGGGGAGCGGGCTCTTCAGCTTCGGCGGGCTGAACTGCTTCACGTGCAGCAACGCCAACGGCATGTCGCTCTTCTACTCGCGGCGGATCGGGCGGCGGCCGCAGGGGGGGCTGCCGGGCCAGCCGCAGTACTGGGACGTGCCGGAGAGCACCGACATCCTGGGCGCGGCAAAGGTCACCGGCCGCTTCCGGGGCGGGTGGCAGGTGGGGGTGCTGGACGCGGTCACCGGCTCCGAGGAGGCGGGGCTCGTTTACGGCGAGGAGCCGGGAGTCCGCCGCGAGGTGGAGCCGCTCAGCAACTACTTCGTGGGGCGGGTGCGCCGCACCATGCGCGGCGGCGACGCCATCGTGGGAGCCATGGCCACCTCGGTGGCGCGGCGGTTCGGGTACGACTCGCTGGCCCACCAGGTCCCGGAGCACGCCGAAGCGGCGGGGGTGGACTGGACCCTGTCCTGGGCGAAGCGGGCGTACGAGCTGCGCGGCAACCTGGCCGCGTCGCAGGTGAGCGGCGACCCCGCGGCGATCCTGCGGCTGCAGCGCTCCTCGGCGCGCTACTTCCAGCGCCCGGACCGCGAGGCGGGCTCCAACGGCCTCTTCTCCGACCGGCTGGACTCGCTGGCCACCTCGCTGCGCGGCTACGGCGGCTACCTGCGGCTGGCGAAGCAGGCGGGGCTGTGGCAGTGGGAGAGCCAGGTCAACTTCCGCAGCCCCGGCTTCGAGGTGAACGACCTGGCATTCCTGTCGCGCGCCGACTGGATCTGGCTGCAGGGCAACCTGCGCCGCCGCTGGACGACGCCCACGCCGCACTACCGCTTCTTCCAGGTCACCGCCGGGGCGCAGCGCGAGCAGAACTACGACGGCGACGTCACCGACGGGCAGGTGCACCTCTCCACCTACCTGCAGCTTCCCAACTACTGGGAGACGTCGGTGTACATGCACGTCCGCCCGGAGATGGACGCGGACCGCTTCACCCGCGGCGGCGTGGTGGTGCGCAAGGCGCCGGAGCTCTACCTGTCGCCCAGCTTCAACACCGACCCGCGCCGCAAGCTGGTGCTGTCGACCGCGCCCTGGTTCGAGTGGACGGAGGACGGGGCCCGCAGCTACCGCGTGAACGTGGACCTGCGGATGAAGCCGGTGTCCAACGTCCTTGCCAGCTTCGGCCCGGCGTTCACGCACGACGAGAACACCTCGCAGTTCGTGGCCCGCCGCGGCGACGCCACCGCCACGCACTTCATGGGCGAGCGGGTGGTGTTCTCCGACCTGGAGCAGAGCACGCTGTCGCTGGACACGCGCCTGGCGGTGACCTTCACCCCCAGGCTGTCGCTGGAGCTTTTCGCGCAGCCCTTCGTGTCCACCGGCGAGTATACCGGGTTCAAGGAGTACACTGGCCCCCGCACCCTGCGCCGCGTGGCCTACGACGCGCAGCAGCTTCGCCCCGTGCGCGACGCCTCCGGCCGCGACAGCGTGTACCTGCTGGACGCGGACCGCGACCCCTCGACGCCCGGCTTCTCCTTCGGCAACCCCGACTTCAACCTTCGCTCGCTGCGCGGCAACGCCGTGCTGCGCTGGGAGTACCGCCCCGGCTCCACGCTCTTCCTGGTGTGGCAGCAGAACCGCAGCGCCGGCGAGCCCTTCGGCGACTTCCGCCTGGGCCGCGACGCGGCCGGGGTGTTCCGCTCGCACCCGGACAACGTGTTCGTCGTCAAGGCGACGTACTGGATCGGGAGGTAGGGAACGGAACGGGACAGGGTTCATCGGTTCACGCGCAGCGTGAAGCGACACAGCCTGCGACAGCGGTTCGGAGCACGAAGCACGCAAATGGCGCCCCCGCCGGGATCTCCCGGCGGGGGCGCTGTCACATGAGGGATTCCGGCCCGAAGGGGCGAGACCCGCGGGCAGTTTCGCGGGGCTCGACTCCGTTAGCGAGCGTGGTTTGCTCGCTTACGGAGCCGAAGCCCGACCCCGGCGCCAGCCGGGGTCATGCCCACGCCAGCCGTAAATAGCCGTTTCCGTTCAGCCCCCCTCCGCCACGCCCGCCCGCACGAGCCCGTCGACGGCCGAGATGAAGTCGGCGATGTCCATGCCCTTGGCGATCACGGGACGGCCCGTGGCCTCCACCGCGCCGTCGTCCTCGCCCCAGCCGGCGGCCCCGGAAAAGAACGCCACCCGGCTCGCCAGGCCGGGAAAGCCCGCGTTCATGCGGTGCCACACGTCCACGCCGCTGACGTCGCCCAGGTGCAGGTCGAGCAGCACCGCGTCCGGGGCGCTCGCCGCCAGCTCGGGAAGCCCCTCGCCCCGCGCCAGCCCCTCCACGTCGGCGGTCACCACGCGGGCGCCGCCGTGGGTGAGGAGGCGCACCACGGAGCGGCGCACCATCTCGTCGTCGTCGATCACCGCGACGGTGCGACCGGCCAGCGGGCGGACGCCGTGCGCGGGCGGGCGGGGCCCGGCGGAGGCGCGCCGCAGGGGGAGGCGGATCTCGAAGCGCGCGCCGCCCAGCGCGCCCGGCTCCGCCAGCCGCACCGTGCCTCCCAGGCGCCCCGTGGCCCACGCCGCGGAGGCAAGCCCCACCCCGGAGTCTCCCTCGGCACCCCTCGCGCCCGGCGAAAAGAGCCGGGCCCGCACTTCCTCCGCCACGCCCCCGCCGTCGTCCTCCACCGAGATCACCAGCCACGGGACGGCTCCCAGGTCCTCGGCGGTGACGGCGACCTCGATGCGCTCGCGGGCGTGCCGCGCCGCGTTGCGGAGCAGGTTCCCCAGCGAGCGCTCCAGCAGCGTGCGGCTCCCCTCCAGCCAGACGCCGCCGGGGAGGGCTGCGCGGCAGGAGATGCGCAGCGGGGAGCTGGACTGCGAGACGCGGCTGATCTCGCGGTGGACGGCCTGGATGGGGTCGAACGGGGTGGCGGAGGAGCTGCCGGCGGCCTCCGCGACCACGTCGCGCACGAGCCCCTGGATCTCGTCGCAGCGGGCGAGCACGGAGCGGGCGGAGGCGAGCGGGACCTGCCCCGTCTCCAGCTCGTCCACCACCAGCGCGGCGTGCTCGCGCAGGGCGCCCACCAGCGACTGCAGGTCGTGCATCAGGGCGGCGCTCGCCAGCCCCAGCTCGGACAGGTCGGCGGGGCGGCTCATGCCACCAGCGCGGTGGGCGCTTCGTCGGCCGGGACCGCCCGGAGGCGCGCGGGGGCGGTCTCGTACGGACGCTCCAGCTCCCTCTGGAAGCGGGCGGCGGCGGTCCGGAAGGCTCCGCGGCGGCGCAGCGCGGCGGGGCGCATCCCCAGCCGCATGTGGAGGGCCCGCGCCAGGGCGTCGTCGGAGGAGTAGCCGCACGCCTGCGCGACGTGCTCCACCGTCTGCCCGGGGTTGTCCAGCAGCTCGGCGGCCAGCAGCACGCGCAGCCACATCAGCAGCTGGCGGGGAATGGGGAGGTGGGCCTCGCGGCACCAGCGCAGCAGCGTGTCCCGGTGGATGTGGAGGTCGCGGGCAAGGTCGCCCGCCTGCCGCCCGGCGATCACCACGTCCACGGCGGCTTCCAGGATGATGCGGGCGCGGCCGGTGAGCGGCACGCGCAGACCGCCGCGGAAGAACGCGCGCAGCGGGCGGGTCTGCGCGCCCTGGAGGGTGCGGAGGATGAGCAGGTCGGTGTTCTCGGCCTCCAGGTCCACCACCCCCGCGATCCCCAGCTCGCCCAGGGCGCGGATGTCCTCCATCCACCCCGGGCGCATGAACAGGGCGGCCACCACGGAGGCGGAGGGGAAGCGCCTGAGGAGCGCGTGCAGCGGGGAGGCGGTGCGGCCGCGCGGGGGCTGGCCCCAGTAGGGGTCCACCACCGCCAGTCCGGCGGGGGTGGTGTCGCGGACCAGGCGCTCCAGCTCGTCCCAGCTCTCCACCCTGCGGAAGTCGTAGCGGGCCTGGGAAACTCGGCGGAGCCGCTCGCGGAACGCCGGATCGGAGTGGAGGAGGATGAGTGGGCGGAGGGCTGTGCGCATGAAATTCGGCAAAAGGTCGGATAGTCACCTAATCACCATCCCCAGGGACCGCAAAATGGAGACTATTTTGGTATACACCAACTGACCGAACGTTACCCGCCACCTTCCGATTCGAGGATGCCATCATGAGGATCCGCGCCCTGCTTGCAGTGCTCGCCGTCGCCGTGCTCGCCGCCTGCACGTCGCCCACCGCCCCGGCCGCCGCAAACGCCGCGCTGATGCAGCCCGACACGGAGCTGGGCTTCGGCTCGCCCGCCATCGGTACGGGGCTGTGACCGCTCCGCGGACCGCCGTCCCGGTTCAGCCCGGGACGGCGTCCAGCGCCCGCAGCAGCGAGTTCGCGAGCGAGTGGGAGGACTCGTACGCCTGGCGTCCGGCGCGCTCCGGCGCAGCGGCGCCGCTGCGCCGGGCGCTGACCTCTTCCAGCAGCGCCTCGGCGACGAACACGCTCTTGTGGTCGCCGCAGCCGCGCGCGAGCACCGCCACCTCGCCGGCCAGCGACTCTACGAGCTCCAGGCGGCCCAGCAGCAGCGCGCCGCTCGCGGTCTCGCGCAGCGCGTCCACCCGCCGCGGGTAATCGGCGGGCGCCGCGGCCACGTGCCGGTGCGCCTTCTCGAAGGTCACGGCGTCGCCGGTCCCGCCCGCGGCGTGCGCGACGTCGCCCCATCCCAGCACCTGCGCCTCGGCGTCCAGCGTGGGGAGGAGCCGCAGGAACACGGGGAGCGCCTCGCCGTAGCGCTCCCGGGTCATCCAGAACGCCGCCACGTCGAAGGCGAGCACCCGCAGCATGGCGTGCCCCCGCCCGTACGCCTCCACCGCAGCCCCCGCGTAGCGCTCGGCCAGGGCGGCGTTGCCGCAGTCCAGCTCCACCACGAACAGCTCGTGCAGCATCATCGCCCGCAGGTAGCCCAGGCGGTGGCGCTCGGCCGCGCGCAGCGCCCGCAGGTGCGACTTGCGCGCGGCGGGGTACGCGCCACGCCCCTTGGCGAGCATGCCCAGGCCGGCGTGGGCGCGCACGTAGCTGTCCCAGTCGCGTACCTGCCGCGCCAGCGCCACCGCGCGGTGGTACAGCGCCTCGGCCTGCTCGTGCTCGCCGGCGTCGCGGCTCTCGCGCGCGGCGGCCAGCGCGTACGAGGGGCTGCCGGGGCACACCAGCGCCCCGGCCTGCGAGAACTCCAGCGCGGTGGCGTGGCGTCCCGACTCGCGCGCCCACGCGGCCACGGACAGGCAGGCGATCCCCACCCGGTCCGGCCCGATGCGCACCGGCTCGCCCAGCAGCTCGGCCAGCACCAGGAGCGGGCGCTCCAGCGCGGGCGGCGGCGCGGCGACCAGCAGGTCGGCCATGCGCTGGTCCCGGGCGCCCGGCGGGAACAGGAGCGGGCGGTCGGCGGGGGGGGTGGACGCCCATGCGCACACGGCCCGCAGGCTGCGCCAGAGGACCACGCCAAGGTCCCCGTCGGTCTCCTGGAGGAGGGACGCGCCCACCAGGCGTTCCTGTGCGGGTACCGGAGCCGGGGGGACGCGCCAGCGTCGGGTCCGGGAGCTACGTGCGCTCATGGACGACCATTCGGGGGGTGCGGAGTGTCGCGAGGCGCCGGTGGGACGGAGTGCCGGGCCCGTAGGATATTAACCCGTCGGACGGGACGGCGTCAAACATCCGGTGAGGAGGCGTCGGGAAAGCGCGGCCGCGGCTCACCTGGCCGCGGCGGAGGCCCGGGGGAGCAGCCCCGGGCCCTGGTAGGACCGGCCGCCGTGCGCGCGCGGGCCCAGCACCAGCCTGGAGTAGCCGTTCTCGGGGTCGCGGCCCCGGCGCAGGGCGCGCTGCACGGCGACCTCGCCGCGGTTGTAGGCGATCACCCCCAGGCGAACGTCGCCGTCGAACATCTCGATCATGTTGCGCAGGTTGGTGAACCCCAGCCGCAGGTTGGTGTGGGGCTCCAGCAGCTCCTTGCGGGTGTCGACCTCGGGGTCGATGGACCTGGCCGTGCCGGGCATCAGCTGGCAGAGCCCCACCGCCCCCTGCCCCAGCGCGTGCACGTCGAACACGCTTTCCACGCGCACCAGCCGGAAGCCCAGCTCGGGATCGATCCCCGCTTCCACGGCGGCGTCGTGGATGGTGCGGGCGAGCGCCTGGGTGATGTTGTAGCGGTCCGCCAGCGACGCGATGGCCACCTCGCGCGGCGACCTACGCTCCACCACCCGCTCCAGGTACGGCGCCTCCACCACGGACGGCGGCCGGGGGATCGCCCGCCCCGCCACGCGCACCGTGTCGGGCGGGCCCACGCGCGGCCCCAGCGCCGTGGGCACGCTGGGCGCGTACACGCCGATCACCACCCCAAGCACGATGCACAGGGGCAGCGCGGCGAGCAGCCAGCCTGGCGCTCCCCGCCGTGCGGCAGGATGCACGGGTCTCGGCGTTTCGCTCAGCTTTCCCTCCTGGTCTCCCGGGCGGAATCGCACGGCGGGACGTCCGCGCCCCCCGTTCCGGCAAATCCGGGGCCCGTCCCGGGCGCCGGGAACATATGGCGGGATTGGTGCCCCCGGTCAAGCTTTTCGTGGATCCGGCGGGGAGCCCTCACCCGGCTCGCCACCCTCTCCCTTCCTCCGGTTCACGCGAAGCGTGAAGCGCCATCCTGGGAGGGGGTGCTGAACTGCGGTTCGCTCCGGCTGGTTCCGGGTTTGGGATCGGCCGGTCGTTCGCAGTTCTCCCCCTCTCCCGCTTGCGGGGGAGGGGGCCGGGGGGAGGGGGCCTGCCGTCGCGTGAGGGATTTCGGCCCGAAGGGGCGAGACCGCGCGGCTGTTTGCGCGGGCTCGACTCCGTTACGCACGGTCGTTTCGTGCGTTACGGAGCCGAAGGCCGACCCCCGCGCCCCGCGGGGGGCACGCCCGAAGCCTGCCGTCGTCGATCCGTTGAAGTATCGGCTCAGCGCGCGTTCCAGTACACCACCAGCAGGATCGCCCCGAAAATGATCCGGTACCACGCGAACGGAACGAACGTGTTGCTGGACACGAAGCGGATCAGCGCGCGGATCACCACCAGCGCGGATACGAACGACACCACGAACCCCACGGCGAACACCGGCGCGTCGGCGGAGGTGAGCGTGTCCAGGGCCTTGAACAGGTCGTAGAACGACGCCGCGAACATGATGGGGATGGCCAAAAAGAACGAGAACTCGGTGGCCGCCACCCGCGAAAGCCCCACCGCGAGCCCGCCCATGATGGTGGCGCCGGAGCGCGAGGTGCCGGGGATGAGCGACAGGACCTGCGCCAGCCCCACCCAGAGCGCGCTCGGCGGGCGGATGTCGTCCACCGTCTCGGTGTGGAAGGGCCTGTGCCAGCGCTCGATGGCGAGGATCAGGAACCCGCCCACGACCAGCGCCGCGGCCACCACCACGGGGTCGAACAGCCGCTCCTTGATCCAGTCGTGGACCAGGAACCCGATGAGCGCGGCGGGGAGGAAGGCGATGCCGATGTTCAGGATCAGCCGTCGCGCGGCGGGATCCCGCGGCGCGGCGCGGAACACGCCCAGGATCTTGGCGCGGTAGAGCCAGACCACGGCCAGGATGGCGCCCAGCTGGATGAACACCTCGAAGGTCTCGGCCCCGCGGTACTCGTCGAAGCCCAGCCAGTCGCCCGCCAGGATCAGGTGGCCGGTGGAGGACACGGGGAGGAACTCGGTGGCGCCCTCCACCAGCCCCATCACCGCCGCCTTGAAGAGCAGCATCAGGTCCATTCGCGTCGCCCTTGCCGTCGTAAAAAAGTGGAGGGAGCTCCCCGGCTCAGGCCCGCGACGGACCGGCGCCGGTGCTCCCGCGCAGCACGCTGCTCAGCGACCCCGCCGCCACCGTCACCGCCGAGCCGATCAGCGCGAACCAGAGGGTGTCCACCACCCTGGGGACCGCCCCGAACTGCTGGACCGCCCAGAGCGAGGTCATCACCGCGACGGCAATCGCCATGCCGGTGAGGGCGTCCCGCTCGTCGGCGCGGCGCGACAGGATCCCCAGCAGGAACCCGCCCAGCAGGCCGCCGTAGGTGAAGGAGGCGATCTGCAGGGCGATGACCACCACCGGCGTCCCCGACGCCACGAGCTGGAAGGCGAGCGACAAAAAGATCAGCGCGATCCCCCACCACAGGGTGAAGCGCTTCCCCAGGCGGAGCAGCTCCTGCTCGTCGGGGCGGCGGCGGGCCAGGGGGACGTAGACGTCGTGCACGGACACCGCGGCGAGCGCGTTGAGCGACGACGACATGGCCGCGGCCAGGATGGCGGCGATCACCAGCCCGGAGACCCCCGGCGGCAGCTCTTCCAGCGCGAACCGGGAAAAGATCTCGTCCGGCTTGTCGAAGCTCCGCCCCCCGTAGAACACCCACAGCCCCACCCCGATCACCAGGAACAGGGCGAACTGCGCGAGCACCAGCACCCCGGAGGCCACCAGAGCCCGGCGCGCGTCGCGAAGCGACGGGGCCGCCAGCAGCCGCTGCACGATCAGGTGGTCGGCGCCGTGCGAGGCCATGGTGAGGAAGGCACCGCCCACCACCCCGGTGAGCAGCCAGCTGGCGTCGGCGAAGCCGCCGTCCAGGTGAATGACGCGGAGCTTGTGGGCGGGCGCGGCGGCGGCCACCAGCCCGTCCCACCCGCCGGGGAGCTGCCGGAGCAGGATCCACAGCACCATCACCCCGCCGGCGATGTAGATGAACATCTGCGCCACGTCCACCCACACCACGGCCTTGAGCCCGCCGTAGTAGCTGTACACCAGGGTGAACACCCCGATGAGCACGATGGCCTGCCACGCCGGGAGCCCGGACAGGAGGGCCACGGGGATGGCGGTGGCGAAGATGCGCACGGCGTCGGCGAGCGCCCGGGTGACCATGAAGATCAGCGAGGCGAAGCGCCGCGCCACCACGCCGAAGCGCTCCTGGAGCAGCACGTAGGCGGTGGCGATCTCGCCGCGGAAGTAGCGCGGGAGGAGGATGGCGGCGATGAGGACGCGCCCCAGGACGTAGCCCATGGCCAGCTGCAGCATCCACAGGTCGCTTGCGTACGCGGTGGCGGGGACGCTGATGACGGTGAGGGCGCTGGTCTCGGTGGCGACCACGCTGAAGCACACGGCCCACCAGGGGATGGAGCGGTCGGCGAGGAAGTAGTCCTGGGCGTCCTTCTGGCGGCCGCCGAACCAGGTGCCGAGCGCGGTGACCGCCACGATGTAGCCGAGGATGATGGCGAGGTTCAGCGGGGTCAGCGCCTGCATGGCTTCCGGGGCTCGTGTGGGTTCGGGAAGGCGGGCAAGGTAGCCGTTCGGGTTTCGCGCAACAACGGCGACGGCTATGAGCTGCGTGGGCGTCGTGGTGGCCGGGAGGTCCTTGTACGGTGCGGATGCCACAGCCATCTTCAGGGCGATCGGACGGGCCTCGTGGAGATCTCGTCGTGCGCCGGAGTCGAGGTCGAGGAAGGCGCACCCGTTCCGGCCGACGCGATCGGCCAGGCTACCTCACCCTCGGAACTCTCTCGTCATGCGACCCCTTCGGTATTCCATCAACGTCACGCTGGACGGGTGCTGCGACCATCGTTCGATCGTCCCGGACGAGGAGATGCACCGCCACGCAACCGCGAACATCGCGCAGGCCGATGCCCTCCTCTTCGGCCGGGTGATCTACGAGATGATGGAGTCGGCGTTCCGGTCGCCGCAGCCCGGGGCGAGGCCCGACTGGATGGATCCCTTCGCCCGGATGATGGACGCGGCAAAGAAGTACGTCGTGTCGAGCACCCTCGACCGGGTCGATTGGAACGCGGAGCTCGTGCGCGGGGACCTGGCGTCCGCCGTTCAGGAGCTCAAGCAGCAGCCGGGCAAGGGATTGTTCGTGGGAGGCGTGCAGCTCCCGCTTGCGCTGGCGGAGCTGGGATTGATCGACGAGTACGAGCTCGTGGTGCATCCCAGGCTGATGGGTCACGGGCCGACGCTGTTCGCGGGGCTGTCGCGGGCCGTCGACCTGAAGCTCGTGGATCGGCTGGAGTTCGCCTCGGGGGCGGTGGCGATGCGGTATGAGCCGAAAGGGTGACCACCGGGCTCGTAGGCCCGGGCCGGCCGCATCATGGAGCAGCCCGGACCCGGCCTTCTTCGTAGCCTCCGCGCGATCCCCTGAACGCAGTCTCCACCCCTCGAAAGGAGCGTCGCGATGTCGAAGGTCGTCGCAATCATGTCCATGTCGCTCGACGGCTACGTCGCCGACCCCGAGGACGGCGTGGCCGAAGTGTTCGACTGGTACTTCAGCTCGGGGGACGTCGAATTCCACACCGGAGGGGCGGACCCCATGACGTTCAGGGTGTCGGAGCCGAGCGCGGAGCACCTTCGCGGCCTCTGGTCCGAGCTCGGTGCCGTGCTCACGGGCCGACGCACGTTCGAGGTCGCCGACGGCTGGGGCGGGAACCACGCCTGGGGACCGGCGTTCGTACTCACCCACCAGGTCCCCGCGGGATGGCCGCGACCCGATTCGACGGTCCACTTCGTGACCGACGGCATCGAAAGCGCCGTGAGCCAGGCCAGAGCCGCCGCCGGCGGGAAGTCCGTGGGGGTCCACGGCGCCGACACCATCCAGCAGCTGATGAATGCCGGCCTCCTCGACGAAATCCACGTCGACGTCGCGGCGGTTCTTCTCGGCTCCGGCGTTCGACTCTTCGACCACCTCGCCGGCACGCCCGCCGTCCTCGGCAGCCCGACGGTGATCCCGGGCGTCGGCGTCACACACCTGCGCTTCCCGGTACACAAGACGTAGCCTTCTACCGGATCCGGTTGACGCCTGGTACGGCGGGTTTGGGCGTGCCCCCGGCTGGCGCCGGGGTCGGGCACCGCGCTGGCGTCCGCGATTCCCCATCTCTATCTCCCCCGGCCGGATGAGTACCCTACGCCGGCTCGAAGTGCGTCACGCTCTCCAGGAACTCGCTGAAGGGAAACATGTCGAAGCAGCGCACCGCGGCGGGACGGTAGCCGGCGCGCTGGAAGGCGAGCGTGTCGCGCAGGTGGGCGTCGATGGAGCAGGATACCAGGCACACCCGCGCGGGGCGCCAGCGGGCGACGGCCTCGGGCACGCCCGGGCCGCAGCCAAGGCGGCTGGGGTTCACGAACACCACGTCCGGCGCGTCGAACCCGCGCGCCGCGGCGAAGTCCTCCGCGGACTCGCGCACGTACTCCGCGCCGGACAGGCCGTGCAGCGCCGCGTTGCGGCGGGCGCTCTCGATGGCCCAGGGGTTGTTGTCGGCCCCCACCACCCGGGTCTCGGGCGCGGCGGCGAGCACGGAGTGCAGCCCGGCGCCGCAGTACAGGTCCACGACGGAGGCGGGGCGCTCCAGCGGGCGCTGGATCTCCTCCACCATCTCCGGCACCAGGCGCAGGTTGCTCTGGAAGAAGGCGCGGTGGTGCGCCAGCACCGTCCTGCCCCCCAGGCGGTTGGCGAGCCACGCCTCCCCCACCTCCACCCCCTGCGACAGCACCGCGGCGCCGAGCACGCCCGGCACCCCCTCCACCAGCGCGCGGCAGAGCGATGCCAGCGGCACGCCGGACCCGTGCGGCGCCGAGATCGACACGTGCGCGCGGAGCGTGCCGTGCTCCAGCCGCAGCTCGAAGCCGAAGACCCCGTCCGCCCAGCCGGCGCCCAGGATCACGTCGCGCACGCGCAGCACGGTGGGGCGGGCCTCCTCCGGCAGCACCCACAGCGTGTCCTCCAGTGGGAGCCGCCCGCCGCGCGGCTCCACGCCCAGCACCCGCGCCGCGCCGTCCTCGCGCGCCAGGCGAAGGCTGACGTGCCCGCGGAAGCCCCCCTCCACCGGGCAGCGGCGGATCCCGGCGAAGATGGCCTCCAGCCCGTGCGCGGCCAGCATCCCGCGGACGCGCGCCTCCTTGGCCGCCAGGTGCCGCCCGTACTCCGAGAAGAGGCCGCCCACCGTCACGCCGGTCCGCCGGCGCGGTCCACGCCGCGCACCACCCGCGCGGTGGCGACCACCTGCCCCGCGTGCCGGGCGGTGTGCTCGCCCACGTGGTACAGGAGCCCGCGCACGCTGGACGGCAGCCGTCCGCGGCCCACCTCTCGCGGCTCGTCCAGCGCCGCCTCCGGGGTGGCGCGCAGCTGCTCCAGCGCGCGTCCGACGGCCGCCCGCACCCCGGCCAGCAGCTCCGCCGCCCCCGCCCCCGGCGCCTCCTCCTCTTCCGCCGCCAGGAAGGCGAGCTGCGCCGGGGCGAGCTGCTCCCCGCGGGCATACGCCAGCAGCCGGTCCGTGCTCCCCGCCAGGTGCCGCAGGTGGAAGCCCACCGACGCCGCGCCGCCGGGGCGCGCCCGCAGCTCCTCCGGGGCGAGCGGCGCCGCGGCGCGCTCCACGTCCTCCAGCGCCTGCACCAGCGCGTGGGCCACCGGCTGGAGCTGCGTGGGGACGCCGTCCAGCGGGCCGCGCAGCCAGGCTTCGGGTCTGTTCATGCTTCGTCCCCGGGTGTGAGGCTCAGGGGCAAGCGACGCGGGCGTAGCGGAAGTCGAAGCCGCGCATGGCGCCGCCGCGCTCCCCCTCCACCCGGGCGACCAGCGAGTCCGCCCCGGTGCGCTGATAAATAACGCGCTGCGGAAAGTCGTGCGCCGGGTCGGCGAAGACCACGCGCCCGTCGCCCACCTCCACGACCGGGAACTCGGCGGGCGCCTGGCCGGAGGGGTGGGCCTGGAAGACCAGGCCCCCGCCCCGCTCCACGATGCGCATGAGCTCGTGCCCCGCCGCGCTGTCCGCGGCCACGGTGCGGCTCATCCCCAGCAGCGAGCCCCCGCGCGGGCGCATCCACTGCTCCTCCACCACCCTGCCGCCGGAGCGGGCCTCCCAGCACCCCGCCAGCCAGCCGAGCCGCCCGGCCGTGGCGGAAGCCTGCTGCGCGTGGACCGCCGGCCCGGCGAGGGCGAGCAGCAGGAGGGCGAGGGTCGTGGCGCGCATGGGCGGACGGGGAAAAGGGTGGATCGCATGTTGCCGTAGGGCGGCGGAGAGCGCCATCCCGGAGGACGCACCCGAGCCACGCCGCGCCCGCATGTTCCAGGACTTCGCAGCCGCAGCCCACGCCATCACCCGCCTGTTCGAGATCGCGGGCATCTCGGTGATCGTCCTGGGCTCGCTCTTCGCGACGCTGGTGTTCCTGCGCCGCGTCTTCGACGCCGCCCGGTTCGAGGCGGCGTACCACCGCTACCGCAGCCACCTGGGGCGCGCCATCCTGCTGGGCTTGGAGCTGATGGTGGCCGCCGACATCATCAACACCGTCGCGGTGGAGCCCACCTTCCGCAGCCTGGGCGTCCTGGGGCTGATCGTCGTCATCCGCACCTTCCTCAGCTTCTCGCTGGAGGTGGAGATCAACGGCCACTGGCCCTGGCAGGAGAGCCGCCGCGGCAACCCCGTTCCGCGCGACGAGCAGTGAGCGCGCATCGATTCCTGAACTGCTCGTTTGGGCGTGCCCCCGGCTGGCGCCGGGGTCGGGCTTCGGCTCCGTAAGCCCGCAAACGACGCGGGCCAACGGAGTCGAGCCCCGCCGGGTCTCGCCCCTCGCCGAACGGCTCCGGCAGCGCCAGCAGCGGAACCCTCACCTCCCCGGTCCGCTCTCCCCGGTCCTCGATCAGCCCCAGGTCCATCTGCACGTCTTCCCAGTCGCCGCGCATGAGCAGGTCCACCCGGCCGGCGGCGAAGGCTTTCTCTATCAGTGGGGCGGCTTCGACGAACTCGTGCTCGACGAGGACATCCATCACCCAGGCGTTGAGGACCTCGTCGTTCGCCTCCCACTGGCCCATCGCCGTCACCAGCGCGGGCTCCACCTCGGCCCGGGTGGACTCGTCGTCCATGAGGATGTGATCGAGCCCTTGCGCGGCGGCGGCCCGGACCCGGGAGCTCTGGCGAGCGTCGGTGAGCACTCGGGAAAGCGTGGGGACCGCCGGGCGCCCGATCACCCCGAAGACCCTGCCCAGGTCCCCCTGCGCGTAGTCGTCGTCCTCCAGTTTCGCGGCCAGCTCCAGCAGCGGCTCCACGGCCTCGGGGGCACGCTGCTGCCCCAGCGCACGCCAGGCGTGCACGGGTGCCCATGTCTCCGGTCGCCCGGCATCCCCGTCGCCCAGCTGCTCGTCCGTGGCCATGCGGATGAGTTCCGGGACGTGGTCCGGTCCCAGCCCCAGCTCCAGGTAGTCCATCCACGTTCTGGAGGCGTTCGCCTCGCCGAGCTCCAGGAGTCATGAGACGGGCGGTGGATACGGCGTACTCATGGGCTCTCGGCGCCTCCGGACGGATGGGTACACGGCGCTCGCAACGCTGCAATCTGCGCGGCGCAACTCGCGCACCACAAGCACACCCGGGGCACACAAGCGAAAACCCCGCCGCCGGGCGATCCGGCGGCGGGGTCTGGACGGAGGCCGAGGGGCTGGCGTCAGCGCGCCGCGGCCTTGAGCCGGCGGAACTCGCGGACGAAGGCGCGGGCGTCCGCGTCGGAGAAGCTTTCCATGACGTCGGTGTCGTTGACGGTCACGTGGTCGAACACTCGCTCGCCGTCCTCGCCGGTGAAGACCAGCCGCCCGCCGCGGTATTCCACGTCGCGGATCTCGCTCACCGGGACCTCCACGCTGCGCTTCAGCATGGTGGTCACCGAGCTGCGCACCGCCGCCTGGATGATCCCCGCCAGGAAGCCTTCCTCTTCGTCCCCGTCCTCGTCCATGTCGCGGCCGATGTCGCGCAGGCCGCGGTCGGTGAGCTGCATCGCCACGGCGTCGCGCGTGAGGAGCAGCGCCACCTTGCCGTCGCGCGTGGCGATGGCGGTGCGGGCGTCGCGCAGGTGCCGGCGCGGGCCGATGCGGCCGGGCGAGTCGTCGTCCGAGCCGGTGGACACGCTGACGCGCGTGCCGTGGTCCTGCGCCTGGACGGAACGCGCGGGAACGGCGAGCAGGGGAAGCAGGAGAAGGGCGGCGGCGGCTTTCATGATGGTCGTCCCTGGAAAGGTTCAGAGGGGCTGCTCCTGCCCGTACGGGCCGTCCGCGGCCGGGGTTTCACGCCGCCAGGCGGCGACGCTCGCCCGCGCCTCGTCGCACTCGGCGCACCCTGCGTCCGTCGGGTGCAGGAACACGAGCGGGTCGCGCGCCAGCCGCTCCCGCGCCACGCGCACCACGTCGCGCGAGCGCGCGAGCCGGGCGGGAGCGTTCCCCACGCGCCCCTCGTGCTGCAGGCCCGGCTCCCGCAGCCACCCGTCCGCCAGGGCGAAGCGCTCGCAGCAGTGGTCGTTCTCCCCGTACTCCATCCGGACGGGGCGCCCGTCGCGCAGCACCGTGACGTGCTTGGGCACCCGGTACGGGACCCCCGCCAGGAGCTCCGCCAGGTGCAGCGTGGTGTCCGCGTCGTGGCCCACGCCCAGCAGGAGCACCTGGCCGTCCAGGTCGTGCACCCGGCCCACCGGGCTCGCCGGGACGTGCGGCGGGAGCGGGAGCGGGCCCGCGGTGACCTCCTCCGCCCGCGGGCCCGCCGCCGCGAAGGCGAACAGGTGGTCGCTGCGCGCCGTCCCGGGGAGACGCCAGAAGGTGTCGGCCACCACGCCCAGGTCGGGCGACGCCGCGGTGGCCGCCGGGTCGAAGGGCCGCTCGTCGTCCCCCGTCCACGACGGCATCACCAGCGTGCCCCGGGGGCCCAGGGCGTCCCGCAGCGCCCCGATCAGCCCGGCTGGTCCGCCCTCCACCGGCCGGATGGCGCGGAAGGAGGTGTGCACGAGCAGGACCCCGCCCTCCTCCACGCCGAGCGCGCGGAGCTGGGCCGCCACCTCTTCCCTGCCCATCTCTCTCCGGTCGTCGTCCGTGTTGTTCATTGCCATCCTCGTCTAAGGCAGGGTACAACGGCAGGCTTGGGCGTGCCCCCGGCTGGCGCCGGGGTCGGGCTTCGGCTCCGTAACGCACGAAACAACCGTGCGTAACGGAGTCGAGCCCCGGCAAACTGCCGCCGGGTCTCGCCCCTTCGGGCCGAAATCCCTCACGCGACGGCGGCCCCCTCCCCCCGGCCCCCTCCCCCGCAAGCGGGAGAGGGGGAGCACGGCAGCGGCTCGGCACAGCGCCGTTCCCGCACTTTCGCACCTCGTGCTACCGGCGGCGGCTCGCTTCGTACTGGCGGATCATCTCCTCGGGTGGGGTGGCGGCGATCGTCCGGCCCACCACGTCCAGCGGGAGGTCCTCCAGCCGGCGGAAGCGGACGCACGACTTGCCCATGTCCAGCTTCTTGCCGGCCGCGGCGAACGCCTCCCGGAAGGCGGCCTCCGTCTGCGGGTCCTGGTATACGCTCATCAGGTAGAGGGCGTAGTGGTTCTTCTGCGCGGCCAGGCCGGCGTAGGCGAGCGGCTGCTTGTTGTAGGTGTCCGGGTAGCGCTCCAGCGGGATGCCGTATCCGATCATCCCGAAGCTCATGCTCTCGCGGTACCCCGCGGGGAGGTTGCGGAGCACCACGTCGCGCACCGCGGACACCACCTCGCGGCGCTCCGGCGGAAGCTCCCGCAGGTACTCCTCCACGGTGGCGGCGCTGCTGCTCGCCATGGGCGGTCTCCGGGCGGAAGGGTGGGCGGGGGAGGGGTGGCGCGCAGCGCCGGGGTGGGGGCCCCAGCGGACGCCAGCGCGATGCCCGCGTGAGGGATTTCGGCCCGAAGGGGAGAGACCCGCGGGCAGTTTCGCGGGGCTCGACTCCGTTACGCAGCGTTGTTTGCTGCGTTACGGAGCCGAAGCCCGACCCCGGCGCCAGCCGGGGGCACGCCCGAACCTGCCGCTCCTAACGCTCCTCGCCCTGCTCCTCGTCGTCGCCCTCGACATCCTCGTCGATCTCGTCCCAGTCCTCCGCGATGCCCAGGTCGTCGAACGAGAACTCGGACTCGCCGGCGCGGGCGCGGGCGGCGGCGATCTCCAGGGTGTCCAGCAGGGCCTCGTGGGCGGGCGAGCGCTCCATCTCGTACTCGCGCTTCTCGTACTCGCCGGCCAGGTAGCGGGCCATCAGCTCGTACATGGTGGCGCGGTCGGTCTCGTAGACGGGGGCCTCGGCCCCGGCGCCGCCGGTGTCCACGACGAAGTGGCGGAGCTCGCCCTCGCCGTCCATGGCGTCGTGACACTCGTAGTGCCCGAGCGCGAAGAGGTAGCGGGTCCCTCCCTGCGACTGCGTCTCGTGCTCGCTCTCGGAGCTCAGTCGGAACATGGGGGTGCCTCGGGGTGCGTGGTGCGCGCCTGCGGATGCCGGCGGGGCGCACGCAGGACGCGGGCCGGGCGGGCGCCGCGCACGGGCGGCCGCCGCGGCGCCGGGTGCGCCGGGGTCAGAACGCCCACGCGAGCACCGCGATCAGGCCGCCGACCACCACGGTGGCGACGTTCAGCGCCAGGCTCGCCGCGGACGCGTGCGCCTCCAGCTTGCGGGAGGCGGCCTCCTCCTCCTGGGCGCGGATGAGCTGCTGCCCCTGGCAGAAGCTCACGGTGCGCGCCTCGGCTTCGGAGAGCCGGGCCACGCCCTCGGCGGCGGCGCGCCGGAGGAGGGCTTCGCACTCGGCGGGGACGGCGACCGGGCGGGGGTCGTACGAGGGCACGGGGACCTCGTCGGGACGGATCAGGCGGTAGCCGAAGCACCCCCCGGACGGGAGGAGCAGCGCCAGCACGAGGAGGATGCGGAGGATGGGCACGGCGGAACCCCGGGAGCGGATGGACGGACGAGGCCCCGGACGCGACGGAGCCGGCGGCCGGGGCGCAAGCTAGGGGCGGGGTCCGGCCGCGGGCAAGGAGAACGGCCTAGGGCGCCGCGGGTGCGGAGGGCGAGGGGCGGTCGGCGGTGTTCTCGTCCACGCGCAGCCGGACGCCGCCCCAGGCGCGGTCCACGTCTATGGCGCCCTGCCACACCCGCGCGTACGGCAGCCCCACGGCGTACGGCGGCTGGTCCAGCCCGAAGCCGCTTCCCCCCGCGATCCAGAACGGGGGCGCTTCCGCGCGGCCGGCGCCGGCGTACACGGCGCGGGCCGAGGCGAAGAGCTGCGCGGCGTTGGCCTGGTGCGCGTAGGTGCCGGGGAGGTAGCGCCCGTCGCGCAGCAGCTCCCCGGTCCACGCGGCGTGGTAGGCCAGCATGCTGTCGGGGACGGCGCGCATGCGCTCGACGTCCAGGAACACCACGGTGCCGGGCGCGAACCCCTTGGCCATGGCGCGGGCGACGGCGTCGCGTGCGTCGGCCCGGCCACGCCCGGTGCCCAGCAGGGTGCGCGAGCACAGGACGGGGCCGCCCGGCTGCTCGGCCCCGGCGACCGGCGCGTCCTCGAAGGCCTGCTGCCCCACGTACAGCACTGCGATCCCCCAGCCCTGCCCCTCAAGCGCCGCCCGGGTCCCGCTCCACGAGGCGTCGCGGTGGCAGGGCGAGGGGAGGTAGTAGCCGGTCCACCGGTACGGCGACCCGGCACGCCAGGCGCGCATGGCCGCCTCGCCGGGGTAGACGGCGGCGTCGAAGCCGGGGTGGACGTTGGCGGGCGCGGAGGGGCCCGTCGGACCGGGGGGCCGGACGGCGGCCGGGGCGCACGCGGCCGCGAGCAGGAGCGGGAGGAGGAGGCGGAATCGTCTCATGGGCGCGCCGCGGCGCAAGATCGGCGCCGGTCAGCCGGGGGGCGCGGGCGCGGGGGCCGTCCACTCGTCGCGGAGCAGCGCGTACACGTACTCGTCCGACCAGCGCCCCTTGAACCAGACGTGCTGGCGGAAGTGCGCCTCGCGGCGCATTCCCACGCGCTCCAGCAGCGCGACGGAGGCGGCGTTCTCGCAGTCGGTGGTGGCGCTGACGCGGTGCAGCCGCAGCGTCCCGAAGGCGTAGCCGAGCAGGGCGCGCACCGCCTCGGTGGCGTAGCCGCGGCCCTGCGCCTCACGCGCGAGCGTGTAGCCGATCGCGCCCAGGCGCGGGTCCTCGTCGTGCACGTGCAGGGCGCAGTCGCCGGCCAGCGCGCCCGTGGACCTGACCTCCACGGCGAACTGGAACCAGGTGCCCGGCGTCCCGGGCCGCAGCCCGTCCTGCTCGGCCAGGAAGGCGTCGGCCTCGTCGGGGGTGCAGTCGTCCCAGCTCTGGTAGCGGGCGACCCGGGGGTCGTTGCGGTACGCCACGAAGGCGGGGAGGTCCGCGGCGGTGAAGCGGCGCAGGCGCAGCCGCGGGGTCTCGATCACCTCGTCGCGGGCCGACGCGGGGGCGCTCACGGCCCACCCCGCGCGAAGCGCAGCCCGCAAGCGGGCTCCCCGCCCGGCGTCCGGCTCCCCAGCGACATCTCCCGCAGCCGGAGCACGCCGTCCCTCACCGCGGCCCGCCCTTCCAGGTCCAGCTCCGTGGGGACGAAGTTGCCGCGCTCCAACTCCAGCCGCAGCCGGCCGCTCGCCGCGTCATAGTCGTACGTCCCCCAGTAGTCGGTGTAGCTTTCGAAGGGGAGCCAGGTGACGCTGAAGCGCCCGTCGCGGTGGAATCGCAGCTCCAGGATGGGCTCGGCGGGGGCGGACTCGGCCGCGCCTGCGCCGCAGGGCGTCCGCCCCACCTGCGACCAGGTGCCCACCAGCGGGCTGCGCGCGGGATCGACCACCCGGACGACGGTGCGGACCTCGCGCCCCGCGACGCGCGACAGCAGAGGAAACGCGGCCCCGTCCGCCGCGCCGGCCTCCACGCGCAGCACGCCGCTCGCCGCGTCCACGCTCGCGGGCCCGCCCTCCGGGAGCGACCAGGCGGCGCGGCACCCGTCCGGCAGGGGGGCGAACGCACCGGGGTGGGTGGAGGCGTGCAGCCGGACCGTGTCCACGGCGCCGGGGCGCAGCTCGTACTCGCCGGCCGTGACGAGGAGCGCGGCATCGGGGAGGATGCACGGCGGCGGTGCGGACGCCGCACCGCCCCGGGGGCACGCGGCGAGCCCCAGCAGGGCCGCGGGAAGGAGGGAGCGGAGCGCGCGAGGTATGTTCACGATGGAAGCATCGGGATGGGTCGCGCACGGGCGAGCCGGGTGGGACCCCGCGGACGCCAGCACGGACCGCGTGAGGGATTTCGGCCCGAAGGGGCGAGACCGCGCGGCTGTTTGCGCGGGCTCGACTCCGTTAGGCAGCGTTGTTTGCTGCCTTACGGAGCCGAAGCCCGACCCCGGCGCCAGCCGGGGGCACGCCCGAACCCGGCCGTCGAACCCGCTTCAGCCGGACCAGCCATCGATCCGCCAGCCCAGGAAATGCACGATGTCGCCGGCGGCGGCGTCCGCCTGGCCGCGCACGTACGGGTCCGGGTCGCGGAGCGCCGCCTCCACCACGGGCCGCACCCGCAGCTCGTCGAGCTCGCCGCACGTCCGCGCCAGGTGGCCGAAGCCCAGCACGGCGTTCCCCCGCACGTTGAAGTGGGGGTGCGAGGCCAGGCGCAGGCACACGTCCTGTGCCCAGGCGCAGTCGGGCGGGCCCAGGGACACGCTGATGGGCACGTGCAGCAGCTCGTCGGCCAGACCGCGCTCGATCACCGCCTCCACGTCTCCGATCTCCCACCCGTCCCGGAGCGGGTTCATCGCGCCCCTCCCGCGTGCTCCGGCCGGGCCGCTGCCGCGCGCCCTGCGGCACGGGCGGAGAGCGCGCTCGGCAGCCCCACGCCCAGCGCGTGGATCAGCAGGCCGTTGACGAGGACGGGCAGCGTCGGCGTCCCGGTCATAGCCGCCGTCATAGGCAACACCAGGCGGTTCATCACGAAGTAGACCCCGATGCCGTAGATGGGGCCCCACACGAACGGGTGGCGGCAGAGGGCGGAAAAGCGCCGGCTGGCCAGGTGGTACACGACGACCACCGCGCAGGCGATGGCGAAGTGCACGGCCAGCCCCAGGAGCGCCGTGGGGAGCCCGCCCGCGAAGGCGGCCCGCCCCAGCAGCCCGGACGCGATGCTGTGGAGGATTGTCACCGGCGGCACTCCCCGCGCGCCGAAGAACACGAAGGCGTCCAGCAGGTCCAGCACGCCCACGGCGAGCGTGCCCAGCAGCACCGCCCGGCCGGGCGTGGTGGGCCTGCGGATGTGGGGCATGGCGTCGGCGGTCATGGACGGGTCTCGGTGTGGGGAGCGGGGCGGGCGACGGACGTGGCGATCGGCGGCATCTCCGCGCCTCACCTCACCGGCGGAAGCCGAGCACGAGCACGCCCGCCGCCACCAGGGCGATCCCCAGCCAGTCGCGCGGGGCCGGACGCTCGCCCAGGAACGCGGCGGCGAACACTGCCACCAGCACCACGCTCAGCTTGTCCACCGGGGCCACCCGGGAGGCGTCCCCCAGCTTGAGCGCGCGGAAGTAGCACACCCACGACGCGCCGGTGGCCAGCGCCGAGAGCACCAGGAACCCCGCGGAGCGCCCGGGGAGCTCCAGCGGGCTCCGCCACTTCCCCGTGGCCGCCACGAACGCCCCCAGCACCGCGACGATCACCACGGTGCGCACCAGCGTCGCGAAGTCCGGGTCGATCCCCTCCAGCCCCACCTTCGCGAGCACCGCGGTGAGCGCCGCGAACACCGCGGAGCCCAGGGCCCAGGGGAGCCACGCCGCCGTCTGCGCCATCCGTCCTCCGGGCTACGGGGTGGGGCCCGCCCCGCCGGGCGCGAAGAACCCTTCCATCCGCGCCAGGTCGTAGGCCAGCAGGTAGTCGTGGAAGCGCGCGAACAGCTCGCGCAGCCGCTCCCGGTCCGGCCCGATCACGTCCATCCCCCGGTCGTCGTACGGGTACAGGAGCAGGCCGCGCTCCGGGTCGGCCAGGTAGACGCGGGCGAGCAGCCGGGGGCGGATCCCCAGGTCCACGCCCAGAGCGCCCCACAGGAGGCCGTCGAGCGCCGACGCGTCGGCGCGGAACGCCACCAGCGTGCGCCGCTCCGTGGGATCGTCCCCGTCGGCTTCGTACTCCCGCGTCCAGCAGCTCCGCGGGCGTCCCATGCGCACCCCGCACGCGCGCAGCGAGCGGAAGACGTCCATGTGGCGGACGGGCGGTCCCTCCCCGGGCCAGGCGAGCACCACGACCAGCGAGGCGGAGCCGCGGAAGACGTGCCCGGCGATCTCCCGCGCGCGGTCGTACGCCTGCGTGAACTGCTCCACCCGGGAGCCGCCGCGGGACAGCTCGAAGCGCAGCGCGGGCTCGTTGACGTAGAACAGCCCGCCCTCGAACGCGTTCTCCCCGAACACGCCGTACAGGCGCTCCGGCGCCGCGTCTTCCGCCCCCGTCGTCGATCCCCGCACCTACTCGGCCCGCACGTCCAGCCCCAGCGCCTCGGCGATGACGAGGGTCTGGTCGATGGTGATGATGGCGCCCCGGAGCTCCACGCCGTCCGGCCGGAGGGCGCTCAGGTCGCTCCCGCGCAGGTCGCAGCGCGACAGGTCTGCGCCGTGCAGCGACGCCCCCGACAGGTCCACGTCGCGGAGCGATCCGCCCTGGAAGCGCGCCCCGGCGAGGTCGGCCTCCCGCATCTGCACGCCGCGAAAGGACGCCGAGCGGAGGTCCGCGCCCGGGAGCCCCACGAACGACCAGTTGCCGCCCACCACCTTCATCACCTCGAAGGTGCAGCGGTCGAAGGTGCTGCCCACCAGCTTGCACCCGGTGAAGCGCGCGTCGAAGAAGTTGCAGCCGGTGAAGGTGCAGTTCACGAACGCGGCGCCGTCGTGCGCGGAAACGTTGAAGCGCGACCCGCGGAAGGTGCACTCCGTGAAGGTGGCGCCGCCGTTCTCCGCCTCCGTCATGTCCAGGTCCACGAACAGCACGCCCTCGTGGACCTCCCCGGAAACGTCGCGGCCGTACCAGCTCGCCCCGGCAACGGTGGCGCGGGCCCGGGGCGCGGCGGCGCCACGATTCCGCTCAGCCACGTCCGGTCCGGCGGGGCGCGGCGCCGGAGGGGGCGCCCGGGGATGCGTGGCTCACGTCTCGACGGGACAAAGGGAGCGGACGGGGGCACGGACGTGCACCGCGGAAAGTACCGGCCGGACACGGGTCCGGCAAATCGCCGCCGTCCGGCGGCCGTGGCATCCATGTTGCGCGCGGGCGCCCGGCGCCCGATGTTTACCACTCGTCCAACTGCCGGCGGCACTTCGCCGGCGCGGAACTCCTGATCCAACAGCACCGTGGACCACCTCCAGGCGGACGTCGCCGCCGTGGCGCGCATCAGCGCCGTGCCCACCATCCTCCGGGTGGTCACCCAGATCACCGGCCTGCGCCTGGCCCTGGTCGCCCGGGTGACCCGGGAGTCGTGGGTCGCCTGCGCGGTGCTGGACCAGATGGAGTTCGGGCTGGGCGTGGGCGACCAGCTGGACGTCGCGACCACGCTGTGCAGCGAGGTGCGCGACTCCCACGAGCCCATCATCATCGAGCACGCCAGCCGGGAGCCGGAGTTCTGCGACCATCCCACACCCAGGCTGTACGGGCTGGAAAGCTACATCGCCGTCCCCATCTTCCGGCCCGACGGGGAGTACTTCGGCAACATCTGCGCGCTGGACTCGGCCCCGGCGGCGCTGCGGGACGACAAGACGCTGGCGATGATGAAGCTGTTCGCCGAGCTGATCTCGCTTCAGCTGACCGCGGAAGAGGAGTCGCACCTCGACCGGGTGGCGCTCGCCGACGAGCGGGCGACGGCGGACCTCCGCGAGCAGTTCATCGCCGTGCTGGGCCACGACCTGCGCAACCCGCTCTCGTCCATCCTGATGAGCGCGGGGTTCCTGCTGGCGCTGCCGCAGGAGCACCGGCAGCGGACCGTGCTGGAGCGCGTCCTGGGCAGCGGCGAGCGCATGTCGCGGATGATCGACGACGTCCTGGACTTCGCCCGCGGGCGGCTGGGCGGCGGGATGACGCTGACCGTGGAGCCGGTGGAAGTCGACGAGCTCGTGGGCCAGGTGGTGGACGAGATCGCCAGCGGCCGCCCCGACCGCACGCTGCGCTTCGCCCCCGCCGGTGTCGGGACGGCGTCGCTCGACCGCTCGCGCGTGGCGCAGATGCTCTCCAACCTGGTGTCCAACGCGGTGGAGCACGGCGCGCCCGGGGAGCCGGTGGAGATCTCCGCCACGGCCACGGCGGACCGGGTCGTGCTCGCCGTCGCCAACCGGGGCGAGCCCATCGCCCCGGAGGTGGTCCCGCGCCTCTTCGAGCCCTACGTGCGGCCCGAGCGCAGGGGCCCGCAGCCGGGGCTGGGGCTTGGCCTGTACATCGCGGCCGAGATCGCGCGCGCCCACGGCGGCGGCATCCGCGCCACGTCTTCTGTGGAGGCGGGGACCGTCTTCACCGTGGAGCTGCCCCGCTCGCCAGGGTCCAGGGGCGGCTAAGCGGGCCGAGGGCCAGGTCCGCGGACGGGTGGCGCACGCGGCACTTCCTCATTCCTCGTCGTTCTCTTCAGAACTCTTTTCAGCCCGCAACTTTTCGATGGCGGCCGCAACCTCTTCCTCCCAGGGAAGCTTTTCATCTCTGGCCGGGTCGTACGGCGGCAGATCGGGGATTTCGGTACTAAGCTGCTCCAACAGAGCGCGGGCTTTGTCGAGTTCGTAGCGGTGCACATAGGGGTCCCCATCGGCCCAGGCCCATTCATAGGCGGCGAGAGCGTGGGTCTTCGCCTGCTCGGCGTCACCGATCGCGAGCCACAGTTCTGCGAGGCCGCGGTAATAGGGCTCCTTTGCCCTGGCAAGGTGCTCCGCTTCGCGGCGAGGATCAGGGACTTGACCTAAGTGGAACCTGGCGAGTGTGAGCAGCGTCTCTGTCCGCGCGTCCCTACGTCCCACCTCACGAGCCATGCGCACCGCCTCGTGCAGGCTGTCAGCGGCGAGTACCCACCGGCCTTAATCCAAATGCCACTCTCCGCGCAGGCCGTGAAGCGCGCGGATCCCGATACGATTCTTCCCTGCCCTGCTCAGCTGCTCTGCATGCAGGAGATGATCTTCGAGCAAAGTTCCCTGGCACAGCTGAAGCGCTGCATACCTGAGCTCTGCGCTCCCAGGGCGAGTGATGTGACGGTCCCAATCACGACCCATCGGATCCAGGAGACGCCAGATTGCCTCGGCATCCTGCCATAATCCGACCATGGTAAGATGACGCATGCGGATTATTCGGGTCAAGAAGAGAGCTTCATCGTCGTCGTTAAAAGACGCAATATCAAGAGAGAGGAGCAGAAGTCGATCCGAACATGCAAATCTACTCAAATCACAATAACAGAAAGCCAGAGCGCTCAGATCAAGTTGCACCCGACCCCAATTCTTTTGCCGAAAAGCGATTAACAAAGCAGTACCTGTCGCGGCCACAGCCTCTTCCCACTCTCCCCCTACACTCATTGCTAACGCGACTCCCTTCAGCAGATACGAGGCTTTCCACTCTTCCAAGTCATCAGGCGCAATAGACCAGCTGTGAGGGAAAAAGGGACGCATAATGGACAATACTTCTGCATGGGCTTCCAAATTATAAAGGAGTGCTGCTGCCAGCGCGCCGACATACACGTCGCATGCTTGCTCACGGCGACCCATCTGGACCAGGGTGCGGACTACATGGAGGTCGTGTCGAACATCTTCAAGCGATTCCGCCTCTTCATATGGCCTATGGAGCTGCTGGGAAAAGTGGTCGACCACACGCTGGCCGAAGTGGTCTCGTTCCTCCTGAAGCAAAGCACCGGCGGTAATGCCGCGAACAACGGGATGCAGGTCATAGCGTTGAGCCTGCGGGGCGTATTGCACCAAGCCGCGATGCTCCAGATCCCGAATCGTGCTTGCCAGCTCACGCGGAGCCCTACGAAACTCTGGCGATTGTAACCTAGCCTCTATAGCGAGTTTGTACTCCTCGTACAGCCGGACGGCTACTAGATATTTCTCTCGCCGCTTTCTTTTCTCGACGTCAGTCATGAACTGCCATCTCCACCCAACCTCGGGCTTGGTTGGCTCCGCTACCTCCTCCGGTTCGGGAGGCAAGTGCGGATTGAGCGCACTGAGGGTGGTGTAGTCCACGGCTTCGGAGAGGAGGGACAGCGTGGAGAGGAGTTGCCGGCTCTTCTCCGGAAGCGCAGCCAGGGCCGTGTGCAGGATGTGGTTGCGCTTTTGGACGAGATCGAGGTCCGCGAGGTTGAGCTGACCGCCGTGATCCGGGTCGGCGGACCACGTGTCGAAGTTTCCCCGGTCAGGAAGATAGTCGTTGATCAGTCCGGCTAGGACCCCGGTGACGAGAGGGTGACAGTCGCAGTGGCTCTGGAGGAAATTCTGAATACTCCCCGAGGTACCGGTGACCCCACAGGAGCGCAGAAGAGCCTCGGCGTCCGCCGGACGGAGACCCGGGAGGCGCTCGCGAAGGACGCCCGGGATGGGTTGGTTCGCCGCGTTGAGCAGGCCGCGCGGAGTGAGCCGGGTAGTTAGGAGAAGCTTCGAGGGTGCAGCGGCGGCGAGGGCACGAAGGAGGTCGTCGTCCTCGGGCCGAATGGCCGCGCAGGGGTCGCGTTGGGCGATCTTGTCCGTCGTGCCAGCCTCCTCATCGAGAAGCTGGGCGGCATCGTAGCGGTGGTATGCGACGAGCACGCGCTCCAACCCGTCGAGCACGAGCAACCAGGGACGGGCCCGGAGCTGACGGAGGAGCAGCTCCGCCAGTTCCGCAGTCTTCATCTTCCGGAAGTCGTCGAACGGCTGACCCGTGATGTACGCAAGGGCACGCCGGCAGAAGTCGGCCATTATGGCTCCCTTCTCGTAGAACGAATACCAGAAGCGGCCGGCCCAGTCCCCACGAACGGTCGTGGCATGCCTGGTGGTCCACTCCCAGGTGAGCATGCTCTTACCCGTTCCGCCGATGGCCTCGAACAGGAGGAGGGGGTGCGGGTCGGCCGGCGAAGCCCAGTCGCTCAGCGTGTCGAGCTGCGCCTTCCGCCCAACGAAAGCATGCGAGCCGATGTAGGCGGGCTCGGCGTAAAATGCCGGTGGTCTCGGGACAAAATCGAACTTCTGAGGAGAGTGATCGTGATCGCGTGGCGTGGCTTTCGGAGGCAGCGCGGGTTGGGACTGCTCATTCAGATGGCGACGGAGACTCGCCACCGCGTGGATGGCTTTCTGGATGAAATCTTCGGGGCTGTCGAAGGGGACATAGATACGACCTTCCTTCGCGCGTTCACGGTATGCTTCAAGCTTCCTGATCTTCTCCGCGTCGGTTTCGAAGTCTTTCCTGCTGCCGGGATGTTCATCAGACATCACGAAGACAAGAATGGGCAGACCGAGACGCTGCGCCTCCTCGAATTCAAGTCGACTTACGGAATACCCATGTGGATTGCGAGTATCACACTCGATCACCTGTCCGTAGCGTTGGCTGATGAGCCCGATGTAGGCGGTGCCTTCCCGTACCATGTTGAGGGAGGAGCTGATGATATCGTCTCCAGGAACGGGAACGTAGTCCTCCATACCGATGGGGAAGAGTTTTTCCTTGCGGAGGGCTTTCATCAACTCGGCCCTGTGGCGCTCCAGATCCGAGAATGTGCTGGAGACCATGACTCCCCTGTACTGGAGCGGAGCAGGCTGATCGGGATTCGTCATGGTTCAGTATCGTGCAGCGAGATGATTTCGGTTCGTGAATCGCCAACACACTATCTGGAACCCCATGGCTCAGAGTCATGCGGAGATCCGGATCGACCCACCCCTCACTTCCCCCGCGCGATCGCCCTCCGCGCGATGCGGTCCACCGCGCCGGGCGCGATCAGCTTGAGCCACATCCCCACCCGGGCCCGCGCCGTCATCACCTCCTCCCGCCTGCGCGCCGCCGCCGCGCGCACGATCCGGCGGGCGCACTCCTCCACCGTCATCACCTCGCGCTCGCGCACCGGGCTGTTCCCGGCGCCCAGCGGCGTCCCGTCCGGGCCCAGCGCGCGCTCGCGGATCTCGGTGGCGACGAAGCCCGGGTAGATCATGGTGACGGACACGCCGGTGCCGTCCAGCTCGATGCGCAGCGAGTCGAAGAGCCCCGCCATGGCGTGCTTGCTCGCCGCGTAGGCGCTGCGCGTGGGGACGCCCGTCTTCCCGGTGAGGCTGGACACGCCCACGATCCGCCCGCGCGAGCGCTTCAGGTGCGGGAGCGCGTGGTGGGTGCAGTACACGCTCCCCAGGTAGTTGACGCGCATGACGCGCTCGAACACGGCGAGGTCGGTGATCTCGTCGAAGCGCGCCCACATGCCGATGCCGGCGTTGTTGACCAGCGTGTCCAGCCGCCCGAACTCCGCGACGGTACGCTCCACCAGCGCCCGGCACTGCGCCTCCTCCGCCACGTCGGTGGGGACGGCGATCGCCCGCCCGCCGAGCGCCCGGCACTCCGCCGCCACCGCCTCCAGCCGGGCCGCGTCGCGCGCGGCGAGCGCCAGCCACGCGCCGCCGGCGGCGAGCTGCCGCGCCAGCTCCGCGCCGATCCCGGCCGAGGCGCCGGTGATCACCACCACGTTGTCGCGGAACGCCGCCCGGTCGCTCATGGCTCGTCCTCCCCCGGTCCGCGGGCGCTCACCTGGTCAGCGGCGACCACGCCATGCCGTCCGGCCCGGCGCCCGGGCGGATGCGCCCCACCACCCGCCGCTCGCGCAGGTCCACCGCCGCCACCTCGTTGCCCTGCATCATCGCCACGTACGCCATGGCGCCGTCCGGGGAGATGAGGACGCCCACGGGCATGGGGTTGGAGCGCGGGTCCTCCGCCGTGTGGATGACGGCCAGCTCGCGGCGGGTGGCCGCGTCGAAGATGCGCAGCTCGCCGGACATGGCGTTGGAGACCAGCGCCGTGCGGCCGTCCGGCGTCAGCTTGACGCGGATGGGCATCCGCGCCGAGGGGAGGGTGCCGAGCGGCCGGAGCGTCTCGGCGTCCAGCACCGTCACGTCGTCCGCCTCGCGGTTGGTGACCCACACCTGCGCCCCGTCGGGCGACACGTCGATCCCCTCCGCCCCGTCGCCGGTGGGGATGGTGCGCAGGTGGGTGCCGGTCGCCACGTCCAGCGCGGAAACGCTCCCCGAGCCGATGTTGCTGGTAAAGATGCGCCGGCCGTCCAGCGCCAGCGCCAGCATGTGCGAGCCCGCCTGTCCGGTGGGGATGGCCGTCTCCACCCGCCCGGCGGGGACGTCCACCAGCAGCACCGCGCGGCTGGTCTCCGAGGTGACCGCCACCCGCCGCCCGTCCGGGAGCCAGGCGATGCCGTGCGGCCGCCGATGCTCCCCCAGGTCGATGGTCTTCACCACCCGGCGGCCGGCCAGGTCGAGCACCGTGAGGGTGCGCCCGCCCACCTGGGCGCCGTAGTTGGCGACCACCGCGGTGCGGCCGTCCGCGGACACCGCCACCTCGTGCGGCCCGTCGCCGGTGGGGAGCGTCGCATACACCTCGCCCGAGACCAGGTCCACCAGCGCGGCGCTGGCGCCCGCCTTGTTGAGCACCACCAGCGTCCCCGTCCCCAGGCTGCGCGGCGCGGGGGCCGCGGGCGCGGCCGGCGCGGCGGACGGCACCTGCTGCTCCGCGGGCGGGGTGGACGTGGACGCCGGGGCGCAGGCGGCGAGGGCGCCCGCGAGCAGGACGAGGGGATAGAGCACGGAAACCTCCCGGGTGCGCAGTGGCGGCGAGGAGCGGGCGGACGGAGCCGCCTCTCCCGTATCCTACGACGGCGGGCGGGCCCGATCAATCACCCGGGCGGCTTCCCGGCGCCGGAGCGCCGCTCCACCGCGACCGCCGCGACGAGCTGCGCGGCGGGGATGGCGACCGTCATGACGGGCCCGCCCTCCGGCACCTGCGAGGCAAGCGGGGGCGCGGCCCGCTGCGCGAGGGTGGGGGACGGCGCCGCGAGCGGGAGCAGGACGGCGGCGGCGATCGTGCGCAGGGCGATCCGGCGCATGGAGCAAGCCTCGGGTGTGGAGGGCCGGGGTGCCCTTGCCAGGCGGGTTCCCGGAACCTAAAGTGTACAGTGTAGCGACGCCGGAGGTATACGGAATGAACAGGGCGGAGACCCGCCCAAGCGCCCGCTCCTGGAGCGGGTGCGTAACTTCGTCGCCGTGTACGTGCGCACCACCTCGCTCCGCTACGTGGCCGAGAAGCGTCTGGACCGGCGGGTGGCGCACGGCACCATCGACAAGTTCATCCGCGGCTCCGAGCCGCAGTACGAGACGCGCCAGCTCCTCCGCAAGCTGTACACGGAGGAGTACCTCCGGGCCCTCCCCACGGATCCCGATCCCGAGGTCACGGCGCTCTTCCTGATCCACCTCCTCAATCGCGTCCCCGACGAGCACCGCCACGCCGCGTACGAGCGCTTCGTGCGCTGCCTGCGGCACGTGCACATCGAGTCCGGCGGCGACGTGCCGCCGTGGGCGGAGAAGCTGTCCGCGCTCTACGAGGAGGACGGCCCTCCGCCGGCCCTGCCGCCTCGCCCGATCGCGCCGCCCCCGCCGCGGGGCCCGGACACGCCACCCCCCGAGTATCCCCGCAGGCGCGGAAGGAAGAAGCCCTGAATCAGCGCCGGGCGCGGATGCGGACGGTGCGCTCCAGCTCGTCGCGCGCCTGGAGCACCTTGCGGCGCACGTCCACCGGCAGCTCCGGGTGTGCGGCCAGGTAGGCGTCCAGCGTCGCCAGGGCGCGGGCATCCGTCTGCCCGCCCAGGAACGCGGCGATCCAGCGGGGGAGAAAGAAGATGCGCCGGTTGTCGCGGAGCCACACCAGCTCCTCCAGCGCCGGCCGCAGGTGCGGCAGGGTGAGCGCGGCGTGCGCCGGGTCGTTGAAGGCGCCCACCGAGGCGGTCACCCACTCCTCGTTGAGGGACGGGTCGCGCAGGTAGCGCGCGAAGTACGCCGCCTTGCCGGCGGAGTCCGGCCGCGCGGCCCCGGCGACGAAGGCCCGGCGCGCCGCCTCGGGGGTGGTGTCGCGCGCCGTCTCGGCGGCGTACAGCGAATCGGCGGCGGGGTCGCCGGCGGCCAGGAGCTGCGTCACCGCGGCCCAGCGGCTGGGCGCGCGCAGCGGCTCGCCGGCGAAGCGGCGCGTCCCCGCCAGGTACTCGCGCAGCACGGCGCGCGCGGCCGGGGTGCGCGCCGCGCCCAGGTAGGCGTCCAGCGCCGCCTTGCGCAGCCCGTACGAGAGCGAGTCGTCGTCGGCGCGCGCCAGGAGCAGCGCCTCCCACTGGGGAAGGAGCCGCGCCGCGTCCTCCTCCGGCAGGTAGCGGGCGAGGGCGGCGGAGGCGCGGCCCAGGAGCGTGGCGGCGATCTGCTCGTCGCGCTCGCGCGGCAGCTCGCGCAGGGTGAGCCGCACGTACTCGGCGGGGTCCAGCCGCGCCTCGCGCACCAGGTCCCAGAGCGAGCCCCAGAGCATCGCCCGCAGCAGCCCGTCGCGCGTCTCGCCCACGTGCGCGGCGATGTGGGCGGCGCTCCGCGCGTCCGGGAGGAAGAGGCCGTAGCCGTAGTCCCCGTCGTTTGCCCACACCCAGTCCGGCGCCGGGAGCCCCGCGACCTCCGGCACCTCCGTGGTCGCGCCCGCGAACGCCACCGTCAGCACCGTGTCCGGCCGGTCGCGGTACCCCAGCCTCACCCGCACCCGCCCCGGCCACCACCCGCCCGGGTCGCCCGGGAGCTCCCTCGCCGGGCGCTGGACCAGCGCCAGCCGCCGGATTCGCCCGCCCTCCTCCGCCAGCGCCGTCTCCACCACCGGCATCCCCGCCCGCAGGATGTACTGCTCCCCGAAGGCCTGAAGCGAGCTCCCGGACGATTCCTCCACCGCCGCCAGCAGCTCCCGCCAGGTGGCGTTCCCATACGCGTGGCGCCGCAGGAAGATGCGCAGCCCCTCGCGGAAGGCGTCCTCGCCCACCATGAACTCCAGCTGCCTGAGGATGGAGGGGGCCTTGTTGTAGACGATGGGGCCGTAGTTGCCCTTGGCCAGGTCCAGGTTGCCCAGCTCCTGCCAGACGGGGACGGTCCCCTCGGTGACGTCCGTCCCGTAGGCCAGCGGCTTGTTGCGCAGGTAGAAGGTCTTCCACGCTTCCGAGCCGGGGTCCAGCTCGTCCTGCATCTTGGCCGCCATGTAGGTGGAGAACCCCTCCTTGAGCCACAGGTCGTCGAACCAGCGCATGGTCACCAGGTCGCCGAACCACTGGTGCGCCACCTCGTGGTAGGTGGTGGCCTTGCGCGACAGGCGCTCGCCCAGCGTGGGCGCCTCGCGGAAGACGAAGGAATTCTCGTTGTAGAACACGGCACCCACGTGCTCCATGCCGCCGAAGGGGAAGGCGGGGGCGAGGAGCACGTCGTACTTGGCGAAGGGAAAGGGCACCGCGAAGTAGCGCTCCAGCCACGCCAGCGCGTCGCGGTTGCTGCGCATGAGCGTGTCCGCGTCCACCTCGCGCGCCAGCGAGCGCCGGGCGTACAGCCCGATGGGGCGCCCGCCCTCCGCCGACTCCCACCGCCGCCACGGCCCCGCCGCGAAGGCGGCCAGGTAGGTGGAGATGGGCTCGGTCTCGGCGAAGCTCCAGCGGACGGCGCCGCCCTCCGGCGCGCGCGAGGTCTCGGGCCCGTTGGCGAGCACGCTCCACCCCTCGGGCGCGACCACCTGCACCGTGAAGCGGCCCTTGAGATCGGGCTGGTCGAAGGCGGGAAAGAGCTGGTTGGCGTCGGCGGGGACGAGCAGGGTGTACAGGTAGCGCGAGCCGTCGGTGGGGTCCTCGAAGCGGATCACGCTGGCGCCCACCGGCGCGATGCGCGCGGCGAAGCGGAAGCCCACGGTGTTGGCGCCCGTGCGCAGGTGCCGCGCGGGAATGCGGACGTGTCCATCGGCCCAGGCATGGTCGGCGAGGGTCGCGCCGTTGGCGGCGACGCTGTCCAGCGCCAGCCCGCGGAAGTCCACCACCAGATCGCCGGCGCCGGGCTTTCGCGTGAAGGCCAGGGTGGCGCGGCCGAGCGCGGTGTCGCGCCGGGTGACGTCCAGCGCCAGGGCGTAGCGCACGTCGGCCAGGGTGCGCGCGCGCTCCCGGGCCAGCTCCAGCGACACGCCCGGCCGCATGAGCGCGCCCGCGTCGGCGGGGGCGCCGCCGCGGCCCGCGTGGGCGCAGCCGGCCAGCGCCGCCAGGGACAAGGACGCGAGCAGGACGGGGCGGCGCATGGGCGGGGCTCCGGTGGGGGAAACGCTTGGGGGTGACCGTGCGGAATGTGGCGCGGGCCGCGGCGGGGGGCAAGCGCTGCGGCGGGTCGGGAGCGGTGGGGATGGGGATGAGACGGGGGGGACCGGCAGGGAGCCACTAACGGAAGACTTCTTCACGGCGCACCAGCCCGCTCGCCTCGCCTTCCTGGATGGCGCGCGCGAATGCGATGTCCTCGATGACCTCCGCCAGCACATCGCGCAACAGGTCGGAGCGCTCTTCCAGCACCTCCACGAGCGCCACCTTCAGTGCATCTTTCAGCTGGATTTCGCTGGGAGACGGAGCCACCGTCGTCTTACTGAGTTTCGGATCCACGATTGCGCGACCAAGCGTCCATGGTCGTGGGAAAAGCGCATCGTCAGCCGCCCTCTTCCACTCCGTGACCCCTATTCGCGGTGGTCGCACTCGCCGCTACGACGCCCGGGGCCTCCGCAGAAGCCCCCTCTTCCGCTGCCCTGCTATCGACGCCGCATCGCTCCGGCAATCCATAACGTCGGCGCACTTCATCGACCGGGACGGTCCGGCCGGCAGCACAGTCTGCCAAACCCGCGTCTATGGCTTTCCGAACGTCAGTGTTCTGCATCATGGCACCAGGCGGGATCGACACCGGCGCACATCCTACGCAGCCACATCGATGTAAGTGGACTCGCTGCTCGGCTCCGGAACCGGGTAGCCTTCCAATCGAAGGCCCTCGATGTGGAATTCGATGGCCTCGCGCATGTTCGCTTCGACCTCCTCCTGGGTGTGTCCCGTGCCGACACAGCCGGGCAGGTCCGGGGAGTAAGCCGAGAAGCCTCTCTCAGTAGGCTCAACGATGGTGAGGTATCGCTTCATGCCCACGGTAGTGGATTCTTGAAGACGCCGTTGCCCACCCGAGTGCGATCGGTGTGGAATCCGCTACGCGGCACCGCGGCGGCGCTCCAGCCATCGCTTCAGCGAATTCTGGCTCTCGCCGGAGGGACGACCGGCGAGAAGGCCCTCGACGCTGATGTCCTCGTCTAGGTCGGGCCAGTGGATTCCTTCACCACGGCCAATTAGGCGCCACCGACTACGCTCTTCCGGCGTTGCATGTGTGAGGCGGGGGTACCAGGCCAGCGGTACGGAGATGGTGCGCCCATCGGACAGTTCCACGGTGAGCGACTCGTCCGTCACCGCGATGTCCGTAGCCTCGGGCACGCGGATCTCAGTCGTTGAAGTAGTCATTCCAGGCTCCGAGCAGATGGTCCCGGTTGTTGTCCACCACGAGAGCAATGCGGTTCAGCTCGACCCGGCTGAACCCACCACTGTCCTGCAAGCGAACCGGATCCAGCCAGAACTTGGCCCGATTGCTCTCGCGCTCAACATGTACGTGCGGCGGTTCGGCACGATCGCCGGCAAAAAAGAAGAACCGATACGGGCCACTGCGCAGCACCGTCGGCATGAGGCTCCTCGTCAGCAGGAATCGTGACGGCCGGCTTCCGAACGGAAGGTGGTTACGCCGTAACTGATCGGCAAGCGCCGAGAGAGCGGCCGACTCCGAGCGCTCCTGCAGGATCGGCGGGCCGTCCCGGCAGAGAATGGGGATCCCCGCGCCTGGATCGGGCGCCCCGAGCACGTCCGGGAGCTCCGGCGGCGCGACGACGGCGAGCCCCCGGGACGCGAGCTGCCCCGGAGGCTCCATGAATCGGCTGCCTGCTGGATCTAGACGCCGCGCCGGAGCTTGCGTGAGGGATTTCGGCCCGAAGGGGCGAGACCCGGCGCAGTTTGCCGGGGCTCGACTCCGTTGCAAACGGTAGTATCGTTTGCTACGGAGCCGAAGCCCGACCCCGGCGCCAGCCGGGGTCACGCCCAAACCCTGATCTTTAGCCCGATACAACCGCATCCGGCATCAGCTCAGGCGGCAGTCCGGCTGCGGCGCGCCCCGCGGCGTCATCACGACCTGGTACAGGTGGATGTGCCGCGCCCGGAAGGCGGCGGCGCTCATCAGCAGCCAGTAGGTCCAGATGCGGTAGAAGCGCTCGTCCAGCCGCGCCTTCAGCTCCGGCCACGCCCCGACGAAGTTCCGGTACCACGCCATCAGCGTGGGATCGTAGTCGGGGCCGAAGCCGTGGAGGTCCTCGAAGTTGAACAGCCCCTCCGTGGCGCGTGCCAGCTGCGCGACGGAGGGCAGGCTGCCGTTGGGGAAGATGTACTTCCGCGTCCAGGCGTCGGCCAGCGGCTCGCTCCCGGACCCCCCGATGGTGTGGACCAGCGACACCCCGCCGGGCGCCAGGCAGCGGGCGACCAGCTCCATGTAGGTGCGGTAGTTCTTGTACCCGATGTGCTCCATGATGCCGATGGAGAGCACGCGGTCGAAGGTGCCGCGGGCGCTCCGGTAGTCCTCCAGCCGCAGCTCCACCGGCAGCCCGGCGCACAGCTCGCGGCCGAGCTCCACCTGCTCCCTGGAGACCGAGTAGCCCGTCACCTCCACCCCGTACTTCTCGGCCGCGTACCTGGCGAAGCTCCCCCAGCCGCAGCCCAGCTCCAGCACCCGCATCCCCGGGCGCAGCCCCAGCTTGCGGCACACCAGGTCGAGCTTGGCCTCCTGCGCCTCGTCCAGCGTCGCCGCGTTCTTCCAGTAGCCGCAGGTGTAGACCATCCGCCGGTCGAGCATCGTCCGGTACAGGTCGTTGCCCAGGTCGTAGTGGTGCTCGCCCACCTGGAACGACCGGCTCAGGCTCTGCAGGTTGAACAGCCGGGCCCGCAGCGCGCCCGCCATGAGCCTCCAGTTCCTGCGGATGCTCTCGGGGAGGTTCGCCCGGAGGATACGGGTGATCATCTGGTCCACGGCGGGGCAGTCCCACCACCCCTCGACGTACGCCTCGCCCAGCCCCAGCGCGCCGTCCCGGCCCACGCGCGCGTAGAAACGCCGGTCGTGCACCACGATGTCGTGCGGAGCGCCGCCGCCGATCTCGATCCCCGCCATGCCCAGCATCTCGCGGACGAAGCCCTCCGGGTGGACGAGCCCCGCCAGGTAGGTGCGCGCCGCTCCGGCAACGTCGCGGAGCGTCACGCCGGTCGTGATCGCCTGCATGCCGCTCGAATCCATTGTGCCCATGGTCGGCCTGCGAGATCGAGGTGTCGGCGACCCGCTCAGGGACAGTGCACCAGCTTTGCCTGCATCACGTTGTAGTTCCCCGACCTGAACATCGCGTACCAGCCCGCGATGAAGAACTCCCACTTGCGGATGAACTCGTCGTCGTAGCCCACCTTGCGCTTCAGCTCCTCCTTGTTGACGGCGAACCGCTTCCAGCACTCGTGCATGGTGCGGGCGTAGTCCTGCCCGAAGGCGAGGTGCTCCTCGCACTTGAGCCCGGCCTCCTCCGCCGCGACGATGAACGAGCCGATCGAGGGAAACTCCCCGCCGGGGAAGATGTACTTGGAAAAGAAGTTGAGCTTCTTCGCGCTCCGCGGGTCGAACCGGTTGCACAACATGGTCTGCACCATCGCCACGCCGCCGGGCTTGAGGTACTGCTTGACCCTGCGGAAGTGCTCGACCCAGTACCTGGCCCCCACGTGCTCGAAGAAGCCGGTGGACATGACCGCGTCGTACTTGCCCGGCATGTTGCGGTAGTCGTCCAGCACCAGGGTGACGCGGCCATCGGCGATCGCCTCCCGGTTCACCTCCCGCGCGTGTTCGTACTGGCGCTGCGAGATGGTGCAGCCGGTGACCGTGTACCCCCGCGACGCGGCCAGGTCCAGGAAATAGCCCCAGCCGCAGCCCATCTCCAGGACGTGCTGCGGCGGCGGGCCCAGCCGGGACAGGATGCGCTCGTACTTGTTGACCTGCGCATCCTCCAGCGACATCTCCCTGCCGTCCCACCAGCCGCTGGAGTACGTCATCATCCGGTCCGTGTAGGCCTGGTACAGCTCCGGCGGATGGTCGTAGGCGGCGCTGATGTTCCTGCGGCTGCCCGCCAGCGAGTTCCCGCTGGTGAGCGTGGTCGCGCGCGAGAGAAGCTTGTTCAGCAGGGAGAACGAGGTCACCCGGCCGAACTCGTTCCGGTTGCGCTGGCAGAAGGTGAGGAATTGCATGAGGTCCGGCGACTCCCACTGCTCCGCCATGTAGGACTCGCCCAGGCCGATGTCCCCGCGCTTCAGGATCGCGTCCACCGCGCCCCAGCTCTTCAGGACCATCGTCGCGCTCTCGCCCTCCTCGCCGCCGGTGAAGCGGTGCGTGGCGCCGTCCGGCGTGACCAGGCTCAGCTCACCGAAGCGGGTCCTTTCCAGTGCACCGCGGAGGAGGTCGAGTTTGCTCATGAGCCGTGGCTCCGTCGCTGGGGTGGGGTCGGTCGGCCGGGGCTGGAGGATCGGGCGGGTCGAGGGCGGCTCCGGGAGGGGAAGGAGCCGCGGGCCGTATGCACCGGGATCGGCACCGTGCATACCGGCCAGCCTCTACTGTAAAGCGCGCAATGCGGAGGGACAAGGAAATCGTCCCCTCCCGGGCGCAGCCACGGCCGCTCGCCGCCGCGCGGCTCCGGCGCGCGCGGCGCGCCGGGTCACTCCGGCGGGATCGGCGGGACGTCCTGGCAGAGGATGGGGATCCCCCGCGCCTGGATGGGCGCGGCGAGCGCGTCCAGCTTCGCCGCGTCCGGGAGGGTGAACAGGTGCAGCCGAAGGACGAGCCGCGACAGGCCCGCCGTGCTCTTCATCCCCGCCGCCTCCGCGCGCGTGGCGTGCGCCGGCGCGAGCGTGGCGACCCGCAGCATGGACTCCAGCAGGTGGCGCAGCATGCAGTGGTAGCCGGGCACGGCCTCCAGTCCGGCCAGCTCCGCCCGGAGCGCCGCCGCGATTCCCGCGAAGCCGTCCACCTTCAGCGCGGCGGCCAGCGCGCCGCGGATCCGCCGGGCGTCGGCGCGGCGGAAGGCGGAGAGCGGGAGCGGCGGCTCCGCCGAGCGCTCGCGGAACCGCGGCGTCCCCGCCATGGGGACGAAGTCGTCCGCCACCACCCCGATCCCCCGCGCGTTGTACGGCCGCGCCCGCCGGTCCACCCAGCGCGCCAGGGGGAGCGCCAGGCGCTCGTAGCGGATCAGCCGCCGCGAGATCCGTTCCGACTCGCCGCCCGTGAGCCTCGCGTACTGCGGCATGCGCTCGCGGTTGACGTGCAGCGCCTCCTCCAGGTGCCCCGCGAAGCTCATCCCGCCGTGACCGGACCCGCGGCCGGCGCGCTTTCCGGCGAGGCGGCGAAGCGCCGGCGCCACGCCAGGTACACCGGGATGCCGGTGAGCACCAGCAGGTAGCCGATGCCGGAGGTGGCCGGCGTCAGGTACGCCAGGTCCACCACCAGCAGCGCGGCGAGGGCCACGTACAGCAGCGGGGTGACCGGGTAGCCGAAGGTGCGGTACGGGCGCGCCAGCTCCGGGTGGCGCCGCCGCATCACCAGCACCGCTCCCACCATCAGCGCATAGAACACCAGGTCCACCGAGACGATGTACTCCAGGAGCTGCGTGTACACGTTGCCGTACACCGGCGCCCCGCCGGCCGGGTCCGCGGCCACGGTGCGGGGGAGGGTGAGGAGCGCCGCCCACACCCCCTGCGCCACGAGCGCCACCGCCGGCACCTGGCGCGCGTTCAGCGTCCCCAGGCGGCGGAAGAAGAGGCCGTCGCGCGCCATGGCGTAGTAGACCCGCGCCCCCGCCAGGATCAGCCCGTTGTTGCAGCCGAAGGTGGAGACCAGGATCGCCGCCGCCATGAAGAGCCCGCCCGGCGCGCCCAGGATGCGCTCCATCATCGCCACGCCCACGCGCTTCTGCGGAGCGCCCTGGATCCCCTCCAGCGGCAGCACGGCCACGTACGCCAGGTTGGCCAGGAGGTAGAGCGCGACCACCACCGCGCACCCCATCAGCAGGGCGCGCGGGAGGTTCCGCCCCGGGTCGCGCACCTCGCCCCCCGCGAAGGTCACGTTGTTCCACGCCGACTGCGCGAAGAGCGGCCCCACCATCGCCCGGCCCAGCAGCATCACCAGCGCCGCGGCGCCGGCCGCGCCCAGGCCCGGCTGCGCCTCGCGCGGGCTCCACCCGTTGGCCCACGGGTTCCACCACGACGAGGCGAGCGCCGCGCTCCCGGCGCCCCACCCCAGCACCAGCCCCGCGGCGACCAGCCCCAGCAGCGCCGCCGTCTTGGTGACGGTGAAGACGTTCTGGATGCGCTTGCCGGCCGTGAGCCCGCGCGTGTTGACGGCGGTGAGCAGGAGGATCATCGCCACGGCGACCGCCTGCTGCACGGTCAGCGTCAGCGCGTAGCTCCCCAGGTGCACCGGCGGCACCAGGTGCACGCCGGGCGAGACCGCCGGGACCAGCACCCCCAGGAACGAGGCGAAGGCCACCGCCACCGCGGCGATCGTCCCCGTCTGGATCACGAGGAAGAGCCCCCACCCGAAGAGGAACCCCGTCCCCGGCCCGTACGCCTCCCGCAGGAACACGTACTGCCCGCCCGCCCGCGGCCACATCGCGGCCAGCTCCGCGCAGGAGAGCGCGCCGGTGATGGTCAGCACCCCCGCGAGCGCCCACGCGGCGAGGAGCCACCCGGGCGAGCCCACCAGGCGCGTGGATTCCGCCGAGACGATGAAGATCCCCGAGCCGATCATGGACCCGATCACCAGCATGGTCGCGTCCCCGAGCCCGAGCCCGCGCTCCAGGCCCGTGCTCCGTTCCTCTGCCTCGCTCATCGCGCCTCCGCAGCAGGTTGGTCGAAACAGCTTTCAACTGCGAATTCGGGCGTGCCCCCGGCTGGCGCCGGGGTCGGGCTTCGGCTCCGTAACGCACGGAACAACCGTGCGTAACGGAGTCGAGCCCCCGCGAAACTGCCCGCGGGGTCTCGCCCCTCCGGGCCGGAATCCCTCACGCGGGGTCCGCGCCGGGCCTCCCCCATCCGCCGCCGCCCGGGGTTTCCAGCAGCAGGCGGTCGCCGGGGCCCACCTCGCACCCGTCCACCGATCCCAGCTCAAGCGTTTCGCCCGTGGCGCGCATCACGCGCTGGCGCCCGGGGGCGCCCGGCTCCCCGCCGTCCACGCCGTACGGACCCTCCGCGCGGTGCTGGGTGAGCACCGAGAGCGACACCGGCTCCAGGAAGGCGAGCTCGCGGGTCGCGCCGTCGCCGCCGCGCCGGCGGCCCGCGCCGCCGGAGCCGCGCCGCACCGCGAAGCGCTCCACACGCACCGGGAAGCGGTGCTCCACCACCTCCGGGTCCGTGATGCGCGTGTTGGTCATGTGCGAGTGCACCGCGCTCGCGCCGTCCCATCCCGGCCCCGCCCCGGTCCCGCCGCACACCGTCTCGTAGTAGCCGAAGCGGGCGTTGCCCCAGAGCACGTTGTTCATGGTGCCCTGGCTGCACGCGGCCAGCCGGAGCGCCTTCAGCAGAGTGTCCGTGAGGCGCTGGCTGACCTCCGTGTTGCCGCCCACCACCGCCGGGCCCAGCGCCGGATCCTCCGGCCACTCCGGGTGCAGCATCCCCCGGGGGACGCGCAGTTCCACCGCGCGCAGCAGCCCCTCGTTGAGCGGCAGCGGCTCGTCCACCAGCAGGCGCAGCACGTACAGCACCACGCTGCGCACGATGGCCGGCGTGGCGTTCAGGTTTCCGGGGTGCACGCCCCCCGTTCCCGCGAAGTCCACCCGCGCCGCGTCGCCCGCCACCTCCACCCGCACGCGCAGCGGTGAGCCGTCGTCCAGGCGCTCCTCGGCCTCGTACGCTCCGTCCGGGATGCGCGCCAGCGCCTGGCGCACGCGCGCCTCCGCACGCGCCTGCAGGCCGTCCATGTAGCGGCCCACCGTGGCCGCGCCGTGCTCCGCCGCCAGCGCGCGCAGCAGCTCCGCCCCGCGGTGGTTCGCCGCCACCGCCGCGGCCAGGTCCGCCAGGTTGTCCTCCACCGCGCGCGAGGGGTGGGGGCCGGACGCCAGCAGGTCGCGCATCTCCGCCCAGCGCGCCTCCCCCCGGCGCACCAGGTGCATGGGGGCGATGACCACGCCCTCCTCGGCGAGCGTGGCCGCGCCGGGCGGCATGGAGCCGGGGCGCGAGCCGCCGATCTCCGCGTGGTGCGCGCGGCTGGCCACGTAGCCCAGCAGCCGCCCCCCGCCGTCGTGCACCGGCGTGACCACGGTCACGTCCGGCAGGTGCGACCCGCCGTAGCCGGGGTGGTTGGTGACCACCACGTCCCCCGGCTCCATGGCGACCGCCTCGCGCACGGTGCGCACGCACAGCCCCAGCGCCCCCAGGTGCACGGGAATGTGCGGCGCGTTGACCACCAGCTCCCCCGCCGGGTCCAGCAGTGCGCAGGAAAAATCCAGCCGCTCCTTGACGTTGACGGAAAGTGCCGTGCGCCGCAGCTGCTCCCCCATCTCGCCCACCAGCGCGCGGAAGCGGTGGGTGAAGAGCTCCAGGCGGACGGCCTCGACCCCGCCTGCCGCCGTTGCCCCCTCTCCCGGAATCGGGAGAGGGTGGCGAGCCTCCAGCGAGCCGGGTGAGGGCTGCTGGCCGAAGGCCTGCCGCAGCACCAGCCCTCCCGCCCCGTCCACCTCCGCGTCCCACCCCACCTCCACCACGGTGGCGCTGTGGCGCTCCACCACCAGCGCGGGGCCGGCGACGCGCGCGCCGGGGCGCAGCCCCGCGCGGTCGAAGACGGGCGCGTCGCGCCAGGCGCCGCCCAGCCAGGCGCAGGCGCGGCCCTCCGGCTCCGGCGCGTACGGGGCGGGCGGCGGGAGCGGGGCCTCGTCCGCCGCGCGGGTGGACGCGACCACGCGCAGCGACTCCAGCTCCGCCGGGCGGAGCTCGGGACGGTGGCCGTAGAGCGCGGCGTAGCGCGCCTCGAAGGCGGCATGGAGGTCGGTGCCGGGGCTCCACTCCACCGCCAGCGTGGAGTCCTGCCCGGCGTAGCGGAGCCCGGCGATGCGGCGGCGCACCACGATCTCCTCCGGGGCCACGCCCTCGCGCGCCACGGCGGCGGCGGCCTCGGCGGCCATCGCGGCCATCCAGGCGGCCACGTGGGGCGCGGCCTCGTCCAGCGGGCGCAGCACCTGCCGCTCGGCGAAGCGCTCCAGCGGCGCGTGGCCGATCCCCAGCGCGCTCAGCAGCCCCGCGTCCGGGGGGACCACGACGGTGCGGATCCCCAGGCGCGCCGCGACGCCGCAGGCGTGCTGCCCCCCCGCCCCGCCGAAAGCCACCAGCGCGTGCTCGGCGGGGTCGTAGCCGCGCCGCAGCGAGATGCCGCGGATGGCGTCGGCCATGCGCTCGTCGGCGATCTCCAGGAAGCCGGCCAGCAGCGGCTCGCGCCCCGCGTCCTCCCCGGTGCGCCCCCGCAGCTCGCGGCGCAGCGCCGCCAGCGCGGCCTCCGCGGGGGCGGGGTCCACGGGGATGCCGAAGCGCGCCGGGTCCAGCCGCCCCAGAAGCAGGTTGACGTCGGTGACGGTGAGCGGGCCGCCGGCGCCGTAGCACGCCGGGCCCGGCGAGGCGCCCGCGCTCTCCGGCCCCACGCGCAGCCCCTGCGCGTCCGAGGCGCACACGGAGCCGCCCCCGGCGGCCACGCTCTCGATGGCCAGGGCGGGAGCCACGAGGTGGGCGCCGCCCACCTCGTGCTCCCACACGTACTCGAAGTCGCCCGCCCAGCGCGCCACGTCGGTGCTGGTGCCGCCCATGTCGAAGGCGATCACCCGCGCCAGCCCCGAGCGGCGCCCGGCCAGCGCCGCGCCCGCCACGCCGCCGGCCGGGCCGCTGAGCAGCGAGTCCTTGGGGCGGAAGTCCTCCGGGCGCGCGAGCCCCCCGGCGCTGGTCATCACGTGCAGCCGGCCGCCGCCCAGCGCGCCCTGCACCCCGCGCAGGTAGCCGTGCAGCACGGGCCCCAGGTACGCGTCCACCACCGCGGTCTGCGCGCGGGGAAGGAGGCGGATGAAGGGGGCCAGGTCGGCGGAGCACGACACCGCCTCGAAGCCCGCGCGCAGGAGGAGGTCGCGCACGGCGTGCTCGTGCGCGGGATCGCGGAAGGCGTGCATCAGCGCCACGGCGGCCACCCGCACCCCGGCGCGCACCAGCCGCTCGGCGGCCGGGGCGAGGGCGTCCGCGTCCAGCGCCCGCAGCACGCTCCCGTCCGCCACCAGCCGCTCCGGCACCTCCACCACCTCCGCGTACAGCGGCGCCGGCTTCGCCACCCGCAGCGCGAACAGGTCGGGCCGCTGCTGCGTGCCGATCTCCAGCAGGTCGCCGAACCCCGCGGTGATGAAGAGCGCAGTGGGCGCGCCGCGCCGCTCCAGCAGCGCGTTGGTCCCCCGCGTGGTCGCGAGCCGCATGGCGAGCGGGGGGAGCGGCGCGCCGGCCGGGGTTCCCGTCACCAGCCGCGCCGCCAGCACCGGGGCCTCCTCCGGCGAGCGCACCTCGAACGCCGCGCCGGGAGCGGGCGGCGCCGGGAGCGGCGCGGCCAGGCGAACCACGCCCTCCGCCGGGTCGTAGTCCTCCACCGGCACCGCCCCGCCCGCCCCCAGCACCCGGAACGCGAAGCCGCGCACCAGCCCCGCCGGCGCGCCCCAGTCCTCCCGCACCCGCACGCGCAGCGGGTCCGGCGCCTCCACCACCGTGCCCCGCAGCGCGCTGCTGCTCAGCACCTTGGCGCGCCGGAGCCCTCCCCCCGGATCGCGCGCCAGGCAGTCCGTGAAGGTGCCGCCGGTGTCGATCCAGATCTGCCAGGGGAGGGACATGAACGGCAGGAGAGAGGGGACAGGGTTCATCCGGTGCACGCGCAGCGTGCAGCGCCACAGCCTGCGACGGCGGGACGCCCGGGGATATTAGGAGCGTGGGGAACGGGGCGCAAAAAGAAACCGCGCCGGACCCTGGAGAACGGGTCCGGCGCGGGAGGTCGGACGGCGTCCGGCTAGTTGTTGGGCGCCTTGACGTCGACGTCCGGCGTGACCACCTGCACGTTCTGCGTGTCCGTGGTCACCGACACGTCCGCCGCGTCCACGTCGTACTTGGGCATCTGGCCGCCCTTGACGTCCACGTCGGGCATCTCGCCCTCCTGCGTCTTCTCGGCCGTGCAGCCACCGATCACCAGACCCGCCGCGAGCACCGGAACCCAGAAAAGCCTGTTGGCGCGCATTGTTTCTCCTCGTATCGATAGTCCATGAGCGAACCCCGTGGCGAAGCAGTGCAACAGGTGTGCCCGACCTGATCCCCGGCTGCATCCGCGACGCGCGGCGGTTGCCCGCGTCCCCCGCCGGGCCTACGTTCCAGGGGTGGGAGCGCCGCGCCCGGCGGACGCGCCCAGCCCCTTCACGACCGCACCCGAAGCCGCACCCCGCCATGAGCGACCTCCCCGCCCGCCCTCCCGCCGCGCTGGACAAGGCGCGGGAGCGCGTCATCACGGAGCTCTGCGAGCACTACGCCCACGACGCCCTGGACGACGGCCAGTTCGAGGACCGGCTGGACCGCGCGCACGCCGCCCGGTCGCTTCAGGAGCTGGACGTGCTCGTCGCCGACCTGCCCGCGCTGCACGCCCCCGGCTCGCCCGCCACGCTCACGGCGCCGGTGGCCGAGGTGCGCGACAAGCAGGTGGTGGTGGCGGTGATGGGCGCCGCCACCCGCAAGGGTAGCTGGGTGCCCCCGCGGCAGCTCCACGTGTTCGCCATCATGGGCGGGGCGGAGCTGGACTTCCGCGAGGCCCGCTTCGGACCGGGGATCGTGGAGGTCACGGTGTTCGCCCTCATGGGCGGGGTGGAGATCACCGTGCCGCCCGGGGTGCGGGTGGAGGTGGAGGGGATCGGGATCATGGGCGCGTTCGACGAGCAGCGCCTCGCCGCCGGCCCCCCGGACCCGGGGGCGCCGGTGATCCGCGTGGGCGGGGTCGCGCTCATGGGCGGGGTGGAGATCCACACCCGCCTCCCCGGCGAAAGCCGCAGCGAGGCCAAGAAGCGGGTGCGGCTCGAGAAGCGCGAGATGCGGCACCTGAACCGCGGCATCCGCCGCCTGGACCGGGGCGACTGACCGGCGCGGAAATGGACGTCGTGGACGGCGCGGCCCGCGGTTTGCCGTGCCCCCGCCCCCATGCGCGACCCCGATCTCCTCCGCGACAGGGCGATGCTGGTGCACCGGCGGCTGTGCGCCGCCTACGGCTGCCCCATCCCCTTCTTCCACGAGCTGGACCCGCTCAGCGAGCTGGTGTCCTCGCTGCTCTCCCACCGCACCAAGAACCGCGACTCCGGCCGCGCCTTCCGGCAGCTCCGCGAGCGCTTTCCCACCTGGGAGGCGGCGCGCGACGCGCCCGTGGACGCGGTGCAGGACGCCGTGTCCCCCGCCACCTGGCCGGAGCAGAAGGCCCCGCGCATCCAGGCCGTGCTGCGCGAGATCACCGCCCGCCGCGGCGGCGAGCTGTCGCTGGACTTCCTGGCGGAGCTGCCGGTGCGCGAGGCCCGCGACTGGCTGGAGTCCATGCCCGGCGTGGGCCCCAAGACCAGCGCCGCCACCCTGCTCTTCAGCCGCCTGCGCCTCCCCGCCCTCCCGGTGGACAGCCACCACCACCGCGTGGCCGCGCGCCTGGGCCTGATCCCCGCCAGCGTGTCCGTGGGCCCCGCCCATGCCCTGCTGGAAGCCCAGCTCCCCCCCGACTGGGACGCCCAGCAGGTGTACGACAACCACGAAGCGCTGATGCTCCACGGCCAGCGCTGCTGCTACCACCAGTCCCCCGAGTGCTGGCGCTGCCCCGTGCTGGACCTGTGCCCCTTCGGCCAGGCGCGCATGGCGAAGCTGGGCAGAAAGCCCGAGACGCAGCCGGCGGACTGATCCCGGAACCGCTTTGAACAGCGGTGGACCGCGGAGGCGGGCGTGCCCCCGGCTGCGCCGGGGTCGGGCTGCGGCTCCGTAACGCACGAAACAACCGTGCGTAACGGAGGCGAGCCCCGCCAAACTGCCGGCGGGTCTCGCCGCTTCGCGCTCGCATCCCTCACGCGGGCATCGTGCTGGCGTCCGCGGGCTCGCGGACGAAAAAGCCCGTCCCGGCAAGCATCGCCGGAACGGGCTTTCGAAGGGCTCCCCCTCTCCCGCTTGCGGGGGAGGGGGCCTGCCGTTGCGTGAGGGATTTCGGCCCGAAGGGGCGAGACCCCGCGGCAGTTTCGCGGGGGCTCGACTCCGTTAGCGAGCGTAGTTTGCTCGCTTACGGAGCCGAAGCCCGACCCCGGCGCCAGCCGGGGGCACGCCCACCCCCGCAGTTGTTTTTTTCTCTAGCTCACCCCCACGCACGGACTGATGTTGCGCGCGTCGCACTCCGCCGTCGGGTACGGGAAGTAGGTGAACACCTTGTCCCCCGGCCGCGTCGCATTGGTGGAGTCCAGCTGGCGCAGCCGCCCGAACCGCCGGTGGTCGATCCAGCGGTGCGCCCCCTCGAACATCAGGGAGTAGCGGCGCTCCTTGAGCAGCGCCGTGATGAACGCGTCGTCGTTCGCCGGCTGCGCGATGGGCGCCAGGTTCCCGGAGTTCTGGCGGATGAAGTTGAGGTCCGCCGTGGCGCCCGTCCGGTCGCCCGTGAACCACCGCGCCTCGGCGCGCAGCAGGATCAGCTCCTCGTTGCGGACCAGCGGGATGGGCGACGCCTTCTGCCCCGACCCGTAGAACGGCTTGGTCAGGTACAGCGAGAAGCGCAGGTCGCTGCGCAGGTCCAGCAGCGAGTTGTTGAAGCCGGAGTCCACCTTGGCCAGGTACCGGGCGTCGCGCAGGCCGCTGGCCTGCAGCTCGGCGTCGGTGCGCAGCCGCGGGTCGGCCACCGTCTTGCCGCTGGGGTCGCTGAGCGGGTTGGCCAGGTCCCCCGTTCCCGGGCTGAAGGCGTGGTAGGCGCCGCGGTTGAGCTGCGCCCGGTCCGCCGCCAGGAAGGTGCCGCCCAGCGCGGTGAGCACCGCCTGGTAGCCGGCGGTGCCGCGCCCCGTCTCGCTGGTGCGGTACGCCTCCAGCCGCGCCTTGATGGCGCGGTTCACCTGGCCGTAGGCCGCGGGGGTGTTGAAGCCGTACTGGTTGTACCCGCTCCCCATGGGAAAGGCGAAGCTGGACCCCGCCCGGTCCAGGTGCGCCTTGCCCTCGTCCAGCAGCTTGGCGATCTCGGTGTACGCCGCCGCGCGGTCCGCCAGCGGGGCCGGCTCGGTGGGGTCCACGCTCACGGTCACGGGGATCTTTTCCCGGAACTGGAGCTGGTTGAGCAGGTCGTACGCCTTGGTGGTCTTGGCGAAGCCGCGGATCCCCTCGCGCTCGGCGTCGCTGAAGGTCAGCCGCGGGTTGTCGAGCACCGCGAGGACGATCTCCGCCGCGCGCACGTTGGCGTACGGGATCGTCCAGTAGACGCTCCCGGTGAAGTCCGAAGGGTCCGGGTTGCCGGCGACGAGCTGGCGCACGTACCGCGGCTCGTTGGGGTCGAAGTAGTACCCCTCGCGTCCGGGGTGGCCGCCCAGCAGCACCAGCCGGTCCATGTTCTGGCGGCTGGTGTGGATCAGCCCCACCACGGTGGCCGACACGGCGGCGTTGGTGGGGTTGCTCTGAAGGTCCTGGAGGCTCCCGTAGTTGTAGTCCGGGACCGTGAGGTCCTGGCCGCACCCGGCCAGGAGCAGCGCCCCCGCCAGGAGGGACGCGCCCCGCCTGGAAGGCCTGCGCCCCTGGCCGGCGGGCTCATGCTTGGATTGCCACATGGTTCAGAACCCGAGGTTGACGGTGAGCCAGAAGCTGCGGCTGGGCGGGAACGGGGTCACGTCGATGTTCCGTCCCACCGAGCGGTTGCCGAAGTTGCTGACCTCGGGGTCCAGCCCGGTGTACGCCGTCCACATCCAGGGATTGCGGGCGCTGAAGGTGACGCGCGCGTCGCTGATGGTGCCGATGCGGGTCGCGGAAAGCAGCGTGCTCGGCACGTCGTAGGTGAGCGACACCTCGCGCAGCTTCACGAAGGACGCGTCCTCGATGTACACCGAGTACGGGCCGTTCAGCGCCACGCGCTCCTGCCCGGTGAGGCACTGCGGGCCGCACTCGGCCAGCGGGCGCGGGCTCACCTTGCCGTCGGCGCCCACGCGGTCGGCCGGCGCGAACCAGTCCGGCGCGTTGCGGGCGTCGTCGTAGTAGCTGCGGGTGAGGTTGGCCACCAGCCCGCCGCGGCTCCAGTCCAGCAGCGAGGAGAGCGTGAAGCGGCCCATGCGGAAGTCGTTGGTGAAGCCCATCTGGAAATCGGGCTCCGCGTCGCCGTACACCGTCTCGCGGCGCACGCCGGCCGAGTCGGGCCTGTACCCGATCATGGCCGTGGGCGACTGGTTGTTCTGGATCTTGTAGCCGCCGTACAGGTAGCCGAAGCTGGAGTTGGCGGGGCGGAACGGGGGCACCGGCAGGTTCACGATCTCCTGGCGGTTCATCGCGAAGGTGGTGCGCGAGATCCAGTCGAAGTCGCCGGTGCGCACCGGGGTGGCCTCCAGCATGGCCTCGAAGCCGTGCGCCTTGAGCTCGCCGCCGTTGAAGTAGTACGTGGTGAAGCCGCTGGACGAGGCCAGCCCGCGCGACAGCAGGAAGTCGGTCACCGACTTGCGGTAGCCCGTGAGCTCGAGCCGCGCGTTGCCGCCGAACAGGGTGGCGTCGAACCCGCCCTCGAGCTCGGTGGCGCGCTCCGGGCGCAGGTCGGGGGCGCCCACGGTGCCCAGCACCGTCAGCGTGGGGTTGCCCTCCACGTTCACGCCCGGCTGCAGGCGGGTGAACTTCTGCCCGAAGAGCGGCTGGTTGCCGCTGGAGCCGTAGGCGGCGCGCAGCTTGAAGTCGTTCAGCCAGTTCGTCATCTCGCCGAACCGGAAGGACGCCGCCGCCTTGGGGTAGTAGTAGTACTTGTCCACGTCCGCGTCGCCGCTGCTGCGGTCGGCGCGCAGGCTGCCCGTAAGGTTCAGCCGGTCGCCCAGGGTGAGCACGTCCTGCTGGATGAACATCCCCAGGTCGCGGTTGCGGGTGCGGTACCCGTCCACCTTGACGTCGGCGGCCAGCTCCGGCACGCGGATGTCGCCCGTGAGGTTGCGCCCCGCGATGGTGTTGAACTTCAGGTCCACGTCCGAGTACTGCACGCCGCCCGAGGTGGTGGCGGTGAGCACGCCGGAGGCGGGCGCGAAGGTGTACACCAGGTTGGCGTTCCCCGTCAGGTTGGTGCTCGCCCCGTTGGCGTTGAGCGCCGTCCCCGGCAGGTTGTCGTCGCTCTCGAACTGCAGCGTGGGCGGGTAGTACAGCTCGTTGCGCTGCTGGAAGAAGTCCGCCCCGCCGGTGGACACCAGCTTGAGCGTGTGGCTCTCGGCCTGCAGCAGGTCGTAGGTGAAGTTCAGCGAGGCGATGTTCCGCCACACGTTCTCGTCGTTGGTGGAGAGCGCCGCGGTCTGCACCGGGTTGCTGGCGGCGAACGGGTTGTCCAGGTACAGCCCGTTCTCGCGCTGCGTCAGGTCGTAGAAGCTGGGCGTGAACGATACCGCGGCGTAGTAGCTGACGCCGTTGTTGTCGTTGCCCGTGAGCCCGCGCGCCGCGATGGAGTGCAGGATGTTGGCCGAAGCGCTCAGCTTGCCCCGCCGGCCGATGTTCTGGTCCACGGCCACGCGGATCCCCTGCTTCTCGTACCCGGTGTTCGCGGCGATCCCCTGCTCGTCCAGCACCGTGCCCGAGAAGTAGTAGCGGGTGCTCTCGGTGCCGCCGCTCACGCTCAGCGTGGTCTCGCGGCCCGGCGCCTGGCGCCCGAACACCGCGCTCTCGTTGTCGTAGGTGGCCTTCGGCGAGCCGTCGGCGTTGAAGTACCCGGCCACCTCCGCCCCGAACTCCGCGACCGCCTCGTCGCGGGTCCAGTCGCGCGAGCCCAGCGAGCGGGCCTGCTCCGAGTAGCCCAGGCGCTGCGTCACGTTGTAGCGGGGCCGGCCCGCCTGACCGCGCTTGGTGGTGATGATGATCACCCCGTTGGCGGCCTTGGAGCCGTAGATGGCCGACGCCGACGCGCCCTTGAGCACCTCGATGCTCTCGATGTCGTTGGGGTTGATGTCGGCCACGCGGTTGACGACGTTGTCCTGCACCGAGTTGAGCGCGGTGCGGGTGCCGGCGCCGCTGACCACGTTCTGGCCGCCGGGAATGGAGGTGTTGGCGAGCACCACCCCGTCCATCACGTACAGCGGCTCGGAGTTGCCGATGAGCGACGAGACGCCGCGGATGCGGATCTGCGCGCCGCCGCCGGGAGCGCCCGAGTTGGTGGAGATGCTGGCGCCGGCGATCTTGCCCTGGAGCGCCTTCTCCACGGTCTGCGCCGGGGCGCGCTGCAGCTCCTGCGCGGAGACCACGGCGACCGCGTTGGCGGCGTTCTGCCGGCGCACCGAGGTGGCCTGGCCGGTCACCACCAGCCCCTCCAGGTTGAGGATGTCCTGCTCCAGCGCGACGTTGACCGCGCTCTGCCCGGTGGGGACGACCACCTGGCGGCTGGAGTAGCCCAGCTGGCTCACCGTGAGCCGCGCCTCGCCGTCCGGAACCGAGATGGAGAACGCGCCGCGCGCGTCGGTGACCACGCCGCGGCGCGTCCCCGTGAGAGTGACGGCGGCGCCGGCGAGCGGCGCCTGGTTGGACCCGGTCACGACGCCCGTGACCTGCCGCTGCTGCGCCGCCGCGGGAGCGACCCCGGCGAGCAGCGAGACGGCCGCAAGCAGATACCACATTCGTTTGAACATGCTTCCTCCGTAGGGATGGTACGGGGTGAACGCCGACGTGCGGATGTGCAGCGGAGCCTCCTGGTGGGGGGGAAAGACGCCGGCCGGCGGCCGGAGGCGGACGAGGACGAGCCGCGTGCGCGGAGCGCACGCAGCGAGGTAGCCGCGTGGAGGTGTGCGGTCCGGCACCCGGGCACGAGCGCGCCCCGCCGGAGTCCAGAGTAGCTGCCGTGTTCTACATCATACGTCCCCGGTACGCATCCACAAGGTTTCCCGTTGCTTCCGGACGATCCGCGCCACCGTGGCGCGAGGGGGTCGGGGGGTGGCGCCTGGGTGGCGGAAGGTTACATTTCCCGCCCGGTTCCGGTCCCGTATGCACGCCGCCGCCCGGGCGCATCCTCCCCCTCCACCGGCACCGCTTCTGATGTCGAGCGAGGAAGTCCGCAGGCTGATCTCCGTCGTCGGGCTCGTCGCGCAGCTGGGCGGCGCCGTCCTCCTCATCGCGCTCTTCTTCCTTCTCTTCCACAACGCCAGCCGGCGCCGCTACTTCCTGTACTGGGGTCGGGGCTGGCTGTCGCTGGCCGCGGCGCTCTCCGCCCTGATGTCGCTGTACCTCCTCCTCCCCGACTCGCCGGCGCGCGCCGTGGCGGGGCCGGTGCTGCGCCTGGTGTACCTGTACGGCAAGCTGGCGTTCTTCGGGCTTCTGGCCGCCGGCACCGCCTCCTACTGCTCGGGGCTGCGGCTGCGCGGCACCACCCCGTACTGGCTGGCCGGCATCGCCGCCTACGCCCTGCTGGCGGTGACCTTCTCGGGCGGGGTCGAGCGCACCTTCCTGTGGCAGTGCCCGGTGGCCGTGGCCGCGCTCGCCTACAGCAGCAGCCGCTTCCTCCTCCTGCCGCCGTCGCGCCGCTCGCTGGGAAGCCGCGCCACCGGGGTCTTCTTCGCGATCATGGCCACGCAGTGGGCAGTGTACTTCGCCGCCTTCGGCTTCCTGGGGCGCCTGGCCTCCTTCCCGGCCCCGCTGCGGGTGGTGGTGCAGTACAACGCCTACTTCGACCTGCTGGTGCAGGTGCTGCTGGGGTACGGCATGGTGGTGCTGCTGATGGAGGACTCCAAGCGCGAGGTGGACGACGCCCACGCCGAGCTCGCGGTGGCGCACGACCGGCTGCGCCGCGTGTCGCTGTACGACGCGCTCACCGGCTGCCTGAACCGCCGCGCCTTCGTGGAGCAGGTGGCGCTGGAGGGCGCGCGCGCCAGCTTCGGCGCCGTGGTGATGGTGGACCTGGACAACCTCAAGACCGTCAACGACGCCCTGGGCCACTCCGCGGGCGACGAGCTGCTGCGCGCCGCCGCCGAGGTGCTGCGCCACGCCACGCGCCCCGTGGACCGGCTCTTCCGCTGGGGGGGCGACGAGTTCCTGCTGCTGATGCCGGGCGCCCGCTGCGACGAGGTGCAGCCGCTGCTGGAGGAGCGCATCGGGCGGCTGTCGCGCGAGCTGCGCACGGAGGCCACCACGCCGCTGCTGCTCAGCCTGGGAAGCGCCGATTACGCGGACGCCGAGGGACTGGAGGCGGCCATCCGCGGCGCGGACGACGCCATGTACGTGCAGAAGGCGCTGCGCAAGCAGGGGGTTGCGGAGTTCGCCTCGGGGGCTTGATGGAAGGGATTGGACGGCTGGTTTCGGGCGTGTCCCCGGCTGGCGCCGGGGTCGGGCTTCGGCTCCGTAACGCACGAAACAACCGTGCGTAACGGAGTCGAGCCCCGACGATACTGCTGCTAGTCATACCCCAAATCTCTACAGGTGGTTGAAACCGTTGCGCTTGGCAGGGCAGCCCGTAGCTTGGGAAGCTCCCTGGCAGGAGGTGTACGATGAGCGCAGAGAATAGGAGTTGGGCCCAAGAGCAATTCGAAGGAGCTGCGCTGGGCGATGTGCGTCGGGTGGACCGAGCGACTTTCATCGCAAGCCGCCTTCTGGATTCGCCGGGCAGCAGCCTTCCGGCTCTGTTCGACCGCCGCTACGACGTCAAGGCGGCCTATGCGCTGTTCGACCATGCGCAGGTCACCCCGGATACGCTGCAGGAGGGGCACCGGAGCCGACTGCGCGAGACGATGACCTCGGGGCCCCCGGGCCGTACGATCCTGCTGGCGGAGGATACGTCTGCGTTCAGCTGGAGTGGGAAGACGCCGCGTGCGGACATGGGCCCCCTGGGGTCGGGGAAGAAGGGGCTGCAAGGCTTCTTCGTTCACTCCGTGCTGGCGATCGAGTGGGTGCCAGAGCGAGCTGTGGCCGAGGGCAAATCGCGCCCTGCGCTGCTGGTGCTCGGGCTTGCAGACCAGCAGTACTACGTCCGTCCTCAGGAGAGACAGCGCACGGCAGAGCGGGATTCCAAGGTTGCCAAAGCACGACAGCGGGAGTCGGAGATCTGGAGCTACAGCACACTGCGGCTGGGCGAGGCTCCGGCAGGCGCACGTTGGATTCGCGTGTGCGACCGGGAGGCAGACATCTACGAGTTCCTGACGCTGTGCCAGGAGTCAGGGCACGGCTTCCTGGTGCGCGCCACGCAGGATCGCGCCCTGGAGTGGGCGCAGTGGCAGACTGGTTCGGGAAGCGGAGCAAGGCTATTCACGCAGCTGAGAGCCCAGCCTGCCGCGGGAGGATTCACCCTCTCTCTGCGGGAGCGTCCGCAGCACCCCGCCCGTGAAGCGGTCCTGAGCGTGGCGTTCTGCCAGGTGACGCTGCGCTCGCCCCAACGACCGGGGAAGAGTCCAGGCGGCTTGCCGGGCGTGCGCTGCACGGCGGTGCGCGTCTGGGAGGCGGATCCGCCTGCGAGTGTAAAGGAGCCCCTGGAGTGGATTCTCCTCTGCGATCAGCCCGTGCATTCGGCCGCCGAAGCCGCCGCGTGTGCCCGCCAGTACTCGGCGCGCTGGCTGGTGGAGGAGTATCACAAGGTGCTCAAGAGCGGGCTGGGAGCGGAGCACTTGCAGTTGGAGACGAGCGAGCGGCTCTACGCAGCCATCGCGTTGCTGAGCGTGGTCGCGACGCGCATTCTCACCCTGAAGGAGGCGGTACGGATCGATCCGTTCGCTCCCGCGGAGGACTCTGGGCTCACCGAGCGAGAACGCATGCTCCTGGCGTTGCGACTACGCCGCGAGTTAAAGACTGTACGCGATGTGGCGCTCGCGCTCGGACGTCTGGGCGGACACATGGGCTCGCACCAGGGCACGCGCGTCGACCACATGCCCGGCTGGATCACGCTCTGGAGAGGCATGCAGGCCCTGCAACTCATGGTGCAGGGCGCTGACCTCGCAGCCTCCCTAGATAAATTTGGGGTATGACAAGCGATACTGCTGTCGGGTCTCGCCCCTTCGGGCCGAAATCCCTCACGCGGGGCTCTCGCTGGCGTCCGCTGGCCCCTCCCCCGCAAGGGGGAGCACGGCACGACCATCCCGAAGCTCAGGAAGCCCTCCCCCAGAATTGGGGGAGGGTGGCGGCTCTCAGGCCGCCGGGTGGGGGCCCGCGGACGCCAGCTCGGCGTCTGACGACGCACGAGAAAAAGGCGGTCCTGCCGCGGCTTCGCGATGGACAACTCACTCACCCGGGAACCCCCATGCATGCAGTGAGCGGGGCCGACGACACCTCGCCGCCGGTGGTCGCCGCGCGTGCGGAGGACCTGCACGACGTGCTCGCGCTCCTCGCCGCGGCCGGGCTCCCGGCCGCGGGGGTCGCCGACCCCTTTCCCCGGGGCTTCCTCGTCGCGCGGGACCCGGCGGACGGCTCGCTCGCCGGTACCGCGGGGGTGGAGACGCACGGGCGGGTGGGGCTGCTGCGCTCCGTCGCCGTGCGCGCCGGCCGGCGGGGGACCGGGCTGGGGCAGGAGCTGGTCCACGCCGCCGTGGCGCTCGCCCGGGCGGAGGGGCTGGCGGAGCTGTACCTGCTCACCACCACCGCGGAGGGCTTCTTCCCGCGCCTGGGCTTCCGGCCCGTGGCGAGGGACGGGCTGCCGGCGGAGCTGGCGGGCTCCGAGGAGCTGCGCGGCGCCTGCCCGGCGAGCGCGGCCGCAATGCACCTCCCCCTCTAGCCGGTCCGCGATTCCAGCAACGGCGCCGCCGCGCCCCCGCTCCACCCGTCCACCCGTCGGGTCCCATGCTCAGCATCCTCACCTGGCTCCTCCCCGCCCTCACCATCGCCCTCCAGGTGGTCCTGGCGGTCCACGCGTTTCGCACCGGGCGCGCCGGCTGGATCCTGCTGATCGTCTTCTTCCCCCTGGTGGGAAGCCTGGTCTACTTCTTCGTGGGCGTGTGGCCGGAGCTGCGCGCCGGGCGGCACCTGCGCGCCGTGGGAAGTGGCGTGCGGCGGCGCATCGACCCCATGCGCGAGGTCCGGCAGCTCCGCGACCGGGTGGCCCACGCCGGCACCGTCGCCAACCGGGTGGAGCTGGCCCGGGCCTACCGCCGCGCCGGCATGCCCGCCGAGGCCATCGCCACCTACCGCGAGTGCCTCCAGGGATTGTACCACGACGACCCACAGGTGCTGGCCGAGCTGTGCGCCGTGCTGTACGAGAACGGGGAGCTCGCCGAGGCCGGCGAGATCATGCGCTCGCTGGTGCAGCGCCCAGGGCACCTCACGCCCGCGCTGCGGCTGCTGAACGCGCGCATGCTGGAGGACGCGGGGGAAACGTCCGCCGCGCTGGCGGAGTACGAGATGCTTTCCCGGGTGGCCGCCGGGGAGGAGGCGCGCTGCCGGTACGCCCTGCTCCTCCGGCGCCTGGGACGCGAGGCCGAGGCGCGCGCCACGTTCGAGGCCATCCTGCGCGACGCCCGGCTGGGCACCCGCGCCTTCCGCCGCACCGAGAAGGAGTGGATCGCCACCGCCGAGCGCGAGCTCAAGACGCTGCCGGCCACCGCCTGAGCGAGCCCCCCCACCCTCCACTTGCCCCGCTCGCCCCGCCGCGCCACCGTTGGGGAAGCCGCCCCGCTCCCCACCCGCTCCCCCGGCCCATGCACCCCACGCGCGAGCACACCTCCCCCGCCGCCCGAGCGCCGCGGCGAGCGCGCAGCCGCGCCCTCGCCCGCCTCATGTTCGACCTGCACCTGTGGATGGGGGTGCTGGCCACGGGCGTGCTGCTGCTCGTCTGCGCCACGGGAATCCTGCTCAACCACAAGCGTCCGCTGGGGCTGATGCCCGATCCGCCGCACCGGGCGAGCGGCGCGTTCGAGTCCGCGCGCCCGCTCCCCGAGCTGGCGCGGCGCGCCGGCGAGGCGGTGGGGCCCGCGGTCGCCGCGGCGGGGATCGACCGCATGGACGTGCGCCCCGGCGACGGGCTGGTCAAGGTGCGCTTCGACGACCGCGAGGTGACGGAAGCGACGGTGGACCTGGCGAGCGGGCGGGTGGTGCACGTGGGCGCGCGCAGCGACGTGTTCCTGGAAAAACTCCACTCCGGCGAGATCTTCGGCGACGGATGGGTGCTGCTGAGCGACGCGGCGGCCGTGGCGCTGGTGCTCGCGCTGGTCAGCGGCTACTGGCTCTGGCTCTATCCAAAGAGCCGCCCGTGACCGCGGCGCAGATCGCGCTCCTGGCGGGGCTCTTCGCCGCCCCCGCGGCGCTCCTGCGGCTGGGCGGCCGGCGGCGGCGGCGTGGCGGCGCCGCGCGGGGCGCCTTCTGGGGCGGGGTGGCGGGGCACACGCTGGGGATGGCCGCCGCGCTCCGGGCGATGCTGCTCCCGCCGGTCGTGTGGACGGGTGGCTCCGCCTGGCGCGAGGCCGCGGTGTTCGGGTCCCTCGCCGCGGGGGCGCTGCTGGGCGCCGCCATCGGCGCCGCGGTGGGCTCGCGCAGGGGCGGGTGACGTCCCCGCCCGCGTCCGCCCGTGCCGGAGGTCCTTGCGTGCCCGCGCGCCCGCGATGAACTTGCCCCCGTGACGCCCCGCAGCAACCCTCCGCACACCGACTCCCATGTACCTCACCTGCAAGTCCTGCCGGTCCCCCATCGCCGCCGACGACGTCAACCTGGACAACGGGCTGGCCAAGTGCCGCGCCTGCAACGCCGTCTTCCGCTTCGACGACGACCCCGTGCTGGCGGTGGGCGGCGCGCGGCCCCGCGAGCGGATGAAGGCTCCCAGGTCCGTCGCGCAGGAGACCGCGGGCGGCCGGGTCACCTTCCGGCACCGCTGGTTCTCGCCCAAGTTCCTGTTCCTGGTCCTGTTCTGCGTGTTCTGGGACGGGTTCCTGGTGTTCTGGTACACCATGGCCATCGCCGGCGACGCGCCGCTCGTCTTCAAGCTGTTCCCCCTCATCCACGTGACCGTGGGCGCCGCGCTGACCTACTACACGATCGCCGGCTTCGTGAACACCACCACGGTGACGCTGGACCGCGGGTACCTGAGCGTCCGCCACGGGCCGCTCCCCTGGCCGGGGAAGCTGGACGTGGACACCGGCCGCTTCCGCCAGCTCTACTGCGAGGAGCAGGTGTCGCGCGGCAAGAACGGCCCCAGCTACAGCTACCACCTCAAGGCGGTGATGAGCGACGGCGAGCGGAGGAAGATCGTGTCCGGGCTGGACTCCCCCGACGTGCCACTGTACCTGGAGCAGCAGATGGAGGAGTGGCTCAGGATCCGCGACGAGCCCGTCCCCGGCGAGCTGCGGCGCTACTGATCAGCCCCGCGCACCCACACCCCGAACCGGAACGGAGCCCCATGAAGTTCCAGCCCTTCGACCGGGAGATGGTCCGCCGGATGTTCGGCGTGGACACCGTGCCCCGGCCCGCCGGCCCGCGCGAGGTGTCCGACCGGCTGGAGAGCGCGACGGCGGGGTTCCCCCGCGGCGCCGTCCTGGTGGACCTGGACATCGACGCCGGGGGGGTCACCACCGTCGCGAGGGTCGTGGACCCGCCGCCCCCCACGCCCGGTGTGGTGGTCCGCGCCATCGGGGTGGATGCGGACGGGAGCACGCGGGAGCTCGCTCGCCCCGGACCGGCGTCCCCCGAGCTGGCGCGCGCCGTGGAGGAGGCGCTGCTCGGCGCCCGCTTCACCCCCGCCACCCGCGACGGCGAGCCGGTCCCCTTCCCCGGCTTCCGCATGACCGTCAGCGTGGGGCCGCGGGAGGGCGACGCCCGGAACTGAACCGCGGCGGGGGCCGCACGCCGCCGCGGCACCTGTAGCGGGTGCATGTTGCTCCCTTCCTACACAACGGACCATCTCCGCGGCCGCGCACGCCTCCGACCGGGAGGGGACATCTTTTAAATCCTTGCAAGCAAAAGGATGTCCTTGTGGGCATGGCGTGCCGCACCGGCACGGCATCGTTGTTGCGCCAGTCCTTGCACCCGCCCGGTTCCGCGCACGCTCCCGCGCGCCGCCTCCAATCCCGGCTACGCAGAAAAACGATCATGGGATTCCAGCCATTTCACGCCGCCGCCGGCGCGCTCGCCCTTGCGCTCGCGGGCCCGCTGGCCGCGCAGGACATCGACACGCGCGCCTTCGGCGGATCGTTCAGTTACGGACCGCTGGTGGAGGAGGTTCAGCGCGACGATCGGACCGTCGCGAACGCGGGGCAGACCTTCGTCGCGCCCGCCGGCAAGCCCATCCTCGACACCTTCTCGTTCTTTCTGAGCGCCAACGGCAAACTCCCCAATTCCGGGGACTTGCAGTTCCGTGCCTACGTGCTGCCCTGGGACCACACGGCCCTGCGCCCGACCGGGCTGCCGATCTGGTCCAGCGCCACGCGCTCCGGGGCCAGCGACCCGTCCGGCTACGCGAACCCGGACGACGGCGGCGGCTGGACCGAGTACGCCTTCGACACGGGAGGGCTCGTCCTCGATCCGGCGCAGATGTACCTCGCGATGCTCAGCGCCGTCGAGACCCCGGCGAAGTCGCTGCACCAGAACGGCACGGTGGGCGTCGCGGCGAACGTAGTGCGGGGCATCTACCCGTGGGTCCCGGGCGGAGGTTACCCCGACGGGTACTGGGTGTACGGAGAATCGCGGTACCTCGACGGGGCGGGGACCCCGGACATTTTCCTCGACCTTCCGAACCTCCAGGGCCTCCCATACACCAGCTATTACGGCATCGAGGGAGACCTTGCTTTCACGGCCAGCTTCTCCGCCGTGGACACCACAGTTCCCGAGCCGGTGAGCATGGCGCTCCTGGGGACGGGGCTCGCCGGGGTCGCGGCGGCAAGGCGACGGCGCAGGCGGGACGACCACTGATCCATCCCGGAAGCGACGGCCCGCTCGCCAGGCGAGCGGGCCGTCGCTTTTCGTCCATCCCCCAACATTCCGCTTCCATGCACGCGCCGCCGGCCGCCGCGGAGCGGAGCGGGATTTGCTTCCCCGCCCGCTCCCCTGCCCCACCGGGCGCGGCACACCCCGGGACGACGACGACATGCGCAGACTGGTCCTGTTCGACATCGACGGCACCCTCCTTTCCGCCGGCGGATCGGGGAAGCGCGCCTTCCGCGACGCCCTGGTGGAGACCTTCGGCACCCCCGGGCCCATCGACGGCTACTCCTTCGCCGGGCGCACGGACCCGCAGATCGCCCGGGAGCTGCTCGCCGCGGACGGCGTGGAGGCCGGGCGCATCGACGCGGGGATGGACGCGCTCTGGGAGGTGTACCTGCGCCACTTCGAGCGGGAGATCGCCACGGCGGAGGTGCGGGTCCTCCCCGGCGTGCGCGCGCTGGTGGACCGGGTGGAGGCCGCCGGCAACGGCGTGGTGCTGGGGCTGCTCACCGGCAACGTGCGGGACGGAGCCCGCCTCAAGCTGGAGCGCGCGGGCCTGGGCTTCCGCCGCTTCCGCGTGGGCGCCTACGGCTCCGACCACGCCGACCGCCCGGAGCTGCCCGCGGTCGCGGTGTCCCGCGCCGAGGCGCTGACCGGGCACCGGTACCGCGGCAAGGAGATCGTCATCGTGGGCGACACCCCGTTCGACATCGCGTGCGGCGAGCACCTGGGCGTGCGCACCATCGCCGTCGCCACCGGCGGCCACGGCGAGGACGAGCTCGCCGCCTGCGCCCCCGACCACCTGTTCGCCGACCTGGCGGACACGGAGCGCGTCTGGGAGGCGATCGCGGGGGAGTAGGCGATGTCCCGCGGCGAGCCGGAGCCCTGAAGGCCGCCGATTGTGGCCCGCGCCCGGCGCCCGTACGTTCCTACCCCGGCAGTCACCCCGCTCCCCCGAGACCCGGCACCCATGACCCGGACTCCGCCCGACGACGACGCCGGCCGCGCGGCGCGGCTGCACGCCACGCTCCGGCGCTCCCCTCCCGCCCTCTTCCAGTTCGACGCGCGCATGCGCGAGGGGTGGCTCTCCGACCGCTACTTCCTGCGCACCGTCAACACGCTGGCCCACGCCGGGTGCGACCCGCGCGTCACCGTGCAGGTGTTCGCCAAGGAAACCGGCATCGCCGCAGGGCTGTACGAGGCCGTGCGCCTCCTCCAGACCCAGGTGGCCGAGGGGTACTCGCACACCGACCTCCAGGTGGACACGCTGCTGGAGGGCGACCGGGTGGAGCCCTGGGAGCCGGTGATGCACGTCCGCGGGCCGTACCGCGCCTTCGGGCACCTGGAGACGCCGCTGCTGGGAGTGCTGGCGCGCCGCTCGCTGGTGGCCACCAACGTGCGCGCCGCCATCGACGCCGCGGGGGGGAAGCCGGTGATCTTCATGGCGCCGCGCCACGACGACTGGCGCGTGCAGACGCCGGACGGCTACGCCGCGCAGGTGGGCGGCGCGCGGAGCGTGTCCAGCGACGCGGGCGGGGCGTGGTGGGGGACGCGGGGGATCGGGACCATGCCGCACGCCATGATCGCCGCCTTCGGCGGCGACGTGGTGGCGGCCACGCTGGCCTTCGCGCGCTACGTGCGCGACTGCGAGCCGGACGTGAGCATCGCCAGCCTGGTGGACTACCGCAACGACTCGGTGACGGACGCGGTGCGGGTCGCCCGCGCCATGCGCGACGCGTTCGGCGACGGGGTGCTCTCGTCGGTGCGGGTGGACACCAGCGAGCGCCTGATCGACCAGTCGCTCATCGGCGACCCGGAGCTGTGGGGGCGCGAGCGGCTCACCGGCGTCAACGCCTGGCTCGTGCGGAAGATGCGCGCGGCGCTGGACGCGGAGGGCTTCGGGTACGTGGGGATCGTGGTGAGCGGCGGCTTCACCCCGGCGCGCATCCGCGCCTTCGAGGAGGCCGGCATCCCGGTGGCGGCGTACGGGGTGGGGAGCAGCCTGCTGGGCCACAACCCCGGCACCGGCGGGCTCCTCACCGGCTTCGACTTCACGGCGGACGTGGTGGAGGTGGACGGCGCCCCGCAGGCCAAGACCGGCCGCGGCCTCCGTCCCAACCCGCGCCTGGTGCGCCTGGACTGGGAGGAGATCGGCGGATGAGCGCGAGAATCGGCTGGGTCGTGGACGTGCAGAACGACTTCATGCTCCCGGACGGCCGGCTCTACGTCCACGACCTGTTCGACGCATCGGACGCGGGGGCGGCGCGGGCGCGGGAGCGCATCGAGCAGGCGGTGGCGTGGATGCGCGCGCACTGCGACGTGCTGGTGTTCACCGGCGACTGGCACGCCGCGGACGACGCGGAGATCGACGCCGTCGCTCCCGATGCCGCGCGGGGCACCTACCCGCCCCACTGCATGGGCCTGTCGGACGACCCGGAGGAGCGCCGCGGAGCCGCCATCCTGGAATCCGTCGCCCCGGACGACCCGGTGGTCCTTCCCCGCGGCGCCACGCCGGAGCAGGCGCGCGAGGTGGCGCGGACCGCCGTGCGCGGGCGCCGCCCGGTGTTCGTCCACAAGGAGCGCTTCAGCGTGTTCGAGGGGAACCCCGGCGCGGAGGCGCTGCTGGACGAGCTGCGCGTGCTCCTGGGCGAGCCGCTGGAGATCGTGGTGGCGGGCGTCGCGCGCGACGTGTGCGTGACGCAGGCGGTGGATGGGATGCGGGAGCGCGGCTACAGCACGGTCGCGGTGCGCGACGCCACCTGGGGGCTGGGGCTGGAGGACGAGGCCGCCACGCTGGAGCGCTGGGCGCGGGGCGGCCGGGTGGTGGCGCTGGAGGAGCTGCGGGCGGAGACGGGGTGAATGGCGTGGCCCATCTCGTAAGTCTCAGTTCCTCATCAGTCAGCAATCAGCGGGGCTCGCTCGGCGTCACGAGGATCTGCAACCAGGCACGCGCGGGAACGATGTCGAGATCGTTTGACGGACCTGCTGGGATATCGTCGAAAAGCGTGATTTCCGGTGGCTCCACGACGAACTCCTGAAGCAGACTTTCCACACCGTCGCCTGCGGAACCAATGCTGCTCGGTCCGATGTCACACCGCAGCCAGCCGTAAAGCCACTCAGCCGCGCTTCGCCAGTCCAAAGCGTTAAACGTACGCTGCGCCTGCCCGGAGAAAGCCGGTCTCAGTGTCACCGCCGCCTCGATTCGAAGTGCCTGCCTCACCTCCTCGAGCGCAAGGACGAACGCGCGCGACCCAAGCCTGGGGTCTCTGAGCGCCTCATCCAACTGTGCGCGTTCCACCAGAACGGAAAAATCTGCACTTCGCTTGAACTGGAAGAGGGCTGTTTTTTGGAATGTCCCAGGTTCAACCCGCAGTGTTACGGCCAGGTCACATCCATACTTGTCCGTTTGGCGGGGTCCTCGTCGGTGCAACATGGAGAGCGAGGTTTCCACTTGCATCGGAGCGGCCGAGCCGACGTCACATTTTCGGCGTGGGCGGTTCAGCTTCTCCGTGAGGCGATTTAGAAACGCGGTCTCGTCACGTGGATGTCCGCCCAGCCACCCACGAAGAGCTTCATACGTGTCGACCAGCGCCGGCCGGGCGATCTTGTCGAAATCGAGGGACGGCGGGATAGCCACTCGTTTGCGAACGTTGAGATTTGACGATTGGCACGACTTGTGTCGCGCTCGATACCCCAAACTCAGGCGGGGAGGGCATGAAGCGCAAGTGGCCGAAAGGCGCGACAAGCCGCTCGCGCGGTTCATTTCTGCGAAAGGGGAATGCCCGACCACCCCCTCTCCTCAGCCCTCCAACATGGTCAACGCGCGGCGAGCCGTTCTGGTCGGCCCAGGTTTCCGACTGAAATCGACGCACCGTCGAGAGTGGAATCTCTCACCAGTACTGGGGAGGCCGTTCGCCGATGCCCTTTCTCAGTACCGAGAGGAATGACACGGTATGGAAGAGATGCTGCCCCCCGGTTATAACCGCGACGGCGCCCGTGAAATAGCTGATTGCACTCATCGTCAATGGAATCGACGTTGTGGTTGAAACCAGAAGCAAGATAAGAAATCCCGCACCGGCGAAGGCGAAGCCCAGGATTAGCTTTCTCACGATATTGATGGCCAAAAGCAGCTGTTCTTGAGGATCATGCCCGACCCGATCCACCCGATTAGCGAAAGCGAGCCTCCGGCGTTCAGTTCGCTGCGCCCAGCGGTCCGAGGCAAGCGAGCCAACTCGATCCAACTTGGGCTTCAAGTAGGAGGCTACGAGACTTGTCATTATCCCCGTTATCACTACGCCTACCCACCACCCTGGAGAGCGGATGTCGGAGAGAAGTTCGTTCATCGGATGATCCAGGTTCGTGAAGGTCGTTGCAAGTGCCGACAGCCCTGATGAGATCACCGGTATACGGGAGCGAGTGTCCATCCGGGAATGAAGGTATCCGGGTGCGACAGAGCAGCAGTAGTCCGTTGCCGGAGCGTTTAGGTACGGCGCAGACAGCTCCGATCGGGCGACAACGGTCGAATTCGGCCCAGCGACAGGGGTACGAGTCAGCTTCCGGGCACGTTGACCCAGCTAGGTGACCTTTACGGACCTGAGGCGAGCGATCAGTCCCGCAACCTCATCGCGGAAAATCACAGAGGAGAGGGTCGCGGTGGATCGGCCACTCGAGGTCGACCCGCTTCAGTGTCTCGGCTGTGCAGCGTCCATGCTCGCGTTGAGCTGCCGCGACTGGCCGCGCGGGATGCTGAGCGACTGCCAGCTGTCCGACTGGAGGTGCTTGGCGAAGAAGACGATCTGCCCCACGTGGTAGGCCGCGTGCGTGAGCTGGCGGTTGATCGCCTGCACCAGCGAGTGCGGCTCCCCGCGGATGCGGATGGTGCGGTCCAGGTCGGCCGGCGTGAGCGCATCCATGGAGCCGAACGCCGCGCTCCACCCCGCTTCCCACCTTGCCATCAGGCTCTCGCGCGTGTCGGAGGGGGCGACCTCGAACTCCGAGTCGCGGTCGCGGTCCGGCTTCTCCCCGTCCGTGGTGAGCAGGTCGGTCCAGCGCGAGAGCAGGTTGCCGGCCATGTGCTTGACCACGAGCGCCAGGCTGTTGGACTCCGCGTCGAGCACGGCGAAGAACTGCGGGTCGGTGACCCGGCCGAGGGCGTTGTCCGCCATGCTCTTGTACTTCCGGAACGACTCGGCGCAGTCCCGCAGGTACTCCGTCCGGACCGGATCCTCCATTCGACACCTCCAGGCGACAGGAATCAACGCGCCCGGCAACGGCTCCGGCGCGGCGAGATGCGCGGGCTGGCTTTTGGGATCGTCCTCCCTACTGCGACCAGGGAGGAACGACTCCGTTGGACCGTGCGTAGGCGATCGACTGTCCCAGGTGCTCGTTCATGTGCGCGAGCAGCTGGAAGAGCACCGCCCACTGGGGCACGTCGCGTCCGTACAGCTTTGTCCGCCTGGCGAGGTCCGCCTCCGAGAGCCGTGAAACCGACGTCCGCACGTGCTCCCTCGACTTCGTCAGCAGTTCCACGATCTCGGCTTTGCGGGTCGTAGCCTCCATCCGCTCCAGGTCCGTCCCGGCAGGCGGAGCGATCCCGAGCCCCGTCTGGGGATACAGGTAGTTGTAGTGGGCGACGTGCGCGTAGACGTGGGCCACCGTCATGACGCCCTCGCCGGGGTGCCAGGCGTAGGCGGAGTCCGGCATCGCCTGGGCGAGCGCGATGAACTTGGAGCTCGAGGCGTCGAACTGCATCAGGAACTCGTCGCGGAATCCCGCCGGCGTCTGCTGCGCCGCGGCATGGGACGCCTGCGTCAGGAGGAGGAGCACGACGAGCCGGAGGACGTGAGATCGCAGCATGCGCATGGGCGGGATGGAGGACGGATGCGGGAGCGTCGCCGCTCCGGAGTCGCCACCGGACGTCCCCAAGCTCGGGCGCGGCGGCGGGGAGCGCAAGTGCCGGCTGCGCGCGGGATGAGCCTGCGCGATCGGCTCGGTTCCACGGCGGGAGAATGCCCTCTCTCTGATCCAGCGAAGTGATGGAGAAGATGCCTCGGCTGGCGAGCCTGCGCCTCCCAGGCATCCGCATTGCAGAGGGGAGTGGAGAGGCCGGCGAGGCTCGGCCCATCGGGAGGACCCGGAGCTTCAGGTCCGAGAGCGCGGACGCAACCCTGCGAGAGAGCTACCATGCGAGAGAACGAAGACCTTCCGCCGGGCCGCCCCTGGACCGCGCCGAATGGAACCGAGTACGTCGTGGCCGTGGTGAAGGTCCCGGAAGAAACCGGCACGCACGGGGTCGTTCCCGGCAAGTGGGACGTGCTGTTCTACAGGGATGGAGCCGTCGAGCTGGCGGAAGTTCTTCCCGGGCACAGCCTGGGAGCGGACCTGAGCCATGGGACGGACCTGACCGACGAGCAGCTCCTGAAGATCTACGAAGCGGCCCGGTCGGCCTGAGCCGGACGTTCCCGCTTCTCACCCAGGTCACTGCTATCAGCAGCGCCCCAGCCGGGAGATCCCGGCGGGGGCGCTTTTCACGTACTTCGTACCTCGCCGGCCCCCGTCGCTCCCTACCAAGTCCAGCTCGGAAGACCGAGCTGCCACCACCCGCCGTCCATGCGTTGCTGTGCTTCCGCGAGCAATCTTCGGCGGCCGTCCAACTCCTCTGCCGAAATCACCTCGGTCTCGGAGCGCGCCAGCCATTGCCGAGCAACTATGATCTCGCTTTCGCTGCGATGCCTGTAGCTATGAACCATGTATGCCCCTGACACCGTCGCAGCAGTCGTAAGCCCGAGAATGACCACGAACAGTCTTTTGACGAGCGTGCCCCGGCTCCCCGCCCGAAGTCCTATCCAAGCGCAAACCAGTGCCCACAGTATGTAGAACTTGGAGTGGTAAAAAAGTTGATCGGAAAGCTCCACCCGGTCCTGCCAGAAAGCGAAACCCGAGCCGTCAGCATGCTCGTCGTAAAGGTTCTCAATCACTGCATCGAGCTCGTGTATGTTCCGGACGTTTGGAAAATGTTGCCAGATCGCGAGGATCTCCTCGGCCCTTCCGGTCGCGACCAGATCTGTCGGTGATGTAAAAAAGAGATCAGGAGGCAGTAGCTGTCCCACCCAGCGAACCGTGTCGTTGATGACCACCATGACTATAAGCATGGCGAACAGTGTCAGGAACGGCGCGAGTTTGTTCAGCCCTATTGCTTCTGCCGTCTTCGAGTGGAGTGCCGCCAGGAGGCCTTCGGCGCTGCTTTTTTCCAGACGCAGGCGAAAGGCGCCAAGGGTTCTCGGCGCGAGGTAGAACAGCAGTCCAAGCAGCAGCGAGAGGCGTATCATGCTCGGCCATACGAACTTCCAGAAATCAGCGACTACGTCTGGGAGATTCCCGTCCATGAACCGTGCTCCGGGTGTGAGTTGCCTTACACCTTCTGAGTCGAGTGCGCCGAGCGGCAAGCCCAGGTGCGTGCGGCGCGGGACGAACGTGACCGAACAACTCACTCCGGCGATATGACGACCGCCCGGCCCGAATCGCCGGAGCATCCTGACCGCTTGGCCGATCGGATCACGCCTCGGGGTCGCTACGATGAGCTCAGCTCTCTCACCCTTACCTCGGAGTTGTAAGTCTTGAACTCTTGAAGCTCGCGGTGGAAGTAAAAATCGGAATCAGGATCGGATGCCTTGAGAGTGGAATACCCGTCTTTACGGTGAAGCATAGAGCTTTCGTACTGGCTGAGAGGGCAGATATAAACTCGATAAGGAGATGACGGCGTCCCAGAAATCCCCATTACCAGATGGACCGGGGTTCCTGAATCGCTCTGGTATTCCTTGTACCGCTGGATCTGCACCGGGTCAATCGAAGCATCCGCGTACCGGTCGCGCCACTTGCATTCAATCGCGACCCTGAACTGTCCTACGTTGTCCTCCAGTTCGAAGTCCGGATATTTCGCCGAGACGGGAGGAGGAAACCCGGGGACGCACTTATCACCACGCCATTCAAGTAGCTTCCAGAAGCTTTCCGGCATGCGCGCCCGGACCCACTTCTCGAATTCGTATCCTTTCCTCCACTGCTCATCGTCAAAGAAATCGCGCGTCATGGGGAATTCGGCGTAGGCGTGGGTTCGATGATGGGTGCACCAGCCGCTCGTCACTCCGATTGTATCTGCGCCTGGACCGGGCTACGCGCAAGTGAGCCTGCCACTATCAGGTCTACTTCGTGGCCGCCGCCTTCCGGGGGAACTCACACGACTGCGCCCCCGCCGGGATCTCCCGGCAGGGGCGCTGTTTTCACGTACTGCGTCGTTCATACCGCCGCTCAGAACTCCCGCCGGATCCGCTCCCGCCAGAACGACGCCGTGCTGTCCAGCGTCCCCTCGGTCAGCCGGATGCCGAGCGCCGCGAAGGGCCCGCTCCCGCCGAAGGCGAAGAAGTCCGGGTCGCGCAGGTCGCCCATCCGCCAGCCGCCCTCCAGCTCCAGCTGCGTGCTTAGCCGCATCACCAGCGACGGCGTAGCGCTCCAGCGCGCCGTACCCGTGGTGCCTTCCAGCAGCACCCGCCCGTCCAGCCGCGCCGAGAGCGGCCCGCGCAGCGTCTGCCCGTAGCGCCCGCCCAGGTAGTGCGCGATGGAGCGCAGGTCGCTCGCACCCGGGAGCGTGTCGCCCGTCATGCTCCAGCGCACCGCGTAGCGCCCCGCCAGCTCCATCCCCTCCGTGGGCGCCCAGATGGCGTCCGCCGAGCCGATCAGGCGCGCCTCGTCGCGGGCCTGCGTCAGCACGTCGCCGCCGAAGAGCGGGTCCGCGCTGCGCCGCCACTCCAGCTTGGCCAGCGCGTTCACCGCGTCCGAGCCCACCGGGCGGAGCGCGAAGCCCACCAGCGAGCGGTCGCGGCGCGTCTGCTGGTCGCCGCTGGTGCCCGGCCACGAGTCCGACGACCAGTCGTGCCGGGTGAGCAGCGACATGGAGGGACCCAGCGGCAGGTCGCCCGCCACGTCGAAGCGATAGCCTGTGCGCTCCTCGCCGTCGTGTACCTCGCCGCGGGCGCTGAAGCGCGCCGCGCTGTCGGCGGGGAGCCATTCCAGCCCCAGCCCGGCAGACCAGCGGTCGCGCTCCGGGCGGGCGAAGGGGAGGGCGCGCAGCGGGTCGGCGAGCGGGGCGCGGCTCAGCCCGAAGCGGCGCTCGAAGAGAGAGTTGAGCGCCCACCCGCCGGTCATGCTCAGGCGCTGGTTCCACCCCAGCGCCATGGAGCTGGCGCCGCGCTCGCCGGCCATGCTCTCCACGTCGCCCCACACCTGCCCGCCAAGCACCGACTCCATCCGCAGCCCCAGCGAGGTGAAGGAGTAGGTCGCCGAGTCGGCCCCGGCGCGCACCCAGCGGTGCGCCCCCTCCATCCGCACGCCGGGGAGCACCCGGTACGACGCCCCGGCACCCACGTGGTCCGGCCGCGCGGGCGCGCCGGCGGAGGCGCTGAGGACGCGGCTCCCCTCCAGCCACACGCTGAAGTCGGGGGTCAGGCCCAGCGTGGCCTTGCCCTGCGCGCTGGACGAGGAAGCGTCGGTGGCGTCCTGGAGGTCGCTGGTCACCCCGCCCTCGGCGGTGAGCCTGCGGCCCGCCATCTCCTGCGTGGCGGTGGCCAGCGTGGAGCTGCGCTCCACCCCGAACTCGTGGAAAGCCTGCCGCTCGTGGCGCACCGTCACCGTGGAGCCGGTGGGGAGCTTCACCGATCCGGCCACGCGCACCTCGTCCATCTCCGACACCAGCCGGGGGTTGGCCGATGCGGCGAAGCCGTCTCCCACCCGCAGCCACCCGGCCTCCACGCGCAAGCGGTCGCCCGGCAGGCTCCACGCGAGCTCGGCCTGGCCGGCGGTCGCGGCGGAGTCGCCGGCGGCGTGCAGCAGCTCGGCGCCCGCTTCCAGCCGGCCGCTGCGCACGCGGAAGTCGCCGCCGAACAGGTCGTACGAGGCCAGCGAGGCGCCGGGGAAGCCGCCGGCGAGCGAGCCCGTGGTCCCCGCGGCGTCGCGCACCCCGAAGAAGCCGATCCCCAGCGAGTCCACCCCGCGCAGGGACATCAGCCGCGCGGCGTTCAGCTCCATGCGCAGCCCGCCCACGAAGCGCGCCTCGCCACCGGAGCGCCGCTCCACCGTCGCGACCACGAACACCGGGTTCCCCTGGGGATCGGTGGAGGGGACGGGACGCTGGAGGAGGACCGCGCCGGTGAGGTAGTCCACCTGGTAGTCGGTGAAGCGCGACAGCTCCTGCCGGGCGACCACGCGCGCGGCGTTGTCGGCGGCGCGCACCTCGATGGCCACGCGCTCGGTGCCGGGGCGGATCCCGCCGCCCAGACGGTACGGCCCCGAGCTGCCGTCGCCACGCAACTGGCGCTGCTCCAGCGCCTGGTCGGTCATGCTCCCGAAGCCGCTCCACGCCAGCGCCCCGCCGGACACGCGCCCGGCGACGCCGGTGAGGGCGCGGCGGTAGGCACCCAGCGAGCCGTCCGCGCCGAAGCCGGAGGTCATCACGTCGCCCGCCTCCAGCCAGTCGAAGCCGCGCTCCACGCGCGCCGACAGCGTCTGGGTGGTCCCGGCCAGCACGCGCCGCTCGCTGCCGTCGCCGAAGGTGGGGTAGCGCGACTCGTCCAGCGGGTCGTAGCCATGGGCGAAGAAGTCGCCCTCCGGGTCGGAGCGGCGCGAGTCGTAGCTGACGCTCACCGAGGTCTCGGCGTTCAGCGCCCCCTGCACCGTCACCGCGCCGAAGGCCTCGGGCGCGGCGCCGACGCCCACCTGGGCGGCGCCGGTGGCGATCAGCGGCCGGACGAAGGGGAGCACCCGGAAGGGGACGGCCCCGCGCACCGTGTCGGAGGCGAGCCGCAGCTCGCCCGTCCCCACCTCGCGGGCGCGGAGGACGAGTTCCAGCCAGCCGTCCGCGCCGGTGCGCAGCTGCATCCCCACCGAGCTGGCATCCACGTCCGGACCGTCCGCCGCGGCGCCGCGCACTTCCACGGTGACGTTGGGCGTGTCGGCCACCAGCACGCCCCAGCGGTCCAGCACCCGCACCCGCAGCCGCTCCGCGGCGCGCACGTCGGCGCGCAGGGTCACGGGCTTCGCGGGGAGCTCGATGCGGGCGGCGCCGCCCGAGCGGTGCACGGCCACGCTGTCCCAGCGCTCGCGCTGCCAGGAGTTGCGGGTCCAGACACGGAAGCGGTGCGGCCCCGGCGCCACCTCCACGCCGATGAAGTCGTAGCTGCCGTCCGGGCGCAGCACGTCCTCGCGCACCAGCCGGTCGCCGTCGAACAGGCGCACCGGGGCGCCGGGCTCGCCCTTCACTCCCACGTACAGGCGGTTGGTGCCGATCACCGTGCCGTCCGTGGGCGCCATGATCGCCACGCCCGGGCCCTCCAGGAAGCCGGAGCGGTCCGCGGCGGCGCGCTCCTCCTGGGTGCGGAGCGGGGCCACCCGCGGCGGAAGCTTCCTCGCCTCGCCGCCGGGGGCGCCGGCGCCGGGCGCGCCCGCGTCCACGTCGCCGCCGCTGGGGCCTGCCCCGCGCGCGGCCGCGGCCGCGGCGCCGGGGAGCATGCGCACCAGCCGGAAGGCGGCGCGCGGCGCGGTCCACCCGTCCATGCGCACCGTCATCAGCTCCTCGCCGGGGCGGGCGACGGTGTAGCCGGCCGGGAGGCCCAGCGTGTCCAGCCGCAGGACGTGCGTCCCCGGCCGCAGGTCGCGGAAGGAGAAGCGCCCCTCGCGGTCGGTGGTCACCACCTCGCCGTCGGCGCTCCACACGCCGGCGCCGGGAATCCCCCGCTCGCCCGGGCCCTGCCGCCCGTCGCCGTCCTCGTCCAGCCACACCTTGCCGATGAGGGTGCGACCCTGCATGGCGAAGCCGCGGCGCAGCCGCACCCACGCGGTCGCCGTGTCGCTGCGCACGCGCCCCCCGGCGGCCTCCGCCCAGGCGCGGTTCCCCAGCTGCGAGGCGTCCCCGGGCGACACCAGCGCGAGCGCGTAGCGCACCGTGCGCTCGGCCCCCGGGGCCAGCGCCCCGGCGAGCGTCAGGCGCAGCTCGCGCCCCTCGACCCGCGCCGAGTCCGCGCCCCACACGCTCCCTTCCACCAGCCGCGTCCCCTCGGGGATCAGGTCGCGCACGACGAGATCTTCCAGCGGCGTGTCGCCGGGGTTGCGGAGCACCAGGGTGTAGGGGACCGTCTCCCCCACCCCGGCCTCCAGCGACCCCGCCGACTTGCGCAGCTCCAGCCCGGCCGGGTCCAGCGACGCGACCGGCACCGGCGCGGCCGCGGCGATGGCCGCCGCCGCGCCGGTGCCCTGCACCGTGGCGCGGTTGACCACCGTCCGCCCACCCGCGGAGGCCGCCACCCGCGTCACCAGCGTGAAGGCGCCGGCGGCGCCCGGCTGCAGCGTTCCCAGCTTCCAGCGCACCACCTGGCCCTGCACCTCGGGCGAGCCCTCGGCCGAGATCAGCGTCAGCTCGGCGGGGAGGGTGTCCGCCAGCACCACGTCGCGCACGGCGGCCGTGGAGCGGTTGGCGTAGCCCACCCGGTACGACAGCTCGCCGCCGGCGCGCACGGCGCCGGTCCCCACGCGCTCCTTGCTCACCTCCAGCCTACCCTCCCCGATCCGCGTCTCCGCGGGGGTGGAGGCGGCCTGGTTGTCGCCCAGCGCGAGGGTGGCGACGTTGGCGAGCGAGCCCGCCGCGGCGTCCGCGGCGACCACCACGCGCAGCGCCACCGTCCCGCTGGCGCCGGGGGCGAGCGTCCCCAGCCGCACCTCCACCGTCTCGCGGCCGGAGGGGTCGCGCCGCACGCTCCCCGCGTCGGCGTCGGCCGCGTCGGAAAGCGAGGCGCCGTTCAGCCGCAGGCTCCCGGGGACGAAGCGGACCCCGGCCGGGAGCGGGTCCTGCAGGCGCGCGTCCGGGAACGCCGCCACCCCGCGGTTGGCGAACACCAGCGTGTAGGCGAGCGTGTCGCCGCGCAGCGCGTCCGCCCGGTCCACCGACTTGTCCAGCGAGACCGCCGTCCGCCCGCGCGCCACCGTGATGCGGTCCGTCGCGGACGCGGTCACCGAGGCGTCCGCCTCGCTGGTGGCCCGCACCACGGCCTGCGTCTCGCCGCCGGCGAAGTCTACGGGCACCTCCACCAGCAGCAGGAGCGCCGCCGACGCGCCCGCGTCCAGCGGCAGGGCGGCGGGGACCGCGGTGTCGCGCTCCCCGATCTCCCCGTCGCCGTCCACGTCCAGGTACAGCGACACGCGCCAACCCGCCGGCGCGGCCGCCTCCAGGCGGAAGCGGCCCGCGGCCGCTCCCGAGTTCGTCACCCGGTGGGCGAACACCCGCCGCCCGCCCGGCTCCATCGTCGCCTCGTACGACGGCGTCACCTGCACCGCCGGGAGATTCACCGTCACCGTCGCGGCCGCGGACGACGTCCACTGCCCACCGCCCATGGAGTACGACAGGTACGCCCGGTTCTCCACGACCGCCGTGTCCGCGGCGGCCGGGATCCGATGCGCCCCCATCCCGGCGGCCACGCGGGCCGCCGGGAGCAGGCCGAGCAGCGCGCACGCCGCGACCACCGGCAGGACGAGACTCGTCCTGCCGGGGCCGCCGCGGCCCGTGCCCGTGCTTGCGAAGGGGAAGCGCATCGGGATGTCCTTACTTGACGCGGACGCGGATCCAGAAGTACCGGCTCGCAGCCGGGGCGAGCGAGGCCAGCGCCGCCGTCACCGTCCCCGAGGACTCGCCGATCGTCCACCCCGCGGCGTCACCCGAGGCCGACTGGTAGGTCACCTGCGCCGGGAGCGGGTCGCCGACGCTGACGTTGCTCGCCGCCGAGGCGCCGGTGTTGGTCACCGTGATCCGGTACTGGATGTACTCGCCCGGGAGCACCCGGTCCGAGCCGCCGATGGCGGTCGTCTGGTTGTCGCGGAACGCTTCCTTGGTCATGGTGACCGAGGCGCCGATCACGGTGATCGTGTAGTTCCCCGCGTCCGTGACGGCCGGGTCCGTGCTGGAGGTCGCGGTGAGCGTGAGCCCCGCCGTCGAGCCGACCGCCGCGTTGGCGATGGTGTAGACCACGTTCACCGTCTGCGTGGCGCCCGGCCCCACGGCGATGGAGCCGCTCGTGCCGGCCGTGCCGTTCACCGACACGATGGTGAGCACCGCGCCGTTGGCCGTGCTGGCCGCCAGGTTGTAGGTGCCGCCGACGCCGCCCGGGTTGGTGAGCGTGTAGACGGCGGTGTACTGCGTGCCGTTGCTGGGCAGGCGGCTCACCGTGCCCGCGTCCGGCGTCACCGAGATCCCCGCCGTCGCGATGGGCGACAGGGTGGTGGTGGACGTGTCGCTGGTGCCCGTACTGCGCCGCGAGGTCGCGGTCAGCGACAGCGGGATGTTCTGCCCGGACTGGCCGGCCGCGACGCTGTAGACCACCGTCACGGTGATGCTGCCGCCGGCGGGGACCGCCGTCCCGGCCAGCGCGGCGTTCAGCGCGGCGAGCGTCGGGTAGGAGGTGGAGCCCAGCTTGTAGCCGGTGATGGTCGCGCCGGCGCCCGCGCTGGCGCTGACGGTCACCGAGTCGACGCCGTTGCCGCCGCTGGTGATGGTGAACGGCTGCTCGTTGCCCGTGCTGGCGCTGAGCGGCGTGGCGGTCGCCGGCGACACCACGTCCAGGCCCGCGGTGAAGCCCACCGTGACGCTCACGCTGGCGGTGGCCGGCGTGTAGGTGTTGCCGTTGGCGTCCGACCAGGTGGCGGTCGCCGTGTTGGTGATGACGGTGCCTTCGGCGGTCGGTGTCTGGGCCAGGGCCGGCGTGGCCGCCAGCGGCGCCAGGAGCAGGCCGGCGAGCGCGAGCCTGCGGAGGATCGTTGTCATTTCGTGGGTTCCGGTGACTGGAGAGGATCAGGGTCGGGGGTCAGCGAGCGCCGGGAGAGGCCCCGGCCGGGCCCGCGAGGCGGGCGTCGAACTCCGCGGTGACGGCGGCTCCGGGAGCCACCCATCCGTCCACGGTCCAGCGGACGTGCGTGTACCGCTCGGGGGAGACGGGCCGGCGGACCCGCCTCCCCTCCACCACCACGTCTTCCATCGGCTGCTGCGAGAAGGTGCGCCCTCCATCGGCCGAGTACTCGGGACGGGCGTCGTCCCGGCTCGACCGGACGGAGCCCGCGACGAAGCGGACGCCCCCGGGAAGCGGATTGCTCAGGTTCACCCCGCGCACCGGACGCCCGGCCGTGTTGGTGAAGGTCAGGCGGTAGCGGAGCACGTCGCCGGGACGGGCGTGGTCGTCCCGGCGGGCGGTTCCGCGGGCCGCCTCGGCGGCCTGCGTGCGGTTGGTGGCGGTCACCACCAGCGCCGCGGGCTTCTGCGCATCCTGCGCGCGCGCCGGGAGGGCGAGCAGCAGCGGGGCGAGCAGCAGGAAAAGGCGGAACAGCGGCTTCATGGGTCCTCCGGTGCTTCGGGGAAGGAAACGGGTCCGGTCGGACCCGGGTGCGAACGGCTTCATCGAATGCGCGCCACCAGGCGGAGCGTGCCGGCGGACGCCGCGGCGTCCGCCGGAAGGTCGCCCGTCAGCGTCCAGCGCACGCGCCGGACACAGGCGTCGTAGCCGGCGGGCGCTCCGCATCCCGCGGAAACGGGCGCGTACGTCCAGGTGACGCCCGCGTCCGACGAGTACGCCACCGTGGCGGTGATGCCGGCGGGGAGCGTCTGCTGGATGCTCCCCAGCTTGAACACCACCTGGGTGGGGACCACGTCCACCAGGGAGACGCCGCGGGCCGCGAAGTTGCCGGCGTTGCCGAACTGGAGGGTGTAGGTGAGGTCGGTGCCGGGCCCGCTGCTCGCCGAGGGCGTCACGGTCTTGGCCAGGGTCACCGACGGGCGGACGCGCCGCACTTCCGCCCACCCCTCCGACACGGCCAGCACGGGGCGGCTGACCGCGCGCGCCTTGAGGTAGACCACGTTGTCCGCGGTGGCGCCCGCCGCGACGGTGTACCACACCGTGTAGCTGCGCGTGGCGCCGGAGGCCACCTGCACGCGGGAGCTGTCCTGCCGCACGCGGGTGGTGATCCCCGGCCCCGTCACCGAGTCCACGGTGACGAACGCCCCCGCCCCGACGGTCGCGCGGGCCAGCACGTCGAAGTTGTCGGTGGCGAGCGACGGGTTCTCCACGGCGAACACCTGGCTGTACTGGGTCCCGGCCAGGCGTGCCACGGGAGCGGCGAGCCCCTTGGGCGTCACGTCCACCAGGACCACCGCCACGGCGGTCACCACGGCCTGCAGCACCACCATGTCGTTCCCCGTCTCCACCTGCAGCGAGGCGGTGCGGGCCCCGGCGGACAGCCGCGACGAGACGTCGTAGCTGTCCAGGTCCAGACCGTACACGTTGGTGCGCGCCTGCGAGTTGACGGTGGAGTTCATCCCGTTGCCCGCCGGGTTCAGCCCGTCCGTGAGGGCGAACCCGTTGAAGCGGACCTCCTCGTCCCCGGTCAGGTCGGGATCTCCGTCCCAGGCGAGGTAGGTGAGCCGGGCCAGCGGCGTCGTCGCCCCCAGGAAGCCGCTCAGCGTCACCGTCTCGGTGGCCGACCGGAAGGCCCGCAACCCGTCGTGCACCTGCACCCGCTTCACGGGGAGGCTCGCGGACTCGTAGACCACGACGAGGCTCCATCCGCCCAGCACCGCCTGCGAACCGCAGTAGGGGGTGCCGGCGTCCACCGCCAGGTTCGAGATCGTGTAGGTGCCGTTCCCCGTCACCCGGCTCGTCACGTCCTCGAACCCGCCGAAGAAGTTGAAGGTGGTGCTGCCGTTGACGAAGGTCGTCGTGGCCGTGCGGTCGGCGGTGATGCTGGTGCCGTTGAAGCGGATGGCGGCGTCCAGGTCGCCCGAGCCCGCCCAGTACAGGTAGGCGGCCGTGATCGTCGCGCCGGCCGGGATCCCGCTGAGCGTGGCGGCAGCGCTCGTGTTCACGTCGCAGGGGTCGGCGCCGTTGCTCTGCTGACGGAGGGTCGCCCCCGTGACCACGTAGTCGAGGGTCCCCTCGTGCGAGCGTGTCAGCGACAGCTGGGCACTCCCCGGGACCGCCGCGGCCACCACCCCGAGCACCGACAGCACCGCCGCCACCGCCCCGCGCCGGATCCGCGAAACCGCGGATCCGGAGGGCTGGGGCGCGCGAGGCGCGGTCGACGAGGTTCCCGGGAGCAGGTTCCCGGGTCGTGGCGAGGTCATCAGGAGATTCGGAAGCTGGATTCGAAGGTGGGGAAGACCCGTGCATCGATACCGGATATGCCGGCGGAACCGCTGCGAAGTTTCGTTTCACATCGAGGCGTGCTGCATAATACCTTTACACCTCGCCTCGATCCCAAATAAATGCGCAAACCAATCAGACAAAAGGATTTGCAGACACTTTAAGCCAGACGCCCGATGACGATCGTTCCCGAACGGGAACACTCCAAGGTCAATGATGAGAGCCCGTTCGATGCAGATCGCAAGACTCTCCTTGCATCCTGCCGGTTCCCTGCCGAGCCCGCCGCATCCAAGGCGACAAAGCGGGTGGTGCTCGGCCACCCCGGAGCCAGTCGTTCAATCGCTGCTCGTCCAGGGATCCAGCGGGAAGCAGTCCCCGGAGAGAACCCGGGAGGAGCAGCATCCACGTCCGTTCAGCGGGGTGGAAAATACCCGTACGCTCACCGGCAAACCAAACTCACCACAATTCTATGCAGAATAAATTGTTATGAAGCTTTGTCCCTTCATGATCTTGAATTTTGTTCCCGAACGGGAACGAAAATCCGACCTTTCCGACCACCGTCACCGTACTGAATTTCTACAGTTTGTCCAAGCTCCACTCCTGAAACGATTTGCGCCGAAACGCGGCCGCCGGGTGTACAGTTCCCTTCCAGTCACTCCGTTCTTGTCCATTCAGTCAAACACAATCAACACAATGACATAGGCCATCGCGCATCGCTGGTCCGGGTCTCGCCTCCAGGGCGTGCGTCCACGCACCCGCGCCCCCACCGACCCCCGCCATGCGCCGCCACGCCTTGCTCGCTTCGCTCCTGGCCGCCGCCGCGTGCGGCACCTCCCCCACCGCGCCCGAAGCCGGCCCCTCCCCCGCGGACCCGGCGGTGACGCTCACCCACGTGGGGGACACGGCGGCTGTGGCGGGCGGCGCGCCGGTCCTCGCCTCCGAGTCGCGCTGGCTGGGCGAGCTCCCCGTGCTGGACCCGGAGGCGCTGGCGGCCGGGCGGATCCGGGCCGCCGCGCCCGGAACGGCGACGCTGCGCGCGGGCGGCGCGCTGCTGACGGTCCGCGTCGTCCCCGCGCGCCCGCTGGTGCTCGCCGCGTCGGTGGAGCCCGGGGACGGGGTGGACACCCTGCTGCTTCGCGGCTTCCGCCTGCGCGACCTGGGCACGGTGCGCGTGGGCGGGGAAGCCGCGCGCGTCCTGGGCGGCGACAGCGCCACGCTGCGCCTTGCCGTGGCCCCGCTCGCGGACGCGGGCTGCGCCGGCGGCGGCGTCCGCCAGGCCGTGGACGCGGACGGCGCGGACGTGGCGCCGGGGCTCGCGGTGGCCCGCCCGCGCCGCGGCGACCTGAAGCTCGCCGTGGGCCAGGCGGTGCGCCTCTCGCCCGGGAACGACGCGTGCCTGCGCTTCGCCCCCGCCGCCGGGGCGAAGTACGCGCTGGCGTTCCTGGACACCCGAAAGCTCCGCGACGCGGAGGCCGGGTTCGAGGGGTACGCCCCCTCGCCGCTCGCCTACACGGTGAGCGTGGCCGAAGCCGGGAGCGCGGCGCCCGCGGCCCCGGCCGCGCTCCGCTCCCCCGCGGCGCCGTCGGCGGACCGCGCCGCCCCCGCGGACGCGGGCGCACCCGCGAGCCTGGTGCGCCGCGCGGCGCCCTGGCGCGAGGGCGAGCGCTTCGCCGTGGGCGACGTGGCGGGCGCCGGGAGCGAGACCGCGCGCGTGGTGCGGGTGTACGGCGGGCACCTGGTGCTCGCCCTGGCCGAGGGGGAGGAGGCCGCCGGCGGCACGGCGGCGTGGCTGGCGCGGGCGGACAGCGCCTTCGCGCGGGCGGCGGAGAGCGCGTACCCGCTGCTGCGCGCCGCGCTCACCGCCACCCGTCCCTCCACCAGCGCCGGATCGGGCCAGCTCCTGGTGCTGGCGCGCCGCGGCACCGGCGCCACCCTGGGGAGCAGCGTCTCGCACACCGTGGACGGGCGCAAGCACTCCTACGCCCTCCTCAACACCGCCTACGAGACCACCGCCGCCGGGCTGCTGAAGACGCTCGCGCACGAGCTGGCGCACGCCTGGCAGGAGCAGTACTCCTGGGAGACGCGACCCGGGGACGTCGCCGGCTCCGGCGCGACGGTCGCCTGGGCCGCCGAGGGGAACGCCGAGCTGCTCGCCTCGGTGGCGGCCGCGCGGGTGGAGGGGATCGGGCTGACGGGGAACTGGGACTGGGCCGCCGGGCTGGGCGACGGGCGCCGCGCCGCCTACGCGCTGCTGGCCGCCAACGCCCGCGGCGAGTTCACGCAGGGCTACGAGAGCGGTGCCAGCTTCCAGATGGACCTGGTCGTCCGCATGGTGCGCGGCGGCCGCGGCGAGGACGAGGCGCTGGCCGCCGTTTCCCGTGGCGCGCTGGACGGCTGGTACGGCTACGACGCCCACGGAGCGCGCCGCGCCGGCCTCACCGCCCGCATGCGCTCCGCCCTGGACGCCGCCTGGGACCCCGCCGACGCGCTCCTCCGCTGGACGCTGAGCCAGGCCGTGGACGACCTCACCACCAACCCCGACCTCCAGAACCACGCCTTCCGCCGCGTGAGCACCGCCGGCCAGGGGCCCGCCATGGGGTGGGTCGCCCCCGCGGTCCTGCGCACGGGCGGCCGCGCCCTCCGCGGCGACCCCGGGAGCCCCGCCGCCGTCGCCGGCAACGCCGCCACCCTCACCTGGCGCTACGGCAGCCCCAACTACTTCCTCGTCGAGGACGACGGGCTGGGCGGCGCCTATCGTCTTTCCTCCAGCGCGGGTGGCTCGCCGCTTCCCGGTGTGGCGTGGATGGTGGTGCGGTACCAGTAGGCGGACGGCTTTGGACGGCGCGATTCGGGCGTGCCCCCGGCTGGCGCCGGGGTCGGGCTTCGGCTCCGTAGGGCTGCAAACAACGCAGCCCAACGGAGTCGAGCCCCGGCGGAAACAGCCCCGCCGGGTCTCGCCCCTTCGGGCCGTAATCCCTCACGCGGGGGCCAGAGCGGGCAGCCGGGGAAGCAGCGTGTCCGAGCTCCGGGGGAGCGTCGGGTTCCGCCCGGCCGGCCCGGCACGGCGACTCAGGCCGGGGACCGCAGCATCTCGGTGCGGTAGCGGGGGGCGAGGGCTTCTGCGCGGGCCCTCCGCTCCGCCCGTTCGGCATCGGCGAGGACCGGCGGCGGGACCGTCGGGCTCTCGACGGGGTCGCCGATGGCGAGGAACAGCTCCTCCTGGCCGGACGGCGAGCACAGGCACAGGAGCCGCGCGGGCGCGGCGGAAGCGTTGCGGAAGGAGTGCGGCGCGTTGGCCGGTACGTTGACGGTCGTTCCGGCCCGGGCGACCATCCACTCCCCGCGGAAGGTGAACTCGATCTCGCCCTCCAGGACGCGGAACGTTTCCTCGAAGTCGTGCCGGTGCGGGGGCGGGCCGCCGCCGGGCGGAACCCGCATCTCCACCATGCAGAAGCGGCCGGCCGTATCCGCGCCCGCCAGGAGAATGGTGTAGACCCCGCCCGCCACCGCGACGTGCCGCAGGCCCGGGGCGTCCGCCGGGGGAACGAGCGTGAGGACCCGCCGGGGGTCGTCCGGGGGAACCGGCGGGTACGCGTGCGCTCCGGTGTCCGGGTGATCGTCCATGGCTCGGCTCCTTTCGGCGAGGTCTGCGGGCGGCGCCGCGCAGGGCTTTCCCCTCCGGCCGGCACGCGGCCGGGGGAGCCGGGCGCCGCCGCATATCCGGCGCCACCGCCGGGCGCCCTCGCGGAGCGGGCTGCCTGCAAAAACGGAAGCGCCGCCCGGAGTCCCGGACGGCGCTTCCTCATCTATGTCCTTCAGGGCCGCCGGTGGCGGCCACGCCGTGAGGATCGACTCGTCCGCCCTGGCGTGCCGGTGGACGGAGTGCCAGGTCGGTTCAGGAGCGGACCGCGACCGGGGCGTCCGCGGCGGCGGCGCGCTCGGCGGAAACGACGATCGCGTCCAGCTCGCAGGGGCGGGCGGCGTCGCCGCAGAGGACCGCCGGGGCCTCCTGGGCCGCGGTGCGCGCCGGAAGCGGAGCGACGTGGTCGGCGGGGCGGTCGGCGCAGGCGGAGATCACGAGGCCCACGGCGAGGGCGGCGGCATAAGACGCAAGACGAGACATGATTTTCCTTTCGGGACGGGTGAAACGTGACCTGCGAGGCACTACGCTTCCTTCACCCGATTGGATTCAGCAAAACCCCAAAAGGTTGTCAACCGCGGAACCTTGCTTCGCCCCCAGGGCACCCAGCAACCACCTATATTTCTTGTAAGCTCATACAAATATATGCGCTTACAAAATCTCCAAGAAACACACGAAGCCGCACCCCTGCGGCACGGCGGAAAAGCGAACCGCGGGCGCGGGACGGAGGCAGGAATGAGGGCGGGATCGCGCCGGCATCGGACAGACCCATCGACTGCGGAGCTTCCCCCGACTTCCCGCACAGGTCACAACGGCAACAGCAGTTCAAAGCTGTTACGAGACCAACCAAACAGAAGCGGGGGCGCGCCGCCCGTAGCGACGCGCCCCCGTCCACTGCCTGTCCGCCGCCCGATGGCGCGGGACGGCTACGGCACGAAGTCCGGGAGGGAAACGTCGTAGGCCTCCCACTTGAACGCGCTGAGCGCATCCTTCAGCACGAGCTGCGTCGTGCTCGTGCTGAAACCGGCCGCCTTCAGGCTCGACAGGGTGAAGGTGAGCTGCCGGTCCGTGCGCCCGTCGCCGTTGAAGTCGCGGGTGGTGGTCTGGTACGCCGTCCCGCGCATGGAAACCGGGACGCCCGACCCGGCGCCGCCCACCGCCAGGCGAACGTTGGACACGTTGACGGCGGTAGCGTCGAAGCCCGGCCGGGAGAAGAGCACCACGTTCATCACCGTGGTGCTGCCCAGGCTGATGGTGGAGGGCTGCACGTCCATTGCGGCCAGCGGCGTGCTTTCATTGCCCTCCACGACCGCCTCGACGCCGTTGGGGAGCATCGCGAGCAGGTCGTAGCCGGAGATCGCCTCGATGGCGTTCACCGTGGTCCGGTACTCGGTCCAGGGAACGTTGCGGATCCCGGCCTGGTTGGGCAGGTCCACCGCGATGATCTCCAGGTCGCCCACGTCGTCGATGTCCGCCAGCCCCTGACCCTCGGGCATGATCACGGCCACCTTCCAGGTGCGGGCGGGGATCACCACCTTCCCCTCGTTCTTGAGCGTTCCCAGGTTCCCCGCTACGCCGGCGATCACGAATACGTTCTTGCCGTGGTTGCGGGCCAGCTTGCCCAGCGAGTCCTCCAGAACCGACCAGGGGCCCTGGTTGTTGTCGGCCGCCTGGGGGATGATGTTGGTGAAGTAGAACGTGGTGGCGTTGTCCAGGCTCCCCGAGGTGCGGTCGAAGGAGCGCGCCAGGTGGCCGCGGTCGATGCCGTAGCCGTGGAACGTCCCGGCGCCGGTGTAGTCGGCGGTGGACACCTCGGCGAAGCTGCCCGGGAGCGCCGGGTCCGGGGTGAAGCAGTCGCAGCGGTCCTCGCCCCCGAAGTTCGAGGGGTCGATGGCGTAGCTGACCCAGTTGGGGGTGCCGCGGTTGACGTTGTACGAGCTGGTGAACTGGTCGCGGCGGACGATGAAGTCGTCGCTCGCGTCGCCGTCGGCGGGCTCGCCGAACTCGGTGTTCCCGGCGTACACGGCGGTGGTGCTCGCCACGCCCACGCGGGTCGCCACGGAGTAGCTGCCCACGCGGCCGTCCGCGCTGGTGGCGGTGATCACCGCCGTCCCCGCGCCCTTGGCCGTCACCACGCCGTTCTGGTCCACGCTGGCCAGGTCGGGGGTGGTGGTGCCCCAGGTGAAGGTGGTGACGACCACGCTCCCGGCCAGGTCGCGCCCGGTGGCGAAGAGCTGGTCCGCGAAGCCCACGGGGAGCGCCGGGTCGGTGGCGTCACGCCCGGTGAAGGTGATCCTGGCCACGCCCACCGGCGGGGTCGGCGGGGTGGAGCTCAACGTGCCGTTGGCCGCCTTGGGGGTGCCCAGGTCGCCGTCGCCGAAGGGCGTGGTGGAGTAGCCCCAGTTGGCGCCGCTGCCGTCGGCGTTGTCCTGGCTGGCGTCGCGGAGCGCGCGGGTGGCGCCGTACGACGAGCCGCTCCACGCCACCGAGTCGGCGGTGACGCCGGCCGGGTTGCGCAGCACGAGCCAGTCGTTGTCGTCCAGCCAGATGGTGGTGGCGGTGCCGCTGAAGTAGTTGTAGTCCAGCGTGACGCCGCCGTTGCGGGTGATGTCCGCGCCGCGCCCCAGCACCGCGTAGCCGCCGGCCGGGATCACCACCGCGCTCGCCACCGTGTGCGGGGCCTGCCCGGCGGAGACCAGCGTCCAGCCCTGCAGGTTCACCGCGACGGTGTCGGCGTTGTACACCTCGAACCACTCGCCCCAGCTCGGCGACTCGGCCTGGATGGGGTCGGTCATCAGTTCGTTGATGACGATCTTGGCGGCCGCGCCCGGCGGGGTCGGCGGCGGCGTCGTGACGTCACAGGTGACCGCGGCGCTGGCGCTGTTGCGCGGGGCCGGGGCGCCGGTGCTGAAGTCCGCCGACAGCGTCCCGGTGTACGCGCAGCCCTGCGCGTTGCGGATCGCGGCGGTGGTGTTGCTCAGGGTGGCGGTGGTGCCGGCGCCGCAGTTGGTGGCGGTGGTGCCGAAGCTGACCTGGTCGACCACGCCCGTGGGGCAGGTTCCGGTGAGCGCGGTGGCCGTCCGCGAGATCACCACCTTGCCGGCGGTGCCGCTCATGGGGATGGTGCCGGTCGCGTCCGGCGTGGGCAGGTTCGCCGTCCCACCCGTTCCCGCCGACTCCTGCACCAAGTAGTACCCCCCCGGCTGGATGGTGCCGGTCAGGGGGGTGACCTGCCACGAGCTGCCCGTGGCGGAAGCGTACTGGACGCTCCACCCGGCGACGCTCACCGGCTCCGTGCTCGGATTGTGGAGCTCGATGAAGTCGTTCCTGAGCGTCGCACCGGCGTTGCCGCCGCCGCCGTACACCTGGCTGATCACCACCTGCGGAAGCGCGGCCGTGGTCGCGTAGCGCGCGCCTTCGGAGTCCAGGGTGGGTCCGAGCGGGGCTTCCGAACATGCGAACAGGGCCAACACGAGCGCCAGCGGGCCGGTGGCCCGGAGCAACGTTCTGCGCATGGATTGGATAGGTTTGTGGGGATCGGACGGACGCACCTGGACCACGCCGGTCGGGTGGAGGCGCGAGGCAAAGATAAGTTAGGTATTGTCTTAAGTCAATTGAACCAGGTAACGGTTCGGTAATTCGAAGCGGGACTTCAGTTAGGCGGTGCCGACACGCCGGCGCCGCCAATCCGTTTTTCGCGGTTTCGCTGCGTGCCCACCGCACCTGTGGAACCCGGGAGACACACGTTTGCGCAGGTCAGCGCACGCCCCACTCCCACAGTCCGTACGCGGCCTTCCGGTCCAGCGGGTGCCCGGCCTGCTTGAGCGTCAGCGCGATCTGCCCGCGGTGGTGCGACTCGTGGGCGACCAGGTAGCCCAGGAAAGCGGCCGCGTGGGGCTTGAAGCCGCGCACCTTTCCGCCGGCCGCGAGCGCTTTCGCCAGCAGGGCGGAGACCGCGACGGCGGAAGCTTCCAGCGAGCGCCGGAGGAGGGCGGGATCGGCGGCGGCGTCCTTTTCCACCCTGGCGAGCCCCGCCATCAGCTCGGGTGCGGCCTCCTTGAGCCACATCAGCCGCACGTTGTGCACGTGCGCGAACTGCTCGCCCACGGTGCGGCCTTTCGACGCGGACACGTCGCCCAGCGCCCCGGGCGGGACGGCGTCCAGCAGGTACAGGTTGATGCGGGCGTGGATCTCCCACGTCTCCAGGAGCTGCTCCCGCAGCAGTTCACTTTCCATGCGGACCCGTTGGAGTTGGGGAGATCGACGCGGTGCGATTCCAAGGTACACACGGCCGAAACGATACTCCAGCCGGCTGCCCGTTCGCAGTTACATGGATTGATTGCGAAATCAAGATTGACGGCATCCCGGGGGCGGAGCAGCTTTCTCGCATCACCCCGATTCCCCGGTGAAGGCGATCTCCCCATGGATGCACCAAGCGTCGAATCCAGCGCGCGCACCGGCTGCGTGGAGCACGAGACCGGGGGGCGGCGGACGTGGCTCCAGGCGACGCGCACGGCGATGCTCCGGCCGTTCCGGCGGTCGTCCACGCCGGTGCTGGCGCTGCTCCTTGGCAGCGCGGCGGCGCTCGCCGGGCAGTCCGCCGAGGTCACCGATTCGGCGTTCATCGCGGAGCACTACGTCAAGCACGAAGAGCGCATTCCCATGCGCGACGGGGTGCGGCTGTTCACCGTGGTGTACGTGCCCAGGGACGCGACGCCCCGGCGCCGCTATCCGGTCATCCTCCAGCGCACGCCGTTCCCGGTGGGGCCGTACGGTCCCGGCGCGTATCCCGCTACGCTGGGCCCGTCCACCTTCGCGCTCCGGGATGGGTACATCTTCGTCAACCAGGAGGTGCGGGGGCGGTACCTTTCGGAGGGCGATTTCGAGAACGTCCGGCCGCTGCTGGCCGATTCGGTGCGGCTGCGAGACGCGCGCGCGACGGACGAGGTCACGGACGGGTTCGACACCGTCGAGTGGCTCGTCCGCAACCTTCCCGCGCACGACGGGCGGGTGGGCCTGCTGGGGGTGAGCTACGGGGGCTACTACGCCGCGGCGGCCGCGCTGTCCGGGCACCCGGCCATCGTGGCCTCGTCGCTCCAGGCGCCGGTGATGGACTTCTTCTTCGAGGACTTTCACCACAACGGCGCGCTGCTCCAGGGGCACTTCTACGCCTACCCGGTCTTCGGCGTACCGCGTCCGGAGCCGACCGCGTCGCACTGGTGGCTCCCCGAATACCTGCGCGTCGCCGCGCACGGGATGGGGGACGACTACGCCTACCAGCTGGGGCTGGGTCCGCTTCGCAACGTCACCGCCCGCATCTACCCGGAGAACCTGTGGTGGCGGCAGATCGCCGCGCATCCCGACTACGATGCGTTCTGGCGGGCGCGTTCCATGGTCCCGCACCTGTCCCGCGTCACCCATCCCGTCCTGGTGGTGGGCGGCTGGTTCGACGCCGAGAACCTGTGGGGGACGCTGGCGGCGTACCGCGCGCTGCGCGCGAACGGCGGCACGAACGCCTCGCTGGTGATGGGGCCGTTCGGGCACCGGGGCTGGGCCGCGCGCGGAGTTACGCATACCACGCACGGCGACCTGTACTTCGGTGACTCCCTGGAGACGGCGTACCAGCGGGACGTGGAGGCTGCGTTCTTTCGCGCGCACCTGAAGGGCGCGCGGGCGGCACCGGCCGGCGCGCTGATGTTCGACACGGGACGCAGGGCGTGGGTCCGGTTCGACGCCTGGCCGGCGCCGGAGGCGGCGCGGCGGGACTACTTCCTTCGCGGGGACGGCGCGCTGGCCGCGTCGTCCCCTGCGGGCGGCCCGGCGTTCGTGGAGTACGCGAGCGATCCGCACCGGCCGGTCCCGTCCCGGTGCTCGGGACAGACGATCGAGGAGGGTGTGCTGTTCCGCTACATGAGCGACGATCAGCGCTGCTTTGTGTCGCGTCCGGACGTCGCCGTGTTCCAGACCGGCGCGCTGCCGGAGGACGTCACCTTCGGCGGCGAGATCACCGCCCGCCTGTGGGTGAGCACGACGGGCACCGACGCGGACTTCGTGGTCAAGCTGATCGACGTGTACCCGCCCGCCGGACCGGGCGGGCCCCCTTCGCCGGACTCCACGGTCCGGCTGGGCGGCTACCAGCAGCTCGTCCGCGGCGAGATCATGCGCGGGCGCTTCCGCGACTCCTTCAGCGCCCCGGCCCCCTTCCAGCCGGACCGGGTGACCGAGGTCTCGTTCCGCCTTCCGGACGTGCTCCACACCTTCCGGAAGGGGCACCGGGTGATGGTGCAGGTGCAGAGCAGCTGGTTTCCGCTCTTCGACCGCAACCCGCAGCGGTACGTGCCCAGCATCTACGAGGCCCGCGAGGACGATTTCATCCGCGCGGCCCACCGCGTCTGGGTGAGCCCGGAGGCGGCGAGCCGCCTGGAGGCACAGGTGCTTCCGCAGGGTGACGCGGCACCTGGTCGACCCTGATCGACCGGACCCGGGCGGGATCTGCTCCCCCTCGGCTCGAGCCGGGGCGCGAACGCGGCGTGGTGGCCAAGTGGGCGCTGTGCCGGGCAGGGTTCCGCACGGCTGCCCACGCGAGGCTGCGGAGCCAGGTCCTTCAGTCGGAAATCGGCGGGCTGTCCTCGTAGTCGTCGTACGATACGTCCACGAAGCGCAGGGACGGCTCGCCCGGCCTTCGTGGCCCTCCTCCGCGAAACACTCTGGGGCGGAACAGGCGCGCTCTCACCCCCGAGGTGCGGATCAGGGGTGTGAGCCCGGTCTCCGCCACCACCTGCATCCCCATGTTCGAAGCGCGGACGACCTGGAACCCGGCATCCCCCGCGGCCAGGTTGACGGGACCGGAACCGATCCTGCCGCCCGCCCGCAGGTCGACGCTCGCGTTCACCGCGCTGGAGATGAGCACCGTCGCCGCGCCCGCGGAGATGACCTCCGTCACGACGACCAGATCTTCCGGCCACTCCCCACGCTCATGGAGGGCGAGAACCTGCTTTCCGAGAGAGAGTTGGTCCGGAATACGGGCAGACGTGCAGCCGGAGCAGCGAAACGCAACTGCGTTCTCCCTCCCGAAGGTGACCCTCAGACCCGCCTCCGCCTGCGTCAGCACGGAGCCCGGCACGGGGGCCTCGCCGGCGAGCTTGAGCGCTATCGACACCGAACCCGCGGAGTAGTATTCGATGTCGGACGGCGCCCCCCCCTCCTCCAGATGGAAAGGAACACCGAAGTGGCCAAGGTTCCCGAGCGGAGTAAACTGGAAGTCGGTAATGCGGCCCACGTCCCCCGGGGCGACGCGAACAATCGGCAGCCACGTAGGCAGGTAACTGGTATTGTCTCGTACCTCCTTCGCATACCACCGGCTCATGCTCATAGATGGCCTTGGCCGAAAGGTTGGATGAACGGTCCAGACTTACCGTCCCGAAGGTGGGCCACAGGATTCGCAGCGAACCGGAGCCGGCCGGGGTCGCCGTATAGCTGCAGACCGGCCCAGAACACCGGGTCTGCGGTCCAGGTCCCCTCGGCGCCGGGGAGCGAGCCGCTGAAAGCGGCGAGTTGTGCCCGTCGGAGCGCCTGGTCCCGCGGCAGCCCATCGAGACCCCTGTAGAATGTCTCCTGGAACGCCCGTCCGAACTGATCCTCCAGAGGCCAGAGACTCGCGAGCACGCTTGCGGCTCCCACCCGGCACAGCGTCTCGGGCAGGCTCACGATCCAGCGGCCCGGAAGCACGTAGCTGTCCGCGGACCAGCACGACGAGAGCGTCGCGTGACTCATGCCGCCGAGCGCGAGCGTTGCCAGGTCTCGCAGGGTAAGCATCTCTCCGCTCGCGGGATCGAGCAGAAGTCCGGAACGCTCGGGCTCGTCGGGGGCGAAACGGCCGTGACAGGCGGCGTGAAAGAAGCCCGACTCCTGAAGCGCGGCCATGAGCGACTCCCGTGACGCCGGGCACCCCGAGTCCTCGTCCATCCTGAGCGGTTCGACGCCATGATCTTCCAGCCACCGCTGGACGGCGTCCATCTCCCCACGGATGTTAGGCAGCGGCGGATACTCGTCGGTGCCGCGGCCGATGCCCACTAGGAGCGCGTTTCCGACCGTCCGCTCCCGCCTCCTGCCGGGAAGCGAGGAGAACGCAAAGTTGAGCGCGTACTCTTCGATCATGTAGCGGTCCCTGACGCGGACCGCAGCGAAGGGAAAGCCGTGGAGCGCGTCATCCGGTACCAGCGTGAGCGCCCGAACCCGGTCGGGGAGACGGTCCAGGAGGGCCTGCAGGCCCAGTTCGGCGGTCAACCGGTCGACCACGCCGGTCCGCTCGTCCGCACGTTTTTCTGGCGCCTCTCCTTCAGCGAACCCACTCGCAAGCTCATGCCAGCGACGTACCTCTTCCCGCAACCGTACCCGCGTAAGCGGCATGACGGAGAAATCCAGGAGCAGCCACCCCGAGACGATCGCGACGACCCGATCCGGAAGCACGAGGAACGTCAGCGTGGCCCGGTCCCTCGGGTGAGAGAGGAGCCGCCGCCAGATCGACACGGCTTCTGGGCTACCCTCATGGCGCCCCGAGGCCGCGCCCCGCACGTGCTCGAGCGCCACGTCCGCTTTGTGGCGATCGATCTGCGAGAGCAGGTCGTGCAGTCGGGCGACCAGGCGGCCATGGGAGAGGGGGCGCCACCACGGGCTCGCGGCCCACGCCTCGCGCGTCCGGATCAGTGCGTCCACCTCACCTACGAGGTGCTCTTCGTCCGCTGTCCACTTGTTGAGGAGAAAGAGGACCCGGTCGCTCGGCCCCAGCGAATCGGCAAGCTCCTGCAGGAGCACCGTCGATTTCTGCACGGCGAAACGCGTTTGGCTTTCTGGACGACCCCGACGTACGCTGCACCACCCCATGAAGCGGAGGGCTTGCCACTCCTCCGGTTTCAGGCCCAGCTCTCCGAGCCGCGGGAGCGTGGCGCGGAAAACGGCCTCCGCATCGGCAAACCTCCCGCAGTAGTACGTCAGGACGCCGGAAAGGACGGCGAGGCGGACGGCGATCAGTTCCGAATCGCAGCTTGAGAACACGTCGCGCATGTCCGTGAGGCGGTGCTCAGCTCCCTTGAAATCCTGCCGGCCGAGATCCCAGTAGAATGCAAGCGCGAGATCGTCGAAGAGGGCCAGGTGGCTTGCCGGCTCCGGAAGCTCCGGCGCGACCCCGGAAGCCGCTGGTCCTTCGGCATCTCCGTCCTCGACACCTCCGCCCCATGCTTCGAAGCCGGACAGGACCCGCGGAGCGAGGGACCTCCCGCGTGCGTCCGCCACGAGGAGCAGCCAGGCCGCACGCGCTGCCGTCTCCCGGCCGCTCCCGGGACCCTCGCGCTCCATCTGCGCAAGGAGCCGGCGAGCCGCGTGTGTCTGGTTGAGGAGGATCAGGGCGTGGGCGAGGTTCATACGCGCGCGGGCGCTCGCCCCGTGGAAGCCTGCAGCCTCGCAGAGCTGGACGACGTGCCGCAGGTGCTCCAGGGCCGTTCCCATCTTTCCGCGAAGGAGCGCGACCGTCGCCAGCAACTCCAGGCTGCGCACGGTCCAGCCAGGTTGCCCCTGCAGGACGGCGGGGGACAATTTCCCGAGTTCCACCGTGGCGGAGCTCAGCTCGCCCTTCTCGAGCATTGCTCCCGCCAGGGCCAGGCGTAGCGGGGTCGCGCTCAGGAGAGCCAGCTGTGGAGCGGCGCCACGTGTGTAATGCAGTCCGCGGCGCAGGGCAGCTTCTGCGTTCGCGTAGTTTCCCAGCATCGAAAGCAGGGTGCCCGTGACGAGGTAGAACTGGGAGAGGAGGATCGCGAAGTCCGCTTCTCCCGCGCTCTGCCACCGGCACCGGCGTTCCCAGCGGGACAGGCCCGAGGCGCTGAATTCGATCTCCTCCAGGCTGCCGACGCTCGGTTCCAGGGACCGCAGCACGGCGAAAGCCGGACCCGGTTTCCCTAGACCCGACGCCACCAGGGCGCGCTTGAGCGAGACGTAGCTCGCGCCCACCGTGTTTCCGGCCTGCGTGAGAGCGTCGGCGAGCGCCCCGAGCAGATCGTCGGCCGCGCGCGTTTCTCCGAGGAGCACCGCCACGTCCGCGAGTCGCTCCGCCACGACCCCGTCCGTCTCGTCGAGCGTGTTGCCCGCGCGGAGGTGCTCCGCCAGGCGGGCAGCGAGGAGATCGCGATAAGCGTCCAGCGCGGCACCGTATTCCCCGCTCCGGAGACGATCCTCTGCTTTGTCGAACCTGACCTGGAGCGCTTCCCAGCCGTCCACCAACGGGACCATGAGACGCTCACTCCACCGTCACTACGTACACCCGGGGGCAATCGGGTGCATCCGCCTGCCTTTCGCACCTTTCGTTCGCCCGGTATCCCCGGTAGGTGCGCAGGGCCGGCGCCGGATTGGCACGCAGCCGGTACCGTTCGGGTGTCTCCACCGTGGAGAGCAGACTCGGTCGGAAGTGGGCCAGGTCACCGCGCGGGAGACTCCCGAGGCTCCCCGGTCTCGCAGACACCACCTGCTGGAGGGTTCGCTGCAAGGCACCAGGGCTCCAGTCTAGGTTGTTCAGCCCGGGGGCGTCCTGCACGTACAGGGCTGCCCGTCCGTTCAGGACCTCCGCCACGGCCGTGTTCCCCGCGGGGCGAAGCCTCAGCGCGTCGTCCTGGTAATGCAGGGCCAACCGGTCACCCTCCACGATCGGCTCCATGTGGCCGCTGGCGTGTCCGCTGGCGCGGAGGTCGTTCCATTCCGTGTACCACGACACGGTTTGCACGTCCGGGAGGTCGGCTGCTGGAGTGCGAGCGAGGCGCGCGCTGACCTCGTCGATGAAACGGGTACGGTCCAACAGCCGACCCGCCTCGGAGGCGCGCAGGACCTGCGCCGCCGTCTCGGGGCGATCCCTCCCGAGTTCGGCGATTGCCCGCCGCATGGTGAACTCCGGCCGCCTCCGGAATGCCTGATCGATCTCGTCGAGGACTCCGAGGGCCCGGTCGAAACGGCCGCTTGCGATGTCGCGATCGCTCCGGGTGAGCGCGTCCCGGAAGCTCTTTTCTCCCCGAGCCCGGAAAGCGGCCGGATCGCTCACAGCCTCCCGGGCGGCGGCGCGATAGTCGTTGGATGGGAAGGAGGAGGCTGTCCGCTCGACCTCCTCCTTGATGGGAACCGCTCCCCCGCGCGACAGGTCGGAACGTGCCTGCGCGTCGTCCACCCACGACAGGAGCTGCGGGCGTCCCTCGTATCCGGCGACTCGCGCATCCCACCCCGGAGGCAGTTCGACCGTGCTCGCCTGCTCGGGGGCAATCCTCACCCAGCGGTCCGAGTGTTCGAAGCTCACCAAGTACTCCCCCGTTTCCAGCCGGTAGGCGGCAGCCACCTCGCCGTCCGCGCGCAGCAGGGCGCCGACCTCCTGGCCATGGCTCAACTGTCGCGCGAGCGCCTGTGCACGGGCGACTTCCCGACCTCGCCACGCCACTGCGAACCCGCCTTCAGTGCGGCTCACCTGAAGGGTGCCCAGCTGCTTGCCACCGACGGTAGTCTCCACCTGCAGCTTCGTAGCGCTCTTCGCGAGCACGCGCTCGACGTCGCCCCTCGCCACCTCTCCATACGTGCTTCGGAACCTCACCTTGTCGGTGGGCGACACCACCACGGACGAGTGCCCCCGCCCCCTCGAGGCGAACCGGTAGCCCACCCCGTCGAGCGTGCGGAATTCGTTCGCGACGTTGTCAACGGCGCCGTAATTCAGGTTGGAGCGCCTGCGCAGGGGAGAGACCGTCCTGGAGAGCGCCTGTCGTTCGGCGAAAGTGGCTCGGCTTCCCAGGGAGACGCCGCCGGAAAGGAGCCTCTCCGTTCCAAATTGGACATAGCTGGAGGAGTTGAGACGAGGGAGGGCCTCGGTCCGGCTTCCTTTGAAGCCACGGCCATAGAATTCGATGCTTGGCCATTCCCGGAATCGCAGCTCGGGCCGCTCCCGGACCCAGTCCGGGAACCAGGAGGTGGTATCGACAGGGACGCCTTCCAGGAAGCCGAGCAGCCCTCCGGAGCCGGAGCGGTTCAGCCAGCCGACGAGCAGGCTCCACTTCATGATCTCGTTGAGACGCTCGTACTCCGGCTCGTAGCGCGCGACCTCCTCGTAATGGTCGTTCCACCAGCCCAGGAACGCCTCGGACTGCGCGTTGGCGGGCGCTTCTTCGCCCGGCGTGAATCCGCTGGCCGAAGCGGCGTAGACGCGTGTCGCGTTTCGCTCGAACAGCAGCGTGCGTCCGTCCGCCGCCGTCTGGAATCCCGTGTCCTGTGGCCCGAACCACAACCGGGTCTTGCTCAGGCTGTCGAGCTGCATCCGGTAGACCGGTGAGATCGGCCGCCTCGGTATGGACTCGAAGTCTGGAATCTCCGCGTCCGGTGAGCGGTCCATGTAGTCCAGGGCCCACAGCTTTGCCAGCAGATCAGTGTAGAACAGCACCATCCCGACCTCGGTACCCTGCAACTGGCCGTCATAGCGTGCTGCCTGGAACTGGTGCTCGTAGGTGCGCTGCAACAGGTAGTTCGCGAGCTCTCCGGAGCCGGCCTGCCGGATGGCGTCGAGCAGTGCGAAGTACGGTTCGACGTCGCCGGCCTCCAGCGCCGACCGGATCTCGGCCGCCCTCTCTTCTCCGCCCGACAGCAGCTCGGGCTCGACCTCGTCCCTGAAGAACCATGCGAGACCCTCGAAATCCCACGCGGGGTCGAGCGAGAACCCGCTGCCTTCCAGGGCTCCTAGAGAACGTGCTTGGCGGGCCACCCGCTCCTTCACCGACGCCCACTCCGCGTCGCGCTCCTCTTCCAGCCGCAGCCGCTCCGCTTCAGTGTCGTAGCTCCGGCGGGTCCAGCGGGAGTTGAACTCGTCCTCCTCCTGCCGAATCTGGGCATCGAACCGGGCGCGCCGCTCCTGGATCACCTTCTCGGATTTCCAGATTGCCGCCACGTCCTCGACACGGATTCCGCGGTAGCTGCGGCCGAGCTGTCGGCGCCCGCCCAGGCGGAGGGCCGTTCCGTCTACCTGTGCGTAAGTGACGTCGTCGATGCTTTCCATGAAGGCGGAAAGACCATCCAAGTCGGTGATCCGCGCCTCGTGGTAGCCGCTTTCCGGCGTGAAGAGCGTCCGCGCCCGTACAGTGCCGGTCCGGGCGAGCTGGCCGGTACGCGCGGTCAGATCGATGTCATATTCGAACACCGCAAGGCTGTCGGGAAGCTCGCCCAGGTTCTTGCGGTGCTGGTCGGCGACGTGGGCGAGGTCGTCGATGCGCTCCTCGCGGCTTCGGCTTGCAGGAACGAGGGCCACGACCAGCCCCTCGCCCACGAATACCGAACGCACCTCGCCGTATTCCAGGCCTCCCACCGCCCGCATGAACCCGTAGCGTACAGCGGGGCGGTCGAACAGGGCGTCGCTGAGTTTTTCCGGCTCGACTTCCGCCCCGGCGGAGGCGGTAAACAGGAGCCAGTCACGGTATTGGTCTGCACTCTCTCTCTGCGAAAGCGAATCCAGGAGCGCGTCGTCCACCCGGAAGTCGACCGCCACCGGCTGCCCCATGGGGAATTCGGCGAACGGCGAGACCGTTTCGGACACTACAGGGGCGGATTCCCGACCATGTAGACCGGTGATTCCGGCCAGGGCCCCCACGATGATCAGGGCGCTGCCGATGTCGATGGCCTTCCTCATGGCTCCGCCTCCACTTCGGGGGTGACCAGCTCGCGATAGCGGTCCAGATGCGGCTGCAGGCCGCCGTCGAGCGGAGCGCCGCTCAGGACGTTGCGGACCACGGCTTCGCTATACAGGTTCTCGACCGTTTCCTCACGCCCATCCTTCGCGAGCAGCGGGTTCGCCAGGAAGGTTTCCGCGGCTTCCATGATGCGGGAGTCGTCGTTGCGGTCGCGGGCGGCGAGGAGTTGTGCATAGGCCGCATCGCGGCGCCCACCGCGAATCTCTTCCCGTCCGGCGAGCACGCCGACCGAACCCAGCAGCAGGATCGCCGCGACCGCCTGCAGCTTGATCCGGAGGTCGCGACCGCTGAACACCCAGTACGCGAGCGGCACGGAGCGCCGCCCCCGGGTCGGAGCGAGGACGAGCCGCGGCGCGCCGGCTACGATGGCAGCCGACGGCTGATCGGGCGCCGTGGCTTCCTCCTCGGCGATCCCGAACAGGCGAGATCCGAGGAAACGCAGGACCGGATCGAGATCGAGGCCGCTCAGGCCCGGCTCCTCCTTCACGGCTTCGGCCCACCGACGCGGAAGCTCCCCGGCATTCTCCGGGGGCTCGCGCAGAACGTCGTTGATTGCGGCGAGCAGCAGCAGGGAATCCTGCTCCCGCCCTGCGGCGAGCTCAGGCAGACCAAGGTTTCGCCAGAAGCGGAGTGATACTGCGCGAGCACGTCCTTCCTCGATCCCCTCGGCCTGTCCCGAGGCGCGGAACGCCTCCAGCGGCCGGAACCCTTCCTTTGCCTCACGCTGAAGCTGGAGCCCCTCGACGCTGAGCGTCGTGCCCGGCCTTTGTCGCAACTCCGCATCGAGGGTGCGCATCTGCTGCTGAAGCTGCTCCATCGCTGCGAACAGCTTGTCCTGAAGCTCTTCTCCGCCTTCCAGCCATGGATCCCATGCCCGCGCCCTCTCCATGTTCACGAGCCCCTCGGGCAGGCGTCGTAGCCGCGCCAGGCGAACCGCCCGGGCAGCCCACAGCCTGCCGAGCGCATCGCACACCGCCGGGTTATCGGGATGCTGCTGCTGGAAGGACTCCAGCTTGTCGATCTCCTTCTTCAACAGGGCGGCCTCCTTACCCGCATCGGCCGCGGAATTCGCCTGGCCCAGCCGGGAAAGCGTCCCGGCAAGAACGCACATTACGAAACGGTCCTGGAACTCACTGCTTCGGGGTTCGCGCTCGATGGCACGTGAACACTCCGCAGCCGCTTCATCCCACGAGCCGACGGCTCCCCGGGCCTCGATCAGGCGCCGAGCGATCTCCTGCTGCAGGGCAGTCCGGTTCGTGGGGTCCAGCCCCGACCAGGGAAGCAGGCGCTCGATGTAAAGGGCGTTGCGGAAAGCGCGGTCGACTGCCGGGGGAGCGGACGAGAGGCTACCGTTGAAGAAAGCGAGGTGTGCATCGATGAAGACTTCATCGACGAGCCGGCTCTGCAGCAGTTCGGGCGTTCCGATTTCGGCGGGGATCGCGGTCGTCAGCGCCTGTGCACATGCCAAATCACGTAGAACGGAGGGACACAGTTCATGGAAGCGCGACCAGAAGAAGTCGCTGCGGACATACTCGCCCGCTGTCTCGGCATGGAAGGCGAGCCGATGGAAATGCAGCAAGCGCTTGACCTTCCCAAGCGGATCGAGACTTCCTCCAGCCAGGCGCTGCCATCCGGTCAGCGGAGCACTCGCCAGGCGGAGTGCGTCTTGTGCAAGGTCTCCGCCGGGGGAATCCACGTCCGCCGTGGGTGTGGGGCCGTAAAGGTCAACACTGATGAGAGGAAAGACACGCGTCCCGGACCCTGGCCGACCGAGCAAGATTTCCATAGCTCCTCCTCTCGCCGACTTGTGCGAAGTGGCAGGTAGCCGGATTCCCACGCCCACATGGGGGTCGACACGGAGCCGTGGGAGGTGAACGCCGAACCATTTCGGGGGCGAAGCCGCCTGGACGGCGGGGGCCGGTCAGTTCAGCAGCTTGATGAGGAATTCCGGAAGAATGGGCGAAAAGCCGAAACACCCGACCGTAGACTCGCAGCCGAGGTCCGCCTGCATATCTCACGCCGGGGAGCCGGGACGCCCTACGAATACGCAAGCAATTTATTTGCAAAGATTTACACAACCCACCGCCGGCTTTTTCCATGGGACGAGGACCCAAACGAGACAGCCTTGTCCCAGGATCTGCGGACGGAATGACTCAGCCCGGCGCGACCCGATTTCATCCCTGCGCGGCGGGTTGCCCGTGCCGGTCCAGCGCGCGCGTCGCCGCCTTGCCGATCTCCCGCAGCCAGAGCACCGAGCTCGCCACCGCGGTGCAGCGCAGCCAGTCGCCGGCGCCCAGCGGCACGGTCCCGAACGCCTGCCGGAGCGCCGGCACGTACAGCACCAGAAGCTGGAGCGCCGCCGCCAGCGCGACCGAGCCCCACAGCCAGCGGTTGGTGAACAGCCCGGCGAGCGCGCTGCGCTCGTCGGAGCGCGCGTTGAAGACGTTGAACATCTGGAAGAGCATCAGCGTGGTGAACGCCATGCTGTGCCCGTAGGCCATGTCGCCCGACCCCTCCAGGAAGCCGCCGGGGAGCGACGCGTCCAGCACCCCCAGCGTGCCGGCGGCCATCACCACCCCCACGAACAGGATGCCGCGCCACATGCGGGGGGTGATCACCCGCTCGCCGCGGGGGCGGGGCGGGCGGGCCATCAGCCCGTCGCCGGCGGGGTCCACGCCCAGGGCGAGCGCGGGCGCGCCGTCGGTCACCAGGTTGATCCACAGGATCTGCGTGGCCAGGAGCGGCAGCACGACGGCCTCGCCTTCGGACCGCAGGCCGATGCGGTCGGCCAGGAGCACGCCGAGGAACATGGTGAGCACCTCGCCGATGTTGGACGACAGGAGGAAGCGCAGGAACTTGCGGATGTTGTCGAAGATCGCCCGCCCTTCCTCCACCGCGGCGACGATGGTGGCGAAGTCGTCGTCGGCGAGCACGATGTCGGCCGCCTCCTTGGACACGTCGGTCCCGGTGATCCCCATGGCCACCCCGATGTCGGCAGCCTTGAGCGCGGGGGCGTCGTTGACCCCGTCGCCGGTCATGGCGACGATGGCGCCGGCGCCCTGCAGGGCGGCCACGATGCGCAGCTTGTGCTCGGGGTCCACGCGCGCGTAGACCGACACCTCGCCCACCGTGCGCGCCAGCGCCTCGTCCGGGAGCTCCCGCAGCTCCGCCCCGGTGACGGCGCGGCAGTCGTCGGCGATGCCCAGCTCGCGGGCGATGACGGAGGCGGTCCGCGGGTGGTCGCCGGTGATCATCACCGGGCGGATCCCGGCGCCCCGCGCCCGCGCGACGGCGTCCCTTGCCTCAGCGCGCGGCGGGTCGATCATCCCGATCAGCCCCGCGAAGACCAGGTCCTCCTCCACGCGCTCGTCCACCCCGTCCATCCCGTCCGCCCCTCCCGCGGCGAGCGCGCCGGCGGGGAGCCAGTGGGCCGCCACGCCCAGGGTGCGCAGCGCCTCGCCGGCCAGCGACTCGTTGGCCCGGAGGATCTCGGCGCGGCGCTCCGGCGTCAGCGGCCGCCGCCCGTCGCCCACGACCTCGTGCGCGCACCGGGTGAGCAGCACGTCGGGCGCCCCCTTGGTGAACACCACCAGCCGGTCGCCGCTCCCGGTGTCGCGGTGGACGGTGCTCATCAGCTTGCGCTCGGAGGAAAAGGGCACCTCGCCCACCCGCGGCAGGCGCGCCTCCAGCGCCGCCGCCGCGAGGCCGGCCTTGCGCGCCGCCACGAGCAGCGCGCCCTCGGTGGGGTCTCCCTGCACGGTCCAGCGCCCGTCCCGCTCCTGCACCGCCGCGTTGTTGGCGCGGTCGGCGGCGGCGAGGGCGCGCTCCAGCTCGGCCCGCAGCGGGCCCTGCGGCGGCGCCCCGTCCTCCGCCCGCACCTCGCCCAGGGGCGCGTACCCGGACCCGCCGAACGTCACGCGTCCGCCGGCGGTGACCACCACGCGCACGGTCATCTCGTTGCGGGTGAGCGTGCCGGTCTTGTCGGACGCGATCACGCTCGCCGAGCCCAGCGTCTCCACCGCGGCCAGGTGCCGCACGATGGCGTTCCGCCGCGCCATGCGCTGCACCCCCACGGCGAGCACGGCTGTGACCACCGCCGGCAGCCCCTCCGGCACGGCGGCCACCGCGAGCGCCACCCCCAGGATCAGCACGCCGGCGATCTCGGAGAAGCCGCGGACGTCCTCCACCAGGACGATGGTCGCGGTCATGACCACGGCGATGGCGACCACGACCGCGCCCAGGAGCCTGCCCGTGCGGGCCAGCTCCCGCTGCAGAGGAGTGGCCTCCTCCGTCGTGTCCTCCAGCAGGCCGGCGATGCGCCCCATCTCGGTGCGCATCCCCGTCGCGGTCACCACGGCCGTGCCGCGCCCGTAGGTGGCGGCGGTGCCGCTGAAGAGCATGTTGTGGCGGTCGCCCAGGGGGGCCCCGGCGGCGACCGGCTCGGTGTCCTTGGACACGGGCAGGCTTTCCCCGGTGAGCGCCGCCTCGGCGGTCTGGAGGGCGACGGAGGCGACGAGCCGCGCGTCGGCCGGGATGGTGTCGCCCTCCTCCACCAGCACGATGTCGCCGGGAACGATCTCCGCGGCGGGGACGCGGCGGCGCTCTCCGCCGCGCACGACGGAGGCTTCGTCGGCGGACAGGGCGCGCAGCGCGGCGACCGCGGCCTCGGCGCGCGCCTCCTGGACGTAGCCCATGGTGGCGTTGAGCAGCACCACGGCGAGGATGGCGAGCGCCTCGTACGGCAGCGCCGTGTCGCGCTCGTACGCCCACAGGCCGGCGGAGATGGCGGTGGCGGCGAGCAGGAGGAGGACGAGCACGTCCTGGAACTGGGCGAGGAAGCGCCGCCACGAGGGCACCGGCGCCCGCGCGGCCAGCTCGTTGCGCCCGTGCTCGCCCAGGCGCGCGCGGGCATCGGCGTCGCTCAGCCCGGCGCGCGGGTCGGTGCCGAGCGCGGCCGCAACCTCGTCCGCGCTCTGCCGGTACGGCTCCGGCGCGCCCCCCGCCGCCCGCGGCGGTCGCTGGCTCGTCGCCATCGCCCCTCCCCTACGGAAGCCCGGGGTCCGCGCCGGCCTCCGCGGCGCCGCGCGAAGTCCCGATCACCAGCGGCCCCCGCTCCCGCCGCGCGGCCCACGCGGCGTCCCCCGTGCGGACGCGCGCCCCGAAGAAGTCCCACAGCACGCGCGCCACGGCGAGCGCCGGGACCGCGAAGACGACGCCGGGGATCCCCGCCAGCTCGCCCCCGGCGACCACGGCCAGGAAGACCAGGATGGGGTGCACGCGCACGGCCTGGCTCTGGATGCGCGGCGTCAGCACGTTGCCCTCCAGCTGCTGGATCACCAGGAAGAGCAGGGCGGTGAGGAGCGCCGTGGTCGGGGACACGGACAGGGCGAGGAGCACCGCCGGCACCGCCCCGATCCACGCGCCCACGTACGGGAGCAGGGCGGTGACCGACACCCACGCGCCCAGGAGGAGCGGGTACGGCACCCCCAGCAGGTACAGCGCGAGTGCGGAGAACAGGCCCTGGATGGCGAGCGAGAGGCCCAGCCCGCCCAGGTAGCGCGACAGGGTGAAGCCGAAGGCGTTCCAGAGCTCGCCGGCGTCGCGGCGGTAGCGGCGCGGCACGGCGCGGAGGAACCGGGCGTGCAGGACGCGCGCGTCGGCGACCAGGTACACCGCGATGAACACCATCCCGAAGATGGTCACCGCCGTGCCGAACGCGCTGCTGACCACGCCGCCCAGGCCGCCCAGGACCCGCCTTCCCAGCGCCTGGACGAACTCCAGGAGCTGGCGCTCCAGGTTGGTGATGAACTCCTCGGGCGTCCCCGGGAGGAGGCCGCGCTCGGCGAGCGGCGCCAGCAGCGACGGCAGGCGTGCGTCGATCCGCACGGCGAGGGCGGGGAGCGCCGCGACCAGCGCGCTCAGCTGCTCGGCGAGCACCGGCACGACCACCGCCACGGCGAGCACCAGGAGGCCGGCGAGCAGCGCCAGCGAGGCGAGGATCGCCACCTTCCGCGGCACGACGTGGGACAGGGCGCGCACCGGGAAGGAAAGGAGGAGCGCGAGCGCCCCCCCGCCGAGCAGCAGGGTCACCAGGCTGGGGGCCGCCCGCAGGAGGAGGACCCCCACCACCGCCGCCACCGCCAGGAGGACCGTCCGGGTCCGGCGGGAGATGGGGATGGGCGTCGGGCGGCCCGCCGGGCGGGGACGCACCGCGGGAGGCGCGCCCGGCTTCATCGCCGGCCAGGGGAACCTCACGGACGCCCGGGAGGCGGGGTGTGGGAGCCGGGTGTCATGGGGCCGAACTCCTGGGCGCGGGTGGCGGAGACCCGAGATTGAATACGCACGCATATGCGGAGCCACGGCCGGCGGGTTTGATCGAAAGGGATTGAGCGGCTGGGTTCGGGCGTGCCCCCGGCTGGCGCCGGGGTCGGGCTTCGGCTCCGTAAGCCCGCAAACAACACGGGCTAACGGAGTCGAGACCCGGCGGAAACAGCCCCGCCGGGTCTCGCCCCGCCGGGTCTCGCCCCTCCGGGCCGGAATCCCTCACGCGGCATCGCGCTGGCGTCCGCGGGGGGCCCCCCACCCCGGCGCTGCGCGCCACCCCTCCCCCGCAAGCGAGGGAGGGGACGACTGCACGGAATCCAGCCGTTGCCCCCTCTCCCGGAATGGCGCTTCACGCTTCGCGTGAACCGGATGAAGGACCCGGGGGGCGAGCCTCAAGCGAGCCGGGTGAGGGCCGGCGCGGTATCCCGGCCTCAGAAGGCGACCGAGCCCTCCACCACGAAGCCGTCGAACCTGCCGCCGCTGCGGATGTCGAGGCTGGGGAAGTCGTTGTACCTCTGCGTCACGTACTCCCCCTTGAGCAGGATCGTCGGCGTTACGAACCAGCCGGCGCTGAAGGCCATCCGGTCCACGCTCATGTCGTGGTTCGCGCCCGAGATCGGGATCTCGCCGGTGACCGTGTTGTAGCGGCCGCCCACGAACAGCTGCTCCCGCGGCAGGAAGCGGTACACCACGTCCGCCGCGTACTGGTTCACCGTGCGCGTGCTCACCTCCGTCTTCGCCCTGCCTTCACCCTGCTCCAGCACCCCGAACAGCTCCAGGCCCCGGAACTTCACGAACGGGTTCACCTGGATGGCGCTGACCTGGTTGCTGAACAGCGGGTTGAACTCCCCCGACCACGCCTGCGCCGACGTCGTGGCCACCGTGTTCTCCAGCACCAGGTAGTAGCGCGAGCCCGTCCGGTCGCCCCAGAACAGCGTCGCGCTCGGCGACCGGTCCAGCGTGTAGTACGAGCCCGTCAGGCGCACCCGCAGGTCGGGGTTCAGCTGGCGGTCGTAGCCCAGCTTGCCCAGGTAGGCGAAGCCGCGCGCCTCGGGGTTGGTCACGTCGCCCTTGTTGATGCCCGAGGTCACCCCGGCCATGGCCAGGAAGCCGTTCCTGCGCAGGTAGATCTCGGCCCCGGGCTCGAAGGTCCAGGAGTCCAGGATCAGGTTGCCGACGAACGGGTTGTAGATGGCGTTGCCGTTGTCGGTGCGGCGGAAGTGGGCGTCGCCGTAGTTGAGGGGGAACATGCCCACCTTGATCGTGGCCACGTCCATGACCGCGTCGAGCAGCGGGTGGTCGATGGGCGACTGGTCGATGAGCAGGTAGCCGCCCTTGACCCAGGCCTCCTGGTGGTGGCGCGAGGAAAGGTAGGTCTCCAGGCTGACGCGGATGCCGGGGGCGAGCTGGGCGTTCAGCCCCAGGTTCGCGGTGGCCAGGTTGAAGCCGGGGCCCAGGTCCACGAGCTGGTTGGCATCGTAGTCCTTTCCAGCGGCGTCCTTTCTCGTCACGGCCGCGGCGGAGTTGGTGTGGTCGAGAGCCTGGAACTGCTGGGTGAAGGCGGCGCTCCAGTCGAGCTTGAAGCCGGAAAAGGGGACGGCGTCGGTCTTGGGCGCCTCGAACATGTTGACGCCGCGCTGGTCCTGGGGCCGCAGGTGCTGGATGGTGATGGGCGGCACCAGCGAGGCGGGCGCGGCGGCGGGCTTCACGGTGCTGTCGGCGGGTGCGGGGGCCGCGGCCCGGGCGGTCTCGGCGACGGCGACCTGGAGCGTCCGCGGCTGGGGCTCGGCCTGCTGGGCGAGGGCCGGGACGGCGACCAGCGCGCCGAGGAGCGCCGCCATCCGGAGCGAGCGATGGGTGATCATGGGTCCGTCTCCCCGTGGTGGGGTGGGTGTGTCGGGCGCACGCCGCGTCCGTGGGACCGGTGGGCCGGCGCCCGTGCGCCGCGCCCCGTCCGGTCCCTGACGTACAAGCTACCTGCGCGGAGAGCCGGGCTCTGTCCGGCCTCGGCGGAAGGTGCGTGCGGGTGGGTAAGACACCTGGCGTGGGGGAATCTCCCACGCGCGCCTGCCTACGCAGACGGCCGGATCGGCTGGCTCGCGGGCGGGAGCGTCGATATCCTTTGTGAGGGAGACGAGAGCCAGACCCCGCGGCGCTCCTTCCACCGGTGTCCAGCAGCCCCCCTCGTCCAACCCGGAGGCGTCCGTGAGCAAGGGCCGCATGGAAGCGTTCAGCGACGGCGTCATCGCCATCATCATCACCATCATGGTCCTGGAGCTCGCGGCACCGCACCACGCCGACGTGGCCGCGCTCCGGGCGCTGGTCCCCGTGTTCCTCAGCTACGTGCTCAGCTTCATCAACGTCGGCATCTACTGGAACAACCACCACCACCTGCTGAACGCGGCCAGGCACGTGGACGGGCGCGTGCTGTGGGCCAACCTGCACCTGCTGTTCTGGCTGTCGCTGATCCCGTTCGGCACGGCGTGGATGGGCGAGAACCACTTCGCGACGTGGCCGGTGGCCGTGTACGGGCTCGTCCTGTGCTGCGCGGGGGTCGCCTATTTCATCCTGGCCCAGGCGCTCATCGCGGCAGACGGGCACGACTCGGTCGTCGCGGCCGCGCTCGGCCGCGACGTCAAGGGCAAGGCGTCGGTGGGGATCTACCTGCTGGCCATCCCGCTGGCGTTCGTCCGGCCCTGGGCCGCGTGCGCGCTCTACGTGCTGGTCGCCGTCCTGTGGCTCGTCCCGGACCGCCGCATCGAGAAGGTGATCGGCGCCGGGCCGGCGGCTTCGTGACTCCGGGAGCCGGGCCGCCGCGCCCGTGCTCCTGCCAGAGACATCTCCGTTTCCCGAGCCGCGCATGACATTTTCCACGCTGCCCCGCGCACGGCGCGACCTGTACGGGAGCCTGCTGCTCCTGGGCGCCGTGGTCGCCCTGGGCCTGGCCGGGCTCGCTTCCGACGGGAACTGGCCCAAGGTGCTGCGCGTCGCCACGGCAGCTGCGGGGTACGCCGCCGTGCTCCTGGCCGCCGGGCGGCGCAGTACCCGGCTCCTCCCCTGGAGGGCGTTCGCCGCGGCGGGCGCGGTCGCCGGGCTCCTTTCCGGCGCGGTCCGGGCAGAGACCAGCGCCCCGCTGCTCCTGGCGCAGACCGCCGCCGGGGCGCTGCTCCTGGGCAGCTTCCACCGGCTGGCGCTGGGCTCCTGGCGGAGCCTCCTCCCCCCTTCCCGACGCACGGATCCGGGGCGGATCGGCCAGGCGTGGGCGCCGGGCGACGAACCGCGGCCGCGCGAGAGCCGGGCGGCGCTCCGCCGCCGGAGCGCGGCTGGCCCCGACCGTGCGGTCAGACCGGAGGACGCCAACCGGAGGTGACGATGGCAAGGCAGCTGCTGGTGGCGATCGGGATCGGCGTGCTCTGCGGAGTGGGAGCCGGTCTCGCCTGGGGGAAGGCGGTGGGGGTGGCCGTCGGGGTCCTCGTCGCGGCGGTCGGCGCGACCGTCGCGGTCCTGGGGCGCAACCAGAAGGACCTGCACGAGATGGAGCACGGGGACGTGCCGGAGGCCGTGGACCGCGCCCTGGGGGAGGACGACCGGCCGTAGCGGCGCCGTCGTCAGCCGCCGGGGGGCGCGGGCTCCGCGGGCCGGGTCCAGACCAGCGAGTAGCGCCAGAGGAGGTGCCGCCGGACCCGGGCGCCGGGAAGCAGCTCCGCGACCGCCCCGCGCACCTCCGCGAGCGTGGGATACACGTCCCCGCGGGCGTGCTCGCGCCAGGCCTCCCGCACCTCGCGCGGCGGGCGCAGCCGCCCCCGCCGGGCCAGGCCGAGGCCCAGGCTCACGGGGAGCGCCGCCGCGCCGCAGAGCCGGTCTGCGAGGGTGGCCGGGCGGAACAGGTCGAGCACCAGGAGGACCCCGCCCGGCCGGAGGAGGCCGGCCATCCTCGCCAGCGTGCTCCGCAGCGGCAGGTGGTGGAGCGTGGCGATGGAAGCGACGCAGTCGAAGGACCCGCCGGGCAGCTCCACGTCCGCGAAGTCGGCGACCCGCACCTCCACGCCGGGACACGCGGCGAGTCTCCCGCGGGCGAGGCGGACCATCTCGGGCGACAGGTCCACGCCGAGCACCGTGGCGGCGCGCCCCGCCAGCAGCCGGGCGAAGGCACCCGAGCCGCACCCGACCTCCAGCGCCGCCCGGCAGCCGGGTGGCACGTGCCGCAGCAGGAAGGGATGGTAGTGCGCGTTGTGGTCCCAGCCGCCCTCCTCCAGGGCGGCGATCCGGTCGAAGTCCGCCCGGATCCGGCCGGCGGGCCCGGTCATCCCGGCCTCAGCGCGCGTCCACGTGGCCGACCCACCCGCGGACCACGGCGGCGAAGGCGGGTCCCCTCGCCTCCACCTCCGCCAGGTCGGCGAACTTCACCGTCGCCCGGTCCGCGGCGAGCCACCGGAGCAACCCTTCCGGGTCCTCGACGGCCGCGACGCCGGCCGCGCCTTCCCGCTTCTTCGCGCCCAGGTGCAGGATCACCTGCACGCCGTCCCGGGCGCGGAGGTGGAAGGTCGCGAACCACTCGGACGTGCGGAAGCTCGGCGCGTTCCACTTGATCCCCTCCCCGATGCCGGGATCGGCACCGAGGATCAGCTCCCGTACGGCGAGAATCTCCCGCCTGAACGGGTGCTGGAGCGCCGCGAGGAACGATTCGACGTCGCCCGCAGCCGCTCCGCGCCGGGGTGATTCGCTTCCGGAGGCTTCCGGGTCCATGGCGGAGTGGTCGGTGGGATGGGGCGCCGCGTCGCGCGAGGGGCGGCACGGGGTCCGGGCCAAGCTGCGCCGCCCCGGGCCGCTCCGCAAGCCGGGAGCGAGCGGGCGCGGACCTCCTACTCGCCGTCGGCGGGGAGCGCCCTCCAGAAGGCCGGCGGCACCAGGAGCACCGAGCAGGGCGCGCGGCGCGCCACGCCCGAGGCCACGCTCCCCAGGAGCGCGCGCTTCACGGCCCCGTGCCCGTGCGTGGCAAGCACGACCAGGTCGGCGCGCTCCCGGCCGGCGTACCCGGTGATCTCCTCCGCCGGCCCTTCGCCCCACAGCAGGTCCTCCCGCACCAGGACGTCGGCGACGCGCCCGCTGCGGACGAGCGCCTCCTCCACCTGGCGGTGCAGCTCGGGGCCGACGACGGCGCGGCCGGAGGGAAGGTCGTGGACGAAGAGCGGGGGGATCACGTGCACCACCCTCAGCTCCAGCACCGTGCCCCCTCCGTCCGGCGGCCCCGCGACCGCCGCGCCCCAAGCCAGCGCCACCTCCAGCGCCGCCCGCGACGGCTCCGACAGGTCGAAGGGGACCACCACCCGGCGCAGCGGGAGGGCGAGGTGCTCGCGCACCACCAGGCAGGGCACCGGGGCGGTGCGGACCACGCGGTCCGCGGTGCTCCCCAGGAACTCGGCGGGCGCGGAGCGCCTGCGGTGCGGCCCCAGCACCACCAGGTCCGCCGACACCGCCGCCGCACGCTCCACGATGGCGCGGTGCGCCACGAAGACCTCCATGGCCCGGCTGGCCACCCTCACCGCATCCGGCACCGTGCGCCGGATCTGCTCGTCCAGCGCGGTCTCCGCCTGGCGCAGCCTCCCCTCGAAGGTGGGAGAGAGCAGCGGGGCCTTGCCGGCGTAGGGGGCGGGAGGGAGGTCGATGGCATGCATCACGTGCAGCTCGGCGCCCGTGCGCGCCGCCAGCGCGCCCGCGGCGCGGAGCACCACGTCCGACGCATCGGACAGGTCGGTGGCGACCAGGATGGAGCGGATGGGACTGGGGATCATGCGCCCTCCGTGCGGTCCCGCGACGGAGCGGGGTGCCCGCGGTCCGGGTGAGTGGGCGCGGCCGCGGGGTGGCCGCGCCGGGTCCGCGTGGACCCGTCCCCAATCTACGGCCCCGGGCGCCGCGCCGCTGTCGGGCGGAGACCGACACGGCCCGCCCGCCAACTCCCCACGCGCGCCGATCGTCCCGTCGAGGCTCCTCCGCCTCGCCGCGGGCCGCCCGCCGCGGTACGAGGGCGGGGACGCCGGCGCAGAAAGGGGCGGAAGCGAGAACTCACGACGGCCTGGCTTGCGTGCAGGGCAGGCCCCGGCGAGATCTACACGTCCGAGCGCTGATCGTGATGATCAGACTGACCCGCTACCCGTCCAGGGAGGATGGAGATGGACACCACGACCAACGACAAAGGGGCGCCGGCCGGGGGCCGGGTCTCCGCGGCGGCGGTGCTCGAGGCGACCGGCCGCGGCTGGGACGAGTGGTACGCGGTGCTCGACGCCGCGGGGGCCGCCGACCTGCCCCACGGGGAGATCGTCGCCGTCATCCGGCGCGGGCACCCCGCGGTCTCCGGCTGGTGGCAGCAGTCGATCACGGTGGAGTACGAGCGGGCCCGCGGAAAGCGGGCCGTGGGCCAGACCGCGGGCGCCGGCTTCCAGGTGGGCGTGCAGCGGAGCGTCGCGGCGACTGTGGCGGAGGCGTGGGAGCTCGTCACCACGCGCCCGGAGCTGTGGCTGGGGGAGGGCGCGGAGGTCGACTTCGCGGTGGGCGAGCGGTACCGGGTGCCCGCGGGCCAGGGCGCGCCCGGCGCGAGCGGCGAGATCCGGGTGGTGAAGCCCCGGGCGCGCCTGCGCATGACCTGGCAGCCGGAGGGCTGGCCCACGCCGGCGACGCTCCAGCTCACGCTCACCGGATCGGGGTCCGGCAGGACCGTGGTGGGCGCGCACCTGGAGAAGCTCCCCGACGCCGAGGCCCGCGAGGCGATGCGCGGCCGCTGGCGCGCGGCGCTGGAGCGGATCGCCGCGGCGTTCGGCTGAGCCGGCCCGGCGGCGGGCGCCCCGCTACGCGCCCTGCCCCGCGTGGCGCCGGTGGAAGGCCTCCGCCGCGGGCGCGAAGATGCCGGCGAACTCGGCGTACCAGGCGTCCAGCGCGGCCAGGTGGTCGGCGAACACCCGGAACTCCGGCGGCGCGAGCGGGTGCGCGGAAGCCAGCCGCAGCAGCTGCACGTACCGGTAGAAGGCGTCCGTCTCGGCGTCGACGTCGTCGGCGGACGGGAAGTCGTCCCCGCCGCGGGGGGCGAGCACCATGTCCGCGCACCGGAAGGCATTGTGGCGGTACAGGTCCACGATGTCCACCTCGGCGAAGCGGTACAGCGCGGACGCGGCGTCGGATCCCGTGGTCCACCTCCTCGCCTCCTCGGCCGCGAGCGCCAGCGGACGCACCAGCGCCCAGCCCCGCTCGTGGTGGTCCAGCAGGCGCGCGAAGCGGCGCCCGGCCTCGGTGCGCCGGAGCCGGTCCGCGCACTCCCGCGCCTCCAGCCACTGGCTCGTGTAGAGGGTCGCGGCCGGCTCCCCCGCGTCGGGCCGGAGCAGGGCGGCGGCCCGCTCGGTCCTGGGGCGCGCCCGCTCCGCGGCCTCCCCCGCTCCGTTGAACGGCACGATCAGCTCGGTCGCTGCTCCGGACGGGTGGCGGGACGGGCGCTCGGTCAAGTCGGACATCCGGACCTTTCCGCGTCGATGAAGTCACCTTCTGGCAACACCAAGGTGCGACGCTCGATGCGTTCGCCTCAAGACCCGGTTTCGTCGGCAAATACGCGTTCGGGGAACGCGGCGGGAAATCGACGATCCGCCAAGTGCCGGGAGCGTCAGGGAGTCACAGAACGACGGTGCGAGCCAACCAGTTACAACGGGGACTTATCTGGTTGAGCTCCGTGCCCACACCTATCATGGGCCTGACGCCATCCCTTCTCCCGGTGTCCACCCGACCCAACAGCCGCCCATGCGCCGCATCCGCCTGCCTGTGGCCGCCCTCGCGCCCTCCCTGCTGGCCGCGTGCGAGTCAGTGCCGACCACACCTGCGGCTCCACGGCAGTCGAGTTCATCAGCAGTCGTCGGCGGTGACTCGCTCACGGCCGCGGAGCGTGGGGGGGCAGTGATACGGCTCCGGAAAGTGAGATAAACGGCTGCGGGCCGGGGATCACTCCCCGGCCCGCATTATCTATCCTGATTCGATCAGGCCACCCCAGCGCGGAATTGCGGATTCTTCTGGCGCGTTTCTATCTGGTTACAGGAGTTGGCAATTTCCAAAACTGCGGCGTAAACCGACCATACAGAAGAAGGAAGTATCTGGTTAAAGACGATGGCATTCCCTATGTTGTGGCCCACCATCACACCACTTCCGGTGCCCGCCAAAACCTAGGAGACATCCATGGACCGCATCCGCCTGCCCCTTGCCGCCCTCGCCCTCTCCCTGCTGGCAGCCTGCCAGCCCGCGGCGCCGACTGCACCCGTCGATCCGCGCGAGCCGAACACGCGCGCTCTGTTCGCTGCCGACACCACCACCACGCTGGCTCGCGAGGGCACGTTGATCGGCTCCGGAAACTGAGCCTGGACGGCTGCGGGTGCGGGCTCACTCCCCGGCCCGCAGCGCCGTCAAGGCCTCGACGAGTCCCACCGCCAGCGAGCGGGAGGTTCGTTCTTCCAACGCGCTCGTGGGCTCGGGGGGCGCATCCGCGTAGCGGTGGAGACGGATCGACTCCAGGAGAGGGGGGAGAGCCACCATCTGATCCGCCTCCTGTCGGGCTACAGCCGCTTCCGTCGCGAGCACCGCCGCGCGCTCGGCGTCCTCCCATAGCCGCAGTCCAGCCGCGCCCCGCGCCAGGTTGGTGAAAACTCCGGATCGGACGGAGCCGACCCCCGCCTCCCGGAGAAGAGCCCACACGTCCGCAGCGGAACGGGTGTAGATGTCCGCTCTCCTCTCGGCACCCGCGCATCGCACGAGGTTGCAGCAGACGAGCAGGCGTGCCTGCGAGTCGCGGATGAAGGGAAGCACCGCCTCGAACACCTGAAGTGCCCGCCCGAAGTACCCCCGCTCCATCCAAAGTCCGGCCACATCGTGCGCCAGCACCGGGAGTCTGCAGTGTCCCGTGCGCATCCGCTCGTACGCATCCGCCGCGAATCGCTCGGCCCCTACGTAGTCGCTCGTGTAGACCGCCACCGTCATCAGATCGTGCAGGATCTCGCCCTCCAGGTGCCGGAGCTGCTTGCGTCCGCCCTCCACCCGGCCGCGAGGGCGCCGCGCCGCAAAGAGCGCTTTCACCAGGTGACCGCGCGCAAGCGCGAACTCACCCCGGATGCGGTGCAGGTTGCCCAGGCCGTTGAGCGAAAGCGCGAAGCCGTACCAGTCCCCGTGCCGCCGGGACATCGCCCCCGCGTGCTGGAGCCAGGCCTCGGCGGTCGCGTAGTCCGCCCGCTGCCGCGCCATGATCCCCACCCGGTGCGCCGCGGCCACGTTGGGCGGGTATGCGCTCGCCGCCGCCCGCGCCCACGCCAGCGCCGTCCCCGTGTGCCCCTCGCCCTCCGCCCACTCGGAGACCGCGTCGCACGCCCGGCTCACGGCGGCGGGCCGCACCTGGCCCGGCTCGGTCCGCACCGCGCGCAGGTCCCGGAACGCCTCCGCGAGAGGGACGCCGTCGGGCGGTGAGTCCAGGCCGTCCGCGCGCCCGCCGCCGAAGAGGGTCCCGCGCTCGGCGCCGGGGGTCTCCGCCCACAGCAGCACGCTCCGGTAGAATCGGAGGAGCATCCCGCCCAACTCGCCGGGAACCTCCTGGACGTTGGTCCAGCCGGGAAAGGGCTCCGGCGGAACCGGGAGGAGAAGCGGCCGGGGATGTGGCATGGCAAGAGCGGGCCGAAGGGGACGGAGTGCACACCTGGCCCGAAGTATATGCGCGGAGAGTGAGGCCGCACCAGGGAAATATGCGTCCGCCGGCCCCGGAAGCCGGTCGAAACATTGAGTACATGCCCGGCAAGAGCGGGCGCGGCAACGCGATTGCCAGATTGTGGGTTGGAAACGTATGGAACCGGGGCCGGTCCACCGTGCTCACGGCGGGCGCGGCGCGATCACCGCGAGGAAGCGGCGGCGCATCCGGCGCGTCCATGGCGTGCGTCTCCCCGGGCGCGAACACCGCCGCATCTCCGGGACGGTGTGGCCGGCGGTGTCAGAAGCTCTCCCCCCGGGCCTCGCGGAGGCGGCTCCCCACCGGGCGGATCCGAGTCCACATGGTCCAGAAGTACAGCCCCAGCCCCACCGCCTGCCCCACCCCGCCGGCGACCACCGCCCACGCCAGCCACGGCCGGTCCGCCCACGCGCGAGCCGCCTCGCCCAGGAAGCGCGCCAGGGTGGACGCCAGGAGGAGCCAGTACGCGGCCTCCACCCCGGCGGGGCTATAGCGCGCGTCGTCCTTGACCGCTCGCGGGAAGAGCCAGAGCGCCACCCCCAGGATCAGGAACATGACGAAGCCCATCAGCAGGGCGTGCGCGTGGGCGGAGACCAGGTACGGGTGCGGCCACTCGCGCCACAGCTCCCGCCGCACCAGCATCCACACCCCCAGCGCCACGCCCGCGGCGAGGAACCCCACGGCGGTCTTGATGAAGCGGCGGACGAGCGTGTACAAGGCGCACCTTTCTCGGGGGATCGGGCAGGGCGGGCGGCAGGGGCGGCGCTCCGGCGCGCAGGGGAGCTGGTGCTCCCGGCCAGCCCGCGCCTTGGCAGAGGTCATGGAGCTTACACCCGGGGAGCACCGGGGCGTGTAGGGGAGTTCTGGACCGTCGCGTGGGGAAGCGGCCGACTCCTGGATGCGCGGGAAGAAAGACGAGGCCCCGGCGGTGGCCGCGACCTCGTTCTGACAGGGCGCAGGAGGGCTGCCCTCCCGGGGCCTACGCGGGCGTCTTCTCCTGCACCTCCAGCAGGTGCCAGGTGGCGGAGGAGCCGTCGGCCGGCGGGTCGGCGACCGGGCGCCGGAGCACGCGCAGCCGGTAGGCGTAGCCGGGCTCGTACGTGAACCCCTCGATCTCGCCGAAGAAGTTCTGCCAGTCGTCCTGCGGGCGCTGCTTCACCTGCATGCACTGCATGACCACCATCCCCCTGCACTCGCGGGTGAAGGGGGCCACGTACAGCGTGACCTCCTCCGCCTGCGCGGCGTCGGTGGGGATGCCGCAGCAGCAGCCGGCCGCGCCCCCGAGCAGGAGGGCGAGCAGGGGAAGCAGGAGGCGGAGGCGCAGGGTCATGGCGGGGCCGGGGGTGGGCGTGGCGGTGGGCGGCGGACGCCGCGCAGGGCAGAGACGGCGGCGGGGACGGGCGGGTCACGCCCGCGGGTGAAACCCGTGCCGCGCGGGCCGCGTAGTGCACCGGGACGGGGGCGCCGAATGCCCGCCGTCCACCGAGACCACGACCGCGGAGCCCTGGAGGAACCCCGATGAAAGACCCCGGCACGGCTGCCATCCTGAGCTTCCTGATCCCCGGCCTGGGGCAGATCTACAACGGGAAGTTCTGGCGGGCCCTCTTCTGGCTCATTATCACCCCCGGCTTCTGGCTGGGTTCCGGCGGCACGCTGGGGTGGGTGTGCCACGTGATCGCCGCCTGGACGGCGTACACCTGGGCCCGCGACCACCGGTACGGCTGACGGCCCCGCGCCGTCGGCGTCCCGCGCCCGCCGCCGCGTCCCGGCGGCGGGCGCGGCGTTTGTGCCCCTTCCGGCTCGGTTGCACGAAGTCCGCGCGCCGCCCATGTTTGTCCGGGACACCCCTGACCGTTCCTTTCCGCCCGCACGCGTGGCCACAGCCAGCATGACCCCTGATCCCTCGCGCGCCGCGGCCGACCCCGAGCGGCTGGCCGCCCTGCGGCGGACCGGCCTGCTGGACACCCAGCCGGAGGAGGGGTTCGACCGCCTCACGCGGCTGGCCGCCCGCGTCCTGGGCGTGCCGGTGGCGGTGGTCTCGCTGGTGGAGGAGGAGCGCCAGTTCTTCAAGAGCGTGGTGGGCTTTCCCGAGTCGTGGGCGGGCGTGCGGGAGACCCCGCTTTCCCGGTCGCCGCTCACCCGCGAGGTGGTCGCCGGCGGGAAGCCGCTGGTGGTGGACGACGCGCGCGGCCACCCCGTGCTGGGCGCAAGCGCCGCGGTGACCGGGCTGGGGATGCTGGCCTTTGCCGGGGTCCCGCTCGCCGCCTCGGACGGGCACGTGCTGGGCGCCTTCTGCGTGCTGGACGCCCGGGTGCGCCGCTGGACGGACGACGAGGTGGAGACGCTCCGCGAGCTGGCGGCCTCGGCCGTGACCGAGATCGAGCTGCGGCGCGACGCGGCGGCCCGCGCGGAGGTGGAGGCGGAGCTGCGGCGCGAGCGCGACTTCGTGGTGCAGGTGGTGAACACCATGGGCCAGGGGCTCACCGTCACCGACCTGGAGGGCCGCTTCGGCTTCGTCAACCCGCAGTTCGCGCGGCTGGTGGGGCGCGACCCGGAGGCGCTGCTGCACGCCCGCGGCGAGGACGTGGTGCACCCGGACGACGCGGGCACGCTGGAGGGGGCGCGCCACCAGTGGCGCGCGGGGGAAACGATCACCTACGAGCTGAGCCTGCTGCGCGAGGGCGCCACCCCGCTCCCCGCGCTGGTCACCAGCGCCCCGCGGCTGGAGGACGGCGTGGTGGTGGGCTCCATCACCGTGGTCAGCAACCTCACCCAGCGCAAGCGCAACGAGGAGGAGCTGCGGCGCAGCGAGCGGCAGTTCCGCCTGATGATCGAGAACGCCACCGACCTCATCACCCTGCTGGACGACGCGGGGACCATCCGCTACGAGAGCCCGTCGGTGCGGCGGGTGCTGGACTACGCCCCGGAGGCGCTGGTGGGGCGCAGCGTCTTCGACCTGGTGCACCCGGCCGACGTTTCGGGGGTGCGGGAGGCGTTCGCGCGCATCGTGGACAACCCCGGCATCCCGCTGAGCGTGGAGCTGCGCTTCCTGCACGGCGACGGCACCTTCCACAACGTGGAGGCCACCGGGGCCAGCTTTCTTGACGACCCGGCGGTGGGGAGCGTGGTGGTGAACTCGCGCGACGTCACGGACCGCCGCCGGGCAGAGGCGGCGCTGCGCAAGAGCGAGGAGCAGTTCCGGCAGTTCGTGGAGGCGGCCAGCGACATCATCTACCGGGCGGACATGGAGGGGCGCTTCACCTACGCCAACCCCGTGGCCGCCCGCATCCTGGGCTACCCGGAGGCGGAGATCCTGGGGACGCGCTACGCGGACCTGATCCGCGACGACTGGCGGGAGCGGGTGGAGGAGTTCTACCGGCGGCAGGTGCAGGAACGCGTCCCCAACACCTACTACGAGTTCCCGGCGCTGACCCGCGACGGGCGCGAGGTGTGGATCGGCCAGAACGTGCAGCTGGTGTCCGAGGGCGACCGGCTGGCCGGGTGGCAGGCCGTGGCCCGCGACATCACCGGCCGGCGCGAGATCGACCGCATGAAGGACGAGTTCATCTCCATGGTGAGCCACGAGCTGCGCACGCCGCTGGCCTCCATGCGCGGCTCGCTGGGGCTGGTGGCGGGCGGGCTCACCGGCACGCTGGACGCGCGCGGCAAGCGCCTGGTGGAGATCGCCCTGCAGAACACCGACCGCCTGGCGCGGCTGGTGGACGACATCCTGGACACGGAGCGCATCGCGGCCGGCAAGCTCCCCATCAGCCCCCTTCCCACGGACGCCGCGGAATTGATGGAGCGCGCCGCGGAGCCGCTGCGCGAGATGGCGGAGCGCGCCGGGGTGTCGCTGCGGGTGGACCCGCTCCCCGCGGCGCTCCTGGCCGACCCGGACCGGGTGATCCAGACGCTCACCAACCTGCTCGCCAACGCCATCAAGTTCTCGCCGGAGGGCGGGGTGGTGCGGCTGGACGCGCGGGGCCGCGGCCCAGGGTGCTGTTCCGGGTTGCGGACCAGGGCCCGGGGATCCCGCACGACCGGCGCGAGGTGATCTTCGAGCCGTTCCGCCAGCTGGACTCCTCGGATTCGCGCCGCAAGGGCGGGACGGGGCTGGGGCTGGCCATCTGCCGCAGCATCGTCCGCGAGCACGGGGGCGAGATCTGGGTGGAGGACGCCCCCGGCGGCGGCAGCGTGTTCTGCTTCACCCTGCCGGCCGCGGAGGACGCGCCTCCCACCTCCGGCTGACCCTTCCCGGCGAGGCCCCCGCGGTCCCGATGTTGCGGGGCGCGGGGCGGATCCGAAACCCCGACGAGCGCACGATGATCAGCCTGCTTCGCAAGTTCTTTCAGCCCACGCTCCGGCAGCAGCTCGAGGAGGGAGTGCGCGAGGCGCTGCGCCGCTACGCGGACCGCCGCAGCGCGCCGGACCTGCGCGTCTTCGTGTCCACCGACCTGGTGCCGCCGGGGGTGGACCCGGCCCTGTGGTCGCGCGACGAGACGGACCACCTGCGCCGCTTCGCCGCGCAGTGGGCGCAGGACAACGGGATCGCGCGGGCGGGGCTGCGGGTGGAGATCGTGCTGCTGGACACCAAGCGCGAGTTCGCCTTCGTGAAGCCGCTGGGGCTGGAGGCGGGCGCCGCCGCGGAGGCGAAGGCGGCCCCCGCCCCCCGGAGCTGGGCCGCCCCATCGTGGCGGCCCCCCGCCCCGCCGCCCGCGCCGCGCCGCAGAACCTGGCGCTGCTGGAGGTGGTGCAGAGCGAGGTGCTTCGCGAGCCGGTGCAGGTGCGCGGCGAGATGGTGCTGGGCCGCAAGCCCGCCGACGGCGTGCTGGGCCTGGGCGACCGCTACATGTCCGGCCAGCACGCCCGCGTCCGCGTGGCCGGGGGCCGCGCCACGGTCACCGACCTGGACTCCAAGAACCGCACCTACGTCAACGACGCCCCCCTCGCCGCCCACCAGGAGCAGTCCCTGGAGCCCGGCGACACGCTGCGCATGGGCAACACCGTGCTCCGGCTGATGCGGGTGGACTGAGGACGGCAGGGAACAGGGAACAGGGAACAGCCTGCAACGGCGGCCCCGGCGTGAAACGCCGGGGCCGTTCGTGCGTAGTGTGGCAAACGGCCGACGACGCCAGCGCGAGACCGCGTGAGGGATTTCGGCCCGCAGGGGCGAGACCGCGCGGCTGTTTGCGCGGGCTCGACTCCGTTAGCCAGCGTTGTTTGCTGGCTTACGGAGCCGAAGCCCGACCCCGCGTCAGCGGGGGCACGCCCGAACCAGCCGTTCCTCTTTTTTTCATGTGGTGCAGTGCTTGCCGTAGCTCGCACACCCGATCCACCCCGGGCACCACAACTCGTCGTCCTGGAGAGCGAGCGTGCTGGATACGATCCTGAACTGGCTGCTGCGCGGAGCCTTCCTCGCCATGGGCGTGGGCGCCGCCATCGCCCTGGCCCGGCTGACCCGGGCGCTGTGGAAGGAGCGGCGGGAGCGCTGGGCGGTGCGCATCGCCTTCGGCATGCTCGTGCTGGCGGGGGTGTACACCGCCGGCCACGCCAAGCTGCTGCTGGAAAAGGAGAAGCTGGAGGAGGGGCGGCGGATGTACTCCCGCTTCGGCGACCCGCGGCTCACCGAGCAGCGGCGCGGCGAAACGCGCGGGTGGATCCTGGACTGCTCCGGCAACAACGGCGACGCGCTGGCGCGCTACGCCACCCAGGGCGGCGAGATCCGCCGGGTGTACCCGCTGGGCGAGGCCACCGCAAACCTGGTGGGCGGCGGCCGCGAGGCGGACGACCGCGACTACACGGTGGAGCGGCTCTTCGCGGAGGAGCTGCGCGAGCCCATGTCGCTGACCGAGTCCGGGGAGCTGCACCCGGTGGGCACGGACCTGCGGCTGACGCTTTGCGCCGCGCCCACGCGGGCCGCGTGGCAGCTGCTGAGCTCCACCCGCAGGCCGGGCGCAGTGGTGGTGCAGGACGTCCGCTCGGGCGCCGTGGTGGCGTACGCGGCCACCGGCGGGCCGGACGACCCGCCGCTGGGGATCAAGCGCTACGCCCCGCCGGGCTCGGTGTTCAAGCTGGCGCTGGCGGCGCTCTGGTGGGAGAGCGGGCTGGGCGATCCGCCCATCCCCTGCCCCGCGAGCATCCAGGTGACGGAGCGCTCCGCCATCCGCAACTACGAGATGAAGGCGCGGGGGATCGTGCAGGGGCCCACGGGGATGCTGATCCCCTCCTGCAACACGGCGGCGGTGTGGATGGCGCAGCAGATGCGCGAGCGGCTGGGGGAGCGGGCGTTCACCGAGGCGTACCGCCGCTACGGCTTCGAGCCGTACACGGGCAGGCCGTCCACGGACACCACGCGCGCCTTCTGGAGCACGTCGTCGGAGGCGTGGGCGCGGCGGATGAGCCCCTCGCCGTCCCGCATCCGCATGGGTGAGAAGACGGGACGCCAGGAGTGGGCGCAGCTCGCCATCGGGCAGGGGCCGGTGGACGTGACGCCCATCGCCATCTCGCGCTTCGTGCAGGCCATCGGCAACGGCGGGGTGATGCTGCCGCCCACCCTGGAGAGCGAGCGGGCGGAGCGCCCGGAGGAGGGGACGCGGGTGATGAGCGCGGCGACGGCGCAGAAGCTCCAGCGGGCCATGCTGGCGGTGGTGGACTCGGGGACGGCGCGCAGCACCCTGCCGCTGCTGGAGGGGCTGGGCTGGGACCTGGGCGGCAAGACGGGGACGGCGCAGATCGCGGGGAGGCCGGACGACGGGTGGTTCGCGGGGCTGGTGTTCGGGCCGGACGGGCGGCCGCGCTACACGGTGGTGGTGTACCTGCGCGGGGGCGGCCCGGGCGGACGCGAGCCGGCGGCGGTGGCGGCGGGGGTGACCCGCGTGCTCGCCCGCACGGCCCCGGCGGCGAGGAGGGGGTGATGGCGATCCTGGACATCTTCCGGAAGAAGGCTCCCGAGGGGCCGCACGGCGTGGCGCTGCGCGTGCGCGCTCCGGCCGCCGCGCTGCCGGGGGCGAGGATGCGTCCGACGCAGCGCACCTCGCGCTGGCTGTGGGTGGGGCTCCTGCTGGCAACGGCCTTCTACCTGGCGGCGCACTACTCGGTGGTCGCCTGGGTGTGGCCGGTGCACGGCACCTCCACCGGGGCCACGCGCACGCTGCTGCGCGACGCGGGGGCGCTGCTCGCCTGGCTGCTGGTGCTGGGGCTGCTGCGGTGGATGGGGTACCGGGGCTCGTGGGCCATCGTGGCGCTGCCGGTGGTGATCTTCTTCATGACGCGGCCGGCGCAGTTCCAGGTGTTCACCGACCCGGTGTACCAGGCCGCGAGCGGATCGCGCGCGCAGGCCAACGAGCTCAAGGCGGACCGCTCGCGCATCTCCACCATCGAGCGGGCCTACGAGGCGGAGCGGCAGCAGGAGGTGTTCGGCGGGCCGCCGCCCCCGCTCCCGGACCCGTTCGCGCGGGCGGTGCGCGGGGTGGCGGAGGGGGAAACGGCGTTCCTGCGGGGGATCTCGCACTACTCGGTGTTCCTGGCGCCGCTGGCGCTGCTGCTGGGATACCTGCTCTCGCGGCGCGCGGAACGGCTGCGCTGGTTCCGGCAGAACCGGCGCGTTCCCTACCTGGTGACGCTGGCCGCGTTCTTCGTCCTCACCCTGTTCTTCACCCGGCTGGGCAAGGTGGGGGGGACGACGCCGTGGGAGCTTTTCCTGCCGGTGTTCATCGCCACCTGGGCCGCGGTGCTCGCGGACGACGCCTACAACCTGGCGCGGCCGGGCTCGGTGCTCGCCCCGCAACGGCTGGTGGGGCTGGTGCTGTACGGCCTGATGCCGGTGGTCCCCTTCCTGGTGATCCGCGAGCTGGGGCTTTCCATCGTGCTAGCGGGGAGCCTGGCGGCGATGCTGCTGGTGGGGACGCGGCGCGGCTGGTGGGCGGGGCTGATGCTGGTGGCGTGGGCGGGGCTGGTGTTCGCGGCCTTCAACGTGGACGAGCGCTCGCGCACCCGCCTGGAGCTGGCGTACGACCCGTACCGCGACCCGGCGCAGATGAGCGAGCCCCAGGCGGAGGCGTGGGCGGCCAAGCTCCACCAGATGAAGCTGTTCGACGCCAACGTCACGGCCGGCGGCGTGATCGGCGAGGGGCCGGGGCGCGGGCACGGCGAGACGGCCCCCAACTCGGCCGACGACGGGTACATCACCCTGCACGCGGCGCAGTGGGGGCTGGTCGGGGGGGTGGCGCTGGTGCTGCTCTACACCGTATTTCTCATCGGGATGTTCATGGCGGCGGTCCGCGAGCGAGGCGCCTTCGAGCGCACGCTGGTGACCGGGCTGGCGATGCTCATCGCCATCCCCTTCTGGCTCGCCACGCTGGGCGGGATCCGCGTGATCCCGCTCACGGGCGTGGCCGCCGCCTTCGCCGCCCACGGGGGCGCCAAGCTGCTGGCTTCGGCGCTGGCCGTGGGGATCATCGCGGGGATCAGCCACCGCCGGACAGAGGAGGACGAGCTGGAGCACGCACTCGCGCCCCCGCCGGAGGCCGCCGAGGCGGCCCGCGGGGTCCGCATCGTATGAGCGACACCGTCGCCAGGAGCGTCCGCCACCGCGGGCTCCTCTTCGAGCTGGCCGGGTTCAGCGGGCAGGGGCCCCGCCCGGAGAACCAGGACGCGCTGTCGCTGGACGCCTTCGAGCAGACGGGCACGGTGGCCGTCGCCGACGGGATGGGCGGGGAGCGGGGCGGCCGCCTGGCCGCCGACACCGCCCTGCGCGCCCTGCTGGAGGCCGGCCCCATCCGCAGCCTGGACGCCGCCCGGCACGCCGTGCGCGCCGCCGACCGCGCCGTGGCGCTGGCGGCGCAGGAGAACGTGGCCGAGCGCGGGGGGATGGGGTGCGCGCTGGCGCTCCTGTCGCTGGCGCCGGACCGCGCCGGGTCGCCGGGGTGGATCGGCGCCTTCGCGGGCGACGTGCGCATCCTGTCGCGCTCGCCCGACGGCACCGTGCGCCTGGAGAGCCGCGACCACACCCCGGCCTTCGCCCGCTGGGAGGCGGGGGAGATCGGCCTGGACGAGGTCACCGAGGCCGAGGGCGCCAACCGCCTGCAGCGCGCCGTGGGGCGCGGCGGCGAGGCGGACGCTGTATGGATCCCGCTGCGGCCCGGCTGGACGTACCTGCTGGCCTCGGACGGGATCTCCAAGGCCACCCGGCTGGACGAGCTGGGCGAGGCCATGGCCGCCGCCTCCGCCGGCGAGGTGGTGGAGATCATCCGCCGCCGCGTGGAGGAGCGCGGCCCCGACGACAACTTCACCGCGCTGGCCGTGCGCATGACCGGCGGCGGCCCGCGCGAGGACGACACCGAGCCGGAGCCGCCCCCGCGCGCCGCGCCCGCGCGGCCGGCCGCGGCCCCGGAGCCGGCCGACCCGATCTTCAACCCCGCGACGCCCGTGAACCACGCCCCGCGCCGCTCCCGTCTGGGGGGCCTCGCCCTCCTCCTCAGCCTGGCGGCGCTGGCGCTCGCCGGGTGGGCCGCGTGGAGCGGCCTGCAGGCCCGCGAGCAGGCGGCCTCCCGCGACGAGGTGGCCCGGCTGCGGGCCAGGGTGGACTCCATCCGCCTGCTCGTGCCGCCCCCGGACACGCTGGCCGCCGACACCGCGGCCGTCGGGATCGACACCGCGGCCGCCCCCACCGCCGTCACGCCATGAGCGCCATGTCCCCGAGCGACCCCCTGGCCCACACCGGCGAGCCGCTGCTGGACGCCTTCCTGCGCGACACCCTCCCCCAGGTCAAGCTGGAGCTGGGGCGGGTCATCGACCGCGAGAACGCCCGCGCGCTCCCGGAGCGCTACGCGCAGCTCCTCCCGCCCACCGTGCTGGTGGTCACCCTGCGCCCCGACGCGGCGGACTCGCTGCTCCCCGTGGCGCGCGAGGTGGAAAGCGAGCTGACCGCCTCGTGCATGCGGCACGGCTCGCTGTACGACCGCGAGTACCGCGTGCAGGTGCACCGCGCCGAGCGGGACGACGCGCCGCTCTTCGTGGTGACCTCGCACAGCGAGAACGAGATGGCGGAGGTGGAGCCGGTGCCCATCACCGCGCCGGCGCCGGCCCCCGCCCCGGTGTTCGCGCCGGGGATGGACCCGGACGCCACCCGCGTGGAGGGCGGCGCCGCCGCCGGGGCACCGGCCGGGTGGGAGCCGGGGCGCTTCGTGCTGGTGGTGGAGGACCTGGACGGCAACGAGCGCGAGGTGTTCCGCATGCCGGAGACCATCTGCACCGTGGGCCGCCGCACGGACGACCCGCGGCTGCGCAGCACCGTATCCCTCACCGAGGCGCCGCACGTCAGTCGCCGCCAGCTGGCGCTGGCGTGGGAGCCGCGCGGGGACGAGCCGGGGTTCCGGGTGTACAACCTGGGGCTCAACGTCGTCCACCTGGCCGGCCGCGAGATCCCCGGCGCCAACCGCAAGCAGGGCCCCCTGCAGCTGGAGGAGATGCAGGGGATGCACACCGAGTGGCTCCCGCTGGACGAGCCGCTCCGCATCGGGGAGCAGGGCCCCGTCCTCCGGGTGCGGGAGCTCCCGCCGCTCGACGAGGAGGAGGATCCCGACGCGACGCGCCTGGAGTAGGCGCGCCGCCCCCGAGCACCCCCACCCGAGCAGTCCCATGTCAGGGTTCGAGCACCTCCTGATCGGACGGGTCGTCGGCCGCCACTACCGCATCGAGGAGGTCCTCGGCGACGGCGGCTTCGGCGTCGTCTTCCGCGCCAGCGACCTGCGCCACGGCAGGGCGGAGCACTCGGTCGCGGTCAAGGTGCTCAAGCTCCCCGTCCGCGCCCCCGCGGACGAGGTGGCGCGGCTGCGCGCCCGCTTTCGCCACGAGGCGTCGTACGCGGCGCGGCTCCCCACGCACCCCGGTATCGTCCCCGTCTACGACTACGGGTCGGACGAGACGCTGAACCGCGACTACATCGTCATGGAGCTGCTGCGGGGCGAGGACCTGCGCGCGCGCCTGTCGCGCCCGGACCCGCTCCCGCTGGCGCAGGCGCTCCGCATCCTGCGCGACGCGGCGCGGGCGCTCTCGGTGGGGCATCAGGAGGGGCTGGTGCACCGCGACGTGAAGCCGGGGAACCTGTTCCTGGCGGAGCCGGAGGACGGGGGCGCGGAGCCCACGGTGCGGGTGCTGGACTTCGGGATCGCGAAGCCGCTGCGGCACGACCCGGAGCACACCGCCACCCACCTGACGCTGGACGGGCGCGCGCCGCTCTCGGCGCGCTATGCGGCCCCGGAGCAGCTGGCGGCCGACGCGAAGATCACCTGCGCGGTGGACGTGTACGCGCTGGGCGTGGTGGGCTTCGAGGTGCTGACCCGCACCCGCCTGTTCACGGACGCGGACCAGAACCGGCGCGAGGCCGGACTCCCCGTCCCCCTGCCCTCCGTGCGCTCCCGCAACGCGCAGGTGCCGCAGGAGGTGGAGGAGGTGCTTGTCCAGGCGCTCGCCGACGAGCCGGCGCGCCGCTTTCCCGACGCGGGCGCCTTCGCACGGGCGCTCCAGCAGGCGTGCGGCCGGCGCCGCATCGCGCTGGACCCGGCCGAGCGCAGCGGCTGGCGAACCACCGGCGAGCCGCTGCGCGGGGGCGCCGACGACCGCACGGCGCTGGTGGAGGAGCGCACGGCTCCGGGGGTGGAGGAGCGCCGCGCCGAGCCGGTCCCCCCCGTGGCGAAGCGCCGGCGGCGGATGCGCCTTCCCGCGGTGCGGCGGCGCACGGCGCTGGCGGCGGTTACGGCGGGCGTCCTCCTTGCGGGGGGCGGGGCGGTCGCGCTGGAGCTGGCCGGGGGCGGCGGCGCAGGCGCCGCGACCGAGGTCCGCGAGCCGGCCCTGCCGCGCCGCGCCCCGGCTGCCGAGGCGCGCGACGCCAACCGCGAGGGGCTACGGCACTTCCAGCGGCGCGAGTACGACCGGGCGCTGGCTGCCTTCCGGCGCGCCGGGAGCCTGGTGCCGGCGGAGGCCGAGTACCGCAACAACGAGGGGTACGCGCTGCTCCGCCTGGGGCGCAATGACGAGGCGGCGGAGGTGCTGGAGGAGGTGGTGGACCGCTACCCGGACCGCCACGTGGCCTACGCCAACCTGGCGGACGCGTACCTGGCGCAGGGCGACACCGCCGCCGCCGTGGCGACGCTGGAGCGGCTGCTGGACCGCGACCCCCCGGGGCCGCGCCGCCGCCTGGCGCGGCAGGTGCTGGACCGCATCCGCCCGGAGGACGGCGTGGAGGCGGATGTGGAGCCGGAGCCGATGCTCGCCGTGCCGGCGCTGGCGACGGCGCGGCGCGACATGGCGATCGCGACCGACTGGGGTGCGCCGCGCGGCGAGGTGGTGGTGGACACCTTCCGGGCGGACCGGCCCTGACGCGGGGCGGCGGCGCTGAAGCCGGCCCCCGCGAAGGCGCCCGCGTGAGGGATGCGCGCCCGGAGGGCCGAGACCCGCCGGGCGGTTTCGGCGGGGCTCGGCTGCGTTGGGAACGGTAGTATCGTTCCCTACGCAGCGCGCAGCCCGACCCCGGCGCAGCCGGGGGCACGCCCAAATCCGTCGTCCGTGCCGTCCAAACAACCTGGAATCGAAAGAACGAATGTCGGGGTTCGAGTCGCTGCTCACGGGGCGGGTTCTGGTGGACCGCTACCGCATCGAGGAGGTGATCGGCCGGGGGGGAATGGGTGCGGTGTACCGCGCCACGGACGAGCGGCTGGGGCGCCACGTCGCGGTGAAGGTGATCACCGTGATGGGCGCCGCCGACCCCGCCGCCCGCGAGCGCATCCGCGCGCGCTTCCGGCACGAGGCCGCCGCCGCGGCTCGCCTCCCGCACCACCCCAACGTGGTCCCCGTGTACGACTACGGGACGGACCCCGTGCTGGGGCTGGACTTCATCGTCATGGAGCTGCTGCGCGGCGACGACCTGGCCACCCGCCTGGCCGTGGGCCCGCCCCCGCTCCCGCAGACGCTGGAGATCCTGCGCCAGGCGGCGCGCGGGCTGCACGTGGGGCACCGCTCCGGCGTGATCCACCGCGACGTCAAGCCGGGGAACATCTTCATCGTCCGCACCGACGAGGGCGACGAGATGCAGGTGCGGGTGCTGGACTTCGGCATCGCCAAGGTGATCGCCGAGGAGGACACCTTCACGCAGCTCACCCAGGACGGGCGCGCCCCGCTGTCGCCCACCTACGCCTCCCCCGAGCAGCTCCGCGGCGAGGCGCGCCTGACGCCGGCCTCGGACGTGTTCTCTCTGGGCGCGGTGGCCTTCCAGCTGCTCACCGGCGACCGCCCCTTCAACGAGGCGGACCGCAACCGCATGGGGATCGGCCTGCCGGTGCCCGCTCCCTCCATCCGCGCGCGCAACCCCGCCATCCCCCCGGAGGTGGAGGAGGTGGTGCTGCGCGCCATGGCGAGCGACCCGGAGGAGCGCTACCCGCACGCGGGCGCCTTCGCCGAGGCGCTGGACCGCGCCCGCCGCACCATGGGCGAGACCACGCTCCCCCCGTACGCGCCCCCCGGGTTCATCCCGCCGGGCGAGGACCGCACGCGGGTGGACGACGCCGACGACCGCACGCTGATCGCCCCGCCCGGCGCGGGCGTCCCGCGCGCCGCGCCGCCGGCAGCGGCGGCCCCGGCCGCGGCGCCGCCGGCCGGGGTGGCGCCCCCGCCCCGCCGCGAGCCGGAGCCGCGCCGGGGCCGCGGGTGGACGTGGGCGCTGGTGCTCCTCCTCCTGCTGGCCGGGGGCGCGTTCGCCATGTACGTGGCCGGCCAGCGCGACTCCCGCACCGCCGCGCGCCCGCTGGACGAGCTCCCGGACAGCGCCGCCGCGGACACGATCGCCGTCGACACCGTCCCCCAGGGCCCCACGACCGTGGACGCCGCGGTGGCGAACGAGGAGGGGCTGCGCTACATGCAGGCGGGCGACTATCCCACGGCCGTGGAGCAGTTCCGCCGCGCCGTGGGCATCGAGCCGGAGAACGCGGAGTACCTGGACAACTTCGGCTACGCCCTGCTCCAGGCGGGGCAGCCCGCGGAAGCGCTCGCGCAGATCCGCCGCGCGACCGAGGTGGACCCGTCGCGCGTGGTGGCATACAACCACCTGGCCGACGCCGCGCTGGTGGTGGGCGACACCACCGGCGCCATCGCGGCGCTGGAGCGCTACATGGAGCTGAGCACGTACGAGCCCGGCCGCCGCGTCGCCGAGGAGCGCATCCGCACCCTCCAGGCGGCTCGCGCCCCGCTCCCGGACACGCTGCCGCTGGACAGCGTCCCCCAGCCCGTGCAGCAGCCGCCCGTGGAGCCGCGCCCCAGCCCGCCGCAGCCGCGCCGCCCCGCCCCGCGCGACACCATCCTGATCCCGCGGGAGTGAGGTACACGGTCCGCGCGGAGGGCCGGGGGCGCGCCGAGCTGCCGGCCTACGGGCTCGCCGACGCCGAGCACCAGGTGGAAAAGGAGATCGTGCGCGCCCTGCCGGCGGCGCGCGTGGAGGTGGCGGAGGTGCAGCGCACGGAGGCCGCGGGGCGCATCGTGGAGGAGTTCCGGGTGGGGTACCGGGTGCTCGTGGAGGTGGCCGTGGACGCGGACTCGGCGGACGGGGCCCGGCGGGAGGCGCTGCGGCGGCTGCGTGCGGCGCTGGAGGGGACGCGGCACCGGCGCATCCAGTGGGTGAAGACCGACGTTTCGTGAACGGCGGGTGAGGGCGTGCCCCCGCTGGCGCGGGGTCGGGCTGCGGCTCCGTAGGGCTGCAAACAACGCAGCCCAACGGAGGCGAGCCTCAAGCGAGCCGGGTGGGGGCTTCAGCGGACGCCAGCGAGAGCCCCGCGTGAGGGATTTCGGCCCGAAGGGGCGAGACCCGCGGGGCAGTTTCCGCGGGGCTCGACTCCGTTACGCACGGTCGTTTCGTGCGTTACGGAGCCGAAGCCCGACCCCGGCGCCCCGCCGGGGGCACGCCCACACCCCCAGCTCAACCACCTTCAGCCCCCGACTCCTGCGCCCGCCGCTCGGTGTCCCGGTCCAGGATCTCGCGGATGGACTCGATGAGCGGATCCCCCGTGGTGTACCGCTTCCCGTAGTCCAGGTTGAACCGGTAGTCGAAGCCGGCCGGGTTCCTTCCCTGGTTGTGCTGCATGATGGTTTCCAGCTTGTCCAGCGCCTTGGCGAGCCGCGCCTCCGGGGTGGCCGCCTCCTCGTACTCGTCCCACAGGGCGGTCATCTCCGCCCGCAGGCGCTCCGGGAGCGGGCGGATGAGCTGGAGCAGGTCCTCCCGCTCCTGGATGGCCTTGGGGGCGCCGTCCGTCTGCTCGATGGCGGGGATGTCGCCGCCGATGGCCTCGCCCAGGTCGTGGATGACGCAGATCTTCACCAGCCGGGCGAAGTCCACGCCCGGGAAGCTGTCGGCGAACACCACCGACATCAGGCAGAGCCGCCAGGTGTGCTCCGCCACGCTTTCCCGCTGCCCCTCCGAGGTCCACGAGTTCCGCACCACGTTCTTGAGCTGCTCCGCCGCGCGGAGGAATTCCAGCGTTCCCTCGATGTCCGTCTGCTGCATGGTTGCTGTCGGTCTCCACCAGAAAGTTCTCGTGCTGCGGGCAGGCGCCTCCCGCCGCGGCCCCTTCGCTCACCCCTCCTCCCGCAGCACGCGCTTCAGGATCTTGCCGGTGGGGCTCTTGGGCACCGCCTCCACGAAGCGCACCTCGCGCGGCACCTTGTACGCCGCCATGCGCTCGCGGCAGTAGGCCGCCACCTCCTCCGCCGTGCACGCCTCCCCCGGCCGCAGCACCACGAACGCCGCCACCGTCTCGCCCTTCACCGCGTCCGGCAGCCCCACGACGGCGCACTCCCGCACAGCCGGGTGCGCGTACAGCACCTCCTCCACCTCGCGCGGCCACACCTTGAAGCCGGCGGCGTTGATCATGTCCTTGACCCGGTCCACCAGGTAGAAGTAGCCGTCCGCGTCGCGGTAGCCCACGTCGCCGGAGTGGAACCACCCGCCCCGCAGCGCCTCCGCCGACTCTGCCGGCCGCTCCCAGTACCCCAGCATCACGTTGGGGCCGCGGATGCAGATCTCCCCCCACTCGCCGTCCGCCACCTCCGCGTCGTCCGGGCCCACCACCCGCATCTCCACGTTCTCCACCGGCGCGCCGATGGAGCCCGGCCGGTGCGCGAACTCGTGGTTGTACGCGGCGAAGGGCGACGTCTCCGTGAGCCCGTACCCCTCGAACACCGGCATCCCGAACAGGTCCTGCCAGCGCCTCGCCACCTCCACGGGCAGGGTGGCCGCGGCGGAGAAGCTGTAGCGCAGCCCGGGGAGGTCGGCCGGGGCGATGCCCTCGTTCAGCAGGTAGATGTAGATGGTGGGGACGGCGTACAGGTGCGTCATCCCCTGCTCGCGGAGCGCCGCGGGGGTGGCGTCCGGGTCGAACCGCCGGTGCAGGAGCACGGTGCCGCCGGAGGCCAGCGCCGCGCCCAGGACGAAGTTCTGCCCGAAGCAGTGGAAGAGCGGCAGGAAGAGCGCGTGCCGGTCGCCCGGACGCGAGCCCACGCAGTGGCGCGTGGCATGGGCGTTGGAGACCACGTTGCCGTGCGACAGGGTCGCCCCCTTCTGCCGCCCGGTGGTGCCGGAGGTGTAGAGGACCGCCGCCGGGTCGTCCCGGCTCATCTCGCGGGCGCGGCGCTCCGCCGGCATCCCCTCGGACAAGGCGTCCAGCGTCGCCGTTTCCCCGGGCGCCTCCCCCTCGCAGAGCACCACGTGTCGCAGCGATGCAACGATGTCGCGCAGCGACGCAACGGGCTCGAAGAGCGCCGCCGTGGTGAAGAGCACCCCCGCGCCGCTGTCCTCCAGGACGTAGCGGGCCTCTTCCGTCCTGAGCAGCGCGTTCAGCGACACCGCGACGGCGCCCACCTTCATCGCCGCCAGGTACACGACGGCGAACTCCGGCACGTTGGGGAGAAAGAAGGCGACCCGGTCGCCGGGGGCCACGCCCAGCGCCTCCAGCGCGTGCGCCGCGCGGCTCGCCCGCGCGTCCAGCTCGCGGTAGGAAAGGGTCCGCCCCTCGAACACGATCGCGGGCGCGTCCGGGAAGAGCCGGGCGGAGCGCTCCAGGTTCTGCGCGACGTTCATGGGAACGCGAGGGTCGGGGGCCGCCCCACGGCGGGATCGGGAGGGTTTCCGGATCACGCGCGGGCGCGTTCGGGGCCGCGTCGCTGAACGTACGGCGGGGTGCCCCGGCGCGACACCCCCGCGGACGCCCGCGTGGGCTCGGCTCCGCTGCGCACACCCGTTCAGCGCGCCCGTACGCCCCTGGACGCTCCCCTGCTCCGGGCGCTCCGGCCGGACCGGCCGGAAGTGTTGCGCGGGTGAAACACTTTGTTGCACCGGAGCGGTGCTCGTGCTACATAGTTTTCCAGGTACACGTTTTGCCACGTCAAAACATGCGTGTGGGACGCTCCGAGGGCACGCCGCCGGCAGGCGGCACGCCGGGTCCCATGTCGGTTCTGCAGCGCTGCGGTCTGTCCCAGGACACCGGTACCGTCACCGCAGGGAGGTCGATATGCGCCGTGCTACGTCGTTCGTGCTCATCACCGTAGGTGGTGGGGTCGGTATGCTGGGCTTCCTCGCGCAGGGTCTGGTGGCGAAGTCCGATTCGGGTGCTGGTTTCGGGAGTGTCCTGCGCGGCGCCTACAGCAGCACCGGCCTGCGGGCGCCGGGTGGCGGCGGGGGAGCCGCCGGCGGGGGCGGAGGGGCCGGCGCGCCCGGCGGCACCGCCTTCCGGGCGGCGGACGGCGGGACGCAGTTCGCCTCGTTCCTCCGCGAGGAGTACCAAGCGGCAGAGGCGGCCGGCGACACGATCCGCTACCGCGTGTGCAAGGACCTGTCGGTATGCTACATCGCGGCGCGGGCTCCGCGCGGCGGCATCCCCGTGGGTGCCACCCCGCCCCTGCTGATGAACTCGCCGCAGGTGTTCCCGGACGTGCCGGTGGCGACGCCGGGGACTCGGCTGGGGTACCTGGCCTCCATCCCGCTGCTCGGGCTCGCGGGGTACACCATGATCGGCGACGACGACGGCGGCGTGAGCGGGGCCACCCCGCCGGGCGGCCAGCCGCCTCCGGGACCCGCCGGCCCCGAGGGGCCCGCCGGACCTCCGGGAACACCCGGCACGCCGGGGGAGCCGGGTCCTCCGGGAACGCCCGGCACTCCGGGAACGCCGGGTACCCCTGGCACGCCCGGCACACCTGGGACCCCGGGTACACCTGGGACGCCCGGCACTCCGGGGACACCTGGAACGCCCGGAGAGCCCGGGATTCCGGGGACACCTGGAACGCCGGGTACCCCCGGCACACCCGGGACGCCGGGCACACCTGGGACTCCCGGTACTCCGGGGGAGCCCGGGCCTCCGGGAACGCCTGGGACGCCGGGAACCCCCGGCACGCCGGGGACGCCGGGCGAGCCCGGCCCTCCGGGACCTCCAGGGCCCCCGGGACCTCCGGGACCGCCTCCGGGCGAGGTGGTCCCCGAGCCGGTGAGCATGGTGCTCCTGGGAACCGGGCTGGCGGGGGTGGCGGCCATGCGGCGGCGGCGCCGCAAGAACGGCGAAGGCGAGGAGTAGACGCACCACCCGGGACAGGCGCCGCCTCCAGCGGCGCCTGTCTTGCGAAGGGGTGGCCCGTCGGGCCGCCCGACCGGGCCGGACGCACCGCGCGGCGGCTCCCCCAGAACCGAGATCGAACCAGGCCGTACAGTGATTTCCTTCCGTGTCTCCGCGCCGGCGCTCGCCCGGCTCCTCCTTCTCCCGCTCGCCTTCGCGGCGCCCTCGGGCGCGCGCGCCCAGGCAGCGGCCAGCTCGGTCGTGGCCCTCGTGGCCGCTCCCGGGCAACCGGCGGGGGTGGACACGGCGCGGTCGGCTCCGTCCGCCCCCACCGACGCGCTGGGCGCGCGGATCCTCGCCGATGCGGAGCGCGCCCGGGGACTGCGGGTGATCGTGTCGCTGAGGGACCGCACCCTCTGGTTGAAGCAGGGGACGACGGTGCTGCACGCGGCCCCGGTGGCGGTGGGGAAGGCGGTGGTCATGGAGTACGAGGGAAAGGAGTGGAACTTCTCCACCCCGCGCGGCCGGCGCACCATCACCACCAAGCAGCGCAACCCCGTCTGGGTCCCGCCCGACTGGCACTACGTGGAGCTGGCGCTGAAGCTGGGGCTCCAGCTGGAGTTCCTGGGCAGCGGGCAGAGGATGCCGCTGGGCGACGGCAGTTGGGTGGCGGTGCGGGGGAACCGCATCGGGCGGCTGCTGGCGGACGGGAGCTTCCAGCCGGTGCCGGTGGGCGAGGAGGCGGTGTTCAACGACACGCTCTTCGCGCCGCCCCCGGAAACCGTGAACCGGCGGATGCCGGGCGAGCTGGGGAAGTACAAGCTGGACATGGGGGGCGGGTACTACCTGCACGGCACGCCGTACCAGGACTCCATCGGGAGCGAGGTGACGCACGGGTGCATCCGCCTGCGCGAGGCGGACCTGGAGCTTCTTTACCGGAAGGTGCCCGTGGGGACGCCGGTGTACATCTACTGAGCCGGACGACGGAGAGCAGGCGAGCCCCGGAGCGACCGAGTCGCGCCGGGGCTCGGTCGTTCTTGCCGGGTTCCGGCGATCCAAGCGGGGAGTAGAGCGCCGCCCCTATGAATAGAGTGAGGGCGCGACTCCACGCACCCGCCCCGCCCGGCCACGAGCACATAAAACATTAATCAATCAATATTTACGACGAAATATAACAGAGGCATGCCCGTTGCTACCCATCAGCACCGGAGCGACAATTTCCCATACCGCATTCTCCGATTGCAGCACCTGCCGTGTACGGCACCGGATCATCGGCACGCGACGGACCGCTCACCTGCCAGGCCACACCTTTCAACTCAGCCCCGGGAGATCACCATGCTTCGGACGAGCAGCTACACCATCTACGCCCCGCTGCCGGACGCCAGCGACGGCACGCTGCTCGTCCATGGCTATACGGGGGCGTACGACAAGGTCTCGCGGAGCGTCGCCGAGTACCTCCAGTCGCTGGAGACGGGACCGCCGCCCCAGCCGCTGCACGGCAAGTGGGAATCGGAGCCGGCGCTGGCCCGCACGACCGCGGCCGCCGTGCCCTCGGACCGGACCCTCGAGATGCTGCGCAAGCGCGGCTACATGACGGAGATGTCCGTCCAGGAGGAGGAAGGCTTCTTCGCGCGGTTCACCAAGAAGCGGCACCACAAGGCGATGGAAAGGGTCAGCTACATCTTCATGCCCACCTACAACTGCAACCTGCGCTGCGCGTACTGCTTCCAGGACCACATGCGCACGAAGGCGGAGTTCAGCCACCTGCTGCGCACCGTCTCGCCGGACACGGTGAACCGGATCTTCGCGGCCATGCCCACCATCGAGCGCAGCCACGGCGCCGAGGACGGGGACGAGATCACGCGCAACATCGGCTTCTTCGGCGGGGAGCCGCTCCTGGCCGGGAACCGGCAGATCATCGAGTACATCATTAACCGGGCCCGCGCGCTTGGTCCGGCGCGCTTCTGGGCGGTCAGCAACGCGACGGAGCTGGAAACGTACGGGGAGCTACTGGGGCCGGAGGGGATCGCCATGATCCAGATCACGCTCGACGGCCCACCGGAGGAGCATGACCGGCGCCGGATCCGCGCCGACGGCTCCGGGACCTTCGAGCAGATCGCGCGCAACATCGACCTGTGCCTGGAGCACGGGGTGGTGGTGTCGGTGCGGGTCAACCTGGACCCCAGGAACATCAGGGAGATGCCGCGCCTCGCCGAGGAGATCGTCGCAAGGGGTTGGGACCGGGACCGGCGGTTCTCGGTCTACACGGCCCCGATCACCATGGGCAGCGAGAAGACGAGCATCCGCGACATCTTCCCGACCACCTGGGAGCTGGACAACGCGATCGACGAGCTGCGCGCCATCTACCCCGCCATGCGCGTCATCGGCAGGCCCGACGACGGCATGGAGCATCGCGCGCGGCAGATCTTCGAGAGCCGGGCCCACGGGCTGTCACAGCTCAAGAGCAGCTTCTGCGGCGCGCACACGGGGATGTACATCTTCGACGCCTTCGGCGACATCTACGCCTGCTGGGAGCGCACGGGCGACACGCGGGTCCGCATCGGCAGCGTGCTCGACGGCGGGGAGGTGGAGATGAACGAGGGCCTCAACCGGATGTGGCGCAGCCGCACCCCCGCCAGCAACCCCACGTGCCGCAAGTGCCGCTACGCGCTCCACTGCGGAGGCGGCTGCGCGGTGCTCGCGGAAGGCCAGAAAGGCAAGTTCTTCTCCAACTACTGCGACGGCTTCGCCGACCGCTTCCGCCACTCGGTGGCAAAAGCGTACGTCGACCACGTAAATGGCGCGGAGCAGGTGCAGCAGACGCGGGTCTGCGACCTATAGCGCCGTACGCTGCTGCCTCGCGCCGAGCGGCATGGCCGGCGCATGGGCGGCACCCTCCTCCGGGCTTCTCCGGAGGCGTTTTCACCACTCATGGAGGACGGTACGATGAGCGACGAACACAAGCAGCCCGAGCACGAGGAACTGGTCAACCTCAACGCCGACAACCTAGACGCCGACCAGCTGGACGAGCAGGATCTCGAGGATGTCGCTGGCGGCGGTGATTGCGGAACCTTCAGCTGCGGGACCTACACCGGCCAGACCAGCCAGAAGCCCTCGATCACTTAGCTCTGGACCGGCGCCTGGCCGAAAGACACGTCGGACACCTCGGCCCGGTGACAAGCGGGGTGCCGCTCCTGCACCGGCCTTTCAGCCCGGAGCAGGAGCGGCATCCCCTCGCGGGGTTTCCCCGGGGGCTCGTCAGCCCCAAAGGGGGATCGCACGACGGCATCGAACGAACACCGGCGCTCGGAGGACGAGAAGTTGGTCAGGCTCGATACCGACGACTTCGACGCCGGCCGGCTCGATGACGAACCCTCGAGAATGTGGCTGGTGGCAATACCTTCGGCGTGTTCGGCAGTGGAGTGAACAGAAAGGCAACAGAAGATGATGGAGCCGTACGGGACGTGGCAGAGCCCCACGAGCCGGCGAACTACCGCAGCTGGCCGGCGGGTAGATCCGTCGGCCAGCCGCCGGCATGCTGGACAGGGAACGATTCGGATGGAGAGCGCCGCTGAACGGCACGCCGACACCACCGGCATCCAGTCTCCGCTTTCCGGGATGCTGGACGCGGTTCACCCCGTGCTCCCCAGCCTGGTCCCGGAGCAGGCGTTCCACCGCCTCGCCGCCGGCTGCAGCGACCTGCCGGCGGGCCTGACGCACGGCATCTACCTGGAGTGCCGCCTGTCCGTGGACGCGCGCGTGGACCTGGTGGTCCAGGTGGACGAGCGGGGCCGCTCGATCCTGGCAGGCGCGAACCCGGCCGTCCACCTGCCGCGGCGGCTGCGCGACCACCCGTTCTGGGAGCAGGTGCGGCAGCTCTGCGCGCGCTGGGCCGACCCCAGCTCGCCTCTCTCCGGCAGCGTCCGGGGCGTGTGGCTGGAGTTCGACACGCCCGGCGAGCACGAGACGGAGGACGTCCCGCTACCGGGGGTGTTTGTCAAGCTGGAGCCGTCGGCCCCCTCCGCATCGGAACGCGGGCTGGAAAGTGTGCTCGCGGCCCTGCCGGGGATCTCTCCGGACCCGGTCCGCGTCCAGGCGATACGCCGGTGCGCCGAAGAGCTCCGGGCCGGGGCCTACGTCTCCTACCTGGGCTCCTTCGCGCCACGCGGCACGGACGCGGTCCGCGTCTGCGTGGTGGGGATCGGCGAGGACGCGCTCCCCGGCTACCTCGCGCGCGTCGGCTGGTCGGGCGACCCGCGCGCGCTGCACCACTTTCTCCGGGAAACCGGCACCGCGGACGGCCGGCGCCTGCACCCCGGCCCGGGGATGCTCCACCTGGACGTCGACGGGGACGCGGTGCAGCCGCGCATCGGGCTGGAGTACGTGCTGGAGCGGGGCGGCCAGATCCGCGGGCGGCTGCACGAAACCGGGTTCCTGGACCGCCTGGTGGAGCTGGGGCTCTGCACCGCGGCGAAGCGGGACGGCCTGCTCGCCTGGCCCGGCTACTCGTTCGAGGACTTCGCGCACGAGCTGTGGCCCAGCCTGGTGAAGCGCCGCGTGAACCACGTCAAGCTCGTGTACGAGGAGGGCCGTACCCCCCAGGCCAAGGCGTACCTGTGCGCCTTCAGCGGGTTCTACCCGCGGAGGACCCTTCAACCGGCGGAGAAGCACAACAATGGACGAGAAGCTGCAGCCGCAGTCTGACCCCCGCCCCGCCGCCCGCGCGGACGACGAGATCTCCGACGCCGACCTCGACGAGGTGGCGGGAGGACTCGCCCGCATCTGGATGGGAACGGCGACGCTCGTCGATGGGCGCGAGGAGCGCGCCCCCGCGGCCGGGTGCGCCTGAGTCTCGCTCCGGCACGACGCGGAATCGAGCGTGGGCTCTACAAGTAGAGGCCACGCTCGACCGCCGCCCACGCCGCCGGGGCTCGCGCGGCGCGTAAACACATGCCCCGCGCAGGGCTGCGTCCGCGGCGCGTCCCACCCGTGGCGGGTATGCCGATTGCCCTCTGCGTCCTCTCGCAGCATCGGGCTGGCCCAACCCCGCCGGAGGTATCCATGTCGTCAGGCAAGCAGGATTCGTGGGAGGCGGGACGCGCCCGCTGGCAGCCGGTCCTTTCCCGTGCCGCGGCCGATCCCGTCTTCCGGCGCGGGCTGCTGGACGAGCCGCGCGGCACGCTGCGCGACGTGCTCGGCATCGAGCTGCCGGCCGGGTTCACGGTCCGGTTCGTGGAACGGGGCGCGGAGCTGGACGTGCTCCTCCCGGATTCAGGTCCGGCCGAGGAGCTTTCCGAGGAGGAGCTGGACGCCGTAGCGGGTGGGGTCGACCCCGTGTGGGAGGACCCGGCCCAGCCTCCGCCGCCTTCCCCCACCCCGTCTCCCTGAGGCCGCAGGAGTTCCCCGCGAGATCCCGGACGGGCGGAGGGTCACCCGTCCGGGCCCGCACAGCGAACGGAGCCATGCCCGCGGCCCGCGGGAACGTCCCTGTCAGCGCACCTCACAGGCCAGAGTATGCAGGAGATGGATACGGTTCTCGCCAGGCGGTCCAGGCGTGCGCGGCGGGTGCTCCTCGTCCTCGCCCTGCTCCTCCCCTCGCGCCTGGGCGCCCAGGCGACGCGCGAGGACTCGCTCGGCCTGCTGGAGACGGTGCGCCTCGCGCTCGCCTCCGGCCCGCGCATCGAGATGGCCCGTCAGGAGGTGGACGCCAGCCGGGGCGGCGTGCTCGTGGCCGGGGCGGCCTTCGACCCGCAGCTGCGGACGTTCGTGGGAAGCGCGCGGGAAAGTGCCTTCGACGTGACGGGGGAGGGCGGCGCCCCCACGGACGTGCTGGAAACGTCCTCCACGTACGGCGCCGCGCTGGCCAAGCGCTTTCGCTGGGGGCTCACGGTGGCGCCGGAGATCCAGGGCACGCGCCTGGGTGGATCCGCGTTCGGCGCGGGTGCCAGCAACACGGCGCGCGCCGGGGTGAGCGCGACTCTGCCGCTGCTGCGGGGAAGCGGCCGGGTGGGCGCGCTGGGGGAGCGGGCCGCGGAGGGTACGCACCGCGCGGCGCTCCAGCGGCTGCGCCACGCCGCGGCGGAAGCGGTGCTCGCCGCGGTGGCGGCGTACTGGGACTACCTGGCCGCGGCAGAACGCCTGGGGGTCTACGCGGAGTCGGAGCAGCGGGCACGCCGGCTGGTGGAGGAGACACGGGTGCTGGTGCAGGCGGAAGAGCGCCCCCCCAGCGACCTCAATCCGCTCCTCGCCAACCTGGCTTCGCGCACGGCCACGCGGGTCGCCGCGGAGCAGGAGGTGGTGGCGGCGAGGCACCGGCTGGGGCTCGTCCTGGGGCTCCCGGTGCATCGCATCGAGGCGCTTCCCCAGCCCGGCACCGGCTTCCCGGTCCCGGCGGGCGGGGACTCCCATCCCATCGACGCCGGGGCCCTCGCGGCGCGGGCGCAGGCGCGCCGCGCCGACCTGGCCGCCGCGCTCGAGGACCGGCGGAGCGCGGAGCTGCTGGCGCGCGGGGGGGAGGACGAGCTGCGCTCGCGGATGGAAGTCAGCGCCGACCTCGGATACACCGGCGCGCTCCCCGGCAACGGCGTGGGACGTCTCATCCAGCCCTTCTACGGAAACCTTTCCGGGTGGAGCGCGGGGCTGGAGGTGAGCTACACGCCCGGCGCCATGGACCGGGCCGCACGGGGCCGGGCCGCGCAGCGGCGCGCCCTGCTGGCGCAGAGCGGCCTGGCCGCCGGGGAGCTGATCCGCGAGGTGGAGTCGGCGGTGCGGGTGGCCGCATCCGCGGCCGAGCACAGCCGGCAGGAGCTGGCGATCTCGGAGGAGGCGGCCGCGCTGTACGTCACCTCGCTGGCCAGCGAGAAGGAGAAGTTCCGGCTGGGAATGTCCACCCTGTTCGAGGTGCTGCAGGCGGAGGACGGGCTCACGAGCGCGCGCGTGCAGCAGATCGGGGCGCGGCTCCGTCACGCGCAGGCCGTGGCGCGCCTCCGCTACGAGAGCGGCACGCTGGTGGAATTCGACGGCGAGACCCCTCTGGCCAGCCTGGAAGCCCTGACCACCGCTCCCCGTCCGGACGGCACCTGAACGTCACCAGGCATGCAGAGCAACGTGTTCCGGAAGGTGTCGCTGGAGCGCCTCGCCTCCCCCGAGCAGCTGGACCAGCTCATCCAGGTCACCACCCCCCGCAGCTGGATCACCTTTGCCGCCCTGGGCGTGCTGCTGGGCGCGGCCGTGGTGTGGGGGGTGGTGGGGAGCATCCCCGAAAAGGCCACGGGGCAGGGGATCCTGGTTCGCTCCGGCGGCGTCTTCGAGGTGGTGCCGCTGGGGAGCGGCCGGGTGGAAGACGTGGCCGTGCGGGTGGGCGAGCAGGTGAGCGAGGGCCAGGTGGTGGCGCGCGTCGCCCAGCCGGACCTGCTGGCGGCGCTGGCCGAATCGCGCGCCGCGCTGGCGGACCTGCGCATCCAGCAGCGTCAGGTGGAGGAGTTCGGGAGCCGCGAAGTGCGCATGCAGACGGAGTACCTCGCCCAGCAGCGCGACGACCTGGGGGAGGCGATCCGCGCCGGCGAGGAGGAGCTGCGCTGGATGCGGGAAAAGATCGCCAACCAGGAGCGGCTGGTGGCGCAGGGGCTGCTCACGCGCCAGACGCTGCTCACCACGCGCCAGCAGTACGACGTGTCGCAGCGGGACGTGCGCGCCAACCGCAACCAGCTCCAGCAGAACGCCGTGGACCAGCTGGCGCTGCGCGAGAAGAAGCGCCAGGAGATCCTGGCCGGCCGCCTGCGGATCGAGGAGGCGGAGCGCGCCGTCGGGCGGCAGGAGGCGGAGCTGCAGCGCACCTCGCAGGTGGTGTCGCCCTACACCGGGCGGGTGCTGGAGATCATGACCGAGCAGGGGCGCGTCATCGACCGGGGCGAGCCGGTGCTGCGCCTGGACCTGACGGGGAAGACCGTCAAGAACCTGGAAGCGGTGCTGTACGTGGCCTCCACCGAGGGAAAGAAGATCCGCCCGGGGATGCGGATCCAGATCTCCCCGTCCACCGTGCGGCAGGAGGAGCACGGCTTTCTCCTGGGCACCGTCACCTACGTGTCCGACTTTCCGGCCACCGCGCAGGGGATGGCGCGCACCCTCAAGAACGACGCCCTGGTCACCGCGCTCTCCGGCGGCGGCGCTCCGTACGAGGTGCACGCCGACCTGATCCCCGACCCGGACACGCGCAGCCGCTACCGCTGGTCGTCGCCGGCCGGGCCGCCCACGGAGATCCGCAGCGGCACCCTGTGCGCGGCGTACATCACCCTGGAGGAGCGGCGGCCGCTGGAGCTGGTGCTCCCCGTCTTCCGCCGCTCGGCCGGGCTGTGAGGGCGAGGCGATGAGCGTGGGCACCGCGCCGGCGGCGGGCGGGACGGAGCGGCTCCGCACCCGCATCCCCTTCCTCCGGGTGGCCGCCGCGGCGGCTCCCGCGCCGCGGCGGGTGCGCGTCCCCACCGTGCTGCAGATGGAGGCGGTGGAGTGCGGCGCCGCCGCGCTCGCCATGGTCCTCGCCCACCACGGCCGCACGGTGCCGCTGGAGGAGCTGAGGGTCGCCTGCGGGGTGTCGCGCGACGGCAGCAAGGCCAGCAACGTCGTCAAGGCGGCGCGCCGCTACGGGCTGGTCGCGAAGGGGGTGAAGAAGGAGCCGGAGGCGCTCCGGGCGCTCCCCGTGCCCATGATCCTGCACTGGAACTTCAACCACTTCGTGGTGCTGGAGGGGTTCCGCAAGGGGCGGGCACACCTCAACGACCCCGCCACCGGCCCGCGCTCGGTGTCCGAGGCGGAGCTGGACCAGGCGTTCACCGGAGTGGCGCTGGTCTTCGAGCGCGGCGACGCCTTCGTGAGAGGTGGGGAGGCGCCCGGCCTTCTGAAGGCGCTGCGGAGCCGGCTGAGGGGCTCGCGTCTCGCCCTGCTCTTCGTGGTGCTGGTGGGGCTGGGGCTGGTGCTCCCGGGGCTGGTGGTACCCACCTTTTCGCGGGTGTTCGTGGACGACGTCCTGGTGGCGGGGCTGCACACCTGGGTCCGGCCGCTCCTGCTCGCCATGGCCGCCGCGGCGCTGCTCTTCGGAGCGCTCACCTGGCTGCAGCAGTGGTACCTGCTCCGGCTGGAGACCAAGCTCGCGCTCTCCACCTCCGCGCGCTTCTTCTGGCACGTCCTCCACCTTCCCATCGGCTTCTTCACCCAGCGCTTCGCGGGGGAGATCGGCTCGCGCGTGGCCATCAACGACCGCGTCGCGCAGCTCCTCTCGGGCGACCTCGCCACCAGCCTGCTCAACCTGGTGGCGGTGGCCTTCTACGCGGCCGTGATGGTCCAGTACGACCGGGTGCTCACCCTGCTGGGCGTCACGGCCGCGGCCCTCAACCTGGCGGCGCTGCGCTACGTGTCGCGGCGCCGCGTGGACCTGAGCCGGCGCATGCTGCAGGACCGGGGCAAGCTGATGGGCACGGCGATGGGGGGGCTGCAGACCATCGAGACGCTCAAGGCCACCGGCTCCGAGTCGGACTTCTTCGCGCGCTGGTCCGGCTACCAGGCCAAGGTGCTGAACGCGCAGCAGGAGCTCGCCCTCCACACGCAGCTCCTCTCGGTCGTCCCTCCCTTCCTCCTGTCGGTGAGCACGGTCCTCCTCCTGGGGATCGGGGGGATGCGGGTGATGGACGGCCACCTGAGCATGGGCATGCTCATCGCCTTCCAGGCGCTGATGCTCGCCTTTCTCGCCCCCGTCAACCGCCTGGTGGAGCTGGGGAGCACCGTGCAGGAGGTGCGCGGCGACATGAGCCGGCTGGACGACGTGATGGGCGCCGAGCGTGATCCCCGGACGCCGGGAGACGGGGAGGAGGAGGACGGCAACCGGGAGGCGAAGCTCACGGGGCGCCTGGAGCTGCGCGGGGTGTCCTTCGGCTTCTCGCCGCTGGACCCGCCGCTCATCGAGGAGCTGGAGCTGGAGCTGCGGCCCGGGAGCCGGGTGGCGCTGGTGGGCGGCTCCGGGTGCGGCAAGTCCACCATCGCCCGGCTGGTGTGCGGCCTGTACGAGCCGTGGACGGGCGAGGTGCTCTTCGACGGGCGGCCCCGCGCCTCCGTGCCGCGGCGGACGCTGGACGCGTCGCTGGCCTTCGTGGACCAGGACATCTTCCTGTTCGAGGGAACGGTGCGCGACAACCTGACGCTGTGGGACCCCACCGTCCCGGAGGCGCAGCTGGTGGCGGCGGCGCGCGACGCCTGCATCCACGAGGAAGTTACGGCGCGCGCCGGCGGGTACGCGGGAGCGGTGGAGGAGGCGGGACGCAACTTCAGCGGCGGACAGCGGCAGCGGCTGGAGATCGCCCGCGCGCTGGTGGGCAACCCCACCGTGCTGGTGCTGGACGAGGCGACCAGCGCGCTGGACCCCGCCACCGAGCAGGCCGTGGACGACCACCTGCGCCGCCGCGGCTGCACCTGCCTGATCGTCGCCCACCGCCTGAGCACCATCCGCGACTGTGACGAGATCGTCGTGCTGGAGCGCGGCAGGATCGTGCAGCGCGGCACGCACGACGAGATGATGGCCGTGCCGGGGCCGTACGCCCGCCTGATGGAGGCGGAGTGAGCGCCCCGGCCGCGGAGGCGGGCCTCCTCGCGGAGGGCGGCCTGTTCGCGCGCGAGGGCGTGCTCCGCGAAGCGGGCGCCGACCGTGCCTTCCTCCTGGAAGGGGACGGGGCGTGGCTGGTGGCTTCGGGACGGATCGACGTGTTCGCGGTGCGGGTCCGGGACGGCGAGGTCGTGGGAGCGCGGAGGCACCTGTGCCGGGTGATGCCGGGGGAGCCGCTGCTCGCCGGGGCCGGGGCGGGCGAGGCGGCGCTCCTGGCCGTGGGTGCCCCGGGGACGCGGCTGCTCGCGCTCCCGCGGGGGCGGCTGCGCGAGCCGGGCCGGGAAGCGGAGGCGGCCATCCTGCTGGAGGGATGGGCAGCCTCGCTCTGCGGCGGGATCGCCCCGGAGCTGGCTCCCAAGCATTGCCGCGACCTGGAGGGGGACTGCGAGGAAGCGCTCCCCGCGGGGGCCGTCTTCCGGCCCGCGCACGGGATCGCCTGGGTGCGCCACGCGGAGGGAAGCTCGCTGCTGCTGGGCCACCCCGGGCTGCGGGTGAACGGCGACGGGTGGCTCCCGGTGTCCCGGCGCGCCTGGCTGGAGACGCCGGAGGGGGCGCGGCTGGTGGCGGCGGGCGTCCCCTCGTCCGAGGAAGCCTGGGCCGGCGTGGAGCGGCTGCACCGGCTGGTGCTCACCCACGCGCGCCACGCGGGAGAGGCGGCGGCGGAAGCCGAGCGGGAGCGCGCCCGCCGCAGGGCGGCGCTGGACCGCGACACCCTGCACGGCTCCTGCGTGCGGCTGGCCGCCACCCTGGACCCGGAGGTGCGCGACGCTCCCGGGATGCGGCTGCGCGCCGCCGAGCCCGGCGGCGAGGACGCGCTGTTCGCCGCGGCACGCCTGGTGGGCGACGCGCTGGGCGTGGAGGTGCGCGCCGCCTCCGCCGTCACGGCGGGCAGCCGCAGCCCGCTGGACGCAATCGCCCGCGCCTCGCGGCTGCGCACCCGCCGCGTGCTCCTGCGCGACGGCTGGTGGACCACGGATTCGGGCCCGCTGCTGGCCACGCTTGAGGAGGGGCGGCGCCCGGTCGCAATCCTCCCCGTCCGCGGCGGGGGGTACGTGGTCTGCGACCCGGCGGAGCGCACCCGGACCCCGGTGGACGCCGCGCTGGCGTCCACCCTGGCCGCCTTCGCCCACACCTTCTACCGTCCCTTCCCCGAGACGCCCCTGGGCCTCGCCGCCGTGCTCCGCTTCGGGGCGTGGGCGAGCGGGCGCGACCTGCTCACGGTGGTGGCGATGGGGATCGCCGGGGGGGCGCTCGCCGCGCTCATCCCCGTGGCCGTGGGGGTGATCTTCAACTCCATCCTCCCGGAGTCGGAGCGCGGGCAGCTCCTGCAGGTCACCTCGCTCCTCCTGGCGGTCACCGTGGCCATGGCCCTCCTGCATCTCACGCGGTCCGTGGCGCTCATCCGCATCGAGGGGAGGATGAGCGCCACCCTCCAGGCCGCCGTGTGGGACCGCCTGCTGACGCTCCCCGTGGGCTTCTTCCGCGGGTACACCGCGGGCAACCTGGCCGAGCGCGCCATGGGGATCGACGCCATCCGCCAGATCCTGTCCGGGACCACCGTCACCGCTCTCCTGGGCGTCATCTTCTCCGTCTTCAACTTCGCCATCCTCTTCGCCTACGACACCGTGCTGGCCGGGTGGGCCACGCTGCTGGTGGCCGTGGCGCTCGCCGTCACCGCGGGGGCCGGCTGGCTCCAGCTCCGGCACCAGCGCCAGCTGTCGCGCAGGCAGGCGGAGAACTCGGGGATGGTGCTCCAGTTCCTCACCGGGATCTCCAAGCTGCGCGTGGCCGGGGCCGAGGTGCAGGCGTTCGGGATGTGGGCACGCCGCTTCGCCGAGCAGCGGCGCCTGCGCTTCGCGGTGCGGCGCATCGGCGCGGGGCTGGCCGCCTTCAACGCCGCCTTCCCCGTGGTGGCCTCGCTGGTGATCTTCGCCGCGGCCTCCGGCCGCCTGGAGGCCCCGTCCGGCGAGGCCGCCCTGCGCACCGGCGACCTGCTGGCCTTTCTCGCCGCGTTCTCCGCCCTGATGGGCGCCATGGTCGCCACCAGCTCGGCGCTGGTGGGGGCGCTCGCCGTGGTCCCCCACTACGAGAACGCCAGCCCCATCCTGCTCGCCGCGCCGGAGTCCGACTCGGGCCGGGCGGACCCGGGGACGCTGTCGGGGGAGATCGAGGTGCAGCACCTTCGTTTCCGCTACGGCGGCGACGGACCGAACGTGCTGGACGGGCTCTCGCTGCACGTGCGGCCGGGGGAGTTCGTCGCGCTGGTGGGCGCCTCCGGCTCCGGCAAGTCCACGCTACTGCGCCTCCTCCTGGGATTCGAGACGCCCGAATCCGGCTCCGTGTACTTCGACGGGCAGGAGCTGGGAGGGCTGGACGTGCTGTCCGTGCGCCGCCAGGTGGGCGTGGTGCTCCAGAACGGCCGGCTCATGCCCGGCGACATCTTCAGCAACATCGTGGGCTCGTCGCTGTGCACCCTGGACGATGCCTGGGAGGCGGCGCGTATGGCGGGGCTGGACGAGGACGTGCGCGCCATGCCCATGGGAATGCACACCGTGATCAGCGAGGGGGGGAGCACCCTTTCCGGCGGCCAGCGGCAGCGGCTCCTGATCGCCCGCGCCGTCGTCACCCGCCCCCGCATCCTCCTCTTCGACGAGGCCACCAGCGCCCTGGACAACCGCACCCAGGCGGTGGTCGGCGACTCGCTCTCCCGGCTGCAGTCCACCCGGCTGGTGATCGCCCACCGGCTGAGCACCATCGTGGACGCCGACCGCATCTGCGTGGTGCAGGGCGGCCGCATCGTGCAGACCGGGAGCTACGACGCGCTGATGCGGGAGGCCGGCCCCTTCGCCGAGCTGGCCCGCCGGCAGCTGGCCTGAACGCCCACCCCGGAATCGCCATGCGCGCCCCTCGCACACTCGCCGTCCTGGCCCTCCTCGCCCTCGCGGGCGCGTCCTGCTCCCGGGACCGCGACCCGTCCAGCGAGCGCGTCCGCCGGGCGGAGAGCGGCACCGGCGACCTGGTGGTGGGCGCCGCCTGGCCCTGGGAGGCCCGGAAGCAGCTGCTCTACGGTCAGGGAGTGGACCTGGCCGTGGAGGAGGTCAACCGCTCAGGCGGGATCCACGGGCGCCCGCTGCGCATCCTGCGGGAGGACGACCGGGAGTCGGTGGACGAGGGGAGCCTGGTGGCGCAGCGTTTCGCCAAGAACCCCGACGTGGTGGCCGTCATCGGCCACCTGCAGTCGTACGTGACCGTCCCCGCGGCGGCGGTCTACGACCTGGCCGGGATCCCGGTGGTGGCCCCGGCCTCCACCGATCCCGAGCTGACCCGCCGCGGCTACCGGCGGGTGTTCCGGGCCACCTTCACCGACGGACAGGCCGGACGGCAGATGGCCGAATACGCCGCCCACCGCGGGTACCGTCAGGTGGCCATCTACTACGTCCGCAACCCGTACGGGCGAAGCCTGGCCAACGCCTTCGAGGAGCGGGCGGACGAGCTGGGGATCGGGGTGGCGGCGCGCCAGTCGTACGACCCCAACGCCGAGGGCGGCCACCGCGCCGCCGAGCAGACCGCCCTGGAGTGGCGGCCGCTTCAGCTGGACGCGGTGTTCGTGGCCGGCGAGGTGCCGCACGCGGCGGTGTTCATCGCGGAGCTGCGCCGGGCCGGGATCACGGTCCCGGTGCTGGGGAGCGACGCCATGGGGATCCCCGACCTGTTCACCGTGGGGGGGAACGCGGTGGACGGGACGGTGGTCGCGGCCGCCTTCCACCCCGAGGACCGCCGCCCGGAGGTGCGCCGCTTCGTCGCGGCGTTCCGGGAGCGCTTCGGCACCCCGCCGGACGCCGCCGCGGCGCTGGGCTACGACGCGGTGCAGGTGCTCGCGCAGGCCATGCGCCGCGCCGTAAAGCCCACCCCGGAGCGGATCGCCGAGGCGCTGCACGGCACCCGGGGGTGGCCGGGGGTGACGGGCGTGTTCTCCTTCGACGCGGACGGCGACCTGCCGGACAAGCCGGTCCGCAAGGTGGTCGCGCGTGGCGACCGCTGGCGGTACCTGGACGAGGAGGCGCTCCCCGCGGTCGCCTCCGGCGAGCGGCCCCGGTGACCCGCCGCGACGCGCGCGCGGAGGTCCTCCGGGCGCACGGGGCCACGCCCGCGGAAACGGAGGAGCTGCTCGCCTACACCGAGCCGGCGTTCCGCGTCCCGGACGAGCTTCCCGGTCCCTTTCCCCTCCCCGACGAGCCGTTCGTGGCGGCGTGGGAAGGGTACGCGGCAGAGGCGGAGGAGCGGGGCGCCTGGCCGGTGCTCCGCGAAAAGCTGGTGCAGCTCCGCTTCCCCGTGGCGGCGGGGGTCAGCGCCACGGACGCGTACCGCGCCGCCACGCGGCGCGGAGAGCGGAGCTGGCCTCCCCACGGGGGGACGCGCCTGCGCGACCCCGAGCGCCTGCGGCTCTTCCTGCACCCCACGGCGGCGGGGCGCGTGCCGGTGGTGGTCGCCGGCCACCGCGACGACTTCGTCACGCTGGTACGGGCGCTCGCCCGCCGCAACGAGCCGGACGCGGTCCCCGGCTCCATGGGCGCCTGCATCGTGGGGGGCTACGTGAACTGGGACCGGGTCGGCGCGCTGCGCGGTGCCTGGGAGGCGTCGCACCCGGGCGACGACGCCGGGTGGGCGGTCGAGCTGCGGGCGCTGGCGCCGCACAGGGAGCTGTACCAGGACCGCTTCGTCCTGCTGAGCCGCGGCCCCTACAGCGGCGTCCCCGCCGCGGCGATGGGGATGTCCGCGGGGGAGTGGGAAGAAGCCTCGCTGGCGATCCGGCTGGAGCACGAGTGCGCGCACCACCTCACCCGGCGCGCCTTCGGCTCCATGCGCAACACCGCCCACGACGAGCTCATCGCGGACTTCGCGGGGGTGGTGTCCGCGTGCGGGCGCTTCCGTGCCGACTGGGTGCTCCGCTTCCTGGGGGTGGAGGACTTTCCACGCTTTCGCGCCGACGGACGCCTGCGCAGCTACCGGGGCGACCCGCCGCTCTCCGACGGGGCCTTCCGGGTCCTCCAGTCGCTCGTCCGCGACGCGGCGGCGAACCTGGAAGCCGCCGGGCTGGAGCGGGCCGTGGACTGGGGCGACCTGGATGCCCGGGCGCGCGCGCTCGCCGCGATGGCGCGCCTCACCCTGGAGGAGCTGGGCGCGCCGGAGGCCGGAGGGCGGCTGGGCGCCGAGGCGTTTGCCCCGGTTGGCACGATTGCTTTACGACAAACTTGACATCAACAATCCCGAGCTGTAACGTGGCTGTCCGGCTTGGATCATCTCCAAAGCTGCGACGAGCAGCAGGCTTGCGCCGGGGAAGCCGCCTCCGCGAGACCGTGACCCGGGGCATACCATGCAGCATCTTTGCACCGCGCCGACGACCGCACTTTCCCCATCCGCGCGCTCCCTCCGGTCGCCGCCCACCGGCTGACCCTGCCCACGCACCACCCGGACTTCACCAGGCCACGGATCCTTCGAGGGGCGTGTCTTTCATGACTTCAAATTCGACCGCGACGGAAAGCACCGTTTCGGGCAACGCCTGCTCGGACCTCGCGCGTGCCGTACAGGAGCTTTCCGTGGAGCAGTGGGGGTGGAAGAACGCCGTGACCATGGTGGGGCTGGACGGCCGGCTGCTGGAAGCCCAGCAGAAGGTGCTCCGCTTCGCCCGCTCCGAGTCGCCGGTGCTGATCACCGGGGAGACGGGCACCGGCAAGGAACTGTTCGCAAAGGCACTCTACCTCCTGGGTCCCCGCGCCGGCAGGCCCTTCCTGCGGATCAACTGCGCGCAGTACAACGACGGCAACCTCATCGCCAGCGAGCTGTTCGGCCACAAGAAGGGCAGCTTCACCGGGGCCGTGACCGACCACCGGGGGATCTTCGAGGAAGCCGGCGGCGGGGTGGTGTTCCTGGACGAGATCGGCGAGCTCACCCCCGGCGCGCAGGCCATGCTCCTGCGCACACTGGGCGAGGGCGAGGTGGTCCCGGTGGGAGGGAACTGCGTGCGCAAGGTGGACGTGCGGGTGATCGCCGCCACCAGCCGCGACCTCCGTCCCATGGTGCAGGCCGGCTCCTTCCGCGCCGACCTGTTCTACCGCCTCCGCTACCTGTGGGTGCACGTCCCCTGCCTGCGCGAGCGCGGCGCCGACTGGGACCTCCTGGTGCGCCACTACCTGGACGGGCTCAACGCCCGCTGGTCGAGCCGCAAGGCGTTCTCCCCCGAGGCGATGGATCGGCTGGGGGGGTACCACTGGCCCGGCAACGTCCGCGAGCTGCGCAGCCTGGTGGACATGGGGTTCCACCTCGCCGAGGGGGCCACCATCCTGCCGCGGGAGTTCGCCGAGGTGCTGGACGCGCCCGGGGCGTCTTCCCCCGCCGGCGGCGGGCGGCCGGCGATCGGCGGCATCGAGACGTGCTTCGAGCGGATGGTGCGCGGCGGCGAGAACTTCTGGGTGGTGGTTCACGCCCCGTTCATGGACCGGGAGCTGAGCCGCTCCGAGGTCCGCCAGATCGTGGCCCGCGGCCTCCGCCAGACCAACGGCAGCTACAAGCGCCTCATCCGCCTGCTCGGCCTGGAGCAGGACGACTACCTCAAGTTCATGGACTTCCTCCGTCACCACCGCCTGAAGCCCGAGCTCACGGCGTAGCCCGCTCCACGCCCCGCGCGCCCGACTGGCGCCCCGCCGCGTCCCCGCTCATCTTCCGGGGAGGCGCGGCGCCCCCTCGTGCGCCGCGCGATCCCCGGAGCATGGACGATGGCGACCCAGGCGAGCGAAGCCCTGCCCCAAGAGCCCCCCCGGGAGTGGACCGTCCCGCGGGCCGTGGTCCCCCAGCCCGTCCCCGAGGACGCGGAGCTGGACCACCCGGCGCTCTACTTCAACCGGGAGCTGGGGCTCCTGGACTTCAACTGGCGGGTGCTCCAGCAGGCCCGCGATCCCCGCAACCCGCTGCTGGAGCGCGTCCGCTTCCTGGCGATCGCCGCCGGCAACCTGGACGAGTTCTTCCAGAAGCGGGTGGGCGGCCTCAAGCGGCAGGAGGCCGCCGGGGTCGCCGCGCGCTCCCCGGACGGCCGCACCCCGCCCGAGCAGCTCCACCTGATCCGCGAGGCCGCCGAGCGCATGCACGCCGCGCTGGCCGAGGCGTGGGCCCGCGACCTGCACCCCGCGCTCCGCGAGGCCGGGGTGGTGGTCTCCGACTACGCTTCGCTCACCCCGCGCCAGCTCCACCTGCTCAACCGCCATTTCCGCGAGCAGGTGTACCCCGTGCTCACCCCGCTGGCGGTGGATCCCGGGCACCCCTTTCCCCACATCTCCAACCTGAGCCTTTCGCTGGCGGTGCAGCTGCGGCACGCCGCCCGCGACTCGCTGCACTTCGCGCGCATCAAGATCCCCAGCGTGCCGGGGCGCTGGCTGCGCGTGCCCGAGTCAGAGATGCCCTTCCACTTCGTGCCGGTGGAGCAGGTGGTGCAGCACAACGTGGCCGCGCTCTTCCCCGGCATGGAGGTGATCAGCGCCCACCCCTTCCGCATCACCCGCAGCGCGGACGTGGACCGCGACGACGACGAGACCGAGGACCTGCTCGCCGTGATCGCCGAGGAGCTGCGGGAGCGCCGCTTCGCCCCCGTGGTGCGGCTGGAGGTGGACCGCACCATGCCCGAGCAGGTGCGGCTGCTGCTGGTGCGCGAGCTGGAGCTGTCGCCGCGGGACGTGTACGAGTCCGCCGGGCTCCTCGCCCCCGCAGACACCGCCGCCCTGGCCGACCTGGACCTCCCCGAGCTCCGCTTCGCCCCCTGGGAGCCGGTGGTCCCCGAGCCCTTCCTGTACGAGGGGGAGACCGAGGAGGACGAGAACGTCTTCGCCATCATCCGGCGCGGCGACGTGCTGGTGCACCACCCCTACGACTCCTTCTCCTCCACCGTGCAGCGGCTGCTGGACGAGGCCGCCGACGACCCCCACGTGCTCGCCATCAAGCAGACGCTCTACCGCACCGGCGACCAGTCGCCCATCGTGCGGGCGCTGATGCGCGCCGCCGAGAAGGGCAAGCAGGTGGCCGCGCTGGTGGAGGTGAGCGCCCGCTTCGACGAAGCCAACAACATGCAGTGGGCGGAGATCCTGGAGGACGCCGGGGTGCACGTGGCGTACGGACTGGTGGGGCTCAAGACGCACACCAAGGTGACGCTGGTGGTGCGCTACGAGGAGGGCCGCCCGCACACCTACTGCCACGTGGGCACCGGCAACTACCACGCGCGCACCGCCCGGCTGTACAGCGACCTGGGGCTGCTCACCCGCGACCCGGAGATCGGCTTCGACCTGGTCAACCTGTTCCACTTCCTCACCGGCTACGCGCCGGACCAGCAGTACTCGCGGCTGGTGGTGGCCCCGCGCGACATGCGCCGCGTCTTCGAGGAGCGCATCCGGCGCGAGGTGGAGCGGCAGCGCGGGCACGGCGACGGGCGCATCATCGCCAAGATGAACGCGCTGGACGACGTGGAGATCATCCAGGAGCTGTACCGCGCCTCGCGGGCCGGCGTGCAGATCGACCTGGTGGTGCGGGGACACTGCCGCCTGCGCCCGGGGCTGCCGGGCTTCAGCGACAACATCCGCGTGGTGAGCATCGTGGGGCGCTTCCTGGAGCACGACCGCGTGTACTACTTCCGCAACGGCGGCGACCCGGAGATCCTCATCGGCAGCGCGGACTGGCGCCACCGCAACCTGGCCGAGCGGGTGGAAGCGCTCGTCCCCGTGGCGGACCCGGCGCTCCAGGAGCGGGTGATCCGGCTGCTGGAGTACGCGCTCTGGGACAACCGGCTCTCCTGGGAGCTCAGGCCGGACGGCAGCTACGTGCAGCGGCGGCCGGAGCCGGGGGAGCCGGAGGTCAACTACCATGCGCTGCTCATGCGGGACGCGCTGGAGCGGACGACTCGCAAGGGGGCGCGGCCGTGGGAGCTTTCCGCGGTGTAGTCTGCGGGTTCGTGCGGTATGGATAAACTGTCGTAGGGGCCGCTCCGGAGCCCGGCGGTACTGCTGCCGGTCTCCTGCGCGGGCTGCGGGAGCCAGCCGAAACTGCCCGGCTGTCTCCCTTCGCACGGGAGGAGCCTCGCCAAACAGCCGGCGAGTCTCCTCCCGTACTGATTCTGGGGGATACCGCGGGAACGGCGACTGCGACTGCGTCCATCCACATGCGCTGCAACCAGTTATCCGCTCTTTCGCGGACGGTTGTGGCCCGGAGATTGCGAGAGGGAAAAACCCGTCGGAAGAAGCCAAGCACAGCAACTGCAACGGCTTACAAAATATCCGACGAGGCGCGGGGCCCCGCGCCGGCGACAGAGGGACCGGAAGGAGGGAGCGCCGGTCCGCAACGAAACCGGAACCAGGAGAGGACGATATGAGCCGCATCAGCCGCAAGATCCGCAAGGGGATCCTGAGCATGGGCATGGCGGGGACGCTCGGGTTCGGGGCCGTGCAGGTGTTCGCCACGCCCGCGCGGGCGGAGGTCGCCGTGTGCAACCCGGTGGCGTGCAACGCGGCCTGCGAGGCGCAGTGGGGGCCGTTCGCCGCGGGCTACTGCGAGAACGGGGAGTGCCAGTGCGCCGTCTGACGCGGCGCGGGTGAGCGGCGGGAGGACGGCGCGCCGAGCGCCTTCCTCCCACCCGCACGAGGCGCCCCGGCCGCGACGCGGCCGGGGCGCCTCGCGCTGATCGAGGTACCGCGCCCACGCGCCGCCCCCCGCGTGAGGGATTACGGCCCGAAGGGGCGAGACGGTATGGACCGGGTTGATGGTTGACAGAATAGACCGGGAGGATGCTTGACACTCCCTGATGAGAGAGACTTCGGCGCAGCGACTAGGAAATGGATCGAATCCCAAGCGCTTTGCTGAATGCTTAGGTAGGGTAACCCTCACTGCTGCTCGGTGTTGCCCCCTGCCGTAGGAGAGGGTAGCACTGAGGGGATCCCTCACTGCTCTCTGGTCAGAAACAGCGTAAGTCCTTGGTAGGAACGGGAGGGAGTGTCAAGCATCCTCCCGGTCCAAAGTGTCAAGCATCATCCCGGCTGCTCAGACCCGCAGGCAGTTTCGCGGGGCTCGACTCCGTCAGCCCGCGTTGTTTGCGGGCTGACGGAGCCGAAGCCCGACCCCCGCGCCCCGCGGGGGGCACGCCCGAATCCCGCCCGTTCAGGAAAGCCGTAGAAACCGCCCCCGCCGAAACCCCGCCCCCGTGCCGCCCGTACGTCCCGCCAGCAAAGCCACCTCCTTCCCGCACCCGCAAGCCGAGCCACCGTGATCCTCCTCCTGCCCCTCCTCGCCGCGCTCGACACGGCGCGCATCGTCGTCACGCCGCGGCCGGAGCGCGCGTACGTGGAGACCCGCGTCCAGCAGAACCTCAACTTCGACTTCCAGGTGGAGAACCGGACCGCGGACACGCTGCGCCTTCGCTCGGTGGAGGTGTCGGTGCTGGACCGGGCGGGGAGGCTGGTGCTGCGCAGGTTCGTGGACGGCAACGGCGTCCGGCCGGGGATCGGCACGGTGCCGGACCGCGCGTGGGCAGGGGGCGCCACGGGGCTGGTCTTCAACCCGTTCTACGCCTGGGACCCGGAGGTGGAGTTGGCGGAGCTCCGCTACCGCTTCCGCTTCGACGGCGTCCGCCCCGCGGACACCGCCTCCGCCACGGCGACGGTGCGCCCCGTCGCCTTCCGCCCCGCGACCGACCTGGTCCTCCCCCTGGCGGGGCGAGTGCTGGTGTGGGACGGGCACGACTTCCTCGCCCACCACCGCCGCTGGGACTACACCCACCCCGGGCTGCGAGGCTTCGGGATCTGCTGCGCCAACCCGGGCCGCTACGCGCACGACTTCGTGGCCGTGGACACCGCCGGCGCCATGCACTCCGGGGACGGGAGCCGCAACCCGGGCTACTTCGGCTGGGGGGCGCCGGTGCTCGCCCCCGGGGCCGGGACCGTCGCCGCCGCCTGGTCCGCCCAGCCGGACAACCACGGCTCCGAGGACCTGTTCGACCCAGCGACGATCCGCGAGCGGCCGCTGAGCGTCTACGGCAACTACGTGGTGATCGACCACGGCGGCGGCGAATTCAGCCTGCTCGGCCACCTGCAGCGCGGGAGCGTGACGGTGAAGCCCGGCGCCCGGGTCGCGCAGGGCCAGGCCGTCGGCCGCGTGGGCTCCTCCGGCAGCTCCATGTTCCCGCACCTTCACTACGAGCTGCGCACCGGCGCGGCATTGAACGTGGAGGGCCTCCCCGCGTACTTTCGCGGCTTCCGCCGCCTCCTGGGCTCCCGCTCCACCGAGGTGCGCCTGGGCCCGGTGGACAGCGGCGACTTCCTGGAAAGCAGTGCCCCCTCCCGGTAGGCGACCGAGGGGCGGCCGGGCGCACCACCTTCCCGATGGACGGCACAGTTGACACGCGCGCCGCCCGTGGGGATCTTGCGCCATCCCCGTCCACATCCGCCCCACCTGTTCTCTCCCGCTCCCATGGACACGCTCTCCCCCGCCGCGGCCGCGCTCGCCGGCCTGGTCCTGGGCTGCGCCCTGGCCTGGCTGCTGCTGCGCGCCCGCACCGCCGCCGCGTCCGCCGTGCTGGAGGAGCGGCTGCGCGCCGCCGAGCGCCGCGCCGGCGAGCTGCAGGTCGCCGCCGCCGAGCGGGAGCGCCAGGCCGAGTCGCTGCGCGCGGAAGGGGCCCGCCTCGCGGCCGCCGTGGCCGAGCTGCGCGCCCGCGGCGAGGAGGAGCGCCGCTCGTGGGCGGAGCAGCGCGCCACGCTGGAGGCGGCCGAGCGGCGGCTTGCCGAGTCGTTCCGCGCCCTTTCCGCCGACGCGCTCCAGGGGAACAGCCGTGCCTTCCTGGAGCTGGCCGCCGCTTCGCTGGGCGAGCACCAGGAGCGCGCCCGCGGCGATCTGCTGCGGCGCGAGGAGTCCATCGATGCGGTGGTGAAGCCGCTGCGCGAGTCGCTGGACCGGGTGACGGAGCGCATCCGCGAGATCGAGCGGGAGCGGGCCGGGGCATACGCCTCGCTCACGGAGCAGGTGCGCGCCCTGGCGCTGTCGCAGGGGGAACTGCAGCGGCAGACGGGGAACCTGGTGACGGCGCTGCGGGCGCCGCAGGTGCGGGGGCGCTGGGGGGAGATCCAGCTGCGGCGGGTGGTGGAGCTGGCGGGGATGACCGAGCACTGCGACTACGTGGAGCAGGCGACGGCGTTCGGGGAGAGCGGCCGGCAGCGCCCGGACCTGGTGGTGCGCCTCCCCAACCGCAAGCACGTGGTGGTGGACGCGAAGGCACCGCTGCACGGCTACCTGCTGGCGCTGGAGGCGGGCGACGAGGCGGCGCGCGCCGGCCACCTGCGCGACCACGCGCGCCAGGTGCGCACCCACCTGCAGAAGCTGGGCGCCAAGTCGTACTGGGAGCAGTTCGACCCCTCGCCGGAGTTCGTGGTGCTCTTCCTCCCCGGCGAGACCTTCTTCAGCGCCGCGCTGGAGCAGGACCCCTCGCTGATCGAGGCCGGCGTGGAGCAGGGCGTGATCCTGGCGACCCCCACCACCCTCATCGCCCTGCTGCGCGCCGTGGCCTACGGCTGGCGCCAGGAAACCCTCGCCGAGAACGCGCAGCGCATCAGCGAGCTGGGCCGTGAGCTGCACGGCCGCGTGCGGGTGATGGCCGGCCACTTCGACGACCTGCGCCGCAGCCTGGACCGCTCGGTCTCCTCCTACAACCGCGCCGCGGCCTCGCTGGAGTCGCGCGTGCTGGTGAGCGCCCGCCGCTTCCGCGACCTGGGCGCCGCCGACGGCGACGAGATCGAGCCGCAGCAGCAGGTCGAGGTGGTGGGCAGGATCTTCGGCGCGGCGGAGCTGACCGCGGTGCAGGAGCGCGAGAGCGCGGACTGAACGGCAGTGCGAGAGTGCGAGAGTGCGGAGTGAGAAGTACGGAGTACGAAAAGGCGCCCCCGCCGGGAGATCCCGGTGAGGGCGCCTTTTGCAGTTTCAGTTCCGCAGTACCCGTATGATTCTCTTCGGAGGGAGACTCGCCGGCTGTTTGGCGAGGCTCACTCCGGCGCAGGGAGACCCGGAGGCAGTTTTCCGGGGCTCCTTGCGCCCGCGCAGGAGACGGACGGCCGTATCGTCCGGCTCCGGAGCGGCCCCAACCGCAGCCCCAGCCCCACCGTAGAACCTCAGGTCAGGGCGAACACACGCACCCGAACCCGCTGGGCGCGCACTGCCCGTTGGCGTACGGCCCGTACTGCTTCTGGCACCAGTTCACGCACACCGAGGTGGAGCACACCAGGGCCGCGTTCGCGTCCGCCGGCGACGCGAGCGCCTGCGCCGCGCCGAACCCCAGCACACCCGCCACGCCGGCCGTGAGAACGCCGGCCCGCACCGTCCGCCAGTTCCGCTTCATCCCGTACCTCCTCGCCAAGAGGTGAGAACAGCTTCCCCGCCCCCTCCCCGCCCCGGGCTACGGCTGCTGCGGCTGCGTGGCCGGCGCGTTCTCCATTCCCTTGGAAACGCGGTTGGCGAGCGCGTCCTGGTACACCACGCGGAACTCGTCCAGCTTCTGCTTGGCCTCGGCGTTGGCGGGATCGCCGAGCCCGGCCAGCACCAGGAACCCCTGCGTGCCGCCCGCGAAGCCCACCGTGCCCCACATGGCGTCGGTCACCGCGGGACGGGCCCTGTGAAGCACGGCCAGGTTGGCCTGCACGGCCCGGCTCGCCTGCATCTGCTCCTTGGCCTGCGCCTCCATCTCGTTGGCGGAGGCGAACATCTGCTGGAGATCCGCTTCGCTGAAGCCGGGGTTGGCGCCGCCGGCCAGCTGCGCGCGGAACTGCTCGGCCTGGGCGCGCATGTCGCCGGCGTTCTTCGCCGACTGCTCGTACATGGGCTTCATCATCAGGTGGCCGGCGACCTCGGACATGCGCTCGCGCACCCACTCCATCTCGGCCGGGTTGTAGCCCAGCGTGCGCGCGGAGCGGATGTAGCTGCCGCCGATCAGGTCTCCCGCCTGCGCCATGGTCTGCACGCCCTCGACCATGTTGCGCAGGCCGCCCAGCGTCCCCCCGTCCTTGCCCCGCTCCTCCATCTCCCTGACCTTGCCGTGGATCCCCTCGCTCTCCTTGCGCACCAGGTCGTACTGGAGGAGGCTGGTCTTGAGGTACGCTTCCACCTGCGCCGGGGTGAGCACGCTGTCGGCGGGCGCCCTGAACCGGGCCGTCTCCTCGTCGGTCACGGCCACCGGGGTGTCCATGTCCACGTCCTCGGGCTTCGCCTCGGCGGCGTCGCCATCGCCGCCGCACGCGGCGAGGGCGAGCGCGAGCAGGCCGGCCGGGAGCAGGGCGGAGCGCCGGGAGCGGGAGCGGAACGGCACGGAGAGCGGCATCGCGGCCTCCTCGGGAAGGGGGGTGGGCGGGGAGGGCGCGGGCGCGCCCGAGCCGTAACTGATGCAGCGCGCGGGCGCCGGCGTCAAGCGTTTCATGCGGCGCCCCCCCGCCAAAAGTCTTGACACCAACCGCCTTTCAGACGGAATTACCCGCGGGGCGCCGGACGCCCGCGCCGCCGCTCCCTCCCTCGCTCGCGCTCCCGTCGCCGCCCGACGGGGCCGCCGAACCCCGCCACGGAGGTCCAGCCATGCCCGAGACGCCCAGCGCCCCGCAGGGAACCACCGGCCTCGCCCCCAACGTCGCCGGCGCGCTCTCGTACCTCCTGATGCCCTTCACGGGGGTGCTCTTCCTGGTCCTGGAGAAGGAGAGCCCGTTCGTCCGCTTCCACGCGGCCCAGTCCATCGGGGTGGGCGTCGCCCTGTTCGCCCTGAACGTCGTCCTTTCGGTGCTGGGCAACGTGCTTTCCAACATCCCCATCCTGGGGTTCCTGGTCAGCCTCGCCCTGGCGATGGCGGTGGGCCTGGCCAGCTTCGTCCTTTGGCTGTACCTGATGTACCGCGCCTGGCAGGGCGACGAGTGGGAGGTGCCGGTGGTGGGGGCGCAGGTGCGCAGCTACCTGGGCGGCGGGACGGCGGTGGTGCCGCACGACTGACGCGGCGGCCCCGGAACGGCGAGAGCGCGCCCCGGACCGTTCCGGAGCGCGCTCTCGTTCTTTTCCGGGCCGGGGGACCGGGGCTCAGCCGCCGGCCAGGCGGCGCCCGTAGTACAGCCCCGCCCCGGTGCCCACCATGCTGAGCATGAAGGCGGTCGTGATCCCGACGTGGGCGCCGGCCCACCAGCCGGCCCATCCGCCGACGGTCATCCCCAGGAAGCCCAGCATCTTCGTCACCGGGCCTCCGGCGGGGCGGCGGGGGGAGGGAGGAGCAGGGTGAAGGTGCTGCCGATGCCGTGGGTGCTGTCCACCCGCAGCTCCCATCCCAGGAGCGCGGCCAGCCGGCGGGCGATCCCCAGCCCCAGCCCCACGCCGTCCCTGCGGCGCGTGAGCGGCGCCTCGGCCTGCCAGAAGGGCTCCCAGATGCGTTCCAGGTGCTCGGGGAGGATGCCGACGCCGGTGTCGCTCACGGTGACCCGGACGGACCCGTCCGGCAGGGGCGCGGCGGACATGCGCACCCCGCCCCGCTCGGTGAACTTGACGGCGTTGGACAGCAGGCTGGCGATCACCTGCCGCGCCTTGACGCCGTCCAGCTCCCGGGTCCAGGCGCCCGCCGGCAGCTCCGCCGCGAAGTCGAGCCCCCGCTCGCTCGCGGCCATCTCGGCGGCGCAGGCTGCGTCGCGCAGCAGCGCGGCCAGGTCTGTGGGCTCCGGCACCAGCTCCTCGCGGCCGGACTCCATGCGCGCGAAGGCCAGCACCTGCTCGATCATCCCGGTGAGCTGGCGCGTGGTGTCGCGCAGCCGCCCCAGGTGGCGGTGCTGCACGGGGGTGACGGGGCCGGCGTCGCCGTCGAAGAGGAGGTCGGCGTAGCCGGTGATGACGTTGAGCGGGGTGCGCAGCTCGTGGCCCATCACCGCCAGGAAGTCGCTCTTGGCGCGGCTGGCGGCCTCGGCCTCGGCGCGGGCGGCGCGCTCGGCGGCGAGCAGCACCTCGCGCTCGGCCTCGGCGCGCTTGCGGCCGGTGATGTCCTGGGCGATGGCGTACACGCCCAGGATCTCCTCCTCCACCACGATGGGGAACACGGTGGCGGCCGCCTGCACGCGGTGCCCCTCGCGGTGGACGATCTCCACCTCCATCTGCCGGGCCTCGCCGGCCAGCGCGCGGCGGAAGCACTCCACGGCGCGCTCGGCGTCCTCGGGCGCGATCATCCCGCGGAAGGAGGCGCGCAGCAGCTCGTCCTCGGCGTGGCCGCACATGGCCTCGGCGGCGGGGTTGGCGCTGGCGAGGCGGCCGTCGCGGTCGAAGGCGCAGACGGCGGCGGGGTTGTACTGGAAGAGGGAGCGCAGCCGCTGGCGGCTCTCCTCGTACTGCTGGGCCACCTGCTTGCGCTCGGTGAGGTCGCGGGTGATCTGCCCGATCCCCACCAGCCGCCCCCGCTCGTCGGTGACGGCGGTGAGCACCACGGACGCCCACAGCCGGGTGCCGTCGCGGCGCACGCGCCAGCCCAGGGCCTCGTGGCGTCCCTGCCGCACGGCGGTGGCGAGGTCCCACTGGGGCTTGCCGGCGAGGGCGTCCTCGGGGAGGTAGAACATGGAGGCGTGCGCCCCCAGCGCCTCGGCCTCGCGGAAGCCCAGGATCCGCTCCGCGCCCTCGTTCCAGCTGGACACCCGGCCCTCCGGGTCCAGCATGACGATGGCGTAGTCGGTGACGTTCTCCACCAGCAGGCGGTACAGCTCCGCCGTGCCCGGGGCGGGGGACGGCGCCGGCTGCGGAAGGGGCAGTAGGCCTGGCATTCCGGGAGCGCGTGGGGGGGGAGGGGAGGGGCGGCGCGGGGCCGGCGGCGCCGCGCGGGCGCTTCCGGAGACACTTCCACGACCCCGGTATGGAAGGAGCGCGCCGCGCCGCCACCCGGGTCCGCCGCGCGCACCCAATCCATTCCCATGCTTCGGCTTGCGCCCATCCCGACACGCCCGCCGCTCCGCCGGAGGGCGGCGCGCGCCCTTGCAGAATACGGCGGAGGCACGCGGGTTGCCTGCCTCGCCCGTGGTCCGGACCCGTCCAGGAGAATGCCCGATGCCAGCCCGATCCTTCGCCGCCGCGCTGCTCGTCCTCGCCGCCGCCGTCCATGCAGCCGCCTGTTCGCCCCCGGAGGGCGGCGGGGAGCGGGACGACGCCCGCCCCACGGTGGTCGTGGAGCCGCTGGCGGGCCCGCCGGGAACCGACGTGAAGGTACGCATCACCGGCTTTCCGCCGGACGTCGCGGTGGACGTGGGCTTCGGCCCCACCCGGACGGAGCACCGCCTGCTCTCGCGCACGGCGACGGGGGGCGACGGGAGCAGCGCCGCGGCCGTGCGGGTGCCGGACGACGCCGTCCCCGGCCGCCCCTACGTGTTCGTGGCGCAGTATGCGCCCGCGCTGCTGGAGCTGGCCTCCGATACCTTCCGGGTCACCGCGCCGGCCTCAGGCTCGCGCGCCCCGGCCGACACCACCGCGGGAGGAAACATGGACACGGACACGGCGGGCGGCACGGCGGCCGGCGCGGGCGAGGTGCGCGTGACCGGCCGCCTGACGGACGAGGGCGTGGAATGCCCCGCCCTGCGCGGCGACGACGGCCGGCTCTACACCCTGGCCGGGGACACCGGCGGCTTCAAGCCGGGCGACCGGGTGACGGTGGTGGGCACGGTGGCGGAGATCTCCACCTGCATGCAGGGGACGACCATCGGGGTGCGGACGATCGGGAAAGCAGGGAACAGGGAATAGGGAATAGGGAATAGGGAATAGCCTGCGACGGCGGACCCCCTCCCCCGACCCCTCCCCGCAAGGGGGAGGGGAGCATGGCGACGGCACCCCTCACCCCCCGGCCCCTCTCCCACGAGGGGAGAGGGGGAGCACGACACGACGAGGGCGGGGATCGCAGCGTGGAAATTCCCCTCCCCCGGAACGGGGGAGGGTGGCGAGCCTCAAGCGAGCCGGGTGGGGGCCCCCAGCGGACGCCGGCGCGGAGCTGCGTGAGGGATTTCGGCCCGAAGGGGCGAGACCCCGCGGCAGTTTGCGGGGGCTCGACTCCGTTGAGCACGGTTGTTTCGTGCTCTACGGAGCCGAAGCCCGACCCCGGCGCCAGCCGGGGGCACGCCCAACCTGCCGTAAGAAGCCGTCAACCGTTACCCCGCTCCACCCGCCAGCTCCGCGAAGTCTACGTGGAAGCCCACCGTGCCCTGCGCCTCCAGCTGCCGCAGCATGTAGCAGAACGTCTCGCTCTGCGTGGGATACCGGATCCGGTACGCCCGCCGCCAGATGCCGTACACCAGCCGCAGCACCTCGTCCGCGGGAAGCGTGCGGCGCGCGTCGCCGTCCGGCTCGCGGTACAGGACGTAGCGCCCCTCGGACCGCAGCGGCATCCAGGGGTGGAAGTAGCCGAAGTCGAAGGGGATCACCTGCCCCTCACGCACCAGCGTGCGCAGCCAGGGGCTGGCGTGCCGCACCTCGCCCACGGTGAACGCCAGCCGCTCGCCGCGGACCCGCAGCGCCTCGGCCCGGAACGCCTCGATCAGGTAGTCGCGCAGCTTGCGCCCCAGGCGCCGCCGCCGCTGGTCGGCGCGCACGGCCAGGTAGGTGACGAAGCCGGCGTTCGAAGCCTCGATGTACACTCCGGCCGCCGCGGCCACCGGCTCGCCCTCGGGGTTCAGCAGCGCCAGCAGGTGGTAGCACCCGCCGGAGGGGAGCCCGCGCCGGTGCTCCTCCAGCTCGGTGAGCAGGTCGGCGGTGGGCTGCACGTCGCCGATGGCCTCGTGGATCAGCTCCAGCGTCGCGCGGGCGAGCGGGGTGCGCTCGTCGTCCACCTCCACCGCGCGCAGGTCAGGGGGCAGCGGCATCCGCCCCCTTGCCGCCGGCGCCGAACGCGCTCGTGTCCAGCCGGAAGACGCGCGCGGCGTTGCGCCACATGAGCCCCTCGCGCTCGTCCGGCGTGAGCTCCAGCGTCGCCACGAAGCGCAGGTAGCCGCCCATGGCGGAGATGGGCCAGTCGGTGCCGAAGAGGAACTTGGTGGGGTCGTTGACGTAGGCCACGGCCTCGTCCAGCCGCGCGCGCGCCACCTTTTCGAAGCGCGGCTCCCACTCGCCCAGGGTGAGGCCGGACACGTCGGCCAGCACGTTCTCGTTCTTGTAGACCACCTCGGCCGCGTCCATGAACCAGGGGTTCCCCAGGTGGCAGAGCACGAAGGTGGTCTCGGGGAACTCCACCGCGACCTCGTCCACCTGGAGCGGGTGGGCGTACTTGACCTTGGCCTGCCGGGCGAAGGTGTCGCCGGTGTGGATCATCACCGGCACCCCGGACGCGGCCGCCAGCTCGTACACCGGCCGCATGCGCGGGTCCGAGAGGGCGAAGGGCGCGTACCCCGGGTACAGCTTGAGCCCCCGCAGGCGCCCCGCCGCCAGCAGTTCCCGCAGCTCCGCGAAGTCGCCCGCCTCCACCTGCGGCCAGGGGACCCCCGCCACCACCCCGAAGCGCGGGTCGCCGTCCAGCAGCTCCAGCACCTCGGCGGTGCCGGGGCGGTCCTCGTTCACCAGGTACGAGGTGAGCACCAGGGCGAAGTCGATGCCGTGGCGGTCCATCTCCCCGCGCAGCAGCGCGCGGCGCTCCGCCGGCGACGCGGGCTCGGACGGCTCGTAGCGGTTCAGGTGGGTGTGGCAGTCGATGATCAAGCGTGCGCCTCCGCCCCGGGTTCGGTAGCTTTCCCCTTGCTCCGCGGCGGGGAGGCACGGATCGTACCGCCCGGGCACGCTTCCTGACTCCGGCGGGATGACCGCCCCCGGACCCTGGCCGGGGGGTGCGGAGTACAGGTGCGGCGCCGCGGTCCGGACGGGCCGGCGCGGAAGACTTCCCGGGACGGGCAGACCCAGATGAATCCTCTCCTCGACTACGACTTCCTCATCCCCTTCGACCGGATCCGGCCGGAGCACGTGGTCCCCGCGGTCCGGCAGGCGCTCGCCGACGCCGAGCGCGAGCTGGAGGCCATCGCCGCGGAGCCGGGGCCGCGCGGCTGGGACAACACCCTGCGGCGGCTGGACGAGCTGGAGGAGCGGCTGGACCGGGTCACCAACCCGGTCACGCACCTGGTGTCGGTGATGAATACGCCGGAGCTGCGCGAGGCGTACGAGACGGTGCTCCCCGAGATCTCCGCCTTCTTCGCCCGCCTGCCGCTGAACGACGGGGTGTGGAGCGCCATCCGCGCGCTGGCGGAGTCGCCCGAGGCGCGGACGCTCACCGGGGTGCGCCGCCGCCACCTGGAAAAGAGCGTGCGCGAGTTCGTCCGCGCCGGCGCCGACCTCCCCCCGGAGGCCAAGGCGCGGGTGGAGGAGATCAAGGTGGAGGTGTCGCGCCTGCAGACGCAGTTCTCCAACCACGTGCTGGACTCCACCAACGCCTTCGAGCTGCGGGTGACCGACCCCGACGACCTGCGGGGGCTCCCCCCCTCGGCCGTGGCGCAGGCGCGCGCCGCGGCGGAGGCGCGCGGCGGCGAGGGGTGGCGCTTCACCCTGCACGTGCCCTCGTACCAGCCGTTCATGGAGTACGCGGAGAACCGCGAGCTGCGCAGGCAGATGTACACGGCGTACCACAACCGCGCCTGCGAAGCGCCGCACGACAACCGCCCGCTGGTGGCGCGGCTGCTGGAGCTGCGCAGCGAGCTGGCGGGGATCCTGGGCTACCGCGACTACGCGGACTTCCGCCTGGAAGAGAGCATGGCGCGGACGGGGGAGCGGGCCATCGGCTTCGAGGAGGACCTGACGGAGCGCACCCGTCCCTACTGGCGGCAGGAGATGGCGGCGCTGGCGGAGTACGCGCGCGAGGAGCTGGGGATCGACGAGCTGCAGCCCTGGGACACCTCCTTCGCGGCGGAGCGCCTGCGCCGCGCCCGCTACGACCTGGACGAGGAGGAGCTGCGCCCCTACTTCCCGCTGGAGGGAGTGCAGCGCGGCCTGTTCGAGGTGGCGCGCCGCCTCTTCGGGGTGCGGGTGACGGAGCGCGCCGTGGCCGAGGTGTGGCACCCCGAGGTGCGCTTCTACGACGTGCACGACGAGCAGGGGAGCCGGCTGGGCGGCTTCTACGCCGACTGGTTCCCGCGCGAGACCAAGCGCTCCGGCGCCTGGATGAGCGGGCTGGTGACCGGCGGCCCCGCCGGGGACGGGGGGTGGATCCCGCACCTGGCGTCGCTCACCGGCAACGTGTCGCCGCCGGACGGCGAGCGGCCGGCGCTGCTCACCCACCGCGAGGCGCAGACGGTCTTCCACGAGTTCGGGCACCTGCTCCACCACGTGCTTTCGCGGGTGGAGGTGTTCGGCCGGGGGGGGACGCAGGTGTCGCGCGACTGGGTGGAGCTTCCCTCGCAGATCATGGAGAACTGGACCTGGGAGCGCGAGGCGCTGGACCTTTTCGCGCGCCACTGGCAGACGGGGGAGGCCATCCCGGAGGAGCTGCACCGCAAGATGCTGGCGGCGCGCAACCACATGGGCGCCTCCTTCCAGATGCGGCAGCTGAGCTACGGCACGCTGGACCTGGCGCTGCACGCCCGCTACGACCCCGCGCGCGACGGCGACGTCATCGCCTTCTCGCAGGAGGTGATGGGGCGCTTCTCGGTGCGCCCGGAGTTCGCGCGCAACCACTTCGTCACCGGGTTCACGCACATCTTCTCCGGCGGCTACTCGGCGGCGTACTACAGCTACATGTGGGCGGAGGTGCTGGACGCGGACGCCTTTTCGCGCTTCCAGCGCGAAGGGCTCTTCAACCGCGAGACGGGCCGCGCCTTCGTGGAGGCCATCCTGTCGCGCGGCGACGCGGCGGACCCGGGCGAGCTGTTCCGCGAGTTCATGGGGCGCGACCCCGACCCGGCGGCGCTGCTGCGGCGGAACCTGGGAGTCGGGAAGACCGGGCACCCCGAGGGCGCGGCGGGGGAGGTGGCGGCGGGGGCGTAAGGAAGGGCTTCAAGAGCAGGAGTCGGGCGTGCCCCCGGCTGGCGCCGGGGTCGGGCTTCGGCTCCGTAAAGCACGATACTACCGTGCTTAACGGAGTCGAGCCCCCGCGAAACTGCCCGCGGGGTCTCGCCCCTTCGGGCCGCAATCCCTCACGCAACTGCTTGCCCGTTCTCAGGATCCAGCAGTTGCCCCCTCTCCCAGGATTGGGAGAGGGTGGCGAGCCTCAAGCGAGCCGGGTGAGGGCCGGTGGGGCCCGGGCTCCGTGAAGCCCTCGCTCACCCCGGCTGGCGTCTCGCGGCGCCGAGGCTGTCCGCCAGCGTGTCCGCGGTGATCCCCATGTGCGAGGCGCTCCACGCCGGCTCCCCGCCGCGCAGCAGGATCGCCTGCGGCGACTGGTGCACGATGCCGGTGCGCTGCGCCAGGTACAGCGACAGCGGCCGGCCGAAGATCACGTCCACGAGGTACACCGGCACCTCCGGGTGCGCCTCCGCGAAGCGCTCCACCTCCTGCTGCGCCATCAGGCTGATGGGGCAGCGCGTGCTGTGCTTGTACACGAGCGCCACCTCCTCGCCGAAAGCGGCGTCCGCCTCGTCCTGCGTCCTGAGCTCCCTCATCGGCTTCCTCGCGGGTCGCGTGCTACGTGTGCGGGACCATCCCGCCTGGCAGCCTCCCGCGCAACCCGTGTACCGCCGCGGCGCGTCCTTGCCCGCCGCCCGCCGATCCCCCATCATGCGGGCCTCCCCCGCACCCCCCATCGCCGCGCCCGGAACGCCCATGCGACGCGCCCTGCTTCCCCTGGTCCTCGTCCTCGCGGGCTGCGCGTCCGCGGGCGCGCAGGCGAACGCCGCCACCGACCCCGCGCGCCTCGCCGCCGAGCTGGCGGCGCTGCACGGGCGCTTCCGGGTGGAGGCGATCGCGGCGAGGCGCTTCACCCACCGCGAGCTGTGGGACGCGCTGGGGCCGCGGGTGGACGGGGCGGCGGGGATGCGGCGGGAGGAGGTGGGGCGCTCGGTGGAAGGGCGCCCGCTGTACGCCGTGCGCTACGGGCGCGGGCCCACGCGGGTGCTGCTCTGGTCGCAGATGCACGGCAACGAGTCCACCGCCACCATGGCGCTGGCGGACGTGCTCCGCTTCCTGGCCGAGTCCCCGGGGCATCCGCTGGCGCGGCGGCTCGCCGACCGCCTCACGGTGGTCGCCGTCCCCATGCTGAACCCGGACGGCGCGGAGCGCTTCCAGCGCCGCAACGCCATGGGGATCGACGTCAACCGCGACGCCCGCGCCCTGGCCACCCCGGAGGGCCGCGCCCTGCGCGAGCTGCAGCGCGCCTTCCGCCCGGACTTCGGCTTCAACCTGCACGACCAGGACGTGCGCGCGCGGGTGGGCTCCAGCGACCGCCTGGCCGCCATTGCCCTGCTCGCCCCGGCCTTCGACGAGGCGGGCTCGGACAACGAGGTCCGCGCGCGGGCCAGGCGGGTCGCCGCCGTGGTGCGGGGCGCGGTGGAGCCGCTGGTGGGGGGCCACGTCACCCGCTACGACGACAGCTATAGCCCGCGCGCCTTCGGCGACGGGATGCAGCGCTGGGGGACGAGCACGGTGCTGATCGAGTCCGGCGGCTGGCGCGACGACCCGGAAAAGCAGTACCTGCGCCGCGTAAACTTCGTGGCGCTGCTCGCCGCGCTGGACGCCATCGCCACGGGCTCGTACGCCGCCGCCGACCCGGCCGCCTACGAGACGCTCCCCGCGAACGGCGAGCAGGTGGGCGACCTGCTGGTGCGCGGCGGGGTCCTGGTGCTCCCCGGCGCCGGCTCCTTCCGCGCCGACCTGGCCGTGGACTACGCGGACGCTCCCGCCCGCACCGGCGGCCGCGTGGTGGACGTGGGCGACCTGGCGGAGCTCGCCGCCCGCGACACGCTGGACGCCCGCGGCCTGTTCCTGCACCCCGCGCCGGAGATGCTGGCCGCCGATCCCCGGGGCCGCGCGGCGCTCGCCACCGGCGCCCCCGCCCGCTTCACCGTGCGCCGCGGCCGCGAGCCCGCGAGCGAGGTGGTGTGGACGGTGGACGGAGGCGCCGCGCGGCGGGGAGGGAATTAGCAGGTTGCTGAAAAGCTTGTGCGCACGCGCGTGCGCGCGAGGGCGTGGCGTCGTAGATTGGGGAAAACCTGTCCTCACACTCTCGGGGAGCAGCCACGATGCGCGGACGAGTCAGCCAGCAGCACGCGATGTGGATGTTCTACGATCCGGAGAGCCTGCTCTCGCCTACGCATCCGCTGCGGGCGGTCAAGGCGCGAGCCGATGCGGTGCTGGCCGGGATGAGTCCGGAGTTCGACCGCGCCTACGCGGCTCTGGGACGGGCGAGTATCCCGCCGGAGATGCTGCTGAAGGCGCTGCTGCTTCAGGCGCTGCACTCGATCCGTTCGGAGCGGATGCTGGTGGAGCAGATCGGAGTGAACTTGGCTTACCGGTGGTTCCTGGACCTGGAGCCGCATGCGGGGGTGTGGGATGCGACCACGTTCACGCAGAACCGGGATCGGTTCGAGAAGCACGGGCTGGTGCGCACCTTCTTCGAGCGGATCATCGAGGGGGCGTACCTGGAGGAACTGGCGAGCCAGGAGCACTTCTCGATCGATGGCAGCCTGATCGAGAGCTATGCCTCGATGAAGAGCCTGCGCAAGATCGGCAGCCCGGACGAGAAGGTCAGCGACGGCTCGAAGGACGGCGACACGAGCAATCCCTCGGTGAACTTCCGCAAAGAGAAGCGGACCAACGCGACGCACCGCTCGCTCACGGACCCCGAGGCGCGCCTGGCGACCAAGAGCAAGGGAGTGCCGGCGCGGCTGTGCCATCTGCTGAACGCGCTGATGGAGAACCGGCACGGGCTGCTCATCGACGTCAGCGTGGTGGAGGCCGACGGGACGGGCGAGCGCGACCAGGCACTCCTGCTGCTGGAGCGCAGCCGGATTCGGCACGACTTGCCGGTGGAGCGCACGGTGGGGCTGGATGGGGGCTATCCCAGTGGCCCGTTCCTCCAGGCAGCCTATCAGGACGGTGTGAGCGCGCACGTGCCGATCCCGGAGGGGCCGATCGACCCGGACGCCAAGGGAGCCGAAGCGCGCAGCCGAGCCCGAGAGCGGATGGGTACGCCGGAGTACGCCCTCTCGCAACGCAAGCGTAAGCGGATCGAGGAGATCTTCGGCTGGGCAAAGGAGATCGGCGGGATGCGTCGGAGCCGCCACGTGGATCGCTGGAAGCTGACGCAGAAGGCGCTGATCGTGGGCGCCGCGTACAACCTCCTGCGCCTGGCACGCCTCGCGCCGGGTTTGCAGGCCCTCGCCTGAGGCACAGTGCGTCCGTGCACGCCGAAAATGGCTGCACGGGCGGGAAACCGGGCACCCCATACGCCGGAAAAGCCCCGTTTCGCTGATTCTGGAGTGGAAGTTTTCCACGTCACACTCCAGGCTGCCGTTTTTCAGCGACCTGTTAGGGAACAGCCGGCAACGGCGAACCCCCTCCCCGCAAGGGGGAGAGGAGAACGACAACCGCGGCCCTCACCCGGCTCGCTTGAGGCTCGCCACCCTCTCCCAATTCCGGGAGAGGGGGCAACGGCTGGATCTTGATTGCGGGAAGGTAGTTGCGTGAGGGATTTCGGCCCGAAGGGGCGAGACCCCGCGGCAGTTTGCGGGGGCTCGACTCCGTTGAGCAGCGTTGTTTGCTGCTCTACGGAGCCGAAGCCCGACCCCGGCGCCAGCCGGGGGCACGCCCTCACCCACAGTTGAAAAATGCCGAATTCGGCGCCGGACGAGCAGCCCGCCTGAGTCCTGCTCATCCGCGCACTTGCAGGATTCCGCGGCCCCTGTTATACTCAAAACTTGTGAGTGAACGCGGCCGAAAATGGCTGGCCATCCAGTGTGCGGACAGGACCTGGACATTCAACGTCCCGGTCCTTTTTCGTTTGCTCGCAGCGCCCGTCGCGGGGGGCGTGATCACCCGCTAAGTACAAAGGCGGTCGGCTGGTACGGATCTACCGGACCTCTGACAAGACCAACACCAAAGGAGTACGGTATGCGTACCACCGGAACCGTGAAGTGGTTCAACGACGAGAAGGGCTACGGGTTCATCACGCCGGACGACGGCGCGAAGGACTGCTTCGTGCACCACTCGGCGATCCAGGGCAGCGGCTTCAAGTCCCTCAAGGAGGGCCAGGCCGTCGAGTTCGACATCGTCCAGGGCCAGAAGGGCCCCGCGGCCGAGAACGTCGCGCCGATCGGCTGAATCCAGCCGCCGGATGCCTGAAAGGGCCCTCCCGACTCACGTCGGGAGGGCCCTTTTCGCGCTCCCCCGCGGGGGAGCGGCGCCGCTCACTTGTGCCGGTACGTGATCCGCCCGCGCGACAGGTCGTACGGGGAAAGGGACAGCGTCACCCGGTCGCCCACCAGCACCTTGATCTTGAACTTGGACATCTTCCCGGCCCCGTAGGCCAGGACCACGTGCCCGTTCTCCAGCTTGACGCGGTACTTGCGGTCGGGGAGCACTTCGGTGACCACCCCCTCGACCTCGATTCCTTCCTGCTTTGCCATTCGCTCCTTCGCTCTGCTGGGGATCTCCCCGGGAAAAGGTCGAAAAATCGCGCGGCTTGCTACACCCGCTGTCCCGGAAGGTGCCGGCTCACGCCCCGGCCAGGGCGGCGTCCAGCTCCGCCCGGCGCTCGTCCAGCTCGCGGCGCAGCACGGCGTAGCGCTCGGCGGCGTCGCGACTCACCTTCTGGTCCGCCTGCATGGTGAGCCCGTACAGGTAGCCGATGTGGGTCTGGAGTCCGGGGCGGCCGTAGCGCACCGGCTCGGCCACCAGCCTGGCCTCCAGCGCTTCCAGGCGGCGGAGCCGGTCGGAGCCGGCGGGGCTCCGCTCCCGCTCCTGCCGGACGCGCGCCACCAGCCGGTTGGCGTCGCTCGCCAGGTCGCGCACGCGCAGGTTGTGGGCGACCTGCTCGCGCAGGTCCGCGTCGGTGACGCCGTCCGCCGCCACCCGCGGGTCCGTCCTCACCTCCAGCGGCTGCTCCTGCGTGCGCCCGCCGGCCGCGAGGCGCAGCGTGTAGCGCCCCGGCAGCGCCATGGGCCCGTTGCGCCCGCTCCGCTGCGGGTTGGCGTCCCACGGGCCGGGGAGCGACAGGTCCCACACGAAGCGGTTGAGCCCCGCCTGCCGCGGGAGCCGCGGCGTGCCCACGCGCTCCATGGTGGGGGCGCGCATCCCCGGCTGCTCGGGCTCGCGCAGGCGCTCGCCCGGGCCCTCGCTGCTGAAGGCGCGCACCACGGCGCCGGCCGCGTCCACCACCTCCAGCGTCACGACCCCCGCCGTGTCGGGGAGGAAGTAGTCGACCATGGCGCCGGCGGGCGGGTACTGCGGCTGGTCCGGTCCGCTCCGCGCGGACTCCACCCCGCCGAAGCCGGCGGAGTAGCGCATGCGGAAGGCCTCGCGCGGCCGGAAGAGGTGCGCCTGGGCCGGGAGCCGGTCGCCGAGCTGGTGCAGCGGGGCCAGGTCGTCCAGGATCCAGAAGGAGCGCCCCTGGGTGGCGACCACCAGGTCGCCGCGGTGCACCTGGAGGTCGGTGACCGGGGTCACAGGCAGGTTGAGCTGGAAGGGCTGCCAGGCGCGGCCGTTGTCGAACGACACGAACATCCCGAACTCGGTCCCGGCGTACAGCAGCCCCTCGCGGGCGGGGTCCTCGCGCACCACGCGGGTGGGGTGGTCGGCGGGAATCCCGTTGCGCCCGTCGGTCAGCCGCGTCCAGGTGCGTCCATAGTCGTCGGTGCGGTAGATGTACGGCTGGAAGTCGCCCAGCAGGTAGCGGAGCACCGCCACGTACGCCGATCCCCTGCGGTGCGGCGAGGGCTCGATGGTCTGCACCCGCCCCCCGGGCGGCAGCCCGCGCGGCGTCACCCGGGTCCAGCTCCGCCCGCCGTCGCGGGTGACGTGGATGGGGCCGTCGTTGGCGCCGGCCCAGATGACGCCGGCCTCCAGCCGCGACTCGCGGATGGCGTACAGGGTGCTGTAGTACTCCTCGCCGGTGACGTCGATGGTGATGGGCTCGCCGGAGCGGACCTGGCGGCTCGCCTCGTGGGCGGTGAGGTCCGGGGAGATGCGGTCCCAGGTGACGCCCTCGTCCGTGGTGCGGTGCACGTACTGCGAGCCGTAGTAGATCACCCGCGGGTCGTGCGGCGAGATCTCCATGGGCGAGACGCGCTGGAAGCGGTAGGTCAGCGTGTTCCCGGGGTCGCCGTACAGCGACTCGGCCCCCACCCAGTACTGCTTCTCCTGCCCGCTGCGCAGGCTCATGCGGGAGAACTGCCCCTTGCACGAGCCGTAGACGGTGTCGGGGTGGGTGGGGTGCGGGATGATGGGCCCGGTCTCGCACCCCGGCCCCGCGCGCCACGACTGGATGGGGTCGTCGGGGGACGACTGCGACAGCGGCAGCGAGGGGACGATGAGGGTGGAGTTGTCCTGCTGCGCGCCGTAGACGCGGTAGGGGAACTGGCTGTCGGCGAAGACCTGGTAGATCTCGGCGGTGGGCTGGTTGTACTGGGTGGACCAGGTGCGCCCGCCGTTCAGGGTGACGTTTGCGCCGCCGTCGTTGGCCTGGATCCAAACCTGCGGGTCGCGCGGGCTGATCCACAGGTCGTGGTTGTCGCCGTGCGGGGTGCGCAGCGTCCTCCACGTGCGCCCGCCGTCTTCGGAGCGGTAGAAGCCCTCGGTGCCCACGAACACCACGTCGGCGTTGGTGGGGTCGGCGGTGATGTTGGTGTAGTAGAAGGGGCGGGTGACGAGCTGCGCGTTGTCGCTCACCTGCGTCCACGTGTCCCCCGCGTCGTCCGAGCGGTAGAGCCCGCCGCCCGGCTTCGCCTCGATCAGCGCGTAGACGCGGCGTGGATTCGCGGCGGTCACGGCGATGTTGCTCTTGCCGAAGAGCCCGGTGGGGAGCCCGCCGCCCAGCCTGGTCCAGGTGTCGCCGCCGTCCGTGCTGCGGTAGATGCCGCCCTCGCGCGCGCCGCTGATGACCGTCCACGGCTTGCGCTCGCCCCGCCACATGCTGGCGTAGACCACGTCGGGGTTGCCGGGCTGGAGCTCCACGTCCACCGCGCCGGTGCTGTCGGAGACGAAGAGCACCTTCTTCCACGTCTGCCCGTTGTCGCGGGTGCGGAAGACGCCGCGCTCGCGGCTGCGGGCGAAGACGCTGCCGGTGGCCGCCACGAACACGGTGCCCGGGTCGCGCGGGTGGATGCGCACGCCCCCGATCTGCCCCACGTCGCGCAGCCCGGCGAAGCTCCAGGTCCTGCCGCCGTCGGCGCTGCGGTAGATGCCGCGCCCGGTGGACACGTTGCTGCGGATCCCCTCGGAGCCGGTGCCGGCCCAGACCACTTCCGGGCTGGAGGGGGCGACGTCGATGGCGCCCATGGAAGCGGCCTCGAAGAAGCCGTCGGACACGTTGAGCCAGGTGTCGCCCGCGTCGGTGGTCTTCCACACGCCGCCGCCGGTGGTGCCCATGTAGAAGGTGTGCGGCTGCTCGGGCACGCCGGCCACCGTGGTGACGCGGCCGCCGCGCGCGGGGCCGATCATCCGGTAGCGCATGGAGGTGAACCGCGCCGGGTCGAACACGGTGATCCCGGGCTGCGCGGGTCCCTCGCGCTGGGCGTGCAGCGGGGCCGGCGCGGCGCCGGAGGCGAGCAGCGCGGCCAGGGCAAGGCCGGGGAGGGGCGCTCGGAGCGGGGCGACGGGCCGCCTGCGGGTCATGGATTTCCTCTCGGGGCGGAGCGGGCCGGGAGGGTGCCCGGCCGGTGGAAGCGTCCTGGGGATAGTGCTGTGAAATACAGCGCGGCGGCGCGCTTCGCCAGGGGAAGCCGGGCCGGCCGGTCAGCCCGGCGGATCGCCCCCGGCGGCCTCCACGCGCAGCCGCTGGGTCCCGGTCCACGCCTCCCCGGGGGCGAGGTGGACGGGCTCCGCCGCGTTCGCGGGCTCCACGCAGAGCATGCGCAGGTACTCGTCGTCGGCCATGTCGGGGAGCGCGCGGGCGCCTTCCGCCCACGGGTTCCACACCACGGCGTCGCGGAACCCCTCCTTTTCCAGCCGCACCGCGCGCCCGCCGGCGGCGCCGCGGACCCGCAGCCGGTCCGGCGCGCCCACGTAGACGCGGTCCACTTCCCCGGCCGCCTCCACGGCCCCGCGCTCCTCGGTGAAGGCGGCGCCCCCCTCCAGCTTGTCCAGGTAGCGCACGCCGCGCAGCCCCTCCACCACGGCGCCGCGCACGTCGTCCACGCGGAGGTAGGTGTGCAGCGCGCAGGTGAAGACCAGGGTGCCGCCGCCGGTGTTGACGACGCGCAGGGCCACGGCGAGCGAGTGCGCGCCCAGCGCCACGCGCAGCTCGGCGCGGAAGGCGTGCGGCCAGAGCGCGCGGGTGGCGTCCGTGTCGGCCAGGCGAAGGAGCGCCCAGGCAGCGCCGTCCGGGTCCGTGCCGCTCCCCGCGTGCTCCCACGCGGCGGTGCGCGCGAAGCCGTGCTTGGGGAGCGGCCCCTGGTCCGCGAACTGGGGAAAGATCACCGGGATGCCGCCGCGGATGGCGGCGCCGGCCTCGTACCGGGACCGCGCGCTGACGAACAGCCGCTCGGTGCCGGCGGCATCGATCCAGCTGGCTACGTGCGCGCCCTGGAGGTACACGGCGGCGCGGGCGCCGGAGGCGTGCGCGAGGTCGACGCGGGGCAGGTCTCGGCTGGCGGTCATGGCCGTGCGGGGCTGGAGGATGCGAGCGGTGGCGTCCCGGCCCGCGGAGACCGGGACGACACCGATGGCGTGCAGTGCTCCCCCTCTCCCGCTTGCGGGGGAGGGGGCCGGGGGGAGGGGGGCGCCGTCGCGTGAGGGATTACGGCCCGAAGGGGCGAGACCCGCGCAGTTTGCGGGGCTCGACTCCGTTAGCCCGCGTTGTTTGCGGGCTTACGGAGCCGAAGCCCGACCCCGCGCCAGCGGGGGCACGCCCGAACCCCGCCGTCGAAACCCGGGTGGAAGGACGTCCGCTCAGGGCAGGTCCTCGCGGGTCACGCCGTCGAACCCCAGGATCCAGTCGGGCCCGAAGGCCTGCGAGGGGGTGCGGAAGCCGGGCAGGGCGCGCCCGGCGAGCACTTCCTCGGCGGCGCCGACGGCGGTCACGGCGGTGAGGGTGTACCCCTCGGGCGCCTGCATGCGCGCTGCGGCGCGCCCCCCGGCCGCGTCCTCGGCCTCGCCCCACAGCAGGCTCTTCCCCCGCGCGCGCTCCTCGTCGGTGGGGCCGGGGGAGGCGGCGTCGATGCGCCCCTTGAGGACGCGCTGCACGGGCCCGGAGCCCAGCAGCCACCCCAGGTAGCGCGAGGCCACCATCATCCTCCGCGCGGGCGCGGGAACGCGGGTGTACACTTCCACGTCGGGGATGCCGGTGCTGTGGAAGGCGGTGGACACGTCGCCCCAGGGGATGGTGGTGACTTCCACCGGCCCGCGCCCGAAGTCGACGCGCCGGGTGCGGTACGCGGCGGGGACGGGGACGATGCGCCCGCCGCGCCGGACGGCGCCGCCGGCAGCCAGGTTCTCCACCATGGTGGTGGCGGTGCCGTGCGACAGCCCGCCGCCCACGGGCTGGAAGGCGAGCGCCAGGCGGACGGCGCCCGGGAGGCGCCGCTTGAGGTGGGCGGCGAGGGAGTCGGTGGGGACCACGTCGAACCCCACGCCGGGGAGGAGCATGACGCCGGCCGCCTTGGCCTGGGCGTCGCGGGCGGCGAGCGCTTCGAACACGGCGAGCTCGCCGGTGATGTCCAGGTAGTGGGTGCCGGTGCGCAGGCAGGCCTCGGCCATGGGACGCGCGGTGCGGACGAAGGGCCCGGCGGCGTGCAGCACCACGGGCACGTCGGCCAGGGCGGCGTCGAGCGCGGCGGGGTCGTCCAGCGCCACGGCGCGCCAGGGGAGGCCAAGCTCGGCGGCCTGCTGCTTCAGGGGGGCCTCGCTGCGGCCGGCGAGCACGGGGCGAATGCCGCGCTCCAGGGCACGGGCGGCGATCAGGCGGCCGGTGTAACCGTAGGAGCCGTAGAGGAGGAAGGTTTCGGGCATGGGTGGGCTCCCGGTGGCGGGCGGAGGCGGATCGCGTCAGGAACCATACAGCACGTGGGCACCTCAGACCACCTCGTCCCGGAAGTAGCGGCTCAAGTCGTTCGGCGTGTTCAGGTCCACCTTCCGTCCGAGAAGCGTGGACAGCTCGTCCTGAATGGCGATGAAAGCGAACCCGGGGGTGCGGCCGGGCTCGAACTCCACCAGCACGTCCACTTCGCTGTCCGGGCCGAAGTCGTCGCGCAGCACGGAGCCGAACAGGGCGAGCCTGCGGATCCCGTGGCGTCGGCAGATCTCCGCGATCCGGTCGTGCGGGATCTCGATCCGGGCTTCTGGACTCAGGTCCCTCATGCGGGAGTCAAGCCGGGACGGTGATGCGCTGGACACCGACGAAGTCCAGCGCATCAGCGGGCTCTCCCTCCACCTCGATGCAGAGTTGGATCGCTTCGCGGGCGCGCTCCATCAGCTCGTCCAGCGACGTCTCCTGGGTATGGCACCCCAGGAGCGAGGGAACGGACGCCACGTAGCAGCCTTCCGAATCCCGCTCGATCAGCACGTCATAATCGCGGCTCATAGACCTGTGCTGGCAGTTTAAGGGTCGTGCTTTACGGCTGGCTCTGTCGGGTGAGGGCGAGCCGGACCACCTCGGCGCGGACCACCTCGCTCCAGCCGGGACACGTGTCGTGGAGCAGGTGCTGGACGGCGGCCGGGGGGGCGGTCTGCACCCACTCGCCGGTTTCCGGATCGCGGATGCGGGTGGCGCTCAGCCACTCGGTGTGCGGGCTGGCGAGGAGGTGCGCGAGGAACTCCAGGTCGACGCCGGTCGCCACGCCGAGCTTGCCGTCGGGCTCGGCGTGCAGCGTAACGGCAACGAAGACGCGGAAGTCACCTTCGGCGTCCATGCGCTCCGGGTCCTCGGCCTCGCCGTCGACGTCAGCGGCGGGGAGGTGGTCCACCGGGATGCCGTGGGCGAGGACTTCGCGGAGGGTGACGGGGACCTCGAAGCAGGCGTGGAAGCCGCGCTCGGGCTCCAGTTGGCGGATCGCGGAGTTGTCGCGGAGGGCAGCCGCCGCTGCGTCCTCCGCCTCGTGCAACTTCTGATCGTCAATCACACTTGCCTGCTTTCTGGTATTGGAGTGTCAGCCAGAACAGCAGCTCAAGAGAGCCCCCATTCATCCGCGAGCATTGAGACGAGTTCCGCCTGGCGCGCCTCCAAGACACCACGCTCCCAGGTTCCGTGCTTCAGCACCTGCCCCGTGATAGCAAACGGAGGGATGTCGGGACGCGTGAAGTAAACCTCTTTCTTCTTACCGAAATCATAATTCTGTGCGGCCCCGTTTTTCCGCCTTGTCAACAGAGCCAGGTTGGCGATTCGGTGAACCCACTTCTTACGCTCTGCGTCAGCGGGGTACCAAGAGAGCCATTCACTGCCGCCGCTCGGATTCTGTGGGAGCACATGCTCCACTGTAACCAGAGTGTGCTCATGCAACAAACGGTGGCCAGAGAGGAGTGTCTCCAAACGAAGAAGTACGTATACGCGGCGTTGGGGGGGCCATTCGTATACATCACCGTCGAGCTCTCGAAGGACTCCGATTCGCTCCTCCTCGGTTAGCTGCATTGCCGACTCCGACCGCCAAAGGTCATCCCCGTTTTCGATTTCTGCGAGCAGTCTGGCATAGCGCTCGATACGGCGATTGACGTTGTAGCCGAGTGCCATCATGCCAGCGGCAAGCCGCTCCAGGCTACGAAGAAATTTTTGGAGTGTCGCGGAGTCGCTCTGATGTTTCGACAGGAATGATACAGCTGGCGGCACCCAGTCCTTGTTATCGAGGCGGTTCAGCCAGCGCAGGAAATCGTTCACCTCTTCAGCCCCTGAGGAACCCTCAAACGACGCGGCTCTGATGATCCCATACGCATCAGCCGACGGGATGATGACATAGTCGATCAAGTCCTTGGGTGAATGCTGCTTGGCAACGTACTCGCGGAACTCCTTCAAAACCGACTCTCTCGCCTTCTGCCTCCGGTACATCATTCGAATATGCTCAAACAAATCGCCAAAAGCAGCTCGACCAAGCGCCTCCTCTGCATCTTCCCAGCGTCGCGTGTACTGCTGCCGTGACCAATCGTCCGGCATTTTGCCAACCACTTCGGCCTTCAGGATGTCAGCATGGGAGAGATCCAGGCCTCTATCGTTGAGAACTGAGAAAATCCGGTAAGCAGAGTCCAGATCCGGAGTGGACACTACGACGAGAAAGCAGCGAGTCACCAGTAGCTGGGCGAGACGCGTGACCTCGTCCGGCATCATCATCCCGAGTTCATCCACGAAGTGTCGTGCGTTCGCAACGATGTTCCGTTGACTATCAGGAAGCTGGGCAGTGTCGAGCTGCTCGATCTTCTCCATTCCGCCAGCCTCCAAGACATAGGTGCGGAAGAAGTGATCGTCCCGCTCGCGCAGGCGCAGACGATAACGATTAGGAGTTCCCTTGATCTGATTACCTTGCTCATACAAAAATTCGGTTAGATCACCGCCTTCCCTTCCCAGCACACGGCGAATGGCTGCGAGTAAAATGGTCATCGTCGTCAGTCGTTGCTGTCCATCCACGATAGGTGCTTTGGGATTTTCATCCTCTTTGACAAGCACGATGCTTCCCAAAAAGTAGGGCGCTGCACTGTCGACAGGACCATCGACATCTGCAAGGGCGTTACGGAGATCTCCCAGGAGCTGGCTTGCATGCTCATTGGTCCACGAATAGGGTCGCTGGTAGTCGGGAATTTCGAAGGCGAAGTCATCACTGAAAATCTTACCAATCGGTTGCTCACGACCTTGGATCCTCGCTCCAGCCATCGTGACCTCGCAAGTTGAAAGTGGCGCACCCATAAGTAGCCGACCTCGGCGTCCGCCGCGGATGTGACAACATTTGGAAAGATACCTGCAACCGCAAGAGACGCTATGATCGAGAAGCAGATTGTGACGTCGTTGACAATTTGCGCGTTGTGGATCGCTAGAAGAGAAACGATGAAGGCACAGGCCTGCGAGGAGGAAGCGCCGAACAATATGAGGGACCCATCTCGCGTGATCTGAACCGAGGTGTTAACATGCGAGCCGTTTGTCCGACCGAGATGATTCGGATCAATCCAAACAGAACACGCGACGACAACGATGGAATCTGAAAAAAACCTCCTCGTGAGATTAACGCAGTCCCGAAACTTGGGAGAGGTGCACGAGGTTATAAATCACCTGATCTCACACTATGGATATCTGTGGCGGCCGGTTGGAAACCGAGAGGGAAATTATGGGTCCATCAACATCGGAAGCGATCCAGGATTAGCTCTCATTGAGAGAATCACAAATGCGATTGATGCTGTCCTAGAGCGGGAGGCCTCTCGACGTGGAATCCAGCCTGGCAGTCCGGGCATGCCTCGCACGCCACGCGAGGCAGTCGAAACCTGGTTTTCAGTCCCTTCGGGCCGCGTCCGCAACCTGGAGATAAGGGACCGACAGGATCTTGCCGACAATGTGGTAGTCGCCCTCCATACGGGATCAAGTCCGAAGACCCCGACAGTAGTTATCCGCGACCGGGGAATTGGTCTGACCTCGCAACTCATACCACACACGGTTCTTAGCTTAGGAGAATCTAACAAGATCGATAAGCCTTACCTCGCGGGTGCCTATGGACAAGGCGGGTCCACTGCACTGGCCTTCTCCCCTGAAGGAACGCTGCTTGTCTCAAGACGGCACAAGGATCTGCTCTCCAAGGGAGAACATGACTACATTGCAGTTACTTTCGTTCTATTTAGGGACTTAGACCCTGCCAAAAACAAGAACGGACGATATGATTTTTTGGTTAACTCGCACGGGAATGTCGCCCAAATCCCATATACATCTCTTAAGTCCTATGAGCCGGGAACAACTATAACACATTTCGACCTAGCGATCCCACAATACTCCTCCCGGATGACTCAGGTCACAGGTAGCCTGTGGTGGCTTCTGCAAAATGCGTTGTTTGATCCAGTGCTTCCGATCTGGGTTGAGGAGCATAGAGATGACAAAGAAGATCGGCGAACAATTGCCGGAAATCACTCGCGCCTTGAGGACGACAAACGGAAGAAAGTTGAGCACTCCGATAGTGTTGTTGCGATCGTTCGGGATCGATATGGAGAGAGCCGCGTTCGGGTCTACTATTGGGTTGTGAAGCAGGCGGATGACCCGTCCAAACGTTCTCGTCCTATTGATGCTTATGTCGATCCGTTCAGCCCGTTAGCATACACGTACTTTGGTCAGTCCCACGGCTTCGAAGATCGGCGCTTCATAGCTGACCGGCTGTCTTTACCATACCTTGAGAGGTTCCTTATCGTTCAAGTTGAGCTAGACGGCCTTACGCCCTATGCACGCCGGGAGCTTCTATCCACCACTCGTGACCGCTTGAAGCAGTCATATATCTATGAGGAGCTTCGTGAGAGTATCTCTTCTGCTCTAGCTGAAGATGACGATCTAATTCGGCTGAATGAGGAAAGGCGCGAAGCTATTCTCTCCCGTCACTCGCATACTGAACGTGAAAAGCTGCGTGAGAGATTCGCGCGATTGATGGATCAATTTCGCGCTGGGACAGATGCGAACGCCCCAGCTCGAGGATCAGGCGAGGGTGGACGCCCCACCCAAACGAGTGGTTCCCGAGAGCCACTTGAGCCCCTCCCGACGAAGGAGGAGCCAACATTTCTCCGGATTGCGAATACACAAACACCAATTGCCATTCGGAAAAATCGCTCAGCATTGGTTCGGTTGGAGAGTGACGCACCGGACGGATACATCTCTGGACACACGCACGCTCGGCTTGTAATAGCTAGCAGCCCTGAGCGGGCTGTCTATATGGCTAGTTCATCAGATTTTCGTGGCGGGCGATCTCGGGTGGTCATCCGCCCAAATGAGGGAGCCGATGCTGGCGAGGAGGGGCATCTCACCATCTTCCTGTTTACGCCAACAGACAGCCAATTTCAGACGAGTGTCAAATTCCGGATCGTTGACCCGGAAACAGAGTCAACATCTGGGAAGGGCGGGAGGGCCCAAGTTCAAGCCCCGGAACCCGTACCCGTCTTGAAAGACGAGTGGAGTGAATTTGGATGGAATGAAGCAAGTGTTGCAATTGTGCGAGAAGAGTCGCAAAACACGAAAATCTTCGTGAACATGGACAACCGTCATATTCGACGGCTGCTTCAGGCTGGAGGCTATAAGGAAACAGGTGTTGCGCGTATGAGCGGCAACTACCTCCTTTATGTGGCCCTTTTTGCACTCATGCAGTATCGCAGCACAAACAAGATCGGTTCCTCCCTTTCTGGAGCCGAGTTCGAACAGTATGTCAGTCAGGAACTTGATCGCGCAGCACAGACCGTCGTCCACAGCATCTCCGCTGCAAGCCGCTTAGAAGAATGATGCAAACCGCTAAGAGAAGGGCTAATCATCCCTTGCACAGTATGTGTAGCTATTTGGGCTCTTATCCCCCACATGTGCCGCGGGATATTCTTGCGAAATGGATACCTGGGAATGGACTCGTTGTAGATCCGTTCTGCGGGGCTGGAACTACACTACTTGAAGCTGCACTTGGTGGGAGGAAGAGTCTTGGAATTGATCTCAATCCGCTAGCAGTCTCCATTAGCTCAGCCAAGGTGCAAACGATTACACTAGATGAAATTTTGTACCGACTCACCGAAATAGCGAGAGAGTTTGAACCTACGTATGATCTGTTCCGCATCCCGGAACAGGTGCGTCTTATTTTCCACGAAAGAACCTTGCAACAGCTTTGTCATTTGCGCGATTCACTTGGCAATTCCCCCGAGGACGTTTTTCTGCGAGGATCTACATTAGGTATTATGCATGGCAAGGTGCGCCGAGATGGCAGCAGCGCGTACTTATCCATCGATATGCCTAACACTTTCAGCATGTCTCCTGAATATGTGCGCAAGTTTATTGCGAAAAACGGTCTTGTTTATCGTCCAGTTGACGTATTTTCTAAGCTACGAGAAAGGTCACGATGGCTTTTGCGTGCAGGTACCGCGCCTGCATCTCCGCAATCAGTGGTGGTCCAAGGTGACGCAACGCAGATGGAACATCTCGTTCGAGATCTCGGATTGCCGTCCATTGCCGGACTTGTCACGTCCCCCCCATACCTTGGTGTTCTCAGGTATGGTGTATTTAATTGGATTCGCCTCTGGTTCTTAGGCGCTGATCCTCTCAGTGTGGACACTCAATTAGACACAACGGATTCATTGGATAAATACTTGTCGTTCTTAGCAAGCTTCCTTTTGTCAGCTGGGCAGGTGTTATGCGCCGGTACCCCAGTTGCTCTCGTCATCGGAGATGTTGTTGAAAACGGGCAACACTTAGAGTTGGCATGCCGGGTATGGGAGGAACTAGAGGGGGTGGTACCATTTACTCTGGAGTGTATTGAGGAAGACCGCTTTAATGTGAATGACAAGACGACTCGCATTTGGGGAGAGGAGCGCAAGGGTCGCGCAACTCCCGCAGACCGCATCTTGGTCTTACGACGAACACGCAACGCTGGCTGAATCATCTTCTAACCAGGCCACCCCACCCGCAGGGGCACAATCGCAATCCACTTACGGGAAGGATGGCGGCTGGGACGCAGCCGCATCAGGTTCGTTGATAGCAGGAGCGGCCCCTCACGTCGGGCCGCACGCATGGACAGCAATCCACTTTCCTCGCAAAGAGATAGCGGATCTTTCCCGCCGCCTCCCGGCAGGAATTCGTAAGTTAGGACTTGCTCTCCATCTGCAAACGGCCTAAACTGCGATGCTTCAACCGGTCCCCCGGACCATAAAACGGAGGAAACCGTTGAGCACAGCAGCTCTTCAGATCGGCAGCACGACACCCACCGGCACCTTACGGCGCCGCGCACTATGGGCGGTCTTCGCCCTGTGCGCCTGGGTGTCGCCCGCATCGGGGCAGCAGCAGGCGGACAGCGCCGCCTCCCCCGCCACGGCGTCGCCGCGCATCGCCGACCACGCGTCCTTCGGGCGCGAGTTCTGGACCCGACTCCGCGAGGAAGCCCGCCGCTTCCGCGAGCTGGAGATCGGGTCCTTCGTGTATTCGCGCCAGTATGCCATCTCCCCCGAGCTGGCGGAGATGATCCACGAGGAGGCCCGCGCACAGGGGATCGACCCCGACCTCGCCTTCCGCCTGGTGCGCGTGGAAAGCCGCTTCCACGCCCGGGCGCGCAGCCACGCCGGCGCCCTGGGGCTCACCCAGCTCATGCCGGGCACCGCCCGCTCGCTGGACCGCCGCATGCGCACCGCCGAGGCCATCCTGGAGCCCCGCGCCAACCTGCGCACCGGCTTCCGCTACCTGCGGCGCCTGATCGACTACTACGACGGCAACGTGCGCCTGGCGCTGCTCGCCTACAACCGCGGCGAGAACGCGGTGGACCGCTCCCTGCGCCGCGGACGCGACCCGGAGAACGGGTACTCGCGCAAGGTGCTGGGCACCGGGTCCACCGCGTACCGCGGCAACGGGCTCTCGAAGCACCCGGGCAACTAGCGAGGCACACCGGGACCGGTTGAAGCCGGGGGGCGCGCACCACGGGGGGTGCGCGCCCCCTCGCGCGTCCGGGACCCGCGCTCCCGCCGCGAGCACCCCCGCCCCGCGCCCGCCGCCGACATCCTTCCGGGACGGCCCCGCCCCGCGCATACTTCGGGGACGAATCCGGCCTCCCACCCGGCCCTCCATCTGCACGCGGGATCCCCTCCACCCAGGCCCAGGAGGCGACATGCCCGACCCGGTCCTCATCATCCCCGGAACGCAGGCCACCACCCTCCGCGACCAGGACGGCACCACCGTCTACAACGCCGTCGCCGTGAGCGTCCCCCTGATTCCCAAGAGCCTGGGCGGACGCCCCAGGAGCCAGTGGGTGCCGCTGGTGAGCATGCGGTCCACGCCCGGCCAGCTCGCCCCCGCGGCGACCTCGCTGCTGCCGGGCACCCGCCTGGCCCCGGGCGTCGTGGTGCAGAGCCCTTACAACCTGTTCCCCAAGTTCTACGAGGAGTGGCCGTACGACTGGCGGGCCGACCTGCGCTGGAACGCCGGCCGGCTGCTGGACGAGCTGCGCGCCCGCCGCCGGGGCGGGAGCCCGCGCGCCAGCCTCATCGGGCACTCGCAGGGGGCGCTCCTCGCCGTGCTCGCCGGCAAGCTGGCCGCCCCCGGCGAATTCGCCCGGCTGGTGTCGCGCGTGGTGCTGGTGGGCGCGCCGCTCGCCGGCACCACCACCGCCGCGGCGGCGCTGGTCTTCGGCAGCGACAGCCTGGGTCAGAAGGACCGCCTGCTCGCGCTGCAGATGGCGCGCACCTGGCCGGCCATCTACCAGATGCTCCCCTCCTGGGCGTGCGTCACCGACGCGGGGGGGAACCCCCTTCCCGCCGCGCAGCAGCTCCTGCGCCCCGGCGGCTGGCCCGCCGACGCCGGACCGCCCGTCCCGCAGGACATGCTGGACCGGGCCGCCGCCGTGCAGCAGATGCTGGTGGACCCGTTCCGGGGCTTCGGGCCGGGGATCGCGGTGACCACCATCCTGGGGGCGAACCAGGCGACCGGGCAGACGCTGGTGCGCACCGGAGACGCGTTCGTGAGGCTGGTGACGCAGAAGAGCTCGGGCGACACGCTGGTCCCCTTCCAGCGGACGCTGGACTGGGGCGGCAACTCCTTCCACTTCACCGTGGTCCCCTTCGCCGGGCAGACCCGCCCCCACGCGGAGCTCTGCTGCGACGTGGGAATCGCGCCCTTCATCGTCAGCCGGATCGAAGCCCCGGCGCCCCCGCCCCCCAACTGAGCCCGGAGCCGCCATGCGCACCGCATGCATCCTCGCCCTGCTCCTCGCCTGCGCCGGCACGCCCGCGGCCGCGCAGAGGCACCCGCTGGTCCCGGTGGCGCAGCTGGGCTTCGTGGGCGACTGGGCCCCGGCGCTCACCGGCGGCGTCCGCTGGACCTACACCCCCACCCCACGGCCCGTGCGCGACGAGAACGGGATGTTCCGGCCGGTGGTGGTGAAGTGGTACGCGCAGGCGCTCGCCACCGCCGGCGTCACCTTCGCCGAGGGCGACCCGGTGGGCTTCACCGCGGTGGGCTCCGCCGGGGTGCTGCGCCCCATCGGCGCCGGGCCCATCGCCGGGGCCGGGCTGGTGGCCGTGGGCTCCCTGGGGCCGGACGCGCTGGGCCCCGCGGTGCGGCTGGAGACCAGCTTCCGCGCACTGGGGGTGCAGGCCGGCGTCCTCTGGTTCGAGGGAGGCGGCGGCCCGCGCGCCGCGCTCACCGCGGACGTGGCCGTGTCCTTCGTCTGCGACCTGGTGGGCTGCTGAGGCGGGCGGAGCGCTTGCCCGCGGCGCCCGCGCGGGCGTAGACTGCGCGGCAGCCCGGTCCCGCCCCACCCCAACGCCCGAGCCATGAAGCCCGCCGCCGCCCTGCTCCTCCTGGCCGCGCTCGCCGCCCCCGCCGCCGCGCAGGAGCGCCCCTTCGGCACGCTGCGCGAGCAGGCGGACACGCGCCAGGAGTGGCTGCGCATCCGCCTGGAGCGCGTGCTCCCGCGGCTGATGCGCGAGCACGGCGCGAGGATGTGGATCGTCCCCATGCGCGAGTATGCCGAGGACCCGGTGTTCCGCGCGCTGGTGTCGCCCACCACCCTGGCCGCGCGCCGCCGCACCATCTACGTGTTCTGCGACCGCGGCGCCAGGGAGGGCGTGGAGCGCGTGGCCATCGGGGGAACGTCGCAGGGCGGGCTGTACCGCGTGGTTCGCGACGCCGGCGCGCCGGTGGCCTCCGCCGGGGTGCAGCGGCGCCCCGCGGAGCCGTGGGGCCCCGAGCAGTGGAAGCTGCTGCCTCCGCTGGTGGAGGCGTGCGCCCCGCGCACCATCGCCGTGAACGTGTCCCACACCCACGCCTTTTCGGACGGCCTCACCGCCGGCGAGTGGGAGCAGCTGAGGGCCGTACTCCCGGCGGAGTACCGGGAGCGCGTGGTGCGGCGCGAGCGGCTGGCGCTGGACTACCTGGCCGAGCGCATCCCCGAGATGCTCCCCACGTACGTGCAGATGCAGAAGACCACGCACGCCGTCATCGCCGAGGCGTTCTCGGAGCGCGTGGTCACCCCCGGCGCCACCCGCGCGAGCGACGTGGTGTGGTGGATGCGCCAGCGGGTCAACGACCTGGGGCTGGGGAGCTGGTTCCAGCCCTCGGTGAGCGTGCAGCGGCGTGGCGTGGAGATGGGCGACTCCGCCGACCCGGTCATCCAGCGCGGCGACGTGCTGCACACCGACTTCGGCATCGTGGCGCTGGGGCTGCACACCGACACCCAGCACATGGGCTACGTGCTGCGCCCCGGCGAGACGGACGCCCCGGCCGGCCTGCGCGCCGCGCTCGGCCGCTCCAACCGCCTCCAGGACCTGCTGCTGGAGGAGATGGTCCCCGGCCGCACCGGCAACGACGTGCTGCGCCGCACCCTGGCCCGCATGCGTGCCGAGGGGATCGACGGCAGCGTCTACACCCACCCCATCGGCGACCACGGCCACGGCGCCGGAGCCACCATCGGCCTGTGGGACCGCCAGGAGGGCGTCCCCGGCGCGGGCGACGTGCCGCTGCGCCCGGACACCTGGTACTCCATCGAGCTCCAGGCCACCTCCTCCGTCCCCGAGTGGGGCGGCCAGCGCGTCCGTATGGCGCAGGAGGAGGACGCCCGCCTGGACCCGGCCGGCGCGCGCAGCTGGGTGCTGGCCCGGCAGGAGCGCTTCCACCTGGTGAGATGACGCGGCCCGAGGACGAGACCGGCCCCGCCGCGCCCCCGGAGTTCCGCTACCGCAGCGGCCTGGTGATGCTGCGGCGCGTGCGGGAGCGGCCGCCGCCGTGGATGGAGTACGACCCGCGCGCGGACGCGTACGTGGCGCCCGGGAGCCGGCTCCCGGAGGTGCGCGCCTGGGCGGCCGAGCACGGGGTGAGCGAGGGCGGGCCCGGCGCGGAGGCGCTGGACGCGCCTCTGCTGGACCCGCGCGAGCCGCGCGACTACCAGCGCGAGGCGCTGCGCCGCTGGGAGGCGGAGGGGCACCGGGGAACGGTGGTGCTCCCCACCGGCGCGGGAAAAACGCTGGTGGCGCTCCTGGCGGTGCACGGCGGCGGGCGGGGCGCCTGCGTGGTGGCGCCCACCCAGGCGCTGGTGGGGCAGTGGTTCTCGCAGCTGGCGGACGCCTTCGGGGCGGAGCGGGTGGGGGCCTTCTACGCGGCGGAAAAGGAGGTGAGGCCCATCACCGTCACCACCTACCACTCGGCGTTCGCGCTGCTGGAGCGGTGGGGCGAACGCTTCGACCTGCTGGTGCTGGACGAGGCGCACCACCTCGCCGACACCGCCGCGGGCGAGGCCAAGGCGTGGCACGACGCGCTGCGCATCGCCCCGGCGCCGCGGCGGCTGGGGCTCACCGCCACCTACCCGGACGGGCGCGACGCGGAGCTGCGGCGGCTGGTGGGGCCGGTCGTCTACCGGCGCAGCGTGGGCGAGATGACCGACGCGCAGCTCGCCCGTTTCGCCCTGGCGCGCGTCCCCGTGGCGCTGGAGGCGGAGGAGATGGAGGCGTACCGCCGGCGCACGGAGGAGTACGACGCCTACGTCGCCACGCGGCCCTGGGCGGAGCTCCCCTCCGGCGAGGCGTGGCCGCTGTTCATGACGGAAACGCGGCTGTCGCCGGCGGCCCGGCACGCCTTCCGGGCGTGGCTGGAGCGCGAGCGCATCGTCGCCACCTCCGCGGCGAAGCTGCGCGAGGCGGAGCGCATCCTGCGCCTGTTCCCCGCGGAAACGGCGGTGCTCTTCTGCGGCAGCGCGGACGCGGCGGAGGCCGTGTCGCGCCGGCTGGCCATCCCCATCATCACGGCCGACACCCCGGCCTCGGAGCGCAAGGCGGTGCTGGACGCCATCGCCGCGGGGGAGATGCGGGCGGTGGCGAGCGTGCGGGTGCTGGACGAGGGGTGGGACATCCCCGCGGCGAAGCTGGGCATCGTGCTGGGCGACAGCACCCGCGGCAGCCCCCGGCAGTTCTCGCAGCGGCTGGGGCGGCTGCTGCGCCGCCAGGGCGACTCGGTGGCCTCCATGTTCGAGATCGTGGCCGCGGGGACGCACGAGTTCTTCACCTCGCAGCGCCGCCGCCGGGGGCTCACCGGGCCGCCGGACGGGCAGCTGGGGCTGGGCTTCTGATGCTGCGGCGCACCCACGCGGCGCCGTTCACGCGCGAGCGCGGCGGCGAGGTGATGGTGGAGTACCTGCCCGGGGGCGCCGCGGTGGTGAGGCGGCTGGACGAGCTGTGCGGGAGCGTGCGCGCCCTGGAGGGGCGCACGCGGCGCGAGGTGGTGGAGGCGCTGCGCGACGAGCGGGCGCAGGACGCGCGGCGGCTGGCGGGGATCGTCAAGGCGCTGCTGGACGCCGCCGACTTTCGCCCGCCCCCCGGTTCGGAGCGCGCCCCCGAGGTCCGCGCCGCCCTGTTCCGCGCGCGCGGCCGGCGCTGGCCGCCCCTTCCCGGCGACCGCGACCGCCCCTACCAGGACGCCGCCGCGGAGCTGGGCACCACCCCCGCCGAGGTGGAGCGCCTGCTCTACGCCGACGCCCCCGGCGCCCACCTGCTGGCCCGCGCGCCACGCCTGGACGGCGCGGGGCTCCTGCGCCGCTACAACCTGGAGCTGGCCCGCGCGGTCCTGCTGGACGCCGTGCGCGTGCGGGTCACCGCGGCGGGCGGGTGGCGCGACCTGTTCCGCGCCGTGAAGCTGGCCCGCCTGATGTACGTGGTCTCCGCCGTGCCGGGGGGCTACGCGGTGGAGCTCACCGGCCCCGCCGCCGCCTACGTGGTGCGCCCCGCGCGCTACGGCGCCCGCCTGGCCCGCGTGGTCCCCGCCCTCGCCCGCGCCCCCGGGTGGCGCCTGGAGGCCGAGGTGGTCCGCGGCGGCCGCGCGCTCGCCTTCCGCCTGGACGCGGCGACGGCCCCCTTCGCCGGGGACGCCGCCCCCGAGGCCTACGACTCCGCCTGGGAGCGCGCCCTCGCCGAGGAGTTCGCGGACCGCATGGGCGAGGAGGAGCGCCGCGGCTGGACGCTGCTTCGCGAGGCCACGCCGGTGCAGGTGGGCGAGGAGGTGTTCCTCCCCGACTTCACCCTGCGCCACGCCGACGGCCGCGAGGCGCTGGTGGAGGTGGTGGGCTTCTGGACGCCCGAGTACCTGGAGGACAAGCTGCGGAAGGTGGAGGCCGCCGGCCTGCGCAACCTGGTGCTGGTGGTGTACCGCGGCCTGGCCGCGGGCGCGGACTGGGAGCGCGCCGGCGCGCCGGTGGTGTGGTTCACGAACAAGCCGCGGGTGGGGCCGGTGCTGGAGGCCGCGGAGCGGATAGGCACGGAAGCGCGCAGGTAGAACGGCAACGGCGACCCCCTCCCCCGGCCCCTCCCCGCAAGGGGGAGGGGAGCACGACAGAGCAGAGGTGCGGGAAGCCCTCCCCCAGAATTGGGGGACATAGGGGGAAAGCCGTGCGAGCCTAAGCGAGCCGGATGGGGGCCTCCCGCGGACGCCAGCGCGAGACCCGCGTGAGGGATTTCGGCCCGAAGGGGCGAGACCCGGCGGGGCTGTTTCCGCCGGGGCTCGACTCCGTCGCAGACGGTCGTTTCGTCTGCTACGGAGCCGAAGCCCGACCCCGGCGACAGCCGGGGGCACGCCCGACCAGGCAGTTCAGCCGTCCATCCGTTCAACCACTCGCGACGCACGCCACACCCACCAGGCCAGCAGCGGCTGGAGCGGCAGGCGCAGCCAGAGCAGCACGGGCGCGATCCCGCGGCCGGCACCCTCCGCGTCCAGTGCCATGTACACGTTCGCGGGGAAGACGGCGGCCAGCAGGAGCACCAGCCCCACCCCCGCGGCGCGGCGAACCCGGGGCACCAGCAGCCCCAGCCCGCCCGCGACCTCGCAGGCGCCGCTCAGCAGCACCAGCAGGCGCGGCCCGGGAAGGAACGGGGGGACGATGCGGACGTAGGCGTCCGGGTGGACGAAGTGCAGGACCCCGGCGGCGGCGAAGAGCAGGGCGAGCGCCGCGCGGGACGCCCTCACCCGCCGCGGATGCGCCGCGTCAGCGCCGGGACCACGCCCTGGAGTCGCGCGTACAGGGCGAGCTGGCCGCGGTGGTACTCCTCGTGGCCGATGCCGTGGTGCATCCAGGTGAGGCGCAACGCGAGGGTGCCGTCGAACTGGCGGATGGGGCCCAGCATGTGCTCCGCCCCGGCGGCGCGGATCCGCCGCTCGCCGTCCGCGTGCGTGTCGCGCAGCAGCCGCAGCAGCGCGTCCCGCGTCTCTGCGCCCTCCGCCGCCGCGCCGTAGTCCGCGATGTGCTCCTCGAAGGAGCGGCGCGCGAAGTCGCCGTCCGGGCGCGACAGCTCCCCCGTCATCATCATCCCCGACTGCACCACGTGCCGCACCAGCTCCGCCACGCTCCGCGACTCCGGGGCGGGGCGGAAGCCGAAGCGGTCCGCGGACAGGTTCTCCACCTCGTCGGCGACGCCGGCGCGGGCGTAGGCCCACGCCGCCAGCGCCTCGTCCAGCAGGCGTGCCGCGTCCATGCGCTCACAAACGGGAAAAAGGACGGGGCAGCCATGGCGGCTGCCCCGGTGGGAGGACCGTGCGCTACGCCTGCGCGGCGGCGGGCTCGGCCTCCGCCCCGGCCCCGACGGCGGCGGGCTCCGGCTCGTCCAGCAGCGCGGACAGGCGCTCCAGGTGCTGCGGCGTGCAGTACAGGCGGATCTCCCCGCGCTCGCCGCGGCGCACCCGCGGCCGCGAGAAGCACACGACACGGTGCTGCTCGTTGCACAGGCGCTCCAGCGTGCGCACCGCGCGCGTCACGTCGTGGGCGCCTTCCGCGTCGGTCCACCCCAGGTGGCGGGCGACCTCCTCGGCGGAGACCGCGTCGTGCACGGTGGGGTTGAAGGCGTCCTCGTCCAGCCGCTCGATCACCAGCTCGCGGTCGCGGAGAAAGCGGAGCACCTCGTCGCAGTCGCGCCCGCACCCGTCCTGGTCCACGGCGCTGGACACGCTCACCCCTTCCAGCTCGCACACCTCGGTCCCCCCCACGCCGTCCTCGTCCGCCTGCCACATCTCCAGGGCCAGGCGCTCGGCCGTCTCGCTGTCCGCCGCGGTCACCGCGTAGCGCACGGTCACCCGGTAGACGACGTCGACCTCGAACTGCTTGTCCTCCATCTCCGAAACCCTCCGGTGGCTTTTTTCGCGATTCATCCAGGGGAGCGGGGGGCGCTCCCGGCCGCAGGCAATGCGAGGATCGTGCTAACGGGTTTTGGACGTCCACGAAACGGGCGTTTTGGGCGTGCCCCCGGCTGGCGCCGGGGTCGGGCTTCGGCTCCGTAAGGCAGCAAACAACGCTGCCCAACGGAGTCGAGCCCCCGCGGAAACAGCCCCGCGGGGTCTCGCCCCTCCGGGCCGAAATCCCTCACGCGGGTCTCGCGCTGGCGTCCGCGGGCCCCCCCACCCCGGCGCTGCGCGCCACCCCTCCCCCGCAAGCGACGGAGGGGACGACTGTACGGAGCCCAGCCGTTGCCTCCTCTCCCAGAATGGCGCTTCACGCTGCGCGTGAACCGATGAACCCTATTCCCTGTTCCCTGCCGTCCCCTCCATCGCCCTCGCGACCTCCCCCAGGTCGAACGGCTTCTCGAACGCGGGGCGCCCGCTGCCGTCCAGGAACGCCTTGCGCGCGGGGGAGATCACGTCGCCGGTGGCGAAGACCACGCGGGCGGCGGTCTCCGGGTGGCGCTCGCGGAGGATGCGGAACAGCTCGTCGCCCGGCATCTCGGGCATCTTGAGGTCCAGCAGCACCGCGTCGTACGCCGCGGCGGCGATCCGCTCCAGGGCCTCGGCGCCGGAGGCCGCCTCCTCCACCCGGTGGCCGCGCGTCTCCAGGTAGCGCCGCACGATGCGCCGCAGCCCCGGCTCGTCGTCCACCACCAGCACCAGGCGGGGCGAGGGCGGGACTTCCGCCGCGGCGGGGGAGGGCGGCGGCGACGCGCCCTCCTCGGGCGCCGCGACCAGGGGGATCTCCACGGTGAAGACCGCGCCGCCGCCGGGCTCCGAGCGCACCGTGATGCTGCCGCCGTGCTCGGCCACGATGCCGTGCGACACGGCCAGCCCCAGCCCGGTCCCCTCGCCCACCGCGCGCGTGGTGAAGAACGGGTCGAAGATGCGGGCGCGCACCTCCTCCGGGATCCCGGGGCCATCGTCCTCCACCCGGAAGCGGAGCACGCCCTCGCCCCCCTCGGTGGTCACCCTCACCTTGCCGCGCCCCGGCCCGGTGACGATGGCCTGCTCCGCGTTGTTGACCAGGTTGAGCACCACCTGCTCCAGCTGCGGGCCGTCCGCCAGCGTCAGGGGAAGGTCCGGGGCGAAGCGCGTCTCCAGCGCCACGTGCTGGGCGCGCAGCCCGTCCTCGCGGAAGAGGCAGACCCGGCCCACCACCAGGTTCAGGTCGGTGGGGAGCCGCTCGTGCGGCGTCTGCCGGGAAAAGTGCAGCAGCCCCCGGACGATGCGCGCCGCCCGATCGGCGTGCTCGCGGATGGCGCGGGCGTCGGCGGCCGCCTCGCCGGCGAGCTCAGCCTCCAGCAGCGTGGCCGTGGTCTTCACCACGGTGAGCGGGTTGTTGAGCTCGTGGGCCACCCCGGCCACCAGCTCGCCGATGGCGGCCAGCTTGGCGGACTGCATCAGCCGGCGCTCGCCCTCCACCTGCTCGGTGAGGTCCACCCCTATGGTCACCACCCCGCTCAGCTCCCCGCCGCGCCCATAGTACGGCGACGCCGAGATCAGGATGGGGAAGTTGTCCCCTCCCCTGCGCGTGGCGGTCACCGCCTGCGTCCAGGGCTCGCCGCGCGTCATCGCGCCCAGGAAGGCGTCGGAAATCGCCTCCGCCTCCGGCACGTTGCGCCCCAGCACGGACACGTGGTGCCCCACCAGCTCCTCCGGCGGGAAGCCGTGCACGCTTTCCGTCCCCCCCGCGTACTGGATCCGCCCCTCCAGGTCGGTGATGACCACGGCGTGCCCCACCATGCGCTCGATGGAGGCCAGCACCTCGCGGAAGCGCGCCTCGGACTCGCTCACCCTGCGGTCCAGCAGCGCGTTCTCCACCGCCACCGCGGCCTGGTCGGCCAGCGACTCGAAGAGGCGCACGTCCTCGTCCGAGTAGGGGTCGCCGTAGCTGAACACCCCCAGCACCCCCAGCACCCGGTTTTCCTTGACCAGCGGCGCGTGCACCGCCGCGCGCGCGGGGCGGGCCGCGTTCCCCCACGGCTCGCCCTCGACGGTCCTCTCGCCGGAGCAGACCACGGTGCGCCGCTCGCGGATGGCGCGGCTGGTGGGGCCCTGGCCCAGGGGGACCCGGTCGCCCGGGTACTCCACCCCCTCGTCGTACATGAGCGGGTAACGGATCGTCCCGGACTCCTCGTCCCACAGGGCGACGTAGAAGGCGTCGCGCCGCAGCACCCGGCCCACCTGTACGTAGAAGGCGCGGTACAGCCGGTCCGGCGAGCGCTCCGAGGCCAGGATGCGCGCCACGTCCACCAGCACCCCCAGCCGCCCGGCGCGCCGCTCCCGGTCGGCGGAGACCGCCTCCAGGCTGCGGTTGGCGGCGTGCAGGCTGCGCACGGTAGCGACCCGCGTGCGCGCGTACGCCAGGGAAAGAAGCAGGATCAGCGTCAGCACGGTGAGGTGCACCGCCGCCGCCACGGCGGCGTGGTGCTCGGCGGGGACCAGGTCGGGGAAGGGATAGCCGCGCAGCTCCAGCATCCACATCGCCGCCACCGCCGCCACCAGCCCCGCCCCCCAGGCCGCGGCGGCCCGCACCCCCAGCGGCAGCGCGATCGCCACCGGGAGCACGAACACCCACACCCCGCGGGTGCCGTCGATCCCCCCGGTGACGCTCACCACCCCCAGCACCGCGGCCACCGCCGCCGCCACCGCCAGGTGGCCGGCCAGCTCCAGCCCCAGCCGCCGGCGTCCCGCGTACGCCGCGGCGATGATCGCCCCCGCGGCCAGCAGCGCCGAGCCCACGGAGGGCACCCCCGACAGGAACCACACGGGCGCCCACGCCAGCGACGCGCCGGTCCCCACCACGGCGAAGCGGCGGAAGGTGGCCTCTGCGGCCTGGCGCCCGGAGGCGGGAGGGGAGGAAAGGTCGTTCATGGGATCGCTGCGGGGCTCACCCGGGGCGGGCAAGGGGAGCCCCGGGATCCATCACCAATTTTGGGCGGTGCGCGCCCCGGAATGGTGAAAGGGTTTTCACATTTTTTGTGCAGAACTCCTCCTACAAGAAAGCATCCAACGGTGCGCCGCGCAACCTCCCGGATACCCGGCACCCCCGCCGGCCGGGAAACACTTCGCGCACCGCTCCCTGCCAACGAATTTCTCCGCAGACACTTACCCCCGCTCCACCCCTGGAGCCGCGCGGTCGCCGTCCGGCCGCCCGCGGAGGGCGGCGGGGAGCGCGTGCCATCCGGTCCCCCGCTTGCCTTTCCGGCGGGCCGGCAGAGGCCGCAGTCCACACGCCCGCACATGGAGGCAACGATGAAGAGGTGGATCGCCCTGACGCTCTGCGCGCTCGCCGCAGCCGCATGCCGGGACCAGTCCGGGACCGCTGCCCTCACCGCGCCCGCGGAAAGCGGCGCCCGCATCCTGGGGCTCCCCGGCGCCCGGCTGGACCCGGCGCTCACCACCGCACTGAACCTCGCCTCCCCGCTGTCACGGCTGGAGGTGATCGTCAACTTCGACGAGACGCAGACCACCAGCACCGCCCTGGGCGACCGCATCCTGGGCACCGGCGCGGGGATCATCACCTTCAAGCACCTCCCGGTGGTGGCGACGCTCGCCACCCCGGCGCAGATCGCCTCCATCCGCGGGCTTCCCGGCGTAACCTCGCTGTACGCCAACCGGCAGCTCCACTACCTGCTGCGCGAGGCGGTGCAGAGCGTGGGCGCCAACCAGGTGCACGCGGCGGGCTACACCGGCAAGGGCGTGGGCATCGCCATCCTGGACAGCGGCGTGGACGGCCAGTACAACCCCGGCCTGGCCTACGGCACCAAGACGGTGCAGAACGTCAAGGTGGCGGCCGACATGCGGGAGCTGGTGACCTTCGACCCCGGCACCCCGGCGGTGGGCGCCGACCTGTTCGTGGAGAACCTTCCCAACAGCGAGACCTCCACCGGGCACGGGACGCACGTGGCGGGGATCGCGGCGGGGAGCGGCGCCGGCTCGTCGGACGGCATCTACAGGGGCGTCGCGCCGGACGCGCACGTGGTGGGAATCGGCACGGGCGACGCGCTCTTCGTGCTGTGGACGCTCGCCGGCTTCGACTACATCCTGGAGCACCACGAGAAGTACAACATCCAGGTGGTCAACAACTCCTGGGGGATCGAGGGCGCGTACGACCCCGAGGACCCGGTCAACCGCGCCACGAAAAAGGTCTACGACGCCGGGATCGCCGTGGTGTTCGCGGCGGGGAACAGCGGGCCGGGCCAGAACACCCTCAACCCCTACAGTGCCGCCCCCTGGGTCATCAGCGTCGCGGCCGGGTGCAAGCTGTACGTGGCCGATCCCACCCACTCCGTCTCGCTGTGCGAGGACGCGAGCAACGCCGGGCGCGCGCCGGTGCTGGCCGCCTTCTCCTCGCGCGGCATTCCCGGCGACCCGCGCGTGCACCCGGACATCACCGCTCCCGGCGCCAACATCGTGTCCACGCGCGCCGCCCTGGGGCTGGTGATGAACTCCACCGACCTGCCCAGCGACGTGGGGGACTGCCAGGTCAGCGTGCAGCACTTCGACCACTTCACCTGCGCCTCGGGCACCTCCATGGCCGCGCCGGTGATCACGGGGATCATCGCCCTGATGGAGGAGGCCAGCCGCGGGCGCCTCACCCCGGATCAGGCATACCGCCAGCTCACCCGCACCGCGCGGCCGCTCGCCGGCTACGCCGAGTGGGAGCAGGGCGCCGGCTACGTGGACGCCCTGGCGGCGGTGAAAGCCGTCCGCCGCTAGGCGGAAAGGACAACGGAAACCGGCCGCCGCCCTTCGCCGGGCGGCGGCCCCTCCCCCGGAACCGACGGACACCGGACCGACGACGATGAGACACCTGGTGATCGCCAACGCCTGCGCCCTCGGGCTCGCCGCCTGCCGGGTCGCCGTGGCGACAGCGGTTCCCGCCGACCGGCCGATCGCGCCGGTCACCCTGGATCCCACCCGGACAGGAACCCCCGCGGTCTCCCGCGAGGTGCGGCGGCCGGATGCCGACACGGTGGAGCACCGGCACCCGGCGACGCGCGCACCCCTGGCCACCCCGGCTCAGGCGCGGGAGATCGCTTCCCTCCGGCGAAGGGGGTGGACGTGGATCCGGTGAGCGCCGCCGCGGCGGCGAAGAGAGAAGAGACACCAGGCCGCCGCACTCCGGCCGCGGCCGCACCCGCAACGACCCTCGACGGAAGACGAGCCATGAAGCGCACCCTCTTTGCCGCCGCCTGCGCCCTGGGGCTGGCCGGCTGCCAGGACACCGTGCCCACCGCGGCGCCGCCCGCACCCGCCGCCCCGGCGGCCTCCGTGTCGGCGCTGGACCCGGCCCTCTCCGCGGTGCTCGCCGCCGCCGCGCCGCTGGACAGGCTCACCGTGATCGTCAACTACGACCCGGCGCGCGCCTCCGCCTCCGGCGTGTCGCGCGCCGCCCGCTTGCTGGGCGCCGGCGTCATCGAGTTCCGGCACCTGTCCATGTTCCTGGCGCTGGCCACCCCGGCGCAGGTGCTGCGGCTGGCCGGGCTGCCCGGGGTGCAGGGGGTGTACGCAAACCGCAGCCGGCCGCTGCTGCTGCGCGAGAGCGTCGCCGCCATGCGCGCCGACCTGGCGCACGCCGCCGGCGTGACGGGCAAGGGAATCGGCATCGCCATCCTGGACAGCGGCATCGACGGCCGCAACCCGGACGTGGCCTACGGCACCAAGACGGTGCAGAACGTCAAGTTCATCGCCAACCTGTCCTCCTTCACCGAGGACACCACCGCCCTGCCCCGCCTGGGCGGCGAGCTGTTCGTGGCCAACCTGCCGAGCACCGACAACACCAGCGGCCACGGCACCCACGTCGCCGGCATCGCCGCCGGGAGCGGCGCCAGCACCTACGGCGCCTACCGCGGCGTGGCCCCCGGCGCGCACCTGGTGGGGCTCAGCGCCGGCGAGGCGACGAGCGTGGTGTACATCTCGGTGCTCCAGGCCGTGGACTGGCTGCTGGAGCACGGCGACGAGTACAACGTGCAGGTGGTGAACAACTCCTGGGGCGGCACCGGGACCTTCGACCCGGCCGACCCGGTGAACGAGGCCATGACCCGGCTGCACGACGCCGGGATCACCGTGGTCTTCGCCGCCGGCAACGACGGGCCGGACGAGAACACCCTCAACTCCCACAGCGCGAACCCCTCGGTCATCTCCGTGGCGGCCGGGTGCAAGATCGGGGTGCTGGACCCCACCGGCTCCGCCGCTTCGTGCGCGGACGGCCGCGGCGGCGTGCTGGCGGACTTTTCCTCGCGCGGCGTCCCCGGCGACCCCATCTACCACCCGGACGTCACCGCCCCGGGCGTGAACATCGTTTCCACCCGCGCCTTCACCGGCGTGGTCCCGCTCCTGGGCGCCACCTCCGACCTGGGCGGCTGCAACATCGGCATCCAGAACCTTAAGAACTACACCTGCATGTCGGGCACCTCCATGTCCTCGCCGGCCGTGGCCGGCGTGGTCGCCCTCATGGAGGAAGCTTCCGGCGGCCGGCTGACCCCGGACCAGGCGCTCGCCATCCTGACCTCCACCGCCCGCAGGCTCACCGACTTCGCGCAGTGGGAGGTGGGCGCCGGCTTCGTGGACGCCAACGCGGCGGTCAAGGCGGCGCGGGCGCTGCGGTGACGTAAGCTTCAGGGAGGGGGCCGCTGCGGAGCCCGGCGGAAACAGCCCCGCCGGTCTCCTCCGCGGGCTCCGGGAACCCCGCCAAACAGCCGGCGGGTTTCCCTCCGCCGGGGTGAGCCAGCCGAAACTGCCCGGCTGTCTCACCCCGACCATCTTGTGGGGGATACGACGGAACGGCACCGGCCCGGCAGGACGCTACGTACCGCCGGTCGTCTTTGCCGGCTGTTCCCTGTTCCCTGTTCCCTGTTCCCTGTTCCCTGTTCCCTGTTCCCTGCCGTCTCCGCACTTTTTTTGTGCAGTCCCCGTTGCGCGCCCGGCGCCGTCTCCCCAAGTTTGGGAAAGCCCCGTCCACAACCCCTCGCACCCGACCGCGTGCAGCTCCCCAGGCTCCTCGTCATCGATCCGGACCCCGCCGCTCCGCCGGCCCTGCACGGCGTGCTCGCGGGGCAGGCGGAGGTGGAGTCCGCCGCCTCGCTGGCGGAGGGGCTGCGGCTGCTGGCCGAGCGGCCCTGCGACGCGCTGGTGCTGTCGCTGGACTTCGAGGCGGTGGACATGTCGCTGGTGCGGCGCATCGCCGAGGCGCCGGGCGCGCCGGGGGCGGTGGTGCTCGTCACCGCGCAGCCCACCATGCAGACCATGGTGGAAGCGTCGCGCATGGGGGTGGTGGGGGTGTTCGCAGCGCCCGCCGATCCCGGGGAGCTGGTGGGGGCGCTGCGCGAGGTGTTCGCCCCGCCCGAGGAGGTGGTGCCGCTCCCGCCGCCGCTCGCCGCGGGCGAGGACGAGTCCGCCATCGGCGCGTCGCCGGCCATGCTGGAGGTGTTCCGCATGGTGGGGCGCGTGGCCGCGTCCAGCGCCACCGTGCTCATCCTGGGGGAGAGCGGCACCGGCAAGGAGCTGGTGGCGCGCGCCATCCACCGCAACGGCGACCGCGCCGCCGGGCCGTTCGTGGCCATCAACTGCGCCGCCATCCCCGAGAACCTGCTCGAGTCCGAGCTGTTCGGGCACGAGAAGGGGGCCTTCACCGGGGCCATCGCCCGCAAGATCGGCCGCTTCGAGCGCGCCAGCGGCGGCACCCTGCTGCTGGACGAAGTGGGCGACATGTCGCTGACCCTGCAGGCCAAGATCCTGCGCGCCCTGCAGGAGCGCGAGATCGAGCGGGTGGGCGGCGAGGGGCGGATCCCCGTGGACGTGCGCGTGGTGGCCGCCACCAACAAGGACCTGCGCGCCGCCATCGCCGCGGGCGTGTTCCGCGAGGACCTGTACTTCCGCCTGGCCGTGGTCGCCCTGCAGCTCCCGCGGCTCACCGAGCGCGGCGGCGACCTGGAGCTGCTGGCGCGGCACTTCGTGGCGCGCTACGCCGCCTACTACGGGCGCCCGCTGCGCGGCGTCGCCCGCTCGGCGCTGGCCCGCCTGCGCGCGCACGACTGGCCGGGGAACATCCGCGAGCTCAAGAACGTCATGGAGCGCGCCGTGCTCCTGTCGCACGGGCCCCTGCTGCGCCCCGAGCACCTCCCCCTGGACCAGCTCCGCCCCGCCGCGCCCCCCCCCGCCGACGCCTCCCCGCTCCCCGGCTACTCCACCGGTCTCACCATGGCCGAGGTGGAGCGGCTGCACATCCGCGAGGTGCTGCGCGCCGTCGGCGGGCACATGGGGCGCGCCTCCGAGGTGCTGGACCTGCACCGCAACACCCTCACCCGCAAGGTGCGCGACTACGGGCTGGACGCTTCCCCATAACGGTGAGCCTTCACCATTTTGGTGCAGCGGCCGGAGCCCGCGCCCGGGATGGGGCGCGTAAAACCGCGCCGCTGCTGGGTTTTCCGCGGAACATGAGCGGCACGGCACCTGCCTGTGAAACGGGTGACCACCCCGTTCTCCACCGGCGAGAGGCCACCGATGAACCGCCGCTTTCGGGTCCCGATCTTCGCATTCCTGTTCGCGCTGGCCGGCTGCTCCGACCGCGCGGCCACGCCGCTCGCGCCCGAGCCCGCCCCGGCCGCGCTGCTCGGCCTGGAACGGGTGCTGGCTCCGGTGCTGGAACCGGTGACGAGCCTGCTCGGCGTGGAGCTGGTGAGCCTGGACGGCGTGCTGGAGTTCGCGGCGCTCCCCGACCTGTCGGGCACGCGCACCGCGAGCAAGCGGATCAGCGCCAGCACCGGCGGTTTCGTGGAGCTGGACGGATTCCGGGTGGACATCCCGGCCGGCGCGCTCCCGCAGGACACCGTGGTCACCATCAACCTTCCCGCGGACCCGGTCCTGGGGAAGCGGGTGATCGCGGAGTTCCTGCCGCACGGCGTGCAGTTCAACACCCCCGTCACCCTGACCTTCCCCCTTCAGGGAGTGGCGCTTCCGCTGGGGGGCGGGATCGAAGTGGGCCGCTGGGAGAACGGCGGCTGGACCTCGCTGGGCGGCACGGTGAGCCCCAACGGCAAGCGGCTCTCCTCCACCACGCCCCACTTCTCCATGTACTGCGCCCGCGGCGCGTACACCATGGCGGGGGGCTGACGGCGGGTCCGCCCGCCGCCCCTCATCCCGCATGCAGTCACGAACCCTGATGCCGTCGCACCTCCTCGTGGAGCGGGCGCTCGCCCTGATCCCCGACTCGGAAGAGTTCCGGCCGCTCAGCGACGCGGTGATCGGGACCTCCCGGATCGACGCGGACAAGGTGTGGGCGCGCTCGGGCGCGTACGCCACCGTGGGAAAGCGCGTGGTGGACCCGGCGGGGCTGCGGGCGCTGATCCCCCAGCTGGCCGAGCGCGCCCAGCAGCGGCTGCGGCGCCTCTTCGACCTGGTGCTGGAGGCCATCCAGAAGCAGGAGGACGGGGACCTCGCGGCGGCCGCGGCCACGCTGGTGCAGGCCGGGCAGATGGAGGAGGAGGACCGCCGCCTGGACAAGGCGGAGCGCATCTACGGCCTGGCCCTGGAGATCGCCGGCAACCTGCGCGAGAAGGGCCCGCAGGTGCTGGCGCTGCGGCGGCTGGGGCGCGTCACCCGCGTGGCGGGGCGCCTGGACGAGGCGTGGGTGTGGTACGAGCAGAGCTACCTGCTGGCGGTGGACGAGATGGACCTGGCCGGGCAGGCCGTCGGCTGCCAGGGGCTGGGAAACCTGTGCGACGACCGGGGGCAGCGGGAGCAGGCGTGGACCTGGTACGAGCGCGGCCTCAAGCTGGCCCGCGCGCTGCGCGACCCGGAGCTGGAGTGGCCCTTCCACGCCAACCTGTCCATCCTGGCGATGAACCGCGGCGAGCTGTCCCGCGCCGAGGACTTCCTGGGTCGCGCGCGGGTCTGCATCGAGGCCACGGGCGACGAGGGGGCGATGCTCTACTGGTTCAACAACCGGGGGCTGATCCTGCTGGAGGGAGGCGACGCGCTGGGGGCCGAGGCCATGTTCCGCGAGGGGCTGGAGCGCTGCCACAACCCCTTCTGGGAGATCCTGCTGCGCGTGAACCTGGGGGACGCGCTGGTGCGGCAGGAGCGCTTCTTCGAGGCGGAGGAGGAGGCGCGCCACGCGGAGGAGGTGGCCATCGCCCACCGCTACATCCCGCAGCTGGTGGAGGTGTACGGCCTCTTCGGCAGGATCGCGCGGGCGCGCGCCGACGAGGAGGGCTTCGTCTTCTACGAGCAGGCGCTGAACGTGTGCCGCGAGCGGGGGCTTCCAGCGGTCAAGGAGGCGGGCGTGTACCACGACTACGGCCTGCTGCACCTTGCCTGCGGCCGCCTCCCCGAGGCGGAGGCGTACCTGGAGCAGGCGCGCGAAGCGTACCGCGACCTGGGGCTGGGGCAGGAGCTGGTGAAGGTGGACCGCGACCTGCTGGCGGCTCGGCCGCAGGAGCAGGAGCTCACGGTGTAGCTTTCGCGGCGGGCGGCAGGGTCGGGGCGGGTGCCTTCCTCGCGGGGGGTGCCCGCTTCGTCGTTTTCCAGGACACGGCAGGGTCCGGGCGTGCCCCCGGCTGGCGCCGGGGTCGGGCTGCGGCTCCGTAACGCAGGCTCCCTGTGAAACCCGCCGCCCCCGCCGCCGCGTAGTGCCCGGAGTGCCGGTCCGTCCACGCAGATCCAGGTGAGCGCCATGACGCCGTCCACCCCCATGACCCCGTTTGCCCGCACGTTCGCCGGGGCGCTCGGCGTGCTCTTCGTCGGGCTCGCCGCCGTCATCCTGGGGACGAGCGCCGCCCTGGACTGGCAGGCGGCCCTCGCCGCCGCCGTCGTCCTCGTGCTGGGGCTGGACTTCCTGCTCGGCGCGGTCCGCAGCCGCTGGCCCCGGCTGGCGCTTGCGCTGTTCCTTCCGTAGCCTCCCGGGGCCACGTGCCGCCCGTACCTCCCGCGTTCCCTTGAGATGGGCCCAACCCGTCTGTAGCTTTGTCCCGTCCGCTCCCTCCGCGGCCCTTCCCCCCAAGGTTTTCTCGCGATGGCTCTCATCCCCTGCCCCGACTGCGGCCGCAACGTAAGCACCCGCGCCGCCGCCTGCCCCAACTGCGGGTGCCCGCCGCACGCCGAGGACGGCGCGCCCCAGTCCGCCGTGCAGGAAGCCAGGCAGCACGCCGTCGCGCTGCCGCACGCGACGCAGGCGCTCGCCGCCGCGCAGCATGCGGTGGTTCCGGCGGCCCCGCAGGACGGCGTCCCGGTGATGCGGGTGCACACCGCCGCCGCCTCGCTGCTGCACTGCCCCAAGTGCGGCTCCGAGCACGTGCGCAGGCTCAGCCTGATCTACCGCGAGGGGCTGGCCGTGGTGAAGACCGGCACGGCGGGCGTCGGGTTTGGGGACGACGGGATGGCGGTGGGCGGCGCCAGGACAGGTGGCACGCAACAGAGCCTGGCCTCCATGGGCGCTGCACCGCCCGAGGAGCGCTCGCTCGGCGGGCCGATCATCATGATCCTGATGGGGGTCGTGCTCCTCCTCGCGGGATTCCAGGGGAGCGTCGTGGCCGCCGTCATCGGAGCGATTGTAGCGGCGCTGGGCGGCATGTGGGCGTATGGCTCGTCGCACTACAACAACCAGGTCTACCCTGCGCTCCACCAGCAGTGGGAGGGGTCGTACAGCTGCTCGCGCTGCGCCGAGGTGTTCGTGTGGCAGGGTCCCGCCCCCGCCTGACGGGATCCATGTACATCCCACCCTCCAACGCCGAGCACCGCCCCGAGGTCCTCTTCGACTTCATCGAGGCGCACCCGCTGGGGGCGCTCGTCACGGCGTCCGCCGACGGGCTCTTCGCCACGCACCTGCCGCTCGTGCTGCACCGCGGGCGTGGGGCGCACGGGGTGCTGGAAGGCCACGTGGCGCGCGCCAACCCGCACCACCGCCTGGAGCCGGCGGCCGGCGAGGCGCTGGTCATCTTCCCGGGCCCGGACGCCTACGTGTCCCCGTCGTGGTACCCGGCAAAGGCCGAGCACGGCCGCGTGGTCCCCACCTGGAACTACGTGGCGGTGCACGTCCACGGCGCGCTCCGCTTCGTGGAGGACGGCGCGTTCCTGCGCCGCCACCTGGAAGAGCTGACCGCGCGGCACGAGGCCGGGCGCGAACGGCCGTGGGCGGTGGGGGACGCGCCGGCGGAGTACGTCGCCGGGCTGGAGCGGGCGATCGTCGGCGTGGAGGTCGCGATCACGCGCGTCGAAGGGAAGTGGAAGATGAGCCAGAACCGCCCGGCCGCGGACATCGACGGCGTGGTGCGGGGGCTGGCCGCCTCGCCCCGCGCCGGCGACCGCGAGGTGGCGGAGATCGTCGCCGCGCGCCGTCCGCCGGGTCCCGCGTGACGTACCGGCGCCCGGCGCCGTGCGCCCTGCTCTGCCTGGGCCTGCTGCTCTGCGCCTGCCGCGGCGAGCAGCCAGCCCGCGAGCCCGCTGCGTCGACGGCATCCGCATCTCCCGTCGCCGCGGACACTGCCGTCGCGAGCATCCCCGCCCAGGACTCGGCTCCAATCTCCGCTCCGCCTGCGGCGCCGGGCCGGCCGCGCCAGGACACCGCAGTGGTGCGCAGCCTCACCGACGGCGACCGCGGCTGCTACGTGGTGCTGGAGGATGAGGGCGGCGCGCGCTTCGACCGGATCGCCCCGTTCGAGCTGTGCGAGCGGCGGGAGCTGGTGGGCAGGCGCGTGCGGATCACGCTGGGGCCCGGCGCCGTGGCGGCCGATTCGTGCCAGGGGAGCCCGGAGTGCACCGAGAGCGACACCGTGGAGGTACTGAAGGCGGCGGAAGCGCTTCCGTAGCACGCAGGCGCCCCGGCACGGGGGATGGCCTATGGCCGGGGCGTTGCTACTTCGTGAGGCAGTCCCGAGTGTCGCGGGATCGGCCTACAGCTCCGCGAAGCGGTCCCTGCCCGCCCAGAACGGGCACTGTGGGCACGCCTCGCCCTCGGGATAGTCGATCCCTTCCTCGTGCGGGCAGCCGAAGATCCCGCTCGTGACCACGACCGACCGGACCCCATGGCGTCGCAGGAAGGCGAAGACTTCCGCGCCAATCCGGGAGTCGACCCGCACGTCCAGCTGATCGTTGAACCTCCTCCGTAGGTTGGTCAGCTCCTGGTTCTCCCCTGGCACGACGGTGGCGACCACCTTGGTCGCCCGCTTGTTGTCCGGTCCGTAAAAGGCGACCGTCCCGATGGGATAGCCACGGAATCCCTTCTTGCCCTTCTTCTCCATCTCCTTCTTCCATGGTTCGTTTCCGAACGTTCTTGCCTCCGGCTTACATGTTCGCCCCTCTCCCGTGTTCCGCTCACGCCACCACCGTGCGCTCCGCCAGGTAGTCGCGCAGCTGCCGCTCGTGATCGTGGGCGAAGTAGCCGAACGGCAGCCGCTCCACCTCGAACAGCTGGATGTCGCTGACCTCCAGCGGGTCCTGCACCTCCGGCTCGCCCTCCACCTCCGCCACCACGGTGATGTTGACGGCGTGCGCCCGCGGGTCGCGCTCCGGCGAGGAGTACACGCCCAGCAGCCGGCGGATGGCGACCAGCCGCATCCCCGTCTCCTCCTCGAACTCCCGCTCGGCGGTCTCCGTCACGTCCTCGCCCCAGTCCATGATCCCGCCGGGGATCGCCCACAGGTCGTTGTCCACCCGGCGCACCAGCACGATCCGCCCGTCCGCCGTGAGCGGGATGACCGAGACGCTGGGGACCGGGTGCCTGAGCACCAGGCGCATGGCGGCGCGCAAGTGGCGCCAGAGCTGCTTGCGCCGCTTGGAGCGCCGGCGCCGGTCGTGGAGTCGAACCGTCACTGTCGCCTGCCGGTTGAGGTGAGCGCCCGCTTCCGTCCGCGAGGCAGGGCCCGCCGCGCGGAGCGCAGCGCCGCCCGCGCCTCCGCGAGGGCGCCGGCCATTGCCGCGCGCCCGTCCTCGCCGATGGCCTCCCCGCCGAAGCGGGCACGCACGTACAGGTCCACCGCGCGGGCGGCGGCCTCCGCGCCGGGCGCTTCCCGCGCCCGCAGGCCGGCCGCGAAGTCCAGCGGACCGCCCGCGCCCTCGTCCGCGTACCCCGCGCGGGCGTAGGCGCGCCGCAGTGCCAGGTACGCGCGCGACTCCGCGCCCAGGACGCGCCGGCGCCGGCGGCCGCCGCGCACCAGCAGCCACGCCAGCACCGCCGCGCCCGCCGCCCAGGGGAGCGCCTCGCGCGGCGGGAGCCGCGGCCCGCCGCCTCCCCGCCACGCGATGTCCCGGCCCCCGCCCCCGCGCTCAAACCAGTCGCCCACCCGCCGGAAGACGGCGACCTGCTTGTCCATGTCGTAGCCGATCACCCACTTGTACCAGCGGTGCTGGAGCCCGTCCAGCCACAGGAAGGCGGGCCGGCCCCAGCCGTCCTCCGCCTCCGTCGCCATCGCCCGGCCCCCCGGCGGCGTGGGGTCGAAGGGCACCCACCCCAGCCCCGGGAACCACACCTCCACCCAGGAGTGCGCGTCGTTCCCGGTCACCGCCAGGTAGCGGCCGAACGAATTCCACTCCCCGCCCAGGAAGCCGGTGACGTTGCGCGCGGGGATCCCCTGGGCGCGCAGCAGCACCACCATCGCGGTGGAAAAATACTCGCAGTGCCCCGCCCGCCGCCGGAACAGGAAGCTTTCCAGCCGCGCCTCCTCGGCGTCGCGGGGGAGCTCCAGCGTGTACCGGAACTCCGTGCGCAGCCAGCGCTCCACGGCGCGGGCCCGGTCCAGGCGCGTGGGCTCGCCGGCCGCCAGCGAATCCGCGAGGCGGCGGACGCGCGCGGAGAGGGGCGGGAGCTGCAGGTACTGCGCCTCCCAGGCGGGCGGCTCTCCCGCGGCGGCGCGCAGCGCCTCCTCCGGGGGGAGCGGCGCGGCCGACACCGCGTCGTACGAGGGCGCGTCCGAGCCGAAGAAGCGCACGTCGCCCGTGGGGTCGCGGAGGATGCGGACGGCGGAGCGCGGCTGCACGCGCAGCAGCGGGTGCAGCCCGAAGAGCACCCGCGCCCCCGCCGGGCCGCCGTACACCCGGTAGCTGCGCAGGGGCCCGCCCCAGCGCTCCGCGTAGCGGTCCGGCGACCCGGCCACGTACGCCTGCCCCGGGGTGCGCGACCAGCGCACCCCGTCGAAGCGATCGAAGGAGCGCCCCCGCCAGCGCAGCTCCGCCGGGTCCGGGACGTCCCACTCGGGGAACTCCACCCGGAACGCGACCTCCGGGTTGGGGGAGATGCGCGTGCCGTGCTCCCCCAGCGACACCTCGTCCCCGAAGCCGGCCATGACCGCGGCGGCGCCGGGGCGGCCCTGTACGTTCCAGCTGCGCGGCAGCCGCGGGAACACCACGAAGAGCGCCGCGCTGCACAGCACGGTGACGCCGGAGAGCGCCGCCGTGGCGCCCAGGAAGCCGCGCCCCACCCGCACGGCGGGAACGCGGAAGCGCTCCGACTCGCGGCGCAGGTGACCCGTCATCAGCGCCAGCGTCGCCAGGGCGACGAACGCCACGAACGCCGCGGCGAAGCCCAGCCCCGGCGAGTACGCCGTGGCGGCGATCATCAGCGCCAGCGACAGCGCGTACAGCCGCATGTCGTTGCGGGCGGCGAGCGGGCGCAGCGACTCCCCCACGAGCAGGAACAGGAGCATCGCCAGCACGTCCGGCATGAAGTCGGCGCGGGCGACGAAGGCCACGTACCCCATGCGCGCGCACAGCAGCAGCGCCCCCGCGCGCACCGCCCGCTCCACCCACGGCCCCGCTTCCGGCGGCGGCAGGCGGCCCAGCGCCACCACCAGCGCCAGCCCCGCCAGGGCGGTGACGGCGGAGACTCCCGCCCCCGCGGTGAACCCCGCCAGCGCGGCGAGCGCCATGCCGGCGGCGAGGCGCCGGTGCAGCAGCGCCAGCCTCACGGGGCCGCCTCCCCGGCGCGGAACACATCGCCCCACCCGGCCCCGCCGCCGGGACCGGCGGTCACCAGCACGCACTCCGCGGGCGGAGCGGGCGGGGCCACGCGCGGCGCGTCCGGCCGGAAGCGGGCGCGCGCCAGCGCGTCCAGCACCCGCTCCAGCTGCGCGGGCCCCACCCCCGGCGGCACCCGCGCCTCCCCCGTCGCCAGGGCGAACACCTCGCCCCGCCGCAGCGCCGCGGCGGCGAGCGCCGCCACGGTCCCGGCCGCCGCCTCCGCGGCGTCGCCCTCCGGCGCGCGCAGCTCCAGGCAGAGCCAGAGCGCCCGCGAGCGGTCGCGCTCGAACTCGCGCACGGTGGGCTCGCCCACGCGCGCGGTGGTGGGCCAGTGCACGTCGCGGGGGTCGTCGCCGGGACGGTAGGGGCGCAGCGCGCGGAAGTCGCCGCGCCCGCCCACGGCGCCCGCGTGCGCCCGGTCGGTCGCGAGCGACCGCCGCCCCGCCGGCCGCGGCTCGCGCACCGGCAGGTTGGTGCGCGGCCGGACCACGGCCTCGCCGGGGAGCTCCACGTCGCGCTCCTTGCGGAAGAGCCCGAAGGGGAACGAGGTGGCCAGCACCACCGTCGCAAGCGGGTACACGCCGCGCCGCGCCCACGTCTGCTCCGCCCGCGCCGTGGCGCCCTCGCCCGCCGCCAGTGCCGGGATCCAGGCGCGGCCGGCGGATCCCGCCTCGCCCACCTCCACCGCGAAGCTGGGGAGCCGCCGCTTGCCGTTCCTCACCTCGTACGCGACGCGCGCCGGCTCCCCCGCCGTGGCCGCGGTCGGCCCGCGCCGCCGCACCTCCAGGCCGCGCAGCGTCTGCTCCGACATCCACCCGCTGAGCGCGATGAACCCCAGCACCGCCCCCAGCAGCAGGAAGAGCAGGTTGTTGCCCGTGCCGATGGCCGCCAGCCCCAGCACCAGCGACCCGCCCGTCACCGTCCACCCCGGACGGGTGAAGCGGATGCGGCGGGGCGGGCGAAGGAAGGCGCGAAAGCGCGGGAGTGCGAAAGTGCGGGACAACGGAAGGAACAGGGAACAGGGAACAGCCTGCAACGGCCCTCACCCGGCTCGCTTGAGGCTCGCCACCCTCTCCCAATCCTGGGAGAGGGGGCAACGGCTGGATATAGAGTACGAGCAGGCAGTTGCGTGAGGGATTACGGCCCGAAGGGGCGAGACCGCGCGGCACCTCAGTTCATTGGTGCTGGCGCGGGCTCGACTCCGTTGCAGACGGTCGTTTCGTCTGCTACGGAGCCGAAGCCCGACCCCGGCGCCAGCCGGGGGCACGCCCGAATCCTGCCGTTCTGTTACACCGGAACGGAGATGCGGGAGGCGATCTCCTCCAGCACGGCAGCAGCCTCGTCGTGGGCGGCGGCGCCCCCGGAGGACAGCCCCGCGGGGAGCACGCGGTGCGCCAGGCAGGGGACCACCAGGCGGCGCACGTCGTCCGGCACCAGGTACTCGCGGCCGTCCACCAGCGCGTAGCCGCGCGCGGCGCGGAAGAGCGCCACCGCGCCGCGCGTGCTGACGCCCGCGCGCAGGCGGCCGTCCGCGCGCGTGGCCGCCACGATCTCCATCAGGTAGTCCACCAGCGCCGGGTCCGCCCGCACCCCGTCCACGCGCGCCTGCAGGTCCAGCACCTCGCCCGGCCCCATCACCGGGTCCAGCTCCGCCACCGGGTCCTGCGCGGAGGAGCCCAGCAGGATCTCGCGCTCGCGCGCCGCCTCCGGGTAGCCGATGGTGAGCCGCATCAGGAAGCGGTCCAGCTGGCTCTCCGGCAGCGGGTAGGTGCCGTGCTGCTCCAGCGGGTTCTGCGTCGCCAGAACCAGGAAGGGGCGCGGCAGCTCGCGGGTGCGGTCGTCCAGGGTGACGCGGCCCTCCTGCATGGCCTCCAGCAGCCCGCTCTGCGTGCGCGGCGGGGCGCGGTTGATCTCGTCGGCCAGGAGCACCTGGGTGAACACCGGGCCCGGGCGCGTCTCGAACTCCTGCAGGCGCGGGTTGTACACCGACACCCCCAGCACGTCCGAGGGGAGCAGGTCGCTGGTGAACTGGATGCGGCGGAAGTCCAGCCCCAGCGCCGTCGCCAGGGCGCGGGCCAGCGTGGTCTTGCCCACGCCGGGGACGTCCTCGAACAGGACGTGCCCCCCGGCCAGGAGCGCCGCGACGGCCAGGCGGACGGTCTCGCGCCGCCCGCGGAACACCGTCCCCACGGCGTCCACCAGCCGGTCCAGGGCGTGGAGGTCCACCCCGCGCAGGGGGCGTACGGGTGTGTTCTGCATCACGGGGAACAAAGACTGTGTCGGGGAGATAGGAGCCGAAACGTATCCAGGAACCCCGCGGGGGACCAGGGGAAGCCGTCGCACCCGAGCCGGGCCGGCCCATGAGACCAGGTTGCATCTTCGCGGCGGGGGCGATGCTCGCCCTCGCCGCTCCCGCCGCCCTCCGCGCGCAGGGGTGCGTGGGCGCCCCGCTCCCCGAGCGCGCCCGCGCCGTGCAGGCGCAGGCCGGCGTCGCCACCCTGCACGCCGGGCGCCGGCTCACCTCGCTGGACCTGGGCGCCGCGCTCCGCGCCGACCCCGCCGGCCCGCTCGCCTACTCCGCGGAGTACCTCCTCCGGAGTGTCGGCGGTGAGGACGCAAAGGTGCACACCGTGTCCGGGGCGCTCGCCCTCCGCCTCCCCCTCCCCGCGCGCGCCCTCGCGGTGTGCGCGCGCGCCGGGCTGGGGGCCGCCTTCCACGCGGACGGGGCCACCGGGAGCGGCTACGCCAGCTTCACCGTCCCGCTGGCGCTGGTGGTGGAGCTTCCCCTCGCCGCCGGGCCGGGGCGGACGCTGGCGCCGTACGCCGCGCCGCAGCTCCTCTGGTCCACCACCTCCGGCGAGCTCCTGGGCGTCCGCGGCCTGGACGAGGCGGACGCCGGCGTGGGGGTGGAGGCGGGCGTGGGGCTGCGCGCGGGCCGCTTCGTCGCGGGCGCGGGCGCCTCGCTCTCCACGCTGAGCCCCGGGCTGGGCGCGCCCGCCGTTCCCCGCCGCGCCCTGCAGCTCCGCGCCGGCGTCCTGTTCTGAGGGCGCGGGCCGCCGTCCCCGGCGCCGCGCGATCACGCTCTTCCGCGCGTCCGCGCCCGCTCCTAGATTGCGCTCCCGACCCACCCATTCCTCCCGCCGGAGCGCAGTCCTCCCCGGCGCCCCGTTCCCGACCGTACCCAGGACCCGTCCAATGCCCGCCCTCAGCTACCGCCAGCCCGGCCTCGTCCTCGCCATCGACTCGCCCGGCACCAGGCAGCAGGTGTGCGACCTGCAGCACGACCTGCGCTCGCTGGGCTACCTGCGCCGCGGCATCGACGGCTCGTTCGGGTCGGGGACCAGGAAGGCCGTCATGGCCCTGGAGTACGACCTGCTCCACAACGCGGGCAAGGGATCGGACGGGAGCGCGCCGGTGCGCGTGGTGGACTACAACCGCGGGCGCGTGTCCGCCGTGGACGGGCGGGTCACCCAGGCGCTGGTGGAGGTGATCTCCGACATCCTGGACGACCCGGGCTTTCCCGGGCTCCCCTTCTCCAAGAACCCCGCGGCGGACAACCAGAAGATCGCCGGCCAGATCGCCGCGCTCCCCTCCACCCGCGTCCCCACCCCGTACCTGGTCGCCATCCTCAAGCAGGAGAGCGGGCTGATGCACTTCGTCGTCCCCGCCGGCGGCGACCAGGACGACTTCGTGGTGGTGGGCACCGACACCAACTCCGGCGATCCCAACGTCATCACCTCGCGCGGCTACGGGGCGGGGCAGTACACCCTGTTCCACCACCCGCCGCGCCCCGAGGAGGTCACCGGGCTCATCCTGGACCCCGGCAGGAACGTGGCGCGCGCCGCCGACCTGCTGCGCGACAAGTTCGACTGTTTCGTCAATGGCCCCACCGGCACCGCCGACGACCGCATCGCCGAGATCGGCCGGGGGCCGCTGCGCATCTGCAAGTATGCCCCGACCGACCCGCGCTACATGACCGACTGCCGCACCTGCGCGCTGGACGCCGGCTTCCGCACCACCAGCCCGGGGCTGCCCGTCTTCCGCGGCAGCAGCACGACGTGGGCGCCCACCCAGTACTACGGAACCGCCACGTACCAGAACGTTCCCATCCGCGAACGGATCGGCTGCGACTGGCCGTACGCGGTGCGGCGGTACAATGGCGGGGGGATCAACTCGTACCATTACCAGGTGAGGGTGCTCAAGAACCTGGCGGCGGGGTGAGATCGAACTGCTCGAACGGCGGGGTTGGGCGTGCCCCCGGCTGGCGCCGGGGTCGGGCTTCGGCTCCGTAGCAAACGATACTACCGTTTGCAACGGAGTCGAGCCCCGCAAACTGCGCGGGTCTCGCCCCTTCGGGCCGGAATCCCTCACGCAACGGGGGCCCCCTCCCCCCGGCCCCCTCCCCCGCAAGCGGGAGAGGGGGAGAACGGCAAAACCCGGCAGTACAGGAAGCCCTCCCCCAGGATTGGGGGAGGGTGGCGAGCCTAAGCGAGCCGGGTGGGGGCCTGCGGCGGCGCCCCCCACCCGGATCTCCCGCACTCCCGCACGTTCGTGCCGTCCCTCACCCCGTGTTGCGCAGCCCCGCGGAGATCCCGTTGATCGTCGCGGCGATGGCGTAGTCCAGGTCGTCGCCGGCCTCGCCGGCGCGCTTGCGGCGCAGCAGGCTCACCTGGATCAGGCTGAGCGGGTCCACGTAGGGGTTGCGCAGCACGATGGAGCGGGCGAGCACCGGGTTCCCCTCCAGCAGCTCCGCCTGGCCGGTGACGCGCAGCACCATGCGGCGGGTGCGCTCGAACTCCTCCGCCACCATCCCGAAGACCCGCTCGCGAAGCGCCTCGTCCGGCACCAGCTCCGCGTAGCGGCGGGCGATGGGCAGGTCCGCCTTCGCCATCCCCACCTCCACGTTGCGCACCAGGTCCTCGAACAGGGGGAAGCCCTCCAGCATCTCCCGCAGCAGGGTCGCCTCCGCCTCGCCGCGCCCCGCGAAGCGCTCCATCGCCCACCCCACCCCGAACCAGGCCGGCAGCACGTGGCGGCTCTGCATCCACCCGAACACCCAGGGGATGGCGCGCAGGTCCTCCAGCCCGCGGCTCTCCCCGCGCCGCGCCGGCCGCGAGCCGATGCGCGCGTTCTCCAGCTCGCCCACCGGCGTGGCCTGCTGGAAGTAGGGGAGCACGTCCGGGTTCTCCGCGATCCGCTCGCGGTAGAAGGCGAACGCGTCCGCCGACATCGCGTCCATCGCCGCCTCCCAGCGCTCCGCCCGCTCCGGCGCGGGGCCCGCCGGCGGCGCCAGCGCTCCCAGCGACGCCGCCACCATCAGCTCCAGGTTGCGCTCCGCCAGCACCGGGTCCGCGTACTTCCAGTTCAGCACCTCGCCCTGCTCCGTGATCTTCAGCTCGCCCTCGAAGGCGCCCATGGGCTGCGCGCTGATCGCCCGGTGCGTGGGCCCTCCACCCCGCCCCACCGTGCCGCCGCGACCGTGGAAGAGGCGCAGCGTCACCCCGCACTCCCGCGCCACGCCGTGAAGCGCCCGGTGCGCCTTGAAGATCTCCCAGGTGCTGGTGAGCATCCCCCCGTCCTTGTTGGAATCGGAGTAGCCCAGCATCACCTCCTGCCGCCGCCCCCACGAATCCAGCAGCCGCGCGTAGTCCGGCCGCGTCCACAATGCGCGGCAGATCTCCGGGCAGGCGCGCAGGTCCTCGATGGACTCGAAGAGCGGCACCGGCATCAGCCCCGGGTCGCCCTCCGCCGCCGCCACCCGCACCCCCGCCAGCTCCGCCAGCCGCGCCACCGCCAGCACGTCCTCCGCCGAGGTGGCGCCGCTGATCACGTACGTGCGCACCGCCTCCGGCGGGTACGCGCGCTTCACCTCCGCCACCGCGCGCAGCGTGTCCAGCAGCTTCAGCGTGTCTTCCGAGGGCGCCCCGGGGAGCGCCCCGCCCCCCGCCGCGCCGAACAGCTCCTCCATCGCGCGCGCGTGGACGCGGGCGTGCTGCCGCACGTCCAGCGCGTGCAGGTGAAAGCCGAAGGTTGCCACCTGCCGCAGCAGCGGGTCCAGCAGCCGCGCCGCCAGCCGCTCCCCGCGGTGCGCCGCCAGGCTGTCGCGCACCAGGCGCAGGTCCGCCAGGAGCGCCCCCGGGTCCGGGTACGCCCGGGCATCCGCCCCGTCGCGCGCCGCCCGCACCCGCCAGCCCACGTAGCCCAGGAAGCGGCGGTACACCTCGGCCGGGGCGCGGCTCTCCGGCGCCGGGTCCAGCGAGGGGACGGTCCCCGCGTAGCGCTCCAGCGCCGCCCGCAGCTCCGGCGAAACCGGGGCCTGGTGCGTGGACGCGCTCAGCCGCTCCGTCAGTTCCTCCAGCAGCTCCACGTAGCGGTCCAGCAGCGTCTCGCGCGCCAGGCGGAGCGCCGCGCGCGTCACCTCCGGCGTCACGAACGGGTTGCCGTCGCGGTCCCCCCCGATCCACGACCCGAACCTCACCACGATGGGCAGCGCGCGCGGCGGAAGCGGCTCGCCGTACACCCGCCGGAAGGCGTCCGCCATCTCCGCGTACAGCTCCGGGATGGTGGGAACCAGCACCCCCGGGTAGTAGTCCAGCCCCATCTTCACCTCGTCCAGCACCCTGGGGCTGCTGCGGCGCACCTCGTCCGTCTGCCAGAGCGCCGCCACCTCCGCCGCGATCGCCGCCTCCTGCTCCGCCGCCTCCGCGTCCGGCAGGGGGAGCACGTCCAGCCGCTCCAGCGCCTCCGCGATCCGCCGCCGCTTGAAGAGCGTCGTGCGCCGCGACACCTCCGTGGGGTGGGCCGTGAACACGGGAACCACCAGGACGCGGCCCAGCAGCTCCAGCGCCGCCGCGCGGTCCACCCCGGCGCCCCGCAGCCTCAGCAGCGTCCCCAGGAAGGTCCCCGGCTGCGGCGCCCGGTCCGCGTGCAGCCGCGAGGCGCGGCGGCGGCGCTGGCGGTGCGCCGTCTCCGCCAGGTTGGTGAGCTCGAAGTAGGTGGAGAACGCCCGCGTCAGCCCGTACGCCTCCCGAACCCCCATCCCGGACACGATCCGCTCCGCCCGCCGCATGCGCTCGTCGTCCTCCTCCGCCGCCTCCTCCCGGTGCGCGATCGCCAGGGCGCGCAGCTCCTCCACCGCGCGGAAGAGCGCGTCGCCCTCCTGCTCGCGGATGGTCTCGCCCAGGATCATCCCCAGCGAGCGCACGTCCCGCCGCAGCGGCGCCTCCTTGAGCGCCGGGTCGTCGCCGGTCAGCTCCGCGAGCCGCCGCGCCTGGTCGTCCACCTTCCAGAGTGGGTCCGTCGCCGCCATCGGTCGTTTACCTCGGTTGGGTTTGAGCGAAACGCGTGCGGCGGGACGGAGCACATGCCGTACCGGGTTGCGATTGGTACTGCTGGTTTGGGCGTGCCCCCGCTGGCGCGGGGTCGGGCTTCGGCTCCGTAACGCAGCAAACAACGCTGCGTAACGGAGTCGAGCCCCCACAAACGGCCGCGGGGTCTCGCCCCTTCGGGCCGGAATCCCTCACGCGGCATCGCGCTGGCGTCCGCGGGGAGGGGCCACACCCGCAAGCAGGATGGGAGCGCGGGCGCCGGTTGACGAGGTAAAACGGGTCACATATCGTTCGGGCCGCTCCCTCCACGCCTGCGCGGGAAACTGCGGACGCCCACGTTCGGCGGAACGTGCGCGGCGCGCGCGGCACGCCTCCATCCACAGGAAGACCCGGCATGCGTCGGATGCGCCCGCGCAGGATCCCCGCCGCGCTCGTCGGCTGGACGCTTTCGCTCGTCGGCCGGATGGTGCAGCTGCTCCGGTTCATCGGCAACTCCATCCTCCGGCCGTCCATCATGCGGCTCGAGCTCGCGTACCTCAAGCTGAGCACCCTCCGGTACAGGCTGGTCTACGAAGGATCGCCGGACGACCTCTTCATCGTCACGTACCCCAAGTCGGGGACCACGTGGATCCAGATGATCGTCTACCAGCTCACCACCGACGGGGAGATCGAGTTCGCCCACATCGACGAGGTCTCGCCCCACCTGGAAGAGACCCTGGTTCCCATGGGCCGCAGGATCTCCGACCTGCCGGGAACGCCGCGCGTCGTCAAGAGCCACCTGTCCTACCGCGACATCCCCAAGGGGCCGGGGCGGTACATCTACGGCACCCGGAACGGGCTGGACGTCGCGGTCTCCTATTTTCACCAGTCCCGCAAGTGGCCGCCGCGGAACCAGCGGCCGCGCGACGAGTTCCTCCGCCGGTTCATGGCGGGCCGGGTCCCCTACGGCAGCTGGTTCAAGCACGTGGCGGGGTGGCTCCGCAACGATCAGGGCCTGAACCTGCTGGTGGTCAACTACGAGGAGCTGAGCGCCGACCTGGAAGCGGGGATCAGGCGCATCGCCGGCTTCTGCGGAATCGCCATCGACCCCGCCGACATGCCCAGGATCCTGGAACGGTGCTCGTTCGCCTTCATGCGCGAGCACGAATCCAGGTTCGCCATCGAGCGGCGGATGCTCCCCAAGCCGGCCGCCCCTCCCGCCGGGACGGGCTTCATCCGCCAGGGCAGGGTCGGCGGGTGGCGCCAGGAGCTAGACGCGCGCTTCGCGAGCGATTTCCGGAGGGCGTGCGACCGGTGGCTGCGCGACGTGGGCGAGGACAGGTTCCGGGTCCTGTCCGGCCAGGGCGCCCCCCAGCACGAGTCCGCCGCACCCGGCTCCGCTTCCACCGCGGATGAGGGACCGGGGGCGGCTGCCGACGACCACGGCCGCGCCCCGCTCGGCGTGGGGTGACCGCCACGGGCGGCTCCCCTCCCCACGCGAAAGAACAGGGCCCCTCCGTTCGGAAGGGCCCTGTCTTTCTCTCCAGCCCGCCCGCCGGGCGGACTCACGCGGAATCCGCGTAGATCAGGCTCCCCGTGGCATCGGCAAGGCGCTGAAGGCAGGGCTGCCGTGCGGTTCTCCCCCTTTCCCCCGCTTGCGGGGGAGAGGGGAGCGGGGGGTGAGGGGGCCCAAACCCACGGACGCCAGCGCGATCCCCGCGTGAGGGATTTTGGCCCGAAGGGGCGAGACCCGGCGGCTGTTCGCCGGGGCTCGACTCCGTTACGCAGCGTTGTTTGCTGCGTTACGGAGCCGAAGCCCGACCCCGGCGCCAGCCGGGGACACGCCCGAACCAGGCAGTTTCAGTCCTCCACCAGGTACGCGATCCCCCACGCCCCCTCGCCGGCGTGCGTGGCGATGATCGGCGTGCCGGGGCCCACGATGATCTCGCGGTCGCGGCCGTAGCGCCTGCGGATCTCGTGGCACACCTCCTCCACCGCCTCCGGACAGGCCACGTGCATCACCCCGAAGCGCACCTTCCTGGTGGTCTTCGGGACCTTCTGCTCCAGGATCTCCATCATCTTGGGGAGCACGCTCCTGCGGCCGCGCACCTTGGCGATGGGCACCAGCTTCCCTTCCGGGTCGATGTCCAGCACCGGCTTGATGTCCAGCAGGCTGCCCAGCCAGGCCCGGCCGCGCCCCACCCGCCCCGATGCCAGTGCTCGCTCGAAGGTGTCCAGGTGGATGAAGAAGCCCGACTGGTCGCGGATGCGGCCCAGCTCCGCCACGATGCGCTCCGGCTCCCACGCCATCTCCCCCAGCTCCGACGCCTTGAGCGCCAGCAGCCCCTGGAGCAGCGACCCGCCGCGCGAGTCCACCAGGTGGATGGGGGTGGAGCCGGCCGGGCGCTGCCGCATGGCCGCCTGCGCCGAGGCGAAGGTCCCCGAGAGCGCGGACGACAGGAGGATCGCCACGACGGCCTCGCCGTCCTCCCCGGCGCGCTCGTACGCCTTGAGGAAGGCCGCGGGCGCCGGCTGCGAGGTGCTGGGGTGCGCCCCCTCCTTGAGCCGCTCCGCGAAGGCGTCCGCCGAGATGTCGAGGCGGTCGCGCAGCACCTGGTCGCCGAAGATCAGGTTGAGCGGCACCAGGTTCATACCGTGGGCGCGCACGATCTCTTCGGGGAGGTCGCACGCCGTGTCCGCCACCACCGAGATGGGGCGGCGGGCCAGCACCATGTGCCCGGCCGCCGCGGCGCGGCCCATGGCGGCATGCTGCGCCTGCATGTCCTCCGCCTTGTGCGTCGCCAGCTCGCCCAGCGTGCGCAGGTAGTCGAAGACCCCTTCCGGCTCGTCCGTGTGGATGTGGACCTTGATCAGCGCATCCGTGCGGATCACCACCAGCGAGTCGCCGCGCTCGCGCAGCACGGCCCGCACCGCGTCCGAGGTGGGCAGGTCGCGGCCGCGCACCAGCGCCTCCGTGCAGAAGCGGTAGACCTCGCTTTCCGTGGGGTAGTCCACCCCCGCCGCGGCCAGGGGGGGCTCCGCGTCGTACACCGGCATCTCCTCCAGCGCCGTGAGCGGGTCGCCCGAGATGAAGGCCGAGATCCCCTCCAGGATGTGCACGAACCCCTTGGCGCCCGCGTCCACCACCCCCGCGCCCTTGAGCGCCGGGAGCAGCTCCGGGGTGTTCGCCAGCGCCTCGCGCGCCTTCACCAGCAGGCGCTCGAAGAGCACCACGAAGTCCGAGTGCTGCAGGCGCTCCGCCTCGTCCGCCACGGCGCGCATGATGGTGATCATGGTGCCCTCCACCGGCTTTTCCAGCGCCCGGTACACGTGCTCGGTGGCGCTGCGCAGCGCCTGGCCGAACTCCGCGACCCCCAGGTGCGGCCGGTCGCCCACCGCGTCGCTGAAGCCCAGGAGGAAGTGGGACAGGATCATCCCGCAGTTGCCGCGGGCGCCCATGATCCCCGCCTCCGCCGCGTGCCGGGCGACGGCGCCCACGGATGCGTCCTGGTTGGCCTTGAGGTGGTCGGCGATGGAGGAGACGGTGAGAGCCAGGTTGGTGCCGGTGTCCCCGTCCGGGACGGGGAAGACGTTGATCCGGTTGAGCTCGGCGCGGTTGCGCTGGACGTAGTCCGACGCGGCGATCAGTGCGCCGCGGAGGCCCGGACCATCGAGGTGGGTGATGTTCATGCCCTGCATAATACGCGCGCTTTCACCGGAACGACAGACGGCGCGGCGGGACCCGCCGCCGTCCGCTTCGGCCGGGGGTCGGCGCGCCGCTTGCGTGGCGGGGTTGAGCCTGTCGCGCGCACCGGGCGCCCGGCGCTCCGTACCCGGACACGCTCCGCCGCATGGCGGGGCCCGTCAGAGGAGAAAGAGAGCATGAAAAGATTCCTGTCCGGCGCCGCGGTGGCAGCGGCCCTCGGGGTCGCGGGCGGCGCGTTCGCGCAGGGGCCGCTCGGCATCACCACGCCCATCTCGATCGAGGCGCGCGGTGGGGTCGCCATCCCCAGCGGCGACTTCGCGGACGCCGCCGACAACGCCTTCGGCTTCGGGGCGAGCGTGCACGTCCTTGTGGCGCCCCGCGTTTCCGTGTACGGCGGCTACAGCCAGACCGAGTTCGACATGGAGACGCTGTCGGCGGAGGGGACGGACCGCGGCTGGGAGGCCGGCGCCCGCGTCGCCTTCCCGGGGGTGGGGTTCTCCCCCTGGGTGCGTGGCGGGCTCCTGTTCCACGACTTCGAGACCGAGGTCGCGGGAGTGGAGTTCGAGGGCGACGACGAGGTGGGCTTCGAGGTGGGCGCGGGGGCGGCGTTCCCCCTGGGACCGCGCGTCTCGGTGTCGCCCGGCTTCGCGTTCCGCCGCTACGCCACCGAGTTCTTCGACGGCGGCGACGAGTACGTGTCGTACCTGAACCTGGACGTCGGGCTGCGCATCCGCCTGTAGGCGGACCCACCCGTCACTCCCCTGCCCTGCTGCAACTCGTCGCCCCGGTCCCGCTCGCGCGGGGCCGGGGCTTCTTCTTCCCGCGTGACCCTTCCTCTCTTCATGATTGCAGACTAGCCGGGCGTGCCTTCCGCATACCCGACCAGCAGCGCGACGAACTCCCCCGCCGTGCGCTTCTCGCCGGTGCTACCCACGGGTGCAATTGGGACTAGCCTACGAATCCAGCTCAGAAGCAGCATTGTCGGCCGGTTGGTCTTGGTGGCGGATTGTGTGTGGAGCGGGTAACGTTGGGGCGCGTCGACACTAACGCATTCCCCCAACAAGGAAGGAACCATGAAGGTCAAGTACGCACTCTTGGCGGTTTCCATGCTGTGTCTCGGGCTCGCGGCGTGCAGCGAGTCGGCGCTGCTGAGTCCGGAGAGCCCCCGCTTCGATGGCGGCGGAGGCTTCGGATCCGGAAACCGTTTGATTCAGACCGATAGCACGACTACACCATCGGCAACTCCCACCTCCGGGACGACGGCCGATGGCGGCACCAGCACAGCCCGCGGAGGAGGAGGCTTCGGGTCCGGCAACTAGAACTTCGCGCGACCAGCAGGGACCGCCTCCCCCAGGATTTATTCGGGTCCCGGGTTGAAGCTAACCCGGGACCTTCCACCGGTTCAGCTTCGCCAAGCATCCCCGGGAAAGCTGCTCGATACGGTTGCCGATGGGTGGTCCCGCCTCTGGTTGCGGGAGTTCCCTACTTGCCACTCTCACCAGCAGAGCAGATGCCCCACGCTCTGGTTCACTCTCTTTGCGAGTACGCGCGATTTCCACCGCCCTTTCTGCCAGGCGTTCAGCTCGTTCCCGATCAGCACAGCACCAGGCGCCTTCGGCCACGTTCCACAACGCGGCGGCAGCGTGCTCTCCGAACGACTCAACCAGCGAGAGCACTTCGTCTGCGGCTTCCCTGAAAAGGGAGACCTGACCTGCCCCAGCCGCCGCACGTGCGATGCTGCTCAACACCAGAGCTTGTTCTCCCGGTAAGGAGATTTGTTGCCGCACGCACCTGAGCAGCGGAAGCGCGAATGAGTAAAGGCGGTTCCGGATGAACAGGAATGCGACATCGTGCACGAGGTACGGAATCCGGGGATGATGCACGGGGTAGTACTGAAGCGCTTGCCGAGCGTGTCTCTCCCCCTCCTGGTAGGTCCCCGCTTCTGCCGCAATGAGAACCATGTCGTGCTTCGCCTCGGCCGCCTGGCGATGCCGACCCGTGTGAACGGCTACCCGTACGGCCCGCTCGTAGTAGCGGCGAGCATCCGCATGTCTTCCCAGGTAGTACATCAACCCGCCATAGCCGAGCAGCGCCCGAATCGTTTCCGTCCGCTCCCTCGTCCGTACGGCCAACCCGAAGCCCCGGTGGTACCATGTGGTTGACCGCTCGTCGTATGCGGCACGTCGACAGAGACGTCCGGCCGTGTTGGCGTGGCTGGGAACTTCCGGCTCGGCCATAGCTGCGGCCTCTGCGAAGAGCATCGCGGCTTCCAACATTGACTGCTCCTCGGTCCACTCGCGTGCTTGGTGACACGCCTCCGCGACCTGTCGTGCCTCGATTTCCCCCGGAGTCCGGATCAGGCGCGCAAACGTTCCGAATGCCTCTACGAGGCTGGGGGCCTGCGAGCTTACATCACCCAAACGTTTCTGTGCTGCCCTCTTGTCGATCTCGAAGAGTCCGGCGCGGTCCTCCGCGGGAGTCAGCGCCCAGTCGTGGACCTTCCTTAACACACGCCAGAAGGCGATACCGAGTTCGTCTCCAGCCGCTTCCAGCGCGGTTAACTCCCTCAACCAGCTCAGGGGCGGAGGTGGGAGGGTAATCGTCCGCAGGCGACTTGGGCGCGACGCCGCCACCGCATTCACTGCAATATCTTCCGCCATGACGATCTGAGCCGGGTGGTAGGGCAGCACATGGTACCCGACAGAGTAATGACTGAGTGCGACAGACGCCATACTTTGCGTTGAGGAACTTTGGACTCCCAAAGCGCCATGAAAGCCTCCTCGTGGCGCAGGTTCTTACCTACTTCTTCTGTCGCTTCGTAGACAAGGAGGTGATCCAGTCAGCCGATGGGCACGCACTACACACCCCTTCGGTAGCGAGCTCCTCCAAACAAGGGCGGGCCGGATCACCGGCCCGCCGCCATCATTTTTTCCGGAACGGTGCTTGCGAGCCTGCACGGCGACGCCTCTTCCCCCCGAAGGCACACTTCCATGGCCGAACCACCCACGGACGACGCCCGCGCCGCGACCCCCGACGGCAGCGCGGAGGAGCGCGGCTGGCGCGAGATGGTGGGCGGCGCCTCCGCGCAGTTCCGCGACCGCCTGGGCCGGGCGCGCCTGCCGCGCCTGGGCGAGCGCGACCGAGAGCGGCTGGCGCGCCGCTTCCAGGAGGCGGTGGACGCCGCGCTGGAGGTGACCCCCGAACTCCCGGAGCGGGTCGCCACGGAGGTGGCGGAGCTGCGCGCCCGCCACCCCGACGCCGACCCGGTGGCGCTGGCGTGGGCCCGCACCCGCGAGCGGGCGCGGCGCAGCGCGGCCGTGGGGGCGGTGTCCGCACTCCCTGCGATGGTCCCGGGGATCGGGCCGGCGCTCGCCGCCCTGGGAATGGTGGCCGACTGGCGCTACGTGGCCGAGCAGCAGCGCGACCTGGTGCTGGAGATCGCCGCCATCCTGGGCGTCCCGCTCGCCGAGCCCACCCAGCAGGTGCGCACCCTCTTCGTGGCCTCCATGGCCACGGCGTTCGGGGCGGTGCGCGTCGGCGAGGCCGCGGCGGACGCCGCCGCGCGGCAGGTGGTGCGGCGCAGCCTGTCCCGCGTGGTTCCCGGGGTGGGCGCCGTCGTCGCCGGGGCGCTCAACTACGTGGGGACGCTGGCGCTGGGGCGCGCCGCCATCCGCCGCTTCGCCGCCGAGGCGGGGATCCCGGTGCGGGGGATCGTCCCCGCGGCCACGCACCCCGCCCTCCCGCGGCTCCGCCAGGCCGTGGTCGCGGCGGTTCGCACCGCCGCCATCGGCGATGGGGGAACGCCGGTGTTCACGCGCGAGCAGCGGGACATCATGGCCGGGCTCCCCCCGGCCGCGCGCGAGGAACTGCTGGACCTCGCGGTGGTGAGCGCCGCCGCCGAGGACGGGATGTCCGACGAGGAAGAAAAGGTGGTGGCCGAGGTCGCCGCCTGCCTGGGCTTCTCCCCGCGCGAGCTGGCCGCAGCCCGCCGCGAGGCCGAGGAGGAGATGAGCGCCTACGCGTCGCGCCTGCGCCGCCTCCTGGGCGCCGCCCGCCGCGGCGGCTCCGAGGCCACGGGCCGGGTCTGGCGTCGAGCCACCGCGGTCGCGCGCCGGGGGCTCCCGGCTGGAAAGCCGCCCGCCGACGGGGAGTAGCCGGAAACTGCATCCGCTTCCAGCCGCAGCCACCCGCGCACTCGTTTTCCGCTCGTCCCGGGGGCCGGCCGCATCGCGGCCGGCCTCCGCGGCATTTTACTCCGCCGCGTCCAACTCCCTCCCGCTCCACGACATCCCCCGCCGCACGATGCGCCCCGCTGCGGATTCGCCCCCGCGTCGAGTAGCGACCGGCATGGCAAGTGCATCGCCCCTGTCTGAAATCATGCGTCCCGGTTAAGACCAACCTTGCGTCGCCCTGCTTCCAGGATTAAGTAGGAAGCACAGCCCCACGCGTCTGCCATCGTCGGAACCCGCGGTCACTCCGCCCCTCCCGTACGGGGGCGCGTGCGGCGGCGCGACGTGCCCCCGCGGCCCGCGCCCGCCCTCTCTTCCACCCGCAGGAGGGATCCTCATGCGCAGCATCCGCTCCCTGGCCACGGCCGTGGCCGCCCTGTCGCTCCTCGCCGCGTGCAGCGACGAGCCGACCTCCTCGCTGACCGCACCTCCCCCCAACGCCCCGGCCACGGGACAGCTCGACGTCACGTTCGACAGGGCGGCAGCCGAGTTCGACGTCCCGGCGTCGGTCCTCAAGGCCATCGGGTACGTGGAGACGCGCTGGCAGATGGTGCGCGGCGCCGAGGAGTTCCCCGGACAGCCGGTGGCGCACGGGATCATGGCGCTCAAGGGCGCGCAGCTGGAGCGCGGCGCCGGCCTGGCGAAGGTGTCGGAGGAAGCGGCACGGACGCAGCCGGAGGCCAACGTGCGCGCGGCGGCCGCCCTCCTCGGCGCCTACGCGGCCGAGCTGAAGCTGAACCGGTCGGACGTGGCGGCGTGGGCGCCGGCGGTGGCGCGCTACAGCGGCATCGCCGACGCGAACGGCCAGGCGGCGTACGTGCACCGCGACGTGTACGCGGCGATCAACGAGGGCGTCGTCGGCCGCGGGCCGCTCGGCGGCGTGGTGGCCTCGCTGCTGCCGTCCCCCGTGGCGGCGGACTTCCCCATGCCGGTGACCGCCCTGGCAGCCGGGCCCGACTACGCCGCGGCCATCTGGCGCCCCTCGCCCAATTTCAACGCGCGCCCCGCCGGCGACATCGGCAAGCCGGGGATGATCATCATCCACACCTGCGAAGGCTCCTACACCTCGTGCTGGAGCTGGCTGGTCAACTCCGCGTCCGGGGTGAGCGCGCACTACGTGGTGAACGAGAGCGGCTCCGAGATCTCGCAGCTGGTGCGCGAGGCAGACCGCGGCTGGCACATCGGCGCCACCTACGACTGCACGCTCAACAGCAGCGTGGAGTGCTGGCGCAACGGCTACTCCGCCAACCACTTCACGGTGGGGATCGAGCACGGCGGCTTCGCCTCGCAGACCTCCTTCCCCGTGGGGCAGATCGACGCGTCGGCCAAGCTGTCGTGCGACATCACCCGCGACAACGGCATCCCCCGCGACAAGTACCACGTGGTGGCGCACGGCCAGCTCCAGCCGTACAACCGCACCGACCCGGGCCCCAACTGGCCCTGGACCGACTACCTGAACCGCATCAACACCCACTGCGGCGGCGGCACCTCCGCCGAGATCATCGTGGACAGCAACAACGCCAACAACAACTCCGCGGTGGCGCAGTACAGCGTGTCGGCCAACTGGTCCAGCGGCACCAGCGCCGGGTACTACGGAAGCGGGTACAACTTCGCCAACACGCAGGCGATCTCGGACCCGGCGACCTTCTGGTTCTACCTCCCGGCGGCGGCCACCAAGACCATCGACGCCTGGTGGGTGGCGGGGACCAACCGCTCCGCCTCCGCGCCGTTCATCGCCTTCAACGCGGGCGGCACCCAGCTGGGCACGGTCAACGTCAACCAGCAGGTGAACGGCGGACAGTGGAACGCCATCGGCACCTGGAGCTTCACGGCCGGCTGGAACAAGATCCAGCTGTCGCGCTGGACCACCACCGGCTACGTGGTGATCGCGGACGCCGTCCGGGTCCGCTGACGCCCTCGCAGCTCCGCGCGCCCCGGGGATCCCGGGGCGCGCGGTCTTCCCGCACCCGATCCTCATGAGACGCCCGCAGACCCGCCGCGCCGCGGCCCTGCTCCTTCTCGCCCTGTCCGCGTGCCGCGGCGACGCCGGCTCCTCGCGCGCCGCGGCCCCCGGCGACACCCTGCCGCTCGCCGAGCGGCGCGCCCTCGCGGGAACGCTGGCCTGGACCTCCGAGCGCGACGGCAACCCGGAGGTCTACGTGGCCCGCCCCTCCGGGGAGGGGCTGCGCCGTCTGACCCGCGGCCCGGAAGCCGACTACCCCGCCGCCCCCGCGCCCGACGGCTCCGGTGTGCTGGTGGTGTCGGTGGCCGAAGACTCCACCCTCCACCTGGAGCAGCTCGCGCTGTACCCGCTGGACGGCGGGGCGCCCCGCCCCATCGGCCCGCGGATGGGGCGCTCGCGGAGCCCCAGCTGGTCGCCGGACGGGCGCTGGCTGGTGTTCGAATCGGACGAGGCCAGCTTCCGCGACCTGTACCGCATCGGCGCGGACGGCACCTCCCCGGTGCGGCTGACCGACGACCGGCTGGGCAACTTCGAGCCGGCGGTGTCGCCCGACGGCGCGTGGATCGCCTTCGCCTCCAGCCGCGACGGCAACGCCGAGCTGTACGTGATGCGCGCCGACGGCTCCGGGCAGCGGCGCCTCACCGCGTTCCACCGCGACGACTGGGGCGCGCTCTGGTCGCCGGACGGGCGGACGCTCGCCTTCCTCAGCAACCGCGAGAGCGCCGACCGCGTCTACCTGGTGCGCCCGGACGGCTCGGGGATCCGGCGGCTCACCGCCGCCGCGGACACCGGCGCCGCCGGGGCCAACGTGCAGGAGGCGGAGCCCGCCTGGTCGCCCGATGGCGGGCGCGTGGCCTACGTGCGCCGCACCCGCCAGGGTGCATCGCGCATCCGGGTGGTGGAGCTGTCCACCGGCGCCGTGCGCGAGCTGTCCGACGGACGGGGCAGGGACGGCTCCCCCGCCTGGTCTCCCGACGGAAACCACCTCGTCTTCACCTCCGACCGCGACGGCGACCCGGAGCTGTACCTGATGCGCTCGGACGGGACGGGGATCACCCGCCTGACCCGCGCGCCGGGAGCGGACTGGCTCCCCCGCTGGCTGGCGAGGTAAGACGGGTTCCGAACAGCCGGGTTCGGGCATGCCCCCCGCGGGGCGCGGGGGTCGGGCTGCGGCTCCGTAAAGCACGATACAACCGTGCTTAACGGAGTCGAGCCCCGCAAACTGCGCGGGTCTCGCCCCTTCGGGCCGACATCCCTCATGCAGCGGCGCCCCCGCCGGGATCTCCCGGCGGGGGCGCCTTCACGTACTCCGTACCACAGTTCTACTTCCGCACGTCCGTTCTACCTCGGCAGGTACGCCACGGCGCTGATCTCCACCAGGACGTCTGCCAGGTCCGCACCCACGGTGGTGCGCGTGGGGAAGGGCGGGGTGAACGCCTCTCCGTACGCGCGGTTGAAGGCCTCCCAGTCGCCGATGTCCTGGAGGTACGCGGTCACGGCGACCACGTCCGCGAGCGAGCCGCCGGCGGTGCGCAGCACGGCGTCCAGCTTCTCCAGCGTGTGGCGGGTCTGCTCGCCCACGTCGGCGCCCAGCAGCTCGCCGGTGGCGGCGTCGCGCGGCACCTGGCCGGACACGTACACGAAGTCGCCGGCGCGCACGGCGGGGGAGTAGTTGCCGCGCGGCGGCGCGGACCCGCCCGCCGGGGCGACGGGGTGCCAGCTTCTCGGGTGTTCGGTCATGGCGCTGCCTCCTGGCTGGTTCATTCGAGCGTCCGGCGGGAGTTGTAGCGCACCGGTGGGCGGCACGTCAAGCGAAGCCTCAAGCCCGGCCGCCCGCGACCGATCCTTGAAAACGGGGTCCCCCGATCCGATCTCTTGCCTTCGTAAATACGAATGTATATACTAAACCCACCCGAGCCGCTGGATTTCGAGTGGGACGAGCGGAAGTGTCATATCAGGCCAACCTCGCGAAGCACGGGATCGATTTCGAGGACGCGGCCCGGGTCTTCTACGGGCCTACCCTGGAGGTCGCCTCCAACCGCGACGGCGAGGAGCGCAGGCTGGCGGTCGGGGTGGTGGAGGAGCGGGAGGTCGCGGTCGTGTACACGGTCCGCGAGGGGCGGTACCGGATCATCTCGGCGCGGAGGGCGAGGAGGTATGGGCGAAGAGCATATCGTGCGGCGTACCCGGGACACGCTGGCCCCCGGGCGAACTGACTGGCAGCGCGTCGACGCGCTCTCGGAAGCGGACATCGAGGGCGCCGCCCTCGCCGACGCGGACAACCCGCCGTGGACCGAGAAGGAGCTGCGCGACGCCCGGCTGGTGATGCCGGAGGACCGCGGCAAGGTGCCCATCTCCATCCGGCTGGACGCCGAAGTGCTGGACTACTTCAAGGAGCAGGGCCGCGGCTACCAGAGCCGCATCAACGCGGTGCTCCGCGCCTACGTCCGCAGCCGCCGGGAAAAGTACCGCCCCTGACGGGTGCGGCCGGGGGCGGGCTCCCGGCTACGCCGTCGCGCCCCCGCAGCTCGATCCCGCCCCCGCCGTGCACCCGAAGCAGTGCGGCCCCAGCACGATCTCGCGCCCGGCCAGCGCCTCCGGATCGAAGTCGAACACCGTGCGCGGCACACGCGCCTCCACGGGCAGCTCCAGCATCTGGTTGAAGTCGCAGTCGTACAGCGTCCCGTCCCACCCCACCGACAGCGTCCCGCGGCACATCACCCCCGCCGCCGCCGCCGGGTTGAAGGCCGTCACCAGCCGCTCCATGTACTCGTCCAGCGCCCCCGTTTCCTCCAGGTGCTCCAGGAAGCGGGAGATGGGCATGTTGGTGATGGTGAACAGCCGGGTGAACTCGATCCCGTACAGCCGCCGCATCTGCTGCTTCCAGTCGCGCTCCAGCGCCGCCTGGCCTCCGGGGAGGAAGGTGCCCACCGGGTTGGTCACCAGGCTCAGCTCCAGCCCCGTCCCCTCGCGCCCGTACCCCACGGCGTTGAGCCGCCGCAGAGCTTCGATGGACTGCTCGAACACCCCGTCGCCGCGCTGCGCGTCCGTGTTGCGCTGGCGGAAGTGCGGGAGCGACGCCACCACCTCCACCCGGTGCTCCGCGAAGAACTCCGGCAGGTAGGCGTAGTTGGGGAGCAGGGCGATGGTCAGGTTGCAGCGGTCCATCACCCGCTTGCCGGCGGCCCGGGAGCGCGCCACCAGCTCGCGCCAGCGGCGGTGCAGCTCCGGCGCGCCGCCGGTGACGTCCACCACCGGGACGTCGGTGGTCTCGATGATCTCCAGCACCCGGTCCATCACCGCGTCCGGCATCATCTCGCGCCGGTCAGGGCCCGCGTCCACGTGGCAGTGCCGGCACGTCTGGTTGCACTTGCGGCCCACGTTCACCTGCAGCACGTCGATCCCCGTGGCCCGCAGGGGAAACAATCCCGACGCCTCCAGCGCGGCCTGGAAGCTGCGCGCCGTCGGCACGGCGGCGAGCGCGTCCCGCTGCGCCCTCGCGGCGGCGAGCGGGGCGTGGCGCTTCTGGAGGGTCGGCAGCACGTGTCCCATCGTCTACATCCCCAGCCGGTCCGCGTGATTGCGCATCTGGATCCCGTGCACCAGCGAGGCGCCGCCCCGGATGGCCGCCGCCACGTGCACCGCTTCCGTCATCTGCTCCACGTCCGCCCCCTTCTGCAGGCAGTCCGAGGAATAGGCGTCGATGCAGTACGGGCACTGCACCGCGTGGGCCACCGCCAGCGCGATCAGCGACTTCTCGCGCTGCGACAGGGCCCCCTCGGCGAAGACCGCCTCGTACCAGTCGAAGAACTTGCGCGCCAGCTCCGGGGCGTCCCTGCCGATCTCGCCGAAGCGGGGGAGGTCGTGCGAGTCGTAGTAGTGCGTGTGCATCCGGGTCCCGTCTCCAGGGTTCGCGGTGGGTGCCGGAGAGCCGAAAAAACGCTCCACCGGCGGGCCGGTGGAGCGTCGCGGTCCGGCCCGGGGCTCCGTACCCCGCTACAGAGAGGCGGAGTTCCCCGGGCGCGCGGAGCGGTGACGGCGCGGGCGCGCCGGGCGGGTCATCCCACCTCGACCACCGCCTGCGGCCGGCGGCTGCGGAGTTTCTCCAGGTAGCCGCGGATGCGCGCCGCGTTCGCGCCCGCGTCCCCGCGGCCCACGCGCGACTTGGAGCGCACGTCCACGCGCGACACCCCGGACGCCGGCATCACCCGGATCACCACGTCGTCCTTGAAGCCGAACCAGGTGGTGGTCGCCGTGGCCTCGATGCGGCCCTGCTCCCGGTTCGAGTCCACGATCTCCCACCCCATCTCCCGCGCGGCGGCGAGCGCGTCGTCGAACACCACCGAGAGCGGCGCCGTCATCATCACCGGCTGGAGGTCCGGGTACGCCTGGCGCTGCTGCGCCGCCACCACCTCCCCCTCGTACGCCACCGGGTTGGAGGCGTCGGCCCGCAGCGGCGCCACCGCCACGAAGGCCGGCGGGTTGCGGGTGTCCGTGGTGACGTCGTGGATGGGCGGCGCTCCCGACGCACCGCGCTTGAAGCTCCAGGGCACCAGCACCGCCGCCAGCGCCACGGCCACCCCGGCCAGCGCCAGCCAGCGGCCGTTCATCCGCCAGGCGCGCACCGCCGCGGCAAGGCACGCCACCGCGGCCACGATCCCCAGGTACGCGCCCCACTTCAGCAGGCTGAAGCCCGTGCCGAACTCCCACCACCCGGCGCGCGTCCCCGGACCCGCGGCCATCACCAGCAGGCCGGCGAGGAGCGCCAGCGCGAACGCCGCGATCGCCAGGCGGGAGAGGGGACGCTCCTCCGCGAGCACCCCGAGGTCGGTGTGGCCAGGCCTGTGGCGCTGGTACGTCGTCGTCATAGCACGTCTCCGGGCTTGGGGGTGCGTAGCTTCCGGACCGCGACGGGGAGGAGGGCGAGGAGGCCCAGCAGCCCCAGCGAGGTCAGGACCCGAGGGGAAAGAAGCTGGTCCGGCGACTGGATGCGCCCCAGCGACTCTCCCAGGTTGGCGAAGACGAAGGTCCCCGGGAGGATTCCGGCGGCGGTGGTGAGCACGTAGGTGCGTGTGCGCACCGGGGTGAAAGCCGGAATCAGGTTGGCCAGCCAGAAGGGGAAGACCGGCACCAGGCGCAGGAAGAGGAGGTAGTTCACGGCGTCCTTTTCAAAGCCGTGGATCACCCGCTGCGCGCGCGGCCCCAGGCGCCGCCGCGCCGCGTCCGCGAACAGGTGGCGCGCCGCCAGGAACACCAGCGTGGCCCCGATCGTCGCCGCCGCCACGATCAGCAGCGTTCCCACCCAGCGCCCGAACAGGAACCCCACCGCCAGCGAGGCCACCGTGGCGCCCGGCACGCTGAGCGCCACCACCGCCACGTAGGCCAGAAAGGTCAGCAGCAGCGCCAGCGCGTGGTGGTCGCGCGTCGCCGCCAGCAGCTGGTCACGGTGCGCCTTCAGCGTCTCGAAGCGCAGCCACTCGTCCCCGCCCAGCGCGAAGAACAGCGCCAGCGCCGCGGCGAACGCCCCCAGCGCCGCCCAGCGCCGCCAGTGCCGGCGGCCGTCCCGGGCCAACCCGTCCGTGTCCGCGGGGGTGGCGGGGATGTCCGTGGCATCGGGCGCGGGACCGGTCATGGGGCTCCGGGTTGACGGTGCCGGGAGCGGAGCGGGTGCGGGGGGGCAACGACCCAATCTAGCACGCACTTCCGGAAGCGCAAACGTGTGTGGACGTTGCCCGTGGACGGCTCGTGAGGTAGGATCTTGCCGGGGGGCCGCTCCGGAGCCGGACGAAACAGCCGTCCGTCTCCTGCGCGGGTCGCGGAGCCACCGGAAACTGCCCCGGTGTCTCCGCTCCAGCTGCGGGAGCCTCACGCAAACAGCCGCGTGAGTCTCCCTCCGCGACATCACCTGGGAACGGTAGGGGAACCGCTGAACGGCAACCCATCCCGTCCAGGCCACCGTTCCGTACTTCGTGCTCCGTACTTCGTACTGCCGTCCACTTTCGCACTCCCGCACCGGCCCATGTCCTCCGAGAGCTCCGACCGCCACCACACTGCCGCCACCGGACGCGGCCCCGTCCCCGTCGCCGTGGTCACGGTGAGCGACACGCGCACCCCGGACACGGACACCAACGGGACGTTCCTGCGGGAGCGCATCGAGACGGCGGGGCACGTGCTGGCCGGGTACCGGGTGATCCGCGACGAGCCGGAGCAGGTCCGCGCGGCGCTGGAGGAGATGGCGGCGGGGGAGGCGCGGGTGGTCGTGTTCAACGGCGGCACGGGGATCTCGCCGCGCGACACCACCTACGACGTGCTGAGCCGCATGCTGGAAAAGACGCTCCCAGGCTTCGGGGAGCTATTCCGCATGCTCAGCTGGGAGCAGGTGGGCGCCGCCGCCATGCTGTCTCGCGCCACGGCGGGGACGTTCCGGGGGCGGGTGGTGTTCTCCACCCCCGGTTCGCCCGCGGCGGTGCGGCTGGCCTGGGAAAAGCTGATCGCGCCGGAGCTGGCGCACCTGGCCTGGGAGGTGGCGCGCTAGCTCCGGCGCGAAGTGCGCTCAGCTCAGTAGCACACGCACTGGCTGCTCACGCATTTGCAGTCGGTTATGTCTTCGCAGTGGGTCGGGCAGATCCGCGCGGCCTCCGGCGCTCCGGCCGGCGCGGCGAACGCTTCCGCGGCTCCGAAGCCGAGGGCCGCCACCAGGGCTGCTCCGAGGACGGCGCGGGCCAGGTGTCTCGGTGAACGGGTCATGATCTCCTCCCGGAAAACGGTGACGGGGGCGAACGCAGATAGTGCGACAAAGCAAGCGCCACTCTCCGAACAATCAACATCCTTGCCGTCTCCCGCCCCTCGTCCGCCCCGCCCGGCGCGGTTAGATTTCCGTGCTCGCACCACAACCCGCGTGAGGGATGCGCGCCCGGCAGGGCTGAGACCCGCGGCAGTTCGCGGGGCTCGGCTGCGTTGGACACGGTCGTTTCGTGTCCTACGCAGCGCGCAGCCCGACCCCCGGCGCAGCCGGGGGGCACGCCCGCATCCCGCCGTTGCAGTTCGAAACCCATCCGCACGACCCGCATGAAAGCCATACGCAGCGTCCTCGCCCTCGCCGCCTTCGCCCTGGCGCTCCCCGCCCCCGCCGCCGCGCAGGGGTCCGGGGCCATCACCCTGAAGGCGCCCACCCAGAGCGCCCGGGTGTACGCCCGCGACGGGTCGCTCATCGCCGAGCTTGGGCCCAAAGTGCGGACCTGGGTCCCCATGTCGTCGCTCCCGCGCTACGTCCCCCGCGCCTTCGTGGCGGTGGAGGACCGGCGCTTCTACGAGCACGCCGGCGTGGACCCGGTGGGGATCGCCCGCGCGGTGAAGAGCAACCTGGAGGGCGACCGCGAGGGCGCCTCCACCATCACCCAGCAGCTCATCGGGACCATGTACCCGGAGCGGGTGGACCGCCGCCAGATGACGCTGGAGCGCAAGGTCCGCGAGGCCGAGCTGGCGCTGGAGCTGGAGAGGCGCTACGGCAAGGACCGCATCCTGGAGTCGTACCTCAACTGGATCTACTTCGGGCACGGCTGGTACGGGATCGAGGCCGCGGCACGCCACTACTTCGGCAAGCCGGCCGCCCGCCTCACCATCGAGGAGACGGCCATGCTCGCCGCCCTCCCCAAGGGCGCGGGGGTGTACTCCCCCAAGATCAACCCGGCGCGGGCCCTGGAGCGGCGCAACCTGGTCCTGGACCTCATGGCGCAGAACGGGGCGATCACCCGCGCCGAGGCCGCCACGGCCAGGACGCGCCCCATCCGCCTTGCCCCCAACCACGGCTACTCCGCCCGGCCCCCGTACGCCATCGAGCAGGTGAGGCAGTTCCTCGCCGAGCGCTACGGCCCCAGGTTCGGGGAGATGGGGCTGCGCGTGTGGACCACGCTGGACCCCGCCGCCCAGAACGCCGCCGACAGCGCCCTGGCCGGCGGGCTGCGCCGCGCCGAGCGCCAGCCCTGGTTCCGCGGCGCCCCCTACGGCACCCCGGCCGCGAAGCCCACCGCGCAGGGCACCCCGTACCTCCAGGGGATGGTGGTGTCGCTGGACGCGCGCACCGGCGAGATCCTGGCCATGACCGGCGGGCGCGACTGGGAGGACTCGCACTACAACCGGGTCACCGCCGCGCGCCGCCAGCCCGGCTCGTCGTTCAAGCCGTTCGTGTACGCCGTGGCGCTGGAGCGGGGCGTCACCCCGGCCACGGTGGTGCAGGACACGGCGCTCGCCATCGCCATGGCCGGCTCCCCGCTGTACCGCCCCAAGAACTCGGACGACCGCTTCCGCGGGCCGGTGACGGTGCGCCAGGCGCTCACCCAGTCCATCAACACCGTCGCCATCCAGCTGGGGATGCAGGTGGGCTTCGACCAGGTGGTGGACGCGGCGCGGCGCTTCGGCTTCTCCGCTCCCATCCGCCCCTACCCCTCGTCCGTGCTGGGCGCCGGCGTGGTGCGGCCGGTGGAGCTGGCGGCGGCGTACACCGCCTTCGCCAACCGGGGAATGCGTGTGGACCCCTTCCTGGTGCGCCGCGTCGCGGACGCCTCGGGCAGGTCGCTCTTCGAAGCGCGCGGCAAGGGAACCCGGGTGCTCACCCCCGGCATCGCCTTCCTGGTCACCGACATGCTGCGCGACGCCGCCGAGAAGGGCACCGGGACCGAGGCGCGCCAGCGCCTCCCCGCGCGCGTTCCCATGGCCGGGAAGACGGGCACCACCGACGACGGCGCCGACGTGTGGTACGTGGGCTTCACCCCGGAGATCGTCACCGCCGTGTGGGTGGGCTTCGACACCCCGCGGACGCTGGGGGCGGGGGCGTACGGCGGCGCGGTGGCGGCCCCCATCTGGGGCGACATGATGCGCGACCTGTACGCCCGGCGCCGCACCCCGGCGCCGTGGAGCGTGCCGCAGGGCGTGCTGCGCGTGGCGGTGGACGGCGCCACGGGACAGCCGCTCACGGCGCCCTGCCCCGCCGGCCCGGTGCGCACCGAGTACTTCGTGTCGGGCACGGAGCCGCGGGGCGCGTGCATGCTCCAGGACGGGCTGCTGGTCCCCTCCGGCGACACCCTCCCCGCCGACTCCATCTTCCTGGGAGCCCTGCCGCCCGACTCGCTGGCCGCCGACACCCTGGCGGTGGATTCCCTGGGGATGGTGTACCGCCCCGGCCGCCCGTAGCGCGTGCGGGAGCCGAGCCCGTAAGACCGGATCCGGCTGACGGCGGGTTCGGGCGTGCCCCCGGCTGGCGCCGGGGTCGGGCTTCGGCTCCGTAACGCAGCAAACAACGCTGCGTAACGGAGTCGAGCCCCGGCGGAAACAGCCCCGCCGGGTCTCGCCCCTTCGGGCCGGAATCCCTCACGCAACTGCCTTCCCGACCTCGAATCCGGCGCGCCCGGCGTCTTCCTCCACTCCTCGACCGTCCCCGTTCCGTCCGGCGCGACCACCGTCCGCCGCACTGGCGCCACGCTTGCAAGGCTCCGCCGGCTCGAGCGTGACCGGAAGCGCGGCGAACAGGGGGGATCATGGCATTCGAGGTGAAGAGCATCTTCCAGCTCCTCAAGCAGTCCGTCAACGACTTCTTCAACGACGAGTGCACCACCATGGCGGCGGCGCTCTCGTACTACACCGTGTTCGCGCTCCCCCCGCTGCTCCTGCTGGTCGTGATGATCGTGGGGGCGGTGATGGACCCGCAGGACGTGCGCGAGGCGCTGCACGGGCAGCTCGGGAGCCTGCTCGGGCAGGCCGGCGGCGACGAGATCCGCACCATCCTCGAAAAGGCTCAGGAAACCAAGACCCCCGACGCGGGCAGGCCGGTGGCCGCCATCCTGGGCGTCGCCACCCTGCTGGTGGGCGCCACCGGCGTGTTCGGCCAGCTCCAGGGCGCGCTCAACAAGGTGTGGGAGGTCAAGCCGGACCCGGCACTGGGCGGCATCAAGAACTTCCTGGTCAAGCGCATCTTCTCCTTCGGGATGGTCATCGCCATCGCGTTCCTGCTGCTGGTGTCGCTGGCGCTGACCGCCGCCATCTCCGCCGTGGGCGGCGTGATGGGGCGCATGGTCCCGGGTCTGGGCGAGGTGCTGCTGCATGTCCTGAACTTCGTGGTCTCCTTCGGGGTGATCACCCTCCTGTTCGCGGCCATGTTCAAGATCGTCCCCGACGCCGAGGTGGCCTGGCGGGACGTGTGGGTGGGCGCGCTGGTGACCGGGCTCCTGTTCATGATCGGCAAGTCCGCCATCGGCTTCTACCTAGGGCGGAGCAACCCCGGCGAGGTGTTCGGGGCGGCCGGCTCCCTGGCCATCCTGCTGGTGTGGATCTACTACGCGTCCATGATCGTGCTCTTCGGGGCGGAGTTCACACAGAGCTGGGCGGAGCACCGTGGCGAGGGGGTGGTGCCGGAGACGGGGGCGGTGCGGGTGGTGCAGGAGGAGCGGCACGTGCGCGGACCCCAGGCAAAGCGCGGCGGGGACGCGGAGCCGGCCGGGTGAGCCGGCTGTGCGGGATGGACCCTTTCTTGCCTGGGGTGTAGGGAGAGGTGCTGCGCGCGCCGGGAGCCATGGGGCCCCGGCCGCGGCCGCCCGCGGTGTTCGTCCCGCCGACGAGCCCCGCGGGTTTTTCGTACCCGGACCACGAGAGATGCCATGAAGCTCCACGCCGCCAAGCGGATGCACAACGTAAAGCTGCACGTGGACGGCGAAGAGCGGCCGGGGTGGCCCACCGGCACCGACCGCATGCCGCTGGTGGGCGAAGAAGTGTTCTGCACCATGGGCAAGGGCGAGGTCGCCGCCATCCACGGCAGGACGGGCGACGGAAGCCGGCTCCTCCAGATCCGCCTGGACACGCCGGGCGCGCCGCCCTTCTACGCGGCCGCCTCCAACGTGCTCGTCCACCCCATGACCGGCGCCGAGCGCGAAGCGGCCGCGCCCCGGCGCGACCCCGTCCAGGACACGATGTCCGGCGGCGGGACGGAGGGCTGGCTGGGCTGACCGCGGGCTCCGCGGCCGGCCGGAAAGACGGAAGGGGGCCGGGATCTCGATCCCGGCCCCCTTCTCCGTTCCCGCACCCCGCTTGCGCCTTACCGCGCGGGCGCGGGCCTCACCGGCGACAGCCCCGCCGCCGGCGCAAAGCCCAGCACGGCATCTCCCTCGGGGCCGCGGAACACCACCACGTCGCCGTTCTCCATGCCGAATACCCACACCGAGTCGCGGGGCGCCAGCCGGGCGGTGACCCGCGCGCCGTCGCGGACCTCCAGCGGCACCACCGCGTAGCGGAGCTGCCGCTCCTCGAAGCGGGCATGGTAGGTGTCCGGGTACTTGTAGCGCACGACCTTGCCCAGCAGCACCGCCGCGACCACCACGACCACCACCAGCACCAGGGCGCCGAACACGACGACCCCCTGCGTGTTTCCCGCGACGCGGCCACACCGCGCGGGAGGAGCGCCCGCGGTCGGGCGCAAGTGCGAATCCATGGCCATGTTCCGGAGCAGCCGGGAGCTATCGAGGGAGGCCGTCGTGGGGCAGATGGGCGCCCGCGCAGCACCGCAAAGCTAACGGCGCGCCGCCACCTCTTCAACTTGGCGGCCTCGTCGTGCCGGTCCCGCGGCAGCGGCCCGCGCACCCGGTGACCGTTGCCGCAGCGGCATCGTCCTGGCACGGCGGGAGTGCCCCCGCCCCTTCCCACCCCGGACCAGGAGCCGCCATGAGCCTCCGTCGTCTCCCAGCCGCCGGAGCCCTCGCCGTGGTGCTGGCGGCCTGCGCGGCGTCCCCCGGCGAGCAGGAGCCGGAAGACCGCAGGGTCGGCATCCTCCGCCTGTACCAGACGGAACCGCCCGCCGCGCTCGTCGCCCCCGACACGGTACGCGCGGGCGTGGACTTCCAGGTGTCGGCCACCACGCTGGGCGGCGGGTGCGAGCGCGCCGGCGAGACCGAAGTGGACGTGCAGGGCGGCGTCGCCACCATGACCCCGTACGACTACACGGCGCGCTCGGCCTCGTGCACGGACATCCTCCGCTACCTCCCTCACACCGTGGTCCTCCGCTTCGCCACGCCGGGCGAGGCCGTGGTCCGCCTGCTCGGGCGACGCGTGGGGCCGGACACCCCGCAGAGCGGCATGCGCATCACCGTCGAGAAGCGCGTGGTGGTGCGGTAGGTCGGAATCCGGCACTCCAACCGCGCGGAGCGGCGCACCTCCCCGGGAGGCGCGCCGCTCCGCGTTTGCAGGCGGGAATCGGAGCAGCGAAACCCTGCATCCCGGCGCTTGACAGCCACCTGGAGCGTGTATATCATTCAATCCGGATCAACGGATGATAATGACGACCAGCCTGCCCACCATCTTCGACCGCATGTCGGCGCTGTCCGACACCACGCGGAGCCGGCTCCTCCTGATCCTGGAGGAGCACGAGCTCACGGTGTCCGAGCTGTGCGCCGTCCTCCAGCTTCCCCAGTCCACCGTCAGCCGGCACCTCAAGGTGCTCGCCGACGAGGGCTGGGTCGTGTCGCACGCGGACGGGACCAGCCGCCGCTACCGGATGCTCCCCGACCGCCTGGACGCACCGGCCCGCCGGCTCTGGAACCTGGTGCGCGAGCAGGTGTCCGCCACGGCCTTCGCGGAGCAGGACGCGCAGCGCGTGCAGGGCGTGCTCGCCCGGCGCCGCACCCGCTCCCAGGAGTTCTTTTCCAGCGCCGCCGGCGAGTGGGACCGCCTGCGCGCCGAGCTTTTCGGGCGCCGCATGGACCTGCTGGCGCTTCTCGCGCTGGTGGACCCTGACTGGACGGTGGGCGACCTGGGGTGCGGCACCGGGCAGATGTCCGAGTCGCTCGCCCCCTTCGTCCGCCGCGTCGTGGCCGTGGACGAATCGGTGGCCATGCTGGCCGCCGCGCGCAAGCGCCTGGAAGGGACCGAAAACGTGGAGGTCCGCCGCGGCGCGGTGGAGAGCCTCCCGCTGGACGACGGCGAGCTGGACGCCGCCATCCTCTTCCTGGTCTTCCCGTACCTGGCCGAGCCGGCCACGGCGGTCAGGGAGGCCGCCCGCGCCCTCCGTCCCGGCGGGCGGCTCCTGGTGGTCGACATGATGCCCCACGACCGCGAGGAGTTCCGGCACCAGATGGGGCACCTGTGGCAGGGGTTCCCGCGCGAGCAGGTGGGGAAGTGGTTCGAGGACGCCGGCTTCTGGGCGTTCCGCCACCATCCCCTCCCCGCCGACCCCGACGCCACCGGTCCCGTGCTGTTCGCCGCGTCCGGCCGGCGCTCCGGCGCCGCCAGACAGACGTTCTGAAGCCCGTTTCCACCGCACATCCAAGGAGCCCAACGTGAGCGCAGTCGCCGAGCTGACCAGCCCCTTCGCCGCCGCCGCCGAGGCGGGGCGTCCCTCCTACAAGGTCCGCGACCTCGCCGAGGCCGAGTTCGGCCGCAAGGAGATCCGCCTCGCCGAGCACGAGATGCCGGGCCTGATGGCGATCCGCGCCGAGTACGCCGGCCGGAGCCCCCTCGCCGGCGCCAAGATCATGGGCTCGCTGCACATGACCGTGCAGACGGCCGTCCTCATCGAGACGCTGGTGGAGCTGGGCGCCGACGTGCGCTGGGTCTCCTGCAACATCTTCAGCACCCAGGACCATGCCGCGGCCGCGGTGGTGGTGGGCAAGGAAGGCACCGTCGACGAGCCCCAGGGCGTCCCCGTGTTCGCCTGGAAGGGCGAGACGCTGGAGGAGTACTGGTGGTGCACCGAGCAGGCGCTGATCTGGCCCGACGGCTCCGGTCCCAACATGCTCCTGGACGACGGCGGCGACGCCACACTGCTGGTGCACCGCGGCGTGGAGTACGAGAAGAGCGGGGTGATCCCGCAGTTCGACGAGGCCAACGACCCCGAGGAGTGGGGCGTGATCCTGGACGTGCTGCGCCGCACCATCTCGTCGAACCCCGGCCGCTGGACCGAGATCGCCGCCGGCATCAAGGGCGTCTCCGAGGAGACTACCACCGGCGTGCACCGCCTGTACGAGATGATGACCGCGGGGACGCTGCTCTTCCCGGCGATCAACGTCAACGACTCGGTCACCAAGTCCAAGTTCGACAACCTGTACGGCTGCCGCCACTCGCTCACCGACGGCATCCTCCGCGCCTCGGACGTGATGCTCGCCGGCAAGGTGGCGGTGATCTGCGGCTACGGCGACGTGGGCAAGGGGTGCGCGCAGGCGCTCAAGGGCCAGGGCGCGCGCGTGGTCATCACCGAGATCGATCCCATCTGCGCGCTGCAGGCGGCGATGGAGGGCTACCAGGTCACCGTCCTCGAGGACGTGCTGGAGACCGCCGACATCTTCATCACGGCCACCGGCAACAAGGACATCATCACCACGGACCACATGGCCCGCATGAAGGACAAGGCCATCGTGGGGAACATCGGCCACTTCGACAACGAGATCGACATGGCCGGCCTGAAGAAGCGGGGGATCGAGCGGATCAACATCAAGCCGCAGTACGACGAGTTCGTCTTCCCCGACGGGCACAGCGTGATGGTCCTCGCCGAGGGGCGGCTCCTCAACCTGGGCTGCGCCACGGGGCACCCGAGCTTCGTGATGTCGGCGTCGTTCACTAACCAGGTCATGGCGCAGATCGAGCTCTTCGGAAGCGCCGGCAAGTACGAGAAGAAGGTGTACGTTCTCCCCAAGCACCTGGACGAGAAGGTGGCGCGTCTTCACCTGGACAAGCTGGGTGTGAAGCTGACGAAGCTGTCGGCGGACCAGGCGGCGTACATCGGCGTCCCGGTGGAAGGGCCGTACAAGCCGGAGCACTACCGGTACTAGGAGGCGGTCCGCGGCCCGTTCGGCCGCGACGCGCCCTCGAAGCACGAGACCGGCGGCCATCGGCCGCCGGTCTCGTCTGCATTCCGTCCCCGCGGCTCCCCGCTCAGCGCACCGCGAGCCGACCGTCGTCCGTGAGCTCCGCCACCAGGCTGCGGAGCGCCGCCTGCCACACCAGCGGCCGTCCGGGGAGGTCGTCGCGCCGCCGGGTCCGCAGGCTCTCCACGTCCTCGTCCCGGATCAGCGCCTGCGCGCCCATCGAGCTGACCAGCAGGTGGGTGCGCCGTACGACGAGCCCCTTGGCCCCGATGCGCACCGCGGGGCCGTCGCGCCCCACGAGGGCGCCGGTGAGCTGGAGCACGCTCACCGGCTGGTCCAGCGAGGTGAGCCACGGAACCGGCACGTCGTAGCCGTCTCCCAGCCGCACGTCCGGCCGCGTTCCCAGACAAGAAAATCGACGCCCTGCCGCGAGGCAGAGCGCCGATATGCCTTCCTGTCTCCCTCACTGCATGCTACCAGATCTGCGGCACCTTCTCCGCGGGGCGCACCATCGGGTCACCCGGCTTGCACTCGAACGCCTGCGCGAACTGCGGCATGTTGGAGAGCGGCCCGTTCACCCGCCACACCTCGGGGGCGTGTGGGTCCACGGTCACGCGGTTGCGGAGCGACTCGGGCCGCGCATTGCTTCGCCACGCCTGCGCGTACGACAGAAAGAACCGCTGCTCGGGCGTGAACCCGTCGATGGGTCCGGGCCTGCCGTTCCGCTGCAGGGCCCGCTGGAGCGCGTCGTAGGCGACGAGCAGCCCGCCGAAGTCGGCGATGTTCTCGCCCAGCGTCAGCCTGCCGTTCACGTGCAGGGTGTCCACCTGCAGGTACGCGTCGAACTGCTCGGCGACGATCGCCGCCTGCCTGGAAAAGTACACGGAGTCGGCCGGCGTCCACCAGTCGCGCAGGTTCCCCTGCGCGTCGAAGTGGCGGCCCTCGTCATCGAAGCCGTGGGTGAGCTCGTGCCCGGCCCAGCTCGCCCCCAGCGACCCGTAGTTTGCCGCATCGTCCGCGGCCGGGTCGAAGGTCTGCGGCGCGAGAGCGCCGGCAGGAAAGACCATCTCGTTCTTGGTCGCGTCGTAGTACGCGTTCACCGTCGGCACCGTCATGTCCCACTCAGTCTTGTCGACCGGGCTCCCGGGACGGTTCACCACCCGCTGCCAGTCGAAGGCGCTGGCGCGCTGGAAGTTGAGCACGAAGGGGCCTTCCGCCACCTGGAGGCGCGAGTAGTCACGCCACCGTTCCGGGTACCCGACCTTCTGGCCCATCTGGCCGAGCTTGGCGAGCGCCTGCGCACGCGTCGAGTCCGACATCCAGTCCAGGTGCCTCAGCCGGTCGCCGAAGCTGGCGCGGATGTCGTCGATCACCCCGCGGGCCCGGTCGCGCGCTTCAGGGGAAAACGTCTTCGCCACGTAGGCCTGTCCCAGCGCCTCGCCGATCATCCCATCGGTCGCGCGGAGACAGCGCTTCCAGCGGGGAAGCAGCTCCCTTGCGCCGCTGAAGCGCGAGTGGAAGGCGAAATCCTCCTGGACGAAGGGGGTGCTGAGCCAGGGCGCCGCTTCCGCGAGCACGTGGAAGCGGAGGTATGCGCGCCAGTCGGCGAGCGGGGTGCCCGCCACGAGCGTGCCCAGGCGGCGGAAGAACTCCGGCTCGGCCACGTTGACACGCTCCACGGGAACGGTGAGGCCGATGGCGCGGAAGTATGCCGGCCAGTCCACCCCGGGCGCGAGGGTGCGCAGCTGGACCACGGACATGGGATGGTCGGTGGCCGCGGGGTCGCGCCGCTGCAGGCGGGTGAGCGAGACGCGGGCGAGCTCCGTCTCCAGGGCCATCACGCGGCGGGCGTCGGCCCGAGCCACGGCCGGGGTGGCGCCGCCCAGCGTGAAGAGGCGCGCCACGTGCGCGACGTAGGCGCTGCGGATGGAGTCCGCCGATGCGCCGGTGTTGGTGTAGTAGTCGCGGTCCGGAAGACCGAGCCCCCCCTGGTGGAGCGACGCCAGATAGCGGGTGGCGTCGTGCGCGTCCACCTCCGCCCGGTACGCGAACGCGGCGTTCGTGCCGGAGCCCTGCAGCGCCGCGATGGCCGCGATCAGCCTGGCGCGGGAGTCGATGGAGTCGATCTCCGCCAGCATGGGACGGATCGGCGACACGCCCGCGCTCTCGGCCGCCGTGGAGTCCATGCAGGTGCCGTAGAAGGCCCCCAGCTTGCGCTCGGTGCTCCCCTCGCGCAGCGAGGCGCGGCGCTCCCGCGCGTCGTCCAGCACCGCCCGCACGACCAACTCGTTGCGGTCGCTCATGTCGCGTGAGACCCCGGACGAAGAGTACGCGGCCGGTATGGTGTCGCGCTTCAGCCAGCCGCCGTTGGCGAACTGGTAGAAGTTGGTGCATGCGTTCGCGGTGCGGTCCAGATAGTCCGGATCGATCACGCGTAGCGGAGGGAGCAGCACGGAGCCGGGAGCGGCAGGACCCTGCTGGGCGGCCGCAGCCGCGGGGAAGAAGGCGAGCACAAGGACAGCGGGCAGTACGCGGCGAAACGCCGCCGGGAGTGACACACGCATGGGCGTCTGTGAGAAGGGTGCGCGAGGACTGGATCGTGGATGAAGGATTGCACTCGGCGCGTACCTGCGGCAAGGGGTGCGCACGTGTCGCATAAGGGACTCATGCTTGTTTCTGCGCCGCGTCCACCTAGCTTCGCCCGCGAGGGCGGCACCTTCCCGTGGGCGGGTGGCCGCATCCCGGGAGGACCCGTTCGCAAACTCGTCCACCGCCAACGGAGGTGTCCGTGCCGGCCCAGGATCCCTATCGCGTTCCCGAACGCCTGCGCGCCCGCTTCGAGCAGGTCGTCCAGCGTACCGACGCCGTCGCGGTCGCGCACCTGAACGACGAGTACGCGGATCTCGCCAGGCGCATGGCCGCCGCCCTCGCGCGCAAACGCCCCTCGCCGCTCGGGAGCGGGCAGCCGCGGACGTGGGCCGCGGCGATCGTGTACGCGGTGGGGTGGGTCAACTTCCTGTCCGACCCGGCCCAGGACCCGCACATGAGCACCGCGGACCTGGCGAAGAAATGCGGGGTCGGCGAAAGCACCATCGCCGCCCAGTTTCGCAAGATCCGGGACGCCCTGGATCTCCGGCGGTTCGACCCGGAATGGACGCTGCCCGGCAAGCTGGCGGACAACCCGCTCGTGTGGCTGCTCCAGGTGAACGGCCTGCCGATGGACGTGCGCCATGCGCCGCGGGAGGTCCAGGAGGCTGCCTTCGACGCCGGCCTCATCCCGTTCATCCCCGCCGACGGAGCTCCCGGGAGCGCGGGGTCAGAGCGGAAGCAGGAGCCCGGAGCCGGCGAGCGGCAGCAGGTCGGAGCACGGCAGACGCGCCGGGGCAGTGGCAGCAGGCCGGCACCCGTCGGCGATGGGGGCGGACCCGGCGGCCGCGTCTACCAGATCAAGATCACCCTGTCAGACGTGCGGCCGGCGATCTGGCGGCGCGTGCTGGTCCCGGAAGACACCACCCTCGTCGGCCTGCACCGCGTGATCCAGGCTTCGATGGGGTGGGAGGACTACCACCTCTGGCGGTTCGAGTTCAAAGGCGTGGAGTACGCCGAGCCTTCCAAGGAGGACCGGGGGCGCGGGACGCGCAACGCCCGGACAGCGCGGCTCGACCAGCTGACCGGTCCCGGCGGCGTTCTCCTGTACGAGTACGACTTCGGCGACGGCTGGGAGCATCGCGTCCAGGTGGAGGAAGTGCTCGCGGCCGAGCCGGGGCGCGAGTACCCCGTCTACCTGGCCGGGGAGCGCGCGGGCCCCCCGGAGGACTCCGGAGGCCCCCTCGGCTACGCGCGCCTGCTGGAGGTGCTCGCCGACACCTCCGCTCCCGAGCACGACGACATGCTGGACTGGATCGGCGAAGACTTCGATCCCGAAACGGTGGACATCGAAGAGATCCGCTTCCGGCTCGCCCTCACACGCCCGCGCGCGAACGACGGCGGCTGGGCACCGGCTCCAGGCCAAAGCCTCGGACCCGGACCGCGCAACCAAGTGGAGAGCGAGGGAGGCACGGCGTCGCTCCGCCACGAGGCGGAGGCGATGCTCCGGCAGGCGGAGGCGTTCGTGGAGCAGTTTCTCGCCGGCAATCCCGACGCCGACATCGAGGAACTGACCGCCGCGCTCCGCTCGGCCGGGTTCGACATGCTGCCGCCCTTCGATCCAGGGATGGGCGGACTCTCCCCCGGCGACGTGCAGTGGCTGCTGGACGCGGACTGGCAGGGGGCGGAAAGCGCCGTGCGGCTCGACGCCACGCTGACAGTCGACGAACTGGCATCCTCTCGCACGCTGTACAACGCGCGGCTCTTCCTGGAGATACTCGCCGCCGAAGGACAGGTGAAGGCGACGCCCAAGGGGAACCTGCCACGCGTATTCGTATCTCGTTTCCGGGAGCGGATGAAGTCACCGAAGTCACGATGGGACCTGCCGGTGCCCGGGACCGCGAACGAGGAGGACGTCGAGCCGCTTCACATCACGCGAATCCTGCTGGAGCTGGCCGGGCTGGTGAAGCGCCGCAACGGGCTCTTCAGCCTGACGCGCACCGGCGAGAAGCTGTCCGCCGAAGGGCGCGCCGGCGAGCTGTTCGCCACGCTTTTCCGCGTGCATTTCCGACGCTTCAACCTGGAGTACCTCGACGGCGCCCCGGACGTACCCGAGTTCCAGTTCAGCATCGGCTACACCCTCTTCCGCTTCGGGCACGTCGGCGGCGAGTGGAGTACGCCCTACGACCTGGCCGAGAGCATCGTCCTCCCCGGTGTCGGCGAAGCCCCCCCGCGGAGCCCGTACGGCGATCCGATGCCGCTGATCGTGGAGACCCGGTTCCTGCGGCCACTGGAGGGGTTCGGACTGGCCGAGGTACAGGAGCAGGAGTGGGTGCGGGGCGCCCCGGGACCGAGAGACCTCTACCGCAGGACACCGCTTTTTGAGCGCTTTCTGAGCTTCGCGCTTCCGGAGAGCTGAAACGAGCAGAGCCCCCCGATCCGTGATAGGATCGAGGGGCTCTGAAGAACAGGGCTGGCAGCGCCGTACTCTCCCACCGGGTGGCCCCGGCAGTACCATCCGCGCAGTGGGTCTTAACTTCCGAGTTCGAGATGGGATCGGGTGTATCCCCCACGCCATCGCCACCAGCCGCACCGGCTGCGGACCCCAAGGTCCGCGGTGCCTCGCACGGGATCGCTCCCGCGCTACAGAAATCAGGGGAAGAGAATGGGAGCAGCAAGTACTTCGAAAGAGCTTTGACGATGCGCCGGTCCTGCCTATCGACCGGTCAAGCCACACGGGCCCTTAGTACGGCTCGGCTGAGTGTGTCGCCACACGTACACCTGCCGCCTATCTACGTGGTCGTCTCCCACGGCCCTTCTGAGCCTTGCGGCTGGGAGGATTCATCTTGGGGGGGGCTTCCCACTTAGATGCGTTCAGCGGTTATCCCGTCCCGACTTAGCTACCCGGCGCTGCCGTTGGCACGACAACCGGTACACCAGAGGTCAGTCCGTCCCGGTCCTCTCGTACTAAGGACGGCTCCCCTCAATCCTCCTGCGCCCACGACGGATACAGACCGAACTGTCTCACGACGTTCTGAACCCAGCTCGCGTACCGCTTTAACCGGCGAACAGCCGGACCCTTGGGACCTTCTCCAGCCCCAGGATGCGATGAGCCGACATCGAGGTGCCAAACCGCCCCGTCGATGTGAACTCTCGGGGGCGATAAGCCTGTTATCCCCGGCGTACCTTTTATCCGTTGAGCGACGGCCCTTCCACACGGGACCGCCGGATCACTAACGCCTGCTTTCGCACCTGCTCGACCTGTCCGTCTCGCAGTCAAGCTCCCTTATGCGTTTACGCTCTCTTCGCGCGATTGCCGACCGCGCTGAGGGAACCTTTGCGCGCCTCCGCTACTCTTTAGGAGGCGACCGCCCCAGTCAAACTGCCCGCCTGACACGGTCCCTACCCAGGATTCACTGGGCCAGGTTAGGTCTCCAACATCACCAGGGTGGTATTTCACCGTTGGCTCCCCCCGAGCTAGCGCCCGGGGCTCACAGCCTCCCACCTATCCTACACAAGTGGTGCCGAAGATCAATGTCAGGGTGCAGTAAAGGTGCACGGGGTCTTTTTGTCCTGTCGCGGGTACTCGGTATCCTCACCGAGACTCCAATTTCGCCGAGCTTGTGGAGGAGACAGCGCCCAAGTCGTTACGCCATTCGTGCAGGTCGGAACTTACCCGACAAGGAATTTCGCTACCTTAGGACCGTTATAGTTACGGCCGCCGTTTACCGGGGCTTCGATTCAAACCTTCGCCCCCCGAAGGGAACTGAGCTCTCCTCTTAACCTTCCGGCACCGGGCAGGCGTCAGTGCCTATACGTCGTCTCTGCGACTTTGCAGACACCTGTGTTTTTGCTAAACAGTCGCTTGGGCCGATTCTCTGCGACCCTCTTCCCCTCACGCCCGCGAAGGACGCTCAAGTACCGAGGGTTCCCCTTCTCCCGAAGTTACGGGGACATTTTGCCGAGTTCCTTCTCCACAGTTCACTCGAGCACCTGAGGCTACTCGCCTCGCCTACGTGTGTCCGTTTGCGGTACGGTCACATGATGCACTCCCCGCCGAGGCTTTTCTCGGCAGCCTGATTAGGCAGACTCGACAAGGACGTATCCTCATCTTGGCGTCAGATCTCGGCTACCCGGGTCTTTCATCCCCCAGGAACGCCTACCTCCTTGCACCGGCACAACCACCGGCCGGCCCTGCTTTCACTCCTGCGTCCCCCCTGCGGGTCGAACGCACATCATGTGGTTCAGGAATGTTCACCTGATTCCCATCGCCTACGCCCTTCGGCCTCGGCTTAGGGTCCGACTAACCCAGGGCGGACGAGCCTGCCCCTGGAAACCTTAGGCTTTCGGTGCGGGGGATTCTCACCCCCGTTATCGCGTACTCATTCCGGCATCCTCACTTCTGCCCGCTCCACGGCAACGTTTCCACGGCCGCTTCTCCGCTAGCAGAACGCTCCCCTACCGCTCATGCATAAGCATGAACCCGTGGCTTCGGCGTCGAGCTTCAGTCCCGACCATTATCCGCGCAGACGCACTTGACTGGTGAGCTATTACGCACTCTTTCAAGGAATGGCTGCTTCTAAGCCAACCTCCCAGTTGTCTGTGCACATCCACATCGTTTCTCACTTAGCTCGCACTTCGGGGCCTTAGCCGACGGTCTGGGTTCTTTCCCTCTCGCGGACGCACATTATCGCGCGCACCCTGTCTCCCGGAGTCCATATCCACGGCATTCGGAGTTTGATAGGAGTTGGTAACCCGGTGGGGCCCCGCGTCCTTTCAGTGCTCTACCTCCGCGATACATTCGGGCTTTCGCCACGCCTCCGAGGCACTACCTCAATAGTTTTCGGGGAGAACCAGCTATCTCCGAGCTTGATTGGCCTTTCACCCCTACCCACAGCTCATCCCAATCTTTTTCAACAGAAACGGGTTCGGTCCTCCACTCGGTGTTACCCGAGCTTCAACCTGGCCATGGGTAGATCGCTTCGGTTTCGGGTCTACCCCCACGTACTCTGCGCCCTCTTCAGACTCGCTTTCGCTGCGGCTCCAGTCCAGAAGACCTTAACCTCGCACGTGAGGAGTAACTCGCCGGATCATAATGCAAAAGGCACGCAGTCAGGGGCCTAAGCCCCCTCCTACCGCTTGTAGGCACACGGTTTCAGGTTCTATTTCACTCGCCGCCAGGCGTTCTTTTCACCTTTCCCTCACGGTACTGGTGCACTATCGGTCACGGACGAGTATGTAGCCTTGGAGGGTGGTCCCCCCAGATTCCGACGGGATTTCTCGTGTCCCGCCGTACTCAGGTACCTGGATCATCTGCTGGGCTGCGCTTTCGCATACGGGTCTCTCACCCTCTGTGGAGGATCGTTCCAGATCGCTTCCGCTAGCGCTTCCATGCAGACGGGACAATGCCCCATCCAGGCCCTTCAACCCCTGGGTTGCCCCAGGTTTGGGCTCCTCCCGTTTCGCTCGCCGCTACTTCGGGAATCTCGTTTGATTTCTTTTCCTGGGGATACTTAGATGTTTCAGTTCTCCCCGTTGGCCTCCACCCGCCTATGTATTCAGCGGGGGATGACAGCCCATGACGGCTGCCGGGTTTCCCCATTCGGGCATCTCCGGATCTCTGCCTACGTGCGGCTCCCCGAAGCTTTTCGCAGCTTATCGCGCCCTTCCTCGCCTGTCCGTGCCAAGGCATCCACCGTGCGCCCTTTTCCGCTTGACCGGATATGCTTTCGCGCCCACACACCCCAGGGTTACCCCCAAAGTCCATGGACGACGCACTCCGGCCCACCGCCAAAGGTGCTCTTTCTCAGCCTTTGCTACTCCCTATTCCCTTCACCCGGATTGTCAATCAATTCAAGCTTCGGGGGAGGTGCGAATACCATGTGCGCTCGACTTGCGAGTGCCTTTCTGCCCCGAAGGACTTACTCGGCTTCTCTGAAAGGAGGTGATCCAGCCGCAGGTTCCCCTACGGCTACCTTGTTACGACTTCGCCCCAGTCACCGAGCTCGCCTTCGGCCGCTCTCCCCCCGAAGGGTTGAGTCACGGACTTCGGGCGCTCCCGACTCCCATGGCGTGACGGGCGGTGTGTACAAGGCCCGGGAACGTATTCACCGTGGTGTAGCTGACCCACGATTACTAGCGATTCCAGCTTCATGCAGTCGAGTTACAGACTGCAATCCGAACTTGGACCAGGTTTCTCCGATTCGCTCCACCTCGCGGTCTTGCAACGGTTTGTCCTGGCCATTGTAGCACGTGTGTAGCCCTGGGCGTAAGGACCATGATGACTTGACGTCGTCCCCACCTTCCTCCGGTTTGTCACCGGCAGTCTTCTCAGAGTCCCCGGCATCACCCGCTGGTAACAGAGAATAAGGGTTGCGCTCGTTGCGGGACTTAACCCAACATCTCACGACACGAGCTGACGACAGCCATGCAGCACCTGTGCACCTGCTCCGAAGAGGGCTCCGGCTTTCACCGGAGTTTCAAATGCATGTCAAGCCCAGGTAAGGTTCTTCGCGTTGCTTCGAATTAAACCACATGCTCCACCGCTTGTGCGGGCCCCCGTCAATTCCTTTGAGTTTCAGCCTTGCGGCCGTACTCCCCAGGCGGGATGCTTATCGCGTTAGCTGCGACACTGACCGGGTCGATCCGCCCAGCGTCTAGCATCCATCGTTTACGGCGTGGACTACCAGGGTATCTAATCCTGTTCGCTCCCCACGCTTTCGCGCCTCAGCGTCAGACCAAGCCCAGCGAGCCGCCTTCGCCTCTGGTGTTCTTCCGGATCTCTACGCATTCCACCGCTACACCCGGAATTCCGCTCGCCTCTACTTGTCTCCAGCTCCCCAGTATCCCCCGACGTGCGCGGGGTTGAGCCCCGGCATTTCACGGTAAGACTTAAGAAGCCGCCTACGCGCGCTTTACGCCCAGTAATTCCGAACAACGCTCGCACCCTCTGTATTACCGCGGCTGCTGGCACAGAGTTAGCCGGTGCTTCCTCTGGAGGTACCGTCAAAACACCCGCATTTCCTCGGGCGCCCGTTCTTCCCTCCTGACAGGGGTTTACACTCCGAAAAGCTTCCTCCCCCACGCGGCGTCGCTGCGTCAGGCTTTCGCCCATTGCGCAAGATTCCCCACTGCTGCCTCCCGTAGGAGTCTGGGCCGTATCTCAGTCCCAATGTGGCCGGTCGTCCTCTCAGACCGGCTACGCGTCGTCGCCTTGGTGAGCCGTTACCCCACCAACTAGCTGATACGCCGCGAGCCCCTCCCTGCACATCCCCCGAAAGGGACTTTCCTCAAAGAGCCAGGTAGCTCCCAGAGCGCATGCGGTATTAGCCCCGGTTTCCCAGGGTTATCCCCCATACAGGGGCAGGTTGCTCACGTGTTACGCACCCGTTCGCCACTAGACCACCCCCGAAAGAGTGACCCCGTTCGACTTGCATGTGTTAAGCGCGCCGCCAGCGTTCGTCCTGAGCCAGGATCAAACTCTCCATTAGAGACTTCGATTTAGCTCGTTCGAACACGTTTCCGTGTCCGGAACTCTTTCACGTTTTTAATCCCATTGGAGAAAAGGACGTGGTGCCTTCCCTCCGGGGCGCACACTTCTTCGCACTCCCCCAAAACCCGAATTGTCAAAACACACGCGAGCCCATGACTCGCTTCAGGACGACCCAGCCAGTTTCACCCGGCTCGTCGTGTCACTCGCCCGCCTTCCGGCGAGCCCTCCAAGCTAACCCTGCACTCCCCGCCCGTCAACCCCTGCCGAAACTTCTTTTTCCATCTTCTACCCGACGAAATCGTCGGCCAAGCCCGCAATCCTAAACCACTTAGACTGGATCGTCAAGGCGCCACCGCGACGTTTTCGCCGCACCGCAACCGCCCTGCATCCGTCCGAAGAGGAGCCCGAAAGAATAAACCTCTTCGACCGGTCCGTCAACCCCCCACTGGTCGGCGTTACCCGCTTGTTTCGCGAAGGGCACATATGATACTTGGCTCTCCACAGGCCGTCAAGGGTCTCGTTACGCGATCATGATGAAACTGTGCCGGACGCCGAAGGGCGCACCCGGCACCGTTCTTTTCATCTCCAGACGAGCCTGACGCTAACTCGCGAGGGTCTCCACCTGGAGCGTCGCGCGTGGCTGGTACTCACCCACGGGCGGCCGGAAGGAGATGGCCAGGCGGTTCCACCCGTTGATGGCGACCACTGCCAGGGAGAGGTCCACCAGCTCTCGCTCCGAGAAATGCTCGCGCGCTTCCGCATACAGCTCGTCCGGAACCCCCTTCTCACTCACCTGGGTCAGAGCCTCGGTCCAGGCGAGCGCAGCCCGCTCGCGCCCGCTGAAGAACGGGGCTTCCCGCCACACGGACACCGCGTAGAGCCGCTGCTCGCCCTCGCCGGCGGCACGCGCGTCCTTGGTATGCATGTCCACGCAGTAGGCGCAGCCGTTGATCTGCGAGGCGCGGAGCTTCACCAGTTCCAGCAGCGAGTGCTCCAGCCCACTCTCCTGGACATAGCGCTCCAACCCGAACATGGCTCTCAGCGCGCCCGGCGCCGCCTGCCTGTAATCGATCCGCTGTTCCATGGTCGTCTCCGATGAGGTTCGTCGGCGCGCAGGGTTGGTTCGCCCGGCCGCCGCAGCTGAGACGAGACCATCCCCGCGGTCGTGACACGGAAGAGCACCCTCGCGCGCCGCGGCCATTTGTCCGAATAGGTGCGCCACCAATCCGAACGGTTAGGGCGAGAAATGTGGCCCCGTTAGCTTCCGGGCGCCGGCAACTTCTTTCCCTCTCTCCACAAGGAGCGCATCATGAAGGCACGGAACGGTATAGTGGCGCTGCTGGCGGTCCTCGCTCTTGCGGGTTGCAGCGCTGACACTGCACTAACGGAGCCCGAGGCGGTCCCCGATCACGGCGCTACCAACATCATTACGCTGGGCTCGGGCAACAAGGTGGATGGATCAACCACGACCACGACTTCAGACACGTCCTACGTTGCCGAGCGGGGCCCTGGAACGCTGGGATCAGGAGCCTGATTTACGAGGAGCTTGCCGCGCGCGGGGATTCGATTCCGTGCGCGGCTAGCCGTCGAACGAGTCGCTGGGCGAGCGTTTCTGCAGCTTCCAGCACTTCGGGCTCGTCCGGGCGGCGCCTCAACGAGTGCTCGAATGCCGCTCGCTGTACCGCCTCCACCAGTTGAGCCGCGTTCTTGCCGACCTCTAATTCACCCCTGCGAATCGCCACCTCCACCGAATACTTTCCCGCTAAAAGGGTCCGGTCCCAATCCTTCAGGCAAGCTGAAGCATAGGCGAGGTTGTAAAGCGCGGCGCAAGCGCGGTTGGTGGCTGGCTCCCGGTCGAGTACGGCCCACGCCTTTGTCCAAACGTTCTGAAAGAGGACCAGGTCCCCGAGGCCCGCGGCTGCGCGGGAGATCATAGACAGGACCAACAGGCGTTCAGACTTGAGTCGGAGCGTGGGGAGTACGGCCTGAAACACGATCAAAGCCCGCTTATAGAAACCTTGGTACAGCCAATGAGACGCAACATCGCTTGCCAGCGCGGGGAGCCGGTCCGCGGCGGCGGGGTAGGCGCCAAACGCTTGCCACGCCAGGCTCTCGGCTTCCGCTACCTGGCCCTGCTCTACTGCGACGGTGAACAGATCGTGTAGCGCCATCCCTTTTATGATCCAGAGCCCGGACCGCCGACCAATGCGGAGGGCCCGGAACTGCACCACCTTCGCTGCCTCGTAGTCGCCGCCTTGGATAAGCAGGTTTGCCAGCCCCAGCCACGCGAGCGCCAAGGTTCGGCGGTCCCGCGCCCGCGAAGCGAGGCGGACAGCGCGCCGATACCACGTCTCCGCACGTTCGTACTCAGCCGCTCTTCGGCATAGCAGGGCCACTTGATAGGCATGGCCTGCATGCGTGATTTGGATCAGAGCGGCTCCTTGCGCGAACGAGATTGCGGTCTGTGGGCGACCGCTGCTCTCTGCCCACCTGGAGATTGCCCGGCAGGCCTCGGCCAGTTCCTGACGCGCAGGCGTGGAGGTAGGCGATAGGACGCGAGAAAGGGCTATCAGCGGCGCGCGGATGTCGTCCGGGATGGCCGGGTCCGCCAGTTCCGCCGCGCGTCGCTCCGGCGCGGTGAACGCGAACAGCCGAACGGGCGCTTCCGCGCGCCTCGCCCAAAGGATCGCGTCCCGGAGGGCTTGCCACGGCAGGACTGCCGCGGGGCTCTGCCATTCGTCGATGACGTTGAACCCGTCGAAAGGCTCGCCCTGGGCGAGCAAAGCAGGGGGCGGAGCCTGTCCACGATCCGGACGCGTAAGCCTTTGCGGATGCTTGGCAGGGGGCATAGGCGGCTCCGAAAGTGAACGGGCGAGAGGATGTTCTGGCGTATATAATCGGCCTCAAACGGCTGGGTCAATCAGCCCGGGCAAACTGATGCCGGACTGGACCCGAACGGAGCGGCAATCGCGCTTCCCGGAGGCTGGGGGCAATGTCGAGCCTGCTATGGCTGGCCGATGAAATCTCCCGAACAAGGCAACGCCGCCCGGCTCCGAGAGCCGGGCGGCGTTGCTTCGTTCCCCTCGCTTCGTGGCGGGCTCAGCCGCCGGCTACCACCCCTGCCCTACCGCAGTCCGATGGCGATCCCGATCATCACCGCGGCGGCGCCCAGCGCGAACAGCCCGGTGAGCACCGGGAGCACGAAGCGCAGCCAGCGCTCGTAGCGCACGTCGGCGGCGATGAGGATGGCCATGAGCGCGCCGTTGGTGGGTGCCACCAGCTCGGTGAGGCCGGCGCCGTACTGGTAGGCGAGCACGGTGACCTGGCGCGACAGCCCCAGCAGGTCGGAGACGGGCACCAGCACCGGCATGGTGAGCACCGCCTGGCCGCTGACGCTGGGCACGGGAACGTGGATCAGTGCGTGCACCGCCATCATCCCCAGCGCGGAGAGCGCCACCGGGAGCCCGGCGATGGGCGTCACCAGCCCGTTGACGATGGTGTCCACGATGCGGCCGTCCTGGAGCACCACGTAGATGGCCCGCGCGAAGCCGATGAGCAGCCCGGCGAAGGCCATGTCCCGGAAGCCCTCGATGTAGGCCTCCACCGTCCCCCCCACGCGCAGCCCTCCCAGCAGCCCCACCGCGATTCCCATGGCGAAGAACAGCCCCGCCATCTCGTTGAAGCCCCAGTCCAGCCGCAGGATCCCGAAGACGTAGACGGCGAAGGTGGCGAGCACCAGCCCCAGGATGCCGGCGTCGCGCCCGCGGGTGGGACGGGCGCCGACGGCCGCCTCGGCGTGGGCCTCCACCTCCTCCTCGGCGACGCGGGTGCGCGCGGCGTAGCGAAGGGTGGCCGCGATCCAGAGCGCCAGCGCCAGCACCAGGAAGACGACGCGGAAGGGAGCGGCGGACAGGAGGGGAAGCTCGGCCAGCTTCTGCGCGATCCCCACCTGGAAAGGGTTGATGGGGCTGAACGCGGAGCCCACGGCCGCGGCGCCCATGCTCACCGAGACGGCCACCAGGGGGTCGAAGCCCATGCGGCGCGTCAGGATGAGGAGGGCAGGGACCAGGGCGATGAACTCCTCCTGCATGTTGATCATCACCCCGCCCAGCGCGGAAAGCACGCTCATCACCGGGATCACCACCAGGGTGCGGCCACGCATCCCCACCACCAGCCGGTCGGTGCCGCGCCGCAGCACGCCGGTGCGGTCCAGCACCGTGAAGGCGGCGCCCACCAGGAAGACCACGAACACCACGTCGGCGGCCTCGGCCATGCCACGGGGGATGGCGACCAGCGCCTTGAACGGTCCCACCGGGGAGGAGTCCACGCGATGGTACGTCCCCGCGACCACCACCTCGCGGCCGGTGACGGGGTCCTCGCGGCGCTGGTACTCGCCGGCGGGGAGGACCCACGACAGCGCCGCGGCCAGCGCGATGAAGCCCACCAGCAGCGTGAGCGGGTGCGGGAAGTGGATGCGGGGCATGGACGGGCGGGTGGGGGTGGATCGCCGGGGAGCTGCCAAGATTCGCTCGGCGCGGGCGCCGCACAAGGGCGGCGGGCCCGGCGGGCGGACGCGGACGGTGGCGCGGCGCGGACGCTGGCCCCCAAAATGCCTGCATCACGGGCCGGGGGCCCCACCCCGCCGCAACCCCGCCCCGGGAGGGAGCGCTGTCCGACCTCTTCGACCTGTCCGAGTTGCTGGGCGACTTCCGCGACGAGGCCCGCGACCCCGTCGCGCGCCTGGACGCGACGCTCGCCGGCTGGGAGCGCGGCGAACCGCTGGGGGAGGCGGAGCGGACGCCGCTCCTGCGGGGGCTGCACACCCTCAAGGGCAACGCGGGGATGCTGGGGCTGCGGGCCATCCAGGACTTCGTCCACTCGGTGGAAAGCGTCCTGAAGCGCTCCGACGCGCCCCCGCCCGCGCCGACGCTGGCGGCGCTGCTGCGCGGGGCGGCGGCGCTGCGCGCGGCGGTGGACCGCGCCGGCACCCCCGAGCAGGAGGCGGCCTTCGCCGCGCTCGTGCCCATCCGCGACGAGCCGGCGGCCCCGGCTCCCCCGCCGGAACCCGGCCCGGCGGCCGTGTCCGGGGCGGAGGCCGCGCCGCGCCCACAGCCGCAGCCGTCCTCGGCGGAGCCAGGACCGCTGGCGGCCGGAGATGCCGCACCCCCGGGGGCGGCGCCCGCGGCGCCGGGGGTGCGCGCGGAGGACCTGCGCGACGACGTGGTCCGCATCCCCTTCCGCATGCTGGACGTGCTGCTGGACGAGATCGGCGAGGTGGCGACACAGCTCACTGCGCTGGACGACTGGGCGGACGCCAGCCGCGACGCGCTGCGGGCGTGCGGGCTGGGGCGCGACCTGCGCGACCGGGTGGAGGCGCTGGCGACCGCCGCGGACGCGGCGCGCCGCACCGCCACCGACCTGCGCATGGTGCCGGTGGGGCGGATCCTGTCGCGCTTCCCGGTGCTGGTGCGCGACCTGGCGCGCGAGCAGGGGAAGCGGGTGCGGGTGCTGCTGGAGGGCGAGGACACGCGGCTGGACAAGTCCACGGCGGACGCGGTGGCGGAGCCGCTGCTGCACCTGGTGAGGAACGCCGTGGACCACGGCATCGAGCCGCCGGGGGAGCGCGAGGCCGCGGGGAAGCCGGCGGAGGCGACGCTGTCGCTGCGGGCGGCGCAGGAGGGCGACCGGGTGCGCATCGAGGTGGAGGACGACGGACGCGGGCTGGACCGGGCGGGGATCTTCGCGCGGGCCCGGGAGCAGGGGATCGTGGCGCCGGGAGAGGGGGAGGAAGCGGAGGAGCTCATCTTCCGGCCCGGTTTTTCCACCCGCAGCGTGGCGAGCGCCGTGTCCGGGCGGGGCATAGGGCTGGACGCGGTGCGCGGCGCGGTGGCGCGGCTGCGGGGGAGCGTGGAGGTGGAGGAGGGCGACGAGGGCGGGACGCGCTTCGTGCTGCGGCTCCCCCTCACGGTGGCGCTGGTGCCGGTGCTCTTCTTCGAGGCGGCGGGCGAGCGGCTGGCCGTGCCCTCGGCCGACGTGGAGGAGACGCTGCGCGCCGGCCCGGTGGAGCGCGCGGGCCCGGCGGAGGTGGTGCGCCTGCGCGACGAGACGCTGCCGCTGGCGCGCTTGGGGCGCATCCTGGGATGGGAGGAGGAAGGCGGGGGCCAGGCGCCCCGCTTCCTGGTGGTGGTGCGCAGCGGGGGCCGGGCGGTGGCGCTGGGCGTGGACCGGCTGCTGGAGCAGCGCCCGGCCACGGTGCGCGCGCTCCCGGCGGCGCTGGGAAGCCCGCCGGGGGTATCGGGGGCGACGGTGTCTCCGGACGGGGGGGTGGTGCTGGTGCTGGACGCTGCGGCGCTGGTGGAGATGAACGTGGACCTGTATCGCGGAGGCGGCGGTGGCCAGTGAGCGGAGGCGGATCCTGGTGGTGGAGGACAGCCCGATGATGTGCCGCATGTACCGGCTGGTGCTGGGCGCGGCCAACGACCTGCGGTTCGCCGCCAACGGCGCGGAGGGGCTGGACGCCGCCGCCCAGGACCCGGAGATGGACCTGCTCATCGTGGACATCAACATGCCGCAGATGGACGGGCTGGAGTTCGTGCGCCGACTGCGCTCCGAGCTGGGGATCACCCGCCCGCCGGTGCTGGTGAGCTCCACCGAGTCCGCCGAGGAGGACCGCGCCGCGGCGCGCGCGGCCGGCGCCAACGGCTTCCTCCCCAAGCCGTGGACGCCGCAGCAGCTGCTGGACGCGGTGCGCGAGCAGACCGGGGCCGCGGCGTGAGCGCCGTGGCCGTGGGGCTGGGCGCGGCGGAGTTCGGGCTGCCGCTGGACCGGGTGAGCGCGGTGCTGCGGCCGCCGCCCCTCACCCGCACCCCGTTCCCCCCACCGGACGTGGTGGGGGTGGTGCACCTGCGCGGGGCGCTGCTGGGGGTGCTGGACCTGGGGACGCGCCTGCGCGCAGCCCCCGCGCTGCGGCCGGGGCGGCTGGTGGTGGTGTCGCCCGGGGCGGGGCGCGAGCCGGTGGCGCTGCTGGTGGACCGGGTGGCCGGGATCGTGGAGACCGGCGACGAGGTGGACCCGCCCCTGTCGGAGGCTGCCGCGGCGCTCCCGGAGGGGTGGCTGGACGGGGTGGTGCGCTCCGCCGAGGGCCGCCTGGTGGCCCTCCTCGACCTGGACAACGTGCTCGCCGGAGTGACCGCATGACGCGCCTGGTGGAGTGGTACAGGGACGCATCGATACGCCTCAAGATCATGCTCGCCTTCGTGCCGGTGCTGCTGCTGATGCTCGGCATCATGGCGGCCGTGTGGATCCAGGTGGAGCGCATCGCCAACGCCACCGACGCCCTGGAAGAGGCGGAGGCGGTGCAGAACCAGGTCGCCGTCGTGGCGGAATCGTTTTCCACCCGCGCCTCGGCGATGCGGGACTTCGCCATCACGGGGCAGCCGGAGGCGCTGGAGCCGTTCCGCGAGGCCGACGCCACGCTGGAGCAGGCGCTGGAGGCGGCAAACGACACGGTCGCGGAAAGCGAGCTGAGGCAGCAGGCGCGCCTCGACTCGGTGGCGCGCATAAGCGAGACCTGGAAAAGGGAAGTGGGGGACCGGGTGATGCAGATGCGCCAGGCCGGCGCGGTGGACGAGATCGCCACCTTCTACCGCACGGGCCGGGCACGGGACTGGGTCCGCGAAGCGGGCAGACAGCTGGCCGCCTTCAACCGGCGGCAGGCCGAGATCACGGAGCTGCGGCGGGACACGGTCGACGACGCCGTGCGGCAGATCCGCATGACGCTGGTCCTGCTGACGGTGTTCGCCGTGGTGGTCGCCCTGGGCATCGCCGGGTGGCTGGCGGGGCGCATCGCCCGGCCGCTGCAGCGCGCGGTGGAGTTCGCCTCCACGGTGGCCGCGGGCGACCTGACGCAGCGCATCGAGGCGGAGGGGCGCGACGAGGTGGGGATACTGGCGGGGACGCTGAACCGCATGTCGGACGACCTGCGCAGGGCGGTCACCGGCGTCAACGTGGCCACGGCGCAGGTGGCGGCGGCGTCGGACCAGATCGCGGCGTCGTCGCAGCGCATGGCGCAGACGGTGGACGACCAGGTGGCCGCCACGGAGCAGACCTCCACCTCCATGGAGGAGATCGCGGCGCAGATCGGGCGGGTGGCCGGGAGCACCGAGTCGCTGGCGGCCTCGGTGGAGCAGACGTCGTCGTCCATGGGGCAGATGGGGCGCTCCATCGAGCACACCGCCGCCAGCGCGGACACCCTGGGCGCCGCCGTGGAGCAGGCGTCGGCCACCATCGACGAGATGGCGGCCTCCATCCAGCAGGTGGGGCGGCACGTGGAGGAGACGCGGCAGATCGCCATCGAGGCGGCGGCGGACGCGAGCGGCGGGGGCGAGGCGGTGGGGCGGGTGGTGCACGGGATGCAGCGGATCCACGGCCAGGTGGACGCGCTCACGGAGGCGATCCGCGGGCTGGGGGAGACGGGGCGCTCGGTGGGGCAGGTGTCGGAGCTGATCGAGGACATCGCGGACCAGACCAACCTGCTGGCGCTGAACGCGGCCATCGAGGCGGCGCGCGCCGGGGAGCACGGGCGCGGCTTCGCGGTGGTGGCGCAGGAGATCCGCCGCCTGGCGGAGCGCTCGGTGGAGTCGGCGCGGGAGATCGGCAGCACCATCCGCGGCATCCAGGAGGAGCTGGAGCGCGCGACCCGCTCCAGCGGCGGGGTGGCGGAGCGCACGGCGGAGGGGATCGAGCTGGCGGAGGCGGCGGCGCGGGCGCTGGAAAAGATCGTGGGCTCGGCGGCGCGCACCCGCGAGCTGATGGAGGAGGTGGCGCTGGCCGCGCAGCAGCAGACGCTGGCGGCGGGGCAGGCCAACGAGTCCACGCAGCACATCCGCCAGATCGCCGAGGAGGTGAGGATCGCCACCCGCGAGCAGAGCCTGGCGAGCCGGCAGATCGTGCAGGCCACGGAGAACATGAACGAACAGACGCAGCAGGTGTTCTCCGCCACGGCGGAGCAGAAGCGCGGCGGGGAGATGGTGCTGCAGGCCACGGAGAACATCGCCTCCGGCGCGCGGGCGGCGCAGGCCTCGGTGCGCGAGGCGGCGCGCGCGGCGGCGGACGTGGCGGAGCAGGCGGCGCGCCTGGCAGAGCTGGTGGGGAGCTTCCGTGTCTGAGCGCCCCGGCCCGGACGCGGGCGCGCTGCTGGCGGCGGTGAGCGGCGATTCGGCGTGGGAGCGGGAGCGCGCCCTGGAGGAGGTGCGCGCGGTCGCCCGCCCGGAGGCGCTCCTCCCGGAGCTGGAGGCGGCGCTGCGCGACGGCGGCGACGCGGAGCGCCGCAACGCGGCGCGCTCGCTGCTGGCGGCGCTGGCCGCGCCCGGCGCCCCCGGCGGGGCCCTGGCGCTGCTGGGCCGCCTGGCGACCGCCGAGCCGGACGGCGACGTGCGGGTGCTGGCGGCCTCCGCGCTGGGCGAGGCCGCCAACCCGGAGGCGCGCGCCCCGCTGGAGCGGGCGCTGGCGGACCCGGAGCCCAACGTGGCGGCGGCGGCGGCGGACGCGCTGGGCTCGCTGGGCGACCCGCGCGCCCTGGACGCGCTGGCGGCGGCGCTCGGAGGCGGCGACCCGTGGACGCGGATCGCGGCGGCGGTGGCGATGGGGCGGCTCCGCGACCCGCGGGCCCTCCCGGCGCTGGCGGAAGCGGCCCGCGACCCGGCGGTGGGGCCCGCCGCCGCGGAGGCGATCGGCGAGATCGGCGACCCGGCGGGACTGGAGGCGCTGCGCGCGCCGGCGGCGACGGCGGACGGCAGGCTGGCCGCCCTGGAGGCCGCCGGGCTCCTCCTGGCGGCGCTCCCCGGGGAGCCGCCGGAGTGGCTGCGGGAGGCCGCCCGCGCGGAGCTGGCGGAGCTGGCGCGCCGCTTCGCCGCGGACGGCGACCGCGGCGCCGCCCGCCTGCTGGGCGCCGCCGGGACCCCCGCCGCCGCCGCCGCGCTGGCGGACGCGCTGGCGGACCCGGAGCGGCGCTTCGCGGGGGAGGCGGGGCTGCGGCTGGTCCCCGACGAGGTGGCGCTGGCGGAGCTGCTCCCCCGCCTGGCCCGCGGCCAGGGCGAGCCCTGCGCCCTGCTGGCCGCCCTGCCGCGCCTGCCGGACCGGGCCGCGGCGGAGGCGGTGCTCCCCTTCCTGCGCCACGCGGACGACGAGGTGCGCGCCGAGGCCGCCGACGCCCTTGCCCGTGCCGCGGACGAGGCGGGCGCGCGCGAGCTCGCGCTGGCCGTGCTGGCGGACCCGGCGCTGCGCCTGGGGGCGACCCTGGCCCTGGGCCGCTTCCCCGGCGGGGACTGCGACCGCCTGGCGGCGCTGCTTTCCGACGCGGACCCGGCGGTGCGCGCCGCGGCTGCGGAGGGGGTGGCCCGCTGCCCGGCACCGGAGGTGGGACCGCGCATCGCCGCGGCGCTGGAGCGCGAGCAGGACCCCGCGGCGCGCGCGGCGCAGCTGGCGGCGCTGGGGGCGGTGGGCGGCCCGGAGGCCGCCCTGCGCCTGGCCCAGCTCGCCCGCTCGCCGGACGCGTCGGTGCGCTTCGCCGCGGTACGCGCGCTGGGGGAGACGCGCTCCCCCGCCGCGCTGGCCCCGCTGCTGGCGGCGCTGGCGGAAGGCGACGCCGCCCTGCAGGCGGCCGCCCTGCGGGCGCTGGGAGAGCTGGGGGACGCGGGCGGGGCGGCGGCGGTGGAGGCGCGCCTGGACTCGGAGGACCGCGAGCTGCGCCGCGCCGCCGCGGAGGCCTTCCGCCGGGTGGCGCCCCCGGCGGCCGCGGAGCGGCTGGCGGGCGCCCTCCACGACCCGGACTGGCGCATTCGCCTGAGCGCCGTGCGCGCGCTGGCGCGACTGGACGCGGGGGGAGAAGGAAGCGCTCTCCGCGCCGCCCGCGACGCGGACCCCGACCCGCTGGTGCGCCAGGCCGCGGCGGAGGCGCTGGGAGAGGGATGACGGGTCCCACGCTCACGCAGGAGGAGTTCCGCCTCTGGTCGGAGTGGCTGGCCGAGGAGTTCGGCCTGCAGTTCGGGCCGGAGCGCCGCGACACGCTGCGCAACCGGCTGGAGCCGCGCCGCTCGGCGCTGGGGCTGGCGACGTTCGAGGACCTGCTCTTCCGGGTCAAGTTCCACCCGGAGCGCGACGCGGAGCGGGAGCGGCTGGTGCCGCACCTCACCAACAACGAGAGCTACTTCTGCCGGGAGCGGGGGACGCTGGCGGCGCTGCGCGGCGAGGTGCTCCCCGCCCTGCGCGAGCGGCTGGGGCCGGCCGGGGAGCTGCGCATCCTGAGCGCGGCGTGCGCCGCCGGGGAGGAGGTGTACACCCTGGCCACGGTGGTGCGGGACACCGGCCTGTTCGCCCCGGGAAAGGTGAAGATCACCGGGGTGGACCTGGACCCCGCCGCGCTGGAGCGCGCCCGCGCCGGCGTGTACACGGAGCACGCCTTCCGCGGCACGGACCCGGAGTTCCGGGAGCGCTGGTTCCGCGCGGACGGCGACGCGCGCTGGGAGGTGCGCCCCGAGCTGCGCGCCGGCGTGGAGTTCCGCCGCGCCAACCTGGTGGACGACGGCTGGTGGCAGTCCCTGGCCCCGCAGCACGTGGTGCTCTGCCGCAACGTGCTCATCTACTTCGGGGACGAGGCGCTGCGCCGCGCCGCCGAAGGGCTGTACCGCGTCCTCCCGTCCGGGGGGTTCCTCTTCCTGGGCCACGCGGAAACGCTGCGCCGCGTCGCCGTTCCCCTGCGGGTGGAGCGCCGCCCCGGGGCGATCTTCTACCGCCGGCCCGAGGAGGAAGGGTGAGAGGGAACAGGGTTCCATCAGTTCACGCGCAGCGTGAAGCGCCACAGGGAAGAGGGAACAGCCGGCAACGGCGACCCCCTCCCCCGGCCCCTCCCCGCAAGGGGGAGGGGGCCGGGGGGAGGGGGCCTCCCGCGGACGCCAGCAGGGTGCCCGCGTGAGGGATGCGAGCGCGAAGCGGCGAGACCCGCGCGGTTTGCGGGGCTCGCCTCCGTTACGCACGGTTGTTTCGTGCGTTACGGAGCCGCAGCCCGACCCCGGCGCAGCCGGGGGCACGCCCGCCCCCGCGGTTGCCGTCGCCGTTGCCTTTTCGGTCCGGTCGTCGTCATGACACGTCGCGCCCGCGTGCTGCTGGTGGACGACAGCGCCTTCGTGCGCCGCGCCACGGAGCGGATGCTGGAGCCCCTGGAGGGGGTGGAGGTGGCGGGCTACGCCGCCAACGGAGAGGAGGCGCTGCGGCTGGTGCACGAACTGCAGCCGGACCTGGTCATCATGGACCTCAACATGCCCGGGATGGACGGGATGCAGGCGCTGGAGCGGATCATGTCCGAGCGGCCCACCCCCGTCCTCCTGCTCAGCTCCATGACGCGCGAGGGGGCGGAGGTGACGCTGCGCGCCCTGGAGGCGGGGGCGGTGGACTTCGTGGACAAGACGGACGCGGGAACGGTCATGGACATCCACGGGCTGGCCCCCGTGATCCGCGACAAGGTGCGCGCGGTGCTCAGGAGCGCCCACCTGCCCCCTCCCGCCCCGCGCATGGTCGCCGCGCCCGCCGCCGTCGTGGAGGTCCCGGGCGCCGCGGTGGCATCGACCGGCGCCTACGACGTGATCGCCATCGGCGCGTCCACCGGGGGGCCGCGGGCGCTGACCGAGGTGATCCCCGCCCTGCCGCTGGGGCTGGGCGCGGGCGTCGTGGTGGCGCAGCACATCCCGCCGGGCTTCACGGCGACGCTGGCGGAGCGGCTGGACCAGCGCTCCGTGATCCGGGTGCGCGAGGCGCGCGACGGCGACGCGGTCCTGCCGGACGAGGCGCTGGTGGCTCCCGGCGGGCGGCAGATGACGGTGGTCCGCGACGACGGCGGGCTGCGGGTGCGGGTGTGGGACGACGCGGGCGAGCGGCTGCACCGCCCCTCGGTGGACCTGCTGTTCTCCTCGGTGGCGGAGGCGGCGGGGGCGCGCGCGGTGGGGGTGGTGCTCACCGGGATGGGGAGCGACGGGGCCGAGGGGCTGGCCCGCATCCGCCGCGCCGGGGGGCGGGCGCTGGTGGAGAGCGCGGAAACGGCGGTGATCGACGGGATGCCGCGGGCGGCGCGCCCCCACGCGGAGCGCAGCCTGGCGCTGGGGCGAATCGCCCCGGCGCTCGCCGAGATGTGCGGAGGCGGGTGATGGCGCGCGTCCTGGTGGTGGACGACCAGCGGATCCCGCGGGTGGCGGTGTCCTCGGCACTGGCCCAGGCCGGCCACCAGGTGGCGGCCGAGGAGGATGGGCCCGCGGGGATCGAGCGCGCCCGCGCCTGGCGCCCGGACGTGGTCGTGCTGGACGTGCACATGCCGGGGATGGACGGCTTCCAGGTGGTGGAGCAGCTCAAGCTGGACCCGGAGACCGCCCCCATCCCCGTCATCTTCCTGACGGCCGACGCCCCCACGGACGACCTGGTGGTGCGCGGGCTGGAGCTGGGCGCCTACGACTTCCTCAACAAGGGGTGCAGCCGGGCGGAGCTGCTGGCGCGGGTGGGGGCCATGGCGCGGGTCAAGCGCAGCTACGACGAGACGTCGGCGCTGGCCCGCATCTCGGACGTGCTGGTGCAGACGCTGGACCCGGCGGAGCTGGGGTCGCGCCTGGCGGAGGTGGTGTGCCACGCGCTGCGGGCGGACGCGGCGCTGCTGGTGCTCCCCGGGAGCGCCGAGCGGCCGGACGTGCGCGCCGGGGTGGGGTTCGCCCCGGACGACCCGCGCTTCTACGTGCTGGTGGACCTGCTCCTGGATCACTGCTCCATGGACGAGGCGAACCCGGGCGCCTTCGTGATGGACGACGCGGCCGTGCTGGCGGCGCAGGTGGGGGCGGGCTTCCGCGCCGGGGCCGCCACCTGCGTGCGCCGCGCCGGGAGCCGCAGCACGCTGCTGGCCGTGTTCGCGGACGCGGAGGACGCCTTCCGCCACCCCGGGGACGCGCCGCTGCTGGGGCTGCTGGCGAGGCAGGCCACGCTGGCGCTGGACAACGCGCTGCTGCACGCGGAAACGCGCGAGCAGGCGCGGGTGCTGGAGGAGCAGGCCGTCCGCCTGGCGCGCGCCATGTCGGACCGCTCGCGCTTCTTCGCGTCCATGAGCCACGAGCTGCGCACGCCCATCAACGCCATCCTGGGCTACGGGCAGCTCCTCCAGGAGGGCGTCTACGGGCCGCTGGAGGAAAAGCAGCTGGGGGCCGCGGATCGGCTGGTGTCCAGCGGGCGGCACCTGCTGGAGCTGGTCAACGACGTGCTGGACATCTCCAAGCTGGAGGCGGGCAAGCTGGAGGTGCACCCGGAGCCCGTGGAGCTGGCCACCCTGCTGCGCGAGGTGTCCACCACGGTGGAGCTCCAGGCGCGCGACAAGGGGCTGGAGCTGCGGGTGGTGGCGCCGCGCTCGTTCCGGCTGACGACGGACCCGGCGCGCGTCCGCCAGATCGTCCTCAACCTGCTGTCCAACGCGGTCAAGTTCACGGACGCGGGGGAGGTGCGGGTAGAGCTGGAGCACGTGGGAAGGAGCGTGGAGGTGCGGGTGACGGACACCGGCCCGGGGATCGCGCCGGAGGACCATCAGCGGATCTTCGACGAGTTCGAGCAGACGGCGTCGGCCGCCTCGCGCGGGGGGACCGGGCTGGGGCTGGCCATCTCCAAGCGGCTGGCGGCGCTGCTGGGCGGGACATTGTCGCTCGTCAGCCGCCCGGGACAGGGCGCCACGTTCACGCTGCGGCTACCGGCGGAGAGTGCTGGCGAGTGATGGTGAACGGCAGGGTGCGGGCGTGCCCCCGCTGGCGCGGGGTCGGGCTGCGGCTCCGTAACGCACGATACAACCGTGCGTAACGGAGGCGAGCCCCGGCAAACTGCCGCCGGGTCTCGCCGCTTCGCGCTCGCATCCCTCACGCAGGCTCCGGTGCGTGACCCGGACAAGGCGAGGGCGCCCGCGGATCTCCGCGGGCGCCCTCGCCTTGTATCCAGCTTTGCCGCCGGCCCGTCCCCGGGGGTCAGCTTCCCGCGAGCACGACGGGGACCGTGGCGCGGATGTCGGCCCAGGTGAGCGCAAGCACGGCGCCCGTGCCCTGCGGCTCCACCGCGATGGCGAAGGTTTCCGCCGGCTGCGCCGCGCGCTCCACCTTCATGGGGACGCGCACCAGGTCCTGCGCCGCGTCGTACACGGTTCCCCACTGCCCGGTCTGCCGGTTGAGGATCAGCGTCCACTCCGTGGGGCCGGGGACGGTCCACAGGGTGTAGGTGCCGGCGGGCACGCGCGCCCCGCCGATCACCAGGTCGCGGTCGGTGCGGAAGTGGGTGGCCTGGTTGGCGCCGGTGCGCCACACCTGGCCGGGGGGGAGGAGCTGCGCCGTGGGCCGGCCGCGCAGCGACGGGCGCCCGTAGTTCACGGACACGGTGGCGCCGCCCACGCGCGCCGACAGCGAGTCGCGCGGCGACGCCTGCCCGAAGCCGCGCCCCGCCTGGTCGCGCGCCGCGAACGCCGCCGCCAGCGAGTCCAGCGGCACCCGCGCGGCGCGCTCCGTGACCACCTTGAGCGTGGAGGCGGTCCCGTCCCACGCCAGCAGCCGCCCCTGCGCGTCCACGCGCACCTGGTTGGTCCCGGCGATGTTGGTGACGGTGTACCGGCCGCTCCCCGTCCGCCGCACCAGCGACGGCACCGCGGCGCTGTTCCCCACGGGGACCAGCGCCACGCGCAGGCTGTCCAGCCGCGCCCCCACCGCCCGCGCCAGCGGCACCTCGTACAGCGCCACCGAGTAGGCCACCAGCGGGATGGCGCCCGCCGCCGCCGCCACGCGGAAGGTCTGGGTGCTGTCGCCGCGCATCACCCGCACCGTGGCGCTGTCCGCGCCGAACTCCACCTCGCCGCGAAAGGCGGGCTGCGCGTCGCCGGGGGCCCGGAAGGCGACCGAAAAGCGCGACAGGGTTCCATCGGGCCGCAGGGTGCCGCTGTACTCGCGGAGCTGCGTGCGCGGGACGCGGACCACCTGGCGGCCCCGGATGGAGCTCGCCGTGCGGGTGAGCTCCTCCACCGCGATGGTGTCGCTCCCCAGGCGGACGACGTACGCCCCGGACAGGGGCGATCCCTGCGCGGAGGCGGCGGCCGGCTGGAGGGCGAGAAGCAGGGGAAGGCCGGCGGCGGCGAGGCCGCGGAGCCGGGACATGGACGAGGCGTGCATGGGTGTTGATCCTGTGGACGCGGGTTCCGACGAGCGCTCTACGGTGCAGGATGGTGTGCGGGACCGCGCGGCGCAACAACCGACACGGCGACCGCCGCCGTGGAGCTGCCGCGGACGGGCGGGGCTCACATGGCGATCACTTCCACGCGGACATAGCGGAGCCGGATGAATGCCGGTCCCTCCCCCTCCTGGAAGTGGCAGCGCACCGCGTCCCGAACTGCCTCGCGCAGCCCGGGAAAGGTGTCCGCGTCGGTGTAAATCGATGCTCCCCGTGCCAGGGCGGTATAACCGCCTTCCGCAGCGTCGGAGACCTCGAATACGATCTCGCTCATCTGCCACTCCGCGTCTGCGGCCGGGCAGCGAACAGCCTCGACAGAAGATCCGCTCCCGGCGCCCGTCCGGGCGCGTTCACGCTCGGTTCCGCACGGTCCATCCTCACGGCTCCCCGAGCTGCGATCTGCGGTAGGCCTGGAGGTCGCGCTCCGCGGGGCCGCGAAGGAGCAGCCAGCCGTACACCCCGGCGAGCAGCGCCACGGGAACGGCCACGACCCAGAACGCCGCGGGCACGTCGCGTCCCACGGCGTGCCTGAGCAGCGCCATCGCCGCGACGAAGTAGAACGCCGCGTTGGCGAGGACCACGGGGCGCCCGTAGATCCCGCCGAGCAGCACCGCGCGGCTGAGCCAGTCGAGCGCCGCCAGGGCCAGCAGCGCGGCGGCGAGGAGCTGCCCCAGCCATTCGCCCCCCGCCGGGAAGCCGGGAACGAGGCGCGGCAGGACGACGTCCGGCGCGAACAGCAGCACGAGCCCCCCGGCGAGGAGGAGAACGGCGCTCGCGCGCGAGACCTGGGTGGAGATCAATGGAGATCCGGGTGGCATGGGCAGGGAAGCCATCGCCGGGGCGGCGACGGGGGCGCGGCGGGGATTCACCGGGGTCCGGGCGGCGCGCTCCCTTCCAGCGGGGTGTAGACCAGCTCGAAGTCCCGCGCCCGGACGTCGCCCCCGCGCTTCAGCCTCACCACCTTCACGCGGTGCGACGGGACGGACATGGTGCCGCAGCGCGACTGCGGAGGGCAGCGGCCCAGCTCCGTGCCCGCCTGCACGTCCACGTCGTGGCTGGGCGAGCGCAGGTCCCCAAACCCCACCCCGGTGCGCACCACCAAGACCAGGTCCAGCGCGCGGAAGGGGGCGGCGGCGGCGCCCACCGAGAGTGGGTAGCGATAGCCGCGAGCCGCGCCCTCCGCGCGGGCCGGCTGCGAGTAGCCCACCTGGACGCGCTGCGTGCCGCCGGGCGGGACGGACGGCAGGTGGACGTGCACCAGCCGCTGCCCCGCGTACGCCTCCAGCCCGGAGCCCGGCCGCTCGCGCGCGATGCCGTCCAGGATCCAGCGCGCCTCCTCCGGCCGGCTCCAGTCGTTGTACACCTCCAGCTCGCTGCCCTCGTAGACCGACACCGTGGTGAGGATGGCATCGTCCGGGAGCGGAAAGAAGAACGCGGCGTCGATGCTGCCCGCCGTCCCGTGCCGGAAGACGTGGCTCACGTAGGTGGTTGCGCCGCGGTCCTCCACGGTGGCGGAGACCTGTACCGAGTCCAGCGTGAGGATCCGCGGCATCCGGCCGGGCGGCGGGCAGTCGCCGTGGCAGCGGACCGGCACGGCAATGGCCTGTGCCGCTGCCGGCACAGACGTGGCGAGGGCGAGGAGCGCGAGAGCGGGGAGCGTGCGCATGACCGGGATCGGGCAAGAGGAGACCACGGCGGACGGTAGGGTGTACCGCGCTTCCGGCCCGCGAGGTCCACCCGCGGCACCCGGCGCCGCGGGCAGGTCACTCGCGCGGCTTCGTCGCCACGAAGACTTCGTACGCGCCGGGCTCCAGCTCCGAGTGGTCGAAGGGGACCACGGCCGGGCGGAACCCCGCCTGGGACAGCCAGCGCAGCCAGTCCGCGCGGGCGAACAGGCCTTCCACGTGCCGGTCGTGCACGGCGCGCACCGAGCCGTCCGCCTCCCGCAGCAGGTACGCGTAGTCCACCGTGTAGGTGCTGTCCGCCGGGTCGGGGTCCCACGTCCACTCCAGGTAGCGCAGCCCCCGGCCGTCCCCGCCGTCGTTTCCGCCGCAGTCGGTGGAGGGCCGGAAGTTCTCGCGGACGTGGTCCGGGGCGAAGAGCGCCGCGCCGCCCGGCCCGCAGTGCGCCCAGGCGGTCTCGATGGCCGCGCGCACGTCCGCCTCGGTGGTCATGTACGCCACCGCGTCGTGCACGAACACGCAGTCGAAGCGGCGGCCCAGCCGCACGGTCCGCATGTCGCCGCGCACGTGCTCGCACTCCGGGTTCAGGCGGCGGCTCACCTCCAGCATCCCCGGCGAGGGCTCCACCAGCGTCATGGCGAAGCGCGCCTTGAGGTGCGACGCGTTGTTGCCCCCGCCGCTCCCCAGCTCCAGGCAGGTGCGCGGCGGCAGCTCGCAGGCATCCACGAGCGCCCGTCCGTAGAACGCGGCCTCCTCCACGTACTCGTCCGGGGAGGACATCAGCGGCCACCACGCCGCCAGCTCGCCGTAGAGCCGGGGCCCGGCGGAATCGCCGGCGGGCGCGTCCGCCGCGGCCGGCCGGGGGATGGGCGTGTCCATGGGGGTGCGGGTGCGGGTCTACGCGCGGATGCGGGCGGAGAACGCCGGGTCCCCGACGGCCGCCTGCGCGCGCTCGTTGATCCGGAACTTCCTGCGCGCCTCCTCCAGCGGCAGCTCCGTGTCCAGCAGGCCGCGCTCGTGGGCGAGCCCGTCCGAGTAGCCGGGGAGGACCACCTCCCAGCCGAACGGGATCCTGCCGGGGGCGATCTCGTCCACCGGGTCCAGGATGTTGGTGGTGCAGTTGTTGAGGAAGGTGTTGTAGAACTCGGGCCGCCGCTCCAGCGCCTGCGCGCGCCGCATCATGCGCACGAACAGCTCGCGGGCCTGCTCGGGGGTGGCCCGCACCGGGTACAGGTACACGGGGTCGTTCCAGGTCACCGCGCGCAGCCCGATGACGTCGCGCTCCTCGCCGACCACGTAGATCAGCTCGTAGCGCCGCAGCGCGCCCCCCAGCGGCGTGTAGATCTCGTCCGCCTCGCGGCGCGCCTCCACCGAGATGCTGACGTACTGCGAGTCCGAGAAGCTGAAGGACACGAAGCTGTGCGCGGGCCCGCGCCAGTCCGGGTTGAAGGGCGACAGGACGAACCAGACCCGCTCCAGCTTGCGCAGGTCGTAGGTGCGGTCGCGGTACCCCGGCGTGAAGTCCTCGGCCGTGCGGAAGGTGAAGTCGCGCACGTTGCCCACGTGCACCAGGCTGTCCTGGAAGGTGACGTGCGGCAGCACCGCCTGCTCGGGCCGCCAGGCGCGCGCGTGCGAGGGCCTCTGGCGCACGAACAGCGCGACGCCCGCCAGGAGCAGGAGGCCGACCGCGCCGAGGATCACCATGCGTGTTCGGGAGCGGGAGCGTGGACCGGTTCCGGGCAAGGTCACCTCGGGAGGGAAGGAGCGCGGCCGCCACATACGGGAAGGCAGGAGGACGCAGGTGCGGCCCGCCGCAATCTGAGCCTCCCCGGCGACGCAGGCAAGCCGGCCGACGCGCGCCGTCGCCGTTCCCCACAGTTCCCAAAATCTGTACGGGGGAAGACTCGCCGGCAGTTTGGCGAGGCTTCCCCCGTGCGCAGGGAGACCCACAGCAGTTCCGTGGGGCTCCCGGAGCCCGCGCAGGAGACGGACGGCAGTATCGTCCGGCTCCGGAGCGGCCCGCAAGACTCAAGGCATCACGCTACTTCTCGATGGGAACCCGCACCGAGTTCCCCCACTCCGTCCACGAGCCGTCGTAGTTGCGCACCTTGTCGAACCCCAGCAGGTACGTGAGCGCGAACCACGTGTGCGACGACCGCTCGCCGATGCGGCAGTAGGCGATGGTCTCCTGCCCGGGGTCCAGCCCCAGCTGCTCCTGGTACAGCCCGCGCAGCTCCTCGGCGGAGCGGAACTCCCCCGTGTCCGGGTTCACGGCGCGCGCCCAGGGCATGCTCTTCGCCCCCGGGATGTGCCCGCCGCGCATGGCCCCTTCCTGCGGGTAGTCCGGCATGTGCAGCTTCTCGCCGCTGAACTCCTCCGGCGAGCGCACGTCCACCAGCTGCCCCTTGCGTCCCATGTGCTCCAGCACGTCGTCGCGGAAGGCGCGGATCTTTGCGTCGTCGCGGTGGGGCACCGGGTACTCCGTGGCCGGGTAGGCGGGCACGTCGGTGCCGGTGGGGCGCCCCTCGTCCTCCCACTTCTTGCGCCCGCCGTCCATCACCCTGACCCGGTCGTGCCCGAAGAGCCGGAACACCCACAGCGCGTAGGTGGCCCACCAGTTGTTCTTGTCGCCGTAGAAGACGACGGTGGTCTCCGGCCCGATCCCCTTGGCCCGCATGAGCTGCGCAAAGGATTCCGGGTCCAGGTAGTCGCGCATCAGCGGGTCGTTGAGGTCCGCGTGCCAGTCGATCTTCACCGCGCCGGGGACGTGCCCGGTGTCGTACAGGAGCACGTCCTCGTCCGATTCCGCGATGCGGACGTCCGGGTCTTCCAGGTGCTCGGCCACCCACTCGGTGGTGACGAGCGCTTCGGGGTGCGCGTACCCACGCTCTTCGATCGGCCGGCTCGCCATGGTCTTATCCTCCTGTGCAGGGGGTCGTGCGGACGGTGTCCGCCGGGAGCTTCCGCAAACGAAATCGCCCGGCCGGGCGGTGTCAAGGTGTCGTCCGAACGGCTTTTTTCGAACTGCGGAGTTGGGCGTGCCCCCGGCTGGCGCCGGGGTCGGGCTTCGGCTCCGTAGCAGACGAAACGACCGTCTGCAACGGAGTCGAGCCCCGGCGGAAACTACCGCGCCGGGTCTCGCCCCTCCGGGCCGTAATCCCTCACGCGGGGCATCGCGCTGGCGTCCGCGGGAGGCCCCCTCCCCCCGGCCCCCTCCCCCGCAAGCGGGAGAGGGGGAGAACGACGCTAGATCGCCCCCGGCATCTGCCCACCCTGCGTACCGCCCTCGGCACCGGGCTGCGCGCCGCCCTCCGCCTCGCGCACGGCGCGCTCGGCCGCGGCGAAGCCCATGCGGGAGTGCGTGCCGTCGCAGAACGGCTTGTTGGTGGATGCGCCGCAGCGGCACAGGCTCACGCGCTTCTTGGCGGAGATGTCGTACTCGTTGCCGTCGGCGTCCACGACGCGGACGGGGCCCTCCACCCAGTAGGGGCCGTTGTTGTTCACCCTGATCGTGACCGGTGCCTCGTCCGCCATGTCGTCCCCTCCCGTGTGTGTGGCCCGCGCGCCCCGTGCGCCGCGGAGGTCCGTCGCCAGCGTGCATACGGCCTGCCAGCGGCGAGCGCCGGCAGGCCGTTGCCTCTGGAATTTCGTGTCCCGCCCGGCGTGGTCAGGCCGCCGCGCCGTACATCCAGGCGATGCCCAGCGCCACGCTTCCCAGCGCCGTGGCGGCGCGCAGCGCGCCGCCCAGCCCGGGAAAGCGGCGCCCGGCGTGGTGGAAGAGCGCCCCGGCCACCGCGGCGTAGATCCCCATGGCCAGCGTGGTCCCCACCCCGAAGAAGAGCAGGTAGCCGCCCGCCGCCCATGGCGAGGCGGTGAGCGCCACGGGAAGGAGCGCGACCAGCGGCGCGGTGCCCGCCAGCCCGTGGGCGATCCCCACCCACAGCGAGCCGCCCCGGCCGTGCTGGTGCCCGCCGTGCGCGTGCGCGTGGGGATGGCCGCGCTCCGCCATCGCGTGCGCCCGCCCGTGCAGCACGCTCCACAGCAGCCACAGCCCCAGCCCGGTGAGCAGCCCCCCCACCCCGAACTCCAGCCCGCGCGCCACGCCCTCCGGCACCCGCACCCCCAGCAGCACCAGCGCCCCGCCCACCGCCACGATGGCCGCGGAGTGGCCCAGCCCCCAGCGGATCCCGAACCCCAGCGCCTCCAGCGGGCGCGGGCGGCGGGACACGAAGGTGGTCACCGCCGCCATGTGGTCGGGCTCCAGCGCGTGGGCGAAGCCCGCGACCAGGGCGGTGGCGAGGGGGAGGAGGGTCATCGGCGGAGCGTCATCCGGGGCGTGGGAGGTGGGCCGGAGCGGCGTCCGGCGGCGATGGATCTTACCGGCGGGGGCCGCGGGCGTCAATTCGCGGCGGCCCGCATTCGCGGACGCCGGTGAGATGCCCGCGTGAGGGATTTCGGCCCGGAGGGGCGAGACCCGGCGGGGCCGTTTCCGCCGGGTCTCGCCTCCGTTGCAGGCGGTTGTTTCGTCTGCTACGGAGCCGAAGCCCGACCCCGGCGACAGCCGGGGACACGCCCGAACGTGCAGCTCCAGCGAGTCCGCCTAACCGCCCTCCTCCGCGAACTGCGCGAAGTTGACCACGTTGCCGGCGGGCTCGCGCACGATCAGCTCGTCCGCGCCGTAAAAGGTCTTGCGCCGCGGCGTCACCGGCTCGATCCCCTCCAGCGCCCGCTCCACGGCGTCCAGGTCCTCCACCTGCACGAACAGCATGCTCCCGCCCATGGGCATTCCGCCCAGCGCCGGCACGTCCTCCTGGACGCTGGCGCGCGTCTGGTACATGATCTCCACGTCGCCCTTCTGCAGGATCACGAAGCCCAGGCGGTCGCCGTGGGGCACCTCGGCGGTCTTTGCGAAGCCCAGGCGCTCCACCCAGAAGGGGAGCGCGGGCTCGATCTCCTCCACGTACAGCACGGGGGTCAGCTTCTTCATCGGTCCTGGTCGTTCGGGGTTCGGGTGGCGGCCGGCGGTCCGGCGGTGCCCCAAGCTACGCTCCGCCGGCGGCGGCGTATTGTACGGATGCGACACGCGCCTGCTCGCGGCGGTACGCCTCCGGGGTGAGGCCGGCGAAGCCGCGGAACTCGCGGATCATGTGCGCCTGGTCGTGGTAGCCGCACTCCAGCGCCAGCCGGCTCCACCCCGCCCCGGGCAGGGCGCGCAGCAGGCCGCAGAGCCGGCGGAAGCGCGCCACCCGCGCCGCCGCCTTGGGGGACAGCCCCACCTGGTCCGCGAACAGGCGCTCCAGGTGCCGACGGCTCGTCCCCGTCTCCGCCGCCAGCGCCTCCACGCCGACGCTCCCGTGCGAGCGGGCGATCCGCGCGGAGGCCCGCGCGACGGCCGGGTGCGTCGTCCGCCCGGCGGCGCGCCGCCGGAGGGCCTCCTCCACGACGCGCACCCGCTCCGCGCCGCGCGCTTCCAGGACACGCGCCTCCAGCTCTCCCGCCCGCCCGCCCCACAGCTCGTCCAGCGGCACCACGGCGTCGGTGATCTCCGCCAGCGGCAGCGGGAGGAACGCGGCGGCGCCCCCGGGGCGGAAGCGCACGCCAAGCAGGTCCACCTCGCCTTCCACCCACACCTCGGCGGGTCGCAGCATGGCCCCCACGACGTAGCTGCCCGGCCGGGGACGGGGATTCCCGCCGGCGGCGTACGGCTCGCCCCGGTCGAAGATGACGTCGGTGCACCCGTCCGGGAGCACCCGGTTCAGCACGGCGGCCGGAAGCCGCCCCTGGGAGCGCAGCGTCCACACGCACTCCACCCGGCCCGCCAGGTCGGGCGGCGGCAGGTGCTCGCTGTAGTGGAGCTGGGACATGGGGCAGACGCTCGGCTGGATCGGGAACCGTGGGGTCGCGCGCGCGGGGCCGCCGCCATTCACCCCGTGGATCGGGCGGCTCGCCCGCGGAAGCTTCCGTCCGCCCCGCAACCATCGCCCCCTCCGCCTCGTCCTGTATCATACGGCGGGAACGCGGACGCGGGGAGGAGCGGAAACCACGGGCGACGGAGCGGGAACGATGCGACGACAGCGACGGGCCGCCGGGCGCGGCATGCTCGGATCCGGGGGACGCCGTCCCCCACGCGGGGCCCTCCCGGGCGGCCCTGCCGCTACGGGATCTCCTTGCGGACCGGGATGCGCGTGACCGCCGGCGCGCCCAGCGCCGCCAGGTCCTCCCCCGCCTGCGCCAGCGGCCGCGTGCGCGAGCAGCTGACCACGCGCAGCGCGTCCTCGCCCCTCGCGTACACCAGGTACTCCCCGCCGGCCTCGAAGGGGTAGCCGCACGCCGCGCTGCTGTCGGCGGTGCGCACGACCACGGTATCCGCGCCGGCGCCCTTCCAGCGCCTCCCGGCGACGATCCGCACCTCCAGGTGGGGGCCGCCCGGGTGCCCGGGGTCCTCCTCCCGCCGCTCCGTCACCGACACCACCCGGCCGGCGAACACCGCGTCCGACTGCCCCAGCGCCTCGCGCGGGGGCACCGGCGGAATGCACGAGCAGCGGGGGGACGCGGGCGGGCAGGGCGCCGCCCACAGCGTAGCGGAGAACAGCAGGGGAAGCACGGTCACGGCAGCCTCCGGGAACGGGTCGGTGCGGGGCGGCGCCGGCATGGTAACACCGCCGCCGCGCCGCGCGAAAGTGCGGCTCTCTCAGTCCGCACCGGTCTTCCCCTCCAATCCTCCCTCCAGCCCCTCCTCCACCTGCTCCACCCCCGGCTTCCGCGCGCGGAAGAAGCGCACCGCCTCGATCCCCAGCGCGCAGAAGGTGGCCCACGCGAAGCCCACCGCGTACCCCGCCAGCACGTCCGAGGGGTAGTGCACCCCCAGGTACAGCCGCGAAAGCCCGATGCAGGAGATCAGCACGGCGGCCACCAGCAGGGTGAGCGCGCGCAGCCGGTGCGTTTCAGCCAGGCGCCCCACCAGGTAGGCGAGCGTCAGGTACACCACCATGGAGGTGGTGGCGTGGCCGGAGGGGAACGAGCCCTGGTCCACGTGGTGCGCCTGCCAGGGGAAGACGTCCGGGCGCGGCCGGTCGAAGATGCTCTTGAGGGTGCGGCTGATCAGCCCCGACCCCAGCAGCGCCGTCCACAGCAGCACCACCGAGTAGCGGTGCCGCGTCACCCACAGGAACACGCTGGCGATGGCCACCGTCATCGCCACCACCAGCCCCGACCCCAGCGCGGTGACCTCCAGCGCCCAGATGTCCAGCTGCGGCGTGTGGTGACGCTCCATCCAGCGCAGCACCGCCACGTCCATCGCCTGGGTCTCCCCCTCCATCACCTCCTCGGCCACCGTGGCGAAGGCCGCCACAGCGGCCACCGCGAACACCAGCCCGATGGCCAGGAACGCGCCGACGGCGGCGTGGAAGCCGCGGACGTGCCCGCCGATCCAGCGGAACAGCCCGAAGAGGATCCCGCGGAGCGATTCCATCCGCCCGCCGCGGGGGTGGAGGCGCCGCTCCCGCCCGGTGTACGCCATGCTCTTGCTCATGCCGGCGCGGCGGCGCAGGATCCGTACCTCCCGCCCTTGCGTCCCCGCCGCCCGCGCCCTCACCTTGGGCACATGATCCGCCTGGCCGACGTCGTCAAGGAATACTCCGCCCCGCCGTGGCGCGCCGCGGACGGCAGGGTGCGCGCGCTGGACGGGATCTCGCTGGAGGTCGCCCCCGGCACCGCGCTGGGGATCGTGGGCCCCAACGGCGCGGGGAAGAGCACCCTCATCCGCCTGCTGCTGGGCTTTCTCCGCCCCACCTCCGGCGAGGTTCGCGTGGGCGGGATGGCACCGCGCGCCTTCGTGGAAAGGCACGGCATCGGCTACGTCCCCGAGTCGGTGGCCATCCCCGCGCGCTGGACGACCCGCGGCGCGCTCGGCGCATTCGCCGCGCTGGGCGAGGTCCCGGACGCGCACGCCCGCGTCGACCGGGTGCTGGGGATGCTGGGGCTGGAGGGGCTGGCCCGCCGCCGCGTGGGCGCGCTGTCGAAGGGGAACCTGCAGAAGCTGGCGATCGCGCAGGCGCTGGTAGGCCCCCGCCGGGTCCTGCTGCTGGACGAGCCGCTCAACGGGCTGGACCCGGTGTGGGTGGCGCGCCTGCGCGGGGTGCTGGCGGAGTGGCGAGCGGAGGACCCGGAGCGGGTGCTGATGGTGGTGTCGCACAACCTGCCGGAGGTGGAGCGCGCAGTGGACCGGGTGGCGGTGCTGGCGGGGGGGCGCATCCGCGCCGAGCTCGATCTGCGCGCCCCCGGGCGGCCGGCGGAGTGGCGGCTGGAGCTGGCGGGCGACGCTCCCGAGGGCCGGGTGGCGGAGGCCTTTCCGGGCGCGGTGCGGACGGGGGAGGCGTGGACGGTGCGCGCCGCGGACGAGGGGGAGATGAGCCGCCGCCTGGCGGCGCTGCTGGGGGGCGGCGTGCGGGTGCGCTCCGTGACCCCGGCGGGCGCCGGGCTGGAGGAGCGGCTGCACCAGGTCCTGGCGGAGGAGGCCGCGAAGTGATCCCCGTGACGCTGCGCGGCTGGGCTCCGCGCTTCCTGCTGCTGCTGGTGGTGGTGTGGATGCTCTACCTGCTGGAGCCCGGCTTCCACCAGCACGAGGCCGCCGCCGCCGGCGACCTCCCCCTGGAGGAGCTGGGGCCGATGGGGATCTCCGCCACGCTCAGCTACCTGGCGGGGCTCGCCATGATCGTCTTCCTGGCGGGCTTCGTGTCCACCGACCGCCGGCGAGGCTACGCCCAGCTGTACCTGTCGCACCCGGTGCGCCCGCTGGCGCTGTACGGCCTGCGCTGGGCGCTGGCCGCGGCCGTGGCGCTGGGGGTGTCGCTCCTCTTCCTGGTCCTGGGGCAGCTCCTCGCCTGGGGCGCCTTCCGCGGCGGCTGGGCGGGGCTCCTCCTCCCCGCCCTGTCGGTGCTGGTGTACGGCGGGCTCATGGCCTTCCTTTCCGCAGCCCTCCCCCGCGGCGACGCTTGGGTGGCGCTGGCGCTCTTCCTCCCCACCTTCTTCCCGCAGGCGCTCTTCTTCCTGGAGACCGGGCTGAACCCGGCCGGGTACCGGCTGCTCCTCTTCCTGCTCCCGCCCCAGTGGGCGTACCAGGAGGTGTACCAGGGGCTGGTGACCGGCTCTCCCGCGTGGGCGCCGGCGGCGTACGTGGCGGGGTACGGGCTCTTCTGGCTGGGGCTGGGCGCGCTGCTGGTGCGGGTGCGGGAGTGGGCGTAGCCCTCCACGAAGCCGGCGGCCCGGAGGAGCACGTCGCCGGGGAGGGACGGCGTCCCGGGCTGCACGTGGTGCTGGTCCGCGGACCGGCGGGGGGCGCCCCGGGCACCCCGGCGGGATACGCGTACCGGGTGGTGGGGCGGGGGCGGCGCGCCTGGGTGGTGGGGCTGCGCCCGGAGGCCGCGACCGTGCAGGCGGTCGCCACCTGCCTGGGACTGCTGGTCGTGGACCGGGCGTCCGGAGCGATCCCGGCGGGGGCGGACGGGCCCGCGCTGGGGCTCCTCCTCCGCAACGGGTCGGTGCGCGGCGCGCACGGCCTGCTGGCCGCCGGAGCGCAGTGGGAGGTGCGCCGCATCGCCTACGGGCTGGTGCGCCACGAGATGGGCTACCTGTGGCGGCTGGCGGCCACCCTGCGCGACGGCCGGGCCGCTCCCGGGGTGGAGCGCGTCCCGGCCGGACACCCACTGCGCAGAGCGCGGCTGGAGCAGTACCTGGCGCCGGAGCCGCCGCTGGCCTCCCTGCTCCGCGACTTCCGGGGCGGGCGGTAGCGCGCGGCGTCCCCGCTTCAGCCGCCCCGGCGCCGTGCCGAGACTCCAGGGTGATTACCCCACCCAACGGAGCTGACCCATGTACGACCACCGCACCCCCGGCGCCCCGCGCCTCGCCCCCGGAGACCTGGCCGCCATCGAGCAGCGCGCCCGCGGCGTGGGCGGCAGCTACATCCACGTCCCCACGGTGCTCACCCTGGCACAGCACGACATCCCCGCGCTCCTCGCCGAGGTGCGGCGGCTCCAGGCGCGCGTCCCTGAGATGGTGGCGGCCGAGGCGGTGTTGTCCGCGGCCTGACGGGGGTGCCCGCACTGCCGTTCAGATGGGGCGCAGGTGCTCCCGGATCCAGACCGCCAGGTCTGCCTCACGCAGGGATCCTTCCGCGAGCTGGAGCATCACGGCGACCTCCTCCACCTCGGACACGGCGATCGCGAACCGGTTGCGCCGGGTGAACACGTGCATCGCGGCGAGGGCGATCCGCTTGTTCCCGTCGAGATACCCGTGGTTCCGAGCCAGACCGAACCCGTACGAGGCGCAAAGCTCCGCGAGGTCGGCATCCGGCTCGTAAGCCCACCGGTTGCGCGGCTTCGACAGCGTGGAGTCGATCAAGCCGTCGTCCCGGATCCCGTGCAGTCCTCCGTGCTCGGCGATCAACTCCCGCTGCATCGCATCCACGACCCTGCGCGACAGCCAAGTCGGCTCGTCCATGCTACTTCGCCAACTCGCGGAACGCGTTGCGGTGCTCACGGCGCACCACTTCGAACTCCGCCATCGCCGCCTCGAAGTCGGGGTCGTACGGAGTCAGTTCATACCCGCGCTCGGTTCGGACCAGGTGCAGCGTGTCGCCGGAGCTTACGTGGAGCTCCTCGAGCACCTCCTTGGGGAAGATGGCGCCGGTGGAGCTTCCCACCGGACGAAGCTTGATCGTAGCATGAGACTTCTCCATGATCGGACTCCTGTTCGAATGTGCGGCGCTCCAGCTAGATTATAACTTCTGTTATACAGCAAATCCAGCCTGCCCGTGGTCTACGGTTGGAGGATGCGTCGATCCCCAGGCTAAGAAACAGCCGCCGCCCGTCTTCCGTTGACAGGACCCGGCGGCTGTTCCATAGTTCAGGTGCCTCGTACGACCGTTCGACACCCCTCGTGGCTTCCGCTGCGCCGCTCCCCACCGGGCCACCGACCGTATCAGCATCACCGGAAACCGAACGTGAGGCACGCCCCGAGCCGCCTGGCCCGCTCCTGGGCCGCCGCCGTGCTCGTCGCCGGGGCGGCTCTTCCCGCGCTGAGCGCGGGGCCGCGGTGATCGCCGGGATCGTGCTGGCCGCCGGACGCTCGCGGCGCATGGGCCGGCCCAAGCCGCTCCTGCGCTTCCGCGGCGCGAGCTTCCTGGAACGCGCCGTGGGCGCGCTGCGCGGGGGCGGCTGTGGCGAGGTGGTGGTGGTGGTGGTGGCGGCGCCCCCGGACGACCCCGCCGCCGCGGCGATCGCGGAGGCGGCGGAGGGGGCGGGCGCGCGCGTGGTGGTGAGCCCGCGCCCGGACGCGGAGCAGGTGGACTCGCTCCGCGCCGGGCTTGCCGCGCTCCCGCCGGAGGCCGCGGCGGCGGTGGTGCTCCCGGCGGACGTGCCGGGGGTGGACGCCGCCGCCGTCCGCGCCGTGGTGGAGGCCTTCCGGGCGCGCGGCGCGCCGGTGGTGCGCGCCGTCCACGCGGGGGAGCACGGACACCCGGTGCTCTTCGCCAGGCGCGTCTTCGCCGACCTGTTCGCGGACCCGCTCCCCGAGGGCGCCCGCAGCGTGGTGCGCGCGTACGCCGCCGAGCTGGAGGAGGTGGAGGTTGACGCGCCCGCCCTGCTGCTGGACGTGGACACCCCCGACGACTACCGGCGCCTCCTGGCGGAGCACGGCCGTGGCCCCGGCTGAGGACGTCTCCGCCGCCGCGGCGGCGCGCGCCGCCCTGGAGGCGCTGCGGCAGGGCCCCCCGGTGGTGACGGCGGCCGTCGTGGAAACCACCGGCGGGGGACCCGCGCTGGGGGCCCGGCTGCTGGTGTGGGAGGACCGCAGCGCCGGCTCGCTGGGCGAGCCGGCGCTGGACGCGCGGGCCGCGGAGCTGGCGGGCGCGCTGCTGAGGGGCGAGGCGCGTGACGGACCGCGCACGGTGGAAACGGAGTGCGGACGCTGCACCCTGTACCTGGAGGCGCATCGCCCGCCCCCCGAGCTGGTGATCGTGGGTGCGGGGCACATCGCCCGGCCGCTCTGCCGCATCGGCGCGATGCTCGGCTTTCGCGTGCGGGTGCTGGACGACCGCCCGGAGTTCGCCACCCGCGAGCGCTTCCCGGAAGCCGAGGAGGTGCGCCGCGCCGACTTCGCCGACCCCTTCCGGGACCTCCCGGTGGGGCCGGACACGCACCTGGTGCTGGTGACGCGCGGCCACCGCTACGACTACGAGGCGCTCCGCCGGCTGCTGCTGGGGGGCGCGCTCCCCGCGTACGTGGGGATGGTGGGGAGCCGCCGCCGCGTCCGGGCCGCGCTGGAGCAGCTGGTGCGCGAGGGAATTCCCCGGGAGCGGCTGCTCCGCGTCCACGCCCCCATCGGGCTGGACATCGGCGCGGAAACGCCGGAGGAGATCGCCGTCGCCATCGCCGCGGAGATCGTCCGGGTGCGCCGCGGGGGGACGGGCGTTTCCCTGCGCGAGCGCGAGCGGGTGATGGAGCGGTGGTTCTCCGACACTCCGGAGGCCGGGACATCGTAGGGAGCGGGGAGTTCCGACGATCCCCCTTGCAGGACCGGGTGCCATGTACAGGACGTGCCTCTTCTGCTCCGCCGACCTGGGGAGCAACGACTCCATCGAGGAGTTCCCCGTCGGCCGCAGCATCGCCTTCGACGCGTGGAAGGGGCGGCTGTGGGCCGTCTGCCCCAAGTGCGCGCGGTGGAACCTGGCGCCCATCGAGGAGCGCTGGGAGGCGGTGGAAGCTGCGGAAAAGCACTTCCGCGACTCCCGCCTGCGCGCCCAGTCCGAGAACGTGGGGCTCGCCAAGCTCCGGGACGGCACGCGGCTGGTGCGCATCGGGGAGGCGCTCCCCGGCGAGATGGCGGCGTGGCGCTACGGCGGGCAGCTCGTCAGCCGGCGGAACCGCTACCTCCTGGTCACCGCGGGCGTGACCGTGGCGGCGGGCGCGCTGGTCTTCGGCGTCCCCTCGCTCCTTGCCGTCGCGGGGATCTCCGTTTCGGGGATGCAGCCGCTGCTCAACGTGGGGAACCTGCTCTACCAGCGGAAGCGCGCGCAGCGCGTGGTGCACCGCTTCGGGGCGGACGACTCCCCCACCGGCGCGCCGCTGGAGCTGCGGCGCTGGCAGGTGAACGGGGCCCAGGTGGTGGACGGGGAGGGCGACGTGGCGCTCCACCTTCCCAACGCGCTGGAGAGCGAGCCGGAGCGCACGGTGGGGGGGCGCGCCGTCTGGTCCATGCCGGGGATGACGGTCACCGGGCCCGCGGCCCGCACGGTGCTGTCGCGGGTGATGGTGGACGCCAACGCCCGCGGCGCCTCGCGCCGCGACGTGGAGCGCGCGCTGGAGCTCCTCGCCCGCGAGCCCAGCGCGGAGGACTACCTGCGCTCCGTGGCGGCGCGCGAGGCGGGGCTCCCGCTGCGGCGGGTCGCCAACTTCGGACGGCGGCGCGGCCGGCGCCGGGTCCTGGGGCGGCTGCGCGGCGACGTGATGCCGGTGGAGGTGCAGCAGACCCGCGGCAAGCTCGCGCGGCCCGAGTCGCTGGCGCTGGAGATGGCGCTGCACGAGGAGACGGAGCGTCGCGCGCTGCAGGGCGAGCTGGCCGCGCTGGAGGCAGCCTGGCGCGACGCCGAGGAGATCGCCGCCATCGCCGACTCGCTCCCGGACGATCCGGTCGGGCGGCTGCGGGCGCGGCTGGGCGGGTCCGCTCGGGAGTAGCCGTGTACCGCGCCTGCATCTTCTGCTCGGCCGCCCTGGGGACCAACGAGGCCATCGAGGCCTTCCCGGTGGGGAAGAGCCTGGCGTTCGACGCGGCGCGGGGGCGGCTGTGGGCCGTCTGCCCCCGGTGCGCGCGGTGGAACCTGGCCCCCATCGAGGAGCGCTGGGAGGCGGTGGAGGACGCGGAAAAGCGCTTCCGCGACGCCCGCCTGCGGGCCCAGTCCGAGAACGTGGGCCTGGCGAAGCTCCCGGACGGCACGCGGCTGATCCGCATCGGCCAGGCATTGCCGGGCGAGCTGGCCGCGTGGCGATACGGGGAGCAGCTGGTGCGCCGGAGGCGGTATCACCTGGCGGCGACCGTCGCGGGAATATCCGCCGCCACCCTCGCGCTCGGCGGCGGCGTCGCGCTGACCGCCCTGAGCCTCGGAGGCGCCTGGCAGATGTACAGCCTGGGGTCGTCGCTCTGGCGCCGGCGACGGGACAACCGGGTGGTCTACCGCAGGGCAGCCGACGGCGACAGCGAAGAAGTGCAGGTGCTCCACAAGCACCTCGAACAGGCGTACCTGACCGCCGCCTCCGCCCCGGACGAGATCGAGGTCCGCATTCCGCTGGCGGAGCGGCTGACCTGGCGGGTCTTCGACGGCGGGCGGGCGGCCTACATCCGGACCGATCCGCTCGCCCTCAGGGGTGTGGAGGCGCGGCTGATGGTGGGGCGCGCGATGGTGCGCATCAACCGGAAGGGGGCGTCTCCCACCCTGCTGGGGCACGCCACCGACCTGCTCGCCAGCCGGGGCTCCGGCGTGGAGTACGCGCGGTCGCTCGTGGAGGAGGGCTCGGCGGAGCCGGGGGGCAGCCAGCGACTGGGTGGGCTCGCTCCGGCGAAGGCCCTGGCCCTGGAGATGGCACTGCACGAGGAGACGGAGCGGCGCGCGCTGCAGGGCGAGCTGGCCGCGCTGGAGGCCGCCTGGCGCGACGCCGAGGAGATCGCCGCCATCGCCGATTCGCTCCCCGACGATCCCCTGCCCCGGCTGAAAGGCGCATGACCGAGAGCGAAGCCGTGTTCGACGCCGCCGGCGAGGCGGCGCGGGAAGGACGCCCGGTCGTGCTGGCCACCATCGTGCGCTGCAGGGGCTCCACCCCGCGCGGGGTGGGGAGCAAGATGCTGGTGGACCCGGAGCGCGGGCTCACGGGCACGGTGGGCGGGGGGTGCGGCGAGGCCGCCGTGATCGAGGCCGCGCGCGAGGTGGTGCGCACGCGGACCGCGCGCCTGGTCCGAGTGGATCTCACCGAGGACCTGCTTTCCTGGAGCCCCGCCGTGTGCGGCGGGGTGTTCGACGTCTTCCTGGAACCGATCTGAGCGGTGACGTCCGTCCGTCGCCCCCCGTCTACGCGAGTGCCGCAGAGATGAACGCAGCCGTCGCCGCATCTTCCCCGACGTCCCGCGCCTCGTCCGGGGCCGCCTGGAGCCGCTACGGCGAGTACCTGCGCCGCCCTCCGCTGCTGGTGGTGGAGTGGGCCGACGACGAGACCCCGGCGCGCGGCTGGCTGGTCGTCAACTCGCTCCGCGGCGGGGCCGCGGGCGGCGGCACCCGCATGCGCCCGGGGCTCACGCGCCGCGAGGTGACGTACCTGGCGAAGACGATGGAGCTGAAGTTCGCCTTCGCCGGACCTCCCATCGGCGGGGCCAAGTCCGGGATCGACTTCGACCCCAGGGACCCGCGCCGCGACGGGGTCCTCCGCCGCTGGTTCGCCGCCGTCGCTCCGTACCTGCGCCAGTGCTACGGCACCGGCGGCGACCTCAACGTGGACCAGGTGCGCGACGTCGTCCCCTGCCTGGCCGAGCTGGGGATCCGCCACCCGCAGGAGGGGATCGTGCGCGGCCACGCCGCCGCCGCCCCGGACGCGGTGGGCGGGGTCCTGGCCACGCTGGACCGCGGGCTGGCGACGCCGGTCGGCGGCGAGCTGGGGCTCCCGGGGATGCCGCTTCCGCTTGCGGACCTGGTGACCGGGTACGGGGTGGCGCGCTCCATCATCCACGCCTACGAGCAGCAGGGCCGCCCCATCCGCGGCGCCCGCGTGCTGGTGGAGGGCTTCGGGGCGGTGGGCGCCCCCTGCGCGCTGTACCTGGCGCAGGAAGGGGCGCTGGTGGTGGGGATCACCGACCGCGACCGGGCGCTCCTCGCTCCGGAGGGGATGGGGGCGGAGGAGGTGGAGGCGCTGCTCCGCGGCCGCGACGACGACAAGCTGCTCCCCGCCGCCGATCCCCGCTGCACCCCGGACCGCTCCCGCTTCGGCGAGGTGCCCGCGGACGTGTTCGTGGCCGCCGCCGTTTCCGGCTCGCTGGACGAGGAAGCGCTGGGGCGGCTCGCCGCGCAGGGGGTGCGGATGATCGCCTGCGGGGCCAACCAGCCCTTCCGCGAGGCGGCGCTGGGCGCCACCCGCGTGCAGCGCGCGGCCGACCGGCGCTTCACCGTGATCCCCGACGTGATCGCCAACTGCGGGATGGCGCGCGCGTACAGCTACCTGATGGAGGAGGGGGCGGATCCCGCCACCGAGCCCGTCTTCCGCGCCGTCGACCACACCATCGCCGCGGTGCTCCGGGAGGTCCTGGAGCGCGTCGGCGGACGTCCCACCGGCCTACTCGGCGCCACCTGGGGAATCGCCCTGGACCGTGTCGCCACTCGCTAGCCCCCTCACGCAGCAACAGCAGCAAGCCATGATCGCAGCACGATCCCCCCTCTCGCCGGCCCAGATCGGCGAGATCCGCGACGACCTCCTGCGCACCCTGACGCGCCTGGAGCGCAGCATGAAGATCAGCGGCGCGGCCGCCCCCCTGAAGGAGCTGGAGCAGGACACGGTGGGCCGCCTGTCCCGCATCGACGCCATCCAGAACCAGGGGCTCGCGCAGAGCCTCCAGGACCGGGAGCGCGCGCAGCTCGCCAGCATCCTCGACGCCCTGCGGCGCATCGAGGAGGGGCACTACGGCGCCTGCACCGCGTGCAGCGGCCCCATCCCCTTCGAGCGCCTCGCCATCTTCCCCGAGACCAAGTGCTGTGCCGCCTGCGCCAAGGGCTGCTGAAAACGGTGCAGCTCTGCGTGGAAACTTCGGTTTCCTTCGGTCACGCTGCTCGTCGGGGTTCTTCGCACGCTGCGCGTGCTCAGTCTGGAGATGCCCTGCGGCGTACGTGAAGTACGCCTCGGTCGCCCCTCCTCGCGCGCCTTGATCTGCATCCGTTTTGAGCAGCCCTGCACCAGGCACGGTCCAGCGGTAGCGCGCCGGCCCGGGTTGTTCCATTTTTAGGGCATGCGCTACCTGGTCTCTTCCTGGATCTGGATCACCAACTCGCTGGTCGCCATGCTGTGGGTCCCGTGGCTCGCGCTGGTCTGGCTGGCCACCGCGCCCTTCGATCCCGGGCGTTACGTGGCGGGACGCTGGTTCCGCAGGGCCGCCGTGACGGCCGTCGCCCTGAACCCGCTCTGGCGGTTCCGCACCTCGGGCTTCCGGGTGCGCGACCCGCGGCGTCCGTACGTGGCCGTGTCCAACCACGAGTCCATGGCGGACATCTTCCTCATCTCGCACCTCCCCTGGGAGATGAAGTGGCTCTCCAAGGAGTCCATCTTCAGGCTCCCCTTCATGGGGTGGATGATGCGCATGGCGGGCGACATCCCCGTGCGGCGCGGAGAGCGGGCGAGCCGCGCGGAGGCGCTGGAGGAGTGCCGCGACCGCCTGGCGAAGAGGGTGTCGGTGATGATCTTCCCGGAGGGGACGCGCTCGCGCACGCGGGAGATGCTGCCCTTCAAGGACGGCGCCTTCCGCCTGGCGATCGAGACGGGCGTCCCCATCCTCCCCCTGGCGGTGGCCGGGACGCGAAACGCGCTCCCCAAGGGCTCCATGCTCTTCGGGAGGGCGACCGCGGAGGTGCGGGTGCTGGAGCCCATCTCCACGGAGGGGCTGACGCTCGCCGACGTGGCCGCGCTGCGCGACCGCGTGAGCGCCATGATCCAGGAGACGCGCGACCGCCTGTTCCGCGAGCTGGAAACGGAGGAGCGGCCGCTCCGCCCGCGCTAGGGATCGCGCGGGGCCACGGGAGTACGGATGCGCAGCGGGGGCGCCGGATCGATGTCCGGCGCCCCCGCTTTTTTCGCCCGTCCGGCGGGCCACGCGATGCGGCCGTTGCACGCGCTCCACAGCTGCGGCTTCCGCGAGACTTCCCGGAGCCGGCCGTCCGGGCGCCGGGTGGCGCCGCGCCTCCCCGCCGTTTCTTTCCATCCTGCTGTGGCTTTTTCACATGCCCGCGGTCCGCGGTGGACGGGAAGCCCGGGGAGCGCCGCCGGTGCGCGTCTTGAGAACCGGGACGGGTGCACCACTCTCCAACTGGCACCCCTTCAACGCGGCAGAGCAGATGCGCGCACGTGTCTGGTTCCTCATGGCGGTACTTGCCCTCCCGGCGTCCGTGGCCCGCGCCCAGGTCGGCGGGTCGGCCGGGTACAACGTGATGATCTTCGAGCAGTTTCTCAGCGAGAACACCGAGACCAACGGCCGTCTCGCGGTGGGCGGCGACGCGCGGCTGCAGAACTACGGGGTGGGCGCCTCGCTCACCTCCGCGGCCGACGACCAGTACAACCTGGTGGTGGGCGGCACCCTCACCGTGCCGGGCGGCTGGCAGGTGTTCCATGGCGACGCGTACGCCGGCGCGCTGTCCGGCACCACCCCCACCACCCCGCACGGGGCCACCACGGTGGGCGGGGGATCGCCGGTGGACTTCGCGTCGCAGCGGAGCTACTACACCACCCTGGCCACGGCGCTGGGGAGCCTGGGCACGTCGGCCGGGGCTTCGGTGGCCAGCAGCTACGGAAGCTGGACCTTCACCGGGACCGGCGCGGGGCTGAACATCTTCAACGTGATGGCGTCCGACTTCAATGGCGCGTGCACGGTGAACGTCAACATCCCCACCACGGCGACGGCGATCATCAACGTGAGCGGCGCATCGGCGCAGACCACCAACTGCGGCATCTTCATCAACGGCGCGGGCGCGAACGGCGCCTCCACCACGGCCATGGCGGGGCGCGTGCTCTGGAACTACTACAACTCCACGGACCTGCTCTTCCGCGGGTCCATGGTGGGGAGCGTCCTTGCCCCGAACGCCACCTTCACCATGCCGTACGCGCAGTTCGTGGGCGACTTCGTGGCCAGGGGCGGCCGGGGGAACACCGAGTTCTACGCGCAGGCGTTCGCGGGCGCGCTTCCCCCCCAGGAGCCGCCGGTCACCGCCACCCCCGAGCCCGCCAGCATGGTCCTGCTGGGGTCGGGGCTGCTGGGGCTGGGCGCGGCCCGGCGCCGCCGCCGGAAGGCCGCCGGGGACGACGCCGGTCCGGCCGCCTCCACCTGAGCCGCGGCGCCGGGAGACGGCAGCGGGGCGGTCCCTGGAGGGGCCGCCCCGCTCGTCGTTGCAGGTTCGTGATCCGGCGGAGCGGCTACGGAAGGGCGAGGTAGCGCACGGGGACCTCGCGGGCCAGCCAGACGCCGTTCTCGGAGCGGACGAGCGCGAGCCCGTCCCGGTGCATGTCGCCCGCGGCCACCCGCAGCACGACGGGCGATCCGTGCCGCCGCCCCACGGCGCGTGCCGTGGCCTCGTCGGGAGAGAGGTGCACGTGGGTGCGGCTGCCGGCCCTCAACCCCTCACGGCGGATGGACTCCAGGAAGCGGGTGGCGGTGCCGTGGAAGAGCTCGTCCGGGGGCGCCTGCGCCGCGATCCCCAGGTCCACGTCCACCGAGTGGCCCTGGCTGGCTCGGATGCGCTCCCCGTCGGCGCTGAAGGCGAAGCGCCGCTTGTCGTTCTCGGCGACGACGCGCTCCAGCGTGGCCCGGTCGAGCGGGAAGCCGGACCGCCGCGCCGCCGCGAGCAGCTCGTCCACGGACACCCAGCCGGCGGAGTCGAGCGTGATCCCGATGTGGTCCGGCCGGTGGCGCAGGACCAGGCTCAGGAACTTGCTGGCGCGGACGAGGGAGGGGTCCATCGGGAGGTGTTGCGATGATCTACGATGGCTCTTCTTCCAGAATCCTCCGGAGCTGCGGGACGACCATCGGGAAATCCGTGTGGATCGTCGCCCAGATGATCTCCGCATCCATACCGAAATACTCGTGCACCACGAAGTTGCGCATCCCGCGCATGCGAGATCACGGAATCTCGGGATATCGGCCGGTGATCTCCGGCGGGACATTGCGGGCAGCCTCACCGATGATCCCGAAGTTCCAGGCGACAGCATCGAACGTTCTGTCGTCGACACAGAATTCTTCGAACGACAAGCCGTAGATGTACCGCTCGATCTTCGTGATCGAATCGAGGATGTCCTCGAGGCGCAGCCTCCAGCCTCTAGGCGGCACGGATCGCTTCGGCGAGAATCCGGTCGCGCAACTGGTGCTTCAGGCCGCCGGGGGTGACCAGATCGACGCGGCACTTCAGCCACTCCTCCAGCTGCTCCTCTACTCCAACGAAGTGAAAGAACCCGACGGGGGGTGTGAATTCCACCAGGATGTCCACGTCGCTCGCTGGACCGGCCTCATCCCTGGCGACGGAGCCGAACAAGGACAGCGAGCGGACTCCCATCCTGTCCAGCTCCGCCCTGTGCTCCCGCAGGATCCGCAGCGCTTCGTCCCGCCGCATCGCCACCTCTGTGATCCGGGTTGACACGACAACCTCCTCGGTCCGAAACCTATCGAGCCGCCGGGAAACGAAAAGGGCGTCGTACCGGACCGGTCCGCCGCCCCTTTCGTCCGCGGGCCGTGGGCGCTACCGCAGCGCCTCGGTCAGCACGCGGCCGTCCAGCCGCTCGGTGGGGCGCACGTCGAGCACGCGGGCCAGGGTGGGCGCCATGTCCACCACGCGCGCGAAGGCGCCGTAGCGGCCGGGCCTGAACGGGGTGCCGTAGAAGATCACCGGCACGTGGGCGTCCACGTCCTGCGGGGAGCCGTGCTGCGCGTAGCTGGCGACCCCCCACACGTGCCCGGGCTTGATGGTCACGACCGCCTCCACGGGGAGGTCGGGCGGGAGCATGTGCACCCAGCGGCGCGCGACCGCGTCGCCCACGGTGTCGCCCCGCGCCAGGTCGCGCACCAGGTCGGCGCGGAGCACGCCGGGGACGCGCCGCGCGGCCGCCGCGAAGGCGCGCGCCAGCGAGTCCGCGTTGACCCGGGCCCGGGCCAGGGCGTCGCGGTCCAGGAAGAGCATCCCGTCCTCCACGGTCGCGGCGGCGCTGTCTGCGCCCGCGGCGGCCAGCCCGCGCCGCAGGGCCATCGCCAGGCTGTCCAGCCGCACGTGGTAGCGGGCGGCGTCGGCGGGGTGCGCCACCTCCGGGAAGGGGGTGACGCCGTGGTCCGCGGTGAGCGCGATCACCACGCGGGACGAGTCGCGGACGGTGTACAGCGAGTCCAGGAACGCGCCCAGCATGCGGTCCAGCCGCAGCACCTGGTCGCGGATCTCGCGCGAGTCCGGGCCGTAGCGGTGCCCCACGGCGTCCGTGGTGGAGAGCGACACCGCCAGCACGTCGGTCTGCGGCCCGGTTCCCAGCTTCAGCTCGCTGAGCCCCTGGAGGGCGAGGTCGAGCGTGAGCTGGTCCATCCAGGGGAACTCGGGGAAGCTGCGCGCCGCCGCCGCCGGGTCCGCGGGGAGCACGTGCGGAAAGGTGAAGTCGCGCCCGGCGCTCTCCACCGGGACGCTGTCCGGCTCCGGGTACGCGCCCGCGGGGAGGAGCAGTGTCCAGGCCTGCCCCGCCATGCCCTGCGGCACCCGCCGGTCGTTGAAGCGCCGCACCCACGTGGGGAGCGTGTCGGCGTAGTAGGTGCTGGTGGTGAAGCGCCCGTCGGTGGCGTACCAGTACACCTGCTGGTGCGCGCGCCCCAGGGGGAGGATGGCGCCGCGGTCCTTGCGCGACACGGAGAGCGCGCGGGTGCGCGGGTCCTTGATGCGCAGCCAGTCGGTGAGCACCGTGCCGCGGAAGCGGAAGGGCGACGCCCCCAACCCGCCGCCGCCCAAGAGCGGCGCCTGCGGGTCCTGCACCCCGGCCACGTTCTGCACGATGCCGGTGCTGCGCGGGAAGCGCCCCGACATGGTGCTGGCGTGCCCCGGCGCGGTCTCGGTGTTGGCGTGGTCCTGGTAGGCGTTGGTGAACACCGCCCCGCCGCGGTACAGCCGCGCCAGCCCCCCGGTCAGCTGGCTCCCGTACTTCTGGAAGTAGTCCGCGCGCAGCTGGTCCACGGTGAGGAACACCACCAGCCGCGGGGTTTCCCGCGGGGCGGCGGGCGCCTGCGCGGCCAGCGGAAGGGCGCCCACAAGGGCCGCGAGCACTCCCAGGGTGCGGACGATTCGTCGGTTCATGCGAAAGCTCGTTGCTGGAAGCGGATGACGGCGGACCCGGACCCCGCCGCGGTCCGAAAGATACGCGCAGGGGACGGGGTTGCGCCAAGGGCGCGCGGCGAAGGCGGGCGGCCGTGACGGAGACGGTACGCAGCCCGAAGCACGAGACTGCCGTTCGCCGTTTCGCAGTACCCACATGAATCGGTTCGGAGGGAGACTCGCCGGCTGTTTGGCGAGTCTCCCTCCGGCGGAGGGAAACCCGCCGGCCGTTTGGCGGGGTTCCCGGAGCCCGCGTAGGAAACAGGCCGGCCGTTTGGCCTGGTTCCGGAGCGGCCCCGCCACGACACGCGACCCGTGAAACCAAAACACGCACACGGCGTACTTAGCTGCCAGCCCGGACGGTTGTGCTCCGAAGGCACGCCCCGGTATTCTGTACCCCTGTGACGACACCCCCGCTCCCCGCAGCCTCCAGCACCGTGGCGACACCCCAGACCCGCAGCACCCGCCCCGCCCCCGCGGGCTCCAGCAAACCCAGGAAGTCCGCCGGCGCCGAGGCGTGGGAATGGGTCAAGTCGCTGGGGGTGGCCCTGGTGCTCTTCCTGGTGCTGCGCACCTTCCTGGTGCAGGCGTTCTCCATCCCGTCCCGCAGCATGGAGCGCACGCTGCTGGTGGGCGACTACCTGATGGCCAACAACGCGGTCTTCGGCCCGCACATTCCCTTCAGCGACGCGCGCCTTCCCGGCTTCCGCGAGCCGCGCCACGGCGACATCGTGGTGTTCCGCCCCACGTACAACCAGCCGGTGATCGACGTGGTGAAGCGGGTGATCGGGGAGCCGGGAGACACGCTGCAGAGCGTGGACGGGGTGATCGTCCGCAACGGCAGGCGGCTGGCGGAGCCGTACAAGGTGCCCCCCGCCACGCCGGAGCAGCCCATCGCCTACACCGGCACGGGGGGCGGCGCCTTCCTCCCGCCGGAGATCGACCCGGCCAAGTACGGCTACCACAACCACGTCCCGGCGCTCCTCCCCTCGGTGAGCCGGGAGGCGTACCGCCCCACCAACGACAACTGGGGGCCGCTGGTGGTGCCGCAGGGGCACCTCTTCCTGATGGGCGACAACCGCGACGAGTCGCTGGACTCGCGCTTCATGGGCTTCATCCCGCGCGACGTGATCCACGGCAAGCCCATGTTCATCTACTACTCGTACGATGCCGACGTGGAGCGCCCCTTCGCCTTCCTGACCGCCGCCCGCTGGGGCCGCATCGGGTCGCTGATCCATTGACGGGGACGTAGACACGACGGAGCGCCGCATGGCTCCCCCCCCCGCCGCACCGCCCCTGCCGCCCGGCCCGCGCACCCGCGTGCCGGGCGGCGACCTGCTGGGCTTCCGCCGCGACCCGCTGGGAACGCTGGAGCGGCTCGCCGCCGGGCACGGCGACGTGGCGGCCATGCGCTTCGGGCCGCGGCGCGTCACCCTGCTGGGCGACCCGGAGATGGTGCGCGAGGTACTGGTGACGCGCCACCGGGAGTTCATCAAGAGCTACGCGCTGCAGCGCGCCCGGGTGCTGCTGGGCGAGGGGCTGCTCACCAGCGAGGAGCCGCTTCACCTGCGGCAGCGGCGGCTGGCGCAGCCGGCGTTCCACCGCGAGCGCATCGCGGCGTACGCGGCGGACATGACCGCCTACGCGGCGCGCATGGCGGAGGAGTGGCGCCACGGCGAGACCCGGGACGTGGCGCGGGAGATGAACCGGCTGACGCTGGCCATCGCGGGGAAGACGCTCTTCGGGGCGGAGGTGGCGGGGGAGGCGGAGGAGATCGCCGGCGCGCTGACCACGGCGCTGGGGCTGTACAAGCGGCTCACCAACCCGCTGGGCCCGCTGCTGGACCGCCTCCCCACCCCGGGGACGCTGCGCATGCGGCGGGCGCGCGCGCGGCTGGACGCCACCATCTACCGCATCATCGCGGAGCGGCGGCGCACGGGGGAGGACCGCGGCGACCTGCTTTCCATGCTCCTGCTGGCGCAGGACACCGAGGGCGACGGCGGCGGCATGACCGACCTGCAATTGCGCGACGAGGCGCTGACGATCTTCCTGGCGGGGCACGAGACCACCGCCAACGCGCTGGCGTGGACCTGGCACCTGCTGGCCGGGAGCCCGGAGGCGGAGGCGGCGCTCCACGCGGAGCTGGACACGGTGCTGGACGGGCGGCTCCCCACCGTGGACGACGTCCCCGCGCTGCCGTACACGCGCGCGGTGCTGGCCGAGAGCATGCGCGTGTTCCCCCCGGCGTACGTGGTGGGGCGGCAGCCGCTGCACGACATGGAGGTCGGGGGCTTCCGGGTGGAGGCGGGCTCCATCGTGCTGATGAGCCCCTGGGTGATCCAGCGCGACCCGCGCTGGTGGCCGGACCCGCTCCGCTTCGACCCCGGCCGCTGGACGCCGGAGATGGAGGCGGGGCTGCCCAGGTTCGCCTACTTTCCCTTTGGCGGGGGGCCGCGGAAGTGCATCGGCGAGGGGTTCGCGTGGACGGAGGAGATCCTGGTGCTGGCCACGCTGGCGGCGCGCTGGCGGGTGCGGCCCGTCCCCGGGCACCCGGTGGAGCCGGAGCCCATGATCACCCTTCGTCCCCGGCACGGGATCCGCGCGGTGCTGGAGCGTCGGCGCTGATCTCCGCCACCTTGCCGCCGGTCCCCCCATCGTCCTCGCCCGCGCGCGCCTCCTCCAGGCACCCGCCGCGGGCGATCTCCTTCCAGTACTCCCAGATCTCCGGGCGGTCCAGGAGGCGGACGACGCCGGGGTCGAACTGCGTCCCCGAGCCTTCGCGGATGCGCCGCAGCACCTCCTCCGGGGCCAGGGGCCCGCGGTAGGAGCGCGGCTGGGTGAGGGCGTCGAACACGTCCGCCACCGCGATCAGGCGCGCCGCCAGCGGGATGTCGTCGGCCGCCAGCCCCTCCGGGTAGCCGCTCCCGTCCCAGCACTCGTGGTGCGACGAGACGATGCGGGTGATGCCGGGATGGATGCGCTCCAGCGGCCCCAGGATGTCGGCGCTCTCGTGCGGGTGGTTCTTGATCTCGGCCCGCTGCTCGGGGGTGAGGGGGCCGTGGGAGTGCACGATGTCGAAGAAGCGGTCGTCGATCTTCCCCATGTCGTGCAGCAGCGAGGCCACGCGCAGCGTGGAGCGCTCGCCGCGGTCCATCCCCAGCGGGGGCGCCAGCGCGTCGGTGAGGTTGGCGACGCGCCGGGAGTGCCGCGCGGTGGAGGCGTCCCCGGCGGTGATGGCGTTCAGCAGCAGCTCCACCATGGTGCGGTGCAGCCGGCTGCGGGTGCGCCTCACGCGGCGCCCGTCCGCCGCCCAGGCGGCGCCCACGACTCCCGCGGCCACCAGTGCGCCCCCCAGGAAGGTGCGCACGTCCTTCAGGTCTAGCATGGGTCCCGTGTTCCGGCCGGAGATGGATGGAAGCGGCGGGCCCCCGAACGCACAACCCGAGCCACCCGCGACTCCGCATGACCTCCTGGCTGACCCGCTCCCCGCTGGCCCCCGTGCTGCTGCTCACGGTGTCCAACGTGTTCATGACCTTTGCCTGGTACGGGCACCTTCGCCACAAGGGGTCGCCGCTGCTCACCGTGATCCTGGTGAGCTGGGGGATCGCCTTCTTCGAGTACGTGTTCCAGGTGCCGGCCAACCGGTGGGGGAACGCGCACTTTTCCGCGGCGCAGCTCAAGACCATTCAGGAGGTGATCTCGCTGCTGGTGTTCGGGGTGTTCTCGGTGCTGTACCTGCGGGAGGAGATGCGCTGGAACTACTTAGTGGGGTTCGCGCTGATCGTGGCGGCGGTGTTCGTGGTGTTCCACGAGTGGTGAGGTTTCGCGAAGCGATTTTCCTGTGGTGCTTCGAGTGCGGCGGGCCGCTCCGGAGCCCGGCGATACTACTGCCGGTCTCCTGCGCGGGCTACGGGAGCCCCGGAAACCGCCCCGGGTCTCCCTCCGCCGGGGTGAGCCTCGCCAAACGACCGGCGAGTCTCCCCCCGAACGGAATCATGGGGGTACTGCTGGAACTGCAACGACAAAAGCCCCAAGCGAGCCGGGTGAGGGCCCGCACTTCCGCACTTCCGTTCCCCGCCTTAGCTTGCATGCGAAGCGCGCGCTCCCTGCGCGCCGCACTCTCTTTCCCGAAGCGCCTCTGCGTCACGCAGGACCTGCCGCCGTCTCCCCGGCCGCGCACCGCGCGCCCTGACGGCGGAACGCGCGGCTCCCCCGCGGAGCCGCACCCACATCCTGGTCGTTCCTCCCCGTCGGGCGCCCGCTGCGCGGACCGTCGTGATCGCTCACGCCGGTCGCTTCCGCGGCCGGCTCGCCATGACCGCCGGTGCGCGCACGCCGCGCCCCGGCACACCGGGAGCCACTCCAGTGTCCTCATTCGACACCGCTTCGCCGCGCGGCACCGTGCCCGCGGCTTCTCCTGAATTCCGCCTCGATCCCGTCGCGGGGCGCATCCACACGCCGCGCCTCGTCCTGGTGGCGGCGACGACCGCGCTGCTCCGGGCCGAGCTGGACGGGCCGGACTCGCTCGCCGCCACCATGGGGGCGCGCGTCCCGGCGGACTGGCCGCCGGAGCTGTACGACCGCGACGCCGTGCTGTACTCTCTCCGCGCCGCGGAAGCGTCGCCGGACGACCCGCCGCGCTGGGGCGCGTGGTACGTCGTGGAGCCGTCGCCGGACGGCGGGCCGGGCACGCTGGTGGGCATGTGCGGCTTCCACGCGCCCCCCACGCCCACCGGCGACGTGGAGGTGGGCTACGGCCTCCTCCCCGGGGCGCGCGGGAAGGGCTACGCCACGGAGGCCACGCGCGCGCTCGCAGCGCGCGCCTTCGCGGAGCCGGCGGTGCGGAGGGTGGTCGCGGAAACGCTGCCGCACCTGGACGCCTCCATCCGCGTGATGGAGCGCGCGGGCTTCGCCCCGGCGGACGACCCGTCGTCGCCGGAGGTGGTGCGCTACGCCCTCGGCCGCCCCGTCTGACGAAGACGTCGGCGCGGAAAAGCGGGCGCCGGACGGCATTGGTCGTCCGGCGCCCGTTTCGCGTATCTTGCGGCGTATGCCGTCCTACGCTGTCCAACGCCGTCCCGGGAGGAGCGCGCGAGATGAGACCCGTTGAGCCCATCCACGTCGCGGAGCGTTTCGCGCCGCTGCACGCGGAGCTGATCGCCCTGCTCGCCGGCCTGTCGGACGAGGAGTGGGCGCGCCCGGCCGTGAAGCGGTGGACGGTCCGGGACGTGGCCGCGCACCTGCTGGACGGCGACGTGCGGCAGCTCTCCTTTCGCCGCGACGGGATGCCGCCGCCCCCGCCGGACCGGCCCATCGCCGGCCCCCGCGGCTTCGTGGACTTCCTGGACCACGTCAACGCGGTGTGGGTGGACGCGGCGCGCCGCATCAGCCCCCGCCTGCTGGTGGAGCTGCATGCCATGACCGGGCCGGAGGTGGCGCGCCTGTTCGAGGGGCTGGACCCGCACGGCCCCGCTCTCTTCCCGGTGGCGTGGGCGGGGGAGGAGACGTCGCCCGGCTGGATGGACACGGCGCGGGAGTACACGGAGCGCTGGCACCACCAGCAGCAGATCCGCGACGCCGCCGGCCGGGCGCCGCTCACCGGCCGCGAGTGGCTGCACCCGGTGCTGGACACCTTCGTGCGCGCCCTGCCGCACAGCTACCGCGACACGCGGGCCGACGAGGGCGCGGCGGTGCTCGTCTCCATCGCCGGCGAGGCGGGGGACGACTGGTCGCTGCTGCACGAGGGCGACCGCTGGACGCTGCACGCCGGCCCGGCGCCGCACCCCGCCGCCACGGTGACGATGGACGCAGACACGGCCTGGCGGCTGTTCACCAAGGGGCTGGCGCGGGAGGAGGCGGAGAGGCGGGTGACGATCGAGGGCGAGCGGCGGCTGGGGGAGCCGGTGCGGGGGACGCTCGCGATCATGGGGTGAGGGGCGAGGAGGCCCCACCGGCACGCCGACCAACGGTTTCCTTTCCCGATCCGCGATCCACGCGTATGCTTCGGTGGCGGCGGCAACCGGATCATTTTGCTGCCGCCGTGCTCGCCATGCACCCGCCGACATTACCCGTTTTCCCCGTCCACTCCAATTCGATGCGGTTCCGGTCGAAGCCAAGCCGGAGGTACCATGCTCTACGGCGATCCAGTCACGCTCACGCAGGGTGGGATCCAGCTGCGCCCCAAGGTGGTCGTACCGATCGGGATCTTCGACCACTCGGTGTGCTGGGGAGTCTGGGTCCGGGATGCTACCCCGAAGGATCCGAACCGTACTCCGCACCTGGTCGTATCATCCCTCCATCCCCGCTACTGGCCCTACCTCCTGAGGTTCGAGCTGAAGCTGAAGGATACGATCGGGGCCATGCAGGCCGCCGCGGAAGTATTCCGCGACCGCAGACTGAACATCCTGTCGGGGCAAAGCTCCCCTACCGGCCATCACCATGCCACCTGGAACGTGGTGTGTGAAGCGGTCGACATACGGAAGGATTTTGAGCCGGAGATGACGGCCTTCCAGCGAAGCAACACACCCGTGGACGTCTCCAGAATCAATGACCTCGCGACGAGGATCGCCACCAGGATGTACACCACGGCGTACGCAACAAGCAACACCATCGGCAAGAGAATCGACTTCCTCCACCCGCGCATTGTCGAAAAAAAGGTGAAGCTGCTGCACGACGCGGAAAAGATCGAGGGTTCGACACTGAGATCGCTCGCGTTGGAGGACACGGATGAGGCCGTCCGTGCCTTCTGGATCCAGAACCTGCCGAAGTTCGCGTTCTACGGAAAGAACGTACTGAATCCCTTCGTGTTCACGTACAGCCGCAGCCGGGCCATGCTGCGTCCGGTACAGGAGGGCGCCTTCAGCGAGATCTCCGACATCGCGGAGATCGAGCTGCCGACCAAGGCGATCGCGTCGGTCAACCCCGAGGAACACTACGTACGCCTGATCCCGGTGCCCAGCAGGCGGAAGCTGGAAGGATGGGTGCAGATCCATTTCAACTACCACGCGAACTTCTCCGAGCCCACGAGCGAGCCCATGAGCGAGCCCATGAGCGAGCCCACGAGCGAGCCCACGAGCGAGCCCACGAACGAGCCCACGAACGAGCCCACGAGCGAGCCCACGAGCGACCCCACGAGCGACCCCACGAGCGAGCCCACGAGCGAGCCCACGAGCGACCCCACGAGCGACCCCACGAGCGACCCCACGAGCGACCCCACGAGCGAGCCCACGAGCGAGCCCACGAGCGAGCCCACGAGCGACCCCACGAACGAGCCGGGAGCGAAGGGGTTCGACACGACGCTCGGCCTGTGGTCGGACGTGTGCAGGAGCCTGATCCCGTTGAAGCTGAACCTTCAGAGGGTAACCAACAAGACGGTGCACCAGGAGGAGAACTCGGAGAAGGGCACACTGACCCTGATCGGGTACAGGCCGACTCCCATCAGACGGACGGAGATCGTTGACCTCCGCCGGAACCTCGCCGAGCTGTGGAAGGGGCCGAAGTGGAACGGGCCGGAGCGGAGCTTCACCAGCCGGATCGAAATCAACCGGCTCACGGTGGAAAAGGTGTTCATATCCAGGCGCATGGACGGCTCACGCGAGGTCGAGCACCTGGTCGAGCTGGCCAAGAAGTGGGCGCGGTTCTGGGGCCTCGAGCCCGTCGTGCTGGATGCCCTGGTGGGACAGACGCTGACGAATACCGTCACCGAGAGGATCAAGGAGTGCGCCGCCCTGCTCCAGATCTTCACCGCCTCGACGGACGAGGTCCGGCGCATGCAGGCGGACAGGACGGGAAGGACGATGCCGGAGCTGCACTGGATGTGGTACGAGTACGGCGTGGGGGCCGGATACAACCTGCCGGTCGCCCGCATCGTGGACGAGTCCGTGATGCCGCTGGAGGTATGGAAGCAGCACCTCCGCGTCGGCTCCGACGACACGCTCGCGACGTTCAACCTCCGCGAGTTCAAGGGGCTGGAGCGACGGTTCGACCACGTGCTGCGAAAGCTCGCGGAGCGGGTACACGGGGCTTTCCGGGAGGACTGACGCCCCGTCCCGGCCTGCGCCTCAGAATGCCCCCGACCGAGAACGAAGCGCGAGGCCCGCGTGAGGGATTTCGGCCCGAAGGGGCGAGACCCGGCGGGGCTGTTTCCGCCGGGTCTCGACTCCGTTAGCCCGCGTTGTTTGCGGGCTTACGGAGCCGAAGCCCGACCCCGGCGTCCCGCCGGGGGCACGCCCAAACCTGCCGTTGCCGTCCAGCCGTAAAACCGCTTCAGATGTCGATGAAGTTGCTGGGCCACGACCCGCTCCCGGGGTAGATGCGCCGGGTGCCGTACCCGTAGGCGGTCGCCCAGTTGTACTCCTCCACCAGGAAGCTGCCGTCGCTGTAGACCGCGGCCACGTACCCCACGTGCCCGAAGCCGCCCGCCCCGCCGGAGTTGCGGTTCCACTGCGCGATGCGGCCCACCGCGGGCGAGCCGTAGATGGGCACCCCGGAGGCGCGGGCCGCGTCGTCCCACAGGTGCGCGTCGCCGAAGTGCTCGCCCAGGTACATGTTGGTGAACGTCTTGCCGGTGCGCGTGCCGTTCCAGTTGACGCGGAAGGCGGAGAACGAGGTGCACTGGCGGTTGTAGAAGTTCCAGGGGTCGACGCCGCTGGTGCTGCTGCTGGCGTACGGGTAGTCGTTGCGGATGCAGGGGCGCGCCGCAGGGCCGTCGGTGCCGGTGTAGACGTTGGTGTCGGTGATCCAGCTGCCGCTGGCCAGCCGGTCCCACACGCGGCTGGTGCCGTAGTGGCCGCTGACGCTCTCGCCGCGGGAGGTGCAGTCGATGGTGACGCTCGCGCCGGCGCCCAGCGAGCCGGTGACGGCGTAGCCCGTCCCGGGGCCGGAGCGCAGGTTGTACGGCCCGCCCGGGGCGGTGGTCCCCGACGCGGAGTTGGGCAGCACGGAAAGCTCGGCCTGCTCCGGTGCGCGGGGCGCCCTGGGCGGCGCGGCGGGGCGGGAGATCTCGTCGCCGCAGCCGGCGAGCAGCAGCGCGGCGGCGAGCGCGGCCAGCGGGAGACTCGTGCGTGAGCGCATGGGGACTCCTCCGTCTCGGGGAACGGGTGGTGGAGCGGGACGTACGGGAGCGCGCGTGCGGGGAGCACGTTGGGGGCCGGGGCGCCCGGCGGAGGGAACGAGTCGCGGAAGCGTTTTGGCGGGAGGCGGTTGCAGCTGGAGGGAGGGCGGCGGCGATCCCCGGCACGGGGGGCCGCCGCCGCTGCATTGTGGTGCGCCCGGGCCGGAGCGATGCAGAAAAGGGCGCCTGAATGACGGCGGCACGACCCCGCTCAGGGGCGGATGCGCGCCCCCAGCTCGGCCCGCAGCTGCGTGACGCCGCCGGGGTCGCCCGCGGGGTAGGCGGTGTACGCGACGCCGGGCAGCAGGACGAGGCGGCGCGCGAGCCGGAGCTCCACTCCGGCGCCGCCCTCCAGGCCGATCCCGCTCCGGCCATCGTCCAGCCCGTCGCCGCCGGCGGAGGCGAGGTGCGTCTCCGTCTCGTGCAGGGTCAGCCCGCCCCGGAGCCAGAGCGGGATCCCGCCGGCCGGGCGGGCGAGCAGCACGCCGACGTCCACGCCGGAGTCCACCCGGTCGGTGGCTTGCGCAGCACCGCCGACGGCGAAGACGACCCGGCTGAAGCCGGCGTGGAGGGTCAGGCCGGGCCGCAGGTCGTAGCCCGCGTCGAAGCCGAACCCCGTCCCGGCACCCAGCCCTTCGCCGCGGCCGCCCGCCGGCCTGGCGGCCAGCACCCGCCCGCCCAGGGAAAGGCCGGACGCGCGGAGCTGCGCCGCCGCCGGCGCGGCGCACGCGAGCGAGAGGAGCATGGGAAGGATCGGGTGTGCCTTCATCGCCGGACTCGGGGGGCGTGGATCTCCCGCACGCGCGACACGGGCCGCGTGCCTACTCGGGCGGGGGGAGCTCCGGCAGCCCGAGCGCGTCGCGGAACTCGGGGTCCCCGGCGAACACCTCCAGGTCGCCTTCGGCCGGGTCCCTGCCCGGGAAGGCGGGGTCCAGGAGCGTCACCAGCCTTTCCCGCCAGCGGGGGTCGATCCGCAGCGCCTCGTGGACGGCCCGGAGCGCGAGGCCGCGCGCCTCGGCGACGGCGGCGCCGTTCCGCGCGGGCTGCTCGCCCAGCCAGCGGGCCCGCTCGCCGTATGCCGCCGCGAGGTTGACCCAGATGGAGCCGCTGGGGAGGTTGGCCGGGTTGGCGACGTACTCCTCGCCGTAGCGGACGGCGGCCGTGAAGCCGCCGGGCGGCGGGAGGTACAGGCTGGTGAACGTCAGCGAGTTGTAGACCTTTTCCTTGAGCACCCGGTCGGTGGCCGGGGTGATCCGGCGGTACGCTTCCTGGAGCTCCCGCACGGTCTCTTCCGGGCGGCCCGCCTGGAACTGGGCGACAGCGTACTCGTAGCGCAGCGCCGCGTCGCCCGGCACCCCGGTCACGGCGCGGGCGTAGGCGTCCACCGCCGCCTGCGTGTTCCCCTCGATCAGCTGCGCCTTCGCCCACACGGCCATCGCCTCGGGGGTGCGGAGCTGGTCCACGGGGAGGGCGCCGATCCTGGAGGCGGCCTGCACCGCCTCGCCGGACACCACGCCGCCCCGGTCCACGATCTCGATGGAGGCTTCGCGCACGGCGGAGTACTCGGCCAGCGTCGGCTGCGCCGCCGCGGCGCGGTCCGCCCGCGAGAACGCGCCGGTCAGGAACAGGCGCGTCGTCAGATAGCCGCCCATGAAGCCGGACACCGTGAAGTACACGATGATCCCGGCCGCGAACACCTGCAGGCTCTCGGCCGGGGCGCCGAGCCCGCGGGCCAGGAAGAGCGATGCGCGGTCGAGCGCGTCCCCGATCCTCCCCATCTGCACCAGCCCCACGCCCACCAGGATCTTGGTGAGCCAGTCGGAGATCTGCTCCAGGTTGGTGTTGGGCCGGATGCGGTAGCCGTCCTCCTGGCCCGCGGTGTCCCTGGCGCCCTGCGGCCCGCCCGGCTGCGACGGGTCCACGGGGACGTCGCCCTGGAGCACGCGCGGGATGCCGAACAGGAAGCCGATCGCCATGCCGCTGGCGAAGCAGGCGAAGGACCAGAGGAGGGCGATGGACCGGCCGCCCGCCCCGTGCGCCAGGACGATGCCGAGCCCGGTCCCCAGGCCGACGGTGATGAGCAGCCCCGTGAACACCGCGTCGCCCCACCGCGACGCCCAGCGCATGAAGAACGGAACCCGGTTCGGCGACGGCATGGGGCGGCTCCGGGGAAGGGGAGGAGGATGCCGCGGGAGGGAGACGGGACGGGACCGGGCGTGCGCCCGGCCCGCTGGCAAGATCGTTTCCGGCTACCCCGTGTGCAAGAGAACCGTCGGGGGGCTTTCCGGGACGTCGCACAGGAGCGCGTCGACCCACGCCTCCAGGTACTCCGTGCTCCCCGGCAGCAGGGGGATGGCCCCCACGCCCAGCCCGTCCAGCGAGCGCCACAGCCGGGTGGCGCGGAAGGCGCCGGGCTCCGCCTCGCGGAAGGGAAAGAGCGCGGCGGCGCGGGCCACGATCCGCTCGGGGCCCGCGCCGGCCCGCGGCCGGACGATGGCGTCGCGGTAGCGGTGCAGCACGTTGAGGGCGTCCTCCGGCGGCCCGGGCGAGCCGTAGCGCGCCACGTACTCCGCCTCGGCGGTGACGCGGTACTTTGCGTCCAGCACGACGCGCGCGGCCGTGCCGTCCGGGCGGCGCACCTCCAGCAGCAGGTCCGGCTGCTGCGGGACCAGCAGCGGCTCCCCGCCGAAGCGCGGGTTGTAGGTGAGCACGGCGCGCGTCCCACCGCCCAGGTCGAACTTCAGCGTCTGCTCGCGCCCCCGCCGCAGGAGGACGCGCAGGCCGCGCTCCTCCACGGCGAGCAGGCAGCGCGCGGGGAGGGCAGATCTGGAGCGGGCGGCGAGGATGCGCGCCAGCGCCAGGAAGCACCAGTACTCGTAGAGGAGCGCCAGGTCCTTGACGGCCAGGTGCACCGGCCCGCCCTCCAGGCTGAGCCCCAGCCGCAGGAGGAGGCAGGCGCGGTGCGCCTCGCGGTACCCCGGCGCGCGGGCCAGCTGCGGCGAGGCGAGGCCGGGGGGCGGATCGCCCGCGGCGGCGGCGAGCGGCTCCGCGCGCAGCATCCGCGCGACGCGGCGCTCCAGCGCGACCAGCTCCTCCAGCGAGCGCGCGCGCCGCGGCGTCGCCGGCAGCTCGCGCTCCTCGCGGCACAGGGCGGCCAGGCGGCGGCGGACGCTGGCCAGCTGCGCCGCGAGCCAGCGGTGCTCGGGGGTGTCCAGGGTGGCGCGGGGGCGCCCGTCGGGGAGGCGCTCGCGCAGGGCGACGCCCTCGCCGGTGGACACGGTGCGGCCGGCGCCGGCGCCCCTCAGCACGGCCCGGCGCACGCGGGCGTCCGGGCGGCGCACGCGCTCGGCGCGGGCGGGCTCCTCCGCGACGGCCAGCCCCCGGCGCGGCTGGCGGGCGACCTCGGCGAGGGCGCGCTCCAGGTCGTCGGCGGCGTGGCGGAGCAGCGCGAGCCATTCCAGCCGGGTGGGCGACGGCGCGTGCCGGTCCACCCCCAGGTGGAAGGTGGAGCGCAGGTACTCCAGCACCAGCCCGGTGAGGATCTCGCCGGTGTCCTCGCGCAGGCGGGCGTAGTCGGTGGCGTAGTCCAGCTTGGTGGGGAACACCTCCACCTGGAAGTCCACCTCCGGCTCGCCGTCCACCCGCACCGTGAACTCGCTGCGCCCCACCTGGCCGCAGAAGTCGACGCGTCCGTGCACCACGCGCCCGCCCTCGGAGGCGCGCAGGCCGCGGAGGATCACGGGGTCGCGGTGCTCCAGGGCGACGGTGCGCCCGTCCTTTGCCCGCAGGTACAGCGAGTACCCGGTCTGCTCGAAGAGCCGCGGCCCCTCGGTCGCGTCGGCGGAGCGCGCGGCGGCTTCCGGCACGCCCGCGCGCCAGCCCTGCGGCCCCCAGGCGAGGCCGGGGCGGCGGGCACGGACGGCAAGGCGCCCCGGGGGAGGGGGCGAGGGCGACAGCCAGGCGGGCTCGGCGTCGCGCGTGGCCGCCCAGACGAGGAGGACGCGGTCGGTCTCGATGCGGAAGAGGTCGGCGCTCACAGCCAGAACGAGGTGAATCCCTCGGCGAGCAGGCGCTCCCACATCAGCGCCAGCCGCGCCGCGGTGCGGGGGAAGCGCGCGCCGGGGAGCGCGGCGGGACGGCCGGCGGCCTCCCAGGCGTCCAGGAGCGCGCGGGCCTCGGCCTCGGCGAGGGCGCCGCGGCCGGCGCCGGCCCACCCCAGCAGCCCAAGGAGCGCGCGGCGCACGGCGTCGCTCCCGCCGGCGATGCGCGGGAGCAGCTTCATTCCCAGCGCCAGGTCCAGCGGGTCCACGCGCTCGCCGCCGCGGGTGGCGAAGGCGGCCGGCGTCTCGGCGGCGTGCAGCACGAAGAGCGCGGCCTCGTCGCGCGCGCGGTAGCCCACCTGCAGGCCGGCGGGGGCGAGCGACGCGTTGGCGGCGGCGAGGGCTTCCACCGTCCTGCGCACCAGCGCGCGCTCGCAGTCGCCCACGGGCGCCAGGCCGGCCAGGGTGACGGCGCGCGGGTGCCAGGCGGACACCGGCCACCAGGCGGGCTCCGGCTCGCCCGAGGTCCCGGCGGGCTCCCAGGCGGCGAGGTCGGGCTCGGCCAGCTCCAGGGTGAAGGCGCGGTCCAGCACCTTGCGGGAAAAGCCGTGGGCGCTCTCGTCCACGTTCACCGTCCCCACCAGCGCCAGGTTGGGCGGGAGGACCACGCCGCTCCACTCGTCGCCGGGGTGCGCCACCGGGTGCAGCAGCGGCGCGGTGGCGAAGCCGCCGCGGGGGTGGGGGCGCCGGTCCTCGATGCGGCTCAGCACCTCGGCGAAGTACTGCTCCACGCGCGCCAGGTTCATCTCGTCCAGCACGGCGGTCCAGTGGCGGCGGGGGTGCCCCATGGCCTCGCGCGCGGCGTCCAGCACCACGCCGGGGCGGAATTCGCCGCGCAGGTCGGTGTAGCCCAGCACGTCGGCGCTGTCCGTCCAGTCGGGGCGCACGGGGATCAGCCGCGCGGCGCCGCCGGTCCCTTCCGCCACCAGCGCCGGGAGGCGCGACTTCCCCGTCCCCGTCACCCCGGCCAGGATGGCGAAGGGCTTGGTGCGCAGCGCCGTGACGTACGCGGCCACCTGCCAGGGCTCGAACACGAACCCCCGCCGCCCCACGTACTCCACCAGCGCGTCCAGGGCCGCGGCGCGGTCCCACGGCTCGTCCCAGCGCTCCGGCTCGGCGGCGTACGCACCCGCGTCCGGCCGGGCGGCGGCGCGCTCCTTTTCCTCCACGCAGCGGCGATAGGCGGCGAGCACGGCCTCCAGGTCGCGCGACAGGATGGCGTCGGGCGGGACGCTCCCGGCCTCGTACAGCTTGTGGGCGATGGTGACGGAGGGGTCGGCGACGGGGGCGGCGTCGGCGCGCAGGTCCATGCGGTCGTCCAGCGCGAAGCCCAGCTCCGGCAGGGCTTCGCAGAGCGTGCGCAGCCCGGCGGCGCGGGAGCGGAGCAGGGTGCGGGCGATCTCGCGCCCCACCTGCCGGCGCGGCTCGGACGCGCCCTGGCAGAGCGCCAGGTACACGCCGGAGGTGTCCTGCCGGAACAGGAGGGCGCAGAACACCCCCTCGCGCACGTTGGTGGTCTCGCGCGTGTCCAGCATCGCCACCCAGGGCACTTTTGCCCAGGTGCCGAACCCCGCCGACCACGACACGCGCAGGGTGGGGACGGCGCGCACGGCCGGGTGCGCGGAGAGCGCCTGGCGCAGCCCCTTGAAGGCGCCCCACAGCGGGTGCTCCTCGCCGAACGGCTCCCCCGCCCGCGCGCCGCCGTAGCGCGCGAGGATCCCCTCCAGCAGCTCCCGCAGCTCCGCGCCTGCCGGCATCGCTCTCCGCGCTCCGCGCCCGGGTGGCCTTCGCGCCCCGGAAACGTCGTTTTCCGGTGGCGGCTGTGATAAACCGGGCTGTCCACGATGTTCATTTTCCGGGAAGATTGCGGCGGCCGGGCGAATATATTATGATCATCATACCAAGTGTTGCCCGGACCGTCACGCAACCAGGGACACGAGCACCATGGCAGACACGGCATACATCATCGACGCGGTGCGCACCCCGCGCGGACGCGGCAGGATGGGCAAGGGCTCGCTCACCGGCGTGCACCCGCAGGAGCTGCTCGCCCAGACGCTGGTCGCGCTGGCGGAGCGCACCGGCATCGACACGGGCGACGTGGAGGACGTGGTCGCCGGGGCGGTGTCGCAGGTGGGGGAGCAGGGCGCCAACGTGGCGCGGAACGCGGTGCTGGCGGCGGACTGGCCGCTGCACGTGGGCGGGGTGAGCCTGAACCGCTTCTGCGGCTCGGGGCTCCAGGCGGTGAACTTCGCCGCCATGGGGGTGGCGAGCGGGGCGCAGGAGCTGGTGGTGGGCGGCGGGGTGGAAAGCATGTCGCGCGTGCCCATGGGCTCGGACGGCGCGGAGGGCGACGGCAGGAACCCGCACCTGCGCCGCAAGCACCCGCAGGTGCCGCAGGGGATCAGCGCGGACCTCATCGCCACGCTGGAGGGCTTCACCCGCGAGGAGCTGGACGGCTTCGCGCTGGAGTCGCAGCGCCGCGCGGCGGAAGCCCAGGCGGCGTGCCGCTTCGAGCGCGGCCTGTTCCCGGTGCGCGACCCGGAGACGGGCGCGGTGCTGCTGGAAAGGGACGAGTTCCCGCGCCCGGACACCACGCTGGAGGGGCTGGCCGGCCTCCCCGGCGCCTTCGAGAAGACCGGCGCCACGCCCGCGGGGCCGGACGGCGAGACGCTGGACGAGATCGCGCTGGCCCGCTACCCGCAGGCGGGGCGGATCCGCCACCTGCACACCGCGGGCAACTCCAGCGGGATCGTGGACGGCGCGGCGGCGGTGCTGCTGGCCTCCGAAGCGTACGCGCGGGGGCACGGGCTGAAGCCGCGGGCGCGCATCGTTTCCATGGCGCTGCACGCGGAGGACCCGCTCATCATGCTGACGGCGCCCACGGAGACGGCCCGCAAGGCGCTGCGCAAGTCGGGGATGGAGACGGGGGACGTGGACCTGTGGGAGATCAACGAGGCGTTCGCCGCGGTCCCCCTGCAGGTGATGAGGAACCTGGGGCTGGACCCGGAGCGGGTGAACGTCAACGGCGGCGCCATCGCGCTGGGACACCCGCTGGGCGCCACCGGGGCCATGCTGCTGGGCACGGCGCTGGACGAGCTGGAGCGGCGCGGCCTGGCGACGGCGCTGGTGACGCTGTGCATCGCGGGCGGGCAGGGCGTCGCCACCGTGATCGAGCGCGTCTGAGGTGACGGCGGCGACGATGCCGGCGCGGGGGCGCCCGCACTACGCCTGGGTGGTGGCGGGCGTCACCTTCGTCACGCTGCTGGCGGCGGCGGGGGTGCGCGCCACGCCGGGCGTGCTGATGGTGCCGCTGGAGGAGGAGTTCGGGTGGACCCGGGCCACGCTGTCTCTGGCGGTCTCGGTCAACCTGGTGCTGTACGGGCTGATGGGGCCGTTCGCGGCGGCGATCATGGACCGGCTGGGGGTGCGCCGCACCATGCTGGTCTCCCTGGGCACCATCGCCGCGGGGGTGGCGGCCACGGCGTGGATGACGGCGCCCTGGCAGCTGGTGCTGCTGTGGGGGGTGGTGGTGGGCGGGGGAACGGGGATGACGGCGCTGGTGCTGGGCGCGACGGTGGTGAGCCGCTGGTTCACCACGCGCCGCGGCCTGGTGATGGGGATCCTGACGGCGAGCACGGCCACGGGGCAGCTGGTGTTCCTCCCGCTGCTGGCGGCGCTGGTGGAGCGCTCGGGGTGGCGGGCGGCGGTGCTGCTGGTGGCGGGCGCGGCGGCGCTGGTGTTCCCGCTGGTGGCGCTGCTCATGCGCGATTCCCCGCGCCAGGCGGGCACGGTTCCGCTGGGCGGCACGGAAGCGGACGCGGTGCCGGAGCGCCAGGGCGGGAACCCGGCCGCGGCGGCGCTGGCGGCGCTCGCGGAGGGGGTGCGCTCGCGCGACTTCTGGCTGCTGGCGGGCACGTTCTTCATCTGCGGGGCGAGCACCAACGGGCTGGTGGGTACGCACCTGATCCCCGCGGCGCACGACCACGGCATCCCGCAGGTGGCGGCGGCGGGGCTGCTGGCGGCGATGGGGATGTTCGACCTGGTGGGGACGGTGGCCTCGGGGTGGCTCTCGGACCGCTGGGACAGCCGCCGGCTGCTGGCCTGGTACTACGGGCTGCGGGGGATCTCGCTGCTCTTCCTCCCGGCGGCGCTGGCGGGGCCGGAGCCGGCGCGCTGGGTGTTCGCGGTGTTCTACGGGCTGGACTGGGTGGCCACGGTGCCGCCCACGCTGCGCCTGACGGCGCAGTCGTTCGGGGCGCGGCGCGCGGGGATCATGTTCGGCTGGGTGGTGGCGGGGCACCAGCTGGGCGCGGCGACGGCGGCCTTCGGCGCGGGGGCGGTGCGCACGGCGTTCGGCGACTACGGCGGCGCGTTCCTGGCATCGGGGGCGCTCTGCCTGCTGGCGGCCGGGATGGTGCTGCGCATCGGGGCGCGGCCGCGCGAGGCGGCGGCCGCGGCGGCGGCGGCGGTGGCGGGCGACTGAGGCGGGCGCCGGGGACCCTTATTCGGCGGGGGAGCGCATGGCGGGCAGGGGCGAGCATTCGTACGAGGTGCGGGTCACCTGGACGGGCGACCTGGGCGAGGGGACGAGCGGCTACCGGAGCTATGCCCGGTCCCACGAAATCCTGGCCGCGGGGAAGCCGCCGGTCCCCGGCTCCTCGGACCCGTCGTTCCGGGGCGATCCCGCGCGCTACAACCCGGAGGAGCTGCTGGTGGCGTCGCTCTCCACCTGCCACATGCTCTGGTTCCTGCACCTGGCCGCCGAGGCCGGGGTGGTGGTCACCGGCTACCGCGACGACGCCCAGGGGCGCATGCTGGAAACGCCGGACGGCGGCGGCCGCTTCACCGAGGTGGTGCTGCGCCCCGCCGTCACCGTGCGGGCGGGCACGGACCCGGCCGCCGCGGATGCCCTGCACCATCGCGCCCACGACCTGTGCTTCATCGCCAGGTCGGTGAACTTTCCCGTCCGCTGCGAGCCCACGGCGCGCGTGGAGACCCGCGCCTGAGAACGGCGACGGCGACCCCCTCCCCGCAAGGGGGAGGGGAGAACGACACGGCGGCCCTCCCCCGGCTCGCTTGAGGCTCCCCACCCTCTCCCAATTCTGGGAGAGGGGGCCAACTGCGGGTCCGGTGTAGTGCTCCCCCTCTCCCGCTTGCGGGGGAGGGGGCCGGGGGGAGGGGGCTTCCCGCGGACGCCAGCGCGATGCCCGCGTGAGGGATTTCGGCCCGAAGGGGCGAGACCCGCGGGCGGTTTCGCGGGGCTCGACTCCGTTAGCCCGCGTTGTTTGCGGGCTTACGGAGCCGAAGCCCGACCCCGGCGCAGCCGGGGGCACGCCCGAACCCGGCCCTTCAAAGCAGTTCCACGCCAAGCCCGAATGAAACACATGACCGTCCTGGAGCAGATGCAGCGCATTGCGCGAGGAGACGCCCCGCCGCCGGGGATCGCGACGCTGCTGGGCTTCACCCTGCCGGAGGTGGAGCGCGGCAGAGCGGTGTTCGAGCTGGCGACGGACGAGCGCCACGCGAACCCCATGGGCACCGTGCACGGCGGCGTCCTCTGCGACCTGGCCGACGCGGCGATGGGCACGGCGTACGGCACGCTGCTGGAGGAGGGCGAGTCGTACACCACGCTGGAGCTGAAGATGAACTTCCTGCGCCCGGTGTGGCGGACCACGCTGCGCGCCGAGGGAAAGCTGGTGGGCGGCGGCCGCACGGTGGGGCTGGCGGAGGCCCGCGTCACCGACGACCGCGGACGCCTGGTGGCCTTCGCCACCAGCACACTGATGACGCTGCGCGGCGAGCAGGCCGCCGGCCGCTGACGCGCGGAGACCCGACGATGCCCGAGTCCGCCCGCACGCGAATGCTGCGCTGGGGCTTCAACCTGTTCCCGGCGTACTGGGCCACGGGGGCGCGCATCCAGTACATCGCGCACGACTTCCGCGAGATCCGCGTGCGCCTGCCGCTGTCGCTGCGCACCCGCAACTACGTGGGCACCCTCTTCGGCGGGAGCATGTACGCGGCGGTGGACCCGGTGTACATGCTGATGCTCATCCACGTGCTGGGTCCGGAGTACGTGGTGTGGGACAAGTCGGCGTCCATCCGCTTTCGAAAGCCCGGGCGCAGCACGCTCTTCGCCCGCTTCGCGCTGGACGAGGCGGAGCTGGAGGCGATCCGGGCGGCCACGGCCGGCGGGGAGCCGACCGACCGCGTGTACCGGGTGGAGCTGGTAGACGCGGAGGGCGTGGTGCACGCGGAGGTGGAGAAGACGGTGTACGTCCGCCGCGGGGACAGGGGGCCGGGGGAGCGCGCGGCGTCCGCGCCGGGCACAACGGGGGAGGGCTGATGGTGCGCTACTCGAAGGAGCACAAGGAGGAGACGCGCCGCCGCATCCTGGAGGCGGCGGCCCGGGCGTACCGCGAGGAGGGGGTGGAGGGGGTGGGGATCGGCGAGCTGATGCAGAGCATCGGGCTGACGCACGGCGGCTTCTACGCCCACTTCGACAGCAAGGACGCGCTGGTGGCGGAGGCGTGCGACAGCGTGCGCTCGACGCTGGCGCAGAGCTGGTTCGCCTGGGCGGAGGAGGCGGGGGGCGCGGAGGGGCTGCGCCGGGTGATCCGCGGCTACGTGAGCCGCCAGCACCGCGACGAGCCCGGGCTGGGGTGCCTGATGCCGGCGCTCGCGGCGGACGCGTCGCGCGCGGCGCCGGAGGTGCGCGCCTCGTTCACCCGCTCGCTCCGCGGGCTCGTGGCCGGGGTCGCGCGGCTGCTGCGGGGCGCGCGGGGCGCCCCCGCCGCCCCTGCCCCGGCGAGCGGCGAGGCCATACCGGACGAGGCGCTGGTGCTGGTGTCGGGGATGGTGGGCGCGGTGCTCCTGGCCCGCGCCGCGGACGACCCGGAGCTGAGCGACCGCATCCTGCTGGCGGCGCGGCGCTTTTACACGGACGCGTTCGCGCCGGCGGAGGAAGCGAGCGCGGGAGGCGGGGAGGGAGGGTAACCGCGATGGTGCCGTTACGTTGTTGACAGACCCGGTAAGAGTATGGAGTGGAACGTGCCGGCCATTCAGGGCGAACTCGGGTCGTCTCCCGCTGGAGCTGAAAAGGGAATTTCAATAATGACCGTTCCAGCCAAGCCGCTGGCGGAAGTGACCCAGAACGCGATTCGGGTTCTTTGTCGTGAGCTGGGTGTGGCCGACACCCTTCGCCTCCTCAACCAGTTCACGACCGGCTCCGGGAACTACGCCGAGGACAGGGAAGGTCTCTTCGGAAATCTCTCTCTGGACGAGATCCTCAACTCGGTCCGCAACAAATCTTCTTCCAGTGCTAGGGAATAGATGACGTGGCACGAGCATCTTTCCAGCAAGCCGATGGTTGTCTGAAAGGGTTGCTCCGACTAGTGTTCAGACATGAAAACCAACCTTCTCTCCGACATCCTGAAGCTCAGCGTCGCCGAGCGGATCCAGCTCGTCGAAGACGTGTGGGACAGCATCGCCGCCGAGCCCGAGGAGCTGCCGCTCACCGAGGAGGAGCGTCAGGAAATGGATCGTCGCCTGGCGGACGTGGACGCAAACCCGGGCGTCGGTAGGCCCTGGGCCGAGGTGAAGGCGCGTCTACTCGGTTCGGAGTGACACGCCCACTCATCATCCGTCCAGCCGCGGAAGCCGACATCGAGACGGCTTACCGGTGGTACGAAGATCAGAGGGTGGGTCTCGGCGCCGAGTTCCTTGGAGTGGTCGAGGCCGGCCTGTCCTCGATCGAGCGGAATCCGGAACGGTATCCCGAGCACTACAAGCGCGCGCGCCGTCTTGTCCTCCGCCGGTTTCCCTATTCTCTGTTCTTCCTGATCCAGCCTGATGTCATCGAGGTGATCTCCTGCACCCATGGACGGAGAAACCCGAGGCACTGGCGCTCACGCGTGTAGTGCGTCCCCTCGGGCAAAAACATCAGCGGCCCGGCCGGATCCTCTGGGATCCAGCCGGGCCTCTTCGCATTCGTCCCGGGCCAGCCGGGGGCACGCCCGACCCCGCTTCCAACGATGGGTATACAAATCGAGAGAGGGTCCTCCGTGGAGGACCCTCTCTCTACATGACAGAGGGCTTCGAGCCCTGCTCCCTTCGTTACTGTTCGATTATCAGGTACGTTGGATCGTTCGCTATTGGTGAACCGAGACGCATCAACCTTCTGAGGACTCGTACTCACGCTGGAACTGCATCTTCTCGCACGCTGCGTTACAAACCGTTTCCCCGTTCGCGTCCACTATGGACTTCCGTCATGCTGCATACAGGATAATCCCTCCGGCGAGCCTCGTCAATCCTTTTTTTCAGCCCCGCGCGCGTCAGGGGACGTTGCCGGTCTTGGTGAACACGCCGCCGGGATCCACCACGGTGTTCTGCGCGCCGGAGCACACGTTGTCGGTGATGGCCCAGCGGCGCTGCGGGGGGAGTGGGCCCGCCGCCGGCAACGCGGCCACCCCCACCGTGTAGCTGGTGAGCTGGTTGTCTCGCACCAGCGCCACGCGGCCCAGGACCCCGCGCAGCCGCACCCCCTCCACGCGGGTGGCGGGGACGGTGCCGGGGCGGAAGACCTGGAGGTCGTTGCGCTCCACCCGCACCGATTCGCACCCGCTCACGTAGATGCCGAACCGCTCGAAGGGCGAGGCGGGGCTGGCCCACCCCTCGATGGTGTTGCCGCTCACCGTGACCACCCCCGCGCGCTGGTTGGTGAGGTTGAGCTCGCGCGAGCCCAGCCCCACGTGCACCCCCTGCCCCACGCGCGTCATGGAGTTGTTGAGCACCCGCACCTCGCGGGCGACCAGGCCGCCGACCACCACCCCCTGCGACGCGGCCGGGAGGTTCTGGCTGCTGAGGGAGTTGATGTAGCCGACGAGCCCGGCGTACTTGCTGCGCCGCGCGGGGGTGGCGATCACGGCGGAGATCACCGAGCGCAGCCACCCGTACCGGCGGTCGTGGGTGGACAGGTCCGGCGCGGGGCCGATCGTCACGGCGTCGTTGGCGATGGCCTGCCAGGCGGACACCAGGGTGGGGATGCTGTGGAACCTCAGGGTGACGTTGGCGACGGCGATGGTCACCAGGTCCGGCGCGGCCGGCGGGTTGACGCCCGACGCGTACAGCCGGTTCACCAGCGCGCGCTCCAGCCAGCGCAGGTAGTAGCGGTCGGTGAGCTGCGTCGTGAGCGCCACGGCAGGGGTGGAGGGGCCGCGGATCTCGTTGTCCTCCACCGTGACCCGGGCGGCGTCCACCACCAGCACCCCCACCTGGGTGTTGCCCACCTCCATCCGGCACCCCCGCACGCGCACCGCGGTGGTGGGGATGGAGGGGACGTTGAACACCCACACGCAGCTTGCGCCGCGCCGCGGGCCCCCGGCCGTGCGCAGCGTGCAGTCCTCCACCAGGACCTGCTTGCACCCCATGAAGCTGAGCACGCCCTGGAGGTTGTCCTCGGCGCCCACCGTCTGCCCCTCGGCGTACAGGTTGCGCACGGTGACGCTGGCCCATCCCTCGAAGCGCAGCACGCACTCGGAGCCGGAGGCCACCAGGCGGCTCGCCAGCCCGCCGGCGTCCACGGTGAGGTGCCCCGTCCCCGCGAGCACCACGGTCTGCGCGGTGGGGAAGTCGCCGGGGCGGAAGCGCACGTACGCGCCCGTGGCCTTGACCGGGTCCAGGCGCGACAGCAGCGACTGGGGCCACCCCGCCCCGGGCGAAACCACGATCCCGTACCCCTCGTCGCGGGCGCACAGGGCGCCCAGCGCAGCCTGCACGGTGGTGGCGGCGGGGAGCCCGGGGAGGACGCACGGGGTGTTGTCGTAGCGCACGTCCGAGGCGGTGATCTCGGTGAGCGCGGGAAAGCGCCGCCGGCAGTCCGTGAGCGTGAAGGTGCCGTTCCCCGGCACGGCCACCACGGCCAGCGGAGCGAAGTGGTGGAGGGTGCCGTGCGGCTCCAGGAGGGCGGCGGGGGTGTCGCCGGGGGCCGGCCACTCCACGGTGCCGCCGCCCGCCGTGGTGGCGGTGCGCGCCGGGATCAGCCAGAAGTCGCCGGGGCGGAAGGCGCCGGCCTCGAACCTCACCTGCACCCCGTTCTCCAGCAGGATCCAGCCGGTGCTGGTGAGGATTCCTTCGTTGCTGGGATCCTGGTGGTCCCAGCGCCGCAGCCGCGGACGCTTGGCCTGGACGATGGCCGGGACCAGGGTCCCCACCTTGAACAGGATGGACGAGGCGTGCGGCTGCACCTGGTCGATCTGCATGAGCACGCGCGGGGAGCCGGACAGCTCCACGTCGTCGTCCACGAACTCCACCCAGTCGTTGTTGGCGAAGCCCAGCGACTCGTCGCGCCCCAGCCCGTCCACGCGCAGGAGCAGGCCGTTGTTTGGGTCCACCGAGACCACCGCGGTGGCGACGGAGGCGTTCTCGCGCGACCACTTGAAGCGCGCGGTGCCCAGCGGGCCGCCCTTGTGCACCTCCACCCGGTACAGCTGGTTCTCCAGCCCGCGGTAGCCGGCCTCCGGGGGGAGCACGCACGGGGTGTTGGTCCCCGGCGCGGCCGCGGCCTTCGCGGCCAGCCGGCCCGGGCGGTTGGCCTGCACGGTGCCGCGGCGGACGAAGTCGTTGAACGGGGCGAGCGCGGACGCGCAGGTAGAGCCCGCGCCCACCGCGAAGTGCCTGACCTGCCAGAGCGTCTGCAGGCGCGCGGCGGTGTCCGGGCCGCCCAGCGCGCTCTCGCGGATGGCGGGGTCTTCCAGTGCGCTCACGTAGCGCTGCCACACGTCCAGGTACACCACGTACGTCCCCGCCGGGGGAGGCCACGCCTGCCCGGAGGGCCAGGGCTGCGCGGCCAGCGCCGTGTCGGCGGCGATCTCGCTGCGGATGCCGTCCACGTAGAAGACGCCCCGCTTCACCGAGAGCGCGCCCGCCCCGGGGGAGAACACCTGGAAGCCGTCGCGGCCGGCCAGGTCCTTGAGGGCGCCGGTGGCGCCCACTAGGTCGCCCAGGGCGCTTTCCAGGCGGTGGGCGTGGATGGCCTGCTGCTCGTTCCAGTCGGCGTCGAGCTGCACGCGCCCCTGCTGCATCACCACGGCGGTGTAGCCCTTCGCCGGGTTGAACGTCTGGCGGCTGATGTCGCCGTTCATGTGTGGCTCCGCGGAAGGTTCGTGGTTCAGGTCCGGACGAAGATCCCCGCCTCCAGCCCGAAGCGGAGGTACTCGTCCAGGCGCAGGCGCAGGTTGGCCTCGCGGCGGGGCTGGTTCTGGTGGTGGAACACGCCCATCTCGCTCCCGTCGTCGGCGCCGGTGCGCACCTCGGGCGGGCAGCGGGGCGAGAGCAGCGCGTAGTCGGGGTCCCCGTAGCGCAGCGAGGCGAACAGGGGGGTGAGCCGCGCCTCGTCGGCGGCGGTCGCGGGGACGCAGCGGTGGCGCCGGGGCACCCTGGCGGCGGCGGGGACGAAGGAGAAGCGCACGCACCCCTCCTGCACCCGCGACGATTCCACCGGCGCGGTCCAGCCGGCGCCCGCGCGGGCCAGGAAGATGGAGTTGGACGCGCCGCGCAGCGCCGCCGTCCTCACCCGGCCCACCACGGTGCTGTCCTCCACGGAGAGGGCGCCGCCGGCGGCGACGCCGTCCGGGGCGGCGTAGGCCACGGCGTCGCGCGCGCCGGCGTCCAGCACGCTGTCGCGCACGCTCACCTCGGCGCCGTCCACGGCGCGCACCGCGCCCAGGATGCAGCGGTCCACCTCCACCCGCGCGTCGGCGCTCTCCACCACCAGCGACACGAAGCCGGGCTCCTGGGCGGCGCCGGCGCCGTCCAGCGCCTTCCCCGGCACCAGCGTGCAGTGGAGCAGCCGCACCACCCGCACGCCGCCCCGGATGCGCAGCGCCCCGCCGGAGATCACCAGCCCGTTCAGCGTCACCTCGGTGGGGGTGCCGGCGTCGGACGCGTCGCCGTCCAGCACCAGGTCGCCGCCCAGCACCAGCAGCGGGCGGTGGCGGTCCAGCGCGCGCACCTCCACCGCGGCGCCGGCGGCGACCTCCACCGTGGTCGCCGGTACCGGGTAGGTGGCGCTGTCGGCGATCTCCACGATCCCCCCGGCCCCGGCCGCCACCAGCTCGGCGCCCAGGTCCTCGCCGCGGGACACGCTCGCCAGCACCTCGGCCGGCGGGCCGAAGGTGGCGGAGCGGTCGTACTCGCCGCCGCCCACCTCGCCGCCGAAGCCCTGCCTGAAGCTCACCTCCACCCGCCGGGCCTCGCCCGCGCCCAGCGGCCCGAAGGCCAGGCGGCCCAGGACGGGGTCCACCCCCACCACCGGGCCGCCCCCCTGCTGGGGCCAGGGATCGACCAGGGTGCTCCACCCGGACAGGTTGCAGGCGCGGATGCGCGCGATGGGAACGAGCGCGCCGTTCTCGAACACCTGGATCCCGCCGCTGGCGTAGAAGTCGGCCAGGTGGTGGTCCAGCCCGCGCCGCCCCACCGGGAGGGGGACGTTGCGGGGGCCGGCCAGGTGGGCGATCCCGGTTTCCGGCTCGGGGAGCGCCCACAGCTGGGCGTCGCGGCCCAGCGGGGCAAAGCGGAACCGCCGCCCGTCGCCCAGCCCGGCGGGGGTGGCGCGGGTGAGCGGAAAGGCGCGCTGCCGGAACAGGAAGATCCCCACGTTGGGAAGGTTGTAGCGTCCCCCGCGCGCGGGGCGGCGCACCTCCACCGTGTGGGCGACCTCGTCGAAGGGGGTGCCGATGCGCTCCAGCGCCTCCCACCCGCGCAGGTCGGTGGTGCGGGCGTGCGGGCGCAGGTGGCGCAGCGACTGGGTGGCGGCCACCCGGTCGAAGTACTCCACCGCGGCGGAGTCCCAGCCGGTGACGTCGCGCGCGAGCTGCTCCAGCACGGCGGCGGTGCCCTTGCGGCGGCGCAGCGCCAGCGTGTCGGCCACCTCGGCGCGCTGCCCGCCGGTGCCGGGCTCGGGCGACTGGAGGAGCCGCGCGCCCACCAGCTCGCCCAGGTAGGGGACGGCCCAGGCGGCGCAGGTCTCGATGAAGTGGTCGTCGTACAGCTGCTCCAGGTCGTCCTCCAGCACCGCGGCCTGCTCGGCGATCACCGTGAACAGGGCGCGAAGCGGTCCCCCCTGGGCGTCGTCGCGGAGCCGGTAGACGGGGGGGAGGAGGGCGAAGAGCCGCTCGGCGGTGAGCGTCATTGGGTGCCTCCCAGGCGGAGCGATGCGGGGTCGATCACCAGCAGCTCGGCGGCGAGCACGGCGCCGCCCCCTCCCGTCTCGGGGAGGGCGGCGCTCAGCACGGGGGCCGGCTGCGCGGGGCCGCCGGGGCGGGCGAGCACGTCCACGTCCACCCACACCACGCCGGGGACCGCCTGCATGGCGGCGATCACCTCGCTGAGCGCCACCGGCTGCCCGAAGGCGCGCCGGTCGAAGGAGAACGTGTCCAGGAGCGCGGCGCGCACGTCGGCGAGCACCGCGGCGCGGGCGCGCTCCGCCTCGGTCTCCACGCGCGCCTCCAGGCGGAAGGGGACGGGGCGGAACGAGCCCACGCGCACCGGGACGGAGGGGTCGCCGGCGCGGGCGATGGCCTCGCGCAGCGACGTGGACAGGCGGCTGGCGTCGGGGACGGGGCGGCCGCCGGGGGCGGAGACGGTCAGGAAGATCTCGCGGCGACGCCCGGTCCAGCTCCAGGTGGCCAGCGCCTTGGCGATGCCGGCGAAGGCGCGGGCGAAGTCCTCGTAGTCCTGGAGCGACACCACGCGGTCCACCGCCAGCGTGGCCAGCGGGGCGTTGCGGCGCGCGGCCTCCATCGCCTCGGGGTCGTCGGCGCCGGAGCTGGGGAGCGGGTTGAAGACGGCGCGCAGCCCGGGCGGACGGGTGAGCGGCAGGGAGATCTGCCCCGCGGCCACCAGCCCGCCCGTGCCGATCCCCTGCCGGAAGACGGCGCGCACGTTCTCCTGCCCGGTGGGGAGCCGCGAGCCGGTGACGCCGTCGCCGAAGGTCACCACGGTCCGGCCTCTCTCGTCGGTGCGGGTGACGTAGATGCGCTCGTGGGGGCCGCGCCCCTGGAAGTCGGGGACCTCCTTCCAGCGCACCCCGTTGACCCACAGCTGGAGCGTGCTGTCGGCGCCGGTGGGGCCGGTGCCGGACACGTAGGTGAGCGGCGCCTGCCGCAGGGTGAAGCGCTGGAAGGCGCGGGTGGCGTCGCCGCCGCCCAGCACCTCCTCGCGCGTCTCGCCGTGGGTGGCGGGGGCAACGTTTGCGTTGATCCTCACCGTGTCGCGCCGGTAGGCGCGCAGCGGGCCGCTCTCGAAGAGCAGCACGGTGCGCCCGTCGTCCAGCCACGCGTCGGCCACGGTGAGCACCTCGCTCTCGGTGACGCCGGGGAGGTCGGCGCGCTCGCCGGTGAGCACCACCCGGCGGCCGGGGCCCAGCCCCAGGTGCGCGCCGTCCAGCTTGACGCGGGTGCCCAGCGGGAGCCCCTGCGCGTCGATCCCGGCGCCGCCCACGGAGCGCGTCACGGGGACGTCGGCCACGGCCAGCTCCTCGCCCTCCAGGTACACCGAGGTCTCGGCCAGGGTGAAGTCGTTGGGGACGGGCTCCGTCAGCTCCAGCCGCGTCACCTTGGCGGTGATCCCGCCCTCGGTGCGCGTCACCTCCACCGCGTCCAGCACCGTGGCCACGCGCAGCCCGCCGGTCCCGGGGCGCGCCAGCGCCACCAGCGTCCCCGGCACGGCGCCGGGATACACCGAGTCCAGGTAGACGAAGGGGCTCTGCGCGGACGGCAGCACCTTGCGGACCTGCCAGTTGCTGAGAAGGGTGGGGAACACGTCCACGGCCTTGCTGTTGTCCACGTCCAGCAGGTCCCAGCGGGCCAGCTTCAGGCCGTAGCGGACGAAGGCGGGGGCCGGCTCCACCACCGGCGCGTTGTGCCCGAACACCGCGGCCCGCTGGCGGAAGGCGATCACCTGCACGCCGGCCGGCGGCGCGGGGCGGGCGGCGAGCTCGGCGAGGGTGGCCTCCAGGGCGTCCGCCTGCCACCCCAGCACCGTGGCCGCCGCGCTGAGGGTCGGCTGGCTCCAGGAGGCGCCCCTGACCTGCGCCTCCACGGCCGCGCGGGTGAGCTCGGGCGTGCCGTTGAACGCGGCGCGCGGCGGGCTGGTGGCCAGGTCCACGTCCGGGGACTCCTGCGGGTCCGTGCCCCCGGTGAGCACCACCCGTGTGGTGACCGCCAGGTTGTCCGTTTCCACGGCGCGCACCACGCGCAGCTTGTCGGAGCCGCCCGCCCGGAGCAGCACCCGGTCGCCCTTCTGCAGGCGCGTGGCCGCGCCGCGCACCACCACCGAGGCGGCGCCGGTGGTCAGCGCCTGCGGGCGCAGCCGCCGCGGCACCAGCGCGCTCCAGGCGGCGCGGGCCTCCAGCTCGGAGGTCGTCTCGAAGGTCTGCGGCAGCTCGCCGGGGACGGGGACGCTCTGCACCCGGGTCCCCACCGGGACCCGGACGCGCCGCGGGGCGCCCTTCGCCTCTTCCAGCTCGAAGGCCAGCTCGGCGCTGGCGGCCACGCCGGGGCGCGGCTCGTAGCCCACCAGCCGGGCCAGGTTCACCACCGACAGGCGCTCGGTGGCGGTGCGCAGGTACGCCTCGTTGGCGATGCGCTCGCCGTAGAAGGTGAGCACGTCGGCGACCGAGGCCCACGCGTCCAGCAGCGCCACGGAAAAGTCGTCCGGGTCGCGGGTGTTGAGCCCGTGCAGCGCCGGCAGGTCGCGGGCGGAGAGCCGCGCCAGCATGGCGTCCCGGAAGGCGGCGTGCGTCCCCACGCGGCGCGACACCGCGGGGAGCCCCGGGCGGTTGTCCACCGGGGTGGGGGTGAGGGCCGGGGCGCCGGCGCACGCGGCGCAGTCGGCGCACTCCCCGGCGCGGTCCAGGTCCTGGGTGCTCATTTGCCTCCCGCGGCGACGACGCGGAGCACGCCCCGCTCGGGGTGGTTGGGGTCGTTGTCCAGCCGGGCGATCTCCAGGCGGCCCACGTCCAGCCGCCCGCTGGCGATGGCCTCGTTGCCGATGCGGCCCTGGCGGCGGAACACGGTCACCTCCACGCGCTCCACGCCGGGGACGGCCTGGGCGGCGGCGTAGATGCGGCTCAGGTACACGGGCTGGCCGAAGGTGAAGTGGTCGGGGTGGAAGAAGGCGCGCCGCCCACCGGGGAGCGTGCCCCTGCCCATCTCGCGGAAGAGGGCGGCGCGCACGTCGGCGGCGAAGTGGTCGCGCCCCACGCACACGGCCAGCTCCAGCTCCAGCGGGGCGAAGCGCGGCGCGTCGATCTCCAGGTCGTGCCCCGCCATGCGGAAGGGATCCAGGTGGGCGCGGAGCGCCGCCTCGAAGGCCGCGTCCACGGGGAGCCCGCCGGCGCGGTCCACGGTGATGAACACGGTGCGCCAGCTCCCCGTCCAGCGCAGCGACGCGGCGGCCCGCTGCACTCCGGGGAAGCGCTCGGTGAAGCGGGCGTAGTCCTCGGGGGTGACGGCGCGCGCCTGGCTGCGGAAGGCCACGGGGGCGCGCTGCCTCACCTGCTCCAGCGGCTCGGGGTCGGCGCCGCCGCGCGCGGGGACCGGGTTCCACACCCGGGAGATGCGGTCCGGGACCGTCCCGGTGGGGGTGTACAGGTGGGCCAGGGTGCCGGCGCCCAGGTTGCCGCGCGCCCCGCTCCCCACCCGGTACCGGGCGGCGAACACCAGCCCCGACTCGGGGCGCAGCCCGAAGCGCCCGTCGCCGAAGCGGAAGTGCCCCGTCCCGTCGCTTTCCGTCTCCACCACGAAGCCGGGAAAGTCCGGCCCGGCGGCGAGCAGGTCGCGCAGCGGGCGCCACTCCAGCCCGTCGGACGAGGCGAGCGTCACGGCGGGGAGGGCGTCGCCCGGGTCGGCGTTGACGGCGCGGTGGGCGCTGGAGCGGTCGGCGGGGGCCGCGAAGGTCACCGGCCCCTCCTCCAGCCGCGGGCGGAAGCGCGCCGGCAGTTCGCGCGTGGCGTGCGGGGCGCAGGGGCCGGCCGCGGCCGCCGCCACCCGGCGGGCGTCCGGCACCCGCGCGAACAGTTCCACCTGGCGGGTGTGGCCGTGGTCGGCGAGCACCAGGTTGCCCAGCGCGACGCTCACGTCGTCCAGCGCGGCGCGGCCGTGCTCCGCGTCCGCCACGCCGGAAACGCACAGCGAGAAGCGGAGCGCGTCCTCGGACGCCCACTCCACCTCGGTCACCTCCAGCGGCTGCGGCCCGGTCCCGGCGGCGCCGTCCAGGTTGCCGCCGATGGGGTCCACGGCGGCGCGCACGGCGGTGAGCACCACCACCTGGCGGTGCGCGGGATCGGCGTCCTCGGGCTCGCCGGTGCGGGGGCCCACCACCTCGCACAGCGCCAGCGCGTCGCCGGGCTGGAGCTCGTCCAGCTTGCCGCGCAGCGTGGCGCGGGTGGCGCCCTTGGGGAGGCGGCATTCGCGCGCGCCCCAGGTGTAGAAGCGCAGCCGGTTGTGCCGGGGGCGCAGCCGCGCCTCGTGCATGGTCTCGAACACCTCGGGGAGCGCGCCGGTGGCGGGGTCGGGGCCCGGGAACGAGCCGGCGACGCGGGGGCCGGCCCCGGGGGTGCGGGTGAGCAGCGCCGTCCCCCGGGGGAGCACCACGGGGGCGCCGGCCGTGACCTCCAGGTGCACCCAGGCGCGGGCGTTGCAGCCGTCGTGCATGCGGTAGTCCACCAGGCGCGCGTGCCGCCGCACCGAGGTCCGCAGCCGCGCGGTCTCCAGGTACGCTTCGGTGGCGATGGCGTCCTGCCGGTAGCTCAGGTAGTCGCCCACGTAGGCGAGCGTTTCCACCAGCGCCACGCCCAGGTCGGCGGCGTTGCGCTCCGTCCACCCGGGCACCAGCACCGCCAGCCGGTCCAGCATCAGCTGCCGGAAGCTGGCGTAGTCCCTGGCCAGGTAGTCCAGCGCCGGGCCGCGGCCCGGCTGCGGCGGGTCGCACGGGTCCGCGGGCGCGCAGTCGAAGTCGCTGGGGCAGGCGGCCTTGAAGGAAAACTCCACCGAGGCCAGCACCGGGTCGAACCCGGTGGGCGCGCGCGGGTCGGTGGAGGAGGCCACCAGCCGCAGCGTGTAGGGCGAGAAGTCGCCGGGCTCCGCCAGGGTGACGGTGAGCACCCGGCCGGCGGCCTGCACCCCCGTCACCCGCGGGTCCACCACCCGGTCGCCGCCCACCACGCGCACGTTGCCGGGCGTCAGCAGCTCGCCGGGAAGGTCGGCGGTGGCGCTCTGCACGGGGTGGAGGAAGTGGACGAAGAGCCGGCGCTGGCGCATCACGGCGTCGGCGGGGTCGTCGTACACCTCCAGGAAGTCGATGCCGTTGATCAGCGCGCCGTCCAGCTCCAGGACGGCGTCGCGGCGGCGGTCGTCGCAGCAGCGGAAGATCACGGCGCCACCTCCGGCCGGCTGAAGCGCGCCACCTGGCGCTCCCCGGTGCGGCGCACCACGTAGTCCACGGCCACGTCCAGCGTCCCCTCGCGCGAGGCCACCTTCACCCGCTGCACCTCCACCAGGTCGCCCAGCCACTGCTGCAGGGCGCCCTGCACCAGGAACTGGGTGGCGGTGGCCATCTCGTCGCCCGCCGGCTCGAAGACCAGCTTGAGCAGCCCGCTCCCGAAGGTGGGGCGGTTGACGCGCTCCCCGGGCGAGGTGAAGAGCACCTGCTCGATCAGGTCGCGCACGTGGTCGTCGCGGTCGGTCGCGGCGGTCCGGCCGCGCGCGTCGAAGCGGAAGGGATAGTCCAGTTCGCTCATCTCGCCGGGTCCGGAGAAAGGAGGCGGGCCGCGGGGCCCGGGCGCGCCGCCGTCACGTGCCCTTGACCCGCACCTGGGTGGCCGCCACGGTGGGCGGTCCCCCGGGGATCTGCTCGGCGCTCTGCCCGATGCCGGTGCTGGTCTGCAGGATCACGGGCTGCTTGTTGACGAACACCCGCGTGGCGGGGACCGTCCACTGCACCTTGACGCACGGCTGCGGCTTGGTGCCCGCGCCCACCGGCACCTGGAAGGGGCAGGCGGCCACCGGGTACTGGTCGGCCATGGTGGCGGCGGGCTGGCCGCCCAGCATCACGCGGGGCTGGCCGGGGGCCACGCTGACCGTGCCGCCGTGCGAGCACATGATGGACGCGCCCACGTGCAGCAGGAAGCCGGGCATCAGATCACCTCCAGGGCGCCGTCGTTCACGGACACGCTCGCGGGGGTCAGCTTGACCTTTGCGGCGGCGTTGCTCAGCTCGATCCCGGAGGCGTCGCACACGATCTTGAGCGGCATGGGCACGGCGGGGGGCTTCACCTCCAGCGTGAAGCCGCCGGCGCCCGGCAGGTCGCTGAGCTGCAGGGTGATGGCGTCCGTCTTCCAGATCTTGATCTGGGGAACGGCCGGCGAGGCCGGGACCTCGCCCAATCCCCAGAAGCACCCCGCCAGGATGGGGGAGTCGGGGTTGCCGGCCTCGAACTCCACCCACACGTTGGCCCCCACCGGGGGCACCGCGAAGAACCCCACCCCGGAGCCGGCGTAGGGGACGCAGGGGAGCGCCCAGCTGAGCGTGCCGCTCCCCAGCACGGCGGGGACGCTCACCTGCACGCGGCCCAGCATCAGCGGGTCCAGGTTGTTTTCCACCTTGCCGCGGTACTTGCCGAAGAACTGGGTCATGGAATCACCACCGGGACCGTGGAGCCGTAGCCTTCGCGGGTGAGCGTGAATTTCTGCTTGTAGGCGCCGCGGCGGAGCGAGTGCGTCACCTGCTTGACGTAGTACAGCCCGTCGTGCAGGTACCCGGCGCCGCGCACCCCCACCAGGCCGCGCGGCTCCAGGATCCCGCCGTAGCGGGACGCGTCCAGCTCGCCCTCCACCGTCACCGAGTCGCTGGAGCGCTCGGTGCGCCCCTGCGCCTGCCCCATCGCCTGCACCGCGTTCATCCCGCTCTCGCGGAACTGGGTGCGGCGTACGCTGCTCATGTTGATGAGCCACGAGGGGAGGGCGGCCAGCGGCGGGCGGGCGCTGGCGAACGTCTGCACCGGGATGGAGGCGTTGCTGCGCGTGTCCTGCACGCTCCCCTGCACCAGCTCGGGGGCCAGCGCCTCCTCCTGGGCCAGGGTGAGCGTGGCGTTGGTCTGGGCGCCCATGTTCACGGTGAGCGCCCGCTGCGGCACCCCCACCCGGATGGGCGGCCCCCAGTACGCGGTGTTGGTGAAGGGCGCGGGGCCGGGCTTGACGTAGAACACGTAGCCGTGCCGCGCCGCCATCTCCCGCAGGTACGCCAGGTCGGTCCCCTGCTGCACCGGCACCCGCTCGATGGGGATGGGCACGTCGAAGGCGAGGGGGGGGATCACCACCGGGATCAGCCCGTACTGCGCGTACATGGCGATCAGCTTGTTGGCGATCACCAGGTCGGGCTGCGCGGGGTGCTCGGCGCTCTTCTCCTCCTGGTCCATCATCACGCTCACGTCCTCGCCCATGACCGTGAAGGTGGCCTGCCCCGGCCCCTGCCCGGGCGAGTACTGCCGGTGGGTGATGATCCCGTCCATCAGCACCCGCGGCACCGGGCCCACCGTCACCAGCAGGATCACCCGGTTGAAGGCCTTGAGGAGCGGGTTCGCCACCACGGGCGAGTCCAGCGCCCCCAGCATCCCGCCGCGGCCGGCGCGGAACACCAGCGAGAAGCCGGAGCGGCCCTCGTCGGCGTGCTTGACCTCCACGCTCTCCAGCGCCTCCGCCAGCATGGGGGGCGCGGGGATGGCGACCGTGGGGCCGACCAGCAGGGTGAGATGGACGCCAAGGTCCACGGGTGCCTCAGGGCTGCGGGAGCGGGACGCGGAGCAGGCGCCCGGGAACGGACGTCAGCTCGAACGGGTCCATGGCCTGGTTGGCGTCGGCGATGCGCCAGAACTGCTCGGGGTCGCCCAGGGTGCGCGCGGCGATCATGTCCAGGCGGTCGCCCTCCACCACGCTCACCTGGGCGAGCAGGGGGAGCGAGTTGCCCGGCGGGATGAAGCGGCGGGCCACGTACGACACCTCGCTCCCGTCGGGGAGGGTGTGGCGGGCCAGGGGGAGGCCGGCGTAGCGGCTGTTGGGATCGAACATGTGTCTGCGTCCCGGGTTCAGATGGGGAGGCCCACGCCGCCGGTGGCCGCGGCCGCGAGGTTCGCGGCGCTCCCGATGGTGGCCATGGTTTCCTTGACGACCTGGTGCGCCAGGAAGATCCCGTACCCCGGGTGGGTGAGCGGCAGGTCGTTGTAGCTGAGCACGCGCATCCCCAGCGACACCTTGGCGCGGATGGGGTTGAGGGCGGCGTCGTGCGCCTCCTCGGTGATGGCGAACTCGGTGATGCGCACGGGGACGATGCGCTGCGGACCCCAGATGAACAGGGTGAGCGGCGCCTCGGGCGGCAGGATCTCGATGGTCCCGGCCGCCAGCAGCACGGTGTTGGCGATGACCAGCGCGCTCTTGGGGTACAGCAGCATCTCCAGCGCGGAAAGCTGCGGGTAGATGCCCACGGAGCCGGCCAGCGGGTCGCCGCGCTCCAGCGCGTCGGTGGCGTCCAGCTCCACGTCCAGCTTGATGGTTTCCACCGGCGCGCCCTTGAGCCGGAGCGCCTCGGAGCGGTCGCCCTCGCCGCCGCCGGTCTGCGCCTCCAGGGTGCGCTGGAGCGAGTCGGGGTTGTACTGGAAGAGCACCACGCTGGCGAGCGGGTTGAACGGGTCGATCCCCACGATGGCCCCGCGGGCGAGCCTGGGAGTGCTGGAAAGCGCCATGGGTCTGTTTCTCGCGCCGGTTCGTGGGTGATGGCGTCAGGGACGCGCCTGGCCGGCCTGCCGGATGGCGGCGCGGACCCCGGTCATGATGGCTTCTCGCTCTTCGCCGTGGATGTTGGCGGCGTCCAGCGCCGCTTCCAGCGCCGCCGTCTCTCCGCGCTCGGCCAGGGAGCGGGCCGCGTCGCGTATGGAGGGGCGGATCGCCTCCGGGATCCACGACAGCACGGGCGCCAGGGCCCTGTCCAGCGGGTTCAGGATCTCCCGGTCGAGGACGCCCCACACCATCTCGCCCACCGTGGGCCGGGGCGGCGCCTCCGGCACGGGACGGAAGATGCGGCGCCCCGCCTCCTCGCCCGTCTCGCGCCGCGGGCCCAGCGGCCCGGGGGGCACCAGGTCCTCCAGGCGCGGATGGAGGATGCGGTCGATGTCCACCGGCGGCCGCGTCGGCGCGTCCGCCCCGCCCACGGGCGCGGGGGGGGACAGCGACAGCTCGGGCGCCAGGCGCACCCCCGACTCCGGGCGGAAGTCGATCTCCACGCGCCGGTTGCCGGGCTCGTCGCCCCCGCCGGGCACGGCCGGGCTCGCCTCGCCTTCGCTGCGCACCGCCAGGCTGGCGGCGGGAACCCCCGCGGCCGTCAGGGCGTCGCGGACCGCTTCGGCGCGCTGCGTGCCCAGCGCCTCGTTGGGCACGTCGTCGCCGGGGGCGTCCGCGTGGCCGGTGATGGTCACGACCGCCTGCGGGTACTGGCGGACCAGCTCCACCAGGGTGCGGGCCAGCTCCGCGAGCCGCCCCCGGTGCGCGGGGGTGAGCCGCGGGCTCCCCGTGGCGAAGCCGTCCAGCACGGTGGAGCCCATCCCGTGCGCCATGCCCGGGGAGTAGCGCAGCGTGGTGTCCGGCATGGGGCCCGCGGGCTCGCGCTGCAGGGCGGGCTCGCGCACGGCGCCCGCGCTGAGCGCCGGGACGCGGCCCGGCGCCGCCCCTGCGGGGCTGGACGCCGCGTGCGCGGCGGCGTCCCGGGCCTCGCGCTCCAGCCCCCGGGCGGCGGCGGGGCCCGTCCCGGACCCGCCGGCCGCCGATCCCCCGCTCCCGGCCTGCTGGACCACGTGCGCCAGCTCGTGCGCGATCAGGCGCCGGCCGGAGGCGGTGCCGGGCTGGAACCGCCCCGCGCCGAAGACCACGCGGCTCCCCCGGGTGTACGCCGCCGCCCCCACGGACCGCGCCGAGTCCGCCGCCTCGCCCCCGTCGTGCACGCGCACCCGCGAAAAGTCGTGCCCCAGCGCCGCTTCCATCTGCGCGCGGACGGCGGGCTCCAGCGGCTGCCCGGCGTCCGCGCGCACGGCGCGGACGGACGCGGGCGGCCTGGCGACCCGACGCATGCGCGCCTCGTCCTCCGGGTCCAGCCGGGCGCCGGTCTTCCTGCGCGGGTCGCTCATCGCGTCACCTCGGGGCCGCTCAGCCGCGGGGCCCGAAGGGGCCGGTGCGCTCGGCGGCGCTCACGGCATCCCCCGCAATGCCGCGCACCTCGGGGCTCTCGTCGCCGTCGCGCAGGGGGCGGAACACCCCGGCCAGCTCGGGCCAGCCGGCGATCGCCGCGGCCTCGGCCGCGCGGAAGCGGACGTACGGGTCGTCGCTCCGGGCGCCGCGCGCCAGGATCTCCACCGCGCGGGGGTCGGCGTGCTCGCCGGAGCCCAGCGCCAGGCGGAGCATCGACTCGGGCTCGTCCTCCAGCCGCTCCTCGGCCTGGGCCTGCAATTCCTCGGGGGTCCATCCGCCCAGCACCTGCCGCAGCGTGCCGGCCACCTGCTCGGCGGTGCCGGGGGTTGACGACTCGGCCATGAGGTACTGCGCCCCCGCGCGCCAGTCGTTCACCAGGCTGATCGACGCCCGCTCCGAGCTTTCGCGGTACAGGTGCCGCACAAGGTCGTCGGCGACCTCCTCCGTGGAATCGAGCTCGAACGCGAGCCCGTGGTCCACGCTCAGCCGGTCGAAGGCGTCGTAGATGCCGTCGAACACGGCCGTGTCGTCGGGGTGGCTGCGCAGCACCAGGTAGCTCCGGCTCATCATCCCGTCCCGTGGTAGGTGTTCAGCAGCCGCATCACTTCGGCGCGCAGCAGCTGCTCGGCGGCGATCAGGTCGTCGGGGTTGGGATAGCGCCGCTTGCGCTGCTCCAGCCACACCTCCACCGCGTTCCCCAGGCGGCTCAGGTCGTAGCCGCCCTCGATGACGATGAGCTCGCCCCGCCGCGCCGCCTGCACCAGGTGGCGGAACACCTGGCCCACCCGCCGCAGCGTGAGCCGGCCGGCCTGCCGCTGCTCGCGCGTGACCGCCACGCCGCTCTCGGGGGCCGCCCCCACCGGGGTCATGGCCGCCATCCGCCCGCGGGGCCCGTGCACCTCCTCCAGAGGCACGCGCCCCATCGCGGCCATGCTGGAGGACGCCGCCACCGTGGTCCCGATCCCCGGCCGCCGCGACGGCTCGATCACCTGCGTGAGCACGGCGGTCCGCCGCAGCTGGCGCAGGAAGGTCTCGCGCGCGTTCCGGTCCGCCTGGGTGCGCGGGGTGCGCGAGATGTCGCGCACCGCGTCCAGCGCGTCGTTCATCTGGTGTGCCGGCGTGGCCAGCACCTCGGCGATGCGCCGCGGGTCCAGCCCCTGCGCGCGCGCCTTCTGCGTCAGGTCGGCCACCATGGCGGGCAGCAGGCGCCCGGCCTTGTTCGTGGACTCGTCGTAGGCGCCGATGTTCTCCACCTTCCCCGGCCGCCCCCGCGGGTTGATGGAAAGGTCCACGTCCTGCTCCAGGCGCTGCCGGCTGCTGGGCGGCGCGTTGCGGCCGCGGACGATGGCGCTCGCCTCCAGGCGCGACACCCCTTCCAGCGACCGGGGCGTCCCGGCCTGGTACGCCTGATCCGCCGCCGCGTAGTTCTGCGCCCGCGCCGGGTCGGCCAGCAGGCCCTGGACGTACGCCTGCTCGGCGGCCGCGAAGACGGGGAGGAGGAGCGCGCCCAGCTCGGCGTCCGACACGCGCTTCCCCTTGGGATTCTGCAGCGTGAGCGAGGGGTTCAGCCGCGCCACGATGGTCCCGCTCCCCGAGATCGTGAGCGACGACAGGCGGTAGCGCAGCCGCCAGAAGAGGAGCCGGGCGCCCAGGTACAGGCGGCTGGTGCCCCGCGCCAGCAGCCGCTGCGCCTGCGGGCGGATGGCCTCCACCGCGCGCTCCAGCCGCCGCTGCTTCTCCTCGCGCCGCCTCCGCTCGCGGTCGCGCCTCCGCTGGTCGCGCTGCTGCCGGCGCTGCGCGGCGTTCCGCCCCCGGCCCCGGCGCCGCCCCCCGAACATCCGGCGCACCCTCCGCCCCACGCGCCGCAGCCCGCGCCGCACCGCCCGCCCGGCCCTGCGCAGCGCCCGCCCGATCCGCCGCCCCGCGCGCCGCAGCGAGCGCCCCACCCGGCGCAGCACCCGCCCGATGCGCTGCATGATCCGCTGGGCGATGGCCCGGATGCGCCCCGCGATCGCCCCGGCCGGCCGCCGCAGCCGCATCAGCAGCCAGTTGGCGACGAAGTCGATCACCGCCACCGCGCCCGCCGCCACCGCCGTGGCGAACTGCGGCCCCGCGTTGCCGCCGCGGACCGCCCGCAGGAAGGCGAAGAACGCGGAAAAGGCGGCGATGATGCGGCTCACCGTCCCCCAGGCGGCGCGCACCCCCTCGATGATCGCCATCACCGCCCCCGCCGCGGGGACGATCATCGCCACCAGCTTTTCCACCAGGATGGCGACCAGCGCGGCGGGGATGGCCTGCTTGAGCCCCGCCCACACCATCTTCCCCACCGCTGCCAGGTCGATCCCGCCGCGCCGCAGCAGGTTCCACAGGGCGGTCCCCAGCCCCAGCACCTCTTCCAGCTTGGAGTTGAACCACTCCTTCACCGCCAGTTTGAGCGCCTTCCACAGGTGGTTGCGGATCCCGTCCACCACCGCCGCGCCCAGGTTGCTGATCCACTGCCCGGGCCCGGCCGCCACGTCGCGGATGAGCGCCGCGAACTGGGCGAGCCCGTCGGCCACGCTGCGCGCGAACTGGATCGCGCCCTGCACCGCCGCCGACACGGCGTCCACCGCGGCCAGGAGCCCCGCCTCCAGGAGGTTGAGGAGCCCGTTGAGCGCCGCGCCCAGCCCATCCAGGAAGGCCTTGACCCCCGCCTGGAGGTCCGCGGCGAGCTCGTTGACGCGCTCCTCTGCCCACTGCACGCCGTCCTCGATGGCGCCGCGGAAGCGGTCGCGCAGCGTGGGGAAGCCCGCCAGGAGCACGTCGCCGATGGCGATCATGCGGTCGCCCACCCAGCGGATCCCGTCGACGATGGCCTGGCGCGCCTGCTCGATCTTTTCGGCGGCCCAGCGCTGCGCGTTCTCGATGGCCCGGGCCACCGCCTGCCGCGCGGCCGCGAAGGCGCGCTGGATCCCCTCCTTGATGGAGTTGAAGAAGCGCTTCGCCCGGCTGGCCAGCCACCCGAAGAAGCCGGAGCCCTCCTGCTCGCCGCGGCGCCGCTCCCGCCGGGCCGTGCCCTCGGCCTCCTGGCGCGCGGTGGCGACGCGGCGGTTCCCCTCGGTCACCTGCTCGGCGGCCTCGCGCCGCCCCCGCCGGGCCGCCTCGCCGATGGTCCGCGCGCCCTCGGTCCCGGCCGTGTCGGCCTGGGAGTGGGCGTCGTCCACCGCCTCCTGCTGGGCCTCGCCCCACTGGCGGCGCTGGTCGCGGACCCGGGTCCGCGCCTCGCCGCGCACCCCCCGCTGCTCGCCGGCGTTCTCCTGGACCGCGGCGTCGATGTCGGCCTGCGCCTGGGCGTGGGCCTCCTCCGTCTGCGACTGGTGGTCCGCGCGGGCGGCGGACATCTCGCCCTGCGCTCCCTGGGCGGCGGCGCGTACCTGGTCGCCGCGCTCCTCCTGCGCGATGATGGCGACCGCGGCATCGGTCTCCGCCGCTCCCCCGCCCCCGCCTCCGCCCGCCGCGGCGGCCCCGCCGCCGGAGGGGGCCGCGCCTCCACCCCCGGAGGGGACGGCGGCCGTCAGCGTCCCCGTGGGGACGTCGGGGAAGATGGTGTTCTCGCCGGCCGGCCGGGCGACGTCCTCCAGGCCCTGCGCGTGGGCGGCGGCGACGCTGCTGTTCAGCTCGGCGCGCTGCTCCTGCGCGCGCGCCGGGTCCGCGTTCCCTTCCAGCACCAGTCGCGGCGGGGCGCCCACCTGGGCGTGCAGCGCCGGGTCGCTGGTGGGGAGCGTGCGGATGGAGGACTGCATCTCCCGCACGTCCTGCTCGGACAGCTCGCCGTCCTGGCCGCGCCCCACCTCCGGGGTGGCCACGCGGGCCGTGGGGGACTCGGGCTGCGGCGGGAGCGGGTCCGGGTCGGGGACAGGGACGTCCTCCCCCGCGGGGGCCCGCTCCACCCGGCCCGGGGCGGCGGATGCGCCGCGCTCGTCCGCCGCCGACTCGGCCGCCATCTCCGCGGCGCTGGGGGCCCCGGTGGGCGCTTCCATCTCCGGCGGGCTGGCCGCCAGCTCGTCGCGCTGCGAGCCGACGGAGCGGCTGGCGGCGGAGGTGACGCCCCCCAGCGCCTCCTGCATCTGCGCGGGCGGGAGGGCGGCGGCCTGCGCCATGGCCTCCTCGGGCTCGGCGCCGGAAAGGTCGGGGGCCGCGGGGGACGGGGGATCGGGGATGGCGGAGCCGCCGCCGCCCCCGCCGCCCGAGTACTCGGCGCCGCCCGAGTCGGCGGACAGCATCGCCGCGATCTCCGGGTCCGCCGCCGCGCTCTCCCCCGCGGACGCTTCGCCCCCGGCGGCCTCGGGCCCGGGCGCGGCGCCGCCGGCCCCGGCCGGAGCGCCGGCTTCCTCCGCGGCCGGAGCCGCCACATCCGCGGAGGGGGCGGCGGGCTCTTCCGCGGCCGCTTCCTCCGCCTCCGGCGCGCCGCCTCCCGCGGGCGCCGCGCCGGCATCCGGCTCCCCGGCGGCTTCCGGCTCCTCCGCGGCCTCGGGCTCCCCGGCTTCGGGCGCTTCCGCGGCTTCCGGCTCGGGGGCGGGCCCGCCGCCCGCCGCCGCGGGCTCCGGCTCCAGCTCCGGCGGCGCCGCGCCGCCCGGGAGGTCCGCCGCGCCGCCGGCGCGGGCGACGGCCTGCCCGGCGCCTTCGAGCTGCGCCTCCTCGCCGGCCGCCCCGGCCACCGGGGAGGGCGGCGCCTCGGCCATCCCGGGCGCGCCCCCGCCGCCGGCGACGGACGGCGGCGCGGCGGCCTGGGCCTCGTCGGCCCGCGCCTCCTCCTCGCGCTGGGCCTCCGCCTGGTCCTTTTCGGCGAGGTAGCCCTCCACCCGGTCCGCGGGGCCGGTGTTCGCCGCCGCCGCGCCGCCTTCGGCCGCGCCCGCGCCCGGAGCGCCGCCGGCCGCCTCCGCGCGGGTCGCCGCGCCGGCGCCTTCCGCGCCCTCCGCGGCCGTTTCCGCGTCCGGCGCCGCCCCGGCTTCCGCGGCGGCGCCGGCCGCCACCGGGGGCGCCTGCTCCGCGGCCGCCTCGGCCGCGGCGTCCGGCTCGACTTCCGCGCGGGCGGCGGCTTCCGCCGGGGCGGGCGTGGGCGCCGCGGCCACGGGCGGGGCGTCCGGGGTGGCGTCGGGCGCCTGCGGCCCCGTCCTCCGCCCGATCCCGAAGAGCCGGCCCAGCGCGGCCAGCAGCCCGCCCGAGAGCGGGGCCGGCGCGGGGGCGGGCGGCGCCACGGCCGCCACGGGCGGGGCGGCGGCCGCCTGCGGCGGCGCGTCGGCGGGCTCCGGCGCCGGGGCCGCCCGCTCTTCCGGGGCGGCGGCGGGAATCTCGGGGGCCGCCCCGGCGGCGGCCTGCTTCGCGGGGTCCTCGCCGGTCGCCAGCGCGGTGAGCGCCGTCGCCATGCGGGCGCGCTCGGCGGGGGTGAGCCGCGCCCGCACCGCGGACAGAACCGCCTCGCGCGTGGCCGGGGCCGCCGACTCCAGCCGGCGCCGCGCCTGGCCGGACCGGTCGTCCGGGTCGGCGGCGAGGATGCGGTACACCTCGGCCGCCAGGGTGCGGACCGCGGCTTCCGGCGCCTCGGAACCGCCCGGCTCCCGCGGGCGCGCGGGGTCGGTGGAGGGCGGCCGGCGCAGGTGCCGCGCGGCCACGCTGACCGATCCCGCCGGCACCCGCTCCCCCGCCGCCACCCGCCGCGCCGCCGTTTCCGCCTCCGCTTCCAGCAGCCCGGTGGCGATGCCGCCGGCGCCGCGCCGCTGCACCACGGGGCGCGGCGAGTCCGGGGGCTGCTGGAGCGTGTGGGTCAGCTCGTGGGCCAGCAGCCGGCGGCCCTCGTGCGTGGACGGGCGGTACAATCCCCGGGCGAAGTACACGTGCTCGCCGCGGGCCAGGGCGTGGGCGTCCAGCTCCCGGGTGGCGTCGGCCGCGTCGCGGTCGGTGTGCACCCGCACCCGCGAGAAGTCGTGCCCGAAGCACGACTCCATCCACGCGCGCACCTCCGGCTCCATCGCCCGCCCCTGGGAGCGCTGCAGCAGCGTCTCCACCCCCGCCGGGACGCGCTCGCCCGGGCGCTCCGCGCGCTCCCGGCCGGCCTCCCCGCTCGCGCGGGCCGGGTCGGGCGCGCGCTCGCGGGTGCGCTCACGCGCCGGCATCCGCGAAGCCCCGGTACAGCGCCCCCGCCAGGCGCCGCCCCACCTCGGCGGGGCGCGCGCCGCCGGGTACCTCGAACGCGCCCGCGTCCAGCTCCGCCGGCGCCTCGCCGCGCGCCAGCCGCTCCGGCACGCCCCGCTCGGCGAAGAGCCGCGCCAGCTCGTCGCGCATGGCGTCGGCGATGCGGTGGCGGTCGGCGGGGGCGAAGCCGTGCAGCACCAGCTCGTCCACGCGCAGCCGCACGGCGGCGGGGCTCAGCTCCATCCCCCCACCTCCGCGTCGGTCAGCGTCTTTTCCAGCTTGGAGTACTCGCCGCGGGCGGCCTGCAGCAGGTAGCCCATGGTGACGGAGCCGCCGCCGTCGGCGGCCAGGAAGGCGGCGTGCAGCGCGATGTTGCGGATGTTGCCGCCGGCCACGTTGAGCCGCGCCAGGCGGGTGTAGTCCAGCCCGTCGCGCGGCGTCCTCCCGGGGAACACCCGCCGCCAGATCTCCTCGCGCTGCGCCGTGCCGGGAAAGGGAAAGTTCACCACGAAGCGGATGCGCCGCAGGAACGCGGTGTCCAGCGAGCCCTTGAGGTTGGTGGTGAGCACCGCCAGCCCGCGGTACGTTTCCATGCGCTGCAGCAGGTAGCTGACCTCGATGTTGGCGTAGCGGTCGTGGCTGTCCTTGACCTCGCTGCGCTTGCCGAAGAGGGCGTCTGCCTCGTCGAAAAGGAGGACGGCGCCGCTCTCCTCCGCGGCCTCGAACACGCGCCGCAGGTTCTTTTCCGTCTCGCCGATGTACTTGCTGACCACCGCCGACAGGTCGATGCGGAACAGGTCCAGGCGCAGGTCGCGGGCGAGCACCTCGGCCGCCATGGTCTTTCCCGTCCCGCTGCTGCCGGCGAAGAGCGCGCTGATCCCCAGCCCCCGCGCGCCCCGCCCGGCGAAGCCCCACTCCTCGTAGACGCGGGAGCGCTGGCGCACGTGCGAGGCGATCTCGCGCAGCGTCTGCAGCTGGGCCTCGGGGAGCACCAGGTCCTCCCAGGCGGAGGCGGAGTCGATGCGCTGCGCCAGGTCGTCCAGCCGCGAGCGCGAGCGGGTGCGCCCGGCGTTCCACAGCCGCTCGGCGAGCCGGTCCGGCTCCGCCCCCTCGGCCAGGGCGTCGCGCGCGGCGGCGTGGATCGCCCCGGCGGACATGTCGAACTGCGCCACCAGCCGGTCCACGGCGCCGTTCAGCGCCGGCGCGGCCCCGCCCAGCACCTCGCGCCACAGCGCCCGCTGCTCGTCGGCGGCGGGGCGCGGCACCTCCAGCGTCAGCACCGGCCGGCGGGTGGGCCGGCAGCGGTCGCGGGCGGACAGCACCACGGGGCCGCCGCAGCGCTCCACCAGCCGCTCCACGGCGGGGGCCCGGTGCGCGTCGGCGGGGTCCATGCGGCCGGCGTCCACCAGCAGCGCCCCGCCCACCAGCGCCGCCTCGCGCTCCCACAGCCGGGCCAGCGCTTCCAGCTCCGCGGGCCCCGTGGGCAGCGAGTCCGCCTGCACCGCGAAGAGCCGCAGCCCCGCCGCCGCGCTCGCGGCGGCCGCCACGGCGCGGCGGCCCTCCTCGTCGGCGCCCACCAGCTGCACCAGCGGCGGCTCGGCGGACTCGCACCAGGCCGCCGCCACGCGCCCGGCGAGCGCCGCGTGCGAGGGGACGGCGGCCTCCGCGGCGGGGACCGGCTCCACCACCCCGGCCAGCCGCTCGTCCAGGTAGCCGACCCCCACCAGCTCGTGCAGGATGCGCTCGTCGATGCGCAGGATGGCCGAGACCAGCGGCGTCCCCGGCCCCTGCACCAGCTCCACCAGCCGCCAGCGGCGCAGCGGAGCGTCCGGGACCAGCGCGCTCCAGTGGCTTCCCTCCAGCGCGGCCAGCGCCAGCGCGAAGGTGGGAAAGGGGCGCTCCGGGTCGCCCTGCGCGGCGGCGCACGCCGCGGGGATGGACGCGTCCAGCTCCATCCCGGCGCACAGCACCAGCACGGCGCGCTCGAAGCGCGTCAGCCCGAAGGTGGCGCACACCACGTCCAGCGCGGAGGGGCCCGCGTCGTCCATCCACGGCGCGTCCGGCGGCGCCGGCGCGGCGGGCGGGTCCTCGGGCGCGCCCCGCGCCGCGGCGCGGGCGGCGTGGCGCAGCAGCGCGTCCCGCACCTCCGCCAGCTCGGCCGCCAGCAGGCGCTGGTTCGCCTCGGCCCAGGACGGCGCGGCGGCGCTCACGTGACCTGCACCTGCGGACCCGTGAACTCGCGGGTCCCGGGATCCACCGCCAGCGCGCTGTCGGCGCCGTCCACCCGCACGCGCAGCAGAAAGGTCCCCACGGGCCAGGCGGCGGGGATGGGAAAGTCCAGCGTGGCGTCCGCGGCGCCGGGGGTGACGGGAAGTCGCTCGGGGAGCGTCAGCGAGCGGTCGCCCACCAGCAGCGTCACGCGCTGGGAGCGGCCCACCGGCGGGTCCAGCGTCAGGGTGATGATGCCGCCGCGCGCCGCCGTGAGCCGCGGCTCCGGCCCCGCGGGGAGCACCACGGTCGGCGCCAGGACGAAGGGCGCCTGGTTGGACTCGGCGCCGCGGTGCGGGTCGCCGGGCGTGCCCAGCTCCATGTCGTGCACCACCTGCACGCTCTGCAGCCCGGCGGGGAGCCCGGCGGGGAGCGCCACCTCCACCCGCATGTCGCCCAGCGCCGCGGGCTGCGCCTCGCCCCCGCGGAACCGCACGCGGGCGAGCGGCGCGCGCAGGGAGTGGCCCTCGATCACCAGCGTGCCCCCTGCGGTCACCCGCTGCGGCGTCACCGTCTCGATGGTGGGGCGGCGGAAGGGGACCACGTGCACGCGCGGCTCGCCCACCGGGAGCGGCGCCCGCGCGGGCCTGCGCCCCTCGATCAGCACCACCGAGGCCTGGTACGCCGCGCTGGGCCGGTAGTGGGTCTGCAGCGCGGACCACACCTTGGACATCTCCTCGGTGCTCAGGTAGTGCGGGGTGATCTTGACCTGCTCCACCTGCTCCGCCAGGTCCGCCGCGGCGAGCGCGGTCACCGCCGGCGGCAGGTTCTGGTTGGCCGCGGTGACGTCCAGCGAGGGCGTAAGCGACCTGCGGATGAGCTGCCGCGTGAGCACCGGAGTCTCGTGCAGCAGCTGCATGGCGTAGCCCAGCAGGATCTCGGCGTGGAAGTCCACCGCGCCGTAGGCCGTGAGCAGGTAGTGCAGGTCCAGCGCGAGCGGCGGGTTCCGCACGCTGCGCCCGGCGGAGTCGCGCGAGGGGAGCTCGGCGTTGCGCCACCCCGGGTTGGGCGTCACCTGGTACAGGAACAGGTTGATCTGGCTGGGCTCCTGGCCGTCCGTCTTGAGGCGGTCGGGCGGGAGCGCGCTCACCTTGACCTCGCCCACGGTGTTGGTGATGACGTTGTCGATGACGCCGTTCTGCAGCAGGTCCTTGAGCACGGCGGTCACCGCCGCGATGGCCAGCCCCGTGCTCATCGCCCACCTCCGCCGCGGGCGCGCAGGTAGTCGTCCAGCGACACCGCGGGCGCGGGGGGCGCGGGGCGGGCCGGACGGGCGGCCGGGGCGGCGGCAACCGCGCGCACCTCCACCCGCCCGATGCTCACCTCGATCACCGGCGGCCCCGCGGGGTCCGGGCCGCGGCCGGAGACGCGCGCCTGCACCGGCGTCGGCGCGCGATGCGCCACACCCGCCGCGGAGCGGGGTCCCGCCGCCGCCGTGGCCGAGGATTCCCACTCCGTCCCGTGCACCGGCTCCTCGCCGGCCCAGGACGACGCGCGGCGGGCGGCGATGGCCGGCACCGGCCGCCCCTCCCCGCGCGCCGCTTCGAGGGCGGCGGCGGGGCGCGCCGCGCCCACCGGGACCGCGCCGGGCATGGCCGGCGGGGCCGGCAGAGATGGCGCCGGGCCGGGGAGGCGGGCGGGGGAGTCCACCGCGCGCGGGGGAGGATCGGCCGGGCGCGCCGATTGCCCGCTCCGCCACGCGGGCGGAGCGGGCGAGTGGTCGGCCGCGGGGACCATCTCCTCCTCCGGCGGCGCCGCCCGGGGCGGAGCGGGACGGGGACCCGCGGCGGCCGGGGGGACGGCGGCGCCGGCGGGGGGCTGCGGCACGACCCCGCGGGGGGATCCCGGCCGGGGCGCGGTCCCCGGGCCGGCCGGAGCTTCCCCGGCTTCCCGGTCCGGCGGACCCGCGACGGGCGCGGCGCCCGGACCGGCGGCGGGCAGGGCGGAGCGGACGGAGGCGGGGGCGGCGGGGCCGGGCCGCTCCCCGGCCGCGCGCGGCTCCGCGTCCAGCGGGGGAAGGGCCCCGGCACGGAGGCGGGGCTCCGCGGGGAAGGGATCCCCCGCGTCCGGCGACTCCGGCACGCCGGGGACGCCGGCGTCCGCGGGCGGCGCCGCGTAGGTGGCGAAGCGCGGGGGGAGGGCGGGGCGGACGCCGGAGTCGGCGCCCACCGCGCGCTCCGCCAGGCGCCGGAGGAAGTCGGTCATGCGCCCACCATCTCCAGGTACGCCCGGCGCCGCACCGGGGAAAGCGCGAGCACGTCGGCCTCGCGCCAGCCGTACGCCGACGCAAGTGCGTGCACCTCGTACAGCAGCCGGGAGGCTTCCGCGCCCACCTCCGTCCACAGGAAGGCGGCCACGTCGAACCCCTCCTCCCAGCCGTGCCCGCACGCGTCGCAGGCGAGCCCCACCAGCACCTCCGCCTGGGGATCGGCGGCGGCCATGGCTTCCGCCAGCGCCGCTTCCTCCTCCGGGGACAGGTCGTCCGGCTCCACCGGGACCCCGCCGCGCTCCGCCTCCGCCACGCAGCGGCGCAGCAGCAGGCGGCGGGCCTCGTCCACCGCGCCGCACGCCGCCGCCGCGGCCAGGTCGCCCGCGGCGGGGACGCGGAAGCGCGCGCGCAGCCCGCCGCGCTCCAGCAGGTGCACGGGCCCGGACTCCTCCGCGTGCGGCGCGCGGATGGCGGCGGTGGGCACGTCGAACTCCAGGCGCTCGCCGCACGAGGGGCAGCGGGCGAGCGCCTGCATCACCGGCCCGAAGGTGGCCTCGCGCATCTCCAGCAGACGCGCGTCGCAGGCGCCCACGGGGAGGCGCGCCAGCCGGGCCCGCTCCTCGCCGGGCGAGGCCGCGGCCAGGAGCGCCGCCGCCCGCCCGGCCGGCCCGTGGGCGCGGCCCTCCTCCCAGGCGGCGAGCAGCGCCGGTCCGGACAGCGCGCGCACGTCAGGCCGCCGGCTCGTCGAAGCCGACCTCCGGGAGCTCCTTCACGTCGTAGTCGCGCTCCCACCCCTCGCACTCCAGCTTGAGCGTCTGGATGGCGACGGCGTTGGCGTTGGCGTCCAGCTCCGGGAGCGCCTGGTACTCGGACACCCAGCAGCGGAACAGGTTGTACGACAGGGCGAGCTGCCCCGCCTCGTTGTACACCTCCACCGAGATGTCCTTGCGGAAGTCGCGCAGCGACACCTCGGCGCCCAGCCCCGAGCCGTGGTTCCACACCTTGTTGGCCCAGCGCTCGAACTCGGTGTCGTGGGTCACGCCGCGCTCCAGCGTCACCGCCTCGTACTCGCTGCGGCCGGGAGACTTGCGGCTGGTGCTGGGGTCGCCGCCGTCGCGGTGCTTGACCACCTCGGTGGTGCGCTTCAGCGAGCTCATCTTGCTGATGCCGGCCACGTAGCGGCCGTCCCACTTCACGCGGAACTTGAAGTTCTTGTAGGGATCGAACCGCGACGGGTTCGCGCTGAACTGTGGCATCCGGTGCCTCCTTGCCGCACGGCGGGTGAGCCCGGGCGGGGGGAGCCTGGCCGGCGCCCCCGCCGCGGAACCATGGATTCAGGACACGGCGCCCGGCGGCGTGCGCCGGGCGGCTTCGCACTTCGGCGCTCGCGCGCTCAGGTCTGGATCTGCCCGGCCATCTGCTGGAGCCGCAGCACCACGAACTCCGCCGGCTTCAGCGGTGCGAAGCCCACCAGGATGTTGACCACGCCCAGGTTGATGTCGGCCTGCGTGGTGGTCTCCGAGTCGCACTTGACGAAGTACGCCTCGCGCGGGCTCTTCCCCTGGAACGCCCCCTGGCGGAACAGGCCGTTCATGAACGCGCCCAGGTTCAGGCGGATCTGCGACCAGAGCGGCTCGTCGTTGGGCTCGAAGACCACCCACTTGGTCCCGCGGTACAGGCTCTCCTCGATGTACAGCGCCAGCCGCCGCACCGGCACGTACTTCCACTCGGACGCCATGGCGTCGGCGCCGCGCAGCGTCCGCGTCCCCCAGGGAACCGCGCCGTACACGGGGAGGATGCGGATGCAGTTCACGCCCAGCGGGTTGAGCTGCCCGTTCTCGGCGTCGGTGAGCGGGTAGGTCACGCCCTGCACGCCCACCATGGGCGCGTCGGTCCCCGCCGGGGCCTTCCACACGCCGCGCTGCGAGTCGGTGCGCGCGTACACCCCGGCCATGGTGCCGCTGGGCGCGGTGGTGCGCAGCCGCCCGCCCGCGAGCGGATCGGCGATGCGGATCCAGGGAAAGTAGACCGCCGCGTGGTCGCTCTTGGGGAGCGCCGTGCCGGATGCGTCCGCCACCATCTCGGCGACGGTGTCGCTGTCGCGCTTCGCGTCGGCGATCAGGAAGGCGCGGCGCTCCTGGCAGTACGCGGCCGCGTCGGCGAGGACCCCGGCATCGGTCACGCCGGGGAGGCAGAGCAGGTTGAAGATGTCCACCCGCTCCAGGGCGAACAGCCCCTTCCGGTCGTTGCGGCTCCCCACGAAGATCGAGTAGAAGGCCGGGTCGTCGGCGCCGAAGCCGAGCTCCGTCCCGCCCGTCAGCAGCGTGTTGACGCCGGAGGTGGCGGCGCCGCCGGGGAGCCCCAGCCCGGCCGCCAGCGGGTCCGCCGCCGCGGCGCGCACCGCCACCGACGACCCGGCGCCCCGCGAGCCGGAGGAGAGCGTCAGCCTGCGGTCGGCGTCCGCCCCCGCCGTGGCGGTGAAGCCGGTGTACGCGGGCGTGCTCTTGAGCGCCCGCACCGCGGCCTGCAGCTTCGCGGCGGCGTCGGCGGCCTTCGCGTTGTCGTCCGCGCCGACGATGGCGAAGCTCACCGGCCTGAAGGGCTCGCCGTCGACCGAGACCTCCACCGTGCCGCCGGTCATGGGCGTGCCGTTGGCGATCGGCGTCCCCACCAGCTTGCCGGGGTCCGGCGTGGCCCGCGGGACCAGGGGCGCGGTGCCGTCGGACTCGACCCCGCCGTTCGCGGAGCCCAGCTTGAGCCGCGTCGCGGCGTCGCTGGTGGCGCCGGGGAGCACGCGCACGCTGGAAGTTTCCCCGGCGGCGCCGGAGGTCATCACGATGCGCTCGCCGCTGGGCGTGCAGGTGAAGCCGGACAGCGCGGCGACGCCGTTCGCCGCCCCGGTCACCGCGGTGGTAACCTGCGAGCACAGGGCGGTGAGCTGCGCCGCGGCGTTGCCGGTGAGCCCCGCCGGGTTCAGCGTGACGGTGACCGGCGAGGAGCCGTTGACCGAGACGCGGAACTGGTTGTGGGTGGCGTCCACCAGCGTGTTCACCTGCAGCGCGGTGCCGCCGCCGTCCACCAGGCGCCCGCTGGTGCTGGTTGCCGCCACGGCGCCGCCGAGGGCGGCGACCCGCTCCAGCGTGACCAGCTCGGAGCCGGCGTTCACCACGTCCACCGCGTAGCGGAAGTCCTGGCTGTTCATGGACAGCCCCGAGAACGTCTCGGTGCGGTTCTCCACGGCGTTGTCGGCCGAGGTGTAGACCACCGTCAGGTCGAAGGCGCCGGGGGTCGCGGGCGACGACTCCACCGCCACGTGGACGGCGTTGCCGCTCGCCCCCTCGTCGCGCGCCTTGACCAGCAGCGCGCTGCCGCCGCCCACGGCGGCGAGGGTCTTCTGCGCCGGGCTGGCGCCCTTGGCCACGCGCACCACCCAGGCGTCGCTGCCGCCGTTGGCGAAGAACTGCCGCACCCCGTAGCTCATCTCCGATCCCGGGTCCAGCCCGCCGAAGCGGCGCTCGAACTCGGCGAAGCTCTGGATGCGGACCGCCTTGTTCACCGGTCCGCGCTTCGCGGCTCCGATGAAGGCGGTCACCGAGGTGCTGACGCCGCTGATGGAGCGGACGCCGCTCGGCACCTCCTCGATGTAGACACCCGGGTAGGTCAGCGCGGACGGCATGTGGCTCTCCGTTCTGGGGGCGGAGGGGCCGGGGCCCGCCTGTTTCGGCCCCGGGACGGACGTGCGGCGGAGGACGACGGGAAGCCGCTCCGGCCCCTTTTGGGGGCCGGGAGTGGCAGATCCGGTGGTCGGGAACGCCATGGACTCGGTGCGCGGAGCCGCGTCGCCCGCGCCCGGTAGATTAGGGCGACGGACGGCGCCTTCCGCCGGGCACCGGGTGGCCCCCGACGGCAACTCGCGCACCGCCGCGTCCGGGCCCTCCGGCGGACTACAACCGTTCCGGGAGCTGGGTTTTTTGCTCCAGCGAGTGAAAAGCCAGGGGCGTATTTACCGCCATTCGGGGCCGACATCCGTTTTGGAAGCCCGGCCCGAAAGGGGTGGGACACTCCTTCCCCAGTGTGGCGTGAATTCCGCGGCACTTCCGCCACAAAGTCGTGCCACACCCATCGGACATGAGGAGAACAGACCAGATTCCGCGGGGAGAGGGGAGCACGACGACGACGACCCCTCCCCGCAAGGGGGAGGGGAGAACGGCACGACAGGGCCGAAGCACGGAAAGCCCTCCCCCACGGACGCCAGCCCGCCGCCTGCCAGACGCACGAGAAAAGCCCCTCTCCCGCTTGCGGGGGAGGGGTTGGGGAGGGGGCCCTCGCGGACGCCAGCGCGAGCCCCGCGTGAGGGATTTCGGCCCGGAGGGTCGAGACCCGGCGGGGCGGTTTCCGCCGGGGCTCGACTCCGTTAGCCCGCGTCGTTTGCGGGCTTACGGAGCCGAAGCCCGACCCCGGCGCCAGCCGGGGGCACGCCCGAACCCGCCGTATCAGTTCAGGACGTCAGCGCTTCTTGGCGAGTATGGTCCCGCGGCAGTTGGGCGCCCCGCAGTGGCAGGGATAACGCCGCTTCATCGCCGGGGTGTGCCGCTCCTCCAGGATGAAGTTGTAGTCGTAGACCAGCTCCTCGCCCGGCCGGATGTCGCGGACGGCTTCGATGAAGATGCGCCCGTCGTCGATGATGGCGTCGCAGTTGGGGTTGCACGAGTGGTTGATCCACCGCGAGGCGTTCCCCCGGTACGCGGCGTCCACCACCACCTCGTCGTCGATGGAGAACAAAAAGGTGTGGTGCGCCTTCTCGGCGGTGTCGGGATAGCGGAGGTCCGCCATCTCGTTGGTGATGCGCTCGCCCTTGTACTCGATGATGCGCGTTCCCGCCGGGATGAACTGGGTGGCGAAGGCCCCGCGCCCATGGATGCGCGAGTTGCGGAGGCGGAACGGGTACGGCGGTCCGGGGATCAGCGCGGGCATGTAGAACGGCCGGATGGAGTTGGATGCTGCGGACGGGGACGGGTGTTTCTCGCTGCAAGGGGCGTGCGGCGGCGCCGCGCGGTCAGGCGGCGCCGGGCTGCACGGCGAGGCCGCGCTTCATGAAGTCGATGGCGAAGCGGTTGAAGAGGTCGGCCTGGTCCACGTTGCACACGTGCCCGGAGTCCTCCAGCACCTGGAGCCGGCTGTGCCGGTGGCGTGACACGATGTGCCGCACGGGCGGGAGGAACATGTGGTCCTCCTCGCCCATCAGGTACAGGGTGGGGATGGGAAGCTCCTTCTCCTCGAAGAAGCGCAGCAGCGGGTTCACCTCCTGGGTGAGGCGCCACCAGCGCAGGAACTCCTTGCGCGCCAGCTTGCGGGCCTCGTTCACGAACAGCAGGCGCGACTCGCGGTGGCGCGGCCTGGGCATGATGATCCAGGCGAAGAGCCGGTACAGCCACATGAACGGCACCACGCGCCGTACCGCCGTCCCCGCGTGCACCAGGAAGCGCGAGCGGAAGGTGAGGCGGGTGATGGCCCCGCCCAGCACCATGCTGCGGATTCGCTCCGGGGCGATCTCCCCCAGGGTGCGGATGAGGATGGTGCCCAGCGAGATCCCCACGAAGTGCGCGGAGCGGATCTCCAGGTGGTCCATGACCTCCAGGATCTCGGAGGTCACCTCGTGGAAGGTGTAGCGCCTCCCGTCGGCGTCGCGGGTGGGAACCGGGGACTGCGACGCGCCGTGCCCGCGCAGGTCGATGAGGAGCAGGTTGAAGTGCTTGCGGAACTCGCGCAGCTGCCGGTACCAGATGGACGAGCTCCCGCCCGCGCCGTGCACGAACACCACCCACTCGTGGTCCGGGCCCAGGACGAAGGTCTTGTGGTGCAGCATGGGCGTCGGGTCCTGGCGTGCGGGAGGTGGTCCGGGGTGGCGGGCGGGGCGCCCGCGCGCCTTGATACTCCGATCCCCGGTCCGCGTTCGGGGTACGGGGGCACAGCCCCGCTGCAAGTCCCGCTCCCGGAGCGCCCGAAGCCCATGTGCCTGATCCTGCTCGCCCACGACGCCCACCCGCGCCATCGCCTGGTGGTGGCCGCCAACCGCGACGAGCTCTACGCGCGCCCCACCGCGCCCGCCGACTGGTGGCCGGACGCGCCGGAGGTGCTCGCGGGGCGCGACCTGCGCGGCGGCGGCACCTGGCTGGGCGTCACCCGCGGGGGACGCTTCGCCGCGGTGACCAACTTCCGCGAGACGGCGCCCGTGGCGCCGGACGCCCCCTCGCGCGGCCACCTGGCGGGCGGCTTCCTGCGCGGCGCCGACGCGCCGGGGGCGTACCTGCGCGCGCTCGCCGCCCGCGCGGGGGAGTACGCGGGCTTCAACCTGCTGGTGGGCGAGGGCGGCGACCTGCGCTGGCTCGGCAACCGCGGCGGCGCGGCGCGCGTGCTGGAGCCCGGGGTGTACGGGCTGAGCAACGCGCTGCTGGACACGCCCTGGCCCAAGGTGGCGCGGGGAAAGGCGGGGCTCGCGGCGGCGCTGGCCGCCGGCGGGGAGGTGGACCCGGAAGCCCTCTTCCGCGTCCTGTGGGACGCGGAGCCCGCCCCGGACGCCGCCCTCCCCGACACGGGGGTGGGGCTGGAGCGCGAGCGGGTGCTCTCGCCGCCCTTCATCCGCACGCCGGACTACGGCACGCGCGCCTCCACGGTGCTGCTGGTGGGGCGCGACGGGCGGGTGCGCTTCGTGGAGCGGACGGCCGCGCCCGGCCAGGGCGGCTGGACGGAGGCGGCGTACGAGTTCCAGATCGGGGACGGCGTCCCTGCCCGAGGGGACTGCTAGGCGGCAGCCGAAAAGAGCCTTGCGAATGCGGTGTCCAGTAGACCCAACCGTGCCTTAACTGCGGCAGCAGGCATCGGGAGCGCAGCAGCTACGGCCTCGGACCGCAGGGCTCGCTCGACGAGTTCCGGGACACCTTCGAAGAGGGTACGATACTTTTTTGCGAGCGCCTCGCTCGTGAGCTGGAGCACGCGGGATGGTGCGTCAGTACCATTCATGATTCGCATGAGGGACTCGTCGGCGTAGGTGTTGAGCTCGCTAATGAGTTCCTGAAGCTGTGCTCCCCGCAGGCGATCTGGGTCCATAGTTCCCAACACCGAAAGTATCATAAGCTCCTTCAAACCAACAAGCTGGCTATGTATGTCCATGTTGTTCGCGATCAGACCGAGAAGCATGTCGTTCGCTGTCTCAGGCTTCGCGCCCGAGTCTTTCAGTGCCACCTGAACCAGCGCAGCCGCCGCCGAGTGCATCGAATTGACCAACCGCCTCTTCCGTGTACGTTCATACTCGAAGTCGGATTGATTCGTCACGAAACGTACGCTGCTCTGGCGCTCGTCGAGAAACATAGGAGGCAATGACTTAATATGCCTCGTCTGAACAAATGCAGTAATGTGCCCGTACTCCTCCGCTTTAACCACCACCGACTCACGTCCAATCTCACGGCTGACGCAGATCCGATCGACAACGGTAGGTACCAAGGTGAGGCCTGCGGGCATCAGGACCCGGGCAGCACGGTCAACTGCTTGTTCGTCGTTCTCATACGCAATTACAATTTTCGCTTTGGCATTGCAGCCCGCTATCGCTGACACGACCGGTTCCAGAGCTTTTGCCCCCACCGATACACCGATCGAGTCCCCGATCGAAACGATTTCCTTCAGCGAATCCTCTTCGGAATAAAGGCACATGACACAACGAGACTGCTGGATCGCCTTACGCAGTTCCTTCTCCCAGCCCGGGTACCCATCGGTGACAAACCGCATGCCGGTAGTAAATACATCAGCCGGCTTCGTACCACTCGGCTTGGGAAACCTAACCTGCAGTGGCACCGGGTCCGTCGGCCTTAACCTGCTCAGAAGAGGGGCCCACGAATCCGAGTGCCTGGATGCCACTACCAATCTCGTGCGCGGAGTAGCTAATATCATTGGAGCCACGAGTCCAAGCCCAAGTCGGCCAGCCCCGACCAGCACGTGAACGTGGTTCTTCACAGGCTTAGGCGTCAGTATGAACCTATATTCATGCCCCGCGACATTATGCTTATTCGGCCGGTACTTGAGACGCCGTGCCAGTGTTGCAATGTTCACGCAAGGGTGTAGCACCCAGATTGATGATGATCGAAAATCCTCCTCGTTGAGTTCCGCAACACGATCGTGGTTGGCGAACCGCTGCACCAGCTTGTTGGGATGAGTTTTGATTACGGCACCACTGAGTCCGTTCGTGTATAATGCTCCCCACAACGTTCTAATGGCATCTGGGCCAAATGCCTTCTTGGTCATATCCTCCGCCGCAGATCGTGCCATGAAGTTGGAAGGCACGCGGTGCAACAGGTCGTCAAGCATGGGATCCCAGAACGGGACCGCCTCGTTCTTGGCAAATTTGAAAAACCGATGACTGAGCCCCTGGACCAGGTCACGAATAGCCTCGGGCGTACGCCAGTTCGCTGGAATCATCTGCAGTTCGTGGCCTAAGAGGTCCAGTTCCCTCGGCCGTCCACGTGTGTGACGCCGCAAGTATTCGAACACGTCCTCTTGGTAGGGCCGGCCATTAACATCAACAACGGTTGAGTGGTCCAGAGTAGCCGTTCCCAGAAATGCGGGGATCGGATTGTCATTCGTCTGATCCCGGAAAGCGTCCGGGAAGGTGCCACGGAGCTCCATCAGTTTCTTGCTGAATATTCCGCGTAGATCCGACCCCGTGTAACGAAGGTCCAGAAGGATCGACTGAGCGTTAAACCCGGATCCTGCACGGGTGAAGGTAGGAAAAGGGAGGGGTAGGATGCAGAACACCGCCTGGGGCCGTAGGTTGAGGGAACTTCCTGGCAGAAGTATTCCACCCAACCATAGGCACCCAGACGGTGCGAGTTCAGACTATCGCTTCTCGACCCCACGTGCAAGGCAGGGCGGCCCCGCTGCGGCTTCGGCACTCGGCCGGTGAGCTGACGGACGGAGCGGGCCTGCTGCTGCTTCGCCGTCTCTGGGATCGACTGGGGCTGGGGCAGAGGCTCGACACCGAAGCGGCCTGGCTGCGCGGCGCCTACCGGCCGAGCCTGATGGTGGAGCTCTGGATCGTACTGCTGCTCTACGGCGGCGGCTGCATGGATGATCTGCGCCTGCTGGGCGGGCGCGGCATCCGCCGCCTCTTCGGCTGGAAGGGCCTGCCCGATCCAACGACCTACGGGCGCTGGCTGCGTCGCGGCGGGGAGCGCCTGGCGGGGCAGCTCGACGCCGTTCTCTGGCAGATGGTGCGTGCCCGTTGGGCGAGGAGCGCAGTGCCGCGCTCGGTGATGCTGGTGCTGGACAGCACGGTGGTGCAGCGATACGGGCTCAAGCAGGCGGGCGCCGAAAAGGGCTACAACCCCACGAAGAAGGGCCGACCCAGTCACCACCCGCTGGTGGCCTTCCTGGCCGAGACGGGCGACTGCCTGGGCGTGCGCTGGCGAGCGGGCAGCGCCCACACCGCCGCCGGGGCGATCCCCTGGATCGAGGCCCTGGTGGGGCAGCTCCGCGCGGCCGGGGTCGAGCAGATCACGCTGCGTCTGGACAAGGGGTTCTTCTCCCGGAAGATGGTCGAGGCGCTGGAGGCCCTCGGGGTCGGCTACGTGCTCAAGGTGCCCGACCAGAAGTGGCTGCGGCGTCACCTCTCGCCCTTTCGCCGCTCCCAGAAGGACCCCAAGCTCTGGACGGCCTCGGGCACGATCTACGGCGCGCGGCTGCTGACGGTGGAACAGCGGCGCGAGATCGGGGGCGCCGAAGGCGAGCTGGAGCTGGAGAGCTACAAGGTCGAGAAGACGGCGCACGTGCTGAGCAACGTGGCGGGGATCAGCGTCCTCTCGGCGTGGCGGCTCTACAACCAGGGCGCGCTCGTGGAGCAGCGGATCGAGGAGCTGGGACAGCTCTCGGTGGGGCAGACGGCGGTCGATGATCTGGGGGGTAATCATCTGCTCTGGGCGCTGGGTGCGCTGGCGTATCAGATGCTCCACACCCTCCGCACCACGGCGCTCTCGGGAAGCTGGCGCCGGGCACAGCCGAAGCGCCTGCGGGCCTGGCTCTTCCGCCTTCCGGCGAAGCTGACCACGCACGCGCGCAAGCAGTACGTGCAGCTCCAGCGGGCCGAGCCGCTGCGCCGAGAACTGCTCCGGGCGCTGCGCCGGGTCGGCACGGGACCGCCCCTGCCAGCCTGAGAGTCTCTGGCGCAGGCACGCAGGGCGAGGAAGACCGGAGCCCATCGGCCCGGTGGTGGAGCCGCTTTGCCCTGCGGCGCCCGGCAGACCGGAATCAGCCGCGGCAGAGCCTCTTGCGAGGGCGGCGGCAACGTCCCGGCTCGCTCGGTCGCCGCCTCCGCCGTCATCTGCCGGCTCGCGAGAGGCGAAATCCACCGGGGCGCCACTCCCGTGCAGGATCCGGGTTAAAAGCGGTTTGCGTGGGATTGTCGCGAATCGCCTCGGAACGGACGGTACCAAAAAGCTTCAAGTGGGAATTTCGCGAGGAAAGCTCTCGCACCGCCAGAATGAATCCGAGTTGGGCGGCCAGCCAAATGTCGTATGAGTGCGAGCCAGACTGCCGATCCACTCGAACCGATTGATTGTACAGGTCATAGCCCGCATGTCGAGCGAATGCCTCGTCAATGTTGTCAACGAACACTGCGACTGGCTGGCTGATTCGCTGGACCGCTGCATCCAGCCTGTTGGGAAACATATCTTGGAACAAACGAGATCCGCCGGCGCGAGTCTTGAGAGCGCGTGAAAGATGCGCTCCGACAGATGTTCCGAGGCTCTCAGGAAAAAGCTCATTCACTTCCGCATGGAGTTCTTGTCGCAGCGCCCGCAGCACGACGACGGCGAGAACCGTACGCCAAACGTGTTTCCATCTTTCGTGCGAAGCCCACATCACAGCTCTTTCGCCGGAAAAATCGTGGTCTATGGAATAGAGGCGCTCGGTAAGCTGCGTCGCGGGGACGAATGTGAAGCCGCTCATTCGCCTGTAGTGGTAGCTGGTAAGCTTTAGGAAGAGTGTTTTCCCGGTGCCTTTCAGCCCACAGATGATACGCTTCTGGGATCTCTCGAAGCTGAGGAACTCGCTGATATCAGACGTCCGGTAGATTGGCCGGGATGCGATGTCGTCGGTGTCGGCGATCTCGGCAGCCTCAAACGTCCATATGCTCATTCTGACACCTCGTGGGATGTTCGTGTGAACTGTGCTTGATGGAGAATACCGGTCACTTACCCATCTAGCCTTCTTCAACCCAGAAGCGGCATCCATATTAAGAGGGCCAAGAAGCCCTTATTGAATTCGCTATTTGCGGCGCAGCCAGTTAGTCCGGTTTCTCGGACGGATTGCCAGGCAATTTGGTGTGATGTCGGCGACAAATGAACTTTGCGGCGAAAGTACGCAAGCGAGGCGGATGTTCACCATCAAACCATAGCGACAGGCAATCCTTATTGCACAAAGCTGTACAAGGCAGGCAGAACTCAGCCAGGATAGTGAGCCCTGGCAACTCTGTCAAGAAAAGCCTGCTTAAGGGCGGTGCAGCTACGCGGGTCGTCGTGCGACTGTCGCCTCGGCACCCTCCATGAGAAGTTTGCCGTGAACTTCCTGGCGATCTTGGCCTCGCTATGATCCAGTGGGGCTTCCGACATTTGAGTTACCAGACAGAGCTCAGGCGGACAGGATGCGGACATTGACCATCGTCGTCCCCGCCCTCGACGAGGCGGAGGGGATCGCCGCGACGCTGGCGCCGCTCCAGCCGCTGCGCGTGCGCGGGCACGAGGTGCTGGTGGTGGACGGCGGCAGCGCCGACGGCACGCCGGAGGCGGCGGAGCCGCTGGCCGACCGCGTGCTGCGCTCGGAGCGCGGCCGGGCGCGGCAGCAGAACGCCGGGGCGCGGGAAGCGCGCGGCGACGTGCTCCTGTTCCTGCACGCGGACACGCGGCTGCCCGATGGCGCGGACCGGCTGGTGCTGGACGGGCTGGCGCGGAGCGGGCGCGGGTGGGGGCGCTTCGACGTGCGGCTCACCGGCCGCCTGCCCATGCTGCGCGTGGTGGAGCGGATGATCTCGCTGCGCTCCCGCGCCGGGGGCATCGCCACCGGCGACCAGGCGATCTTCGTGCGGCGCGACTGGTTCCGGGACGCGGGCGGCTTCCCCGAGATCCCGCTGATGGAGGACGTGGCGCTCTCCCGCGCGCTGCTCCGCCGCGGACGGCCGCTGTGCCTGCGCGAGACCGTGCTCACCTCCAGCCGCCGCTGGGAGACGCGCGGCGTGTGGCGGACGATCCTGCTGATGTGGCGATTGCGTCTGGCGTACCGGCTGGGCGCGGACCCGGAGCGGCTGGCGGCGCGCTACCGGTAGTCCTCGATCGGGTTACGAACGACAGGCTTGGGCGTGCCCCCGGCTGTCGCCGGGGTCGGGCTTCGGCTCCGTAAGCCCGCAAACAACGCGGGCTAACGGAGTCGAGCCCGCGCAAACAGCCGCGCGGTCTCGCCCCTTCGGGCCGAAATCCCTCACGCGGGGTGGGCGCTGGCGTCCGCGGGCGGTTCGTCCGCAGCGGCGGCCCACTCGCGCCACCCCGGCGGGAGGTCCGCGGCCTCGTCCACGTCGCCCAGCTCCTCCAGCAGCGCCGGCTCGATCCCCTCCGCCCGCAGCCGCGCCACCGTCGCCTCGAACACCTCCGCCGTGCTCCAGGCGATCCCGTGGAACGCCGCCGGCACCGGGCGCCGCATCCCCAGCAGCCAGTAGCCCCCGTCGCGCGCGGGGCCCAGCACCGCCTCGTGCGCGTCCAGCAGCGCGAAGGCCCGCTCCAGGAGCTCCGCCGTCAGCCCCGGCAGGTCCGAGCCGACGATCACCACCCGCCCGTACCCCGCGGCGAACGCCGCCTCGAAGGCTCCGCGCATCCGCTCCCCCAGGTCCCCCTCCGCCTGCGGCAGGTACGCCGCGCCCGGGCCCAGCCACGCCCGCACCGCTTCCCCCGCGTCCGCCGGGGTGAAGTGCACCCGCGGCGCCGCGCCCGACGCGCGCGCCTGGGCGAGCGCGTGCTCCGCCAGGCGCACGTACACGCGCAGCGCCGCCTCCGCGCCGATCGCGGCGGCGAGGCGCGTCTTGACGCGGCCGGCCTGCGGCGCGCGGACGAACACGAGGACGGCGTCGGACAAGGGAAAGTGCGTGAGGGCGAGAGTGCGCGACACGGAATCCGTGTAAATCGGGCTCCCTGGGCATCCGCAAGGCGCCGAAGCCGCGGATGTCCTGTAGTTCTCCCCCTCTCCCGCTTGCGGGGGAGGGGGCCCCAGCGGACGCCAGCGCGGCACCCGCGTGAGGGATTTCGGCCCGAAGGGGCGAGCCCCGGCGGGGCTGTTTCCGCCAGGGCTCGACTCCGTTGCACACGGTAGTTTCGTGTGCTACGGAGCCGAAGCCCGACCCCGGCGCCAGCCGGGGGCACGCCCGAACCCGGCCGTTCACCCCGATACGACCCTGCGATGCTACGGCTGCGAACCGGGCACGGCGGTGACGCGGACGACGCCGTTCTCCACGCGCACCTCCACGTTGTCCACGCCGCGCTCGCGCAGCGCCCGGCGCACCATCTCCGTGCGCTCGGCGTCGCCGGCGCCGGCCATCCGGCCGGCGTCCAGCGGGATGACGACGGTGTCCGGCTCCGCGCCGGGGCGGCGCCGCAGCAGCATGAGCGTCACCTGCGGGTCGTCGCCCACGGCCACCTCCACCGCCCCCGCCGAGTCCGCGCCGCGCGGGTAGACCAGCGCGCCGCCGGGGGAGCCCGCGCGCGGGTGCTCCAGCACCACCACGCTCCCCGGGGCCAGCTCGCGCGCCAGGGCGAGCACCCGCCCCATCCGCTCGCGCTCGCCCATTCCCGCGCCGGGAAAGCGCGCGCCGAAGAGGGCGCGGCCGGCGGCGGCGTACGCGGGGCGCACCACCTCGTCGCGCAGGGGCGACGTCGCGACGCCCGCCGCGCCGGGGAGCGCCGCCAGGTCGCGGGCCCAGCGCCGCGCCTCGGCGGGGTCGGCGCGCAGCGACGCAAGGTACAGCGTGGTCCTGCCGTCCTCCCCCGCCGAGGCGATGGCGAGCGCGCCCCGCGCCCAGGGGAGCCGCGCCACGCCGGCCTGCGCCTGCGCGGCGCCGCCGGGAAGGCGCACGGAGGCGTACCACCCCAGCGTCTCCGTCCGCCGCACGGGGAGCGCGCACGCCACCGCCAGCAGCGCCACCGCGCCCAGCGCCGTGGCCAGCCGCGCCGCCGGGAGCAGCCGCGCCCGGCGCGGCCGGGCGGGCCGCGGGGCGCGCGCCCGCTCCGCCTCCACCCGGTGCAGCCAGGCGGACACGGCGGGGAAGCTGTCCCCCACCGGCTCGCGCCGGAGCGCTTCCAGCTCGCGGTCCAGCTCGCTCATCTTTCCCTCCGTGCGTCGATCTCGTCCAGGAGCCGCAGCGTCGCCGCCTCCACGCCCTCGTCCCCGGCCCCGCCTCTCGCCGCGGGGAGCCCGGCCTCCAGCATCCCCCGCACCCGCTGCCGCGCGCGGCTCAGGCGCGACTTGGTGGCGGACACGCTGCGGTCGCCCTGCACCGCGCCCACCTCCTCCAGCGACATCCCCGCCACCTCGAACAGGAGCAGCGCCGCACGGTCGCGGTCCGGCAGGCGGCCCAGCGCGGCCAGCAGCGCCGCGCGCCCCGGCGCCTCCGCCCTCCCCCGGAGCACGGCGGGCATGGGTTCGCCGCCGCCCGCCTCCGCCAGGGGGACGAAGCGGCGCCAGAAGTGCCGCCGGGCGGCGGCGTGGAAGCACTGTGTGACGATGCGGAAGAGCCAGGAGCGGAACTTCGCCGGGTCGCGCAGCGAGCCGAAGTGCTCCAGCGCCTGGAGGAGCGCCTGCTGGAGCACGTCGTCGGCGTCGCCGGGGGACCACCGCGCGCACAGGGCGCGGCAGTACCGCACGGCGTCGTCGTAGTGGGGCTCCAGGGCCTCGGCGAAGGCGTCCGCGTGCACCGGCTCTCCCGCGCTCCCGCTACGCCGCCGCGGGGGCGCCGCACAGGTGCACGCGCCGCTCGCTGTACGAGATGAAGACGCGGCAGGCGCGCAGCAGGTCCGCGCCCACCAGCATCGTCGGGCGGCTCCCCAGCCCCAGCGCGGCGAACACCGGCAGGTCGGAGATGCGCATTTCCAGCGGCGGAAAGCGCAGCCCCTCCACCTCCACCCGGTCGAAGGTGTACAGGTGGCTCTCCACCGTGTCGCCCGACATCCCGCCCGCCGCGCGCGTCACCCGCATCCCCGGCGTGGCGCGCGTCACCCCCGCCCCCGCGGCGGCGCGCCAGTTGAGCGTGCTGTGGGCCGCGCCGCTGTCCAGGATGGCGCGCACGGTGGAGTCGCCCACCGCCACGTCGAACATCACGAAGCCGGGCATGGGGGACAGGTTGGCGACCGCCGCCGGAGCCGCGCCGGGGCGGGGCGCCGCGTCCGCGCCGCGCCGCCACAGGCGCAGGCGGCCGGCGGGGACGTCCACCTCCACGTCGAAGGCGCGCAGGAAGTCGTTCCCCAGCACCCCGGCGTACGCCGGCCCGGCCGAGCGGCGGAAGCGCGCCGTTTCCGCGACCACGGCGGTGATCCCCTCCACCCTCGCCCCCCCCAGCGAGACGGCCGGGAGCGGGACCTGCCGCAGGCGGACCGCGCCGCTGGCGCCCATCACCTGCACCGAGTCCCCGGCGGAGGCCGGGATCCCCAGCCGCGCCACCGTTTCCGGCGACACCACGCTCCCCCCGCCGGCGGTGTCCAGGATGAAGACCAGCGAGTCCGCCGCGCCCACGCGCACCGGCACCAGGACCCGGCCGCTGTCGTAGACGAGCGGCACCTCGGTGGGGTGCGCGGGCGCCGGGGCGGGCGCGGCGAACGGCTTCCAGCGGACCTCGGCCGCACAGGCGGCGTCCAGCCCCTCGTGCGAGCCGGCCGCGACGAAGCGGGCCACCATCTCCTGCGCGCACCCGGGGAGCACCGGCCCGTGCGCCGCGGCGGGAACCACCACGTGGAGCGCGTTCCGCAGGTAGCTCCGCGCCCGCTCGCCCATGGCGGGCGGGGTGGCGGGGTCGGCGCCGCCGGACACCAGCAGCACGGGGACGTCGGAGCGGAAGGGCTCGTGGAAGTCGGCGGGGAGGGCGGCGCGGGGCCAGTCCGCGCACGACGCCCGGATCGCCTCGGTCTCGCGCAAAAAGGTGCGGCTCTCGCGCGCCGCGTCGTGGGCGGTGATGCGGGGCGCGTCCTCGGAGCACACCACGGACAGGTACATCCCCCGGGGGATGGGGCCGTACACGGCGGGGACGACCTGCGAGAGCACCGGCGACAGCGCCTCCGGGCCCCGGGTGGCCGCTCCGTGCACCAGCATGGGAATCGTCTGCCGCGAGGAGCTCCCGAGCAGCAGCGTGTACAGCGTCTGCGCCAGCAGGCCGCGCGACAGCGACAGCGTCGCCGTGTCGCCCGTGGCCAGGTCACGGAGGAGGACCGGGGCGGGCGCGCGGTCCGCGCGGGCGAAGACGGAGTCCAGCTCCGCCGCCAGGCGCGGGTACGCGGCCGAGCACGCCGCGTCCGCGGCGCAGTCCGCGACCACGCGGTCCAGCGCCGCCTGGGCAGCGAGCGCACCGTCCAGCGGGATGTTGAAGCCCACGGGCGCCACCGCGCGCATCACCACGCTGCGCGTCCGCTCCGGGTGGCGCCGCAGGTACTCCTGCGCCACGCGCGACCCGTAGGAGATGCCCACCAGGTTGACGCGGTCGTAGCCGAGCGCCGCCCGCACCGCGTCCAGGTCCGCGACCGCGGCCGGGGTGCCGTACATGCGCAGGTCGGCGCGGCTTTCCAGCGCGGCGCGGCAGGCCCGCGCCTGCTCCGCGCCGCTCGTGGTGTCGCGGGCGCTCCGCGTCCAGCTCCCGTCGCCGCAGGTCAGCGGGTTGGAGCCGCCGGTCCCGCGCTGGTCCACCAGCACGACGTCGCGGTCGCGCCGCACGCCGGCAAGCGGCGGCAGCACCTGCGCGGCCATCGCCGTTGCCGGCTGCCCCGGCCCGCCCGCGAGCACGAACACCGGGTCCGGCGCGGGCGCGGCGCTCTCGGCCGGGATCACCGCCACCCTGAGCCCTATGCGGCGGCCCCCGGGCGTCGCGCGGTCCTCGGGCACTTCCAGCGTGCCGCAGCGCGCCGGCGCCTCCACGCCGGGGAGCGAGCACGCCGCCAGGGCGAGGCGCGGCGCCGCCTGCGCCCGCGCCGCGCCGCCCGCGCACAGCAGCAGCGAGATCGCCGCGCCGGGAAGGAACAGGATCCGCCTGTATGTCTGCATGTCGTGGGACCGGTGAGGGTTGCCCGTCCGGCGGCCCCGGGCCGCGGCCGTCCGCGGGGAGCCCGCGCGCCGCCCCGGCGGGGCGGCCTCACCAGATAGATGCACGAGGGGCCCGAAAGGTCGCAGCGGGTGCCCGAGCGGTGTTACCTTGGGGGCTACCGCCGCCGGTCCTCCTACAGGATGCCGGCCAGGTGGACGAGCACCCACACGATCGCCGCGCCCACGACCCATCCCGCGGCCTCCTCCGCGCGCCCGATGGGCGGGGCCGGAGGGCGGGGCAGGTTCTCCGGCCCGGCCACCTCGGGGGTGCGCGGTCGCTCCGGGCGCGTGTCGGGGACGCGGGCCGCCTCCCTGCCGCGCGCCTCCAGCCCGGGCACCACCGTCGCGCCTTCCGCCACGGCGGGGGCCGCGGACGGCGCCGGGACGGAGGCCGGGGGCGGTTCCGCGCAGTCCGCCACGCGGCGTGCCACCATGGGGGCGGTGGCGGCTCCGCCCGGCGCGTCCACGCTGAACGCCGTCGCGCGGCCGCGCAGCTCGTTCGCGCGGGCCCGCAGCCGCGCGTCCACGCCCGCGCCCACGGTGGACCAGCGGATGCGCAGCGAGTCGCGCCGGGCGGGGAGCGGGGACCACGACGCCACGTGGCGCGCGGTCCCCGCGGTGCCGCCCACCGCCCGCACCCGCAGCGAGCCGCGCAGCGTGGTCTCCTCCGCCGCGGCGGTGTCCAGCGCGATGCGCGAGGGGAGGGTGTGCGCCGCCGACGCGGCGATCGCCGGGGTCCAGGGCCCCAGCGTCAGCGCCCAGCACCCGGCCACCGAGGCGGGCGCGTTGGGGGCGGGCTGCTGCGCCGCGAGGGCGGCGGGGAGCAGCACGAGGAGCGGCAGCGGCAGAAGGCGCGTCATCGCGGGTACGGCTCGGGTTGCCGGGTCGGCCTGCGTGGCCATGGGACGGGAGCGGCCCCGCCGCCGCCGCGCGCGGCGGGCGGAGCCTCCAGACGAACGAGCAAGGGATGAATACAACAACGGCGCCCCGCGCGCACCCCGCCGGCGACATCGACTCCGTCCTCCGCGAGCGCTTCGGGCTCGCGGAGTTCCGCCCCGGCCAGCGCCGCGTGGTGGACGCGCTTCTGGGGAGCGGTGGCGCGCTCGCCGTGTTCCCCACCGGCGGCGGCAAGTCGCTCTGCTACCAGCTCCCCGCACTGCTGCTGGAGGGGGTGACGGTGGTGGTGTCGCCGCTGATCGCGCTGATGAAGGACCAGATCGACTTCCTGCGCGGCCGCGGCATCGACGCGGCGCGGCTGGACTCGTCGCTCACCGGCGACGAGGCTCGCGCCGTGGAGCGGCGCCTGCGCTCGGGCGAGCTGCGGCTGCTGTACGTGGCGCCGGAGCGCTTCAACAACGAGCGCTTCCTGGACCAGCTGGGCCGCGCCCGCATCGCCCTGTTCGCGGTGGACGAGGCGCACTGCATCTCGGAGTGGGGCCACAACTTCCGCCCGGACTACCTGAAGCTGGCGGAGACGGCGCGCGCCGTGGGCGCGGAGCGGGTGCTGGCGCTCACCGCCACGGCCACGCCGCCGGTGGTGGAGGACATCTGCGCCTCGTTCCGCATCCCCCGCGAGAACGCCGTGGTCACCGGCTTCCACCGCCCCAACCTGTTCCTGCGCACGTCGCCCACGCTCTCCCGTGGGCGCGACGCGGCGCTGCTGGAGCGCATCCGCGGCCGGCCGGCGGGCTCCGGCATCGTCTACGTCACCCTGCAGCGCACGGCCGAGCGGGTGGCCCAGGCGCTGGCGGACGCGGGGCTCCCCGCGCGCCCCTACCACGCGGGGATGGACGACGAGACGCGCGCCCGGGTGCAGGAGTGGTGGAAGGAATCGGACCGCGCCACGGTGGTGGCGACCATCGCCTTCGGGATGGGGATCGACAAGGCGGACGTGCGCTACGTGTACCACTACAACCTCCCCAAGGGGCTGGAAAGCTACTCGCAGGAGATCGGCCGGGCGGGGCGCGACGGGCTGCCCTCCAGGGTGGAGCTGATGGGGAGCCTGGAGGACGTGGCCACCCTGGAAAACTTCACCTACGGCGACACGCCCACGCGCGAGTCGCTTCTTGGGCTGCTGCGCGACATCCTGGGCGGCCCGCGCGAGTTCGACGTGAGCCAGTACGCGCTGTCGGCGGCGCACGACATCCGGCAGCTGGTGCTGCGCACGGCGCTCACCTACCTGGAGCTGATGGGGGTGCTGCGCCAGGGGACGCCCTTCTACGCGGGGTACAAGGTGCGCTTCGCGAAGCAGCTGCCGGAGATCACGGCGCGCTTCCCGGAGGACCGGGCGCGCTTCGTGGAGGCGGTGTTCGACCGGGCCAGGAAGGGGCGCGAGTGGCTGACGCTGGACCCGGCCGTCGTCGCCGCGGACCTGGGCGAGGGCCGCGACCGCATCGTCCGCATGGTGGACTACCTGCAGTCCGAGGGGCTGGCGGAGGTGCAGGTCACGGACGCGCGGCAGCGCTTCACGCGCCTGGTGGAGGCGGCGGACGCGGAGGCGCTGGCGGACGAGCTGGAGGCGCGGTTCGCGAAGCGGGAAACGGCGGAGGTGGGGCGGGTGGGGCAGGTGGTGGAACTGGTGGAGGGCGACGGCTGCCAGACCAACTTCATGCTGGCCTACTTCGGCGAGGCGCGCGGCGAGCCCTGCGGCCACTGCACCTGGTGCGAGACGGGGCGCGTCACCCGGTTCCCGCCGCGGCCGGAGCGCGGACCCATCGAGCGCCGCGTCGACGTGGAGGCGTTCCGGCAGCTGGTGCGCGACAACCGCACGGCGCTGGGCCACGCGCGGCAGCAGGCGCGCTTCCTGTGCGGGCTCAGCAGCCCGGCCATCACCCGCGCCAAGCTGGGGAAGCACCCGCTGAACGGGGCGCTGGAGGACCGCGGCTTCGCGGAGGTGCTGGCGTGGTGCGAAGGAGGCGGTGCGTAGAATAGGGCGGGCGACACTCCTGAACGCGGCGGCCCCGCACCGGTGAGGTGCGGGGCCGCCGTGCATGCGGGCACGTAGTCGCGTGAGGGATTACGGCCCGAAGGGGCGAGACCCGGCGGCAGTTTGCCGGGGCTCGACTCCGTTACGCACGGTTGTTTCGTGCGTTACGGAGCCGAAGCCCGACCCCGGCGCCAGCCGGGGGCACGCCCAAACCGTCCGTTCAAAGCCGTTCCGACCAGATCCGATTTGTCACGGGTACATCGCGTACGGCGCGTTCAGCCCGTAGATGTGCACCGCGCCCGGGCCGCCCGCGAAGCAGCCGGCGAGCTGGCTGACCACGGGCACCGGGAGGATGGTGATTGCCGCCGGGTCGAGCGTCTCGAAGGTGGCGTTGGTGGACGAGGCAGCGTCCGGGTCGCCGCCGGTCGCCGGGGCCTGCACGCGGGCCAGCTGGGTGTGCCCGGCGTAGTTGGCGTTGGCGGAGTCCACGTAGTTGGCGTAGATGCACTGCACGCCGTTCAGGTTCCCCTGCTGCGCCGTGCCGACGGTGGTGTCCACCGCGTACTGGCCGTCGCAGTTGAACACGAAGCCGTGCGTGTCGGCTGCCACGCCGGGGAGCTGGATCTGCATGCCGCACGACGGGATGATCTGCACGTGCATCGCGTCGCCGCTCTTGGGGAACGGCTCGTTGTCGATGTTGCTGCGCAGCCGCGTGTCGCTGTGGTCCAGGCAGATCTCCACGCCGAAGTCCACGTAGTCGGGGAAGTTGCCCGTCCCGTAGTTCTGCCGGAAGATGGCGTGCTTGTCGTACTGCCGGGTCTTGAGGTCGCCGTTGCTCAGGTCGATCTGCGGGTACGCGGTCATCTGCTCGGTCACCACGTTGGTGTTGCCGCCCACGTCGTACAGGATGAAGTCCTCGTTGGAGTCGAAGTACTTCTCGGTGGTCATGTCGTTGACGCCCAGCTGGGCGGCGGGGGTGTCCAGCGGGACGCCGCTCACGAGCAGCGCCCGGTTGCGGACCTCGACGGCCGGGTAGGCGTGGCAGTTCTTGATGAAGTTCACCAGCATGTCGAAGATCACGTCGCTGAGCGGCCCGAACGCGGCGAGCCACTGCTTGCTCAGCGCCTCCACCACGGCGTTGCGCACGGACACGGAGTCCGCGGCGAACAGGCGGTCCGGGTTGGCGATGCGCGCGCTGATGGCGCTGCCGCACACGAAGCTCCAGTCCGGGTAGTCGGCGGGCGGGAACGCGGCGAGCAGCTGCTGCATGATGACGGGGATGGGATCTTCCGCGTCGTCGGAATACAGGTACGGCCCCTGGACGCCGTGGAAGTAGAACTCGGGCGCCACGAACACGTTGAGCACGCTCCCCGGGGTGTCGCCCGGCAGGGCGGCCTTTGCGACGTCCACGGCGTTCTTGAGCACGGCGACGCGTGCCGCGACGTCCTGCGCGAGGTCGGACAGGCCGAGGTAGGTGCCGGCGACCGCGCCGGGCCCGTTCGGGTTGCCGATCGCGACCATGTCGGCCGGCGTGGTGGGAATCGTGTAGCCGATGAAGCGAACCTGCGAATAGCGGTTGGACATTTCGGGCCTTTCAGAGGAGGGATGGGGCGAGTCGGCGAGCGAGGAATGGCTGCTCGCGGGCACCATTATGGCTGGAACGATCTCGCATGGAAAGCCGGAGGACGTGCGCCGACTTCGTGCCGCATGTGGTTGCGACGTTGCTTCGGCCCTTCACGCGGCGAAGTTGAGCACCTCGCCGGGCTGGAGCAGGTGCCTGGGATCAGGACGGTGTCGTCCTCGGTGGTGTGAGGCTGAGCAAAGCGCGATCACCCGCGTGAAGCTGTCGAAGCCCCGCTCTCCATGATGCTGGAGGAACGGAGCTTCGTGGAGGTGCTGGCCTGGTGCGAGTAGATGAGGTGAGCAGACGAAAGGTTGCGGCTCGGATACCGGAAGTTGCCTACATCCTTCGAATGGTATTGTAGATCGACTTCGTGTACTCGTTGGCGCACCCGTTCGTCTCCACCAGTTCAAGGATCTCCAGCGCGCCAGGGATGTCGCCGCCCTCCAGCCGAGCCTTCGCCTCGTCGTTGTAGAACACCGGATTGCGGCTGCCGGCGGTGATCTCGGCCATGCGCAGGGCGGACGCCGCGTCCGGGTCGCTCCGCTGCAGGACGCTGGCGCGGATCGACTTCGTAAAATCGTCGGCGCGCCCGTTCTTCTCCGCCAGATCGAGGATCTCCAGCGCGCCAGGGATGTCGCCGCCCTCCAGCCGAGCCTTCGCCTCGTCGTTGTAGAACGCTGGATGGCGGCTGCCGGCGGTGATCTCGGCCATGCGCAGGGCGGACGCCGCGTCCGGGTCGCTCCGCTGCAGGACGCTGGCGCGGATCGACTTCGTAAAATCGTCGGCGCGCCCGTTCTTCTCCGCCAGATCGAGGATCTCCAGCGCGCCAGGGATGTCGCCGCCCTCCAGCCGAGCCTTCGCCTCGTCGTTGTAGAACGCTGGATCGCGGCTGCCGGCGGTGATCTCGGCCATGCGCAGGGCGGAGGCTCGCCCTGCATGTCCTACCAGCTTGAGGCAGTCAGACTGAATGGCCCTCACGTGCCCATCTATCGCCTGGGGACAATCTTGTTCCAGCGACTCAAGCCGTGAGAGGAAGTCGCTCGCGCCCACTCGCCCACGCGCAAGCAGGTTATTCCCTAGATCCGCCCAGTAGGGCGGAAAATCTCGACGCAACCGACAGGCGTTCTCGAAGCACAATACGGCCCTGTCGCTTCCCTTGCCCTCCTCCTTCTGCCAACAGCGACCAAGGAAGCGCTGCACCGCATGATCATCGGGATCCAGCACCGCCCGGTATTGGAGTGCACGGCGTTGCTGGGTGATTGCGGTATTCGTCCTGAAGAGGTGATCGTAGAATTCCTTCATCCGCCTCCGTGCCCATTCCAGCTTTCCCCTCAGCAGCTCGACGGCAATTCCCTGCACGCGGTCGGCGTCGCCAGCCGCCACAAGGTGGTGGAACGCTTCCACCGCCCGCATGATATTGACGTTGGTCAGGCGTCGTGTGCCTCGCAACTGACCCAACCAGCACGTAGCGATTGCGGAATGGAGATCGCGAGCATGCTGTCTCGTCGTCTCCTCCGTGGTGTCGGCGAAATCTGCCTCGTCATCCTCGCCGTACCCGGCGTAACCCAGTCGCCGAGTTCGGAGCCAGCCGGAGATGAAGCTGTGCAGGTAGTACTGGTAATCGTTCGTACCCGGTGCCAGCAGACAACGGCGGTCGAGGCCATCCCATGCGCCGGAGAGCTTCAGCAGGTGCTCCAGCTCTTCCAGGTGATCATGGGGAATGCCTGCTCGATACAGCGCCAGCGCGTCCAGCAGGCAGCGCTCGCCGTGGTTAAGCACGTTCTCGTAAAGATCCCCCAGCAGCACATCCTCGATCCGTTGCTCCCAGTCGTCCAAATGGCGCTCCAGCACCTCCAACGGGGCCTCATTTCGGGCGCGGGCTACTTCGATCAGCAGTTGCGTCGCAAAGGGGTGGGCCTGATTACCCTGGCTTCCCCCAAGCCAACGATAGATGCGCTTGAGGTCCTGGCCGGTGTATCTCCAATCGGCTTCTCGACCTTCCGGAGCAGCATCAGCCAGACACTCACCCAAACTGGCCCTGTCCAGGCCGGGAACCTCACATGTATTCGCGACTTCGTTGAACATGCCCTGTGGGCGCTCGCGCAGTTCGAGTACCCAGTGCCACCGGTCCCCCATCGCAGCCTGCAAGCCAAGGAGCAGGCTGCGCACTTCGGGATGATGAAACCTGTTTGCATCCAACAGGTTATGCGCGCGGTCCAGCCAGATCCAGACCGCGCGCGGCTCCGGGTAACGGCGGCGTATCTCCGCCTCGACCGCCTGCGCATTGCCCTGGGGGGACTTAGGAAACTCGGCTGTTTCGCCGAGTGCCGGGGGGGCAAGCTGGCGAAACAATTCATCCGCGGTCGTATCTGCGTTCACGACCAAGCGAACAGGATCTTTGCCGGCGAGCGGGCCTGTCTTGCTCAACTCCTCGATCAACGCTGTCTTTCCAATGCCGCGCAGGCCGTACACCAGCAGGAACGGTGCACGGCGCAACTTGGCCGCTGCCTCGTCCAACAGTTTCTCACGTCCATACAACTTGACCGTGCGCTTCGGAGGAGCTTGTGCGGGCGAGTCCGGCGGAATGGACGTCAGCGGCTCTGCAGTAGCCGTCTTCAGCAGTGTTTCCGGCAGGTCGAACGCCCACTGGCCGGCAGGCGCGTGGCCAGCCACGGGGGCGATGGTCCACCCCGCATCGCCTGCCCTGAGCTGGCTGAGATGAACGGTTCCCCGCCGGCCCGCGCGGTCGAGGTGCACCAGATTCACCCCGAGCTCTTCGCTCTGGCCGGCACCCACCGCCCCCGCTGCGATGGTGACGTGGCTCTGCGCAGGCTCGACCCAGGCATTGTGCTCGTGGCCGTGCAGCCAGAAGTCGAAATCGGTGGAGATGCGGCGGGTGGCGATGATGCGATCCGCCTCGTTGAGCCAGGAGATCGGGTGATGGACGAGACCAATACGGACGGCGGCGTCCCGAATTACAGGAGCGGCCGCATTGAGCTGCCACTGGGCGGCCATCCAGAGAGCGCGATCATCCTCCGGGCCGGCGCACGTCCAGGCAGAGTTGAAGCCGGCGACCCCCACGCGCAGCCCGTCGACCTCGACGACTCGTGCGTAGAAGAGCCGCCCATCCGCATCTACCTGGTGCGGCAGAAAGTCCCGGACGAAGTCCGAGTAGTCGTCGAGCCTCTGGATCGCATCCGTGAATTCCCTGGTGCGTTCTTCGAAGCGGTGGTTGATCGTTGCGATGTGCTGATGCGCGTTACGGGCCCAGGCGGTCAGGGTGGTCTGGGCGTCGGAGTTGACGCTCCGTCGGTTCACGTCATGGTTGCCGGGAACGGTGAACAGTCGCTCGCGTGGCAAAGCAACGCCCCCACGCCCACACACCGCGAGGAGGGCATCGAAGAACTCCCTGGCTTCACCATACTGATCGGCGAGCGGCGAACCCCCGGTTTCGCCGAACGCGATGTCTCCCGTGCAGAAGACGAGATCGGGTCGCAGCGAATCGTCCTTCGCAAACGTCGTCCGGAGGTGCTCGATCAGGCCGACCCTGGCGATGTCGTCTCGCCATGCGGTACTCGGATGGAAGTGGATATCCGAGATGTGCAGCCAGGTCAGGGTATCACGCATGTTGGTCCAGAAGGCTGAAGACGGAATACCGATGAACACGCACGGCGCTTTCCGTGTCGAGCGCGTTCTTTACCCCTGGGTCCTCGCCCCGCTCAGGCCACTGCCGGAGCGTCCGGCCGCAGGTACCGGCTCGTCAGCGAGTGCGCCGCGCCCAGCAGCTCCGTGGGCGTCCCCGTGAACACCACCCGCCCGCCCCGGCTCCCCCCCTCCGGCCCCAGGTCGATGATCCAGTCCGCGTTGCGGATCACGTCCAGGTTGTGCTCGATCACGACCACGGTGTTCCCGGCATCCACGAGCCGGTCCAGGATCGCCAGCAGGTGCCCGATGTCCGACATGTGCAGCCCCGTCGTCGGCTCGTCCAGCACGTAGATGCTCCCCGCCTTGTGCAGCTCGCTCGCGAGCTTGATCCGCTGGCACTCCCCGCCCGAAAGCGTGCTCAGCGGCTGCCCCAGGGTGAGGTAGTCCAGCCCCACGTCGCTCATCGCCCGCAGCTTGCGCGCGATCCCCCGCTGCGAAAAAAACTCCAGCGCCTGCGCCACCGTCATGGCCAGCACGTCGCTGATGGACCGGCCTCCCAGCGTGTACGCCAGCACCGCGTCCTTGAAGCGCCGCCCCCCGCACACCTCGCACGGCATCCGCACCCCGTCCAGGAACGCCAGGTCCGTGTAGATGACCCCCGAGCCCTTGCAGCTCTCGCACGCCCCCGTGGAGTTGAAGCTGAACAGCCCCGCGTCCACCCCGCTGGCCGCCGCGAACGCCTTGCGCACGTCGTCCATCACCCCCGTGTAGGTGGCCGGGTTGGAGCGCGAGTTCGCGCCCACCGCCGACTGGTCGATCACCACCGCCTCCGGGTGCCGGCGCAGGAACACCTCGTTCACCAGCGAGCTCTTGCCCGAGCCCGCCACCCCCGTGACCACCGTCAGCACGCCCGCGGGAAAGTCCACGCTCACGTCCTGGAGGTTGTTGGCGCGCGCGTTCCGCACCGGCAGCCACCCCGCCGGCGTGCGCGCGTCCGTCTTCACGGGCAGCGACCGCGTCAGGTACCGCCCCGTGAGCGTGTCCGCCCGCAGCAGGTCGTCGTAGCTCCCCTGGAAGACCACCTGCCCGCCCGCGCTCCCCGCGTGCGGGCCCATGTCCACCACGTGGTCCGCCGCCCGGATCACGTCCGGGTCGTGCTCCACCACGATCACCGTGTTGCCCTTGTCGCGCAGCTTGCGCAGCAGCTCGTTCAGGCGGTGCACGTCGCGCGGGTGCAGCCCCACGCTGGGCTCGTCGAAGATGTACGTCACGTCCACCAGGCTGCTGCCCAGGTGCTTCACCATCTTGATGCGCTGCGACTCGCCGCCCGACAGCGTGTCCGTCTCGCGGTCCAGGCTCAGGTACTCCAGCCCGATGTCCACCACGTGCCGCAGGCGCTCCACCAGCGCCGCCACCACCGGCGCCGCCACGGGATCGTCGATCTCGCGGAGGACGGGGACCAGGTCGCCCACCTCCATGGCGGACATCTCCGCGATGTTGCGGCCGCCGATGGTGGACGCCAGCGCGGCCGGGCTCAGGCGGGCGCCCCGGCACAGCGGGCACGGCTGCGGACGGATGTAGGGCGCCACCGCCTTCTGCGTGCGCTCCGAGAGCGTCTTGAGGTCGCGGCGGACGTAGGCGCGCTCCACCTTCTCGATGATCCCCGAGTAGGTCACGTTCATCGATCCGCCGCCGAACTGCATCTTGAACTTGCGGTCCTTGCCGTGCAGCAGCAGCTCCATCTCCTGGGGGGTGAAGTCCGCCAGCTTCTTGTCGTTGTCGAAGAAGCCCGAGGCCGCGTACGCGCTCATCTCCCAGGCCGCGAAGAACGGCACCCGCACCGCGCCCTCGTTGAGCGACCTGGACAGGTCCAGGAAGTCGTCCGAGACCACCCCCAGCTTGCGCCCCATCCCGCTGCACTCCGGGCACATCCCCTGGGGATCGTTGAAGGAGAAGGCGTTGGAGTAGCCCGCGTGCGGCCGGCCCAGGCGCGAGTACAGCAGCCGCAGCAGCGTGTAGATGTCGGTGATGGTGCCCACGGTGGAGTGCGAGCCGCCCCCCAGCCGCTTCTGGTCCACCACCACCGCCATGCTCAGGTTCTCGATGGCGTCCGCGTCCGGCTGCGGGTACCGGGGCAGGAAGCTGCGGATGAACAGGCTGAAGTTCTCGTACAGCTGCCGCTGCGCCTCCGTGGCGATGGTGTCGAACACGACCGACGACTTCCCCGACCCCGACACCCCCGTGAAGATGGTGATCCGGCGCTTGGGGATGCGCAGCGACACGTCGCGCAGGTTGTTCTCGCGGGCGCCGCGGATCTCGATGAACTCGCTCGCGCCGCCGCCTCCCGGGGGCGGGGGAAAACCCGGCTCCATCGGCTCCCCTCCGCTCAGGCGTACGTGTTCGTCACCACCACGCTCTGCACGATCTTTCCGTCGCGCACGATGGCGTAGCCCGTCTGCCTGCCCAGCTTCTTCCAGGTGTTGGACGGGTTCGCGAACGCCCACACCTCGTCGCCCTCCTGCGCCTGCGCCTTGAGCTTCTGCCAGTCCCTGCGAATGCGCAGCGCCGCCATGTCGGGGAGGCCGCGGTGATCGGCGGTGGGCTGGTTGCCGGCCTTCTGCGTCAGCCAGTCGGCGGGGATCTTCATGGCGGGGCCTTTCGGTGGGGATGGACCGCGGCGAGGGCGCTCGCCGGGACGGGCAATCTAGGCCCGGGCCGGGGCGCCGACAATCAGCCGCGACCTGGCCCGCGCCATGGGCGGGGAGCTGACCGTCGCCAGCGCCCCCGGCGAGGGAAGCGCCTTCAGGCTCCGGCTTCCCCTGGCGCCGCCGCCGGGGTGAGCGGGGGCGCGGCCGCGCGGTCCCGCGCCTGCCGCGCGAACACGCTGGCGAAGCTGAACCCGGCCACCTGCCAGAACCACACGCTGCTGGCCAGGAAGCCCACCCCCAGCGCCAGCAGCCCCGCGAACGACAGCGCCAGCGCCGCGAGCGCGATCCCCCAGGCGCGCCAGTAGGCGCGCCCGCCCTGCCGCACCCGCGACAGCGCCCGCACCGGGTCGAAGATCTCCCGCGCGTCGAACGCCACGCAGTAGTGCGTCATGTACCCGGGGATCGCCACCGTGGCGAGCGCCGCGAGCGCCGCCGCGCCCGCCGCCCACGCGGGCGACCCGCTCCGCCACGCGAGCGCGCCCAGCAGCGCGGCCGGGAGGTAGTAGTAGAGCATCCCCGCGAAGGTGACCAGCCCGTGCCGCAGGAGCCCGCCGTAGCCGCGCCACGCCGGCCAGGCGGGCCGCCCGTGCAGCATGTGGTGAACCATGACGATGCGGTGGCCCATGTTCAGCAGCCACCCCACGCCGGGCAGCAGCACCAGCAGCGCAGCGCCCCACAGCACCTCCCGGCGCGCGGGCGCCGACTGGAGCGGAAAGCCGAACGAGGTGCGGAGCGAGAGGGGCGTGCGGAGGTCGATCATGGCGGGGAGCCGCGCGGGTGGGAGGGAGGAAGCCGCAGGCGGACCGGCCCCGGCGGAGGAACCGCCGGGGCCGGTGAAAGCAATGTAAGAGGCGACGGCCGCCGCGTCAGTAGAAGCGGTACAGCTCCACCCGCCCGTTGCCGACCTGCGTCCCCTCCAGCCGCACCGAGTCGCCGCTGCGCAGGCGGTTGAACTGGTTGACCGTGGTGGTGGACGGGTTGTACGGCAGCGTCACCACCACGTTGCCGCTGTACGAGGTCTGGAGCTGGAACGTCCCCCGCTGGTAGTCCACCTGCCCCACCCGGCCGGTGAACTGCTGCACCTGCCCCGTGCCGACTGCGCCGCTCTGGCCGGTGCGCTCCTGCACGCTCTGCTGCACGTCGATGCGGCTCGCGTAGGCGCTCCCCTGGCCGGTCTGCCGCACCTGGATGGCGACCACGTCGCCGCGCTCCAGGTTGTTCACCTCGTACTGCCGCTGCTGGTACACGACCACGGTGTTCTGGTCGTACTGGACCGACCCCGTCTGGCCGTCCTGGGTGCGCACCTGGATGAGCTGCCGCTGCGTGTCCAGCCCCTGGATCTCCGCGACGACCTGGCCCTGGCCCTGCTGCTGGCCCGACCCGGGCAGCCCCGCCGCGCCCGCCAGGATGTCGCCGAGTCCGCCGAGGCCACCGAGACCGCCGCCGGCACAACCCGAAGCGGCCAGGACCGCGGCGAGGGCCACGCCGCGTCGGCCGAGAGAAAGCAGGCTCATGTTGGGCTCCCGAACAAAGGTTACGTCTCCCCGAAGCCGGAGACTCTTTGCCACGGGACAGGCAAAAGCGGTGCCCGTCCTCCCGCATGTGCTTGCAGACGAACGAGATAGCGGGATTTTCGGGGGACGGCTTCCGATTTCCGGGAAGGGAGCGGCTCGCGGCGCGGATGGGAGCGGGCCGCGGGTGTCCTGCTTCGGGGGCGGCCGAACTCGTTTCGGGTGACACCCGGAAGACGTTGTTTCCCTTGGGTTTGCAAGACTCCGCCTCCGCGTGGCCGGCGCCGGGTCAGGCCGGCGGTCCTTTCCCCTCCAGCAGCCCCGCCACCTCCCGCCCCACCTGGGCGGCGGGGGAGCGGGCCAGCGCCGGGTGATCACCCGGGAGCACCAGGAGCGCGCCGTGGGGCAGGTGAAGGGTGACGCTCGCCGCCGCGCGGACGAGGGGCGGCGCGCCCTCCACGGCGGCGGCCGGGAGCGGCGCGGGCCGGGGGAGGGGCCGGGGGACCTCGGCGGCGGGGAGCGCCCGGGCGGCGCTGTCCTCCGCCTCCCGCTCCACCAGTTCGCCCAGCAGCGCGGCGAGCCCCGCCTCGTCCAGCGACGCGATGCGCTCCGCCGCGTCGGCAAGGCTGAGATGGTGCAGGTGCCCGGCGAGCCGCGCGGTCGCCGCCTCCAGCACGTGGCGGCGGCCGTAGCGCGCGTTGGGCCCGTCGCCGGAGGGAGCGGAGACGATCCCCTTGGTGCGGTAGTAGCGCACCGTGCGCACGCCGAGGCGGTCCTCCCACACCCCGGGCGCGACGCCCAGCCGCGCCAGGAGCAGCCGGGTGCGCTCCACCACCTGCTCGATGTGCAGCGCCTGCGCCCCTCCAGGCAGGAGCGCGCCGAGCGCCTCCTCCACGCGCCGCCCGCTCATGGGCGGGGCTCGGGACGCGGCGGCACCGGCCGCTCCACGCCGGGGAGAGGGCGCGCGCGGCCGAACGCCTCCGGCGTGCCGATGACGATGCGCAGCGCCACCCGCGTCGCGGTCTCTTCCAGGGCGCCCACGGGGACCGTATGGAAGCTCTGCCCGGAGTGGCCGGTGAGCCCCGTCCCCGCCGCGGAGCCCACGTCGCTCTCGCGGAAGGCCGCCGGCGCGGGCGGCGCCTGCATCGGCGGCGTCGACGCCGACGACCAGATCTGCGGAATCGTGGAGGGGCGCGCCGGCGCGGCGGGCGGCGTCCCCGGCGGGGGCGCCGGGAGCGGCGCGGGCGGGAAGTCGAACTCGCGCACCCGCGGCGGCGAGGGCACCTGCGGGACCGCGACGGGGACGGGCGGCGGTTCCAGCTCGCGCCGGAACTCCACTTCCACCAGCCCCAGGTCGGGGTTGCCGCGGCCGCCGTCGTCGCCGAACACCTCCTCCGTTCCCTCCGGGAACACGGTGAAGCGGCCATGCTCGCCCTCCTGCACCGGACGCTCCAGCGTCGTCGAGGCCCCCGGGGACAGCACCAGCCCCCCCTCCGTCACCGGCAGCCCGTCCAGCGACACCTTCGCCACCGCCCGCCGGTCGGAGTGGTTGGCGAGGTGGATGGCGTACACCTGCCGCGGACGCGCCAGCACGCGCCCGTCCTCACCCTCGATCATCTCCCCGCCGCCCACCGGCACCAGCCGGACCGAAACGTCGCCGACGCGCATGGCCTTCCTCCTGTGCTCTGCCGTGTGGCGCCGCCCTGCGCGGCGTTCCCAACGGTACCTGGGCGGCGCGTCGATGTCAATAGAGTGTATAGACAGTGCGCAGTCGAAACCGTCCAACGGGCGTCTACTCCCCGTCCGGCAGCCGCAGCACGCCGTCCGCCACGCGCACCGAGGCGCCGCCCACCCGCACCGCCGCCACCTCGCCGCCCCGCACGTCCGCCTCCACGTGGAGGATGCTGGGCCGTCCCATCTCGAACCCCTGCTCCACCATCCAGCGCAGCGTCCCCTCGCGCCGGGGCGAGCGCGCGGCCAGGTAGCCGGGCAGCGCCGCGGCCGCCCCGCCCGTGGCCGGGTCCTCCGGGATCCCCATGGCCGGCGCGAACATCCGCGCCCTCACGTGGGAGCCCGGGAGCTCCGGGTCCAGCGACAGCAGGTACACGCTGGGCGCCCACCACCCGGCCAGCAGCGCCTCCCAGCGCGCCGGGTCCAGCCGCGCCCGCCCCAGCGCCTCGCGGTCGCGCAGCGGCACGAACAGGAAGGGGACGCCGCACGACGCCCCGCCCGGCGCCCACTCGCCGTCCAGCAGGTCGTCCTCCGCCAGCCCCAGCATGGCCGCCAGCTCCGCCCGCGTGGGCGGCGGCGGCCCCGCCTGCGGCAGCCGGGCCACGGACAGCTCCGTGAACACGGGCGTCCCCCCGCGCGCCAGGATCCGCACCGGCACCGGCCCCACCCCCTCCTCGAAGACGATCCGCGTCTCGTCGCCCGCCAGCGGCACCTCGCCCAGCGCGGCCAGGAGGAACGCCGTCCCCACCGTGGGGTGCCCCGCGAAGGGCAGCTCCGCGGCCGGCGTGAAGATGCGCAGGCGGCGCGCGTGCGCCGCCTCGTCCGGCGGGAGCACGAACACCGTCTCAGAAAGGTTCAGCTCCCGGGCGATCCGCTGCATCGCCGCGTCGCCCACCCCGCGGCCGTCGGGGAACACCGCCAGCGGGTTGCCCCCGAAGACGCGGTCGGTGAACACGTCCAGCGTGTGGTAGCGAAGCTCCATCGCCATCTCCTCCCTCCGGTGTGTGGTGTCGGCCCGCGCGCTCCCGCGCAAGGCGCGGCGGTGCAGCCGCTTGCGAGGCGGCGCGGCACGCCGTGGCGGATCGGGTGCCGCGCCGGCCGAACTTTCGGCGTCCCGCGCGAGTCAAAGAAGGCGGCGGACCGGCAGCTCCGCAACCGCCCCGCCGCGCCCTCCGCCGGCGCCCCTCCACGCCCTCGACGCCCGCGGTGCCCGATGCCCCTCGACGTGCTCATCGCCGCCACCCGCCCGGAGACGCGCGCGCGCCTCCGCTCCCTGCTGTCGCACGAGCCCGGAGCCCGGCTGGCGGCCGAGTGCGCGGACGGCCCCGCGGCGCTGGAGCACATCCGCGCCGCGCGGCCCGACGTCGCCTTCCTGGACGCGGAGCTCGCCGGCCTGGACGGCTTCGCCGTGCTGGAGGCAGCCGGGCCGGACGCCGCCCCGCTCGCCGTGCTGGTGGGCACGCGCGACGAGCACGCCCTGCGCGCCTTCGACGTGCAGGCGCTCGACTGCCTGGTGGACCCCTTCGGCGCGGACCGCTTCCGCGTGGCGTTCCGCCGCGCCCTCGCCGCCGCCGGGGAGCGGGACGCCGAGCGCGAGCGGGAAGCGCTCCAGGCCGCGCTCGACCGGCTGGCCAGGGCGCGGGACGACGCCCCCGCGGGCGGGTACCTGGAGCGGCTGCTGGTGCGCTCCGGCGACCGCGTGCTCCTGGTGCGCACCGCCGAGGTGGACTGGATCGGCGCCGAGGGCAACTACGCCGAGCTGCACGCCGCGGGGCGCACGCACCTGATCCGCGAGACCATGGGCGCGCTGGAGGCGCGGCTGGACCCCGGCGTGTTCCTGCGCGTGCACCGCTCCGCCATCGTCAACCTGGACCGCGTCCGCGAGCTGCGCCCCGGCGCGGGCGGCGACTACCGCGTCACCCTGGCCGACGGCGCCGAGCTGCGGCTGAGCCGCGGCTACCGCGCCCGGCTGGAGCGCCTCCAGGCGCGCATCGCCACCTACATGTAAGCCGGCCCTGGAGCCCGGGGCCGTCCCGGGCCCGCGGTCCGCCCCCGCCGTGCACCGCCCGCCCCGCGGGGGCACGCCTCGTCCCCCCCGCGTGGCGGCCCGCCGCCGCTTCCCCGAGCTTGGGAGTGCAGCCCGGTCCCCACCCCCAGGACGGCATGAGCGCACCCGGCACCCCTCCCCACCCGCCCGGCCCGGCGCGGCACTTCCTCCAGAAGCGCCGCGCCCTTCTCGCGTTCATCCTGGCGTGCTGGACGCTGGTGGGGCTGTTCTACGGCACCCGCCCCTACCTCAGCGCGCTCGCCACCGGCAGCCCGGCCGACGCCCGCGGGCTCGTCGCCAACTTCACCGACGCGTACGTGTGGGCGCTGCTCACCCCCGGGATCCTGTGGGTGGCGGGGCGCTTCCGCTTCGACCGGGGGACGCGGCTGCGCTCGCTCCTCGTGCACCTGGCCGCCTGCGCCGGGTTCGCCACCGCCAGCGTCGCCGCCAACGTGGAGGTGGCGCAGCTCCTGTGGCCGGCGAAGACGGTGCGGTTCGGGTCGTACTTCGCCGCGACCTTCCACTGGAACGTGCAGTGGTACTGGATCATCGTGGGGATGCGCTACGCCTGGGAGTACTACCGCAAGTACCGCGACCGCGAGCTCCACGCCTCCCGGCTGGAGGCGCAGCTCGCGCGGGCCCAGCTGGAGGCGCTCCGCTCGCAGATCCAGCCGCACTTCCTCTTCAACACCCTGAACACCATCTCCGAGCTGGTCCACGAGAGCCCCGACGCCGCCGAGCGCATGATCGTGCGGCTGGGCGACCTGCTGCGCCTGAGCGTGGACAACGCCGGCGCGCAGGAGGTGACGCTGCGGCGCGAGCTGGACTTCCTGCGGGCCTACCTGGAGATCGAGCAGGCGCGCTTCCGCGACCGCCTGTCCGTGCGCATGGACATCGACCCCGACACGCTGGACGCCCGCGTCCCCAACCTGCTCCTGCAGCCGCTGGTGGAGAACGCCATCCGCCACGGCATCGGCGAGCGCGCCGGGCCCGGGAGCATCGACGTGTCCGCCGGGCGCGAGGACGGGCGGCTGCGGCTGGAGGTGCGCGACGACGGCGGCGGCCTCCCCGCCGGGGGGGCGGTTCGCGAGCGCGTGGGGCTGGGGAACACCCGCGCCCGGCTGCGCCAGCTGTACGGCGCCGAGCACCGCTTCGAAGTGCGCGGCGCGCCGGGGGGCGGCGTGTCCGCCACGGTGACGCTGCCGCTGCGGCTCGCCCCCGCCGACGGCGAGCCGGCGCACGCGGCCGCGGACGGGGGATGGGGGCGCGCCGAACCCGGAGGAGCGAGCGATGGCGATCCGTTCACTGGTGGTCGATGACGAGCCGCTGGCCCGCCGCCGCGTGCTGCGCCTGCTCCGCGGGGAGCCGGACGCCGAGGTGGTGGGCTCCGCGGCCACCGGCGACGAGGCCGTGGAGGCCGTGCGCACCCTCGCGCCCGACCTCCTGCTGCTGGACGTGCAGATGCCCGGGCGCGACGGCTTCGGCGTGCTGGACGCGCTGGGCGCCGACGCCGTGCCGTACGTGGTGTTCGTCACCGCGTACGACCGCTACGCCCTGCGCGCCTTCGAGGTGCACGCCCTGGACTACCTCCTCAAGCCCTTCGACCCCGGCCGCTTCCACCGGGCGTTCGGCCGGGCGCGCGAGCGGATCCGCCGCCGCGACACGCGCGAGCACCGCCGCCGGCTGATCGGGCTGCTGGGCGACCTGGCCGCGCGCGGCGCCGACGGGGAAGGGACGGCGACCGCCGCGGAGGCGCCGCCCCCGGTGGAGCGGCTGCTGGTGCGCGCCGAGGGACGCATCCTGTTCCTGCGCGCCGGCGAGATCGACTGGGTGGGCGCGCGGGGCAACTACGCCGAGCTGCACGTGGGCGCCGAAGCGTACCGTGTGCGCGAGACCATGGCCGAGCTGGAGGCGCGCCTGGACCCGCGCCGCTTCCTGCGCGTGCACCGCTCCACCATCGTCAACCTGGACCGCGTGCGGGAGCTGCGTCCCTGGTTCGGCGGCGACTACCGGGTTTCGCTGCTGGACGGCACCGAGCTGCACCTGAGCCGCCTGTACCGGAGTCGTGCCGCGGAGCGGCTGGGGATGCCGTTGTAGGGGCTTTCCGGAAGGGCGGGTTCGGGCGTGCCCCCGGCTGGCGCCGGGGTCGGGCTTCGGCTCCGTAGAGCAGCAAACAACGCTGCTCAACGGAGTCGAGCCCCGCAAACTGCGCGGGTCTCGCCCCTCCGGGCCGAAATCCCTCACGCGGGGATCGCACTGGCGTCCGCGGGGCGAACCCACCCGCGGGCCGAGGGAACAGATTTCGCGCCGTCCGGGTCTTACGCCCCGTCCGGCGGCGCCCCCGCGCCGCGGGCCGCTCCACTCCCCCGACGACGACGAACAGAGAATGCAACCCGTAGCGCTGCTCCGCTCCGCTCTCGCCCGCCGCGCGGCGGGGAGCGCGGCGCTCGCCTGCCTCGGCGCGCTGGCCGCCTGCGCGCCCGGCGTCCCGGCCGCGCCCGCGCCCGAGCCGGCACCGTCCGCCCCCGCGGCGCCCGACGCGCCGGCCGCGCCCGAGCCCGCCCCGGCCCCCGTGCGCGACATCCACTCCTTCGCGCGGCCGGAAGAGGCGCGCGTCACGCACGTGGAGCTGGACCTGCGCACCGACTTCGCGGCGAAGAAGCTGTCCGGCACCGCCGCCCTGGACGTGGAAACCGCCCCCGGCGCCGGGAGCATCGTCCTGGACACCCGCGACCTCGCCGTGCAGGGCGTGACCGACGCCTCCGGGCGCGCCCTCCAGTGGTCGTTCGGTCAGGCCGACTCCATCCTGGGGACCCCGCTCACCGTGCAGCTCCCGCAGGGGACCCGGCGCATCGTGGTGCGCTACGAGACCAGCCCGGGCGCCAGCGCCCTCCAGTGGCTCGCCCCCGCGCAGACCGCCGGCAAGCGCCACCCGTACCTGTTCTCCCAGGGGCAGGCCATCCTCACCCGCACCTGGATCCCCACGCAGGACTCGCCGGGGATCCGCCAGACGTACGCCGCGCGCATCACCGTGCCGGCCGAGCTCAGGGCCGTGATGAGCGCCGAGATGCTCACCCCCCAGGGCGAGCCGGTGGCGGGCGGGCGGGCCTTCCGCTTCAAGCTGGACAACCCGGTCCCGCCGTACCTCATCGCCCTGGGCGTGGGCGACATCGCCTTCCGCGCGCTGGGGCCGCGCACCGGCGTGTACACCGAGCCCTCCATGCTGGACCGGGCCGCATTCGAGCTGGCCGACGTGGAAAAGATGGTGGCCGCCGCCGAGAGCCTGTACGGCCCGTACCGCTGGGGGCGCTACGACCTGCTCGTGCTGCCCCCCTCCTTCCCCTTCGGCGGCATGGAGAACCCGCGGCTCACCTTCGCCACCCCCACCATCCTGGCGGGCGACCGCTCCCTGGTGTCGCTGGTGGCGCACGAGCTGGCGCACTCCTGGTCCGGCAACCTGGTGACCAACGCCACCTGGAGCGACTTCTGGCTCAACGAAGGCTTCACCACCTACTTCGAGAACCGCATCATGGAGGCGCTCTACGGCCGCGAGCGCGCCGCCATGCTGGCGAGCCTGGGGTGGCAGGAGCTCCAGGGCGAGATCGAGAGCGTGGGCGGCCCCCAGTCGCCGGACTCGCGCCTGCACATCGACCTGGCCGGGCGCGACCCCGACGCCGGGATGACCGAGATCGCCTACGAAAAGGGCGCCACCTTCCTGCGCACCGTCGAGGCCGCCGTGGGCCGCGAGCGCTGGGACGCGTACCTGCGCTCCTACTTCGACCGGCACGCCTTCCAGCCCATGACCACCGACCGCTTCCTGGCCGACCTGCGCGCCAACCTGATCCGCGGCGACGCCGCGCTGGAGCAGCGCCTGCAGATCGACCGCTGGGTGTACCAGCCCGGCCTCCCCGAGAACGCCGTGCACGCGCAGTCCGACGCCTTCACCCGCGTCGCGGCCGAGGCGCAGCGCTTCGCCGGCGGGACCGCCGCCGCGCAGCTCCGCACCCAGGGGTGGACCACCCAGGAGTGGCAGCACTTCCTGAGCGCCCTGCCGCAGCGGCTGACCGCGGCACAGCTCGGCGACCTGGACCGCGCCTTCCGGCTGTCGCAGCAGGGGAACAGCGAGATCCTCTTCGCCTGGCTTCAGATCGCCGTGAGGAACCGCTACCAGGCGGCGGTCCCGGCGGTGGAGCAGTTCCTCACCAGCCAGGGGCGGCGCAAGTTCGTGGCCCCGCTCTTCACCAGCCTCATGGCGCAGGGCGAGTGGGGGCAGCCCATCGCGCGCCGCATCTACCAGAAGGCGCGGCCGCTGTACCACCCCGTCACCACCGGCACCGTCGACGCCATCGTCAAGTGACGGGTTGAACAGCGGGTTCGGGCGTGCCCCCGGCTGGCGCCGGGGTCGGGCTTCGGCTCCGTAGAGCAGCAAACAACGCTGCTCAACGGAGTCGAGCCCCGGCAAACTGCGCCGGGTCTCGCCCCTCCGGGCCGAAATCCCTCACGCGGCTTCGCGCTGGCGTCCGCTGGCTCGAAGCTCGCTGCCCTCTCCTGATCCCGGGGGAGGGCCTTTTCGTGCCGTGCCGGTACCGTGCTCCGCCCTCTCCCCTCGTGGGAGAGGGGCCGGGGGGTGAGGGGTGCCGTCGCCGTGCTCCCCTCCCCATTGCGGGGAGGGGTCGGGGGAGGGGGTCGTCGTCGCCCCTGCACCGTTCCTTGCCGCGGGCCGCGCGGCGGCTTACCGTCCCCCGCTCGCTTTCCCGTTCTGCCCGCACCCCGCCGCGACCCCATGCAACGCACCGCCATCGCCCTCCTCGCCCTCGCCGCCGCGGCGGGACCCGCCCGCGCGCAGGAGCCCGCCGCCTGGGGCGAGCCGCTGCGCTTCAGCACCTTTTCCATCGCCGCGGTGGATTCCGCCACCGGCGAGAGCGGCGTGGCGGTGACCACGCGCGTGCCCTGCGTGGGCAACGCCGTCCCACACGTGCGCGCCGGGGTGGGCGCGCTGGCGACGCAGGCGTTCACGCGCGTGGAGTACGGGCAGGAAGTGCTGGACCAGCTGGCCCGCGGCGTCGCGCCGGAGGAGGCGCTGCGCCGCGCGCTGGCCGGCGACACCCTGGCCGCGCAGCGGCAGGTGGGGGTGATCGCCGTGGACGGGCGCTCCGCCCAGCACACCGGCACCGGCACCAGCCCGTGGGCCGGGCACCGCGCCGGGCGCCGCTACGTGACCCAGGGCAACCTGCTGGCGGGGCCGCAGGTGCTGGAGGCGGTGGCGCGGAGCTTCGAGGCCACGGAGGGGAGCGGGCGCCACCTGGCGGACCGGCTGATCGAGGCGCTGGCGGCCGGACACGCCGCCGGAGGCGACGCGCGCAAGGGGCGCACGCAGTCCGCCGCGGTGGTGGTGGCGGACCCGCGCCCGGGGCGCTCCCGCCGCCCGGACCGGGTGACGGCGGACATCAACGTGTGCGAGCACCCCGAACCCGTGGCCGAGCTGCGGCGCGTCTACGCCACCATCTCCGAGACGCTGGGCTTCCGCACCCTCCAGCAGTTCAGCGGCGGCGACGTGTGGCAGCTCAAGCTGATGCTGCACGCCCTCGGCCGCTTCCGCCCCGAGCGGCGCGAGCTGGCGCGCGACGCCACGGCCAACGTCTACACGCCGGACGCCGTCACGGCGGTGGACGCCTTCCGGGCAGCCGAAGGGCTCGCCACGCCGGAGATGGGGTCCCCGCCGGGGCTGGTGGACGCGGACACGGTGGCGCGGCTGTGGGCCGCGCTGGAGCGCGCCGGCCGGGCCGACGAGGTGCGCCGGCAGATCCGGGAGCTCACCGCGGTGCGGCGCTAGGAGCGCGGGCCATGGAGATCGGCGTCTACACCTTCGCGGACACCAGCCCGGAGCCCGGCGCGGGCCGCGGGGCGGCGGCGGCACAGCGGCTGCGCGAGCTGATGGAGGAGATCGAGCTGGCCGACCGGGTGGGGCTGGACGTGTTCGGCGTGGGCGAGCACCACCGCCCCGACTACGCGGTGTCGGCGCCGGCCGTGGTCCTCGCCGCCGCCGCCGCGCGCACCGCCCGCATCCGCCTCACCAGCGCCGTCACCGTGCTCAGCTCGGACGACCCCGTGCGCGTCTTCCAGCAGTTCGCCACGCTGGACCTCCTTTCCGGCGGCCGGGCGGAGATCATGGCGGGGCGCGGGTCGTTCATCGAATCGTTCCCCCTGTTCGGCCACGACCTGGAGGACTACGACGCGCTCTTCGCCGAGAAGCTGGAGCTGCTGCTCAGGCTGCGCGATGGCGAGCGCGTCACCTGGTCCGGGAAGCTCCGGGCGCCGCTGCGCGACCTGGCGGTGTACCCGCGCCCGCTCCAGGACCCGCTCCCCGTGTGGCTCGCCGTGGGCGGCACGCCGCAGTCGGTGGTGCGCGCCGGGACGCTGGGGCTGCCGCTGGCGCTCGCCATCATCGGCGGCGCGCCGGAGCGCTTCGCGCCGCTGGTGCAGCTGTACCGCGACACCGCGCGCCGGGCGGGACACGACCCCGCGGGGCTCGCCGTGGGCATCAACTCCCACGCCTACGTGGCGGACGGCTCGCAGCGCGCCGCGGACGAGTTCTTTCCCTCCTACGCCGAGGTGATGACCCGCATCGGGCGGGAGCGCGGCTGGCCGCCCACCACGCGGCAGCAGTTCGAGGCGCTGCGCTCCCCGCGCGGGGCGCTCCTCGTCGGCAGCCCGCGGGAAGTGGTCGACAAGATCCTCTTCCAGCACCAGCTGTTCGGCAACACGCGCTGCCTGCTCCAGGTGGGCCTCGGCACGCTGCCGCACGAGCGGGTCATGCGCGCCATCGAGCTTCTGGGGACGGAGGTCGCGCCGGCGGTGCGGAAGGCGCTGGCGGGGTAGAAGGGAGGGCGTGTGGTCCGTCTCGTTACCGTCGCGAGACAATGATTGATGCACCCTGCTGTGCTATTGATACCAATCCGGGAGCGTTACAGGTTCGAAATGCATCTTCACCGCCACCAAAGGTACAACCCCGGTGCCCCGTGCCGCCTTGGTACACTGAATAGTGCACTTGATGGTGCACCATTGGTGCATCAATCCCGAGTAGTACGGGGTTGCTTATCAACACCCCTCAGCATCCATCTCGCACCCTTTCCCCACCCACGTAGCTCCACAAGATCCAGATCCCTGAGGGTTTGCAGGTTGTCCGTGACGGTCCGCGCGACAGGACTGGATGGGAGTTCGCTTACGATCTGCCCAAGGCGTGCGACTCCCACCCCTGCCAGATATTCTAGGATCTCCTGCTGCAGCGGACTGAGAGTTCGGCTCACCCGACTCGGCGGCACATAGCCGGTGGGGAAGAACCGCACGACCACCTCGCCGGCGCTCTCCTCGAATTCCGGCGTCGCCAGCCCTGCCTGCTCCATGAGCTCCGCGATTTTCAACGTCCCACGCCCCCACGTCTCGATGATTCCCCTGCGGTAGAACACCCGGGCAATCAGCGGATTCCACGGCCTTGAGGGGTGCGGACGCACCAGATCTGCCGGGGTCAGGCCAAAGGGAAGGCGGCCCGTGCTGGAAATCTCCAACCGGTCATCATAGATGCCAATGCTGATAGAGCCGCCACCTACTCCGTAATCCCGGTGACAGAGGGCATTCGCCAGAGCCTCGCGGAGCGCTACAGGCGGGTAGAGCGGGTCGTCCACCCGCTCGAATAGGTTGGGAACCACCCGCCCTGCCACGGGGAGGTGCTCGCGAAAGAATCGCTGCGCCCGCTGAAGAAGTACGAACGCGTTCCCCATTTCCTGGCGGTTGTCCTCGAACTCCGTCTTGTCACGCCCGCGGAAGCGCGCCATGCGAAGCACGCACTGCGGGTAGTAGGGCAGGAGGCGCTCCTCTCGGGCGAAAAGCGCCACCGCCGCGTTGAGCAGCACCCCGTTCTCAATCAAGCCCAGCCCTATCAGGAGCGCCACAGGGTCACGCGTTCCCGGCTCTTCCATGCGACTACGGCGGATCGCCTCGTCCACCGTGCGTGTGATCTCCGCATGATCCAGATCCGCAATCACGACCCCGTGTGCAGGCTAGTTTTCCCACCGAGCCATGGGGTGCATCCCTTCCAGCAGGAGACGACGGTACTCGTCCTGCGGCATAAGGGAAGTGGTGGGACCTTGGCGGACGTAGGGACGCGCTTCGTAAGCGTATGGCCCCCCACCACCGCTCGGAATGCGGATGACGACCACTTCTCTGCCATTCTCCAGCAGCACGGTCTCGGGGTTGAGCAGCGCCCGCGGCTCGATCTTCCGTAGCTCTGCGACCAAGTCCTCCAGGGTTCGCGCGGAGACCTCCTGTCCACTGATCTCACCAGCATCCGTGACACCAAATAGCACGAAACCGCCGCGGCCATTGAGCATACCGCACACCGTCTTCGCTCCATCCGATCGCTGCCCGGTGGTCCGCTTGAATTCCACTTGGTCGGATTCGCCTCCACCGACGATGGCGTACAGCTCCGCCCGATTCACGCGGTATGATCCCGGTCATGTAGGAGCCAGGGCAGCCATGCCACCGCCATACAGATGGTCTTGCTGTACGCGGAGGCGTTCCTCGTTCCACAGGGCTCGCTGGGAACGAAGCGGCGCCGTTCGAGCTGTGCGGGAATCGACTGAGCCATTGCCTGGAGGAATGGATTCGGGAGCAGGAGGTGGCTGAGTTGGGACAGCAGGTACGGCTTGGCGAAGTCGAGCAAGGATCTTCGGCATTCGGGCAGCCGCCAGCACCACACGGCGTGGTGTAACGATTGTATGCCGCCTCCAAGTAGCCCGCAAGCAAGCAGGTGACTCATCACCCTCCCTGCACGCTCCGCCCCTCCGGCCCCACCTCCCGCGCGTCCTTGTCATCGCGCACCCCCAGGAACACCGGCTGCCGCTGACGCCCGTCCGCGCGCCGCCGGCCCTCCGCCTCGTCCCCCAGGTGCACCCGGTCCTGGATCTCCTGGAAGCGCGCGGGCTTCCCCCGCACCAGCGCCACCAGCTCGCCGTCCAGCACCAGCGGCCGCCCCGCAGCGCGCGCCGCCTCCCGCAGCGCCTCCACCACCTCCGCAACTGCGCCGCCTTTTCGCGGCCGTTGCGGGTCACCAGGCGGGCATCGGGCCTCCGGGTGCGGGTGAACGGGCGTTCCGGACGGGCCACGGAAAGGCACGACGGGTGCCCGGGAGGGCGCGCGCGGGAACGGATCCTGCCCGCCTCCCGACCCATGCCCGCGCCGGCCCGCGATCCCGCCCCCGCCTCCCTGCGCCCGGTCCTCCGCTGGATCGGGGCGCACGTCCGCGGCTTCCACGCGGCGGTCGGCGTGTTCCTGACCGCCGGGATGGCGCTCGCCCTGGCGGCGCTGCTCGCCTTCGCGGGGATCGCGCGGCTGGTGGGGCGCGGCGCCACGCAGGGCGCGGACGAGGCGGCGCTGCGCTGGATCGCGGCGCGCCAATCCCCCGCGCTGGACACCCTCGCCCTCCAGCTCACCTACCTGGGCGCCACCTCGGTGGTGGCCATGACGCTGCTGGTCGCCGGCACCCTGCTCTGGATCGCCCGGCACCGCTGGTCCGTGGCGCTGCTGTGGACGGCGGTGCTGGGGAACGCACTGCTGAACACCGTGCTCAAGCTGGCCTTCGCCCGCCCCCGCCCCACGGTGTTCCCCTATCGCATCTCCGGCATCGGCGAGTCGGCCTCGTCCTTTCCCTCGGGCCACGCCATGAGCTCCGTGGTGGTCTACGGCACCCTGGCGTACCTGGTCGCCCGGCTGGAGCCCACCCGCCGCATGCGGCGCGCGACGCTGGCCTTCGCCGCCGTGCTGGTGCTCGCCATCGGGGCGTCGCGCCTGTACCTGGGCGTGCACTACCCCTCCGACATCGTGGCCGGGTACGTGGCCGGCTTCGCCTGGGCCTCCACCTGCGCGCTGGGCGTGGAAGCCGTCCGCTGGTTCCGCGGACGCAGGCCGGGCGTGGAAGCGGAGGAGGCCGGACTGGGCGCCGCGCCCGACCCCGCGGAGCCGCCCCCGCCCGCGTGACCGGCAGCGCCCGTGGCGATCGGCGGCACGCCTCTGGACAAAGTATTGACAAACCTTGGACGTCACCCGTATCATCCTTCCATGACACGGAGCGCCGGCACCCTCGTCCCCCGCCACCCCATCCGCGTGGTCGCCGACCGCACGGGGCTGTCGCTGGACGTGCTGCGGGTGTGGGAGCGGCGCTACGCGGTGGTCGCCCCCGGCCGCGCGGACGACGGGCAGCGCCTGTACAGCGATGCCGACGTGGACCGGCTGCGCCTGCTGCGCCGCGCCACCGACGCGGGGCGCAGCATCGGGCGCGTGGCGAAGCTGCCCACAGACGAGCTGGCGGAGCTGGTGCGCGAGGACGACGCGGCGCGCGGGGGCGCGGCCGCGCCCCCCCCCACTTCGCGGGAGGCGCGGGGGCACCTGGACCGCGCCGTGGCCGCGGTGCGGGAGATGGACCCGGCCGGGCTGGAGGCGGGGCTGCGGCGCGCGGTGGTGGCGCTGAGCGCCGCCGACTTCGTGGACGGGGTCGCGGCGCCGCTGCTGGACGCCATCGGCGAGGAGTGGCGGAAGGGCCGCATCGGGGTGGCGCACGAGCACGCCGCCTCCGCCGTGCTGCGGCGCGTCCTGGGCTTCATGACCGAGGCCGCGGAGGTGCCCGGGAGCGCCCCGGGGATGGTGGTGGCCACCCCCGCGGGGCAGGTGCACGAGTTCGGGGCGCTGCTGGCCGCCGCCTCCGCCACGGCGGAGGGGTGGCGGGTCACCTACCTGGGCGCGGACCTGCCGGCCGAGGAGATCGCCGCGGCGGTGCGGCAGCGCGGCGCCAGCCGGGTTGCGCTCAGCCTGGTGTATCCTGCCGACGACCCGGGCATCCCCGGCGAGCTGCGCCGGCTGCGCGACGCGCTCCCCCCGGGGGTGGCGGTGGTGGTGGGCGGCGGCGCGGCGGAGCGGCACCGTGCCAGCCTGGAAGAGATCGGCGCGGCGTACGTCCCCAGCCTGGCGGACTTCCGCGCCCTGCTGCACGAGCTCCCGCCCCGGGCGGAGACGTGACCGCGGAGCGGGAGCAGGGCCGGGAATCCGTTCGCGCGCCCGGAGCGTACCTTTTTCCGCCGCCGCCGCGCGGACGCGGGCCCGGCCCGGTGGATCCCGACGCGGCGAGCTGTAGAATCCGAGCAACGGAGTGCCCATCGTGACAACGCGCCTGAACCTCACGTATCCCACGGCCCTGGTCCTCCGCGCCCTTTCGGAGGGGTACGGCTACGGCTTCGACATCATGGACGCCAGCGGCCTCCCCAGCGGCACGGTGTACCCCGCGCTCCGGCGGCTGGAGCGGGCCGGGTGCGTGGACTCCGCCTGGGAGGAGGAAGCCTCCGCCCGCCGCGAGGGCCGCCCCGCCCGCCGCTACTACCAGATCACGCGCGACGGCATGGCGCTGCTGGCCCGTGCCCGCGAGCGGTTCGCCGGCCTGGACCACGGGCTTCACACCGCCGCAGGTCCGCAGCCGCACGTGGCGTAGACGTTGAACTGCTTTTAAAGGGTAGGCTTGGGCGTGCCCCCGGCTTGCGCCGGGGTCGGGCTTCGGCTCCGTAACGCAGCAAACGACGCTGCGTAACGGAGTCGAGCCCGCGCAAACAGCCGCGCGGTCTCGCCCCTTCGGGCCGAAATCCCTCACGCGGGACTCGCGCTGGCGTCACGCCGGGCTCCCCACCCTCCCCCGTCCCGGGGGAGGGCTTTTTGTGCCGTGCCGTTGCCGTGCTCCCCTCCCCCTTGCGGGGAGGGGCCGGGGGAGGGAGTCCGGCACCACGCGACGAGCGGCCCGGGAAAGTCCCCGGGCCGCTCGCGTGTCCGTCCTCCGTTACAAGCCGTCGCGTGAGGGATTTCGGCCCGAAGGGGCGAGACCCGCGGGCCGTTTCGCGGGGCTCGACTCCGTTAGCCCGCGTTGTTTGCGGGCTTACGGAGCCGAAGCCCGACCCCGGCGCCAGCCGGGGGCACGCCCAGATCCGCAGTTAAAAGCCGTAAAAGCTACCTCTGCGAAACCGCCATCCACTCTTCCGTCTTCTTGATGTTCCGGTCCGCCGCGGCCTGGTTCCCCAGCATCCCCTCCGCCTGGGCCAGCGCCAGGTGCGCGTTGGCATAGTAGGTGGGGAAGCCGCGGGTGGCGTCGTCCGGCCAGGCGGGGCGGTGGATGAGGTCCCCGTACTGGAAGGCCTCCCACACCAGCTTGCGGTGCCGGTCCACGTCCACGTACGCCCCCAGGATGGGGTAGTACGGGTTGTCCGGCGGCATGGCCACGAAGCGCTGCGCCTCCTGCGGCGTGGTGAGCCGGTACGCCAGCCCGGTGCGCGTCACGAACGGTCCCAGCCCCAGCTGCCGGTGCGCGTCGCCCGTGGACGCGAAGAAGATGGGACGGTCGCCCCACGCTTCCTTGATGATGGTGAGCATCAGCTGGTCGGCCGGCGTCAGGTAGCGCTGGCCGGGGATGGTGGCCTGCATCCCCCGCGCCTCGAAGATCACGTCCTCCGGCAGCGGGACGGCGCTCACCATGATCGCGTCGATCTGCGCGTCGGAGAGCGGAATGATGGACTTGGTGGGGCGCGCCGGGTTGCCGTAGAACGACGGCGCCCCCTTGGGGTCGAACGGGCGCTGGCAGAGGATGCGCGTGCGGTCCCGCGCCCAGGCGTCCGGCGTGGGGCAGGGGGCGGTGAGGCCGCGCAGCTGCTTGGCGTACCAGTCGGTGTTCAGGTACGTCCCCACGATCACCGTTACGTCGCGGCGGACGCCCTCCACCTCCTGCAGGTACCACAGCGGGAAGGTGTCGTTGTCGCCGTTGGTGAAGAGCACCCCGTACGGCTCCACCGACTGGAGCAGGTTGTAGGCGAGGTTGCGCGCCGCGTAGTCGTCGGAGCGGTCCGCGTACTTCCAGTTGAGCAGGAGCGGCAGCAGCGCCGCCAGCAGCACCGGCGAGGTCATGAGCACGCGGCGCGGCGAGGCCACGCCCTCCTGAAGGCGCAGCCACAGCGCCACCAGCCCCAGGCCGGCCCACAGCCCCCAGAGCGAGAAGGAGATCAGAAAGAAGTAGTCGCGCTCGCGGACCTCGGCGAGGCTGAAGTCCAGCCCCTGCGCCTGCACCTGGCCGAAGCCGTACTTGAAGTTCATGTACAGCAGCAGCCCCACCGACAGCGTGCCGAAGAGCGTGGCCATGTACGCGAAGCTCTTGCGGTCGCGCCGGTAGTGCTGCATCGCCCCGAAGATCCCCAGCCCCAAAAAGAGCAGGGTGACGGGGAGCCGCTGGGGGGCGAAGTACCCCTGCACACCCCCCAGGGAGCGCGACCACTGCCAGTCGAAGTACTGGAAGTAGTTGGCGAGCTGCGCGCCCAGGGGCGCCATGCGCTCGCTGACCGGCGGCTTGCCGTACTGCTCGCGGTTCAGCGCCGCGGACAGGGCGTCGCACCCGGAGCTCCCCATGGTGAAGATGCTCTGCAGAGCCGACCCCAGCCCGTCCGGGCAGACCGGCTGCGCCTCGTTGATGATGGGGTTGAGCGCCGAGCGGATGGGCAGGAAGAGCTGCACCGAGATGGCGAGCAGGATGGCCGCCACGCTCCAGGCGTAGAGCCGCCAGTTCAGGAGCGAGCCCAGCTTGACCATGCCGATGAACACCAGCAGCGCGGGCGCCGCCAGCAGCGCCATGCGGTGGTTCCCCTCGGACGAGAGGAACACCACGAACGCCATGAACACCAGCACGTTGTCGTCGTGCCAGCGGGTCCCGGACACGCCCACGTGCTCCTCCACGTGGTCCCGCCACAGAAAGCCCATCCACGACACGATGGCCACGGTGAGGAAGCTCACCGTGTACACCTTCTCGTTGACGTTGGACTGGCTCCACACCGTGAACGCCGTCGCCGAGACGGCGACGCACGCGGCGGCGCCCACGCGGCGCACCATCTCGCTGCGGCTGAAGAAGCCGATCACCCGGTGCATCACCAGGAACCAGAGCGCGTGCGACGCGGCGCTCATCAGCGCGGAGAACAGGTTCACCCGCACCGGGATGGACAGCCCCGTGAAGCCCAGCAGCGTTTCCCACACGTGCGCCAGGAGCACGAACAGCGGGTTCCCGGGGGGGTGCGGGATCCCCAGGATGTGGGCCGTGGCGATGTACTCGCTGGTGTCCCACGTGGCGGTGGTGGGCGCCAGGGTGATCGCGTACAGGGCGAACACGGCGATCCCCGCCACCAGCGCCCACAGGTAGGGCGGCCGCTGGTGGACGGCCTCGGCGATCGTGGCGGTGCGCGTCGCGTGGACGGTTTCCGCGGAAGTGCTCATGCGTTGACCGGCGGCGGATTCGGTGACGGGGTGCGAGCGGACGGGAACCAGGGAAGGTAAGACCCCGCAGCCACGTTGTCGATCCCGCCCCCTCCGCCCGCGCTCTCACCGGGGGGCCCGGCGCCCCCGGGCCGGCTGCCCGCCTTGCGGGAGCGGAGAAACATGCATATACATGCTTCCTCCGCGAACCCCCTGAGCGCAGGCAGCATGACCGAGCACCGCGACGCCGCCCGGGCGATGACCGCCGAATGCCTTTGCTTCCGCGCCCGGCGGGTGTCCCGCGCGCTGACGCGGCTGTACGACGAGGCGCTCCGGCCGCTGGGGATCCAGGCGACGCAGCTCACGCTGCTGAACGCGGTCGCCATGTGCGGCGAGGACGGCGCGCCCATGGGGCGCGTGGCGGACGTCCTGGCCATGGACGGCACCACGCTCTCCCGCAACCTGCGGCCGCTGGCGAAGGCGGGGCTGGTGCGGATCGCGCGGCTCCCCGGCGACCGCCGCGTGCGCCTGGCGCAGCTCACGCCGGCGGGCCGGCAGCGGGTGGCGGAGGCGCTCCCGCTGTGGACGCAGGCCCACCGGCGGGTGGTCGCCGCCCTCGGCGCGGAGCCGGCGGCCGAGCTGCGCCTGCGCTTCGACGCCGCGGCGGCGGCCGCCGCCGCGGCATGACCCCGGCGGGGCGCCCGCCCGCCCCGTCCCACCCCATCACCCGGGATCGCTCCACATGACCGAGATCGCAGCAGGACTGCCGCGGGTAGTGTCGCAGGACGAATGGCTCGCCGCGCGCACCGAGCTCCTGGCGCGGGAAAAGGAACTGACCCGCCAGCGCGACGCGCTCGTGGCCGACCGGCGCCGCCTGCCGATGGTGGAGGTCACCAGGGACTACGTGTTCGAGGGGCCGGAGGGCAGGGTGGGGCTGGCGGACCTCTTCCACGGGCGGCGCCAGCTGATCGTGGGCCACTTCATGTTCCACCCCGACTGGGACGCCGGGTGCCCCGCCTGCTCCGCCGGGGCGGACGAGATGTCCAGGGGGCACCTGGAGCACCTGAACAAGCGCGACACCACCTTCGTGTACGTGTCCCGCGCGCCCATCGCCAAGATCGAGGCGTACAAGGCGCTCAAGGGGTGGACGTTCCCGTGGTACTCGTCGTACGGCAGCGACTTCAACTACGACTTCAACGTCACCCTGGACGATTCCGTCGCGCCCATCGTATACAACTACCGCACGGAGGAGGAGTACGAGCGGATGGGCGAGCCCTTCGAGGGCGAGCAGCCCCTGGAGCGCCCCGGACGGAGCAGCTTCCTGCGGGTGGGGGACGCGGTGTACCACACCTATTCGGTGTACGCCCGCGGCCTGGAAACCATGGGCGGGTCGTACTACCTGCTGGACGAGACCGCGCTGGGGCGCCAGGAGGACTGGGAGGAGCCCAGGGGCCGCGCGGAGGCCGTGCGGGGCGCCGTCCCCGACTTCGCGTCGTGAGCGGCGCGCGCCCGGAGGACGGCTGGCCGGCGGGGCTGAGCGCGCCGGCGCGGCGGGCGCTCGCCGGCGCGGGGTACACGGGGCTGGAGCAGCTCACCCGGGTGGGCGCGCCCGAGCTGCTGCGGCTCCACGGGATGGGGCCGAAGGCGCTGGGGCAGCTCCGCCTGGCCCTCGCGGAGCGGGGGTGGACGCTCGCGGACGATGCATGAGGCGCCCCCGGACCCGCCCCGCCGACCGCCGGGCTCCACCCCCCCGCGACCTACACGTACGGGGACCGGCCCCGGCCGACTCCTGGCGCAGCCGGAGGGGGACGCGTTAGACATAGGAGGCGGACCGCGGCGGCGGAGCTCCGCGCCTGCCTCACCCTGCACCGCGACCAGGATCCATTGACCCGCACAGCCCGGCCCGTCCCGCCTTCCGCCGCGCCCCCCCGGGCCGCCGCGGGACGCTACGACCGGTCCATCGTGGAGGGGCCGCTGCGCGTGGCCGTGTGGAAGCTCGCCTGGCCCACCATGCTCACCAACATCATCGGCGGGCTGCAGGGGATGGTGGACCACGTGCTGGTGGGCCACCTGGTGGGCTACCAGGCGAACGCGGCCATCGGCGTGTCCTGGCAGATCTTCCTGGTGGTGATCGCCTTCATCAGCTCGCTGTTCACCGGCATGAGCGTCCTGGTGGCCCGCTTCGCCGGCGCGGGCGACGAGGCGAGCGTGGACCGGACCGTCTACCAGGCGTTCCTCACGGCGATCGGGATCTCGCTCCTGGTCATGGCGCCGGCGGGGTGGTTCCTGTCGCCGTACCTGCTGGACCTGGCCAACGCCGCCCCCGCGGTGAAGACGGAGGCGCTGCCCTTCCTGCGCGTGATGTTCATGTTCAGCAGCGGGATGCTCGTCTTCTTCATGCTGGGCGGGGCGCTGCGCTCGGCCGGCGACGCGCGCACCCCCATGGTGCTGGGGATCGCCATGACTGCGCTGAACCTGGTGCTGAACGTGGTGCTGATCCGCGGGCTGGGACCCATCCCGGCCTTCGGCACCACGGGCTCGGCGATGGGGACGGTGATCGCCTCCGGGCTGGTGGCGGCGTACTCGCTGGCGAAGCTGTGGGGCGGCGGGTGGGTGGTGTCGTTCCCGCGCCGCGGCGGCCTGCGGCCGGACTGGACGGTCATCCGCTCGCTCTTCCGCTTCGGCCTTCCCACGGGGATCCAGGGGGTCGCCATGAACGTGGGCGGGGTGCTGATGCTCGCCTTCATCGGCTCGCTGGCGCAGAGCGCCGCCGCACAGGCCGCGTTCGCCGTGTCGTACTCGCAGATCTTTTCGCTGGTCACCTGGACCGCCATGGGGCTGATGGGCGCCGCCGCGGCGGTGGCCGGCCAGAACCTGGGCGCGGGGCAGCCCGACCGCGCGGCCGACGGGGTGGCCGTGGCCGCGCGCATCGGCTTCGCGGGCGCCGCGGTGCTGGGGGTGTTCTTTTTCGTCATCCCCCGGCAGCTGCTCGCCGTGTTCGGGATGAACGAGCCGGAGGCGGTGGAGGTCGGCGTGCAGCTCCTGCGCGTCCTCAGCGTGTCGGGCCTGTTCATCGCCGTGGCGCTCACCTACACGGGCGGGCTGCAGGGCACCGGCGACACGCGCAGCCCCCTGTACATCTCCGTGGTCTCGCAGGTGGCCGTGCCGCTGGGAATCTGCTTCGCGATCCAGCGCGCCGGCACGCTGGACCCCATCGACATCTGGGTGGCGATCCTCGCCGGGCACGCGGTGCGCTGCGCGCTGAGCGTGGTGCGCTTCAACCAGGGGCGCTGGCGCGGCATCGTCGTGGACATCGGCGCGGCTCCGCGTTAGGCGGCCCGGCAGCGCGATCTCGGACCACCGAAGCGGGACGGGCGAGACGGAGCTCGAACGAGCCCGCCGCCTCGTCCCGTTCCCTGCCGGGAACCTTTCACCACCCTCTCACGGCCGGCGGGGCGCCGCGGACCCGGACGGACCGGCCTCCGTCCGCCGCTCCCCCGGCAGCGACAATCCTCCATTCCCGAGGGCTAAAATATTTCTGTGCAACCATTTGCAAACACATCTCAAGCCGCGCGTACATGCTGCCGATACTTTTCAGGCGCGGCCGAACGTCCCCCTTTCTCGTTCAGCCGCAGGCTACTAGATTCGTCCGCTCGACAAACCTTTTGCGTATCCCGGGAGCGGTAGGACACCGCTTCCGGGAAAACTTTTCCCCGGACGCGAATTCCATGACCCCGAACCCTGTCGCCACGCCTGCGCCGACGACCCGGCAGGCCCCCGCACACGAGACCCCGGCCGGCGGATCGGCCCACCAGCCGTACGCGGCACCCGCGCTGGAGTGCCTGGGACCGTGGAGCGCCCTGACGCTTCAGCAGACGATTCCGGTGACGTTCATGGCCGATCCCGAGCGGGCGCCGAAGCTCGGCTGACCTTACCCGCCGCTCCCTTCCCCTTCCCCCCCGAAAACGATTCCAGAAATGCATTCCCGACTCCGCTCCCTGATCTCCCTCGCCGCCGTGGGAGTCGTTCTTTCCGCGTGTTCCGACGATCCCACGGAGACGACCGGTCCGGGCACCGCCCCGCTCGCTCCCCCCCGCACGCTGGGGCTCGTGGAGATCACGCTGACCGGCGTGGGCACCCCGCAGATGTCCGCCAGCGTCACGCCGGTCGGCGCCGGCGGACCCAGCTACGTGCTGACTCCCGTCCCGGGCGGCACTCCGGAGGGAAGCATCCAGATCCGTCGCACGAGCGCGACCACGGTGGACGTGGGCACCCGCGGCGCGGGAGGCATGCGCTACCTGCAGGCCGTGTTCGAAGTCCGCAACGCGGACGGCGCGGGCACCGCCTACGGCACCCCCCGCCAGAACCTGACCTTCATTCCCGTCGGCACCGCCGCCGCGATCCCCGGAACGCCGGTCGGCCGGTTCCTGAAGCAGGACGGCACCCCCGCGGACTCGACCCTCGCCAAGGAGCTTCGCCCCACGGGGGCGGTGGCGCTGGGCGGGGGCGGCGAGCTGGTGTCCCAGTATCCCGACGTGATGCAGGCGCTCACCGAGGCGGAGGCGTCGAGCCTCACGGCGCCCGCGGCGGTGACCGAGAAGTTCCCCTACGGCTTCGTGGTGCGGCACGCCACCGACAACACCTCGCGCACGCTGCCGGCGAATCCGGCGGCGGGCCAGTACGACGGCCGCCTCACCTTCGCCTACAAGATCCCCCTGCAGGCGAGCGCGGCGGACGACCCGTTCACCATCTCCGTGATCGCGCTGGCGGTGGACGACAGCGAGACCCGCGTGACCCAGAGCCCCGAGGAGCAGACGGTCGCCGGGAGAAGCGCCTTCGAGGCGCGGGCCGCCTCGCTCTCGGCCGCCCAGGTCACCGTGCTCCGCGGCGGCCGCTACGGCGGCGCCATCGCGTCCCGCGCGATCTGCTCCGTGCGCACCGGCGGCACCAGCGGCGCGCCCACCTCGTTCATGCAGGACGTGGCCGCGGCTCCCGCGGTGGGCTCGCCCCTGTACCTGTCCGGGGCCGAGGCGGCCGCGTTCTGCGCGGAGGGCGGGTCCGGCTCGGCGGAATACACCCTGATGCCGGTGAACCTTTCCACGAGCTCGAGCCTGTCCCTCAGCGTCACGGGCACCGGCACCACCGCCGTGACCGGGCCGCCCACGCCCAACCTCATCCCGGGGCGGCAGGCGCTGGCGAGCATGACGGCGGATCCCACCGGCGACGCCGCGTTCCACATGCAGCTGCGCGAGTGGGAGCGGCGCAGCCTCGCGTCGCTGGCGAACACGCGCGCGGCGTCCCGCTCGCGCTCCGTGCCCGGCGGTCCGCTCCGGGCCATCACCCCGGGCGTGCCGACGCTGGGTGACCTCATGGCGCTCAACGTCGCCTCCGGGTGCGCCGGCGCCGTCGACAACCGCACGGGCCGGGTGGTCTCCATCGGGACGAGCGTGGTCATCGTCGCGGACACGGCGAACCCGGCCGGCGGCTTCACGACGGCGCAGTACGACAGCATCCGCATGGAGATCGACACGCTGGCGTCCCCGACGATCACCTCCAACTTCGGCGCTCCCAGCGACATCGACACCAACAGCCGCGTCGTGGCGTTCTTCACCCGCGCCGTCAACGAGCTGAGCCCTCCCGCGTCGTCGGCGTCCACCTTCGCCTACTCCGTCGCGCGCGACGTTCAGGCGCAGGCAACGTGCCCCCGGAGCAACGTGGGCGAGATGGTCTACATGATGGTCCCGGACCCGACCGGCGCGGTGAACTCCAACGTCCGCACCGTTCCGCTCGTGCGGGGGAACGCGATCCGGGCATACGGGCACGAGCTCCAGCACGTCATCAACGCGTCCCGCCGCACCCACGTCACGAGCGCGCCGCTGGAAGAAACGTGGCTGGACGAGGGGATGAGCCGGGTCGCCGAGGAGCTGATCTTCTTCCGGGCCTCGGTCGGGCTCACGCCCAGGAGCAACATCGCCCTTTCCTCCCTGAACACCGGGCCCAACGCGAGCCGGCGGGTGGCGGCGTTCAACACCTACCTGAACCCCAACTTCACCAACTTCCGCTCGTGGCTCCAGCGGCCGGACACGAGCGGGGCGTTCAAGAACACCCCCACGCTCGCGGCGGCCGGGGTGACCTGGGCCTTCCTGCGCTACGCCGCGGACCGCAAGGGCGGCACGGAGAGCGCGTTCTGGTCGGCGCTCGTGGACGGCACGGGCACGGGCAAGGCCAACCTCCAGGCCGCCTTCGGCGCGAACCCGGACGTGTGGCTGCGCGACTTCGTGACCGCCAACTACACCGACGACGCGGTCGCCGGCGTCGGCACCGAGCACACGCACCCGACCTACCAGTACCGCTCGATCTTCGGCGGCCTCGGCGGCTTCCCGCTGCTGGCCCGTCCGCTCACCAGCGGCACTCCGCTCACCCTGTCGTACTCCATGGACGGCGGGACGAGCTACCTCCGCTTCGGGGTCGGGGCCAGCTCCGCGGCGTCGTTCTCGGTGACGTCGGGCGGCGCGGCCCCGCCGGCCACTTCCACGTTCGTGCTCGTGCGGACCAAGTAGTCTCCCGGGTCCCGCCGCGGCGCCCGCCCCACGGCGGACGGCGCGGCGGGCGGCGGCCCGCGCGCGGGCGCGCCGCAGATGGGATGCAAGGAACCGGCAGGGCCCGCCCGCATGGGCGGGCCCTGCTTTTCACCCGGGAGCCGCATGACGCGAACCGACCGATCCCTCCTCGCGGGGTGGCTGCTGGACCGGACCCGTCCCGCGCCCCCTCCCGCGGTCCTCCGCGAAGCCGGCCTCGGCGCCTACGCCTACACCGCCCTCCCGCCGGACGCCCCCGGAAAGGCGGAGCTTCGCGGCGACTACCTGGCCTCCCTGACGCGCCACGAGCAAATCCGGCGCGAGCTCGCCCCCCTGCTCGCCGCCTGGCGGGAGGCGGGGATCGCGGCCCTGCTTTTCAAGGGCTTCCACCTGGCGGAGTTCGTCTATCCCGTTCCCGGCGCCCGCTTCCACGGGGACGTGGACGTCCTGGTCCGCCCGGAGGACGCGGAGCGGGCGGGACGCATCGCGCGGGCGATCGGCTGGCGGGAGGAAGCGAACACGGCGGAGGTGGGGCTGGCCTACAACCACGCCGTGTGCCTGCTGTACGGGCCCACGGGCGCCGCCTGCGTGGACCTGCACCGGTGGGTCCTCCACAGGCCGGCCCCCTGGAACCCGGTGCAGCGGCGGGTGACGGAGGCCGTCTGGTCCCGCTCGCGGCAGCGCGAGTGGGAGGGGGTGCCGGTCCGGGAGATGGACGCCGTGGACGCGCTCCTGGTGGGGCTGGTCCTGCAGCGCTGCTGGGGGGGGGATCACTGGCACCTGAAGCCGCACGACGTGCTGGACTTCGGGATCCTCTGCGAGCGGTTGGGGATCGGCCGCGAGCAGCTGTGGGAGCGGGCGCGCGAGCTGGGGGCCGTGCGCACGCTGCGGATCTTCCTGGAGCGCTGCGACCCCGCGGCCGGAATCCTGGAGCTGGCGCCGCCGCCGGCCGCCGCGCTGCGCCGGTGGGACCGGGCGGTCTTCCCCGAGCGGGGCCCACTGGGCCGGGGCGAGGACGCCGTCAAGCTCCTGGGCTGGGCTCCGTGGATGGCCGTCCACATGCCTGCCGCCCTGTCCGCCGTGCGGGAGGCGCGGTCGGCCCTGCGGCGCGGCCCGGACGTCCACGAGCTGCTGCGGACCCTCACCCCGTCCGGCTCGCCCCGGACGGCGGGATCCATGAAGCGGCGCTGGAGGACCGTGCGCAGCATCCAGTGGACGGTGCGCCTCCTCCCGGGGGGCAACCCGCGGGGGGACTGCCTGGTCCGCTCGCTCGCCATCTACGTGGCGCTGCGGCGGCAGGGTTGGCCGGTGGCCTTCGTGAGCGGGGTGCGCCGGGACGCGGGCGAAGTGGTGGGACACGCCTGGGTGGAGCTGGACGGACAGGTCCTGTACGAGCTGGCCGAGCCCCACAACCGGCGGCTCTACGCCGTCAACCTGGACACCGGCCAGCCCTAGAGCGGAAGCGGCCCGGCGCCCAGGACGAGGCGGGACGCCCGGGTGCGGGCGAGCAGACCGGGGATCAGCCCCGCGAGGCGCGCCCGCGTCCCCGGGTGCAGCGGGACGCCCGCCGCCTCCCACCAGGCCCGGACGGCGCTCCGCGCCTCCAGCGGCGCCCAGCCCGACGCGCGCGCCGGGTCGCGCTCCAGGACGGCCAGACGCCCGAGCGGCGCCCTGCGGGCGGGCGGGCGGGCGAGCCGGTCGTAGGCGAGGAAGAGCTTGCCGTCCGCGTCGGTCCGGAAGAGGCGGGCGGGCAGCTGGGGCGCGAAACGCTCCCGCGCCTCGGGCCACAGGCGCAGCCCCCGGTCCCACCCGTAGACGACCAGCGCGTCCGGGTCCAGCCAGGCGAAGTCCTCGGCCAGCGGCTCCCACCCCGCGCGGATCGCCTGCACCAGGGTCGTGCTCTTTCCCACTCCGCTCCGGCCTGCGAAGAGCGTGGCCTCGCCGTCCTGCACGGCCACGGCTCCGTGCAGGGGCACCAGCCCGCTGGCCCGGAGGGCCTCGCTCAGCGCGAGGAACAGGCCCGCGAGGACGACGCCGTGGTGCTCGGCCCTTTCCGCCCCCCACACCGCGACGCGGCTCTCCCGCGGCCCCACCCGGAGCCCGACGCCGGCGCTCTCGCTCCCGAAGGTCCACCCGGCCGGGCCGGCGCGGCACGGCAGGCCGACCCGGTGGAGCTGGACCTCCTCCACGGGGGAACCCGCGTCCCACCACGGCGGCTCGTCCACCTCGTCGACCCGCACGGCGTAGGCGTGCGGCCCGGGCGCGTGCTCCGGGAACAGCCAGTGGTCACGGATCCAACCCTCCAGCTCCGCCGATCCCCCCTGGACCGAGAGCTCCCTGCCCAGGACGGGAAACGAGAGCACTCAATCCCCCGGGTCGCCGGCGGGGGCGATCAGCCCCGCCTCCAGCAGCCGTCGCACCAGGGCGCGCACATCGGCCTCGGCGGTGGCGCGATCCACCTGGAACGCGGCGACCACCCGGTCCACGACCGCGGGCAGCGGCTGCGAGCCGAGGCACTGCCACGCCACGCGCCCGGTGGGGTTGAGGCTGAACATCTCCTGCGACTCGGGGTCGAGCAGGATCAGCTCGGTGTCCAGGTCCGTGGCGATGAGGCCGGGCTTGGGCGTGTACCGCTCTGGCGGCATGGGTGCCGGGAAGCTGGGGGAGCCTGCACGAGGGGGGAGAGCGAGGCCAAACTTACGGCAAGGGAGGGGGCGGTGCCACACCCGCCTCCGCCCCGGCGGACGGGGACGAGGCGGGCGCGGTACGCTGCCGGCGGACGCTTCAGCCGTTGCCGGCCCAGGGGTCCGAGACCTTCCACGACCGCTCCAGCGGCGAGAACAGGAACACCAGCCCGCCGTTGCTGATCTTGGGGAGCAGCTCCCGGGCGCGCCCCGGCTCGATGGCCGGGCATCCCTCGCTGCGCCCGGCGCGGGCGGCGGTCACGTACGGGGCGCCGTGCGCCACCACGCCGCGGGCCCGCGCCGCGCTGTTGAACCTGCCCGAGAGCCCCTTGAGCCGCAGTCCCACCGAGCTGTACCGCTGCCCGCCGGACTTGCCCGAGAAGGCGTAGGTCTCCTGCGCCAGGTACAGCCCCAGCGAGGTGGCGTTGCTCCCGTTCCGGTTGGAGAACCGGGTGGGGATGCCGCGGGAGTTGGGCGCCGAGCCGCGGCCGTGCGCCACGTTGAAGGGCCCGTCCACCACCTCCAGCGCGTCCATGTCGAAGACGTAGCCGCGCGGGGTGCGGGCGTCCAGACCATAGTCCACGTAGTACAGGTAGGGCTTCCGGACCTGCTCCGGGTGCTCCTCCTTGTAGTTGTAGTACGCCTTGAACGCCATGCGCAGCGCGTCGGGGTCGCTCTGCTTCCCCACCCTGCCCCCGAGCGTCCCGAGCGCGGTCTGCACCCGCGCCTCGCGGGTGCTGCTCTCCAGCCCCACGCCGTCCAGCACGGCGCGCGCGGCCTGCAGCGCGGGCGCCGGCACCGGCGTGGCGGCCGCGACGGGCGCGGCCGTGCCGCGGGCGGGCCGCGCCACGCTCACCGCGGCGGGCTGCTCCGGCTCGCGCAGCAGCCCCGCGGCGGCGCCGACGCCGACCGCGGCGGCGAGGTAGACCAGTGCATTGCGGCGCATGTCGAATCGAGCCTTCACGGGCACCTCCGGAAAGCGGGCGTGGAAGCCCGGAATCTTGGCGTTTTTCACGACGAAGGCGCCCCCATATCGCGGAACGGTACGGGAGCGCCTCGTTTTCAATGCAGGGGCCGGATCCGTGCGAAGCGATCGCCGGCCCCTGTCGCGTGCAATCAATTTAATAAACGCATAAACACCTGTCAATTATCCACATACACCACAAACAAATATTTCCACGGGCCGCGTCGCCGCGCGGGGGGACAGGGAACCCCGCTCCCGCTGCGGGGTGCGAAGGAGGCCCGCGCACGTCCGCGACCCCGTCCACCCGCCCCGGGAGGAGCCGCATGACCGCTCGCCGGACCCTGACCACCCTCCTCGCGCTCGCCGCGTGGGGCTGCGGCTCCGGCCGCCGCGAGCCCGCCCCGGCGCCCGCCCCGGATGCCCGGACGGCGGTGGACACGACGATCTCGGTCCCCGTGCCCGCCTTGCCCACGGGCCGCTACACCGGCCACTTCGAGTTCGACTTCGAGAAGCAGGTGTTCCGCCCCTGCGGCACGCGCGAGGAGTGGTGGGCGTGGGGGATGCCGGCCGACCTCCAGAAGACGTGGGGCCAGCGGACCTTCATGACCGTGGAGGGGGAGCTGAGCGGCCGCGGCGAGTTCGGGCACATGGGCCGCTACCGCCGGCAGATCCGCGTCACCGCCGTACTGGCGCAGGAGCCCGGAGAGGGGCGGGGGTGCTCGTCGTCCACCGTGGTGTAGGCGGCGGGGAGGACGCGGCGGAGGCCGTGAACGGCGAAGCCCCCGCTCCTGGCCGGAGCGGGGGCTTCGCCGCGCGGGGGCGGGTGCCGCGTCAGCAGCCGCCGGTCGCGACCTGCTTCCAGCTTTCCCGCTGCGCGGTGCGGTCGGCGTGCCCCAGGGAGAAGCGCGCCTGGAGCCGCGCGATCTTCGGCGCGAAGGAGAAGGCGCTGCCGGACAGGCGCGACATCCCCTGGGTGCCGTACGCGGAGCCGTTCAGCAGGCAGGACGAGGACCCCAGGCTCAGCTGGCCGCCGGGGCTCATCCCCACCTGCACCCCCGGCCCCATCCCGAAGCCGGGCGCGCACGCGGCGAGCGAAAGGCCGGCCGCCACCGCGCCGAACCGGAGAAGTCTCTGGACGGGACGCATACTCCCTCCCTGCGTTGCGGGCTCGTCTCGCCCCGGGCGCGCGGGGGCGGCGAAAAAGGTCGCGGGGCCGGGACCCTGGCGGTGCGCGCTCCCCGGGCGTGGTCTCCACCGCCGAATGTATGGACCGGGGAGGCGTGGCGCGCAAGGATCGCAAGTTCCGCGCGAGCCGCCGGGCCGGACGCAGGGAGGGGCGACCGCTCGTGCGAGCAGCCGCCCCTCGTTCCGTATGCGTCCCGCGAAGCGGGGCCGACGGGACTCGAACCCGCGACCTCCGGAGTGACAGTCCGGCACTCTAACCGACTGAGCTACGGCCCCATGCCCGCCTGCCGGCAGGCCGCATAGGATAGCGCAGGCCCGGAGTTTTCTCAAGGCCCGTTGGCGTCACGCCTCTTCCGGCACCGCGTCGATGCGGGCCTCCAGCTCCACGTGGGCAAGCAGCACCCCCGCGTCGCGCTGGCGGACGCGCTCGTAGCGCTCGGCCTCCTCGCCCGTGGGCTGCACCAGGGCGCGGATGCGCTCCACGTAGGCGCGCGCCTCCTCGCCCGGGAGTGGCTCGCCGGTGGCGAGGCGCTCGTCCACCTCCACGATCAGCCCGGAGAACGGCCGGAGCCAGGCGAAGAAGGGGTCCTCGATGAGCGCCTGCAGGAAGCGCCCGTTGGAGACGGGGCCGGTGTCGCGCTCCCACTCGGCACGCTCGGCGTCGATCAGCGCCTTGTGCAGGCGCAGCAGTCCGCGCCGCACCTCCTTGAGGTGGTCGCGCACCGGGTCCGGGGAGCGGTCGCGCCGCGGAAGGGGGGGATTCATGGCACCTCCTGGCGTGGGGGAACACTCATCGCGCGTCCGCCTTTGGAAAAAGCGCGCCAGCCGCCCGACCCCTTCCGCGTCCCTTGACACCCCCGCCAAATGCAACTATCGTGGTTGCAATTGAACCGGGGAGCGGGAACATGTCGACCATGAGCAGCCGGGTGGCGGTGGCGGTGCACGTGCTGGCGATCCTCACCTGGCGCAGGGACGAGGCGGTCAGCTCGCAGCAGATCGCGCACAGCGTGAACACCAACCCCGTGGTGGTGCGCCGCATCATCGGCGCGCTGCGGCGCGCGGGGCTGGTGGAGGTGACGCCCGGGGCCATGGGAGGCGCGCGGCTGGCCCGCGTCCCCGAGGAGATCACGCTGCTGGAGGTGTACCGCTCGGTGGAGGACGGCGAGGAATTGTTCGCCATGCACTCGCAGACGCCCTGCCAGGACTGCGGGGTGGGGGCCAACATCCAGGCCGCGCTGGCCGACGTGTTCGGCGACGCGCGCGCGGCCATGGAGGGGGTGCTGGACCGGGTGACCATCGCCGACGTGTGGCGGACGCTGCACGCGGGGATGGGACGGCCGGGCGGCTGCGGCGGGGGGGCGCGCCGCGCGGGCTAGAGGAGGGACGCGGCGGAGGCGCCGCGATTGGAACGGCAACCGCAACGGGCACGATTCCAGTTCCGGCGGGGCCATTCGCCGGACCGGGAGAGGGGGGAGAGAGATGAGGGGTGACATCCGGCTGGACAGGGCTTCGCGCCCGGTGATCCTGCTGCTGGCGCTGGCGGCGGCGCTGCTGCTGGCGGGGTTCCGGGGGGTGCAGGACGCGGGGAGGATCGTGGGGCGGGTCACCGACCCCGCCGGGCAAGCGCTGGCGGGCGCGGCGGTGAGCGCACGGCACGCGGACCCGCAGGTGCTGGGGCGCACCACCCGCACCGGCGACACCGGCGGGTTCCAGCTCACCGGGCTGCCGTCGGGGCGATGGGTGGTGCGGGCCGAGCGCGACGGGTTCGCCCCGGGGGAGCAGGCGGTGGAGGTGGGGCCGGGGGAGCGGGAGGCGATGATCCTCCGCCTGCGCCCGGTGCGCAGGTAGCGGACCCGGCGCGGGACGGTGGGACTCCCGCGCCCCTATATGTAACTACATAGGTTGCAGTTAGCCGGATCACGGCAGGGGTGGTGCGCGCGGCGCATCCCCCGATCACACGGACACGACCCGGAGGATGGACTCCATGAACGACCGAGCGGCCCCGACGCTGTTCACCCCGGTGCGCCTGGCGCGCCACACCCTCGCGAACCGGGTGGTCATGGCCCCCATGACCCGCAACCGTGCCGGCGAGGGCAACGTCCCCGGCGCGCTGGGCGCGCTGTACTACGCCCAGCGCGCCTCCGCGGGGCTCATCGTCACCGAGGGGTCGCAGGTGTCGCCCCGCGGGGTGGGGTACCCGGGCACGCCGGGGATCCACTCCGACGCGCAGGTGGAGGGGTGGCGCCGGGTGACGGAGGCGGTGCACGGCGAGGGCGGACGCATCTTCCTGCAGCTGTGGCACGTGGGGCGGGTGTCGCACCCCTCGGTGCAGGCGGACGGCGGGCTCCCGGTGGCTCCCTCGGCGGTGGCTGCGGAGGCGGCGCTGTACACCGCCGCCGGCCCGCTCCCCTACCCCGTTCCCCGCGCGCTGGAGACGGACGAGGTGGCCGGCGTGGTGGAGGAGTTCGCCGCGGGCGCGCGGAACGCGCTCCGCGCCGGCTTCGACGGGGTGGAGCTGCACGGAGCGAACGGGTACCTGATCGACCAGTTCCTGCGCGGCGGGAGCAACCGGCGCACCGACCGCTACGGCGGCCCGGTGGAGAACCGCGCGCGCTTCCTCCTGCAGGTGACGGCGGCGGCGGCGGACGTGTGGGGCGGCGACCGGGTGGGGGTGCGCTTTTCACCCACCAGCGCGTACAACGGGATGAGCGACTCGGACCCGGCGGGCACCTTCGGCTACGCGGCGCACGCGCTGAACCGCTTCGGGCTGGCGTACCTGCACGTGACGGAGCCGGTGGACACGCCGGAGGCCGCCCGCGTGGCCCCGCTGCTCCGCCAGGTCTTCCGCGGGCCGCTGGTGCTGAACGGCGGCTACGACCGCGCCGCCGCCGACGCGGCGATCGCTTCGGGCGCGGCGGACCTGGTGGCCTTCGGGACGGCGTTCCTGGCGAACCCGGACCTCCCGGCCCGCCTGGCCGCCGACGCGCGCCTCAACGCCCCGGACCGCGCCACCTTCTACGGCGGCGACTCGCGCGGCTACACCGACTACCCCTTCCGCGACGGCTCCATCGCGGCCCACGCTCCCCGCGGCGCCGGCGCCGCGGCGGCGAGCCCGTGAGCCGCGGGATGGGGCCCCCGGACGACGGCGCCCCGCGCCCGTTCCGCGCCGCACCGGCGGCGGTCCCGGATGCGTTCGGGATCGTGATCCGCCCGGCGTGGAGCGGCGGGGCGACGCGCCAGGCTCCCACGCCCCGGCTGCCGCTGCGCGCGCTGCTGGCGGCCCTCACCCGGCTCGCTTGAGGCTCGCCACCCTCTCCCAATTCTGGGAGAGGGGGCAACTGCCTGATGCCGTGTCGTTTCCCCTCCCTCGCTTGCGGGGGAGGGGTGGCGCGGAGCGCCGGGGTGGGGGGCTCCCGCGGACGCCAGCGCGGGCCCCGCGTGAGGGATGCGAGCGCGAAGCGGCGAGACCGCGCGGCTGTTTGCGCGGGCTCGCCTCCGTTGCAGACGGTTGTTTCGTCTGCTACGGAGCCGCAGCCCGACCCCGGCGCAGCCGGGGGCACGCCCGAATCCCGGGAAGAAAGCCGTTGCGGACCCGACCCCGATCAGCAGTGTATTCGGACGACCGGCCCTCCCGCCGGCTCCCTCCCCCTGGAAAGCGACGCCCGTGGAAGCGAAAAAGGACAAGAAGCCCAAGTACGACCGCAAGGCGGCCTGGGCAGAGACCAAGCGCCTGATGTGGCACCACCGCCGCTCGCTGGGCCTGGGCTTCGTGCTCATGCTGATCAGCCGGCTGGCGGCGCTGGTGCTCCCCCTGAGCTCCAAGTGGCTGGTCGACGACGTGGTGGGCCGGGGCCGCACGCAGCTCCTCCTGCCGCTGGCGGGGGCGGTGGCGGTGGCCACGGTGGTGCAGGCGGTGACGGGCTTCACGCTGTCGCAGGTGATCAGCGTGGCCGCCCAGCGCGCCATCGCGGACATGCGGCGCACGGTGCAGGAGCGCATCACCCGCATGCCGGTGCGCTTCTTCGACGCGACGCAGTCGGGGATCCTCATCAACCGCATCATGAACGACGCGGAGGGGATCCGGAACCTGGTGGGGACGGGGATCCTGCAGCTGGTGGGCGGCATCTTCACGGCGCTGCTGGCGCTGGCCGTGCTGCTGTACCTGAACTGGCAGCTCACCGTGGTGAGCGTGGCGGTGCTGGCGCTGTTCGGCGGGGGGATGGCGTACGCGTTCAACCGCCTGCGCCCCATCTTCAAGGAGCGCAGCGTGATCCAGGCGGAGGTGACCGGCCGCCTGACGGAAACGCTGGGCGGGATCCGCGTGGTCAAGGCATACGGCACGGAGAAGCGGGAGCAGCGGGTGTTCACGCACGGGGTGCACCGCCTGTTCCGCAACATCGCCAGCTCCATCACCGGGGTGTCGGCGGTGGGCGCGTTCGCGACGGTGGTGATCGGGATCGTGGGCACGGTGATGATCCTCATGGGCGGCCGGGCCATCCTGAACGGCTCCATGACGCTGGGCGACATGGTGACCTACGTGTTCTTCTCGGGGCTGCTGGCGGCGCCGGTGATCCAGATGGCCTCCATCGGCACGCAGATCAGCGAGGCGTTCGCGGGGCTGGACCGCATCCGCGAGCTGATGGAAACGCCCACGGAGGACGACGAGAGCGAGGGCGCGGTCCCGGTGGATTCGGTGCGCGGCGACATCTCGTTCCAGGACGTGTGGTTCGAGTACAACGAGGGGGTGCCGGTGCTGAAGGGGATCGACTTCCAGGCGCCGGCGGGGACCACCACGGCGCTGGTGGGGTCCAGCGGCTCGGGGAAGAGCACGCTGGTTTCGCTGGTGATGGCGTTCAACCGCCCCGGAAAGGGCCGCATCACCCTGGACGGGACGGACCTGGCGCAGCTGCGGCTTCGCGACTACCGGGCGAAGCTGGGGGTGGTGCTCCAGGACAACTTTCTCTTCGACGGCACGGTGGCGGACAACATCCGCTTCGCTCGGCCGGACGCGTCGCGCGGGGAGATCGAGGCGGTGGCCCGCATCGCCAACGCGGACGATTTCATCCGCGGCTTCCCGGAGGGGTACGACTCCATCGTGGGGGAGCGGGGGATCAAGCTGTCGGGCGGGCAGCGGCAGCGCATCGCCATCGCCCGCGCGATCCTGGCGGACCCGCGCATCCTCATCCTGGACGAGGCGACTTCGTCGCTGGACAGCGAGAGCGAGGCGCTGATCCAGGAAGGGCTGCGGCGGCTGCGGCAGGGGCGCACGTCGTTCGTGATCGCGCACCGGCTCTCCACCATCCGCAGCGCGAACCAGATCCTGGTGCTGGAGCACGGGGAGATCGTGGAGCGCGGGACGCACGCGCAGCTCATGGCGCTGGGCGGGCGCTACCGGGAGCTGCACGACCGGCAGTACGCGTGGGAGCAGGACCTGTTCGTGAACCCGGGGGAGGAGCTGCGGGTGCCGGACGAGGAGACGGAAGAGAGCGTGGCGGTGGGGTGAGGCGGGGGGAGACGGATGACGAGAAGGCGTAGCGGCCCCGGGGCGATGTCCCGGGGCCGCTTTCGTTGGAAGCGGTAAATCGCCTGTAGAAAACCGTGCAATATAGTAGCCTAGGAGTTGGTAAAATGGTAGCGTTGCCAGATGTGAAATGGTAGCGTAAACTTGGGGATCGGACCGAATTCGCCCTGACCCGGCACACCGAGACGATGACGACCTACTTGCGCCGCGTGGTCGATGAAGAGCTGGACGAGCTACTCCCCGCCCTTCCCGCTGTGGCCCTGGAAGGGCCGAAGGCGGTAGGCAAGACGGCCACGGCCTCTCAGCGCGCGGTTACGACGCACCAGCTTGACGACCCGGCGCAGGAGGCCGTCGCACGGGCCGACCCGGGCCAGCTTCTGCGCGGCACACCACCGGTCCTGCTGGACGAATGGCAGCGCGTCCCCGCGCTTTGGGACGCCGTTCGGCGTGCCGTGGACGCTGATCCCACCCCCGGACGCTACCTGCTGGCTGGCTCAGCGGGCCCGGCGCGCCCCCCGACGCACTCCGGCGCGGCGCGGGTCGTGACCGTACGGATGCGGCCGCTCTCCCTGGCAGAGCGGGGAGTGGAACTGCCCAGGGTGAGCCTGCGACACCTGCTGGGTGGCGACCGTCCTGCGGTCAGCGGTCGGACCGATGTCTCCCTGGCTGATTACGCGAAAGAGATCGTCGCCTCGGGCTTTCCCGGGCTGCGCCACCTGTCCGGCCGCCCGCTGCGCGCGCAGCTGGACAGCTATCTCGCGCGCATTGTCGACACCGATTTCGACGAGATGGGCCATCGAGTGCGCCGGCCGCAGACGCTTCACCGATGGATGGCGGCTTATGCCGCCGCGACGGCCACCAGCGCCAGCTATGAAACCATCCGCGATGCGGCAACCGCCGGTGAGGGCGACAAGCCGGCCAAGACCACAACGATCCCGTACCGTGAGGTGTTGGAGCGCCTGTGGATCGTGGACCCGGTGCCCGCCTGGGGTCCGACACGGAACCCGATTGCGCGCCTGGCACAGGCGCCCAAGCATCATCTGGCAGATCCGGCGCTCGCAGCGCGCCTGCTCGGGATCGGAGAGGAGGCTCTCCTCAAGGGGGAAGGATCCGGCCTTGCGATGCCACGTGACGGCACGCTTCTGGGCCAGCTCTTCGAGTCGCTGGTGACCCTCTCCATTCGCGTGTACGCGCAGGCGGCGGAGGCCCGGGTCGGACACCTTCGCACTGCTGGAGGCCGTCAGGAAGTGGACCTGGTCGTGGAGAGAGCGGACAGGCGCGTAGTGGCGGTCGAGGTAAAGCTGAGCCGGACCGTGACGGATGGTGATGTCCGGCACCTGTTGTGGCTCCGGGAGCAGATCGGCGACGACCTGCTGGACGCAGTGGTGGTGAGCACCGGACCGCAAGCCTACCGACGGTCTGATGGGGTGGCAGTAATCCCGGCCGCACTGCTGGGACCCTGACGCCTGGTCTCCCCGGCCGACGAGTAAGCCTTCTATTTCCGCTGCGGGGCGAGAGTGTCGCGCCGACACCGGGTCTTCTGCCTCTTCTACTTGACCGAAGCGACTCTGTCGGGCCGCTGGATCTCCAGCGCGACCTCCCGCACCGTCGGAGGCGGCTCGCGGAGCCACTGCGGCCGGCCCCGCGCCACGGCGCGCACGAGCACCGGCCCTACCCGGAAGCGCCCCAGCAGCTCCGGCGTGAGCACCACCGCCAGCGAGTCACGCCGCGAGCGTGGGTCCGTGGCTGCGTCGCGGTTCTTGGGCACCTGTCGCACGGCCAGCGTCTCGGCATGCGTGCCCTGGACCAGCTCCAGCCGCAGGTCGACGAACGTGCGCCCGGAGGTCACCACCCGGGCCTGAACGATCGACCCGCCGCGCAGCACCGGGGAGTCCGCGGCCAGCTCTAGGCTCCGCACCTGCACCCACGCCCGCCAGCCGGACAGCACCCCAAGGGCGACGGGGACGGCGAGCAGCGCCAGCGCCGCCCTCCGCATGAGCACGACCCGTCGGGACGTTTCGGAGAACCGGCCGGCGAACGCTCGCTTCCGCATGCGAGATCCCGGGTCGCGAGTCAGCCCCCCCGCACCGCTCTTCTCACCCCGGCACGTTCCTCCGCAGCTCCTCCAGCCACACCACGGCCTCCGAATCGCTGGGCGCCCGCCAGTCGCCGCGGGGCGACAGCGACCCGCCCGACCCCACCTTGGGCCCGTTGGGCATCGCCGAGCGCTTGAACTGGCTGGTCTTGAAGAAGCGCCACAGGAACACCTCCAGCCAGTGCTTTATGGCCGCCAGGTCGTACTCGTTGCGCCCCTCGCCCGCGATGAACTCCGGCCACGGCCCCCGCTCCCGGTCGCCCCAGGCGTGGTGCGCCAGGAACGCCACCTTGCTGGGCCGGAAGCCGAAGCGCGTGACGTAGTACAGGTGGAAGTCCTGGAGCTCGTACGGCCCCACCCTGGCCTGCGTGCTCTGCACCGCCTCGCCGCCCTCCGCGCCCGCCGGCACCAGCTCCGGCGAGATCTCCGTGTCCAGGATGGACTGGAGGATGCGGCCCGTCGCCGCGTCGAACTGCTCCGTCTGCACCACCCAGCGGATCAGGTGCTGGATCAGCGTCTTGGGGACGGATGCGTTGACGTTGTAGTGCGACATCTGGTCGCCCACCCCGTACGTGGCCCACCCCAGCGCCAGCTCGCTCAGGTCGCCCGTGCCCAGCACCAGCCCGTCGTGGTGGTTCGCCAGGCGGAACAGGTGCGAGGTGCGCTCCCCCGCCTGCACGTTCTCGAAGGTGACGTCGTACACTGGCTCCCCCGCGGCGAAGGGGTGGCCGATGTCGCGCAGCATCTGCGTGGCCGAGGGGCGGATGTCGATCTCGCTCCCCGTGATCCCCAGCGCCTCCATGAGCGCGTGCGCGTTGCCCCTGGTGCCGGCGCTGGTGGCGAAGCCGGGCATGGTGTAGCCCAGGATGTTGGCGCGCGGCAGCCCCAGCTGGTCCATGGTGCGCGCCGCCACGATCAGCGCGTGCGTGGAGTCCAGCCCTCCGGACACCCCGATCACCACCCGCTGGATGCCGGTGGCGGACAGGCGCTTCATCAGCCCGTGCACCTGGATGTTGTACGCCTCGTAGCAGCGCTCGTCGCGCGACGCGGGGTCCGCGGGGACGTAGGGAAAGCGCTGGTACTCCCGCACCGGCGCCATCTCGCCCGCGGGGAGCGCCAGCTCGAAGGGGACGCGGCGGACGGCGCGCACCCGCTCCATCTCGTCGCCCACCGAGTCGTGGAACGACGTCATGCGCATGCGGTCCTGCGCCAGGCGCTCCAGGTCCACGTCCGCCACGATCATGTGCTCTTCGGGGACGAAGCGCGGGCTCTCGGCCAGCAGGTCGCCGTTCTCGTACACCAGCGCGTGGCCGTCCCAGGCCATGTCCGTGGTGGACTCGCCCGGGCCCGCGGCCGAGTACATGTACGCCGCGATGCAGCGGCCGCTCTGCGAGGCGCACAGGTCCCTGCGGTACTCGGCCTTGCCCACCGTGATGTTGCTGGCGGACAGGTTGGCGAGCACCGTAGCGCCGGCGAGCGCCGCCCAGGTGCTGGGCGGCACCGGCGTCCACACATCCTCGCAGATCTCCACGTGCAGCGCGAAGTCCTCCACGTTCACGGCGTCGAACACCAGGTCCGCGCCGAAGGGGACCGTGCCGCCCAGGAAGCGCACCTCGCGCGCGACCGCGAAACGGGCGGGGGCGAACTGCCGCCGCTCGTAGAACTCGCGGTAGTTGGGGAGGAAGCTCTTGGGGACGATGCCCAGGACCCGCCCGCCGTACACCACCACCGCGCAGTTGAACAGCTTGCCCTCGAACCGGAGCGGCGCCCCCACCAGCAGCACGGTCCCCAGCCCCGCGCTCCCCTCCACCACCCCCGCCAGGGCGGCCTCCACGGCGTCCAGCAGCGCGTCCTGGTGGAACAGGTCGTCGCAGGTGTACGCGGAGATCCCCAGCTCCGGGAAGAGCGCCACGACCGCCCCGCGCTCCGCGGCCTGGCGCGCCAGCGCCAGCGTGCGCTCCGCGTTGAAGACCGGGTCGGCCACGCGCAGCGAGGGGATGCACACCGCCACGCGCACCATGCCGTGGGAGTAGATGGAGTGGAAGGGGCGCTTCCCCATGCGGCTCACCGGTTCCCGGGGGGTGTCCCGCGCCTACTGGCGCCGGGCGGCGGAGGCGTCGCGGACCGGGCGGAACTCGGAGGTGGCGCGGTAGTTGGGCCAGTCTCGCGAGCCGGCCAGCTCCACACCCAGGCGGTGCAGCACCGTGAGGTCCTGCACGATGCCGCCGAAGTTCCAGGTGGCCGCGTCGTACTCGTCCGCGGGCTGGTGGTAGCGGTCCGTGCGGTACGCGGCGTCCGCGGCGTCTCCGGCGGCGGTGCCCCCCTCCAGCAGGTCCACGCCGCTGTCCACGTACAGCATGGGGACGCCGCGCTTTGCCATGGGGAAGTGGTCCGAGCGGTAGAAGTAGCCGGCCTCGGGGTGCGGGTCGCGCGCCACCACCCGCCCGCCTGCGGTGAGGACGCGCTCCAGCCGGTCCTCCAGCTCGCTCTGGCCGTAGCCGACGATGAGGACGTCGCGCGAGGGGCCGGTGGGCGCCAGGGCGTCCACGTTGAAGCCGGCGACGGTGGTCTCCAGCGGGTACACGGGGTTGGCGGCGTAGTACTCGGAGCCCAGCAGCCCCTTTTCCTCCGCCGTCCACGCGGCGAAGACCACCGAGCGCTGCGGCCGCGGGCCGGCGGCGAAGGCTCGCGCCAGCTCGATCAGCGACGCCACGCCCGTGGCGTTGTCCACGGCGCCGTTGTAGATGCTGTCGCCGCGCGCGTCCGGCACGCCCACGCCCAGGTGGTCCCAGTGCGCGCCGTAGAGGATGGTCTCGCCCGGGCGCGTGCTCCCCGGCACGCGGCCGAGCACGTTGCGGGAGCGGATGGTGGCGTGCCGCACCGCGAAGTTGGCGGCGAAGGTGGCGTCGCCCAGCGGCACCGGGCGGAAGTCGCGCGTCTGCGCCCGCCGCTTGAGCGCCTCGAAGTCCTGCCCCGCGGCGCGGAACAGCTCCACCGCGAAGTCGCGCTGGATCCAACCCTCCAGCTGCGGGTGCACCTGGGCGGGGTCGGCGCGCACGATGTCGAACATCGTGCTGGTGTTGGAGTTCTTGACCGTGGCCCAGCCGTAGGAGGCGGGCGCCGTCTCGTGCACGATGAGCAGCCCCATGAGGCCCTGCCGCGCGGCCTCCTCGTACTTGTAGGTCCAGCGGCCGTAGTAGGTCATGGCCTTGCCGCCGAAGTCGCCCTGCCCGCTCTCGAAGTCCGGGTCGTTGATGAGGACGACGCCGATCTTGCCGCGCAGGTTCTCGCCCTTGAAGTCGTCCCAGCGGCGCTCCGGCGCCTTGACCCCGTAGCCCAGGAAGACCAGCGGCCCGGTGAAGGTGACGCGGTCCACGTTCCGCATGCTGGCGCGCACGGCGATCTGCTCGCCCTGGGTGAGGTCCATGCGCCGCCCGGCGACGTTGACGGTCAGGTTGGGCGTGCCGACCATGTCGTACTGGTTGAGCGGGACGTCCTGGTACCAGCTCCCGTTCGGGCCGCCCGGCTGGAGGCCGGCCGCCCGGAACTGCTCGGCGATGTAGGCGACGGTCTTTTCCTCGCCGGGCGTGGCCGGCCCGCGCCCCCGGAACTCGTCCGAGGCGAGCGTGCGGACGTGCTCCGCCAGGCGCGCGGGGTCGATGGCGCCGGCGGCGGCGGGCGCGGCGGCCCCGGCGCCCGGCGGCATGGCGGCGGGCTCCGCGCCGGGCTGCGCCGCGGGGGCGCAGGCGGCGAGGGCCAGGACGGGAACGGCGGACCGGAGAAGCTTCATCGGGGATCCTCCCTGCATGGGAACAGGTGACGGGCTCGCGGGAGCGGGGCAGCGCAAAAGATGGCTGCCGCGCGGGTCTCGTGCCAGGAGTCGCGGGTCACGCCGGGAGCAGGCGTCCCGCGGCGTCGTGCAGCACGGCGACCTGGGCGGACACGCGGTCCAGCTGGGCGCGCAGCAGCGGGTCGGCCGCCGGCGGGGGCGGCGGGGGGAGGGGGGCGGGGGGACGGCCCCCCTCCAGCGCGTCGGCGAGGTCGGCGAGCACGCCCTCGGCGGCGGCCCCGAAGCCGGCCACCTCGCCGCGCCCCAGCGCGCCCTGGCCGCCCAGGATGGCGAGCGCGGCGACGGAGCCGGCGAGCCGGCGGCCGTACGCCAGCAGCGTCATCCACGGCTCCAGCTCGTCCGCCCGGCTGCCGGGCGCGGCGAGCAGCTGCTCCAGCCAGGCGTCCGCGTTGAGGATGGCGACGCCCAGGCGGCGCCGCGCCGCCACCATGCGCCCCACCGCGGCCTCGCCGTCGTCGGCCAGCCGCTCCACAGCGGCCCGCAGGTACTCGGCGTCGGCGCGGAGCACGGCGGCGACCTCGGCGGGGAGGCGGTCGCGCTCCGGGGTAGGCCAGAGCAGCGCCGCGCCCGCCAGCGCCAGCGCGCCGCCCAGCAGGGTGTCGAGCACGCGCACGCCGGCCAGCCCCCAGTCGCCGGTGTTCGCCTCGGCCAGCAGCACGAAGGTGGGAGTCAGGAACACGGTGTACAGCACGGCGTTGATGGGAAAGAGCGCCACGCTGGCGGCCGCCATGACGAACACCAGCGCCAGCACCCACCCCGGGTCGTGCACCCACGCCGCGATCCCCGCGGCGATCCCCCCGCCCAGCACGGTGCCAAGGGCGCGCTCCAGCGTGCGCTGCACCGTGGCGCCGGTGTACGGCTGCAGCACGATGAGCACGGTGAGCGTTACCCAGTAGCCGCGCTCCAGCCCCAGCGCCTGGGTGGCGGCCACCGCCGCCGCGGTGCTGATGCCGGCGCGCAGCGCGTGCCGCAGGAGTGCGGACTCCCGGGTCAGGTTCTCCCGCAGGGGGAGGAGCGGGTCGCGCTCCTCCTCCGGGAGGCGCAGCGCGGCCACGGGCGCTTCCGGCACCGGCCGGCCGTCGCGGAACCCCTCGGCGATGCGCGCCGCGGCGCGGGCGTAGAACGACACCCGGTCCAGCAGCGGCCCGGCAAGCCCGGCGCCCGCCGCGGGGGCGTCCGCGTCCGCCTGCGCCGGGCCTGCGCCCTCGCCCTCCACCCGCGCGGCGCAGCCGCGCAGCTCCTCCGCGATCGCGCCCAGCCCCGCCTCGGCCGCGCGGCGCTCCCCCTCGGCGGCGGCGCCCTCCAGCACGTCGCCCAGCGCCACCAGGTTGATGAGCACCCGGTCGGCGGTCTCCAGCAGCACCAGCAGCCGCTCGCCGCGCACGCTCTCGCCGGAGCGTCCGCGCCGGATGGCGGCCAGGGTGGCGCGCGCCGCTTCCACCGCCTGGCGCGCGGGGAGGAAGGCGGCGCCGCCGCGCGTGGCCTGCGCCGCCTCCGGCGGGAGGGCGAGCGCCCCGGCGTAGTCGGCCAGCGCGCGGTAGCACGCCGCCACCGCCAGCATGCCGGGGCGGTAGGGGCGCACCGGCCACAGCGCCAGCGACAGCAGCATGGCCCAGGCGGCTCCCACCAGCACCCAGCCGCCGTGCTGCAGCGCCGACGCGGCGCCCGCGGACGGCGTGGAGATGGCCACCACGAACATCACCGTGGCGGTCACCCCGGTGGTGCCGGCGGCGGGGCCGTACGCGCGCGCCAGGCTGGCGGCCGTGGTCCACAGCAGCACGGCCGGGACCGCCGCAGCCGGCCAGGGCCGCAGGAGCGCGCCGGCCACCGCGGCGAAGGCGATGGCCAGCGCCTGCGCGGCCATGGCGGCGGCGCGGCTGCGGTACGCGCCGCCGTTGTCGGCGCGGGACACCATGAAGCCGCCCAGCCCGGCGAGCATCGCCTCGGGGATCCCCAGCGCGTGGCCGGCGAGGAGCGGCGCCACCGTGGCCGTGGCGGTGCGCAGCCCGGCGGCGATGGCGGGCGGCACCGGGGCCGGGCGCGCGGAGGCGCGCAGCGACGCGGCGAGCCGGCCGACGGGTCCGGCGGGGAGGGCGGGCGGGGGCGGGGCTCCGGTCTGCTGCATGCCGGGTGGCCCAGCAACATCCGTGCGTCCTCCGCGCCCGGGGCGTGCGCTCACGGCGGGGCCGGCGCCCCGGCGGGCACGGACTGGGCGCGCACGTACAGGACCAGCCCCACCACCGTGAGCGCGATCCCGGCCCACCCCGCCGCGCCGGGGAGCGCCGCGCCCAGGAGGAGCACCTCGCCCGCCAGCGAGAACACCACCTCGGCGGCCTGGGTGGAATCCACCGCCGCCAGCTCGTACGGCTCGCGCGCGCCCTGCCGCGCGTGCAGGAAGAGGGTGGTCGCCACCACGCCGGCGAGCAGCGCCACCACCCCGGTGCTCGCCACCTGCCCGGCGGATGGCGCAGGGGGGCGCGCCGCCAGCGCCAGGAGGAGCCAGAAGGGGATGGAGCCCAGCGTCATCAGCCATACCACGGCGAAGCGGTCGTCCAGCACTGGCCCGGCGAGCGCGGGAATGCGCCCGTGGCCGCCGCTGCGGGCCTCCCACACCATCTGGTTGCCCAGCGGGTAGGCGAAGGCCGCCAGCACCACCGGGAGCGCCCCGCGCCAGGCGCCGCCCGCCCCGCCGGTGCCCGCGTGCTCGGCGTTGACCAGCAGGATCCCGGCGAAGATGAGCAGCGTCAGCAGCACGCCGCGCGCGGGCACCCGCCGTCCGAAGGCGAGCAGCACCAGCGGGGTCGCCAGCAGGGTGGTCTGCCAGGTGGCCGCGACCACCCACCCGGCGGCGTACGACGAGGCAAAGGAGACCAGCGCGTAGAACACCCCGAACCCCACGCTCCCCGCCGCGGTCCAGAACAGCGGGTGCCCGCGGAAGAGCGCCCAGGCCGCCCGCACCCCGCGCGGGCCCCGCGCGGCGAGCATCCAACCGGTGAGCAGGAGGAGCATCCAGGCGAAGCGCAGGCTGGCCGTCCACACCCAGTGCCCGCCCTCCAGGCTCATGGAGCGGTTGAGCACGAAGGTGCTGCTGAAGAAGAGCGCGGCGAGCACGCCCAGCACGATCAATCGGGTCATCGTCCCTCCTGTCCCCGGCCCGAACAAGTCAGGGGAAAGTCGCGCTGGCGCTTCCCTTGCGGAAGGGGTCCGGAAAAGGGACTGCGGGACGCGACGCGCAACAGCGGAGGCCAGGATGCGCTTTACGGGCAACAAGAGAAGCGGCAACGTCACCGACCGGCGCGGGATGGGGGGCGGGGCCATGGCCGGAGGCGGGATCGGCGCGGTGGTGATCGCGCTGATCGTCATGTTCATGGGCGGCGACCCGGGCGCGGTGCTGCAGCAGGCGCCGGCGGAGCAGGCGCCGCCGGGGAGCGCGCCCGGCACACCGCCCTCGGACTCGCTGGGCCTGTTCGTGGACCAGACGCTGGCGAGCACGCAGGACGTGTGGAAGCAGGCCTATCCCCAGGCCACCGGCCAGCAGTACCGGGAGCCCGAGCTGGTGCTCTTCAGCGGGACGACGCCCACTGCGTGCGGCACGGGGCAGTCGGCGATGGGGCCGTTCTACTGCCCGCCGGACCAGAGCGTGTACATCGACCTGAGCTTCTACCGCGACCTGAAGTCGCAGCTGGGGGCCCCGGGCGACTTCGCCCAGGCGTACGTGATCGCCCACGAGGTGGGGCACCACGTGCAGAACCTGATGGGCACCTCGGACGAGGTGCACAACGCGCAGCAGCGGCTGAGCAGGGCGGAGGGGAACGAGATGTCGGTGCGGCTGGAGCTGCAGGCGGACTGCTACGCGGGCGTGTGGGGCTACCACGCTCCGCGGGTGAGCGAGGTGGTGCTGGACCCCGGCGACATCGACGAGGCGCTCAACGCCGCCAGCGCCATCGGCGACGACCGCCTTCAGAAGCAGAGCCAGGGCCGCGTGGTCCCGGAGAGCTTCACGCACGGCACCTCGGAGCAGCGGGCGCGCTGGTTCCGCCGCGGCTTCGAGAGCGGCGACATGCGCCAGTGCGACACCTTCAACACGACCCGGCTGTAGGGGAACGGAAGTGCGGACGTGCGGGACGACAGCGCCCCCGCCGGGGAGATCCCGGCGGGGGCGCTGTCGTCGGGGCCGGCGGCCCCCACCCGGCGGCCTTGGAGCCGCCACCCTCCCCCGTTCCGGGGGAGGGGAATCTCCACGCTTCGATCCCCGCCTACCGCGTGTCGTTCTCCCCACTTTCCCCCAGCTTGCGGGGGAGAGGGGGCCGGTACTCGCGGACGCCAGCGCGCATCCCGCGTGAGGGATTTCGGCCCGAAGGGGCGAGACCGCGCTGCTGTTTGCGCGGGCTCGACTCCGTTACGCACGGTTGTGTCGTGCGTTACGGAGCCGAAGCCCGACCCCGGCGCCAGCCGGGGGCACGCCCAACCCCGCAGTTCGCCGTTTACCTGGCTCCGGCCCTCTGCGCCGCCAGACGAAGCGCCTCGTACGCGTTGACCACGCCGCCGGTCACGGAAAGCTCGGAAAACGCCACCTGCGCGCTCTCCTCGCCCGGCTTGATCACCCGCTGGTTGGGGAAGCGCGTCGCCGACTCCAGGATGATGGCGCGCACCTGCTCGGCGGTGAGCTGCGGGTAGTAGGACATGATCAGCGCGGCCAGCCCCGTCACCACCGGGGCCGACATGCTGGTGCCCTGGTTGCGGTCGTAGCCGTTGCCCGGCACGGTGGACAGGATGCTCACGCCCGGCGCGAACACGTCCACCCGGGTCTGGCTGTAGTTGGAGAACGAGGCCGCCAGCGAGTCGGCCGTGTACGACGAGGCGCCCACCTCGATCCACAGCCTGGGCTGCCCGCCCGCCTGGAAGGCGCGGATGGGATAGCTGGGCCGGAGATCCAGGTTGGAGGCGTCGTTGCCGGCGGCGTGCACCAGCAGCACGCCCTTGGAGTCGGCGTAGCGCACGGCGTCGTCCACCACGCCCTTCTGGGGCGAGTAGGCCTTGCCGAAGCTCATGTTGATGACCCGGGCGCCGTTGTCCACGGCGTAGCGGATGGCGTTGGCCACGTCCTTGTCGCGCTCGTCGCCGTCGGGCACCACGCGCACGGGCATGATGCGCACGGACGAGGCGATGCCGTCCACCCCGATTCCGTTGCCGCGCTCGGCGCCCACGATCCCGGCCACGTGGGTGCCGTGCGAGGCGTCGGGCCCCTCCACGTCGTTGTTGCCGTAGCCGCGCTGGGTGGGGTTGGCGGGGTCGTCGCCCACCACGGTGCGCGGGTTGAAGTCGGGGTTGAGGCCGTTGCGCAGCCGCCCCTGGAGCCGCTCCACCTCGTCGTCCACCGCCCTGGGGGTGATGCCGGCGGCGGCGAGCTGGAGGTACGCCTGCTGCGCCTGCATCACCTCCATCCGCACCGGGCGAAGCGCCGAGACGTTCTCCACCGTGAGCGAGTCGGAGCCCACCTCGCGCCGCAGCAGGACCAGGAACTGGTCGAGCGCGGTCTTGATCCCGGCCACCTGCTGGAGCTGCTCCTGCGCGCTGGCGATCTCCTTCTGGAAGTCGACCTTGACCTGCTGCCAGCGCTGGTACTCGGCGCGGCCGGCGGTGGAAAGGGTGTCCTGCCGGGCTCCCTCGTAGCGGCGCAGCGCGGCATAGACGCGGGTGATCTCGTAGGTGTCCTGGTGGACGTTGCCGCCCCTGCCGCCGATGAAGTTCCAGCCGTGCACGTCGTCCACGTAGCCGTTGCGGTCGTCGTCCACGCCGTTGCCGGGAATCTCGTCCTCGTTGGTCCAGATGACGCCGTCCAGGTCCTCGTGCTCGATGTCCACCCCGGTGTCGATGATGGCGACCACCACGGGCTGCCGCGGCTGCCGGCCGGCCAGCAGCTCCCGGTACGCCCGCGCCGCGGCGGTTCCCGGGAAGTGGCCGCCGCCCGCCTGCTCCTGGAACCACCAGTCGGCGGGCGGAAGCCCCAGCGCCTCGTCGGGGGTGGCCGCGGGGGCGGGGGCCGGGCGGGTGGGCTGCTGCTGCGCGGCGGCCGGTCCGGCCAGGACGCTCGCGCCCAGGGCGAGCGCGACCAGGCCGGGGAAACGGGTATTCCTCATCGCCAAAGCTCCTCCGAGATCGGGAAATCGGGAAAGTGGGCGGGCGTCCCGCCTCCCGGCGCGGGCGAGCCCTGGGCACCATGTACCGCGAAAGCGGCCGGGAGATCCCGCAAGATGCGTGGCACGCGCGTCGAAGCGGTCAGCGGCAGCTGGGCCCGTTGCGGGTGGCGGTGACCTGGCCGGTGAGGACGGAGCGGCGCGCCTGGAGCACGAAGAGCAGCGTGTAGTAGACGCCGCCGGCGGAGTCGGACGCCATCCCCACGCCGGCCAGGTCGAAGCACCCCTCAATGAGAGCCAGGTGCGGGGGGCTCTCCAGCCACCCCGTGACGGCGTACCAGCCGGAAAGCGGCGACGCCGGCTGCCTGGAGTACAGGTTCTCGCCCATGTCCAGGAACGACAGCCGCTCGCCCACGCGGCGCGCGCGAGTGTCCAGCCCGTCGTGGCTGAAGGCGCGCTCGCCGCGCGCGGCGGCCTCGCTGTGCTCCCGCGCCACCCCGGCCAGGTAGTCGTCGTGGTGCAGGCGGCTGAGCCCCCGCCCCTGGCGGTACGAGTTGACCAGCTCGAGCACCTGCCGCTCGGTGCGCGCGCGCACCTCCTGGGCCGTGGCAGGGCGGGCGGGATCCGGGACGGGGCGGGCTGCACACGCCCCCAGGGCGAGCGCGAGGAGGGGGGGGACGGCGCGGCGGAGGCGCATGCGGGCGGAGCGGTGAGGGGGTCCGGGGTCGCGGGGGCGGCGAGGAAACGTAAAGCGACGCGGCCCGGCTTCCAACCTCCGCCCCCCGCGCGCTGTCCAACGTGGTGCCCGATGCAGTCGCCCCCTCCACCCGGAGCACGTCCCGATGCGCCCTCTCGCAGCCGCGGCCACCGCCGCCTTCGCCGCCCTCGTGGGCTCCCTCGCGCCCGCCGCGGCGCCGGCCCAGGAATCCCCCTCGATCCTGTGGACCCTGGACCGGGACGCCGACGCCCCGCGGGAGCCCGGGACGGTGCAGCTGACCACCGAGTACCGCTCTCCGGGCGGAGGCCGGAGCATGAACGGCCGCAGCGTACCGCTGCGGGAGCTGGAGGGGCTGTCGGCGGCGCAGCTCGCCTCCGCGGCGGGGACGCAGGTGCGCTTCCGCCTGCGGCGCGACGCGGGGACCTTCGCCTGCGAGGGGTGGGCGCGGCAGGAGCGGGGCTCCGGCCACTGCGACTTCGCCCCGGACGCCGGCTTCGCGGCGGAGCTCGCCCGCCGCGGCATCGGCCGTCCCACGGCGCCGCAGCAGTTCTCGCTGGCGCTGCACGACGTGGGGCTGGGCTTCGCGGACGAGCTGGGGTCGCAGCGCTACGCCCGCCCCTCGGTGGCGGAGCTGGTGCGGGCCGGCGAGCACGGGGCGGGGCTGGAGTTCCTGCGGGGGATGGGGTCGCTGGGGTTCCGCATGGGCACCGTGGAGGCGCTGGTCCGCGTGCGCGACCACGGCGTCACCCCGCGCTACGTGCGGGAGATGGCGGCGGTGGGGATCCGCGGCCTGGGCGCGGAGGAGCTGGTGCGCCTGCGCGACCACGGGGTCACCGGGGAGTACGTGCGGGAGATGGAGGCGCAGGGCTTCCGCGGCCTCGGCGCGGAGGCGCTGGTGCGGCTCCGCGACCACGGGGTGAGCGCGGGCTTCGTGCGGGAGATGGCGGCGCTGGGGTACGGCGGGCTGGATGCCGGGGTGCTGGTGCGGATGCGGGACCACGGGGTGAGCGCCGCCTTCGTGCGGGAGATGCGGGAGCTGGGCTACGCGGGCCTCCCCCCGGCGCAGCTCGTGCGCCTGCGCGACCACGGTGTCACGGCGGACTTCGTGCGGCGGGCCAACGCCCGCGCAGGGGCGCGCCGCCCGGTGGAGGAGCTGGTGCGGCTGCGCAGCCGCGGCGAACGGTAAGGCGTTGTTACAGAAGCAACGTGTCTGTGTTTAAACCTCAGGCCGGTATACGGACTGTCTTTGAGCGGCGGGAGAACTGGACCGGAGAGGTGGCTGTACGACAAAAACGGTGTGCCGGAGCACTATGGTCCGGCATTGCTTCGGTAAAGCAAGACGGGGAAAAGCGCCTGGCAAGCGGGCCGCTCCGGCTTAGATGCGTTTGAAAATCTTGCCCGACCGGACTCAACCCGCTAACATGGAATCGCCACATGTTCCCGCATGTGGCGATCAACCTCCCCGAGTCACCCCTGCCATGACCCGGCATGAAACCCCTGAAGCCCTCATTGGCATCCGCTTTCCTCGCGTTGGCAAGTTGCTTGCTGGCCGCACCCCTCAATGCTCAACAGATGATCGGAGCGTTCCACTTCACTTCGAGTATCGACGCATTTGACGAAGTGGACCGAAGCTTCTTCTTCCAGCTGGGGCCGAAAGCAGACCTTACGATCGGTTGGAAATGCATGAGTGACGGTCTCAATATGATCATAATGCACAAGTACCTCGCCGGGGATCGTGATGACGAAGTTTTGGTGCGCTACAAGGTTGACGATCAACCAGCCAGCGAATCGGAATACTGGTCGCTGTACAACAACAGCAAAGCGACCATGGTGCCGATGTCACAAGTAAGAAGCATAACCGAACGTCTCAAAGGGGCAAACCGTTTGCTGATTCGCGTTGTGGACCCAGCTGACAGTGAAGTGCTTGAGGACTCATTCTCTCTGGACGGGCTTTCGAGTGCTCTGAACCGGTTGTCATGTTACAGGCGGTGAGCTGCTCCTCTGGAGTTCGTTTCTGAGGCAGGACGTACCTGCGGGGAGTCGTAAAGGCTCCCCGCTTCATCATTCAACTTCATGCTTCCACAAGCCATGTAGCGTACATGGTACGCGATCTACTGCCGAACCGCCTTCCATTATCCTCCAGCATCTTGGACGGAGGGGACCCTACTCGCGGACGTAGGGCTCCAGCAGGCGGTCCCAGCTCCGCTCCAGGGCGGCGTACTCGGCGGGGCACCGCTCCGCCCGCCCCTCGGGGAGCGTGCCCGCGGCGAGAAAGCCGGCGTGCCGCTCCGGATCGCGGCCGTACACCCAGCACGCCACGTTGTAGAAGCGCTGGACCCCCAGCGAGTGCTCGTCGGCGAAGGCCAGGTCGTCGAACTCGGCGTCCATCCTGCCCAGGGCGACCGCCCCGTCCAGCGCGGCCCGCTCCCCCTCCTCGCTCCCGTCGGTGAGGACGTACGCCGCGAGCTGGTCGGCGGAGTCCTCCTCGCGCCCCAGCGCGGGGAGGTCCAGCACGTGGATGAGCGCGTGTCCCAGCTCGTGGTAGAAGATGAAGGTCGCGGCGCCCCGGAGCGCGCGGTCGCGCTCCGGTCCGCCGTCGGCGAACACCTCGCCCAGCGTTTCCAGCAGCTCGTAGCACAGGGTGATGCGCTGCGTCTCCGGCTCGTAGAAGGCGTTGGCCTCGCCGCACTGCGCGAACACCAGCGTCACGTCGGTGGGGAGCGCGAGCCAGCCGTTCAGGTCGTCGGCGATCCGCTCCAGGAACCGGGTGTCGCGCGCGTAGCGCTCCCACGGGGCGTACCGCGGGCCCCGCAGCGGCGCGTACGCCACCCGGAAGCCGGGACCCGCCGGGGCCCCCGACGCGGGCGCGGCCTGCACCGGGGCGGGCGCGGCCGGGGCGGCCGGAACGGTCTCCACCCCCGGCGGGGGCGGCGGCGCGGCGCTCTCCGGCTCGCAGGCCGCGGCGCCGGAGAGCAGCGCCGCGCCGGCCAGCAGCCAAGAGAAGCGCCGGCGCACGGCGGGTGCGGGCGGGCTCACTTCTTCTTCCGCCGGCTCCGCGCGACGGCGAGCGACTTTTCCATCCAGGGGCGCAGCTCGTCCGGGCTTTCCAGCAGCTCGCCGGGAAGCTCGTGGTAGTTCATGGGCTTTGCGTCCTCGCCGAAGGGCTGGAAACGCCCCATCCCCGCCCGCTCGAAGTCCGCGCGGTTGCCGTCGTCGGTCTTGAAGTACACCTGGTCGTCGTCCACCACCGCGAAGAACAGCCCCTCCGAGTACACGCCGACGGCCCCGAACATGGACCGCGAGGTCACCGGCGCCACCCGCCCCAGCTGCTCCAGCACGTACGCGCGGAACTCTGCGCTCACCGCCATCTCCAGCTCCCTCCCCCGCGTCGGTTCAGATCCCCAGGAAGCGGCCCGCCCGCTCCGGGTCCAGTACGTCGCCCTGCGCGTCCACGATCAGCGGGAGCCGCCGCCCCTCCACGCGCACCGTGTCCCACGCCGCGTTCACCGCCACGCCGCCGTAGTCCGCCTGCCCGGGGTGGTACTCGCTTCCCAGCACTCGCTCGGCAGGCACCACCAGCGTGCAGGTGCCGAGGAGGCCGATGCGGGAAACGTGCACGGTGCCTCCCGCCTCGTCCACCGCCACCCGGGCGGCGTAGCAGCGCACGTACACCAGCATCCCCGCCAGGAACGCCAGCCCGATGGCAGAGACCCCCACCGCCCACGCGAGCCGGACGGGGAGGGGCGCCAGCGCGCCGCCGTCCGCGGGGCTCAGCCCGAAGGTGCGCCCCAGCGACACGCCGGCCCAGGTGCTCCCCGCCGCACAGAGCAGCGAGAACCAGAGCAGGGCGCGTACCCTGGTGCCCTGCGCGCCGGAATCGTAGATGGGCGTCATCGGGTTCGTGGCATCGGGGGATCGTGCCCGCGGCTCGGGCGCGGAACCTCCGCTCACGCGCGGAGGGGCAGGTCGCCGCCGGCCGGGAGCTCCACGCGCTCGTAGACCGCGCGGAGCGCCACCGTGCAGTCGAGCGACGGCAGCGCGAGCACGCCTTCCGGGTCGCCGATCTCGGTGAGCATCCAGTGCTCGCCGTGCCGCGCGAAGTGCTCCACGCGGACGCGGTCCTGGGCCACCAGCACGTACTCCCGCAGCGACTCCAGCCGGCGGTAGTGCGAGAACTTCTCGCCCCGGTCGTAGCCTTCCGTGGACCCGGACAGCACCTCCACGATCACGACCGGGTTGAGCAGCGTGTCCACGTGCGCGTCCTCGAAGCGCGGCTCCCCGCAGACGGCGACGACGTCCGGGTACGTGTAGAGCCCGGTGCGGCTCACCTTGACGCGCATGTCGCTGACGTACGCCTCGCAGGACTTTCCGCGGAGCTGCGCGCGGAGCTCCGCGAACACGTTCCCCGCGACGAGGTTGTGCGCGCGGCTCGCCCCCGCCATGGCGTACACGCGGCCCTCCACGAACTCGCTCCTGTACTGTGCCTTCCGCTCCCGCACGAGGTACTCTTCGGGGGTGGAGCGCGGATCGGCGATCGGGGACATACGACCTCGGCGGTGAGTCTTGAGCCGTCGACCGGACGACGTACGATAGAGCGTGACGGCGCCGCGCACCAGAGGTCCGGGCCCGGCGCCGCCACCCCCCTGGCGCGGCGGAAGTGGAAGCAGGACCGGGTGATAGCCACGCATTGAAACCTGCACGGCGCATCGCGTGTTTCCCCGCGCGCGACGGCGGCGAGGTCCGGCGGACCGGGTTCCAGGGACGCAGGACCTCGCCCGAATCCTGCTCGGAACGTACGGCTGGCCCTGCGTCCACGAGCCCCGCTTCACGCCGGAGGGATGCCACCCCCTACCCGCTTCTCAGCCCAGGCTCTGCCAGTCGTCCTCCAGGTCCTCCACCTTGTCGCCGTCCCACTTCTTCACCTTGTGCAGACCGTACGCGAACACCGTTCCCGGGGAAAGCTTGATCTTCTCCGAGCCGCTCCACGCCCCCCCGCCGCTGGCCGTGATCGTCAGGCCGTCCGCCGTGGTCCCCGACGCCCCGAGCGTCAGCGACGTATCGAACTTCTCGGCCAGCTCGCCGGACATGACGACCCAGACCGACGTGGACACGCGGGCATCGTTGCCCTCCTCTTTCAGCTCCTGGCGGACCTTGTTGGCGTCCTTGTTGAGGAGGTTTTCCAGGGGTGTCGCTTCGATGTGGAACCGGACGAGCTTCAGGTGGGCCTCGACGGCCTTCCTGTGGGAGAAGCTGGCCGTGCCGCCCGCGACGAAGTAATAGTCGACTCCGACTTCGACGTCGGTCGCCCGCTCGCGCGCCCAGTCCACCGTGACGGACTTCAGCTTCTTGATCTTGCCGTCGAGGAGGTCGTACTTGATGTTGCCGTCGACGGCGAGGTAGTTCGCCTGCGTGGCCGGCTGCTTCTTCGCGCCATACGATCCGACCGCCACCGCGGGTGCGTTGCGCCTGAAGTAGCGGTTGCCGTCGGGTGCCTTGAAGTAGCTGTCCCTGATCTCGACCATGGTCGGTTCTCCGGTTGTCGGGGTCGCTGCGGCAGTGGCTTTCGACACGGCGACCCCGCTTCGCGTCGAAGCCCGAGGTGGAACGACCGGGGGAGCGGTCCGCAGGATCGATCAGGGAGGCTGGACGGGCTGCTCTGCTGCCTGGCTCCGGGGAGATCCTCGACGAACGCGGCGCAGCCGGGAAGGAAGTTGCGGGAAGACGGCGTTTGTTTCTCCATGGTGCAGCCGGCCGGGGCGGTCCGGTCTGCGCCTTCGCCACCAAGATGCAGAGCGTGGCCCCCGGGGGGTAGTCTGATCTTCGGGCCTCTGCCGCCGGCCGACGTCCGGGATTCCCCGCGCGTTTCGCGAAGTGGCGGCGCACTTGAGGGATAGACCGGAACGGCTGTACCTTTCGGAGCCCCGCGCGTTTCCCCGCGATCCCCCGCCCGCCATGACCGAGCCCCGCCCCGCCGAGCTGGAAGCGCGCCTGTCGCGCCTGGAAGCCGTGGTCGACGAGCTCCAGCAGGCCGTCCGCCGCATGGAGGCGGCGGTGGCGCCCGGCTCCGCCTTCGACACTCCGGCTCCAGCCCGCGTGCACCCGGCCCCGGTCCGCCCCCCCGCCGCCGTCCCGGAGCCCGCGCCGCACGTCGCCGCGCGGGCGGTCCCGCCCGCCCCGGCGTCCGCCGACCCCACGCCGGAGCCGCCCCGGGGCGCGCCGGAGCCGGACGGCGAGCCGGTCGGGCCGCTCGCCTGGCTGCCCGCGGTGCAGCCGGTGCTCAACGGCGAGTTCTGGCTCAGCAAGGTGGGGATCGGGCTGCTCCTGCTGGGGGTGGCCTTCCTGTTCAAGTACTCCATCGAGCAGGGGTGGATCACCCCCGTGGTGCGCGTGGCCGCCGGCACCGCCGTGAGCGTGGCGCTCACCGCGTGGGGGCTGCACGTGCGCGCCACGCAGCGCAGCCTGAGCCGCGTGCTCCTGGGCGGCGGCATCGCCGCCTTCTACATGGTGGGCTTCGCCGCCTCGCAGCTCTACGGGCTCATCCCCAGCTCCGCCGCGCTGGTGTACATGGCCGCGGTCACCTCCGCCGCCTTCCTGCTTTCCCTGCGCGAGGACGAGCCGCTGCTCACCATCGTGGGGACGCTGGGCGGCGTGGGGACTCCCTTCCTCCTGTATCCGCGCACCGGGAGCCTGGGCTGGCTCTCCGCGTACGTGGCGTTCATCGCCCTGTGGAACGGCGTCGTGTACGCTCGCCGCCGCTGGGACACGGCGCTGCTGACGGCGGGGGTGGGCTCCTGGGTGGCCCTGGTGAGCGGGCTGGTGGTGAGCGAGCGCGCCGGGCCGCCCCCCGTGGACGCGCGCTGGGCGCTCCAGGGCGCGCTGGTGCTGGTGTGGGCCGTGCTGGGAGTGCTGCCCGCCGCGCTGTACCTGCTGCGGGACCCGGACGCGGCGGAGGACGGGGACGGCGAGGGGGACGACCGGGCAATCCTGGCGCCGGCCGCGCTCGCCTTCGTGTCGCCGCTGGTGGCGGCGGTGTTCACCTCGGCGGTGTGGGAGCTGACGGCGCGGCAGTGGGGCGCGGGGACGGCGCTGCTGGGGCTGGCCTACCTGGCCGCCGCCCTGTGGGCGCGGGAGCGGCGCGGCGGGATGGCCGCGGTGCTGGGGCTGGCCGGCGCGATCCTGCTGACGCTGGGGACCGGCGTGGGGGCGGAGGGCGAGGCGCGCATCGTCCTGCTGGCCGCGGAGGCGGCCGGGCTGCACCTGCTGGCGGCGCGGGGGCTGGGCCGGGGCGCGGCGGTGTGGGCGCACCTGGTTTTCGTCGGGCTGGGGATGGCCTTCCTCGGCCGGCTGGGCGGCTTCAACCCGCTCGCCGCGGTGTTCGCGCCGGACGCCGCCGGCACGGCGCTCCCGTGGGCGCGGCGCCTTGCCGACCTGGCGGTCGCCGGCGCGCTGCTGGCCGCCTCGCTGGGAGGGCGCGACCGTGCCGCTCGCGTGCTGCGCGGCGCGGCGCTGGCGGCGCTCTTCCTGTGGGGGTGGCGCGAGCTGGCGGTGCTGCCGCAGGGCACCGCGCTCGCCTCGGTGGCGTGGGGGCTGGGCGGCGTGGGGCTGCTGGCGCTGGCGCGGCGCGGCGACACCGAGGCCGCCCCGGTGGCGCACGCCGTGTTCGCGCTGCTGGCCGGGCTCCTGCTGCGCCACCTGGCGGAGGCCGACCCGCTCGCCGTCCTGGGGCGCGCCGCGGACCGTCCGGGCGCGGTGCCGGTGTTCAGCGCGCGCGGCCTGGCCGACCTGGCCGTGATCGCCTGCGCCTTCGCCGCGTCGCGGCTCGTCCCCGCGCGGGAGAAGCTGGCGTACGGGCTGGCCGTGCACGCCGCGGTGATGCAGTGGATCTGGCGGGAGTTCTCGGGGCTGCCGGGCGGCGAGGGGATCGTGTCCGCGCTGTGGGGGGTGTACGCCGTGTCCCTGCTGGTGGTGGCCACGCTGCGCGGCTACGCGACGCTCCAGTCCGTGGCCAAGCTGACCCTGCTCTTCCTGGTCGCCAAGATGTTCCTGGTGGACCTGCGCGCGCTGGAAGCGCTCTGGCGGGTGCTGCTGTTCTCCGGGCTGGGCGGGCTGTTCCTGCTGCTCAGCGCCTACGTGGGGCGGCGGAGGCAGCTGGAGGAGCGGCACGGACTTACGGATTGAACGGATTTTCTACAACCGGGCTCGGGCGTGCCCCCGGCTGACGCCGGGGTCGGGCTTCGGCTCCGTAGCAAACGATACTACCGTTTGCAACGGAGTCGAGCCCCGGCAAACTGCCGCCGGGTCTCGCCCCTCCGGGCCGGAATCCCTCACGCAACTGCCTGCTCGTACTCAAGATCCAGCAGTCGCCCCCTCTCCCGGAATTGGGAGAGGGTGGCGGCTCTAAGGCCGCCGGGTGAGAGTCCGCCGGGCCGAATCCCGCCGTAAATGTCTTGAAAAGATTGACTCCCGGCCGGGGGGGCAGGTATCCTGTTGCCCGGATCGCGGCGGAGGCGGCGCGAAGTGCCGTCCGCTCTCGCGGTCCTTCCCGTTCCTTCCTTGGTTCCCACCCGGTTCCGGAGACACCCCATGGCCAGTCCGCTTACCCTGATGATGCCCATCATCCCCGGCACCAGCCTCACGGAGCTGGCGGGGACGCTGGCGAAGTACCAGACCGAGATCGACACCGCGCTCACCTCCATCGGCACGGTGCACTACGCCCGGTTCCTGCTGCTGGACCGGTCCACGGCCAACCTCCAGCCCGGCACCACGCCGTTGAACGAGATGGTGCTGGCGGTGATCACGGAGTACGACGGCAGCTTCCAGGCGTACATCGGCGACTTCGTCGCGCAGATCGGGCAGGTGTTCGACGCGCTGCTCCAGTTCGTGGTGGGGGGCCAGGCGCTCATCCCCGTGGCGAACAACGTCGCCGCCTTCAACGCCTTCGTGGCGGCGAACGACGCGTCGCAGCACCAGCCCAACGAGGGGCTGTACCAGGCGTATCCCCAGACGGTGCAGCAGATCCTCGCCGCCTTCTGACGCTCGCGCGGAGCGCCCGCACCCGGCGGGCGCTCCCCCTCCCTCCCCCGTCCCCTCTCCCCCATGGCGACCCCCGAGATCGACTACGCCGACGTGCAGGGCACCATCCTGCGGGGCTACCGCGTGGACCTGGCCCGGCACTTCATCCTCCGCGTCACCGACGCCGCGGCCGCCGGCGCCTTCATCGGCAACCTGGTGGACGGCACCGGCGGCGTGCCCAGGATCACCACGGCGCGGCGCTGGCGAGACAAGCCGGAGTGCTTCGTCAACATCGCGTTCACCGCCCCCGGGCTGGCGGCTCTGGGGGTCACCCAGACGCAGCTGCAGAGCTTCGACCCCGCCTTCCTGGCCGGCGCCACCAGCGACGCCGTGGCTTCCGTCGTGGGCGACACCGGCGGCAGCGCGCCCGCGAACTGGCTGGGCGGCATCGCCACGTGGCAGGACGCGCACGTGGTGCTCAGCCTGTGGGTGCACGAGGACCCGGCGGTGCTGGAGCGCGTCTCCGCACAGCTGCGGGCGGCCTTCGCGGCGGGGATGAGCGAGCTGCTGTTCCACGACGCCACCGCGCTCCCCGACAATCACGTGCACTTCGGCTACCGCGACAACATCGCGCAGCCCACGGTGCAGGGCGCGCCGCCGCGCAAGCACAGCATCCCCGACGACCAGCCGGTGGTGCCCACGGGCGAGTTCCTGCTCGGCTACCCCAACGCCTCCGGCGGCACGTACTCCGTGCAGCCCGCCCAGCTTTCCACCAACAGCAGCTACGCCGCGTTCCGCATCCTGGAGCAGGACGTGGTCGGCTTCGAAGCGTTCCTCCAGGATTTCGCCCCGCAGGCCGGCGTCACCCCGGAGATGCTGGCCGCCAAGGCGTGCGGCCGCTGGCGCAACGGGAACCCGCTGGAGCTCATGCCCGACGACCCCGGCACGTGCCTCCCCGCCGACCAGCTGAACGACTTCACCTACGTGGACACGGCCAATCCCTCCCAGGACGACACGCTGGGGCTGCGCTGCCCCATCGGCTCGCACATCCGGCGTACCAACCCGCGCAACATGGCCGTGACCGGCACCGACTCCACGCACCACCGCATCACGCGCCGCGCCATGCCGTACGGCCCCGCGTACGATCCCGCGAGCCCCACCAGCGTGCCGCGCGGGCTCATCGGCTACTTCATCAACGCCAGCATCTTCAACCAGTTCCAGTTCATCCAGGGCCAGTGGGCGCTTTCCTCCACCTTCGTGAAGTCGGCGAAGGCGCCGGGCGGGCAGCCGCCCGGGAACGCCGTGAACAACATCAGCGGCGAGGACGTGTTCCTGGGCGTGAACGACCCCTCCACCAGCTCGTTCACCCTTCCCGTCGAGCCCAAGAACGCGGTCGTGACCGGGTTCTCGCGGATGATCGACACGCGCGGCGGCGCCTACGTGTTCTTTCCCAGCATCTCCGGCCTCAGGTATCTCGCCACGCTTCCCGCGGCCACGTCGTGATCTTGCCGTAAGCGGACGGATGGACGGCTTGAACGGCGGGGTTGGGCGTGCCCCCGGCTGGCGCCGGGGTCGGGCTTCGGCTCCGTAGGGCTGCAAACAACGCAGCCCAACGGAGTCGAGCCCCGGCAAACTGCCGCCGGGTCTCGCCCCTTCGGGCCGGAATCCCTCACGCGGGGCCCGCGCTGGCGTCCGCGGGGGCCCCCACCCGGCTCGCTTGAGGCTCGCCACCCTCCCCCGTTCCGGGGGAGGGGAATCTCCATGCTGGCGCTCCCATCCACCGTGTCGTTCTCCCCTCCCCCTTGCGGGGAGGGGCCGGGGGAGGGGATCGTCGTCGTGGCGCTTCACGCTGCGCGTGAACCGAATGAAGCAGGCCGTTCCCTATTCCCTGTTCCCTTCCGTCCCTTCCAGCAGCGCCTCCAGCCGGTCCACGAGCTCCGCCTGGGCGGCATTCATCTTCGCGCGCGCCGTCGCCGGTTCGAACCAGGCGCAGCGGTCCACCTCGGGAAAGGTGATCCAGCGGCCGGAGCTTCGCGGCCACTCGGTGCGCATGGTGTTGCTGCGCACGGCGTCCGGGTCCGCGTCGCCCTCCCAGGCCCAGGCGTGCACCGTCTTCCCCGCCTTCTGGCGGATGCTGCCGAGCGGGAGAAAGGGACCGCGCGGCACCAGCCCCGTCTCCTCCTCGAACTCGCGGCGCGCCGCGTCCAGCGCGTCCTCGCCCTCCTCCACCACCCCCTTGGGGATGGTCCAGGCGCCTTCGTCGCGCCCGGCCCAGAACGGGCCGCCGGGATGCGCAAGGAACACCTCCACCCCCGCCTCGCCGCGCCGGAAGAGCAGGAGCCCCGCACTCACGTTGAGCCGCTTCGCCGGCGTCATGCGGCCTCCGACGCAAAAAGGAAGAACATGGAAGTGAAGTACGGAGTTACGCTACACACCGGAGGACGGCGTGCCGTGCTCCCCCTCTCCCGCTTGCGGGGGAGGGGGCCGGGGGGAGGGGGCCCGCCGTTCGCCGTTCCCCGCAGTACCCCCCAGAATCTGTTCGGGGGGAGACTCGCCGGCTGTTTGGCGAGGCTCCCCCCGGCGGAGGGAGACCCCGCAGCGTCGGCACAGCAGTTCCGTGCCGACCGAGGAGGCTCCCGGAGCCCGCGCAGGAGACGGACGGCAGTATCGTCCGGCTCCGGAGCGGCCCGTCCACGACACTCGAAGATCTCCTCACACCTGGACTTCCACCTCGTCGACGTAGCACCAGCGCCAGTCCTCCCCCGGCTCGAACGACTGCACGATGGGGTGACCGCTGGCGTGAAAGTGCTTAGTAGCGTGCTTGTTGGGCGACGAGTCGCAGCACCCCACGTGGCCGCACGTCTCGCACAGGCGCAGGTGCACCCACCAACTGCCCGACTTCAGGCACTCCTCGCAGCCGTCCGGCGTCCGCGGCCGGACGTCCGGGTCCATCTGGTCCGTGTGCGTACACTTCTTCATCCCACCCTCTCCGTTTCAGGTCCCCGCACCTTCGCACTCGAGCACTTTCGCTCTTCCCTTCGTCACTCCATCGGCAGCCACACGCAGAACTTCGTTTCCCCCGGGCGCGACTCCACCTCGATCTCGCCGCCGTGCTTTTCCTCCACGATGCGGCGGGCGATCTCCAGCCCCAGGCCGGTGCCCTTGCCGGGCTCCTTGGTGGTGAAGAACGGGTCCCACATGCGCCCCATCACGTCCGGCGGGATCCCGGGGCCCGTGTCGGCGATCTCCACCAGGACCCGGCCGTTCTCCGCGCCGGTGCGCACTCGCAGCGTCCCCGAGCCGCCCATGGCGTCGGCGGCGTTGTCGATCAGGTTGGTCCACACCTGGTTCAGGTCGCCTCCGTAGGCGGGGACGCGCGGGAGGTCGCGGCGGTAGTCGCGCTTCACCTCGATGCCGCGCAGCTTGTGGCCCAGCAGCGTGAGCGTGCTTTCCAGCCCCTCGTGCAGGTCCACCTCCTTGCGCGCCGCCTGGTCCATGTAGGTGTAGCTCTTCACCGCCTTCACCAGGGCGGAGATGCGCCCCGTGCTCCCCTCCACCGCGTGCAGCAGCTGCCGCACCCGCAGCGTGGCCTCCAGCCACCCCAGCGTTTCCGTGAGCGCCCCGTCCGAGTCCTCCTCCATCTCCACCAGGCAGGCGTTGTCCACCCCCGCCTCCACCAGCGTGGGCGCCCACTCCCACCCCTCCGCCGCGCCGTGCGCCTCCAGCCACTCCGCCACCCGCTCCTCCTGGTCGCTGCGCGCCAGCGGGTCCGCCGCGGGGGGCGGCTCCAGGCCGCGCAGGTGCTCCTCCAGCGCGAGCACCCCCTGCACGCCCAGCCGCTCCGCCAGCACCGCGGTGCGACGCTGCGCGTCCGAGAGAGCGCCCGCCAGGTCGTGCGCGGCGCGCACCGCGGCGGAGGCCGGGTTGTTGAGCTCGTGCGCCAGCCCGGCCGAGAGGCGCCCCAGCGCCATCAGCTTCTCGCGCTGCTGGTCGCGGCGGGTGGTCTCGCGCACGCGGTCCGTCATCAGCGCCACCAGCCGCTCTTCCAGCACCGGAATGGCGCGCAGCATCTCCGGGAACACCTCGCGCGGAATGCGCACCAGGCGCGTGGTCCCGAAGGCGCGCGTCTCCGCCACGAAGTGCGTCATGCGGGAAAAGGGGAGCAGCGCCGTGACCTCCCCCGCCCCGGCGCGGAAGACCACCTCGTCGCCCGTTTCCGGGCGGCGCGCCTGGAGCTCGCCCTCCAGCAGCAGCACCATGGAATCCGCCGGGGAGCCGGCGCGGTTCGCCACCTCGCCGTGCTCGTACTCCAGCCAGGTGCCGTGGGCCGCCAGCCACTCCAGGTCCGCGTCCGGGAGGTCCGCCAGCACCGTGACGGCGCGCAGCAGCCCCGGGTCCGAGGGGATGGGCTTCATAGCCGCGCCAGGTACTGGTGCACGAACGACACGGCGATCGCCCCCTCGCCCACCCCCGAGGCCACACGCTTCACCGAGCCGGCGCGCACGTCGCCCGCGGCGAACACCCCCGGGACGCTGGCCTCCAGCAGGAACGGCTCGCGGTCCGCGTCCCACCCGCGCGGGCGCTTTCCCTCGCGCAGCAGCTCCGCGCCGGTGGGGATGAAGCCGTAGCGGTCGCGCTGCACCGTGCCCTCCAGCCAGTCCGTGCGCGGCATGGCGCCGATGAAGATGAACAGCGCCGTGGCCGGCACCGTTTCGCGGGCGCCGCTGTCCGTGTGCAGCAGGGTCAGCGCCTCCAGGTGCTCGTCGCCGTGCGCCTCCACCACCTGCGTGAAGGGCGACACGCGCACGGTGGGCGTCTCCTCGATCTGGTCGATGAGGTAGCGCGACATGGTGGCGGCCAGCCCCTCGCCGCGCACCAGGATGGTGACCTCGCTGGCGTAGCGCGAAAAGAACATCGCCGCCTGCCCCGCCGAGTTCCCCCCGCCCACCACGTACACGCCCACGTCCTTGCAGCTCATCGCCTCGGTCATGGCCGCGCCGTAGTACACCCCCGCCGCCGTGAGCCGGTCGATGCCGGGCGCCTCCAGCTTCCGGTACGACACCCCCGAGGTGATGATCAGCGAGTGGCAGGAGATCTCGCTCCCGTCGCGCATCTGCAGGTGGCGGTAGGGGCCGTCCACCCGCAGCCCGCACACCTCCAGCGGGCTCAGGATCTCCACCCCGAACTTGCGCGCCTGCGCCACCGCCCGCCGCGCCAGGTCCGCCCCCGAGAGCCCGGAGGGAAAGCCCAGGTAGTTCTCGATGCGCGAGCTCTGCCCCGCCTGCCCGCCCGGCGCTTCCCGCTCGATGAGCAGGGTACGCAGCCCCTCGCTGGCGCCGTACACCGCCGCCGCCAGGCCGGACGGCCCTCCGCCCACGATGGCCAGGTCGTAGAAGGGGAGCTCCGGCTTCATCTGGAAGCCCACCCGCCCCGCCAGCGCAGTGATCTCCGGGTCCTCCAGCGGCGGCCCGTCCGGGAGGAGCACCACCGGCAGCCGGGCGTCCGCCATCCCCGTCTGCTCCAGCAGGTCGCACCCCTCGGTGCCGGCCTCCACGTCCAGCCAGGTGTAGGGCACGCCGTTGCGGGCCAGGAAGTCCTTGAGCGCGTGCGCCCGCGGCGACCAGCGGTGCCCCACCAGGCGCACCCCTTCCAGCGGCACGGGCTTGCGGTTGCCGCGCCAGTCCTCCAGCAGGTCCTCCAGCACCGGGTACAGCAGCTCCTCCGGCGGGTCCCACGGCTTGAGGAGGTAGTGGTCCACGTGGGTGTCGTTGATGGCGCGGATCGCCGCGTCCGTGTCCGCGTAGGCGGTCAGCAGCACCCGCTTCGCCTCCGGGAACATGGGGATGGCCTTTTCCAGCATCTCCACCCCGTTCATCCGCGGCATCCGCTGGTCCACCAGGAAGAGCGCCACCTCGTCGCCGCGCTGCTTCACCTGCCGCAGCGCCTCCAGCGCGCTCTCCCCGCCGTCCGCCCGCAGCACGCGGAACTCCCCGCCGAAGCGGCGCCGCAGGTCGCGCTCCACGGCCCGCAGCACGTCCGGGTCGTCGTCCACCGTCAGCAGTACCGGTTTCGCCATCGTCCTTGTCTCCGGGTCGCGCGTGTGCTCGTCCGCTTATGCTAGCAGGTGCGTCAATGGCTGGATCTACGGCAACGGCTTCCAGCTTCGGGCGTGCCCCCGGCTGGCGCCGGGGTCGGGCTTCGCGCTGGCGTCCGCGGGGGCCCCCTCCCCCCGGCCCCCTCCCCCGCAAGCGTGAGAGGGGGAGAACTACACCGGACCCGCAGTTGGCACCCTCTCCCAGAATTGGGAAAGGGTGGCGAGCCTCAAGCGAGCCGGGTGAGGGCCGCCCTTCACGCTCCCCATCCCGCCTTGGTCAGCCGGCGGTCCAGGTCGTAGGCGGCGCTGATGAGGGCCAGGTGGGTGAAGGCCTGGGGGAAGTTGCCCAGGTGCTCGCCGCTGGGGCCCAGCTCCTCGGCGTACAGGCCCAGGTGGTTGGCGTAGCCCAGCATCTTCTCGAAGAGGAAGCGGGCCTGCTGCAGGTCGCCCGCGCGCGACAGGCACTCCACGTACCAGAACGAGCACATGGAAAAGGTGCCCTCCGGACCGGCCAGGCCGTCGGGGGCGGCGTGGTCGGTGCGGTAGCGGTGCACCAGCGAGTCGTCCAGCAGCGTCGCGCGGATGCGGCCCAGGGTGGAGAGCCAGCGCGGGTCGCGCGGGGCGATGAAGCGCAGCAGCGGCATCAGCAGCGTCGCCGCGTCCACCTCCTTCGATCCGCGGTGCTGCACGAACGCCTCCAGCTCCGGGTCCCAGAAGCCGTCGAAGACGTCGCGGTAGATGCGGTCGCGCGTGCGGCGCCAGCGCGCCAGCGGCGCGGGGGCCGAGCGCTTCCAGGCCAGCCGCACCGCGCGGTCCACCGCCACCCAGCTGAGCAGCCGCGAGTGCACGAACTCGCGCCGGCCGCCGCGCACCTCCCAGATCCCCTCGTCCGGGCGCTGCCAGTTGTCGCACACCCAGTCCACCAGGCGCGACAGGTTGCACCAGAAATCGTGGGACACCGGCTCGCCGTACTTGTCGTACAGGTACACCGAGTCCATCAGCGCCCCGTACAGGTCCAGCTGCAATTGCCCGTACGCCGCGTTGCCGATGCGCACCGGCTGCGAGCCCCCGTAGCCGCGCAGGTGGGACAGGATCGTCTCCGGCAACTCGTGCCGCCCGTCGATGCCGTAGAGCGCCTGGAGCGGCCCCGCCCGCCCCCCGTCCGACTCCTGGCAGCGCGCCTCGATCCAGCGCATGAAGGCGCCGGTCTCCTCCGTGAGCCCCAGGCGGATCAGCGCGTACAGCGCGAAGGTGGAGTCGCGGATCCAGGTGTAGCGGTAGTCCCAGTTGCGCTCGCCGCCCAGCGATTCCGGCAGCCCGAAGGTGGGGGCCGCCACCAGCGACCCGAACTCCTCCGACACCAGCAGCTTGAGCACCAGGGCGGAGCGGTGCACCTGGTCGCGCCAGAGCCCCCGGTAGGTGGAGCGCCCGATCCACCGCCGCCAGTAGTTCACCGTTTCCTTGAAGGCGTGCGCCAGGTGCCCGTGCTCCACCGAGGAGGGCTGCGCCCCCGGGCGCGCCTCCTCCAGGACGAAGGACGCCGTCTCCCCCGCGCGCAGGGTGAACTCGGCCACGGCGTCGCCCTCCTCCACGCGCAGCGGCACGGTGGCGAGCAGCCGCATGGCCGGGCACCCCGCCGCCTCCGGAACGAACACCACCCCGTCCTCGCCGGCCTCCGCGTGGTGCGCCGAGCGCGCGTAGTCGAAGCGCGGCGCGCAGCGGGCGCGGAACCTCACCTCGCCCCGCACCGCCTTGACCCGCCGCACGATGCGGTGGTGCTCGCGCGCCGAGTTCACCGGCATGAAGTCGGACACCTCGGCCAGGCCGCCCGGCGACAGGAAGCGGGTGAGCAGGACGTTGGTGTCCGGCAGGTACATCTGCGTGTGGCGCGCGTCGTCCAGCACGGGCGCCAGCGCGAAGCACCCGCCGCGCTCGCGGTCCAGCAGCGCCGCGAACACGGTGGGCGAGTCGAAGCGCGGCGCGCACATGAAGTCGATGGTCCCGTCCACCCCCACCAAGGCCACCGTGTGCAGGTCGCCGATGACGCCGTGCTCCTCGATCGTGGGTCCCCTCACCGCGTTCCTCCCTGTCGCGTCGTGTGCACGGCCGCCCCGCACGGTGCGGCGCCCGCCGGCCGGATGTCAACTCGCGCGCGAGCCGGCTCGCGCGCGCCGGGCGAATCGTTACATTGCCCGTCCGTCCATCCACCCCCGCCAGGACCGTTCCGCATGCGAGACCAGTGGGCCCCCGAGGAGATCGCGCGCATGGGCGAGCAGGTGGTCCGCTGGGTCGCCGACTACTACGGCGGCCTGGAGGCGCGCCCCATCACCCCGGAGATCACCCCCGCCGGGAGCGACGCGCTCTTCGACGAGCCCATCCCCCGCCGCGGCCTGGGCTTCGACGCGGCCTTCGCGGAGGTGCGCTCCAGGGTGGTCCCCGCCGCGCTGGGGATCCCCCACCCGCGCTACTTCGGGCTGATGAACCCCACGCCGGTGATGCCGGCGGTGCTCACCGAGGTGGTGGTGGCCGCGCTCAACCAGAACATGGCGGCCTGGTCGCACTCGCCCTCGGGCACGGCGGTGGAGAAGCGGGTGGTCCGCTGGCTCTGCGACCTGGTGGGCTACCCCGCCCGGGCCGCGGGCACGTTCACCAGCGGCGGCAGCGTCGCCAACCTGGTGGCCCTGCGCGCCGCCGTCGCCCACCGGCTCCCCGAGTCGCTGGAGGGCGGGCTCCAGGCGCTCCGCCAGCAGCCGGTCTTCTACGTCTCGGCCGAGGCGCACTACTCCTTCAAGAAGGCAGCCACCACGCTGGGGCTGGGGACGTCCGGCCTCCGCCCCGCGGCCGTGGACGCCCGTTCGCGCATCGACGTGGACGCGCTCCGCGCGCAGGTCCGCGCGGACCGGGCGGCGGGCCGGCGTCCCTTCGCGCTGGTGGCGACGGCGGGCACCACCAGCGCGGGCGCCATCGACCCGGTGGCGCCGCTGGCGGACCTGGCGGAGGAGGAGGGGCTGTGGCTGCACGTGGACGCGGCCTGGGGGAGCGGGGCGCTGGTGTCGGCGCGGCACCGGGGGCTGCTGGCGGGGGTGGAGCGGGCGGACTCCATCACCTTCGACCCGCACAAGTGGTTCTTCCTCCCCATCGCGGCGGGAGCGGTGCTCACCCGCGACCCGGAGGCGCTGCCGCGCACTTTCTCGGCGGACGCGGTCTACATCCCCACGGACGACGACGACCGCACGGACTTCCGGCGCTGGGGGATCGTGGGGAGCAAGCGCATGGACGCGCTCAAGCTGTGGGTGTCGCTGAAGGCGCTGGGGGTGGAGTGGTACGAGGAGGTGATCGACCGGCACATGGCGCTCACCGCCTGGCTGGTGGAGCGGCTGGAGGAGGACGCCGACTGGGAGATCGTGGTGCCGCCGGACCTCAACATCCTGTGCTTCCGCTACCGGCCGGCGGAGGTGGCGGAGGGCGCGCTCGGGGCGCTCCAGGACCGGGTGGTGGACGCGGTGGTGCGCGACGGGCGCAGCTGGATCTCGACCACGGTCGTCGGCGGCGTCCGCGCGATCCGCTGGATGGCGCTGTCGCCGGCGCTCACCGCGGAGCACGTGGCGGGGTTCTGGGAGTCGATGCGGGAGCTGGCGGCGGGTGTCGTGGCGGAGGTGGAGTCGGCGGGGCCCGCCTGACCAGCTCCGTCGGCGGCGGCGTGGCGCACGGACCGACGCTCGCCCTCGTACGCTGCGTGTGGTTTTCGTCGTGCCGCGGCGGGAAACCCGTGCGTCCGCCCGCACGTACGGCTCCCCGGGTCGCGGCACGGCACTCGAACCGGAGGTCGCTCATGTTCAGGCAGCGCACGGAGCATTCTCTCCTGGGCACCCTGTCCATCTACCTGCTCGGGGTGCTCGCCGGGGTCCAGCTCGCGCTCTACCTCTTCGATTACTTCGACGACGGCGTGGCGGAGCCGGTGTCGGGCTGGATCGGCGTCGGTTTCCTGGCCGCCGGGCTCGCCGTCGTGCTGTGGCCGTTCATGCGTGCGCGTCGAGCACGGGTTGCATAGCGGAGGACTCAGCCCGCTTTCGCGCGGGCAGGCGGTTCGCTACCGTGAAGACGAGAGACCCGAACCCCGGGATGACCATGGAAGCAGGTTACATGGCGGTGGTCCAGCGGCGCGACCCGTGGTGGATCGGCTGGATTGACGAGGTGCCCGGTGTCAACTCACAGGGCACAACGCGGGAAGAGCTGCTAGACAACCTCCGCTCTGCTCTGGAGGAAGCGCTGGAAATGAACCGCGCGGATGCTCTGGCTGCGGCACAGGGCGCCCCGTATGAAGAGGTCCGGGTCAGCCCGGCTGCGTGAAGCGCCGCGCGCTGCTGGCCCACCTGGCGGCGCACTGGTGCATCCTCGTGCGCGAAGGGGCTAAGCACTCCTGGTGGGGCAACCCGGCGAACGGGCCGAAGCGTTGCTCAACCGGGTACGAGAGGACTTAGAGGTACTCAGCCGTCTACACCTGGACACGCATCCTCGTCTATGCCAAACGTCACATTCAAGCCCATCCGATCAGGCGATACTTACTCCCGAACCGATCTGGCGGCACTTTGGGGTTACAAGGGGAATCAAGGTCTCTCCCGTGGCGTTGTCACCCCACGCGGAGCCAACTACATCATCTTGTTCGTCACACACGAAAAGCAGAACAGCTATGAACAGTATGAGAACAGGTTGGAGAGGGATCGGCTTGATTGGGAAGGACCCAAGGATCACTTTGCCGAGAGCCGGATGATGGCGACGAACCCAGGTGACGAGATCCATTTATTCTATCGCGACAAGCACCACACGGATTTTACTTACCGTGGCAAACTCCGCGTCGAGAACGTCGCTCAACATATGGATCGCCCATCGCGCTTCATCTTTCGCCTTCTTGAAGAAACGGTCGAGCAGTAGACAGAATCCGTCTTGCTTGGTCCAACTCTGGTCTTGATCTTTCCGCCACTTACGAGCACCCTGCGGGTTGGTGTCGTTCGTGCCCTCACCCGGAGATCCCGATGAAACCGGCTTCTCTCCTGCTACTGCGCGTCTCGCTGGGCCTCCTGATGCTCCTCTGGGGGGCGGACAAGCTGGTCAACGTGCAGCACGGCCTGCTCGTCTCCGAGGGCTTCTACTTAGGGCTGTTCAGCTCGGCCTCGCTCCTCAAGGCCTTCGGGGTGCTCCAGATCATCCTGGGCCTGCTGATCGTCCTCGGCGCCGCCCGCCGCATCGCCTATCCGGCGCTGGCGGTCGTCACCGCGACCACGCTGATCGGGGTGTGGCGCTCCATCGTGGACCCGTGGGGCTGGTACCTGGAGGGCGCCAACGTCCTGTTCTTCCCGTCGCTCATCATCTTCGCCGCGGCGCTCGTCCTCGCCGCCCACCGTGCCGAGGACACCCTGTCGGTCGACGCGAAGCGCGAGCATCGCCGCTCGCCGTACTCCTTCCCCGGCCGCCCGACCGTGCAGGCCTGAGGTCCCCGCCCACGCGCATGCGAGGCCAGACCCAGGCGTCCGAGTTGAAGCGCGACATCCCTTCGAGTGCGGCGAGTCGCCCCCGCCGCCGCTCAGCGCCCCGCCCACCGGAGCATCCCGCCGTGAGACACCGCGCCGCGACCCCGCTGCTGCTCGCCCTGGCGTGCCTGTGCGCGCCGGCGGGCGCCCGCGCCCAGGACGCGCCGCGGCTCCGCCCGTCCGACGTGCCCGCCCGGGGAGCGCGCGCCGCGGACTTCGTCCCGCGCGGGTGGCGGGAGGCCGCGCGAGTGACGGGCGACCTGGACCGCGACGGCCGCGCCGACACCGTGCTGCACCTGGTGGCCGCGGACACCCCGGACGACCCGCTCTTCAGCGCCGCGCCGGAGGGGCACGCGCTGGTGGTCCTGCTCGCGCAGGCGGACGGGAGCCTGCGGCGCGGGGGCGTCGCGCCGGACCTGCTGGAAACGGCGGCGCCGCAGTACTCGCTGGAGCTGGAGATCCGCGGAGGAGTGCTCGTCGCCGAGCAGCTGTACGGGATGACGTGGGTGGTCAGCCTGACGCACCGCTTCCGCCACGACCCGTCGTCCGGCCGATTCCTGCTGATCGGTCGCGACCACTACACGTACACGCGGCCCCTGGACCGCGACGACACCGTGCTCGTCAGCGAGAACTTCCTCACCGGCGTCCGCCTGACCACCACCGGCCACGTGCGGGAAGGGATCGTCGCGCGCGAAAGCACGCGGCGGGAAACGATCCCGCACACGCGGCTCTTCATGGAGGACGTCTCGGACAACACGTCGGACGACCCGTGACCCGCCCGGCCGGTGCGGCCGTTGAATCGCCCGCCCCCGCGCGCTAACATCCTCCCGGCCTCCACCCCGCTCCTCCCGCCGACGGTGCCCGATGCCCGTACGCCTCCAGTGCCCCGCCTGCTCCGCGCCGCTCACCCTCCCCGACACGCACGCCACCACCGCCAGCTGCCCGTACTGCGGCGCCGCCGTGCTGCTGACCGAGCGGCACGGGATGGTGGAGGCCGTACCCGCGGGCCCGCGGCCGCAGCCCTACAGGCCGTCGGCCGCTCTCGTCGGCTGCGCGGCCGTGCTGCTCGTGGCGGCCATCGGCCTGGGCGTGCTGCTCGCCACGCGCAGCCGGGAGCGCCGGCCGGCGTCACCTACAACGTCAACGTGCCCACGCCCCCCGGCGCCGGGCCCGCCGCCCGACCGGCGCCCGAGCCCGAGCCGCCGCGCTTCGCCGACTCCGTGCTCGCCTTCGGGAGCCAGGGCCCGGGAGCCGGGCGCTTCACCGACGCCCGCAGCGTGGCCGTGGACGGGGCGGGGCGGGTGTACGTCGCCGAGTACTCCGGCGGCCGGGTGCAGGTGTTCGACTCCATCGGCGCCTTCCTCACCCAGTGGACGGCCGATCCGAAGATGCCGCTGGTGGACCTGGAGGCCGACCGCCGCGGCACGGTCTACGTGGTGCAGTCGGGGCGCATCCGGCGCTACGAGGGAACCACGGGCAAGCCGCTGGGCACCGTGCCCGGCTCCGGCAGCCACACCTACTCCGACGTGGCGCTCGCGCTGGACGGGAGCCTGTGGGCGACCACCTGGCCCTCCGGCATCGTCCACCTGGGCCGCGATGGCGACAAGCTCAGGAGCATCGACGCGCACGAAGTGATCGGCGAGCGCGCTTCGCCCAAGCGCATCGCCGTGGCGGGGTCGGGCGACCTGTACGTGCTGGACCAGTGGTCGGCGGACGTGTACCACCTGGACGCCGGCGGGCGGTTCGTGGACCGCTTCGGCGGCGGGGGCGAGGGCGAGAGCCCCACCGGGTTCCGCTCGCCGGCCGACGTCGCGGTGGACGGGCGCGGCAGGGTGTTCGTGAGCGACATGGGGGGCGGGGTGCGCGCCTTCTCGCCGGAGGGGCGGCTTCTCGGCGCGTTCGGCTCCGGCGTGGTCTTCGGCATCGCGCTCACCGAGCGCGACGAGGTGTGGGCCGCGGACCGCAACCGCTACCGGGTGGTGAAGTACCGGCTGCGGGAGTGAGGACGGGCCAGGCCTGGACAGCAGGGTTCGGGCGTGCCCCCGGCTGGCGCCGGGGTCGGGCTTCGGCTCCGTAACGCACGAAACAACCGTGCGTAACGGAGTCGAGCCCGCGCAAACAGCCGCGCGGTCTCGCCCCTTTGGGCCGAAATCCCTCACGCGGGTGTCGCGCTGGCGTCCGCCGGCTTCGCGGCCACGCTCAAGCGTGCCGACGACACCCTGTACCGGACCAGGGAAGCCGGCCGCAACCGCGTGGAGATGGCCGCATCCGTGCAGTGACCCGGGGCGGCCCGCACCCGACCCCTCCACCCCCGGCGACGACGCATGCACGACCCGCCCGACGAGCCCGCCGCCGCGGCTCCCCACGACCACTCCGGCAACCCGCTGCACGGCGTCACGCTGGAGCGCATGCTCACCGAGCTGGTGGACCACTTCGGGTGGGAGGCCATGGGGCAGCGCATCCGCATCCGCTGCTTCACCAGCGACCCCAGCATTCCGTCCAGCCTCAAGTTCCTGCGGAAGACGCCGTGGGCGCGCGACAAGGTGGAGGGAATGTACCTGTACATGCTCCGCGAGCGGGCGCGGCGGGCGCGGGGCTGAGGTCCTGGAACGGCTCTGAACGGCGGGGTTGGGCGTGCCCCCGGCTGACGCCGGGGTCAGGCTCCGCCGCCGGAGACGCAGCGGCCCGCTCCCGGGAGTCCGGGAGCGGGCCGTTCGCGCATGCGCCGCCGCGCGGACGCTACGGCGGGGAGATCATCGGGGGGATGGCGCCCGCCGCGGCGGATCCCCCGTCCCCGCCCGGCGCCGGCGGAGCGCGGAAGGCGCCGCCGGTCCGCGCGTTGGCGTCCACCACGCGGAGCAGCATCTCCAGCTCGCGCAGCGCCTTGCCGTGGTAGTAGCGGTACACCGCGCCGTACCCCGCCGCCCCCGCGCCGCCCATCCCCAGCGCCCCCAGGGCCGCGCCCGCGGCCACCAGCGGCGCCAGGCCGCCGGACGCGATCACGACGACCGAGCCGATCAGCACCCCCAGCGCCCCCGCCCCGCCGGAGACCCCCAGCCCCGCCCACACGTTGCGGCGGATCCCCGTGCGGAGGTCGCCGCGCAGGGTGAGCAGCGTGGCCATCCGGTCCGGCCGCGGCACGGGGTGCAGCGTCACGTGCAGCTGCAGCAGGTCGATGGCCGTCATGGCGGCCGCGAACGGCGTGTGTGAAGTGCTTCCCATCGACACGCGCGGGAGCTGGAACACCAGGACGCCGCCCTCCACGGGCGATCCCCCCAGCGAGTCCACCAGCGTCATGGTGTACGGCTGCGCGGGGAGCACCCGCTGCATCGCGTCCAGCACCGCCTGCGGCTCCGCCTCGATCTCCCGCGCGACCTCCACGCTCCGCTGCCGGGTGCGCAGCATGCGGGTCCCCGCGCGGTCCACCCAGGGAGCGAGCGCCGCCGCGTGCTCGCCGAGCGTGTCCTGCTCCTGCAGCGCCTGGCGGACATACTCCGGCGAGATCCCGGCCTCCTCCGCCGCCGCCTCGATGTCGGCGCGCTGGAAGCCGTCCGCCGCGTCGGCCTCGCCCCGGTGGGCCGCCAGCGCCTGCGAGTGCCCGTCCATCCGCTCCGCCGCCTCCGCCTGGAGCTGGGCGGCGCGGCGCAGCGCGGCCAGGGCGCGCTCCTCGGGGATGGCGCCGGGAGCGGGCGGCGGCGTGCGCTCCGGGAAGGATGCGGGCATGCGAATCGTCCAGCGGGAGGAGGTCCGGCAGATGTGCCGGGCCCAAATTAAACGCGCGCCGCCCCTTCCGTCCATCCGTGCCCGCGCCGTCCGGCCGCCGGAAGGGGCGCGGCCCGCCCCTTGCCCTGCGGTGTCTGATCTCCTTCGCTTCTTCCGCTCACCGGGCAGGGCACATGGATCTTGGCAATCGGGTCGCGGTGGTCACCGGCGCCAGCCGGGGCGTGGGCGCCGCCATCGCCGCGGAGCTGGCCCGCGAGGGCGCGTCCGTCTGCGTCAACTACTTCCGCAGCCGGGAGCTGGCCGAGGAGCTGGTGTTCGCCATCCAGGCGGCGGGCGGCCACGCCTTCGCGCACGGTGCCGACGTGACGCAGCCCGAAGAGGTGGACGCCATGATGCGGGCCACGGGGGAGCGCTTCGGCCGGGTGGATGTGGTGGTCAACAACGCGCTCCCCGCGTACAGCTTCGATCCCGGCGCGCCGTACACCCGCATCGAGACGGTGGAGTGGGAGGACTTCGACCGCCAGTTCCAGGGGGCGGTGCGGGCGGTGTTCAACACCACGCGGGCGGCGCTCCCGTACATGAAGGCCCAGCGCTTCGGCAAGATCGTCAACATCGCCACCAACCTGATTTTCAACCCCGTGGTGACGTACTACGACTACACCACGGCTAAGGCGGCGCTGCTGGGCCTCACCCGCAACCTCGCGGCGGAGCTGGGCCCGCACGGCATCCGCGTCAACCTGGTGGCCGGCGGGCTGCTCAGCGTCACCGACGCCAGCCGCGTCACCCCGCCGGAGGTGTTCGAGCTGATCGCCGGCTCGTCGCCGCTCCGCGAGGTGGTCACCCCCGCCGATTTCGCGCGCGCGGTGGCGTTCTTCGCCTCCGACTGGAGCAACGCCGTCACGGGCCAGACCATCGCCGTGGACGCCGGGCTCACGATGGCCTGATACGTTTTTCGAACAGTTTGGTTTGGGCGTGCCCCCGGCTGGCGCCGGGGTCGGGCTTCGGCTCCGTAAAGCAGCAAACGACGCTGCTTAACGGAGTCGAGCCCCGCGAAACTGCCCGCGGGTCTCGCCCCTCCGGGCCGAAATCCCTCACGCAGGGTCCGGCGCGGCCGCGGCATCCGGTGACGGGCGGCGGACGGGGGTCGTCATCCGTGGCCGGCTCCGGCCGCCTAGGCGCCGCGCCACACGCCACTAGTCGACGCATCCACGCTCGCATGCTCCGGATATTTTCGACCCTTTTCGCGCTGCTCTGGCTCGCGCCCGCAGTCCTGGCCGCGCAGGAGGCGGCGCCGGCCGGGGCGCGGCCGGCGGCGTTCTGCTTCCGCCCGCGGGCGGGCGACCGCTGCCGCGTCTTTCTGGTCACCGAGATCTCGCGCGGCACGCGCGAGTTCGGGGCCTACCGGGGGCTGGAGGACAAGTTCCAGTGGGACTGGGGAGCGATGGTGAACGTGGGCGAGGGGCAGGCGGTGGGCGCCACCTACGTGTTCGGCGAGCCCAAGAGCGGGCACCGGGGGGTGGGCCTGCGCTACCGGCGCTGGCTCGGCTCCGGGATCGCGCTGGACGTCGCGCCCGGCGCCATCGTGGTGGGGAACGACTACGACGGCCGGCGGGTGCGGCTGACCGCGCACACGGCGGTGACGCTGGGCGACATGCTGGGGCTGTTCGCGCACGGCGAGAGCAGCCGGGACGGCGGCCAGGCGACCGCCGGCGCGAAGCTGGTGTCGTGGCCGGGGCTGGTCGCGGGGCTGGGCCTGTACACCCTCATCTCCATCATCCCCGAGACATGAGCGCGCCCATCAACCGCCGCGCGGCCCGGCCCTGGGCAGCCGCCGCGCTCCTGGCGCTCGCCGCGTGCGGCACCGAGATCGTCCTCACCGCCGACCGGCACCCCGGCTATCTGCTGCTCGAGTTCGCGGACACTGCCGGCGCGTGCGTCAGGGGCGTACAGATGGAGATCGCCATCCCGGGCCAGAGCCCCCAGCGGGCCGTCAATGCCGCGACCTGCGAATATGGCACCGGCGGAACGCCCGGAGAGTGGACGGTCACGCTGACGCCGCCCGCGGGGTACGCCCTCGCCCCCGGCCAGGCGAACCCGCTGGCCGTGCGCGTCCGCAAGGACGAGATGCAGCGCCTTCGCGTCGTCCTCGCCGCCGCGAGCCGGTAGGCGCGCCACGCGGGAGTTGCGGAGCGGCCGCGTGCGCCCGAGCTTTGGGGAGCGCCCGCGAGCCCGGCGCCGCGCCCACGCCCGAACCTCCCGCACCCGTGCGAATCCTCGCCATCTCCGGCAGCCTCCGGGCGGTCTCGTCCAACACCGAGCTGCTCCGGGCCGCCGCGCTGCTCGCGCCCGCCGGCATGCAGGTGGTGCCGTACACCGGGCTGGGTGCCCTCCCGCACTTCAACCCCGACCTGGAAGCCGGCGAGCTCCCCCCGCCGCCGCCGACCTGCGCGCCCGGGTGGGCGCGGCGGACGGGCTGCTGGTGTCCAGCCCGGAGTACGCCCACGGCGTCCCCGGCGCGCTCAAGAACGCGCTGGACTGGCTGGTGGGCGGCCCGGAGTTCGTGGGCAAGCCCGTCGCCCTCCTCAACGCCTCGCCCCGCGCCGTCCACGCGCAGGCCTCGCTGGCGGAAACGGTGCGCACCATGTCCGGGAGGGTGGTGGAGGGGGCATCGGTGGCGGTGCCGCTATTGGCGCGGGGGCTGGACGCCGCGGCCATCGCGGCGGACCCGGAGGCGTCCGCGCGGGTGCGGGCCGCGCTCGCCGCGCTCGCGGACGCGGTGCACGCCCGGGTGCCGGCGTGGCGGTGAGCCCCGGCCCCCCGGAGGCGCCCTCCGCGGGCGCGTTCTCGTACGGCGAGCTGCGGTCGGCGCCGGTGCGCGCCACCATCGTGCAGCTGGAGCGGCGCATCCACGAGCGCTTCCCCGGCTCCGGGCTCGGCCGCCTCGCCGGGGAGCTGTCGAGCCTGGCCGCCCAGAACGAGGCCGTGGTGGAGCGCCTGCGGCACCCGCTCTGGTGGCTGCGGACGCTCATCGGCGTGGGGATCGCGGCGGTGGTGGCCGTGTCCTTGTGGGCCGGGAGGCAGTTCGTGCGCATGGCCGCCGGCGGCATCGGCGGCGCCGCCGACCTGGTGCAGGGGATCGACGCCGCCATCAACGAGCTGATCTTCCTGTCGCTCGTGGTGCTCTTCCTGGCCTCGCTGGAGACCCGCCTCAAGCGGCGCACCGCGCTGCGCATGCTGCACCGGCTGCGCAGCATCGCCCACGTGGTGGACATGCACCAGCTCACCAAGGACCCGGACCACGCGCTCCGGCCCCTGGGCGCAACGCCCTCCTCCCCCAGGCGCGGCCTGTCCCGCGAGCAGCTGGCCCGCTACCTGGACTACTGCTCCGAGCTGCTCGCCCTCACCAGCAAGCTCGCCGCGCTGCACGCCCAGCACCTTCAGGACCCGGTGGTGCTCGGCGCCGTCAACGACGTCGAGAGCCTCACCGCGGACCTGTCCCGCAAGATCTGGCAGAAGATCACCATCCTGGACACCGCCTGGCCGCTTCCCGTCGACCGCCCGGACCCGCCCGCCTGAGTGCCCGGCCGGCGCGCTCCTTGCCGCGGGCTCGCCTCCCCGCGCGCCGGAGGGAGCGCGGCACACCCGTTCAGGGAGGGAGCGATGACACAGGAGCGGAGAGAAGGCCCCTTCGAGCAGGTGGAAGCGCAGGTGGAGCGCGGCTGGGAAAAGGTGGGCCGGGAGAGCCACGGCGACGGGTCCCAGGCGCGCGACCAGGTGAGCTTCGGCTACACCGGCCGCGAGCCGGGCGCCCCCGACCCCAGCTGACGCACGCGGCGATGGGCGTGGCGCCTTCCGCACCCGGCGGGTTTCCCCCGCCCAGCCTGCTCGTGGCGGCCGAGGCCATGCGCGGCTTCGGCGCGCCGTGGTGCGTCGCCGGGGGGTGGGCGCTGGACCTGTTCCTGGGGCGCGCCACACGCCCCCACGGCGACCTGGACCTGGCGCTGTTCCGGGACGACCAGGCACGCCTCCGCGAGCATCTGGCCGGGTGGAGCTTCCGCAAGGTAGCCGACGGCCGGGTCGTGGACTGGCCCGCAGGCGAGTGGCTGCTCCCGCCCGTGCACGAGGTGTACGCGAGCCCTCCCGGCGGACCGGGTCCCGAACTGGAGCTCCTCCTCAACGAGCGCGAGGGCGGGGAGTGGGTGTTCCGGCGCGACGCGCGCGTGCGGTGCCCGGCGGACCGGGTGATCGTGCGCGCAGCGGCCGGGCTCGCCGTTCTGTGCCCCGCCGTGGTCCTGCTGTACAAGGCCAAGCACCTCCGCCCCCAGGACGAGCGCGACTTCGCCACCGCGCGGGACGGGCTCGGCCGCGCCCGCCGCGAATGGCTGCGCGCAGCCCTGGAGCAGGTCCACGCCGGGCACCCCTGGCTCGCCCGCCTGTAGCCACACACCCCCTCGCGCCCTCCGATGAGCGATCCGTTCTACTCCGATCCCGAGCTGTACGACCTGCTCTTCTCGCCGGGCGCGTACGGCCCGTACTACGCCGGGCTGGCGCGGGGCGCGGGCGGGCCCGTGCTGGAGCTGGCCTGCGGCACCGGCCAGCTGCTGGTCCCCATCGCGCGGGGCGGGACGAAGGCCACGGGGCTGGACGAAGGCAACGGGGCTGGACCTGTCCGCGGCCATGCTCGCGGCGGCGCGGGCCCGCGCCGCCGCGGAGGCCACCGACGTGCGGCTCGTGGAGGGCGACATGCGCGGCTTCGACCTGGGGGAGCGGTTCGCGCTGGTGTACGTGGCCCGCAACTCGCTGCTCCACCTGCACGCGGTGGACGACTTCCTGGCCTGCCTCGCCAGCGTGCGGCGCCACCTGCTCCCGGGCGGCGCCTTCGTCTTCGACGTCTTCAACCCGGACGTGGCGATCCTGGCGCGCCCGCCGGGCGAGCGATTTCCGGTGATGCAGGTGCGGCACCCCCGCCGCGGCGAGGTCCGCATCGAGGCGACCGGCGACTACGACGCGGCCACGCAGGTGAACCGCGCCGCGTGGCACTTCTCCGCGGCCGGCGAGCCGGATTTCCTGGTCGCCCCGCTCCACCTGCGCAGCATCTTTCCGCAGGAGCTGCCGCTGCTCCTGGCCGCCGGGGGAATGCGACTGGAAAGCCGCCACGGCGACCTCGCGGGCGGCGCGTTCACGGCCGCCAGCCGTCACCAGGTATGCATCTGCCGCGCGGCATGAGCACCGGCGGACGGAGGTGGCGCGTGCTCCCACCGTCCGCCCTTCCCGGGTAACCACGGCGCCTCCCGCCGACGCCAGCGCGATGCCCGCGTGAGGGATTTCGGCCCGAAGGGGCGAGACCGCGCGGCTGTTTGCGCGGGCTCGACTCCGTTGGGCTGCGTTGTTTGCAGCCCTACGGAGCCGAAGCCCGACCCCGGCGCCAGCCGGGGGCACGCCCAAACCAGCAGTTCCAAGCCGTAAAAGCAGCAAGCCTCGTCACGTCCCCGCGTACCACTCGTACCCCCGGTCGCTCCAGTAGCCCCCGTTGCGCTCCGCCAGGAACACCACGCGGGTCAGGTACTTGACGCTCTTGTAGCCCAGCTTCACGGGCGAGTGCAGCCGCGCCGGGGCCCCGTGCGCCGGGCCCAGTGCCCTGCCGTCGCCGCCGTAGGCCACCAGCGTCTGCGGGTGGGTGGCGCTTTCCAGGTCCCAGCTCTCGTGGTACCCCGCGTCGAACGACTGGAAGTCCACGTAGCGCGCCTCAGGGAGCGCCCCCGCGGCCCTCGCCAGCGTCGCCACCCGCACCCCCGTCCACTCCGTCACCGCCGTCCACCCCTCCACGCAGTAGTGGTTCACCCGCTGCGTCACCCGCGGCAGCCGCATCAGCTCCGGGAGCGTCAGCCGCAGCGGGCGCCGCACCAGCCCCGCCACCTCCAGCGTCCACCGCCCCCGGGCCGCCTCGTCCCACACCGGCACCCGGGGGGAGATGAAGTAGCTCGGCAGCGCCCTCCCGGCCAGCGCCCGGCTCTCCGGCGTGTCCATGGCCGCGTGGCGGAAGAGCACCCGCTCCACTCCCTCGTTCCGCCGCTCCGCCCAGCGCAGCAGCGGCTTCGCCGCCTCCGGCCCCTGCGAGTCGCACGCCGCCATCAGCGCCGCCAGCGTGGCGCCGCCCAGGCGCAGGAAGCCGCGTCGGTCCATCGGGTGCATGGGGGGTCTCCGGCAGGGGGGAGCGCGCCGCCGTCCGGCGCGGAAGGAGGTGGTAGAACGGGCGGGCGTCGCGCGCCTCCGGGGAAAGGCGCTCGGCGTAGCCCCCGGTGAGCATGGAGCGCAGCGAGTAGGGGTCCACGGTGAGAACCATGAACACGTGCCCGGCGGCCAGCCCCACCAGCGCCAGCATGAGCAGGAAGTGCCAGTAGCGCGCCCACGCGTAGCCGCCGAAGAGCGCGGTGAGCCCGCCCAGCGACACCGGCTTCCAGATGGCCAGCCCGGTCAGCACGATCAGCCCGGCCACCAGCGGCATGGCAAAGTAGGCCAGCTTCTGGAGGGCGTTGTGCTTCCCCTGGCGCGGGTGGTCGCGCCGCACGAACAGGTAGAACTTCACCATCTCCCACGCGTCCCGCGCGTCGCCGCGGCGGGGGACCAAATCGCGCCATTCGCCGTGCAGCCAGATCCACCCCAGGTACACCAGCCCGTTCGCCACCAGCACCCACATCATCGCGAAGTGCCAGTTGCGCGCCCCCGCCAGCCACCCGCCGAAGGTGAGCCAGGGCGGGATGGGCGTGCTCTCCCACGGCCAGCAGCAGAAGCTCTCGCCGCGGCGGGCGAAGCGCGGGTACGCGTTGAAGATGCGCAGCCCCGAGCCCACCATCGCCAGGATCGCCGCCACCGCCACCCAGTGCGTCACGCGGACCACCGGGTGGTGCCGCTTCTGCTTCATGCGCAGCCTCCGTTTACGTGTACGGCGGAACGAACGGCTCGTTTGGGCGTGCCCCCGGCTGGCGCCGGGGTCGGGCTTCGGCTCCGTAAGCCCGCAAACAACGCGGGCTAACGGAGTCGAGCCCCGGCAAACTACCGCCGGGTCTCGCCCCTCCGGGCCGAAATCCCTCACGCGAGGGGCGTCCTCCCCCATGATAACGCGGCGAGGGCCGCGGCGCCCGGGAACATCGGGCGCGGCGCTAAAGACGAGAGCGATGCCGCCGATACTGGAGTGTGGCACACCCGTGGGATCGCAGTCACACTCACCTAGCGAGGAACCGATGAACGATGTCGCCGCCGAATCCGTCTGCATCAAGGGTGGCAAGGAGCAGGACTACGTGGAGGGAGGGGTCACCTCCTCCAACCACCGCTGCGAGGCGTACCTGCTCAACAACTGGGACGTGGACATCACCAGCGTCACCCTGAAGCACACCTCCGGCGACCACGTGGACACCCTCTCCCTCGGGCAGCTCGCCAAGGGGGCGCAGAGCGGCCGCTTCCAGATCCAGTTCGTCACCGGGCTGGGCGCCAGCCACGACTACTGGTGGATCGAGTTCACCGCCGTCGGCGGCGACAACGCGGGGAAGTGGACGTGCAAGACCAACTTCTACTGCGACCTCCGTTCGAGCGACGACGGCACCGTCGTCCAGATCCAGGTCAGCGCCGGGGACCAGGACATGTACGTGACCGAGTCCAGCGGGCAGTGCTACGTCTCGCTCCACCACCCGTAGCCGCCGGTCGTCGTCCGGAGTGGTTCAGTTGAACCGATTTCCGGACGATCCGACAGGCTTCCACCCGGCCCTCTCCCGCGAGAGGGCCGGGCTTTTTCTTGTACCCACCCGGCACGGGACGGGGCGGCACGGTTGAGCCCGAGCCGGCCGGGAGATAGCTTCTCGCGAGGCTCGAAACGGCGGACGCGGCCGTTCGCAGGTCAGTAGTACCCTCATGATCCGTTGCGGAGGGAGACAGCCGGGTTGTTTCGGCTGGCTCACTCCGGCGGAGGGAGACCCGCAGCAGTATCGCGGGGCTCCCGGAGCCCGCGCAGGAGACGGACGGCAGTATCGTCCGGCTCCAGAGCGGCCCCACGCCCAGAACCCAGCCGCCATGCAACCGACATCCACGCACGACGACCGGCTCGCGCAACAGCTCCGCTTCGTGGTGGAGATCGACCGGCTCAAGACGGTGCTCCGCCAGACCCTCCTGACCGACGCCTCCCGGCAGGAGAACAGCGCCGAGCACTCCTGGCACCTGGCGTTGATGGCCGCGCTCCTCGCCGAGCACGCCGGGGCCCCGGTGGACGTCGCGCGCACCATGACCATGGTGCTGGTGCACGACCTGGTGGAGATCGACGCCGGGGACGCCTTCTGCTACGACGCCGCGGCCAACGTGGGCAGGGAGGAGCGCGAGCGGGCCGCGGCGGAGCGCGTCTTCGGGCTCCTCCCCGCGGAGCAGGCCGCCGGGCTGCGCGCGCTGTGGGAGGAGTTCGAGGCCGGGGTGACCCCCGACGCACGCTTCGCCGTCGCGCTGGACCGCTTCCAGCCGCTCCTCCAGAACCTCCACTCCGGCGGCGGGAGCTGGCGCGCCCACGGCATCGCGCGCGGCCAGGTGCTCCGCCGCATGGAGCCCATCCGCACCGGCGCGCCCGGGCTCTGGCCCCGGGTGCTCGCCGTCGTGGAGCAGGCGGTCGCCACCGGGCACCTGCGGGAAGACCCCTGATCCCGGGTTCTACTGAGTCGGGTTGAACGGCAGGGTCCGGGCGTGCCCCCGCTCACGCGGGGTCAGGCTGCGGCGCGGCCGCGAGATCCGAGAGGGTCCGGACGTCGCCGGGCGGCCCGTGACACTCGCGGGCCGCCCCCTTTTTTTGCCTCCTCCCCAGCCCCCCGCCCGGGCCCATGCGGCGCGAGCGCCCCGGGGTGGGACACCGGCGCCCCACCTCCGGGCCCGGTGCCGGGAAACACGGGCGGCGCCCCGGCCGGCGACGTTCGTTCCGGGGCCGCTTCCTATCTCCAACAAGCATGGGCCCTTCTACGAAGTGCTTGACGCCTGTCTCATTCAGATCTATAGTTGCCTGGAGACACCGGCACATTTCCCGCCACACACCACGCGGCCCATCCCACCCGGGGGGTGTGCCTGAGATTCCATCGCCTTCATACGTCGGGGCGAGAGCCCGGGAGGTCCTGATGCAAGCAGTCGCAGAGGAAGCCGGCGTCGATCCAGGGATCTTCACCGTGCAGGACTGGGCAGCCTACACTCCCGAGGAGCACGAGACCTGGGGCATCCTCTACGAGCGCCGCATGAAGGAGCTGCTCCACAACGGGAGCCGCGTCTTCCTGGAAGGGGCCGAGACCATCGGGCTGCGCCGCGACTGCGTTCCCGAGCTTGCCGACGTCAACCGGCGGCTGGGCGCCCGCACCGGGTGGCGGTCCATGCCGGTCCGTGGCTTCATCCCGGCGCGGGACTTCTTCGGCTGCCTGGCGCAGCGCATGTTCCCCACCACCATCATCGTCCGGCCGCGCGAGCAGCTGGAGTACCTCCCCGAGCCGGACATCTTCCACGACGTCTTCGGCCACGTGCCGCTGCACGCCGACCCGGTGTTCGGGGACTTCCTCCAGGCCTTCGGCAGGGCAGCGATGAAGGCCCGGAGCGACGAGGACATGACCCGCATGGCCCGCCTCTTCTGGTTCACCGTGGAGTTCGGGCTGGTGCACGAGGACGGACGGACCAAGGTGTACGGGAGCGGGCTGATCTCCTCCATCGGGGACGCGGCCAACGCGCTGGGGCCCCGCTGCGACCGCCGCCCGTTCGAGCTGGACGCCGTGATGGACCAGCACTTCGAGATCGACAGGTTCCAGGACGTGCTGTTCGTGGTCGATTCCTTCGAGCAGCTCTTCCACGCCGTCAAGGAAGCCGAGCGCCGACTGGAGGAATCATGATCATCGTCACCCGTCCCGACATCACCGACTCCGAGCTCGACGCCATCCGCGAGCGCGTGGAGGTCTACGGCCTGCGCACCCACATCTCCCGCGGCGAGCACCGGGTCGTCATGGGGTGCATCGGCGACGAGACCGTCCTCCCCGAGGCCGCGCTCCGCGCCCTCCCCGGGGTGGAGTCGGTCACCCCCATCCAGAAGCCGTACAAGATGGCCTCGCGCGAGTTCGCCGCCGAGCCCACCGTGATCCGCGTGGGCGACCGTGCGGGCGCCAGCATCGGCGGGCGTGCCCTGGCGGTGATCGCCGGCCCCTGCTCGGTGGAGGGGCGCGAGATGCTCGAAGAGACCGCCCGGGCCATCCAGGCCTCCGGGGCGGGGATGCTGCGGGGCGGGGCCTTCAAGCCGCGCACCTCGCCCTACGCCTTCCAGGGGATGGGCAAGGCCGCGCTCCTGCTGCTGGCCGACGTGCGCGCCCGCACCGGGCTCCCCGTGGTCACCGAGGTCATGGACACCCGCCAGGTGGAGCTGGTGGCCGAGTACGCCGACGTGCTCCAGGTGGGCGCCCGCAACATGCAGAACTTCTCCCTGCTCTCCGAGCTGGGAAGGGTGCAGCGCCCCATCCTGCTCAAGCGGGGGCTCTCCGCCACCCTCAAGGAGCTGCTCATGGCGGCCGAGTACGTCATGGCGCAGGGCAACCGCGACGTCATCCTCTGCGAGCGGGGGATCCGGACCTTCGAGACCTCCACCCGCAACACGCTGGACGTCGCGGCAATCCCCGTCCTCAAGGCGGAGACGCACCTCCCCGTCATCGTGGATCCCAGCCACGCCGGCGGACGCGCCGACCTGGTCGCACCCCTGTCCTTCGCGGCCGTGGCGGCGGGCGCCGACGGCCTGATCGTAGAAGTCCACCCGTGTCCGGAGAAAGCGCTCTCGGACGGGGACCAGTCGCTCAGCCCGGCGGCCTTCGCCGAGCTGATGCGGGCCCTCCGTCCCTTCGCGCTCGCCGCCGGACGCACGCTCCCGGAGATGAAAGATGACGCAGAACTCGAGGCGGCATGAGCGGCCCGGCGAAGGCGAGTTCCGCCGGGCAAGATCTGATTCGGCTCCGCGGGGAGATCGAGCGGATCGACCGGGAGATCGTTTCCCTGGTCGCGGAGCGGGTGCGGCTCGCCCGGGAGGTCGGGAAAGCGAAACGCGCCGCCGACCTTCCGACGCTGGACCCCGCGCGTGAAGCCGCGGTCGTCCGGCGGGCGGGGGCGCTGGCCCGCGAGGCCGGGCTCGTGGACGAGGAGATGCGTGCGCTGTTCTGGCACCTGATCGGGCTTTCGCGGCGCGCGCAGGTGGAAGAGGAGTGAGCTTCGAACGGCTCACTGCGGCCTTGGGCGTGCCCCCGGCTGACGCCGGGGTCGGGCTTCGGCTCCGTAGAGCACGAAACAACCGTGCTCAACGGAGTCGAGCCCGCGCAAACAGCCGCGCGGTCTCGCCCCTTCGGGCCGAAATCCCTCACGCGAGTTCGAGCTCGCGTCCGCGAGGTGCGCTTCCTGTCCCTTGCCGTTGCAGGCTGTTCCCTGTTCCCTCTTCCCTGTTCCCCATCTCCTCGCCGTGAACCAGGTCCGCACCGCCGCCGTCGTGGGGCTGGGGCTGGTGGGCGGCTCGCTCGCGCGCGACCTGGCGGCGCGGGGGGTGCGCGTGCTGGGGCACGACCGCGACGCGGCGAGCCTGGCGGGCGCGATGCGGGACGGCGCGGTGCACACCGCGCTCGGGCCGGGGCTGGAGGGCGTGGAGGAGGCGGAGCTGGTGGTGGCCGCGGTCCCGGTGACCGCGGCCGCAATGGTGCTGGGGGAGCTGGCTCCGCGGCTGCGCGCCGCCCGTCTGGTCACCGACGTGGGGAGCACCAAGGCCAGCGTGTGCGCCGCGGCGGAGGCGCTGGGGATCGGCGGGGTCTTCGTGGGCTCGCACCCGCTGGCCGGCTCGCACCTGTCGGGGTGGGACGCCTCGCGCGCCGGGCTTTTCGCCGGGCGGCGCATCTTCCTCGCGCCCGCTCCCTCCGCCGGCGGGGCCGCGCTGGCGCTCGCGCGCGAGCTGTGGACCGCGCTGGGCGCCCTCCCCGAGACCGTCGACCCCGCCGCGCACGACCTCCTCCTGGCCCGCACCAGCCACCTCCCCCACCTCGCCTCCATCACCCTCGCCCGCACGCTCGCCGCGGCCGGCGTCTCCCGCGCCGAGCTGGGCCCCGGCGGACGCGACGTCACCCGCCTGGCCGGCAGCTCCCCCGAGATGTGGACCGCCATCGCCCAGGACAACGCCGCACCGCTCGCCGCCGCGGTGGAGGCGCTGCGCGCCGGTCTGGACGAGCTGCACGATGCGCTCGCGCGTGGCGACGCGGCGGCGCTCCACGCACTCTTCGCCGCCGCCCGCGACTGGTGGCGCGAGTCGGAGCCGTAGCCGCCGCCCCCCGCAAAGTGGACGGGTCCGGCGCCGTGACCCGTGACTTCCTGCCTCCTCTGCCGCATATTTACTGTGCCGGGTCCGCGCCCTCCGGGGCGCGGGCGGCCTTCCAGTACCCGCATCCTGTTGCGCTTTTTGCCTTTCCCGCGCATCTTGACTCCCCAAAGGTGAGCCGCTCCGCACTGATTACCGGAGCCACCGGTTTCGTGGGGAGCCATCTCGTCGAGCGGTTGTCCTCCTCCGGCTGGCGGCTCCGTGCGCTCGTGCGCCCCACCAGCGAGGTTGCGCACCTGGAGCGGCACGGCGTGGAGCGCGTCGTCGGCGACCTGGCGGACCCGGCGGCCGTGTCCCGCGGAGCGGACGGCGTGGACGTGGTCTTCCACCTGGCGGCCGTCGTCGCCGCACCCAGCGAGGCCGCGTACCTGAGCGCCAACGCGGAAGGGACGGCGGCCGTGGCGGAGGGTCTCCTGCGCGCTCCGGCGCGCCCCCGGCGGCTGGTGTACCTGAGCTCCTACGCGGCCTGCGGGCCCATGCGGGGCGGCGCGCCGCGGGGCGCGGGTGAAACCCCGCGCCCGCTGACAGGGTACGGAAGGAGCAAGCTGGAAGGGGAGCGGCGGATCCGCGCCCTGGAAGCCGAGGGGATCGAGACCACGATCGTCCGGGCCCCCGCGGTGTACGGGCCGCGCGACCGTGCGCTCCTCACGTACTTCAGGATGGTGCAGCGCGGCATCGCGCCCACCCCCGCGGGCGAGCGCCGGCTCCACATGATCTATGCCCCCGACCTGGCGCTGGCGCTGGAGGGGGCGGCGGGGGCACCGGCCGCGACGTACGCCGTCGCGGAGCCGGTGGAGCACACGATGGACGCCCTGGTGGACGCCATCTCCCTCGCGCTGGGCAAGCATCCCCTCCGCATCGGCCTCCCCCCCGCGCTGGTCCGGGCGGCGGCGGCGGCAACGGAGGGGATCGGCCGGGTGGCGGGATTCACGCCGGCCTTCAACCGGGAAAAGGCCGAGGAGATGCTGGCCGAGGGGTGGGTCTGCGACCTGTCCGGCTCGGAGGCGCTCCTCCCGCCCGGCGCAGCGACGCCGCTGGCCGTGGGCGTCGAGCGCACGGCCCGGTGGTACCGAACCAACGGATGGCTTTGATGGCGACCAATATCCAGACGGTACGGAAGTCCGCGGACCTCTTCGACCGGTGCCGACGCTTCACGGCGGCCCGGGAGATGATCGACCGCGGCCTGTATCCTTACTTCCAGCCGATCGAGAGCTCCGAGGACACCGAGGTGGTGATCCGCGGGGAGCGCAAGATCATGGTCGGCTCCAACAACTACCTGGGCCTCACGCACCACCCGTACGTCCTGGAGCGCGCCCGCGAGGCGCTGTACCGCTACGGCACCGGCTGCACCGGGAGCCGCTTCCTGAACGGCACGCTCGACCTGCACGGGGAGCTGGAGGTGCGCCTGGCCCGGCTCATGGGCCAGGAGGCCGCGCTGGTGTTCAGCACCGGCTACCAGACCAACCTGGGAGTCATCTCCACCCTGGTGGGGCGCGGCAGCGTCGCCATCCACGACAAGCTGAACCACGCCTCGCTGGTGGACGCGTCCATGCTGGCGGGCGGGGAGATGGCGCGCTACCCCCACGCGGACATGGACGCGCTGCGCCGGCTGCTGGAGACGCACGCCGGCAAGGGGATGCTCGTCGTCACCGACGGCATCTTCTCCATGGAGGGCGACATCGCCCCGCTCCCCGCCATCGTCGCGCTGGCCGAGGAGTTCGGCGCGCGGGTGATGGTGGACGACGCCCACTCGGTGGGGGTGCTGGGGGAGCACGGCGGGGGCACGGCCCAGCACTTCGGGCTGGAGGAGGGGGTGGACCTGGTGATGGCCACCTTCTCCAAGTCGTTCGCCTCCATCGGGGGGGCCATCGCCGGCCCGGCCGACGTGGTCCACTACCTCAAGCACCACGCCCGCACCCTCATCTTCAGCGCAAGCATGCCGCCCTCCGCGGTGGCCACGGTGCTGGCGTGCCTGGAGGTGATGGAGCGCGAGCCGGAGCGGCGCGAGCGCCTGTGGGACAACGCCGGCTACCTGCGCGGCGGCCTGCAGTCGCTGGGCTTCGACACCGCCGAGTCGGAGACGCCCATCATCCCCGTTTCCACGGGGCACATGGAGCACACCTTCATCTTCTGGAAGGCGCTCTTCGACGCGGGCGTGTTCACCAACCCCGTCCTCCCGCCCGCCGTCCCCGAGAGCGCGTGCCGGCTGCGCACCTCGGTCATGGCCACGCACACGCGCGAGCAGCTGGACCAGGTGCTGGACGCCTTCGCTCGGGTGGGGCGCAACCTGGGCATCATCTCCTGAGGCACGCCGGCGGGGGCGGCCGCGGCGCGCGCCGCGGCCGCCTTCGCGCGTTCCCCCTTCCCGCTCTCTCCCCGCACCGCGCATGACGGCACCGCTCCGCGTCCGGGAGATCCCCCCGGGCGAGTCCCTCCGCGGCTTCATCGACCTCGCCTGGAAGGCCAACGCGGGCGATCCCAACTGGGTGCCGCCGCTGCGCATGGCGGTGGAGGGGCTCCTCGACCGGCGCAAGCACCCGTTTCACCGGCACGCCGAGGTGGCGTACTTCCTCGCCGAGCGCGGGGGCGAGGCGGTGGGGCGCGTCGCCGCGGTGGAGAACCGCCAGTTCAACGACCACCACGGCGAGCGGACGGGGTTCTTCGGGCTGTTCGAGTGCCTGGACGACGCGGAGGCGGCGCGGGCGCTGGTGGACGCGGCCCGCGCCTGGCTGCGCGCCCGCGGGATGGAGCGGCTGGTGGGCCCCATGAACCTGTCCACCAACGACGAGCTGTATTCCCCCGGCGTGCTGGTGGAGGGATTCGACACGCCACCGGCGGTGATGATGTCGCACAACCCGCCCTTCTACGCGGGGCTGCTGGAGGGGGCGGGGCTGGACAAGGAAAAGGACCTGGTCGCCTACTGGATGCCCAGCCCCGAGCCCCCGGCCCGCGCGGTCGCCGCCATGGAGCGGCTCTCCAGGCGGATGGGCGCCCGCATCCGCGCCGTGCGCATGAAGGACCTCAAGGAGGAGGTGCGGCGGGTGCAGGAGGTGTACAACGCCGCCTGGTCGCAGAACTGGGGTTTCGTCCCCATGACCGCGGCGGAGTTCGAGCACATGGCCAAGGAGCTCCGCCCGGTGGTGGACCCGCACATCGTCTTCCTGGCCGAAAAGGACGACGGCGAGCCCATCGGCTTCTGCCTGTGCCTCCCCGACCTGAACCGCGCGCTGCGCCACCTCCCGGACGGACGGCTCTTCCCCTTCGGCTTCCTGAAGTTCCTGTGGCACCGGAGGAAGATCGACACGCTGCGGGTGCTCACCCTGGGGCTCAAGCCCGGGTACCAGCACCTGGGGCTGGGCGCGGCCATGTACGTGCACGCCTTCCGCGAGGCGGCCGCCCGCGGGTACCGCGCCGGCGAGGGCTCGTGGATCCTGGAGGACAACCTGGAGATGCGCGGCGCCATGGAGAAGATGGGCGCCACGGCGTACAAGACGTACCGGGTGTTCGGGGCGCCGCTGGCGGACGCCGCGCCGTCGTGAGCGGGGTCCCGGGAAGGGTCTCCACGTTCCACGCCGCTGCCGGCGAACGCTTGCGGGTGGCCGCCGAGCGCCGCTAAGCGTTCCCCCCAACCCTTCGACCCCCACGCACGGAGAGCCAATGTACCGCACCTCGAACCCGGCGCTCGGGGAGAGCGCCTTCAAGCGCCTCCAGGCCCAGGCCGGCGTCGGCGCACGCAGCATGACCGTGGGCGGCACCGCGCTCAAGACGCTGGTCCTGCTGGTGATCGCCTCTGTGTCCGCCGCGTTCGTGTGGTCCGCCTACTTCGCCGGGAACCGCGAGGCGGTGGGCGGCGCGATCCTGGTGGGCGCGGTCGGCGGACTGGTGGTGGGGATCGCCACCTGCTTCGCCCCGCGCCTGGCGCCCTGGACGGCGCCGCTCTACGCGGCGCTCGAGGGGATGCTGCTGGGCGGCGTCTCGGCGACCTACGAGCAGCAGTACCAGGGACTTCCCATGCAGGCGGTGGGGCTCACCTTCGGTACGCTGTTCGTGCTGCTGGCCGCCTACTCCACCGGGCTGCTCCGCGCCACGGACCGCTTTCGCGCCGGGATCACCGCCGCCACCCTGGGAATCGCCGTCTACTACCTGGTCGCCTTCGCCGGCTCCTTCTTCGGGTTCACCATGCCGCTGATCCACGACAACGGCTGGATGGGAATCGGGTTCTCGCTGGTGGTGGTGGCGGTGGCGGCGCTCAACTACGTGCTGGACTTCGACTTCGTGGAGCGGGGGGCGCGCGCCGGGCTGGACCGGCGCATGGAGTGGTACGGGGCCTTCGGGCTGCTGGTGACCACCGTGTGGCTGTACCTGGAGCTGCTCCGCCTGCTGGGCAAGCTCCGCAGCCGCGACTGACGGCGTGGGAAGCGCGGGGCGAGGGCGCCGGCTGCGGCGGGCCGGGGCCGCCGCCCTCGCCCTGCTCCTGCTGGGGCTCGCCGCGTACGCGCTGCGGGCGCCCCTCCTGACCGGGGTCGCGCGCCTGCTCACGGTGCGCGACCCCGTTTGGCGCGCGGAGCTGGTGCTGGTGCTGGGCGGCGAGCTGAACACCCGCCCCTTCCACGCCGCGGAGCTGTACCGCCGGGGCGTGGCGCCGCGCGTGGTGCTGGTGCGCGAGCAGCAGGGCCCCGCCGTCCGCCAGGGACTGTACCCCGACCGCACCGACGTCGCGGCGCGCATCCTCCGGCGCGGCGGCGTCCCCGGCTCGGCCGTGGTGGTGCTGGAGCCCCCCGGCAGGGCCGCGAGCACCGTGGACGAGGCCCGGGCGCTGCGCGGCTACCTGCGCGCCACCGGGCTGCGGCGCGTGGTGGCGGTCACCAACTCTTACCACTCGCGGCGCGCGCGGCTCTCCCTGCGCCGCGGCACGCGGGGCCTCGGCGCGGAGATCCTCATGAGCCCCGTGGACGCCTGGGAGTTCGGCGAGGGCGACTGGTGGCGCAGCGAGGAGGGGCTGATCGCCTACTTCAACGAGTACGTCAAGTTCGCCGCCTACCTGCTGCGGGGCCCGGGCGCGGTTTTCCCGCGGCTCCCGGGGGGTTAGATTGCCCCTCCCCCGGGCGGGCCGGGGACCGGCCCGGCACCCCCGCGGATGAAGATCGCGTACTTCACGGAAAGCCTGCTCCCCCACGTGGACGGGGTCTCCCGCACCCTGGCCCAGCTCTTCGGCACGCTGGAGGCGCGGGGGGTGGAGTTCCGCGTCCACTCGCCGTTCGTGCCGGGGCCGGAGGTGTCGTGGAGCGAGCGGGTGCGCCCGGTGCGCTACTTCTCCTTCCCCCCCTACCCCGACTACCGGGTCTCCATTCCCTGGAGCTACCGCGTGGGGCGCGAGCTGGACGCGTGGGCCCCGGAGCTGGTCCACGTGGTGAGCCCCACCCCCATGGCTTCGTGGGCGCAGCGCTGGGCCGCGCGCCGCGGCATCCCCGTGGTTTCCAGCTTCCACACCCACTTCGTCTCCTACTTCCGCTACTACGGCGTCCCCGCGCTGGAAGGCTTCGGGTGGGGGATGCTGCGCCGTTTCTACGCCCGCTGCGCGCGGGTGTACGCTCCGTCGCGGAGCATCATCCGCGAGCTGGAGTCGCACGGCATCGGCCGGCTGGAGCTGTGGTCGCGGGGAATGGACACGCGCCGCTTCTCCCCCGCCTTCCGAGACCCCGAGCTTCGCCGCGCGCTGGGGGCCGACGACGACACCCCGGTGCTGCTCCTGGTGAGCCGCCTGGTCAAGGAAAAGGACCTGGCCGACCTGGTGGAGATGGACGGCATCCTCCGCGCGCGGGAGCTCCGCTACCGGCTGGTGCTGGTGGGCGACGGCCCCATGCGCGCCGAGCTGGAGGCGCGCCTCCCCGACGCCCACTTCGCCGGGCACCAGACGGGGGATGCGCTGGCCCGCTGGTACGCCTCCGGCGACGTGTTCGTCTTCCCTTCCACCACCGAGACCTTCGGCAACGTGGTCACCGAGGCGCTGGCCTCCGGCCTCCCCGCGGTGGTGGTGGACCGCGGCGGCCCGCCGGACCAGATCGAGCCCGGCGAGAACGGCTGGATCGCGCGCGCCAACGACCCCGCCGACCTGGCCGACCGCGTGTCGAGCCTGCTCCGCGACCCGCAGGAGAGGGCGCGGATGGCCCGGCGCGCGGTGGCGAGCGCCCGCGAGCGCGACTGGAGCGCGATCAACGGCCGGCTGCTGGACAGCTACGCCGCGGTGGTCGCCGCGGCGCGGGGAGGCGGCGCGTGACCGACCCGCGGCCCGACGCGCACCCGCCCCCGGAGCCGGACCGCCTGCACGTGTGGGGAATGGGCGAGCTGGCGCCGCAGAAGCCGCGGCGGCGCGGGCGCCTGACGCTGGACCGGGTGTTCCGCCTGGCGCTGGTGCTGATCCCCTTCGGGGTGCTGGGGAACCTGGCGCTCTCCTGGGCGACCACCGACCGCGCGCTCCTCGCCACCCTCCCCGCGCTGCCGCGCGGCTACCTGTACCTGGCGCTCCTGCTGGGGCTGGTCCCCTGGCTCACCAACGCGCTCCGGCTCCTGGTCTGGACGCGCTTCATCGGGACCGACCTGAGCTTCCGCGACGCCCTCCGCATCGTGCTGGGGGGCGAGCTGGGATCGTCGGTGCTCCCCAGCTCCTCCGGCGGGGAGATCTTCCGCTGGGGGATGATGATGCAGCGGGGGCTCTCCCCCGGCGCCGCCGCCTCGGTGATCGCCCTGGGACACGCCGAGGACCTGCTCTTCTTCCTGCTCGCCCTCCCGCTCGCGGTGGTGCTCTCGTCCGCGTGGGATCTCCCCATCCTGCGGAGCGTGGCGGGGGAGATCGAGGGGAGCGCCGTGCAGGTGCTGGGCGTGGCTGCGACCGTGGCCGCGGTCCTGTGGCTCCTCTTCCGCCTGGTGCTGCGCGGCCGCCTGGGCGCGCGGGCGCGCAGGAGCGGGCTGCGCATGGCCGCCCGCGTGCGGCGCCGGCTCCGCAAGGCGTGGTGGGACTTCCGGGACGTGTACCGCCTGGTGGTGGAGCGGGGGAAGAGCCGCTTCCTGCTCACCATGGGGATCACGGCGGTGCAGTGGAGCTGCCGATACTCGGTGGTGTCCGCGCTGGCCGCGTTCCTGGGGGCGGACGTGGACCCGGTGCTCTTCTTCCTGCTCCAGTGGGTGGTGTTCACGGTGATGCTCTTCATTCCCACCCCCGGCGCCTCGGGCGGCGCGGAGGCCGCCTTCTACCTGGTGTACTCGGCGCTCCTCCCGGCGCCCATCGTGGGGCTGATGACGGCGGGGTGGCGATTCCTCACCTTCTACCTGCAGCTGGCGCTGGGCGCGGTGCTGTTCGGCGCCCTCACCGTGGCCGGGTCGCGGGGCGCCGCGGGGCCTCCCGGTGGACGCCGCGGGAGAAGCCCGCAAAATTCCGGCGCCCGGAAACAAGCGAAGTGATTGTGCTCCCCGCACTTACCACTTCGAAAAATCGTTCGCAAACCCTCGACAATCGGGACGGATCGCATTATATTTCAGCCATGAAAATGGCAACCAATCTACCGACCGCCGAGGAGATCAACCGCGCGCTGGACTACCAGGGCCGCCGTGGGGTGCGTCCTGTCCGACCGGTGGCCGCGGTGCGAGTCTCCTTTGACGATATGACGGACGAGCAGCTCTTCCAGCGCTACACCGACGGCGACGCGGAGGGTTTCCGCGTGCTGGTGGAGCGGTACGAGCCGCGTATCCAGGGCTTTCTGCGCAAGCGCCTGAACGACGAGGAGCGCGTGCAGGACCTGACGCAGGACACCTTTCTGCGCATTCACCGCGCGCGCGACAGCTACGACCCGGGGCGCAAGTTCTCGACGTGGATCCACACGATCGCGAACAACCTGCTCAAGAACGAGTTCCGCAACCGCTCGCGCCGCCGCGAGACGGCGTTCTCGGAGATCCGCCCGGACACCTCGGCCTCGGGCGCCCCGTCGCGCCCGGTGGAGTTCGCGGCCACGGGCGCGGACCCGGAGCGCGAGGCGTACCGCAGCGAGCTGCGCGAGGCGATCGACACGGCCATCGAGCGGATGGACGAGCACCACCGCATCCCCTTCGTGATGCGCGAGGTGGAGGACCGCACCTACGAGGAGATCGCCGAGGCCATCGGGATCCCCGTGGGAACGGTGAAGAGCCGGCTGAACCGCGCCCGCAACGCTTTCCGGACGCTGCTGCCGGTGCCGGTCTGAACGGCGAATGCGCGAGCGCGAAAGTGCTCGCGTCGTGATGGAGGAGCGCCCGTCCCACGCAGGTGGGGCGGGCGCTTCTGCTTTTCGGGCGAATACCGGCGAGCGGCGCGGGACGGGGCGGGAAAGGCGTGGCGGCACGGGAAGGGGGGCCGAAACGAAAGGGGGAGTGTTTCCGTAAGGGGGCGCGGGTACGCATCCGTCCCACGCTCACCCTCCTGGAGGCAACGATGTCGTCGCCGGTCCGCAGTCTCGCGACCCTGTTTCTCCTGGCGCTCGGCGCCATCCCCGTTTCCGCGCAGTCCGTGGCGGATTCCGCCGTGCGCGTGGTCGTCAACATCCCCGCCGGCCGCCTGGACCTGTACCGGGGCGCGGACCGCGTCCGCAGCTACCCGGTGTCGGTGGGGACGCCGGCGCACCGCACCCCGGCCGGCAGCTACGAGATCCGCCACGCGATCTGGAACCCGGACTGGACTCCGCCGCCCAGCGAGTGGGCCCGCGAGAAGAAGCACACGGCGCCGGGGCCGCGCAACCCCATGGGCCGCGTCAAGCTGCCGCTGGGCGACCTGTACTACATCCACGGCACCGTGGCGGAGAACGAGCGGCTGCTGGGGACGCCGGCCTCGCACGGCTGCATCCGCATGAGCAACCGCGACGTGATGGAGCTTGCCCGCGCGCTGCACGCGTACGCCAGCCCGGGGGTGACGCCGGAGCGGCTGGACGCGATCGCCGGGGAGCCCGGGCGCACGCGGTGGGTGGCGCTCCCGCGCGGGGTGGCGGTGCAGATCACCTACGCGCGGGCCGAGGTGCACGAGGGACACCTGACGATTCACCCGGACGTGTACGCCCGCCGCGCGGACCTGCGCGGCGAGGTGCGCACGGCGCTGCTCGCCGGCGGCCTGGACCCGTTCGCGCTGGACGGCGAGGCCCTGGCCCGCGCCGAGGCCGACCTGCGCCGCGGCGGCCGCGCGAGCTTTCCCGTGGCCGGCCTGCCGCGCCTGCCCCTGCCGGCCTCCGTCCCCGCCGGCGCCACGGGCGACTCGTAGCGGAACGGCCCCCACCCGGCGGCCTGAGAGCCGCCACCCTCCCCCTTCATACGGTTCACGCGAAGCGTGAAGCGCCATTCTGGGGGAGGGCTTTCTGTTTCAGGGAGATCGGTGCGAGCCCGAGCGGCCCCCCCCCAACCCACTCCTCCACACGCGGGAGAGGGGCTTTTGACGTTGCAGTTCCGCAGTACCCACATGACGCTGTTCGGAGGGAGACTCGCCGGCTGTTTGGCGAGGCTCCCTCCGGCGGAGGGAAACCCGCCGGCTGTTTGGCGGGGTTCCCGTAGCCCGCGCAGGAGACGGACGGCTGTATCGTCCGGCTCCGGAGCGGCCCCCTCGCCCCAACGTCTCAGCCCGCCGGAAGCCCATTGCGGATCACCCGCTCCACCGCCTCCACGAACCGGTCCACCTCGTCCGGGGTGGTGTAGACGCCAGGCGTGACGCGCAGCCCCTGCACCTCGGGGTGAGAGATGGGGCTGGTGACGATCCGGTGCGCGTTCCACAGGTGCATGGCCAGCGCCCCGGTGTCCATCCCCTCGACGCTGAAGGTGGCCAGCCCGTACGCCAGCCCCGGCTTCAGGCTGGTGTGCAGCCGCACGCGGTCGTGCCGCAGGAGCGCACGTGCCCAGCGGTCGCGCAGGTACACCAGGCGCGCCGCCTTGCGCTCCAGCCCGATGGCCCGGGTGAAGGCCACCGCCTCCGCCACGGCCAGGAAGTTGGCGGCCGGGTGGGTGCCGATCTCCTCGAACTTGCGGACGTTGCCGTCCATGGCCGGGGGCGCGGCCTGCAGCGGCCAGAGCCCCGGGATCCGGTCGCGGCGCACGTAGAGCAGTCCCGTCCCGTGCGGCGCGAAGAGCCACTTGTGGAGCGAGGAGGCGTAGTAGTCGCACTCCAGCTCGTCGCGGGTGAAGGGGAAGTGCCCGAAGGCGTGCGCTCCGTCCACGATGGCCGGGATCCCCCGGCGCCGCGCCATGCGCACCACCTCGCGCACGGGGAGCACCTGGCCGGTGAGATTGACCATGTGGCAGAGGTGGACCAGGCGGGTGCGCGGCGTGATGGCCGCCTCGAAGCGCCGCACCACCTCGGCGGGGTCCTCGGCGGGGACGGGGAGGGCCACCTGGCGGAGGCGGATCCCCTCGCGGCGCTCCCGCTGCTGCCAGGTGGTGACCATGCGCGGGTAGTCCTGCGTGCTGGTGACGACCTCGTCGCCGCGGCGCAGGTCGAAGCCGGCCTGGCAGATCTGGAGGCTCTCGGAGGCGTTGCGGGTGACGGCCACCTCCTCCGGGTCGCAGGCGAACATGCGGGCCAGGCCGGCGCGCACCGTTTCGCGCTGCGGCTCCAGCACGCGCCACATGGTCTGCACGGGCGCCTGGTTGGAGTAGTCCAGGTGGCGCTTCATGGCGTCCTGGACCATGGCGGGCGAGGGGCTCACCCCGCCGTTGTTCAGGTTCAGGATGGACCGGTCCACCGTGAACGCCTGCTGCACCATGGCCCAGAAGTCCTCGTCGGAGGCGGTCTCTGCGGCGGTGCCGGCGTGGCGGGCGACCGCGGCGGCCACGTCGCGGAGGGCGCCGGGGTGCAGGGTGGCGGCCAGCGCCAGGGCGGACGGCCGGCCGACGCTGCGGAGGAAGTCGCGGCGGGTGTGCATGGGGCGCCTTCTCCCGTGAGGGGGCCCGGCGAAGCCGGGCGGGTGGCGTGCTCCCCGAAAATAGCGACGTCGAAAGCGAAAGCCAGCTACATCGTGGACCCGTGGTTCGTCGTGCCGTTCCGCAGTACCCACATGCGTCCGTTCGGAGGGAGACTCGCCGGCGGTTTGGCGAGGCTCACTCCGGCGCAGGGAAACCCGGGGGCAGTTTCCCGGGGTTCCCTGCGCCCGCGCAGGAGACGGACGGCCGTATCGTCCGGCTCCGGAGCGGCCCCCCACCACGAACCCGGCCGCGACAAGACGCCGCGTTTGCACCACCCGCCGCTCCGCGTAGATTCCCCGGGAGACGGGATAGAAGGAGCATCAACCCGCACGACGGCACGGTCCCCCATGAGCAGCGGCAGCGGCTACCAGGAACCCTACCTCCCCCGCGTGGTGATCGTGGGCGGCGGATTCGGCGGGCTGTACGCGGCGCGGGCCCTGAAGCACGCCCCCGTGCGGGTGACGATCGTGGACCGGCACAACTACCACCTCTTCCAGCCGCTGCTGTACCAGGTGGCCACCGCCACCCTGTCCCCGGCGGACATCGCCCGCCCCATCCGCCAGGTGGTGCGCCGGCAGCCCAACACGGAGGTGATGCTGGCGGAGGTGACGGGCGTGGACACGGAGCGCCGCGTGCTGACGCTGGCCGACGGCCGCACGCTTCGCTACGACTTCCTGGTCCTGGCGGCCGGCGCGGTGGACCAGTACTTCGGGCACGAGGGGTGGGCGGCGATCGCGCCGGGGATGAAGACCATCGACGACGCCACGGAGATCCGGCGGCGCTTCCTGCTGGCCTTCGAGCACGCGGAGCAGGTGACGGACCCGGAGCTGCGGCGGGCGCTGCTCACCTTCGTGGTGATCGGCGGGGGGCCCACGGGGGTGGAGATGGCCGGGGCCTTCGCGGAGATCGCCCACCACACGCTGAGCCGCGAGTTCCGCCACTTCGACCCGCGGGCGGCCCGCATCATCCTCATCGAGGGCGGCGCGCGCCTGCTGGCGGGGTACGACGAGGACCTGTCGCGGAGCGCGCTGGAGCAGCTGGAGGCGCTGGGGGTGGAGGTGCGGCTGAATTCCATCGTCACGCGCATCGAGCTGGGGGCGGTGTACGTGGGCGAGGAGCGCATCCCCACCTACCCGGTGGTGTGGGCGGCGGGGGTGGCGGCGTCGCCGCTGGGGAAGGGGCTGGGCGTGCCCACGGACCGGATGGGACGGGTGCAGGTGCTGCCGGACCTGTCCATCCCCGGGCACCCGGAGGTGTTCGTGATCGGCGACCTGGCGTCCATCACCCACCAGACGGGGCAGCCGCTCCCGGGGGTGGCGCAGGTGGCGCTGCAGGGCGGCCGGGCGGCGGCCCGCAACATCGGGCGCACGCTGCGCCGCGAGCCCCGGGAGGCGTTCCACTACCGCGACAAGGGGAGCATGGCCACCATCGGCCGCGCCAAGGCGATCGCGCAGATCGGCCGGGTGCGGCTCACCGGCTTCGTGGCCTGGCTGGCGTGGCTGTTCGTGCACGTGCTCTTTTTAATCGGCTTCCGCAACCGGGTGGCGGTGTTCATGGAGTGGGCGTGGAGCTACCTGACCTGGCAGCGCGGCGCCCGCCTGATCACCGGCGAGGTGCGCCCCGACAACGTGCTGCGCCGCCTGGGGCTGGAAACGCCGCCGGAGGGCGGGAGCGAGACGGAGGCGGACCGGGCGGTGGCCTCGCCGGCGCCGGGGGGCGGCGGGTGGATGGAGGGCGACTCGGAGCAGGCCCGGGCCGCGGTCCCGCCGGCGCGGGGATGAGGCCGCCGGCGCACCACCGGGGGGCGGAGCGCTGGCTGCGCGCCTCCGGCCACGGCTGGGAGCGCGTGCGCTACCCCAGGCCGGAGGCGGGCGGCGAGACCGCGGGGTTCCGCCTGTCGCCGCGGGGCGGGCCCCGGGGGCGGGTGGTGGCGGCGCACGGCGCCTGCGACGACGCGCTCTTCCCGCTGGTGGCGCTGTACGCGGCGCTGCTGGAGCGGGGCTTCGAGGTGTTCGCCTTCGACCTGGACGGCAACGGCTGGGAAAGCACCACGCGCTTCTCGGCGGAGGGGATCCGCGGCGCCGTGGCCGCGGCCGCGCGGGAGGCGGAGCGGGAGCGGCCGCCGCTCCCCCTGCACCTGCTGGGGCACAGCCTGGGCGGGGCGCTGGTGCTGGACGCCCTGGCGCGCGGCGAGGTGGCGGCGGAGTCCGCGGTGGTGGTGGCGACGCCGATGGAGGTGCGCGTCACCGCGCGCACGGCGCTGGCGGAGCTGGGCAGCTTCTTCCGCCCGGCGACGCTGCGGCAGCGCGCCTTCTACGGGCTGGGCGGGACCGTGCCTGCGTTCGGGCCGGTGAAGCGCGGCGCCTACCCGTTCCGCGGCGACGCGCGCACCGGCAACTTCGACTACGTGGCGGTCTTCGACGCCCTGCTGCGCGCAACTGACCTGCGTCACGGCGCGGGGCGGGTGGGCGTGCCCGTGCTGCTGGTGTACGGCGAGCGCGACGGCATCGCCCCGGCGGCGCACGGCGCCGAGCTGGCGCGGCTGCTCCCCCGCGCGGAGCTGGTTCGGGTGCCGGGGGCGACGCACTTTGCCACCGCGTCGTCCGCGGTGGCGACGGAGCGGGCGGCGGCGTGGCTCGCCGCCCGCGCGGGGGTGCCGGCGGCGTGAGCACCCCGCTGAAGATCGACGTGCACGTGCACCTGGCCGGGGTGGGGACGGGCGGCTCCGGCTGCTGGCTTTCCCCGCGCTTCGCCGCGCGCTACACCTTCCGCGTCCTGCGCCGCTGGTACGGGATCACCGACGCGCAGATGCGCGAGTCGGTGGACCAGGAGTGGGCGGCGTCCATCGCCGAGCGGGTGCGCGGGAGCGAGCTGGACCGCGCGGTGGCGCTTGGGTTCGACGGAGTGTACGGCGCGGACGGCGAGCTGGACCGGGAACGCTCGCAGATGGTGGTGCCTCCGTCGTGGGCGCTGGAGGCGGCGCGGCGCCACCCGGAGCTGCTCCCCGGCCCCTCGGTGAACCCCGGCCGGCGCGACGCGCTGGAGCGCCTGGAGGAGTGCATCGAGGGCGGGGCCGTGCTCCTCAAGTGGCTCCCCTCGGCCATGGGGATCGACCCGGCGGACCCGCGCCACGCGCCGTTCTACCGGCGCATGGCGGACGCGGGGCTGCCGCTGCTCTGCCACTCCGGCGGGAGCGAGCGCACCTTCGCGGAGGTGGCGCCGGAGTACACGGACCTGCGGCGGCTGCGGCTGCCGCTGGAGATGGGGGTGCCGGTGATCGTCGCGCACAACGGGGTGCCGGTGCACCTGTCGCGCGACCCGGACCAGCTCCCCCTGCTGCGCGGGCTGCTGCGCGAGTTCCCGCGGCTGTGGGTGGACAATTCCGGCATCTCCAACCCCAGCCGGTTCGCGCATCTTCCCCGCCTGGCCCGGGACGCGGAGTTCACGGAGCGCACGCTGTACGGGAGCGACTACCCGGTCCCGTCGCTGGCCGCGTACTACGTGCGGGAGCTGGGGCTGGGGCGGGTGCGGTCGCTCCAGGCGGAGCGGAATCCGTTCCAGCGGGACGTGGCGCTGAAGCGGGCGCTCGGGTACCCGGACGAGACGCTGGTGCGTGCTTCGTGGGTGCTTCCGTTGACGGAACGGCAACGGCCTTGAACGGCGACGGCGGGCTCGGGCGTGCCCCCGGCTGGCGCCGGGGTCGGGCTTCGGCTCCGTAGGGCTGCAAACAACGCAGCCCAACGGAGTCGAGCCCCGCGAAACAGCCCGCGGGTCTCGCCCCTTCGGGCCGGAATCCCTCACGCGGGGTTCGCGCTGGCGTCCGCTGGCCGCCCCCCCCGGCGTTGCGCACGGGAGGCCGGGGCTCAGACAGCCCTCCCCCAGAATTGGGGGAGGGTGGCGAGCCTCAAGCGAGCCGGGTGGGGGCGCCCCGCGGACGCAGACCATCGCCTGTTCACGCTTCCACCTCACCTCACCCACGCCGCACATGTCCGTTCTTTTCTCGCCGCTCGCGCGGAGCGTCCGTGTCCTCGGCCTGGTGGGGGCGCTCGCCGTGCTCGCGGCGCCCGGCGCCCGGGCGCAGCTGCGCCCGCTCGATCCCGCGGAATGGCGGGTGTGGGAGGGGGGGCGAACCGTGGTGGCGGGGGTGGGCGGGGGCGTCTTCGCGGACCAGCGCGCCTCGCTGGCGGGGACCGAGGGGCGGCTGGTGGAGGGGGGGAGCTTCGCGGTGGCGCTGCGGACGGGGCGGGTGGCGTTCGAGGCGGGGGGGACGGCGCAGCGCTTCTTCCGGGACGAGCGGGTCTTCGCGGCGCCGGTGGGCGACGCGCGCGCGGACGACGACGGGCGGCGGCACGACTCGGGGGACTACCGCATCGGCACCGTGGTGCGGCTGACGCCGGAGACGGCCCCGGCGCTCGCCGTGCTGCGCTTCGGGACGCGGCTCCCCACCACGGACAACAAGGTGGGGCTGGACCGCGACGCACTGGACTTCTTCGCGCTGCTGGGCGGGCGGGTGCGGCGCGGCGCGCTCGCGGCGGGCGCCGAGGCGGGGATCAGCATCAACGGCACGCGCGACCCGGGGTGGGAGCAGCGGGACGTGCTGGTCTACGCGCTGGCGGCGGAGTACGCCGTCTCGCCGGGGCTCGTGCCCACGCTCTCCCTGGTGGGGAACGTGCCCGGCCTGCCGGATCGCACCCCCCGCGGAAACGAGGACCTGGGCGAGGTGCGGCTGGGCCTTCGCGCGGGCGGGCGGCGATGGGTGCGGGTGGAACTGGTGCGGGGATACGCCGACTTCAGCCCGTCCGCCGGGGTGATCGTCGCCGCGGGGGTCGCGCGGTAGTCAGCCCGCGGGCGGTGGGAGGAGGCGCGCCAGCATCCACAGGAGTAGCACCCCGCGCAGCGTCCACGCTGCCGTGCGCAGCCAGTTGCCGGCCACCAGCGAGCGGTGCGCGGCCGCGTCCCAGCCGGCCCCCAGCACGCGGTGCCGCGGCACCTGCAGCAGGGCGGTGGAGGCCCACGCCACCGCGATGAGCGCGAGCCCCGCCCACGCCGCGGCCGGGGGGATCCCCGGGGGCGGGCGGAGCACGAGCAGGGCGCCCGTGGCGAGCTCCACCAGCATGGGCGGCCCCACCACCCACGTGGTGCGCCGCCCGTGCGCCGCGGCGTAAACGGTCCACCCGTCGCGCCCCACCCGCCCGAAGAGCGGGTAGTGAACCACCTGCACGAACCAGGTCACCCCGATCATCACGCCCGTGGACGCCAGGTTCAGCAGCAGCACCCATTCCATCGCCCCCTCCTCGCAGCAGCTCGTGGACGCCCGCTGAAACTTCCTCCGCGCGGCCCCCGTACGATGCCCCATGCCGGCGGCGGACGCCCCGGGATGCACCACCCATACCGGACTGCGGGAGAGCGAGCGACATGAGCGGCCATGAGATGACCCGGGGAGTCCTGATCCGCGACCTGCTCCTCTTCCAGATCAAGCTGGTCCTGGACTCCCTCAAGGGCATCGCCCTGTTTCAGGCCTCCATCGTCGCGGCGGTGATCGACGTGATCTTCATGCCCATCACGCGCGGCCGGCTCTTCTACTCGGTGCTGCGGTTCAGCGAGCGGGTGGACCTGTGGCTCAACCTGTACGGCGCCTCCGAGGGTGCGGAGAACGACGCGGACGGCCTCTTCGGCACCAGCCGCGCGGGCGCGCCCACCTTCCTGGGCAAGCTGGAGCAGGTGGTCCGCGAAAAGGAGCGCGAGTTCGTCCGCAGCGGCTTCCGCCGGCCGCGCAGGGCCGCCTGACGCGGCACGCAGACACCGGCGCTTCGTCCTTCCGGCCGCATCCCGCCGCCGCGCCGGAGCCGCGTGAGGGATTTCGGCCCGAAGGGGCGAGACCCGGCGGGGCAGTTTCCGCCGGGTCTAGACTCCGTTGCAGACGGTTGTTTCGTCTGCTACGGAGCCGAAGCCCGACCCCGGCGCCCCGCCGGGGGCACGCCCGAATCCTTCCGTTCAGAACGCCTTCACGGATGGCCGACCCCCGCCGCCGCCATCGCCCGCCCGATGTACTCCATCACGTCCGGCGTGGGCATGGCGTCCCCGTGCTGCTCGCGCAACCCCTGGTGCTGCTCCTCGTTCAGCCGCTTGGCCGCCCGCGCGATCTCCGGGTCGCCGCCGGTGAACTCGCGCACCAGCCCCATCCAGCGCCGCGCCAGCTCCTGCACCCGCGCATCGGCCGGGTCCGTCCCGGCCTGCATCGCGGCGCGCACCTCGGCGATCAGGCGCGGCCACTCGGCCTCCACCTCGCGGATGCGCGCCTCGCCCACGGTCTCGCGCCGCCGCTTCAGCTCCTCGAGCTGCCCGGGCGTGTAGTATCTCTCGTACATGGTCATCATCTCGATGGTGGTGATCAGGTCGCGGGCGGAGACCTCCTCCGCCCGGTCCAGGGTGGCCGCCACGGCCTCCAGCCGCTCGCACAGCCGGCTCTGCACGGCGATCTGCTCCCGCAGCCGCTCCACGTGCATGCGCAGCACCCGCCGGGGCGAGGCGTCCGGCCGCTCCAGGAACGCCCGCACCTCGTCCAGCGAGAAGCCCAGCTCCCGCAGCGAGCGGACCTGCTGCAGGCGGGCGACGTCCGCGGCCACGTACAGCCGGTGCCCGGACGCGGTGCGGTGCGACGGCGACAGCAGCCCCACCCGGTCGTAGTGGTGGAGGGTGCGGACGGTGAGCCCGGTGCTCCGGGCCAGCTCGCCCACCTTCCACGTGTCTTCACGCATGCGCTCCCTCCTCCGTTATCCGCGGGTCCTCGTGGCCACGCGACCATGATAAGACCTGACGCAGCGTCAGGATCAAGGGGCACGTGCGATGCCGACGAAAAAGCTCCCCGGAGAGAGGACTCTCCGGGGAGCTGCGGGCACATGCACCGTCCGGCCGCGGCGCCTACAGCGCCTTGACCTCGGACACCAGCTGCTCCAGCGACTTCTTGGCGTCGCCGAAGAGCATCTGCGTGCGGGGAAGGTAGAACAGCTCGTTCTCCACCCCCGAGTAGCCGGCGGCCATGCTGCGCTTCATCACGATCACGCTCTTCGCCTGGTCCACGTTCAGGATGGGCATGCCGTAGATGGGGCTGGACGGGTCGCTGCGCGCGGCCGGGTTCACCACGTCGTTGGCCCCGATGACCAGCGCCACGTCCGCCCGCTCGAAGTGGTCGTTGATCTCCTCCAGGTCGAACAGCCGGTCGTAGGAGACGTTGGCCTCCGCCAGGAGCACGTTCATGTGCCCGGGCATGCGCCCCGCCACGGGGTGGATGGCGTAGCGCACCGTGCCGCCGCGCCGCTCCACCAGCGACGCCAGCTCGCGCACCTGGTGCTGGCACTGCGCCACCGCCATGCCGTAGCCGGGGACCACGATGACCTCGCGGGCATAGGCGAGCTGCACCGCCGCGTCCTCCACGGTCACGGAGCGCACGGTGAGGCCCTCGGCCAGCGCCGCGCCGCCGCCCTCGGGCGCCTTGCCGAACGCCCCGAAGAGCACGTTGCCGAAGGAGCGGTTCATGGCCTTGCTCATCAGGATGGAGAGCAGGAAGCCCGAGGCCCCGTCCAGCGCCCCGCAGATGATGAGCACGGTGTTGCCGATGGCGAACCCGGTGGCCGCCGCCGCGAGCCCCGCGTACGAGTTGAGCAGCGACACCACCACCGGCATGTCCGCCCCGCCGATGGGGAGCACCATCATCACCCCGATGGCCAGCGACATGACCAGCATGGCGAAGAAGAGCACCGGGTTGTCCGGCCGGAACACCAGGTACACGAAGATGCCGAAGGTGGCGGCGAACAGCGACAGGTTCACGGCGTTCTGGCCGCGGTACGTCACCGGCGTCCCGGCGATGAACCCCTGGAGCTTGCCGAACGCCATGAAGCTCCCGGTAATGGTGAGCGCCCCGAAGAGCACCTCGAAGCCGATGGCGCCCATCTGCGCGGCGCCCAGCTCGGCGCCGTGCAGGTGGTACTCCGCCACCCCCACCAGCGTGGCCGCCAGCGCCCCGAACATGTGGGAGATGGCGATGCGCTGCGGCATGGCCGTCATGGGGACGAACATCCCCAGCGGGTAGCCGATGGCGGTGCCCAGCAGGAGCCCGCCGATGATCCAGTCGAAGCGGACGATGTCGCGGCTGAGCAGCGTGCCCACCACGGCGAGGAGCATCCCCACCGCGGCCTGCTGCATCCCCCGCTGCGCGTGGTCGGGCCGGGTGAGGCTGCGCAGCCCCAGGATGAAGAGGACGGACGCCGCCAGGTAGGTGGCGTGGATGAAGGCGTCGCGGATCACGGCCGGCCTCCGTCGCGCCCCGGCTCCTCGGCGGTCGCCCCCGGCCGCCCGCGCCGGAACATCTTCAGCATGCGGTCGGTGATGAGGAAGCCGCCCACCACGTTGATGGTGGCCGCCGTCACCGCGATGAAGCCCAGCACGGTGGCCAGCGACCCGTGGTCGGACCCCGCCAGCACCAGCGACCCCACCAGCGAGATCCCCGAGATGGCATTGGTGGCCGACATCAGCGGGGTGTGGAGGAGCGGCGGGACCCGGGTGATGACTTCGTACCCGACGAAGGCTGCGAGCACGAAGACGAACAGGAGCGTCTCGAACATGGCCTGGGGCCTCCGGGGCTGTATGGGACCTGAGGAGCGCGGCGGGATGGACGGAAAATACGAGAGGGGCCGTGGGGGAAGAGTAATCCCCGCGGCCCCCCGCAACAACACCCCGGCCGCGCCTCAGCCGGGCGGGAGCTTGTCCGGATTCACCACCAGGAAGACGCTGCGGATGCGGCCGTCCTCCACCTGGACGGCCAGCACCCCGTGGGGGTGCCCCTCCACCAGCCCCACCATCCCGGTGCGGCCGTTGACGGGCACCAGGCGCGGCTCCCACTCCACGCCGCCCTTGCGCGCGATCCCCAGGAAGAAGCGCGCGACCCTGTCGGCCCCGTGAATGGGGTTGGGAGCCGCGAGCACCCTGCCGCCGCCGTCGGAGTACGCCACCGCGTCCTCGGCGAGCACCTCCAGCAGCCCCTCCAGGTCGCCGTCCCGCACCGCGGTGAGGAAGCGCCCCAGCAGCCGGTCGTGCTCGGCGGGGTCGGCGGCGGCGGGGCGCCGCCCTTCCGCGAGGTGCCGGCGGGCGCGCCGCTCGATCTGCCGGCAGTTGTCCTCGGACTTGCCCACCACCTCGGCCACCTCGCGGTGGCTGAAGCCGAACGACTCGCGCAGCAGGAAGACGGCGCGCTCCACCGGCGTGAGCCGCTCCAGCATCAGCAGGAAGGCGAGCGACAGGTCCTCGGCCAGCTCGTGCAGGGCGGCGGGGTCGTCTTCCGCGGCGCCCACCAGCGGCTCGGGGAGCCACACGCCGTAGTACTCCACCCGCCGGGCATGGGCGGACCGGAGCGTGTCCAGGCACAGGCGGGTGACCAGCCGCGCCAGGTACGCCGGGGGGTGGGCCACCGCGGCGTGGTCCACCCCGTGCCAGCGCAGGTACGCGTCCTGGAGCACGTCCTCCGCCTCGCGCACCGAGCCCAGCATGCGGTACGCGATCCCGAACAGGCGCCCCCGCTCGAGCTGGAACGCGGCCAGCGCCGCCGGGGAATCGCCGGCGTCTCCCGGCGCGGCGCCCTCAGCCAGGCGCATCACCGGCCTCCCTGCAGCGCCAGCCCGGCCGCCTCCCGCCCCGCCTCCGCGCCGCGCCCGGGGCCGGGCCAGCGGTACAGCGGCAGCCCGGTGCGGAGCTCGGCCCGGACCACGAACAGCGTCGCGCGGCAGATCGCCTCCTTGGTGAGCACGGCGGCGCGCCCGGTCCACACCCGGGGGCGTGGGGCGTCGTCCGGCGCGACCCACTGCACCAGCCCCCCGCGCCGCCCCAGGCTGACGCAGCGCGCCGCGAAGCCGAAGCGGAACGGCTCCGGCCCGGCGCCGCGCAGCGCGCGGGCGACGCCCTCCCCCGCGTGCGCGCCGCCCGGGAGCGCGCTGGCGCACGCCATGCGCAGCGCCCGCCCGTCCGCGCCCGCCATGGCCGCCGCGTCGCCCGCGGCGAACACCCGCGGGTGCCCGGGAACGCGCAGCGCCGCGTCGGTGCGCACGCGCCCGCAGGCGTCGACCGCGAGGCCGGCGTCCCGCGCCAGAGCGGGAGCCTGGAGCCCGCCGCACCACAGGCACAGCCCGAAGGACTCGGCCGTGCCGTCGTGCAGCCAGGCGCGCCCGGCCTCCACCTCGCGCACGGCCGCGTGCTCGCGCACGTCCACCCCCAGCGCGGCCAGCCGCGCCCGCAGGTGCGCCGCGGCGGCCGGGGCGTACCCCTCGTCCAGCCCGCCCGCCGTGGCGAGAGCCACCCGCAGGCCGGGGAAGCGCTCCGCCAGCTCCGCCGCGGACTCCACCCCGGTGAGCCCGCCCCCCACCACCAGCACGCGCCCGCCCACCGCCGCCAGCTCCCGTACGCGCGGCGCCGCCGCCCGCACCTCCGCCGGGTCGTCCAGGCGCAGGGCATGCTCCGCCGCGCCCGGGACGCCCTGCGCGGTGCGGCTCCCCAGCGCCAGCACCAGCCAGTCGTAGCCCACCTCCAGCCGCCCGCCCCCCGCGGCCCGCCCCGTCACCGCGGCGCGCGCCGGGTCCAGCCGCTCCGCCCACCCCTGCACGAAGCGGATCCCCCGCCGGGCCAGCAGCGGCCCGAAGTGGGGCGAGGCGGGCTCCGAGCCGGCCAGCAGCTCGTGCAGCCGGATCCGCTGGGTGAAGCGGTCGCGCGCGTCCAGCAGCGTCACCTCCGCCCGTCCGCCGCGCGCGGCCCGCGCCGCCGCCATCATCCCCGCGTACCCGCCTCCGAGCACCAGCACGCGCGGCTTTTTCCGAAGATGCATCATGGGTCGATCTCCCTGTTTCGTCGTCGGGGGGGCCGGATCTCCGGGCCTCCGGAGTGGAGACGAGACAGGGGGTGCGTGGCGTGACAGGTTGTTTAGAAGACCGGTTCGGGCGTGCCCCCGGCTGGCGCCGGGGTCGGGCTTCGGCTCCGTAGAGCAGCAAACAACGCTGCTCAACGGAGTCGAGCCCCCGCGAAACTGCCCGCGGGGTCTCGCCCCTCCGGGCCAAAATCCCTCACGCGGGTCTCGCGCTGGCGTCCGCGGGGGCCCCCACCCGGCGGCCTGAGAGCCGCCACCCTCCCCCAATTCTGGGGGAGGGCTTCCTGTGCCTCGGCTTTGTCGTGTCGTGCTCCCCTCCCCCTTGCGGGGAGGGACCGGGGGAGGGGGTCGCCGTTGTAGTTGCAGGCTGTTCCCTGTTCCCTGCCGTTCAAACGATCTCGACCAGCTCCACGTCGAACACCAGGTCCTTGCCGGCGAGCGGGTGGTTGGCGTCCATCGTGACCTCGGCGTCTGAGACGCCGGTGACGGTGACGATGGCGACCTGGCCGTCCTGGCTCATCTGCAGCTGCTGCCCCACCTCGGGCTGGATCTCGTCGGGGAACTGGTCGCGGCCCACGACGAGGACCATCTCCTCGCGGCGCGGGCCGTACGCCCGCTCCACGGGAATGCTCACGGTGCGCTCCTCGCCGGGGCTCAGCCCGTCCACCGCCTCCTCGAAGCCGGGGATCACCTGCTGCGCCCCCAGCACGAACTCCAGCGGCTCGCGCCCCCGGGACGAATCGAAGACGCTCCCGTCCTCCAGCCTGCCGGTGTAGTGAACGCGCACCGTGTCGCCGCTCTTCGCCTGCGCCATCTCCACCTCCATGTGGCGGTCCGTTCCGGTGAGGCTTTTTTCTCGCGCGGAGGGCGCCGCAAACGCAAGGTGCAGGCCTCCTGCGGAATTCGCGCGGGCCGCGTGCCCTCGGGAGGTGAGGGGCTATCGCGGAGGCCAACGCGATGCCCGCGTGAGGGATTTCGGCCCGAAGGGGCGAGACCCGGCGGCTGTTTGCCGGGGCTCGACTCCGTTACGCGGCGTTGTTTGCTGCGTTACGGAGCCGAAGCCCGACCCCGGCGCCAGCCGGGGGCACGCCCGAACCCGGCTTTGTCAAATCACCCTTCACGAACGCGTAACAGCCCCTCCTGCGCCGACGACGCCACCAGCCGCCCGTCGCGGGTGAAGATGCTCCCCCGCGTGAAGCCGCGCGCGCCGGAGGCGCTGGGGGCGTCCATGGAGTACAGCAGCCACTCGCTCGCGCGGAAGGGGCGGTGGAACCACAGGGCGTGGTCCAGCGTGGCCGCCTGGAGCCTGCGCATCTGGAAGGAAAGGCCGTGCGGCAGGAGCGCGGTTCCCAGCAGGCCGTAGTCGGAGGCGTACGCGAGCGTGGCCTGGTGCGAAAGCACGTCGTCCTCCGGCAGCTCGCCGACGGCGCGGAACCAGACGTGCTTCGCCGGGGCGCGCCGCTCCGGCTGGAAGGGGTCCACCGGGGACACGGGGCGGAAGTCGATGGGCCGGTCCTGCGTGTACACGGCGCGCAGCGGCTCGGGGATGCGGTCGGCCATGGCGCGCACCAGGTCCAGCTCGCGCGGCAGCTCCTCCGGCGGCGGGACGTCCGGCATCTCCACCTGGTGGTCGGGGCCGTCGTCCTCCGCCACCTGGAAGGACACGGACATGTTGAAGATGGCGCGCCCGTGCTGGATGGCGGTCACCTGCCGCGTGGTGAAGCTCTTGCCGTCGCGCAGGCGGTCCACGAAGTACACGATGGGCGCGTGGATGTCGCCCGGGAGGATGAAGTAGCCGTGCAGCGAGTGGGCGGTGCGCTCCTCGTCCACCGTGCGCCGGGCGGCCACCAGCGCCTGCGCCAGCACCTGCCCGCCGTACACGCGCCCGGAGCCGATGTCGCGGCTCTGCCCGCGGTAGATGTTGAGCTCCAGCGGCTCCAGGTCCAGGAGCTCCAGGAGGGCGCTCACGTCGTAGCTCATGGTTCCGTCGCTGGCGGTGGCCGGCTCCCCGCCGGGCCGTTCCCGGGGAGGCGAGAGCGCGAATCTAGCCGCCGCGCCCCCGCCCGGGCCAGCGCCCGCTGCCTGGATTCAGGAAAGCCTCCCGTGCGGGGTGCTCGCCAGGCCGTCGGCGCCCCGCCGCCACGCCCCCGGCATGCGTCCCGCGGCCCAGAAGCAGAGCGCCGCCCCCAGGATCTCGGCCAGCGCGAACCCGTACATCACCGGAGCGATGGGACCCACCGCCAGCGAGACGCCCAGGCGGACGATGCCGAGCCCGCCCAGCGCGAAGCCGCCGAGCAGGAGCCCCGCGCCCACCCAGGCGCCGCCCCGGAAGACGCAGAGCGCCAGGAACGCGGCGATCCCCAGCTCCAGGCCGCTGTACATGGCCGCCAGCTCCACGCGGGCCGTGGGCGTGGCGGGGGCGAGGTCCACCCGCGCGGCGAGCTGCGGCCGCCACAGCAGGGCGACGGCCAGGACGAAGAAGGCCAGCGCGGTGAGGACGAGGACGACGCGTGCGAGGCGCATGGGGGCGGGGGACGACAGGGGCGCTCACCAGATTCGCCGAACGGGCCAGGGATCCAGAGGAAGCGAGATGACCCGAAGTCACCAGATTCGCTGGAGAGGATAAAGATCCAGGGCGGTATCAGCGCTCACCAGCTGAAAGCCCTCAGCGATAGCCTGCGCGACGAGCATCCGGTCGAACGGATCGCGATGGTGCAGCGGAAGCAGATCCAGTGCAAGAACGTGCTTCGGGATCACATCCAGCACCTCGAAATTGTTGTCGTCGATGCTCTCCGACCACATGTCGGCCAAGGAGCGGCTGAGCGTGAGTTTCCCGTTTCGGACCTTGATCGCAATCTCCCATGCACTGACCACGCTGACGACGACCCGGCTGTCCGAATCGCTGATTCGCTGGGCTGCAACCGGGCTCAGCCGAGGATCATCGTCGATGAACCAGAGGAACGTATGAGTGTCGAGCAGCAGGTCCACAGCTTCACACGTAGTCGCTGAAGTCTTCGGGCGTCGCGTCGAAGTCCTCAGCCATGTGGACCTGACCTCGAGCGCTTCCCGGTCGGCGCGGCGCGCGCGGCCTGCGAAGCGGAACGACCTTGGCTACCACCTCACCGCCGCGGGTGAGTACTACCTCGCCGGAGCGTGTCGCTTCGTCCACGATCTCACGGAGCTCGGTGGAGGCCTTGTTCAGGTCAATTGCCGGAACACCCATAGTTGTCACCTCCTCGTCAAACGCGACCATCGAGACCGAAATCAACTTAACAGCCGGTGAGCACCCTGCGTACCCGCTGCTTCGTCAGCCGACGCGGGCGGCGATCTCCTCCACGGTGTCGAACACTTCGGCGGGGGCGTGCGCCCGGAGCGAGTCCGCGCGGGTGTAGCCCCACGACACCGCCCCGAAGGCGATCCCCTCGGCGTGGGCGGCTTCCAGGTCGCGGATCTCGTCGCCGATGCAGATGGCCTCTGCGCGCGGGACGCCGCTGCGGCGCAGCACCCTGCGGAAGCCGGCCCGCTTGCCGAACACCGACATCCCGCACTCGTAGTAGCGGAAGCGCGCCGCGTTCTCCGGACCCAGGATCCGCTGGACGTTGTCGTACGAGTTGGAGGTCACCAGCGCAAGCTCCACCCCGCGCTCGGCGAGACGGCGCAACAGCTCGTCCACGCCGGGGAAAAGCGGGATTTGCCGGACGGCGGCGGCCTTCATCTTCCGCATCATCCGCACGATCAGCGGCAGCTTCCAGCGCGGCACGGCCAGGTGTTCCATCATTTGCCGGGCGCTGTAGCCGCGGAGCGTTTCCACGTCCGCCTCCTCGATGCGCCTGAACCGGTAGCGCGCGGCCGCGTCGTTGACCACCCGGATGAACCAGGGAAACGAGTCGGCCAGCGTGCCGTCGAAGTCGAAGATGACCAGCCTGTACTTCGCCGCGCCATCCTGCGCCGCGTTGACGTCCTCGTGCCCGTTCAGGCGCGGCTTCAGGCTGTACACGGTGAACCCGATCTTCCACTGCACGGCGCGAGCACCATCCGGTGCGTGGCGTGGGGCGACGAGACAGGCGCGAACCCCAGCGCCTCGTAGAAGCGCGCCGCCGCCGCCGTGTCCGTCCGGAGCAGGAGCACGCCGAAGTGCGGGCGCGCCGCCGCCATCAGCGCGTCCACGAGAATCCGGCCGACCCCGCTCCTCCGCGACGCAGGGCGCACGTACAGGTGGCGCAGGCGGCCGGCGCGGGGCTCGGGCGACCAGGGGTCGCGGTTGAGGCCGCCCACCGCGACCAGCTGGGCGCCGCGGCGGCAGCCGAGCAGCGCCTCGCCCGGCGCGTCGAAGCGGTTGGTGCCGTCGTCGAACTCCCGGCGCAGGCGCGCCAGGAAGCGGAATCCCTCGCGCTCACTCTCGTCTACAAGAGGCGCGAGCTCCGGCCAGGGTGGCGGCAGCAGCGAGCGGACGGCGAGCCGGTCGCTCACGTCACGACCTCCCTCGATGCATGCGAAGCCGGCACGGGGCGCTAGGGCGAGCCCAGGGCGCGCGCCACCAGCGCGCCCGCCAGGAGGACGGCGCCCAGCAGCAGGCCTAGACCCAGGGTGACCAGGTAGCGCTTCATGCGCGCGCGGGGGTTTAGAGATGGCGGGACGCGGAGGCGCGGCAGGGGGGCGGCCGCGGGGCCGCGCCGCCCGGCCGGATCAGTCGGGCGCGCGCGGCTCCAGCAGGGCGCGCACCCGGTCGTTGACCACCTCGCCGCCGTGGGCCACGCACGAGCCGCGGAAGATCTCGTCGTCGAAGTCCGGGGTGAAGGTGCCGTCCTTGACGAACTCGCCGATCATGGCGGCCACGGTGCGCGAGTACATCTGGCTGGCGTGCATGGGCATCTCGGCGGCCAGGTTGAGCGGCGCCAGGATCCGCACCCCCTGCCCCACCAGGACCGTCTCCCCCGGCCGCGTCAGCGCGCAGTTCCCCCCGTTGGGCGCCGCCACGTCCACCACCACCGAGCCCGGCGCCATCTCGCGCACCGCCTGCTCGGTCACCAGCAGCGGCGCGCGCATCCCCGGCACCAGCGCGGTGGTGACCACCACGTCCGCGTCCGCCACGTGCGGCGCCAGCAGCTCCACCTGGCGGCGCTGGCGCTCCTCGTCCAGGGCGCGCGCGTAGCCCCCGGCCGCCTCCGCGTCGCCGGTCTCCAGCTCCAGCTCCACGAAGCGGGCGCCCACGCTCTCCACCTGCTCGCGCGCGGCGGCGCGCACGTCGTACGCGGAGACCACGGCGCCCAGACGGCGCGCGGTGGCGAGCGCCTGCAGGCCCGCGACCCCCGCGCCCAGCACCAGCACCTTGGCCGGGCGGATGGTCCCCGCCGCGGTGGTGAGCAGCGGAAAGAACCTGGGCAACGCCTCGGCCGCGAGGATCACGGCGCGGTACCCGGCCACCGTCCCCATGGCCGAGAGCGCGTCCATCCTCTGCGCGCGGGTGGTGCGCGGCACCATCTCCATGCTGAGCGCCGTCACCCCGGCCGCAGCCAGCCGCGCCGTCTCGCCCGGCGCGTCCAGCGGGCGCAGGAAGCCCACCACCACGCTCCCCGGGCGCAGCAGCGGGAGCTCGGTCTCCGCGGGGGGCTGCACCCGCGCCTGCACGTCCACGTCGTAGGCCCTGGGGCGCTCCACCAGCTGTGCGCCCGCCGCCTCGTACGCGCCGTCCGGGAAGTAGGCGGCCTCGCCGGCGCCGTGCTCCACCACCACCTGCGCGCCCTGGGCCACCAGGCGCGCGACCGTCTCCGGGACCAGCGCGACGCGGCGCTCCAGCGGCGCGGTTTCCTTGGGGACACCGATGACCAGGGACATGGCGGGCGGGGGCTGGCGTGAGGACCGGGGCCGGGCGGCCGGGGGACGAAAAAAGGCCGTCCCGGGAAGATGGACCGGGCCTCCCGGCGCCACAAGGGGAGCCGACGAGGCACCTCCATTCCACTCTGCATCGCAAAGCACTTGACAGACAGGCGGCGGCGGATTATCCTCCGTCCCATGGCTACCGTGCACCCCATCCGACACACGCCCGAGGAGGAGCAGCCCTTCGACCTGCACGCCAGGGCGATGGACAACCTCCGCTTCATCCGCGAGACCATGGAGCGGGCGGGGAGCTTCACCGCCGTGTCCGGGTGGGGCATGGTGGGGATGGGCGTCACCGCGCTGGCGGCCGCGTGGGTGGCGGCGCGGCAGGGCTCGCCCGAAGGGTGGCTGTCGGTGTGGTGGGCGGAGGCGCTTTTCGCGGTGGCGATCGGCGGGTGGACCACGGCGCGCAAGGCGCGCGCGGCCAGGATGCCGCTGCTGTCCGGGCCCGGGCGCAAGTTCGCGCTCAGCCTGGCGCCGCCGCTCATGGCGGGGGCGCTGCTCACCGCCTTCCTGTACGACACCGGGCTGGTGGCCGCGCTCCCCGGGATGTGGCTCCTCCTCTTCGGCACCGGGGTGGTGACGGCCGGGGCGTTCTCGGCGCGGGTGGTGCCGGTGATGGGGCTGTGCTTCATGGCGCTGGGGACGGTCGCGCTCTTCACCCCCGCCGGCTGGGGGAGCGCCATGATGGCGCTGGGGTTCGGCGGGCTCAACGTGCTCTTCGGAGCCATCATCGCCTGGAGGTACGGTGGGTAAGGCGAAGCGGGCGCCCCAGGGGGGCGAGGACTTCGGGCTGCGCAGCGTCGCGGGCGGCGCGGCGGAATCCGCGCCGGAGCTGGACCGGCTCATCCACGAGCGGATCCGGCTGGCGATCGTCAGCGCGCTGGCGGTCAACGAGAAGCTGAGCTTCAATGCGCTCAAGGACATGCTGTCGGCCACCGACGGCAACCTGAGCGTGCACGCGCGCAAGCTGGAGGAGGCGGGGTACGTGGCCTGCACCAAGAGCTTCGAGGGGCGGGTGCCGCGCACCGAGTACCGGCTGACGCCGGAGGGCCGGCGCGCGCTGGAGCTGTACCTGGACCACATGGAAGCGCTGATCCAGGCGGTGCGGGACCGCCAGGACTGACATTTTTTTGCCCATGCACTTTATGAAACAGAGTTCTTTTCGAGCCGACACGGATCTCTCCGCGATGCACGTCGCGATGATCATGGACGGCAACGGGCGCTGGGCACGGGCGCGGGGGTGGCCTCGGGCGGCGGGGCACAAGGCGGGCGCGCGCACGGTGCGGCAGATCGTGGAGGCCGCGCGGGAGATGGGGATCGGCACGCTCACGGTGTACGCTTTCTCGTCCGACAACTGGCAGCGGCCGGGCCCCGAGGTGACGGCGCTGATGCGCCTGTTCCGGGCGTACCTGGTGGGGGAGACGCGGCGCTGCGTGGAGAACGAGGTGCGGCTCAGCGTCGTGGGGCGGCGGGACCGGCTGGGACCGGAGCTGCTCACCACGGTGCGGACGGCGGAGAGCGCCACGGCCGCGGGGCGGGCCATGCACTTCCGCGTGGCGATCGACTACTCGGCGCGCGACGCGATCCTGCGCGCCGCGGCCCGCCTGGGCGGCGGCGGTGAGCCCACGCGCGAGGAGTTCGCCCGCGCGCTGGGCGAGGAGATCCACTCCCCCGGCGGCACGCCGGACGTGGACCTGCTCATCCGCACCGGGGGCGAGCAGCGGCTCAGCGACTTCCTCCTGTGGGAATGCGCCTACGCGGAGCTGCTCTTCTCGCCCAAGATGTGGCCCGAATTCACGCCCGCCGACCTGCAGGGGGCGGTGCGCGAGTTCGCCGGGCGGGAGCGCCGCTTCGGGCGGGTGCTCCAGGCCACGGGGTAGCGGAGGACCACGCGGGGCGCGCCGGGAGGGCGCGCCCCGTTTCACCTTCAGATGGGAGGCGGCGGGACCATGCAAGGGCAACCGCAGCTGCTGGTGACGGAGGGCGTGGGGGTGGAGCGGGTGGTCGAGCGCTTCGTGATCGGCGACGAGGACAGCTGGCTGCACGCCCCCACGCGCATCCGCCTGGAGACGGTCCGCACGGCCACGGCCGGAGGTGCCCGGTGAGCGGCGGGGTGGAGACGCTGGATCCGGCGCGCCCGGCCTGGGAGCTGAGCGAGCGCACGCGGGCGTCGCTCCTGCTGCTGGGCGAGGCCGGGGCGCTTGGAGTCCTGGGGAACGGCCTGTTCGCGGGGACCGTGCTGGGGCTGAACGCGCTGATCTGGACGGCGGCGCTGCTGTGCGCGGCGGCGGTGCTGGCCGGGCGCACGGAAACGGAGCTGGAGGGGGAGGGGCGCTGGATGGCGTTTCCCGCGCTGCTCTTCGCGGCGGCGCTCGCCTGGCGCGCCTCGCCGATGCTCGCCGCGCTCAACCTGCTGGCGCTTCTCGCGGCGCTGATGGTGGGAGCGTGGCGGGCGCGCGGCGGCGGGCTGGGGGACCGCGCGCTGGGCCGCTGGATCCTGGGGGTGGGCGCCACCGCCTTCTACGCGGCGGTGGGGCTGCTGGTGGTGGTCGTGGCCCGGGTGGAGTGGCGGAGCCTGGTGCCGGCGGGGCGCTCCACGCGGGTGCTGGCGGTGGCGCGCGGAGTCCTGCTGGCGGTGCCGCTGCTGCTGGTGTTCAACGCCCTGTTCGCCTCGGCGGACCCGGTGTTCGCGAAGGCCGTGAGCGGCCTGTTCCGCTGGGACGGCGGCGCCGCGGCGGCCACGGTCTTCCGGGTGCTCTTCTGGAGCTGGGCGGCGGCGGGGGTGCTGTGGGCGGCGCTCCAGGCGCCGCGGGGCGAGCTGAGCACGGCCGCCCTTCCCCGCCCCACCCTGGGGGCGACCGAGGTGGCCACGGTGCTGGCGCTGCTGGACGGGCTCTTCCTTGCCTTCGTGGCGGTGCAGTTCCGCTACCTGTTCGGCGGGCAGGCGTGGGTGAGCCGGTCGCTGGAAATGGGGTGGGGCGAGTACGCGCGCCGCGGCTTCTTCGAGCTGGTGTGGGTGGCCGTGCTGGCGCTCCCCATGCTCCTCGCCCTCCACGCGCTGCTCCGCGAAAAGGGCGGCCGCGGCGAGCGCGTCTTCCGGGTGCTCGCCGGGGTGCTGGTGGCGCTGCTCTTCGTGGTGATGGTGTCGGCGGTGCAGCGGATGCGCCTGTACCAGGCGGCCTACGGCCTGACGGAGCTGCGCCTGTACACCACCGCCTTCATGGGGTGGCTGGGGATGGTGCTGGCCTGGTTCGCGGCCACGGTGCTGCGCGGGCGGCCGGGGCGCTTCCCGCGCGGCGCGGTGATGTCGGGCTTCGCGGTGGTGGCCGCGCTCAATGTGCTGAACCCGGACGCGCTGATCGCCCGCACCAACCTGCGCCGCGCGGAGCGCACGGGGAAGCTGGACGCCGTGTACCTGTCGCGCCTGAGCGCCGACGCCGCCCCCGCCGTCGCCGGGGGGCTGCGCCGCCTGGAGATGGTCCCGCTGGATGCCTGCGTGCTCCGCGAGGACCTGCGCGACGAGCTGCGGACCCCGCGCGACCGGCGCGGCTGGAACCTGGCCCACTCGCGGGCGGCGGCGATCGCGCGCCGGATGCCGAAGACGGCGCCGGTGGAGGGGTGTGTGGAGTTGCGGACCATGCAGGAAGCCGTCGACGTCTTCACCTGACGACGGGGTTCGGGCGTGCCCCCGGCTGGCGCCGGGGTCGGGCTTCGGCTCCGTAGGGCTGCAAACAACGCAGCCCAACGGAGTCGAGCTCCGGCGGAAACAACCCCGCCGGATCTCGCCCCTTCGGGCCGAAATCCCTCACGCGGGGCTGGTGCCGGCGTCCGAGAGGGTGGGTCCCCTCACTCCCCGGCCCCCCCTCCCCCGCAAGCGGGAGAAAGGGGGAGCAACGGCACGGCAGTCCCGCCTCCGGCGCGTGAAGGAGCTCGGCGCCGAGCCTCGCCCGCCCACGCGGCGAAGCCCCACCCTCCGCACGGAGGGTGGGGCTTCGCCGTCGTTGCGGTTCGCGGTTCCGCGGTACCCACATGCGTCTGTTCGGAGGGAGACTCGCAGCAGTACCGCGGGGCTCCCGGAGCCCGCGTAGGAAACAGGCCGGCAGTTTGGCCTGGTTCCGGAGCGGCCCCCCACAGCTGAGGAAACACGAAAAAGGCGGCCCCGGAACCAGCCCGGGACCACCCTCCGACATCGAAGACCGGACGAAAACCCCTACTGGAACCTGAACGAAACCCCCAGCCGCAGCATGACCAGATTGGAGGTGCTGTAGCGGAAGTCCACGGCCGCGGTGTCCTCGAAGAAGTCCCCGTACAGCGCCGCCTCGTGCGCCGCCAGCCGGTCGGTGTCCCAGAAGGTCAGGTAGTCCTCGATCCCCAGGTTCAGCGCCAGCCGCGGCGTGCCCAGCGTGGTGGCGGTGTGCACGCCCAGGTTGAGCCCCCAGTGATTGTCGCCGCTGCCGTCCAGCTCGCTCTCGGACCAGTTGGTGCGCACCAGCGACGGCCCCGCCGACACGAAGCCGGCCGGGTGGAAGCGGCGGTTGTCGGGGCGCGGCTCGGGGAGCCGGTACGCCACGGCAAGCTTCGCCATCCACATGTCCGGGGTGTCGGCGATGAGCGGGATGCGCTCGCCCTCGCTGGAGGTGAGGGTGATGTCGTAGTCGCCCGCGCTGCTGTAGGCCAGCGAGCCGAGCACGCTCAGCGGACCGCGCACGCGGGCCTCCGCCTCCACCCCGGCCAGCGCGCCGCCGCCGCGGTCCTCGTCGATGGCGAAGCTGCGGCCGTCGCCGGTGAACAGGAACGCGTCCCCGGTGCTGTACGGGACGCGAATGCCCACGAACGGGGTGACGGCAAAGCGCGCGGGCGGGAGCTGCCCGGGGGGAAGCGGGTCCTGCGCCGCCGCGGCGGCGGGGAGCGCCAGCAGCCCGGCGAGGGCGAGGACGCTGAGTCTCATGGGGATGTCTCCTGGAGTGTCGTCCGACGGGAAGGACGGAACGGTGCGGGGCGGCGCCGGGACGGCGCGCGTGGGGATGCGCTCCCGCGGGGCGGGAGCGCGGGCGGCCGGGCCCGGGAGGGCGGCCGCACGAACGGATTCTGCTTCGGTGTGGGGGAACGATACCGGCGGGCCCGGCGCCCGGCAACCCTGGAAAAAATGGCGTCGGCCGGAAAGGATTTCCGGGTTCGCCTCAGGCGCCGGCCGCGAGGGCCGGCGCTGCGGCCCGGGCTCCGCGCGCGTGGAGCGCGGGCACCGGCGAACTCGCGGAACCGCCTGCGGAAACCGGCGGGATTGTCGTTCAGGACGACCACCCGGCACGACTCGCCGATGCCCTCGGCGAGGCGCTGGAGCAGCGCCCGTTCGCGCTGGCCGCCGTCCCCCGGGACGGTCTCATGGCAAGGACGGCGCCAGCGCGACGCCCCGGCGCGGGCGCCGCGGGTCAGGGCGCCGGCGGCCTCTCCAGCGCGGGGTCGCCCACCACGGTGGACCCGCGGGGGATGCGCTCCACCGCGAAGCGGCTCACCAGCTCCCGCGCCTCCACCTCCTCGCCCGGCCCGGCCAGGCCGCAGGTGGAGGCCAGCCACCCCGCCACCCGCGCCGGGGCGACGCCCGCCTCGCGCAGCTCCGCCAGCGACACGGCGCCGTGCCGCTTGGCCAGGCGCTCCCCGTCCGGCCCCAGCAGCAGCGGCACGTGCAAAAAGGCGGGGGGATCCAGGTCCAGGGCGCGGTACAGGAGCAGCTGCCGGGCGGTGGAGGGGAGCAGGTCGGCGCCGCGGACCACGTGGGTGATCCCCATGGCGGCGTCGTCCACCACCACCGCGAGCTGGTAGGCGGCGACGCCGTCCTTGCGCCGCACCACGAAGTCGCCGGTCTCCGCCTCCGGGTCGAAGGCGACGTCGCCCTGGAGCAGGTCGCGGAACCCCACGCGGCCCGGCGCGACGCGAAAGCGGAGCGCGGCCGTCCCCCCGCGTCGTCCGGCCCGGGCCGGCGCTCCCGGCAGCGGCCCGGGTAGCGCGGGCCCTCGTCGGCGGGGCCGTGGGGGGCGCTGGCCGCCGCGGCGATCTCCCGCCGCGAGCAGAAGCACGGGTACAGCAGCCCCGCCGCCTCCAGCCGCGCCACGGCCGCCGCGTAGTCCGCCTGCCTCGCCGACTGGAGGTAGGGCGCGTGGGGCCCGCCCACGTCCGGCCCCTCGTCCCAGTCCAGCCCCAGCCAGCGCAGGTCGTCCAGCTGCGCCTGCATGTAGCCGGGGCGCACCCGCCCGCGGTCCAGGTCCTCCACCCGCAGGACGAAGCGCCCGCCCGCCGCCCGCGCGTGCAGCCACGCGAGCAGGGCGGTGCGGGCGTTCCCCAGGTGCAGGCGCCCGGTGGGGCTGGGCGCGAAGCGGCCCCGGACCAATTCAGTCACATGCGAGCCACGGCGAAGGAAAATGGCGTGACCGCAGGGAACCGAAGTTCCCACGCAGAGTCACGCCATTTGCCGAAGCCGTTCACAGCCCTCCCAGCATGTCGTCGATCCTGGCCTCCAGCGACGGCTTGGTGTCCCCCGCGAGGGCGGTCTCCAGCAGGTCGGCGAGCTCCTCGGCGAAGTCGTCCGGGAACTTGCGGCGCAGGCGCACCAGCGGCGCGAAGGCCAGCAGCACCGTGCGCTCCCCGCCCTCCTCCGCTTCCTCGTCCTCGTCGTCGCCGCCCAGTCCGCGCCAGGCATCGGGGTCGGTGCTCCAGGGCTCGGCGGGGGGACGCTCCTCGTCGCCGTGCGCCGTCTCCGCCTCCTCGGGGTCGCCGTGCATGGTCACCGAAAGCCCCACCATGGCGTGGATCTCGCCGGCGTCCTCCGGCTCCTCGGCCAGCAGCCCCAGGCGCACGGGAGCCAGCGTCGCCTCCTCCAGCACCGCCACCGTCTGCGGGGGGAGGATGGCGCGGAAGCTGGGCCGCTCGTTGCCGGCGACGTAGAACGCCACGGGGATCAGGTCGGAGTCCTCCGGGACCAGCCCCTCGGGGTCCACCTCGCGGATCTCCAGCTCCACCGGCTCTTCTTTCAGGTATACGTGCATCCGTCCCTCAGGTCGCTGCTGGGGGAGCTCCCCCGCTCCCGGCCCGCCCCGTTGCGGGCCGTCGCGCGCTCATACCCCCACTGGTTCCACACGATCCGGGGCCGCGTGGCGGGAGCCTTGCAGGAGGGACGGAGCTCGCGACCCCAGGGTCGACCTCCACTCCACTGCTCCGGGCCATGCAACCTGGTTCCCCAACCTACGTCCGGGACCCGCTCCGTGTCGCGGCTGTCCGCCGCACGGAGCTCCTGGACACCGCCCCGGAGGAGGTGTTCGACCGGCTGACCCGCCTCGCCGCGCGCATCCTGGGCGTCCCCGCCACCTTCCTTTCGCTGGTGGACGCCGACCGCGACTTCTACAAGAGCTGCTTCGGCTTCCCCGAGCCGCTGGCGAGCGGCCGGGAGCTTTCCGGGACCACCTTCTGCCACTACGCCATCGCTTCGCGCGAGCCGCTGGTGATCCCCGACACGCGGGCCGACCCGCTGTATGCCGGGGTGCCCACGGTGGAATCGCTGGGCGTCGCGGCGTACCTGGGAGTGCCGCTGGCCACCGCGGACGGCGAGGTGATCGGGTCGTTCTGCGCCATCTCCATGGAGCCGCGGGAATGGAGCGACGGCGACGTGGAGGTGATGCGCGAGCTCGCGGTCTCGGCCCTGCGGGAGATCGAGCTGCGGCAGGCGGCGGCCGAGATCGAGCGCCTGGCCGGCATGGAGGTCCGCGCGGCCGAGCGCGCCCGCGAGCAGACGCAGCGCATCCTGGAGAGCATCACCGACGCCTTCTTCGCGCTGGACCGGGCGTGGCGCTTCACCTACCTCAACGACGAGGCGGAGCACCTGCTGGCCCGCACGCGCGGGGAGCTGCTGGGAAAGAGCGTGTGGGACGAGTTCCCGGAGGCGGTGGGATCGCCCTTCTGGGAGCAGTACCGCCGCGCGGCCGCGGAGCAGCACACCGTGCAGTTCCAGGCGTTCTATCCGCCGCTGGACTCGTGGTTCGAGGTGCGCGCCTACCCCTCGCCGGACGGGCTCTCGGTCTACTTCCGCAACATCGACGAGGAAAAGCGCGCGGACGAAGCCCGCCGCGCCAGCGAGGACCGCTACCGCTTCCTGGCGGAGACCCTCCCCGCCCAGGTGTGGACCGCGCGCCCCGACGGGGCGCTGGACTACGTGAGCGACCGGACCGCGGCGTACTTCGGCGCGCCCCCGGAGGCCGTGGTGGGCGACGGCTGGCAGGCGATGGTGCACCCGGACGACCTGCCGGGCGCGGGCGAGCGGTGGGCCCGCTCGCTGGCGACCGGGGAGCCGTACGAGACCGAGTTCCGGCTGCGCCGCCACGACGGCGCCGACCGCTGGCACCTGGCCCGCGCCCAGGCCATGCGCGACGCGGAGGGGCGCATCACGCGCTGGTTCGGCGTCAACACGGACGTGCAGGACCACAAGGAGGCGGAGGAGGCGCTGCGGCGGAGCGAGGCCGACTACCGCTTCATGACCGACGCCATCCCCCAGCTGGTGTGGATCACGCGGCCGGACGGCTACCACGAGTACTACAACCGCCGCTGGTTCGACTACACGGGGCTGGACCTGGAGGCCACGCGCGGCGCCGGCTGGAACGACGTGCTGCACCCCGACGACCGGGAGCGCGCCCGGATCCGCTGGCAGCATTCGCTGGACACCGGCGAGCCGTACTCCATCGAGTATCGCTTCCGCCGCCACGACGGGACGTACCGGTGGTTGCTGGGGCAGGCGCTGGCCCAGCGCGGCGAGGACGGCGCCATCGTGGGGTGGTTCGGCACCTGCACCGACATCCACGACCAGAGGGAAACGGCGGCCGAGCGCGACCGGCTGATCGCCGCGCTGGACACCGAGCGCACCCGGCTGCGGGAGATCTTCCAGCGGGCCCCGGCCTTCATCGCCACGCTGCGCGGGCCGGAGCACGCGTTCGAGACCGCGAACCCGCCGTACCGCCAGCTGGTGGGGCACCGCGAGGTGGTGGGCAAGCCGGTGGCGGAAGCGCTCCCGGAGGTGGTGGGGCAGGGCTTCGTGGAGCTGCTGGACGGCGTCTTTCGGAGCGGCGAGCCGTTCGTGGGGAGCGAGGTGCGCATCGAGCTGCAGCGCCTGCCGGGGGGCGCCGCGGAGGAGGCGTTCCTGGACTTCGTGTACCAGCCGCTCCGCGAGGCGGACGGCTCCGTTTCCGGGATCTTCGTGCACGGCGTGGAGATCACCGCGCAGGTGCGGGCGCGCCGCGAGATCGAGCGCAAGGCCGAGGAGCTCGCCCGGCTGGCGCGGGCGCTGGAGGCCAGCAACCGCGAGCTGGACCAGTTCGCCTACGTGGCCTCGCACGACCTCAAGGCGCCGCTGCGGGGGATCGCCAACCTGTCGCAGTGGATCGAGGAGGACCTGGGCGACGCCGTCCCGGCCGAGAGCCGCCAGCACCTGGACCTGATGCGCGTGCGCGTGCACCGCATGGAGGGGCTGATCGACGGCGTGCTCCAGTACTCCCGCGCCGGGCGCGTCCGCGAGAGGCCGGAGCCGGTGGAGGTGGGCGCCCTGCTGGACGAGGTGCTGGACCTGCTCGCCCCCCCGGAGGGCGTGGCGGTGGAGGTGGGGCCCATGCCCACGCTGGTGGCGGAGCGTCTGCCGCTGCAGCAGGTGTTCATGAACCTGGTGGGGAACGCGGTCAAGTACACCCACCGCCCCGACGCCCGGGTGGAGGTGTCGGCCGCGGAGCGCGGCGCCTTCTGGGAGTTCGCCGTGCGCGACAACGGCCCGGGGATTGCCCCGGAGTACCACGACCGTATCTTCGGGATCTTCCAGACCCTGGCCGCCCGCGACAAGGTGGAGGGAACCGGGATCGGGCTCTCGCTGGTGCGCAAGCTGGTGGAGAGCCGGGGCGGCCGGGTCTGGGTCGAGTCCGCCGAGGGGGAAGGCTCCGCCTTCCGCTTCCTCTGGCCCGTGGAGCCCGAAGCCGACGCCGGAGCCTGAACCGTGGCCGGAGACAGAATGCTCAACATCCTCCTGGTGGAGGACGACGAGGTGGACGTGATGAACGTCCGCCGCGCCTTCAAGAAGAACAACATCGGCAACCCGCTGTGGGTGGCGGGGAACGGCCTGGACGCGCTGGCGCTGCTGCGCGGCCCGGAGATCCCGCGCGAGCGCCGGCTGGTCCTGCTGGACCTCAACATGCCGCGCATGAACGGCATCGAGTTCCTGCGCGAGCTGCGCGCCGACCCGGAGCTGGGGCTCACGCCGGTGGTGGTGCTCACCACCTCGGACGACGAGCGCGACCGGGTGGACGCCTACCACCTCAACGTCGCCGGCTACATCCTCAAGCCGGTCACCTTCGTCAGCTTCGTGGAGGCCATGGCGACGCTCAACAAGTACTGGACGCTGGTGGAGATGCCGTGACCCTCCCGGCAGCACCCCCCCGCGGCACCCCGCACCCCCGGCGCTGAATGGAAGGGGAGCGGCTCAGGATCCTGGTCGTGGACGACGACGCGGTGGACCGCATGGCGGTCCACCGCGCGCTGCGCGCGTCCGGCACCGACGCGGAGGTGGCCGAGGCCGGGGACGTGGACTCCGCGCTCGCCGCCCTGCGCGGCTCCGCCTGGGACTGCGTGCTCCTGGACTTCCAGCTCCCCGGCGGCGACGGTGGCCGGGTGCTGCGCGAGGCCCGCGCCGGAGGGATCGACACGCCGGTGGTGATGCTCACCGGCCAGTCGGACACGCAGACGGCCGTGGAGCTGATGAAGGCCGGCGCGGCCGACTACCTGGGCAAGGCGTCGCTGACGCCGGAGCGGCTGGAGCGGAGCATCCGCCACGCGGTGCGCGTGCACCGCGCCGAAACGCAGACCCGCCGCGCCGAGGACGCCCGCCGCGAAGAGGAGGAGCGCTACATCCTGGTCACGCGCGCCACCAACGACGTGATCTGGGACTGGGACCTGGTCACGGACGAGGTCCGCTGGAACCAGGCGCTCGGGCGGGTCCTGGGCCACCGCCCGGACGGGCTGCGCACCGTGGCGGAGTGGTGGTACGAACACGTGCACCCGGAGGACCGGGAGCGCGTGGTGGGCGGGATCCACGCGACCATCGACGGCGGCGGCGAGGTGTGGGCGGACGAGTACCGCTTCCGGCGGGCGGACGGCTCGTACGCGGAGGTGCGCGACCGCGGCTTCGTGGCGCGCGACGCGGAGGGGCGCCCGGTGCGCATGATCGGCTCCATGGAGGACTTCACCGAGCGGCGCCTGGCGGAGCGCGCGGTTCGCGAGGCGGAGGAGCGCACGCGCCTGGCGGTGGAGTCGTCGGGGGTGGGGACGTGGGACTTCGTGCCGCAGACGGGGGAGCTGCGCTGGTCGGAGCGCTGCAAGGCGGCGTTCGGGCTTCCGCCCGGGGCGGAGGTGGACTACGCCACCTTCCTGGCCCGCCTGCACCCGGAGGACCGGGAGCGCACCGACGCCGTGGTGCGGGCGGCGCTGGACCCGGCGAGCCCGGGCGACTACGCCGTGGAGTACCGCTCGCTGTGGCCGGACGGCACCGTGCGCTGGATCGTCGCCAAGGGACGCGCCTCCTTCGAGGGGGAGGGCCCCGCCCGCCGCGCGACCCGCTTCCTGGGGACGGTGCTGGACATCACCGACCGCAAGCGGGTGGAGGAGGAGCGGGAGCGCGCCCTGGAGGCCCGGGACCGCTTCTACGCTGCGATGAGCCACGAGCTGCGCACCCCCATCAACGCCATCCTGGGCTACAACGACCTGCTCCTGGCCGGCATCTACGGCCCGCTGGGCGACGCGCAGCAGTCCGGGCTGGAGCGTGGGCAGCGCGCCGCCCGCCACCTGCTGGAGCTGGTCAACGACGTGCTGGACCTGTCCAAGCTGGAGGCGGGCAAGATGGAGATCCAGCCGGAGGAGGTGGACGTCCCCGAGCTGGTGGAGGAGCTGTTCGTCACCGTGCGCCCCATGGCGGAGGACCGCGGCTCGGAGCTGCGCACCGCCTGCACTGCCTCGACGCGGCGGATCGTGACTGACCCGCGGCGGGTGCGGCAGATCCTCCTCAACCTGCTTTCCAACGCGATCAAGTTCGGGGAGGGGCGGCCCATCGAGGTGCGCTGCGGCGACGCGCCGGCGGGCGGGGTGAAGGTGGAGGTGGTGGACCGCGGGAGCGGGATCGCCACCGTGGACATCCCCCGCATCTTCGACGAGTTCGTGCAGCTCCCCGCCGCCGCGCCCGGGGGGACGGGGCTGGGGCTCCCCATCTCGCTGCGCCTGGCGCGGCTGCTGGGGGGCACGCTGGAGGTGGACTCGGAGCCGGCTGTGGGGAGCACCTTCCGCCTCCTCCTCCCCGCTGCGGCGCCGGCCGCGGAACCGGCGGCCCCGCCGCAGCCCGGCGCCGCGCCGGCGTAGCGCCCCGTCCCCGCAGAGGCCCGCATGCTCCCCGTGGTCCAGCCCGACCCCCGCGCCGCCCGCCTGGAGCGCGCCCTCCGCCAGCAGGTGCGCGGCGAGGTGCGCTTCGACGCCAAGAGCCGCCTGCTGTACAGCACCGACGCCTCGCTGTACCAGCTGGTGCCGGCGGGAGTGGTGCTCCCCCGCGACGCCGCCGACGTGCGGGCGGCGCACCGCCTGGCCGCGGAGCACGGCGTGCCCGTCCTCCCGCGGGGCGGCGGCACCGCGCTCGCCGGGCAGACGGTGGGGGCCGCGCTGGTGCTGGACTTCGGCAAGTACATGAACCGGGTGCTGGAGGTGGACCCGGACCGCCGCCGCGCCCGCGTGCAGCCCGGGGTGCGGCTGGACCGCCTGAACCGCGCCGCCGCCCCGCACGGCCTGCACTTCGGGCCGGACCCGGCCACCATCCGCCAGTGCTGCGTGGGCGGCATGATCGGCAACAACTCGTGCGGCGCCCGCTCGCTGGCGTACGGCAAGACCGGCGACCACGTGCACTCGCTGGACTGCGTGCTGCACGACGGCGCGGACGTGCGCTTCGGCCCGGTGGCGCGCGGCGCGGTGGCGGCCATGCCCGGGCGCGAGGGGGAGATCGCGCGGGAGGTGCTGGGGATCTTGGAGCCGCACCGCGACTCGGTGCTCGCCCGCTATCCCAGGATCCCGCGCCGCGTCTCCGGCTACAACTTCGACCACGTGCTGGAGGCGCCGGAGCTGAACCTGGCCCAGCTGGTGGTAGGCTCGGAGGGCACGCTGGCCACCATCACCGAGGCGGAGCTGGGGCTGGTGCCGCTCCCCGGGGCGCGCGCCCTGGTGCTGCTCAGCTTCCGCGGGCGCTGGGACTCCATGGACGCCATCCCCCGCATCCTCCCGGAGGCGGGCCTTTCGGCGCTGGAGATCGTGGACTCGCGCGTGCTCCAGGGGGCGCGCGAGCTCCTGGAGTTCCGCGCCACGGCGGCGCTGGTGGAGCCGGACGCGCTGGGGGTGCTGTTCTGCGAGTTCTCCGGCGACACGGCGGAGGAGGTGGCCGCGCTGGCCCACGACTTCGCGGGGCGCGCTCCGCGCCTCCCCGGCGCGCCGGTCCCCGGCGTCTTCCTGGACCCGCGGGTGCAGACCGCGGCATGGGCGCTGCGGCAGGCGGCCACCGGGCTGCTGTACCGCACCACCCCCACGCGCGACATCAAGCCGCAGGAGTTCGTGGAGGACACCGGCATCCCCCCGGAAAAGCTGGGCGCCTACACCCGCCGCTTCGAGGAGATCGTGCACCGGCACGGCACCACGCTGGGCTTCTTCGGGCACGCGGGGCACGGGTGCCTGCACATCCGCGTGGACCTGAACCTGAAGCGCGGCGACGACGTCCGCCGCATGCAGGCCATCGCCGGGGACATCGCGGAGCTGGTGGTGGAGTTCGGGGGCTCGCTCTCCGGCGAGCACGGCGACGGGCTGGCCCGCTCGGAGTTCCTGCCGCTGATGTTCGGCGCCGAGGTCATGGAGCTGCACCGCCGGGTCAAGCACGTCTTCGACCCGGAAAACCGCATGAACCCGGGCGGCAAGATCGTCCCGCCGCACCAGCGCATGTCGGACAACCTGCGCTTCGGCGAGGCGTACGCGGCAAAGGCGCCGCCCACGTGGTTCGACTACTCGGAGGACGGCGGCTGGGACAAGGCGGTGGAGAAGTGCAACGGCATGGCCGTGTGCCGCAAGCTGGACGCGGGGACCATGTGCCCCTCGTTCATGGTGACGCTGGAGGAGGAGCACACCGTGCGCGGCCGCGCCAACGCGCTGCGCGAGGCCATGCGCGGCAACCTCCCGGGAATGCGCAGCACGGAAGTGAAGGAGGCGCTGGACCTTTGCCTCCAGTGCAAGGCGTGCAAGACGGAGTGCCCGGTGGGGGTGGACATGGCCCGCTACAAGGCGGAGTTCCTGGCGCAGCACTTCCGCGAAACGGGCACGCCCAGGGAGGCGCTCTTCTTCGGGCGGATCCACGACTTCGCCCGGGCGGGGAGCCTGGCGCCGGGGCTCGCCAACCTGGGGAGCAGCCTGTTCGGCGGGGCGATGAAGGCGGCGGCGCACGTGGACCCGCGGCGCAAGCTCCCGGTCTTCGACGCGCGCCCCTTCCGCCGCGAGTGGCGGGGCGGCCGGGGCGGCTCGTCGCCCGGCGGCGACGCGCGGCCCGCCGTCGTCCTGTTCGACGACACCTTCCACAACTTCTTCCAGTCCGCGCCGCTGCGCGCCACGGCGGCGGTGCTGGAGCGGGCCGGCTTCCGGGTGGTGCTCCCCCGGCGGCAGGTGTGCTGCGGGCGCGCCGCCATCTCCAAGGGGCTGCTGGACCACGCCGTCGACAAGCAGCGGGAGCTGGTGGAGGTGCTGGCCCCCGAGGTGGAGCGCGGCGCCAGGATCGTGGGGGTGGAGCCCAGCTGCATCCTTACGCTGCGCGACGAGCTCCCGGACCTGGTGCGCGACCCGCGCGCGAAGGCGATCGCGGGGGCGGCGATGATGCTGGAGGAGTTCCTGCTCTCGGTGCCGGGGTGGAAGCCGGGGCGGCTGGAGCGGCGCGCCGTCGTCCACGGGCACTGCCACCAGAAGGCGATCGTGGGGATGGAGCCCACGCGCGAGGTGCTGGGTCGGGTGGAGGGGCTGGAGTTCACGGTGCTGGACTCCGGGTGCTGCGGGATGGCGGGGTCGTTCGGGTACGAGCGGGGGCACTACGAGGTGTCGCGGGCGGCGGGGGAGCGAGTGCTCTTTCCGGCGGTGCGGGGAGCGGCGCCGGACGACCTGGTGGTGGCGCCAGGGTTCTCCTGCCGCTCGCAGATCGGCGACTTCTGCGAGGGGCGGAAGGCGATCCACCCGGCGGAGCTGCTGGCGATGGCGAGGTGAGAGGCGAGAGATGAGCGACACCAGCCCCGAAGCAGCGGAGATCCAGGCGAGCATTTATCGCGGGATGACAGGAGAAGAACGCCTGCAGCTCGCGGTGGAGATGAGCGCGGCCGCGCGTGAGCTGACGTTGGCTCGCTTGCGTGTCCAGCATCCGGAATGGTCGGACCGGGAACTGAAGCGCGAGCTGCTGCGATACGCTTTCGGCTCCGCTCCGCTCCCCGAGCCCCTGCGCTGACAGCGGAAGACAGCTTCGGAGGCGTAGTCGTTTCGCTGCGCATGCGGAGCTCACCGTAGACGCCGTCGCTCCGCCGCCCGCACGGCAGCACGTTGCCGCCCTCCCTCTCCCGGTTCTAATGCTCCTCGCACACCTGCTGGCTGCCGCCCTGCTCGTACTCTTCCCGCTCTGGGACCTGTGGGAGGCCCGCCGGCTCCGCGAGGCGGTTCGGCCCGGCGCGAAGTCGCCCATTTACCTGCGCGTCATCGCCATCCTGTGGCTCTTCGCCGGCGCGGCTCTCCTGGTCTTCCCCCTGTCGAGCCTGTTTCTCGCGCCCCCGGCCCCCGGCGCCCCGTGGAGCGGGCTGCCCCCGACGACCGCGTGGATCATGGCGGCCGCGGCCAGCGTGGGACAGGTGCTGCCGGTGGTGTTCGCGTGGTTCAACCCCGGCCTCCGGGCCAGGCTGGCGGCCGCCTTCGACGGGATCGGCTACCTCCTGCCGCGCACGGCGCGCGAGAAGCTTCTCTTCGCGGGCGTGTCCGTCACCGCCGGGATCACGGAAGAGCTGATCTACCGCGGCTTCCTGATGCGCTACCTGGCCGCCGGCCCCTGGGGGCTGTCCGCGTCGGCGGCGCTGGCGGTGTCTTCGCTGGCCTTCGGGGTAGCGCACGCGGGGCAGGGAGCGAAGGGAATGCTCCTCACGGGCGTGGTGGGCCTGCTGCTGGGCGGCCTGTACCTGGCCTCGGGAAGCCTCCTGCTGCCCATCCTGCTCCACACGCTGATCGACCTGCGCGCGCTCGCGGTGGTCCACCTCGCCCGGCGCGAGGCGGCGGGCACGGCGGGCCCCTGAAGGAGCGGATCGTGCAGGCGGGAGACGGGAGCCGGCGCGGGAGGCGTACGGCATCCTGGAGGCCGGCCGGGCCCGAGGTCCGCCGGTCGGCAGGCATCCTTTCGGGAGGTGCGGCATGCGATCAGCGATCCGGATGGCGGCAGCGGCGCTCGCCCTCGCATCGATTGGCTGCGGGCGCGGCGCCGAGACCCGGCCGGTGGACGAGCGGTCGGCGGCCTCGCCCGCCTCGATCCCCGTCCCAGCGGACACGGCGGCGCCCGGGCGCACGGTGGCGTTCACGTTCGACGACCTGCCCATGTCGCGCGACGGGGCCTACGGGCTGGAGCGCATGCGGGACGTCACCACCCGCCTGCTCGGCCAGCTGCGCGGCGCCGGGATCGTCGCCGTGGGCTTCGTCAACGAGGGCAAGCTCGGCCGGGGCGGCGACCGCCCGGCGCGGGTCGCCCTGCTGGAGCAGTGGCTGGACGCGGGGATGGAGCTGGGCAACCACACCTACGCCCACGTTTCCTTCTGGACCACGCCGCTGGAGGAGTACCAGCGACAGGTGCTCCGCGGCGACAGCGTCACTCGGGCCCTGCTGGCGGAGCGCGAGGGGCAGCCGCGGTATTTCCGCCATCCCTACCTGAACACCGGCCCCGACCTGCGCACGAAAGAAGCGTTCGAGCGCTTCCTGGCGGAGCACGGCTACCGGGTGGCTCCGGTGACGGTGGACAACCTGGACGTGACGTACGCCCTGGCCTACGACAACGCGCACCTCCGGGCCGACAGCGCGCTGATGCGGCGCATCGGCGGGGCGTACGTGGAGCACATGCGCGAAAGCTTCACCTTCTCCGAGGCGCTGTCGCGGCGCGTGCTGGAGCGGGAGCCTGCCCAGGTGCTGATGCTTCACGCGAACGCGCTGAACGCGGACTACCTGGACGAGCTGGCGGCGATGCTGAAGGGGCGGGGCTACGGCTTCGTGCCCGTGGAGCGGGCGCTGGCGGATCCCGCGTACCGGTCGCGGGACACGTACACGGGACGGGAGGGGCTGTCCTGGCTCCAGCGCTGGGCCATCACCCGGGGGATGGAGCCGGGCCGGGAGCCGCGGGAGGTGGACTGGGTGCGGGAGGTGGCCTACCCGTGAGGCCGTGCCGGACCGGACACGCCGAGCGCGGTTTGACGCAACCACCGCAGCGCTGCGAACTTATCTGTTCGCGGCGCTGTTTTTTTGTCTGTCAACCGGAGTGGGTGAATTCATGGTGGAGCTGGTCTGCATCGACGTGGACGGGACGCTGGTGGGCTCGTCCGGGACCGTGGCGCCGGAGGTGTGGGCCGCCGCGGAGCGCGCCCGCGTGCGGGGCATCCGCCTGGCCGTGTGCTCCGGCCGCCCGGCGTTCGGGCTGGCCCGGGAGTACGCCGAGCGGCTGGACGGCGGCGGGTGGCACGTCTTCCAGAACGGCGCCAGCGTGGTGCACGTGTCCACCGGCGAGTCGCGCTCGGGGAGCCTGTCGCCCGCGGCGCTGGAGTGGCTTCTGGCGACTGCGCGCGCCACCGGCCGCATCCTGGAGCTGTACACCGACTCCGCCTACGCCGTGGAAAGCACCGCCGAGCGCGCCCGGCGGCACGCGGGCCTGCTGGGCGTCCCCTTCCGCCCGCGGGCGTTCGCCTCGCTGGAGGGAAGGATCGTGCGTGCCCAGTGGGTGATGGCGCACGCCGGGGCCGACGCCGCGCTCGCCGACCGGCACCCCGACCTGGAGCTGGCGCACTCCACCTCGCCGGTGATGCCGGACACCTCGTTCGTCAACATCACCCCGGCGGGCGTGGACAAGGCGAGCGAGGTGCGCGTGCTCGCCGGCGCGTACGGGGTGCCGCTGGACCGGGTGATGATGGTGGGCGACGGCCTCAACGACGTGGGGGCGATGGGCGCCGTGGGCCACCCGGTGGCGATGGGGAACGCGGAGCCGGAGGTCCACGCCGTGGCACGGCACCGGGTGGGGCACGTGGACCGCGGCGGCCTGGTGGAGGCGCTGGAGCTGGCGATGCGCCTCGCCGACGCCGCGCCGCACGAGAGCTCGGCGGCGTAGCCGCGCCGGGGACCGGCGGCGCGCCGGGGCTGGCGCGAACGATGCAAAGGTCCGCCCGCATGGACGACCTCCTGAGCCCCGCGCCGGGCGAGGCGCACCAGCTCCCCGGCCACGCGACCGACGCGCTCTCCAACGCGCTCTTCCTGGCGGAGGCCAGCCGCCTCCTGGCCGACTCGCTGGACTACGAGATCACGCTGGCGACCGTGGCCCGGCTCGCCGTGCCGCACCTGGGCGCCTGGTGCATCGTGGACGTGGTGGAGCCGGACGGCTCCGCGCGCCGCCTTTCCATCGTGCACCCCGACCCCGCCAGGCAGCCGCTGGTGCGCGAGCTGCGCGCCGGCTGGCCCCCCGAGCGCGACGACCCGCTGGGCGCCCCCGCGGTGATGCGCACCCGCCGCGCCGAGGTGATCCCGCTGGTGGACGGCGAGCTGCTGGCCCGCGTCGCCCGCGACGAGGAGAACCTGCGCCTGCTGGAGGAGCTGGGGATCGGCTCGCTGATGGTGGTGCCGCTGGTGGCGCGCGACCAGGTGCTGGGGGCCATCACCTTCGTGGGACCGGCCGGGGGGAGCGGCTTCTCCGCGCGCGACCTGGAGCTCGCCGAGGACCTGGCCGCGCGCGCCGCGCTGGCGGTGGACAACGCCCGCCTGTACAGCGCCGCCGCCGAGTCGCGCGCCGCCGCCGAGGCCGCCCGCGGCGCGGCGCTGGCCGCCGAGCGGGCCAAGGGGCAGTTCCTGGCCGTCACCAGCCACGAGCTTCGCACCCCGCTCAACGCCATCATCGGCTACACCCAGCTCATGGAGATGGGGATCGACGGGCCGGTCACCGACGCGCAGCGCGCCAAGCTGGAGCGCATCCGCGCCAGCGGAAAGCACCTGGTGGGGCTGGTCGACGAGATCCTGGACATGGCGCGGGTGGAGGCGGGCCGCATGACCGTGCGGCGCGAGCCGGGCGACGTGGCCGAGGCGGTGGAGGCGGCCCGCACCCTGGTTCACCCCCAGATCCTGGAGTCCGGGCACACCCTGGAGAACCGCTGCGCCGACGCCGCCGGGTACGTGGGCGACGCGGACCGGGTGCGGCAGATCCTGGTGAACCTGCTGATGAACGCCTGCAAGTTCACGCCGCGCGGCGGGCGCATCGTGGTGAGCTGCGGCGTCGCCGCCACGCCGGACCCGCGCGCCGCCCTCGCCGGCGCCGGACCGTGGACGCGCGTGGACGTGGCCGACACCGGGCCCGGGATCCCCCCGGAAAAGGTGGAGGCCATCTTCGAGGCGTTCGTGCAGGGCGAGACCGAGGCCTTCACCCGCACCCAGGGCGGGAGCGGGCTGGGGCTGGCCATCAGCCGCCGCCTGGCCCGGCTGATGGGCGGCGACCTGACGCTGGACAGCCCGCCGGGGGAAGGGGCGCGCTTCACCCTGTGGCTGCGCGGGCCGCAGGACGCCCCCGCGCGCGCGGACGCTGCGGACGGCGACGGCGCGCCGGGGATGGGGCTGGTGGGCTCGCTGGTGCTGGAGCGGATGGGCGCGATCCTGGCCGGCTACACCAGCCGCCTGCGGGCCTCCCCCGACCTCCCGGCCACCCCGGACACCCGCGACGCCGAGCTGCAGAACCACGCGCTCAACTTCCTGTCCGGCGTCACCCAGCACATGCTCGCGCTGGAGACCGGCGACGCCACCACCGACATGGCGCGCGACTCCGAGCGGATCCAGCGCACCATCCTGGAGCTGCACGGGGCTCAGCGCCGGCGCCTGGGATGGACCGAGGACCAGCTCCGCCGCGACCTGGCCGTCCTCCGCGAGGAGGTGCTGCGCCAGGTGCGCGAAGCCGCGCCCCCGGAGGCCGCGCTGGACGCAGCGCTGGGGGTGCTGGAGCGGATGATGGAGCAGGCGGAGCGGGTGACGCTGCGCGCCTGGCAGGACGCCGCGGACGACGACCGCGGGGACGCGCCGCCGGGGTGAGCGGCGCGGTCAGCGCCCCCGCAGCGCCCGGGTCAGCACGCGGTCCAGGGCGGACGCGAACGCCTGCTTCTCCCTGGGCCCGTACGGCCGCGCCCCGCCCGTCTCCACCCCCGCCCCGCGCAGGCCGTCCATGAAGTCGCGCACGGCCAGCCGCTCCCCCACGTTGTCGGGCGAGAACTCCTCGCCGCGCGGGTCGATCACCGCCACCCCCTTCGCCACCAGCGAAGCCGCCAGCGGGATGTCGGCGGTGACGGCCACGTCTCCCGGCTCCGCGTGCTCGGCGATGTGCAGGTCGGCCACGTCGGGCCCGCCCTCCACCCGCACCGCGGACACGTGCGGGTTGCCGGGCGGCACGGGGAGCCGCTGGTTGGCGACCAGCACCGTCGCCAGCTCCAGGCGCTTCGCCGCGCGGAAGACGATCTCCTTGACGTCGCGCGGCGCTGCGTCCGCGTCGATCCAGAGCTTCATGGGCACCGTGGGTGGGGGTGGCGAAAGGGTCCGCGGCAAGATAGCGGGAACGGATGGTCCTTGCCTCTCGGCGCGCCGCGGCCGATCCTTCCGGGGGCCCGGATTCGCGCCGGGCACTCTTCCCTTCCCCTCCACGTACGCAGCGTGACGCAGCCCGCCCCCGAAGCCCCTTTCGTCCCCGCTCCCACACGCGCGAGCCTCAGCCGGGCCCTGCTCCTGTACTACGCCGGGGTGGTGCTGGTGATCACGCTGGCCCCGTTCCGGTTCGCGGCGCCGCGGTTCTTCGTGATCTACTACGGCACGGCCCCGTTCGACCTGGCCGCCAACGTCCTGATGTTCGTGCCGCTGGGCTTCCTGCACCCGCTGACGCGCGACGACGGGATGCGCCCCACCCTGGCGCGGGCCGTGGGGCTGGGGCTGCTGGTGAGCGCCTGCATCGAGGCGGCGCAGGTGTTCGAGCCGGAGCGCTACCCCTCGGTGGTGGACATTGCCGCCAACGCGGCCGGGGCGCTCGCGGGCGCCCTCCTCCAGCGCGCCGTGGCGCGCCGCATCCGCCTGAGCCCGCGGGCGGTGGGGCGGCTGGCGCTGGAGCTGCCGCTGATGGGGCTGGTGTACCTGCTGGTGCCGCTCCTCTGGCTGGGGAGCCTCGCCACCCGCGGCCAGGTGCTGCGCGTGGCGCCGCTCCTGCTGCTGGGCCTCTTCGGCGCGCGCCTGCTGGCCGCGCTCCAGCGGCACGCCTTCGGGCCGGCGGGGGTGCTGGGCGTGCGCGGGCTGGCGCTGGCCGCCGCGGGGTGGGCGGCGCTGGGCGTCTTCCCCGCCCTGGTCTTCCACCCCTGGGCCGCCGCCGCGCTGGTGGCCGTGGTCGCCGCCGCCGCGGCCCAGGAGGCGCGGCGGGCGGACACGGCACCGGAGGACCGCCGCTTCGAGGCGCGCGCGCTCCGCCGGGCCGCCCCCGCCTTCGCGGCGTATCTGCTGGCCATGGTGCTGGCGCCGCTCGCCTCCGCCAGCGGCGCGTGGACGGGATGGCTGGGGTTCGCCAGGCGCTCGGCTTCGCTGGGGATGGCGGAGCAGCTCCACATGCTGGAGTCCATGGCCGCGCTCACCGTGCTGGGCTACCTGCTGGCCGAGGCGCGCAGCCGCCGCGACCTCCCCTTCCGGGCGCTCGCCCCGCGCCTCGCGGCGGAGTGCGCGCTGGCCGCCGCGGCCATCGAGGGAGTGCGCGGCTTCCACCCCGACTGGGGCGCCAGCCTGGCCCAGCTCTGGGTGCTGGTGGCGGCCGGGCTCCTGGGGGCCTGGATCTTCCACCTGCAGCGCGACCACGTGCGCGCGCTGGTCGCCGCCGGACGCGGCACGTCCCCGGCCGGCCCTGCGCCGGAGCTCCTGCCGCACCCTTCGCCGCCCGTTCCCATCCCCCTGCCCGGAGGACTTCCGTGACCGCAACGCCGACCCGCGCCCGCCCCGCCCTCCTCGCGGCCCTGCTCCTGCTGGCCTGCGCCGCGCCCGCCGCGGCGCAGGAGGGGGAGCGCCCCCGCAACCTCAAGGTGCTCCCCTCCAGCATGACCCGGGAGCAGGTGATCGCCGTGATGCGCGGCTTCACCAACGGGCTGGGGGTGCGCTGCACCCACTGCCACGCCCCCTACGACGCCGCCAAGCCGGACTCGCTGGACTTCGCCTCGGACGCCAATCCCACCAAGAAGACCGCCCGGCAGATGATGCGGATGGTGCGCGCCATCAACCAGGACTACCTGGCCGCGCTCGCCGCGCCGGGCGCGGAGGCGGCGCGGGTGGAGTGCGTGACCTGCCACCGCGGGGCGCCGCGCCCGCTGATGCTGGAGGACACGCTGCGCACCGTGGTGCTGCGCCGCGGCGCCGACTCGGCGGTGGCCGCGTACCGGCAGCTGCGGGCGCGCCACTACGGGCGGTTCACCTACGACTTCGGCGAGCGGCCGCTCACCACGCTGGCGACGCGGCTGGCGGCGGAGGGACGTCCCGCGGACGCGCGGCGCATGCTGGAGCTGAACGCGGAGCAGTTCCCGGAGTCGGCGGGGGTGGCCTTCGAGCTGGGGCGGGCGTACGAGACGGCGGGCGAGCGGGAGCGTGCCGTCGAGCAATTCCGCAAGGTGCTGCGGCTTCAGCCCAACAACCGCCAGGCGCAGCAGCGGCTCCAGCAGCTCACGGGTGGCGGGCGGTAAGCGGAGAGAGCTGAACGGCAGGGTTCGGGCGTGCCCCCCGCGGGGCGCGGGGGTCGGGCTTCGGCTCCGTAAAGCACGATACAACCGTGCTTAACGGAGTCGAGCCCGCGCAAACAGCCGCGCGGTCTCGCCCCTTCGGGCCGTAATCCCTCACGCGGCGGCTTGTCAGCCCGGCGCGGCGATGCGGACCTCGCGCTCCGGGGTATCCGCGGCGGCGAAGTCCAGCAGGCGCTCGCCCTCGGCGGTGAGCGCCGCTTCGTCGTCCGGGGACAGCGGCGCGAAGGGCGCCACGCGCAGGGTGGCGGAGGCGCGGGTCCGCTCCAGCTTCCAGGTGCCGGCCACGAAGCCGTCCACCAGGACGGTGCCGGGCATGACGCCGTTGACCGTGAAGATGCGCGCGCGGTGCTCCTCGGGCACCATGCGCGAGCGGTCGGCGTGGGACAGGAGCACGTTGTCCCACTCGGCCATGAAGCGCGCCGGGGCCGGCGTGTCCGCGTCGGGGCGCGGGGCGTCCGGCAGGTCCAGCAGCTCGCGGCCCCGCTCGTCGCGAAAGACCCGCAGCCCCGGGCGCAGGCGCTCCACCGCCTCCTTCAGGCGGGTGAGGCCGGACCACGTCTGCGCGTCCGCGGCCGTCGCCGGGCCGAATGCGGCCAGGTAGCGCAGCACCATGGCGTCCAGCGCGGGGGCCGGGTCCAGCGGGCGGCCCAGCCACGCCTCCGCCGTGGTGTGGGAGGCAGGGCCGCTGCGCCCCCACAGGCCGCGGGGCGGCACCTGCACCAGCGGGAGCAGGGTCCGCGCGGCGGCGGCGAGCGCCGCCGGGTCGCGGTCCGGCCAGCGCTCCCCCAGCGCCGCCCCGATCTCGGCGAAGGTGCGAGGCCGCTCCTCCACCAGCGCGCGGGCGGCGTCCGCCAGCGCCGCGTCGTCCAGCCCCTCCAGCCGCCGGCCGAAGCCGCCCCTGAAGCTGCGCTCGATCACCGGCTGGAGCAGCGGGCGCAGCGCCAGGCAGTCACGCGCGGTCACCAGGTGGAGGGTGGAGCGCATCAGCGCCACGCGCACCACGACGCGCTCCTCCACCAGCCGCGCCAGGTCCTCCGGGCGGAAGCCCTCCAGCCGCGTCCACAGCCCCACGTACGGCGGGTCCGGCGCCTGCGACTGCATCCCCACCAGCCGCTCCACGGCCTCCGCGGGCGGGATCGTCCAGCGGCGCAGCAATCCCTGCCGCGCCAGCAGCGCCCGGTTCAGCGCCCGCCGGCCGAGCACCTCGCCCGCCCCGCTCCCGGCGCGCGCGCGGACCGAATGGGACGACGACGGCTTCGGCATGACCGGGGACTCCGGGGTGGGGTGGCCGGGGAAAGGCCGGGACGGGCTCCCCGCTCCGACGCCACAAGCTACGGCGCCGGCCGGGCCCGTGCGAGCCGCGGCGCGGGCACCAACGGGATCGTTGCGCGCGGTTCGTGCCCGACCCACCTTGGGAAAACCGCCGCGGGCGTCGTGGGCGCGGCGGCCCGGGTCCGCCTTCCGCCCGCTTCCCCCGGGCGGCTCCCCTCCTCCCGCCCACCGGAACCCCGCATGCAGGCTCCCTCCGATCCGGTGCCGGCAACCGCCCCGGCCGCTCCCGAGCCGTTCGTGGCCGACTACTCCCTGCGGCGCTACCTGACCGAGGGCGTGCAGGTGCTCACCAACACGGACTCCCGCTTCGTGTCCAGCTTCCGGGCGCTCCTTGTCCGGCCGGGCGAGCTGTCCCGCGCGTACTTTTCCGCGGACCGCGAGCGGTACCTGCGCCCGCTGCAGGTCTTCCTCCTCTGCAACGTCCTGTACTTCTTCGTCCAGCCGCTGACCCGCATCAGCACGCTCACCTCGCCGCTCGCCATCCACATGCGGGAGCAGCCCTACAGCCGGTGGGTCCGCGGCGTGGTGGAGGCGGAGGTGGCCCGGCGGGGGATCGGGCTGGACGAGTACCGGGCGCTCTTCGACGCCACCATCCGCTCGCAGGCCAAGACGCTGGTGATCGTGATGGTGCCGCTCTTCGCGCTGCTGCTGCTCGCCGTCCACGCCGGGCGGCGCAGGTACTTCGTGGAGCACCTGGTGTTCGCCACGCACTTCGTGGCCTTCTTCATCCTCACCATCCCGGTGGTCTACCTCATGGTCGTGGCGCTCGGCCGCGTGGGGCTGGCGGCGGGGATCAGGCCCGCGGTCCTCGACGCGCGGCTGGACTTCTGGCCGCTCTTCGGCTGGTGCGCGCTCTACCTGTACGGCGGCCTGCGCCGGGCGTACGGCGACGGACGCGTGGCCGCCCTGCTGCGCGCCGCAGCGCTGGGATGGGGGCTGATGCTGGTGATCACGGCGTACCGCGCCGTGCTCTTCTTCACCGCCTTCTACGCGGTCTGACGCCCATGGCCGACTCCGCCGTCCTGTGGCGCAGGCTGGACCTCCCCGGCCACGACCACGCCCGCCTGTCCCCGCGCCGCGGCGGCTGGCTGCTGTCCGGCACCGCCCTGTTCGCCCACGACGGGCTCCCCTGCCGGCTGGACTACCGCGTCCTGTGCGACGCGGCCTGGCGCACCCGGTCCGCGACGGTGGAGGGGTGGGCCGGGAGCGAGCCCGTCCGCGTCCGCGTGGCGGCCGACGCCGAGCGCCGCTGGCGCCTGGACGGCGCGGAGCAGCCGCGGGTGGAGGGATGCGTGGACGTGGACCTGGGCTTCACGCCGGCCACCAACCTGCTCGCCCTCCGCCGGCTGAGCCTGCCCGTGGGCGCCGCGGCGGAGGTCCGGTCCGCGTGGCTGGACTTTCCCGGCTTCGCCATGGAGCCGCTGCCGCAGAGCTACCGCAGGACCGGCGAGTCCACGTACGCCTACGAGAGCAGCGACGGCGCCTTCACCGCCGAGCTGCGGGTGAACGCCGCGGGGTTCGTCACTCACTACCCGGGGCTGTGGGGGGAGGAGCGCGCGAGCCCCGCGTGAGGGATTCCGGCCCGAAGGGGCGAGACCCGCGGGCAGTTTCGCGGGGCTCGACTCCGTTGCACACGGTTGTTTCGTGTGCTACGGAGCCGAAGCCCGACCCCGGCGCCAGCCGGGGGCACGCCCAAATCCTCAGTTCCCAGCAGTTCAATCCGTTCAAAGCAGTCCGCCAAACCGCCTCGCCGCGTACCCACCCACGGCGGGGCGCGTTTTTTCCGGCCGGACCGGCCCGTGCACTGGCGCCCTCTCACCCCCCCGCCCAACGTTCCGCGGGGCTCACGTGTCTAGGGGAAGACCATGACGGACGAAGACGTCGCGCACCTGCTGGGCCGCGCTCAGGGCGGCGATGCCGCCGCCGTGGAGCGGCTGGTGCGGCTGCACCTGGGTGCCGCGTACGCCGTCGCGCTGGCCGTCACCGGCGACCCCACCGAGGCCGAGGACGTGGTGCAGGACGCCATGGTCGCCGCGCTGGGAAGGCTGGGCGACGTGCGCGGGCCGGACAGCTTCGTCCCCTGGCTCATGCAGATCGTCCGCAACCGCAGCCGCAACCTGCTGCGCTCCCGCGCCGTGCGCAGCGCCCTGCCGCTGGAGCACGCCGAATCGCGCCCCGACGGCAGCTCGCCGCTGCGCGACACCGAGCGCAGCGAGATCCGGGACCGGCTCACCGACGGCCTGTCCACCCTGTCCGACGTGCAGCGCGAGGTGGTGCTGCTGCACGACCTGGAGGGGTGGAAGCACCGCGAGATCGGCGAATCGCTCGGCATCCCCGAAGGGACCGTCCGCTACCACCTGTTCAACGCACGCCGGGCACTCCGCGCCCGCCTGGGCGCATTCCTCCGGGAGGAGGGCTGACATGCACGAAGAACCCATCGACCTGTCGCCGCTGCACCCCGCGCCCGCGCGCCGGGAGGCCATGGTCGCCGCCATCACCGCCCGCATCCTCGCCGAGGCCGCCGCGGTCCGCTCTCCCCTGTCCTTCGTGGTGGGGTGGATGCGGCCCACGCTGGCCGCCGCGGCGACCGTCGCCGCCGTGTCGCTGGGCGTGCTCGCCGCGGAGCAGGACGAGCCCGCGGCGAGCACCGCCATGCGCACCGTGGCGGACGAGCTGAACTTTCCCGAGCCCGTCGCCGAGTGGATCGCGGATGAGCGCACCCCGAGCGACGCCGACCTGATCCACGCGCTGGAAGGAGACCTGCCGTGACCCTCCCCCGCCCCTCCCGCCGCGCCCGCCTGCTGGGGATCGCCCTGCTGGTGGTGACCTTCGCGGCCGGGATGCTCGCCGGCGCCGCCTTCGACCACGCGCTGGCCGCGCGCGAGCCGGCGCCCCCGCAGGAGCCCGGCTGGCACTGCCACGGGCCGCACGGCAAGAAGACCGGCATGTTCCTGGACCAGCTGGACCTGACCGCCGAGCAGAGCGCGCGGGTGGACGCCGTGATGGCGCGGCGGCGGGCCCAGGCCGACGCCTTCTGGGAGCGCGAGGGGCCGCGGATGCGCGGCATCGTGGACTCCACGCGCACCGAGATCCGCGCGATCCTGAACGCGGAGCAGCGCGCCGAGTACGACCGGCTGCGCGCGCAGTACCGCGCCGCCCGCCGCGCCGAGCACGAGGCGGAGAAGTCCGCCTCCGGGCGGCGCTGAGCGCGGCCGGCCACCGAAGATCCAAAGACCCCGAACTCCACACGATGAAGCGGACCCCTGGATTCACCCCGGCCGGGAGCGCGGCGCTCGCGCTCCTGGCCGCCGCACTCCTCCCCCCGGCGCTGGCCGCGCAGGAGCCGGTGCGCACGGTCACCCTGGACGAGGCCATCGCCCGCTCCGTGGCGGTGGACCCCGCGGCCGTCGCCGCCGCCTCGGGGATCGCCTCCGCGCGCGCGGACGTGCTCCAGTCGCGCGGGGCGTGGCTCCCCACGCTGACCCTGGGCTCCACCTACGGCAACTCCAGCAACGAGCGCTTCGACCAGGCCACCGGCTCGCTGGTGTCCGAGAACTACACCGCCCAGGTGGCCACGGGGATCGAATTGTTCGACGGCGGCCGCCGCCTGGCCGAGGGGCGCAGCGCCGGCGCCCGCCAGCGCGCCGCCAGCGCCACCTACCGCGAGCAGCGCTACGAGACGGCGCTTGCGACCACCGAGACCTTCTACGGCGCCGCCGCGGCGGACGAGCTGGTGGCCGCGGCGCGGCAGCGGCAGGAGCGGGCGCGCCAGCAGCTGGAGTTCGCGCGGACCCGCCTGGAGGTGGGCACCGCCACCCGCTCCGACGTGCTGCGCGCCGAGCTGGAGGCGGGCAACGCCGAGCTGGCCGTGGTGGAGGCGGAGTCGGGGCAGCGCACGTCGCGCCTGCAGCTGGGGCAGCGCATCGGCGTCGCGGGCGAGGTGCGGCCCGCCGCCGCCGCGCTCCCGGATCGCGGGCCGGAGCTGCCGGCCGAGGAGGAGCTGGTGGCCCGCGCCGAGCGGAGCGCGCCCTCGGCGCTCGCCGCCCGCGCCAGCTACGACGAGCGGCGCGCCACGCGCATCGCCTCCACCACCGCCTACGCCCCGACCCTGCGCGCCACCGGGGGGTACGACTGGACCGCGTTCGAGTTCCCGCCCTCGGAGCGGAGCTGGAGCCTGCGGGTCATCGCCTCGCTCCCGGTGCTGAACGGCTTCCAGCGCGAGGCAAACGTGGCCCGCGCGCGCGCTTCCGAGCGCGCCGCGGAGGCCCGCGCGGCGGACGCCTCCATCGCGGCCCGGGTGGCCGCCGCGGACGCGGCGCGCGAGATCGGCTCGGCGGAACGGCGGGTGGAGATCGCCCGGCGCTCGGTGGAGCTTGCCCGCGAGGACCTGCGGGTGCAGGAGGAGCGCTACCGCCTGGGGGCGTCCACCATCCTGGACCTGCAGGCCTCGCAGGTGGCCCTCACCGACGCCGAGGTGGGATGGGTGCGCGCCCGGCAGGGGCTGGGCGTGGCCGTGGCGCGGCTGGAGGCGGTGCTGGGGGAAACGGTCCGGCCGCAGGCCGCGGCCCCCGTCCCGGCGCCCGCCCCGTGAACGGACAGGAGCGCGCGGGGGCGCGGAGGTCCCCGCTTCACCACTGCGTACCGAGGAAGCACGTGAACAGATACAGCCGAATCTCCCTGCCGGGCCTGCTGCTGGCGGCCCTGGCCGCCGCCGGGTGCGGGGGAGAGAGCGAGGCCGCGCAGCAGGCCGGCGGCCAGGGCGGGCCGGGGGGCGGAGGCGGTGGGCGGGGAGGCCCCGGCGGAGGGCGCGGCGGCCCCACGGCGGTGGAGACGGCTCCCGTGGCGCTGGGGACCATCGTCCGCGAGGTGACGGTGTCCGGCACGGTGGAGCCCATCCGGGTGCTGGCCGTCAACAGCCAGATGGCCGGCGCGCTGCTGGACGTGAACGTGGAGGAGGGGAGCGCGGTGCGCGAGGGCCAGGTGATGGCCCGCATCGACGCGCGAGAGATCGCCGCGCAGGTGCGCAGCGCCCAGGCCTCGTACGGCGTGGCGCAGGCCGCGCTGGAGCGCGCCGAGCAGCTGCGCCAGCGGCAGGTGATCACCGCCGCCGAGTACGAGCGCGACCAGGCGGCGCGCGACGCCGCCCGCGCCCAGCTGGACGGGCTCCGCGCCCGCCAGGGCTACTCCGTGGTCCGCGCCCCTGCCTCCGGGGTGGTCACCGTCAAGTCGGTGGAGTCGGGCGACGTGGTGGGCGCGCAGACCAAGCTTTTCGAGATCGCCGACGTGTCCACCATGGTGGTGCCGGTGCGCGTTTCCGAGCTGGACGTGGTCAAGCTGTCCCCCGGCGACCGGGCCCGGGTGGAGCTGGACGCCCTCCCCGGCCGGACGCTGGACGGGCGCATCCGCCGCGTCTTCCCCTCCGCCGACCCGGCCACCCGGCTGGTGCCGGTGGAGGTGGCGCTGCAGGGCGAGGGCGCGCGCGCCGCGCGCCCCGGCTTCCTGGCGCGCGTGTCGCTGGCGCTGGGGCAGAACCAGGGCGTCAAGCTGGTGCCGCAGTCGGCCATCGTGCAGAGCGCCGGGGAAACCTCGGTGTTCGTGGTCCGGGACGGCAAGGCCGAGCGGCGGCCGGTGGAGACCGGGCTCACCTCGCGCGGCCAGGTGGAGGTGCTTTCCGGGCTGGAGCCGGGCGAGATCGTGGTGACGGTGGGGAACAACGCCGTGCGCGACGGCGCCGAGGTGCGCGTCGTGACGGGACCGGGCGCAGGGGCCGCGCCGCGCCAGGGTGGCGCGCCGGCCGGGCGGCCGCAGCGCGGAGGTGGCTCGTGAACCGTGAGTCCGTGAGGGAGGCGGCGGGCAAGGCGCGCCGCAACGTCTCCAGCCTGGCGATCCGGCGTCCCATCGGGACGCTGATGCTGACGTCGGTGATCTTCGTGCTGGGGTTCTTCTACCTGTCCGGCCTGCCGGTGGACCTGCTCCCCAGCATCGTCTACCCCAACGTCCGCGTCAACGTCACCTACGCGGGCGTGGACCCCGAGGTGCTGGAGGAGGTGGTCGCGAAGCCGCTGGAGCGCGGGCTTGCCGCCACCGAGAACCTGGAGCGGATGGAGACGGAGATCCAGGAGGGACGCGTCGGCGTCAACCTGACCTTCCGCTACGGCACCGACATCGACTTCGCGCTGCAGGACGTGACCCGCAACCTGGAGCGGGTGCGCGCCCGTCTCCCGGAGGACGCGGACCCGCCCACGGCCTTCAAGTCCGACCCGTCGCAGATCCCCATCTACGAGGTGGGCTTCTCCTCCGAGGAGCGCGACCTGCTCTCGCTGCGCGAGTGGGTGGAGGACCGGCTGGCCCCGCAGATCCTCACCGTGGGCGGCGTCGCCTCGGTGGACGTGTCCGGCGGCCTCGTCCGCGAGGTGCAGGTGGTGCTGGACCAGGAGCGGCTTCGCTCGTACGGGCTCACCGCCTCGCAGGTGATCGCCGCGCTGCGCGACGCCAACGTGGACGTGGCCGCCGGGCGCGTCACCTCCAGCACCCGCGAGGTGGTGGGGAAGACCACCGGCAAGTTCCGGAACGTGGCGGAGATGCGCGCCATGCTCATCAACCTCCCCGGCGGCGGCAAGGTGCCGCTGGGCGAGGTGGCCAGCGTGGCGGACACCAACCAGGAGCAGCGCATCTGGGCGCGCCTCAACGGCGTGCCGGCGGTGCGCATGTCGGTGCGCAAGCAGCCCGGCGCCAACACGGTGGCCGTGGCGGAGGGGGTGGACCAGCGCATCCGCGACCTGGTGCAGACGCGCTTCGTCCCCGAGGACATCAGGAACAGCACCACCCAGAACCAGGCCACCTTCATCCGCGGCTCCGTGGCCGCGGTGCGCGACGCGGCGGTGCTGGGCGCCATCCTTTCCATGCTGGTGGTGCTGCTCTTCCTGCGCTCGCTGCGCAAGACGTTCGTCATCGGCATCGCCATCCCCGTGGCCATCCTCGCCACCTTCATGCTCATGGGGATGGGCAAGCTGACGCTGAACATCTTCTCGCTGGGCGGGCTGGCGCTGGGCGTGGGGATGCTGGTGGACAACTCCATCGTGATGCTGGAAAACATCTTCCGGCGCATGAAGGTGAGCCACCTGGAGCCCGAAGAGGGCGCCCACGAGGGCGCCGCCGAGGTGCAGAGCGCCGTGATCGCGGCCACCACCACGCACACCATGGCGGTGGTGCCCTTCCTGCTCATCACCGGGCTGGTGGCGCTGATCTTCAAGGAATTGATCCTCACCATCTCCTTCTCGTTCTTCGCCTCGCTGGTGATCGCGCTGACGCTGGTGCCCATGCTGTCGGCGCAGTTCGCCAAGGTGAGCTTCACCAGCGGGGTGGCCAACTGGCGGCCGCTGGTGGCCTTCAACAACCTCGTGGAGCGGACGCAGAGCGGCTACAAGCGGGTGGCGGCGCGCACGCTGCGCTGGCGCCTCCCCATCCTCGTCGGATCGGCGGGGATCCTGCTGGCCATCTGGCCGCTGGTGGGGACGCTGGGGAGCGAGTTCCTGCCGCAGGTGGACGACGGCGGCGTGAGCATCAACGTGACCCTGCCGCCGGGCTCCTCCGCCCAGCAGAGCAACCGCATCGTGCAGGAGCTGGAGGGAATGGTGAAGGAGATGCCGCACGTGCGGACCGTCTTCGCCACCGCGGGCGGGCAGTTCTTCGGCAATTCCACCTCGGCCAACGCCGGGCGCGGCTCGCTGGACGTGCGCCTGGTCCCCGCGCACGACCGCGACATGACCGCCAACGAGTGGGTGGCGGCCATGCAGGAAAAGATCAACCAGCGCGGCTTTGCCGGCGCCCGCATCTTCGTGCGCCCGCCCTCCATCCGCGGGCTGCGCACCAACCAGTCCGGGTCGGACGTGGCGGTGACCATCCAGGGCGAGGACCTGGCGGAGCTCAAGGCCATCGGCGACGAGGTGATCGACCGCACCCGCGACGTTCCCGGCCTGCAGGCCATGCAGGCGTCCACCGACGACGCCAGCCCGCAGATCTCGGTGCGGGTGGACCCGGAGCGCGCCGCGTACCTGGGGCTGGACGTCAACGCGGTGGGGCAGACGCTGCGCACCGCGCTGGACGGCACCATAGCCACCCGCTACACCGAGGGGAACCGCGAGTACGACGTGCGGGTGATGTTCCCGCGCTCGCGCTTCCAGAGCCCCGAGGACCTGGAGAGCGTGGCGCTCTTCCCCGGCCAGGGGGGCGAGTCCCCCATCTACCTGCGCGACGTGGCGACGGTGACCTCGGGGCTGGGGCCCACCACCATCCTGCGCGAGAACCAGAACCGCGTGCTGCGCGTCACCGGCGACGTGCTGGACGACGTGGCCACCACCGGCGAGGTGACGGCCCAGGTGCAGGCGCGCCTGGCCGACCTTCGCCTCCCCGAGGGCTACGGCATCCTGTACGGCGGCGAGGCCGAGGCCATCGCCGAGAACAACCGCCAGCTCACCATCGTGGGGCTGCTGGCGGTGTTCCTGGTGTTCGTGGTCATGGCGGTGCAGTACGACTCGCTCATCAACCCGCTGGTGATCCTGGTCGCCATCCCGCTCTCGCTGGTGGGCGTGGTGCTGGCGCTTTGGATCAGCGACACCCCCATGGGCGCCACGGTGCTGCTGGGGGTGATCATGCTGGCCGGCATCGTGGTCAACAACTCCATCCTGCTGGTGGAGTTCGTGGAGGAGCTGAGGGCCGAGGGTATGAGCAAGGAGCAGGCGGTGGTGGAGGCGGGCGCCGTGCGCATGCGCCCCATCGTCATGACCACCCTGTGCACGCTGCTGGGCATGCTCCCGCTGGCGCTGGGGATCGGCGAGGGGGTGGAGATGCTCCAGCCGCTGGCCGTGGCGGTGGTGGGCGGGCTCTCGCTCTCCACCGTGCTGACGCTGCTGGTGGTGCCCAGCGCCTACCTGGTGTTCCACTCCGCGGGCGACCGTCTCAAGGCGTGGCTCACCGGCAGCAGGACGCCGCCGGCCCCCACGCCCACCCCGGCCGCGGGACGCGAGCCGGGCCGCGGTCCGGGCCACTACGGCGACGCGGTGCCGGTGGCCGGCGACTGAGCGGCACGATCGTTGACGGCAGTGCGTGGGGAGCCGCTCCGGGCCGGGGCGGCTCCCCTTATTCTTCACCCGGGGCGGAGGACGATGAACGGATTCTTCATGAGCCGGTTCGAGGACGCGGTGCTGGCGCTGCTCCGCGTGGCGGCGGGGGTGATGTTCATGCAGCACGGCGCCCAGAAGCTGTTCGGGGTGTTCGGCGGGTTCGGGGGGACGCCGGGGGCCACGGCGCCGCTGGCGTCCATGATGGGGCTGGCGGGGGTCCTGGAGTTCTTCGGCGGGCTGCTGATCGTCTTCGGGCTGTTCACCCGGCCGGTGGCGTTCATCCTGTCGGGGCAGATGGCGGCCGCCTACTTCATGGCGCACCTGCCCAACGGCTTCTGGCCCATCCAGAACCAGGGGGAGCTGGCGGCGCTGTACTGCTTCGTGTTCCTGTACCTTTCCGCGCGCGGCGGGGGGCGGTACGGCGTGGACGCCATGATCGGGCACAGGCATGGCGCGGCGCCGGTGGTGGAGCGGTCGCGGATCTGAACGGCTACGGCTACGGCGGGGTTGGGCGTGCCCCCGGCTGGCGCCGGGGTCGGGCTTCGGCTCCGTAAGCCCGCAAACAACGCGGGCTAACGGAGTCGAGCCCGCGCACACAGCCGCGCGGTCTGAGCAACCGGATTGATGCTTGACACCACAGACCGGGTTGATGCTTGACACTTCTGGTCTATCAAGTTCCACCTCGGGGGGTGTCCGGCGTCAGCCGGAGAGTTCCCCCGTTCGCTCGTCCAGCCGCGCCAGGAGCAGGTCGTAGAAGTAGATCGACCACACTCCGTCCTCGATCTCCTCCAACGCCACCTCCTGCCCGATCAGCAACTCGCTGAGGAAGATCGTCCGGTCGCGGAAGTACAGGATCCCGTTACCCCGCACCCGGCGCACCACACAATGCCCCGCGTACTGCGGCGGGGCGATTTGCTCCGGCATCTCTCGCTCGCACGCCACGTAGAGCGAGCCCGGGGTCTGCATCTCCAGCGCCTGGTGAGGCCGCTCTTCGTTGAACTCGCGCCGGAAGGCATCGAATCGCTCCTGCTGCACCTGGACATTGGCTGCCGGGGGCCGCAGCGTGCCCGCCTTGAGCGTGCGATGCATCCGCTCATGCGAGCCGTTCTGCTCCGGATGGGCCGGCTCGATCCGCTCATGCTTGATCCCCATCTGCGTCCACCAGACACTCAGGCGCGAGAGCCCAGCGATGGCTTTCGTGCAGAACGGTCCTCCATTGTCGCTACGGATGGCCTGCGGAAGCCCCCGTTCGCGAAAGAGGTGCTGAAAGCTCGCGCAGGCGCCTCTGTGTGCAGTCGAGCTCAGTCCGTCACAGGCCAACAGGTAGCGGGTGTGAGTGTCCGTGACGGTCAGCGGGTAGCACATCGTCCCGTCTCCCATGCGGAACTCGCCCTTGAAGTCGGCGTTCCAGAGCTGGTTGGCGGCCTCCACCGTCTGCGAGACTCGCCCCGGGTGGGACCACTTCCGCCGGTGCGGGCGAGACTCCACCAGCCCCTCGCGCTTGTACAGGTCTCCCACCGTGCTTGCCGCCGGCAACTCCAACTCGGGTCGGCGCGGGCGTAACCAGACCAGGATTTTACGGGGGCCCCAATCCGGATGCGCTTTGCGGGCCTTCAGCAGCGCGGTCCGGACCTCCTCCTTCATGCGGTGCGGACAGGACTTCGGTGCATGGCTGCCGGAAGCCAGCCCCGCAATTCCCTCCTGCTCGTAGCGGTGCAGCCGAGTGTATCCGGCCTGGCGACTGATGCCGAACCGCTCGCACAGCTCCGTCATGCTGTAGAGCCCCTCCTGTGCGAGAACGACGAACTTCATCCGCTCATCCATCGGGTTGGTCTGTCTCCACGGCATGGCTCTCCCTAGGTGTGGGCGAGCGCGTAAGCTACCGTGTCAACCATCCTCCCGGTCTATTCTGTCAACAATCTACCCGGTCCATACCGTCTCGCCCCTTCGGGCCGTAATCCCTCACGCGACGGCTGCGCGTCCGGGAGCGCCGACCTTCAGCCGCAGCTTGGGAAACGAGCGACAAGAAGCCCCGCCGCGGCAAACGCCACTGCGGGGCTTCCGGCATCCCGGCGCCGGCCTGCCTCGCCGGTGCAGCGTGGGCCGCCGCCCGCCGGACGGGCGGGCCCCGGCGCCCTCGTCAGCGTTGCCCCCCCGCAGGGCAGAGCGCATCATTCGGAGCGGACCCGGTCCGCCGGAAAGCTCCACCCCTCCGACCGCTCCCCCACCTCTCCCCACCGGAGGCCGCCATGCCGCGCGTCCGCACCCCCAACTTCCACGACGCACGCCTTTCCGTGGCCCAGTCGTGCATCCGCGAGCAGGTGGCGAAGCGGACGCCGGACGCGCCCGCCTCGGGGCTCTTCGCCAGCCACCCGCAGATGCAGGCCGCGAGCGCGGTGCTGGAGCGCGTGTACCGCGGCGAGATCCGGGACGCGGCAACGGCGGACGCCGCCTACCGGGCCCGCCGCGCCGCCCAGGCGGCGCAGGGCGTGGCCGTGGCGGCTCCCGAGGGCCTCGCCGGGGACTGCACGGACCTGCTCGTCCGCTACGTGATCGCCTGGTCGCTGGACGACACCGCCGGGATGAGCATGATCCGCAGCGAATGGACCGACAGCCCGTGCGACGCCACGGGGTGGCTGCAGGCGGTGGAGGACTGGCTCGGGTACTACTGGGACGGCAGCGAGCCGGTGTACGTGGCACCCGCCGGCGGCGACCCGCGGCCCATGGCCCTGCCGCCCGCCGCCGCGGCCGACGGCACGCTGCGGGTGGGGATCCTGGGCGACTGGGGGACGGGCGAGCCGGAGGCGCTCGCCGTGCTCGACCAGCTCATGCGGCAGGCGCCGGACCTGGTCATCCACGTGGGCGACGTCTACTACGCGGGGACGGAGGACGAGCAGAACTCCAACTTCCTCGTCCCCCTCGCCGACGCGCGGCAGAAGTACGGGCGCGACGTCCCCGTCTACGCCCTGCCGGGAAACCACGACTACTACAGCGGCGGCGCGGGGTTCTACGGGATGCTGGCCCGGCTCAACCAGGGCGTCCCCGGCGCGTCGGTGCAGGCGAACAGCTTCTTCTGCCTGCGGAACGCCGCCTGGCAGCTGCAGGGGATGGACACCGGCTACAACGACAGCGACCTGCTGCACGTGGCCAGGGACGACACGCACCTCCGCAGCGACGAGGCGGCCTGGCACCAGGCGCAGCTCGCGGGCGCCGGGGGACGCCGGGTGATCCTGTTCTCGCACCACCAGCTCTTCTCCGCCTTCGAGCAGATCGGCGGGCTCTGGCAGAACCCCTCGCTGGCGAGCAACCTGGACGCGTGGCGCGCCGTCACCCCGGCCCCGGGGATCGCCGCGTGGCTCTGGGGCCACGAGCACGTGCTGGAGGTGTACCAGGTCCCCGGCCCGCTCCCGGTGGTGGGCCGCTGCGTGGGGAACGGCGCCTTCCCCGTCTTCACCGACTCGGCCGGGTACACCCCCGGGACGGACAGCATCCCGCTGCAGCCCGCCACGTCCTCGCCGGGCGGGTCGATCCCCTTCCCCAACGGCTTCGTGCAGTCGCAGCCCGACGACCTGGTGTGGGCCAGCGGCTACACCGTCCTGGAGCTGGCCGCGGACGGCACGGGGACGGCCTCGTACTACCAGGTGAAGTTCGGCGGCGACGTTTCCGCGGCCACCAGCCAGCTCCTCTGGACCGAGTCCATCCCGGCGGTGTCCGCGCAGACGCTCGACTGATTCCGGATCCGCGGGTCGAACAGCCGGGTTCGGGCGTGCCCCCGCTGGCGCGGGGTCGGGCTTCGGCTCCGTAGCAGACGAAACGACCGTCTGCAACGGAGTCGAGCCCCGGCGGAAACAGCCCCGCCGGGTCTCGCCCCTTCGGGCCGAAATCCCTCACGCGACTGCGTGGCGGAACGGCCAAAAGAGAAAGCCCCGCCGCGGCGTCTGCCACGGCGGGGCCTGCTTTCTCTTCGACCGGATGGAGATGAGGGGAATCGAACCCCTGACCTCTGCAGTGCGATTGCAGCGCTCTCCCATCTGAGCTACATCCCCGGCACCAGTGGTCGATCAGGGACTCGAACCCCGGACCTCTCGCATGTGAGGCGAGCGCTCTAACCAACTGAGCTAATCGACCGTTCCGCGGAACCGCGCGGACGGGCAATCTAAACGCTTCCTGCGGAAAGCTCAAGCCTCCGCGGCCCGTTCTCGCGGTCGGGGCGGCTCTCCGGCCCCGCGGGACGGGCCGGCGTTGCGCCCGCGCCCCGCGCCACCGATCTTTTCCGCCCGCCCGCGCCGCGCCCCGTCCCCTCACCCCCGGCCCATGCAGCCACACCCCGACGCGCCCGGCTCCCGGAGGACCCTCGTCTGGCTGGTGGCGAGCCAGCTCCTCGCGCTGGCCTCGCTCCTGCCCTGGCTGGCGGTGGCGGGGACCTCCATCGTGGCGTTCGACACGCCGCTCTCGGCGGAGGCCGTGGCGCCGCGGGTGTTCATGGGGGTGGTGTGGTCGTACCCGCTGCTCCCGCTGGGGTGCGCGGCGGCCGCGTGGCTCGCGTACGCGCGGCGGCGCTACGGGCGGGCGGCGCTGCTGAGCGCCGTCCCCCTCCTCCCCGCCCTTCCCCTCCTGGCATACCTGTTCTGGGTGTCCTCGCCCGCGTAGACTGAAGCGCCCCGCCGCCCTCCGCGGCGGGCGACGACACCGGACCCCCGCACCATGGCCCGCACCCAGGCAAGCAACGGCTACTCGCCCTACATCTCCTTCGCGCGCGAGGAGTGGTCGCGGCTGCGCGGCAACACGCCGCTGACGCTGGCCGAGGACGACCTGGCCGCCCTGCGCAGCGCGGAGGAGTACGTGTCCATGGAGGAGGTGACGGACATCTACCTCCCGCTGTCGCGCCTGCTCAACCTGTACGTGGCGGCCGCGCAGCAGCTGCACCGCGTCACCGACACCTTCCTGGGCCACCCGGCGGCGAAGGTGCCGTACGTGGTCGCCGTGGCGGGGAGCGTGGCCGGGGGGAAGAGCACGACCTCGCGGGTGCTGCAGGCACTGCTGGCGCGCTGGCCCGACCACCCGCGCGTGGACCTGGTGACCACGGACGGCTTCCTCTTCCCCAACCGGGTGCTGGAGGCGCGGGGGATCATGCACCGCAAGGGCTTCCCCGAGAGCTACGACGTGCGGCGCCTGGTCCGCTTCCTCGCCGACGTCAAGTCGGGCCGCGGCGAGGTGCGCGCCCCGGTGTACTCGCACCTGGTGTACGACATCGTCCCGGGCGCCGAGATGCTGGTGCGCCAGCCGGACATCCTGATCCTGGAAGGGCTGAACGTGCTCCAGGCCGGCGGCGCCGACGGCCGCCCCCCGCGCGTGTTCGTCTCGGACTTCATCGACTTCTCGCTGTACATCGACGCGCCGGAGGCCAAGCTGGAGCACTGGTTCCTGCAGCGCTTCCAGCGCCTGCGGGAGACCGCCTTCCGCGACCCGGATTCCTACTTCCACCGCTACGCCGCCATGCCCGAGGCCGAAGCGGACGCCTTCGCCCACCACGTGTGGGCCACCATAAACGCCGTCAACCTGCGCGAAAACGTGCTCCCCACCCGCGAGCGCGCCACGCTGGTGCTGGAAAAAGGCGACGCGCACCAGGTGGAGCGCGTGAGGCTGCGGAAGCTGTGAGGAACGGATAGGGAACAGGGAACAGCCTGCAACAGCGGACCCCCTCCCCCCACCCCTCCCCGCAAGAGGGGGCCGGGGGAAGGGGGCCTGCCGTCGCGTGAGGGATTTCGGCCCGAAGGGGCGAGACCCGCGGGCAGTTTCGCGGGGCTCGACTCCGTTAGCCCGCGTTGTTTGCGGGCTTACGGAGCCGAAGCCCGACCCCGGCGCCAGCCGGGGGCACGCCCGAACCCGCGGTGAAGCGGTTTTCTTTTTACACGACATCGAAACGACGATGCGTCTGACGCAGGAGGCGGCGCGTACGCTAGCGCTGGCGGCCCAGGGGCTCGACGCCCGGCCGCGGAAGAGGGCCACGAAGCCGGACGTGCTGGCCGCGATCCGGCGCATGGGCGCGCTCCAGATCGACACCATCCACGTGGTTGCGCGCAGCCCCTACCTGGTGCTCTGGAGCCGCCTGGGCGACTTTCCGCTGAACTGGCTGGAGGAGCTGCTGGCGGAGGGAAAGCTCTTCGAGTACTGGGCGCACGAGGCGTGCTTCCTTCCCGTGGAGGACTTCGCGCTGTACCGGCACCGCATGTTCGAGGCGGCCGGAATGGGGTGGAAGTACTCGCGCGCGCTGATGGCGAAGCGCGACGAGGTGGACCGGCTGCTGGCGACGGTGCGGGAGCGCGGCCCGGTGCGCTCGGCGGACTTCGAGCGCACGGACGGCAGGGCGGGCGGGTGGTGGGAGTGGAAGCCGGAGAAGCGCATGCTGGAGTCGCTGTTCACCGCGGGGGAGCTGATGATCGCGCGGCGGGAGCGCTTCCAGCGGGTGTACGACCTCCGCGAGCGGGTGCTCCCGGGGTGGGACGACGCCCTCCTCCCCCCGCGGGAGGACGCGGACCGCACGCTGGTCCTCCAGGCGGTGCGCGCCCTGGGGGTGGCGAGGCCCCGCTGGGTGGCGGACTACTTCCGCATGCCGAAGCGCACCACGCCGGCGGTCGCGGCGCGGCTCGCCGACGAGGGGGCGCTGCTGCGGGTGGAGGTGGAGGGGTGGCCGGAGCCCGCGTACCTGCACCCGGACCACCGGGCGACGGCGGAGCGGGCCGCCGCGGGGGAGATCCGGCCGCGGCTCACCACGCTGCTCTCCCCCTTCGACCCGCTGGTGTGGGACCGGGCGCGCGGGCGCGAGCTGTGGGGGTTCGACTACCGGCTGGAGTGCTACACCCCGGCGCCCAGGCGGCGCTTCGGCTACTTCGTGCTCCCCGTGCTGCGGCGGGGCGCGCTGGTGGCGCGGCTGGACCCCAAGGCCCACCGGCGCGAGGGCGTGTTCGAAGTGCGCGCCCTGCACCTGGAGCCGGGGGTGCGCGTCACCGCGGGGCTCGCGGACGACCTGGCGCGGGCGCTGCGGGAGTGCGCCGCCTGGCACGGGACGCCGGAGGTGGCGGTGGGCGCCTCCGACCCCCCGGAGCTGGCGGCACGGGTGCGCGCGGCGCTCGCCGCCGCGTGACGGGCAGGGAACGTGCAGACGGGCGGGCGTCGCCGACCGCCGCCGGAACCCTCGCTGGACGCATGGCCGAAACCAGATCCACGGAGCTCGCGCTCCGCGTCGCCGAGGCGGTCCGCCGCACCTGCGTCCGCGCGGCGCAGGAGGGGTACGCGGACGCCGCCATGTCCGGCCTGTGCGCCGAGGGCGCCGCGGAGGCGGCGGTCGACGCCGTCCGCCGGCTGGACGTGGACGCGCTGGCCCGCGCCGCCGCCGCGGAGGAGGAGGACGCGCCGCTCCCTCCGCTGGACGACCCGCGCCACTTCGTGCAGGCGGTCACCGAGCACGTGGCCGAGGGACTGTGCGTGATGGACGCCCACGGGCGCCTCACCTACATGAACCCGGCGGCCGAGGAGGTGCTGGGATGGCGCCGGGAGGAGCTCCTGGGCCGGGTGCTTCACGACGCCGTCCACTACCTGCACCCGGACGGCTCGCCGTTTCCCCTCTCGGAGTGCCCGCTGGGGAGCGTGCTGCGGGGCGGCCCCGCCATCCGGGAGCTGGAGGACGTGTGGATCCGCCAGAGCGGCGAGTTCTTTCCCGTGTTCTGCTCCTGCACCCCCATCCGCCAGGCAGGGCGGGTGCAGGGCGCGGTGCTCTCGCTGCACGACATCACGGCACGCAAGCGGGAGGCGGCGGAGCGGCAGCGGCTGCTGGCCGCCGAGAGCGAGGCCCGCGCCGAGGCGGAGCGCGCCAACCGCACCAAGGCCGACTTCCTGGCCGTGATGTCGCACGAGCTGCGCACCCCGCTCACCGCGGTGATGGGGTACGCGGAGCTGCTGCTGATGGGGGTGCCGGAGCCGCTCTCGGAGGGGACGCGCTCCCACGTGGACCGCATCGACCAGGCCGCGCGCCACCTCCTCACCCTGATCGAGGAGATCCTTTCCTTCACCCGCATCGAGACGGGTGAGGAGGTGGCGCGCCCCACCGACGCGGACGTGGCCGAGGTGGCGCGCGAGGCGGCGGCGTTCGTTCAGCCGCTGGCCCGCAGGAAGGGGCTCGCGCTCCGCGTGCGGGTCCCGGACCGGCCGCTCTCCGCCGTCACCGACCGGGGCAAGCTGCGGCAGGTGCTGGTGAACCTGCTCTTCAACGCGATCAAGTTCACCGCCCGCGGCGAGGTGGCGCTGGAGGTGGAGCCGGACGGGCCCGCCGCGCTGCTGCACGTGCGCGACACCGGCGTGGGGATCGCGCCCGGGGACCTGGAGCGCATCTGGGAGCCGTTCTGGCAGGCGCAGCCCCCCAACACCCGCGAGGCGGGGGGCACCGGGCTGGGGCTCTCCATCTCGCGCCGCCTCGTGCACCTGCTGGGCGGCGACATCGCCGTGGCGAGCGAGCCCGGGCGGGGCGCGGTGTTCACCGTGCGGCTCCCGCTGCAGGCCGCCGGCTGACCCGCGGCCAACGGATCGCGCGGCCCGCGTGTCCGGATGGCAAGGGCGGCCGCCGCGCGGCGGCCACATCCACACCCGGCGGCAGGGAAAGGGGGAGCGTGACGGGACAGGCGAGCGGCGGGGACGCTGCTGCGGCGGCGGGGTGGGGCGGAGAGGCCGGGTCCCTGCGGCGCCTGCTGCTGGGTCTGGTGCTCCTGGGAATGGCGGGGCTCCTGGCCGAGCTGGTGCTGCTGGAGCACACCGAGTCGGCGTGGCAGTGGGTCCCGCTGGCGGCGCTGGGCCTGGGCTTCGCCTGCGCCGCGGCGGTGGCGCTGCGCCCCTCCCCCCGCACCCTGCGGCCCTTCCAGGCCGTGATGGCGCTGTTCGTGGCCGCGGGCACGCTGGGCGTGTACCTTCACTTCCGCGGCAACGTGGAGTGGGAGCTGGAGTCCGACGCCTCGCTGCGCGGCACGGCGCTGTTCTGGGCCGCGCTGCACGGCGCCACCCCCGCCCTCGCCCCCGGCGCCCTGGCGCAGCTCGGGCTCCTGGGCCTCGCGCTGGCGCACCGCCACCCGGCCCTGCGCCGGCACACACCCCACACGGAGAGACCATGAACCGAACCCGCATCCCGGCGCTGCTGGCCGCCACGGTGCTGCTCGCCGCGCTCGGCGGCTGCAAGACGGAAGAAGCGTCCGATCCCGCTCCGGACGCGGCGGCCGCGCCCGCAGCCCCCGGCGCGGAAGCCCCCGCCGCCGCGCCGGCCGCCCCGGCGGCGCCCACCGCGGCCGCCGGCGCCTTCCTGGACCCCGACCAGGCCACCCGCGACGAGCTGCTGGCGGTCCCGGGCTTCGACGCCGCCCTCGCCGACGCGGTGGTCGCCGGCCGCCCCTACGCCGACATGGCCGCCGTCGACAGGGTGCTGGCCGGCCGCCTGGGCGAGCCGCAGCGGGACAGCGTGTACACCCGGCTGTGGAAGCCGCTGGACCTGAACAAGGCGAGCCGCGAGGAGATCCTGCTCGTCCCGGGCGTGGGGAACCGGATGGCCCATGAGTTCGAGGAGTACCGTCCGTACCGCAACATCGAGCAGTTCCGGCGCGAGATCGGCAAGTACGTGGATACCAACGAGGTCGCGCGCCTGGAGCGGTACGTGGCGATCCGCTGAGGCTGGACGGCGGGTTCGGGCGTGCCCCCGGCTGGCGCCGGGGTCGGGCTTCGGCTCCGTAAGCCCGCAAACAACGCGGGCTAACGGAGTCGAGCCCCGCAAGCGGGAGAGGGGGAGAACTGCAACGACACGGCAGTTGCTGTTCTGGGATCTGCGTCGGGAGGTCGGGGGAGGATCCGCAGGCGGTGCGTTTGCTCGAAGCCAGCGTGATCCTGCCCTTGCTCGGGCGGTGGGCGAGTGCTCTGGCGAGTCCCTTCGGGTATCGCACTGCCGGAGGAGCCTCCCCGGCCGACCCCATACCCGAGACCAGCCGGAGCGCGCCGCAGTTCCGTATTCCTCACTTCTCCCCATTCCCCCATGACCCCACCCAGCGAAACCGTCGGGATCCAGGGCGTCGGCCAGGTCGCGGTGAACGTCCGGGACCTGGACCGCGCGGTCGGCTTCTACCGCGACGTGCTGGGGATGCCGCTGCTCTTCCGCATTCCCGGGGCTGCGTTCTTCCAGTGCGGCGCGACCCGGCTGATGCTGGGCACGGCCGAGAAGCCGGAATTCGACCACCCGGCATCCATCCTGTACTACCGCGTCGCGGACATCCGGGCTTCGTTCAATGCGCTGGCGGCGGCCGGGGCGCGGGTGGAGAGCGAGGGGGGCGAGCCGCACCTGCTCGCCCCCATGCCCGACCACGACCTGTGGATGGCCTTTCTGCGCGACAGCGAGGACAACCTTTTCGCGCTGATGAGCGAGGTGCCGCGCCCCTGACGCGGCTTGAGCGGCGGGCGCGCGCGGTGTAGACTCACCCGTCCGCCACCCCACGCCGCCTTGGAGGGCCGCCATGCTGGAAGCCGTCACCCTGGCCGGGCGCCACGTGCGCCTGGAGCCGCTGTCGCTCGAGCACCTCCCCGCGCTCTGCGAGGTGGGGATGGACCCGGAGCTGTGGCGCTGGACGCTCACGACGATCCGCAGCCCGGAGGAGATGCGCGCCTACGTGGAGACCGCGCTGCGCGAGCGCGACGAGGGGCGCGCGCTCCCCTTCGCCACGGTGGACGCGGCGAGCGGGCGCGCCATCGGCAGCACGCGGTTCGGCAGCGTGAGCCTGGAGGACGGGCGGGTGGAGATCGGGTGGACGTGGGTGGCGCGCCCCTGGCAGCGCACCCCCGCCAACACCGAGGCCAAGTACCTGATGCTCCGCCACGCCTTCGAGACGCTGGGGTGCGCGCGCGTGGAGCTCAAGACAGACGCGCTCAACGAGCGGTCGCGCGCCGCCATCCTGCGCGTGGGCGCCACCCAGGAGGGGATCCTGCGCAAGCACATGCGCTCGCAGCAGGGACGCATGCGCGACACCGTGTACTTCAGCATCCTGGACGACGAGTGGCCGGCGGTGCGGGCGGGGCTGGAGGCCAGGCTGGCCCGCCCCTGGAGCGCACGGTAGCTTGACCGCCACCCCCAACCCGCAGAGCCGATGCCCACGCCCGTGAGACGCCTGCTCCTCCCGCTCCTCCTGGCCGCGGCGGGGTGCACCCCCGCGGTGCGGGCCGCCCCCTCCCCCGCCCCGGCCCCGGCGGCGTCCCCGCTCGCCGCCGCGCTGGACTCCGTCTTCGCCGACAGCGCCTTCCGCCGCGCCACCTGGGGCGTGCTGGTGCGCGATCCGGCCACGGGGGCGACGCTGTACCGGCTCGGCGCGGAGCGCATGCTGGTCCCCGCCTCCAACATGAAGGTGGTGACCGGGGCCGCGGCGCTGGAGGCGCTGGGGCCCGACTGGCGCTTCCGCACCACGGTGGCGGCCGCCGGGCCGGTGCAGGGCGGGACGCTGCGCGGCGACCTGGTGGTGCGCGGCGGCGGCGACCCCACCCTTTCCGCCCGGCTCCTGGGCGGCGACACACGCTCCGTGTTCCGCGCCTGGGCGGACTCGCTGCGCGCCCGCGGCGTCACCCGCGTCGCCGGCCGCGTGGTGGGCAACGACGACGCGTTCGACGACGTGCCGCTGGGGCGCGGCTGGGCGTGGGACGACCTGGACGCCGGCTACTCCGCCGAGGTGGGCGCCCTGGAGCTGAACGAGGGCGTGGTGGGGGTACGCGTTGCACCCGGCGCGCGCGCCGGCGAGCCCGCGCGCGTGACGCTGTCTCCTCCCACCGGCTACGTCCCCGTGGACAACCGGGTGGTCACCGGCCCCGCGGGGACCCCCCCGCGCGTACAGGCCGCCCGCGCGGCGTCCGGCGCCGGCATCGTGGTGTCCGGCACCGTGCCGCTGGACACCGCGGGGGTGAGCGAGGAGGTGGCGGTGCGCGACAACACGCTGTACTTCGCCACCGTGCTGCGGGAAACGCTGCGCGAGGCGGGGATCGAGGTGCAGGGCCCCGCCGCCGACGCCGACGCCCTGCCGGCGGGCGAGCGCGGCGAGGCCGCCGTGCCGCTCTTCGTGCACGCCTCGCCGCCCCTGCGCGAGGTGCTGGCCGCCTTCATGAAGCCCAGCCAGAACCAGTACGGCGAGATCCTCCTCAAGACGCTGGGCCGCGAGCTGCGCGGCGAGGGCAGCGCCGCCGCGGGCGCCGCGGCCATCGACAGCCTGTTCCGCGCGCGCGGGCTCCCGGCGGCGGCGCTGGCGCAGGCGGACGGCTCCGGCCTTTCGCGCTACAACCTGGTGGCGCCCGAGCTTCTCGCCGCGGTGCTGGAGCACATGATGCGCAGCCCCCACTGGGAGGCCTGGTACGCCGCGCTCCCCGTGGGCGGGGTCGACGGCACGCTGGCCTCGCGCTTCCGGGGAACCCCGCTGGAAGGGCGCCTGCACGCCAAGACCGGCACCCTTTCCGGCGTGCGCGCCCTTTCCGGCTACGTCCCCGGCCCGGACGGCAGGCCGCTGGTGTTCTCCATCCTGCTCAACCACCACACCCGCAGCGCCCGCGACGCCGACCGCGTCGTCGACGCCGCCCTGCTGCGCATCTCCGGGGCTCGGTAGGGCGGGCAACGACGACCCCCTCCCCCGGCCGAGGGGTGGCGCGCAGCGCCCGGGTGGGGGCCCCCGCCGACGCCAGCGCGATGCCCCGCGTGAGGGATTTCGGCCCGAAGGGGCGAGACCCGGCGGCAGTTTGCCGGGGCTCGACTCCGTTAGCCCGCGTTGTTTGCGGGCTTACGGAGCCGAAGCCCGACCCCGGCGCCCGCCGGGGGCACGCCCGAACCCGCCGTAAAAACTCGCCCTTCGAAAACCCGTCAGCGAGGCTCCCGCCGCGGCGGATCCGGATCGGAAGGCGTGCGCGGCGGCCCCCCCAGCGAGTACGACTCCGCCACCCGGTCCTCCAGCCTCTGCAGCCGCCCGTTCAGCCGCCCCACCAGGATCCGCGTCGCGCGCAGGTCGTGGTTGGACTCGATCAGCATCAGCGCCAGGTCCGCCGCCCCCCACAGCAGCCCCGCGAACACGATCAGCCGCGTGGCCTCCACCAGGAGCAGCGGGATGGCGTCCGACCCCTGGCGCCACAGGTTGATGACGATCTCCCCCACGAGCAGCAGGAGGAGCAGGATGGACAGGAGCTTGAAGAGCCGGGCGATGTAGCGCAGCCCGGCGTGCGGCTCCAGGTCCTCGTCGCGCACCATCATGGGCGCCGGCGAGTCGTCCTGCGGCCCCTCGGTGCGGCGGTCGCCCGCGGCCGCGGCGTGGCGGTGCGGGTCGTGTGGCTGGTCGTAGGCGGTTGCCAAGGTGCGCTCCTCGGGAAGCTCGTTCAGGTCACCAGCGGGCGCGGTTGCCCCGGGTGTCGATGTGCACCATCCCCTGGTGCCCGCCCGTCGGCGGGTAGTAGTGCATCCCCCCCACCATGGTGGGGTACTTCTTTTCCACCGCCTCCACCGCCGCCCCGATCACGCGCGCGTCGGCCAGGGTGATGCGGCCGTCCCCGTTCAGGTCGTCCATGATGCCGTTGCGGTCGTTGTCCACCGCGATGTCCATGGCGTCGCCGTACATGTGGCGCGACAGCTGGCCCCGCCCCGCGGTGGTCCCCCCGTTGGCGTTGTACCACGGCGTGCGGAACCCGCTCACCGCGAACAGGTTCTCCACGGGGTGCCCCATCCGCTCCAGCTCGTTGCACACCAGCTCGATCTTGTCCAGCACCTGGGGATCCACCACCACGTACTTGGGCCAGACGTTCTCCTGGAGCTTGGTGATGAAGTCCTTGAGCTGGATGTGCTCGCTCAGGAACATCTCCCGGTTCTCGGGCGTGACCTCGATCATCCCCGCCGGCGTGGCGTAGATCGGGTTCGCGGGGCAATTCCCCGTCTCGCACGGCCAGTCGCCGATGTTGAACTTGCCGATGCGCCCGTTCTTCTTGGCCGACATGGGGACCGTGCGGATCACCGAGAAGTTGGGCACCTCCGTGGTCAGCGCCCCCGAGCGCAGCACCACGTCCCAGACCCCCGTGCCGCCCACGTTGCCGGTGATGCGGTCGCCCACCGCGAAGGCGAGCTGCCCGGTGGTGGCGGTGGGAAGCTGCGGGTTCTCGCCGGGATCCAGGATCTGCACGTACAGGTTGCCGCTCAGCCCGCGGACCTCCGCCGGGAGCCGGGCCGCGTAGTCGTGCGCGGTGCGCTCCAGGAACGCCGCCGTGATGGTGGGCGCGATGGGCTCCGCGCCGCGCCGCAGCGGGTTGCTGGTGATGCGCTCCCCCAGCGTGGGCGGGGCGTTGGGGTCGCCCAGCTGCGAGGGCTGCGACGGCCCGAAGACCGGCGTCAGCGTGCCGCCCGCGTCGGTGGGCGCCGGCTGCGAGAGGCGCAGCGCCACGGCGTAGCCCCATCCCAGCACGAACAGCGCGAACAGCACGGTGGAGACGCGGTTGAACCAGCGCTCCTGGGCCGGGGTCAGCCCGGAGCGCTCCCACCGCGATGCCGGCTCGCGGACGAGCGGAAAGAGCAGGGAATCGTTCGCGTGTTCCATGGCGCGATGCCCTCTTCATCATCCGTGCCGCGACGCGTGTTTCCCGAGCGGGTCCGGTACGGGAAAGAACGGCTTGTAAGCTCGGGTTTGGGCGTGTCCCCGGCTGGCGCCGGGGTCGGGCTTCGGCTCCGTAACGCACGAAACAACCGTGCGTAACGGAGTCGAGCCCGCGCGGAAACAGCCCCGCGCGGTCTCGCCCCTCCGGGCCGAAATCCCTCACGCGGGGCTCGCGCTGGCGTCCGCGGGGGCCCCACATACGGCGAGGGCCGCCCCGGATCGGGAGCGGCCCTCGTCGCGTGCGTCCCGCCCTCCGGAGCGCTACCGCTCCGAATCCAGCTCGCGCAGCGAGCGCGGGGGGCCCAGCACCTCCGCCAGCAGGATCGCGCGGCGCACCTCGGCGCGCGAGCGCAGGTGGTCCGCCAGGCGGTCCGTCCGCGGCGGCGGGGCGGCCGGTTTGAAGTACTTGTCGTGGAAGCGCACGTGCTCGCGGTTCCAGTCCACCTCCGTGGCGTCCAGCCCCACCGGAGCCTCGGGGAGCGGCCGCACCGCGGCCTCCGCGGCCGACACCGGCTCCAGCGAGACCGCCTCCCGCGTGTGGATGGAGTCCACGTCCAGGTCGTGGTCCCCGGCGATCCCCTCTTCCAGGCCGCCCTCCTCGGCCGCGTCTTCCTCCTCCGACGCCCCCTCCGGCCACTGCCCCCACCCCGCGGACCACCCGCCCGCCGTCCCGGCGGGCGCGGGGAGGGTGGCGCGCGCGGGGACCGGGAACCGCGGCTGCAGGTCCCCCGGCGCCGGGGAGTAGCCGGGCGCGTCGCTCCGGGGGACCGGGGGGGGAGGGAGCGTCGGCGGCTTCTTCTCGAAGAGCCGCCCCAGCAGCGGCGCGCCGAAGAATAGCGCGACGAAAAGCACCTCGAGCCAGCTCATGGCTCAGCCCAGCTCGCCGTTGCCGGACGCGGGCTTGTCCGGGGCGGCCAGGGCGCGGCGCATGGCCGTGTCGCTCTGCATGTTGCTGTAGCGGGCGTAGTCCATGATCCCCAGGTTGCCGTTGCGGAAAGCCTCCGCCATGGCCAGCGGGACCTGCGCCTCCGCCTCCACCACCCGCGCCCGCATCTCCTCCACGCGCGCCCGGTTCTCCTGCTCGTGCGCCACCGCCATGGCGCGCCTCTCCTCGGCGCGGGCCTGCGCGATCCGCTTGTCCGCCTCCGCCTGGTCCGTCTGCAGCTCGGCGCCGATGTTCTTGCCCACGTCCACGTCGGCGATGTCGATGGACAGGATCTCGAACGCCGTCCCCGCGTCCAGCCCCTTGCTGAGCACCGTCTTGGAGATGGCGTCCGGGTTCTCCAGCACCGCCTTGTGGCTCGACGCCGAGCCGATGGTGGAAACGATCCCCTCGCCCACGCGCGCCAGGATGGTCTCCTCGCCCGCGCCGCCCACCAGGCGGTTGATGTTGGCGCGCACCGTCACCCGGGCGATGGCGATGAGCTGGATGCCGTCCTTTGCCATCGCCGCCACGCGCGGGGTGGAGATGACCTTCGGGTTCACCGAGGTCTGCACCGCCTCCAGCACGTCGCGCCCCGCCAGGTCGATGGCGGCCGCGCGCTCGAAGGGAAGGTCGATGCTGGCCTTGTCCGCGGCGATCAGCGCCTGCACCACCCGCTCCACGTTGCCGCCGGCCAGGTAGTGCCCCTCCAGCGCGTCCGCGCTGAGCACGATCCCCGCCTTGCGCGCGGTGATCAGCGGGTTGACGATGCGCGCCGGGTTCACCTTGCGGAAGCGCATCCCGAACAGGTTCAGGAACGACAGCCGTACGCCGGAGGCGAAGGCCTGGATCCAGAGCCCGATGGGGATGAAGCGGAAGAAGACGAACAGGAAGATGATCCCGACGAAAACAAAGAACACGATGCTGCCGAAGACGGCTTCCATGGTCGGTTCCGGTTGGAGTCCAGGTGCCCCGCCCGGAGCGGGCGGAGGTGGCGGAGCGGCGAGTCCCGCGTCCGTCCCCCTGGCTACGGGGGCCGGACGCGCGGGTTGCGGTGAGATCCTGCTTCAGGCGGCCAGGATGGGGGCCACCACGTGCCGGTATCCTTCCGCCCGGACGATACGGATGGGGGTGCCGGCGGGAACGTAGGCGCCGTCGGAGACCACGTCCACGCGCTCCTCGCCGAAGACGCCGGTGCCGGAGGGGCGCAGGTCGGTGAGGGCGACGCCCTCCACCCCCACCAGCTCGCCGCGCACGGGGGCGGCCAGGTACCCCGCCTCGCGCGAGGTGGAGCCCTGGAAGATCATGCGCGCCACGCGCCGGTCGTGGGGGAGCTGCTGGAGGATGGCCCACGCCACCGCGCCCACGGCCACGATGGAGCCGCCCACGATGGACACGGCCACCATCACGTCCGCGCCGGTGGGAAAATTCCCCAGCAGCGCCAGGACGACGGCTCCGCAGAAGGCCAGGATCCCCAGGATCCCCGCCACGCCGAAGCCGGGGAGCACCAGCGCCTCCACCGCCAGCAGCACCAGCGACGCGGCGATGAGCACCAGCGTCTCCCACCCGGCCAGCCCCACGATCAGGTGGCTCCCGAAGAAGAGCCCCAGCGAGGTCGCCCCCGCCAGCCCGGCCATGCCGAACGCGGGGGTCTTCAGCTCGATCAGCAGCCCCAGGAACCCCAGCGTGAGCAGGAAGGGCGCGACCACGGGGTTGGTGAAGAAGCGCACCAGCCGCTCCGCCCAGTTCACCCGGGCGACCACGGTGCGCGCGCCCGGGGCCCCCGCCGCGGCAAGGACGCCCTGCCAGTCGCCCACCTCGCGGGCGTAGCCCACGCGGGCGGCCTCGTCCGTGCTCAGCGACACGAGCTGCCCCGGCGCCGCCACCCCGGGCGCGCCCAGCGTCTCGTCCACCATCCCCTCGGCCACGCGCGGGTCCAGGCCGCGCGCCTCGGCGAGGGCGCGGAACTCGGAGCGCATGGCGCTCACCACCTTCTCGGACAGCTTGCCGCCGCCGGCGTCCACCGGGGTGGCGGCGCCCAGCACGGAGCCCGGGCGCATGAGGATGCCGTCGGTCGCCAGGGCGATCATGGCGCCGGCGCTGAAGGCGCGGCGGTTGACGTAGGCGTAGGTGGGGATCTTCGCGTCGCGGAGCGCGTCGGCGATCTGCTCGGCGGCGTCGATGCGCCCTCCCGGGGTGTCGATGTCCAGCACCGCCGCGGCGGCGCCGGCCTTTTCGGCCTCCTCCAGCGAGCGCTCCACGTACGGCGCCAGCCCCATCTCCACCGTCCCCGTCACGGGAATGCGGTAGACGACGGCCGGCTGCTGCGCGGCGCCCGCGAGCGGCGCGGCCAGGGTGAGCAGGGCGGCGAGGACGATGCCGCGGGAATTGCGGGGTGAAACGGAACGGCGCATGGCTCATCCACCGGAAGGTGTGTCGTGGTCACGCGGCCAGCCTGCAAGATAAGCCCCGGCCGCGGGGGATCCAACCCCGCGCCTCCGGCGCCGCCGCGTCCGTGGCTACGTCTCGTCCCGGCCCAGCCACCTGGGCACCGTGGGCGCCTGGAAGGCGGCCAGCAGCTCCAGCATCCGCGCGGGCTCCGCGGCCTCCAGCACCGAGGCGCGGTGCTCCGGCCGCACGAACCCCTCGGCCACGGCGTGGTCCATCATCGCCAGCAGCGGCCCGTAGTATCCCTCTACGTTCAGCAGGCCGCACGGTTTCGGGTGGATGCCCAGCTGCGCCCAGGTGAGCACCTCGAAGTACTCTTCCCAGGTGCCGAAGCCGCCGGGGAGGGCGACGAAGGCGTCGGACAGGTCGGCCATGAGCGCCTTGCGCTCGTGCATGGTGCGCACGACGCGCAGCTCGGTGACGCCGGCGTGCCCCACCTCGCGCGCCACCAGCCCCTCGGGGATCACGCCGATCACCTCGCCGCCCGCGGCCATCGCGGCGTCGGCCACCACCCCCATCAGCCCCACCTTTCCGCCGCCGTACACCACCCCGATCCCCCGCTCCGCCAGCCGCGTCCCCATTGCCCGCGCCGCCGCCGCGTACCCGGGGCGCACGCCCGGGCTGGACCCGCAGAACACGCACACCCGCTTCAGCTCGCTCACGCTCGCGCCTCTCCGTCCGGGCCGTGGGAAAAACAAACCGGACGCGCAAGCTACCCGGGCGCGCGGGCGGGGGGCAAGCGACGCGGCCTTTCCCGGGCCGGCGCGGGGACGGCGGAGCGGCGGCCCGGCGGTTGCGGAACAGTGCTCCGAGAGCACTCGGATTGGTCCCCGCCGCGGCCGCGGCCCGGGATCCCAGTCCGCCACCCCGACACCGACCCGGAGCGGCCCGTGCATGCATAGCATCCTCCAGTGGGTCCTCGTCGGGGTCGGCGTGTTCCTGGCGCTGGGAACCGTCGCGAGCCTCACCCACAGCCCGCACTGGGCGGTCCGCAACTGGGACTTCCCCCGCGTGCAGATCGCGGTGGCCTCGGGGCTCTGCGGCGCGCTCTACGCGGCGTTCTACTGGCGCGGGCGCGGCCTGGACTGGGCGTTCCTCGCGACCACGGCCGCGACGCTGGCCTGGCAGTGCTACAAGATCCGCCCGTACACCCGCCTGGCCTCCATCCGGGTGAAGCGCGCCACGCCGGAGACGCGGGAGCGCCGCGCGGACGCCACGTTCAAGCTGCTCATCAGCAACGTGCTGATGGAGAACCGCGAGCACGACCGCTTCCTTCGCGTCGTCCGCGACAACGACCCGGACGTGGTCCTGGTGCTGGAAACCGACGCCGCGTGGGCGCGGGCGCTGGAGCCGCTGGCGCGGAGCCACCCGCACACCGTGGCGCACCCGCAGGAGAACTACTACGGGATGATGCTCTTTTCCAGGCTCCCGCTGGTGGACCCGCAGGTGAGCCACCTGGTGCAGGACGACATCCCCTCCATCCACACCGGGATCCGGCTGAAGAGCGGCGACGTGGTGGCGCTGCACGGGCTCCACCCGCGGCCGCCGGAGCCCATCCGCGACCAGCACTCCACCCCGCGCGACGCGGAGCTGGTGCTCATGGGCCGGGCGATCGGCGAGGGCGACCGCTCCATTCCCACGGTGGTCGCCGGCGACCTCAACGACGTGGCCTGGTCGCCCACCAGCGAGCTCTTCCTGCGCCTCAGCGGCCTCCTGGACCCGCGGATGGGGCGGGGGTTCTTCAACAGCTTCAACGCCAAGAACCCGGTCTTCCGCTTCCCGCTGGACCACGTCTTCCACTCCAACGAGTTCGAGCTGGTGGAGCTGCGCCGCCTGGACAAGGTGGGGTCCGACCACTTCCCCATCCAGATCGAGCTGGTGCTCTGTCCCGAGGCCCAGGCGAAGCAGCCCGAAACGGAAAAGGAGCCGGGCGACGACGAGGAGGCGCAGGAACGCATCGAGGAGCAGGCGGAGGCCGCGGCCACGGGCGACGACCGGCCCTCCCGCGAATGAGCCCGGGCCCCGGCTCCCCGCCCCCGCCGGAACTCGCCGAGCGGGTCCGCGCGTACGCCGTGCACGTGTACACGGCGTCGGGTGTGGTCTTCGCCTTCCTGGCGGCGGCGGAAACGTGCGCGCCGGAGCCGGACCCGCGCCGCGTCTTTTTGTGGCTGGCGCTGGCGGTGGTGGTGGACGCGACCGACGGGCCGCTGGCGCGGCTCTGGAAGACCAAGACGAACGCGCCGCGGATCGACGGGCGGACCATCGACGACATCGTGGACTACCTGACCTTCACCTTCCTGCCGCTGCTGCTGGTGTGGAGGATGGGATGGCTGCCGGAGCCGGGGTGGGTGTGGGTGGCGCCGGCGCTGGTGGCCAGCCTGATGGGCTTCGCCAACACCGCCGCCAAGGACGAGGGGGGCGGCTTCTTCCTGGGGTTTCCCTCCTACTGGAACGTCGTGGCCTTCTACGCGGGGCTGCTGTTCACGGCCGCGGGCCCCTGGCCGGTGGCCCTGCTGCTCCTGGCGCTGGCGCTGCTGACGGTGCTCCCGGTGCGGTTCGTCTACCCCAACCTGGCGCCGCGGCCCTGGCGCATACCGGTGCTGCTGGGCGCCGCCGTGTGGCTGGCCGTCATGCTGGCGATGCTCCCCGACTATCCCCGCAGCCGGCCGTGGCTGCTCTGGACGTCGCTGGCGTACCCGGCCTTGTACACGGCGCTCTCCTGGCACCTGGCCCGGAACCGGCCGGGGCGCTGAGCCGGCCGCGGCCGCCCTACCCCTACCCTTCTGCGGCCCGGCGGACGGAGCGCAGCACGTCGCGCCGGATGAGCCCGCTGAACGGCCCCACCAGCCGCCAGTAGCGCAGGAAGCGCCGCCGGCTCGCCGCGTCGGTGCAGCGCACGCGCGTTTCCGTGGCCAGGCGGACGGCCCCGCCCGCGCCCGGCGCCAGGGTGAAGTTCCACGCGGCCTTGGCGTAGCCGGGCCGCTCCCACTCGCGCCACTCCCCCGCCGCCACGCGGACGATTCCCCCGTCCGCGCGCCAGAACCGCCCCACCAGCCCCAGCAGCAGCTCCTCCCCCGGGCGCTCGCCCAGCAGCGTGAAGCCGCCGCGCAGCAGGTCGTCCAGCGTGAGCCCCAGCGCGCGCCCTTCCCCGCGGCGGGCCAGCGCGCGGCGGGGATGGGCGAGCATCGCGGGGAGCGAGCGCAGCAGGAACAGGCCGCGAACCAGCGGGGAGCCCCGCATCTCCAGGGCGCGCACGGCGGCCCACACCCGCTCCGGCGGCGCGGCGACGCCGGCCGCGTAGCTCGCCGCCACGTCGTAGGCGGGCAGAAAGGCGTCGATCAGCGATGCGGAGGCGGAGTCCGGGACACCGTCGGGGGCGGTGGGCATGGGCGGCCTGGGGGGAGCGGAGGGGAGGAGCGGGGAGACCGCGCACGGTCTCCCCCGGGATCGTCAGGCCGCGCGGAGCAGCCCGGGCGCGGCGGGGTCGGCCGCCGGCTCCACGGCCGGCGCGGGACGGGGGAGCCCCGCGGCGATGCGGAGCGCCAGGCTCTCCAGGCGCTGGGCCAGGTGCGCGGCCCGCATCTTGTCGGGGGCGTGCTCGGCCAGGCTGGCCGCGGCACGGATCAGGGTGACGTCGGCGGCGGAAAGGCTCATGATGGCTCCCTCGGGGCCGCGGGGAAACCCCCGCGGCCGTGTTGCGCGGACAGGTGTTTCATCTGCAACGTTTTACACCCCACGCAGCATCCCGGTCCGCGCCGGAACCACGGAAAAAGCACCCGGAAAAGGCGCGGGGCCGGCCGTCTCGGATGGACTGCCGACCCCGGTGTATTCGAGCCCGAGTGCCCTCACAGACGGTCTGGGAGAGCGTTCCTCGTTTTCTGCGCGTGGGGTCGGGCGCGGGGCTGCTCTCCGGAAAGAGTTAATACCACCCCACCCGGCCACACCCCCAACTCTTTCCTCCGACCACCCCCGCACCCTTCCTGCGACCCTCCTACCGTCCGCGGGGCCGCCGTTCTCCCCCTCTCCCTTCGTGGGAGAGGGGGCCGGGGGGTGAGGGGGGCCCCAGCGGACGCCAGCGCCACCCCCGCGTGAGGGATTTCGGCCCGAAGGGGCGAGACCCGGCGGCTGTTTGCCGGGGCTCGACTCCGTTACGCAGCGTTGTTTGCTGCGTTACGGAGCCGAAGCCCGACCCCGGCGACAGCCGGGGGCACGCCCAAGCCCGCCGTCAAAAGCCGTCGTAAAACTCAGTGGCCCACGTCCACCGCCCCCTCCACCCTGCCCTTGCGCATGAAGAACAGCAGCGGCAGCCCCAGCGCCAGCCCACACCCGAAGTACAGGAAGATCTGCTCGAAGGCCATCATGCTGGCCTGCCTGCGCACCGTCATGTCAAGGATGCGGAGCGCCTGCGAGTCGGCGATCGACGCCGGCATCCCCCGGGCGATCATCCCCTGCGTGAGCATGGCCATGCGCTCGCGCGTGGCCTCGCTGAACACGGTCACGTTGCCGATGAGCTCCGCGCGGTGCATCCCCGAGAAGCGCGACACCAGCGTCGCCGCCAGCGCGATCCCCACGCTCCCCCCCAGCTGCCGGGTCAGGTTGAAGAGCCCGGTGCCGTTGGCCATCTTCTCGGGCGGCAGGTCCGCCATGGCGAGGATGGAGAGGGGCACGAACAGCATGCCCATCCCCACCCCGCGCAGCAGGCTGGGGAGCAGGAAGTCGCCGTAGCCGCTCTGCGTGGTGAAGTGCGAGTGCAGCCACATGGCGTAGGCGAACACCATGGACCCGATCACCACCAGGATGCGCCCGTCCATCTTCCGCCCCAGGCGCGCCATGGTGGCCATGGTGAAGGCGCTGGCGAGCGCGCCGGGGAGGATCACGAAGCCGGTCTGCTCCGCGGTGTAGCCCTGGAGCGTCTGCAGGTACACGGGGAGGATGAAGATGGGCGCGAACAGGCACATCCCCATCATCGCCCCGAACGAGACCCCCGCCGTGAACTGCCGGTGCTTGAGGATGCGCAGGTCCACGATGGGGTGCGCGGTGCGCAGCTCGTGCCACACGAAGAGCACGGAGGACACCACGCTGGTGGCGGCGTAGGCCACCACCTCGCGCGAGGCGAGCCACTCCAGCCGCTCGCCGCGCTCCAGCATGATCTGCAGCGAGCCGATCCCCAGGATCAGCAGCAGCAGCCCGAAGGCGTCCACCTTCTCGGCCTTCTGCGCCCACCTGGACTCCGGGATGAACGCCATGGTGAGGAGCAGCGCCAGGATCCCGAAGGGGATGTTGATGAAGAAGATCCAGCGCCAGTTGAGGGCATCGGTGATGTAGCCGCCCAGCGTGGGGCCCAGCGTGGGCCCCACCATCACCCCCATGCCGAAGATGGCCATGGCGGTGCCGTACTCCTCCTTGGGGAACACCTCGTACAGGATGGCCTGCGAGGTGGAGAGCAGCGCGCCGCCGCCCACCCCCTGCACGATGCGCCAGAAGACCAGCGCCTCCAGCGTGTTCGCCTGCCCGCAGAAGAACGAGGCCACCGTGAACAGGGCGATGGAAAAGGCGAAGTAGCGCCGCCGCCCGAAGAACGCCGACAGCCACCCGGTGATGGGGAGGATGATGACGTTGGCCACCACGTAGCCGATGGACACCCAGGTGATCTGGTCCAGCGTGGCCCCCAGCGTCCCCATCATGTGCGGGATGGAGACGTTGACGATGCTGGTGTCCAGCAGCTCCAGGATGGAGGCCAGCGTCACCGTCATGGCGATGACGTAGCGCCTGCGATAGGTGTCGCTCTCCTCGCGGGGGGCCAGCCCCGCGGGGAGCTCCAGGGTCGCCGTGGACATGTCAGCTTCCCGTGGCGATCGCGACCTCGGCGCTCATCCCCGGGCGCAGCGGGTGCGCGGCGTCCTCGCCGTCTTCCAGGCGCACCTTCACCGGGATGCGCTGCACCACCTTGGTGAAGTTGCCGGTGGCGTTGTCCGGCGGGAGCAGCGAGAACCTGGCGCCGGTGGCCGGGCTCAGGCTCTCCACCCGGCCGCGGAACGAGCGGCCGGGGTAGCCGTCCACCGTGAACTCCACCGTCTGCCCCACCGCCACCCGGTCGATGTCGGTTTCCTTGAGGTTGGCGGTGACCCACACGTCGCGGGTGGGCACCACCGTCATCAGCGGCTGGCCGGGCTGCACCAGCTGCCCCGGCTCCACGCTGCGCTTGGCCACGACGCCGGCCGCGGGGGCCAGCAGCCGCGTGTACGAGAGCTGGAGCGCGATCTGGTCGCGGGCGGCGCGGGCGGCGGCCACCCGGGCGTCCGCGGCGTGGAGCCCGGCCTGCGCGCCCACGATCTGGTCGCGGGCGGCCTGGGCGCTCCCCTGCGCGGCGAGCAGCGCCGCGTCGGCGGCCTGCGAGGCGGCGCGGGCGGCGTCCAGCTGCTGCTGGCTGACGATGTTGCGCGTGGCCAGCCGGGAGATGCGCTCCAGGTCGGCGCGGGCGCGCCCGGCGTTGGCGCGGGCCTGCTCCACCGTGGCGGCGGCGGCGGCGGCGCCGGAGCGGGCCACATCCACCTGCGCGGTGGCCTGCCCGGCGCGCCCGGCGCTCCCCACCTGTGCCAGCAGCGCCTCCAGCTCGGCGTCCGCCTGCGCCAGCCGGGCGCGCAGGTCGCGGTCGTCCAGCACCACCAGGGTGTCGCCGCCCTTCACCGCCTGGTTGTCCTGCACGCGCACCTCCGCCACGTACCCGCCCACGCGCGGCAGCACAGGGGTGATGTGCCCCTCCACCTGCGCGTTGTCGGTGGTGACGTGGGCGCGGCCGTACAGGTACTGCCGGGTGCCGTACCCCAGCACGGCGAGCACGGCCAGCGCCACGATGCCCAGCAGCACGGGCTTGCGGCCGCCCCGCTTCGGAGGGGCGGGGGCGCGGGGGGCGGCGGCGGGCGCGGTCTCTTCGGTCTCCAGCATGGTGGCCATGTCGGTCTGGTCTCTCGGTGTGTTTCGGTCTGCGTGGATGCTGCTGCGTCGGGTCGGGACTAGCGGAGCGCGCCGGCGGCGCCCACGGCACGCGCCAGGCTCACGCGCGCCTGCGCCGTGGCGTAGCGCGCGTCGATCACCGCGTCGCGGGCCCGCACCAGGCTGGACTGCGCGCTGATCAGCTCGATGTTGCCGGCCACGCCGTTGGCGAAGCGCTCGCGGGCCTGGCCGAGCTCCTCCTCGGCCAGGCGCAGGCGCTCCGCGGCCACTTCCTGCTGCTCGCGGCCGGACTCGGCGTCCAGCAGGGCGGACCGCACCTCGGCCTCGATCTGCCGGCGAAGGTCGACGTGGCGGAGCTGCGCTTCGCGGACGACGGCGTCCTGCTCGGCCAGGCGCGACTCGCGCCGCAGCCCGTCCACCAGCGGCAGCGACACCTGCACTCCCACCTGCCGGGTGGAGATGGCGTCCTCCACGGAGGGGCCGTTCACCCCCCAGTCGGCCACCAGGTCCAGGCGCGGCAGCCTCTCGGCGCGGATGGAGCGGCGCTGGGTCTTCGCCACGGTCTCCAGGGCGGCGGCGGAGCGCAGGTCCGGCCGCGCGGCCAGCGCCCGGCGCGTGGCCTCCCCGGCGTCGGCCGCGGCGGCGGCGCCGGGGTCCGTCCCCGCCGGCAGCGTGTCGGACAGGGCGAAGCGGGTGCCGGGGTCCACGCCCAGGGCGCGCGCCAGCTCGATCTGCGCCTGCGCGGCGCCGTTCGCGGCCACGCGCAGCATTCCCACGGCGGCCACGCGCTGGCTTTCGGCGCGGGTCACGTCGATGGCGGTGCTCACCCCGGCCGCCAGCTGCTCCCTGGCCAGCGCCACCAGCTCCTCGGCCAGGCGCACGTCCTCGCGGCGGGCGGCGACCACCGCCCCGGCGCGGGCGGCGCGCAGGTAGGTGGCGGCGGCGCGCTGCGCGGCGGCTTCGGCGGCCACGTCGCGCTCGGCGGTGCTCCCGGCCACCGCCTCGCGGGCGGCGCGGGTGCGGACGAAGCCGGCGGGGTCGAAGAGCGTCTGCGTCAGCTTGAGGCGCGCGTCGAAGTTGTCGAACGGGCCGATCAGGTCGGGGATGGGCGCCTGGCCGGGGATGGCCGGGAACTCGATCCCCATGGAGGCGCGGTTGAAGGTGCGGTCCAGGTTGCCCACGGTGGCGCCGACCGTGGGGAGCAGGGCGCCGCGCGCCTGCCGGGCGCGGGCCTCGCTGGCCTCCACCCGCAGCGCGGCCAGCCGCACGCCGGGGGTGGTGTCGCGCGCGACGGCGACGGCCTGCGCCAGCGACAGGGGAACCGGCGCGCCCTCCGGCGCCTGGGCGCGGAGGGCGGCGGGGGCGGCGCCGAGCGCGGCCCCCAGGAGAAGGACGATCTGTCTACGCATGGGAAGCGTCCGGGTCCGTGGGATCCTTCGCGAGGCCGCGGAGGAAGAAGTCGATGTGCATCTCCACGTACGCCTCGAAGTCGAAGGGCTCGGTGTCGTACGCGAGCAGGGAGCGGCGGTAGGCCAGCGCGCCGGTCATGGCGCCCATCGCCAGGCGCACGGCGGTGTCCACGTCCACCTCGCGGAACTCGCCGCGCTCCACACCGCGCCGGATGACCGCGGCGAACATGCGCCGTCCGCGTTGGATGACCTCCTCCACGTAGAAGCCGGCGAGCGCGGGGAAGTTGGCCGCCTCGCCGATGATCAGCTTGGGGAGGCACGCCAGGCGCGTCTCGCCGGCGGTCTGCCACCAGCGGCGCACCAGCGTGCGGAACAGCTCGGGGGTGCTCCCGGTGAACTCGGCCACCAGGCGCTCGCCCGTTTCCAGGTTGGGGAGCACCGTCCGGTGCACCACGGCGCGGAAGAGGTCTTCCTTGCCCTGGAAGTACAGGTAGACGGTGCCCTTGGTGACGCCCGCGCGCTCGGCGATCTCGTCCATCTTCGCGGCCGCGTAGCCGCGCTCCACGAACACGTCGAGCGCCGCGTCCACGATCTCGGCGGGGCGCGCCTCGCTGCGGCGCTCCCAGCTGCGGCGCTTCGCGGGCTCTGCGGAGGTGGGTCTGCTCATGCGATGCGTGGGGCGTGAAAACAAATAACTGACCGGTCAGTAAGATAAATGATTCGGCTCGGCTGTCAACGTACCTCCGCCCCCGGCCCCTCCCCGCAAGGGGGAGGGGAGAACGGCGGCGGCACTCACCCGGCTCGCTTGAGGCTCGCCACCCTCTCCCAATCCTGGGAGAGGGGGCCAACTACATGGGCCCCAAGCAGTTCACCCCTCCCTCGCTTGCGGGGGAGGGGTGGCGCGCAGCGCCAGGGTGGGGGCCCCCAGCGGACGCCAGCGCGAGCCCCGCGTGAGGGATTTCGGCCCGAAGGGGCGAGACCCGCGGGCAGTTTCGCGGGGCTCGACTCCGTTACGCAGCGTTGTTTGCTGCGTTACGGAGCCGAAGCCCGACCCCGGCGACAGCCGGGGGCACGCCCGAACCCGCCGTTCAATGCCGTTCCAACGGAATCGAGCCTCAAAAAGGAACCTGCCGCGGCTCGCCCCCCAGCAGCGGAACGGGATCGGCGGGCTTGCCACGGATCCACACCTCGAAGTGCAGGTGCGGCCCCTCGGCGTTGCCGCTGGAGCCGGAAAGCCCCACCACCTGCCGCCCTTTCACCCGCTCGCCGGTGCGCACGTCCACCCGCGAAAGGTGGGCGTACACGGTGGTGACGCCGCGCGCGTGGTCCACGATGGCGACCCGCCCCCACCCTCCGCGCTCCCCGGCGAACCGGACACGCCCCGGGCGCATGGCGCGCACCGGGGTGCCCGCGGCAACGTCCAGGTCCACCCCCTCGTGCAGGCGCGGGAGCAGCCCCTCCTCGCGCCGGGCGCCGAAGCGCGACACCACGGGCGCGTCCACCGGCCAGCGCGGGACGGAACAGCCTGCCAGGAGCACGGCGAGCAGCGCCGCGGACAGGCGGAAGCGCGTCACGGCGGGGGGCCTCCAGACCGAAACGCAAGCCCGCCGTCCTTCCAGTGCCACCACTTGAGCAGCTCGGGATCGTGCCGATCGCCCGAGGCGAAGTACACGGCGCAGCGGAGCACGTACAGCATGCAGCGGTCTACGTGGCACCCCTGGAGCTCGCACAGCCGCTCGTAGAGCGCCTGCGGGTCGCCGCCGCGCAGGTCGTCCACGGAGCGCAGCCCCAGCGACCACAGGTCCTCGGCGATGGTGCGCCCCACGCCGGGGATGCGGCGGAAGTCGCGCAGCACCGCCGCGCGCCCGTCGTCACTCACGCGGCCCCCGCGCGCCGCTCGGGCCCCGGGCCGGGGCGGAGAAGCAGCCACCCGACCCCGCCGGCGAGGATGGAGGCGGACAGGATCCCCACCTTGGCCTCGTCCACCATTGCCCCTCCGGGAAACGCCAGGTTTGCGATGAACAGCGACATGGTGAAGCCGATGCCGCCCAGCCAGCTCACCCCGTGCAGCGCGCGCCAGGCCACCCCCTCCGGGAGCGACGCCACCCCGGCGCGCACGGCCAGCCAGGCGAACAGGGTGATGCCGACGGGCTTGCCCAGCACCAGCCCCAGGATCACCCCCAGCGTCACCGGGTGGGCGAGCGCGCCGGCGAAGTCAGCCGGCAGGTGCACCCCGGCGTTGGCGAGGGCGAAGAGCGGGACGATCCCGAAGGCGACCCACCCCTGCAGGCCGTGCTCGATGCGCTGCAGCGGCGCCTGCGCGGCATCGCAGACGCTCTCCATGGCCTGGATCACGGCCTGCTGCGGCTGGCGGGTGAGGACGTCCTCCCCCTCGGTTCCCACCCGGTCGAATTCGTCCATCAGGGCGCGCCCGCGGACCCGGAACTCGCCGGTGTCGATGCGGGCGCGCGCCGGGATGGTCATCGCCGCGAGCACCCCGGCGACGGTGGCGTGCACCCCGGAGAAGAGAAAGGCGAGCCACAGCCCCACCCCCAGCACGAGGTACACCCCCGGCCGGCGCACCCCCAGCCGGTTGGCGGCCGCCATCCCGGCCAGGAAGAGCGCCGCCACGCCCAGCGCGGTCCACGAGATCCCCGCCGTGTAGAAGAGCGCGATCACCAGCACGGCCCCCAGGTCGTCCACGATGGCCAGCGCGGCGAGGAACACCTTGAGGCCCAGCGGCACGCGCGGCCCCAGCAGCGCCAGCACCCCCAGCGCGAAGGCGATGTCGGTCGCCATGGGGATTCCCCACCCCGCCGCCCCGGGCCCGCCCGCGTTCAGCGCCGTGTAGACCAGCGCGGGGACCACCATTCCCCCCAGCGCCGCGGCGATGGGGAGCGCGGCACGGCGAGGCGAGGCCAGCTCGCCCACCATGAACTCGCGCTTGATCTCCAGCCCCACCAGGAAAAAGAACACGGCCATCAGGCCGTCGTTGATCCAGTGGTGCAGCGAGTACGCCAGGCGGAAGCCGCCCGCCGACACGCCCAGCTCCATGGTCCACAGCTGGTGGAACGCCTCGGCCCGGGGGGAGTTTGCCAGCGCCAGCGCCGCCACGGTGCACAGGATGAGGACGATTCCTCCCGAGGACTCCGTCGCCGCGAAGCGCTGGAAGGGCGAGAGGATCCGCTGGATGCGGCTGGGCGGCCCGTCGAAGACCGGGTCTGGCGCGTTCTGCATCGTCGATGGAGCGGGTGACGGGCTCCGCTCAGACCAGCAGAACCGTGACCACCGCGGTGATCGTGAGGGCGAAGGCGAGGACCGTGGCGTATCCCAGCCCCAGCGCCAGGTACCTCGCGCCGGTCCTCAGGAGCGGCTGCCGGTACACCCGCCGCATGGCGAGGAAGGTGTAGAGAAGCACCCAGCACGCCATGACGTTGGAGACCACGGGGTTGCCGACCAGCAGCATCACCGTGAACGCCGCGAAGGCGAAGGCGTGCAGGTGGAGCGCGAAGACGAAGTGCTCCACGTACAGCCGCCCGCGCCGCGCGTACAGCAGCTTGAGCAGAAAGGCGAACACCGGGAGGAGGAAGAACATCATGGTGGGGACGTGCTCCCGGAACTCCGCCACCACCTCCCGGAAGGCTTCCTGCGGCGTCATGCGGCGGAAGTGGGCGCGCTTCTGCTCCAGGAGCCGGTTGATGGTGGGGCTCGCCGAGCGGACGTTGATGCTGTCCACCCACGAGCCGTCCACCACCGGCGTGGGGATGCGGACGCCCGGCGCGTCCGTGGCCGACGTGGCCGGTGTGCCGGACGTGGCGGCCGGCGCCGCGGGCATCTCCGCGGCGAGCGCCTCCACCAGCCCCAGCGAGTCGGCGTCCAGGCTCACGCCGACCCCGTTCCCCTCCCCCAGCCCCAGCTTCACCAGCCCGCTCCCGTCCACGGAAAGGAGCAGGAAGAACACCACGCTCGACGCCAGGTACAGCCGCAGCGGGCGGATGTAGCGCGCGATCCGCCCCCGCAGGTACTCCTCCGTCAGGAACCCCGGGCGCAGCAGCAGGCAGAACACCGTGGCGGGGAGGCGGGAGTTGAGGGCGAGCTGGTCGTCCAGGAAGTCCACCGCCATCTCCCGCAGCGAGATCAGCCGGGTGCGCCGCTCCTGCCCGCAGGCGGGGCAGAACCTGCCGGGCGAGGGGTCGCCGCAGTTGGCGCAGGGGCTCGCGGCCGCGGCGGGGGGCGGCGGGGCGGTGACCGTGGAGATGGCGGGGACGCGGACCTTGCGGAAGCCGAGCATGGCGGCGTGGGGCGGCGGGTTCAGCTCGTTGCGGACGCATAAGATACACGCGGCGGGCGCGGAGCGGGAGGGCCGCGGCATGGGCGCTGCATCCGCTGTGCCGGGTCCGCGCGGGCGCCCGCCCGCGCCGCCCTCACCCGTGCCCCGCACCGCCATGCCCATCCCGCGCTCCGCGCCGCTCGCCCTGCTCGCCCTCGCGCTGGCCGCCGGGTGCTCCGGCGGGGTCCGCATCCGGCCCGGGCCGCCCATTCCCAGCACCGTCCCCACGGTGGACGACCCCACGCCCCCGCTCCCGGACGAGGCGCTGCGGATGGGGCGCCGCCAGGGGGGCGTGCAGGGCGTCTACCGGCTGGTGGAGGTGAACGACTCGGTCCTCCCCGCGGCGGTGGACACCCGCGGCGACTGCGTGCTGCGGGCGGTGCAGGGCACGCTGGCGCTCCAGGAGGGCGGCTTCACCTTCAGCGGCAGCACGCAGGAGACGTGCGGGGGCGCGGCCCGTCCCGCGGTGGTGCACCGGGCGGAGGGGCGCTACGACCGCGAGGGAGGCGCGATCCGTTTCTCCGCGGGAGCGGGCACGGCATTCGGCGAGGCGGCGGGGCAGGTGCTGGACGAGCGCACGCTGCTGGTGACGCAGGTCACCGCCGGCGGCCGGACCCGCCCCGTCCGGCTGGAGTTCAGGATGGAGGATCGCCCCCGCTAGCGGCGCGCTCCCGGCGCGCCGTCACGGCCGCGCGGCGTGCGCCCGGAGGATATCCACCACTTCACCCTGCCCGGAGTGCTCGGCCCAGCCGATCGCGTCGCCGTCGTGCCTGCCGTCGCGGACGCGCGGGTCGGCGCCGGCCGCGAGGAGCAGGCGCACGACCCGCGCGTGGCCGTGCGCGGCGGCCAGGTGCAGCGGCGTCACCCGGGCATCGCCGTGGTCCCAGCGGGCGTCGGGGTCGGCGCCGCGGCCGAGCAGCCACTCCACGGCCGGCGCGTCGCCGCGCTTCGCCAGCAGGTGCAGCGCGCCCTCGCCCGCGCCGCCGGGCCCGAGGAGGCCCGGGTCCGCGGCCAGCATCCGGGCCGCCGCCGCCCGGTCGCCCAGCGCGAGGGCGCCGAACAGGCCCAGCCCGCCGCGGCGGGCGAGGATCTCGATCACCCGCCCGTCCACGCCGGGCGCCGCGGCGTACACGGCCGCCGGGGCCCCGGAGCCGTCCGCCGCCGCCGGGTCGACGCCCAGCTCCAGCAGCAGCGCCACCATCTCCGGGCGGCTCATGCGCACGGCGAAGTGCAGCGGGAGCTGGAAGCTTTCGTTGCGGCTCATGGGCCTGCCCAGCGCCCCCGGGTCCTCCGCCACGATGCGGCGGACCTCGTCCTCCAGGCCCATCGCCACGGCGGAAAAGACGTGGTGCCGTGCGCCCCGCGACACCAGGAAGTCCGCGACCGCGCGGTGCGCGTCGTCGCCGCACCCCTCCCAGCACGTCGCCCAACCGATCACCTCCAGCCCGTGGTCGTCGCCGCGCCCCACCACGTCGCCGCCCGCGTCGGCCAGCCGCCGCACCACGTCCAGGTGCCCGGCCGCCGCGGCCCAGTGCATGGCGTAGGTGTCGTCGCCCTCCTCGCGGGCGTTCACGTCCGCCCCGCGCGCCAGAAGCAGCTCCACCGCCGCCAGCCGCCCGGCGTGGGCCGCCAGGTGAAGCAGCGTCCACGCGTACGGCCCGGAGCGGGCGTGCAGCCGGTCCGGGTGCGCGTCGAGCAGCGCGGCCAGGGTGTCCACGTCGCCCTCGCGCGCCGCGGCGGAGAGCCGGCCGTCGAGAACGTCGGGGGCGTCCGGCGGCGACGGCGGAGCGGACCCGGGGGTGGGTTCGGACACGGCGCGGCTCCTTTTCCCTTGGGCCTCGGCGCGGCCCGCCGGCCGCGCTTTCGAGGACTGCCCCAAGGGTACGGCCGGGGCGCGGGGACGACAAGAGAACGACCGGCCCGGGGCCGGAGCGGACCGGGCCGCACCTGCGCGGGAGCGTTGAGCGCGGGCCCGCCGCGGGTTACATTCACTCCCCACGGATCGGGCCCGTCCGGCCCGACCGCCCCCCGACGGAGGTCGCGCGCATGATCGGACACCTGGCTGGAGTTCACACCGAATCCATCCCCAGGACCGGAGCACGCTTCCATGTCATCGCCCTCGTTCGACCCTCGCATCACCGCCGACCGCATCGCCTTCTCGCTGGCTGACGGGCGGACCCTCTTCCACGACATCACCCTCGGCTTCGGGCGCGAGCGCACCGGGCTGGTGGGACCCAACGGCGTCGGCAAGAGCACGCTGGCGCGCATCCTCGCCGGCGAGCTGGAGCCGTCGGCGGGAATCGTGCTGCGCCGCTGCGCCGTGGGCTGGCTGCCGCAGGACTTCCAGGTTCGGGGCGACGTGCCGCTGGCCGCCGTGCTGGGGATCGCGGAGCGCCTGGCCGCGGTGGAGCGCGTGTACGCCGGCGCCGCCGACCCCGCCGAGCTCGACCGCGTGGGCGGCGACTGGGACCTGCGCGAGCGGGCGGAGGCGGCGCTGGGCCGCCTGGGCCTGGCACACCTGCCGCTGGACCGCCCCGTGCTGCGCGTGAGCGGCGGCGAGGCCACGCGCGTGGCGCTGGCCGGCCTGTCGCTGGCCGGGCCGGACTTCCTGGTGCTGGACGAGCCCACCAACAACCTGGACGCGCGGGGCAGGCAGGCGCTCTACGACTTCGTGGCCGGGTGGGGCGGCGGGCTGCTGGCCATCAGCCACGACCGCGCCCTGCTGCGGCGCATGGACCGCGTCCTGGAGCTGACCGAGCGCGGCGCCCGCCTGTACGGCGGCGGCTACGACGCGTACGCCGCGCAGCGGGCCGCGGAGGACGAGGCCGCCGCCCGCGAGCTGGCGAGCGCCGGGCACTCGCTGCGGGCGGCGAAGCGCCGGGCCCAGGAGGTCCGCGAGCGCCAGGACCGCCGCAACCGCCAGGGGCGGGAGCGCCGCGCCACGGCCAACATGCCGGCGATCATGCTGGGGATGATGAAGGAGCGCAGCGACCACACCACCAGCCGGCTGCGCAACGTGGGCGCGCGGGGGGTGGAGGAGGGGCGCGAGCGGGTGCGGGCGGCGCGGGAGCGGGTGGAGGAGCGCGCCGTGCTGGCGGTGGAGCTGCCGCCCGTGGAGCTGCCGGCGGGGAAGACGGTGCTGGAGCTGGACGGGGTGGCGGTGCGGCACCCCGGCGCGGACGTGGACGCGCTGCGCGGCATCTCCCTGCGCGTGGTGGGCCCGGAGCGCGTGGCGGTGACGGGGCCCAACGGGGCGGGGAAGACCACGCTGCTGCGCGTGGTCGCGGGGGAGATCGCGCCCACGGCGGGGACGCTCCGCCTGGGGGTGCCGCCGGAGGAGGTGGCGCACTTCGACCAGCTGGCGCGGCGGCTGGACCCGGAGCGCACGGTGCTGGAAAGCTACCGCGCGGCGAACCCGGCGCTGGACGAGACGGCGAGCCGCCACGCGCTCGCCCGCTTCCTGTTCGTGGAGGACGGGGTGCACCAGGTGGTGGGGACGCTGAGCGGGGGCCAGCGGCTCCGCGCCGCCCTGGCCTGCGTGCTGAACGGCTGGCGCCCGCCCCGCCTCCTCCTGCTGGACGAGCCCACCAACCACCTGGACCTGGACAGCCTGGCCGCGCTGGAATCGGTGCTGCGCGGCTACGGCGGCGCGCTGCTGGCGGTCTCCCACGACCGCGCCTTCCTGGAGGCGATCGGCACCCGGCGCTACCTGGAGCTGCCGGGGCGGGAATAGCCCGCGCCCGGCCGGCCGGGCAGCCCGTCAGGCGGCCCGCTTCGGCTTGCGCAGCAGCGCGACGGAAAAGCCGCCGCCGGGGAGGGCAGTTCCGCCGTTCATTGCTTTTCCCGCATGATGTCGCGGAGGGAGACCCGCCGGCAGTTTGGCGGGGCTCCCGCAGCCGGAGCGGAGACAGCGGGAGCAGTTTCCGCTGGCTCCGCGACCCGCGTAGGAAACAGGCCGGCGGTTTGGCCTGGTTCCGGAGCGGCCCAGCCCCCACGCAAAGCTCCCCGCCCACAACCCGCCCTTCTTGACACGTCCGCGAATTCACGATATGCTGCGAACAGAAATTTAAAGTACCTTAAAATTCGAATTCGGATTGTTGATGCGGATCTTGCAGAGCACCTTGCTGATCGTCTCGTGCGTCACCCTGCTGGCCGGCTGCACTCCGCCGGAGCCCGCCGAAGCCGCCGACCGGCTGAACGTGGTCACCACGGTGGGAATGATCAAGGACGCGGCCGAGAACGTGGGCGGCGACCACGTGCGCGTGACCGGGCTGATGGGCCCCGGCGTGGACCCGCACCTGTACAAGGCCAGCGAGGGCGACGTGCGCCGCCTGTACCGCGCGGACGTGATCCTCTACGGCGGGCTGCACCTGGAGGCCCGCATGGCCGAGGTGCTGGCGGAGATGGGCGAGCGCACCCGCAGCGTGGCCGTGTCGGAGGGCATCCCCAGGGACTCGCTCAAGGCGCCGCCGGAGTTCAAGGGCGCCTACGACCCGCACGTGTGGTTCGACGTGCGGCTGTGGATGATGACGGTGCCGCGCATCACCGAGGCGCTGTCGCAGGCCGACCCGCCGAACGCCGCCGAGTACCGCGCCAACGCCGCGCGCTACCTGGCCGAGCTGGAGGCGCTGGACCGCTACGTCCGCGCGCAGGCCGCGCGCGTCCCCCGGGAGAAGCGGGTGCTGGTGACGGCGCACGACGCCTTCAACTACTTCGGGCGGGCGTACGGCTTCCAGGTGCGCGGCCTCCAGGGGATCAGCACCGCGTCGGAGGCGGGCACGGCGGACGTGCAGGAGCTGGCCGCCTTCATCGCCGGCCGGCGCATTCCCGCGGTGTTCGTGGAGTCGTCCATCCCGCGGCGCAACGTGGAGGCGGTGCAGGAGGCGGTGGCGGCGCGCGGGTGGCGGGTGCGCATCGGCGGGCAGCTCTTTTCGGACGCCATGGGGAGCGCCGGGACGCCCGAAGGCACCTACGTGGGGATGGTGAAGCACAACATCGACACGATCGTCTCGGCGCTCCTCGCGGAGCCCGCGGCGGCGGACGCGAGATAAAAGGAAAGGGACGAGGATGAAGCCAGCGGAGAGCGGGCGGACGCCGGCCATCGAGGTCAACGACCTGACGGTGGCCTACCGGGACAAGCCGGTGCTCTGGGACGTGGACCTGGAGGTCCCGGCCGGGACCCTGATGGCCATCGTGGGGCCCAACGGGGCGGGAAAGAGCACCCTGATCAAGTCGGTGCTGGGGCTGGTGCGCCCGGCGGCGGGACAGGTGCTCGTCCACGGCCGCCCGTACGCCGAGCAGCGGCGCCTGGTGGCCTACGTCCCCCAGCGGGGGAGCGTGGACTGGGACTTTCCCACCAGCGTGCTGGACGTGGTGATGATGGGGCGCTACGGGGCGCTGGGGTGGTTCCGCCGCCCCGGCCGGCGCGAGCGGGAGATGGCCATGGCGGCGCTGGAGCAGGTGGCCATGCAGGACTTCGCCGCGCGCCAGATCTCGCAGCTCTCCGGCGGGCAGCAGCAGCGCGTGTTCCTGGCACGGGCGCTGGTGCAGGACGCCGGGCTGTACCTGATGGACGAGCCCTTCCAGGGGGTGGACGCGAAGACGGAGCGCGCCATCGTCACCGTGCTCCAGGGGCTGCGCGAGGCGGGGAAGACGGTGGTGGTGGTGCACCACGACCTGGAGACCGTCCCCGAGTACTTCGACTGGGTGCTCCTCCTCAACGTGCGCCGCGTGGCCGCAGGCCCCGTCGCCGAGATCTTCACCGAGGAGAACCTGCGCCTCACCTACGGCGGGCGCGTGCCCTTCCTGCAGCGCCGCGGCTCCGACCCGCAGGCGCCGCTCCAGGCGCCCGGCGCCCTGGCCGCGCCGCGGCTGCGGGCCTGAGGGAGAACGCGGTGGCCCTTCCCGACCTGTTCTCCGACTACACCCTGCGCACCGTGGCGCTGGGCGCCGCCGCGCTGGGGACCACCAGCGGCGCGCTGGGCTCCTTCGCCGTGCTCCGCAAGCAGAGCCTGCTGGGCGACGCCATCTCGCACGCCGCGCTCCCGGGGATCGCGCTGGCCTTTCTGCTCACCGGGAGCAAGGCGCCGCTGGTGCTGGTGCTGGGCGCCGCCGCCGCGGGGTGGCTGGGCACGCTGCTGGTGATGAGGATCGTGGGGAGCAGCCGCGTGCGCGAGGACAGCGCGCTGGGGCTGGTGCTCGCCGTGTTCTTCGGCTTCGGGCTGGTGCTGCTCACCTACATCCAGAAGCGGCCCGACGCCGCCCAGGCGGGGCTGGACCGCTACCTCTTCGGCCAGGCGGCCACCCTGCTGCACCGCGACGTGGTGCAGATCGCGGCGCTGGGGGCGCTGGCGCTGGGCGCGACCGCGCTGCTGTGGAAGGAGTTCAAGATGCTGGCCTTCGACCCGGAGTTCGGCGCCAGCCTGGGCTTCAGCATGCGCCGGGTGGACGTGCTGCTCACCTCGGTGCTGGTGCTCGCCATCGTCATCGGCCTGCAGACGGTGGGCGTGGTGCTGATGAGCGCCATGGTGGTGGCCCCCGCCGCCGCGGCACGGCAGTGGACGGACCGCATGGGGCGGATGGTGGTGCTGGCCGGGTTCTTCGGCGCGCTCTCCGGGGTGGCGGGGGCGATCCTGTCCAGCACCACGCAGCACCTCCCCACCGGGCCCACCATCGTCCTGTGCCTCACCGCGCTGGTGACGATCTCGCTCCTGTTCGCGCCGGAGCGGGGGATCGTGTGGGGGTGGGCGCGCGACCAGCGCAACCGCCGCCGGCTGCACACCCAGGCGGTGCTCGCGGACCTGTACGCGCTGGCGCGCCAGCACCCCGGGCAGGCGCACGGGCATACCGTGGCGACGCTGGAGGCGCTGCACCCCGGGGCGCAGCACGAGCTGGCGGAGCTGGAGTCGCGCGGGTGGGCGCAGCGCGTGGGGCGGGGCGGCTGGGCCATCACGTCGGCGGGCGAGGCGGAGGAGGAGCGGCGCGGCGGGGAGGCGGAGGGATGATGGCCGTGTCGCCGGAAGTCGAGATCCAGTGGATCGCGGCGCTCACCGCCGCGGCGTGCGCGCTCCCGGGGGTGTTCCTGGTGCTGCGGCGCATGGCGCTGATGAGCGACGCCATCTCGCACTCCATCCTGCTGGGGATCGTGCTGGCCTTCTTCGTCACGGAGAACCTGGCGTCGCCGCTGCTGATCGCGGCGGCCGCGGCCACGGGGGTGCTCACCGTCACGCTGGTGGAGCTGCTGGGCCGCACCGGGCGGGTCAAGGAGGACGCCGCCATCGGCCTGGTCTTTCCCGCGCTCTTTTCCACGGGGGTGATCCTCATCTCCCGCTACGCCGGCAACGTGCACCTGGACGTGGACGCGGTGCTGCTGGGGGAGCTGGCCTTCGCCCCGTTCAACCGGCTGGAGGTGGGGGGCGCGGACCTGGGGCCGCGCACGCTCTGGGTGATGGGCGTCATCCTGCTGCTCAACGCCGGCTTCGTGGCCGCCTTCTACAAGGAGCTCAAGCTCACCACCTTCGACGCGGCGCTGGCCAGCGCGCTGGGGTTCGCGCCCGGGCTGGTGCACTACGCCTTCATGACGCTGGTGTCGGCCACGGCGGTGGGGGCTTTCGACGCGGTGGGGTCGGTGCTGGTGGTGGCGCTGATGATCGGCCCGCCGGCCGCGGCGTACCTGCTCACCGACCGGCTCCCGCGCATGATCCTGCTGAGCGTGGCCATCGGGGTGGCGAGCGCGCTGGCCGGCTACTGGATGTCGTACTTCCTGGACGTGTCCATCGCCGGCTCCATGGCCACCATGACCGGGGTGGCCTTCGCGCTGGTGTTCCTGCTGGCGCCGGAGCGGGGGATGCTGGCGCTGGCGCGGCGCCGCGCCCGGCAGCGGTGGGAGTTCGCGCAGGCCATGCTCGCCATCCACCTCCTCAACCACGAGGACTCGCCGGAGGCGGGGTCCGAGAACCGCGAGTCGCACCTGCACGAGCACCTGCGCTGGAGCCCGGACTTCGCGGCAGCGGTCGTGCGGCGGGCGGAGGGGCGGGGGCTGGTGGCGCGCAGCGATGGCGACCGGCTGGCGCTCACGGAGCGTGGGCGGACGGAGGCGCGCGAGGTGGTGGGGGTGTGATTGCTTTGCATTGTCGGAGCAGGCTGAGCGGCGGGGGTCGGGCGTGCCCCCGGCTGGCGCCGGGGTCGGGCTTCGGCTCCGTAGGGCTGCAAACAACGCAGCCCAACGGAGTCGAGCCCCGCGAAACTGCCCGCGGGTCTCGCCCCTCCGGGCCGTAATCCCTCACGCAACTGCTTACCTAGCCTCAAGCGAGCCGGGTGAGGGCCCTGCCGCCCGGCGGAAACTTCACTCTCACGTGTCACACGACCGTGGATCCATTCACCCCCGCGCGGTTCGAGACCGGCAGGCCCATGCTCCTGGGCGGCCTGCGGCGGCGCCACGAGTCCGCGGCGGCCGAGGCGGGGATCGCCGCGCAGTGGCGGGAGTTCCTGTCGGCGGACCCGGTCCCCGGGCGCGTCGGCCCGGAGCTGTACGGCGTCATGTGCGGCGCCGACCCCGCGGGCTTCGAGTACATGTGCGGCGTGGAGGTGGAGTCGCTCGCCGGCCTGCCGCCGGGGACGGGGCGGATGCGCGTGCCTGGCCAGCGCTACGCCGTGTTCGCACACGGAGGCGACGGGGCATCGCTGCGGTCCACCTGGCAGCGGGTGTTCGAATGGCTCGCGGCGGGTCCGTACGAGTCCGCGCACACCCCGGACTTCGAGCGGTACGGGCCCGGCACCGATCCGCTCTCCGACGAAGGGATGATCGAGGTCTGGGTCGGCGTGGTGCCGCGGGGCGGCACGGAGTAGCGTTCGCGGCGGCAAGAACGAGCCCGGGGGGCCGGGACAAAAAAGGCGGGGCGGGCCGCGCTGCGCGGCCCGCCCCGTCCACCTTTCCGGCCGCCGCCGTCAGCGCGGCAGCAGCTCGAAGCTCCCGTCGGACGAGGCGCCCAGGATCCGGGTCTCCCAGCTCCCCACCACCTCCGAGTAGCGGCCGTCGGTCTCGCCCTCGTGGCGGAGCCATCCCTCGTCGAACCCGAAGCGCACCGTGCCGTCCGCGTAGGCGCGGCCGCCCACGAGTCCCACGCAGTCCGCCTCGTAGCCGTAGCCGTCGGTGCACTGCCGCGGGAGTCGGTAGCTCCCGGTGAGCGCCCCGTCCCCGCCCACGCGCAGCTCCACGAAGCCCCAGTACGCCGTCTGCCGGCCGTACGTCCACGCCTCGTAGTCGTACAGTCCGGGGCGCAGCCCGGCCGTGCTCCCTCCCCCCACCGCCACCCCGAAGCCGTTGTCGCCGCACCCCGCCGCGAGCGCGGCGGCGAGCAGCGGGACCGCGCCCCGCCGGAGGAGGCGCCGGATGCGTGCGAACGGTTCCATGACCGCTGCATACCCGCGTGCGCCGCCCGGGTTGCACCCCGGCCGCCGTTGTGGCGCGCCGGGCGTGGCCTCCTCGTTTCCGTCCTCCCCGGACCGCCCCCGTTCGCCCCGTTGCACCCGACCTGTTCCAGGAATCGACCACGACCTTCTTCTGCAGGCTGATGCCGCCGCGCGCGAGCTTCGGCCAGGACATGACGCCCGCCGAAGCGCAGCTCATGCAGGAGCACGCCGCGTACTGGCGGGAGTGGATGGGCCGCTCCGTCTGGATGAACGACACCGCGGGCGCGCGGAGGATTAGGGCTTAGGCTCCAAAGGCGGCGCGGAGGGACTCGCAGAGCACACGGACTTCCTCCCGCGGCACGGCCTCCGCCTCGCTCACTTTGAGGAATGCAAAGCTGCGCGTGCCCGCGAATTCCTCCGGCAGATCCGCGGCCCGCGGCACCACGTGAAAGTGCACGTGCCGGAAGTGGTCGATCTCCGCGTAGCATGCCACGTACTCCTTGTCGCACCCCACGACCCGGTGCAGCACACGGCAGGTGTGCTCCAGGACGGAGGCCAATTCGGCGAACTCCTCCGGACGGAGCTCGTGCAGCGCCTCCACGTGCCGGCGGAGCACGATGACCAGCCAGCCCGGGAGCCGGGTCGGGTATGCATGCTCCACCAGCCAGAACTCTCCGACGTGGATCGGAGGGCCGGGCGAGATGCGCTGCCGGCCGCTGTTGGAGCGGCACGACCAGCACTCCGAAGGCGTGGACGGCACGGCCGCGGTTCCCGGGTGGCCTGGTCCAGGGCGGCCGATCAGTGGAACTGCTCGGCCTCCGTGGATCCGGCGAGCGCCGCCGTGGACGCCTCGCCGCCGGAGAGCGTCTGCAGCACCCGGTCGAAGTACCCGGTGCCCACCTCACGCTGGTGCTTGGTGGCGGTGTACCCGGCCTCCTCCAGCGCGAACTCCTCGTCCTGGAGGCGGACGTACGCCGGCATCCCCTCGCCGGCGTACTCGCGGGCCAGCTTGAAGGTTTCCAGGTTGATGAGGTGCCACCCGGCCAGGGTGATGAACTGGAACCGGTAGCCCATGGCCCCCAACTCCCGCTGGAACTTCGCGATGGTGGCCGCGTCCAGCTTGCGGCTCCAGTTGAAGCTGGGCGAGCAGTTGTACGCCAGCATCTTCCCCGGGTGCTCCGCACGGATCGCCTCGGCGAAGGTGCGCGCCTCGTCCAGGTCCGGGGTGGCGGTCTCGCACCACACCAGGTCCGCGTACGGCGCGTAGGAGATGCCGCGCGCGATGGCCGCCTCCAGCCCGCTCCGCACCCGGTAGTAGCCCTCCGGCGTGCGCTCCCCGGTGAGAAACCCGCGGTCGCGCTCGTCCACGTCGCTGGTGAGCAGGCTGGCCCCGTTGGCGTCGGTGCGCGCCACCAGCCAGGTGGGCACGTCCAGCACGTCCGCGGCCAGGCGCGCCGCCACCAGCGTGCGGATGAACTGGCCGGTGGGCACCAGCACCTTGCCGCCCAGGTGGCCGCACTTCTTTTCGGCGGCGAGCTGGTCCTCGAAGTGCACGCCCGCCGCCCCCGCCTCGATCATCCCCTTCATCAGCTCGTACGCGTTCAGCGGCCCGCCGAAGCCCGCCTCCGCGTCCGCCACGATGGGCACCAGCCAGTCGCGGCCCCCGTTCCCCTCGCTCCACTCGATCTGGTCGGCGCGGAGCAGCGCGTTGTTGAGCCGCTTCACCACCGCGGGGACGCTGTTTGCGGGGTACAGGCTCTGGTCGGGGTAGGTGTGCCCGGCCAGGTTGGCGTCGCCCGCCACCTGCCAGCCGCTCAGGTAGATGGCCTGCAGCCCGCCCCTGACCATCTGCACCGCCTGGGCGCCGGTGAGCGCCCCGAAGGTGCGGACGAAGTCCTCGCCCTCCAGCAGCCGCGCCAGGCGCTCCGCGCCCAGGCGGGCCAGCGTGTGCTCCACGCGCACCGATCCCCGCAGCCGCACCACCTCCTCCGCGGAGTAGGGGCGGGTGATCCCCTGCCAGCGCGGCTCCGCCGCCCACCGGCTCTCCAGCTCCCCCACCTGCATCTCGAAGTCCTGTCTCATGTCGTCCTCGTCGTCTGCGCGGGTCAGGGTTCAGTCAGCCGAAAGTTCGGGGAATCCATGTCCAGGCCATCAGTCGAGGTGGGAATACGCCGGCAGCGTCAGGAACGGGACGAACTCCGCCCCCAGCACCAGGCCGTCCAGCAGCTCGACCGCGCGGTCCAGGAAGCGCGCGTCGTCGCCGCGCTCCGCCCGGAGCTTCGCCACCTCCTCGTCGCGGATGGCGCAGTACACGTCCGGGTTCATCGCCCGGCCGTCCGACAGCGGGGTGCGGTGGCGGATCCACTGCCACAGCTGCGCCCGCGAGATCTCCGCGGTGGCGGCATCCTCCATCAGGTTGTAGATGGCCACCGCCCCGTTGCCGCCCAGCCACGCCTCCACGTACTGGATGGCGACGCTGACGTTGCTGCGCACCCCGGCCTCCGTCACCTCGCCGCCCAGGATCCCCGTCTCGAGAAGGTCGCAGTCGCCGTGCACGACGTCGTGGCGCCGGCGGTCCTTCTGGTTGGGGCGCTCGCCCAGCACGGGATCGAACTCCTCGCGGGCGATGGAGACCAGGTCCGGGTGCGCCACCCAGGTGCCGTCGAAGCCCTGTCCGGCCTCGCGCTTCTTGTCCTCGCGCACCTTGGCCAGGGCCCGCTCCGTGACCTCGGCGTCGCGGCGGTTGGGGATGAACGCGGCCATGCCGCCCATGGCGTGCGCGCCGCGCCGGTGGCAGGTCTTCACCAGCAGCTCGGCGTAGCACTTCATGAAGGGCACCGCCATGGTGACCTGCGCCCGGTCCGGGAGGACGAAGTCGCCCCGGTTCCGGAACTTCTTGATCATGCTGAAGATGTAGTCCCAGCGCCCCGCGTTGAGCCCGGCGGCGTGCTCGCGCAGCTCGTACAGGATCTCGTCCATCTCGAAGGCGGCCAGGATGGTCTCGATGAGCACCGTGGCGCGGATGGTCCCCCGCGGGATCCCCAGCGCCTCCTGCGCGGCCAGGAACACGTCGTTCCACAGGCGCGCCTCGCGGTGGCCCTCCAGCTTGGGAAGGTAGAAGTACGGGCCGGAGCCCCGCTCCAGCAGCTCGCGCGCGTTGTGGAAGAAGAACAGCCCGAAGTCGAAGAGCGACGCCGAGACCGGCTCGCCGTCCACCGTCACGTGGCGCTCGGGGAGGTGCCAGCCGCGCGGCCGCACGATCAGTGTCGCCGTCTTCTCGGCCAGGCGGTACGACTTGCCCTCGGCCGAGGTGAAGTCCACCCGCCTGCGGATGGCGTCGGCCAGGCTCGCCTGTCCCTCGATCACGTTGGGCCAGGTGGGCGACAGGGCGTCCTCGAAGTCCGCCATGAAGCAGCTGGCGCCGGAGTTCAGCGCGTTGATCACCATCTTGCGGTCGGTGGGCCCGGTGATCTCCACCCGGCGGTCGTCCAGGTCGGCGGGGGCCGGCGCGACCGTCCACTCCCCCTCGCGCACGGCGGCCGTCTCGTCCAGGAAGGCGGGGACGGCGCCGGCGTCGAACTCCGCCTGGCGGCGCTCCCGGTCGGCCAGCAGCGCCTGGCGCGCGGGATTGAAGCGGCGGTGCAGCCCCGCCACGAACGCCAGCGCTTCCGGCGTCAGCACGCGCGCCGTGGCCTCGTTCTCCTCGCCCAGGACCCGCACCCCTTCCAGGGCGGTCTCCGTCACTGCCGTCATGCCGTCCTCCGTGGATGAGTGATCTCGCGGCGACCCACGCGGTACCCCAACGCAATGATGGTTCCGTGAATCCGGCTCATCCATGACCGGGTTCGTGGACGGGGCTTCTCGTGGGGTTGTCGGCTTTGGATGCAACGGATTTGAACTGCGGATTTGGGCGTGCCCCCGGCTGGCGCCGGGGTCGGGCTTCGGCTTCGTAAGCCCGCAAACAACGCGGGCTAACGGAGTCGAGCCCCGCGAAACTGCCCGCGGGTCTCGCCCCTGCGGGCCGGAATCCCTCACGCGGGGCTCGCGCTGGCGTCCGCTGCAGCCCCCTCCCCCCGGCCCCCTCCCCCGCAAGCGGGAGAGGGGGAGCACGGCACCGAACCAGCCGTTGCCCCTCTTCCAGGATGGCGCTTCACGCTTCGCGTGAACCGGATGAAGGACCCGGGTGGCGAGCCTCAAGCGAGCCGGGTGAGGGCCGCCGGGCAGGGGTGGTGTGCGGAGAATCCGCCGCCCGGCTATCTTGGCCGGCGGGGGCGACGCCCGCGGGCACCGCCCCGTGCGATGGGCCGTTCTCCCCTCTTCCCCGACGCCACCATGCCGCTGCCGGACTCACGGATACTGCGCCGCGCGCTCGACGACTATCCCGCGACGGTCGAGCGGCAGGGCGTCGCCCGGCTCCCCGAGCTGGACCGCTGGTACCGCGAGGAGCTGCCGGGGCTGATCGCCGCGCGCGCGCCGGCGCACCTCACGCACGCGGAGATGGTGCGGCTGACGGAGTGGAAGATGGCGCGCGGGGTGTGGCGGGCACCCAACCTGGTGCTGGTGCGCGGCAACGCGCCGGAGGCGGTGGAGGAGGCGAGCACGGCTGCGCTGGCCAGGGTGCCGCACCCCACCGCGCCCATTTCCGAGCTGGCGAAGCTGAAGGGGGTGGGCCCGGCGACGGCGTCGGCGGCCGTGGCGGCCTTTGCGCCCGACACGTACCCGTTCTTCGACGAGCTGGTGGCGGCGCAGCTCCCGGGGCTGGGGCCGGTCGCGTGGACGCTGGGCTACTACGCCCGCTATGCGGACGCGCTGCGGGCCGCCGCGCGGGAGCTGGGCGGGGAGTGGACGCCGGTGCTGCTGGAGCGCGCGCTCTGGGCGCACGTGGGCGGCAAGGCCGGCGCCCCCGCCGCCTGAGGCGCGCTACCCGCCCAGGCGGTACAGCGTGAAGTCCGCGCGCGGCCGGTAGCCGATGCGCGGGTAGATGGCGTTGGACGTGGGGTTGGCCAGGTCGGTGAAGAGCACGCAGAAGCGCCGCCCCTCCGCCAGCAGCCCCGCGCTGAGGCGCGCCACGGCCACGGTGGCGTAGCCCCGCCCGCGCCACTGGGGCGGGGTGTACACCGCGTTGACGGCCACGCCGTGCCGCGTGGGGCGGTCGCTGGCCGCCATGGACCGCGCCTCGCCCTCCACCTCCCAGATCCACAGCTCCCGCGCCGCGATCCGGCGCCGCGCCCCCGCCCGCGCCCGCTCCGCGTCCGCCTCGCCCAGCGCCTCCGCGCCGAACGCCATCATCCAGCGCGCCACGGTGTCCTCGTCCGCCGCCACGGCACGGCGGAGCGCGCCGGGCGCCGGGCGCACGGGCAGCACCTCCGTGAGCGCGAACAGCCGCTCCCGCATGGCGGCGCGCGCCGCCTCGCCGGTGGCGCGCGTCCACCCCGCCGCGAAGCCGTCCGCCAGCGCCGCCGGCCCGAACACGCCCCCCGGGTGCACCCCCGCCGCCCGCAGGTCCTCCGCCACGCGCTCCAGCGCCTCGCCCGCACCCACGCCCTCCCCCGCCAGCGCCAGCGGGAACGGCGGCGTGTGCATGGCCGCCACGCGCAGCCCGCCGCCCGCGCGCACCGTGGCGAAGTAGCGCGGCCGCTCCGGCGCCTGCGGCCTGTCGAGCAGCCGCAGCGCCGCGCCGAGCACCATGTTGTTCTCGGCCTCGGCGCGCTCCAGGTCGCCCTGCGCGTCGCGCAGGAACGACTCGGCATCCGGATGGCGGACCAGCTGCACGGTTACACCTCCGGGCGGTGGGTAGAGGGGGAGAGCGGCGGCGCGCGACGGTGGGGCGGATAGGGCGGAGCCCCGGCATTGAACGGCGGCGTGCTCCGTCAAGCTCCGGGCATGGGGCTAGCCGGGGGATTTTCGGCTGCAGCCTCCTCCTCTCGAACCAGACGCAGCATGATCGGGAGATCCTGAACGCTCGTAGTGGTAGATACCCGGAGGATTGCCTCTCCTCCCTGATCAATCAATCGTTCCACTGCGGCGTCCTCCGCCAGGCCGAGTGGGACCCACACACTGAACCATCCATCAGGGTAGATCGATGTTGGCTCGGACAGAAGATGGAAATAACGACCATCCGGAAGTCGGATGATGTGCCGCCCCCAATCTATCGCCGTGGAGAAATCGCCCGTGATCAGGCTCAGCTGAACACTGGAAGATTGGATGAACGTACGTGAGTTGTTGTGAAGATGGAGGTCGAGGAAACCGCCTCGGGATTTCCCAGTAAAGCCCTTAACCGGAACTGTGGCTCCCTGGACGATACGTTTCCCATCCGAGTAGAACTCGATCCTGATCGACTCCGGCACTCCCTGATCCAATTGGGTGAGAGCCCACCGGATCCGCCGCTCCAAATCGTCTTTCAGGCTCCCGATACTCCCGCCATAGATTATGTGTGGATAATGTTTGAGATCAAAGGGAATGTCGTCCGCGTTCTGTGTGAGCAGGATCACTTGCTTTCCGAGCGCGTGCGCGTACCCGGTCTCGTAGAAGACGTTAGCGTTGCGCCCGGTCATGTCCGCCACCAAGACATCGGCCTTGGAGATCTGGTTGTAGATGCGGTCGAGAATGCTCTCCTGGAAGATCTGCTCGTCGACACGCTCGCAGTACGCTCCGGCGTCGGCGCATGCGGCCTTGATCCCGAAACGGTAGGCGTCGTCGAAGGAGGCGGCGAAGGGCATCAGGACGAACACGAAGGGCTTGGGCTGAGTGGACTCCACTTGATCTCTCGGATTTCGTTGCGAGGGATTCGTGGTCAGTACCTCGGTACTGCCGATAAGTTGGATCAAGAGTTTACGGCTGCAAAGGCCCTGGACAGGACGACCCCACACCCTTTGGGGGGTCCCCGCGGACGCCAACGCCCACCCCGCGTGAGGGATTCCGGCCCGAAGGGGCGAGACCCGCGGGCAGTTTCGCGGGGCTCGACTCCGTTGCAGACGGTTGTTTCGTCTGCTACGGAGCCGAAGCCCGACCCCGCGTCAGCGGGGGCACGCCCGAACCTTCCCCTCAAGCCGTTGAGCCGTCCGCGAGATCACACCGTGCGCGTCTTCCACCGTCCCCGCCTGAACATCAGCGCACTCGCCACCGCCAGCGTGGAAAACGCCAGCGTGATGGCCACGAACACACCCCGCGGCCCCATCCCCAGCGGAACGGCAAGCACGTACGCCAGCGGGATCTCCCACAGCCAGAACACGAACAGGTTGAGCACCGTGGGCGTCCACGTGTCCCCCGCGCCGTTGAACGACTGCGTGATCACCATGCCGTACGCGTAGAACAGGAACCCGCACGCCACGATGCGCAGGCAGTCGGCGGCGTAGGGGATGATGGCCGGGTCCTGGGTGAAGAGGCGCACCAGCGGCCCGGCGAAGAGCACGAACACCAGCCCCACCGACCCCAGGAAGCACAGGTTGTAGAAGCCCGCCCGCCACACCGCCTTTTCGGCGCGCTCCGGCTTGCCGGCCCCCAGCGCCTGCCCCACCATGGTCGCCGCGGCGCTGCTCATCCCGAACGACGGCAGCAGCGCGAACAGCACGATGCGGATGCCGATGGTGTACCCGGCCAGCGCGGAGCTCCCGAAGGTGGAGATGATCCGCACCAGCCCCACCCAGCTCGCCGTTCCCACCAGCACCTGGAACGCCCCCGAAGCCGACAGGCGCACGATGCGCGCGAGCAGCTCCGGCTGCACCACGAGGTGCCTGCGTCCCACGGTCACCCGGCCGCCGGGGCGCACCAGGTGCCACAGGGCGAACGCGGCCCCCGTCCCCCGCCCGATGGTGGTGGCCACGGCCGCGCCGGTCACCCCCAGCTCGGGGAAGGGGCCCGGGCCAAAGATCAGGCAGGGCGCGAGCACGATGTTGATCGCGTTCGCCAGCCACAGCACGCGCATGGCGATGGCGGCGTCGCCGGCGCCCCGGAAGATGGCGTTGACCAGGAAGAGCAGCAGGATGGCCGCGTTTCCGCCCAGCATCACGCGGGTGAAGTCGGCGCCGCGGGCGATCAGCTCGGGCGAGCCGCCCATCCACCCCAGCAGCCGTGGCGCCATGATCACGCCGAAGACGCCGATCACGGCGGAAAGCGCCACGCCCAGGACGATGGCCTGCACGGCGGCCCGGGCGGCGCCGTCCGGGTCGCCCTCGCCGATGCGGCGCGCCACCGTGGCCGTGGCCCCGATCCCCAGCCCCATGGCGAGCGCGTACACCAGCGCCAGCATGCTCTCGGTGAGCCCCACCGTCGCCACGGCATCCGCGCCGAGCTTGGCGACGAAGAACACGTCCGCCACGGCGAAGACGCTCTCCATGAGCATCTCCAGGATCATGGGGACGGAGAGCACCAGGATGCTGCGGCCGATGGGCCCCTGCGTGTAGTCGCGGCGCGAGCCCCGCAGCGCTTCGCGCACGGCGCTCCAGAAGCCGGTGTCGGCGGGGGCTGTCGCGGGCTCCGGGGAGTCGGCGGGCGGGGGTGCTGCGGCGGGGAGAGTTTCCACGGGGACGGGCGCCGGACGGAGACGGTTCACGGTCCGGCAGTCGAGGGCCGGGACGAAGCCCTCAAATATCTCGCGGCGGGCGGGGACGGTCCAGAGCCGGGGCATACCCGGCCCCCGCCGCGCTCAGGTGAAGTAGTTCCACAGCCACCACACCCCCCACGCGGCCCCGCCGACGAACAGGACCAGGTACACGACGCACCCGCACGCGTACGAGGTGCACCCGTCGCTGAAGCTGTTGAAGAACTCCCTGTCCAGCATGGCGGCCTCCCGGGTCGGGGTTCCGGTGGGCGCGGCGGCGCCGCGGTCAGGTGAAGTAGCTCCACAGCCACCAGAGCCCCCAGCCGGCGAGCAGCACGGCGACGATGCCCAGGACGAGGAGCACGGCCAGGAACGCCACCACGTAGGCCAGGCCTGTGCCGATGCTGTCTAACAGATCTTTGGTGCTGGACATGGCGGTCTGCGGTGACGGGTTCCGGGGGGATGCCCGGCGGCCGGGACAGCCGGGGTGGCTGAAGGGACGCCGGGGAGAGGGGGCCGGCGGATCGGCCCGCCGGTGCGTGGGGGCAAGTTACATCGGGACGTACGGCCGGGGTACGGTCTCGTGCGGGGAGGATCGTGGCTCCAGCGGCGTCTCACTCCCGCCTGCCCGTCATCCCTTCCTCCGGATCATCAGGGCGTCCGCGGCTTCGCGCACCGCGGGGTGGTCCAGCGAGAGCGGGTCCGGCGTCCCCCAGCGCAGGTCGCCCTCCGCGAGCCGGTCCAGGAACAGCGTCACCGCGTGCCACTCGCCCCACATCGCCGACCACCAGCGCAGGCCGGCGAGGCCCCGCGCGTGGAGGCCCGCCGCGATGGCGCGGGTGGTGTCGCGGGAGCGGGCCGCCACCTGGTCGGGGCGGACGCCGTGCTCCAGCAGCACGGCTGGGTTGCACAGGTCCGCCACCCGCGCGGCGGGGGCGGGGGCGAGCTCCACCGGGACCAGCGCCAGCGCCCGCCCGAACTCCGTGAGGTCCCACGGCTCCAGCTCGTGCGCGCGAAAGCGCTGGATCTTCTCGGCGACCGCGTGCTCGGGGGACTCGGCCAGGTAAAGGACGCGACCGGGGAGGACGTCGAAGCGCCCGCTCCCCTGCCCTCCGGGGACGAAGGACGCCGAAAAGGGCTCCCCCGGCGACGCGGCGGGGTCCCAGGGAAAGACGCGCCAGAAGGTGGACGCCGGAGCCGGCATCAGCCGAAGGCGCCGCTCTTTTCCGCCTCGATCGCCGCGATCACCTCGGAAAGGCGGCCGGAGACGAGCACGTCCACCGGGCGGCGGTCGGCGAGGTGGGCGTTGACGCCGTACAGCCACTTGGGGATGCTGCGCTCGTCCAGGAAGCCGGAAAGCAGCTCCACCACGGCGTCGATCCCCACCACCCGGTCGGCGTTCGCGGGGTCGGGGAGGTCGCCCTGCCGCCAGCGGGTGATGCGGCTGCGGTCCACGCCCACCAGGCGCGCCAGCTCCGCGTCGGAGCCGAAGGCGCGCCCCGCGAAGTCGCACCGCGCCGCGATCCGCGCCCCACGGTCGCCCTCCCCGTTCGGCGGGCGCTGGGCGGGCCTGCCGCCCCCCGCCGCCCCACGGCGGATGGGGCGGCGGGCCGCGTACGCGGCCCGCGCTTCCGCCACCCGGTCGGGCCGGGGCTCGACCTTTGGCTCCCGCTCCTCTTCCCTCTCTTTTCCGTCCGCCATATGCCCTCCTCTTTAAGTTGCGCAACAATTATGTTGCGCTCACAAAAAGGGCGCAAGGGTTCCGGGGTCGACGAAGCTCACCGCTCCACGCGCAGCGCCCGCCGGGTGGTCGCCGGCTCCCCTTCGCGCGGGGTGACGGTCAGCTCCAGCGTGTACTCGCCGGGCGACAGGTCGCGGATGGCGAGCACCAGGGTGCGGGCGAGCGTCGCCTCGCCGGGAGTCTCCTCGTCCCACCGGACCTGGATGGGGGTGGCCTCGCCCACCAGCCCCAGCCCCTCCGCCAGGCGCCGCCCCAGCCCCTTGGAGCCGCGGTGCACGCTCACCGAGATCCCCACGGTGTCCGGTCGCTCCGGGAGGCCGTACACCTCCCAGAACAGCCCCAGTGACTCCCCCGCGCGCACCCGGGTGGAGCCGCGCGCCTGCGGGATCGCGTCCTCCAGTGTGGAGGGGAGAGGGTCGGAGCTCTGCAGCAGGAGGACGTCCGAGACCGCCACCCCGGCGGCGGCGGCGGGGAGCCGCAGCCCGTAGCGCGCCCGCCCCGCCCGCTTGGCCTGGAGCGTCTGCGTTTCCAGGCTCATGACGCGGTCCCCGGGCTCCGCGGCGAGGCTCACCACCCCGCGCATCTCCGCCACCGTCGTCCGCGCGATCCGCGGCTCGGTGCGGTGGTCGGCCGCGAGAACCAGCGCCGCGTCGGTGACCGAGCCGGGCGGAACGCTGTCCGGGTCCAGGGCGAAGGCCGCCACCACCAGCGCCGAGTCGCCCCGGCGGAAGCGTGCCACCTGGTGCTCCAGCACGCCCACGGCCCCGGTGTAGGCGGGGGCGTACGCCGCGCGCATGCTGGGATCGTCCAGCGACCAGTCGCCGTCGCCGATCGCCGCGGGGTCCTGGAGGAAGCGGACGGGCGGAACGAAGTTCCTGCTGTCCGGCGCGTAGTGGGTGACCACCGAGGCGCGGCCCTGCGTGAACAGGGGGTGGTCCGGCCGGACGCGCTCCCACCCGATGGGCTCCCCGAAGCGCACCAGGATCTCGCGCAGGTCGTCGCCCCAGGAGATCCCCTCCGTCACGAAGGCGCGGTCCTGGAGCCGGTCCGCCACGTTGCGGGACAGGTGCTCGGTGCGCAGGTCGTTGCCGGGAAAGCCCCAGAACGGGTCCGCCAGCCACCAGAAGCGCTGCTCCGCCTCCGCGTCCTGCTCCTTGAGCCGCCGGAAGGCGCGCAGGTCGCCGTCGGGGAGGAGCGGGCTCACGTCCGTCCACTCCGTGCGCTCCCTGTCGGGCATCCCCGCCAGCGAGGCGGAAAAGGCCGAGTCGGCGGATTCCGTCTTTCCCGCCAGGTGCAGCGCGTAGCCCTCCAGCGCCCCGCACCACCAGCCGGCCCGGCACTCCCGCGCGGCGGCCACCGCCTCGTCCGCGCGGCCGGCCTCCACCAGGTAGCGCACCCGCTGCCCCGCCACCCACTGGTCGCCCGGGTACTGCGCCGCGGCCTGGGCCAGGCGCGCGATGAGCGCCTCGCGCCCCTGCTTCACCTGCTCGGGCTCCGGGGGCGGCACCCAGTCGGTCTCGTCGCCGTCGTCGTGCCACAGGCAGAAGCGCCCGATGCGCTCGTCGCAGCGGTCCGGCGCCCCGCCATCCTCCGTCCACGGGAGGAAGCGGAAGCGCAGCCGCTCGAACGCCGCCTGCGCCGAGCGGGCGGAGCCCAGGGTGCGCGCCGAGTCTCGCGGCGTCTGCGTCTGCGCGGGGCCGGCCGGGAGCCGGGCGGCCACCGACTGGGCGGGGAGATCCGGGGCGAGCGCGGCGAGCACGGCCAGGGCGGCCGCCGCGCGCAGGGGGGTGGGACGCATGGCGGTACTCCAGGGTGACAGGTGGAACGACTCCCGGAACTTTCCCGCACCTCCCGCGCCAGGGCGCGGAGTGGCCCACGGGGCGCTACCCGCCCGGGGGCTCCTCGTTGACGCGCCGCCAGCCGAAGACGAAGGCCACGGCCACCAGGGCGATGAGGAGCACCCCGTACGCCGCCGCCCCGCCGAAGTCGAAGGCGCGCAGCCGGGCCAGCATCTCCACCGACATGGGGCGGGTGCGGTGCGTGTACAGCAGGATGGAGGCGACGAACTCCCCCAGCGCGGTCACCCACGCCAGCAGCGCCCCGGCGGCCAGCCCGGGGAGCACCAGCGGGAGCACCACGCGGCGCAGCGCGGTGGCGCGCCCCGCGCCCAGCGAGGCCGCGGCCTCCTCCAGCGAGGGATCGAGCTGGCGGAAGGAGGTGAGCGCCGCGCGGGTCACCAGCGGGACGTTGCGGATGAAGTACGCCAGCGGGAGCACCGCGAACGTCCCCACCAGCACGAAGCGCCCGGCGAGCGGCCGGTGCACGCTGAAGGTGGTCGCCAGGGCGATGGCCAGCACCGTCCCCGGGAGCGCCCAGGGGAGCACCACCAGCGCGTCCACCAGCCGCCGCCCCGGGAAGCGCCGCCGCGCCAGCAGGTACCCGGCCGCGAAGGCGAACACCACGTTGGCGAGCGTCGCCACCGTCGCCATGCGCACCGAGTTGAGCACCGGCACCAGCCGGTCCGGGTCGGTGAACAGCGTCCGGTAGCTCGCGGCGGAGTACTCCGGCGGGAAGATCTCCGTGGTCCACGTCCCCTCCGGGACGAAGGACACCAGCAGCACCGTGGCGTGCGGCAGGAGGAGGAAGCCCACCCCCGCCAGCGCCAGCAGCGACAGGAGCACCGGCCGCCCGCTCCGCTTCCGGGTCGCCGCCCCGGAGCCCTTGGAGGCGCCGGTGTACTGGCGTCCCCCCTCGTAGCGCTGGAGCAGCACCAGGAAGAGCAGCGAGGTCACCGCGAGCACCGTGGCCTCCACCGCCACCAGCCCCTCCTCGCCGTTCAGCTTGCTGGCGTAGAGCTGGGTGGTGAGCACCCGGAAGCCCCCGCCGAACACGTACGGCGCGCTGAACGACGCCATGCTGGTCATGAACACCAGCAGCCCCGCGCCCCCCAGCGCCGGCGCCAGCAGCGGCAGCGTCACCCGGCGCAGCGTCGTCCAGCGGCCCGCTCCCAGCGCCGCCGCGGCCTCGGCGTAGGAAGCGTCCAGCCGCGACAGCCCCGCCGCGGTGAACAGGTAGAAGTACACGTACATGGTGTACGCGTGCACCAGCAGGATCGCCCACGGCCCCGCGAGCCGCCAGGGCGGCTCCGCCATCCCCAGCAGGAGCTGCACGCCGCGCGTCAGGAACCCGCTCTCGCCGTACAGGAACAGGAAGGAGATGGTTCCCACCAGCGGCGGGAGCAGCACCGGCATCGCCGCCAGACCGCCCAGCACGCGCCGCCCCGGGAACTCCCAGCGCGAGAACAGAAAGGCCAGCGGCACCCCCACCGCGGCGGAGAGCAGCACGCTGAGGGTCGAGATCCACACGCTCGCCCACAGCGCCCCCCGCTCCGTGCCGCTCCCCCAGAAGCGCCGCCAGTGCTCCCCGGTGAGCCGCCCGCCCTCCACCAGGCCGTCCCGCACCACGAACAGGTTGGGGTACAGCACCAGCCAGAGGAGAAGGAACGCGACGGGGAGCGCCAGCAGCAGCGTCCCCCGCCCGACCCGCCGGCCCTCGCTCACCCCGTCTCCGCGGGGAAGGCGACGGGGAGCGCGTCGTCGTGCGGGCGGAAGTACACCGCCTCCCCCACCTCCGCCTCCCCGCCGGCGCCCTGCACCGTCACCTCCGCGCGCGCCGCCTCGAGCCGGTAGAAGGTGACGGCCCCGGCGAAGCGCCGCTCCGCCACCCGGCCCTCCAGCTCCCGGCCCCCGCGCCCGCCGCCGGCGGCCGCGCGCCGCATGCGCAGCGACTCCGGCCGCGCCATGAGCCGCACCGCGTCGCCCGGCTTCAGCTCCACCCCCACGGGAACGCGCGCATCCCAGCGCTCCCCGCCGGGAAAGAGGCACGTGGCCGTCTGCTCGCGGCGCGACTCCACGCGCGCCGCCAGGAACGAGGCGCGCCCCAGGAACCCCGCCACGAACGGGTTGGCGGGCCGCGCGTAGAGCGCCTCCGGCGTCCCCACCTGCTGGAGACGGCCGCGCTCCAGCACCGCGATGCGGTCCGACAGGGCGAACGCCTCCTCCTGGTCGTGCGTCACGAACACCGCCGTGATCCCCAGCTCCTTGAGGAGCGACCGCAGCTCCGAGCGGGTCCGCTCGCGGAGCGCCGCGTCCAGGTTGGAGAGCGGCTCGTCCAGCAGGAGCAGGCGCGGCTCCGGCGCCATGGCCCGGGCGAGCGCCACCCGCTGCTGCTGCCCGCCGGAGAGCTCCTGCACCCGCCGCTTCCCGTAGCCCCCCAGCTCCACCCGCTCCAGCGCGCGCTCCACCCGGGCGGGGACCTCGGCCCGCGGCGCGCCCCGCGCCAGAAGCCCGAAGGCCACGTTCTCCGCCACGTCCATGTGCGGGAACAGCGCGTAGTTCTGGAACACCATCCCCACGCCGCGGCCCTGCGGCGGGAGCGAGGTCACGTCGCGCCCCTCCAGCACGATGCGCCCGCCGGTGGGCGTCTCGAACCCCGCGATCATCCGCAGCGTGGTAGTCTTGCCGCAGCCGCTGGGGCCCAGCAGCGTCAGGAACTCGCCCGGGGCCACCTCCAGCGACACGCCGTCCACCGCGACGATGTCGCCGAAGCGGCGGGTCAGCTCATCGAGCCTCAGCATGCCGACGGAAGTACGGAGTACGCAGTACGAAGTCCGTGAACGGTGCGGGGTTCGCTTCGCGGGCGGGCATCAGCGCGTTCCTTTTCCGCGGACGTGCTCGTCCCAGTACCGCATCCATTCCGGGCCCTTTTCCTGGAGGAGCTTCCAGTCCATCGGTTCGGCGACCATGGCGCGCTTCACGCGGCGCAGCCCCTCGGGGAGCGAGTCCTCCGGCACGTCGGCGCGGGCGGGGAGCCGGCCGAACTCGCGCGCGGCGGGGAGGATGCCCGCGTCACCGCCCACCCACTCCACGAACTCGCGCGCCAGCTCCGGGTTCCTGGAGCCGCGCACCACGGCGACCGCGTCCACCAAAAGCGGCGTGCCGCTGCTGGGGATCACGTAGTCGATGGGGAACTTGGTGTTCGCCTTGAGCGCCTCGATGTCCGGCATGTCCCAGAGCGTCAGCACCCCCTCCTGCCGCGCCAGCTTCTGGTACAGCAGCGTGGGGTTCAGCACGTACTCCCTGGTCTGCCCGTCCAGCCGCCGAAGCCACTGGAACCCCGCCGCCGTGTCGCCCGTCTCGCGCAGCCCGCGCTGCACGATCATCCCGAAGATGGTGCGCATGGTGCCGCTCGCCATGGGGTCGCGCACCAGGACCTTGCCCTTCCACTTCGGGTCCAGCACGTCGTCCCAGTCGCGCGGCACCTCCGCCGCGGGGATCGCCTGCGTGTTGTAGGCGATCACCTCCGGCGTCAGGTAGGTGCCGTGCCACAGCCCCTGGCCGCTCTTCGCCTCCGCCGGCACCGAGGCCGCCCAGGTGGGGACGAAGCGCTCCAGCAGCGAGTCGCGCGCGGCGTCCTCGAAGGTGTTCGCCGGGGCGCCCCACCACACGTCCGCCTGCGGGTTCGCCCGCTCCGAGCGCAGGCGGTCCAGCACCTCCTGCGATCCCATGTCCACCGCCTGCACGTCCACGTCCGGGTGGGCCTGCTCGAAGCGCTTCTCGAACGCCTCCAGCATGTCGCTCCCGTGCGGCGAGTAGACCACGAGCGGCTTTCGCCCGTCGCCGCCCGTGCAGGCCGCGAGCGTCGTCAGGGCGATGAAGGCGAGTCCGAGAGCTGGCTTCCGCATTCCGATTTGGCCTGGTGGTTGGGGCCGCTCCGGAACCAGGCCAAACTGCCGGCCTGTTTCCTACGCGGGTCGCGGAGCCACCGGAAACTACCCCGGTGTCTCCGCTCCGGCTCCGTGAGCCTCGCCAAACTGCCGGCGAGTCTCCCTCCGCAACATCATGTGGGAACGGCAGGGCACGGCAACGGCGGCCCCCTCCCCCCGGCCCCCTCCCCCGCAAGCGGGAGAGGGGGAGCACTGCGACCGCGAGGCCCGGGCAGCCCTCCCCCAGAATTGGGGGAGGGTGGCGGCTCTCAGGCCGCCGGGTGGGGGCCCTCAGCGGACGCCAGCGCGAAACCCGCGTGAGGGATTTCGGCCCGGAGGGGCGAGACCCGGCGGCTGTTTGCCGGGGCTCGACTCCGTTACGCACGGTTGTTTCGTGCGTTACGGAGCCGAAGCCCGACCCCGGCGACAGCCGGGGGCACGCCCGAACCCAGTAGTTAACCCGGCCGTTCAGCGGTCCGGCAGCACTCCGAGCTCGCGCAGCGCCGCCCTCGTCACCTCGTGCCGGCGGTCGGCGATGGCCTCGTAGTCCTGCCGTCCACGTTGGCCGCGAAGAAGTACACGCTGCCGCCGCGCTCCACGTAGCCCACCAGCCACCCCAGACCGTGCCCGTCCACGCTCCCGCCGCCGGTCTTGCCGCTGAGGCGGTACGCGGGCGTCTCCTCCAGCACCAGGATGTCCTTGACCGCCTGCGTCGTACGCGGCGAGAACAGCTCGCCCGCGTGGAAGCGCCGCAGGAAGCCCACCTGCTCTTCCGCCGAGATGCGTAGCGAGGAGGCCAGCCAGAAGCGGTCGATCCCCCCGGAGATGTCCGCGTTGCCGTAGCCGACCCGCTCCAGGTGCCCCCGCATGCGCTCCGGCCCGATCCGCCGCGCCACCTCCTTGTAGTACCAGACCACCGAGGCCCGCATCGCCGAGCGCATGTCGTGGTCCTGGTACCAGGCGGGCATGAACGGCCTGCGCGGGTCGCGGATGCTGTCCCACTTCATCCGGTAGTCGGTCCCCGGAATGGCGCCCGTCTCCAGGGCGATGAGGGAGTTGGCGACCTTGAAGGTGGAGAACGGCGACATCCGGCGGCGGCTCCGCTCCGCGTCGTGGCGCGCCTCGCGCCCGGTGCGCGCGTCCAGCACCACCAGGGTTCCCGGCGTGGCCCCGAAGGCGGCGGACAGGTCCGGCGCCGGGCCGCCCTCCGCCCACGTCGCGGCGGGCGCCTCCGCGCGGGGCGTGCGCGCCTCGGCCGCGCACCCCGCGGCCAGGAGCGCGAGCGCCGGGAGCAGCGCGGCCCGCAGCAGGGGCGGCCGCGACGGGGGGCACGTCACGCGGCGGTCAGCAGGATGGGGCGGCCGCGGGTGATGACCAGGGTGTGCTCGTGGTGCGCGACCCAGCCGCCGTCGGCGGTGCGCACCGTCCACCCATCGTCGTCCTCCACGCAGTCGCCGGTGCGCTCCGCCACGATGGGCTCCACCGTGATCACCAACCCCTCGGTGAGCGGCGCGCGGGCCCGCCAGTCGTAGTAGTTGGGGACCGAGGGCTCCTCGTGGATGGTGCGGCCGATCCCGTGGCCCGCCAGGTCGCGGATCACCGCGAAGCCGCGGCGCCCCACCTCCGCCTCCACCGCCCGCCCGATGTCGTTCACCCGCCGGCCCGCGCGGGCCACCTTCATCGCCTGCTCGAACGCCACCCGCGCGCACGCCGCCAGGCGCCGCCCCGTTTCCGTCGCGGGCGCCACCGGGACGGTGACCGCGGCGTCCGCCATGAAGCCGTCCAGCTCCGCGGTCACGTCCAGCTTCACCAGGTCGCCCGGCCGCAGCGTGCGGCCTCCGGGAATGCCGTGCACCGCCTCGTCGTTGACGCTGATGCAGATGGCCCCCGGGAAGCCGTACACCACGTGCGGAGCCGAGCGGGCGCCGTGCTCCTCCAGCACCCGCGCGCCCACGAGGTCCAGGTCGCCGGTGGCGACGCCCGGGCGCACCTCGCGCTCCATGGCGTCCAGCGCCCGCCGCACCACCCGCCCCACGCGCCGCAGCGCCTCCAGCTCCTCGTGGCTCCCGATGGACATGGGCCCCTCCTCGCTCGTCGGGTCAGCGCGCCGGGCGGTCCGCGCCCAGCGCCAGCAGGTTGGCGAACAGCCGCCACGCACCGGGCACCCCCTCCGGGAGCTGACGGAAGAAGGCCAGGCCGGTGTACACGTACGTCCCCTCGCCGTACGGCGCCACCAGCAGGGCGCCGCGCAGCGGCGCCTCGCCCGGGTCCCCGGTCTCCAGCAGCGGCGTGTAGCGCGGGTCCCAGGTCCGGGCGAAGTACAGGCCGCGCTCCTGGATCCATCCCTCGAAGTCGCGCTCCGTGATGCGGTTGGGCCAGGTGAACACCGGGTGCGCGGGGTCCAGCACCCGCACCGGGGCGGCCTCGTCCGTCACCCGGTCGTGCGGCCGCGCCATGGTGAGCGGGTACGGGGTGAAGCCGCCCTCCACCAGCTCGTACTTGTTGTACTGCACGATCAGCGTGCCGCCGCGGCGCACGTACTCCAGCAGCCGGGCGTTGTGCGCGGCCAGGTCGGGGCGTACCTCGTAGGCGCGGCTCCCGGCCACGACCACGTCGTAGCGCGACAGGTCGCGCGTCGCCAGCGCCTCCACGTCCAGCAGGTCGGGGACGATGCCCAGCTGCTCCAGCACCCCCGGCCCCTCCTCGCCTGCGCCGGTGACGTACGCCACCTTCAGCCCGCGCGGCACCCGCACGTCCGCCGCGCGGACCCGCGAGGCCGCGTCGTGCAGCAGCGGCCGGGCGCGCACGTGCGGGTAGTCCACCCACTGCACCCCGCGCTCGAAGCGCCGCCCGTCCTCCGCCTCGAACGCCGCGCGCACCGGGTAGTCGCCCGGGGCCACCCCGGCGGGGGCGCGCACCCGGAAGTCCACCTCGCGCTGCTCGCCCGGCGCCGCGAAGCGCACCGGCGCGGCCTGCGGCTCCGCGCTCCAGCCGCGGGGGAGCGCCAGCCGCAGCGTCCCGGCGATCCCGCCCGGCGCCTCGGCGCGCAGGCGCACCCGGTAGCGGAGCGGGGCGGGGGAGGCGCCGCCCCCCGCCTCCGGCACGGCGAGCACGCTGGCCGCCGGCTCCAGCAGCACGGACACGGCGGGGACCACCAGCACCGGCCGCCGCAGCTCGCCCTGCCGCGGGTCCACCTCGCGGAAGGTGGCCTCCGCCGCGAGCGGCAGCTCGGCGGATTCCACGGCGACCCGGGCGCGGACACGCACCGGCGCCGGCTCGAAGGGAAGCCCGTCCACGCCCCGGTCGCCGGTCCAGGCGTACAGGTCGCCGGCGCGCGGGCGGCGCAGGAAGTACGCCCCGCTCGCCGCGGCGTCGGCGGGGACGCGCACCCGGAAGCGGCGCGCGGCCACCGCGCCGGGCGCCACCGCCGGCGCCAGCGAGTCCAGCGGCTCCGCCGTCCACCCGGGCGGGAGCGCCGGCTCCAGCGCGGCCACGCGCACCGCGGCCTCGCCGCCGTTCCACAGCGTGGCGGTGACCGTCAGCGTTTCGCCGGGGACGATGCGCGCGTCGTCCGCCGTGGCCTCGAACACCACCCCCGCGGCCCGCGCCAGCGCCGCGCGCGCGTCCTCGCGCTCCGCCGCCACCCGGAAGCGCAGCTCCTCCGCGGCCGGGGAGGCGTCCCCGGCGAGCGCCGCGTCCGCCCGGTCCAGCAGCGCCAGCGCGCGGGCCAATTCCGGCACCAGCCGCCCCGGCTCCAGGGGATTGGCCTCGCGCCGCAGGCGCTGCGCGAGCGACTGGTACTCGGCAAAGGCGGCGCCCAGCCGCCCCCGGCGCCCCGCGTCGGCGATCGTGGCGGCGGAGAGCGTGCTGTCGATCCCCGCGAAGAGCGAGGCCTCGGGCGCGGCGGCGTCGCTCGCCGGGCCCGCGGCGGGGAAGCGGCGCAGGTACGCCCACTGCGGCCCGGCCGGCTCCGGGCGCCCCATGTCCTGCGAGCGGTGGCGCGAGCGGCTGGCCATGGCGAGCTGGTACGGCGAGCGGCCCAGCAGCGGGTCGAAGGCGCCCACCTGGAGGCGCAGCGTGGAACTTTCCGCGCCGCGCCAGAGCGACTGGTAGAGCTTTGCGGCGCGGTGGGGGCGCAGCCCCGCGGCCAGCTGCTCCGGGAAGCGGCCGGGGTCGCCCGCGGCCTCGAACGCCTCGCGCCCCACGAGAGCCGACACCTGGTGCTGCCCGTGCCCGTCCGCCGGGGTGCCGCTGAACACCGTAACCACCACGTCCGGCCGGTAGCGGCGGATGACGGCCACCGCGTCGCGCAGCAATTCCTCGCGCGGCCAGTGGCGGAACGCCTCGTCCGCGTTCTTGCTGAAGCCGAAGTCGTACGCGCGCGAGAAGAACTGCTCCGCGCCGTCCGCCCGGCGCGCCGCCAGCAGCTCCTCGGTACGCAGGATCCCCAGCGCCTCGCCCAGCTCCGTCCCGATCCCGTTCTGCCCGCCCTCGCCGCGCGTGAGCGACAGGTAGGCCACGTCCGCCCCCTCGCCCAGCGCCAGGTGCGCGAGCAGCGGCGTGTATTCGTCGTCGGGGTGCGCGCCGATCATCAGCACCCGCTTGGCGGTGCCCAGGCGGCGCAGCGCGAGCCCCAGCCCGGCGGCGCCCTCGTACTCGCTGGCGCCCGCCTGCTGCGCGGGGGCCGGCGCGGGGAGCGCGGGGGCGGCGGCGAGGGTGGCGGCCAGCAGGCCGGCGCGGAGAAAGCGGTTTCGGTCCATGACCGAAAAGCTATGCGTGGAGCGGAGGCGCGCACAAGGCCTGCACCGCTGTATCGTGCATCCCTGAACCATCGCCCGCGCCCCGGCCGCCGCACGTTTTACTTCCCGACGGCGTTTCCCCGTGCTAACTTGTTGCAGGCGCTCCCGCGCCGTCCGTTTCCCTCCCCGTCCCACACCCTCCGTCCCGCCATGCCCAGCTCCGAGCATCGCCCCCACACGGCCGAGCCCGGCCTCCGCGTCCAGATGGTGCGCGAGTGCACCGAGATGGTCCGCTACGCGCTCTCCTCCGGGATCCGCGTTTCCGCGGCGCTGGTGGAAACGGTGGACGCCGCCCGCGCCGCCCCGCCGGCCGGCACCTCCGACCTCGCGGCCCTTGCCGGCGCGCACGAGCGCCTGGCGAAGCTGGTCGCTCCCGCCACCCCGCGCGCCCTGGTGCTGTTCGCGCAGGAGGACGCCAGGCAGAAGGGGATACTCCGGCTCCCCGGACCGGTCCGGCTGGTGCGCCGCATGGCGCTGGCGGCATTCGTGTCGGTGACGCTGTTCATCGCCAGCAGCCTGTCCGCCAAGGTGAGCCACGCCAGCGGCGACGTGCTCGACTCCTCCGGGCTCAACCTGCTGACCAACGAGGTGTTCTGGCTCGCCTCCGCGGGAGTGGGCGCCTCGTTCGCCATGCTCTTCCAGGTCAACGAGTTCATCGTGAACCGGAGCTACGACTCCAGGTACGAGTCGTCGTACTGGATCAAGTTCCTCATCGGCGTCATCGCCGGCTTCATCCTGGTGGCGCTGATCCCGCTGGACGGTCTGGAGGGCGCCGCCGCGGCCGGTGCCGAAGGCGCGAGCCGGGCCCAGGCGCTCGCCCGCCCCACGCTGGCGATGCTCGGCGGATTCTCCGCATCCGCCGTCTACCGCATCCTCAACCGGCTCATCGGCACGGTGGAGAGCGTGTTCCGCGCCGACCCGCGCGAGGAGGCCGCGCTCCGCGAGCAGGCCTCGGCCGCGCGCGCCGCCGAGGACGCCGCAGCCGCCCGCCTGGGCGTGGCCTCGCGCCTGGTGGAGCTGCGCCAGCAGATCGCCGCGGGCGCCGCGCCGGAGGACGTGTCCAGGCTCCTCGCCGAGATGGTGACCGCCATGGTGCCCGCCGAGCCGTCCGCCGCCGGGGCGGCCCCCCCGCCCTCGGTCACCGTCGGCACCACGGCGCAGCCCGCCCCCGCGCGGGCGGACGCGGACCCGGAGGGCGCCGCCCCGCCGGACCGGATCCAGGTCTCCAGCATCGTGGGCGCGCCCGGCGGCGATTCCTGAGCCGGGATCTCCCCATCGATCCGCCGAACGCCTGCCCGCACTGAAACGCGGGCAGGCGTTTTCTCGTCATGATCGGGGCAGGCGGCAGCGTCCGCGCCACGGCCGGGACACGGGTGACGCACACGACCCGGGGCACGGCACTCCCACGCCCGGCGGAGAAATGGCGCCTGTGGACGGGGTATGCCGATTGCTGCCTCACCGGGCGGCCCGGCAGGCTTCGGGGCGGCCCCGCGCGACCACCAGAAAACAGGACGAGTGCCCACCGTGCCGTTCGACTTCGAAGACGCCGTGGAGTTCGCCGAGAACCCGGAGCCCCGGTGCCCGTGCGTCCTGCTGCTGGACACTTCCGGCTCCATGGACGGCAAGCCCATCCAGGCGCTGCGCGACGGGATCGAGGCGTTCCGCTACGACGTGCTGCTGGACCCCGTGAGCGCCCGCCGGGTGGAGGTGGCGGTGGTCACCTTCGACACCCACGTCCACGTGGTGCAGGACTTCGTGCAGCCCGACCGGCTGGAGCCGCCCGCGCTGGCCGCCTCCGGGCGCACGCACATGGCCGCGGGGATCCAGGCGGCGCTGGACCTGGTGGAGGCCCGCAAGGCCGACTACCGGGCGCACGACGTGGCCTACTACCGACCCTGGGTGTTCATGGTCACCGACGGCGAACCGCAGGGGGAGAGCCCCGCCGAGGTGTCGGAGGCCGCCCGCCGCCTGCGCGCCGCGGAAGCGGAAAAGCGCGTGGCCTTCTTCGCCGTGGGGGTGGAGGGCGCGAACCTCAAGCGGCTGGCGGAGATCTCCGTGCGCGCGCCGCTCAAGCTGCGCGGGCTGGACTTCCGCCAGCTCTTCGTCTGGCTGTCGCGCAGCATGCAGAGCATCGCCCACTCGCGCCCGGAGGACCGGGTAGCGCTCCCGCCGGCCGGATGGGCGGAGATCTGAGCGCCGCCGCGGCGCCGGGAGCCGTCGCGGCCCCGGGCTGGCGGGTGGCCGCCGCCTCCGTGCAGGGCGTGGCCCACCTGCGCGCCGGCGTTCCCTGCCAGGACGCGCACCGCTGGAGCGCGCTCCCGGGCGGGCGACTGGTCGCCGCCGTCGCCGACGGGGCCGGATCGGCGCCTCTCGCCGAGACGGGCGCCCGGATCGCCGCGGACGCCCTGGTCGATTCGGTTCGCGACGCCCTCGCCGCGGACCCGGATGCCGACGTGGGAACGGTCCTGGAGCGCGGTTTCCACGCGGCGCTGGAAGCGGTGATCGAGGAGGCGGCCGGCCGGGGCGCAGACCCCTCCGACCTGGCCACCACGCTGGCCGCCGCCATCGCCGGGCCGGAGCGGGCGGTCGCGGCGCAGGTGGGGGACGGCGCCGTGGTGGTACGCGGCCGGGACGGCGTCCTTCACGTGGCCGGGGTCGCGGCGCCCCGCGGCGAGTACCTGAACGAGACGGTCTTCCTGACCTCGCCCGGCGCGCTGGAGCCGTTGCGCGCCGCCGCGCTGGAGGCCGCGCCGTCGCACCTGGCGCTGCTCACGGACGGCCTGCAGCTCCTGGCGCTGCGCATGCCGGGCTTCACGCCGCACGCCCCCTTCTTCGAGCCGCTCTTCCGCTTCGCGGCCGAGGAAGCGGACCCGGAGCGCGCCTCCGGCCGGCTCCGGGCGTACCTGGCGGGCCCGCGCATCTCCGAGCGGGCGGACGACGACCTCACCCTCCTCCTGGCGGCCCTCGCATGAAAACAGCGGCGACCCGCAAGATCCGGGTCCGGTGCGACGGCGGCGGCGAGACCCTCCTCCTGGTCCCCGGGAGCGAGCTGGGGGCGGGCGGCCAGGCCACGGTCTACCCCGTCCCCGGCCGCATCGACCGCGTCGCGAAGCTCTACCACCACCCCGCTCCGGAGCAGGAGCTCAAGCTCCGCCAGATGCTCGCCCGGAGCCCCGCCGGAGCCGCGCTGATGGGCGCCGGGGCCGGCATCTTCGCCTGGCCGCTGGAGCTCCTGCGCGGAGAGGAGGACCGCCTGGCCGGCCTCCTCCTCCCCCGCGTGGACGGCAAGCTGCGCGTCTTCGAGCTGTACAACCCCGCCACCCGCCGCGAGCGCGCCCCGCTCTTCCATCACGGCCTGCTGCACCGCGCCGCCCGCAACCTCGCCGCCGCATTCCACAAGCTGCACGAGGCCGGCTTCGTGGTGGGCGACGTCAACGAGAGCAACATCCTGGTGGGCGAGGACGGACGCGTGGTCGTCATCGACACCGACTCCTTCCAGGTGCGCGACCCGGTCTCCGGCGCGGTGTACCGCTGCCCCGTGGGACGCCCGGAGTTCACCCCGCCGGAGCTGCGCGATCGCTCCTTCGCCGAGACCGACCGCGCGCCGGAGCACGACCGCTTCGGGCTGGGGGTGCTGGTCTTCCAGCTGCTGATGGAGGGGACGCACCCTTTCGCCGGACGCTTCCGGGGGGAGGGGGAGCCGCCCTCCATCCAGGAGCGGATCGCGGCCGGGCACTTCCCCCACGGCCTGCGCGCGGGCGGCGTCCTGGAGCCGCCGCGCACCGCGCCTCCGTTGCAGCTGCTCGCCCCCGAGGTGCGGGCCCTGGTGCGCCGCTGCTTCGAGGACGGGCACCACGACCCGGCCGCGCGCCCGGACGCCGCGGAGTGGCGCGACGCGCTCGCCGCCGCCGAGGAAGCGCTCGCCACCTGTACGCTCAACGAGCAGCACCGCTACGCCCCGCACCTGGGCGACTGTCCCTGGTGTGAGCGAGCGCGCCAGCTGGAGGGACGCGACCCGTTTCCTTCCGCCGCGGCCGTCCGGCGAGGCGAGCACCGTCACCGGCCCGTGCCGGCGCGCGCTCCCCGGCGGCCGGCGGCGGCGCGCGCGCCCGGGCGGCCCGGGCCCACCGTCGCCCCGCGCCCGCGGTTCCGGGCGATCGCGCAGACGGGAGCCCGGACGCTTCCGGCCCAGCTTCGCAACGGCTGGCTCGTGGCGGCCCTGCTGGTCGCCCTGGTGGGCACGGTCACCGCCGCCATGCCACCGCTTTCCCTCGCCCTGGTCGCGGGCGGGCTGACCGTCCTGGCGAGGCGCATGGCACCGTCCAGGCACTCCACGCAGTGGGGGATCGCCTTCACGATGATCTTGGGGGGGCTGAGCCTCGCGCTCGGGGACGGGACCTGGAACGGGACGGTGAATGGACGCCCGGAGCCTGCGTCGCCCTCCCCGGAGCTCAGGCTCCCGCCCGTCCCGTCCACCGACGACCCTTCCGTCGCGTTCGCGTTCGCTCCGGAGGCCCTGGACAGGCTGCCCGTCCTCCAGGACACGGCCGCTCTCCTCGCCGCCGTCGCGTCGCTGCCTGTTCCGGATGCCGCGGGGGAGAACGGGCCCGAGTACGTGCTCCGCTTCGTCCTGAACACGTCGGGCGAGGTGGACACGGAGACGGTGCAGCTGACACCCGACCCGGGCACCTACGCCCTGGGTGTGTTCCGGGGCCGGCTGAAGCCGGTGGGGTTCAGCCCCGGGCAGCTGGGCGGCCGCTTCGTCCCCACGGAGATGCAGGTGCCGCTCCGCGGGGTGGACGGCAGAGTGAGCCCGGACTTCACGTCCGCGAGCTGGAACCCCAGGATGGCAGAGGTTTCCCGGACCCTCGACGTCGCCGACGCCGAGGTCAAGCCGCGGCTCCTCAACGCGGACGAGGTGCAGGCGATCCTCGCGGAGGTGTACCCGCCGCTCCTCCGCGGCGCCGGCATCACCGGGTTGGTGCAGATGAAGTTCGTGGTCGACGCCGAGGGCGCGGTCGTTCCCGGCAGCATCGTTGTGCTTTCCGCCACGCACCCGGGCTTCGCCGGAGCATCCGCCGCGGTGGTCGCGGCGATGCGGTTCAGCCCCGCCAGGGTCCTGGGCAGGGCCGTCCCGGTGCTGGTGCAGATCCCCATCTCCTGGACGCTGGAGCCGGACTGAGGGCCGCCGGGGCCGCCTTCCCGCCCCTGGCACGGCATTTCGGCGGAGCCCCTTGACAACCGTGCGGCGGGCGATTACACTCCTCGCCCTCAGGGAGTCGCGTCCCGATGTTCCACCGTCCGCCACGGTCCCGTGCTCGCCACGGGCCCCGGAGTGGACCCCGAAGCCAAGGCTGCGGGAGGACATCGGCGGCGCGATTTTGCGTTTCCGGCGGGTCCGTCCCGCCACACTCACACCCCGAACCGACGACACCGCACCGATGCAGTCACGCACGCTCGACAGACTCGCCGGCAATCCACGGAACGACGCGAACCCCGCGTCTCCCGTGGCGTGGGCGGCGTGCGCCGGTCGGCGAGGTGCGGACGTGCGCCCGTTCGGCGGACGCAGCAGCGACTTCGGTACGCCGTCCGGCTGCGGACGCGGCGGCATTCGCCTGCCGAGGCACGGCGGCAGAAAGAGCACGAGGACCATCAGCGTGGGAGTTCCGGGAGGGTTCGCGCCATGAGCGCGTGACCGCTTCCGCAACCGGGGAGCGACACCGTCGCCCCACCCGCGCACACGCCGGGTGGGGCGATTTTCGTTTGCGGGCTCACTCCAGCAGCGGGAGGTGGCGGACGACGATGACGATGCAGCAGCCAGGCAGTTGAAGGGTGGCCGGCGGGCGCGGAGCCCGAAGCACGTGGACACGCGACTCCCGGTGCCAGGGCCGAGCGTCCCGCCGCGCCACCCACGCGGGCAGCACAGCACGGAAGCATGGGGCCGTAGCTCAGGGGCAGAGCGCTACAACCCTCCCCACTCCTCGTCCGGGACTCCCGGGCCGACGGCGGAGGGTGATCGACTTGGGATCGAGAGGTCGCGGGTTCGAATCCCGCCGGCTCCACGTACACGACCCGTTTTTCCGGCGCACGGGCCGGACCCGTTCGGTGATCGCCTCCAAAGTCCGGATCCTGGCCTTGAACACGGCGCGCCAGGGGCCGAGCGGACATGATCGCCCGTGCGCCACACACCGCCGGAGCCGCGGATCGGGGGCGGCTTCCGGCACCACACTTCGCCCAGGAAAGGAGGCGAACGACGATGATGGACTTCACCCGGTACGTGGCCACGCGCCTCCGCCGGCTGCGCACCCCCCAGCACGCGCCGATCCCCGGCACCGCCCAGGTGCCCAACTCGGCGGGCGGGTACGCCTGGGCCGTGGACTGCTGGACCCGGCTGGACCGCTTCCTGGTTCTGGGAAGCGAGGGCGGGACCTTCCACGTGGGCGAACGCGAGCTGACGCTGGAGAACGCCTCCGCCGCGGCCGACTGCCTCGCCGAGAACGGGCCGCGGACGGTCCGGAGGGTGGTGGAGGTGAGCGCCTCCGGCCGCGCCCCCAAGAACGACCCCGCGCTCTTCGTCCTGGCCATGGCGGCCGGGCTGGGCGACCCGGCCACCCGGCGCGCCGCGCTGGACGCCCTCCCCCGGGTGGCGCGGACGGGGACGCACCTCTTCCACTGGCTGCGCTACGTGCAGGCGTTCCGGGGGTGGGGACGCGGGGTGCGGCGGGCGGTGGGGGCGTGGTACACCGCCCGCCCCGCCCGGGAGCTGGCCTACCAGCTCCTCAAGTACCCGTCCCGCGACGGGTGGTCGCACCGGGACGCGCTCCGGCTGGCGCACCCCCGGCCGGCCACCGGGGAGCAGGCGGTGCTGTTCCACCGCGTGGCGAAGCGGGCCACCGGCGACGTCCCCGCGGAGCTGGAGAATTCCGACGTGGTCCGGCTGCTGCGGGCCACCGACGAGCTGCACGCGGGGAGCGTGTCCCCCGCCCGCGCCGCGGAGCTGGTGCGCGAGCACCGGCTCACCCGCGAGATGCTTCCCACGGAGCTGCTTCGGGAGGCCGTGGTGTGGGAGGCGCTGCTGGAGGAGATGCCCCTCACCGCGCTGGTGCGGAACCTGGGGGTGATGAGCGGCGTGGGCCTACTGGCGCCCATGAGCGAGGCGGCGAAGACGGTGGCCGCCCGCCTCACCGACCCGGAGGCGCTGCGCCGGGCGCGGGTGCACCCCGTGGCGCTGCTCGCGGCGCTGAAGACGTACGGGCAGGGCAGGGGGATGAAGGGAAAGGGGAGCTGGACCCCCGTCCCCCGGGTGGTGGACGCGCTGGACGCGGCCTTCTACCTGGCCTTCGCGGCCGTGGAGCCCTCCCGGAAGCGGACGCTGCTGGCGCTGGACGTGTCCGGCTCCATGGACGCCCGGATCCTGGGGATGGAGTACCTGACCTGCCGCGAGGGTGCGGCGGCGATGGCGCTGGTCACCGCGGCGGTCGAGCCGGAGCACCGGTTCGTCGCCTTCACCACCGGATCGTACCCGTCCATGCACGCGGGCTTCACCAGCGGGCTCACCCCGCTCGCCATCTCCCCGCGGCAGCGGCTGGACGACGTGGTCCGGAGCATGGGCAAGCTCCCCTTCGGGGGGACGGACTGCGCACTTCCCATGCTGGAAGCGGCCCGGGGCCGGTGGAAGGTCGACACCTTCGTCGTCTACACCGACAGCGAGACCTGGGCGGGGAAGGTGCACCCCGTGCAGGCGCTCCGCGAGTACCGGGAGCGGATGGGGATCCCGGCGAAGCTGGTGGTCGTCGGGATGGCGTCCAACGGGTTCAGCATCGCGGACCCGGAGGACGGGGGGATGCTGGACGTGGTCGGGTTCGACGCGTCCGCGCCCCGGATGATCGGCGATTTCGCCCGGTAGGGGCGCGGGCCGGCTCGCCGGCTCCGCGTCCGTCCCGGCGGAGCCGCCCGCAGCGGGGCCGCGGCACGAGGGTCGCGGTCCCACCCTTCTACCGAACGAGAACGATGAACCGGATCCTCGCGTACCTGCGGGAGCCGGAGGAGCGCCGGCCGAAGGGCGACTACTTCGTCGTCTCCGGCCTCTTCGGCACCTTCTACGTCACGGCGGAGACCGCGCGCGCGGTGGAGCGCTCGCTGGACCGGCTTTTCGCGCCGCGCTGGCTGGTCTTCCGGGACCTGTCCGGCTCGCGCATCCGCGTCCTGCGCGGGCAGGTCCACGGCGTGTTCGAGTCCACCGCCGAGCAGCGCCGCTCCGACCGGGAGTTCTACCGGTCGCTGGCGGAGGAGAGCGACACCGACCGCAGCCCGTGGGAGGAGTGAGCCCGCGGGCGCGGCCGGAAAAGGGCAGGGGAGGGGCGCCGGGCTTGCCCGGCACCGCCTCCCGCAATCGAGAACGAGCGCGCGGCACGCGCCAGGAGAGGACCATGCGGATCTTCGGACAGCACGACGAGAACACCATCCGGCAGCTCCAGGACGTCGCTACCCGGGCGGAGCGGGTCGCCCTGATGGCGGACGGGCACGTCGGTTACGTCATGCCCATCGGGGGCGTCGCGGCGTACCGCGACAGGGTTTCCGTGGTGGGCGTGGGCTTCGACATCGCCTGCGGCAACGCGGCGATCCGCACCGACGCCACCATCGAGCAGATCTCCGGCGGGATGACGCTGGCGGAGGCGCGGAGCAACCCGCACCGCTTTGCCCAGAGCCGCGAGGTGCGCCAGCTCGCCGACGAGATCGCCGCGTCGGTGTCGTTCGGGATCGGGCGCAAGAACCGCGCGGACGACGCGCCCACGGACCACCCGCTCTTCCAGGACCCGGCCTGGTACGCCATCCCCAACCGGGGGAGCTACCGCGACGACCTGCGGGAAAAGGCGCGCAAGCAGCTGGGGACCGTGGGATCGGGGAACCACTACGTGGACGTGTTCGCCGACGAGACGGGGACCGTCTGGGTGGGGGTGCACTTCGGCTCGCGCGGCTTCGGGCACACCGTCGCCAGCGGGTTCCTCGCCCTGGGCCAGGGGCGCGACTGGGGCGAGCGCGTCCCTGAGAAGGAAGTGCTCCTGGACCTGGAGGCGCCGACCGGGCACGACTACTGGCAGCTGATGGAGCTGGCCGGGCGCTACGCCTACGCCGGGCGCGAGTGGGTGGCCCGCAAGGTGGTCTCCATCCTGGGCGCGAGCGAGGTGGAGCTGGTGCACAACCACCACAACTTCGCCTGGAAGGAGGAGCACGACGGCCAGGAATACGTGGTGGTCCGCAAGGGCGCCACGCCGGCCTTCCCCGGCCAGAAGGGTTTCATCGGCGGCTCCATGGGCGACGACGCCGTGATCGTGCGGGGAACCCCCGCCGAGAGCGCCGACGCCGACACCGTCCGCGTGCAGCGGGAAGCGCTCTTCTCCACCGTGCACGGCGCCGGGCGGGTGATGTCCCGCACGGCGGCGGCCGGGAAGCGCCACCGCAAGACGGGGCGCGTCATCACCCCCGGGCGGGTCACGCCGGAGATGATGAAGGAGTGGATCTCCGACCGCGGCGTGGTGCTGCGCGGGGGCGGGCTGGACGAGAGCCCCCACGCGTACCGGCGCCTCCCCAGGGTGCTGGCCGAGCAGGGCCCGACCGTGGAGACGCTGCACGTGCTGCGGCCGCTCGTCGTCGTCATGGCCGGTGCCGACGAGTTCGACCCGTACAAGGACTGACGGAACGGCTGTGAACGGCAGGGTTTGGGCGCGTCCCCGGCTGGCGCCGGGGTCGGGCTTCGGCTCCGTAGCAAACGATACTACCGTTTGCAACGGAGTCGAGCCCCGGCGGCAGCACCTCTGAACTGAGATGCCCCGCCGGGTCTCGCCCCTTCGGGCCGAAATCCCTCACGCAGGCGGCAGAGCCCGCCGCTGCTTCCTGCGAACGAAACCCCTTTCCCGGCGCGGCGCTCACCGTGTGGTTTCCTCCTCCGCGAGCACCCGCCGGAGCGTCGCCAGGCCGTAGGCGAGGCGCGACTTCACGGTGCCGGCGGGCAGCTCCAGCACCGCCGCGGTCTCGTCCAGCGTGAGCCCGTCCAGGTAGTGCAGGGCCACCACCGCGCGGCTGGCCGGCGAGACGCGCTCCAGCAGGGCGGGGAGGCGCGCCAGCAGCCCCTCACCCGCGGGCTCCGGGTCCGGCTCCGCCGGCACGTCGGGCGGCAGCTCGTCGTGCGTGCGCTCGTAGTGCCGGAGCTTCCGCAGCGCGCGGAAGATCTCGCGGCTGGCGATGCGGCGCGCCCACGACGCGAAGGCGCGGGGCTCCCGCAGCGCCGGGAGCTTGCGGAAGAGGAGCACCAGGACCTCCTGGAGCACGTCCGCCGCCGCGTCCCCGTCGCGCACCATCACCGCGACGTACGGCCGCAGCATCGCGTGGGCGTGCTCCAGCAGAGCCTCCAGCGCCGCGCGGTCGCCGGCCTGCGCGCGCAGCACCAGCCAGGCGGTCTCGCGCGCCTTCGACCCGGGCGGGGAGGGAACGTCGCGCATCCGGCGGCGCTACGCGTCCCCGCGCCGCTCGTCCAGGAGCTGGATGGCGTGCAGCAGCCGCGCGTTCTCCGCGCTCGCGCGGCTGGCGATCGCCACCATGCCCAGCGCCAGCGTGCTGTAGGTGAGCACCGCCAGGATCAGCACCAGCAGATGGGTGGCATCGCCGAAGTCCATCACCAGCAGCGCCGCCGCGAGGAGCACCACCTCCACGGCCGCGGCCGCGTACAGCACCCGGCGGGAGGTGCGCTCGCGGCGGTCCGCCTCCTCCAGCGCCGCGCGCACGGGCGAGTTGTTCCGGTCCGGATGGATCATGGTCGTTGCCTCGTGGGAGGGTGGATCGTGGCTGCGGGAGAGTCCAGGCGGCCGGGCTGCGCAGTGGTCATACGGAATCCGCGTGAGCCGGGCGCCAGCGAACGTCGAAGTCAGGCACACATTCGCGTGAGGGATTACGGCCCGAAGGGGCGAGACCCCGCGGCCGTTTGCGGGGGCTCGACTCCGTTGCAGACGGTTGTTTCGTCTGCTACGGAGCCGAAGCCCGACCCCGGCGAAAGCCGGGGGCACGCCCAAAGCGGTCGTACCAGGCCGTTCTACCTGGATCCGGTGCTCACCGCGCCGCTTCCACGCGGCGCACCAGCTCCGCCCGGAAGCGCTCCCGGTCGTCCACGGCGAGGCCGATGCGGCGCACGCCCTGTTTGACGTATCCATAGAGGCCGTCCACGCGCACCGGCTCGCGGAGCTCCACCAGGAGCCGCGCCGGGCCGAGCGTGACCGCGTGCAGGTACCCCGGGGCCCGGCGCGCGGGAGCACCCGCTCCCGCCGCGCCCAGCGACGCCACGTCGCCGTAGGGCACCCGTACGCTCCAGAGAAGCCCGATGCGCACGTGCAGCGCATCCGCCGTGAGCAGCACGGGCCGCAGCCGCACGGCCTGGAAGTAGCCCAGCAGCCACACCAGCCCGTACAGGCTGAGGGCGGTCAGCACCCACGCGGCCGTGGCGCTCCAGCGCTGCACCAGCAGGTGAACGGCCAGCGTCTCGATCAGCACCATGAAGGCCGCCGCGGCGAGGACCCCGCCGTAGCCGTTCCCACGGTGCGAGGTGAAGCCCAGCTCGCCTTCCCGCACGTCCGGCCGGGCACGCCACGACAGCAGCGCGTACCCGAGCATGGCGGCCTCGTGCGCGACGGCATCCGCGGCGAGCGGGGAGGGGAGTACCCGGCGCAGCGTCGCCCGGAGCCGGTCGAGCGGGTCCCCGCGCCCGTCGGCGGGCGCGGAGCCCCCACGGCGGACGCGGAGCCCCAGGTAGCCGAGCAGCAGCAGCTCGGCGGGGACGACCAGGCGCCCCAGCAGGTCCAGGTAGCGGCGGTGCTCCTCCGGGAGCACCAGGGACGCGCCGAACAGGCTGCCCAGGAAGACGGGAACCAGCGTGACCGCGGGCAGCCGCATCGTCCGGACGACGAGCAGGTAGAACAGCACGGGAACGGCGACCACCAGGTCGAAGGTGATGGCGCCCGCCCCGAGCTCCGGCCGTGTCGGCAGGAGCTGTGGGCCCACCACGAGCAGCTCGGCGGCGTAGATCGCCGCCAGGAGCAGCACGAAGGCGGCGATGGGAATCCTGGGATACCGGTGAGCGGCGATCATGGGATGCGCTTTCGTCGTGTGTGCGTCCGGAGCCGGAGCGCCGCGGGACCGGGTGGGCCGGTGCCGCCCGCTCCGCCGGATCGTCAGCCGAGGGCCCGGAAGAGCACGGCTCCCAGGAGCAGCGCCTCCGCCACCGCGAAGCCGATGACGACCCACTTCCGGGTCCGTGCGCTCCGGTCGGCCATGTCCCGTGCCCTCCGCGTGGGTTCGCGCGGCGGGCACGGGTCGCCCGCCGCTGCATGCTTGGAGGCACCGGGCCCCGCAGGTGTTCGAATCACGCCCGAACAGGACCACGACCCTCGCATGACCGCCTCTGATGGACCGTTCCGGTGGGATCCGTCCCGCCGCGCGCAGCTGGGCACCCTGCTGAGGGGCGAGCCCGCGGAGCAGTACCCGGAGTTCCTGGACGACCTGCGGGAGTGCAGCGCGCGGGTCGTCGCGCGCGCGGGCGACGGCAGGCTGGTCTTCGTGGGCCGCTCGCCGGAGAGCATCCACGACTACCTGGCCGGGGTGCTGGAGGACACCTCCTGGCGCGAGCGGCGCACCCTGCTGAACCTGTCCGTCTATAACTGGCGGGCCGATGAGATCGAGACCCTGGAGCACGCCGGGCTCGCGTCGCTGCGCGCGCAGCTCCGGCGGATGGGCCTCGATCCCGCCGCCGTCGCCGCCGCCCCGCGGCCGGTCGTCGTGGTGGACCTGGTGTCGTCCGGGGGCACGCTGGGCGTCGTCCAGGAGCTGCTCGTCCGCTGGGCCGGGGAGACCGGCGCGGATCCCGCCGCAGTGCGCCGCCGCCTGCGCTTCGTCGGCGTCATCGCGCGCCACGGGAACCGGCCGCGGCACTGGATCTGGTCGCGGGACGTGGCGTGGGCGGCGGCCTACCGGCCGGGGGCGCTGCGGAGCGTGGCCGTGCCCTGGCAGCTGTGGGACTACCTGGGAAACCGGCAGGCCAAGGCGGCGCGCTGGAACCCGCCCTTCGTCTGGGGGAGGGAGGAGATGCGGAAGCCGCCGCGCGAGCGGGAGAACCTGGAGGCGCTGCGGCTCGCCGTGCGGGTGTACGAGCACGGCCGGGACGCGGCGGAGCGGGAGCGCTTCGCGGCGGCGCTCGCCGCGGAGCCGGAGATGCGGGACCGCTGGCTGCGGCGGCTGGTGGCGGAGCTGCGGTCCGGCGGCGGCCATGGGCGGCGGGGGTCCCGCCACCCCTCGGGAAGCCGGCCCTGGACCCCGGGGCAGGGCCGGCCGGGTGGGAGGTGACGCCGGGGAGCGTCAGACCGTGGAGGAATCCCCCGGCTCCCCGCGGATCGCGTCGTGGACGGCCCGCGTCGCCGGCAGCCACTCGCGGCGCTCCCCCATCTCCCGGAACTCGGCGAGCTCCACCCCGCGCGTCTCCTCGTACTCCGCGGCCTGGAGCACCGTCTCCAGCCGGTCCAGGTCCTTCACGAAGCGCGCCTCCGCCGTCTGCGCCGCCTGGTACTCCTCCCAGAGCCGCAGCACCTCGCCGTCGCCCAGCAGGGCGGCCAGGCGCTCCATGGCATCGCGCTCGCGGCGGTTCTTTTCCTCGCTGGAGATGCCGTCGTACGGGGTGATGTCGCCCACCAGGGACTCCGCCAGGTCGTGCACCAGCGCCATCGCCACGCAGCGCTCCCGGTCCAGGGGCGGATCCGCGTCGCGGGCCAGCACCAGCGCGAGCAGCCCCACGCGGAAGCTGTGGTCGGCCACCGACTCGGGATCGTCGATCCCCCGCAGCCCCCACCCCGCGCGCGCGGTCTCCTTCAGGCGCCCGGCCAGCCTCAGGAACTGCAGCATCTCCACCGCCCGCTCCGGCTCCATCCGCGATTCCCGCCTGTGCTCGTGTGGAATGTTGGACGGGGCCGGGCCCCCGGCGGCCCGGCCCCGGCGGCCGGCCGTCACCTCGCCGCCGCGCCGAGCGCCTCGATCGCGTCCATCTCCAGGATCCCCCGCACCCCGGGCTCCGTCGCGGCCCGCAGCGCCGCCCGTGCCACGCGCTCCACGGGGAGCGGCCGCGCCCTCCGCACGCCCGCGCCCAGCACCGGGACCCGTGCCGCGGCGCGCATGAGCGCGGCCGCCGGCACCGAGATCCCCCGCCGCGCCCCGTACACGAACCCCGGCCGGAGCACCACCCCGCGGAAGGCGCACCCCAGCACCTCGCGCTCCGCGCGGCGCTTGGCGTTGATGTACGCCTCCGGGAGCAGCGGCGGCTTCGCCGCGGCCGACAGGTAGACGAAGGCCTCCACCCCCGCCCGCTCCGCCGCATCCGCCGCCAGCACGGCCGCGTCGCCATTGAAGCGCTCGAAGGTGACGCCGCGCTCCGGCCTCTCCCACGCGATGCCGACGCAGTGCACGACGGCGTCGCACCCCGCCAGGTGGCCCACCCAGGCGTCGGGCCGGAAGACGTCCGCCGCCAGCCAGCGGACCTGTTCGGTCCAGGGACCGTCGATCGCCGGCCGGCCGCTCCGCCCCATCCCGACCACCTCGTGTCCCTCCGCCACGGCCACCCGGCACACCTCCGCGCCGATGAAGCCGTTCCCGCCCGTCACCAGGAGCTTGGCCATTCGCGCCGTGGCCTCAGCGCTCCACCCGCACGCCCTTCCAGAAGGCCACGTGGTCCCGGATGTCGGCGGCCGCGTCCTTGGGCTCCGGGTAGTACCACGCCGCGTCCGCGTTGGTCTCGCCGTCCACCGTCACGCTGTAGTAGCTCGCCGTGCCCTTCCAGGGGCAGACGGTGTGCGTGGGGCTCTCGCGGAAGTACTCGCGGCGGATCGTGTCCGCGGGGAAGTACACGTTCCCCTCCACCTCTTCGAAGCGGTCGCTCTCGGCCAGCACCGCGCCGTTCCACGTGGCACGCGCCATGGGCTTCTCCTCGGTCTCGCGGGTCAGCATGCAGGCCGGGGCAGGGCCCCGGAACGGCGGGTCTCCTGCAACTCGCGTGCGTGGGGAGTAACGGGGAAGGGGAGGGGACGCCGGGCAGACGGAACGGCAAGCGGCCGGCGCGAATCGCGCCGGCCACCGGGGATGTCATCGGAAGTCGCGTGAGGGATTTCGGCCCGAAGGGGCGAGACCCGGCGGGGGTGTTTCCGCCGGGGCTCGACTCCGTTAGCGAGCGTTGTTTGCTCGCTTACGGAGCCGAAGCCCGACCCCGGCGCCAGCCGGGGGCACGCCCGACCCCGCCCTTCAAAGCCGGTTTGCCGAAATCCTGCATCACAGGCCGGTGGGGTGGTCCAGAAAGATCCAGGGAAGGCCGAAGCGCTCCTCCAGGTGGGCAGCCAGCGCCCGCACCCCCCACGTTTCCGTGGCGTAGTGGCCGCCCAGGAACAGGTTGATCCCGCCCTCCTCCGCGTCGAAGTAGTTGTGGTGCGCCCCCTCGCCGGTCACGAAGGCGTCCAGCCGCGCCGCCTGCGCCGCGGGCACCATGCTCCCCGCGCCGCCGGTGATCACCCCCACGCGGCGGACCCGCTCCGGCCCTCCCGGCACCATCTTCACCCGCCCGCCCAGGAGCTCGTCCAGGCGCGCGCAGAGCGCCTCGCGCGACAGGTCCAGCTCGCCCCAGACCCCCAGCGGGTATCCCTTGTAGTCGCCGAAAGTGCCAAGCGGCTCCATTCCCAGCTCGCGCACCAGCACCGCGTTGTTCCCCACGTCCGGGTGCACGTCCAGCGGCAGGTGGGCGCCGTAGACGGCGACACCGCCCTCCAGCAGCGCCCGCAGGCGACGGTAGCGCCTCCCGGTCATGGGCTGGCTTCCGTCCCAGAACAGGCCGTGGTGCACCAGGAGGAAGTCCGCCCCGGCGCGCACCGCCCCATCAACCGTGGCCTGTGCCGCGTCCACCGCCACCGCCACGCGGGTCACTTCACCGCCGTTCTCCACCTGGAGCCCGTTCAGCGCGCCCGCGTAGTCGGGCACCTCGCCGATGCGCAGGTACCCGTCCAGATAGGCGCAGAGCTCTTGGAGCCGCATCTTCAAGGCCCTCCCCGGGGCGGATTCCACGCCCGTGGAAAACTCGCGTGGAAAATCTGTGGACGGCGCTGTGGAAAACCGGAACCCGCTACGTGACAACAAGATGCGGGAATCTCAGCACTGTGGAAAACCCACGCTGGCGCGGTGGATTACTCGCGCGGCGCCTCGACCGCGGGAAGCGCTTTCATCCCGTCCTCGTCCACCATCTGGATCTGGCCGTTGAAGCGGGCCCCCTCGTCCAGCTGGAGATGCGCGGTGCGGGCGCGGATCTCTCCGCTGATCTCGGATGTGCTCTGCAGCTCCAGGCGGCTTTCCGCGAACACGCGGCCCTGCACCCGTCCGCCGATCACCGCGTCCTGGGTGAAGATGTCGCCCACCACCTCGCCGCCCTTTCCCAGCACCACCGCCTTCCCCGCGCGGATGGTCCCCTCCACGCGTCCCTCCACGCGGATGGTACCGTCGGTGACCAGGTCGCCCACGATGCGCATCCCGGCCCCGATGATGGAGATCGCCCCGTCCCCCGACGCCACGCCCAGCGCGGCACTCACCCGTTCGCGTGCCACGGCACCCCTTTCCGTAGATTTCTTTCCGAACATGCTCTGGTCACCTGGGAGCCTTCACGAGCGTTCGCGGATCCACCGGCTCGCCGTTCCTTCGCACCTCGAAGTGCAGGTGCGGGGCGGTGGAGAGCCCGGTGTTGCCGCTCAGCGCGATCACCTGGTCCTGCGCCACCCGCGCCCCCTGCTCGACGAGCACTTCGGACGCGTGCCCGTACATGGTCTCGTACCCGTCGCGGTGGCGGACGCGCACGAACCTGCCATACACGCTGTCCTCCCCCACCTCCACCACCGTCCCCGCGCCGGAGGCCCGCACGTGCGTCCCCTCCGCCACCGCCACGTCGATCCCCGGGTGCCGCCCGGAGACGCGGGCCAGGTGCTCGCGGGTGACGAAGCCGTCGCCCTCCAGCGGCCACGAGGAGGGGACCGTCGCCTCGGCGCCCTCCGCCGGAAGCGAGTCGGTCCCCGGGGCACCCGCAGCCCGGCGCGCGCGCGCCTCCTCCAGCGCCTTTGCCCCCAGCATCATCCGGACCTGCGCGTTCTGGCGCTCCATGCGGCCGAGCAGCGCGGCGAGCTGCTGCACGCGGACGCGCTCCTGCTGCAGCTCCGCCACCTCGCGCTTCAGCCCCGGCACGCGCGCGGCCTGCGCCGCCACCAGCACCCACGCACCCATGGATACGGCCCAGATGAGCGCCGCGGCGCCCACCAGCAGGGCGGCCACGCGCAGACGGCGGTACGAGATCTCGAACGACCGTGTGCTCAGGCCCCCTCCGCCGTGCGGAACCACGATGAAGGTCATGCGTCGCTCGTCCCGGGGCATGCTACCTCTTCTCCGGGCGCTGCGGGAGAGGCATCAGACTTTTCCCGCCTCCGCGCCGAGCAGAAGCTCCAGCACGCGGTCGAAGTCGTCCGCGTTGTAGAAGGGAATCTCGATCCTGCCGCTACGCCCGCCGCCCACCCGGATGCGCACCGCGGTCCCCAGCGCGCGCTGCAGCTCCTCCTCCAGGTGGCGGACGTGCGGGTCCGCGGGGCGCTCGGCCTCACGCGGCGTGGGCTGCGCGGCGGCCGAGCCGCGTCGGGTGCGCACCCGCTCCTCCACGGCGCGCACCGACATCCCCTGCTCCGAGGCCTCGCGAGCCAGCTCCGCCATCTCCCGCTCACCGCCCAGCCCCAGGATGGCGCGGGCGTGGCCCATGGACAGCTCGCCGCGGTTCACCATCCCCTGCACCGAAGCGGGGAGCTGGAGGAGGCGCAGCAGGTTGGCGATGGTGGAGCGGTCCTTGCCCACGCTCTCGGCGACCTCCTGCTGGGTGAAGCCGAAATCCTCGATCAGCTTCTGGTACCCCGCCGCTTCGTCCAGCGGGGAAAGCTCCGCGCGCTGGATGTTTTCCACGATGGCCAGGACCAGCATGGCGCGGTCGTCGATCTCCTTGACGACCACGGGAACCTCCGTCCACTCCAGCCGGCGGATCGCCCGCCAGCGGCGCTCGCCGGCGATCAGCTCCCAGTCGGCCCCGTCCGGCGTGGTCTCCGTGCGCGGCCGCACCACCAGCGGCTGGAGGAGGCCGTTCTCGCGAATGGAGGCTTCGAGCTCCGCGAGCTGCTCCGGGGCGAACTCCCGGCGCGGCTGGAAGGGGTTGGGGGCGATGCGCGCGATGGGGACGACGCGGATCCCGTCCTGCGAGTGCGGCGCATCCGCCGGGGGAAGGTACTCTCCCAGGAGGGCTCCGAGCCCCTTGCCGAGGCGCGCCTGCTTCTTGGCTCCGGACACGGCTTACTCCCCTCCCGCCGCCACAGCGAGCGGGGCGGCCTCGGTGCGCGAGCCCTTTGGGGTGCGGGCGATCACTTCCTTGGCGAGCGCAAGGTAGCTCTTTGCCCCCACGGACCCGATGTCGTACAGCACGATGGGCTTGCCGAAGCTGGGCGCCTCCGCGATACGTACGTTCCGTGGCACGACACTTCGGTATACTTTCGGTCCGAAGTACTCCTTTGCCTCCTCCGCCACCTGCCGCGACAGGTTGAGCCGCCCGTCGTGCATGGTCAGCAGCACCCCCTCGATCTGCAAGCGCGGATTGAGGCTCTTCTGCACGATGCGGATGGTGTTGAGCAGCTGGGAGAGACCTTCCAGCGCGTAGAACTCGCACTGGATGGGAATCAGGACCGCGTCCGCCGCCGTCAGGGTGTTCAGCGTGAGCAGCCCGAGCGACGGCGGGCAGTCGATGAGGATGTACTCGTACCGGTCGCGGACCGGCTCCAGCGCCTCGCGCAGGATGTTCTCGCGCGCCGCGCGTGCCACCAGCTCCACCTCGACCCCCACCAGGTCCTGGGTGGCGGGCGCCACGTCCAGGTAGGGAAAGTGCACCTGGGGGATGATCACGTCCTCCAGCGAAGCTCCCTCCACCAGCACGTCGTAGATCGAGCGCTCCAGATCGTCCTTGACGATCCCCAGGCCGCTCGTGGCATTCCCCTGCGGGTCGGTGTCGATGACGAGCGTCTTCTTCTCGGCGACGGCGAGACACGCCCCCAGATTGATGGCCGTCGTGGTCTTTCCGACGCCGCCCTTCTGGTTTGCGATGGCGATGATGCGCGACAAGGCTGGTCCCTGCTCTGGAGGTGGGATTGGAGCGCGAAATATAACCCCACGGGGCACGGAGCGTCCAGCGACTCGTGCGCCCTCACGCACGTGACGGGAGCGTGTTCCACGTGGAACATGGAAGCACGGGATACGATTCGAGCGTCCGCTCGGCCGTTACGTACTTCGTACTTCGTACTCCGTACTCTCCGCCGCCCTGCGCTTTCTCACCTCCATCATCAGGTTCTGGAGGTCGCTCGGACTCACGCCTGGCACCCGACCCGCCTGGGCGAGCGTGGCCGGACGGATGCGTGCCAGCTTCTGGCGCGCCTCGAACGAGAGCGATTCCAGGATAGGGTAGGGGAGGTCGTCGGGAAGCGGGAACTCCGCCTGCCGCCGCAGCGATTCGGCGCGCTCGCGCTCACGCAGCAGATAACCCTCATAGCGGAGCTCCATCTCCGCCGCGGCGAGCGCTTCGTCGAACCCATCCGCAGGCTCCGTGGCCTCCACGCCCACCGCGGAAGCGAGCGCGCCGGCCGAGATCCCTGGCCGGCGGAGGAGCTGGGAAAGCCGGGTAGGCTCGCGGATGGGCGCCTGGCCGGCGGCCTCCAGCACGCCGTTCACCTGCGCCGGCGTCGCGTTGGTGCTGCCCAGCCAGGCGTGCACGCGCGCGCCGGCATCCAACCGGCGGTGGAGCAGCTCCCCCTGCTCGGCGGTCAACAGGCCCGCCCGCTCGGCGATGGGCCCCAGGCGCGCGAGCGCGTTGTCCTGGCGCAGCGTGAGGCGAAACTCGGCGCGCGAGGTGAACAGCCGGTAGGGCTCATCGGTTCCCCGGGTCACCAGGTCGTCCACCAGCACGCCGATGAACGCCTGGTCGCGCTCCAGGATCAGCGGGTCACGCCCGAGCGCGTCCAGCGCCGCGTTCGCCCCCGCGAGCACCCCCTGCCCGGCGGCCTCCTCGTAGCCGGTCGTCCCGTTCACCTGCCCCGCGAGGAACAGCCCTTCGAGTGCCTTGCTGGCCAGGGTGGGGCGGAGCTGGTGGGGGGGATAGTAGTCGTACTCGATGGCGTAGCCCGGCTTGGTCATCCGGGCTTCCTCCAGCCCCGGAATGCTGTGCAGCATCCGTAGCTGCACGTCCGCGGGGAGCGAGGTCGACAGGCCGTTGACGTACATCTCTCTCGTGGCCAGCCCCTCCGGCTCCAGGAAGAGCTGATGCCGCGCGGCCTCGGGGAACTTGACGATCTTGTCCTCGATGGACGGACAGTAGCGCGGACCCCGCCCGGAGATCTCGCCGCCGTAGAGCGCGGAATCGCCCAGGTGGCGGTCCACGATGTCGCGGAGGGGCTCACCCGTCCAGGTGATCCAGCAGGGGAGCTGCGGGAGCAGGGGCTCGCGTGCCCACACCGACAGGCGGTAATCGGGCGATTCGCCCTGCTGCTCCTCCAGGCGCGAAAGGTCCACCGAGCGCCCATCGATGCGCGGCGGGGTGCCGGTCTTGAAGCGTGCGACCTCCAGCCCCAGCGCCTCCATCTGCTCGGCGAGGCGCACCGAGGGTGGGTCCCCGGCCCGTCCGGCGGGGACGGCGGGCGCGTGGCCCACGTGGATCCGGCCGCGCAGGAAGGTCCCCGCTGTCAGAACCACGCATCGTGCGCGAAGCTCGGCGCCACCCTCCGTGCACACGCCGGCCACGCGGCCGCCCTCCAGCAGGAGCGACCCCACCATTCCCTGGATGAAGTGAAGCGCAGAATGCTCCTCCAGCAGTGCGCGCGCCGCCCGGGGGTAGAGCCCGCGGTCGCACTGGGCGCGGGGCGCCCACACCGCGGGACCCTTGGAGCGGTTGAGCATGCGGAACTGGATGCGCGAGCGGTCGGTTGCCCGCGCCATGATCCCACCGAGCGCATCCACCTCCCGCACCACCGTTCCCTTCGCCACGCCACCGATGGCGGGGTTGCAGCTCATCTGGCCGATGCCCTCCAGGTTCGGCGTGACCAGCAGCGTGGACGCACCGATGCGCGCCGACGCCGCGGCCGCCTCCACTCCGGCGTGGCCCCCACCCACCACGATCACGTCGTACCGCTCGCTCATCCGCTCCGCCGTCGCTGGTTGGTCAGGTTGCCCCGGCGACCCTTGTTACAAGCGGGCGGCGGCGCTGTTCCACGTGGAACACTCCTGCTCTCCCCAACCCGCCGACACCGGCAAGGAATGCATAACCACTTGTAAATCACCCGTTTCCCGCTGCATCGCCCCCGCCGGAACGCATGTCCCCACTGGCACAGGTGTTGCGCATAGGATCCCTCCCGGAGAACGGAGCCTAAACACCAGGAGGGACCATGGACGACCAGAACAGGGACGTCGGCGGTACCGGCGGATATGGGAGTGGAACGGGGACGGGTGGCAGCGGCGCCGCGGGGCTGGGCGGCAGCACCGGACTGGGTGGAAGCACCGGGACAGGGGGCGGCACCGGGCTCGGCGGCAGCAGCCTGGGTGCCGGCGAAAGCGGTCTGAGCGGGAGCACGGGCTCGAGCGCAGGGGCTGCCAACACTCCGAGCTTCGGAGGGACCGGCACCAGCACGGCGTCGGACCTGGGAACCGGCGGCAGCAGTGGGCTGAGCGGCAGCGGGCTGGGGAGCACCGCGACCGGCACGGGGAGCAGCACGGCGGCCCAGGGTGGCGCGAGTACCACGGGGCTGCAGGACCACGCGAACCAGGTGCTCGGACGGGCGGCGGACGGGCTGGAGACGGCGGCGAACCGCCTCAGCGGGCTCGCGGACCGGGGCGGCACCCCGAGCGGCGCGATGGGGAAGGCTACCGACCTCGCGCAGCAGGCCGCCAGCACGATGGAATCCACCGCGCGCTACCTGCGCGACAACGACGTCCGGGCGCTTCAGAGCGACGTTGAGCGGATGGTCAGGGAAAAGCCCCTGCAGACGCTCCTGATCGGTGTCGCCGCGGGTTGGGTCCTGGGCAAGATCCTGCGGTAGGAGACAACAACCATGCAGGACGACTTCCACGTGAGCCGCCCGGCCGTGACGGACCGGCCCCCGAGCGCGCCGGGGCCGGAGCCGTCGCTCGGTGAGCTGTTCAAGCAGCTGGCGCAGGACAGCGCAACGCTGGTCAAGCAGGAGGTGTCCCTCGCCAAGGCCGAGATGCGCGAGAACCTCCGCAGCGCCACCAAGGATGCCGCCATGATCGCCGTCGGCGGCGGGCTTCTCCTGGTCGGGCTGCTGGTCCTCACTGCCTTCCTGGTAGCGGCGATCGGGGACCTGCTGGACAACTACTGGCTGGGCGCGCTGCTGGTCGGTCTTGTCTTCGTCCTCGTCGGCGGACTGCTGGCGAAGAAGAACCTGAACAACCTCAAGAAAGACGACCTCGGTCCGGACCAGACCATTCAAACTCTGAAGGAGGACAAACGGTGGCTACAGAGCGAAATCCAGCAGGCGAAGAAGGAGCTGGCCTGAGCGGGATGGGGAGCACCGGCTACGGCTCCGGACTGGGGGGCGCCGGGTCGACCGGCAGCTCCGGCCTGACGGGCGGCTCCCGCGACGACGCCTCTCTCGACCCGGGGACCCCGGGCTCCCGCGCCATGGGCGACCTGGCGACCGGCACGGGTGAGGTCCACGGCGGCCTGACCATGGGCCGCGACGTGGACACCGGCTACGGGGCCATCGCGCCCGCGGGCACCTCCGCCGGCAGCTCCTGGGAGCCGAGCGGCGGCTCCTCGGAAGGCGGCGCCATGAACCGGGTGCGGGACGTGGCCGGCCAGGCCCGCGAGCGCCTGCAGGGTCTCTCCGGCAACGTGTCCGGCCGGGTGGGCGACGCGGCCGGCCAGGCGCGGGAGAAGGCGGGCGAGGCGCTGGGCCGGGCGGAGCAGGTGCTGGAGGAGCGCGGCATCCTGGACAAGGTCCGCGAGAATCCACTCCCGGCGCTCGGCCTCGCCTTCGGGGTCGGCTTCCTCCTCGCGGGGAGCGGCGACCAGGTGCAGGGGAAGCGCAGCACGACCCTGTACAAGGCCAAGAACCAGCTCAAGGGCGCCATCATGGGCGGCCTGAGCGCCGCCGTGGCCCAGGAAGGACGCAACCTCCTGGGGATGGCGCAGGGGAAGGGAAACCCCGGCGGACTTCTCGGCACCCTGCTTCAGAACCTCCAGGGTGGCGGTACCGGGGGTAGCGCTTCCGGCGATTCGGCGCCGCACCGTCGTCCCAGCCACCAGGAGATGCGGTGAGGGGATGAAGGAGGCCGCCTACCGGGTCCGGGGGAAGGTCCAGGGAGTGGGTTTTCGCTGGTGGACCCGCTCCCGGGCCCGGGGGCTGGGCCTCGCCGGGACGGTGCGCAACTGCCCGGATGGCTCCGTGGAGGTGCGGGTACGCGGCAGGGAGGAGGTCGTCGACGCGTTCCGCGAGCAGCTTGCGCACGGCCCCCCCGGCTCACGGGTGGAGGAAGTCGAGGAGATCCCCGCCGGCCCCGTCGAGGGCGACTCGTTCGAGATCGTCCGCTAGCTCGCCGCAGATTCCGAACACAACCCGAACAAACCGACGTCGCCAGATCGCTCCAGAACCACGATCTCTTCGTACGGAGGGTGCGTGGTCGTGTGCAGGGGTTTCGTGCGTCACCGAGCCTTCCAGGCGGGGTTTTCGATGTCGGGGGCGGGCGGTTGGTTCAGGGCCTGCTCCGCCCCGCGTTCGCCGCGGGATGCTCGATCCGGTAGCCCTGCCAGCGCTCCGGCGCGAGCACCGCCCCCACCCCCGCGCCGAGTCCTCCGCCGACCAGCCCGCCCCCGAAGAAGCCGAGCGCCGCGGAGGTGCCGATGCCGGTGGGAAGGTCCTGGGCCCCGAGCGCGCCGAAGGTCACCCCCAGCCCGGCCCCGACCAGCGCGCCCAGGATCGACCCCCGCCACGCCCCGCGCCGGCGGTCCAGCCCCTGGCTCACCTCGATCAGTTCGATACGCGCGTTTGCGATGGGGAGGCGCCGGCCGCCGCGCTCGAGCACCAGGGTGTCCGGGTGGAGGAGCGCGACGTCGCCGGCGACCCGGGAGGGCTCCAGCGCCGGCGCGGTCACGCGCACCCGCGTGCCCGGTTCCAGCCAGTGGGTGAAGCTCTGCGCACGAAGCCCGCCCGCGAGGCAGAGAAGGGGGGCCAGAAACAGGATCCATCGCATGCGGGTGCGTCCGGGGCTCGCGTGAATGGGCGCGGCGGCGCCCGCCGGGGCCGTCCGATCAACCGCGCCCCTTTCGCAAGCATCGCTCCGCGGCGCGCTACTTCCCCACGCAGAAGGTGGAGAACACGCGGTCCAGGACGTCCTCCGTCCCGATCACCCCCAGCAGCTCCTCCAGCGCCCCCGCCGCCGCCTGGAGGTGCGTGGCCGCGAACTCCGGGGGGATCCCCTGCTCCCATGCCTCCAGGAAGAGCCGTATCTCCCCCCGCGCGCGGCGCAGCGCCCGCGCCTGCCGCTCACGGGTGACGAGCGGCGCCTCTCCCGGCTCGCCCAGGATCCCGCCGAAAGCCGCGCGGAGGAGGAGCCGGCGGAGCTCGCCCAGGCCCTCGCCGCGCGGGGCGGCGACGCGCACCGTGGGAAGCCCTTCCGCCGCTGCGCTCTGCGGGTCGGCGAGGTCGGGGGCGCGGTCGGCCTTGGTGCGCACCAGCACCACGGATGCGGGGGCCGGCTGGCGCAGGAACACCTCTTCCTCCGGCTCCAGCGGCCGCCCCGCCTCCACACAGAAGAGCACCAGGCGGGCGGCGGCCAGGTAGCGGCGCGCCACCTCGATGCCGATCTCCTCCACCCGGTCGGGGGTCTCGCGCAGCCCGGCGGTGTCCACCAGGCGGAAGGGGTAGCCGTCCAGCGACACCACCGCCTCCAGGGCGTCGCGGGTGGTGCCGGGGATCTCGGTGACGATGGCCCGCTCGACCCCGAGCAGGGCGTTGAACAGCGACGACTTGCCGGAGTTGGGGCGGCCGGCGAGCACGGTGAGCGCGCCCTCGCGCAGCAGCTCCCCCTCGGGAGCGGTGGCGAGCAGCCCGTCCACGCGCCGGAGCACGTCCTCGGCGGCGGCGCGGATGCGCTCCGGCGGAACGGGCGGCTCGTCCTCCTCCGGGAAGTCGATGCCGTACACGAGCAGCGCCTGCGCGCCCACCAGCGCTTCGCGCAGCGCCTCCACCTGGCGGGAAAGGCCGCGCTCCATCTGGTGGACGGCCGCGCGGTGGAGCGCGCGCGAGCGGCCGTCGATGAGGTCCGCGACGGCCTCTGCCTGGAGCAGGTCCAGCCTGCCGTTGAGGTAGGCGCGGCGGGTGAACTCGCCCGGCTCGGCGGCGCGGGCGCCGGCGGCGAGCGCGGCGTCCAGCACCAGCTGCGGGGTGAGCACGCCGCCGTGGGTGGCGAGCTCCACCGTGTCCTCGCCGGTGTAGCTGCCGGGGGCGGGGAAGTACGCCACCAGCGCGCGGTCCAGCATCTCGCCGGTCTCCGGGTGCGCCAGCCGTGCCAGCCGCTGCATACGCGCGGGCGGGGCGCCTCGCAGGCCGGGCGCCAGCCGGAGGAGGACGCCCAGCGCGTCCGGCCCGCAGACGCGGACCAGCGCCACGGCCCCGCGGCCCGGCGGGGTCGCCACGGCGGCGATGGTGTCGGCGAAGAGGGAAGGATGCATGGGCGGAGAATGGGGGAGCACCGGCCCCCGAGCAACCCCGGGACGATGCGGGCTGTGCCCCGGCAGGATTGCGGCCGCGCGTGGCCGCAGATATCCTGTCACACTTCACTTTCCAACCGCAGCCGAAGTCCTCCTCCCGGCGGGTGCCGCCCGGCCCGCCACCCCCATCCATCCCCTGCGCCCCTGGAGGGCCACGAATGGACATTCACGCCACGCCCGGAGCCCGGCGAACGCCGCGGCTCGCCCCCATCGCCGCACTCGCCCTGCTCGCGTGGGGCTGCGCGCCCACCCTGCCGGGGATCGAGCTGCCCACCACGCCGGCTCCGCAGCCGCTCGCCGTCGACACGCTGACCGAGCCGTTCACGGTGCGGACCGGCCCGGGAGGCGTGCTGGACGTCACGCTGGCGGCGGTCTGGGCGACGCTGCCGGTGCCCGGCCACGCCCAGCCCCTGCCGCTGCGCACCTACCAGCTCCTGGCGGCCAACGGCGTGTCGTACGCCGACTCCGGGGTCGTGGGCTTTCCCGGCCCCACCTTCCGGGTGAGCCCGGGCGACTCGGTGCACCTGAAGCTGGTCAACGGCCTGGTGAAGCCTCCGGTGGGCACGAACGACGCGTGCGTGGACTACCCCGCCGCCGCGGACTCGGTGGACACCTACCTGGACTGCTTCCACGGCTCGGAGTGGACCAACATCCACTACCACGGCTTCCACGTCACGCCGGACAGCCTGGGCGACGACGTCCTCCTCCAGATCGCGCCGGGAGACACCTTCCAGTACGCGTTCCGCATCCCCCTGAACCAGTCGCCGGGGACGCACTGGTACCACCCGCACAAGCACGGCTCGGTGGCCCTTCAGGTGACCAACGGCATGTCCGGGGCCTTCCTGGTGGAGGGCGGAGGGCTGGACGCACTCACCCGGCGGCACGGGATCCGGGAGCACATGGTGGCGCTGCAGCAAGTGGACACCACCGTCAACCTGCTCAGGCCCGCGACGTCGCCGACGAGCGTCCCCCCGACGCTGGTGAACGGCCAGCTCACCCCGACCATCGTGATGCGCCAGGGCGAGGTGCAGCGGTGGCGCATCGTCAACGAGAACATCACCAAGTCCAACAACTTCCGCATCTCCTTCGCGGACTCGACGGGCGCGGAGCCCACGCTGTACGACATCGCCCGCGACGGCGTGCAGTACGCGCCGGCCAACTACAGCGCCCCGGGCGGGCGCCCGGCCGCGGACACCAGCGTCCTCATGGCCCCCGGGAACCGCCTGGACGTGTTCGTGCAGGCGCCTGCCAACAAGGGGATCTTCCAGGTACACGCCGTCCCCGTGGCGCACCTTACCCCCCTCGACGGTACCCGCAAGGCGGGAAGCGGCGGAGGGAGTGGAGGGGGTGGCGGTGGACGCGGGCGCCTGTCCGCCACCTCGGCCCCGCAGCCGCTCTTCTACGTGCAGATCGTCGACGGGCCGGCTGCCTCCACGCTCCCGGACGCGCTCCCGCCGCTCCCGGCCTTCCTGGACAACCTGCCGGGCCCCATGAACCCGGACTCCATCGACACGGCCGGGATGCCGGTGATCGTGTTCGCGGATTCTGCCTTCGGCAACCAGTCGCAGACGGACCCGACGCGCTTCTTCATCGGCACCGTCCAAGAGCCGAACCAGAAGTTCAGCGAGAGCGTGTACGTGCCCGAGAACGCGGGCGGAGCGCCGCTCCCCATGCAGCTGGACTCGGTGCAGACGTGGAAGGTGGTGAACCAGAGCCTGGCGACCAACCATCCCTTCCACATCCACATCAACCCCTTCCAGGTGATCCAGGTGGTGTACCCGCAGGGCGCCGCGGACCCCAACGCCGCCCTCTACGCGGAGCTCAACGCCGCGGCCGCCACCAACCGGGCGCCGGTGTGGCTGGACGTGGTCGCGCTGCCGCTCCCCGACGCCAACGACCCGACGGGAAATCCCGGCTACGTGATCATCCGGCAGCGCTACGCCGACTTCACCGGACAGTACGTGATGCACTGCCACATCCTGGGGCACGAGGAGCGCGGGATGATGCAGCTCCTGGCGGTGGATTCGGCCACGGCCGCGCCGACGCGCCGCATCCAGGTGCGCAAGGAGGCCACCGCACACCACCACTGACGGCGGCTCGCCGCACCCGGATACGCGAAAGCCCGCCCCCGGAGGGGGGCGGGCTTTCGCGCGTGGTGCGGCGACGGCGGGCGGCTACTTGCGCCGCTTCTGCTGCCGCGTGGCCGGAGGCGTGGGCCCGGCCGCCCTGCGCGCGGCGGCTTCCTCCTCGGCCTTCTTGGCCTTCATCTCCTCGGTGGCGCGTTTGCGCTCGCGGGCGATCAGCACCTGCTGCGGGAGCCCGGCCAGGTTGCTGGCCGTGTAGTACAGGTTGAGCCCCGAGGCCAGCTTGAAGAAGAACACGCCCATCATCACCGGCATCACGTACATCATCATCTTCATCTGCGGGTTCGTCTCCATCCCGCTCAGCTTGGTGCTGATCCACTGGAGGATGAAGGTGGACCCGATGAACAGGATGGGCACGATGTGGTACGGGTCCGCCTGCGACAGGTCCGGGAGCCACGCGAACGGCACCCCGCGGAACTCGATGGCGCTCTGGAAGACGAAGTACAGGGTGATGAAGATGGGCATGGGGATCAGCAGCGGCAGGCACCCCGCCACCGGGTTGAACCCGTGCTCCTTGTACAGCCGGATCATCTCCTCCTGCTGCTTCTGCGGGTCGTTCTTGTACTTGGTCTGGATCTCCTGCACCAGCGGCTGCACCGCCATGTTCTTCATCTGCGCCCGCATGGCCTTTGCGTTCAGCGGCCACAGCAGGAGCTTGACCAGCACTCCGATGATGATGAGCACCCAGCCGTAGGAAACGCCCAGCGTGTCGTGCAGCTCGCGCATGGCCCAGAGCGCGGCCGCGGCGATGGGGCGCACCACGGGGCGCAGCCAGCGGTACCCGTAGGGGTTCACCTCGTCCAGGTCGTACCCCACGGCCGCCAGGCGGTTGTGCTCCTGCGGCCCCAGGTACGCGCCGTAGCCGAACGTGCCGCCCTCCCCGAGCGTCTGGGCAACCTGGGCCTCGGCGCGCGGCAGGAGCACCGTGGAGGTGTCCTCCCCCCGCCCGACGACAATGCGCCGCTGGGGGAGCTGGCGCAGCGTCAGCTCCGCGAAGGCGGGGCGCTCGCCGGCGATCAGGGCGGCGAGAAAGTACTTGTCCTTGACCCCGGCCCAGGTGAGCGGCCCCTGCAGCGACTGGCTACCCTCGACCTTGCGGAAGGGGAGGACGTCCACGCCGTCCTCGGCGAGCGCGACCACGGCCAGGTCGTTGACGAAGCGGTCGGGCGCGGCCTCGTGGGTGGCGAGCCCGGTCCCCAGCCCGGTGAGGAGACGCGCTCCCGCGGGGGCGCCGGTGACGCGGCCCGACACGTCCACCAGGTAGTCGCCGGGGCGGAAGGTGTAGACCACCTCCACCCCCAGGCCGCCCTGCCCGCCGTAGGTGAAGCGCAGCTGCTGCGGCCGGCCGCCCTCGGCGAGATCCAGCCGGGCGGCGCTGGCCTGGAAGGGGAGGCCGCGCAGGTCCACGGTGTCCCGGCCCACCACCAGGCGGTGCGCCAGCATCCCCGTGGTGCCCTCGGGCACCAGGTCCACCGGCTGCCCCTGCTGCTGCGCGGAGGCGAAGCGGAGCATGCGGGCACCCACCAGCGACGCACCGCGGGTGGAGAAGGTGTACCGGTACAGCGGGGAGCTGACGACGACCTGCTGCGCCGGCACCTGCGTCACGCCGGCCGGGAGCACGGGCGCGTCCGGAAGGGACGCCGCGGCCGGGGCCGCGGCGACGGCGCTGTCCGCCCGCGCGGCGGGAGGCTCCTGCCGCTTGGGGGCCAGGAGGTTGGTGGCCATGATGACGGCGGTCATCAGGAGCACCATGATCAGGACTCGCTTTTCCATCGACTCGGTCTATGCGGGGAAGGCCCGTGCGGCTCGGTCTCCGGGAGTACGGCGCCGCCGGGTCCTCGGTTTCGGTTTCGGGGCGGGAGGGGGGATCCACCCCGCTCCGCGGTAGCACCACCCAAGGGAAAAGGGAACAGCCGACGAACGGCGCGACGCCGGCAGGCTGTTCCCTTCTCTGTTCCGTCCGTTCAGGGCACCGGGTCGTACCCGCCCTTGCAGAAAGGGTGGCAGCGGGCCAGGCGCCGCACCGTGAGCCAGCTCCCCCGCGCCGCGCCGTAGCGCTGCACCGCCTCCAGCCCGTACTGCGAGCAGCTGGGGTGGAAGCGGCACGAGGCCGGGGTGAGCGGCGAGATCCCCTTCTGGTAGAAGCGGATGGCCGAGATCAGGGCGCGCGCGAGCACAGCTCCTCCGCCAGGGCGCGGAGCTCGTCGCGCAGCTCCGCGAAGGACGCGCCGTACGCCTCGGGCCGGGCGCGCAGCATCAGGTCCAGCGGGACCGGGGCGCCGCGCAGCGCGGGGAGGACCAGGGCGCGCCCGATCTCGCGCAGCCGGCGCTTGAGCCGGTTGCGCTCCACGATGCGCCGCTTGTGCTTGGGGACCACCACGCCCAGGCGGGGATGCGCGGCGGGGGAAGCGGTGAAGAACGCATCCAGGTGACGCGTCCGTCTCCTCTTCCCCCGTCTGAACAGCCCCCGGATCTCCTCGGACCCGGTGATCCTCGCCGCGCGGGGCAGCCCGAACCCGCCGGGCTCCCCACCGCTTTCCGCGGGCGCCGCGGCGCCCGGGTCTCCACCTTCCGCCATGTGCGCGGAGGGCGGACGCGGACTACTTCTTGGGCACCGTGACGACCAGCTTGTGGCGCCCCTTCCTGCGGCGCGAGTTGAGGACCTCGCGGCCACCCTTGGTGGCCATCCGGGCCCGAAACCCGTGCTTGTTGATCCGCTTGCGGTTACGCGGACGGTATGAAGGCTTCATAGCGGTATCCTGCGCGAATTTCCGTTGTGGTGCGGCAAAGACCGTTAATCTAGCCCAGGCGGAGGGGTACGTCAACTGCGAGGGAACAGGGTAGCAGGTTACAGGGGACAGCCTGCAGCTGCCGACCGACTCCGGCTGGAGGGTGGAGCGCACCCCCGGTTGCGTGAGGGATTCCGGCCCGGAGGGGCGAGACCCGCGGGCCGTTTCGCGGGGCTCGACTCCGTTGCAGATGGTCGTTTCGTCTGCTACGGAGCCGAAGCCCGACCCCCGCGCCCCGCGGGGGGCACGCCCGAACCCTGCCTAACCTCGCCCAAAAAACGTGTGGAAATCCGGCCCGGAGAGCCTTACCGAACGCCGGCCGAAAGCGGCGAAGTTCCAGCAACGGCGCCCCTTCCTTGACTTTTCCACATGGGGTTTCTAGGTTGCGCCCCGTTGCCCGTTCCCGAACGCTGTGCCCCCCGACAAGCACGATGGAGCTTACCGCCGACGAGGTCTGGTCGCGAATCCTGGACAGTGCCCGCACGGCGCTCCCGGAGCAGGCGTTCCGTACCTGGCTGGCCCGCACCGAGGCCGTCGCGATCTCGCAGGACCTCCTGGTGGTCTCCGCGCCCAACCGCTTCGCCGCGGACTGGGTGGAGGACAAGTACGGGGAACTGCTCTCGGCCATCGGCGAGCAGCTCTTCGACCGGCGCTTCACGCTGTCGGTGCAGGTGCAGGGGAACGGGCGCGCGCAGGTGCTTCCCCCCAGCGCGGCGCCGGCCCAGGCGCCGGCGTCCGCTCCCGCGCGCGCGTACCCGGTGGACTACGCGGCTTCGGCCCCGGAGCCGCGCCCCGCGCCCGGGCTGTCGCCGCTGAACGAGCGCTACACCTTCGACCGCTTCGTCGTCGGCAACAACAACCAGCTCGCCTCGGCGGCCGCGCACGCGGTGGCCGAGGCGCCGGCGCGCATGTACAACCCGCTCTTCATCTATGGTGGGGTGGGGCTGGGAAAGACGCACCTGATGCACGCCATCGGCCACGCCATGCTGGCGCGCGACCCGGGGAAGCGGGTGATGTACCTGTCGTCGGAGCGCTTCACCAACGAGCTGGTGAGCGCCATCCAGGAGGGATCCATGGCGGAGTTCCGCCGCCAGTACCGGCAGATGGACCTGTTGCTGGTGGACGACATCCAGTTCCTGGAGGGCAAGGAGCGCACGCAGGAGGAGTTCTTCCACACCTTCAACGCGCTGCACGACGCGCAGAAGCAGATCGTCCTCACCTCGGACCGGCCGCCCAAGGAGATCGGGCTGGAGGACCGCCTGATCTCGCGCTTCGAGTGGGGGCTGGTGGCGGACATCAAGCCGCCCGACTTCGAGACGCGCATGGCGATCCTCCGCAAGAAGATGGAGGAGGAGGGCCTGCAGATGGCGGACGCGGACGAGGTGCTGACCTACATCGCTCAGACGCGCACCTCGTCGGTGCGGGAGCTGGAGGGCGCGGTGACCAAGCTGTTCGCGCACTCCTCGCTGTACCGCCGCGAGATCAGCGTGGAGTTCGCGCGCGAGGTGCTGGGCGGCGGCGGCCACGACGGCCGCAGCGAGGGCGGCGGGATCACCCCGGACGTGGTGCGCCAGCGGGTGGCGGCGGCGTGGGGGGTGACCACGGATGCGCTGCAGTCCAAGAAGCGCACCAAGGACCTGACGGTGCCCCGCCAGGTGGCGATGTACCTGATCAAGGACCTCTTCGACCTGCAGCTGGTGGAGATCGGCAAGCTGTTCGGGGGGCGCGACCACTCCACGGTGATCCACTCCATCGCCAAGGTGGAGGAGGACATGTCGACGGACCCGGTGTTCCGCGAGCGCGTGGACGGCCTGCGCGCGGCGCTGCGCTGATGCGGCTTCGAGGAGCGGTCTCGAAGCGCGCCGGCGGGGACCGTTGCACGGCGGTGACCGACCGGTTGCGGGCGTGTGGAAACGCTCGTGGAACGGGTGTGGACAGCGTGTGGAGATCCGGGGGAAGGGGGGTGGAACGTGGACACCGTGGGGAGAACGCAGGTTGTCCACAGCTCCGTCCACAGGGGGCGGAGGGGCCGCAGGTGGTTTCGCGGCAATGGGTTGCGGGGGGCCGGAGGATGTCTTTCCACGCGTCCACGCCCTCTACTACTGATACTGGTTTAAATATCTTCACGTTGGAAGTACGGCTTCCCGGTGGACAACCGTCAAACTCCAGAGTCTGGGGACATCGATGAAATTCACGATCACGCGTGAGAACCTTCAGCAGGGGCTGGGCGCGGTGGCCGGGAGCATCCCGACCCGCACCACGCTCCCGGTGCTGGCGAACATCCTCCTGGAGGCGGAAGGCGACGCGGTCCGGCTGAGCGGGACGGACCTGGACACCGCGGTGGCGGTGCGCATTCCGGCGGAGGTGGCGGAGCCCGGGGCGATCACGGCGCCGGCGAAGAAGCTCCAGGAGATCGCGCGTGAGCTCCCCGGCTCGGTGGAGATCTCCACGCAGGGGGACACCATCACCATCGCCAGCGGCCGCTCGCGCTTCCGGCTGAACGGCCTGCCGCGCGACGAGTTCCCGGCGTTCCCCAAGGTGGCCTTCGAGGAAACGTGGCGCCTGACCGGGCGCGACCTGGCCCGGCTGATCTCGCACGTGAGCTTCGCGGCGAGCACGGAGGAGACGCGTCCCATCCTGAACGGGGTGCTCTGGCAGCTGGGCGAGCAGGAGATGCGGATGGTGGCGACCAACGGCCACCGCCTGGCGAAGATGACGCTGCCCATCGACGGAGACACCCACGCGGCCGCTGGAGACCTGATCGTGCACCCCAAGGCCCTGGGACAGGTGCAGAAGCTGTTCGGCCCGGAGGAGGCCGTGGAGGTGGCTCGATCGGAGAACCACCTGGGGTTCCGCACGGACTCGGTGCAGGTGTTCACGCGCCTGATCGAGGGGCCGTATCCCAACTACGAGCAGGTGATCCCCAAGGACAACGACAAGACCATGGTGGTGGATAAGGCGGCGCTGAACTCCGCCGTGCGCCGCATGGCCATCGTGGCGAGCGACCAGACGCACCGGATCCGCATGTCGCTGGGCGGGCCCATGATGAAGTTCTCGGTGCAGACGCCGGACCTTGGGGAGGCGTCTGAGGAGCTGCCGGTGGAGTACGACGGGGACCCGCTGGAGATCGGCTTCAACGCGCAGTACCTGCTGGAGCTGATGCGCTACATGCCGACGGACGAGGTGAAGATGACCTTCAAGGCGCCGGAGCGGGCGGCGACGATGCAGCCGGTGGGGAACGAGGACACGCCGGACTACATGTGCCTGGTGATGCCGCTGCGGCTGCTGAGCTGAGTCGCTCAATTACTGTTGTGCACCTGGATATTTGACTAGTGTAGAACAAAAACAGCGAGTACACCGCCTAAGTATTGGAGTCCGAGCGAGGGAAAGGAACTCATGTGCCTGGTATCCCTGTGAACCGGGCACATGTTGTTTATTGGTGAAAGTCTGATCTTGTTGCATGCGCTTCGGTTTCACTTCAGATTAGGCACTCTGAAGTGCTTTGAGGTAGTCGCTGTGCCGGAATCGTGAAGGCGTGACCACCCTGAGGCGGTTGACGCAAGAGTTCGACAAGGTGCGCCACGTCCCACGTGGCAACGCGTTGCCCTCAATCATGGATTCCGAACACTTGTCAATGCCGCCGCTTACCAGAAAGCGTGAGAATGCCTGGGTAGCGATCGCTACTCGCACGCTTCTCTTCGCTGGCTACAATGTGGCAGGTGCGACGCGGCACGGGCAGCACATAGAAATCGATTGTGACCGGGTGGGGCAACTCGGCGCGGTGATTCGGTACCGCATCGCAATCACCGATACAGATGAATTTCCAGAGGAGGTTCAGTTCCGGCTTGCGGCGGCAGCCCGCCAAGATGCCCGGTCCCTGGTACTTGTCGGCCAATTGGGCGTGGGCAATCAACTCGGCTGGACCGAATTCCTAGACATTCTCGGTGGTGCAGTACCAAGTTGGCGAGCGCTTTCCGATGATTTCCCTGGACAGTTCGTAACTCTCGCTCGAAACGAGCTCCCCACTGAGATAGCAGGCGAGGCGTGGCGCTATTTCGAGGAAGCGGTCGCTGACGCATTCGAATTCATCCTGGGTCGACATGTTCAACGGCTCGGCGGGAATCGACGTGGCCAGACGGTGAGTGACATGATCGCTCCATTACCGCGCTCGGAGCTTCTCGTGATCGATGCGAAGGCAGCGGGGGGAAAGGGATTTAGCGCTGGCTGGCCAGAGATGCGACCACTCGGTGAGTATGTCGTGCGACAGCGTGTCCGGCAGGGAGAGCACAACCGAATCGCTGCGGCGGTCCTTGTATCCTCAACCTTCCAGCAGGGCCCTGAGACTCTTCTTGCACTGTCTGCACGATTCAACGCAGAGTTCCAAGCACCAGTCGCATTCATGCCGGCTGAGACGGTGCTTGCTGCTGTTGCTGCGCTCACGCAGGCGCCCGGGCTCCGGAGGGCTCTTCGTTGGAATCAAATCTTCTCTGGTGGATTAGTCGATGACACAGCGATCTGCCGCGAGATCGCTGATGCCGAAAACGAACGCTACCCAACCGGGAAGGACTGATGGGAACCTCGCGGAACGACCCTTCACCAAACGTTCCCGCGTGGCGACCAGCGAAGGCCGCGCTTGGGCGACGCAATCTCAGCCCTGAGCGACAAGCGCAGCTCCTTTGGCAGGCCGCGAACGCCGAGCGCGGATCAGATCTCACAGAATCATTCGCCGCACCGGTGTTTGCGACTGCGTGCGCGATCGCGGCGCGCGGTGATTCGGTGCGTGAGGCGCTGCAGGGGTTCGATACCGCTGCCGCCTATGGTAGAGCGGCTGGCCCAATAGTCGACATGGGCCGGCGCGCCTTGGCCCGTGTGGCAGCCCAAGGAGGCGGTGCCGCCCGGTTCGCCGGGGAGTTGTTCGCGGAGGCTAGTGCCTACTATGCATCCCGGGATCTCCCGAGCTACGTTGGGGCACCGCAGCGGGTTCAGACCGCGGCAGAAGCCATCGCACTCAAGGGCGAGATCCGCCGCGCCACTGTGGACGTGGTGAGTCGCGTGGGTGCCCCACCCACCGACTCTACTGCGTGGCGTGGTTACGTAGGCGATGTGGTTGCCCAACTGTCTGGTGCAGGGAAGGAGGGATGATGACCTCCTATTTCGTACGCCAAAGCGATGCTGATGGTGATGGAGCCGGGTACAACTATGTACTTGATACGCGCTCTACGCTCTATACGGGGGAGAAGGACTTTCGAAAGCAGATTGGGGCCCCAACAACGTTGGAGGCGGACCTTCTGCGCCTCGCTTCTGCGGTCTTTGCCGCAGATAGGGCGACCAAACGCGGCGAGCGTGAGGAGTTCGGCCGGGATATTGTTCTCTCTATCCCCGTTGTTAATACGTTCCGGCTAATGCCGCTTGTCCCATTGGTCGAGCAGATCCTCCGGACCCTCGCAAACGACTTCTGGGAGATTCAGCTCCGCCAGTCCCAGGGTAACCCGGAGACGCAAGTCTTCGACACAAGCCAAGAAGGTCGAACTCTTCTCTTCTCGGGGGGACTAGATTCATTTGCTGCAGCTCATATGTATGCTGCAGAAGGGAAACTGCACCAACTCGTCTCACATGTAACGCGTAATGCGAAGACGAAGAAGGCGCAGCAGACACTGGTAGAGGCGTTGCAGAACCGCTTCGGACCAGTCTCTCACTATCAGTTTTTCGCCTCTAGCCGACCGGGTGATCAGGATGCTGTAGCAGAGCACGCAGTGGAGGGAAGTCAGCGTACTCGCTCGTTCCTGTTCATGACCCTTGGAGCACTAGCCGCACGGCGAGCCGGAAACCACCGGCTAGTGGTGCTGGCAGAGAACGGTCAAATGGCGATCCACCTGCCTCTCACCAACGCCCGGATTGGGGCTTTCTCTACACACACTGCTCATCCTGATGTCCTTGCCCCGATGCGTGACTACCTCGCGTTGGCGTTGGGTTTTGAGATGGTGATTGAAAACCCGTTTCTTCACCACACTAAGGCTGAGGTGGTGAGGGAGGTAGTGGCCCAGATGCCAGGGGCGATCGAGATAACCGAAAGCTGCTGGAAAAACGCGCGTGGTGGAGCGGGCGGTGCACACCACTGTGGAGAGTGTGTGCCCTGCTATGTACGGCGAATCGCCATTGAGTACCATGGTGATGACCCGACCCGGTATGGTCGTGACCTATGGGCGGCGGACTTCGCCAGGCTTGGCCCCGAGGACATCGGCCGACGCAACCTGTCCGACCTTGTGGAGTTCGTGCGTACCATCGAGCTATCGAGTGATGCAGACATAATGGAGTTGTGGCCCGAGCTATACTCCGAGCACATAGATGCTCCGCGTACGATCACGATGTACCGGCGCTTCGCAGAAGAAGCTCGTGTGGTGCTGGGTCAGCGGCCCACAGTCGCCGCGCTTCTCGCATGAGAATCGCCCACCGGGAACTTGCGATCTGTAGGCGTGATCCAGCGGGCTGGTTGGCACAGAAGGTTAATCCAGCCGAGAGTGGTCCGCGCGCTGGCTATAACTCGTACCTGAAGAATGGGATTCGTCGCATACACAAGGGCGCCACACTTGAGGAGGTGACTGCTGGGATGGTGGCGGCTCTGGGGCGGAACCAGTACCTGAAGAGTGCCTCACGTATCCAAGACGTGACTGACCAGATTGCATCGTATTACGCATGGTACTCGCAAGAGCAACCCGCCGTCGCAGACTCCTTCTTCAACGTCCAATTCGCCGCAACGAAGTTCTTAACGTTGACAGGACAGGTCGGGAGGGTGGACATCACCGAGGCTGGGCACATAGGGGTCCTGCTCGGCGCGTACGACGATGCATGGAACCAAGAGCTCCGCATGCCGCTACTGCAGGCCGCGCTTAGCGAAAGGTATGGCTTCTTCGGCGGGAATACGAGTATTGGTGTTCAGCGTCTTGATGGTGGCGGACTTCAGGGGCGCGTTTATACGGAGGAGGAGGTGAACTCCGCGATCCGGGAGTTCAGTGCCCTAGCACAGCGCGTAGAGGTGGCGTATCGTCGCTACCGACCAAATGGTGGTTGAGTTGGTGCCAATGGAACACGTGGCCAAGCCAAGACATGGGTCATGGCTCGTCGACACCCACTACCACCTAGACCATGCCGCGGATCCCGACCGTATTATCGAGGATTTGGAGCGAGAGCAGATCTTCTGTATCGCCGTGACGATCCGCCCTAGCGACTTCCCCCTTACTCAGGTACTCACGAAAGGTCACAGGTACGTTCGTCCGGCGCTCGGTTATCATCCGGTCCATGTCACCGGGGCGGCAGAGCCGCTGCAGGAGTTTCGGGAATACCTAAGTGAAACACGGTACATCGGCGAGGTAGGACTCGACTACACTCGGGATGCAGCGGCACAGCCCTCCACCCAACGCCGGGTCTTCTCCGCCATTATTGACGCTTGTGCATCAGACCCGGCTCGTGTCCTCTCCGTACACAGCAGGCGTGCGGCCGCCGATGTGGTTGCATCCGTGGAGGGCTTCCCCGGGACGGCGATCCTGCACTGGTATTCGGGATCTTTTTCGGTCTTGGAACAGGCTGCCGCGGCTGGGTGCTACTTCTCAGTAAACCCAGCAATGGTGAGGTCTGCCCAAGGTCGCGAAGTTGTTGCTCGCATCCCCACTGCTCGGCTTCTTACGGAAACAGATGGCCCTTTTGTGCAGCAACGGGGGCGTGAAGCCGAGCCTTTCGACGTTAGGGAGCTGATTCGCGCCACTGCGAGTTTGCGGGGTGAGAGCGAAGAGATTTTACGTAAAATAATATACCAAAACTTCGCCACCATCGTCGCGCGTGGCGCGGGGCCTTGGGTGGTCAGCGGCGAAGCCAACAAGGCGCCATCAACCAATGGAGGATTTGGCCATTGAGCCGATCCTGTTAGAGTTCGGCAGGCCCGCACAGACCTAAGAGCCGGCGCGGCAGCCATCGCCACGCAACTATCCGCGTACCGGACGCATGCAGAGCCGCACGGGAAAGCAGAAGGGGGTGGGCCGGAGCCCACCCCCTTCTGCATTGTATCCCCTCCCCGTCGCTATGAGGTGAACTCGTAGGTGAGGTGCGTCTGCTCGAACAGTCCCCGGACCGCGTCGATCTGCGCCGGCGTGTAGGTCGCCGTGTTGCCCACTCCGTCCGTCGCGGTGATGGAGACGAGCTGCCACCGCTCCCCCTCGGGAACGTCCAGCGGGCAGAGGTTTTCGCCGTACTTGGCGAGGGCACCGCGCGACGGGTTCCCCGTGCAGGTCACCGTCTGCCCGGTGGCAACGTTGCGCAGCGTCGCCGAGGAGCTGCGCACGCCCGTCACGTAGTCCACCAGGTCGTACCGGATCCAGAACCTGCCCGACTCGCGCCCGCGGTTGATCACCGCGGTCACCACCGGCGCCTCACGGTCCGTACCCGAGCCGAACACGGAGAAGGCCCGCCCCGGGACGTTCTCGGCGTCCAGGTCCGCCGAGGAGAGGGTGCGTGACCCGTTGCTGGTGGTGAGCACCAGCTGCTCCACCCGCCACAGCCCCGGGTCCGCTCCGCCCGGGATCTCCAGCTCGCAGAAGAACTCCTTCTGGAAGATGTTGTCGGCGTACGACCGGCCGCAGTCGATCCGCATCCCCCCGGGGCTGCGGATGCGCAGCGACATGTCCTTCACGGCCTCCGTGAACTCGACGATGAAGCGGACCGGCCTGGGACCGGTGGAAACGTCCAGGTTGGCACCGGTGATGGGGACGTACTTGCGGATCACCTTCACCCCGACGTTGCTGAGGGGAGCCGGCTTCACCCGCACCGTGGAGGTTCCCGTGACCCCGCTCACCGTGGCGCGGACGGTGGTCGTGCCCTCGGCCCACGCCGTCACCATGCCGCTCCGGCTCACCTGCGCGCCGGTGCCGTAGCTCGAGTTCCCGCTCCAGCTCACCGTGAGCCCGGTCATGACGTTCCCCTGCGCGTCCAGCGCGACGGCCCTGAACTGCAGGCTGTCGCCGGGGAACATGGAGAGCGTGTCGGGGATCACCTTCACCGTCGCCACCCTGGGCGCGGCGGGCACCACCCGCACCGTGGCGGTCGCCGAGATTCCCTCGGAAGTGGCCGTGATCGTCGCGGTCCCCTCCGCCAGCGCCGTCACCAGGCTCCCCGAGGCGCCGAAGGCCGCCACCGCGGGGTTGGACGTGCTCCACGTCACCACGCGCCCGCTGAGAAGGTTGCCGTTCACGTCCCTGGCGATGGCGGAGAACGTCCGCTGCTTCCCCACCTCCAGCGTCGCCGAGTCGGGGTTGAGGACCAGGGTCGCCACCGGGGCCGGCGGGGGCACCCGCACCCGCACCCGGGCGGTGGCGGTGACCCCCTCGGAGGTGGCCGTGATCGTCGCCGTCCCGTCGGCGACCCCGGCGACCGTGCCCGTGCTCCCCACCGCCGCCACGCGTGCATCCGACGATGCCCACGTCACCGGCCGCCCGGTGAGCACGTTGCCCTGCGCATCCAGCGCCACGGCGAACAGCTCCGTGCTGGCGCCGGGGAGCAGGTCCAGCGAATCGGGCCGAACGCTCAGGCGCGCCACCGGCACCGGGAACACCCGCACGGTGGCGGTGGCCGACACGCCCTCCACCGTCGCCGTGACGGTCGCGGTCCCCTGGCCCACGCCGGTGACCGCGCCGCCTGCGCCCAGCGTGGCCACGTAGCCCGGGCCGAACCCGCCCTGCGGGTTGGCCAGCGTCCAGGTGATCGTGCGGCCGGTGAGCACGTTGCCCTCGGCGTCCAGCGCGGTCGCGTCGAAGTTGCCCGAGCTGCCGATCATCAGCACCATCGAGTCCGGCTGGATGCGCACCCGCGCCACGGGCCCGCCGGGACGCGGGAGCACGCGCACCGGGGCGCTCGCCGTGATCCCCTCCACCGTGGCGTTGATCGTGGCCGTGCCCTGCGCCACGCCGGTCACGACGCCGCCGGCGCCGAGCGCGGCCACGCCGGTGTTGGAGACCGTCCAGGTGACGGTGCGCCCGGCCAGCGCGTTGCCCTGCGCGTCCAGAGCGGTCGCGGTGAAGGCGCCGGTGCCCCCGGCCGTCAGCACCAGCGAATCGGGCTGGATGCGCACCCGCGCCACGGGTACCCGGAAGACGCGCACCGGGGCGCTGGCGGTGACGCCCTCCACCGTCGCGGTGACCTGCGTGCTGCCCTGCGCGACGCCGGTCACTGTGCCCCCCGCGCCGACCGACGCCACCTGCGCGTTCGCCGTGGTCCAGACGACGGTGCGCCCGGTGAGCACGTTGCCCTGGGCGTCCAGCGCGGTCGCGTCGAAGTTGCCGGTGCTCCCCGCGGCGAGCGCCAGCGAGTCGGGCTGGATGCGGACCGTCGCCACGCGGGCAGAGATGGGAGCCACGACGCGCACCGTGGAGGTCGCCGAGACTCCCTCGGAGGTGGCGGTGATCGTCGCGGTCCCCTCCGCCAGCGCCGTGACCAGGCTCCCCCCCGGGGCGCCGAAGGACGCCACCGCCGGGTTGGAGGTGCTCCAGGTCACCACGCGCCCGCTCAGCGCGTTGCCGTTCACGTCCCGGGCGGTGGCGATGAACGTCCGCTGCCTGCCCACCTCCAGCGTCACAGAGTCGGGGCGGAGCTCCAGCGTCGCCACCGCGGCCGGGGGGGGTGTCCGCACCCGCACCCGGGCGCTCGCACTGATCCCTTCCACCGTGGCCGTGATCGTCGCGGTCCCGTCGGCGACCCCGGCGACCGTGCCCGTGCTTCCCACCGCCGCCACGCGCGCGTCCGACGACGCCCACGCCACCGGCCGCCCGGTGAGCACGTTGCCCTGCGCGTCCAGCGCCACGGCGAACAGCTCCGCGCTGGCGCCGGGGAGCAGGTCCAGCGAATCGGGCCGCACGCTCAGGCGCGCCACGGGCACCGGGAAAACCCGCACGGTCGCGATGGCCGACACGCCCTCCACGGTCGCCGTTACCGTCGCGGTCCCCTGGCCCACGCCGGTGACGACCGCGCCGGCGCCCAGGGTGGCCACGTAGCCCGGCCCGAACGCGCCCTGCGGGTTGGCCAGCGTCCAGGTGACCGTGCGCCCGGCGAGCACGTTGCCCTGCGCGTCCAGGGCGGCGGCGCTGAAGGTCCCCGTGCTCCCGATCATCAGCACCAGCGAGTCGGGCTGGATGCGCACCCGCGCCACGGGCACGACCGGGGGCGGGAGGACGCGCACCGGGGCGCTCGCCGTCACGCCCTCCACCGTGGCGGTGACCGTGGCCGTCCCCTGCGCCACGCCGGTCACGGTGGCCCCGGAGCCCAGGGCGGCCACCCCTGCGTTGGAGGTGGTCCAGGTGACGGTGCGCCCGGCCAGCTCGTTCCCCTGCGCGTCCAGCGCGGTCGCGCTGAAGGCGCCCGTGCTTCCCACGGTCAGCGCCAGCGAATCCGGCTGGATGCGCACCCGCGCCACGGGCGCCGGGGGCGCGGCGGCGGTCGCCGTCGCCGCCACCGCCATGCCGCCGGGGCCGGACACCTGGAGCGTCTGCGCCCCCGCCGCCGCGCCGAGCGTCCACTGCGCCTGTGCGTTCCCCATGGCGTCCGTGCTCACCTGCGCCTGGGCGACGCTCCCGCCGCCCGCCGTGGCCGTGAAGGTGAGGGCGACGCCGGGCACCGGCTGGTCCCTCGCGTCCAGCGCGCGCACCACCACGGCGCTCGCCAGCGGCGCGCCGGTGAACCCGGACTGGCGGTCGCCGCCGGCCAGGACGAGGTGCACGCCCTCCTGGCTCTGGATTCCCGCGCCGGAGGGCTCCGGCGCGGTGGGTCCCCCGCCCGATTCACCGCACGACGTGACGAGCGCGAGCGACAACACGACCAGCAGCCTGCGGGTGACACCGATGCGCATGGGCGTAACCGTGGTGAAGCGTGGGGCTGCACGCCCGCGGCGGAAGCGCGGGCGTGGGAGCTGTGACGGCGACCGGACGCGCGAGCCAGGCAAAAAGCCGACCGTGCGCACGGAAGACGACACGCAATCCGACAGTTCGCGCGGAACGGGCGTTCCGGGCCAGAAATTTCCCGGAGAACCCCGCGACGGCGGCCGGTCCGCGCGTGTCGTTGCCGGGGTCGGCCGGCGGTGCGTGGCAGGCATCGTGCAGGCAGCCCGCCCCCTGCGGTCCGGGTTGCGGACCGCAATCACTTGCGGCGCAAGGCGGTACCCATGATCACGCGGATCGACAAGCTGGCGCTGGAGCTTCCCCAGCCCAAGCACCCCAATCCCAACGGGGCGGCGGCCGTGCAGGAGCTGCTGGGCGGAAAGTTCGGGGAGATGTCCACCCTGATGAACTACACCTTCCAGTCGTTCAACTTCCGCGGCCGGAACGAGATGCGGCCGTTCTACGATCTCATCGCCAACATCGCGGCGGAGGAGTACGGCCACATCGAGGCGGTGTCGTACACCATCAACCTGCTCCTGAGCGGCTCCACCACGCGCGGCACCGACCCCTTCGCCGCGCCCCTCAAGGACGCGACCGACGCGCGCAACGCCTACCACTTCATCGCCAGCGGGCAGACGGCGCTCCCGGTGGACTCGATGGGGAACCCGTGGAATGGCAGCTACGTGTTTTCCAGCGGCAACCTCAAGCTGGACCTGCTCCACAACTTCTTCCTGGAGTGCGGGGCGCGCGCCAACAAGATCCGCGTCTACGAGATGGTGGACGACGAGACCTCGCGGGCGATGCTCGGCTACCTGCTGGTGCGCGGCGGGGTGCACATCGTCGCCTACGCCAAGGCGTTGGAGAAGCTCACCGGCGTGAACGTGGGCGGGCTCCTTCCCATCCCGGACATCAGCAACAAGAAGTTCCCCGAGGCGCGCAAGCACGAGGAAAAGGGGCTGCACCAGATCCTCTACCGCTTCAGCGCCGACGACTACCGCGAGATCTCGCAGATCTGGAACGGCCCGCACCCCGAGGACGGGAGCGAGCTGATCGTGCAGGACGGCCCGCCCGAGGGCTTCGACCCGCCCGACCTGCCGATGGAGCCGCAGCTCACCTCCCCGCTGGGCCCCGACATCGACCACGAGATGTTCATGGACGTGGCCAAGAAGCTTTTCGGCTGACCGGGAACGCACCGGCCGGCGGGGCGAACCCGCCGTCCGGACGCGTGTAGACGGAACGAGCCCGCGCGGCGCACCCTGCCGCGCGGGCTCGCGCTTCCCCCGGCGGAAGCGGACCGGCGCGGGTCGCGATCTTGCGGGCGACCCGCGCCGCACGCAGGGCCGCACCCGTTTCCCGAGACCGAAGATCCGTGTCCAGCACCCCCGCAGAGATCGAGCAGCGCCCGCTCAGGCGCACCACCACCCACCGCCCGCTGGTCCTCACCGCGCTGGTCCTGGCGATGCTCATGGCGGCCATCGAGGCCACCATCGTCGCGACGGCCATGCCCCAGATCGCCGGCTCGCTGGGCGGCTTCTCGCTGTACAGCTGGGTGTTCTCGTCGTACCTGCTCATGCAGGCCGTGACCATCCCCGTGTTCGGCAAGCTCAGCGACCTGCTTGGCCGCAAGCCGGTGTTCATCGCCGGCATCGTGATCTTTCTGCTGGGGTCCACGCTGTGCGGCTTCGCCACCTCCATGCCCATGCTGGTGGCCTTCCGCTTCCTCCAGGGGATCGGGGCGGGCGCGGTGCAGCCCATCACCGCGACGCTGGTGGGCGACCTGTACACGCTGGAGGAGCGCGGCCGGGTGCAGGGCTACCTGAGCAGCATCTGGGGGATCTCGGCGATCGTGGGGCCGCTGGCGGGCGGACTGATCGTGCAGCACCTGGGATGGCCGTGGATCTTCTGGCTGAACCTGCCGCTGGGGGTGGTCACCATCGTGCTGACCAGCCTGTTCCTCCACGAGAACGTGGCCCACGAGGAGCGGAACATCGACTACGCCGGCGCGGGGCTGCTCTTCGTGGGGCTTTCCGCGCTGATGCTGGCGCTTACGCAGGGGAGCGAGTGGGGAGCCGGCGCCATGGCGGGGCTGCTTGCGCTCTTCGCCGTGGTGTTCGTGCTCTTCCTGCGGCAGGAGCGGCGCGCGCCCGACCCCATCATGCACCTGGAGATCTGGAGCGACCGCCTGATCGCGCTGGCCAACGTCGCCACGCTGACGTCGGGGATCGCGATGATCGGGCTGATCAGCTTCCTCCCCACGTACGTGCAGGGGGTGCAGGGGGGGAGCGCGCTGGTGGCCGGGTTCGCGCTCTCCGCGATGACGGTGGGGTGGCCGCTGGCCTCCGCCATCGCGGGCCGGCTGTTCGTGCGGCAGGGGGTGCGCCGCCTGTCCCGCATGGGCGGGGTGGGGGTGATGGCGGGCGCACTGCTGGTGGCGCTGCTCGCCGACATGGGCCCCGCGCAGGTGGGGGTGGGGTCGTTCGTGATGGGAGTGGGGATGGGGCTGCTGAGCACCACCTTCATCGTGGCGATCCAGACGAGCGTGGCCTGGACGCAGCGGGGCGTGGCGACCGCGTCGTTCATGCTGATGCGCATCCTGGGGAACGCGCTGGGGGCGGCGGTCTTCGGCGGAGTGCTCAACCACCGCATCCGCGCCTACCTGGCCGCGCGCGGCCTGGAGGACCAGGTGTCGCTGGACGCCGTGAACGGCCTGCTGGGCGAGGGCGCGTCGCGCGGGCCGGAGCTGGCCGGCCCGGCGGCCGCCGTCCTCCGCGAGGGCCTTTCCGACGGCCTGCACGTGGTGTTCTGGGGCGTGGTGCTGTTCGCGGCGGCGACGCTGCTGGCCGCCTGGGTCATCCCCGACCTGCGCGAGGAGGCGTAGGGGCGGCGGCGGCCGCCTCGTCCAGGGCGCGCAGGAACGCTTCCACCGGCTGCGCGCCGGAGATCGCCCACCTGCCGTCGATGACGAAGAAGGGGACGCCGGAGATCCCCAGCGACCGCGCCTCGTCCTGGCTGCGCCGCACCTCGTCCCGGCCGCCGTCGCCGGCCATGTAGGCGCGCACCTCCTCCGGGTCCAGCCCCGCCCGCGCGGCGGCGGCGGCCAGGTCGTCCGCGGAGCCGAGGTCGCGCCCCTCCGTGAAGTGGGCGCCGAAGAGCGCCTCGGCCATCTCCCACTCGCGCCCCCGCTCCGCCGCCCACAGCACCAGCCGGTGCGCGTCCACGGTGTTGGGCGCGGTTGCGACGCGCTCCCACTCGAAGCGGATGCCGTCCGGCGCGCCGGCGGCGGACACCTGCCGGAACATGGCGCCCGCCCGTTCCGGCCCACCGAACTTGCCGCGCACCATCTCGGCCCAGGGGATCCCCTCCGCCGGCATCTCCGGCTGGAGCTGGAACGGCCGCCAGCGCCGCGTCGCCGCCAGCTCGGGGCGCTGCGCGAGCGCGGCCGCGAGCCGTCGCTCGCCGATGTAGCACCAGGGACAGACCACGTCCGAGAACACGTCGATGTGCATGGGACGGCGAGGGAACAGGGAACAGGGTGCAACGGCGCCGGTGTCGACCAGCACGTACGATGCCCCGCCTGAAGCGCTCGCCGGGAGGGCCGCGTGCCGCGGGCCCGGGAGCAGACGGCGCGAAACCGTTGTCCTGCGGACTCTGCGACGCCATTCTTGGGGGACTTCGCCCGCGTCCCGCTACGCCCGCTCCCGGAAGACACCGATGGACCGGAAGACGATCCTCGTCGTGGACGACTCGGAAAGCATCTGCGACGCGCTCGCCTGCCTGCTGGAGATCGCGGGGCACGCGACGCTGGTCGCCCCCAACGGCGAGGAGGGGGTAAGCCTCGCCCGCCGCCACCGGCCGGACATCATCCTCCTGGACATCATGATGCCCGTGCTGGACGGGTGGGGCACGGTCCGGCTGCTGAAGGCGGGCGCCGAGACCGCGCACATCCCGGTGCTGGCGCTCACCGCGCTGCGCCTGTCGCAGGCGCAGGTGGAAGAGGCGGGCTTCGACGGCTACCTGTCCAAGCCCATCCCCTCGCACCGCCTGCTGGAGGAGATCGAGCGGGCGTGCAGCCGCGCTGCGTAGCGGGCGTCGCCGCGCCCGGGCACTCCGCCGCGACCCGTCCCGTCCATTCCCGCACCTGCCTCCTCAATCTCCCGCCACGCGCACGAAACCCGCGCCTCCGCTGGATTTCTCCCCCCGGGAAGGTATCTGCAAGCCTTTGTCAGCAGGCCACTTGTGAACAGATGGGCACGCGAGTTGCGGCGGGTTGCAGTTCCCGTTCAGTCACCCGAGGTGCACCATGCGCAACGTGCAGATCCGGACATCGGAAGAGAAGTGTGCCCGCTGCGGGACCGGTGTGCGGTCCTGCCGGTGCAGGGGGATCGACCTGGAGGGGAAGTGCGGACGCCCGGCCTGCACCTGCTGGTTGGAGCTCTGCTGCGAATGCGGTGAGGAATACGCCCGCCGCTTCGTGGGAGCGTTGCTCGCCTGAGCCGAGGGAGGAGATGCGATCCATGCGAGACATCGACAGGGAGATCGGGATCGGAGACGGGTTTCGCCGGGGCTCCGCCGCGGACGACGCGGGGGCGGTGGAGCGCAACCGGCGGATCGGCGAGATGCTGCTGCTGGCCGACGAGATGGAGGAGACGGTGGACGTGCTCCGCTCGGAGAGCCGGCCGGATCCGCTCCAGCCCGGCCGGAGCCGGGAGGAGACGCTGCGCGCGCTGGAGCGGCGGATGCAGGCCGAGCGCAGCCGCGTGGACGCGCTGGAGCGCCAGGGCGTCATCGACTACGACGCCGTCGCCCGCGCGATGCCGCATCGGGACTCGATGAGCTGACCTACCCCTCACCCCCCGGCCCCCTCTCCCACGAGGGGAGAGGGGGAGGACGGCGACGGCACCCCCTCCCCCGGCCCCTCCCCGCAAGGGGGAGGGGAGCACGGCACGCAGCGCCGGGGCGGGGGTCCCCCCGGACGCCAGCACCCACCCCGCGTGAGGGATTCCGGCCCGAAGGGGCGAGACCCAACGGCAGTATCGTTGGGGCTCGACTCCGTTACGCACGGTTGTTTCGTGCGTTACGGAGCCGAAGCCCGACCCCGGCGCCAGCCGGGGGCACGCCCAACCCCGCAGTTGCCGTTCAGAGCCGTCCCGCACAACGTCACACGCGCACACGACCCCGCGGCGCGGCACCTGCGGAAGGGGGATGCGAACGCTCCGCCCGACCCTCCGGACTGAACCACATGCTGCTGCGGCTGACGGACCGGGGCCTCTTCTGCGAGGCCGGCGACTTCTTCATCGACCCGTGGCAGCCTGTGGACCGGGCGGTGATCACCCACGCCCACGGCGACCACGCGCGCTGGGGATCGCGCCGCTACCTGGGCTCGCGCGAGGGCGAGCGCGTGCTGCGTACCCGCATGGGCGAGCGCGCCGCCATCCGCTCGCTGGACTGGGGGGAGGCGCTGGACGTGCGAGGCGTGCGCGTGTCGCTGCACCCGGCCGGGCACATCCTGGGCTCCGCGCAGGTGCGGGTGGAGCACCGCGGCGAGGTGTGGGTGGTCTCCGGCGACTACAAGACCGAGCCGGACGCCACCTGCACGCCGTTCGAGCCCGTGCGCTGCCACACCTTCGTCACCGAGTCCACCTTCGGGCTTCCCATCTACCGCTGGGCGCCGCAGGCCGAGGTGTTCGAGCAGGTGAACCGCTGGTGGCGCGCCAACCAGGAGGCGGGCCGCGCCAGCGTCCTCTTCGGCTACGCGCTGGGCAAGGCGCAGCGCCTCCTCGCCGGGCTGGACCCCGGCATCGGCCCTGTCTACACCCACGGCGCGGTGGAAAAGCTCACCGCCGACTACCGCGACGGCGGGGTGCCGCTCCCGCCCACCTCGCACGTGGCGTCGGCGCCGAAGGGAACCGACTGGAGCCGGGCGATGGTGGTGGCCCCGCCGTCGGCGGCGGGGACGCCGTGGATGCGCAGGTTCGGCGCGGCGTCCACCGGCTTCGCCTCGGGGTGGATGCGGATCCGCGGGGCGCGGCGGCGGCGGGCCGTGGACCGCGGCTTCGTGCTCAGCGACCACGTGGACTGGCCCTCGCTGCTGGCCTCCATCGCGGCCACCGGCGCGGAGCGGGTGTGGGTGACGCACGGCTACCGGGAGCCGGTGGTGCGCTGGCTGCGCGAGCACGGGCTGGAGGCGCACGCCGTGGCCTCCCGCTGGGAGGGCGAGGCCGACGACGCGGAGGCCGTGGCTGCCGACGAGGCGCGGGAGGAGGCGGAGGCCGGCGCCGCGGAGACCCCCGGCGGCGGGGCGGGGGAGGAGGGCGCGTGAGGGCGTTCGCGGAGCTGTACACGGAGCTGGACGAGACCAACAAGACGGGCGCCAAGGTGGAGGCGATGGTCGGCTACTTCCGCCGCGCCGACCCCGCGGACGCCGCCTGGGCCGTGCACTTCCTGGGCGGCGGGCGCCCCAAGCGGCTCATCGGCGCGCGCAAGCTGGCGGAGTGGGCCATGGAGGCGTCCGGCGTCCCGGACTGGCTCTTCGAGGAGAGCTACGGCGCCGTGGGCGACCTGGGCGAGGCCATCTCGCTGCTCCTCCCCCCGTCGGATGCGTCCAGCGACCTTCCCCTGCGCCACTGGGTGGAGGAGCGCCTCCTCCTGCTGCGCGGCGAGGACGACGCCACGCAGCGGCGAGAGGTGCTGCGCGCCTGGGCGGAGCTGGACGGCGCGCAGCGCTACGTGTGGAACAAGCTGATCACCGGCAGCTTCCGGGTGGGCGTGTCGCAGAGCCTGGTGGTGCGCGCGCTCTCCAGGGTGAGCGAGGTGGACGAGCCCGTTGTGGCGCACCGGCTGATGGGCGCGTGGGAGCCCACCCCGGAGTCGTTCCTCCACCTGCTGGCCGCCGACACGCGCGACGCGGACGTGTCGCGCCCCTACCCCTTCTTCCTGGCGCACGCGCTGGACGGCGGGCCCGAGGCGCTGGGCGAGCCGGGGGAGTGGCAGGCGGAGTGGAAGTGGGACGGGATCCGCGCGCAGCTCGTCCGCCGCGCCGGGCAGACGTTCCTGTGGTCGCGCGGCGAGGAATTGATCACCGAGCGCTTCCCGGAGATCGCCGAGGCCGCGGCGCTCCTCCCGGACGGCACGGTTGTGGACGGCGAGGTGCTCCCCTGGCGCGACGGGCGCCCGCTCCCCTTCGCGCAGCTCCAGCGCCGCATCGGCCGCAAGACGCTGGGCCCCAGGATCCTGGCCGAGGTGCCCGTGGTCCTGCTCGCCTACGACCTGCTGGAGATCGGCGGCGAGGACGTGCGCGGCCGGCCGCTGCGCTGGCGGCGGGCGCGGCTGGAGGAGCTGCTGGCGCGCTCCCCCGCGGGGGCGCGGATGCCGCTGTCGCCGCTGGTGGCGGCGGAGGACTGGGAGGGGGTGGCGGCGGCGTACCGCGGGGCGCGGGAGCGCGGGGCGGAGGGGCTGATGCTGAAGCGGGCCGACGCGCCGTACGGGGTGGGGCGGAAGCGGGGCCCGTGGTGGAAGTGGAAGACCGAGCCCTTCACCGTGGACGCGGTGATGGTGTACGCGCAGCGGGGCCACGGCCGGCGGGCCTCGCTGTACACGGACTACACCTTCGCGGTGTGGCGCGCCGGGGAGCTGGTTCCCTTCGCCAAGGCGTACTCCGGGCTCACCGACGCGGAGATCCGCAAGGTGGACTCGTGGGTGCGCCGCAACACGCTGGAGCGCTTCGGGCCGGTGCGCACCGTCAAGCCGGAGCTGGTGTTCGAGCTGGCGTTCGAGGGGATCCAGCGCTCGCCGCGCCACAAGTCCGGGGTGGCGGTGCGCTTTCCGCGCATCCTGCGCTGGCGCACCGACAAGCCGCCCGCCGAGGCGGACTCGCTGGAAACCATCCTGGAGATGCTGGGGGAGGCGTGAGCGGAGCCGGCCGGCCGGACCGGGGGGACGCACACGACGCTTCGGCGGCCACGAGCGCCGCGCTCGAGGCGGAGGGGATGGAGCCGGCGGGCGTCCGGCCGCGGCGCGCCGCGTGGTGGCGCTACGCCGCCGGCGCCGCGGTGCTGCTCGCCTTCCTGCTCGCCGGCGACGCCATCGCCACTCTCGGGCGGCTGCCGCTGCCGGGGAGCGTCGTCGGCATGCTGCTGCTCGCGGCCGCGCTGCACTTCCGCTGGATGCCGGCCGCGTGGGTGGAGCCCGCGGCCGGGCTGCTCCTCCGCCACATGGGGTTGCTGTTCGTGCCGCCCGGCGTGGGGCTGATGCTCCAGTACGAGCTGCTGCGCCGCGAATGGCTCCCCATCGCCCTGGCGGGCGCGGCGAGCACCGTAGCCGTGCTCCTGGTGGTCGGCCGGCTCCAGCAGCGGCTGGAGGCCCGTGGGTAGCGGCGTCCTCGCGGCCGCGCTGGCCGTGGCGGGCACCGTCCTGGTGTTCGACCTGGCGCGGCGGCTGCACCGGCGGCTCGGCTGGGCGCTGCTGCACCCGGTGCTGGTGGGCATCGTGGTGATGATCGCGGCGCTGGAGGCGCTGGGCGTGCGCTACGAGGCGTACGACCGCGGCGGGCGATGGCTCAGCTTCTGGCTTGGGCCGGCGGTGGTCGCGCTGGGGGTGCCGCTCTTCCGGCAGATGGAGCAGGTGCGGCGCGGCGCCCGCGCGCTGCTCTTGTCGCTGCTGGCCGGGGGCGCCGTGGGGATCGTGTCGGCGTGCGGGGTGGCCATGCTCCTGGGCGCCTCGCCCGAGGTGGTGCGCTCGCTGGCGCCACGCTCGGTGACCACGCCCATCGCCATCGAGATCGCCCGGCGCGCGGGCGGCATCCCCTCGCTCTCGGCGGCGGTGGTGATCCTGTCGGGTGTGCTCGGCGCGGCGGTGGGGCCGGCGCTGCTGCGCGCGGCCGGGGTCCGCAGCCGCACGGCGCTGGGGATCGCGCTGGGGGCGGCGGCGCACGGGGTGGGGACGGCGCGGGCGGTGGAGGAGGGCGAGGTGGAGGCGGCGGGCGCCGGCATCGCCATCGGGCTGATGGGCGTGGTCACGGCGGTGTTGGCGCCGCTGGTGCTGGCGCTGCTGGCCTGGCTTGGGCTGGCGGTGTGATTCTTCGGCTGCTCAACGCCCGTCGGCCGGCCGTGTGCCGGGCTTCCCCCGGCGCGAAACGGCGCGCACCGCCAGGAGCAGGACGCCGGCGGCCAGGACGACGCCCGCCGTCCGGACGAGCGGGGAGAACCAACCCGGCCGCGACTCCGCCGCCGGGTCGCGGATCCAGTTCTGGACCCCCGGCGACAGGTAGCGCACCTCGCCGCCCTCGCGGGTGACGAGCGCGTACGCGATGGCGCTGCGCTCGGGCGCGTAGAAGCGCCGCATGTGCGCCGCCAGCTCCACCCACGCCGTGTCGCCCCTCACCTCCAGGCTCGTCCCCAGCGGGTGGCCCACGTAGCTGCGCCCCTCCGCGTCCGCCGAGACGGCGAACAATTCCACGCCCGCCGGCAGCGGACCGCCGCGAAGGCGGAACGCCACCCGGCCCGCGACGGCGCCGTCCGGCGTCAGCGGCTCCAGCCGCGGCCGGTAGTCCGCGCCGCCCAGCAGGTAGGCGCGGTACAGCCCCGGGTCCACCCCGGACATGACCAGCATCCGCGGCAGCAGGGCCGAGCGGCCGTCCCAGTAGCCGGGGTTCACCGTGTGCAGGAAGCGGAAGCTCGCCCCCAGCGTCCGCGCCACCTCCGGCGTGTAGTGGCCGAAGGGGAAGGCGAAGTCCAGCGGGCTCGCCAGCCCGGCCGTCTTCTGCCCGAGCTCGCGGCGCGAGCGGGCGACGGATGCGGCCACCTCCTCCCGGGAGCTGGCCATGCTGCGGTGGTCGTAGCCGTGCGCGGCCACGCGGTGCCCGGCGCGTGCCAGCCGCTCCGCCTCCGCGGGCGTCAGGTAGCCCTCGCCGTCCTCGCGCGTGCGGCCGGGGATGACGAAGAAGATGCCGCGGAATCCGTGGCGCTCCAGCATCTCCGCCGCGCGCAGCGACTCTTCGGGACCGTCGTCGAAGGTCAGGATCACCTGCCGGCCCGCCCCCGGGCGGGCCTGCTCGGGGAAGACGCTGCGGAATCCCTCCCGTTGCATGAACGCCAGCATCTCCTCGAAGCCCGCGTACGACTCCGTCAGCGACCCCACCTCCGGCGTGGGCCGGTCCGCGAAGCGGTGCCAGGCCAGCACGGGGATGCCCCCTCCCGGCGCGTCCTGCGAGGCGGCCGGGGACGCGCCGCGGCAGATGGCGAGCATCGCCAGGACGAGGAGACGGAGGAGCGTGGCGGAGCGGATCATCGGCGGTACGAGGCGGCGCATGGGCGCGGGAGGAAGGGGAGCGGGATCCGCGGGATTGTACGCCGCCGCTCTCCCGCGGCGCCAGCGCGCGCCGCGGGTCTCGCCCGGGAGGCGCGGGAATGCTACGATTCCGGCCCGACGATCCAGGCACCCGGAGCGAGGCAGGGAGCGAAGTGGCGAGCAAGGGAACCGGCTGGCGTACGTACCAGGCCGAAGGGTTCGAGATCCTGGTGGGCAAGGGCGCGCGCGACAACGACGAGCTCACCTTCCGCGTCGCGTCGCCCGCCGACCTGTGGATGCACGCCTCCGGCTACGCCGGGAGCCACGTGGTGGTCCGCAACCCGGACAGGCTGGACTCGCTGCCGCGCGCGGTGGTCGAATACGCCGCACAGCTCGCGGCCTTTTACTCCAAGGCGAAGGAGGCGCGCGGCAAGGTGGAGGTGCACGTCTGCCGCGCCTCCGACGTCCGCAAGCCCCGCGGCTTCCCGGCCGGCAAGGTGGAGATCCGCCGCTGGGACGTCGTCAAGGTCTACCCCCGCGCCCTCCCGGAGGAATGAGCCGCCCGGCCGCGACGCCGGTCCACGTCGACCGGCTGGACCCGCGCGACGCCGCCCGCGTCGCCGCGCTGATGCGGGAGGTGATCGCCGCCGTCCCGTACTACAGCGACGACGCGAAGCGCTCCGAGACCGGCAAGTACGGGGAGGAGGCGCTGCGGGAGGCCGCGGGCGCCGATCCGGATGCCGTGCTGGTGGCAAAGGCCGGCGGCGACGTCGTCGGCTTCTGCGTCAGCCGCTACGACGACGGCCTGGTCTGGCTGTCGTGGTTCGGGGTGCACCCGGCGTGGCGCGGGGCGGGCGTGGCGGACCTGCTCCTGGCGCGCCTGGAGGGGGCCACCGGCGCCCGCGGCATCCACAAGGTCTGGTGCGATTCGCGCACCGACAACCTCCCCTCCCGCCGCGCGCTGGCGCGGGCCGGCTTCCGGGAGATCTGCACCGTGACCGACCACTGGTACGGGCAGGACTTCGTGCTGCTGGAAAAGCCGCTTCCCCCCGTAGTGGAGCGCTGAGCGCGGACGCGGGGTTTCCGCCCGCGCCGTGCGGGGTATATTCCGGCCCACGCGCACCGCCGCGCCCGTTCCCGGGGCGCTTCGCGGGGAGCGCGGCGAGCCGCCACCCGGAGAACGATGCGAGCGCTGACCCACCTGATCGCCAACAACCGTGCCTGGGCCGCGGAGATCTGCGAGCGCGAGCCCGGCTTCTTCGCCCGGCTCTCGCAGCAGCAGGCCCCCGAGTACCTGTGGATCGGCTGCTCGGACAGCCGCGTCCCCGCCAACCAGATCGTCGGGCTGCTCCCCGGCGAGCTGTTCGTGCACCGCAACGTGGCGAACGTGGTGGCGCACACCGACCTCAACTGCCTGTCGGTGCTCCAGTTCGCGGTGGACGTGCTGCGGGTGAGGCACGTCCTCGTGGTGGGACACTACGGCTGCGGCGGCGTGGCGGCGGCGCTGCGCGACGACAAGCTGGGGCTCATCGACAACTGGCTCCGCCACGTGCAGGACGTGCAGCAGAAGCACCGCGAGCAGCTGGCCGCCATCCCGGACGAGGGCGCGCGGGTGAACCGCCTGTGCGAGCTGAACGTCATCGAGCAGGTGGTCAACGTCAGCCAGACCACCATCGTGCGCGACGCGTGGGCGCGCGGGCAGGACCTGGCGGTGCACGGGTGGGTGTACGGGATCCGGGACGGCCTGGTGCGCGACCTGGGGATGTGCGTCACCGGCAGCGACGAGCTGGACGCCTGCCACCGGGCCGCCGTCGACGCGCTGGGCACGGGCGAGCCGGCGTAGCCCCGGCCGCGCCACGCGCGGCAGGGGGATGCAAAAGGCCCTGGCCGCGCAAGTGGCCCGGGCCTTTCCGTCGCCGACGAGTGCCCAATCGCCAGCGAACCCACCTGTCATCGGGGCGCTCCAGCTACGACCCGGTCTCGCTGATGAGGACGTTTGGAAAGTCGAGATGATGTACGCTGTCCACCTCCACCCCGACCCGCACCCGGGAGATCACCTCGCCTCGAGCGGCGGTCATCGAGTTGAAGGAGACGGACCCGGTGAGCGAAACGCCTGGCCGAAGGAGCCTTGCAGCGCTCGAAGGATTACCCGCCGTCCCCAGCGTGACCCAGCCGGCGGGGTAGTCAAAACCACGAGCGTCGACCGCGAACGATCCTTCCGTCCCGAGCCCGATCGTCTGGTCGAAAGGAAGGTGGTTCTGAAGCCGCAGGTCGCACCGCACGGCGGAAAACACGGCCTCGCAACCGGAGACCTGAACCGACAAGCCGGTGTCGTACCCGTGCAGCGGAATGATCCGCACCGACGGAGAAGTGGCGACCTTGACCCCAGGCCCCGGGGCAGGGTCAACGCTGGAATCCGGGGCCGTGGCTGGACTGCTCCCCGGCTCCGGGGATGGGCCGTCCTCCTGCAGTTCAAGCCATATCCGGATCTCTGGCGTGGTGACCGCCACCACGACCGACATCACGGTGAGAAGCAGGCCCGCGAGCGCGATCCAATTTCTATGCAACCACTTCGGTATCCTCATCCTCGTGCATCCTCCTCCCAACGGGTAGCAGCCGCTGTCCCGGCACCAGCTCCCCCGTGTTCGCCAGGGGGGATTGGAGGGCAACCACGAGCGGGAAACCGCTCATGCAGCGAACCAGGAAGAACTCACGGGCGTGGCAGAGTTCTCACCGAATATTGACCTGTGTGAACGGAACGTAGAAGCCCCCGTCTCCATCGTCGAACGCCACGCGCAGACGGGTCAGGGTCGAGGCTCTCGTCGGCACATCGTGGAAATCCACGGCGGCGTTCATCGGCTCGCCTTCGATCAGTTCATTACGAACTTGCGCGTAATTGTTTCGCGAGCCCAGAACCCCATGCTTGGCGCGGTGGTCGATCCCGCTCCCGGAAAACGCGACGGAGACGGCATCGCCTCCGCAATCGTACTGAGCACAGAGCCTGAGCGGTCGGTCCCCGCGGAGACTGGTCACTTGGAGGGTGCACCGAACCGAGGCGCTGCTGCGCTCACACCCGAGAAGCCGGAAGCGGAACCCACGCATCTCCCTCGTGGGGAGAGAGCTGCGCCTGGGGATCGTGTCCGGTGCCGATCCGGCCGCAGCCCCCGGTAGAAAGCTCCCCCCGCCCGCTCCCTGGACGGTTGCGGCCGGGGTCGCATCGCTGCGCTGCGACGCCCTGGCCCGGGCGGGCGTGGCGGCGCCAAGGAGGGCTGCGATGATCACCGCGCACGCCCAGCCTTTCCTGGATCTCCCGGTCCGCAGCGCGGGCCATATCCAGGAGCAGGGCCTACCGTCGCCGGGCAGGCGGAGTGCGGCTCTGCCTCTCGAAGGCGTTGCGACAACTGTTTCCGTTGACGAATTCGTCGGCATCGTCTCCTCTCCCGGGTGGTGAATGTACCCGCGCAACCCCGCAGTTCTGCGATGTCCGCGCGATCTGGTCAGTGGGGCTCGGAGGCCGGCACCGAACACCTCCGCGTCCGACCCTCCATGCAGTGCGTATGAGAACAGATTAACCCGCGGCTCGGCACCGAACAACATTCCCGTGTCGTCCTTGGGCTAGCCGTCGCGGGCAGACGAATCTCGGGTTTCGCGGGTACGGTGCAGCAGTGCGCGGGCGCTGAACCTGGTGAGCGTGCACGCCGAAGGTCCACCCGCGAACGGGTCTACGAGGACCAGCAGAGAGAGCTGGTGAGGGCGCGTGCGGCCAAGGCGCGGCGGAAGACGCGGCAGCACCTGAGGGCACCGGGGCCGGCGGCGCTGCGAGGGGTCGCATTAGCAACCTATCCCACACCTTTCCCACCGGGCGGCAGGATGCGAAAAGCCCCGGCAACCTAAATGGCTGCCGGGGCTCGACTTAGCAAGCGCCCACTCCAGGACTCGAACCTGGGACCCTCTGATTAACAGTCAGATGCTCTAACCAACTGAGCTAAGTGGGCAAACGAAGCGGGAGACGGGGCTCGAACCCGCGACCCTCAGCTTGGGAAGCTGATGCTCTACCAACTGAGCTACTCCCGCGTTTCCCGCAGTACCCCGTAGGGGAATCGAACCCCTGTTTACGCCGTGAGAGGGCGTTGTCCTAGGCCACTAGACGAACGGGGCAGCACCAATGCTCTGGAGAGGACTCGAACCTCCACGGGCTTACGCCCACTAGATCCTGAATCTAGCGCGTCTACCAATTCCGCCACCGGAGCATACCAGGTGCGCCCGGAGAGATTCGAACTCCCGGCCTTCTGATCCGTAGTCAGACGCTCTATCCAGCTGAGCTACGGGCGCACAACCAACCTATGTTTTTCCCAGTGCACCGAGTAGGAATCGAACCTACAACCTTGGGATTAAGAGTCCCCTGCTCTGCCAGTTGAGCTATCGGTGCTTCAAATTGTTGCGGGGCACAAACATATAAAAATCCGCCCTGGCGTCAAGGCCTCGCGCAACTCCCTGCCGCGCATGAGCTTGCGGGCGAGCCTCCGTTCGGAAGCGGCGGCGCCCCCGTCCCGCGGGGGGATGGGGGCGCCGGGAGCCCGGGGGCCGACCGCCCGTCAGTAGTCGTACACCGTGCGGGTCGACTTGTCCACGTTGTTGCCGATCACCGCGCCGGCGATGCCGCCCACGGCGGCGCCGATCAGCGCGCCCTTGACCCGGTGGCGCGACCCGCCCGCGACCGCGCCCACGCCGGCGCCGACCACCGCGCCCACGGCCGCGTCACGCTTGGTGTTCTTGCGGGTCACCGTGCGAGCCCGCGGGGCCGGGGCCTCGTACCCGCCGCCGGAGCTGCCGCTGGAGTAGGTGCCCGAGCTGCGGCGGCTGGACGAGCGGCTGCTGCTGGAGCTGGACGACGAGCGCGCCGCGGTCTTCACCGGCGCTTCCTCCACGGCTTCCACCTCCGGCGCGGGCGCAGGGGTTTCCACGTGCGCCGTGTGGACCAGCCCGAGCTCCATGGGAGACACGACGGCCTGCGCCGGGGTGCTCTGCAGCTCGAGCGTGTCGAGCCAGCTCAGGTCCGACGGCGCGGGCGCGGCCTGGCGATCGCAGGCGGCGGTGCCCACCACGGTGGACAGGACGAGGGCGAGATTGAGGACACGCATGAGCCAACTCCTGCTGTTCGCTGAACCAGTTCGCGCCCCTCGGGGCGCCGAAACACCGCGGATCTGCTGGACTTCCGGCTTCCGGACCCCCGGGTCGCGGTGCGTGGGGACACCGGGGATAGTGCAGGGATGGTGCCAGCCGGACGCGTCGCCATCGTTCAAGTGATTGCAGGTGAACAATATAGCCCAATATCCGGTAGATTGGAAGGCTTGCTGTGCCGGATCGCCGTCTGCCCCCGCCCGGCTTGCGCCCGTAGCCCGGGGCGCTCCAACCTTTTTGGCCGCGTGGATTCGACGAACCCGGGGAGGAGGCATGAGCGACGAAGGGATGGTAGCGGCGCTGGCGGAGGCGGAGCTGGGAACCGAGGCGGGAGGGGCGGCGCTCCCTTTCCTGGAAGCGGTGGCGGCGCAGCTCGGCTCGCCGCTGGTGCCGGGCGGGCGTGACCGCTCCCCGGCGCGCGAAAGGAAGGTGGCACTCCGCGCGATCCGCGTCCTGAAGGCGGCGGCGGCCCCACCGGGGGAGGGCGGCGGGCCGGACGCGGCCGCCCTGCTCCTGGGGGGCGACCCGGGGCTGCTCGCGGCCTTTTTCGGCAACGTGGACCTGCTCTTCGAGAACGGTTTCCCGGGCGTGGACGCGGTGGGGACGGCCGTGGTGCAGGCCGCGTGGGCCGCGGGCCAGGGAGAACCCGGCTGAACGGGCCCGGATCTTCCGGGTGCGGCGCCGGCCGTTTCGCTCCCCGATCCCCCTGCCCGCGTGATGCCCATGCCCGTCCCCATGGAGGACGCCCTCGGTCCGGCGCGCGCGGCGTTCGCCGCCTTCCTGCACCGCCTGGACCCCTCCGCGCGCGTGGTGGTGTTCTGCCACTTCGACGCGGACGGGCTGGCGGCGGGGGCGCTGCTGGGGAGGGGGCTGCACCGGCTGGGCTTCCGGGACGTGCGGGTGGTGCACTCGGACCGGGGGGAATCGGCGTTCGGCGAGGCGGCACGCGGGCGGCTGGCGGCGATGCATCCGGATGCGCTGATCGTGGCCGACCTGGGGGTGAACCGCGCCGGGGTGCTGCCCGGCGTCCCCACGCTGTACGTGGACCACCACCGTCCGGAGGGGGAGCCGGAGGGCGCCGTGGTGGTCTCCGGCTACGGGTGGGACCCGATCCCCGCTTCGGGGTGGATGGCGTACGACCTCCTCCTCCCCCTGGCCGACGTCGCGGACCTGGACTGGATCGCGGCGGTGGGAACGCTGAGCGACCTGGGCGACCGCGCCCCCTGGCCGGCGCTGCCCGCCGCGAAGAAGCGGCACACGGCGAAGTGGCTCAAGGAAGCGGTGGTGCTGGTCAATGCGGCCCGGCGGGCGCGCGAGTTCGACGTGGCGACGCCGCTGCGGCTGCTGCTGGAGGCGGACGGTCCCCGGGCGCTGGTGGAGGACGATGCCCGCGGGGCGGACCGGCTGCGCGCCTACCGCGCCGAGGTCGCCGCGGAGCTGGCGAAGGCGCGCCGCGCGGCCCCCCGGTTCGCCGCGGAGGGCACCTTCGCTCTGCTCCACCTGGACTCCCCCTGCCAGATCCACCCGCTGATCGCACAGCAGTGGCGCGGCCGCCTCCCCAGGTTCGCGGTCCTGGCGGCGAACCGCGGCTACCTCCCGGGCGTGGTCGCCTTCAGCATGCGCACGGCGCGCGCCGACCTGGTCCTCCCCTCCATCCTCCGCTCGGTGGACCTGGGCCCGCACGGCGCCGGCCCCAACTACGGCAACGGCCACGACCAGGCCTCCGGCGGGCACCTGCCGCCGGCAGCGTTCAACCGCCTGCTGGACGCGCTGGGGTTCGACGCGGACGCGCACGTGTAGGGAACAGGGAACTGCCTGCAACGGCGGGCCCTCACCTGGCTCGCGCGAGGCTCGCCCTCCACTTCCAATTCTGGGAGAGGGGCCAACTGCGGGTTTGGTGTGGTGCTCCCCCTCCCCCGCCTGCGGGGGAGGGGGCCGGGGGGAGGGGGCCTGCCGTCGCGTGAGGGATTTCGGCCCGAAGGGGCGAGACCCGACAGCAGTATCGTCGGGGCTCGACTCCGTTAGCCCGCGTCGTTTGCGGGCTTACGGAGCCGAAGCCCGACCCCGGCGCCAGCCGGGGACACGCCCAAACCCGCTGTAATCCGGTGCCGTTCCCTGTGCCATGGGAGCGCTTCTTGCTCCCCGCCCCCGGAATAAAACACGACCCGAACCGGAGGATCGGCATGGCCCCCACGCTCCGCTTGCCCCAGGCGACGCTCCTGCTCGCCGCGCTCTGCGCAATGATGCCGCTCGCGGGCTGCGCGGTGAACCCCGTGACGGGACAGAGGCAGCTGTCGCTGGTGTCGGAGTCGCAGGAGATCCAGATCGGGCAGCAGGCCTCGCAGGAGGCGGCGCAGAGCATCGGGCTGGTGGAGGACAAGGCGCTCCAGGACTACGTGCAGCGTATCGGGGCGGGGCTGGCGGCGCGCTCGGAAAGGCCGGGCCTGCCCTGGAGCTTCCGGGTGGTGGACGACGCCACGCCCAACGCGTTCGCGCTTCCCGGCGGCTTCATCTTCGTCACCCGCGGGCTGCTGGGGGTCGTCAACTCGGAGGCGGAGCTGGCGAGCGTGCTGGGGCACGAGATCGGCCACGTGACGGCGCGCCACTCGGCGACGCAGATCAGCCGCGCGCAGCTGGCGCAGATCGGGCTGGGGGTGGGCTCCATCCTCTTCCCGGGGGCGGCGCAGCAGCTGGGCGGGCTGGCCTCCGGGGGGCTCCAGCTCCTGTTCCTGAGCCATGGCCGCGACGCGGAGCGCCAGGCGGACGACCTGGGCTTCCGCTACGCCCGCTCGCAGGGCTACGACGTGCGGGAGATGGCGGACGTGTTCGCGGCCCTGCAGCGGGTGGGGGAGGCGGAGGGGCAGAGCCCGCTCCCCTCGTGGCTGTCCACGCACCCCGCCCCGGCGGAGCGGATCCGCGCGGTGCAGGCGCGGCTCGACACGGCAAACCTCCCGCCGGGGCTGGTGGGGCGCCGGGCGGAGTACCTGCAGCGCATCGACGGGCTGGCGTACGGCGAGAACCCGCGCAACGGCTTCTTCCAGGGCGGGGTCTTTCAGCACCCGGAGCTGCGGTTCCGCGTCACTTTTCCGCAGGGGTGGGCGACGCAGAACCTGCCGCAGGCGGTGACGGCGGTGAGCCCGCGCCAGGACGCGGTGATGCAGCTCACCCTGGCGGAGGGGGTGGCCAGCCCGGAGGCGGCGGCGCAGCGCTTCTTTGCGCAGGGGGTGCAGCAGGGGCAGACGGGGCGCGAGACGGTGGGCGGGCTCCCCGCCGTGGTGGGCTACTTCCGCGCGCAGACGCAGCAGGGGGTGGTGGAGGGGGTGGCGGCGTGGATCTCGTACGGCGGGCGCGTCTACGAGGTGATCTCCTACACCGGGAGCGGGCAGCTGGGGGCGTACGACGCGCTATTCCGGCAGACGGTGGGGAGCTTCGCGCAGCTCACCGACCCCCGGGCGCTGGCGGTGCAGCCCACCCGGATCCGGGTGGTGCGCGTGGACCGGCGCATGACGCTGGCGGAGTTCAACCAGCGCTACCCCTCGACGATTCCGCTGGCGGAGCTGGCGATCGCGAACGGGGTGGCGGACGGGAGCGCGGTGCTGGAGGCGGGCACGCAGGCCAAGCGCGTGGTGGCGGGCACGGCCGGCTGACGCCGAGGCTCTTTCCGGCGTGTTTTCCGCGCGCCATCTTGCCTGTCGGGCCCCGCGGCCCGGCAGGCATCTTTCATTTCCGGCCCACTCCCGGTTGACCCCGCTTCGCCGCCGCCGGGCGCCGGTCTCCTTCCACCGCACCCGCAACGGAGTCCTGCCATGCGCCATCCAGCCCCCACGCTGCTCGCCGTGCTCCTGGCCGCCTGCGCGCCGGCCGCCGGCACCCCGGGGACAGTGCCCGCCGGGCCGGAGCCGCAGATCACCGAGACCTCCTCGGGGATCTCCTTCCGGCTCCGCAACGACGACGCGGGCGCGACCCACCACGTGGGCGCCCGCGCCGACCGGGTGCGCGCGCTGCTCCCGGCGGTGTTCCGCGACCTGGGGGTGGCGGACGCGGGGATGGACCGGGACGGGCTGGTCTTCGGGCACCGGAGCATCACCGCGCCGCGGGTGGGGGGCGAGAGGGCGGCGGCCTGGGTGCGCTGCGGCAACCAGTCGGGCGCGGGCCCCTCGGCGGCGGCGGCCTACCGTACGCAGCTTTCCGTACTGGTGACCATCCGGCCGGACGGGGAGCGGACCTGGGTGACGACGCAGGTGGGCGGCTCGGCGAGGCCGGTGGCGGGGACGAGCACGGACGCGGTGATGTGCGTGTCCACCGGGCGGCTGGAGAAGCGCGTGGAGGAGCTGCTGGCCGCCCGCCTCGCCGCGGCCGGCCCGGGCTCCCGGGCGCGGTAGGCGCGGCGGTGCGGCGGGATGCGCACGAGGCGAACCGCCTCTCCTGGAACGCGGCGACCCCGGCCCACAACTCGCACAAGGGCGACCAGGCGGCGTGGCTGCGCGCCGGCGGGAGCACGCTCTTCCCCGAGGAGCGCGCCCTGCTGGGCGACGTGTCCGGCCGCAGGCTGCTCCACCTGCAGTGCAACGCGGGGCAGGACACGCTGAGCCTGGCGGCGCTGGGCGCGCTCGCCACGGGCGTGGACATCAGCGACGAGGCGGTGGCGTTCGCTCGGCGGCTGGCGGCGGAGTCGGGGACCGGTGCGGAGTTCGAGCGGGCGGACGTGTACGACTGGCTGGAGGAGGCGGGCCGCGCGGGGCGCCGCTTCGACCTGGCCTTCTCGTCGTACGGCGCGGTCTGCTGGCTCTCGGAGCTGCGGGCGTGGGCGCGCGGGATCGCGGGGGTGCTGGCGCCGGGCGGGCGCTTCGTGCTGGTGGAGTTCCACCCCGCGGCCGCCATGTTCGACGAGGGGATGCGCCTGTCCTTTCCGTACTCGAGCGGCGGGCGGGCCATCCCCTGCGACGACGGCGTCGGCGACTACGTGGCGGCGTCGGGCGACGGGCTCCTCCACGGGGCGGAGGGGCGCCCGGGGGTGGTGGACTTCCGCAACCCGCACCCGTCCCACGAGTTCGCCTGGGGGGTGGCGGACGTGGTCACGGCGCTGCTGGAGGCGGGGCTGGCGCTGGAGTCGCTGCGGGAGTGGCCGTACTCCAACGGGTACGCGCCGTTCCGGGGGATGCGCGCCCTGCCGGGGCGGCGCTGGGCCCCGCCCGAGGGGGTGCCGGAGATGCCGCTGATGTACGGCGTCGCGGCGCGCAGGCCGGCCTGAACCCGGGAGAGTCCATGCGGACGATCGCGACGATTTTCCTCGCGCTGACGCTCGTCGCGCCGCTCGCCGCCCGCGGCCAGGCGGCGGCGGGGCGGGTGTGCCCGGACCCGGCGCGCCCGTGCGCGGGCTTCCGCGCGCACGACCTGTCGTTCGTGCTCCCGGCGGGCGGCGCCGCGCGGGCCGAGGACCGCAGCGCGCCGTTCTACGCGGTGGTCCTGCGCAGCGCGCCCCGCTGCGCGATCGGCGAGCGGGAGCGGACCGCGGCGCAGGCGCTCTTTCCCCGCGGCAAGGTGTTCGCGACGCGCTGGGAGTGCGGGGGCGACGTGGAGAACAACGTCACCTACACCGGCGTGGACGGGCGCTACGGCTTCCTGGCCGTGTACGCGGGGGACACGCGCGCCCGGGCGGACGCGGTGCTGGCGAGGGTCAGGGCGACGGGCCGCTTCCCCGGCGCCAACCTGCGGCGGATGCAGGTGGTGCGGGTGCACCCCTGATCCGGGGCGGCACCCTCGTCGCTGCGGTGCGTCAGGGAAGGGCCAGCCGCCCGCCCCGCGCGACCCCGCCGCCGCCCGCCCCGCCGACCGCCACCCGCGGCGACACGGCCTCCCAGCGCTCCGGCCGGGAAACGGCCCCGATCAGCCCGCCCAGGATCGCGCCGTACGGGGCACCCATGAACACGCCCAGGAGGAAGCCTTCCCCGGGGCCCTGCGCGTCGTCGTTCGGGTATCGGGAAGTGGCGAGCGACAGCGGGACCGCGTGCCCGGGTTACTCACCGTCCGGCCTCCGTGCAAGCTCGAGCCGCGCGGGTGGGTCGCAGGAACGGGCTTCGGCTCCTCCGCGGACCCCGGGGCGAGCGACCTGGAACCGATCGTGCGAGTCTGCGCGGCGTCCTCTGCCGCGGAGCGCGCTTGCCGAAGCCCGAGAGTCCAGCCAGGTCCCGCGCCGCCGTCTCCGCCACCGCGCCGGAGAGGGCCGCCCTCGCGCGCGCCCGGGCGTGGTTCGGCGGGCGCGGCTGGAAGCCGTTCCCCTTTCAGCGCGAGGTGTGGGACGCGTACCTGGCGGGGGAGAGCGGGCTGATCCACGCGGCCACCGGCACGGGAAAGACCTACGCCGCCTGGATGGGCCCGCTGCTGGAGTGGATGGCCGAGCACCCGGAGCCGGTCCGCGACCCGAAGAAGGCCGCGTCGCCGCCGCTGCGCGTGCTGTGGATCACTCCGCTGCGCGCCCTGGCCGCCGACACCGAGACCGCGCTGCGCGCCCCCCTGGAGGCGCTGGGCCTCCCCTGGACGCTGGAGTCGCGCACCGGCGACACCTCCGCCGCCACGCGCTCCCGCCAGCGCCGGCGCCTCCCCACCGCGCTGGTCACCACCCCCGAGAGCCTGTCGCTCCTGCTGTCCCGCTCCGACGCGCGCGAGCTGTTCCGCGACCTGCGCGCCGTGGTCGCCGACGAGTGGCACGAGCTGATGGGGACCAAGCGCGGGGTGCAGACCGAGCTGGCGCTGGCCCGGCTGCGGCTGTGGCGCCCGGGGCTGCGCACCTGGGGGGTGTCCGCCACCCTGGGAAACCTGGACGAGGCGCGGGCGGCGCTGCTCGGGGCGGGGTCCCCAGGGCGCGTGGTGCGCGGGCTGCTCCCCAAGCGCATCTCGGTGGACGCGCTGATCCCGCCCGTGGTGGAGCGCTTTCCGTGGGCGGGGCACCTCGGGACGCAGATGCTGCCGCAGGTGCTCGCCGCCGTGGAGGAGGGGGCGAGCGCGCTGGTGTTCACCAACACCCGCTCGCAGACGGAGATCTGGTACCAGGCGATCCTGGCGGCGCGGCCCGAGTGGGCGGGGACCATCGCCCTGCACCACGGCTCGCTGGACCGGAAGACGCGCGACTGGGTGGAGCAGGGACTGCGCGAGGGCCGGCTGCGCTGCGTGGTGGCCACCTCGTCGCTGGACCTGGGCGTGGACTTCTCCCCGGTGGACCGCGTCCTCCAGATCGGCAGCCCCAAGGGGGTGGCGCGGCTCCTCCAGCGCGCGGGGCGCAGCGGGCACCGGCCGGGGGCGGAGAGCCGCGTGACGTGCGTCCCCACCCAGGTGCTGGAGCTGCTGGAGGTGGCCGCCGCGCGCGACGCCGTGGAAGCGGGGGCGATCGAGTCGCGCCTGGCGGTGGAGCGCCCGCTGGACCTGCTGGCGCAGCACGTGGTCACCGTCGCGCTGGGCGGCGGGTTCCGGGCGGCAGAGCTGCTGGAGGAGGTACGCTCCACCCACGCCTACGCCGGGCTGCGCGACGACGAGTGGGAATGGGTGCTGGACTTCGTGACGCGCGGCGGCTCGGCGCTCACGGCGTACCCGGAGTACTCGCGCGTGGTGGAGAGCGACGGACTGTACACGGTGGAGAGCGCGCTGGTGGCGCGACGGCACCGCATGGCCATCGGCACCATCGTCAGCGACGCGTCCATTGCCGTGAAGTACCTGCGCGGCCCGCGCATCGGGACGGTGGAGGAGTCGTTCGTGGCGCGGCTGCGTCCGGGCGACCGCTTCATCTTCAGCGGCAAGCCGCTGGAGTTCGTGCGGGTGCGCGACATGGTGGCGTGGGTGCGGAAGGCGTCCAGCGGCAAGGGGGCGATCCCGCGCTGGATGGGGAGCCGGATGCCGCTCTCCACCGAGCTGGCGGCGGCGCTGCGGGCCCGGCTGGAGGAGGCGCACCGCGGCGTCTTCCGCGGCCCCGAGATGGAGGCGGTGCGCCCGGTGCTCGACATCCAGGCGCGCTGGTCGCGCATCCCCGACGCGGACGAGCTGCTGATCGAGCGGGTCAAGACGCGCGAGGGCCACCACCTGTTCTTCTTTCCCTTCGAGGGGCGGCTGGTGCACGAGGGGCTGGCCGCGCTCTTCGCCTACCGCATCTCGCGCCTGGCGCCCATCTCCTTCACGCTGGCCGCCAACGACTACGGCCTGGAGCTGCTCTCGCCCGACCCGGCGCCGCTGGACGAGGCGCTGGCCGCGGGGCTGCTTCACCCCGAGGGGCTGGTGGAGGACGTGCCCGCCTCGCTGAACGCCACCGAGATGGCGAAGCGGCAGTTCCGCGAGATCGCGCGGGTGGCGGGGCTGGTGTTTCCCGGCTACCCGCACGCCGGCAAGACGGCCAAGCAGCTCCAGGCGTCCAGCGGGCTCTTCTACGACGTGTTCAGCCGCTACGACCCGGAGAACCTGCTGCTGGAGCAGGCGCACCGCGAGGTGCTGGAGCGGCAGCTGGAGCGCAGCCGCCTGGGGCGCACGCTGGAGCGGCTGGCGGCGTCGCGCCTGGTCGTCACCCAGCCCAGGCGGACGCCGCCGCTGGCCTTTCCGCTGCTGGTGGACCGGGCGCGCGAGGCGGTGTCCTCCGAGTCGCTGGGGGACCGGGTGCGGAGGATGCAGCTGGCGCTGGAGCGGGCGGCGGGGTGAGGGAGAAGCGTTGTCCGGATGGTGGAATCGGGCTACATTTCCACCATCCATCAACGGAGGCACCGGCATGGCCCTGAACATCAAGAACCCGGAAGCCGAGCGCCTGGCGCGGGAGCTCGCGGAAGCCACGGGGGAGAACATCACCCAGGCGGTCACCGCCGCGCTACGGGAGCAGCTGATCCGCAAGACGGGCCGGGTACGGGACGTGACGCTGCGGGAGGACGTCCGCCGGATCCAGGAACGCGTCGCGAAGCTGCCGGTGCTGGACGACAGGTCGCCGGACGAGATCGTCGGCTACGACGAGCACGGCCTCCCCACCTGATGCATGGTCGCAGATACTTCTGCACTGGTGGCGGTGCTGCTCGGGGAGGTGACTGCGGACCGTCTGACGGCGGCGCTGGAAGCCGCGCCGGCTCGGCGCTGTTCCGCGGTATCTCTGGTGGAAGCTTCCATGGTGATGCAGGGGAGGGTCGGAGAGCGAGGTGAGCTGGAGCTGGACCTTCTGGTCGGACGGCTCCGCGTGGAAATCGTTCCGGTGACCCTCGCGCAGGCGGAGCTGGCGCGTACCGCCTTCCGCCGCTTCGGCAAGGGACGTCACCCCGCCGGGCTCAACTTCGGCGACTGCTTCTCGTACGCGCTAGCCCGTGCCCTTGGCCAGCCGCTCCTTTTCGTCGGGAACGACTTCTCGCGGACGGACGTCCAGGTTGCGCCGTACTGACCGGGGGAGCGGCGGGTGCGCCCGTGAGCGACCTGGCGGTCGATATCGGGGGCGAGTGGCTGGCGCTGCAGCAGGAGGTGGGGTAGATGAGGCTGCCGTCCGCTGAAGGCACCCGCACACCGGAGGCTGTGTGAGTCCGACCATCTGCGAGTGGGCAGGTACCGGTTCTTCTTTATTTTCGCGCGAGGAAGCCAGGGCTCACGTCCACGTCGACACTCCGGACGGCGAAGCCAAGTTCTGGCTCGTTCCCGAGGTGGAGCTGGCGAGAAACCACGAGCTGTCCGACGGCGACGTCGCGGCGATCGAGGACCTGATCCGCAAGCATGAAACGGAGATTCGCGATGCCTGGAACCGCCATTTCGGAAGTTGAGGTAACCCACATCTCCCGGCACGGATTCTGGGTGATGCTCGACGAACGGGAACTCTTCCTGCCGTTCGAGGAATTTCCATGGTTCGTGGATGCCCCGGTAGGAGCGATTCTGAACCTGCAGAGGCCTCAGCCCCACCATCTGCGCTGGCCGGACCTCGACGTAGACCTGGCCGTGGACTCGATCGAGCACCCGGAACGATATCCGTTGAAGTCGGCCCGGCCGGGTTGAGCTGAGTACCGCAGTCGTACCCGTGCCGTGTGACGACCTGCAGGTAGAGGTCGCCGGCGAGCGCCTCCTCCTCCTCCCCGAGCGCGCCGCGCTGTGGGAGCGCGCGTCCACCCTGCTGGTGGCGGACGCGCACTGGGGCAAGGCGGCGGCGTTCCGCGCCGGCGGCATCGCGGTGCCGGGGGGGACCACGGCCGGCGGGCTCGCCCGGCTGACGGCGGCGCTGGAGCGCACCGGGGCGCGGCGGCTGGTGTTCCTGGGCGACCTGCTCCACGCGCGCACAGGGAGAGCGCCGGCCACCCTGGCGACCGTGCGCGCATGGCGGGAGCGGCACGCCCGGGTGGAGATGCTGCTGGTGCGCGGCAACCACGACCGCGGCGCGGGGGACCCGCCGCCGGAGCTGGGGATCGCGTGCGTGGACCCGCCGCGGGTGGAGCCCCCGTTCGTCCTGGCGCACCACCCGGAGCCTGTGGCCGGGGGATACGTCCTGGCAGGGCACCTGCATCCCGGGGTCCGGCTGGCCGGCGCGGGGCGGCAGCGCGAGCGATTGCCGTGCTTCTGGTTCGGGGCGGGGTTGGGCGTGCTCCCCGCGGCGGGGGACTTCACCGGGCTGGCGGAGGTGCGCCCCGCGCCGGGGGACCGCGTGTTCGTCGTCGCGGGGAGCGAGGTGGTGGAGGTGGGCGGAGGGCGCGCGGGCCGCGGCGCAGGGCGCGCCGCATGGTAGGCGACAGGAGGCACTTGAAAACCGGGGAATTCCCATATAACGTTCCACCCCTCTACCCGCGCGCCCGCCGCTTCCGGCCGGGCGCAACTCATCGAGACGAAACCGTTTGACCGGAGCCAGCAGAGATGTCAGTCGCGGAGAAGGATCAGGTCGAGACCCACGAGTTCCAGGCCGAGGTGCAGCAGCTCCTCAAGCTGGTGATCAACTCGCTCTACACCGACAAGGACATCTTCCTGCGCGAGCTGATCTCCAACGCGTCCGACGCGCAGGACCGGCTGCGCCTGGAGGCGCTCACACGCCCCGAGATCGCCGAGGAGGGCGAGCCCGAGATCCGCGTGATCCCCGACGAGAAGACGCGCACGCTCGTCATCCGCGACAACGGCATCGGGATGAGCCGCGCGGAGGTGATCTCCAACATCGGCACCATCGCCAAGTCGGGGACCGCGGAGATGCTGCGCTCGCTCAAGGAGAAGCCCACCGGCGAGAGCGCGGCGCAGCTCATCGGCCAGTTCGGCGTGGGCTTCTACTCCTCGTTCATGGTGGCGGACCGGGTGGAGCTGGTCACCCGCCGCGCCGGCGAGGAGACCGCCACGCACTGGGAAAGCACCGGCGACGGAAGCTACACCGTGGGCGACGGGGAGCGGCCCGAGGGGCACGGCACCACCATCACGCTGCACCTCAAGCCGACCGACCGCGACAACGGGGTCGACGACTATGCCGAGCGCTGGACGCTGACCCGTATCATCAAGCAGCACTGCGACTTCATCACCTACCCCATCGTCCTGGTCGCGGAAAAGGACCTGGACGTGATGGAGGCCGGCAACGAGGAGACCGAGGCCCAGGCGCGCGAGATCGAGGAGAAGGTCCTCAACTCGCGGCTCCCCATCTGGGCGCGCTCCCCCTCCGAGGTCAAGGAGGAGGAGTACCGCGACTACTACAAGTCCATCTCGCACGACTGGACGGAGCCGCTGGAGATCGTGCACCAGCGCGGCGAGGGGACCATCGAGTACCAGGCGCTGCTCTTCATCCCCACCAAGGCCCCGCGCGACCTGTTCTACGTGGGCTCCAAGCCGGGGCTGAAGCTGTACGTGAAGCGTGTGCTGGTGATGGAGAGCTGCGAGGACCTGCTCCCACGCTACCTGCGCTTCGTACGCGGCGTGGTGGACTCGCCGGACCTGCCGCTCAACGTGTCGCGCGAAACGCTCCAGGACGACCGCAACATCCGCAAGATCCGGCAGGCGCTGGTCAAGAAGGTGCTCAGCGTGCTGGTGGCGATGCAGGAGGGCAACCCGGAGCGCTACAAGGAGTTCTGGGGGCAGTTCGGCCGCGCCATCAAGGAGGGTGTGGGGCAGGACTACGAGCAGCGCGAGACGCTTCACAAGCTGCTCATGTTCGAGTCGTCGCACGACCCGGAGGCGCTCACCACGCTCCAGCAGTACGTGGACCGCATGCCGGAGGATCAGCAGGCGATCTACTACCTGACCGGCCCGTCGCGCAGCGTGATCGAGAACAACCCGTCGCTGGAGATGTTCCGCGACAAGGGGTTCGAGGTGTTGTACCTGTCCGACCCGGTGGACGAGCTGGTGACGCAGTCGCTGTGGGACTTCAACGGCAAGAAGCTGAAGTCGGTGCTCAAGGGGGTGGTGGACCTGGGCGGCGAGGAGAAGAAGGAGGAGAAGACCGGCGAGGAGGAGGCGTTCAAGCCGTTCCTGGAGACGCTGGAAAAGAAGCTGGAGGCGTGGGTCAAGGTGGTGCGCCTGTCCGGCCGCCTTTCCCGCTCGCCGGTGGTGCTGGTGGGCGCGGAGCACGACTACTCGCCGCACCTGGAGCGGATGCTCGCCACGGGGATCAACGACGCGCCCAAGCAGCGGCGCATCATGGAGCTGAACCCCGGCAACGAGGTGGTGCAGAAGCTCAAGGCCCGCTTCGACGCCAACCCCGAGGACCCGGCCATCGGGGAGTACGCGGAGGTGCTCTTCGGGTGGGGGCTGATCGCGGAGGGCTCGCCGATCCACGACCCGGTCCGCTTCAACCAGCTGGTCGCCGACCTGATGGCGAAGGGGCTGTAGACCGCCCCACCCGCTGGTCTCCCGGCGCCCCGGCTCCTACCTTGGAGCCGGGGCGTTTTCCTTTGGCCTCCCGTCGCGTCCCTCCCCCGCAGCAAAGCCCGACGCAGCCCCCAAGGGCGCCGGCGCGTTGAAAATCGCACCCGGTGCCCGTCCAATCGGTGTGCCCCGCGATGCGAGCAGCGCATCCGCGCCCATTCCGCCGCGCCGGCGCCGGGCGCACCCGCCGACCTTCACCCGCCGTTCCCGGAGCGTACGCATGGCCGCGACCAGGAGAGACGAAGTACTCGTGCAGCTGATCCGTGAAGCACTGGGGAAGTCGGCGGACGCGTTGAGCGAGCGGGAGACCCGCGCGCTGGTCCGCGAGTTCGTCCACGCCGGCACGCACGCCGTCCGCCTGCAGCGTACCGACAGCGCCTACGAGGCATCCCGCCTGGTGGCGGAGGCGCGCGAGCGCCTGGCGCACGCGCGCCTGCGTGCCGCCGAGACATCCAGGACGGGGAGGCCGGGCGTGCTGGTGTCGCCGCGCTGGCGCTACCCCCGCCGTGTGCTGGAGGCGCGGCGCGACGACTTGTTCGACTATGCCGGCGTGGTGGGATGTGGAATCGCGCACCGGGTGCGCAGCGGGGTGGAGGTACCGGAGCGGTGCATCGTGGTGATGGTGGAAGAAAAGGTCCCGCCCTCCAGGCTGAAGAGGAAGAAAGGACTGGTGCCGTCCTTCCTGAGCGTCGCCGGGGGAAAGCCGGTGCCCACGGACATCCTTGAAGTGGGGGAGCTGCGCTTGAAGACGGACGCGGGCTGCAGCGTCGGCCCCACGGGGAAGCCAGGCAAGGGAACGCTGGGGACGTTCGCGGTCGACCTGGACACCAACGCGCCCGTGGCGCTCACGGCCATGCACCTGCTGGAGGGTGTGGGCCAGTACCCGGGCAGCCCCCCGCGCACAGACACCATCGTGTATACGGCCCCCTGCGACGGCCAGCCGCAGTCCAGGCCGCTCGGGCGGCTCATCCAGGGTACCCGGCGCGGGGTGGACGCCGCAAAGGTGAGCGTGGACGACGTGGGCGCGGTATCGAGCAGGATCCCGGGAATCGGAGCGGTCGCCGGGTGGCGCCCGGTGGACGTGGAGGCGGACCGCGGGGTCGACGTGGCGATGTTCGGCGCCGCCTCGGGCAGGGTTCAGCGTGGAGTGATCCAGGTGCCGCTCGCGCACGTGCAGGGGCTGGAGGGCCTCGGCCCCTGCATCGTGGTGGCGATCAACGCCAAGAACGGCGATTCGGGCGCGGCACTCGTAGACTCCTCGCGGCTGGTGCTGGGTCTGCTGGTGGGAGGGAGCGACACCGTAAACGTGTTTTCGCCCATCGGTGACGTGCTCTCCTCCCTTTCGTGCGACATTCTTCCAAACCTAGCATAGGAGTGTGAGATGCGCAGACTTATCAGTTCAGGCACGCTGCTGGCGCTCTGCCTCCTGGCTCCCGGTGCGCTGGCAGCGCAGGTGTCCTTGACCGTGGGCCCGGGCGGCGTCACGGGTCTTTCGACGGGCAACTCCATCGCGCTCACCGGGAGCAACACGCAGCTCGAAGTGACGTGCGGCGGCGTGGACTGCGCCGCGCTCCGGCTGAGGATCACGAGCGAGGGGGGAACCAGCCCGGTGGCGAAGGGCGCATCGACCGCGACCGGCGCGAGATACACCCTGAACGCGTCGATGCTGCGCGGACGGAGCTCCGGGACGATGGTGATCAGCTCCGGCAGCGCCGAGTTGGGCCGGGTGCCGGTGACTGGCTCCGCTGCGACCCCGGCGGGCGGCACGCAGCCGCTCACCGCCCCGGCCGTCGCGGCTGCGGGGGACACGATTCCCACGGTCGTGATCCCCGGGGCGGACGTCACGCTGGGCGAGCTGCTCACCACGAACTGCCGGACCGAGCTGCTGCGCTACGACGGGGCGGAGACGTACGTGGAGAGCCGCAACTGGGCACAGTTCGTCGTGACGCCCGCGGGCAGCGTCGTCTACCGCCCGGGCGACCGGGTGGACGAGAACGACCGGGTGCGCGTGGTGGTGGTGGGCGATGCACGCCTGGTCCCGCAGCTCGCGGTGAAGCGGCAGTCGGCGTTCCGCACTCCCGGCGCGCTCAACATCGTGGGACAGGGAAGCACGCTCCCCTTCGACTTCAAAGCCGCCACGGGGTGCGATTCGACGGCGTTCGTGCTCGGCGACTTCGCGCCGGGACAGGGGCAGGTGCAGATCTCGGTGATCAACGCCGACGGGAGCCAGACGCCGGTCGGCAGCTTCGACTTCGGGGTACACACCCTGTACTCCGGGGTGTTCGCGCTGGGCGCCTTCCGCACGGAGCTGCGCGACCCCACCTTCGGCGTGACCCGGTCCGGGGGTGACACAGTACTCACCCAGACCGGGGACGGCACCCCGCGCGTGCTCTACGCGCTCACCTACACGCCCTTTGTCTGGGGACGCCGCGACATCGAAAAAGAATCCCCGTGGTACCAGCACCTGAACCCCATGGTGGGCGTGGTGCTCTCCGACATCCGCAACAATGCGGTCCTGGGGGTGAGCGCCGACCTGGTGAACAGCATTTACCTCCAGGCGGGCGTCCACGCGGGCCGGGTGAGCCGGCTGGACCCGCGGTCGGGGCTGCGGCTGGGCGACGAGTTCACGCGGCCTGCCGACGAGATCCCCACCGTGACGGAATGGGACGCGGACTGGTTCATGGGCGCCAGCCTGGATCTCCGCGCGGCCGTGGAGCTCCTGCGCACCGCGCTGACCGGCTCGGGCGGGAGCGAGTAGCGGCGCCGGCCGCCGTTGCCCGACTGCGCCCCGCGCCGGGAATCTCCCGGCGCGGGGCGCTCGCGTTTTCCGGCTGTCGCGCGGGGGCCGCGCCTGTTACTCTCCCGGGGCGAACCACCGGACACCCGCAGCGGAACGCTCCCGTGAACATCCTGGTTCTCAACGTCGGCTCGTCGTCGCTCAAGTTCCAGCTCGTGGACACGGACGAGCATCGCTTCTCCGAGAACGCGGACCGCCGCCTGGCGCGCGGGCAGATCGAGCGCATCGGCGGCGAGGCGGTGTACAGCTTCCGCGCCGGGGAGGGCGGGGCGAGCAAGGGGACGGCGCCGCTGCGCGACCACCGGGCGGCCGTGGAGTTCCTGCTGCGCTGGATCGTGGGCGACGAGTCCGGGGTGCCGGTGGGGAGCGTGGCGGAGATCGGGGCGGCGGGGCACCGGGTCGTGCACGGCGGCGAGCGCTTCGTCCGCTCGGTGGCCATCGATGCCGAGGTGCTGCGCGGCATCGAAGAGACCATCGAGCTGGCGCCGCTGCACAACCCTGCAAACCTCAAGGGGATCCAGGCGGTGCGCGCCGTCCTTGGACCGGCGACCCCGCAGGTGGCGGTGTTCGACACCGCCTTCCACCACACCCTGCCGGAGCGGGCGTACCTGTACGCCATCCCCTACTCGCTGTACCGGCGGCACCGGGTGCGGCGCTACGGCTTCCACGGCACCTCGCACCGCTTCGTGGCCTACCGCTACCGGCAGCTCACCGGCCGCTCGCGCGAGGACACCCGCATCGTCACGCTGCACCTGGGGAACGGGGCCTCGGCGTGCGCCATCTCCGGCGGGGTGTCGGTGGACACCTCCATGGGCTTCACGCCGCTGGAGGGGCTGGTGATGGGGACTCGCTCGGGCGACGTGGACCCGGCGGTGCTGGACTACGTCGCCGTCAAGGAGGGGCTGTCGCTCCCGGAGGTGGAGGCGCTCCTCAACAAGCAGTCCGGGCTGCTGGGGATCTCCGGGCTCACCAACGACATGCGCGAGCTGCTGGCGGAGGCGGAGGAGCACGACGACCGGCGCGCCTGGCTGGCCATCGAGATCTTCTGCTACCGGGCGCGCAAGTACGTGGGGGCGTACATGGCGGCCATGGGCGGGGCGGACGCGGTGGTGTTCACCGGCGGGGTGGGGGAGAACTCCGCCGCCATCCGCGGGCAGATCTGCCGCGACCTGGAGTGGGCGGGGATCCGCGTGGACGACGCGGCCAACCGGGCCACCGTGGGCGGGGCGGAGGGGCGCGTCAGCCCGGACGGAGCGGGGACGGAGGTGTGGGTGATCCCCACCGACGAGGAACTGCTGATCGCCCGGGACACCTGGCGCGTGGTGCACGGGATCGAGACGCGGTACTGAGGGAACGGAAGTGCGGAAGTGCGGAGACGCCGGCGCGGGGGACGATTCCCGCGCCGGCGTCCGCGTTCAGGTCATCCGCCCTTCTCCGGGCGCTCTGCCGGGCGGGGCCCTGGTGTGGGCGTGCCCCCGGCGGCAAGAGCCCGGGGCCGGGTGCTTCAGGACGTCAACTCACAGCTGCGCGAAGTTGCCGCCCGAGTTGATGCGCGCCGGGTCGATGTTGTTCGGTCCGAACAGCACGCGATTGCCCGCGAGGGACACGTCCACCTCATAGGTCGGGGGAGGGGACTGGGACACGAGGCGCATCCCGGTGACGAACACCCCGCTGGAGCTCTGCACAATTAGGTGGGCAAACGGGCTGGCAGCGTAGGTGTGGTCGGACAGGAGTGCGCCGGCGACCACGTTCTGGGAATTCAGGATGTACAGCGACGACCTGGCCCCCTGGATCCGGCACCCGTTCACGGCCATGTTGCGGACCTGGTCCAGCTGGATTCCGTAGCTCAGGAAGCCGGCCACGATGAAAAGGGAATCGACGGCCACCAGGTCGGCACCCGTGACGGTCAGCCCCACGTAGCAGCCCTCGGTGTGCACCGCAGACAGCCGGTATCCGGTCCCGCCCGAGACGAAGATTCCCGCGTCGTAGCTGTCCGTCACGCGGATGGATTCGCAGATGACGGCATCGCCGTTCTCGATGTGGATGCCCTGCATGTCGGCGCCGGAGATCGTTACGTTCCGGATCGTCCCTGTGAGGTTCCGGGCGTAGATCCCGTACTGGGACAACCCGACCGACGTCAGGTTCGTGATGTCGCAGGCGATGTTTTCCAGGTGAATGGCCTCTTCCCTGGTGGTGATGCTGAGGTCTCGAATCGTCACCGGTACGTGGAACCCCGATGAAAAGACCGCTCGAATCCCGGTGGTCCCGCTCGTCCCGTCGATCCGCAGCCTCTCCACGGTGCAGTACGCCGACACCATGACCACGGCCGGAATCCCCGCCGTGGTGAGCCTGACCAGCGTCCGGTCCGCCCCGCTGCCGCTGAGCCGCTGACCGCCCGCCGTGCCCACCACGAGCGAGTCCGAGATGATGAACGTGCCGGGGCCGAGCCGCACGTCCTTGCCGGTGGCCAGCGCGTCGTTGATGGCCTGCGTGTCGTCGGCGCCGGAGGGCGCGAGCAGCACCTCGCTGCCGTGCACGCCCTCCAGCTCCGGCAGCCCGCCCGCCGTCTCGGTGATGCGGAGCCCGCGCCCGAGCACCAGCGTCTCCGCCTCGCGGGTGCCGTCATCGTCGCGGATGATGAAGCTGCGTACAGGTGCCTTCATGAGTCGTATCCCCGTGTTCTGGGTTCAGCGGCGCGCGGTCACAGCGCGGCGAAGTTGCTGCCTGAGTTGATGCGCGCCGGGTCGAAGTCGTGCTGGATGAACACCACCCGCCCTCCCGCCGCGGACACGTCCACCTCGTAGGTGGGCGGAGTCGCCGGGTTGACGTGGTGGATGCCGGTGATCGCCACCCCGGTCGCGCCGCCCTGCACCACGACGTGGGCCCCCGAGCCGGTGGTCTCGGACCGGATCCCGCTCGCCGTGATCGCCTCGCCCCCGTCGATGAGGAGCCCCTGCAGGCTGCATCCGATGATCGCCACGCCGGCGGAGTCCTGCACCCGCAGCCGGGACAGGCAGTTCACGCCGGCCATCTCCACCCCCTGCGTGCTCAGAAGCTCGATCGCGCAGGTGGCACGGATCGCCTTCAGGGCGTGCGAGCCGCCCTGGGACACGCGCAGTCCGGGCGCACAGTCGTTGAGGGTCACCCCGGCGAAGCTCACGCACTCCATGGACGTGGAGCTGATTCCCCAGCCCTGCGTCCCGTCCACGTCCACGTTGGCGAAGCTCACCTGGGCGCCGGGCCCGGTCAGGGTGAAGCCGGCGTTGACGCTGAGCACCTTCACCTGCGAGACCTCCACCCGGCTGGGCTGCGCCAGCGTCACGCCGCGGTCGAAGAGGACGATGCGCAGCCCGCGCATGCGGATGTTGGTCGCGCCGGTCGCCACCACGGCCCTGCTCCCGATGACGTCGTCGCCCGGGCCCCTCAGCTCCATCTCCTGGATCGACGTGCCGCTGCCCGTCAGGTCGAAGACGGCGCCCGCGTGCGTGGAGCGCACCGTGGTCCGGGGCGAGCCGCACCCCGCCACTCCCTGTCCGGTGGCCAGGGTGATGGTGCCGCTCACGGTGAAGATGCCTGGCCCGAGCCTCACGCCGCCGTAGCGGGCCAGGGCGTCGCGGATCGCCTGCGTGTCGTCGCCGCCCGAAGGCACGAGCTGGATCTGCCCCGGGAGCAGGCTCTCCAGCTCTGGAAGCCCCCCCGCCGTGGTGGAGAGCGAAATTCCCCGCCCGATCACCAGCGTCTCCGCTTCGCGGGTGCCGGTGGCGTCGCGGATGATGAAGTTGCGTACCGGTGCCTTCATGGGTCGTATCCTCCGTGTGGTGGGTTGATCCGGCGGCCGGCGCGCCGCGGACACGGCACGCCGGACCGTCCTGCCGAGAAGTGCCTACGACCCCGGGCTCGCCGGCACCGTGTCCACGAACCCGTCCTCGATGCGGATGGTGGTCCCGTCGAAGCGGGTGAGCTGGAAGTACGCCTCGTCCTCGTTGAAGGTGGTGGACAGCTCCTGGAGGAGCCGGATCGCCACCGCCTCCCCCAGCAGCAGCGACTGCGTGTAGTCGCTGCGCCAGTGCACTCCCGCCGCGTTGCGGAACTGGGCGTCGTTGCCCGCCAGCTTGTTGAGCTCGCCGCCCACCGTCATCTGCGCCGCGTCCGGGCCGGTGTACGGCAGCAGCGAGAGGCCGTCCGCCGCGGCGATCACCGGGTTCTCGATGGCCTTGCTCTCGTCGAAGAACGCCTTGAGGATGGTGGCGCAGGCGCCGGAGATGGTGGCGTGCCCCGCCCCGTACGCCGGGTGCGTGGGTGCCCCTTCCGGGAATGCCTGGGGGAGCAGGTACGACGGGTAGCGGTCGCCCGGGCTGCCGAAGTAGGGCGAGAGCCCGCCGGTGAGCAGCGAGTCCTTGATGCTGGGGTGAATGGGGTAGTCGCGGCGCCCGTTCAGCCAGTTGTCGATGCGCCCGCCGAACTCCTCCGGCCGCAGGCGGCGGTGCACGTACCACTTCTGGTACCACACCGCCCGCCCGGCGAGGCCGACCACCTCGGTCAGCACCTCGATCACGTGCGGGTCGCCGAAGGTGACGAAGCCCACCTCCGTGGGAGAGTCCGGCGCCGGCATCTCGTAGGGGTTCCCCGCGTCCTTGGGGAACTCGCGGTCGCGCATGGGCACGGCGCCGGGAGCGGCAGCCTCCTGGTTCCCCGTCGGCTCCGACAGGAGGATCCACGCGGCGTTGTACCAGGCGTTGATGACCAGGTCGAAGTGGACGTAGTTGGCCCCGTCGCGCAGGTTGCGGATGAAGCGGCGGGTGGTGAAGTCGAACTGGTCGCCCCCGCGGAAGTCCTCGCCGTTCTGGGCGCGCAGCCACCAGGCGAAGTCGGTCAGGTAGTCGGCCGCGGCGCCCAGGTCCGGGTAGCCGAGCACCGTCTGCTGGCGCTGGTCGATGACCTGCGAGCCGTAGGCGATGTATCCGTCGCTGGCGTCGCGTCCGCCGCCGGGCATCTTGCGGGGGTCGCTGTTCCCCTTCCACAGGAACTGCGAGACGTAGGGACCCACCTGCTCCCCGGGGTAGATGCCACGGAAAACGTTCTGCGCGTCGACCGGGACCGTCCCGCCGAACCAGGGGAACTCCGAGTTGAGCGAGCTGACGGCGGCGGCGATCAGCGGGTCGGAGACGTAGTCGATGAACGCCACGTCGCGCGCCACCGCCATCCAGTACAGCTCGCCCTCCTCGTGCGCCTCCACCTCGCTGTCGAAGCGGGGGGCGGGCGGCACGGTGAGCTCCTGCGAGTCCGGGCCTTCCAGGTCGAAGGCCAGGCCGCCCTGCGGGTTGGTGAGCTTCTTCCGCCGGGCGCCCGGGTCGATGGTGCCCAGCAGGATCCGCTCGAAGTCCTGCGGGTCGCGGCTCTGGAGGGCACGCAGCAGGGAGCCGTACGACACCGGATCGGGGTCGCCCAGCGGGTCGTGCCGGAGCCCCTTGGAGAAGTTGCCGATGAAGGGCGGGTCTTCGCCCGCGGCGGTCACGTCCGTCTGGTTGTAGTTGACCTCGTCCCCGTTGTTGTGGTCGGGTACGTGCGGCCGCTCCGCGGCCAGCTCCGCCGCCTGCTGACGGATGCCGAGCGCGGCGAGACGCCGCTCCTCCTCACGCCTGGGTAGCTGTGCCATGCTGTCCTCGCCGGTCGAATGGTGTTCTGCCCGGATCCGGCCGGCCGGCCGGGTCCGTCCTCCCCCCGCCGCGACGCCCGTGGCTCCGCGAACGAAAAAAGGCCCCTCCCAGGCGCTGTGCCGGGTGGGGCCTCGGGGCCCTTTCTTCGTGTCGATCGCCCGGTACAGACGGGCTCAGGTCGCTCACCGGGGTGTCCGGAACGCGGAAAGGCCCCTTCCCGGGCGCTCTGCCGGAAGGGGCCTCGCTACGGCCTCTGTATCAGGTGTTCTGTGTCCGCGACAATATTAACGCCTAATACGCGATGCGTCAAGCCACCGGTTCGTGGATCTCCAACGTGGGGTGCAGCTCACCCCGTGCCGGCCCGCGGCGGGCGCCGGGGCAGGGCGCGTCCCCGGGGCGACGGGAAAAGCATGCCGTGGCCGCGTCGGCGCGCGAGCCTAAGTGCTTGTGCCGGCGTCGTATGTGGGAGCCATACAGGTGGTGGGCGAAGGGGTTCCAAAACGTGGCCCCATGCAGTAAGTTACTTCCCTGTCGGATAAGGATCGGGCGGAGCTCCGGGGGGGTGGAGCCCGCGCGGCTGAGGACCGGGGGCAGCCGCGGCGTCGTTCCGCATGGAAAGCGACACGATATAGTCCGGACTGTCCGGCCGGGTCCCTGCCCGATCCCACATCCCCGTCACCGTCCCGATCGGGACAGCGGAGCGAGAATCGCCCGCGGTATCATCTGTTCCCGGTGCGCCCGGGCCGCATGGGTCCGGAGCGCGCTTTCAGTGTCTCCAGCAGGCCGGGCGCCACGCGCGCCCGCAGCTCCAGGGTCCGCCACGTCCCCCGCGGGGGCGCCCATGGGCGCCGCGGCGGGGATCCTCCGTCTCCCGCGCGGGCGCGGCGGAGGCTCCGGAAGGTACACACGCAACGCGCCGAATGAACCCGGACCACCAGTCAGACACCCTGGAGCTTTCCCAGGACCAGCTCCGGCTCCTCGAGCTCCTCCTGGAGGACGAGGGCGTGGTCACCTCCGGCACGGACGCCATCACACCGCGGGCGGAGGACGGGCCGGCGCCGCTGTCGTTCGCGCAGCGGCGGCTCTGGTTCATCCACCGGATGGACCCTGCCGGCGCGGCGTACAACGTCCCGGTGGCGCTGCGGCTGCGCGGCCGCGTGGACCCACCGCTGCTGGAGCGCTGCCTGACGGAGGTGGTGCGGCGCCACGAGGTGCTCCGCACCGTGTTCGAGGAGCAGGACGGCGAGCCGGTCCAGCGGGTGCTGGAGCCGGGGCCGGTGGCGATGTCCGCGGCCGACCTGTCCGGGCTGGCGCCGGCGGAGCGCGATGCCGCGGTCCGGCGGGAGATGCGGGAGGAGGCGACGCGCCCCTTCGACCTGGAGCGGGGGCCGCTGCTGCGGGCGGCGCTGCTGCGCGCGGCCCCGGACGAGGCGGTGGTGCTGCTCACCATGCACCACATCGTCAGCGACGAGTGGTCCACGGCGGTGCTGGTGCGCGAGGTGTCCGCGCTGTACGAGGCCTTTTCGCGCGGCGCGCCGTCGCCGCTGGCGCCGCTCCCGGTGCAGTACGCCGACTTCGCCGCCTGGCAGCGCGCGCGCCTGGACGACGCGGAGATGGAGCGGCAGCTCGCCTTCTGGCGCGGGCGGCTGGCCGGCGCGTCCCCCCTGCTCGACCTCCCCACGGACCGCCCCCGCCCGCCCGTGCCGGGGAGCGCCGCCGCCTCGCGCGCGTTCGCGCTCCCGCCGCGACTCGCCCACGCGGTGCGCGCGCTCTCGCTCGCGGAGGGGACCACGCTCTTCGCGACGCTGCTGGCCGGGTGGCAGGCGCTGATGGCGCGCTGGTCCGGGCAGGACGACGTGAGCGTGGGCACGCCGGTGGCCAACCGCCCGCGCGCCGAGGTGGAGGGGCTGGTGGGGTTCTTCGTCAACACGCTGGTGATGCGCGCCGAGCTGGGCGGCGACCCCACGGTGCGCGAGCTTCTGGAGCGCACCCGCGCCGCGGTGCTGGAGGCGCAGGAGCACCAGGACGTTCCCTTCGAGCGGCTGGTGGAGGCGATGGGCGCGGCCCGCTCGCTCCGCCACGCCCCCCTGTTCCAGGTCCTCTTCACCCTCCAGAACGCCCCCCCGGACGGGGCGCTGCGGCTGGAAGGGGTGGAGATGGAGCCGCTGCCCACCGAGAGCGGCAGCGCCAAGTTCGACCTGGTGCTGGAGCTGACCGACTCGGGCGACGGGATCACCGGGCGGGCCGAGTACCGCACCGAGCTGTTCGACCCGGCGACGGTGGACCGCCTGCTGGAGCACTACGCCGCCCTGCTGGAGGGGATGGCGGCGGACCCGGGGCGGCGCCTGTCGGAGATCGCCACCGTGGGGCCGGAGGAGCGCCGGCGGCTGGTGGAGGAGTGGAACGACACCGGCGAGGCATACCCCCGCGGCGCCTGCGTGCACGAGCTGGTCGAGGCGCAGGCCGCCCGCACCCCGGACGCCGCGGCGGTCCGCTGGGCGGGCGGGGAGCTCGGCTTCGCCGAGCTGGACCGGCGCGCCAACCGCCTGGCGCACCGGCTGCGCGGCATGGGCGTGGGCGCGGACGACCGGGTGGGCATCCACCTGGAGCGCGGGCCGGAGATGATGGCTGCGCTGCTGGGGATCCTCAAGGCGGGCGCCGCCTACCTCCCCCTGGACCCCCGCTACCCGGCCGAGCGGCTGGCGTACATGGTCGCCGACTCGGGCGCGCGGGTGCTGGTGACGCAGGAGGCGCTGGCCGGACGGCTGCCGGAGTTCACGGGCCGGGTGGTCCTGGTGGACGGCGACGACGGCGAGGAGCACGAAGTGCGGAGTGCGCCACACGCCGGTGAGCCGGAGGACGCGGCGCTTCCGCACTCGCCGTCTCCCGAGAACCTGGCGTACGTCATCTACACCTCGGGCTCCACCGGCACCCCCAAGGGCGTGGCGATGCCGCACCGCCCGCTCGTCAACCTGCTCGCCTGGCACCTCCGGCACGGCGGCGGCCCGCTCCGCACCCTGCAGTTCACCACCCTGGGCTTTGACGTCTCCTTCCAGGAGATCTTCGCCACCTGGTGCGCCGGCGGCACGCTGGTGCTGGTGGACGAGGAGACCCGGCGGGACCCGGCCGCCCTGCTCCGCCAGGTGGAGCGCGAGGGGGTGGAGCGGCTCTTCCTTCCCTTCGCGGCGCTCCAGCAGCTCGCCGAAACGGCGCAGTCGCGCGGCGTCCGCCCCGCGGCTTTACGCGAGGTGGTGACCGCGGGCGAGCAGCTGCGCGTCACGGACGCGGTGCGCGGCTGGTTCGGCGCGCTGGGGATCCCCCTCCACAACCACTACGGCCCCTCCGAGACGCACGTCGCCACGGCCCACGTGCTCGCCGGCGACGCGGCGGCGTGGCCGCTGCTGGCGCCCATCGGCCGGCCGGTGGCCAACGCGCGCTGCTACGTGCTGGACGCGGGCGGGGAGCCCGCCCCCACCGGCGTCCCGGGGGAGCTGTTCCTGGGGGGCGAGGGGGTGGCGCGCGGCTACGTGGGGCGGCCGGAGCTCACGGCCGAGCGCTTCGTCCCCGACCCGTTCGCGGCGGAGCCGGGCGCGCGCATGTACCGGCCGGGCGACCGGGCGCGCCGGAGGGGCGACGGCGTCCTGGAGTTCCTGGGGCGGACGGACGACCAGGTCAAGGTGCGCGGCTTCCGCGTCGAGCCCGGGGAGGTGGAGGCGGTGCTGGAGCGGCACCCGGCGGTGCGCGAGGCGGTGGTGGCCGTGCGCGAGGACGAGCCGGGAGACCGGCGCCTGGTGGGCTACGTGGTCCCCTCGGGCGGGGCGGTGTCCGCCACCGCGCTGCGCGGCTGGCTGGGCGAGCGGCTCCCGGAGTACATGGTCCCCTCCGCGGTGGTGGTGCTGGAGGAGCTTCCCCTGACCCCCAGCGGCAAGGTGGCGCGCCGGGCACTCCCCGCCCCCCACGGCGCGGACGGCGAGGTCGAGCACGTGCCGCCCCGCACCCCCACCGAGGAAGCCCTGGCGGCGATCTGGGCGGAGGTGCTGAACCGCGAGCGGGTGGGGGCGCACGACAGCTTCTTCGCCCTGGGCGGGCACTCGCTGCTCGCCACGCGGGTGACGTCTCGCGTGCGCGCGGCGCTGGGGGTGGAGATGGAGGTGCGCGCGCTCTTCGAGGCGCCCACGCTGGCGGGGCTGGCCGAGCGCGTGGACGCGCTGCTCGACGCGGCGGAGCCCCTGACAGGGACCCCGCTCCAGGCCGTGGCGGAGTGGGCCCTCGCGGATGAAGCGGAGGACGTGGACGAGGCAGAGGAGGAGTCGGCGGTGGGGGCCGCGGACGAGACCGTGGACGAGACGGAGGAGGAGGAGGCAGTGGACGAGGCGTACGAGGAGTACGAGGAATACGACGCGGACGAGCTCGACACTGCGCCGCTGTCGTTCGCGCAGCAGCGGCTCTGGCTGGTGGACCGCATGCACCCGGGGAGCGCCGCCTACAACATGTCGGTGGGGCTGCGGCTGCACGGCCGGCTGGAGGCGGTGCTGCTGGAGCGGACGCTCTCGGAGATCGTGCGCCGGCACGAGGCGCTGCGCACCGTGATCCGCGAGGAGGAGGACGAGCCGGTGCAGGTCGTGCTCCCCGCGGGCCCGGTGCGCATCCCCCTGCTGGACCTGGCCGGGCTGGCCCCGGAGGCGCGCGGGCGGGTGCTGCGCCAGCGGGCCGCGGCCGAGGCGGCGCGCCCCTTCGACCTGGCGCGCGGGCCGCTGCTGCGCGTCACCCTGCTGCGCCTGGCGCCGGAGGAGCACGCCCTGGTCTTCGTGATGCACCACGTCGTCAGCGACGCGTGGAGCATGGGCGTGCTGGTGGAGGAGGTGTCGGCGATCTACGACGCGCTGTCGCACGGGCGCCCCTCGCCGCTCCCGGAGCTGCCGCTGCAGTACAGCGACTACGCCTGGTGGCAGCGCGACAACCTGGTGGGTGCTCCCTTCGAGGCGCAGATCGACTGGTGGCGCGGCCGGCTGGCGGGGGCCCCGCCCGTCCTGGAGCTTCCCACCGACCGCCCGCGCGGCGCGGTCCCGGGGCGGCACGAGGCGGCGGAGCGCTTCACGGTCTCCGAGGCGACGACCCGCGGCCTGCGCGCGCTGGCGCGCAGCGAAAGGGCGACGCTCTTTCCCGTGCTGCTGGCGGGGTGGCAGGTGTTCCTGTCGCGCTGGTCGGGGCAGGACGACGTGGTGGTGGGCACGCCCGTGGCGGGACGCAGCCACACGGAGCTGGAGGGGCTGATCGGCTTCTTCGTCAACACCCTGGTGCTGCGCACCGACGTGGGCGGCGACCCGTCGCTGCGCAGGATGGTGGCGCGGGCGTGGGAAGCCACGCTGGAGTCGCAGGCGCACCAGCACGTCCCCTTCGACCGGCTGGTGGAGGAGCTGCAGCCGGAGCGGACCCTCAGCCACACCCCGCTCTTCCAGGTGGTCTTCACCCTCCAGAACACGGGCGGGGGCGGAGGCGGGCTGCGGCTGGGCGACCTGGAGGCGGAGCCGCTGGAGACGGGCGGCGCCGAGGCCAAGTTCGACCTGGTGCTGGAGATGCGGGAGGAGGGCGACGAGCTGGGCGGCAACCTGTCCTACCGGGCGGAGCTGTGGGAGCCCGCCACCGTCGCCCGCCTGGTGGAGCGGTTCCGGATGCTGCTCGACCTGCTCGCGGCCGACCCGGACCGCCACCTGTCCGGGGTGGAGCTGACCGGCCCGCGGGAGCGGGAGCTGCTGGAGCGGTGGAGCGCGTCGGGCGACGCGATCCCGCCCGTGGGGCGCTGCGTGCACGAGCTGTTCGCGGAGCAGGCCGGGCGCACCCCGGACGCGGTCGCGCTGGTGGCCGGCGGGGTGTCGCTCACCTACGCGGAGCTGGCCCGCCGCGCCGGCCGGCTCGCCCGCCGGCTGGCCGCGCTCGGGGTGGGGCCGGACGTGCGCGTGGGGATCTGCGTGGAGCGCTCGCCGGAGATGGTGGTGGGGCTGCTGGGGATCCTGGGGGCGGGGGGCGCCTACGTGCCGCTGGACCCGCAATACCCGGCCGAGCGGCTGGCGTACATGCTGGCCGACGCGGGCGTGCGGCTGCTGCTCACGCAGGATCGGCTGCGCGGCCGGCTGCCGGAGTTCGGGGGGGAGGTCGTCGCGCTCGACGCGGAGCACGACGGCGCGGAGGACGCGGGCGCCGTTTCGCACTCGCCGTCTCCCGACAACCTCGCCTACGTCATCTACACCTCCGGCTCCACGGGGCTGCCCAAGGGGACCGAGGTGCCGCACCGCGCCATACCCGGCTTCTTCCGCGCGGCGGACTACGCGCGCTGGGACGAGCGCACCGTGGTGCTCCAGCACTCCTCCGTCTCGTGGGACGCGCTGACGCTGGAGCTGTGGCCGGCGCTGCTTTCCGGGGGGACGTGCGTGCTGTACCCGGGGCGGACGGCGGAGCCGGCCGCGCTGGGCGAGCAGGTGCGCGCGCACGGGGTGAACACGCTGTGGCTGACCGCGGCGTACTTCAACCTGATCGTGGACACCGCACCGGAGGTGCTGGAGGGCATCGCGCAGGTGATGACCGGCGGCGAAGCGGTGAGCGCGCCGCACGTGCGCCGCGCGCTGGAGCTGTACCCGGGGCTGCGGCTGGTGAACGGCTACGGGCCCAGCGAGACCACCGTGTTCGCCGCCTGCCGGGTGGTCGAGGCGGGCTTCGACGCGGCCGCGGTCCCCATCGGGCGGCCGGTGGGCGACCGGCGCGTGCGGGTGCTGGACCGCCTGGGCGTCCGGACTCCCCCGGGCGTTCCCGGCGAGCTGTGCGTGGGCGGGCCGGCGGTGGCGCGCGGCTACCTGGGGCGGTCGGAGCTGACCGCGGCGAGGTTCGTCCCCGACCCGTTCTCCGGGGAGCCGGGGGCGCGCATGTACCGCTCGGGCGACCGGGTGCGCTGGACCGACGACGGGGAGCTGGAGTTCGTGGGGCGGCTGGACGCACAGGTCAAGATCCGCGGCTTCCGCGTGGAGCCGGGCGAGGTGGAGGCCGTGCTCGCCGCCCACCCCGGCGTGCGCGAGGCCGTGGTGGTGGTGCACGAGGCGACCCCCGGCGACCGCCGCCTGGCCGGCTACGCCACCGCCGCGGAGGGCGCGGAGCTGGACCCCGCGGAGCTGCGCGCCTGGCTGGGCGCGCGCCTGCCGGAGCACCTGGTCCCCGCCTCGCTGGTGGTCCTGGACACGCTTCCGCTGACCCCGCACGGCAAGGTCGACCGGCGCGCCCTCCCGGCCCCGGACGTCGCGGCGGAGGCGTACGCCCCGCCGCGCACCCCCACCGAGGAGATCCTGGCCGGCCTCTGGGCCGCCCTGCTGGGAGTGGAGCGGGTGGGGCGGGACCAGGGCTTTTTCGAGCTGGGCGGGCACTCGCTGCTCGCCACGCGCCTGGTGGCACGGGTGCGCGAAGCGCTGGGAGCGGAGCTGCCGCTGCGCGCCGTGTTCGAGGATCCCACCGTCGCCGGGCTGGCCGCGCGGGTGGACGCCGCGCGCGCGGAGGCCGGGGGCGCGGCCGAGGCGCCGCCCATCGTCCGGGCGCCGCGGGACGGCCCGCTGCCGCTGTCGTTCGCGCAGCAGCGGCTCTGGTTCATCCACCAGCTCGAGCCCGAGAGCCCCGCCTACAACATCCCCGCCGCCCTGCGCCTGCGCGGGCGGCTGGACGTGCCCGCGCTGGAGCGCAGCCTGGCAGAGCTGGTGCGGCGCCACGAAGCGCTGCGCACCGTCTTCGAGGCGCGCGGCGGGGAGCCGGTGCAGGTGGTGCTGGACGCGGCCCCCGCGGAGATCCGCGTCGCCGACCTGCGTGCCCTGCCGGCCGCGGAGCGCGAGGAGGCCGCGGTGCGCCTGGCGCAGGAGGAGGCGCTGCGCCCCTTCGACCTGGCCGCCGGGCCGCTGCTGCGCAGCTCGCTCCTCCGGCTGGACGAGGAGGAATGGGGGCTGCTCTTCAACCTGCACCACGTGGTCTCCGACGGCTGGAGCATGGGCGTGCTGGTGCGCGAAGTTTCCGCGCTGTACGCGGCGTACGCCGACGGGCGCGAGCCCGGGCTCCCGGAGCTGCCGGTGCAGTACGCCGACTACGCGGCCTGGCAGCGCGCCTGGCTGGTGGGCGAGGCGCTGGAGCGCCGGCTCGCCTGGTGGCGCGCCCAGCTCGCGGGGGCGCCGCCCCTGCTGGAGCTCCCCACGGACCGGCCGCGCCCCACCACGCAGGACGGGCGCGGGGCGAGCGTCGCCTTGCGGCTGTCGGCCGGGACCACGCGGGCGCTGCGGGGGCTGGCGCGCGGTGCCGGGGCGACGCCGTTCATGGTGCTGCTGGCCGGGTGGCAGGCGCTGCTGGGGCGCTGGAGCGGGCAGGACGACGTGAGCGTGGGCACCCCCGTGGCGGGGCGGACGCGCCTGGAGCTGGAGGGGCTGATCGGCTTCTTCGTCAACACGCTGGTGCTGCGCGCCGACCTCGCGGGCGGGCCGTCGTTCAACGCGCTGCTGGGCCGCGTGCGCGAGGCGGCACTGGGCGCCTACGCGCACCAGGACGTGCCCTTCGAGCGGCTGGTGGAGGAGCTCCAGCCCGAGCGCAGCCTCCGCCACTCGCCGCTCTTCCAGGTGATGTTCGCCCTGCACGAGGCCGACGGCGGGGACCTGCGCCTGGGCGCGGTGGAGATGGCACCGTTCGCCGCGGGAGCCGACGTCGCCAAGTTCGACCTGGACCTGGAGATGATGGAGGACGGCGACGCCTTCGCGGGGTCGCTGTCGTTCCGCACCGAGCTGTGGGACGCGTCGACCGCCGAGCGGATGCTCGCCCACCTGGGGCGCCTGCTGGACGCCGTGGCCGCCGACCCCGAGCGGCGCCCGGCCGAGGTGGAGCTGCTCGCCCCCGCCGAGCGCGCGAGCCTCCTGGCCGCGGGCCGCTCCGAGGCCGTGCCCGGCACGGGCCTGTGCCTCCACGAGCTGTTCCAGCGCCAGGCCGCGGCTACCCCGGGCGCGCCCGCCGTGCTGGACGGCTGGCAGACGGTGAGCTACGCCGAGCTGGAGCACCGCTCCGCCCGGCTCGCCGACACCCTGCGCGGCCTGGGCGTGGCGCCCGAGGCGGCGGTGGGCGTGTGCCTGGAGTGGAGCCCGGAGCTGGCGGCCGCCGCGCTGGGCGTGATGCGCGCCGGCGGCGCCTACCTCCCGCTGGACCCGGCCTACCCCGCGGAGCGCCTGGCGTACATGCTGGAGGATGCCGGCGCGCGGGTGCTGCTGACCCGCCAGGGGCTGCTGGAGCGGTTCGGCTCCTTTGCGGGCCGCGTCGTGGCGGTGGACGCGCCATCCTCCCCGGACCACGCCGACGCCGGGGACGCAGGCGCACTTTCGCACTCGCCGTCATCGCACTCGCCGTCCCCCGAGAACCTGGCCTACATCATCTACACCTCCGGCTCCACCGGCCGACCCCGCGGCGTGGCCGTGGAGCACCGGGCGGCGGCGGCGCACTTCCTGGCGTTCCGCGAGATGGCGGGGCTGGTGCCGGCGGACCGGGTGGTGGCGTTCGCGTCGCCGGCGTTCGACGTGGCGCTGGACGAGCTCTTCCCCACGCTCTTCGCCGGCGCGTCGCTGGTGATGCGCGGCCCCGAGCCCTGGAGCCCGGACGAGCTCCTGCCGCGGGTGGCGGAGCTGGGCGTCACCGTCGCCAACCTGCCGCCCGCGTACTGGCACGCGGCGGCCGAGGAGGCCGCGGGGCGGGGCGGAGCCCCCGCCGGGCTGCGGATGGTGATGGTGGGCGGCGAGGCGGTCCCGGTGGAAGGGGTGCTGCGCTGGCGCGAGAACACGGCCTCGCGCGCGCGGCTGCTGAACGGCTACGGCCCCACCGAGACGGTGGTCACCGCCACCGTGTGGGACGTCCCCGCCGGCTTCCCGGGCGCCTATGCCGGCGCCGTGGTCCCCATCGGCGCCCCGGTGGGCGGGCGGACGGCGTACGTGCTGGACTCCGCGGGCGGCCTCGCCCCCGCGGGCGTCGCCGGCGAGCTGCACCTGGGCGGCCCGGTGCTGGCGCGCGGCTACCTGGGCCGGCCGGAGGGGACGGCCGCCGCGTTCGTCCCCGACCCGTTCTCCGCGGAGGCGGGCGCGCGCATGTACCGCACCGGCGACCGGGCGCGCTGGCTCCCCGGCGGCGCGCTGGAGTTCCTGGGCCGGACCGACCAGCAGATCAAGGTGCGGGGATTCCGCATCGAGCCCGGCGAGGTGGAGGCCGCGCTGCGCGCGCACCCCTCGGTGCGCGACGCGGCGGTCGACGGGCGCGGCGGGCGGCTGGTGGGCTGGGTGGTGCCGGCCGGGGCCGACGTGGACCCGGAAGCGCTCCGGGCGCACCTGCGGCGCACGCTCCCGGAGCACATGGTGCCCGGCGCTTTCGCCGTCCTGGACGCGCTCCCTCTCACGGCGAGCGGCAAGCTGGACCGGCGCGCGCTCCCCACGCCCACGGGCCCGGCCGGCGAGGCCTACGTGGCCCCGCGCACGCCGGTGGAGGCGCGCCTGGCGGAGGTGTTCGCCGAGGTGCTCAAGACCGAGCGCGTGGGCGTGCACGACGACTTCTTCGCCCTGGGCGGGCACTCGCTGCTCGCCACGCGCGTGGTGTCGCGCGTGGACAACGTGTTCGGGGTGGAGATGGCGGTGCGCACCCTGTTCGAGGCGCCCACCGTCGCGGGGCTCGCCGAGCGGCTTCCGGCCGCCGCGGCGGAGGCCGTCGCCCGGGCGGAGCCCCCCCGGACCGGGCCGGAGGCAGAGGCGCCCGGCCGCCCGGAGCTGTCGCCCGACCGGCGCCTGCTGCTCCAGCGGATCCTCCAGAACAAGGCCGAGGAGCGTCGCCAGGCCGAGGAGATCCGCCGCGCGCCGCGCGACCGCCCGCTGCCGCTGTCGTTCGCGCAGCAGCGGCTCTGGTTCATCGACCAGCTCGAGCCCGGCAACGCGGCGTACCACATCCCCTCGCCCATGACGCTGCGCGGCGCCCTGGACGCGCGGGCTCTCCGCCGCACCCTCACCGAGATCGTGCGGCGCCACGAGTCGCTGCGCACCGTGTTCGACGAGGTGGAGGGCGAGCCGGCGCAGGTGGTGCGCCCCGCCGGGCCGGTGCCGCTCCCCGTGGTGGAGCTGCGCGGGGTGGGGGAGGAGGCGCGCGCCCGGGAGCTGGAGCGGCTGGCGCACGCGGACGCGACCGCCCCATTCGACCTGCGGCGCGGTCCCCTGGTCCGCGCCACCCTGCTGCGGCAGGGCGAGGCGGAGTGGGCGCTGCTGCTCACGGTTCACCACATCGTCAGCGACGGGTGGAGCATCGGGGTGCTGGTGAACGAGTTCTCCACGCTCTACGGGGCCTTCTCGCACGGGCTCCCCTCGCCGCTGCCGGAGCCGCGGGTGCAGTACGGCGACTTCGCGGCGTGGCAGCGGGAATGGCTCGCCGGCGGCCGCCTGCAGAAGCAGCTCGCCTTCTGGCGCGAAAAGCTGAAGGGCGCCCCGCCCACGCTGGACCTCCCCACGGACCACCCGCGCCCGGCCGTGCAGGGGCTGCGCGGCGCCTCGCACCACTGGGCGCTGCCCGCGGAAACCTCGCGCGCGGTGTGGGAGCTGTGCCGGCGCGAGGGCATCACCCCGTACATGGTGTTCCTCGCCGCGTGGCAGCTCCTCCTGGCCCGCTACGCCGGCACGGACGACGTCAGCGTGGGGACGGGGATCGCCGGGCGCAACCGGCTGGAGCTGGAGGGGCTGGTGGGCTTCTTCGTGAACACGCTGGTGCTGCGCACCGAGCTGTCCGGCGCCCCCACCGTGCGCGAGGTGCTGCACCGGGTTCGCGAGGCGACGCTGGACGCGTTCGCCAACCAGGACGTGCCCTTCGAGCGGCTGGTGGAGGAGCTCGCCCCCGAGCGCTCGCTCCAGCACGCGCCCCTGTTCCAGGTGATGTTCACCTACCAGAACAACGACCTGGGGGAGATGGACGTCGGCGCGCTGCAGATGGAGGGGCTGGACCACGCGACCGAGGCCGCCAAGTTCGACCTCAGCCTGACCGCGTGGGAGGAGGAGGCCGGGGGCGTCTTCCGGGGGTCGATGACCTACCGGACCGACCTGTTCGAGCCGGCGACGCTGGAGCGCATGGAGCGCCACCTGTCCACGCTGCTGGAAGGCCTCGCGGGCGACCCGGAGCGCCCCGCGGCCCTGCTCCCGCTGATGGACCCCCGCGAGCGGGCGCTGGCGCTCGCGGCGTCCGCCGGCCCGGCGCGCGACTACCCGCGCGGAGCGTGCATCCACGACCTGTTCCGCCGCCAGGCCGCCCGCACCCCGGACGCCGTGGCGCTTTCGTGGCAGGGCGGCGAGCGGAGCTACGCCGCCCTGGACCAGGGCTCCGACCGCCTCGCCGCCGGCCTGGCGCGCCGCGGCGTGGCTGCGGGGACGCGCGTGGGCGTGTTCCTGGAGCGCGGCCCGGAGTGGATCGAGTCGCTGCTGGCCGTGCTCAAGGCGGGCGCCGTCTACGTTCCCCTGGACCCGGGGAACCCCGCCGAGCGCACCCGCTACGTGCTGGAGGACTCTGGCGCCTCGCTGGTGCTCACGGCGCAGGCGCTGCGCGGCCGGCTCCCGGAGTTCGGGGGCGAGATCGTGGTGATGGACGACGTCGTGGACGATGCCGACGCACTTCCGCACTCCCTTGCGCCCTCGCCGTCCTCGCTCGCCTACGTCGTCTACACCTCCGGCTCCACGGGCCGCCCCAAGGGCGCGCTCGTCAGCCACGGGGGCGCGGTCAACTACCTGACGTTCCTGGCGGACGAGTACGGGCTGGGCGAGGGCGACGCGATCCTCCAGATGGCGACGCCCACCTTCGACGCGTCGCTCCGCGAAACGCTGGGGCCGCTGACCACGGGGGCGCGTCTGGTGCTGTCGCCCGCGGGCGAGCTGGCGGAGCCGCGGCTGCTGCTGGAGCGCGTCCGCGCGCAGGGCGTCACCGCCATCATGGCGGTGGTGCCGTCGGTGCTGCGGCCGATCCTGGCGGAAGCCGAGCAGTCGCCCGGCGGCGTGGCGCCGCTGCGGCTGCTGCTGGCGAGCGGCGAGCCGCTGCCGGTGGCGGACGTGCGGCGGGCGCGCGCGGTCTTCGGCGCGGGGCTGCGGGTGGTGAACCAGTGGGGAGCGACGGAGTGCACCATGTCGTCCACGCTGCACACCGTCGCCGACGACGAGGCGTGGCCGATCGCGCCGGTGGGCGTGCCCATCCACAACACGCGCGTCTTCGTGCTGGACCCGGAGCTGGAGCCGGTCCCCGCGGGAGTGCCGGGCGAGGCGTACATCGCCACGCCGGGGCTGGCCCACGGCTACGGCGGCCGGCCCGACCTGACGGCCGAGAAGTTCATCCCCGACCCGTTCTCCGCCGCGCCGGGGGCGCGCATGTACCGCGTGGGCGACCGGGTGAAGCGGCGGCGCGACGGGGTGCTTGAGTTCCTGGGCCGCGTGGACCAGCAGGTGAAGGTTCAGGGCGTGCGGGTGGAGCCGGGCGAGGTGGAGACGGCCCTGCGGGCGCACCCGGGCGTCGCGGCGGCCGCGGTGGTGGCCCGCGAGGAGCGCCCCGGCGAGGCGCGGCTGGTGGCGTACGTGGTCGCGGCGGAGGGGGCGGACCCCTCCGCGGCGGAGCTGCGCGCGTACCTGGCGGACGGGCTCCCCCCGTACATGGTGCCCGCCGCCTGGGTGCGGCTGGACGCGCTGCCGCTCCTCCCCAACGGCAAGCTGGACCGCCGCGCCCTCCCCGACCCCGACGACGCCGCGGCGCGGGAGGAGTACACCGCCCCCGCCACGCCCACCGAGCGGGAGCTGGCGGAGATCTGGGCGGAGGTGCTGGGCGCGGAGCGCGTGGGCGCCACGGACGACTTCTTCTCGCTGGGCGGGCACTCGCTGCTCGCCACGCGGATGATCTCGCGGGTGCGGCGCGCCTTCGCGGTGGAACTGCCGCTGCGCGCGCTCTTCGAGGCGCCCACGGTGGCCGGGACGGCGGCGCGCATCGACGCCGCGCTGCGGGCGGGGGACGGAGCGGAGGCACCCCCCGTGGTCCCCGCGCCGCGGGACGGCTCGCCGCTGCCGCTGTCGTTCGCGCAGCAGCGCATCTGGTTCCTCCAGGAGCTGGAGCCAGAGAGCGCCGCCTACAACATGCCGCACCCGCTGCGGCTGGAGGGCCCGCTGGACGTGCCGGCGCTGCGCCGCAGCCTGGACACGCTGGCCGCGCGGCACGAGACGCTGCGCACCGTCTTCGGCCGGGCGGAGGGCGAGCCCGTGCAGGCCGTCCTCCCCGCCGGGCGCGTGCCGCTGCCGGCGGTGGACCTGGCCGGCCTCGCCGACGACGCCCGGCGCCGCGAGACGCGGCGGCTGGCCGCGGCCGAGGCGCTGCGCCCCTTCGACCTGGCGCGCGGGCCGCTGATGCGCGCGCTGCTGGTGCGCGCCGGGGCCGAGGAGCACGGCCTGCTCTTCACCCTGCACCACGTCATCTCAGACGGCTGGTCGCTGGGGATCCTGGTGCGCGAGGTGTCCGAGCTGTACTCGGCGCTGGCCGGGGGGCGCGAGCCGGCCCTTCCCGCGCTGCCGGTGCAGTACGCCGACTACGCCGTGTGGCAGCGCCGCTGGCTGGCGGGCGGCGCCATGGACCGGCAGGTGGCCTTCTGGCGCGGCCAGCTCGCGGAGGCGCCTCCCCTGCTCGAGCTCCCGGTCGACCGGCCGCGCCCCGCCATGGCGACCGAGGCCGGGGCGCGCGTGGCCTTCGAGCTTCCCGCGGAGCTGGCCGCGGCGCTGGATGCCCTGTCGCGCCGCGAGGGCGCCACCCTGTTCATGACGCTGATGGCCGCCTTCCAGGCGCTGCTGGGGCGCTGGAGCGGGCAGGACGACGTGGTGGTGGGCAGCCCCATCGCCGGGCGCACCCGCGCCGAGACGGAAGGGCTGATCGGGATGTTCGTCAACACGCTGGTGCTGCGCACCCGGCTGGACGGGCGGCCCACCTTCCGCGAGCTGCTGGCCCGGGTCAAGGAGACCACGCTGGGCGCCTACGCGCACCAGGACGTGCCCTTCGAGCGGCTGGTGGAGGAGCTCCAGCCGGAGCGCAGCCTGCAGCACACGCCCGTCTTCCAGGTCACCTTCGCCATGCAGAACCTGGAGATGGAGGAGCTGCGCCTGGGCGGGCTGCGGCTCGCCTCGCTGGGCGGCGACGAGGAGGCCGCCAAGTTCGACCTGACGCTGGCGATGACCGGCGGGGCGGAGAGGCTGGGCGGGATCGTGTCCTTCCGCACCGACCTGTTCGACGCGCGCACCGTGGAGCGGATGCTGGACCGATTCCGCGCGCTGCTGGAGGCGGTCGCCGCGGACCCGGAGCGCCGTCCCGCCGAGGTGGACCTGCTGGACGCCGGCGAGCGCCGCCGGCTCCTCGCCGACTACAACGCCCCCGGCGACGTGCCCGCGCCCACGCGCACGGTGCACGAGCTGTTCGCCGAGCAGGCGGCGCGCACCCCCGAGGCTCCGGCGCTCCGCTTCGCCGGCGCGACGACGACCTACGCCGAGCTGGACCGCCGCTCCGCCGCGCTGGCGCGGGAGCTGGCGGCGCGCGGGGTGGGCCCGGACGCGCGCGTGGGGCTGTGCACCGAGCGCTCGGCCGACATGGTCGTGGGGATGCTGGGCATCCTGCGGGCCGGCGGCGCGTACCTCCCCCTGGACCCGGAGTACCCGGCCGAGCGCCTCGCCTTCATGCTGGCGGACGCCGGCGCGCGGGTGCTGGTGGCGCAGGGCGCGCTCCTGGACCGGCTCCCGGAGTTCGCGGGCGAGACCGTGCTGGTGGACGGGGGCGACCACGCCGGCCTGGAGGACGCGGGTGCCGTTTCGCACTCCCGCACTTTCGCACTTTCGCCCTCGTCGTCCCCCGAAGACCTGGCCTGCATCATCTACACCTCCGGCTCCACCGGCACCCCCAAGGGCGTCGCCGTGCCTCACCGGGCCGTGGTGCGCGTGGTGCGGGACACGGACTTCGTGCAGTTCGGGGCGGGGGACCGGGTGGCGCAGGTGGCGAACGCGGTCTTCGACGCGACGACCTGGGAAGTGTGGGGCGCGCTGCTGAACGGCGCGTGCGTGGTGGAGATCGACCGGGACGACACGCTCGTCCCGGAGCGGCTGGCGGAGGCGCTGCGCCGGGAGCGGATCACGGGGATGTTCCTCACCAGCGCGCTCTTCACGCAGACGGTGGCCACGGCGCCAGACGCCTTCGCCACGGTGGCCCACCTGGTGGTGGGCGGCGACGCGGTGGACCCCGGCGCGGCGCGGCGCGCCCTGGCGGCGGGCGCCCCGGGGCGGCTGCTGAACGGCTACGGGCCCACGGAAAACACGGTCTTCAGCACCTGGCACCCCATCGCCCACGTCGCCGCGGACGCGTGGACGTTGCCGATCGGGCGGCCCGTCGCGGGGAGCACGGCGTACGTGCTGGACCGCTCCGGCGAGCCGGTGCCTGAAGGGTGGCCGGGCGAGCTGTGCGTGGGCGGCTGGGGCGTGGCGCGGGAGTACGTGGCGCGCCCCGCGCTGACCGCCGACAGGTTCGTCCCCGACCCCTTCGCATCCGTCCCCGGCGCGCGGCTGTACCGCACCGGCGACCGGGCGCGCTGGAACGCGCGCGGCGAGATCGAGTTCCTGGGCCGCATCGACCAGCAGGTCAAGGTGCGCGGCTTCCGCGTGGAGCCGGGCGAGGTGGAAGTCGTTCTCGCCGCGCACCCCGCGGTGCGCGAGGCAGTCGTCGTCGTCCGCGCCGACGCGGCGGGGGACCGGCGGCTGGTGGGCTACGCGGCGGCGGACGCGGAGGCCGGCGTTTCCGGCGCGGAGCTGCGGACGTACCTGCGCGGGCGGATGCCGGAGTACATGGTGCCGTCGGCCGTGGTGGTGCTGGACGCGCTGCCGCTGACCGTGAACGGAAAGGTGGACCGGCGGGCGCTGCCGGACCCGGAGGTGGGCGCGGACGACGCCGACGCCGCCCCGCGGACCCCCACCGAGGAAACGCTGGCCGGGATCTTCGCGGAGGTGCTGGGCGCGGCGCGCGTGGGAATCCACGCCGGCTTCTTCGACCTGGGCGGGCACTCGCTGCTGGCCACCCGCGCCATCCTCCGCATCCGCGAGGCGTTCGGGGTGGACGTGCCGCTGCGGGCCCTGTTCGAGGCGCCCACCGTGGCCGAGCTGGCGCGGGTGGTGGAGGCGCTGCTGCTCGGGGCGGCGGACGCGCCGCCGGCGCCTGCCGCGGAGATCTCCGCTGCAGGCGCCGCGGCGGAGCCCTCCCCGGAGATCCCGGGCGCGGAGGCGGCGCCCGGCGCGCCGGCCGGGAGCGTGCTCGACCGGCTCACGCCCGAGCAGCGGACGCTGCTGCTCCAGAAGCTGCGGCGGCAGCGGGCCGCGGCCACGGAGGAGGAGCGCATCCCGCGGCGCGCCCGGCAGGGCCCGGCGCCGCTGTCGTTCGCGCAGCAGCGGCTCTGGTTCGTCGACCAGCTGGACCCGGGGAGCCCCGCGTACAACATCCCCGAGGCCATGCGCATCCTCGGCCCGCTGGACGTGGCGGCGCTGGAGCGCACCCTGGGCGAGGTCGTGGCCCGCCACGAGGTGCTGCGCACCGTGTTCCGCGCCACCGACGAGGGCGCGGTGGCGGTGGCGCTCCCCGCCGGCCCCGTCGCCATCCCGGTGACGGAGCTGGACGGGCTGCCGGAGGGCGAGCGCGACGCGGCGGTGGCGCGGCTGGTGGACGAGGAGGCGTCGCGGCCCTTCGACCTGGGCGCCGGGCCGCTGCTGCGCGCGGCCCTGCTGCGCCTGTCGCCGGAGGAGCACGTGATCCTCTTCACCATGCACCACATCGTCAGCGACGGCTGGAGCATGCAGGTGCTGGTGCGCGAGGTCACGCAGCTGTACGCGGCGTACTCGCAGGGGCTCGCGGCATCGCTCCCGGAGCTGCCGGTGCAGTACGCCGACTTCGCCGCCTGGCAGCGCGAGTGGCTGTCGGGCGCGACGCTGGAGCGGCAGCTGGCCTACTGGCGGGGGCGGCTGGCGGGAGCGCCTTCCGTGCTCGAGCTGCCCACGGACCGCCCCGTCCCGGCGGTGCCGTCGTCCCGGGGCACCGTCCGGCGCGTCCGCATCGACAGGGAGGCCATGGAGGGGCTGCGCGCCGTGGGCCGCGCCGAGGGGGCGACGCTGTTCATGGCGATGCTGGCCGCCTGGCAGGTGGTGCTGGGACGCTGGAGCGGCCAGGACGACGTGCTGGTGGGGACGCCGGTGGCGGGGCGGACGCGGGCCGAGGTGGAGGAGCTGATCGGCTTCTTCGCCAACACGCTGGTGATCCGCGCCGACCTGTCCGCTCCGCGCAGCTTCCGCGAGCTGCTGCGCCAGGTGCGCGGCAGCGTCCTGGAGGCGCACGGGCACCAGGACGTCCCCTTCGAGAAGCTGGTGGAGGAGCTGCACCCCGAGCGCGACGTCCGCCAGTCGCCGTTCTTCCGGGTGATGTTCGCGCTGCAGATGTCGGAGCGCGAGGAGCTCAAGCTGGGCCCCGTGACCATGGAGTCGCTGACCAGCAAGGTGGACGCCGCAAAGTTCGACCTGAGCCTGCTCTTCAACGAGGGGCCGGACGGGCTGGCGGGCGGCCTCACCTTCCGCACGGACCTGTGGGACGCGGCCACCATCGACCGCATGCTGGAGCACTTCTCCACGCTGCTGCACGCGATCGCGGCCGGCGCGGACGCGCCCCCGGCGCTGCTCCCCGTCCTCCCGGCCGCGGAGCGGCGGCAGGTGCTGGAAGGGTTGAACGACACGCGTCGCGACTACCCGGCGGGGCTGCGGGTGCACGACCTGTTCGCCGCGCAGGCCGCCCGCACCCCCGGCGCGCCCGCGCTCTCCTTCCGCGGCGAGACCGTCGCCTACGCGGAGCTGGACGCGCGCTCCGGCCGCCTCGCCAACCACCTGCGCCGTCTCGGCGTGGGGCCGGAAACGCGGGTGGGGGTGTGCCTGGAGCGCACGCCCGAGCTGGTGGTCGCCCTGCTCGCCGTGCTGCGCGCCGGCGGCGCCTACGTGCCGCTGGACCCCGCCTACCCGCGCGAGCGGCTGGGCTACATGCAGGAGGACGCCCGCGTCGTGCTCGTCCTCACCTCCGGCGCGCTGGCGGACGTACTGCCGGCCGGCACGCGCACGCTGGCGCTGGACGCCGTCCGCGCCGCGGTCGAGTCGGAACCGGCCGAAGTGCCGGAGAGCGGGGTGCAGCCGGAGAACCTGTCGCACGTCATCTTCACCTCGGGGTCCACGGGGCGTCCCAAGGGGGTGATGATCCGCCACGCCTCCACGGTGGTGCTGCTGCACTGGCTGCGGGAGAACGTGTCGGACGAGGAGCGGTCGTCGGTGCTGTTCTCGACGTCGATCAACTTCGACGTGTCGGTGGCGGAGGTGTTCGGGACGCTGTCGTGGGGGGGAAGCTGGTGCTGGTGGAGAACGCGCTGGAGCTGTCGAGCGTGGGGGAGGCGGTGGTGCACGCGAGCATGGTTCCCACGGCGGCGGCGGAGCTGCTGCGTGCGGGGGGGATCCCGGCGAGCGTGCGGACGCTGAACCTGGGCGGGGAGCCGCTGCCGGCGGACCTGGCGCAGGCGCTGTACGCGCTGCCCACGGTGCGCAAGGTGGGCAACCTGTACGGGCCGACCGAGGACACGACGTACTCCACGTACTCGGTGGTGGAGCGGGGCGCGCCGCAGGTGTACGTGGGTCGGCCGGTGGCGAACACGCGTGCGCTGGTGCTGGACGGGGAGCTGGAGCCGGCGCCGCTGGGGGTGGTGGGGGAGCTGTACCTGGCGGGGGAGGGGCTGTCGCGGGGGTACGCGGGGGCGCCGGAATTGACGGCGGAGCGGTACGTGCCCAATCCGCACGGACCTGCGGGATCGCGGATGTACCGGGTGCTGGACCGGGTGCGGTGGCGCGCGGACGGGGAGCTGGAGTACTTCGGGCGGAAGGACTTCCAGGTGAAGGTGCGGGGCTTCCGCATCGAGCTGGGGGAGATCGAGACGGCGATGCGCGCGTTCCCCGGGGTGCGCGACGCCGTGGCGCTGGTGCGCGAGGACGAGCCGGGCGAGCGGCGCATCGTCGCCTACCTGGTCCCGGCGGAGGGGGAATCGCCCGACCTGGCGGAGCTGCGCGCCCACCTCCGGGCGCACGTGCCGGAGTACATGCTCCCCTCGGCGTTCGTCGTCCTGGAGACGCTTCCGCTCACTCCCAACGGCAAGACCGACCGCCGCGCGCTCCCCGCGCCGGAGGCGGCCGATGCCGGCGCGGGCGCCGCCGCCGCGCCGCGCACCCCCACGGAGGAGGTGGTGGCCGGGATCTACGCCGACGTGCTGGGGGCGGAGCGAGTGGACCCGCACGCCGACTTCTTCGACCTGGGCGGCCACTCGCTGCTCGCCACGCGCGTGGTGGCCCGGGCGCGGGAGGCCTTCGGGGTGGACGTGGAGCTGGGGCTGCTCTTCGAGGCGCCCAGCGCCGCCGCCCTCGCCGCGCGGGTGGACGCCCTGCTGCGCGACGGCGCGGGGATGCAGGCGCCGCCCCTCGTGCCGGCCCCGCGGGACGGCGAGCTGCCGCTGTCGTTCGCGCAGCAGCGGCTGTGGTTCATCGACCGGCTGCAGCCGGGGAGCCCGGCGTACAACATCCCCGCCGCCCTGCGCATCCGCGGCCCGCTGGACGACGCGGCGCTGGAGCGCGCGCTGGGCGAGCTGGTGCGCCGCCACGAGGCGCTGCGCACCACGTTCGCCTCCACGGGCGGGCGCGCCGTGCAGGTGGTCCATCCCGCGGGCGGCTTCACGCTTCCCCGGCTGGACCTGGGCGGCCGGCCGGAGGCGGAGCGCGAGGCCGAGCTGCGCCGCCTGGCCGACGCCGACGAGTCCACCCCCTTCGACCTGTCCGCGGGGCCGCTGCTGCGCGCGCTGCTGGTGCGGCTGGCCGACGAGGAGCACGCGCTGCTCCTCAACATGCACCACATCGTCTCCGACGGCTGGTCGGTGGACGTGATGGTGCGCGAGGTGGCGGAGCTGTACGGCGCCTTCCGCGAGGGGCGCCCCTCGCCGCTCCCCGAGCTCCCGGTGCAGTACGCCGACTTCGCCGCCTGGCAGCGCGCCTGGCTCACCGGCGAGGTCCTGGAGCGGCAGCTGGAGTGGTGGCGGGAGCGGCTGGCCGGCGCGCCTCCCCTGCTGGAATTGCCCACGGACCGTCCGCGCCCCCGCCTGGCGGGTACGGAGGGGAGCCGGGTGCCGCTGCAGATCGACCCGGAGACCGCGGACGCGCTGCGGGCGCTGTCGCGGCGCGAGGGAGCCACGCTGTACATGACGCTCATGGCCGGGTGGCAGGCGCTGCTCGGCCGCCACGCCGGGCAGACCGACCTGGTGGTGGGGATGCCCGTCGCCGGGCGGAACCGCGCGGAGGTGGAGGGGCTGATCGGCTTCTTCGTCAACACGCTGGTGATCCGCACCGACCTGGCGGACCGGCCGGACGCGCGCGCGCTGGTCCGCCGCGTCCGCGCCACCACGCTGGGCGCCCACCAGCACCAGGACGTGCCCTTCGAGCGGCTGGTGGAGGAGCTGGGGGTGGAGCGCTCGCTGGACCACACGCCGCTCTTCCAGGTGGTGTTCAACCTGCGCAGCCTGGAAGGCGGCGGGGCGCGGCTGGCCGGGGCCGAGCTGGAGGGGATCCAGACCAGCGGTGGCACCGCCAAGTTCGACCTGACGCTCACCATCGCCGACGACGGGCGGGAGCTGGGCGGGTCGCTGGGCTTCCGCACCGACCTGTTCGACACGGCCACCGTGGAGCGGCTGGTGGCGCACTTCGGCCTGCTGCTGCGGGGGATGGCGGAGTCGCCGGACCTGTCCGTCGCCGCCCTGCCGGCCATGGACGACGCGGAGCGGCGGCAGGTGCTGGAAGGGTTGAACGACACGCGCCGCGACTACCCTGCGGGGCTGCGGGTGCACGACCTGTTCGCCGCGCAGGCCGGGCGCACCCCCGGCGCGCCCGCCCTCTCCTTCCGCGGCGAGACCGTCGCCTACGCGGAGCTGGACGCGCGCTCCGGCCGTCTCGCCAACCACCTGCGCCGTCTCGGCGTGGGGCCGGAGACGCGGGTGGGGGTGTGCCTGGAGCGCACGCCCGAGCTGGTGGTCGCCCTGCTCGCCGTTCTGCGCGCCGGCGGGGCCTACGTGCCGCTGGACCCCGCCTACCCGCGCGAGCGGCTGGGCTACATGCAGGAGGACGCCCAGGTCTCGCTCGTCCTCACCTCCGGCGCGCTGGCCGGCGTGCTGCCGGCCGGCACGCGCACGCTCGCGCTGGACGCTGTCCGCGCCGCGGTGGACGCCGAGCCCACCTGGGTGCCGGAGAGCGGGGTGCAGCCGGAGAACCTGTCGCACGTAATCTTCACCTCGGGGTCCACGGGGCGCCCCAAGGGGGTGATGATCCGCCACGCCTCCACGGTGGTGCTGCTGCACTGGCTGCGGGAGAACGTGTCGGACGAGGAGCGGAGCGCGACGCTGTTCTCGACGTCGATCAACTTCGACGTGTCGGTGGCGGAAGTGTTCGGGACGCTGTCGTGGGGGGGAAGCTGGTGCTGGTGGAGAACGCGCTGGAGCTGTCGAGCGTGGGGGAGGCGGTGGTGCACGCGAGCATGGTTCCCACGGCGGCGGCGGAGCTGCTGCGTGCGGGGGGGATCCCGGCGAGTGTGCGTACGCTGAACCTGGGCGGGGAGCCGCTGCCGAGCGACCTGGCGCAGGCGCTGTACGCGCTGCCCACGGTGCAGAAGGTGGGCAACCTGTACGGGCCGACCGAGGACACGACGTACTCCACGTACTCGGTGGTGGAGCGGGGCGCGCCGCAGGTGTACGTGGGTCGGCCGGTGGCGAACACGCGTGCGCTGGTGCTGGACGGGGAGCTGGAGCCGGCGCCGCTGGGGGTGGTGGGGGAGCTGTACCTGGCGGGGGAGGGGCTGTCGCGGGGGTACGCGGGGGCGCCGGAATTGACGGCGGAGCGGTACGTGCCCAATCCGCACGGACCTGCGGGATCGCGGATGTACCGGGTGCTGGACCGGGTGCGGTGGCGCGCGGACGGGGAGCTGGAGTACTTCGGGCGGAAGGACTTCCAGGTGAAGGTGCGGGGCTTCCGCATCGAGCTGGGGGAGATCGAGACGGCGATGCGCGCGTTCCCCGGGGTGCGCGACGCCGTGGTGGTGGTGCGCGAGGACGCCGCCTCCGGCGTGCCGGGCAACCGCCGCCTGGTCGCCTACTACACGGGCGCGCCGGCCGCCGCCGCGGGCGACCTGCGCGTCCACCTGCGGGACGCCGTCCCCGAGCACATGGTCCCGTCCGCGTTCGTGGCGCTGGAGGCGCTTCCCATGACTCCCAACGGCAAGGTGGACCGCCTCGCGCTCCCGGCTCCGGAAGGGCGCCCCGAGGGCGGCGAGGAGTACGTGGCGCCGCGCACCCCCACCGAGGAGGCGCTGGCCGCCATCTGGGGCGAGCTGCTGGGGATCGAGCGCGTGGGGGCCAACGACAACTTCTTCGACCTGGGCGGACACTCGCTGCTGGTGGTGCAGCTGCACGCGCGGCTGCGGGAAACGCTGGCGCCCACGCTGTCGGTGGCCGACCTGTTCGGCATCCGGACCCTGGCCGACCTGGCGCGGCAGGTGGACGCCATGCGCGGGGCGGAGGACGACGGCGCCTCCCACGAGGAGACGCTGAACCGCGCCGACGCCCGCCGCTCGCGGCTGGCGCGGCAGCGGACCGCGCGCACGTCGCGCCAGCACGCGGAGGACGACTCCGAGGATGAGTGACGCGTTGCGTGAACCGGCCGGGAGAGTGCATCTTCAAGCGGGCGTAGAATCAGACAGGCATTGTGGAGGCGGTCTGCTGCACCTCGCCTTCGGGGCGCAGGCCCGCCGCACCCCGGACGCGCCGGCCGTCGCCGGCCCGGACGGGACGCTGTCGTACGCGGAGCTGGAGGCCCGCGCCGGCCGCCTGGCGCACGCCCTCCGCGCGCTGGGCGCGGGGCCGGAGCGCAGGGTGGGGCTGATGCTGGAGCGGGGAACGGGGGTGCTCGCCGGGATCCTGGGGATCCTCGGGGCGGGCGCCGCCTACGTGCCGCTGGACCCCGCCGCCCCGGCCGCGCGGCTGGAGCAGCTGGCCGCGGAGTGCGGGCTGGTGGCCGCCGTCTCCCAGGCGTCGCTGTGCGGGCGGCTCCCCCTGCCGCCGGAGCGCGTGGTGCGCCTGGACGCCGACGCCGCCGCGCTGCGGGCGCTCCCCGCGGCGATCCCGGCCGTGGCGATGGACCCGGATTGTGCCGCGTACGTGATCTACACCTCGGGCTCCACCGGGCGGCCCAAAGGCGTCACGGTCTCCCACCGCGCGGTGATGGACCTGGCCGCCGCGCTGGAGGCGGAGGTGTACCGCGGCCTCGGCGGGCCGCTGCGGGTGAGCCTGAACGCGCCGCCGGTGTTCGACGGCTCGGTGAAGCAGTGGATCCAGCTCCTCCGCGGGCACGCGCTGCACGTGGTGCCGGAGGCGGCCCGGGCCGAGCCGGCGCGGCTTCTGGCCTGGATCATCGCCCACGCCGTGGACGTGCTGGACTGCACCCCCACCACGCTCCGCGCCCTGCTGGCCGCGGGGCTGGGAGCGCCGGGGGCGCACGCGCCGCGGCTGGTGCTCGCCGGCGGCGAGGCGCTGGACCCGGCCGCGTGGGCCGCGCTGCGGGCGCTCCCGGACACGCGCGTGTGCAACGTGTACGGCCCCACCGAGTTCACGGTGGACGCCACCGCCGGCTGGATCCGCGACTCGCCGGTGCCGGGGATCGGGCGGCCGCTGCCGGGGACCGGGCTGCGGCTGCTGGACGCCGGGCTGGACCCCGTGGCCGGCGGCGAGCCGGGCGAGGTCTGCCTGGCGGGGGAGCGGCTGGCGCGCGGCTACCTGGCCCGCCCCGACCTCACCGCCGAGCGCTTCGTCCCCGACCCATTCGCGGACCGGCCGGGGCGGCGGATGTACCGCACCGGCGACCTGGCGCGGCGCGGGAGCGACGGGTGGCTGGAGTACCTGGGGCGGACCGACGACCAGGTCAAGATCCGCGGCGTGCGGATCGAGCCGGGCGAGGCGGCGGCGACCCTGCGCGAGCACCCGGGGCTCCGCGACGCCGCCGTCGTGGCGCGCGCGGACGGGCCCGGCGGCGAGGCGCGGCTGGTGGCCTACACCGTGGCGCGCGGCGGGGCGGCGCCCGCCGCGGGCGAGCTGCGCGACTGGCTGCTGGAGCGGGTCCCCGCGCACCTGGTCCCGGCGGCGTGGGTGGCCATGCCCGCGCTCCCCACCACGCCGGGCGGCAAGCTGGACCGCGCCGCGCTCCCCGCCCCCGCGGGGACCCGGCCGGCGGGGGCGCACGTGGCGCCGCGCACCCCCACCGAGGAGGCGCTGGCGGCGGTGTGGGCGGAAACCCTGGGGGTCGAGCGGGTGGGCGTGCACGACAGCTTCTGGGAGCTGGGCGGGGATTCCGTCCTCCTGGTGCGGCTGCACGCGCGGCTGGAGGAGCGGCTGGCGTGCACGCTCTCCCTCCCCGACCTGTTCGGGGTGCGCACGCTGGCCGGCCTGGCGGCGCGGCTGGACGGCGAGGCGGAAACGGCGGAAGAGCAGGCGAGCTACGGCAGGGCCGACGCGCGGAGGGCGCGCGCGCGGACGCGATGGGCGGCCCGTTCCGGAGCGGGCGCGAGAACCAACCTCGAGGAATGCGAAGATGAGCAACGCGGGTGAGACGGACGGCCTCACGGGCCAGGAGATCGCGGTCGTCGGCATGGCGGGCCGCTTCCCCAAGGCGGCCAGCGTGGAGGAGTTCTGGCGCAACCTCCGGGAAGGGCGCGACTGCATCTCCCGCTTCTCCGACGAGGAATTGCTCGCGGCCGGCGTCGGCCGCGAGGATCTCCAGAACCCCCACTACATCCGCGCCGCCGGGACGCTGGAGGGGGTGGAGCTCTTCGACGCCGCCTTCTGGGGGCTGGCCCCGCGCGAGGCCGCGGTGATGAACCCGCAGCACCGCCTCTTCCTGGAGTGCGCCTGGGAGGCGCTGGAGAACGCCGGCTACGACACCGCCAGCTTTGCCGGGCGCGTGGGCTCGTTCTCCGGCGCGGAGCTCAACAACTACTGGATGAACCTGGTGTCCAGCACCCGCGTGGACGGCGGGCTGGACGTGCGGCTGGGGAACACCACCTCCAACGTGGCGACCCGCGTCGCCTACGAGCTGAACCTGGAGGGGCCCGCCATGAACGTGCAGACGGCGTGCTCCTCGTCGCTGGTCGCCGTGCACCTCGCCGTGCAGAGCCTGCTCGCCGGCGAGTCCGACCTGGCGCTCGCCGGCGGCGTTTCCGTTTCCGTGCCGCAGGGGGTGGGCTACCACTGGGCCGAGGGAAGCCCCATGTCCTCCAGCGGCCAGTGCCGCTCGTACGACGCGGACGCGCGCGGCGCCGTCCCCGGGAGCGGGGTGGGCGTGGTGGTGCTGCGGCGCCTGGAGGACGCCCTCGCCGACGGCGACACCGTGCACGCCGTGATCCGCGGATCCACCGTCAACAACGACGGCTCCGCGAAGATCGGCTACACCGCGCCCCGCAAGGACGGGCAGGCGAAGGCAATCCTGGAGGCCATCGCGCTGGCCGGGGTGGAGCCGGACAGCATCACCCTGGTGGAGGGGCACGGCTCCGCCACCGAGCTGGGCGATCCCATCGAGGTGGAGGCGCTCACCCAGGCCTTCCGCTCCGGCACCGAGCGCACCGGCTTCTGCGCGCTGGGCTCGGTCAAGAGCAACGTGGGGCACCTGGACTCCGCCGCCGGCGTCACCGGCCTGATCAAGACCGTGCTGGCGCTGGAGCACGGCGAGCTGCCGCCCACGCTGCACTTCGAGAAGCCCAACCCCAAGATCGACTTCGGCCGCTCGCCGTTCTTCGTCAACACCGAGCTGCGCCCCTGGAACACGGACGGCGCCCCGCGCCGCGCCGGCGTTTCCAGCTTCGGCATGGGCGGCACCAACGCGCACGTGGTGCTGGAGGAGGCCCCGGAGGCCGGGCCCGCCGGCCCCACGCGCCCCTGGCAGCTGCTGGTCCTTTCCGCGCGCACCCCCGCGGCGCTGGAGGCCGCCACCGACCGCCTGGTGGAGCACCTGAAGTCGCACCCGGAGCAGGAGTTCGCCGACGTGGCGCACACGCTGCGCGTGGGGCGGCGCCGCTTCGGCCAGCGGCGCGTGCTGGTGTGCCGCGGCCGCGAGGACGCCATCGCCGCGCTGGAAACGCGCGACCCGCAGCGCCTGCTCACCCTGGCGGAGGACTGGGACGGCCGCGGCGTGGTCTTCCTGTTCCCCGGCCTGGGCGACCACTACGCGCAGATGGCGCGCGGGCTGTACGAGGCGGAGCCGGTCTTCCGGAAGGAGGTGGACCGCTGCGCCGCGCTGCTCCAGGCGCACACCGGCACCGACGTGCGCGAGGCGCTTTTCGCCGGCGAGCCCGCCGCCGAGCAGCGCGCGGGCGCGGCGGCCTCCGCCCCCGGCGGCGCCATCGACCTGCGCGGCATGCTGGGGCGCACCGGCGACGCCGACCTGCGCGACAACCCGCTGGCCCGCACCGAGATCGCCCAGCCCGCGACCTTCGTGGTGGAGTACGCGCTGGCGCGGACGTGGATGAGCTGGGGGGTGCAGCCCAAGGCGATGATCGGCCACTCGCTGGGCGAGTACGTGGCCGCCACGGTGGCCGGGGTGATGTCGCTGGACGACGCGCTGGGGCTGGTGGCCGAGCGCGCCCGCCTGATCGCCGAGCTCCCCGCGGGGGCCATGCTGGCGGTGCCCATGGACCCGGCCGCGGTGAAGCCGCTGCTGCGGGACGGGCTGGCGCTGGGCGCGCACAACGCCCCCGGGCTGTGCACCGTGTCCGGCCCGCCGGAGGCCGTCGACGCGCTGGAGGCGGAGCTGGTGGGGCGCGGCGTCGCCTGCCGCCGCCTGAACGCGTCGCACGCCTTCCACTCTCCCATGATGGACCCGGTGGCGGAGCGGCTGGCCGAGCGCGTGCGCGGGACGAAGCTCAAGGCGCCCAGGATCCCCTTCGCCAGCAACGTGACGGGGACGTGGATCACCGCCGAGGAGGCTGCCGACCCCGAGTACTGGACGCGGCACCTGTGCCGCACGGTGCGGTTCGCGGAGGGGATGGAGGAGCTGCTGCGCGACCGCAGCCGCGTGCTGCTGGAGGTGGGCCCCGGGCGCACCCTGGGCACCTTCGCGCTGCAGGCCGGGGCGGGGGAGACCTCGGTGCTGGCCTCGCTGCGCCACGCCTACACCCGGCAGGCGGACCCGGCCTTCCTCCTGGAAACGCTGGGAAGGCTGTGGATGGCCGGGGTGAAGACCGACTGGGCCGGCTTCGCGGCCGGCGAGCGTCGCCGCCGCGTCCCGCTCCCCACCTACCCGTGGGAGCGGCAGCGCTACTGGATCGACCGGCAGCCGGGCGCCGCCCTCGCGGGCGCCGAGCGCCGCGCCGGCCCCGACCGGCGGGTGAGCGTACCCACCTGGCGGCGCGCCCTCGCCGCTCCGCGCCCCGAGGAGGGCCGGCTGGCCGGCACCCGCTGGCTGCTGTTCCTGGACGGGGCGGGGCTGGGGGCGGCCCTGGCGCGCCGCCTCGCCGACGCGGGCGCCTGGGTGGCGACGGTGGAGCCGGGGGAGCGCTTCGACCCCGCCGGCGAGCGCGCCTTCCGCGTGCGCCCCGGCTCGGGCGACGACTACCGCGCCCTGCTCTCGTCGCTGCGCGCCGCGGGCGCGGTGCCGCGCGACGTGGTGCACCTGTGGAGCGTGGGCGGAGCGCAGGAGGGGAGCGGGGGATCGGGTCGGGCGGCGTACGAGCGCGGCTACGCCTCGCTGCTGCTGCTGGCGCGCGCGCTGGAGCACGACGGCGCCGAGGAGTCCCGCATCCACGTGGTCGCCGACCGGCTCCACGAGGTGTCCGGCGGCGAGGCCGTCGACCCCGCCCGCGCCACGCTGCTGGGTCCCTGCGCCACCATCCCCGCGGAGTTCCCGGGGATCGGCTGCCGGGTGGTCGACGTGCGCGTGGACGCGGATTCCGGGGGGCTCGCCGACCACCTCCTGGCCGAGCTGGCCTCGGGCGAGGCGGGCGACGCGCCGGTGGCGCTGCGCGGCTGGCGCCGCTGGACGCAGGCCGCGCAGCGGGTGAGGCCCGCCCCGGCGGACCGCTCCCCCTTCCGCGAGGGCGGCGCCTACCTGTTCGCCGGCCGGCTGGGCGAGAGCGCGCTGGAGCTCGCCGGGCACCTGGCCCGCACCAGGCGCGCGAAGCTGGTGCTGGCGCTCCCGGCGGACTTCCCGCCGCGCGCCGAGTGGGAGCGGCTGGTGAACTTCCTCCAGCCGGAGGAGGCCGCCGCGCGCGCCATCCGCGGTGTGCTGGCGCTGGAGGAGACGGGCGCCGACGTGCTGGTGCTCACCGCCGACTTCGCGGACGCCGCCGCCGTGGACACCGCGCTCGCGGAGGCGCGCGGGCGCTCCGGCGAGCTGCGCGGCGCCTTCTACACCCAGGCGCTGGAGCCCTTCGGCGGCGTGGACCCCACCGGCGCCGACGAGCACTTCCGCTCCCTGGCCGGGCGGATGGACGCGCTGGAGGCGGCGCTGGACCGGCTGCCGCTGGACTTCTGCCTGGTGCAGACCTGGATCCCCGCCGGGGGGACGGAGCGCACCGGCCCGCTGGCCGCCTCGCACCTGGCCGCCGCCGTGGCACGCCGCCACGACGCCGGGCACCCCACCCCCTGGACGGCGGTGACCTGGGACCGCTGGCAGCCGGTGGAGGCGTCGTGGCTGGCGCCCGCCGACGCGCGCCGCAGGGCGGTGGCCGAGTGGCTGGCCGCGGTGGAGCGCGTGCTCGCCGCCCCCGCCGAGCCCGAGGTGCGCGCCGGCTCGCGCCGCGGCCGCGCCGGCCGGGGCGTCGCCGGGGGGCGGGCGCTCTCGGGCGTGGCCCCGCTGGGGAGCGAGGTGCGCCACGCGCGCCCCGCCCTCCCCAACGCGTACGTGGCCCCCACGACCGAGACCGAGGAGCGCATCGCCGAGGTGTGGCAGGGGATGCTGGAGATCGGCGAGGTGGGCATCCACGACGACTTCTTCGCCCTGGGCGGCCACTCGCTGTACGCCACGCAGATCATCTCCCGCGTGCGCGACCAGTTCGACGTGGAGCTGTCGCTGCAGGCCATCTTCGAGCACCCCACCGTGGCCGGGCTCGCCGAGCGCGTGGAGGAGCTGCGGGCGAGCGGGTCCACCGCGCTGATCCCCCCCATCCGCCGCGTGGACCGCAGCGGGCCGCTGCCGCTGTCGTACCAGCAGGAGCGCATGTGGGTGCTGGACCAGCTGGAGCCCGGCAACCCCTTCTACAACGTGTCCGCCGCGCAGCGCTTCACCGGCGTGCTGGACCTGGAGCTCGCCGACCGGGCGCTCAAGGAGGTGGTGCGCCGACACGAAGTGCTGCGCACCGGCTACCACGTGGTGGACGGCCAGCCCATGCAGGTGGTGCACGACGACGCCCTGCCCGAGCTGCGCGTGCACGACCTCCGCCACCTCCCCGCGGAGGAGCGCGAGGTCGAGGCCATGCGCGTGGCCGAGGCCGAGGGCTCCATACCGCAGGACCTGACCCGGCCGCCGCTGGCGCGCATGCTCCTGGTCCGCATGGCCGACGACGACCAGATCCTGGTCTCCACCTTCCACCACATCGCGGTGGACGGGTGGTCGGGCGGCATCTTCTTCATGGAGTGGCGGCTGATCTACTCCGCCTACGTGAGCGGCCAGCCCATCCCCCTCCCCGAGCTGCCGGTGCAGTACGGCGACTACGCCGTGTGGCAGCGCGAGTACCTGTCCGGCGAGCGGCTGGAAAAGCAGGTCGCCCACTGGCAGGCGCACCTGGCAAACGTCCCGGCGGTGCTGGAGCTCCCCTCCGACCGCCCGCGCCCGCCCTTCCGCACCTACAACGGCGGCTACTACAAGCCGTACGTGTCGCCGCAGCTCAAGGCGAAGCTGGAGGAGATCGGCCAGCGCGAGGGGATCACGCTGTTCATCCTGATGCTTTCCGTCTACTACGCGCAGCTGTTCCGCTACACCGGCCAGGAGGACCTGATCATCGGCACGGTGGAGGCCAACCGGCAGCGCGAGGAAACGGAGCCGCTGGTGGGCTTCTTCATCAACACGCTGGCGCTGCGCGCCTCGCTGCGCGGCGACCCCAGCTTCACCGAGCTGTTCCGGCAGGTGCGCGACATGGCGCTGGACGCCTATGCCAACGCCGACCTGCCGCTGGAAAAGCTGCTGGAGAGCCTGCACCTGGAGCGCGACCTGAGCCGCAACCCGCTCCTGCAGATCATGTTCGGGCTGGAGCGCCCCGCGCTCAACCTGTTCACCCAGGAGTCCGAGTATGACACCGGGCTGATGCGCTCGTCGTGGGGCGGGCACGGGCTGGTGGACACCGGCACCACCAAGTTCGACCTGACGTACCTGCTCAAGGACAACGTGGACCACGTGGCCGGGGTGCTGGAGTACAACTCCGACCTGTTCGACCGCGCCACCATCGTCCGCCTGTGGATGAACTACCACTACATGCTGGAGCAGGTGGCCGCCGACCCGGGGATGCGCGTGTCGCAGGTGGGCGCCGTGTCCCCCGAGGAGCAGGCCCAGCTCCGCGCCTGGAACGACACCGGCGCGCACTTCCCGCTGGAGCGGCCGGTGCACGCGCTCTTCGCCGAGCGGGCCGCCCTGGACCCCGATGCCGCCGCCGTGGTCTTCGCGGACCGGGTGCTGAGCTACGCCGAGCTGGACCGCCGCACGCGGCAGCTCGCCCGGCACCTGCGCGGCCTGGGCGTGGGCCCGGAAACGCGCGTGGCCGTGTGCCTGGAGCGCTCGCCGGAGATGCTGGTGGCGCTGCTGGGGATCCTGCGCTCGGGCGGGGCCTTCGTCCCGCTGGACCCGGCGCACCCGGAGGACCGGCTGGCGTACCTGCTGGAGGACGCCGCGGCTCCCGTGCTGCTCACCCACGAGCCCGTGGCGGGGCGCCTCCCCACGCACGCCGGCCGCACCCTGCTGCTGGACCGCGACTGGCCCGCCGTGGCCGCCGAGAGCGACGCGCCGCTGGAGGACGCGGCCGCGCCCGACGCGCTGGCGTACGTCATCTACACCTCCGGCTCCACCGGCCAGCCCAAGGGCGTGCGGGTGTCGCACGGCAACCTCCTCAACACCATCCTGTCCAGCCGCGAGGTCTTCGGCTTCCGGGCCGGCGACGTGATCCCCTCGCTGGCGACGTACGCCTTCGACATCTGGCTGTGGGAGGTGCTCTGCCCCCTCACCAGCGGCGGCACGGTGCGCGTCATCCCCCGCGAGCGCATCACCGACATGGAGGCGCTGGCGGCCGAGGTGCGGGACGCCTCGATGATGCATGCCGTTCCCGCGCTGATGCGGCCGCTGGCGCGCGCGATCATCGCCTCCGGCCGGCCGGTGGAGGGGCTTCGCCGCGCCTTCGTGGGCGGCGACGTGGTCCCCGCCGAGCTGTGGGCGGAGATGCGCCAGGCCTTCCCCGCGGCGGAGTCGTGGGTGCTCTACGGCCCCACCGAGGGGACCATCGTGTGCACCGCGCACCGGGTGGACGACCCCGCGGCCGTCACCCGGCACCTGATCGGGGAGCCGCTTCCCAACGCGCGGGTGTACGTGTGCGACGAGCCGGGGCGGCTGGTGCCGGTGGGCGTGTCCGGCGAGCTGCTGCTGGGCGGCGCCGGGGTGGCGCAGGGCTACCTGAACCGCCCGGAGCTGACCGCCGAGAAGTTCGTGCAGGACCCCTTCTCCGGCGATCCCGGCGCGCGCCTGTACCGCACCGGGGACCGCGTCCGCTGGCTGGCCGACGGCTCGCTGGAGTTCCTGGGGCGCACCGACACCCAGGTCAAGGTGCGCGGCTACCGCATCGAGCCGGGCGAGGTGGAGGCGGCCATGCTCCGCCACCCGGGCGTGGACGACGTGGTGGTGCTGGTGCGCGAGGACGAGCCCGGCACCGAAGGGCGGCGCCTGGTGGGGTACCTGGTGCCGCCGCGGGGCGAGCGCGCCCCGGACGCCGCCGAGCTGCGCGTCTTCCTCAAGGAAGCCGTCCCGGAGTACATGGTCCCCTCCGCCTTCGTGGCGCTGGACGCGTGGCCGCTCAGCTCCAACGGCAAGATCGACCGCGGCGCCCTGCCCGCCCCGGAGCGCGGGGCGGACACGAAGGGCTACGTGGCGCCGCGCACCCCGGTGGAGGAGACGCTGGCCCGCGTGTGGGCCGAGACGCTGCGCGTTCCCAGGGTGGGGATCAACGACAACTTCTTCGAGCTGGGGGGCGACTCCATCCTCAGCATCCAGGTGGTGGCCCGCGCGCACCGCGACGGGGTGACGCTCAAGCCGCGCTACTTCTTCGAGCACCCCACCATCGCCGAGCTGGCGCCGCTGGCGGAAAGCACCGTCGCGGTGGAGGCGGAACAGGGCCTGGTCACGGGCGAGGCCCCGCTGGTCCCCACGCAGCACTGGTTCTTCGACCGGGAGCTCCCCGCCCCCGCGCACTGGAACATGCCGCTGCTGCTGCGCTCCCGCGAAGCGGTGGACCACGCCGCGCTGGAGGGCGCCGTCCGCGCCCTGGCGGAGCACCACGACGCCCTGCGCGCCCGCTTCGAGCGCGGCGGGGACGGCCGCTGGACGCAGACGCTGGCCGGGCCGGAGCCGGGGATCCCCGTGGAGCGCGTGGACCTGTCCGGCGTGCCGGAGGCCGAGCGGCACATGGCGGTGTCGCTGCGCGCGGTGGAGATGCAGGGGACGCTGGAGCTGGGCGGCCCGCTGGTGCGGGTGGCGCACTTCGACTTCGGCCCGGGCGAGCCGGGGCGGGTTTTCGTGCTGGCCCACCACCTGGTCATGGACGGGGCCTCCTGGCGCACCGTGCTGGAGGACCTGCAGACCGCCTACGAGCAGCTCCGGGCGGGCGAGGACGCCGCGCTCCCGCCGAAGACCACCTCCGTCCGGGCGTGGGCGGCCAAGCTGGAGGAGTATGCCCGCTCCGGCGCCCTGGACGCCGAGGCGGCGCTCTGGACCGACCCGGCGCGCGCCGGCGTCGCCCCCATCCCCACGGACCTGGACGGCCCCAACCTGGAGTCCAGCGACGCAACCGTTACCACCTGGCTGACGGCGGAGGAAACGCGCGCCCTGCTCCAGGAGGCCCCCGCCGCCTACCGCACCCAGATCAACGACCTGCTGCTGACGGCCGTCGCCCGCGCCTTCGGGCGCTGGACCGGGGACGCCCGCGTGCTGGTGGAGATGGAGTCGCACGGGCGCGAGGAGCACCTGGTGGAGGGGGTGGACCTGTCGCGCACCGTGGGGTGGCTCACCGCCGCCTACCCGCTCCTCCTGGACCTGCGCGGCGCCGACGGCGAGGAGGCCGCCGTCAAGACGGTCAAGGAGCAGCTTCGCGCCGTGCCCCACCGCGGCATCGGCTACGGGCTGCTGCGCTGGCTGGGCGACGAGGAGATCCGCGAGCGGCTGCGGGCACTCCCGCAGGCGCAGGTCAGCTTCAACTACCTGGGCCAGCTGGACAACACCTTCTCGGAAGAGGGGGCGTTCACCATGGCGGAGGAGGGGACCGGCGCCACCCGCAGCCCGCAGGGCGAGCGCTGGTTCCTGATGGAGATGATGGCGCTGGTGCAGGAGGGGATGCTCCTCCTGCGCATCAGCTACAGCACCGAGCGCCACCGCCGCGAGACGGTGCAGCGCGTGCTGGAGGACGTGGCCGCCGAGCTGCGGGCGCTGCTGGCGCACTGCACCCGGGCGGACGCCGGCGGCTACACCCCCTCCGACTTCCCGCTCGCCGGCCTGGGGCAGGCGGAGCTGGACGAGCTGCTGGGGAGCGGCCGCGGCGTGGAGGACGTGTACCCGCTGACCCCCATGCAGGAGGGGATGCTCTTCCACTCGCTCCTCACCCCCGGGGGCGGGGCGTACGTGGGGCAGTTCATGTACGACCTCAAGGGCCCGCTGGACACGGTGGCCTTCGGGCGGGCGTGGAGCGCGGTGGTGCAGCGGCACCCCGTGCTGCGCACCGGCTTCCAGTGGGGCGGCGAGCGCGCCTTCCAGGTGGTGCGGCGCGAGGTGGAGCTGCCCATGCGCGCCGAGGACTGGCGCGCGCTCCCCGAGGCCGAGCGCGCGGCCCGGCTGGAAGCGTTCCTCGCCGCGGACCGCGAGGCGGGCTTCGACACGGCGCGCGCCCCGCTGATGCGGCTGGCGCTGTTCCGCACCGGCGACGAGCGCTTCCGGCTGGTGTGGACCCACCACCACCTGCTCCTGGACGGGTGGAGCCTGCCGCTGGTCTTCCGCGACGTCGCCATCCTGTACGACGGCTTCGCCACGGGGCGCGATACCTCGCCGCCGCCCAACCGCCCGTACCGCGAGTACATCGCCTGGCTGCAGCGGCAGGACCCCGCCTCGGCGGAAAGCTTCTGGCGCGAGCAGCTGGAGGGGATCGAGGCGGCCACCCCGTTCGGGATCGACCGGGCGGTGCCCGGCCACGACGAGGGCTTCGCGCGGACGTCGACGCGCCTGTCGCCGGAGCTTTCCGAACGGCTCCGGGAGATGGTGCGGCACAACGGGCTCACCCTGAACACCCTGGTGCAGGGGGCGTGGGCGCTGCTCCTGTCCCGCTACTCCGGCGAGACGGACGTGGTCTTCGGCGCCACCGTCTCCGGCCGTCCGGCCGAGGTGGAGGGGGTGGAAGGGATGGTGGGGCTGTTCATCAACACGCTGCCGGTGCGGGTTCCCGTCCCCGCGGACGCGGAGCTGGTCCCCTGGCTGCGGGGGCTCCAGGAGCGGCAGGCCCGGCTGCGGGAGTACGAGTTCACCCCGCTGGCGCAGGTGCAGCACTGGAGCGGGGTGGGGGGCGCGCAGCTGTTCGAGAGCATCGTGGTGTTCGAGAACTACCCGGTGGAGGAAGCCTTCGAGGAGATGCCGGAGCGCAACTTCGAGGTGGAGACGGTGGCCGGGCTGGAGCAGACCGACTACCCGCTGACCCTCGTCGCGGCGGTGCTGGGGGCGGACCGGGTGCTCTCGCTGTCCGCCGCGTACGGGGTGGGCCGCTTCGAGCCGGAGGCGGTGGACCGCATGATGGGCCACTTCCACGCCGTGCTCGCCGCCTTCGCGGACGCCCCGGAGGGGCGCGTGGGCGACGTGCCGCTCCTCGGCGCCGAGGAGAGCCGGCGGGTGGTGGAGTGGAGCGCCGGCGGGGATAGCCCGTACTTCGCCGGGCCCCTGGCGCACGAGCTGTTCGCCGCCCAGGCGGCGCGCACCCCGGACGCCCCGGCGGTGTCGTTCCACGGCGAGGCGCTGAGCTACGCCGAGCTGGACCGCCAGGCCAACCGCCTCGCCCACCACCTGCGCGCCCTGGGCGTGGGCCCGGAGGTGCGGGTGGGCGTGTGCCTGGAGCGCACCCCGGAGCTGGTGGCGGCGCTGCTGGCGGTGCTCAAGGCCGGCGGCGCCTACGTGCCGCTGGACCCCGCCTACCCGGCGGAACGGCTCGCCTTCATGCTGGAGGACGCGGGCGCGGGGGTGGTGGTGACCCAGGCGCACCTGGCCTCCCACCTGGCGGTGGAAGGGCTGGCCGTGGTGGCCGTGGACGCCGACCGCGCGGCGCTCGCCGCCCGGCCGGACACCGCCCCGGAGAGCGGGGCGGCGCCGGAAAACCTGTCGCACGTCATCTACACCTCCGGGTCCACGGGCAGGCCCAAGGGGGTGATGATCCGCCACGGCAGCGTCGCCGTGCTGCTGCACTGGCTGCGCGACCACGTGTCGGACGAGGACCGCGCGTCGGCGCTGTTCTCCACCTCGGTGTCGTTCGACGTGTCGGTGGCCGAGCTCTTCGGCACGCTGGCGTGGGGCGGCAAGCTGGTGCTGGTGGACAACGCGCTGGAGCTGCCCTCCGTGCCGGAGGCGGAGGGGGTGCGCTCCGCCAGCATGGTCCCCACCGCCGCCGCCGAGCTGGCGCGGACGGGCGGGATCCCCCGCAGCGTGCGCACCCTCAACCTGGGCGGCGAGGCGCTCCCGGCCGACGTCGTGCGGGATCTGTACGAGCTGGAGCACGTGGAGCGGGTGGGGAACCTGTACGGCCCCACCGAGGACACCACCTACTCCACCTACTCGGTGGTGGAGCGGGACGCGGACCGGGTGCTGATCGGCCGGCCGCTGGCGGGGACCCGTGCCTACGTGCTGGACGCGGAGCTGCGCCCCTCGCCGACCGGGGTGGCGGGCGAGCTGTACCTGGCGGGCGCGGGGCTGGCCCGCGGCTACCTGGACCGCCCCGCGCTCACCGCCGAGCGCTTCGTCCCCGACCCGTTCGCGGACGGGCCCGGGGAGCGCATGTACCGGGTGTTCGACCGGGCGCGCTGGACGGCGGACGGCCAGCTGGAGTACCTGGGCCGCGCCGACTTCCAGGTCAAGCTGCGGGGCTTCCGCATCGAGCTGGGCGAGGTCGAGTCCGCGCTGCGCGCCCACCCGGCGGTGCGCGACGCGGCGGCGATGGTGCGCCCCGGCACGGGCGGCGAGCCGCAGCTGGTGGCGTGGATCGTGGCGGCGGAGGGGGCGGAGGCGCCGGCCGTGCCGGAGCTGCGGCAGCACCTGGGGGAGCGTCTCCCCGGGTACATGGTCCCGGCGTTCTTCGTGCCGCTGGAGAGCCTTCCGCTGACGGCGAGCGGAAAGCTGGACCGGCGCGCGCTCCCGGCCCCGGAGGGGACGGCGGAGCCGCGCGAGCACGTGGCGCCCCGCACCCCCGTGGAGGAGCTGCTGGCCGAGATCATCGGCGAGGTGCTGGGCCACCCCGCGGTGGGCGTGCACGACGACTTCTTCGAGATGGGCGGGCACTCGCTCCTGGCCACCCGCGTCATCTCCCGCGTCCGCAAGCAGTTCGGCGTGGAGATCGCGCTCCGCACCCTGTTCGAGGCTCCCACCGTCGCCCAGCTCGCGGAGCTGCTGGGCGAGCACCAGCCCACCGTGGAGGAGGTGGACGAGCTGGAGCTGGCCGCCGAGCTGGAGAAGCTGGCGGAGCTTTCCGAGGAAGAGGTCATGCGCCTCCTGCGCGAAAGCTGAGCGGATGAGCGAAGCGCTGGACCGGCTGGCCCAGCTCTCTCCCGAGAAGCGCCTCCTCCTGCAGAAGATGCTGCGGGAGAAGGCGGCCCGGGCGGAGGGGAGCCGCGCCGGCATCCGCCGCCGCGAGGCGGCGGGCCCCGTACCCCTTTCCTTCGCGCAGCGGCGGCTCTGGCTCCTGGACCGGATGGACCCGGGGAGCCCCGCCTACGACGTCCCCACCTTCATGCGGCTGCGCGGCACGCTGGACGCGGCCGCGCTGGTCCGCGCGCTGGGCGAGATCGTGCGCCGGCACGAGTCGCTGCGCACCGTCTTCCCGGAGCGGGGCGGCGAGCCGGTGCAGGTCGTCCACCCCCCCGGCGGCTTCCCCGTCCCCCGGGTGGACCTCCGCGGCCTCCCCGGGGAGGTCCGGCAGCGGGAAACGGCCCGGCTGGCCCTGGCGGAGGGGATGCGGCCCTTCGACCTGGAGCGCGGCCCCGTGGTCCGCGCCACGCTGCTGTTCCTCGCCGCCGACGATTCCGTGCTCCTGGTCAACACCCACCACATCGTCAGCGACGAGTGGTCCGTGGGGGTGATGATGCGCGAGGTCTCGGTGCTGTACGGGGCGTTCGCGCGCGGGGAGCCTTCGCCGCTCCCCGAGCCGGAGATCCAGTTCGCCGACTACGCGCTGTGGCAGCACGAGCTCCTCGCGGGCGGGATCGTGGATGCGCAGCTCGCCTTCTGGCGCGACAGGCTGGAGGGCGCTCCGCCGCTCCTGGAGCTCCCGGTCGACCGCCCCCACCGCCCGGTCCCCGGCCCGGAAAGCCTGAACGTGCCCTTCGGCCTGCCGCGGGACGTCGCCGGGAGGGTGCGGGCGCTGGCCCGCGCGGAGGGGGCCACGCTCTTCATGACGCTGCTGGCCGGCTTCCAGGCGCTTCTCGGCCGCTGGTCCGGGGCGGACGACGTGAGCGTGGGGACGCCGATCGCGGGGCGCACCCGCGGGGAGACGGAAGGGCTGATCGGCTACCTGGCGAACACGCTGGTGGTGCGCGCCGACCTGTCGGACGATCCCACCGGGCGCGCGCTGCTCGCCCGCGTGCGCGAGGCGGTGCTGGGGGCGCACGCGCACCAGGACGTGCCCTTCGAGCGGCTGGTGGAGGAGCTGGCGCCCGAGCGCAGCCTGTCGCACTCGCCGCTCTTCCAGGTGATGTTCTCGCTGGAGTCGTACCCCGAGCAGGAGCCGAGCCTGGGCCCGCTGGAGGCCGAGATCATGGGGGTGGGCGGCGGGGTCGCCAAGTTCGACCTCACCGCGATCATGACGGACCTGCTGGAGCCGATCGACGGCCGCCTTTCCGGCCGCGCCGAGCTGTTCGACGAGGAGTCGCTGGCGCGGCTCCGCGGCTGGTACGCCGCCCTGATGGCGGGGATCGCGGCGGACCCGGACCGCCCCCTTTCCGCGATCCCGCTCCTGGACGCCGCCGAGCGTGCCCGGCTCCTGGACGGGGGGAGCGCGGGCGGCGAGGCGGACCCCGCTCCGCGCTGCCTGCACGAGCTGTTCGCGGAGCAGGCGGCCCGCCGCCCCGGCGCCACCGCCCTGGTCCACGGGGCGGCGACGATCACCTACGCCGAGCTGGACCGGCGCTCCGACGCGCTGGCGCACCGCCTCGCCGCCCTGGGCGTGGGCCCGGACGTGCGCGTGGGGATCTGCATGGAGCGCTCCCCCGGGCTCGTGGCCGGGCTGCTGGGGATCCTCAAGGCCGGCGGCGCGTACGTCCCGCTCGACCCGCAGTTCCCGGACGAGCGCCTGGCCTTCGTGCTGGCCGACGCGGGCGCGCCCGCGCTGGTGACCGGGGCGCGGCTGGCGGAGCGCTTCGCGGGGTTCGGGGGCGAGCTGGTCCTGGAGGACGCGGACGAGGCAACGCCCTCCGGCGCTTTCGCGCTCCCGCGCTCGCCGTCTCCCGAAAGCCTGGCCTGCGTCGTCTACACCTCCGGCTCCACCGGCCAGCCCAAGGGCATCGGGGTGCCGCATCGCGCCGTGCCCGGCTTCTTTCGCGGGGCGGACTACGCGCGCTTCGACGAGGACCAGGTGCTCCTCCAGCACTCCCCGGTGTCGTGGGACGCGCTGACGCTGGAGCTGTGGCCGGCGCTGCTCACGGGCGGCGTCTGCGTCCTGTACCCGGGGGCCACCCCGGAGCCGGAGGCGCTGGCGCGGCAGGTCCGCGAGCACGGGGTGACCACGCTGTGGCTGACGTCCGCGTTCTTCAACCTGGTGGTCGACACCTGCCCGGACGTGCTCGGCGGCGTGCGCCAGGTGATGACCGGGGGCGAGGCGGTCAGCGCGGCGCACGTCCGCCGCGCGCTGGAGCTGCACCCGGGGCTGCGGCTGGTCAACGGCTACGGCCCCAGCGAGTGCACCGTCTTCAGCACCGCCTGGGTGGTCCCGGCGGGCTTCCGCGGCGACACGGTGCCCATCGGGCGGCCGGTGGGCGACCGGCGCGTGTACCTGCTGGACCGGCGCCTGGAGCCGGTCCCCGCGGGCGTGCCGGGGGAGCTGTACGTGGGCGGGCCGGGTGTGGCGCGCGGCTACCTGGGCCGGCCGGAGCCCACGGCCGCCGCCTTCGTCCCCGATCCGTTCGGCGGCGAGCCGGGGGGGCGGCTGTACCGCTCGGGCGACCGGGCGCGCCTGCGGGCGGACGGCGTGCTGGAGTTCGTGGGACGCGTGGATTTCCAGGTCAAGGTGCGCGGCTTCCGGGTGGAGCCCGGCGAGGTGGAGGCGGCGCTGGCCGGGCACCCTGCGGTGCGGGAGGCGGCCGTCGTCGCGCGCGAGGCCGCTGCCGGCGGGCGGCGGCTGGTGGCCTACGTGACGGCGGAAGCGGGCGCGGAGGTCTCGCCCGCGGAGCTGAGGGCGTACCTGGGAGGGCGGATCCCCGCCTACATGGTGCCGGACGCCCTGGTGGTGCTGGACGCGATGCCGCTCACCGCCCACGGCAAGACGGACCGCCGCGCGCTCCCCGCGCCCGGCGCGTCGGACGGGGCCGCGTCGTACGTCCCGCCGCGGACGCCGACGGAAGAGGCGCTGGCCGCGGTGTGGGCGGAGGTGCTGGGCGTGGGCCGGGTGGGCGCCGACGACGACTTCTTCGCCCTGGGCGGGCAGTCGCTCCTGGCCATGCGCGTGGTCGCCCGCCTCCGCGAGGTGCTGGGCGTGGAGCTGCCGCTGCGGGCGGTGTTCGAAGCGCCCACGCTTGCCGGGCTCGCGGAGCGGATCGGCGGGCCGGGCGCCTCCCCGCTCGCGCCGATCCCCCGCCGCGGGGGCGAGGAGCCGCTGCCGCTCTCCTTCGCGCAGCAGCGGCTGTGGATCATCGACCGGATGGAGCCGGGGAGCGCCGCGTACAACATGCCCGCCGGGCTGCGGCTGCGGGGCCGCCTGGACGTGGCGGTGCTGGAGCGCACGCTCGGCGAGGTGGTGCGGCGGCACGAGTCGCTGCGCACCGTCTTCGGCGTGGAGGACGGCCGGCCCGTGCAGAAGGTGCTCCCCGCCGCGCCGGTGCGCCTCCCCGTCGTGGAGCTGGCCGGGCTCCCCGGCGAGGCGCGCGAGCGCACGCTGCGGCGCCTGGCCGACGGGGAAGCGGGCCGCCCCTTCGACCTGGCGCTCGGGCCGCTGCTGCGCACCGTGGCCGTGCGCCTGGGGCCCGGGGAGCACGCGGTGCTGTTCACCCTGCACCACGTCGTCGGCGACGGGTGGTCCATGGGCGTGCTCGTGGCCGAGGTGTCCGCGCTGTACGAGGCGTTCGCGCGCGGCGAGCCGTCGCCGCTCCCCGCGCTCCCGGTCCAGTACCCGGACTACGCCGTCTGGCAGCGGGACTGGCTGACGGGCGAGGTGCTGGACGCGCAGCTCGCCTTCTGGCGCGAGCGGCTGGCCGGCGCCCCGCCGGTGCTGGAGCTGCCCACGGACCGTCCCCGTCCGCCGGCCCCGGGGGCGCGCGGCGCGGCGGTCCCCTTCGTCCTGGGCCCGGACGCGGTGCGGGACCTCCGTGCGCTGGCGCGGAGCGAGGGAGCCACGCTGTTCGCGGCGCTCCTGGCCGGCGTGCAGGCGCTGCTGGGGCGCTGGGCGGGGGCGGAGGACGTGGTCGTGGGCACGCCCACGGCGGGGCGCACGCGGGCCGAGCTGGAGGGGCTGATCGGCTTCTTCGTCAACACCCTGGTGCTGCGCACCGACCTGTCCGGCGATCCCACGCCGCGCGTCCTCGTCCGCCGCGCGCGGGAGACCGTCCTGGGCGCGCAGGCGCACCAGGACGTCCCCTTCGAGCGGCTGGTGGAGGAGCTGGCGCCGGAGCGGAGCCTCGGCCACACGCCCCTCTTCCAGGTCCTCTTCGCGCTCCAGAACAACCGGCAGGAGACGGTGCGCCTGGGCTCCCTGGACGTGGAGCCGCTTCCCGCGGAGAGCGGGTCCGTCCGCTTCGACCTGGAGCTGTCGCTCGCCGAACAGGACGACGAGGTGCGCGGCGTGGTCGCCTTCCGCACCGCGCTCTTCGACGCGTCCACGATGGAGCGGCTGGCGTCGCACCTCCGGGCGCTGCTCGCCGGCATGGCCGCGGACCCGGACCGCCGCCTCGCCGACATCGAGCTGATGGACGCGGCGGAGCGCGAGCGCGTGCTGGTCGCCTGGAACGACACCGCGCGCGAGTACCCGCCGCTCCCCGCGCACCAGCTCTTCGCCGCGCAGGCGGCCCGGACGCCGGACGCCGTGGCGGTCCTCTTTGCCGGCGGCGCGCTGACCTACGCCGAGCTGGACGCGCGGGCGGACGCACTGGCCGCGCGCCTGCGCGGCCTCGGCGTGGGGCCGGAGGTGCCGGTGGGGCTGTGCGTGGAGCGCACGCCGGGGCTGGTCGCGGGCGTGCTGGGGATCTGGAAGGCGGGCGGCGCCCATGTGCCGCTGGACCCCGCCTACCCGGTCGAGCGGCTGGCGCTGATCGCGCGCGACGCCGCGCTGCGCGTGGTGGTCGCGAGCGCGGAAACGGCGGCGGCGGTGCCGGAGTCCGGGGGCGAGATCGTGGTGGTGGACGGAGAGACCCCCCTCCCCCCGGCCCCCTCCACCGCAAGGGGGGAGGGGGAGCACGACAACGACACGTCGGAAGCCGAGGGACAGGAAGCCCTCCCCCAGAATTGGGGGAGGGTGGCGAGCCTAAGCGAGCCGGGTGGGGGCCCCGCAGAGGTGGCGCCGGAGCACCTGGCGTACGTCATCTACACCTCGGGCTCTACGGGGACGCCCAAGGGGGTGCACGTGGAGCACGGGAGCCTGTCGAACCTGCTGCACGCCGCGCGCGAAGCGTTCGGGATGGGTGCGGGCGACGTGGTGCCGGTGCTGTCGAGCAGCGCGTTCGACATCTGGCTGTTCGAGACGATGCTGCCGCTGAGCGTGGGGGCGGCGGTGCGGCTGGTGGAGCGGGAGCGGGTGATGGACCCTGCGGGGCTGGTGGCGGAGGCGGGGGACGCGACGGCGCTGCACGCGGTTCCGGCGCTGATGCGGCAGGTCGTGCGGGAGGCGGCCGGGTCCGCGGAGCCTCGGCTCCCGGCGCTGCGGCGCCTGTTCGTGGGGGGCGAGGCGGTGCCGCCGGACCTGCTGGGGGAGATGCGGGAGGCGTTCCCGTCGGCCGGAGCGTACGTGACGTACGGGCCGACCGAGGCTGCGGTGCTGGCGTGCGCGTACCGGGTGCCGGCGTCGGGGGCGGTGGAGGGGCACCGGATCGGGGCTCCGCTGGGGAACGTGCGCGTGTACGTGTGCGACGCGGCGGGGAACGCGCAGCCGGAGGGGGTGCCGGGGGAGCTGTGGATCGGGGGGGCGGGGGTGGCGCGTGGGTACGGCGGGCGGCCCGAGCTGACGGCGGAGAAGTTCGTGCCGGACGCGTTTGGCGGGGTGCCGGGTGCGCGGGCGTACCGGTCGGGAGACCGGGTGCGCTGGCGCGCGGAGGGAGTGCTGGAGTTCCTGGGGCGGACCGACGCGCAGGTGAAGGTGCGTGGGTTCCGGATCGAGCCGGGGGAGGTGGAGGCTGCGCTGGCGGGGCACGCGTGGGTGCGGGAGGCGGCGGTGGCGGTGCGGGAGGAGGGGGGTGAGCGCCGTCTGGTGGGGTACGTGGTGGCGGCGGAGGGAGCGGAGGTGGACGCGGGGGAGCTGCGGGGGTGGCTGAAGGGCCGTCTCCCGGAGTACATGGTACCCTCGGTGGTAGTGGCGCTGGAGGCGCTTCCGCTGACGCCGACGGGGAAGGTGGACCGGCTGGCGCTCCCCGCGCCCGAATCCGGGAGCGGGACGGAATACGTGGCGCCGCGCGGGGAGGTGGAGGAGCGCCTGGCGGGGATCTGGGCGGAGGTGCTGAAGGTGGAGCGGGTGGGTGCGCACGACGACTTCTTCGCGCTGGGCGGGCACTCGCTGCTGGCCACGCGCGTGACGTCGCGCATCGCCGAGGAGACGGGGACCGAGCTGCCGCTGCGGGCGCTGTTCGAGTCGCCGACCGTCGCCGGGCTGGCCGCGCGGCTCACTGCCCTGCTGCCGCCGGCCGAGGGCGAGCGGTCCGCCGCCGCCACGACAGACGACTCTCGGGCCGCGGCCGACGCCACCCCGGCGGATTCCGCGGACAAGCAGCTCCAGCTGCGGCGGATGCTGGCGGAGCGCGCGAGCCGCCGGCGGCAGCAGGAGGCGATCCGGCCGGTCGCGCGGGACCCGCGCAGCGCACTGCCGCTCTCGTTCGCGCAGCGGCGGCTGTGGTTCATCGACCGGATGGAGCCGGGGCATCCCGCGTACAACATGCCGTTCCCGCTGCGCCTTCGCGGCACGATGGAGGTGCCCGCGCTGCGGCGGGCGCTGTCCGAGATCGTGCGGCGGCACGAGGTGCTGCGCACCGTCTTCGCCGTGGAGGACGGGGAGCCGGTGCAGGTGATCCGCCCCGCGCGCGCGGCCTCCGTCCCCGTGCTGGACCTCGGCGGCCTCCCGGGCGACGCCCGCGACGCCGAGCTGATGCGCCTGGCCGACGCGGACGCCGTGCACCCGTTCCGACTGGAGCGCGGGCCGCTCCTGCGGGCGACGCTCGTCCGCCTGGCGGACGCCGAGTGGGGGATGCTGCTGACGCTGCACCACATCGTCGCGGACGGGTGGTCCACCACCGCGCTGGTGCAGGAGCTGTCGGCGCTGTACGACGCCTTCCGCCGCGGCCGCCCCTCGCCCCTCCCGGAGCCGCGCGTTCAGTACGCGGACTTCGCCGCCTGGCAGCACGAGTGGCTGGCAGGAGAGCGCCTGGAGGAGCAGCTCGCGTTCTGGCGCGAGACGCTGAAGGGCGCCCCCCCCGTGCTCAACCTCCCCACCGACCGCCCGCGCCCCGCCGTGCCCGGCATCCGCGGCGACCGGCGCATCTACATGCTCCCGCCGGAAACCTCCACCGCCCTGCGGCGGCTGGCGCTCGGCGAGGGCGTCACCCCGTTCATGCTCCTGCTTGCCGGCTTCTCGCTCCTCCTGGCGCGCTACGCCGGCACGGACGACGTGAGCGTGGGGACCGGGACGGCGGGGCGGACGCGGGTGGAGCTGGAGGGGCTGATCGGGTTCTTCGTCAACACGCTCGTCCTGCGCACCCGCCTTTCCGGCGACCCCACCGGGCGCGAGCTGCTGCGCCGCGTCAAGGACACCACGCTGGGCGCCTTCGCGCACCAGGACGTGCCCTTCGAGCGGCTGGTGGAGGACCTTGCCCCGGGGCGCTCGCTCCAGCACACGCCGCTCTTCCAGGTGATGTTCAACTTCCAGAACCTGGAGGAGAGCGCGCTGGACATGGGCGGCGGCGAGGTGGAGCCGCTGCACTGGTCGGGGGAGGTGTCCAAGTTCGACCTGAGCCTCACCGCGCGCGAGGACGGCGGCCACCTGGGCGGGTTCGTCACCTTCCGCGCGGACCTGTTCGAGCCGGACACGGTGGAGCGGATGCTGGAGCACTTCCGCGTCCTCCTGGACGGCCTCGCCGCCGACCCGGAGCGCCCGGTCTCCGCGCTGCCGCTGATGGACGCCGCGGAGCGCGCCCGCGTGCTGGAGGCCGCCCACGGCCCCGTGCGCACCTACCCGCGGCACCTGTCCGTCCACGCCCTGTTCGAGCGCCAGGCCGCCCGCACCCCGCACGCCGTCGCCGCCGTGTTCGACGGCGGCTCGCTGACCTACGCCGAGCTGGACCGCCGCGCCGGCACTCTCGCCCGCGAGCTGCTGCGCCGCCGCCTCGCTCCGGAGACACGGATCGGGGTGTTCCTGGAGCGGGGCCCGGAGTGGCTGGCGGCGCTGCTGGCCGTGCTCAAAGCGGGCGCCGTGTACGTGCCGCTCGACCCGTCGCACCCGGCCGAGCGCGTCCGCTACGTCCTGGAGGATTCGGGCGCGTCGCTGCTGCTGACGGGAGAGGGGCTGCGCGGGCGGGTGCCGGAGTTCGGCGGGCAGATCGTGGTGGTGGACACCCCTCACCCCCCGGCCCCCTCTCCCACAAGGGGAGAGGGGGAGCACGACAACGACACGTCGGAAGGCGAGGGACAGGAAGCCCTCCCCCAGAATTGGGGGAGGGTGGCGAGCCTGAGCGAGCCGGGTGGGGGTCCTGCGGACCTCGCCTACGTCATCTACACCTCGGGCTCCACGGGCACGCCCAAGGGGGTGCTGACGACGCACGGGGGCGCGGCCAACTACCTGGCGTTCCTGGCGGAGGAATACGGGCTGGGCGAGGGCGACACGGTGCTCCAGGTGGCGACGCCGACGTTCGACGCGTCGATCCGCGAGACGCTGGGGCCGCTGACGGTGGGAGCGCGCCTGGTGCTGAGCCCCGCGAGGGAGACGGCGGATCCGCGGCGGGTGCTGGAGCGCGTGCGCGATCACGGCGTCACGGCGATCCTGGCGGTGGTGCCCTCGGTACTCCGGCCGATCCTGGCGGAAGCCGAGGCGTCGGACGGGGTCGCGGGGTCGCTGCGGCTGCTGCTGGCGAGCGGGGAGCCGCTGCCGGTGGCGGACGTTCGGCGGGCGCACGCGGTGTTCGGGTCGGGGCTGCGGGTGGTGAACCAGTGGGGTGCGACGGAGTGCACCATGTCGTCCACGCTGCACACGGTGGCGGACGACGAGGCGTGGCCGATCGCGCCGGTGGGCGTGCCGATCCGGAACACGCGCGTCTTCGTGCTGGACGCGGAGCTGGAGCCGACCCCGCTGGGGGTGCCGGGTGAGGCGTACATCGCGACGCCGGGGCTGGCGCGCGGGTATGGGGGGCGGCCCGACCTGACGGCCGAGAAGTTCGTCCCGGACCCGTTCTCGGGGGATGCGGGGGCGCGGCTGTACCGGGTGGGCGACCGTGTGCGGCGTCGTCGCGACGGAGTGCTGGAGTTCCTGGGGCGAGTGGACCAGCAGGTCAAGGTGCAGGGCGTCCGCGTGGAGCCGGGGGAAATCGAGGCCGTGCTGCGGGCGCACCCCTCCGTCGCAGCGGCGGCGGTGGTCGCGCGGGAGACGCGGCCGGGCGAGGCGCGCCTGGTCGCCTACGTCGTCGCGTCCGACGGGCCCGACGCGACGGAGCCGACTCCGGCGGATCTGCGCGCGTACCTGGCCGACCGGCTGCCGTCGTACATGGTGCCGGCGGGCTGGGTGAGGCTGGACGCGCTGCCCCTGCTGCCCAACGGCAAGCTGGATCGTCGGGCGCTGCCGGACCCGGAGGAGTCCGCGGTGGAGGCGGAGTACGTGGCGCCGCGCACGCCCACGGAGGAGATCCTGGCCGGCATCTGGGCGGAAGTGCTGAAGGCCGAGCGCGTGGGCGCGTCGGACGACTTCTTCGCGCTGGGCGGGCACTCGCTGCTGGCGACGCGGATGACGGCGCGGGTGCGCGAGGCGTTCGGGGTGGATCTGCCGCTGCGCACGCTCTTCGAGGCGCCCACGCTCGGCGGGACGGCGGAGCGCCTGGAGGCGCTGCTGCACGCGGGCGGCGACGGAGTGCCGCCGCTGGTGGCGGTTCCCCGCGAGGGGCCGCTGCCGCTGTCGTTCGCGCAGCAGCGGCTGTGGTTCATCCACCAGTTCGCGCCGGAGAGCGCCGCCTACAACATGCCTCACCCGCTGCGCCTGCGCGGCGAGCTGGACGTGGGCGCGCTGCGCCGCAGCCTGGAGGCACTGGTGGCGCGGCACGAGGCCCTGCGCACCGTCTTCTCCGTGGTGGACGGCGAGCCCATGCAGGTCGTCCAGGAGCGAGTGGACTTGCGGCTCCCCGTGGCGGACCTGTCGGGGCTGCCGGCCGATGCGCGGGAGGCGGAGACGCGGCGTCTGATCGGCGAGGAGACGCTGCGGCCGTTCGACCTGGCGCGCGGGCCGCTGATGCGCGCACTGCTCCTGCGCGCCGGGGCGGAGGAGCACGCGGTGCTGTTCACGCTTCACCACATCGTCGCGGACGGGTGGTCGCTGGGCGTGCTGGTGCGCGAGGTCTCGGCGCTGTACGACGCGTTCTCGCGGGGCGCCGCGCCGCGGCTTGCGGCGCTGCCCATCCAGTACGGCGACTACGCGGCGTGGCAGCGCGCCTGGCTGTCGGGCGAGGCGCTGGAGCGGCAGGTGGGCTGGTGGCGGGAGCGGCTTGCGGGGGCGCCGCCGCTGCTGGAGGTGCCCACGGACCGTCCGCGCCCCGCGGTGATGAGCGAGGCGGGGGCGTCGCAGCCGTTCGCGCTGTCGGCAGAGGTGTCGCGTGCGCTGGCGGAGCTGTCTCGGCGGGAGGGGGCGACGCTGTTCATGACGCTGCTGGCGGGGTGGCAGGCGCTGCTGTCGCGGTGGAGCGGGCAGGACGACGTGGTGGTGGGGACGCCGCTGGCGGGGCGGACGCGGCTGGAGACGGAGGGGTTGATCGGGATGTTCGTGAACACGCTTGCGCTGCGTGCGGAGCTGGGGGACGGACCGGACTTCCGGGGTCTGCTGGGGCGGGTGCGGGAGATGACGCTGGGGGCGTACGCGCACCAGGAGGTGCCGTTCGAGAAGCTGGTGGAGGAGCTGCGCGTGGAGCGGAGCCTCCGCTACACGCCCATCTTCCAGGCGGTCCTCGCGCTGCAGAACGCGGAGCGCGGCGAGCTGGAGATGGGCGCGGTGGAGGTGGAGCCGCTGTCGCGCGAGGAGGAGACCGCCAAGTTCGACCTCCACCTGAACGTGGCGGAGCGCGGCGGCCGCCTGCACTGCGTGCTGTCGTACCGCGTGGCGCTGTGGGAGCCGGCGACGATCGGGCGGATGACGGAGCACCTACGGGTGCTGCTGGAGGGGATCGCCGCCGCGCCGGAGCGGCCGGTCGCGGCGTTGCCGCTGATGCCGGCGGAGGAGCGGGCGCAGGTGCTGGGGGGGTCGAACGACACCGACCGGGACTACCCATCCGGGGAGGTAGTGTGCGATCTTTTAGAGGCACAGAATAAAAGGACGCCCGCCGCGCCTGCCCTCTCGTTCCGGGGGGCCACGATCACCTACGGCGAGCTGGACCGCTGGTCCAACCGGCTCGCCAACCACCTCCGCGGGCTGGGCGTGGGCCCGGAGACCCGCGTGGGCGTGTGCCTGCCGCGCACCCCCGAGCTGGTCGTCGCGCTGGTGGCCGTGCTCAAGGCGGGGGGCGCCTACGTGCCGCTGGACCCGGCCTACCCGCGCGAGCGGCTGGGCTACATGCAGGAGGACGCCGGGGTCTCGCTGGTCCTCACCACCACCCTCCTCGCGGGGGTGCTGCCCGGGGGCACGCCGGTCCTGGCGCTAGACGCCGCCCGCGCCGCAGTGGAGGCCGAGCCCGATGCGGCGCCGGAGAGCGGCGTGCTCCCCGACAACCTGTCGCACGTCATCTTCACCTCCGGCTCCACCGGGCGCCCCAAGGGCGTGATGATCCGCCAGTCCAGCACCGTGGTGCTGCTGCGCTGGCTGCGGGAGATCGTGTCGGACGGGGAGCGCGGCGCGGCGCTCTTCTCCACCTCCGTCAACTTCGACGTGTCGGTGGCGGAGGTGTTCGGGACGCTGGCCTGGGGCGGCAAGCTGGTGATGGTGGAGAACGCGCTGGAGCTGGCGGGCGTCGAGGAGCCCGTCGTCTACGCCAGCATGGTCCCCACCGCCGCCGCCGAGCTGCTGCGCACGGGCGGCATCCCCCCCAGCGTGCGGACGCTGAACCTGGGCGGCGAGCCCCTCCCGGCCGTGCTCGCCCAGGCGCTCTACGCGCTGGGGACGGTGGAGACCGTGGGGAACCTGTACGGGCCCACGGAGGACACCACCTACTCCACCTACTCGCGGGTGGAGCGGGGCGGGGCACAGGTCTTCGTGGGCCGGCCGGTGGCGAACACCCGGGCGCTTGTGCTGGACGCGCGCCTGGAGCCGGTGCCCCTGGGGGTGGTGGGCGAGCTGTACCTGGCCGGCGACGGGCTGGCGCGCGGCTACGCGGGACGGCCGCACCTCACCGCCGAGCGCTTCCTGCCCGACCCGTTCGGCGAGCCGGGCTCGCGCATGTACCGGGTGATGGACCGCGTCCGCCGGCGTACGGACGGCGAGCTGGAGTACTTCGGCCGCACCGACTTCCAGGTCAAGGTGCGCGGATACCGCATCGAGCTGGGCGACGTCGAGTCGGCGCTCCTGTCGCACCCGGGCGTGGCCGAGGCGGTGGCCGTCGTGCGCGAGGACTCCCCGGGCGAGCGGCGGATCGTCGCCTACCTGGTGGCGCCCGCGGACCGGCCTGCTCCCGGCGCGGGGGAGCTGCGGACGCACCTGCGGGAGCACGTCCCGGAGTACATGGTCCCCGCGGCGTTCGTGGAGCTGGAGGGGCTTCCGCTCACCCCCAACGGCAAGCTGGACCGCCGCGCCCTCCCCGCGCCCGGAGGGCCCGCCGCGGAGCGGGAGTACGTGGCCCCGCGCAACGCCGCCGAGGAGCTGCTGGCCCGGGTGTTCGGCGAGGTGCTGAACCTGGAGCGCGTGGGGGTGCACGACCACTTCTTCGACCTGGGGGGCCACTCGCTGCTCGCCACGCGCGTGGTCGCGCGGGTGCGCGAGGTGTTCGGGGTGGAGCTGCCGCTGCGCGCCGTTTTCGAGTTTCCCACGGTGGCGGAGCTCGTCCCGCAGGTGGCGGCGCTCCAGCCGGCGGCGGCGGTGGACGAGTGGGAGGTGGACGAGGAGCTGGCCCGGCTGGCGGAGCTTTCGGACGAGGAGGTGATGCGGCTCCTCAAGGACATCTGAGCGAACGGTTTTTTAATGAGCGACCTGCAGGACCGGATCGGCGGGCTGTCCGCCTCGCAGCGCCAGCTGCTGGAAAAGGTGCTTCGCGAAAAGGCGGCGGCCCGCCGGGCCGCCGGCCGGATCCGGCCGCGCTCGGCGGAGGGCCCCGTCGCACTGTCGTTCGCGCAGCAGCGGCTCTGGCTGACCGACCGCATGCAGCCCGGGAGCCCCGCCTACAACCTTCCCGCCCCGCTGCGGCTCCGCGGCCGTCTGGACGCCCGCGTCCTCGCCCGCGCCCTCACCGAGATCGTGCGGCGGCACGAGTCGCTGCGCACCGTCGTCGGCGTCGCCGGGGACGAGCCGGTGCAGGTGGTCCGCCCTCCCGCGCCGCACGCGCTTCCCCTGGTGGACCTGGCCGCCCTCCCCGCGGAGCCGCGCGAGCGCGAGCTGCTGCGGCTGGCCGCGGAGCACATCGACCACCCCTTCCGGCTGGACCACGGGCCCCTGCTGCGCTCCACGCTGGTGCGCCTGGACGCGCGGGACCACGCCATGCTCTTCAGCGTGCACCACATCGTCAGCGACGGGTGGAGCATGAGCGTGCTGGTGCGCGAGGTGAGCGAGCTGTACACCGCATTCGCCGCCGGGCTGCCCTCGCCGCTCCCGGAGCTGGAAGTGCAGTACGCGGACTTCGCCCTGTGGCAGCGCGAGCACCTGTCCGGCGCGCGGCTGGAGGAGATGCTCGGCTTCTGGCGCCGCCGCCTGGCGGGCGCCCCTCCCGTCCTGGAGCTCCCCACCGACCGTCCCCGCGGCCCGGCCGCCGACCCCCATGGAGAGCAGCACACCACGAAGCTGAGCGAGGGCACCTCGCGGGCGGTGTGGGAGCTGTCGCGCCGCGAGGGCGCGACGCCGTTCATGACGCTCCTGGCCGGCTGGCAGGCGCTGCTGGGGCGCTACGCGGGCCAGGACGACGTGGTGGTGGGATCGCCCATCGCGGGTCGGATGTCGGTGCAGGTGGAGCCCCTGATCGGGATGTTCGTGAACACGCTGGTGCTCCGCACGGACCTGTCCGGCGACCCCACCGGGCGCGCGCTGCTCGCCCGGGTGCGCGAGGGCGTGCTGGAGGCGCAGGCGCACCAGGAGCTCCCCTTCGAGAAGCTGGTGGAGGAGCTGGCCCCGGAGCGCTCGCTCCGCCACACGCCGCTCTTCCAGGTCCTCTTCGCCCTCCAGAACGTGCAGGAGGAGACGCTCCGGCTGGGCGAGCTGGAGATGGAGGGGATCGACGTCGAGGGGTCGACCACCAAGTTCGACCTGGAGCTGTCGATCTGGGAGGAGGAGTACATCGGGGTGCGGCTGGGCTACCGCGCCGCCCTGTTCGACGACGCCACCGCCCAGCGGATGACGCGGCACTTCGTGGCGCTGCTCGCCGGCATGGCCGCCGACCCGGACCGCCGCCTCGCCGACATCGAGCTGATGGACGTGGCGGAGCGCGAGCGCGTGCTGGTCGCCCGGAACGACACCGCGCGCGAGTACCCGCCGCTCCCCGCGCACCAGCTCTTCGCCGCGCAGGCGGCCCGGACGCCGGACGCCGTGGCGGTCCTCTTTGCCGCCGGCGCGCTGACCTACGCCGAGCTGGACGCGCGGGCGGATGCACTGGCCGCGCGCCTGCGCGGCCTCGGCGTGGGGCCGGAGGTGCCGGTGGGTCTGTGCGTGGAGCGCACGCCGGAGCTGGTCGCGGGCGTGCTGGGGATCTGGAAGGCGGGCGGCGCCTACGTGCCGCTGGACCCCGCCTACCCGGCCGGGCGGCTGGAGCTGATCGCGCGCGACACCGCGCTGCGCGTGGTGGTCGCGAGCGCGGAAACGGCGGCGGCGGTGCCGGAGTCCGGGGGCGAGATCGTGGTGATGGACGGAGAGACCCCCCTCCCCCCGGCCCCCTCCCCCGCAAGGGGGGAGGGGGAGCACGACACATCGGAAGCCGAGGGACAGGAAGCCCTCCCCCAGAATTGGGGGAGGGTGGCGAGCCTAAGCGAGCCGGGTGGGGGCCCCGCAGAGGTGGCCCCCGGGCACCTGGCGTACGTCATCTACACCTCGGGCTCGACGGGGGCGCCCAAGGGGGTGCACGTGGAGCACGGGAGCCTGTCGAACCTGCTGCACGCCGCGCGCGAAGCGTTCGGGATGGGCGCGGGCGACGTGGTGCCGGTGCTGTCGAGCAGCGCGTTCGACATCTGGCTGTTCGAGACGATGCTGCCGCTGAGCGCGGGGGCGGCGGTGCGGCTGGTGGAGCGGGAGCGGGTGATGGACCCGGCCGGGCTGGTGGCGGAGGCGGGGGACGCGACGGCGCTGCACGCGGTGCCAGCGCTGATGCGGCAGATCGTGCGCGAGGCCGCCGGTTCCGCGGCGCCTCGGCTCCGGGCGCTGCGGCGCCTGTTCGTGGGGGGCGAGGCGGTGCCGCCGGAGCTGCTGGGGGAGATGCGGGAGGCGTTCCCGTCGGCCGGAGCGTACGTGACGTACGGGCCGACCGAGGCGGCGGTGCTCGCGTGCGCGTACCGGGTGCCGGCGTCGGGAGCGGTCGAGGGGCACCGGATCGGGGGGCCGCTGGGGAACGTGCGCGTGTACGTGTGCGACGCGGCGGGGAACGCGCAGCCGGAGGGGGTGCCGGGGGAGCTGTGGATCGGGGGGCCGGGGGTGGCGCGTGGGTACGGCGGGCGGCCCGAGCTGACGGCGGAGAAGTTCGTGCCGGACGCGTTCAGCGGGATGCCCGGGGCGCGGGCGTACCGCTCGGGAGACCGGGTGCGCTGGCGCGCGGAGGGAGTGCTGGAGTTCCTGGGGCGGACCGACGCGCAGGTGAAGGTGCGTGGGTTCCGGATCGAGCCGGGGGAGGTGGAGGCTGCGCTGGCGGGGCACGCGTGGGTGCGGGAGTCGGCGGTGGCGGTGCGGGAGGAGGGGGGCGAGCGCCGTCTGGTGGGGTACGTGGTGGCGGCGGAGGGAGTGGAGGTGGACGCGGGGGAGCTGCGGGGGTGGCTGAAGGGCCGTCTCCCGGAGTACATGGTACCCTCGGTGGTGGTGGTGCTGGAGGCGCTTCCGCTGACGCCGACGGGCAAGGTGGACCGGCGGGCGCTCCCCGCGCCCGAATCCGGGAGCGGGACGGAATACGTGGCGCCGCGCGGGGAGGTGGAGGAGCGCCTGGCGGGGATCTGGGCGGAGGTGCTGAAGGTGGAGCGGGTGGGTGCGCACGACGACTTCTTCGCGCTGGGCGGGCACTCGCTGCTGGCCACGCGCGTGACGTCGCGGGTGCGCGAGGCGTTCGGGGCCGAGCTGCCGCTGCGCGTGCTGTTCGAGGCGCCGACCGTCGCCGGGCTGGCCGCGCGGCTGGCCGCCCCGCCCGCCGAGCCGGAGGCCGGAGCGCCCGCGCGCCCGGACCCGTCGGCCGGGCCGACCGTGCCATCCGATCCCGGGCCGTCCGATCCCCGGCCGGCGGCACCCGCCCCGCCCGCCGACGGGATCCGGCGTGTCCCGCGGGACCCGCGCAGCGCGCTGCCGCTGTCGTTCGCGCAGCAGCGGCTGTGGTTCATCGACCGGCTGGAGCCGGGGAGCCCCGCGTACAACATGCCGTTCCCGCTGCGCCTGCGGGGCGCGCTGGACGTGCGGGCGCTGCGGCGGGCGCTCTCCGAGATCGTGCGGCGGCACGAGGCGCTGCGCACCGTCTTCGGCGAGAGCGACGGCCAGGCGGTGCAGCACATCCGTCCCGCCCGGCCGGTCTCGCTCCCCGTGGTGGACCTGCGCGGGCTGCCGCGGGACGCGCGCGAGCGCCGGGTCAGGGAGCTGGCGCGCGCCGAGTCGCTGCGCCCCTTCGACCTGCGGCGCGGTCCGCTGCTGCGCACCGCGCTGCTGCGCGCCGGCGAGGACGACTGGGCGCTGCTGCTGACCGTGCACCACATCGTCAGCGACGGCTGGAGCACCGGCATCCTCGTCGCCGAGTTCTCGGCGCTGTACGGGGCCTTTTCGCGCGGCGAGGCGTCGCCGCTGCCGGAGCCGCCGGTGCAGTACGCGGACTTCGCCGTGTGGCAGCGCGAGTGGCTTGCCGGCCCGCGCATGGAGGCGCAGCTCGCCTTCTGGCGCGAAAAGCTGAAGGGCGCGCCATCCACCCTGGACCTCCCCACCGACCACCCCCGGCCGGCGGTGCCCGGCACGCGGGCGGGGCGCGCCGACTTCCTCTTCGGCGAGGCGACGGCGCAGGCGCTGCGGACGCTCTGCGCGCGCGAAGGCGTGACGCCGTTCATGGGGCTTCTCGCCGCGTGGCAGCTCCTGCTGGCGCGCTACGCCGGCACGGACGACGTGAGCGTGGGGACGGGGATCGCCGGGCGCAACCGGCTGGAGCTGGAGGGGGTGGTGGGCTTCTTCGTCAACACCCTGGTCCTGCGGACCCGGCTGTCGTGGAACCCCCGCGGGCGCGAGCTGCTGAGCCGCGTCAAGAACACCACCCTGGGCGCCTACTCCAACCAGGACGTGCCCTTCGAGCGGCTGGTGGAGGAGCTGGCCCCGGAGCGCAGCCTGGCGTACGCACCGCTCTTCCAGGCGATGTTCACCTTCCAGAACCTGGAGGAGGGCGACCTGGAGCTGGGCGGGCTGCACCTGGAAGCGCTGACGTCCGAGGGGGGAGCCGCCAAGTTCGACCTCAGCCTGACCGCCGGGGAGACGGGGACCACCATCGGCGGGGCGCTGACGTACCGCGCGGACCTGTTCGAGCCGGCGACGGTGGAGAGGATGCTGGAGCACTTCCGCGTCCTCCTGGACGGCCTCGCCGCCGACCCCAGGCGCCCGGTCCTCGCGCTGCCGCTGATGGACGCCGCGGAGCGCGCCCGTGTGCTGGAGGCCGCGCACGGCCCCACGCGCGATCCCCAACGGCACCTGTCCGTCCACGCCCTGTTCGAGCGCCAGGCCGCCCGCACCCCGCACGCCGTCGCCGCCGTGTTCGACGGCGGGTCCTGGAGCTACGCCGAGCTGGACCGCCGCTCCGGCGGTCTCGCCCGCGACCTGCTGCGCCGCCGCCTCGCTCCGGAGACGCGGATCGGGGTGTTCCTGGAGCGCGGCCCGGAGTGGCTGGCGTCGCTGCTCGCCGTGCTCAAGGCGGGCGCCGTGTACGTGCCGCTGGACCCGTCGCACCCCGCCGAGCGCGTGCGCTGGGTGGTTGAGGACTCGGGCGCGTCGCTGCTGCTGACGGGCGAGGGGCTGCGCGGGCGGGTGCCGGAGTTCGGGGGGGAGGTCGTGGTGGTGGACACCCCTCACCCCCCGGCCCCTTCTCCCACAAGGGGAGAGGGGGAGCATGGCGGCGTTGAGTTCGGGTATTCTGCCGGGTCTCGAACCCCCCTCCCCCCCGCCCCCTCCCCCGCAAGGGGGGAGGGGGAGCACGACAACGACACGCCCGCAGCCGAGGGACAGGAAGCCCTCCCCCAGAATTGGGGGAGGGTGGCGAGCCTAAGCGAGCCGGGTGGGGGCCCTCCCGCCGCCGCGAGCCCGGTGTCTGCGGACCCCGACACCCTGGCGTACGTCATCTACACCTCGGGGTCCACGGGCACGCCCAAGGGCGTGCTAACGACGCACGGGGGCGCGGCCAACTACCTGGCGTTCCTGGCGGAGGAATATGGGCTGGGCGAGGGCGACACGGTGCTGCAGATGGCGACGCCGACGTTCGACGCGTCCATCCGGGAGACGCTGGGGCCGCTGATCGTCGGAGCGCGCCTGGTGCTGAGCCCCGCGGGGGAGACGGCCGATCCGCGGCGGGTGCTGGAGCGCATGCGCGAGCACGGCGTCACGGCGATCCTGGCGGTGGTGCCCTCGGTGCTGCGGCCGATCCTGGCGGAAGCCGAGGCGTCGGACGGGGTCGCGGGGTCGCTGCGGCTGCTGCTGGCGAGCGGGGAGCCGCTGCCGGTGGCGGACGTGCGGCGGGCGCACGCGGTGTTCGGGTCGGGGCTGCGGGTGGTGAACCAGTGGGGTGCGACGGAGTGCACCATGTCGTCCACGCTGCACACGGTGGCGGACGAGGAGGCGTGGCCGATCGCGCCGGTGGGCATGCCGATCCGGAACACGCGCGTCTTCGTGCTGGACGCGGAGCTGGAGCCGACCCCGCTGGGGGTGCCGGGTGAGGCGTACATCGCGACGCCGGGGCTGGCGCGCGGGTACGGGGGGCGGCCGGATCTGACGGCGGAGAAGTTCGTCCCGGACCCGTTCTCGGGGGATGCGGGGGCGCGGATGTACCGGGTGGGCGACCGTGTGCGGCGTCATCGCGACGGGGTGCTGGAGTTCCTGGGGCGCGTGGACCAGCAGGTGAAGGTGCAGGGCGTCCGCGTGGAGCCGGGGGAAATCGAGGCCGTGCTGCGGGTGCACCCCTCCGTCGCAGCGGCGGCGGTGGTCGCGCGGGAGACGCGGCCGGGCGAGGCGCGCCTGGTCGCCTACGTCGTCGCGTCCGACGGGCCCGACGCGACGGAGCCGACTCCGGCGGATCTGCGCGCGTACCTGGCCGACCGGCTGCCGTCGTACATGGTGCCGGCGGGCTGGGTGAGGCTGGAGGCGCTGCCCCTGCTGCCCAACGGCAAGCTGGATCGTCGGGCGCTGCCGGACCCGGAGGAGTCCGCGGTGGAGGCGGAGTACGTGGCGCCGCGCACGCCCACGGAGGAGATCCTGGCCGGCATCTGGGCGGAAGTGCTGAAGGCCGAGCGCGTGGGCGCGTCGGACGACTTCTTCGCGCTGGGCGGGCACTCGCTGCTGGCGACGCGGATGACGGCGCGGGTGCGCGAGGCGTTCGGGGTGGATCTGCCGCTGCGCACGCTCTTCGAGGCGCCCACGCTCGGCGGGACGGCGGAGCGCCTGGAGGCGCTGCTGCACGCGGGCGGCGACGGAGTGCCGCCGCTGGTGGCGGTTCCCCGCGAGGGGCCGCTGCCGCTGTCGTTCGCGCAGCAGCGGCTGTGGTTCATCCACCAGTTCGCGCCGGAGAGCGCCGCCTACAACATGCCGCACCCGCTGCGCCTGCGGGGCGCGCTGGACGTGGGCGCGCTGCGGCGCAGCCTGGCGGCGCTGGTGGCCCGGCACGAGGCCCTGCGCACCGTCTTCTCCGTGGTGGACGGCGAGCCCGTGCAGGTGGTCCACGACGACGCTTCCGTGACTCTGCCGGTTGCCGACCTGTCGGGGCTGCCGGCGGAGGCGCGGGAGGCGGAGACGCGGCGGCTGATCAGCGAGGAGACGCTGCGGCCGTTCGACCTGGCGCGCGGGCCGCTGATGCGCGCACTGCTCGTGCGTGCCGGGGCGGAGGAGCACGCGGTGCTGTTCACGCTCCACCACATCGTCGCGGACGGGTGGTCGCTGGGCGTGCTGGTGCGCGAGGTCTCGGCGCTGTACGACGCGTTCTCGCGGGGCGCCGCGCCGCGGCTTGCGGCGCTGCCCATCCAGTACGGCGACTACGCGGCGTGGCAGCGCGCCTGGCTGTCGGGGGAGGCGCTGGAGCGGCAGGTGGGCTGGTGGCGGGAGCGGCTTGCGGGGGCGCCGCCGCTGCTGGAGGTGCCCACGGACCGTCCGCGCCCCGCGGTGATGAGCGAGGCGGGGGCGTCGCAGCCGTTCGCGCTGTCGGCGGAGGCATCGCGGGCGCTGGCGGAGCTGTCTCGGCGGGAGGGGGCGACGCTGTTCATGACGCTGCTGGCGGCGTGGCAGGCGCTGCTGTCGCGGTGGAGCGGGCAGGACGACGTGGTGGTGGGGACGCCGCTGGCGGGGCGGACGCGGCTGGAGACGGAGGGGTTGATCGGGATGTTCGTGAACACGCTTGCGCTGCGTGCGGAGCTGGGGGACGGGCCGGACTTCCGGGGTCTGCTGGGGCGGGTGCGGGAGATGACGCTGGGGGCGTACGCGCACCAGGAGGTGCCGTTCGAGAAGCTGGTGGAGGAGCTGCGCGTGGAGCGGAGCCTCCGCTACACGCCCATCTTCCAGGCGCTGTTCGCGCTCCAGAACATCGAGCCGGGCGAGCTGGAGATGGGCGCGGTGGAGGTGGAGCCGCTGTCGCGCGAGGAGGAGACCGCCAAGTTCGACCTCAGCCTGGTGCTGGCCGAGGAGGGCGGGCGGCTGGGCGGCGTGCTGTCGTACCGCGCGGCGCTGTGGGAGCCGGCGACGATCGGGCGGATGACGGAGCACCTGCGGGTGCTGCTGGAGGGGATCGCCGCCGCGCCGGAGCGGCCGGTCGCGGCACTGCCGCTGATGCCGGCGGAGGAGCGGGCGCAGGTGCTGGAGCGGTGGAACGACACCGAGGCCGACCGGCCGCGCGGCATCTGCTTCCACGAGCTGTTCGAGGCGCACGCCCGCCTCGCCCCCGACGCCCCCGCGCTGGTCGCCGCCGCCGGGACCGTCTCCTACGCCGAGCTGGACGGCTGGGGCGACCGCCTCGCCGGCCGCCTGCGGGAGCTGGGCGTGGGGCCGGAGGCGCGCGTGGGCGTGTGCCTGGAGCGCGGGCCCGCGCTGGTGGCGTCCCTGCTCGGCGTCCTCAAGGCGGGCGGCGCGTACGTGCCGCTGGACCCCGAGTACCCCGCGGACCGGCTCGCCTTCATGCTCGCCGACTCGGGGGTGCGGGTGGCGGTGACGCACGGGGGGCTGGCGGAGCGGCTTCCCGGCTTCGGGGGCGAGGTGGTGCTGCTGGACGGGAGCGACGGTACGGACCACGAAGCCGGAAGCACGCCGCAGACCGGCGAGTCGGCGGACGCGCCGCTTTCGCACCCGCCGTTGCCCGGGAACCTGGCGTACGTCATCTACACCTCCGGCTCCACCGGCACCCCCAAGGGCGTGCTGGTTCCCCACGACGGGCTGTGCAACGTGGCGCGGGCGCAGGTGAGAGACCTGGGCGTGGGGCCGGGCGACCGCGTGCTCCAGCTCGCCTCGCCCAGCTTCGACGCCTCGGTGTTCGAGGTCGCGATGGCGCTGGGGAGCGGCGCCGCGCTCTGCCTGGGGACGCGGGACGAGCTCGTCCCCGGGCCCGAGCTGGTTCGCCTGCTGCGCGAGCAGGGCGTCACCGCCGCGGTCCTTTCCCCCTCCGCCCTGGGCGCCCTCCCCGACGCCGACCTCCCCGCGCTGCGCACGCTGATGACCGCGGGCGAGGCGTGCCCCGCCGAGCTGGTGGACCGCTGGGCCCCGGGGCGCCGCTTCCTCAACCTGTACGGCCCCACCGAGGCCACCATCTGGTCCACCACGGCCGCGTGCCGGGCGGGCGGCGGGACTCCGCCCATCGGGCGGCCGGTCGCAAACACCGCGGCGTACGTGCTGGACGGCGCGCGGGAGCCGGTGCCCGTGGGCGTCCCCGGCGAGCTGTACGTGGGCGGCGCCGGCGTGGCCCGCGGCTACGGCGGGCGGCCGGAGCTGACGGCCGCGCGCTTCGTCCCCGACCCGTTCCGAGGCGGGAGCGGCGCGCGCCTGTACCGCACCGGCGACCGCGTGCGCTGGCTGCCGCGCGGCGATCTGGAGTTCCTGGGCCGGACCGACGCCCAGGTCAAGGTCCGCGGCTTCCGCGTGGAGCCGGGCGAGGTGGAGGCCGCCCTGCGGGCGCACCCGGGCGTCGGCGACGCGGTGGTCGTCGCGCGCGAGGACGAGCCGGGCCGCGGAGCGCACCGGCTGGTGGCGTACGTGGTGGCCCGCGGGGGCGCGGCGCCCGAGGCCGCCGCGCTGCGGGCGCACCTGCGCGAGCGGGTGCCGGAGCACATGGTCCCCTCCGCCTTCGTGGCGCTGGACAGGCTTCCGCTCACCCCCAACGGCAAGGTCGACCGCGCCGCCCTCCCCGCGCCGGACACCGCCGCCGGGGGACGCGAGTACGTGGCGCCGCGCACGCCGCTGGAGGAGGTGCTGGCCTCGATCTATGCCGAGGTCCTGCGCACCGGGCCGGTGGGGATCCACGACGACTTCTTCGAGCTGGGCGGGCATTCGCTCCTGGCGACCCGCGTGGCGTCGCGGGTGCGCGAGGCGTTCGGGGTGGAGATGCCGGTGCGGGTCCTGTTCGAGGCGCCCGCCGTGGCGGCGCTGGCCGAGCGCGTGTCCACGCTCCAGCCCACGGCTCGGGTGGAGGAGTGGGAGATGGAGGAGGAGATGGCGAAGCTCGCCGAACTTTCCGAGGAGGAGGTGCAGCGCCTCCTCCGTGAAATCTGACTGCCGCGAGAGCGGAAGGAGACCGGATGAGCGGAGTGCCGGACCGGCTGGCGAACCTTTCTCAGGAGCGGCGTCTCCTGCTCCAGCGCATGCTGCTGGAGCGGGCGGGCGCGGCGGGCTCCACGCAGGAGATCCGGCCGCGGGGGACGGACGGTCCGGCCCCGCTCTCCTTCGCGCAGCAGCGCCTGTGGTTCATGGACCGGCTGGATCCCGGGAGCCCCGCCTACAACATCCCCCACGCCCTGCTGCTGCGCGGCCGTCTGGACCGCGGCGCGCTGCGGCGCGCGCTCACCGGCGTGGCGCGGCGGCAGGAGTCGCTGCGCACCGTCTTTCCCGAGGTGGACGGCGAGCCGGTGCAGGTGGTGCTCCCCCCCGCGCCCGTCCCGCTCCCCGTCGTGGACCTGTCCGGCCTGGCCGACGGGGCGCGCGACATCGAGGCCGGGCGGTGGCTGTACGCCGAGTCCATGCTCCCCATGGACCTGGCCCGCGGGCCGCTCTTCCGCGCGACGCTGCTGCGGCTGGGCGACGAGGCGCACGGGCTGCTCCTCACCCTCCACCACATCGTTTCCGACGGCTGGTCCAACGGGGTGCTGGTGAACGAGGTGTCGGCGCTGTACGAGGCGGTCACGGCCGGGCGGCCCTCGCCGCTCCCGCCGCTGCCGGTGCAGTACGCCGACTTCGCCGTGTGGCAGCGCGAGTACCTGTCCGGCGAGCGGCTGGAGGAGCAGCTCGGCTGGTGGCGCGAGCGGCTGGCCGGCGCCCCCCCCGTGCTCGACCTCCCGGTCGACCGGCCGCGTCCGCCCGGGCTCGCCCCCGGGGCCGACGTGCGCGGCTTCCACCTGCGCGCGGAGACGACCCGCGGGCTGCGCGCCCTCGCCCGCGACGAGGGCGCCACCCTGTTCATGGTGCTGCTGGCCGGCTGGCAGCTGCTCCTGGCGCGCTGGAGCGGGCAGCCGGACGTGAGCGTGGGCACCTCGCTGGCGGGGCGGACGCGGCGCGAGCTGGAGCCGCTGATCGGCTTCTTCGTCAACACCCTGGTGCTGCGCACCGAGCTGGGCGACCGCCCCACCGGGCGGGAGCTGCTGGGGCGGGTGCGCGAGATGGTGCTGGGCGCCTTCGCGCACCAGGAAGTGCCCTTCGAGAAGCTGGTGGAGGAGCTGGCCCCCGAGCGCTCGCTCCAGCACACCCCGCTCTTCCAGGTGATGTTCGTCCTCCACAACCAGGGGCGCGCCGAGGTGCGGCTGGGCGCGCTGGGCGCGGAGCCCATGGGGCGCGGCGGGGAAGTGGCCAAGTTCGACCTGCGCCTCACCGCCGAGGAGGAGGGCGAACACGTGGACGCGCAGATCACCTTCCGCACCTCGCTGTGGGACGGGGCCACCGTGGAGCGCATGTGCGAGCACCTCCAGAACCTGCTCGCCGCCCTCGCCGCGGCGCCGGAGCGGCCCGTGGCGGAGCTCCCCATGCTGGGCGCCGCCGAGCGCGCCCGGGTGCTGGAGGAGTGGAGCGCCACCGCCCCCGGCCATCCCGCCGGCGCCTGCGTCCACGACCTGTTCGCGGCCCAGGCGCGGCGCACCCCGGACGCGCCCGCGCTCCGCTTCCGCGGCGAGACGGTCAGCTACGCCGAGCTCGACCGCTGGTCCGCGCGCCTGGCGAACCACCTGCGCCTCCGGGGGGTGGGGCCGGAGACCCAGGTGGGGGTGTGCCTGGAGCGTACCCCGGAGCTGGTGGTGGCGCTTCTGGGAGTGCTGCGGGCGGGCGGCGCCTACGTGCCGGTGGACCCGGCGTACCCCCGCGCCCGCCTGGCCCACGTGCTGGAGGACGCGCGCGCCGCCGCCGTGGTGACGATGTCTCACCTGGCCGATCGCCTGCCGGAGGAGCATCCCACCGCGGTGCTGCTGGACGCCGACCGCGAGCGCATCGAGGCGGCGCCGGACGCGGCGCCGGAGAGCGGCACGGACCCCGAGAACCTGTCGCACGTCATCTTCACCTCGGGGTCCACCGGCCGGCCAAAGGGGGTGATGGTCCGCCACTCGTCCGTGGTGGTCCTGCTGCACTGGCTGCGCGAGACCGTTTCCGACGCGGAGCGCGCCGCGACCCTGTTCTCCACCTCCGTCAGCTTCGACGTGTCCGTGGCCGAGGTGTTCGGCACGCTGGCCTGGGGCGGCACGCTGCACCTGGCGGAGAACGCGCTGGCCCTCGCGGAGATGCGGGACGCGGGGATCGTCCACGCCAGCATGGTCCCCACGGCGGCCGCCGAGCTGCTGCGGATGGAAGGCATTCCGCCCAGCGTGCGGACGCTGAACCTGGGCGGCGAGGCGCTCCCCCCGGAGCTGGCGCGGGCGCTGTACGCCCTGGGCACCGTGGAAACGGTGGGGAACCTGTACGGCCCCACCGAGGACACCACCTACTCCACCTACTGGCGGGTGGAGCGGGACGCCGAGCGCATGCGGGTGGGGCGGCCGGTGGCCGGGACGCGGGCGTACGTGCTGGACGCCGGGCTGGAGCCCGTGCCGGAGGGCGTCGTGGGCGAGCTGTTCCTGGCCGGCGACGGGCTGGCGCGCGGCTACGCCGGCCGCCCGGACCTGACCGCCGAGCGCTTCGTCCCCGCCCCCTTCGGGCCCGCCGGGTCGCGGATGTACCGGGTGACGGACCGCGTCCGCTGGCTCCCGGACGGCACGCTGGAGTACCTGGGGCGCACCGACTTCCAGGTCAAGGTGCGGGGCTTCCGCATCGAGCTGGGCGACGTCGAGGCCGCGCTGCGGGAGCATCCCGGGGTGCGGGACGCCGTGGCCGTGGTCCGCGAGGACGCCGCCCCGGGCGCGCCCGGCGAGCGGCGGCTGGTGGCCTACCTGCTCCCCGGCGAGGGCGCCGCCGCCGTGTCCGCCCACGCGCTGCGCGGCTGGATGCGCGAGCGGCTGCCGGAGTACATGGTTCCCTCCGCCTTCGTGGCGCTGGATTCGTTCCCGCTCACCGGGAGCGGCAAGGTCGACCGCCTCGCCCTCCCCGCCCCCGAGGGGGCCGCGGCGGAGCAGGCGTACGTGGCGCCCGCCGGCGAGCTGGAGGAGCGGGTGGCCGCGCTCTTCGCCGAGGTGCTGGGGGCGCAGCGCGTGGGCGCGCACGACGACTTCTTCGACCTGGGCGGGCACTCGCTGCTGGCCACCCGCGTCGTCGCGCGCCTCCAGAAGGAGCTGGCGATGGAGGTGCCGCTGCGCGTGGTCTTCGAGTCGCCCACGGTGGCCGGGGTCGCCGCGTGGATCGCGGCCGCCCGCCCCGCGGAGGAGCTGGAGGGGTGGGAGGTGGACGAGGAGTTCGCCCGTCTGGAGGAGATGTCGGACGAGGAAGTCATGCGCCTCCTGGGAGAAGGGTGAGCGAGCGATGAGCGATGCCGTACCCGAGCGTTTCGCCGGGCTCTCCCCCGAGCGCCGCATCCTCCTGCAGCGCATGCTCCTGGAGCGGGCGGGCGCGGGCGGATCCGCGCAGGAGATCCGCCCGCGGGAGGGCGGCGGCCCCGCGCCGCTCTCCTTCGCGCAGCAGCGCCTGTGGTTCATCGACCGGATGGAGCCGGGGAGCCCCGCCTACAACATCCCCCACGTGCTGCGGCTCCGCGGCGAGCTCGACGCGCGGACGCTGCGGCGCGCGCTCACCGAGACGGTGCGGCGGCAGGAGTCGCTGCGCACCGTGTTCGCCCTGGCGGGCGACGAGCCGGTGCAGACCATCCTCCCCGCCGGGCCCGCGCGGCTCCCCGTCGTGGACCTGCGCGCCCTCCCCGAAGCGGAGCGCGCCGCCGCGGCCCGGGCGCTGCTGGACGCGGAGCGGTCGCGCCCCTTCGACCTCGCGCGCGGTCCGCTCTTCCGGGCGCTTCTGGTGAGGACGGACGAGGACGACTGGCGGCTCGCCCTGGTCGTGCACCACGTGGTCTCCGACGGGTGGAGCACCGGCATCCTGACGCGCGAGGTGTCCGCCCTGTACGCCGCCTTCCGCGCGGGCGAGGCGTCGCCGCTCCCCGCGCTGCCGGTGCAGTACGCCGACTTCGCCGTGTGGCAGCGCGAGCGGCTGTCCGGCGAGCCCCTGGAGAAGCAGGTCGCCTGGTGGCGCGCCCGGCTGGCCGGCGCGCCCCCCGTGCTCGACCTCCCGGTGGACCGCCCGCGCCCCGCCCGCCCCTCCGCCGCGGGGGGCGCCCATGCCGTGCGCCTGTCCGCGGACGTCGTCCGCGCGGTGCGGGAGCTGGCGCGCGACACGGACGCCACCTCGTTCATGGTGCTGCTCGCCGCCTGGCAGGCGCTCCTGGCCCGCTACGCCGGGGAGGAGGACGTGAGCGTGGGGACGGTGGTCGCGGGGCGGCCGCGGCGCGAGCTGGAGGGGGTGGTGGGCTTCTTCGTCAACACGCTGGTGATGCGCACCGACCTGTCCGGCGACCCCACCGTGCGGGAGCTGCTGGGGCGCGTGAGGGAAACGGTGCTGGGCGCCTTCGCGCACCAGGAGGTGCCCTTCGAGAAGCTGGTGGAGGAGCTGGCTCCCGAGCGCTCGCTGCGGCACACGCCCTTCTTCCAGGCCATGCTGTCGCTCAACAACACGGAGCGCGGCGAGCTGCGGCTGGGCGAGCTGGAGGTGACGTCCATGGGCACGGACGCCGGGTCCGCCAAGTTCGACCTGTCCCTGGGCCTCGCCGACGACGGGGAGCGGATCACCGGCGCGCTGTCCTTCCGCAGCGAGCTGTTCGCCGCCGCCACCGCGGCGCGCATGGTGGAGCGGCTGGAGCGCCTGCTCGCCGCCATGGCCGCCGCCCCCGGGGCGCGCGTGTGGGAGCTGGACCTGCTCGCCCCCGAGGAGCGCGAGCATGTGCTGCGCGCCTCTCTCGCCCCCGCGGAGGCGCGCGCGCCCGCCGCCACCCTGCCGGCCCGCTTCGCCGAGGCCGCCGCCCTCGCCCCCGCCGCCCCCGCGCTGGTGTCCGGCGGGGACACGCTGACCTACGCCGAGCTGGCCCGGCGCGCCGGCGCGCTCGCCGCGGAGCTGCGCGGCCGCGGCGTGGTCCCCGAGGCGCGCGTGGGCGTCTGCCTGGAATGGAGCCCGGAGCTGGTGGCCGCGATGCTCGGCGTCCTGCAGGCCGGCGGCGTCTACGTCCCGCTGGACCCCGCCTACCCGGTGGAGCGCCTGGCCTGGATCGCCGCCGACGCGGGCGTCTCGGTGCTGGTGACCGACGCGCGGCTGGCGGAGCGCGTGGAGGGGTTCGGGGGGGAGGTCGTGGTGGTGGACGGAGCTACCCCCCTCCCCCCGGCCCCCTCCCCCGCAAGGGGGGAGGGGGAGAACGACGGATCCGAGGGTGAGGCCGCCGTTGCAGGCTGTTCCCTGTTTCCCGAGAACCTGGCCTACGTCGTCTACACCTCCGGCTCCACCGGCACCCCGCGGGGCGTGGCCGTGGAGCACCGCGCGGCGGCCGAGCACTTCCAGGTCTTCGCTCGAGTGCTGGGGATCGCGCCGGGCGACCGGGTGCTCCAGTTCGCCGCGCCGGGGTTCGACGTGGCGCTGGAGCAGACCCTCGTCCCCCTGCTGGCCGGGGCGACGCTGGTGCTGCGCGGGCCGGAGGCGTGGACGCCGGCCGCCTGGCCGGCGCGGGCGAGGGAGCTGGGGATCACCGTCGCCAACCTGGCCCCGGCGTTCTGGCGCGAGGTCGCGGAGGCGGCGGAGGACGTGGAGCTCCCCGGGCTGCGCGTCATGGCCGTGGGCGCCGACGTGATGCCCTCCGACGCGGTGCACGCCTGGCGCGGGCGCGTCCGCACCCCCGCGCGGCTGCTCAACGTGTACGGCCCCACCGAGGCGGTGGTGAGCGCGACCGTGCACGACGTCCCCGCCGGCTTCCCGGACGCCCGCGCGGGAGCGTCCGCCCCCATCGGCGCGCCGCTGCCAGGGCGCGCCGCGTACGTGCTGGACGCGCGCGGGAGCCCGGCGCCCCCCGGCGTCCCCGGCGAGCTGTACCTGGGCGGCCCCCTGCTGGCGCGCGGCTACGCGGGCCGCCCGGACGCCACGGCCGGGCGCTTCGTCCCCGATCCGTTCGGGGACGAGCCGGGCGCGCGGCTGTACCGCACCGGCGACCGGGTGCGCCGGCTCCCCTGCGGGGCGCTGGAGTTCCTGGGCCGCACCGACGCGCAGGTCAAGGTGCGCGGCTTCCGCGTGGAGCCGGGCGAGGTGGAGGCCGCCCTGCGGCGGCACCCGGGGATCCGCGACGCCCTGGTCGCCGCCCGCGGCGAAGGCGTGGAGCGGCGGCTGGTGGGGTGGTTCGTGCCGGCGGACGGCGCTTCCCCCGGCGCCGCGGAGCTGCGCGGGTGGCTGCGCGCGCGCCTGCCGGAGCACATGGTCCCCGCCGCCCTCGCGCCGGTGGACGCCGTCCCCCTCACCTCCACCGGCAAGCCCGACCGGCGCGCCCTCCCCGACCCCGACGCGGCCGGCGAAGCGGAGCCCGCCGACCCCCGCACCGAGGTGGAGGAGCAGATCGCCGGGATCTTCGCCGCGGTGCTGGGGCGCGAGCGCGTGGGCGTGCACGACGACTTCTTCGCGCTGGGGGGGCACTCGCTCCTGGCCGCGCGGGTGATCGCGCGCATCGAGGCGGCGCTGGCGGTGGAGGTGCCGCTGCGCGCCTTCTTCGAGCGCCCCACCGTCGCCGCCCTGGCGGAGTGGGTGGAGGAGCACGCCTCCGACACGCTCGAGGAGTGGGAGGTCCGCGCGGAGATGGAGATGCTGTCCGGGCTGTCGGACGAGGAAGTCCGCCGCCTCCTCGCCGGCGAGGACTGAGTTTGGTTTTTCGCTTTTCGTCCCGCGGGGGGGCGGTCACGACGGAAGGAAGGGAAGCTGCGGATGAGTGACGTGCCCGGCTCGCTGGACGGACTTTCCCCCGCGCGGCGGCTCCTGCTGCAGCGTCTCCTCCAGGAGAAGGCCGCCGCCCGGGCGGGCTCCGGCGCGCCGTCGATCCGCCCCCGCGCCGCGGACGGGCCGGTGCCGCTCTCCCCCGCGCAGCGGCGGATGTGGCTGCTCGACCGCATGGAGCCCGGCAGCCCCGCCTACAACGTCCCCACGTTCCTGCGGCTGCGCGGCGTGCTCGACCCCGGCGCCCTGGTCCGCGCCGTCGCCGCGCTGGTGCGCCGGCACGAGTCGCTGCGCACCGCCTTCCCCGAGCGCGGCGGCGAGCCGGTGCAGGAGGTCCGGCCCCCCGGCTTCTTCCCCGTTCCCGTGGTGGACCTGCGCGGCGCCGCGCAGGCGGACCGCGAGCGCGTCATGCGCGGGCTCCTGCTCGCCGAGGGGATGCGGGCCTTCGACCTGGAGCACGGCCCCGTGGTGCGCGCCACCCTGCTGCGCCTGGCCGGCGACGACTCGGTGCTCATGGTCAACACCCACCACATCGTCAGCGACGAGTGGTCGGTGGGGGTGATGGTGCGCGAGGTCTCCGCGCTGTCCGAGGCGTTCGCGCGCGGGGAGCCTTCGCCGCTCCCCGAGCCGGAGATCCAGTTCGCCGACTACGCGCTGTGGCAGCAGGAGATGCTGGCCGGCGGCGCGCTGGAGGCGCAGCTCGCCTTCTGGCGCGGGACGCTGGGGGACGCTCCCCCGCTGCTGGAGCTCCCGGTCGACCGGCCCCGCGGGGCCGCCCCCGGCACGGAGGGGCACATCGTGGGCTTCGGGCTGCCGCCGGAGACCGCGCTCGCGGTGCGCGCGCTCGCCCGGGCCGAGGGCGCGACGCTGTTCATGACGCTGCTCGCCCTGTGGCAGGCGCTCCTCGCCCGCTGGTCCGGCGCCGACGACGTGAGCGTGGGCACCCCCGTGGCGGGGCGCGAGCGCCGCGAGGCCGAGGGGCTGGTCGGCTACCTGGCGAACACGCTGGTGCTGCGGGCCGACCTGTCGGACGATCCCACCGGGCGCGCGCTGCTCGCCCGCGTGCGCGAGGCGGTGCTGGAGGCGCACGCCAACCAGGACGTCCCCTTCGAGCGGCTGGTGGAGGAGCTGGCGCCCGAGCGCAGCCTGTCGCACTCGCCCCTCTTCCAGGTGCTGTTCTCGCTGGAAACGTTCCACGGGCAGGGCGGGATGCTGGGCTCTCTGGCGAGGACGGAGATGCTGGGCGTGGGCGCCGGCATCCCCAAGTTCGACCTCACCCTCATCGCGACCGACCTGGGGGAGCGGATCCACGGCCGCGTCTCGGCCCGCGCCGAGCTGTTCGACGTGGACACGCTGGTGCGGCTCCACGCCCGCTGGGAGGCGCTGGCGGCGGGGATGGCCGCCGACCCGGACCTCCCCCTTTCCGCCATCCCGCTCCTGGACGACGCGGAGCGCCGCATGCTCCTCGCCGATTGGAGCGCCACCGGCGCGGCGGACCCCGCCCCCCGCCCCCTGCACGAGACCTTCGCCGCGCAGGCCGCGCGCCGCCCCCACGCCGCCGCCCTGGTCTTCGGCGGGGCGACGGTCACCTACGGCGAGCTCGACCGCCGCTCCGCGGCGCTGGCCCGCCGCCTGGCGGCGCTGGGCGTGGGCCCGGACGTGTGCGTGGGCGTGTGCATGGAGCGCTCGCCGGCGATGGTCGCCGGGCTGCTCGCCGTCCTGCGGGCGGGCGGGGCGTACGTCGCCCTGGACACGCAGCACCCGGACGAGCGCCTTGCCTTCATGCTCGCCGACACGCGCGCGCCGGTGCTGCTGACCGAGTCCGGCCTGGCGGGGCGCTTCGCGGGCTTCGGCGGCGAGGTGGTCCTGGGAGAGAGGGAGCACGACACGGCGGAAGCCGGCGCGCCGGAGCCCGCCGTCTCCGCCGAAAACCTCGCGTACGTCATCTACACCTCCGGCTCCACCGGCACCCCCAAGGGGACCGCGGTGCCGCACCGGGCGATCCCCGGCTTCTTCCGGGGGGCGGACTACGCGCGCTTCGACGAGGCGCAGGTGCTCCTCCAGCACTCCTCGGTGTCGTGGGACGTGCTGACGCTGGAGCTGTGGCCGGCGCTGCTCACCGGCGGCACCTGCGTGCTGTACCCGGGGCGCGCCGCGGAGCCGGAGGAGCTGGGGCGGCAGGTGCGCGCGCACGGGGTGACCACGCTCTGGCTCACGTCGGCGTTCTTCAACCTGGTGGTGGACACGTGCCCCGAGCTGCTGGGGGACGTGCGCCAGGTGATGACCGGCGGCGAGGCGGTGAGCGCGGCGCACGTCCGCCGCGCCCTCGACCTGCACCCGGGGCTGCGGCTGGTCAACGGCTACGGCCCCAGCGAGTGCACCGTCTTCAGCACCGCGTACGTGGTCCCGCCCGGCTTCGGCGGCGCGAGCGTCCCCATCGGGACGCCGGTGGGCGACCGGCGCGTGTACCTGCTGGACCGCCGGCTGGAACCGGTGCCCGTGGGCGTTCCCGGCGAGCTGTACGTGGGCGGGCCGGGGGTGGCGCGCGGCTACCTGCACCGGCCGGAGCTGACCGCCGCGAGCTTCGTCCCGGACCCGTTCGGCGGGGAGCAGGGTGCGCGGCTGTACCGCTCGGGCGACCGGGCGCGCTGGCGGGCGGACGGGACGCTGGAGTTCGTGGGGCGGACCGACTTCCAGGCCAAGGTGCGCGGCTTCCGCGTGGAGCCGGGCGAGGTGGAGGCCGCGCTGGCGTCGCACCCGGGGGTGCGCGAGGCCGTCGCGGTGGTGCGGGAGGCCGCCCCGGGCGACCGGCGGCTGGTGGGCTACGTCACGGCGCGGGCCGGCGCGTCCCTCGCCCCGGCGGAGCTGCGGGGCTGGCTCGCCGGGCGGCTCCCCGAGTACATGATCCCCGGCGCGCTGGTGGTGCTGGAGGCCATGCCGCTGACGCCGCGCGGCAAGGTCGACCGCCGCGCCCTCCCCGCGCCCGGCGCGCCCGGCGAGGCCGGCGTCCACGTCGCGCCGCGGACCCAGACGGAGGAGGTGCTGGCGGGCGTGTGGGCGGAGGTGCTGGGCGTGGAGCGGGTGGGCGCCGCGGACGACTTCTTCGCGCTGGGCGGCCACTCGCTGCTGGCCACGCGGGTGGCGTCGCGCCTGCGCGAGGCGTTCGGAGCGGAGGTGCCGCTGCGCGCGGTGTTCGAGGCGCCGGTGCTCGCCGACCTGGCGCTGCGCGTGGACGAGGTGCTGCGCGAGGGCGCCGGGGTGCGCGTCCCGCCCGTGGTCCCGGTGCCGCGCGGCGGGTCTCTCCCGCTCTCCTTCGGGCAGCGCCGCCTGTGGGTGGTGGACCAGCTCCAGCCGGGGAGCCCCGCCTACAACGTCCCCACCGCGCTGCGCGTGCGCGGCCCGCTGCGCCCGCGCGCCCTGGCGCGGGCGCTCGCCGCGCTGGCCGAGCGCCACGAGGCGCTGCGCACCGTCTTCCCCGCGAGCGGCGGCGAGCCGGTGCAGCGGGTCCGTCCGCCGGCGCCCGTGCCGCTGCCCGTGGTGGACCTGGCCGCCCTGCCCGCGGACCGCGCCGGGCGCGAGGCGCTGCGGCTGGCCGGCGAGGAGGCGCTGCGCCCCTTCGACCTGGGCGCGGGGCCGCTGCTGCGGAGCACGCTGCTCCACCTGGGCGACGAGGACCGGGCCGTGCTCTTCACCCTTCACCACGCGGTGAGCGACGGGTGGAGCGTCGGCGTGCTCACGCGCGAGGTGAGCGAGCTGTACGCGGCCTCCGCGGAGGGGCGCGCGCCGGCGCTCGAGCCGCTCCCCGTGCAGTACGCGGACTACGCCGCCTGGCAGCACCGCTGGATGTCGGGCGAGGCGCTGGACGCGCAGCTCGCCTGGTGGCGCGGGCGGCTGGAGGGCGCGCCCCCGCTGCTGGAGCTGCCGGTCGACCGGCCCCGCCCCGCGCGCCCGGACGGCCGCGGCGCCGCCGTGCGGGTGGAGCTCCCGGCGGCGCTGTCGGAGCGCGTGCGCGCCCGGGCGCGGCAGCGGGGCGCCACGCCGTTCATGGCGCTGCTGGCGGCGTGGCAGGCGCTGCTCGCCCGCTGGTCCGGCGTGGACGACGTGGTCGTCGGCACCCCCGTCGCGGGACGCGACCGCCCCGAGGTGGAGGGGCTGATCGGCTTCTTCGTGAACACGCTGGCGCTGCGCGCGCGGGTACCGGCGGACGAGACCTTCGAGGGGCTGCTAGGGCGCGTCCGCGAGGACGTGCTCGGCGCCTTCGCGCACCAGGACCTCCCCTTCGAGCGGCTGGTGGAGGCGCTGGCGCCGGACCGCGAAGCGGGCCACACCCCCCTCTTCCAGGCGATCTTCGCGCTCCAGACGGCGGATGCGGGCGAGCTGTCGCTGGGCGGCGCCCGGGTGGAGCCGTTCGGCGGCGGGGCGGCCGCGGCCAAGTACGACCTGGCGCTGGAGCTGACGGACGCGGGCGGACGCTTCGCCGGCGGCATCGTCTTCCGCACCGAGCTGTTCGACGCGGACACCGCCGGGCGGCTGGCGGCGCGCTACGCCGCCCTGCTGGAGGGCGCGCTCGCCGACCCCGGCCGCCGTCTCGCCGACATCCCGCTCTTCACCCCCGGCGAGCGCCGCGTGCTGGTCGAGGAGTGGGGCGCCCCGGGCGCCACCCCCGCGCCGGCGCACACCGTCCCCGGGCTGTTCGCCGCGCAGGCGGCGCGCACCCCGGACGCCGCCGCCCTGTCCTTTGGCGGCGCGGCGACGACGTACGCGGAGCTGGACCGCCGCTCCGCCGCGCTGGCGCGGGAGCTGGCGGCGCGCGGGGTGGGGCCGGACGCGCGCGTGGGGCTGTGCGCGGAGCGCTCCGCGGAGATGGTCGTGGGGATGCTGGCGATCCTGCGGGCGGGCGGCGCCTACCTCCCGCTGGACCCGCAGTACCCGGCGGAGCGGCTGGCGTACATGCTGGACGATGCCGGCGCGCGGGTGCTGCTGACGGACGGCGCCGCGGGGAACCGGCTCGCGGGCTTCGCGGGAGAGGTCGTGGCGCTGGAGACCCCCCTCCCCCCGGCCCCCTCCCCCGCAAGGGGGGAGGGGGAGCACGACACGCCGGAAGCCGAGGGCCGGGAAGCCCTCCCCCAGGATTGGGGGAGGGTGGCGAGCCTTGGCGAGCCGGGTGGGGGCGCCCTCGCCGCCGCCAGTGAGGGATCCGTCTCCCCCGAAAGCCTCGCCTGCGTCATCTACACCTCCGGCTCCACCGGCACCCCCAAGGGCGTCGCCGTGCCGCACCGGGGGATCGTGCGGCTGGTGCGCGGCGCCGATTTCGCGCAGTTCGGGCCGGGGGACCGGGTGGCGCAGCTGGCGAACCCGGTGTTCGACGCCGCCACCTGGGAGATCTGGGGCGCGCTGCTGAACGGCGGCTGCGTCGTCGGCATCGACCGGGAAACCGTGCTCGACCCGTGGGAGCTCGCCGAGGCGCTGCGGCGGGAGGGAGTGACCGGGGCGTTCCTCACGGCCACGCTCTTCAACCAGACCGTGCGCGAGGTGCCGGACGCCTTCGCCACGGTGACGCACCTGCTCGTGGGCGGCGAGGCGCTGGACCCGCCCTCGCTGCGGGCCTGCCTGGAGGCCGGCCCGCCGCGCCGGCTGGTGAACGGCTACGGGCCCACCGAGAACACCACGTTCAGCACCTGGCACCCCGTCGAGCGGGTGGCGGAGGACGCCTGGACGGTGCCCATCGGGCGGCCGATCGCGGGGAGCACCGCGTACGTGCTGGACGCCGCGATGGAGCCGGCGCCCGTGGGGTGGCCGGGGGAGCTGTGCGTGGGCGGTCTGGGGGTGGCCCGCGGCTACCTGAAGCGGCCGGATGCGACCGCCGAGCGCTTCGTCCCCGACCCGTTCGCGGCGGAGCCGCGCGGCGGGTCCCGGCTGTACCGCACGGGCGACCGGGCGCGCTGGAGCGCGCGCGGCGAGATCGAGTTCCTGGGCCGCATGGACCAGCAGGTCAAGGTGCGCGGCTTCCGCATCGAGCCGGGCGAGATCGAGGCCGCGCTCGCCGCGCACCCGGCGGTGCGCGAGGCGGCCGTCGCCGTGCGCGGCGAGGGCGCCGGCCGGCGGCTGGCGGGCTACGTCACCGTGGCGGAGGGCGAGCCGGCCGTGGGCGCGGGCGCGGCGCTGCGGGCATGGCTGGCGGAGCGGCTGCCGGAGTACATGGTGCCGGCCGTGGTCGTGGTGCTGGAGACGCTTCCCCTGACTCCGGGCGGAAAGCTGGACCGCCAGGCGCTGCCGGAGGTGGAGGCCGGGGAGGACGCGGGGGCGTGGGTCGCGCCCCGCACTCCCATGGAGGAGATCCTGGCCGGGATCTGGGGCACGGTGCTGGACGTGGAGCGCGTGGGCGCCAACGGCAACTTCTTCGAGCTGGGCGGCCACTCGCTCCTCGCCACCGTCGCGATCTCCCGCGTGAGCGAGGCGTTCGGGGTGGAGCTGCCGCTGCGCGCGCTCTTCGAGGCGCCCACCGTGGCGCAGATGGCGGAGCGCGTGGCCGAGGCGTGGCGCGCGGGCGTCGCCCCCCCGCCGCCCATCCTGCCGGTCCCGCGCGGCTCCGACGTGCCGGTCTCCTTCGCCCAGCGGCGGCTCTGGCTGATCGACCGGCTGGAGCCGGGCACCTCCGCCTGGAACATGCCCTTCCCGCTGCGGCTGCGCGGCGCGCTGGACGTGCGGGTGCTGGAGCGGGCCCTCGCGGAGCTGGTGCGGCGGCACGAGTCGCTGCGCACCGTGTTCCCGGACGTGGACGGCGAGCCGGTGCAGCGCATCCTCCCCGCGGGTCCGCGACCCCTGGCCGTCGTGGACCTGCGCTGCCTCCCCGACGGCGCGCGCGAGGCCGCCGGCCGCCGCCTGGCGGGCGAGGAGGCGGCGCGCCCCTTCGAGCTGGCGCGCGGGCCGCTGCTGCGGAGCGTGCTGCTGCGCACCACGGACGAGGACTGGGCGCTCCTCCTCACCCTGCACCACATCGTGTCCGACGGGTGGAGCATGCAGGTGCTGCTGCGCGAAGTCTCGGCGCTGTACGGGGCCGGCGTGCGCGGCGGGCCCTCGCCCCTCCCCGAGCTGCCGGTGCAGTACGCCGACTACGCCGCGTGGCAGCGCGGCTGGCTGACGGGCGGGACGCTGGAGGCGCAGCTCGCCTTCTGGCGCGGCGCGCTCGCCGGCGCCCCTCCCCTGCTGGAGCTACCCGCGGGGCGCCCCCGTCCGCTGGTGCAGCGGCACCGCGGCGCCTCCCGCGCCCTGCACCTCCCGGCCGCGCTGTCCGACGCCGTGCGCGCGCTCGGCAGGGAGGAGGGGACCACGCCGTTCATGACGCTTCTCGCCGCCTTCGCCGCGCTGCTCGCCCGCTACACGGGGGAGACCGACGTGGTGGTGGGCACCCCCATCGCCGGGCGCACCCGCCCCGAGACGGAGGGGATGATCGGCTACTTCCTCAACACCCTGGCGCTCCGCACCGACGTGGGCGGCGACCCCACCTTCCGCGAGCTTCTGGGGCGGGTGCGCGAGGCGACGCTGGGCGCGTACGCCCACCAGGACGTCCCCTTCGAGCAGCTGCTGGAGGAGCTGGCTCCCGCGCGCAGCCTGAGCCACGCGCCGGTGTTCCAGGTGATGTTCAACTTCCTCAACTTCGCCGACGCCGGCCCCACGGCGCTCCCCGGGGTGGAGATGGAGATGCTGGGCGGCGGGCAGGCTCCCGCCCGGTACGACTGGAACCTGTACGCCCGCGAGACGGCCGGGGGGATCGGCCTGGAGCTGGTGTACGACGCCGACCTGTTCGAGGACGCGCGCATGGGCGAGGCGCTCGCCCACCTGGCGGCGCTGCTGGAGGCCGTGGTGGAGCGGCCCGGGCTGCGCGTCTCCGATCTCCCGCTGGCCGCCCCCGGGGCGCGCCGCGCGCCCGGCCTCCCGGAGGACGGCCGCACCTTCCTCCCCTGGGCGGAGGACGCCGCGGAGCAGACCCTCCACGCCCGCTTCGCCGCGCAGGCGCGGCTGCACCCCGAGCGGCTGGCGGTGCGCACGCCGCGCCACTCGCTGACCTACGCCGAGCTGGACCGCGCCGCCGGCCGCGCCGCCGCCGCCCTGCTGCGCGCCTCCCCCGGGGCGGGGGAGCGGGCCGCGCTCCTCTTCGCGCACGACGCGCCCATGCTGGTGGGGATCCTGGGCGCGCTCAGGGCAGGGAAGGCGTACGTCCCGCTGGACCCCGGGCAGCCGCGGGAGCGGAGCGCGGGGGTGCTGGAGGACTCCGGCGCCGCCGTGCTCCTCGCCGACGCGGAGCACGCCGGCCGCGCCCGCGAGCTGGCGGCCGGCCGCGTCCCCGTGGTCGTGCTGGACGACGGGGCGCCGGAGGACGAGCCGCCTCCCCCGCCCCCCGCCGGCTCGCCCGACGGCCTGGCGTACCTGCTGTACACCTCCGGCTCCACCGGGCGGCCCAAGGGCGTGGCGCAGAGCCACCGCAACGTGCTGCACTTCATCCGCGCCTACACGCACAACCTGCGCATCGGGCCGGACGACGTGCTCACGCTGTTCTCGTCGTACACCTTCGACGCGGCGGTCATGGCCATCTGGGGCGCCCTGCTGAACGGCGCCTCGCTGCGCCCGTTCGACTGGCGCGCCGAGCCCGCCGGCGACGCCGCGGAGTGGATGCGGCGCGAGGGGATCACCCTGTACCACTCCACTCCCACCGTCTTCCGGCACCTGGCCGGCGCCCTGGACGGGGACGAGGCCTTTCCCGCCGTGCGCGTGGTGGTGCTCGGCGGCGAGGAAGCGCAGCGGCGCGACTGGGAGGCGTTCCGGCGGCACTTCCCCGCGGGGGCCGTGCTGGTCAACGGGCTGGGGCCCACCGAGTCCACCGTCACCCTCCAGGCGTTCCTGGACCACGAGCACGGTCCCCGCGGCGCGGTCCTCCCGGTGGGGCTCCCCGTGCGGGACACCGACGTGCTCCTGGTGGGCGCGGCCGGGGAGCAGCCCGCGGTGTACGGCGCCGGGGAGATCGTGGTGCGCGGGGCGCACCTGGCGCTGGGCTACTGGGGGCGGCCGGAGACGACCGCCGCCGCCTTCGTTCCCGACCCGGCGGGAGGGCCGCTGCGCGCCTACCGCACCGGCGACCTGGGGCGGCGGCTGCCGGACGGGAGCCTGGAGTTCCTGGGGCGGAGCGACTTCCAGGTCAAGGTGCGGGGCGTCCGGGTGGAGCCCGGCGAGGTGGAGGCCGCGCTGCGCGCCCACCCCGCCGTGCGCGAGGTGGTGGTGGCCCCGCGCGCCGACGCGTCCGGCGAGCGGCGGCTGGTGGCGTGGCTGGTCCCGGCGGCCCCGGGCGGCGCGCCCGCCGCGGCCGAGCTGCGGGGGTGGGCGCGCGAGCGCGTCCCCGAGCACATGGTCCCCGCGGCGTTCGTGGCGGTGGAGGCCCTTCCCCTCACCTCCACCGGAAAGGTGGACCGCCTGGCGCTCCCCGACCCGGAGCCCGCGGAGGCGCGCGGGTACACGGCGCCGCGGGGCGTGATCGAGGAGATGCTGGCGGGGATCTTCGCCGAGGTGCTGAAGCTGGAGCGCGTGGGGGTGCACGACGACTTCTTCGACCTGGGAGGGCACTCGCTGCTCGCCACCCAGGTGGTCGCGCGCGTGCGGACCGCCATGGGCGTGGAGCTGCCGCTGCGCGCCCTGTTCGAGGCGCCCAGCGTGGCCGAGCTGGCCGAGCGCGCGCTCGCCGCGGCCCCCGCCGCCGTGGTGGACGACCGGCAGGTGGACGAGGAGATGGAAAAGCTGGCCGCCATGAGCGACGAGGAAGTGATGCGCCTGCTGCGCGCGACGGAGAGCTGAGGCGATGAGCGACAACGTGGACCGCCTGGCGCACCTTTCCCCGGAGAAGCGCCTCCTCCTCCAGAAGATCCTCCAGGAAAAGGCCCGGGGCTCCGGCCCGCCGCCGGTCCGCCCCCGCCCGGCGGGCGGCGGGCCGCTCCCCCTTTCCTTCGCCCAGCGCCGCATCTGGCTCGCCGAGCAGGCGGCGCCCGGGAGCGTGGCGTACGGCCTGCCGCTGTCGCTACGGCTGCGCGGTCCGCTGGACACGCGGGCCCTCGCCCTGGCGCTGGGGGAGCTGGTGCGGCGCCACGAGGCGCTCCGCACCGTGTTCCGCGAGGGCGGCGGCGAGGGCGAGCCCGTGCAGGTGGTGCTCCCCCCCTCGCCCGTCGTCCTCCCCGTGGCCGACCTGGCCGGGCTGGCGGAGGACGACCGCGAGCGCGCCCTGACCCGCGTGGTGGCCGCGGCCAACGCCCGCCTGTTCGACCTGGAGCGCGGCCCCCTGCTGCGCGCCATGCGGGCGCGCCTCGCCGACGGGGAACAGGCGCTGCTCTTCGGCATGCACCACATCGTCAGCGACGAATGGTCCATGGGGATCATGGTGCGCGAGACGGCCGAGCTGTACGACGCCTTCGCCGCCGGGAGGGCGCCCGCGCTCGCCGACCCCGAGGTGCAGTACCCCGACTTCGCCGTGTGGCAGCGCGAGCACCTGGGCGGCGAGCGCCTGGAGGCGCAGCTCGCATTCTGGCGCGCCCGCCTGGCCGGCCTCCCGCCGCTCCTGGACCTCCCCACCGACCGGCCGCGGGTCGCCTCCGTCGGCACGGCGGGCGGACGCCGCTCCCGCACCTTCGCCGCGCAGACGGGGCACGCGGTGCGGGCGCTCGCGCAGGCCGAGGGCGCCACGCTGTTCATGACGCTGCTCGCCGCCTGGCAGCTCCTCCTGGGCCGGCACGCCGGGACCGGGGACGTGGCCGTGGGGACCCCGGTCGCCGGGCGCACCCGTCCGGAGGTGGAGGGAACGCTGGGGTTCTTCGTCAACACGCTGGTGATGCGCGCCGACCTGTCCGGCGATCCCACCGTGCGCGAGCTGCTGGCGCGCACCCGCGAGGCGGTGCTGGGCGCCCACGCCAACCAGGACCTCCCGTTCGACCAGCTGGTGGACGAGCTGCACCCCGAGCGCGTCGCCGGGGGGGCTCCCCTCTTCCAGGTGATGTTCTCGCTCCAGCGCGCCGCCGAGGAGCCCGTGCGCCTGGGCGACGTGGGCGTGGACTCGATCGAGTCCCCGGACACCGCGGCCAAGTTCGACCTGAGCATGGCCGCGGGCGATCCGGCCGGGGAGATGGCCGCCACCCTCACCTTCCGCAGCGCCCTCTTCGACGGCCCCACGGTGGAGCGCATGCTCGCGCAGTACGAGCGCGTCCTCGCCGCGATGGCCGCCGACCCGGACGGCAGGATCTCCGCGATCGAGCTGCTTTCCCCCGGGGAGCGCGTCCGCGTGCTGGCGGAGGGCCGCGGCCCCGTGACGCCCCCCGATCCGCGCCCCGTGCACGAGCGCTTCGCCGCGCGGGCGGCCCTCGCCCCCGGCGCCCCCGCGGTGGTCTTTCCCGGCGGGACGTGGAGCTACGCCGAGCTGGACCGCCGCTCCGCCGCCCTCGCCGCCCGCCTGCGCGCCCTGGGCGTGGGCCCCGACGCGCGCGCCGGGATCCTGCTGGAGCGCGGGCCCGGCCTGGTGGCCGCCGTGCTGGGAATCCTGCGCGCGGGCGGCGCCTACCTCCCCCTGGACCCCGCCTACCCCGACGAGCGCCTTCAGCTCCTCCTCCGCGACGCCGGTGCCGCCGCCGTCGTGACCAGCGCCGGGCTGGCGGGGCGGGTGCGCGGCGTGCCGGTGGTGGACGTGGAGACCCCCCTCCCCCCGGCCCCCTCCCCCCTCGTGGGAGAGGGGCCGGGGGTGAGGGATAGGGTCGACGCACGGATCTCCGTCGATCCCGACAACCTTGCGTACGTCATCTACACCTCCGGCTCCACCGGCGCCCCCAAGGGCGTGCTCGCCACGCACCGCGGCCTGTCCAGCTACCTGGACTGGTTCGACCGGGAGGTGCTGGGGGAGGAGGGGTTCGCGCTGCCGCTGGTGAGCCGCCTGGGGTTCGACGCGCACGTTCGGCAGCTCTTCCCGCCGCTGCTGCGCGGCGAGCCGGTGTGGGTGCTCCCCGAGGAAACGGCCACCGACCCGGCGGCGCTGCTGGACGTCCTCGCCGCCGGCGGGCGGGTGTCCTTCGGCGGGGTGCCCTCGCTGTGGAGCGCCGTGCTGGAGCGGGTGAGCTCCGGGGAGGCGCCCGCGCCCCCGGGGCTCCAGGCGGTGCTGCTGGGGGGCGAGGCGCTGCCGGCCGGGCTGGCGGAGCGCACCTTCGCGGCGTTTCCCGGCGTGGCGCTGTGGAACCACTACGGGCCCACCGAGGCGACGGTCAACACCACGGCGGCGCGGGTGGAGCCGGGGAGGGCGTTCGGCATCGGGCGGCCGGTCGGCAACGCGCGCGTGTACCTGCTGGACGCGTACGGCGGCCTGGTCCCGGAGGGCGTCCCGGGCGAGCTGTACGCGGGCGGCGCGGGGGTGGCGCGCGGCTACCTGGGGCGGCCGGAGCTGACCGCGGAGAAGTTCGTCCCCGACCCGTTCGCCGGCGAGCCCGGGGCGCGCATGTACCGCTCCGGCGACCGCGTGCGCCGCCGCGCGGACGGCGAGCTGGAGTGGATGGGGCGCACGGACCAGCAGGTCAAGGTGCGGGGCTTCCGCATCGAGCCGGGCGAGGTGGAGGCCGCGCTCGCCGCGCACCCGCGGGTGCGGGAGGCCGCGGTGGCCGCACGGGCGGACGCGGCGGGGGAGGCGCGGCTGGTGGGGTACGTGGTTCCGGAGGCCGGCGCCGCGCCCACCGCCGCCGAGCTGCGCGCCTGGCTGGCGGGGCGGCTCCCCGGGCACATGGTCCCCGACGTCGTGGTGGAGCTGGAGAGTCTTCCGCTGACCTCCAGCGGCAAGGTCGACCGGCGGTCGCTCCCCGCCCCCGCGGGGCCCGCCGCGGAAGCGTACGTGGCGCCCCGCACCCCCACCGAAGAGATCCTGGCCGGGATCTGGGCGGAGATGCTGGAAAGGGAGCGCGTGGGGGCGGAGGACGACTTCTTCGCGCTGGGAGGGCACTCGCTGCTCGCCACCCGCGTGGTCACCCGCGTGCGCCAGGCCACCGGCGCCGACCTGTCACTGCGCGCCATGTTCGAGGCGCGCACCCCGGCCGCGCTGGCCGAGCGCGTGGACGCCCTGCTGCGCGCCGGCGCCGGGCTGCTGCCGCCCCCCATCCGGCACGCCCCCCGCGACGGGCCGCTCCCGCTCTCGTTCGCGCAGCAGCGGCTCTGGTTCATCCAGCGCATGGAGCCGGCAAGCGCCGCCTACAACCTCCCCTTCCCGCTGCGGCTGCGCGGCGCGCTGGACCCGCGGACGCTGCGGCGCGCCCTCACCGAGATCGTGCGGCGCCACGAGGCGCTGCGCACCGTGTTCCGCGACACGGGCGGCGATCCCGAGCAGGTCGTCCTCCCCCCCGCGCCCTTTCCCGTCCCCGCCGTGGACCTGTCGGGGCTGGCGGAGCCGGCCCGGGGGCGCGAGGCCCACCGCGTGGCCGCGGAGGAGATGCTGCGCCCCTTCGACCTGGAGCGCGGTCCGCTGCTGCGCGTCCACGTGGTGCGCGTGGACGACGCGGAGTGGCTGCTCCTGGGCAACATCCACCACGCCGTGTCCGACGGGTGGAGCACCGGCGTGCTGGTGCGCGAGGTGTCCACCCTGTACGGGGCCTTTTCGCGCGGCGAGCCCTCGCCGCTCCCGCCGCTCCCCCTCCAGTACGCCGACTACGCCGTGTGGCAGCGGGGCTGGCTGCGGGGCGAGACGCTGGAGCGGCAGGTGGACTTCTGGCGGGAGCGGCTGCGCGGCGCCCCGCCGCTGCTGGATCTGCCCGTGGACCGCCCGCGCCCGGCGCTCCCGGACCTGACGGGGGGCGACTTTCCCTTCGTGCTCCCCCCGGCGGAGCTGGATGCCCTGCGCGGGCTGGCCCGCCGCGAGGGCGCCACCGTCTTCGTGGTGCTGCTCGCCGCGCTCCAGGCGCTGCTCGCCCGGTCCGGCGCGGGCGACGACGTCCCGGTGGGCACCTCGGCCGCGGGGCGCACGCGGCTGGAGCTGGAGCCGCTGATCGGCTTCTTCGTCAACACGCTGGTGCTGCGCGGCGACCTGTCCGGCGCGCCCACCGGGCGCGAGCTGCTGCGCCGCGTCCGCGAAACGCTGCTGGAGGCGCACGCCCACCAGGACCTCCCCTTCGAGCGGGTGGTGGCCGGGCTGCGCCCCGAGCGCTCGCTGGCGTACAACCCGCTCTTCCAGGTCTTCCTGGCCATGGTCAACGTGGACAGCGGCGAGCTGCGGCTGGGCGACGTGGAGATGTCCGGGATGCGCACCGACGCCTACGTCGCCCAGTTCGAGCTGGCGCTGGTGGTGTCCGACCAGCGGGGCCGGGTGTACTCCACCTTCTCGTATCGCAAGGAGCTGTTCGACGAGTCCACGGTGGAGCGGCTTTCCGCCCAGCTCCGGCGGCTGGTCGCCGGGATGGCCGCGGACCCCGGGGCGCGGGTGGACGGGATCGGCCTGCTCGCGCCGGAGGAGCGCCGCGCCGTCCTGGCCGCCTCGCGCGGCGCGGACGCCGGCCCCGCGCCGGAGCGCACCCTGCACGCGCTCTTCGCCGAGGCCGCCGGGCGCGCGCCGGGCGCCCCGGCCGTGCAGGTGGAGGGGGGCGGCGCCCTCACCTACGCCCAGCTCCACGCCCGGTCCGACCGCCTGGCGCGCTTCCTTGCCTCGCGCGGCGCGGGCCCGGAGGCGGCGGTGGGGGTGTGCATGCGGTGGAGCCCGGAGATGGTGGCCGCCGTGCTTGCCGTCCTCAAGGCCGGCGCCGTCTACCTCCCCCTGGACCCGGGGGACCCCGCCGAGCGCCTGGCGTACGTCATGGGCGACGCGGGCGCCCGCCTCCTCCTGGCGGACGCCTCCGTGGAGGGGCGCGAGCCGGAAGGCCCCTGGGAAACGGTGCGGCTGGACGTGGACGGCGAGCGCGTCACGGCCGCCGCGGACGATTCCGCGCCCGCCCCCGGGCACCCCGCCGGCGCGGCGTACGTGATCTACACCTCCGGCTCCACCGGCACCCCCAAGGGCGTGGTCGTGGAGCACCGCGCGGCGGCGGCCCACTCGCTGGCCTTCGCCGCCCTGGCGGGGCTCGGCGCGGGCGACCGGGTGCTCCAGTTCGCTTCCGCCGCGTTCGACGTGTCGCTGGAGCAGCTCTTCCCCACGCTGCTCGCCGGCGCGGCGCTGGTGCTGCGCGGGCCGGAGCCGTGGAGCCCGGAGTCGTTCGGGGAGCGCGCACGGGCGCTGGGGATCACCGTCGCCAACCTCCCCGTGGCGTACTGGCAGGCGGCGGCGGAGGACGCCGCCGGGGGGGAGGACGCCCCCGCCCCGCGCCTGGTGGTGGTGGGCGGCGAGGCGGTGCCCTCCGCGGCGGTGCGCCGCTGGCGGGAGCGCTTCCCCGCGCCCCACCGCCTGCTCAACGGCTACGGCCCCACCGAGGCGGTGGTCACCGCCACCGTGCACGAGCTGCCGGAGCAGTTCCCGGGTGCCTGGCCCTGGCCGGTGGCCCCCATCGGCGGGCCGCTCCCCGGGCGCGCGGCGTACGTGCTGGACGGCACGGGCGAGCCGGTGGCGGACGGGATCCCCGGCGAGCTGTACCTGGGCGGGCCGACGCTGGCGCGCGGCTACCTGGGACGCCCGGCGCTCACCGCGGAGCGCTGGCTCCCCGATCCTTTCTCCGGCGCGGCCGGCACGCGGCTGTACCGCAGCGGCGACCGGGCGCGGCGGGGGCCGGGCGGCGCGCTGGAGTTCCTGGGGCGTACGGACCGGCAGCTCAAGGTGCGCGGCTTCCGCATCGAGCCCGGCGAGGTGGAGGCCGCGCTCCTGCGCCACCCGGCCGTGCGCGAGGCGGCGGTGGTCGCCGCCGGCGAGGGCGGCGCGGCCCGGCTGGTGGCCTACCTGGTCCCCGCGGCGGGGCGGGAGGCGCCCGCGGCGGCGGAGCTGCGCCGGGGGCTGCGGGGCTCGCTCCCCGAGCACCTGGTCCCCGCCGCGTTCGTGGCGCTGGAGAGGCTTCCCCTGACGCCCGGCGGCAAGCTGGACCGCAGGGCCCTCCCCGCGCCGGACGCGGGGGCCGCGGCCGTGGAGCACGTGCCGCCCCGGACCCCGGACGAGGAGCGGGTGGCGGCGATCTTCGCCGAGGTGCTGGGGGTGGAGCGCGTGGGCGCCGAGGACCACTTCTTCGACCTGGGCGGGCACTCTCTGCTCGCCACGCGCGTGGTCGCCCGCGTGCACCGCGAGATGGGCGTGGAGGTGCCGGTGCGCGTCATGTTCGAAGCCCCCACCGTCGCCGCCCTGGCCGCCCTGGCCGCCTGGCTGCAGGCCGCCCGTCCCGCGCCGGAGCTGGAGGAGTGGGAGGTGGACGAGGAGTGGGAGCGGCTCGCCGGCCTTTCCGACGAGGAGGTGCGGCGGATGCTGGGCGACGGGTGAGCGGCGGCCGCGCGGCCCGCGACCCCCGCGCGAAATCCGACACGTCGTATTAGATTCCCGGCCCGGGCGGGATCCGCGGCAGCGCGGCTCCGGCGCCGGGTCAAGCTCCATCGGCGGGTCCGGGCGTGTCCCGGACGTGCGGCCCCTCCCGTGCCCCGGGACGGGCCCGCGGCCGCCGCCCCGGTGGTGCGCACCCTTCCAGACACGGACTGCGGCGAGGCGCGTGCCTGCGTCGTTACAGACACGGGAGAGCCACAGGGTGAAGTTGACCCCCGAACAGCTCGAAAAGCTCTCGCCGGCGCGGCGGGCGCTGCTGGAGAAGATGCTGGCCGAGCGGAGCAGCGCGAAGCGCGCCGCCGTCGCGCCGGCGGACATCCCGCGCCGCGCGGGGAGCGGGCCGGTGCCGCTGTCGTTCGCGCAGCAGCGCCTCTGGTTCATCCACCAGCTCGACCCCCGCAGCCCCGCCTACAACATGCCCGCGGGGATCCGGCTCCGCGGCCCGCTGGACCCCCGCTCGCTGCGGCGCGCCCTGGCCGAGATCGTCCGCCGGCACGAGGCGCTGCGCACCGTCTTCGCCGCTTCCGGCGACGGCGAGCCCGTGCAGGTGGTCCTCCCTCCCGCCCCCGCCCGCCTCCCCGTAGTGGAGCTGGCCGGCCTTGCGCCGCCCGACCGCGAGCGGGAAACGCGGCGCCTGGGCGACGCCGAGTCGGCGCATCCCTTCGACCTGGGGCGCGGGCCGCTGCTGCGCTCCGCGCTCCTCGTGCTGGACGCCGCCGACCACGCGGTGCTCTTCACCATGCACCACATCGTCAGCGACGGGTGGAGCATGGGCGTGCTGGTGCGCGAGGTGAGCGAGCTGTACGCCGCCTTCGCCGCCGGGCTGGCCTCGCCCCTCCCCGAGCTGCCGGTGCAGTACGCCGACTTCGCCGTGTGGCAGCGCGAGCACCTGTCGGGCAGGCGCCTGGAGGAGCAGCTGGAGTTCTGGAACGAGCGCCTGGCCGGCGCCCCCGCGCTGCTGGAGCTCCCCGTGGACCGCCCGCGCGCCCCCGTGGAGGACCCCGCAGGCACCCGCCTCGCCTTCACGTTCTCCCCGGAGCTGTCCGCGGCGGTGCTGGCGCTCGCCCGGGGCGAGGGGGCCACGCTGTTCATGGCGCTGCTCGCGGGGCTGCAGCTCACGCTGGCGCGCTGGTCCGGGCAGGACGACGTGGTCGTCGGCAGCCCCATCGCCGGGCGGACGCGGGTGGAGCTGGAAGGGCTGATCGGCTTCTTCGTCAACACCCTGGTCCTGCGCACCGGGCTTTCCGGCGACCCCACCGCCCGCGAGCTGCTGGCGCGCGTGCGCAGGGGGGTGCTGGAGGCGCAGTCCAACCAGGAGTTCCCCTTCGAGCGCCTGGTGGAGGAGATCCAGCCGGAGCGCACCCTGGCGCACTCCCCGCTCTTCCAGGTCCTCCTCAGCCTCCAGAACGTCGACTCCGGCTCGCTCCAGCTGGGCGCGGGGCTGGAGCTGGAGCCGATCTCCTCCACGCTGGACACGGCCAAGTTCGACCTGAGCTGGACGATGGAAGAGGTCGACGGGGTGGTGGCCGGCGGGGTGTCGTACCGCCGCTCGCTGTGGGACGGGGCCACCGTGCAGCGCATGGTGGACCACTTCCGCGCGGTGCTCGCCGGGATGGCCGCGTACCCCGACCGGCCGGTCTCGCGCATCGAGCTGCTGACCGCCGCCGAGCGCGGGCAGGTGCTGCGCCTCTGGAACGACACCGCGGCCGGCTACCCGGTCCGCGGCGGGCTGCGCGCCCTCGTCGAGGCGCAGGCCGCCCGCACCCCGGCGGCCGTGGCCGTGGCCTTCGGCGCGCAGGCGCTCACCTACGCCGAGCTGGACCGCCGCGCGGACGCCCTGGCCGGGCACCTGCTCGCCCTGGGCGCCGGCACCGACGCGCGCGTGGGCCTGTGCGTGGAGCGCTCCCTGGAAATGGCCGTCGGCGTGCTGGGGATCCTCAAGGCCGGCGCCGCCTGCGTCCCCATCGACCCCGCGTACCCGGAGGAGCGCGTCGCCTTCATGCTGGAGGACGCCGCCGCCGCCGTGCTGCTGACGCAGGAAAGGCTCGTCGGCAGGCTGCCGGCCGCCGGCGCGGAGGTGGTGGTGCTGGACGGGGAGGGGGAGAACGACGCGTCGGACGGCGAGGGTCGTCAGCATGGAGATGCCCCTCCCCCGGAACGGGGGAGGGTGGCGAGCCTGAGCGAGCCGGGTGGGGGCCTCCCCGCAGACCCCGACGCGCTGGCCTACGTCATCTACACCTCCGGTTCCACCGGGCGCCCCAAGGGCGTGGCGATGCCGCAGCGGCCGCTGCTCAACCTGCTGTCCTGGCAGCTCCGCGAGTGGGACGGAGCGGCGGCGGCGCGCACGCTCCAGTTCGCCTCCCTCAGCTTCGACGTGTCGTTCCAGGAGATCCTTTCCACCTGGGCCTCCGGGGGCACGCTGCTGCTGGTGCCGGAGGAGGTGCGCACCGACATGCCGCGCCTGGCGCGCTTCCTGGCCGGGGCGCGCGTGGAGCGCATCTTCCTCCCCTTCGTCGCCCTGCAGCACCTGGCGGAGGCCGCGGAGGCGGAGGGGATCGTCCCGGGATCGCTGCGCGAGGTGGTCACGGCGGGGGAGCAGCTGCGCGTGACGGAGCCCATCCGGCGCTGGCTGGGGCGGATGCCGGGGTGCGCGCTGGTGAACCAGTACGGCCCCACGGAAACGCACGTGGCGACGTCGCTGGCGCTGCCCGGCGCGGCGGACGGGTGGCCGCTGCTGCCCGGCATCGGCGGGCCCATCGCAAACACGCAGTGCTACGTGCTGGACGGGGAGCTGCGCCCGGCGCCGGTGGGGATCCCGGGGGAGCTGTACCTGGGGGGCGACGGCGTGGCGCGGGGCTACCTGGGGCGTCCGGAGCTGACGGCGGCTAGGTTCGTGCCGGACCCGCACGGGCCGCGGCCCGGGGGGCGGCTGTACCGGCCGGGGGACCGCGCGCGGTGGCTGGCCGGCGGCGAGCTGGAGTTCCTGGGGCGGACGGACCAGCAGGTCAAGGTGCGGGGCTTCCGCATCGAGCCGGGCGAGGTGGAGGCCGCGCTGGAGGCGCACCCGGCGGTGGGCGAGGCGGTGGTGGCCGTGCGGGAGGATGCGCCGGGGGAGCGGCGTCTGGCGGCGTACCTGGTGGCCGCGCCGGGGGCGGCGGTGCCCGGCGGGACGGAGCTGCGGGCGTTCCTGGCGGCGCGCCTCCCGGAGTACATGGTGCCCGCCGCGTTCGTGGCGCTCGGGTCGCTTCCCCTCACCCTCAGCGGCAAGATCGACCGCCGCGCGCTCCCCGCGCCCGGCGCCTCCGCCGCGGAAGCGGAGTACGTGGCGCCGCGCACCCCCACCGAGGCCGCGCTGGCCGGGATCTATGCCGCGGTGCTGCGCCGCGAGCCGGTGGGCGCGCACGACGGCTTCTTCGTGCTGGGCGGGCACTCGCTGCTCGCCACGCGGGTCGTGTCGCGGGTGCGCGACGCCCTGGGGGTGGAGCTGCCGCTGCGCACGCTCTTCCAGGCGCCCACGGTGGCCGCCCTCGCCGCGCGCGTGGACGACCTGCTCGGCGAGCGCGCCGGGCCGGAGCGCGAGACCGAGCGCGTGCGCCCGCGCGGGACCGGGGGGCCGGTGCCGCTGTCGTTCGCGCAGCAGCGGCTGTGGTTCATCGACCGCATGGAGCCCGGGAGCAGTGCCTACAACCTCCCCAGCGCGCTGCGGCTGCGCGGGCCCCTGGACGCGGCCGTGCTGCGCCGGACGCTGGCCGGGGTGGTGCGCCGCCACGAGTCGCTGCGCACCGTGTTCGCGGATGCCGCGGACGGGCCCGTGCAGGTGGTCCTCCCCTTCGCCGGCGCGGCGCTCCCCGCCGCCGACCTGTCCGCGCTCCCCGGCGAGGCGCGCGAGCGCGAGCTCCTGCGGCTGGCCGCGGAGGAAGCGCGGCGCCCCTTCGACCTGGCGCGCGGCCCGCTGCTCCGCTCGCTGCTGGTGCGTCTGGGCGGCGAGGACCACGCGGTGCTCTTCACCATGCACCACGTCGTCGGCGACGGGTGGAGCAACGGCGTGCTGGTGGGCGAGGTGTCCGCGCTCTACGCCGCCCTCGCCGGGGGGCTCGCCTCGCCGCTCCCCGAGCTGCCGGTGCAGTACCCGGACTACGCGGTGTGGCAGCGCGAGTGGCTGTCCGGCGAGCGGCTGGAGGCGCAGCTCGGCTGGTGGCGGGAGCGGATGGAGGGCGCGCCCCCCGTCCTGGAGCTCCCCGCGGACCGGCCGCGCCCGGCGGTGCCGGACCCGCGCGGCGCCACGCTCGGCTTCGCGCTGCCGGCGGAGCTGGCGGCCGGCCTCCGCGAGCTGGCGGTGCGCGAGGGGACCACGCTGTTCGCGGTGCTGCTGGCGGGGTGGCAGGCCGTGCTGGCGCGCTGGTCCGGCCAGGACGACGTCGTCGTGGGGACGCCGGTCGCCGGGCGGACGCGGACCGAGCTGGAGGGGCTGATCGGCTTCTTCGTCAACACGCTCGTGCTGCGGGTCGACCTGGGCGGCGACCCGTCGCTGCGGGAGCTGGTGGCGCGGGTGGGCGAGGCGACGCTGGGCGCCCAGGCGCACCAGGACCTCCCCTTCGAGCGGCTGGTGGAGGAGCTGTCGCCCGAGCGCAGCCTCCGGCACACGCCGCTCTTCCAGGTGCTCTTCACCCTCCAGAACGCGGACGAGGGCGAGCTCCGGCTGGGCGCCGTGGAGATGGAGCCGCTGGGCCCCGCCGAGGCCGCCGCGAAGTTCGACCTCAGCCTGGTGCTCGCGGAGCGGGGCGGCCAGGTGGCCGGCGCGCTGCAGTACCGCGCGGGGCTGTGGGAGGAGGCGACGGTCCGCAGGATGGCCGACCACTTCCGCGCCGCGCTCGGCGCGCTGGCGGCGGACCCGGACCGCCGCCTGTCCGCCGTGGAGCTGCTGGGCGAGGACGAGCGCCGGCTGCTGGTGGAGGCGTGGAGCCGCTCCGGCGCCGAGGCCGCCCCCGCCGGGCGCTGCGTGCACGAGCTTTTCGCGGAGCAGGCCGAGCGCACGCCCCACGCGGCCGCGCTCGTCGCCGGCGGCGAGACCATGACCTACGCGGAGCTGCACCGCCGCGCGGAGGCCCTGGCCCGCCGCCTCGCCGCCCGCGGCGTGGGGCCGGACGCGCGGGTGGGGATCTTCGTGGAGCGCGGCCCGGAGATGGTCGTGGGCCTGCTGGGGGTGCTCATGGCGGGCGGCGCCTACGTGCCGCTGGACCCGCGGTACCCCGCCGCGCGGCTGGCGTACATGCTCGCCGACGCGGGCGTGCGGCTGCTGCTGACGCAGGAGCCGCTGCGCGATCGCCTCCCGGAGTTCGAGGGAGAGGTCATCGTACTCGACGCGGAGCACCCCGGCGCGGAGGACGCGGGCGCACTTTCGCGCTCGCCGTCTCCCGACTCCCTCGCCTACGTCATCTACACCTCCGGCTCCACGGGGCTGCCCAAGGGGACCGAGGTGCCGCACCGCGCCATTCCCGGCTTCTTCCGCGGGGCGGACTACGCGCGCTGGGACGAGCGCACCGTCGTCCTCCAGCACTCCTCCGTCTCGTGGGACACGCTGACGCTGGAGCTGTGGCCGGCGCTGCTCACCGGCGGCACCTGCGTGCTGTACCCGGGGCGGACGCCGGAGCCGGCTGCGCTGGGCGAGCAGGTGCGCGCGCACGGCGTGAACACGCTGTGGCTGACCGCGGCGTACTTCAACCTGGTGGTCGACACCGCGCCGGAGGCGCTGGAGGGCGTCGAGCAGCTCCTGGTGGGCGGCGAGACGGTGAGCGCGCCGCACGTGCGCCGCGCGCTGGAGCTGTACCCGGGGCTGCGGCTGGTGAACGGCTACGGGCCCAGCGAGACCACCGTCTTTGCCGCCTGCTACCCGGTCCCGGCCGGCTTCCAGGGGTCGTCGCTGCCCATCGGGCGGCCGGTGGGCGACCGGCGCGTGTACCTGCTGGACCGGCACTTCGGCCCGGCGCCGCTGGGCGCCGCCGGCGAGCTGTGCATCGGCGGGCCGGGGGTCGCGCGGGGCTACCTGGGACGGCCGGGGCTGACGGCCGAGAGGTTCATCCCCGACCCGTTCGCGGGCGAGGGCGGCGCGCGCCTGTACCGCTCCGGAGACCGGGCGCGCTGGCGCGCGGACGGACGGCTGGAGTTCATGGGCCGGGTGGACTTCCAGGTCAAGATCCGCGGCTTCCGCGTGGAGCCCGGCGAGGTGGAGGCCGTGCTCGCCTCGCACCCGGCGGTGCGCGAGGCCGCGGTGACGGTGCACGAGCGCGCCCCGGGCGACCGGCGCCTGGCCGGCTACGTGACGGCGGCGGAGGGGGCGCCGCCCACGCCGGCGGAGCTGCGCGCCTGGCTGGGCGAGCGGATGCCGGAGCACATGGTGCCGGCGGCCGTGGCGGTGCTGGACGCCCTTCCCCTGACCCCGCACGGCAAGCTGGACCGGCGGGCACTCCCCGCGCCGGACGCGGCGGACGACGGCGAGGCCTACACCGCGCCGCGGACCCCGGCGGAGGAAACGCTGGCGGGGATCTGGGCGGAGGTGCTGGGGGCGGAGCGCGTGGGAGTGCACGCCGACTTCTTCGCGCTCGGCGGCCACTCGCTGCTGGCGACACGGGTGACCTCGCGGATCCGGGAAAGCTTCGGGGTGGAGCTGCCGGTGCGCGCGCTCTTCGAGGCGCCCACCGTGGCCGCCCTCGCCCCGCGCGTGGAGGCCGCGCTGCGCGCGGGTAGCGGCGCGGCGGAGCCGGCGCCGCCCATCGTCCCCGTGCCGCGGGATCCGCTGCGCGCGCTGCCGCTGTCGTTCGCGCAGCAGCGCCTGTGGCTCATCGACCGCATGGAGCCGGGGAGCGCCGCGTACAACATCCCCACGCCGCTGCGGCTGCGGGGCGCGCTGGACGTGCGCGCACTGCGGCGGGCGCTCGCCGAGATCGTGCGCCGCCACGAGGCGCTGCGCACCGTCTTCGCCGAGGCCGACGGCGAGCCGGTGCAGGTCGTCCGCCCGGCGGGTCCCGTCGCGCTCCCGGTGGTGGAGCTGGGCGGCCTTCCCGCCGCGGCGCGCGAGCGCGAGCTGCGCCGCCTGGCCGGCGCGGAGGGCGGGCGCCCCTTCGACCTGCGGCGCGGTCCGCTCCTGCGCGCGGCGCTGCTCCGCGTCGATGATGCCGAATGGGCGCTGCTTCTCAACGTGCACCACATCGTCAGCGACGGCTGGAGCACCGGCATCCTGGTGGGCGAGTTCTCCGCGCTGTACGGCGCCTTCGCGCGCGGCGAGCCGTCGCCGCTCCCGGAGCCGCGGGTGCAGTACGCGGACTTCGCGGCGTGGCAGCGGGCGTGGCTGTCCGGCGAGCGCCTGGAGGCGCAGCTCGCCTTCTGGCGCGAAAAGCTGAAGGACGCGCCGCCCGCCCTCGACCTCCCCACGGACGCTCCGCGCCTCGCGGTGCCCGGCGCCCGCGGCGCGACGCGCGGCTTCGCGCTCACCGCGGAGGCTTCGGCGGCCGTCCGCGGGCTGTGCCGCCGCGAGGGGGTGACGCCGTTCATGGCGCTGCTCGCGGCCTGGCAGCTCCTCCTGGCGTGCTACGCCGCCACGGAGGACGTGAGCGTCGGCACCGCGATCGCGGGGCGCAACCGGGTGGAGCTGGAGGGGCTGGTGGGCTTCTTCGTCAACACGCTGGTGCTGCGGACGGTTTTGGGCGGCCGGCCCACGGTGCGGGAAGCGCTGCGCCGCGTCCGCGAGGCCACGCTGGGCGCCTTCGCGCACCAGGACGTGCCCTTCGAGCGCCTGGTGGAGGAGCTTGCCCCGGAGCGCTCGCTGCGGCAGGCGCCGCTCTTCCAGGTGATGTTCAGCTTCCAGAACATGGACGCGGGCGCGCTGGAGCTGGGCGCCCTGGAGCTGGCGCCGCTCGCCTGGAGCGGGGAGGCCGCCAAGTTCGACCTGAGCCTGACCGCGCGCGAGGACGGCGACCGCTTCGGCGGCTTCGTCACCTTCCGGACGGACCTGTTCGCGCCGGCGACGGTGGAGCGGATGCTGGAGCACTTCGCCACGCTCGCCGCCGCGATGGCGGAGGACCCGGAGCGCCCAATCTTCGCGCTGCCGCTGATGGACGCCGCGGAGCGTGCCCGCGTGCTGGAGGCCGCGCACGGCCCCACGCGCGCCTACCCGCGCTACCTGTCCGTCCACGCCCTGTTCGAGCGCCAGGCCGCCCGCACCCCGCACGCCGTCGCCGCCGTCTTCGATGGCGGGTCCTGGAGCTACGCCGAACTGGAGCGCCGCGCCGGCACTCTCGCCCACGCGCTGCTGCGCCGCCGCCTGGCGCCGGAGACGCGGATCGGGGTGTTCCTGGAGCGCGGCCCGGAGTGGCTGGCGGCACTGCTGGCCGTGCTCAAGGCGGGCGCCGTGTACGTGCCGCTGGACCCGTCGCACCCCGCCGAGCGCGTGCGCTGGGTGCTGGAGGACTCGGGCGCGTCGCTGCTGCTGACGGCCGGGGGGCTGCGCGGGCGGGTGCCGGAGTTCGGGGGGGAGATCGTGGTGGTGGACGGAGAGACCCCCCTCCCCCCGGCCCCCTCCCCCGCAAGGGGGGAGGGGGAGCACGACACGTCGGAGGGTGGGGACCGCCAGCATGGAGATTTCCCTCTCCCGGAACGGGGGAGGGTGGCGAGCCTGAGCGAGCCGGGTGGGGGCCCTCCCGCCGCCGCTAGCCCGGTGTCTGCGGACCCCGACACCCTGGCGTACGTCATCTACACCTCGGGGTCCACGGGCACGCCCAAGGGCGTGCTGACGACGCACGGGGGCGCGGCCAACTACCTGGCGTTCCTGGCGGAGGAATACGGGCTGGGCGAGGGCGACACGGTGCTCCAGGTGGCGACGCCGACGTTCGACGCGTCGATCCGCGAAACGCTGGGACCGCTGACCGTGGGAGCGCGCCTGGTGCTGAGCCCCGCGGGCGAGACGGCCGATCCGCGGCGGGTGCTGGAGCGCATGCGCGATCACGGCGTCACGGCGATCCTGGCGGTGGTGCCCTCGGTGCTGCGGCCGATCCTGGCGGAAGCCGAGCAGTCGGCCGGGGTCGCGGGGTCGCTGCGGCTGCTGCTGGCGAGCGGGGAGCCGCTGCCGGTGGCGGACGTGCGGCGGGCGCACGCGGTGTTCGGGTCGGGGCTGCGGGTGGTGAACCAGTGGGGGGCGACGGAGTGCACCATGTCGTCCACGCTGCACACGGTGGCGGACGAGGAGGCGTGGCCGATCGCGCCGGCGGGCGTGCCGATCCGGAACACGCGCGTCTTCGTGCTGGACGCGGAGCTGGAGCCGACCCCGCTCGGTGTGCCGGGAGAAGCGTACATCGCGACGCCGGGGCTGGCGCGCGGGTACGGGGGGCGGCCGGATCTGACGGCCGAGAAGTTCGTCCCGGACCCGTTCTCGGGGGATACGGGAGCGCGGATGTACCGCGTGGGCGACCGCGTGCGGCGTCGGGGCGACGGGGTGCTGGAGTTCCTGGGGCGCGTGGACCAGCAGGTGAAGGTGCAGGGCGTCCGCGTGGAGCCGGGCGAAATCGAGGCCGTGCTGCGGGCGCACCCCTCCGTCGCAGCGGCGGCGGTGGTCGCGCGGGAGGCGCGGCCGGGCGAGGCGCGCCTGGTGGCGTACGTGGTGGCGGCGGATGGGCCCGACGCGACAGGGCCGACTCCGGCGGAGCTGCGCGCGTACCTGGCCGACCGGCTGCCGCCGTATCTGGTGCCGACGGCTTGGGTCGGCCTCGACGCGCTTCCGCTCCTGCCCAGCGGCAAGCTGGACCGGCGGGCGCTGCCGGACCCGGAGGAGTCCGCGGCGGAGACGGAGTACGTGGCGCCGCGCACGCCCACGGAGGAGATCCTGGCCGGGATCTGGGCGGAAGTGCTGGGCGTGGAGCGCGTGGGCGCGTCGGACGACTTCTTCGCGCTGGGCGGGCACTCGCTGCTGGGTGCGCGGATGGTGGCACGGGTGCGCGGGGCGCTCGGGGTGGAGCTGCCGCTGCGGGCGCTGTTCGAGGCGCCCACCCTGTCCGGCGCCGCCGCGCGCGTGGAGGCGGCGCTCCGCGAGGGCGCCGGCGGCGACGCGCCGCCGCTCGTCCCCACCCCGCGCGACGGGCGGCCGCTGCCGCTGTCGTTCGCGCAGCAGCGGCTGTGGCTCCTCCACCGCCTGGCGCCGGCAAGCGCCGCCTACAACATGCCGCACCCGCTGCGGCTGGAGGGCGCGCTGGACGTGCGCGCGCTCCGCCGCAGCCTGGACCTGCTGGCCGCGCGGCACGAGCCGCTGCGCACCGTGTTCACCGAGGCGGGCGGCGAGCCGGCGCAGGACGTCCGTCCCCCGTCCCCGGTGGCCCTCCCCGTCGTGGACGTGAGCCGCCTCCCCGCCGAGGCGCGCGGGCGGGAGACCCGGCGGCTGGCGGCCGCCGAGTCGCTGCGCTCGTTCGACCTGGCGCGCGGGCCGCTGATGCGCGCGCTGCTGGTGCGCGCGGGCGGCGAGGAGCACGGCCTGCTCTTCACCCTTCACCACGCCGTCGCCGACGGCTGGTCGCTGGGGGTGCTGACCCGCGAGGTGTCGCAGGCGTACCCGGCGCTGGCCGGGGGCCGCGCGCCCTCGCTCCCCCCGCTGCCGGTGCAGTACGCCGACTACGCCCTGTGGCAGCGCGCCTGGCTCAGCGGCGAGGTGCTGGAGCGGCACCTGGACTGGTGGCGCGGGCAGCTCGCGGGCGCCCCGCCGCTCCTCGACCTTCCCACGGACCGCCCCCGTCCGCCGGTGATGGGCGAGGCCGCCGCGAGCGTCGCGTTCGACCTGTCCGCGGAGCTCACGGACGCGCTGCGGGCGCTCGCCCGCCGCGAGGGCGCGACGCTGTTCATGACGCTCCTGGCCGGCTGGCAGGCGCTGCTCGCCCGCTGGAGCGGCCAGGACGACGTCAGCGTGGGCGTCCCCGTCGCCGGACGCAGCCGCGTCGAGCTGGAGGGGCTGATCGGGATGTTCGTCAACACCCTGGTCCTCCGCTCCGGCGTCCGCCCGGACGCGGGCTTCCGCGCGCTGCTGGCGCGCGTCCGCGAGGCCACGCTGGGCGCGTACGCCCACCAGGAGGTGCCCTTCGAGAAGCTGGTGGAGGAGCTGGAGGTGGAGCGCTCGCGCCGGCACACCCCGCTCTTCCAGGTCTCCTTCGCGCTCCAGAACATGGAGCTCGGCGAGCCCGCCCTGGGCGGGCTGCGCCTGTCGCCGCTGGGCGGGAGCGAGGAGGCCGCCAAGTTCGACCTGCGCCTCACCATGACCGAGACGGACGGCAGGGTGCGGGGGATCCTGTCCTTCCGCAGCGAGCTTTTCGACGCGGCCACGGCCGCGCGGATGGCCGGCGGCCTCCGCCTGCTGCTGGAGGCCGCCGCCGCCGACCCGGAGCGCCCCCTGGCGCGCCTGCCGCTGATGAGCGAGGCCGAGCGCCGCCGGGCGCTGGAGGCGGGGGAGTCCGCCGCGCCGGCTCCGGCCACGGTTGCCGTCCCGGAGGCGTTCGCGGCGCGGGCCGCGCTCGCGCCCGACGCACCCGCGGTGGCCGCGGGCGCGTCCGTCATGACGTACGGCGAGCTGGACCGCTGGTCCAACCGCCTCGCCCGCCACCTGCGCGGGCTGGGGGTGGGGCCGGAAACGCGGGTCGCGGTGGGGCTGGAGCGCTCGCCGGAGCTGGTGCTGGCGCTGCTGGCCGTGCTCCGGGCCGGGGGCGCCTACGTGCCGCTGGACCCCGCGCAGCCGCCGGAGCGCCTGGCCGGCATGCTCGGGGACGCCGGTGCGCGGCTGGTGCTCACCACCGCCGCCCTCGCCGACCGGTTCCCGCGGGGCCCGGCCGAGCTGCTCCCCCTGGACGCCGCCCACGAGCGGATCGCCGCCGAGAGCGACGCGCCGCTGGAGGGCGCGATCCTCCCGGACACGCTGGCGTACGTGATTTTCACTTCCGGCTCCACAGGACGGCCCAGGGGAGTGGCGGTGACGCACGCGGCGCTCGCCAGCCACATGGCGTGGATGCAGCGGGAGTTCCCGCTCGCGCCCCACGACCGCGTCCTCCAGAAGACGCCCGTGGGCTTCGACGCCTCGGTGTGGGAGTTCTGGGCGCCGCTGCTGGCCGGGGCCGGGCTGGCGCTCGCCGCGCCCGGCGCCCACCGCGACCCCGCCGCGCTCCTGCGGGCGGTGGAGGAGGAGCGCGCCAGCGTCCTCCAGCTCGTCCCCTCCATGCTGGCGGCCATGCTGGAGCACGGCGGGCTGGAGCGCTGCACGTCGCTCCGCACCCTCTTCTGCGGCGGCGAGGCGCTTTCCGCGGATGCGGCCGCCCGGGCCCGCGCCGTGCTCCCCGGCGCGCGGGTGGTGAACCTGTACGGGCCCACCGAGTGCACCATCGACGCCACCTCCCACGTCGTCGTCGGCGGCGGCGGGGCCGGCGGCACGGTCCCCATCGGGCGGCCGGTGGACGGGGTGGCGGCGTTCGTGCTGGACCCGGAGGCGGAGCCCGTCCCTCCCGGCGTGGCCGGGGAGCTGTACCTGGGCGGGGCGCAGCTCGCCCGGGGGTACCTGGGCCGCCCGGAGTGGACCGCCGGGCGCTTCGTCCCGGACGGGCTCTCCGGCGCGGCGGGCGCGCGGCTGTACCGCACCGGCGACCGGGCGCGCTGGCTCCCCACCGGCGAGCTGGAGTTCCTGGGCCGCGTGGACGAGCAGGTCAAGGTCCGCGGCTTCCGCATCGAGCCGGGGGAGGTGGAGGCCGCGCTGGAGCGGCACCCCGGCGTGGCGCGGGCGGCGGTGGCGGCGCGCGACGACGCGCCGGGCGGCCCGCGGCTGGTGGGGTACGTGGTCCCCTCCGCCGGGGCGGCGCCGGACGCCGCCGAGCTGCGGGCGCACCTGCGCGGGCTGCTCCCCGAGCCCATGATCCCCGCCGCCTTCGCCGTGCTGGAGACGCTGCCGCTCACCCCCAGCGGCAAGACGGACCGCCGCGCGCTCCCGCCCCCGGACGCGTCCGCGGCGGACGCGGAGCCCGTCGCGCCGCGGGGGGTGGTGGAGGAACTCCTGGCGGAGATGTGGCGCGAAGTCCTCAGGCTGGACGTCGTGGGGGTGTTCGACGACTTCTTTGCGCTGGGAGGCCACTCACTGCTCGCCACGCGGGTGATCGCGCGCATCCGCGAGGAGATGGGCGAGGACGTGCCGCTGCGCGTCATGTTCGACACGCCGACCATCGCCGGGATGGCGGCGTACCTGCAGGAGCGGCTGATGGAGGACGAGGAGTTCGCCGGGTTGACCTCGCCCGATCCCGAGAGTGAATAGCGCCCCGTGCCCGAGAATCGAGTGACCGAGAAGAGCCCCCCGGCCCGGCCGGAAGAGATGTCGCCCGAGCGCCAGCAGCTCCTGAAGAAGCTGCTCCGCAAGCGCGCCGGCCAGAAGCGCGAGGACGAGCGCGTGCGCCCGCGATCCGCCGAGGGACCGGTGCCGCTGTCGTTCGCGCAGCAGCGGCTGTGGTTCATCCAGCAGCTGGACCCGGCGAGCAGCGCCTACAACATGCCCAACCCGCTGCGGCTGCGCGGCGAGGTGGACGTGCCCGCCATGCGCCGGGCGCTGACCGAGCTGGTGCGGCGGCACGAGTCGCTTCGCACGGTGTTCGCCGCCACCGCGGGCGAGCCGGTGCAGATCGTCCTCCCCGCCGCCCCCGTGCGGCTGCCGGTGGCCGACCTGTCCGCGCTCCCCGACGGCGTGCGCGAGGGGGAGGCGCAGCGGCTGACGATGCAGGAGTCGGCGCGCCCCTTCGACCTGGCGCGCGGCCCGCTGATGCGCGCCTCGCTCCTCCGCCTGGCCGCCGACGACTGGGGGCTGGTGTTCACCCTCCACCACGTCGTCAGCGACGGCTGGAGCATGGGCGTGCTGACCCGCGAGGTGTCCGCGCTGTACGACGCGTTCTCGCGCGGCCTGCCTTCGCCGCTGAAGCCGCTGGAGGTGCAGTACCCGGACTACGCGGTGTGGCAGCGGGAGCGCATCAGCGGCGAGGCGCTGGAAGCGCAGGTCCGCTTCTGGCGCGAGGCGCTGGACGGCGCTCCGCCCGTGCTGGAGCTGCCGGTCGACCGGCAGCGCCCGCCCGTGCCCGGGCAGCGCGCCGGGCGCCGGGTGTTCGCGCTGCCGGCGGAGACCATGGCGTCGCTGCGGGAGCTGGCGCAGGGCGAGGGCGTGACGCTGTTCATCACGCTGCTGGCGGCGTTCCAGGCGCTGCTGGCGCGCTGGAGCGGGCAGGAGGACGTGAGCGTGGGGACGCCGACGGCCGGGCGGGGGCGGCTGGAGCTGGAGGGAGTGATCGGGATGTTCGTGAACACCCTGGTGCTGCGTACCCGCGTGGAGGGCGAGCTTTCGTTCCGGGAGCTGCTGGGGCGGGTGCGGGAAGCGACGCTGGGGGCGTTCGCGCACCAGGACGTGCCGTTCGAGAAGCTGGTGGAAGAGCTGCGGGTGGAGCGCAGCCTCCAGCACACGCCGCTCTTCCAGGTCATGTTCTCCCTCCAGAACAACCAGGCCGGCGCGCTGGACCTGGGCGGGATGCGGATGGAGCCGCTGTCCCCCGGCGAGGAGTCGGCCAAGTTCGACCTGAGCGTGAGCCTGGTGGAGACGGGCGACCGCGTCGGCGGCCGCGTCACCTATCGCGCCGACCTGTTCGAGGGCGAGACCATCGAGCGGATGCTCGGCCACTTCACCAGCCTGCTCGCCGCGCTCGCCGCCGACCCCGACGCCCCGGTCGGGGGTGCGGACATCCTTTCCGCCGCCGAGCGCGCGCAGCTCCTGCACGCCTGGAACGCCACCGCCGCCGAGCTCCCGCGCGGCCTCGTCCACGAGCGCATCGCCCGGCAGGCCGCGCGCACGCCCCACGCCCCCGCCGTCCTGTTCCGCGAGCGCACCCTCACCTTCGCCGAGCTGGAGCGCGACGCCGACCGGCTCGCGCGCCGCCTGCGCGACGCGGGCGTGCAGGTGGACGGCCGCGTAGGGATCCTGCTGGAGCGCGGCGACGCCCAGGTGGTCGCCGTGCTCGGCATCCTCAAGGCCGGCGCCGCGTACGTGGCCCTGGACCCCGGCCACCCCGACGAGCGCCTGCGCTTCATGCTCGCCGACGCCGCGGCCTCCGCGGTGGTCGCCAGCCCCGACCTGTCCCCGCGGCTGGCGGGGTTCGCGGGGGCGGTGGTGGGGCTCACCCCTCACCCCCCGACCCCCTCCGTCCTTGCGGGGGAGACGGATCCCGCCGTCGCGCCGGTCCCCGTCGACCCCGACAACCTGGCGTACGTCATCTACACCTCCGGCTCCACCGGCACCCCCAAGGGCGTGCTGGCGACCCACCGCGGCCTCGCCAACTACCTGGCCTGGTTCGACCGCGAGGTGCTGGGCGAGGACGGCTTCGCCCTGCCGCTGGTCTCGCGGCTCAGCTTCGACGCGCACGTGCGGCAGCTCTTCCCGCCGCTGCTGCGCGGCGAGCCCGTGTGGGTGCTCCCCGAGGAGACCGCGGCCGACCCCGCCGCGCTGCTGGCCGCGCTGGCGGCGCGCGGGCGCGTGTCGTTCGGCGGGGTGCCGGCGCTGTGGAGCGCCATGCTGGAGCTCGTGCGCACCGGCGAAGCGCCGAAGCCGGCGGGATTGATGGCGGCGCTGCTGGGCGGGGAGGCGCTGTCGGCGGAGCTGGTGGAGCGGACGCGGGCGCTCTTCCCGGGCGCGGCGGTGTGGAACCACTACGGGCCCACCGAGGCGACGGTCAACACCACGGTGGCGCGGGTGGACGGGGCGGAGCGCGTGGGGATCGGGCGGCCGATCGCCAACGTGCGCGTGTACCTGCTGGACCGGCGCGGCGAGCCGGTGCCGGTGGGGGTGGCGGGGGAGCTGTACGTGGGCGGCGCCGGGGTGGCGCGCGGCTACCTGGGGCGGCCGGAGCTGACGGCCGAGAAGTTCCTGCCCGACCCGTTCGCGGGAGAAGCGGGGGCGCGGACGTACCGCTCGGGCGACCGCGTGCGGTGGCTTGCGTCGGGGGAGCTGGACTACGTGGGGCGGGCGGACGACCAGGTCAAGGTGCGCGGCTTCCGCATCGAGCCGGGGGAGATCGAGGCGCAGATCGCCGCCCACCCGGCCGTCCGTGAAGCCCTCGTGGTCGTCCGCGAGGATGCCGCCTTCGGCGTCCCGGGCGAGAAGCGTCTCGTCGGCTACCTCGTCCCGTCAGGCGACGGCGTTTCCGAGGCGGAGCTCAGGGAGCACCTGTCGGCGCGGCTCCCGGAGTACATGGTGCCGTCCGCGCTGGTGGTGCTGGACGCCTTTCCGCTCACCCACAACGGCAAGGTGGACCGCAGGGCCCTGCCCGCGCCGGAGGCCCCCGGCGCGGCGGAGCACGTCGCGCCGCGCACCTCCACGGAGGAAGTCCTTGCCGACATCTGGGCGGACGTGCTGCGCCGCGAGCGTGTCGGGGTGACGGAGGACTTCTTCGCGCTGGGCGGCCACTCGCTCATGGCGACGCGGGTGATCGCCCGGGCGCGCGAGGCGTTCGGGGTGGAGGTGCCGCTGCGCACGATCTTCGAGGCGCCCACCGTGGCCGCCCTGGGCGCCCGGGTGGACGCCCTGCTCCGCGGGGGGGCGGGGGACAGGCGCGACACCGTGCGCATCCTCCCGCGCCGGACGGACGGGCCGGTGCCGCTTTCCTTCGCGCAGCAGCGCCTGTGGTTCATCCAGCAGCTGGACCCGGCGAGCAGCGCCTACAACATGCCGTACCCGCTGCGGCTGCGCGGCGCGCTGGACGTGCCCGCCATGCGCCGTTCGCTGGCTGAGCTGGTGCGGCGGCACGAGTCGCTGCGCACCGTCTTCGCCGCCACCTCGGGCGAGCCGGTGCAGATCGTCCTCCCCGCCGCCCCGGCGCGGCTGCCGGTGGCCGACCTGTCCGGGCTCCCGGACGGCGCGCGCGAGGCCCAGGCGCGGCGGCTGGCGATGGAGGAGTCGGCGCGCCCCTTCGACCTGGCGCGCGGGCCGCTCCTGCGCGCCTCGCTCCTGCGCCTGGACGCGGACGACTGGGGGCTGGTCTTCAACCTCCACCACATCGTCAGCGACGGCTGGTCCACCGGGGTGCTGACACGCGAAGTGTCGGCGCTGTACGGCGCCTTCACGCGCGTCGCGCCGTCGCCGCTGGCCCCGCTCCCGGTGCAGTACCCGGACTACGCGCTGTGGCAGCGGGAGCGCATCACGGGCGACGAGCTGGAGGCGCAGCTCCGCTTCTGGCGCGACGCGCTGGACGGCGCCCCGCCGCTGCTGGAGCTCCCGGTCGACCGGCCGCGCACCGCGGTCCCCGGCGCCCGCGCCGACGCGGTGCCGTTCGCGGTGGAGCCGGAGACCGCGGCGGCGCTGCGCGAGCTGGGGCTGCGCGAGGGCACCACGCCGTTCATCACCCTTCTGGCGGCCTTCCAGGCGCTCCTGGCGCGCTGGAGCGGCCAGGACGACGTGAGCGTGGGGACGCCCGTCGCCGGGCGCGACCGCGTGGAGACCGAGGGGCTGATCGGCTTCTTCGTCAACACCCTGGTGCTGCGCGCCGACCTGTCCGACGACCCCGCCTTCCGCGCGCTCCTGGGCCGCGTGCGCGAAACGACGCTGGCGGCGTACGCGCACCAGGAAGTGCCCTTCGAGAAGCTGGTGGAGGAGCTGCGCGTGGAGCGCAGCCTGCTGCACACCCCGCTCTTCCAGGTGATGTTCTCGCTCCAGAACATGGACCGGGGCGAGCTGAGGATGGGCGACCTGGAGGTGGGCGGGCTGGCCCGCGGGGAGGACGTGGCCAAGTTCGACCTGAGCGTCACGCTGGCCGAGGACGGCGACCACCTCCTCGGCAGCTTCGCGTACCGCGCGGACCTGTTCGACCGGGCCACCATGGAGCGCATGGCGGACCATTTCGTCCGGCTGCTGGAGGCCGTCGCCGCGCACCCTGAGCTGCGCCTGTCCGCGGTGGAGGTCCTGGGCGGCGACGAGCGCGCCCGGGTGCTGGACGAGTGGAGCCGCTCCGGCGACGCGGCCGCGGATTCCGGGCGCTGCGTGCACGAGCTGTTCGCCGAGCAGGCGGCGCGCACTCCCGGCGCCGTGGCGCTGGTCTCGGGCGTGGAGCGGGTCACGTACGCGGAGCTGGACGCCCGCTCCGCCGGCCTGGCGCGCGCCCTGGCCCGCCGCGGCGTGGGGCCCGAGGTGCGGGTGGGGGTGTGCGTGGAGCGGTCGCCGGAGATGGTCGTCGCCCTGCTGGCGGTGCTCCGGGCCGGCGGCGCCTACCTCCCGCTCGATCCCGCCTACCCCGCCGCCCGCCTCGCCGACATGCTCGCCGACGCGGGCGCGCCGGTGCTGCTCACCCAGCCGCACCTGCGAGGGGCGCTGCCGGACTTCGCGGGGGAGGTCGTGCTGGTGGACGACGAGCACGGCGATGCCGCGGACGCGGGCGCGCTCCCGCTCGCGCCGTCGCCCGAAAACCTCGCCTACGTCATCTACACCTCCGGCTCCACGGGGCGGCCCAAGGGCACCGAGGTGCCGCACCGCGCCGTCCCGGGCTTCTTCCGGGGCGTGGAGTACGCCCGCTGGGACGCCGGGACCGTGTCGCTCCAGCACTCCTCCGTTTCGTGGGACGCGCTGACGCTGGAATTGTGGCCGGCGCTCCTTTCCGGGGGCACGTGCGTCCTGTACCCGGGCCGCTCCCCGGAGCCGGCCGTCCTCGCCGACCAGGTGCGCCGCCACGGGGTGAACACGCTGTGGCTCACCTCGGCGTACTTCAACCTGGTCGTCGACGCCTTCCCGGAGGTCCTCGCCGGGGTGGAGCAGGTGATGACCGGCGGCGAGACGGTGTCCGTGCCGCACGCGCGGCGCGCCCTGGAGCTGTACCCGGGGCTGCGGCTGGTCAACGGCTACGGGCCCAGCGAGACCACCGTCTTCGCCAGCTGCTTCCCGGTGCCGGCGGGCTTCGACGGGCCCTCGCTGCCCCTGGGCAGGCCCGTCGGCGACCGGCGCGTCTACCTGCTCGACACGCACTTCGGCGCGACCCCGCAGGGCGCCCGCGGCGAGCTGTGCATCGGCGGGCCGGCGGTCGCGCGCGGCTACCTGGGCCGCCCGGAGCTGACCGCCGAGCGCTTCGTCCCCGACCCGTTCTCGGGCGAGCCGGGCGCGCGCCTGTACCGCTCCGGAGACCGCGCCCGCTGGCGCGCCGACGGGCTGCTGGAGCTCGTCGGCCGGACCGACTTCCAGGCCAAGATCCGCGGCTTCCGCGTGGAGCCCGGCGAGGTGGAGGCCCGGCTCGCCGCGCACCCGGCGGTGCGCGAAGCCGTGGTGCTCGTCCGCGAGGACGTGCCCGGCGAGAAGCGGCTCGTCGGCTACGTCGTCCTGTCCGACGAAGCGGTCCGGGCGGCGGAGCTGAAGGAGCACCTGGCCGCACGGCTGCCGGAGTACCTGGTGCCGTCCGCGCTGGTGGTGCTGGAGGGCTTTCCGCTCACCCCCAACGGCAAGGTGGACCGCCGGGCGCTCCCCGCACCCGAAGGCGACGACGCGGCGGAGCACGTGTCGCCGCGGACGCCGACGGAGGAGATCCTGGCGGGGATCTGGGCGGACGTCCTGCGGCGGGAGCGCGTGGGGGTGACGGAGGACTTCTTCACGCTGGGCGGGCACTCGCTGCTGGCCACGCAGGTGGTTTCCCGCGCGGCCGCCTCGCTGGGCGTGGAGATCCCGCTGCGGGCGCTGTTCGAGGCGCCCACCGTGGCGGGGCTGGCGGTGCGCGCGGACGCGGCCCTGCGCGAGGGCGTGGGGATGGCGGCGCCGCCGCTGGTGCCCGTCCCGCGCGACGATGCGCCGCTGCCGCTGTCGTTCGCGCAGCAGCGGCTGTGGTTCATCGACCAGCTGGAGCCGGGGAGCGCCACGTACAACATGCCCTTCCCGCTGCGGCTTCGCGGCGCGCTGGACGTCGTGGCCCTGCGCCGGTCGCTCGGCGAGCTGGTGCGGCGGCACGAATCGCTGCGCACCGTGTTCGGGATGGTGAGCGGCGAGCCGGTGCAGGCCGTCCGGCCCGCCGGGGAGCACCGCCTCGCCGTGGTGGAGCTGGGCGGGCTTGCGGAGGGCGGGCGCGAGGCCGAGGTGCTGCGCCTTGCGGGCGAGGACGCGCGGCGTCCGTTCGACCTGGCGCGGGGCCCGCTGCTGCGGGCGACGCTGGTGCGCGCGGGCGAGGGCGAGCACGTGCTGCTGGTGAACCTGCACCACATCGTGGGCGACGGGTGGAGCATGGGCGTGCTGACGCGGGAAGTGTCGGCGCTGTACGGAGCGTACTCGGCGGGGCGGCCCACGCCGCTGGCGGAGCTGCCGGTGCAGTACGCGGACTACGCGGTGTGGCAGCGGGCGTGGCTGGTGGGGGAAACGCTGGAGCGGCAGATCGCCTACTGGCGGGAGCGGCTGGGGGGCGCGCCGCCGCTGCTGGAGCTGCCGACGGACCACGTGCGTCCGGCGGTGGCGAGCGACCGGGGGGCGGCGCGGGGGTTCGCGCTGTCGGCGGAGGCGACGGCGGGTCTGCGGGCGCTGTCGCGGCGGGAGGGGGCGACGCTGTTCACCGTGCTGCTGGGGGGCTTCGCGGCGCTGCTGGGGCGGTACGCGGGGGAGGAGGACGTGGTGGTGGGGACGCCGATCGCGGGTCGGACGCGGCTGGAGACGGAGGGACTGATCGGGTTCTTCGTGAACACGCTGGTGCTGCGGACGGACCTGTCGGGGGAGCCCGGGGGCGGGGAGCTGGTGAGGCGGGTGCGGGAGCGGGTGCTGGAGGCGCACGCGCACCAGGACCTGCCGTTCGAGCGGCTGGTGGAGGAGCTGAGCGTGGAGCGGAGCCTGGCGCACGCGCCGCTGTTCCAGGCGATGTTCACCTACAGCGCGGCGCGGGACGAGGCGGACGCGCTGGAGCTGGGCGGAGTGGACGTGGAGCCGCTGCGCGCCGCCAAGGGGACGGAAAAGTTCGACCTGACGCTGAACGTGACCGACGCCGGCGAGCGCCTGGCGGGCTCGCTCTCCTTCCGCACCGACCTGTGGGAGGGCGCAACCATCGAGCGGATGCTCGCCCACCTCGCCTCGCTGCTGGAGTCGCTCGCCCGCACGCCCGAGCTGCCCGTGGCCGAGCTGCCGCTGCTGGGCGAGGCCGAGCGGGCGCGGGTGCTGACGGAGTGGAACGCGACGGAGCGGGCGTACCCGGCGGGGCCGCGGGTGCACGACCTGTTCGCGGCGCAGGCCGCGCGGACGCCGGAAGCGGTCGCCGTCTCCTGGCGGGGCGAGCGGACGACGTACGGCGAGCTGGAGCGGCGCGCGAACCAGCTGGCCCACGCGCTGTTGCGGCGCGGGGTGGGTCCGGAGAGCCGGGTGGGCGTGTGCATGAGCCGCACGCCCGAGCTGCTGGTGGCGCTGCTGGGCGTGCTCAAGGCGGGCGGCGCCTACGTGCCGCTGGACCCGGCGTACCCGCCCGAGCGGCTGGGGTACATGGTGGAGGACGCCGGCATCGCCCTGGTGCTGACCGAAGAGCGGCTTGCGGCGAGCCGCCCGGAGAGCGCGGCGGACCTGCTCGCGCTGGACGCGGCGCGCGACGCCCTCGCCGCGGAGCCGGACACGGCGCCGGAGAGCGGCGTGCTGCCGGAGAACCTGGCGTACGTCATCTTCACCTCGGGCTCCACCGGCAGGCCCAAGGGCGTGATGGTCCGCCACTCGTCCGTCGTCGTGCTCCTGCACTGGCTGCGCGAGACCATGTCGGACGCGGAGCGGTCGTCGATGCTGTTCTCCACCTCCGTCAGCTTCGACGTGTCGGTGGCGGAGATGTTCGGCACGCTGGCGTGGGGCGGCAGGCTGGTGATGGCGGAGAACGCCCTGGAGCTGGCGTCCGTCCCGGCCGGCGAGGGTGTGACCTGCGTCGGCACGGTGCCCACGGCGGCGGCGGAGCTGGTGCGCATGGGCGGCATCCCCGCGAGCGTCCGCGCCGTCAACCTGGCCGGCGAGCCGGTGCCGGCGGCGCTGGCGCGGGCGCTCCACGCGCTCGGCCACGTGGAGACCGTCCGCAACCTGTATGGCCCCACCGAGGACACGGTCTTCTCCACCCTGTTCGTGGTCCCCGCGGGCGCGGACCCCGTGCCCATGGGCCGCCCGCTCGCGAACACGCGGGCGTACGTCCTGGACCGCCACCTCCAGCCGGTGCCTGTGGGCGTCGTCGGCGAGCTGTACCTTGCCGGCGACGGGCTGGCGCGCGGCTACGACCGCCGCCCGGAGCTGACGGCGGAGCGCTGGCTCCCCCTTCCCTTCGGGGAGCCCGGCGGCCGCATGTACCGGTCCATGGACCGGGTGCGCTGGCGCCCCGATGGCGAGCTGGAGTACTACGGGAGGGCGGACTTCCAGGTCAAGGTGCGCGGCTTCCGCATCGAGCTGGGCGAGGTGGAGGCCGCGCTCGGCAGCCACCCCGCCGTGCGCGAAGTCGTGGCCGTGGTGCACGACGATTCCACCCCCGGCATGCCGGGCGACCGGCGCATCGTCGCCTACGCCGTGGTGGACGGAGACGCGGCGGCCACGGCGGCCGGGCTGCGGGAGCACGCCGCCCGTCGCCTGCCGGCGCACATGGTGCCCTCCGTGGTGATGGTGCTGGAGGCGCTCCCGCTCTCCCCCAACGGCAAGGTGAACCGCCGCGCGCTCCCGGCCCCGGGCGGGCGCGCCGCGGACGCGGAGCCCGTCGCGCCGCGCACCCTGGTGGAGGAGATCCTGGCGGAGGTGTGGTGCGAGATCCTCAAGCTGGACGTCGTGGGGGTGTTCGACGACTTCTTCGCGCTGGGCGGCCACTCGCTGCTCGCCACGCGGGTGATCGCGCGGGTCCACGAGGAGGTGGGCGAGAACGTGCCGCTGCGGGTCATGTTCGACACGCCCACCATCGCCGGGATGGCGGCATACCTGGAGGAGCGACTGATGCAGGACGAGGCGTTCGCCGGGTTGACCGCGCCCGACCCCGGGAGTGAATAGCGTCCCGTGTCCGAGAAACGAGTGACCGAGACGACCCCCCCGGCCGGGCCGGAGGAGCTTTCGCCCGAGCGGCGGCTCCTCCTGCGCAGGCTGCTGCGCGAGCGAGCCGGCCAGAAGCGCGAGGACGAGCGCGTGCGCCCGCGAACCGCCAACGGGCCGGTGCCGCTGTCGTTCGCGCAGCAGCGGCTGTGGTTCATCCAGCAGCTGGACCCGGCGAGCAGCGCCTACAACATGCCCTTCCCGCTGCGGCTGCGCGGCGAGCTGGACGTGGCGGCCATGCGCCGGTCGGTCACCGAGATGGTGCGGCGGCACGAGTCGCTGCGCACCGTCTTCGCCGCCACCGCGGGCGAGCCGGTGCAGATCGTCCTCCCCGCCGCCCCGGCGCGGCTGCCGGTGGCCGACCTGTCCGCGCTCCCCGGCGCCGCGCGCGAGGCGGAGGTGCGGCGGCTGGCGTTGGAGGAGTCGGCGCGCCCCTTCGACCTGGCGCGCGGCCCGCTGATGCGCGCCTCGCTCCTGCGCCTGGCCGCCGACGACTGGGGGCTGGTGTTCAACCTCCACCACGTCGTCAGCGACGGCTGGAGCATGGGCGTGCTGACCGGCGAGGTGTCCGCTCTCTACGACGCGTTCTCGCGCGGCCAGCCGTCGCCGCTGGAGCCGCTGGCGGTGCAGTACCCGGACTACGCGCTCTGGCAGCGGGAGCGCATCACGGGGGAGGCCCTGGAGGCGCAGATCCGCTTCTGGCGCGAAGCGCTGGCCGGCGCTCCGCCCGTGCTGGAGCTGCCGGTCGACCGGCCGCGCCCGTCCGTCCCCGGACAGCGTGCCGGGCGCCGGGGATTCGCGGTGTCGGCGGAGACCACGGCGGCGCTGCGCGAGCTGGGCCAGGAGGAGGGCGCGACGCTGTTCATCACGCTGCTGGCGGCGTTCCAGGCGCTGCTGGCGCGCTGGAGCGGGCAGGAGGACGTGAGCGTGGGGACTCCGACGGCCGGGCGGGGGCGGCTGGAGCTGGAGGGAGTGATCGGGATGTTCGTGAACACGCTGGTGCTGCGTACCCGCGTGGAGGGCGAGCTTTCGTTCCGGGAGCTGCTGGGGCGGGTGCGGGAAGCGACGCTGGGGGCGTTCGCGCACCAGGACGTGCCGTTCGAGAAGCTGGTGGAGGAGCTGCGGGTGGAGCGCAGCCTCCAGCACACGCCGCTCTTCCAGGTCATGTTTGCCCTCCAGAACGACGGCGAGGAAGGCAGGCTGAAGCTGAGCGGGCTGCAGGTGGAAACGCTGGCCCGCAACGAGGAGTCGGCCAAGTTCGACCTGAGCGCGAGCCTGACGGACTCCGGCGACCAGATCTCCGGCGCCGTCGCCTTCCGCTCCGACCTGTTCGAGGTCGCCACCATAGACCGCCTGCTGGAGCACTTCGGCAACCTGCTCGACGGCGTCGCCGCCCGTCCCGACCGCCGCCTCGCCGAGGTGGAGATCCTGGGCGGCGCCGAGCGCGAACAGGTGGTGCAGGCGTGGAACCGGACGGCGCGCCCGTACCCGCGCGGCGTCTGCATCCACGAGCTGTTCGAGGCGCAGGTGCGGGAAAGGCCCGACGCGGCGGCGCTGGTGTGGGGCGGCGTGGAGCTGACCTACGCGCAGCTGGACGCGCGTACGAACCGGCTGGCGCGGCACCTGGCCGGCCTCGGCGTGGGACCGGAGAGCCGCGTGGGCGTGCTGCTGGAGCGCGGCCCGGAGCTGGTCGCCGCCATCCTGGCCGTCCTCAAGGCCGGCGGCTGCTACGTCCCCCTGGACCCCGGCTACCCGGCCGAGCGTCTGCGCATGATGCTGGACGACAGCAGCGTGCGCGTGCTCCTCAGCCGCGGCGACGTGCCCTTCGCGGCGGAGGCGGGCGGCGTGCCGGTCGTCCTCCTGGACGAGGCGGCCGAAGCCCTCGCCCGCGAGTCCGCGGAGGCGCCGCGCAGCGGGGCCACGGCGGAGAACCTGGCCTACATCGTCTACACGAGCGGGAGCACCGGGCGCCCCAAGGGCGTCATGGTGGCCCACCGCCACGTCGTGCAGCTGGCCGTGGAAACGGACTACGTCCGCTTCCAGCCGGGCGACCGCGTGGCGCAGGCCTCCAACGCCAGCTTCGACGCGCTGACCTTCGAGGCCTGGGGCGCGCTGATGAACGGCGCCACCCTCGTCGGCATCCCCCGCGACGTGCTGCTCTCGCCGGCCGCGTTCCGCGAGACGCTGCGCGAGCAGCGCATCACCACGCTCTACCAGACCACCGCGCTGCTCAACCAGCTCTCGCGCGAGCAGCCCGACATCTTCGCGCCGCTGCGGGAAGTCCTCTTCGGCGGGCAGGCGGCGGACGCGGACAGCGTGCGGCGGCTCCTGGCGGCGGGCAGGCCGGAGCGGCTGCTGCACATGTACGGGCCGACGGAGACCACCGCCTGGTGCTCGTACGAGCAGGTGGAGCACGTGGCCGAGGACGCGCTGACGGTGTCGGTGGGCCTGCCGACGGGGAACCAGCGCATCTACCTGCTGGACGCGTCGCTGGAGCCGGTGCCGGTGGGCGTGGCGGGGGAGGCGTACGTGGGCGGGGACGGCGTGGTGCGCGGCTACCTGGACCGGCCGGAGCTGACGGCCGAGCGCTTCGTGCCGGACCCGTTCGCCGTGGATGCGGGGACCCGGATGTACCGGACGGGGGACCGGCTGCGCTGGAAGGCGGACGGGAAGCTGGAGTTCGTGGGGCGGGTGGACGAGCAGGTGAAGGTGCGGGGCTTCCGGATCGAGCCGGGGGAGATCGAGGCGGTGCTGTGCGCGCATGCGGAAGTGCGCGAGGCGCGGGTGATCGTGCGGGAGGACGAGCCGGGCGAGCAGCGCCTGGTGGCGTACGTGGTGGGCGGGGCGGACGCGGACGCGCTGCGCGATCACCTGCGGCACAGCCTTCCGGAGTACATGGTGCCGGGCGGGTTCGTGGCGCTGGAGCATCTCCCGCTCACTCCCAACGGCAAGCTGGACGTCAGGGCGCTGCCGGCCCCGGAGTACGGCGCGGGCGGCGCGGCGTACGTGCCGCCGCGGACGCCGACGGAGGAGATCCTGGCGGGGATCTGGGCGGACGTCCTGCGGCGGGAGCGCGTGGGGGTGACGGAGGACTTCTTCACGCTGGGCGGGCACTCGCTGCTGGCCACGCAGGTGGTTTCCCGCGCGGCCGCCTCGCTGGGCGTGGAGATCCCGCTGCGGGCGCTGTTCGAGGCGCCCACCGTGGCGGGGCTGGCGGTGCGCGCGGACGCTGCGCTTCGCGAGGGCGTGGGGATGGCGGCGCCGCCGCTGGTGCCCGTCCCGCGCGACGATGCGCCGCTGCCGCTGTCGTTCGCGCAGCAGCGGCTGTGGTTCATCGACCAGCTGGAGCCGGGGAGCGCCACGTACAACATGCCCTTCCCGCTGCGGCTTCGCGGCGCGCTGGACGTCGTGGCCCTGCGCCGGTCGCTCGGCGAGCTGGTGCGGCGGCACGAATCGCTGCGCACCGTGTTCGGGATGGTGAGCGGCGAGCCGGTGCAGGCCGTCCGGCCCGCCGGGGAGCACCGCCTCGCCGTGGTGGAGCTGGGCGGGCTTGCGGAGGGCGGGCGCGAGGCCGAGGTGCTGCGCCTTGCGGGCGAGGACGCGCGGCGTCCGTTCGACCTGGCGCGGGGCCCGCTGCTGCGGGCGACGCTGGTGCGCGCGGGCGAGGGCGAGCACGTGCTGCTGGTGAACCTGCACCACATCGTGGGCGACGGGTGGAGCATGGGCGTGCTGACGCGGGAAGTGTCGGCGCTGTACGGAGCGTACTCGGCGGGGCGGCCCACGCCGCTGGCGGAGCTGCCGGTGCAGTACGCGGACTACGCGGTGTGGCAGCGGGCGTGGCTGGTGGGGGAAACGCTGGAGCGGCAGATCGCCTACTGGCGGGAGCGGCTGGGGGGCGCGCCGCCGCTGCTGGAGCTGCCGACGGACCACGTGCGTCCGGCGGTGGCGAGCGACCGGGGGGCGGCGCGGGGGTTCGCGCTGTCGGCGGAGGCGACGGCGGGTCTGCGGGCGCTGTCGCGGCGGGAGGGGGCGACGCTGTTCACCGTGCTGCTGGGGGGCTTCGCGGCGCTGCTGGGGCGGTACGCGGGGGAGGAGGACGTGGTGGTGGGGACGCCGATCGCGGGCCGGACGCGGCTGGAGACGGAGGGACTGATCGGGTTCTTCGTGAACACGCTGGTGCTGCGGACGGACCTGTCGGGGGAGCCGGGGGGTGGGGAGCTGGTGAGGCGGGTGCGGGAGCGTGTGCTGGAGGCGCACGCGCACCAGGACCTTCCGTTCGAGCGGCTGGTGGAGGAGCTGAGCGTGGAGCGGAGCCTGGCGCACGCGCCGCTGTTCCAGGCAATGTTCACCTACAGCGCGGCGCGGGACGAGGCGGACGCGCTGGAGCTGGGCGGGGTGGACGTGGAGCCGCTGCGCGCCGCCGGCGGGACGGAAAAGTTCGACCTGACGCTGAACGTGACCGACGCCGGCGAGCGCCTGGTGGGCGCGCTCTCCTTCCGCACCGACCTGTGGGAGGGCGCCACCATCGAGCGGATGGCCGTGCACCTGGCCGCGCTCCTGGAAGGGATGGCGGCGGAGTCGGAGCGGCCGTTCACGGAGATCCGGTTCCTGCCGGACGCCGAGCGGGCGCGGGTGCTGGCGGAGTGGAACGCGACGGAGCGGGCGTACCCTGCGGGGATGCGGGTGCACGACCTGTTCGCGGCGCAGGCCGCGCGGACGCCGGAGGCCGTCGCCGTTTCCTGGCGGGGCGAGCGGACGACGTACGGCGAGCTGGAGCGGCGCGCGAACCGGCTGGCCCACGCGCTGCGGCGGCGCGGGGTGGGTCCGGAGAGCCGGGTGGGCGTGTGCATGAGCCGCACGCCCGAGCTGCTGGTGGCGCTGCTGGGCGTGCTCAAGGCGGGCGGCGCCTACGTGCCGCTGGACCCGGCGTACCCGCCCGAGCGATTGGGGTACATGGTGGAGGACGCCGGCATCGCCCTGGTGCTGACCGAAGGGCGGCTTGCGGGCAGCCTGCCGGAGAGCGTGGCGGACGTGCTCGCGCTGGACGCGGCGCGCGACGCCCTCGCCGCGGAGCCGGACGCGGCGCCCGAGAGCGGGGCGGATCCCGAGAACCTGTCGCACGTCATCTTCACCTCGGGCTCCACCGGGCGGCCCAAGGGCGTGATGATCCGCCACTCGTCCGTCGTCGTGCTGCTGCACTGGATGCGGGAGAACGTGTCGGACGCCGAGCGGTCGGCGGTCCTGTTTTCCACCTCCGTCAGCTTCGACGTGTCGGTGGCGGAAATCTTCGGCACGCTGGCGTGGGGCGGCAGGCTGGTGATGGTGGAGAACGCCCTGGAGCTGGCGGAGCTGCCCGCGGGCGAGCAGGTCGTCTACGCCAGCATGGTCCCCAGCGCCGCGGCGGAGCTGCTGCGCGCCGGCGGCATCCCCGCGAGCGTGCGGACCCTCAACCTGGGCGGCGAGGCCCTTCCCCTCCCGCTGGCGCAGGGATTGTACGCCCTGGGCACGGTGGAGCGCGTGGGCAACCTGTACGGGCCCACCGAGGACACCACCTACTCCACGTATTCCCTCGTGGAGCGGGGCGGGGAGCGGGTCCTGGTGGGGCGGCCGGTGGCGAACACGCAGGCGTACGTGCTGGACCGCCACCTCCAGCCGGTGCCCGCGGGCGTCGTCGGCGAGCTGTACCTGGCGGGCGGCAAGCTGGCGCGGGGGTACGCCGCCCGCCCGGACCTCACCGCCGAGCGGTTCCTCCCCGACCCCTTCGGCGAGCCCGGCGGCCGCATGTACCGGGTGATGGACCGCGTCCGCCGGCGCCCCGGCGGCGAGCTGGAGTACCTGGGGCGCACCGATTTCCAGGTCAAGGTGCGCGGCTTCCGCATCGAGCTGGGCGAGATTGAAGCCGTCCTGGGCCGCCATCCCGCCGTGCGCGACGCCGTGGCCGTGGTGCGGGAGGATTCCGCCTCCGGCGCGCCCGGCGACCGGCGCATCGTCGCCTACGTCACCCTCGCCGGGGATCCGCACCCCGGCGCGGCGGAGCTGAGGGCGCACGTGGGGCTCCACCTGCCGGAGTACATGGTGCCCGCCGCCGTGGTGGTGCTGGCGGGCTTCCCCCTTTCCCCCAACGGAAAGATCGACCGGCGGGCCCTCCCCGCCCCGGAGCGTGCGGAGGACGCCGGCGCGGGCGGGTACCTCGCCCCCCGCGACACCCTGGAGCTGGCGCTCGCGCGCATCTGGGAGGACGTGCTCGGCCTGGAGCGCGTGGGCGTGCGCGACGGCTTCTTCGCACTCGGCGGGCACTCGCTGCTGGCCGTGCGCCTCATGGCGCGCGTGGAGCAGGCCACCGGCGCGCGCCTCCCCCTGGCCGCGCTCTTCACCGCCCCCACCGTGGAGCTGCTCGCCGCCGAGCTGCGCCGCGGCGGCGCCCGCGACGACGGCTCGCCGCTCGTCCCCGTGCGCCCGGGGGGGAGCCGCACGCCGCTCTTCCTGGTGCACCCCGTGGGCGGCGACGTGCTCGCCTACGCCGCGCTGGCCCGGCGCCTGGACCCGGAGCAGCCGGTGTACGGCCTGCGCTCGCGCGGCCTTGCCGCCGGCGTGGAGCCCGCGCGCACGGTGGAGGAGATGGCGTCGGACTACCTCCGCGCCATGCGGGAGGTGCAGCCGGCCGGGCCGTACCGGCTGGGCGGCTGGTCCATGGGCGGGGTGGTCGCCTTCGAGATGGCGCGCCGGCTGGAGGCCGCCGGCGAGCGGGTGGAGCGGCTGGTGCTGGTGGACGCGCAGGTGCCCGCGCTGCACGGCCGCGTCCTGCCGGTCGGCGAGGCGGTGCTGGTGCGCATCTTCGCGCAGGACATGGGGCTCCCGGCGGAGCGATGGACGCTCGCGGCCGGGGCGGCGGACGCGGAGGAGCGGGGGTACCTGGGGCGGGTGCTGGAGGGGGCGCGGGCGGCGGGGCTGGTGCCGCCGGAGCTGGACGCGGAGCGCATCGGGCAGCTGTACGCGGTGTTCAGGGCCAACCTGGCGGCGCTGTACGGCTACCGGCCGTCGGCGTGGGCGGGCGCGGCCACGCTGCTGCGCGCCGCCGAGCACGACCCCGCCGAGGCCGAGAGCGCCGGGTGGGAGCAGCTGCTGGAGGGCGGGGTGGAAGTGCGTTCCGTGCCGGGGAGCCACTTCAGCATGGTCCGCGAGCCGCACGCCGAGGCGCTGGCCCGCGAGGTGGAGCGGGCGCTGGAGGGGTAGGTTGAAACGGTTCTGAACGGCAGGTTTGGGCGTGCCCCCGGCTGTCGCCGGGGTCGGGCTTCGGCTCCGTAGCAGACGAAACGACCGTCTGCAACGGAGTCGAGCCCCGGCGGAAACAGCCTCGCCGGGTCTCGCCCCTTCGGGCCGGAATCCCTCACGCGGGGCTCGCCCTGGCGTCCGCGGGGGAGCCCCCACCCGGCTCGCTTGAGGCTCGCCACCCTCCCCAATTCTGGGGGAGGGCTTCCTGACCCTCGGCTTCGTCGTGTCGTGCTCCCCCTCCCCCCTTGCGGGGGAGGGGGTCGGGGGGTGAGGGGAAGGTCCACGCGGCGGGTCCAGCCCCCACTCCGTCGTGCTCGCTCCTTCCAGGCTCGGGAAAGGATGGCGAGCCTCCGGCGAGCCGGGTGGGCCCGTGGAAAACGGCGAGGGGCCGGGGATCGAATCCCCGGCCCCTCGCCGCGTTCAGTCCGTCCCCGGCCGGTGTGCCCGCCCCGGTCAGCCGCGGGTGTGCTCCCGCAGCAGCCGGACCACGTCCGCGCCGGCCCGCCCCTCCGCACCCGCCGCGAGCCAGCGCTCCAGCGAGCGGTCGGGGTCCGCGTACCACCGGTCGCCGCCCTCGCAGTGGGCCACCACCTGCTGCCCCTGCACCCGGACCTCGTCGCACCCGGGGATCACCGCCTCCGTCCCGAAGACCACGAAGCCCCGGTAGCCCAGCCCGTCGTGCAGTCCGCCGGGCGCGCCCGGGGCGCGGAGACGGCCGAAGAGGTGCCGGAACTCGCCGGTCTCGCCGGCCTCCAGCGACCACTCCGGGTTGGGGCGGCCGCTGAACACGTCCGCCTGCACCACCAGCTTGGGTTGGGCGCCGCCCTCCGGGAGCGGCGCCGAGCAGGCGGGAGCCGTCCCCGCCAGCAGCCCCAGCGCCAGGAGGGCGAGACCGGCCCATGGAGCCCGCAGGGCAGCCCCGCCGGCCGCCGCAGAGTTCAACGATCCTTTCATGCGCCGCCTCCGGTGTTCGCGTTTTCTTCGGGGAAGATGGGGCGCGCCGCATCCCCCGTCAATGGACGACCCGCCCGCGCGGCGGTCACCGGAGGACCGGCCTCACCCGCCGGCCTGACTCCGCAGCAGCTCCATCGTCGCCGGCTCCACCCGGCCCTCGCCGGTGGCCAGCAGCCACCGCTCCAGCTCCTGCCCGGGGTCGGTCCAGGCGCGGGTCTCGCCCCCGCACTCCGCCCGCACCCGGCCCCCGTGCACCCGCACCTCCGGGCACTCCCCCTCCAGGCCGGTGACCACGAGCCCGCGGTAGCCCAGCCCCTCGAAGGGCGGCTCGGGCCGCGCGGCCGGGAGCTCCCCCAGCCGCCGGGCGGCCTCCGCCCCGAGCGCCGCGTCCAGCGCCCAGCGCGGGTTCGGCCGCCCGCTGTAGACGTCCGCTTCCACTTGCATCCGGGTCCCTCCCCTCGTGCTGGGCGGGGAGCAGCCGGAGCCGCCCCCCGCCAGGAGTGCGCACGCCAGGACGGAGGTCCCGGCCCGGCGTGCGCGGTGGGTCATGCGATCTGCGCGTTGGTGGGGGCGGTGTAGTAGCCGCAGAAGTTGGTGTAGATTCCGCGGTTGGCGGTCTGCGGGTTGGTGATCACCACCCCGCTGTTGTCCGTGTTGATGGCATTGGTCTGCCCCGGCTTGTGCCCGTAGTAGCCGTTGCTCTGGTAGCGGTACCAGTGGTAGTCGACCCCGGGAGCGATCACCAGCGCCACGTAGTAGCGCGGCACCCCGGTGGTGGCGCAGGTGGGGTACGCCTTCAGCCCGTCGCTCACGGCGGCGGTCCCCACGTTGGCGCACTGCATCGTGCCGGTCTGCGCGCCGGTGGCCCGCCCCGGCTGGGCGAAGGTGTCCGTGCGCTTGTTGTTGGCGTAGTTGTAGCAGTTGTTGTTCAGCCGGACGGTGCCCGACGTGTTCCAGAAGCCCGGGTTGAACGCCGAAGCCTCGATGCTGCACGAGCCCACGGTGTACGCGCCCCAGGTGGTGGCGTCACGCCCCAGGACCGGAGCCGCGGCCTGGATGGACACCGAGCCCTCCTCGTCGTCGGGGAGAACCGCGATGGGGGCGTTCGGGTCGGCCGCCGTCGCCGCGGCCCGCACGGCCGCGTTGCGCGACTCCACCAGCAGCAGCTCCTCCCCCACCAGCTTCTTCAGCGCGCCCTCGTCGTACACCCCCAGCTTGCCGAAGTCCCCCTCGGCCGCCGGGGTGAGCTTGCCGGCCTTCTCCAGCAGGCGCTGCGCCAGCTCCAGCCCGCGCCCCTCGTCCTTGGAGACCCCGCCGCCCACGCGCAGCCGGCGCGGCAGCGCGAGCTTCCCGGCGTGCTCCTCCTCCAGCTCCAGGATCATCCCGCGGTAGCCCAGGACCCCCGCGGCCACGTCCTCGTGCGTGACCGCCTCGGGCGTCGAGCCGAGCTGGCGCAGGATCTCGCGCGCTTCCTTCTCGTCCAGGAGGAACGAGGGATTCGGGCGCCCGGAGAAGATGTCGATCGTTACGCGTACCATTGCTGCCTCCCGTGTAGATCCGGTGGAGAACGGGTCCCCGGGAGAGAGCCCGGGGACCGTCGCCGTGCCCGGCCGGTCGGATGACCGGCCGGCGGCCCGGAAATGCCCGGGAGGTCGCGCTGCTGAGTTGTTCGTGCCGGCCGGGTCCCTCCGGCGGAGCACGCGGCTTTCCTCCTCGACCCGCCCCTTCCGTCCGGGACGATGCGGGCCGGTGTTCGGTCTTTGTTTGGTATATCTACACGGGAATTATGCGTGTGTCAAGGGCCAAAACGAAGGCCGACCGCTCGTCTCGCCGGGTCGCCGGTCGGTGTCGCCGCGATCTCTCGGTCCCCCGCTGAGGACGGTTCCCGCGGGGGGCGAACGAAGAAAGGCCCTTCCCGGCGCCGTGCCGGGAAGGGCCTCGCACCGCCGTCGCGAGACTCTTATTCCTCGTCCTCCGACTCGGGCGTGCTGGCCCGGTTCAGCTCCTCGAAGTCCTCGTCGTCGAGCTCCACCGCCGTGCCCGCGACGTTCTCCTCCAGGTGCTTCACCCTGCTGGTGCCGGGGATGGGGAGCATCACCGGCGAGCGGCGCAGCAGCCAGGCGAGCGCCACCTGTCCCGGGGTCGCGCCCAGCTTCTCCGCGATGCGCGCCGCCGGGCCCCCCTCCTCCGCCAGCGGGCCCGCCGCCAGCGGGTACCAGGGGATGAAGGCGATCCCCTCGCGCTCGCAGTAGTCCAGCGTGGCCTCCCAGGCGCGGTCCGCGAGGTTGTAGCGGTTCTGCACCGAGACGATGGGCACGATCCGGCGCGCGTGCTCGATCTCCTCCACGGTCACCTCCGAGAGGCCCACGTGGCGCACCTTGCCCTCGTCGCGCAGGTCGGAAAAGGTCCCGACCTGGTCCTCCGCGGGGATCTTGGGGTCGATGCGGTGCAGCTGGTACAGGTCGATGTGGTCCAGGCGCAGGCGCTTCAGGCTGGCCTCGCACTGCCGGCGCAGGTACCGGGGGTGGCCGTTCATCTCCCACTGGTCCGGGCCCGAGCGCTCGAACCCCGCCTTGGTGGCGATCACCAGCCCGCGCGGGTACGGGTGCAGCGCCTCCGCGATCAGCTCCTCGCTCACGTTGGGGCCGTACGAATCGGCCGTGTCGATCAGGTCGGTCCCCAGCTGCACGGCGCGGCGCAGCACGCGGATGGCCTCGTCGCGGTCCGCCGGGGGGCCCCAGACGCCCTTTCCGGTGATGCGCATGGCGCCGAAGCCCAGGCGGTGCACGGGGAGGTTGCCGCCCAGGGCGAAAGTGCCCGCGCGGCGGGCGTCGGGGGTCGCGGAGCTCGGTGTCGGCATGGTCGTCCATCTGCACGGGTCGGGGGTGTCGCGAGCCGGCGGCCTGCTGCACGAACCGTGCGGCGGCCGCGGGATCCGCCCGGCCGCGCACTGGCACGCTCCTCGCGGCCCGCTGCGGCGCCACGCAGCGTCCATGCAACCCTGCACCGGAGCCGCCCATGCACCGCAAGCTCATCCCCGCCGCGCTCGGCCTCGCGGCGCTCGCGCTCACCGCCGCCTGCGGGGGCGGCGACGACCCGCAGGCCGGGTCGGGCGACCCGCCCTCCGGCGGCGCCGCGTCCGCCCCGGCGGCCACGCCGCCGGCCGGCGAGACCCCCGCCGTGGCCGCCAACCTCCCGCCGGGCGTCACCCCGCAGATGGTGAGCGAGGGGAAGCAGATCTTCACCGGCCAGGGGATCTGCCAGACGTGCCACGGGCCCGACGCGAAGGGCACCGCGCTGGCACCCAACCTCACCGACGGAACGTGGCTGAACATCGACGGCAGCTACGACGCCATCGTGGGGCTGGTGAACACCGGCGTGCCGCAGCCCAAGGAGCACCCGGCGCCCATGCCTCCCAAGGGCGGGTCCGCGATCGACGACGCGCAGGTGCGGGCGGTGGCGGCGTACGTGTATTCGCTCAGTCACAGCTAGCGTTTTGCGGGCTGGCGTCGGCGGGGCCGCTCCGGAGCCGGACGATACTGCCGTCCGTCTCCTGCGCGGGCTCCGGGAACCCCGCCAAACGGCCGGCGGGTTTCCCTCCGCCGGAGTGAGCCAGCCGAAACGGCCCGGCTGTCTCCCTCCGAACAGATTGTGGGGGGTACTGCGGGAACTGCCGGACGGAAAGCCCTCCCCCGGAATCGGGGAGGGTGGCGGCTCTCGGGCCGCCGGGCGGGGGCCGGGCCGTCTGGCGCCGCCGCCGGCGTGCGCCCATCTTCCCCGAAAGGTCTCCCGCTGCGCACTTTCTCCCCAACCTCCGCGTCCTGCATGCTCCTGACCACCGTTCGCGCGCGCCGCGCGCTCGCAGGCATCGCCGCGGCGTGCGGCCTGGCGGCCGCGCCCGGCTGCGCCGCCGCGCCGGCCGCTTCCGGCGCGGCGTCCGCTCCGGCGGCCGCATCCACCTCCACCTCCACCTCCACCTCCACCGGCCGCACGCCCATGGACGCAGTGGCGGAGTCGTACGTCAGGCTGGCGCTCGCGCTGGGGGCGCACGACCCCGATTACGTGGACGCGTACTACGGGCCGCCCGAGTGGCGCCCGGCGGATTCCGCGCGCGTGCCGCTCCCGGCGATCCGCGCGGAGGCGGCGGCGCTGCGGGCGCGGGTGGCGGCGGTCCCCGCGGCGGGGCTGGAGCCCATGCAGCGGCTGCGGCGCGAGTACCTGGACCGGCAGCTGCGTGCCATGGAGGGGCGCGTGGACATGCTGGGGGGAAAGCGCTTCCGCTTCGACGAGGAGTCGGACGTGCTGTACGACGCCGCGGCGCCGCACGAGACCGAGGCGTACTACCGCGGGCTGCTGGCGCAGCTGGACAGCGCGCTCCCCGGCACCGGGCCGGTGCCCGCGCGCTACGAAGCGTGGCGCAGCCGCTTCGTCATCCCCCGCGAGCGGCTGGACACCGTCTTCAAGGCCGCCATCGCCGCGTGCCGCGAGCGCACCGTGCGCCACCTGGAGCTCCCCCCCGGCGAGAGCTTCACCGTGGAGTACGTCACCGACAAGCCGTGGAGCGGCTACAACTGGTACAAGGGTGGCTTCCGCAGCGTCATCCAGGTCAACACCGACCTTCCCATCTTCATCGACCGCGCCGTGGACCTGGCCTGCCACGAGGGATACCCCGGGCACCACGTCTACAACGCGCTGCTGGAAAAGAACCTGGTGCGCGACCGCGGCTGGGTGGAGTTTTCCGTGTACCCGCTCTTCAGCCCCCAGTCGCTGATCGCCGAGGGAAGCGCCAACTACGGCATCGCCATGGCCTTTCCCGGCGGCGAGCGCGTCGCCTTCGAGCGGGAGCGCCTTTTCCCGCTCGCCGGGCTGGACCCCGCCCGCGCCGCGGAGTACTACCGCGTGCAGGGGCTCGCCGACCGGCTGGCCTACGCCGGCAACGAGGCCGCGCGCCGCTACCTGGACGGCGAGATCGACGCCGCTGCCGCCGCCGACTGGCTGACCCGCTACGCGCTGATGGAGCCCGCCCGCGCGCAGCAGCGGGTGAGGTTCTTCGACAAGTACCGCAGCTACGTCATCAACTACAACCTGGGCAAGGACCTGGTGCGCCGGTACGTGGAAGGGCACGCCGGCGCGGACCCCGCCCGCCGCTGGGACGTGTTCGGCGAGCTGCTCTCCTCGCCGCGCCTCCCCTCCGGGCTCAAGTAGCCCGCCCCGGCCCCACGACGAAGCGAAGCGCCCCCGCCGGGACCTCCCGGCGGGGGCGCTTCGCTTTCGGCTCGACTGCTCCCGCCTACGCCGCGGCGGTAGCCTGGCAGCCGGGGTCCGCCGCCACGGCGAACGGGCTCCCGCCCGGGTCCGGGAGGCCCGGGAGCGCGCCGGCCTCCTCCGCGCCGCGCAGCAGCGGGTCGAGCATCGCCGCCGTCGCCGAGTCCACCGGCACCGGCGACCAGAGCATCCCGTCCAGCTGCCGCGCCATCCAGGTGCGTCCCGGGCGGCCCGCCAGGCGCTCCGCCTGCTCCAGCGCCTCGCCGCGGGCGCGGGCGCGCGCGGCCATCCCCACCACCCGGGCGCGGAGAGGGTCCTGGCGCAGAACCGCGCCCGGCGCGCACGCCGCGGCCGTGTCGCGCGCCCGGGCGACGTTGTCGTCCCGCGGGTTGGCCAGCACGTCGCGCACCGCCTCCGCCACCGGGGGGAGCCGCCCCGGCCCGAACCGCTCCACGAACCAGCGCAGCTCCTCGTCCGGGACCGGCGCCACCTCCGCCAGGATGCGGGCGACCGCCGCCGCGGAGCGCCCCTCCGGGTCCGGCGGCACCGCCCCCGCGTACCCGGTGATGTAGGCGTCCTGCACCGCGCTCAGGTAGCCGCTGGAAAGGCCGCGCCGGGCCAGCGACGCCGCCACGAACCAGTCCACGCTGCGGGCGAACGCCTCCGTGGGGCGGCGGTCCGGGTCCGGCCGCCCGCCGGCGCCCGGCCCGGGCCGCTCCAGCGGCCCCGCGACCAGCGCGCGCACCGAGGCGGCCAGGTAGTCGCCGCGGAAGCGCACCGCCCGGTCGGTGCGGTACGCCCCGCGCACCCCCGAACGGGCGCGCGCCGCCTGCCAGTCCAGGTCGTGGGCCAGCTCGTGCGCCAGCGTCCCCGCCGCCGAGGCCGGGGGGAGCGTCAGCCGGCGGGGGCCGGGGTCGTGCGTCGCCAGCGCCTCCTCGCGGTCCACCTCGCCGAAGCGCACCCGCAGCCCCTCCACCGTGAAGGCGGGGAACACCCGCGCCAGGTCGCGCAGCGACAGCTCCAGCATGCGCAGGTAGAAGGGGTGCCACGCCCGCGGGACGCTGTCCGCGAAGGTCACCGAGCGCAGCCCGAAGGCCACCCGCAGCTCCCGCTCGGTGGGCGCCGGGTAGCCGGGGAACCACACCGGCTCCTGCGCCAGCGAGCGCAGCGCCACCCCCACCGCCAGCGCCACCCCCTCCGGCCCCGGTCCCGCCGCCTCGCGCCGCAGCAGCGCCAGCTCCGCCACGAAGCGCTCCTCGCCCGTGGCCCGGCGCAGGAAGCGGCTCCGCGGCTCCGCCGCGGCGCCCTCCGCCCCGGCCAGCAGCACGTCGCGGAAGGCGCGCACCGTGACCGCGACCGGCGGCTGCGGCGGCATCCCCGCCATGGCGACCGCCGCCAGGCGCGCCGCCGCCCCCGGCCCCAGCAGACCCAGGTGGCGCACCTCCGGCACGGGATTCCGCTCCGGCGGCCGCCCCGCCGCCTCGCGCAGGCGCTCCGCCAGCTCCAGCGCCGTCCCCATGGCCTCGCGCTCCCGGTCCGCCCCGGGCGGCAGCACCAGCGGCGCCTCCACCGCGAAGCGGCGCGCCGCGCGCCACGCCGGCAGCAGCGCCAGCGGCGACACCCGCGCCGAGTCCGCCGCGCGCAGCAGCGCTTGCGCGTCCTCACGCGCCAGCCTGCGGTCGCGGAGCTGCGCCGCCGCCCGCGCCGCGAGCACGGGGGCGCTCCGCCCCGCGTCGCCCGCCGCCGCCGCCACCGCGTACCCCATGCGCACCCCCAGCTCCCCCGCCCGCGGGTCGCGCGCCTCGTCCACCGCCTGCGCCACCAGCGCCAGGTGAAAGCCGCCGTCGCCCCGCACCGGCCCGGCGGCCCGCATCCCCAGCGGCTCCAGCGTGCCGGCGCCCACCTCGTAGCCGCGCCCGTCCAGCGTGCGCGCCAGCAGCGCCCACGCCACCCGGGCGCGCAGCGTGTCCGGCATGCGCGGGTCCGCGGCCGCCTGCTCCGCCATGCGGAAGGGGCTCCCCAGCCCCAGCCGCAGCCGCTCCAGGTAGCCCAGCGCCAGCGCCGCCTCCGGCGCCACCGAGTCCGGGCTGGCCACGGCGCGCGTCCCGCGGATCAGCGCCGCCGCCCACAGGCGCCCGCGCCGCAGCTCCCGCCCCGCGTCGGGCGGGGCCGGCTCCGGCGGCCGGGCGCACCCGGCCAGCAGGCCGAGCGCGGCGGCGAGCACGAGAGCGAAGCGGGAGCGGAGCATCCAGGGGAACGTTGTGAGGGGTGGCCGGTAGACATTACCCGGCGCGGCGCCGCGAAGGTCCGGTTCCCGCCGCCGCGCCTTATAGTACAAGTGGTTGCCGTGCAAGTAGTTCGGTCCGGTTCAGCCCGTCCCGTGGTCCCACCCCCACCCCGCACGTCCATGCCCCGACGCTTTCCCCAGCTCTTCTGGGGGCTGATCGCCCTCGCCCTCGCCGTCGTCGTCGCCGCCGCGCTCGGCGCCTCCTCCCTGCGCGCCGTCAAGCGAGCCGGCGACCAGCTGGAGGTCACCGGCTCCGCCCGCCGCCCCATCCGCTCCGACGTCGTCGTGTGGCGGCTGTCCGTCACCAGCCAGGCGCCCACCCTCCAGGAAGCCTACGCCGCCGTCACCGCCGACGCCGGCCGCGTCGGCGCCTTCCTGCGCGCCTCGCGCCTCCCCGACTCGCTGGTCACGGTGAAGCCGCTGGAGACCGCGCGCATGAACCGGCTGCTGGAGAACGGCACCGAGACCGGCGAGCTGGCGGGGTACCGGCTCACGCAGACGTACGAGGTGCGCTCGCCGGACGTGGAGGGCGTCACCGCGCTCACCCGGCGCGCCAACGAGCTGATCAACCAGGGGGTTCCGCTGGTCTCGCAGCCGCCCGAGTACCTGTACACCCGGCTGCCGGAGATCCGCACGCAGATGCTCGCCGAGGCCACCCGCGACGCCCGGGAGCGCGCCGCCGCCATCGCCGAGAGCGCCGGGAGCGGGATCGGGCCGGTGCGCAGCGCGCGAATGGGCGTGTTCCAGATCACCCCGCGCAACTCCACCGAGGTGAGCGACTACGGCATCAACGACACGTCGTCGCTGGAAAAGGACATCACCGCCGTGGTGAGGGTCACGTTCTCGCTGGAGTGATTTCGTCGGGTCTGGCGGGCCGCTCCGGAGCCGGACGATACAGCCGTCCGTCTCCTGCGCGGGCTCCGGGAACCCCGCCAAACTGCCGGCGGGTTTCCCTTCGCCTGAGTGAGCCTCGCCAAACAACCGGCGAGTCTCCCTCCGGACAGGATCATACGGGTACGGCCCGAACTGCAACGGCGCCCGCCCTCGGGACATTTTCCCGCGGCGGGCGCCGTCGCGTGCTCCGTGCGTCGCACGGGCAGGCCGCTGCGTGAGGGATTTCGGCCCGGAGGGGCGAGACCCGGCGGGGCTGTTTCCGCCGGGGCTCGACTCCGTTAAGCACGGTTGTATCGTGCTTTACGGAGCCGAAGCCCGACCCCGGCGCCAGCCGGGGACACGCCCAAACCCGCAGTTAAAAGCCATATCAGTGCCTGTCCGCCTCGTCGCGCGGCTGGTACAGGAGCAGGTCGTTGCCGTCGGGGTCGCGGACGATGGCGCGCCAGGCGTCGGGGCCCTGCTTCAGCGGGGCGGCGAAGACGGCGCCGCGCGCTTCCAGCTCGCGGCAGGTGCGCTCGGCGTCGTCCACGTCCAGCACCAGGCCGGTGAAGCCGCCCACGCGCGCCTCCATCTTCATGGCGCGCGCCTCGGACAGGATGACGATGGCGCGGCCGTCCGGGAAGCGCAGCCAGGCCATGCGCGGGTGCGGCGCCTCGCCGATCACCCTGTCCAGCTCCAGCCCGAGGACGCGCGTGTAGTAGTCGGTGGCGGCGTCCATGTCGTTGACCCAGACGGTCGCCGCGCCGATGTGGGTGATGCTCACGGGGCTCTCCCTGGCCGGGGTTGAGGGCGCGCGGACTCCGCGCGCCGCATGCCCCGAAGAGAACGCGCGCGCCCCGCCCCGGCAAGGAGCACTTGCGGCCCCGCACCGCTCCCGCGCACCTTCCCCGGCGATTCCCGTTCCCGTCCCGCATCCCCTGCGCAGCCATGCACGCGAACGCCCGCCGCGCCCTGGGCGCCGCCCTCGCCCTGCTCGCCCTGGCCGCTCCCGCGGCCGCGCAGCAGCCGGCGTATCCCAGCAATTTCTCCCCGCGGCTGGCCGCGCGCCCCGCCGTGCGCGACGCGCTCGCCTGGATCGAGGGCAACTTCCCCCGCCAGGTGGAGGAGTGGATCCGCATCACCGAGATCCCCGGCACCTCGCGCCACGAGCAGGCGCGCGCGGCCTACGTCCGCGAGCAGATGGAGCGCGCGGGGCTGGAGGTGACCGTGGACTCCATCGGCAACGTGGTGGGTCGTCGTCGGGGCACTGGCGGCGGGCCCACGGTGGCGCTGGCGGCGCACCTGGACACCGTTCACCCCCTGGACACCGACGTCGAGGTGCGCCGCGACGGCGACGTGCTGCGCGCCCCCGGCGTCTTCGACAACTCGGCCTCGGTCGCCAACCTGCTGGCGGTGGCGCGCGCCCTGGACCAGGCCAGGGTGCGCACCCGCGGCGACCTGCTCTTCATCGGCACCGCGCAGGAGGAGCTGGGGCTGGTGGGCATGGCCTACTGGCTGGACCACAACCCGCGCGCCGCCGACGTGGTGGTGGCGGTGGACGGCGGGCTGGGGCCGGTGATGTACGGCGCGCTGGGGATCTACTGGACGCGCTACACCTTCCGCGGCGAGGGCTCGCACACCAACACCTCCGCCGGCAAGCCGCACCCGGTGCGCGCCCTGGCGGACGCGGTGCGCTCCATCTACGAGCTGCGCCTCCCGGAGGGGGGCGGGCACACCGTGTTCAACGTGGGGATGGTGCAGGGCGGCAAGATCTTCAACGCCATCCCCGAGGAGGTGTCCTTCACCATGGACCTGCGCTCGGTGGACCCCTTGCTGCTGGACTCGCTGGACGCCGAGATCACCTCGCGCGTGCAGCGAGCGGCGGAGGCCAACCGGGTGCGCTGGGAAAGGGAGGTGGTGACCCGCAACGGCGCCGGCGGCACCGAGGTGATGCTCCGCGGCCGCCGCGCGCACCCGCTGGTGCAGACGGCGCTGGACGTGCACCGCTTCCTGGGCATCGACACGGAGGCGGTGCCCTCCGGCTCCACGGACGCCAACGCGGCGGTGGAGCGGGGGATCCCGGCGATTTCCGTGGGGCGCTCCAACGGCGGGGACCAGCACACGCTCTCGGAGTGGTCGGACGTGCCCAGCGCGCTCAAGGGGACCCGGATGGTGCTGCTGCTGGCGCTGAGCATGGCGGGGGTGCGGTAGGGGCACGCCCGGCGGCCGGCGCCGGCTCCATTCCAGCCACCAGGAGACATCCGACCATGCCCGACGAGGGACGCCATCCTTCCGTGACACACGGGTCCACCTGGATGGCGGAACGCTGGGAGACGCCCGTCTCCGACGCGCGCAGCCTGCGCCTGGTGACGCTGGTGGACGACGGCGCGCTCCGCCTCACGCTGGAGGACGCGGGCGACCCCGCCCGGCGCCGCTGGACCCTCACGTTCGCGAGCGTGCCGGCCTACCGGAACGTGCGGGAGGAGCTCCGGCTGGGGCTCTGGACCGGGGGAGCGGGCGCGGACCGGGTCGGCTGGACCGCGCGCGTCCCCGGTTCGCCGTGGCTCGCCCGGCTCCGCGAGGCCGAGCCGCTGCTCGACGTCCACCATCCCGGGCTCGTTCACTTCCGCATCGCCACGGAGGATGACGTGATCGACGTGCTTTCCGCGCTCGCGCCGGAGATCGAGGAGGCCGCCCCCGCGCCCCGGCTCCCCGCATGAGCCTCGGACTCCGCGCCGCCCTGGCCGCGCTCCTCCTGCTCCCGGCGCTCGCCGCCGCTCCGGCACCCGCCACGCAGCCCGCGCCCCGCTGGGCCTCCGTCACCGTGGGCGACGACCACGCCTGCGCGCTGGACACCGCCGGGCAGGCGTTCTGCTGGGGGAACAACCACGCCGGCCACCTGGGCGCCCGCACCCCGGTGCACTGCGGCATCGTGGGCGAGAGCGGCCACCGCAGCTGCTATCCCACGGCCAGCGACACGCTCCCGCTCCCGGTGCTCGGCGGCCACCGGTTCGCCACGCTGAGCGCCGGCCGCTACCTGACCTGCGGCATCGAGCCGGCGGGGACGCTGCTGTGCTGGGGACGGCCGCTGGGCGACACGGCCGCGTACAAGGACCGCTGCCTGCACACCGAGCCGTGCAGCTTCGCCCCGGTGCCGCCGGCGCCCGGCCGCCGCTTCGCCGCCGTGAACGCCGCCCGGCGCTGCGCCGTGGACGTGGTCGGCGCGCTCCTCTGCTGGGACCGCCGCTGGGGCCGTCCCGCGCCCCAGCCCGAGCCGTGGGCGCGGCTGGCCGTGGCGAGTGTGGACGGCGACGACGACGTGCCGGTGGAGCCCACCTTCTGCGCCGCGGCGCGCGACGGGCGCGTCTTCTGCCGCGGCGACGCCACCTTCGGCGTGCTGGGGACCGGGAGCCGCGACACCGCCGCCGCCCCGGCCCCCGTCGCCGGCAGGGAGCGGTTCCGCGAGATCGCGGTGGTCGGCCACTGGGCGTGCGGGCTCACCGCGGACGGCGCCGCGCACTGCTGGGGCGCCGCCGGCTACGACGACGCCACGCGCGACACCGCGCAGCGGCCGGGCTTCGAGCGCTGCCCGCGTTGGGGCACGCAGACGTGGTGCAACCCGCGCCCGGCCGCCGTTTCCGGCGGGCTCCGCTTCCGCTCCATCCGGCGCATGCCGCGCGAAGCGCGCATGCTGGGGCTCACCGCCGACGGCCGGGCGTACGCGTGGGCGGGCGATCGCGTGCCGCGCCCGTGGCGCCCGGAGCACCGCTGGCGCTCCGTGGCCGGAGGCGACTGGGGCGAGTGCGGCGTGACCGTGGCGGGCGAGCTGCGCTGCTGGGGCCGGGATCCCCACGAGGTGGTGCAGGGGCTCATTCCCCACCCCGGCGCCGGGGGATGATCTCCGTCTCGGGTGCGCGCCGGTCCGCGTACAGATCTTCCGCGAAGACATTTGAGGCGCGACGCTCCGGGCGCCGCCATCCTCCCGACATCGACCCCGATCCCCGATCCCGATGACACCCCCGAAGCCCCCGGCGCCCGAGCTGGCCGTCCTTCACGTCGAGGACCAGGCCGCCTGGGCCGAGTGGCTGGACCGGCACCACCCCGATTCCCCGGGCGTGTGGCTCCGGCACGCCAAGAAGGACTCCGGCCTCCGCTCGCCGTCCTATGCCGAGGCGCTGGACGTGGCGCTGTGCTACGGGTGGATCGACAGCCAGAAGAAGAGCTACGACGAGGCCTCGTGGATCCAGAAGTGGAGCCCGCGCGGCCCCCGGAGTATCTGGTCCAGGATCAACCGCGACAAGGTGGAGGCGCTGGTGGCGGCCGGCCGGATGAAGCCCGGCGGCCTGGAAGCGGTGGAGGCCGCGAAGGCGGACGGCCGCTGGGACGCCGCGTACGACTCGCAGAGCAGGGCGACGGTCCCGGACGACCTGCAGGCCGCGCTGGACGCGAGCCCGCGGGCGGCGGAATTCTTCGCCACGCTGAGCGGCGCCAACCGCTACGCCATCCTCTTCCGCGTGCAGACGGCCAGGAAGCCGGAGACCCGCGCGAAGCGGATCGCCGGCTTCATCGAGATGCTGGAGCGCGGCGAGAAGATCCACGGCTAGGCGTCCGCCGCCGTCCGGCTCCACCCCCATCCGCCCGGAGAACCGCCCGTGACCATCCGCACCGCCGACACCGACGACGCGATCGCCGCCACCTGGCAGGTCATGCGGCAGCTGCGCCCGCACCTCCCGCTCGGCGACTACGTGCCCATGGTCCGCCGGATGATGGAGGGCGAAGGCTACCGGCTCGCCGCGCTGGAGGACGACGGCGAGGTGCGCGCCGTGGCCGGGTACCGGTACATGACCATGCTGTACTGCGGGCGGCTGCTGTACGTGGACGACTTCGTGACCGACGAGCGGGTGCGCTCGCGCGGCTACGGCAGGCGCCTGCTGGACTGGCTCAAGGCCGAGGGGCGGGCCGGCGGCTGCGCCGAGCTGCAGCTCATCTCCCGGGTGACGCGCGAGCAGGCGCACCGCTTCTACTTCCGCGAGGGGCTGGGGATCGAGTGCTTCCAGTTCCGCACCGCGCTCGGCCCGGCGCCCGACGCGTGAAACCCGCCCCCACGCCCGGTCCGTAGTCGGAACTACGGCGCCGTCTTCGCGGCCCGCGCCTCGACCCGGATCCGCACGCCCATGAGCAAGCAGCTCGCCGCCGCCGGTCTCGCCGCCCTCGGGCTGTTCATGCTCCTCGGGTTCCTGGGCTCCGGCGCGGCCCTCGCCGCCCCGGCGACGCTCGCGGCACTCGCGCTCACAGTGGGCCTGCCCGCCGTGGGCGCCGCCCTGCTGGTCCGCAGCCACCACGCCGAGCGGGCGCGGCTCGTCGGGCGGAAGGCCCAGCTCCGCCGGCAGACGATGGACGCGGAGATCCTCCGGCTCGCCGGCGAGCGGGGCGGCCGGCTCACCGCGGTGGAGGTGGCGGCCGAGCTGGCGGTCACGCCCGAGGCGGCCAAGGAAGCTCTCGACGCCCTGTGCGTGCGCGGCCAGGCGGACATCGAGGTCAGCGACGCCGGGCTGCTCGTGTACGGCTTCTACGACATCCGCCACCTGGGCGGCAAGTCGTCGGCGAGGGGGGTGCTCGATGCCTGAGCTGTCGCCCCGCCTGCCGTGCCCGGTCTGCCTGGGCGTGACCATGGGCCGGGTGGCGATCGGCCCGGGAGGCGTGCTCCGGGTGGACCACTGCGGGCGCTGCGGCGGCGCCTGGCTGGAGCACGGCGAGGTGCAGCGGCTGCGGGGGATGCCGGCGGCCGAGCTGTGGCAGCGGGTGGAGAAGCGCGAGCACCGCTTCCGCATGCGCTGCCACGACTGCCACGGCGCGCTGGACCGGGCGGACGAGAAGTGCCCGGCCTGCGGCTGGAGCAACACCCTGGAGTGCCCCGCCTGCGCGCGCCCCATGCGCACCGAGTCGCACGCGGGGCTGCACCTGGACGTGTGCGGCGGGTGCAGGGGAGTGTGGTTCGACCACCACGAGCTGCGGGCCATCTGGGAGGCGGGCTTCGACGGGGCGCTCCAGGGGCGCGCGCTACGGCGCGCCGGCTCGCCCGGCGAGGTGCGCAGCGGGCCCGGCGAGGTGCTGCTCGACACCCTCTTCTACACGCCGGACCTGGCCTTTTACGGCGTCCGCGCGGCGGCCCACGCGGCCTCGCACGTGCCGGACCTGGTCGCGGTGGCACCCGAGGTCGCCACCGGCCTGTTCGAGGTGGTGGGGGAGGCCGCCGTGAGCGTCTTCGAGGTGATCGCGTCCGTCATCGGCGGCATCTTCGAGGGCTTCTAGCCCGCGCGGCCATCGAGGGCCAGATCTCGCGGACGCCAGCGCAAAACCCGCGTGAGGGATTTCGGCCCGAAGGGGCGAGACCCGGCGGGGCAGTTTCCGCCGGGGCTCGACTCCGTTACGCACGGTTGTTTCGTGCGTTACGGAGCCGAAGCCCGACCCCGGCGCCAGCCGGGGGCACGCCCGAACCATGCAGTTCACCTCGATACGACCGGATCCGGCCTCAGTGCGCCGCCGGCCGCAATTCCCCCGCGGCGATGCGCAACGGCAGGTGGTTCTCGCGCGGCGGCAGCGGGCAGGTGGCGAACGCCGTGAAGGCGCAGGGCGGGTTGTACGACTGGTTGAAGTCCAGGAGCACGCGCCCCAGCGAGTCCGGCGGGCTCACGTACAGGTAGCGCCCGGCCTGGTAGGTGTCCGCGCTGCTGGTGGAATCCTTGAACATCACGAACAGCTCCGGCGAGCCGCGCTCCAGCACGGGGCGCAGGGTGTGGCGCCGGCCGCCGGCCTCGAACTCGATGAGCCCGGGCGAGGGCTGCTTCTCCATCATCCCCACGATGTTGACGATCTCCACGGAGTCCATGCGCTCGCTGGGGACGAAGCGTGCGCGGATGCGCCAGGTGGTGTCCACGGGAAAGTAGCGCAGCCCGGCGAAGCCCGTCCGCGCCGGGTGCTCGCGGTCCTTGACGCGCAGCGCCAGCCGCTCGCCGCGGCGGATGACGCGCAGCGTGAGCGATCCGTGCGCGAGGACCGTCTGCGCGCTGTCCGCGTCGGTGAGCAGCCGGAGCGCCCGCACCGGCACGCCGTCCCGTGTGACCCGGGCGCCCGGCGCCGCGTCGAAGCGCACGGAGTCGCCCTCCACGAACACGGTGCCCAGCACGGCCGGCGACCGGTCGGCCGGCAGGCGCACGGGTGCGGTGGAGTCGCTCCCCACGCGGCTGGCGCCGGGCTCCAGCCAGAAGAGCCCCACCAGCGTGTTCCACCCGTCCGCGCCGTTGACCTCCTCGGTGCGCTTCGCCAGGAACCGCTCCAGCGTCTGCCGGTAGGCGGCCTCGTCCACGGGGAGGGGCGGGGGATCGGCCGGCGCGCACGCGGCGAGCGCCAGCGACGCGGCGCACAGGCGCAGGGCCGCGCGCGCGGCGAGGCGGGCGCGGGCGCCGGGGAAGGGGGACGTTGGGTGCGGCATGGCCGGGGAGTGGAGGGGTGAAGCCGGGCTCCCGGGGCTCGCGGCCCCGGCCCGGTCCTCGCGCGCGGCGCCGTCCGCGGCGCGCGGAGGCCGGATCTACGATACCCACGCGCGGGTGCGGCCCACAAGCTCGCCCGCGTCCCCCGCACGGACACGTGCCCATGAGACTGCCGCGGATCGCCGGACCCACGCTCGTGCACCTCCTGCTCGCCGCGGACACGCTCCGCCTGGCGACGGCGCGCGCTCCCGGCCGCTGGCGCCGGGTCCACCCTTGAGCGCACCGCCGCCGGCCAGCGCGGCGCCCCCGCCGGAGGACCGGCCGGCGGGGCTCGCCTTCGCGGAAGCGGCGCCGGAGGACGCGGCCCGGGTGGTCGCGCTGCGCGCCGCCGCGGCCCGGGACCTCGCCGCGCGCTACGGCCACGGCCACTGGGCGGGCGAGCCGACCGAGCGCGGCGTGCTGCACCAGCTGCGCATCTCCCGCGTCTGGCTCGCGCGGCAGGGCGGCGAGGCCGTCGCCACCTTCCGCCTGGGCACGCGGAAGCCGTGGGCCATCGACCCGGCGTACTTCACGCCCTGCGCGAGGCCGCTGTACCTCACGGACATGGCGGTGCGGCCGGACCGGCAGCGCCGCGGCGTCGGGCGCGGGTGCCTGGCGGAGGCGCTGCGGCTCGCGCGGGCGTGGCCGGCGGACGCGCTGCGGCTGGACGCGTACGACGCGGAGGCGGGCGCCGGCGGCTTCTACGCCGCGTGCGGGTTCCGCGAGGTGGGCCGGGTCTCGTACCGCGGCACGCCGCTCGTCTACTACGAGCGGCTCTGCTGAGGCGCCCGCGGTCCGTCCCGAATCCCCGCCGCGTGCCGCTCCTCCCGGAACGGGCGTTGCAGCGCGGCAGGGATGTCAATCTCAGCCAGGAGGACGCCATGAGCGAGGACCGCGGGCCCGACGTCGCCAGACAGGCCCCCACCGGAGGGGATGGGGTGAGCGACCCCGCGGCCGGCGCCACCTTCCAGGCGGTGCGCGAGTGGGCGCTCGCGCTTCCCGGCGTGGAGGAGGGCACTTCCTACGGCACGCCCGCGCTCCGCGTCCGGGGCAAGCTCTTCGTCCGCCTGTGGGAGGACGGCGATACGCTCGTGCTCAAGACCGACGAGTACGAGCGCGACTTCCTGCTGGAGTCGGACCCCGCGGCCTTCTTCGTCACCGACCACTACCGGGGCTACCCCATCGTCCTGGTCCGCCTGGCGGCCATCCGGCCGGAGCGGCTCCGCGCGCTGGTGGTGGACTCCTGGCGACGGCACGCGCCGCGCCGCCTGGTCGCCGAATGGGAGGGGAGCGCGGGGTGATCCGCCGCCGGTGCGTCAGGCCGTGGCTCCCTGCGCCCCCGGGCGCGCCACCTGGAGCGCGGGCTCGTGGTGGCAGTGGTAGCACGTCACCGTGTAGGGGATCTTCACCAGCGTCCCCGGGGCGATCGCGAGCGGCTCGCCGCAGCGCGGGCAGTTCCCGGCAAAGGACTCCACCACGTACTCGCCCCGCAGGCTCCGCAGCGCGAAGTAGATCCCCGCGGCGAAGGCGCCCGCCGCCCACGGCACGTGCGGGGGGATGAAGAAGACCAGCGGGACCAGCGCCCAGAAGGCCACCAGCAGGGTGAGCGCCCGGACCGTCCGCTGCTTGCGGGGGCGCGGGCGAAGCTGCACCGCGGCGGCGGCCGGCGCGTGGCCGGGGAGGGTCAGCCTGGCGGCGGGGGACTGCGGCGAGCTCATCGTGCTCCTGGCGAGAGGGGTGCGGCACGGCCGGGACGGAAGCCGGGGGATGCTACCCGGCGGGCCGAGCCGGGTTTCGGCCGGCCTCCGGAACGAGAACGTTGTGTTTCCGGAGCTGGCGGCATATACATGCTGCTTCCCGCCTTGCAGGACTCTCCCCCACTCCCCGGAGGTATCATGCTGCGCTTCATCCGCGACCTCGTCTTCCCCCGTCCCACCGAGTTCGGCAGCCGCGCACGCACGGCGCGCGCGGCCGCCGCGCAGGCCCGTCCCGACCGGCCGGAGGCCCCCGCCGGCGCCCGGCCGGAAGCGGAGACCGGGGAGGGTTGAGCGCAGCCTGAAGGCGCAGTCCCTCCGGAATCGAAGCGCAGGGAGGCGCCGGGACCCCGTCCCGGCGCCTCCGCTCGTCCAGGGGGCTCCGCGGGCCTGCCAGCCCGGCCCCGACGAAAGCCTTGCGGGGCGGGTCGCCGCGCCGGAGAATGGAACGAGGCCCGCGCGCGGTCCGTCCCACCCGTCCCGGAGGAGACCCCATGCGTACCCGGAAGATCGCCTCGCTCGCCGTTCTCGCCGCGGCGCTGGCCGCGTCCGCGTGCGCCGCCCGGCGCGGCGCCGAGCCGCTCGGCCCCGACCCGCGCGACTGGGGCGTGATGGCGCACCCGGACGCCGAGACCATCCCGCTCTTCACCTCCCACCGCGTGCCCGGGTGCCGCTATCGCCCGGCGGGGGAGCTGGCCGGGGGCAGCCTGAGCGAGCTCCGCGACGGCGCCCACCAGAAGATGGCCAGCGCCGTGGTGGACGTGCGCCGCCACGTGAGCCCGGTGGCGCGGACGCGAAGCACGAGCCAGGCGGGAAACGTCCGGCCGGCCGTCATCGAGTACTATACCGGGCTCGCGGTGCACTTCGTGGAGGGCTGCGGGTTTTCGTGAGAAGCGTCGACGGCAGCTGCGGGGTTGGGCGTGTCCCCGGCTGGCGCCGGGGTCGGGCTTCGGCTCCGTAGGGCTGCAAACAACGCAGCCCAACGGAGTCGAGCCCCGCGAAACAGCCCGCGGGTCTCGCCCCTTCGGGCCGAAATCCCTCACGCGGGGCATCTCCCCGCATTCCTCTTCAGCCACCCAGCGCGGCCGCTTCGTCGCGCAGGATGCGCAGCGCCAGGTCGATGGTGCGGCGGTGGGTGCGGAACGACAGCGCCACCATGCGCAGGGTGAAGCGGCCGTCCAGCAGCGTGGACGACAGGAACACCCGCCCGTCGCGCCTCACGCGGTCCACGATGTCCTGGTTCACCCGGTTGGCCTCGTCCAGCTCCATCCCCGGGGGCGCCCAGCGGAAGGTGACCACGGAAAGGTCCGGCTCCGGGCCCACCTCGAAGCCCAGCGCCCGCGCCTCCTCGCGGAAGTAGCGGGCCAGCAGCAGCTTCTCCTCCAGCGCCGCGCGGAAGGGCGCCACGCCCAGCAGCACCAGCGGCAGCCACATGCGCAGCGCCCGGAACGGCTTCGTGAGCTCCGCCGACACGTCCGCGGGGGAAACCTCGCCCGGCTCGCGCAGGGCGTCCTGCATGTAGCTGCCGGAGTAGTGGTGCGTGGCCGCCAGCGGCCGGACGTCGCGCACCACCACCATCCCCGAGCCCCAGGGCAGGAACAGGCTCTTGTGCGGGTCCAGGACCACCGAGTCCGAGCGCTCGATCCCCCGGAGCAGCCTCCGGCCGTGCTCCGTGAGCAGGAAGAAGCCGCCGTACGCCGCGTCCACGTGGAACCAGCAGCCCTCCCGCTCCGCCACGTCCGCGATGGCGTCCAGCGGGTCCACCGCGCCGGTGTCGGTGGTGCCCGCCGCCGCGATCACCAGCCAGGGCCGCAGCCCCGCCGCGCGGTCCGCGGCGACCGCCTCCGCCAGGGCATCCGGGCGCATGCGGAAGCGCTCGTCCATGGCGACGCGGCGCACCTGCACCTCCGCCAGCCCCGCGATGCGGAGCGCCTTGTCGATGGCGTGGTGGGCCTGCGACGTCGTGTACACCGCCGCGCGGGCGTAGTCGGCCCCCTTCAGCCCGTGGGCGTCCCGGGCCGTGGTGATCGCCGCCAGGTTGGCGATGCTCCCCCCCGACGCGATGTTGCCCCCCGCCCCCGCCGGGTACCCCACCAGGTCCGCCACCCAGCGGATCAGCAGGTTCTCCATGCGCACCGGCCCCGGCCCGGTGAAGAAGATCCCCGCGTACTTGTTGGTGACCGCCGCCAGGTAGTCGGCCAGCGCCGAGTGGTAGAGCCCGCCCCCCGGGATGTAGGCCAGGTGCCCGGGCGAGGCCGGGTTCCCCCCCGGCCCCGCCACCGCGTCCTCCAGCACCCGGATGGCGTCCTCCAGCGGCACCCCGTGCTCCGGGATGGGCACCTCCAGCACCCCGATCCCGGGATCATCCGCCTCCTGGTACGCCCGCAGCGAGCCGATCCCCCGCAGGAACCGCTCGGAGGAGGCGACCACCGCGTCGCGCAGCCGCCTGCGGCGGCCAGCGCCGGGGTCGAGCGGGCGCCCGGCGCGCTCCAGCCGGGCGATGCGGTCCAGCAGGGCGGCGCGGTCCGGGTCCGGTGCGTGGTCGGTCATGGGCGGCGATGCGGGGAAGCGCCTCCGGGCGCGGTGTGGCGGGCGCCGCAAAAGTAGGCGGGCGAGGCACCTGCCACCAGCGTCCACCGCACCGCCGCCCTCGGTCGCCAGCCCCGGCAGCGATTGGCCCATCCGGCCGGGCGTGTTGTACGCCTGCGCGTGACGGCGTAATGTGGGTGGGTTCCCACCGTGTCTCCACCGGTCCGGAGGGTCTTCCATGCCTCGCCGTCTCCTCCTCCTCCTGGCCCTGCTCCTGGGCATCCCCGCGGCCCTGTCCGCCCAGGCCGTGCGCGGCACGCTGCGCAGCGGCGGCTCCGGGGCACCCGTTCCCGGTGCGCACGTGCAGCTGCGCGACGTCGCCGGGCGGGTCGTCGCCACCGGCAGCACCGACGCGTCCGGCCGCTTCCTGCTGCGCGCCCCCGCCGCCGGCGGCTACACCGTGTCCGCCGAGCCCATGGGCTTCGTGCGGGCGGTGTCGCCGCTGCTGAGCCTGGCCGCGGGCGAGACGCTGGAGCACCGGCTGGAAGCGACGCCGCAGGAAAGCTCGCTGGAGGGGATCGTGGTGCGCGGCGGGGAGCGCGCGCGCTGCCGCACCATGCCCCCCGCGGGCGAGCCGGTGCACACCGTGTGGGAAGCGGCGCGCCGGGCGCTGCAGGGCACCGAGAGCGCCGCGCGCGAGGGGCTGTATCGCTACTCGGCGCGCGTCTTCGAGCGCGACGTCGACCCGCGCAGCGCCACGGTGCGGGCCGAGCAGGCCGGCACGCGCGCCGGCATGAGCGGCACCCCGTTCACCACCGTGCCGCTGGAGCGCCTGGCGGAGAAAGGGTACATGGAGGAGGACGGCGACTCGCTGCTCTTCCACGCCCCGGACGCCGCCGCGCTGCTTTCCGACGCCTTCCTGGAGCAGCACTGCTTCCGCCTCCAGGCGCCGCCCTCCGGGGACGAGGGGACGATCGGGCTGGCCTTCGAGCCGGTGCGGGCGCGGCGGCTGCCGGATATCGAGGGGGTGCTGTGGCTGGACCGCGCCAGCAGCGAGCTGCGGCGCATGGAGTATCGCTACACCGGGCTGGACAGCCGGCGCGCGGCCGAGAACGCCGGCGGCGAGCTGGAGTTCCGCAGGCTCCCCTCCGGCGACTGGATCGTGAGCCGGTGGCGCATCCGCATGCCGCTCATGGGAGTGCAGCAGGTGTCCGTGGCGCAGCCCATGCCCGGCTCGGAGGTCCGCCCGGTGCAGCAGTGGACGCTGCTGGGGGTGCGCGAAAAGGGCGGCGAGCTGACGCAGGTGGCGCGGCGCGACGGGACGCCGGTGCTGGCCGCCGCGGGGGCGCGCCTGGCGGGGATGGTCTACGACAGCACGCGCCGGGCGGGGCTGGCGGGGGCGCGGGTGTGGCTGAGCGGCACGGAGTACGCCGCGCAGACCGACTCCGCGGGGCGCTACGAGCTGGCCAACCTTCCCGAGGGGCGCTACACGGTCAGCTTCGGGGGCGCGCGGCTGGACTCGCTGGGGTACGCGCCGCCGCCGGTCACGGTGACGCTGGCGCGGGGGGCCAACACCCGGCGCGACCTGGCGGTGCCGCCGCCGGTGCGGATGCTGGCGGCCGCGTGCTCCGCCATGGGCGCCACGGGGGCGGACAGCACCGCCGCCGGGAGCGGCATCCTGGTGGGCGTGGTGCGGCAGGGCGGCACCGACGCGCCGCTCGCCGGCGCGCGGGTGGCGCTCGCGGGGAGCGGGCGGGCCATGGAGGTGAGGACGGACGCGCGCGGGGCGTATCGCTTCTGCGGGGCGCCGGCGGGGCCGGTGGCGGTGCGGGTGGAGGCCGCCGGGGCGCGGGTGCGGACCACGCTCCAGCTGGAAGGCGGTCCGGTGCTCCAGGACTTCACGGTGGCGCCCCGGGTCGCCGCCGCGGCGCCGCGCCCCGGCCAGGCGGCGGGCGCGCGGGCCGTGGTCACCGGCCGCGTGCTCGGCGGCCCCGACGGCGCCCCGCTGGCCGGGGCCACGGTGGTGCTGGGCGGCGGGGGAGCGCCGGCCACCACCGACGCCCAGGGCCGCTTCACCGTGCGCGGCGTCGTGGCCGGCAGCCAGGACGTGACCGTCGCGCACCCCGCGCACGGCACGCGCACCGTCAAGGCCGTGGTGGAGGGGGGCACCGCCGACCTGGAGCTGCGCCTGGGCGAGGGGATGCGGCTGGCCGCGCTGGTGACCACCCCCTACACCCTGGACCCGCTGCGGGTGGAGGCGAGCCGGGAGCGCCGCTCCCTGGACGCCGTGGGGTTCTACGAGCGCCAGAGGATGGGGTGGGGCGTCTTCCTGACGGAGGAGGACTTCCGGCGCGGCGCCCCGCTGTCCAGCGTGATACGCACCATCCCGGGGATCCGGGTGATCCGGCATCAGCCGCCCGGCCGCATGGGCACGGCGCCCCCCATGGAGACCCGCCTGGTCTCCAGCCGGAGCAACACGAGCGTGCGCCTCAGCGAGGGCTCGAACGACCGCTCCGCCGACCAGTGCTTCTTCCCGGTGTTCCTGGACGGCGTGCGCATCATGAGCGACAGCCCCGAGCAGGGCCAGGACATCGACCGGCATCTCCGCACGGGCGACGTCGTCGCCATCGAGGTGTACCGCAACGGCGCCGAAGTGCCGCCGCAGTACAGGACCGCCAACCTGGCGTGCGGGGTGGTGCTGCTGTGGACTCAGGCGGAGCCGGAGCCGCGTTGAACTGCTCGTTGAACTGCGGGGTTGGGCGTGCCCCCGGCTGGCGCCGGGGTCGGGCTTCGGCTCCGTAACGCAGCAAACAACGCTGCGTAACGGAGTCGAGCCCCCGCAAACTGCCGCGGGGTCTCGCCCCTTCGGGCCGAAATCCCTCACGCGACGGCAGGCCCCCTCCCCCCGGCCCCCTCCCCCGCAAGCGGGAGAGGGGGAGCACGACACGACAAACTCGAAGGTCAGGAAGCCCTCCCCCAGAATTGGGGGAGGGTGGCGAGCCTCAAGCGAGCCGGGTGAGGGCCCCCTCCGCCTTCGCCGGGACCCGCTCCATCGCGCGTTCCGCCAGCGCGCAGATGGTGAGCGACGGGTTCACGCCCGGGTTGGCGGAGACCGCGGAGCCGTCCACCACGTACAGGCCGGGGTAGCCCCACACCTGGTGTCCGGCGTCGATCACGCCGGTCTCGGGCGAGTCGCCCATCACGCAGCCGCCCAGCACGTGCGCGGTGGTGGGGATGCCGAAGAGCGTTTCCGTGGCCAGGCTGGCCAGGAAGCCGTCGGCGCGGGCGGCCACCCGCTCGCCCAGCGCCGTGGCCTCCGGGATCGCCGCCGTGGGGGCGGGGCCGTGGGCCAGCACGCTGCGCGCCCCGCGGCCCCAGCGCGCCGGGCGCAGCGACAGGTGGCTGTCCAGCGTGCGCATGTACAGCAGGATCAGCGAGTGCCGCCCGAAGTCCGGGTTGATCGCGGCGCGCAGCGCGCGCCGGGGCGAGCGCGCCACCGCGCGCAGGGCGCCGCGGATGCGCTCCGCGGCGGTGGAGCCGGGCCCGTGCGGCGCCATCAGAACCCGGAAGAAGCCCGAGCCCGCGGGGTAGCGCACCGGCTCCAGCGTGGAGCCGTCGTCGGTGTGCAGGATGGAGGTGATCGCCACCCCCTCCGACATCTCCCGGTCGCGGCGCTCGCTCACCACCCCCATCAGCACCTCCGAGTTGGTGCGCACGTATTCGCCCAGCCGCTCCGAGAGCCGGGGGAGGCCGCGCGGGCTCCCCTTCAGGCGGAGGAGGAGGGGAACCGTCCCCAGGACCCCGCCCGCCAGCACCACGCCACGCGCCCGGACCACGCCCCGGCGGCGTCGTCGCCAGGGGCGCACCGGCCCCTCCAGCACCTCCACCTCGTAGCCCCCCTCCACCGGGCGGATCCAGTCCACCTCGTGCTCCGGGCGCACCTCCGCCCCGCGCCGCTCCGCCAGGTACAGGTAGTTGCGGTCCAGCGTGTTCTTCGCCCCCACCGGGCACCCCAGCATGCACCCGCCGCAGTGGGTGCACCCCGTCCGCGCCGGGCCCTCCCCCCCGAAGTACGGGTCCGGCACCGTCGTCCCCGGCTCCCCCAGGAACACCCCCACCTCCACCGGGTGCAGTCCGTCCTCGCGGCCCAGGTCGCGCGCCACGGCGGCCATGACCTCGTCCGGGAAGGTGGCGCGCGGGTAGCGCGCGGCGCCCAGCATGCGGCGGGCGCGCGCGTAGGCGGGGGCCAGCTCCGCCCGCCAGTCGGCCAGGTGGCGCCACCCGGGCGCCTCGAAGAAGGCCGCGCCGGGGACCGGGAGGGTGTTGGCGTACACCAGCGAGCCGCCCCCCACCCCCACCCCCGACACCGCGGTCAGGTGGCGCAGGAACTTCATCTGGAAGGGGCCGCGAAGGCCCAGTCGCGGCATCCACAGCCAGCGCCGCAGGTTCCAGTTGCTGCGCGGAAAGTCCTCGGGGCGGAAGCGCCGCCCCTTTTCCAGCACCAGAACGCGGTGGCCCTTTTCCGCCAGCCGCAGCGCGCTCACGCTGCCGCCGAACCCCGAGCCGACGACGACGAAGTCCCAGGTCATGTGCCGCGGGGTGAGGGAAGGGACGGGGGGGTGCCGGTGGGCGGGCCGCGCCCTTCCAAGATCGCCGCCGCGCGCCGGCGCGCAAGCGGGTTCTTCCCCCGCCGCCCACTTGCCGTCCCCGCCGCGCCGTCGCATCGTGAATGCGACCCCCTCGCGCACCCGCTCCCGGTCCCATGCAGCCCTTCCGCCCGCGACCCGTCCGCTTCCACGGCCTGCGCCACCGCGAGGGGTGGCGGCTCAAGCTGTACTCCATCACCCACGACGGCGCGCCGCCAGCGCTGGCGGCCTTCGAGGAGGGAATCGCGCTTGCCGCGGGGGCGCTGCCGCTCCCCGCCATCGCCGCCGGGCGCCCGGGCGCCGCCTTCGTGGTCGCGCACGCCGGGCGGAGCATGCTGTACGTGGTGCTGGGGTGGTGGGACCGCGAGAACGAGCTGCCGCTGCGCGTGTGGGTGCGCCCCGCCGGCGGGGAGAGGGCGTGGCGGCCGGCGGAGGGGAGCGAATCGTTCTGCGTGTGGGACCTGCAGGTGCTCTGGTTCGAGCGCGAAGCGTACGTCGCCACCGTGCTGGCGGAGGGCCACCCCGACCCGGTGCGCGCCTACCTGGCGCGGCACCTGGCCGTGGAGCCCGCCGCGGCGGACGCGTAGCCCGGAGCTTGCGTCTGCTTCCCTTTCCGTGGGCCGCCTTCCCGGAGGCGGTCACCCCGTTCCGCCCCCCCGTCCGCCGGAGGAGGCTCGCCATGCTCCGTCGCCGGAGATCCGCCGGGCCCGCGCGGCGGGCCGCACTCGCCGCCGGGGTCCTCCTGCTGGGCGGCTGCGCCCCCTCGCCCCCGCCCGACCCCTCGCCCGCCACGGCGCAGGTGTCGCTGGAGGCGCTTTCCGCCGCCGACGCGCTGTTCGCGCGCGGGGCGGGGGCGTACCAGGGGGGCAGGCACGCGCGCGCCGCGGAGCTGTTCGCCCGCGCCGCCGAGGCACCCGGGTACTGGCGGCGCGAGGCCGCCTTCTACAGCGCCGCCTGCGCCTACGCCCTGGGTGGGGACGCGGCGTCCGCCCTGGACTACCTGGGGCGCGCGGTGGCGGTGGGGTTCCGCGGCGCGGGGCGCATGACCGCCGACCCCGACCTGCGCGCCCTGCACGGCGACCCCCGCTGGGCCGTGTTGCTCGACGGGGCCCGGGGCAACGAGGCGCGCTACCGGGCCGAGCGCGGCGACCCCGCCAACGCCCGCGTGGTGGCCGACGACGTGGATCGCTTCTGGCGCGCCTACGACATGGCCGCGCGCCGCCAGAGCGACCGCTCCCGCGCCGCGGTCTTCCTGCGCGAGTACCTGGAGCGCGGGACCCCGGGGCTGCTCGACTACTACCGGCTCAAGATCGGCAACCCCGAGCAGCTGGGCGCGTTCGTGGCGCGCCACCCGCGCTTCTACGACGGCGTGCGGGCGAGCACCCTGCGGGCGGCGCGCATGGAGCCGGAGATCCGCGCCGCCTTCGCGCGGCTGGAGGCGCTGTACCCGGAGGCGGTGTTCCCCGACGTGTACCTGGTGGTGGGGCGGCTCAGCTCCGGCGGCACCGTCTCGGGACGCGGTCTGCTCATCGGCACCGAGATGTACGGGGTGACGCCGGAGACCCCCACCGACGAGCTGCACCTGGGGCTGCGCCGCATCGTGGGCCCGGTGGAGGACCTTCCCCACACCGTGGCGCACGAGCTGGTGCACGTGCAGCAGGCGCCGCTGCGCGACCGCACCCTGCTGGCCGGGGCGCTGCGCGAGGGCGGCGCCGACTTCCTGGCCGACCTGGTGGCGCCCCGCGGCACGGCGCCCTTCTACCGCACCTGGGGCACGGCCCACGAGCGCGAGGTGTGGGAAACCTTCGCCGCCGAGATGCACCAGACCGACTGGCGCGGGTGGATCGGCAACAACGGCACCGCCACCGAGTCGTGGCCCGCGGACCTGGGGTACTTCGTGGGGTACCGCATCGCCCAGGAATTCTACGCCCGCGCCGCGGACAAGCAGGAGGCCTTCCGCGCGCTGCTGCGGCTGGACGACCCGGCCGCGATCCTGCGGGAGAGCGGCTACCCCGCCGCCCCCGCGCCCTGACCACCGCCCTTGTGCGCGCGGCGCCGGGAGCGGAGTTTGCGATCGTTTCCCGCAGCACGCACCCGCAGGAGGGAGCCATGTCCGGGAGCCCCGACGCCGTGGAGGTGGTCCGCGTCCCCGCGGAGGAGCGCTTCGAGATCCGCACCGGGGGCGAGCCCGCCTACCTCTCCTACGCGGAGATGGACGGCAGGCTGTACCTGATGCACACCGAGGTGCCCGAGCCGCTGGGCGGGCGCGGGCTGGGCGGCGAGCTGCTGCGCGCCGCGCTGGAGCATGCCCGCGGGGCGGGGATGCAGGTGGTCGCCTTCTGCCCGTACGCAAAGGTGTGGCTGCGCCGGCACCCGGAGTACGCCGATCTGGTGGCTGAATAGCCCGCGCCGGAGCCCCTTCCACCCCCGAACCGGCCCGTCGCCATGCCACGCCTTATCGCGCAGCCCTCCGTCGTCGAGGCCGCCGGCAACAAGCCCAAGCGCATCGAGGAGTTCGCCGGCCGCGTCGCCAGCGGCCACGCCGCGGTGAGCGTCGCCCGCATGCAGTCGCCGGGCGGCTGGCAGGAGCCCGGCCAGCGCCCGGAGTTCGAGGAGGTCACGGTGGTGCTGCGCGGCATGCTGCGGGTGGAGCACGAGGGCGGCGTGCTGGAGGGGCGGGCGGGGCAGGCGGTGGTGACCTCGCCCGGCGAGTGGGTGCGCTACGGCACCCCCGAGCCGGAGGGGGCGGAATACGTCGCGGTGTGCCTGCCGGCGTTCTCGCCGGACACGGTGCACCGCGACCCGGACGCCGGCACGGGCGCGGGCGGCGGCTGAGACGGGGCCCGGCGCCCCACGAACCATTCCCAACGGAGACTCCAGATGGCGCAGATCACGATCGACGCGGAAGAAGCGCAGTACCTGGCCACCGCGCTGCGGTCCTACCTCTCGGACCTGCGGGTGGAGGTGGCGGGAACCGACTCGTACGAGTTCCGCGAGGCGCTCAAGAAGCAGGAAGCCGCGCTCGCCCACGTGCTGGAGCAGCTGGGCGTCGCGGACGACGGCCCCGGGACCGCCTAGCTCCCCTCCCGTTCCCGGCGGCGTCCCGCCGCCGGGCCCCCCACTCCCCGGATCCAACCATGAACCGCTTCGGGCTCGCGGCCGTGCTGCTGCTGGCCGGGTGTGCCGCGGCGCCGGCCGCGCGGGCCCCCGCGCCCGCGCCGTGCCCCGCCGCCGACGTGCCGGCCGGCCGCGACGGCGCGTGGCGGCTGGTGCGCGCCGAGGGCTTCACCTTCTGCGTCCCGTCGCGCTGGCGCCCGGCCGGGACCTCGTCCGCCGCCGGGAGCGACGCCGCCTCGTGGAGCGGCGACGGCGCCACGGTGGCCTGGGGGACCGGCGCGTACCGTCCGCCCGGGCGCGGCGTCGTCACCGTGGAGGTGCGCGCCGACGACCCCCGCCCCGGCGCCTCCGGCGAGATGCGCCGCTTCTCCGAGTCCATCGGCGGGGCCTCCGCCGATCTTTGGGACGACCGCGTGGGCGAGCGCCACTTCACCGGCGCGCAGTGGACCCGCCCGCGGGCCGTTCACCTGTCCGGCGAGGCGCGCGACGCCCGTGCAGCGGCGCTCCAGCTGGACGTGTACCGCACCGTCCGCTTCCCGCGGCGGTAGGCCTCCGCCCCCGCCTCCGCGCACCCCGGCCATGGCACGTTTCCCGCTGGGGACGGCCGCGGACGTTTCCGCGTGGGAGGAGCAACTCCGGAGGGAGGGACGGGTGATGAAGCGCGCACTTCTGTTGCTCGCGGCCGCGGCCGCGCTCGCGGCGGCTCCGGCCCCCGCCCGCGCGCAGGGGGCCGACGGCGGGCTGCGCATCGGCCTGCGGCTGGGCGCGTACTTCCCCTCCGACCCCGACGTCAGCGACCGCTTCGGCGACGTCATCCCCATCGTGGGGATCGCCCGGGCCGTCGCGCCCAGCCCGGGGAGCTTCGCGCTCTTCCCCAACCTGGAGCTCTCCGGCGCGCGCTCCGGGAGCGACCGCTTCCTGATCATCCCGCTGACGCTGGTGGGCGAGTACCAGCTCCCGGTCACGGGGGTGGCGGTGCCCTTCGTGCGGGCCGAGGGTGGCGTCGCCTACTACGACTACCGGATGCGGATCGACTCGGGCACCGTGGCCCGCGGCCGCGAGTTCGGCCCGGCGGCGGCCGTGGAGGCCGGCGTCGGCGTGACGCGGCACCTGCGCGCCAGCGCCCGCTACCGCATCTTCCAGTCGTACGACGGCTTCGACTTCAGCGGCCTGGAGCTGAACGCCGTGATCGGCGCGCTGCGCATCCTGTAGACGCCTTCCGCGCGCCCGCTTCCCGCGCCCCGTCCCGCCCTTCCGGGCGCGGGACGGGGCGCGTAGCTTGTCCGCCGGTCCCCGTCGCCCGGCACGCCCTCCTCCCGCGCTCCCATGTCCACCATCGCCTCCCCGCGCACGCGCCTGCTGCGCTTCGCCCTGGCGTCCGCCGCGGCCATCGTCCTCGCGCACCTGGTGGACCGCTGGGCCTTTGCGCACCTGGCCGACGCCGGGCTGGGCGGCTCCGACCTGGGGCGGATGCTGCGGGTGATGGGGTTCCTGCCGCTGTGGGCCACGGCCGGCCTGGCGCTGGTGCTGCACGACTGGCCGCAGCGCGCCGAGCGGGGAACGCGGGCGGCGCTCGCCCGCGGGGTGCTGCTGCTGCTGGGGGCGGGGCTGGGCGGGCTGGCGGCGGAGCTCCTGAAGCTGGTGTTCCGGCGCGAGCGTCCGCGCGCGCACGCCGGCGAGTACGTGTTCCGCGCCTGGACCGAGCGGCCCCTGTCCACCGGCGGGCTCGCCCTCCCCAGCAGCCACGCCCTGGTGGCCTGGGGCGCGGCCGCGGTGCTGGCCCACCTGTTCCCGCGGGCGCGCTGGGTGTGGTACGCGCTCGCCGCGGGGTGCGGTTGGGCGCGCGTGGCGGCCGGGGCGCACTTCGTCAGCGACGTCGTGGTGTCCGCGGTGGTGGGGCTGCTCGTGGGGGAAGGGTTGTGGCGGTGGCACCTCCGGGCCGGAGAACGACCGGGAACGGACGGGCTCGGGCGTGCCCCCGGCTGGCGCCGGGGTCGGGCTTCGGCTCCGTAGGCGAGCAAACAACGCTCGCCAACGGAGTCGAGCCCCCGCGAAACTGCCCGCGGGGTCTCGCCCCTCCGGGCCGAAATCCCTCACGCGGGCATCGCGCTGGCGCCCGCGGGTGCCCCCACCCGGCGGCCTGAGAGCCGCACGGCTTGCCCCCTGATATCCCCCGTTCCGGGGGAGGGGGCCGCCGTCGTCGTTGCCGGCTGTGGCGCTTCACGCTAGGCGTGAACCGGTAAGCCCTGTTCCCTGCCGTCATCCCCTGTTCCCTGCCGTCCGCAATCGCTCGCGCAGCTCCGCCAGGTCCGGCGGGAGCGGCGCCTCGAAGCTCAGGCGCTCGCCGGTGCGCGGGTGCGCGAAGGCGAGGCGGGCCGCGTGCAGCGCCTGCCGCTTCATGGCGTCGCCGCGGGCGGCGCCGCCGTACTGGCGGTCGCCGAGCACCGGGTGCCCCAGGTGCGCCATGTGCACTCGGATCTGGTGCGTGCGGCCGGTCTCCAGCTCCAGCTCCAGCAGCGTGGCGTCCGGGAAGCGCTCCGCCACCCGGAAGCGGGTGAGCGCGGATTCCCCGTTGGGGCGCACCGCGCGCAGGTTGGGGTGCGTGCGGTCGCGGCCGATGGGCGCGTCCACCACCCCCTCGTCCTCCGCGACCGCGCCGCGCACGAACGCCAGGTAGGCGCGGCCCATCTCCCGCTCGCGCAGCTGCGCGTCCAGGTGCGCGTGGGCGAGCGCCGACTTGGCGAAGAGCACCAGCCCCGAGGTGTCCCGGTCAATGCGGTGCACCGGCCTCACCTTCGCGCGCAGACCCTGCACGGCGAAGTGGTGCGCCACGCCGTGCGCCAGCGTGCGTGTCTGCTCCGGCGAGGTGGGGTGCACCAGCAGGAAGGGCGGCTTGTCCAGCACCAGCACCTCCGCGTCCTCGTGCACCACCGCCAGCTCCATGGGCACCGCCGGGAGCCCGGCCTCCTCCTCCGGCGCCACCCGCGCCGACACCACGTCGCCGGCCTTCACCCTGCGCGCCAGGAACGCCGCCCGGCGGTTGAGCTGTACGCCCTGGCTGCGGGTGAGCCGCTGGATCATCCTGCGCGAGATCCCCATGGGCCCGGTGAGGATCTCCTCCACGGTGCGCCCCGCCTCGTCCGCCGTCACGGCGTGCTCTGCCCAGCGGCGCGGCGCGCCGCCCCCCGCTCCCTTCGGTGTCCTGTCGCTCATCTGCTCGCTCGTCGCGTGTCCGTCCGGCCGTGGGGTCCTTGCGCGGCGCGGACCGCCGGCCGATGATGCGGACGGGGCCCGTCCGTCCACGCCCACCCGCCGCGCCCATGCACCGCATCGCCCCGCCCCTGCTGCTCGCCTGCGCCGTGGCATGCACTCCCGGTGCCGGCCCGTCCGCCGCCCCCGCGCCCGCGTCCCCCGCCGCGCCGGACCCGTACGCCGCGTGCGCCGATCGCCCGCGGCCGGAGGACGCCGACGCGTGCGCCCTGCGCGTGGAGCGCGGGCTGCTCGCCGCGTCCGCGGGAGGAGCGCGCCGCGCCGGGGACACGCTTCACATCCGCGGCGCCGGCCGCGGCAGCCTGGCGCTGGCGAGCGACACGCGCGAGGGCGGCGACTTCGTCCGCTACCGCTACCGGGGGCTCCTCCCCGGGATCGCCCAGCACCTGGTGCAGATGGACTTCTACGAGGGCGGCGGGTGGCTCCTGGTGGACACCGTGACCACGGAGCAGACGCGCGTCCTCGGGCCGCCCGTGGTCGCGCCCGACCGCAGCCGCTTCGTCGCCACGTCGGTGGACCTGGAGGCCGGCTACGACCCCAATGGCCTCCAGGTGTGGAGCCTCGCCCGCGGCTTTCCCCGGCTGGAGTGGGGGCTGGACGGCGGCGACGCCTGGGGCGCCTCCGACGCGGCGTGGATCGACGCCCGCACCGTGGAGTTCACCCGGCACGTGAACGCCACCGGCAACCCCGACGAAGTCCAAAAGATACGCACGCGGCTGGTGCTGGGGGAGGACGGGATCGCGCTGCGGCCCGCGGGGCGGTGAGCCCCGGGCGCCCGTTCCGGGGACGGAACCCGCCTTGGCTGCTCAGGGGCCGGATTTTAGCTTTGGATTCACACCGGAGCCAGGAGGAGTCGTATGCTGCGCGCGATCGAAGCGGTGATCGAGGCCGACGGGAGCGTGCGGCTGCTGGAGCCGGTGTTGCTGCCCGGAGCCCGGCGCGCCCTGGTGACGGTTCTCGAAGAAGCGGCGGTGCAGGCCGAACCGGAATCCACCCCGCTGTTCGCTGAACCCGCGCTCGCCGACTGGAGTCGGCACGAGGAAGACGCCGCGTGGGCGCACCTCCAGCAGGAGCGGTAGCCTTCTCTCCGAGGATCACGGGCAATGGTCGAGCACAGGAACTCCGCGCACGATGCCCACGAGGCGGAGTGCGGCCTCCCGGATCGGCCGCTCGCCGGCTGCGGGGAAGACGCCGGCCACGCGGCCGCCTGGGCAGCCGAGATTCAAAGCCGGGTGGAGGAGCTGCGCTCCGGGAAGGTGCGGCCGATTTCGGGCGAGAGGGTCTTCGAGGAGCTGGAGACCCTCCTCCGTTGACCCGCCGTTCGCGGCCTCAACCCGGCGAGTGCAGCGCGCACACGGCGCCCGCCGGGTCGCGGATCACGCAGAAGCGGGCCTGGCCCCCCGCGCTCTTCGGCGCCAGGATCACCTCGCCGCCCAGCTCCACCACGCGCGCCGCGCTCCGGTCCACGTCCTCCACGGTGATGTAGACCAGCCACTGCGCCGGCAGCCCCGCGTTGACGCCGCGCGCGTGGCAGACCCCCGCGACCGTCCTGCCGCTCCCCGGCGCGTTCATGCAGAAGTCCTCGTATCCGCCCATGTCCAGGCCCGTGGCCGTCCACCCCACCACCTCGCGGTAGAAGTCGCGCACCGCGCCCGCGTCGGGCACCGTCAGGTCCGCCCAGCCGATGGACCCGGTCTCCGGCTTCTCCTGCTCGCTCATGCGCCTCCGGGGGGAATGGGGAGCCCTCGTCCGCCGCACCGCATCCGCCGCAACCTATCGTCCGGGACCCGCCGGGCAAAGAGAATCCCGAGGAGCAGATCCATGGCGCCGCCCCCTCCTTTCCCCGCAAGGAAGAAGACCCTCCTCCGCGCCGCCCTCGTCGTCGTCCTGCCCATGCTGGGCGGCGCCGTCCTGGGGGGGCTCGGCGCCCGGTACGTCCCGGGGCTCATTCCCGACCGCCGCTTCAGCGGCGCGGAGCTGGCGGCCACCGCCGTGGTGCTGGCGGCGCTGCTGGTGGGGGTGGTCGCGATCCACGAGGCCGGGCACCTGCTGGGCGGGCGGCTCGCCGGCTTCCGCGCTCTCCTGTTCGTGGTGGGGCCCTTCCGCGTGGAGCGCACGGGCACCGGCGTCCGCACCTCGCTGAACCGCAGCGCCGCCGTCGCCGGGGGGCTGGCGGTGAGCGTCCCCGAGGACACCCACGACCTGCGCCGCCGCTTCCTGCTGATGATCGCGGGCGGGCCCGCCGCGACCCTCCTCACCGGGATCCTCGCCCTGGCGCTGCGCGGGCCGCTGGGGCTGGCGCCGGTCCCCGCGGACGCCGGGTTCGGTCGCGCCCTCGCCGCCGTGGCGCTGGCGGCGTTCGGGGTGGCGTCGCTCTTCATCGCCGCGGCCACGCTGGTGCCGGCGCGCACCGGCGGCTTCTACAGCGACGGCGCACGCATCCTCCGCCTGCTCCGCGGCGGGCCGGACACCGAGCGCGAAGTCGCCATCCTCGCCCTGATGGCGCTGTCGATGGCGGGGAGGCGGCCGCGCGGGTGGGACCCCGCGCTGGTAGCGCTCGCGCTGGGCGCCGCCGACGGCACCTCGTTCGACGTGGTGGGGCGGCAGCTCGCCTACGCACACGCCCTGGACCGGGACGAGCCCGCGGAGGCGCGACGGCAGCTGGAGGCCGCCCTGGCGCTGGAGGAAGTGCTCCCGCCCGTGGTGCGCCCCGGCCTCCTCCTCATGGGGGCGTACTTCGCGGCCGCCCACGACGGCGACGCCGCGCGCGCCCGTGCGCTGTTCGCGCGGGCCGGGACCGGGCTGATGGTGCCGCCGTACGTGCGCCTGCTCGCCGAGGCCGCCGTGTGCCTCGCCGAGGGCGACGCCCGGCGCGCCGCCGACCTCCTGGAGCGCTCCGAGGCGCAGCTCGGCGGCGCGCTCGACCGCGGCGGCGCCGTGGCGGACCTGGAGCGCATCCGGCGGCTCCGCGCCCTCGCCACCTCCTCCGCCGCGCGCCCGGAGGAGGCGCACGTCGGCGAGCCCGCCTGAGCTGCTCCCGCGGTTCTCGCGTCCCCGCTCCGCGGCACATGGCGTGCACAGTCCCCGGCCCCCACCGCCGCCCGGGACGAGGCGGGGGTCACGAGCCCCAGACGCAGGAGACGCGCATGAAAGCACTCGTATGGCACGGCAAGGACGACGTCCGCGTGGACACCGTCCCCGACCCGCAGATCGTGGACCCCACGGACGTGGTCGTCCGCATCACCGCGACCGCCATCTGCGGCTCGGACCTGCACCTGCTGGACGGCTACCAGCCGACCATGAAGGAGGGCGACATCCTGGGCCACGAGCCCATGGGGATCGTGGAGGAGGTGGGGAGCGCCGTCAAGAACCTGAAGCGCGGCGACCGCGTGGTGGTGCCGTTCATCATCGCGTGCGGCCAGTGCTTCTTCTGCCGCAAGGGGCTGTTCGCCGCGTGCGAGACCTCCAACCCCAACGGCGACATGATGGCGAAGGTCGTCGGCCACCGCGCCGCGGGGGCGTTCGGCTTCTCGCACCTGCTGGGCGGCTTCTGGGGCGGGCAGGCGGAGTACCTGCGCGTTCCGTTCGCCGACGTGGGGCCGCAGAAGATCGAGAGCGACCTGCCGGACGAGAAGGTGCTCTTCCTTTCCGACATCCTCCCCACGGGGTGGATGGCCGCCGAGAACGCCGGCATCGAGCCCGGCGACACGGTGGCGGTGTGGGGGGCGGGCCCGGTGGGGCAGATGACGATCCAGAGCGCCTGGATGATGGGCGCCGGCCGCGTGATCTCCATCGACCGCGTCCCCGAGCGGCTGGCCATGTCCGCCGGCCCGGGGCGCGCCGAGACGATCAACTTCGACGAGGAGCACGTCAAGGAGCGCCTGGACGAGATGACCGCCGGGCGCGGGCCGGACCGCTGCATCGACGCCGTGGGGTGCGAGGCGCACTCGCACGGCAGCCTCGACGCGGTGCTCGACAAGGCCAAGAAGACGCTCAAGCTGGGAACCGACCGCGCGCACGTGCTGCGGGAAACGATCCTCTGCTGCCGCACCGGCGGCACGGTCTCGGTGCCGGGCGTGTACGTGGGGATGATCGACAAGTTCCCCTTCGGCGCGGCGATGAACAAGGGGCTCACCATCAAGACCGGGCAGACCCACGTGCAGCGCTACACGCGGCCGCTCCTGGACAAGATCGAGTCCGGCGCGATCGACCCGTCGTTCATCATCTCGCACCGTGCGCCGCTTTCCGATGCGCCGGAGCTGTACAAGACGTTCCGGGACAAGAAGGACGGGTGCACCAAGGTCGTGCTGAAGCCGTGACGTTTCGGGGGGCTGAACGGCTTTTGACGGCGGGCTCGGGCGTGCCCCCGCTGGCGCGGGGTCGGGCTTCGGCTCCGTAAGCCCGCAAACAACGCGGGCTAACGGAGTCGAGCCCCGGCAAACTGCGCCGGGTCTCGCCCCTTCGGGCCGGAATCCCTCACGCGGGTCTCGCGCTGGCGTCCGCTGAGGGCCCCCCACCCCGGCGCCGCGCGCCGCCCCTCCGCCGCCAGCGGGGGAGGAGAGAACGACGAAAAAAGCCCTCCCCCGCTTGCGTGCGGGAGAGGGCTTTCGTGTCCCTGTGCCTCGTCGTGTCGTGCTCCCCTCCCCCTTGCGGGGAGGGGGTCGCCGTCGCCGTTCTCCCCCTCTCCCCTTGCAGGAGAGGGGGCCGGGGGGTGAGGGCCCGCCTCTTCAGCGCCCGGGCGTGGGCACGGCGGCGCCCCCCGCCAGCAGGGCGAACGCCGCTCCCACGGCAATCAGGATCAGGAGCCCCAGGATCAGGCGGCCCATGGAAGGGGCCTTGGTCGGAACGACCGGCCGGGCCGCGCCTCCGGTGCCCGCGAACACGTGAAGGAGCGGGAGCAGGTCGTCCGAGGTGAAGTCCCGCCCCCAGCCGCCCCGCTCCAGCGACGCCCGCGCCTCGGGCACCGCGGCGATCCACGCGTCCAGCTCCTCCGGCGTTTCCGGCATGGTGCCGTCGTGGGCCATGCGCGCCGCCATCTCCCGCGCGGTGGAGCGGACGTCGTCGGAGAACCTGTGTCGTGGCGGTCGCATGCGGACTCCCTGCTCGGGTGGGGGCGCGGCTCGAAGCGCGGAGAGGCAAATCACACGCCCGCCCGCCGCCGGAGCGCCGGCCTGAGCGGCAGTGGCGCCGCACGGCGACCCTCACCCGGCTCGCTTGAGGCTCGCCACCCGGGTCCTTCATCCGGTTCACGCGAAGCGTGGAGCGCCATTCTGGGAGAGGGGGCGACGGCGGGTCCGGTGCAGTGCTCCCCCTCTCACGCTTGCGGGGGAGGGGCCGGGGGGAGGGGGCCCCGGCCGACGCCAGCGCGATGCCGCGTGAGGGATTTCGGCCCGAAGGGGCGAGACCCGCGGGCAGTTTCGCGGGGCTCGACTCCGTTGAGCAGCGTTGTTTGCTGCTCTACGGAGCCGAAGCCCGACCCCGGCGACAGCCGGGGGCACGCCCGAACCCGCCGTTGCAGGCCATTCCCTGTCCCCTGTCCGTCAGCTCCAGCGCAGCTCCCACTCGCAGAACGCGTCGCCCTCCGCGGAGCAGCGCACGTGGCGCACGGAGCCCCCCCGCCCGCCGGCGAGCTCCACGGAGCGCAGCAGCCCCCCCGTCTGGCGGCGGCAGAACAGCGTGTCCACCGGGTCGAAGCCCACCAGGCGCAGGACGGCCCGGCCCGGCTCCACCTCCACCACCTCCATGTTGCCGGGGCGGTAGTAGAGCTGGAAGAGCGACACGCGCTGCGTCAGGAACTCGGTGGGGTTGGCCTTGCGCAGGATGCCGCCGTACAGCTGCACCCCGAACCCCTGGATGGCGTACGCCCCCGCCCGCTCGATCCAGTCCGGGTGCCGCGCGCCGATCGCCGCGTCCACGGCCCGCCACAGGCCCAGCAGCGTCGCCAGCGGCACTTCCTCGGTGGCCGCGGCGTCCTCCACCACGCGGCGCTCCTCCGGGGGGAGGCTCGCCAGCACGCCCTGCACCGCGTCGGCGCCCACCTCGGCGCGCAGGAAGTCCAGCGTGGAGCGCAGGGTGGATCCCTTGGCCTGCTGCTGCATGGTCGCGGCTCCGGTCACGCGGTCACCTCCGCCCACTCCGCCAGGGCGCGGCGGTCCGGCTTGCCGGAGCCCAGGCGCGGGATCTCGTCCAGGAACACCACCGACCGGGGCACCTTGTAGCCGGCCAGGCGGGCGCGGGCGTGGGCAACCACCTCCGCCTCGCCCGGCGCGGCCCCCGCCCGCCTGACCACGAAGGCGCGGCCCACCTCGCCCCAGCGGGCGTCGGCGACGCCCACCACCACCGCCTCCGCCACCCCGGGGCAGTCCGCGAGCGCGGCCTCCACCTCGCCGGGAAAGACGTTCTCCCCGCCGGAGATGTACATCTCCTTTCGCCGCCCGCACACGGTGTACACGCCGTCGGCGTCGCGGCGGGCCAGGTCGCCGGTGCGCAGCCACCCGTCCGCGGCGAATGCCTCGGCGGTGCGCTCGGGGTCGCGCAGGTACCCGGCGAACAGCTGCGGGCCGCGCAGCAGCAGCTCGCCCGCCTCGCCGGGCTCCGCCTCCCGCCCGTCCGCCGCCACCAGCCGCATCTCCAGGAAGGGCACCGGGCGCCCCACGCTCCCCGGCTTGCGCGCCGCCTCCTCGTCCGACAGGACGAAGCAGTTGGGGCCGCACTCGGTGAGGCCGTACCCCTCGCGGAAGCGGTAGCCGGCGGCGCGCACCCGCGCGGCGAGCGCGGCGGGGCAGGGGGCGCCCCCGGAGATGAAGAAGCGCAGCGCCGGGAGCGGACGTCCCCAGCGCGGGCTCTCCATGAGCATCAGCAATTGCGTGGGCACCGTGAGCGCGACGGTGATCCCCTCCTCCTCCACGGCGGCCAGGAAGTCGTCCGCGTCGAAGCCGTCCAGCAGCACCACCGTGCCGCCGCGGTGCCAGAGCGGCGTGGCGAACACGTTCCAGCCCCCGGTGTGGAAGAACGGCGTGGACACCGGCGCCACGTCCGCCGGCCCCAGCTCCCACGCGGTGGCGGTGGCCACGGCGTTCCACAGGACCTGCCGGTGGGGGAGCACGGCGCCCTTGGGGCGTCCGGTGCTCCCGGAGGTGTACAGCACCAGCGCCGGGTCGTCCGGCGAGACGGCCGCGTCCGGCACGTCGTCGGCCGGGTCGGTGCCCGGGTCCGGCGCTGCGGCGAGCTCGGCCCAGCCGGCGGCGGGGACGCCGCCGGCGGCCGCCAGGGCGTCGTCGCCCAGGCGGCGGAAGCGCTCCTCGCGCAGCAGCAGCTGGGGGCGCGCGTCGCCCAGCACCACGGCCAGCTCGGCGGCGGCGAGGCGCCAGTTGAGGGGGAGGAGCGCCGCGCCCACGCGCCCGCAGGCGAAGAACAGCTCCACCACCTCGGCGCGGTTGCCGGCGAGCACGCCCACCAGGGCGCCGCGCCCCACGCCCAGGGCGCGGAGCGCGGCGGCGCGGCGCACGACGCGCGCGTCCAGCTCGGCGTAGGTGAGGCGCAGCCCCGCGGCGCGGTCCACCAGGGCGGGCCGCGCGGGGTGCAGCCGGCTCCAGAAGCGGACGGGGTCCGGGAAGGCGGGGAAGTGCGGCGCGCTCAACTCGCCTCCCGCGGGTGCTCCAGGAAGAAGCGCACCATCTCCCGGCTGGCGTCGGGGCCGCGCGCGTCGGTGAAGGTGCCCTCCGGCGAGCCACCGGACCAGGCGTGCGCCAGCCCGGGCACCACCCACAGCTCCAGCACGGCGCGGCCCGCCCCGTCCAGGAAGCGGGTGCGCGAGGGGAGGAAGCCCTCGGGCGCGGGAACCGGCGGGGGCGGGCCGTGCACCTCGTCCATCACCGGCCGCAGCGGGCGGCCCGCGAGCCCGCTGGCCGCCGCCCACTGCGCGGCGGTCTGCCCGCCGTTGACGGCGCGCACCACGGGGTCCGCGCCGCCGTGGAACACGATCACCGGCAGCGGCCGCGCCCGTTCGCCCATGGCCGCCGCCACGGCGGCGCCCAGCCCGGCGGTGTCCGCCGCGCCGCGCTGCATGGCGCCCAGCGCCTGCTGCACCCCGCCGGCGGCGCGGTACGCGATGCCGGAGTGCGACCCCGCCGCGGCGAACAGCTCCGGGTACGCGGCGGCCACGCCCAGCGCCATCGCCCCGCCCGCGGAAACGCCGGCCACGTACACGCGCGCCGCGTCCACCCGGTGCGCCGCCATGACCTCGCGCGCGACGCGGGCGACGTCCTCCGGCTCGCCGCGCCCGCGCTCCTGGTGCGCCGGGTCGAACCAGCTCCAGCACTTCTGGGGGTTACCGGCCGGGGTCTGCTCCGGGTACGCCACCAGCAGGCCGTGCTCCTCCGCCACCTCGTTCATCCGCGTCCCCCGCGCGAAGTCGTCGGGGTCCTGGGTGCAGCCGTGCAGCATCACCAGCAGCGGCGCCGGGCGCGCTCCGTCGTACGAAGCCGGGACGAAGAGCCGGTAGCGCCGCCCGCCGCCGGGCCCGGCGAGCGAGTGCCAGGCGAACGACGCGTCGCGGGCGGCGGGCGCGGGGCCGGGATCGGACGGGGGTGCGGGCGGGGTCCCCGCGGCGCAGGCGGCGATGGGAATCGACATCAGGGCGGCGGCGAGACGGTTCATGACGGCGAGGGAACAGGGTACAGGGTACAGGGGAGAGCCTGCAACAGCCGGGGCATGCTCCGGCGCCCGCGTGAGGGATTTCGGCCCGAAGGGGCGAGACCCGACAGCAGCACCGTCGGGGCTCGACTCCGTTGGACACGGTAGTTTCGTGTCCTACGGAGCCGAAGCCCGACCCCGGCGCAGCCGGGGGCACGCCCGAACCACCGTCTGGCTAGATGTGGTACCGAGCCCCGATGAACACCATGGTGCCGATGCTCGGCATGTTGATCATCTCCTGGTGCTTCATCCCGAAGCCGCACTGGCGCGACTTGTTGGTCGGCGTGGTGCGCAGGGCGTCCGAGTAGGTGAAGGCCGCCTCGTCGTCCTGGCTGCAGGTGAACAGGTTGCTCAGCCCCACGCTCAGGGTGGTGTTGAGCGCCGGGAGCTTGTAGCCCACGTTCAGGTCCAGCGTGGTGAAGGTGGGGATCACCCCCATGTTGATGCCCGAGCGGAAGTAGTAGCTGTTCACGTGGCGCAGCGTCGCGCCGCCCAGCCAGGCCCCGCCGCGGAAGCCGCCCAGGTCGTTGAGGTTCGTTCCCAGCGACCACTTGGTGGCGGGGGCATTCAGCGACGTGGCCTCCTCGCGGCCCGCCGGCACCTCCACGTCCCTGAGGTCCAGCCAGGAAAAGGTCCCCGCGAAGCTGAGCTTTGGGTTCAGCACGTAGTTGACCCCCGCGTCCACCCCGTCCAGCTTCGCCTGCCCCAGGTTGTAGTAGGTGAGCACGATGGGGGTGAGGCCGGCCGGGTTCTTGATCAGCGTCCCGTCGCCGTCGTACGCGAAGGTGGCCGCGCCGCCGGTCGCGAACGGGTTGCCGATCACCGCCAGCGGGCTGAGGAAGTCTTCGTAGCTGGAGCGGTAGCCCGCCACGTCCACGAACAGGCGCCCGCCCACGAGCCCCTTGTAGCCCACCTCCCAGGTCTCGTTGCGCTCCGGCACCAGCGGGTCGTACGTGGCCACCGTGGTCCCCGCGGCGTTCTTGACCGTGAAGCCCTCCGTGTTGCCGTAGATGGAGATGGCCGCGGTCCAGTCCGGGATGAAGAAGTTGGTCTGCAGCGTGGTGGGCGACTTGAAGGCGCGGTTGTACGTGGCGCGCAGCGTGTGGCCGTCCACCGGGGTGAGCACCAGCCCCGCCTTGGGGCTGAACTGCGCCTCGTAGTTCTCGTGGTTGTCGTAGCGCCCGGCCAGCAGCAGCTGCAGCCGCGGCAGGAGCTGCGTCTCGCTCTGCCCGTACACGCCCCACTGGTCGATGTTGATGTCCTCGCCCGTGAGCCGGTCGGTGAGCCACTGGCGGTCGCTGCTCACGATGTCGCGCCTCCCCTGCACGCCCCACACGAAGCGGGAGCCCAGCAGCGCGGGGACGCTGAAGTTGTTCTGGATCTCCGCCGCGTACAGCTGGCCGTCGCTGGGCCAGTCCGACATCAGCCGGATCTCCTCGTCCGACTTGCCGGCGTTGGCCGCCGCGGCCCGGTTCTCGGAGAAGCGGTTGATGGCGTACGAGTCGCCCGCCTTGCTCTGCGTGCGGTAGGCGGTGGCGTACCAGCGGGGGCTCTGGAAGCGGGCCTGCGCGAAGTTGTAGATCCACCCGTCCAGCTGGTTGCGGCCCACGTTGGTCTGCCCCACGCCGTCCGTCTGGCTGATGCCGCCGCTCAGCTCCAGCCGGGCGTCGTCGAAGTAGCGCACCACCGCGCCGCTCCCGCGCGACACCCGCGCCGTCCAGTCGATCTCGCCGCCCACCCCCACCTCGGGGATCACGCCGCCGGTGCCGTAGCGGAGCTCGTTGGACCAGTCGTCCGCGTCCTGGAACTCGCCGGCCGCCTTGTAGCCCCAGTTGCCGAACACGCCGGCGTGGCGCAGCTGCACGTCCTTGTAGCTGCGGTTGCCGCCCGTCACCTCCACGGTGGTGCCGGGGAACTCGCGCGGGTCCTTGGTCTGCAGCGTGAGCACGCCGTTGCTCGCGTCCGCGCCGTAGAGCGCCGCGCCGGGGCCCACGATCACCTCCAGCGATTCCAGGTCCACCTTGGGGGTGGCGGTGAACTGCCCCACCGGCAGGCCGTTCTCCGGGAGCACGGCGATGCGGCCGTCCTCCATCATCAGCATGCGGTTGTTGAACGACGAGTTGAAGCCGCGGGCGTTGATCGCCACCGCGGTGGCGCCCACCTGGATGAAGTCCAGCCCCTTGGCCTGCTTGAGCGCGCCCACGAACGAGTTGCCCACGGCGTTCTCCAGCACCTCCGGCCCGATGCGGGTGACCGTGGCCGGCGCCTCGGTGATGCGCTCGGCGCGGCGCGAGGCGGACACCACCATGGCGTCCAGCTCCACCGGGTTCTGCGTCAGCGCGACGGCGACCAGCGTTTCCTCGCCCGCGCGCACCTCCACCGTCTGCGTGGAGGCGCGGTAGCCCACCCGCGAGACGCGGAGCTGCTGCGAGCCCGCGGGGACGCCCACCAGCGAGAACGCCCCCTGGGCGTTGGTGGAGGTGGCCAGGCGGGTGCCGGCCACCGTCACCTGCGCGCCGGCGAGGGCGGCGCCCTGGTCGCCGGCCACGGTGCCCCGCACGGTGCCCTGGGCGGCCGCGAGGGCGGGCAGGAGGCCTAGCAGAAGCGCGAGCAGAAGGGGGAGCGCCAGCGGGGGCGCGGGGTGCTGCGTCGGTTCATGGGACGAACCCTCCACGGTGTGAGGACAGGAGCGCGTCCGGGGTGGCGGGCGCGCGGACGGGTCGGACGGACTCCGGGCTGCGGGGGCGAACGCTCCCCGCGGGGGTGCAGGCGGCGGGCGTGGCTCATCCTCATACTTCCATCACCAGCTTCACGTCCGGGTCGATGGCCGCGCCGGCGCCGCCGCGGGTCAGCCAGGACACGCCGAAGAACACCAGGATGGAGAGCACCAGCGCCGCGCCGGACACGGTCACGCCCGTGGGAAAGCTGTAGACCTTGAAGAAGGCCAGCGTCTCGAACGCCAGCGTCACCACCAGGCCGACGGCGATGGAGGCGATGGCGCCCTCGCGCGTGGCGCCCTCCCAGTTGAGGCCGATGGCCAGCGCCGGGACCAGCGTGCTGGCGAACAGTCCCCAGCCGAAGATTCCCAGGAACGCCACCATGGAGCCGGAGAACTGGGCCAGGAGCGAGGCGGCCAGGGCGATCACCACCGTGGAGACCCGGCCCCAGAACAGCTCGTTCTTCACCGTCCGCCCGAAGGCGGCGGGAAGGTCGTGCGTGACCACCGCCGCCCCGATGTTGATGAACGAGTTCACCGCGCTCATGGTGGCCGCCGCCACGCCGGAAAAGACCAGGGCCGCCAGGAGCACTGGGGTGAAGCGCAGCAGGAAGGTGGGCGTCGCCTCGTCGGGGGCGGCGAGCGGGGGGAGGGCGCCGCGCGCCACCAGCGACTTCACCCCCACGCCCACCCCGAAGTAGAGCAGCAGGACCAGGATCAGCCCCAGCGTCTTGAGGAGCGGGTACCAGCGCAGCTGGAGCGGGTCGCGGAGCATGTAGTACTTGTGGACCCCCTGCGGCTGGCCCAGCGACCCCAGCCCGAAGACGAAGAAGAACGAGAGCGCCGCGAGCGGCGTGATCTTTCCCCACGGCCCCATGAAGCCGGGGTCCGCCGCCAGGATGGTCTCCGAGATCCGCCCCATCCCGCCGCCCACGCGCAGCACGAACAGGAAGACCAGCACGGAGGCGAGCGCCATCAGCGTCCCCTGGAACACGTCCACGTAGATCCCGGCCAGGATCCCGCCCGCCACCGAGTACGCCAGGGTGATCCCCATCCCCAGCCAGATCCCCCACGCCAGCCCGATCCCGAAGATGGAGTGGATCACCACGCCCATGGCCAGCGCGTTGGTGGCCATGTAGCCCACGATGGCGACGAGCATGGCGATCCCCGAGAGACCCTGCGCGGCGGGGGAGCGGTAGCGCGCGCCGATCGCGTCCGGGACGGTGATGAGCCCGCGCGCCTCCGCCAGGAGCCGCATCCGCTTCGCGAGCACCCAGGCCCCCATCACGTTGGTCACCGAGGCGGGCAGCACGATGAACATGGCCCCCAGACCGATGCTGTAGATCAGCCCCGGGCCGCCGATGAAGGCGAACCCGGAGACCGAGGTGGAGACCGAGGCCACGGTGAGGGCCACCAGGCCGATCCCGTGTCCGGCGACGAAGAAGTCGCTGGCCGTGCGGGTGCGCCGGGTCGCCCACACGCTGATGGCGACCACCACCGCGAAGTAGGCGACGGCCACGGCGACGATCGCCGGCTGCCCGGTCATGACGTCGGGGCTCAACGGAGCGCTCCCGCGCCGGGGGTGGAGCCCTCGCCCGTGGCCGCGGCGGACTCCGGCGGGGCGGCGCGGCCGCGGGCCCACTCCTCCCCGGCGAGCCGCACCCTTTCCACGTCCCCGGCGTTCAGCGTCATCGCGTCGAAGGTGAGCGCGTACGCCACCGGCAGGATCACGATGGGGAGGAGCCCGATCCCGTACAGGATGATGGAGGCGCGGAGCGGGAGGCCCAGGTAGAGCGCCACGCCGGCGGCCTCGTCGGCGGGCAGGCCGAGCGCGAGCAGGAACCCCGCGCCCAGGATTCCCCCCACGAACGCGAACGGCCACGCCAGCCGCCCCATCCCCTCCCCGCTCCGCACCGCCCCCAGGACCATGACGGACACCAGGACCAGGGGGACGCCGGCGGCCATGAGCCAGGGACCCCAGGGCGGCGTCCCGCCGGGGAGGAAGGCGGACGCGTACGCCGCGGCGATCAGCAGCGTGGCCAGGAGCAGGGCGGCGAGCGAGGTGCGCTTCGTCATCGGGGTCACGAGTAGAGGGCTTCCATCCGGTCGCGGTAGCGGTCCGCGACGACGGGGCGGCGGAGCTTGAGCGTGGGGGTGAGCTCGTTCTCCTCGGCGCTGAGCTCGCGCTCCAGGAGGATCCAGCGGCGCACCTGCTCGGGGCGGGAAAGGCCCGCGTTCACCCGGTCCACCGCGGCCTGCACGCGGGCCGTGACCTCGGGGTGGGCGAGCAGGGCGTGGAAGCCGTCCCCCATCCCCCGCTCCGCGGCCCACGCCTCCACCACCGGGCGGCGCAGCGCCAGCAGCGCGGTGACGAAGTGCCGCCCCTCGCCGTACAGCATGGCCTGGCCGATCCAGGGGTCCTGCACCAGCAGCGCCTCGATGGGGAGCGGCGCCACCTTCTTGCCGCTGGAAAGCGCGATCAGCTCCTTCTTGCGCCCGGTGATGCGCAGGCAGCCGTCCGCCCCCACCTCGCCCAGGTCGCCGCTGAGCAGCCACTCGCCGTCCGCGGAAAAGGCGTCGCGGCTGGCCTCCGGGCGTCCGTGGTAGCCGTCGAAGGTGAGCGGCCCGCGCCGCACCAGCACCTCGCCGTCCGCCGCGATGCGCAGCTCCGTCCCCGGCATGGCGGGGCCGGAGGAGTCCAGGGTGTAGCGGTCCGGCCGGTTGAAGGCCACGCACAGGTGCTCCGTCATCCCGTAGGCGCCCAGCACGGTCAGCCCCAGCGCGTCCAGGTACTCCGCCACCGCCCGCGGCAGTGTGGCCCCGCCGGAGGTGGCGCGCCGCACCCGCCCCCCGAAGAGCGCCGTCACCCGCTCGAAGAGCGGCGCGCCCACCTCCCGCCACTCCGCCTCCAGCTCCGCCGGCACCGGCTCCCCCGCCTGGCGCAGCCGCGAGCGCTCGCGCCCCAGCGCCAGCGTGCGCTCCCAGCGCGGCCTCTCCTCCGCGGGGGCCCGCTCCTGCTCCGCGCGCAGCGCCTCGTACGCCTTCTCGTAGAAGCGCGGCAGCCCGCCGAACACGGTGGGCGCGTAGGCGCGCGCCGCCTCCCACACGCGGGCGTGGTCCTCCACCAGCCCCGCCTCCATCCCGCAGACGATGCGCGTGTACAGCCCGAAGACGCGCTCCGCGCCGTGGCAGAAGGGGAGAAAGGAAAGGCCCGTGTCGTCCTCCTCCAGCCCCAGCGCCCCGCGGATGGAGAGCGCCGAGTCCAGCAGGTAGCGGTGGGTGATGCGCGCCCCCCGGGCCTCGCCGGTGGAGCCGGAGGTGTAGATGAGCAGCGCCACGTCGTCCGGGGCCGTGCGGGCGGCGCGCCGCTCCAGCTCGGCGGCCACGTCCCCCCCGGCGAGGGCGCGCGCCCCGCGCGCCAGCCAGGCCTCCCACCCCAGCGTCCAGGTGCGCGAGGGGCGCAGCCGCTCGCACACCACCGTGTGCAGCCGCGGCGCCCCGGTGCGCACCTGCGTCACGGCGGACAGCCGCTCCGCCGTGTCGACGACCGCCACCACCGCGCCCGAATCGGCCAGGAGGCGGCCCAGCTGCTCCGGGCTGCTGGTGGGATACAGCCCCACGCTCACCCCGCCCGCCATGAGGGTCCCCAGGTCCGCCACAGGCCAGAGCGGCCGGTTCCCCGCGAAGGTCGCCACCGCCTCGCCCGGCCGGTGCCCCGAGGCCACCAGCGCCGCCGCGAAGCGCCGGGCGTCCTCGCCCCAGCGGCGCCAGGTGATCGCCTCGTCGCGCGCCGCCCCGCCGGCCGCCAGCACGCGGAAGGCGACGCGGTCGCCGTAGCGCTCCACGCGCTCCAGGAACACGGAAAGCGCGGTCTCACTCATGGCCGCTCCCCGCGCCGTTGCCGCCGCCGCCGCGGGTCCAGCGCAGCGCCACGCACCCCATGGACAGCCCCGCCCCCGAGCCGGTGAGCACCACCAGGTCGCCCGGGTGCAGGCGCCCCGCGCGCGCCGCGTCGTCCAGCGCCATGGGGAGGCAGGCCGAGCCCGTGTATCCCCACTTGTCCATCACCGTGTGCGCCTTGTCCATGGGCTCGCCCAGTCGGTTCATCACCACCTCGATGGTGGAGCGGTTGACCTGCGTCCACAGCCACAGGTCCACCTCCTCCACTCCCGCGCCCGCGCGCTCCAGCACCGAGCGGACGATGCGCGGCCACCCCTCCTCGTTCACCTGCCTGGGGTACTTGCGGACGAAGCGCAGCCGGTTGCGCGTTCCGTCGCGCAGGACCTCCTCGGTGACCGGCTCCGCCGTCCCCCCCGCGAACACCCCCATCCCGTCCGAGAGCGCCCCGTCCGCGAACAGCTCCGAGGCCAGGATCCCCGGCTCGGCGGACGCTTCCAGCACCACGGCGCCGGCGCCGTCCGCGAAGATGGTGGCCGTCTTCTTGTCCGCGTAGTCCAGGAACTTGCTCATGGCGTAGACGGCCACCACCAGCACCCGGTGGTAGCGCTCGTCCGCGCGCAGGTACTTCCACCCCACGTCCAGCGCCGTGGCGAAGCCGGCGCAGGCGCTGTTGACGTCGAAGGTGCCCACCCGCCCCGGCATCCCCAGCCGCCCGTGCAGCACCGACGAGGTGGCCGGCGACACGTACTCCGGCGTGTCCGTGGAAACGATGAGCAGGTCCACGTCCTCCGGCCCGATCCCGGCGTCGGCGAGAGCGCGCCGCGCCGCTTCCTCCGCCAGGTCGGCGGTGGACTCGTCCGGCCCGCACACGTGCCGCTCCCGGATCCCCAGCGTGCCCCGGACGAAGTCGTCCACGTCCTCCCCCAGCATGCGCGAAAGGTCCGCGTTGCTGAGGACGCGCTCGGGGACGAAGGAGCCGGTGCCGGTGATGACAGCGTGCCGCATGGGGTTTTTGATCGTGTGAGCTTGATTGCGTCAGGTCTGGTGGACCGCTCCGGAGCCCGGCGGAAACTGCCCCGCCGGTCTCCTCCGCGGGCTCCGGGAACCCCGCACAGCGCCTTTGAACTGCGGCGCCGGCGGGTTTCCCTCCGCCGGAGTGAGCCTCGCCAAACTGCCGGCGAGTCTCCCTCCGCACATCTTTCGGGAACCATGGGAACTGCAACTGCACCGACCTGTGCTCCTCAGCCGTTCTCCCCTCTCCCGGAATCGGGAGAGGGTGGCGGCTCGGAGGCCGCCGGGTGAGGGCCTGCCGTGGTGCCCCTCGCCACCAGCTTCACCGGGAGCAGCCGGCCGGGCCTCGTGTCCGGCTTTCCCTCGATCTGGCGGAGGAGGAGGCGGGCGGCGCGGGCGCCCAGCTCCCGGGCGGGGACGGCGACGGTGGTCAGCTCCGGGGTGACCACGCGCGCCATCTCGATGTCGTCGCACCCCACCACCGACATCGCCCGCGGGACCGGCACCCCGGCGGCGGCGCACGCCTTGAGCGCGCCCAGCGCGGCCAGGTCGTTGGCGCAGAACACCCCGGTGGGGCGCCCCGTCTTCACCGCCAGCAGGGCCCGCATGGCCGCTTCCCCGCCGGCTACCGTGGCCGGGCCGCGCCGCAGCCGGGGGGAGGGGAGAGCCACCCCCGCGGCGCGCAGCGCCTTCGCGAAGCCGCGCTCGCGCATGCGGAAGGCGTGTTCCTCGCTGGCCGGCCCGATGAACGCCAGCTCGCGGTGCCCCAGCCCCAGCAGGTGCCCGGCGGCCAGGCGCCCCGCGGCCTCGGCGTCGCTCGCCACCCCGGGAAACCGGTCTGTGGGGCGGTCGGCCACCACCACGTTCAGGTCGGTGAGCGCGTCGCCCGGGAGCGAGTCGGCACCGGACGGGTCCAGGATCACCCCGTCGATCTGCCGCGCCCGCAGCGCCTCCAGGTGCCGCGCCGCCGGGGTGTCCCGGGCGTCGCACAGGAGCACGGCGTACCCCGTCTCCGCCGCCACCCGCTCGATCCCCCGCACCACGTCCAAAAAGAACGGGTTGGCCAGGTCCGGGACGATCACCCCCAGCGCGTACGAGCGCCCCCGCACCAGCCCCCGCGCCAGGATGTTGGGGCGGTATCCCAGCTCCTCCGCGGCCCGCAGCACCTTTTCCCGCGTCGCCACGGCGATGCGCGCCCGCGGGTTCCCCCCCAGCACCAGCGACACCGTCGCCTGGGACACACCGGCCGCGCGGGCGACGTCGTGGGCGGTGACCGGGCGGGGAAAGGACGTGGACATGATTGCTAATACGTATTAGCAATCCGCATGTCAAGGGTTTCGTTCGGATCGTCGTGCGGCCGGGTGGACGCGCGGGGCCGCGGCGCGCCTTGACCGGGCGCCCGGAAACCGGCAACTTCCAGGGATGAACGAGTGGGAAGAAACCAAGCCCTGCGGCGCAGCCTCGCTGGCACTGCGGATCCTGCACACGGGGTCCTGCGTGGGCGACCGGATCGAACGGAGCCTGGAGCCGGCGGGGCTCTCGCTGGCCAAGATGGGCGTGCTGCGCCACCTGGTGGCGGCGGGGGAGTCGCTCCCCCTGGGGCAGCTCGCGGAGCGGCTGTCGTGCGTGCGCTCCAACGTCACGCAGCTGGTGGACCGGCTGGAGGCGGACGGGCTGGTGAAGCGCGTCCCCGACCCGGGCGACCGCCGCAGTGTGCTCGCCACGCTCACCGCGGAAGGCCGCCGCGCCTACGAGGCCGGCGCCCGCGCCCAGGCCGCCGCCGAGGCCGACCTGCTTGCCGGCCTTTCCGAAGACGAGCAGGCGCACCTCGCCGACCTGCTCACCCGCCTCGGCTCCCACGCCGCGGTCTGACCCGGCACCCGCCGGGTCTTTTGTTTTTTGGAATTATGTGCTCGACGAAGCCTCATACCATGGGGTTTGAAGTTCGTTAAAGCATGACGTGCGAATACACAGGCACACAAGCGAGAGCCCCGGATCGGACAGACCTGGCCGGGGCTCTCGCGACTGGCGGCGGCGGAAGTTTAGGAGCCATTCAGTTCCTACAGGTGCACCCGGTACTGCGGCATTCGCCATCGAAGTAGCCAAGGTCGTTGCAGTATTCTATGCATTCCGAGGTGATGTACGGGTACGCGATCAAGGTATACGGGCACAGCTTGTCAACCCGCGACTGTTGAGGGGCCGCGAGCGCCTGCGTGGCGCCGAACCCGAACACGATCGCGCAGGAGAGGCCGAACAGCGCACGACGCAGGTGGATGAACGAACGGCTCATGACGTCCTCCGGTGAATCAGTGGGCCCGCGAGTTGTGCGGGTGCGAGAGGGAGAGAGCACGTTAAGCGCCATTCTGGTTAGAGGCAACGATCCCATGATGAGCCTGGCCGGGCGACGGGTCAGGGCTGGACGGGGTCGTCGGGCTCGATGTCGAGGATGCGCAGGCGATCGTCGGAGCCGAGCTCGAAGCTGAGCCACACGCCGTCCACCTCGACGCCGAGGACGGAAAAGGCGGGCTCCGACCGGTCGCGGGTGAGCGGGCCGAGCCGCCGCTCGATCTCCTCACGCCCTGTGTCGGCAGTGATGGGGACGCGCTCTCCGCCGCCCGAGCGAAGCTCGATCTTGCAGGGCCAGAAGTCGGGGTGGTCCGCGACTTCGGTGTCTGCGAGCTTCGCCTGGAACACGCAGGACACGGACCTCACGCGGCCCACGCCGAGGTGGACCTGGATGCCCAGGCGCGGAAAGCCGAAGATCCCGATCCACGAGGGCCTGCGGTTGCCCGGGCGCCCGAGCTGGCGCAGCCGGTCCGTGGGCGCTCCCAGGGGAATGCCGTTCAGCTCCCGGCGGGCGAGGTCGTAGACGAGCGGGACCGGCCTGACCTCCGGCCAGGCGTGCGTGGGGTCGCGCCGGAAGTATTCGAGGATGGACATCGGCGGGCGTGCGGGTGGAGGGGGTTCGCGGAGGCTCGGCCGGGCGGGTCAGGACTCCCCGGGCTCCGGCTCGGGCTCGATGTCGAGGGCGCGCAGGTAGCCGTCGGTGTCGAAGTCGAAGTAGAGCCACGCGTCGCCTATCCTCACCTGAAGCATGGAGCCGTCGTCGTCCCGGTGGACGGTATCGCTGCCCAGCTGCTCCTGGACCTCATCCAGCGTGGTGTCGGCGGTGATGCGGACGCTCTCGCCGTCCGCGCGCTGGAGCGCGATCTCGCACGGGTGGAACGTGGAGCTCCTGCCGGCGCGGCGACCGGCGCGCCGGGGCTGGAACAGGCAGGCGAAGGAGCCCACCTGTTCCCCGTCGTGCTCGATCTCCAGGCCCAGGGTGGGGTAGGACGCGACCCCGGAGTCCTGGGACAGCGGCCTGGCGTTGGCCGGCCGCCCGAGCGAGCGCAGCCGGTCGAGGGGCGCCCCCGCGGGGATCGCGTTCAGCTCCCCGCGGGCGAGGTCGTAGACGAGGGGGACCAGCTCGTACTCGGGCCAGCCGCGCGTGGGATCGCGCGCGAAGAGGAAGCCGAGGATGGACATGGGGAGTCGGAGAAGGTCAGGGTTTTTTTGCAGTTCCGCAGTACCCACCCGATCCTATACGGAGGGAGACGGCCGGGCAGTTTCGGCCGGCTCACTCCGGCGGAGCGAACCCCACGGCAGTTTCGTGGGGTTCGCGGAGCCCGCGTAGGAAACAGGCCGGCAGTTTGGCCTGGTTCCGGAGCGGCCCCACGCCCAAATGCCTCTGAAACACCCCTCACCAGCGCGGGTCGTCCGCCAGCAGCCGGTCCGCGTCGGCGGCGTCCAGGGGGCGCGAGAACAGGTACCCCTGGGCGTACTCGCAGCGCAGCTCCCGCAGCTCCTCCAGCTGCTCCGCCGTTTCCACCCCCTCGGCGACCACCTTGAGCCCCAGGTTGTGGGCCAGCGCGGCGATGGTCCGCACGATGGGCTCGGCGTCGCCCCCGCCGCCGCCCACGCGCATCACGAACGAGCGGTCGATCTTGAGCGTGTCCAGCGGGAACCGGTGCAGGTAGCCGAGCGACGAGTACCCGGTCCCGAAGTCGTCCATGCACAGCCCCACGCCGGCGGCCTTGAGCCGCGCCAGCATCGCCGCGGTGGGGTCGGTGTGCTCGATCAGCAGGCTTTCGGTGATCTCCAGCCGCAGCGCGCCGGGCTCCACCCCCGTCTCCTCCAGGATCTCGCGCACCCGGTCCACCAGCTCCGGGCGGGAAAACTGCCGCGGCGAAAGGTTGACGCCCACCGTGACCGGCCGCCCGGGGAAGCGGTCGCGCCAGCGGCGCAGCTGCCGGCACGCCTCGCCCAGCACCCACTCGCCGATGGGGATGATGAGCCCGGTCTCCTCCGCCACGGGGATGAACTGCTCCGGGAGCACGCACCCCAGGGTGGGGTGGTTCCAGCGCAGCAGCGCCTCGAAGCCGCAGACCGAGCCGTCCTCCAGGAGCGACACCACCGGCTGGTACACCAGGCGCAGCTCGCCGCGCTCGGCGGCGTGGCGCAGGTCCATCTCCATCTGGAGGCGGTCCATGGCCTCGGCGTGCATGGCCCGGTCGAACACCTCGCAGCGCGCCCGGCCGCGCGCCTTCGCCCGGCCCAGCGCGGTGCCGGCGCCGCGCAGCAGCTCCTCCGGCGAGGCGGCGCCCCCGGTGTGCAGGGCGATGCCGGCGCTGGCGGTGGTGTACACCTCGGTGCGGCTGAGGTGGAAGGGGCGCGCCAGGGAGTCGAGGATGCGCTGCGCCACGTGGGTGGCGGCCACGGCGTCGCCCACGTTGTCCAGCAGCACCGTGAACTCGTCGCCGCCGAAGCGGGCGGCGGTGTCGCCGGGGCGCAGCGCCTCGGCCAGGCGGCCGCCCAGGGCGCGCAGCAGCTCGTCGCCGGTGCCGTGGCCCAGCGAGTCGTTGATGACCTTGAAGCGGTCCAGGTCCAGGAAGAGCACGGCGAGGGCGGAGCCGCCGCGGCGGCGCAGGCGGTCCACGGCCTGCGCCAGGCGGTCCAGGAAGAGGGCGCGGTTGGGGAGGCCGGTGAGCGGGTCGTGGAAGGCGCCGTAGGCGAGCTGCTCCTCGGCGCGCTTGCGCTCGGTGATGTCGTGCAGGATCCCCTGCACGGCATCGCCGCCGTCGGCGCGGCGGGTGGCGGCGAGCAGGCAGTCCACCGCGCCGCCGTCGCTGCGGTGCAGCCGCACCTCGTGGTCGCGCACGAAGCCGGCGCGCTCGATCTCGGCGTCCAGGATCTCGCAGGTGCCGGGGTCGGCGCACAGGGCGCGCAGCTCCATCCCCAGCAGCTCCTCGCGCGTGTAGCCCAGCAGGTCGAGCGCGGCCTGGTTCACCGCCCGGAAGCGGCCCCGCGCGTCGGTCATGTAGATGGCGTCGCGCGACTCCTCGAACAGGGCGCGGTAGCGCTCCTCGCTCGCCCGCAGCGCGGCCTCGGCGCGGCGGCGCTCGGTGACGTCGCGGTTCACGCCCAGCGTGCCCGTGCGGCGGCCCTGCTCGTCCAGCACCGGGACCACCGTGGTCTCGGTGATCCCCCGGCTCCCGTCCCGGCGCACGAAGCGGATCTCCCCGGACCAGCGCCCCTCGCGGTCCAGCGCCGCCAGGATCTCCGGGACCACGGTGTCCGCGTCCCCGGGAGGCAGCCACGGGCCCGGCAGCTTCCCCAGCACCTCCTCCGCTGCGTAGCCGTAGAGGCGCGCGGCGGCGGGGTTCCAGCCGGTGACGCGCCCGCCGGCGTCGGTCTGGATCACCGCGTCGGACAGGTTCTCCAGGGTGAGGAGCTGGCGGCGCAGCTCGTCCGTGGCCCGGCGGCGGTCCGTGACGTCGAAGGCGGTGCCCAGCGCGGACGGCTCCCCCCCGTAGCGCACGGTGCCCGCGGTGAAGTCCACCCAGCGCACCTCGCCGCCGCGGGTGACGATGCGGTACTCGGAGCGGGAAGGGACCGGCTCGCCCCGCTGGCGGGCCATCCCCCGCTCGCGCACCACCTCGCGGTCGTCGGGGTGCACCAGCTCCCAGAAGTCCATGCCGAGCAGCTCGCCGGCGGTGTAGCCGGTGAGCGCGGTGGCGGCGGCGTTGACGTACCGGTAGCGCGTGCCCCGGTACACGAACACGGCGGCGGAGATGGTCTCCGCCAGGGCGCGGAAGGTGGCCTCGCCGGCCGCGGGCTCCGCGTCGGCGGCGAGGGTGCCGCCCAGGGCGTGGTCCACCGCTTCCATGAAGGCGCCCCACCCCGGCGGGAGCGCGGTGCCCTGGCCAAGGTGCTCTTCGAAAAGGCGCCGCAGGAGCGGGTGCATGGCGCGGCCGGTTGCGGGGACGTGCGGCGTTCGCGAGCGGGAGGGGGACGCGGCGGAGCGCCCCCCGGTCACCAGCGGGGGGCGGCTTCCAGCAGGGCGCGGGCCTCCGGGGCGGGGACCGGGCGGGCGAACAGGTACCCCTGCGCCGAGCCGCACCCCAGCTCCCGCACCGCGCGCAGCTGCTCCGGCGTCTCCACCCCCTCGGCGATCGTTGCAAGTCCCAGGCTACCGGCCAGCGCCGCGATGGTGCGCACCACCGGCGCGGCGTCCTCCTCCTCCGCGCCGATGCGGCGCACGAACGAGCGGTCGATCTTGAGGGCGTCCAGCGGGAGCGTGTGAAGCAGCGCCAGCGACGAGTAGCCGGTGCCGAAGTCGTCCATGTGCACCCCGATCCCCATCTCGCGGAAGCGGGCGAGCGTCGCGGCGGTGGACTCCGGGCTCTGCACCAGCACGCTCTCGGTGACCTCCAGCCGCAGCCCCGCGGGGTCGGCGCCGGAGTCGCGCAGCGCCCGTTCCACCTGCGCGACCAGGTCCGGCTGCTCGAACTGGCGCACCGACAGGTTGACGCTCACCGCCGGCCGGGCCGCGGGGAAGTCGTCCTGCCACTCGCGCAGGCGGCGGCACGCCTCCTCCAGCACCCAGCGGCCAATGGGGAGGATCATCCCCGTTTCCTCCGCCAGCGGCACGAACTCGCCGGCGGGAACGATCCCGCGCTCCGGGTGCTCCCAGCGGATCAGCGCCTCGAACCCCTCCACCCGCCCGGTGTCCAGCGCCACGATGGGCTGGTACAGCAGGCGCATCTCGCCGCGCTCCAGCGCGTGCCGCAGCTCCGTCTCCTGCTGCAGGCGCAGCAGGGCGCGCGCGTGCATGGCCCGGTCGAAGGTCTCGTGCCGCCCCGTCCCCGCGGCCTTGGCGCGGTACATGGCCATGTCCGCGTTGCGGAGCAGGTGCTCCGGCTGGCCGTAGTCCGACGACGACAGCGCGATGCCGATGCTGGCCGAGGTGAACACCTCGTAGCCGTCCAGGTTCACCGGCTCGGAGATGGCGCGCTGGATCCGCTCCGCCACCTCGGCGGCCGTGCCCGGCGCGGAGATGTCGGCGAGCAGCAGCGCGAACTCGTCGCCCCCGAAGCGGGCCACGGTATCGCCCCCGCGTAAGGTGCCGCGCAACCGCCCGGCCACCACCGAGAGCAGCCGGTCGCCCACGTGGTGCCCCAGCGAGTCGTTGATGACCTTGAAGCGGTCCAGGTCCAGGAAGAGCACCGCGAACAGGTAGTCCGGCCGCTCGCGTGCGCGCAGCAGCGCGCGGGCCAGGTGCTCCAGGAAGAGGTGGCGGTTGGGGAGGCCGGTGAGCGGGTCGTGCAGCGCCTCGTGGCGCAGCTGCTCCTCCACCCCGCGCCGCCCGGTGATGTCCTCCGCGAGCAGGTGCACCACCCCCAGCGCCGGGTGCGGGTGGTAGGTCCAGGAGAGGATGCTCCCCCGCACGGCCACCTCCACGCTGCGGAAGCCGCGGCCGGTCTCCAGCGCCGCGCGGGCGAGCTGGGCGTGCCCGGCGGGGAGGAGCCCCGCCACGTTGACCTCCGCGTCCGCCGCCACCAGCTCCGCGGCGGGGTTGGCGTACACGATCGCCCCGCGGGCGTCGCACTCCAGCACCGGGTTGGGGGTCTCGCGGGGAAAGGCGGCAAGGCGCTGGTTCTCCTGCTCCACCCGGCGCCGCTCGGTGACGTCGCGCACCGTGGCCATCACCCCCAGCACCTCCCCGTCCGGCGCCAGCAGGGGGGCGTAGCGGCCCGCCGCCAGCCCCGAGCGTCCGGTGCGGCGCACCCGGAAGGGGATGTCGGGCGAGCGCACGGTCTCTCCCTCCATCGCCCGCGCGATCAGGCCCTCGATGCCGAAGCGGCGCAGCTGCGGGAAGAGCTCCGGGACCCGGCGCCCCACCGCGTCGGCCCGGGGGACGCCGGTGAGCTCCTCCATGAAGCGGTTCCACACCCGGCAGCGCAGCCCGGGGTCCACCACCACCACGCCCTCGCCCACGCTGGCCAGCAGCGTGTTCAGCAGCCCCTCGCCCTCGGGGAGGGACGCGTCGGGACCGCCCATGGGGGCGCCGGGAAGCGCGCGGAGCTTGAGCACCGGTTCCGGGAAGGCGTTCACGTGGGGGGGCGGGTGTCTACGGACATGGTGGGAATACGTGTCCACTCAGCATACGTTCCCGATCGTGAAAGTTCAAGTTTGTACGGCTTGAACTCAAAAGCGGGAGGGGCTGATTCGGGCGTGCCCCCGCTGGCGCGGGGTCGGGCTTCGGCTCCGTAACGCACGATAAAACTGTGCGTAACGGAGTCGAGCCCCGGCAAACAGCCGCCGGGTCTCGCCCCTGCGGGCCGAAATCCCTCACGCGGGCTCCGGCGTGGGTCCCGGCGGCGGCGGCTACCACCGCGGGTCCGAGGCGAGCAGGGCGTGCACGCCCGCCGCTTCCAGCGGCAGGGAAAAGTAGTAGCCCTGGGCGTACTCGCAGCGCAGGCCACGGAGGATCCCCAGGGCGGAGGCGGTCTCCACCCCCTCCGCGACCACGGCCAGGCCCAGCGTGTGTGCCAGCGGGATGATGGTGCGCACCAGCTGCCCGGTGCGGAAGTCGGCGTCCATGCGGCCCACGAAGGAGCGGTCCACCTTGAGGGCGTGCAGCGGCAGGCGGTGCAGGTAGCTGAGCGACGAGTAGCCGGTGCCGAAATCGTCCATGTGGAGATGCACGCCCAGGGCGCGCAGCGCTTCCAGCGTGGCGGTGGCGGCCTCCGCCTTTTCCATGATCACGCTCTCGGTGATCTCCAGCTTCAGCGAGCGCGCGTCCACGCCGGTCTCCTCCAGGATGGCGCGCACCTCGTCGGCGAGCCCTTCCTGGCGCAGCTGGCGCACGGAAAGGTTGACGCTCACCGAGAGCGGGACGCCGGGGAACTCCGCCTGCCACCCCCGCAGGGCGCGGCAGGCCTCCGCGAGCACCCAGCGGCCCATGGGGAGGATCAGGCCGGTCTCCTCGGCCACCTCCATGAAGGCGGCGGGGGCCACCAGGCCGCGCTCCGGGTGCTCCCAGCGCAGCAGCGCCTCGAAGCCGGCGATGCGGCCGGTACGCAGCGACACGATGGGCTGGTAGTGGAGCCGGAACTCGCCGCGGTCCACGGCGCGGCGCAGCCCCATCTCCGTCTGCAGGCGCTCCAGCAGCTCGGCGTGCATCCCCCAGTCGAACACCTCGCAGCGCGAGTCGCGCGACGCCTTGGCGCGGTACATGGCGGTGTCCGCGTTCTGGAGCAGCTCCTCGGGCGTCTCCTCCAGCCCCGAGGGAAGCGCGATGCCGATGCTGGCCCCGGTGAACACCTCGTGCCCGCCCAGCGAGAACGGGGTGGCCACGGCGCCCTGGATGCGCTCGGCCACGCGGGTGGCTCCGGCCGGGCCCTTGAGGTCCTCCAGCAGCACCGCGAACTCGTCCCCGCCGAAGCGCGCCACCGTGTCCGAGGGGCGCAGGCACCCCAGCAGTCTCCGCGCGACGCCGCCCAGCAGCTCGTCGCCGGCCGGGTGCCCCAGCGAGTCGTTGACCAGCTTGAAGCGGTCCAGGTCCATGAACAGCACGGCGAAGGTCTGCTCGGAGTGCCGCTTCGCGCGCGCCATGGCCTGCGCCAGCCGCTCCATGAAGAACAGCCGGTTGGGGAGCCCGGTGAGGACGTCGTGCAGCGCGTCGTGCAGCAGCCGCTCCTCCACCCGCTTGCGCTCGGTGACCTCCTCCGCGAACAGGTGCACGGTCTCCACCGGCAGGTCGGGCTGGTACGTCCACGACAGCACGCGCGCCCCCACCCGCACCTCCACCTCGCGCACGCCCTCGCCGCGCTCCAGGCAGCCGCGCACCAGCTCCGCGTGCGCCGGCGGGAGAAAGGCCGCGGGCTCCGCGAACCCCAGCTCGCGCAGCAGCCGCTCGGCGGCGGGGTTCACGTACAGCGGGGCCCCCTCGGGGCCGCACTCCAGGATGGGGTTGGGGTTGTTGCGGGGGAAGGCGGCCAGGTGAAGGATCTCCTCCTCCACGCGACGCCGGTCGGTGACGTCGCGGGCGTTGACCACGATGCCGGCCACGGCGGGGTCGTGGCGCAGGTCGCGTCCGATCCCCTCGAAGAGCCGCCACGAGCCGTCGCGGTGGCGCACGCGGTATTCCAGGGGCCGCCCGCCCGCGCTGGCCTGCGTGTAGAGCGTCGCGCCCACGTGGCGGCGGTCGTCCGGGTGCACCCGCCTGAGGGCGCTGCGCCCCACCAGCTCCTCCGGCGCGAAGCCCAGCGCCCGCGCGGCGGAGGGGGTCACGGAGCGCACCCTGCCGACGGCGTCCACCACCAGGATCAGCTCCAGGGTGTGCTCCAGCAGCGAGCGGTGGTGTGCCTCCTGCTGCGCGAGCGCCTCGGCGGCGCGGCCCCGCTCCGCCAGGGCCAGGCGGCGCGCCAGCTCCGCCTCCACCCCCGCGGCCACCCCCTCCAGCAGCTCCAGCTCTTCGGCGTCCCAGGGGCGCGGGACGACGTCCATGACGCACACGCATCCCACCACGGTCCCGCACGGTGCGCGCAGGGGGACGGCCGCGTACGCCAGCACCCTCAGCTCCCGCGCCACCCTCGTTTCCCGCGCGCGCCGGTGCCGCCGCACGTCCTCCAGCGTCAGCTCGCCCCCCGCCTCCGCCGCCAGAGGGCAGATCCCCCACTCCGCGGGCCACTCCCGCGCGGCGGCCCACGCCTCCGGCAGCCCCACGCCGGACAGCAGCAGGTGCCGCTCCCCGTCCGCGAGCGACACCAGTGCGAAGGGGGCGTCCAGCACCCGCGCCGCGAGCGCGGCCTGCCGCGCCAGCGTGGCGTCGCCCGCGGGGTCGGCCGCCTCCAGCTCGCGCACCATGCGGGCGCGCTCCGGGTCGCGCGCCGCCGCGCCGCGGACGACGCGCAGCGCCGGCACCGTGCCCACGCGGTCGGCGGCGGGGGCGTCGCGGTCTTCGGCCCGGTCCCGGACCGGGGCGAGCCCGCGCTGCGCGGGGAAGAGCTGGAGGATCTCGGCCATGAGGTGTGGCGAAAGGCGGGAGAGCCGTGCGGAATGCGAGGCCCGGGACGGGCCGCGGGGGAGGTTTTGACAGGGAGCCCGGGGATTTCGGCCCCCGGGTGTAAAGAACTGTAGCAACTTCCCGGCCCGCCGCCCTCGATGTTTACCGGCGGGGTACCACCCCCACCCGGCTCCCTGGCCGGGCCGCAGAGGGCGCGCTATCGTGTCCGGCATGGACACCCCTCCCTCCGAAGGGGCCGCGTCCGGGCTCCGCCCGCGCGTCGGCCTGCTGCTCGGCCCGCTCCTCTTCGCCGCCATGCTCCTCGCTCCCGTCCCGGACGGGCTTTCCGCCGCGGGGTGGCGCGCCGCGGCGGTGGGTGCGCTCATGGCGGCGTGGTGGGTCACCGAGGCCGTCCCCATCGCGGCGACGGCGCTCCTCCCCCTGCCGCTCTTTCCGCTGCTGGGCGTCGCGAAGATCGAGGCGGCGGCGGCGCCGTACGCCAACCCGCTGATCTTCCTGTTCATGGGCGGGTTCCTGCTGGCGCTGGCGATGCAGCGCTGGAGCCTGCACCGCCGCATCGCGCTGAACGTGGTGGGCAGGGTGGGGACGAGCCCCGCGCGGCTGGTGGGCGGGTTCATGGCCGCCACCGCGCTCATCAGCATGTGGGTGAGCAACACGGCCACGGCGGTGATGATGCTCCCCATCGGCATCTCGGTGACGGAGCTGGTGCTGCCGCGCGAGGGCGAGGCGGGGGAGGAGGAGCGCGCCTTCGCGGCGGCGCTGATGCTGGGGATCGCGTACGCGGCCAGCATCGGCGGGTTCGCCACGCTCATCGGCACGCCGCCCAACGCGCTCCTCGCCGGCTTCGTGCGCGAGACGTACGGCTACGAGGTGGGCTTCGGGCAGTGGATGCTGGTGGGGGTGCCGCTGATGCTGCTGGTGTTGCCGCTCACCTGGCTGCTGCTGGTGCGCGGCGTGTTCCGCATCCGCGCGCGGGAGATCCCCGGCGGGCGGGAGCTGATCGACCGGGAGATCGCGAAGCTGGGCCCCATGTCGCGCCCGGAGTGGATGGTGCTCGTGGTGTTCGGCGCGGCGGCGGTGCTGTGGGTGGTGCACCCGTTCCTGCGGTGGGTGCCGGAGGGGGTGCTCTCGGACGCGGGGATCGGGATGGGGGCGGCGCTGCTGCTGTTCGTGCTGCCGTCCGGGCGCGGGCGGGGCGGGTTCGTGCTGGACGGCGGCGTGTTCGCGCGGCTCCCCTGGGAGGTGCTGCTGCTCTTCGGCGGGGGGCTGAGCCTTGCCGACGCGCTCACGCAGACCGGAGTGGCGAAGTGGATCGGCGCGGGGCTCCAGGGGGTGGCGGCGCTGCCGCTGCCGGTGGTGGTGGCCGTGGTGTGCGCGGTGATCGTGCTGCTGAGCGAGGTGGCGAGCAACACGGCGGTGGCCGCCGCGCTGCTGCCGGTGGTGGGCTCGCTGGCGCTGGGGATCGGGGAGAACCCGCTGCTGCTGGTGATCCCGGCGGCGCTGGCGGCCAGCTGCGGGTTCATGCTCCCGGTGGCGACGCCGCCCAACGCGATCGCCTACGGCACCGGCCACGTGTCCGTGCCGCAGATGGCGCGCGCCGGGGCGTGGCTGGACGTGCTGTGCGTGGCGGCGATCCTGGCGGTGGCCTACACGACGCTGCTGTGGGCGTTCGGGATCCGCATCGGGGTGGTGCCGGGGTGGGCTGGGTGAGCGGGGGATGCAAAGGCGCGGCGGCAGGAGAGGCAGCGCGCGTCAGTAGTGGTATCGCGCCTGAAGTACGTCGATGTGGGTGTCCGTCACCCGATAGACGAGCCGATCTTCCTGCGTAATGCGCCGGCTCCACACATCGGGCCCGAGATTCCTCAGCGGCTCCGGCTTCCCCAGCCCGGCGAATGGATCCCTTCGCGCCGCTTCGATCAGGTCGAGCGCCTTTGTCGCGATCCGCCGGTCCTGCTGGACCCAATACTTCAGGTCGGCCAGGGCTTCGGGCTGCAACTGAATCGTTCGACGCTCGGGCGTCCCGCCGCCACCCTCCACACTCCTGGCTTTCGCCATGGTCTACCCGTTCAGGCCGATTTCGGCGGCGAGCGCCTCGATCGTATCGAACTCCATGCCACCCTCGCCGCGGGACCGGGCCAGCGCCTGGAGCAGGCGCAGTGCATTACGGGGGGAGCGGAGCAGGTGGGCCGTTTCCTTGAGGCTGCGGAGCTCGTGCGCCGGGAGCAGTGCTAGATCCTCGTGGCCGCGACGGCGAAGGATTACTTCCTCTCGGCTGTCCTCGACCTGGTCCCAGATCTCTGCCAGCTTCTCCCGCGCGGCGCTGTACGTCACCGTGGTCATGTGACCTTTCGAGTCTCGGGTCCCTTTGATGCGTACAATTTTGTACAGATATCCTGTACAAGTATCGGCTGCGCGAATCTGGCTGTCAATGCTCGGCTCACATGTGAAATCCGCTTTCGACCGTCAGGTGAGCCACGGAAACCCGAGCAGCGCGACCGCCGAGGCCGCCACGTAGACCTCGGCGAGCAACCCGGGCCGACGGCTCCGGCCCCACCCCGCGCGCCCGGCGGTGCCGCGCCAGGAAGGGGCTCAGCCCGGTCCGGGGAGCACGATGATGACGCCGTGGTCGTGGCCGGGGCCGTAGCGGGCCTTCGCGGCGAGCGGGTCCAGGTAGCGGATCTCGTAGATGTTGGCGGCGCGGATGTTCCGGAGGACGGGCGCGTAGCCCCGCGGTGTCGCGTCGAAGTAGACCATGACGTCCTGCGCCGCGCGAGGCACGTCCATCCCGCGGCGCCGCAGCCAGTTGGGACGCAGGCGCTGCACGATGGCGTAGGCGTCCGGGAGGCGGGCCTCCAGGATCTCCTCGTTGGTGATGGTGCTGCTGCTGGCGCGCGGCGGCGGCGCCGTGGCCGTGGCGGACTCGCCGCCGCCGCCGGAGGCGCAGCCGGCGAGGAGCAGCGGGAGCGCGAGCAGGAGGATGGGGTGGGTTCTCATGGGTGCGACCGGGAACGCGCGCGAGGAGTGCCGGTGGAGCCGCGACCGGGGACCAGATGCATAGTGCCCGCGCCGCGTGGAGCCGTCAACCCACCCGTGCTCCGGAGGCCTGCGGCACCCGAGGTGGAGGTGCGCCCCCCATCTCCCGCTTGCGGGGGAGGGGACAACCGCTGGACGCTGAGAACGCGCAGGCAGCTGCGTGAGGGATTTCGGCCCGAAGGGGCGAGACCCCGCGGGCAGTTTCGCGGGGGCTCGACTCCGTTGAGCAGCGTTGTTTGCTGCTCTACGGAGCCGAAGCCCGACCCCGGCGCCAGCCGGGGACACGCCCGAACCTGCTGTTCAAGCAGTTCAGTACAGCCCGGCCTCCGTCCGCCGCAGCCCGGGTGGCGCGACGAACGGCACGTGCGGCACGGTGTCCCGCTCCGGCACGGCGTACTGCCGCCGCAGCGCCCGCAGCTTCCCCTCCAAGTCACGCACCACGGACGCGTACTGCGGGTCGCCGTACACGCTGCGCATCTCCTCGGGGTCGCGCGCCAGGTCGAACAGCTCCCACTTCCCGGCCTCGTAGTAGTGGATCAGCTTGTACCGGCGCGTCCGCACCCCGTACTGCCGCTGCACCATGTGCCAGTCCGGGTAGGCGAAGTACTGGTAGTAGACGGCGTCGCGCCACCCGGCCGGCGTCCGCCCGCGCAGCAGCGGCACCAGGCTGCTCCCCTGCATGGTGGCGGGGGCCGGCACGCCGCCCATCTCCAGGAGCGTCTGGGCGAGGTCCAGGTTCATGGCCAGGTCGCCGCGCACGGAGCCGGGCTCCACCACGCCGGGCCAGCGCACCAGCAGCGGGGTGCGCAGCGACTCCTCGTACATCCAGCGCTTGTCGAACCAGCCGTGGTCGCCCAGGAAGAAGCCCTGGTCGGAGGTGTAGACGACGGCGGTGCTCGCGGCCAGCCCCAGCCGGTCGAGCTCGGCGAGCACGCGGCCCACGGCTGCGTCCAGCGCCATCACCGCCCGCATGTAGTCGCGGATGTAGCGCTGGTACTTCCAGCGCGTCGCGGCGTCGCCGGCCAGGCCGGCGGCGCGGAACGCTTCGTTCTCGGGCCCGTAGGCTCGGTCCCAGGCGGCGCGCTGCTCCGGGGTGAGCCCCTCCGGCGCCTCCAGCTTGAGGTCGCGGTCGAACAGGTCGCGGGCGATGGTCATCTCGGCGTCGCGCGTGGGAAAGGCGCGCCCGGAGCCGTCGTCCCAGAAGGTGGCGGGCTCGGCGAACACGGTGTCGCGGAAGAGGGCCAGCTGGTCGGGCCCCGGGTCCCAGTAGCGGTGCGGGGCGTTGAAGTGCAGCATCAGCAGAAAGGGCTTCCGCGGGTCGCGCCGCCCGGCCAGCCACCCCAGCGCGCGGTCGGTGACCACCTCGTTGGTGTAGCCGGTGTAGCGCACGGTGTCCGTGGCGGAGTGCAGCACGGGGTTGTAGTACGGCCCCTGGCCCACCAGCAGCTCGTAGTGGTCATAGGCCTCCGGGTCGGGCGGGTCGTGGAGGTGCCACTTGCCGAAGACGGCGGTCTCGTAGCCGCCCCGGCGCAGCAGCCGGGGGAAGGTGACGGCGCTGGGGTGCAGCGGCTCGGCGTTGGTGACGACGCCGTTGATGTGCCCGTACTGCCCGGTGAGCAGCGCGGCGCGGCTGGGTCCGCAGATGGAGTTGGTGACGAAGGCGTGGGTGAACAGCATCCCGGAGGCGGCGAGCCGGTCCAGGTTGGGGGTGTCGGGGAGGCGGGCCCCGTACGCCAGGTGCGCGCGGTACGCGGACAGGGCGTGCGCGGCGTGGTCGTCCGCCAGCAGGAAGACGATGTTGGGCCGCGCCTGTGCCTGTGCCGCCCCCGCCAAGGCCAGCGCCGCGAGCAGCACCCACCCCGCCGTCCTCCCCCGCATCCACGCCGCAGCTCGCATCGAGTCCTCCGCTCCCGTGCAGTGGGACGGGCGCCGCGCGGTGCGGCGCCGGTCCGGGTGATCCACCGTGTGCTGACGATGTTCCCCAATATGCGCACGCGGTGCCCGAAGGCGGACACGCGGGCCGCACGGAGCACGACAGGATCGGTGTCCGGCGGGCCCGCCCGGCGCGGTTTTCGGCCGCTCCCGCACGGCGGCGCACGACGTTCTTGCGACAGCATCGTCCGGCGTGCACCGTAGGTCAGCCGCGCTCGCGGGCGCGGCCCGCCCTCCCCGGCCGAACGCCGCGCACGCGGCGGGGCGCCCCCCCCCGGGAATAAAGAGACCGCCCATGGCGAGCAAGCTCCCCGCACCCCAGCTGGTGCTCGACAGCCGCAAGCTGTACACGAGCTGGATCCCCGCGGACCCGCAGGCGTGCGCGCGGCTCCTGCCGCGGGCGCTGAAGCCGGCGGCCAGCCACGCGGTGTACATGAACCAGTACGTGGTGGACCGGGCGCAGCAGACCACCGGGTTCGGGGCTTACTTCGCTCACCTACCTGGGGCTGGACGTGGGCGGCCTGTTCGCCCCGGACGGGGTGACCCCGGCGCGCTTCTTCACCCACTACTTCAACTCGTCGGAGGGGATGCGGGAGTACGCGGCGGAGCGCGGGGTGCCGGCGGCCCCCGGCTCCACCACGCTGGAGGTGGAGGGCGGCGTGGCGACGGCGACCACCTCGGTGGACGGGACGCCCGTGATCCGCACCCGCGCCCGCGTGGGCGACGTGGCCGACGTCGTCCTGGGCGGCCACCTGCGCTACATCACCCGCGTGGGGAACCGGCTGGTGGCCGGCAACTACCCGTACGTGGGCGAGCTGGTGAGCACCTTCCAGGTGCAGTCCATGGAGTTCCTGGCGCCGGACCACCCGGTGTACGCGCTGCGGCCGGCCTCGCCGCTCCAGGTGGTGGCGGGCTCGTCGTTCTACGCGCCGCGCGACTCGTTCTTGTACCCCGGCGGCGAGGAGGACATCGGCCCGGCGGAGGGGAGCGCCATTTCCATGGACCAGGGGTTCAGGGTGTCCTCGGCCGGCACGGAGGCCGGGGCATCCACGTAGCGGGGAGGGGCATCAGGCCCTGCGTCGCCCCCGCCGGGAGCTCCCGGCGGGGGCGACTTGCGTGGCGGCATCCGGGGCGGATGGCGGCGCTCCAGGACGCCGTTCCATCGTCGGTTGCATGCGATCTTGGAGCTACGTACGTTGGTGATCCGGCACCGGAGCGCCCTTCTTCGAAAGCCCTACCCCATGGTCTCGCAATCCATCCTCGACAAGTACACCGGCTGGGACGGTACCCTGCTGTGGGAGGTGCTTTCAGCCGGGCGCACCGCCGACGAGAATGCGGCGCGCGCCGCGCTCGAAGCCTGGATGCCGGGGATCGAGGCCGTCCTGAAGCAGGGAGCGACCTCGCCCGCGGACTTCACCCTGCACGACGCGGAGCATTCGTTCCGGGTCGCGCAGAGGATGGGCGAGATCATTCCCTCCGACGTGCTCCCCCGGCTTTCCGGATACGAACTGGCGCTCCTCCTGCTCTCGGCGTACCTCCACGACATCGGAATGACGCCGGAGCGGAACAGGGTACGCTCCCACCGGGACTACCTGCTCAGCGGCGGCGACGAGCTGCTGACCGGGAACGAGCGGGCGATCCTCCAGGAATGGCTGGACGATCAGGGGTACGGGACCATGCCGCCGATCGCGCCGGACAGGCCCGTCGAAGAGCGGGTCCGCCTGGTGGACGAGATCGTCACCTACTACGCCCGCCACCGGCACAACGACTGGAGCGAGGAGTGGATCCGCGAAAAGCTGTCGGGAGAGAGCCTGGGCTCGTACCACGGATGGGTCGACGATCTGGTCGTGCTGTGCAGGAGCCATCACGAAGGGTATGAGCGCCTGGAGGAGCCCCGCTTCGATCCCCGCCCCGTCGGCTCCCCGCCCCGCACGGTCCACCTGCGCTACCTGGCGTCGGTTCTCCGGGTGGCGGATATCCTGGACATCGACCCGGAGCGGACGCCGGAAGTGGTCCTTCACCACCGCGACATCGCGCCCGGCAGCGTGATCTACTGGTACAAGGACCACCAACTCTCGCTGAAGCTGGAGAAGGCCCGGTTCTCCGCCTTCGCGCGGCCCACACGCGCCTACGTGCAGCGTGCGATCGAGGAGACCGTGGACGGCATCGAGAAGGAACTGGCGCTGGTCCGGCGCCTCGACGACACCACGCACTTCGAAAAGCCGGTGGGGCCGGGAAGCGACCTGCCGCACCGGTGGGAGCTGGAGCCGTTCGTCTACCGCAACGTCCAGCCGGCCGAGGGGGCCTACGAGTACATCGACGGCGCTTTCCGGCCGAACACCCGCCGCCTCCTCGAGCTGCTGTCGGGGACCGAGCTGTACGGAACTCCGCTCGCCGCCGTCCGCGAGCTGCTGCAAAACGCCTTCGACGCGGTGCGCGAGCTGATCGCCTACCAGCGGCTCTCGCAGCGCAATCCGGCCGACGGCTCCCTAGAGGAGATCCTCGGAAACCTGCACGAGGTGAGGCTGGAGGTCGAGGTGTCCGGCGACCGGGTTTGGCTCGTCTGTCGCGACACAGGCATCGGGATGACCAAGTCCATCATCAAGGATCACCTGCTGGTGAGCGGGTCCCCTCGCCGCCACCAAGTGCTGGAACTGGACAGGAGGTGCGGCCGGGCCGGGTTCTCGCTGGGAAGGACGGGCCAGTTCGGGATCGGCGCGCTGAGCTACTTCATGCTCGCCGACCGGGTGGAGATCTCCACCCGGCGGAACAGCGAGGCGCGCGACGAGGAACCCACGGGGTGGAAGTTCGAATCCGAGGGGATCGGGGGCTTCGGAGAGCTCCGGCGCGACACGCAGATCGCGCGCGGCACGGAGGTCCGCCTGCGCATCCGGCCGGAGCTTGTCCCGCCGGGCCTCCTGGTCTGGAGGATAAGGCTCAACAAGTACCTGCGCCAGATTCTGCGCTACCTACCTTGCAGGTTCGAGTTCAGCCCGGGAGAGGGAGAGGGAGAGGAATCCCTGTCCCTGCCACCCGGGTGGACCTCGCCGGAGGAGGTGCTCGGATCGGACGTTGTGGACACGGTGGATACTATGAGCCACTTCACGGGAGGACACACGTCGAATACCGACGACGGCTTGTCTGCCAAGGCCCGCGAAGCCCTTGACCAGAACAGGTCTTTCTGGGCGGCGGTCCGGGGCGAAGCTGACGCCCTGCTCCGCTGGGAAAGCGCGACGGGTGAGCTACCGAGCGAGCAGGGCCGCTACCGGATCCGTATTCCCTTTTTTGCGCTCGAGGGCGGGGACTGCCTCGCGTTCATGAGGACCGTTCGGGGCGAGTCCGGCCTAGAAATCCGCCAGATACAGGAATGCGAGTTTCTCTCGTTTCCTCGAAAACGGGTTCACGCGAGTTGGAGGGGAATTCAGATCAACGTCGACCAGCTGACGAGGAGAACCGATTTTCCGGCTGTAGTCGAGGTGGACTTCGTCAGGGAGCAGATCGGAAGGATCGCGGTCAACCGCGGCGCGATTCAGCTCTCCGAAGCTGGCAACGAAGCTCTGAGATGGCTCTCGGACGAAGTGGAGCGGCTGATCGCGGCCTTCTGCCAGGTGCGAAGCCGGTCCGAGTTCGGGCTGTTCAACGCCCGGTTCTCGCGGATCGCGCCTCCCACTGGGGTGCCGTTCCACTGGGCATCTGATCCTGTCGCGGACGATCGTCCCACCAGGGGCGACGTGCGCCTTCCCTGGGGCCCGGTCTTGCTGCCTGCCACAGGCCTGGTGTCGCGTGCGATGAGGCTCGGCACCGGGGAAGTCGTTGCGGGCGAGGTGCCGCTTCACTCCGGCGGTTCTGTCGAGGACAGAGACCTCACCTGGCATTCGCTGTCTATCTCGCCCGATCGTGTGGCGGCATCGGGAGCTACCTGGGACGCCTCCCGGAAGCTGGGAAACGTCGTTTATCCGTTGTGGACACGGGTCACCGGGGAGCTTGAGCCGAAGGGATCGGCTGGCGTCTGTGACTTTCCACCCGGATGGGACCGGCTGTGCGGGATCCACTGGCATCGCCCATACCGTTTGGGAAACTTAATCGTATGGAACAAGCGGAACCATGTCGTCCAGATGCTTCTCGGTTCGGGCCTTCCGGCATTTGATGGCCTTGTTCGCGGTCTCACGTATCCCGTGGACTGGACTCACGTCCTCCGGAATAAAAGCGCTGCGGCGTCCTGGATGCTGGGCTTTCTGGCCAGCAACTCTCAGGATAAATGGGACGCGATTACCGAGCGGGATCCACACTTCTTCGCGGATCTGTGGAGCCTCGTCGAGGAGTCGGAGCCGTTGTACTACCTACACGACGGCTTCGAACCGGCCTTCCTCACCGAGGTTAGTCCCGAAAGCTACAGCAAACTCGAAAAGATGCCGGAGATAGCGAGCCGCCTGCCCAGGCCGGAGCCGGAGTGGTGCATCGAAGAGTGGGGGCCGTGGAGTTCCTGATGCGGCGGCCGGACGGCCTGCCTCTGCCTCTCTCCCCATGAGCGACCTCCACATCCCCCGCCTCGTCCTGGCCGCGCCCGGCACGGGGCAGGGCAAGACCACCGTGGCCGCAGCGCTGATGCGCCTGCTGCGGGACCGCGGGCTCCGCGTGGCGCCCTTCAAGGCGGGGCCCGACTACGTGGACCCCTCGCACCACCGCGCCGCGGCGGGGCGGGCAAGCCGCAACCTGGACGGCTGGCTCCTCCCGCCGGACACGCTGCGCGCCCTGTTCCGCCGCGCCACGACGGGCGCGCGGGAGGCGGACGTGGCCGTGGTGGAGGGGATGATGGGGCTCTTCGATGGGCGCTCCGCCACCTCGGACGAGGGCTCCACGGCGCACACGGCCCGCCTGCTGGGCGCCCCGGTCGTGCTGGTGCTGGACGCGTGGACGATGGCGCGCACCGCGGCGGCGGTCGTGCGGGGGCTGCACACATTCGACCCGGCGCTGCCGCTGGCGGGGGTGGTGCTGAACCGCGCGGCCGGCCCGGGGCACTACGCGCTGTGCCGCGACGCCATCCTGGGGAACACGGAGGTGCCGGTGCTGGGCTGGCTCCCCGCGGACGCGGCGCTCGCCGTCCCCGAGCGCGACCTGGGGCTCGTTCTCGCCGGGGAGCGGCCGATGGACCTGGAGCGCCTGGCGGAGCGCGCCGCGGCGACGCTGGACGTGGACGGGCTGCTGGCCGTGGCCCGGGCGGCGCCGCCGCTCCCGAGCGGGCCGGACCCGCTCCCCGCGCCCGTCGAGCGCAGGCGGGCGGCGATCGCGGTGGCGCGGGACGCGGCGTTCGACTTCTACTACGAGGACAACCTGGACCTGCTGCGCGACCTGGGCGCGGAGCTGCGCTTCTTTTCGCCGCTGGCCGACGCGCGCCTGCCGGAGGACGCGGGCGCCCTGTACCTGGGCGGCGGCTACCCCGAGCTGCACGCGGCGCGCCTGGCCGCCAACGCCGCGATGCGCGCGGCGGTGCGCGCCTTCGCCGGGAGCGGGCGGCCGGTGTACGCGGAGTGCGGCGGGCTGATGTACCTGTGCGAGGCGCTGGTGGATGCGGCGGGGGCGCGGCACCCCATGGCGGGCGTGCTCCCCGGCGCGTCCGTCATGCAGCCGCGGCCGACGCTGGGCTACCGGGAGGTGGTGGCGCTCCGCGACTCGCCGGTGGCGCGGGCGGGGGACGCGCTGCGCGGCCACGAGTTCCACTTCTCGACGCGGGAGGTGGGCGCGGGCGCGCCGGCGTACCGCCGGGCGGACGGCGGCGAGACGGAGGGGGTGGTGGCGGGGCCGCGGGGCAACGTGCTGGCCTCGTACCTCCACCTGCACTTCGCCACGGAGCCGCGCACGGCGGAGCGCCTGGTGGCGCTGGCGGCGGACGCCGCGCCGGCGGGTGCGGGGCCTGCGTCCCCCGCGCCGGACGCGGATGCGGACCCGCAGGGGGCGACCGGCGCTCCCCCGGACAGCCTTCCCGGCGAGGTGGCGCCGCCGCCGTGAGTGCGCGCGGGAACGGGGCGGGGGGAGGGGCCGCAGGGCCCCTCCCCTGCTGTCCTGGGACCCCGTTCAAGACGCGATCCCCGCCGGAGCCAGGGCGCCCCGGTGGGGATCTTGCATTCGGGGGATGCGCGCCCGGAGTTGCCCCGCAACGGCGACCCCCTCCCCCGGCCTCTCCCCGCAAGGGGGAGGGGAGAACGACGGAGCAGGAGCAGGATTCAGCGCGCCGGTCTACCCCCCACCCCCCGGCCCCCTCTCCCACAAGGGGAGAGGGGGAGCACGACGCGGCGACGGCGAGGATCGCAGCGTGGAGATTCCCCTCCCCCGGAACGGGGGAGGGTGGCGAGCCTGAGCGAGCCGGGTGGGGGCCCACGCGGACGTCAGCGCGATGCCTGCGTGAGGGATGCGAGCGCGAAGCGGCGAGACCCGCCGGCAGTTTGGCGGGGCTCGCCTCCGTCAGCGAGCGTTGTTTGCTCGCTTACGGAGCCGCAGCCCGACCCGGCGTCAGCCGGGGCACGCCCAGAGCCGCAGTTCAAGGAGCCGCATGGCCAATCCGTTCCGAGACCTGTTCATGGGGACCTCCGCCCGCACGCTGGTGGAGGCCCTGGTCCCGCGCCGCACCTTCGCGGACGTGGTCCTCCCCCCGGAGACCCGCCGGTCGCTGGAGCACGCCCTCGCGCAGATCCGCAACCACGACCTCATCTTCCGCCGCTGGGGGCTGGGGGAGCGGCACGACGCCGGGCTGGGGCTGGCCTTCAACTTCGCCGGGCCGCCGGGGACGGGAAAGACCATCTGCGCCGAGGCGATCGCCCACGCGCTGGGGAGGCGACTGCTGGTGGTTCGCTACGCCGAGCTGGAGTCGCAGTGGGCCGGGGCCACGGGAAAGAACGTGTCGGCCGTGTTCCGCTCCGCCGCCGAGCAGGAGGCGGTGCTCTTCTTCGACGAGGCGGACGCCATCGCCGCGCGGCGCTCCGTGATGATGGACGGGGGCTACCAGCGCGAGGCCAACCTGGTGGTCAACGTGCTGCTGCGCGAGCTGGACGAGTTCCCGGGGGTGGTGGTGTTCGCCACCAACCTGGCCGCCAACTTCGACCCGGCCTTCGAGCGCCGCATCCGCAACCACATCCTCTTCGCCATGCCGGGCGCGGAGGAGCGCGAGCGCATCTGGCGGGTGCAGCTGCACGGCGAAAAGACGCCGCTGGGCGAGGACGTGGACTTCCGCGCCCTGGCGGAGCTGTACCCGGCCAGCGGCGGCGACATCAAGAACGCGGTGCTCAAGGCCGCGCAGATGGCCGCCTCCGAGCCGGTGCCCGACGACCAGAAGCGCATCGGCCAGCACCACTTCGACGAGGGGATGCGTCAGGTGCAGACGGCGCGCTCGGTGATGGGGCAGTCGCTCTTCGGCGACGCGGCGGCCGCGGATCCCTGGGCCGCGCTGGCGGGCGGCGCCGGCACGGTGGCGGACGAGGTGCGCGACGAGATGAGCGCGCTGGCGGCGCGGGTGGTGGAGGTGGAGGACGCCCTGGCCGCGCTCCCGGAGCGGCTGGGCCGGGTGGAGGGGACCATCGGGGTGCTCCCCGACCGCCTGGGGCGGCTGGAAAGCTCGCAGGCGGAGGCGTCGGCGGCGCTCGTGGGGCGGGCGGCGGAGCTGGAGGGGGCGACGCGCGCGGCCGTGGAGGCGGCGCGGGGGAGGGCGCGGCTGGCGCTGGGGCTCGCGGCGGCGGCGCTGCTGGCGGCGGCGGCCGCGCTCGCGGCGACGCTGCTGGCGTAGGGGCGAAGCGAAGCCGGGGCCGCCCGCGTAAAGGGACGGCCCCGGCTCGTGTGTGTGGGCGGCGTGCCGGCGGTCAGGGCCCGGGCATCCCCTGTACGGCGAGCGGCGGGCGCCGCTCGCCGCACTACGCGGAGGGCAGGTCCACCTATGCCCGCCGCAGGAAGCGCGCGTTCACCCACCCCTCCAGGTCGTTGGCGCCGTTCACGGTGCCGATCACGTCCACCTTGCGCCAGTTCCCCTCTTCCGCCAGCACCTCCACGCGCGTCCCGGCCGGGAGCGGCCCCTCGGGGAGCGCGGCGAAGCCGGCGCCGGGGCCCCCGCGGATGTTCAGGGCCTCCGTGGCCACGAACTGCGGGAGGCTGTCGTCCGACACTCCCATGGCCCGCGAGCGGAAGTTGCCCATGGCGAACGCGGGACCCGGGTCGAACTTGCGCCCGGGGGAGATGTCGTCGTGGCCGATGATGCTCTTGAGCCCGTACTGGTCTACCAGGAGCGCCGCGAGCTCCACCGCCGCCTCGATCTGTTCGGGGGTGTAGATGTGCCAGCCGCAGGCCGAGCTCTCGTTCTTGTGCACGGCCTCCATCACGTCCGCGTCCTTGATGGTCGCCCCGAACCACGCCTGCCACTTGCCGCCCTTGCGCACCAGCCGGCCGGCGTTGTCCAGTTCGATGCCGATGGAGTGGCCGTTGAGGCCGTCGATCCCCTCCCAGCGGCTGGCGCCCGCGTGCCAGGCGACCTTGTTGAAGGGAACCAGCTGCGTGATCTTTCCGTCCCGGCCGATCACCACGTGCGCCGATGCCTTCGCCCGGGCGTTGCACAGCCAGTCGATGGACTCCTGTGCGCTCGACCCCGCCGTGAAGTGCATGACCAGGTACTTGGCTTCCAGCTTTCCACCCACGTTGGGGCTGGCGCGGAACGGGTACGGCGTTCCGTCCGCCTTGACGAGCAGGTGCTTGGAGATCTTCATCGCGGGAACTCCTGCACGGAGATGTGGCTGCACGGCCGGTCGCGCTCGCGCCGGCCGGCCCGGGTGAATCCGGCTCCTGCGCCGCAATCCCCGTGCGTCAGCTTACTCCCGTGCCCTGCTTCTCGCAAGTGTCTGCACGGTGACCGCTTGCGGCCGGCCGGCCGGATGGGCCGGCGCGCGTGGGAGGGGCGCAGCCGCCTCGATTGGGACAGCCCTGTCCCACTTTTCCCGTCACCAACCCCGGCTCGCGCCGCGCCCGCGGCGCGCTCCCCCCGTCACCAGCGGAGGCGCGATGTCCGGCTGGACCCTCCCCGAGCGGACCCTTTCGCGGGTGCTGCTGCGGCGCTCGTTGGCGTTCTGGCCCGGCGTCCGCCTGCTGGTGCTGGTCCCGCTGCTGCTGCTGGCCGCGGCGGCGGGAGAGCCCGTTTCCCCGGGGCTCCTGGTCGCGCCCATTCCCCTGGTCTCGGTTCCCGTCGTGGCGGTGCTGGCGGTGCTGGAAACGCGGCGGCGCCACGAGCACCTGCTGTTCGCCAACCTGGGGACGGGGCCGGCGGGGGTGGCGGCGCTCGCGGTGTCCCCGCCGCTGGTGGGCGAAGCGGCGCTCCTCCTCCTGGTGGGCGCGTGAACGCCGTCCTCGCCGCCGAGTCGGTGGGCAAGCGATTCGGCGACCGGGTGGTGCTCAGGTCCGGCTCGCTGTGGGCGGAGGCGGGCGCGGTGACGGCGGTGGTGGGGCGAAACGGCTCCGGGAAGAGCACGCTGATGAAGATCGCGGCCGGGTGGCTCCCTCCCGACCACGGCACCGTGCACTTCATGGGCGAGGTGTACGAGCGCCCCCGCCTGCACCTGCTGGCCCGCCGCGGCCTCTTCTACCTCCCCGACCGCGACGTCCTCGCCCCCGGCCTCGCGGTGGGCGAGCAGCTGCGGGCGTTCGCCCGCGGCTCCGGCGGCGACGCGCGCGAGGCGGCGGAGCTGCTGGGGATCGCCGGGCTGCTGGACCGGCGCCCGCACGGCCTGTCCGGCGGCGAGACGCGGCGCGCCGAGGTGGCGCTCGCCTTCGCGCGGCGCCCCGCCTGCCTGGTGGCGGACGAGCCCTTCCGCGGTGTGGACCCGCGCGACGCGGAGGGGCTGGCGACGGCCTTCCGTGCGCTGGCGGAGCGCGGCTGCGCGGTGGTGCTCTCCGGCCACGAGGTGCCCATCCTGTTCCCGCTGGCCGACCGGCTGCTGTGGGTGGCCTCCGGGACCACGACCTGGCTGGGCACCCCCGCGGAGGCGCGCCGGAGCGACCGCTTCTGCCGCGAATACCTGGGCACGGGCGGCTGACCTCCCGGGGAGCCCGCCGCGGTCCGCTTCTTCCGGAGGGCCGCCGGGGAACCCGGGAAAGAACGGAGCAGCATGGCCCGAAGCGACGGCAGGAGGAAGACGGAGGCGTACCTGCGCCAGGTGGGGCGCGCGCTGGACGCGGCGTACGAGCGCGCGGGGGAGCACGAGCAGACCGTCGACCTGGCGGAGGCGCGCATCGTGATCCTTTCCGACCAGCACAAGGGCGTGCGCGACGGGGCCGACGACTTCCGCCGCTGCGAGGCGGCGTACGACGCGGCGCTGGGCTACTACCTGGAGGCGGGGCACACGCTGGTGGTGCTGGGCGACGCGGAGGAGCTGTGGGAGGCGACGCCGCACGCCATCTTCCAGGCGTACCGCCACACCCTGGAGCTGGAGGCGGAGTTCCACCGCGCGGGCCGCTACCGGCGCGTCTGGGGGAACCACGACGACCTGTGGGGCACGGAGCTGGCCGTGCGCACCCTCCTGGACCCCATCTTCCCCGGGATCCGGGTGGAGGAGACGATCCGGCTGCGGGTGACGGACGGCGGGCGGGAGCTGGGGACGCTCTTCCTGGCGCACGGGCACCAGGGGATGCGCTGGAGCGACCGCTGGTCGCGCGTCGCCCGGCTCCCGGTGCGCTACGTGTGGACCACGGTGCAGCGCGTGACGGGGCGCTCGCTGAACACGCCGGCCCGCGACTTCCGCCTGCGCAAGCGGCAGGACGTGGCGCTGTACTCCTGGGCCGAGGAGCACCCCGGCACGGTGCTGGTGGCGGGACACACGCACGCCCCCATCTTCCGCTCGCGCCCCCGATCCGCCGGGGTGCAGGCGGAGCTGGAGACGGCGCGCGCCGCGGCGGCTGGCGGGGACGCGGAGGCGGCGGAGCGGGTGCGGCGGCTGCGGGCGGAGCTGGAGTGGGTCCGCGCGGAGGAGAACCAGGCCTCGGCGGAGCGGGTGGTGCCCATGGCCGGCCCGTACTACTTCAACACGGGGTGCTGCTGCTTCGTGGACGGGCACATCACCGGCATCGAGATCGCCGGCGGGGAGATCCGCCTGGTCCGCTGGCCGGACGCCGGCGGCGAGCCCGCGCCCTCGGTGCTGGAGCGCGCCGACCTGCGCGAGGTGTTCGCGGCGTGCACGGCTTCCACGGGCTCCACAGGGGGGAGATGCTGATCGAGCAGATCCGCAGGAAGGTCGCTGAGGACCGGTTCGAGCTTTCGGAGCACGCGGTGAAACAGGCCGGCGTGCGCAGAATCACGGTGCGGGAGATCCGCGAGGCTCTGGGCCTGGGCGAAGTGATCGAAGACTACCCGGACGACAAGTACGGCCCCAGCGGTCTTGTGCTCGGCATGACGGACGGAGGACGCCCTCTCCATTTCCAGTGCAGCTATCCGTCCCGTCCGGTGCTCAAGATCATTACCTTGTATGAGCCCGATCCCGAACTCTGGACGGACCATCGCCAGCGCAGGAGGTGAAGGATGACGAATCCGGAGCACGAAGAACGGCTGGTGGAGCGGCTGGTCACGTACACGGTGGAGATCGAAGGACGCGTCATCATCGTGGAAAACGTACCGGCGCGTGTTGACGAGGAGACCGGAGAGCGCTACTTCTCGCCGTCCACCGTCGAGCGGCTCCAGGAGATCATGTGGAGCGAGCGGGCCCCGGACCGGGTGGTGGCAACCCCCGTGTTCGAGTTCGCCGCGTGACGTCATGACACCCCCCCGCGGCGGCAAGCGGTTCCGCGAGCTGGAGAGCCGCCTCGATGAATTCGAGGCGGGACCGGCCTCCACCCCCACCTGGGGCGAGGTCCGCGACCGCCTGAAGGCGCGCTCCGCGATCAAAGGGCAGAAGTCCCGCAGCGGTGCGCAACGTGCAGCACCCCCGGATGCGCACGACGCATCCGCTCACGACGACCGGCAAGGAAACACGATGAAAGAGCCTTCTCGCCGCGGCCCCCCCGGGCGCGGTCCCTCCGACCGCAGGCCTCCGCGTCCGCGCGACGATTCCGACGAGCCGCGCGGCTTCCCACCGCCCCCGGCCGCGCGCGCGGACGAGCTGCTGGAGCTGGCCGACGAGCTGGAGGACCAGGCGCGCGCGCTGATGCAGCAGGCCCGGCGCCTGCAGCGCCTGGCCGGCGGGATGGAGCGCCCCGACGGCGACCGTCCGTCCCGGCCCCGCCCGGGCGGCTATGCCGGCGGCGGCCCCCGGCGGGAGGGCGGCCCGCGCCGGGAGCGCCCCGGCGGCGGCGACCGCGAGGAAGGCGCGCCCCGCCGGCCCCGCGCGGACGCCCGCCCGCGCGGCCGCGACGACGGGGAGGATCGCCCGCGCAAGCGCCAGGCGGGCGGCGACGACCGCCCCCGCAAGCGCGACGACGACGCGCCGCGCCCCCGCAAGGGCCCCGGCGGCGGGCCCCCGTCCTGGGCCCCCAAGGGCGGCAAGAAGCGCAAGCCGTAGCCGCGGCCTCGCGAGGGCGACGACAGCGCGCCGCCGGTCCACGGACCGGCGGCGCGCTCGTCGGTCCGGAGCACGCGGCTTTCCCGGAACCACACAGGGAGAAGGTGATGGCGAGCACGGAATTGGACGCGCGCGGCTACCCCGCGCGCTTGGCGGACACCTCGGTGCCGGTGCACCCGGCCATCGCGGCGCGGTGGAGCCCGTCGCGCTTCGACGCGGGGTACGAGGTCGCGCGGGAGGAGCTGGCCGCCCTCCTGGAGGCGGCGCGCTGGGCGCCCTCGGCGGGGAACGAGCAGCCCTGGCGCTTCCTGGTGGTGCCCCGCGGCCACCCACGGCGCGCGGGGCTGGAGGCGGCACTGCGGCCGGGGAACGCCTGGGCGAAGCGCGCGTCCGTGCTGCTGGTGTCGCTGGCGAAGACCACGCGGGAGAAGAAGGGGGGAGGCGCCGAGGCGAACGCCTGGGCGGAGCACGACACGGGGATCGCCACCGGGCTGCTGCTGGTGCAGGCGACGCACCTGGGGCTGGCGGCGCACCCCATGGCCGGCTGGGACGCGGACGCGCTGCGCGCCGCGCTGGACGTGCCGCCGGAGTTCCGCCCCATGGCGGTGATCGCGGTGGGGCGGCACGATCCCGCGCTGGACGACGCGATGCTGCTGGAACGGGAGGCGCGCCCGCGGACGCGGCGGCCGCTGGCGGAGACGGCCTTCTTCGGCGCGCTTGGCGAGGAGCCGGTGGGATGAGCGAGGAGGAGGCGCTCCGGGCCAGCTGGGACCGCAACGCCGCCGCGTGGTCGGAGACGGTGCGCGCGGGCGGCATCCCCTCGCGCCGGGCGGGGACGGACGGCGCCATCGTGGAGGCGGTGGCGAGGGTGCCGGGGCGGCGGGTGCTGGACGTGGGGTGCGGCGAGGGTTGGCTGGCGCGCGCGCTCGCCGGCCGCGGCCGGGAGGTGGTGGGGGTGGACGGGAGCGCGGAGCTGGTGCGGCGCGCCCGCGAGGCCGGCGGCGGCACGTTCCTCGTGCTCCGCTACGACGAGATCGAGGCCGACCCGGGCCGCCTCGGCGGGCCGTTCGACGCCGTGGTCTGCAACTTCGCGCTGCTGGGCGACCGCGTCGCGCCGCTGCTGCGCGCGCTGGCGGCCGTGCTCGCGCCGGACGGGCGGCTGCTGGTGCAGACGGTGCACCCCTTCACCGCCTGCGGCGACGCGCCGTACCGGGACGGCTGGCGCACGGAGGACTTCGCCGCCTTTGCGCGCCCCTTTCCCGCGGCGATGCCCTGGTACTTCCGCACGGTGGGCTCGTGGCTGGCCGAGGCGCGCGAGGCCGGCCTGGAAGTGGTGGAGACAGAGGAGCCGCTGCACCCGGAGACGGGGCGGCCGCTGTCGCTGATCCTGGTGCTGGCGGCCCCCACCCGGCGGCCTTAGAGCCGCACGGCTTGCCCCCTACATCCCCCAATTCTGGGGGAGGGCTTCCTGACCCTCGATTGCCGACGTGTCGTTGAAGTGCCAGGGGGTGAGACGGCCCACCGCAGCGGACGCCAGCGTGAGCCCCGCGTGAGGGATTTCGGCCCGAAGGGGCGAGACCCGACAGCAGTATCGTCGGGGCTCGACTCCGTTAGCCCGCGTTGTTTGCGGGCTTACGGAGCCGAAGCCCGACCCCGGCGCCAGCCGGGGGCACGCCCAACCCTGCCGTCCAAAGCCATTCAGCCGTCCGCGGACCCCCCGACCAGCCGCACCGCCACCCCGAAGGTCTTCGCGAACAGCCCCGCCTTTTCCCGCAGCGCCCAGCGCTCCAGCAGCAGGTCGCCGGACGACTCCGCCTCCAGCACCAGCTCTCCTTTGCGCACCCGCGCCCGCAACGACTCCACCGCCTGAAGGTGCTCGCGGTCCAGCGCGTCGGCCACGCGCAGCAGGGCGGACATCTTCACCACCCGCTCCCGCTCCGCCGGGGCGAGCCGCGCGAACGAGTCGTGGTCGGTGGTGGGCTCGCCCTTGCGGTGGTAGCGCGCCACGTTTGCGACCAGCCAGATCTCCCCCGGGGCAAAGCCGGGGAGCTCGGACTGGGAGATCAGGTACAGCGAGTGCTTGTGGTGGCGCTTGCGGCTGATGTAGGCGCCCACGTCGTGCAGCACGGAGGCGGCGAGCAGCACCCGCCGGTCCGCGGCGTCCAGCCCGTGCGCCTCGCGCAGCTGGTCGAAGAGCGACCCCGCCAGCCGGGCCACGTGCATGGCGTGCGCCTCGTCGAACAGGTAGCGCCGTCCCAGGGCGACGGCGCCCTCCACCACGCTGCGCTCCCGCCGGTCCTCCCACTCCTGGTGGGTGGTCAGGTCCTCCACCAGGTCCAGGAGCAGCCCGTCGCGCACCCCGACGCCGGGAACCTGGATCTCGTCCACCCCGGCCAGGTTCGCCACCCGCTCGTAGACCATGGCGGCGGGGAGGATGACGTCTGCGCGGTCTGCGCGCAGCTTGAGCTGCTCCATCCTCTGCCGGTACGACAGGCGCGCGAGCATCTGGATGGTGTCGCGCAGCTCGCCCATGCCGATGGAGCCGGCGCGCCCCCCCCGCGGCGCCCGGCCGCCCAGCTTCGCCAGCGCCTCGATGTTCCCGCCGGTGGCGATGACCCCCGCGGGGCGCAGGTGCTGCGCGGCGGTGGGGATCTGGAGGGTGGCGGCGTACTCGCGCAGCAGCCGCTGGAAGCGGCCCGGGTCGTCGCCGGAGCCGGACAGGACCTCCAGCAGCCGCACGGAGCCCATGGTGTGCGTCTCGCTCCACAGGATCCCGTCCGCGTCCACCAGCGACACCTCCACGCTGCCGCCGCCCAGGTCCACGGAGATCCAGCGGTCGCGCCCCAGCTCCACCCGGCTGCGGATGGCCTGGTACACGAGCCGCGCCTCCTCGTAGCCGGTGATGATCTCCAGCTCCAGCCCGGCCTCGTCGCGCACGCGGCGGACGAACTCCGGGCCGTTGCGGCTCTCCCGCACGGCGCTGGTGGCGGTGGCGCGGTAGTGCTCGATCCCCAGCGCCTCCATGCGCCGGCGGAAGTCGGCGAGCCCGGCCACGGCCGCCTCCATGGGCTCGGCCGCCAGCCTGCCGGTGAGGAACACGTCGTGCCCCAGGCGCACGCCGCGGCGCTCCTCGTCCAGCACCGTGCGCTCCAGCGGGCCCGTGAACTCCGCCGCCACGAAGCGGATGGCGTTGGAGCCCACGTCCACCGAGGCGACACGGAGCGGGAACGTGGCCGCGGGCTCCGGCTGCGGCTCCTTCTTCATGGAGCGCGCGGGGCGTGCGGCGGCGCGGAGTCGGCTCATGACCGGGTGTTTGAACGGCTCTGGAGTGCGGGTTCGGGCGTGCCCCCGGCTGCGCCGGGGTCGGGCTGCGGCTCCGTAACGCAGCAAACGACGCTGCGTAACGGAGGCGAGCCCCGGCAAACGGCCGCCGGGTCTCGCCGCTTCGCGCTCGCATCCCTCACGCGGGCTTGGCGCTGGCGTCCGCAAGACTCGCTCCGGGGTCGCGGGGTCGCCGCGAACGAGCGAGCCCCCTCCCGGCGTGCGGGAGGGGGCTCGCGGTGGTTCGGTCCGAGCCGGCTACGGCCGGGCGACGTCGCACCAGCAGTACCGGTGGAACGCGAACTGTGTCAGCCGTAGAAGCAGCCGCAGGCGCGGCACACGGCATCACCCGGGTTGATGGTGCAGTAGCCCTCGTTCTCCGCGCAGAACTGGATGCATTCGGGGAGCCTGGTCGGAGCCGCGGGAAAGGCGAGCGCCTGCGTGGCGCCCAGCATCAGCACGGCGGCGCTAGGGACGGCGAACAGCATGCGGATCCGGCCTCGGGTCTTGCGGCTCATGGGTTGCTCCAGCAGATGTTCCGGTGCACGGGTGTGGCGGTCGGGAGCGTACGGACGGCGACTGCGCCTGGGCTAGAAGCACCTGCAGTATACGCAGTACCAGGTGCTCGGGTACGTCGCGCAGTAGTCCACGTGGTCCTCGCAGTACGTCGAGCAGTCGGGCGCCCGGGACGCGTACGCGGGGGAGGCGAGCAGCTCGGTGGCGCCGAGCATGAGCGCGGCGGCGCTCGGGACGGCGAGCAGGATGCGGATGCGGCCTCGGGTCATGCGGCTCATGGGTCCTCCAGGATGTTCCGGTGCAAGGGGGTGGAAGCTTCCACCCCCCGGAAGCATTCTAGAAGTGCGCGCCTAATAAGTCAATTACTATGAACGCCGCCGGCCGTGAAGGCGAGCCGCAAGCCGCGTGAGAGATCCCGGCCCGGAGGGGCGAGACCCGACAGCCGTATCGTCGGGGCTCGACTCCGTTGCAGACGGTCGTTTCGTCTGCTACGGAGCCGCAGCCCACGGGACGCCCGGCGCCAGCCGGGGGCACGCCCGAACCCGCCGTTCAGGCCGTTCGAGCCGGTCAGGAGACCTTCCGCCCTCACTGCGCCCGGACCCGGATGCGCAGCATGACCAGATCGAACCGGGTCCCGTAGTACGTCAGCTCCCCGGTGTCCTCGTAGGCGCTGAGCCAAACGCTCCCGTCGTCGGCCGGCCACACGGTGCTGACGAAGCTCCACTCGCGCGTGAAGCGGTGCTCCCGCCACCCCGCGGGGGTGCGGTAGACGATGCCCCCGCGGAACAGGAGGTACGGGTTCCCGTCGCGGTCCACCGCCAGCGACCGGATGGTGTCGCCGCGGGCCTCCAGCGGGTGCGCGACGCGCTCGGCACTCCCCTGCCGCAGGGTGTACAGGGCGTTGGAGCCCATCACCCCGTACACGGTCCCGCCCCCCCACGGAACCGCCAGCATCCCGAACCGCCCCGCCCCCACCGCGGACCACCCGCTGCCGTTCCAGTGGAGCGTTTGCGTGCTGGTGGACAGGTACAGCTCGCTTTCCCCGGCGGCCACGAGCGAGTAGACGTGCGAACTCTCCAGGCTCGCCGGCGCCGCCAGGTCGGTGAGCTTTCCGCCGGAGAGCCGCTCCACGGCGTGGCGGACGGGGTACCCCTGGCGCCGGTACCCGAACAGGGTGCTTCCGGCGCCCGTGACGAACTGCCAGCCGGTCAGGAGCGAGTCCACGCGCCAGGCGCCGCCCGGCGCGGAAACCTGCGTGCCCACGCTGCCGGTGGCGTACGCCGTGCCATCGGGGGCGACGTACAGGTCCGAGAAGTAGCCGTCGAAGGCGGCCCCCGTCCCTCCGGTCACCGACCACGCCGCGCCGCTGAAGCCGTAGGTCAGGTTGTACGTGGTGGCGTGGTAGGTCTCGGAGCCCACGGCGAGCAGCCGCCCGCCGCCGCCGTAGAAGCGTCGCACGCGGGGGAAGTGGCCGCCCCACGCCACCGGGTACTCCTCGACCCCCTCCTGTGCGCGGACGTACGCCCGCGCCCGGGCCGTCCCCACGCTCGCCTCCACGGTCGCCTCGCCCGCTCCCACCACCCTCACCAGCCCGGTGGAGTCGGCTACGGCGACGGAGGGCTGGAGCGAAGTCCAGCGCGGGCGGAGCGCGGCGGCCGGGACGGGGTTGCCGAAGCGGTCCACGTCCTGCACCGACAGCCGCACGGTGTCCCCCACGCCCAGCGCCCGCACGGAGTCGCCGGCCAGGCGCAGCTCGGCGGGAACGTCCGCGGCGGCGGATGCGCGCACCGTGTCCAGCGCCGCGGGCCCGCCGCTGAGCAGCGCCCGCACCTCCACCTGCTGCTCCCCGGCCCGGGTGCCGAGGACCCACGCGTTCGCGGAGCGGCCGTCCCGGCCGGTGGTGGTGGTGCCCCGCAGCACCTCGCCGCCCTCGGCCAGCACCCGCCAATCCAGCTCCAGGCCGCGCACCGGCGACCCGTCCCGGTCGGTGACCCGCACCACCACGGAGTCGGCGAGAGGGCGGCCCACCGTGCCGGCCTGGGCGTCGCCCTGCACCACCGACGCGGCCAGGTCGGCCGGGTCGCGGTTGGCGGGGGACGTGGGGCCGTCCTCGCACGCGGCGAGCACGAGGAGGACGGCGAGTGTAGAGAAAGCTACGCGGGACGGCGCAAAGAGGGTGTGTGTCATGGTCGTCGGCATCGGCGCGAGCGGGACGGATGAGCGGCCTGCGGGTCGGGAACACCGGACCAGACGAACCAGTCCGCCCGCCCGTCACTCGAGAAGCAGACGCCGCACCGTCCCGGCCGTCTCACGCGCGAACGTCACGACTCCCGCACTCCCACACTTCCGTCCCCTCACGCACTCCGCACTTTGGCGCTCCCGTCCTCCTCCACCTCCGCGTCCTCGCCGCGCACCACCTCCATCTCCTCGCGGCTGTCGCGCGCCTGCACCAGCAGGTCCAGCTCGCGCTCGCGCAGGTTGAAGGTGTAGCCCGCGCCCACGATCCCCACGCGCAGGTAGCTGAGCGTCAGCGGCGCGCCGGACATGCACTCGTCCGCGTTGTCGAAGCGCACCCCGCGGCCGTCCACGAAGGTCAGCGAGCCCCGCCCGCGTACCTCGCCCAGGTGCCCGTGGATCACCACCGCGGTGTCCTCGTCGATCCCCAGACCCATCAGCTCCGGGTTCTGCGCGATCACCATGAAAAGGCGCTGCAGGCGGCGGCGCTGCGAGAAATGCGTGTCGATCATCGCCCGGAAGCCCAGCAGCCCGAAGCCGGGGCCCAGGTGGACGTCCTGCATCTGCCCGTACTCGTCCGGCTCGCCGCCGGCCAGGATGGTCTCGGTGAGCGCAGCCGCGCCGGCGCTGGTGCCGCACACGGTCGCCCCGCGCGAGTAGGCCTCGCGGACGGCGCGGTCCACCCGCGACCCGCCCAGCGTAGCGACCAGGTGCACCTGGTCGCCGCCCCCCAGGAAGATCCCGTCCGCTCCGCGGATCATCTCGGCGATGCGCGGGTCCTGCGCCCGGTCGCGCCGGTCGATGACGGGGATCTCCACGTTGTGCGCCCCCGCCGCGGCGAACGCCCCCATCCACTCGCGCGCCGAGCCGGCGGGGTCGGTGGAGGCGGTGGTGATCCCCACGATCTTGCCGCCCTCGCGGCCGCCGCAGCGCTCCAGGAAGCTCCCCAGCGCGTCGCCCTGCGGGTCGCACGCTCCGCCGATGAGCACCAGCGTGCCGGCCGGGCGGTCGGTACGGCGGCGGTTGGGGTGGTCGGAGCCGTCGTCGTCGGGCGCCACGGGCGCCGGGGCTTGGTTTCCGTTACGGGACCGGGGCATCGTCTTTCACTTCCGGGTCGGGTTGCATCCGCCTCAGGGCGAGCACGGCCAGCGCGCCGGCGAGCTGCGGTGCGGCGGGGGCGCCGGGGTCGAGGGGGCCGCCGTCGGCGGAGTCGCCGCCGCACTCCAGGACGATGCGCCCGCCGCGCACCACGGCGGCGGCGTGGGCCGCGCGGGCGTCGCGGGCGGACAGGCGCCCGGCGTCCGCGAACACCGCCAGGCGGCACCCCGCGTCCGCGGCGCGCTCGTGCACGTCCCACTCCCCCGCGGGGACCACCGCGGGGCCGCCGGCCGGCACCGCGTCGGCGAGCACGGACACCAGCTTCCGCGCCATCTCCGGGTCGCGGTAGCGCTCCGGCACATCGCGCGGTTCCGCGTCCAGGATCACCGCGACATCGGACGCCGAGTAGGGGAGCCCCGCGTTCAGGAGGTAGGCCGGGGACACGTCCACCACCCTCTCGGCGGCCCCCACCCCGCGCCGCAGCATCTCCGCCCGCACCGCGCCGCGGTCGCCGCCGCCGGTGACGCCGCAGCGCACCGCGTGGCGGAGCGGCGGGGCGTCCGGCGCGCGGGCCAGCGCCTCCAGCTCCGCCACCGCGCCGGCGACGCCGTCCAGCGTCCCCGCGAGGGCGCGCTGCACGATCTCCAGCGCCAGCGCCGCGGAGCGCAGTCCCACCTCGGCGTGCAGGTGCTCGAAGACCACGGTGTACTCCCCCGGCCGGTCGCCGCCGCGGGCGCGTCCGTATCCCACGTCGTGCCCCGCCATGGTCTGCAGTTCCAGCCCCACGTGCTCCACGATGTGCGGCGCGTACGTGCCGTCGCGCAGCCGCGCGGCGAAGCCCCCGCGCTCGCCCACCGAGCAGCGGTGCTCCCACAGCCCGGGGAGCGCCGCCAGCAGCGCCCCGGTGAAGCCGGGGACCGCGGCGGAGGAGATGTCGTCGTACGCGCCGGGGGCCAGGTCCACGCGCGTGACCGGGCGCCGCGACCAGAAGCTCGCCCCGCGGATGCTGCGCAGCGACACCAGGCGGATCTCGGAGAACGGGTCCGGGCGCACCATCGCGTCAGGCCGCGGCCGGGCCGCTGGAGTGCGGGTGCAGCTGCGCCAGCACCCCCGGCACGTCGTCCGCCAGGATCAGCGCCAGCTCGCCGTCGCCCACCTCCTCCAGCGCCCGGTCCACCGCCGTGGCCTCGTCCAGGATCACCTCGATGCGGTCGTCGCCCATCCCCCCCTCGCGCAGCCCCCGCACCAGCAGCCGGGCGATGGCCCCGTCCTCGCGCCCGCGCCGGTCCGGGTCCTCCTTGACGATGACCCGGTCCAGCCTCGCCGCCAGCCGCCCCACCCCGAGGATGTCCTCGTCGCGGCGGTCGCCGGGAACCGCGATGACGCCGATGCGCCGCGTGGCCGGCAGGTTCAGCGCCAGCTCCATCAGCCCCTCCACCGCCGCCTGGTTGTGCGCGTAGTCCACCAGCACCCGCGCCTTCCCCACCCGCAGCAGGTTGAGCCGCCCGGGGGTCATGGAGGGCGAGGGGAAGAAGGAGAGCAGCCCGGCGCGGATGGTGTCGTAGCGCACCCCCTGCACGTACGCGGTGGCGATGGCCGCGAGCACGTTCTGCTGCTGGAAGCGCGCCGCTCCGCCCAGCATCAGCGGCACCTCGCGCACGGTGGCGATGGGAATGCGCAGCCGCCCGCGGCGGACCACGAAGACCCCGTCCTCGATGCGCGCCCCGATCCCGCCGCGCTCGATGTGGTCCTCGAACAGCTCGTTTTCCCCCTCCGGCCGGGTGGAAAAGAGGACGATGTCCGCGCCGGTGCGCTCGCGCATGGCGTACACCAGCGGGTCGTCCGCGTTGAGCACCGCGTGCCCCTCGCGCTTGACCACCGCGGGGATCACCGACTTGACCTCGGCCAGCTGCTCCAGGGTGTTGATGCCGCGCAGCCCCAGGTGGTCGGCGGTGACGTTGAGCACCACCCCCACGTCCGCCTCGTCGAAGCCCAGCCCGGCGCGCAGCACCCCGCCGCGCGCCGTCTCCAGCACCGCCACGTCCACGGTGGGGTTGCTGAGGATGATGTTGGCGGAGAAGGGGCCGGTCATGTCCCCCTCCATCACCAGCCGGTTCTGCAGGTACACGCCGTCGGTGGTGGTGAAGCCCACCGTCTTCCCCGTGTGCCGGAAGAGGTGCGCCGCCAGCCGCGTGGTGGTGGTCTTGCCGTTGGTGCCGGTGATGGCGATGACGGGGATGGTGTACTGCGTCCCCGGCGGGTACAGCATGTCCACGATGGGCGCGCCCACGCTGCGGGGCGTCCCCTCGCTGGGGTGCGTGTGCATGCGCAGCCCCGGCGCCGCGTTGACCTCGATGATCACCGCCCCGTTCTCGCGGAAGGGCACCGAGATGTCGGGGGAGAGCACGTCGATGCCGGCGATGTCCAGCCCCACGATCCCCGCCGCCATCTCGCACGCGGTCACGTTGTCGGGGTGGATCTCGTCGGTGCGGTCGATGGAGGTGCCGCCGGTGGACAGGTTGGCCGTGGCCCGCAGGAACACCCTCTCCCCCGCCGCGGGTACGCTGTCCATGGACAGGCCGCGTGAGGCCAGGAACTCCCCGGTGGCCCCGTCGTCGGGGAGGCGGGTGAGCACCCGCGAGTGCCCGGTGCCGCGGCGCGGGTCGCGGTTGGCGGCGCCGATCAGCTCGCGCACCGGGCTGCGCCCGTCGCCCACCACGTGCGCGGGGACGCGCTCCGCCACCGCCGCCACCCTGCCGTCCACCACCAGCACGCGGTAGTCGCGCCCGGTGACGAAGCGCTCCACCACCACGCGCCGCGAGTAGGCGCTGGACTCGGGCCAGGCGCGGGCCACCGCCGCCTCGTCGGCCAGACGCCCGGAGATGCCGCGGCCGTGGCTGGCGTCCAGCGGCTTGAGGAGCACCGGGAAGCCGATCTCCCGGGCCACCTCCACCGCGCCCTCCAGCGTGGCGGCGGTGTCGCCCTCCGGCGCGGGGAGGCCGATGTTGCGCAGCACCCGGCGCGTGTCGTCCTTGTCCTGCGCGATCTCCACCCCGATGGCGCTGGTGTAGTCGGACATGGCGGCCTGCACCCGGCGCAGGTTCTTGCCCAGCCCCAGCTGCACCAGCGAGCTGCTGTTGAGCCGGCGCACCGGGATCGCCCTGCGCCGCGCCTCCTCCACGATGGCCGCGGTGGAGGGCCCCAGCCGCACGTCCTCCAGCAGCTCGTGGAGGTCCTGCACCATGCGGCCCACGTCCAGCGGCTCGCCGGCCATGCAGGCGCGCACCACCCGCACCGCGTCGCGCACGCTCTGGAGGCCCACGTCCTCCTCCTCGTACGCCACGATCAGCCACCACACCCCCTCGTCCCCCGACTCCACCACCCGCCCGAAGCGCACGTCCGAGCCCGCGAGCGTCTGCAGCTCCAGCGCGACGTGCTCCAGGATGTGGGGGAGGTGGGTGCCTTCGCGCAGCCGTTCCACGAAGCCGCCGCTCTCGCCGCGGGAGCAGGGGTGCTCGTGGAGGGTGGGGATGAGCTCCAGCAGGCGGTCGTTGAAGCCCGGCATCTCGCTGGAGGGCACGTCCTCCAGCGAGCCCAGCTGTACGTCGCAGGCGATGACCGGCGCGAGCCTCCAGAAGTTGGGGCCGCGCACCGCCCGCAGGCGGGCGACGCGCAGCTCCTCGGGGTCCAGGCCGGCGGCCACGGCCGCCGCCACGGGTTCCGTCACGCTCATGTCCGCTCCGGCGAGGCGTTCAGTCCAGGTCGGCGCGGCGCGGGCGGGCGGAGTACGACTCGGCGTCCGGCGCTCCCCGTCCGCGCGCGCCCACGCTCCGCTCCCGCGCGCGCGGCGAGTCGCTGCAGTCGATGCGGCGGGCATAGCCGCTCTCCGCGGGCCGGGCCTGGCGGGCGTCCGCGCTCCGGTCGTCGGTGCGGCCCTGCTGACGGTCCATCATCTCACACCCCGGGGTCCTGGTTTCCAACCCGGCGGCCCGTTCCGGCGGCCCGCGCGGGCCGCGGCAAAACGCACGAAGCATACCACCCGCGCCCTCCGCGGAGGTCGTATGTCTCGCCCCCGCCGGGACTTCGTGGCCCGCCCCCGGGGCGGTTCGCGGGCGCGCCCGGTCCCCTTGCCCCGCCGCCCCGGGAAGGCGCACATTCCGGCGGATTCCCACCGCCTTCCCCTTCCCGCCGGAGATCCCCATGGAGCGCACCGCCGCGGCGGCCCCGGAGGACCGGCTCCCCCGCAGCCTGGGCGCCTGGAGCGGCACCGCGCTGCTGGTGGGGCTCACCATCGGGAGCGGCATCTTCCGCGTCCCGGGCGGGGTGGCCGCCGAGGTGGGCTCCGTCGGCGCCGTCGCCCTGGTGTGGGTGCTCGGCGGCGTGGTGGCCCTGTTCGGCGCGCTCACCTTCGCCGAGCTCGCGACGCTCTTTCCGCGCTCGGGCGGGTTGTACGTGTTCCTGCGCGAGGCGTACGGCCCGCTCCCCGCCTTCCTGTACGGGTGGACGGAGCTGCTGGTCACCCGCCCCGCCTCGCTGGGCGCGCTGGCCATGATCTTCGCGGAGTACGCCGGCACCTTCGCGCCGCTGGGCGGCGCGGGCGTGCGGGTGCTCGCCGCGGCGACGGTGGTGGGGCTTTCCGCCGCCAGCTGGCGCTCCGTGCGCTGGGGAGCCGCGCTGCAGGACTGGACCACCGCGGCAAAGGTCCTCGCGCTGGCCGGGCTGGCGCTCGTCCTGTTCGTGCTGGGGGACCCTTCGGCGGGGGCGCTGGGGGCGGCGCCGGGGCTGGCGCCGCGCTCGTGGGGGGGCTTCGGGGTGGCGCTGGTGGCGGTGCTCTGGGCGTACGACGGGTGGGCGGACACCACCTCCATGGCGGGGGAGGTCCGCGACCCGGCCCGGGTCCTCCCGCGGGCGCTGGTGGGCGGGGTGCTGGTGGTGGTCGCCGTGTACCTGGCCGCCAACGCGGCGTACCTGTACGTGCTCCCCCTGGAGCGCGTGGCCGCCTCGCCGCTGGTGGCCTCCGAGGCCGCCACCGCCGTGCTGGGCGGAGCGGGCGCCGCCGTGGTGGCCGCGCTGGTGATGCTGTCCGCCTTCGGCGCGCTGAACGGCGCCGTCATGACGGGCCCGCGCATCCTCTTCGCCATGGCGGAGGACGGCCTCTTCTTCCGCCCCGTGGCGGCGGTGCACCCGCGCTTCCGGACGCCGTACGTGGCCGTCGCCGTGACCGGCGCGCTGGGCGTCGCGTACGTGTCGCTGCGCACCTTCGAGCAGCTGGCCGGGGCGTTCGTGCTGGGGGTGTGGCCCTTCTACGCCCTGGCGGTGGCCGGCGTGTTCGTGCTGCGCCGCAGGCGGCCGGACCTGCCGCGCCCGTACCGGACGCTGGGCTACCCGGTGGTGCCCGGCGTCTTCCTGCTCGCCTCCGTGGCGCTGCTCGTGAACTCGCTGGTGGAGCAGACCGGGCTCACGGTCTTCGGACTCGCGGTGGTGGCGGCGGGCGTGCCCGTGTTCTACGCCTGGCGCGCGTTGCGTGGGAGACGGGGCCTGGGCGGAACGGATTGAACGGCAGGGTTCGGGCGTGTCCCCGGCTGGCGCCGGGGTCGGGCTTCGGCTCCGTAACGCACGGTAAAACCGTGCGTTACGGAGTCGAGCCCGCGCAAACAGCCGCGCGGTCTCGCCCCTTCGGGCCGAAATCCCTCACGCGGGTTTTCGCGCTGGCGTCCGCTGAGGGCCCCCACCCGGCTCGCTTAGGCTCGCCACCCTCCCCCGTTCCGGTGGAGGGGAATCTCCACGCTGCGACCCCTTGCCCTCCGTCGTGTCGTTCTCCCCTCCCCCTTGCGGGGGCCGGGGGGCCTCAGCCCTCGCCGCGCATGAAGCGGGCGAGCAGGCCGTGGAAGTGGTGCACCCCCGTCTCGCGGCGCGGGGAGTAGCGCCCGCGGTGGTACAGGCGGGAGCGGACGCCGCGCTGCACGGCCTCCACCACCTCCTCGTCCTCCATCTCCACCCGGTGCAGGTCGCCCCCGGCCCCTTCCTCGCGCCGGGCCGGGTCCAGGACGTAGGACAGAAAGGACACGCGCGTGCGGTCCGGCCCCAGGGGGAGCACCACGTTCACCGACAGCCCCCAGGGGTAGAAGTTCAGCATCATGTTGGGAAAGAGCCAGAAGTAGTACGCCGCCACGTGCGTCCCCGCGTCCGGGTGCCCGGCGGGGAGGCGGAACGACTCCGCGGCGGACTTCGCCGTCCCCAGCTGCAGGCTGCACCAGGCGTACGTTTCCGTGCGGTACGAGCCGTAGTCCAGCGCCTCCGCCAGGCCCGCGTGCACGTAGGGGATGTGGAACTCCTCCAGGTAGTTGTCGCAGTACAGCGCCCAGTTGGCGCGCACCAGGTAGTCGCGCGAGGTCAGCGGGTCGAACGCCATGCGGTCCAGCGGGAGAAAGCCCACGCGCTCCCGCACCGGGCCGATCCACTCCTCGAACGGCATGGCCGGGTCCAGCCCCGTGAACGCCAGCGGGCCCCAGCGCTCCAGCGGCGTCCGCGGCAGGTCGTCGGCGGGCGAGGGAAAGCCCTCCACCCCCTCGAACTCGGGCATCGACACGAAGCGGCCGTCCAGGCCGAAGCGGCGGCCGTGGTAGCGGCAGCGCAGGCCGCGCGCGTGGCCCTCGCCCTCCACCACCAGGGTGCCGCGGTGGGTGCACACGTTGGAAAGGCAGCGCGCCGTGCCCTCCTCGTCCGCGGCCAGCACCAGCGGCTCGTCCAGGCAGCCTTCCAGCAGGGTGAAGGGGAGCAGGTGGCCGGGGGCCTTGACGCGCTCCGCCCCGGGGACGAGCTGCCAGCTGCGGGCGAACACGCGCTCCCGCTGGATCCGGTAGAGCGCCGGGTCGTGGTAGACGGCCGCGGGGAGGGTGGACGCCCTGCGGATGTCGGGGTCGATCTCGATCTCCCGTGGGTCCATCGGGGTCTCCGGTGCTCTTCGGTGCCTGGTCGGTGCGGCGGGTGCGTCGCATATTCGCGGGCGGCGGGTGCGGCGGCAACTGCTTTGAACCGCGGCGTTGGGCGTGCCCCTCGCTGGCGCTCGGGTCGGGCTTCGGCTCCGTAAGCCCGCAAACGACGCGGGCTAACGGAGTCGAGCCCCGGCAAACCGCGCCGGGTCTCTCCCCTTCGGGCCGTAATCCCTCACGCGACGGCGGGGATGTCGTCGTCCCCCGAGCGTTCTCACCCTCATCCGGAGACCTCCGTGAAGCGAACCGCCCTCCTGTCCGCGCTCCTGCTCTGCACCGCGCTTCCCGCCGCCGCGCAGCACGCCTTTTCCACCGGGGGCGAGTACGACCCGGCCGTTCCCACGCCGCGCAGCGTGCTGGGCTACGAGGTGGGCGAGCGCTTCACGCCGCACCACCTGCTGGTGCGCTACGTGGAGCGCGTGGCCGCCGCCAGCCCGCGGGTGCGGGTGGACACGGTGGCGCGCTCGTTCGAGGGGCGCGAGCTGCTGCGGGTCACGGTGGCCAGCGAGGCCAACGCCCGCCGCCTGGACGCCATCCGCGCCGACGCGGCGCGCCTGGCGGATCCCGGCGGCGCCTCCGCAGGGGAGCTGGCGGCCGCGCTGGGGCGGGTCCCGGCCATCGTGTGGCTGGGGTACACGGTGCACGGCAACGAGGCGTCGGGGACGGAGGCCGCCATCGCCACGCTGTACCAGCTCGCCGCCGGCCGCGACGCGCAGACGCGCGCCATCCTGGACAGCACGGTGGTGCTCATCGACCCGGTGCAGAACCCCGACGGCCACGAGCGGCACGTGCAGGACGTCATGCGCATGCGCGGCGCGCTGGGCGTTCCCACCTCGCCCGCGGCGATGGTCCACGGCGGCGGCTGGCCGGGCGGACGCACCAGCCACTACGTGTTCGACCTGAACCGCGACTGGTTCATCCTGTCCCATCCCGAGTCGCGCGGCCGGGTGGGCACCTTCACCAGCTGGTGGCCGCACGTGGCGGTGGACCTGCACGAGATGGGGTCCAACTCCACCTACTTCTTCGCCCCGCCCCCGTTTTGTCACGAGGTTCCGCGGTATGCGTGATTGATCGGCCGACAGAACCTGGAGGATGGGGTGGATAGGCAAAGTGTACGGTACGCACAAAGCCTGTTCGGGTGTGAGGCGGGCGGGTACTCCCGGGCGGTGTCGCCCCGCCTGGCGCGGAGGCGACACCGTCCGGGAGTGCTACTGGAAAAGGTTGAGGGTGATACCGGGTGTGCGCTCCGCCATGGCCAGCACGTGCCACACCACGTAGAACACCGCTCCCGCGACGAGAAAGCGGAACTGACGCCGCGCATTCCTCCCAGCGTGCTCGGAATTTTGCTCGGCCGCCTCTCGGGCACCCTCCGCAGCTGCTTGCCGCGCGAGTGGATGGTCCGGGATACCAGGAAGGGTGCCACTCTGCGCCATCGAGATCGCCGTATTCGCTTGCAGGGTTGCATCTACCCACGCCAGATAGCGGCATCCGAAGTAGAAGCTCAGACCCCAACAGACTACTGCCGCTCCGAGCGGAAGCTGCACGAATTCCAGGGGTTCACTTGCGGTCCGGTTCAGTGCCAGCGCGATTGCCGATGCTGCAGCCGCGAGCAGGAAGTAGGCGTACTTGCTCTGCGCAGTGGTAAGCTGCTCGTGGAGATACCGAGTGTGGTCGTCAGCCATACAAGAACCTTCGGGAGTCGGTCACCCGCAAGCACGGGCAAGAGGGGAACGTAGGTGGAGGAACCGAACCGGACGGTCCTATAACACCCCTAAGCGGCGGATCGCGAGGTAGTGTTCGACCATGAAGCGACCGCACACGAGGGCCCCGACAAACCAAAACGGGTGCATAGTCAGCGTACTCTGGACCAGCTCCGTACCCGGAAGGCTGAAGGTGCTGGCGAGCCCTATCGCGCCGAAAACAAGCGCTGCGGCGCCGAAGTGGACGTCCCATTCTACGGGTAGAAACATCGCAATCAAGAAGAGCAGTGCGAAGGCACCTCCGCAGCATACCAGGATGCTGGCGAACCACAGTAGGCTGCCTGGCGCGATTGGATTACCGTCAGCAGTGAGGCCACGGTCAGCGGCGAACGCGATGCCGAAGAGAGCGGACGCGAGGACATGGTTCACAGCTGGGAGCGCGAGGGCGTTACGGAACAACTCGTACATGCCGATCTCCTTTCTGGAAGCGTATGTTCGGCGAGACAAAGCCGAAGGCGTCATACTAAGTCGCTCGAGACGCATCTTCGTCCTCGGCAGGTTGAAGCATGACGGTCAGCCCGTTATACGGATGAAACTCCGGCAAGTAGCTAACGATCCTACCATCGTCGGAGAGGAAGTGGTGAGCGATGCTCGGGAACATGTGGGGCGAAACAGGGTGAAGGGCCCTCGGATTGTGGAATAAGGACAAGCCTTCGGCCCATGTCTCTTCATACTCCTCGTCGACCTCGAACGAAAACACCTCTGGCTCGACCGCGTTCGGATCATCCTTGTAGCACGTGCCCTGGAATAGGATTCGTACCTCAGGGTTGCCGAATCCCGCCACTTTCCCCATCCTGATAAACTTTGAGATCGTTCCCGTTGCCGAGAACAACACGCCGCTCACATGCTCCGCGCCCTCGGTAAAGAAATAGCCAGACGGAATCGACTTTCCTTTGAATTCGTGACCTTCGATCTTTACTGGGGCGATGTGAAGCTTGCCCTCACGGTCAATTCCCCATTCCTGCCGGTACCCATAGAGGTAATCGCCGAGAGCAGTTGACGACCAGAGCATCGACTGCTTTGCATGAAAGTCAGCGATCGCGAAAATTAGAGGTTGTCCCTCGATGTGTGGCAAAGCCCAGTATTTCTTTTTCAGCTTGGAGTACAGCGGACTCCCGAACTTAATGGGCAGAAAGTCTTTTTGCAGTTCACGGATTTGCTCCGGTGTCAGCGTCATCGGGTCGATGTCGTCCTGAAACCCTGCCGGCGACGGCTGGACCGTAACCGCCTCAATTCCGACAGTCTGAACGCCATCTGAGATTACGAAGTCAGGTGCAGCGTGTGTCCGGTCAATGAGGAGGTTCTCCTCATTTAGGAACGCAAAGAGATACAGCTCCCAAAGCCGAGAATCGAACCCTGTTGTTTGAAATTGCTCTATAAAGTTGCCGTCAACATCCGTGTAGTGATGCATCGCCTCAGCAATAATGCCTCGTGCAGAAGAGTAGCCCGGCGCGAGGTTTACCAGGTTAAAAGAGGGGCTGAGCTGTTCGGGAGGATACACAGGTTCGAAGATGTCGGCTCGTGCGCCCGTTTCATCTCCCTGCTCAACGATCAAGGTACCCGCCGCGACAAGCTCTCTGAATCTTTCGGAGAGAGAGGCCCGCGCAGCAGAGATTAGCTCAAACGCCCCCAAGACCTCAATGCAGCGGTAACGTCGATCTAGATCGCGAGCAAGTACGATCGCGAAAAATTCATCATCCTCATCAATCAGGATCGTAGCGAGCAGGGACTCGTCTTCCGTAGCCCACCATTCCAGTTCCTTCGAGAGAACAACTGCATGAGGTAGCCGCGAATATCCTGCGAGCGCGTCGAAGCGAGGCTGTCGAAGAGGTTTCATCGTGCAGATCCCAAAGGGGTCCATGTGATATTTTTCTGGAGCGATGCGGCGAACGGAATAGCTTCAGGCGCGCGGGGCGGGGCCGCAGGTTGCAAGCTGCACCGCAGCAGAGACATGCAACAGATCCTGCGAGCATGACCGGTCCCGCGTCACCTGCAAGCGATGTTTATGCCGGGGCATTGGACGCGTGGATGAGGGTAGTCAAGCCGATGAGGTACAAATGCGTGTCGAGGAAATGGAGCGGTACACGCGTCAAGCTGGTCGAGCGCCATCTGGAAACGCTGCTGCTGATGAGCGAGGTGGAGCGGACGCCGGATGGGAGCTATCGGGCGATCGCGCCCGGCCGCCGAGGGCGTCCATCTTCGACTCCACGAAGCAGGGCGGCGCGGCGGAGGCACACGCCTCCGCCGCGCGCCCTGGTCGCGTTCCTGTCGAGGGCGGACTCAGCCGCCGCCGATCCGCTTGATCACCTCGCTGATCACGGTGCTCGCATCCACGGTGACCATCAACCCGAGCCCGTGCCACATCAAGCGCCTGTCAGTTTCGCAGGAGGTGTTGGTGGCGCGGCATTCCGCCTCGTTGACCAGCACCTCAGGGCGCCCCCAGTGCACAAGGAAGAATGCGTCCATCGGTAAGCCCTCGCTGGCGAGGCCATCGCCGATAGTGGCGACGCCCAGTCGCAGCAAGGAGATGCCCGCGTACCAGTCGTTGAGCGGGTCAGCGGCGTTGACCCCGAGGGTCATCGTGAGCGCGGTCGCCATCGGCACCGGCGGAAAGGAGACGCCGGCGAAGAGCGCACCCGCTCCTTGACCGTCTACCTCTTCGATGGCCGACGTGTCGGTCACCGTCCTCGTGTAGGTCTCTTTGACTCCGGCGGAGTCGGTGCGCTCCACCGTGATCGTACGCGTCTCGCCCTGCTTGAGGGCGGTGTAGTGACTGCGGTAGGTCCAAACAGGGCCGACGATCACCCGCGGCAACGCGCGTGCTCGGGCGGTCAGGCCGACGACGGTGGGTCCCGTAAGCTCCGCGTCATTGGTGGGGAGCAGTTGCGCGCGGGCGCTCTGGACGCCGACGCCTTCACCGAGGCGCCACTGCGCCCGGATGAAGCACACACGATCATTCTTTTTGACGGCCTCACGGACGATCGTGTTGTTGCCTACCACAATGGTACTCGCCGCCGCACTGTCTTCAAGCGTGAGCATCACGCCGGGCACGGTGTCGGGCGTGATCGTTCCGGCGTTCTTCTGGGTGGAGAAGACGGCACGTTGGGCGCCGCACAGCCTCTCGTCCCGGAGGAAGCGGGCGACCTCCCGGTCTCCCTCTTTCTTGACGTCGTAAACGACCATTGAGACCGGTGCCGGGAGCGGGTTCTTCTCGAACCATGCACCACGCGTGCGCCACTCATCCCATAGGATCCGTTGTTCTGCCTTGGGAACCTTGACCGCGACGATCTTCACCGCGGTGGGTGATCCCGAAACAGGGGGCGTGGCCTCGACGCTGACCGTCGCGGATTCGTTCGCGCTCGACTGTCTCCAGTACGTGTACGCGTGACCTTCCTTGTCGGTGCGAACTGAATCGGCGATCAGGGTGCCGCTGGTGGCTCGGAATACGACCGTCGCGCCGGGAACCGGTGTCACGCTGTCGGAAGCTACCGAGAGCTCCACGCGGATGTCGATTCGCTGGAGCTGGGGAGCGTCGTTGCGCGGGACCTCGTAGCTGCACGCACGCGCCGTCTTGGAGGCGGCGACGGAGTCCGTGCAGACAACTTGGAGCTGCTGCGCGGACGCCGGACGCTCGGCGAGGCAAGGGCAGGCGAAGGCGGCGGCGAGCAGCCATCGCCGCAGGGCGAACGCGGGTTGGGGCATGGGTGCGGTCGGAGAGTGGGAGTCGGTACCCCGCTCGGGGAGTATTGCGAAGCGGAACGGGCAGGACGTGCGCCGTGCTCCCGGGCGGCGAGAATGCCAGGCGGGACCGCCGGGCGCGAAAAACCTAATGACCGTATTCACGCTCCGCCAGAGGCGGTGTGGGTTGAAGCGGATCGGCCCTGCCGCCACGGGAGGCCCGAAGCCAAGGCTCCGGCGAACCCAGCGCAGTCAAGGAGGCCTAAAGCCCAAGTTCAGCAGCGCGGTTGTGCGGGTGCGATGGAGCCGAGGCGGGACGGTGCCGAGGGGCGCGCTGCCACGGCCCCGCGTACCGCGACTGCTGCAACGCCTCGTTAGGCGGCAGGCGCTCCGAACTCCGCGAGGGCGAACCCGCGATTTCTCAAACGGCGTCGTCCGCATCAAAGAGCCAGGTAAGTCGATAACCCAAAGTGTCAGCCAGTGGGCGCAACAGGATGTTCAGCTCGCGCCGGAACTTTTGTAATTCATCCGAGAACCGCAGCCACCTCGGATCTCGCGAGTCGCACCGGAGCGACTCCAGGTCGGTTTCCTTGCCGATGTTCTTGAGAAACCGCTTTGCAGCGTCTTGCATCTCGCCGAGCACAACAAACAGCTCAGAGTCGGGTGCGACGCGCGCCCGCACGTCACCGATCCGCGCGCGGATCAGGTCTATAGACGCGAGAACACGAGGGGGAAACTCGTGATCTAGCCCCTCGTAGAACACCCGTTTGGTGTCGAAGAAGGCTAGTACCTCTCGGCACTCTTGGTGGTACCGCTTGGCGTTCCGGAGCTCAAGGAGCGCCGCCTCGATGTCCTTTCCGACGATCCTCCTGACGACTTCCTCCTGATCGCGCTTCCAGCGGCGAAGGAGGTCATCGGGGTAGTACCCTGGATCGTCGTCGATCTTCTTATGGCAGATCTTGCAAAGCCAGATCCCATTGGCTTCGTCTGTCCGTGGGTCGGCGGTGCCTCCGCTCGAGGCACGGGGCCCGCTTGCGCTTGCTGGGGCGATGTGTGCAGCGTCGGCGATCGCGCGGGCATTGCCCTCTGTCGTGCCGTAGCCAGTGAAGCGCAGGCAGCCCTCGTTCGCACAGATATACATCGCCTTCTGAGCGATGCGTTTGACGGTGGCCGGCGTAAAGTCTTCGCGCATTGGGATGTGTCTGGGAGCTGTGTACCCGCAACGGGCCGCTACTTGGAGTCCGGAGACCGTGGCATGGCGGCGGGGAGTTATCGAACTGAGAACTCTGCGTGTTGCCGCCGAACTACCATGTTTAGTTGCGAAGCGGCAGGGCTGGAGCTCAGCTGCCGCGCTGGGACGGTGCGCCGCTTCGTCAACTGCAACGATTCGTTGGGCGGCACTCCAACGATGGTGAAGTCACTACTCCGAAGCTGCGCTAATTAACTCTGCTGCAACGGTTCGCAGGTGTTCGCCGAATGAGTCGTCTGGTGGGTAAATCGCTGAATACGGAATCGCCTCGAACCCATCGGACCAAAACTTGCCGGCCGAATTGTCCAAACGATACTTGCCGATCATCCGGTACGCTGCGTTGTCGCCTTTCAGCTTCTCTCCGGAAAGCGGCCATCGACCGACGAGGTACCCATCCTGAAGATGAGGGCGCAGGGCGTCTGGTGGGCAAACGCTCTGAAGCCGAACCACCACCATCTCCTCATCCACCATGGGGGCTAGACACGCGGGCGCGTTGGGGAGCCCAAGGACGAAGACAAACCCGCTGTTGGCAGCACCCCACGCATCTCGGTGGCTTAGCGCGAAGGTGCACGCGACCCGCAGGCTTTGAGTGAGGTCGAGGAGTGGAGTGCGCGCGAGTTCATAGTGCTGAATCAGCGACCACCAGTACTCCGTGTGAGCCGACAGGGGTGTTTGCCATCGACTCACTGTCACACGCTGGCGCAGATGCCGTACCACCCTCTTCAAGTGCTCAAATCGCTGGACGATTCGTGACCGCGTAAGCCTGGACTTGCCCACAGGGAGCCTAAGGATGGTGGGGTACAACATCGAACCACCGGCGCGATTCAGGAAGTCCAGATGCTGACCTCGATACAGCGGATATAGCCGCGGATTGGCGGCCGAGAGCTGAGCCACGTGATACGCGAGTTCGCGGAACGACCGGACTAATTTCCCTGGGCTGCGCCTGATTGCGGTGCTGCTCGCTGGGGCAAACTGCCAGTCGGTGGAGGCGCGCAGTGTGAAGCCCTTGTCTTCTTTCGCTCTACCCCACCGCGTCACCTCGACGTGGCTATGTACGTCGAACGCGATGTCTTTCATTGGCTCTTCGTTAGTCGTCAGTCAAGCAAACAGACACGGTCGGCAGAGCACGCGTCGGCCCAACCACACAAGGGTCAGGGGTGCGGGACCGGCGCGCAAGACTTTCGTCCGTCCGGAAACATGCCCGGCCCCCGCATGCCCTGCAGCCGATTGTTAGACCGCAGGCGCGCGAGTGGCCCCAGCCAACATAGGGCGTCAGCGCTCCGCAGGGGGACCTTTGTCCGGGTCACGCGGACCTAGGTCGCGGGAGCGGTTCAACTTTCCGTTTCAATCATGCGGGCAGTTGGCCGTCGCGTGTTCCTTGCTGCCGCAGTGATAGCACTCGGTGTCGTCTGCCGAGATGATATGCTTCTCGTGCGGGCACTCTGACGTCGCGTGATTTCTGCTCCCGCACTGGTCGCACTCGGCGTCGTCCGCCGAGAAGATATGCTTCTCGTGCGGGCAGTCTGCAGTCGCGTGATTTCTGCTCCCGCACTGGTCGCACTCGGCGTCGTCCGCGGATAAGAGGTGTGTCTCATGCGGGCAGTCCGCGGTCGCGTGGTCCTTGCTTCCACACTGGTCACACTCCGTATCATCCGCGGATAAGAGGTGCGTCTCATGCGGGCAGTCCGCGGTCGCGTGATTGTTGCTTCCGCACTGGTCACACTCGGTACTTCTCGAAAACCATCCCATGGTCAGCCTCTCTTCGTAGGTGAAATCGCTGGACTGCACCGGACCGGGAGCGAGAGATAGAGGGTATGTTGCAGTGACCTGTGGACCTGCTGCCGCAAGCCGATGTCGTAGCCGGCGCACCGACAAGGCCGTTGCGGGACGCATGCGCTAGCCACACCAGAGAATTAAGAACGCGTACCGAATCTTGTTGCAGTCGAACTATATGTTAAGCAGCGAGATTTCCATCTATCACGCGGCCCACATCTTCCACCCAAGCTGGGAGAACAACACATTAGGAGAAGTAACAGAACTGCAAACCCGGCCCAGTTTCCATCTAACCCGCTGTAGTTACCTGGCCCGGAAATCGCCAATCTCATGCGAAGGAGCTACGCTGCCGAATTTTCGCGTTCCAAGTCCTGCCGCAATCTGTGTCCCGCTACCCCCGTACACAAGCCATGCGGGCGGCGGGACACGCGCTGCCTCCCACCGTTTTTCGCAACGTGACCAGCTGTTGGGCCACACGTAGAATGACTACGCAGGGAATCCGGCCCTCACGCGGTGCTCGGCGAGGTGTGCAGCCATAGGTGCGTCCGGGCGCCGGCGGAGGCGGCATCCATGCAGGTGGAGCTTCTCCCGATCTGCGGCAGGCAGCCGCTCGGAGACGAGCATCGAACCATCGCTCGCGAAGGCGATCAGCCCGGCGTCGAAGAGCACGTCGAGCGTCGCCACGAGTGGAAGTCCGTTCGAGGGGTCCAGCCGCTCCTCATTGGTCGCCAGCCGCCACGGCTTGATGTGGGACGCGCGGATCGCTTCCAGTGTGCCGCAGCCGGTAACGGCGCAGCGCCTCTCCCAATGCGCAAGTACCGCGATGCGGAACGCACCCTGCCCGACGCGGGCACTAACCAGCGCGTCCCGCTCGGTCGTCGTCAGGCCCTTCTCCCGCAGGATGGCGCGGAGGTCCGCCTGGAGGGCAGCGGCACCGGAGGGGGCGCGCATCACCTGCTGCAGGGGGACGCGCTCAAGGATCTCGGCGTACAACCCGTTCGGAAGCTCGACGATGCGCCCAAGACGGAGGAGCGCCTTACGATCGAAGTCTCGGATCTTCCGGGGCCGGTCGGTGCGGCGGGGACCATCAGGCGTGCATAGGACCCCGTAGGTTTCGGCGCCAGCGGCTGCGAGGCTCAGGTGACGCTGTCGCTCGGAACGACCGGCCACGGGGCGGCCTGCGTTGCGCAGCACCATCACGAAGGGATTCCCGTTATCCTCCACGACCTCGTCCTCCCACACCCGCAGGTAGAGGCGGTCCGTCACCGGGTCGTAGGCGCCCCACGACCACCGCGGGTTACGCAGCTCGGCGCCCAAAACATCGGTGTAGAAGCGTGTCGCGGAGGTGACTTCGGCAGCCATGCCTCTCTCCTGGTTCCAGTGACTCAGCAGGACACTCGGTACCCTATTTTCACTACCTGACTTCAGTCTGGAGAACCCCCTGGAAAACTCTGTGAATACGTGAAAGTGACCACCCGACTTTGATTGTTCACCACCAGCATTCTCGTGTAGCCGTTCACAGCATCCGAATGACTCCGGTCACGACCCCCTGGATCAAGACTTCCTCCGCCCTGAGCACCAGCGGCTCCAGAGCGGGATTCGCGGGCTGGAGTCGTACGCGGCCGCGGCGCTCACGAAAGAACCGCTTGACCGTGGCAGCCGTACCCCCGACGAGCGCGACGACGACCTGGCCGTTCCGGGCGGTCTCCTGTGAACGCACCACGATGTAGTCCCCGTCCCGAATCTGCTCCTCGATCATCGAATTGCCTTTGACCTGAAGCACGTAGTCTCCCCTCCGCAGCAGCTCGGGACAGGTGCTGAAGGTTTCCGACTGCTCGACGACTTCGATGGGCTCGCCTGCCGCAACATAGCCAAGCAACGGCAGCTCGCGGGCCTCCTCTGTTGGCCGCACCACCTCCAGCGAGCGGGGGCGATTCGGGTCCCGCCGGAGAAAGTTGCGCCGGACCAGCGCGTTGACGTGCTGTTGCGCGCTGGAGATCGAGGAGAAGCCCATGTGTCTGGCGATCTCCTCCAGGCTGGGCGGGTACCCGTTCTCCCGGGCGAACTGCTCCACATAGTCCAGGACCTGGCGCTGCCGTGGCGTGATGGCTCCCATCCAGGGTTCTTCCGGGGAGGTGAGGATCTGAGTCTGCTCCCCTGGATTGTACCATGCTGCCAGAACTATGGCGAGGAGCCTGGATTATCGATGCAGAGCGAACTGGCTGGTCCTGGTAGCACCTGGTTTCCTTCCCCAATGGCGGGTGACCGTCCCTGGCTCTGACTGGTCCGAGCACCCGAGCCAAGATCCCCGTCGCGCAGAAATGGATGCTTCACCACGATGGATCCTCTGGTCGGCGAGCTACGCGCGCGTCTTCACCATCAACTACTACTTCCTTTTTACTACCTTCCTTATTTAGTACGCGCCTGGTTTCCTGTTCGCGGGAGAGCTGCACGCAGCCGAGCTGTACACTGCCGACCCGCTTACAGGTTATCAGCACGCAGGTCTCCCGCACGCGGATCCTACGTTACGCAAAACGGTCACCAGGCGCGGGTGGGTTAACAATCATCCGCACGGATCCTCACCTCGAAGAATCGTTGAACGCTTTCCCCAAGCTCATCCTTGTCCGCGACGTGGAACCGGCCTCGTGGGGGAAGGTTCGGGGTCCTAAGCTAGCTGTTCAGTGTCCGCTCACGATTCGAGAATCGCAGAGTAAAATTCCTGCCGGGACGGTCTTCAGCTCGTTTCCAAGTACCGATAAAGAGTTTCCCGGCTGATGCCGAACGCACGGGCCACCGCTGCCTTGGGCTCTCCGGCGGCCACACGCTCACGCAGGTGCCCAACCTGTTCAGCCGACAGGAGCTTCTTGCGGCCTCGGTAGACACCACGCTTCTTCGCGAGCGTGATCCCCTCTCGCTGCCGCTCGCGGATGAGTGCCCGCTCAAATTCAGCGAACGCGCCCATCACCGAGAGCAGCAGCGTCGCCATCGGTGAGTCGTCGCCGGTGAAGGTGAGGCTTTCCTTCAGGAACTCGACCTTCACGCCGCGGCGGGTGAGCCCCTGAACAAGGCGCCGGAGATCGTCCAGATTCCGGGCCAGCCTGTCCATGCTGTGGACCACCAGCGTATCACCCTCGCGGATATAGGAGAGGAGCGCCTCCAACTGGGGGCGCTCGGTGTCCTTGCCCGAGGCGTGGTCGGTGAAGATGCGATCCACCATCACCTGGTCCAGCTGCCGCTCCGGGTTCTGATCGATCGTGCTGACCCGAACGTAGCCGATCCGCTGTCCGTGCATGCGGCGAACGTGTCAGGATGAAGTCTAAGACCCGGGAGGAGAGGTGTCAGGAAAATAGTTTTTGGGGTCTATCTTGACAAGGCGGGTGGGCACTGCGTGACGTCAGGATGGGGTAAACCCTAGCCCGACGCTCCCGTCTCCCCCTAGATCACCTTCGGCAATCTCGGTCACCTCCGGGACTGAGCGTCCGCCCCCCCTCAGGCCGAGGAGATGAAGAACAGAAAGGGTGTGGTTCGCGTGGGACTCCAAATACGTGACCGCACCCTTCCACTAACTCCTCATCCAGGCCGATCGCCAAGAGGACGTGGGAAGGGACCTCTGCACAGAGGGTGCATGCGGATCCGCTCGAGAGTGCCACCCGGTCGTGGAGAAGTGCGAGGACGGGTCCATTCGGGATCCGGGGATGCTGACATGGAGACTTCCGCTCAGGTGGACGGCCAGCCGAAAACGGCCACGAACCACCACTGCCGCCCCCTGTCGCATTGTGTATCGTGTGGAAAAGGACAGGCCATTCCACACTGCGCGAATTCACATGAGGGAGCCCGCCGAGGAACGTATCCACGACATTCAGCAGCTCGCAGACCAAGCGCTCGAGCTGCTCGACCTGGCGATCGGGAGAGCAGTCCGACTTCCCAAGCGCGACCGTGAGCTTGTGCGCGAGCATCTTTTGGCGCCGCGTACTCACCTCCGCAATTCGGCGACGACGCTTCGTCGCAAGATTGAGACGGAGGAGGCGAAGGCCGAAGCACGGCGGGCCCGTCCAGGGTGACCCCATCCCCGGGTGCCCGACGGCAGCCCCCGTAGTACGCGTGGCGAGCCGCCAGTTTCCCAAGCCGGCGTTCGCCGCGGCACGCAGCTCCTCGGCCGGGGCCTGATTCCCTCTCCTCCTGGGCCCCGTTCTTCCTCTCGCAGCTCCAGCCGGGCCCCGGGGGCCCAGCCGCCCGCTCGCGGGGCCCCTGTCCGACCGCCACATCCACCCCCGGACCAGGCCCGCCTGTCCATTTTGTCCACGGCACCTCTTGTGGGCCAGGCGCCGGGCCAGCGTCATGGCGCATCCGTGCCCGTGGCTGGGCCCGGAGCGCAGCGGCGGAGGCCGGGAATTGGCCCACGGGAGATCTTCGTGGCCCGCCGATCGCGATTCAAGGCGCTCCAACCCACTGCCGTTCTTCGCGACGGGAGGCGCCGTGGGCCCAGGTGTCTACTTTGTATTCCGGGAGCTTGCCGGGCCAGCTCGTGGGCCCGGCGCAAGCATTTAGGGCCATGAACCGTCGCTGCCGGGCTCCTGACCGCATGCTAACGTTCCTTTCGCGGCACGTTCACCTTGCACCGTGAGGAGCCATGCGGCCGACACGATACCTGTCCGGCGAGCGGGTGCGCCCGGATCTCGCGCCCGAGCACGACCTGAACATCTTCCTGGAGCTGTACCTGCTGGAGCGGATCCGCCGCGTGGTGCGGCGCGACCTGCGAGTGCACAGCAGGCAGGAGGATCTCGCGCGGGAGATCGGGATCTCCCGGGGAAGCCTCCGCAAGTTCGTCGAGGACCTGAGCATCCCCTCCCACCCTGTTCAGCAGCGGCTCCGTGACTGGGTCGAGAGCCGCCCGCCCATCTGGACGCCGCCCGGAGCCGTCGCGCTCGTGCTGCTCGTCCATGACCTGCCCTACGAGATGCGGGGCGAGGCGCGCCGGCGCCTGGCGCGCGAGCTGGCGGCCATTCACGGTGAGGCAGGCCGCGAGGTCGCCGGCTGGCTCGAAGAGGAGATCGAGCCGTGAACAAAGCTCTCCCCGAGCCGCTGGTCCCTCCGTCGGTGCCCGCCCGGCCGCTGGCGTCTGCCGAGCCGATCCGTACGCCCCCTCCTCCCTCGACCCCACCGCTCCCGACCCTCTCCCGCTCCGGCCTGATCCTGGTCAGCGGCGGCTGATGCCGCCCACGCGACGAATGAGTATGGCGCGTATTCTTCGTCCACTTTATTGTGTCGCGTAATGTTCGTTTTGGCCGATCATTCGCGGGAAGAGCATGGGGAACAAGAGAACACCGAAGCGCGAAGGCCGCCCCCACCGCATCCCACCGGCCCCGCCTGCGCCCGACGTGGCGAGCACCACCCGGTCGCTCGACGGGGTGGCCGCCGGAGGAGGTGACCTCTGGCTCGTGCTGTGGCAGACCCTGGGCGACATCTGGCTGTGGGCGAACGTCCCGGCTGAGGAACGGGCCGGGCTGTTCGGGCCGCCGACCGAGGAGGCACGGGGCCGCGTGCTCCGGGCGCGGAGGGAGGCCCCCGAATTGACCGAGGCTCTGGGAACTTTCCACCTGTTGCAGACCGCGCCCGGGATCCCGGACAGCTCCCAGATTTCTCACGCCTGCCATCTGGTGTACCGATGGGCCGAGCAGGAGTCGCTCCTGGAGCTGGCGGCCTACTACGCCGAGGCTGCCGCGCTGGTGAACCCGGAGGACCCCGCCAATGCGAACGAGGCGGCACGCCTGTGCCGACGTGCCGCTCTGTCGCGTCGTGCCGTCACCTGGTACGAACGCGCGCACCGGCTCGGTGTCAGGGTCCAGAACCGGCGAGAGATCGTCTGGGCGCTGCTCGGCTACGGCTCGCTTCTCTACGGGCTGGGGCTCTACGAACGCGCCCGTCCTCACTTCGAGAGGGTTGCGCGCTTCGCCGCCCGGACCGGCCGCCGCCACACGGCCGCGGAGGCCCATCACGACCTGATCCTGTTGTGCATGGACATGGGTCTCCTCGCCCAGGCCGAGGAGCACGCGCGCCTTGCCGAGAGCCTGTACCCGCTCCGAGCCCGCCGCATCCCGTACCTAGTGCACGACTGCGCCGTCCTGCTCGTGCGCGAGCGGCACTACGCACCCGCCCTGTCCATGCTGCGCAAGCTCCCGCCAGCCTTCCCGCGGCCTGAGGAAGCAGCGCTGGTGTGGTCGACGCTCGCCCAGGCCGCTGCGGGTGCTGCCCAGCCGGAGCGCTACCGGGACGCGGAGCGCAAGGCGCTGGAGCTGGTCGGGCTGTACGAGGAGCATGCGGCCGCGGCGCTGGTGAGCTTGGCCCACGGCGCCCGCTTCCTGGGAGACGACGAACGGGCGGTACGCTTCGCCCGAATGGCGGCGGAAACCGCGAAGCGCAGAAACGAGGGTGGCGAGGTACGTCGTGCGCGCGCGGTCCTCAAGGAGATCGAACTTAAGGAGCCGGTGCCCGACGAGGCACCGGCTCCGGAGGAAGTCGCGGCGCTTGCGCGCCGTCTCGCGGCCAGGTTGCGTATGTGGAAGGAGCGGCGCCCGCAGGCTCCGCATGATTGGCCCGCCGGAGGAGATCCCCCAGCGGGTTGACCCTCAGTGGCCGGAGCCGAAGCCGGACCCGCCTCGCTCCGTCGTCGTCGTGTCCCCGGCCGTTCCTTCCGTGGAGGAGGGAGCGGCCGTCGTGCTGCTGGTGCTGTCGGAGAGGGCCCGGTGCCCCGAGCCGAACCCGGAGCCGTTGTCGAAGCGAGCCTGGTCCGGAGCGGTGATAGTCGCCCGCGAAGGCTCGCAGGCGGCGAAGCTGCCGAGGATGCAGGTGGCCAGAAGTGCGCGCAGGATCCGCATGGTCGTTCCTTTCTCGTGGGTTGGGGAGTTGTGGCCGCGAGAGGCTAAGATGACCACTCCGCCCCAAATCCGCCACGAACCACCACCACAACGAACGAGCCACAATCCAGTAGTGCGCCCCAGCGCTGGCAACGATAGGGTTCGGGTCTGGCTCCGGTGCATGCCCGGACGTATCGGGCTGTGCTCCCCAAGGATCCCCCATACACCACCCTGAATGAGTTCCCCGGCTGAACCTCTCCCCGCCGGCCTGGTGGCTCCGCCGCACGACCCCGAGGAGCTGGCTGCGCTCCTCCGGACTGAGCGGACGCGTGCGCTCCAGGAGCTCGCGGTGGGGATCCGGCACGAGGTCAACAACGCGCTCGCGGCGCTGCTGGCGAACGCTCAGGTCCTAGCGGAGACGAACGGGCTCGATGCGGTGGGGCGGGAGTCAGCGCGCGCGATCCAGTCCGAAGTGCTTCGCCTGGCGGAAGTCACGGAGCGGCTGCAGCGTGTGGAGGAGCTGCCGCGCGTGCTCTATCTCGGCTCCGTGGTCATGATCGACGTTTCGGCACCCTGGCTGTCGGCGAGCGGCAGCTCAGGAAACGCGCGGCCCGGAGCGGGTGGAGAGGTCGCTCCGCGGTCGTGATCGTGGACTACAAGGGATTGTAGGCACCAACCCCCGGTTCGGACGCCAGGTCCTCCTCGCAGAGGGCGAAGAACATGCAGGACCGGCAGGCGTGTCGCCGGTTCTCAGATGCGAGCGGAAACGCCTCCCGGTCTCGGGGCTCATTCCGTTCGGGATCCTCCAGCATCGCATGCATCGTCTGGATGCTGCTGCGGATCCGCTCCACCGCACGCAGCAGGTCGACGCGGGTGATCTCGACGGTCCGGTCCTCGCCACTCGCCAGGTTCACCACCCGGCCGAACCACTCTCCATCCCGAAATCGTAGGCCGAGCGCTTTCCGGCAGTAGAGTGCGTAGAGCGGGAGCTGGAGCTCCGCGTCGGTCTCGTCCCCGGTCTTCCAGTCTAGGATCACGACGCGTCGGCCGGCCGGCTGATACACGAGGTCTGGACCGGCGTACACCGGCCATCCCTCGTGCACGAAGGCCGCGGGACTGTCGATGACCGTCACCCACTCCGGCCGGCACGCCTCCAACTCGGACCAGACGGCGGTGTCCCGCAGATTGTGCAGGCAGAGGCGAGCCTTCGCCGCGGCCTCCACCAGGGCGGCGCCATCGTGGCGGCCCGTGTACCACACGTCGCGGAGCATCAGGTGCCGCTTCGGATCGCGGAGGAACCGGGCCCGGTGGTGGGAGCCGAGCACCGCGCAGTTGAGTTCGTCTGAAACGCGGGCCAGCATCGCTTCGAACGTCGGCCGGGAGCCTCCGTGCCGGGTCGCGAGCGCACACCGCCGCGCGCAGTCGTGCACGGCCGTCCCGAGCAGGATCGGGAGGGTCGTCAGGTGCTTCAGCACGTAACTCAGGCGCGCCTCACCCTCAGCGTCCTGAATCCAGCCGTTGTGACTGCCGTAGAAGCGCCAGTAGTATGCCCGGGCGCACTCGAGAAGAGCGCGGTCGCGGGAATGGGACCAGCTGAAGTGAGGACGTGCGAAGAGGGTCGGCGACATGCGGACTCCAGGGTCCTGAGTACCATAAGAAATACGTAAGAATGGTACGAGGCGCATGCGAGCCGCGCAAGGTCCCCTCCTCGCCCGCGGGCTTCCGTGGTATTCATTGTTTCTCGTCCCGGCCCCGTTCCTCGGTCTGGAGTTGTTGCTGTTCCGTAGGTGTGATACATCGGTTTGGCGGGAAGTACATGGCACAGTTGTCACGGTGTACGTAGCCCGCAATTCCCGCTGCCCTGTAACTTCTCCGCATCCGATTCGCGGCCTTCGGAACTTCACCTAGGGGGGTATGTGCGGCTGGAAAAAAGTGGTCCAACGATGACAGCCTACGCTGACTTCAAATCACGGCTGATGGCGATTGCGAACGCCGAGTCGGATCGTATCGAGGCTACCCACGGCGAGGAGGTAACGAAGGTTTATAGAAACGCATTGTTCGACTTGGAAGGTCCCAAGTATTTGAACCTGCCGCGCTCGCGGGACGAGAACTTCTTCCACAAGGCCTTTCGCGGCTTCGGAGAGATTGAAATCTCCTATCAAACCCTCTTGGATGCGGAGGTGTACATCCGGAGATTCCCGTTCGGGAAAACCAGGATCACTCGTGTGAGATATCTGCGGTTCCACATCGAAGCTTATCTCCAGGAGGTTTATATCCTGCAAGAACGGATTATCGCATACCTGAAGTGGTTGCGAAGAGCATATCGGTACTCGCCTCGCGCTAACCTTGTGGAGGCCGTAGCTGAACGGCTGGAGCGCATAGCAATCGCTTCCCTCGAACCGATCCGGCGCGCTAGGGGAGCGCATGTCCACGAGGAGCGGTTCGATTCAGCCGATCTAGACCGGCTTGGCATGCTGGAGACTATCGTGCAGGAAAATAGCGTAGAAATTTACCAGCGAATCTACCGGGTAGAGCACAAGAAGATTCGATGGGCATGGACCAGGTGGATGCGCGAGAGTAACTACGCAATTGGGCAACTGCTTGAGATCGTCTTCTCTACCCTGGCCCAAGTTGTTTTCGACGCACAACAGGAGCTAATTTACCCCAACGGGAAGGGCTCCTAACATCTCCACGGCCGAGCATTTTACCAGCGCCGGTGCTGCCCACAGGAACCTATGGTGGACTTATGAAATTCTTCCTTCCTTTTGCCGACGATGCGGAACAGGAGGAGCGGGTCTATGCCACCATCCGGCAGTTCCTCGGAACGGAACTCGGAGCCCACTTCGCAGACGACCGCATTTATCGGCTGCGGTACTTTCACGGAGGACGAGAATATACTGTAACGATTGGTGAGGCGACGCCTTTGAACGGTGAACAAGTGCTCGCGATTCTCTACGAGCCCGGACGTAAGCTGTATCACGTGTGCACGCCTAGCAGGGGTGTAGTGCGTGGTATGTCGATCCTCGTCGGCAGCCATGAGGTACGGGAACGCGTTGATTTCGAGGCAGGGTAGCCACTTTATCTCTCAGAGAGACGCGTGTCAGGCGTTCCAGTGCACGTGGAGGCACAAGGCTGCGGGCCTAGCGCCGTGCGGACTAAGCTTGGGTCTAATTTGGGCGTAAGAGCATCACGTTCGATGCTTACCATCTAATTTCCCATGGCAACTCAACGCAACCAACCGTGTTCCTGCGGAAGTGGAAAGAAGCACAAGGCCTGCTGTGGCGATCCCAGCAAAGCTCGGCTTACTTCCACACCGATTCCAGATTATGTGCTACAGGCGATTGCCACGGAGCGCGAGAAGGAAAATGCCCGGCTGGCAGCGTATGGGGACGTCCGTCCTATAATTCACGCCGACTTCCAGAACCAGAAGCTTGTGGCTGTAGGCGGCAGTTTGTGGGGCTCAGAAAGATGGAAAACCTTTCCAGATTTTCTCTTCAGTTACGTCAAGGGTGTTCTAAATCAAACGTTTGGTCACCAATGGGCTGTGGCCGAGCTGAAAAAGCCCTTGGAACGGCGGCACCCTATCCTCCAGTGGTACGACGCGTTGTGTGAGTTACAAGCGAAGACACCCAAAGGGCATGATGGGATTTCATCGGCTGTGCCTGATGGACCAACCGCTGCATATCTGCTCCTGGCATACGATCTATACGTGTTAGCCGATAATCAGCGGCTCCAAGAAGCAGTCATACGGCGGCTGAAAGACGTGAATCACTTCCAAGGGGCTCGCTACGAGCTTGCCGTCGCAGCGACGATGATTAGAGCAGGTTTCGACCTAACGTTTGAGGAAGAGGATGATAACCGCCGCAAGCATCCAGAGTTCATCGCTACTCACAAACGTAGTGGGGAAGTCGTTGCAGTGGAGGCAAAAAGCCGTCGGCGGAGTGGTGTGATGGGCTGGATTGGACCGAAACCTAACCGAGAAGATTTCCGGTTGAGCCTTGAGGGCCTTCTCCGGGATGCTGTCAAGAAGTTTCCTCGGTTTCCATATGTGATCTTCATTGATGCAAATATGCCCCCTGAAATCGCAACGGAGGAGCAGGAAATGTGGATCCAAGAGGCGCGGCAGATGCTATCACGAGTTGGCCACGGATACAATCAGGTTGGAGTGTTTGAGGGAGTTCCTCTCACGGCGATGGTATTAACCAATTTTCCGCATGATTATGGCGCTCGCGGAACGCCTGACCCAGGGAAGTATGCATTCCTTAGTTTTCCTGACTGGCCCAAATTCCCGTTTGAACATTCGGGTACATTGGCAACGATCGAGCGTGCAGTCACCCAGTACGGAAGTGTGCCGAGTGATTTCCCCGATAAGTGATCGGGTTGAGTCAGTGAGAGCTGGGCCGGTATGCAATTAGTTATAGCCCCTTCCCATACAGCGGCTTCCGCAATCGGGAGGGACTTCTATAAGGGACGTCCAGCTGCAAGCACCCGGCATGTGCCCTTGCCGACGGCCCGCCCCTGAGGGCCGCTGGCCCATGAATCCATCGACGTTCCGGCAACCAAGCGGCTGGAGCGTGTGTGACCGATTTGGAAAGCGGAAGTAATCGTAAGCCGGGCTAGCCGCAGTGGTTGTCTCGTTAGAGCAGCCTTCCTCTTTGGCCACTCCCTTACTTGCCTTTGCCGCTTCCTCGAATATCCCTCACGCAGAGTTCTCTCGATCAGCTGGCGTCGTGATACTTGATGTCGATTCGAATGATGAACCGATAACGACAGCGCCGCCGCAGGATCTTTCCTTTTGGAGATCCCTCGTAGCCCGGACATCCCTCTCTCGATTCCCGGTGGGTCTCCTTGTTTCGGACCATCTCGCGGATGATCGAAGTCAGGTCTGCGAACCCGCCGAAACAGGTGTGATTGCCACAAGGGATGGCCTCCCCCCGGAAACTCTCACGGTCGTAGCGGCGGACGGAGCGATCCTTCTCCCATACACCTTCCGCGCGGTCAACCTCAATCTGGATGGTCTCGATCTGAGGGAACGTCCGTGGTACCCATGGTGCCTGGTCGCTGACTGGATCCCCGAAGTAGGTCATGATTTGCTCGTTGAGTGTGCCCAGCTCGTGCAGCTCCCCTACTCTTTGCTCCGTCTACTCGTCGTCCACCTCTCCACCACGATTCGCCCACAGGAACAAGCCTCCCACCACGGTGGCAACGATCCACTTGGCGCGGTCATTACTGGCCTTGAGCGCTCCGAGGCGGCTCGTCAGGCGGATGATCGTCGCGGAGACGTTCGTGCGGTCGAGAACTTCGTATTCCAGCCCTTGCAGGAAGGTCAGGCGTGCCGGATCTACCCCTTTCTCGATGATCGGGATAACCAGCTTCCCGGCCTGTCTCGCTGCACCGATCTCCTGGTTCACGGCCGGGGATGCAGCCCCTTGGGCCGTGAGGAGAGCAATCACTGCGTCGCTTACTTGAATGCGATTGATGAGCTTCGCCGGGAGGTTGACCCCCGGCCGCAAGTCGATGTCGTAGCTGTACACGCTGATATCCATCGGCCTGGCTGCATCGCGGATGGCCTGGACGAGCGCTCGGTCAGGAGCACTATAGCTGACGAAAACGGAGTAGCCCATTCTGTTCGGATTCTGATCGATGGGGAGCAAGATTGACGAGGCCTGTCGCCGGGCTGAAAGGGTCGCATATGATAAGTAAGTTCCGACCAACGAGCCAGTATCAAGCGAACCGCGAATTCTCCAGCCCCAACATCGCTTCAGGACGCGCCCAAGGTATAGCTTCCCTGTAGTGTCCACAGCGCTTGGGCTGCAACGGGATTCGGTGTATATTCGGTGGTGGGCGATGGGGATGGGACGTGATCGGCTGTGCGCAAATCGCCGGTTGAGAGGAGGGAATTATGGGAACGGCTGAGTTCATCGGAGCGCTACTGGGCGCGTATGGTGCGGGTTTGGGAACCTACCAGGGTTGGCGTAGCTACCGTGACCGCAAGCCCCGCCTGCACGTGACGATGGAGGTCGCTTACTTGGCTACTGCCGACTATGGCCTCGGGCCGCCAATCGTTAGCGTACGCGCGGCGAATGTTGGAGAGAAGCCGGTCCACCTGCTGCGACCGACCATGTGGATTGAGGGGACTCCAACTGCTTTTCCGATGCTTACCTGGGAGCCTGCAGAGTTTCCGTATACTCTTGCGCCCGGCCAAGCGTGTTGGGTGCCTGTGCAGATTGAATTCATCTCTACGCAGTTGAAGAAGTTCGGGATCCCCGATGCCCCCCTGACTCCGAGTGGCTACTCGGCTCCTCCTGTGTTGTTCGGGTACTTCGCAGATGAGTTGGGCCGTGTGTTCAAGAGCGCGCCGTTCTCCTTCGACGTAGGCTTATGGTGCGCAAGACCCACACGTTCCGTGGTCCGACGTGGAAGCTGAACGATGGAAATGGTAACACGTTACCCGTGCGTTGACGCTCTCAGGATTCGGCTCAGTGCGTTTGAACGCCTCATGGACCGCATCATTATGCTGCTGCCCGATCAGATATCGCACGCCTTTGACTATGATAGCGATATCCCGATCGCCGCCGTCTGCTTGAACGACTGTCGGATCACGCTGGGGGAAGTGATGTATTCGCTCGATCAGGCGTGTGTAGAAGGGACCAGGCTACGCGGCGAAGACAAGGCAATGGAAGCGGTATTCTTCGAGCGTTTCTACCTGGACAATGCCGCACTGCGCCTCTACTCGGCTGCTGAGCATCTTGCAGCCGCGGTTCGAGCAATGCTGGACGTACCAAGAGATCAGTTGCCAAAGGGCGTCAGCGAGTGGGAGCGCGTGAGGAAGTATCTCTCCCAAGCAGCCTCCGGCTTGCCGCTTACGGAGGCTGTCAGAGCATTACGGCGCTCTCGGGCGTGGAGGCGCACGATGGCGTACCGTGGCAAGTGGGTTCACCACCAGCCACCCACCGTCGCGGGGATGGGGCTCGTGTATCATCGGCGGCGCCGGTGGGAGGTATCGGACGACGGGAAAGAGCGAAGTCTAGTTGTGGGGCCCGGGGATTCACCGGAGCACACGACCGAAGAGCTTGCGGACACGTTCTCACAAGCGTTTGCCGACTTCCTCGCTCCGCTCGAAGCCGCCGTCAATCACTTCTACGGCATTTTGGAGGAGGTCAGGATCACGGAAACCCCTACAGGACTGAGGATAGGGATCTTCTAGTGCTGTCGATCCCCGCTCGTCGCAGGGTGCACGTTGCGAGCGGCCTTCACCGGGCCAGTTTGACCTGGGCTCGACGGTGGCAAGAGCCGGCGGTGATCGCGCTGACCGCGTGGTCACTGTGCTCCGCAGCCGCGTCGCCGCTTGGGTCTACTCGGGTCCCCCACTTGCCAGCTCGCGCAGGAGCTGACTCATGACCCCAGCAGCCCGGGTGGCCGCCTCAGCGCCGATCACCTCGGCCAGATCCTTTTCGAGGCGCTCCATCCGCGCCAGCTGCCGGATGCGTTCCTGGAGCAGGCGGGTCCGCGAAAGGTCTCTCGCGCATGCGTTAACGAACCGCTGAGCTTCGTCGGTCTCGAAAAAGCGCTTCGCCACGAGATTCAGGTAGGGCCGGAGCGTCTCCATGCGCTCGTGGCCGGCGACCTCGGCCACCTTGAGCAGGATGGTCTCGGGGTTGTACTTGTTGCCATTCCGGTCGTACTCGATCTGGAAGTACGCTTCCGTCAGGTTGGTGAGGAAACGGGCACGGAGGCGGTGCCCCCATCCGGGGACCTTCGCCGCCCGGAAGGCCCGGCCCAGCAGGTTGGAGATCGCGGTGAGGTTCATCACCTCTCCCGTCCTGCTGGAGAGGAAGATCTCCTCGGGCGGGCGGTACGCCGCATTCCGCTTCTGGATGGCTGCGATCATGTCGGCCCGCTCGCAGACGATGAAGTCCCAGGTGCGGAGCAGCAGCTCGGGAGTGACAGGGACAGAGCGGTTCTTCTGCCCCTTGGTCACCACCAGCTCCATCGGGTACAGTTCCGCCGACTCGAGCAGTTCCCGGATGGTGTCCTCGCGGGGGATCTGCGCCACGCGGAGGGCGGCGAACTCCTTGCGGCGAAGCCCCAGCTCTTCGGCCCACGACGCCATCAGGGTATTCCGCACCGAGAGTTCGTATGCCGTGTCGGCCAGGTGCTCGTGCACCCTGGCTGTCTCTTCGCCGGTCGGGGTATGGGCGTTGCGCGCTCTCCCCGTGTTCCTGTAGAGGAGGTTGCTGGTGTAAGTCGTCCGCGTCACGCCGTCGCCCCCGCCGGATCTGCGGACTGCGGCGCGGATCGGGGGCGGCACCTTGCGCCCCTCGTGGTCCCAATCGGCTTCTCCGATCAGGTCGCGGACATAGCCGTTCTGCTGTGCCCACCAATAGAAGCGGAACACCAGCCGGAGGCGCTCGTTGATGGTTCCCCGGTGTACCCCAAGGGTTTCCTGCTCGTTTCTCCACTCCAGGAGGAAGTGGTCGTCGATCCGGTCCCACCTGCGGTTCCCGAGGTGGTTCCAGTAGAGCTGGAGGATCGAGGCGTACTGCTGGAGCGTGCTGCGGGTGGTCGCATGGTGGACGGCCAGGGACCGGAGCCAGTCGGAGGCCGGCTCCACGACAACGCCCTGCCGGCTGACCAGCAGCGGGACGTGGGGGTAGGACCGACGGGCGACCCGGAACGTGGGATCCGTGAAGACCAGGGTGTAGGGTGGCTTCCGCGGCATGTCAGCCTCCCAGAGGCGTGGGCTGGGGGCGCTGGGCCGCGCCCAGCAGATGGTGGAGGCCGACCGCGCGCCTCAGCACGAGCGGCACCTGCTCTGTGGCGCGCCGGGCCGCGGCCTCGTCGCCCACCAGGACGACCTGTTCCACGCTGCGGGTGATCGCGGTGTAGACGAGGGTCCGGTCCAGGAGCCGCGACGGCCAAACGGGAACGATCACGCGGCGGAACTGCGACCCCTGCGCCTTGTGCACGGTGATGGCGTAGGCGAGCTCCACGAACTCCATGTCCTCGCTGGTCAGCGGGAGCTGCTTCCCGTCGAACTCCACCCGGCAGACCGGACTGCCGCGGTCGAGGACCGCCGCCGGTGGGGCAACCTCCAGCACGCGCCCGAGCGAGCCGTTGAAGACCTGGCGGTCCCAGTCGTTTCGGGTGAAGAGAACCGGGTCGCCCACGGCGATGCCCGTCGGAGCGACACCGCCGGCATCGTCCAGGGCGACGAGCTCGGCGCCGCCGGCGGCATACCGGCCGTGCAGGAGAGTGTTGATCCCGGCCGTGCCCCAGGGCCGCTCCGCCCGGGTCGCGCAGAGCACCTGGACGTCGCTCTGTGGATCCGGGCCGCCCAGGTCGTCGTAGATCCGCAGGACCGCCTCCGCCATCTCACCCGCGCCAGTTGGAACGAAGCAGACCCCGGGAGCTCGCCCGCCGTATGGCGGCAGGCCCGGCCATTCGCCGTCCCGGACGCGCTTCGACACCTCCGGGATCCCGGTCTCACCCGTCTGCCGGTAGACTTTCGTGAGGCGCGCGACCGGGAGGTCCTCCTCGCAGATCAGGTGGAAGACCAGCCCCGGCCCGATGGGAGGGAGCTGGAACGCGTCCCCGACCAGGACCACGTCCATGGAGGCGGGGACACGGCGGAAGATGCGGAACGCGTGGAGCACGTCCAGCATGGAAGCCTCGTCCACCACGAGGTGACTGTACCCGGCGAGGTCGCACGAGGTGGTGTTCTGGAGGAAGCCGGCGATCGTCATGGCGGGCCGGCCGGTCGCCTCGCTCAGGCGCTTGGCCGCGCGTCCGGAGAGCGCCATCTGGAGCACGCGTCCCTTGGCCGCCTCGGCGCACCGGTGCACCGCCTTCAGCACGCTCGTCTTGCCCACGCCGGCGCCGCCGGTGATGACCGCAAAGCGGGACGCCAGCGCGAGACGGACCGCCCGCCGCTGCTCGTCCCCGAGGCCGTGTTCCTCCCGCTCGAACGCGCCGATCACCTGCCCGACGGCCGCCTCCTGGCGGAGCAGGTCGAGCTGCGCGCGACCGGCCGCACGGTCGGCCACGAAGGCGGCGATGAAGCGCTCCATCAGGTACACGCCGCGGGCCTGGTACATTCCGCCGCTCTCGACGAAGCCCCCGTCGGCGTACGTCTCGTTCAGCGCACGCCGCGCGAGATGGCCGCTGCCGAGCAGGCGCTCCACCGCAGCGAGCAGTGTGGCCGCATCCGCCGCGGTGTTCTGGCGGTCGAGCTCGCGGTAGAGTGCCTCGGCCGCGGCGGCGTGCAGCCGCCGAGGATCGTCCTCGCCGACCCCGAAGACGGTGCGCGCGAGGCGGTCCACCCGCTTCCAGCGAGGGTCGAAGGCAAGCAGCCGGTAGGGGTCGGCGCTCAGCTTCGCCACCGCCTCCGAGCCGTAGTAGCCGACGATCTTGCCACCGAGGCGGGGGTCCATTCCGTGCCGGTCGAGCCAACGGACCACGTCGGCGGCGGCGAGGCTCCTCCACTCGCGCACTAGTGGGGCACCACGAGTGAGTTGATGGGGTATCCTTCGGCTTTGGGTACGCAGTTGTACAGGAGCCGAAGGATGACGAAGCGGTACAAGGTGAAGCTGACGGAGCAGGAGCGCAGCGATCTGCTTGTGCTCACGCGCAAGGGGAAGGCAAGCGCGCGGCGGATCAAACGCGCTCTGGTGGTGCTGCGCTCCGACGAGGGTGCCACGGACGAGCAGATCGTCGCGGGCGTGGGCGTCGGGGTCGCTACGGTGGAGCGCATCCGCAAGCGCTTCGTGGAAGAAGGGCTGGAGGCGGCTCTCTCAGAGAAACCCCGCCCGCCGATGCCGCCGAAGCTGACAGGCAAAGCGGAGGCCCTGCTCCTGGCGCTGGCCTGCAGCGACGTGCCTGGTGGGCGCGCCCGCTGGAGCATGCAGATGCTCGCGGACCGGCTGGTGGAACTGGGGGCGGTGGACTCGATCTCGGATGAGACGGTGCGCCGCACGCTCAAAAAAGCAAGACGAAGCCGTGGCAGCGCCAGCAGTGGCTGATCCCGGAGATCACGGCCGAATTCGTCTGGCGGATGGAGGACGTGCTCGACCTGTATGCAGAGCCGAACGACCCGAAGCGGCCGCGTGTGGCCTTTGACGAGATGCCTCTGCAACTTCTGTCCGAGGTGCGCATGCCGCTGCCGGCGCGACCGGGGCAGGCCGAGCGGTTCGACTACGAGTACCGGCGCGAAGGCACGTGCAACCTCTTCCTCTTCTTCAGCCCCGACACCGCCTGGCGAGAGGTCAAGGTCACGCAGCGGCGCACCGCGATCGACTTCGCCCACTGCATGCGGGATCTGGTGGACGTGCATTTTCCGGAGGCGGAGAAGGTCCGCGTGGTGCTGGACAACCTGAACACGCACACGCCGGCCTCGCTCTACCAGGCGTTCGCGCCCGAGGAAGCAAGCCGGATCGCAAAGCGCCTGGAGTTGCACCACACGCCCAAGCATGCAAGCTGGTTGAACATGGCCGAGGTGGAGTTCTCCGTGCTCGGCACTCAATGCTTGGACCGGCGCCTGCCCAGCATGGAAGTCGTGCAGCGTGAAACCGCCGTCTGGTGCCGCGACCGCAACGGCAGCAAGGCCACGATTCAGTGGCGTTTCACAACCGCCAAGGCTCGGGAGAAGTTCTCCTCCCGATACCCATCACCTCAGCCGGGGTGATCCACTAGGTTCTGCGCGGCCGCGGGCGGGAGCACCTCCTTCAGACGCTCCGAGTCCCCCTGCTCCAGGATCGCGAAGACCTCATCCCCGAAGCGGGCCCAGAGCTGCTTGGCGAGGACAGGGCCGATCCCACCGAACCTTGCGCCGGTGCTGAGGACCCTGACGAAGTTCGCCCCGCTGGGCCGGCTCAGGGCGGCCCGCGTGCACCGGATCTGTGGCTCTCCCCGGTAGGTCTCCAGGCGGCCGCCGATCTCCCACACGTCGCCCACCCGCACCGCGGCGCCCGCGGGGAGGAGCTGGCGCGGGAGCACGCAGACCAGCCCCTCGCCGGTTTCGCTCCCGTCTTCGCGCACCACCCGTCCGGTGAAGATCGTGCCGTTCCCGGAGAAGCGGATCCGGTGGACCTGTACCCGAGCCTGCCGCTCCGCCGCGGTCACCATGGGAGCCGGCCCGTGGCGGGGAGGTTTTCGTCCACCCAGCCGAGCATGCGGAGCTTCTCACGCAGTTCCGCGTTCTCGGCCTGGAGCGTGGCGGCCCGGGCCTCCAGCCGGTTCACGCGCTGCTCCAGCTCCCGGACCCGCCGGTCGGCACTGCCGCCGTGCGGTCGGCCCGACGCCTCCGGCGGGCTGCTCCCCAGCCGTTCCTCGAGAGCCGCCATGACTGCCCTGCAGGCCGGGTTCTGGGTCCAGACGCTTCGCGCGAAGCCGAGATCGTCGGCGATCCGCGACTTGTTGACGCGCCCGTTGTGCATCGGGAGCGTGCCGGCCGGCTCGTGATGCGCGAGGTACTCCTGGAGCCGGGCGGCGTTGAGGGAGCCTTGCTCCTGCTTCGAGACGGCGGTCTCTTCCATGTGGGTCATAGGATGATCCTGGGGATCGTGCGCAATTCGCTCACCTGCTGGATCAGGTCCGACCGGTCGTTCATCAGCTCGTCGATCCGGCGGTCGGCGCTCGCCAGCTTCGCCTGGGCACGCAGCGCTTTGTCCCTCTCGCTGCTGTACTGGCTCGCCAGACGGCTGACCTGGAGCCTCAGCTCCCTGATTTCCTCCCTCAGCCGGTCCAGTTGAGTCCTGCGAGCCTCGCCCCGCCTCTCGCCCCGGCGGTGCCCGTCGCGGAGCGCGGCGACGAGCCGGTTCGCCTCCTCCTTGAGGTCGAGGTTCTCCGGGCGGTTCAGCGTGCTCTTCGACCCGATCTTCTCCAGCCCCCGCTCCGGATCCTCCCACACCCGGAACTGCTCTTCCGACCTGGGTGGAGCGACCCCTTCGGGCACGCCGTCCTGAGCCCACTCCTGGAGCACACGGACCTTGTGGAGGATCTTTCGCCGGGCCTCTTTCTGGCGGCGGTCAGCGACCAGCGGCTTCTCACCGCGCCGTGCCATCGTCGCTCCTCCCGCGGAAAACGGCCTCCTCGGCATACCGCCGCACGACCGCGAGCTGCTCCTGGCTGGACTCGCGCAGGATCGGCGGGTTGTGCGGGTCGGCGGCGGCCTGCTCCAGCTGCTGGATCTCGCCCGTCCAGTAGGCGCTGAACTCCGGACCGGTGCAGTTGTGCGGGCAGTTGGCGCACACGGCCGGTCTCGCCCGGCCCGGGTCCGGGCCCCGCACCTCGCTCGGGTCCTGGCCCTGCCGGCAATTGGATTTCGCCGTCTGCTCCGCCGTCTCGCCGCACGCGCAGTAGCCCCACGGCATCGGCTTCAGCACGATCCCAGTCCGGCGTACGTACTCCTTCACCTTGCGGTCCCGGCGTTGTGGCGTCACCACCTCGACGTTCCGGCGCATCGCCGCCGTCTGGCGCTCCATCATGGCGGTGAAGCGATTGACGAATCCGCCGCCGGCCTGCCGGTCCCCCGAGGCGATTGACCGGAGCACTTCGTAGCTGTGGTGTTCCTGCACCTCGCGGAAGATGGCGCCGCGCTCCGCCTCGGTCGCGTAGCGGCGGGTCATTTCCAGGTTGAAGTGCCTCAGCATCCAAGACAGCGCGGAAAGCTCGCCGTACTCGTAGCGCCACATGTACATGATGGCGAAGAAGCGCCGGAGCTGGTGGGGCGCGAGGGCCCACCGGCCATGCTCCGGGTCCTCAGGCATCTGGAGGAAGTTTCCGAAGGCTGCCAGGGCGGGACCGGCGTAGAAGCCATGTGCCTCTTCGCCGCGCCAGTTCTCCCACTGGAACAGGTTAGGCTTTCCGGTCGTGCGGCGTGCACCCTCGCTCCACCGCTTCAGGACCTCGACGGCCCTGACGACGACTTCGGGGACCGGAACCCGATCCCACTCCCGGAGGGTCTTCTCGATCCAAACGGTGAGCCACCGCTCGCCGGCCTCCCCGGTGATCACGTCGTGCGCCGGATCCTCGTTGGCGCGGAGCTGCGTCACCTCCTCGTGCCGCCGTGCGGAAAACGCGCAGATCACAATCATGCACGCCGCTGGGAGGAAGACGTTGATGGCCGTGTTCACGTCCACGGAGCCACCGCCTGAACTCCGAAACCTCGGATGCAGCGGCCACGGCTGCCCCGGGCCCCCGCTCGTCGGACGGAATGCCCCAAGGATCTCCCGGTACTCGCGCCAGAGCCGTTGGCAGGACTGGCTCCGCTGGATGCCCTTCCGACGCTTCGGCGCCGGCAGGGCGAGCACGTCGCCGCGACGCACCAGAACGTACCCATCCTTGCTGCGGCCGGTCGTGTGAAGCATCCCTGAACGATACCTCCGAAGCAGCGAGCCGTATGTGTGTGCCGACTCCCGGGATGCCTGCCGGATCGTGATGCCCTCGTCTGGATCGAGTGTGCCTGCCGCCCCGTTCCGCGTGTCCCCGGCCAGGGTGATTCCCAGGCGCTGCTGGAGAGCCGCTAGCATCTCGTGGGTAATGGGATTCTTGAAGAGAGTCGCCTGGTGCACACCGATTTCGGCTGCGATTCTCGCTGTAGCGAGCTTGCCGCGGCTCGTCGGTATCGTCCCCGCGGACTCATTAGCCTCGAGGTAGGCCCGAAGCTTATCGGCCGTTTGCTGCTCCAGGGCGCCGGGCGGGCCATGATCTACGTCCGCCGACAGGATCTGTTCACGAAGGCGGAGCAGGTCCTCCGCGTAATCCATGACCCACCGAATGCTGCGGTCGATCAGGAACATGGCCAGCCGGACCGGAATGGTCGGAGTTCGCCCGGTGTCCTCCGCCAGCGCGCCCGCCATGTTCGTGACGGACTGACTCTCGAATGGGTTGAAGGTGAGATGGTCGTCGGGCAGTACGCGCCTCATCTCCCACAGCAGGCGCCAGGAGTCCATCGAGAATCGCAGGCTGGATGCGGACACCTTCCGCGTCTCGGGGGCTGCTTGTGCCGCGCGCCGAGCTCTCGAGGGGGTGAGATAGAACCCCCATTCCAGGGAGATCCGGTCGATCTCGTACGCGACCTCCGGGCTCCGATTCCCTTCCACACCTGCCTCCCGCGCGATGGCCGCCCGGTCGAGTTCAAGCAGACGCACCGCGCTATCGGTGCGAGGCGGGAGCCGCCCTTCCTCCCGATACCGCTGGGCAACGGCACGAACCCGAGCAGCTGCATCGAGCACCGTGACCGCGCCGTACAGGGCCGCCTCTCGCCAGTCCAGGAAGTCTCGCAGGCAGAGCCTGTCGAAGCGGTGGATCCGGTTCAGGAGCATCCACTTCGTCAGGGTGAAAAGATGGTTGGCGACCTTCCGCTGCTTTTCCGCATCGTCGGTGATGGCGAAGGGCCCCGTACGGATCTGCGCCACGATCGTGCGGATCGTGGACAGCAGGTGTGCATGCTGCGGATCAGTGAGCCGCGATCCGTCGTGGAAGAGTGCGTCGAAATGGATCTCCCGGCGCTGCCCTGGCCCGGGATCGGTGACAATCCAGCTCGGATCGTCATAGCCGCTGAGAAGCCACGGGTATGTCGGGTGTGCCTGAAGCTCGCCGTTGCCGGACGGAGCCGTGGCAGCCGGCGCATCGAACTGGTGCTCTGTGGACACGGGGCTCTCCGGTCAGGCGAGGGGCGGGAAATGGACGGCACCGGCCGCGAGCCGCTGGTCTGCCAGCTCCCGCGCCTGTTTCAGGATGAGTCGCTCTGGACCGCGTTCCATTTTCTCCAGCACCACCTGCGTGAAGATGTACCACGGGAGCCAGAACCGCTCCCATCGCTCCGACCGACACGCCTCCAGGGACTCTCGGCTCGCCCCCAGGTGGTCGTTGAAGAGGATCAGGTCGGCCGTGTTCTCGGGTGTCGCGACGAAGATCCGCTGCGGGCATTGGACGCAGGCGTCCTGTCGGGTGCACGTCTGGCCGGGCCGAGTCCCCGGCTGGATTCCCGCTCTGGGATCGAGGCACCCGACACCCAGCCCTGTCCGATGCGCATCACTGAAGAGCCGGGCTGCCTGCTCCGACGTCAGGCCGAGCGTCTTGGCGGCGTCGGCGATGTGATGGATGGCGACGATCTGGAACAGCTCCTGGAACTTCCGGATCTGGTTCTCGTAGACGACCCGGATCGGCCAGCGGTTCGTGTAGCCCCGCGTCGTCTGCTGGCTCTGGTGGTCGGCAAGCACCTGCGCCACGGCGAGGTTGCCGTGCGTTTTGTAGGCGGAGGAGAGGAGCAGTGAGGGGCGGATCATTTCCAGCGTGTAGTGCTGGCTCAGCTCCGGCGACCGCCTCTTGAGCGTGTTGAACACGAATCGCATCGCGGGTGCTTTCAACGAGATCACGGCCGAGCGCGCCGTCCCACGTGAGCGATAGATGAAGAGACGCCGCGCGAGGCGGGCGTCCGCCTGGCGTCGGGCACGCGCGGTCATCTCCTGCACCATTCGCACGGCCTGCGGAACCGTTACGCTCCACACCGGGTCTTTGACCGGGACTTGCGCAACGATCTGCCGGTTGCCCGCTCGCCGTTTCCGGGTGCGCAGGTCCTTGTAGCCACTGCTTTCGCTCTCGGTGATGCAGTCTACCTCCAGCTTGCGCCCAGGAGTGACGTTGAGCCCCGTCTCCACGAGGATGATCACGAGCGCCGCGACTACGGCCTCCGCGTTGGCGTGGAGGTACGACTCGACCTCCACAACCCCTCCGAACCGGCGGCAGTAGATCGCGTAGGCCTGCTTGTAGTCGGGTGCTTCTTGGGTCGGGAAGAAGCCTCCGAACTCTACGTCAAGGAAGGTGAGCAGGTTGGCGAGACTTTGGTCGTCGTCGCAGTCGGGGAGCAACTGCCTGCGCTCTCGCCCTTGCAGACCAGGGTTGATGCGCTCAGTTCCACCCCTCTTGCTCCGGACCAGCAGGGCGTTGCGGATTTCTGCGAAGCGGTGCTGGTTGCTGCGAACCATCCGTTCGCCGTGCAAGAATTTATTGTATGCCTGGATCAGGTGGCGCTCTGCGGCGGCACGCAGAGCGTCGAGCCGGCGCCTGTTGATGGCGATGATCTCTTGGGCGAGATCCTGGCGCTCGTGTGGCACGCTGCCCAACTCCTCCACGAGGACGGCGAGAAAGTCTCTCGTCTGCGGATTGTTGCGCTCGCCGGCCGGAAGCTGAGCCAGCAATCCCTCGATATCGTCTGCTTCGGTGTCCGCAGAATTGCCCCCCGGCACCTCGGCAAGAGTCTTCCTCGACCGTCCAGTACGCCGGTAATGCTTCGGCGTCTTGAGCGAAACTTTGGGTACCACACCGAACGCATGTAACCCCGACCAGGCCAGGTTCACGGCCTTGATGTGGTTTCCTTGGGACGTGCGCCTCGTGGTAGCCGTAGCGAGGTACCACTCTCGCCAACGATGGAGCACCGCCTCCCACGCCATGAATGACACTTTCGTGTGGTCCGCCCGGAGTTGTGCGACCAGATCGGGGTGGGTATCCTCCTGCTCGACGATCCAACGGAGCAGGTCACGCAGCGCGCTACGTGCCTTACTTCCTGTCGCCTTGGCATACTTGCTGATGTGCGCTGCGAACGCGGCTGCGACCTCAGCGGCAAATGCTTCCCCAAGCGCAGCTGCAAACTGGAAGTCGTAGTGAATGCGGTGCTGGTGGACGTATGGGCGGAGCGGATCTCCAACTGGCGCGCGAATCGGCTGCGCCCGTTCTGCAGGTTCCGGAGTGTGCTCCTGGTAGCCCTCTTCCGGGTTGTCACCTGGGCGACTTGGCAATTCTTCCAGCATGATCTCTACTCGCTTGATTTCGGGTAGGCTGGGGCATGGCCTCGCCTTCCGACGAAGGCACAGTGCGCTGCAGGTCAGGGCCTATGCGTACTGGGTGAGGCACTAACCGCGTTCGTGATAAAACCCATGGAGCCGGTGAACAAGAACGTGCACCCCAGCATCCTGCGCGGGTGGGACGTGTTCGCCGCCGCCAACGCCGCCGCCTTCGACCGCGAGGGGTGGTCGTACTTCCGGCGCGAGGGCTACGACGAGTTCTACCCCGGCTACGGGGTGTCCTGGCCGTCGCTGATCGGCGCGGTGGGGATGACCTACGAGCAGGCCTCCAGCGGGGGCGGCGCCATCCGCCGCAGCGACGGCACCGTGCTCACGCTGCGGGAGGCGGCGCACCACCACTACACCGCGTCCATGGCGACGCTTGCCGCCACGGCGCTGGGCCGCACGGCGCGGCTGCGCGACTACGTGGAGTTCCGCCGCTCCGCCGTCTCCGACGCGGCGCGGAACGGCCTGCGCGCGGTCGCGTGGGAGCCGGACGCGCAGGGCCGCGCGGACTCGCTGGCGCGGCGGCTGGCGGAGAACGGCATCGCGGTGGGGCGGCTGCGCGCGGCGGCGAGCGTGTCCGCCACCGAGTACGGGCAGGAGCGCGCCGGGACCGCGCGGCTGCCGGCCGGGGCGTACGTGGTGGACCTGGCGCAGCCGCAGGGGCGGCTCGCCCGCGCGCTGCTGGAGCCGGACGCGCAGCTGGACTCGGCGTTCATCCGCGCCGAGCTGGAGAGCCGCCGCACGGGGCAGGCGGACCGCTTCTACGACGTGACGGCCTGGTCGCTGCCCTACACGTTCCGGGTGCGCGCCTGGGGGCTGCGCGCGGTGCCCGGCGGGGTGGACGCCGCGACCGCGCCGGCCGCGGGCGCGCCCGCGGCGCCCGCCACGGCGCGCCACGCCTACGCCTGGGAGGTGGGGAGCGAGGCGTCGTACCGCCTGCTGGCGGCACTGCTGGCGGACAGCGTGCGCGTGTGGTACGCGCCGCGGCCGTTCACGGCCGGGGGCGAGCGCTTCCCCCATGGGGCGCTGCTGGCGCGGGTGGCGGGCAACCGCGCGGACGTGCACGAGCGGGTGCGGCGGCACGCGGCGGAGGCCGGAGCGCGGGTGGCGGCGGTCCAGTCGGCGGCGGTGGAGGAGGGGACGGACCTGGGGAGCAACAGCGTGTTCCCGCTGCGCACGCCGCGGGTGGCGCTCGCCGGGGGGACGCCGGTGGGGGGCAACTCCTTCGGGTTCGCCTGGTACGCCTTCGACCAGCGGCTGCGCTACCCCGTGACGCCGGTGGACGTGTCGGGGCTCGCGGGCGCCGCGCTGGACGACTTCGACGTGCTGGTGGTGCCGTCCGTCCAGGCGGCGGGGCTGGACCGGGCGCTGGGCGACGCCGGGCGGGAGCGGATCGGGCAGTGGGTGCGGGCGGGCGGGGTGCTGGTGACGCTGGACGCGGCCACGGGGTGGCTGGCCTCGGAGCGCACGGGGCTGTCGCGCTTCCGCGCGCGCCGCGACTCCGCCCGCGCGGACAGCGCGCAGGGCGCGCCGCTCCCGGCGGACGTGCCGGGGGCGATCGTCCGGGCGGTGGCGGACACGCTGTCGCCGCTGCTGGCCGGGGTGAACGCTGCGGAATTGCCGGTGCTGGTGTTCTCGGACCGCGTCTACGCGGTGCCGCGGGACCTGCGGCCGGGGGAGGCCGTCGTCCGCTACGCGCCGCTGCCGCGGCTGCGCATGGCGGGGTACCTGTGGCCGGAGGTGCCGGCGCGGCTGGCGGGGACGCCGTACCTGTGGACGGAGCGGGTGGGGCGGGGGAGGGTGATCGGCTTCGCGGGAGATCCCAACTTCCGCGACCTGTGGCGCGGGCTGCTGCCGCTGTTCGCCAACTCGGTGTTCTTCGGCCCGAGCTTCTGAACCCACCTGCAACGCGGAGGCGTTATGACGGAGCCCATCCCGCCAGGTCTCTCCGGGGGAGCCCCCGGGCCACGGGAACCGGAAGGCGGCGCCTCCTCCGGCCGCCAGGAGCGCTTCGCCCGCCTGTTCGCGGAGGCGGACGCGCTCCAGGCGCGGGGCGCGGAGCAGGGGGACGCCGGCGTCCTGCGTAGTGCGGTCGCCGTGTACCGGGAGGCCGCGGCGCTGCTGCCCCGGGACGAGGACCCGTCCGGCTGGGCGGCGGTCCGGAACAACCTGGGCAACACCCTGTTCCGGCTGGCGGAGCGGGAGGTCGGCACGGAGCACCTGGAAGAGGCGGTGGAGGCGTACCGCGCCGCCCTGGAGGAATACACGCGGGAGGGAGCGCCGCGGGAATGGGCCACGGTCCAGGACAACCTGGGCAACGCCCTCTTCCGGCTGGGGGAGCGGGAGGGTCGGACGGAGCGGATGGTGGAGGCCGTCGCGGCGTACCAGGCCGCCCTGGAGGAGCGCACCCAGGACCAGGTGCCGCTGGAGTGGGCCGCCATCGTGCACAAGCTGGGCAACGCGTTCCTCGGCATCGGCGAGCGGGGCGGCGGCACGGAATGGATGGAGGCGGCCGCCGACGCCTATGCGGCCGCCCTGGAGGAGCGCTCGCGGGAGCGGGCACCGCTCGACTGGGCCGCCACCGTGACGCGTCTCGGCGACGCCTTCCTGGAGATGGGTGGGCAGCCGGGCCGGGAGCGATGGCAGGCGGAAGCCGTGGAAGCGTACCGGGCCGCCCTGGAGGAATTCACGCGGGAGCGGACGCCGGACGACTGGGCGGCGACGCAGGACCGTCTCGGCACAGCACTCTTCAAGCTGGGGGAGCGGGAGAGCGGGACGGAGCGGCTGGAGGAAGCCGTCGAGGCGTTCCGGGCCGCGGCGGAGGCGTTCGAGAGATGCGGAGAAGACGACTACGCCGGACACGCGCGGGCCGGCGTCGCCCACGTCTCCGGGCTCCTGGCCGCGCGGGTGAATTCGCAACGGGGCGGGCAAGAGAGCGCGTAATGCGTTCTCGCCTCCCGTGCACCGCCGCGTCCGTTGAGATTGTCCGCGACAGCACGCCTACGCGGAGCCGGGCCTGTGGCGCGCGGTTGCTGAGGTTGTTCGCCCGCTCTGTGTTCGTCAGCCCGAGCTTCTGAGGTGAGTTCGTCGATCCAAAGGAGGTAAACACATGGGCAAGTACGGGGATACCGCAGTCCGGGCGGCGGGACTGGTACAGAACGGCTTCTGGTCGCCCGAGCAGGCGTGGGACTCGGTCGCGGCTGAAATGTTTCCGGATCGGGAGCAGGCCAGGCGTAAGAGTTGTCCGAAGCACGCGTTCCTCGGACTCTGCCGCGCCGGACTGATCCGTGGCGTGCAGGGTGAGGTGGGCGCCGAGAACGATTCGAGCCTCAACGGCGGATATGCCCGGGCTGCGGTTCACCTGCTCGTTGCAGACCCTGCTCTGGCTCGCGTCGGCGCGGCCGACCTATGGTGGCGTGTCATGAAGAAGATTGGAGCCGACCCGGAGAAGACGCACAACCAGCAGATGGACGTGGTGCTCGCGCTTTGGAACAAGCGGCTTGTCAACCTCTGAATGGCCCATTCAGGGTGTGGACTGATGCGAGGACATCTGTCAGATTCAACGAACTTCATATTCCGGAATGTCACTCCCCACAGATTTCTATGAAGAACAGACGTGCCAGAGGGCCGGTTGTCGCCTTCCTCGATACAAACATCTTCCTCCACTACCAACCGTTTCACCAGATCAGCTGGACAAAGGTGCTTGCGGCGTCTGAAGCCAGGCTCGTCCTGCCGCCCGTAGTCGTGGGCGAACTCGACAAGCACAAGGATGTGCACACGGTCCAGCGTCTAAGGGATCGGGCACGCGAAGCGCTTCGTAGAATTCGGAAGGCCATCTTGGAGGAAGGCGGGCGACTCGACGGAACCACAAGCGTGCAGTTTGCGAGTGCTCTTCCCCAGATCGACTACGACGCCCTCCAACTCGACAAGGCGTGGTCCGACGACCAGCTGTTGGCGTCGATCATTCATCACAAGCAGACCAATCCAGAGCAAGAGGTCGTGCTGGTGACACACGACACGGGATTGGAGTTGAAGGCACACGGTCTGGGAATTCGTGCCATTCGCCTCCCCGAATCTCTGCAAATTCCTGACACGGCAGATCCGTCCCGCAAGCGGATCCAGGAGCTTGAGGCCGAGAACCGCGAGCTGAAGCGGGCAATTCCGGAACTCCTCCTGTCGTTCGTTGGCGGAAGCAACCGGTGGGAGGTTCCGTTGTCCCGGGCGATGATGGTGACGCCCGAGGTCGCCCGGGCGCATGTCGCACATACGATCGTGCCAAAGTTCAAACGGCGAGATCCTGCCGACTTGATCGCCCAGGCAGACAGTTTTGCGAGCGAGGGGGAAGGTGGGCGCGAGGTGCGTGCGGGCCTGGCCCGTTTTGCCAAATCGTTCGCGATCATTGAAGCCCAGAACTTCAACACTTCTCTCGACAGGTACTTCAATCAATACGTGGAGTACCTCGTTGCCTGGGGTGAGTACCAGAATTCAGTTCGGCGTACGTGGCAGCTCCCGCTTGTCGTAAGCAACGTTGGTACGAAGCCGGCGGAGGATGCTCGCGTCTTTCTCGTGCTTCCCGACTGCCTTGTTCTCATTCCTGAGCTACGGGAGCCAACTCCTCCTCCGCCTCCAGGCAGCAAGGCGCCAGAGAAGGGAGTAGCGCCCGCACTGCTCGCCGGACCCGAATCGACTACCCACTCACGGGCACCTGATTCCTTTCAGCTGAAGAAGGTGAGGAACCGCGCAGATGGCAGGGAGTTGGAGTACCAGATACAGAAGTTGAACCACCAATCTGAGTCCGAGCTTCCGATGCTCACGGTCGGGTTTGCCTCACACGACGAGGCACAGTCCTTCAGCATTCAATACCGAGTGATTGCCGCAAACACCCCTCGGCAGGTAGAGGGCCGTTTGGATGTCGTCGTCAGGCACGCAAACGTGTAGGCTGGAGCGACAGATCCGTCTGTCTCAACTTCTTGACCGGTCTCCAGCCACCTCCTTGCCCTTGCCTCAGAACTCTCATCAGGTCCACGTATGAAGCATGTCCCTGTGATGTGCGCGCTCGCGCTCCTCGCCGGGGCGACATTCCTCGCCCCGTCCACTGCCTCTGCCCAGGCCGACACCCTCCGCGTCCCCGGCGTCGCCGCACCTGTGGAGATCGTGCGCGACCGCTGGGGCGTGCCGCACATCTACGCCCAGAGCACCCGCGACCTGTTCTTCGCGCAGGGCTACAACGCCGCCCGCGACCGCATGTTCCAGCTGGAGATGTGGCGCCGCCAGGCCACCGGCACGCTGGCCGAGGTGCTGGGCCCGCGCGAGCTGAAGCGCGACGTGGCTGCGCGCCTCTTCGCCTTCCGCGGCGACATGCGCGCCGAACTGCGCCACTACCACCCGCAGGGCGAAGAGATCGTCGGCGCGTTCGTGGACGGCGTCAACGCCCGCATCGCCGAGACCGAGCGCGACCCGCGGCTCCTCCCGCCCGAGTTCGGCTGGCTGGGGATCCGCCCGGGCCGCTGGACGCCCGAGGTCGTCGTGTCCCGCCACAACGGGCTCTTCCGCAACGTGGAGCAGGAGGTCGCGCTCGCGCAGGCGCTCCGCCACGGCGACGCGGCCGCCGTCGCGGACGTCAACGTTTTCGCCCCGGGCGACCCCAGGCTCGCTTTGGACCCCGCCCTCGACTCCGCGCGCATCACCAGCGCCGTGCTGGAGCTGTACACCGCCTACCGCGCCCCGCTCAGCTTCCGCGCGGAGGACGTGGTCCCCGCCGGCCGCGCCGGCCGCACCGCGCTCGCCCGGCTCTCCGCCGCCGTGCCCGCCCGGCCCCACTGGAGCGAGGAGATGGCGACGGTGGGCAGCAACAACTGGGTGGTCGCCGGAAGGCGGACCGCGAGCGGCCTGCCGCTGCTCGCCAACGACCCGCACCGCGCGCTCCAGGTGCCCTCGCTGCGCTACTGGGTGCACCTGTCCGCGCCGGGGTGGGACGTCGTCGGCGGGGGCGAGCCCACGCTCCCCGGCGTGTCCATCGGCCACAACGCCGAGGGCGCGTGGGGGCTGACGATCTTCGGGGTGGACCAGGAGGACCTGTACGTCTACGAGACCGACCCCGCCGACCCCCTCCGCTACCGTTACCGCGGCGGCTGGGAAACCATGCGCGTGCTGCGCGACACCGTGCGGGTGGAGGGCCAGGCGCCCGTGGAGGTGGAGCTGAGGTTCACCCGCCATGGCCCCGTTCTGCACGAGGACCGCGAGGGGCGGCGGGCGTACGCGCTGCGGGCCGCGTGGCTGGAGCCGGGCACCGCGCCGTACCTGGCCTCGCTGCGCATGGACCAGGCGCGCACGTGGGAGGAGTTCCTGGAGGCGTGCGGCTACGCCCTGGCCCCGGCCGAGAACATGGTGTGGGCCGACCGGCGCGGGAACATCGGCTGGCAGGCCACGGGGATCGCGCCGGTGCGGCGCGCGTGGAGCGGCGTGCTCCCCGTGCCCGGCGACGGGCGCTACGAGTGGGACGGATTCCTCCCCGTGCGCGATCTCCCCGGCGCCGCGAACCCGCGCAGCGGCTTCCTGGCGACCGCCAACGAGAACAACGTCCCCGCCGGCTACCCCCACACCGACGCCGTCGCGCTCACCTGGGCCGACCCGTACCGCGTGCGGCGCGTGGGCGAGGTGCTGGGGTCGCGGCGCGGGCTCACCGTGCGCGACATGGCCGCGCTCCAGCACGACGAGACCTCGCTCCCCGCCCGCGCGCTGGTGCCGCTGCTGCGGCGCGTCGCCGTCCGCGACTCGCTCGCCGTCCGCGCGAGGGAGATGCTGCTGGGGTGGGACCGCGTGCTGGGCGCCGAGTCCGTGCCCGCCACGATCTACGTGGCGTGGGAGCGCCGCATCCAGCGCAACCTGCGCGACCGCATGGTCCCGGAGGAGGCGCGCCCCTTCCTTCCCGGCGTGGCGCTGGAGCGCGCCGTGGAGCTGATGACCCGGCCCGACCGGCGCCTGGGCAGCGAGCCGGTCCGCGTGCGCGACTTCATCCTGGTGCGCAGCCTGGACGAGGCCGTGGCGGAATTGCGGGAGAGCCTGGGGCCGGACGTGAGCGCGTGGCTCTACGGCCAGCCGCGCATGCACCACGTGCTGCTGCGGCACCCGCTGAGCGCCGCCGTGGACTCCGCGGCCCGCGCCGGCCTGGACCTGGGTCCGCTTCCCCGCGGCGGCAGCTCGCAGACGGTCAACGCCACCGGCGGCTACGAGAACCAGGTTGCCGGCGCCACCTTCCGCATCGTCGCCGACCCGTCCGACTGGGACGCCTCCCTGGGCACCAACTCCCCGGGCCAGTCCGGCGACCCGCGCGACCCGCACTACGGCGACCTGTTCGCCCCCTGGGCCCGCGGCGAGTACTTCCCCGTGCTCTTTTCCCGCGACAAGGTGCGCGCCGCGGCCGAGCGCACGACCGTGCTGCTCCCGGGGCGGTAGCGGCATCCGGAAGACGCCCGGACGTGCCACGAAAAAGCCCCTCCCAGGAACCGGGGGAGGGGCCTGCCGTCGCGTGAGGGATTACGGCCCGAAGGGGCGAGACCCGCGGGCAGTTTCGCGGGGCTCGACTCCGTTACGCAGCGTTGTTTGCTGCGTTACGGAGCCGAAGCCCGACCCCGGCGCCAGCCGGGGGCACGCCCGAACCTGCCGTCAAAACCCGTTCAGGAAGCCACCGCAGCACGCATGGCCCTCAGCGACTCGCGCGCGAACCGCTTCTGCAGGGCGCGGCTGAACGGAAAGCCGAGGACGGCCAGCGGCGCCGCCGGGCGTGAGAACGAGAACAGCTCGTACGACACCACGTCGTCCTTCATGCGCCACTCCACGGTGAAGCGCTCCTCCCCCCGCTCCGCGTGGTCGGCCACGGTGCCGTACCCGAAGCCGAAGCGCCGGGTGGGACCCTCCGCCTCGTCGATGACGTAGACGATCCGGCACGGGTGCAGCGACCAGAACCCCAGGTGCCGCACCAGCAGCCCCGAGGTGCGCCCCGGCTCGATGGGCGTGTCCGGCCACAGGATGCGGGTCCACTCCATGTCGTACATGGCCCAGCGCCGCACCGCGGCCACGGCGCGGCGGTACGTCTCCATCCCCGTGCCCAGCCGGGTGATGGCGAAGTTGCGCAGGTAGCCCGGCGGCGCCGCGGTGCCCAGGCTGGCGCCGGCCTCGGGGTAGGTGAGGGGCGCGTCCTCCCGCTCCGCCACGTAGCGGCGCATCTGGTCATCGCTGGGCCTGCGGAGGAGGAACATGTGCGCCGGGTCGAAGGGTTTTCCCGTGAATTAGCCGCTCCGGCGCGTGGTGGCAAGGGCCGCGCCCCGGCCGCCGGCCCCGCCCGGCTCGGGGCACAGGCCGGCGTGCCGGGGCGCAAGTCGTTTTCCCGGAACCGGGTACGCGAATTGCGACGCAGCTCCGTGCGGTGCGCCGCACTGCGCCGGAACTCGAGACGTGGAGGCACCGATGGCCGATGGAGACCTCACCCGCAAGGGCACCGAGAACTCGCTCGAAGGCAAGGGGACCGACCTCAAGGGCAAGCTCAAGGATGCCGCCGGCGGGCTGACCGGGGATTCGAGCCTGCAGGCCGAGGGCAAGATGGACCAGCTCAAGGGCAAGGCCCAGGACGCGCTCGGCAAGGTCCAGCGCGACCTGGACCCGGACCGATAGTGGCACGGGCCGGCGCGGGCTCCCCGCCCGCGCCGGCCGCTCCGCGCCCCGCCGCCGCGGGCGGGCCGTTTCCGCCCCGCACTCCTGACTCACACCCGCTCCATGACCGCACGCCGACTCGCCGCCGGCCGGCTCCTGCTCGCCTTCGCGCTGCTCCCGGGCTGCGCGGTGCCCGACGTGCCCGAGCAGCCCGCGGAGATCCCCGGCACGGTGCGCCTGGGCGCGGCGGCGCCGGCCTTCCGCACGGTGACGCTGGCGGGCGACACCGTGTCGCTGGAGGCGCTCCGCGGCCGGGTGGTACTGGTGAACGCGTGGGCCATCTGGTGCCCGCCGTGCATCGAGGAGATGCCGGCGCTGAAGCGGCTGTACGACCGCTACCGCGGGGAAGGGCTGGTCGTGCTGGGGCTGCACGCCGGCACGGAGGAGCTGCGCAAGGCGGAGGCCTTCCGGCGCGCCTTCGGCATCTCGTACCCCACCTCGGTGGAGGGGTGGGAGCGGCTGGACGCCCTGCTGGGGGCGCGCGGGGGGATCCCGCGCTCCGCGCTGATCGACCGGCGGGGGCGGGTGGTGCGGGTGTGGATCGGGCCGCTGGAGCCGGACACCGCGCTCCTGGAGGCCGTCCTCGGCGACCGGCACGAGCTCCTCCCGGACGGCACCCTGCGCCTGCGCCCCCCGCCCTAACGGGCGGCTGCGCGCCCCCGCTTTGCGCGACGGCGCGCGAGCGGCCATCTTTGGGGCGTCCCCGCGGCGCCCGGCCCACCCGCCCTCCACCCTTGCCTCCCCGCGCATGCCCGACCGCGACCCGAGCTCCTCCGACCACCTCGAAGAGGCCGGCGAGATGGTCTGGGAGGCAATGCAGACGCTGGAGCGCGCCCAGCGGGTCCTCTTCCGCGCGGGCGACTGCTACGTCGCGCAGGTGTGGGGCGACGGCGTGCGCACCGTGATCGAGATCGGCGAGCGCATCACCGAGCTGTCCGGCGACCTGATGTCGCTGCACATCGAGATCGGCCGCCTGGCGAAGAAGGACCCGGGCCACGAGGGAAAGCCCCCCGGCTGAGCGCGGCGCCCTCACCCGGCTCGCTTGAGGCTCGCCACCCGGGTCCTTCATCCGGTTCACGCGAAGCGTGAAGCGCCGTTCCGGGAGAAGGGCAACCGCTGGATCTTGAGCACGGACAGGTAGTTGCGTGAGGGATTACGGCCCGAAGGGGCGAGACCCGGCGGCAGTTTGCCGGGGCTCGACTCCGTAGGGCTGCGTTGTTTGCAGCCCTACGGAGCCGAAGCCCGACCCCGGCGCCAGCCGGGGGCACGCCCAAGCCCCAAGGCCCTTTACGCCACCCGCCCCGCCACCCGGATCCCCGCGATGATCGTCACCCTGCTCACCGACTTCGGCACGGCCGACTACTTCGTGGCCGCCATGAAGGGCGTGGTGCTGGGGCGGGCGCCGGGCGCGCGCCTGGTGGACGTGACGCACGAGGTGCCGCCGCAGGACGTGGCCGCCGCCGCGTTCACGCTGCTGGCCGTGTACCGCGACTTCCCGCCGGGCACCGTGCACGTGGCGGTGGTGGACCCGGGGGTGGGCTCGGCGAGGCGGGCGGTGGTGGCGACCGCGGGCGGGCAGCGCTTCGTGGGCCCCGACAACGGCGTCTTCAGCCACGTGCTGGACCGCGAGCCGGGAGCGCGCGTCTGGCACCTGGACGACGGCCGCCACTTCCGCCACCCGGTGAGCCGCACCTTCCACGGGCGCGACGTGTTCGCCCCGGTGGCGGCCGCGCTGGCGGCGGGCGCCGCGCCGGAGTCGCTGGGGAGCGAGATCCGCGACCCGGTGCGGCTGCCGTCCATCGCCGTCCGGCGCGACCCGGACGGCACCGTGCGCGGCGAGGTGCTGCACGTGGACCGCTTCGGCAACTGCGTCACCACCCTCGCCCCGGGCGACCTCCCCGCGAGGGCAGCCGGGGCGCTCCGCCTCACCGTGGGCGGGCGCGAGGTGCGCGCGCTCCGCGGCCACTACGCCGGCGCGGCGCCGGGCGAGCCCTTCGCGATCGCGGGGAGCGCGGGCTTCCTGGAGGTGTCGGTGGACGGGGCCTCCGCCGCCGAGCGGCTGGGCGTGCGCCGCGGCGACCCCGTGGTGCTGCGCCCCGCGTGAGGCGCGTCCCTTGCCTCCCGGCGCCCGATCCCGGAAGTTGTAGCGGCGGCCGCGCGGCCGCCCCGATCCCCGAACCGACGCTCGAACGGAGCCTGATCCCATGACCCTGACGCACGACGAGCACGAACACGCCCGCACCAGCACCTCCGCGGCCCTCACGGGGCTCGCCGTCGCGCTGGTGTGGCTCGCCATCGTGGCCGGCATCTCCTTCCTGTGGGCCCGGGGCTGGCACCTGTAGCCACGAGGGGTTCGGGCGTGCCCCCGGCTGGCGCCGGGGTCGGGCTTCGGCTCCGTAACGCACGATAAAACCGTGCGTAACGGAGTCGAGCCCGCGCAAACAGCCGCGCGGTCTCGCCCCTTCGGGCCGTAATCCCTCACGCAACTGCCTGCCCGTACTCAAGATCCAGCCGTTGCCCCCTCTCCCAGAATTGGGACAGGGTGGCGGCTATAAGGCCGCCGGGTGAGGGCCCGGACGAAAGCGCCCCCGCCGGGAATTCCCGGCGGGGGCGCTTTCACTGGGTCCGCAGTGCCGTGCAGGCTGTTCCCTGTTCCCTCGTCGTCAGCCCACGAGCCGCCGGGGGCGGGCGCGGTAGCGGTCGCCCAGGAAGCGGGCCTTCATCGCCTCCAGCTCCTCCGGCGTCAGCTCGGCGACCGGCTTCTGGAAGAGCGCTTCCACGCTCTCTCCGGGGGCGGCGGGCGCTTCCGGCTGAACCTCCACCGCCACCACGGGGCCGGCGAGCGGCCCCGCGGGCATCGCCACCAGCGGCGCGGCCGGCGCGGAGGGCTGCGGCTCCGCGCGGAGCGGAACACTCGCCACCAGGCGCGGCTTGCTCTTCAGCAGCGCCGAGGCGTGCGCGGCAAGGCGCCGGCGCCGCACGCGGGGGAAGTTGAGCACGGCGAGCTCGCCGAACTCCGCCTTCGCCACCTCGTCGTAGGCGCGGGCCGCCTTCTCCTCCCCCTCCGGTCCCTCCGGGAAGAAGCCCAGGTGCCGCAGCTTGCCGTTGACGCGGACGTAGGCCTGCCACATCCCCTTGGCGCGGTTCCACCCCACCCCGCGGAACTGCGACGAGCCGCCCTTCTTGGCGCGCTGCCGCGGGCGGAAGCTGGCGTCCACCACCACCAGGTTCTCGCGGGTGCAGTTCGCGGCGTCGCCGTCGCGGAAGATCACCTGCCGGTCGTCGTCCACCCCCATCACCTCGCGGTGGAGCAGCAGGGTGCGGTGCGTCTTCTTTCCTCCGCGCTCCTCGCGCGGGATCAGCTCCTTGCGGTACGCGCGGCCGTTGCGGAACCGGCTCCAGGAATATCCCGCAAGGCGCGCGTGGTCCTCCGGGCTCACCCGGACCTCCGTCCCGTTGTTCAGCTTGATGACGTTCATTGCGGCTTTGTTCAGTGATGACTCGCGACACGTCCACGCCTCCCGGCCGCGGTTGTCGCCGCGGGAAGCTCCACAGACTTTGACTGGTTTCTTGCCGGGGAGTCCGCCGGGATCCCGTGCGAGACGACCGCTCGCACACTCACATTCCGTGCCGGACCGCCCGCCGGCGCACCCGGCCCCGTGGTCCGGATCGTGCCGCCCCCGTCCCCGCCGGGGCTGCCGCCCCGCCGCGAACCCCACCCCCGGACCGGAATGACCGTCGGCGGCGTGCTAGAAACGTGCCTGTATGCCACCGATCTCGCGGCGGCCGAGGCGTTCTATACCTCCGCCCTCGGGCTGGAGGTCCTCGCCCGCGCCGAGGGGCGCCACGTGTTCTTTCGCTGCGGTGCCGGCGTGTTCCTGGTCTTCGATCCGCGCCGCACCTCGGCCGAGCCCACGTACGTGGGCGGCCGGCCGGTCCCGGTGCACGGCGCCGCGGGGCCGGGGCACGTGGCCTTCGCCGTCCCCGCAGCGGAGCTGGACGCCTGGCGCGAGCGGCTGGCGGAGCTGGGCGTGCCCGTGGAGTCCGAGGTGCGCTGGCCGCGCGGCGGCGCCTCGCTGTACCTGCGCGATCCCGCCGGCAACGTGGTGGAGCTGGCCTCCCCCGCCATCTGGGGGCTCCCGGACGCCACCCTGCCCGCGGGCCGCTGAGCGGCTGGCCCGGCGCGTGCGGCGGGACTCCCCGCTCGTCCGGGAGGTGGGTCCACACGCGCGACGGAGGCCGAGATGGCAAAGTGTGAAGTGTGCGGCAACGACTACTACCTGTCGTTCGAGGTGGTCGCCGCGGGGAACCGGCACGTGTTCGACAGCTTCGAGTGCGCCATCCACAAGCTGGCGCCGGTGTGCGCCCACTGCGGGTGCAAGGTGATCGGGCACGGCGTGGAGGCCAACGGCACCTTCTACTGCTGCGCCCACTGTGCGCGCCACCAGGGGGCTTCCGACGTCGCCGACCATTCCGCTACGTCGCCCCGGGGGCTGGAGACGTGAGTTCATTGCGCTGAGGCGGGCCGCTACGGAGCCGGACGATACTGCCGCCCGTCTCCTCCGCGGGCTCCGGGAGCCACCGGAAACAGCCCCGGTGTCTCCCCTCGCCGGAGGGAGCCTCACGCAAACGGCCGCGTGAGTCTCCCTCCGCACATCTTTTTTACGGGTACGACGAGAACTACGAACGACAGGAAGCCCTCTCCCAGAATTGGGGGATATAGGGGGAAAGCCGTGCGAGCCTCAAGCGAGCCGGGTGGGGGCCGTCGCAGGCTGTCCCCTGTCCCCTGTTCCCTCTCCCCTAGAAATCCGCCGGCTCCTCCTCCGCGCCGTCCAGCCAGGGGAGCAGCTGCAAATAGCGGCGGCGCAACCGGTTCGCCTCGGCGCGGGCCTCGTCCACCGTTTCGCCGAAGCCCTCCCACGCCCAGCCGCTCCAGGGGTCGGGGCCGGGGGGGGTCCAGGGCGAGTCGCCGGTGTGCACGCGGGCGCCCTGCAGGTGCTCCGCGAAGGGGTCCAGGTAGATCCCCAGGACGTTGCCGGGGCCGTCCAGCACCACGCCGTAGGTGCCGCGCCGGCGCTTCCGTCGGCGCAGCCAGCCGCGGGCGGCGACGGACACGGCGTCGGCCAGGATCAGCACCGCGGAGAGCACCGCGAGCGAGGACACGGCGAACAGTGCGTACCACCTCATCGACCACCCGGGACTGCGGGTTCCTGGATCGCGGGGAAAGCACACGTGCAGCCCACAGCGTACCACGGGCGGGGCCCCCGCGTTCCATCATCCGGGCGCGGTCCGCGCGAGTGAATTTCGTGGCGGATTTGACGCAGCACGGAATCCGACTTATTTTCACCGTTTCCATCCATCCTGTCCCCGCCGGTGCGATTCCGGGCAGCCCTCCGCCGCCCAGCCGGCTGGTTGCGTCCCGCCCGCGGCGTTCCCCGCCGACCGGGCACATCGGGACAGGCGCTGGCATGGCTCCGCCGTTTCCGCGCGGAGGTAGTGCTCGTCCCCCGTGCGGCCCGCGGACATTCGCAGCCCACTCCCTTCGGTTCACCCCACAGGTTAGCGAGGAGTCCATGCGCGGTCTCTTGATCGCGGTGTCCCTGTGCGTCGCGGCGTCCGGCTGCGGGCGCACACAGGGCACCGTCGCCATCGGGACGGCGGGTCCCTGGCAGGAAGGCTACGCACGGATGGTCCGGCGCGCCGTCGAGATGGCGGCCGCGGAGGAGAGCGCGAAGGGCGGCCTCGCCGTGCAGGTCGTCGCCCGCGACGACGGCGGCGACGGCGTGCGCGCCGCGGCCATCGCCCAGGAGTTCCTGGACGACCCGCGCGTGGTGGGCGTGGTGGGCCACGCCAACTCCGGCGGCATGGTGGGCGCGGCCCCGCTCTACGACCACGGGCTGGTCGCCATCGCCCCCAGCGCCACCTCGCCCGAGATCACCGGCATCTCGCCCTGGGTGTTCCGCGTCACCACCAACGACTCCGTCAACGGCGCCATGCTCGCGCGCTTCGCGGCGCAGCTGGGGACGCGCCGCGCCGCCGTGCTCTACGAGAACAACGTGTACGGGCGCGACCTGGCCCAGGCCTTCCGCGCCGCCTACAAGGGCGTGCTGGTGGGGGTGGACCCCATCGCCGGCGACGGGAGCAAGGTCGAGCCCTTCGTCTCCTACTACGCCCGCGTCGCCCCGGACCTGATCTTCGTCGCCGGAACCGAGGGCTCCGGGCGCGCGCTGCTCCGCGAGGCACAGCGGCAGGGCTTCCGCCCGCGCTGGCTGAGTGGCGACGGGTGGACGGGGATCGCGTCCGACACGGCCGCCCAGGGGGCGTACATCGCCGTCCCCTTCAGCATCCACGACCCTCGCCCCGAGGCGCGCCGCTTCGTGGCCGCCTTCCGCGCCCGCTACGGCGAGGAGCCCGACGCCAACGCCGCCATGGCCTACGACGCCACCCGCCTGCTGGTGAAGGCGGTGCGCGAGGTGGGCGCAGACCGCGGCGCCGTGCGCGACTACCTGGCCCGCGTCCGTGGCGACGATGCCTACGCCGGCGTCACCGGCGACATCCGCTTCGCCGCCAACGGCGACCCCGAAACGGCCCGCTTCGTGATGACCCAGGCGCGCGGCGGCACCCTCCGCCCCGTGGGAGGTGCCCGATGAGCGAGGTGATCCGGCACTACAGCATCCGCACCCGCCTGTTCATGGGGTTCGGAGTCCTGGTGGCGCTGCTCCTGGCGGCGGGCGTGCTGGGGTGGCGCTCCATGACGGCCACCTCCGGCACCATCCGCGAGGCGCTGGGCGGGGTGGAGCAGGACGCCCGCCTTTCCACCCGCCTCGCCACCGACGTGGCGCGGGAGATCGCCGTGGCGGCCCGCTACATCGAGCAGACAGACCCGGGCGCCGCCGCCAGCTTCGACTCGCTGCGCTGGCAGACGCACCGCACCCACCGCGTCCTCCGCCGCCGCCCCGGGCAGACCCGCGAGGAGGTGGCGCTGGTGGTGGGAATCGACCAGGCGCTCTCCGACGCCGAGGTGCGCTACGTCATGGCGCGGCGGCTGGGGGAGCTGGGGCGGCTGGCCGAGTCGCGCGCGCAGACCGACAGCGCCCGCGCCACCGAGGCCGCCATGCTGGGCGACCTGGAGCGGCTGGCGCAGGTCAAGGGGCAGCGCGTGGCCGAGACCGCGGCCCGCCTGGAGGACGAGACGCTGCGCCGCGCCACGCTGCTGGTGACCCTGCTCCTGTGCGCGCTGGGGATCGCCGGGGCGGTGGTGGCGGTGGTGGTGCGCTCCATCTCCGCGCCGCTGGAGGCTCTGGCCGGCCACGCCGGGCGGCTCAGCGAGGGCGACCTCACCGCCCGCACCGGCGGCCGCCTCCCCAGCGAGCTGGGGATCCTGGCCACGGCCATGAACCGCACCAGCGAGTCGCTGGGCCGCATCGGGGCGGGGACGGCGGGCGCCGCGGACGGGATCGCCGCCTCCGCGCGCGAGCTGCAGGGCGTGGCCGCCGGGCTGGCGGAGGCCGTGGGCGAGGTGGCCCGCTCCATCGCCGGGGTGTCGCAGGGCGCGGCGGGGCAGGTGGCCGAGCTGCGCCGGGTGGACGAGGCGCTGGCGGCCATGCTGCGCCAGGCCGAGCGCGTCGCCGCTGAGGTGCGCGAGGTGACGGAGCTCGCCGCCTCCATCGAGGCAACGGCCCAGGCCCGGCGCGACGAGACCGCGCGCACCCTGGACGTGCTCCTCCTGGTCAAGGGCTCGGTGCAGGCCGCCGCCGCCGAGACCACGGCGCTGCACGCCTCGGTGGCGGACATCACCTCGTTCGTGGACATGGTGAACCGCATCGCCGAGCAGACCAACCTTCTTGGGCTCAACGCCGCCATCGAGGCGGCCCGCTCCGGCGAGCACGGGCGCGGCTTCGCCGTGGTGGCCGAGGAGGTCCGCAAGCTGGCGGGCGAGGCCCGCGACGGCGCGGAAAGCGTCACCCGCATCACCCAGGCGGTGACCGCGCGGGTGGCGAGCGCCACCCGCGCCATGGCCGCCGGGGCCGGGCAGGTGGACGAGATCGAGCGGGTGGCGCACGCCATGGAGGAAGCGCTCTCGGGGATCGCGGCCGCGGCGGAGCGCACCCGCCTGGCCGCCGCCGGGGTGAGCGAGGCCGCGGTGGCCCGCACCGCCGAGGCCCACGCCGAGGCCGCCGAGGGGGTGCAGGCCGCCACGGTGCAGCAGGAAGGTGCCTGCGGGCAGGTGAGCGAGGCCACCGGGCGGCTGCTGGAGAGCGCCGGCGCGCTGCGCGAGCTGGTGGGCGGGCTGCGCACCGGGGAAGCGCCCGCCCCGGCCGCCCCGCACGTGCCGCCCCCGCCACCCGCGGACGCACCCAAGCATCGGCGCGGGCGGGCGGCTTCCGCGGGGGCGCGGCGCGGCTAGATTGGGGGGCGCACCCCCGCCGTCCGCCGCTCCCGGGAAACGCCCATGACCCGCTCTGCCCTGCTCCTCCCCGCCGCCCTGCTGGTGGCGGCCGCCCTGGCCGCTCCCGCGGCCGCCCAGCGCCTGTCGCCGCAGGAGCAGCGCATCGCCGCGCACGTGGACGCCCGCGCCGACAGCGCGGTCGCGCTGCTGGAGCGGATGGTGAACGTCAACAGCGGCACCCAGAACCCCGCCGGCGTGCGCCGCGTGGGCGACATCGCGCGGCGCGAGCTGGAGGCCATGGGCTTCGAGACGCGCTGGGTGGCAATGCCCGACTCCATGGGGCGCGCCGGGCACCTGTTCGCCGAGCGGCGGGGGAGCCGCGGCAAGCGGGTCCTCCTCATCGGCCACCTGGACACGGTATTCGAGGAGGACTCCCCCTTCCAGCGCTTCACCCGCCAGGGCGACACCGCCCGCGGCCCCGGCGTGTCCGACATGAAGGGGGGCGACGTTGTCATCCTGGAGGCGCTCCGGGCGCTGCACGCCGCCGGGGCGCTGGAGGGGACGCGGATCGTGGTGGCGCTCACCGGCGACGAGGAAAGCCCCGGGAACCCGCTGGAGCTGGCCCGGCGCGACCTGGTGGAGGCCGGCAGGCGCAGCGACGTGGCGCTGGAGTTCGAGGGCGCCTCCCGCGGCGACGACCGCGACTTCGCCGTCACCGCCCGGCGCTCCTCCACCGGGTGGAGGCTGGAGGTGACGGGGCGGCCGGGGCACTCCTCCGGGATCTTCCAGCCGGGGGCGGGGAGCGGCGCCATCTACGAGGCGGCGCGCATCCTGGCCGCCTTCCACGAGGAGCTGCGCGGCGAGCCGTACCTGACCTTCAGCCCCGGCATGATCGTGGGCGGCACCACGGCCGACGCCGACGCCGAGGGAACGCGCGGCACGGCGGCCGGCAAGGACAACGTGATCGCCGCGCGCGCCGTGGCCACCGGCGACATCCGCACCCTCACCGACGAGCAGCTCCGGCGCACCCGCGAGCGGATGCGCGCCATCGTCGCGCGGCACCTGCCTCAGACCTCCGCGGAGATCACCTTTTCCGAGGGGTACCCCTCCATGCCGCCCACCCCGGGCAACACCGCGCTCCTCGCGGTCCTCAACACCGTCAACCGCGACCTCGGCCTCCCGCAGATGGAAGCGTTCGACCCCGGCCGCCGCGGCGCCGCCGACGTGTCGTTCGTGGCGCCGTACGTGGGCGCGGCGCTCGCCGGGATGGGCGTGTACGGCTCCGGCTCCCACACCGTGGACGAGACCATGGACCTGGCCACGCTCCCCGCGCAGACCAGGCGCGCGGCGCTGCTCATCTACCGGCTCACGAGGTAGGCCCGTGTTCGGCTTCCTCAGGGACCGGCGGCGCGAGCGGCTGCGGGCCGAGCCCTTTCCCGCGGAGTGGCGGGCGATCCTGGAGCGCGGCTTCCCGCTGTACGGGCGGCTCCCGGCGGAGGACCGCCGCGAGCTGGAGGGGCACGTCCGGGTGTTCGTGGAGGAAAAGAGCTTCGAGGGCGCGGGCGGGCTGGAGATGACGGACGAGGTGCGCGTGACCGTCGCCGCGCAGGCCTGCGTGCTCCTCCTGCACCGCGACACCGACTACTACCCCCGCATGCGCTCCGTGGTGGTGTATCCCGCCGCCTACGTGGCCGAGCACCGCTCCGCCGACGGCGGCGTGGTCACCGAGGGACCGGAGGCGCGGCTGGGGGAGTCGTGGAGCAGCGGCGCCGTGGTGCTCTCCTGGGGCGACGTGCGGGCCGGGGCGCGCGACCTGCGCGACGGGCACAACGTGGTGTTCCACGAGTTCGCCCACCAGCTGGACCTGGAGGGCGGCGGGGTGGACGGCGTTCCCGAGCTGGAGGGCGCGTCGGCGTACCGGGCCTGGGCGCGGGTCTTCGCCGCCGAGTACCTGGAGCTGCGCCGCGACGCGGCCGCGGGCCGGCGCTCCGTGCTGGACGACTACGGGGCCACGGACCCCGCCGAGTTCTTCGCCGTGGCCACGGAAGCCTTCTTCGAGAAGCCCCTCGCGCTCCTCCGCAAACACCCCGAGCTGTACGCCGAGCTGGCGTCGTTCTACCGCCAGGACCCCGCGGGAGACGCCGAGCCGCCCAGCTAAGGCGTTGCGGCGCTGCAACTTGTTTGCAGGTGCTTGCGCCCGCCCCGTCCACGAAGTATCCTGGTAGCCTCTCAGCCACACTCCCATACCGGCACCCTCGCCGGGCCATCCGCGAACGGCAAACCCGTCGAAAGGCGGGGACGCAAAGCTCCGAGGCTACCGCGCGCGCCATCGAGCGCCGCCACGCCAGTCGGGCCGATCAAAGCTCCCGAAGAAATGCACTCAGACCTCCGCACGCTCCGCGCGTCCGTCTCCGTTCGTTTCCTCCCCGCCCAGACCGAAGCTTCCCCCCGCCGGGCTCCGCGCATCGCCGCCCGCTCCGCCGTGCTCTGCGGCGCGCTGGCGCTGCTCTGCGGGGTCGCGCCGCTCGCCGCGCAGTCGCGCCCGGCCGAGCGCGACCGCCCCAGCCTGGTGGGCCGCCTGCTGGGCACGCCGCGGCTGGAGTACCTGTCCCGCCTCACCGGCATGGCGATCCCCGTGCAGGGGGTCCGCGTCTCCAGCCTGCGCGACTCGTTCCAGGAGGGGCGCTCCGGCGGGCGCACGCACGAGGCCATCGACATCCACGCGCCCAAGGGCACCCCGGTAGTGGCCGTCGCCGCCGGCCGCATCGTCCGGCTGCACCAGGGGGCGCTGGGCGGAAACTCCATCTACCACCTGGACGAGGACGGGCGCACCCGGTACTACTACGCGCACCTGGAGCGCTACGCCGACGGCCTGGCCGAGGGGCAGCGGGTCAGGCGCGGCGACGTGATCGGGTACGTGGGCGACACGGGCAACGCCCAGCCGGGCGACTTCCACCTGCACTTTTCCGTGTCGCTGCTGAACGATGCGCGGCAGTGGTGGAAGGGGACTCCGCTGAACCCCTACGCCCTGCTCACCGGCAAGGAGCTGGACGGGGCCAACTAGGACGGGATACCGGACCGCAGCAAGGGGGCGCCCGCGGGGGACGAAAGTCTCCCGCGGGCGCTTTCGTTCGCCCGTCCGTCGCCGACGGAGGCCAGGGGGAGCGGAGTGGACCGCGTCCACTCCGCCGCACGGCACCCTGGACAGCGTCCACGACCCACATTATGATCATTTCAGTGCGGTGAATTGACGCGCAGTTTTCCAACCATATAATTTCAGTCAGGAGATATTTAGTCCCGAACCTTGCCCCATCCAAGCGCCACTCCTGCCGTTCCCCGCCGCACCCTACACGCCCCCCCGGAGGAGGACCCCGTGGACGATCGCGACCTGCTGGCGACCGAGCTGTTCACCCACCACGTCGGTACATACGCGCAGCCGACCGGACCGGATCTCCTGAAGCGGACGGAGGCGTTCTTCGAGTGGCAGGACGCGCGCCGCGAGATGGGGCTGTGGCCGTACTCGCGCAGCCTGGACTACGCTCCCACCGCCGAGTGCGTGGTGCGGAACGAGTCCGGGACGGCGGCGGCCGGCCTCAACTTCTCCTCGCAGGACTACCTGGGGCTTTCCTCGCACCCGGCGATCGCCGAGGCGGCGCACCGCGCCATCCGCGAGTACGGGCCGCACAGCGCGGGCTCGGGGATGTTCGTGGGGAACACCGCCCCCTCGCTGCGGCTGGAGGCGGCGATCGCCGAGGCGCTGGACGCCACGCACGTCGCCCTCTTCTCCAGCGGTTGGGGGGCGGGCTTCGGGACCATCACCGGGCTGGTGCGCCCCGCGGACCACGTGCTGATGGACGTGCTCTCGCACGCCTGCCTCCAGTCCGGGGCGGCCGCCGCCACCCGCAACGTGCACCGCTTCCGCCACCTCCGGAACGACGAGGTGCGCGAGAAGCTGATGAAGATCCGCTCGCGCGACGCGGACAACGGCGTCCTGGTCATCACCGAAGGGCTCTTCTCCATGGACTCGGACGTGCCGGCCATCGAGGAGCTCCAGGAGATCTGCCGCGAGTGGGGGGCGACGCTGCTGGTGGACATGGCCCACGACTTCGGCGCCCTGGGGCCGCGCGGCACCGGTAGCATCGGCGCGCAGGAGATGCTGGGCAAGGTGGACCTGGTGATGGGGGCGTTCTCCAAGACCTTCGCCTCCAACGGCGGCTACCTGGCCACCCGCTCTCCCGCGGTGCGGCAGTACGTGCGGGTGTTCGGCGGGCCGCACATCTTCTCCAACGCCATCTCGCCGGTGCAGGCCACCGTGGTCCGCGAGGCGCTGGACATCGTCCGCTCGGAGGAGGGCGACGCGCTGCGCGAGCGGCTGATGCTCAACGTGCGCACGCTGCGCGGGCTGCTTGCGGACCGCGGGATCCACTGCCTGGGGGTGCCGTCCGCGGTGGTCCCGGTGCCCATCGGCGACACGCCCACGGCGCGCATCGCCGGGCGCATGCTCGCCGGGCGGCACGTGTTCGCCAACCTGGTGGAGTTCCCGGCGGTGCCGCTCAAGGGGTCGCGCTTCCGCATGCAGGTGATGGCGACGCACACCGTGGAGCAGGTGCGCGAGGCCGCGGCGACCGTGGCGGACACCATCGAGGAGGCGCGCGCATTCGTGCACGGCGACGAGGAGTCGCAGACGGCGGTGGCGGCGGACTGATTTGACTGCTGGGTTGGGCGTGCCCCCGGCTGGCGCCGGGGTCGGGCTTCGGCTCCGTAGGGCTGCAAACAACGCAGCCCAACGGAGTCGAGCCCCGGCAAACAGCCGCCGGGTCTCGCCCCTTCGGGCCGTAATCCCTCATGCGGGTTCCTGCCCGACCTCGATGTCCTGCCGCTCGCGGATGCCGGCTTGCACTCCGCCGCTCCGGATACAGCCGGCCCCGCACCTCACCCGAGGCGCGGGGCCGGTTCGTTTTCGGGGTGATGCCACGCTTGAGGTTACGACCCGCAGTTTTGCCAGGGCGACTATTATCAGTTTGTTATCAGTTGTCCCGAGTGTTGATAATGACGAAGCGAGAAGCTTGGGATTCAGCCCAGTACCCAAACGACTCTGCTCTATTGTTAATTTTCGGTCGGACTGATAATATCTTGATAGTATCTACTGCCGACGCAGGAGGATCATGAAAATCCCCGTCTCGCCGCCACAGCTTCCCGAGCTGATTGGAACCATCAAGCCGGAGCGGTTCATCGAACTGATGATGGTGGCCCGTGGCGCCGCGCCAGATGGGAAATACCGCCATTGGGACACTCTCCGCCATATCCCACCTCCAGAAGGCATCAGCTCCGAGGAGTGGTGGCTCGGACTGAAGCTGGCTCGCGAGCCTGCATACGCGCACCTTCCCATACGGGATAAGGAAGGGAAGCCGTTCCGGTTTGCGCCCATCGACATCGTACAGCAGATGCTGATGCAGATCGACCGCGATGCAAGCGGACAAATTCAAGCTCATGAACAGGTAACCGACCCGGAGACTCGCAACATATACCTGCTGAAAGGTTTGATGGAGGAGGCAATTACTTCGAGCCAGCTGGAAGGAGCGTCTACGACACGAGAAGTAGCGAAAGACATGATTCGGCAGGGCCGAGCGCCGCGAACGCTGGATGAGCGGATGATCTACAACAACTATCAAGCGTTGGCATTCATCCGACGGATGGGGAAGACCCCGCTCACGCCCAGCATGGTGTTTGAATTCCAGCGGATCCTCACGGAGGGAACTCTTGAAGACCCGAGCGCAGCGGGTCGTTTGCGCAGAGCGGATGAGGAAATCTGCGTGATGGACGAGGTGAACAACATACTACACATGCCACCGCGTGCCGACGAGTTAGGAAATCGTTTGCAAGCGCTGTGCGACTTCGCCAATGGCCAAAACGATAGCCTCGGCTTCATTCACCCGGTGGTGCGTGCGATCGCGCTTCATTTCTGGCTCGCGTACGATCACCCGTTCGTCGATGGAAACGGGCGCACGGCGCGCGCGATCTTCTATTGGGCCATGGCCTCGCAAGGATACTGGCTCTGTGAGTTCATTTCGATTTCCCGAATCTTGAAGAAAGCGCCGAGCAAGTATGCGCGCTCGTTCCTGTATACGGAGACAGACAACAACGATCTCACGTATTTCATCCTGTCGCAGCTGAAGGTGACCCTGCGAGCGATCCAGGAGCTGAATACGTACTTGGAGGACAAGCAACGGGAACTCCGTGAGACACGGCTCCTGGTCGAGAGCTCTCGAATCTTGCGGGAGCAACTGAATTCCCGGCAACTCGCCATCATCCGGCATGCCATGAAGCACCCGCGTTTCCTCTACACGATCGAATCGCACAAGAACTCGAACAGCATCAGCTATGCAACAGCCCGCGCTGATCTGCTCAAGCTCGCAGACGTCGGTCTGCTCGAGCGAAGAAAAGGACCCAAGCGTTTGATGTTGTTCGTTTCGCCCACCGATCTGCAGCAGAGGATAGCAAGGGTGGCGTAGTTCTAACGCAATGCTCGTGAGCGGGCGATCGTCAAGGCCTGCAGCGTGTTTCCACGTTCGGGGCACGGGGCGTGCACCCGCCGCCCGTTCCCGGGGAAGCAGGGTCCCGCACAGGCGTCGCTGCCCATGGTGTCAGAAGCGAGGAGGCGGAGAGCCGGTCGGGGGCACGGGGCCGTGCTCGGCCTGGTGCTGCTCGCCGCGCTCTCGCGCCCGGCGGCGGGGCGGGCGCAGGAGTTCCGGGAGAACGTGCCGCACCCCTGCCAGGACTACTGGATGCTGCGGCGCGCGGAGGTCCTGGATTGCCTGCGATCCGACCTGGCAAGCGCGGACGCCGAGCTGAACCGGGCGTACCGCGAGCGGATGGCGGCGCTCGCCCCGGCGCGGCGGACGGCGCTCCGGGAGGCGCAGCGCGCCTGGCTCCGGCGCTACGATGCCACGCTCACGGCGTACTACTCGCGCCCCTGGGCGGGCCACTCGCTCGTCCGGGTGCTCCCCTCGCAGATCCTCGCGCTGCGCGACCGGGCGGCGTGGATCCGCCGCTACCCAGCCTGAGGCGGGCGGCGCCCTACCCGCCGCGCAGCCGCCGCAGCTTCCCCAGCGCGATCCGCTCCCGGCGCGGGTTGGTGTTCAGCTCCACGAAGCGCTCGTAGGCCGCGACCGCGGCGGCGGTGTCGCCCTGCGCGGCCCTCACCTCGCCCAGGTTGGCGTAGGCGATCTCGCGCCGCGGGTTCAGCCGCAGCGTCGCCTCCAACTCCCGCCCGGCCTCGTCCACGGCTCCCATCTCGAAGAGCGCCCAGCCCAGGTTGTTGCGGTAGTAGGCGTTGCCGGGGGCGGCGCGCACGGCCAGGCGGAACCGCTCCACCGCCGCCACCAGGTCGTTCCGCTCGAACAGCGCCTCGCCCTCGCGGTTGAGCCGCGCGGCGCCCGCCGTCCCGGCCCCGCCGGACGCGGCCGTGCGCGCGGGGACCCGCTCCACCGGCGGGGACGGCGTGGAGGCCGGCCGCGACGCCGGGACGTCGCGGCGGGGCGCGCGGTCCGGCGGCGCGGGGCGCAGCGCGACGCGCGGCGCCCCGGGCGAGGGAGCGGCCGGCGGGGGCCCGGAAGGCGCTGGCGCCGTGGTGCGGGGCTCCTGCGCCTGCCCGGCCGGCGGAGCCGCGGCGGTGTCCGCTCGCGTGCCGGTCTCCGGCTCCCGGACCGCCGGCACGGGCGATTCCCGCCGCGCGACCGGGCCGCGGGCGGCGCGGTCGCTCCCGGCCGGTCGCTCGCCGCCGCGGCCGACCGCCAGCCACGCCGCCAGCGCCATCCCCACGCACGCCAGCAGCAGCACGGCGGCGAGGCGGGGCACGCGCGGCGCGCGGCGGCGAGCGGGCCGCGAAGCGGACGGCGGGACCGCCAGGACCTTCGGGGCGTAGTGCACCGTGGGCGCGTCGGTCTCGGACGGCGGCGCGGCGGCGGGGGCCGGGACTTCTGCCGGACGCGGCTCCGGCGCGAGCTCTTCCGCGGCGGCGAGCGGGACCTCCGCGGGCAGCGGCTCCGGCTCGTCCGTCCAGGCGGGCGCCGCCACCCCGGGCGTGCGGTCGCGGGGCTCCGCGGGGGGCTCGGCGGCGGCGAGGGCCTCGGCGAAGGCGCCCGCGGTGGGGAAGCGGTCGGCGGGGTCCTCGGCGAGGGCGCGGTGGATCGCCTCGGCCACCTCCGGCGGCACCTCGGGGTTGCGCTCTCGCAGCGGGACGGGGTCGGGCTGCTTGCCCGGAGGCGCCTGGAGGCGGTTGCCGGGGAAGGGGCGTTCCCGCGCCAGCAGCTCGTAGCCGATCACTCCCAGGCTGAACACGTCGGACGCGGGGGACACCCGAAGCTCGCCGCGCAGCTGCTCGGGCGAGGCGTAGGCGGGCGACAGCAGCATCCCCCCGGCGCGGGTGAGCTGGGTGGCCTCGTCCGCGATCGCGGGCCGCGCGATGCCGAAGTCCAGCACGCACACGCGGAAGCGCCCCGGCCGGTCGCGCCGCGCCAGGAAAATGTTCCCCGGCTTGATGTCGCGGTGCACCAGCCCGGCGCGGTGCCCGGCGTCCACCCCCCACGCGGCGTCGCGCAGCAGCCGCAGGGCGACCCGTACGGGCAGGGCGGCGGGGCGCGCCAGCCGGTGGGCAAGGTCCTCGCCCTGCAGCAGCTCCATGACGAAGAACTCCAGCCCCAGCACCGGGTCGGTCCCGAAGTCGTACACCGTGACCACGTTGGGGTGGTGCAGGCTGGCGGCGGCCCGCGCCTCGCGGCGGAAGCGCTTCTGCACTTCGTCGCGGGTCTCGGGGTTGGTGGCCGAGAAGGTGGTGACCTTGACGGCGACGGTGCGCCCCAGCCGCTCGTCCGTGGCGCGGTACACGGCCGCGAAGCCGCCCCGCCCGATGACTTCCTCGATGCGGTAGCGGTCGCACAGGGTCCGGCCTGCGAGCAGCCCCTCGAATCCCGGCATGGCCCTTGGCGTTGCGGGTGCGCGTGCGGCATGGAACACCCCCGACCTCCGCAAGATGTGATCCGGTGGGGACCTGCGCCCGCTCCCCCCGGCGGGATGGCCGGCCGCGGCCGCGTGCGCTAGCTTGCGCCGGACCCCGCTCACCCCAACCCCGGCCGCGCGCCCGCCATGCCGCTCCCATCCGCCCCCGCCCGCCCCACGCTTCCCCGGCGCCGCGCCCTGCCGGCGGCGCCCGGCCCGGAGCGCTGACCGTGGACGCGCTGGTGCTGGGTGGCGGGGTGGTGGGGCTGTCGACGGCGATCCGGCTGCGCGAGGCGGGGCTGCGGGTGCGGATCTGGGCCGCGGACGCGCCGGAGGACACCGTCTCGGCGGTGGCGGGGGCGTTCTGGTACCCGTACCGGGCCTATCCCGCCGAGCGGGTGGACGCCTGGGGGCGGCGGACCTTCGAGGTGCTGGCGGAGCTTGCTGGGACGCGGGGGACGGGGGTGCGGATGCTCCCCGCGCTGGAGCTGTGGCGCGCCCCGGCGGCCGACCCGTCGTGGGTGGACGCGGTCCCCGGCTTCCGCCACGCCCGCCCGGACGAGCTTCCACCGGGGTTCGCGGACGGGTACGCTTTCACCGTCCCCACCGCGGACATGCCGGCGTACCTGCGCTGGCTGGCGGGACGCTTCCGCGCGCTGGGCGGGGAGTGGGAGCGGCGCCGGGTGGCGTCGCTGGCGGAGGCGCGGGCGGCGTGCCCGCGGGTGGTGAACTGCACCGGGCTGGGGGCGCGCACACTGGCGGGGGACGCGGAGGTGTTCCCCATCCGCGGGCAGGTGGTGCGGGTGGAGAACCCCGGCGTCGAGAGGATCCTGCTGGACGAGGAGCACCCGGAGGGGATCGTGTACGTGATCCCCCGCAGCGAGCGGGAGTGCGTGCTGGGCGGCACCGCGGACGACCACGCGTGGGACGCCACCCCGGACCCGGGGGTGGCGCGCCGCATCCTGCGGCTGTGCGCGGAGCTGGAGCCGCGCCTGGCGGGTGCCCGCGTCATCGAGCACCGGGTGGGGCTGCGTCCGGGGCGGCCGGCGGTGCGGCTGGAGGCGGAGGACTTCGCCGACGGCTCGCGCGTGGTGCACTGCTACGGCCACGGCGGCTCGGGGCTGACGCTGAGCTGGGGGTGCGCGGAGGAGGCGGCGGCACTCGCGGCGCGGGAATGACGAGTGCGGGAGTGCGGAACATCCTGACCGGCGCGCCGGCCCGCGTGAGGGATTTCGGCCCGAAGGGGCGAGACCGCGCGGCTGTTTGCGCGGGCTCGACTCCGTTAAGCACGGTTGTATCGTGCTTTACGGAGCCGAAGCCCGACCCCGGCGTCAGCCGGGGGCACGCCCGAACCCGCCGTTCGACCTGGCTTGCCGTCAGGCGTAGCGGCGCGCGTCCAGCACCTCGCCGTTGCCCATTCCAGACACGGCTTCGCGGTAGGCGAGCGCCACCGTGTCCGCGGGGAGGCCGCCGGAGGGGTCCATCCCCATGGCGGTGAGCGTCTCGGACACCCAGGGCGGGCTGACCACGTTGACGCGGATGCCGCGGGGGGCCTCCAGCGCGGCGGCTCGCGCGAACCCCTCCAGCCCGGCGTTGACCAGGCTGATGGCGGCGCTTCCGGGCATGGGCTCCCGGGCCAGCACGCCGCTGGTGAGGGTGAAGGAGCCGCCGTCGGCGACGTGCTCCAGCCCCAGCCGCACCAGGTTGACCTGTCCCATGAGCTTGTTGCCCAGGCTGAAGCGAAAGTCCTCCTCGGACAGCTGCTCCAGCGGGCGGAAGGCGCCCGTTCCCGCCGCGGACACCACGGCGTCCACGCGGCCCACCTGCTCGAACAGGCGGCGGATGGAGTCCGGCGCGGCGATGTCCACCCGCAGCTCGCCGCTGGAGCCGCCGACCACGACGACCTCGTGCTCGGCGGAAAGCAGCCGCACCACCGCGCTGCCGATGGTGCCCGTGCCGCCGACGACCAGGACCTTCATCGCTCCCTCCCCGTTGCGCGTGTGATCGGCGCCCGGCCGCGCAGGCGTGCGCGGCCGGGCGAAAGGGGAGAGTGCGATACAAGAACGGGACCGGCGGGGGGGTGCCGGCCCACGAACTTCATGCCCTGCCGACGCCGAGCGGTTGAAGGTCGGACCTCGTTACCCCTGCGGGCGGTACGGCCTGCCCGGGATCCACCGGCGGACCACACCGCGGTAGTGTTCGTACGAGCCGTCGAAGCGCCGCCGCAGCGCGGGCTCCTCGTACAGGAGCACGAACAGGTGCACGACGCCGAGCCAGACGAGGGTGTACAGCAGGAGCGCGCCGCTTGCGAAGAATGCGACCTCGCCCACCAGCACCAGCAGCACCCCCCAATACATTGGGTTCCGCACGTAGCGGTACGGCCCGCTCACGACCAGCGTGCGCGGCGCGTCGATGGGAGCCGGCGTCCCGCGTCCGCGCGAGGCGAAGTCCCATACACACCACGTGTACACGCCCGCGCCGAGGACCCCGAGGACCAGCGCGAGCCACTGCATGGGGCCCCACGCGACGGTCGAATCGGCGCCGCGGGACAGGATCACGTACGGGACCAGGCCCGCGACGGTGCCGGGAACGAGCACCGTGAAGAGCAGGTTCTTCAACAGGAGCATGCGGTCCTCCCGGCGGGTCGTTGCGGATGACCTGCCGAACTCCCCCTACGGGCTTCCTACCAGGCGATCCCGTAGTCCTCGCCGTGGTTGCTGGACCCGCCCCACAGCGTCCCGTTGGCCCGGTCGAAGAAGATGGCGTTGATGGGCCCCGAGGTGCGGTCGTCGAAGGTCAGCGCGTACCCCATGCGCCGCAGCTCCTGGCGGTTCCACGGCGGCGTGGCGTCGTGCAGCAGCAGCCGCCCGGGCTCCGACACGTGCTCCCCGAACGAGGCCCGCATCTGGAACGAGTTGAAGTTGGCCGCCTCCGTGGCCTCCTGCACCGTCATCCCGAACTCCACCACGTTCAGAAAGAACTGCAACAGGTTCTGGTCCTGGCTGTCGCCGCCCTGCACCGCGAACGACAGGAACGGCCTGCCGTCCCGGAGCGCCATGGTGGGCGTCAGCGTCACCCGCGGACGCTTTCCCGGGTGCACCACGTTGAAGGGCCCCTCAAGCGAGTCCACCACGAAGCTCTGCATCCGCTGGCTGAGCCCCACCCCCGTGTGCCCCGCGATCACCGCCGGCACCCACCCGCCGCTGGGCGTGATGGACACCACCCACCCGGCCGTGTCCGCCGCCTGCACCGACGTGGTCCCCGCGTAGAACGCCTCCTCCGGCGTCATCGCCGCCAGGGGCCCGGACGGCCGCCGGTCGTGCGCCGGCGCGGGCGAGGACGCGCTGTCCCCCGGGGCCGGGCGCACTCCGACCGTGTGCCAGCGCGCCAGCACCGACGCGAAGGGGTTGGTCCCGCCCTGGAAGGGGTACGGGTCGCCGGGGCGGGCGTCCGCGTCGTTGCGCGTCCAGCCGATGCTTCTGGCCCGCTCCCGCGCGTACGCCTCGGAAAGGAGGCCGCGGATGGGCTCCTCCGGCGGAAAGTCCGGGTCGCCGTAGTAGAAGTCGCGGTCCGCGAAGGCCAGGTTCATGGCCTGGTAGACCGCGTGCACGTAGCGCGGGCTGTTGTAGCCCATGGACTTGAGGTCGAAGTTCTCCAGGATGTTGAGCGCCTGGAGCAGGGCCGGGCCCTGCGTCCAGTGCGTCAGCTTGTACACCTGCACGCCGCGGTAGTCCACGCTCACCGGCTCCTCGATGCGCGGGCGCCAGCGGGCCAGGTCCTCCAGGGTGATGAGCCCGCCCTCCTCCTGGACGCCGCGCACCAGCTCCCGCGCGATGTCGCCGCGGTAGAAGCGGTCGTGCGCCGCCTGGATCGCTTCCCGGCGGTTCTTCCCCTGCCGCAGCGCCTCCCGCTCCGCCTCCACCAGCTTGCGCAGCGTCGCCGCCAGCTCCGGCTGGCGGAAGATCTCGCCGGGGCGCGGCGCCTCGCGCGCCTCGCCCGCGTGCGGCAGCATCACCGCGCGCGAGTAGCGCCACTGCCGCAGCTGCTCCCGGTCGCGCTCGATGCTGTTCGCGGTCTGCGCCTCGATGGGATAGCCGTCCGCCATCTGGATGGCGGGGGCGAGCACCTCGCCCAGCGACATCGTCCCGAACTCCGCCAGCATCAGCATCAGGCCGCCGGGGGTGCCGGGGGTGGTCGCCGCCAGCGGGCCGTACTCCGGCGGGTGCGCCATCCCCCGCGCGCGGAAGAACTCCGGCGTGGCGCCGCTGGGCGCCACGCCCATCGCGTTGATGCCCACCACCCTGCCGGTGCGCGGGTTGAAGATCAGCGCCTGTGTCTCGCCGCCCCAGCTCAGCACGTCCCACATGGTGCACGAGGCCGCCAGCATGGCCGCGGCGGCGTCCACGGCGTTGCCGCCCCGCTGGAACATCAGCGCCCCGGCGGTCGCCGCCAGCGGCTTGCCGGTGATCGCCATCCAGTGGCGGCCGTGCAGCGGCGGCTTCTGCGTCTGCTGCGCGGCGAGCGGCGCGGCCAGGGCGCAGGCCAGGAGCGCGAGGAGGACGGGGGTGCGCGGGGTGGGCGGCATCGTCGGGAGCGTGGGTGCGGGAAGGAGGACGGGGACGCGGCTCAGCGCTCCGGGAGCCCCAGCTGCTCGGCCAGCCAGGCGGTGCGGTCCAGGCGGATGATGGCCGCGTCCATGGCGTGGCCGGAGCGGTAGGTGGCGATGCGCTTCGGCTCGGGCGCGGCGCGGTACAGCTCCAGGAAGGCGTCGCGCGGGGTGAAGCGGTCCTCCTCGCCGTACTGGAGGAAGACCGCCGCGCGCGAGCGGCCGAGGACGCCCACCGGGTCGATGCGCGCGAACTCCTCGTGGAACGCGGCGAGATCCGCGCCCGCGGGCCGGCCGCTCGCGGAGCCGAACAGGTACCAGTCGGGGAAGCGCGGCGCCCCCGCGATCAGCACGTACGCCCGGGGGCGCGCGTCCACCCCCGCCACCACGCTGCCGAACATGGCCCCGTAGTCGTGGCCCACGTAGGCGATGCGCGCCGGGTCCACCCCGGGCTGCGCGGCCAGCACGTCCAGCGCGCGGCGCAGCTCCCGGGCCTGCGCCGCCGAGTTGCGGAAGTCGTCCTGCCAGCGGCGGGCGCGGTAGCGCGCCGGGTCCGACCAGAAGGTGGAGACCAGCAGCGACACCACGCCGCGGCGGGCCAGCGCCCGGGCCTCGTCCAGGTACTGCGTGCGGTTGGAGGTGGGCTCGGGCGGTGCGAACCAGTGCACGAAGAGCACCGCGGCCAGCGGGCCGGCGGCGCCGTCCGGCCGGACGACGTACGCCTGCGTGGGCGCCCCTCCCGCCACGCTCGCGAAGGTCACGTCCTGCACCGTCACCCCGTCCCGCGTCTCCGTCCCCGCCACGCGCACGTCCAGCGGCGCGCGCGCGTCGTAGGCGAGCAGCGAGTCGAGCGCGGTGGGCGCCGCCGGGTGGGCGGATGCTTCCTGCGCGGCGGCCGGACCGGCGCAGGCGAGCAGAAGCGCGGCCAGGAGGCCCACGGACGGGCGGCGGTGCGGGCCCGGCGGTGCGGTGTGGGTGCGGGGCATGGGCGAGGACGGCGTGGGGAATGGCGGGGGCGGATGCGGGAGCGCCGGCCCGGCGTCCTCCGGGCCGGCGCGCGCGCGGCAGGGCCTAGCCGAGGAGGAGCAGGCCGACGCCCGCGGCCAGGGCGCTCACCGAGAGCGCGCCCAGCACGATGGCGATGCCCCGGGCGTGCTCCGGGAAGCGGCGCTGGAGAAAGGTCAGGTTGTGGAGCATGATACTTCTCCCGCTGGGGGTGGCGCGCGCCGGTGCGGCCCGCCCCTGCACGGTACCGGCGAGCGATTCCGCACACAAGGGAGCCGGGGCGGGCCCGGCGCGGCCGGCGGGCGGGGACGCGTCAGCGCGGCGCCAGGACGACGGGGGCCTGCTCCTCCCGGAGCACCCAGGCGTCCGGGTCCACCACCACGCGAGCGCCCGCCGGGACGCGCAGCTCGGCCCGCCCGCCGGGCATCTCCACCCGCTGCCGGCGGCCGGCCACCTCCACCTCCAGCGGCATGGGGAAGACGAGGCCGCCCGGGACCTCCCAGCGCAGCCGCACCGTGTCGGCCGCGCGCGACGCCACGAGGCGCGGCAGCGCGGGCTGGCGCAGGTACACCTCGAACATCCACCCCAGCTCGCGGCCGGACTCGCGCTCGGCGATGCGCAGGAAGTCGTCGGTGGTGGCGAAGCGCGTCTGCGCGCCGGTGGCCACGCGCTCCAGCGCCGGGTCCGGGTACGCCATGCGCCGCAGCGAGCGGAAGAGCGCGGAGTCGCCCACCGTCCAGCGCAGGGTGTGCAGGACCCAGGAGCCCTTGCCGTAGATGTCGCTCCCGGAGGCGAAGTAGATCTGCGCCGAGGTGCGCGGCTCGCGCGGGGCCACGGGGGCCCGGTTGGCGATGCCGGCGCGCTGCCCCCCCAGGAACGCGTGGTAGCCGCGCATCCCCGACAGGTGCTCCATGTAGAGCGCCTGCATGTAGCTGCCAAAGCCCTCGTGCAGCCACATGTCCTTCCAGTCCGCGTTGGTGACTAGGTTCCCCCACCACTCGTGGGCGAGCTCGTGCTGGTGGAGGGCGTCGAAGCCCCAGTCCGTCCCGCCGGTCATGGCGCCGTTGTCGAAGCCGGCGCCGTAGGCGATGATCGTCTGGTGCTCCATCCCCAGGTGCGGGGTCTGCGCCACCCCGTACTTGTCGGCGCGGAAGGGGTAGGGGCCCAGCAGCCGCTCGAAGAAGCGCAGGTGGTCCAGGATCTGGGGGAAGAAGGCCCGGCCGCGCGCTTCGTCCTCGGGGAGGACGAAGAAGACCACGGGGAAGCGGCCGCCGGCGACCGACTCCAGCTCGCCCTCCACCGTACGGTACGGGGCGATGTTGAGGGCGACGTCGTAGGCGTTGATGGGGGTGGAGACGAACCACTCGTAGGTGCGCGCCCCGCCCGCCGCCGGCGTGACGCGGCGCAGGCGGCCGTTGCTCGCGGCGACCAGCGGCGCCGGCACGGTGACGCGGATGGACATGGAGTCCGGCTCGTCGGAGGGGTGGTCCTTTGCCGGCCACCACACGTCCGGCCCCTCGCCCTGCACGGCGGTGGCGATCCACGGCTGGCCGGAGGGCGTCTTCGCCCACACGAAGCCGCCGTCCCACGGGGCGTCCGGCGCCACCCGCGGGCGTCCGGCGTAGGCCACGCGCACCGCCACCTCGTCGCCCGGGAGGCGCGTGGATCCCAGGTCGATCCACAACCGGCCGCCGCGGCGCTCCCAGCGCAGCGGCCGCCCCGCCGCGCCCTCCGGCGCCGTGACGGCGGAGACGGCGAGCAGGGTGTCCAGGTCCAGCACCAGCTGCCGGGTGGGCGTGACGATGCGGGCCACGGTGGTCCCCGTGCCGGCGATGCTGCGCGCCGCGGGGTCCACGCGCACGGCAAGGTTGTAGAAGACCACGTCGTACGCGGCCTGCTCGGGGGTGAGCGGCCCGCCGGAGTCGTAGATGTCGGTGTGCTGCGCGGCGGCGGCGCGGGCGAGCGCCAGGAGCGCGAGGGCGAGCGTGGCGGCTGTTTTCACGGGGGATGCCTGGCCGGGGGTGCGGGAAGCGCGGAATGTACGCGCCCCGGCACGGCGGGGACAGCCGGCGGGGGCGAGCCGTGCGGGAGCGGTGCGGACCGCGTCCGCGGCGCGCCGCCGCGTCCCGGGGTCACCCCGCGGGGGGCGCGTCCGGGGCAGGGCCGCCGTCCCCGAAGGCGCGCTGCTCGGCGGCGGCGGTGAAGACGCGGTACGCTTCCGCCAGCGCTTCCGCCACCCGCTCGGCCCCGGCCACGCGGGGGAGGGGCCCCAGCTGCCGCAGCACCGCGTCGGGCACCTCCGCGGCCCGCGGCGCGAAGTGCAGCGCCGCCAGCTCCGGCCCCGCGTGCCAGAAGCCGCCGGACCGCCGCGGCTCCGGCGGCGCCGCGGCGTCTCCGGCGTCCCGGGGCGCGGCGCCGCGGAGGGCGCGGAGCCGCGCCAGCAGCTCGTCGCGCGGCCTCCCCCGCCAGGCGAGCACCAGGAAGGGATCGTCGTCGAAGGCTTCGGCGAGGATGTAGAGGGTGGCGGCGATGTGCTTGCACGGCTTCGCGGGGTCCGGGCAGGTGCAGCTGGCGCCCAGCTCGTCCGGCCGCGTGGGGAAGAGCGAGAGCCCCGCGGCCTGGAACGCCGCGTCCACGTCGCGCGGCATCTCCCCGGCCAGCAGCGCGGCGAGGAAGAGCGCCTGCCCGGCCAGCGCCGCCTCGGCGCGCTCCCACTCGCCGTCCGTGAAGGGCGGCAGCGCGATGTGCACGCGGTACGGCGCGGGCCGCGACCCCTGCACCGCCGCCGTCACCACGCCGGGCGCCACCCGCAGCTCCATGACCTGCCCGCTGCGGGCGTAGCTGCGCCCCCGGGTGAGCCGCGACGGGTCGGTGACCTCGCGCAGCGCGGCGATGAACCGCCGCGACCACCACGTCTCCCCGATCTCGCCGCGCTGGCTGCGCGCGCGGATCCCGTCGCGGGAGGGAAGGCGCTCGGAATTCTCGTACATCCACCAGTCGGACATGGGGACTGCCAGGGAACAGGGAACAGGGAACAACTGCGGCCCTCACCCGGCTCGCTTGAGGCTCGCCACCCTCTCCCGATTCTGGGAGAGGGGGCCGGGGGGAGGGGGCCTGCCGTCGCGTGAGGGATTTCGGCCCGAAGGGGCGAGACCCGCGGGCAGTTTCGCGGGGCTCGACTCCGTTGGGCTGCGTTGTTTGCAGCCCTACGGAGCCGAAGCCCGACCCCGGCGCCAGCCGGGGGCACGCCCGAATCCCAGGCTGTTTACTCCGCCACGGCATCCGCGGCGAGAGAAATCACCCGGCGCAGCTCGGCGGTGGACAGCTCGGTCAGCCACGCCTCGCCGGCACCCAGCACGCTCTCGGCCAGCGCCTTCTTTTCCTCGATCATGACGTCGATGCGCTCCTCCAGCGTGCCGGCGCACACCAGCTTGCGCACCTGCACGTCGCGCCGCTGCCCGATGCGGAAGGCGCGGTCGGTGGCCTGGTCCTCCACGGCCGGGTTCCACCAGCGGTCGAAGTGGATGACGTGGTTGGCGGCGGTGAGGTTGAGCCCGGTGCCGCCGGCCTTGAGGGACACCAGGAGCACGGGCGGGCCGTCCGGCGCCTGGAAGCGCTCCACCAGGGCGTCGCGGGCGGGCTTGGTGGTGCCGCCGTACAGGAACGGCACCTCGCGCCCGAAGCGCTCCTCCAGGTGGCCGCGCAGCATCTGCCCCATCTCGGCGAACTGGGTGAACACCAGCGCGCGGTCGCCCAGGTCGATCACCTCCTCCAGCGTTTCCTCCAGCCGCGCCAGCTTGCCGGAGCGGCCGGGGACCGCGGAGCCGTCCTTGAGGAGCTGGGCGGGGTGGTTGCACACCTGCTTGAGGCGCAGCAGGGTGGTCAGCACCAGGCCGCGCCGCTCGATCCCGGTGCTGGCTTCCACCCGCTGCATCATCTCGTCCACGACGGCCTGGTACAGGGTGGCCTGCTCGCGGGTGAGGTTGCAGAACACCTTCATCTCGTTCTTGGCCGGCAGGTCGCGGATGATGCTCCGGTCGGTCTTGAGGCGGCGCAGGATGAAGGGGCCGGTGAGCCGGCGGAGCTGCGCGGCGCGGTCGGTGTCGCGGAAGCGCTCGATGGGGACGGCGAAGCTGCGGCGGAACTCGGCGGCGCTCCCCAGCAGCCCGGGGTTCAGGAACTCCAGGATGGACCACAGCTCGGCGAGCCGGTTCTCCACCGGGGTGCCGGTGAGCGCGACGCGGCGCGGGGCGCGCAGGCTGCGCACGGCCTGGGTCTGCTTGGCCGCGGAGTTCTTGATGTTCTGCGCTTCGTCCAGGACCACGCGGCCCCACTCCACGGCGTCCAGCTCGTCGCGGTCGCGGGCGGCGAGGGCGTAGGTGGTGATCACCAGGTCGCTGTCGCGCACGGCGCGGCGCAGCTCGCGCCCGCCCAGCCGCTCGCCGCCGTGGTGCACGTGCACGCGCAGCCCCGGCGCGAACCGGGCCGCTTCGCGCTGCCAGTTGCCCACCACGGACATGGGGCACACCAGGAGGGTGGGGAGGCGCCGCCGCCGCCTGCCGCTCCCGGTCTCCACGGGCTCGGCCAGGAGCAGGGCGAGGAGCTGGATCGTGTTGTGGGTAACGATGAAGTCGTCCGTCACGTACAGGTGGTCGGGTGCGTCCACCGCGATGCACTGCACCGGCTTGATCCCGACTGACTGGACGTCGACGATGGCGCGGCTCGGAGGGTACTTCACGCGGCCACGGTACGTCTCTGCCTTCCGTCGAAGTGCGAACGGCGCGATTCCATTGGGCAGGCAGACGCTCATCCGATAGGCGAGCTGGTGCGTCGTCCGCTTGAGCCGGATCTTCGCCCGGCCGCCCAGGGACTGCACCAGGAACACCATGTCGTCAGCCAGCTGCCTGGACACCGTGGTGAACTCCACGTTGTTGTCGCCTGGCCGGACGTGCCCATCCGTATCGAGCAGGCCTTGCAAGAGCGCGACCCGAGATGCGACCGAGGAGAATTTGTAGATCTCGGGAATGTGTTTTCGTTCCGTCCGCAGGCCGAACAGATCCAGCACGCGGAGGGCGTCCATCACCACGTTTCTGGCTCCCGGGGTCGAACCATGGATCATGTAGTCCGCGCGACCCCTGTACGAAAGTTCAACTCCCTCCGGCAGACAGGCAGCGATCCGATCGGCCATTTCGGCCTCACCCATCGAGAAAGCGACGCGCTGTGAGATTCCACCGTCGCCGAGGAGAGCCCCCAACAGGTACGGATCGAGCGGGAGTGCCTGCTCTTCGAACTCGACCGGCGCCACCATCGGGATGAAGAAGCGAGAGTTCCCCGCTTTGTCCCGGAGACGATGGCGGATGTCCTTCAGGGCCCGGACACGCGGTGTGGTGCCCCGTCGTTTCTGGACCGGAGAGAAGACCTGCCACAGGTGGTCGTCGCAGCATTCCGTCGCGCTCCCGTCGCTGAACGACACCCGGAACACCTCCTTTTCACCCTGCGGATACACCCCTGCGACTCTGCACGGCTTGCCGTCGGCGCCGATCACCTGGTCTTCCACGACAACCTCCCCCATCGGCTTCCATCCCGACGGAGTCAGGATCCTGGCGTCCAGGGGCTGGGCTTTCCCGAGCCCCATGTCGTCGGCGAGGCAGGCGCCCAGCCCCAGCCGGTCCAGGAAGGCGAGCCAGGCCAGGCCGCGCTTCTGGTACGGGCGCAGCTTCCCGGCGAAGCCGGGCGGGGCCTTGGCCGGCTTCAGGCGGGTGTCGCCGGCGGCGTCCAGCAGCTCGCCCAGCCACCCATCGGCCTGGAAGCCGACCACCGGCAGCTCGGGGACGGCGGTGCCGCCGCCCAGCCCCAGGCGCAGCACCTCGGCGGCGCTCATCTCGCCGGAGCCGCCGCGCTCCAGCAGCCGCAGCGCGGCCTCGGCCTCGCCGGGCTTCAGCTCCACCCACTCGCCGCGGAACTTGACCAGCGGCACCTTGGCGGCGGCGAGCGCCCGGAACTCCTCGGCGGAAACGGTCTGCTCGCCGATGGACACCCGCCAGTCGTAGGCGACCAGGGTGTCCAGCCCGAAGCGCCCGTCGGACTCGTGGCCGGGGGCGGCGGCGGAGGAGCGGGCCTGGAGCCGGACGCCCAGGCGCGCGGCGGGGCGCGTCCACCAGGCGGGGACGCGCACGCCGAAGCCGGCCTGCGCCAGCAGCGGCGCACCCTCGCGCAGGAAGCGGTGTGCGGCCTCGGTGTCCAGGTCGGCGCCGACCGGGCGGGCGCCGCGCAGCGCGGGCTCCAGCGGGGGGAACAGGCGCAGCGCGCGCCCCAGGTCGCCCAGCAGCCGCTCCTGGGGGTGGTCGAGCGTGCGGCTCAGCACCGTGAGCGTGCCCCCGGCGCGCCAGACCTCCTCGGCGGGGACGAGCAGGCTGGGGTCGTCCGTCGCCTGGAGGAGGAAGTCCAGCCGCCAGGCGCCGGGTGCCGGCGGGGCCGCCGCGGGCGCGCCGGGCCCCGCGCCGTTCGCGGCGGGATCCTCCGCTCCCGGGGCGTCGTCCGGGCGCTCGCCGGGGGGGGCCAGGCGGAAGCAGGTGCGCAGCCCGCCCTGCACCGCGGGGGCCAGGGAGCGCGACCACGCCGCCAGCGCCTCGTGAAGCGGCCGCAGCTCGGCGCCGTGCAGCCGCTCCCGGTCCTGGAGCGCGGCGAGCCACTTCTCGGCGGGGGTGCGGGCGCCGCGCCGCGGGGGCGCCAGCGTCCGCCTGTGCAGCGCCTGCCGCACGCAGGTGTCGACCAGCGCGTCGAGGGCGGAGGCTGCCACGTCGCCTGCGTCGGCGGGCCACTCGGGCTCGGCGGCGTGGACCGCGTCGGGCATGGCGCGGCGGAGGACGGCCAGCCGCTCGGCGTCGGCCTGGTCGGTGAGCACCGGCCGCCACCCCGCGCTCCACGTGCTCCCCGCGCCCTCCAGCACGGGGAGCACGTGCCCCCGCGCCACCAGCTCCAGCGCCAGCTTGGCGACCTCGCCCAGGCAGCGCAGGGTGTCGGCGGCCACGACGCCTTCGGGCGGAGCGGCGGGAAGCCCCAGCAGGAAGTCCAGCGAGGCCTCCAGCTCCAGCGCCACGCCGCGCGCGGTCCACGACGCGGTCTCGCTGGGCTCCTCCACCTCCGGCTCGGGCGGCCGGGTGCGCACCAGGCGCGGCGACGCCTGCGGCCCGCGCGGGTGGGAGGGGAGACGCAGCACCAGGTCGGCGGGGCGGCTCCCCTCGCCGACGCCGCCCAGGTCGGTGAGCGCGTCGAGGAGCGACCACTGGTCGACGGCGAAGGGGTGGGCCCGGGGCCTGGGCCTGCGCGGGGGACGCCCTCCGGGGCGCGGCGCCAGCGCGGGGCGATACGAGGACTCTCCCCAGAGGCGCAGCCCGTGGGGGCTCCAGCAGGCGTGGACTACGATCACGGTGTGTGCGGCGGTCGCGGATCACCCGGCGGAAGATTTGCCGGAACCAGCGAAGGTACGCAGGGAGTTCGGCGGAAACAACCGCCTGGCCTTCCGGGCGTCGCCGTTGTACCGCGCGGACGGGCGCGCTATTCTAGCGTCGGCCGCCGCCGGGACGTCCCGGGAGGCCCGCCCGCCCCCGTGTCCCGCAGAGGAACCGCATGAGACCACCGCTGCTCGCGGCCGCGCTCGCGGCCGTGCTCCCGCTCGCCCTTGCCGCGCAGTCGCAGGCGCCGCCCGCGGCCGAGTCGGTCCGCCTGGACTACACCGAGGAGACTCTCCCAAACGGGCTCAAGGTGGTGTACCACGTGGACCGCTCCACCCCGCTGGTGTCCACCATGCTCTGGTACGACGTGGGCTCCAAGCACGAGCAGCCGGGGCGCACCGGGTTCGCGCACCTGTTCGAGCACCTGATGCTCTTCACCGGGTCGCGCAACGTCCCGGAGGGGCAGCACTTCGCCATCCTGGAGGCGGCGGGCGGCCGGGCCGGCGCGGACATCAACGGCACCACCTCCAGCGACCGCACCAACTACTTCCAGCAGGTGCCCTCGCACATGGTGGAGCTGGCGCTCTGGCTGGAGGCCGACCGCATGGCGACGCTGGACGAGGTCCTCAACGAGGGCAAGCTGGCCAACCAGCGCGCGGTGGTGCAGAACGAGCGCCGGCAGGGGATCGACAACCAGCCGTACGGGCGCTGGATGGAGCGGATGCTGGCGCACGCCTACCCGGAGGGGCACCCCTATCACCACCCGGTGGTGGGCTCGCTGGCGGACCTGGACAACGCCCGGCTGGAGGAGGTGCGAGACTTCTTCGACACCTACTACGTCCCCAACAACGCCGTGCTGGTGGTGGCGGGCGACATGGACGTGGAGGCGACCCGCGCCCTGGTGCGCCGCTACTTCGGCCCCATCCCCCGCGGCCAGGACCCGCCGCCGCTGCAGGGCGCCTCGCTCCCGCCGCGGATCGGCGCGCCGGTCCGCGAGGTGATCCAGGACGCCAGCGCCCCCGCCCCCGCGGTGTACCTGGGCTTCCGGGTGCCCGCGGCCCGCGACCCCCGCAGCGCCGCGGTCGCGACGCTGGCCGGCTACCTGGCCGACGGGCGCACCAGCCCGCTCGACCAGGCGCTGGTGCGGGGCCGGCAGGTGGCCACCAGCGTGTTCTCCTTCAACTTCGACCACGCTGACGGCGCGGACCTGCTGGTGGTGGGCGCCGTCGGCAAGCCGGGCGGCGACCCGGAAGCGCTGGAGCGCGCCCTCCTGGCCGAGATGGAGGGGATCGCCGGGCGGATCGACGAGGCCGGGCTGCAGCGCGTCAGGGCCGCGGCCCGCTTCCGGATGGTGGACCAGCTGCAGGGGCTGGGCGGATTCGGCGGCCGCGCGGACCTGTTGGCGGAGGGGTGGACCGTGCACCGCGACGCGGGGTGGGTGAACCGGCGCCTGGCGGAGGTGGACGCGGTGACCGTCGCGGGCCTCCGTGAGCTCGCCGCGGAGCGCCTGGTCCCCGAGAACCGCGTCACCCTGGTGTTCGTCCCCCGCACCGCTGCCACCCCCACTCCCGCGCGGCCATGACCCGGCGATCCTCGCTCCCCCTCGCGGCCCTCGCGCTCGCCTGCGCGGCGTGCGCCCCCGCCCCGGTGGCGGCGCCCGCGCCGGCGCCCGCCGCTGCCGCCGCGCCCGTTCCTGCGGACACGGCGCCCGCCTGGCAGCGCCCCCCCGCCCCCGGGCCGCTCCGCCCCTACCGGCTCCCTCCCGTGGAGGAGCTCACCCTCCCCAACGGGCTGCGCGTGGTGGCGGTGCGCCAGACGGGGATGCCGCTGGTGACGGCGCGCGTCATCGTGGACGCCGGCTCCGTGCACGAGCCCGCGGCGAAGGCCGGGCTGGCGGGGCTCACCGCCTCGCTGCTGGCCGAGGGGTCGCGCCGGCTCACCGGCTCGCAGCTCGCGGAGCGCATGGAGCGGCTGGGCGCCGAGTTCCAGGCGAGCGGCGGCGCCACCTCCGCGGGCGTCACCGTCACCGCGCTGAAGAGCGCGTTCCCGGAGGCCATGCGCCTCGCCGCATCCACCGTCACCGAGCCCGCCTTTCCCGCGGCCGAGTTCGAGCGGATCCGCGGCCAGGCGGTCGCCACCTTCCTGCAGGGCCGCGCCACGGCGGAGGGGCTGGCCACCGAGAACTTCGCCCGCGCGGTGTACGCGGCGGGGGCGCCGTACGGCCGCCCCTCCGGCGGGACCGCGGCCACGCTGCGGTCGCTCACCCGCGCGGACGTGGCCGGGTGGCACCGCGCCCGCTACGGCCCGGCGACCACCACGCTGCTCCTTGTGGGGGACCTGGACGAGGGCGAGGCGCGGCGGCTGGCCACGGAGGCGTTCGGCGGGTGGAGCGCCCCGGCGCGGCCCACCCCCGCGCCCGCGAGCGCGCTGCGGCCGGTGCGGGGGACGCGGGTGATCCTGCTGGACCGCCCCGGCTCGGTGCAGTCGGCGATCCGCGTGGGGCAGGGGGCGGTGGGGGCGGACGACCCGGACTTCTTCCGCATGACCGCGCTGACCCAGGTCCTGGGCGGCGCCTTCAACGCCCGCGTCAACCAGAACCTGCGCGAGCGGCACGGCTGGACGTACGGCGCCTTCGCCACGCTGTCCGCGCTGTCCGGCACGGGAACCATGGTGATCTCGTCGTCGGTGCGCACCAGCGCCACGGACTCGGCGCTGGTGGAGTCGGTGCGCGAGCTCCGCCGCCTCGCCCGCGACACGGTCCCCGGCGAGGAGATGCAGGGGGCGCTCGGCAACCTGGTGGGGAGCTTTCCCGCCTCGGTGCAGACGGTGCAGGGGCTCGCCGGGCGCATGCAGACCGCGATCGTCTACGGCCTGCCGCTGGACTACTACGCCACCTATCGCGAGCGCCTGGCCGCCGTCACCCCCGCCGGGGCCGCCGAGCTGGCCGCGCGCCGCCTGGACCCCGACGCCCTCACCCTCGTGGTGGCCGGCGACCTGGCGGCCATCGAGGCGCCCATCCGCGCGCTCAACCTGGGCGCGGTAGAGGTGTGGAGCCCGGACGGCGAGCGGCTGAGGTAGTTTGTCTGGACGGAAGGGTTCGGGCGTGCCCCCGGCTTGCGCCGGGCGTTCCGTGGGCTTCGGCTCCGTAGGCGAGCAAACAACGCTCGCCAGCGGAGTCGAGCCCCGCGAAACTGCCCGCGGCGATACTCGCGCCCCTTCAAACGGGCCGAAATCCCTCACGCGGGGTGAGCGCTGGAGCCGGCGGGGTTGACGTGCATCCGTGCGGCTGCGTATCCTGTAAAAGGCAGCCTGGCGGCTGCATGATCCGGGGGCCGCGATGGACGACATCTTCAGGGCGCTGGCCGACCCTTCGCGGCGGCTGCTTCTCGACCGTCTGAACGCCCGCGGCGGCCAGACCCTGCGCGAGCTGTGCGCGGGGCTGGACATGGCGCGCCAGTCGGTGACCAAGCACCTGGCGGTGCTGGAGGCCGCCGGCCTGGTGACGACGGCGCGGCAGGGCCGGGAAAAGCTCCACTACCTGAACGCCGCGCCGATCCACGACGTGGCGGACCGCTGGATCGGCCGGTACCACCGCGAGCGGGCGCGGGCGCTCGCCGACCTGAAACGAGCCCTGGAGGAGGGAGCCATGCGCGCGAGCGAGTTCGTGTACGCGACCTACATCCGCACCACGCCGGAGGCGCTGTGGCGGGCGCTCACCGATCCCGCCTTCACGCACCGGTACTGGGGCGCCGGGCTCGTGTCGGACTGGAAGCCGGGATCGCCGGTGCTGTGGCAGGACGAGCCCGGCGGCGAGGCGCGCGACCTGGGTATGGTGGTGCTGGAGGCCGAGCCGGGCAGGCGGCTGTCGTACAGCTGGCACAACTACCAGCCCGGGCACCAGGCGTTCTTCGGCTGGAGCGAGGAGTATTTCGCGGAGCTGGTGAAGGAGAAGCTGACGAAGGTGACCTTCGAGATCGAGCCGGTGAGGTCGATGGTGAAGCTGACGGTGATCCACGACGGATTCGAGAGCGACACCGAGATGCTGCGGGCCGTGAGCGGCCGGAAGAGCGAGACCGGCGGCTGGCCCGAGATCCTGGCGGGCCTCAAGACGCTGCTGGAGACCGGCGAGGCGCCCTGACGGCGCCGAGGCCGCCGGAAGGAGCGCGGGGATCAGGCCTTTTTGCCGGGATCCCGCGCCGGCGCTAGCTTGGAGCGCCCCCGGAACGCTCCTTCACGCGGATCCCCGTGCCCGACGGAACCGACGCATGATCACCCGAGACAAGCTGCTGCGCGACCCGGAGGGATGCGGGAGCAAGTACGCGTTCCTGCTCCAGCGCGGGATCGTGCCCGAGCTCAAGGACAAAGCGGTGGTCGGCGCGCCGAAGCACATCGCCAACTTCGCGCAGGTGCCGGGATCGTGCAGGGTGACGCAGGCCACGCTCACCGTGGGCACGGGGCGGACCTGCACGGTGGGTATTTCCGGGCACCCCCCCGACACGGACACCCCCACCTCCTTCCCCATCTACTACCTCCCCTGGGCCGAGGACCAGGTGGTCCGCGTCACGCTCAAGCCCAGCAAGCACCAGCCGGTCCCCCGCGAGCCCGACGTGTTCTTCACCGACAACCTCCAGGGGTGCATGGTCACGGTGGAGGGGCCGCCCGAGAACCCCACCGTCTACCACTCCAACGTCGTCAGCTTCCTGGGGAGCCCGGCCGGCGACCGGAGCGTGCGCGAGGACCTCGCCAAGATCTACATCGAGGCGAAGGTCGTCGTCATGGAGCAGGCCTACAAGGCCATGAGCGCGCAGCACGACAAGGTGGGCGAGAGCAACCGCAAGGGGCTGCTGCACCCCAAGAGCATCAACCAGCACGCGTACCAGAGCCTGCTCGGGCGGCCCAGCGGGGAGCAGGACGAGAAGCGGTACCTCGAGAAGATCCTGGCCGACAAGGGGGTGAAGGGGTTCAGCGACGGCGGCGGGATCGTCAAGTTCGAGGTGGCCAAGGGGACCGTGTTCGGGGTGCGCAGCTACGGCTACTGGCACTTCTACTACCAGCGGCTGCTCTGCGGGAGCTTCTTCCGCAAGGAAGAGACGAAGGACCCCCTGAAGCCGCGGCTGGTGTGGCTGTACGACGACTGGCGGCCGCTCCAGTGCAAGGAGTTCTGGCCCTTCGGGGAGGGGTCGCTCACCCTGTAGGGTTCGTCCGCATGCGTGCCTGGTCTACCGCCTCCCCGCGGAGATCGCCCGTCGGGCGCGCCGGTCCGCGGCGCCCCGGCGCTCCACCACCCCGTCCCAGTCACCGGGGCCGCCGCCGGCCGCGATCCACCCCTCGCCGCCCGCGATGCGGGTGATCTTGGAGATCTCGTCCAGCCGCCGCTGCATCTCGTCGTGCGTGAGCAGCGGCGCGCCGGAGTAGCCGGGGTGCTCGTGCTCCATCAGCCGTTCCAGGGCGTGCTCGTCCGCCTCCTCCAGCGCCTGCAGCCACTCGTTGAGGAAGATGAGGATGCGGCACTCCTCCACCGCCCGGTCGATCATCTCCCGCGGCGACAGGCCGGACGCCGCGGACACGAAGGAGAAGTCGTACGTCCCCCCCAGCACCTTGCGGAACACCCAGGCCGCGCGCGACAGGTGGAAGTCCGAGGTGACCACGCGCACCGAGGTCCAGCCGTTGGGCTCCAGGAAGTGCGCCCGGGTGAAGTATGCGTTCCCCAGCGTGTCCTTGGACCCCTCCTCCAGGAGCAGCGCCTCCCGCGGCACCCCCAGCTCCATGGCGTACGCCGCCATGGCCGCGGCCTCGGTCACCAGCGGCTCCGGGTCCATCAGCCCACACCGACCGGACAGTACCATGCGCGGGGCGATGCCCCCGCGGAACAGCTCCACCGCCCGCTCCACGCGGGTCCGGGGGACCACGGGGAGGGTACCGTCGGGGAGGACGCCGCCGCCCAGCACCACGATGGCGTCGGCGGGGAAGTCGGCGGGGGGCGGCGGGGATGCGTCCGGTTCGGTCAAAGCGCGTTCAGCTCGTGGGAAAGCTTGCGGGTGACGCTGGCCCAGTCGTAGCGCTCCCGCGCCAGGCGGAAGAGCGCCTCGCGGTGGCGCTCCCCCAGCTCCAGCGCGGGGGGCACGTTGGCGACGATGTCCGCCACGGTGCGGTCCGCCGCGGCGGACAGCTTCATGGCCTCCGCCTCGCCCGGCGGGAGGACCTCGGCCACCGAGTCGATGCTCGCCTTCATCCCCCCGAAGTAGGTGCCCAGGGGAAAGGCCCCGGAGGCCAGCGCCTCCAGGAACACCAGCGGCCCCGCCTCCCGCACCACCGAGGGGAACACCGCCGCGTCGCAGCAGGGGAAAAGATAGCGGAGCTCCCGGTGGGTCAGGTAGCCGGTGAACACCACCCGGTCCGGCCGCACCCGCTCGCGCGCCGCCGCGTAGTACGCGTCCAGCTCGCCGCGCGCCCCCAGCTGCTCCAGGAAGCGGGCGACCATGGTCAGCTCCGCGCCCCCGGTGTCGCCCTGCGGTGTCCCCTCCAGCTCCCGCCCCTCCGCCACGATGCGCTCCACCAGGGCCCGCTCGCCGTGCTCCAGCGCCCAGAGCATCGCCTCCAGCGGCTCGCGCAGGGGGCCGTGCCCCACCACCAGCAGCCGCAGGTCGGGGCGGCGCTCCAGCAGCAGCGGCAGGGCGGCCACGATCCCCTGGATCCCCTTGGTGGAGATCAGCCGCCCCACGTACAGCAGCGTCGCGTCGTCCTCCCAGCTCACCGCGCCCAGGCGGGCCTCCAGCTCCGCGTCCGGCGTCTTGCCGTCGAACCGCTGCGCCGGCGCGAACGCCTCCCGCAGCTGCGCCGTGTCCATGTCCCCGCGCAGCCGGGCGAGCATCCCCTGCGTCTGCGCCGGCGTCCGCCCGCGCGGCAGTCCCGAGAGCGCCGCCTCCAGCCGGGCGATGCTGGCGCGCCGCCCCGCGCGCTCCACCGGCTCGAAGCTGCGCGTGTCCACCCCCAGGTGCAGGTCCGAGAACCTGGCCTCCAGCCCGGGCACGCCGGGGAGCGAGTCGCGCACCCGCTGTCGCATCTCCTCGCCGTGCACGAACACGCGCCGCGCCGCCGTGAACGCCTCCGTGGCCAGGCGCAGAAAGCGCGGGTCGCGCTTGACGGCGTACTCCAGCGCGCTCCCGTGGGGCATCACCGCGAAGGGCACCCCGGTGGCCTCGGCGACCCGCTGCGCCACCGTGGGCATGAGCACGGCGTGGTTGGCGTGGATGGAGGTGACGCCGTTCTCCCGGACGATGCGCAGCAGCGCGCGGACGTTGCGCTCCAGGTAGTCCTCGATCTGCGCGTCGGAGAGCTCCACCATGGCGGTGGGGCGGCTGAACTCCTCGTAGCGGTCCCACACGTACACCGGAAGCACCTCGCCCAGCACGGGCTTGTGGAGCGTGCAGCACCCGGGGAGCGGGCTCGTCCGCCGGAAGAAGCCCTCCTCCGTCCCGTCCGGCAGGTAGCGGCGCGCCTCGGCGATGAACTCGTAGCGCTCCGGGTGGTTCTCCTGCGCCATGAGGTGCACGGTCTCGCCCTGCCGGCAGAGCGATTCCACCACGGAGCGCGTCCACAGGTTGCTCCCCGAGCCTTCCAGCAGGTAGCCGTGCAGGATGCAGATCATGGAGCCTCGCGTGCGGGAGGTGGCGGCGCCCTGCGGACGGCTGCCGCAAGGGTGCGGCCACGCGGCGCCCGGGCGCCTGAACAGACGGCGCGCACGCACCTTGCTTGAGGGAGCGGCAACCTCAGGAAGGAGAACCGGATGAGACGAAGGCTTCGAGGATGGACGGGCCCGGCGCTGGCCGCCGCGGCGCTGCTGCTGGGCGGGTGCGTGGTGCAGGACAGGACGGACGAGGGCGCGGACGCAGGCGCGTCCGCGGGGCAGACGGCGGACGCCGGCGCGGCGCAGACGGCGCCCGGGGCGGCGGTGCAGCCGGCGGCGCCGGCCGCTCCCACGCCGCCGCCTCCTCCGCCCGACCTCCGCCTGGAGGTGGACGTGGCCGCCCGCGAGGTGCGCGTGTACCGCAGGGACCAGCGCATCGCCACGCACCCCGTGGCCGTGGGCACCAGCAAGTGGCCCACGCGCACGGGCGAGTGGACCGTCGGCCAGGTGATCTGGAACCCGCGGTGGGTGCCGCCCAGGGAGGAGGGGTGGGCGGAGGACGAGGAGGAGAAGGAGCCCGGCGCCGCCGACAACCCGCTGGGGCACGCGCAGCTGGTGTACGACGCGCCGCGCAGCATCCACGGCACCAACGAGCCCGAGTCGCTGGGCAAGGCGGCCTCGCACGGCTCCATCCGCGTGTCCAACGCGGTGGCGACGGAGCTGGCCCGCATGGTGATGGAGGCGGGCGGCGCCGGCAAGGACGACGCGTGGTACCAGCGGGTGCAGGCCAACCGCAGGGAGCGGGTGGAGGTGCCCATCCCCAACCCCGTGTCCATCCGCGTGATCGCGGGCGGCGGCGGGAGCGGGTCGGGCGGGGAGGCCAAGGGCGGGGACAGCTGAGCCGGGATGCACCGGCTCGACGAACGACGGCCCGGGCGCGCCTGCGCACCCGGGCCGTCTTCCGTCACCGGCTGGACCGCGGCCGAGGTCAGAACTCGAGCGGCTGGAAGCAGCGCATATCGGGTCCGACGCAGGTCCCGTCCGGGCACATGCTCCACCCCTTGGGGCAGGTGGGGAAGGCATCTCGCGTCTCGGGCTTCGCGAAGGCGGCCGTGGCTCCGAAGCCCAGTGAGCCGACGAAGACGATGCCGAAGAGTCCCCGGCGCAGGTAGGAAGGCGAACGGCTCATGGCGTCCTCCGGATGTGAGGTTGCCCGCTTGGTTGCGGACACGAACTGGAGAGACAACTGTAATCGACCTGATGCCCGGCGGCAACGATCCTCCACTTCGCCCGGCTCCGCTCCACTCAGCCCTCACCATCGCCCGGCGCGGCGAAGGCGGCGCGCACCTCGGCGGGTACGCGCCGCGGCCGCCCCGTGGCCGTGTCCACCGGGCACCAGAGCGTGCGCGCCCGGGCCAGGGTCGTGCCGTCCTCCAGCACGATCTCGGTGTGGCGCTCGTAGCGGATGGCGTGCGCCTGGCCGAGCCAGGTGCGCGCCCGCACCGAGTCGCCCGGGCGGGCCGCGCGCAGGTAGTCGATCTCGTGGCGAAGCACCACCCACGTCATCGTCGCCTGCGCCTGCGCCGGGGCCCGCGCGAACCAGTGCGCCAGCGCGGCCTCCTGCACCCAGCGCACGTAGACGATGTTGTTGACGTGCCCCATCCCGTCCACGTCCCCGGGAAGGATCCGGACCGCGATCTCGAACGGCTCGGGCTCGGTCGCCATCGGTGCCCCTGGCTCCTGTCTGGATGATGCGAGGCGGGGACACGGCGGCCACCGCGCTCTCCCGACAAGATCGGGGGACGATGCCCGGTCCGCGAGGGGCGCGCGCGCGGCGCAGCACGCGACTTGCCGGGTGGGTGAATCCGCTCGCGGGCGGCCCGTCGTACCCCGGGCGTCCACGCGTCCATTCCCCGCACCGGCCCGCATGATGCCCTCACCGCCAGGCGGCGCGTTCCGCCTCCCCGGGTACGACCTGCCGGAGCCCTCCGAGGCGGACGCCATCGCCGCCCTGGAGCGGGTCTTCGGCCCGGAGCGCGCCGCCGACCGGTGGTCGCGCGCCTGCCGCGAGGCGGGCGTCCTCGCCGGGCACCAGACCACCGCGGCGCAGCTCGGGCGCGCGGTGGCCGCCCTCGCCGAGCAGGGCGGGACCACCGCAGTGGTCGCGCGCTCCATGGAGATCCGCATGCGCACCTTCGCCCGACTCTCCGCCAGCGCCGCCGCGGCCGGGAGGCAGCCGTGAGCGCCCACGATCCCCTCCGCGACGAGGCCCGGCTCCAGGAGATCGCCGACCTGGACCTGCTCTCGCCCGACGTGGACCCCATCCTCGCGGACGTGGCGGAGCGGGCCGCGTCCCGGCTGGGCCTCCCCGTGTCGCTGGTCAGCGTGGTGCTGGACGAGGCGCTGCACGTCGCCGGCTTCCACGGTCCCGACGGCCTGTGGCTGGCGGAAACGCGCGGGCACCCGGTGGAGTGGTCGTTCTGCGCCGCCTCGGTGCGCACCCGCGGCCCGCTCGTGGTGGAGGACGCCGAGACCCACCCCGAGCACCGGAGCAACCCGCTGGTGACGCAGGACGGGGTGCGCTGCTACGCCGGCGTGCCGCTGATCTCGTCGCGGGGCCACGTGCTGGGCAACCTGTGCGTGGTGGGGCTGGAGCAGCGGACCTTCGCGGAGCAGGACCTCGCCGTGCTGCGGGAGCTGGCGGAGGAGGCCGTCCGCCGCATCGAGCGGCGCCGCCTCGCCTGACGCGCGGCCGGCGCGGCGAGTGGGATCCCGCAGAGCCGGGTGCTCGATGGCTCTTCTCGCGATGCTGCTCGCCTGCTGCACGGCGGCGAGCCCGGGTACCCGCGCTCCCGCGCCGGGCGTGGACACGGTGGCCGTGTACGCCCAGGTCGTCGAGGCGATCCGGGCCGAGCTGCCGCCCGGAGCCCACGGGGTCTACCTGGCCGACGAGCGGTTCGACGGCGCTCACGGAAAGCACCCGGCGGGGCTGCTCCGGGAGCTGGTGTCGCGCGGCGTCGTGGACGGTGTCTATGCTCACGAGCGGCGGAGCCCGACGTATCCGTGCCTGGACTGCACACGGATCGTGCTGAGCCCCGTCGTGGAGTAACCGCGCGTCCTCCACGCCGATCCGAGCGACTTTTCGGAGGAGGTCGAGCCGTCGAAGGGGATTCCGGTCAAGCACTGGGTGAACGTCCAGCTGGCGAGAACGTGCAGTCCGGAGGGCCTGCAGAACGGGTCCTGTACGGAGGAGAGCACCGGGGCGGGGCATTGCCGGGGGGGAGAGTTTCATTCCCGCCGCTACTTCTTCACCCGCGAGGCGGATGGCCGGCTCCGGCTGGTGGGATGTGCCGTGACGGGCGTGATCTGACCGGCCCGGACAAGGAGCGCGGCCCCGAATGCTCAGCGGGGGAGCACACGTCGTGTGCTCCCCCGCTGCGTCCTGCGATCTTGCCGGCGGACGGGCGGCTACCGGGCCCCGGCGAGCTCCTGCTCCAGGCTCTCCCAGTCCTCCATCAGCCGCTCCACCTTTTCCTGGAACCGCGCGCGCTCGGCCTTGAGCGCCTTGACCCGGTCGGGCGGCGTGGTCTCGAAGAAGCGGCGCTCGGCGAAGAGCCCGTCGATCTCGGCGACGCGCGACTCCGCGGCCTCGATCTCGGCGGTGATCTCGTCGCGGCGCTTCTCCATGCGGCCGCGCCCGCCGGCGGGGGCCTTCACGGACACGCGGGGCGCGGGCGCGGCGGGGCGGCCGCCGTTCTCCGCGCCGTCCTTTCTGCCGCCGCGGTCCTCCTTCCGCGCCTTGAGCACCACCGTGTCGGCGTCCAGGTGATCGTCGCCGCAGGCGTGCACGTACTCCTCGTAGGTGCCCAGGTAGTCGCGGATCCCCTCGCGGCTCACCTCCAGCACCCGCGTGGCCAGCTGGCTCACGAACCAGCGGTCGTGCGACACCAGGATCAGCGTGCCCTCGTACGTCTGGAGCGCGTTGACCAGCGCCTCGATGCTTTCCAGGTCCAGGTGGTTGGTGGGCTCGTCCAGCACCAGCACGTTGGGCTGCTCCAGCGCCAGCCGGCTGAACACCAGCCGCGCCGCCTCGCCCCCCGACAGGGCGGAAAGCCGCTTCTCGCCGTCCTCGCCCGAGAAGAGCATCATCCCCAGGTGCCCGCGTACGAAGCCGCGGTCCCTGCCCGGGCAGAAGTCCCACAGCCACTGCTCGGCGGTGCGGTCGTCGTCGCCCAGCTGCTCGTGGTGGTCCTGCGCGAAGTAGCCGGGGTGCGTTTCGTACCCCCACTGCACGTCGCCCTGGTCGGCCGGCAGCTCGCCCATGACGATCTTGAGCAGCGTGGACTTGCCGATTCCGTTGGGCCCCATGATGACCAGCCGGTCGCCGCGGTTCACCAGCAGGTCCACCCCCGGCAGCACCTCCCGGTCGCCGAAGGACTTGCGGATCCCGCGGATGCGGAGCACCTCCTTGCCGCTCTCGCGCCGCGGCAGGAAGCGGAACTTGGGGTAGCGCCGCGAGCTGCCGGGGAGCTCCTCCAGGTCTTCCTGCTTGCGCTCGATCATGCGCAGCTTGCTCTGCGCCTGCCGCGCCTTGCTAGCCTTTGCCTTGAACTTGTCCACGAACTTCTGGTGGTGGGCGATCTCCTTCTGCCGCCCTTCGATCTCCTTTTCCCGCCGCTCCCGGTCCTCCACCTTCTGCTCCAGGAACGACGTGTAGTTGCCCCGGTAGAGGGTGACCGTCTGGTAGTCCACGTCCAGGATGCCGGTGGACACGTTGTCCAGGAAGCGGTGGTCGTGCGAGATCACCGCGACCGGCCCCTCGAAGTCGTGGAGGAACTTCTCCAGCCAGCGGATGGAAAGGATGTCCAGGTGGTTGGTGGGCTCGTCCAGCAGCAGCACGTCCGGCGCGCCGGCCAGCACCTGCGCCAGGAGCACCCGCAGCTTGAAGCCGCCCGACAGCGTGGAGAGCGGCCGGTGGTGCGTCTCGGCGGGGAGGCCCAGCCCCTCCAGGATGGTGGCGGCGCGGGCCTCGGCGGTGTAGCCGTCGTGGCGCTGCACCGTCTCCTCCAGCTCGGAGAAGCGGTCGGCGTCGAAGTGCTCGTGCGCCCGTGCGAGAAGCTTCTCCTTCTCGACCATGGCGGCCCACAGCTCCGGGTTCCCCATCAGCGTGACGCTCAGCACCTCCTGGTCCTCGTAGAGGAACTGGTCCTGGCGCAGCACGCCCAGCCGCAGCGACTTCGGCACGGACACCGTGCCGCTGCTCGCGGGGGAGTCGCCGCTCAGGATGCTGAGCAGCGTGGTCTTGCCGGACCCGTTGGCGCCCACGATGCCGTAGCGCTCGCCCGGGTTCAGCTGGAAGGATGCATCGGCGAACAGGACGCGGTCGCCGAACTCCTTGGAAAGGTTGGATACGGAGATCATCCGGACAATATAACAAGGATCAGGGTTTACGTCCTCCCCTCGCCCCGGTCCGGCTCTTCTCGCCGCCCGCCGGTCACCGGGACGCCCGGCGACGTACTCCTTGACAGCTTAGGAGAGCACGCCGTACTCTTCTCCTAACCTGAATAGGAGAAACCGATGAACGACACCGCGGACCTGCTCCCCGGCACACTCGACCTCCTCATCCTCAAGGCCGTGTCGCTGGGCAAGCTGCACGGCTACGGCGTGCTGCTGCGCATCGAGCAGATCTCGGGCGGCGCGCTCCAGGTGCAGCAGGGCGCCCTCTACCCGGCGCTGTACCGCCTGGAGCACCGCGGGCTGATCGAGAGCGAGTGGGGGATCTCCGACAACAACCGCCGCGCCAAGTTCTACCGCCTCACCGCCGCGGGGCGGCAGCGCCTGGGGGTGGAGGTGGCGAGCTGGAACCGGCTGGCGGACGCCATCGCCCTGGCGCTTCGCTCCACCCCCCAGGAGATCTGAGAGATGAACGGTCTTGTCGCGCGCGCTCTCTCGTTCTGGCGCGGGCTCCGGCGTCCCGACCGGCTCGCGGCCGAGATGGACGAGGAGATGCGCTTCCACGTGGAGATGGAGGCCGAGCGGCTGGCGCGCGAGCGGGGGCTCCCGCCGCAGGAGGCGCGGCGGCGAGCCGCGATCGCGTTCGGCGGGGTGGAGAAGTACAAGGAGGAGGGGCGCGACGCCCGCGGGGTGACCTGGGCGGCCGGCCTCTCGCTGGACCTCAGGCTGGGGCTGCGCATGCTCCTCAAGTACCCGGGCCTCACGGGGGTGGGGGTCCTGGGGATGGCGGTCGCCACCGCCTTCGGCGCCAGCCTGTTCAGCTTCGTCGCCGCGGTGGTCGACCCGGCGCTGCCGCTGGAGGAGGGCCACCGGATCGTCGCGATCCAGAACCTGGACGCGGCCCGCGGCGGCGAGGGGCGCGAGACGCACCTGCACGACCTCGCGGTCTGGCGCGACGATCTCCGGGCGGTGGAGGAGCTGGGCGCCTATCGCACCGTGGACCGCAACCTGGTCACCCCCGGCGGCCTGGGCGAGCCGCTGCGGGTCGCGGAGATGAGCGCGGCGGGCTTCCGGGTGGCGCGCGTCGCCCCGCTGCTGGGCCGGTACCTGTTCGACGACGACGAGCGGCCCGGGGCGGCGCCGGTGGTCGTGATCGGATACGACGTGTGGCAGCGCCGCTTCGCCGGCAGCCCCGACGTCGTCGGCCGGACGCTCCGGCTCGGCGACGCCGCGCACACGGTGGTCGGCGTGATGCCCGAGGGCTTCGCCTTCCCCGTCAACAACGGCATCTGGACGCTGCTGCGGCTGGAGCCCGCGGACTACCGGCGGGGCGAGGCGCCCCCGCTCGACGTGTTCGGCCGCCTGGCCCCGGGAGCCACTCTGGAGCAGGCGCAGGCGCAGCTGGCCGGCATCGGCCGGCGGATCGCCGCCGCCCATCCCGGGACCCACCGGCACATCCGCCCCAGGGTGCTCCCGTACACCCGCGCCTTCGTCGACGCCCCGGAGCTGATGTGGGTGTTCTACCTCGTCCAGCTCCTCGGCAGCCTGCTGCTGGTGGTGATCGCGATCAACGTCGCCATCCTGGTGTACGCCCGCACGGCCACGCGGGCCGGCGAGATCGCGGTGCGCCTGGCCCTGGGGGCCAGCCGAGCCCGCGTCGTCACGCAGCTCTTCGCGGAGGCGCTGGTGCTTTCCCTTGCGGCGGCGGCGGTCGGGCTCGCGGCCGCGCGGTTCTGGCTGGGGCAGGGCAACGCCTTCCTGGACCGGACGGCCGGCGACCAGGTCCCCTTCTGGTGGGAGATGCGCCTTTCCCCGGGCACGGTCGCCTACGTGGCCGGGCTCGCGGTGCTCGGCGCGGTAATCGTGGGCGTGCTGCCGGGGCTCAAGGCGACCGGGCGCCGGGCGCGGTCCGGCCTGGGCCAGGCGGGCGGCGGCACGGGGATGCGGATGGGCGGGACGTGGACCGCGCTGATCGTGGGCCAGGTGGCCGTGGCCGTGACGATCCTCCCGCTCACCGTCGCCCTGGGGTGGAACCAGTTCTTCCGCTACGGGATCACCGGCCCGGGCTTCGCGGCGGAGCAGTTCCTCGCGGTGCAGGTGGGGATGGACCGGGAGACCCCGCCCAGCGGGGCGGCCGAAGCGTACCGGCGTGAGTTCGCCGGGCGCCTGGTGGACCGCCAGTTCGAGCTGGCGAGGCGCCTGCGGGCGGAGCCCGGGGTGTCCGCGGTGACTTTCGCGTCCCACGTGCCGGGGGACTGGTTCTCGTCCTCGAGCGCGCCGGGCGTGGTGGAGGTGGCGGATCCGCGGCCCTCGGCGGAGCCCTCCCGGGGGGACGTGAGGTACCTGGAGGTGGATCCGGGCCTGTTCGAGACCTTCGGCGTCCCGGTTCTCGCGGGACGACGGTTCCAGGCGGCGGACCTCGCCGGCCCGGCGACCGCCGTGGTCGTCAACTGCAGCCTGGTGGAGGAGGTCCTGGGCGGCGGCTCCGGGCTGGGCCGGAGGTTCCGCTACACGCGCACCGGGGACGGTTCGGAGCCCGGGGGCGTGGAGGCGGGCGGCTGGTACGAGGTCGTGGGGGTGGTGAACGACTTTCCTCCCAAGACGACCGTGACCGGGCGGGGCGTGCCCACGGTGTACCACCCCGTCGCGCTGGGACGGCTCAACCCGGTGAGCCTGGTGGTGCGGGTGCGGGGCATCCCCGCGGAGGAGTTCGCCCCCCGGCTCCGGGAGATCGCCACGGCGCTGGACCCCACGCTGCGGCTGTCCCGGGTGGAATCCCTCGCGCAGGTGCACCGGCAGAAGCTGCGCACCGAGAGCCTGCTGACGCTGGGGATCGCGGCCGTGACGCTGAGCGTGCTCCTCCTGTCGGCCGCCGGCATCCACGCGCTGATGGCGCTCACGGTCGCCCAACGCCGCAAGGAGATCGGGATCCGCACGGCGCTGGGTGCCCGGCCGGGGCTCATCCTGGGGAGCGTCTTCGCGCGGGCGATTCGCCAGCTCGCTCTGGGCGCGGGCGTCGGCTGCCTGCTGGGCGGGGCGCTGCTGGTGGGGCAGGGCTTCACGCCCGGGCTGGCCACCGGCCTGCTGGCCGCCGTCGTGGCGATCGCGCTCGGCGTGGGGCTCCTCGCGGCGCTCGGGCCCGCCCGGCAGGGGCTGCGGATCCAGCCCATGGAGGCGCTGCGGGCGGACTAGCCGGTGCCGGCTACGCGGTACGTGATGCGAGGCGGGGCGCCGGATCCGATCCGGCGCCCCGCTTCGTGTCCTCCGCCGGGAACGGCTTCAAGCCGGTCCCGGGCCGCCCCGCTGCACCCCGCGCGGGGTCGGCGGGTCCCCGCTCCGGGAGTCCGCCCCCTGGGTGAGCCGGTCCATCACCTCGTCCTCCGTAGCGGCGGCCAGGTCGAGGGGGGGCGCGCCCGGCACGTGGAGCGTCACCGCGTCGTCTGCCAAGCGAGTCCGGGCGAGCAGCCTACGCACCCGTTCCGCCAGTCGTGCGCGCTCGGCGAGGTCCAGCAGCGACACGATGGCGCTCGGGACGGAGAGGACGAGGGCCGCGATCGCCACCGGATCGCCCCGGGTCACTTCCTCCCGTGGCTTGTGCTCGCGGCGCTCCGGCTCGGTTCCGGCGGCGGCGCGGAGCACTCCCTCCGCCTCGTCGCCCAGCCCGGTTCCGTCCACACCGGACAGGCGGATCTCGATGCTCATGGTTGGTCCTCCCGGATTCTCTGTTGCAGCGCGCGTACAGCCGCTGCCTCCTGGGCCTGCCCCAACTTCTCGAACGCCATTGCCGACTCGTCTAAAATGGTGAGTCCATCCTCCGGGTAGCCGCCCATGGCGAGCACCTGTCCAAGGAGCCAGCCTGCATTGGCGATACCATCGGCGCGACGGATCTTCTGGTAGATTGCGAAACTCTCCGCCAGCTCGTCGGCGATTGTCTGCGCCTTCCCCTGGGTCAGCCCGCCACGGTCGAGGCGGATTTGCGCGCAGGAGAAGCGTATATGGGCAATGCTGTCGACATCGCCCATAGCAATTGCTGTCGGCAGACGCTCATCGGTATGAATCCGCAGCGCCTCCTCGGTCTCGCCCTGCTGCGTGAGGATGTCGGCGATTTTGCCCATGGTCACGGCCCGCTCGCGCACGTCTCCCAGCCGCTCGAAGACGGGCAGTTCCTCCTCGCGCCGGATGCGCAGCGCCTCCTGGGTCTCGCCCCGCTGCGTGAGGATGTCGGCGATCCTGCCCATGGTTACGGCCCGGGAGCGCACGTCTCCCAACCGCTCGAAGACGGGCAGTTCCTCCTCGCGCCGGATGCTCAGCGCCTCCTCGATCTCGCCCCGCTCCGTGAGGATGTCGGCGATCTGGCCCATGGTCACAGCCCGGGAGCGCACGTCTCCCAGCCGCTCGAAGGCGGGCAGTTGCTCCTCGCGCCGAATGCGCAGCGCCTCCTCGGTCTCGCCCCGTTGCCTGAGGATGTCGGCGATCTTGCTCATGGTCACGGCCCGGGAGCGCACGTCTCCCAGCTGCTCGAAGATGGGCAGTTCCTCCTCGCGTCGGATGCGCAGCGCCTCCTCGGTCTCGCCCCGCTGTGTGAAGATGTCGGCGATCTGGCCCATGGTCATGGCCCGGGAGCGCACGTCTCCCAGTCGTTCGAAGGCGGGCAGTTGCTCCTCGCGCCGAATGCGCAGCGCCTCCTCGGTCTCGCCCCGTTGCCTGAGGATATCGGCGATCTTGCCTATGGTCACGGCCCGGGAGCGCACGTCTCCCAGCCGCTCGTAGACGGGCAGTTGCTCCTCGCGCCGGATGCGCAGCGCCTCCTGGGTCTCGCCCCGCTGCGTGAGGATGTCGGCGATCTTGCCCATGGTCACGGCCCGGGAGCGCACGTCTCCCAGCCGCTCGTAGACGGACAGTTCCTCCTCGCGGCGGATGCGCAGCGCCTCTTCGGTCTCGCCCCGCTGCGTGAGGATGTCGGCGATCTGGCCCATGGTCACGGCCCAAGAGTGCACGTCTCCCAACCGCTCGTAGACGGGCAGTTGCTCCTCGCGTCGGATGCGCATCGCCTCCTCGGTTTCGCCCCGCTGCGTGAGAATGTCGGCGATCCTGCCCATGGTCACGGCCCGGGAGCGCACGTCTCCCAACCGCTCGAAGACGGGCAGTTGCTCCTCGCGCCCGATGCGCATCGCCTCCTCGGTTTCGCCCCGCTGCGTGAGGATGTCGGCGATCTTGCCCATGGTCACGGCCCGGGAGCGCACGTCTCCCAGCCGCTCGTAGACGGGCAGTTGCTCCTCGCGGCGGATGCGCAGCGCCTCCTGGGTCTCGCCCCGCTGCGTGAGGATGTCGGCGATCTGGCCCATGGTCACGGCCCAAGAGTGCACGTCTCCCAGTCGTTCGTAGACAGGCAATTCCTCCTCGCGCCGGATGCGCAGGGCCTCCTCCGTCTCACCTTGCTGCGTGAGAATGTCGGCGATCTGGCCCAGCGTGATTGCCCGCATACGGGCATCCTCGGCCTTGCCAAACAGCTCTACAGATGTGCGGAGCGTCGCCAGAGCCGTTTCTGGTCCATCCCGAGCAATCGTCGCCACCGCATGTGCCGCAGCAATCCGTGCAGCAATCGACTCACCGCCAGAGCGTAGCGTGAGACCCTTCTCCAGCCAGGTGACCTGTAGTCCGGTCTCACCCACGCGCTCGGCGCATTCCGCGGCCAGCAGCAGGAGCTCGGGGCGCGGTTCCTCGCCTGATTCCTCGATCGTAGCGAGGGCCGGCTCTAGGTACGCCAACGCGGTCTTCGCGTCGTGCGCCCGGCGGAAGAGAAAGTACCCTGCGGCTTGGACCGCCTGGCCGAGGATGTCCGCTGGGGCGCTGCCGTCCAGCGCCAGACGCGCCATTTCCACGCCCCGTATGTCGTCGGGAAAGTCGCCGTCCTCATCTCGCCACGCCAAGGCGAGCGGCGTGATCGCCGCGGCGGCGAGATGCGCCTGCTCACCGTCGCTCAGGTGCTCTCCGGCCAGTGGCCTCGCCAGCGGGTTCACTGCGGCGTGCTCCGCGCCGCCGATCTCGCCCCAGCCGTCCACCAGGCCCAGGCCGAGCAGGCGGGCGACGGCCGCACGAGGGTCCGCCACTCCGGCCGCGCTCCCGACCGCCTCCAGTGCGGCGACCGGAATCGGCACGCTCTCGGAGAAGAGCGTCGCCGCCCGGAGCTGGACCCGCTGCGTTTCCGTCAGCGCATCCCGGTAGGTCTCCAGCGAGACCCGGCGGAAGAACTCCTGGGCTGCGTTCTCCTCCTCGGGAGCCTGGCCCGAGTCTCTCCACCGCTCCACGGCCTCCACGGCCCCGCTGGCGGCGTCCAGCTCACCGGCGAGGATGGGACGGCAGAGGATCTCCTGGAGCCCCGGGTTGCCAGCCGCCGCCGCGAGCGCCCGGTCGACGAGCTCGCATTCCGGTGCGTCCCGCCGGACCCCTTCGTGCCTCTCCGCCCGCACGGCTGCCCGCCACTGCTTCGCTCGCTCCTGCTCGTCCATCGGCGGGAGCTGCACGCTCTCCAGTCGGGCCGCCAGGTCGTTGCCGCGGCCGTCCGGGAGGGTGAAGACGTAGCGGCTGGTCAGCAGCAGGCGCGACTCCGTGTCCGCCGCGTCGAAGGCCCGCAGCACCGCGCCGAGCGCGTCGCGCCAGGCGTCGGGCGACCCGGGCGCGTCCCTTACCGGCGTCGCCGTGTGGCCGGGCCGCGGCGTCTCCAGGACCCGCTCCAGGTCGTCGATCACCAGCAGGACCGGGTTCGTGTCGAACGGGCCGTTCAGCATCTCCTCGAGCGCGTCCGCGAGCGCTGCGCCCCTGAGCCCGATCGACTCCCGCCACGTCTGCTCCCAGCGGGAACGCTCGCTCCCCGGCAGGGCGCGGATGAGCTGATCGAAGACCGCGAGCGCGTCGTAGCGCTCGAACACGACCACCGTCTCGTGCTTCGGCATGCGGTTGGCGATGCGCGCCGCCAGGCTCGACTTGCCCAGGTTGCCCATCCCGTGGATCAGGACGCCAGCCCTCTCGTTCTCCCTGAAGGCCCGGAGCACTGCCTGCGCGTGCCGGCGGCGGCCCACGAACTCCGCCGCAGTCGCCACCGGCACCTGCCCGTTGTCCTTGTCCAGGAACTCCTTGTATCCCGCCGCCTTGCGGAGCTTGCGTTTGGGCTTCGCCCTGTCGCAGAGCGGCCCGGCCCCCTGCGGTCCCGCGTAGACCCGTGCCAGGTGCCAGTGCCGTCCGGCTCGCGGATCGTTCCGGTGCTCCCGCAGCACCTCGCGCCGGGCGGCCGCCGCCGCGTACGGAACGGTGGAGCGCTCCGCCAGCTCTCCGTAGAAGGCGCGGGCGAAGCGCGTCGCATCCAGGTCGTAGACCGAGCCGTCCCAGCCGAGCACGTTCGCCACTCCCGCGCGGATCAGCGCGCGCGCGAAGGGCTCCACTGCCTCCGCCTTCCCGTCCGCGTCCCTGCGCTCGCCCCGTTCGGCGGTGCGGCAGGCGGAGAGAAAGACCAGCGGCGCCTTTCGCTCGCCGAGGACGCCGGCGAGCCGCCCCGGAGTGACCGGCGCGAGATCGCCCTCCGGGGTTTCCAGCGCCAGCACCGGTCCCGTGCCCCGCAGGATGTCGCCGTGGCAGGAAAGGTGGACCGCCTCGAACGGTCCGTCCTGCGCGAGCCGGTCCTTGAGGAAGTCGGCGCAGCCGCTCTCCTCGACGGAGAGCCGCATCGGCAGGCGCGCGGTCGCGTCGAGGATCGCCGCCTCCTCCGCCTCGTAGTCAAGCTCACGCTGTCCCCTGGGCGCGGCGGCCATGAACAGGGTTTCGAGGTCCCGGTGCTCGGGCTGCGCGGGTACGGCGTCCGCCCGTCGGCCGATGCTGCGGAACACGACGAAGGTCTGGCCCGGGTCCGCCGCCAGGAGATCGCCCTCCCGCGCCAGCGTCTCCCAGGGCAGGTCGAGCAGCGCCGCGGCCGCCTCCGTGCCGGGGTCGTCGACCGCGACCTCCAGCACCCGGTCGCCGGGTTCCCGGACCCACCGCGAGGCCCAGCCGCCCTGGTCGAGCCAGGCAAAGATCTCCAGGCCGAGCGCGAGGAGCGGGGACGGATCACCCGTGCGGACGATGCGCCCGTATCGCTCCGCCCAGCCGGTGAGCCGGCCGAGCGTCTCCCCGGTCAGCGCGATGCGCGCCTCCTCGCCCCCGCGCACGGCGCCACGGCCGCAGAGGATGTCGCTGCCGACAATGGAGACGCGTGCCTGCATTGGCGTCGCTGCCGCATGTCAGGGTGAAAGGAGGACCCGCAGAGTTCCGCTGCCGCGGGCGGGACGGAGGCGACGAAGCTCACGTGCAAGGATGTTCTTACTTCGCGGACGGACGGGAGTCAATATTCGCCTGCTGGCTCCATGCAGCGAGGCGGGGCGCCGGATCCGATCCGGTGCCCCGCCTCGCGTCGTCCCCCTGGGACAGCCTGGCCTCAGTCCGCCGCGACCGTCTCCTCCGTCCCCTCCGCCCCGGCCGTCACGGGGAGGTACACCTCGCCGCCCCGCTCCCGGAACTCCGCGCTCTTGCCGGCCATCCCCGCCTCGGCCGCCTCCAGCTTGGCCGCGTAGTCCCGCACGTCCTGCGTGATCTTCATGGAGCAGAACTTGGGCCCGCACATGGAGCAGAAGTGCGCCACCTTTGCCCCCTCCGCCGGCAGCGTCTCGTCGTGGTACGCCAGCGCCGTCACCGGGTCAAGCGCCAGGTTGAACTGGTCCCGCCAGCGGAACTCGAAGCGCGCCTTGCTCAGCGCGTCGTCCCACTCCCGCGCCCGCGGGTGCCCCTTGGCGAGGTCCGCCGCGTGCGCCGCGATCTTGTAGGCGATCACCCCCACCTTCACGTCGTCGCGGTTGGGGAGCCCCAGGTGCTCCTTGGGCGTCACGTAGCAGAGCATAGCCGTGCCGTACCACCCGATCTGCGCCGCGCCGATGGCGCTGGTGATGTGGTCGTAGCCCGGGGCGATGTCCGTGGTCAGCGGCCCCAGCGTGTAGAACGGCGCCTCGTCGCACCACTCCAGCTGCCGGTCCATGTTCTCCTTGATGAGGTGCATGGGCACGTGCCCCGGCCCCTCGTTCATGGTCTGCACGTCGAACTCCCAGGCGATGCGGTTCAGCTCGCCCTGCGTGCGCAGCTCCGCGAACTGCGCCTCGTCGTTGGCGTCGTAGATGGAGCCGGGCCGCAGCCCGTCGCCCAGCGAGAACGCCACGTCGTACGTCCGCATGATCTCGCAGATCTCGCGGAAGTGCGTGTACAGGAAGCTTTCCCGGTGGTGCGCCAGGCACCACTTGGCGATGATGCTCCCCCCGCGGGAAACGATCCCCGTCATCCGGTTGGCCGTCATCGGCACGTAGCGGAGAAGGACCCCGGCGTGCACGGTGAAGTAGTCCACCCCCTGCTCCGCCTGCTCGACCAGCGTGTCGCGGTACAGCTCCCAGGTCAGCTCCTCCGGCACGCCGCCCACCTTTTCCAGCGCCTGGTAGATGGGGACGGTGCCGATGGGGACCGGCGAGTTGCGGAGGATCCACTCCCGCGTCTCGTGGATGTTCCTGCCCGTGGACAGGTCCATCACCGTGTCCGCGCCCCAGAGTGTCGCCCAGCGCAGCTTCTCCACCTCGTCCTCGATGGAGGAGCGCACCGCCGAGTTCCCGATGTTCGCGTTGACCTTCACCTTGAAGCCGCGGCCGATGATCATCGGCTCCAGCTCCGGGTGGTTGACGTTGGCGGGGATGATGGCCCGCCCACGCGCCACCTCCGCGCGTACGAACTCCGGGTCCACCCCCTCGCGCAGCGCCACGAACTCCATCTCCGGGGTCACCTCGCCGCGCCGCGCGTAGTGCATCTGCGTGACGCAGCCCGTGCCGCGCAGCGTGGGCCGGTGCAGCGACTCCGGCATTTCCACCGCCTGCGCTCCCGGGAGCGGACGGTACGTCCGCTCCGTCGCCGCCACGTCGCCGCGGGCGCGGATCCACTCCGCCCGCAGCGGCGGCAGCCCCCGCCGCACGTCGCCGCCCAGGGGGCCGCTGGTGTCGTACACGCGCAGCGCCGGTTCCCCGCCCGAGAGCACGATCTCGCGCATGGGGACGCGGACGCCGTGGCGCCCCTCCGCGTACACCTTGCGGGAGGCGGGGAACGCGTCGCCGTAGTCGCCGGCGGCGGTGGGCTGGGGGCGGGCTCGGTCGATCATCGTGCGTCTCCGTGGCTGCTGCGGGCAAGGGACGATCCGGGGGCCGTGCGGAGGGATGCGGCGGGGTCCGGCGGGCGCGCCCATACGAAAAGGCGCCACGCCGGAGCTCCGGGGTGGCGCCTGGATGAACGCGCGTCGGCCGGCGGAGGGGACGCGCGGCGGAGGGCTTCATCTGTGCGACACGCCGCGCTCCCTACGCCGGTGTGATCCGGATCAGGTTCCAAGGGACTCTCTCAACCCCGCGACCGTGCGCGGGATACCCCTGGCGGCTTGCATCGGGAATATACGGAGGCGTCGCGCCCGGGGCCAGGCCGCCCGCGGGGGACGGCTACAGGCGCCCCGAGAGCACGTCCGAGACCGCGTCCGACATCACCAGCGCGCAGATGGTGATCCCGAACCACGTCCCGGCACCCTCGGCGCCGCGCGCCTGCTGCGCCAGGAACACCGCGGCGGGCACCGGCACCAGCAGCACGTACGCCGTCATCAGCGCGCGCGGCCTCCCCGGCTTTGCCCGCAGCGCCGCGCCGATGGGAATGGTGTACAGCGCGGCGACCGCCGCGGCGAAGCCGAACCCCCCGCCGTCCCCGGCGAGCGCGAGGAGCCCCAGGACGATCCCCGCCAGGAGCGACGCCGCCGTGCCGACGGCCCCGACCCGCTGCGCGCGCGAAAGGGTCTGCCGGGCCAGCGGGTGGGAAAAGAGGAGGAGGTCGGAAAGGGAGCGCGCCGTCCAGCTCAGGAACACCGCGGCGACCACCGCGACCTCCAGCGGGAGCACCAGGAGGGCGGGGAGATCCGCCTCGTACCGCGCGATCTCCAGGACGCACACCGCGACCACACCCAGGATCACCGTCAGCACCCGGGCTCCCGGCCCGAGGTCGGGGATCCGGAACGAGGCGCGGAGGAGCGCCCGGTACACGGGGTTGCGGGCCCGGAGCGCTTCCATCAGCCCGTCCTGCGCCCGGCCGGCGACGGGGTCCAGGCGGAGCGCTTCGCGGAACCGGTCCGCCGCCGCCTCCGCGTCGCCCCGGCGCAGGAGCGCCCACCCCGCGTTGCCGTGGACGACGGGGTCCTCGGGCGACAGCGAGAGGGCCTGCGTGTAAGCATCCCCCGCGGCGTCGTGCCGCCCCAGCCTCGCGAGCGCGCCGCCTCGGACCGTCAGGCAACCCACGTGGTCCGGGTCCAGCGCCAGCCCCCGGTCCGCTTCCTCCAGCGCGGCGCGCGGCCGCTCCTGCGCGAGCAGGAGCGACGCCAGCTCGGCGAACAGGCCCGGCGCCTCCGGGTTCAGTCCCAGCGCGATCCGCAGCGCCTGCTCCGCCTCCCTTCCCCGGCCGCGCCTGCGCTCCACCGCCGCGAGAGCGAACCAGGCCACCGGGTCGGTGGGACCGTACGCAGTTGCCCACAGCGCCTTGATCTGCGCCTCCCCCAGCGTTGCCGGGTCCTCCGCCAGGCAGAGCGCCAGGTAGGCGTGCAGCACCGGGTCCTCCGGCTGGTCGCCCAGGGCGCGGCGAAGCTCCCCGGCCGCCATGCCGGGGCGGCCGTGGTCCATGAGCAGCCTGGCGCGCTGCAGGCCCGGGTGCGTCATCCGGGACGCCCGCCTAGCGGAGGTACGGCTTCACGTCGTCGTACTGCCCCGCCTCGTTGGCGTAGAGCACGTAGTTGCGCGCCGTCGCGAACCACTCGCGCGCCGTGGGGCGGACCTCCTTCGCGGCGGCGGCCAGCTCCGCGCCGGAGATGGGGAGCGGGCGCCCGGCGCGCATCGCCGCGTCCAGCTTGCGCTCCACCGCCAGCTCCACCACGGCCTTGAGGTCGGCGCCCGAGAAGCCATCGGTCCGCTTCGCCAGCCGCTCGTAGTCCACCGCCTCCACGGGCCTGTCGCGGCACAGGAGGCGGAGGATGGCCGCGCGCGCGGGCTCGTCGGGCGTGGGGACGAACAGGACCCGGTCGAAGCGCCCGGGGCGGCGGAAGGCGGGGTCCAGGTGCCAGGGGGCGTTGGTCGCCGCGAGCACCAGGACCCCGGCGTTGGATGCCTGCACCCCGTCCAGCTCCGCCAGGAACTGGTTGATCAGAGTGCGCCCGCCGCTGGTGCGCAGGTCGCTGCGGCGCGCGGCAAGGGCGTCCACCTCGTCGAAGAAGAGCACGCTGGGGGCGGACGCCCGCGCCCGCTCGAAGAGGCGGTTCAGGTTCTGCTCGCTCTGCCCCATCCACATGTCCAGCACCTCGTGGATGCCCACGCTCAGGAACGAGGCCCCGGCCTCCCCGGCGGTGGCCCGGGCCAGGTGCGTCTTGCCGACCCCGGGCGGGCCGTACATCAGGATCCCGCCGCCCGCCGACTTGCCGTAGGCGCGGAAGAGCTCCGGGTGCCGCAGCGGGTGGATGATCTTGCGGCGGATCTCCTCCTTGAGCGCCTCCATCCCGCCCACGTCCGCGAAGGTGACCCGCGGAACGGAGCCGCCATCGCCATCGTCGTCGTCCTCCTCCTCGGCCGGGTCCTCCGCCTCTATCCGGTCGAGCTCCTCCTCTACCTCGGATGGGATCCGGCGCGCCCGGGAGCCGGCCCCACCCAGCCGGGCGGCCAGCTCCACGTCGTCCGCGCCCGCGGCCACGGCTTCGCGGTACGCCAGCCGGGCGCGCTCCACGTCGTCCGCGTCCAGCAGGACCCGGGCATGGAGGAGGTGAACCTCGGCCCCGCCGTCCCCGGCGCGCAGCAGGTCCTCGATCACCACCAGCGCGGCGGAAAGCTTGCCCTGCCGGTGGAAGGCGCGCACCAGGGCTCCCCGCAGCCCGGCGTCCTCCGGGGCGGCGCGAAGGCCGTCGCGCACCGCCGCCTCGGCCTCCGCCGCCAGCCCGCCGTCCAGGAGGGCATCGGCCAGGAGGAGGCGCAGGCCGGTGTCCTCGGGGGCCACGCCCACGGCGGCGCGGAGCGCGCGGATGCGGTCGCTGGAGTCTGCCATGTCTCGGGGGGTGGGGAAGAGGGCGGGAGTGGGCCGGCGGCTCCTACTATCCGTGCCGGAGGCGCCGGCGTCAAGCACCCGGACGGCAACTCGCTGTCGCCACAAAAGGCGTTGCCCAAATTTTGGGCATCGATTGCCCCAAAAAGAGGGCGTGCCGGATTCTACAATGCACAAAAAAAGCGCCGCCCGGGGTGCGGGCGGCGCGCTTCGCCGGTCCTGGAGCCTGTTCCGGAAGGCCTCGCTCGCCGCGAGGCCGGGATCAGTTCGATCCCGTGAGCAGCCCGCTCCGCTCGGGGGTCGGGGCGGTGGCGGTGGTGTCGCTGGACGCGGTCGCCTGGGCGTTCGACCCGGTGAGCAGTCCGCTGTTGAGGCTGGGCCTGGACGGAGCGAGCGGAGAATCGGACGACGTGTCGCCGCAGGCGGCAAGTGCCAGCACGAAGGCGACGGCGGCGCAGCGAGTCCAGCGAATCATAAGGCCTCCAGGGTAGCATGTTTTCCGCCGCTGAACGATGGCAACAACTATGCCCGGCGTAAACCGTTGGCCGCTATGATTCGGCTTCGGAGAGCGTCTCCAGGAGCACTTCCGTCTGGTGGGCGTCCCGCACCGCGCCGAGGGAGCGGAAGATCTCGCACGCGGTCTGCAGCACCGTGGCCGCCCTGGACGTCCGGCCCTCGTCCAGGTGGAGCGACCCGATCTCGGCGAGCGCCTTGGCGCGCTCGTACTCCAGTCCCGAGCCGGTGGTCAGCGCCAGCGACTCGTCGAAGTAGCGCCGCGCCTCCGCGAAGTCACCCTCCAGGCGGGCGAGCATCCCCCGGAACCGGGAGATGTCGGCCAGGGCCACCCGGCTGTCGATCCGGCGCGCGGCTTCCTCGGCCTGGCGCAGGGTGTCCCGGGCGCGCGCCAGCTCCCCCACCTGCAGCAGCGGGAGAGCCCGGTTGGCGAGCAGGCTCGCCATGTGGGCGGAGTCCCCGTCGCGGTCGGCGATCTCGATCGCCCGGTCGAAGTAGACCTCGGCCTCCAGCCACTCCTTGAGGTTGCCGCACACGAACCCCAGGTTGTTGTACGCCATCATCTCGTTCCGCTTGTTGCCCGAGCGGACGCTGCTCCCGATGCTTTCCAGGTAGTGGATGCGCGCGTCGCGCAGCCTTCCCTGCGTGTTCGCGAGGACGCCCAGGTTCTGGCACGCGAAGCCCACGAGCTCGTCGTCCCCCAGGTCGATCGCCAGGTTGAGGGCCCGCTCGTAGAGCTCCGCGGCCTCGGGCCACTGCCCCTCGGCGTACAGGATGACCCCCAGGGCGTTCACCGCCCGCGCGGCTTCCTGCATCTCCCCGTGGCGCTCGGCGATCTCGCGGCTCAGCTCCACCAGCTCGGCGGCCTCCTCGTACCGCCCCTGCTCCCTGCGCACCCGGGCCTGTCCGCGCAGCGCGTTCACCGCCCGCACCATCTCCCCCTGCTCCAGCGCCGCGCGGAAGAGGCGCGAGTACGCCTGCGCGGTCGAGTTCCAGCGGCCCAGCCGCTCCTCGTGCTCCGCGTGCTCCGCGAGCGCGTCCAGCGACGGGGCGGAGGGGGCGAGCGCCAGGTTCACGGGAGGGACCTCCCGGGGTCCGCGGCGGGGACGTTGGGGAGCCGGAGGATGAAGGTGGAGCCCACCCCCAGCGTGCTTTCCACCAGCAGGTCGCCGCCCAGCAGGCGCGCGAGCTTGCGGGAGATGGGAAGCCCAAGCCCGGTCCCGCCGCGCCCGCCGGGCCCCACCACCTGCTCGAACTCGTGGAAGATCCGCTCGCGGTTCTCCGCGGCGATCCCCGGACCGGTGTCCGTGACCCGGATCTCCAGCCAGCGCGGCGGCGCCCCCTCCGCCGGAAGCGCGTCCCCGTCCGCCTGCGGAGCCGCGACGGTGACGGTGACCTCGCCGTCGTCCGTGAACTTCACCGCGTTGGAAAACAGGTTCACCAGGATCTGGCGGACCCGGTCACCGTCGGTGTGCAGCGCCGGAAGGCTGGCGGGGGACGGGACGCGGAAGCGGAGCCCCTTCTGGTCGGCGAGCGGCTGTATGGACGTGTAGGCGTCCTCCACCACCTCGCGGAGCGAGACGGGGCGCAGCACCAGCTCCATCTTCCCCGCCTCGATCTTGGACAGGTCCAGGACGTCGTTGACCAGGTGCAGGAGGTTCTGCGTGGCGCGCTGCGCCCGCTCCATGAAGGTGCGCTGCTGGCCGGGCACCTCGCCCGCCACTCCGTCCAGGAGGAGGCTCTGGTAGCCGAGGATGGCGTTGAGCGGGGTGCGCAGCTCGTGGCTGAGCGAGGCGAAGAAGCGCTCCTTGGCCTGCGACGACCAGCGCAGCTCCTCGTACGCGCGCTCCAGCTCGCGCGAGCGGTCCGCGAGCTCGCGGTGCAGGCGGGCGTTGCTGATCGCCACCGCCGCGTGCCCCGCCAGCGTCAGCGCCAGCCGGGTGTCGCGCGGGGCGAGCGGGTACTCGCGGCGGTACCCCACCACCAGCGCCCCGAAGGTCTCGCCGAACAGCGACAGGGGGACACCCAGCCCCACCCGCATCCCCTCGGCCGCGTGGAAGGAGAAGTCTTCCACCCCGAAGGCGTCGCCCTCGCTCCCGGCGGAGAGCGGCTTGCCCGCCTCCACCACGCGCACCGCGAACGGGTCGTCGTCCGGGTTGGGGGCGCGCAGCCCCACCGCGGCCACCGTGCGGATGTGCCGGTCCGCTCCGGTGGTGTTCACCGTCACGTAGTGTGCGCCCAGCAGCGTCCGGGTGAAGCGCGCCACCAGGTTGAGCACCTCGTCCGGATCCAGGGTGCGGTTGGCCGCCAGCCCCAGCACGTGCAGCGCCTCGCTTTCCTCGGCGCGCAGGCGCAGGGTGTCGCGCTCCTCTTCGGCGCGGCGGAGGCGGCCGTCCCGCTCCGCCACGCGCCGCAGGGCGCCCGCCACCCGCTCCCACCCCGCCTCCAGCCGCTCCCCGAAGGCGCCGTGCTCGCCCTGGAGCACCACCACGCCCGCCCCGTCGCCGAGCGGGAGGAGGAGGGCGTCGCAGTCCGGCGAGGCCTGGAGGCGGGGCTCGCGGGCGGCGCGCGCGTCGCGCAGCAGGTCGCGGCACGGCTCCGCGCTGTCCGGCCACCGCTCCACGACGCCGCTGCCCACCCGGTCCGCCCACCAGGCGGAACGGAGCGGAAGGGAGGAGGAAAGACGCTCCACCGCCGACCGGAAAGCGGCCGTCGGGGTGTCGCTGTCGTACACTTGGACGGCGACGTCCAGGAGGTCCATTGCGGGAGGAAAAGGGGCCGGGGTTGGAAGGGGTCCGGCGATGCACGGTCCGGGCCGTGCCGCCGCTCCCCTGGGGCAGGTCAAGGTAGCGGTGCGTCCGTTTCTGAACAATCCTGGCGGCAAACGAAAGGGGCCACCCGCCGGGCGACCCCTTCGTCCTTCCGCCCCGCCAGCTCAGCCCTTCACCTTGCAGGTGGCGGAGGTGACGCTGTAGCCGGCCGTGGACGCGGCGCCCGACGCGACCGTCACCGTGGCCGGCGCGGCCGTGGCGGCGAAGGTCAGCGTGTCGCCGTTGGCGAAGCCCACCCGGTCCACGCCCAGCGTGTAGCTCCCCGGGGCCACCGCGCCGATGGTGTAGGCGCCGTTCGCCGCGGTGGTGCCCGTCTTCAGCGTGGTCCCCGAAGTCGCGGTGGGGACGAAGCGGGTGAGGTCCAGCGTGCTCTGCCCGCCGCACGCGGGGAGGGTCACGCCCTGCGCCAGCACCACCGTGCCGCTGATGGTCCCCGGCAGGGCGCCGCCGGTGCGGCGCGAGCCGATCAGCACCGGCTTGAGGATGTACTTGCCGGAGTTGCCCGCCTCGTGGCCGAAGCTCTGGTTGACGTCGAAGTCGATGAGCAGGGAGGTGGAGTCGGCCACGGTGATGCCGCCGGGGAAGATTACCTTGAACCCGCTCTGGGCGCAGCCGGGGCACTTCAGCTCGCCGGTGGAGGTCACCCCGGCCGGGAGCGCGGCGCCGGAGGTGGCGTACACCTTGTTGTCGCTGGTGACCACGTACGCGCCGTCCACCACCAGGCGCAGCTGCGTGTAGGTGCCGGGCTGCACGGTGGCGCCGCTCACCAGGTCCTGGAGCTTGCCGCCGGCGAGCGACAGCAGGTTGATCCACGCGGGGGAGGTCACGGTGAACTCCTGCCGCGCGGCGGTGCTGTCGCCGGTCTGGGTGCCCTGCAGGATGATCCTGCCGACCTTGACGTACGCCTGCTTGAGGTCGCCGGGCGCGTCGGTGAGCTGGACGGTGAGGCTGGCTTCGCCGGGATCGAGCGAGCCGGAGGAGCTCTCGCAGGCACCCAGGAACAGGGCCCCCGCGAGGACGGGGAGGAACATCGAGCGGCTTCGTGCGACCATGGTCGCCTCCAGGAAAGAAGGGTTGCCGGCAAACCAGCTCCGGCTTCGCTTCTCCCGTCTACCCGTTTCCGGGACGGCCGGACAGTCTCGTGGAGACTCCAGGCTTTGCGACCCCGCCTCGCGACGGGTGTGCCCTGCGGGAGTTGGTCCGGCGCGCGCGTCCGGGCCAGCTACGGTGGGGTAGGACGAGCGACCCCGGGTGTGCGTCACGACCCGTTTTCAGGGGGCGCTCACGCCCCGTCCTCGTCCTCCCCCTGCATCATCCGCCGGTAGCTCTCGAAGCGGGCAGGGTCCACCTCGCCGGCGTCCACGGCGGCGCGCACCGCGCACCCCGGCTCGTGCGTGTGGGTGCACGAGTTGGCGTAGCGGCAGCGGCCCAGGTACGGGCGCAGCTCGGGGAAGTAGCCGTCCAGCTCGTCGGGGTCCACCCCCCAGAGCCCCACCTCCCGCAGCCCCGGAGTGTCGGCCACGTAGCCGCCGCACTCCAGCGGGATGAGCTGCGCGGTGACGGTGGTGTGGCGCCCCTTGTCCACCGCCTGGCTGATGGCGGCGACGCGGAGCCCCAGCCCGGGCTGCACGGCGTTGAGGAGGCTGGACTTGCCCACGCCGGAGGGACCGGTGAGGGCGGACACCCGCCCGCAGATGGCCCCGCGCAGCTCGTCCACGCCGCGGCGCTCCCGGGCGGCGGTGTAGAGCACGGGGTAGCCGGCGCGCTCGTAGGGGCCGAACAGCGCCCGGGCGGCGTCGATACCGGTGACGTCCGTCTTGTTGGCGACGATGAGGGGGTCCAGCCCGCTGGACTCGCAGATGACCAGGAAGCGGTCCAGCATGCGGAGGTGCGGGGAGGGGTTGGCGACGGCGAAGACGACCACCACCTGGTCCACGTTGGCGACGATGGTCTTCGCGCGCGGGGCCTTGCCGGGGGCCCGGCGGACCAGCGCGGTGCGGCGCGGGTGCACGCGCTCCACCACCCACCCGGAGCCGACCGGCTCCACGTCCACCACGTCGCCCACCACCACGCGCTCGCCGGTGCGCTCCTCCCGCTTGATCCTGCCGCGGAGCGCGGCCTCCACCGTCCCCTCCCCGGTCTCCACCTCGTACGTCCCGCCCTGCGCCCGGAGAACCGTCCCGATCATGCCCGGGCCCCCGGGGGAGGGGAAAGCAAAGAGCACCCTCCCGGAGGGGAGGGTGCTCGCGTGGTGCCGCCCCGGATGGGGCTCATGCCGCGGCGAAGGAAGCCAGCGCCTCGCCCATCTCCCCTTCGCGCAGGCGCTTGAGCGCGCGGTCGCGGAGCTGGCGGATGCGCTCCCGGGTCACGCCCAGGATGTCGCCGATCTCCTCCAGCGTGTGCTCGCGCCCGCCCTCCAGCCCGAAGTACAGCTTGAGGACCTTTGCGTCGCGAGGCTGGAGGGTGTCCAGCGCCCGGTCGATGCGCTCGCTGAGGAGCCGCTCCTCCACCTCGTCCTCGGTGACGATGGCCTCGTCCGAGATGAAGCGCTCCATGAGCTGCGAGTCCTCGGAGTCGCCGATGGGGGCGTCCAGCCGGATCTCCGCGGCGTTGAGCGTCTGCAGGCTCTCCACGATCTCCGGCGACAGCCCGGTGGCCTCGGAAAGCTCCTGGGGCGTGGGGTCGCGCCGCAGCTCCTGCTTGAGGCGCTCGCGCTCCCGGAAGATCTTGGCCAGGTCCGACGCCCGGTTCAGCGGCACGCGCACGGCGCGCCCCTGGTTGGCGAGCGCCGACAGGATGGCCTGGCGGATCCACCACACGGCGTAGGAGATGAACTTCACGCCCTGGTCGGGATCGAACTTCCGCGCGGCGGTGACCAGCCCCACGTTCCCCTCCTGGATGAGGTCCGACAGGGAGACGCCGCGGTTCTGGTACTTCTTGGCCACGGAGATCACGAACCGGAGGTTGGCGCGCACGAGCTCCTGGATGGCGTCCTCGTCACCCGTCTGCGCACGCCGCCCGAGCTCGATCTCCTGCGGGGGGGTCAGCAGGCTGTGCGTGCTGACCTCCTTCAGATATTGGTCCAGGCTCGACTGGTCTTCGGCGGCGACCCCGAACCCCGCGTCGAGCGAGGGGGCCGACCGCTTCCGCCGCCGTGTCTTGCGTGCTGCCGTAGCCATATGGGTTCTTCGTCCGTAAAACGGATCCTGCGTTGATGGCCTCCCGGGCGCCGGAAGACCGTGGTGCGCCATGCTGCAAGACTTCTGCCGGAAAAAACAACCGCCCGGCGCGTTGTGGGCGGCCGGGCGGGAGCGTGGGTGCGCCAGGGGCGCGCCTACTCCCGTACCTCCGCCATCCACCGCACCGCGTCGTCCGCCGCGGGCGCGCCGAGACACGCCCCCAGGGGGCGGCGGGCGGTCTGCATCGGGACGTCTCCGGGCATCGTCGCGCTTCGGTGGCTGGGGTGTCTCCGCCCCACCGGCGGGGCGGGGGGCGCACAGTATAGTGCTCGTCCCGCACCCCGTCAAGCAGCCGCCGCCGCGGCCGCCGGGGCCCCGCAGCGCCTTTCGATCTGCGCCCCGGGAAAGAACATGTACCAACGGTCCGGGGCGATGTTCCCCCCGCCGGAGGCCGCGGAGCGGCCCCGGAAAAGTTTGCACGGGGAAGCAAGACGGGAGAATGCGGGGCGGGGTGCGAGCGTCGACGAAGGCCCTCGCCCGGCGGCCCTCACCCGGCTCGCTCGAGGCTCGCCACCCGGGTCCTTCATCCGGTTCACGCGAAGCGTGAAGCGCTATCCTGGGAGAGGGGGCTCCGGTTCCGGTGGTTCGGCAGGTCCGTCGTACCCCTATGATGCTGTACGGAGGGAGACAGCCGGGCAGTTTCGGCTGGCTCCCTCCGGCGAGGTGAGACCCGGGGCTGTTTCCGGGGCTCGCCGAGCCCGCGCAGGAGACCGGCAGCAGTACCGCCGGGCTCCGGAGCGGCCCGCCCCGGCGCTCAGGAATCAGCCTTTCAAAGGACGCCGCCGAGCCAGCCGCTCCTCGCGACGCTGCTTCCCCGCCTCGTACCGCCGCTTCTCGTCGTCGGTCTCGGGAAGCACCTGCGGAACGCGCGTGGGCCGCCCTTCCTCGTCCAGGGCGACGAAGGTGGCGTAGCAGGTGTTGGTGTGCCGCTCCTGGCCGCTGATGGGGTTCTGGGCCATGACCTTGATCCCCACCTCCATGCTGGTGGTGCCGGCGTAGTTGACGGAGGCCATGGCCACCACGAGCTCGCCGATGTAGATGGGCTCGTTGAACTCCACGCTGTCCATGTTCTTGGTGACCACCGGCCGCCCGGCGTGCTTCATGGCGCAGAAGGCGGCCGCCCGGTCGATGAAGCCCAGGATGGTGCCGCCGAACAGCGTTCCCGCCACGTTCATGCTGTGCGGCTCGGCCAGGTCGGCGAAGACCACCTGCGACGCCCGGACGGGCCGCGGAACGGCCGGGTCGGGCGGGGTGTGCTTGCGGTAGATGTCTACGGTGCGGATCATCGCGTCGGGATCAGGGTTTTCGGTGGAGGGGAGGCGGCGAGGTGCGCCGCCGCGCCCCAAGATGGCGCCCCGGCCGCCCCGTGGAAAGCCGCCGGCGCGCGCTTCGCACCGCCTGCTCCACGCTTCGTCCCCGCCCGGTTGCCGGAACCATCGGCGGGGAGATAGACTATTCTCCGCCTTCAGACTTTCCCCCTCCGCGTTCTCACCCCCGGAGACCCCGACATGAAGTTCCCGACCGCCGTCCTGGCGCTTCTCGCGGCAGGCTGCGCCACCGCCTCGCCACGCCCGGCCGCCTCGCCCACGCCGCCGCAGCGGCCCTCCGCCGCTCCCGCCACCCCCGGGGGCGAGACGCCCGCCCCGGGTGGCGACCGCCCGTCGCTCCCCGGGGTGCAGGGCCCCATGCAGGCGGGAGGCGGCGGCGCCGCCGGGGAGGCCAACCCCCGGCCGTACGCGTCGGTGGTGACGCCGCGCGCGCAGACCCGCCGCGGGCTGTTCACCACGCACCGCGTGGGGAGCCGGCTGCTGTACGAGATCCCGGCGAGGGAGATGAACAAGGAGATGCTCCTGGTCTCCCAGATCGCCCGCAACACGCTGGGCTCCGGGTACGGCGGACAGGCGGTGAGCAACTACGTGCTGCGCTGGGAGCGGCGCGACAACCGGGTGCTGCTGCGCAGCGTGTCGTACGACGTGGTGGCGGACACGGCGCTGCCCATCTCGCGCGCGGTGGCGGCGTCCAACTACGACCCGGTGGTGGCGGTGTTCAACGTGGAGGCCTGGGGGCCGGACAGCTCCGCGGTGATCGACGCCACGCGCCTGTTCACCACCAACTCGCCGGAGTTCGGGGTGGGGAACGCCATTCGCGGCAACCTGGACGCGGCGCGCACCTTCATCGAGCGGGTGGCGGCGTTCCCGGACAACGTGGAGGTGGAGGCGACGCACACCTACAACGTGACCCCGCCGGCGACGCCGGGTGTCCCGGAGGAGTTCCGCCCCGGGCCGCGCACGGCCAGCGTGGTGATGCACTGGAGCATGGTGCGGCTCCCGGAGCGCCCCATGATGCCGCGCCTCGCCGATTCGCGGGTGGGCTACTTCAGCGTCACCAAGCAGGACTTCGGCACGGAGGAGCACAGGGTGGCGCGCCGCACCTTCATCTCCCGCTACCGCCTGGAGAAGAAGGACCCCTCGGCGGTGGTGTCGGAGCCGGTGAAGCCCATCGTGTACTACATCGACCCGGCGACGCCGGCGCACTGGATCCCCTTCATCAAGCAGGGGATCGAGGACTGGAAGCCGGCCTTCGAGGCGGCGGGGTTCCGCAACGCCATCGTGGCGCGCGACGCGCCCACGCCGGCCGAGGACCCGGACTGGTCGCCGGAGGACGCGCGCTACTCGGTGATCCGCTGGCTCCCCTCGGCGACGGAGAACGCCTCGGGGCCGCGGATCGTGGACCCCCGCACGGGGGAGATCCTGGAGGCGGATGTCCAGATGTACCACAACATCCTGAACATCATGCGCAGCCAGTACTTCACCCAGGTCGCGCCCCTTGACCCCGCGGCGCGGCGGGTGCCCTTCCCGGACTCGCTGATGGGCCAGCTGCTGCGCTACGTGGTGGCGCACGAGGTGGGGCACACGCTGGGCTTCCAGCACAACATGAAGGCCAGCGCCACCTACCCGGTGGACAGCCTGCGCAACGAGGGCTTCCTGCGGCGGATGCGGCACACGCCCACGCTGATGGACTACTCGCGCTTCAACTACGTGGTGCAGCCGGAGGACCGCATCCCGGTGGAGCTGCTGATGCCGGTGATCGGCCCGTACGACAAGTTCGCGACCATGTGGGGGTACAGGCCCATCCCCACGGCGCGGACGCCGGAAGAGGAGCGCATGACGCTGGACGCCTGGGCGCGCGAGCAGGACACCAAGCCGTACCTGCGCTTCAGCACGGTCGGGAGCGGCGGGGCGGACCCGGGCGACCACACGGAGGCGGTGGGCGACGCGGACCCGGTGTACTCCACGGGGATGGGGATCCGCAACATCCGCCGCGTCGTCCCCATGCTGATCCCGGCGACGGTGAAGCCGGGCGAGGACTTCGCCGACCTGCGGGAGCTGTACACGCGCCTGATCGGCCAGTGGCGCACGGAATTGTCGCACGTCCCCATCGTGGTGGGCGGGGTGGAGTCGCAGGAGAAGCGCGGCGGGCAGCAGGGGGTGCGCTTCACGCCGGTGTCGCGGGCGCGCCAGCAGGAGGCGGTGCGCTTCCTCAACGAGAACGCCTTCCGCACGCCGCGCTTCTTCCTGGACGAGGAGATCCTGCGCCGCATCGAGGTGGAGGGGGCGATCACCCGCATCGGGACGGCGCAGCGCGGCATCCTGGACCAGCTCCTGAACAACGCCCGCATGCGCCGGATGGTGGAGTTCGAGGCGCTGTCGGACCGCCCGGGCCAGGTGTACACGCTGGGCGAGATGCTCACGGACGTGCGGCAGGGGATCTGGAGCGAGCTGTCGGCGGGGAGCCCGTCCATCGACCCGTTCCGCCGCAACCTGCAGCGCGCCTACCTGGCCGAGGTGGCGGAGCGGGTGAACCCCCCCGCGCGCTCCGCCGTCCCCACCGGCCTCGCCGCGCTCCTGGGCGGCGCCGCCGCGCCCACGGGCCCCACCGAAGCCCAGGGGATGCTGCGCGGCGAGCTGCGCGCGCTGGACGCGCAGATCCGCTCCGCGATCCCCCGCGCCGCGGACCGCGCCACCCGCCTGCACCTGGAGGCCGCGCGCGACGAGATCGGCAAGATCCTGGACCCGAACGGATAGGGAACAGGGAACAGCCTGCAACGGCAGGACGGCGCCCCCACCGGGAGATCCCGGTGGGGGCGCCGTTTTTTGCCGTTCGCCGTACCCATAAAAGTCTGTTCGGAGGGAGACCCGGGGGCGGTTTCCCGGGGCTCCCGGAGCCCGCGGAGGAGACCGGGCGCAGTTTGCCCGGGCTCCGTAGCGGCCCGCCAACCCTCGCCGACCCTCAGCTCACCACGTCAGCACGATCTTGCCGAAGGTGTCGTTCTGCTCCATCTGCCGGTGCGCCTCGGCGATCTCCGAAAACGGGTAGGTGCGGTCGATGACGGGGCGGATCTTGCCGGACGAGAGCAGCGGGAGGACGGTGCTGGAGAACTCCCGGGCAAGGGCGATCTTCTCTTCCAGCGGGCGGGTGCGCAGCACGGTGCCCACGATGCGGATGCGGCGCTGCAGGAGGAGCCCCAGGTCCAGCTCCACCTTCGAGCCGGCGACGGTGCCCACCACCACCACCCGGCCCCCCTGGGCCAGGCCGCGCAGCGACTCCTCGAGGATCTTTCCCCCCACCAGGTCCACCACGGCGTGCACCCCGCTGCCGTAGGTGGCGTTCTCCAGGGCGGCGGGAAGGTCCTCCCTGGAGGTGTCGATCGCCACGTCCAGCCCCAGCTCCCCGGCGCGGCGCAGCTTCTCGGGGCTGCGCGAGGTGCCGATGACCATGGCGCCGGCGGTGCGGGCCAGCTGCAGGGCGGCGGTCCCCACGCCGCTCCCCACGGCGTGGATCAGCACGCGCTCCCCCATCACCAGCTCCAGCCGGGTGAAGAGCGCGTCGTACGCGGTGAGGAACGCCTCGGGGATGGCGGCGCCCTCCTCGTACGAGAGCCCCTGCGGGATGCGCATGGCCTCGCGCTCGTGTACCACGACGTGCTCGGCGTGGCCGCCGCCGCCCACGATCCCCATCACCCGGTTCCCCACGGCCCACAGCCCCGCGCCCTCGCCCACGGCGTCCACCTCGCCGGCGTACTCCAGGCCGGGGATGTCCTGCGGCGCGCCCGGCGGGGCGGGGTAGACGCCGCGCCGCTGGAGCAGGTCCGCGCGGTTCAGCGCGGAGGCGCGCACCCGCACCCGGATCTCGCCGGGGCCGGGCTCGGGGAGGGGGCGCTCGGCCATCCGGAGCACCTCGGGCCCGCCGGGGCGGGCGATGACGACGGCGCGCATCAGCGGGCGGGGGCGCCCGCGGCGCCGGCACGGGTGCGGAGAAAGGCCTCGATGCCGCGGACGTGGGCGTCGGCCAGGCGGTCCAGGAACTCGGGGTCGCGCAGGGCGGCTTCCTGCTCGGGGATGAGCATGAACAGCGACTCGGTGAGGGCGGAAGGCATCCAGGTGGGGCGCGCCAGCGCCAGGTTGGACTGCCGGGCGCCCAGGTCGGGGATGCGGGTGACGCCCACGATCTCGCGGTCCAGCTCGCGCGCCAGCGCCGCGGAAAAGGGCTGGAAGTAGTACACGGCGGTGCTGTGGTTGCGGAAGGGGTCGACCCCCTCGCCGAAGGCGTTGTTGTGCACGGACACCAGCAGGTCGGCGTCCCAGGCCACGGCGGTGTCGGTCCGCGCGCCCAGCTCCACGGGGACGTTCGCGGCGCGGGTGAGGAGCACGTCCGCCCCGCGCGCGCGCAGCCGCTCCGCCAGCCGAGTCCCGATGGCCAGGTTGGCTTCCGCCTCGGTCAGCCCGGTGGGGCCGGTGGCGCCCGCCGGCGGGTGCCCGGGGTCCACGGCCACGCGCACGCCGCGCAGCGGGGCAGCGGGGTCCACGGCGGGCGGCCGGCGGACGCGCAGCACCAGCGTGCCGTCGCGCGTGTAGAACGCCTTGTACCCCCAGAGCGGGCGCGCCAGCCGCACCTCGGCCTCGGCGCGCCCGGGCGTGCCCGGCCGCCACGAGATGCCGGCGAGCAGCGAGTCTCCGGCGGGCGGGGCGTCCGAGCGGGCGGGCGCGGCGCGGCCGTACAGCGTCACCGTCAGGCGGTCGTCGGCGGCCTGCACCAGGAAGGGCGCCCGCTGCACGGCGAAGCGCAGGTCCACCCACTCCGCGGCCGGGGTCACGCTCAGCCGCGCGGCGCCGCCTGCGGCCTCGACGCGCGCCGGCAGCCCGGGTCCGTCGAGCGCCAGCGAGCCGGCCGGGAACCAGGCGCTGGTGGCGCTGTCCAGCTGCACGCGGAGCTGGTCGCCGCGGCGCTCCACCACCCGGACGCGTGCCCCGCGCGGGAGGAACCAGCGGTACGTTCCCGTGGGCGTGGGCCGCCCGATGGCCACGTCGCTGCCGGTGGCCAGCGTGTCCCCGCCGGTGACCGTCGCCGACTGCGGCGTGAACGCGGGCGCGGGAGGTGCCGCGGGCGCTGCCGGGGCGGCCGCGCTGTCGGCCCGCACCGGGTCTCCCTGGGCGGTGTCCGCCTGCATGGTGTCGGGGCGGGCGGGGGCGGCCGGCCGCGGGGCGGGCGGGGCCGCGTACGCTACCGTGGCCCGCACCGGCTCCCCGGTCCCCCGGGCGGTCAACTCCCAGCGGCCGTCGGCGGGGAGGGGGAGAAAGGCCAGGAACGCGCCGTTGGGGGCCACGGGCACGGGGGTGCCGTTGACGTCGAGCGCGGCCCGCCCGGTGCCCACGGAGCCGTAGATGTAGGTGGAGTCCACCCGCGGCCGGGGGCTCCCCGGGCCGGGGTGCACCACCCGGATCGCCAGCGGGCCGTCCGCCTCCGGGATGGGCGGGAGCGCGGGGCTCACCGGCACGTACGGGAGGCGCTCCGGGGCGGCCTCGGGCCGCGGTGCGGGTGCCGGCGCGGTGGCAGGCGGCCCGGAGGGCGCGCAGGCCCCCAGGGACGCGAGCAGGAGCAGCGCACCGGGAGTGCGCCGCGCGGGGTTCCGGTCTCTCAAGTCTCGGTCTCTCCGTCAGGTGTGCGGCCCCCGGGCTTTGCAAGCGGCGGGCCGTGTGCCGCCCACCCCTTTTCCCGCAGGAGGTTGCGCGCACCGCCACCCAGAACCCATATTTTGCGACACAAGTCGCCATCGCGGTCCCGCATCCCCCGCTGGCCGCCGTTCCCGCCCATCCCCTACCGGAAAGGTCACGTATGCGCCATCCGCTTCCCCGCGCGGTGCTCGCCGTCGCCCTCGCCTTCCTCGCCGCCTGCTCGGACGACGCACCCGCGCCGCTGGCCCCGGCGGCGCCCGCCGCCTCCGCCGCGCAGGACCCGCAGGTGCCCGGCCGCGGCCAGCAGCGCCCGGGCACCCTCGCCGACCTCCCCGACGCCGAGCTGTGGCGCTACGTCGCCGCCGGCGACGGCCGCGTCGCCGTGGGGCTCCGGTCGCCCGGCGCAAACCGCGGCGTGTACCGCGGCCGGGTGCTGGTGGGCCGCTCCGAGTGGAGCCAGGGGCGCGCCGCGGTGGCGGCGCAGCGCGGCGTGACGCTGCTGCGCGCGGACACCCTGCTCCCCGTGCTCGAGCTGCGGCTGGACGGGCCGGCGGCGCTCGCGGCCGTGCGCAGGCTCCCCTTCGTGGACTACGTGGAGCCGGTCTTCGGCGACCCCATGCCGCAGCAGTTCGCGGGGGTGGGCGGGTGCGGGTGGGGGAGCGCCTGGACGGGCGACCGGCAGTACACCTCCTCCGGCGACGTGTACTCGCAGAAGTGGACGGCCATGAACATCCCGGCGGCGTGGGCGCTGAGCAGCGGCGCCGGCGTCACCGTGGGCCTCACCGACACGGGGATCTCCGCCAACCAGGCGCAGCTCCTCAGCCAGTTCGCCACCGGCGAGAGCACCGGCCGCAGCGTGCGCCTCTTCTACCTCACGCACCTGGGGAGCGCGTACGACGACTGCGGCCACGGCACGCGCATGGCCGGGATCATCGCCGCGCCGCGCGACGGGCGCAGCGTGGGCGGCGTGGCGTACCGGGCCAACCTGGTCAGCGTGCGGCAGGCCAGCGGGGTGGCGGCGGTCTCCGCCAGCGACGCCGCGGGCTCGGTGCGCGCCGCGGCGCAGAACGGGTCGCAGGTGGTGGTGATGGCGTGGGAGTCGCTGAACTGGCTGTGGCAGGTGTCGGACGAGATCGAGTACTGGCACTACAACCGCCCCGTGCTGTTCCTGGGCGCGGCGGGGACCTCCGGCTGCGGCGACGGCATCCTGGACAGCAACGTCATCTTCCCGGCCGACATGCCGGAGGTGGTGGCGGTCACCGGGATCACCTACCCGGGCGGCGGGGTCCCCTGCGGCATCCACTACGGGAGCGACGTGGAGCTGACGGCGTACCTGTCGGTTCCCAGCACCGGGCAGTACACGGCGGACATCGTGGAGATGGGCGGCAGCTCCAACGCCACCGCGGTGATGGGCGGCATCGCGGCGCTGGTGTGGTCCAGGAACCCGGGGCTCACGCGCGACCAGCTCCGCGCGCGTCTGCAGCAGAGCGGCTCGTACTATCCCAGCCGGCACTCGAAGGAAGGGTACGGGTTGGTGAACGCGCTCAAGGCGGTGCGGGGGTACTGATCGATAGAGCAGACTGCCGGCGCGTCGGGGCCGCTCCGGAGCCGGACGATACTGCCGTCCGTCTCCTGCGCGGGTCGCGGAGCCAGCGGAAACCGCCCCGCCGTCTCCGCTCCGGCTGCGGGAGCCCCGCCAAACTGCCGGCGGGTCTCCCTCCGCAGAGATTTTTTGGGGGAGCACGACGTGAAGGGACGGTCCGGACGCGCCTCGTGGGGCTCGCGTCCGGGCCGTTTTTTGCTGCGCTCGTGGGGGCGGGGGTGGCCCGGGGGGAGCGGCGAGGGTGCTCTCGCGGGCCTTTCGGGCGTCCACGAAGGCGAATTCGCTCCGGAAACCTTGACATTTCGGCCGCGAACTCCCCTCTTGCGGTACGTCGGGCCGCACGCCCGCAGTCGAGCACCTTCGTTCGCTCGCTTCTCTACCCAGACCAGGAGACCGCTCCATGGCCACCCCCAAGAAGGGCACCACCACGAAGTCTGCTGCGAAGAAGACCACGGCCAAGAAGTCCACGGCCAAGAAGTCCGCCGGCGGAGAGGGCGGAGCGCGCGAGGCGCGGGGCGGGATCGCGCAGCCGGTGACGCCGGACAAGGAGCTGGCCGCCATCGTCGGCAAGGACCCGCTTCCGCGGTCCGAGATGACCAAGAAGATCTGGGACTACATCAAGAAGAACAACCTGCAGGACTCCCAGAACCGGCGGAACATCAACGCGGACGACAAGCTCCGGCCGATCTTCGGCAAGGACCAGGTCACCATGTTCGAGATGACCAAGCTGGTCAACCAGCACGTCAAGTAGACCGCCGCCGCCCGCCGGGCCCCGCGCCCGGCGGCGACCTCGCAGGGGAGCCGCGACCCGCACCGGGACGCAGCTCCCCTGCGCTTTGTCGACGGGCGAGGGCCGGGAGCCCGTCCACGGCGCCGTGAGGACGCAAGCGCGGAGCCGCGTGAGGGATTCCGGCCCGAAGGGGCGAGACCCGCGGGCAGTTTCGCGGGGCTCGACTCCGTTGCAAACGGTAGTATCGTTTGCTACGGAGCCGAAGCCCGACCCCGCGCCAGCGGGGGCACGCCCACCCCCGCCGTTCAAAGCCGTTCCGTAAAAGACGAAGCCCCCGGAGAACCAACCTCCGGGGGCTTCGCTTCGTTCACCCGATCAACGCCTCACCGCGTGCCGTGCAGCCGCACCGCCCCCTCGGCTGCGACACGTCCCCCGCCGGTGGGCGGAAGCGGGAGCGGCGGAAAGAGCACCTTGCCCTCGCTCATGCTCGCCCCGCGGAGCGCCACCGCGAGCGCCTCGTCGATGGACTCCACCAGGTGCACCTCGAACTGGTCCCGCACGTCCTGCGGCAGGTCGTCCAGGTCCGGCTCGTTGTCCCGGGGGATGATCACCGTGCGGATCCCCGCCCGGTGCGCGCCCAGGAGCTTTTCCTTGACCCCGCCGATCGCCAGCACGCGCCCGGTGAGCGTCACCTCGCCCGTCATCGCCACGTCCGAGCGGACCGGCGTGCCGGAAAGGACCGAGGCCAGCGCCACCGACATGGCCACCCCCGCCGAGGGGCCGTCCTTGGGGATGGCGCCCGCCGGCACGTGGATGTGGATCTCGGAGCCCCACGCCTTGCGCGGGTCGATCCCGTAGCGGCTGGCGTGCGCCCGCGAGTAGGTGAGCGCGGCGCGCGCCGACTCCTTCATCACGTCGCCCAGCTGCCCGGTGAGCACCAGGTTGCCGAAGCCCGGCGCGGCGTTCTCCGCGTCCGCGGCGCCCACGCCCAGCGTGCGCTGCTGGGCCGACGCCTCGATGAACATGATGTCGCCGCCCATGGGCGTGTAGTACAGCCCCGTCGCCACGCCCACCACGTCGTCGCGCCCGGCGCGCTCCGGGTGCACCCGGCTGCGGCCCAGGAGCTCCTTGACCTGGGCCTCGTCCACGGTCACCTGGAGGGTGGTGCCGGAGGCGATGCGGCGCGCGGCCTTGCGGGCCAGCTTGCCCACCTCGCGCTCCAGCTGGCGGACGCCCGCCTCGCGGGTGTACTCGGAGATCACGCTGCGCATGGCGGCGTCGGTGACCTCCAGCTCGTCCTTCTCCAGCCCGGCCTCCTCCACCTGGCGGGGGAGCAGGTAGCGGTCGGCGATGGCCTTCTTCTCCTGCTCGGTGTAGCCGCGGAACTCCACCGCCTCCATGCGGTCGTACAGCGGCGCGGGGATGTTCTGTACGTAGTTCGCCGTGGCGATGAACAGCACCTCCGACAGGTCGAAGGGCACGCCCAGGTAGTGGTCGGTGAACTCGTGGTTCTGCGCCGGGTCCAGCACCTCCAGCAGCGCGCTGGACGGGTCGCCCTGCATCCCGATCCCCAGCTTGTCCACCTCGTCCAGCAGGATCACCGGGTTGCGCGACTTTGCCTGCTTGAGCGCCTGGATGATGCGCCCCGGCATGGCGCCCACGTAGGTGCGCCGGTGCCCGCGGATGTCCGCCTCGTCACGCGCGCCGCCCAGCGCGATGCGCACGTACTTGCGGCCCAGCGCCCGGGCGATGCTCTTGGCGATGGAGGTCTTCCCCACCCCCGGAGGCCCGGCGAAGAGCAGGATGGGCCCCTTGGCGGTGGCGCGCGCCTTCGCCTCGGTGAGCTCCCGGGCCAGCTCCTCCTCCGTCTTCTCGGCCTCGGTGCCCTCCAGCGCCTCGGCCTCCACGGCGGCCTCCTCCTTGACGTCGGTTTCCGCGCGGCGCGCGGCGAGCTGCCGGACGGCCAGGAACTCCAGGATGCGGTCCTTGACGTCCTCCAGCCCGTAGTGGTCCTCGTGCAGCACCTCCTCGGCGGCGACCAGCTCCAGGCTGTCCTCGGTGCGCACGTTCCAGGGAAGGTCGGCCACCCACTCCAGGTAGGTGCGGATCACCTGGTACTCGGCGCTCTGCTGCGGGGTGCGCTCCAGGCGCCCCAGCTCGCGCTCCACCTCCTCGCGGGCGGTCTCGGAAAGCTCCAGCTCGGCCAGGCGCTGGCGCAGCTCCTCCACCTCGGCGCCCTCGTCCTCCTCGCCCAGCTCGCGCTGGATGGCCTTCATCTGCTCGCGCAGCAGCATCTCGCGCTGGCGCTCGCCCAGCTCCTCCTGCACCTGCTGCTGGATCTCCTCCTGCGCCTCGATCATCGCCAGCTGGCGCTGCACGATGAGGAGCAGGGAGCGCAGGCGCTCCTCGATGGAAAGGCTCTCCAGGAGCTTCTGCTTGGCCTCGGTGTCGATGTCGGTGTAGAACGCCACCAGGTCGGCGAAGGCGCCGGGCTCGGTGATGCCGCTCAGGAACTGCTCCAGCATCTCGGCCGGGACGCCGCGGCGGCGCGCCACCTCGGAGCCGCGGGCGCGAAGCTCGCGGTACAGCGCGATGAACGCCGGGTCCTCGGAGTTCACCGGCTGGAGGTCCTCCATCTCGCGGACGTGGGCCATGAGCCCCTTGTCCGGGGTCTCCTCGAAGTGGAGCGCCATGGCGCGGTGCTCGCCCTGGATGAGCAGCTGCACCCCGCCCACGCCGCGCTGCACCTGGGCGATCTGCACCACCGTGCCCACGGTGTACAGGTTGTCGGTCTCCACCTCGTCGCGGTTCTCGCGCTGCGCGACGGCCAGCATCCGCCGGTCCCCGGCGAGCGCGGCCTCCACCGCCTGCAGAGTCCCCGGGCGCCCGGCCGAGATCGGCACGGCGACGCCGGGGAAGATCACCGTCTCCCGCAGGGGGAGCACGGGAAGCATGTTGCGTTCGTTCATCGGGATACCCTTCCTTTTGCGGTAGTCCGCCGGGGCGCCGCGCCAGTCCGCGAGCGCCTCGCTGCTACGACCCCCTTTCGCATTTCGCTTGCCACGCCCCTGTTACCCGACGTAACTCCGTTCGTGCCTTTGGATTGTCCACGTAAGTGACGTCTTAACCGCAACTTAACCGCACTCCGGCAAGCTGCCGAAACGGCCGTTTTTTCCGCCCGTTCGGAAGCTTCCGCCTGTCGTTCAGGCATGAACCATGTCCGGACGGCATACTGCTCCGAATCTGCGGGGCGCGGGCCGTGGCGCAAGGACACTCTTGCGCTGCGGCCCTCCCGGGCCAAACTTGCGGGTGGCCGCGCGGGCGCGCGGCCCTCCCCCGAAAAAACGTCCGCCTCCATCCGCCTCGCCGGCTCCGCGCACGCGCGCCGGTGGGACCTCCGCCGTTTCCGCCGCACCCCCGCCGTACCATGACACGCACCCTCGCCCTCCTTCCCGCCCTGCTGCTCGTTCCCGCCGCCCTGTCCGCGCAGGGCCGCACCAGCGTTTCGGCGTTCACCTCCACCGGGGCGGGGCTCACCGCGGCCCGGGTGGGGGGCACGCTGGGCACCGAGCGCGACGGCCTGGGCATTCGCCTGGGCGCCGCGGTGGACGCGGTGCCACGCGACGCGGGCGCGCCCTCCCGCTGGATGGCGGACCTGGACGGGACGGGGCACCTGGGGAGGCTGGTCCCCGGGCTGGACGGCGTGAGGCTGCTGGTGGGCGTGGGCGCGCAGCAGACGGAGGCGGGCGGCGCGGCGCTTTCCACCAGCGTGGGCGGCGTGTACACGCGGCACGTCGCCGGCCCGTTCGCGCTGGAAGGGGAGGCCCGCTACCGCACCCCGTTCGCGGAGGGGATGGCGGCCCGGCTGGAGGTGCGCGCCGGGGTCGCGCTCGCCTTCGGCGGGGCTCCGGCCGCGGCTGCGCTGCGCCGCACGGCGGCCCGGCGCGAGCGCGCGTCCATCTTCATCCCGGCTTCGGGGACCGCCGCCGCCGCCGCGCCCGTGGCCGCGCTCGCCATCGGCACGGGGGCGGGCTTCCTGGGCGTGCCGTACCGCTGGGGCGGGAACACCCCGGAGGAGGGGTTCGACTGCTCCGGCTTCCTGCGCTACGTGTACCGCGCGCACGGGATTGAGCTGCCGCGGGTCACGCGCGACCAGGCGCAGGTGGGGGAGCCGGTGCCGGCCCGCATCGAGGAGCTGCGCCCCGGGGACCTGATGTTCTTTGCCAGGGACGGGGCCTACATCGACCACGCGGCCATGTACGTGGGCGACGGGCGCATCCTGCACAGCTCGTCCAGCGGCAGGGGAGTGCGCTACGACGACCTGGCCAGCCGGCGCGGCGAGTATTATCGCACTCATTTCGTGGTGGCCCGCCGGGTGCTTCCGCCGGGGGCCGTCGTGCCGGGGGTTCCAGGAGGGCGCTGAGGCGGGCTGGAACGGCCCGGTACGGCGGGGTCGGGCGTGCCCCCGGCTGGCGCCGGGGTCGGGCTTCGGCTCCGTAGCAAACGATACTGCCGTTTGCAACGGAGTCGAGCCCGCGCAAACAGCCGCGCGGTCTCGCCCCTTCGGGCCGGAATCCCTCACGCAAGTACCTGCCCGTACTCCGGATCCAGCAGTCGGCCCCCTCTCCCGGAATCGGGAGGGGGTGGCGGCTCTCAGGCCGCCGGGTGAGGGTCCTCCGGGCTGCTTCGTTCGGCCGGCCACGCCACGTCTCCGGCGGCGGCGGCGATTTGCGGCTCTCGGGTTGCCGCCGTATTCTCCTCCACCGTCGGCCTTCCCGCCGCGGGTCCATTCCGTACGCCGACACCTCGCCGACTTTCATGCATCGATTCCGCGCGGCCGCGCTCCGCGGGCTGCTCCCCGGCGCCCTGCTCCTCCTCGCCGGGGCCGCTCCGGCGCGCGCCCAGGCGCCGCGCTCCGACGAGGAGCGCACGCACCTGCGCTTCGACGCCGTCCGCGGGCAGCCGCCGCAGCTGGTGGCCTTCCTGCGCCGCATGCCCAAGGGCGGCGACCTGCACAGCCACCTTTCCGGCGCGGTGTACGCCGAGAGCTACGTCGCCTGGGCCGCGGAGGCGGGGCTGTGCGTGAACCGGCGCACGCTGGGGCTCGCGCCCGCGCCGTGCGACTCGGCGGCCGGCGTGGTCCCCGCGGCGCAGGCGCTGCGCGACGGCGGGCTGCGCGCCGGGATGATCGACGCCTGGTCCATGCGCAACTGGCACCCGGCGCGCGAGAACGGGCACGACCAGTTCTTCGACTCCTTCGGCAAGTTCGGCGCGGGTGGGCAGGGGCGCACCGGCGACATGCTGGCCGAGGCGACCTCGCGCGCGGCGCACGGGCGGGTGAGCTACCTGGAGCTCATGCTCACCCCGGACGGCGGCGGGGTGGCCGCCCTGGGGGCGCAAGCCGGCTGGCGCGAGGACGAGGAGGAGGAGGCCCAGTTCCGCCGGCTGCGCGAGCGCCTGCTGGGCGCGGGGCTGCGCGACACCCTCGCCGCGGCGTCGCGCGCGCTCGCGGCCGCGGAAGAGCGCCGCCGGGAACTGCTCCGCTGCGGGGCGCCGGGGACGGACCCCGGGTGCGCGGTGGAGGTGCGCTACCTGTACCAGGTGAGCCGCGGCCGCCCGCCCGCGAGCGTCTTCGCCCAGATCCTGGCCGGGTTCGAGATGGCCTCCGCCGATCCGCGGGTGGTGGGCTTCAACCTGGTGCAGCCGGAGGACGGGCTGGTTTCCATGCGCGACTACTCGCTGCAGATGCGCATGATCGGCCACCTGCGGCGGCTCTACCCGCGCGTGCGCTTCAGCCTGCACGCCGGGGAGCTGGCACCGGGGCTGGTGCCTCCCGAAGGGCTCCGCTCGCACGTGCGCGAGGCCGTGGAGGTGGCGGGGGCGGCGCGCATCGGCCACGGCGTGGACGTGATGCACGAGGACGACGCGCAGGGGCTGCTGCGGGAGATGGCGCGCCGGGGCGTGCTGGTGGAGATCGCGCTCACCAGCAACGACGTGATCCTGGGGGTGAAGGGCGCGGACCACCCGCTGTCGGCGTACATGGCCGCGGGCGTTCCCGTGGCGCTCGCCACCGACGACGAGGGCGTGTCCCGCTCGGAGATGACCATGGAGTACCTGCGGGCGGCGCGCGAGCAGGGGCTGGGCTACCTGGAGCTCAAGACCATGGCGCGCAACTCCCTGGTGCACGCCTTCGTGGAAGGCGAGAGCCTGTGGCGCGCGGCCGACGGCTTCGAGCCGGTGCCGGACTGCGCCGCGGACGCGGGCGGCCTGGAGGGGCGCCGCTGCCGCGAGCGGGTGGCGCGGAGCGCGAAGGCGCGGCTCCAGTGGGAGCTGGAGCGCGCCTTCGCCGCCTTCGAGCGCGAGCAGGCGGCGGAGCCCGCAGGCGCGGCGGCGCCCGCGCCGCGATAGCGGGCGAAGGAAGCCCCCCCGGGGACGCCAGCGCGGGACCCGCGTGAGGGATTCCGGCCCGAAGGGGCGAGATCCGCGGGCAGTTTCGCGGGGCTCGACTCCGTTAGCCCGCGTTGTTTGCGGGCTTACGGAGCCGAAGCCCGACCCCGGCGCCAGCCGGGGGCACGCCCGAGCCCGCAGTTCGAAGCCGTTGCGATTCAGGCGCTCCCGGCGACTGCGGGCTCACGCTCCAGCTCGGCGTCCAGCCGCTCCAGCCCCACCCGGGTCCCCAGCTCCCGCCCGGCCGGCGTGTCGTGGCCGTCCAGGAAGGCGCCCTGCTCGGTGAACACCAGGCGCGTGCCGGCGCCGTCGGGCCGGAGCTCCACCGTCGCCAGCGACACGGACATCCGCGCGTCGTCGCGGAGCACGTCGTAGCTGTAGACGATGCGCTCGCCGGGCACGATGTCCTGGAAGCGGATCTCGGTGGTGTAGACCGGCCCGCCCGGCTCGCCCCCGCGGGAGAACTCCCGTCCGCCCACCCGGAAGTCCATCTCGTGCTCGGCGTGGCAGGAGAACCAGCGGGCCTTCGCCACCGGGTCCGCCCAGGCGGCGAACACGCGGGCCGGCGGCGCGGCGTAGGTGCGCTCCAGGACGAAGGTGGCGTGCGTCACGGAGTGTGCGGTCATGGCTCCCTCCTCGGATCGGGGTTGTCGTCGTCGTGCTCGGCGAGGTAGTCGCCCAGCCGGTCCAGCCGGCGCTCCCAGCCCGCGCGCCGCTCGCTGATCCACCGCTCGGCTGTCCGCAGCGCGTCCGGCTCCAGGCGGCAGGTGCGCACCCGCCCCACCTTCTCGGAGCGGACGAGCCCGCTCGCCTCCAGCACCTGCAGGTGCTGCATCACGCCGGGGAGCGACATGGGAAGGCTGCGGGCGAGCTCGCTCACCGGGGCCGGCGCGTGGCTCAGCTGCTCGACCAGCGCCCGCCGGGTAGGATCGGCGAGGGCGTGGAAGAGCTGGTCGAGCGGTGGGGATTGGTTAAGCATGTGCTTAAGTATAAGGAGCCGGGCGGCCGGGTCAAGGATCCTCGTGCCCGCTCCTGGAACGGCCTGTTCGGGGAGTCGCCCCGCGCGAGAAAGGGCATGGATTGCCTGCCTCTCCGTCTGGCGGCTAATATTCTTGGAAGGCGGGGCGCGGTCCGTCCCGCAGTCCTCGCGACCGCCGTGACCGCGGCTCCGCCGCGCGCGGGCACGGGCGGACGACGACCTCCATCGATCCTGGTGACGAGATGACGCGCTACGACAACACCTCCGCCCTGGTCGGGCGGACTCCCCACGTGCGGGTGCACTCGTCCCGCGCTCCCGACGCGCGCCTGCACGTGAAGCTGGAGGGGTGGAACCCCACCGGGAGCGTCAAGGACCGGGCGGGGCTGCACATGATCCGGGATGCGCTCGACTCGGGCGCCCTCCAGCCGGGGATGACGCTCCTGGACGCCTCCAGCGGCAACATGGCCTGCGCCCTGGCCTACTTCGGGCGGCTCATGGGGCATCGCACCACGCTGGTCGTCAGCTCCAAGCTCACGCAGGACAAGCGCAACTTCCTCCTGTACTACGGGGCGGAGCTGTACCAGGTGGGCGACTTCACCATCGAGGGGAACCGCTTCTGCCGCGAGCTGGTGGAGCGCGAGGAGCCGGGCCGCTACTGCTTCTTCGACCAGCTTCACAACTGGGCCAACCCGCAGGCCCACTACGAGGCGACCGGGCCGGAGATCCTTCAGGCGTTCCCCGACGTGGAGGTGGTGGTGGGCTCGCTGGGCTCCGGGGGCACCCTGTACGGCACCGCCCGCTACCTCAAGGAGCACCGGCCGCACGTCAAGGTGGTCGCCGTGCAGTCGGCGCAGGGGACCAAGATCCCGGGGACCGGGAGCTTCGACGACGGCGACTACAGGACTCCCTTCATCCTCAAGGGGTTCGAAGACGGGATCTTCGACCGCGTGGTCAAGGTGTCCGAGCCGGAGGTGGTCCGCGCCACCCTGGAGCTCCGCGACCAGGGGATCTTCGGGGGCCTGCAGTCGGGCGGGGTCTTCCACGCGGCGCAGGAGACGGCCCGCGAGCTGGAGGTGACGGGCGACGTGGTCTTCATCTCGGGCGACTCCGGCTGGAAGAACATCGACAAGCTCCTCCCGCACACGACCTCCCTGGAGGGATCCCCGCTCACCGCGCCCGCCGGTCCGCGCTACAAGACGCCGGCGGGGTAAGCCGCGGAGCCCGGTGGCGGCTCCCGCGTCCGCCCCACGCCCAGCGATCCTCCCGCGTCCAGGCTGCCACCCCACACGGAGAAGACTCCCCCATGCTGATCGCCCTGCTGCTCGCCGCCGCGGCCCACACCGCGGACCCGCCGCGCGCCGCCCGGCCGGCCGCACCGGCCGTGCACCGAGCCGCCGCGGACACCCTCACCGGAGTGGTGACCGACGGCGGCGGTGCCCCGCTGGCCGGGGTCGAGGCCACCGTGGTGGAGCTGGAGCGCAGGACCCGCAGCGACGCGGACGGCCGCTTCGCCTTCGCGGGGCTCCCGCCCGGGCGCTACCTCCTCCAGCTCCGCCTGCCGGGGCACGCTCCCGCGGTGGTCGCGTTCGGCCCCGGGACCGTGGAGCCCGTCCGCGTCGCGCTGCGGCAGTCGCCCGTGGAGCTGGAAAGCCTGGTGGTGACGGCGGCGCGCACCCCGCTGGCGGCCGCGGCGTCGCCGCTCTCGGTGGCGACGCTGGGGCCCGAGCGGCTGCGCGCCTCGTCGTCGGTGTCGCTGGCGCACGCGCTGGAGGGGATCCCCGGTGTCGCCACGCTTTCCACCGGGCAGCAGGTGGGGAAGCCGGTGATCCGCGGCTTCTCCGGCTCGCGGGTGCTGGTGCTCGCCGACGGGCTGCGGCTGGAGGACTACTCGTGGAGCGACGAGGATGCGCCCTCCATCGACGCCCGCCTCGCGCAGCGGGTGGAGGTGGTCCGCGGCCCGGCCAGCCTGCTGTACGGCTCGGACGCGGAGGGCGGGGTGGTGAACGTGATCCCGGAGCCGCTCCCGGACGCGGTGGGCCGCCGCGGCTTCGTCCGCACCGGCGCGGAAAGCTGGTTCGCCACCAACAACCGCGAGAGCGGCCTGGTGCTCCGCGGCGAGGGCGCGCGGGGCGCCGCGGGGTGGCGGGCGACCGTCGTCGGCCGGCTGGGGGAGGACTACCGCACCCCCCGCGGCAAGGTGGAGAACACCGGCTTCGGCGCGCTCGACGGGGAGCTGGCCGGCGGCGTACGCGGCGACTGGGGGAGCCTGGTGGTCCGCTACGACCGCTACGGGGGTGAGTTCAAGCTGCTGGAGGCGGACTCCGGGCGCGCCGGCGTGGGCGCCGCGGACCCCGCGGAGGAGGAGGGGCCGGAACGCAAGCTGTCCGACGACCGCGTGCAGGCCGCGGCCGTCCTCCCCTGGCGCGGGATCCGCCTGGAGCCGCGGGCGCAGTGGCAGCGCCACTCGCTGGTGGAGGTGGCCGACGAGCTGAACGGCGAGCGGGTGCCCGGCAAGGAGTCGGTGCAGTTCGACCTGCTGCTGGACACCTACAGCTTCGACCTGCTGGCCCACCACGGCGGCGGGGGCGGGGCGGAGGGGACCGTGGGCGTCTCGGCCCTGCTCCAGCACAACGACACGCGCGGGCCCGTGCCCCTGGTGCCGGACGCCCGCATGCGCACCGCGGCGCTCTTCGCCGTGGAGCAGGTGGAGCTGGGCCCGGTCCGGCTGCTCGCCGGCGCGCGCGCGGACGGGCGCGGGCTGGAGTGGGATCCCAACGCGGAGCTGGGGCTGGCCTCCGGCTCGCGCACGTGGCGGGCGGCGACCTTCAACCTGGCGGGCACGATGGAGCTGGGCGGTGGCCTCGCCGCGCGCGCGGGGGTTGGGCGCGGCTGGCGCGCCCCCAACCTGTTCGAGCTCTTCGCCAACGGCCCCCGCCTGGGCGAGGCGCGCTTCGACGTGGGCTCGGCGGAGCTGGACACCGAGAGCACGCTGGCCCTGGACGGCGGGCTGCGCTGGCGGGGCCGCGGCGTGGAAGCCGAGGTGGAGGGATACCGCCACCGCGTGGACGACTACCTGTACGCCGCGCCCACCGCCGAGCTGCGGCAGGGGCTGCGGGTCTTCCGCTACGCCCAGACCCGGGCGCGGCTGTGGGGGGGCGAGGCCGCCGTGCAGGTGGAGCCCGCGCGCGGGCTCCTGCTCCGCGGCGCGGTGGACGTGACGCGCGGGACCGACGCGGCCACCGGCCGGCCCCTGCCGCTGATGCCGCCGCCGCGGGCGCTCCTGCGCGCGGAGCTGCGGCCCGAGGGAGGCGCCTCGGCCCGCGGGATGCACCTGTGGACGCAGCTCCGGGGCGTGGCGCGCCAGTCGCACCCCGCGCCCGGTGAGTACGCCCCGGGCGGCTACGCGCTGCTGGACCTGGGCGGCGGGTGGGAGCCCCGGCTGGTGGGGCGGCGCGTGCGCCTGGAGGCGCAGCTGGAGAACGCGCTGGACACTGCGTACCGGAGCTTCCTCAGCCGCTACAAGGAGTTCGCGCTGGACCCCGGGCGCAGCCTGACGGTGCGCGCCGCCTGGGGGCTATGACGGATTTGCCCCTGCGGTGCGGATGGCCTATCGTTCGCGCATGACCAGCGAACGCTCCGCCGCATCCGCCGCACGCCGCCCCACCGGCGACCCGAACACCTTTTTGATCCCGGAGGAGCACCTCCCCCCCGGCTTCGCCGAAAAGGTGGAGTCCGGCGACTTCCAGCCGGTCGAGCCGCGCCCCGCCGCCACCGTGGTCCTGCTGCGGGAGGGCGCGGCCGGCCCCGAGGCGCTGCTCCTGCGCCGCCACCGGCGCAGCGGCTTCGCCGCCGACGCCTGGGTGTTCCCGGGTGGCGTGGTGGACCCCGCCGACCGCGACCCCGCCCTGGGCGAGCGCATCGACGGGCCGTCGCCCGCGGAGTGGGCCGCGCGGCTGGGGCTCGCCGACGGCGCGGAGGCGCAGGGGTACGTGGCGGCGGCGCTGCGGGAGGCCTTCGAGGAGACGGGCATCCTGCTGGGGCGCTGGGACGGCGTGGGCGGCGTGCACGCCCGGGCCGAGGCGAGCCTGGAGGTGGCGCGCCGCGCCCTGCTGGGCGGGGTGGTGGGGATGCGGGAGGTGGCGGTGGGGAACGGGCTGCGCCTGTCCGGCGACGCCCTGGTGTACCTCGCCCACTGGATCACCCCGGAGCCGGAGCCGCGCCGCTACGACACCCGCTTCTTCGCCGCGCGCGTCCCCGAGGGCGCCGAGTGCGTGGTCCACGAGGCGGAGCTGACCGACGCCCGCTGGCTGGCCCCGGCCGAGGCGGTGGCCCGCTTCCACGCGGGCGAGCTGAAGATGCTCCCGCCCACCGTCCGCACCCTGGCGCGCCTGGCCGAGTTCCACGCGCTCCCGGAGCTGTGGGACGCGCTCCGCGACGCTCCCGTCCCCGCGCTCCTGCCGCGGATGCGGCGGCTTCCCGAGGGCGTCGCCATCGAGGTGCCGGACGAAGAGGACGGAAGTGCGTGAGTGCGAAAGTGCGGGAGTGCGGAAAATGCAGGAGTGCGCCGGGCGGCCGGCACCCCGAAGCGCTTTCGCACTTTCGCACCTCGCACTTTCGCACTTCTCTACTTCACCGAAGGTGAACGCATGACCCAGCGCCCCACCACCCTCGGCGCCCTGCGGGCGTCCGGATACCGGTCACGCTCCGTCAAGGAGGAGCTGCGCGAGAACCTGCTCGCCAAGCTCCGGTCGGGGGGGCCGCTCTTTCCCGGGATCGTCGGCTACGAGGACACGGTGGTCCCGTCGCTGGCCAACGCCGTGCTCGCCCGCCACAACTTCATCCTGCTGGGGCTGCGCGGGCAGGCCAAGAGCCGCATCCTCCGCCAGCTGGTGGAGCTGCTGGACCCGGAGATCCCGGCGCTCGCCGGCTCCGAGATCAACGACGACCCGCTGGCCCCCATCTCCCGCTACGGCCGGCTGCTGGTGGAGGAGCACGGGGACGACGCGCCCGTGGAATGGGTGCCGCGCGACCGGCGCTACGTGGAAAAGCTGGCCACCCCGGACGTGACCGTGGCCGACCTGATCGGCGACGTGGACCCCATCCGCGCCGCCCGCGGCGGGCACCTGCTTTCCGACGAGCTCACCATCCACTTCGGGCTGCTGCCGCGCGCCAACCGGGGGATCTTCGCGCTCAACGAGCTCCCCGACCTGTCCGGCAAGGTGCAGGTAGGGCTCTTCAACATCCTCCAGGAAGGGGACATCCAGATCAAGGGATATCCCGTGCGCCTGCCCCTGGACGTGATGCTGGTGTTCAGCGCCAACCCCGAGGACTACACGGCGCGCGGCAAGATCATCACGCCGCTCAAGGACCGCATCGGGGCCGAGGTGCTGACGCACTACCCCAAGAGCGCCGAGGAGGGAATGGAGATCACCCGGCAGGAGGCGTGGACCCGCCGCGACGGCAGCGCCGTGGAGATCCCGCCCTTCATCTCCGAGGTGGTGGAGCGCATCGCCTTCCTGGCGCGCGACGACAAGCGGATCGACCGGCGCAGCGGGGTGTCGCAGCGCATGCCCATCTCCGTGCTGGAAACGGTGGTGTCCAACGCCGAGAGGCGCGCCCTCACGGCGACCGAGCCGCGCGTGGTCCCCCGCGTCGCCGACGTGTACGCCGCCGTCCCGGCGATCACCGGCAAGATGGAGCTGGAGTACGAGGGCGAGCTGCAGGGCTCGCAGGCCATCGCCCGCGACCTGATCGCCGCGGCCTCGCGCGAGGTGTTCGACCGCTACTGGGACGCGGACTCGCTGGACGAGGTGGTGGAGTACTTCGACCACGGCGGCGTTCTCCAGATCTCCGACGGCGCCTCGGCCGACGCCTGCTGGCAGGGGCTCGCCGCCGTCCCCGGGCTGGAGGCGTCGCTCCGGGACGCCGGGATGCTCCGGGGCGACCGCGCGCTGGACGTGGCCACGGCCGAGCTGGTGCTGGAGGGGCTGGCCGCGCACCGCCGCATCACGCGCGCGGACACCGGCACCTACAGCCGCGCCCGTCCCGAGCGCCCCAAGGGCAAGGGCCACGGCGGCGGGGGCTTCGGCGGCCTGGGAAGCGACATCTTCGGATGAGCGGGAACCCGCGGGCCGCGTCCCCGGCGCCGGCCTCCCCGCGGGAGGCGGCCTGCCCGCTCTGCGGCGGGGACAACGCGTGCGCCATGGCGGAGCCCGCGGGCGGGGCGGTGGAGTGCTGGTGCTCCGCGGCCCGCATCGCGCCGGAAACGCTGGCGCGCGTCCCGGAGGCGGAGCGCGGCCGACGCTGCATCTGCGCCCGCTGCGCCGGCGCGGCGCCCGCGGACGCGCCCGCCCGCTGACCCTGCCGCCGCCCTCCGTCCCCTCCCCTCACCGGCCTCCCGCTCCCATGCCGCTCCGCCCCCTGCGCCCGGTCTGTCTCGCCCTGCTGCTCGCCGCGGCGGCCTGCACGCACCGCATCGCCCCGCCCGAGGCGCCCATCGTCGATCCCGGCGTCCGCACGGACACCCTGGTGCTCGCCGCGCCCAACACGGCTGTGCCCGCGGACGAGGACGGCGACACCATCCCGCCGCAGCCGGACTGGGCCCGGCAGCCGGTGCCGCGCTTCGAGGACTATCCCGCGACCGAGAGCTTCAGCGGCACGCCCGCCCCGGTGGACCTGCGCAGCCAGCCCTGGGCGCGGATGTACCGCTCGGCGCTGCGCTCCGACGCCGCCGAGGGGCCCAACTTCGCCGGTGCGTACACCATCGCCCGGTGGGGATGCGGCACCCAGTGCCTGGACTGGGCCGTCGTGGACGCGCGCACCGGCCGGGTGCACGGCAACCCCTTCGATTCGGAGGGGAGCCTGGAGTTCCGCCGCGACAGCCGCCTGGTGATGCTGAACTCGCTGCAGCCCGGCGAGCTCCCCTGGCCGGGCCGCATCCCCCCCGCCTACTTCGTGTGGGACGGGCGGGAGATGGTGCGCGTGCAGCTTCCGCCACCGCCGCCGCCCGCTCCCTGAGCCGCACCTTTTCGCCTCCCCGCGGGTAGCACGCGGGAGAGACCCTTCCGCCACGCCTGGCCCGTCGTCCGCCGTCCCGCTCGCAGCCTTCGCGTCACCCCGTACCACCGAAGTGCAATGACGTACCACCGCCCCGGCCGGGCGCGGCGCTCGCTCGCCGCCCTGCTCGCCCTCGCCCTCCCCGCATGCGTCCCCGCCACGCCGCGCACCCCCGACGCCCCGCGGCGCGAGCGGCCCGTGCTGTACATTCCCGCCGACCCTCCGGAGCCGGTCCCGGCCCCCGCGGCGGCCCCGGCCCCGCGGCCCGAGCCGCCGCGCGTGGTCACTCCCGGCGCCGAGGTGCTGCTGCGCGACTCGCTGCACCTGCTGCGGGGGAAGCGCGCCGGCCTGATCACCAACCACACCGCCGTCACCCGCGACGGGCGCAGCGTCATCGACCTGCTGTACGCCGCCCCGGGGGTGAAGCTGGTGGCGCTCTTCGGCCCGGAGCACGGCCTGCGCGGCAACGTGGACGGCGGCGAGCACATCGCCAACAGCCGCGATTCCAAAACGGGCCTTCCCGTGTTCTCGCTCTACGGACGCAACGAGAAGCCCACCGCGGCCATGCTGCGCGGGATCGACGTGCTGCTCTTCGACATCCAGGACATCGGCGCGCGGCCCTACACCTACGTGTGGACCATGGCCATGGCGATGGAGGCCGCCGCGGCGCAGGGCATCCCCTTCGTCGTCCTGGACCGCCCCAACCCCATCACCGCCCGGGTGGAGGGGCCGCTGATGGCGCTGGAGATGCGCCACAGGGGCCCGGCGATCACCGGCTACTACCCGGTGCCGCTGCGCCACGGGCTCACGGTGGGCGAGGTCGCCCGCTACGTGAACCAGGAATACCGCGTGGGCGCCGAGCTGCACGTGGTGCCGGTGGACGGCTGGCGGCGCGACGAATGGTTCGACGAGACGGGGCTCCCGTGGATCAACCCCTCGCCCAACATCCGCAGCCTCACCGCCGCGCTCTCCTTTTCCGGGCTGGTGATGCTGGAGACCACCAACCTCAGCGTGGGCCGCGGCACCGACGCGCCCTTCACCTACGTGGGCGCCCCCTACCTGAACGCGCCCGAGCTGCTGCGCCGCGTGCGCGGGTACCGGCTGCCGGGGGTGGAGTTCGAGCTGGCCGAGTTCACGCCGCGCGGCACGGACTGGATGCAGTTCCGCAACCAGAAGTGCAACGCGCTGCGCCTGCGGGTGACGGACCGCGACGCGTACCAGCCGGTGCTCACCTCGCTGGTGTTCCTGTCCGAGATCCAGCGCATGCACCCGCAGCAGCTGGGGATGGGGAGCATGCTCCAGATGCTGGGGAGCCGCTGGGCGCCCGCCGCCGTCAGGGCGGGGACCGACCCGCGCGAGATCTTCCGCCGCTGGGAGGCGGAGAACGCGGAGTGGGAGAAGGTGGCGGCCCGCTACACGCTGTACCCGGTGACGCCGGTTCTGCGGCGTCCGGCATCTGGTGGCGTGACGCGCTGAATTTTTTCTGGCGGGACGGGCCGCTCCGGAGCCGGACGATACAGCCGTCCGTCTCCTGCGCGGGCTCCGGGAACCCCGCCAAACGGCCGGCGGGTTTCCCTCCGCCGGGGGGAGCCAGCCGAAACTGCCCGGCTGTCTCCCCCCGAACAGCTTCTGGGGGATACTGCGGGAACGGCGAACTGCAACGGCGGAACGGCGCCGATCGTGCGTCGCTCCGCCGGTCTGCTCCCTGAGCGATCACCCTTCAGCCCGCGTAACGTCATGGATACCATGCCGCAGCTGGTCGACACGCGCAGCGTCCTCGCGGTCCGCGACCTGGGCGTGTCCACGGCCTTCTACGTGGACGTCCTGGGGTTCACGCGTGACTTCGGCGACGGGTCGGACGGGTGGAGCTTCCTGTCCCGGGGCGCGTTCCGGGTGATGCTCGGCGAGTGTGTGGATGCCACGCCCGCGGGCGAGCTCGGCGACCACTCGTGGTACGTGTACGTGACCGTGGAAGGCGTCGACCCGCTGCACCGGGAGGTCGCGGGGCGGGGGGCCGAGATCCTGTCCGCGCCGGCCACGAAGCCGTGGGGGCTCCGCGAGTTCAGCCTGCGGACGCCCGACGGGCACCGGATCGTCTTCGGCCAGCCCGTGGCGGCCGGCGGCTGACGGCCAGGCGGGAACACGCAGCGAGCCCGCACCGGGACCTCCGGTGCGGGCGTCTCTTTTTTCCGGGCTTGCAGGCCGCTTCCCGCTTCGGTAGCCTGTCGCCGCCGTGACGCTGCACGCTGCGCGTGCACCGGATGAACACTTTCGCACTCCCGCACTTTCGCACTCCCATGCCGTTCCCCATGAAGCTCGGCGTCGTCGACCAGTCGCCCGTCCCGGGCGGCGGCACCGCGGCGGACGCGCTCCGCGCCACGCTGGAGCTGGCCCGCGCCGCGGAGCGGCTGGGATATTCGCGCTACTGGCTGGCGGAGCACCACAGCACCAACTCGTTCGCGGGCTCCGCGCCGGAGGTGCTCATCCCCATGGTCGCCGCGGCGACCCGATCCATGCGCGTGGGCTCGGGCGGGGTGCTGCTGCCGCACTACTCCCCGCTCAAGGTGGCCGAGCAGTTCCGCGTGCTGGAAACGCTCTTTCCCGGGCGCATCGACCTGGGGCTGGGGCGGGCGCCGGGCGGGGACCCTCGCACGGCGCAGGCGCTCGCCTACGGGCGCGCGCCCGCGGGCGACGTGTTCCCGCGGCAGGTGGAGGAGCTGGGGCGCTGGCTGGCCAACGAGAACTTCGCGGCGGACCATCCCTGGCGGCGCGTGCGGGCCATGCCGCGCGGGCCGGGCGTGCCGGAGCTGTGGATCCTGGGCTCGGGCGGGCAGGGCGCCCTCTACGCGGCGGAGGCGGGGTGCGCCTACTCGTTCGCGCAGTTCATCAGCGGCGAGGACGGGGCGGCGGTGGCGCGGGCGTACCGGGAGCGCTTCCGGCCCTCGGCGCGGCCGGGGGCGCCGGCGGCGCCGCGGGCGAGCGCGGCGGTGAGCGTGGTCTGCGCGGATACGAGCGAGGAGGCGGGCCGGCTGGCGAGCAGCATGGAGGCGTGGCGGCGGCGGATCATGCGCGGCTTCGACCGCGGCATCCCCTCGCCGGAGGACGCGCTCGCCGAGCTGGGGGCGGGGTGGGCGCCGCCGCCGCCGGACGCGCCCGGGGCACGGGTCGTCGCCGGCGAACCGGCGGCGGTCCGCGACGCGCTGCTGGGGCTGGCGGAGCGCTACGGGGTGGAGGAGCTGATGGTGGTGACGGTCACGCACGACCCCGCCGCGCGGCTGCGGTCGTACGAGCTGCTGGCGGAGGCGATGGGGCTGGAGCCTGGACCCTGGATCCCCGCTGGTGAGCGCCCCGCCGCCGGGAGCGGCTGAGCGTCTCCTCGGGCGTGCAGGAAGCGGCCCGCATGCGCTTCGTCAGCGGCCGCGTCCGGCATGCCCAACGCACCTCATTGCGGATGCACCCGATGCTGGTTCAGGCGACTGCACGAGAAGCGGCGGGTGAGAAACGAGACGGCCCCGTCCGACCAATGAATCGGCGAGAGCTACCTCGCCATGCAGAAGTCGTTTCGTCGTCGACCATCATCAAGTGAGGTGTCCTGTGGCTGGGTACTACTACGTCAACAAATCGGCTCAGTCGAACGGCGATCACGAAGTGCACGTGAGCGGCTGCAGCTACATGCCGTCGGATGCCAATCGGATCTACCTGGGATACTTCAGTAGCTGCCGAGACGCCGTCTCGGAAGCGAAGAAGCACTTCAAGCAGGTAAACGGGTGTTACTACTGTTCGGGGGAGTGTCACACCGGGTGACGCGAATGCCACCGTGCCAGGTGTCCGCAATGACTACACCTCCCGAGGCGTAGCTGCAACGATGGCTGGCGCGGTTCTCCGGCGTGTCTGTCGATCCATTTCAGCGGTCCATCGATCACGCTGCACGAACCACGGCGGAATCAGCGTCCGATGTGTACGGCACACATCGGGCGCTTTCGATCATCCTGGCAAATCGTCCAGATCCCCGCCCCCGGGGAGCGTGTCGCGCGCCGCCGCCGGGCCGCCCGCCTCCGCGGCGGGGACGATCAGCGTGCGCAGGATGCGGCGGATCTCGTCCAGGTGGCCGCCCTCGCGCGGGAGGTCCGGCTCCGAGGTGGTGACCACGGTGAGCCGCAGCTCCGGCACCACGAAGATGAACTGCCCGCCGTACCCCCAGGCGTAGAACATGGGGTGCCCGCCGGCGGTGCTCAGCCACCAGCCGTAGCCGTACTCGTCGCCGCTCCAGGGGGAGCGAGTGCGCGGGACGAGCGAGGCGCGCACCCACGCCTCCGGCACCACCTGCCGCCCCTCGTGCCGCCCCCCGTTGCGGTACAGCTCCCCGAAGCGCACCATGGCCCGCGGCGTCAGCCGCATCTCGTTGCCGCCGAAGTAGATCCCCTGCGGGTCCGTGGGCCATGGCGGCAGCCGGATCCCCAGCGGCTCCGCCAGCGCTCGCTGCGCGTACGCCCAGGTGCTGCGCCCCGTCGCGCGGGTGAGGATGGCGGAAAGGAGGTGCGTGTTTCCGGTGCTGTAGATCATGCGGCCCCCGGGCTCGTCCACCATGGGCCGCGCCAGGGCGGAGCGCACCCAGTCGCGGCTCCCCACCCAGGCGCCGTACCCGCCGAACGAGGTGCCCTCCAGCCCCGCCTGCATGGAAAGCAGGTTGCCCAGCGTGATGGCGCGCTTCCGCGGGTCGGGGTCGCGCCCCAGCTGCTCCGGGAAGAACGGGGCGATGGGCTGCTCCGTCCCGCGCAGGTGCCCCTCCGCCACGGCGATCCCCACCAGCGCCGACACGATGCTCTTGGACACCGACTTGACGTTTGCCGGCCGCTCGGCCGTGGCGCCGCGAAAGTAGCGCTCCGCCAGGATCTCCCCGTCGCGCGCGACGAGCAGGCTGCGCAGCCGCGGCAGCCGGGCGGCCTGCGCGCAGGCGCTGTCCAGCAGCGTCCGGTCCAGCCCGCGCGTGGGAGCGAGCGGTGCGGCGGCCCCGGACGACGGCGCCGGGGACGACGGTGCGGCGGGGGTGCGGCCGTCCCGCGGGAGCAGCGACGGGGCGGCGAGGGCGGCGCCCCCCAGGGCCGCGGCGGCGAGGACGGCGGCGAGCACGGGCTTTCGGTTCACGACGGGACCGGGCGGTTGGGGATGGATCTGCGGTCTTGTACCGGATCCGGTTGGGACAACGGCCTGGTACGGCGGGTTTGGGCGTGCCCCCGGCTGGCGCCGGGGTCGGGCTTCGGCTCCGTAGCAGACGAAACGACCGTCTGCAACGGAGTCGAGCCCCGACGATACTGCTGTCGGGTCTCGCCCCTTCGGGCCGAAATCCCTCACGCGGGCGTCGCGCTGGCGTCAGCGAGGGGGCGCCCCGGCCGGGACGCCCCCTCGCTTCCATCGGCCGGCGGGCCTACGCGCCCAGCCGCTCCTCCAGCAGCCCCCGCACAACCTCCGGGTTGGCGCTCCCGCCCGTCCTGCGCATCACCTGGCCCACGAAGAAGCCCATCAGCCCGGTCTTGCCGGCGCGGTACTCCGCGGCCTTGGCGGCGTTGGCGGACAGCACCTCGTCCACGGCCGGCGCCAGCGCCCCCGCGTCGCTCACCTGCCGCAGCCCGCGCCGCTCCACGATCTCCAGCGGGCCGCCGCCGCCGCGGGTCATCTCCGCCAGCACGGCCTTGCCGCTCGCGGCGCTGATGGTGCCGTCCTCCACCAGGCCGGTCAGCTCGCGCAGCTCGGCCGGCGTGAACGCGATGCTCGCGATGCCGCGCTCCTTCACCTCCGGCAGCACCACGTTCACCATCCAGCCGGCCACCGCCTTCGGCGGGGCGCCCAGGGCCGCCGTCGCCTCCAGCACGCCGGCCAGCTCGTCGTCGCGCGTCAGCACGTCCGCGTCGGAGGCGGACAGGCCCAGCTCCGACACGAACCTCGCGCGCTTCGCCTCCAGCTCCGGCGAGCGCAAGTCCTCCATCGCCCCCGCCGGCCGGGCGCCGCCGGCGGACGCGGCCCGCTCCCGCGGCGCGCGCTCCGCCTTCGGCGCCCTTTCCACCTGCGCGGCGGGCGCGGCCGCCGTCTTCGCCCAGGTGTCGCGGAGCGTCACGGTGCGGTTGAAGACCAGCGCGTCCGGCCGCGAGTCCACCGCGTCCGAGCAGAAGTAGCCCACCCGCTCGAACTGGTAGCGGCTCCCGGCGGGATCGTCCCTGACGCTGGGCTCGACGAGGGCGCCGCGGACCACGACCAGCGAATCGGGGTTCAGGTAGTCCTTGAAGTCGCCCGCGCGCGCCTCGGGGTCGGGCACGGTGAACAGGCGGTCGTACAGCCGCACCTCGCAGGGCACGGCGTGCTCCGCGCTCACCCACTGGATGGTTCCCTTCACCTGCCGCCCGTCCGGCGTCCCGCCGCCGCGGGTGCCCGGATCGTACGAGCAGCGCAGCTCCGCCACCTCGCCGGATTCGTCCTTCACCACCTCGTCGCAGCGGACGACGTACGCGTACCGCAGCCGCACCTCCGCGCCAGGCGACAGGCGGTGGAAGCCCTTTGTCGGGCTCTCCATGAAGTCGTCGCGGTCGATGTAGAGAGTCCGCGAGAAGTGCAGGGGACGCGTCCCCTCCTTCGGCACGTCGTGCGGCCAGAGCGGCGCGTCGAACGTTTCCGTCCGCCCCTCCGGGTAGTTGGTGAGGGTCACCTTCAGCGGACGGAGGACGCAGAGCACGCGCGGCGCCCGCGTGTTCAGGTCGTCGCGGATGGCGAACTCCAGCTTGGCCACGTCCGCGCGGCTGTTGAACTTGGCCACGCCCATCCGCTCCCAGAAGCTGCGCAGCGCCTCGGGCGTGACGCCGCGGCGGCGCAGGCCGGCCAGCGTGGGCATGCGCGGGTCGTCCCAGCCGCTCACGTAGCCGCCCTTCACCAGCTCCAGCGACTTGCGCTTGCTGGTGATGGTGTACTCCAGCTCGCCGCGCGCGAACTCGTGCTGGTGCGGCCGCGCCGGGGTGCCGCCCTCGCCCCGGACGAAGTCCTGCCAGTGGTCGACCGTCCAGTCGTAGACCGCGCGGTTGTTGTCGAACTCCAGCGTGCACAGCGAGTGCGTGATCCCCTCGATGGCGTCCTCGATGGGGTGGGCGTAGTCGTACAGCGGGTAGATGCACCACGCGTCGCCCGTCCGGTAGTGGTGCGCGTGGCGGATGCGGTAAAGGAGGGGGTCGCGCAGCAGCATGTTGTTGCTGGCCAGGTCGATCCTTGCCCTCAGCACGTGCGCGCCGTCCGGGAACTCGCCCGCGCGCATCCGCCGGAAGAGGTCCAGGTTCTCCTCGACCCCGCGGTCCCGGTACCGGGTGGGCCGCCCGGGCTCCGTCACCGTGCCGCGCGCCTCCCGGATCTCCTCGTCCGTGGAGCTGTCCACGTACGCCAGCCCGCGCTGCACCAGGAACTCGGCGAAGCGGTACATCTGCTCGAAGTAGTCCGCCGCGTGGAAGATGCGGTCTCCGAAGTCCGCGCCCAGCCAGCGCACCGTGTCGACGATGGACTGGACGTACGAGGCGTCCTCCGTCTCCGGGTTGGTGTCGTCGAAGCGCAGGTTGAAGCGTCCCCCCGTTTCCCGGGCGATGCCGTAGTTCAGGAAGATGCTCTTGGCATGGCCGATGTGCAGGAAGCCGTTGGGCTCCGGCGGGAAGCGGGTGACGATGGTGTCGTACTTCCCCGCCCGCAGGTCGTCCGCGACGAGGGCGCGGATGAAGTCCTGCCCCTCGCGCCCGGCGGAGGCGGGAGCGTCTGCGTGTGGCCCGGGGCCGTCTTCGCTGCTCATGTCGGTCACGGTAGGCTCGGTCGTTTTGGGGCCCGGGCCCGGCGGCGCGAAGCCGCCGCGGCGCCGCGAAACCCGGTCGCAAACCTCGTATTTTAGCGCCTCGGCGGCGGATCTACAACGGCCGGGAGCTCTCCTCCGCGGCCACGGGGACGGGGCGCTGGGGGTGAACAAAGATTGTATTGTGTTTTAATCGTTATAAGTGTATAGTGTATTTGCGGACTATAATAGTTCGCAGCGCTCACCCGTACGCGGAGGAAAGCCATGACCTGCGTAGACAAGCCATATCCGTGTCCCGTGCCGGAATACGCGCTGACGGGGCCGCAGGTGGAGCCGGACGCGAGCTTCTGGAACCACTGCGCGCAGCTGCGCCTGGTCTCCATCAAGGAGCTGCTCGCCGTCACCGACGACCCGGGCAACGCGGGGTACTTTCCCCCGTACCCGGACGTGTGCACGCCCGACGGGCAGGACGAGGTCAGGAAGGAGTTCGAGGAGCTGCTGAACCTTTCCAAGCTGCGCGACGAGCCGTGCAGCCTGGTGAGCCAGGGAGACTGCCCCAACCTGACGGAGTGGCCGTGCGAGCCGCGGTACCTGCGCCCGCGGGCGTTCGGGTGCCGCGCGCCGATCAGCCGGCTGTTCAACCTGATGCCGCCCGCGCTGGGGGCGGTGCAGGTGGCCCGGCTCCCCGGACAGCAGGTGATCCGCACGGGGCGGGGACTGGCGCGGGCCCTGGAGAACGAGACGCCGGGGCTCTTCCACCGCCACGCGCTCAACTACCTGATCACCACGCGCAGCTGGTCGCCGCCGCGGCAGGCGCTGGTGTGGGCGGCGCTGGACGTGGCCATCGCCAGCGCGCTCCAGGCGGCCTGGTACTACAAGTGGCTCAGCCCGCGCCAGTTCACCTCGCGGCGGCCGCGCCCCGCGGAGTACGGTGCCATCAACGTGCTGTTCGACCGGCCGGACGAGCTGAACCCCATGTACATCACCTGTCCGGACGCGCGGCCGTGCGCGCCGGTGCCGGGGTTCAGCCCGGGGACGCCGCGGCACCCGGCGTATCCCTCGGGGCACAGCACCTACGCGGGCGCGGCCAGCACCATCCTGGCCTACTTCTTCGGCAACGATCCCACGCCCAACGCGCTCACCCTGGGGCTGGGCTTCAGCACCATCGGCCAGGAGCTGCGCAACATGGCCGACAACATCGGCATGGCGCGGATGTGGGCCGGTATCCACTGGCGCAGCGACCACGAGGCCGGGCTCAAGCTGGGGCAGGTGGTGGCGTGCCTGGTGCTTCGCCAGCTGTCCAGCATCTGCGGCTGCAGCTTCGACCTGTGCCCGCCCATGATGCCCATGCCGCGCCAGTGCGACTGCTTCCAGGACATCCCCTGCCCGGACGACGAGCCGCCGCCTTGCGACGAGCTTGAGGCGCTGGCCAGGAAGTGCCAGGACAACTGCCCGCCTTGCGGCGAGAGCCGGGACTGCCTGCCTCCGCCCTGCGGCGGGCCGGGCTTCGCGGACGCCGTGGGCGCCGCGGATGCCGAGAGCGCGGGGGTCTCGCCGGAGCAGCTGGACCAGCGCAGCGTGCAGCAGGGCGCGGTGTCCGCGGAGGCCCGCAGGCAGGCCCGTGAGACGGCGGCGGCCGGCGCTTCCACCTCGAGCGCGAAGGACTCCGTGCAGGAAGCGCTGCGGGGCGCCAGGCCCGAGGAGCTGGACCGGCGCAGCGTGCAGCAGGGCGGCGCCCCTGACGCGGACCGGAAGGGCGGGCCGCAGTAGCCGCACGCCCACGATCGATTCCATGCCAGGGCACCCGGACGGCCCGGCCGTCCGGGTGCCCGCGCCCGCCGTTCCTCCGCCACCCCGCGGCCGCCCGTGGAGCCGCCGCGCAACTCCTGATTCCACAGGCACCTGTGCGAACCCGGCCACTGGCACGGCGGGCGGAATGCTTGTATATTCGATTCGTTCCTAACTCAATACCCCACAACCAGATCCAGGCGCGGGAGCCCTCATCCGGGCCCGGCGCCGGTACGACCCCACGACGGAGGACCGGATGCTGCGAACCTCGACTCTTCTGACTGCGCTCCTGGCCGCCGTGGCCGTGCCTGCGCACGCGGACGACGCGACGCTGCGCGGCTCCCCGAAGTCGATGGTCCGCCAGCACGAGGTGGCGGAGGCGAACGACTTCACCTTTCTGCGCACCGGCGGCCAGGTGCGCGACTTCGTCGAGCAGGGCGTGCTGGTGAAGGTGGAGGGCGACGCCAACTACTCGGTCGCGTCCGGGGTCTCCTTTCCCTACACGCGTCCGGAGGTGGGCACCTTTTTGGAGCGGCTGGGGGCGCAGTACCGCGAGGGGTGCGGCGAGAAGCTGGTGGTCACCAGCCTGACGCGCCCGCTCGCGAACCAGCCGGGGAACGCGCACCAGCTCTCGGTGCACCCGGCGGGGATGGCGGTGGACTTCCGCATCAGCCGGAGCGGCGAGTGCCGCGCCTGGCTGGAGGGAACGCTGCTGGGCCTGGAGCGCAGCGGCGTGCTGGACGTGACGCGCGAGCGCAACCCGCCCCACTACCACGTGGCGGTGTTCCCGGACAACTACGCGGCGTACCTGGCGAAGCAAAGGGCCGACTCGTCCGCCGCCGGGGCGGGGCCGGCGGTGAAGGCGGCTGCTGCCGCCACGGCGGCGAAGCGCTCGTCCGCCCCCCCGGCCGCCGCGAACGGGATGGCGGCGGAGCCCGCGCCGGAGCGCGGGTCCGGGCCGCACCCGGCGCTCTTCGGGCTGGTGCTGGCGGCGGTGTCGCTCGCGGTGACGATGCGCCAGCGCCTGGGGTGGCTGGAAACGCTGGACTGAAGCCGGCGCGGCCGGCGGACCAAAGACGGGGGAGCCTGCGGGCTCCCCCGTTTGCGTTTCCCGCGGCCGGGAGCTTGCGGATACGGAACCGGCAGGCAGTTGCGTGAGGGATTACGGCCCGAAGGGGCGAGACCCCGCGGGCAGTTTCGCGGGGGCTCGACTCCGTTACGCAGCGTTGTTTGCTGCGTTACGGAGCCGAAGCCCGACCCCGGCGCCCGCCGGGGGCACGCCCGAACCCGCCGTGACCACCCGGTCGAGGAGCTTTGTCGCATGGCTCAGAAGGTGTGGTGCGTGTTCCAGAAGCTCCCGGGCGAGAGCTGCCCGGCCCTGTCGGCGGTGTGCGCCTCGCGCGAGGTGGCGGAGGAGGTGGCGCGCACGAGCGAGGAGGACGACCGGGAGCAGGAGCGCCCGCCGAGCGCCTGGACGATCTCCGCGTGGGGCGTGCTGGAGGGCGGCGTGGCGGAGATGCGGGGCGTGCAGCGGATCAGCGACTCCATGGACAACCTGCGCGCCGGGGCGATCCCGCGCGACGAGGCGGAGGACGCGCCGGCCGATGCCGCGCCCGGCGCCGGCGGATGAGGGCGTCGCTCTTCTGGGGAAGCCGGGAGGATCACCGAAACGGAGCGGGAGGAGGAGGGCGATGCGAGAGCCGTGGGAGCCGGGGGAGACCCCCGAGGAGCAGGCGGCGAGGCGGGAGGCGTACCAGCGCCTGGTGAACGCCGCCCGCCGGGTGGGGCTGCCGGTGGAGCGGCTTGCGAGCGCGCTGCGCGAGGTGGCGCGCAGCGAGACGGAAACGCGCCGCTTCCTGGCGGAGGAGGTCTACGGCGTGCCGGACGCGCTGCTGGACGACATGGTGCGGGTGCGGCTGGCGGACCTGGCGGACGGGGGCGAGGCGTCCTCCGGGTAGCACGGGTCCGGGCTGCTCCGGAACGGCGAAGCGGGGCGCCACGCGTGTGGCGCCCCGCTTCGCCGCGTACTCCGCCGGCTCAGGAGCCCGGCCGGACCTCCACGCGGCGGCGGACCTCGTCGCGGCGGCGCTCGCGGAGCTCGCGCGCGCGGCCGCGGCCGGCCTCGCGGGCGGCGCGCAGCTGCTCCTTCTGCTGCGGCGTGAGCACCGACTCGACCTCGCGGCGCGCGGCCCCGCGGTTCTGCCTGAGCTGCTCCATCTGCGGCCGCAGCTGCTCGCGCGCGCGGCGCAGCGCGGCGCGCTCCTCCCCGGTGAGGCGCATGCGGCGCGCCTCGCCGCGGGCGCTGTCGGCGCGCGCCCGCAGGCGCGGCGCCGCGCTCTCGCGGACGGCGCGGATGCGCTCCAGCGCGGCGCGGTTGCGGCTCGCCAGCGAGCGGTCGACGGCCTGGAGGCGGGCGACCTGCGCGTCCGTGAGCTTCAGCTGCTCGCGGCGGGCGATGAGGCGCTCGGCCACGCCGCGGCGCCGAGCTTCGGCGGCGTGGCGGCGCATCTCGGCGCCACGGCGGCGCATCTCCGCTCCGCGCCGCGCTTCGCGGCGGCGGCGAGCCTCGGCGGGGCGCCTGGCCTCGCCCGGGGCGCGCTCGGCGCGGGGACGGTCGGGGGCGGGGACGGGGTCCTGGGCCAGCGCGGGAAGCGGCGCCGCGGCGAGCGCCAGCGCGAGTGCGTACGTGCGGAACTTCATGGCCTGCTCTCCTCGGTCGCGGTTTGGATGGCGGCCCCCGGGCCGCGCTGAAAGGGAGTACAGCCGCCGCCCCCGCGGCGTTGGGGTCGGGCTCGCCAGCCGGGCGGGAAGGCGGTTAACATTTCCCGCACGCGGCCCGTCCCCCGGCCGTGTCGGCGCTCCTCCCACTCCCCGCACCGGACCGTCCATGCGCCCCGTCCCCCGTCTCCCGCTCGCCGCCGCGCTCCTGCTGGGCCTGACCGCCGCCCTCCCCGCGCGCGCGGCCGCGCAGGCCCCGCCGCTGTGGGGGGAGCTGCGGCCGGGGCCGCACGCGGTGGGCTACCGGGTGGAGTGGATCCGCGACCCGGCCCGCGCCTGGGGCGACTCCGCGGCGCCGCGGCCCATCCAGGTGAGCCTGTGGTACCCGGCCGCCATGCGAGCGGGCGCGCCGCGCATGCGCCTGCGCGACTACGCGCACCTGCTGGGCGCGCCGGAGGGGCGGGCGCTGCGCACGGACGCGGAGCGCCGCGCGGCGGAAAGGCGGGCGCTGGCGGTGCCGGGCCCGCCGGGGACGCCGGGCGCGCGCTACGACACGCTGATGGCGCTGGAAGCGCTCGCCGGGCACGCGGCGCCGGCGGCACCCGGGCGGTTCCCGGCGGTGGTGCTGGGGATGGGGTGGTCGTACGAGTCGCCGCTCGCGCAGGTGGTGCTCGCCGAGTACCTGGCCAGCCGGGGCTACCTGGTGGCGGCAGCGACGCTGGCGGGGACGCGCTCCCCGCTGGTGACGGTGGGGGCGGCCGACCTGGAAACGGAGGTGCGCGACCTGGAGCAGGTGCTCGCCCGGGTGCGGGGGCTGCCGGGCGCGGACGCGGGGCGGAGCGCGCTGGTGGGCTTCGACCTGGGCGGGATGGCGGCGACGCTGCTGGCGATGCGGCGCCCGGAGACGGACGCGGTGGTGAGCCTGGACAGCGGCATCCTATCCAACCGGCTGATGCGCGACCTGATGCGCCCGTCCCCCTTCTACCGCCTGGACCGGCTGCGCATGCCGCTGCTGCACGCCACCCGCACGCGCGAGGAGAACCTGGCGCGCGGCCTGGGCGAGGACCGCGCGGTGTTCGACTCGGCGGCGGGGCCGCGCTGGCTGCTGCGGGTGCGCGGCATGCGCCACGCCGATTTCGCCATCCACGGCATGGTGGAGGGGGTGCTCCCGGCCTTCTGGGGCCCGGTGCAGGGCGCGCCCCACCGCGGCCACGCGGCCACGCTGCGGCTCGTGGCCGCGTTCCTGGACGCGCACGTGAAGGGCGACGCGGAGGCGCGGGCGCTCCTGGGGCGCGACCCGGCGGAGTGGGCGCCCCCGGGAGCCGCGCTGGCGCTGGAGCGCACGGGCCCGGCCGCGAGCACGGGCACGAGCGCGCCCGGCGCGGACGAGGTCGCGTACGCCGTGCTGACGCGCGGCGCAGCGGCCGCCGAGCCGGTCTTCCGGGCGGCGGTGGCGGGGAGCGTCGGCCGGCCGCCGATGGACGAGGCTGCGTTCCGCGCGCTGGGCTACGAGCTGCTCTGGAGGCGGGGCGACGCGGAGGCGGCGGCGCGGGTGTTCGGCTGGGCGGCGGAGGCCCTGCCGCGCTCGGCGGGGGTGCGGGTGGACCTGGGCGACGCGCTCCTGGCCCGCGGGGACCGCGCCGGGGCGCTGGCCGCCTTCCGCCGCGCCGTGGAGCTGGACCCGGACGACGCGGAGGCGAAGGCGCGCCTGGCGGAGATGGGATCAGTCGGGAGTTGAACTGCAGGGTTCGGGCGTGCCCCCGGCTGTCGCCGGGGTCGGGCTTCGGCTCCGTAAGCCCGCAAACAACGCGGGCTAACGGAGTCGAGCCCCGGCAAACAGCCGCCGGGTCTCGCCCCTTCGGGCCGAAATCCCTCACGCGGGCATCGAGCTGGCGTCCGCTGGGCCCCCCACCCCGGCGCTGCGCGCCACCCCTCCCCAGCAAGCGAGGGAGGGGAAAACCGCACGGAGTCCAGCCGTAGTCCCCTCGCCCAGGATGGCGCCTCACGCTTCGCGTGGACCGGTTGAAGGACCCGGGTGGCGAGCCTCAAGCGAGCCGGGTGAGGGCCTGCGATGGCGCCCCCGCCGGGAGATCCCGGCGGGGGCGCAGTTCACGTACTTCGTACTCCGTACCGCCATTCACATTCCCGCACTCACGTACTTCCGTTCCCTCATCCGAGCGCCTTCACCACCTCCTCCTCGGTAGGCTCGCCCTCCAGGACGAAGACGACGCCCTCCACGGGGACCACTTCGGGGAGCGGGGTGCCGGGCGCGGGGTCGCCGGGGAGCGTCATCAGCCCCTCCTTCTCGTCGCCCAGCTCCAGCTCGATGGCGGAGCCCAGCATCCCCTCGGACACCTCGCCGCGGAGCTTGCCCTTGCGGATCTTGACCCCGCCCGGGAGCGTGGTGCCGGCGCGGATGACAGGGTACGAGGCGCCCGCCGCGACGTTGTCGGCGCCGGTGACGATCTGCCGCGGCTGCTCGCCGCCGTCGTCCACCACGCACACCCTGAGGCGGTCGGCGTTGGGGTGCTGCGCCAGCTCCGTCACGCGCCCCACGACCACCGGCCGCAGCAGTTCCTCCAGCGGCGCGATGCGGGACACGGCGATACCGCCCTCGCGGAGGCGGCCGGCGATCTCCTCCGGGGTACCGGCGAGGCCGGGGACGAGACGTTGAAGTGCGCGGAGGCTCAGGTTCACGCGGGTGCTCCGGGGCTGCGGGGGGTTCGGCAGAGAAGGTGGGGAAGGTACAGGCGGGAAGCGCGGAGGGAAATGGCGGGCCTGCGCGCCGGGGTCGAGGCGGCAAGACCCCCTCCCCCAGCCCCTCCCCGCAAGGGGAGAGGGGGAGCACGACAAAGGAGATCCCTCCCCCGGGTCCGGGGGAGGGGTGGTGCGCAGCGCCGGGGTGGGGGGCCCCGCGGACGCCAGCGTGATGCCCGCGTGAGGGATTTCGGCCCGAAGGGGCGAGACCCGGCGGGGCTGTTTCCGCCGGGGCTCGACTCCGTTACGCACGGTTGTTTCGTGCGTTACGGAGCCGAAGCCCGACCCCGGCGCCAGCCGGGGACACGCCCAGAACCGCCGTTCAATCCGTTGCCGTCAAGCCGTAGAAGCCTCAGGGGCAACGGGAACGGTAAAGGAAAAGACGGTGCCGTGGCCGGGCTCGCTCTCCACCCAGATCCGCCCGCCGTGGGCCTCCACCAGCCCCTTGGCGATGGCGAGCCCCAGCCCCACGCCCAGGCCGTCCTTGCGCCCGCCCTGCCAGAACCGCCCGAAGATGTGCGGGAGCTGCTCGGCGGAGATCCCGGGTCCGGTGTCGGCGACGGACACCTGCACCTCGGCGGCGCGCGGGACGGCCCGCAGGGTGATGACCCCGCCGGCGGGGGTGAACTTGAGGGCGTTGCCCACGAGGTTGGAAAGCACCTGCTGCACGCGCAGGGCATCCACCAGCACCCGCGGCAGCCCCCCGGGGACCTCCTCCTCCAGGCGGAGGGCGGCGGCGGCGGCCATGGGGCGCAGCATCTCCACGCTCTCGGCGAGCACGCGCGCCAGGTCGTCGGGGCGGCACTCCAGCGCCAGCTTGCCGGTCTCGATGCGCTTGACCTCCAGCAGGTCCTGGATCAGCCGGTCCATGCGCTCGGCGGAGCGGCGGATGATCTGCAGGTACTTGCGCTCGAAGGGGCGCTCGCCGTCCGGGATCTCGTCCAGGAGCAGGTTGGCGCCCATGATGACGGTGCCCACGGGGTTGCGCAGGTCGTGCGCGACCACGGAAAGGACTTCGTCGCGCGCCTGCACCGCTTCGCGCGCCTGGCGGAAGAGGCGAGCGTTCTCCACGGCGAGCGAGGCGCGGCGGGCCAGCTCGCGCGCGAGGTCCAGGTCGGCCTGGGCGTACACGCGGCCGGACTCGGACACCATCAGGGTGAGCGCGCCGATGACGTCGTCCCCGGCCTGGAGCGGGACCACCACCACGGACGTGGGGCCAAGGTCGCGCAGCAGGTCGCGCCGGGGGCCCTCCAGCACGGCCTCGTTGAGCATCTGCGGGGTGACCTCGGCCAGCAGCGAGGCTTCGCCGTCGCGCAGGGCGCGGAGCACGGGGTGGACGGGGGTGAGCGCGTCCAGGTCGAAGCTGCCGGGGCGGCAGAGGATGGCCTCCTTGCGGTCGTCGACGTGGGCGATCCCCACCCGCAGCGTGGTGCCCCCGTCGCGCAGCAGGTCCACGATGCAGCAGTCGGCCAGCTCGGGGACGGCGAGGCGCGCCAGGGAGGCGAGCGTCACCCGGTGGTCGATGGAGGCGCCGAGCACGCGGCTGGCCTCGGCCAGGAACTCGGCGCGGCGCCGGGCGGCCTCGGCCTCGGCGCGGGCGCCCTGCTCGCGCACCAGCCGCTGCGACCGCTCCTCCGCCTCGCGGCGGGCGGTGATGTCCTGGCAGGTGCCCAGGAAGCGGGCGGCGGCGCCGGGCGGGACGGCGGCGGCCTCGCCGCGCCAGTGGAGGGCGCGGGCCTCGCCGTCCGGGCGGACGATACGGGCCTCGAAGTCGAAGGGGCGCAGCTCGCGGGTGGCGGCGCCCAGGGCGTCGGCGACGACGGCGCGGTCGTCGGGGTGCACGCGGCGGAGCACGGCCGCGGAGTTGATGGGGCGCTCGCGCGGGTTCAGCCCGAAGATGCGGTACAGGTTGTCGGAGCAGGTGACGCGATCGGCCTCGACCTCCCACTGCCAGCTCCCCATCTCGGCCAGCTCCTGCGCCTCGGCGAGCTGGCGCTCGCGGCCGCGGAGCGCGTCCAGCGCGCGGGCGTGCTCGATGGCGAGGGCGATCTCGTCGCCCACGGAGGCGAAGGCGTCCACGTCCACCTGGTGCAGGCGCCTGCGGCGGAACAGGACGATGGCCCCCACCAGCCGGTCGTTCTCCACCACCAGGGGGTAGCCGGCGGCGGCGGTGAGCCCCTCGCGCACCGCCCACTCGGGGTCGTCCAGGCTGCCGTCGGTCTGGGCCTGGTTGGACACCAGCGGCTGGCGGCGCACGTCGGACCCGGCGAAGGGGAAGAGGCCGAGGGGGACCCGGCTGTACCGGCCGGTCACCCGGGTCCGCACCCCGGCGCTCGCCCGCAGGTTGAGCGTGCCGGGGTCGCCCTGGTCGGTGATCCAGATGCGGACCAGCGCGGCGTCCAGGTGCCTGGCCACGGCCTCGGCGCAGCGCTGCAGCATCCCGTCGAGCGAGCCGGTGCTCTCGGTGACGGCGGATCCCACCTCGGCCTGGAGCACGGCCTGGAGGCGCTGCCCGGACAGCGTCATCTCCAGCCTCTGCCGCCCCACGGCCACCCCGAACAGGTCGGCCACGGCGTGCAGCGCCCGCAGCTCGGTCTGGGACCAGCTCCGCTCGGCGTCGCAGGCGTCGAAGCCGGTGATCCCCCACAGGCCGCCGCTCACGAACACGGGGACCATCACCAGCGAGCGGGCGCCGTGCGCCGCAAGCAGCTCGCGCGCGGGGGAGGGGAGCTCGCGCGCGTGTCCCTGCACGGTGGTCCCGGCGCGGAGGGCGTCCACCCAGCCGGCGAGCGCGGCCTCCCACGGCGCGCCGGCCTCCCCGCCGCCCTCGGGGCCCGGCCCGCACCCGGGGCCGCTCCACCCGGCGCGCAGGTGCACGGCGGGCCCGTCGCAGTCGGCCTCCGGCCAGCGGCAGGCGGCGCCGCCGTCCAGGACGTAGGCGCGCGCGGCGCCCGCGGCCTCGCCCAGACGCCGCAGCACGGCGGCCGCGGCGGATTCCAGCGAGTCCGCGGTGAGAAACGCTTTCGCGGCGAAGGTGACGGCGTCCAGCAGGAGGCCCGGGTCGCGCGGCTCCGCGCCGGGTCCGGGGGCGGTGCCGGGCGGCAGGTCGGTCATGGCGACGAGAAGCGGCGGAATGGGAGTGGTGGGCGGGGCGAGCATGCTGCGTCCTGGGTACCGCGTTCCCGGGGCGCCGGCGTCCAAGTGCCGCGCGGCGCCTGCCTCAGCTTACCGGAACGCGGGAGCGCGGACAAGGAAACGTTTGGCATACGGAACGCATCACAGCGTCTTCTTGATGCCCTACAATTCAACTAGACTCTACCAGCGTTCGTGTCCGCTCACGGAGTGATGCGTTGGGATGCATGTACAGCACAGGCACCCAGTGCACTTCCAGAGTCCAGCACGAAGGCATTCCTGTCGCTCCCACGACCTCTTGTGTACTTGTAGATAATCCAACAGTGAAACCCGTCAACAACAGACAACGGTTTTTCCGACTGTCAACGCTGTCTTCTAATCATCACCTGCCACTCACTCTGACAATCCGCTTGAGATTCAGTGTTCAACAGCACCTGTAAGAACTCGCTGTATGCCCTCTAGCCGGCGCATACACATGACAGCCTCTTCATACGATATGCCTAGTGCATCACACGCGTCCCGAACACTCGCCAGGTTCATCCGCACAGTGTTTAGATCAGGCATGTTGAAAATTTCCTCTAATAGAACTGCCGTTACTGCAAGTTTGCGCAGTGCAAAAGACCCAGGAGGATAAACAGTAGCGTATGGTAAGTTTTTCAGTGCTCCAGCGACTTCGGCCGCGAGCGCTTCCCCGGATCCCGTAAAAGCTCGTGCCAGATCCTCAAGCGAACCAACCAGCACACCTGGAGGGGCATGCTTGAGTCCATAGACTGAGCGCATGTCAATCCCCATGTTCATTCATCTCCTGTAACCAGCCCGGAAGGCCGAGCGTAAAATCGGGGCGAGAGCGATACCACTGGGCTGCTACAATGCCGATCTCAGTTTTCGGCAACATGTCGAGTGCAAGCTCGCGCTTGCCACTCCTCCAGTGGATGTAACTGTCCCTTACCCGGAGAAATTGGTTCTCCTCGCCGCTGGGCTCGTCGTAGTGGGTCGCAAGGTACTCGTGGTCACAGGGGACGTACTCGGACAGGTCGCTCCTTCTGATCGAGGGCGGGAGGCCGCCCTGCTGCCGCGTCCTCTCCTCGAGAAGAATGTTGTCTACCTTCCCGGTGGTGCTTTCGTACAGGTGAAGAGAGTCGATGAAGTGCACCTGAGTTCCCACCTCTACTCCAAGCCGCCATGCGAGGTATTTCTGCAGAGCGTTGAACTGGAGGATGTTGTAGGGAACTCCCAGGAACGCGTCATTCGAGCGGTTCGCCACTGACACGTCGAGCCTTCCAGCCCGGACCTTCACGTTCACCAGAACGTTGCACGGGATGTCCCTGGACTCGCGCCCGAGGTCGTCCACCGACCAGAGGGCAAGAGTCGACCTACGGCTTGCAGGGTCCGCGTCGAGAACGTCAATGACACGCTCGATCTGGTCCACACCGAAGTACTTCCGGAGCCGGTATCCGTAAGCTCCCGTCAGGGTCTCTCCGTCGTCGCTGTACTTGCCGTAGTCCCGGATGAAGTATTGGAGACCTTCCAGCCGATTCGAGCCGCTCAGGATCCAGGAGATCTCGAACAGGGCAAAGAATGGGTTGAGAGCACGACCAGGCAGGAGACACCACCGGCTCCCGTCCCCGCTCAATTCGATGATCGAATGGCCTAGTTCGAAGTAGTTCCCGATTCGGGAGGGAAACAGAGGTGGGTGCCCCTCGCGAAAAGCTGAAAGAATCTCGAGGTAGAGCGGCGTGAACTGCTCGCCGGTGAATACGTTCATCGCTCGTACCTGCGAAAGCGATCCTGGTTGCGCTGCATCTTGCGGTGGTACTCAGTCTCCAAGTCGATGTTCATCTCGTTGCAGAGCTTGATCACGTAGATGAACATGTCGGTGACCTCCTCGGAGATGTCGCGCCGGACGTCGGATAGGGAGAAGTCACCCCGCGCGGCCTTCTTCGCGAGGTTGGCTAACTCGCCGAGCTCGCCCGCCATGCAGACGATCAGATGTTCCAGGCGCTCCACTTTGGCGTCGTCGATCTCGACGAAGAACTCGCTCCGTCCCGAGTGCCGCCTGTCAAACTCCTCCTGGGCCTTCATGATGTCCTGGAGCTGCATCAGCGTATCTCCGCGATGGCCCGTTCCAGATAGGTGCGGAACTCCCCCGTGACCCGAGAGATCTCTTCCGCGTGGGACGCGCGGGTCCGGAGCTGGGCCACGGCCCTGAGCCGCTCCAGCGCCTGCTCAACGTTCCGGACGAAATCGGCTCCATACGGGACCGCACCGTCGTTCTGGGCACCCGTCAGAACCTCGGTGAGGCCCTCGGTGCGGACAACGGAAGATTCCCTCATCTTGTGCTCGAGGAGTTCGCGCAGCCGGTCCTTCTGTCCTGTGTACACCAGCAGGGCGACTTCTCCCTGCTTCATGCGGTCGATCGCGGAGATCTCCAGGCAGTCGAATTCCCGATTCATGTACGCCCGGAATGCGTGCACGCAGAGTGCGACCCGGACTAGGTCCGGAAACGCGTCGCGGATCTGGCGCATGACCTGGCACATCTCCGTCAGGTTGATCGGGAGGAAGTTCCACACCTCGAGCGCGCGGAAGTAGGCCGTGCAGTGCAGAGTGGAGCCCGACCGGCTAAACTGGAGGACCATGAACGAAGGGATTGGGTTGTCCCCGCTCCGGATGACGTCCTCCATGTCGATCAGGCTGAACAGGGCGCGGTTGCTGTCTCCCTTCCTAGTCAGCTCCTCGATGATGTACCCAGTCCCGTCTCCCGAGCGGTGGATGTACTCACCGTGGTTGAGGTGCAGGAACCCCGGGCGGGTCGGCTGCTGCCAGGCGGCGGCTTTTTCTTCGTGCAGCCCGCCGAACGGGTCGTCGATGACCTCGATCGGGAACTCCCGCCGGAGAAACAGGTTGTGCACGGTACCGTCCGCGCAGAGACCCTCCGCTTCGCGGACGATCTCGTCGAAGACCCGACTCACTTCGTTGGGCATATAGCGTCCCTCACCAGCTGGAGAATCTGGCTGTGCAGCGCGTCAGGGGCCTGCTCCCCGTCCACCCTGTGCAGCCTGTGGCCGTACCCTTGGAGCGCCTGTTCGTACCGCTCTCGCACGGCGACGAGCTTGGCCCTGTGCTCGTACTTCTCGCTCACGTACTGGCGCTGCTCGATCCGCCGGAGGCAGGTGTCGACTGGGCAGTCCACGAAGAAGGTGATATCCGCTGGGGGGAAGCCACGGTTCAGGCGCTCGATGAGCTCGAAATCCGCGTCGCTCTGGGAGTGGTACGCGAAGGACGAGAGATAGTAGCGCGTGGAGATCACCAGCGAACCCGACCGGAGCTGCTTGAGAATTCCGTCCACCTCGTTGTGGAGGTGGTCGTATCGGTCAGCAGCGAATAGGTACGCTAGCTGGTGGTCCTCCGTGCGGGGATCGTCGGCGAAGTGGAGCCGGTGGGACATCGCAAGCCGGATCAGGTTGCCCACGGGACCGGTGGTAGGCTCCGACGTCAGGAACACCTTCGGAAACTCCCGCGAGAGCGCCTCCTGGAGCATGCGCGCCTGGGTAGAGGTCCCGGACCCATCGAGCCCTTCGAACACGACGAAGTGGCCGCCGAATAAACTCATGCCTTGCTCGATTGAAAGTTGGTCAGGATACTCGCCACCCGCCCCGTGCCCCTCCCCCGATCAGGTCGGGGTCCCAGAGGTGACGCAGGACACGAATGCCTTCCGGAGAGGCAAGGACAAGGTTGAACTGGTTTGGGTTGCCGCCCGGGTTGCGGAAGTTCAGTGACCCGCACCCCACGATCCGGCAGGACGTCGCCGTGCTGGGCAGGTCCTGCAGCGAGTGCTGGTGACCGTGAAGGACGAGGTCCACGCCCTGGTGGGCGAGGTACGCCAGAAACGGGTACGCGTTCCGAAGCGTGGACGCGTCGTCCTCGTACACCCCAAGAAGGTTGTGGTGCAGTACAGCGACCCTAAGCCTGGACGTTTCCCGAACGTCCGGAAAGGCTCCGGGCGATAGGTCGACGAAGCCGTAGCCGTCATCGCCGCGGAACGCGGAGTTGAACACTAGGACATCCACTTCACCCACCGCGATTAGGAAGTTCCTCTGCGCATGAGTGAATGTCCGCTCTGAGCGGTGCGTCAGCCGGTAGATCAACTGGTTCAGCGGGTGGAACGGATCGGCTTGCCCGCGAATGATGTCGTGATTCCCGGGGCAGATCACGAGGTCGGTATCGTGGATAGATAGCCTATGCCGGAGGTCGTCAATGAAGCGTTCCGCCTCTGCATACGCTCCCGTGCGCCCTTGGTACACGAGGTCGCCGGAGACGACCAGGAGCCGCTGGCTCGCGTCTGCGAGAGGACCCTCAACGGCGGCGACTAGGCTTGCAAGAAGCCTGTGCTTATCGGCGAACACCTCTTCTGAGCCCTTCCCGAAATGCAAATCTGTCAGATGAACGATTCCGAGCATCGCGATAGACGATGTAAGACGTTGGAGCTGTTGGGCGCCTGCGGCTGGCAGCCAGGGCTTAACAGCAGCGCGGAGGCTGACCCCAGCGCCCGGGGGAACTTAATGAAGGAGCGGCTGAACCGCGATGGGCGAGACCCTGGCAATGTGCGGCCTCAGTCTCCCGCCGCCCCCGCCAGCTCCCCGGCGGAACGGGCCGCTTCTCCCTCCGCCGCCGCGGCCGCGGCTCCCAGCATGACGTCCATCTTGTAGAGCAGCCGCGGGAAGTCCACCGGCTTGCTCTCGTACTCGTCGCACCCGGCCCGGAGCGCGCGCTCCCGGTCGCCGGGCATGGCGTGCGCCGTGAGGCCGATGATGGGGATGGGGCGCGTGGCCGGCTCGGCCTTGAGCGCCGCGGCCAGCGTCCACCCGTCCTTGCCGGGGAGGCTGAGGTCCAGCAGCACCACGTCCGGCCGCTCGGACACCACCGCCGCCTCCGCCCCCAGCCCGTCCTCCACCTCCACCACCCGGAACCCCCGCCCCGCCAGCCGCCGCGCCAGGATCCCCCGCGTGGTGGCGTCGTCCTCCACCAGCAGCACCTTGCCGGCCCGGGCGGCGGGCGCGTCCGCCCGGGGAGCGCCGGGGCCGTGCGCCGGCGCAGGCGCCGGGGCGCGGCCGGCGAGGACCCGGTGCACCGTGGCGACCAGGCGCCTGCGGTCCACCGGCTTGGACAGGTACTCCGCGTCCGTGGCCGCGCCGTCCAGGTGGTCGCGGTCCAGCCCGGTGAGCATCACCACCCGCATCCCGCGCCCGCCCGGCTGCTCGCGGAGCCGCGCCAGCGCCTCGGGACCCGACATGTCGGGGAGAATGGCGTCCAGGGTGACTAGGTCGGGCGCGTGCTCGCGGGCCAGGCGCAGCAGGTCCGCCCCCGTCCCGCCGGTGACCACCCGCAGCCCTTCCGCGCGCAGGATGCGGGTGATGGCGTCGCGGATCATCGCGTCGTCGTCCACCACCAGCACCGTGGCGCCGCCGCCGGGCGCGGCGGCGGCGCCCGCTTCCGCCGGGGCCACGGCGATGCGCCGCACCGGGAGCGTCACCGTGAAGGTGGAGCCCTCGCCGGGGACGCTCTCCACCGCGATGCTCCCGCCCATCAGCCGGCAGAAGCGCTCCGCGATGGCCAGCCCCAGCCCGGTGCCGCCGTAGCGGCGCGTGGTGGAGGCGTCCGCCTGCACGAAGGGCTGGAAGAGGCGCTCGATCTGCTCCGGCGTGATGCCGATCCCCGTGTCCCGCACCCGGAAGACCGCCTGGCCCGTCTCCCCCGCGGCGCCCTCGCAGCGGGCCTCCACGCGCACCGCACCGCACTCCGTGAACTTGACGGCGTTGGCGACCAGGTTGAGGAGCACCTGCCGCAGCCGCACCCGGTCCGCGAGCACCCACCCCGGGTCCGGGGCCGTGTCCGCGTCCAGGGCCACGTTCTTGCGCTCCGCCAGCGGGCGGACCGTCTCCGCCACCTCGCGCACCAGCACCGCCACCTCGAACGGCTCCGGCGACAGCTCGATGCGCCCGGCCTCCATCTTGGAAAGGTCCAGCAGCTCGTCGATCAGCCGCAGCAGCTCGTACCCGGACGCGCGGATCCGCTCCAGGTCGGGGACCATGGCCGGGGGAGTGGCCGCTTCCTCCGCCAGGATCTCGCAGCTCCCCAGGATCCCGCTGAGCGGGGTGCGCAGCTCGTGGCTGACGTTGGCGAGGAACTGGCTCTTGGTGCGGTTGGCCGCCTCCGCCGCGTCCTTTGCGTCCTGGAGCGCCTGCTCGATCCGCGCGCGCTCCGACACGTCGCGCAGCACCACCAGGCGGCCGCTGAGCCCGCTCCGCGGCGCCGACACGGCGGACACCCGCACGTCGAAGGTGCGGGCCTCCTCGCCCTCGCCCACCGTCAGCTCCGGCGCGCCCGGCGAGCGGCCGCGGGCGGCCCAGGCCTCCCCCAGGTGCGGCAGGTCCAGCACCGGCCGGCCGATCACCCGCCGCGAGTGCGCCCCCAGGATGACCTGCGCGGCGGGGTTGATGTCCACCACCCGGTCGGCGCCGTCCAGCACGATCACCCCCTCCTGCATGGCCTCGATCACCGCGTCGCGGGCGACGGGGACGATGGAGAGCAGCCCGAAGCGGAAGATGCCGACGGTCAGCAGCGCGCCCTTGAGCGGAAAGACGAAGGGGGTGAGGTTGATCCCCGGGACGGGGCTGTCGCCCAGCAGGAAGAGGAGGTTGGGGATGGCGGTGACCACCCAGCCGGTGACCAGGATGGCGACCTGCCAGCGGTACAGGCGGGGCGCGGAGCCGGCCCGCACGAACAGCAGGAGCATGCTGAACAGGATCAGCGCGTACGACGTCCACACGTTGACCCAGAAGCCCGCGGCCGGCACGGCGGCGAACTCCATGCGCCCGCCCGCGCGCACCATCTCGTACGAGCGGAAGACCCAGTGGTGCCGGTCGTTGGTGAAGACCAGCGCCACGAAGGCCAGGTGTGCGAGCACCAGCAGCGACACGTTGCCGCGGTTCAGCCCGCGTCCCCACCCGGCGTACTCCACCGCCAGGAAGAGCCAGCCGATGGGCTGCGCCACGATTCCCAGGTAGATGAAGCCGATCCAGATGGCGGCCCAGGCGCGGTCGGCGGCGGCCAGGTGCAGCCCGTAGGCCACCGCCCACACGGCGCCGCCGCCCATGAGGATGATGAACCCCGGGGCGCCGCGCACCTGGCGGTGCCGCCACGCGTACGCGCCCAGCAGCGCGAGGATCAGCGCCGATACGACGAGCGGAGGGAAAAAGGGGGTGGATTGCCAGGCCATGGGAGGCGGGTGCGGCGGGGGACGGGCGGGTGCGGGGGACCCATCCCCCGCGCCGTCAAAGATATGGCCCCACTTCCCGGCGACAACCCTGCCGCTTGCCACGGCCGCCCGGAGGATGCACGATTCGTCGTGACCGCGGGTCTTCTCCCGCCGCCTGGTGCCCGGGAAGCCCGTCGGGCGAGGTGCGACCCTTCACCAGAGCGTCCCATGCGCAGATCCGGCCCCGCCCCGGACCGCCGCCCCGGAGTGGGCCTGGCGCGGGCGCTCTCCAAGCTGGGCTTCTGCTCGCGGTCGCAGGGCCGGGCGCTGGTGGCGGAGGGGCGGGTGCGCGTGAACGGCACGGTGCGGCGGGACGCCGAGCTGCGCGTGGACCCGGACCGCGACCGCATCGAGGTGGACGGGGCGCCCGTGGGCGCGGAGGAGTGGGTCTACCTGGCGCTGAACAAGCCGCGCGGCCTGGTGACCACCGCCTCCGACGAGCGCGGCCGCGGCACCGTCTTCGATCTCCTCAACGACCCGGGGCTCCCCTTCCTCGCCCCCGTGGGGCGGCTGGACCGCGCCAGCGAGGGGCTGCTGCTCTTCACCAACGACACCCGCTGGGCGGCGCGCATCACCGAGCCCGCCACTCACCTGGACAAGACGTACCACGTGCAGGTGGACCGCGTCGCAGACGACGCGCTGCTGCGCCGCATGACGGAGGGCGTGGCCGCCGGGGACGACTTCCTCGCGGCGAAGCGGGCCGCCCTGCTGCGCGCCGGGACCCGAAACAGCTGGCTGGAGGTGGTGCTGGACGAGGGAAAGAACCGCCACATCCGTCGGCTGCTGGAGGCGCTTGGCGTGGAGGTGCTGCGGCTGGTGAGGGTGGCCGTCGGCCCGCTGGCGCTGGGCGATCTGCCCCGGGGAGCCTACCGCCGCCTCGCCCCGGAGGAGGTCGCCGCCCTGGACGCCGCGACCGGCGGCGGCCCGCGCCGCCCGTCCTCCCCGCCGTCCCGCGGCGCCGGACGTCCGCCCCGCTCCCGCTAGCCCCTCGGATTCACACGTCCGCCTTTTCTCCGCACCCCGGAACCGGCTTCATGCGATTCTTTCTGCTCGCCGTCGCGGTGGCGCTCCTCGCCGCTCCCGCCCACGCGCAGCTCCGCGCCGACGCGGCCTTCCCCGCCGTGGAGGCCGCCTACGGGTCGGAGGGCGCTCTGTCCACCAGCCAGGCCGCTGCCGATTCGTCGGCGCGGCCATCCGGCCGCGGCGATCGCTTCATCGCGCGGGCGGGGCTCGGCGGGCTGGGGATGGTGGCGGGAGCGCTGGGCGTGGGCGCGGCGTCGTACGCGGCCTTCCCGCACTGCACCGGCTGCGAAGACCCCGGGCTCGTGCCGGCGCTCCTCGGCGGGGTGGCGGGCGCGGTGGTGGGGACGGCGGTGTTCGCCGCGATTCCGGAGATGGGGGACGGGTGCACGTACCTGGACCGTTTCGGACGCGCGCTGCTCGGAGCGGGCGCGGGGGCGCTCGTGGGCGTTGCGGGGGGATGGGCTGCGGGCGTGCCGGTGGTCGCTCCCTTCGGCGTCGCGGGAGGGAGCGCCTGGGCGACGCTCGGGTGCCGGAGGAGCATAGCAAAAGCGAGCCCCACCGGACAGGTCCGGCGGGGCTCACCCCAATCGTCGCACGCTCCGCCTCCGCCGCCCGCGTGAGGGATTCCGGCCCGAAGGGGCGAGACCCGGCGCAGTTTGCCGGGGCTCGACTCCGTTAGCGAGCGTTGTTTGCTCGCTTACGGAGCCGAAGCCCGACCCCGGCGCCAGCCGGGGGCACGCCCGAACCCTGTCGTAAAGCCGTTGCCGTTCAGAACCGCCGCAACGCCTTACCCCGCGATCCCCCGCAAAGTCCGCGCGGCCAGCGCCCACCCCGCGAGCGTCGCCCGCTCGTCGGCGCGCAGGTCCTCCAGGAGATCCCGGTACGCCTGCACCTCGCGGGCGTGCCGCCGGGTGAACTCGTCCAGCGCGGCGTCCACCCCGTCGCCGGTGCCGCCGTCGCGCAGCGCCGCCTGCACGATGCTGCGCTGCGCCCGGCCCACGTCGTCGGACATGGCCGCGGCGTAGCGCTTGTCCCAGGCGCTGTCGCCGGCCATCCGCAGCAGCGTCTGGCGCAGCTCCGCGGTGGCGAAGCGCTCCGACACCCGGTAGTAGGCGCGGGCCGTCTCCACCGGGTCCGCCCCGCCGCCCTGCGCGGTGTGCAGGATGTCCAGCAGCTGCGGGAGGAAGCGCAGGGTGATGAGCCGCTCGCCCAGCGTCCGCTCCACGCCCAGGTCCTGGAGCTCGCCCAGCCGCGCCAGGAAGATCTTGCGGTCCTCGCCGGTGACCGTGGCCGCGAAGTCGCCGCGCAGGCGGGCCAGCCCCTCGCGCAGCTCCTCGGCCGCCGCCGCGGTGGCCGCCTCCGCCGGGACGTTGGCGAGGATCCAGTGCGTGGTGGCCTCCAGGACCCGCGCCAGCCCCATCCCCCAGCGGTACACCACGGCCGTGGGGAAGCGCGTCTCCGCATCGGCCAGGTCCGCGCGGATCTCCTCCGCGCCCGAGATCCGGCTGGCGATGGTCCACGCCCGCACCACCGCGTCCAGCCCGCTCCCCGTTTCCCGCGCCACCCGGTGCAGGAACGACGAGCCCATCAGGTTCACCAGGTCGTTGACCAGCTCGGTGGTCACGATCTCGCGGCGAAGCTGGTGCGCGCGCAGCCGCTCCGGCCCGGCGGCCTCCACCGCCTGCGGCGGGAAGTACCCTACCAGGTACGACTCCATCGCCGGGTCGTCCGGGAGCGCCGAGGCCAGCAGGTTGCTCTTGGCGTACAGCTTGGCGTGGGCCAGCAGCACCGCGAGCGTGGGGCGGGTGAGGCCCTGCCCGCTCTGCGCCTGCTCCATCATCGTCTCGGTGGTGGGGAGCCCCTCCGCCGTGCGGTCCAGGCGTCCGTCGCGCTCCAGCGCCAGCACCAGCGCCGCGAAGTCGTCCAGCGCCTCGCGGCTGCGCGCCTCGTCCAGCGACACCGCCAGCGACTGGCCCACGTTGTTGCGCAGCACCAGGGCGGACACCTCGTCCGTCATCTCCTCCAGGAGCGCGTTGCGCCCCTCCTCCGCGAGGTCGCCGTCGCGCACCACCCGGTTCAGGAGGATCTTGAGGTTGACTTCGTGGTCCGACATGTCCACGCCGGCGGAGTTGTCCAGCGCGTCGGTGTTGATGCGCCCGCCGCGCAGCGCGTACTCGATGCGCGCCCGCTGCGTGAAGCCCAGGTTGCCGCCCTCGCCCACCACCTTGCAGCGCAGCTCGTCCGCGTCCACGCGCACGGGGTCGTTGGAGGTGTCGCCCGCCTCCGCGTGCGTCTCGTCCGGGTGCTTGAAGTAGGTGCCGATGCCGCCGTTCCACAGCAGCTCCACGGGGGCGCGCAGCACCGCGCGGATCAGCCCTTCGCCGTCCAGGCTCGCCACGTCGTCCGGCAGCCCCAGGGCGGCGCGCGCCTCGGGGGTGAGCTTCACCTCCTTGCTGGCGCGGGGGACGATCATCCCGCCGGGCGAGAGCAGACTCCGGTCGTAGTCCTCCCAGGAGGAGCGGGGGAGCGCGAACATCCGCTCCCGCTCCGCGAAGCTGGCCGCCGGGTCGGGGTCCGGGTCCAGGAACACGTGCCGGTGGTCGAAGGCGGCGAGCAGGCGGATCTGCCGCGACAGCAGCATCCCGTTGCCGAAGACGTCGCCGCTCATGTCGCCGATGCCGACGACGGTGAAGGGCTCCGACTGGATGTCCTTGCCCATCTCGCGGAAGTGGCGCTTGACGCACTCCCAGGCGCCGCGGGCGGTGATCCCCTCTTCCTTGTGGTCGTAGCCCTGGCTCCCGCCGGAGGCGAAGGCGTCGCCCAGCCAGAAGCCGTACTCCGCCGCCACCGCGTTGGCCACGTCGGAAAGGTGCGCGGTCCCCTTGTCGGCGGCCACCACCAGGTAGGGGTCGTCGCCGTCGTAGCGGACCACGTCGGGCGGGGGCGCCACCCTCCCCTCCACGAAGTTGTCGGTCAGGTCCAGCAGGCCGCGCATCAGGGTGCGGTACTGCTCCGCCGCTTCCTGCCCCATCTGGTCGCGGTCGGCGAAGACGCGCTTGGTGATGAAGCCGCCCTTGGAGCCCGAGGGGACGATGGTGGCGTTCTTGACCACCTGGGTGGTAACCAGCCCCAGCACCTCGGTGCGGAAGTCGTCCGGGCGGTCGGACCAGCGGATGCCGCCGCGCGACACCGGCGCGCCGCGCAGGTGGATCCCCTCCATGCGCGAGGAGCGGACGTACACCTCGTACAGCAGGCGCGACTTCTTCAGCTCCTCCACGTCGGCCGAGCGCACCTTGACGGACACGTACGGCACCCCGCCGCTGCGCCGCGTGGGGTCCGCGCCGCCGCCGCGGTAGTAGCTGGTGCGCACCGTGCCCGCCACCAGCCCGGCCAGCCGCCGCAGCGCCCGGTCGTCGGCCAGCGAGGAAACCTTCTCCAGCTCGCGGGTGATCCCGGCGAGCAGCGATTCCTGCTTGCGGGGCGGGGCGGTCGCCGCCGGGTCGAAGCGCGCGGCGAAGTAGCGGAAGAGCTGGCCCGCGACCCCGGGGTAGTTGGCGAGCGCGCGCGACGAGGCCGTACGGGTGGGGATGGCGCCGATCTGCGTGGCGTAGTTGGCGTAGGTGCGCAGCACGTCCACCTCGCGCCAGCGCAGCCCGGCTCCGAGCACCAGGGCGTTGAAGGGATCCTGGGGAGCGTCGCCGGACCACACCGCCAGCAGCATCTCGGACAGGACCCCGAAGCTGTCCTCCGGGATCGGCGTGCCGTCGCGCGACTGCACCAGGAACGAGTAGATCATGGAGCGCGGGAGATCCCCGCCGCCCACCCCGAAGGTGTCGATCTCGACCACCCGGATCCCGGCGTCCTCCAGGATGGGCATGAAGTCGGAGAGCACCAGCCGCTGCCCGCGCAGGTACAGCTTGAGCACGGTGGCCGGCCCCACCTCGGAGCGCTCGCCGGGCGCGTTCCGCAGCGCGACCCCCGCCTGCCGCTCCTCGCGGCGCATGCGCTCCATCTGCACCACGTCGTGCGCCGCCGCGGCCGGGGTGTTGGCGGCGCGGTACTCCTCGCTGAACGCCGGGGCGTACAGGTCGGCCAGCTCGGTCCCCTCGCCGGCGCCGCCCAGCCCCTCGCGCAGGCGGTCCTCCCAGGTGCGCACCAGCTGCGAGATCTCGCGCTCCAGGTCGCGCGGGTCCACCGCTTCCACGTCCCGCTCCGGCGCGGACACGTAGAAGTGCAGCCGCGCCTGGTCGCCGGCGCTCATCGCCAGGTAGTAGTGCACCACCGTGCCGCCCAGCATGCGGGTGACCGCGCCCTGCACCACGCGCCGCACCTCGCCGCTGTACCGGCCGCGCGGCAGGATCACCATCACGCTGGCGCCCTCGCGCAGGCGGTCGGGCCGCACGATCACCCGCACCTCGTCCGTGAACAGCAGGGTGAGGACGGTCTGCACCTCCTCTTCCAGCTCCGCCGCCGACGCCTGGAAGAGCTCTTCCTTGGGCATCGAGTTGAAGATGGTGATCATCTCCTTGTAGTCGTGCGTCCCGGGGCGGGTGCCCGACGCGGCGAGGACCTGCGCCAGCTTCTGCCGGAGGATGGGGATGGACTCGGCGTGCTCGGCGTACGCCTTGGAGGTGAAGAGCCCCAGGAAGCGCTGCTCGCCCACCACGTTCCCGGCGGAGTCCAGCTTCTTGACGCCGATGTAGTCCATGCGCGCGCGGCGGTGCACGGTGGACTCGGACTCGGCTTTGTTGATGATGAGGACGGGCCCGTCCACCACGCGGCGGCGCAGGTCGCCCGGGAGGTCGTCCAGCGGCACCGGGGTGGTGTAGCGCGAGGGGCGCTCGTCGCGGAGGATCCCCAGCCCCGATCCCCCCTCCACCTGCACCGCGCGCCCGCCCTGCTCGCCCACGATGTCGTAGCCGCGGTACCCCAGGAACACGAAGTTGCCGTCCTTGAGCCAGCAGAGGAACTGACGCGCTTCCTGGAGGTCGGCGGCGTGGTCGGGGAGACCGGCGGCGTATCCCTCCACCGCCTCCGCCACCCGGTCCACCGCTTCCAGCATCTCGTCGAAGTCGGCGGTGGCCACCACCACGTCGGTGAGCCGCCGCTCGATCTCGGCGCGCACCTGGGCGTGCCGGTCGGCGGGGAGGCGCTCCACCTCGCAGTGCACCAGGGCCTCGGCCGTGGTGCCCTCGTCCGCGCGGCCCACCGCCTCCACGTCGCCCTCCGGCCCGCGCTGGATCCCCAGCACCGGGTACACGAAGTGGTGGATGGCGATCTCCTGAGAGGTCAGGTACTCGCGGATGGTGTCCACGATGAAGGGGCGGTCCACCACCTGGGCGCGGATGGTCGTGACCGGGGCGCTCCACCCCTCCTGCTCGGGGTCCAGGACCTCCACGTTGACCTCGTCGGGGCGGGCACCCTGCACGAAGCGGAAGGCGCCCACGGTGAGGGCGGCGAGCTCCTCCGTGCTGCGCTCCTGCAGGACGGCGCGCGGGACCTTGGCGAAGAAGATCCGGGCAAAGGCGCATAGCAGGGCGGTGTCGCCCGGCCGGGTGCGCTCCAGGTGGCTGCAGAGCCCGTCCACCGTCACGGCGGCGGGCGCGTCGATGCCTGTCGAGATGCTCATTCCAAGAAGTACGGTGAAGGTTTCCGGGCCGTGCGCGGGCAATGTAGCCGGTCGCCCGGGATTTTGCACCCTCGTGGTACAATGCGGAAAAACCGCCCGGCGCCGGGGTGGCGCGCGGGCGGGAGAATTTGTGGGTTCCGGCGGGGCGCGCGGTGCGGACCCATCCCGGCCGAGCGCGTCGCCGGCCCGGCCGGGCTCGCCGAGGTCCTCCTGCCGGACCAGCCGCGCCGGCTGGGAGCGGAGGCGAGCTAGAGCTTGGTGAGGTCGGGGATCCCGTGCCCCTGCGCGTTGGTCGGCCAGAAGCCGAGCTTGCGGCAGATGCTCTTCAGCAGCTTGCGCTGATCGTCGGGGAGTAGCCCCGGATTGCCCTCCAGCAGCAGCGCGAGTATTCCTGAGACATGGGCGGCGGCGAGGCTGGTTCCCCACCCGTTTTCCCCGAACGACCCGCTGCCAGGGAAGCCGACGGGGAAGCTGTGGATCTCCACCGCGTCGTTGCCTCCGGGAGCGACCAGGTCCGGGCATGGCTTTTGGCCCTTGGAGGGGCCCTGGCCGCTGTAGAGCGGCACGTCCACCCCGTCCCTCGTCGTAGCTCCCACCGCGATCACGCCCCTGGCGTCCGCGGGACACGTTAGGGTCCCGGGGACGCCGTCTGCGCCCTTGTTCCCCATCGCGGCCACGACCGCCATCCCGCATGCCCACACGGCGTCGCAGGCTCGGGCTTCACGCGACTGGCCGTTCGGGGAAGCGTCGGTCTTCCACGAGCAGTTCGCGATGGCGGCGCCGTCCTCCAGGGCCTGCTGCAGCGCCATCTCCACGTGCGAATCCAGGGGATCCCCTACCGCATCGCCTGTGAACACCTTGTAGTTGAAGATGACCGCTCCCGGGGCCATCCCCTGTGCCACGCTCGAATCGGCGGCGATGATCCCGGCGACTGCCGTTCCGTGCTCGCCCGGATGGCCCCACCCTTCGCCGGTGTAATCCACCCGCCGAGAGACACGGTTCTGGAACACCGACGTGAGCTGCGCCACCTCCGAGTCGATGACTGCGACCTTCACCCCCTTTCCCGTGTGCTTGGTCTTCTTGCGGTACGAGGGTACGCCCAGCACCTTGCTCGTTTCCTTCATCTGGGGCTCCAGCACGCGCGGCACGTCGATCAGGCTGATGCGCGGGTGCTCGGCCACAGCGGCGAGCTCCCGGGGATCGACCCAGATCGGAAACGTCTGGTTGATCCAGCAGTACTGCACAGGCGGCTCGTAAAATCCGGCCGCACCGTCCGGGTGGGAGCGAATGGATTTTTCGGTGGCGCGGGCCAGCGCGCCGAAAATCGGAGCCGCGTATTCCTCGCTTCGCGCCTTTGTCTCGATCGCGCACTTGCGACGCAGGATCTCCGCCGGGGTGAGCGGATCGGTCGCGCCGGGAAACGAGCCTCCGCCGGCATACTCGACCACCGGTGCCCGCATGCTTTCGACCGCGGCGAGTGCGGCGATCTCCGCGGTCTTTGCGTCGAGCCACCCCGCCGGTGCCTTCGGCAAGGGCGTGAGCTCTACGACGAGGCGCATCAGGCGCGGGAATCCATCCGGCGCCAGGGGTGTGCCGGGAGGGGGACGGATGAATGCCTCGCAGAACTTTTCGCTCGCCTTGCGGGCGACATCGTCCCCGAGGGCGGTACGGAGAACATCAAGGCAGCGGCTGGTACGGTCATCGTTCATGATCTGGTCGGTCCCATGGCCGGGAGTGGCGGTGTCAAGGCGGCGGGTCCTCGCCGTCGGTCGGGCGTGCGTTCCACCGGCACCTTCGCCTGCGGGGGGCACGGCTGCTCCTTTGCGCCGGTGCAGCCGTCCCCCGGCTCGCTAGAAGGTGCCCGAGATCTTCGCCGGCATGCAATCCTCCGCCCCGGTGACCGGGCTGTTTCCCGTTGGTTCGGGCACGGGGAGCTTGTCGTCCTGGAGCAGCTCCGCGTACGGGACTTCCGGCGTCACGAGCTTGTAGAACCACTTGAAGTCGAGATCGGGCCCGGCGACCCTGCGAGGGTTCATCTCCATCCACTCGAGCGGATTGTACGCACACAGGTTCGCGATCTTCACCGAGACCGTGTCCTCCCCCTCTGCCGGGCGCAGTAAGAACGTGGCCTGCGGCTCCGTCGCCCCGAAGCCTGTGATCCGCACTTCCACTGTTTCCGACACCACGCTGCGCGTCCACTTCACCCAGGAGGCGAACTTTCCCCCATAGGGCTTATCGAGACAGCGGTCGAGCCGCCTTGGGATGATCCACTCTTCCGCCGGAACCTTCATGGATTGCAGGTTCCCGCCTACCAGCACGGTGCGCATCAGGAGCTCCGGGGGCGGGTCCGCCTCGAAGAGCTTCGGGATCCGCTTGAGCTTCTTCGAGATGCATCCCAGATCGGGGATCTGGAGCGATGCCTCCATCGTCCCGGCCTCGAATGTGCCGTCGAAGTCGAGCACCTGCCGGTCGAACCGGTGGAGGAGCTCGTACTCCGGACGCTCCCTGTAATCGGTGTCGGTCCCGGGTGGGATCACGTGGACGAGGTTTGCCAGGTTGAGCCGGATGTAGCCTACGTGCGGTTCCGCCAGAGTCTCGTCGAGGTGCTTGGGGGGGTCGAATCCCATCCGCCTGCGGGCGTCCGGCATCAGCACGCCTACCTTTTCGATCACCGGCTTCTCACCGTCGAACACCGGCTTGCCGTCGGAGTCCAGCTTCTGGCTCACCACGTAGAGGCACAGTCCCGAGAATTCCACTTCCAGGTTGAACGGCATGGCACGGCTCCTTTGGATGGCGGTGACGGTTCAGGGTCCCGTGTAGATGAACGCGGCCCATGACTCCGGTGCGCTTCGCTCCGCCTGCGCGGACTTCAGCGCCTCGATCTGGGCCTGGCGCAGCGCTTCGGCCGCGGGCGTCCCCGCGGCCAGCAGGCGGTGGAAGCGGACGACCAGCTCCCTGGTCGTGCCGTCGTCCACGTCCCACAGCGTGCTTATCGTGGCCGGCGCCCCCGCGCGGAGAAAGCTGTACGCCAGCCCGGCGATGGCGCCGGTGCGGCTCGCCCGCGGACTGAGCGAGCTGCACGCCGACAGCACCACCACCTTCACATTGGATAGACTCAGCCCGCCGATTTCCCGCGCGCTCAGAATTCCCCCCGTCCCGGAGCGGTCCGGGGCGAGCGCAAGGTAGGAAAGCTCGGGCTTGTCGGCGTTGAAGACGGCGTGGCCGGAAAAGTGGAAGATTGAATGCGCCGGCATCAGCTTGACCACGCTGTCGCGCCGTGCGGCGGGGCCGCTCAGCCGCACGCTCCCCGGGTAGAGCCCGGCGACGACCCGCGCCTCCCGCGCGGCGCCCGGCAGGCGAGGCAGCGTGCTCGCCAGTGCAGGATCGAGGTTGGGGTTGCCGACGACGAGCGCGCTCCCGGCGCCCGCCGGGCCGCGCGTCTCCTTCGCCGCCGCCGTGACGTAGAAAGCGGCGCTCGGCACGGTTCGAACCCGGTACCGCTCGACGACGTATCGGCCGGCTCTCCGGTCCCACAGCGCGGCGAAGGGCAGCCGGTACAGCTCCCGGTCCGGCACGATGGTGAGCTGGCGGATCCCGCCCAGCTCGCGCCCGAGCGGGCGAACGAGCAGGTCGAAGAGCCGGGCACGCGCCGCCGCGGAGGCCGGACTGCTCACGGACGCGCCGCGCCTGAACTCCTCCACCAGCGCCGCCACCGATTCGCGCGGTACCCGGACCGTGTGGTGCTTCGTTCCGCGGCGCGACGCCGTCCAGATGACGATGGATTCCGGCAGGAGCGCGTATTCGACGAAGAGCATGTCCTCGGGCAGCGACGCCCCGATCCCGGCCAGACTTGCCGGGATCGCCCCCGCATCCGTGGAGGAGGCCTGCCGCCCCTCTGCCGACCAGGCGTGGATCCGTCCCCGCTCGAGCATCCGGAAGCCGGCTTCCGGCCGCCCTTCTTCCATCTCGATCCCGATCATTTCGTCGAACACGTTCTCCACCGTCTCGTAGAAGGCGGCACGGTCCTCGGTTCCCTTGAACGACGCCCGCTGCCGCTCCACGTGCTCGATGGCTCGTAGCAGCCAGCTGCGAGCCTGGGCCCGTTTTCCAACGGCTCGCGCGGCGAGCGCCGCTTCGTACAGGGCCGTGGGAAGGTACAGCTCCTCGCCGAAGCTGCTGTACGTCGCGACGGCTTTCGCCAGCAACGGGATCGCGGCTCGTGGATCGCGGATGCGCGTGACCTGTCCCAGCGCGAGCTGCACCTGCGCCCGGACGCGGTCCCCGCCCGGTCCGGGCTCGATCTTCTCCGCCCACGACGTCGCTTGTTCCAGGTCGGCCTGTGCATGGGCGAGCCGGCGCAGCGCGATCAGGTGGCGCATTCGCGCGCAGAGGGCGAGAGCCTTGGTCTTCGGCCTTTCGATCCCCATGGCCACCCCCACCATCTCGTCCGCCACCGCCAGCGCGGCGTAGCCCAGCCCTTCGCTTCGCGCGTACGACGCGACGATGGTCAGCTGGCTGTTGAGGTAGGTCGATCGCCGGAAGGGCGAGAGCATTCGCAGCGCGCGGAAGGCCTCGGCCTGGCCGTCCGTCGGCCGTCCGGCCAGGGTCAAGTCTTCCGCGAGCAGCACCGCCACCGCACCCTCGTTCTCCGCTTCCCGTGCCCTGACGATGTACGGTGTCGCCTGGCGATACAGGCGGCCGGCGCTTTCGTAGCTGCCGCGGCGCAGCTGGCTCAGGCCCAGCGCCCAGAGGGTCTTGCCGACCAGGGCGGGCTCTTCGAGTTCGGATTCGGCGAGCAGGTCGCGGAGGCGGCGGTCGCCGTTCGCGTACTTCACGTTGTTCAGCGCCGCCGCCGCACCGTAGAACGCCGCCCAGCGGGCCGCCGGTGAGCCCGCCGCGCGCAACGCCCGTTCTGCCCGCTCGAAAAAAGGGGCCGCCCGGGCTTCCAACGCCTGGTTGTAGAGCCCATAGCCCCGCTCCAGCTCCACGTGCCCCCTCGACAGCTCCCGCAGGCGGAGGGAGTCTCCGGCCGCCGCATCGATCGCGCTCACGGCCAGCGAGACGCTCTGGTCCAGTCCGAGGGCCCGGGCCGCCGCGCCGATCTCCCGCGCGAGGGCCAGGAGGCGGGCCGCGCGGGCCAGCTCACCGCGCTCCAGGGCCGTCCCCCATTCGCCGAGGAGCGGAAAGCCGAACTCGCGCGCCGCCTGGGGGGAACGCCGCACCCGGGCGGCGATATCGGCCCGGGCCCCCGCATTCATGTGCGCGGGCGGCGAGCGCAGCAGGGACTTCCACGACACGGTGTCGACCGCCGCCTCCAGGCGACGCGCGTGTGCCTCGGCCTCCGCCCGCCACGTCGGATCCCGCTCCACCGCCAGGTACCGCTTCCAGGCGAGGTCCGCGCTCGCCAGCATGTAGAGCCGCTGGAGGATGAGCGCGCGGTTGTACAGGATCGAAGGCCGCGTCGATTCCCGCGCGAAGGCGCGCTCGATCGCGTCCAGCGCCCGGAGCATGGGCATGAGCTGCTGGTCGCGCTCGCCCAGCTCCAGGTACGCCACGGCGAGGTCGTTGAGAATGACCGGGCTCCTCGGCTTCCTGCGGCGCGCCTGCTCCAGCCTCGCGACGGCGCTGTCGAGGTGGGCAGGAGACGCGTTGGCGGACCGGAGGCCGAGAAGGGCCCCGGCGCGGAGAGTCGTCGCGGAGGAGCCCCCCTGGATCTCCTCGCGCGCGGCCCGCAGGGCGTCGCGGACCCGCCTGGCCTGGGTGGTGTCGGCTTGCGGCGGACGACCGCAGCGAGTGCGAGGGACCAGCGGGTCGGCGTCCGTGAGGACGCAGGGCTCCCACGCCTCCTGTCCGGCCAGCCGGCCGGCCGTGAAGCGCTCGTGCAGCAGCATGCTGGTCAGGCGCCTGCTGGCCCACGGCTCGCGCAGGCAGGCGTACGCCAGGAGCAGTCCGGCGGCCGCGAGCAGGCCGAGCCGGACCGGCCGTCCAGTGAGGGGGTGCATGGCGGGGAGGGTGTACCGGGTGGGGATGGCGGGCGCCGCGGTGAGCGGGGGCGCCGGTGGTGGGTGGGGTTCGTCGCAGTTGGGGCCGGCTGCCGGCAGCGGAAAAGCCGCCTCGCCTCCGGTGGATGCGGGCGGCGCGGGCGCGTGAGGACGCCTCCACGAGAAAAGGGCTACGGGTGCTGCCCGGTGCGTGCGTGGAGGGGCCCGCCGGCCGGTGCGAAGCCCGCCGCCGGGCCCGGGCGACAGAGGGTCAGCCGCCGCTCTCCCGGATGATGGCGGCCAGTCTCGTCCGGATCGCATCCATCTCGCCCGGCGACACCCCGTCGCCGATCCGGCTGTCGAGATCGCGGAGGTGCCGGGCGACCGAAGTTCTCGCGTCCTCCTGTTCGATCGAGTCCGCGAGGCCCGCGAGGACCTTTCGTGCTTTCTGGCTCTCGAAGAACTCCACCCGGCGCGCGAGGGATGCGAGCCGCGCCTGCTCCACCCAGATCCCCAACCCGAGCCACGGAGAGTCCCGGAAGCCCTCCCCCAGCTCCTTCACCGCACGCGCGCCGGCTTCCCAGTCGCGGCCGGACTGCGGATCGGCCGCGAGGGTTCCGAGCCCCGGATAATCCATCGCCACCGACCCCGCATCCGGGCCGAGCCGCTCCATCATCCGGGACAACTCGGTCGCCGCTCCGTACATGGCCGGCGCGTCGCGGGCGTCGACGGCGGCGTCCAGTTCGGCCAGGCGCACCCCGATGCGGAACTCCCACCGTTGTTTCAGGAGCGATTCGCCGCCCCCGCGCTTCACCGGCCATCCGGGCTGGTCCCAGTCCTGCCCCAGCGCCCTCGTCAGGCTTCCGTCACCGGACGCCGGGACCACCGGCGCATCGTCGAGGAGCGCCAGCGCCGCCTGCGCCTCCCCACCGGTGTTCCGCAGGACCTGCGGGACAACGAGCAATCCCGCCAGGACCGCCGCCAGGGGAAGCCACAGCTTCGGGCCGGGGAGCCGGCGCCGGACGGGGCGGATCTCCGGCACCGGCGGGGATGCCGGAGGGGGAAGGGTCGGCGGGGCCGGCGGCACGGGTGCCGCCCCACTCCCGTCCTCCAGGTCCCGCAGCACGCTCGCCGCCTCCACGAACGCCTCGTAGTCCCCGGGCGAGCGCGACAGGCGCTCCAGGACCTCGTCGCGCTCGTGCGGCGGGAGCGTCCCGTCCAGCAGTGCGGCGAGAACTTCAGGATCCACGGGCACTTCCGGGTCCAGCGGTTCGCGTCTCATTGATCCGTCCTCCAGGGAAGGGCATACGTAGCCCCTGTTGGATTGGACGGACACGCCGCGGCGATTCCGTCCACGGGGAACCGGCGGCCCGTCACGTCGCCCAGTCGTTCGAGAGAAAGCCGGCCACGCATGCACCGTCCAGGCCCCTCGCCTCCAGCTGTTCCCGGAGACGGTGCAGGTCGCCGTCGATCCTCCGGTAGAGCGGCTTCTGCTCCAGCTTCAGCGCCCGCGCGATCTCCGCCACGGTGAAGCCCTCCCAGTAGCGGAGGCGCACGATGAGCTGGTCCTCGGGCGGGAGGTCCGCCAGGGCCTGCTCCAGCGTCCCGCGCGCGCGCTCCCACTCCCGCATCCGCTCCGATTCCCACAGCTCGCCGTCGGCGGCCTCCCCCGCTTCCGTGGACGCCAGCGAAGCCTCGCCCACCTCCGTGGTGCGCACCCTCGCCGGGATCTGCACCGCCAGCTCCGAGATTTCCCTTTCGCTCGTGGCCGGACCGCCGGAGGAGCGGAGCACCTCGATCGCCTGGTCCAGCGTGTAGCTGTCGCGGTACAGCAGCGTCTCCAGCCGGACCGCCAGCGCCCCGAGCCGCTTCGCCGCCACCGACGGACGCCAGCGGCCCCACTGCCGGGTGCGGTAGTCGCGGAACAGGTTGGCGATCACCACCGTGAGGTAGGTGGAGATGGAGCTGCGCTCCTGGAACTTGCGGAGGATCGCGTATTCGTTCTCGATCAGCTTCGCCTTGGTCCAGGAGGCGAAGTCGTCCGCGTCGTCCCCGACCAGCGCGTGGCGCCGGGCGATGGACGCGATGATCCGCTCGATCAGCCCGAGCTGGTCGAGGAAAAGGCCCTTCGCGTCCATTCGCATCGTAGGTGAGCCCATACCCCGCGGGTGAAGTGCCTGATACGTGGGAAAAGCTACGGACCTGTCCGTATGGTCCTGGCGGGGCTGGAGGTCCGGCGGCCGTGCGGGGCCGGTTCCGGAGTGCCGGAATAGTCTGGTAAATGATCCGTGCGGTAGAATAGGAGTGCCCATACGGGGCGGTCAACCATGGAGTCCTTGCACCGCTCACGCGCGCGCCCGGAGTCCGGCACCGCCGGACCCCCGTACGCGGGGCGCTCCCGTGATGTTTCCGGCGGATCCTACTGCCAGCGGAAGATGCGCAGCGCCAGCAGGAACGAGCCCACCGTCCACGCCGCCATGATCAGGAGCTCCGGGCCGGCTGCCCAGAGGGGGAGGCCGTCGTTGTACACGGCGCGCAGGGCGCCGTTGAGCGCGGTGAGGGGGAGCGCCTGCACGAAGGGCTGCATGGCGTCCGGGTAGCGCGACGAGGGAAAGAACACCCCGGAAAGCACGAACATGGGGAGCATGGCCAGGTTGAGCAGGCCGCTCACCCCCTCGATGGTGCGGGCGCGCGAGGCGGCCAGCAGCCCCAGCCCGGCGAAGGTCATGGTCCCCAGCACCACCACGGCCGCCAGCGCCAGCAGCGACCCCGCCACCCGCACGTCGAACACCCAGCGGGCGAAGAGCACGATGGGCGGCACCTCCAGAACCAGGAACGCGAGCCGCGCGAGGATCTGCGCCAGCAGGTAGTCGCGCTTTCGCATGGGGGTGGCGACCAGGCGCTTGAGCTGCTTCTTCTGGCGCATCTGCACCACGCCGAAGCCCAGCCCCCACATTCCCGTGCTCATCAGGTTGAGGCCGATGATCCCGGGGATCACCCAGTCGATGTAGCGCGAGCCGCGCTGCCGCTCCGCGCGCTCCACGGTCGCCACCGGTGCGCGGGCGCCCGCCCCCGCCTGCACCGCGCGGTCGGCGAGGAGGCGGGCGGTGCGGCTCTCCGCGCGCCCCGGGTCGTAGCGGAAGACCAGGGTGTCGCGCCCGTCCAGGACCACGGCCGCGTCGCCCTTGCGCAGCGCCTCGTCCGCCGCGGCGGCGTCCAGCACCCGCACCTCCAGCTCCGGGTCGCGGCGCAGGGCGGGGAGCTGGCGCTCGGCGGCGCTGCCGCGCACCACCGCCACCGGCGAGCGCTCCTCCGGCGGGCTGCCGAAGGCCAGCCCCAGCCCCACCGCCATGATGATGGGGAAGCAGAAGGTCCAGAACAGCGCCTCCGGCTCGCGCAGGAACTGGCGGATGCGCAGCAGCGTCAGCTCGCGCAGCGGGCGCAGCTCGCTCTGCCGGAGCCGGTCACTCATCGCGGAGCCCCCGTCCGGTCCTCGCCAGGAACACGTCCTCCAGGGTGGCCTGGTGGGTGGTGAGCGCCCGCAGGTCGCCGCCGCGCGACTCGATCGCGCCCAGCAGGGCGGGGAGCGCGCGGTGCGGCTCGGCGACGGTGAGGAGGGTAGAGTCGCCGCGGGTGCGCACCTCGGTGACGCCGGGGAGGGCCAGGAGGTCGGGCTCGGGGAGGGGGACGGTGCTCGCGAACTCCACCACGTGCTCCGCCCCCAGCGAGCGGATCAGCTCGCGGGGCGTCCCCTGCACCAGGATCTCGCCGTGGTCCAGGATGGCGATGCGGTCCGCGAGCTTTTCCGCCTCGTCCATGAAGTGGGTGGTCAGCAGCACCGTGCCGCCGCCGGCCCGGAACGCCTCCACCACGTCCCACAGCTGGCGCCGCGACTGCGGGTCCAGTCCGGTGGTGGGCTCGTCCAGGAAGAGCACGTCCGGCGCCCCGGCCAGGGCGCACGCCACGCTGAGCCGCTGCCGCTGCCCGCCGGACAGGTCGCGCACGTGGGTGCGCCGCTTCTCCCCCAGCTGCACCACGTCGATCAGCTCCTCCACGCCGCGCCCCTCCGGGTAGAAGGAGCGGAAGAGGCGCAGCGTTTCCTCCACGCTCAGGCGGTCGGGGAGGTCGGTCTCCTGGAGCTGCACGCCGAGGCGCGCCCGCAGCCGGTCGCCGTGGGCGCGCCAGGTCATCCCCAGGATCTCCACCTCTCCGCCGTCGGGCTCGGTGAGCCCCTCCAGGATCTCGATGGTGGTGGTCTTGCCGGCCCCGTTGGGCCCCAGCAGGCCGAAGCATTCCCCGCGGAGCACCTCCAGGTCCAGCGACCGCACCGCGACGGTGTCGCCGAAGCGCTTGTGGAGCCCCCGGCAGCGGATCGCCGCGCCGTCCCTCGTCGTTGCTTCCACCCGTCCCCCGTCTCCCAGGCCTATCTCTTCAGCGGCGAAACGTCGATCTTCCACAGGCCGTTCAGCATGTCGGACGCGTACAGCGTGCTGCCCACCATCTGCACGCCCCATACCGACACCGCCCCGCCGCCCGCCAGCGCCCGCCCCGCCTCGCGCCCCATCTTCCCCAGGTCGCAGAGCCGCGCCGTGCCGCCGTACACGTCGTCGCGCAGGTCGGTCTTCTGCGCCTCGGTGCAGGCGCCCAGGTCGCCGCGAACGTCCAGCGCCCGCACCCCGCCGGTGTAGTAGGCGGCGTACAGGATACCGCTGGCCTCGTCCACCCAGAAGTTGTGCGTGCCCGCGCCCGGGACGGTGTAGAAGGCGACCTCGCGGGCGCCGGCCCAGTTCGCGCTCCCCACGTCCACCACGTGGATGTCGCCGGACGAGACGACGCCGATCTGCTGCGGCCCCTCCTCGCCCACGAACAGGTAGCGCCTGGCCCCGCTCGGGTCGTGGTACCACCACAGGTTGTGCACCTTGCCGTTGGCGGTGCGGATCTCGGCCAGGCGCACCGGGCTCGCCGGCGTCCCCCCGCGGCCGCCCCCGCCGATGTCCCACACCGTGGTCCCGGCGTTCCACCCGGCGGTGAAGAGGATGCCGTCGCGGACGAACACGTCGTGGGTGAAGGGGCTCCCCGTCTGCTGGGTCCACACCTCGCGCGGGCTGCGCGGGTCGGAAAGGTCCACCGTCACCACCGAGCCGCGGCTGGTGATGGAAAGGAAGGCGTACAGCTTTCCGCCGACACGCGCCACCTCGGCCGTGTGGACGCCGCTCTGGGTGTTGGCCGAGGAGTGGCGGGCGATCTCCTGCGGCTTTCGCGGGTTCGCCAGGTCGTAGACGACGATGGAGCCGCGTCCGCCCTCGGTGGCGACCACCAGGAGCCTGCCGTCGTCGGAAACCTGCACGTCGCCCAGCGTCCCCGCGTCGGCGACGATGACGGAATCCCGCAGGACGGGGGAGTTCCCGGTCACGTCCCAGATCTTGAGCGCGTCGCCCAGGCCGGTGGCTCCCCGCCGGCTCCAGGTGCCGGTGTACGCCCAGCCGCCCCGCACCCACAGCTCCGAGGTGTAGCGGTCCTCGACGCACCCTTCTCCCACGGCCCGCAGGTTCCCGGCGAGGTTGACCTGGGAGGGATTCAGCGGGCAGTCCTCGCCGCCGGGATCGACGATGCCGCCGGACCCGCCGCTCTCGCAGGCGGCGAGCGCGACGAGGAGGGACGCCGAGAGGGTGCGGAGCGAGCGGCTCATGGGCCGGCCTCTGGAAAGATGGTGTCGGCGCGCGCTGGCGGACGGCTCAGTGGCGGTGCGCCCCCGGCAGCGCGGCGCCGTAGCGGCCCATCCGCGCGTGCAGGGAGCCGGCTTCTACCCGCACGCCCGCGGAAAGGCTCCACATCCGCTCGGAGCCGTAGAACGCGCGCGGCTGGAAGAGCGAGGTGGACTCCTTTTCCGTGGCGTGCAGCATCTGGGCCTCGGCGAACGGGCGCAGCCTCACCCCGGCCAGCGGGGCGGCGCCGGCGCTCGCGCCCAGCGTCAGCGTGGTCCAGCGGGTGATCCCCAGGATGGCCAGGTCGTGGTGCGGGACGGGGGCGCGGAAGGGATCCAGCAGGCGCTCGCCCTCGGGGCGGTGGGTGCGCTCCAGGCGCGCCGCCGCCTCCACTCCGCGCCGCCGCACGGCGCCCTCCGCGAGCACGGTGGGGAAGCGGAAGACCCGGCGGGGGCCGTCGTACTCGTCGGTGCGGGCCCACTCCACCAGGGCGTAGTCGCGCGCCTCCGCGGCGCCGCCGCGCTCCCAGCGCAGCGCCGCGCTCCACTTGCGCTGGTCCAGCACGCCTCCCCGCGGGTGCCCGGGCGACTCCAGCCGCGCGTGGCTGGCCGACGCTTCCACCCCGGCCGCCGGGAGCAGCGTGCCCCGCACCGACCACGAGTCGCCGAAGCGGTCCCACTCGGGGAGGTCGCCCGGTCCCTGCGGCTCGTCGCCGTTGAAGAGGGCGCCCTCCAGCAGCAGCGGCCCCCCGCGCACCGCGGCAACGGCGACCGCGCGCTCCAGCACCTGGGACAGGTGGTGGTTGGCCGGGAACTTCACGAACGGCCGGCTCATGGGATCGTCGGTGCCGAAGGGCGCGAAGCCCTTGCCGGCGGCGAGCGAAACGTCCAGCGCGCGCCCCGCCCCCAGCGGGCGCACCACGGCCATGGCTTCGTGCAGGTAGGTGTGGGGGTGGCGGCGGTCCACGTACCCCTCGCCCCAGATCCCGGCGTTCAGCTCGCCGCGCCGCAGCGTCGCCCCCTCCAGGCTCAGCGTCGCCGTGACCTCCGCCCGCCCGCCCCAGAGCGACAGGTGGCCCATGACGCCCGGCTGGGTCAGGTACGCCTCGGTGCGCGGCTCGCCGTCCAGCGCCGGGTCCGCGCGCGTGACCAGGGGGATGGCCTGCGCGCCCACGCTCCAGCGTACCGCCGCCGCGGGCCCGCCGTGCCGGTGCTCCTGCGCGCCCGCGGGGAGCGCCCATGCGAGCGCGAGCGCGCACAGGGCGAGCGGGCGCCCGGCGCGGATCATCGTCGCCCGCGGGGTTGTGCGTAGACGGGAAGGGCTCGCTGGCATTCGCGGTGTGCGGCCGGCGCGACGGACGCCCGGCCGGCGGAGTGGGAAGAAGCGCACCTGCCGCGGGATGGACCATCCCGCGCCGCGCGCGGCCCTTCCGGTACTCCGCTGCCGCCCCAAGGTTGCGTTCGACCCGGCGGACGTCGTGGTCGCCTGCATCGAGAGCGGGGCGAGCGCCCTCCTCCTCGACGAGGGCGCGCTGCCGCCCGCGTTCTTCGACCTCAGCTCCGGCGTCGCCGGCGCCCTGGTCCAGCGGCTCGCCACCTACGGCGTCCGCATGGCGGCGGTGGTGCCGAACCCTTCCATCCACTCGCGCCCGTTCCAGGACTTCGCCCGCGAAGCGAGCGCCGGGAAGCAGTTCCGCTTCTTTTCGGACCGGGAGCACGCGATCGCGGGGCTCGCCGACCTGTGAGGTGGCGGGCCGCCGCTCACAGGTCGGCGCAGCTCTTGACGATCTGGCGGCAGTCCAGGCACACCAGCTTGCACTTGCGCCACTCCGTCCGCCCGGAGCCGCACACGTCGCAGCTCTCGTCCAGCCCTTCCGGGGACGGGGGAGACGGCATCGCCGGGACGACGGGCGTCGTGAGTGCTTCAGGCTCGGGCGGGTGCCGGTGGGCGGCGATGCGGGCGCACCAGCGCGGGTCGGGTGGGAGCATGGGCGGTGGGGCGAGGGGCGAGAGAATGGTCGTCGGTGCGGAGTACGCAGTGCGGTACGGTGCCGAGGCTTGCGAGTGGTTCCCCGCCGTTCCCAACGGATGTTGCGGAGGGAGACTCACGCGGCTGTTTGCGTGAGGCTCCCGCAGCCGGAGCGGAGACACCGGGGCAGTTTCCGGTGGCTCCGCGACCCGCGTAGGAAACAGGCCGGCCGTTTGGCCTGGTTCCGGAGCGGCCCCAACCCAGACCCGACGAACGCACCTACTCGCGGCTCGCCCGCTCGACCACGGTGATCCACGGGTCGAGCTGGTCCACCTCCTCCTCGCGCCCGTCCTCCCAGCGGACCACGGCGTACAGCGCCATCGCCTCCACCACCTCGCCCATCACCCCGGCGGCGCTCCGCACCGTGTCCCGCGCCAAAAAGAAGTGGCGCGACTCCAGCTGTACGCTCATCTCCCCCCGTGTAGGGCCGTCCCGATTCCCCCGCTCCGCCGCAAGGCGCCGCCGCTCTGCGCGCCCGGAGGACCGCCCGGGCCGCGCCTGGAACTTGACGCCGCGCCTGCCATCCCGGCAACTTCCCTGCGAGCCGCCCCGCGAGCCGCAGGGGCGCAAACCATTGCCACGAAAGAGCTACGTGACCCGCGACCCGGAAGGCGCGCCCCCGTTCCCCCCGACCCCCCGCCTCACCCTGCGCGCGCTGGCCCCGGAGGACGCGTCCGCGCTCCAGGCGGTGTTCGCGGCGGCGGGCGACCACTTCCTGGGCGTCACCGGCCGCCCCGAGCCGGCCCCCGACGCGGCCGAGCAGGAACTGCGCGGGTGCGCCGCCACGCCGGGGCGCGGCGTGGCGCTGGCGTCGCTGCGCGACAGCGGCGAGCCGGCGGCGGCGCTGGGGTGGTGGGCCGGCCACCCGGAGCCCGACCTGGCGCTGCTGGGAATGCTCCTGGTGGTGCCCGAGCGGCGCGGGCAGGGGGTGGCGCGCGAGGCGCTGGGCGCGCTGGAGGCGTGGCTGGCGGGGCGGGGGATCCGCCGCCTGCGCACCGGCGTGTCCACGCGCGACCTGCGGGCGGGGAAGGTGCTCCCCGCGCTGGGGTTCGCGCGCATGAGCATCGCGGAGCACCAGGCGCTGGGGCTGGACATGGCGCACCTGGCGCTCTGGCAGAAGCCGCTCGGGTAGCCGCGTGGCCGCCGTCGTCACCACGCTCCCGCTCCCCGACGAGGCGCTGGCGCTGCTGCGCGGCGTCGGCGAGGTGCGCGGCCCCGAGCGCTGGGAGGCGTGGCTCGGCGACGCCGCCGCGCTCCTCCCGCTCCTCACCGTGCGCGTGGACGCCGCCCTGCTGGAGCGTGCCCCCCGGCTGCGCGTGGTCGCCTGCCCCACGGTGGGCCACGACCACGTGGACCTGGCCGCCTGCCGCGCGCGCGGCATCGTGGTCACCCACACGCCGGACGTGCTCACCGAGGCCACCGCCGACCTCACCTGGGCGCTGATCCTGGCCACGGTGCGGCGGCTCCCCCAGGCGGAGCGCTCGCTGCGCGCGGGGGAGTTCCACGGCTGGGGCTTCTGGGACTACCTGGGCGGCGACCTGTCCGGGCGCACGCTGGGGATCGTGGGAATGGGGCGGATCGGCCGGGCGGTGGCGCGGCGGGCCGTGGGGTTCGGCATGCGGATCCGCTACACGTCGCGCACGCGTCTCCCGGAGGCGGAGGAGCGCGCGCTGGGGGCGGAGTGGACGGACCGGGACGGGCTGCTCGCCGCGAGCGACGTGCTGACGCTGCACGCGCCGCTCACGCCGGAGACCCGGCACCTGCTGGACGCCGCGGCGCTCGGGCGGATGCGGCCGGGGAGCGTGCTGGTCAACACCGCGCGGGGTCCGCTGGTGGACGAGGCCGCGCTGGCGGACGCGCTCCGGGAGGGTCGGCTGGCGGGGGCCGGGCTGGACGTGTACGAGCGCGAGCCGGCGGTGCATCCCGCGCTCCTGGAGCTGCCCGGCGTCGTCCTCCTCCCGCACGTGGGTTCCGCCACGCGGGACACGCGCACGCGCATGGCGATGCTGGCCGCCCGCAACGCCCACGCGGTGCTCACCGGCGCCGCGCCGCCCACCCCCGTGGGCGGGCCGGGGTGACCGCCGGGCCCCGGCGCGGCGCGTCAGGTGCCGCCGGCGGACGCCAGAAGCTGCCAGTTCACGGTCACGTCCTGCCCCTGCGCCACGGCCACGGTGCGCGCCGCGCTGTCCCCCGCCGCCAGGGCGAATCCCACCGGCACCTGCAGGAACACCCGGTAGGCGCCCTGGCCCAGCCCTTCGATGCTGTACCGCCCCGCCGCGTCCGTGCTGTCCGCCGCGCCGCCCGTCACCGAGACCACCGCCCCGGCGACCCCCGCGCCGCCGGCCGTCACCTGCCCGCCGACGCTCCCCGGCCCGCCGCCCCCCGATCCTATGGGGTCCGTGGGGAAGAGGTTGTTTCCCTCGCACCCCGCCAGCAGCGCTCCCGCCAGCAGCAGGGTGATCCTCGTGTGCGCCTTTTGCATGGCTCGTCCTCCGCTGGTGTCCAGGGCGGTTTCGTACGCAAGAACCGGGCGCTCCGGAGGTGACGACTTTGACAGCATTTTACTGCGGGTTCGGGCGTGCCCCGGCTGGCGCCGGGTCGGGCTTCGGCTCCGTAACGCACGAAACGACCGTGCGTAACGGAGTCGAGACCCGGCGGAAACAGCCCCGCCGGGTCTCGCCCCTCCGGGCCGAAATCCCTCACGCGGGCCCTCGCTGGCGTCCGCGGGTGCGGCTCCGGGCTTTCTGTCCCCCGCCGTCGTCGGGGGGCGCCGTTGTCGTTGCAGGCTGTTCCCTGTGCCGCTGCACGCTGCGCGTGCACCGATACAACCCTATTCCCTGTTCCCTATCCGTTCGTTGACCGCCCTCGACGACGCCCGGCTGCGCGCGGACGCGCGGCGCATCCTGGACGCGGGGATCGCGGCGGCGGAGCCGCGCGCGGCGGTGCTGCGCGCGCTGTCGCGCGAGGGGGAGCTGCTGCGCGTCGCCGGCGGGGAGACGGCGGAGCTGGGCGGCGTGGGGCGGGTGTGGATCGTGGGGGCGGGGAAGGCGGCGGCGGGGATGGCGCGGGGGGCGCTGGAGGTGCTGGGGGACCGGGTCGCGGGCGGGACGGTCACGGTCCCCGCGGGCGGGCCGGTTCCGCGGCTCCCGGGGCTGGAGGTGTGGATGGCGTCGCACCCGGTGCCGGACACGCACGGGCTGGCCGGCGCCACGGCCGCGCTGGAGACCGCGCGCGCCGCCGGCGAGGACGACCTGGTCCTGTGCCTGCTCTCGGGCGGGGCGTCGGCGCTGTGGCCGGCGCCGCCCGCGGGGGTGTCGCTCTCGGAGCTGCGCGCGACCACGGAGCGGCTGCTGCGCGCCGGGGCGCCCATCGCGGAGATCAACGCGGTGCGCAGGCACCTGTCGCGCATCGCCGGGGGGTGGCTGGCGCGCGCCGCGGCCCCGGCGCGCGTGGTCACCCTCGCCGTGTCGGACGTGGTGGGCTCCGCGCCCGACGCCATCGGCTCGGGGCCCACGGTGCCGGATCCCACCACCTTCGGCGACGCGCTGGAGGTGCTGCGCCGCCGCGAGGTGGACGTGCCGCCCGCGGTGCGGGCCCACCTCCAGCGCGGACACCTGGGGGAGGCGCCGGAAACGCCGAAGCCGCGGGATCCGGCCTTCGCGCGCGCCTCGTACCGCGTGGTCGCGAGCAACCGCGACGCGCTCGCCGCCGCCGCCGAGGAGGCCGAGCGCCTGGGCTACCGCACGGTCGTGGTGCTCGACGACATGGAGGGCGAGGCCCGCGAGGTGGCCACGGAGGTGGCTGCGCTCGCCTGGGGCGCCCACGCCGAGGGCGACTCGGCCCGCGCGCCGGCGGCCTTCCTGCTGGGCGGCGAGACCACCGTCACGGTGCGGGGCCGCGGGCGGGGAGGGCGGAGCCAGGAGCTCGCCCTGGCGGCCGCGCTGGAGATCGAGGGCGAGCCCGGCCTGCTGGTCGCCGCCGTGGGCACCGACGGCCGCGACGGCCCCACCGACGCGGCGGGCGGCATGGTGGACGGAGGGACGGTCGCACGCGGACGGGCGGCCGGCCTGGAGGCGCGCGACGCCCTGGAGCGCAACGACGCGCACACCTTCCTCCGCGCCAGCGGCGACCTGGTGGTCACCGGCCCCACCGGCACCAACGTCAACGACCTCGTGCTGGTGCTGGTAGGGTAGAACGGAAGGCCCTCACCCGGCTCGCTTGAGGCTCGCCACCCTCTCCCAATTCTGGGAGAGGGGGCCGGGGGGAGGTGCCCCGCCGTCGCGTGAGGGATTTCGGCCCGAAGGGGCGAGACCCGGCGGCTGTTTGCCGGGGCTCGACTCCGTTGAGCAGCGTTGTTTGCTGCTCTACGGAGCCGAAGCCCGACCCCGGCGCCAGCCGGGGGCACGCCCAGATCCAACGTTCACGAACACCCCTCCACCCACTCGATCTCGGGAAGCCGCCCGGCACGGTACCGGGTCACCTTTGCGCCGTCGGTCTCGAACACCAGGCGGAACGCGCTGTCCGCGGGCGCCTGCGGGGTGACGGTGAGGTAGCGGCCGTCGGTGTACTTGTGCGGCGACTCCGTGACGCGGCCGGCGTACAGCTCGCGCACGCGCGCCTCCGCGTCGCCCACGGCGGCGCCCTCCGCGGTCTGGATCCCGGCGCTGTCCACGTCCACCCGCGCGACCTGCCCCTCGTTGACCATCACCCTCACGCCGGGGCGCGCGGCGGAGCGCAGGTAGCCGCATCCGCCGCGTTCCGTCGCGGTGTCCGGCGTGGCCCCGAGGGCGGCCGCCGCGGCGGCGAGCGGCGTCCCCACCTGCGCGGGGCCGGCGCCGCGCAGGCCGACCGTCCACCCGTCTCCGCCGGCCTCCGGGGCGCCCGCGGCGGGGTGCGGCGCCTCCTGCGGGTCGGGAGCGGGCGTGGTGCTGCCTGGGGCCGCTTCCGGCGCGCCCTCGTCGGAGGGCATGCACGCGGCGAGTGCGGCGAGGAGCAGCGCGGCTGCTGCGAGCGGGGGACGGCGCATGGGGTCGGCTCCGGGTCGGTGGTTGGCGCGGCGGACTGCGAATCCGCGCACGGATCGCAATTCCCGTTCGCGGCCCGCGCTGCTCCCGCTACGCGAGGTTGTCCACCAGGAGCTGGACGACGTCGTCCGGGTTGTCGGTGTTGATCCAGTGGCCGCCCACCAGGCGGTGCAGGAAGACGCGCCCGCTCGCCCGCCCCGCGGCCTCCACGCGGGCCATCGCCTCCTCGTCCAGCGAGTCCGATTCGGTCGCCTTGACGATGTGGATCTCGGCCGCGGCGGGCGGGTCCTCCACCACGTGCCACAGGTCGGTGCGGAAGAAGTCGCGCAGCATCTCCTCCACCCCGTCGACGTCCAGCCGCCACCGGTACACCCCGTCCTGCGGCTCCAGGTTCATGGCGAACCACTGCGCAAGCCCCGTCGGGTACCCGGCGCGCTCGATTCCCGCCACGGCCTCCGCGCGGGACGCGAACTCCGGCGGGAGCGACCGCACCGTCTCGATCATCCGCCACGCGCTCCCGGACGGCTCGCGGACAGCCAGGGTGGAGTCCATGATCCACGCCTGGCGCAGCCCCTCGCCGTGGTGCTCGGCGTACATCAGCGCCACCTTGCCGCCGAACGAGTGCCCCAGCACCGCCGCCGCGTGGAAGTCCAGGCTCTCCACCAGCGCGTCCACGTCCGCCGCGCTCGCCGCCAGGGTGTGCGGCCCGGTGAAGCCGCGGGACTGGCCGTGCAGCCGCAGGTCCACCAGCAGCGCGCCCCACTCCGGACGGGCGTCCACCACCCGCCGCGCCACGGTGCCCCAGTTGCGCCCGCTCCCGTAGATGCCGTGCAGCACCAGGAGCCAGCGCTCGGGCGTGCGCCCCGCCGCGGCGACGCGCGTGTGGGCGAGGATCGGGCGCTGCGCGCCGCCTGCGGAGGTGCCGTCCATGCTCGCTCGCTTCGCGGTGGGCAGAGGGTTCGCGTCGCCCAGATTCTAACCCGCGCACCCACGCTGCGCGACCCCGTGCACCCTGGCGACGTCCACCGCATGCGCAGGCCAGGCGCGGCGGTGGGTGGCACCCACGGCGGGTCGTCCGCGCGGGCGCGACCGAGTTTCTTGTCCTCCGGCCGTCCGTGCACGTACCTTGCGGAAGGTTGTTCTGCTCGGGCAGCTCCCCGCCCCTGCTCCGTCCTTCCCTCCCGCTCCCGGAGGCGAGCCATGCCTGTCCAACGTAGTCTGCCGCTCCTGCCCGCCCTCCTGGCGCTGGCGCTCGCCGCTCCCGTGGCCGCGCAGGACGCGCAGGACACACGAAGCGCGCAGCCGTCCCGGATCACCGTGCGCGGCGAGGTCCGCGACGTGTCCACCGGGGCGCCGCTTCGCGACGCCGTCGTCTCGCTCCCCGCGCTGGGCCGCATGGTGGGCACCGACGACCAGGGGCGCTTCGTGCTGCGCGAGATCCCCTCCGGCACGCAGCGCTGGATCGTCAGCCGCATCGGCTACGCCTCCTGGGACCAGGAGGTGGACGCCAACGAGGACGGCGCCGCCTACACCGCCGGGCTCCTCCCCCGCCCGGAGGTGCTGGAGGGGATCACCGTGGTGGCGGACCGCTTCGAGACCCGCCGCCGCTCCGCGGGGACCAGCGTGTACGCGGTGGAGCGGACGGACATCCTGGCCAGCGCCGCGCCCAACGCGCTGGAGGTGCTCCCCATCCGCACCGGCATGCGCCTCCTCCCGTGCAGCAGCCGCAACACCGACCTGGGGTGCGCCATGATCCGCGGCCGCCTCACGCGGGTCGCCGTCTACATCGACGAGGAGTACGCCCCGGCCGGGCTGGAGCAGCTCCGCAGCTACCAGCCGCACGAGCTGTACATGATCGAGGCGTACTACGGCGGCGAGGTGGTGTACGCCTACACCACCACCTTCGTGGAGACGCTCGCCCGCACCCGGCGCAGCCTGGCCGCGGTGGCCAAGGTGCGCATGCGCGGCACCGAGTACCCGGGCATGGGGCTGGATGCCGCCGTGGACGACGGTCCCGCCCGGGCGCGCGCGGCCCGTGAGCGCGAGCGTGCGCGTGAGCGGGAGGCGACCAAGCAGACGCCCTGAAGTTCTGAGCGTGTAGGCGTGCAGGTGGGGCCGCTGCGGAGCCCGGCGGAAACTGCCCCGCCGGTCTCCTCCGCGGGCTCCGGGAGCCTCGCCAAACGGCCGGCGAGTCTCCCTGCGCCGGAGTGAGCCAGCCGAAACTACCCGGCTGTCTCCCTCCGCACAGATGGATGTGGGTACGACGGAACTGCGAACGACAAAACGGCGCCCCCACCTCAGTTCCGAGGTAGGGGCGCCGTTTTGTCGTTGCAGGCTGTTCCCTGTGGCGCTTCACGCTTCGCGTGAACCGATGAGCCCTGTCAGTTCAGGTTTCCCCGCACGTGCAGCAGCGCTTCCACCGCTTCCGGGTGGAACTTGGTGCCGGCGCCGTCGCGGAGGATCTCCAGGCGGCGGTTCTCGGGGAGGGGGCTCTGGTAGGGCCGGGGGCGCATCATGGCGTCGAACACGTCGGCCACGCGCAGGATGCCGATGAGCAGGAACTCCAGGCTGTCCGGGGAGAACTTGCGCTCCAGCGTTGCGTAGTCGGTGTACTGGTGCTCGATCATCAGCGCCGCGAGCGGGCGCTGCATGGTGCGCGCGATCTCCGCCCCGATCCGCGCCTGCGAGCGGATGCGGCCCAGCTCCTCGGGGGTGAGCGGGCCCTTCTTCTTCACCAGCTTCGCCGGGATCGCCACCATCCCGACCTCGTGCATCCGGGCGGCGTACTCCACGTCGGCGAGCTGGTCCCCCCGCACCCCCGCCTGCTGCGCCAGCCACCGCGCCGTCATCGCCACGCGCGCGCAGTGCGACACGGTCTGGAACTGGTACTCCCGCATCTCCACGCAGTACGTCAGCGCGTTCGACATCTCCATCTGCGTGTCCAGGATCTCCACGTCCAGCGCGTCCGGAGGCCGGAAGTCGCTCGCGTGCTTGGTCGCGCGCGGCCGCCGGCGCCTGCTCAGGGGAGGACTCATGGGGGTGTCCTTGAGAGGTAGAGGTTCCTGCGCACCCGCCGTGCGGGGGCCGGATCGACCGGCCACGGTTCCGCACACCAGCCGGCGGGGCACCACGAGGACGCTCGTCGCGTCAGGGAGACGCCGAGCTACGCGCCAGTCCGGACTGCGGGGGCACGGCTCGGGCATCGATCGTTTCCTCGGGGTTTCACAATATGTGTCGCGATCCGCCCAAGCGCAATAGGGCAAGCCGAACAAAAGCCGAAATAAATGTGGACCTCCGTGGACGGGGTCCGGGCGTAGCGGAGGCTCGCTGCTGCGCTTACGCTAACGGGCAGGCTGCAGCCGCTCCCAATCTCCGCGCCCGGCGCATCCTTTTGACGACGCCCAGGAAACGGGCACGTAAGGTAGGGAATCCGGAGGAGTCTTTACTTCCCTGATTCGTGCCGTCTTCAGGGTGGTGTTCGTGGACGTCGTGGACGCCGCGCGGCGCCGCCGGCTTGGTCCGTAGGCGTCAACCCTTGCGCGCGGCGCGGCCGGAGCGTAGGGTCTCCGGTGCGCCAGCCTCGATAATGGACGAAATTGCCAGGGCGGAGAGCCGCCTGGCCCGTACGGCCCGGACTCCTGGCGGGACGTGCCCGTGGCCGTGCTGCGCGCCTGGGCGGACGACGTCGCCACGCGCACCTCCAGCCGCAAGGCCGCGCGCCGCTTCCGCATGTCGGTGGAGGGGCTGCGGCAGTTCATCCGCGCGGACACCCGCCCCCAGGACCGCACGCTGCGCAAACTGGGCGAGGCGTACCTCGCGGAGCTCCGCGAGGCGCGCGTCCGCGCGGAGCCGCGAAAGCGTGCCCGCCGCGTGGCCGAGCCCCGCGCCCGCTTCGGCCCGGTGCGCCTGGAGGACGACCTGCGCGCCCTCCTCCCGGACGACCCGGAGCAGGCCGTGGAAAAGCTCACGGGGATCTTCGCCCCCGCGCGCGGCCAGCCCGGCGCCCGCGCCCTGGAAGCGGCGCTGCTCCGCTGGATCGCCGAGCGCGACCCGCCCCCGGACGCCAAGCCCGGCCGCAACGACTAGAGGGACGCCCAACCGGAGCGTCCCTCTCGCGTAGCAGGCCGGCCCCGCCCTCACCCGGCGGCCTTAGAGCCGCCACCCTCTCCCTTCATCCGGTTCACGCGAAGCGTGAAGCGCCATTCTGGGAGAGGGGGCAACTGCTGGATCTGGAGTACTGGCGAGAATTTGCGTGAGGGATTTCGGCCCGGAGGGGCGAGACCCCGCGCAGTTTGCGGGGGCTCGACTCCGTTAAGCAGCGTTGTTTGCTGCTTTACGGAGCCGAAGCCCGACCCCGGCGCCAGCCGGGGGCACGCCCGAACCCGCAGTCGTTAGCCGTTGCAGTTTCACCTGCTCTCGCCGAACTAGTCGTTCAGGGGGCCGCAGGCGATGATGTTGCCCATCTCCGACGGCGACGCGTGCACGTTGACGTGGTAGTCGCGCGCCTCGTTGAGCGTGAGCATCAGGTGCGCCTCGGCGGTGGCGGCGCCGTTGCTGGCCACCTGGAGGGGCGCGTAGGCGTTGGCCGGCCCCACGATGGGTCCGCCGCTGGCGCAGGTGCCCTCGTGGATGTGCCAGGGGTGCGTGCCGCCCGGCGTGCCGCCGGTGATGGAGATGTTGGCGGCCGTGTGGCCCTCGCGCACCGTGGCGGTGGTGGTCCCCCGCACGGCGGACCCGCCCTGCGAGGCGATGGCGGCGTTCCACACCTCGCCGCGCTGGGTGACCGGCTCCATGTCCACGTCCACCTTCCCGGTCTCCGGGTTGGTGTTGATGCGGGGCGTGCAGGCGGCCAGGGCCGCGGCGGCACAGACGAGCGTGAGAACACGCATGGATGTTCCTCCCTCTGCTGGGTTTACCCTTTTCTGATCCGCCGCCGGCCAACGCACGATCCGCACCAGCGGCGGACGCGCCTGGCGCGGACGATGCAGGAGCGGCGGGCGTTCCGCCGCGGGGTGCGGGAGGGAGCCGCGCCCGCCGCAACCATACCCAACGCGAGGAGCGACCTTGGTCCTTGGACGCCTGCTGAAGCGCAAGCGGATCCTGGGGGAGCGCGAGTCGGAGCTGCGGGCGCGCGAGCGCGAGCTGCTCGACCGGCTTTCCGCGGCGCTCGGCCGCTTCGGGAACGACGTGGACCCGGACGACCTCCGCCACTTCCGCCAGGCCCGCGAGCAGCTGGAGGGGCTTTTCCTGCTGGTGATCGCGGGGGAGTTCAACTCCGGCAAGTCGTCGTTCATCAACGCGCTTCTCGGCGGGCGCATCCTCCCCGAAGGGGTGGTCCCCACCACGGACCGCATCAACCTGCTGCGCCACGGCGACGAGGTGGGCGAGGAGCTGCTGGAGGCGTACCTGCTGGAGCGCACCCACCCGGCGGAGATCCTGCGCGACCTGCACGTGGTGGACACCCCGGGGACCAACGCCATCGTCCGCGAGCACGAGGAGCTGACGCGCGACTTCGTCCCCCGCTCGGACCTGGTGATCTTCGTGACCTCGGCGGACCGCCCGTTCACGGAGAGCGAGCGCGGCTTCCTCCAGCAGATCCGCACCTGGGGGAAGAAGATCGTGTTCGTGGTCAACAAGGTGGACATCCTCGCCTCGGCGGCGGACCGCGAGCAGGTGATCCGCTACGTGCGCGAGAACGGCGAGTCGCTGCTGGGCGAGGCGCCGGAGGTGTTCCCGGTGTCGGCGCGGCAGGCGCTCCAGGCGCGGGAGACGGACGACGCGGCGCTCTGGGCGTCGAGCGGCTTCGGGGCGATGGAGGAGTACCTGCTGGGGACGCTGGACCAGGAGGAGCGCATCCGCCTGAAGCTGCTCAACCCGCTGAACGTGGGGCTGCGTCTGGCGGGGACGTACAAGGCCACGGCGTTCGAGCGGCTCAAGCTGCTGGCGGAGGACGTGTCCACCCTCCAGAACATCGACACGCAGCTGGCCGCCTTCCACCAGGAGATGCTCCGCGACTTCGAGCCGCGGCTGGGGCGGCTGGACGCGCTGCTGGGGGAGATGGAGGTGCGGGGGCTGAACTTCTTCGACGAGACCATCCGCTTCGGGCGCATCCGCGACCTGATGCGCACGGACCAGCTGCGCAAGGACTTCGAGCGCGAGGTGGTGGGCGACACGCCCCGCGCGATCGACGACGAGACGGGGCGCGTGATCGACTGGATCGTGGAGCGCAACCTCCGGCTCTGGCAGGACATCGGCGCCTACATAGACCGGCGGCAGGTGTCGCGCCACCGCGAGGGGATGATCGGCGAGGTGGGACAGGGCTTTGGCTACAACCGCCAGGCGCTGCTGGACTCCATCGGCCGCACGGCGCGCGAGGTGGTGGGCACCTACAACCGCGAGGCGGAGGCCCGCGAGCTTGCCGAGGAGGTGCGCGGCGCCTACGGCACCACCATCTTCGCCGGGGCGGGGGTGGGGATCGGCGTGCTGCTCACCGCGGCGCTCTCGGGCGCGGTGGCGGACATCACCGGCATCCTGATGGCGGTCACGCTGGGGGTCACCGGCCTGTACGTGATCCCCGCCCGCCGCGCCAAGGCCAAGGCGGAGTTCGCGAAGAAGGTGGAGGAGCTGCGCCGCCGCCTGCGCGACGCCCTCACCCGCCAGGTGCACGCGGCCATCGAGGACTCCACCGAAAAGGTGAACGAGTCCATCGCCCCCTACCGCCGCTTCGTGCAGGTGCAGCAGGAGCAGCTCAACGAGGCCCGCGCCGAGCTGGTGACCGCCGAGGACGCGCTGATGCGGCTGCGCGCCGAGATCGAGGCGAAGTAGGGGAACGGCAGGGAACAGGGAACAGCCTGCAAGGAACAACGCGCCCCCGCCGGGAGATCCCGGCGGGGGCGGCCCTCACCCGGCTCGCTTGAGGCTCGCCACCCTCTCCCAATTCTGGGAGATGGGGCAACTGCGGGATATTGCGGCCGCTTCGGCAGTTGCGTGAGGGATTACGGCCCGAAGGGGCGAGACCCGGCGGCTGTTTGCCGGGGCTCGACTCCGTTACGCACGGTTGTTTCGTGCGTTACGGAGCCGAAGCCCGACCCCGGCGCCAGCCGGGGGCACGCCCGAACCAGCTGTTGCCGTAGCCGCAACCCGTCACGGCTGGCAGTAGTACAGACGCGCGGGCGGAATGTTGAGCGGCTCGAAGTCCTGCCGGATCCGGCCGAAGTGGCGCTCCAGCCCCGGCTGCACGGCGCGCGAGAACTGGTAGACGAGGAACTGGCCGTCCGGGTACAGGACGTCGCGTGTGGCCCGGATCACCGATTCGCCCACCTCGGGCGGCAGGGTGCTGAAGGGGATCCCGGAGATGACGTAGTCGGCCTGTCCGAGCCCCAGGTCGGAGAGCGCCCGCCGCACGTCGGCGGCGGAGCCGTGCACCACGTGCAGGCGCGGGTCGGCGACGTGGCTGCGCAGGTAGTCCACGAAGTCGCGGTTGGTCTCCACCACGATCATCTTGGCGTCCGGGCGCATGCGCTTGAGGACGTGGCGCGTGATGGTGCCGACGCCGGGGCCGTACTCCACGAAGACCCGGGCGCGGTTCCAGTCCACCTGCCCCAGGATGTGATCGATCAGGAAGCGCGAGCTCGGGATCACCGACCCCAGCATCATCGGGTGCTTGAAGAAGTTCCTGGCGAAGAGCCAGGTCTGGCTGGAGCGGGGGCGCTTCCGGGTCTGCGTCACAGGGGTCTCTCCGGTCCGGTGTCTATCGTCCACGGTCGTGGCGGGGCCGTTTCCGCAAGCAGTGCGCCACCTGCCGGGGGAGCCCTCTTTGCGCGGCGGTACGGCGGGGATTATCGTGTCTGCGGAATCCTTCCGCAACGCCACCCACCCACGAGAGCCATGCGCACCCCTTCCGCACGCCCCCTGGCGGGCTTCCTCCTCGCCGCCTCGCTCGCCCTGCCCGGCCACGCCGCCGCCCAGGCCGCCGATGCGCGGGTGGCCGCCGCCGTGGACCGCTTCGCTCCCGCCATCGTGGAGGCGCGGCACCGCATTCACCAGAACCCGGAGCTGGGGAACCGCGAGGTGAAGACGGCGGAGATGGTCGCGCGGCACCTGCGCTCGCTGGGGATGGAGGTGCAGACGGGGGTGGCCCACACCGGGGTGGTGGGGGTGCTGCGCGGCGGCCGCCCGGGCCCGACCGTGGCGGTGCGCGCGGACATGGATGCGCTGCCGGTGACGGAGGACACGCCGTACCCGTTCAGGTCCACGGTCCGCACCACCTACAACGGGCAGGAGGTGGGGGTGGCGCACGCCTGCGGGCACGACGTGCACACGGCGGTGCAGATGGGGGTGGCCTCGGTGCTGGCCTCCATGCGCGAGCAGGTGCCGGGGACGGTGGTGTTCCTGTTCCAGCCGGCGGAGGAGGGGGCGCCGCTGGGCGAGGAGGGGGGCGCGGCGCTGATGATGAAGGAGGGGGTGTTCGACCGGTGGAAGCCCGCGGCGGTCTTCGGGCTGCACACGTTCTCGGAGATGGAGGTGGGCAGGGTGGGGTACACGCCGGGGCCGGCGATGGCGGCGGCGACGGAGTGGCGCGCGACCGTGCGCGGACGGCAGGCGCACGGGGCGTCGCCGCACCTGGGGGTGGACCCGGTGGTGATGGCGGCGCAGGTGGTGACGGCGCTGCAGACGATCCGCGCCCGCAACCTGTCGCCCTTCACCCCCAGCGTGGTGACGGTGGGGATCATCCGCGGCGGCGAGCGGCTCAACATCATCCCCGCGGAGGTGAAGCTGGAGGGGACCATCCGCACCTTCGACCCGACGGTGCAGGACACGGTGGAGCGCCGCATGCGCGAGATCTTCGACGGGATCTCGCGGGCGGGCGGCGGCTCGTTCACGCTGGACATCAACCGGGCCTACCCGGTGACGGTGAACGACACGGCGCTGGCGGCGCGCATGCGGCCCACCCTGGAGCGGGTGGCCGGGCGCGAGAACGTGGTGCGGGTGGACCCCACCACCGGGGCAGAGGACTTCTCGTACTTCGCCAACGCGGTGCCGGGGCTGTACTTCCGCCTGGGCTCGGTGAAGCCGGGCACGGTCTCCGGCGGGCACCACACGCCCACCTTCATGGCGGACGACGCGTCCATCCCGGTGGGGATGCGGGTCATGTCGGGGCTGCTGCTGGACTACCTGGCGGGGGGCGCGGCGGGGCGGTAAGGGCAACGACATCTGCGGTCGCAGCAAGCGAAAGGGCCGGTCCCGTGCGGGACCGGCCCTTTCCTTCCGTGGTGCTCAGTAGGGCAATGAATCGCCCCGGATGGGCCGTTAGCAGGCCGTCTGGCAGGAGGTGCCGACGCTGATGCAGGCCACGCAGTACGAGAGGGAGGGACAGATGCCCTGGCTCGCAGCACGTTCGAAGGTCGCGGGGGGCGCGCCGCTGAGGCAGCGCATGGTTTCCTTGTTCAGTTGGAGCTTGCCGATCCGCTTCGTCATGTCAGCGTTCTCCCCCTGTTGGGTGTGTTGCCGGATCGCCGACACACTCAGCAGTTGCAGGTGAAGTGGCCGTCGGTGATGCAGCGCACGGGATGGGAGGCTGCCGCCGCAACTGCCTCGGGTTGTGGGGCGGCGTCGAGGGCCTGCACCGTCTCCCGGTTGAGCTGGAGCTTGCGGATCTTCTTCGTCATGGCGCCGATTCCTTTCGTTGAGCGTTCGCGCCGCGGGACAGGAGATGCCCCGCGCGGCGGCAGCTACCCAGTGCACTCCAACGTGAGGGGACAGGCGGCGTAGTACGACTGGACCGGGCACGGAATCCGGCTTTCGCACCCGGCGGCGGACACTTCCCGCGCGGTCCCGGGCACGTCCAAGTTGAGCTGCCGCACGGTCTCCCTGTTGAGCCTGAGCTTCCCGATACGTTTCGTCATCTCGCCTCCGTTGACGATTGTCCGAAAGTAAACGCCTGCCTGGATGCTACCGCCGTCCGGACAATGGCGCAACAGGTTCGTATCCGGACAACCTCCCGTCCTTGCCGAACTTCGAATCGTCCTGGCGGGATGGGCGCCGGGAGGGCAAAATTGGAGCTACGCCCCTCAACAGCCTTCCATCCTGGAGCCTCCCCGGTGAGACCATTCCGCGCATCTTCCTCCGTCCTGCACGCCATCCTTGCCGTGTCGTCGCTCGCACTGCTGGCCGGGTGCTCGGCGGCCGTGGCCCCGACACCGCCGGCAGCGCCCGCGCCCGTGTCGGCCGATGATCACGCCCGCCTGGCGGACGAGGTGCGGCAGCTCCGCGCGGCGCTGCAGCGCTACGTGGAGGCGGACGCCCACCAGAACGACGTGCTGGAGCGGCAGATCGACAACCTGATGCTCTTCGACCGGCTGGGCGACGTGGCGGAGGTGAACCTCATCACCTTCACCGGTCCGCCCCCGGCGCACCGCGTGGTCTCCGACAACCCCGGCGCCAACAACCCGCTCAAGATCCGCGGCTACGTCTTCGTCCCCCGCGACCTGGACCGGAGCCGCAGGCAGCCGCTGATCGTGATGCCGCACGGCGGGGTGCACGCCAGCTTCGAGAGCGGCGGCGCCAACGTGGTCCGCGAGCTGGTGCAGCAGGGCTACACGGTGATCGCCCCGGACTACCGCGGGAGCACCGGGTACGGGCGCGGCTTCTGGGAGGAGATCGACTACGGTGCCCTGGAGACGGAGGACACCCATGCCGCGCGGCAGGCGGCGCTGGACATGTACCCGTTCCTGGACCCGCAGCGGGTGGGGATCGTGGGGTGGAGCCATGGCGGGCTGCACGCGCTGATGAACGTCTTCGACCACCCGGAGGCGTACGCGGTGGCCTACGCCGGGGTGCCGGTGAGCGACCTCGCCTTCCGGCTGTCGTACAAGAGCCCATCCTACACGCAGCTCTTCGCGGCGGACTACCACGTGGGGAAGACGCCGCAGGAGGACCCGGAGGCGTACCGGCGGCGCTCCCCCGCATTCCAGGTGGACCGCTACCGGGGAACGCCGCTGCTGATCCACGCAAACAGCAACGACGAGGACGTGTACGCCGTGGAGGTGCAGCGGCTGGTGGAGGCCTTTCGCGCGTCGGGGAAGACGGGGTGGCACTTCAGGCAGTACGAGAACGCGCCGGGCGGCCACGCCTTCAACCGCATCGACACCCCGCTGGCCCGCGAGTCGCGGCGCGAGGTCTACCACTTCCTGGCCCCGTACCTCCGCCCCGCGCGCCCGGTGGGCGACCCCGTGCGCATGTAGCTCGAGCAGCCTCCTTGTCTTCCAGTTGAATGTACTTTACATTGTTTTTGTACATACAAAAACGGAGGCCGCGGCGATGATGGAGAAGAAGAGAAAGCAGCGGGTGGTGCGCGAGCCCCCGGCGGTGTACGAAGCGTCCCCCGCGGAGGAGGCGGCGATGCGCAAGAACTACCGGCTGCGCCAGTCCAAGATCGACCGGGCCATGCGGGTGCTGGGAACCGCCACCGAAACGGAGACCATCGAGCGGGCGCTGGAGCTGGTGGTGTTCCGGGGCGAGCTGGTGGAGGGGGTTCGCGCCATGCGCGGGGCCGGCCTGGAGGACCCCTTCGGCGGGGACGCGTAGCCGGTGCCGAAGTACGTCCTGGACACCTCGCTGTACGTGTACGCCACCCGCAGCGAGGAGTGGAGCCGGGAGCTCCAGGCCTTCTACCAGGCGCTCGCCCCCTTCGTCTACCTGCACTCGGTGGTGGCGGGGGAGCTGCTGGCCGGCTCCACCCGTCCGGAGCTGGAGCGCCGCACCCAGCGCAGCTTCATCGCTCCGTTCGAGGCGACGGGGCGGCTGGTGACCCCCGGCCACGGCGCCTGGAAGCGGGCCGGCGCCGTGGTCGCGCGCCTGGTGAGGGAAAAGCGGCTGAGCCCCAAGGGGATCCGCCGCTCCTTCCTCAACGACTGCCTCATCGCCGCCTCCGCCCGCGACCACGGCCTGGTGGTGGTCACGGACAACCTCCGCGACTTCGAGCTGATCCGCACCGTGGAGCCCGTGGAAGTCGCCGCCCCCTGGCCCGACCCCCGCGCCTGACCCGTCCGCAGTTCACTTCCGCACTCCCGCACTTCGTTTTCAGTCCGCGTACAGCATCTCGTAGACCCCCGTGTACAGCTTCACCTTCTTGACGTAGTCGCGCGTCTCCTCGAAGGGGATGCGCTCCACGAACAGGTCCTCGTCCCGGTACTCGGGGAAGGCGCGCCAGCGGGCGACCCGGCCGGGACCGGCGTTGTAGGCCGCGAACACCTCCGCGAGGGTCCGGTAGCGGCGCACCTGGTCTGCCAGGAACAGGGTGCCCAGCTTGACGTTGGTCTCCGGGTCCCGGAGCCGCGCGGCGTCCACGGTGCCGACCCCGGCGCGGCCGGCGAGGCCGCGCCCCGTCGCCGGCATCACCTGCATCAGCCCCACCGCGCCCACCGGGCTGATGGCGTTGGGGTTGAAGATGGACTCCTTACGGATCAGCCCGGCCACCATGAACGGGTCCAGCCCGCGGCGGCGCGCCTCGCGCTCCACCGTGTCGCGGAAGCGGAAGGGAAAGGCGATGCGCAGCAGCCGCTCGTCCCAGCGCCCCAGCCGTTGCCGCAGCTCGTGCCCCAGCAGCGCCGCGGCCACCGGCTGGCCGTGCTCCGGCATGGCCTCGGCCACGGCGTACAGCGCGGCCGGGTGGTCCGCCATGCGCTCCCGCAGCCCCGCCAGCTCGCGGCGGCCCTCCTCCTCCATCCCCACGTCGCGGAGCACCGCCGCGCGGAAAAGCGCCGCCTCCACCTCCGCGGCCACCGCCGGCCCCATGCGCGGCGGGGCGGCGAGCGCGGCGCCGCGCAGCGACTCGCCCAGGCGCTTTCCGGCCAGCACCCCGTAGTACGAGAAGGCGTCCGCCTCGCGCGCCTCGCGGAAGCTGCGGCGGGCGGCCTCCGCATCGCCGGCCAGCAGGTGCGCGCGCCCGGCCCAGTAGAGCGCGGGGGAGGCCAGGGCGTCGCGGGGGCGCCCGGCCAGGTACGCGTCCAGGTCGCGCAGGGCGGCCGCCGCGTCCCCGCCCAGAACGGCCAGGCCGGCGAGGCGCTGCGCGGACTCGGCCGCCGCGGGGCCGCGCGCCCCGGTGGCCACCGCCTGCCGGTAGGCCTCGCGCGCCGGGGCGGCGCGTCCGGCGTCCTGCTCCAGGTCGCCCAGAAAGAACAGCGCCTCGGCGGCCGCCTCCTGCCCCCCGAACCGCTGCGCCGCCGCCCGCCAGCTTTCGCGCGCCTGCGCCTCGCGCCCGCGCCGTAGCTGCGCGCGGCCGGCGAGGACCGCCGCCTCGCCCGACACGCCCGCGGCGGCCAGGAGGTGCGGCTCGGCGGCGGCGTACCGCCGGGCGGCGAACAGGGCGCGCCCCGCCTCCAGGTGCACGGCGGCGCGCTCCGCCCCCGTGCCGCGGCCGGCGGCCAGGTACGCCTCCAGGCCGGCGACCCCCCGCTCGACGCCCCCGTGCACCAGCAGCGTGCGGCCGGCAAGCAGCCGGTCCTCGGGGGGGAGGCCAGGCATCTCCGTGGCGGCGCGCGCGGCGTCCCGCGCGGCCGTGGAGGCCGGCGCCGCGGCCATGGCGCGCCGGAAGGCGGCGAGCGCCCCCACCGCGTCGCCCGTCGCCGTGCGCAGCGTCCCGAGGGTCCGCCATGCCTCCGCCCGCAGGGACGGCGTGGCGATCCCGGGCGCCGCGCGCTCGGCGGCGGCGACCGCGCGCGCGGTGTCCCCGGCGCGGAGGAAGCCGTCGGCGCGCACCCGCCACCCCTGGTCGCGCCCGGTCCCGTCGTCCGCCTCGTCCGCCAGGCGGCGCACGGACGCCGTGTCGCCCGCCGCGGCGGCGGCCCCGGCGGCGAGCAGCAGCGCCCCGCCGCGCAGCGGCGGGAGCACCCGCGCGGCCTCGCGGAACGCCCGCTCCGCGCCCCGGGCGTCCCCGGCGCGGGCCAGCTCGCGGCCGTGCCGCAGCGCCGCGACCCCGCGCGCCCGGTCCTCCGGGCCGGGGATGGGCACCGGCCCCGCCGTGTCCGCGGCGGCGGCCGGGGACTGCGGCGCCGCGGGAGGCGCCGGGCCGCGCTCGGACTGCGTGGCGGGGGAGCGGCCGCACGCGGCCAGGGCGAGCGCCAGGAGCGCGGCGGAGCGGAGCGGGGAGTGCGTTGCTGGCATGCGGCGGACGCTTCGGCTGCGGGTACGGCGGACGGATGCTTGTTCGACTACCTGGCGGCGGGTATGCGAGTTCCGGGCCGGGTGTTTACAGGTTACTACCGGGTCTGGGCGTGCCCCCGGCTGCGCCGGGGTCGGGCTTCGGCTCCGTAGGACGAGAAACTACCTCGTCCAACGGAGTCGAGCCCCGGCGGAAACAGCCCCGCCGGGTCTCGCCCCTTCGGGCCGAAATCCCTCACGCGGGCTCTCGCCGCACCCCGGCCGGGAGCGCGTCCGCCCGCCGCGCCGCTGGGCCGGCGGGGTCCGGGGCGCCGTCTTCGCCCGGGGCCCGCGTCACCCCCGGCCCTGCACGCCCGGTCCCGCCGCGGGCAGCCGCCCCTTGTGTATCCTCTGCCGGGGCAAGAGATTGTCCGTTGCTGTCCACGCCTTCCAACCCCCGGATGCACCTCCGCGACAGAGCCCACGAGCCCCCCGTCTCCGGCGCGCGCACCGCGCGGACCGAGCTCCCGCAGCCCGAGACCGGCCGCATGGCCGAGCTCCACGCCCGCCTCGCGGCCGTGGCTCTCCGCGCTCCGCTGGGGGTCGCGTGCGTCGTGCAGGGCGGCGCCGAGCACGTGGGCGCGCACGGGGCGGAGCGGGGCGCGGGTCCGGACGGGGGGCCGCCGCACTGGCGGGCCGTGCACGACGCGGTGGTGGCGGGCGGCGTCCCGGTGCGCGTGGAAGGCGGGACGGACGGTCCCTCCGCCGCCGGGGTGCCGCTGCGGGGTCCCGGCGGGGCCGCGGGCTCGCTGTGCGTGCTGGACCCCGCGCCGCGCCGCTGGACCGAAGCGGAGATGGACGCGCTCCGCGAGGTGGCCGCCGCCGCCGCGGAGCAGCTGGCGCTCCTGCGCGGGGCGGACGAGCGGGCGCGCGAAGCCGAGCGGCGCCACACCCGCCTGGTGGAGGACCTGGGCGCCATCGTCTGGGAGGCGGACGCGGCCACCTTCCGCTTCACCTTCGTCAGCCCCCACGCAGAGGCGCTGCTGGGCTACCCGCTGAACCGGTGGCGCGAGCCCGGCTTCTGGGAAGCGCTGGTGCACCCCGCCGACCGCGCCATCGCCACCGCCGCCTGCCGCGAGGCGACGCTGGCCGGGCGCGACCACTTCCTGGAGTACCGGGTGGTGGCCGCGGACGGGCGCACGGTGTGGATCCACGACACCGCCCGCGTGGTGGCCGACGACGGCGGCGCCGTGCGCCGGCTGCACGGCATCATGGTGGACGTCACCGCGCAGAAGGACGCGCTCGCCGAGCTCCGCCGGCACCAGGAGGGGTTCCGCACGCTGGTGGAGCGCTCCCCCGACATCGTCGCCCGCTTCGACACGCGGGGCCGCCACCTGTACGTGAGCCCCGCCATCGAGCGGGAAACCGGGCTCCCCGCCTCCGCCTTCCTGGGACGGACGCACGGGGAGTTCGCGCGCGAGCACGGGATCCGCGGGCCCTTCGCCGCGCGCTGGCGCGAGGCGGTGGACCGCGTGGTGGCGACCGGCCAGGAAGCCGTCGTCGCCTTCGACTTCCCCACCCCCGGCGGCGACGCGTACTTCGAGTGCCGCCTGGGCCCGCTGCTGGACGAGCAGGGACGCGTGGAGGGGATCCTTTCCGTGGGCCGCAACCTGTCGCCCCTCAAGCACGCCGAGCGGGCGCTGCGCGAGGCCCAGCGCGAGTCGCAGCGCAGGGCCGACCGGCTCCACGCGGTCGCCGCCGCGGCGGCGGGGGTGCTGGGCGCCCGCACCCTGCGCCAGCTTCACGACGTGCTGCGCGACGCCACCCGTCGCGTCATCGACCACGACGCCTTCACCGTGGCGGTGTACGACGCCGGCGCCCACGCGCTGCACCTGTTAGGGAGCCACGACCGCCACCTCCACGACCCCGGGGAGCCCATCCCGCTGGCGGGCACCCCCAGCGAGCGCGTCGTCCGCGAGCGCCGGTCGCTGCGGACCCTGCGCTCGCAGGACCCCGCCTCGCGCGGCGCCGCTCCCTTTGGCAGCCCCCTCCTTTCCGAGTCCGCCATCCGCACCCCCGTGCTGGACGGCGCCGAGGTGCTGGGCGTGCTGTCCGTGCAGAGCTACACGCCGGACCTGTACACGGCCGAGGACATGGAGGTGCTGGAGGCGGTCGCCGCCCTGGCCGCCACCGCCCTGCGCAACGTCCAGTACCTGGCCGGCCGCGAGGCGGCGCTCGCCGCCCTGCAGGCGTCCGAGGAGCGGCACCGCGCCCTCTTCGAGCAGGTGCCCACCGGCGTCTTCTTCTACGACCGGGAGCTGCGGGTCACGGCGTTCAACGAGCGTTTCCAGGCCCTCACCAACCTCCCCCGGGGGCGGCTCATCGGCTACCGCATCCGCGAGATCCGGGACGCGCGCGTCCTCCCCACCTTCGAGCCGGTGCTCCGCGGCGACACCGCCGCCTACGAAGGGCCCTACCTCACCCCCGCGGGTGTGGAGATGTGGATCGTCATCCGGGTGGCGCCGCTGCGCGACTCCGGGGGGCGGGTGATGGGCGGCGTGGGGGTGGTGGAGGACCACACCGCCCACCGCCACGCCGAGCAGGAGCGCGTGCTGCTGCTGGAGCGCGAGCAGCTCGCCCGCGCCGACGCCGAGATGGCCGCCCGCCGCGCCCGCTTCCTGGCCGAGGCCTCCGACATGTTCACGGCGTCGCTGGACGCCGTGGCCACGCTGGAGAGCGTGTCCGCGCTGCTGGTGCCGCGCCTCGCCGACTCGTGCATCGTCTACCTGCTGGACGCCGAGGGCGGCGTGCAGCGCCTGGCCGCCGTCCACGCCGACCCCGGCCGCCAGGCCGAGATCCGCGCCCGCATCCAGCGGTACGCCCCCGTGCTGGACCTCATCCTCCCGGCCGTGGCCCACGCGCTGCGCACCGGCGAGGTGTGCTTCGTCCCCGCCGGGAAGCCCGCGCGCCGCGAGGACGACCCGCGCGGCGAGGAGCGCCGCGGCGACCTGGACCCCACCGCCATGCTGGTGGTGCCGCTGCGCGCCCGCGATCGCGTCCTGGGCGCCCTCAGCCTGGGGTGGGATTCCGCGCGCGAGCCCGACCCGGACGACCGGGCGCTGGTGGAGGAGGTGGCGCGCCGCGCCGCGCTGGCGGTGGACAACGCCCAGCTCCACGGCGAGGTGCAGAAGGCGCTGCAGACGCGCAAGCGGGTGATGCAGGCGGTGTCGCACGACCTGCGCAACCCGCTCACCAGCATCATGCTCAACTCCACCTCCATCCTCAGCGCGCGGCTCGTGCCCGAGCTGAGCCGGCCGGTTCGCGACGCCCTGGGCACCATCTCGCTCGCCGCCGAGCAGATGGAGCGGCTGATCCAGGACCTGCTGGACGTCACCCGCATGGAGGCCGGCCACTTCGCCATCGTGCGCACCCCACAGCACCTGCCGCTGCTGGTGGGGAGCGGGCTCGCCGTGCTCCTCCCCATCGCCGAGCGGCGCGGCGTGCGCCTGGTCTCCGCCGTCGCCGGCGACGTCCCCATCATCCCCGCCGACGGCGGCCGCGTCCTCCAGGTGCTTTCCAACCTGGTGGAGAACGCCATCAAGTTCACCCGCGAGGGCGGCGAGGTGTGGGTGGGGGTGGACGCCACGCCGGACGGGATCCGCGTTTCCGTGGCCGACACCGGCCCCGGGATCAGCCCGGAGCACCGCGAGCACATGTTCACCCCGTTCTGGCAGGGCGTTCCCAGCGGCCGGCGCAGCGCCGGGCTGGGGCTCACCATCGCCCGGGGGATCGTGGAGGCCCACGGCGGGCGCATCGGGGTGGACGACCGCCCGGGCGGCGGAAGCATCTTCCACTTCACCCTCCCCCTGGGCATCGGCGACGGAGTGGGCGAGTCGGCGCCGGTCGCGGCTCCCTTTCTCCCCGCGCGGGGCAGGGACGTCCCTCCCGCGCGGAGCCCCGCGGCCCCGGCGCGGCGCTCCGGCGCGCGCACGGTCCTGGTGGTGGACGACAACGAGGCGCCCCGCCGGGCGCTGGGCTACGTGCTGGAGCGGGCCGGGTTCGCCGTGGTGGAGGCCGCCGACGGCGAGGAGGGGGTGCGCGAGGCGCGCCGCTGCGACCCCGGGCTGGTGCTGATGGACCTGAGCATGCCCGTGATGGACGGCTGGGCCGCCACCCGCCAGATCCAGCGGGAGCGCGGGGAAGCGAAGGGACGCGTGCCGGTGGTGGCCATCACCGCCCAGATCCTGTCGCCGCTGGAGCAGGCCGAGGCGGCGCAGCTCTTCGACGAAGTGCTCCCCAAGCCGGTGACCGCCGCGCGCCTGATCGAGACCGTGGAGCGCCTGGTCGCGAAGCGACATGTGGAGCAGGAGTGAACTGCGAACGGCTTGTGGACGGCGGGTTCGGGCGTGCCCCCGGCTGGCGCCGGGGTCGGGCTTCGGCTCCGTAGCAAACGATACTACCGTTTGCAACGGAGTCGAGCCCGCGCAAACAGCCGCGCGGTCTCGCCCCTTCGGGCCGAAATCCCTCACGCGGGCATCGCACTGGCGTCCGCAGGGGCTCCCCACCCCGGCGCTGCGCGCCGCCCCTCCCCCGCAAGCGAGGGAGGGGAAGACTGCACCGGACCCGCAGTTGGCCCCTCTCCCAGAATGACGCTTCACGCTTCGCGTGAACCGGATGAAGGATCCGGGTGGCGAGCCTCGAGCGAGCCGGGTGAGGGCCCGCGACGGCGCCCCACCGCTCCGCACTTTCGCACTTCCCTGACCCGTCCGGAGGACGGGGGGGTGGCCTGTACGGTGGACGGCGCGGCCGCCGGCGCGGCGGGCGCGCACCCCCGCGGCGGGGGCGGGCGTGGCGGCCGGGACGCCGCGCGCGGGAGCGCCCGGCCGGCGCCGGAGGATCGGGGCCGGCGGGCGGGGACCTGCGAGAGAAAAAAGGGGGTTTGGAGGCTGCACGGGTGCGCTCCGGGACGGGCCGCCGGGACGCCCGTGGAGCCGGCCGCCGGACGTTTCCTCCGGGGCGCCGGAGACCCGCGCGGTCTGTGCCTTGCGTGGGCGGTGCTCCGCGGGGGCCGCGGTCCCCGCGAGAGCCAATCGTTTCGTGGACCAGCAAGGAGGACGTGATGAGACGGAAAGTGTTCGTGGCCGCCGCGCTGGCGGCCGTGGCGTTTGCGGCGCCGGCCCACGCCCAGTCGATGCTTCCCTTCGCCGTGGAAGGGCGCGCGGGGCTCGCCTTCCCCACCGGCGACTTCGGCGACGCGCTGGGAATGGGCTACGGCCTGGCGGCCAACGTGAGCTTCAACGTCGCACCCACCCTCGCCATCTACGGCGGGTACAGCTTCACCCAGTTCGACTTCGACGACGACGTCGTGGACACGGACGAGACCTTCAACGTGCAGGGCTTCGAGGGCGGCGCCCGCCTGGGGCTGCCCATGGTCGGGTTCTCCCCGTACGTGAAGGGTGGCGCCGTGTACCTCAAGGGCGGCGTCGACGGCAACGACAGCGACAACAAGCTGGGCTTCACGGTGGGCGCCGGGCTCAACTACGCGCTGGGGCCCGTGGTGTCGTTCACCCCCGAGGTGACCTACGTCACCGTGCCCGACGACGGCGGCGACGCCAACTTCGTGCGGGCCGACGTCGGCCTCCGCTTCCACCTGTAGCCGGAAGCGGGCTCCAGCTGTAAAACGAGGCGGCGGGCCGGATCTCCGGCCCGCCGCCTCGTTTTGTCCCCGCCCACGGAATCCGCGTCGATCAGCCTCCCCGGGGCATCGGCAAGGTACCGAAGGCGAGGATGCCGTGCCGTTCCCCCCCTTTCCCCCGCTTGCGGGGGAGAGGGGGCCGGGGGGTGAGGGGGACCACCCTCGCGGACGCCAGCGCGGCCCCGCGTGAGGGATTTCGGCCCGAAGGGGCGAGACCGCGCGGCTGTTGGCGCGGGCTCGACTCCGTTACGCACGGTCGTTTCGTGCGTTACGGAGCCGAAGCCCGACCCCGGCGCCAGCCGGGGGCACGCCCGAACCCTTCCGCTACCCCCCAAACGACCAGATCTCGCTGTCAATCGAAGCTCGGCGCGTCCCCCACCGGCGCCGCGAAGCTCCCGCCGACCCTCACCGCCGGCCCGTCCCCGAACTCGCTCCCGATCACCGCGTCCAGGGTGAAGCGGACCTCCCCGTCGCAGTCCAGCTCGGAGAAGGTGATGGACCCGCTCGACCCGTCCGTCTGAGTGGACGCCTCGTTGGGCTCGTCCAGCACGAAGACGGACGCGCCCTCCGGCTGGTCCCAGGTGAACGTGTTGGGGAAGCGGAGCGGCTGCCCCGGCTGCACGTCCTCCACCACGGCCTGGAGCCGCCACACCGGACCGCCGCCGCGGAAGTCGCCCCCCAGCACGTGCACCGCCCGCGCGGGGACGCTGCCCTCCTCCCACGGGCCGCACCACACGAGCGGCTCGCCCCCGAACTCGATGCGCGACCCGTCCGCGCGCGTGAAAACCAGGTCGTTCTCGGCGGGGCCGGCCGGGTCGCCGCCGTCGCACGCCGCGCCGGCGAGGCAGCCCAGGGCGAGCAGGAATACGTGGGTACGCATGGCACAACTCGCTTGTCGTGAGTTCCCCAAAGGAGCGATCCAGGTGCCGGAGCGGGAATATTCGTGCCAAGTGTATGTCCTGGTAAGGTTTGGAGATCTCGTTCCGCGCCGGTCCGTTCCCCTGCGGCCCGGCGGAACGCACCTTGCCGCCCGGAGCGGGACGTCGCGGGAGTCACGGTCATCCGGGCTGGAGGTGGACCATGCGCGTGGGGTTCGTTGGACTGGGGCGGATGGGGCTGCCCATGGCGCGCAACCTGGCGCGCGCGGGGCACGAGGTCGCCGCGTACAACCGGACGCGGAGCCGCGCCGGGGCGCTGGTGGAGGCCGGCGGGCGGGCGGCGGACACCCCCGCGGACGCTGCAGCCGGGGCGGAGGTGGTGGTCACCATGCTCGCCGACGACGCCGCGGTGGAGGAGGTGACGCTGGGTGAGGGCGGCATCCTGGGCGCGCTCCGCCCGGGCGCCGTCCACCTGGGGATGAGCACGGTGGGCGTCGCCCTGTCGCGCCGGCTGGCGGAGGAGCACCGCCGTGCCGGGCAGGGCTACGTCGCCGCGCCGGTGTTCGGGCGGCCGGAGGCGGCGGAGGGGGCGAAGCTGTGGGTGGTGGCCGCGGGCGCGCCGGAGGCGGTGGACCGCTGCGAGCCCGTGTTCGACGCGGTGGGGCAGGGGATGTTCCGCGTGGGCGAGGAGCCGGAAAAGGCCAGCGTGGTGAAGCTCGCCGGCAACTTCATGCTCGCGGGGATGATCGAGGCGCTGGCCGAGGCCATGGCGCTGGGCCGCAAGCACGGCGTGGAAGCGCCCAAGCTCCTTGAGGTGCTCACCTCCACCCTGTTCAACCTCCCCGTGTACAGGAATTACGGCGGGATGATCGCCGAGGGGCGCTTCGAGCCCGCTGGGTTCGCGCTCCGGCTGGGGCTCAAGGACGTGCGGCTGGTGCTGGACGCCGCCGACGAAGCGGCCGTTCCCATGCCGCTGGCCTCGCTCGCGCACGACCACTTCCTGTCCGGCGTCGCCCGCGGCTGGGGCGACCTGGACTGGGCCGGGATGGGCCGCGTGGTCGCGGAGAACGCCGGCCTGGAACCCTAGAGAGCAGCATCGGATGCCCATCGCCACGGTCGACCCCGCCACCGGGGAGACGCTGCACACGTACGACGCGCTCACCGGCGCCGAGCTGGAAGCGAAGCTCCGGCACGCCGACGAGGCCTTTCGCGCGTACCGCCGCACCTCGTTCGCGGACCGGGCGCGCTGGCTGACCCGCGCGGCCGAGATCCTGGAGGCCGAAAAGGACGCGCTGGGCGAGCTGATGACCCGGGAGATGGGCAAGCCCATCGGCGCGGCGGTGGCGGAGGCCGAGAAGTGCGCCCGCGCCTGCCGCTACTACGCCGGGAACGGCGAGCGCTTCCTGTCCGACGAGGAGGTGGAGACGGATGCCACCCGCAGCTGGATCGCCTACCGGCCCATCGGCCCAGTGCTGGCGATCATGCCGTGGAACTTCCCCTTCTGGCAGGCCTTCCGCTTCATCGCGCCCGCACTGATGGCCGGCAACGTGGGGCTGCTCAAGCACGCCTCCAACGTCCCCGGCTGCGCCCTCGCCATCGAGGACGTGCTGCGCCGCGCCGGCTACCCCGGGGGCGTCTTCCAGACGCTGCTGGTGGGGTCGGAGGCGGTGGCGGGGATCCTGGACGACCCGCGCGTGCGGGCGGCGACGCTCACCGGTAGCACCCCGGCCGGCCGCAGCGTGGGCGAGAGCGCCGGGCGCAACCTCAAGAAGACGGTGATGGAGCTGGGCGGGAGCGACCCGTTCGTCGTCATGCCCAGCGCCGACCTGGACGCCGCCGCGCGGACCGCCGTGACCGCGCGGACCATCAACAACGGCCAGTCGTGCATCGCCGCGAAGCGCTTCATCGTCCACGCGCAGGTGTACGCCGCGTTCGAGCAGCGCTTCGTGGAGGGGATGCGCGCGCTCCGCGTGGGCGATCCCATGGACCCGGCGACGCAGGTGGGTCCGCTGGCCACGGCGAGCATCCGCGACGAGGTGGCGGAGCAGGTGCGCAGGGCCGTGGAGGCCGGCGCGCGCGTGCTGACGGGGGGGAGCGCGCCGGACCGCCCCGGCTGGTACTACGAGCCCACCGTGCTGGCCGACGTCCGCCCGGACTCGCCGGTGTACCACGAGGAGATCTTCGGGCCCGTGGCGACGCTCTTCCGCGCGGACGGCGTGGACGAGGCGGTCCGCCTCGCCAACGACACCCCCTTCGGCCTGGGAAGCAGCGTCTGGACCCGCGACGAGGGAGAGCGGCGCCGCTTCGTGGAGGAGATCGAGGCGGGGATGGTGTTCGTCAACGCCATGGTCGCCTCCGACCCGCGCCTCCCCTTCGGCGGGGTCAAGGAATCGGGCTACGGGAGGGAGCTGTCGGTGGCGGGCATCCGCGAGTTCGTCAACGCCAAGGCGGTGTACGTCCGGGACGAGGCGGGAACGCACGGGAGCGCCACGGAGTAGCACGCATCGTCCTCGCGCGCTCCATCCGTCCCGCGCTCCCCCCCGGACCGCCTTGTTCCCCTCCGACTCCACCCGCGCCCTGCTGGCCTTCCACCGCGGCGCGGGGCTCCGCGTCGCCCTCCGCGCCAGCATCGTGGGCGTGTGCCTGGTGGTCTTCGTGGGCGGGTCGTCGCCCGACCTGGCGTACACCCTCTACCGCTTCGTACTGGGGGTTTCGTCCACGGCGGCCGGGCCCGGCGCGCTCCAGCTGCTCGCGCTCCTTGGGCTGGGGCTCGCCACGGGGGCGGCGGCCCGGATCCGCGTGGGGATCAAGGGGTGGCTGCTGACGCTCCCCGCCTCGGGGGTCGACCACCGCCGCGCGCTCTGGGGCGCGCTGGTCCTCGCCCAGCTCCCCGTGCTGGCGGCGGGCGCGCTCTGCGCCCTCGCGACCCTCCTGGGCTACCGCGAGCCGCTGTCGCCGGCGAAGCTGGTGGGGCTGCCGCTGGCGGTGGCCGGGCTCGCCGCCGCCGCCGTCCCCTCCGCCCGCGGCGCGGCCGCCCGGCCGATGGCGCTCGGCGCCGCGCTGCTGGCCTCGCTCGCGGCGTGGTGGGGCCTCGCCGCCGCGGCGGCCCTGCTGCTGGCCGCGGACCGGGTGGCGGGACCCATCCGCCTCCCCCGGCCCCGTCCCCGCCGCCGGCTCCTTTTCGCCGCCACGGGGCTCCTGCTCGCCTGGCGGGCGCTGGGGCCGCGCGCCGTCCTGGAGGCGATGGTGCCCACGATCCTTCCCCTCGCCGGCGCGTATTTTTTCCGCGCCAACAATCCGCTCGCGCCGGCGACGGAGGCGATGGCCGCCCGGATCGGCGCGGGCGTCGCCGCGGCCGTCTACGTCGCCATGCTCGCGGGCGCACTGCTGCACCGCCGCTACCCCTGGGCGTGGGTCCGCTCCCTCCCCGGGTCCGGGCTGCGCCGCGCGGCCACGGACGCGACCGCGCTCGGGCTCCCCGGCGCGTGGGTGCTGGCCGCCGCCGCCCGGCTGGACCCCTGGGCCGTGCCGTCCGCGGCGCTGGCCCTGGCGCTCTCGGCCTGCCTGGGCGCGGGCGCGGTGCGTGCGGGGGGCGAGCGCAAGACCGGCGCGGCCGGCGAGGTGCTGCTCGTGGGGGTCCCCGCGGCGGTGCTCACGGGCGTCTACCCCGCCGCGTGGCCGCTGGCGCTCGCCGCGGCCGCGGCCGCCCTCGCCGTCGCGCGCCGCCGCGACCGGGCGCAGCGGCCCACGCGCTGGACCGAGCTCCACCACGACGCGGCCGGGGACTCCGCGTGGCTGGGGGCGTCGTGATCTCGCTGCGCGGCGTCCGCTACTCCTACGGCCCGGGCGGCGCCGGGCTGGACTGCCCGGCGCTGGAGCTGGGCCCCGGGCTGACGCTGGTGCTTGGGCCCAACGGGGCGGGAAAGAGCACGCTCCTGCGCCTGGTGGCCGGCATCGAGCGGCCCGATGCCGGCATCGTCACGGTGGCCGGGCACGACCTGTGGCGCGAGGAGGTCGCCGCCCGCGCGGTGCTGGCGTACGTGCCGGAGTACCCGGACTTCACTCCGTACGCCAGCGTGGAGGAGGTGCTGCGGCTGGTCTGCCGGCTGCGGAAGCGCCCCCCGGACGAGGCAGGGGAGGCGCTGGAGCGGACCGGGCTGGCGGAGCTGCGGTGGCGCTCGGTGCGCGAGCTGTCCATGGGGCAGCGGCGCCGCGCCCTGCTCGCCGCGGCGCTGATCGGCGACCCGCGCGCCGTGGTGCTGGACGAGCCGCTGGAGTCCATGGACCGCGCCACGCGGGAGCTGATCGTCGGCTGGGTGGAGCGGCTGCGCGCAGCCGGCCGGTGCGTGCTGGTGGCCACGCACGAGACGGCGCCCTTCGCGCGCTCCGCCGACCGCCTGCTGTGGGTGGAGGAGGGGCGGACGCGGCTGCTGGATCCCGTCCCGGAGGAGGAGCGGGCGCGGCTGGCGTGACACGAACGACGAGGGGGAGGCCAGTGACGGCCTCCCCCTCGTCGTTTCCGGACCGGCATCTCGCGATCAGAGGTCGGGGATCTGCCAGTCGATCTCCGGCCTTCCCGCCTCGCGCAGCGCCGCGTTGACCCTGGAGAACGGCCGGCTTCCCAGGAACCCCCGCTTCGCGGAGAGCGGCGACGGGTGCACCGACTGGACGATGGTGTGCCGCCCCGTGTCGATCAGCTCGGTCTTCTTCTGCGCGTTCGCCCCCCAGAGCACGAACACGGTGGGGTCCTCCTTGTGGCCCACCGTGCGGATGACCGCGTCCGTGAACGTTTCCCACCCCCTGCCCTTGTGCGAGTTGGGCTCGGCCTCGCGCACCGTCAGCACGGTGTTGAGCAGCAGCACGCCCTGCTCCGCCCAGGGAACCAGGAAGCCGTTGTCGGGAATGCGGCAGCCCAGGTCGTCGCGCAGCTCCTTGAAGATGTTGCGGAGCGACGGCGGCGGGCGCACCCCCGGCCGCACCGAGAAGGCGAGGCCGTGCGCCTGGCCCGGGCCGTGGTACGGGTCCTGGCCCAGGATCACCACGCGCACGTCCTCGTACGGCGTCAGCTCCAGCGCCGTGAACTCCTCCCCCTCCGGCGGATAGACCGTGTGCGTCCTCCGCTCCTCCTCGACGAACTCGCGCAGCTTCGCGAAGTACGGCTTTGCCGTCTCGTCACCGACGACGGCCTGCCAGGATGCGGGGATCTGGAGTCTCATTGCGCTCTCTGGTGGGGAGGTGAGCCACCTTCGTGGCTGCGTGCGTCACCCACGCAACCCGCATTCCCGGCGCGAGAATCGTTCACGGACCAGCTGGGGAAAAAAGACGATCGAGTCCCTCTAAACCGTAACGGCATGGCCGAATCCGCCTCCTAGGCGCCTCTATCCGATACATGGTTCCTTCGGCCGCATAGCCGCGTCTCCATCCACCCTCTTCAACCGGACAGCCATGTTCAAGTTCCTCCAGGACGCAGTTGACAGCTTGAGTTCGTTCAAAAAGCTGGAGATCGGGCGTTGGAAGGACTACACCGGCGCCGATGCCCAGGAGCTGGTGATCACCTTCAGCCCGAAGCCGGGGATCCTTCGTCTCCAGCAACTCGGCAACGAGAAGCAGATCGGCGAGCTGTTCCCCAACGGCACACAGGCCAAGGCCAAAGTAAGGCCAGGTTCCTACGTTCTGGGGCTTCACGGGCGTACCGAGCAGCCGAAGCAGAAGTTCGCGTTCGCCATCACGGCTCCGCCCCAGTCTGTCGTCCCGGATCCCGGATTCAAGTCCGACTCGGATGGGCGGGTGCACGTACCCTTCGGCCCGTTCGATGTATAAACCTCCACCTCCTGGCAAACTCATGCGAAAGCTCCGTATCTCCGTCTGTGCGCTGGGCCTGGTTGCCCTGGGCTTGCTTGGTCCCTCTCTCCAGGCGCAGGAAGACGGCAGGACACGTAGGGAACGGATCCAGTCCGAACAAACGGACTCGATCCTGTCGGTCCGCCCGCCGCGGAGCGCTCTCCTCGGTACCGTGCCGACAGGGTTCCTCGAGGTCGAAGAGGCAAACAGCAGAGCAACCGTATCCGGGGGGTGGCATCTCACGGGAGTGGGTTGGCCGAACGTGACGGCGAAGCTCGAAGCATCGACTCCTCTCGCGGAGGGCGATGCCCCGGTCTCGTTCGGGGGACATGCGGGCCTGAGCAGTGGAACGACCGTGACACTCAGCTTGACGGGCACGCGCTGGCGTCTCCGTGCGGTCGCACCCGATTCCATGCTGAGATGGTGTCGGAACGTTCAGAGGGACGCGCGTGCCCGGGGTGACACGGAGACGCTGAAGGGGATCACCTGTGGGAGGGTCTCGCCGGACCAGCTGGAGCAATCCATGTCCGATGAGCTGTACGGGAGATACCTGCTGGAGACCGGGTGGACCGAACCGTGGATCTTCGACGTGAACGGGAGTCTGGGGCGAACCGTCTTCCAGTTTCTGGACGCGACCACCTTCGCGCCCGGCTCACAGGACGAGTACGCGTGGGCGGTCGGCGCCGACCTGGGCCGCTACATGGGTGGGATGCTATGGAGCGGTGGGGTCCACTACAAGCTAGAACACGAAGCGCAGCCGAAGGCGGAGATCTGCGTCCCCGTCGGGACGGCCGGCGCGATCCGCTGTCGTAGCGGTGCTCTCGGATCACCCGCGGAAACGCGTGCATGGACCGCCGACGTCCAGCTGCGGGGCTTCTTCGGCCGGAACGCACGCGTAGGCCTCAACCCGAGCGTCGAAGTCGACCTTGAGGAAACGAGTCTGGAAGCGCGGCTTCCGATCTACTTCCTCGCGAATGCCGACGGTGCACTCGTCGGGGGAATCAGTCCCGGATACCAATCCCACGCGGAAGAGCACTGGACGCTGAACATCTTTCTCGGGCTGAAGGCACCACTCCGCTTCGGGCTCCGCTGAACGGGTACCCGCCGGCGAGCCGGACCACCGCTCCGGACTCGAACCTTCGGGACGCACGTCACGCGTGCGGCTGCAGGGCCCCGCTCCGCCGGGGAGCGGGGTCCCGGCACCTCCTGCCCTACACCGCCCCCACCCCCGTGTTGGCGCGCACGTCCAGCTCCGCGTACGCGTCCTCCGCGGCGGAATTCCGGCTGAACAGCGACCCCAGGATCGCCGCCAGGAACCCCAGCGGCACCGAGACCAGCGCCGGGTTGTCCAGCGGAAAGACGGGCTCCGCCTGGATCAGGTGGCGTGCCGCGGCGGTGGGCGGGTCGATGCCCATCACCGCCGGGCTGAGCACGATGAGCACCAGCGACGCCAGCAGCCCCACCGTCATCCCCAGCACCATCCCCGTGGTATTGAAGCGCCGCCAGTACAGCGTCAGCAGGATCGCCGGGACGTTCGCGCTGGCGGCCACCGCGAAGGCCAGCCCCACCAGGAACGCCACGTTCAGCGACTTGAGCGCGATGGCGAGCACGATGGAGAGCGCGCCGATCACCCCCGCGGCGATGCGCGCCACCCGCACCTGCTCGCGCTCGTCGTGCTGCTCGCCGCGCTTGACCACGCTGAACCACACGTCGTGCGCGAAGGCCGACGACGAGGCGATGGTGAGCCCCGCCACCACCGCCAGGATGGTCGCGAAGGCGATCGCCGACACGAAGGACAGGAACACCTCGCCCCCCAGCCGCTCCGCCAGCAGCGGCGCCGCCAGGTTCTGGTTGGGCACGAGCACGCCGTCCTTGAGAAGGCCGATGTTCTCCTTGCCCACCAGCGTCGCCGCGCCGAACCCCAAAAAGGTGGTCATGATGTAGAACGAGCCGATCAGGATCATGGCCCACACCACCGACACCCGCGCCTGCTGCGCCGAGGGCACCGTGTAGAAGCGCACCAGGATGTGCGGCAGCCCCGCCGTCCCGAAGATCAGCGCAACCCCCAGCGAGATCAGCGAAAGCGGTCCCCAGCGGCCGTGGTAGTACAGCCCCGGCTGCGTGAAGTCGCGGACGATGGGCGCGGCCCCGTCCGGGCACACGCCGTCCTTGAGCGGGCCCGCCTCGCAGAACCGGCCCGTCACCCCCGCCACCGCGTCCGCGAACGCGGTGAAGGAGAAGCCGAACTCCGCCATCACCAGGATGGAAAGGAGGATGGTCCCCGCCATCAGCAGCACCGCCTTGACGATCTGCACCCAGGTGGTCGCCAGCATCCCCCCGAAGATCACGTACACCAGCATCAGCACCCCCACCATGACGATGGCGGTGTTGAAGCCGATCTGGGGGATGAGCAGCGACACCAGCGACCCCGCCCCCACCATCTGCGCGATCATGTAGAACAGGCTCACCGTCAGCGTGGAGATCGCCGCGACGGTGCGCACCGAGCGGGAGCGCAGGCGGAAGGCGAGCACGTCCGCCATGGTGAACTTGCCGGTGTTGCGCAGCGGCTCCGCCACCAGCAGGAGCACCGTGAGGTAGGCCACCAGCCAGCCCACCGAGTACATGAACCCGTCGTAGCCGTAGAAGGCGATCAGCCCCGCGATCCCCAGGAACGATGCCGCCGACATGTAGTCGCCCGCCACCGCCCAGCCGTTCTGGAAGCCGGTGATGCTGCGTCCCGCGCTGTAGAACTCCGCCGTGGTCGCGGTGCGGCGCGACGCCCAGTAGGTGATCCCCAGCGTGATGACGATGAAGACCAGGAACATCACGAGCGAGGTGCTCATCGCGCCCCTCCCGCGATCCGGCCGGCGAGGCGCTCCGCCATGGCGTCGAACCCGCGCGCGCGCCGCACGTACAGCCACATCAGCCCCCACGCCATGAAGAACTGCGAGAGCGCGAACAGGTAGGCCAGGTTCACCTCCCCGAACACGTCGCGCCCCATCGCCTCCGGGAAGTAGCCCACCAGCACCGGGAGCGCGAAGTAGTAGGCGATGAAGAACAGCGTGGCGGGGAGGATGAACCGCCGCTTCTCCGCCTTGAGGCGGAGGAACTCCGGGTCGCGCTCCACCGCGGCCCAGTCGGGGGCGTGCTCGGCCGTGGCGGACGGAGGCTGCTGGGGCATGGGGCGCGAGGGCAGGGGTTTGCCGGAAGGCGGCGTCGCGGCGACGGGGGACGCGGTCACGGTACGCCGGGCCGCCGCGGTTGTCAAACGCCAGGTTCCGGCGCCAGATTGCACCTCCGTCCGTTCCCCTCTCTTCCCCGTGTCCTCCACGATCCCGCAGGGACGATGCGAAAGCCCCTCTCCCTCCTCCTCTGGGCCGCCGTCGCCGCCCTGGGCGCCTGGGCGCTCGGCACCGTGGCGCTGCACCGCGGCGAAACCATCAGCGCCGCCTGGCTGGTGATCGCCGCCGTCTGCACCTACACCGTCGGCTACCGCTTCTATTCCAGGTTCATCGCCGTGCGCGTGCTGGGGCTGGACGACCGCCGCGCCACGCCGGCCGAGCGGCTGGACAACCACGTGGACTTCGTCCCCACCAACCGCTGGGTGCTCTTCGGGCACCACTTCGCCGCCATCGCCGGGGCGGGGCCGCTGGTGGGGCCGGTGCTGGCCGCGCAGTTCGGCTACCTGCCGGGGACGCTCTGGCTGATCGTGGGGGTGGTGCTGGCGGGTGCCGTGCAGGACTTCGTCATCCTGTTCGCCTCCATGCGGCGCGACGGCAAGTCGCTGGGGCAGATGGCGCGCGAGGAGATCAACTCCACGGCGGGCTTCACCGCCATGGTCGCCATCCTGGCCATCATGGTGATCCTGCTGGCGGTGCTGGCGCTGATCGTGGTCAACGCGCTCGCCCACTCCGCGTGGGGGCTCTTCACCATCGCCTGCACGATCCCCATCGCGCTGCTGATGGGGTGGTGGCTGCACGCCTTCCGCCCCGGCAAGGTGCTGGAGACCTCGCTGATCGGGGTGGTTCTGACGCTGCTCGCGGTGGTCGCCGGCGGGTGGGTGGCCGCCAACCCCGCGCTCGCCGCCGTCTTCACCGTGGAAAAGACCACGCTGGTGTGGCTCATGGCGGCGTACGGGTTCGTCGCCTCGGTGCTCCCGGTGTGGGTGCTGCTCTGCCCGCGCGACTACCTGTCCACCTTCCTCAAGATCGGCACGGTGCTTGGGCTGGCCGTGGGGATCCTGGTGTCGCTGCCGGTGATCCGCATGCCGGCGCTGACCCCCTTCATCGACGGCACCGGGCCGGTGTTCTCCGGCAAGCTCTTCCCCTTCGCCTTCATCACCGTGGCGTGCGGCGCCATCAGCGGCTTCCACGCGCTGGTGGCCTCGGGCACCACCCCCAAGATGCTGAGCCGCGAGGGGGACGCGCGGATGGTGGGGTACGGGGCCATGCTGATGGAAAGCTTCGTGGGGGTGATGGCCATCATCGCCGCCTCCATCCTGGAGCCGGGCGTGTACTTCGCCATCAACTCCCCCGCCGGGGTCGTGGGATCCACCCTGGAGCAGGCCACGCGCACCATCGCCGGGTGGGGCTTCGTGGTGACGCCGGAGCAGATGACGACGCTCGCCAGCCAGGTGGGCGAGGAGACGCTGCTCGCCCGCACCGGCGGAGCGCCCTCGCTGGCCGTGGGGATGGCGCAGATCTTCTCCGGGCTCTTCGGGGGGACTTCGCTGCTGGCGCTCTGGTACCACTTCGCCATCATGTTCGAGGCGCTCTTCATCCTCACCACCATCGACACCGGGACGCGGGTGGGGCGCTTCATGCTCCAGGAGCTCCTGGGGTACGCCTGGAAGCCGCTGGGGCGCACCTCCTGGTACCCGAGCATCGTGCTTTCCAGCGCGCTGGTGGTGCTGGGGTGGGGGTACTTTCTCTACCAGGGCGTGGTGGACCCGCTGGGCGGCATCAACTCACTGTGGCCGCTCTTCGGCATATCCAACCAGCTGCTGGCCGCCGTGGCGCTGTGCGTGGGCACCACGGTGATCATCAAGATGGGCAGGGCGCGCTTCGCCTGGATCACGGTCGCGCCGCTGGCCTGGCTCGCCACGGTGACGCTCACCGCCGGGTGGCAGAAGGTGTTCGCGGACGACCCCAAGCTGGGCTTCCTGGCGCACGGGCGGATGGTGCAGGGGCACCTGTCCGCCGGCACGCTCCCGCCGGGCGCGCAGACCGTGGAGGCCGCCCGGCACATGCTCTTCAACGACCGGCTGGACGCCGCGGTGGCGCTGGCGTTCATGGCGGTGGCGCTGCTGGTGATCGCCACCTCGCTGCGCGAGTGGATGCTGGTGCTGCGCGGCCGCAAGCCGGCCGCGGTGCGGGAGGCGCCCTTCGTCCCCAGCGCCCTGGCGGCGGGCGACTGAGACGCCGCGGGGTTGCGCGCGGCGCGTCCACGCCGCACCCTTATGCGGCTTTCGTCCCCGGCTCCCGGAAGGCGGCCGGGGACTTCGCTTTGGCGGTGAACGGACGCGGAAGGGGCGCGCATGCGGGACGGGAACGGACGGCTCCGGCTGGGGCACATCGTCTACAGCAACTGCTTCCCCGTACACGCGGGGCTCATCGACCGGGGAGCGCCGGAGTGGCTGGAGATCACGGAGGGGGTCCCCGGGCGCCTCAACGGCCTCCTGGACCGCGGCGAGATCGACGTCGCGCCCTGCTCCAGCATCGAGTACGCCCGCCACTCCGACCGCTACCGGGTGCTCCCGGACCTGGTGATCGGCTCGCGCGGCGCGGTGCGCAGCATCCTCTTCCTCGCCGGCCGGCACCCCACGGAGCTGGACGGCCTCGCGGTTGCGGTGCCCACGGCGTCCGCCACCTCGGTGGTGCTGCTCAAGATCCTGCTCCGGGTGCGCTGGGGGGTGAGCCCGCGCTTCTTCTGGTTCGACCAGGCGTCGGAGGACCCCTTCGCGGGCGGGGCGGACGGAGCGCTGTTCATCGGCGACGTGGCGCTGCGGCCCGGGCTGTACCCCGAGCGTGCCTTCCGCTTCGACCTGGGGGCGGAGTGGTGGGAGCAGACGGGGCTCCCGTTCGCCTTCGCGGTGTGGCAGGCCGGCGGCGGCACGGACGCCACCGCAGGGCTGCGCCGGCTGCACGCGGCGCTGCTGGAGTCGCGCGCCTACGGCCACGAGAAGCGCACCGAGCTGGCGTGCCGCTACGCCGCGCACTTCGGCTTCGACGCGGCCATGCTGGACGACTACTGGCGCGGGCTGTCGTACGAGCTGGACGCGCCCATGATCGAGGGGCTGCGGACCTACTACCGGCTTGCCGCGGAGATCGGGGAGATCGCGGCTGCGCCGGAAGTGCGCTGGGTGGGGTAGGGTGACGCAGCGGCGCCGAACACCGTCCTCCCGCGTGAACATCCGGCGTCCCCCGGCGGGTGCGACGGGCCGGGGGGCGGCCCCGGGCCCGCGGAGCCAAGCTCCACCGGCGCAGCGGCTTCCATTCCAGCGCCCGGGCGGCACCGCTCCTGCCCCGCTCGGGGGCGCCAACCCGCCGCGCGAGATCCCGCGCGGCGATCCCATACACACCGGAGAACGTACATGAGCCCCACCGCGAAGTGGCTGTCCGCCGCGGCGTGCGCCGCCCTCGCCTCCCTCGGCACCGTCCGGGCCGCTGCGGCGCAGGAGCCGCAGCCCGTCCCCTACCAGCAGGTGATCTCGGCCAACCCGCTGGGGCTGCTGCTGGAGTTCTTCAACGCGGAGTACGAGCGCAAGGCCAGCCCGTTTTCAACGATGGGCCTCGGCGGTTCCACGTTCGGAGTGGACGACGGCGACTACGTCAACGCGGACGTGTTCTGGCGCTATTACCCGCAGGGCCGGCCGCTGGACGGCTTCGCGTTCGGCGTCAAGGCCGGGATCACCAGCTTCGACGGCGACATCTACCCCGGGGTCGGCTTCGACGCCAACTACAGCTGGCTCCTGGGGGCCCGGCAGAACTTCTACGTCGGCGTGGGGATCGGCGCCAAGCGCCTCATCGGCGAGCCCGACGACAACACGATCGACTTCCTGGAGTTCCTCCCCACCTTCCGCCTGGTCAACATCGGGTTCGCGTTCTGACGCGGCGGACGGCGGACGCGGGATGAGCTGCGGGGTCGGGCGTGCCCCCGGCTGGCGCCGGGGTCGGGCTTCGGCTCCGTAACGCACGAAACAACCGTGCGTAACGGAGTCGAGCCCCGGCAAACTGCGCCGGGTCTCGCCCCTCCGGGCCGAAATCCCTCACGCGACGGCAGGCCTCCTCCCCCCGGCCCCCTCCCCCCCAAGCGGGAGAGGGGGAGAACGGCAAACCGCGGACTCCGGGAGGCCCCAGGGAGGGCGTGGGGGTGGTCGGAGGGAAGAGTCGGGGGTGTGGTGGCGGGGGTGTGCATTGACCCTTTCCGGAGAGCACACCCACCCCGACCGCCTGGCGGCACGATGCCGTACGAACGACACCCCCACGCCCCGGACCAGCCCGGCGCGAGGGATGAAGCGAAACGAGGAGGGGGGCGGATCCGCCGGATCCGCCCCCCTCTCTTCACGTCCCGCGGCCGCAGCCCGGGGTCAGAAGACCTCCAGGTTGATGTACTTCCGCGGGTTGCGCTTGATGTCCGCAATGAGCGAGTCGGCGCTGGTGGCCGTGCGGTTCGCGCTGAGGGCGGCCTGGTTCAGGTTGTTGTACAGCGTCTCGTCGGCGGAAAGCTTGCCCAGCGTTCCCTCGCCGCGCTCCATCCGCCCCAGCACCGCCTCCAGCGATCCCGTGGAGCGGTTCAGCGACTGCGTGCTGCGGTCCAGCTGTATGGTGATGGAGTCCATGCGCGCCACCGCCCGCACCAGCTCCGGGCGCGTGGTGGCCGCCTCCACCCCCTGGGCCGAGCGGCGCAGGCTGGAGGAAAGGAGCGCGATCTCGCGGCGCTGCTCGGTGGCGAGCCCCGCCAGCGACGTCAGCATCACCTGGAGCTCCTGCGCGCTGGCGCCCACCGCCTGGATGGTCGCGGGGGCGAGCATCGCCTGGGCGCGGCCCAGCACCGTGTCGGCGCGGGTGCCCACGTTGGTGGCCACGTCGAACATCCCGGGCGCGGCGGTGCCGGGGAGCTCGGCGCCGTCCCTCACCCGCTCGCCGGAGCGGCCGGGGACCACCTCCACGATCATCCCGCCCAGCAGGCCGCCGGATTCCATGGAGATGCGCGAATCGGCGGGGACCTCGTACTCCCGCTCCATCTCCATGTTGACGGTCACGCCGCTCTGCGTGATGTGGAAGCCGCGGACGCGGCCCACGTTCACGCCGCGCATCTGCACCGGGTCGCCCTTGCGGAGCCCGCCCGCGTCGGCCACGGTGGTGCTGATGTCGTAGCGGCCGCGGAAGGTCCCCGGATCGGTCAGCATGAGCAGTGCGGCCACCACCGCCACGATGCCGAGGAGGAAGAAGAAGCCGATCTGGATCTCACGTCGCGAAGAGCGCATGGGCACGGTCGGGGAAGGTTCGTTTCCACCGCCGCGCTTCGCCGGAGGCGGCGAAGCGGCGGTGCGGGCCTGCTGGATCATACCACCTCCAGAAGATCCTCGGTCGGGACCTCCCGGTGAAGGAAGGCGCGGACCAGGATGTCGTCGCTGTTGCGGAAATCGTCGGGGGTGCCCACGAAGCGGATCTTCCCCTTGTCGAGCATGGCGATGCGGTCCGTGATGGGGAGCACCCCCTCGATGTCGTGCGTCACGATGATCGAGGTCACTCCCATCTCCTCCGCCAGCTGGGCGATCAGGCGGTGCACCACCGTCCCGTTCACCGGGTCCAGCCCGGTGACCGGCTCGTCGTACAGCAGGATCTCCGGGCGGCCCACGATGGCGCGGGCCAGCCCCACGCGCTTGCGCATCCCCCCGGAAAGCTCCGAGGGAAGCTTGGTGAGCACGGCGCCCGGGTCCAGGTTGACGTGCTCCAGCGCCTCGCCCACGCGACGCACCAGCTCCGCGTGCGGCAGCGTCTTCAGCTCGGCCTCGGAGATCCCCTGCGACACGTTCTCCATGACGTTCATGGAATCGAAGAGCGCCGCGTTCTGGAACACGTAGCCCACCTTGCGGCGGATGCGCTCCAGCTCCTTGCCCCGCGCGCCGAACACCGACTCGCCGTCGATGCGCACGTCGCCGCGGTCCGGGGCGATCAGGCCGATCGTGGTCTTGAGCAGCACGCTCTTGCCGGTCCCCGAGTGCCCCACCACGGCGATGGTCTCGCCCTGCGGGATGGTCAGGTTCACGCCGGCGAGGACGGGCGCGTCGAAGGTCTTGTACAGGTCCTGGTATTCCACCATCTCTCTATCTTCTCCCGCCCCGCCTACTGGAGCAGCAGGGGCGTCAGCAGGGCGTCCAGGAAGAGCACCGCCAGCAGCATGAACACCACCGACGAGGTGGTGGCGCGGCCCACGCCTTCGGCGCCCCCGCGCGTGACCAGCCCCATGTGCGTGGCGATCAGGGGGATGACCAGCCCGAAGGTGGTCCCCTTGGCCAGCGAGTAGAACAGGTCCCAGTTGTGCCAGAAGAGCTGCGCGCCGTACATGAAGCTTTCCGGGGAAAGCCCCAGCGTGAAGCGCGCCGCGATCATCCCGGCGACGATCCCCACCGTGTCCGCGATGGCCACCAGGATGGGAAAGGCCAGCGCGCCCGCGATGACCCGCGGCGCCGCCAGCACCCGCACGGGGTCGCGCCCCAGCGAGTGGAGCGCGTCGATCTGCTCGGACACCTGCATGGTGCCCAGCTCGGCGGTGATGCGCGCCCCCACCCGGCCGATGAGCACCACGGCCGTGAGCACGGGACCCAGCTCCAGCACCACGCTGGAGACGACCACGCTCCCCAGGATGTACAGCGGAACCGAGCCGGTGAACTGGTAGCCGCCCTGCTGCGAGGTGACCACGCCCGCCAGGGTGGAGGTCACCAGCACGATGGGGAGGCTCTGGATCCCCATCCAGTACACGTGCTTCATGACCTCGCGCAGCGACACCTTGCCGGTGAACGTGAGCGCGAGGATCCCCCACCCCAGCATGGCGAACTGCCCCGCGTGGCGCGCGATGCCCTCGGCGCGGCGGCCCAGCCTGCCCAGGAAGCGCCCCGCCGGCCCCACGGGGGAAAAGCTCCGCCCGCCGTCCGCGTCCAGCGCCTCCGTGACTCTCGATTGCATCTGCATCCGCGCTATCCAAAGAAACTGCCGGACCCGGAGCCCCGGGCCCGGCCGCATGAACATCTCAAGGAAACGGAGGCGACTCTGCGGTCGTCGGGCCTCCCGGCGCGCCGGCGGCGGGACCTCCCGCCCGCGGCCGGCCTGCATACACCGGGCCGGCCAGGTTGCTCCCCTGCGGACGCCAGCACGAACCCCGCGTGAGGGCTTTCGGCCCGAAGGGGCGAGACCCGGCGCAGTTTGCCGGGGCTCGACTCCGTTAGCCCGCGTTGTTTGCGGGCTTACGGAGCCGAAGCCCGACCCCGGCGCCAGCCGGGGGCACGCCCGAACCCGTCGTTGTCGTTGCCGTTCAGTCTCCCGGCTCGAACGACGGCTCCATGGACGAGTGGCGCCGGCCCGCATGGGTGTGCTGCCCCTCCGCTGCAGCGCCACGGCGGAACACGCGCCGCATCATCCACTCGCGCCACTCGCTGAGGATCTCGTACACGGTGGGGATCACCAGCAGCGTCAGGAAGGTGGAGGTGATCACCCCGCCGATCACCGCCCGCCCCAGCGGCGCGCGGAAGTCCGCGCCCTCGCCGGTCCCCATCGCCACCGGTAGCATCCCCGCCACCAGCGCGAAGGTGGTCATCAGGATGGGCCGCAGGCGCGTGCGCCCTGCCTCGATCAGCGCCTCGCGCAGCGGCATCCCCGCCTCGTGCGACCACTTGGCGAAGTCGATGAGGAGGATGGCGTTCTTTGCCACCAGCCCCATCAGCAGGATCACCCCGATCATGCTCATGATGTTGAGCGTGGAGCCCGTGAACAGCAGCGCCAGCATCACCCCGATGAGCGACAGCGGCAACGACAGCATGATCGCCAGCGGGTCCAGGAAGCTGCCGAACTGCACCACCAGCACGAAGTACATCAGCATGACCGCGATGCCCAGCGCGGCGAAGATCTGGCCGAACACCTCGCCCTGGTCCTCGGTCTCGCCGCCCTGCGACACCAGGTAGCCCGCCGGCACCGGGACGCTCTCCAGGCGGGTGGTGATGTCGGCCACCACCTCGGAGAGGGGACGCCCCTGGGTGTTGGCCTCCACGTTGATCACCCGCTCGCGGTCGAGCCGGTTGATCTGCGCGGGCCCCAGGTTCTGCTGCACCTGCGCCACCTGCCCCAGCGGCACCGTCACCGGGCCCTCCGGCCCCTGCACCGTCAGCGGGAGCCGCTCCAGGTCGGCCACCCGCTCGCGCGACTCCGGCGTGATGCGCACCGTGACGTCGCGGGTCTGGTTCTGCGGGTCCACCCAGTCGCCCACGTCGATCCCGGCGAAGGCCGGCCGGAGCGCCTGCGCCACCTGCCCCACCGTGACCCCCAGGCTCCCCGCCACCCCGCGGTTCAGCACCACGTCCAGCTCCGGCTTCTGCCCCTTGGTGGACAGCCCCACGTCCACCGCGCCGGGAACCTGCCGCACCTGGGCCATGACCTGCTCGGCGAGCCGGTTCAGCGTCGCCACGTCGGGGCCCTGGAGCTGGATCTGGATCTGCTTCTGGCCGCCGAAGCCGCCCGCGGCCACCCCGGCGGTCGCCCCGCCCATCCCGGCGAGCTGCTCGCGGATGCGGGCCTCCAGGTCCTTCTGGTGCACGTTGCGCTCGGCCTTGGGGACGAGCCGCACGTACACGTTGGCCTCGTCCACCGCGCCGGTCTGCCCGCCGATGGTGGTGAAGGTGTACGCCACCTCCTCGTGGCCGCGGGCGATGGCCGCGGCCTCCTCCGCCTTGAGCCGCGCGAAGGCCAGGTTGGACCCCGGGGGCGTTTCCACGGTGATGTTGAACTCGGACACGTCCTGCACCGGGAAGAACTCGCCGCCCACCAGCCCGGTGGCCGGGAGCGCCAGCGCCCCGAAGAAGGAGCCGATGGCCAGCACCACCATGGCGATGCGGTGGTCCAGCGCCCACCCGATCACCCGCTTGTAGCCCTCGGCCTGGCGGTCGAACCAGCGGTTGAAGCGCTCCAGCGCCCGGGTGATGCGGCTCTTCTCGTGGTGCTCCAGCTCGGGGTCCGCCCAGTAGGCGGAGAGCATGGGGTCCAGCGAGAACGACACGAACAGCGACACCAGCACCGAGCAGGCGATGGTGAGCGCCAGCGGCTTGAACCACTGCCCGGCCATCCCGCTCATGAAGCCGATGGGGATGAACACCACCACGATGGAGAAGGTGGTGGCCGCCACGGCCAGCCCGATCTCCGCGGTGCCCTCGCGGGCCGCGGTGTAGTGGTCCTTCCCCATCTCCACGTGCCGCACGATGTTCTCGCGCACCACGATGGCGTCGTCGATCAGGATGCCGATGGCCAGCGACAGCCCCAGCAGCGACATGGTGTTGAGGGTGAAGCCGTACGCCCACACCGCCACGAAGCTGGCGAGCACCGACACGGGGAGCGCCAGGCCGGTGATGACCGTGGAGCGCCACGAGTTCAGGAACAGGAACACCACCAGCACGGTGAGCAGGGCCCCTTCCAGCAGCGTTTCCTCCACGTTGCGGACCGAGCTTTCCACCCGCTCGCCGGCGTTCTGCACCACCCGGAACTGCACCCCCGCGGGGAGGGTGCCCCCGCGCTGGATCTCCTCCACCCGCTCCAGCACCTGCGAGGCGACCGCCGTGGTGCTGTAGCCCTGCGCCTTGGTGATGTTGATGCCCACGGCCTCGCGGCCGTTGAAGAGCGCCAGGGTGCGCTGCTCCTCGGTGCCGTCGCGCACGGTGGCCACCTCGCCCAGCCGCACGATGCGCCCGCCCTGCTGAGACACCACCAGCTGCGCGAAGTCGGCGGGGGTGTCCAGCCTGCCGCGCAGGCGGATGGTGCGCTCGCTCAGGCTTCCCTCCAGCCGCCCCACGGGCGCGGCCAGGTTCTGCGTCTGCACCGCCTGCACCACCTGCCCCACGCTCACCCCCGCGCCGGCCAGCGCCTGCGGGCGCAGCTCCACCACCAGCTCCCGCTCCAGCCCGCCCACCACCTCCACCTCGGCCACGCCGGCGATGCCGCGCAGCTCGCGGGTGATCCCGGGGTCCGCCAGCCGCGTCAGCTCGGGCGCGGTGAGCCGCGGCGAGGTGAGCGACAGCGCCATGATGGGCAGGTCGTTGGGATCGAACCGCGTCAGGATGGGCTCTTCCAGCTCCTGCGGCAGGTCGCCGCGGATCTGCGAGATCTGGTCGCGGATGTCCTGCGTGGCCTGCTGGATGTCCTTGTCGAAGTCGAACTCGGCGATGACGATGGCGAAGCCGTCCAGCGACTGCGAGGTGATCCGGTCGATGCCGCTGATGGAGGAGATCGCCTCCTCGATGGGCTCGACCACCTCGCGCTCCACCACGTCCGGCGAGGCGCCCGGGTACGGGAGCGCCACCGAGACCACCGGCGGGTTCACCTCGGGGAACTCGTCGGTGTCCAGGTTGACGAGCGCGAAGGCCCCGAACACCACCAGCGCCAGCATGGTGACGATGGTGATGATGGGCCTTCGGATGGCGAAATCGGAGATCCACATCGCTCCCTCCTAGCGTGCCGCCGGCGCCGCGGCGGGCGCCGGGCGCCCGACGCGGACCTGCGTGCCCGGCGTGGTTCCCACGGCGGCCCCGGTGAGGATGGTGTCCCCCGCGGCCAGCCCGGCGACGACCTCCACCCGCTCCGTCTCCGAGTCGGTGTCGCCCAGGCGCACCGGCACCCGCTCCACCCGGCCGGCGCGCAGGCGCAGCACCGAGGGCGAGCCCGCCTGCTGGTCCACCGAGGTGGCGGGGATCAGCAGCGCTTGCCGCTCCTGCGTGGCGACGCGCCCCTCGGCGAACAGCCCGCCCACCAGCCTGCCGTCGGCGTTGGGGATGGAGATGAAGACCGGGACCTGGCCCGTGGCCGGGTCTGCCGCGGGGTTGATGCGCTGCACCTTGCCGGTGAAGGCCCGGCCGGGGTAGCCGCTCACGGTGAATCGCACCGGCGCCCCCACCCGCAGCTGCCCCAGGTCCGCCGCCGGCACCGCGGCCTCCAGCTGCATGCTCCCCGGGTCCACGATGGTGAAGAGCGCGCCCCCCGGCGACACCACGTCGCCCGCGTTCACGGGGCGGTCGCTCACCACCCCGGAGATGGGGGAGCGGATGATCGTCTTGCCCTGCTGCTCCTGCGCCTGGCTGAGCCGGGCGCGCGCGTCGGCGAGCTGCGCCTGCGCGGCCACCTGGGCGTTGCGGGCGTTGTCCAGGTCGCGCTGGGCGATCGCCCCGGCCTGCGTCAGGCGCGTGGTGCGCTCCACGTCGCGGCCGGCCACCTGCGCCGCGTTGCTCGCCGAGCGCACCATGGACTGCGCCGAGATCATCGCGTCGCGCAGCGCCGCGTCGTCCACCCGGGCCAGCACCTGCCCGCGCGACACCGCCTGGCCCTGCTCGGCCATGACCTGGAGCACGGAGCCGCCGATCTCGGCGCGCACGGTGGACTCGCGCTCCGCCTTGAGGTTCCCGGAGATGGTGGGGCCGCTGCGCAGCTCGTCCATCTGCACCACCAGCACGTTCTCCGGGCCGATGTTCACCACCGCCGCCTCCCGGGGGGCCGCGGCGTCGCTCTCCCCGCCGCACGCGGCCAGGAGCGTGGCCGCCGCCAGCCCGGCACCCTGCAGGCTCCTGCGGAGGCCCTTCTTCGCACGATCCATCATCGCTCTGTTCCTCACGCTCGTCGTGGTTGCCGGCCGCTTGCTCAGAAGCTCTGCCCGGGAATGCCGCTGGTGCCCTGCTGCGCGCCCGTCCCGCCCTGGGCGCCCTGCCGCGAGGCCTGCCCCGCGCCCGTCTGCGACTGCGTCTGCGAGAAGCCGGAGGTGGACCCGGTGCCCTGCGCCTGGGTGCTCGCGCCCGCCGCGGAGAGCGGGAGGTAGGGGAGAAGGGCGACCCGCACCCGCGCCACCTGCAGGTCGCGCGCGGCGGAGGCCCGGTTGGTGCGCGCCTGCTCCAGCAGGATGCGCGCGTCCGTCAGCTCGATCTGGGTGGAGATCCCCTCGCGGAAGCGGATCTCGGCGATCGCGTACGCCCGCTCGGCCTGCTCCACCGTCCCCGAGCTGGCCTCCCAGGTGGCGCGCGCGGCCTCCAGCTGCGAGTAGGCGCTGCGGGTGTCCAGCTCGGCCAGCTCGCGAACCTGGTCCAGCTGCGCGCGGGCCTCCACCACGTTGGCCTCGGCCGAGAGCACCTCGCCGCGGATGCGGCCGCCGGTGAAGACGGGGATCTGCAGCGCGGCGCCCACCGTCCAGTTGTCGCGGAAGCTGTTCAGCTCCGGGAACAGGTTGCGGGCGAAGGCCACCTGCCCGTACTGCGACGTCAGGCTGATGCTGGGGAGCCGCTGCGACCGGGCGATGGCGAGCTGCGCCCGCTGCACCGCCACCTGCTGCTCGGCCTGCCGCACCGGCGCGCGGCCGGACGCGCTGTCGGGCGTCTCCACCGGCGGGGTGCCCCCGTCCAGCGGGGTGGTCAGCTCCAGCGGCTGCCCCTGGGGGATGTCGAGCAGGGTGCGCAGCCGGTCGTACGCCAGGTCGCGCGCGGAGCGCCGCTGGATCACCGCGGGCCGCTGGTTGTCGCGGGCCACGCGGGCGCGCAGCACGTCGAACTCGGCCTGCTGCCCCACGCGCGCGCCCAGCTCGGTGAGCCGGAGCGTCTCGTCCGACTGCGCCAGGGTGGCCTCGGCGATCTGCAGGAGCTGGTCGGACAGGCGGGCGTCGAAGTACGCCTGCGTCACGTCCAGCTGGGTCTGCGCCTCGGCCGAGCCCAGGGAGATCTCGGCCACCTCGCGCCCGGCGCGCGCCACCCGCGTGAGCGCCTGGTTGCGCCCGCCGCTGAACACGTTCCAGGCGAGGTTGAGCCCCGCGTTGTAGGTGTTCTCGGCGCCGAAGCCGATGTTGCTGAAGTCGATCCCCCCCAGGCCGCCGCCGGGGCAGGTGAGCCGCTGCTCCACCTGCAGCAGCCGCTGCTCCACGGGCAGCGCGGGGTCGGGCGCGAACTCGCCCACGCAGTAGGGCGGCGTGACGGTGCTGTCCGCGCCGCCTCCGCTCAGTCCCTCGAACTGGCTGGCGAGCGCCCGCGAGTACGATGCCGTGCCGTTCAGCTGCGGCAGCGCGGCGGAGCGCGCCTGCAGCAGGCTTCCCCGCGCCCGGGTGATCCCGGCGCGGGCGATCTCCACCTGCTCGCTGGTGGAGGAGGAGAGCCGCAGCGCCTCCTCCAGCGAGAGCGGCCTGGGCTGCGGCGTCTGCGCCGCCGCGCCCGCCGCGGCCAGCGCGAGGGCGATCACCGAGACGGCCACCCCGCGGCCCCACGTCCACGTCCCTGCGTATCGGGTCATCGATCCTGGCGTTTGGCGAAAGGTCCCCTGCGAAACTTCCCCCCTCATGCGTCCCCGGCGGGTGCCGCTTCCCCCTCCGGGACCGCGCCGCGGGCCGGCTTCGCGCCGATGGCCCGCAGGAAGAGCGTCACGTACTTGGCCGGCGCTTCCTCGGCGGAGTAGCCGTACTTCTCGGGCATCATGTCGCGCCCCATGGCGTCGGTGAACAGCGCGCCCATCAGCATGGAGGCGGCGGCGCGCGCGTCGAAGTCGCCGGCGGCCATGCCGCGCTCCCGCAGCCGCAGCAGGTAGCCGTGCAGCTCGTCGGAGACGCGCGCCGGGGTCGCCGACGCGCACCCGGCGATCTCCGGGTCCTGCTCGAACTCGCCCATGCAGGTGCGGATCATGGAGCGGGCGCCGTACAGGTGGGCCAGGTGCGTCCGGCACCACCGGGTCAGCTCGCACTCCGGGTCGCGCGGCTCTGCGGGGAGCCCGGTCACCAGGTTCTGCCGGGCCGCGGCCTGGAGCGCCTCGCTCAGCAGGGCGCTCTTGGAGCCGAAGTGGCGGAACAGCGTGACCTCGTTGACGCCGGCCTCGCTGGCGATCCGCCGGGTGGTGGCTCCGCGGGACCCGCTCTCCTCGAAGACCCGCAGCGCCGCGCTCAGAAGCTTGTCTCGTACGTCCATGCGCCGAATCTATCCCCCGCCCGCGCTGCAAGCAAGCGCTTGCTTGCATTCTACCCAGCTCCCGCCCTCCGCCTTCAGGAAGCCCGGCGTCCGGCCCCGGCCCCGGCCCCGGGCGCGGCCGCGGCTTCCCCGGCGCGCCAGCGGGCCAGGAGGGTGCCGCCCTCGCCCAGCAGGAACTCGTGGAAGCGGCCCGCCTCGGCCAGGCGGCCGCGCGCCACCGTCATCTCCTCGGGGAGCGAGGCCTCGCCCTCGGCGAGCGCGGCCTGCATGCTTTCCCAGCGCCGGTGCGCCACCCGGAGCATCTGCTCCCACGCGTCCGGCCGCATGCGGTAGAAGTCGCGCCGGTCGCCGGGGGCGCCGCTGCGCTCCAGCAGCCCCGCCTGCTCCAGGAGCCGCGCGTTGGTACTCACCGAGGCCTTGCTCACCTGGAGCTTTTCCGCCATCTCGTCCAGCGAGAACGGGGTCTCCGCCAGGAGCAGGAAGCCGAAGATGCGCCCCGCGCTGCGCGGGAGCCCGTCGGCCTCCATCATCAGCCCCATTCGCTCGACGAACTGCTGGACGGCTGGGTGCATCATCGCTCCGGTTCGGGTGCTTCCAAGACCCGGGAAGATAACGCGTTAAGATCGTTCAGTCAATTCTGAACGAAGAAAACGGATGATCCGGAAAAAGCTCAGGAGCGAGCCCCGGCGGATCCCCTGTCGCCCAGCCGCCTGCGGGCGATCCGCCCGTCCAGAAAACAGGTGGTCTCGCCCGGAAAGATTGCGGATATTCGGATTCTGTTCGGGGATCCGTCCACGGCTGCGTACCTGGGGGCTGGACCGGCTCGTGCATGCAGCTCGGGGCCTCTGCCGCGGCGCGCTGCACGCCGGCGCGGCGCACGCGTACCATCACGCCGCCCATGAGCATGCTTTCGGTTCTCGCCCTCGCGGCGGCGCTCCAGGTGCCGGCGCCGGGGATCCTGGTGGAGCGCCGCCTGGCAGAGAGCGTCCCCCTCTCCCCGGGCGACACGGTCGCCGTGCGCGCCCTGGCGAGCGACGCCGCGCCGCGCCCGTTCGTGGTGGCGGGGGTGTTCGAGCGCGCCGCGGATCCCAACCGCATTGCCCGCAACGAGTTCGAGGTGCGTTTCCACCTCCCCGACCTGGCCGAGGTGCTGGGCGCGCCCGACCGGGTGGACCGCTTCGCCATCGTGCTGGCCCCCGGCGCCTCGCCGGACTCGGCGGCGCGCTGGGTGGAGGGACTGGCGTTCGGCACGCGGGCCTTCGGGAGCGCGGCGCTGGCGGAGCAGACCAGCGCCACCTTCCGGGTGGTGTCGCGCTTCCACCGCGCCATCGGCATCGTCACCATCCTGGCGAGCGCCATCTTCCTGCTGTGCGTGATGATCATCCGCGTGGACGAGCGCAGGCGTGACATGGGGATGCTGCGCCTGGTGGGCGTGTCGCGCGGGACGGTGTTCCGCTCCATCGTGCTGGAGGCGATTGGGATCGCGCTGCTGGGGAGCGCGGCGGGGGCGGGGCTCGGCGTGCTGATCTCGAAGGTGGTGAACGCCTACTACGCGGTCTACTACGACACCACGCTGCGCTTCGCGCTGGTGACGCCGCGCATCGTGCTGCTGGCGGCGCTTCTCGGGCTGGGGCTGGGCGCGGCGGCCGGGGCGGCGGCGGCGTGGCGTGTGGTGAACGTGCCGCCGCAACGCCTGGGTGAGCGCGGATGATCGTTTCCTCGTCGCTGCGCGCGCTCTTCCGCCGCCGCAGCCGGACGGCGCTGGCGCTGGCGGGGATCGGGATCTCGGCGGCGCTGCTGCTGGACATGACCATGCTAGCCTCGGGGCTCACCGACTCGTTCGGCGAGCTGCTGGGCGCGCGGGGCTACGCGCTGCGGGTGACGCCGCGCGGGATCCTCCCCTTCGACAGCGAGGCCACCATCCGCGACGCGGGCTCGGTGGCGCGGCGGATCGCGGGGGTGCCGGGAGTGGCCGGGGTGGCGCCGGTGCTGGGTGCGCAGTTCTACCCGCTGCGCGGCGACAGCGCGGGGGAGCCGGTGTTCGTCACCGGGACGGACCCCCGCGCGGAGATGCTGTACCGCATCACCGACGGCCGCCCTCCCGGGGCGGGGGAGGCGGTGGTGAGCGCCCCGCTCGCCCGGCAGGAGGGGCTGCGCCCGGGGAGCACGCTGCTCCTGGCGCCGCAGCTGGACGTGTCGCTGGGCCGCCCGCGGGGAACGCGCGCGTACCGGGTGAGCGCGGTGGCGGACTTCATCTACGACTACGCGGACCAGCGCTCGGCGGCGCTCCCGCTGGGCGAGGTGCAGGCGGCGACGGACCGCGCGGACCAGGTGTCGCTCTTCGGGGTGGCGGCGGCGGAGGGGACCGACGCGACGGCGCTGGCGGAGCGGATCGGGCGGGTGGTGCCCACGGTGTCGGTGTACTCCACGGCGGAGCTGATCGCGGAGACCAGCCGCCGCCTCACCTACTTCCGCCAGCTCGCCACCATCCTGGGGAGCGTGGCGCTGGTGGTCACCGCGCTGCTGGTGGCCACCATCATCACCATCGGGGTGCGGGAGCGCTTCGGCGAGATCGCAACGCTGCGGGCGATGGGGGTGGCGCGCGGGCGGATCCTGCTGGGGGTGGTGGTGGAGGGCCTGGTGCTCGCGGGCATCGGCTGCGCGCTGGGGCTGCCGCTGGGGCTGTGGATGGCGGAGCGACTGGACCGCATCCTCCTTGCCTTTCCCGGCCTCCCCGCCGGGGTGACGTTCTTCGTCTTCCGCCCGGGGAGGGTGGCGCTGGCGCTGGGGACGGTGATCCTGGTGGGCGCCGTCGCGGGATGCCTGCCCGGTTGGGGCGCGGTGCGCGCGCCGCTGGGGCAGGCGCTGCGCGAGGAGGCGGAGTGAGGAACGGCAGGGAACAGGGAACAGCCTGCTTCATTCGGTTCACGCGCAGCGTGAAGCGCCACCACGGCCCTCACCCGGCTCGCTTGAGGCTCGCCACCCTCTCCCAATTCTGGGAGAGGGCCGGGGGGAGGGGGCCGCCGTTCCCTGCCGTTCCCACATGATGTCGCGGAGGGAGACGGACGGCTGTATCGTCCGGCTCCGGAGCGGCCCCACACGCAGAACCAGCGGAATCGCTCGAATGACAAACGACGCATGAGCCGTGTGATCGAGGCGCGGGGGATCGTCAAGGAATACCCCTACCAGGGCGACGCCGTGCACGCGCTGCGGGGCGTGGACCTGGACGTGGAGGCCGGCGAGATGGTGGCGATCGTGGGGCCCTCCGGGTGCGGCAAGAGCTCGCTGCTCAACGTGCTGGCCGGCATCGACCCGCCCACCGCGGGGACGGTGCGCCTGCTGGGCCGCGAGCTGGGCGCGCTGGACGAAGGGGCCCGGTCGAAGCTGCGGCTGCGCGAGGTGGGCTTCATCTTCCAGCGCTTCCACCTGCTGGCGGTGCTCACGGCGACCGAGAACGTGGAGTTTCCCATGGCGGAGGCGGGCATGCCCCGGGCGGAGCGCCGCGCCCGCGCCCGCGAGCTGCTGGAGTACGTGGGGCTGGCGCACCGGGCGGGGCACCGGCCGCCGCACCTTTCCGGCGGCGAGCAGCAGCGGGTGGCGATCGCGCGGGCGCTGGCGAACCGGCCGCGCCTTCTCTTCGCGGACGAGCCCACGGGGGAGCTGGACCGCCGCACCGGCGAAGAGATCATCGGGCTTTTCGGGAAGCTGAACGCGGACGGGACCAGCATGGTGATCGTGACGCACGATGCCACGGTGGCCGGCCGCGCCGGCCGCCTGGTGGAGATGGCGGACGGCGTCGTGGTGGCCGACGGGCGGCCGGGCGCATGATCCTCCGCCTGGCGATCGCGGAGCTCCGCCACCGCCCGGGGCGGGCGCTCTTCCTCCTGGGCGGCTACGCGCTGGGGGTGGCGGTGATGGTGGTGCTGCTTGCGGTGGGCGAGGCGATGCTGGAGCAGGCCCGCGACCGCGCGCTGGTGGGCGGCGGCGACGTGGTGCTGGTGCCGGCAGGGGTGAGCACGGAGATGCTCAAGGCGGGCGGGGTGTCCTCGCTCTTCCTGGGGGTGGACCACGCGCGCTTCATCCAGCGGGAGATCCTGGAGTCGGAACGGGGGCGGGAGGCGCTCGGGATCCTCGGGGGAAGCCCGGTGCTGGACGGCAAGCAGGTGGAGCTCGCGGCGCGGGGGCGCACCTGGAAGGCGGTGGCATCGGGCGAGGTGCCCAGCCGGGCGCGGATGGCGGGGGCGGCGCCGGCGCTCACGGCGGGGCGCTGGGTGGACAGCGAGGCGGACCGGCGCTGGACGGCGCCCACGCGGCCGGAGCTGTCCCGGGAGATGGACCGCTTCCACCTCCCCACCGGCGCGGCGGCGCGCGATTCCACCTGGGCGGAGTGGCACTACTTCAACGTGGTGCTGGACGCGGACCGCTGGGTGTACGTGACGCTGATGGTGGCGGGGCGGCTGGACACGCCGGGGAGGTGGGGCGGCCGGGTGCTGGTCACCGTCCGCGAGCGGGACGGCCGGCACCGCTCGCTGGAGCGCATCCTCCGGCAGGGGGTGCGCTTCGACACGGCGTCGCCCGACCTGCGATTCGCGGACGACGCGTTCGTGCGGCTGGAGGGCGGCGACTACCGGGTGGTGGCCGCCGCGGGGGACGCGCGGGTGGACCTGCGCGTGCGGCCGGCGCCGCGCCGCTACTTCCCGCCCACGGACCTGGGCGGCGAGGGGCTGGTGTCGGGATACGTGGTGCCGGCGCTCTTCGCCCGCGCGGAGGGGACAGTGTGCGCGCCGCGCTGCGAGCGCGTGAGCGGCGCGCAGGCGTACCACGACCACAACTGGGGCACCTGGCGGAACGTCACCTGGGAGTGGGGATCGGCGTCGGACAGCGCGCTGTCGCTGCTGTACGGGGTGGTGCGCGGCGACTCCACGGGCACGCAGGGGCTGTTCGCGTACCTGGTGGACGGGCGGGGGGCGCGGGGCGTGTACCGGCCGGGGCCGCTGCGTTACACGATGATGCAGACGGTGCGGGCGGAGGACGGGCGGGCGGTTCGCGTCCCCCGCGCCATGGAGTTCGAGGACGCGCGGCGGGGGCTGCGGGTGAGGATCGACGTGCGGGCGGCGCACGTCACGGACACGGGCCCCGCATCCGCCGGCCGCTGGTTCGTGCAGATGCGCGGCGTGGCCACGGTGGAGGAGCGGGGCCGGGTGGTGGGGCGGCTGCCGGGGTTCTTCGAGACATACGTGGAGTAGCTTTCGCAGGCCGAGACTGATCCCGGAGCCGTAACGAAGACGCCCTCGCCGCAGCTGCGGCGAGGGCGGTCCGGCTTTCAAGGGGAACCGGAGGTCAGAGCCGCAGCGCGGCGATGGGCAGCAGGTCCGGCATGTCGCCCACGGCCAGCTTCTCCGTCACCCAGCGGCCGCCGTGGAAGCGGACCACGCAGCTGAACGGCCGCCGGATCGTCGCCCCCTCCAGCGTCACCCCCTCCAGCACGGCCTGCACGCTGTACCTCCCGTCCCCCATCGCCACGGTGTTTTCCGCGGAGTAGGAGGGAAAGGTCTCCACGCTGGAGGCGTCGCTCACCTTCCGGACCACGCGGCTCACGCAGGCGGTGAACGCCCCGGAGGGCGTGTCCACCGGCGCGAAGGACGAGAAGCCGGCGGGGAGGTTGTTGAGCGCGAACTCGGCGTACCAGTCCGCGATGGCCGCGCCGTTCGTGCGGTACACGCCCGCGGCGGCCAGCGCCAGGACGATGGTGAGCACCGCCATCATGCGGCCCCAGGGCCGCGGCGCCACCGGCGGGGTGTCCGCCTCGCCGAGGCGGAGCCACCCGCAGCGATGGCAGCGATGATCGCCGGGGATCCGCCGCCGGCACGCCGGGCACCTGTATCTCGCCATGATCGCCTCCGTGTGGATCCCGCCGGGTCCGGGGCGGAGCTCAGAGCCCCCGCCCGCGCTGCGCCGCCTTGAACCAGCCCCGCAGGTCGCCGTCGGAAAGGTCCTCCACGGCGGCCAGTCCCGTGTATTCCTCGCTGAGCGTCGCCTCGCCGGAGCGGAAGACGATGCGGACGGCCTCCGTGGGGAGCATCCCCCCCGCGTTCTCCACCGCGGCGCCCAGGTCGATCCCGGACCCATCCAGCGACACCGTCCAGGCCCTGCCGTCCTCCGACCGGAACGTCCGTTCTTCCAGGCTCATCGCTCCCCGCTCGCGCCAGATGGTTGCCGCCTCCGTGGCAGCACGATGATAGCAATACACTTGCCACGAAATCGCCCGGCGCCGCCCCCCGTGTTCGCTCCGTCCACTTTTCCGCAGGCGGCCCGGGCGATACTGTATCGGGCGGCCGATCCGCCGCGGCAGAACCGATCCCCGTGGACGCGAGCGATGACGGGATACAGGCCCGAGAACCCGCTGATCGTACAGGGCGACTACACCGTCCTGGTGGAGGTGGACAGCCCCCGCTACGCCGAGGCGCGCGACCAGCTCGCGCGCTTTGCGGAGCTGGTAAAGTCGCCCGAGCACGTCCACACCTACCGCATCACCCCGCTCTCCGTCTGGAACGCCTGCGCCATGGGCGCCGACCCCGCGGAGATCGCCGGCGCGCTGCGGGAGCTCGCCAAGTACCCGGTCCCCCCGCACGTGGAAACGGGGATCCGCGACCACGCCTCGCGCTACGGCCGGATCCGGCTGCTGCGCGACGCGGACGGCCTGCGCCTGGAGGCGGAGGGCGCGCCGCTGGCCGAGGAGATCGCGCGGCACCGCCAGGTGGCGCCGCTGCTGGGGGAGCGGGCCACCGCCACGGTGTTCCGGGTGGAGCCGGAGGCGCGGGGCAGGCTCAAGCAGGCGCTCGTCAAGGCGGGGTGGCCGGCGGAGGACCTGGCCGGCTACACCCCGGGGGAGCCGCTGTCCATCGGGCTGCGGGACGAGGCGCGCTCCGGGGCCGCCTTCGCGCTGCGCACCTACCAGAAGGAAGCCGCTCTGGCCTTCCACGCGGCGGGCTCGGAGCGGGGCGGCTCGGGGGTGGTGGTGCTCCCCTGCGGCGCGGGGAAGACCATCGTGGGGATGGCGTGCATGGCCGAGGTGGAGGCGTCCACGCTGGTGCTGACCACCGGCGTCACCGCCATCCGCCAGTGGATCGCGGAGCTGCTGGACAAGACCACCCTCCACCCGGACCAGGTGGGCGAGTACAGCGGCGCCTGCAAGGAGGTGCGGCCGGTCACCGTCGCCACCTACCAGGTGCTCACCCACCGCGACAGCGCGCAGGGGCCCTTCACGCACCTGGAGCTCTTCGACCGGCGCGACTGGGGGCTGATCGTCTACGACGAGGTGCACCTGCTCCCCGCGCCCGTCTTCCAGGTGACCGCGGGGCTCCAGGCGCGCCGCCGCCTGGGACTCACCGCCACGCTGGTGCGCGAGGACGGCCGCGAGGACGACGTGTTCGCCCTCATCGGCCCCAAGAAGGCGGACGTTCCCTGGAAGGTCCTGGAGGGACAGGGATGGATCGCGAAGGCGGTGTGCACCGAGGTGCGGGTGCCCATGCCCGAGGAGCTGCGCATGCCTTACGCCGTCGCCGAGGCCCGCGAGCGCTTCCGCATCGCCTCCGAGAACCCGGCCAAGGCGGAGGTCGTGCGGGAGATCCTGCGCCTGCACCCCGACGAGCCGGCGCTGGTCGTCGGCATGTACCTGGACCAGCTGCGGGAGATCGCCACGGAGCTGGACGTCCCCGTCATCACCGGCAACACCGGGCAGCGGGCGCGCGACCGCATCTACGAGGAGTTCCGCCGGGGGCGCATCCCCGTGCTGGCGGTTTCCAAGGTCGCCAACTTCGCCGTGGACCTGCCGGACGCGGCGGTGGCGGTGCAGGTGTCGGGCACCTTCGGCTCGCGGCAGGAGGAGGCGCAGCGGCTGGGCCGCATCCTCCGCCCCAAGCCGGGCGAGAACCAGGCGCACTTCTACTCGCTGGTGTCGCGCGACACGGTGGAGCAGGAGTTCGCCCTCAAGCGCCAGCTATTCCTGTGCGAGCAGGGCTACGAGTACCGGATCCTCGACGCGGACGAGGTGGGCGGATGAAGCACTTCGAGATCGACTGGGCCGGGATGGTCGCCCTGATGCCCGCGTGGGAGCGGCTCTCGCAGCCGGTGCGCGCGGCCTACCTGGCGATGAAGCCGGGCGTCGCGGGGGCGAGGGTGGAGGAGCTGCGCGGGGGCGCCGACGAGCTGGTGAAGGCCGGGCTGGTGTCGCTGAGCCCAACGGGGGTCCGGGCCGTCGTCGCCGAGCGCTGGCGCCCCTTTCACACGGCGCTGCGGGCGATGGACCACCACCGCCTCTGGGAGGCACCCTCCACGGGCGGCCTGGTCACGTACCTGGAGGACGTGTTCACCACGCCGGACCTCCAGGCGCTGCTGGGTGACCAGGGCTACGGCTCCAACGCCTATTACCTCCGCGTGCTCCTCGCCGACCGCGTGTCGGGCGAGGAGTGGGTGGAGGGTCTGCTCGCGGCGGAGTCCCCGAAAGCGGTGGCCGACTGGGAGCGCAAGCGCTCCACGGCGTGGGAGCGCGGGCAGCCATCCCTGCCCGTGCCGCCCGTCTTCACGGAAGCGGCGGTGCTGGACGCCGCCCGCGTCCTGCTGCGCGGCCTCGTGGCCGAGCCCGCCGGGGTGCCGCTGGGCGACCTCCCGGCCCGCTTCCCGGAGGTGGACGCGGCCGTGCTGGCCGCGGCGATCCGCGGGTGCCTCCGCTACCTGCTGCTCTTCGCGTCCATGACGGACGCCCTGGTGCCCACGGTGGGGGTGTGGCCGGACGTGGCGGTGCGCCTCCGGCGGGCCGCGCAGGGCCCGCCCGCGCCGGTGGAGGTGGCGGAAACTTTCGAGGCGGCGTTCCGCCTGGAGGACATGACCACGGTGCTCACCGCGGCGGCGGCCGAGCCGCTCCGCCTGCGGGCGAACGACGGGGCCGTGTTCGCGCGGACGCGGGAGGCGATCGAGGACCGCCTGGTGTCCCTGCCGGACTGGGTGGCGGAGACGCTGGGGGCGGACCCGGAGACGCGGGTGGAGACCGCGGCCCGGCTGCTCCACGCGATGGACCTCGCCAAGGCCGGCGAAAAGGCGGGACAGGGGCTGCGCCTCGCGCCCACCAAGAAGGGTCTGCGCTGGCTGGACCTGCCGGACGGGGAGCGCCTGGACGCGCTGATCGCCCCCATCCGCGGCTCGGACGAGCGAGCCCCCGGGAGCTGGTACGGGGCCGGGAGCAAGGTGGGGTTCTTTCCGGTCACCCTGGGGTTCACCGCGCCCGCCGGCATGGACCTGCGGAACTGGGTGACGCGCGCCTTCCTGGAGGTGCCACCCGGTGGGATGCTGGAGCTCGGAGCGTTCCTGGATCACCGCGGGCGCGCGGAAAATCCGTTCCTGCGCCTCCTGGCCAAGAATCCCGGCGCCCTGCGGGTCCAGTGGGGCCGCCCCACCACGCGGCAGGAATGGGAGCGGCTGTGGAGGGAGGTGCTGGCGACGATGATCTCGCTCCGGCTCGTCCCGTTGGGCGGGGCGCGCATGGGCCGCACGGAGGACGGCACGCCCGCCTTCGCCCTCACCCCGGTCGGGCGGTACCTGCTGGGTGCGGAGGAGCGGCTGGAGTACGAAGGCGCCGGTGGGGGCGGGGCGGGGGTGGTCGTACAGCCCAACTTCGAGGTGGTGTTCCTGGGGCCGGCGCCGGGGGTGGAGGCCCGGATCGCCCGCTTCGCGGAGCGGGCGGGAAAGGGGCCGGGGACGCTGTTCCGCATCACCCGCCGCTCGGTCCTGGCCGCCGCGGAGGCCGGCTTCACGGCGGACCGGGTGCTCGAGACGCTGGCGGCCGCCTCCAGGCACGAGCTCCCGGCGAACGTGGTGCGCCAGCTGCGCGACTGGTTCGCGGCGACCCGGCGCGTCCGCCTGCGCCCGGCGGTGCTCGTGGAGTGCCCGGACGCGGAGACCGCGGCGCGCGTGCTGTCGGCGGGAGGAAAAACGGTGCGGGCGGTGACGGACACCGTGCTGGAGCTGGCCGACACGGAGCGCTCGGCGCGCTCCGCGCTGCTGAAGAAGCTCCGGGAGGCGGGGGTGTTCGCGGCGGAGTGAGGGCGAGCCGGGCGCGGCGCTTGCATTCCTCCCCCGCGAAGAGGCGCCGCAGCTTTCCGCGTGCGTCCGCAGTCACCCGGAACGAGCACCGACCATGAAGAACATCCGCCGGGGAATCGGAGTCCTGGCGCTCGCCTGCGCCATCGCCACGGTGGGCGCCTGCTCGGGCAACAACCGCACCTCCCCGGACTGGGGCCCGCGCGTGTCCCGCGGCACCACCGGCTCGTCCGGCGCGGCCGCCCGGAACCGCACGCGCGTGAAGCGCAACGGCGACACGCCCAACGGCAACAACGGCCAGGGCCGCGGCCACAAGAAGGGCGGCAACAACGGAAACGGCAACAACGGCAGGAAGCGCGGCAACTCCTGAGCCGACCCGGGCCCATCAGACGAAGCCCGCCCCCGATCCACCGGATCGGGGGCGGGCTTCGTTTCAGCCGTCCGCGTGAGGGATTACGGCCCGAAGGGGCGAGACCCGCGGGCAGTTTCGCGGGGCTCGACTCCGTTGAGCAGCGTCGTTTGCTGCTCTACGGAGCCGAAGCCCGACCCCGGCGCCAGCCGGGGTCACGCCCGAACCCGCTGTTCAAAGCCGTCAGCGATTCCCGTACGGCTTCGCCGGCACCGTCCGCAGGTACAGCCAGAGCGCCAGCAGCTCGGTGTCCGTCAGGGTGGCCAGCCCCTTCCACGGCATCAGCGAATCGATGTCGCTGCCGTTGGGGCGCTTGCCGGTGCGCAGGGCACGGAAGAAGTCCTGCTCGGTCCAGCGGCCCAGTCCCGTGGACGGTTCCGGGGTGATGTTGGCGGCGGCCTTCCAGTCCGGCGGCGTCCCGGGGATCCTGCCCCCGGAGAAGCCCGCGCCGTGGCAGCCGGTGCACCCGGTGGCGAGGTAGCCCCCGTATTCCGCGGTGGCTCCCGGCGCGGGCGCCGCCGGCCGTGGAGCGGCGTGGTCGATGACCTCGGCCGGGAGCAGCACCAGCTCGCCCGCCACGAACAGCGCCCGCCCCAGCGGCCCCACCGTGTTGGCGGGGTGGTCGCTGTCCACCGGGGGGAGGCTCTTGAGGTAGGCCACCAGCGCGCCCACGTCGTCGTCGCCCAGCGGGTTGAACTCCTGCGAGGGCATGAACAGGAGCGGCCTGCCGTCCGGCGCCACGCCGTGGCGGATGGCGCGCACCCAGTCGGCGTCGGTGTAGCCCCTGGCCACGCCGCCCCGGCCCGCCGTCAGGTTGGTGGCGGTCAGCCGGGCCATGGGCGGCTCGTCGATGAACGTCCGCCCGGCCAGGTCCTTTCCGTGGCAGTCGGCGCAGCCGCGCACCACGGCCAGGTGGGCGCCCTGGCGGACGGCGTCCGCGCCGGTGCGGACGACGACGGGGCCCGGGTCCACGCGGTACGTCCTGCGCATGCGGGCCTCGCTGACGCCGTACACGGCGGCGAGCGCCAGCGCCGCCGCCACCAACAGTCCGGCGAGCAGGCGGACGGGCCACTTCATCGCTCGCGTCTTCGCCCGCTTTTTCGCTGGCTTCTTCGCTCGTTTCACGGATACCGGCGCGGGAGTAGGTGAGGACTTAGGGGAGGGAGGCGCGGGGGAGCGGTCCGGCGGAGCAGCAAAGTGCATCCCGCACGGGAGCGGATCAAGAGTCTTCCATCGCGCGCGGGGCGCTCGGACCGGGCGGTTCCGGACAGGTGCCGGTACGCTAAAAGACTGTCCCGAAGGTTCCTCAACTGATCCGGCCGCCCGGTCTCGCCGGCGCACACGTCGAGGTCCCGCTCCCCGGCCGGGGAGCGGGACCTTCGCGCGCCTGGCGCGCCGCGGGACCTACCCGCCGAACAGCTGCGACAGCGTGTAGATGATCAGCCCCGCCAGCCCGCCCACCAGCGTCCCGTTGATGCGGATGAACTGCAGGTCCTTGCCGATCTGCAGCTCGATCTTGCGCGAGGTGTCCTCCGCCGGCCACGCCGCCACCGTGGTGGAGATCAGGTCCGCGACCTCGTGGCGGTACTGCTCCACCACGTACAGCACGGCGCCCTCGATCCACCCCTCCACCTTCCCCAGCAGGTCCTCGTCGCTCTGCAGCGACTCGCCGAAGGCGGAGACCGCCCGCTCCACCCGCTGCCGGAAGCGCGACTCCGGGTCCGCGTTGTGGCGCAGCAGCGACTCCTTCATCTCCCCCCAGAGCGAGGCCGAGTAGCTGCGCACCGCAGGGTGCTGGAGCACCTCCTCCTTGAGCGCCTCCCCGCGCGCGATCATCTCCGGCGAGCTCTTCAGCTTCTCCACGAACTCGTCCATGGCCTCGTTGAAGCGGGCGCGCAGCGGGTGGTCCGGGTCCACGCTCACCTCCTGGAGCGTGTGCTCGATGCCGGCCACCACCTTCTGGTAGATGCGGTCGTCCACAGCCGTGGGGAACCACCAGGGCGTTTCCTCGCCGATGCGGCTGCGGAGCACGTCGCGGTTCTCGTCCACCACGCGGGCCACCATGCGCAGCGCCGCCACCAGCAGCTCCTGGTGGCGGTTCTCCGCCGTCACCACCCCCAGCACCTGCCCCATGAGCGGCGCCACCTGCGTCTTGCGGACGCGCGTGGTGATGCTCTGGTCGATGAGCTCCTGCACGTCCTCGTCGCGCAGCACCTGGATGAGCCCGGTGATCGCCGCCGAGGTGTGCTGCGACAGGGTGTGCGCGTTCTCCGGGTTCGCCAGCCAGTCCGCCATCTTCCGGGCCGCGCCCACGGAGCGCAGCTTGTGGACGATGACGTCGCGCGACAGGAAGTTGTTCTGGACGAAGCGCCCCAGGCTCAGGCCGATCTTGTCCTTGCGCGCCGAGACGATCGCCGTGTGCGGGATGGGGATCCCCATGGGGTGGCGGAACAGCGCCGTGACCGCGAACCAGTCCGCGATCCCGCCGATCATCCCCGCCTCGGCGGTGGCGCGCACGTATCCCAGCCAGGGGTACCGCGCCTCCAGCACCCGCGCGGCCACGTAGACGAGCGCCGCGACCACGAGGAGCCCCGTGGCCCGGAGCTTCATCCGCTCCAGCTGGACCCGCTTTGCCTCCTCGTCCGCGAGCTGCGGAACGGCGAGCTGGTAGTTCTCCATGTCTCCCGGCGGTGCACGATGCGAGCGTCACCCGCGGAAGGGCTTCGCAAACTCCTCGCCGCCCCCGCGGGAGCGACAGCATAGAATACGCGGGCGCCGGGGAAAAGGGTTCGGGACCGGAAGGGCAGGGATTGCCTGATCCCTATGCGCCCTTTCGTCGTGCCCCTTGCAATTCGGGCGGATCTTGCCTAGTCTGTCGTGTACGATGCGATGCTGTCATCGCCCGCCTCCGCACTTCCCGGAACCGATACACCCACCGAATCGAGGCGCGGCGGGGGAGGACCGGTGCGGCGGGCGCGATTCCTCACCGTTGGCAAGGAGACCGTCGGATGGCTGAGATGGGAAGATACTGCAAGGCCTACTATGCTGCGGACTTCCGCAAGTTTCCCGGGTGGAAGGAGAACGTGGCCGGCCTGCGCAAGGACAAGCAGGAAGTGAACGGCAAGGAGGTCGAGGTCGAGCGCACCGAGCTCAAGGACGACGACATCCTCTACCTGCAGGAGAACCTGGTCGTCACCGACGGGATCTTCAAGGACGAGAACGTCGTCTTCGACCAGACGTCCCCGGAGTGGGAGGCGTTCTGCAAGGGTGACCTTGCCTTCGAGATCCCGGACTACGCCCGGGACGACGAGCCCGCGCCCGCCGAGAACACCGAAGCCGCCGAGAACACCGAGGCCGCGCCGCAGGCCTGAGCCTGCCGCGCAGGACCCGAGCCGCCCGCACGGGGCGGCCGGGCCCGGGGCGGGGGCCCGTCCACGCGGCGGGCCCCCGCCCCTTTTTCATGGCGCGCACGCGCTATCGCCGCCGCGGCCCCCGACTTGCGCGCCGGGCCCGATCTCCGTTATTCATGCGGGACGCATCGCGAGGCGCCGCACCGTCGGCCGCCGACCCTCATCCAGGGGCAGCACGTTGATCTGCTTACGCACACCGGCCGAGATCGAGATCATGGCCGAGGCCGGCCGGCTCCTCACCGAGGTGATGGGCGAGATGGAGCAGGCGGTCCGCGCCGGGACCACGCCCAGGGACCTGGACCGCATCGCCCACGACGGCATCGTGGCGCGCGGCGCCAAGCCCGCGCAGCTCGGCTACCAGGGGTACCCGGCCACCATCTGCCTGTCCCGCAACGAGGTGGTGGTGCACGGCATCCCGGACGACGTCCCCTTCCGGGAGGGCGACATCGTCACGGCGGACTTCGCCCTCATCTTCCGCGGCTTCTACGCCGACATGGCCCGCACCTTCGGGGTGGGCCGCGTCAGCGACGAGGCGGAGCACCTGGTGCGCACCACCGAGGAAGCCTTCTGGAAGGGGCTGGCCGAGGCGCAGCCCGGCAACCGCCTGGGCGACGTGTCCGCGGCGGTGCAGCGGCACGTGGAAGGGCAGGGGCTGTGGGTGGTGCGGGAGTTCGTGGGGCACGGCATCGGCACGGCGTTCCACGAGGACCCGCAGGTGCCCAACTACGGCAAGGCGGGCCGCGGGCCGCAGCTTCGCCCGGGGATGACCTTTGCGCTGGAGCCCATGGCGTCGCTGCGGGCGGGGAGCGCGTCGTTCCTCAAGGATGGCTGGACGGCCACCATGGGGCAGGGGAACCTGGCCGCCCAGTACGAGAACACCATCGCCATCACCGAGTCCGGGCCTCGACTTTTGACCGGGAGCATGGCGGCTGCGGCTGCGACGTCCGGGGCTGCTTGACGGCGACGGCTTTGACGGCGGGTTTGGGCGTGCCCCCGGCTGGCGCCGGGGTCGGGCTTCGGCTCCGTAAGCCCGCAAACAACGCGGGCTAACGGAGTCGAGCCCGCGCAAACAGCCGCGCGGTCTCGCCCCTTCGGGCCGAAATCCCTCACGCGGGTCTCGCGCTGGCGTCCGCCGGGGGGCCCCCCCACCCCGGCGCTTCACGCTTCGCGTGAACCGGATGAAGGACCCAGGTGGCGAGCCTCAGGAGAGCCGGGTGGGGGCCGCCGGGCGGGACCTTGACATCCTCACGCGATCGGTTATCTTAGTACTAAGATTTTTTTCCCGGGAGCGGGGCAGATGAGCGTACAGACCACGGACAACGACCAGGCGCTCGCGCTCAAGCTTTGGGTGGTGCTTTCGCGGGCACAGGTGGCGATCGCGGGGCACGCCGCGGCGCAGGTGGCGCGGCACGGGCTCACGCTCACCGAGTTCGCGATCCTGGAGGCGCTCTTCCACAAGGGGCCCATGCTGCTGGGCGAGGTGCAGCGGCGGATCCTGGTTTCCAGCGGCGGTATCACCTACCTGGTGGACCGGCTGGAGCGGAAGGGGCTGGTGGAGCGGCGCGAGTGCCCGGAGGACCGCCGGGCGCGCTACGCGGCACTCACCCCGGCGGGCGAAACGCTCATCGCGCAGATCTTCCCGGAGCACGCGCGGGCGCTGGAGCACGCGCTCGCCGGCCTGGACGACGCGGACAAGGAGACGGCCGCCCGGCTGCTGCGCGCGCTGGGGCGCTACGCGGCCGGGACCGGGCCGCTCGCGCCGGACGAAGGGTGAACTTCGCCGGCGAATAAATCTCAGTTAAGAGAATCACGGTGGTAAACATCCGCAGGAGCACGGCCCCGGCCGGCGGATGCCATGAAAGGGGACCGGACCACACGACAGGAGAATGGACATGGCGACCACGGAAAGCAGCGCGAACGCGGCGGGGACCACCACCTGGAACATCGATCCGGCGCACACCCTGGTGGAGTTCGCGGCGAAGCACATGATGATCACGAGCGTCAAGGGACGCTTCGGCGAGGTGGCCGGCACCCTGGTGATCGACGAGGCCAGCCCCGAGCGCTCCTCGGTGGCGGTGGAGATCCAGGTGGCGAGCATCGACACGCGGGTGGAGCAGCGCGACGCGCACCTGCGCTCCGCCGACTTCCTGGACGTGGAGAACCACCCCACGCTCACCTTCCGGAGCACCCGGGTGGAGGGCGCCGCCACCACCGCCGGCGACACCTTCCGCGTGGTGGGCGACCTCACCATCCGCGGCACGACCCGTGAGGTGACGCTGGACGCCACCTACGAGGGGCGCGGCACGGACCCGTGGGGCGGCGAGCGGGTGAGCTTCAGCGCGACGGCCAGGATCGACCGCCGCGACTTCGGTCTCACCTACAACCAGGTGCTGGAGACCGGCGGCATCCTGGTGAGCAACGACATCCGCTTGTCCTTCGAGGTGCAGGCCGTGAAGGCGGCGTAACGGCGGGCCCTCCCCCGGCTCGCTTGAGGCTCGCCACCCGGGTCCTTCATCCGGTTCACGCGAAGCGTGAAGTGCCATCCTGGGAGAGGGGGCAACTGCAGAAACGCCATGCAGTTCTCCCCCTCTCCCGCTTGCGGGGGAGGGGGCCGGGGGGAGGGGGCCCTTGCGGACGCCGGCGCCGAACCCGCGTGAGGGATGCGCGCCCGGCAGGGGCGAGACCCGCGGGGCAGTTTCCGCGGGGCTCGACGGAGTTACGCACGGTTGTTTCGTGCGTTACTCCGCGCGCAGCCCGACCCCCCGGCACGGGGGGGCACGCCCAGATCCGTTGTTCAATCAGTTCCCAAGCTGTTCTGTCGACGAAGAGGAGGTGAACGATGGGCGAGCTGAAGACGCAGGGATTCCACCACGTGACCATGGTGTCGGCCGATGCGGCGCGGACGCTGGAGTTCTACCGGGGGACGCTGGGGCTGGGGCTGGTGAAGAAGACCGTCAACTTCGACGATCCGGGGGCGTACCACCTGTACTTCGGCGACGCCGTCGGCTCGCCGGGGACGCTCCTCACCTTCTTCGAGTGGGGCAACGTGCCGCACGGGGCGCCCGGCGTGGGCGGGGTACACCACCTGGCCATGGGGGTGGAAACCGAGGAGGCGCTGCTGAAGTGGAAGCGCCGCCTGACGGACCGCGGCGTGCACGTGAACGGCCCGTTCGACCGCACCTGGTTCACCAGCCTGTACTTCACCGACCCGGACGGGCAGATCCTGGAGATCGCCACCCGTGGCCCGGGCTACGCGCTGGACGAGCCGGCGGACGCGCTGGGCACGCGCATCATCCAGCCGGCGGCGGCGCGGCTGCTGGGCCACCGCGACGAGGAGGCCATCCGCCTGCGCACCTGGCCGGAGCCGGTGCCGGAGATCACGCCGGACATGGCGCTCACGGGGATCCACCACGTCAGCGGCATCACCGACGACGTGGAGCGGGCGCACGACTTCTACACGGAGGCGCTGGGGCTCTCCATCGTCAAGCGCACCTTCAACCAGGACGCGCCCACCATGCCGCACTGGTTCTGGGCGCGCTACGACGGGGAGCGGGTGGCATCGCACAGCTCCATGACGCTCTTCGGCATCCCGCGGGGCAAGCCGGCCCGCGGCGGGGTGGGGCAGACGCACCACGTGGCCTTCCGCGCCCAGGACGACGAGGAGCAGCTGGCCTGGCGGGAGCACCTGCTGTCGCTGGGGGCACAGGTCTCGCCTGTGATGGAGCGGACGTACTTCCGGAGCATCTACTTCCGCGCGCCGGACGGGCTGCTGCTGGAGATCGCCACCGACGGGCCGGGGTTCCTGGTGGACGAGGACCCGGCGGAGCTGGGGAGGCGGCTTCTCCTTCCCGCCTGGCTGGAAACGGAGCGCGACGACATCGAGGCCGGCCTTGCGCCGCTGAGCTGAGGAGGAGGAAGACCATGCTTCACTACGCCCACCACGTCCCCCAGGGCGCACGGGACGGCGCCCCCCTGCTGGTGCTGCTGCACGGCCGGGGGAGCGACGAGCACGACCTGATGGGGCTGGTTCCCCACCTCCCCGCGGGGCTGGTGGTGGTGTCCCCGCGCGCGCCCTTCTCCGGGATCCCCTGGGGCTACGGGCCCGGGTGGGCCTGGTACCGCTTCATGGGACGCAACCGCCCGGAGCCGGCCAGCTTCGAGGAGAGCCAGCGGTCGCTGGGCGACTTTCTCCGCGAGCTCCCGGAGCACCTTCCGGTAAAGCCCGGCCCGCTGGTGCTGGGGGGCTTTTCCCAGGGCGGCACCATGAGCCTGGCGCACGCGCTGCGGAACCCCGGCACGGTCCCCGCCGTGCTCAACTTCAGCGGCTTCCTGGCCGACCACCCCACCGTGTCGGCCACGCCGGCAACGGTGAAGGGGACGCGCATCTTCTGGGGCCACGGAGCCGAGGACCCGCAGATCCCCATCGGGCTGGCGGTGGAGGGGCGCGCCACCCTTCGCGCCGCCGGCGCCGACCTGGAGGCCCACGACTACCCCATGGGCCACTCCATCGAGGCCGAGGAGCTCGCCGACGCCGTCCGCTGGGCCGGCTGGGAGGCGGCGGCAACGGCGACGTAGCCGCCGCCACCCTCCGGGCGGAAAGAAAGCGCCCCCACCGGGATCTCCCGGTGGGGGCGCCTCTGCAGGCTGTGACGCTTCACGCTGCGCGTGAACCGATGAACCCTGTTCCCTATTCCCTCTCCACGATCATCACGAACCCCATCGCCCCGGCCGCGCAGACGGAGATCATCCCGAACTGGCCCCCGCGGCGCTTCAACTCGTTGAGCAGCGTCACCGTGACGCGGCCGCCCGTCGCGCCGAAGGGGTGGCCGATGGCGATGGAGCCGCCCATCACGTTGATGCGGTCCTCCGGCGGGACCCCGATGGCCTTGTCGCGGCCCAGGCGCCTGCGCGCGACCTCGTCCGAGTCCCACCACTGCAGGTTGCTGAGCACCTGCGCCGCGAAGGCCTCGTGGATCTCCAGCAGGTCGATGTCCTTCATGGACAGCCCCGCGCGCTCCAGCGCCACGGGGGCGGCGTACACCGGCCCCTGGAGGAGCTGGTCCCCCGGGTCCAGCGACGCGTAGGCGTACGAGCGGATGTAGCCCAGCGGCTCGTATCCCAGCGCCTTCGCCTTTTCCTCGCTCATCAGCAGCACCGCCGAGGCGCCGTCCGTGAGCGGCGACGCGTTCCCCGCCGTCACCGTGCCGTACCTGCGGTCGAACACCGGCTTCAGCGTGGACAGCTTCTCCAGCGAGGTGTCCGCGCGGATCCCGTTGTCCGAGGTGGCCACCTCGTCGAACCGGGGAGGCACGTACACCGGCGCGATCTCCGCGGTCAGGCGCCCGTCCGCCGTGGCCGCCGCGGCCAGCTGGTGCGAGCGGAGCGCCCAGCGGTCCTGCGCCTCGCGGCTGATCCCGTTCTCCTGCGCCATCTTCTCCGCAGACTCGCCCATGGTGAGCCCCGTGGTGGGCTCCGCGATGGCGGGGGTGATGGGGGCCAGGTGCTTGGGGCGGATGGCGCGGAACGCCTGGATCCGCTCCGGGAGCGAGCGGGCCTTGGAGGCGCGCACCAGGGCGTTGCGCATCTCCGGCGAGAACAGGATGGGGACGTCCGTGAGCGACTCCGCGCCGCCGGCCACCACCACGTCCGCCTGACCCGCCAGGATCTGCTCCGCGCCCGAGGTGATCGCCTGGTTGGACGACGCGCACGCCCGGCCCACCGTGAACGACGGCACCGAGGCCGGGATCCCCGAGCCCAGCGTCACCTCGCGCGCGATGTTGGGCTCCTGCACCGACTGCACCACCGTGCCGTAGATCACGTGGTCGATCTCGGCCGGGTCCAGCTCCGCCCGGGCGATCAGCTCGCGCACCGCCACCTTCCCCAGCTCCACCGCCGACAGGTCCCTGAACGCCGTTCCCGACTTGGCGAACGGGGTCCGGCATCCCTCCACGATGGCGACCCTGCGCCCGTTTCCGTTCATCTGGCGTGTCCTCCGCTTGAGTGCGTCCGCCCCGGCCCGTGCGTGCTGCGCGCCGAAAAAAGAGAGCGGGGCTCCAATGTTTCGCTGAGCCCCGCTCAATACAAGTGGCCGCCCGCCCTCAGCTCTCGCCGGGGGCCGGGTCCGGTTGGGCCTCCTCGGCGGGGTCCTCCAGCGGCAGCCCCAGGTCGCGCGGCGATTCCCGGCGGAAGGGCTGGCGCTCGCCGTAGTCGCGGTCCCGGCGGAAGGGCGGGTCGCCGTAGTCGCGCGGGTCGCGCCGGAACGACGGCTGCTGCTCGCCGTGGTCGCGCCCCTCGCGGCGGGGCCCGGGGCCGTGCTCCTCGCCGCCCTCGCGATGGTCGCGGCGCACCCCGGGGTATGAGCGCGCCTCGCGCTCGATGAACCTGCGGATGGCCTCGATGGGGATGAACTCGTCCGCCGCGTCCAGCAGCTCGTCGCTGGCGCGATAGCGCGCGTTGCGGAACGCCTCCTCCGCCTGGGTGGAGACCACCGCCACCCGCACCCCCCGCTTCGCCACCGCGTCCACCAGCGGCACGAAGTCGCCGTCGCCCGACACCAGGATGATGCGGTCCACCCGGTCCGCCAGCGTCAGCATGTCGATGGCGAGCTCCAGGTCCAGGTCCGCCTTCATGCGGGGCGGGCGGTCCGGGTCCTCCTCGTCCGGCGACATCACCCGCACGGCCTTCCTCACCACCCGGTAGCCGTTGCGGTTCAGGAAGCGCCAGAAGGCCCGCTCCCCGTCGCGCTGCTGCTCCATCTCCCGCTGCTTGGTCACCGGGTCCGGCGAGTTGCTGAGGCGCACGTAGCGCGAGATGGCCGAATCCTCCCACTCGCCGGTGTAGAAGTAGGCGCGCACCAGGATGGCCGACTCGGAAAAGTGGCGCAGCAGCTTGGTGTAGTCGACGCGCAGCCCGAAGGACTCGTACGTCGCGTAGCGGAAGTTCCAGCCGTCGATGAAGATGGCGACCCGCTGAAAAGGCGCGCCGCCCGCGGGGCCGTGGGATTGCATCACTCTGTCCGTCCTCGATCTGTTTCGTCTGCGTGGGCGCGGCCCGGAGGCTCCGGACTACCTGCCGCGCCCGGCGCGCCGGCGGAAGGGAGCCGTCGCTCCGCCTCCTCCAGGGCGTTCCAGGCCAGCATCGCGCAGCGCACGCGCACCGGGAACTTGGCGACCCCGGCGAGCGCGCGCAAATCCCCCAGGGCGCGGTCCTTGGCGGCCTCGGCGCCTCCGTGCAGCATCTCCTTGAAGCGCGCGGCCAGCGCGTCCGCTTCGGCCAGCGGCTTTCCGGCCACCTGCTGGGCCATCATCGACGCCGAGGCCTGCGAGATGGAGCATCCCTGGCCGGCGAAGCGCACCTCCTCCACGGTCCCGTCCCTGACGCGGAGCTGGAGGACGATCTCGTCGCCGCAGGTGGGGTTGTTCATGCGCACCTCCACGTCCGGGGATTCCATCTCTCCCCGGTGGCGCGGGCGGCGGTAGTGGTCCAGGATCAGCTCCTGGTAGAGGGCGCCGAGCGCCGCGCTGCTTCGTTCAGCCATTTTTTTGCTGCGTGGTTTGGGCGTGCCCCCGGCTGGCGCCGGGGTCGGGCTTCGGCTCCGTAACGCACGATAAAACTGTGCGTAACGGAGTCGAGACCCCGCGAAACTGCCCGCGGGGTCTCGCCCCTCCGGGCCGAAATCCCTCACGCGGGGCCCCCACCCGGCTCGCTTAGGCTCGCCACCCTCCCCCAATTCTGGGGGAGGGTTTCCTGTACCGCGATGTTGTCGTTCTCCCCCTCGCCCAGCATTGGGAGAGGGGGCCGGGGGAGGGGGTCGCCGTTGCAGGCTGTTCCCTGTTCCCTTTCAGTAACCGAACAGCTCCCGCGCGTGGTGCAGGCCGTCGATCAGGCGGTCCACGTCGGCGGGGGTGTTGTACAGGTAGAACGAGGCCCGCGCGGTGGACGACACCCCCAGGCGGCGCATCAGCGGCTGCGCGCAGTGGTGGCCGGCGCGGATCGCGATCCCGCGCGCGTCCAGGATGGTGGCCAGGTCGTGCGGGTGCACGTCGGCGAGGGTGAACGACACCACTCCGGAGCGCTCCGCCAGGTCGCGCGGGCCGTAGACGCGCAGCTCCGGCACCTCCGCCATGCGCTCCAGCGCATACGCCAGCAGGGCGCGCTCGTGCGCCAGGATCGCCTCGCGCCCCACGCCGGCCAGGAAGTCCACGGCCGCGCCCATCCCCACCGCGCCGGCCACGTGCGGCGTCCCCGCCTCGAACTTGTTGGGGAGCGGGGCCCAGGTGGATCCCTCCAGCTCCACCACGTCGATCATGTCCCCGCCACCCAGGAAGGGCGGCATCGCCTCCAGAACCTCGCGCCGCCCCCACAGCCCGCCCATCCCCGTGGGGCCGCACATCTTGTGGCCCGAGAAGGCGTAGAAGTCGCACCCCAGCGCGGGCACGTCCACCGGGAGGTGCGGGGCGCTCTGCGCGCCGTCCACCACCACGAGAGCGCCCACGGCGCGCGCGCGCGCCGCGATCTCCCGCACCGGGTTCACCGTTCCCAGCGCGTTGGACACGTGACCCACCGACACCAGCCGGGTGCGCTCGGTCAGCAGGTCGTCCAGCGCGGACAGCTCCAGCCGCCCCTCCCCGTCGATGTCCAGGAAGCGCAGGCGGGCGCCCGTGCGCTGCGCCAGCAGCTGCCAGGGCACCAGGTTGGAGTGGTGCTCCAGCAAGGTGAGCAGGATCTCGTCGCCGGCGCGCAGGTTCGCCGTCCCCCAGGCCCACGCCACCAGGTTCAGCGCCTCCGTGGTCCCGCGCGTCCAGACGAGCTCCGCCGCGTCCGCGATCCCGAAGAAGCGGGCCACCCGCACCCGCGCGTCCTCGTACGCCTCCGTGGAGCGGTTGGACAGCTCGTGCAGGCCGCGGTGCACGTTGGCGTTGTCGCGCAGGTAGTGGCGCGCGACGGCGTCGATCACCGAGCGCGGCTTCTGCGTGGAGGCGGCGTTGTCCAGGTACACCAGGGGGTGGCCGTTCACCTCCTGGTCCAGGATGGGAAACTCCGCCCGAAGGCGCTCCACGTCGAAGACCGTGGCGGGAGCGACGGCGGAGGCGGGGTCTGCGGCGGCCGTGGATGCGTTCATCGGATCACAGTTGGAAAAAGGCGCGGAGCCCCGCCCGTCCCGCGGGGGACGGTCCGGCGGCTCCGCGCCCGGAAACCAGGTGGGCCGTGGCCCGGTGGCTACGCCGACACGTCGACGTAGACCGCGCCGTCCTCGACCCTGCACGGATACACCGGGATGGGGCGCGTCGCCGGGAGACAGAGCGCCGCCCCGGTGCGGAGGTCGAACCGGGCGCCGTGCCACTCGCAGGCGACGGTGCAGTCGTCGGTGTCCAGCTCCCCGTTGGAGAGCGGGAAGTCGCGGTGGGAGCACCGGTCCGCGAAGGCGTACACCTCGCCCTCCACCCTGGCCAGGCACACCAGGACCCCCTCCGCCTCCACCCCCACCAGCTCGCCCTCCGGAACTTCCCGCAGCGACGCGACCTTCACGAACGCCACCGTCACGACCCCCGGTTGCCGAGCTTTCGCTCCACGGCGCGCACCAGCTCCTCGCGCACCTCGTCCAGCGGGAGCTGCACCAGCACCTCGCCGAAGAAGCCGAACACCACCAGCCGCACCGCCTCACGCTTGGGGATGCCGCGGCTCAGCAGGTAGAACACCTCCTCCTCGTCCAGCTGCCCCACCGTGGCCGCGTGCGAGCAGCGCACATCGTCCGCCTGGATCTCCAGGTTGGGGAGCGAGTCCGCCCGCGCCTCGCTGCTCAGCAGCAGGTTGCGGTTGGTCTGGTACGCATCGGTGCGCTGGGCGCCCGGGTGCACCCGGATCAGCCCGCGGAACACCGAGCGGCCGCGGTCCCGCAGCGCTCCCTTGAAGAGCAGGTTGCTGGAGGCGTGCGGCGACACGTGGTCCTGGAGCGTTTCGTGGTCGAAGTGCTGCGACCCGTCCGCGATGTACAGCCCCAGCAGGTCCACGTGCGACCCGGGCCGGGTGAGCCGGCAGCGGATGTCGCTGCGCGACAGCTCGCCGCCCAGCGCCAGCCCCAGGGTGGTCACCCGCGCGTCGCGCCCCGCCACCACCCGGTCGGTGGACAGGTTGACCACGCCCGCGCCCCAGTTCTGCACGGACACGCAGGTGACGCGCGCGCCCTCCTCCGCGAACACCTCCACGGCCCCGACCGCCAGCGTCTGCCGGTCGAAGTCGGGCGAGACCGCCTCGTCCACCAGCGACAGCTCCGCCCCCGCTTCGGCCACCACCAGCACCCGGGGGAAGACCGAGCTCCCCGCCTCCGAGATCCAGCGGTAGCTGCGGAAGGGCGCCTCCACCCGAACGTTCCGGGGAACGTACAGGAACAGCCCGCCCGTCCAGAACGCCGCGTTCATGGCGGCGAACTTGCCGTCCTCCGGCGTCACCGCCGTGCCCAGGTACTTCTGCACCAGCTCCGGGTGCTCGCGGACCGCGGACTCCAGCGAGGTGAACACCACCCCCTGCGCCCGCAGCTCCTCCGGCAGCTCGCGCAGCGCCACCGAGCCGTCGCGCTGCACCAGCCGCCCCGCCACCGTCCCTGACTCGGCGACCGTCGCCAGCAACGCCTCCGGAAGCTCCTCCACCGTGGCGGCCGGGCGCACTTCCTCGGCCAGGGCCAGCGCCTCCAGCTTCAGCACCGCGCCGATGTCGGTGTACCGCCAGTCCTCGCTGCGCACGCTGGGCATGGGCGCCTCGGCGAAGGCCGCGTGCCCCGCCAGCCGCGCCGCCTGCAGCCACTCCGGCTCGACCTTGCGGGCCGAGATGATCTTCACCTCGTCGTGGGTGAAGACGCCCGTCGGCTCGCTCGCAATCCCTGTATCTGCCACGATCACCAATTCTCCTGTCGTTTTTTCCATCCGATGCCACGGCGAAGAGAAATCGTGCAGATCAAGGCGCACCCCGAGGAGCGACTGAGGCGTGGTTGTTCACGCCGCAGGGAGCCCGCAGGGGTGCAACGCAGAGCTGCGCGATTTCTCGAGCCGCTAACCGACCGAGCCTTCCATTTCCAGCTCGATGAGGCGGTTCAGCTCCACCGCGTACTCCAGCGGCAGCTCCTTGGCGATGGGCTCGATGAAGCCGCGCACCACCATGGTGGCCGCCGCGTCCTCGGAAAGGCCGCGGCTCATCAGGTAGAAGAGCTGCTCGTCGCCGATCTTGGAGACCGTGGCCTCGTGGCCGATGGAGGCGTGCTCCTCCTCGATCTCGATGTACGGGTAGGTGTCCGTGCGTGCCTCCTCGTCCAGCAGGAGCGCGTCGCACTCCACGTTGCTCTTCACGTGGTGCGCGCCCTTTTCCACCTTGAGCAGCCCGCGGTACGAGCTGCGCCCCGTCCCCCGCGAGATGGACTTGGAAACGATGCGCGACGAGGTGTGCGGCGCCATGTGGACCACCTTGCCGCCCGCGTCCTGGTGCTGGCCGGGGCCGGCGTAGGCGATGCTGAGGATCTCGCCGCGCGCGCCCTCGCCCATGAGGTAGCAGGACGGGTACTTCATGGTGAGCTTGGAGCCCAGGTTTCCGTCCACCCACTCCATGCTGGCGTGGGCGCCCACCTTGGCGCGCTGCGTCACCAGGTTGTACACGTTGTGCGACCAGTTCTGGATGGTCGTGTAGCGGCACCGCGCGCCGTCCTTGACGATGATCTCGATGACGCCGGAGTGGAACGAGTCCTGGGAGTACGTGGGCGCGGTGCACCCCTCGATGTACTGGACCTCGGCCCCCTCCTCCACGATGATCAGCGTGCGCTCGAACTGCCCCATGCTTTCCGCGTTGATGCGGAAGTACGCCTGCAGGGGCATGTCCAGCTTCACCCCCTTGGGGATGTACACGAACGACCCGCCGGACCACGTGGCCGTGTTCACCGCGGCGAAGAAGTTGTCCTGGTAGGGCACCACCGACCCGAAGTACTCGCGGACGATGTCCTCGTGGTCGCGCAGGCCGTCGTCCATCCCCTTGAAGATGACGCCGGCCTTTTCCCACTCCTCGCGCAGCGAGTGGTACACCACCTCGGACTCGTACTGCGCGCCGGCGCCGGCCAGGAACTTCCGCTCCTGCTCGGGGATGCCCAGCCGCTCGAAGGTGTTCTTGATGTCCTCCGGCACCTCGTCCCACGTCCGCCCCACCTTCTCGTTGGGCCGGATGTAGAAGAAGATCTTGTCGAAGTCGAGCCCCGAGAGGTCGCCGCCCCAGGTGGGCCAGGGGCGCTTCTGGGCGTGCTTGAGCGCCTTGAGGCGCGTCTTCAGCATCCACTCCGGCTCGCCCTTCTGGCGCGAGATCTCGCGGACGATCTCCTCGTCGAGTCCCTTGCGGGACTTGTAGAAGTAGTTTTCCGGGTCGCTGAACCCGAACTTGTATTCGTCGAGCCCGATCTGGGCGACTGCGTCGTTCTGCGGCATGTCCTCTTGCTCCCGTCCCGAGGAGAGTGGGCGCGGCGGACCGCGCCCGGTGTCCTTCAATCGATCTCAGACGGCGGCGTCCGCGGTCTCGCCGCGCACCCAGTCATATCCGCGCTCCTCCAGCTCCAGCGCGAGCTCGGCGCCGCCCGAGCGGATGATGCGCCCGTCCACCATCACGTGCACCCGGTCCGGCGTGATGTAGTTGAGCATCCGCTGGTAGTGCGTGATGAGCAGCACCGTCATCCCCGGGTTCTGCTCCTTGATCCGGTTGATGCCGGCGGTGACGATCTTGAGCGCGTCGATGTCCAGCCCCGAGTCGGTCTCGTCCATCACGGCGAGCTCCGGCTCCAGCATGGCCAGCTGGAGGATCTCGTTGCGCTTCTTCTCGCCGCCGGAGAAGCCCTCGTTCACCGAGCGGAGGGCGAAGGCGGGGTCCATCTCCAGCATCTCCATCTTGCCTTCCAGCTCCTCCTGGAAGTCGAAGATGTCCACCTCTTCGCCGCGCTTGGCGTTGATCGCCGTGCGCATGAAATTGGCGACGGAGACGCCCGGGATCTCCACCGGGTACTGGAAGGCCAGGAAGACGCCGGAGCGGGCGCGCTCGTCCGGCTCCATGTCCAGCACGCTCTCGCCGCGGAACAGGATGTCGCCGTCGGTGACCTCGTAGGCCGGGTGGCCGGAGATCACCTTGGAGAGCGTGCTCTTGCCGGAGCCGTTGGGCCCCATGATGGCGTGGATCTCCCCGGAGCCCAGCTCCAGGTCCACGCCCTTCAGGATCTCGGTGCCGTCCTCCGCGATCTCCGCGTGCAGGTTGACGATCTTCAGCAGCGGCTCGGCCATTCTTTCTCTTCTCCCGTGAACCGGATATCCCCTCCGCGGTGCGGCGGGGCGTGTCATCTCTTTGCTACACCGTATGTTGGGCTTGGGTCACCCCGCCCCCTTCGCCGGACCTCCGGAAAATCCCGGAAGCTCTGGAGAATGATTCTTCTTATCAAGAGGCAACGTAGACGGCGCCCGGGGCAAAGTCAAGGTTCGGGGCGGCCCCGGGGGAGCGGACGCGCGGGGCGGGCAAGAAGCGTGCGGAGGGCGGTGGGGCTGGCCCGCGGGTTGCAGCCTGCGCCGCGGGAGGGGTACCTTCCGGTGGGCGCCGCCGCCCGCCCCGGGCCGCCTCCCCCCGAGCGTTCCACCTCCGCGCAGAGGTCCCGCCGTGACCGAGACGAACCAGATCCCGCTGGCCCAGCCCGCGTCTGCGCCGCGCACCGTGCTGGTGCTGGGTGGGGGAGGGATGAAGGGGATCGCGCACATCGGCGTGTGGAAGGCGCTGGAGGAGGCGGGGGTCCGCCCCGACGCCATCATGGGCACCAGCATCGGCTCGCTGATCGGCGCGGGGATCGCGAGCGGCTTCGGCTGGCGCGAGCTGGCGGAGATCGCGCGCAAGCTCACCAAGGACGACATCGTCGCCATCAACCGGCGCGCGGTGTTCTTCGGCGGGGTGCGGGAGGACGCGGTCTTCATGGGCGACCACTTCCGCAGGTACATCGAGTCCATCCTCCCGGTGAAGACGTTCGCGGAGCTGAAGCACCCCTTCCGGCTGAATACGGTGTCGCTGGTGTCGGGGGAGGAGGTGTGGTTCGGGACGGACTGCCGGCAGGACATCCCGCTGGCGAGCGCGGTGTACGCCTCGTGCGCGCTCCCCATCTACTTTCCGCCGTGCAGGACGGACGACGGCGACTTCCTGGTGGACGGCGGGGTGCTGGACGTGTTCCCGGTTCGCAAGGCGCAGGCGTGGGGCGCCGAGCGGATCATCGGGGTGGACGTGGGCTCGGAGTTCCTTCCCCCGGCGGAGGGGTACTTCGACCGCGGGATGATCGCCATCCACGACCGGGTGCTGAACCTGAACCTGCGCGACCAGCGCTCGCGCTGCCTGGACGGGTACGACGGGCCCCCGCTGATGTACGTGCGCCCCAAGGTGTGGCACCTGGGCGGCTGGGACTTCGACCGCACGCAGTTCTTCCTGGAGGAGGGGTACCGGGCGACCCGCCAGGCGCTCAAGGAGCAGGAGGCGGCGTAGACCGCTCTCCCTGCTCCGTGCCGGCGGGTCCCTCGGGCACGTCCGCCTCCCCGTCTCCACCCCTCTCCCGCCTTCCGCCGTGACCGTGTCTCGCTTTTTCCGGCCGCTCCGCGCGGCGTCCCTGCCGTTCTCGGTCCTCGCCGCGTGTGCGGCGCCGGTGCAGCAGCCCGCCCCCCCGCCGGCGCTGGAGTGGGTCGCGCACCATGTCCCCACCACGGCGAGCTTCCGCGGCCTCAGCGTCGCCGGCCCCGCGGTGGTGTGGGCGAGCGGCACGGGCGGGACATGGATCCGCTCCACGGACGGCGGTGCCACCTGGCGCGCGGACTCGGTTCCCGGCGCCACGGGGCTGGACTTCCGCGACGTGCACGCCGCGGACGCGGGGACCGCCTGGCTGATGAGCGCGGGCGAGGGTCCGCAGTCGCGCCTCTATCGCACGGCGGACGGGGGGCGCAGCTGGACGCTCCAGCACACGGTCCCGGGACCGCAGGGATTCCTGGACGGCATGGCCTTCCGCGGCACCACCCGGGGGATCGCCTACAGCGACCCGGTGGAGCACGCCTTCCTGGTCCTGGCGACGGAGGACGGGATGCGCTGGAGCCGGGTGCCGCCGGCGAGCCTTCCCGCCCCGCTCGCGGGCGAGGCGGGCTTCGCGGGGAGCGGCACCGGGATCGCCGTGCGGGGCGACCGGGTGTGGTTCGGCACGGGCGGCGGGGCGCGGGCGCGGGTCTTCCGCTCGGAGGACGGGGGGCGCAGCTGGGAGGCTGCGGTCACGCCGCTCGCCGCGGGATCGGCGGGGGCGGGGATCTTTTCCCTGACGTTCTGGAACGACCGCGACGGCGTCGCGGTGGGCGGCGACTACACGAAGCCGGGGGAAGCGGCGGGCAACGTCGCCCGGACGGAGGACGGCGGCCGCACCTGGCGCCCCGTGCGCGGGGCGCCGCCGCGCGGCTACCGCTCCGGCGTGGCGTTCGTCCCCGGGACGGACCCGCTGCTGCTGGTTGCGGTGGGGATCTCGGGCTCAGACTACTCGGTCGACGGGGGGGAGAGCTGGACGCCGATCGACACCGTGGAATTCAACGCGGTGGCGGCGGCGGGGCCGGACGCGGTGTGGGCGGTGGGACCCGGAGGGAAGGTGGCGAAGCTGCGGATCGGGCGGCCCTGACCCCCGCGGGGGGCACGCCCGAACCCGGCCGTTCAGCCGTATCCGTCGTCACCCCTCCCGCGACTCGTACTCTCCTTTGAGCCGCGACACCACGGCGGGATCGGCCAGGGTGGTGGTGTCGCCCAGCGCCCGCCCCTCGGCGATGTCCTTGAGCAGCCGGCGCATGATCTTCCCGGAGCGCGTCTTGGGAAGGTCGCCCGCGAACAGGATGTCGTCCGGCCGGGCGATGGCGCCGATCTTCTTCACCACGTGCTCGCCGATCTCCCGCTTGAGCTCCGGCGTGGGCTCGAAGCCCTCCCTGAGCGTCACGAACGCGGCAACCGCCTGCCCCTTGAGCTCGTGCGCCTTGCCCACCACCGCCGCCTCGGCCACGGCGGGGTGGTCCACCAGCGCCGACTCCACCTCCATGGTGCCGATGCGGTGCCCGGCCACGTTGAGCACGTCGTCGATGCGGCCGATCACCCAGAAGTAGCCTCGGTGGTCGCGCTTGGCCCCGTCGCCGGGAAAGTACACGCTCTCCCCCGGCTGCTCGCCGCCGGCCTGGGAGCCCACGGTGCGCTCCTGCCACTTGGACCAGTAGGTGTCGACGAAGCGCTCCGGGTCGCCCCAGATGCCGCGCAGCATGGAGGGCCAGGGCCGGCGGATGGCGAGGAAGCCGCCGCCCACGTCGATGCGGCGCCCTTCCAGGGTGAGGATGTCGGCGGAGATGCCGGGAAAGGGCGTGGTGGCCGAGCCGGGAACGGTGTGGGTGACGCCGGGGAGCGGGGTGATCATGATGGCCCCGGTCTCCGTCTGCCACCAGGTGTCCACGACCGGGCAGCGCTCCCCCCCGATGTGGCGGTGGTACCACATCCACGCCTCGGGGTTGATGGGCTCCCCGACGCTCCCCAGCAGGCGCAGCGTGGACAGGTCGTAGGCCTCCGGCCACTCGGTGCCCCACTTCATGAAGGCGCGGATCGCCGTGGGCGCCGTGTAGAAGATGGTCACCCCGTAGTCCTGCACCAGCTTCCAGAAGCGGCCGCGGTCCGGCGAGTCCGGCGCCCCCTCGTACATGAGCGCGGTGGCGCCGTTGGCGAGCGGCCCGTAGACGATGTACGAGTGCCCCGTCACCCACCCCACGTCCGCCGTGCACCAGTACACGTCGTCGTCCCGCAGGTCGAAGACCCACTTCGTGGTGGCGTACACCTGGGTGAGGTAGCCGCCCGTGGTGTGCACGATCCCCTTGGGCTTGCCGGTGGTCCCGGAAGTGTAGAGGATGAACAGCACGTCCTCCGCGTCCATCTCCTCCGCCGGGCACTCGGGGCTCGCGGCCTCCACCGCGTCGTGCCACCACACGTCGCGCCCCTCCGTCATCTCCGAGCCGGCCAGCGTTGCGCCGTCCGCGCCGTGCCGCCGCACCACCAGCACCCGCTCGATGCTGGGGCAGCCGCCTTCCCGCTCCAGCGCCTCGTCCGCGCTCCGCTTCAGCGGCACCACGCCCCCGCGCCGGTAGCCGCCGTCCGCGGTGATCAGCACCTTGCACTGTGCGTCGCGGATGCGGTCGCGCAGCGACTCGGCCGAGAAGCCGCCGAACACCACCGAGTGCGCCGCCCCGATGCGGGCGCAGGCCAGCATGGCGATGGCCGCCTCCGGGACCATGGGGAGGTAGACGGCCACGCGGTCGCCGCGGCGCACCCCCAGCCCCAGCAGCGCGTTGGCGGCGCGGCACACCTCGCGGTGTAGTTCCTCGTAGGTGTAGCTCCTGCGATCGCCCGGCTCGCCTTCCCAGAGGAGCGCGGTCCTGGTGCGGCGGGGGCCCTCCAGGTGCCGGTCCAGGCAGTTGTAGGCCGCGTTCAGCGTGCCGCCCGCGAACCACTTCGCGTACGGGGGATCCCACTCCAGCACCCGGTCCCACTTCCGGAACCAGTGGAGCTCCTCCGCCCAGCCGGCCCAGTACGCTTCCGGGTCCGCGTCCGCGCGCCGGTACACATCCCTGTCGGACACGTGCGCCCGCGCGGCGAACTCCGGCGGCGGGGGAAAGGTCCGGTCCTCCTGAAGCAGGGTGTCCAGCGTGTTCTCGGACATCGGCGACTCCTCCTCGGCAGCGGGAAAGACGCGGCGGGGCCGCGGTGCGCGCACGGAACGGACGACCATGCGGGAAGATTCCATGCCCCACCGGGACGCCGCAAGGGTGCGGCCAGGGCGGAGCCGGCTACCGGGAAGCCGCCTCCGGGCGGCGCCCGTGGCCGATGCGCAGGAGCCGGACGGCGAGGCCGTGCGCCACCCCAGAGGCGAGGGCCAACACGGCCAGGGCGATCCAGAAGTCGGCGGTGAAGCCGGTGCGCCACACCGTGGCGGGGAGCTCCGGCGGCTCCGCGGCGATGCCCAGTGCGGCGAGCGAGTTGTTGGCCGCGTGCAGCAGCACCCCCGCCCAGACGGAGCGTGTGGCGTACACCACGAAGCCGAAGGCGACGCCCAGGAGGAGGTGCATGGGCAGCACCCAGGGGAGGGCGTGCACCAGAGCGAAGAGAAGCGCGGTGAAGGCGATGGCCGGCGCCGGCCCCCAGCGCCGCTCCAGCGGGCGCTGCACCAGCCCGCGGAAGACGAACTCCTCCACCAGCGGCGCCGCCACCACGGCGAAGAGGACCGCCGCCAGCCGGCCCTCCGCCGTGCGGGTCAGCTCGTCGAAGGGGCGGAACGACTCCGGGGGGACGGGGACCAGCCGCGTCCACACCTCCCCGAGCGACCACGCCAGCGCGAACAGCACCGGCACCGCGGCGAGGGTGCCCACCGCCCCGTCGCGCCCCAGCGGGCGCAGCCGCAGCGTCGCCCAGCGGCGGAGCTCGCCCGGCCGGCCCACGCGGAGCAGGTACACGCGCAGGTAGACCGCGAAGAGCACCGTCGCCGCCGCCAGCCCGGCGAGCGCGCGTCCCGCCAGCACCAGCCCCAGGATCACCCCCCAGGTGGCGAGGTTCCACAGGAAGAACACGCCCAGCGGCCGGAAGACCGGGAGCACGGCGCGCCAGCGGGGGGATGAATGCATCGGTCTCCGGTCAGGGGGGTGACGGCTCCCGCGGATCGCGGGAAGGTAAAGGAGTTCTGCCTTCGTGCAAGCACCGCGCGCATTGTGGCGGAATGCATGCGGTACCGACTCCGACAAGGCTATGGCGCCCCAGGCGGGACGGGGATATAGTGATACCTCACACTATTTTGGACGCAAACGGCGCTCTCCGATGATTTCCCGGAACCCTCACATGCGAAAGCCACGCCTGAGCCCGCCGGTCCGGCGCACCCGCCGGCGCTGGAGGGTTCCGCCCGCCATCACCCATGGCGACGAGGCGTTCGAGGGCGCGGCGATCCTGGAGGAGTTCCAGGGAAGGCTGGGGCTGGTGCTGTGGCAGTCGGTGCGGGACGTGTCGCTGTGGGCCTCCGCTCCCGAGGACCGGCGCTCCGAGCTTTTCGCCGAGGGGGCGGAGGAGCGCCGCCGGCAGGTCATCCGCGCCGAGGCCGCCGACCCCGCGCTGGAAAGCTCGCTGCTTGAGGTGGCGGAGCTGCTCGGCAACCCCCACGCGCTCAACGGGGAGCTGACCGCGCGGGCCTGCCTCCAGGTGGCCCAGTGGGCCGACGACCGGGGGAGCACGGCGGCCGCGCTGGCCTTCGCGCAGTCCGCGGCCTTCGCGGCGCCGTTCGACGCGGCCACCGCCTACACCGTCGCCCGCCTGGCCCGCCGCCGCGCCGAGCACGCCCGCGCCGAGAGCTGGTTCCGGCGCACCGTGGCGCTGGCCCGCCAGAGCGGCGACTGGAACGCGTACTCGCTCGCCTTCCTGGGGCTCGGCAACCTGTACATGCAGCGGGGCAACTACCCCGCGGCGCGCCGCTTCTACGTCCGCGCGCTCCGCGCCGCGCGCCGGCACGCGCTGCACTCCGCGGCGGGGATGACCTATCACGACCTGTTCGTGCTGGCCACCCTCACCGGGCGGGTGGACGAGGCGGAGCGCTTCGCCCGGGGCGCGTACGACGAGTACGGCTCCGACCACCCGCGGCTCCCCGCGCTGGCGCACGACGTGGGCTTCTTCTGGATGGAGCAGGGCTACCACGCCCGCGCGCTCCCCATCTTCCGCGCGCTCCTCCCGCACCTCACCCGCTCCGCGGAGCGCCCCGTGGTGCTGGCGAACATCGCGCGCGCCGCCGGCGCCGTGGGCGACCGGGCCCTCTTCGACGACGCCTGGATCCAGGTGTGGGAGGGGGTGGACGACGGCGAGGCCCGCGAGGGCGCCGCCGAGGCGCTGGTGGAGCTCGCCCGCGGCGCCGCCAGCGTCGCCGAGTGGGAGCGCGCCGAGGGGGCCGCCGCCCGGGCGCTGGAGGTGGCCGTCGAGCGCGGCGAGGCGAAGGCGCGCCTTTCCGCAGAAACGGTGCTGGAGTCGGTCCGCGGCCGCACCGCCACCGAGGCCCGCCCCGCGCCCGGCCGCGAAGCCGTCGCGGACGAGGCCGATGCGCTTGCCGCGGAGCTGGTGCGCTCTCTCAGCCAGGCCAGCGCAGCAGGCTGAAGTTTCTCGCCCGGGGGTCCGAGCCTTCCTCAGTGACCTCCGACCAAGTCGCTCTCTAACCGCCGCTTTTTCGACCATGAAGATTGGAGCCCGTCCGCTGGTCGTCCTGCACTGGGACGAAGAGTTCCGCGAGCGCATCCGGCGCATCTCGGAGCGTGACTACGTCTTCCAGGCGGTCCCCGACTGGGAGTCGCTGCGTGAGGCGGTGCGGGAGTCCCCCCCTTCGGCCCTGGTGGTGGTCGACCCCTACTCCGACACCAACGGACGCAGCGGGCCGTCGCCCGCACTGCGGTCGCTGCTGGTGGAGTTCCCCTCGTGCGCGGTGTTCGCCGCCTTCGACGTGACGCCGGACCGCTTCGACGACCTGCGCACGCTGGGCAAGTGGGGGGTGGTGGAGGTGGTCTCGCTGGAGCACGACGACACCCAGCTCGCCCTGCTGCAGCGCTTCCGGCAGTCGCAGGGGCGGCCGCTGCGGGCGCTCCTGGAGCAGGTGCTCCCGGCGGACACCCCGGGCCGCGCACGCGCCATCCTGGACGCCGCGGCGGAGGTGGTTGCGGTCGGCGGGCACGGGCGCGACCTGGCCAAGTCGCTGTACCTGTCGCGGCGGACGCTGCTGCGCTGGTGCGAGCGGGCCGAGCTGCCGCCTCCGCGCAAGCTGCTTGCCTGGATGCGGATCCTCCTGGCCGCCGAGCTGCTGGACGACCCGGGCCGCACGGTGCTCAGCGTGGCCCACGCCTGCGGGTACTCGTCGGACAGCGGGCTGCGGCGGGTGACGCAGAAGTTCCTGGGCACCAGCCCCACCACGCTGCGCGAGAAGGGGGCGTTCACCCGGGCGTCGCAAGCGTTCCTCAAGGTGCTCTCCAAGTACCGCAAAGGGCAGGTGATCGGCGTCTGAGGGCTTCTGCAAGAAGGTGTTAGTTCGCGGGCGGAGGGGCTTCGGCTTCTCCGCCCGCTTCCGTTGCGGGAATGATTACGGCAACGTCTACGGCTGGTGTGGGCGTGCCCCCGGCGCCAGCGGGGGCACACCCGCAGCGAAAAGCCGTTCCCTACGACTCGCCCCCCAGCGGCAGATAGAGCGTGAACGCGGACCCCTCCCCCGGCCGGCTCTCCACCGCCAGCTCCCCGCCCATGGCCCGCGCCAGCCGCCGCGACACGGCGAGCCCCAGCCCGCTTCCCGGCTCCTGCTTGCCCCCGCGCCCGGCCGCGAGCTGGAGGAACTCCTCGAACACCGCTTCCTCGCTCCCCGGCGGAAGCCCCGGCCCCGTGTCGCGCACGGTGATCCAGGTGCGCTCCGCGTCCAGCCCGGCGTCCACCCGCACCTCGCCCGCGTCGGTGAACTTGACCGCGTTGGCGAGCAGGTTCACCAGGATCTGCCGGACGCGCACCGCGTCCACCAGCACCGTCCCGCCGCCGACGGCGTCCAGGTCCAGGCGCAGGGGGAGCCGCTTGGCGGTGGCCTGCGGCTCCACCGCCACCACCGCGTCGCGCACCACCTCGCCCAGCACGGTGGGCTCGGGGTGCAGCTCCACCCGGCCGGCGTCCAGCTTGGCCAGGTCCAGGATGTCGTTGACCAGCTCGGTGAGGTGCGCGGCCACCTGGGAGATGCGCTCCACCATCTCCTGCTGCTTGGCCGAGAGCTCGCCCACGATCCCGTCGGCGAGCAGCTCGCTGTAGCCCACGATGGCCGCGATGGGGGTGCGCAGGTCGTGGCTCATCGCGGAGAAAAAGCGGTCGCGGGCCTGGGTGGAGCGCTTCAGCTCCTCGTACAGGCGGGCGTTGTGGAGCGCCACGGCGGCGTGCACCCCCAGCGTCTCGGCGAGCTGCACCGTCTCGTCCGGCACCGGGGCAGGGTCGCGCCACGCCACCAGCAGCGCGCCGCGGAGCTGGTCGTCGAAGCGGAGCGGCGCCGCCACCGCGGAGCGGAAGCCGTCCGCCCCGGCGGTCCACTCCGCCAGGTGGAGCTGCGCGTCGTCGCGCGGGGCCTCGCGCAGCACCTGCGACTCGCCCGTGCGCAGGGCGCAGCGCGCCAGCTCCTGCAGCTGCGCGGGGGTGGGGCGTCCGCCGTCGGCGCGGAACAGGTCGCTCCAGCCGCGCTCCGCCAGCACCACCACCGCCAGGTCCGCCCCGAAGAGCCCTCGCGCCCGCTCGCGGACGATCTCCAGGATCTCGTCCGTGTCCGGGCTGGCCGAGGTGGCCAGCGCCACCTCGCGGAACACCTGCAGCGCACGCGCGCTTTCCGGCATGTCGAACGCTCTCCGGGCCGCGCGGCGGCGGCCCCGGTGGATGGGATGAAGGCGACCCCGCGCCCGCGGCGCGGACGGAATCTTGCGCGCTGCTCCCGGCGGCGCGCCAGGGCGCCGCGCGCGGCGGAGCCGGGATCCCGGCCGCAAGTTCCGTGCGGCGCACGGTGCCCGCCGGGGCGCGGCCGGTTATCTTGTGCGCCGCCACCGCGCGCCGCGCGGCCCAACCCGTACGGACCCGAGACTGCATGCTCCCGCCGCTCCGCCTGAGAAAGAACGAGGACCGCCGCCTCCGCGCCGGGCACCTGTGGGTGTTCAGCAACGAGGTGGACGTCGCCCGCACGCCACTGACCGCCTTCGAGCCCGGCGACGCGGTGGCGGTGGAGGACCACCGCGGCGCCCCGCTGGGCGCCGCCTACGTCAACCCGCGATCGCTGATCGCCGCGCGGCTGGTGAGCCGCGACCCGCGCGTGGCGCTGGACGGCGCGCTGCTGCGCGAGCGGCTGGCCCGGGCGCTGGCGCTGCGCGAGCGGCTGTTCCCCGGGCCCTTCTACCGGCTGGCGTTCGGCGAGAGCGACGGGCTCCCCGGGCTGGTGGTGGACCGCTTCGGCGGCGTGCTGGTGGCGCAGCTCACCACCGCGGGGATGGAGCGCCTGCGCGACGAGGTGGTGGCCGCCCTGGCGGAGACCGTGCGCCCGGAGGGGATCCTCCTCCGCAACGACGTCCCGGGGCGCGCGCTGGAGGGGCTGGACGCGTACGTGGAGACCGCAGAGGGCACGGTGCCGGAGAGCGTGGAGCTGGAGGAGAACGGGGTCCGCTTCCGTGCGCCGCTCTCCGCCGGGCAGAAGACGGGGTGGTTCTACGACCACCGGATGAACCGCGCGCGCATGCAGGCGTACGTCCCCGGCCGGCGGGTGCTGGACGTGTTCAGCTACGTGGGCGGGTGGGGGGTGCAGGCCGCGGCGGCGGGCGCGGCGGCGGTGCTGTGCGTGGACAGCTCGGAGTTCGCCTTGGAGCAGGTGCGGGAGAACGCCGCGCTGAACGGGGTGGGGGAGCGGGTGGGTGTGCGCCGCGGCGACGCCTTCGAGGTGCTGCGGGCGCTTGCCGCCGCGGGCGAGCGCTTCGACGTGGTGGTGCTGGACCCGCCGGCCTTCATCAAGCGCAAAAAGGACCAGAAGGCGGGCGAGGAGGCGTACCGGCGGCTGGGGCAGCTGGGGATGGAGGTGCTCGCCCCGGACGGGGTCCTGGTGTCCGCCTCGTGCTCGTTCCACATGCCGCGCGAGGCGCTCCAGGACTCGGTGCTGCGGGCGGGGCGGCGGCTGGGCCGCGAGCTCCAGCTGCTGGAGGAGGGCATGCAGGGCCCCGACCATCCGGTGCACCCGGCGATTCCCGAGACGCGGTACCTCAAAGCGTTCTTTGCGCGGGTGGGGTAGACGAACTGCTGAGCTGCGGGGTTGGGCGTGCCCCCGGCTGGCGCCGGGGTCGGGCTTCGGCTCCGTAGAGCAGCAAACAACGCTGCTCAACGGAGTCGAGCCCCGCGAAACTGCCCGCGGGTCTCGCCCCTCCGGGCCGGAATCCCTCACGCGGGTGCCGCGCTGGCGTCGGCAGGGGCCCCCACCCGGCGGCCTGAGAGCCGCACGGCTTTCCCCCTATTTCCCCCGTGCCGGGGGAGGGGAATCTCCACGCTGCGATCCACGCCGTCGCCGTGTCGTGCTCCCCCTCTCCCCTCGTGGGAGAGGGGGCCGGGGGGTGAGGGGGACCGCCCCCGCGGGCGCCAGCACGAGCCCCGCGTGAGGGATGCGAGCGCGAAGCGGCGAGACCCGCCGGTAGTTTGGCGGGGCTCGCCTCCGTTGCAGACGGTTGTTTCGTCTGCTACGGAGCCGCAGCCCGACCCCGCGCCAGCGGGGGCACGCCCGAACACGCCGTTCAATCCGTTGCCATCCCGATCGTTACGCTCAATGGCGATGACGGCGGTGACGACCGTCGGAGCGCGGGATGCCCACGGTGACGCCCGCTCGGAAGGTGAGCAGGTCCGTGTCGCTCCGGGACGGCGTGATCGAGATGGTCCCGTTGGAGTTGTCCTGGATGTCGCCCTCGCGCAGGTACTCCGCCTCGCCGCCGTTCAGGTAGACCACGCCCAGGTCCAGCGAGATCGGCGAGGGGCCGCCGCGCAGCGGGAAGTACACCCCGGCCCGGCCCCCGTACGCGAAGGTGGCGTCGTCGTAGTTGGTGGTGCGCGCGAAGGCCTGGTCGTCGTCGCGCCCCTCCACCGACGACTCGGTGTACAGGTACGTGAACCCCGCGAACCCGCCCACGTAGGGCCGGGCCCTGCCGTCCGGAAGCCCGATCTGCGGCCCCACCCCCACGAAGGCGATGTTGTTGAGCGTGTTCACGTCCACCGTGATGCGCCCGCCGATGGTGGAGCTGAGCGGGACGCGCATCCGCTCGTGGCCGTAGGTGAGGAACCCGGCGTCCAGCCGCAGCCCCAGGGCCCCGCGCGCGGCCGGCTGGTAGATGAGGTGCACGTCCCCGCCGAAGCCCTGCTCCACGTTGTCGCCGAACTCGCCCTGGGGGCGCGCGTAGTTGAAGCTGCCTCCCGCGTACACGCCGCTGGGCCGCCTGGGGAAGCGCGGGCCCTGGTCGTCCCACTCCCCGGGATCGTCGTGGGTCTGCGCGTGTGCGGCGGAAGCGGCAAGGACGGCGACGCCCAGGACCAGGGCGGAAGCACGGAATCTCATGGGGACCTCTGACGGGATGTGCGTGAAGCGGGACCTGCGAACGCCCCCGTGGACGGCATCACGCGCGCCACGCCGCGCGCTCGGCGCAAGCCGTTGATGTGCATCGGGATCACATGTTCCCAGCCCGGTCCCGCCGTTGGCGATGACCTCCACGGAGGACAGCTCCGCCCTCCCGGGGACGCGCGGGGGTGCGCTCCGCGGGGGGCGGGGACTAGATTGGGGCGCGGCGGGCGCCCCGCCCGCCGCCCGACCCTCCACCCGCGGAAGCGAGATGGCCGTAGAGATCACCGGCGAGTACACGGGCGGCCTGAAGATGAGGCTGCGGCACGGTCCCTCCGGGGCCGAGGTCGCCACCGCCGCCCCCGTCGACAACCAGGGAGACGGGAGCTCCTTCTCCCCCACCGACCTGCTGGCCGCGTCGCTCGGGGCGTGCATGGTCACCACCATGGCCATCGTCGCCCAGCGCGAGGGGATCCCGTTCGAGGGCGCCGCCTTTTCGCTGGAAAAGCACATGCGCTCCGACCCGCGGCGGGTGGACTCGCTCCCCGTCACCATCCGCATGCCGGGGGGGCTCACCCCGGACCAGCGTGCGCGGCTGGAGCACGTGGCCCGCACCTGCCCGGTGGACCGCAGCCTGCATCCGGACGTCCGCCGGGAGGTCGCTTTCGTCTACGGGTGACGTATGGTTCCGACGGATCGAACTGCGGGGTTGGGCGTGCCCCCGGCTGGCGCCGGGGTCGGGCTTCGGCTCCGTAACGCACGAAACGACCGTGCGTAACGGAGTCGAGCCCGCGCAAACAGCCGCGCGGTCTCGCCCCTTCGGGCCGTAATCCCTCACGCGACTGCGGCCCCCTCCCCCCGGCCCCCTCCCCCGCAAGCGGGAGAGGGGGAGCACTGCAACTGCGGGGCGGGTGTCGTTCAGCGATCTAGCGCAGGGAGGTCGGGGGAGGGTCCGCAGGCGGTGCGTTTGTTCGAAGCCAGCGTGATCTCGCGGACCTGCTCAACCGGTGGGCGAGTTTCGCACCGCCGGAGGAGCCTCCCCTGGCCGACCCTCAACTCCGAAGCCCGCCAGAGCGCTTTGAAGTTCGGTGTCGCGCTGCACGCGATTACGACGCGAGAAGCCCCCGGCGGCAGGTGCCGCGGGGGCTTCGGTGTGTCGGGAGGGCGGCGGCGGGGAGCTCAGAGCCCGCCGAAAAGCGTCGCCTCGGTCGCCAGCGCGGCGATCTTTCTCTGTGCGACCGGGAGCGCGTAGGCGTCCAGCTCCTCCGGACCCGCCCACGCCCAGGCGTCGTAGCCGAGCGGACGCGGGGCGCCGCCGGCCCACGCGCAGCGCACTGCGCGGTAGGTCACGCGCACGTGGGTGAAGGCGTGCGGCACCCGCGCGATCTCCTCCCCCGCCCGCACCTCCACCCCCAGCCCCTCGCGCACGGCGCGCTCCGCCGCCGCGCCGGCGGTCTCGCCGGGGCGGCGGACCGCCGCGGGAAAGGCCCACATCCCGCCCAGCCGCGCGTCCACCGGGCGGCGCACCAGGAGCAGCCGCCCCTCGTGCTCCACCACCGCGCTGGCGGTGTCCTCGTGCGGCGTGGGCTTCGCCTTGCGGGGCAGGGGGCGCTGGTCCTGCGTGCCTGCGGCGAAGGCGCGGCAGTGCTCGCGCACCGGGCACTCGCCGCAGCGCGGGCCGCGCGGGACGCACACCGTGGCCCCCAGCTCCATCACCGCCTGGTTCAGGTCGCCCGGGCGCTCGCCGGGGACCAGGGCGTCGGCCAGCGCCCACAGGTCCGCCTCCGCGGGCTCCGGCGCGTCCGTCCAGCGGGCGAACACGCGGCGCACGTTGCCGTCCACCAGCGGCTCCTCCCGCCCGAAGGCGATGGACATCACCGCCCCCGCCGTGTAGCGCCCCACCCCCGGCAGGGCGCGGAACGCCTCCGGGTCGCCCGGGACCTCGCCCGCGTAGCGCTCCGCCACCTCGCGCACCGCGCGGTGGAAGTTGCGGGCACGCGAGTAGTAGCCCAGCCCCTCCCACTGCTTGAGCACGTCGTCCAGCGGGGCGCCGGCCAGCGCGGGGAGGCTGGGGAAGCGCTCCAGCCACCGCTCGAAGTACGGGCGCACCGTCTCCACGCGCGTCTGCTGGAGCATCACCTCCGACAGCCACACGCGGTACGGGTCCGGCGCCTCGCCCGGCGCGGCGCGCCAGGGGAGGTCGCGGCGGTGCTCGTCGTACCAGCGGAGGAGGCGCTCGCGGAGGAGGGGGAGGCCGCCGCGGGGGCGGGGGTGGGTCACTCGGCGACCCATCGGAAGGTGATCGTCTTGCCGCGCATCTCCTCGCGGTCGAACTCGCGGTCCGCCAGGATCGCCGTCAGCAGCACCAGCTGCGAGTACTCCAGCCGGACGGTGAAGCGGGGCCCCGTCGGGTCGAAGAAGGCGCAGTGCGGGCCGCGGTCGTCCGCCGTGGTGCCGAGCCGGGCCGAGGCGCTCCCGTACCACACGGTGAGCTTCTTCCGTCCCCTGACGCTCGGGTGGCTCTCCAGGCACACCGCCGTGGAGCCGCTGGAGTTCGCGGACACCTGCACCTCCACCCGCTGGCCGTCGCGCTCGATGGTCTGCGCGGCCCCGGGGCGCCCGGCGGCCGCAAGCGCCAGCAGCGCGCCCAGGACTGCCCGGATTACCGGTTTTCGATCCACGTGGTCGTCCAGGGAACGCGCCGGGGAAGAGCGTCCAGGGGGACGCGAGGTTGGGTCAATATAAGGAGATACGCCCATCCCGGCGAGGGGGGCGCGCGGCGCGCGCCCGGGCCCGCGGCCGGCGGCCGGCGAAAACCCCCGCGGGCCGCGTCCGCCGGGGGGAAGTCGCGGTGCCGGAGCGCCGTGAACGTCCCGCGCGCGCCGGCGCCGCCCCGGAGTCGGCGCGGGCGGCTTCGCTCCGCGGGGCGGGGACATCGCCCGGGCTCGTTTCCCTGTTCCGGTGGGGCCGGGCCCCGTAGCTTGCAACGAGGGCGGGCCATCCGCGCGGCGGTCGGATGGCCCGGGATGTGCTGGTCTCGCAGTGCGGTGGCGTCATCCGGGAGTGAGAGCATGCGATTCACCAACTATACCCGCTACACCGGCAATCGCGCGGACGCCCTCAACCTCCAGGCGCTGCTCGACCACCTTTCCGACTTCCTGCTGCAGAGCGGGTTCGCCGGCGGGCCGCACTCGCACCCGTACTGGGGCGAGTTCGGCGACGACGACGACCACTCCATGGACGCCCTGCGGGACGCGCTCCTCCGCGCCCTCATCGAGAGCGGACAGCTCACGCCGGAGATGCTGGCGGAGCTGCGCGGCGACGGCGAGGGGGACGACACCCTGCGGCAGGAGATCGCCGACCTGCTGGACCGGCTGATCGAGCGGCTGGTGGAGGAGGGCTACCTCAACGTGACGCAGCCCGGCGCGCCCGGCGGTCCGCCGCCGGAGGCCGGCGAGGGAAAGGTGGACGAGGCGCGCTCCGCCGCCCGGCAGGTGGAGTTCAACCTGACCGGCAAGGGAATCGACTTCCTGGGGTACCGCACCCTCCGCGGTCTGCTGGGCGCCATGGGCAAGTCCTCCTTCGGCTCGCACGATACCCCGCACCTCGCCACCGGGGTGGAGGCGGAGTCCGCCAGCCGGCCGTACCAGTTCGGCGACACCCTGAACCTGGACATCCCCGCCACCCTCAGGAGCGCGCTCGCCCACGACGGCCTGCGTGAGGACGGCAGGATCGACCTGGACTACGGCGACCTGTACGTCCACCAGTCCGAGTACCGCTCCAGCTGCGCCACCGTGCTCCTTCTGGACACCAGCCACTCCATGATCCTGTACGGCGAGGACCGCTTCACCCCGGCCAAGAAGGTGGCGCTGGCGCTCTCGCACCTCATCCGCACGCAGTTCCCCGGCGACACCCTGCGGGTGGTCACCTTCGGCGACCGGGCGGACGAGATCCCGCTGTCGCGGCTGTCGCACGCGCAGGTGGGCCCCTTCCACACCAACACCGCGGAAGGGCTGAAGCTGGCGCGGCGGCTCCTCCTGGCGCAGAACAAGGACATGCGCCAGGTGGTGATGATCACCGACGGCAAGCCGTCCGCCGTGACGCTCCCGGACGGGCGCGTCTACAAGAACTCCATGGGGCTGGACCAGCGGGTGCTGCGCGAGACCTTCCAGGAGGTCGCCGCCTGCCGCAAGGCCGGGATCCTCATCAACACCTTCATGCTGGCCCGCGACCCCTACCTGGTGGCCTTCGTGAACCGGGTCACGGAGATCGCGCGGGGCAAGGCGTACTTCACCACCACGCTCACCCTGGGGCAGTACATCATGAAGGACTTTCTCCGCCGCAAGACGCGGAGGGCGGGGTAGCCCCGTTGCGGAACCCGGGGCTGCGCGGCCGCATCCTCGCGTTCCGCTGGGGGGCCGCGGTCCTCCTGGGGATCGCCGGCTGGGGGCTGAACCTGTATCCCGTCCCGCTCTCGCCGGGGACGGACCTGCTGTTCGGCGGGGTGGCGTACCTGCTGGCCGCGGTGGCGCTTGGCCCCGGCCCGGGGTTCCTGGCCGCCGCCATCGCCTCGGTGGGCACCCTCACCCTGTGGAACCACCCGTACGCCTGGCTGATCTTCAGCCTGGAGGGCGCGGCGGTGGGGTACCTGTCGCACGTGCGCGGCCGCCGCCCCCTGGTGGCCGACCTCCTGTACTGGCTCTTCGCGGGACTCCCCCTGCTTTTCCTCACCTACGGCCTGGTCCTGGGCGTCTCCGGCGACGCGGCCGCGGTGCTCTTCCTCAAGCAGCCGTTCAACGGGCTGATCAACGCCCTGGGGGCGGAAGCGCTCTACCTGATCCCGCTGGTGCGCCGGGCGCTGCGCGTGAAGACCGCCGCCCGCCTCCGCTCGGCGCTGGCGGTGGTGGTCGCGCTCGCCGCCGTCACCCCGGCGCTGGGCTTCGGGATCTGGACCGGGCGCCAGGAGTGGGAGCAGAGCGTGGAGCGCGCGAGGGAGCGGGTAGCGCTGGCGGCGCGCTCGTATGCTTCCGGGCTGGACCAGTACGTGGCGCTGCACGCGAGCTCGGTGCGCTCCGTCGCCCAGGCGGCGGAGCTGCAGGGGGTGATCGACCCGGCGCAGCTGCAGCGGCTGGTCCGGGCGGAGCAGGACCAGTTCCCCGGCTTCGTGGACATGTACGCCGCGGATTCCCGCGCCGTCACGCTCGCGTTCGAGCCGGCCGTCAATGCCCGCGGCGACTCCCTGCTGGGCTTGGACTTCAGCGACCGCGGCTACTTCCGCAGGCTGCGCGACACCCGCCGCACCGTGGTGTCCGAGGTGTTCGCCGGGCGGGGCGGGGTGGACGAGCCGCTGGTGGTGATCGCCCACCCCATCGTCCTGGCCGACACGCTCGCCGGGTTTGTCCTGGGCGCGCTGGACCTCAAGGCGCTCCCCCGCCCGACCTCGCCCTCCGTCCCGGCGGCCCGGCTGCGCGTGGCGGACGGACGCGGTACGCTGGTGCTGGACACCTATGCCCGCTACCGGCCCGGCGAGGCCCCGCGAACCCTCCAGGACTCGCTGGTGTTCGCCGCCGTGCGGGTGGTGGGACAGGACGGGACCGCCACCTACCCGGTGAGGGGGAGGGCTCCCGCCACCGCGGAGAACGCCGGGCAGGTGCTGGCCGGCGTCGCCCACATCCAGGCGCTGGACTGGTGGGTGTGGACGGAGCAGCCGTACTCCGGGATCCAGGCGTTCGCCGCCGAGTCGTACGTGCGCCTGCTGGCGCTCCTCATCGGCGTGACGCTGCTGGCGCTGGGGATCAGCGACGTGCTGGCCGGCTACCTCGCCGGCCCCCTGCTGCGCATGCGCGAGGCCGCCACGGCGCTGGCCGCGGGCGGGCTGGACGCGCGGGTGGGGAGCCTTCCCCAGGCCGCGCCGCTGGAGATCCACGAGCTGGGCCGCGCCTTCGACCACATGGCCGGATCGCTGGCCGGGCGCACCGAGGAGCTGGTGGAGCTGGGCGAGATCGCCCGGTCGCTGGCCTCCACGCTGGACGCGGACGAGCTGCTGAGGCGCATCACCGACGCGGCCAACCGGCTGGTGGACCCCGACGGGTGCGGGATCGCCCTGCTCCGGCCCGGCGGGCGGACGCTGCGCGCCGCCGACTACGCGCTGGGGCTGCTGGCCTCCACCGCCGGGTGCGAGATCCCCCTGGAGGACTCGGTGCTCGGCTGGGTGGTGCGGCAGGGGAGCCCGGTGCTCCTCCCCGACGCGGGCTCGGACCCGCGGATCCGCCGCGCCTACATCGACCCGGAGCAGGTGGGCTCCGTGATCCTGGCGCCGCTCACCGGGCGCTCGGGGGCGCTGGGGACGCTCACGGCCGTGCGCTCGCGCTCCGGCGGGCGAAGCTTCACGGACGCGGACCTGAGCCTGCTGGAGCGGCTGGCCCGCCACGCCGCCGTCGCTGTGGAGAACGCCGGTCTGGTGGCCGCCGAGCGCCGCCGCGCCCGGGAGAGCGAGGCGATCCGCACGGTGGCGCGGACCATCTCGGCCGCGCAGGGCTTGAGGGAAACGCTGGCGGTGGTCGCGCGCGAGGCGGGGCGCATCGTCCGCTCGGACGCGTGCACGGTGGCTCTCCTGCGCGGCGAGGGCGAGGGCCGCGAGCTGGAGGTGGTCGCCACCTCGGGCGCGGCGGGGAGCCCGGTGGGCACCCTGGTCGCCGTGGAGAAGAGGCTGCTGGAGGGGCCGCTGCACGAGGCCGTTCCCGCGCTGGAGCGCGAGGGGCGCTACGAGGCGTCCGTCCCGCTGCGGGTGGGCGACGAGGCGCTGGGGGTGCTCACCGCCGCCCGGAGCGACGAGCCCTTCCGCCCGGCCGACGCCGCGCTGCTGGCCGCCTTCGCCGACCACGCCGCGGTAGCGCTGCGCAACGCCCGCCTGCTGGAGGCGGCCCAGGAGGCGTCGCGCGCCAAGTCGGACTTCATCGCCACCATGAGCCACGAGCTGCGCACGCCGCTGAACGCGGTGCTGGGCCACCTGCAGCTGCTGGAGATGGAGCTCCACGGCCCGGTGACCGCCGCGCAGCGCGAGGCCATGGGCCGCATCGGGGCGGCGTCGCGCCACCTACGCGGGCTGATCGAGGAGGTGCTTTCGTTCGCGCGGCTGGAGGCGGGGCGCACCGAGGTGCGCATCGCCGAGGTGGACCTGTGCGCGCTGGCGGAGGAGGTGGCCGCGGTGATCGAGCCGCTCGCCGGCGACAAGTCGCTGGCCTTCGGCATCGACCGGTGCCCCGGCGAAGCCACCATCCCCAGTGACGCGGACAAGGTCCGCCAGGTGCTCATCAACCTGGCCGGCAACGCCGTCAAGTTCACCGAGCACGGCGAGGTGCGCATCTCGGTGCGGCCGCGCGCCGACGAGGTGGTGCTGTCCGTTGCCGACACCGGCCCGGGGATCACCCCCGCGGACCAGGCCCGCCTCTTCCGCCCCTTCGAGCAGCTGCAGAGCGGCTTCAACCGCGCGCACGAGGGCACAGGCCTGGGCCTGTACCTGTCCGGCCGCTACGCCGCCCTCATCGGCGGCCGGATCGAGGTGGAGAGCGACCCCGGCCGCGGCAGCGTCTTTTCCCTGGTGCTCCCCCGCGCCGGCCCGCCCCCGCCGGAGGACGGCGGCGCGGAGCCCGACGCGAGGCGCTCGGGCGACGCGGCCGCGACGGTCGCCGCCGGCGATCGCCGCTCGGCCGGTGCCGAGCGCAGGACGGAGCACGAAGGCGGGGCCGCGCACCCGTAGCGCGGCCCCGCAAGCCCTCACCCGGCGGCCTTAGAGCCGCCACCCTCTCCCAATTCTGGGAGAGGGGGCAACTGCTGGATCTAGAGAACGGGAAAGTAGTTGCGTGAGGGATTTCGGCCCGAAGGGGCGAGACCGCGCGGCTGTTTGCGCGGGCTCGACTCCGTTAGCGAGCGTTGTTTGCTCGCTTACGGAGCCGAAGCCCGACCCCGGCGCCAGCCGGGGGCACGCCCAAACCAGCCGTAAAAAGCCGGATCAGAAGTACGGGCTGACCCCCGCGTCGTGGTCGGTCACGTCGTGGATCTCGCCCACCTCCGGGATCTCCTCCCGCAGCGTCCGCTCGATCCCCATGCGCAGCGTGGCCGCCGACGCGGAGCACCCCTGGCAGCCGCCGCTCATGCGGATGTAGACATTGTTGTCCTCCACGTCCACCAGCTCCACCGCCCCGCCGTGCGACGCGATGCGCGGGTTCACCAGCTCCTCGAACACCGCCTGCACCCGCTCCGCGAGCGGACCGGAAGCCGTGGAAGCCTCCCCCGCCGGCCGGGGAGGGCGCCGCACCGGCTCCGGGGTGCGTACCTGGAAGCCGCTGGCGCCCTCGTCCTGGAGCCAGTCGATGGTGGCCCCGCTGAGCAGGTTGGAAGTGTCCAGGTTGAGGAGCACCCGGATCCCCTCCACGTTGATGGCGATCTCGGTGCGCTCCTTGTCCTCGCGCTCCACCAGGGAGATCACGTACGGGAGCTGCAGGGGACTGCGGCGCTCGGCCTCCGGGGCCAGCCCGATGCGGAGCGCAGGCTCGCGCACGAGCTCCGCGTCGATGAGCGACTGGATCTTTCCGCGCGCGGCCTGCGTGATCTCTATCATCTGACGTGTAGCCTGTTCGCTGTGGTTGCCCGCTCCATTACCCCCGTGGCGTCCGGCGGTTCGGCCGGCGGGCCGGCCCAAAGTTGATGTGGGGAAGGGGGCGACGCAACGCTGCTCCGCGCGGGGCCGGGAAAAAAACGAAGGCGCCGCCCGGGGTGGGCGGCGCCTCGGCGCGGCGGATGCAAGGCCGCTGCGCGCGGACCTACGGGCGGCGGGGGCGCTTCTGGCTGTTGTCGCCGTTCACCGGCCGGGCCGCGCCGCCGACGCCTCCCGGCGGGGCGCTGCTGTTCAGCCCCTCCGCGTCGGCGTTGCCGGGGTGCCCGCCCTGCACGCCGTTCCCGCGCCGCACCTGGCCGGGGAGCGTCCGCAGCGTTTCCGGGTTGGCGAGCGCCAGCCGGACGCGCTCCAGGGCGCGCTCCGATCCGTCGCCCTCCTGGACGAGCTGCGCCAGCACCGCGATGGCCACCGCGCGCCGGTCGCCGGGGGCGCTGCGGGTCAGCGAGCCCAGCGCCTCCGTGCTCACCCCCGCCGCGAGGGCGTCCGCCCCCGCCGACAGGTCGGCGGCCGTGAGGGTGCCGCGGCCCGCCGCCGCCATGGCCTCGCGCGCCCGGGTCAGCAGCGACAGCCGGATCTCCACAGCGCCCGCGATCCGGTCCGCCGGGATGCCCTTGGCGCGGCCCTCGGCCACCTTCAGGTCGAGCAGCGCCACCGGGATCCCGGTGGCGTCCGCGCGGCGCCTGGCGGCTTCGATCCTCTGCGCCGGGTCTCCCTGTCCCTGCGCGCCCAGCGAGAGCGGCGCGAGGAGAAGGAGGACGGCGATGAACGGGATCCACTTCATCGTACCAGTTCCTCGACTGATCGGGATGGGCCCCAACACGGGGTCCTGCACAGGAGACGAATGACCCATCGGTGGGGTCACAACCGTGCTCCCCGGGTCACTGGACCACCAGCACCGCCGACTTCCCGCCCATCCCGTCGTCGGCCGAGGGGAGGTGGTCGGGGACGAACACCTCGCCCGCCGCGGTGCGGAAGGCGTAGTGGTGGATCCCCGGCGGGATGGGGAGGCGGAGCTCCCAGAACGGGCCGTTGCGCACCATGGGCACCGGCTGCCACCCGGTGAAGTCGCCCAGCACCGAGGGCGCCTCCGCCACGGCGGCCGCGGGGATGCGGATGGTCGTGCTCCCGTCCGCCGGAGCCGGGGGGGCGAGGCCGGGGAGCGCGGGCGCGGTCCTTCCCAGGGTGCGGCTCACCCGCAGGCTCCAGGTGCGCCGCGGCGCGTTCAGGTACAGCGGGTCGCTGGGCTCCTGCTGCCACCCGCCCATCACCTGCAGGCCGCGACGCACCGCGACGCTCGCCCCCGCGCCGTAGCCCCCGCGCGGCGAGGCCAGCGAGTCCGACATCCAGCGGCCGGCGAAGGCCCAGAGCGTGCCCGGCCCCCGGGCGAGCTGCACGGAGCCGCCCAGGTACGGGTAGCCGCCCTCGGGAAAGCGCATGTAGCGGCCCACCGCCCCCACCTGCACCCCGGGTGCGACCGCGGCCGAGACGGCGGCGCTCCCGTCCAGCGCGGTGACGGCCAGCCATTCCCCCCCCTCGACCGGGCCGAAGGTGGTGACCACCCCCGACTTCAGCTCCACCCCCACCGGCCCGCGCCGGAGCTCCAGGGTGGGGGACGCCCCCACGGTGCCTCCCCAGTCTCCCTGCTCGTCCACCGTGACCCGGATGCCGTTCACCTCCACCTCGTAGGAGGAGGCGGTGTAGCCGTAGAAGTCGGCGCCCGCGTCCACCCCCAGCTCCCAGGCGGCGCCGCGGAGCAGTGAGAGCCGCCCCCCGGCGCCGGCGGCGCCCCATCCCAGCCCCGCCGATCCCAGGTCGGTTCCCCCGGACAGGTACAGCCAGCGCTCGGAGGTGTGGAGCCGGAGCCCCGTTCCGCGGTAGCGGAGCCCGAGCGAGGCGTTGACCGCCCCCACCCGCGCGTTCACCGGGTCGTAAACGGCGCGCCCCACCGCGGCGTCCGCGATCCACTGGGCGGCGGCGGCGGTGGGAGCCAGGCAACAGAAGAGCGCGGGGAGGAGCAAGCTCCTCCCCGCTTTTGGAGACCGGAACGTCATGCGGAGCCGGGCGGGGGGATCGAGATCCGGCTGTTGGTCCCGCCGAAGTCGTCCCTCACCTGGGTGGCGTTGGCGTCGGGGATCCACTCCTTGCCGTCCACCACGAAGGCGTAGTCGTGCACCCCGGGGCGCAGCGGGATCAGCGCCGTCCACACGCCGGGCGCCGTCTCCTTGAGCACGTCGGCGGGCTTCCAGCCGGTGAAGGTGCCGGCGATGGCCACGTCGTGAGCCTGGGGCGCCTCCACCCTGAACTGCACGTACACGGTGGCGGGCTCGCGCTCCTGCGGCGCCACCCGCGCGGTGCGCGGCGCCGCGGGCGCGGCGAGCTGCGGCACCTGCACGATCGCGAACGCCGCGAGCATGGCCCCGGCCAGCGCGTACGCGGGCCGGAAGGTGAGGCTCACCGGGCGCGGATTCCACAGCCAGTCCGCCAGCCTGCGCCACAGGGCCGGCTCCGCCGCGGGCTCCCGGGCGGGGAGCGGCGGGAGGCTGCGCATGACCGCCGCCCGGAGGTCCGGGGCGGGCATGGCGCGCAGCTGGCCGACCACCGAGCCCAGCGCGTCCTCCATCTCCGCGAGCGCGTCGCGCTCCGCGGGAGAAAGGTCGTCCAGGGGCAGGTCGCCGTCTAGGTAAGCGTGGATGCGGTCGTTCATGGCACTGGCGGCGGACAGGGGGGTCGGTGGCACCCGCACACGGGGTCCACACGGACTGACGACCCGACCCCCGACCGGGTCACACGCCCCTTCACGGGACGCGGACCGTATATTCTACACCCCGGGTTCCCGGGTTCCAACCTTTTCCCGCCCCCTCCCGTCCAACCGGGTGAACCCGAACCCGGACCGCCCGGAGTGACGACCCTGACCAGACCCCCGCAAGCAACCCCCTCGGGAGACGCCGTCGACGCGCTGCTGGCCGCCAGCGGCGACGCGGGCGCCTTCGAGAGGCTGTACCGCGCCCACGCCGCCCGGATCCACACGCTCGCCCGGCGGATGATGGGGCCGGACGAGGCGGACGAGGCCACCCAGGACGTGTTCGTGCGGGCCTGGGAGAAGCTGAAGACCTTCCGGGGCGAGGCGGCGTTCGGGACCTGGCTGCACCGCCTGGCCATCAACCTGATCCTCGCCCGCCGGGCCTCGGCGGCGACGCGGCGGGACCGGTTCCGCGAGGACGACGCGGCGATGGCGACGGCCGCGGCCCGCCCCAGCACGCCGGAGCTGGCCATGGACTTCGACGTGGCGATCGGCCGGCTCCCCGACGGCGCGCGGCAGATCTTCGTGCTGTTCGACGTGGAGGGGTACCGCCACGAGGAGATCGCGGAACTGCTCGGGATCTCGGTCGGGACGTCGAAGTCGCAGCTCCATCGGGCGCGCATGATACTGCGCGAGCACCTGAAGTGAAAGAGGAGACCCCAATGAGTGATCGCTGGACGGATCGACTCTCGGAATACCTGGACGGCGAGCTCGCCGCGGACGAGGCGCGGGAGCTGGAGGCGCACCTAGCTTCGTGCGCCGGGTGCCGGGAAGTGCTGGCGGACCTGCGCCGCATCGTCGGCGGGGCGGCCGCGCTCCGCGACCGCGAGCCGGAGGCGGAGCTGTGGGCGGGGATCGAGCGGAGGATCCGGCAGGCGCCGCCGGAGGCCCGGGTGGTCTCCCTCTTCGACGCGAAGCGGGACCGGCGCCGGGTCTCCTTTTCCGTTCCCCAGCTCCTCGCCGCCGGCCTGGTGCTGGCGCTGGCCTCCGCCGGCTCGGTGTGGCTGGTGCTCCGCGGCGGCCCACAGGGCGTTCCCGGCCCGGCCACCGTGGCCGCGGCGGTGCAGGTGACCCGCGACGCACCCGCGGGCGTGGAGCGGGCCCCGGCCGCCCCGGACCCGCAGGGGAGCGGGAGCCCGGCCGCGCCCGGCGGCGAAAGCGGCCTCGCCCCGAGCCCGCCCGCACGCGGCGACTCCGGCGCGGCGGCGTCCCCGCCCCGCACCGGCCGCGCGCTGCCGCGCCGCGGCACGCCCGCGGGGCCGGGCGCCCAGGGCTCCGCCCGCTTCGCGGGCTACGAGGACCCGGCGTACGATGCCGCGGTGGCCGACCTGCAGGCCGTGCTGGAGCAGGGGCGCGACCGGCTGGACCCCCGCACCGTGCAGGTGCTGGAGGAGAGCCTGGGCACCATCGACGCCGCGATCGAGGACGCGCGCCGCGCGCTGGCGGCGGATCCCGCGAACGCGCGGCTGAACACCTACCTCGCCGGCACCCGCCAGCGCAAGCTGGAGCTGCTCCGCGAGGCGAGCGACATCGTGACCGCGATCACCTGACCCACTCTTCGACCCGAGACACGCACCCATGCTCGCCACCATCGCAGGGGGGATCCTGGCCGCGGCGCTCGCCGCGGCCCCCCAGACCGACACCACCTTCACCGTCCAGCCCGGGGCCCGGCTGGAGGTGCGCAACATGGGCGGGGACATCACCGTCCGCACCTGGGAGCGCAACGCCGTCCGCGTCGAGGCCGAGCACTCCTCCCGCACCGAAGTGGAGGTGGAAAGCTCCGGCTCCGTCGTGCGGGTGCGGGCCCGCTCCCGCTACGGCCCGGCCAACATCGTGGACTTCCGCATCACCGTCCCCGCCTCCATGAGCCTGGACCTATCCGGGATGCACACCGAGATCGACGTGCAGGGCGCCCAGGGCGAGGTGTCCGCGCAGTCGGTGATGGGCGGCATCACCATCCGCGGCGGGCGCGGCACCGTGTCCGCCCGCTCGGTGCAGGGCGAGGTGCTGGTGGAGGGCGCGCAGGGGCAGGTCCGCGCCGCCTCCACCAGCGAGGACGTGCGGGTCGTGGGCGCCTCCGGCGAGGTGTACACGGAGACGGTGAGCGGCGACACCTACCTGGAGCGGATCACCTCCGGCCGCGTGGAGGTCGGCGCGTTGAGCGGCGACGTCTACTACGACGGCACCATCCAGCCGCGCGGCCGCTACTCGTTCGTGACCCACAGCGGCGACGTGGTGGTCTCGGTGCCCGAGGGGACGGACGCCACCATCTCCGTCGCCACGCTGAGCGGCGACGTGGACGCCAGCTTCCCGCTCCCCTCCCGCGGCGACGACCCGGGCCGGCGCTTCGCCTACACCCTGGGCTCGGGGAGCGCACAGGTGGAGATGGAGACCTTTTCCGGCGACGTGCAGCTGCGCCGCCCCGGCGAGGTCGCCAGCCAGCTGAACGCGGCCCGCGCCCGGGCCGCCGAGCGGGAGCGTGCACGCGCGGCCGCGCCTCGGGCCCGCGGCACCATCGGGCCGGGGAGCGGGGGCGAGGCCCCGCCGCGGCCGCCCCGCCCGCCCCAGGTGCCGTGACCCCCGTCTCCCCCTTCCAGCGAGAAATCGACCATGCACCGCTACCTGCTGATCGCCGCCGTGTCCGCCGGGGCGCTGGCCGCCGCCCCGGCCGGGTCTTCCATCCCGGGCCCCGCGCCCGCGGCGCTCCCCGCCACGGTGCAGGAGCAGCCCTTTCGCTGGAGCGGCAGGATCGCTTCGGGTAAGACCATCGAAGTCCGGGGCGTGCTTGGGACCATCCGCGCCCTCCCGGCGTCCGGGAGCGAGGTGGAGGTGACCGCCATCCGCAGGGCGCGGCGCGGCGACCCCGGGTCGGTGCGGATCGAGGTGGTGCCGCACGACGGCGGCGTGACGGTGTGCGCCGTGTACCCGCGGGGGAACTGGCCGGGCGACGGCGACGGGCGCCGGAGCGGGGAGCGGGAGGCGGAGGGCGGGCGCGGCCGCTGCGAGCAGGGCGACCGGCGCGGGCCGGGCGCCCGCGACGACGACGACGTGTCTGTGGACTTCACGGTGCGCGTTCCGGCCGGGGTGCGGCTGGCGGCCCACAACGTGTCGGGCGACGTGGACGCGGAGGGGATGCGGGGCTACGTGGACGCGCGCAGCGTGAGCGGCGACGTGCGCATCTCCACCTCCGGCTTCGGCGAGGCCTCCACCGTCAGCGGCGAGATCGTCGCCGTGCTGGGGAGCGGCGGGTGGAGCGGCGAGCTGGACTTCCGCACCGTCAGCGGCGACATCACCCTGGAGCTTCCCGCGCGTACCAGCACCGAGGTGCGGGTGGAGACCATGAGCGGCGACATCGAGTCCGACTTCCCGCTGGACGTGGAGCGGCGCTCCATGCGCCGGCGCGCCCGTGGGACCCTGGGCCAGGGAGGGCGCGAGCTGTACGTCACCACGCTCAGCGGGGACGTGCGGCTGCGAAAAGCCCGCTGATTTCGTCCGGGCTGGGTGTGGTCCGCTCCGGAGCCGGACGATACTGCTGTCCGTCTCCTTCGCGGGCTCCGGGAACCCCGCCAAACTGCCTGCGGGTTTCCCTCCGCCGGAGTGAGCCCGGCAAACTGCCGCCGGTCTCCCTCCGAGCCGATGGATATGGGTACGACGAAACTGCGAACGGCGCCCCCACCAGGACTTCCTGGCGGGGGCGCTTTTTGTTGTTCCGCAGTGCTCCCCCTCTCCCCCTTGCGGGGGAGGGGGCCGGGGGGAGGGGGCCTGCCGTCGCGTGAGGGATTCCGGCCCGAAGGGGCGAGACCCGGCGGGGCTGTTTCCGCCGGGGCTCGACTCCGTCAGCCCGCGTTGTTTGCGGGCTTACGGAGCCGAAGCCCGACCCCGGCGCCAGCCGGGGGCACGCCCGAACCTGCCGTAACAAGCCGTTCCTGTCCTGTCGGGCACCACCCTTGCAACCGGGTGGGGCCGTCCCGCCGTCTCAAAACCGAACCCATTCGCCGAATGCCCGATACAGTCCAGCTCCCGAGCGACGAGCTCGCCCGCCGCCTGAGCGCCCACCGCATCGAGCGCGACGTGCCGCTGGCGCCCTTCACCACCTTCAAGATCGGCGGGCCCGCGGACCTGATGTACCGGGCCAGGACGCCGCGGGAGCTGGCGGAGGCGGTGAGCGTCGTCCGGGAGCTGGAGGTTCCCTTCTTCCTGCTGGGGATGGGGGCCAACATCCTGGTGGGGGACCGCGGCTTCCGCGGGGTGGTGATCAAGAACGAGGTGGAGGAGGTGGAGTTCCTGGACGACACGCGCGTCCGCGCCGGCTCCGGGGTGCGCGTGTACCACGACCTCATCCAGGCCACCGTGGCGCGCGGGCTGGGCGGGCTGCACCACTACGTGGGGATCCCCAGCACGGTGGGCGGCGCCATCTGGCAGAACCTGCACTTCCTCTCGCCGCCGCCGGAGCGCGAGCGGACCATGTTCATCGAGGAGGTGGTGGAGGGCGCTTCGCTCCTCACCGAGGAGGGCGAGGTGCGGGAGGTGGACCGCGACTACTTCCGCTTCGGGTACGACTACAGCGTGCTGCACGACCGGCGCGACGTGGTGCTGGACGTCACCTTCCGCCTGGAGCCGCAGCCGCGCGAGACGCTCCGCGACGTGATCCGCGAGAACCTGCAGTGGCGCGACGACCGGCACCCGGACCTGTGGCTGTACCCCAGCGCCGGGTCCATCTTCCAGAAGATCGAGGGGGTGGGCGCGGGGAGGCTGATCGACCAGTGCGGGCTCAAGGGGCACGTGCTGGGGAACGCGCAGATCTTCCACAAGCACGCCAACATCATCGTCAACCTGGGCGGCGCCACCGCCGCGGACGTGCGCGCGCTGATCGACCTGGCGCAGACCACGGTGCAGCGCGAGCTGGGGCACGAGCTGCGCACCGAGATCGGGATGATCGGGGAGTTCTGACGCGTCCGGGTGTCAGGTGGCACATGCGACGAGGCGCCGGACCCGCAGGGGACCCGGCGCCTCGCCTCGTGCTGTCGTGCTGGCTGGACCGGCTCAGCCGGCCGCCCCGACGCGCGCCACGTTCTCGGCCGCCGGGCCCTTCTCGCCCTGGACGAGGTCGAACTCGACCGCCTCGCCTTCCGCCAGGGACTTGAAGCCGTTCCCCTGGATGGCGGAGTAGTGGACGAAGCAGTCCTTTTCTCCGTTGGCCGGCGTGATGAAGCCAAAGCCCTTGGCGTCGTTGAACCACTTCACCGTTCCGCTGATCCTCATACTACGACTCCTGTGTGGTGGTTAGATCGGGGTTCGGCAGCGCCGCACCAGCCGACAGGTACTCGTGGGCCATCCGGACTAGCCGCGCCCCCCACGCTGGGCGTTCCCGCGCAGATTCAGCCTGTGCCGCAGGGCGGCCACGGCGCTGTTGTTTCCCGGCCTCGCCGGTTCTCGTGGAAGCGTTTCGGGTGCACGCAGGCGAAGAGCCCGGAGCGAGCGGGCTGGCCACGGCGCCCGCGGAGCGCCCGGCCCGGCCGATCCTTCTCCCCGACTTCCTCACACGGCCACACGGGTGTCTCCGAAAGGACGTACCAGAGCGGGACCTGATGGACGCGCGCCCGTGGCCGGCGTGGCCGGGCGGGGCGGCGGCGATGATGGGATCCGGTGCCGACGGCGGGTCAAGGTAGTTTACGCCTAACGGTGTGTCAAGAATTACGTGGCCCTGCCTGGGGGAGACGTCGCTGCCCGGACCTGAGCCACCGGCTCCAGGCGGCGAGCCGTGCGCGGATGGCGATCACCTCTCCCTCCCCCGCGTGGTGAACGCGACGAGGCCCCGCGCCCGTAATTGTTCGGGCAGGGGGCGCGTGTCGGCCGGTCTGCGTGTTGAATCCATCCGGCGACTAACTTACGACCGCGCGTTTGAATTGTCAACGCGATCTCTTTTCATAACATTATTGACGCCATGCGGAGAGGGTCTTATCGTTTCGCCCTGGCGACGGAAGCGCAGCCCCGGCAAAGAGGTCCCTCGATGATCTACTTTCTCCTCGCGGAGGGCCCTTGCGCGGTGCGCCGGCCGCGTCCGCCGGCCGCCGCGGCGGGGGAAGCGGCGGAGCCGCCGGCGGGGGCGGCAGCCTCTCCCCCGCCTCCGTCTCCCCGCAGCCGGCCGGAGCAGGTGTAGGCCGGAGCTGCGGCGCGGTCCTACTTGCGGTCGTTGCGGCGCTGGCCCACGCGGATCCAGAGCGCCCGCAGCTTGCGCAGGACGTTGTCCAGCTTGCCCTGCATCTCGCGCAGCTCGCCCAGCGCCTGGCCGATGAGCCGCTGGTTGGTGGCCACCTGGTCGAGCAGCCCCTCCACCCGGTGCCGCCAGGATCCCTCCTCCACGGCGCCGCCCGGGCGGCGCCGCTGCTCCGTCGCCCAGCGGGCGTAGTCGTACACCTCCTTGAGCTCCTCCTGCATGCGCTCGATTCGCGCGTGGTCGGCGGCCGCGATCTCCACCAGCCGCTCGATGCGCTTGCGGTCGTCGCGACCGAAGCCGCTTTCCCCGCCTTCCGCCGCGCCCGGACGGCCGAAGGGGAGCCGGTCCACCACGCGCGACAGGAGCTGCACCAGCCCGTAGGCGAGCAGGGCGATGCCCACCGTGCCCAGCGGGTCGCCGGGCTGGCCGGTGGGCGATGTCCCGGGCAGGGCGGTCGCGGGGTCCACGGGGCTTCCCGGCTGCACCAGGGGGCCGGGGAGCTGCGCGGAAAACAGGGGTGGGGCATTCATCACCACCACCCTCCGGGAGCGCCCCGCGCGGGCGGGGCGTGGCGGATGCGACGCATGAAGATCCTCCTTGCCGGGTGGTGGGCCGCCGGCGGCGTCGTGCGCGCGCCGGGCGACGGCCGGGTGGTCAGTGGGCGCCGCCCGGCTCCGTCTCCAGCAGCCGGGTGTCCACGTACAGGTCGTAGATGGTGCCGCACCCGCGGCGGTGGCACTGGTAGGTGCCGATGCGGGTCGGCTCCCCGGGCGCGTGGATGCCGCGGACGAGGTCCTCCGTCACCCGCAGCGCGGGGCGGGAGCCGCACCGCGGGCAGCTCGTGGCGAGTCGGACCAGGCGGCCCCCCCGCTGCTCCGGGTGCCTGGGAACCCCTCCTCCGCCGCCGGCGGCCAGGGGCGGAACGTTGCTGGCGGGGGCGGGCGGCCGCTGCCCCGCGGGCGCGAGCGTCTGAGTCCGGCGCATGGCACTTCCTCTCGTTGGGGGGTGCGGTACCCGCGCGGGGGGGCGGAGGGAGAGTGCGGGGCGGACGACCACGGGATCCGCCCGGCACGGGTCCCGGTCCCGCGTGGGTATCGGGGGCACAAAAAAAAAGCCCCCTGGCTCGGTCACTGTGCCGAGTTGGGGGCCTTTACCGGCCTGTCTCCAGAGCTTAGTTTCGGTCTGTCTTCGGCTTCCTCCGGGACGTATTCCGTCTCACTCCGGCGGTGGCCGGAGACCCGTGCCTATTCCTCGGCGAGGAACTCCCCCGCGACCAGGTCGTAGATCGCTCCGCAGCCGCGCCGCTGGCACTGGTAGGTGCCCAGCCGGGCTCCGTTCGCCGCGTCCGTGAGAAGCCGCGCCACCTCCGTGGTGATGCGGAGCGCGGGACGCGAGCCGCAGCGTGGGCAGTTAGAGGCCAGGCGGAGCAGCTGTGCCTCGGAGGGCTCCCCATCCTGCGCGGCGCTCTCCGGGTCCCACGGGACCGGCGGTCTTGTGCGGGCGGCGAAGCGTGGTCCCTCGCCGGGACCGAGCCTCTGCGATGCGATGGCGTCTAACACTGCGACTCCTCCTGTTTGCGTCCGGCACGCCAGCCGTGGACGGTGGGCCAAACCCTTGCATGTGGCCGGGGCCGCGACTATCCTGCCTAACATTTGTGGCAGGGTGATGCGGGGCTCCGTAAACATTCTGCAACAATCTTAACCTCTTGTGAGCGCCTGTCAAGGGTGTAAAGAAAGGAGCGTTTAAGTGTTATGAATGTAGCGATTCGGCGATCGGTCGGGTTCCGCCTCCGGAAGGTGCGGGAAAGGCTGGGCTGGGACCGGACGGAGCTGGCGGACAGGCTGGGGGTGCACCCCGGCTCCATCGCACGCTGGGAAACGGGCGGCTCGGTGCCGCACCGCTACCACGTGGAGCGGATCGCCGAGTGGGGTGACGTGGACCCCGACTGGCTCCTCACGGGACAGGAGGCGGGAGGGGTGGAGCTGAGCGCGCCGCCTCCGGGGGAGGAGGGGGGCGAGGAGGCCGAGGAGATGTTCGCCTCGCTCGACTCCATCGCCCGCTTCGTGGGCGGCATCGGCCCGGCGGGGCAGGAAAAGCTGCGCAAGCTGGACGCGCTGGAGGGGCTGCGGCGGATGCTGACCGCCCGCGGGCTCCTTCCCAACTGGTGGTACGAGCTGCGCGACCGCGTGGAAGGCGATGAGCTCTGACGAGGAGCGCATCCTGTCCGTGGCGGCGCGGCTGGTGGAGGACGCGCGGGGAATGGTCGCGGACTACGCCGGGCACTACGCGCCGCTGCGCACCGACCAGCTGTCGGCGCTGCTGCGGGGAGCGGGGTGCCACGTGGAGGTGTTCCCGTTCCAGTCGGACACCATCGCCATGACGCTTCCCCGGTGCGCGGACGCGTACCCGGTGCTCGTCAACCGCAGCGCGGAGCGCACCGACCGGCTCTTCGCCTTCCGCCACGAGATCGCGCACGTGCTGGCGGGGGATGTGGAGGGGGCGGTGTACCTGTCGGACGAGGGGTACATGGCCATGCCGGAGCGCATCGCGGACCTGTTCGCGCTGGCGGACCTGGTGCCCGGGTGGTGGATCGCCGACGTGCGGAAGGGGCAGACGCCCTGGCGCCGGGTCAAGGCGGAGATCGCGCTGGCCGTGGCCGAGTACGCGGAGGCGTGGCCGCCGGACCGGCTGGTGGACCGGGTGGTGCTGCGGCTGAAGCTGTTCCGCGAGCGGGGGGTGTAGAGAGGGTTTTTTCGTGTCGTGGCGGGGCCGCTCCGGAGCCCGGCGGTACGGCTGCCGGTCTCCTGCGCGGACTCCGGGAACCCCGCCAAACGGCCGGCGGGTTTCCCTCCGCCGGGTGGAGCCTCGCCAAACAGCCGGCGAGTCTCCACCCGTGACATCATTTTGTGGGTACTGCGAACGGCGAACGGCGTGCCGCTGGTGCGGAACGTGAAGGGCTCACCGCTTCCGGCGGCGAGCCCTTCGTCTTTCAGCGAGGCCGGGGGGTGTGGGGGCGCACCCTCGCGGACGCCAGCGCGATCCCCGCGTGAGGGATTTCGGCCCGAAGGGGCGAGACCCGGCGGGGCTGTTTCCGCCGGGGCTCGACTCCGTTGGCCCGCGTTGTTTGCGGGCTTACGGAGCCGAAGCCCGACCCCGGCGCAGCCGGGGGCACGCCCGAACCCGAGCTTTTCACCTCGATACGACGAGATCCGGCATGATGCAGAGCATGTTGGGGAACCGGAAGCTGCGCTTCGCGCGGATCCTCCCGCTGGCGGCGCTGGGCGCCTGCGCGGGGTCCATCGGGCTGGAGGAGGAGGCGCGCATCGGCGACTCGTACGCGGCCGAGATCGCCGCGCAGACGCCGCTGATCCGGGATCCCGAGGCGGTGGAAGCGCTGAACCGGCTGGGCGGCGCGCTCGCGCAGCGGGCCGACTCCACCGGCCGGCGCTACACCTTCTACCTGGTGGACTCGCCCGAGGTGAACGCCTTCGCAGTCCCCGGCGGGCACGTGTTCGTCCACCGCGGGCTGGTGGAGGCGGCCGACCAGCAGGCGGAGCTGGCGGGGGTGCTGGGGCACGAGATCGCCCACGTCACCGAGAGGCACGGGCTGGAGCAGATGGAGAAGCGCCAGGGCGCGGGGGTGCTGGTGTCGCTGGTGTACGTGCTCCTGGGCCGGGAGCCGGGGCTGCTGGAGCAGGTGGCCATCCAGGGCGGGGGCGCGGCCATCTTCGCCAAGTACGGGCGCGACGCCGAGCGCGAAGCCGACGCCGAGGCCATCGAGACCGTGGTGGCCGCCGGGTACGATCCCCAGGGGGTGGCCACCTTCTTCGAGGAGCTGCTGCGGGAGCAGCAGCGCCAGCCCGGGCAGGTGGAGCAGTGGTTCGCCTCGCACCCCACCAGCGCCGAGCGCGTGCGGGAGGCGCGCGCCATGATCGGGACGCTCGGGCCGCTGGACGGGCGACGCCTGGTGCGCGACACCCCGGAGTACCAGGCCTTCCGCGAGCGGGTCCGCGGCCTCCCCGCGGCCCGCTAGCCCGCGAGGCCGGCGGCCATTCCCGCGCCGTACGAGACGGAGCCCGAGCCCTCCGCGCCGAACACCGCCGCGAGGACCAGGGCGGCCACGAGCAGCACGATCACCAGCAGCGCGATCTTGATCCAGCTCCACGGCCGCTCGCCCTGCACCTCGCCGGTCCGGGCGTTCACCAGGCGCCGGTAGACGCGGTCGCGGTAGCGGTAGGCGCTGATCCACACGGGGAGCAGCACGTGCTTGAAGGTGACGTCGTCCCAGCGCGTGTCGGCGTCGTGCACCTGCTGCTCGTCGCCGCCGATGTCGCTGCGGATGGTATCGTGGATGGCCTCGTCCATCACCGGCTTCGCCAGCTCGAAGCCCTGGTCCAGCGGCACCCGGTAGCTTTCGGTGCGGAAGCCGGCCAGGTACGCGTCCGAGAAGGCCACCAGCGCCGGGAGGTCCCAGGGCTGGAGCGCGTCCGCCTGCTTGCGGGGGAGGCTGTCGCTGGCCAGCACCAGCACGTCGTCGAAGGTGTCGTGCACCGTGCCGGAAGCCCGGTGCCAGCGGGTCTTCCTCACCTGCCGGGTGCGCGTCACCGGCCTGCCGTTCTCGGTGGTGGTGTACGTTTCCGTTTCCCAGTACCACTCCCCGCGCGCCCCCGTGTAGCGCGTGGTCGCCTCGCAGTCGAAGGTCCAGCACGGCACGTACACGCCCACCAGCTTCCCCTGCCGGGTGGCGTTCCGCTTGAAGTCGTTGGGCGCCAGCCAGATCCCGCGCATCCAGCGCTCCAGCGCGGATTCGGCCTGCTCGCGGGTGACGTGGAAGGGGAGGAGCGCGGTGGGGCGGACGAGGCGCTTCGAAGTGCCGGCCGGGATCAGCGCCCCCCGGCAGAAGGGACACTCGTCCGAGACCACGTTGGGGTCCAGCGTGGTTGCCGCGCCGCACGAGGTGCAGTGCGCGTCCAGGACCTCGTAGCTGTCCGCGCCGGCGGCGAGCCGGCCCAGCCAGGCGCCGAAGTCCAGCTCCTCCGTGCCGCCGGCCAGGCTCGGCACCGGGGTGGAGGCGCCGCAGTAGGGGCAGGTAAGGGAGTCGGTGCCGGGCTCGAAGCGCAGCCCGGCGCCGCACCCGGAGCAGGCGAGCCGCCGGCCCGCCTGCTCCGTGGAGGGAGTGCTCACCGCGGCGGGAGCGGGGGCGGCGCGGCGTCGAGGATCGCGGCCAGCTCCGGCACCTCGCCGGCCGGCGTCCACGCCGCCATCCCCTGCTTCCAGGCCAGCGTCTCGCGCGTCAGCGTGCCGTCCGCGACGCGGCCGCGGAGCGCGTCCAGCGGGTGCGGCCCGCTCTGCGCGCCGTCCAGCGCGATGAAGAACTGCGCCCCGCCCGGGAGCGGCGGCGGGCCGGAGGGCGAGCCCGAGGCCGCGTGCGCGCCGCCCATGCTCTGCGCCATCTGCTGCGCCATGGCGAAGCCCATCCCCAGCCCCATCCCCTCGCCCGCCGCGCCCCCCGGAGTCTTGGCCGCGTTGCCGATGGCCTCCGCCGTCTGGAAGCGCGTGTACGCGCTCAGGTCGCCGATCACCCCCATGCTGGTGCGCTTGTCCAGCGCCTTCTCCACCTCCTCCGGGAGCGAGATGTTCTCCACCAGCACCTTGGTGATCTCGATCCCGTAGTCCAGGAACTCCGGGCGGATGCGGTCGGCGATGAAGCCGCCCAGCTCGTCCTGGTTCCCGGCCAGGTCCAGCACCGGGATCTTGCTCTCGCCCAGCACGTCGGCGAAGCGCGAGGTGATCAGGTTGCGGAGCTGCCCCTCGATGTCGTCCGTCTGGAAGTGGCCGTTGGTGCCCACGATCTCCGCGACGAACTTGGCCGGCTCCGAGACGCGCACCGCGAAGCTGCCGAAGGCGCGCAGGCGCACCGGGCCGAACTCCGGGTCGCGGAGCATGATGGGGTTCTTGGTGCCCCACTTCCGGTCCGTGAACTGGCGCGTGGCCACGAAGTACACCTCGGCCTTGAACGGGCTCTCGAAGCCGTACTTCCACCCCTTCAGCGTGGAAAGGATGGGGATGTTCTCCGTGGTCAGCGTGTAGGTGCCCGGGGCGAACACGTCCGCCACGCGCCCCTCGTCCACGAACACGGCGGCCTGGCCGGGGCGGACGATGAGCTGGGCGCCGCTCTTGATCTCGTTGTTGTACCGCTCGAAGCGGTGGACCATCGTGTCGCTCGAAGGGTCGAGCCACTCGATGATGTCGATCAGCTCCCGCTTGACGAAGTCGAAGATTCCCACGGGGGTGCTCCTTTTCGAGGTCGTGTTCGGCGCGGGGTCTCGCGCGGCACTCCTAACTAAATGCGGCGGGAGGGGGTTCGCAACGGTGCTCCCGTCCCGCGGAGGTGGAGTACGGGGTTCGGGCGGGAATCGTTTCGATTGTGGGGCAAGGAGTTGCGTTGGGGCCGCTCCGGAGCCGGCCGAATGCGCGCGTTGCGGACCGGCCCGCGGAGTGCCTAACTTGCCGCGTCCGCGCCGGCCCCTCCCGGTCCGGTGCACCCGAACCCGCGCACAGACCCATGGGACAGCCCATCGTCCAGGTGGACGCCTTCACCGACCGCCCCTTCGCCGGCAACCCGGCCGCGGTGTGCATCCTCCCCGCCGCGCGCGACGAGGGATGGATGCAGGACGTCGCCCGCGAGATGAACCTTTCCGAGACGGCCTTCCTTCACGCGCGGGGCGGGGACTGGGACCTGCGCTGGTTCACCCCCGCCTGCGAGGTGGACCTTTGCGGGCACGCCACGCTGGCCGGCGCGCACCTGCTGTGGGAGGACGGACGCCTGGACCCGGACGCGGAAGCGCGCTTCCACACGCGCAGCGGCCTGCTCACGGCGCGCCGCGACGGGGCCTGGATCACCATGAACTTCCCGGCCAAGCCGGAGGAGGAGACGGCGGCCTCGCCCGAGCTGGCGCGCGCCCTGGGCGCGGCCCCGCTGTACGTGGGGCGGAGCCACTTCGACTGCCTGGTGGAGGTGGAGTCGGAGGCGGAGGTGCGCAGCATGCGCCCGGACTTCGGGCTGCTGCGCGCCGTGGCGGCGCGCGGCATCATCGTCACCAGCCGCTCGGAAACCCCGGGGGTGGACTTCGTGTCGCGCTTCTTCGCGCCGCGCGTGGGCGTGGACGAGGACCCGGTCACCGGCTCCGCCCACTGCTGCCTCGCCCCGTACTGGGCGAGGCGGCTGGGGCGCGCGGAGCTGGTGGGCTTCCAGGCCTCGGCGCGCGGTGGCACCGTTCGCGTTCGCGCCGACGGCGACCGGGTGCACCTGGGCGGGCAGGCGGTGACGGTGATGCGGGGCGAGCTGGTTGGGTGAGATCGGGCACGGGGGGCCGGGCCGCGGAGCGACCGGGAGGGCCGCCGGGACGGGAGGACGTGCGTCGGGAAAGCGGCCGGGGGAGCCGCCGGGAATCTTCCGGTGCTGGCCTTCGCTCTCCGGCCCCTTGTCGCACATGACCCGCTTTGCGCACCGTTTGCGCCTGCAAATGCAAGGTGCCTTGCATGCGAAATGGTTTTTACCGGCCGTGTGGGCAATGTCTCCGGATGGCACGGCCGCGTGTGGACCGGAGCCGCGCGGCCGGGACCGAAGCCCGTGCGGAGCAACGCCTTGACGGAGTCCCGCCGGGGAGCTCCGCCGCGCGTCGGGGTCCGCGGGGGGCCCCGCCGGAAGGCTGGACTTGCCCTCGCGCGCATTCCGCTGTAGCGTGTTGGGAACAAACCCAGATCCGGAACGTTTCCCAGACCGGGGCCGCACGGCCGGCCCGGCCGCGGACCGGATGGCCGCAGCCTCGTTTCCGCTGTGGAACGTCAAGATAGATCGAAGGCCATGAGCACAGCTTTGAGCGAGAAGCAGTCGGACCTCCTTCGCGAGCTTTCGCGGCGGACGAGCCCTGCGCCGGAGGACGGGCTGGACGGGCGGGTGGTGCGGGCGCTGGAGTCGCGCAACTTCGTGGAGCGCCGCGACGGGGTGGTCCTGGTGACGGACGAGGGGCGGGACCACTTCCAGTCCCACGTGCGGCGGCGGCGGCGGGCGCGCCCCCACGGCGCGGAGTCCGATCCGCGGAGCGCCCGGGCGGACGCGGTCCACCGGGCCGTGGAGATCCTGGAGCTCGCGGTACCGCGCGACACCACCCTTCACGTGGGCGACATCGCCACCTCGGCGGAGGAATTGATCGAGGGGCTGCGCGGGTTCGCGCGGATGATCGAAGGGGGAAGGGCCGCCGCGGTCTGACCCTCCGGGGCCGGACGACACGCCCGGCCACGAAACAGGCCCGGACCGCCAAGGTCCGGGCCTGTCGTGCGTGCGCCCGCGGGGGCGCGGTGGGGTCCCGGGGCGGCCGGTCGCTTTCGCGCCTGGCGGCGCGGGTGCAGATTTCCGGCTGGGTGGGGCGGGGCGACGGGCCGGGACGGGAAATCTACGGGAGCGGGGACGACCATGGAGAACGCAGCGGTCCTGGAGCGCACGGAGGCGTTCGTGCGGGAGCGGATGCAGGGGGAGGGGACGGGCCACGACTGGTGGCACGTGCACCGGGTGCGCGCCGCGGCGCTCCGCCTGGCCGCCGGGGAGGGAGCCGATCCCTTCGTCACCGAGCTGGCGGCGCTGCTCCACGACGTGGCGGACCACAAGTTCCACGGCGGCGACGAGACGGTGGGGCCGCGTGCCGCGCGGGAGTGGCTCGCCGGGCTGGGCGTGGACGCGGACACCGTCGAGCACGTGGCGCGGATCGTCGCGGAGCTGTCGTTCAAGGGCGCGGGGGTGCCGACGCCCATGAGCACACCCGAGGGCGCGGTGGTGCAGGACGCCGACCGGCTGGACGCAATCGGCGCGATCGGGGTGGCGCGCGCCTTCGCCTACGGGGGAAGCCGCGGGCGGCCGCTCCACGACCCGGGCGCCGTCCCGGAGGCGCACGCCACCTTCGCCGCGTACAAGGCCGGCGGCGGCCCCACCGTGAACCACTTCCACGAGAAGCTGCTCCTGCTGCGCGACCGCATGAACACCGCCGGGGCGCGCCGGGCCGCCGCGGCGCGCCACCGCTTCATGGAGGATTTCCTCGAACGCTTCCACCGCGAGTGGGAAGGGGCGGACGTGGCCCCCGGCGAGGAGTAGCGCCATGGAGCCGGTGCGTCTCGCCGGGGGCGTCCACTACCTCCCCGGCGCGGTCAACAGCGGGCTGGTGGAGACCGATTCCGGGCTCCTGGCGGTGGACACGGGGCTGGACCGGGGCGCCGCCAACCGGATCGTGCGCGCCGCGGAGGCGCTGGGCCGGCCGCTGGTGGCCATCCTCAACACGCACGCCCACGCCGACCACCACGGCGGCAACGCACAGCTGGTCCGCCGGCTGGGGATCCCCGTGTACGCCCCGGCCGTGGAGGAGGCGGTGATCCGCGAGCCGCGCTACGAGCCCGTGTACCTGTTCGGGGGAGCGGAGCCGGTGGGGGCGCTCGTCAACAGGTTCCTCCAGGCGGAGCCCTCGCCGGTGGACCACGTGGTGCGCCCCGGCGGGCCGGTGACCATCGACGGGCGCACGCTGGAGATCGTGGACCTGGGCGGACACAGCCTGGCGCAGGTGGGCGTGCTGGCGGAGGGCGGGCCGGAAAGCGGCGTGCTGTTCGCCGCGGACTCGTTCTTCGGGACGGACGCGCTCGCCAGGCACGGGGTCCCGTTCCTGGTCGACGCGGAGCGGATGCGGGCCAGCCTTCGCCGCCTCGGCGACTACTGCCCGGCGTGGTACGTCCCCGGCCACGGCGAGCCGGTGGGCGACGTCCGGGACGCGACGTTCTCCGCCAACATCGCGGTGCTGGACCTTGCCTTCGAATGGCTGGGGGAGCGGCTGCGGGCGGTCCCCGCCGGGACGGAGGAGCTGCTGGTGGAGTTCGCGGGCGCCATGGGGATGCGGTTGGCCGACCCCACGGCGTACGTCCTCAACCGCACGACGCTGCTGGGCTTTCTCGCGGCCATGGAGCGGAAGGGAGCCGTCCGGGTGGTGATCGACGGAGGACGCTGGCTGTGGGCCCCGCCGGAGTGAAACCGGGGGGGCGCGCGTGCCGTACGGAGCGTCAGCGCTGGTCCCGCCATCCCTCACCGCCCCGGCTGCTCCCATGAACGCACCCACCCTCGCCGCCGCTTCCCTGGCGCTCGCCCTCGGCGCCGCCGCCCTCCCGGCCCGCCTCGGCGCGCAGGAGCACACCTCCCCCCGCGACGCGGTGGTGGACGCGCGCGGCGCCACCCGGGTGCGGGTGGACGCCCTCGCGGGCTCGCTGCGCATCGAGGGGCGCCCGGGGCTGCGCGAGGTGCGCATCCGCGGGGTGGCCCGCGCCAGCGACCGCAAGTACCTGGACGCCATGCGCCTGACGGCCGATCGCAGCGGAGGCGAGGTGCGGGTGGCGGTGGAGATCCCGGAGGTGCGGGCGTTCTTCGGGCGGGTGCAGCGGGTGCTGGACCTGGTGATCGAGGTGCCGGAGGGGATGGCGATGGACGTGGAGGACACCGGCGGCGAGACGGTGGTCCGCCGGGTGGGCGCCCTCCGGCTCAAGGACAGCTCGGGGGAGCTGACCATCGAGGACGTGCGCGGCGACCTGGACGTGACCGACAGCTCCGGCGGCATCACCATCGCGCAGGTCGCCGGCGGCGTGCGGGTGAGCGACAGCTCGGGCGAGCTGAGCATCCGCGACGTGCGCCGCGACGTCGTGGTGGACGAGGACAGCTCCGGCGGGATCGCCGTCGTCGGGGTGGGGGGCAACGTGCTGGTGCGCGAGGACGGCTCGGGCGGCATCCGGGTGGACCGGGTGGGCGGGGACCTGACCGTGCGCGACGACGGCAGCGGCGGGGTGCAGGTGGGGCGGGTGGGGGGTACGGTGCGGGTGCCTAGGCGCTGATGCCGGATCCGGTCGTGTCGGATTTTTACTGCGGGTTTGGGCGTGTCCCCGGCTGGCGCCGGGGTCGGGCTTCGGCTCCGTAACGCACGAAACAACCGTGCGTAACGGAGTCGAGACCCGGCGGAAACAGCCCCGCCGGGTCTCGCCCCTTCGGGCCGAAATCCCTCACGCGGGGCTGGCGCTGGCGTCCGCGAAGGTGGGCCCCCTCACCCCCCGGCCCCCTCTCCCCCGCAAGCGGGGGAAAGGGGGAGGACCGCACGGCATCCCTGCATTCGGCGCCTTGCTGATGCCCCTGGGAGCCTGGTCTGCACGGATTCCGTGGAAGTGCGGGAGCAGGACGGCGGTACGGACTACGAAGTACGGTACGTGAAGGCGCCCCCACCGGAGTTTGCGGTGGGGGCGCCGTTGGTTTTTCCGCTGTACCCACATGAATCTGTTCGGAGGGAGACTCGCCGGCTGTTTGGCGAGGCTCCCTCCGGCGAGGGGAGACCCGGGGCTGTTTCCGGGGCTCCCGGAGCCCGCGGAGGAGACGGGCCGCGGTTTGGCCCGGCTCCGTAGCGGCCCGCGTCACACCCTCCGAAGACCGCTCATGCCGGCTCGGTCTGCTGGGACCGCGGAAGCACGGGGTGAGTTTCCACCGGGCCGCCGGGGAGCTGCGTCCCGTGCCGCGCTGCGCTCAGCTCCTTTTCCAGCGCGGCGACGCGGCGCTCCAGGGCGCGCACCTCGTCGGAGGGGCGGCGCATCTCGGCGATGCGGCCAATGGAGTCGATCAGCGGCTTCAACGCGAACCGGGCGGTGATGCCGGCCACGGGGACGAACACGATCAGGCCGATCATGAATACCGCGACGACTGCTTCGTCCATGGGCGCACCGCGGGTGGAAGGTGGCTTCGGGGCGGGCCGTCAGGGAACGCGGGCCCCGTGCCGGATGGGAGCATCGCGCGTGCCGGAGCGCAGGATCCGCAGGTACTCGTCGGCCACGGAGGCCCAGGAGAAGGTGCCGGCCACGTGGCGGGCGGCGGCCGCGGAGACGCGGGCCAGGGTGGGGCGGTCGGCGTGGTAGCGCAGCACGGCGTCCGCGAAGGCGGCGGCGTCGCGGGCGGGGAGCAGGTGGCCGCTCGCGCCCTCGCGCACCACGTCGCGGATCCCCTCCAGGTCGGCGGCGAGCACGGGGAGGCCGCACAGCCCGGCCTCCAGCATCACCACGCCGAAGCCCTCGATGTCGCCGGGGACGGGGACGTTGGGCATCACGAACAGGTCGGCGCCGCGGTACAGCGCGCCCAGGACCTCCTCGGATACCTGGCCCACCAGCCGCACCCGCCCGGCCAGGCCGCGCGCCTCCACCTCGGCGCGGATGGCGGGGGTCATGGGACCCTCGCCGGCCAGCAGGTACACCACGTCGTCCGGCAGGCGCGGCACGACCTCGGCCACGAACCACTGGAAGCCCTTGCGCTCCTGGTGGCGCCCCACGCTGGCCAGGAGGAGCGCGCCGGCGGGTACGTCCTCCGCGCCCACGGCGCGGAGGAGCGCGGCGCGCGCGGCGGCGCGGTCGGGCGGGGGCGCGAAGGCGGCGGTGTCCACGCCGCAGGGGACCACGTGGGTGCGCTCCGGGGCGGCGCCGCGGGCCAGGCACTCGCGGGCGGTGGCGCGGCTGATGGGGAACACCAGGTCCAGCGCGCGCATGACCCGCGGGACCAGCCACTGGTACGGCCGCACCGGCAGCGTCACGTCGCGTCCCACCGGGATTGCGGCGAGCCGCGCCCCGGCCGCGGCGACCCGGCGGCGCAGGGGGAGGGCGAGCGTCGCGGTGACCATGGAGGAGAAGAGCACCACGTCCACGCGCTCCCGCTCCACCGCGCGCGGGATCCCCCGCAGCAGCCCGGCCATGAACGGGGGCATCCGCCGGCCGGTGTCCTCCCAGGCGGTCTCCAGCACCAGCCGGCGCAGCTCCACCTCCGGGTGGGCGGCGAGAGCGTCGTGAAGCCCGGTGGCGACGCGCTGCATCCCGCCCACGTTGGAGAGCGGGTCGCCGGGGAGGGGAAAGGAGTGCGAGACGTAGAGGATGCGCAAGCCGTGCACGGCGCTGGGGAGTGGACGTGGCGCGTCGGGGCGCCGCGGAGCGGCCGGGACGATAACCGGCCGGGCGGAATCGTGCCAGGCCGCGCGGTGGAGCCGTCAGGCGGGCGCCGGCTCCACCTCCACCGCGTTGTCGTAGAACACCGCGCCGCCGCCCAGGTCGGTTTCCGCCTGCGAGGTGGTGTCGTTCACCGTCGTCCCCCCGTCCGAGAGCCGGGCCCAGCGCACGCCGTACGACACGGCCACCCCGGGCCGCACGTCCTCCGTGACCACGGCGCGGGCGGTGAAGCCGCCGCGCTCGTTCCAGGTGCGCACCCGGTCGCCCTCCCGGATCCCGCGCACCGCGGCCTCGTTGGGGTGCAGCAGGAGCTTCGCGCCGCCCGCGGCCCTGGAAAGCGCGGGAACGTTCGCGAAGGTGGAGTTCATGAACGGGTGCTCGGGCGGGGACAGCAGCGTGAGCGGGAAGCGCGCGCCGAGCCGCGGGTTCGCGCGCGGGTCCTCCGCGGGCGGCACGTAGGCGGGGAGAGGGTCCAGCCCCAGGCGCTCCAGCTCCGGGGCGAGCACCTGGATCTTTCCGGACGGGGTGTTGAAGCGCTCGGGGTCCGCGAAGGGGGCGAAGGGCGCCGGCACGTCCAGGCGCGCGTATCCCTCCTCCAGCAGACGCTCCAGTGTGATCCCCCGCATCCGCGGGCTCCCGGAGGAGAGCGCCTGCCGGATCAGCGCCGGGTCGTCGTCGCCGAACTCCGGGTCGTCCATCCCCATGCGCCGCGCCAGCCGCCGGAAGACCTCGGAGTTGGGCAGGCTCTCGCCCACCGGGGGGATCGACGGCCGGTTCAGCGTGACGTACAGGTGCCCGTACGAGTGGTGGACGTCCCAGTGCTCCAGCTGCGTGGTGGCGGGGAGGAGCCAGTCCGCGTAGTCCGCCGTGTCGGTGCGGAAGTGCTCCAGCACCACCGTGAACAGCTCCTCGCGGCGCAGCCCCTCGCGCACGCGGCCCAGGTCGGGCGCCACGGCGGCCGGGTTGGAGTTGTACACCACCAGCGCGCGTACCGGCGGCCCGCCCACGCCGGCGTCCGGCAGGGTGAGCGCGTCGCCCAGGCGGATCATGTTGACGGTTCGCGTGCCGGCCGGGATCCACTCCGGCCGCTCCAGCGCCGCGCCGTTCATGTGGAAGGCGCCGGAAGTGGAAAGCGTCGCCCCCCCGCCCACGTCGCGCCAGGCGCCGACGATCGCCGGGAGCAGGGAGATGGCGCGGACCGCCATCCCCCCGCCCGCGTGGCGCTGGAGCCCGTAGTTGAGGCGGATGAAGGCCGGGCGCGTGGCCGCGTAGTCGCGCGCCAGCGCCTCCACCTGCTCCGGCTCCAGCCCCACCACCTCCGCCGTGCGCGCCGGCGCCCACTCCGCCAGCACCCGCTCGCGCAGCGCCTCCCACCCCACGGTGTGCCGCTCCAGGTAGCCGCGGTCCTGCAGCCCGTCGCGAAAGACCACGTGCATCATCCCCAGCGCCAGCGCCGCGTCGGTTCCGGGACGCACGGCAAGGTGAAGGTCGCACTGGGCGGCGGTGCGGGTTCGGATGGGGTCGATGGCCACCAGCCGCGCGCCGCGCTCCCGCGCCCGGCGCAGCGCGGGCCACAGGTGCGGGTTGGAGGTGAGCGTGTTGGTCCCCCACAGCAGCACCAGCCGCGCGTGCTCGGCCTCCTCCGGCGAGGGGCCCATGCGGTCGCCGTAGGTGTGGCGCCACCCCTCGCTCCCCGCCGCCGCGCAGATGGTGCGGGCGAGCAGGCTGGCGCCCAGCCGGTGGAAGAAGCGGCGGTCCATGCTCCCGCCCTGCACCAGCCCCATGGTCCCCGCGTACGAGTAGGGGAGAATGGCCTGCGGCCCGTCCGCCGAGTCGCGGATCTCCCCCAGCCGCCGGGCGATGTCGTCCAGCGCCTCGTCCCAGGTGGCCGGCCGGAAGCGGCCCTCGCCCTTGGCGCCCACGCGGCGGAGCGGCGTGGTGAGCCGGTCCGCGTGGTAGGTGCGCTCCACGTAGCGGTTCACCTTGGTGCACAGGAAGCCCTGCGTCACCGGGTGGTCGGGGTCGCCCTGCACGCGCACGGCGCGGCCGTCGCGCACGTGCACCAGCATGGCGCAGGTGTCCGGGCAGTCGTGGGGGCAGGCGGCGCGCACGACGCCGTTTTCGATCAGGGGGAGGGGTGTGCTCATGGCCCGGAATCTAGGGGTTGGTCCGGTGCCGGGGAACTGCTTCGACGGCGGGTTCGGGCGTGCCCCCGGCTGGCGCCGGGGTCGGGCTTCGGCTCCGTAAGCCCGCAAACAACGCGGGCCAACGGAGTCGAGCCCGCGCAAACAGCCGCGCGGTCTCGCCCCTTCGGGCCGTAATCCCTCACGCGGGCTCGCGCCGGCGGCAGGTCAGGTTCCGCCGTCCGGGACGAGTTCCGGCGTGGGGGGCAGAAGGCTGCGGATGCTGTCGAACGCCGCGACTCTGCTCCGGCGCGCCTGCTCGCGCAGCCGTTCCAGCGCCGCGGCCTCGGCCTGCACTGCCTGGAGCAGCGCTTCAGCCTGCTTCCGTTCCGCCGGATCCTCGAAGCGGGCGGTGGCGCCGTCCGGGTCCAGGTGCACGCGCGGGTCGACGCGGACCAGGAAGGCGTGAAGCTCCACGGCGTCGCGGCACAATCGCTGGACGGCTTCGAAGGAGCCTTCCCTGGAAGCGATGCCGTCGCGGATTCCCCTCAGATAGCTCCTTTGGCCATTCGCGGAAAGACCTGCTTCCTCCAGGTGAAAGCGGGCCACGGAGTCCGCGCGTGGAGCGACCTCCTTCCTGACCCGACCCATGTACTCTCCGTAGCGGGCGTAGAAGTCTCCCACCTCCGGATACCGGCCCGCGTCGGCGAGGTAGGGGGCGGAAAGCCAGCCTTCAGGGTCCGTGACGGACTCGATCCGGTACTCGGCCAGGAGCGAATCCATCCAGCCTCGCACGTCCTCGGAGGCTTCCCTCGTCGCCCGCACGGAGCGCGCGTACGATCCCGCCGGCCACGGAGCGTCTGCCGCGACCGTAGACACGCGCACGGAATCGTCGAGCATCCCGTTCATCGCCGCCAGGTCCGCCTCGACGGATTCGCGGTCGCTTGCGCGGGTGGAGTCCGGGTAGACCACGGCGACCAGCACCACGAGGAGCGTCGCCAGGGGAATGTGCTTTCGCGTGGAGCGCCGCCACGCCAGCACCACGCTGACGAGCGCGCAGGCGAACATGGTGGAGCCCATCGCCTCTCCCAGGCGATAAGGGAGGTTCAGGCCCCAGTCGGTCGCGGCGAATGCAAGGGCGTGGGCAGCGGCCAGGAAGGCGACGGACCGGGTGTATGCGGGGAGGGAAGGCATGTTCACGCGGGGAGGGGGCTTCTCGCCGTGCGGGCGTACACGGCTCGATCGGCGGCACGGCAGGCAGGAGGTGTGCCTCGCGTCACTTTGGCGCCGTTGCTGGCGATCCCGCTGCCGGGGCGGCTCCGGGACCGAGACAGGCGTTCCCCACCTGAGGAATGCCTGTCGCAGTGCAGATGCGAGGAAAGCCGCGTTTGCACCCGCCCGTTCCCGCCTGGCAGGTGCCAAGGGTTACCTTGGAGGCCGGAGAGACGGCTTCCCCACCTGGACTGGAGATCGCGGTGTACGTGGCCCTTGGCCCATGCGTGGCGGGGAGCTGGAGCCGAGCACCTTCTTCGCCGTGGAGGTGGACCGCGAGGTGGATTGGCGACGGGTGGATTGGCGACGGGTGGCCGTCTTCGGGTCCGGGATCCGGATGGGCGGCGGCTCCGCCCGGAATCCCGCGTCTACTTTGAGGGTCCCGCGCACCGGCGGATCGCGTGGGCCGGCGCGGTGTCCCGCTCCAGAACCCCCGCGTCCACTTTCACTTACGAACAGAATCCGACAGCGAGAGACTTGATTTCGGTTTTTCTTCGGTCTACATTTGGTGCCCGGGAAGTGAAATCATCGGACACCCTGCAGGGACGGCAGGTATGCGCAGTGACGATTCGCGGAGCCGAAAGGGACAGGAGAAGGCGGGCACCCACAGAGGGCTCACGCCCCGGGGACCCGACGCGGCGGGGGGAAACACTTGCGGCCTCCCCTTGCTTGTGGACCCCTCCGGGGGCTGCTATACTACCCGGTGTACGCGCGCGGATAGTTTACGTAGAGCACACCCGGGTGCTCCCCTCAACTCCTGCTACGGAGGCGTCCATGTACGCCCGTAAGCAGGGGCTGGCCCTCTCCCGGGTCCGGGAGACGGTGGCCAGGTGGGCGGAGCAGACGTCGCTCCGCCAGGCCGCGCGCGAGACCGGGATGAGCCCGACCGGGCTGCGGAAGGTGCTCGACGGGACCCGGTTGCACGCATCCACCGAGCGCAAACTGGTGAGCTGGTACATGCGCCACGTAGCGCAGCAGGGCGGGTGGGGTGCGCTGGACGCGGACACCGCGGCGGCGGCGCTGGAGCTGCTCACGGCGGGGATCCCGCCCGGCCAGCGCCAGGCCCTGGTGGACGCCTTCCTCGCCATGGCCGAGGACGGCTACCGAACGGCCAACCTGCCCATCCCCGCCTGGATCGAGTCGATCCGCGGCGAGGCGTCGCAGGACGGATAGCCGCGGGCCGAGCGCCACTGAAAAAAGGGACCGGGAGCGATCACGCTCCCGGTCCCTTTTTGTCGGCCCCTCCCCCGCCTGCGGGGGAGGGCGGCGCGCAGCGCCGGGGTGGGGGCCCCCGCGGACGCCAGCGCAAAACCCGCGTGAGGGATTTCGGCCCGGAGGGGCGAGACCCCGCGGCAGTTTGCGGGGGCTCGATTCCGTTACGCACGGTTGTTTCGTGCGTTACGGAGCCGAAGCCCGACCCGGGCGCCAGCCGGGGGCACGCCCGAACCCTGCCGGAGCAGTACCTCAGAATCCCGAGATCGGCACGTTGAACCCCGCCGCCAGCCGGAAGGGCTGGTAGTCGTCCACGGCGGTCCAGCGGGCCTCCACGAACGGCCGCAGGCTGGTGCCCCCGATGCGCCCGCTCTCCAGCCCCAGGAGGAGATTGTAGCCCACCTCCGTCTCGTCGTCGTCCCCGTCTCCGTCCTCCACGTCGTCGCGGTTCAGGAAGGCGACCCCCACCCCGCCGTACAGCCCGCCCAGCCCGGCCGGCCGGAGCACCAGGTCGCCGTTGAGCTGCCACTCCGCGCCGCCCCCTTCGTCGTCGCCGTCCCCGAAGAACACGTCCGCGCTGGGCACCAGCAGCAGCTGCGGCACCACGGGAATGCGGAGCTGGGCCCCGGCGCTCCCCACGTCCTCCTCGAAGTCGTAGCCGCCCCGCACGCCGAACTGCGCCGCCTCCCACGGCGAGCGCGAGGGCGAGCGGTCGTGCACGATGGCCCAGCTCCCCGTGCGGCTGCGGCACTCCGTGCGGTTTCCGCGGGTGCGGCACTCCTGGGCTTCCAGCGCCTGCGCGCCCACCGCGGCCAGCACGGCAAGGCAGACGAGCATCCGTCTCATGGCGTCCTCCGGTTTCCGGGTCGTTCGCGGCAGCCTCCCCGCGAGGGTACCAGGAAGTACGACACCGCCCGGCGCGGAATGGTTGGCTCTTCCGCACTTTTGGTGAATGGCGGATCGTAAGTCGCGATCGAAGCTCGGCTTACACGAACGACCCCAAACCCGATGCCGGGAATCGGCAACTGCAATTCCAACAGTGGGTTCGTTTACTTCGGCGTCACCAAAAATGCGGAAGAGCCCGGAACTCGTGTTGTCCATCAGGCTGATTGATGGGCGACACGCATTTCTCACGCACGAAGCTGCTGGCAAAGTGCCTGGTAGCCGCGGCGGCTGTCCTGAAAGCCCGACGTGGTGATGACCGACATCACCATGCCGCTGTTGAACCGGGTCGGTCCGATCCGCGACATCGCGCGGGCGGCGCTGCGGGCCCGGGTGGTGGTTGTCACTGCGGACGCGATGCGGGCCGGGGCAGCGGGCTACATCTTCAAGCTCTCCTCCAGCGAGGAGCTTTTTCAGGCGGTACGCGAGGTGGCCGCCGGCCGCGTATTCATCACCCCGCTGATCGCCCGCGACCTGACCGCCGCCCTTTTCGGGCCCGCCAATGCCGACGCCGCGCCAGCATCAGGTGCTGCAGTTGGTGGCCCAGGGGCGCAGCATGAAGCAGGTTGCCGTCCTTCTCAACATATCGCGACGCACCGCCGAGACGCACAAGTACAGGATCATGGAATTGCTGGAAGCGCACTCCACCGCCAACTTGGTGCGGCACGCCATCCGCATCGGCCTGATCTCGATGTAAACGCCACAGCTTTCCATCGGCTCGCCGCCGACGTGATTCCGTACCGTTGCGGATGGTGCTGTGCGTTCCCCCGGCGAAGTTGGACGGGGCCGCGGGGGCGCGCGCATCATGATCCACCTCCGGTGTCCCTGTGGTGACGGCACCGATTGAAGATCCTATTCCACCACCATCAGCCTCTCCTTTAGCCTGCGCCAGTAGCTCCGGGACAGCCGCAGCTCGGCACCGTTGTGGAGCCGCACGAGGTAGTCGCTGCCGAACCAGCGCACCACCTCGCGCACGTGGTCCAGGTTGACGATGGTGGACCGGTGGATGCGCGCGAACCGGTCGGGATCGAGCCGTTCCGCCATCCGGCCCAGCGAGATGCGAATCGAGTAGGAAACCGACGCCAGGTGGATCCGCGCGTAGCTCCGCTCGGCCCCGATCCATCGGATGTCGTTCATGTTTACCAGCACGTTGCGCTCGTTCGCGCGCACCAGGACACGATGGAGAAACGGCGCCGTCCTCCCATCGCCCATGGACGGCGCATGCTGCGGATCCGTAGCGCTCGCGGCCGGCCTGCCGCCTCCATCGTCCGCCCTGATTGATTTTCCCATCATGACGCCTCCGGTCCAAACTCGCGTTACTGATAGCCGAACGTCGTACCCATGCGGGCGAAGGCGTTTTCGGGTGAAACCGCACCAATCGCATATCAAGAAATATTAAGCTTCGAAAGGAGCGACGTAATTCGCATTTACTAGGGGCAGTCTGGCGCGGGCGGGACGATGGTCCCTCTTCCCCGTCGGACGAGATACAGGGTTTGTAGAGAGTATAACTGATCGGAGCAGGCCGCCAGGGCGAGCGCATATCGGCGAAGAGTTGAGGTGGATGTGGGTTGTCTGCGGCGTCAGCAGCAGGCCGGTGTGAACGTCGTTGTCTGCGTGCCCGCGCAGGTGACGTTGGCCAGATCCAGGTCCAGCCGCGGGACCGCGGGGGCCGCCGGCCCGGTGTCGGTGGGCGTGGAGGGTGGGCGCGCCGGCCGGAAACTCCAAGCCGGCGTGCCGCGGACTCCGAGTTGGACATGCCGATGCGTCGCCGGGAAGCTCCCGGCGACGGTCCTGCTGGTCAGCCGGCGGGCGCTCGTGCGCTCACGGGAACACGGCCCGACTCTCCCGCCTCGACTCCTCTCCGGATATTGCGGTGAGCCAGGGCAACACCGCTCTGATCGCCATCGGGGGGCGCTCAGACGCTCGTGTCGGTGATCGTGAGCACGACGGTGCCGTTGGATCCCGTCACGTTGCCCAGCCCGAGCGGGCACAGGAGGGGATTGCTTCCCGACGAACTCGTCGGCACGACCGCCCGTACGACCGCGTCGCCCAGGAACCGTCCCGACGTTACGGTCCCCTGCGAGGTGACGACCCCGGCGCCCACGGTCATGGTGGTGTAGCGGATGGTGCTGGTCGAGGGGCCGGTGCCGCCCGTCCAGGTCACGACCTCGTCCGTGGACGGCACGGCCTCGAGCAGGTTCACCAGGCAGCTCGTGAAGATGGTCACGGACGCGGGCGCGCTGATGCCGCTCGACGCACCCAACGTGCAGTTGTAGGTATTGGATCCCGTGATGGTGATCGAATCCGGCTGGTTCGTGAGCGCCGGATCGAACGAGAGGGTGAACGTGCCGGTGCACGCGCCGTCCACGCTCGCCATCCGCGGCGTGTCGGGCGCGAACCGCCGCGCGGTGGTGGGCGTCTGGTCAGCGCAGGCGGCCGCTACGAGCGCGGCTCCGGCCAGCAGCAGCAGGCGAGGCGTGTTCATGATGTTCCCCCTTTGAATGTGGATCTGCCGCGCCGGCCGGAAGACCCGGCCGGGGCGGCGCGGATCTGCGACGAAGGATCTCTCGCAGACTACCGTGCCGAACCTGCTCGTGAGCCTGGGGCTGGAAGGCAATCCAGCAGGTTGACCGATGGATTCGTGATCTGCCGCATTGCGGTGCTGCCGGCGAACTGCCCCGCCGTGGTCATGCCGGTCGCGGTTACCGAGAGCAAACGCCCGAGTTGTTGTTGACCGTGGTAGGTGATCGTGCTGGACTGGCCGTTGTTCCAACGGTACGTGGTCACCCCTCTTCCCGCCTCGAACAGGTTCCAGGCAGGAGCGGGTTCGAGTGATGATCGAGACCGCTGTTCCGGAGGTCAGCGACGGATCGTCCGGCGACACGCAGGGGGCAAGGATCTGTCTGCGCATGGACCGTTGTACGTGCACCGGCGCAACACGCGTTCGTGCGTGGCTCCACGCCAGGGCGGGCCACATGCGGGGAGTCGCATCGCATAAAATGTCTTGTCAGGCCGGGTCGGCCAACCTTGATGTTGCAGGACGAAAGATTCCCCGCCAGGGCGAAAAAATGCCCATGCACGAAGCAAGAGCGGCTCGCCGTGGCCCCTTTCGGGGGCGGGGGGCGAGCAAAGAGCGCAGAGCCGACGCACGCGGAAAAACGGAAAAGCGCCACCCGGCCGCGGTCGGGTGGCGCCGCGATGAGGGTCATGCGCGGCACAGCTTCATCGCACTTCGGTGCTACGTCCGCCGGTGGCGAGGCATGATGGACAGAGGTGCGTGTCGCGCGGCCTCCCGGCTTCCGCCGGCGTGCCGCCGTCTGCCTTCACCAGAAGTGCGGGAGAACAGGAATGGTTGTCGCCGCCGTGGCTACGGCCGCTCGAAGCGGCGCTCCGGGAAGCGTCCCAGGCCGTCCAGCGCCGCCGGCATCCCCGTGCGCCCGTAGCCGACGCGGAAGTGCCTGCCGGGTAGGCCATGAGCGTTCCCGGCAGCACCAGCACCCCCTCCTCCTCCCGCAGCGCCTCCGCGAACGCCTCCACCTCCGGCACCCGGCGCGGGAACGCCGTGCTCCCGGCCGGGGGGCGCACCCACTCCAGCACGCCCGCCCAGGATCTGCGCCGGGAGGTCGGGGGAGGCTGCGCAGGAGAGCGTATGTTCGAAGCCAGCGTGATCTCGCCCTTGCTCGGAGGGTGGGCGAGTGCTCTGGCGAGTCCCTTCGGGTTTTGCACTGCCGGAGGAGCATTCCCAGGCCGACCCCGTACCCGGAGCCCGCCGGAGCGCGCGCCGTGGGGAGCTCAGGTGGCGGAGTGAGATCCCAGCACGACGGGCGCCAGCGAGAGGCCGGCCCACACGGCGGCGAGGCCGAGGCCCAGGCTGCCCAGGGCGTAGGCGCCGGCGCGGCCCCAGGCGCCGGCCTGGAGGAGCGCGACCGTTTCCCAGCTCAGCGTGCTGAAGGTGGTGAACGCGCCGCAGAAGCCGGTGGTCAGCAGCGCGCGCGTCTCGGGGGAGAATGCGGCGGCCTCCGAGCCGCGCAGCGCCAGCCCCAGGAGAAAGGAGCCCAGGAGGTTGACGGCGAAGGTGCCCCAGGGAAAGGAGGCTCCCGCCCATCCCTGCACCCAGCCGGCCAGGCCGTAGCGGGCCAGGGTGCCCAAGATGCCGCCGACGGCGAGGGAAAGGAGGATCATCGCGGTGCGCGGTGGGAGCAGACCGGGACCTCCCGCCCGGCGGGGCCGGGCGGGAGGAGCGTTTCCGGCGGGGAGCCGCCCGTGCCGGGGCACCGCGCGGCCCGCGCGGCTACCGGATCTCGGCGCGGTTGTTGGTGCGGTCCAGGTCCAGCAGTACCGCGCGCGGGTCCAGCACCGCCTCGCGGGGACGCTCGCGCGTCACCACCTCCACCACCTGGCGCGGCTCCCGCGAGTCCAGGGTGCGGGTCGTCCCGCCCACCTGGAGCTGCACCGGCATCCAGGCGCGGCCCAGGCGCAGCACCTCCACCGTGGTCCGCCACCGGCCGTCGGGCAGGCGCGCCGTGCCTGCCTTGCCGATGCCGTAGTCCAGCGTGTCCGTGGTGTGCAGCCACTGCCGGAAGAACCAGTCCAGCTCCCTGCCGCTCACTTCCTCCGCCACGGCGGCGAGATCCGCCTCGTCCACGTGCTGGAGCTTGTGGCGGTCGTAGAAGGCGCGCATCACGCGGCGGAAGACGTCCTCGCCCAGCAGCTCGCGGAGCATGCGGAAGACCACGGACGCCTTGTCGTAGGTCATGGAGCTGTAGGTGGACATGTCGCGGAACGCCTCGCCCGGCAGCCCCACCGGCTGCGACAGCCCGCGGCGCTCCCGGTCCGCCAGGCTCTCCATCGTCTGGTCCCAGACGTTCGCCTGCCCCTTCTCCTCGAAGTACCAGTCCGTCACGAACGAGGTGAAGCCCTCGTCCAGCCACCCCGCCTGCCACTCGTTGTTGGCGAGCATCCCGTGCAGCCACTGGTGCGTGACCTCGTGCACCACCAGCCCCTCCGAGGGGGATGCGTTCATGACCAGCATGGGGTACTCCGTCCCCCCGCGCCCCTCCGCGCGGCTGGTGATGGTGAGCTGCGGCCACAGGTACGGGCCGAAGATCCCCTGGAGCCAGCTCACCGCGTTGAAGGTGTGGCGCGTCACGTTGCCGCTCCAGCCGGTGTCCGACGGCTCGTAGAGCACGTGGATGCTGGGGAGCGGGGTGGCGTTGCCCGCGTCGTCCAGCGAGGTGCGGATGACGCCGTCGTAGCGGAAGGTGGGCGAGGTGTTCCAGGCGAAGTGGTGCACGTCCTCCGCGCGCCAGCGGATGCGCTTGCGCCCGGCGCCGGCCTCCCCCGCGAGCAGCCCCAGCGCCTCGGCGGGGCGCGCGGGGTAGGCGTCGCGGCGGAGCGCCTCCGGGGGCGGGATCTGCCCGCCGGTGCGCCACCCCGGGTCGCCGTCCACGGGAACGCCGGTGGCCGCGACCACCTGGTCCTCCGGCAGCTCCAGCGTCACGTCGTACGAGGCGAAGTCGCCGTAGAACTCGCCCTGCGGGAGGAGCGGGTGCGGCTGCCAGCCGCCCCGGTCGAAGGGGGCGATGCGCGGGTACCAGTGCGCGAAGTCGAAGTGCCGCCCGCGCCGCCCCTGCCGCCGCGGCACGGTGGAAAGGCGCGCGTCCCAGTCCATCCGCACCGTCGCCGTGGCGCCCGGGGCCAGGGGGGCGGGGAGGGGGATCGCCACCACCGTGGAGTCGGGCGCGCCGGGGTACACCGGGGCCACCGCCCGCCCGTCCACTTCCACGGCGCGGAACCGCTCGAAGGCGTGGTCCTCCGGCCCCAGGTCCTGGAAGCGCCGGTTCCCGAACTGCATCTCGCGCCGCGCCCACGCGCTGTTGGGGCGGAACGCGTTCAGGTACTGGTGGAAGTAGAGGGTGTCGAGCGCGGTCCGGGAGTGGTTGGTGTAGCGCAGGCGCGCCCGCCCGGCGAGCACGTTGGTGGTCTCGTCCAGGCGGGCTTCCACGCGGTAGTCCACACCCTGCTTGATGTGGGCGGTGTCCTGGGCGGCCTGCTGCGGCGCGGCTGCGAAAAGGGCGAACAGGGCAGCGATCATGGGATCTCCGTTTCGGGTTGGTTCCGGAGAACATGGGGCGCCCCGCCGCGGGGAGCAAGCGCGTTCCCGGCGCCGCGGCTACCCTCCGCCCTCCGGGAGGAGGCGGCGCAGGTCGATCCCCTGCCAGAGCCGCTCGCGCATGGCCCGCGTGGCCGCCAGCGCTCTCGCGCCCTCCGGCGTCACCGCGAAGACCCGGCGCGACCGCTCGCCCAGCGCCGGGCGGGCGGATTCCACCAGCCCCTTGGCCTCCATGCGGTCCAGCGTGGCGTAGACCGCGCCGATCGCCACGCCGCGTCCCGTGGCCGACTCGATCTCGCGGCGCACGCTCATGCCGTACGCCTCGCCGGTGCGCAGCACGGCGAGCAGGACCTGCTCCTCGAAGCTTCCCAGCGGCGCATGCTCGCTCATGGGACGGTTCCCCCCGGGTCGCGGTTCGGCGGGGCGGTCACGCCTCGCGGAGCACGACCGCCGGGTCGATCCGGCTGGCGCGCCACGCCGGCACGAAGGCGGCGAGCAGCCCCGTCAGCAGCAGCACGGCCGCCGCCGCGGCGATCGCAAGCGGGTCCGCCGCGCCCACGCCGTACAGGAACGACGCGAGCCACCGCGCCGCGGCCAGGAACGCCACCACGCCCAGCACGATCCCGCCGGCCACCAGCACGCCGCCGCCGCGGACCACCTGCCCCACGACCCGCCGCGGCTGGAGCCCAAGGGCGATGCGGATTCCCCAGTCGCGCCGGTGGCGGCTGACCACGTGCGACACGATCCCGTACACGCCCACCGCGCCGAGCACCATCGCCAGGCCCCCCAGCAGCGCCAGCAGCGACATCACCTGCCGCGCGGGACCCACCGCCCGGGTGAATACCTCCTCCATGGTGGTGGTGGTCTGCACCGCCAGGCCCGGCGCCACCCGCCGCACGACGTCGCGGGCGGGCTCCAGCAGCGCCGCCGCGCCGCCGCCGCGCCCGGCGCGGAGCACCAGCGTGTTCACCTCCGGCGTGTAGTACGGCACCTGGTCGTAGAGCATGTAGCGGGCGGGCTCCGGGGCGTCGGTGAGGTCGGCCTCCGCCACGTTCTCCACCACCCCCACGATGCGGGGCAGCAGACCGTCCCCCTCGTCCAGCCTGCGGCCCACCGGGCTCTCCCCCGGGAAGAACCGGGTCGCCAGCGCCTCGTTGACCACCACCACCGGCTCGCCCCCGGCCCGGTCCCCGGCCTCGAAGCCGCGGCCCTGCCGCACCGCGATGCCCATGGCGCGGAAGTAGTCCGGCGACACCACCCGGAAGAAGGTGGTGCTCTGCAGCTCCGGCCGCCCCTCGATGGCGAGCCCCCAGTTGTCGCCGCCGCCCCGCAGCGGGAGCCGCTGCACGGCGGCCGCGGACTCCACGCCCGGGAGCGCGTCCAGCTCGCGCACCAGCTCGCGCAGCGCCTGCCTCCGCCGCTCCGGCTCCATGGTGGAGGGGGTGGCGACGTCCACCACCGCGACCCCGGCCACCTCCACCCCGGCGTCGATGGCCCGCAGGTTGGCCACGCTGCGGATCAGCAGGGCGGCGCCGGACACCATCAGCACCGCCAGGGCGACCTCCGCCATCACCAGGGCGCCCTCGATGCGTCCGCCGCGCCCCCCGATGCCGCTGGTGCGCGACCGCGACAGCACCCGCTGCACGTCGCCGTGCCAGAGCGAGAGGCCGGGCACCAGCGCCACCGCCAGCGAGGCGAGCGTGGCGATGGCGATCGCCGAGGCGAACACGCGCCAGTCGAGCGCAGCGCCCTCCGCCAGGTCGCCCAGGGGGAGGGCGCCCACCAGCAGCCGGAACCCGGCGGCCGCCAGCATCGCCCCCGCCAGCCCGGCAAGCAGCCCCACCATCACGGCCTCCACCACCACCTGCTGCACCAGCCGCCAGCGCCCCGCGCCGAGCGCGGTCCGCACCGCCATCTCGGTGGACTGCCGGTCCACCTGCCCCAGCATCAGCGCCGCCACGTTGGCGCACGCGATGAGGAGGATGAGCCCCATGGCGGCGAGCGTCGCCAGCAGCGCGGGGCGCACTCCCCCCACCAGCGCCTCCCGCACCGGGGTGAGCTCGGCGTTCCGCGTCTTGTCCCACTGCTCGGAGTAGGTGAAGGCCTCGCGGAGCCGGTCGGTGATGCGCTTCAGCGCCGGGCCCATGGCGTCCGGGGTGCGGCCGGGCTGCATGCGCCCCACCAGGGCGTAGTTCCCGGCGCGGTTCTCCGGGTCGAGCGATTCCGCCAGCCAGACCCGCACCGTGGGGTCGGGGAACCAGAAGCCGCGCGGCATCACGCCGGTCACGGTGCGCTCCACGCCGTCCAGGCGGAGCCGCCGCCCCACGATCCCCGGGTCGCTCCCCAGCTCTTCCCACAGGCCGTAGCTGAGCACCGCCTCGGGCTCGGCGCCGGGCCGGTCGCTCCCGGGGCGGAGCCCCGTCCCCAGCAGCGGCTTCACCCCCAGCGTGCCGAACAGCCCCGCGGACGACGACAGGCCCGGCAGCACGCGCGGCGAGCCGTCGCCGCGCTCCAGCGTCACCGACTCGGCGCGGTACGCGGCCACCTGGCGAAAGCCGGGGAAATCGCCCAGGTACAGGAATTCCGCCTCGGACCAGTCGAACCGGTTCCAGAAGACGGCGAGCTCCTGCTCGCGGGCGAAGGGCAGCGGGTCCAGCAGGAACCTGCGGGCGACGCCGTAGATGGCCGCGGTGCCGCCCACCCCCAGCGCCAGCGTGAGCACCGCCAGGACGACGTACGCCGGTCGCGAGGCCAGCCGGCGGGCGACGAAGCGCGCGTCCATGATCCAGCTTTCCATCGGGGGACCTCCGGTGTGCAGGCGGTTCGCCCGCGGTTCGAAGCCGGTCCAGCCGCGCCACCAGCTCCGGCGCAGCAGGGTGGGGAGGGAAGCCAGCACCTGCGTCCAGAGCCAGCGCCGCGCGGCCGCCCGTCCGCTCCGGGCCTCGCGCTCCCGGAGCTCGTCCGCCAGGTCGCCGAGCACTTCGTCGCGCTCGGCGTAGGGGAGGGCGCCGCGCAGCAGCGCCGCCGGGAGGGAGGGGAGCCGCGGCGCGGGGGGAGGGTCGGGAAAGGCCACCGTGCGGCTCCGGTGCGGATGAGTTTTCTACATTGTAGAAAGGGTGGGCGCGAGCGTGCCCGCCCGCGGTACTTCCTTCGACACCGGCCGGGGCGAAAAGGTTGTATCAGTCGTTCAGTAGTGCTGCGCCTGCCCGCTGATGTTGTAGGTCAGCGCGCCCCCGCCGGTCCAGGACGCCGTGATCACCATGGCGTGGAGGGTGGCCGCGTGGGCGGGCGGGTTGTGCGCGTTCACCCCGTAGTAGCTCTTGGTGGCGCCGCCGTAGTTCCGCCAGAGCGCGGGGATGTGGGTGGTGAGCCCCACGGCCGTGAGCACCCGCGTCGCCACGGCGTGCCCGGCCACCTCCATCCGCGCCAGGTTGTCGATGATCCAGTCGTGCGACATCTGCGTCCCGATCCCGGCGGGGCGGTGCGGGTCCACGGTGAGGACCTGGCCCGGCCCCTTGGCCTCCACGACCAGGTAGTCGGTGTACTGCCCCGCGTTGGCGGGATCGGGGAGCCCCCAGATCTGGTCGATGCCGGCGCCCCGGTGCACGTTCATCCCCCATAGCATCTTGTACGTGTGGTTCTTGTTGACCACCACGCCCAGCGCCGCGGCCGCCTCGCCCGTCCCCTCGGTGGCGTCGGTGGGGGTCACGTTGTTCTCCATCAGGTCGGCCACCGCCTCGAAGTGGCGCTTCAGCTTGCCGGCGCCGTGGGCGGCGACGTAGTTGGCGAGTTCCGGCCGCACGATGACCAGCCCCTGCATCCCCGGGTTGCCCGGGTCCAGGTCCTGGTACGCCAGCCGGATCTTGGTGGTGGTCGTGGTCGTCCAGGTGGCGGAGGCGAGGTTGACGACCCGCGTGGTGTGCGCCGGCGTGGCGGCCAGGATGGCCAGCGGCGGCGCCGACGCGCTCCTGCCGGCGGCGGTGGGTGTGAGCCTGACCTTCTTGGTCTTCGGGCTGGCGAACGAGACCTTCCCGTGCGGGTTGGGATCGTAGTAGCGGTTCTTGCTGGTGATGGGCCCGCCACAGGTGCCCACCCCCTGGGGCGCGGGGCAGACCTGGATGACGCCGGACGGGATGGTCTGGCGGAAGCTGACCACGGTCCTGCAGAACGGGCACTTGTAGTCGGTCGCCATGGGGCCGGAGAGGCAGGGGGCGGTCGAGGGAGCGCGGCCGGAGAGGGGTCCGCGCGCCACCGGCGCATGTGGGGATGCGGACCCCAAAGATCCGGTGCCGGCCGGTGGGAATCAAGGGCGGCGCGGCGGCCGCGGCGCGGCCTCCGTTGCCGGGGCGCCACACAGGTGTCCCAGGAATGTCCCACCCGGGGCACTCCGCCGCGGGGCGAGTCCGGGCCGCGCAGAGGGAGCGGCCCGCACGCGCGCACGGGGCACGCTTGATGCCCGCCCGGCGTTCCGCCGGTTCCACACCGCCCGCGAGGCAGGGCCGCCGTGGGACTCCGGACCTCCAGCCGCGCATTCATGCCGATCCTGTATCCGACTCCCGACATCCGGGCCCGCGCAATCGACGGGCTGGTGGTACTGCTGGACCTTCGCACCGCGTCGTACGTGGTCCTGGACCGCGTGGCGACCGCCATGTGGCAGGCGCTCACCGGGCACCCCGACGAGGCGCGGCGGCTCGCCGAGCTGGCCGAGCGGTTCGACGCCCCCGCCGGCGTCCTGCGGGACGACCTGGACGCCTTCGCGCGCGACTGCCTGGAGCGCGGCTTCCTCGCGCCGGAGCCTCCCGCCCCCGCCCCCGCCGCGGCCCCGGCCGCGCCGGGCCGGGCCGCGCGCCGCGCCCTGGCCCTCCGCGCGTGGCTCTCCCTCCTGGCCACGAGCCGCTCGATCTCGCGGCGGGGCTTCTCCGACACCTACCGGCGGTATGCCCGCCTGCCCTGCCCGTCGCCCGGCGGCGAGGACGCCGCCGCGCGGGTTGCCCGCGCCCGGCAGGCGTTTTCCCGCGCCGAAAACTTCTTCATGCTCCGCGGCGCGCCCCGGGACTGCCTGCCGCGCTCGCTGGCGCTCTTCCGCTTCCTGCGCTCGGTGGGGGTGCCCGCCGAGCACTGCATCGGGGTGCAGCGCTTTCCCTTCGAGGCCCACGCCTGGGTGGAGTGCGGGGGGAGCGTGGTCCACGACAGCCCGTCGTTCACGGGCTCCTACACCGAGATCGCGAGGCTGCGCCCGTGAGCAGCTTCGTCGCGCGCCTCACCGCCGGCGAGACGCCGCGGCTCGTGGCCGACCCCGGGGCGGTGGAGGCGGAGGGGTGCCTGGTCCTCCTGCGGGGCTACCTGGGCGACCGCGCCGCCCTGGACGCCGAGGCGCGCCGCCGCGGCCACCGCCCGCCCGCCTCCGACGCCGGGCGCGTGGCGCTCGCCTTCCGCTGGTGGGGCGCGGAGCTCCCCATGCACGTCGTGGGGGAGTACGCCGCCGCGGTCTACGATCCCGCCGCGCGAACGCTGCTCCTGGCGCACGACGAGCTGGGGCTGGCGCCGCTCTTCTACGCGGCGGGGCCGGCCGGCGTCACCTTCGGCACGCCGCTGGAGGACGTGGTCGCGGAGACCGGGGTGGGCGCGCTGGACGAGGAGTTCGTCGCGGACTACTTCGCCCAGGGACAGCACTTCGGCGAGCGCACGCCGTACGCCGCCATCCGCCGCCTGAGGCGGGGGGAGTGCGTGGTGTGGCGGGACGGCAGGATCTCGCGGCACGACGTGCGCACGCTCAACGGGGTGCGGACGCTGCGCTGCCGGGACGAGCGCGAGTACGCGGAGCGCCTCCGCGCGCGGCTGGAGGAAGCGGTCGCCGCGGCGCTGCCGGAGGAGGGGCGTGCCTGGTGCGAGCTTTCGGGCGGGCTGGACTCGTCCACGGTGCTCAGCATCGCCGCGCGCCTGGGCGCGCCCGGCCTGGCGGCCGTTTCCATGGTCTACCCGCGGTCGCACACGGCGGACGAGCGGAAGTGGATTCGCGCGGTCCTGGACGAGCACCCGGTGCCCTGGCACCCGGTGGACGCCGACGCGGTGCGGCCCTTCACGGAGATGCCGGAGGCGTTCTTCGGCGAGCCCAGCGCGTGGCTGCCGAGCTGCGGCCTTTCCCGCACCTGCCGCGAGCTGTTCCGGCACCACGGGGTGGACGTGGTGCTCACCGGGCAGGGCGGGGACGCCGTGTTCCACGGCGACGTGCCCAGGCCGTACTTCCTGGCGGACCTGCTCCGGCGCGGGCGGGCGGCGGAAGCGTGGCGGCGCGCCCGCGAATGGGGCGCCGCCTCGGACGAGCGCCGGCCGCCCGTGTACCTGCTCCACCGCTTCGGCCTGCGCCCGGTGCTGCGCCACCTTCGTGGCCAGGCGCTGGACATTCCGCCCGTGGCGATCTCCTGGGCCGACCCGCGCTACGCGGCGGCCGTGGGGCTCCGGGACCGCGGCAGGGCTTCGCCCGCGCCGGGGGGCCGGACCGTGGAGGCGGCGTACCACATGGAGCGGATCATCCACAACGCCAGCGCCGCCGCCGTCCACTTCGCACACGCCTCCGCGGGGGCCGAGTACCGCCACCCGCTCTTCCACCGCCCGCTGGTGGAGCTCATGCTTTCCATCCCGTGGGAGCACAAGTACCTCAGCGGCGGCGACCGCCCGCTCCAGCGCCTCGCCATGGAGGGCGTGGTTCCGCGGCGGACGCTGCGCCGGCGGGGAAAGCAGGGGCCGGACCAGGCGGTCCAGGAAGGGCTGGAGTCGGGCGATGCGTGGATCGGGATGCTGACGGAACGCCCGCGCATCGTCGAGCGAGGGTACGCCGCCGCGGGTCCGTGGCGGGAGGCGGTGCAGCAGGCCCGCTTCGGAAGGACGGTCGGCGTCCGGCACTTCATGGCGTCCGCGAACCTGGAGGCGTGGCTTCAGGGGCTGGAAGGCTTCTCGCCCCGCCCGCGCCTCGCCGCGAGCCGCCCCGCGGACGCGGCCGCCGCCTGACCGCAGCAGGACGACGACGGCGCCCGGACGGCCGCGGATCTCCACGGCACGGCCCGGGTGCTCCCCGGGGAGCGCGAGCATCCCCACCCACTCACACGCGAGGAAGATCGCACATGAGCCACGCCGAAGACCGCAGCCGGCCCGAGCGCACGTACCGCGCGCCGACCACCACCGTGGTGGGCAAGGTCGAGGACCTGACCGCTGGCCACGCCTACAACTACTCCGACGGCACGGGCAACTACCAGGAAAAGAAGTCCCGGGTCGAGGCGCCCGCCGAGGACGAGGAGTAGCCCGGCCGAAGGGAAGCCCCGGCGCGGACGCCGGGGCTGTCCCACCGCATCACCCCTTGGGGAGGTCGTTCACATGAGCCAGGCAGAGGATCGGAGTGCCACCCCGCAGCGGGGCACGTACCGCGCGCCCAGCACGACGGTGGTTGGAAAGGTGGAGGAGCTGACGGCCGGGAACACGGGCGACTACCGGGACAATGGCGGCTCCTGGATGGGACTCGCTTTCACCGGCGAGGAAGTCCAGGATGGCGGCGAAGAGCTGGAACGCGAGGCCGACGGGGACGACGAGGCCGGGGGCCCCGGCCTCGAAGAGGAAGAGTAGCCGGCGGACCGACGGACGTACCCACGATTGCGGGCCGGAGCAGGGATGCTCCGGCCCGCAGTCGCGTGAGGGATTTCGGCCCGAAGGGGCGAGACCCGGCGGGGTTGTTTCCGCCGGGGCTCGACTCCGTTAGCCCGCGTCGTTTGCGGGCTTACGGAGCCGAAGCCCGACCCCGGCGCCAGCCGGGGGCACGCCCGAACCGGTTGTACCCAGCCGTTCCATCGGGTGTGCGGCGCGTGCCCAGCGCGGCGAGCACCGCCACCGCCCGGCGCGGACGAGCTAGCGCCAGTACTCCATGATGAACGCCTCCGCGTTTGGCCGGCTGTTGTCGCGGCCGATGTAGCAGAGCTGCGCGGCCCCGCGGGCCACCTCGCGGGCCCGGTTCGCGCCTTCCAGGGTCTCGAATGACGCAAGCGCCCGGGTCCCGTCCTGGAGGATCATGTGGGGCCAGGAGCGGCTCCGTTCCACCACCCTGAGCGCGGCCGGCGCGTATGCCACGCAGTCCTCGTCGGAGACGGTGGTGGCGATGCCCGAATCGCCGATCCAGTAGTCGGTGATGTAACGGTCCCGGTCGGGGTACCCGAGACCTCCCATGTCCAACTCATCGATGTACCGCCCGATGAAGCAGTGCTCCGTGTGCCGCCGTGCCACCGCCAGCGCCCGCTGCGCGTCGGCCTCGTCGTCGAGGTAGGCCATGGTGGCGACACCGTCGGTGAGCACCCACGCCTTCTCGCTCGAGCTCCGCTCGACCTTCAGTGCGCGCGGGTTGAACCTCCGGCAGTCCTCCTCCGCGACCGGCACCGGCGGCAGCGGGCGGTCAAGGACCGCGGGCGTGTCATAGGGGAGGTCAAGGGCCACCGCCGTGTCAGTGAGCGGGGGCGTGCTCATGTTCTCCGGGCTCACCCAGGCATCAGCCAGGATGCGGACGGCACCCACCACCGCGGCGACGGCGAGGAGGGCGAGGACCGCCCTCTCCCAGGACCGCAGCGGGAACCTTTTCGCGGTCGCGGGGCGGCGGGAGGGGAGGGGCGGATCGGGCGCGGGCGGCCGAACTGCGGGCTCAGGCGCATCGGTCAACGCGGCGTGCACCGGGAGGCGCTCCACGGTGGTGACGAGGTCCTGCACGTCGTAGGTCCAGCGCCGCTCGCTCAGCTCGAACGCGTTCCGCGTCAGCAGGGGCGCGAGGCTGGCCGGAAGGGCTTCCGGGGCCGGCATCGACGCCCCGTTCAGCAGGACCGGGATGACGCGCACGTTCTTCTTCAGCGCCGTCTCGACCTCCTGGCGAAGGAGGTCCGCGGGGTCGGCGAGCCGTTCCGCGTTGCTCCCTTCCAGCCACCGCTTCCCGATCAGGACCAGGACGATGTCGCTGGACGCGACCATCTCCCGGGCGGCCTGGGTGTAGTCGGCGCCGGGCGGGATGTCGTCCACGTCCATGCGGACGTTTCCCTCGCCCCACCGTTCCCGCAGCGCGTCGTGCAGGCGGCCCGCGTAGCCGGAGCTGTCGTCGCGGCGGTAGGAGATGAAGACGGTCGGGCGGCCCGGCGGAGGCGGGCGGCGGACGTTCGGGAGGCGCATGGGGCTGTCTCGCGGAAGAGACCGAGGGCGTACCCCGACAAGATGCGTCCTGGAATGTGCGAACTCAAGCGGGAAATGAACGGCGGGGAAGACCGAGGAGCTCCGGGACGGCGTCCCGGAGCTCCTCGGCCCTCACCTCGCCCGGTGGAGCGGCTCAGATGTGCAGCGCGTGCCCCAGCGCGGCCAGCGCCGCCTCCGCCACCGCCTCGGAAAGGGTGGGGTGCGGGTGCATGGCGCGGTCCATCTCCTCCACCGTGGTCTCCAGGTGGCGGCCCACCACGAACTCCGCGATCAATTCCGTGGCGTGCGGGCCCACGATGTGCGCCCCCACCACCTCGCTGTACTTCTTGTCGCGGATCACCTTGACGAAGCCGTCCGTGTCGCCGGAGGTGAGGGCGCGGCCGTTGGCCGTCCAGGGGAAGACGCCCACCTCGATGTCCATCCCCTGCTCGCGCGCCTGCTCCTCGGTGAGCCCCACCGAGGCGACCTCGGGGTGGCAGTAGGTGCAGTTGGGGATGTTGCCGTAGTCGATGCCGGCGTGCGGGTCGCCGTGGATGGCCTCGACGCAGGCCACGCCCTCGTGCGAGCCCTTGTGTGCCAGAAGCGGCGGCCCGGCCGCGTCGCCGATGGCGTACACCCCCTCCACGCTGGTGCGCATCTGCCGGTCCACGGCGATGAAGCCGCGCTCGGTGAGACCCACCCCGGCGGCCTCCAGCCCCACGTCCTCCACGTTGGGCGCGCGGCCGATGGCGGAGAGCACGCGCTCCGCCTCGATGACCCTGGTCTCGCCCTTCGCGGTCTTCACCGTCAGCTTGACGCCCGCCTTGCCGACCTCCGCCTTTTCCAGGCGGGCGCCGGTGTACACCTCCATCCCCCGCTTGCGGTAGCTCTTTTCCACCACGGCGGAGCAGTCGCGGTCCTCCAGCGGGAGGACGCGGTCCAGCGCCTCCACGATGGTGACCCTGGTCCCGAAGGCCGCGTACACGTCGGCGAACTCCATCCCGATGGCGCCGGCGCCCACCACCGCCAGCGTCCTGGGCGCCTCCTGCGACATCATGGCGTCGGTGGAGTCCCACACGCGGTCGTGGTCGATCTTGAGGAACGGCAGGTCGCGCGGGCGCGAGCCGGTGGCGAGGATGATGTGCTTCGCGGTGAGGGTCTGCTTGCCGCCGTCCTTTGCCGTCACCTCCACCTGGCCCTTGCCGGCCAGGCGGCCGCGCCCGGGGACGTGGGTGACCTTGTTCTTCTTGAACAGGTAGCCGATCCCCTTCACCAGCCGCTCGGAGACCTGGCGGGAGCGCTTCACCGCCTGCGCCATGTTCGTCCTGATCTCCCCCACCTCCACGCCGAACTCCTTTGCGTGGCCCAGGTGGGTGATCATGGCGGCGCTCTCCAGCAGCGCCTTGGTGGGAATGCAGCCGATGTTGAGGCAGACGCCGCCGAGGAAGGTGTCCTCCACGCACGCCGTCCTGTATCCGAGCTGCGCGGCCTTGATCGCGGCGACGTAGCCCGCGGGGCCCGCGCCGACGACCACCACGTCGAAGTTCGTATCCGCCAAGCTTCACCTCCCGGTTTGCCGATTTCCATGCGAGCGGGGGTGCCCGGTTTCCCGGCGTACCCGTCCGAATCCGCACAAACTACGGGACCGGCCACGGGGGGGCAACGCCGCGCGTCACGCTTGTTGCATTGACGCGGGTGGCGGCGCTCACGCCGCCCAACCGACACCGCGGAGGCGTGACATGGCGATCGACGGAGTGGGAGAGGCGCAGCGGCACGGGCGCGCGGCGGCTCGGGAGGCCGCGCCCTGGGTGGAAAAGCTGGCGCGGATGGGATACGCGGCCAAGGGGATCGTCTACCTCATCATCGGCGGCATCGCGGCGCGGGCGGCGTTCGGCTCCGGCGAGCGGGTGCAGGGCTCGCAGGGGGCGATGCGGACCATCCTGGAGCAGCCGTTCGGCAAGCTGCTGCTGGGGCTGGTGGCGCTGGGGCTCGCGGGGTACGCGCTGTGGCGGTTCGTGCAGGCCGTGCTGGACCCCGAGCACAAGGGCACGGACGCGGGCGGCGCCGCGAAGCGCGCGGGATACGCGATCAGCGGGGTGATCCACGCGGGGCTCGCGCTGGCGGCGCTGCGGATGGTGGCGGGGCGCGACGGCGGGGGCGGCGACCGCACGGACGACTGGACGGCGACGCTGATGCGGCAGCCGATGGGACGCTGGCTGGTGGCGGCGGTGGGGCTGGGGATCATCGGCTACGGGCTGTACGCGCTGTACCGCGCGTACGCGGTGAAGCTGTCCAAGCAGCTCGACCTGTCGCGCATGGGGCCCACGGCGCGCGAGTGGGCGGTCCGCTCGGGGCGGGCGGGGATCGCGGCGCGCGGGGTGGTGTTCGCGGTGATGGGCTTCTTCCTGCTGCTCGCGGCGCTCCACTCCAACCCGGAGGAGGCGCGCGGGCTGGACGGGGCGCTCCGGGCGCTCCAGGAGCAGGCGTACGGCCCCTGGCTGCTGGGGGGGGTGGCGCTGGGGCTCGTGGGATACGGGATCTACCAGCTGGTGGAGGCGCGCTACCGGCGCATCCAGCCGGCCTGAGCGGGGGCCGTTGCGCGGACGGGGCGGACCGGCCATCTTTGGGTCCCCTCCCGTGCGATGAAGATCGACCCGAACGGACCGGCGGCGCGCGCCCACGCGCCGCCGCGCCGCGCTCCGCCGTGGCGGCAGGCCGTGTCCGGGAGGCGGGCCGTTCCCCACCCCGTGCCGTGATCGTCAAACTTCCCTCCATGCCAAAGAATTCGCTGCTCCGGTCCTCCCCGCCGCTCCTCGCGCTGGGGCTGGCGCTCTGCGCCCTCGCTTCGTTTCCCGCCCCGGCGTCCGCGCAGGCCGGGTGCCCCGCGGCGGCCGACCCGGCCGCCGACGCGGGGTGGACCCGTCTCCGCGCCGGGGACCTCGCGGCCGCGGAGCGGGAGCTCGCCGCCGCGGTCCGCCGCTGCCCCGCCCACGTGGACGCCCGCACCGGGCTGGGGTACGTGGCGCTGCGGACCGGCGACGCCGCCGGGGCGCGGCGCTGGTTCGACGCCGTGCTCGCGGACGCCCCCGACGCGGTGGACGCGCTGGTGGGGCGCGGGATCGGCGCCTGGCGCGCGGGCGACCTCGCCGTGGTGCGCAGCGCCTTCCTGCGGGTGCGCGAGCTGGACCCCGGCAACGCCGAGGCCCGCGACTACCTGGCCCGCCTCCCCGAGGGGGTGGGGCCGGCGCCGGCGCGGCCCCCGCTCGTCCTCCCCGACTCCGTCGTGTACCCGTCGCGCGCGCACGGAGACCGCTTCGAGGTGCGCACGGCGCGCGGCTGGGAACCCTTCTACGTCAAGGGGGTGAACCTGGGGGCGGCGCTCCCGGGCAAGCACCCCAGCGAGTTCCCGGACCGGGCGACGTACGCGCGCTGGATCCGGCAGATGGCGGAGATGGGGGCGAACACCATCCGCGTCTACACCATCCATCCCCCGCACTTCTACGCCGCGCTGCGCGACTGGAACGTCGCGCGCCCCGACTCGGCGCTCTGGCTGATCCACGGCGTGTGGACGGAGCTCCCGCCGGAGGACGACTTCGACGACCCGCGGTGGGAGGGCGAGTTCTTCGGGGAGATGCGGCGGGTGGTGGACCTGCTGCACGGGCGCGCCGACGTCGCCCCGCGCCCCGGCCACGCCTCCGGCTTCTACACGGCGGACGTGTCGCCCTGGGTGCTGGCCTACATCATCGGCCGCGAGTGGGAGCCCTTCTCGGTGGTGGCCTACAACCGGCTGCGCGAGGGGCGGCGGGGGTGGAGCGGGCGCTACCTCGCCGTGTCCGGGGGGACCCCCATGGACGCGTGGATGGGGAAGGCGTGCGAGGAGATCGTCGCCTACGAGATGCGCGCCTACCGCGCCCAGCGCCCGGTGGCCTACACCAACTGGCCCACGCTGGACCCGCTCCACCACCCCACCGAGAGCACCGTGGCGGAGGAGGTCGCCATCCGCGGCGCCCTGGGCGAGCAGGTGGGCGCGAAGCCGCTGGAGTACGACAACGACGCCACCGGGCTGGACGCCTCGCTGGTGCGCCCCACCGCAGCCTTTCCGGCCGGCTACTTCGCCTCGTACCACGCCTACCCGTACTACCCGGACTTCATGGTGCTGGACCCGGCGTACGCGAGCGCCCGCTCCAGCCTGGGGCCCTCCAACTACTTCGGGTACCTGCGCGAGCTCAAGGCGCACCACCCCGGCATGCCGGTGGTGATCTCGGAGTACGGGGTTCCCGCCAGCTTCGGGAGCGCGCACCTGCAGCCGCAGGGATGGCACCACGGCGGGCTCACCGAGGACGGGATGGCCCGGGCGGACGCGCGCCTGACGCGGGAGATCGCCGAGGCCGGGATGGCGGGCGGGGCGGTGTTCGCCTGGATCGACGAGTGGTTCAAGAAGAACTGGATCGCCATCGAGTTCGAGATCCCCCTGGAGCGCAACCGGCTCTGGCTCAACCGCCTGGATGCGGAGCAGCACTACGGGATGCTCGCCGAGTACCCGGGCGAAGTGGTCCCCGGGGCGACGCTGGAGGCGAGGCTCCCCGCCTGGCGCGCGCGCCCTGCGCTGTACTCCACCCCGGACGGGGCGCGCGTTCGCGCGGCCGCCGACGAGGCGTACCTGTGGCTCCTCGTCGAGCGCGGGAGCGCCCCGGCCTGGGACGAGCTCCTCGTCGGCTTCGACGTGGTGCGGCCGGAGGCGGGCGACTTCCGCTGGCCGGGGCGCGCGGGCCCGGCGCTCCCCGTGGGGGTGGAGTTCGTGCTGCGCGCCGCGGGCGACGGGGTGCGGCTGATGGTGGACCCGCCGTCCAACCCGTTCGCCGTGGAGCCGGCGGGGCAGGCGATGCGGGGCGCCCCCGTGCCTCCGCCCGCCATCGGGGATCCGCTCCCCGGCTACTTCACGGGCCGCTGGCAGCAGCGCTTCAACCGGCCCTTCGTGACGCAGCGCAACGAGGACGGGCGCTACGACTCGCTTCGGGTGGTCACCAACCGCCGCCGCTTCGGCCGCGACTCCACGGAGTACGCCGGCCTGGGCTACGACCGCGGCGTCCTGCCGCGCGGCGCGGCGCCGGACGGGATGTGGGAGCGGCTGGACCGCGAGGGCGTGCTGGAGGTGCGCATCCCGTGGATGCTCCTGAACTTCACCGATCCCAGCGGCCGCCGCGTCCTCCAGGATCCCGCGTCGGGGCCTCCCCCCGGGGAGTTCGGCACCCAGGTGATCCCGGGGATCCGCGTGGTCGCGGCGGCGCGCAGCGGCGCGGCGTGGCGGAGCTGGCCGGCGAGCGGAAGCGCCGCGGACGCTGCGCTGTTCAGCTGGCCCACGTGGGAGGAGCCGCGCTGGCGCGAGGTGAAGCGCCCCGTGTACGACGCCATGCGCGAGGTGTTCCGCACGCTCGCCGCGCCCACGGCGGGGAACGGTGCCCGGTGACGCGCCGCATCCTCCTCCTGGCGGCGCTGCTCGCCGCGGGGCTGGCGCTCCCGGGCGCGGCGCGGGCGCAGGACGCCGCCGACTCCGCCTGGGTGCGCGGCGACACCGAAGCGGCGGCGCGCCTGTACGAGGCCCGCCTCGCCGCGGACTCCGCCGACGCGCTCGCGCTGCACCGGCTGGCGCTCGCGCGCGCCTGGAGCGAGCGGTACGACGAGGGCCTCGCCCTCTTCGACCGGCTCCTGGCGCTCGACCCGGGGAACCGGGAGGCGCGGGTGGACCGGGCGCGGGTGCTGGCCTGGCGGGGCGACCCCGGGCGGGCCGCGGCGGCGCTGGACGACCTGCTGGCCCGAGACCCCGGCTACCTCCCCGCGCTTCAGGCGCGGGCGCAGTTCCTGTCGTGGGCCGGCTCGTACGACGAGGCGCTGGCCACCTACGGCCGCATCCTGGAGATCGCGCCGGAGGACCGCTCGGCGCCGCTGGAGCGGGCCCGCGTCCTTTCCTGGGCGTCGCGCTTCGAGGCCGCGGGGGCCGCGTACGACTCGCTCCTGGCCCGCGACCCGCGCGACCGGGCCGCCCTCCTGGGGCTGGCGCAGGTCATGGCCGGGGCGGGGAGGACGGACTCCGCCACGGCCCTGTACCGGCGCGTGCTGGCAATCGCCCCGGGGGACGCGGACGCGCTGCGCGGCGTCGCCCGGGCCGCGGCGTGGGGCGGCAAGCTGCGTGCGGCGGAGCGGGAGTGGCGCCGCGCGCTCGCCGCCTCGCCGCGGGACGTGGCCTCGCTGGTGGGGCTCTCGCAGACGCTCCGCTGGCAGGGGCGCGACGCGGCGGCGCTGGACGCGGTGGAGCGGGCCCTGCGCATCGCCCCCACCGACCGGGACGCGCGCGCCGAGCTGGCCTGGGTGCGGCGGGCCATGCGCCCCCGCGCCGCGCCCTCGCTGGTGTACGAGACCGATTCGGACGGCAACCGCATCGCCACCACCGCGGCGGGCGGCGCCTGGCGCCCCCTGCCGCGGGTGGAGCTGCGGGGCGAGGCGTACCTGCGCCGGGCGCGAGTGGAGGGCTCCGGCCTTCCCGAGAGCCAGTCGCAGGGGGGCGCGGTGACGGTGTGGATGCAGCTGGAGCCGGGGTGGAGCCTGGCGGGGACGCTGGGGATGAGCGCCTCGGACGCGGCGGACGCCGGGCCGGTGCCGACGGTGCGGGCCGCGCTCGCCACCCCCGGCCGCTACCCCGTGGGCGCGACGCTGGCGTACGCCCGCGGCGCGCTGGACGGCACCGCGCTGCTGGCGCTGCGGCGGGTGGCAACGGAGGAATGGTCGCTCGCCGCGCAGGCCGCTCCCGCGCAGGGATGGACGCTGGCGGGCGGGGCCTCCACCACGGAGTTCCGGGGCGCCGTCTCGGGCGACGAGAACCGGCGCCTCGCCGGGAGCGCCGCGCTCACGCGGCGCGTGGCCCGGCCGCTGACGCTGGGCGTGGCGGCGCGCGCCTTCCGCTTCGACCGGGACCTGACGGACGGCTACTTCGACCCCGACTTCTACGGGGTGGCGGAGGGGGTGGCGCGCGTGCAGCGCGAGGGGCGCCGCTGGGTGCTGAGCGGCGAGCTGGCGCCGGGGTGGCAGCAGGTGACGAGCGACGGCGACCCGTCCGGCTCGCTCCGCGGCACCGGCGGGCTGGCCCTGGTGCTGGGGCCGGGGCGGCAGGTGGGGGTCTCGGCGGCGTACGCCAACTCCGGGTTCCAGGCGCTCTCGCCGACCGCCGAGTCGGACTACCGCTACCGGGCGTTCAGCCTGACGGGGGCGTGGAGCTTTTGAACGGCTTTTACGGCGGAGTTGGGCGTGCCCCCGGCTGGCGCCGGGGTCGGGCTTCGGCTCCGTAACGCAGCAAACAACGCTGCGTAACGGAGTCGAGCCCCGCGAAACTGCTCGCGGGTCTCGCCCCTTCGGGCCGAAATCCCTCACGCGGGCATCGCGCTGGCGTCCGCGGGGCCTGTACGGAGCACGAAAACGCGCCCCCGCCGGGATTCCCGGCGGGGGCGCGGCGCGTCCGGCGGTTCAGAGCTGGTCGAACCGGATCCCGTACGCATCCCCCACGGCGCGGGCGATCCGCTGCAGGGCGGCGCCCGCGGGGCGTGCGGCGATCACCAGCCGCGACATCACCGCGTCCAGCGACTGCGCGTCGGCGAGGGCGTGCGGGACCAGCCGGGTGATGGCACGCGTCCGCCGGTCGGGCGGGCACGCCGCGTCCGCCAGCACGGCCGCGCCCAGGCGGGCCGCGACCATGGGCGCGAAGCCCGGGTCCGGCAGGTGGACCCGCGTGTCCGGGCCAAGGAGCTCGTCCGGCGCCCACGCGGCGGCCGGGTTCGCCGCCAGGAGCTCCTCCACCGGCACGCCGTACAGCTCGGCCACCGCCCTCGGCGTCGCCGCCTGCCGGGCCCACGGGGGGATCTCCAGCTTGGTGGAGCCGGCGTCGCGCAGCGCATAGCTTTCACCCACCCGGTGCCACGCGGTGAACCCGGGCGCGCCGGGAGCATCCGCGAAGCGCTCCGCGTCCGCGCAGGGGGGCCACCCGAGCGCCTCCAGGGCGTTCACCCGGGCGGTGGCGCGCGCGCAGAAGGCATAGTCCTGGATGTTGTGCGCGGCGCCGCGGGCTTCCTCGACGGCGTGCCGCGCGAGCTCCAGGGCGGCTTCCCGGCGAGGAACGCGGAATCGGCCGCCTCCAGCCACGCGCGGTAGCGGAACCCGGCGAAGCCGACCCGCAGGGCGATCATCTGCGCCACCAGCGGCTCCGCGCGGGCGCCGTCGTCCAGCAGGCACCGGTAGACCTCCGCCAGGGCTCCCAGCCTGCGGATGTGGTGCGCCCACGGGTCGCCCCGGCTGCGCGAGGCCCCGGCCTCCTGCGCGGCGCTCGCCGCCTCCTGCGTCCGCGCGTGCATCCGGAGAAGCATTTCCGGGCCTGCGGCGCGCGCCCACGCGGCTCCCACCGCCAGGGGAAGCCCCTCCCGGAACGCCGTCCGGTCGGCGGGGCTGAGGGCGACCACCAGCAGCTCCTGGAGGCTGGCCCGCGCCCACCCCGGGGCGGGGTGCCGGACCACCGGCTCCAGCAGCGCCCACAGCGAGCGGTTGCGGTAGTACGCGTACGCGTTCGCGGCGTTGATCTCCAGGTACCGGCGGAAGGCCGCGTCGCCCTGCGCCGGGTTCCCGGCGGCGTACGCCACCAGGAGCGGCCCGTCCATCTCGGCCAGGTACGCGGGCGCCTCGTCCCCCGAGATCCCGCTCTCGATGCTCAGCGGCTCGATGCCCGTTTCGCTCCGGCCGCCGCCGAGGCGGTCCAGGATCTGCTCGACCAGGACCGGGTCGGGCGCCGGCGGGAGAGGCCGCCCGGGGCTCCAGGGAAGGCCCGCCATCTCGGCCGCGATCCTGGCGTGCAGCTCGCCGAGAGGGGGCTGGAGCGAGCCCTCGCCCGCGCGCTCCAGCCGCTCGCGCGCCTCGTCCGGGGCCGCGGCTGCCGCGTTCCAGGCCAGCGCGAGCAGCGCCGCGCGGTGCCAGGCGGCGTCGGCGCGCAGCGAGGCGAGGCGGCGCTCGGCCGCGTCCAGGTTCCCGGAGCGCGCCAGGGCGAAGACGGGGGCGGGGCGGAGGTGCGCGTCGGCGAACGCGAGCACGCCGAGCGCCGCCTCGATGGTGAGCGCGGGGCCGGCGGGAAGGTCGGCGGCGGTGGCGGCCGCCAGGGCGCGCTCCAGCTCGTCCTCCAGCCCCACCGGGTCCTCCAGCCGGCCCACGTACGCTGCCTGGAAGCCGGGGCTCAGCACGAGCTCCACCAGCGCCGTGCGGTCGTCGTGTCCGGGTCGCGGATGCTCTGCGGCGCCCGCCAGGTGGGCGCCGCAGTGGCGGAGGGCGTAGTCGTCCCACCGGTCCCAGGCGTCGCCGCGGGCGAGGCAGGCGTCGGCGACCGCCGCGTGGGCTTCGGACGCGACGACGAGGTACGGGTTCAGCGCGCGCGCGGGACCCACCCGGCGGGCGTGGAGGAAGTCCACGACGGACTGGTGGTAGAGGCGGAAGGCGATCGTGCCGCCCGCCTCGGCCTCGTCCACGAACTGCTGCAGGTCGCCGATGGCGTCCCAGACGGCGCTTTCCGGGAGCCCGGAGAAGGCCGCCAGCTGTGCTTCGGTGAGGGGGTCCCGCGCGACGCTCAGGACGCGCATGAGGGGACGGTACGCGGGAGCCCACCCGCGCGCCCCCGCGTCCACGACCCGCGACAGCGACTCCAGGTACAATCCGTCCAGCCCGCTGGGGAGGCCCTCCATCGCCCCCGCGGCCCGGCGGCCCGCCGCCACCTCGGCCAGGAGAAAGGCGGCATACTGGAAGTTGCCGTCCGCGCTCGCCGCCACGCGGCCCGCGAAGTCGTCCGCTCCCTTTTCAAGGCGGTCCCGAAGGGCGGGCTCGGTCTCCGCCCGGACGGCCACGTACCGCTTCAGGTCGGCGTCGTTGCGCGGCGCGTGGGCGGGGTCCGACAGGAACAGCCCTTCCTCCACGCCGAGCTCGGCCAGCACCCGCGTGTCGCGCCGGCTGGTGAGGACGAAGCGCACCGTGGGCGGAAGACCGGCCGAGCGCGCCAGCAGCCGCACGACCGAGGCGCCGCCCTCGGGGACCAGCGCCTCGTCGAGCCCGTCCACCAGGATCGTCACGGGCGACGTGAACCCGCCGGCGTACAGCGCCTGGAGCGGCTCGGCGACGAGGCGGTTGAAGGTCTGCTGCGGGTCGGTGGCGGCGAGCACCAGGTTGCCGATCTGCACGCCGATGACCTGCTCGGCCGTTCCCACCGTCATCTTCACGTCGACGCCGATCTCGCGGTCGCCCGCCGCGAGAAGGGCCTGCGGGTATCCCGGGAGTGCCGCGAGCTGCTCCGCCACCTGGCGGCAGAAGGAGCGAGGCTCGACGCTGGTGCCGTCGCGGGCCGAGCAGAAGTGCGCGGCCGCCAGGCACCCGGGCCCCAGCCCGGGATGGGCCGGGGCCGCGCCGCCCGACAGGGCGGCGAGGTGCCGGGCGATGGCGCTTTTCCCGCTCCCCGGCTCGCCGGTGAGGAGGAAGTGGCGCCCCTCGCCGCCCGCCAGCCAGGCGGAGACGGCATCCAGCACCCATTCGCGTCCGGTGAATTCGTCCCCGGTGGGCATGGCGCCCTCCCTCACCCGCCGAACGTGTCGATCTTCGCTCCGGTCACGTCCCTGGCCGTGCCGACGTCCTGGTGCACCTGCACCAGCCCCTGCGTGATCGAGCGGATCTCGGCGCCGGTGATGCGCTCGCCGTCCTGGATCCGCTGCACCACGCTCAGGACCGGGCCGAACCGGTTCACCTCGCGCTCCAGCTCGGTCCGGAACGCCGGGTCGCGGTCCATCCCTTCCGCCAGTGCCTGCTGCGCCGCGGCCCTGTTCGCCTCCGGGTCGGAGCCGTAGCGCTCCAGCACCTGGGCACCGGCGGGGTCCCGGCCGAACCACGCGCGGATCCGCTCCACCAGCCCCCCCACCTGCTTCCCGATCTGTTCTCCCAGCGCCTCGGCCACCTTCTCGCCGCCCCTGGCGATGTAGGGTCCCACGAGCTGCAGCGCCTTGCCGGCAAGGGCCATCAGAACCGGATCCATCGTACCCTCCCGTGTTGTCGGTGAGACACCCGATCGTACATAGTCGTGCGCCGCGCACCGCCCAACAAGGGTCTGGCTTCCCCACCGCCCGCGCGAGATCCGGACCGGCGAAAGCGCAGAGCGGCAGCGCCCCCGACGGAAGATCCCGTCTGGGGCGCCGCAGGAAGCTGCGTGAGGGATTCCGGCCCGAAGGGGCGAGACCCGCGGGCAGTTTCGCGGGGCTCGACTCCGTTAGCCCGCGTTGTTTGCGGGCTTACGGAGCCGAAGCCCGACCCCGGCGCCAGCCGGGGGCACGCCCGAACCCGCTGTCAAAGCTGTTCAGAAGTTGAGCCAGTAGCTGAACTTGACCAGCAGCACGTTGGTCGCCGGCACCGTCCGGTCCCCGTCCAGCCCCATCAGCTGCCCGAAGTCCCGCCGCACCCCGAAGCTCCCGTCGGACAGGTAGTCGGTGCGCCCCTGGCTCCACACCACGAACAGCGTGGACCCCGGCCGGTACTCCCAGCGCAGCACCGCGTTGGAGTTCAGCTGCTTGAAGTTGAAGTCCGGGTCGCCGAACTCCAGGTCCGTGGCGCGGTCGCCGTCCAGGTCCACGCCGTACTCGCCGGCGTCCGCATCGTACGAGACCGCGTCGGCGCCGAACACCCGGAAGCGGTCGCGGAAGCGCGCGGCCCGCGGGTCCGTCACCTCCATGAAGCGGTCGTACGTCCCCGCGCTGACGAAGGGCTGCGCGTACAGCTCCAGCGACAGCGTGGGGCTGATGGTGTAGTTGAGCCGCGTGGTGATGCCCAGCGTGTTCTGGTCCAGGTGCGCCAGCAGGTAGCGCCGGCTCCCCAGGGCGTCCCGCTGGGTGACGTACTGCCAGCTGTTGTCGGCGTGGCTGAACGAGGGGTTCACCGACACGTTGAGCTGCGACGAGGGACGGAAGGACACGCCCGGCGCGAAGCCGTAGTCGCGGCCGCCGCCGTCGTTGTCGTAGCCGCCCCACACCTCGAAGCTGGCCCGCACGGGCCGCCGGTTGTCGGAGTTGATCCACGAGCTGTAGCGCAGCCCGCCGGGGCGCACCATGGCCGGCCCGCCGCGCAGCGTGCTGTTGGTGAGCGCGGCGAAGCGCTTGCCCATCCACCAGCCGCCGTTCCAGAAGTTGCGGAGCTCGTAGTTGGCGAAGTGGCCGATCTGGGTCCAGGTGCGCTCGCCGCCCGTGGTCCACGCGCCCGAGGGGTTGAGGCCCGCCGACCAGCTGCGGAAGATCCACTGCGGCTCGTACTGCTGCCAGCGCCAGCTGGCGAAGAGCTGCCCCACGTCCGCCTCGCCCATGAAGCCCAGGTCGTTGAGCTCCAGCCCGGGGGTGCGCAGGTGCGCGCCGAACCCGCCGCGCAGCTTGCTCCCGCCGTTCTTCCCCACCCACACGTTGGCGACGGCCCCGCTCAGCGAGGTGCGGGTGGAGTCCAGCTCCACGTAGTCCGCGTCCGGCCGCTGGAACAGGTGCGCCTGCGACGTCTGCACCCGCGTGATGGCCTCCTCGCTGCCGCGCACGTGGCTGCCGGCCAGGTAGCCGCTGGCCTCCCAGGTGCCGGCGGCGAAGCGGTGGCGCCCGGTGACGCCGGCGGAGTAGGCGGAGGAGCGCAGGAAGTCCAGCTCCTCCCTGCCGTCCAGCCGGCGGTGGGTGGCGGTGCCCATCAGCCCCAGCGCGCTCGCGCCGCGGCGGAAGTCGCGCGACAGGGTACCCACCAGGTAGTTGGTGAGCGGCTCCACCGCCTCGCGGGTGACCGCGCTCCCCGGGCCGGCGGCCAGGCGGGCGCGCTCCTCGCCGGTGACGGCGTCCAGCAGCCCCAGCGTCCAGCCGCCGCCCGTTTTCCCGGTGACCTTGGCGGCGCCCAGGATGGTGGTGGCGTCCGGGGCCTCCAGCCACCCGTCGCCCGGGTCCACGAAGCGCTGCGGCGTGCGCCCGATGCGGCGGGAGTAGAACAGCGACTCGCCGGAGTCGTCGTCGGTGCCCACGTTGAAGGCGAAGATGTTGGACCCCTCCATGAAGAAGGGGCGCTTCTCGGAGAAGTAGCTCTCGTACGCCGACAGGTTGACCTGCGACGGGTCCGCCTCCACCTGCCCGAAGTCGGGGTTGAGGGTGGCCGAGAGCGTCAGGTTGGGCGTGAGCCCGTAGCGCAGGTCCACCCCCATGGCCACGGTGGGGTCGTTGCGGCGGTAGAAGGGGTTGCCGGCCTCGGTGGGGGCGCGGGTCAGGCTGGCGACGCTGTAGGGGAGCACCTCCAGCCGGCGGCCGGGGCGGATCCCCTCCAGGCCGTGCAGCTCGCCGGCGCGCGACACCACCCCCGACTCGCTGGGGAGCACCGGCGACCACCACGCCCACTCGCCGCGCCGGGCGATCTCGCGCGAAAAGTTCACCCCCCACACGCGCTCGCCCTCGGCGGCGCCGCTGAAGCGGAGCTGCGACAGCGGGATGCGGAACTCCGCCGTCCACCCCAGGGAGTCGGTCTGCGTCCCCGCCTCCCACACCGCGTCCCAGTTGACGTCCTCGCCGGTGTCGTCGAAGTGGAGCACGTCCTTCTTGACGCCGCGCGGGTTCACCGAGAAGCGGAAGCCGGTGCGCCGGTCGTGGTACGAGTCGATGAGCACGTGCGCCCAGTCGGAGTACACGCCGCTGGCGTCGCGGCGGGCGAGCTGCGCCACCACCGAGTCGGGGGCGGAGTCGTACATGCGCATCCCCACGTACACGGCGTCGTCGGTGTACAGCACCCGCGCCTCGGTGCGCTCGCTGGCGGGCCTGCCCGGGTCCGGCCGCATCTGCACGAACTCCCCGGCGGCCTCCGCCGCGGCCCAGGCGGCGTCGTCCAGGCGGCCGTCCACCACCGGCGCCTGGGCGGTGCGGACCCCCCGGACGGTGCGCGCGGCGGCGGGCTCCGCGGCGGTGCCGGACCTGCGCACCGGCTGGTTGGAGGCCAGCTGCGCCGCTGCCGGCAGGGGGAGCGCGAGGGCGGCGAGTGCAAACGCCGCGAGGGTGCGGAGGGACATCGGGACCTCGTGGGACGGACGGGTTGGAGTGGGGCCTGGCGCGGGCACCCCGTTGGACACCGGCGTGTGCCGGATGGTTGGAAGACGCAGCGCGCGCCGGCAAGGTGAATTGAGCCGCTTCCCGCCGGTGTCCACAACGCGCCGGGGACGAGCGGTGCGTGGCGGGTGCGGGTGGATTCCGCGCGGTGCGAGACGAAGTGCCTTACGGGTGGCAGGGTGATGCGGTTTCGGGAACTGAGGGTTCGGGCGTGCCCCCGGCGGGCGCCGGGGTCGGGCTTCGGCTCCGTAGGGCAGCAAACAACGCTGCCCAACGGAGTCGAGCCCGCGCAAACAGCCGCGCGGTCTCGCCCCTTCGGGCCGAAATCCCTCACGCGGGTTTCGCGCTGGCGTCCGCGGGGGCCCCACCCGGCTCGCTTGAGGCTCGCCACCCTCCCCCGTTCCGGGGGAGGGGGCATCTCCACGCTGCAATCCTCGCCGTTGTCGTGTCGTTCTCCCCTCCCCCTTGCGGGGAGGGGCCGGGGGAGGGGGTCGCTGTCGCCGGTCCGTGCTTCCGCACTTCCGTTCCCTTCCTCGGGCCGCTATCGTGTAGCGAAACGCTACACGTTTCGCCTCCCTCCCGTCCCGTCGCGCGCCGCCCCACGCTTGAGCATCCTGTACGTCGTCGCACCCTCCGATTCCTTCTCGTCGCTGTGGCCCCGGCTGGCCGCGGACGCCGGGGCGGAGCCGCGCGTGGCCCCGCAGGCGGAGGACGCCGGGTCCGCCCCGGACGCGCTGGCGGTGGTGCTGTGCGTGGCGGGGGTGGAGGAGGAGGCCGAGCCGGCGCTGCGCGCGCTCGCGGCGGCCGGGGCGCCGCCGGCGCTGGTGGTGGGGGCGCGGGCGGACCACCGGCTGGCGGCGGCGCTGGTGCGCTCCGGCGCCGCGGACTACTTCGCCCTCCCCGGCGACCTGGACGACCTGCGCGCCGAGCTGGCCGAGCGGGCGCGGCGGCGCGACTCCCGCGCGGCGGGGGGGCGCCACGCCGCCGCCGAGCGCGCCACCTTCGACTTCCGCCGCGTGGTGGGCGAGAGCCCGCAGCTGCGCGCGGCGCTGGACCGGGCGTCGCGCATCATCCCGCGCGACCGCGCCACGGTGCTGCTCACCGGCGAGACCGGCACGGGCAAGGAGCTGCTGGCCCAGGCCATCCACTACAACGGTCCCCGCGCGGCGCAGCCGTTCGTGGAGATCAACTGCACCGCAATCCCCGCCGGGCTGCTGGAGTCCGAGCTGTTCGGGCACGAGCGCGGGGCGTTCACGGACGCGCGCACCGCAAAGCCCGGGCTCTTCGAGGCGGCGCACGGCGGCACCCTCTTCCTGGACGAGATCGGCGACCTGCCGCTGGCGCTCCAGGGCAAGATCCTCAAGGTGCTGGACGAGAAGCAGGTGCGCCGGCTGGGCGCCGTGCGCCCGCGCGAGGTGGACGTCCGCATCGTCGCCGCCACCCACGTGGACCTGGAGGCCGCCGTGGCGCGCGGCGACTTCCGCGAGGACCTGTACTACCGGCTGAGCGTGGTCCCCATCCACCTCCCGCCGCTGCGCGAGCGCGGCGAGGACGTGGTGCTCCTCGCGGAGCACTTCCTGCGGACGCTGGCCGTCCAGTACGACCTCCCCGTCCCGGCCATCGACCCGCCGCTGCGGCGGGCCCTGCTGGCGCACGCCTGGCCGGGGAACGTGCGCGAGCTGCGCAACGGCGTGGAGCGCGCCCTGCTGCTGGGCGACGGGCACATCGACCCGGCGGACCTGTTCCCCCGGGCCCGGCCGGCCCCCGCGGCGCGGAACGGGCCCATCCCCTTCCCGGCTCCCATGGAGGAGATCGAGCGCGCCGCGGCCGTGGCCATGACCGAGCAGATGGCCGGGAACAAGAGCGCCGCCGCCGAGGCGCTGCGCATCTCCCGCTCGCGGCTGTACCGGCTGCTGGGCGAGGAGGGTGTCCCGGAATGATACATCCGTCGCGGACCGGGACAGCGCCCGGCCCGGAAACCCAGGCGCGGCGCGGGGAAACACCGGGCGCGGCGCTTGCCCCAACGGCGCGGCGAAGACCCGGCACGCACCACTTCACCAGGCCCGAGCCAGCCATGCGATCGACCCGTAGACTGACGCTTCTCCTCGCCCTCCTCGCCGCCCCCGTGCTCGCGGGGTGCGAGGACCTGCTTCCCGAGGGGGCGGTGGGCGACCGGCTCGCCGAGGACCAGCTGTTCTTCGCCCGCGCCGACCCGGACGCGCCGCCGCTGGACATCGTGGAGGGGTCCTTCTGGGCAAAGCCCGGGCAGACCCGCAGCGTCGCCTTCAAATACGTGGGGATCAAGCCCGGCAAGTACCAGCTGTGCATGGAGTTCGTGGTGCCGGCGGGGTCGCTGCTGCGGCACCCGGACGGCCGCGCCGTGCAGCCGGGCGACTCGGTGCTGGTCACCGTGCGCGCGGTGGACCCGGAGGCCTTCCGCTTCGAGTTCGCGCCGGCGGGGCTCCGCTTCAACCCGTCCAACCCGGCGCGGCTGCGCGTCTCGTTCTGGTGGGCGGACCAGGACTACGACGGCGACGGTCGGCGCGACAAGACCGACGAGAGCATCGAGGAGAACCTGCAGCTGTGGCGGCAGGAATCCGTGGGGCAGCCGTGGGAGCGCATGGCCACGCGGCGCGACGACGAGCTCCACGAGCTGAGCACGTCCATCCCCGGCTTCACCCGCTACGCCGTCGCCAGCAACCGCGGCGCGGCCAGGCGCGCGGACGACTGACGTGTCCCTTCCCACCGCTCCCGTTCCTTCCCTGGAGGAGGTCCGCTCCCTCGCGTCCCGGCGCGAGTGGCAGCGGATCGTGGAGCGCGTGTCCGCCTCCCCCGTTCCCGAGGAGCCGGAGGTGTCCTTTCACCACGCCGACGCTCTCCGCCGGGTGGGCCGCACGCCCGAGGCGCTGCAGGTCGCCGAGGGGCTGGAAACCCCCGTGCGCCAGCGAGGCGACCGCCGCCTGCTGGTGAACCTGGTGAACCTGGTGGGGATCTGCCTCTTCGAGCTGGGGCGCAACGACGCCGCGGGCGGACGCTTCGAGGAACTGCTGGAGCTGTCCTCCGACGGCGGCGACGAGGAGTTCGCCGGGCGCGCCTGCAACAACCTGGGGATGCTCGCCAACATCCGCGGCGAGCGCGACCGCGCGCTGGCCTGGTACGGCCGTGCCGTGGCCTCGTACCAGCGGCTGGGGTACACGCGCGGCCTGGCCCAGACGCACCACAACCTGGGGATCTCGTACCGCGACCTGGGCTTCGACCGCGAGGCCGACGCCCACTACCTGCGCGCCATCGAGCTGGCCGCGGCCTCCGACAGCGAGGACGTGGTGGCCATCGCCGAGACGGAGCGCGCCGTGCTGCGCGCCCGCGGCGGCGACGGGGCGCTGGCCCGCACCCTGGCGCTGCGCGCGCGGGGCCGCTTCGAGCGCATCGGAGACCCCGTGGGGCGCGCCGAGACCCTCCGCGTGCTCGCGCTCGCCGCCCGCGCCTCCGCGGACGACGACGCGGCCGCGGCGCTCCTGGACGAGGCGTTCGAGGCCGCCCGCGCCCACTCCGACGCCCTTCTGCGGGCCGAGGTGCAGCGCGACCGTGGCCTCCTCCTCCGCGACCGGGGCGACACCGCCGCCGCCCGCGAAGCGCTCGGCGACTCCGCCCTCCAGTTCCACGGGCTGGGTGCCGCCGCCGAGGCCGCCGCCGTCCTCGCCCTCCTCGACGGCCTCGCCCCCTCCGCCTGAAGCCGCGCTGTCCCGCCGGCCGGCAGCGTGTTCCGAAACGCTACACGGCGCGGTCCCCGTCTCCGCCGCCTGTTTACCATTCAAACGCGGTCACCGCAACACCCTGCGCCCGCCGGACCGGCCCGCGCGGGGCGGGATCGCGGCTTGCCCTTCCCGGGTACGGATTCGCCTCCACATTCCTGTCCCGTTCCCGAGGTGTTGCATGAGCGCTTCACGAGTTCGAGTCCTTTTCGCCGCCGCCGCGGCGGTCGCGCTGGGATCCGGCCTGGCCGCCGCCTGCGCGGGCGGCGGCGCCGACGGCGGCACGGGCCCCGGCCCCGGCCCCACCACCGGCTCGGTGGTGGCGCAGGTGGGGGCCGGAGCGACCACCGTGCAGGGTGCCCAGGTGGCGATCACGGGCGGCGCGACGGCCGCCACGGGCAGCAACGGCCAGGTCCGCTTCGACAACCTCCAGCCGGGCGCCTACACCGTCACCCTGTCGCAGCTCCCCGCGGGCTTCGGCCTGGGGAGCGAGACGGCCGCGAAGAGCGCCACCGTCACGGCCGGCGGCACGGCCACGGTGAGCTGGTCCGTGCAGACGGTGGGCGGCGGGGCGACCGCGACCGTGCGGACCGCCGACGCTTCCTTCACCAACGGCAGCGTCGCCATCCCCGCCGGGGGGACGGTCCGCTTCGAGTACGGCACCGGCGTGGGCCACACGGTCACCCCGGAGACCCCGTCCGGGAGCTGGGTGGAGCACGACCTGGGCAGTGCCGCCGACAACTTCTCCGTCACGTTCGCCACGCCGGGCACGTACCGGTTCCGGTGCCGGCCGCACTCGACCAGCTTCACCTCCGGCATGGTGGGCGTGATTACCGTCCAGTGAGGTAGGACAACGATTTACGGCAACGGCTTTTTACGGCAGGGTTGGGCGTGCCCCCGGCTGGCGCCGGGGTCGGGCTTCGGCTCCGCAGCACACGAAACTACCGTGTGCAACGGAGTCGAGCCCCCGCAAACTGCCGCGGGGTCTCGCCCCTTCGGGCCGAAATCCCTCACGCAAGTTCAGATGTAGCCGCGATCTCCAGCCGTTGCCCCCTCTCCCGGAATTGGGAGAGGGTGGCGAGCCTCAAGCGAGCCGGGTGAGGGCCGCCGGGCCGTTCACGTCGGGGGGAGGTCGTCGGCGGGCGTTCCGGGTCCTCGCGCTCCGCCGGTCCCTCACGGCCTCTTCCCCGATCCGGCTCCATGCGCGAGCGGCGCCCCCACGGGGGGCGCCGCTCGCGTTGGTGCGGGTGTGGGCGGCTTCTACGACGAGTGGTCGTGCAGGATCTTCCAGCCCTCGGCGGTGCGGGCGTACAGCAGCGAGAACCAGCCGCTGCGGTCGTCGCGGCCGCCGCCGTACAGGGTGAACTTGCCGGTCACCAGGGCGTGGCCCGGGCCCATGGGGCGCACCGTCAGGCTGTCGTAGCGGAGCTGCTGGAGCGGCCTTCCCTCGCGCCAGAAGCTGCGCTCCAGCGACGCGCGGATGCGGTCGCGGCCGCGCACCGGGCCGCGTGCCATGAAGGTGGCCGTGTCGGCGTAGGGCGCCACGTGGCCGTCCAGGTTGGCGTGGTTCCAGGCCCGGGCGGTGGAGTCCTGGAGAGCCAGGATCTCCGCCGTGGGGTCGGACGCGGGGCCGGGGGCGCCGGCCATGGCGCTGCCGCAGGCGGCGAGCGCCAGGGCGAGGAGGACGGCGGGAAGTCGGGTCATTCGGTGCTCCGTCGGGAGGTGGAGAGGGGTGCGGCCGGCCGGGGGCCGGCGCCGGGCTACTTCACGAAGACCACTCCAGGGTAGCGGGCCGAGGGCGCGTCGAGAAGCCCACCGCCGCCGCCGCCCAGGATGCCGCCGTAGGTGTGGTCCACGGCGGCGACCGCGTAGCCGTGGCTCGCGAGCTCCTCCGCGAGCGCCGTGTAGCTGGAGCGCGACACGCCGAAGCCGTGCGAGAGCAGCAGCACCGGGAGGCGCGGCCCCGCCGCCGGCGCCACGCCGCGAACGTCGTGGAGTCCACCTCGTAATAACCCTCGCGGCGCAGCGTGTCCACCAGCGCGCCGGCCATGAACGGCGCCCGCTTCCGCGAAGCAGTGCGCCTCCACCCGCGCCGGGGGCGGCGCGCACGCACGCTCCGGGTGCACGGCCGCGGCGACCACCGCCGCCACCTCGCCGACCAGGCCCGGCAGAGGCCGGCCCAGGCGCCGCCCGTGGTCGGTGTTGACCTGCACGGCCACGGCGATCCCGTGGGCGGGAAAGTACATCATCTCCGAGAGGTATCCGGGGAACCAGCCGCTGTGCCCGTAGGATACGCCCAGCGGGGTCTGCTTCACCTGCACGCCCAGCCCGTAGCGGTCGCCCGGCCCCGTGGCCGCGGGCACGGAGACCAGCATGGTGTCCACCCACGCCGCGGGGAAGGCGCTCCCCGTGTACAGGGCACGGGCCCAGCGGGCCAGGTCTCGCGGGGTGGAGGCGTAGCCGCCGCCCGTCCACTCGAACTGCGGGTTCACCACGAAGCGCCCGCCCTCCAGCGTCTTCGCCGCGAAGCCGAAGGGGTTGAACTCCGGCACGATGTAGCCCGGCACCAGCCCGGGGAGCACGCGCCGGTTGGAGGGGACGGTGGCGGAGAGGCCCAGCGGCTTCACGAAGCGGCGGTCCGCCTCCGCGTAGAAGGGGGTCCCGGTGATCCGCTCCAGCACCATCCCCAGCAGGATGTAGTTGGTGTCCGCGTAGCTCCACCCCCCGCCGGCCGGAAAGAGGGCCGGGCGGCCGAGGACGTACGCCACGAGCTCCGCCGGCTCCCAGACGTGGTCCGGATCGGCGCGGATCGCCGCCTGGAACGCGGCGTTCTCCACGTGCTCCTCGATTCCCGAGGTGTGGTTCAGGAGCATGCGGACCGTGATGCCGCCAGCGTTGGGGACGCGCGCGAACCAGGGCTCGCCGCCCAGCCAGCGCGACACCGGCGCGTCCAGCTCCAGCCGCCCCTCCGCGGCCAGCTGCATCGCCAGCGCCGCCGCGAACGTCTTGCCGATGCTCCCCGCCAGCATGCGGTCGCCCGGCCGCATGGGTGTCTCCGCCTCCACGTCCGCCATCCCTACCGCCACCTCGCCCGCGCTCCCGTCCGGCAGCACGAAGCCCACCGTGGCGCCGGGAAAGCTCCCGGCGGCGCGCAGCTCCTCCATGCGCGCGCGTACCCGGCTCTCGATGGCCGCGATCCGTTCGCCGCTCCCCTGCGCCGCCGGAACGGCCTCCGTGGCGGGGCGGCCGGCCGCGCAGCCGGGTAGGATTGCAAGGGCGAGGGGGAGAAGTGCGGAAGCGGAAAGGATGCGAAGAGGAGGCGATCCGGTCATCCGGCGGAGTGGGGCGTCTGGGTCCGTCCGTGGCCGCGCGGAGCCGGGGGCGGCGCGGCCGTGATCCCGTGAACGCTACGCGATCCGCCCCGGGGGAGCAACTCGCCGGGCGCGGGCCGCGCCAGGGGAGGACGAGGCGAGCCGGGGAGGGACGGGACGTGTCCGCGTCACCGCTCCACGTACCGCTTCACCACCGCGCTCCACCCGCCGGACTCTCGCGCACCCCTTCCCGCCGCCGCGCACGCGCAGGCGAGGACGGCGAGCAGCAGGGCAGGCACGGCCCACAGGCAACGGACGCGCAGCGCGGGAGACGACATGGCGTGGACGGGGTCGAGGGTCGGGAGCGACGGGGGCCGGCGGAGGGGGATGGATGCCGGGAGAGGAGCGGACGGGCAACCTCGCGGGGACGAAGCGCGGCGTCCCGTGACGAGCGGAGCGCCGCGCGCGCCGCACGCCGTGTGGAACGACGAAGGCCGGGGAACGAGAGTCGTCCCCCGGCCTTTCGGCTTGCGCCGATCGCCGTCGGCCCCCTCTCCCTGGATGGCGCTTCACGCTTCACGCTTCGCGTGAACCGGATCAAGGACCCGGGAGGCGAGCCTCAAGCGAGCCGGGTGAGTGCCGCGGGGCTGGCGTCGTCGGCGGGGGCGAGGGCGCGGCGGGTGTAGCGCTCGTTGAACTCGCGCGCCGCTTCCAGGTCGGCGGGCGCCAGGAAGTCCGTCCCCAGGGCGGCGGCGCCCTCCAGCCCCACGGCGAACAGGTCGGCGGCGACGCGGGCGATCTCCGGGTCTCCCAGACCCACGCGCCCCGCCCGGCGCAGCAGCCCGGGCTCCGGGTCGCCAAGCAGGTCCGCGGCGGCGCGCCGGGCCGCCGGGTCGTAGGCGATCCCGGCGAGCAGCGCGATCGGCGCGGCCCACCACTCCGCGTCCAGCATGTCGATGGAGCGCACCTCGGCGTAGCCCTTGGGGCGCACCTCCGGGAACAACGTGGTGAGGTGCGTCCGCCACTCCTCCTCGCCCATCTCCCCGCGCGCCAGCCATTCCCCGGCCGGGCGGGCCTCCCCCTCCGGCCAGGGGAGGAGGATCGCCGGGGCGCGCAGCGCGAACTCCAGGTACTCGTCCACAGGGTCGCCCCCGCCGGCGAAAGCGCCGGTGCGCGCCGGGTCCAGCTCGCGCCAGGCGTGCGCGCGCGTGCTGCGGTGCCCGGTGGGAGCGCCGGCGTACACCGGCGAGTTGGCGAAGATCGCGGTCAGGTAGGGCGCCGCGGCGTTGAGGACCCGCCAGGCGTCCAGCGGGTCGCCGGCCCAGTCCAGGTTCACCTGCACCGACGCCGTCTGCCGCATCATCCGGGCGCCGTGCGGGCCGATCCCCGCCAGGTACTCCGCCATGCGGCCGTAGCGCGGGCCGCAGAGCTGCAGCGGCACCGCCTCCGCCGGGTTGTGCGGGTCCATCCCCACCGTGAGCAGCTCGATCCCCTCGTCGCGGGCGGCGGCCACCAGCGGGAGCACCGCGCCGCGCAGCGAGTCCAGCAGCGCGCTGGCCGAGGCGAAGGGCGCCGCGCTCAGTTCCACCTGCCCGCCCGGCTCGTAGGAGACCACCCCGCCGTCCGGGAGGACGAAGCACGGCGGGCCGTAGGCCGAGAACTTCTCCGTCCACCCGTGCCGGGCCGCGTGCCGCCGCAGCAGGGGGAGCGTGGCCGGGCCCTTCGCCGCCACCAGGGGCGCGGGGGCGTGCGTCCCGGCGAGGAGCGCCACCAGCTCCACCTCCGCGCCGATGCGCGGCGGCCGCGCCCGCGCCCCCACGCCGAAGTCTTGGGAGCGCAGGCCCGCCAGGAGCGCGGGGCGGGTGGGTTGCTCGGGGGGCGTCACGGGTCGCGGGATCGCGCGGCTCACTCCGCCGGGGCGCCGAGGAGGAGCGCGTACAGCCCCTCGGCGTCGGTCTGCCAGCGCTCCACGGCCAGCCCGGCGCCGGCGAACAGCGCCGCCACGCTCGCCCGGTCGTGCTTGCAGCTGATCTCGGTGCGGATGGACTCGCCGGCGGCCAGGCGCACGTCGCCCACCCCGGGAACGTGGACGGTCTGCGCGGCGGGGGCCACCAGGTGCATCTCGATGCGGTGCTCCGCCGGGTCGTAGAAGGCGCGGTGCTCGAAGGCGTCCACGTCGAAGTCGGCCCCGGCCTCGCGGTTCAGCACGCGCAGCATGTTGCGGTTGAACTCCGCCGTCACGCCGCGCGCGTCGTTGTAGGCGGCCTCGATCCGCGCCGGGTCCTTGCGCAGGTCCACCCCCATGAGGAAGCGGTCCCCCGGCCGCATCGCCCCGCGCACCTGCCGCAGCAACGCCGCCGCGCCCTCCGGCGCGAAGTTGCCGATGGTGCTCCCCAGGAAGGCCAGGAGCGTGGGCCGCGGGAGCCCCCCCGGCAGCTCGAACTCCTCCGAGATGTCCGCGACGGCGGGGACCACGCGCAGCGACGGGTACTCGGCGCGCAGGCGGGCCGCGGTGTCGGCCAGGAACTCGGCGCTCACGTCCACGGGAACGTAGACCTCCGCCGCGCCGGCCTCCGCCATGGCGTCCAGCACGATGCGCGTCTTCACCGCGCTCCCCGCGCCCAGCTCCACCAGCGCGCGGGGCCGCAGCGCCGCGGCCCACTCCGGCATCCACCGCTCCAGCAGGCCGCGCTCGGTGCGCGTCAGGTAGTACTCGGGGAGGCGGGTGATCTCCTCGAACAGCTCCGAGCCGCGCACGTCGTAGAAGTACTTGGGCGGCAGCTCCTTCTGCGGGCGCGACAGCCCCTCGCGCAGGTCGGCGAGCATCCCCGCGGGGGGTGCGGTCTCCGCGAGCACGGGCTCACTCATCGGCGGCACACCGGAAGCCGGAAAAGATCTGGCGGCGGATGGGGTAGTCCCAGTTGCGGAACGTGCTCCGCGCCGCCCCCGGGCGGGTGGCCCACGAGCCGCCGCGCAGCACGCGGTACTCCGGCCCGAAGAACACCTCCGAGTACTCGGGATAGGGGAAGGTCCGGTAGCCGGGGTAGCCGGCGAAGTCGCTGGCCGTCCACTCCCACACGTCGCCGATCATCCCGTAGCACCCGATGGGCGACAAGTTGCGCGGGTAGGCGCCCACCGGCGCGGTCTCGAAGGCGAGCTGGTCCAGGTTGGCGTGCTCGCGCGTGGGAGGCTCGTCGCCCCAGGGATAGGCGCGCCTGGTCCCGGTGGCCGGGTCCCAGGTGGCCGCCGCCTCCCACTCCTGCTCGGTGGGGAGCCGCTTGCCGGCCCAGCGCGCGAACGCCTCGGCCTCGTGGGCGCAGACGTGGCACACCGGCCGGCGCGGGTCCACCGCCGCGCGGCGGTCCATCGCGCGGGTCATCCACTCCCCACCCTCGCGCTCCCAGAACTGCGGCGAGCGGGCGCCGGTCTCCTCCCGCCACGCCCACCCCGCGTCCGTCCAGAAGCGGCGCTCGTCGTAGCCGCCCGCCTCCATGAACTCCAGGTAGGCGCCGTTGGTGACCGGCGCCGCGTCGATCCGGAAGGGGCGCAGCTCCACCCGGTGCGGCGGGCGCTCGTTGTCGTACGCCGCGCTCCGGTCCGCCGTGCCGATCTCCACCTCGCCGCCGGGAAACCTCACCATCTCCTCCCGGGGCGTCCAGCGCGGCTCCGGCACGCTCCAGGCGCGGGGTGCGCGGTACACCTCCTCCTCCTTGAGCTGCAGCGCCTGGAGCATGGTCTCGCCGTGCTGGTACTCGTGCTGGGCCACCATGCGGAACACGTAGCCTTCCCGCAGCAGCGGGTCGTCGCCGGCCAGGTCCAGCGAGGGGATGCGGTCCAGCACGAGGGCGCGCGTCTCCGCCATGACCGAAAGCGTCTGCGGCAGCGTGGGCATGTCCAGCCCGCCCCGCACGGCGCGCGGGTTCTCGAAGGGGTTGAACATCCCCGGCATCTCCCCGAACTCCACCGGGCCCTCCAGGTTGCGCAGGAGCCACAGCTCCTCGAAGTGGGCGATGTGGCCCAGGTCCCAGAGGAGGGGGCCCATCAGCCGGCTGTGCTGGGCGCGGAGCTCCGCCTCGGAGAGCGGCGAGATCAGCAGCAGGGTGCGCGCGCGCGCCTCCTCGAGTAGGGCGGCGACCTGCTCCGCCAGCGGGGCGACTACGCTGTCCTGGATCATGTGCGGTGGAGTGGGGGCTTTTGCGGGAGCGGTGGGGTGAAGTTAAGCTAGGGCGGCGCCGACGCGCGCGCCACACTCCCGATTTTCCGGGGGCGGGGCGCAAAAAGCGAGCCGGGAGTGCATGGTTTGTAGACATCTGCACGGGGTGCGGCACGGGGCGCATGCACCTCCGGACACGCCGGGAGCCAGGGAGGATGTCGATGGACGCCGACGTCGTCGTGATCGGGGCGGGGCAGGCCGGGGTGCCGCTGGCGGCGCGCCTGGCGGCCGCCGGGAAGCGGGTGCTGCTGGCCGAGCGCGGGCCCGTGGGCGGGACGTGCGTCAACTGCGGGTGCACCCCCACCAAGACCATGATCGCCTCCGCGCAGGCGGCCCACGACGCCCGCCGGGCGTCGTCGCTGGGCGTCCACGTCGGCGAGGTGCGGGTGGATCTGGGCGCCGTGGTGGACCGCAAGGAGCGGGTGGTGCGCGAGTGGCGCGAGAGCGTGGAGCGGCGCATCCGGGAAGCGGGCGACCGCCTGACGCTGCTGCGCGGCCACGCGCGCTTCACCGGCGAGCGCGAGGTGGAGGTGGACGGCGCACGCCACCGCGCGGAAACGGTGGTGCTGGACGTGGGCGCCCGGCCGGGGGTGCCCCGCATTCCCGGGCTGGACACCGTCCCCTGGCTGGACAGCACGCGCGCCCTGGAGCTGCGGGAGCTGCCCGGGCACCTGCTGGTGCTGGGCGGCGGCTACATCGGCTGCGAGCTGGGGCAGATGTTCCGCCGCTTCGGCGCGCGCGTCACGATCGCAGGGCGGAGCGCGCACCTGCTGGACCGCGAGGACACGGACGTGTCGGACGCGGTGGAGGCAGCGTTCCGCGCCGAGGGGATCGAGCTGGAGCTGGGCGCCGGCGCCAGCGAGGTCCGCAGGGAGAGCGGCGAGATCGTCCTGGTGCTCGACGACGGGCGGGAGCTGCGCGGCTCACACCTGCTGGTGGCCGCGGGGCGGAAGCCCAACACCGGCGACCTGGGGTGCGACGCGGCCGGCATCCGGCTGGACGACGAGGGTTTCATCCCGGTGGACGAGCGCTTCCGCACCTCCGCCGCGGGCGTCTACGCCGTGGGCGACGTGACCGGCGGGCCGCAGTTCACCCACCGCAGCTGGGACGACGGGCGCATCCTCTTCGACCTGCTCACCGGCCGCTCCGGGCGCACCGCCGCGGGTCGGCTCGTCCCCTACACGGTGTTCACCGACCCGCAGGTGGCCCGCGTCGGCCTGTCCGAGCGCGAGGCCGGGGAGCGGGGGATCCGCGTGGAAACGGCGACGATGCCCTTCGGCGACGTCGCGCGCGCGGTGGAGACGGACCGGCGCGCGGGGGTGATGAAGGTGCTCCTGGACCCGGCCACCGAGCGCGTCCTGGGAGCCGCGCTCGTCGGCGCCGAGGCGGGCGAGCTGGTCCACGTCTTCGTCGCGCTGATGGCGGCCGGCGCGCCCGCGCGCGCCCTGGTGGACGCCGAGTTCGTGCACCCCACCTTCGCCGAGGGGATCCAGAGCCTGCTGATGCGGCTGGAGCGCTATTCCCTTGACTGACGCGCCCGCGCTGGAGGCGACCGACGTGCGCAAGCGCTACGGGCCCGTCGCGGCGCTCGACGGCGTGTCGCTGCGCGTGGCGCCGGGAGAGTGCGTGGCGCTGGTGGGGGAGAGCGGGTCCGGGAAGTCCACGCTGCTGCGCTGCTTCAACCGGCTGGTGGAGCCGGACGGGGGCGTCGTGCGGGTGGAGGGAGCGGACGCCCGCTCGCTGGACCCCGTGGAGCTGCGGCGGCGGGTGGGCTACGTCCCCCAGGACGGCGGGCTCCTCCCCCACTGGACCGTGCTGCGCAACGCGGCGATGGTCCCCTGGCTGCGCGGCGACGCGCAGGCCGGCCCGCGCGGCGCCGAGGCGCTGGCGCTGGTGGGCCTCCCCGCGGACCGGTTCGGGGGGCGCTACCCCCGCGAGCTGTCGGGCGGGCAGCGGCAGCGCGTGGCGATCGCGCGGGCGCTGGCCGCCCGTCCCGCGCTGGTCCTGCTGGACGAGCCCTTCGGCGCGCTGGACGCCATCACCCGCGCCGAGCTCCAGGACGTGTACGGGGCGCTGCGGCGGGAGCTGGGGATCGCCACCGTGCTGGTGACGCACGACCTGCACGAGGCCGTGCTGCTGGCGGACCGCGTCGCCGTGCTGCGCGCCGGCCGCGTGGAGCAGGACGCCGCGCCGGACGCGCTCCTGGCCGCGCCCGCCACGGAGTACGTGCGCGAGCTGCTGCGCCGCTCGCGGGTGGGTGCCGCGTGAGGCGCCCGGCCGCGCTCCTCGCGCTGGCGCTCGCCCTCGTACTCGCGGCCGCGGGCGCCGCGGCGCAGTCGGCCGGGCGGGCGCCGCGGCCGGTGGTGGTCGCCTCCAAGCCCTTCGGCGAGTCGTACGTCCTCGCCGAGATGTTCGCGCAGCTGCTGGAGGCGCGTGGATTCCCGGTGGAGCGGCGGCCCGGGCTGGGCGCCACCGAGGTGGCCTTCGGCGCGCTGCGCTCCGGCGCCGTGGACGTGTACCCGGAGTACACCGGCACCGGGCTGCTCGCCGTGCTGGGGGAGGAGCCGGTGCGCGACCCGCGCGAGGCCTTTCGCCGCGTGGCGCGCGGGTTCGAAAGCCGCTGGGGCGCGCACTGGCTCCCGCCGCTGGGCTTCGAGAACACCTACGCCATCGCCGTGCGCCGGGACACGGCGCGGCGGCTGGGACTGCGCACCCTCAGCGACCTGGCCCGCGCCGGGCCGGGGCTGCGCGCCGGGTTCACGCCGGACTTCATCGGCCGGAAGGACGGCCTCCCGGGGCTCCAGCGCGTCTACGGCTTCCGCCCGCGCGAGACCCGGGCGCTCGCCCAGGCCGTCAAGTACCAGGCCCTCGCCACCGGCGCGGTAGACGTGATCGACGCCTACTCCACCGACGGCGCCATCGCCCGCTACGACCTGGTGGTGCTGGAGGACGACCGCCGTTTCTTCCCGCCGTACGAGGCCGCGGCGCTGGTGGGGCGCCGGCTGTGGCGCGAGTCGCCGGCGGCGGTCGCGGCGCTCACCGAGCTCAGCGGGCGCATGGACGTGGAGCGGATGCGCGCGCTCAACCGCCGCGTGGAGGTGGACGGCGAGGCGATTCCCCGCGTGGCCGCGGACGCGCTGCGGGAGCTGGGGCTGGTGGGCGGCGGTCCCGCCGGGGTGGGGGAGGCCGACCGGCGCGGCGGGGGCTCGCTGGCCGCGTACCTGTGGGAGCGGCGCGCCCCGCTGGGCTCGCTCGCGCTGCGGCACCTGCTGCTGGTGGGGGTCTCGCTGGCGGCGGCGGTCGCGGTGGCGGTGCCGCTCGGGCTGGCTCTGGAGCGCGCGCGGGGCGGGGCGGCGGAGGCGGCCATCCGCGGCGTGGGGCTGCTCCAGGTGGTGCCCAGCATCGCCCTGCTCGCCTTCATGATCCCGCTGCTGGGGATCGGCGTGGTGCCGGCGCTGGTCGCCCTCTTCCTGTACTCGCTGTACCCCATCGTCCGCAACACCTACAGCGGCGTGCGCGACGCCGGGCCCGAGGCCACGGAGGCCGCCCGCGCGCTGGGGATGACCCCGGGGCAGGTGCTCCGCCACGTGCGCCTCCCCCTCGCCGGGCCGCTGATCCTGGCCGGCATACGGACCGCCGCGGTGATGAACGTGGGGACGGCGACGCTCGCCGCGTTCATCGGCGCCGGCGGGCTGGGCGACCCCATCGCCGCCGGGCTCGCCCTTTCCGACGCGCGGATGATCCTGTCGGGGGCGATCCCGGCGGCGCTTCTGGCGCTCGCGGTGGACGGGGTGCTGGGCGCGGTGGAGCGGTGGGTGCGGCCGCGGGGATCGTAGCCGTCCCGGGTCAGCCCACGGGGCGGGCGCGGGGCCGGCCGGCGGCGGAGGCGCGGTCCGCCGGGCCGCCGGTGGGGATCCAGCGGCACCCCGTGGTGTCCACCCGGTACGAGCGGACGAACGTTTCCGCCCGCGTCTCCGAGACGATCTTCTGCTCCAGCACCAGGAGCGTGTCCCCGCGGAACGCCACCACGGGCCGTCCATCCTGCTGGAAGTGGAACGGGATGTCCACGCACGCCCGGCTCAGGTCGCGTGACAGCACGGAAAGGAAGCCTTTCGCGGTGATCAGCCTCCCCTCGGTGGTAACGTCCATGTGCATCAGGGCGAAGTCGCCGGAGGGGAGCCGGTGCATGGCGACCAGCGCCGAGGCCATGGAGGCGATCTCGTCGTTCTCCATGGGCTTCGCGAACCGCTCCAGGATGTCCGCGGGGACGCCGCGCCGCAGCGCGGCGGGGACCACCACCGTGTCGAACACCGTGCCGTCGGGGCGCGTGAGGAAGAGCCCGCGGTGGCCCGTGAACCCCACCAGCAGGGTGTCTCCGGTGCGCGCCATGGTGGCGTACGGGTGCGCCTCCAGCAGGATGGGCGACCGCTCGTACTCGCGGGGAAGCCGGCTGAAGTGGCGCACCGTGTCCTCGCCCGTGCGCCAGGTGGCGAGGCTGGTCTTCCGCTTGAGGTGGACGCTGGACATCCACACCGTGTCGCCCCTCGCCTCCATCCAGAACGGCATTCCCTGGTTGGGCACGGAGCGGACGAAGGCGCCGTCCGCCTGCCGGAACAGCGAGGCCCGGGTGTGCCTCCAGTCCGCCACCGCCAGCAGCGAGTCGCCGAGCAGCGCGGCGGCCACGGGGGTTCCCATCTCCCCCGGGCCCTCTCCGCGCTTCCCGTAGCGCACCAGCGGGCGGCCGTCGCGGGCGAAGCGGAGGACGTGCCCGTTCATCCCATCGCTCACGTACAGGTCGCCTCCCGGCGCGCCGACCAGGAAGGTGGGAGCCCCCAGGTACAGCGAGTCGTTCTCCTGCAGTACGACGCTGTCCAGCGCGACCGGGACGATCCCGGCGTCCTCCGGGCGCGGCCCCTCGCCGCCGGCGCAGGCGGCCAGCGACAGGCCCGCGAGGGCCGCCAGGGTGCGGAGACGGATCATGGGGCGAGCTCCCGGTTCAGGGTGGTCTGCAGCTCCGGCCGGTTCAGCGCCCCGGAGGTGGCCAGTTTTCCGTTCACGTACAGGAAGGCGCTCCCGCCGCGCGCGGGCTCCGGGAGCGCGCCGCGGCCCAGCACCCCGTCCACCGGGATGCGGTAGCGGGCGAACACCTTGGTCTCCGCCGCCGACGGCGGGCGGGTGACCAGGATGGCGACGCTCCCCGGCGAGCGCCTGCGGACCGACAGCCACTGCGGCATGTCCGTGGCGCAGGCCAGGCAGTCCGCCGGCTCGAAGACCAGCAGCAGGACCTTGCCGGATGCGGCCGCGAGCGCGCTCACGTCGCGCCCGGCAAGGCGGGGGAGGGCGTCGTCCGCCGCGGGTGCGCAGGCGCACCATGCGCCGAGGCACAGCAGGACGGCGAGGAAGCTTCGAACTGGCCGCCGGTTCGTGTGTGGCATCCGCGAAGGCATCGTTGCGGGAAGGAGGTACCGGCCAACGGGACCGGTGGGGGCGGAGCAAGGGCGGACGGAGCGCGACCCGGGACCCGGGCGCGGGGCCCCGCCCGCCGCTCCCGGCTCAGGTGGGAGTCTTGATCGTGCAGCCCTTGATCTGGCAGCCGCCGCAGGAGCCGCCCCACTCGCAGTAGGTGCAGGCGCTGGGGACGAGCCAGGAATACCGTCCGTCGCAGCCGCCCGCGGCGCGGGCGTTGTTCAGCGGCAGCGCGGCCGCCACCCCCACCGCGCCCAGCGCGGTGGCCAGCAATACTCGCTTGATGCTCATGGAGATCTCCTTCCTGGGGTTTTCGATCCGGACGCACCCTGCGTCCCCGCATCCGTGCCGCCACCGGAGGGCCGCCGGCGCGCACGGCTGCTCCAGGGAGGATGCGTCGTAGCTGGACCGGCTACAACGCGGGAGGGGTGGTTGGTGGAAAAGCGGGGGCCAGAGGTCGATGCAGAGGGGTGACACCATGTCCGGTTGGAAGGGCATGGTACGGCTATGTACTGCGGGGTCGGGCGTGCCCCCGGCTGGCGCCGGGTCGGGCTGCGGCTCCGTAGCAGACGAAACAACCGTCTGCAACGGAGGCGAGCCCCGGCAAACAGCCGCTTGTCATACCCCAAATTTATCTAGGGAGGCTGCGAGGTCAGCGCCCTGCACCATGAGTTGCAGGGCCTGCATGCCTCTCCAGAGCGTGATCCAGCCGGGCATGTGGTCGACGCGCGTGCCCTGGTGCGAGCCCATGTGTCCGCCCAGACGTCCGAGCGCGAGCGCCACATCGCGTACAGTCTTTAACTCGCGGCGTAGTCGCAACGCCAGGAGCATGCGTTCTCGCTCGGTGAGCCCAGAGTCCTCCGCGGGAGCGAACGGATCGATCCGTACCGCCTCCTTCAGGGTGAGAATGCGCGTCGCGACCACGCTCAGCAACGCGATGGCTGCGTAGAGCCGCTCGCTCGTCTCCAACTGCAAGTGCTCCGCTCCCAGCCCGCTCTTGAGCACCTTGTGATACTCCTCCACCAGCCAGCGCGCCGAGTACTGGCGGGCACACGCGGCGGCTTCGGCGGCCGAATGCACGGGCTGATCGCAGAGGAGAATCCACTCCAGGGGCTCCTTTACACTCGCAGGCGGATCCGCCTCCCAGACGCGCACCGCCGTGCAGCGCACGCCCGGCAAGCCGCCTGGACTCTTCCCCGGTCGTTGGGGCGAGCGCAGCGTCACCTGGCAGAACGCCACGCTCAGGACCGCTTCACGGGCGGGGTGCTGCGGACGCTCCCGCAGAGAGAGGGTGAATCCTCCCGCGGCAGGCTGGGCTCTCAGCTGCGTGAATAGCCTTGCTCCGCTTCCCGAACCAGTCTGCCACTGCGCCCACTCCAGGGCGCGATCCTGCGTGGCGCGCACCAGGAAGCCGTGCCCTGACTCCTGGCACAGCGTCAGGAACTCGTAGATGTCTGCCTCCCGGTCGCACACGCGAATCCAACGTGCGCCTGCCGGAGCCTCGCCCAGCCGCAGTGTGCTGTAGCTCCAGATCTCCGACTCCCGCTGTCGTGCTTTGGCAACCTTGGAATCCCGCTCTGCCGTGCGCTGTCTCTCCTGAGGACGGACGTAGTACTGCTGGTCTGCAAGCCCGAGCACCAGCAGCGCAGGGCGCGATTTGCCCTCGGCCACAGCTCGCTCTGGCACCCACTCGATCGCCAGCACGGAGTGAACGAAGAAGCCTTGCAGCCCCTTCTTCCCCGACCCCAGGGGGCCCATGTCCGCACGCGGCGTCTTCCCACTCCAGCTGAACGCAGACGTATCCTCCGCCAGCAGGATCGTACGGCCCGGGGGCCCCGAGGTCATCGTCTCGCGCAGTCGGCTCCGGTGCCCCTCCTGCAGCGTATCCGGGGTGACCTGCGCATGGTCGAACAGCGCATAGGCCGCCTTGACGTCGTAGCGGCGGTCGAACAGAGCCGGAAGGCTGCTGCCCGGCGAATCCAGAAGGCGGCTTGCGATGAAAGTCGCTCGGTCCACCCGACGCACATCGCCCAGCGCAGCTCCTTCGAATTGCTCTTGGGCCCAACTCCTATTCTCTGCGCTCATCGTACACCTCCTGCCAGGGAGCTTCCCAAGCTACGGGCTGCCCTGCCAAGCGCAACGGTTTCAACCACCTGTAGAGATTTGGGGTATGACTAGCAAACAGCCGCCGGGTCTCGCCGCTTCGCGCTCGCATCCCTCACGCAGGCATCGCGCTGGCGTCCGCGAGCAGGGGCTCACGAGCAGGTTGGATACAGCCCGTTTTCCGGTTTGCCTGCGTGCGGACGGCCGCGGTGAAACGTGAGGGGTGCCGGGCGGCGGAGCGCTTTGCGGTCGCGGGGATCCCCGCGCGGTGCGGTCCGGCGGAGAAGCAGAGCGGGCCGGGATCCACGTGGATCCCGGCCCGCAGCACCCTCTTCGCCGGACGATCAGCCCCGCGGCGGCGGGGGCGGCGCCGTGACGTCCAGCACCACCCGCCACGTCCCGTCCGCGCCGCGCTCCCAGACGCGCAGGTAGCTCCCCGTGCCGCCCGCCATGCGGAAGCTGCCGTGCGCCCAGCCGAAGTCGCCGCTGCGCGCCGCCTCCGCGTGCGCCGTCGTCCAGCCGGACACGGCGGGCTCCCTCGCCAGCAGCGCGCGGGCCGCCGCCGCCCCGATCGCCGGCTCCGAGCCGTCGCGGTGCACCCGCACCCCCTCCGCGCCCCGCGCGAGCAGCGCCTCCGCGAAGCCCCGCGCCGCCGCGTCGGCGGCGAGCGCCCGCTCCGCCTCCAGCAGCGACGTGCGGACCGCCTCCACGCCGGCGGGGCCGGTGCCCGTGGAGCGGGCCGGCGGCGCGTCCGCCGGGGTCCAGCCCGGGAGCGCGCGGGCGGACCGCGGGTGCGAGATCCCCAGGTCGGCCAGGAACTTCCACCGCCCGTCCGCCTGCCGCTTCCACACGGTGGAGTAGTGGCCGTAGGCGGGAGGAGGACCGGCGGTCCCGGGCTTCAGCTCGAACGGACCCGTGGTGTAGCCCATGTCCCCCGCCGCAGAGATCTTCGCGGCGACCGGGTACCAGGTGAGTAGGACCGGCGGGGCGGGGCGCCCCGCGTACTGCTCCAGCGCACGGGCCGGTGCCGGGGTGAACACCAGGCCGCTGTCGGCCGCGTTCGCCAGGAACGCCGCGGGAATGCCGCGGGCCTCGGACGCCGCGGAAAAGGCGCGCTCCGCGCTCACCAGCGACACCAGCGCGGTGTCCGCCCGCTGCGCGGCGGCGGGAGCGGCGCCCAGGAGCACGCCCGCGAGGAGCAGGACCGGCCGCTTCACGCCGGCACCGGCTCCGGCACCGGCTGGAGGGCCGGCGCGGCCGGCGCCGCGGCGGCCAGCTTCTTCCGCTCCGGCCCGCGCTCGAAGAGCAGGTACAGCGCGGGCGTCACCGTCAGCACCAGCACGGTGGAGCTGGCGAGCCCGCCCAGGAGCGCGTAGCCCATGGCGTTCCAGATGTTGGAGTCCGCCGACTCGCTGAACACCACCAGCGGCAGCAGCCCCAGGATGGTCACCGCGCTGGTCATCAGGATGGGGCGCACCCGCTCCAGCGTCCCGCGCAGGATCGCCGGCTCCAGCGGCAGCCCGTCGCCGCGGCGGAGCTGGTTGACGTGGTCCACCAGCAGCATGGCGTTGTTCACCACCACGCCGCCCATCATGATCACCCCGATGAACGCCTCGCGGGTGAAGCTCGCGTCGGCGAAGAAGAAGGTCAGGAACACCCCGATCAGCGCCATGGGCACCGTGAGCAGCACGCACAGCGGCAGGCGGAGCGACTCGAAGAGCGCCGCCGTCACCATGAAGATGAGCACCAGCGACACCGCCAGCACCCCCCAGATCTGTTCCTGCTCCTCGTCCGACCAGCGCCAGTCCTCCTTGCCCTTGATGCTGTAGCCGGCCGGAAGGCGCGTGGCGTTGATGACCGCCTTCTGCACCCGGTCGCCCAGCTTGGTGGGGCCGCGGAACTCGTAGCTCACCGTGCGCTGGTACTGCTGGTCCTCGCGGAGGATGCGCGAAAGCACCTCCCGCTCCTCCAGCGCCGCCACGTCGCCCAGGCGCACCGCCTCGCCGGAGGGCGCGGGGATCAGCATCTCCTGGAGCGAGAGCACGTCCATCTGCTCCCGGTCGCCCGTGCGGATGGCGAAGCCCACCTCCTCGCCGGCCAGCCGCACCCGGTCGCGCCGCGACTGCCCCCCCACCGCCGACGCCACCCGGTTGGCCACGTCGTTCGCCGAGAGCCCGTGCAGCGCCAGCCGCCGCCGGTCGATGCGCAGCACCACCTCCGTCGCCTTGTCGCGCACGTACCAGGCGCCGGACGAGTTGGTGTCCACGTCCTGGATCCGCGAGAAGCGCGTCAGCCGCTCGCCCAGGTCGTCCGCGATGTCGCGCACCGTCTGGTAGTTGTAGCCCAGCACCTGGATGGAGTAGTTGGGCGGGCTCCCGCCCCCGCCGTAAAAGGAGGGCCCGTACCCGGTCACGCGCACCTCCGCCCCCCCGAAGAGGTGGCTGTACGCCTCCATCTGCTCCTTGATCGCGGCCGGGATCCCGGAGTTCTCCAGCGAGTCCGGGAAGGTGACCACGATGCGCGCGGCCTGCGGGCGCACGTTGGTGGTGAAGCGCTCCACCTCCGGCATCTGCTTCAGCTGGCCCTCGAAGAAGCGCACCAGCTCGTCCGTGCGCTCCAGCTCCTCGCCGCGCGGCAGGTCCACGCTGATGGAGATGTACGATTCCCGCTCCCACCAGGGCCGCCACACCGTGCCGCGGGTGACGTACGTGTCGAACAGGTACCACGACCCGGCCAGCGCCATCAGCGACACCACCACCGTCACCCACGGAAAGCGCAGCGACCCGCGCACCATCCCCGAGTACAGGCGCACGTAGGCGGGAGCCCGCTCCGGCGCCGCGACCGCCGCCGGCCCCGCACCCGGTGCGCCCGCCGCGTCCGGCGCCGGGCGGAAGCGGCGCTGTACCCGCAGCAGCCGGCCGGCCAGCGCCGGGATGAAGGTGAACGTCACGAACAGGCTGGCCACGTTGGTGAACCCCACCACGATCGCCAGCGGGATGTAGAAGAGGCGCAGCTCGCCCTGCAGGTAGACAAAGGGGACGAAGACGATGATGGTGGTGAGCGTCGCCGCCAGCACCGGGAGCACCATCTCCCCGGAGCCTCGCCGGGCGGCTTCCTCCGCCGAGTCGCCCAGCTTGCGGCGGCGGAAGATGTTTTCCAGCACCACCACCGAGTTGTCGATCACCAGCCCGAACCCCATCGCCAGCCCCATCAGCGTCAGCACGTTCAGCGTCAGCCCGCCGAAGTAGATGAGGTTGAGCGTGATGAGGACCGAGAACGCGATGCTCGAGAAGACGATCGCCGCCGAGCGGAAGGAGCGCAGGAAGAAGAGCAGGACCACGAAGACGATGATCCCGCCGGAGAGCGCGCGGTAGCGCAGGTCGGTGAGCTGCGCCCGGATGGCCTCGCTCTGGTCGTCGTCCAGGATCAGCCGCACGCCGCGCGGGTGCGTGCCGGCGATCGTCTCCAGGTGCGCCTTGACCTGGTCGGCCACGGCGACCGCGTTGGTGCCGATCTCCTTCTGCACGATGAACGAGACCGCGGGCTGCGCGTCGATGCGGTAGTAGGTGAACGGGTCCTCGTACGTGTCGCGGACCACGGCCACGTCCTCCAGCCGCACCAGGCGCCCCTTGTCGGTGAGGAGCGGGAGGCGGCGCACCTCCACCGTGCTTTCCGCCCGCTGGCGGATCGCCACCGTGTACTCCGTCCCGCCCTCCCGCACCACCCCCGACTCGCGCACGAACTCCAGGTCGCGGATGCGCTGGCCGATGGCCGAGGGGTCCAGCCCCAGGGCGAGCGCCTTCTTCTCGTCCACCTGGATCTCCAGCATCCGCTCGCGCCCGCCCTGCGCGGACACGTCGGCGACGCCGTCAACCTGGCGCAGCTCCGGGGCGATCACGTCGTCCACGTGCTTGCGGAGCGCCTCCACCGTGTACGGCCCGGTGACGGTGTAGCGCAGGAAGGGCCGGTTCTGGTCCTGGAGCTCCTCGGGGACGTAGCTTTCCACCGTGGGCCGGGCGGCGCCGTCGGGAAGGTCCTCGTCCAGCGCCGCCAGCCGCTCGGAAAGCTCCAGCCGCACGAAGTCCATGTCCGTCCCCCGCGCGAACTCCACCGAGATGGAGGCCGCGCCCGTGCCGTTCTGCTCCTCCGAGGTGGAGGACACCTTCTCCACGCCGCGCACCTGCTGGATGGCCGCCTCCAGCGGCGAGGTGAGGAACGCCTCCGTCGCTTCCGGCGAGGCGCCCGGCCACGAGGCGCTCACCGTGAGCCGCGGCAGCTCCGTCTCGGGGAGCAGCTCGATGGGCACGAGCACCCAGGCCGCGACTCCCAGCATGGAGACGGCCAGGTACGCCATGGCGACGGCGATGGGGCGGCGGATGGAGAAGCGGATCACGTCAGTCGCGCGAATGAGGACGGGTCGCGGTCACGGGGCCCGCGTGGCGCCCGCGGGCTTTTCCAGCGCGAACATGCGGACGTGCTCCACGTCCATGTCGTCCGCCCAGGCGCCGAGCACGTAGTCCCGGCCGATGTCGAGGACGCGCATGCGCTCGGGGGTGGCGACCGTCCCCAGCATGCGCCCTTCCGGGTCGAACACCGTCCACCGCCCGGGGTCGTCCGGCGTGATCCGGTAGTCGCTCACCCACAGGTTGCCCTCGGGGTCCGCCCGGATCTCGTTGTAGGCCGGCAGCGTCTCCGGGAACGACATCGCCTCCAGGCTCCGCTCCAGGAGCTGCCGGACCTGCGGCGGCCGCCCGCTCTGGGCGGACGCCTGCCGCCGGCCCTCCTTGTACCGCGCGATGTCTTCCGGGGTGACCTTGCGGGGCTCCTGCTGCACGTTGATCAGCCGCAGCAGCTTCCCTTCCGCGTCGTACCTGCCGATCCGGTAGCTGTCGGTGGAGCCGTAGAAGAACCCGTCGGGCAACGCCACCACCTCCGCGGAAAGGCCGAAGGCGCGGGGGGCCATCATCACCGCGCCGCCCTGGCCCTGCGTGAACATCTCGTCCCCCGCGAAGCGGCCCAGCGGGCGCGGGGCGCCGCCGGGGAGCAGCCGCACGATCGTGACGCTGTCGCGCGAGATCCCGTCCGCGGCCTCGCCGCGGGCCAGCGTCCCGGCGACGACGAGCACGCTGCCGTCGCGGAGGGAGCCCATCGGCCGGATGAACCCTTCCATTCCCGGGACCACCAGCGGCACGGCGCGGAGCAGGCTGCCGTCCGGGGCGAACACGGTGACGCGCTGGTTGGACTGGTCCCCCACCACCAGCGAGTCTCCCGTCGCCGTGAGCGGGTTCATGTTCTTGAACTCGCCGGGGCCGCCGCCCTCGCGCCCCACCGTCTTCACGTGGCGCCCGCTGCGGTCGAAGAAGCGCAGCTGCCTGCTCAGGGCGTCCGCCACCACCACGGTGCCGTCGCCGAGGCGCACCGCCCCGGTGACCCGCCCGAACTGGTAGGCGGCCGCGCCGTTCGCGAGCCCGATCTCCAGCGTCGGCTTGGCGGAGAGCCGCCACTCCTCTCCCGCCTTCCAGGAGGGGGCTGCGTTCTCGACGATGCGCACGCCGGCGCTGTCGCGGGACTCGGCGCGGACGGCGGGGGTGTCGGCTCCGCACGCGGCCAGGGCCGGGAGGACCAGGACTCCGGCGGCGCGGAGAAGGGTAGACGCTCTCAAGTGGGGGCTCCGTTGAAGGGATGGGGCATTGGACTAGGGGTTCGTCGCGGGGGAGGCATGGCTGCCCGCCCCGGACTTTTCAAGCGAGAACATGCGCACGTGCTCCACGTCCATCTCGTCCTTCCAGACGCCCGCCACGTAGTCCGTGCCGATGTCGTGGACCTGGAAGCGCGGCGGCGTGGCGACCGCTCCGAGCATGCGGCCCTGCGGGTCGAAGACGGTCCAGCGGCCCGCGTCCTCCGTGGTGAGCTGGAAGTCGCTCACCCACAGGTTGCCCGCGCGGTCCGCCCGGATGTCCCCGTGGGCGGGCATCGTCTCGGGAAACGGCATCTCGGCCAGGCTCCTTTCCAGCATCTGCCGGAGGAAGGGCTCCTTCGACGCCTCCATGTCCTTTCTCAGGCCCTGCTTGTAGCGGTCGATGTCGGCCGGCGTGACGGGGCGGAGTCGTTCCCGCCTGCGGATCAGCCGGACCAGCTTGCCGTCGGCGTCGTACCTGCGGATCTCGTGCGCGTCCGCGGAGCCGAAGAAGAACCCGTCCGGCACGACCGCGAGCCTGGAGGTGCGGCCGAAGGCCGGGGACGTGACCATGATCCCGCCGCCGTTCGTCTGCACCCAGCTCTCGGGCCCCGGGAACCGCCCCACCTTTTTCGGCGGACCGCCGGCCGGATCCAGCCGGAGATAGCAGGTCCTTGCTCTGGTCGTCGCCCACCACCACGGTGCCGTCGCTCAGCCGCACCATCCCGGCGACGTCGCCGAACTGGTACTGCGGCGGGCCGTCCACCATGCCGATGTCCAGCGCCGGCTCGTCGGAAAGGCGCCACCCCTCTCCTTCCTTCCAGGCGGGAGCGCCGTTCTCGACGATCCGCACGCCGGCGCTGTCGCGCACGACGGGCCCGGCGGCGCGGGCGTCGCCGCCGCACGCGGCGAGCAGGGGGAGGAGCCCGGTGCCGGCGAGCCGGAGCAGGACGGCGGTTCTCACACGGCGGCTCCGTGCCGGGGAGGGCCGGACGGGCCTCAGTCGCCCATGGCGGCGCCGGCGCTCACCGCCGGGCCGGGGGCGGGCGAGGGGGCCGGAGCGGAGACCGGGCGTCCCCACCAGGCGCTCATCCGCTCACCGAACTCTTCCAGCACGTCGTAGGCGACGGGGATCACCACCAGCGTCAGCGCCGTGGCGCTGGTCAGCCCGCCGAGCACGGCGATCGCCAGCGGCGCCTGCAGCTCGGCGCCGGGCCCGATTCCCAGCGCCATGGGGAGCAGCCCGAGCCCCGCGGTGATGGAATTCATCACGATGGGGCGCAGGCGGGCGTGGCCGGCGGCGCGGATCGCCTCGTGGCGGGTCATCCCCTCGCGCCGCATCTGGTTGATGAAGTCCACCTTGACCACTGCGTCGTTGTCCACGATCCCCACCAGGATCACCATGCCGATGAGGCTCATGGTGTTGATCCCCGCGCCAGCCAGCCAGAGCGCCGCCGTGGCGCCCACCGCGGCCAGGGGGACGGCCAGCAGGATGATGAAGGGGTGCAGGAGCGACTCGAACTCGGCGGCGAGGAGCATGTACACCAGCAGCAGCGCGAGCACGAAGGCGAAGCTGAGCGCGCGGAAGCCCTTGCGCATCTCCTCGTTCTCGCCGCCGATCTCCACCCGCAGCCCGTGCTGCGCGGGGAGCGAGGAGAGCGTGGCGCGCACCGCGGCCACCGCCTCGTCCACCCCCCCGGCGGAGGGGGCCACGTCCGCGTGCACCACCACCACGCGGCTCTGGTCCATGCGCCGGATCTCCGAGGGCCCCGAGGCGGTGTGCACCTGGACCAGCTCGCGCAGCGGGATGCCCTCCACCCGCAGCGCCTCCAGCGTTTCCAGCGAGCGGCGCTCGGCCTCCGGGAGGCGCACCACCACGGGGATCTTGCGGTCGAAGTCCACGAACTCGGTGGCCTTCTTCCCCTTCATGTACGCTTCCACCGTTTCCGCCACCTTGCGCGGATCGATCCCGTACTGCGCCGCGCGCTCCCGGTCGATCTCCACCCGCGCCTCCGGCTGCCCCATCTCCGTCCCCAGGCGCACGTTGGTGACCGCGCCCAGCCCCGCCAGGCGCCGCTCGGCCTCCTGCGCGTAGGCCAGGGCGGCGTCCAGGTCCTCGCCGCGGATCCGCACCGCAAGGTCGGACTCGCCGCCGCCCAGGAGCTTGCCGAGCGCGGTGGCCTGTCCCGATTCGATGGACACGCTTCCCGGCGGGAAGGCGGCGAGCCCCGCGCGGAGCCGCGCCAGCGTCGCCGCGGTGCTCTCTCCCTCCTTGAGGCGCACCTCCAGCGTGGCGGTGTGGGTGCCGCTCTCCGCCTCGTCCATCCCCGCGATCGCCAGCTGGCGGCCCGCGCGGGTGAACACCGCGTCCACCGCCCGGTCGCGGCGGAAGAGGGCTTCCAGCCGGGCGGCCTCCTCCGCGGTGACGTCCAGCGGGGTGCCGCGCGGCATCTCGAGGCGCGCCCGGAAGGCGCCCTGGTCCACGTCCGGCAGGACGCTGCGCTCCAGCGACGCGCCGATCCCGAGCCCCACCGCGAGCAGCAGGATGGCCAGCCCGATCACCCGCCCGCGGTGCCGCATCCCCGTTTCCAGCAGGTGCTCGTACCACTCCGTGAAGCGCGTGAAGCCGCGCTCGAAGGCGTCCAGCGGCGGCGCGAAGAAGCGCCCCACGGCGGCGCCCACGCGGCCGGGCGGGCGGCCGGAGCCCTCCCCCCAGCGCGCGGCCAGGGTGGGAAGCAGCGTCACCGCCACCCCGATGCTGGCCAGGAGCGAGAACGCCACCGTGAGCGCCAGTGCGCCCAGCAGCTCGCCCGCGACGCCCTCCACGTACACGATGGGGCCGAACACCGCGATGGTGGTCAGCGTGGAGGCGGTGATGGCCCGCTGCACCTCCTCGGCGCCGAGGGCGGCGGCCGCGGCCGGGCCCAGGCCCCGCTCGCGGTGCCGGAAGATGTTCTCCAGCACCACGATGGAGTTGTCCATCAGCATTCCCACGCCCAGCGCCAGCCCGCCCAGGCTGAGCAGGTTGAGCGACACGCCCGCGGCCTGGAGCAGCGCGAAGGTGGCGATCAGGGAGATGGGGATGGCGAGCGCCACGGCGATGGGGTAGCGCACCTCGCGCAGGAACAGGAAGAGTACCAGGAAGGCGAGGACGCCGCCCAGGAGCACCTCCTGCACCACGTTGGCGAGCGCGTCGGAGATGAAGCCGGCCTGGCTCATGGCCACCTCCAGCTTGATCTCCGGGTACTCCTTGCGGAGCTGCGCCATCACCTCCTCCACCTGCTCCGCCACCCGGACCGTGTTGGCCTCGGCGCCCTTGAACACCAGGAGCCCCACCGCTTCCTGCCCGTTGAAGCGGGCCACGGACTCGCGCTCCTCGAAGCCGTCGGTGATGCGGGCCACGTCGCGCAGCAGGACCTCGCTCACCGGCTTCAGCCCGGCGCCCCCCGCGCCACCGCCGTTCGCCCCCTGGGCGGCGGCGCCGCCGCCCTGTCCCTGCTCGCTCCCGGGGCCCAGCGGGACCATCCCGATCTCCTCCACGCTCTGGAACTCGCCCAGCGTGCGCAGCGAGTAGCGGTAGCGGCCGCGGCGGATGGTTCCGCCCGGGGCGCTGGCGTTGGCGGCGTCCAGCGTCGCCGCCAGGTCGTCGATGGTGAGCCCGTAGCTTTCCAGCAGCCGCGGGTCCACCTCCACCTGGATCTCGCGCTCCAGGCCGCCGGTCACCGTGGCCTGGGCCACTCCGTCGATCTGCTCCAGCCGCCGGCGGAACACCGACTCCGCCAGGTCCTTGAGCGCGGGGAGGTCGCGGCTCCCCGCCACCGACAGCGCCATGACCGGCTCGCTGCGCGGGTCGGTGCGCAGCACCACCGGGCGCGAGGCCAGCTCGGGGAGGGCGTCGCGCAGGTTGTCCAGCTTCTCGCGCACCCCCAGCGCGGCGAAGTCCATGTCCGTGCCCCACGCGAAGCGCACCGTCACCAGCGAGCCGCCCTCGCGGCTCGTGCTCTCCACGTTCTGCACGCCGGGGACGGTGCTCACCGCCTGCTCCACCGGCTCGGTGATGAAGCGCTCCACCTCGGCGGGGGCCACGCCGGCGTTGCTGGTGAACACCACCAGCCGCGGGTAGGCTACGTCCGGGAGGAGGTCGATGGGGAGGCGGACGAAGGACAGGACGCCCAGGAAGACGACGCCCAGGAAGAACATGGCGACCGCGACGGGGCGCCGGATGGAGAGCTGGGGAAGCGACATACGGGTGGGATCTCCCTCTCAGGCGCCGACGGGGGCGCCCACGCGCTCCTCCAGCGTGGCGAGCGCGTTGGCGAACTCGAAGCGGGCCCGCAGCGCGTCGCGCTCGGCCGCGGCGGTGCGGTCCACCACCTGCTGAAGCTCGGTGAAGCTGATGGCGCCCAGCCGGTACTGCTCGCGCGCCATGTCCAGCCGGTCGCGGCTCAGCTTGGCGGCGTGCTCCGACAGCTGCGACGAGCGGAAGGTGTTCTGCAGGTCGATCAGCGCCGCCCGCACCTCGCGCTCCACCGCCAGCCGGGTGGCGCGGAGAGACTCCTGTGCCCGCGTGCGGGCCGCGCTCGCCTGCGCCACCTGGGCCGAGGTGCGGAACTGGTCGAAGATGGGGAGCGAGACGGAAAACCCGAACGACAGGTCGCGGTCGAACGGGTTGAAGGGGTTGGTGAAGTCCGAGAAGGCGTCGTAGTCCTGGCGCAGGGAGCTCCGGCCGTAGTCCAGGCTGGCGTCCACCTTGGGCCAGCGCTGGCCGCGCGCCGCGCTCACCCGGTAGTCCGCCGCGGTCACGTCGGAGGCGGCCACGGCCAGCCGCGGGTGCCCGCGCGTGGCCAGCGTGACCAGCGAGTCGACCCCGAGCGACGCCGGGTCGAACACCTCCACCGGCCCGGTGGTGAGCTTCGTGCCCTCGACGTCCAGCGTCCCCATCGCCTCGCCCAGGGCGAGCTTGGCCTTGCGGGCGTCGCCGCGCGCCTGGTCCACCGCCTGCTCCTGCCGCGCCACCTCCACCTCGGCGCCCAGCACCTCCACCATCCCCTGCGCCGCGATGCGGAACAGCCGCTGGGTGGCGTCCAGCCGCTCCCGCGCCGAGGCGAGGAGCTGCTCCTCCAGCTCGATCAGGCGCTCGGCGCGCACCGCGTCCTGGTACCGCCGCTTCACCTCGCCGCGGACCCTGCCGCGCTCCACCTCCACGGCCGCGCCCGCCCCGCGCGAGTCGGCGCGGGACGCCTTCACCTCGCTCATCCGTCCCCGCTCGTAGAGCGGAATCCCCAGGCGGGCTCCGTGGCCCGTGCTGGAGCGGGTGCTTTCCCTCACCTCACCCGCGGGGAGCGGGTTCCCGAACTCGTCCTCGCCCACCCGCCTGGCGGACATGGTGCCGTTGAAGGAAAGGCTGGTGCTCAGCTGCGGGAGAAAGGCGCCCATGCTCTCCCGCTCGCGCGCGGAGGCCTCGCGGACGCCGCTCTGCGCGCTGCGGTAGTCGGGGTTGTTCTGCTCCGCGACGCGGAGCGCCTCGTCGAGCGACAGGTCACGCGGCGTTCCCTGCGCGGCGAGGCGGGGGGACACGGCGACGAGCACGACTGCGGTGAAAGCGAGGTACTTCATGGGCTCGCGGCAGGGCGGGAATGGACGGCGGCGCCGGGAGAGGCGCCGAGGGGATCGGGGCCGGGGGCGCTACTGCGGCCGGCCCCCCGCCTTCTTGACGTCGTCCACCAGGCGCACGCGGGCGTCGTGGATCAGGGTGTAGTGGCCGTCGGTGAGCACGGTCTCGCCGGGGGCGACGCTGTCCGTTTCCGCGCTGGGAACGATCTCCACCTGCGAGTCGTTCTGCAGCCCGGTGGTCACGTAGCGCCACTTGGCCAGGCCGCCGCGGTCGTCGCCGTCGTACACGAAGAGCATGGTGCGGCGGTCGCGCTCCAGGATGGCGGTGCGCGGCACCAGGACGCGGTTCTCGAAGCGGCGGGCGTCCAGCGATACGCGGGCGTACATCCCGGGGAGGATGCGCCCCTGCGGGTTGGGAACCAGCACCGTGACGCGCGCGGTGCGGGTCCCGCTCTCCACCACGGGGTTGATGGTCTCCACCCGGCCGGCGAAGGGCTCCGTGGGGAAGGCGGCGAACGACACCCGTGCGACGCGGCCGGGGGCCAGGAAGCCCACCTCGCTCTCCAGCACCTGCACCTCCACGCGGATGGGATCCAGGTCCACCACCGTCATCAGCTCGGCGCCCTGCTGCACCCACTGGCCGTTGGTCACCTTGACGTCGGCGATGCGGCCGGCGAAGGGGGCGCCCAGGCGGGTGCGCTGCAGGTCGAGCTGCGCCCGGCGGAGCCGGACCTCGGCGCCCTCCAGCCCGCTCTTGGAGCGCGCCACCCTGGCCCGCTCTTCACGCGTCGCGACGTCGGTGATGCGCTCGTCGAACAGCGTCTGCTCGCGGAACTTGGCCTCCGCGTCGCGGACGGAGGCCTGCGCCTCCTGCACGGCCAGCGCGTACTCGGCGGGGTCCAGCGCCACCACCGGCTGCCCCGCGCCCACCATGTCGCTCTCGCGCACCGGGAGCCCGGCGATGCGCCCCGTCACCTGCGCGGTGACGATGGTGCGCTTCCACGCCTCCGCCTGGCCCGCGGCGCTCACCGCCACCACCAGCGTCCCCCGGCTGGCCTTGGTCCCCTGCACCGGGATGGCCACGTCGGTGGCGAAGGTGCCGGAGGCCGAGGTGCCCGCGCCGGCCGCGGAATCCCCCGCCGCGGACTCTCCCGCGGCGGAGCTCGCCGCGTCCTCGCCCTCGCCGCGGATGCGGGCGTAGATGGCGGTGGAGAGCGCCAGGAGCGCCACCAGGGCGGCGGCGATGCCGAAGGTGCGGCGGGAGCGGATCATGGGGACGCGCGTAGGAGGATCGGGGGGATTGGATTGAGAACGCGAAACATATCCAAAGCTATCGGCGCATACAAGATGACAGCTCCGCGCCTGGCCGGCGTGCCGCTTCCGTATGGCGTCCTGTGAAGTGAGACGCCGCTCCGGCGCGCAGGGTTGCCTCCGGCCCGGCGGGCCGGGGAGGAGTGAAAGCGGAGCGGGGGCGGGAGCTCCCGCTCCCGCCCCCGCCCGGAACGCCTCGCGGCGCCCTCTTCCGTCCGCGCCCGCGCCTACCGGCTGGCCACCGTGCCGCCCTTGCGGGCGAGCGCTTCCTTGACCCAGGCGTCGAGCCGGTCGGGCGCGTCGGCCCCGGTGATCATGCGGCCCTCGAAGATAAAGGACGGGGTCCCGCTTACGCCCAGCTTCTCCCCCGCCTTCTGGTCTGCCGCGATGCGGGCGTGGAAGCGGTCCTCCGCCACGCAGCGGCCGAACTCGGCCATGTCGGGGACGGCGGCGTCCTGGGCATAGCGCTCCCAGCCGCGCTTGCCGATGGAGTCCTGCCCCGCGAAGAGAGCGTCGTGGTACGCCTCGAAGCGGCCCTGCGCCCCGGCGCACTCCGCGGCGTTGGCGGCGGCGAAGGCGTGGGGGTGGATGGCCTCCAGCGGGAAGTGGCGGTACACCACGGCCACCCTCCGGGGGTCGTTGGCGAGCACCCGGTCGATCCCCTCGTTGACCCGGGCGCAGAACGGGCACTGGAAGTCCGAGAAGGTGATGATGCGGACCGGGGCGTTCGCCGCGCCGAGCACGCTGGCGCCGGTGGCGAGGGGCTCCCACCCCTTCACCGCCCGCTCCGCGCTCGGGTCCGGCGGCCGCGGGGCGAAGAACTCCCTGCGCACCACCAGCCCGGTGACCACCACGGCACAGAGGGTGAGCACGACGGTGAGCACGTTCGCCAGCGTTTCCTTCATGTCCCTCATGGGAGCCTCCGGCCGGGTGACGGTGGGTGACGGAGCGCCGCGGTCCACAGGCGCCACAGGGGAATTCGACCGGGGCGGGGAGCACCGGGCGCGGCCCGCGGACCGCGAAGTGGGGCGCGGAGATCCTGGCGGAACCGCTCTGGCCGGGGAGCGCACCCCGGCGCATAGATCCTGCCAGCGATTGCCTGCCATTCGCACAGTAACCCCGGGCCGCCAACCACGCAAGGGATCACCGGAGCGCTTGCAAGGAGGCAATCGAAGCGTCCCGGCAGCAGGGTGTCCGTGCGCGGATACTCGCACGGGAAAGGTCGGCGGGCCCCGCGGCGTTCCCATCCGTGGGACCCCGCGGCCATCCCGCAGTGTACCAGCCGCATCGCCGCCGCACAACGTGGCGGCAACGTTTCGGTGGGCTCGCGTGTCTATGGTTCCGGGGGCGGCGCTCCCCGGCGACCCGTACCCTCCCGGCTCCCTGCCGTGCCCCGGCGGGAGCGGGATCCACACCCGTCCAGGAAGACGCTTTCATGAGGCATATCCATGGTGCCCTCCTCGCCCTCGTCGTCGCGGGACTTCCGGCGGCGGTCCATGCACAGGTCCCCGCGCAGGGGCCGCCCGCCGGGGCGAGGCCCCAGGCCCCCTCCGGCGTGATCCGCGGCACCGTGCTCGACGCGGCCACCGGAAGCCCCGTCGCCTCCGCGAGCGTGGGCGTGTGGAGCGCCGCCGACTCGGCGCTGGTGACCGGCGCCGTGGCCGGGCCGGACGGCGTCTTCCGGATCGAGGGGCTGCGCCCCGGGAGCTACTACCTCAGGGTGGGCGCGCTGGGGTACACGGCGGCCACCCCCCGGGTCGCGCTCACGCCGCAGGCGCCGCAGGCCGACCTGGGGCAGATCCGCCTGGCCGCGTCGGCGGTGGCGCTGGAGGGGCTGGAAGTGCGGGCGGAGCGCTCCGCCGTGGCGCTGGCCCCCGACCGGAACACGTACGCCGCGCGCGAGCTGGCGCCGGCCGGGGGGACCGCCACGGACGTGCTGCGCAGCGTCCCCTCCGTGGAAGTGGACGGCGAGGGCAAGCTGAGCCTGCGCGGCAACCCCAACGTGGCCGTGCAGCTCAACGGCCGCGCCGCTCCCATGAGCGGCGCCCAGCTCGCCGGCTTCCTCCAGCAGCTCCCGGCCAACATGGTCGAGAGGGTGGAGGTGGTTCCCAATCCCTCGGCCAAGTACGACCCCGAGGGGATGGCGGGGATCATCAACATCGTCATGAAGCAGAACGCCGACCTGGGGCTCAGCGGCGGGGTCATGGCGAGCGCCGGGACCGGCAACCGGTACAACGCCTCCGGGAACCTGGGCTACCAGCAGGGGCCGCTCACCCTCTTCGGCAGCTACGGCCTCAACGTCGACAACCGCGAGACCAACGGCTACAACCTGCTGGAGAGCCTGGTCCGTCCCAACGCCTTCGCGTTCCAGCGGCAGGAGATCCTGGGCACCGCCGACGTCCTGGGCAACGTGCTCAACACCAGCGCCGACCTGCGCCTGGGCAAGCAGAACACCCTGTCCGCCAGCTTCCTGTTCGGCGACCGCGACATCGAGCTGGACACCAGCAACGACTACTTCCGGCTCGACGCCGAGCAGGACGTGTTCGGCCGCTCGCGCGACGTCACCGCGAACCGGGGGAGCGACAACAACCTGGACGCCTCGCTGGCGTTCCGCCGCACGGTGGAGCCCCAGCGCGACGAGCTCGTCGCCGAGCTGCGCTTCAACCGGGCGGACTTCTGGACTCGCAACCTGTTCACCGTGGACTCGCTGACGGTGGACGGGGCGGTGCTGGGCGACCAGTCGGAGCTGGCGAGCACCCGCATGGCGGCGGTGAACGACAACCTGACCTTCCAGGCCGACTACACGCGGGGGCTGGGGCCGCGCACCAAGCTGGAGACCGGGTACAAGGGCTCGCTCCGCTGGCTGGACAACGACTACCTGCTGCAGAGCTTCTCGTACCCCGAAAACCTGTGGGTCCGCGACGGGAACAGCAACGAGTTCAGCTACGACGACCAGGTGCACGCCGTGTACGGCGTCGTCAGCCAGAACCTGGGCAGGGCGGACCTCCAGGCGGGGCTCCGGGTGGAGCGCGCCACCTCCGACTTCGACCTGGGCGGCGGCGACAGCTACGCCAACGACCAGGTCAACTACTTCCCCAGCGGCCTGGCGTCGTACAACCTGAGCGACACCCGCCAGGTGAAGGTGAGCTACTCCCGGCGCATCCAGCGGGTGAGCACCCAGCTGCTGAACCCCTTCGCCTTCCACGAGGACGAGCGCAACGTCATCGTGGGCAACCCGTCGCTCACGCCGGAGTTCACCCACGCCCTGGAGCTGGGCTACCAGCAGTCCTTCCCCAGAGGCTCCCTGCAGGTGACGCCGTTCTTCCGGCGCACCGAGGACGTGATCCGGCGCACCCGCACGGTCAGCGACCTGGGCGTCAGCACCAGCACCTTTTCCAACCTGGCGACCAGCGACTCCTACGGCACCGACGTCACCGGCTCGCTGCGACTGGGCGACCGCTTCAGCGGCTTCGGCAGCTTCAACGTGTTCCAGATGGAGACCGACGGGAGCAACGTCTCGCCCGACCTCGACACCAGCGCCTTCACCTGGTCCGCGCGGGTGAACGCCAGCTACAAGGTGAGCCCCACGCTGGACGTGCAGGGGATGTACATGTACCGCGCCCCCATGAACGTGGAGCAGGGGCGGGTGTCCGCGTTCTCCATGACCAGCCTGTCCGTGCGGCAGAAGCTGCGGGGCGACCGGTCCAGCCTCAGCCTGCGCGTGATGGACCCGTTCAACACCATGCGGTTCAACGTCCGCACCGACGACGGGCGGTTCATCCAGGAGACCGACCGGCAGTTCGGGGCGCGGGCGGTGTTCCTGGGCTTCAACTACAACTTCGGGCGGCCGCCCCGGGTGCGGCAGCCGCAGCCCCAGCAGCAGCCGGAGTCGGATCCGCGGAGCGGGGTGCCGTACGGCAGCTGACGGGTTGTGTCGATCGATCCGTTTTCGGCGGGACGGTGTTCAACAGCGGGTTTGGGCGTGCCCCCGGCTGGCGCCGGGGTCGGGCTTCGGCTCCGTTACGCACGAAACAACCGTGCGTAACGGAGTCGAGCCCGCGCAAACAGCCGCGCGGTCTCGCCCCTTCGGGCCGTAGTCCCTCACGCGGGGCTGGTGCTGGCGTCCGCTCGGCAGGAGCCTTGCGTCCGCCGGGTCCACGGTCGAGCTTTGACCTCGGGTGTCCCGAAGCCACGCCTTCTGCCGCGCACTCCGTTCCCCGGCCCCATGGACCCGTCCGCTCAGCCCGCCCAGCCCACGGAGGACCTGCGCCGCCTGCACGCCACGCTGGACCGGCTCGTCCGCCGGCTCACGCGGCAGCTGTACGGCAGCCCGCGCGAGATGCAGATGGACGCCGGGGGGGCCATCAACCTGCTGTACGGCGTGGAGGTGCCCAACAAGGCGTATCTCGCCTCCTCGCTCGCCAACCTGGTGCGCGAGCTGGGACAGCGCCGGCCCGACCTTTTCCGCTACACCGTCACCCTGCAGGGCGCCCTGGAGCAGATCGGGGCCATGCTGCCGCCGGAAGAGCCCGCGGGCGGACCGCCTCCCGGCTGATCCGGCGCGCACCCCGCCGTCCGGAACCCGTTCCATGCAGCCGTCCTTGCTGCGCCCGCCCCGGAACCCGGCATCTTCAACCACCTTGCTCCATCGGTTTCCAGCCTTCCGCCGACCCCCGCGGGTCCCGGAATTTCCGCGGCATCTACGTTGCTCCATCCCGCGAAGGGCATGGATTTCGCGGACGGCCGCCCGGTCCGGTCCGGGAAACGTACGGCTCGCCGACGCCTCCCGGCACCCGCGGAGGACCACCGGGGGAGGGGTGCTGCGGCTGCATGAAACGGGTCGTCTTCGGGCCGACGGCGAGCTCCTCGTGGGGGAACGGCCACGCCGCACTCTGGCGTGGCCTTTGTCGCGCCCTGGCGGCGCCGGGCCGCGTTCTGCTCACCCGAGGTGGAGGATAAGGGGCGAACTCGCCAGCCCCGACGAGTTCGCGGACTTCTGCGCGCGGATGACGCGGCGGTAGGCTCAGTGACTGATTACGGCAGGTGTGGGCGTGCCCCCGGCTGGCGCCGGGCGTTCCGTGGGCTTCGGCTCCGTAAGCCCGCAAACAACGCGGGCTAACGGAGTCGAGCCCCGACGATACTGGTGTCGGGTCTCGCCCCTTCGGGCCGAAATCCCTCACGCGACTGCTTTCCCGCTTCGACATAGACGTTTGAACGTGAGCTCCAACCTGCTTTCCGCTCCGCCGCGGCCGCGCGCGGCCCGCTCCGCCTCGCCCGCCGACCCCACCGGGTCGCTTCCCTGGATCTCGGTGGCGCCGGGGGCGCCGTATTTCGTCACCGAGCACGGCGAGGCGTGGACGCCCGTGGGGCAGAACGACGCCATCACCTGGCCGGAGCTGGCCGGGCTCTTCCGGCGGCGCGACCTGGCGGGGGTGGAGGCGCACCTCCTCCGGTTCCGGGAGCACGGCGTCACCGTGCTGCGGCTGATGCTGGAGTACGCGCACCGCGAGCACCGCTACCTGGAGCGGCCGGTGGGCACGTTCCAGCCCAACATGGTGCAGCTGTGGGACGACCTGTTCGCGGTCTGCGAGCGCGTGGGGATGCGTATCCTGCTGACCCCGTTCGACACCTTCTTCACCTGGAAGCGCTGGAAGAAGCACCCCTACAACCGCGGCAACGGCGGGCCGTGCGCGGACCGCACGCAGCTCCTGGTCTGCCCCGCGACGCGCGAGGCGGTCAAGCGGCGGCTGGAGTTCGCCACGGCGCGCTGGGGGAACAGCGGCGTGCTCTTCGCCTGGGACCTGTGGAACGAGTTCCAACCCGCCCAGGCCGACGACCGCTTCGACGACCTCCACGGCGTCATCACCGACCTGTCGCGCTTCCTGCGCGACACGGAGACGCGCCTGCATGGCCGCGCCCACCCGCAGACCGTGTCGGTGTTCGGCCCGGAGCTGGTGAAGCACCCGCAGCTCGTGGACCCCATCCTCCGCCACCCGGAGCTGGACTTCGCCAGCAGCCACTTCTACGAGAGGGGCACCATCGACAACCCGCGCGACACGGTGGCGCCCGCGGTCGCCGCCGGGCGCCTGACCCGCGAGGCGCTGGCCGGGATCCGCGACCTGCGCCCCTTCTTCGACAGCGAGCACGGCCCCATCCACACCTTCAAGGATTGCCACGTCATCCTCCCGGAGCTGTTCGACGACGAGTACTTCCGCCACATCCAGTGGGCCCACCTCGCCTCGGGCGGCGCGGGCGGTGGGATGCGCTGGCCCAACCGCCACCCCCACGTGCTGACCGCGGGGATGCGGCGCGCGCAGCGCGCCCTCGACGGCTTCCTCCCGTTGATCGACTGGACCCGGTTCCGCCGCCGCAACCTCAACGCGGAGATCACGGTCTCCACGCCCGCGCTCGCCGGCTTCGCCTGCGGCGACGAGGCGCAGGCGGTGGTGTGGCTGCTGAGGAAGGGAAAGGGCACCATCGGCAAGGACGGGCGGCTGCGGCGCGACGCGGAGCCGGTCCAGGCCGAAGTGCGCGTCCCCGGTCTGGCCGCGGGGCGCTACCAGGTGTCCGCGTGGGACACGGAGGCGGGGGAGAGCCGCGGCGATTGGGAGGCGGAGGCCACCGGCGGGGACGGGCTGCTGCTGCGCCTGCCGCCGTTCGTCACGGACCTGGCGGTGGCGGTGCGGCGGTAGGCCCTCACCCCCCGGCCCCCTCTCCCAATGCTGGGAGAGGGGGAGCACGACAACGACGGTGCGCTCATGCGGGCGCCGGGTCTGGGGTCGGCCGGGAGAGGCCTCCCGAGGACGCCAGCTCGAACCTCGCGTGAGGGATTTCGGCCCGAAGGGGCGAGACCCGCGGGCAGTTTCGCGGGGCTCGACTCCGTTAGCCCGCGTTGTTTGCGGGCTTACGGAGCCGAAGCCCGACCCCGGCGCCAGCCGGGGGCACGCCCCAAACCGTCGTTCAGCCGTTCCGTCGCCGTTCCGTCACCCCCGCGAATTGAGAATCCCAGGAGGCACCAGCAGCTCCCCGGACGAAGGCTCGATCAGCCCGTTCTCCTCGTCCTCGATGCTCGTGGCCTGCGTGTACACGTCCCCCGCCATGACCCGCCCCCGCAGTTCCCGCTTGAACGCGGAGATCCTCGCCGCCCGCCCCTCGGGATCGTCCGGCCCCCCGTAGTCCGCGAACCCGAACCCGCCCCACTCGCTCACCACCAGCGGCACCTGCCCGCGGTAGAAGAACGGGTCCCCCACCACCAGCGGCTGCACTGCCACCCCCTCGTTGTGCCCCTCCGCCAGCCGGTCCAGCAACTCGCGCCAGCGCTCCAGCTCCGGCGTGTACAGGTGCGCCGTGAGCAGGTCGGACTTGAGCCGCCCCTCCATGGACACGTGGTTCCAGCCGTCGTTGTCCACCACCAGCAGCTGCGGGTGGTTGAGGCGCATGTAGTCGTAGGTGCGGGCGACGTAGCGGCGCGTCTCCTCGTTGCCGGCGATGTCCTGCGCTCCCCAGTCCTCGTTGTACAGGCTCCAGATGACCACCGAGGGGTGCGAGCCGATGTGCACCAGCATGCGCATCAGCTCGGCGTAGTGGTTGTCGCGGCTGGCCTGGCTGGAGCTGTGGGGGCTGGGCACCTCCACCCACAGCAGCATCCCCATCTCGTCCGCCAGGGCGTAGATGCGCGGGTCGATCCCGGCGATGTGCACGCGCACCAGGTTGCACCCCAGCGCCTTCATGGCGTGCATGTGCCGCCCCATCTCCTCGAAGGTGGCGGTCCCCGGCTGGTACAGGATGCCGTCCAGGTAGATGGGCTCGCCGTTCAGGTACACGGAGCGGCCGCGCGCCTCCACTGTGCGCCGCCCGAAGTGCGCCTCGATCTGAGACACGCCGCCATCCGGCCCCGTGAGCTGCGCCACCAGGGTGTACAGGGTGGGCGCCGCGGGCGACCAGGGGGCCGCGTCCGGCAGCTCCATGGTGACGCGCTGCCGCTTCTGGCCGGCCTCCAGCGGCAGCTCCACCTCGCTCACGGCGATGGGCTGCTCGCTCCCGCGCGGCGCCACCACCAGCTTGAGCGCGTACGCGCCGGGGTCCTGCACGCGCGTGGTGAGGTCGAAGGCCACGAAGCCGTCGCGGTAGCTGCTCACCACGTCCAGCCGCGAGCGCAGGCGGTTGCGCTGCACCGGCTCCAGCCACACGCTGCGCACCGCCCCCGTGTACGTCTGGTACCAGATGCCGCCCCGCTTGTACACGTGCGACTGCTGCTTGCCGCGCGGGATCTCCGCGTCCAGGGAGTCGGCGATGCGCACCGTGAGCCGGTTGACCCGCTGCCGCAGCAGCTCCGGCGGCAGCTCGTAGCTGAAGGAGGTGTACTCCCCCAAGTGCACCGCCTCGCCCTCCACCGTGCGCAGCGGGAGGCCGTTGAGCCAAACGCGCGTCTCGTAGCCGCAGGCCCCGAAGGTCACCTGCACCAGGCATCCCGCGTCGGCGCACCAGTCCTCCGGCACCGTGAACTCGCGCTCGTACCAGGCCACCACCCGGTCCTGCCAGGCGGGGGTGTCCTGCTGGGCGTCCTTGGCCGCCGCCATGTGGGCCTCGATGGAGCCGGGCCAGACGGCGGTGTCCGTGTACCCGTGCCCCAGGTGCCAGCGCCCCGCCAGCCCGCGGTCCTCCAGGTCCAGGGCGAACTTCCACTCCCCGTCCAGCAGCTCCGGCTCGTCCGGGCGGACGATGGAGCGGGGGAGCGGGTTCAGGTAGTCGCGGACCGCCCCGGCCTCCTCGCGGTCGCGGGTGAAGCCGAATTCCGGTGTCGGCATCGGTCGCCTCGGCACGGGTGGGAAGCGGGCGCGTCGGCGCAGAGGGCGCCAGCGTACGCACGTGGCGGGCCGGGTCCGGATGGAACGGCTTTGGACGGCGGGTTCGGGCGTGCCCCCGGCTGGCGCCGGGGTCGGGCTTCGGCTCCGTAGCACACGAAACAACCGTGTGCAACGGAGTCGAGACCGCGCAAACAGCCGCGCGGTCTCGCCCCTCCGGGCCGAAATCCCTCACGCGGGTTTCGCGCTGGCGCCCGCGGGAGCCCCCCACCCCGGCGCTGCGCGCCACCCGTCCCCCGCAAGCGAGGGAGGGGCGAACTGCGCGCGGGAGGCCGAGGATCAGACAGCCCTCCCCCAGAAATGGGGGAGGGTGGCGAGCCCCAAGCGAGCCGGGTGGGGGCCGGGGGGATGGGGGCCCCCGGCGAACGAAAAGGAGGGGGCGCCCTCCGGCGCCCCCTCCTTTTCGTTCCGCCCGGCCGGGCGGAGCGGCTCAGGCCGTCAGCGACTGCGGGCTCGCCGCCGTGGCGGGAGCGGCCTCCTCGCCGGAGTGCCGGGCGACCAGGTCGCGAAAGGCCTCGCCCACCGGGCGGATCCGGCGGTCCAGGTCGTAGAGCCCCACCGGGTGCAGGTCGTCGCGCTCCACGCGCAGGGCGTGCTGCCAGTCCACCTGGTCGGTGAGCGAGTACCAGGTGAAGCCGGTCACGGGGATGCCGGCCACGCGCAGCGCCTGCACGTCGTCCCACTGCCGCCGCAGCCAGTCCACGGCCAGGTGGCTCACCCGGTTGGTCTCGCAGTGGAAGAGCGGCTTGCGGTAGCGCGCGTGGTACTCCGCGGCCAGCGCGCGGAAGCCGTGGGGCTGCCGGCGGGTGGTGCACCGCCCGGTGGAGGCCACCCGGTGCTCGCAGGTGGGGTAGTAGTCCAGCCCGATCCAGCGCTGCCCCGGCACCCGCTTCTCGCGGAAGAAGCTGAGGTCGTTGGAGGTGACGCCGTGCTCGTTGAGGAAGCGTGTCATCCCAGGCGCCGGCTCGTGCCCCAGCGTCAGGTCCAGCGACAGGAACTTGACCGCGTTGAGGTGGTCGGCCTGCCGCTCCGAGGCCCTGCCGGCGGGGTGGAAGTGCTCCATCGACTCGCCCTGCACGATGACGGCGTCCGGGCGCTCGGAGACGATGGCCTCCACCGCGAGCTCGTGCGCCATGCACAGGTTGCGCATGGCCGTCACGAAGGCCCGGTCGCTCGTCTCGCACTCGTTCCACCACCCGCGCAGCGCCGAGAAGCTGGCGCACACGAAGATCTCGTTCACCGGGGTGTAGTAGCGCACCCAGGGGTACCGCCTGGCGAAAGCCCGCGCGTACTCGGCGAAGAGCACGGGAAAGGCCGGGTCCTGGAACCCGCCCAGCCAGTCCGGCACGCCGAAGTGGCACAGGTCCGCGATCACCTCCACGCCCAGCGTGCGCAGGCGCTCCATGGGCTCGTCGGCGCTGGACCAGTCGAAGCGGTCGGGGCCCACGTGCGTGCGGTAGTAGGCCGGACCGTAGCGGAGCGCGCCGAGCCCCAGCTCGCGCACCAGCTCGAAGTCCTCCTCCCAGCGGGCGTAGTGCCCGCACTTCTCCATCTGGTCGATGCGCTTGCCGCCGGCGATCGTGGGGTAGCTGTTCTCGATCCCCGTGGCAAAGAAAAACGGAAGCGGCTGCATGGGCGCTGCGGATGGGTGGACGGCGCGCGGAAAGCGACCCCGGCCGGGCGGAGGCACGGCCGCGTGGTGGCCACGGGGAGCGGTTCGGGAGAGTGGGTTTCGGGGAGCGCTGCGGCAAGGGGGATACCACCGCGGCGCCCGCATGGCGAAATCTAGCAAGTGGTTGCGGATGCGCGACATGGCCGAGAAAGCAGGTGCCCGGCGCCGCGTGGGCGCCGGGCACTTCTTGCCGGTCCGGAAAGGAGTGCGCGTCCGCTACCGCTCCTCGGCCCTCGCGGGGGCGGCGGCCATGGGGAGCGAGCTCCGCCCCCCGTTGGAGCCGCGGGCGTCCTCGCCCCAGCCGCCCCCCGCCGGGGCGGCCGCCGTCTCCACCACCCCCACGGGGCGCCGGGGGCGCTTGGTCCCCATGATCCGCGCGAAGGTGGTGAGCGCCTGGGCCACCACCTGGTCCATGTTGTAGTACTTGTAGGTGGCCAGCCGCCCCACGAAGTGCACCGCCGGGGTGTCGTCGGCGAGCGCCTTGTACCGCCGGTAGACCTCGGCGTTCTCCGGGCGCGGCACCGGGTAGTACGGGTCGCCCTCGTCGCACGGGAACTCGTAGACCACGGCCGTCTTGGCGTGCTCCTGCCCGGTCAGGTACTTGAACTCGGTGACGCGGGTGAACAGCTGCTCGTTGGGGTAGTTCACCACCGGCGCGGGCTGGAACACCGGCTGGTTCAGCGTCTCGTGCCGGAAGCGGAGCGAGCGGTACGGGAGCTTGCCGTAGCGGTAGTCGAAGAACTCGTCGACGGGCCCCGTGTAGACCATCTCCCGGAAGGGGATCATGTCCTCGATCTCCCGGTAGTCCGTGTTCAGCATCACCTTGATGTTGGGGTGCGAGAGCATGCTCTCGAACATCCGGGTGTAGCCGTGCAGCGGCATGGCCTGGTAGGTGTCGGTGAAGTACCGGTCGTCGCGGTTGGTGCGGGTGGGCACGCGCGCAGTCACCGAGGCGTCCAGCTCGGACGGGTCCATCCCCCACTGCTTGCGGGTGTAGTTGCGGAAGAACTTCTCGTACAGCTCGCGCCCCACCTTGCTCACCACCACGTCCTCGGAGGTGCGCAGCTCCTCGCGCGGCTCGGCCACCGATTCGAAGAACTTTTCCAGCTCGAAGGAGTTCAGCGACAGCCCGTAGAGCTGGTTGATGGTGTTCAGGTTGATGGGCATGGGCACCAGCTGCCCGTCCACGCTGGCGAGCACCCGGTGCATGTACGGCCGCCACTCCGTGAAGCGCGACAGGTACTCGAAAACCTCGCGCGAGTTGGTGTGGAAGATGTGCGGGCCGTAGCGGTGCACCAGCACGCCCTCGTCGTTGTAGTGGTCGTAGGCGTTGCCCCCGATGTGGCCGCGCCGGTCCACGATCAGCACCTTCTTCCCCGCCTCCGAAGCAAGCCGCTCCGCCAGCACGCTCCCCGCGAACCCCGCGCCTACGATCAGATAGTCGAACATGGCCTTTCGTGCCCTTTCAGCGAGCGTGTCGTCCCGGCGTCCACAGAGCATCTCCGTCCCCGGCTTCCCCGCCGTCCTAGTCCGCCGCCAGCTCGTCGTCCTTCGCGCCGTTCCACCCCGGGACGGCTTCTTCCACCAGCTGGTCCATGGCGCGCCAGGTGCGGTCCCACGAGGTCCCCGCCAGCAGGGCGTCCACCCGCTCCAGCCAGGCCGCGCGCGTGGCCGCGCCGTCCGCCAGCGCCGCCTCCACCGCCGCCACGAACTCGGGCACGGTGCCGGCGATGCGCACCAGCTGCTGCTCGCCGTAGGGGCGCACCACGTCGCGGATGGGGGTGGAGACCACCGGCTTCCCCGCCGCCAGGTACTCGGGGGTCTTGGTGGGGCTGATGAAGCGGGTGGACTCGTTGATCGCGAAGGGGATCAGCGCCACGTCCCACCCGGCGACCAGCTCCGGGAGCCGCGCGTACTCGGCGCCGCCGGGGAAGTGGAGGTTGGGGAGGCGGGGGAGGTCGGCCTCATCGATCTTCACCACCGGCCCCACCATCACCAGCTCCCATTCCGGGCGCGCCCGGGCCACGCCGGCCAGCAGCTCCAGGTCCATCCGCTCGTCGATCACGCCGTAGTAGCCCAGCAGGGGCCGCTCCCGCGCCGCTTCCGCCGCAGCGGACCGCTCCCGGGCCCGGGCGAAGTGCGCGGCGTCGATGCTGCTGGGAAAGGCGTACACCCTGGGGTGGCGGTCGCGCTTCGCCTCGTACAGGCTCTGGCCGCCGGTGAACACCAGGTCGGCGTGGCGCAGCAGCTCGGTCTCGCGCTCCACCATCACGGGGGTGGCCCCCTTGAAGGCGGACAGCTCGTCCATGCAGTCGTAGACGGTGGCCAGCGGCTCCAGGTGGCCAGTGAAGACGACCGGGACGGGGGTGTAGTACCACAGCACGTAGTCGCGGACGCCGTGCTCGCGGAGGAGTCCGTCCAGCAGCTCGCCCTGCAGCCGGTCCACCTCGTCCCACCGCCCCTGGACCAGGTGCGGCACCACCACGTGCAGGCCGTCCTCGCGCCGCTCCACGTGCAGGTACGGCTCTCCCGCGTCGAAGAGCGGCTCCTCCACGAAGAACACCCGCCGCTCCCGGGCGAAGCGGCTGAGCAGGTGCTGCGGGCGCTGGTAGACGAAGTCCCAGCGCAGGTGCGAGAGGCAGACGAGGTCGGGGAGCCGGGCTGCGTCCGGCTCCCGGGTGACGGGAAGCGTCATGCGATCTTGTCGTTCGGAGTGCTTCGGCGCCGGCGGGCAGGAGCGCGCACCGGGGGAGTGGACACGGTCAAACAGCGTGCCACGAATTGCGGGGAACAGATCTACATAGCGCTCCGATCTGCTTCGGTGGGGCGCAGATAGGAGGCCCGCCGTACGTTTCCGCCATTGAGGACACAAAAAGGGCGGGGCGGCCGATCCCCGGCCGCCCCGCCCGTCCCGATCCGTTTCCCGGCCGCCCGCGGCCGGGGGCTCCCGCTACGATGCCTTTCTGCGGGCGATCCACCGCTCCACGTTGTGGCCCAGGAGGGGGAGGGGCACGCTGCCGGCCCCCAGGACCACGTCGTGGAACTCGCGGACGTTGAACCTGGGGCCCAGCTCGCGCTCGGCCATGGCGCGCAGGCGGCGGATCTCCAGGTTGCCCACCATGTAGGCGGTGGCCTGGCCGGGCCAGTTGATGTAGCGGTCCACCTCGGTCTCCACCGCGTCGCGCGACTCGGCGGTGTGCTGGAGCATGTACTCGACGGCCCGCTCGCGCGACCAGCCCAGCGCGTGCATCCCCGGGTCCACCACCAGGCGCGCGGCCCGCAGCGCCTCGTTGGAGAGCAGCCCCATGCGGTCCATGTCCGAGGAGAAGAGCCCCATCTCGTCCGCCAGCCGCTCCGCGTACAGCCCCCACCCCTCGGCGTAGCCGGAGTTGAAGAGGAAGCGGGCGACGGCGTGCGATCCCTGCTGCTCCTGGGCGATGGCGCCCTGCAGGTGGTGCCCGGGGATGGTCTCGTGGAAGGCGGTGGACTCCAGCCCCACCCGGCTCCGCGTCTCCGGCCGGTAGGTGTTGATGCGGTACGTGCCCGGCCGCGAGCCGTCCTCCGACGGGTTGAAGTACTCCCCGCCCGGCGCGGACGCCTCCTGGAACTCCGGGTACGGCTCGATCACCACGTCCGCCCGGGGCAGGGTGCCGAACCACTTCGGCATCTCGCGCCTGGCGCGGTCCAGCGCGCCGCGGGCGTACGCCACCATCTCCTCGCGCGTGCGGAACATGAACTGCCGGTCGGTGCGGAAGCGCTGCAGCAGGGCGGGGACGTCGTCCGTGGCAAAGCTGCGCCGGGCGATCGCCCGCATCTCCCGCTGGATCGTGTCCATCTGCCGCAGCCCCATCTCGTGCACCTGGCGCGGCGTCAGCTCCAGCGTGGTGAAGCTGCGGACGGCGGCCGGGTAGCACGCGGCGCCGTCCGTGTTCGCGGTCACGGCGACGTCGTCGCGCGCGGCCGGGAGGTACACGTCGCGCAGGAAGTCGCGGTAGCGGCGCACCGCCGGGAGCACCTGGCCGCCCACGACCTGCTCCAGCTCGCGGCGGAACTCCGGCGTGCTGTCGCGCGCGGCCGGGCTGGTGAAGGGCGAGGTCGCCGCGGGGTCGGCGAGGATGCCGTCCACCTGCGCGAGCACGCGGCGGACGTTGACCCGGGGCGAGGTGTGGCCCAGGCGGATCCCCTCCCGCAGCGAGGCGATCTCGTTGTCCAGGTACCCCGGCACGGCGCGGGCGCGCGCCAGCGCCTGGGCGCGCAGCTCCGGCGTTCCCACGGGCTGGAGCTGCGCCAGGAAGGGGAGGTTGGACTGCCAGCCCGTGAGCTGGTTCACCGGCCACAGCTCGTTGCGGCACGCGCGCATGGCGCGCGCCGATTCCAGCGCGTCGCGGAGGATGGCGTACGTCGCCCGCTCGGCGCGCCCGTCCAGCGGCGCGGGGTCCATCGCCGCCATGCGCGCGAGCCAGGCGTCCTCGCGCGCCTGCCAGGCGCGGAGCGCGGCCGGGGAATTGTCGGTGAGGCGGTCGTGCCGCCCGCCCGGGACCCCGTAGAAGGTGACCTGCTCGGGGTTGCGCTCCAGCAGCGCGGCCATGTACTCGTCGGCGACGGCGTTGACCTGCCGCGCCAGCGCGTCGGCGCCGGCGGCCGCCGCCGGGCCGGCCTGCGGCGCGGGACCGGCCGCCGCCGGGGGCTGAGGGGCGCAGGCGGCGAGCGCCAGTCCGCCCGCCAGGGCACATCGCGCGAGGATTCTCTTCATCCGGTGTCCCTGCTGCTCGGTTGGATGGTCGTCACCCGATCGTCTCGTACCGCGTGGCTTCCCGCCGCACCGGCTCCGGAACCAGCCGGTACAGGGCGCGGAGCCGGGCGGCGGCCTCCTCCCAGGCGGCCCCGGTGCGGGCGTGGATCTCGGCGAGGGGCTGGCCGGGAGCCACCCGGTCGCCGATTCGGGCGCGCAGCACGATCCCCACGGCGGGGTCCACCGGGTCGGCCTTGGTGCGGCGGCCGGCGCCCAGGTCGAGCGCCGCCACGCCCACGCCGCGCGCGTCCAGCGCGGCCACCCAGCGGTCGCCGTCGGCGTCCGACAGGAGCTCGCGCACCACGGGGGCGCGGGCGAGGACCGCGTCCGGGTCTTCCACCACGCGCGCGTCGCCGCCCTGCGCGCGCACCAGCTCGGCGAAGGCCTCGGCGGCGCGGCCGCTGTCGCGCAGCTCCGCCAGGCGGGCGCGGGCCGCGGCATCGTCCGCCGCCAGCCCGGCGAGGACGAGCAGGTGCGTCCCCAGCTCCACGGTGAGCTCCCACAGCTCGGGGGGGCCGCCGCCGCGCAGCGTGTCGATGGCCTCGCGCACCTCCAGGGCGTTGCCCACGGCGCGCCCCAGCGGCTCGTCCATGGGGCTGAGCACCGCGCGCGTCCGCCGCCCCGCCCCCTCGCCGATGCGCACCAGCGCGCGCGCCAGCGTGCGCGCCTCCTCCAGCGTGGTCATGAAGGCGCCGGCGCCCCACTTGACGTCCAGCACCAGGGTGCGCGCGCCGCCGGCCAGCTTCTTGGACATGATGCTCCCGGCGATCAGCGGCACCGATTCCACGGTGCCGGTCACGTCGCGCAGGGCGTACAGGGCGCCGTCGGCGGGGACCAGCTCGGGGCTCTGCCCCACCAGCGCGCACCCGATCCGCTCCACCTGGGCGCGCATCTCCTCCAGCCCCAGGCTCACCCGGAAGCCGGGGATCGCCTCCAGCTTGTCCAGCGTACCGCCGGTGTGGCCCAGCCCGCGGCCGGACATCTTCACGAACGCCGCGCCCGCCGCGGCCATCAGCGGCACCAGCACGATGGAGGTCTTGTCGCCCACCCCGCCGGTGCTGTGCTTGTCCACCGTGGGCCGGTCCAGCCCGCTCCAGTCCAGCGTCGTCCCGCTCTCCACCATGGCCCGGGTGAGCGCCAGCGTCTCCCCCTCCGTCATCCCCCGCCACACCACCGCCATGAGCCAGGCGGACAGCTGGTAGTCGGGGATGCGCTTCGCCACGAACCCTTCCAGCAGGAAGCGGATCTCGTCCTCCGTCAGCTCGCCCCCGCGCTTCTTGCGGTCGATGAGCGCGACGACGTTCGGTGCGCCGCTCATCCGCGGGGCTCAGCGCCGGCCAGGCGGCTCTCGTCGAAGGCCCCGGGGAGCAGCTCGCGCATGGTCGTCAGCGAGTAGCCGTCGCCGCGCGGCATCACCACCACCATCTCCGGGCCGAACTCGTGGAGCACCTGGCGGCATGCGCCGCACGGGGCGCACGGGGCGTCGTCCTGCGGGCCCACCACCGCCACCGCGCGGAAGCCGCGCACCCCCTCCGAGACCGCCTTGCCGATGGCCACCCGCTCGGCACAGTTGGTGAGGCCGAAGGAAGCGTTCTCCACGTTGCAGCCGGTGAACACCTCGCCGCCGTCTGCGAGCAGGGCGGCGCCCACGGGAAAGTGCGAGTAGGGGACGTAGGCGTGGACTCGCGCCTCGCGGGCGCGGCGCAGGAGCATCCGGGCGGTCTCGGCGGGGATGCCCTGGGATTCGGAGTGGCTCAAGGTGTCGTTCCGCGGCTGCGTTTCACTCCCGTGCGGCGGGCGCCGCGCGACAGACCCAATATACGCGCATCGTGGTGTCTCGCGCACCGTCCGCCCGGAAACGCATGCGGGGCGGAACGGCCCCGCGCCGCCCGCCCCGCCCCCGCAGTCCTCCCGCACTCACCCCCCCCGCCGCGGCCCCCGGTGAAAGCGGTCCGCCACCTCGCGCAGCACCCGCTCCACGCCGTCGCGGGGCTGCGGGAAGAAGAGCGCGTCGGAAAGGGTGTTGAGCGCCGCCCGCACGTTGCTGAACTCGTCGGAGAAGCGGAGCAGCAGGTCCCCCATCCCCTGCCGGAGCGCTCCCTCGGTCGCCGCCGCGGTGCGGAAGCCGATGGCGCCCATCTCGTCGTAGTACGACAGGGGCGGTGCGCCGCGGCGCTGCACCCGGTGCGTGATGTGGTCGGGGAACACCCCCGCCAGCCAGAGCGCGAAGTTGCCCAGGTGCACGCGCAGCTGGAACTCGCGCTCCCCCCGCGCCTCCTCCAGCGCGGCCACGATGTCCGCCAGGTAGCGGAAGTTGTCGTCGTGCGCGGCGTCCGGCCGGTGCGCCCGCCCGGCGTTGCCGAACTCCAGCAGCAGCGCCGCGGTGTAGTCGGCCAGGCGCCGGTCGGCGATCTCCCGCTCCAGCAGGGCGTGCCGCACCAGCAGGTAGAACACCAGCGGCGCCGGAGCCCGGCTGACGCCCCCCGCTGCAGGAAGGCCCGCAGCAGGCGCGGGTCGTCGAGGAGCGAGTCCAGCCCCTCCTCCCGCAGCCGCCCTTCTCCCTCCGGGCCGGCCAGCGCCAGCAGGAACTCCGCTTCCCCGCGTCCGAACGAAGCCCTCACGTTTGGTCTGATCATGGGTCGTCCTCCGAGAATGCTCCCACCTTCGCTCCACTCCCCTTCTCGTACCGCTCCGCCCGCCGGTTGTTTCGCTCCGGCACTCGGGCCCGCGCATGCGCGGTTTCAGGGCCCCCGCGCCATGCCGCGCGCGGCATGGGGTATGCAAATCCGCATGCGGCTAAACGGTATATGGCACCCCCAACGCGAGCCGGCCTGGCCGATGCGACGCAACCGTCCCTGCTCCACGCCCTCCGCTCCGGCGGGGGAGGAATGACCCGGTGATCCGTTTCGGCCCCGCGGGGTGGAGCTACGCCGACTGGGCGGGGATCGTCTATCCGCGGCCCAAGCCGAAGGGGTTCGACGAGCTCCAGTACATCGCGGGCTACTTCGACACGGTGGAAGTGAACTCCACCTTCTACCGGCCCGCCCGCCGCGAGGTGGCCGAGGCGTGGCTGCGGCGGGTCCGCTTCAACCCGGACTTCCGCTTCACCGCGAAGCTGTGGCAGCGCTTCACGCACCAGCGCAGGGAAGCCTGGACGCACGCCGAGGTGGCCGAGGCGCGCGCCGCCTTCGACCCCATGTTGGACCAGGGGAAGCTGGGCGCCCTCCTCCTCCAGTTTCCCTGGTCGTTCCGGCGCACGGACGAGAACCGCGAGTGGCTGGACGACCTGGCCCGCACCTTCTCGGACTTTCCGCTGGTGCTGGAGGTGCGCCACGAGAGCTGGAACACGCCCGAGCTCTTCCGGGGGCTGGCGGAGCGGGGGATCGGCTTCGTCAACATCGACCAGCCGCTCTTCCACGATTCCATCGCCCCCAGCGCGCACGCCACCTCGTCCGTGGGCTACGTGCGGGTGCACGGCCGCAACTACCAGGACTGGTTCCGCGACAAGGCCGCGCCGCACGAGCGCTACGACTACCTGTACTCCGCGCAGGAGCTGAAGCCCTGGGCGGAGCGGGCCAGGGAGATCGCCGCCGAGCCGCGGACCGAGGAGGTGTTCGTGGTCACCAACAACCACTACCGCGGCAAGGGGATCACCAACACCGTGATGCTCCAGGCGCTGGTGGAGGGCGGGAAGCGGCCCGCGCCCCCCGGGCTGTTCGGGGAGTATGGCGAGGTCCTGGACGCGTACGCCTGGCCCGCCGAGCCGGAGAAGCAGCCGGAGTGAGCGCATAGTCCCCCCGCGAGGCGGCAAACATGCCTCCCGCACGGCCTTGACGCTGCATTCCTTGCCAGGTGTTTCCGGAATTATGCGAATCGTTCACGGACCTGTGCCGGCGTAACCCGATGATTCGCATGGTGCTACGATTTTGTGTCGCAGCCGGAAAGCTTGCACTTCCGGGTGCGGCGCGCTAACTTCGGCGCATCCAGCCAGTCCGGTCCCCACACTTCCACCCGCGGGAGATCCCTTCTCCCCCGCGGCGCTCCGCCCGCTCCGCTTCCTTCGTCCCCCGGTGCCCCATGGTCCCGAAGACCGTGCTCCTCGTCGATCCGCACAAGGACAGCCGCGTCGTGTACGCGACGCTGCTCTCGCACTGCGGGTTCCGGGTGCTGGAGGCCGGCGACGACGAGGAGGGACTGCACCTGGCGCGCGAGCAGGGGCCGGACGTCATCCTCACCGAGCTGTTTCCCTGGGCCGAGGGCGGCAAGATGCTCCCCGAGCGCCTCCACGAGGCCCCCGAGACCTCCGGCATCCCGGTGATCGCCCTGACGGCGCACCTGGTGCCGGACGCCTGGGCGGAGGCGCTGCTGCGCACCGGCGCCCGGGTGCTCACCAAGCCCTGCGGCCCCAGCCGCGTCCTGGCCGAGGTGCGCAGCCTCCTCTAGCGCGACGCCGCGCCCGCCTCCACCGCGGGGGCCGGGCCCGCCGCCGCGTCCTCCGTCCGCAGCACGTCCGCAGCCACCTCCCGCACCAGGTCGTCGCGCGCGTCGTTCAGCGCCTCGCGCGCGTCGCGGAAGCGCAGCCCCGAGCGCTGCACCGCCAGGTCGGTGAGGCGCAGCAGCCGCTCCACGGCCGCGTCGTCCAGCGGCACGGGCGGCCCGGCGAGCGCCGGCGTTTCCGCCTCCCCCGCGCCGTGCGCCTCCAGCACCGCCTGCACCCGCGACAGGGTCGCCGCCCGCACGTACAGCTCCGTCGCCATGTCCGCGACGCGCGCGACCACGAACTGCCGGTCCACCACCCGGCTCCCGAAGCGGCGGATCACCCGCTCGGTCGCCACGCGCAGGTCGCGGGTGTGCTCCACCAGGTAGTCGAAGTGCGCCTTCAGCCGGGGGTGCACCTCGCGCTGCACCGCCGGCTCCCCCCGCCCCAGCGCCAGCCGCACCCGGTCCGCCGCGAAGTCGGTGAGCAGCCCCAGCTGGGTGATGGGCTCGCGAAGAGCCGCGCCGATCTCCCGCAGCCGCTCCCCCGGCTCCTGCATCCCCGAGAGCCCCACGAACAGCCGCAGCACCTCGTTGGTCCCCTCGAAGATGCGGGTGATGCGCGCGTCGCGGTACATGCGCTCGTACGGGTACCCCTTCACGAAGCCGCGCCCCCCCGCGATCTGCACCACTTCGTCCACCGCGCGGTCCAGCGCGTCCGAGTTCCACACCTTTGCCGCGGCGGACTCCAGCGCGTAGTCCACGTCGCCGCGGTCCGCCAGCCCGGTGGTGAAGTACGCCACGCTCTCCGCCGTGAGCGCGTCCGCCGCCATGGCCGCCAGCTTCCCCTGGATCAGCTCGTAGCTGGCGATGGGCGCGCCGAACTGCTCGCGCTCGCGGGCGTACGTGGTCGCCATGCGCAGCGCCCCCTTGATCCCCCCCGCCGCCCCCGCCGACAACCCCTGCCGCCCCGAGTTGAGCACCCGCATGGCGATCTTGAAGCCCTCGCCGGGAACGCCCAGCACGTTCTCCGGGGGGACGCGCACGTCGCGGAAGTGCAGCTCCGCCTGGTTGGATCCGCGCGCCCCCATCTTCCGCAGCTCCGGCCCGCGCTCGTAGCCCGGCATGTCCGGCCGCAGGATGAAGGCGCTCACCCGGTCCACGGTCTTTCCGTCGCGCTCCACGGGCGTCTGCGCAAAGGCCACGATCACCTGCGAGAACGAGCCGTTGCCGATCCAGATCTTGCTGCCGTTCAGCACCCAGCTCCCATCTCCGGCGGGCTCGGCGCGCGAGCGGATCCCCTGCGCGTCGCTCCCGGCCAGCGGCTCGGTCAGCGCGAAGGAGGCGAACCACTCCCCCGTGGCCGCCTTGGGGAGGTACAGCTGTTTCTGCGCGTCGCTGCCGGCGAGCTGGATCCCCTTGATGCCGATGGAAAGGTGCACCCCCAGCATGATCGCCAGCCCCACGTCGTAGCCGGTGATGAACTCGAACACGCGGCAGTAGGCGCTCTGCGACAATCCCATCCCGCCGAATTCCACCGGGATGGAGATGCCGAACAGGCCCATGCGCTTCAGTTCCTCGACGACGTTGTCCGGGATGCGCTCGTGCTCGTCGATCCACTCGCGGTCCACGTGGGCCTCGCAGTAGTCGCGCAGCTGTTTCAGGAACGCCTCCACGCGGCGGTTCTCGTCGGCGGTGATGCGCGGATAGGGGAGGAGGATGTCGTCGTCGATCACGCCGCTGAAGAGCTGGCGCGTGAAGGAAGGCTTTTCGTCGGCCATGGGTTGGCTGCTCCGGCTGCGGGGCGGTCGGTCTGTCGAGCCGCGGGTGTCGATGGAAGAGCTGTGCCGGGGTGTCGCGGTGGTGTGGACGGGCCGCTCCGGAACCAGGCCAAACAGCCGGCCTGTTTCCTACGCGGGCTCCGGGAGCCACCGGAAACTGCCCCGGTGTCTCCCTCCGCCGGGGGGAGACTCGCCAAACAGCCGGCGAGTCTCCCCCCGAACAGATTCATGCGGGTACTGCGGAACTGCAACTACAACGGCAACGGCGTCCACTCGCCGGGGCGCGGTCAGAGCCGCGCGGCCAGGAGCGCGGCGGCAAGCGCCACCGCGGCGAGCATCGCCCAGCGCAGGTGCCGGGCGAGGAAGGCGTGCACGGCGGGGCCCAGCCACCACGCCAGCGCGGCGAGCACGGCGTACTTGAGCGCGCGGCCCACGAAGGCGCCGGCGAGGAAGTGGAGCAGCGGGACGCGGAAGGCGCCTCCCGCGATGGTGTAGAGGACGAAGGGGACCGGCGTGTAGCCGGAGGTGGCGAGCGCCGCGGACAGGCTGCCGCGGTACAGCTCGCCCATGGCGGCGAAGCGCGGCATCAGCCCGTACGCGTCCAGCACCGGCCGCCCCAGCCGCGCAAAGAGCGCCGCGCCCAGCCAGTAGCCCAGCGCGGCGCCCAGCAGCCCGCCGGCCGCGGCCAGCGCCGCCAGGCGCGGCGCGCGGCGGGGCTCGCCCACGGCGAGCGCCAGGAACACCGCCTCGGTGGGGGCCGGGAAGAGGCACGCCTCCGCCACCGCGGACAGGAACAGGACCGCCGGCCCCAGCGGGTGCGCCGCCCAGCGCGCCAGCCGGTCGCCGCCGCCGGCCGGCCTCACCACGGAGCCGCGTGAGGGATGCGCGCCCGGAGGGGCGAGACCCGGCGGCAGTTTGCCGGGGCTCGCCGCTGTAGGACACGGTAGTTTCGTGTCCTACAGCGCGCGCAGCCCGACCCCGCGCCAGCGGGGGCACGCCCAACCCCGCAGTTCGCGCCGTTCAGCGGTTCGTGCCTCTCGCTGGACAACACGACCTCACGCGTCGTCCGCCGCCTCCACCTCGACGTCGGCGCTCCCATCCGCCCCGTACGACACGTGCACCGTCCAGGGGCGGCAGCACACCTGGCAGTCCTCCACGTACTCCTGCACCGTCCCGCTCCCCGGGTCCAGCGCGATGGGGTTCTCCTCCCAGCAGTACGGGCAGCGCACCACGGCGCCCGTGTCGGCGGTGCCGTCGCCCAGGGGGAATGCCTCCTCCAGGTCGTCGTCGGGCAGGGAATCGTTCAGGCGGATCATGGGCGGCTCGGCTCGGGTGGCGTGCCCGCAATCTACCCGCGCGGTCAAGGGATTCCAACACTCCGCACCGCCACGATGCCGTCCGTCCCCGCGCCGCGCGCCCCGTCCCCGCGGGGTGGCGAAATCCATTTCCCGTCATGATATTCAGGGCGGCGCGGCCCCACCGCGCCGCCCTCCACGTCCGGCTCCGTCCGGCCGCGCACCGCTCTCCCCGCCGCAGCGTCCCATGAACCGTCCGGTCCTTTCGCTCCTTGCCCTGCTGGCCGTCCCCTACGCGGCGGCGGCGCAGTCCGCGCCCCCGGCGCAGCCCGCCTCGCGCGACGCGCACGCCGCCGACCCGGTGGCCATGGCCACCCGCACGGTCGGCTCCATCCGCGTGGACGGGCGCCTGGACGACGAGGCGTGGGCCGCCGCCGTCCCGGTGAGCGACTTCACCCAGTGGGACCCCGCCGAGGGGACGCCGGTGAGCGAGCGGACGGAGGCGCGCATCCTGTACGACGGGGAGGCGCTGTACGTGGGGGTGCGGCTGTGGGACCGCTCGCCCGTGTCCTCGCGGCTGGGCCGGCGCGACATGCCGCTGGGCGACTCGGACTGGGTGGGGCTGGTGGTGGACAGCTACCACGACCACCGCACCGCCTTCAGCTTCGACCTGAACCCGGCCGGCGTGCGGCGCGACGCCCTCAAGATCGGCGACGTGGACGACAACTCCTGGGACCCGGTGTGGGAGGGGGCGGCCACGGCGGACTCCGCGGGGTGGACGGCGGAGTACCGCATCCCCTTCTCGCAGCTGCGCTTCTCCCCGGCCGCGGAGCAGACCTGGGGGATCCAGATCGAGCGGGTCATCCGCCGCAACCAGGAGTACTCGGTCTTTTCCTTCACCCCCAAGAAGGAGCGCGGGGGGATCGCGCGCTACGGACACCTGCACGGGCTGCGCGACATCCGCCCCGGCAAGCGGCTGGAGATCCTCCCCTACACGGTGGCCAAGGCGGAGTACGTGGACCCGGCCGGGAACCCCTTCCGCACCGACTCGGAGTACGGGGTTTCCGGGGGGCTGGACCTCAAGTACCGCGTCACCTCCAACCTGACGCTGGACGCCACCCTCAACCCGGACTTCGGGCAGGTGGAGGTGGACCCGGCGGTGGTCAACCTGACGGCGTTCGAGACCTTCTTCCCGGAGAAGCGCCCCTTCTTCATCGAGGGGACGGACAACTTCAACTTCTACACGGGGGCCGGCGCGTCGGCGCTGTTCTACACGCGCCGCATCGGCCGCACGCCGCAGCTGTTCGCGCCGGGCTCGGCGGAGGAGCTGGTGGCCACCACCATCCTGGGCGCGGCGAAGCTCTCGGGGAAGACGGGCGGGTGGTCGGTGGGGCTGATGGAGGCGCTGACCGAGCGCGAGGAGGTGCGCTTCCGCCCGTTCGACGCGGAGCCGGGCGCGCCGGCCGACCGCTTCGTGGTGGAGCCGCTGACCAACTACCTGGTGGGGCGCGCCCGCCGCGACTTCCGCTCGGGGCAGACGTCGCTGGGCGCCATCGCCACGGCGGTGAGCCGCGACCTGGACGGCGCGGCGCTGGAAGCGTCGCTGCGCTCCTCGGCGTACGCGGGCGGGGCGGACTTCCGCCACGAGTGGGCGCGGCGCAGCTGGGTGCTGAGCGGGTACGCCGCGGGGAGCACCATCTCGGGCGCGCGCGGGGTGATCGGGGCGGCGCAGCGCTCCTCCGCGCGCTACTTCCAGCGGCCGGACGCGGGGCACGTGGAGCTGGACACGCTGGCGACCTCGCTCGCCGGGCTGGCCGGCGAGGTGACGCTGGCCCGGCAGGCGGGGCGGCACTGGCGGGGGAGCGCGGCGGTGACCACCGTCAGCCCCGGCTACGAGATCAACGACCTGGGCTTCAGCACCCGCTCCGACCTGCTGCGCGGCACCGCGTCCGTCACCTACCTGGAGAACACGCCGGGGCCCACCTTCCGCAACTGGCGGGTGCAGGGGCAGGCCCGGCTGGACGGCAACTACGACGGCGACCACATCGGCAACACGCTCTTCGTGGGGAGCAACTGGCTCCTGCGCAACTACTGGAGCGTGGCCTTCAACGCGGGCTACTCGCTCGCCAGCACGGACGACCGGCTGACGCGCGGCGGCCCGCTGGCCAGGCGCCCCGCGGACGGGCGGGTGTACCTGGCGCTGAACTCCGACCCGCGCAAGGGGGTGACGGGGTACGCCTCCGCCTACTACGGCGAGGACGCGGCGGGCGGGGGCAGCGTGCAGGCGGACGCGGGGGTGACACTGCGCCCCTCGCCGCGGTGGACGCTGAGCGTGGGCCCGGCGTTCGTGCGCAACCAGGTGGAGGCGCAGTACGTGGCCTCGGTGCGCGACGAGCTCGCGACGGCGACCTTCGGGCGGCGCTACGTGTTCGCGGACCTGGAGCAGACGGAGCTGTCGCTGGACACCCGGCTGGACCTCACCTTCACGCCGCGGCTGACGCTGCAGCTCTTCGCGCAGCCGCTGATCAGCGCGGCGGACTTCGGCGACTACAAGGAGCTGGAGGCGGCGCGCACCTTCGACTTCGCGGTGTACGGCCGCGACCGCGGGACGCTGGCGCGCAACGACGACGGCTCGTTCACGGCGGACCCGGACGGGGTCGGGCCGGCGGCGCCCTTCCGCTTCGGGCAGTTCTTTTCGCAGCGCGACTTCAACCAGCGCTTCCTGCGCGGCAACGCGGTGCTGCGGTGGGAGTGGCGGCCGGGCTCCACGCTGTACGTGGCGTGGCAGCAGCGGCGCTTCGACGAGGACGTGGTGGGGGACTTCAGCCTGAACCGCGACCGGAGCGCGCTGTTCAGCGCACGGCCGGACAACGTGTTCCTGATCAAGGTCAACTACTGGCTGAACCCCTGACGACGGAACGGCTTTCAACTGCGGGTCCGGGCGTGCCCCCGGCTGGCGCGGGGGTCGGGCTTCGGCTCCGTAGCACACGAAACAACCGTGTGCAACGGAGTCGAGCCCCGGCAAACGGCCGCCAGGTCTCGCCCCTTCGGGCCGAAATCCCTCACGCGGGGCTCGCGCTGGCGTCCGCTGGGGGCCCCCACCCGGCTCGCTTGAGGCTCGCACGGCTCGCCCCCTACATCCCCCGTTGCGGGGGAGGGCGTCGGGGACCGGGGCGGCTCAGGCCGCCGGCAGCGTCAGCGTGAAGGTGCTCCCCACGCCCGGCGCGCTCTCGGCGGCGAGGTCGCCGCCCATGCCGCGCGCCAGGTCGCGGCTGATGGCCAGCCCCAGCCCCGTGCCCTCGTGCGGGCGCGCGAGGTCGGAGCGCACCTGGACGAACGGATCGAAGACGGCCTCCAGCTTGTCCGCCGGGATCCCGATCCCCGTGTCGCGCACCCGGATCGCCACCCGCGCGTCCTCCCGCGCGCAGGACACCTCCACGCGCCCGCCCCGGTCGGTGAACTTGACGGCGTTGGAAAGCAGGTTGACCACGATCTGCCGCAGCTTCTCGGCGTCGGCGCGCACCTCCAGCGCGTGCGGGCAGTCGGTCACGGCAAGGGCGATCCCCTTGCTGCGCGCCTGCGGCGCCACCAGCAGCTCCGCCCCCGTCACGGCCTCGCGCACCGGGACATCGGCCACGTCGTAGTGAACGGTACCGGTCTCCAGCTTGGCGTAGTTGAGCACCTCGTTGATCAGCCCCAGCAGGTGGCGCTGGCTGGTCTGGATGCGCCGCAGGTCCTCCTGCTGCTGTGGGGTCACCGGTCCCCGGATCCCCATCTCCAGGAGCTCCGCGTAGCCGCCGATGGCGTTGAGCGGGGTGCGCAGCTCGTGGCTCATCACCGCCAGGAACTCGCTCTTGGCGCGGTTCGCGGCCTCCGCCTCCGCGCGCGCCGACTCCGCGTCGGCGCGCGCGTGCTCGCTCTCGGCGAGGAAGCCTTCCACCTGGCGGCGGGCGCGGACCTGGTCGGTCACGTCCACCGCGAAGTTGAGGATGGCGACGACCCGGCCCTCCGCGTCGCGCACCGGCTCGAAGCGCATGTCGAACCAGGTGTCCTGGACACCGGTCCCGTCGCGGTCGTAGCGGACGGGGGTCTCGGGCCTTCCCCACGGCTCGCCGGTCTGGTACACCCGGTCGTGCAGCTCGAAGAAGGGCTGGCCTTCCAGCTCCGGGAACGCTTCGTGGGGCGTCAGGCCGGTGACGTCGCGGCCCCCGCCGCTGACGCGGCGGAACGCGTCGTTGACGATGTCGAAGCGGTGGTCGGGGCCCACGAGCAGCGCCAGCGGCGCCGGCATGTGGAGGATGATGGAGCGCAGCAGCTCGCGCTCGGCGCCCAGCTCCGCCAGCAGACGCTCACGCTCCCGGGCGGCGGCGTGCACGGCGGTGACGTCGGTGAAGAGGATGGCGACCCGCCGCTCCCCGGACGGGCCCACCCGGAACGCGTACACGTCGAACCAGCGGCCCATGGGCTCGGAGCCGTTCTGGAAGCGGACCGCCTCGCCGGTCGCGGCAACCCGGCCGTAGGTCTCGAACCAGTGCGCCTCCAGAGAGGGGAGCAGCTCGCGCGCGGTGTGCCCCACGGCGTCCGCCAGGCCGGTCTGCTGCGCGAACGCGGGATTCGCCTCCACGAAGCGGTAGTCCACCGCCCGGCTCTCCGCGTCGAAGATCACCTCGATGACGCAGAATCCCACGTCGATGGTGTCGAAGAGCGTGCGGTACCGCGCCTCGCTCGCGGCGGCGGCCGCGGCGGCCCTCTCGGCGTCGTCGCGCGCGGCCCGGGCCTCGCGCAGCAGGCGCTCGCGCTCGGCATCGGCCTCCTTGCGGTCGGAGATGTCGCGGAAGTAGCAGGCCAGCCCGCCGCCCGCCTCGTCGGGGTAGAGGCTCGCCTCCACCCAGCGGTCGATGATGGGCGAGACCGCCTCGAAGTGCGCCGGACGCCGCTCGGCCATGACCCGCAGGTGGTGCCCGTGCGCAGCGCTTCCCACGGCCCGCGGGAACTCGGTCCAGTAGTGCCGGCCCAGCAGGGATTCCCGCGGCCGTCCCCACAGCTCCTCGGCCTTGCGGTTCACGTAGGTGAAGCGGAAGTCCGCGTCCACGGCGTAGAACGCGTCGCCGATGCTTTCCAGCGTGGCCGTCACCCGGGCGCGCGCCGCCTCGCTGTCGGCCAGCAGGCGCTCGCGCTCGCGCTCCCGGGCGCCCCTGGCGCGCACCTGCGCGGTGGTCTCGAACACGGTCACCAGCACGCCCCCCACCGCGCCGTCGTCGTCTGGGACGGGGCTGTAGGTGAGGGTGAAGAACGCTTCCTCGCGGCGGCCGTCCCACTCCAGGACCAGCGGCTGGTCGGTGAAGGTGAACGACTCCCCCCGCCGGGCCACGCCCTCGTACAGCGGCGAGTTGAATTCCCACACCTCGGGCCAGCACTCGTGGGTGGGCTGCCCCAGGCCGGCGGGGTGCTTCGAGCCCATCACCTCGCGGTACGCGTCGTTGTAGACCTGCACCAGCTCCGGGCCCCAGAGCACCACCATCGCCACGGGCGCGGCGAGCACCAGCGCCGCCACGGTGCGCAGGCTGGCCGGCCACTCGTCCGCGGGGCCGAGCGGGGTGGCGGCCCAGTCCGTGTCGCGGCAGAGGGCGCGCACCTCCCCTGCACCGGCGAACAGCCGGCCGGCGGTATCCCCGCCCCGCGCCCGTGCGTCCGCACCCGCTCCTTCTCGCGTGCTGCCCGCCATCCCGGATCCTCCGTTCGTTCGGTCCCGATCCCCGCGTGCCGCACGGCTCCGCGCCGGGCGTCGCCGTCACGGGAAGCGCCGTGCCACGGCGAGGTGAGCCGTGTGCAAGGTTTGCGCACACTCCGCGGCGGCGGATCCGGCGCGGTGCGGAGCGAGCGGCATGGGCACGGGGGCGCGCCGCCGGCTCCGCGGCCGTAACTTGCCGTCGAGCCCGCTGATCTCTCTGGTTCTCCCCTCCCCGCACCGCATGCCTCCCCCGCGTACCGCCTTCCGCCTGCTCGCCGCGCTGCTGCTGGCTTCCTGCGCTCCCGCGGCCGCACCGCCCGCGCTGGACGGCGCACCCGCGGCAGCGCCCGCCGCCCCGGGCGGGGTCGTCGTCCGCGACACCGTGCGCTCCGCGGCGCTGCGGGGCAACCCGCTGGGCGACGCGGCGGACCGCGCGGTCGCCGTGTACCTGCCGCCGTCGTACGCGGCCAGCCCGGCGCGCCGCTACCCGGTGGTGTACCTGCTGCACGGCTTCGACGGGGACCCGGACCAGTGGGCGGGCGAGCGCATGCGCCTGCCCCGGGCCATGGACTCGCTGGCGGCCGCGGGCGCGGTGCGGGAGATGATCGTGGTGATGCCGGACGGCCGGAACGCGCTGGGCGGCTCGTTCTTCGCCAACACGGCGGCGGCGGGGCGGTGGGAGGATTTCCTGGTGCGCGAGGTGGTGGGGCACGTGGACCGGCGCTTCCGCACGGTGCGCGGCTCGGCGGGGCGGGGAATCGCGGGGTGGTCGATGGGGGGGCACGCGGCGCTCCGGCTGGCGGGGAGCCACCCGGAGGTGTTCGGGGCGGCGTACGCGCTCAGCCCCTGCTGCCTGGGCGACCTGTGGGCGGACCTGTCGCCGGACGGCGAGGCGGGCGCGCGGGTGTGGACGGAAGCGAGCCGGGTGCGCGGGCGGGAGGACCTGGCCGGGGCCGGCTTCGGCGCGCGGCTGGCGCTGGCGGTCGGCGCCATGACCTCGCCGGACGCGGGGCAGCCGCTGGGGATCGCGCTGCCGTTCCGGCCGGGAGCGGGGGGCCTGGTGCCGGTGGAGCCGGCGCACGGGGCCTGGAGCGCCGTCTCGGCCGACTCGCTGGTGGCGCGGCACGGGGCCGGCTTCGCGCGGCTGCGCGGCCTGGCCTTCGACGCGGGCACGGAAGACTCGTTCCGGCACATCCCCGCGAGCACGCGGGCGCTGGCGGCCGCCCTCGCCCACGCGGGGATCCCGCACGTGTACGAGCCATACGCGGGGACGCACGGGGATCGCGTCGCCGAGCGGCTTCGCACCCGCGTGCTCCCCTTCTTCTCGGCGCGGCTGGCGGATCAGCCCAGCGGCTTGCGGTAGCGCAGCCCGGTGCCCTCGTAGCCCAGCCGCTCGTAGAAGCGGTGCGCCCCCTCGCGGTGCGCCGCCGTGGTGAGGTGCACCGAGCCGGCGCCCACCTCGCGCGCCCACGCCTCCGCCGCGTCCATGAGCGCCGCGCCCACGCCGCTCCCCCGGCACGCCGGGTCCACCACCAGCGCGAGCACGCGCGCGTAGGGCGGGTCGCGGCTGTAGTCCCGGCCGCGGAACACGCCCACCATCCCCACCAGGGCGCCGCCGGCCTCCGCCACCAGCGTCCGGTAGTCCGGGTCGGCGAGGATGGGCCCCAGCCGCGCGGCCATCTGCCCCGCGGTGGTGGGGTACCCCAGGTCCTCCATCAGCCGGGCGAGCCCGGCCGCGTCCTCCGGGCGTGCGGTGCGGATGCGGACGTCGTCCATGGCGGGGAGCGGCGAGGGTGGCGGGCGATGCGCGCGACCGGGAATGTCTGCGCTCCCGCGGGCCGCGGGTCAAGGGCGCGGGGCTTGCCCGCGGCCCCCGGCGCGCCGAACGTGTGGGCGCGCACCGTCCTCCCGCCACCCTCGCACCCCCACGCGCCATGCCCGACGCCCCCGCGATCCTGCACGTCACCAACGGCGACGCCGCGGCGGAGCCGCTCCGCCGCGTCGGCCTGGGCGGCGAGGTGTTTCCCTGGCGCGACGTGCTCCACGAGGGGCCGGTCCCCGCCGGCCTCGCCCCCGCGGAACTGAACCGGGTGCGCGCGCGCTTCCTGGCGGGGGACGGCCGGGCCGCGTACGGCGAAGTGCTGGCCGACCTGGAAGCGCGCGACGCCGCGCTGGCCGCCGCCGCGGCGGGCGGGGGCGAGGTCGTCCTCTGGTTCGAGCACGACCTGTACGACCAGCTCCAGCTCCTCCAGGTGCTGGACCGCCTGGCGGACGGGGATGGGGCGCGCGCCCGGGTGTCGCTGGTGTGCGTCGGCGAGTTCCCGGGGGTGGAGCCCTTTCACGGGCTGGGGCAGCTCGGCCCCGGGCAGCTGGCGTCGCTGCATCCCGGCCGCGCGCCGGTGACCGGCGCGCAGCGGGCGCTGGCCCGCGCCGCGTGGGCGGCCTTCCGCGCGCCGGACCCCACGGAGATCGAGCGCGTCCTCGCCGGGGACACCGCCGCGCTCCCCTTCCTGCGCGGCGCCCTGCTCCGCCACCTGGAGCAGTTCCCCGCCGTGGGCGACGGCCTCGCCCGCACGGAGCGCCAGGTGCTGGAGGCGGTCGCCGCGGGCGCCGCCACGCCCGGCGAGATCTTCCTGGCCGACCAGGCGCGCGAGGAGCGCGTGTTCATGGGCGACACGACGCTGTGGGGCTACGTCGCCGGCCTGGCCGCCGGGCCGGAGCCGCTGCTGCGCCCCGCGGACGGCGCCCCCTTCCGCCTCCCGGAGCGCGGCGGCGGCGCCGCCTTCCACGAGCGGGGCCTGGAGCCGACGGAGCACGGCCTGGCCGTGCTCCGCGGCGAGGCGGACCGCCTCGCCGCGGGCGGCGTGGACCGCTGGCTGGGCGGCGTCCACCTGCGCGGCGCGGCCGCGCCGTGGCGCTGGGACCGCGCCGCGGGCCGGCTGGCGCGCCCGGACGCACAGCCGCCCGCGGACGCCAGCGCGATGCCCGCGTGAGGGATTTCGGCCCGAAGGGGTGAGACCCGGCGGGGTACCTCAGTTCAGAAGTGCTGCCGCCGGGGCTCGACTCCGTTACGCACGGTTGATTCGTGCGTTACGGAGCCGCAGCCCGACCCTGCGCCAGCGGGGGCACGCCCGAGCCCCACCGCCGTCCGTCTGTCAACTTTGCAGCTCCCACGATCGAATCGACCCTCCGGCTCTCCACGACCTCTTCGCCGTCATGGGGGGAACGTTTGTTCGCCCGTGCCGCAGGTTGCATGAAACCTTGCGTTCCGCGGGTGCCCCGCCCCGGACCGCTCCCGCCAGGAAGTAACCAAGTGCTTGCGATGCAAGCTGGTGCACCTATGTAGTGTTTTCGCCCTATCGGGTACGATTCTCGTAAGGGAGGAACACGCCATTTGAAGTCCCGCCCCACACGCCGGTCCCGCTGCACTGAGCAGGCACCCGCACCCTCTTCCGCATGCCGAACTACCGCGCGCCCCCCGTACGGAGCCGCCCGGGCTCCACCCTGCGCTCGCGCCAGGGCTTCTCCATGATAGAGCTGATGACGGTGCTGGTGATCATCGGGATCATGGCCGCCATCGCCGCCCCGCGGCTGGACATCTCCCACTACCGCGTCGACAGCGCCATGCAGGCCCTGGGATCGTCGCTGCTGGTCGCCCAGCGCGCCGCGGTGGTCAAGCAGCACGACGTGGTGGTCTCCTTCGACGTGGCCGGCCGCATGGTGCGCATCCACGAGGACGTGGACAACGACGCGCTCATCGACACCGGCGAGGACGTCCGCTTCCGGCCGCTGGACGCGGGGGTGGCGCTCGGACGGGGCGGGGCGCCCGCCTACCGCATCGGCAACGGGCCGGTGTCGTTCACCCGCGTGCAGGCCGGCCGGCCGTCGGTGACCTTCCACCGCAACGGCACCGCGAGCGAGGAAGGCGGCGTCTATCTCACCAGCACGCGCGCGGCCCGAAGCGGCGGGTATGCCGCCGACGCGCGGGTGATCATCGTGGACCGCGCCACCGGGCGCCCCACCTGGTTCAACTACACCCGACTCACATGGAAACGGGGATTCTGAGCCGCAGGGACGGCTTCACCATGGTGGAGGTGCTGGTCGCCATGGTCATCCTGGGAATCGCGATCCTCGGGGTGCAGGCCGCCGTCACCGACCACTTCGTGCGCGACGTGGGAACCATGGACCGCTCCGCCGTCGCCACCCAGCTGGTGGAGGACCGCATCCAGTCGGTGCAGCTGGACCCGGTGTACGCCACGCTGGAGGACCGCTACGAGGTGGCGGAGCCGACCGTGGCCGGCCAGCCCGGGTTCTCGCGCGACACCCACGTGCAGCACGTGCGCACCGCCGGGGTGCGCGGCGTGGTGGACTACAAGAAGGTGACCGTGGAGGTGAGGGCGGTCACGCTCCCGCGTCCGGTGTCGCGCACCATCACCGTGGCGGCGCCATGAGCCGCTTCCTCCGCCGCGACGAGCGCGGCATGACGCTGGTGGAGCTGCTGGTGTCCATGCTCATCGCCAGCCTGCTGGTGAGCACGGCGCTCGCCTTCGTGAAGCAGCAGGGGCAGGCGTTCTCCTTCGGCACGGGGCGCATGTCGGTGCTCCAGAGCCACCGCTTCGTCCTGGACGCGCTGGAGCGGGACCTCCGCACGGTGGGCTCCGGCGTCCCGGCGAAGCAGCCGTTCCTGGTGTACGCGGACAGCCTGGTGCTGGCGTTCAACGCGGACTTCGTGAGCCGCGATACGGGCGACGTGTTCTCCGTGTACATCGACAAGGACGCCCCGGTGAACGCGGTGCAGGCGCTCACCCGCACGCGCCGCTTCCGGCTCCCCGGCACCGCCTTCACCTACCCGGACACCTCGTACAGCGAGCGGAACACCAACAGCCCGGCGGAGACCATCATCCTGTACTTCGAGCGCGACACCACCACCACGCGCACGGACGACTGGGTGCTCTTCCGCCAGGTCAACGATCAGGCGCCCGGGGTGGTGGGGCGCAGTCTGCTCGCCTCCCCGGGGCGTCGGTTCTTCGAGTACTCGCAGCTGGTGGAGTCCGACACGACGGCCAGCCGCATCGACCCGGTCCCGGTCACCTGGCTCCCGCTGGCGCACACCGTGTACGCGCACCGCACCCCGGCGGACACCGGCCGGGCCGCGCGGATCGACCGGCTCCGCGGCGTGCGCGTCAACTTCGTGTCCAGCAACGGGGATACCGGGGCCCGCGAGCAGAAGCGCACGGTCAGCCGCCTGATCCGCTTTCCCAACGCCGGGATGGCCAACCTGCAGACCTGCGGCGAGGCGCCGCAGCTGGGCGCCACGCTCTCCGCCACGCGGGTGACGCTGCCCTCCGGGGAGCGCGTGGTGCGGCTCGCCTGGGGGCAGGCCGGAGACGAGAACTCGGGCGAGCGCGACGTGGTGCGCTACGTCGTGTGGCGCAAGACCGTCACCGGTACGGACTGGGGCGATCCGTACCTGAGCATCCCCTCCGGCCAGTCCACCTACAGCTACACGGACAGCGACGTGAAGCTCGGCACCACGTACTACTACGCGGTGGCCGCGCAGGACTGCACGCCGTCCATCTCGGCGCTCTCCACGACGGGAGGCATCACGCCATGAACCAGGGCAGCAAGGCCGGCGCGCGCGCCGGGCGCGTACGCGGGAACGAGGAGGGGATCGCCCTCCTGCTGGTGCTCTTCGTCCTCCTGGCCGTGGGCGCCATGGCCATCGGCGCGGTGGCGGTGGCCGGCAACGCCGGGCTCATCGCCGCGTACGAGGACCAGCAGAGCGAGATGGAAGCGGTGGCGGACGCGGGGATCGAGGAGGTGCGCGCCCGCATCAACGGTGACCCGCAGCTGTACCCGGATTCCGGCTACGCGAGGCTGGAGAACGGGGTGGCGGTGACCGACGCGAACGGCGTGACCATCCCGGGCGTCCGCCGCTGGACGTACGTGGGTCCCAGCGGCGTGGCCACGGGGCAGTTCGGGGTGTTCGGGAGCGTGGTCTCCGTGGCCCAGAGTGGCGGCGGCGACCGGGTGATCCGGCGCGGGGACATCGTCCAGGAGAGCTTCGCCAAGTACGCTTACTTCACGGACGTGGAGCCGGCCGCCATCTCCTTCGGCGGCGGGGACCAGATCCAGGGACCCGTGCACACCAACGACGTCCTCAAGATCTACTCCACCCGGGCCACCTTCCGCGGGCCCGGGATGGTGACCACCGCCCAGACCATCAGCGGCAAGTCGTACGGCACCTTTCTGGAGGGCTACCAGGAAAAGGCGGCCCGCATCCCCATGCCCACCACCGCGGAGCTCACCAAGCTGCGGGGGTACGCGGCGGCGGGCGGCACGGCGTTCAACGCGCCCACGGGCGGAAACCCGGACGAGGCGCGCATCCGCATCGAGTTCCTCACCATCACCATCGCCGGGAGGCGCGAGGGCTTCTTCAAGGTCTACGAGTCCAACCAGGCGGACTGGCTGATGGCGAACATGCCCGGCAGCGGGTGGCCCTCGTCGGAGAACTGCGGCGCCTACGACAGCTCCAACCGCTTCGTCGCGAGCAAGGACGCGGGGGGGAACGCCGCCACCAAGCGCGACTGGCTGAAGAAGACCAACCGGCGCTGCTTCCTGGGCGGCGACAGCATCCTGGGCGCGAGCTCCGCGGGCGCCTGGCGCACCCGGCCCACGGCGTGGACCAACCCGCCGGCCGAGATCGCGGCGCGCGCGGACCGCAACTTCCTGTTCCCGCTCAGCCGCGACTACAACGTCAACTTCAAGGGCGTGATCCACGTCACCGGCCGCGTGGCCATCAGCGGCACGCTGCGGGGCCGGGTGACGCTGGCCAGTACGGGCGCCATCTTCATCGTGGACGACCTGCGCTACGCCACCGATCCCGGCAGCGGGACGTGCGACGACATCCTGGGGCTGTTCAGCGGCGGCGACATCGTGGTGGCGGACAACACCCTCAACACGCCGCAGCAGGTGGAGACGAACGGGTCGTACTATTCGTTCGACGACACGCCCAGCGAGTTCGTGCACGCGGTGCTGCTCTCGCTCAACAGCTTCACGGTGCAGGGGTACGACGGGGGTCCCACCAACGCGGACAAGTGCGAGAGCGTCAACTGGGGGCGCGGGTGCCTGTACCTCACCGGGGGCGTGATCCAGCAGGAGCGCGGGCCGGTGGGGACGACGCTGGGGACCGGCTACCTCAAGCGGTATTCGTACGACGGGTGCGCGTACACCAATCCGCCGCCGTACTTTCCCACGACGGGGCGGTTCGGCAGGGCGCGCTACTACGAGATCGACCCCACGGGGTTCAACGTGGGCGCGTACTTCGACCGGATCACGGCGGACAGCTGACGCCGCCGGACGGCGGCCGCGGGCGTGCCCCGGCCGACCGGAGTGCAGCGGAGCGAGAAGCCTTTCCCGGCGCCGGGGAAGGCTTCTCCTTTCGCGGCCCGGGCGGCCGGCCAACGGGGTGTCCACGAAGGGGATGCGGGCCCCGCGGGGGGCGCCGGATGTCGCATGCTTGCAGCCATGTGCTTGCGTGCGCCGCCGCACTCAATATCTTGCCGGTGCGGGCCTTTTCACGCCTATCCACCGCCATCCCGCGCGGCGGACGGCTCCCTCCCATTCCCGCGAGCGTGTCCATGAGCGACGAGCATCCGAGCCGGTCCGGGACGCTGAAGCGGGCGCCGCGGTTCTCGCAGGTGCCCCCGGCCCCCGGGTGGCCCCGCCCCGAGTGGAGGCTGCTGGCGGAGTGCGGCCCGGTGCTGGGCATCACGCTCTGGCAGCTCTTGCGCGACGTGGTGCTGTGGGCGCAGGTGCCCCCCGGCGACCGCGCGGGGCTGTTCCGCCCGCTCGTCGCCGCGCAGACGGCGCGGCTGTCGCAGGCCGCCGAGGAGGCGCCGGAGCTGACGGAGCCGCTGCGCGAGCTGGCGATGATGGTGGCGACGCCGGGGCGGGCGGAGGCGGCGCGCGTGGCGGAGGCGTGCGAGCGGGTGCTGGTGTGGGCGGAGCTGCGCGGGATGCGCGAGACGGCGCTCCAGTTCGCGGAGGCCGCGGCGCGGGTGGAGTCTCAGCCGCTCCGCAACCATGCCGCAGGGAGGCTTTGCAGGAGGGCACACGACTATCAGCGTGCCAGCCTTTGGTACCGGCGCGGATATAGGCAGGCCCGGTTGAAAGGGCTGGAGGCAGAGTGCGCGATCGCGTTGATCGGTCTGGGAGGTGTGGCACTCGATCAGGGCAACCTGGACGAGGCAGAGGCGCATTTCCGGAGGGCGGCTAGGGCTGCTCTGCGGCAGGGGAGAAATCGCTTGGCGGGATCCGCACACCACGAGTTGCTCGGTGTGATGATTGCTGGTGGACGGTACGATGAAGCGGTGCTGCATGCTGAAGAGGCGATCAGCCTCTACCCGCTGAAGCACCAACGGATTCCGAATCTCGCGTTCGACATTGGCTTCCTCTGGATGAGGCTCTGCTACTTCTCCAGTGCGATCTACCTTTTTGAGCGCGTGCTTCCCTGGTTCGAAGTTCAATCCCACAAGATCCTCCTCGTATCTGCCTTGGCGCGATCCACTGCTGCCGTCCACGACCGCATCCGGTTCGAGCGGGCGAGCGATCGGGTGTTGCGCATGGTGGCGGAGGCCAACGATAGAGCGTCAAGCTCACTGTATCACCTGGCAGAAGGTGCGCGGTACTTCGAGCAATGGGACAGAGCGGGGGCTCTGGCGAGAGAAGCGCTTACAGAAGCAAGGCGGGTCGGCAACATGAGTGTGATTGCCGCCGCCGAAGGAATGCTTGCCGAGCTGCCGCTGCGCACTCAAGGCCCGCTCGACGTAGTTCCGGAGGAAGGCAGCACAGTCGACAGGATCACTGGCTTGTTGCTGAAGAAGCTCGCGAAACAGCCCGCCCCAGAGCTATCCGAGGCGATGCTGTTCCCCGAGCGCCACCAGATGGACTGATCTACTCAGCAGGCTGGGCGACAGCATCAGAACCGTTAGTGGCCTGAACCGCTTGTGCCTCCGTTATCCTCGGCCTTGAGGCCGGAACCGCTGGTTCCGATGTTCTGCGTGCTCACAGGGAGGGTATCCCCGTCCATACCCTCCCTGTGGCCTGACCCGATCGTCCCGCCGTTGTCCTGCGTAGTCGTCGTGCCGTCTCCATCCGTGCCTTCCCTGTAACCTGATCCCATCGTCCCGATGTTCTGAACGCGGCCGGCGGGCTCCGTGAGGCCGCGGCTGCCGTCGCATGCGCCCGCGGTGGCGCAGAGTCCGAGCACCGCGAGCGTAAGGGCGAGTCGCTTCATGGTTCCTCCAAAAAGATTGGGTGGAAAGGATGGTGCGACTGCAATGTGCAGCGCACCGAAGATGACAGCAACCATGGGAAGGACTTCCCGCCATCCTTCAGGGAGTGCGTGGCATCTTCCGGGCGAAAGCGGCCAAAAAGATTGACGGAATGGACGGCCCCGGCGTACGGTGGCGTGCAGGCACCCGCGACCGCACCCCGAGCCGGAGACCGCGCCGATGACCACGCTGCGACCGACCCGCGTCGGGAGCGACCCCGACACCCAGCCGCCGGAGACCGCGCTGGAGCTGTCGGTGGCGATCGTCTACGCCCCCACCCTCACCCCTCCCGAGATGCTGGCCGTCGCCGACGAGGTGTGCCTGCGCCTGCGCGACGTGCTGGACCCCGCCCGCTTCGCCAACCTCCCCGTGCAGCGCGTCTACGCCGACGCCGACCATCCCGGGCCGCGCACCGAGCCGCTGTACCCGCTCGCCATGGGCGCGCTGCGGATGACCTGCCGGCTGGACCTGGTGGAGGCCATCGAGAGGCAGTGCGGCGGGACCGACCTGGCGCGCGTGGGCTACGACCTGGCGGGGCGGGCGTACGAGGTGGGGGTGGAGGTCAGGTTCCGGCGGCGCCCCGAGCTGGACCGGGAGCGCGGGGCGGAGGAGGACGCCGGGATGCTGGGGAGCGGCGGGTGAGCACATCGAGCCCGGACCGCACCGCGAATCCACGTCCGCCGCCACTCCCTCGACAGCGTGAACAAACCCGGTGAACGACCGCCTGTCCGCTTGCCGCGGATAGGTGGTCGTGTTATAATTGTTATAGTCGCATAATAACCGCCACACAAACAACAAATCGGAGTCCGGGCCATGGAGTCGGCCGGGGCTCCGGCAAGGGAACGGCCGGGAGAGGCCTCTGCTCGGCGCGTTCGCCAGTGGAGGCCTCGCCTGTTTTCCGCAGCGTCCGCCGCCCCGCCACGGGGCGGCCCTGAAAATACTTGAGGAGCAACAACCATGAGCCGCATCCTGAGCGCGGCGGTCTACGCCGTGGAGTCGCTGAAGAAGGGAATCAGCGCCGGGGCGCCGGGGGACTTCACGGGCGCGGCCGCCGTCGCGACCGTCGCCTCCCTGCTCTCCGTGGCGCTGGGCGCCCGCAACCTGGGGTTCCTGATCGTCACCCTGGTGGTGATGACGCTGGACCTGGTGACCGGGATCGCCCGCGCCTACCTGGACCCCAACGAGGTCTACAGCCCGTCGCGCCTGTGGGGCGGGCTGGTGGGAAAGCTGCTGCGCCTGTCGCTGGTGCTGGTGGCCGCCCTGCTCGACTGGACCATGGTCCTGGTGTTTCCCGTCTCCGCCGCCACCATCATCCAGCTGATGCCCACCACCAAGGGCGCCTTCGTGTGGCTGATCGTGGCCGAGGCGAGCAGCGTGATCCAGAACGTCCGCCACAGCCAGGGCGACGCCGTGATCCCCGCCGTGGTGATCCGCGCCATCGACCGGCTGCGCATGGACGGCAAGGAGCCGCCCAGGCGGCGCCACTACGACCGCGTCGTCGCCGAAGCGGAGAAGGAGGGGAACGCACAGCCGCCGGAAGCGCGCGGGTGATCTGATAACGGCTGAAGGCGGACCCGCCGGGCTCCCGTCAGAACGCCACCCGCGTGGCGACCCCGAAGTCGAACTGCACCAGGTGCTCGCCCGCGCTCGCCTTCGCCCACAGCGACGAGCCGCCGACCACCTCGGACGGGGTCTCCAGCTCCAGCGTCCCGTAGAAGCCGCTGCGGGGACCCCTCCGGTAGCCGCCGCCCAGCCCCACCCGCTGGTCGCCCGCCAGGAGCAGCGCCTCGAAGCGCGCCGCCCGCTCCAGCCGCAGGTCGCAGCGCCGGCGGCGGGAGCGGCGGCAGGTGGACACGTCGTCCGCGTCCGTCCAGCACGAGCAGGCGTCCTGCGGAAAGACCAGGTCTCCCGCCGCCACCGCGCGCCAGTACTGCCCTCCCAGCCCCAGCGTCGCCGATACCGGCAGCCCAAGCTCCGGGCGGAACTGGTACCCGCTGCTGGCCGCCAGGAACAGGTGCCCCTGTGCTGCCGCGGGGAGCGCGCAGGCCAGCAGCGCGGCGAGGAGGAGGAGGATGCGCATGGGCCGGTGGGGTCCGGGGGGAAGAGGCTGGGGCGGGAGCCCGGCAGACCCTCACAAGCTCCAGTGCCCGCGCCCCGAGCGCAAGCACGGCGTGGGGCCGTCCGGCCGGAACCTTTGCCGGGACGGGCCGGTAGAGGCGCCGGGGACGCGCGGGACCGGGAACCCGGGACGTGGAGGTGGGCGATGGGGAGATGGACACGGCGGGCGATGCTGGCGGTGATGCTCCTGGCCGGGGCCGCACAGGCCCGGGCACAGATGATCGAGGAGGAGCCGGACACCGCCGCCCTCCCGGCGGACACCGTGCGGCTGGGGGTGCGCCTCGCGGACGTGTCGGATCGGTGCAGGCCCCCGCGGGCGTGGGTGGTGGACGACAGCGCTTCCGCCGCGGCGGTCCTCGCATTTCCGCAGTGCCGCGGCGCCGGCTTCGGCGACCTCGCTGCGCGGACGCTGGTGGGCGTGCCGTTCCGGGGCGACTGCCACGCGCGCTACGGACTGGACGCGTGGCGCTCGGCGAGGCTGCGCGAGTACCGCGTCCGCGTGCGCGTCTACAGCGGGGTCTGCCGCTCGATGCGCGGGGAGTTCCGCTGGCTCGCCCTTCCCAAGCTCCCCGCTGGCTGGCGGGTGCGCTTCACCCGGAGCCGGGCGGAAAGCGGCGAGGACGAGCCGGATCCATGCCCGGCGGTGCTCCCGGACCGGGAGGCCGTCGCCGGCCTGGCCTGCTTGCTGGCCGGGGCCGCCCCGGCCCGGGCACAGATCGAGGTGGAGCCGGACACCGCCGCCCTCCCGGCGGACACCGTGCGGTTCCAGACGCGGTTCGCGGGCGTGCCGGACGGGTGCAGGCTCCCGGGAGGGTGGGTGGTGGACGACAGCGCCTCCGCCGCGGCGGTCCTCGCCTTCCCGCAGTGCCGCGGCGCCGATTTCGGCGACCTGTCGGAACGGACGCTGGTGGGCGTGCCGTTCCTGGGCGACTGCCACGCGCGCTACGGGGTGGACGCGTGGCGCTCGGCGAGCACGCGCGAGTACCGCCTCCGCGTGCGCGTGTACGACGGCGGCTGCCGCGCGGGCCGCGGCGAATTCCACTGGCTCGCCGTCCCCAGGCTGCCCGCCGGCTGGCGCGTGACGATCACCCGTATGCGGATCGATCGCGGGGGGCGGCCTGCCGAAGTCTGCCTCCCGCCGCCCCCGGGCCGGGAGGGCGAGGTGAGCCTGGATTGCTTCATGAGAGGGTACGACGGCGCCGGTGGCGCGGTCTCCTGACGGCCGCCGCGGGTGGAGACGGGCCGTCCGCCGAGCCGGGACGTTGCCGCTCCGCCCGCGGCGGCGCCATATTGGCGGAGCCCAGCGAACGCCGCCCCTCCCCCGCACCGAGCCGACGATGCCCCGACCCCGGTCCGCACCCCCGCAGCTCCTGGCCGCCTGCGCGCTCGCGCTGGCGGCGTGCTCCCCCGCGCCCGCCCCGGTCTCCGACCCCGGCGCGGCGCCCGCCGGGACCGCGACCGCCGCGCCGTCCGCGGCCGGGACCTCCCGCACTTCGCCGGACGACGTGCGGGCGCTGCTTTCCGCGCTCTCGGCGGACAGCATGGAGGGGCGGCGCACCGCCAGCCCGGGGAGCGCCCGCGCCGCGCGCTTCATCGCCGCGCAGCTCCAGCGCATCGGCATCCAGCCCGCGGGGGACAGCGCCTTCTACCAGCGCGTCCCCATGGCGCTGGTGCCGCGCCCCAACGGCAGCAACGGGTACCGCCTGCTGAACACGCCGGGCGACGCCGACACCATCCCGGCCGCCCGCCGCGCCCCGGACGTCAACGTGGTGGGCGTGCTCCCGGGGAGCGACCCGGCGCTGCGCGACCAGTACGTCGTGGTGGGCGCGCACTTCGACCACATCGGCATCGGCAGGGCGGTGGACGGCGACTCCATCAACAACGGGGCGGACGACGACGGCTCCGGCACCGTGGCCGTGCTGGAGATCGCCCGCGCGCTGGCGCAGTCCCCGCCCAAACGCAGCGTCGTCTTCCTGCTCACCACCGGCGAGGAGGTGGGCTTCACCGGCATCCGTTGGTACGTCCGCAACCCGCGCTACCCGCTGGAGCGCACCGTCGCCGACATCCAGATCGAGATGATCGGTCGCCCCGACTCGCTGGCCGGCGGCCCCGGGCGCGCCTGGCTCACCGGGTACGACCGCTCCAGCATGGGCGAGATGCTGCGCGCCGCCGGCAACCCCATCGTCCCCGACCCGCGCCCCACGCAGAACTTCTTCGAGCGCAGCGACAACGTGGTGTTCGCCTGGAAGGGCGTCGTCGCGCACACCCTGTCGTCCTTCGGGCTGCACTCGGACTACCACGGCGTCAACGACGAGGTGGAGCGCGTGGACTTCCAGCACATGGCGCGCGTCATCGACGCCGGCGTGCAGGCCGTGCGCATGCTCGCCGACGGCCCCGCCCCGCAGTGGAAGCCCGGCGGTCAGCCCACCCCGCCGCCCAACTTCCAGTAGGCGGAGAGCTTCCGTGCGCCGCGACCTCCTCGCCTGCGCCCTCGCCCTGCCGGCGCTCGCGTCCTGCCGCCCGGACGGCGGCGCGGACGCCGGGAAAGGCGCCGCGGCCGCTCCGGCCGCGGCGCTCGCCGCGCTGCGGGAGATCCCCTCGCCCGCCGCCCCCGGGAGCGCCGAGCCCAACCTGGCCGCGGGCGACGACGGCCGCGTGTACCTGAGCTGGGTGGAGCCCGCCCCCGACTCCGCGCACGCCCTGCGCTTCGCCGTGCTGGAGGGGGGGCGCTGGTCCGCGCCGCGCACCGTCGCCTCCGGGCGCGACTGGTTCGTCAACTGGGCCGACTTCCCCTCGCTGGCCGTGCTCCCCGGGGGGCGGCTGGCCGCCCACTGGCTCCAGCGCAGCGGCGCGGGGCGCTACGCCTACGACGTGCGCATCGCCCGCTCCGCCGACGGCGGCGCCACCTGGAGCCCGGGCGTCGTCCCGCACCGCGACGGCACCGCCGCCGAGCACGGCTTCGTGTCGCTGTGGCCCGCCGAGGGCGACTCGCTGGGCGCCGTGTGGCTGGACGGGCGCAAGTACGCCGCGGCCGAGGCGCACGGCGGCGACGGCGGGCACGGCGGGGGCGAGACCATGCTGGTGCACACCGCGCTCGCCGCCGACGGCGGCGTGGGCGCCGAGCGTCCGCTGGACGCGCGCATCTGCGACTGCTGCCAGACCGGGCAGGCCACGACCTCCGCGGGGCCGCTGGTGGTGTACCGCGACCGTTCGCCGGACGAGGTCCGCGACGTGTACGTGGTGCGCCGCGTGGGCGGGCGCTGGACCGAGCCGCGCCCCGTGCACGCAGACGGCTGGAAGATCGACGCCTGCCCGGTGAACGGCCCGCAGGTGGCCGCCCGCGGCGAGCAGGTGGCCGTGGCCTGGTTCAGCGGCGCGCGCGACACCGCCCGCGTGCTGGTGGCCTTCTCGCGCGACGCGGGCGCCACCTGGGGCGACCCCGTGCGCGTGGACGACGGCGACCCCGGCGGGCGGGTGGACGTGGAGCTGCTGGACGGCGGCGCCGCGCTGGTGAGCTGGATCGAGCGCACGGGCGGCGAGGCCGCCGAGGTGCGCGCCCGCCGCGTGTCCCCGGACGGCGGGCGCGGCGCCGCCACGGTCGTCGCCGCCACCGGCGGCGAGCGGGCCAGCGGCTTCCCGCGCATGGTGCGCAGCGGGGGCGAAGTGGTCTTCGCCTGGACGGCGCCCGGGGACCCCTCCACGGTCCGCACCGCGCGGGCCACGCTGGGGGGCGGCCGGTGAGGGCGCCGCGCGCCGCCGCCTGCGCCGCGCTCCTGCTGGCGCTCGCCGCCTGCGGCGAGGGGCGCGTGGCCCCGCCCGAGGTGGGGAACCCCGCCCCCGCCTACGCCGCCACCGCCCTGGACGGCGACTCCGTGTCGCTGGCTGGCCTCCGGGGGCGCGTGGTGCTCCTCAACGTGTGGGCCACCTGGTGCCACCCCTGCCGCGAGGAGATCCCCGCCCTGCAGCAGCTCCACGAGCGCTACGCGCCCGGGGGGCTGGCGCTGGTGGGCGTCAGCGTGGACAACCGCGCAGACCGCCCCGCCGTGGCCGGCTTTGCCCGCGAGTACGGGATGACCTACGCCGTGTGGCTGGACCCCGACGAGCGCGTTTCCTCCACCTTCCGCACCCTGGGCGTCCCCAGCACCTTTCTGCTGGGGCGCGACGGCACCATCCTGTGGAAGCACGTGGGCCCCGTGAACGCCCGGGATCCCGAGCTGGTCCGCCTGCTGGGCGAAGCCCTTGCCGCGCCCGGGGGAACTTCCGGCCCGCCAGATGCGTAGCTTCAGCGACGACGCGGGGCGTACCTGGGACGCCGCGGTGGGCCGGGAGTCGTGGGGGGCTGCGGTCCTCCTCCTCGCTCCCCGCGCCGAGGGCGGGGTCCGGGTGGCCGCCCTCGCGTCCGAGACCGTCCGGGACGCCGAGCGCGAGCTCGCGGAGATGTCGGAACAGGAGCTGCGCGAGCAGCTCGCCGCGTCCCGGCCGTGGGAGGGGTGACCGTTCGGCGCCCTTCCGCGCAACCGAACCGTTCAAGGAGGTCCGCCGTGAGATCCCTACGCCCTCTGCTCCTCCTCCTGCTCCCCGTGCTCCTGCTGGCCGGGTGCGCCGGCAACCGCAGCCGCGGCGCCGCGCCCGGCGACAGCCTGCGCACCACGGTGGAGGTGGAGAACCGGAGCTGGTCCGCCGTCAACGTGTACGCCATCCGTGGCGGCCAGCGGGTTCGGCTGGGCACCGTGCAGGCCGTCACGACGACGGTGCTCACCATTCCCGCGGCCATCGTGTCGGGCGTCACGTCGCTCAGCTTCCTGATCGATCCCATCGGGAGCAACCGCACCCCCATCTCCCAGGAGATCTCCGTGCACGAGGGGGACCAGATCACGCTGTACGTGCCCAACTCGTGAGCTGAGTTTTTCTGCGCTGAGGCGGGGCCGCTACGGAGACGGACGATACAGCCGTCCGTCTCCTGCGCGGGCTCCGGGAACCCCGCCAAACGGCCGGCGGGTTTCCCTCCGCCGGGGTGAGCCTCGCCAAACAGCCGGCGAGTCTCCCCCCGAACAGAATCCGGGGGATACTGCATGAACTGCAAAACGGCGCCCCCACCTCGATGCTGAGGTGGGGGCGCCGTTTCGTTCTGCCGTTGCAGGCTGTTATTCCCTGTTCCCTGCTTTCGACCCCAGCCAGCTTTCGCGGAAGGCGCGCATGGCGGCGGTCACAGGGCGGCCGGCGGCCTCGTACGTCACCACCTCAACGACCGGACTCTCCACCGCCTGCAGCGTGGCGGTGCGGCGGCCGGCGCGGCCCTCCCACTCCACGGGGATGGCGTCGCCGGGCTTGCGCGCGGCGAGCACGGCGGCCATGTCCGCCTGGGTCGCGACGGGGCGGCCGCCCAGTGCAACGATCCGGTCGCCGTCGGTGAGGCCGGCGCGGTAGAGCGGCGAGCCGGTCAGCGGGTACGAGCCCACGGTCGCCACGCTGTCCTCGAAGCCCACCACCATCTCGCCGATCCAGGCGCGGCCCGGCTGGGCGCGGCGCAGCAGCAGCCCGGCGGGGGCCAGCAGGCGCTCGTAGTCCGGCACCTCGTGACCTTCCACGTAGCGGCGGAAGAAGTCGTCCGCGAAGGCCCGGTCGCCCGCGTACGCGCCCAGGGTGCCGCGCAGGTCGGCGAGCGTGTACGGCGTCCGCGGCGCGTGGGCGACGGTGTCCTGCAGGCGCCCGAAGTCGCGCCACATGCGCTGCATGTAGCCGTCCAGCGAAAGCCCGCGCGCGCGAAGCGCCAGGTCCAGCCCCAGCCCGATTCCCGCGCCCCACGTGTAGTACGAGATGTAGGTGTTGCCGCGGTTGTTGGGGTCGATGGAAGCGGCCGCGTCCACGAACGGCGCCTGCATGCTCATCTCCACGGCCGAGAACAGCTGCCGCCCCGGCGAGAGCGTCACCGCGTTGATGGTGCCCGCCAGCGACGGCGCGTACTGCTCCGTGCCCGAGACCCCCGCGCGCCGGAGGAAGAGCGGCGTGTAGTACTGCGTGAAGCCCTCCGCGAACCAGAGCTCGCCGGACATGTTCGCCCGCTCGAAGTCGAACGGCTCCAGCGAGCGCGGGCGGATGCGCTCCACGTTCCAGGCGTGGAAGAACTCGTGCGAGATGGTGCCCAGGTTGCCCACCGCGCCGGTGGAGAGCGGCCGGGAGCTGGTGACCACCGTGGAGTTGCGGTGCTCCATCCCGTCCCCGGAGACCTGCGGAAGGTAGTCCGCCAGGAAGGTGTAGGTGCCGTAGTCGAAGTCCGGGAGCCCGCCCATGGCCGCCGCCTCCTCGGCCACCACCCGCTTCGCCATCTCGGTGTACGCGGCGGCCTCCGCGGGGGTGCCGCCGTGGTGCAGCGCCAGGCGGATGGTGTAGGTCTTCCCGTTGCTCGCCACCTGCCAGCTGCGCAGGTCGTGGTCGCTCACCTCCACGGGCGAGTCCATGAAGTACTGCAGGTCGGGCGCGGTGAAGGTGTACGGGTCGCCGGTGGGCGCCAGCTGCGTCGCCACCTTCCACGCGGGGTCCGCCGGGCGGAAGGTGACCCGCACCGGGCGCTTCTCCAGCCCGCGCGCCCACACGAACGCGGCGGGGGTGTTGAGGTGCGCGTGGGTGGCGTCCACCTGGGCGTACGTGCCGTCGGCGCGGTCGCCGAACAGCGTGTAGGTGACGCGCACCGTGCCGTCGTGGCCGGCCACGTCCCAGCCGTACGGGTCCGGGCGGGTCACGGCCAGCGGGCGTCCCTGCCCGTCGAACGCCTTGAGCGAGTACACGTTCTTGGCGAACTCGTGAAGCGCGTAGCGCCCCGGCGAGGCGCGGCTCATCCTCACCTGCAGCGGCCGGCCGGCCGGCACCCCGGCGAAGGTGGCCGAGACCTCCGCCTCGTGGTGCACGGCGTTGGGAAAGGCGACTTCGTAGCTGACCGGGGCCTGGGCTGCGGCGTGCGCGGCCGGGAGCGCGAGGGCGATCAGGAGTGCGCGGGCGTTCATTCCACGGGGGGTTGCTGGTTCCGGGGTGCCGGAGCGGCGGACGGGAAGTCTACGGGCGCGGGTGGGGGTACGGCAAACCCGCCCGGTTTTTTACGGCCGGTTCGGGCGTGCCCCCGGCTGGCGCCGGGGTCGGGCTTCGGCTCCGTAGCAGACGAAACGACCGTCTGCAACGGAGTCGAGCCCCCGCAAACTGCCGCGGGGTCTCGCCCCTTCGGGCCGAAATCCCTCACGCGGGCATCGCGCCGACGTCCGCGAGGGTTGGCCCCCTCACCCCCCGGCCCCCTTGACTCAAAACCTTGCCGGTGTCCCACGGAGCCTGGTTTACGCGGATCCGGCGTCAGTCGCGGGCGCGGACGGGGAGGAGCAGAAAGGCCATCACCAGGAAGAGCAGCCCGGTGACGTAGCGCTGCGGGTCGCCCGTGAGCAGGTAGTAGATGCCGCCCCAGATGGCCGGCATCTCCCCCAGCGCCCACCCCACCAGCATGAGCGGGGTGCGGCGGCGCGGATCGGCCTCGCTGCGGACGCGCGCCCGCAGCAGCAGCAGCACCACCGTGACCACCGCCCAGATGCCCAGCGACGCGTAGAAGAACCCGTCCCTGCCGGTGGGCAGCGAGGGCCGCCACCCCGGCTGGTGCGTGAGGTACCACGCCACCGCGCCGAAGGCGAGCATCCCGCCCAGCATCGCCAGGCGGATGAGGCCCAGCGTGGCCGGGGACGTGGGGCGGGACTGCCCGGGCCCCGCCATCAGATCCTCACCTTGACGACGACTTTCCTGACCCGGTGCCGTCCGCCGGCCATGCACCCGGGCTTGTGCCCGTCGCCGGGGAGCAGCACCGCGAAGTCGCCCGGCCGCATCAGGATGGAGCTGGCGTACCCGGGCTCCCCGTAGAACGCCACGTCCCGCTCCGGGTCGTACGCCTCCGCCACCGCGAGGAGGCGTACGGGTGCGTGCAGGATGCGCTCCTCCCCCTCCGCCACGTACTGCACGTCCAGGTGCGCCCGGTGCGACTCGAAGCGCTTTCCCGTGGCCGGCCCCGTCTCGTACGTCTGCACCAGGGCGAACACCTCCTCCCCGCGCACCGCGTAGCGCCCGTCCTCCGTCGCCGGGTCGAAGGCGCGCAGCCAGCGCATGGCCTCCCGCACGCCGTCCGGGAGCCCGGTGTCGTCGAAGCCAGCCAGGGAATCGAGGATCATGGACGGTGAGTGCGAAAGTGCGAAAGTGAACGGCAGTACGAAGTACGGGCAGAGGTGCTTTTCGTCGTTCGCCGTACCGTCTTACCCATATCCATCTGTGCGGAGGGAGACAGCCGGCAGTTTGGCTGGCTCACTCCGCGGACGGGGAGACCCGGGGCTGTTTCCGGGGCTCACCGGCCCCGCGCAGGAGACCGGCAGCAGTATCGCCGGGCTCCGGAGCGGCCCGCCACGACAGCGAGAGCCCCGCCTACGAATCCTCCCCGGAAACAGAACCCTCCGACTCGATGAAGTCGATGCCGCGGGCCGTGATGCGCAGCACCAGCCCGGACCCGCCCATGTTCTGCACGTAGCCGTGGTCCTCGTGGTAGCGGGCGATGCGCTCGGCGTCGGCGCGCGACAGCCCCAGCTCCTCGGCCACGGCGTACCCGTCCTCGTAGACGATCGCCTCCTCCTCGCTGCTCCGGTACAGCCGCTCCAGGAAGCGGCGCCGGTCCTCGCGGCGGCGGCGGAAGGCGTCGCTCACGGGCGCACGGTCAGGAACAGGTGCACCCACAGGTCTCCCGCCCGGCCGATGCCGTGGTGGGTGAAGCCGCAGTCCTCGATGTTCTGCCGGTGCACCGGGCTGGCGAGCAGGCGGGCCAGCAGGCGCTCCCCGCCGAAGGGGGCGTCCACGATGTTCTCGGCCGTGACGCCGCGCACCTGCACGCCGGCGGCCCGCAGGCGGTCGCGGGGTCGGAGGCCTTCGGGCGAGTCGTGGTCGAAGTAGCCGCGCCGGCGCATGTCCTCGGCGTGCGCCTGGGCCGCCCGCGCCGCGCCCTCGTGCCAGGCCAGCGGCGCGCACCCCGCGCGCTCGCGGTGGCGGTTGAGCACGTCCGCGAACGCCGCGGCTTGGTCCGCCGGCGCGGGAGCCGCGGCCGGCGGACGGGGCGCGGGCAGGGCGGGAGCGCGCGCGGGGGACGCGCACGCCACGCTCGCCGCGGCGAGGGCGGCCAGCAGGGCGCGCGTCACTCCACGAAGCTCCGCAGCAGCTCGCCCATGCGCACGTCCCACGGGTCGGGGGAGGGGTCGTCGTCGGCCACGTCGGGCTTCTCCTGCGGCGTCTCCAGGATCAGCGGGATTCCCTCGCTGCGCGGGTCGGCCAGGAGCCAGCGAAACGCCTCGGCGCCGATCTGCCCCTCGCCCAGCAGCATGTGGCGGTCCTTGTTGGTGCCCAGCCCGCCCTCGCTGTCGTTGAGGTGGAAAAAGGCAGGGCGCTCGCCCGTGGCCTCCTCCCACTCGTCCAGGATGCGGCGCTGCGCCGCGGCCGACCCGGAGATGTCGTAGCCGGAGGCGAACAGGTGGCAGGTGTCCAGGCCGTAGCCGGTGCGCGGGCGCAGCTCGCCGGGGACGTGGCGGAGGATGTCGGCCACCTCGGCGGCGGTGCGCCCCAGCGTCTGCCCGGCGCCGGCGGTGTTCTCCACCAGCAGGCGGGTGCTCCCCTCGGTCTTCTGCAGCGCGGCGACGATCGCCCGGGCCACCCGCTCCGCCGCGGCGGACCGGTCGCCGTCCGAGGCGGAGCCGGGGTGGAAGCATACCCCGCCCACGCCCAGGGCGGTGGAGCGCTCCAGCTCCTTGGCCAGCCCGGCGCTCGCCCGCTCCCACTTGGCCTCGTCGGGGGTGGCGACGCCAAGCACGTAGGCGCCGTGCACCACCACGTGCTCGGGGCGGATGCCGGCCTCGGCCAGCGCGGCGTGGAAGCGCTTCACCTTGTCGGGCTTCATCCCGGCCTTGTCGCCGTAGAAGCGCGGCGGCGCGGTGAAGAGCTGGAGCGCCCGCATCCCGGCGTTGCCGGCGCGGCGGGCGGCCATGTCGATGCCGCCGTTGTCGATGGTGTGTGCGCCGATGTAGCGGGGCATGTCGCGGTGGGCTGGTTCGGGGGGCGCCGCGGGGATGCGCGGCGGTCCCCGGAATTGTACGCTGGCCCCGGCCGCCGCGCGAGAGGCCGGGGCGCCGGAGTGTCGCGCGGGAGGACGCGGTGGAGCGTTTCGCTCCACCGCCGCGCAGGGGCGGCGCGCGCGCAGCGGGCCCCCGCGCTCCCGGCCGGCGGGAGCCTCGCCGGAGCACGCACCTTGCAGGCCCGTTCGGGCTCCGGGACCCGGGCGCGGGAGGGGGGGTTACATGGGGAGGATTTCCCATGGTGCGGCGGCCGGACGCATCCTATCATGGAGGTATCCGGCGCGCCGTGTCACAAACGGCGCACCTCGGGCGTTTTCCTGTCACGGCCCGCGCCGTCTCCGCGTCGAGCGGAGGCGCGCGGCGATCCGCAGCGCGTCCTGCCCCCTCCCCCGGCAGGAGCCGGCATCTTTCCGCCGACACGGGGCGGCCCCCAGCAGGCCGCCCGCGCGCCGGAGTCACTCAGTGGAGGCACCATGAAGAGAGTCGCTTCGCTCGCGTGCGCGCTGACCGTCGTCCTCGCCGGGCGCGCCGGCGCCCAGCAGGCCGATCCCGCTCCGGGCTACTCGGCGGAGGGTGTGCGCTCCGTGTTCGCGCCGGCCCCGCTCCCGGCGGCCGCGCCCGCCGAGGCTGCGCTCCCGCTCCCGGCGCCCCTCCCGGCCCCGCCCCGCCAGAGGGGCCACGCGGCGGCCCGCTCCTTCCTGCACACCCTGGGCGGCGCGGTGGTGGGAGGGTGGCTGGGGCTGGTGACTTCGCAGGTGGTGAGGAGCGACTGGGACAAGAAGTCGAACGACGAGGTGGCGGGCCACCGCGCCGGCTTCGCGATCGGCGGGGCGCTCTTCGGGGGCGCGGGCGGGCTGTTCATCGGCACGCGGCCCTCCTCCGACCTGCGGGCCAGCCTGCGGCAGGCGCGGCGCGGGGAGCAGGAGGTCATCTCGCTGGAGGAGATCCTGGCGGCGAGCGCGAGCAACGTGTTCGAGCTGGTGCAGCGGCTGCACCCGGAGTGGCTGCGCGAGCGGGGCACGCAGAGCTTCAGCGAGGGCGACAAGGTGCAGGGCGGCCAGGACGGGACGGCGGTGCTCCCCGGGCTCCCCACCATCCTCGTCTACCAGGACAACGCCCGCATGGGCGGGCTGGAGGCGCTGCGCGGCATCCCCATCGCCGACGTGGGGTCGGTGCAGTTCCTGAACGCGGCCCAGGCCACCTACCGCTTCGGGATCGGGCACGCCCACGGGGTGATCCTGCTCACCACGCGCAGGTAGCCGCGGCGGGAGGGATGCACGGACGGAGCGGGGCCGGGGAGATCCTCCCCGGCCCCGCTCCGTGTTTTCCGGCTCCGCGCCTACGCCTCTTCTTCCGGGAGCGTGAAGCCGCCCTGCGCGTCGATCTCGGGGATGCGGCCGGACTGCTCCATCGCCGCCAGCCGCCGCGTCAGCTCCAGGATCCGCTGCCCCTCCACCTGGATGGTGTCCAGCGAGTGCTGGAGCACCGGGTCGCCCTGCACCACGCCCTCGCGCCCCAGCAGCTGCACCTGCCCCAGGATCACGGCCAGCGGGTTGTTGATCTCGTGGCGGAGCGCGCGGATCACCTGCCGGGCCGCCGCGTCCGCGGGAACGCTCCCCCCCGAAACCGACCACCCCTCCTGCGTCAGGTCCTCGATGGCGCCGGCCACGGTGGCCCGGTCGTCGGCGCCGGACGCGGCCGGGGGCGCGTGCAGCAGGAAGAGGCGGTAGGCGCCGTTGCGGTGCAGGAGCCGGACGCGGGCGCGCAGTCCGGCGCCGCGGCGGGCCGCCTCCACGTCGGCGGTGGCGCGCTCCCGGTCCTCGGCGTGGACGCGCTCCAGGAGCTCGTCCATGGTGGGGGCGTACTCGCCGGGGTCGTAGCCCACGGCGGGCTCCAGCGTGTCGCCCCAGAGGAGCCGGTCGGACGCGGGGTCCCAGTCGAACACCGCGGTGCGGGTTTCCCGCGCGGCGGCGGCGTAGCGCTCCAGCCAGGCGCGCAGCTCCCGCTCGCGCCGCCACGCTTCCAGCTCGCCGCGGCTCCCCCGCGCGGCGTCGAAGGCGCGCCCGTTCTCCAGCGCGGCCCCGGCGACGTCGGCGAGCATCTCCAGGCGCGCCTCGTCGCGCGCCTCGAAGGGCGGCGCCCCCGCCGGCCGCGCCAGCAGGAGGACGCCCACGGGGCGCCCCGCGGCGCGCAGCGGAATGGCCAGCGCGGGGCCCGGTGCGATGCCGCGCTCCCGCGGCCGGTACGCGTGCGGGTCCGCGGCGAGGTCGGGGACCCGCCGGGGCTCGCCGGTGAGGACGGCCAGCCCCTCGACGCTCCCTTCCAGGGGAAGGAGCTCGCCCTCGTGGCGGGCGAGCGCGCCCACCCCCATGCGGACGCGCAGGACGTCGCCCTCCGGCTCCAGCGTGCACACCAGTGCGGACGCGGGGGCCAGGAGCGCGGCGGCTTCCTCGGCGATGGTGCGGAATAGGCTCTCGCGCTCCGCGGGGCGGGTGAGCGCCTCGGAGATGCGGCCGAACGCCGCCAGCACGGCGGCGAGCTCGTCGGGAGAATGTACGGGGGACGCGGGCGGATCGGAGCTGACGCTCCCGCGACGCCGGGCATCCTTCTCCGCGCGGGAGGAGGATTCCGGCCCAGACCGCTCGGCGGGCATGGAAGGGGTGATCTCAGGTTCACTTTCGGCGGCTGGCCGATCTCCCGGAGGAGACGCCCGGCTCTGCGGCCCCGGCTCGCGCCGGGTGTGCTATTGTCGAGTGACACCTGGGGCGCAGTATAAGCGGCAGGGGCAACCTGCGCAAGGAAAATCGTCGAAACTCCGGCGCCCGCGGCCCCGGCTGCGGCTCGCCGAATACTGGACGAGCCCTGGACGCCAGCTGTTTTTCGCCGGCGCAAGTTGTTGCAGAATATGTAGATGTGACGGGCGTTGGTCCAGACTGATGTATAGAAAGGTGATGAAAGATGCGCCCGGTACCCGACTCACGCCGCTGGCACTTTCGTCGAAAGCGCCCCCACCCGGCGGTCTTGGAGCCGCCATCCTTGCCCTTCACCCGGTTCACGCGAGGCGCTAACTGCCGGGTTCCGCGCGTGGGAGGTCGGGCGCGGGGGCGGTCTCCGGGAAGAGTCAATGCCCTTCCCACCACCACACCCCCGACTCTTCCCTCCGACCACCCCCGCACCCTCCCGGCGACCTGCGCACCGCCCGTCGACTCTCCTGCCGTCCTCCCCCTTTCCCCCGCTTGCGGGGGAGAGGGGGTCGGGGGGTGAGGGGGACCACCCCCGCGGACGCCAGCGCGGGCCCCGCGTGAGGGATTTCGGCCCGGAGGGGCGAGACCCCGCGGGCTTTTTCGCGGGGGCTCGACTCCGTTGCAGACGGTTGTTTCGTCTGCTACGGAGCCGAAGCCCGACCCCGGCGCCAGCCGGGGTCACGCCCGAACCCTTCTGTCACAATCAGTTCCGATCAGGCCAGGGCGGGCTCAAGTTCCAGGCGAGGCACCAGCGAAAGTGTGCCCTCCTCGGGGAATCCCTCTTCGTGGGCACGCAGGAAGGCATCCACCACCACCGGGTCGAACTGCGATCCCGAGCACCGCCGGATCTCGCAGACCGCCACCTCGGGGGGCTGGGAGTCGCGGTACGGGCGCGTGGTGACGATGGCGTCGTAGGTGTCGGCCACGGCCAGGATGCGCCCCTCCAGCGAGATCTCCTCGCCGCGCAGGCCGCCCGGGTAGCCGGCGCCGTCCCAGCGCTCGTGGTGGTGCAGCACGCCGGGGAGCGCGGGGCGGAGAAAGGGGCTGCGCTCCAGGATGGCGGCGCCGATGGTGGGGTGCTGCTGGATGATCTCGTACTCCTCGTCCGTCAGGCGCCCGGGCTTTCCCAGGATCTGGTCGGGGATGGCGACCTTGCCCAGGTCGTGCAGCAGCCCGGCCACCCACAGGTGCCGCAGCGAGTCCCTGCCGATCCCCATCACCCGCCCGGTGGCGACGGCGTAGTGGGTGACGCGCTCGATGTGGCCGCCGGTGTACCCGTCGCGCGCTTCCACCGCGCTGGCGATGGTCATCAGCGCGTCCACGAACAGCGTCTCGATCTGCTGGGCCTGCTCCTCCACGCGCCCTTCCAGGTGCCCCTGGTAGTAGCGGTTCTCCAGCAGGAGGCGCCTGTGCCTGAGCGCCCGCTCCACGGAAAGGGTGACCTCGTCCAGGTTGAACGGCTTGAGGAGGTAGTCGTCGGCCTGCAGGCGGAGCGCCTCGATGGCGTTCTCCATCGTCCCCACGCCGGTGAGGATGATGAACCCCACCGCGTCGTCGTGTGCCTTTGCGAGGCGGAGGAGGTCGGTCCCCTTCATCCCGGGCATCAGCAGGTCGGACAGGACCACGTCCGCCCCCACCGTCCGCAGGATCTCGTACGCGGTCTCGCCGTCCGGTGCCTCGAAAAGGTCGAACCCGCCGCCGGCGAGGGCGCGGCGCAGAAGCGAGCGGATGTTGGGCTCGTCGTCCACGATCAGGACGCGGGGGCGCTGCGGTGGAGTGGGAAAGATGGAACCGGGCAGGTTCGTCATTCGTCTCGTCCCGTTCTCGTGGGGGCGCGACCTTCGGGGATGCCGCTCCCGGTGCGGCCGTACGGGCCGGTGGGCGTGGCGATGTGGGGTTTGGAGCGCGGACGCGGGAGCCGCCGGGCCCGGGAAGGGCCTGCGCGGGATCCCTGCGCGACTTCGGATGGTTCCGGGAGCTTCGAAAGTACAACGGGGGAGCGAAGTTGTCGAGGATCCCGCAAACACGAGGTCCCCGCGCCACCACGCCAGGCGACGTGAGCGCTCATAACACGCCAGCCATCATTCGTGAGAAAATGGCGCGGATGCTCGTTTTGTCTACTTCGACCGGTTTCACTGAGCCGCGAAACGGCCGCTAATGCGCTTGCCCTCTGCCGGGGCTCAGAAAAGGGTGGTCTGCTCGCCCAGCTCGCCCGGCTCCACGGGCTGCTGGCCGAGCAGGCGCTGCATGATGCGGGCGGAACCGGGGGCGTGCCCCGCCCAGTAGTTGCTGAAGTAGGCCCACACCTCGGTTCCCCGCGCCGCGGTGCGCTGCAGGGCCTCGGCCCAGGCGGCCTCCTCCTCGCCGCGGTCGGCCTGGAGGTGGGAGTGGTCGGTGATGGCGCGGTCGGGTCCCATCCAGCGCACGTAGTGGAAGCCGGCCGTGGGGCGCGCGGCCAGCGCCAGCAGCACGTCGCGCGGGATCCAGGGGCCGTCGCTGAGCGCCAGCGCCACTTCGTGCGCGGCGAGCAGCGACAGGAGGCCGGGGAGGACGCGGCGGTCCACCCAGCGGCGGCTGCGGAACTCCACGGCGACGCGCAGGTCGCGCGGCAGCCGGGGGAGGAAGGCGGCCAGGGCGGGGAGCTCGTCGGGGAGGAAGTCGGGCCCCAGCTGCACCAGCACGGGACCGAGCTTGCCGTCCAGCTCGCGCGCCCGCTCGAAGAACTCGGCGGTGACTTCCTCGGCGCCGCGCAGCCGGCGCTCGTGGGTGACTTCGCGGGGTAGCTTGAGGGCGAGGGTGAACCCGGGCGGGGTCCGCTCGGCCCAGCCGCGCACGCTCCTGGAGGGCGGGACGGCGTAGAAGGTGGAATCCACCTCCACGCTCTCGAAGCCGCGCGCGTAGGTGCCCAGGAAGTCCGCGGGGCGGGTCCCCTCGGGGTAGAACTCGCCGAGCCAGGCGTCGTAGTTCCACCCCTGGGTCCCCACGCGGATGCGCCCGGCCTCCATCAGCGGCCCCGCACCAGCTGGGTGACCCCCGGGAGGAGCGGCTCCAGCCGCCGCCCCGGGCAGGCGGTCTGCGCGAAGTCGTTGTGGTCGCCGATGCGCGAGGCGGGAACGCCCCACCGGGCGGCGGCCCACACGACCAGGCGGCGCAGGGCCTCCATCTGCGGGGCGGTGGCGAACTCGTCTTCGAAGTTGCCCTCCAGCACGATGAGCAGGTGCCCCGCGGGGTCGTACGCGGTGTTGGAGTCGCCGGCGTAGCCCAGGTCGCGCGCCTCGGCGACCTGCCCCTGCAGGTCCACGTAGAAGTGGTAGGGGATGTCGGGCCAGGGCTCCTTGATCCGCCCGTCGCCCAGCGGGCTGCGCGTCTGCGAAAACTCCTGGAGCGCGCGCAGCTTGTCGGCCAGCGTCCGCTCGGGGCGCTGCAGACCGGCGGTGTGGTGGATGGTGATGCGGCTGATGGTGTGCGGCCGCATGGGCCCCGCCGCCGGCCGGGCGCCCCACGCCTCGCGGGGGACGATGGCCGGCGCGGGCGGGACCGGCGCCTCGGCCGGCACGGGCGCCGCCGCCGCGGTGGGCGCGGCGGGCGAGCCCGGGGCGCACGCGCCGGCGAGGAGCGCGGCCAGGCAGGGGAGGGCGAGGGGTCGGAGCGTCACGGGGGCATCCGGTGCGTCGGGTGGCGCCTGCGGGAAGTGGACACTATACGCGCCGTGTGGCCCCGCCGCACCTGCCGCGGCCCGGGTCCGCTGGCCGGACGGCGTACGCGGGCTCATTCGCCCGGCCTGAAACCTTTTTCCGCGGTGCTCCGTAGGGCACTCAAGACCGGATGAAAAAACGATCCACGGCAACTTCCAGGAGCCCCGACGATGAAGGACAAGAACCTGCTCAGCACCCTGCTCACGTGGCTCGCCGTGGGCGTACTCGCGGTCATCGCCCTCAAGGTGGTCTTCTTCCTGCTGGCCGTGACGATGGGCCTGGTGGGGATCGCCTTCCGGCTCCTCCCGCTGGTGCTCGCGGGGCTGCTGGTGTACATGGTGATCCGCTGGTTCCGCAAGGAGCCGAGCACCGCGATGGCCGGCGACGACTCGCTGGACATCTGACGGAAGCGTCGGACGGCAGGATGCACGAGGGGGGCGCCGCGGCCGCGGCGCCCCCCTCGTCGTGTCTCCGCCGGCGTGCCCTCACCCGGCCAACTGCTGGATGTCGAGCACGGGCGGGCATCTGCGTGAGGGATTTCGGCCCGAAGGGGCGAGACCCGCGGGCAGTTTCGCGGGGCTCGACTCCGTTGGGCTGCGTTGTTTGCAGCCCTACGGAGCCGAAGCCCGACCCCGGCGCCAGCCGGGGACACGCCCGAACCCGCCGTCAAAAGCCGTTGCCGTTGCCCTCAGCGCGGCGCGGCCCCCGGCTCCAGGTGGCGGCGGAACCAGGCGACGGTCAGCGGCCACGCCTGGCGCGAGGCGGCCAGGTTGGCGCCGGCCTGCCCGTCCTGCTGGCGCAGGAACCCGTGCCCCGCGCCGGGAAAGATGTGCGGCTCGTAGGTCTTTTGCAGCGCCTTCATGGCGGAGTCGGCAGGGGGAACGGTGGCGTTGACGCGCGCGTCGTTCCCGCCGTACAGCCCCAGCACGGGCGCCGTCACGGCGGCGAGCTGCGCGGGGGCGGGGGAGGTGCCGTAGTAGACGACGGAGGCGCCTAGCCCGCGGACTCGCACGGCGTGCGCGAAGGAGGTGGAGCCGCCCCAGCAGAAGCCGACGATCCCGTAGGTGGGGAGCGCGGCGGGGAGCGCCATGCCGTAGTCGGCCACGGCGCGGAGCTGGCGGTGCACGTCGTCCGCGGCGAGCGTCTGGATGGCCACGCGGGCGGAATCGGGGTTGGGCTCGCCGGTGGGCCCGGCGGGGACGCGCTTCATGGTCAGCAGGTCGGGCGCGATGGCGATGAAGCCGTCGGCGGCGAGCTGGTCGGCGACGCCGCGGATCCAGTCGGAAACGCCGAAGATCTCGTGCACCACGAGCACCACGGGCGCTTTGTCGGCGCGCTCCGGGTAGACGACCCAGGCGCGGACGCTGTCGGCGGGACCGGTGCGCACCATGGCCCACTCGCCGTGCCGCGGCGAGGCGGCGAGCCGGGCGCGCGCGTCGGCGGCCCCCGCCGGGAGGGTGGGGTCGAGCGCGGCCACCGCCGTGGCGCGGGCCGTGTCGGCCGCGGGCATGGCGTGGCCGGCGTGGTCGTCGGGCGCGACCGTGGCGCGGGGCGCGCACGCGGCGCCGAGCAGGAGCGCGGGGACGAGCAGGGCACGGACGAGGGGGCTGGACATCGCTGCCTCACGTCGGCTGGGGGCGCGGGGTGCCACGGGGGCACGGGAATGCGGGAGGATAACGCGCGCGGGGCGCCGGGAGCAACGCGGGGCGGCGCCGGGCGTCAGGATGCCGCGCCCCGCCGCGCGGCCTCCTCCAGCACCTCCGCGGCCTCGTCCTCCAGCAGCGGACCCACCGTCTCCACCGGCGGGGTGGCCGTGGTGAGCACCTCGCGCCCGTGCACGGCGAGCGCCGGACCGAAGACGGCCTCGTGCCGATGGGAGGAGCAGGCGAAGACCACGCGTCGGATCCCCGCCCAGTAGACGGCCCCGGCGCACATGGCGCACGGCTCGGTGCTGGCGTACAGCGTGCACTCCGCCAGCGCATGGGCGCCGAAGCTCTGCTGCGCCTCCACCACCAGGTTCATCTCCGCGTGGCGGGTGGCGTCCTCGCGGGTGCTCGCCGTGTTCTCGCGGGCCAGGACCACGCGCCCCCCGCGCACCAGCACGGCGCCGTAGGGGCCGTCGCCGCGCTCCAGCGCGCGCCGGGACAGGCGGATCGCCTCGCGCAGGAACCCCTCGTGCCCGGCCGTGTCGTCGCTGCCGCTCATGGCTCCATCCCCGTTAGCCGTTCACTTCCGCACTCCCCTTCACGCGTTCACGCACTGCACCCGCAGTCCGTCCGGGAACACCTCCGCCCGCGTGATCCCGCACGGGCCGATGCGCAGCGCGAGCGTCTGCCGCAGCGCCACCCCCATCCAGCGGGCGAGCGCCGCGTGGATGGTGCCGGCGTGGGCCACCACCAGCACGCTCCCGTCGGCGGGGAGCGCGTCCAGCGCCGCGGCGACGCGGGCCTCGAATTCCGCGAGCGCTTCGCCCTCCGGAGGGGTGACGGAGGCGGGGTCGGCGGTCCAGCGGGCGAGGAGGTCGCCGTCGCGGGCGGCGCACTCGGCGGAGGTCAGCCCCTCCCACGCGCCGAAGTGGAGCTCGCGCCATCGCCGGTCGGTCGCGACCTCCACGCCGGGAAGGGCGATCTGCGCGGTCTCGCGGGCGCGCAGCAGGTCGCTCGCCACCACGTGGTCGTACGTCTCGCCGGCGAGGCGCCCGCGCAGCCCCCCGGCCTGGGCGCGGCCCTCGGCGGAGAGCGGTGGGTCGCTCCACCCCTGGTGGCGGCCCGCGGCGTTCCACTCCGTGGCGCCGTGCCGCACCAGCGTCAGGCGGAGCACGCGGCCTCCAGCGCGGCCACCAGCACGTTGTTCTCGGCGGGGGTGCGGGCGGCCACGCGCACGTGCCCCGGCAGGCCGAAGGAGGCGCAGTCGCGCACCCGCAGCGCGTGCTCCCCGCGCAGGCGCTCCGCGAGCGCGGCGGCGTCGCCCACGGCGGCGAGCAGGAAGTGCGTCGCGCTGCGCACGGTGGGGAGGCGCAGGCGCGAGAACGCGGCCTCCAGCAGCTCGCGCTCGAAGCGCAGCCGCGCGGTCGTTTCCGCCACGTGGGCCGTCCCCGCGTCGGTGAGGGCGGCCACCGCGGCGGCCTGCGCCACCGTGGAGACGGGCCAGGGCGGGCGCCCCCGCTCCAGCGCGCGGACGATGGACTCCGGCCCCACCGCGAACCCCGCGCGCACCCCGGCCAGCGCGTGCTCCCGGGTGAGGGAGCGCAGGTGCATCACGGCCGGGTGCCCGGGGAGCGCGGGCGTGCCCAGCGGCTCGCGCACGAAGCCGTCGTACGACTGGTCCAGCACCAGCAGCGTCCCGGCGGCGGCGGCGGCGTCCGCCACGCGGCGCAGCTCGTCGCGCGGGAAGGGCTGGCCGGTGGGGTCGTTGGGCGCGCACAGGAACACCATCCGCGGGCGGTGCTGCACCACGGCCGCGGCGATCTCCTCCGTGTCCAGCGCGTACGCCGGGGGCGGGGCGATCCCCTGGAGCACCCGCCCGCCGCAGAGGCCCACGGCGCGCGCGTACTCGCCGAAGGTGGGGTTGGGGATCAGCGCGGTGTCGCCGGGGCGGACGAAGGCGAAGCAGAGCGCGTGCAGCAGCTCCGCCGCCCCGGCCCCGAAGGCGATCTCCTCGGGCGCCCTCCCCCAGCGGCGCGCGGCGGCGCGGCGCGGGGCGATGGACTGCGGGTCCGGGTACACGTCCGGCCGCGCGGCGCGGATGGCCTCCAGCACGATGGGCGCGGGCCCGAAGGCGTTCATGGACACGCTGAAGTCCACGCGCACGGGGGTCCGCGGGCCGCTGCTCGCCTGCAGACCGCCGTGCGGCACGGGGGGCGTGTTCGTGATCTCGGGACGGGGACGGATCATGGACGGCAACTGCGGGTTCGGGCGTGCCCCCGGCTGGCGCCGGGGTCGGGCTTCGGCGTGCGGCGGGGCGTGCTCGCTCCGGCTGGGCGCGCGGCTCCCTGCGGGGTCACGCGTACCCCCACGGCACGAACACCCAGAGCGCGGCCAGCTCCGCCGCTTCGGCCAGGGCGCCGCACACGGCGCCCGAGACGCCGCCGAAGCGCCGGGCCAGCCACTCGCCCGCGAGCAGCGCGGCGGCGGCGCCCGCGATCACCACCAGCGCCAGGCGCAGCGGTTCGCCCGACGTGCCGACGAGCGGCAGGACCACGGCCATGAGCACGCCCGTGGCGGTCCACAGCCGCCCGTGGCCGGCGACCGCGGCGCCCGTGGCATCCACGCGCGCTGCGGGGTGCGCGCGGAGCGCGTGCACCATGGCCCAGCGCGCGACCGGGGCCGCCAGCAGCGGCGCGATCGGGGTGGCGTACACCAGCGCCGTCCACTTGCCCAGCAGCAGCAGTCCAATGCCCACGACGCCGTGGGCGCCCAGTCGCGGGTCGCGGAGGATTCCCAGCCGCCGCTCGCGCGTGGCCGCGGCGCTCGCCAGCGGCGGCGCGAAGGCCGCGTCGCAGCACTCCGCCGACCCGGCCAGGTGCCGCGCCCCGGTGGCCAGCACCCACGCCGCGAGCGCCACCGTCGCCACCGGGACCGGCGGGAGCGGGAGCAGGAGCGCCAGCGCCGGCAGCGTCCCCACCAGCAGCCCCACCAGCGGGTAGAACGCCGTCGCCGCGCGCAGATCCTCCGGCGCGGCCTCGCCGCGCAGCGGCGCGCGCACCGGGGTGAGCGTCGCCACGGCGAGCAGGAACGGGCGGACGGCGGGCAGGAAAGGCAAGTGCGTGAGTGCGAAGGTGCGTGAGTGCGAAAGTGGTCGTCCGGTGCACGCGCAGCGTGCGGCGTCACGGCGGCCCTCACCCGGCTCGCTCGAGGCTCGCCACCCTCTCCCAACTCTGTGGGGAGGGGGCCCCGGCCTACACACCTGTGCCGATGACGCAAGCTGTTGGCCGCTGTTGCAGTTTCCTCCCCCAGATGCAGCGAAGGGAGACTCACGCGGTGGTTTGCGTGAGGCTCCCGTAGCCGGAGCGGAGACACCGGGGCAGTTTCCGGTGGCTCCGCGACCCGCGCAAGAGACGGACGGCAGTATCGTCCGGCTCTGGAGCGGCCCCACACCGTGGAACCGCCCCTCAGAACGAAGACCTTAGAAATCCGCCGTGAGACGCAGGCGAACCGCGCGCCCGGGGAGGTTGAAGCCCCGCACCTCGTAGTAGTTCTCGTCGGTCAGGTTGTCGACGAGCACCGACAGCGCGTACCGGTCCGCCAGGCGCACCGTGGACACGAGGTCCAGCGTCATGAACGCCGGGTACTCGATGTCGGAGATGCGCGAGAAGTCGGTGAAGTCCTGGTCGGTGCGCCCGCCCACGTACCGCCCGGTGAGGCGGGTGCTGAAGCGGCGCAGGTCGTCCCACTCCACGCCGTAGTTGACGGTGGCGCCGGCCACGTTGCGGATCTGCTGCTCGGCGTCGTCGCCGAAGACCAGCGCCCCGGCGACCTCCTCCGGGCGGAAGTCGGTGCGGCCCGCGAAGCGCGAGGCGTCCACCTGCACGCCGCGCGCCGTTTCCTCGCGCTCCAGGTAGTGGGTGGCGTTGGCGAACAGGCGCAGGGAATAGCTGCGGGCGGCGAGGGCGCCCAGGTCCCACCCCAGCCGCCACTCCACGCCGGTCATGCGCGCCCGGTTGGCGTTGACGTAGGTGCTCACCGAGCCCACGGGGTCGCCGGCGGCGGTGACCGGCCGCGCCCCCGCGGGGAAGCTGGCGCGCACCGAGCTGATGCGGTCCTCCACGCGGGTGTCGAAGTACGTCAGGTCGGCGTCCAGCCCCAGCGAGCGGCGCTCCACGCCCGCGCCCACGTCCCAGGTGACGGAGCTCTCGGGGTCCAGCTCCGGGTTGCCCACGGTGATGCTGGCGACGCCGCCGGCGCCGCGCTGCACGGACAGCCCGGCCCGGCCGAAGGCGTTGGGGGCGACGAAGGCGCGGCCCACGGTGCCGTGCAGGCGGAGCCCCGGCGCGGCGGCGTACTGGAGCCCGGCGCTGGGGTTGAAGACGGTGAAGGTCTCCTCGTCCGGCTGCCAGTCGGGGCGCAGCGGCGTTTCGCGGATCTCCAGCGCCACCCGGTCGAAGCGGCCGCCCACGGTGCCGCTCAGCCGGCCGCCGGGGAGCGCCAGCCGGGCCTCCGCGAAGGCGGCGGCGGAGCGGGTGGCGGCGTCCGGGGAGTAGGGGGCGGAGGGCTGCGCCTCGCCCGTGAAGACGCCGGACGTTTCGCCCGCGAAGTGGTAGTCGACCCCCACCGTGAGCGCCTGTGCACCGAAGCGCGCGACGTCCTGCAGCTGCACGCCACGCGTCTCGGTCTCGCTGGTGAAGCTGACGTACGGGTCCGCGGCGTAGGTGTCGAAGAAGTCGGTGGTCTCGCTCGCGGCGTAGGCGCGCAGCAGCGGGGCGTGGCGCCCCCGGGCGCCGGCCAGGCTCACGTCGCCGCTCCTGCGCTCCAGGTTCTTGCGCTGCCCGGGGTCGCCGTCCACGTACAGGTCGCCGGGGGTCTCGGCGTCGTCGGCCTGGAAGGCCTCGCCGCGCACGTCCACGCGGAACGCGTCGCCCAGGCGGAAGCCCAGGCGGCCGTTGCCGGAGCCGTAGGTGTACCGCGTGTTGGGCCGCAGCGCGCCGTCGCCGCGCTCGGGCACGGCCTCGCTCTCGGTGGGGGAAAGGAGCTTGGTGGCCTCGGTGCTCCCCACCCAGCCGCGGAACAGGTTCCCCTCGCCCACGCGGTAGTCGGCGCCGCGCGAGAAGCGCGCGAGGCCGAAGTCGGCATCCAGCCGGCTCGTGAGGCTGCCGCCGGCGCGGGCTGACAGGTCCAGCGTCTCCCAGCTCCCGTACGCCAGCGAGGCGCTGCCGCCCAGCTCGCCGGTGGAGCGGCGGGTGATCAGGTTGACGGCGCCGCCCATGGCGCTGGAGCCATACAGCGACGAGGCGGGCCCCTTGAGCACCTCGATGCGCTCGATGGAGTTCAGGTCCAGGGTGGCCAGGTTGGTGGCGCCGGCCGGCCGCCCGTCGACGAGGAGCAGCGTATGCTTTGCGATGCCGCTGAACTCCGGGCGGAAGCCGCGGATGCCGATGCCGGAAAGCAGCCCGGGGTACTGGATCACGTCCAGCGCGGCCTGCTTCTTCAGCACGTCGGCCAGCTCGTCGGCGGGGGTGCGGTCCAGGTCGCGCCGGCCGATCACCTCGATCTTCTGCGGCAGCTCGGTGCGCAGCGCCGGGTAGCGCTTGGTGGTCACAACCACCGTGTCCAGCGTCGCGGCGCGCGGCTCCTGCTGCGCCCGGGCGGCGCCGGGGAGCGCCGCGGCCACGGCCAGCGCCCCGGCCACCCGCGCGGCGGCGCGCGTTCCTGTCGTTCTCATGGTATCGGCTCGTCCTTGCGGCCCCGTGGGCCCTCGGTGGGTTGTCGATTCGCGTCCGTGTCCGTGCCGCACGCCCCGGCGGCGAGCGGCACCACCTGCGGGGCACCCGTGTCCGGGCCCGGGCCCGGGTGCGCCACGATGCGTGCGGGCCAGCGGTACACCCGCTGCACCATCTCCGCGGTGAGCACCTCCGGGGGCGTCCCCTCGGCGGCGATCCGTCCGCGGTCCAGCACCACCAGCCGGTCCGCGTAGCGGGCGGCCAGGTTGAGGTTGTGGGTTACCAGGAGCACGGTGGTCCCCGCGTGCCCCAGGTCGCGCAGCAGCTCGAAGATCGCCATCTCGTGGGCGACGTCGAGCGCGGCGGTGGGCTCGTCCAGCGCCAGCGTCCCCGGCTCCTGCGCCAGCGCGCGGGCGATGCGGGCTCGCTGCCGCTCCCCGCCGGAGAGCGTCCCCACGGGGCGGTCGGCGAGCTCCTCCACGTCGGCGCGGCGCATGGCCCCGGCGATGGCGCGCCGGTCGGCCTCGCCCTCGCGCCGGAAGGCGCCCAGGTACGGGTAGCGCCCCATCGCCACCAGCTCGCGCGCCGTCATGGGAAACGGCGACTCCTCCTCCTGCGGCACCGCGCCCACCTCGCGCGCCAGCGCCGCCCGCGGCCACTCCGCCACCCGCCGCCCCGCGAACTTCACCGTGCCCGCCGTGGGCGCGAGCGTTCCCAGCAGCAGCCGCAGCAGCGTGCTCTTGCCGGAGCCGTTGGGCCCCAGCACCGCGGTGCACGCTCCCGCGGAGATCTCCAGCGTCACCCCGTCCAGCGCCGCCCGCGCCGCCCCCGGGTAGCGAAACGTCACCCCCTCGCAGCTCCAGGCGCTCACGCCGCGGATCTCCGCCGCAGCAGCCACACGAAGAACGGAACTCCCACGAACGCCGTGACCACGCCCACCGGCAGCTCGGTGGGCGCCGCGGCCACGCGGGCAAGCGCGTCGGCGAGGACCACGAAGGTGGCGCCCAGCAGCACCGAGGCGGGGAGGAGGAAGCGGTGGTCGCCGCCCCACAGCAGGCGCACCACGTGGGGGACCACCAGCCCCACGAAGCCGATCACCCCGGAGGCGGCCACGGCCGCGGCGGTCACCAGCGAGGCGGCGGTGTAGGCGAGCAGCTTGGTGCGCTCCACCCGCGTCCCCAGGTACGCCGCCGTCTCCTCGCCCACGGACAGCAGGTTGAGGGGGCGCGCCAGGGCGAGGAGGAGGCCCAGACCGGGGACGAGGTACGCGGCCAGGAGCGCGTCGCCGCGCCAGGTGGCGCCGGCGAAGCTCCCCATCATCCAGAAGATGGCGGAGCGGAAGGAGTCCGCGTCCGCGAAGGTGAGGGTGAGCAGGATGACGGCGTTGAAGAACGACCCGGCCACCACCCCCGCCAGCAGCAGCACGCGGGTGTCCAGCGCGCGCCCCGCCGACGCGGCGATCCTGAACACCAGCAGCACCGCGAGCACCGCCCCGGCGAAGGCGGCCACGGACACCGGCGCCGCGGAGGCGGCCAGCCCGCCCGCCGCCACGGCGACCACCGCCCCCACCGCCGCGCCCCCGGCCACGCCCATCACGTACGGGTCCGCCAGCGGGTTGCGGAGCAGCGCCTGGAAGACGGCGCCGCTGGCGGCCAGCGCCCCGCCCACCAGCGCCGCCAGCAGCGAGCGCGGCAGGCGCAGCCGCCGCACGATGGCGACCGTGGTGGGGTCGCCGCTCCCCCACGCGGCGGCGTCCACGATCTCGCGCGCCGTCAGGGGGACGGCGCCCACCCGCACCGCCAGCAGCAGGGCGGCGGCGAGCGCCGCGGCGAGCAGCAGGAGGCGCAGCGCGGGCCTCATCGCGGGGCGGCGTCCGGGTGCAGCCGGTCGCGGAGCATCCGCGCGGCCTCGCCCAGCCGGGGGCCGGGGCGGTTCATCAGCTCGGAGTCGATGGTGACGACGCGCCCCTCGCGCATGGCGCGCAGCTCGCGCCACCCGGGGGAGCGGCGCAGGCGGTCCACGTCGTGGGCGCCGCCCTTCTCCCCCAGCGGGAGCACCACGAAGTCCGGCTGTCGGCGGACGATCTCCTCCAGCGCCACGTTGGGCCACTCCCCCGCCACGTCGGCGAAGACGTTGCGCCCCCCCGCCACCCCCAGCACCTGGGAGATGAAGGTTTCCGCGCCGGCGGTCATGGGCGGGTCGTTCCACACCAAAAAGAACACCGTGGGCGCGGGCCTGCCGGCCACCGAGGCCCGCACCTCCTCCAGCTCGCGCCGCAGCCCGGCGGCCAGCGAGTCCGCGGCGGCAGCGCGCCCCGTCAGCCGCCCCAGGCTGGCGACGGTGCGGAACACGCCCACGGTGTCGTCCACCTCCACCGCGAACACGGGGATCCCCAGCTCCTCCAGCCGCCGCCGCGTGGCCTGGTCCCCCTTGGTCTCCCACCCCAGGACCAGGTCCGGCCGCAGCGCCGCAACGGCCTCGATGGAGGGCGTCATCCCGCCGCCCACCGACGGGAGCGAGTCCACCCCCGGGCCGTGGTCGAAGTCGGTGCGCCCCACCAGGCGGTCGCCGGCGCCCAGCGCCAGCAGCACCTCCGTGGCGCTGGGGATCAGGGAGACCACGCGGCGGGCGGGGCGGGGGAGCCGGACGGTGCGCCCGGCGTCGTCCACCACGGTGACGGCGCTGTCCGCGGGAGGGGCTGCGGCGCGCGCGGGGGCGTCCCCGCCGCCGCAGGCGGGGAGGAGAAGCAGGAGGGCCAGCAGGGGGAGGAGGCCTCCCCGGGCGCGGCGGCGCCGGTTCGCGAGCGACAAAAAAACCCGTCCTTCCCATGGGTTCGGGGAGGGAACGGGTGCGAAACGGGCGCGCGGGCCCACGGGGGACACGGACGGCTCCGGAACGGACCCCGCTCCCCTCCCGCGAGGGGGCTGCATGCGGGAGCGAGGGGGCCGGTCTCCTGGCTCGAGGCAGCTTCGCTCGCCTTCCCGGGCGCCTCGCGGGCTCCCAGTGGCTTGGACGGAGGACGGGTCCTCCGCTGAGCGGGCCGGACCGGCGCACGGTGCGCCGGGCCTCTTACAGTGGCGGGGCCGCGCCGGATTCACACCGGCTTCCGAAAGGCCCCCTTCGCATATGAAGCACGCAAGGTAGCCGCGTCCCGCGGGGATGACAAGGCGGACGATCCGCCGTCCTCCACCGGGGTCACCTCCCGCTCCCCGCGCAACTCCCTGCGGGGAAACACCCTGGCACCGCCCTTGCCCCTCCCGGCCGGATTCCGACACCAGGCAAGGAGGCTCCACATGAAGGGAACGCGACTCACGACGCTCGCCGCCACGGCGGTGCTCCTGGCGGCGCTCTCGGCCGGTCCGCTGGACGCCCAGGGCAAGGGGAACGGAAACGGCAACAAGGGGAAGGAGCATTCCGGGCAGGCCCGCGGCGGCGGAGGGGGGCAGGCGCGGGACCAGGGCTCCAGGGCGCGCCCGGCGACGGCGGGCTCCGGCTCGTCCTCGCGCGCCGCCCGCTCCGGGACCACCGTCCGCACCACCGGAAACGGACAGGCCCGGGCGGCCACCGCGCGCTCCTCCACCACCAGGACGCGGACGACCACCGCGCGTTCCTCCACGCGGAAGACTGCGGCTCCCGCGGTGCGCTGGGACCGCACCTACGGCCGGAGCGCCGACCGCACCTGGAGCTGGGGCGATGAGCGCTACCGCCTGAGCACCCGCCGGCACCGCGACGTGCCCCCGGGGTGGTGCAACGGCGTGGGGAACCCGCACAACACCGTCGCCAACTGCGGTTGGAGCCGGAATCGCTACGACTACCGCATCGGCGTATACCGCGACGACGGCGGGGCCTGGCGCGACAGCGACACGCGCTACGGCTCGTACTCCGAGGCGCACGACGCCTTCCACCGGCACCAGGACGCCCTGTGCCGCGACCGTGCCGACGACCGGCCCTTCGACGCGGCGTACCAGCTGCAGGTGAGCCGGGAGTGCTCGGCGGAGCACGACCGCTGGCACGACCGCTACGATCCCAACGCCGATCCGTCGCTGATCCGGGTCCGGCTGCCCATCTGACGACTCTTTACGGCGGGTATGGGCGTGCCCCCGGCGGGCGCCGGGGTCGGGCTTCGGCTCCGTAACGCAGCAAACAACGCTGCGTAACGGAGTCGAGCCCGCGCAAACAGCCGCGCGGTCTCGCCCCTTCGGGCCGAAATCCCTCACGCGGGGCTCGCGCTGGCGTCCGCAGGCCCCCCCCACCCCGGCGCTGCGCGCCACCCCTCCCCCGCAAGCGAGGGAGGGGACGACTGCACGAAATCCTGCCGTTGCCCCCTCTCCCAGAACTGGGAGAGGGTGGCGAGCCTCAAGCGAGCCGGGTGAGGGCCGCCGTTGCAGGCTGTTCCCTGCCTGTTCCCTGTTCCCTGTTCTTCTGTCTGGTGCGCCGCGGGGCGCGCGCGTATTCTGTCCGCACCCACAAACGCACGTCTCCCGCAGCGCGACGATCCCATGCTCGCACGCTTCCGGCCCCCCCTCCTCGCGCTGGCGCTGGCCTGCGCGGCGGCCCCGTCCCCGCTCGCAGCGCAGCAGCGCGCCGCCGCGGCGCCGTCCCCGCAGAGCGTCCTCGGCTTCCGCCCCGGCGAGTCGGGGCGGCTGGCCGAGTGGAGGCAGATCGTGGACTACTTCGGGCGGCTGGACCGCGCCTCGGGGCGGGTGCGGGTGGACACCATCGGGAGGACGGTGGAGGGGCGCCCCATGATCCTGGCGACCATCACCTCCCCCGCCAACATGGCGCGCCTGGAGCAGATCCGCCGCGCCCAGGCGCGCATCGCCGACCCGCGCGGCCTGTCGCAGCCCGAGCTCGACCGGCTGGTGCGCGCGCAGCCCGGGGTGGTGTTCATCGGCGCCTCGCTGCACGGCAACGAGATCATGGCCACGCAGATGTCCATGGAGCTGGCGCACGACCTGGCCACCGACGCGGAGCTGGGCCGGGCGCTGGAGGGCGTGGTGGTGCTGCTGGTGCCGGGGATGAACCCGGACGGGCTGGACATCACCCGCGACTGGTGGCTTCGCACCCGCGAGACCCCGGCGTCCGGCGCGCCCATGCCGTGGATGTACCACCACTACGTGGGGCACGACAACAACCGCGACTTCTTCATGATCACCCAGCCGGAAACGGAGGCGGTGACGCGGGTGCTGTACGAGCGCTGGTTCCCGGAGGTCGTCTACGACGTGCACCAGATGGGGAACCGCGGGGCCCGCCTCTTCATCCCGCCCTTCGACGACCCGCTCAACCCCAACGTGGACCCGCTCATCGTCCGCATGACCAACGTGGTGGGAACGCAGATGGCGCTGGACCTCACCGCCGCAGGCAAGACCGGGGTGTCGCACCAGGAGACCTTCGACCTGTGGTGGCACGGCGGCGGCCGCACCGTCCCCGCCCGGCACAACATGGTGGGGATCCTGTCCGAGGCCGCCAGCGCCAACTACGGCGACCCCGTCGTCCAGAGGCCGGACTCGCTGCGGCAGCCGCAGGCGGGCTCCATGTTCCCGGAAGCGTGGCCGGGCGGAGAGTGGCGCCCGCGCGACATCGTGGAATACGAGCTGATCGCCGCCAAGTCGCTTGTGAAGCTGGTGAGCCGGCAGCGCGAGGACTTCGTGGGCAACATGGCCGCGCTGGCCCAGAAGCAGGTGCGTGCCGGGCGCCGGGGCGGTCCCTTCGCCTACGTGTTCCCGGCCGAGCAGCGCGATCCCGGCTCCGCCGCCGAGCTGCTGCGCACCCTGCGCAAGGGCGGGGTGGAGGTGCACGAGGCGCGCGTCCCCTTCACGGCGGGCGGCGAGACCTACCCGGCGGGGACGCGCGTGGTCCTGATGGCGCAGCCCTTCCGCGCGCACGTCGTGGACCTGCTGGAGCCGCAGCGCTATCCGGACCGCCGCCGCTATCCCGGCGGCCCGCCCGACGTCCCCTACGACGTGGCCGGCTGGAGCCTGGGGATGCAGATGGGCGTGGAGGTGCGCGAGGTGGCGCAGCCCTTCGCGACCGAGGCGCTGGCGAAGGCCGACTCCATCCGCGTGCGCCCCGGGGTCGTCACCGCCGCCGGCCCGGCGTACGCGCTGGATCCCCGCATGAACGCCACCCACCGCGCCGTGCACGAGGCGCTGCGCGACGGCGGCCGGGTCTCCTTCCTCCGCGAGCCCCTGGCGGTGGGCGGCGGCGCGAGGTGGCCGGCGGGGACGCCCGTGGTCTCCGGGGTGGCGGGGCTCCCGGGGCGGGTGGCGCGCTGGAGCGGCGAGTGGGGCGTGGACGCCGTCGGTGTGGGCGAGCCGGCCGCCGGGACACGGCTGGAGCGGCTCCGGGTGGGGCTGTACAAGCCGTGGACCGCCAACATGGACGAGGGCTGGACGCGCTGGGTGTTCGAGCGCTGGGGGGTGCCTTTCGACACCCTGCACAACGCGCAGGTGCGCGCCGGGGGCCTGAATGCCCGCTACGACGCCATCGTGATCCCCTCGGAGTCGTACCGCGAGCTGATGCAGGGGCCGCGGCGGGCGCACCCGGACTTCGCGGGCGGGCTGGGCGAGGAGGGATCGGCGGCGCTGAAGCGCTTCGTGGAGGAGGGGGGGACGCTGGTGCTGCTGGACGAGGCGGTGGCCTTCGGGATCCGCGAGCTGGGCGTACAGGTGCGCGACGTCAACGCCGCGCAGGACACCGCCGACGTGAAGCGCTGGTACGCGCCGGGGTCGCTGCTGCGGGTGCGCTGGGACACGTCGCACCCGGTGGCGTGGGGGATGCCGGAGGAGTCGGCCATCAACTACGCGCGCAGCCCGGTGCTGGAGGTGCTTCCGGGGGCGCGCGGGGTCACGGTGGTGGCGCGCTACCCGGAGCGGGGGATACTCCTGAGCGGGTACGCGCAGGGCGAGGAGCGGATCGCCGGCAAGGCGGCGGTGGTGGAGGCGCAGGTGGGGCGGGGGCGGGTGGTGATGTTCGGGTTCCGGCCCCAGTACCGGGCCCAGGCGCACGAGACGTTCAAGCCGTTCCTTAACTCGCTCTATCGGCGGTAGCCCGTGAGTCCGTATCTGCGAGCTGAGCGAAGGCCCAGGCGCCGGATTCGGCGTCGGGGCCATTGCTATTCAAAAGGCGGGTCCAGCGACTTGGGTGGAGTCATCCAGCTTGCGGGCGAGGGTGGCGGGACACAGATTGCGGCAGGACCCGCAATGTCTAGCTTGCGACAGCGTAACTCTTTCGCAAAAGGCAGGTTGGCGGTCCACGTCCCGCACCGACTGTGAGCCATCTAAGCTTAGCATTAGGTTGCGTAAGCAATGCCACTCAAAGCGCTCAGTGTCCAAGGGAACATCGATATCAGGACCCTCCAAATTGAGGACCCTCACTCGTGCTTGTGCGTTCCGAGAGCCATCCAAGAGATGAGGGCGAGATTGTTAAACGAGAAAGAATCTGTCGTGGCGGTCTTGGCGCAGCAGAGTCATAACCGAGTTGTTTGGCGTTCTGCTGTTGCATTCCACATGCTGCTGACCCTGTTTTCGGACTCGGATTCTGGGGCCCCTCAAGCTGATCTACTTCGCAAGCTGAAGGAGCGGTATTCGGAGCTTGAGGTGATTCGAGGCCAGTTTCCTTGGGTATATCCTGAGGACCCATTCACAGCTTCAATGATTCGAATGCTTTCGAATGAGATTGTTCCGATCCCGCACTGCTGGAGGCCAAAGCTGGAATCATTTGTCAGGGAACACATTAAAGAAGGTCTTGCATACGGCCATTCATTTGCTTGGGAGACCGCAGCTGAAGCAGCATTCGTACTTCATGTTCTGTTTCCGGAACAGAGCGGATTCATTGAGGGCTATGAAGTGCTGTTTGAGCAACTGAGTCGCATACAGGAGAACTATCTTCATCGCTATAGGAGTGATCCTGACGCACAGCATCTCTACCGTGCTGCAGAGATCACCTACTTTGCTGGGATATTGGCCTCCTCCAGCCCGGACGAGGCGCATCAGGACGAGATAGATCCGTTGCCAGTGATCAGGGAATTCTAAGCGGATCCTCACGCAATCCCTCTCTCAGCGCCCATCCACATCGTGCGCACGGCCAGCATCGCTTCCGCGTCCTCCCCGGTACGTCGTGGGCTGTGCCTCTTGGCCCCCTGCCGGCGCTGGTGCTGGGGCCCTGCTCATGCACCAAGCTGGCGTGGCTCCGGTGCTCTGGGCGCAGAACCTGGCCGTCGGCCTGCTGCTTACCGGCGTCTGCGCGATCCTGGCTACCGCCCGCTCTCTCCCCTCGCTGCGGATGTGCCAGACCCGTGCGCCTGCATGCTGGTGCGATCGTGCTGCCCGTGCTCATCCTCGCACTGGGAGGGCGGGTGCGGGGGCGCGGGAAGGATCCAGGCAGCTGGCTAGTTCCCCTGCTCGGCGGGGCGGCGCTCGTGATGCTCGCTTCAGTCGGACGTCGCGCAGGCCACCGCGTTCGGCGCGCGCTCGTCGTGCTGCTCCTCCGCGGGAGGCTTCCCGGACGGACCGCCGCGGTCGCCTTGCTGGGCATCGCCGCCTGCATCGGATGGGCCTGGCACGTCCCGACCCGCTGCGGCCGGTCGAAGCGGGTTCGCCGCGTTCAACCACGGAGCTTCGCTCATGGCGTGTACAGGTCCTCCGCGGAGAAGTGGAGCACCCGCCCCGTGTCCACCTCCGCTCGCAGCTCCGGTGGCAGCTCCCCCCTGGAGAACAGCGCGAAGTGCACCGTCCGCACCCCGGTCAGCTCCCGCGCGATGAGATCGGCCCGGGCCTGGAGCGTCCTCAGATCGCTAAGTCGAACCGTTCCCCACTTGCATTCCCCGAGCAAAAGCTCCCCGTCACCCCCGATCGCGACCACGTCGATCTCGTTCCGCGAATCCGCGTCCCACCACTCGCCGACGCGGAGCGGAGCGAACGGGAGCCGGTCCGTGCGCCTCACGAACGACCGGCACACACCCTCGAAGACCGGACCCATGTAGTCGTCGAGCCGGGGCGCGATCTGATGCTCCCACAGCCGCTCGCCGGATGCGAGGCCGACCATCCCCGCGCTGATCATTGGTGAGACGAAGCGGTGCCAGAAAGCCACGTAGGGATCCGTGATCCGGTAGACGGCGCGCTTCGACTTCGCGGGGTTCGACTCCGTGATCGGCACCACGCGCTCCAGGAGCCGCATCCCGATCAGCCACTGCACCGCGCGACTCAGGGAGCCTCCGTCCCGCCCCACTCTCTTGGTGATCCCCTGCCAGGTCCGTTCGCCGTTGGCAATGGCTTCGATGATGGAATAGTGGACCTGCGCATCCGCCAGGAAGGCGTCCAGCATATGCTGCGCTTCGTCCAGCAGCCGCCCTGAGGGCTGGAGGATGTGGTCGGCCGCGTTCTTGGCGAGTGGCTCCTCCGGGTCCATCAGGGTCAGGTGGCCGGGGATGCCCCCGAAGATTCCGTACGCACGCAGGCGGTCCTCCACCGGGTAGCCGGGGAGGAACCTCGCGGCGTTGAGGTAGTCGAAGGGCTCGACATCGATACGGCCTGTGCGGCGTCCGTAGAGCGGCTGGTCGGCTTCCTCGAGCTGGCGCATGGCCGTGATGTGCGAGCCGCTCAGGACCAGCTTGATCCGGGTGTCGGGCCAGCGATGGTCCCAGAGCGCCTGGAGGATTGAGGGCAGAGCGGGAGCGCTGGCGGAGAGGTACGGGAACTCGTCCAGGACGATGAGAAACGGCTCGCTGGCGGCTCGGTCCGTGACGTACTCAAAGAGTGATTCCCAGTCGGGGAAGGGGACTCCGCGCTGGAGTGCGGGATCTCCGAAGTGGGTGCCCACGATGGAAGAGAGTCGGAGGAGCTGCTCGCTCTCCGTCCGCTTGGTGGCCTGGTAGTAGATTCCCTGTACCTCGCGCGCGAATCGCCCCAGCAGGTAACTCTTGCCCACCCGTCGGCGTCCAAGAACGAACAGGAGATCTGGCCCCCTGCGTTTCCAAATGCGGGCGAGCTCTGCCCACTCGGACTCTCGGTCCAGGATCTCCGCTGGCTTATTCATCTACGATTCCATGTAAGACAGTTTGTTCCACCCCTGGTAGTTCCATGTGCGGTAGTTCCAATATTGGAATTAATGGGATCTCTGGCAAGGCTGAGCACGTCCGCCTGCCGACCAAGCCAGCTGGAGGGTTGTCGCAGATTCCTGTTTGCCACGCCGAGTGTAGCGCGGGTCCGTAGGAAAGGACGTCAGGTGCGATGGTAACCCGCTGACTGCCAATCTCTTGATCTGTGGAGAGCCTGCGCCCTGCGCTGAAGCCGTTCTTCAACTCGCTCTATAGAAGGTAGGCCGTTGGCCTGTACCCGGGAGCTGAAAAGGCCCGGACGCCGATCCGGTGTGGGGGCCTTTTCTTTTCAAAGAGCAAGGTACGAAGGCGGAGAAGGCCTGCCGCTCGGTGGAAGCGGAGCCCCGGCGGTGCACGGCGAGGTCCGATAGGAAGCCCCGGATCTCCTCCGCGCCCATCTCGCGGGGATGGCGCTTGCCGCGGAAGGGCACGAAGCGGCGGATCCAGCCGACGCAGACCTGCTCGGTCCTGAAGTCATAACCCCAGCCCAGGCGTGGTGGTCGGCAGGGCACGGCGGAATTGCAGCACGATGGCCTCGACACCGGAAACCGGTGCCGGGGCCATCGCGCTTCGTGCTTTCGCCCAGCCTGGCGTCCGCCCCTGTGGCTCCGGCAGGCAGTTCCAGGTGGTAGCCAGGGCTTCAGGGCCGCTCGGGGATGCTCGACAGCCGTTGTGGCTCAGTTTCCGATAAGGAACAAATCGCGCTTGACTGCGAGTTAAAGTCCTATATTATGCGGTTGCGTAATGACAGATCGTTGAGCTTGAACGTTATTGGATGATCCGGTAGAGCACATCCGGTGGCCCACCTCGCGCATTGGCCATCGTATCCCTTCCCCAAGGGGGCGGTATGCGCGGGAGGGGGATTGCCCGCAGCGGTCTCGGCATCGCCCCGTGGAAGTACCCCGGCCTGTCGCTTCCCTCCGTTCACCCATGTGCTTCCGGCACCGATGCCGATTTCTCGTGATACGTCCACGCTCGTCGAGCTCCTCCGCATGCGCGCGGAGGCGGACCCGGACCGGATCGCCTACACCTTTCTGCTCGACGGCGAGGTGGAGGAGGGACACGTCACCTACGGCGAGCTGGACCTTCGGGGCCGCGCCGTGGCCGCCCGCCTCCAGGCGCTCGGCGCCCGCGGCGAACGCGCGCTCCTGCTCTACCCGCCGGGGCTGGAGTACGTCGCCGCCCTCTTCGGCTGCTTCTACGCCGGCGTCACCGCGGTTCCCGCCTACCCGCCACGCCGCAACAAGCCCGATCCGCGCCTGCAGAGCATCGTCGCCGACTGCCGGCCCGCGCTGGCGCTGACCACGCCCGAGCTGCTGGGCGAGGCGGAGCGGCTGTGCGCCCACACCCCGGAGCTGGCCGGGCTGCGCTGGCTGGCGACCGAGGTCGTCCCCGCCGACGAGGCGGAAGGGTGGACCGATCCGCAGGCGGGTGGCGACACGCTTGCCTTCCTCCAGTACACCTCGGGCTCGACGGCCGCGCCCAAGGGGGTGATGGTCTCTCACGGCAACCTGCTGCACAACTTCGCGGTGATCGAGGGCTTCTGCGGCTACACGCCGCAGACGCGCTCGGTCATCTGGCTGCCGCCCTACCACGACATGGGGCTGATCGGCGGGATCCTCCAGCCGCTGTTCACCGGGTACTGGGCGGCGCTGTTCTCTCCGGTGGCGTTCATCCAGCGTCCGGCGCGGTGGCTGGAGGCGATCTCGCGCTACCAGGCCACCAGCAGCGGGGGACCCAACTTCGCCTACGACCTGTGCGTGCACGGCATGCGCCCGGAGGAGCGTGCGGCGCTGGACCTGAGCCACTGGGAGATCGCCTTCAACGGTGCGGAGCCGGTGCGGGCGGAGACGCTGCGTGCGTTCGCGGAGGCCTTCGAGCCGAGCGGGTTCCGGACGCGTGCGTTCTTCGCGTGCTACGGCCTGGCGGAGGCGACGCTGATGGTCACGGGCAGCCAGCCGGCGGAGCTGCCGGTGGAGCGCGCGATGGACGCGGAGGCGCTGGGGGAGGGGGTGGTGCGCGAGGTGGAGGCGGAGGGGAAGTACCGCCTGGTGGGGAGCGGTCGGAGCGCGGCGTCGCAGCGGGTGCGGATCGTGGACCCGGGGACGCTGCGGGAGTGCGCGCCGGACCGGGTGGGGGAGGTGTGGGTGTCGGGGGCGAGCGTGGCGCAGGGGTACTGGGGGCGGGCGGAGGCGACGGCGGAGACCTTCTGCGCGTTCGAGGCGGGGACGGGGGAGGGGCCGTACCTGCGCACGGGGGACCTGGGGTTCGTGGACGGGGAGAGGGAGCTGTTCATCACGGGACGGCTCAAGGACCTGATCGTGATCCGGGGTCGCAACCACTACCCGCAGGACATCGAGGCGACGGCGGTGGGGAGCCACGCGGTTCTGCGTCCGGGGGGCGGGGCGGCGTTCAGCGTGGAGGAGGCGGGGGAGGAGCGCCTGGCGGTGGTGCACGAGGTGTCGCGGCAGGCGGTGGCGGGAGCGGACGTGGAGGAGGTGGCGGGTGCGATCCGGCGGGTGGTGGCGGCGGAGCACGGGGTGCAGGTGCACAGGGTGGCGCTGGTGCGTCCGGGCGGGGTGCCGAAGACGAGCAGCGGCAAGGTCCAGCGGCGGGCGTGCCGGGCGCAGCTCCTGGCCGGTGAGCTCCCCCTGGTGGGGCAGAGCGTGCGTGCGGAGACGGAGAGCGCGGCGGCGCGGCCGGTCACGGCGGGGCTGACGCGCGAGGGGCTGGAGGCCGCGGACGCCGGGGAGCGGCAGACGCTGCTGGAGGCGCTGCTGGTGGAGCGTGCGGCGCAGGTGCTTGGGTTGGATGCGGCGGGAGTGGACCGGGGGCAGCCCCTGGTGGCGCTGGGGCTGGACTCGCTGCGGGCGATGGAGCTGAAGGGGTCGCTTGAGGCGAGCCTGGGGGCGGCGGTGCCGATCTCGTCGCTGCTGGACGACACGCGCATCGACCGGCTGGCGGCGGAGCTCCTCCAGGAGATCTTCGCGGCGGAGGCCGGGGTGCCGGCGTCCGCGGCGGCGGAGGAGGCGCCGCTGTCGTTCGCGCAGGAGCGGCTCTGGTTCCTGGACCGTCTGCTGCCGGGGAGCACGGCGTACAACCTGGCCGGTGCGCTGCGCGTGCGCGGCGCGGTGGACGCGGGCGCGCTGCGGCGCAGTGTGGAGGAGATCGTGCGCCGGCACGACGTGCTGCGCACCGTGTTCGCCGACGCCAGTGGACGGCCGGTGCAGCGGGTGCTGCCCGCCGGGGCGCTGCCGCTGCCGGAGGTGGACCTGTCGCGGCTGGAGCCGCAGCAGCGTGAGGGCGCTGCGCGGCGCGCTGCCGAGGCGGTGGCGCGCGCGCCGTTCGACCTGGAGACGGGGCCGCTCTTCCGCGCGCGGCTGCTGCGGCTGGACGTTGACGAGCGCCTGCTGGTGCTGGGGATGCACCACATCGTCAGCGACGGGGGGTCGGCCGGAGTGCTGGTGCGGGAGCTGAGCGCGCTCTACCCGGCCATGCTCGCGGGCGAGCCCTCGCCGCTGCCGCCGCTGCCGGCGCAGTACGCCGACTGGGTGCTGCGGCGTCGCGAGGCGCTGCGCGGCGAGGTGGTGGAGGAGCAGCTCGCCTACTGGCGCGAGCGCCTGCGGGGCGTGGCGCCGCTGGCGCTGCCCACGGACCGCCCGCGCCCGCCGGTGCAGAGCTTCCGGGGGGCGACGCACCGCTTCGAGGTGCCGGCGGAGGTGATGGACGGAGTGCGCGCGCTCGCCCGGGGTGAGGGGGCGACGCCGTTCATGGCGCTGCTGGCCGCTTGGGAGCTGCTCCTGGCGCGCTACAGCGGGGAGGAGGACGTCGTCGTCGGGATGACGGTGTCCAGCCGCGACCGGTCCGAAGTCGCCGGCCTCGTCGGGATGTTCGTCAACACGCTGGTGCTGCGGGTGAAGGTGGCGCCGGAGGAGGGCTTCCGCGCGCTGCTGGGGCGGGCGCGCACCGCGGTGCTGGAGGCCTTCGGCCGGCAGGACCTGCCGTTCGAGCGGCTGGTGGAGGAGGTGCAGACCGAGCGCGACCTCAGCCGGAACCCGCTCTTCCAGGTGATGCTCGCGCCACAGCACGGCACCCTGGAGCCGGTGGAGATCCCCGGCGGGACCCTGTCTCCCGAGCCGCTGGACGCCGGCACGGCGATCGTGGACCTGACGCTCTACACCTGGGAGCGGAGCGGGGGCGCGCTGGCGGCGGCGCTGGAGTACGCCACGGACCTGTTCGACGGTGGCACCGTGGAGCGGATGGCCGCGCACCTGGTGGAGACGCTGCGCGCCGTGGTGGCCGACCCGGAGCTCGCCGCGGCGGAGGTCCCGCTGCTCCTGCCGGCGGAGCGGGCGCAGCTTCTGGAGGAGTGGACGGCCACGGAGCGCGCGTACCCGGAGCGCTGCCTGCACAAGCTGTTCGCGGAGCAGGCCGCCCGCACGCCGGACGCGGCGGCGCTCCGCTACGGCGGGCGCACAGTCACGTACGCCGAGCTTGAGCGGAGCGCGAACCGGCTGGCCTGGCACCTCCAGGCGCTCGGCGTCGGCCCCGAGGCGCGGGTGGGTCTGTGCCTGGAGCGGACGCCGCAGATGCTGGTGGCGATGCTGGGCATCCTCAAGGCCGGTGGCGCCTACGTTCCGCTGGATCCCGCCTACCCGGCGGATCGCCTGGAGTACATGCTGGCCGACGCGGGCGCCGCCCTGGTGGTGTCGCAGGCGCGGCTGGCGGCACGGCTCCCGGAGGGCGTATTTAGGGTGCTGCTGGATGCGGAGGCGGAGCGCATCGCCGAGCAGCCGGACACCGCGCCCCCGGCCGCGGCGCGGCCGGCGAACCTGGCGTACGTGCTGTACACCTCCGGGTCCACCGGCCGCCCCAAGGGGGTGCTCGTGGAGCACCGCAGCGCCTCGCAGGTCGTGCACTTCCTGCGCGAGGTGGTGCGTCCGGAGGACCGCGCCGCCGTGCTGGGCTCCACCTCCGTCTCCTTCGACGTGTCGGTGGGCGAGATCTTCGGGACGATCTGCTGGGGCGGCACGCTGGTGCTGGTGGAGAGCGTCCTCGACCTGCCGTGCGTGGCGGACGAGAGCGTACGCCTGGTGGTGACGGTGCCCAGCGCGGCAGCCGAGCTGCTGCGCAGCGGCGGCATCCCGGCGAGCGTGCGCGCCTTCAACCTGGCCGGCGAGGCGCTGCCGGCCTGGCTGGCGCGGGAGCTGTACGCCCGTCCGGAGACGGAGCGGGTGCTCAACCTGTACGGCCCCACGGAGGACACCGTCTACTCCACCTGGAGCATTGTGGAGAGAGGGGCGGAGCGGGTGCGCATCGGGCGCCCGGTGGCCAACTCGCGGGCGTACGTGCTGGACCCGGTGGCGAGTCCGGTTCCCATCGGCATCGCCGGGGAGCTGTGCCTGGGCGGAGCCGGCACGGCGCGCGGCTACCACGGGCGGCCGGAGCTGACGGCGGAGCGGTTCGTCCCCGATCCCTACGCTCCGGAGCCGGGCGCGCGGATGTACCGCACGGGCGACCGGGCGCGCTGGCTGGCCGGGGGGGAGCTGGAGTACCTGGGGCGCATGGACGAGCAGGTCAAGCTGCGCGGCTTCCGCATCGAGCCGGGGGAGATCGAGGCGGTGCTGCGCGCGCACCCGGAAGTGCGGGAGGCGGTGGTGACGGCGCGCCCGGAGGGGAGCGGCGGCGTGCGCCTGGTGGCCTACCACCTCGGCACGGACGGGGCTGCGCGGCCGGAGGCGGCGGATCTGCGCGCGTGGCTTCGCGAGCGGCTGCCGGAGTACATGGTGCCGTCCGCGTTCGTGGCGCTGGAGTCGCTTCCGCTCACCCCCAGCGGAAAGATCGACCGGCGGGCGCTCCCCGCGCCGGTGGCCGGAGCGTCCCGCTCCGGGGAGTACGCGCCGCCCTCCACCCCGGTCGAGGAGATCCTGGCCGGGATCTGGACGCAGGTGCTGGGGGCGGAGCGCGTGGGCGTGCACGACGACTTCTTCGCCCTCGGCGGCCATTCCCTGCTGGGCACCCAGGTGCTCTCGCGCATCCGCGTAGCCTTCGAGGTCGAGCTGCCGCTGCGCGCGCTGTTCGAGGAGCCGACCATCGCCGCCCTGGCCGCGCGCATCGAGGAGCTGCGGGGCGACGGCACTCCCCTGGCGGTGCCGCCGATCGGGCGGGCCCCGCGCGAGGGGCCGCTGCCGGTGTCGTTCGCGCAGCAGCGGCTGTGGGTGATGGACCGGCTGGAGCCGGGGAGCCCCGCCTACAACATGGCGGGCGCGCTGCGGCTGCGCGGCGCGCTGGACGCGGCGGCGCTGCGGGCCGGCCTGGGCGAGCTGGTGTGCCGGCACGAGGCGCTGCGCACCGTCTTCGCGGAGCAGGGCGGCGCCCCCGTGCAGGTGATCCACCCGCCCGCCCCGGTGCCGCTGCCCGTGCTCGACCTGCGCGAGCTGCCGGAAGCCGAGCGCGAGGCGGAGGCGAAGCGGCTCGCCGGCGCGGAGGCGCTGCGGCCCTTCGACCTGGCGCGCGGACCGCTGCTGCGCGGCACGCTGCTGCGCCTGGCCGTGGACGACCACGTGCTCTGCTTCACGCTTCACCACGTGGTCGGCGACGGGTGGAGCATGGACGTGCTGGTGCGCGAGCTCTCGGCGCTCTACGCCGCCTTCAGCCATGGCGAGCCGTCGCCGCTGGCGGAGCTGCCGGTGCAGTACGCCGACTTCGCCGTGTGGCAGCGCGCGTGGCTGAGCGGCGACGTGCTGGAAGCGCAGATCGGCTACTGGCGGGAGCGGCTGGCCGGCGCCCCGCCGCTGCTGGAGGTCCCCGTCGACCACCCGCGCGCGGCGGGGCAGGACGCGGGCGCCGGCACCCATGCCTTCGCGCTCTCCCCCGAGGTGTCGCGGCGGCTGCGGGCGCTGTCGAGGGCGCAGGGCGCGACGCTGTTCATGACGGTGCTGGCCGCCTGGCAGGCGCTGCTGGGGCGCTACGCGGGGCAGGACGACGTGGTGGTGGGCACGCCGGTGGCGGGGCGCACGCGGGTGGAGACGGAGGGGCTGGTGGGCTTCTTCGTCAACATGCTGGCGCTGCGCGCGGACCTGGGCGGGGATCCCACCTGGCGCGAGCTGCTGGGTCGCGTGCGGGAAGAGGCGCTGGGTGCGTACGCGCACCAGGATCTGCCCTTCGAGCGGCTGGTGGAGGAGCTGGCGGTGGAGCGCAGCCTGAGGCACACGCCGCTGTTCCAGTCGATCTTCGAGCTGAACCGCTTCACCGCGCGGGACCAGCTGTCGCTGGGCGAAGTGGGGGTGGCGCGGTTCGCGTCCGGGGCGGGGGTGGCGAAGTTCGACCTGGACCTGGAGATGACGGAGGAAGGGGAGGGGCTGGTCGGGGCGCTCGTCTACAGGGAGTCGCTGTTCGAGGCCGCGACGATCGCGCGCATGGCCGGGCACCTGGAGGTTCTGCTGGGCGACATGGGGGCCGATTCCACGCGGCGGCTCTCGGAGGTGTCGCTGCTGCGCGGGGCGGAGCGCGCCCAGGTGCTCCAGCTGTGGAACGCCACCGGGGCCGACCGCCCCGAGGCCTGCGTGCACGAGCTGTTCGCGGAGCAGGCGGCGCGCACCCCCGGCGCCGTCGCCGTCTCCTGGCGCGGCCGGACCACCACCTATGCCGAGCTGGACCGCGCCAGCGCCCGCCTCGCGCGGCTCCTGCGCAGCCGCGGGGTGGGCCCGGAGGCGCGCGTGGGGATCTGCATGGCGCGCACCCCCGCGCTCCCCGCGGCGATGCTCGCCGTCCTCCGCGCCGGCGGCGCGTACGTCCCCCTGGACCCCGCGTACCCGGCCGAGCGCCTGGGCTACATGGTCGAGGACGCCAGCATCGCGCTGGTCCTCACCGCGTCCGCGCTGCTGCACCGCCTCCCGGCCGGCGCCCACGAGGTGCTGGCGCTCGACGCCCCGGAGACGCAGGACGCGCTCTCCGCGCTGCCGGACGGCGCGCCCGAGAGCGGGGCGGCGCCCGGCAACCTGTCGCACGTCATCTTCACCTCCGGCTCCACCGGCCGCCCCAAGGGGGTGATGATCCGCCACGCCGCGGTCGTGGTCCTGCTGCACTGGCTGCGCGACCACGTCTCGGACGAGGAGCGCTCGTCGGTGCTTTTCTCCACGTCCATCAACTTCGACGTGTCGGTGGCCGAGGTCTTCGGCACCCTCTGCTGGGGCGGGAAGCTGGTGCTGGCGGAGAACGCGCTGGAGCTGCCGGCGGTGGGGGAGCCCGTCGTGTACGCGAGCATGGTCCCCACCGCCGCGCGCGAACTGCTGCGCACGGGCGGGATCCCGGCGAGCGTGAGGACGCTGAACCTGGGCGGCGAGGCGCTGCCCGCCGACCTGGCGCAGGCGCTCTACGCGCTGGGCACGGTGGAGAAGGTGGGCAACCTGTACGGCCCCACGGAGGACACCACCTACTCCACCTACTCGCTGGTGCGCCGCGGCGGGGGGCAGGTGCTGGTGGGGCGCCCGGTGGCGGGGACGCAGGCGTACGTGCTGGACGCGCGCATGCAGCCGGTGCCGGTGGGGGTGGTGGGCGAGCTGTACCTGTCGGGCGAGGGGCTGGCGCGCGGCTACGCCGGGCGTCCGGAGCTGACGGCCGAGCGCTTCGTGCCGAGCCCGTTCGGGGCGGCGGGTAGCCGGATGTACCGGGTGATGGACCGGGTGCGGTGGAGGGCGGACGGGGAGCTGGAATACTTCGGGCGCACGGACTTCCAGGTGAAGGTGCGGGGCTTCCGGATCGAGCCGGGGGAGATCGAGGCGGTGCTCCTGGCGCAGCCCGGGGTGCGGGAGGCGGTGGTGGTGGCGCGGGAGGAAGCGGGCGGCGACCGGCGCCTGGTGGGGTACGTGGTGCCGGAGGAGGCGGGCGGCGTCTCCGCGGCGGAGCTGCGGGCGCGGCTTCGCGAGCGGCTGCCGGAGTACATGGTGCCGCCGGCGTTCGTGGAGTTGGAGAGCATTCCGCTTACCCCCAACGGAAAGATCGACCGGCGGGCGCTCCCCGCGCCGGAGGCCGGAGCGTCCCGCTCCGGGGAGTACGCGCCGCCCTCCACTCCGGCGGAGGAGATCCTGGCGGGGATCTGGAGCGAGGTGCTGGGCGTGGAGCGGGTGGGGGCGCACGACGACTTCTTCGAGCTGGGCGGGCACTCGCTGCTGGCGACACAGGTGGTCTCTCGTGCTCGACAGGCGTTCGGGGTGGAGGTGCCGCTGCGGGCGTTGTTCGAGGCGTCGACCCTGGTGGGGCTGGCCGGGCGCGTCGAGGAGTTGCGGAGCGATGGAGGCGCGGTCGCGCCGCCGCTCGAGCGGGTTTCCCGCGAGGGGCCGCTGCCGGTGTCGTTCGCGCAGCAGCGGCTGTGGGTGATGGACCGGCTGGAGCCGGGGAGCCCCGCCTACAACATGGCGGGCGCGCTGCGGCTGCGCGGCGCGCTGGACGCGGCGGCGCTGCGGGCCGGCCTGGGCGAGCTGGTGTGCCGGCACGAGGCGCTGCGCACCGTCTTCGCGGAGCAGGGCGGCGCCCCCGTGCAGGTGATCCACCCGCCCGCCCCGGTGCCGCTGCCCGTGCTCGACCTGCGCGAGCTGCCGGAAGCCGAGCGCGAGGCGGAGGCGAAGCGGCTCGCCGGCGCGGAGGCGCTGCGGCCCTTCGACCTGGCGCGCGGACCGCTGCTGCGCGGCACGCTGCTGCGCCTGGCCGTGGACGACCACGTGCTCTGCTTCACGCTTCACCACGTGGTCGGCGACGGGTGGAGCATGGACGTGCTGGTGCGCGAGCTCTCGGCGCTCTACGCCGCCTTCAGCCATGGCGAGCCGTCGCCGCTGGCGGAGCTGCCGGTGCAGTACGCCGACTTCGCCGTGTGGCAGCGCGCGTGGCTGAGCGGCGACGTGCTGGAAGCGCAGATCGGCTACTGGCGGGAGCGGCTGGCCGGCGCCCCGCCGCTGCTGGAGGTCCCCGTCGACCACCCGCGCGCGGCGGGGCAGGACGCGGGCGCCGGCACCCATGCCTTCGCGCTCTCCCCCGAGGTGTCGCGGCGGCTGCGGGCGCTGTCGAGGGCGCAGGGCGCGACGCTGTTCATGACGGTGCTGGCCGCCTGGCAGGCGCTGCTGGGGCGCTACGCGGGGCAGGACGACGTGGTGGTGGGCACGCCGGTGGCGGGGCGCACGCGGGTGGAGACGGAGGGGCTGGTGGGCTTCTTCGTCAACATGCTGGCGCTGCGCGCGGACCTGGGCGGGGATCCCACCTGGCGCGAGCTGCTGGGTCGCGTGCGGGAAGAGGCGCTGGGTGCGTACGCGCACCAGGATCTGCCCTTCGAGCGGCTGGTGGAGGAGCTGGCGGTGGAGCGCAGCCTGAGGCACACGCCGCTGTTCCAGTCGATCTTCGAGCTGAACCGCTTCACCGCGCGGGACCAGCTGTCGCTGGGCGAAGTGGGGGTGGCGCGGTTCGCGTCCGGGGCGGGGGTGGCGAAGTTCGACCTGGACCTGGAGATGACGGAGGAAGGGGAGGGGCTGGTCGGGGCGCTCGTCTACAGGGAGTCGCTGTTCGAGGCCGCGACGATCGCGCGCATGGCCGGGCACCTGGAGGTTCTGCTGGGCGACATGGGGGCCGATTCCACGCGGCGGCTCTCGGAGGTGTCGCTGCTGCGCGGGGCGGAGCGCGCCCAGGTGCTCCAGCTGTGGAACGCCGCCGGGGCCGACTACCCCGAGGCCTGCGTGCACGAGCTGTTCGCGGAGCAGGCGGCGCGCACCCCGGACGCCGCGGCGATCCGCTTCCGCGGCCGCGCGACCAGCTACGCGGAGCTGGAGCGGAGCGCGAACCGCCTGGCGCACCACCTCCTCGCGCTCGGAGTCGGCCCCGAGTCGAGGGTGGGGCTGTGCCTGGAGCGGAGCCCGGAGATGATCGCGGCGATGCTGGGGATCCTCAAGGCGGGGGGCGCCTACGTCCCGCTGGATCCCGCCTACCCGGCGGAGCACCTGAAGTACATGCTGGAGAACGCGAGCGCGACCGTGGTGGTATCGCAGGGGGGGCTGGCCGGGCGGCTCCCGGCGGGGGTCGCGCGCGTGCTGCTGGACCAGGAGGCGGAGCACGCCGCCACCCTGCCCGACACCGCGCACCCAGGCGGTGTCGAGCCGGGGAACCTGGCGTACATGCTGTACACCTCCGGGTCCACCGGCCGCCCCAAGGGGGTGCTCGTGGAGCACCGCAGCGCCTCGCAGGTCGTGCACTTCCTGCGCGAGGTGGTGCGTCCGGAGGACCGCGCCGCCGTGCTGGGCTCCACCTCCGTCTCCTTCGACGTGTCGGTGGGCGAGATCTTCGGGACGATCTGCTGGGGCGGCACGCTGGTGCTGGTGGAGAGCGTCCTCGACCTGCCGCGCGTGGCGGACGAGAGCGTACGCCTGGTGGTGACGGTGCCCAGCGCGGCAGCCGAGCTGCTGCGCAGCGGCGGCATCCCGGCGAGCGTGCGCGCCTTCAACCTGGCCGGCGAGGCGCTGCCGGCCTGGCTGGTGCGGGAGCTGTACGCCCGTCCGGAGACGGAGCGGGTGCTCAACCTGTACGGCCCCACGGAGGACACCGTCTACTCCACCTGGAGCATTGTGGAGAGAGGGGCGGAGCGGGTGCGCATCGGGCGCCCGGTGGCCAACTCGCGGGCGTACGTGCTGGACCCGGTGGCGAGTCCGGTTCCCATCGGCATCGCCGGGGAGCTGTGCCTGGGCGGAGCCGGCACGGCGCGCGGCTACCACGGGCGGCCGGAGCTGACGGCGGAGCGGTTCGTCCCCGATCCCTACGCTCCGGAGCCGGGCGCGCGGATGTACCGCACGGGCGACCGGGCGCGCTGGCTGGCCGGGGGGGAGCTGGAGTACCTGGGGCGCATGGACGAGCAGGTCAAGCTGCGCGGCTTCCGCATCGAGCCGGGGGAGATCGAGGCGGTGCTGCGCGCGCACCCGGAAGTGCGGGAGGCCGTGGTGGTGGTGCGTGCGGACGCGCAGCGCCTGGTGGCCTACGTGGTGGCGGAGGAAGGGGCGGAGCTCGTGGGGTCCGCGCTGCGGGCGCACGTGGCGGCCGCGCTCCCGCAGTACATGGTGCCGGGCGCGTTCGTGGTGCTGGAGGCGCTGCCGCTCGGCGTCAGCGGCAAGGTGGACCGGCGGGCGCTGCCGGACCCCCGGTGGGGGGCGGAGGGGGAGTACGTGGCACCGCGGACGCAGGCCGAGGAGGTCCTCGCGGGGATCTGGGCCGGGGTGCTGCGGCGGGAGCGGGTCGGAGTGGAAGAGGGCTTCTTCGACCTGGGCGGGCACTCGCTGCTGGCGACGCAGGTGGTGTCGCGTGCGCGGCAGGCGTTCGGGGTGGAGGTGCCGCTGCGGGCGCTGTTCGAGGCACCCACCGTGGCGGCGCTGGCCGCGCGCATCGTGGCGCTGCGCGGCGCGGCCACCTCGCCGGCGCCGGTGATCGAGCGGGTCTCCAGGACGGAGCCGCTGCCGCTGTCCTTCGCGCAGCAGCGGCTGTGGGTGGTGGACCGGCTGGAGCCGGGGAGCGCCGCGTACAACATGCCGGGCGCGCTGCGGCTGCGGGGCGTGCTGGACGTGGCGGCGCTGCGGGCGAGCCTGGACGCGCTGGTGCAGCGGCACGAGACGCTGCGCACCACGTTCTCCGAAGACGGCGGCGTGCCCGTGCAGATCGTCCACCCCTCCGCCCCGGTGGAGCTGGTGGAACTGGAGCTGGGAGCGCTCCCGGAAGCGGAGCGCGAGGCGGAGGCCGAGCGGCTGGCGGTCGAGGAGTCGCTGCGGCCGTTCGACCTGGCGCGCGGGCCGCTGCTCCGGAGCACGCTGCTGCGCCTCGACGAGGAGGAGCACGTGCTGCTCTTCAACCTGCACCACGTGGTCAGCGACGGCTGGAGCATGCAGGTGCTGGTGCGCGAGGTCTCCGCCCTGTACGGCGCCTTCAGCCGGGGCGAGGAGCCGCGGCTTCCGGAGCTGCCGGTGCAGTACGCCGACTTCGCGGTGTGGCAGCGCGCGTGGCTCGCCGGCGACGTGCTGGAGGCGCAGGTCGATTTCTGGCGAGAAAAGCTGCGAGGCGCCTCCCCGCTGCTGGAGATCCCCACGGACCGCCCGCGCGGGGCGGGGCAGAGCGCGCGTGCGGGGACCCACCGCTTCACCCTCCCGGCGGAGGTGTCGCAGGGGCTGCGGGCGCTCTCGCGGCGCGAGGGGGCCACGCTGTTCATGACCACGCTGGCGGCGTGGCAGGCGCTGCTCGGACTCTACGCGGGGCAGGATGACGTGGTGGTGGGCACCCCCATCGCGGGGCGCACCCGGGGTGAGACGGAGGGGCTGATCGGCTTCTTCGTCAACATGCTGGCGCTTCGCGCCGACTTGGCGGGCGATCCCACCTGGACCGAGCTGCTGGGGCGGGTGTCGGAGATGGCGCTGGGGGTCTACGAGCACCAGGACCTCCCCTTCGAGCGCCTGGTGGAGGCGCTGGCCGTGGAGCGCAGCCTGACGCATGCCCCGGTCTTCCAGGTCACCTTCGAGCTGGAACGCTCGACCGTGCACGCGGGGCTCGTACTGGGTGAGCTGGCGGCCGAGCCGTTCGGGGCAGGCGAAGGTGCCGCCAAGTTCGACCTGGACCTGGCTCTTCGCGACGCCGGGGAGGCGCTCGCGGGGACGCTGACCTATCGCGCCGCGCTCTTCGAAGCGGACACGATTGCGCGCATGGCGGGGCACCTGGAGACGATGCTGGAGACGATGGTCTCCACGCCCGAGCGGCGCCTCTCGGAGCTGTCGCTGCTGAGGGGAGCCGAGCGCGCGCAGGTGGTGGAGGAATGGAACCGGACCGCGCGTCCGTACCCGCGCGGCGTCTGCATCCACGAGCTGTTCGAGCTGCAGGTGCAGGAGAGGCCCGAGGCGCCCGTACTGGTCTGGGGCGACATCGAGCTGTCCTACCGTGAGCTGGACGCGCGGGCGAACCAGCTTGCGCACCACCTGGGCGGCCTTGGAGTCGGGCCGGAGAGCCGGGTGGGCGTGCTGCTGGAGCGCGGGGTGGAGCTGATCGTCTCCATCCTGGCGGTGCTCAAGGCGGGCGGCTGCTACGTGCCGCTGGACCCGGGCTACCCGGCCGAGCGCCTGCGCATGATGCTGGAGGACAGCAGCGTGCGCGTGCTGCTCAGCCGCTGCGACGTCGCCTTCGCCGCGGAGGCGGGCGACGTCTCGGTCGTCCTCCTCGACCGCGTTGCCGACGCGCTCGCCCGCGAGTCCACGGAGGCGCCGCGCAGCGGGGCGACGGCGGAGAACCTGGCGTACATCGTCTACACCAGCGGGAGCACGGGCCGTCCCAAGGGCGTCATGGTCGCCCACCGCCACGTCGTGCAGCTCGCCGTTGAAACCGACTACGTCCGCTTCCAGCCGGGCGACCGTGTCGCGCAGGCCTCCAACGCCAGCTTCGACGCGCTGACCTTCGAGGCCTGGGGGGCGCTCATGAACGGCGCCACCCTCGTCGGCATCGCGCGCGACGTGCTCCTCTCGCCGGCCGCGTTCCGCGAGGCGCTGCGCGCGGAGCGCATCACGACGCTGTACCAGACGACCGCGCTGCTGAACCAGCTCGCGCGCGAGCAGCCGGACGTGTTCGCCCCGCTGCGGGAAGTGCTCTTCGGCGGGCAGGCGGCGGACGCGGACAGCGTGCGGCGTCTGCTCGCGGCGGGCAAGCCGCGGCGGCTGCTCCACATGTACGGGCCGACGGAGACCACCGCCTGGTGCTCGTACGAGCAGGTGGAGCACGTAGCGGAGGACGCGCTAACCGTCTCCGTGGGCCGCGCGACGGGCAACCAGCGGATCTACCTGCTGGACTCTGCGCTGGAGCCGGTGCCGGTGGGCGTGCCGGGCGAGGCGTACGTCGGCGGCGACGGCGTGGTGCGCGGCTACCTGGAGCGCCCGGAGCTGACGGCGGAGCGCTTCGTCGCCAATCCGTTCAGCACGGAGGCGGGCGCGCGGATGTACCGCACGGGCGACCGGCTGCGCTGGAGCACGGACGGGCGCCTGGAGTTCGTCGGGCGCGTGGACGAGCAGGTCAAGGTGCGCGGCTTCCGCATCGAGCCGGGCGAGATCGAGGCGGTGCTGTGCGCGCACGCGGAGGTTCGCGAGGCGCGGGTGATCGTGCGCGAGGATCCTGCCTTCGGCATGCCGGGCGAGCAGCGCCTGGTGGCGTACGTGGTGGGCGGGGCGGAGGCGGACGCGCTGCGCGACCACCTGCGCCGGAGCCTGCCGGAGTACATGGTGCCGGCGGCGTTCGTGGGGCTCGATATGCTGCCGCTCACCCCCAACGGCAAACTGGACGTCAAAGCGCTGCCGGCGCCGGAATACGGGGCGGGAGAGGAGCGCTACGTGGCGCCGCGGACGCCGACCGAGGAGGTGCTGGCGGGGATCTGGGCTGCGGTGCTGGGCGTGGAGCGGGTGAGCGTGGAGGAGGGCTTCTTCGAGCTGGGCGGGCACTCGCTGCTGGCTACGCAGGTGGTCTCGCGTGCGCGGCAGGCGTTCGGGGTGGAGCTTCCGCTACGGGCCATGTTCGAGGCGCCCACGGTGGCGGAGCTGGCCGGGCGGCTGGACGCGATGCTGGAGCGGCCGGAGGAGCTGTCCGACGGGGAAGTGATGAGGCACCTGGCCATCACGGACCGGCTGGACAGGCTGGACCGGCTCTCCCCCGAGCGCCGCCGCCTCCTCCAGAAGTGGATGCAGGCGGGGGTGGAGGCGGGGGTGGAGGCGGAGCGCGACCCCGAGGAGATCCGCAGGAGGAGCCCCGGGACGCCGCTGCCTCTCTCGTTCGCGCAGCAGCGGCTGTGGGTGGTGGACCGGCTGGAGCCGGGGAGCGCCGCCTACAACATGCCCTTCGCGCTGCGGCTGCGGGGCGCGCTGGACACGGCGGCACTGCGGGCCAGTCTGGACGCGCTGGTGCGGCGGCACGAGACGCTGCGCACCACGTTCTCCGAGGACGGCGGCGTGCCGGTGCAGGTCATCCACCCGGCCGCGGCGGTGGCGCTGCACGCACTCGACCTGCGGAGCCTGCCGGCCGCGGCACTCGCGCGCGAGGTGGAGCGGCTTGCGTCCGAGGAGGCGCTGCGTCCGTTCGACCTGGCGCGCGGGCCGCTGCTGCGGAGCACGCTGCTGCGCCTGGGCGAGGAGGAGCACGTGCTGCTCTTCACGCTGCACCACGTGGTCAGCGACGGCTGGAGCGTGAACGTCCTGGTGCGCGAGGTCTCGGCGCTCTACGGAGCCTTCAGCCGCGGCGAGGAGCCGGACCTCCCCGAGCTGCCGGTGCAGTACGCCGACTTCGCCGTGTGGCAGCGCGCGTGGCTGTCCGGCGAGGTGCTGGAAGAGCAGATCGGCTTCTGGAAGGAACAGCTGCGCGGCGCCCCCCCGCTGCTGGAGATCCCCACGGACCACCCGCGCGCACCCGGGCGGAGCCCGCTCGCGGCGACCCGCGGCTTCGCCCTCCAGCTCGGCCATTCGGAAGGGCTGCGGACGCTCTCGCGGCGCGAAGGGACCACGCTGTTCATGACCGTGCTGGCCGGGTGGCAGGCGCTGCTGGGCCGCTACGCCGGGCAGGACGACGTGGTCGTCGGCAGCCCCATCGCGGGGCGCACGCGGGTGGAGACGGAGGGACTGATCGGCTTCTTCGTCAACATGCTGGCGCTTCGCGCCGACCTGGGTGGGGATCCCACCTGGCGCGAGCTGCTGGAGCGAGTGCGGGACAGGGCGCTGGGGGCATACGCGCACCAGGAGCTGCCCTTCGAGCGGCTGGTGGAAGAGCTGGACGTGGAGCGCAGCCTGGCGCACGCGCCCGTCTTCCAGGTGACGTTCGCGCTGGACCGCACGGCCGGGCACGAGGAGCTCGCGCTGGGCGAGCTGGCCACCGAGCCGTTCGGAGCGAGGGAAGGGGTCGCCAAGTTCGACTTGGACCTGACGGTCCAGGACGGCGGGGAAGCTCTGGAGGGTGCGCTGACCTACCGCGCTGGGCTGTTCGAGGCGGCGACGATCGAGCGGATGGCGGGGCACCTGGAGACGATGCTGGAGACGATGGTCTCCACGCCCGAGCGGCGCCTCTCGGAGCTGTCGCTGCTGAGCGGAGCCGAGCGCGCGCAGGTGGTGGAGGCGTGGAACCGGACGGCGCGGCCGTACCCGCGCGGTGTCTGCATCCACGAGCTGTTCCAGGCGCAGGTGCGGGAGAGGCCCGACGCACCGGCGCTGGTGTGGGGCGGCGTCGAGCTGTCCTACCGGGAGCTGGACGCGCGTGCGAACCAGCTGGCGCACCACCTGGGCGGCCTCCGAGTCGGGCCGGAGAGTCGGGTCGGAGTGCTGCTGGAGCGCGGCGTGGAGCTGATCGTCTCGATCCTTGCCGTGCTCAAGGCCGGCGGCTGCTACGTGCCGCTGGACCCGGGCTACCCGGCCGAGCGCCTCCGGATGATGCTGGACGACAGCAGCGTGCGCGTGCTGCTCAGCCGCAGCGACGTCGCCTTCGCCGCGGAGGCAGGCGACGTCTCGCTCGTTCTCCTCGACCGCGTTGCCGACGCGCTCGCCCGCGAGTCCACGGAGGCGCCGCGCAGCGGTGCGACTGCCGAGAACCTGGCGTACATCGTCTACACCAGCGGGAGCACCGGCCGGCCCAAGGGCGTGATGGTGGCCCACCGCCACGTGGTGCAGCTCGCCGTGGCAACGGACTACGTGCAGTTCGGCCCGGGCGACCGCATCGCGCAGGCGTCCAACGCGAGCTTCGACGCGCTGACCTTCGAGGCCTGGGGGGCGCTCATGAACGGCGCCACCCTCGTCGGCATCGCGCGCGACGTGCTCCTCTCGCCCGCCGCCTTCCGCGAGACGCTGCGCGAGGAGCGCATCACCACGCTCTACCAGACGACGGCGCTGCTGAACCAGCTCTCGCGCGAGCAGCCGGACATCTTCGCGCCGCTGCGGGAAGTGCTCTTCGGCGGGCAGGCGGCGGACGCGGACAGCGTGCGGCGTCTGCTCGCGGCGGGCAAGCCGCGGCGGCTGCTCCACATGTACGGGCCGACGGAGACCACCGCCTGGTGCTCGTACGAGCAGGTGGAGCACGTAGCGGAGGACGCGCTGACCGTCTCCGTGGGCCGCGCGACGGGCAACCAGCGGATCTACCTGCTGGACTCTGCGCTGGAGCCGGTGCCGGTGGGCGTGCCGGGCGAGGCGTACGTCGGCGGCGACGGCGTGGTGCGCGGCTACCTGGAGCGCCCGGAGCTGACGGCGGAGCGCTTCGTCGCCAATCCGTTCAGCACGGAGGCGGGCGCGCGGATGTACCGCACGGGCGACCGGCTGCGCTGGAGCACGGACGGGCGCCTGGAGTTCGTCGGGCGCGTGGACGAGCAGGTCAAGGTGCGCGGCTTCCGCATCGAGCCGGGCGAGATCGAGGCGGTGCTGTGCGCGCACGCGGAGGTTCGCGAGGCGCGGGTGATCGTGCGCGAGGATCCTGCCTTCGGCATGCCGGGCGAGCAGCGCCTGGTGGCGTACGTGGTGGGCGGGGCGGAGGCGGACGCGCTGCGCGACCACCTGCGCCGGAGCCTGCCGGAGTACATGGTGCCGGCGGCGTTCGTGGGGCTCGATGTGCTGCCGCTCACCCCCAACGGCAAGCTGGACGCCAGGGCGCTGCCGGCGCCGGAATACGGGGCGGGAGAGGAGCGCTACGTGGCGCCGCGGACGCCGACCGAGGAGGTGCTGGCGGGGATCTGGGCTGCGGTGCTGGGCGTGGAGCGGGTGAGCGTGGAGGAGGGCTTCTTCGAGCTGGGCGGGCACTCGCTGCTGGCTACGCAGGTGGTCTCGCGTGCGCGGCAGGCGTTCGGGGTGGAGCTTCCGCTGCGGGCGCTGTTCGAGGCGCCGACGGTGGCCGCCCTCGCCGAGCGCATCGAGGCGCTGCGCGCCACGGGCGCCCTGCTGGCGCCGCCGATCGAGCGGATCCCGCGCGACGAGCCGCTGCCGCTGTCGTACGCACAGCAGCGGCTGTGGGTGGTCGACCAGATGGAGCCGGGGAGCCCCGCCTACAACATGCCCGGTGCGCTGCGGCTGCGGGGCGCGCTGGACACGGTGGCGCTGCGGGCGAGCCTGGACGCGCTGGTGGCGCGTCACGAGACGCTGCGGACCACGTTCGCGGAGCAGGGCGGCGTCCCCGTGCAGGTCATCCACCCCGCTACGCCGGTTGCGCTGCGGGAGCTGGACCTGCGCGACCTGCCGCAAGCCGAGCGCGAGGCCGAGGTGGAGCGGCTGGCTTCCGAGGAGACGCTGCTGCCCTTCGACCTGGCGCGCGGGCCGCTGCTGCGGAGCACGCTGCTGCGAGTGGACGTGGAGGAGCACGTGCTGCTCTTCACCATGCACCACGTGGTCAGCGACGGGTGGAGCATGCAGGTGCTGGTGCGCGAGGTCTCCGTACTCTACGCCGCCTTCAGCCGTGGGGAGGAGCCGCAGCTGGCGGAGCTCCCGGCGCAGTACGCCGACTACGCGGTGTGGCAGCGCGCCTGGCTCTCCGGCGAGACCCTGGACGAGCAGATCGACTACTGGAAGGACGCGCTGGCCGGCGCCCCCCCGCTGCTGGAAATCCACACGGATCACCCCCGCGGGCTGGGGCAGAGCCCGATCGCGGAGGTCCATCCCTTCACCCTCTCGCCCGAGCTGTCGCACGGGCTGCGGGTGCTCTCGCAGCGTGAGGGTGCGACGCTGTTCATGACCGTGCTCGCCGGCTGGCAGGCGCTGCTGGCCCGCTACGCGGGTCAGGGGGATGTGGTGGTCGGCAGCCCCATCTCGGGGCGGAACCGCCACGAGGTGGAGGGGCTGATCGGCTTCTTCGTCAATATGCTCAGTCTGCGTGCGGACCTGGCTGGCGATCCCACCTGGACCGAGCTGCTGGGGCGGACGCGCGCGGCGGCGCTTGGCGCCTTCGACCACCAGGAGCTGCCCTTCGAGCGCCTGGTGGAGGAGCTGGGCGCCGAGCGCAGCCTGACGCACACGCCCGTCTTCCAGGTCACCTTCGCGCTGCAGAAGGCCCGCGCGGAGGGGCAGCTGTCGCTGGGCGACCTGGATCTGGCGCCGATCGGGGGCGGGTTGGGCGTGGCGAAGTTCGACCTGGAGCTGACGGTCTCAGACCAGGCGGAAACGCTGGCCGCGACGCTGGCCTATCGTGGAGCGCTGTTCGAGGCGCAGACGGTGGCGCGGATGGCGGGGCACCTGGAGACGCTGCTGGAGGCGATGGCGGCCGAGCCCGGGCGCCGTCTGTCCGAGGTGTCGCTGCTGCACGGGGCGGAGCGCACGCAGGTGCTGGAGGCGTGGAACGCCACCGCCGCGGCGCTCCCGCAGGCCGGCATCCACGAGCTGTTCGCCGAGCAGGCCGCACGCACGCCCGCTGCGGTTGCGATCGATTCCGGCGAGGAGACGGTCACCTACACGGAGCTGGAGCGCAGGGCCAACCGGCTGGCGCACCTGCTGATGCAGCGCGGTGTCGGCCCGGAGGCGCGCGTGGGGATGTGCTTCGAGCGCGGCATCGACGCCGTGCTGGCGATGCTGGGCATCCTCAAGGCCGGCGGCGCATATGTGCCGCTTGCCCCCTCCAACCCGGCCGAGCGCCTGCGCGAGGTCTTCGCCGACGCGGGCGTCTCGCTGGTCCTGACCAACGCCGCCGCCGGTGCGCAGCTCTCCGCCGGGGTCGAAGCGCTGTGGCTGGACGACGCGGCGACCACGGATGTGCTGACGACCTTGCCGGAGACGGCACCGCTCGTCGCGTCTCACCCCGGGCAGCTGGCGTACGTCATCTACACCTCCGGCTCGACCGGGCGTCCCAAGGGCGTGGCGGTGGCGCACGAGTCCGTGGTGCGCCTGGTGCGCGAGACCCCTTACGTGCCCTTCGGGCCGTCGGAGCGGATCGCCCATGCCTCCAACCTGGCCTTCGACGCGGCCACCTTCGAGATCTGGGGCGCGCTGCTGAACGGCGGCTCCCTCGCCGTCTTCGAGCGTGAAGTGACGCTCTCGCCGGCCGAGTTCGTGGTGGCGCTGCGGGAGCGGGAAGTCAGTGCGCTGTTCCTGACTACGGCGCTGTTCAACCGCATCGCCAACGACGAGCCGGCGGCGTTTGCCACGCTGCGCCACCTGCTCTTCGGCGGGGAGGCGGTGGACCCGCAGAGCGTGCGGCGCGTGCTGGAGACGGGCGCGCCGGGGCGGCTGCTGCACGTCTACGGGCCGACGGAGACGACGACCTACGCCAGCTGGCAGCACGTGCGAAGCGTCGAGGCCGCAGCAGCGACGGTGCCCATCGGCGGGCCGCTGAGGAACACCACGCTGTACGTGCTGGACGCGGGTGGGCAGCCGCTGCCGGCGGGCGTGCCGGGCGAGCTGTACATCGGCGGGCTGGGGACCGCGCGCGGCTACCTGGGGCAGGCAGCTCTGACGGCAGAGCGCTTCCTCCCGGACGCGTTCGGGGCGGCGGGCGCGCGGCTGTACCGCACGGGCGACCGGGTGCGGTGGACGGCCGCGGGGGAGATCGAGTACCTGGGGCGGATGGACGCGCAGGTCAAGATCCGCGGCTTCCGAATCGAGCCGGGGGAGGTGGAAGCGGTGCTCTCCGGGCTTGAGGAGGTCGGCGAAGCGTTCGTGACGGTGAGGGAGGACGCGCCGGGTCAGAAGAGGCTGAGCGCCTACGTGGTTCCGGCGGAGGGCGTGGAGGTCGCGCCGGCAGAGCTTCGGGCGCGGCTGGCGGCGCGCCTGCCGGACTACATGGTGCCCTCCGCCTTCGTGGTGCTGGAGCGGCTGCCGCTCAACGCCAACGGCAAGGTGGACCGCGGCGCGCTGCCCGCGCCGGAGCACGTGGCGGAGGCGGGGTACGTGGCACCGTGGACGCCGGTCCAGGAGGTGCTGGCGGGGATCTGGGCGGAGGTGCTGCGCCTGGACCGCTTGGGGGTGGAAGACGGCTTCTTCGACGTGGGCGGCCACTCGCTGCTGGCGACGCAGGTGGTGTCGCGTGCGCGGCAGGCGTTCGGGGTGGAGCTGCCGCTTCGGGCGCTCTTCGAGGCGCCCACGGTGGCGGGACTGGCCGCGCGCATCGAGTCGCTGCGCAGCGCGGGCGCTTCGACGGCGCCGCCGATCGTCCGGGTGTCGCGGGAGGAGCAGCTGCCGCTGTCGTTCGCGCAGCAGCGGCTGTGGCTGGTTGACCGGCTGGACCCGGGCAGCGCCGCCTACAACATGCCCTTCGCGCTACGCCTGACGGGTGAGCTGGACGCCGCGGCGCTGCGGGCCAGCCTGGACGCGCTGGTGCGGCGCCACGAGACGCTGCGCACCACGTTCGCGGAGCGGGGCGGCGTCCCCGTGCAGGTCATCCACCCGGCCGCGTCCGTCGAGCTCAGGGAGCTGGACCTGCGCGATCTGCCGCAAGCCGAGCGCGAGGCCGGGGCCGAGCGGCTTGCGTCCGAGGAGGCGCTGCTGGCCTTCGACCTGGCGCGCGGGCCGCTGCTGCGGAGCACGCTGCTGCGCCTGGACGAGGAGGAGCACGTGCTGCTCTTCACGCTGCACCACGTGGTCAGCGACGGCTGGAGCATGCAGGTGCTGGTGCGCGAGGTCTCCGCCCTCTACGCCGCCTTCGGCCGGGGCGAGGAGCCGGACCTCCCCGAGCTGCCGGTGCAGTACGCCGACTTCGCCGTGTGGCAGCGCGCGTGGCTCAGCGGTGAAGTGCTGGAGGAGCAGATCGGCTACTGGAAGCAGGCGCTCGCCGGCGTGCCGCCGCTGCTGGAGATCCCCACCGATCACCCGCGCGGGCTGGGGCAGAGCCCGGTCGCGGAGAGCCACCGCTTCGCTCTGCCGCGCGGGCTCTCGGAGGGGCTACGGGCGCTCTCGCGGCGCGAGGGCACCACGCTGTTCATGACCGTGCTTGCCGGCTGGCAGGCGCTGCTGGGCCGCTACGCGGGGCAGGACGACGTGGTGGTCGGCAGCCCCATCGCGGGGCGGAACCGGCGCGAGGCGGAGGGGCTGATCGGCTTCTTCGTCAACATGCTCTCGCTGCGGGCGGAGCTGGCGGGCGATCCCACCTGGAGCGAGCTGCTGGAGCGGACGCGGGCGGCGGCGCTGGGCGCGTACGCGCACCAGGAGCTGCCCTTCGAGCGCCTGGTCGAGGAGCTGGGCGTCGAGCGCAGCCTGACGCACACCCCCGTCTTCCAGGTCGCCTTCGCGCTCCAGAAGGCCAGCGCGGAAGAGCAGCTCTCGCTGGGCTCGCTGGAGCTGGAGCCGTTCGAGAGCGGGGCCGGCGTGGCGAAGTTCGACCTGGAGCTCGCGATCCAGGACGCGGGCGAGGCGCTGGGCGGCGCGATCGACTACCGCGAGGCGCTGTTCGAAGCGGAGACGGTCGCGCGGATGGCGGGGCACCTGGAGGTGCTCCTGGAGGCGATGGCGGCCGATCCGCACCGGCGCCTCTCCGAGGTGTCGCTGCTGCGCGAGGACGAGCGGGCGCGGCTGCTTGCGGATTCCAGCGCGGAGCCTCTGGGGCACGTCCCGGCGTGCATGCACGAGCTGGTCGCACGGCAGGCACGGCGTACCCCCGGCGCTCCCGCGGTCGTCTTCGCGGACGAGGCGCTGACGTACGCCGCGCTGGACGGCAGGGCCAACCGGCTCGCCCACCTGCTCCGGCGGCGCGGCGTGGGGCCGGAGACCCGCGTCGCCATATGCCTGGAGCGCGGGGTGGAGATGGTGGTCGCGGTGCTGGGGGTGCTCAAGGCCGGCGGGGCGTACGTGCCGTTGGACGCCGCCTACCCGGCCGAGCGCCTGGCCTACACGCTCTCCGACTCCGGCGCCGCCCTGCTCGTGACGCGGAGCAGGCTGCTGGAGACGCTTCCCGCCTTCACGGGCGGCGTCGTCCGCATGGACGCGGACCGGGAGGCGGTCGAGCGCGAGCCGGACACAGAGCCCGGGAGCGGCGTCGGCGTCCGCAACGCGGCGTACGTCATCTACACCTCCGGCTCCACCGGGAGGCCCAAGGGCGTGGTGGTCGAGCACGCCAGCCTGGTGCACGCGCTGCGGGGCACCAGTGAGAGCTTCGGGCTGGCGGCCGGGGAGGTGATGCCGGTGATGGCCAGCCACGCCTTCGACATCTGGACCTTCGAGGCGTTCGCGCCGCTGCTGGTGGGCGGAGTGGCCCGTCTGCTCGAGCGGGAGAGCGTGCAGGACGTGGAGCGCCTGGTCGCGGAGCTTGCGGGCGTGGAGGCGCTGCACGCCGTTCCGGCGCTGATGCGCGAGGTGGCCGCGCGGGTGCGGGCGGGGGCGGGGACGCTGCCGCGCATGCGGCGGGTCTTCGTGGGCGGCGACGCCATCGCGCCCGACCTGCTGGAGCAGATGCAGGCCGCCTTCCCCGGGGCGCGGGTGTGGGCGATGTACGGGCCCACCGAGAACACGATGATCAGCTCGGCGACGCCGCTGCGCCGTGACGCGCGCCCCGACTGGCAGATGGTGGGACGTCCGCTGCCGGGCGTGGGGATGCACGTGCTGGACGCGGCGGGGGGCCTGCTGCCGGCCGGAGTGCCCGGCGAGCTGTGCTTGGCGGGCGGGGGCGTGGCGCGCGGGTACCTGGGGCGGCCGGAGCTGACCGCCGCGCGGTTCGTCCCCGACCCGTTCGGCGCGGTGGGAGGACGTCTGTACCGCACGGGCGACCGGGTGCGTCGGCGCGCGGACGGAGAGCTGGAGTTCCTGGGCCGGGTGGACGCCCAAGTCAAGATCCGCGGCTTCCGCATCGAGCCGGGGGAGATCGAGGCGGTGCTGCTGGAGGACGCGGCCGTCCGCGACGCGCTGGTGATGGTGCGGGAGGACGCGCCGGGCCGGAAGCGCCTGGTGGCGTACGTGGCGGCGGAGCGGGAGGCCGGGCTCTCGGCCGCGGGCCTGCGGGCGCTCGCGGGCGCGCGGCTGCCGGAGCACATGGTGCCCGGCGCGTTCGTGGTGCTGGAGCGGCTGCCGGTGAACGCCAACGGCAAGGTGGACCGCGGCGCGCTGCCGGCGCCGGAGCACGGGGCGGGCGGCGCGGCGTACACCGGACCGAGGACGGTTGCGGAGGAGGTGCTGGCGGGGATCTGGGCGGAAGTGCTGGGGACCGAGCGGGTGGGCGTGGAGTCGAGCTTCTTCGAACGGGGCGGCCACTCGCTGCTGGCGACACGCGTGGTGTCGCGGGTGCGTGAGGTGTTCGGGGTGGAGCTTCCGCTGCGGGCGCTCTTCGAGGCACCCACCGTGGCGGCGCTGGCCGGTCGCATCGAGGCGCTGCGCAGCGCCGGGACCATGCTGGCGCCGCCGATCGTGCCGGTGCCGCGGGACGGCTCGCCGCTGCCGGTGTCGTTCGCGCAGCAGCGGCTGTGGGTGGTGGACCGGCTGGAGCCGGGAAGCCCCGCGTACAACATGCCCTTCGCGCTGCGCCTGGGCGGTGAGCTGGACGCCGCGGCGCTGCGGGCCAGCCTGGACGCGCTGGTGCGGCGCCACGAGACGCTGCGCACCACGTTCGCGGAGCAGGGCGGCGTCCCCGTGCAGGTCATCCACCCGGCCGCGTCCGTCGAGCTCAGGGAGCTGGACCTGCGCGATCTGCCGGCCGCGGAGCGTGAGGCCGAGGCCGGGCGGCTGGCGTCCGAGGAGGCGCTGCTGGCCTTCGACCTGGCGCGCGGGCCGCTGCTGCGGAGCACGCTGCTGCGCCTGGACGAGGAGGAGCACGTGCTCCTCTTCACGCTGCACCACGTGGTCAGCGACGGCTGGAGCATGCAGTTGCTGGTGCGCGAGGTCTCGGTCCTCTACGCCGCCTTCGGCCGGGGCGAGGAGCCGGACCTCCCCGAGCTGCCGGTGCAGTACGCCGACTTCGCGGTGTGGCAGCGCGAGTGGCTCAGCGGTGAAGTGCTGGAGGCGCAGATCGGCTTCTGGAAGGAACAGCTGGGCGGCGCGCCCCCGCTGCTGGAGATCCCCACGGACCACCCGCGCACCGCGGCCCAGGGCGCGCGGGCGGAGAGCCGTCACTTCGTCCTGTCTCCCGAGCTGTCGAGCGGGCTGCGGGCGCTCTCGCGCGCAGAGGGGACGACGCTGTTCATGACGTCGCTTGCCGCCTGGCAGGTGCTGCTGGGCCGCTACGCGGGGCAGGACGAGGTGGTGGTGGGTACCCCCATCGCGGGGCGCACCCGGCGGGAAACGGAAGGGCTGATCGGCTTCTTCGTCAACATGCTGGCGCTGCGCGGCGACCTGAGCGGAGACCCCACGTGGAGCGAGCTGCTGGGGCGGGTGCGGGAGACGGCGCTGGGGGCGTACGAGCACCAGGAGCTGCCCTTCGAGCGGCTGGTGGAGGCGCTGGACGTGGAGCGCAGCCTCAACCACGACCCGGTGTTCCAGGTCACCTTCGAGCTGGAGCGCGCCGCCGCGGACGAGGGGCTCGCGCTGGGCGAGGTGGGCATCGCGCCCTTCGGCCGGGGGGAGCCGCTGGCACAGTTCGACCTGGACCTCACCCTGGTCGACACGGAAGAGGCCCTTCGCGGTGCGCTGCGCTTCCGCCAGGCACTGTTCGATGCCGCCACCGTCGAGCGCATGGCCGGGCACCTGGCCCTCGTGCTGGAGGCCATGGCCGGCCGGCCGCAGTGCCGCCTCTCGGAGCTGTCCCTGCTGGGCGGGAGCGCGCGCGCACAGGTGCTGGAGGCGTGGAACGCCACCGCCGCCGACTTCCCCCGCCACGCCTGCATCCACGACCTCTTCGCCGCCCAGGCCTCGCGCACGCCCGGAGCCGCGGCGGTGCGCTTCGAGGACCGGAGCCTGACCTACGCGCAGCTGGAGGGGCAGGCCAATCGCCTGGCGCACCTGCTGCGGAGGCGCGGCGTCGGCCCCGAGACCCGCGTGGGCATCGGCGTGGAGAAGGGGCCCGAGATGGCCGTGTGCATCCTGGCGGTGCTCAAGGCCGGCGGCGCCTACGTCCCGCTGGACCCCGCCTACCCGGCCGAGCGCTGCGCCTCCATGCTGCGCGACTGCGGGGCCGCCCTGCTGCTGACGCAGGCGGAGCTGGCCGGGAGCTACTCCAGCGCCGGTGTGCCCCTCCTCGTCCCGGACGCGCTGCGGGACGAGCTGGCTGGCGCCCCGGCGGAGGCGCCCCGCAGCGGCGCCATGGCGGACAACCTGGCCTACGCCATCTACACCTCGGGCTCGACCGGCACGCCCAAGGGCGCCATGGTGCAGCACCGGGCCCTGGTCAACTACGCCGCCGACATGGCGCAGCGCATCGGCCTGTGTGGGGAGGACCGGGTGCTCCAGTTCGCCTCGCCCGGCTTCGACGTGGTCGTGGAGGAGCTGTTCCCCGCCTGGCTCAGCGGCGCCTGCGTGGTGTTCTCGCGCAGCAACCTGCTCTCACCGGCCGAGCTGCTGGAGGTGGTGGGGCAGCAGGGGGTGAGCGTCTTCGAGCTGCCCACGGCGTACTGGCACGAGTGGGTGCGCGAGCTGAGCGGGCAGGGATGGCGCGTGCCGCAGAGCGTGCGCCTGGTGCTGGTGGGGGGTGAGCGGATCGCGCCGCAGCGGCTGCGCGAGTGGGCCGAGCTGCGCCTGCCGCTGGTGCACGTCTACGGGCTGACGGAGACGGCCTGCACCTCCACCACGCTGCGCCTGGAGGCGGGCGAGGACGGGTCGCGCTGGAGCAACCTGCCGGTGGGTCGTGCCACGGGGAACGTGCGCCTCTACGTGCTGGACCGGTCCGGGCAGCCAGTGCCGGTGGGCGTGGCGGGGGAGCTGTACATCGCGGGGGAGGGGGTGGGGCGTGGCTACCTGGGCCGCCCGGAGCGGACGGCGGAGCGCTTCGTCCCGGACGCCTTCGGGGCCGCGGGGGCGCGGGCGTACCGAACGGGGGACCGGGTACGCTGGCTGCCGGGGGGCGAGGTGGAGTTCCTGGGGCGCATGGACGAGCAGGTCAAGCTGCGCGGCTTCCGCATCGAGCCGGGCGAGGTCGAGGCGGCGCTGCTGGAGGCCCCGGGCGTGCGGGAGGCGGTGGTCACGGTACGGGAGGACGTGCCCGGTCAGAAGCGGCTGGTGGCGTACGTGGTGCCGCAGGCGGGTGCGGAGCTCTCGACGGCCGATCTGCGGGCGCGCCTGGGGGAGCGGCTGCCGGAGTACATGGTGCCGGGCGCTTTCGTGACGCTGGACAAGCTGCCGCTGAACGCCAACGGCAAGGTGGACCGTCGCGCGCTGCCGGCGCCGGATCGCGGGACCGCTCTGGACGCGTACACGGCGCCGAGGACGCCCGCGGAGGAGGTGCTGGCGGGGATCTGGGCGGAGGTGCTGGGGGTGGAGCGGGTGGGTGCGGAGGTGAACTTCTTCGGGCTGGGGGGTCACAGCCTGCTGGCCACGCAGGTGGTCTCGCGGGTGCGCGTGGCCTTCGGGGTGGAGGTGGCGCTGAAGGCGCTGTTCGAGGCGCCCACCGTGGCCGGGCTGGCCGGGCGGATCGAGGCGCTGCGCGGCACGGGCACCCGGCTGGCGCCGCCCATGGTACCGGTGCCGCGCGAGGGCTCAGCGCTGCCGCTGTCGTTCGCGCAGCAGCGGCTGTGGGTGGTGAACCGGATCGAGCCGGACAGCCCCGCCTACAACCTGTCGTACGCGCTGCGCCTCGGCGGCGAACTGGACACGGCGGCGCTGCGGGCCAGCCTGGACGCGCTGGTGCGGCGGCACGAGACGCTGCGCACCACGTTCGTGGAGCACGCGGGCGTGCCCGTGCAGCACATCCACCCGGCCGTTCCGGTGGTCGTGCTCGATCTCGACCTGCGCGGTCTGCCGGCCGCGGCGCGGGAGCCGGAGGCGGAGCGGCTCGCGGGCGAGGAGTCGCTGCGCCCGTTCGACCTGGCGCGCGGCCCGCTGCTGCGGAGCACGCTGCTGCGCCTGGGCGAGGACGACCACGTGCTGTGCTTCACCGTGCACCACGTGGTCACCGACGGCTGGAGCATGGACGTGCTGGTGCGCGAGGTCTCCGCGCTCTACGCAGCCTTCAGCCGCGGCGAGGAGCCGGCGCTCCCCGAGCTGCCGGTGCAGTACGCCGACTTCGCCGTGTGGCAGCGCGAGTGGCTGAGCGGCGAGGTGCTGGACGAGCAGATCGGCTTCTGGAAGGAACAGCTGCGAGGCGCCCCCCCGCTCCTGGAGATCTCCACCGACCGCCCACGCTCCGCGGCGCAGAGCACGCGCGCGGGGATGCACCGCTTCGCGCTCCCGGCCGCGACCACGGCCGGGCTGCGGGCGCTCTCGCGGCGCGAGGGCACCACGCTGTTCATGACGCTGATGGCCGCCTGGCAGACGCTGCTTGGCCGCTACTCGGGGCAGGATGACGTGGTCGTCGGCACGCCCATCGCCGGGCGTACGCGGGTCGAGCTGGAGGGGCTCATCGGCTTCTTCGTCAACATGCTGGCCATGCGCGGTGACCTGGCGGCCGATCCCACCTGGGCCGAGCTGCTGGGGCGGGTGCATGAAAGGGCGCTGGGGGCGTACGTCCACCAGCACCTCCCCTTCGAGAGGCTGGTGGACGAGCTGGCGACCGAGCGCAGCCTGACGCATTCCCCCGTCTTCCAGGCGGTCTTCGCGCTGACCCGCGCCGGGGCGCGGGACGAGCGGCTGTCGCTGGGCACAGTGCGGCTGGAGCCGTTCGGGGGCGAGCTGGAGGAGACCAAGTTCGACCTGAACCTGAGGATGCTGGACGAGGACGAGGGGCTCTCGGGGGCGCTGCTCTACCGGACGGGGCTGTTCGAGGCGGAGACGGCCGCGCGGATGGGCGGCCACTTCGAGGTGCTGCTGGAGGCCATGGCGGCGGCGCACCCGGGGCAGCGCCTCTCGGAGGTGATGCTGCTGCGCGGCGCCGAGCGTGGGCAACTGCTGTACGCCTGGAACGGGCCCGACACCGTCTACAGCGGCAATCTGTGCATCCACGAGCTGGTGCACGCACAGGTGCTGCGCACCCCCGATGCGCCCGCCCTGCGCTTCGAGGAGCAGCGCCTCGGCTACGCCGAGCTCTACCGGCGCTCATGCCGGCTCGCCAACCGGCTGCGGCGGGAGGGCGTCGGCCCCGAGACCCGCGTGGCCGTCTGCATGGAGGCGGCTCCGGAGGTAGTCGTCTCGGTGCTGGGTGTGCTCCTGGCCGGCGGCGCCTACCTGCCGCTGGATCCCGAGCTCCCCGCCGAGCGTCGCGCCTACATGCTGCGCGACGCCGCCCCGGCCCTCCTGCTCACTCAGGCCGCGCTCGCGGACCGGCTGCGCGACTGGGGCGTGCCGCTCCTGGTGGTCGACGCGGAAGCCGAGCGTATCGCGCGGGAGAGCGAGGAGGCGCCAGCCACCGGCGTCCATCCCGACAACCTGGCCTACGTCATCTACACCTCGGGGTCCACGGGCCGACCCAAGGGCGTGCTCTGCGACCACCGCGGCGTGGGCAACACCTTTCTGGAACTGGGCCGCGTCTACGGCGCCGCTCCCGGCGAGCGGAACCTGGCGTACGCGCCGCTGTTCTTCGACGCCTCGGTGGCCGACATCTTCACGGCGCTGTGCAACGGGGCGGAGCTGGTGCTTGCCCGCCGCGAGGCGCTGCTGCCGGGCGAGGACCTGCTGCGGGTGTTGAGGGAGCAGCGGATCACGCACCTGAAGATCATGCCCTCGGCGCTGGCGGTCACGCCGGTGGAGACGCTGCCGGAGTTGAAGACCATCGTCACCGGTGGCGAGGTGCTGGCGGCGGAGCTGGTGAAGCGGTGGGGCGCGGGGCGTCGCTTCTTCAACGGGTACGGGGCGACGGAGGCGGGGATCCGCATGACCTCCAGCGCGTACTCGTGGGAGGGGGGCGACCCGCCGATTGGGCGCGCGGTGGCGAACACGCAGCTGTACGTGCTGGACGCGGGCCTGGAGCCGGTTCCGGTGGGGGTGGCCGGGGAGCTGTACATCGGTGGGGCGGGGATGGCGCGCGGCTACCTGGGCAGGCCCGAGCTGACGGCGGAGCGCTTCCTCCCGGACCCGCACCGGGGCGTTGCGGGCGCGCGGCTGTACCGGACGGGGGACGTGGGTCGGCGGCGCGCGGACGGGGAGGTGGAGTTCCTGGGGCGGACGGACCACCAGGTGAAGGTGCGCGGCTACCGGGTGGAGCTGGGGGAGATCGAGGCGACCCTGCGAGGGCATGGGCAGGTGAGGGAGGCGACCGTGCTGCTGCGGGAGGACGTTCCGGGGCAGCCGCGGCTGGTGGCGTACGTGACGGGCGAGGCGGGGGCGGAGCTGAGCGCGGCCGGGCTGCGGGCGCACGCGGCGGAGCGGTTGCCGGAGTACATGGTGCCCGGAGCGTACGTGGTGCTGGAGCGGCTGCCGGTGACGAGGAACGGCAAGGTCGACCGGCGGGCTCTGCCGGCGCCGGCGTACGGGCCGGCGGAGGACCTGTACGTGGCGCCGAGGACGGTGGTCGAGGAGGTGCTGGCGGGGATCTGGTCGGAGGTGCTGAGGGTGGAGCGGGTGGGGGTGGAGGAGGGCTTCTTCGACCTGGGGGGGCACTCGCTGCTGGCCACGCAGGTGGTGTCGCGCGCGCGGCGGGCCTTCGGGGTGGAGGTGCCGCTGCGCGCCCTGTTCGAGGCCCAGACCGTGAGCGCACTGGCCGGGCGCATCGAGGCGCTGCGCGGCACGGGCACGTCGGTGGCGCCACCGATGGAGCGGGTCTCGCGCGAGGCGCCGCTGCCGGTGTCCTTCGCGCAGCAGCGGCTGTGGGTGGTCGACCGCCTGGATCCGAACAGCCCCGCCTACAACATGCCGTATGCGCTGCGTCTACGCGGTGCGCTGGACCCCCGCGCCCTGCGGGCCAGCCTGGACGCGCTGGTGGGGCGCCACGAGACGCTGCGCACGGTCTTCGCCGAGCACGAGCGCGGGCCCGTGCAGGTGATCCACCCGCCCGCCCCGGTCGCGCTGGTGGAGCTGGACCTGCGGCACCTGCCCGAAGCGGAGCGTGAGGCCGAGGCCGAGCGGCTGGCATCAGAGGAGGCGCTGCTCCCGTTCGACCTGGCGCGCGGGCCGCTGCTCCGGTGCACGCTGCTGCGCCTGGACGACGACGACCACGTGCTGTGCTTCACCATGCACCACATCGTCACCGACGGCTGGAGCCGCGGCGTACTGGTGCGCGAGGTCTCCGCGCTCTACGCCGCCCTGCGCGGCGAGGCGGCGGAGCTGCCGGAGTTGGAGGTCCAGTACGCCGATTTCGCCGTCTGGCAGCGCCGGTGGCTCTCTGGCGAGACGCTGGAGGAGCGGCTCAGCTTCTGGCGGGAAACGCTGCGAGGCGCCCCCCCGGTGCTGGAGGTCCCGGTCGACCGCCCGCGCGTCCCGGGGCTGAGCCCGCGCTCGGGCAGCCACGGCTTCGCACTGCCAGCCGGGCTGTCGAACGAGCTGCGGGCGCTCTCTCGCCGCGAGGGCACAACGCTGTTCATGACCATGCTGTCGGGGTGGCAGGCACTGTTGGGCCGCTACGCCGGGCAGGACGACGTAGTCGTGGGCAGCCCCGTCGCGGGGCGGACGCGTGCGGAGACGGAGGGGCTGATCGGCTTCTTCGTCAACATGCTCGCGTTGCGCACGGACCTGGGCGGCGATCCCACGTGGGCGGAGCTGCTGGGCCGGGTAAGGGAAGCGGCGCTGGGCGCCTTCGAGCACCAGGATCTGCCCTTCGAGCGGATCGTGGAGGAGCTGGTCACGGACCGCAGCACCACGCACGCGCCGCTCTTCCAGGTGGTCTTCGGGCTCAACCGCATCAGCGGACGCGAGGAGCTGTCTCTGGGCGAGGTGAAGCTGGAGCCGTTCGGGGAGGGTGAGGGCGTAGCGCGGTTCGACCTGAACCTGGCCGTGATGGACGAGGAGGAAGCGCTCACGGCGTCGCTCACCTACCGCGAAAGGCTCTTCGAAGCGGAGACGGTCGCGCGTATGGTCGAGCACCTCAAGGCCCTGCTGGAAGCGATGGTGGCCGCGCCGGGGCAGCGCCTCTCGGAGGCGCCGCTGCTGCGCGGCGCCGAGCGTGAGCAACTGCTGTACGCCTGGAACGGGCCCGACACCGTCTACAGCGGCAATCTGTGCATCCACGAGCTGGTGCACGCACAGGTGCTGCGCACCCCCGATGCGCCCGCCCTGCGCTTCGAGGAGCAGCGCCTCGGCTACGCCGAGCTCTACCGGCGCTCATGCCGGCTCGCCAACCGGCTGCGGCGGGAGGGCGTCGGCCCCGAGACCCGCGTGGCCGTCTGCATGGAGGCGGCTCCGGAGGTAGTCGTCTCGGTGCTGGGTGTGCTCCTGGCCGGCGGCGCCTACCTGCCGCTGGATCCCGAGCTCCCCGCCGAGCGTCGCGCCTACATGCTGCGCGACGCCGCCCCGGCCCTCCTGCTCACTCAGGCCGCGCTCGCGGACCGGCTGCGCGACTGGGGCGTGCCGCTCCTGGTGGTCGACGCGGAAGCCGAGCGCATCTCGCGGGAGAGCGAGGAGGCTCCACTCACCGGCGTCCATCCCGACAACCTGGCCTACATCATCTACACCTCGGGGTCCACGGGCCGACCCAAGGGCGTGCTCTGCGACCACCGCGGCGTGGGCAACACCTTTCTGGAGCTGGGCCGCGTCTACGGCGCCGCTCCCGGCGAGCGGAACCTGGCGTACGCGCCGCTGTTCTTCGACGCCTCGGTGGCCGACATCTTCACGGCGCTGTGCAACGGGGCGGAGCTGGTGCTTGCCCGCCGCGAGGCGCTGCTGCCGGGCGAGGACCTGCTGCGGGTGTTGAGGGAGCAGCGGATCACGCACCTGAAGATCATGCCCTCGGCGCTGGCGGTCACGCCGGTGGAGACGCTGCCGGAGTTGAAGACCATCGTCACCGGTGGCGAGGTGCTGGCGGCGGAGCTGGTGAAGCGGTGGGGCGCGGGGCGTCGCTTCTTCAACGGGTACGGGGCGACGGAGGCGGGGATCCGCATGACCTCCAGCGCGTACTCGTGGGAGGGGGGCGACCCGCCGATTGGGCGCGCGGTGGCGAACACGCAGCTGTACGTGCTGGACGCGGGCCTGGAGCCGGTTCCGGTGGGGGTGGCCGGGGAGCTGTACATCGGTGGGGCGGGGATGGCGCGCGGCTACCTGGGCAGGCCCGAGCTGACGGCGGAGCGCTTCCTCCCGGACCCGCACCGGGGCGTTGCGGGCGCGCGGCTGTACCGGACGGGGGACGTGGGTCGGCGGCGCGCGGACGGGGAGGTGGAGTTCCTGGGGCGGACGGACCACCAGGTGAAGGTGCGCGGCTACCGGGTGGAGCTGGGGGAGATCGAGGCGACCCTGCGAGGGCATGGGCAGGTGAGGGAGGCGACCGTGCTGCTGCGGGAGGACGTTCCGGGGCAGCCGCGGCTGGTGGCGTACGTGACGGGCGAGGCGGGGGCGGAGCTGAGCGCGGCCGGGCTGCGGGCGCACGCGGCGGAGCGGTTGCCGGAGTACATGGTGCCCGGAGCGTACGTGGTGCTGGAGCGGCTGCCGGTGACGAGGAACGGCAAGGTCGACCGGCGGGCTCTGCCGGCGCCGGCATACGGGCCGGCGGAGGACCTGTACGTGGCGCCGAGGACGGTGGTCGAGGAGGTGCTGGCGGGGATCTGGTCGGAGGTGCTGAGGGTGGAGCGGGTGGGGGTGGAGGAGGGCTTCTTCGACCTGGGGGGGCACTCGCTGCTGGCCACGCAGGTGGTGTCGCGCGCGCGGCGGGCCTTCGGGGTGGAGGTGCCGCTGCGCGCCCTGTTCGAGGCCCAGACCGTGGGCGCACTGGCCGGGCGCATCGAGGCGCTGCGCAGCGCGGGCACGTCGGTGGCGCCACCGATGGAGCGGGTCTCGCGCGAGGCGCCGCTGCCGGTGTCCTTCGCGCAGCAGCGGCTGTGGGTGGTCGACCGCCTGGATCCGGGCAGCCCCGCGTACAACATGTCCTACGCACTGCGCCTGGGCGGTGGGCTGGACGCGGGCGCGCTGCGGGCGAGCCTCGGCGAGGTGGTGCGGCGCCACGAGGCGTTGCGCACCACGTTCGGCGAGCGCGGCGGCCTGCCCGTGCAACTCGTCCACCCGCACGCGCCGGTGGAGCTGCCGCTCATCGACCTGCGCGGCGCTCCGGACGCGGTGCGCCGGGCGGAGCGGCTCGCCGCCGACGAGGCGCGGCGGCCCTTCGACCTGACGCGCGGACCGCTGCTGCGCTGCACGCTGCTGCGCCTGGCCGACGACGACCACGTCCTCCTGCTGACGCTGCACCACATCGTCAGCGACGGCTGGAGCCGGAACGTGCTGGTGCGGGAGGCGTCCGCCCTGTACGGCGCCTTCACCCGGGGCGAGCCCTCGCCGCTGGCGGAGCTGCCGGTGCAGTACGCGGACTACGCCGTGTGGCAGCGCGAGCGGCTGAGCGGCGCGGGGCTGGAGGCACAGCTCGGCTACTGGCGGGACAAGCTGCGGGGCGCCCCCCCGCTGCTGGAGATCCCCACGGACCGCCCGCGCGGGCTGGGGCAGAGCCCCGCCACGGCGAGCCACGCCTTCGCCCTCTCGCCGGGGGTGTCGCAGGGGCTGAGGGCGCTCTCGCAGCGTGAAGGGGCCACGCTGTTCATGACCGTGCTCGCCGGCTGGCAGGTGCTGCTAGGCCGCTACGCGGGGCAGGACGACGTGCTGGTGGGGAGCCCCGTCGCGGGGCGGAGCCGCCGCGAGATCGAGGGGCTGATTGGCTTCTTCGTCAACCTGCTCGTGCTGCGGACGGAGCTGGGCGGGGACCCCGCCTGGAGCGAGCTGCTGGCGCGCGTCCGAGAGACGGCACTGGGCGCCTACGACCACCAGGACCTCCCCTTCGAGCGCCTGGTGGAGGAGCTGGACGTGGAGCGCTCGCTGACGCACGCGCCGCTGGTGCAGGCGGTCTTCGTGCTGCACCGTGCCGGCGCGGAGGGCGACCAGCTGCGCCTGGGCGACGTGGAGATGGCGCCGTTCGGCGCGGGCGGGAGCACCGCCAAGTTCGACCTGGACCTGGTGCTCGACGAGGCGGGCGAGGCGCTGGCCGGCGCGCTCGTGTTCCGCTCCGGCCTCTTCGACGCCGCCACCATGGCGCGCCTGGCGGGGCACCTGGAGACGGTGCTGGAGGCGATGGCCGCCGACCCGCGGCGGCACCTGTCGCAGCTGTCGCTGCTGCGCGACGGCGAGCGGGCGCAGCTGCTGGCCGGCTCGACCGCGGAGCCGCTGGGGCTGCCGACGGCGTGCGTGCATGAGATGATCGCGGCGCAGGCCGGGCGAACTCCTGGAGCGCCGGCGGTCGCCTTCGGCGGCGAGTCGCTCGCGTACGCCGGGCTGGAGAGCGCCGCCAACCGGCTGGCCCACCACCTCCGCCGCCGCGGGGTGGGGCCGGAAGTGCGGGTGGCCATCTGCCTGGAGCGCTCGCTGGAGATGGTGGTGAGCGTGCTCGGCGTGCTCAAGGCGGGCGGGGCGTACGTGCCGCTGGACCCGGACCACCCGGCCGACCGCCTGGCCTACACGCTGGCCGACTCCGGCGCGGCGCTGCTGGTCTCGCGGGGCCGGCTGGCGGACGCGCTCCCCGCCTTCAGGGGCGGGCTCGTCCGCCTGGACGCGGACCGCCAGGACATCGCCGCCGAGCCCGAGGAGGCGCCGGAGAGCGGCGCCGGCGTCCGCAGCGCGGCGTACGTCATCTACACCTCCGGCTCCACCGGCAGGCCCAAGGGCGTGGTGGTGGAGCACGCCAGCCTGGTGAGCACGCTGCTCGCCACGCGCGACACCTACGGGTTCGCCGCGGGAGACGTGTTCCCGGGGATGGCCAGCTATGCCTTCGACATCTGGGGTTTCGAGGTGTTCGCGCCACTGCTGGCCGGCGGCCAGGTGCGGCTTCTCCCGCAGGAGACGGTGCGCGACACGGAGCGCCTGGTGGAGGAGCTGGCCACGGTCGACGGAGTGCACGCGGTGCCCGCACTGATGCGCGAGGTGGTGGCGCGCGTGCAGGCCGGCCCGGGGACGCTGCCGCGCATGCGCGGGGTGTTCATCGGCGGCGACGCCATCGCGCCCGACCTGCTGGAGCAGACGCGCGCGGCCTTCCCGGCGGCGCGGGTGTGGGCGATGTACGGCCCCACCGAGAACACCATGATCAGCTCGGCCACGCCGCTTCAGCGCGGGACGAGCTACGACTGGCAGATGGTGGGGCGGCCGCTGCCGGGCGTGGGGATGCACGTGCTGGACGCGGCGGGGAACCTGCTGCCCGCCGGGGTGCCGGGCGAGCTGTGCCTGGCGGGCGCCGGGGTGGCGCGCGGCTACCTGGGACGCCCGGACGCGACGGCGACGCAGTTCGTGCCGGACTCGTTCGGCACCGGTCCCGGCGCGCGCCTGTACCGCACGGGCGACCGGGTGCGCCGCAGGGCGGACGGGGAGCTGGAGTTCCTGGGGCGCATCGACCAGCAGGTCAAGATCCGCGGCTTCCGCATCGAGCCGGGGGAGATCGAGGCGGTGCTGCTGGAGCAGGAGGGGGTGCACGAGGCCGTGGTCGTGGTGCGCGAGGACACGCCGGGGCAGAAGCGGCTCGCCGCCTACGTGGTCCCGCGGGCGGGAGTGGAGCTCGCCGCCGCGGAGCTGCGGGCGCGCCTGGCGGAGCGGCTGCCGGACTACATGGTTCCGGGCGCCTTCGTCGCGCTGGAGAGCATTCCGCTCTCCCCCAACGGCAAGGTGGACCGGCGGGCGCTGCCGGCCCCGGAGCAGGGCGCGGAGTACGTGGCGCCGCGCACGCCGACCGAGGAGGTGCTGGCGGGGATCTGGGCGGAGGTGCTGCGCCTGGAGCGCGTCGGGGCGGAAGAGAGCTTCTTCGAGCTGGGGGGCCACTCGCTGCTGGCCACGCAGGTGGCGTCGCGCGCGCGGCAGGCGTTCGGGGTGGAGGTGCCGCTGCGGGCGCTCTTCGAGGCGCCCACGGTGGCCGCGCTCGGCGCGCGCATCGAGGCGCTGCGGGGCGACGGCTCCGGTCCGGCGACGCCACCGATCGTACCCGTCCCGCGTGACGGCGCGCCGCTGCCGCTGTCGTTCGCGCAGCAGCGGCTGTGGCTGGTGGACCGGCTGGAGCCGGGGAGCGCCGCCTACAACATGCCCAGCGCGACGCGCCTGCGCGGCACGCTGGACGCGATCGCGCTGCGCCTCAGCCTGGCGGAGCTGGTGCGGCGCCACGAGGCGCTGCGCACGGTCTTCGAGGAGCGCGCCGGCGCGCCGGTGCAGGTGATTCACCCGCCCGCCCCGGCCGCGCTCGTGGAACTGGACCTGCGTGGGCTGCCGGAGGCGGAGCGCGAGGCGGAGGCCGTGCGCCTTGCCGCCGTGGAGGCGCGGCTCCCCTTCGACCTGGCGCGCGGGCCGCTGCTGCGGAGCACGCTGCTGCGCCTGGATGACGACGACCACGTGCTGCTCCTCACGCTGCACCACGTGGTCAGCGACGGCTGGAGCATGGGCGTGCTGGTGCGCGAGGTCTTCGCCCTCTACGACGCCTTTTCCCGCGGGGAGGCGTCCCCGCTCCCCGAGCTGCCGGTGCAGTACGCCGACTTCGCCCTGTGGCAGCGCGAGTGGCTCAGCGGCGAGACGCTGGAGCGGCAGCTCGCCTGGTGGCGCGAGCACATGGACGGCGCGCCCGCCCTCCTGGAACTGCCCACCGACCGGCCGCGCCCCGCGCAGCCCACCCACGTCGCGGGCGTGTGCTCGCTGCGCATGGACGCGGTCCTCGCGGGAGGGCTGCGCGCCCTGGGCCGGCGCGAGGGCGTGACCACCTTCATGACGCTCCTGGCCGGCTTCGCCGTCGTGCTCGGCCGCTGGGCCGGGCACGACGACGTGGTGGTGGGCACCCCCATCGTGGGCCGCACCCGGCGCGAGACCGAGGGGCTGATCGGCTTCTTCCTCAACTCGCTCGCGCTGCGCACCGACCTCGCCGGCGACCCCACCTTCCGGGAGCTGCTGGGGCGGGTGCGCGAGGCCACGCTGGGCGCCTACGCCCACCAGGAGCTCCCCTTCGAGCGCATCCTGGAGGAGCTGCAGCCCGTCCGCACGCTCAGCCACACGCCGCTGTTCCAGGTGATGCTCAACCTGCAGAACTTCGGCGCGGAGGCCGCCCCCGGGCTCCCGGGGCTCGCCGCCGAGCGCTTCGGCGAGTGGGCGCCGATGTCCAAGTTCGACCTCACGCTGTATGTGGGCGAGGGGAGCCAGGACGAGGCGATGGGCCTGAGCCTGGTCTACGCCGCCGAGCTCTTCGACGAAGCCCGCATGGCGGAGATGCTGGCGCAGCTCCACGGGATCTTCGCACAGGTGGTGGAGCATCCCGATCGGCCGCTGGCGTCGTACACGCTGCGCACGCCGGCCGCGCTGGCGGTGCTGCCCGACCCCGCGCTCCCGCTGCGGACGGCGTGGCACGGGCCCGTCCACGCGCTCTTCGCCGCGCAGGCCCGGCACGCCCCGGAGCGGACCGCGCTGCGCGCGGCCGGGGAAACGTGGACGTACGCCGAGCTGGAGGCGCGCTCCAGCCAGCTGGCGCACTGGCTCCTGGCTCAGGGGCTCCGGCGCGGCGAAACTGTGGCGGTCCACGGCGAGCGCGGCGCGGCGCTGGTGTGGGCGATGCTGGGTGTGCTCGGGGCCGGCGGCGCCTTCGTGGTGCTCGACCCCGCCTACCCGCCCGCCCGCCTGGCGCGACAGCTCGCCGCGGCGCGTCCGCGCGTCCTGCTGCGGGCGGAGTCCGCCGGCGCGCTCCCGGCCGAGGTGGAGGCGTGGCTCGCGGACGCGGGCGCGGCCCGCCTGGAGCTGCCGGCGCTCCCGGTCGCGGCGCGGACAGACTTCCTGGGCGAGCACCCGACCACGGTGCCGGACGCGGACGTGGGGCCGGAGGACGTCGCCTACGTGGCGTTTACCTCCGGCACGACGGGGGAGCCCAAGGGGATCGTGGGCACCCACCGGCCGCTCTCGCACTTCGTGGCGTGGCAGCGCGAGGCGTTCGGGCTGGGCGAGGATGACCGCTTCGCGCTGCTCTCGGGGCTGGCGCACGACCCGCTGCTGCGCGACGTGTTCACGCCGCTGTCGCTGGGGGCCACGCTGTGCATCCCCGGCGCGCGGGAGATGGGCACGCCCGGGTACCTGGCCCGCTGGCTGGCGGAGGAGGCAGTCACCGCGGTGCACCTGACGCCGGCGATGGGGCAGCTGCTCCGCGAGGGGGGTGGGGACGGGCTTCCCGCGCTGCGCCACGCCTTCTGGGGCGGCGACAAGGTGCGCGCCGGCGACGTGGCCGCGCTGCGGGAGCGTGCGCCGGGGTCGGAGTCGGTGGTCTTCTACGGGGCCACGGAGACACCGCAGGCCGTCGCGTACTTCCCGGTGCCGCGGTCGTGGCACGGCCCGGAGGTACTCCCGGTGGGGCGCGGCATCGCGGCGGCGCAGCTGCTGGTGCTCCGGCCGGGGGGCGCTCTGGCGGGGGTGGGCGAGGTGGGGGAGATCTGCGTGCGCACGCCCCACCTGGCGCGCGGCTACCTGCACGACGAGCCGGGCACGCGCGAGCGCTTCGTGGCCAGCCCGTTGGGCGGCGATCCGGGGGACCGGATGTACCGCACGGGCGACCTGGGTCGGTACCGGCCCGACGGCGCCGTGCAGATCCTGGGGCGGGCGGACGCGCAGGTGAAGGTGCGCGGCTTCCGGATCGAGCCGGGGGAGGTGGAGGCGGCTCTGCGGGAGCACCGCGGAGTGCGCGAGGCGGTGGTGGTGCCGCGGGAGGAGGCCGGGGGCGAGACGCGCCTGGTTGGCTACGTGGTCGCGTGGGAGGAGGGGGTCGCGGCGGAGGAGCTGCGGGAGCACGCGCGCGAGTGGCTGCCGGAGTACATGGTGCCGGGCGCTTTCGTGGTGCTGGAGAGGCTTCCGCTTACGCCCAACGGCAAGGTGGACCGGCGGGCGCTGCCCGCGCCCGGGTCGCCGGGGGAGGCAGAGTACGAGGCGGCGGGGACGGCGACCGAGGAGGTGCTGGCGGGGATGTGGGCGGAGGCGCTGCGCCGGGAGCGTGTGGGAGTGCGCGAGGACTTCTTCGCGCTCGGCGGGCACTCGCTGTTGGCGATGCGGCTGGTCTCGCGCTTTCGCGAGGCGTTCGGGGTGGAGGTGCCGCTACGTGCGCTCTTCGAGGCGCCGACGGTGGCGAGGCTGGCCGCTCGCATCGACGCGCTGCGCAGCTCGGGCGCCCCGCCGGTGCCGCCGATCGTGCGGGTGTCGCGGGACGAGCCGCTGCCGCCGTCCTTTGCGCAGCAGCGGCTGTGGCTGGTGGACCGGATCGAGCCGGGGAGCGCCGCCTACAACATGCCCTTTGCGCTGCGGCTGCGGGGCGCGCTGGACGTGGCCGCGCTGCGGGCGAGCCTGGACGCGCTGGTGCGGCGCCACGAGACGCTGCGCACGACGTTCGCCGAGCAGGACGGCGCACCCGTGCAGGTGATCCATCCGGCCGCCGGGGTGGAAATGGTGGAGCTGGACCTGGGGGAGCTGCCGCGGGCGGGGCGGGAGGTCGAGGCGGAGCGTCTGGCGGCGGAAGAGGCGCTGCGGCCCTTCGACCTGGCGCGTGGGCCGCTGCTGCGCAGCACGCTGCTGCGCCTGGGCCACAACGACCACGTGCTCTGCTTCACGCTGCACCACGTGGTCAGCGACGGCTGGAGCATGCAGGTGCTGGTGCGCGAGGTCTCGACCCTGTACGCCGCCTTCAGCCGGGGCGAGGCGCCGCGCCTGCCGGAGCTGCCGGTGCAGTACGCCGACTACGCCGTCTGGCAGCGCGACCGGCTGCGCGGCGAGTGGCTGGAGGCGCAGATCGGCTTCTGGAAGGAGAAGCTGGCGGATGCGCCGCCGCTGCTGGAGATTCCGCTGGACCACCCGCGCCGGGTGGGGCTGAGCCCGCGCGAGGCGAGCCTTCCCTTCCTCCTGCCTGCCGGGGTGTCGGACGGGCTGCGGGCGCTCTCCCGGCGCGAGGGGGCCACGCTGTTCATGACCGTCCTCGCCGCGTGGCAGGCGCTGCTGGGACGCTACGCCGGGCAGGACGACGTGGTGGTGGGCACCCCCATCGCCGGCCGCACGCGCGCGGAAACGGAGGGGCTGATCGGCTTCTTCGTCAACATGCTGGCGCTTCGCGGCGACCTCTCGGGCGACCCCACCTGGGGCGAGCTGCTGGAGCGGGTGCGCGGGAGCGCGCTCGGGGCGTATGCGCACCAGGAGCTGCCCTTCGAGCGGCTGGTCGAGGAGCTGGCGATCGAGCGCAGCCTCACGCACTCGCCCGTCTTCCAGGCGACCTTCGCGCTGAACCGGCTGGATGAGCGGGAGCAGCTGTCGCTGGGAGAGCTGGAGCTGGCATCGTTCAGGGCCCAGGGGGGAGTGGCGAGGTACGACCTGGGCCTGGTGGTGTCGGACCGGCCGGGAGCGCTCGGGGCGGCCCTCGAATACCGCGAAGCGCTCTTCGAGACGGGGACGATCGCGCGCATGGCGGAGCACCTTGAGGCGCTGCTGGAGGCCATGGTGGAGGCTCCCGAGCGGAGGACCTCCGAGGCCTCGCTGCTGCGTGGGGCCGAGCGCGAGCGGGTGCTGGAGGCGTGGAACGCCACGTCCGTCGACTTCCCCCGCGAGCGCTGCGTCCACGAGCTGGTCGCCGACCAGGCGGCGCGCACCCCGGAGGCGGTGGCGGTCGTCGCCAGGGGCGGAACGCTGACCTACGCCGAGCTGGAGGGTCGCTCCAACCGGCTGGCGCACCGCCTGGTGGCCCTCGGCGTGAAGCCGGAGGCGCGCGTCGGGCTGTGCGTGGAGCGCGGCCTGGAGATGGTGGTGGGTCTGCTCGCGGTGCTCAAGGCCGGCGCCGCCTACCTGCCGCTGGACCCCTCCTATCCGCCCGAGCGGCTGGCCTACATGCTCGGCGACTCGGGCGCCTCCGTGCTGCTCGTGCAGTCGCGCCTCGCCGCCGCGCTTCCGCCGTTCGCCGGGGTCCGGCTGTGCCTCGACACCGACGAGGCCGCGGACGCGGCAGACGAGCCGTCCACGCCGCCCCCGGGTGCGGTGGGCGCGGGGAACGCGGCGTACGTGATCTACACCTCCGGCTCCACCGGCACCCCCAAGGGCGTCGTCGTCCCGCACCGCGCCGTGGTCAACTTCCTGGACAGCATGCGCCTGCGCCCGGGGCTCACGGCAGGCGACACGCTGCTGGCGGTCACGACGCTTTCCTTCGACATCGCCGCGCTGGAGCTGTTCCTCCCGCTGACGACGGGGGCGCGCGTGGTGCTCGCGGACCGGGAGACGGCTTCCGACGGGGCCCGGCTGCGGGAAGCGATCGAGTCGAGCGGGGCCACCATCATGCAGGCCACCCCGGCGAGCTGGCGGATGCTGCTGGACGCCGGGTGGGAGGGGGCGCCGGGGCTGAAGGCGCTGTGCGGGGGCGAGGCGCTGCCGCGGGAGCTGGCGGACCGGCTGCTCGGTGTGACCGGCGAGCTGTGGAACCTGTACGGGCCCACCGAAACGACCATCTGGTCCACCGTGGAGCGCGTGGAGCCCGGGGCGGGCGCGGTGTCGATCGGGGCGCCGATCGCCAACACCCGGCTCTACCTGCTGGACGGGAGCCTGGAGCCGGTGCCGGCGGGCGTGCCCGGGGAGCTTTTCATCGGCGGTGAAGGGGTGGCGCGGGGCTACCTGGGCCGTCCGGAGCTGACGGCCGAGCGGTTCGTCCCGGACGCCTTCTCGCGCGAGCCGGGCAGCAGTGCGCGCCTGTACCGCACAGGCGACCGGGTGCGCCGGAGGGCGGACGGCCGGCTGGAGTACCTGGGGCGGACGGACCAGCAGGTGAAGGTGCGGGGCTTCCGCATCGAGCTGGGCGAGATCGAGGCGGCGCTGCGGGCGCAGCCGCGGGTGCGCGAGGCTGTGGCGGTGGTGCGCGAGGCCCCGCAGGGCGACCGGCGCCTGGTGGCCTACGTGGTGGCCGAGGAAGGAGCTTCGTCGACGGCGGCGGAGCTGCGCGCCGCGCTGCGGGAGCGCCTCCCGGAGCACATGGTGCCGGGCGCGTTCGTGGTGCTGGAGAGCATTCCGCTTACCCCCAACGGAAAGGTCGACCGGCGGGCGCTGCCCGCGCCGGAGCCGCAGAGCGCCGCCTACGTGGGGCCGTGGACGGTGGTCGAGGAGGTACTGGCGGGGATCTGGGCGGAGCTGCTGGGGACCGAGCGGGTGGGCGTGGAGGAGAGCTTCTTCGACCTGGGCGGGCACTCGCTGCTCGCGATGCGGGTGGTCTCGCGGGTCCGGCAGGCGTTCGGGGTGGAGGTGCCGCTGCGCGCGCTGTTCGAGGCGCCCACCGTCGCCGGACTCGCCAGGCGCATCGAGGTGCTGCGGAGCACCGGCGCGGTGGCCGGGCCGCCGATCGAGCGGGTCTCCCGTGAGGGGCCGCTTCCCGTGTCCTTCGGGCAACAGCGGCTGTGGGTGGTGGACCAGCTGGACCCGCGGAGCCCCGCCTACAACCTGTTCTCCGCGCTGCGGCTGCACGGCGGGCTGGACACGGCCGCGCTGCGGGCGAGCCTGGACGCGCTGGTGCGGCGGCACGAGTCGCTGCGTACGGTCTTCGCGGAGCAGGACGGTGCGCCCGTGCAGGTGATTCGCCCGGCCGCCCCGGTGCCACTGCCCATGGTGGACCTGCGGGAGCTGCCGGCGCCGGAGCGCGAGGCGGCGGCGCGGTGGCTCGCGGGCGAGGAATCGCTGCGCCCGTTCGACCTGACGCGGGGTCCGCTTCTGCGCGGCACGCTGCTGCGCCTGGGGAAGGAGGACCACGTGCTCTGCTTCACCATGCACCACGTGGTCAGCGACGCGTGGAGCATGCAGGTGCTGGTGCGCGAGGTCTCGGCGCTGTACGCGGCCTTCACCCGCGGAGAGACGCCGCGGCTGCCGGAGCTGCCGGTACAGTACGCCGACTACGCCGTGTGGCAGCGCCGGTGGATGAGTGGTGCCGTGCTGGAGGAGCAGCTCGGCTTCTGGCGGGACAAACTGGAGGGCTCTCCGCCGCTGCTGACCCTCCCCACGGATCGACCGCGCTGCGCCTGGCGGAAGGCTCGCGCGGGGGCGCACCGGTTCGTCCTGTCCACCGGGGTGTCGCAGGGGCTGCGGGAGCTCTCTCGGCGCGCGGGGACGACGCTGTTCATGACGCTGCTGGCCGGCTGGCAGAGCCTGCTGGGGCGCTATGCGGGGCAGGACGACGTGGTCGTCGGCAGCCCCATCGCGGGCCGCAGCCACCGCGAAACCGAGGGGCTGATCGGCTTCTTCGTGAACATGCTCGCCCTGCGGGCCCACCTGGGCGCCGACCCCACCTGGACGGAGCTGCTGGACCAGGTGCGGGAGACGGCCCTGGGAGCGTTCGAGCACCAGGAGCTCCCCTTCGAGCGCCTGGTGGACGAGCTGGTCACGGACCGCAGCCCGACGCACGCACCGCTCTTCCAGGTGATCTTCGCGCTCGAACGCTCCAGCATGCGCGACGCGCTGTCGCTGGGTGATGTGCGGCTGGAGCCGTTCGGGGGAGGCGAGCGGACCGCCCGGTTCGACCTCACCCTGACGATGACGGAGGCGGAGGAGGGGCTCGGGGGCACGCTCACCTACCGGGCGGGGCTGTTCGAGGCGGAGACGGTGGTGCGCATGGCCGCTCACCTGGAGGTGCTGCTGGAAGCCATGGTCTCCGCGCCCGGGCGTCGCCTCTCCGAGGTGCCGCTGCTGCGCGGGCCCGAGCGCGCGCAACTGCTGCACGCCTGGAACGGGGTCGACACCGGCTACACCGGCGAGCTGTGCATCCACGAGCTCGTCCACGCCCAGGTGCTGCGCACCCCGGACGCCCCGGCCCTGCGCTTCCAGGGGCAGGGCCTCACCTATGCCGAGCTGTACGCGCGCTCGTGCCGGCTCGCCAACCTGCTGCGCCGCCGGGGCGTCGGCCCCGAGGTCCGCGTGGGCATCTGCATGGAGGCGGCCCCGGAGATGGTCGTGGCCGTGCTGGGGGTGCTCCTGGCCGGCGGCGTCTACCTGCCGCTCGACCCCGAGCTGCCGGCCGAGCGGCGCGCCTACGTGCTGGGCGACGCCGCCCCGCTTCTCCTGCTCACGCAGGCCGCGCTGGCGGAGCGCCTGGAGGACTGGGGGGTGCCGCTGTTCCGGGTGGACGCCGAAGCCGAGCGTATCGCGCGGGAGAGCGAGGAGGCGCCAGCCACCGGCGTCCATCCCGACAACCTGGCCTACGTCATCTACACCTCGGGGTCCACGGGCCGACCCAAGGGCGTGCTCTGCGACCACCGCGGCGTGGGCAACACCTTTCTGGAGCTGGGCCGCGTCTACGGCGCCGCTCCCGGCGAGCGGAACCTGGCGTACGCGCCGCTGTTCTTCGACGCCTCGGTGGCCGACATCTTCACGGCGCTGTGCAACGGGGCGGAGCTGGTGCTTGCCCGCCGCGAGGCGCTGCTGCCGGGCGAGGACCTGCTGCGGGTGTTGAGGGAGCAGCGGATCACGCACCTGAAGATCATGCCCTCGGCGCTGGCGGTCACGCCGGTGGAGGCGCTGCCGGAGTTGAAGACCATCGTCACCGGTGGCGAAGTGCTGGCGGCGGAGCTGGTGAAGCGGTGGGGCACGGGGCGTCGCTTCTTCAACGGGTACGGGGCGACGGAGGCGGGGATCCGCATGACCTCCAGCGCGTACTCGTGGGAGGGGGGCGACCCGCCGATTGGGCGCGCGGTGGCGAACACGCAGCTGTACGTGCTGGACGCGGGCCTGGAGCCGGTTCCGGTGGGGGTGGCCGGGGAGCTGTACATCGGTGGGGCGGGGATGGCGCGCGGCTACCTGGGCAGGCCCGAGCTGACGGCGGAGCGCTTCCTCCCGGACCCGCACCGGGGCGTTGCGGGCGCGCGGCTGTACCGGACGGGGGACGTGGGTCGGCGGCGCGCGGACGGGGAGGTGGAGTTCCTGGGGCGGACGGACCACCAGGTGAAGGTGCGCGGCTACCGGGTGGAGCTGGGGGAGATCGAGGCGACCCTGCGAGGGCATGGGCAGGTGAGGGAGGCGACCGTGCTGCTGCGGGAGGACGTTCCGGGGCAGCCGCGGCTGGTGGCGTACGTGACGGGCGAGGCGGGGGCGGAGCTCACAGCGGCCGAGCTGCGCGGGCACCTGGCGCGGCTGCGGGCATACCTGGCGGAGCGGCTGCCGGAGTACATGGTACCCGGAGCGTTCGTGGTGCTGGAGCAGCTGCCGGTGACGCCCAACGGCAAGATCGACAGGCGTGCGCTGCCTGCGCCGGAGCGCCCGTCCGAAGAGGAATACGTGGCGCCGCGTACGGCGGTGGAGGAGCTGGTCGCGGAGATCTGGGCGGAGCTGCTGGGGCTGGAGCGCGTGGGAGTGACGGAGAACTTCTTCGAGCTGGGTGGGCACTCGCTGCTGGCGACGCAGGTGGTCTCACGGCTGCGGAAGACGCTGGGCATCGAGGTGCCGTTGAGTGCCATGTTCGAGCTGCCCACGGTGGAGGCCCTGACCAGGATCGTGGAGGACCGGCTGATCGGCACCCTCGACGCCGATCAGATGACGGAGCACCTGGAGCTGGACCCCGAGAAGGACCCGGACGTCGAGGCGACCCCGGACCGTGCAGCGCGGTAGAGTCCGCGATCCTTCAACATTGCCATTGCCGCACATGAGCGACCGACCCACCGCTGGTGCCGCGGAAGCGTCCGGGCAGCTTTCGTCCGCGAAGAGACAGGCGCTTCTGGAAAAGATCCTGCGGGAGAGAAGCAGCACCGTTCAGGAGGTGATTCCCCGTCGGACCTCCCACGGCCCCGCGCCCCTGTCGTTCGCGCAGCAGCGGCTGTGGCTGGTGGACCGGCTGGAGCCGGGCAGCCCCGCGTACAACGTACCGTTCGCGATGCGCCTGCAGGGCGTACTGGACGCTGCGGCGCTGAGGGCCTGCCTGGACGCGCTGGTGCGGCGGCACGAGATCCTGCGCACCACGTTCGCCGAGCGCCACGGCGGGCCCGTGCAGGTCATCCACCCGCCCTCTCCCGTACCCCTCGTGGAGATGGACCTGCGGGGCCTGGCGGAAGCGGAGCGGGAAGCGGTGCGGCTGGTGGAAGAGGAGTCGATGCGGCCGTTCGACCTGGGCACCGGACCCCTGCTGCGCACCGTGCTGCTTCGTCTCGGGAACGAGGACCACGTACTGCTCTTCACGCTGCACCACATCGTCAGCGACGCCTGGAGCCGGAGCGTGCTGGTGCGCGAGGTTTCCGCCCTCTATCGCGCCTTCAGCCGGGGCGAGGAGCCGCACCTTCCGGAGCTGGAGGTGCAGTATGCCGACTACGCGGTGTGGCAGCGCGGCTGGCTCAGCGGCAAGACCCTGCAGGAGCACATCGGCTGGTGGAAGGAGCGCCTCGCCGGGGCGCCGCCGCTGCTGGAGATTCCCACCGACCGGCCGCGCGCCGCCCGGCCGAGCCGGCTGCTGGCGAAGCACCCCTTCGTACTTTCTGGCGGGCTGGCGCAGGGGCTACGCGAGCTCTCGCGCCGGGAAGGCGCGACGCTGTTCATGACGCTGCTGGCCGCATGGCAGGCGCTGCTCTCGAAGTACTCCGGGCAGGACGACGTGGTGGTGGGCACTCCCATCGCGGGGCGGAACCGGAGCGAGACCGAGGGGCTGATCGGCTTCTTCGTCAACATGCTCGCCCTGCGCGCCGACCTGCGCGCCGATCCCACCTGGACGGAGCTGCTGGGAACCACGCGGAAGACGACGCTGGGAGCCTACGACCACCAGGAGCTGCCGTTCGAGCGGCTGGTGGAGGAGCTGTCCGTGGAGCGCAGCCTCACGCACGCGCCGGTGTTCCAGGTCGTTTTCTCCGTGAGCCAGTCCCACGCGAACGGCGAGCGCCTGGAGCTGGCGGATCTCAGCCTGGAGCCGTTCGGGGGAGCGGAGCGTGCGGCCAAGTTCGACCTGGACCTCGCTCTTCACGACGCCGGGGAACGGCTCGCGGGGACGCTGACCTATCGCGCGGCGCTGTTCGAGGCCGCGACGGTCAGGCGCATGGCGGGGCATCTGGAAACGCTGCTGGAGGCGATGGCCTCCACGCCCGAGTGGCGCCTCTCGGAGCTGTCGCTGCTGAGCGGAGCCGAGCGCGCGCAGGTGGTGGAGGAGTGGAACCGGACCGCGCGTCCGTACCCGCGCGGGGTCTGCATCCACGAGCTGTTCGAGGCCCAGGTGCGGCAACGGCCCGGGGCGGTGGCGCTGGTCTGGGACGACGTGGAGCTGACCTACGCCGAGCTGGAGGCGCGCTCCAACCGGCTGGCGCACCACCTCCGCGGTCTGGGCGTGGGCCCCGAGGTGCGAGTGGGCGTGCTGCTGGAGCGCGGGGTGGAGCTGATCGTCTCCATCCTGGCGACCCTCAAGGCGGGCGGCTGCTACGTGCCGCTGGACCCCAGCTACCCGGCCGAGCGCCTGGCGCTGATGCTGGGCGACAGCCGCGCGGGCGTTCTGCTCAGCTGCGGCGAGCTCGCCTCGGAGCTGGCGGGGAGCGGGCCGCGCGTGGTGTGCCTGGAGGCGGCCGCCGCGGCGATCGCGCAGGAGCCCGGGGAAGCCCCGCGCAGCGGGGCCATGGCGGAGAACCTGGCGTACATCGTCTACACCAGCGGGAGCACGGGCCGTCCCAAGGGCGTCATGGTCGCCCACCGCCACGTCGTGCAGCTCGCCGTTGAAACCGACTACGTCCGCTTCCAGCCGGGCGACCGTGTCGCGCAGGCCTCCAACGCCAGCTTCGACGCGCTGACCTTCGAGGCCTGGGGGGCGCTCATGAACGGCGCCACCCTCGTCGGCATCGCGCGCGACGTGCTCCTCTCGCCCGCCGCGTTCCGCGAGGCGCTGCGCGCGGAGCGCATCACGACGCTGTACCAGACGACCGCGCTGCTGAACCAGCTCGCGCGCGAGCAGCCGGACGTGTTCGCCCCGCTGCGGGAAGTGCTCTTCGGCGGGCAGGCGGTGGACGCTGACAGCGTGCGGCGCATCCTCAGGGCGGGCGGGCCGCGGCGGCTGCTTCACATGTACGGGCCCACGGAGACCACCGCCTGGTGCTCGTACGAGCAGGTGGAGCACGTGGCCGAGGACGCGCTCAGCGTGTCGGTGGGCCGCGCGACGGGGAACCAGCGCATCTACCTGCTGGACGCAGCGCTGGGGCCGGTGCCGGTGGGCGTGCCGGGCGAGGCGTACGTGGGCGGCGACGGCGTGGTGCGCGGCTACCTGGACCGTCCGGAGCTGACGGCGGAGCGGTTCGTCCCGGACCCGTTCGCCGTGGAGGCGGGGAGGAGGATGTACCGCACGGGGGACCGGCTGCGCTGGACGACGGGCGGAAAGTTGGAGTTCATCGGGCGGGTGGACGAGCAGGTCAAGATCCGCGGGTTCCGGATCGAGCCGGGGGAGGTGGAGAGCACGCTGGCGGCGTACCCGGGCGTGCGGGAGGCGCGGGTGATCGTGCGGGAGGACGCGCCCGGGGAGAAGCGCCTGGCGGCGTACGTGGTGGGCGAGCTGGAGGCGGAGGAGGTGCGGGGGTACCTGCGCCGGGTGCTGCCGGAGTACATGGTGCCGGGCGGGGTGGTGGTGCTGGAGAAGCTGCCGCTGACGCCCAACGGGAAGCTGGACGTCAGGGCGCTGCCGGCGCCGGAATACGGGGCGGGAGAGGCGAAGTACGTGGCGCCGCGCACTGCGGTGGAGGAGGTGCTGACGGGGATCTGGGCGGAGGTGCTGCGCCTGGAGCGCGTCGGGGTGGAGGAGGGCTTCTTCGAGCTGGGGGGCCACTCGCTGCTGGCGACGCAGGTGGTCTCTCGCGCGCGGCAGGCGTTGGGGGTGGAGGTGCCGCTGCGTGCGCTCTTCGAGGCGCCTACGGTGGCGGGGCTGGCCGAGCGCATTGAGGCGCTGCGCAGCGGCGGCTCCGTCCCGCTGGCGCCGCCGATCGAGCGGGTGTCGCGGGAGGAGCCGCTGCCGCTGTCGTTCGCGCAGCAGCGGCTGTGGGTGGTGGACCGCCTGGATCCGGGCAGCCCCGCCTACAACATGCCCTTCGCGCTGCGGTTGGGCGGCGTGCTAAACGCAGCCGCCCTGCGGGACGGCATTGGCGAGCTGGTGCTGCGGCACGAGGCGCTGCGGACCACCATCGCGGAGCGGGGCGGCGGGCCCGTGCAGGTAATCCACCCGGCGGCCCCGGTGCCGCTGCCCGTGCTCGACCTGCGGGAGCTGCCGGAGGTGGAGCGGGAGCCGGCCGCGCGGAGACTCGTCGGAGAAGAGGCCCTGCGGCCCTTCGACCTGGCGCGGGGGCCGCTGCTGCGGAGCACGCTGCTGCGGCTGGGAGAGACCGACCACGTGCTCTGCTTCACGCTGCACCACGTGGTCAGCGACGGGTGGAGCATGCAGGTGCTGGTGCGTGAAGTCTCCGCTCTCTACGCCGCCTTCAGCCGGGGCGAGGAGCCTTGTCTGCCCGAACTGCCGGTGCAGTACGCCGACTTCGCCGCCTGGCAGCGCGCGTGGCTCGCCGGCGGCGTGCTGGAGGCGCAGCTCGGTTACTGGCGGGAGACGCTCGCTGGCGCTCCGTCGCTGCTGGAGATCCCGGTCGACCACCCGCGCGCCGCCGGGCAGAGCCCGCTCGCGGCCAGCCACCGCTTCCACCTCTCCCCGGAGCTTTCGCAGCAGCTGCGGGCGCTTTCGCGGCGGGAGAGCGGGACGCTGTTCATGACGCTGCTGGCCGGCTGGCAGGTGCTGCTGGCCCGCTGCGCCGGGGAGGACGACGTGGTCGTGGGCACCCCCATCGCTGGGCGGAACCGGCGCGAGACGGAAGGGCTGATCGGCTTCTTCGTCAACATGCTGTCGCTGCGGGCCGACCTGGGCGGCGATCCCACCTGGACGGAGCTGCTGGGCCGGACGCGCGCGGCGGCGCTGGGCGCGTACGACCACCAGGAGCTGCCTTTCGAACGATTGATCGAGGAGCTGGGCGTGGAGCGCAGCCTCACGCACACACCCGTCTTCCAGGCGGTTTTCACGCTGAACCTGTTCGGCGATAGCGGCGGGCGGCTGGAGCTGGGGGAGCTCGGGCTGGAGCCGTTCGGCGGAGGGGAACGTGCCGCCAAGTTCGACCTTGACCTGTTGTTCTCCGACGCAGGGGAGGGGCTGGGCGGCACGCTGGTCTACAAGCGGACCCTGTTCGAGGCCGCCACCATGGCGCGCCTGGCAGGGCACCTAGAGACCCTGCTGAAGGCAATGGCCGCCGAGCCGCGGCGCCGCCTTTCGGAGCTGACACTGCTGCGCGGCGCCGAGCGCGCGCAGGTGCTGGAGGCCTGGAACGCCACCGCGAGCGCGGCCGCACTCCCGCAGGCCTGCGTCCACGAGCTCTTCGCCGAGCAGGTCGCCCACACGCCTGACGGGGTGGCGATCGTCTTCGGGGACGCCTCGCTCACCTACGCGGAGCTGGACCGCGCTGCCAACCGGCTGGCGCACCTGCTCCGGCAGCGCGGCGTGGGGCCTGAGGCGCGCGTGGGCGTGTGCCTGGAGCGCGGCCTGGAGATGGTCGTTTCTCTGCTGGCTGTCCTCAAGGCCGGCGGCGCGTACGCGATGCTCGACCCCCAGCTCCCGCCCGCGCGCCTGGCGCTCCTGCTGGAGGACCTCGCCGCGCCCGTGGTGCTGAGCCGGGCGCCGCTTCGCGACCGGCTTCCCGGCGCGCTGGACGTCCTGTGCGTGGACGCGGAGCGCGAGCGCATCGCCAGGGAGCCCGCGACGGCGCCCGCGGTGGCGGTCACGCCCGAGCACCTGTGCTACGTCATCTACACCTCCGGCTCCACCGGGCTGCCCAAGGGCACCGAGGTGCCGCACCGCGCCATCCCGGGCTTCTTCCGGGGCGCGGAGTACGCCCGCTTCGACGCGGAGCAGGTGCTGCTCCAGCACTCGTCCACCTCGTGGGACGCGCTGACGCTGGAGCTGTGGCCGGCGCTGCTGACGGGCGGACGGTGCGTGCTGTACGCCGGGCAGAGCCTGGACCCGGAAGGGCTGGCGCGCGAGGTGGAACGGCACGGCGTGACCACGCTGTGGCTGACCGCGGCGCTGTTCAACTTGATCGTCGACACGCGCCCGGAGCTGCTGGACGGTGTGCGGCAGGTGATGACGGGTGGCGAGGCGGTCTCGGCGGCACACCTGCGGCGTTCGCGAAAGCGCAACCCGGGGCTGCGGCTGGTCAACGGGTACGGGCCGAGCGAGTGCACGGTGTTCACCAGCTGCCACGTCGTGGGCGACGAGGTGGTGGACGGTGAGGTGCCGCCGATCGGGCGGCCGGTGGGAGACCGGTGGGTTTACGTGCTGGATGGGTGGGGCGAGCCGGTGCCGGTGGGTGTGCCGGGGGAGCTGCACGTGGGCGGTGCGGGGGTGGCACGCGGCTACCTGGGGCAGGCGGAGCTGACGGCGGAGAAGTTCGTTCCGGACCCGTTCTCGGCGGATGCCGGAGCACGGCTGTACGCCTCGGGCGACCGGGTGCGGTGGCTGGCCTCGGGGGAGCTGGAGTTCCTGGGCCGGTTGGACGCGCAGGTGAAGATCCGCGGCTTCCGGATCGAGCTGGGGGAGGTGGAGGCGGTGCTCGCGGCGGTGCCGGAGGTGCGGGAGTCGGCGGTCGTGGTGCGGGAGGACGCGCCGGGGCAGAAGCGCCTGGTGGCCTACTTCGTTGCCCGGCAGGGAGCCGAGGTCACGTCGGGAGAGCTGCGGGGGCAGCTGTCGGCGCGTCTGCCGGAGTACCTGGTGCCGGGGGCATTCGTGGCGCTGGAGAGTCTTCCGCTCACTCCGCACGGCAAGCTGGATCGGCGTGCGCTGCCGGCGCCGGCGTACGGGTCGGCGGAGGACCGGTACGTGGGGCCGAAGACGCCGGTCGAGGAGGTGCTGGCGGGGATCTGGGCGGAGGTGCTGGGGGTGGAGCGGGTGGGGGCGCTCGAGAACTTCTTCGAGCTGGGGGGTCACAGCCTGCTGGCCACGCAGGTGGTCTCGCGGGTGCGGCAGGCCTTCGGGGTGGAGGTACCGCTGAAGGCGCTGTTCGAGGCGCCCACCGTGGCCGGGCTGGCCGGGCGGATCGAGGCGCTGCGCGGCACGGGCACCCGGCTGGCGCCGCCCATGGTACCGGTGCCGCGCGAGGGCTCAGCGCTGCCGCTGTCGTTCGCGCAGCAGCGGCTGTGGGTGGTGGACCGGATCGAGCCGGACAGCCCCGCCTACAACATGCCGTTCCCGCTGCGGCTGCGGGGGGCGCTCGACCTGCCGGTGCTGCGGGCGAGCCTGGACGCGCTGGTGCGGCGGCACGAGTCTCTGCGGACGGTCTTCCCGGAGGAGGGCGGCAGGCCCGTGCAGGTGGTCCATCCTCCCCGCCCGGTCCCGCTGCCGATGGCGGACCTGCGGGGCCTGCCCGAGGCGGCGCGGCAGGCGGAGGCGGAGCGGCTCTCGGGCGCGGAGGCGATGCGTCCCTTCGACCTGGCGCGCGGGCCGCTGCTGCGGAGCACGCTGCTGCGGCTGGGGGAGACCGACCACGTGCTCCTCTTCAACATGCACCACATCGTCAGCGACGGGTGGAGCATGCAGGTGCTGGTGCGCGAGGTCTCGGTCCTCTACGGCGCCTTCAGCCGGGGCGAGGAGCCTCGTCTACCCGCGCTGCCGGTGCAGTACGCCGACTTCGCCGTGTGGCAGCGCGAGTGGCTGAGCGGTGAAGTGCTGGAGGCGCAGATCGGCTTCTGGCGGGAGCGCCTGGCCGGCGCGCCGCCGCTGCTGGAGATCCCCACGGACCGGTCGCGCACGGCGGGGCAGAGCCCCCTCGCGGCGACGCACCGTTTCACGCTGTCGCCGGAGCTTTCGCAGCGGCTGCGGGAGCTCTCGCGCCGCGAGGGGGCGACGCTGTTCATGACGCTGCTGGCCGGCTGGCAGGCGCTGCTCTCGAAGTACTCGGGGCAGGACGACGTGGTGGTGGGCACCCCCATCGCGGGGCGCAACCGGCGCGAGACGGAGGGGCTGATCGGCTTCTTCGTCAACACGCTGGCCCTGCGTGCCCGCCTGGCGGGGGACCCCACCTGGAGTGGGCTGCTGGAGCAGGTGCGGGAGGAGACGCTGGGGGCGTACGACCACCAGGACCTCCCCTTCGAGCGCCTGGTGGAGGAGCTGGGGGTGGAGCGCAGCCTCACGCACACGCCGGTGTTCCAGGCGATGTTCACCCTCGGCCTCTTCGGCGGGAAGGGCGGCGAGAAGCTGGAGCTGGGAGAGCTGGGCCTGGAGCCGTTCCGCGGCGGGGAGAGCGTGGCCAAGTTCGACCTGGACCTGGTCGTCACCGACGCAGGGGAGGGGCTGGGCGGCATGCTCGTCTACAAGCGGGCCCTGTTCGAGGCCGCCACCATGGCGCGCATGGCGGGCCATGTGGAGGCCGTGCTGGAGGCGCTTGCGGCCGACCCGCGGCGCCGTCTCTCGGAGCTGTCGCTGCTGCGCGGCGCCGAGCGCGTGCAGCTGCTGGAAGAGTGGAACGACACCGCCGCCGAGCTGCCGCGGGCGTGCATCCACGAGCTCTTTGCCGAACAGGCCGCGCGCATGCCTGGGGCGCCTGCCGTGCTCTCGGGCGACGAGGTGCTCGGCTACGCGGAGCTGGAGCGCCGCTCCAACCGGCTCGCCCACCTGCTGAAGCGGCGCGGCGTTGTGCCGGAGAGGCGCGTGGGCACGTGCCTGGAGCGCGGCGTCGATGCCGTGCTCGCCATGCTGGGCATCCTCAAGGCCGGGGGCGCCTACGTGCCGCTGGACCCGGCCCACCCTACCGAGCGCTTGCGCGAGGTCTTCGCCGACGCGGGCGTCTCGCTGGTGCTGACCAGCACCGCCACCGGGGCGCAGCTCCCCACCGAGGTCGAGTCCCTGTGGCTGGACGATGCAGCGACTGCCGACGCGCTGGCAGCCCTGCCGGAGAGCGCGCCTCAAGTCGAGTCGCACCCCGACAACCTGGCGTACGTCATCTACACCTCGGGCTCGACCGGCCGCGCCAAGGGAGTGGCGGTGGCGCACACCTCCGTGGTGCGCCTGGTGCGCAACACCAACTACGTGCCCTTCGGGCCGGCGGAGCGCATCGCCCACGCCTCCAACCTGGCCTTCGACGCGGCTACCTTCGAGATCTGGGGCGCGCTGCTGAACGGCGGCTCCCTGGCGGTCATCGAGCGCGAGGTCACGCTTTCGCCGGCCGAGTTCGCGGCCGCCCTGCGGGAGCGGGAGGTCAGCGCGCTGTTTTTGACCACGGCGCTGTTCAACCGCATCGCCAGCGATGAGCCGCAGGCCTTCGCCGGGCTTCGGCACCTGCTCTTCGGCGGGGAGGCGGTGGACCCGCAGTCCGTGCGGCGTGTGCTGGAGACCGGCGCGCCCGGGCGGCTGCTGCACGTGTACGGGCCGACGGAGACGACCACGTACGCGAGCTGGCAGCACGTGCGGAGTGTGGGGGTGGATGCGGTCACGGTGCTGATCGGGAGGGCGCTGGGGAACACGACGCTGTACGTGCTGGACGCGGGGGGAGAGCCGGTGCCCGTAGGCATGGCGGGAGAGCTGTACATCGGTGGGCTGGGGGTGGCGCGCGGCTACCTGGAGCGGCCTGCGATGACGGCCGAGCGCTTCGTCCCCGATGCGTTCGGCGCGCCGGGAGGGCGGCTGTACCGTACGGGAGACCAGGTGCGGTGGAGCGGCACCGGCGAGCTGGAGTACCTGGGGCGCCGGGACACGCAGGTCAAGATCCGCGGGTTCCGGATCGAGCCGGGGGAGGTAGAGGCCGTGCTCGCCGGGATGCCGCAGGTGCGGGAGGCGGCCGTAGTGGTACGGGAGGACGTGCCGGGTCAGAAGCGGCTGGTGGCCTACGTGGTGCCGCAGGCGGGTGCGGAGCTCTCGACGGCCGATCTGCGGGCGCGCCTGTCGGAGCGTCTGCCGGAGTACATGGTGCCGGGCGCTTTCGTGGCGCTGGACAAGCTGCCGCTGAACGCCAATGGCAAGGTGGACCGTCGCGCGCTGCCGGCGCCGGATCGCGGGACCGCTCTGGACGCGTACACGGCGCCGAGGACGCCCGCCGAGGAGGTGCTGGCGGGGATCTGGGCGGAGGTGCTGGGGGTGGAGCGGGTGGGGGCGCTCGAGAACTTCTTCGAGCTGGGGGGTCACAGCCTGCTGGCCACGCAGGTGGTCTCGCGCGTGCGGCAGGCCTTCGGGGTGGAGGTACCGCTGAAGGCGCTGTTCGAGGCGCCCACCGTGGCCGGGCTGGCCGGGCGGATCGAAGCGCTGCGCGGCACGGGCACCCGGCTGGCGCCGCCCATGGTACCGGTGCCGCGCGAGGGCTCAGCGCTGCCGCTGTCGTTCGCGCAGCAGCGGCTGTGGGTGGTGGACCGGATCGAGCCGGACAGCCCCGCCTACAACATGCCGTTCCCACTGCGGCTGCGGGGGGCGCTCGACCTGCCGGTGCTGCGGGCGAGCCTGGACGCGCTGGTGCGGCGGCACGAGTCTCTGCGGACGGTCTTCCCGGAGGAGGGCGGCAGGCCCGTGCAGGTGGTCCATCCTCCCCGCCCGGTCCCGCTGCCGATGGCGGACCTGCGGGGCCTGCCCGAGGCGGCGCGGCAGGCGGAGGCGGAGCGGCTCTCGGGCGCGGAGGCCATGCGTCCCTTCGACCTGGCGCGCGGGCCGCTGCTGCGGAGCACGCTGCTGCGGCTGGGGGAGACCGACCACGTGCTCTGCTTCACGCTGCACCACATCGTCAGCGACGGGTGGAGCATGCAGGTGCTGGTGCGCGAGGTCTCGGTCCTCTACGGCGCCTTCAGCCGGGGCGAGGAGCCTCGTCTGCCCGCGCTGCCGGTGCAGTACGCCGACTTCGCCGTGTGGCAGCGCGAGTGGCTGAGCGGTGAAGTGCTGGAGGCCCAGATCGGCTTCTGGAAGGAACAGCTGGGCGGCGCGCCCCCGCTGCTGACGGTCTCCACCGACCGCCCGCGCACCGCGGCCCAGGGCGCGCGGGGGGGTAGCCATCGCTTCGTCCTGTCTCCCGAGCTGTCGAGCGGGCTGCGGGCGCTCTCGCGCGCAGAGGGGGCGACGCTGTTCATGACGCTGCTGACCGGCTGGCAGGTGCTGCTCTCGAAGTACTCCGGGCAGGACGACGTGGTGGTGGGCACCCCGATCGCGGGGCGGACGCGGCAGGAGACGGAGGGGCTGATCGGCTTCTTCGTCAACATGCTGGCCCTTCGCGCCGACCTGGGGGGAGACCCGACCTGGGGGGAGCTGCTGGGGCGGGCGCGGGAGACGGCGCTGGGGGCGTACGACCACCAGGAGCTGCCCTTCGAGAGGCTGGTGGACGAGCTGGGCGTGGAGCGCAGCCTGGTGCACTCGCCCGTCTTCCAGGCCATCTTCGCCCTGCAGATGTCGGGGAGGGAAGACGACAGGCTGGAGTTGGGCGGGCTGGCGCTGGAGCGGTTGGGGCAAGCGGCGGGAGTGACGAAGTTCGACCTGAACCTAAGCGTGACGGAGGAGGGGGAGGGGCTCAGTGGTTTGCTGGCCTACCGGACGGGGCTGTTCGAAGGGGAGACGGTTGCGCGCATGGCTACCCACCTGGAGGTGCTGCTGGACGCGATGGCCGCGCGCTCGGGGCAGCGCCTCTCGGAGGTGTCGCTGCTGCGCGGTGCCGAGCGAGCGCAGCTCCTGTACGCCGGGAACGGGCCCGACACCGGCTACAGCGGCGAGCTGTGCATCCACGAGCTGGTGCACGCCCAACTCCTGCGCACACCCGGCGCCCCGGCGCTGCGCTTCGAGGGTCGCGCCCTCACCTACACGGAGGTGTACGCCCGCGCGGCACGGCTGGCCAACCGACTGCGGCGGGAGGGCGTCGGCCCCGAGGTGCGAGTGGGGATCTGCATGGAGCCGGCGCTGGAGATGGTCACCTCCGTGCTGGGCGTGCTCCTGGCCGGCGGCGCCTACCTCCCGCTGGACCCGGAGCATCCGCCCGAGCGGCGCGCCTACATGCTGCGCGACGCCGCGCCCGTGCTCCTGCTCACGCAGGCGGCGCTCGTGGAGCGTCTGGAGGGCTGCGGCGTCCCGCTCCTGGCTGTGGACGCCGAGACCGATTCGCTCGCGGGGGAGAGCGAGCAGGCACCCCTGACCGGGGTAGGACCCGACAACCTGGCGTACGTGATCTACACCTCGGGCTCGACCGGGCGCCCCAAGGGCGTGCTGGTGGAGCACCGCGGTGTGGGCAACACCTTTCTGGAGCTGGGCCGCGTCTACGGCGCCGCCCCCGGCGAGCGGAACCTGGCTTACGCGCCGCTGCACTTCGACGCCTCGGTGGCCGACCTGTTCGTGGCGCTGTGCAACGGAGCCGAGCTGGTGCTGGCCCGCCGCGAGGCGATGATGCCCGGCGAGGACCTGCTGCGGACGCTGCGCGAGGAGCGGATCACCCACCTCAAGATCATGCCCTCGGCGCTGGCCGTCACGCCGGTCGAGGAGCTGCCGGAGCTGAAGGTCATCGTTACGGGCGGTGAGGTTCTGCCGGTGGAGCAGGTGCGGCGCTGGGGCGAGGGGCGCCGCTTCTTCAACGGCTATGGTGCCACGGAGGCGAGCATCCGCATGACCTCCAGCGCGTACACGGCAGAAGGAGGCGATCCGCCGCTTGGGCGCGCGGTGGCGAACACCCAGCTGTACGTGCTGGACGCCTGGCAGGAGCCGGTGCCAATGGGGGTGGAGGGGGAGCTGTACATCGGCGGGGTGGGGGTGGTGCGCGGCTACCTGGGCAGGCCGGAGCTGACGGCCGAGCGCTTCGTGCCGGACCCGCACCGCGGGGTGGCGGGTGCGCGTCTGTACCGCACGGGAGACGTGGGGCGGCGTCGCGCGGACGGGGAGACCGAGTTCCTGGGGCGGAGCGACTTCCAGGTGAAGGTGCGCGGCTACCGGGTGGAGCTGGGGGAGATCGAGGGGGTGCTGCGTGGCCATCCGCAGGTCAGGGAGGCCGTGGTGCTGCTGCGCGAGGACGCACCGGGGCAGCGACGGCTGGTGGCGTACGTGGTCCCGGAGGAGGGGGCGGAGCCCGCGGCGGGGCAGCTGCGGGCGCACGTGGCGGAGCAGGTGCCGGAGTACATGGTGCCGGGGGCGTTCGAGGTGATGGAGCGGCTGCCGGTCACCGCCAACGGCAAGATCGACCGGCGTGCGCTGCCGGCTCCCGAAAGGAGTGGAGACGAGGCGAACGCGGCTCCCCGCTCGGTAGGGGAGGAGCTTCTGGCGGGGATCTGGGCGGAAGTGCTGGGAGTGGAGCGGGTCGGAGTCGAGGAGAACTTCTTCGGGCTGGGGGGTCACAGCCTGCTGGCCACGCAGGTGGTCTCGCGGGTGCGTGCGGCCTTCGGGGTGGAGGTGCCGCTGAAGGCGCTGTTCGAGGCGCCCACCGTGGCCGGGCTGGCCGGGCGGATCGAGGCGCTGCGCGGCACGGGCACCCAGCTGGCGCCGCCCATGGTACCGGTGCCGCGCGAGGGCTCAGCGCTTCCGCTGTCTTTCGCGCAGCAGCGGCTGTGGGTGGTGGACCGGATCGAGCCGGACAGCCCCGCCTACAACATGCCATCCCCGCTGCGGCTGCGGGGGGCGCTCAACCTGCCGGTGCTGCGGGCGAGCCTGGACGCGCTGGTGTGGCGGCACGAGTCTCTGCGGACGGTCTTCCCGGAGGAGGGCGGCAGGCCCGTGCAGGTGGTCCATCCTCCCCGTCCGGTCCCGCTGCCGATGGCGGACCTGCGGGGCCTGCCCGAGGAAGCGCGGCAGGCGGAGGCGGAGCGGCTCTCGGGCGCGGAGGCCATGCGTCCCTTCGACCTGGCACGCGGGCCGCTGCTGCGGAGCACGCTGCTGCGGCTGGGCGAGGAGGAGCACGTGCTGCTCTTCAACATGCACCACATCGTCAGCGACGGCTGGAGCCGCGGCGTGCTGGTGCGCGAGGTCTCGGTCCTCTACGGCGCCTTCAGCCGGGGCGAGGAGCCTCGTCTACCCGCGCTGCCGGTGCAGTACGCCGACTTCGCCGTGTGGCAGCGCGAGTGGCTGAGCGGTGAAGTGCTGGAGGCGCAGATCGGCTTCTGGCGGGAGCGCCTGGCCGGCGCGCCGCCGCTGCTGGAGATCCCCACGGACCGCGCGCGCAGGGCGGGGCAGAGCCCCCTCGCGGCGACGCACCGTTTCACGCTGTCGCCGGAGCTTTCGCAGCGGCTGCGGGAGCTCTCGCGTCGCGAGGGGGCGACGCTGTTCATGACGCTGCTGGCCGGCTGGCAGGCGCTGCTCTCGAAGTACTCGGGGCAGGACGACGTGGTGGTGGGCACCCCCATCGCGGGGCGCAACCGGCGCGAGACGGAGGGGCTGATCGGCTTCTTCGTCAACACGCTGGCCCTGCGTGCCCGCCTGGCGGGGGACCCCACCTGGAGCGGGCTGCTGGAGCAGGTGCGGGAGGAGACGCTGGGGGCGTACGACCACCAGGACCTCCCCTTCGAGCGCCTGGTGGAGGAGCTGGGGGTGGAGCGCAGCCTCACGCACACGCCGGTGTTCCAGGCGATGTTCACCCTCGGCCTCTTCGGCGGGAAGGGCGGCGAGAAGCTGGAGCTGGGAAAGCTGGGCCTGGAGCCGTTCGGCGGAGGGGAGAGCGTCGCCAAGTTCGACCTGGACCTGGCCTTCAGCGACGGCGGAGAGGCGCTGGGCGGAGGGCTGCTCTACCGGCAGACGCTCTTCGAGGCCGCCACGATCGCGCGCATGGCCGGGCACCTGGAGGCCCTGCTGCGGAGCATGGCGGACGACCCGGACCGGCGTCTCGCGGATGTGTCGCTCCTCTCGGCGGGCGAGCGTGTTCAGGTGCTGGAGGCCTGGAACCCCGCCGCGGTGGAGGTCCCGCAGGGGAGCGTGCACGAGCTGTTCGCGGAGCAGGCGGCGCGCACCCCGGACGCCGTGGCGATCGTTTCGCACGGCGAGGCGCTCACATACGCCGGGCTGGAGCGGCGAGCCGGGCGACTGGCGCGCCGCCTGCGCCGGGAAGGGGCAGGTCCGGAGCGCGTCGTCGGCATCTTCGTGGAGCATTCCGCGGACGCGGTGGTCGCCCTGCTGGCGACGCTCAGGGCGGGAGGGTGCTGTCTCCTCATGGACCCGGAACACCCCCAGGCCCGCGTCGCCTCCCTGCTGGAGGACGCCGGGGTGGGGCTGGTGGTGGCTCAGCCGCACCTGCGCGACCGGCTCCCCTCGGGGAGCGCGGACCTGCGCGTGGTGGAGCCGGACGGGGAGGGCACGGCCGGCGAGGAGGAGTCGACGCCCCTGCCGCGGGTCGCCCCGGAGAGCGCCGCGTACCTGGTCTATACCTCCGGGTCGACGGGTCGGCCCAAGGGGGTGCTGGTCCCGCACGCTGCCGCGGCGATGCACCTGCGGGAGATCGGGCGGGCGTACGGGCTCACGCCCGCAGACCGCGTGCTGGTCTTCGCGGGGCCGAGCTTCGACCCCTTCCTGGAGCAGGCGCTGGCTCCGCTGCTGGCGGGCGCGTCGGTGTCACTGCGGGACCCGGTGGTGTGGACCCCGACCGAGTTCGCCGAGCAGGTGGGGAGCCGGGGGGTGACGGTGGCGGACGTGGCGCCCGCCTACTGGGCGCAGCTGGTGCGCGAGCGCCCCACAGTAGCCGCGCTGAAGCAGGCGTTGCGGCTTATGATCGTGGGAGGTGAGGCGCTCGCCCCGGCCGCGGTGCGGGCGTGGGAGGAAGGCGGCGAGGGCGGGGCGCGGCTGCTGAACGCCTACGGCCCCACGGAAGCGGTGGTAACGGCGACGGTCTATGAGGCCACGGCCGAGGGCAGGGGCTCGTGGGGCGGGAGCGTGCCGATCGGGCGCGCGGTCGGGGGGCACGTGACGTACGTGCTGGACGCGCGCGGCGAGCCGGTGCCCGTGGGCGTGCAGGGCGAGCTGTACCTGGGCGGGCCGGCGCTGGCGCGGGGCTACCTGGGCCTGGCGGAGCAGACGGCGGAGCGGTTCGTGCCGGACGCGCTCGCGGGGGAGCCGCGCAGCGGTGCGCGGCTGTACCGCACGGGCGACTGGGCCCGGTGGCTGGCCACGGGAGAGCTGGAGTACCTGGGCCGCCTGGACGTTCAGGCCAAGGTGCGCGGCATCCGCATCGAGCCGGGGGAGGTCGAGGCCGTGCTGCTGGAGCACCCGGGCGTAGGCGAGGCGGTGGTGACGGTGCGGGAGGACGTGCCGGGCGACCGGCGGCTGGCGGCGTACGTGGTGCCGCGGGACGGCGCGGAGGTTCCCGGGACGGAGCTGCGGGCGTACCTGGGGGAGCGTCTGCCGGAGTACATGGTGCCGAGCGCTTTCGTGACGCTGGACAAGCTGCCGCTGAACGCCAACGGCAAGGTGGACCGTCGCGCGCTGCCGGCGCCGGATCGCGGGACCGCTCTGGACGCGTACACGGCGCCGAGGACGCCCGCCGAGGAGGTGCTGGCGGGGATCTGGGCGGAGGTGCTGGGGGTGGAGCGGGTGGGGGCGCTCGAGAACTTCTTCGAGCTGGGGGGTCACAGCCTGCTGGCCACGCAGGTGGTCTCGCGGGTGCGTGCGGCCTTCGGGGTGGAGGTGCCGCTGAAGGCGCTGTTCGAGGCGCCCACCGTGGCCGGGCTGGCCGGGCGGATCGAGGCGCTGCGCGGCACGGGCACCCGGCTGGCGCCGCCCATGGTAGCGGTGCCGCGCGAGGGCTCAGCGCTGCCGCTGTCGTTCGCGCAGCAGCGGCTGTGGGTGGTGGACCGGATCGAGCCGGACAGCCCCGCCTACAACATGCCATCCCCGCTGCGGCTGCGGGGGGCGCTCAACCTGCCGGTGCTGCGGGCGAGCCTGGACGCGCTGGTGCGGCGGCACGAGTCTCTGCGGACCGTCTTCCCGGAGGAGGGCGGCAGGCCCGTGCAGGTGGTCCGTCCCGCCGCCCCGGTCCCGCTGCCGATGGCGGACCTGCGGGGGCTGTCCGAGGAGGCGCGGCAGGCGGAGGCGAAGCGGCTCTCGGGCGCGGAGGCGATGCGTCCCTTCGACCTGGCGCGTGGGCCGCTGCTGCGCGGCACGCTGGTGCGGCTGGGCGAGGAGGACCACGTGCTCCTCTTCACGCTGCACCACGTCGTCAGCGACGGCTGGAGCATGCAGGTGCTGGTGCGCGAAGTCTCGGTCCTCTACGGTGCCTTCAGCCGGGGCGAGGAGCCTCATCTACCCCAGTTGCCGGTGCAGTACGCCGACTTCGCGGTGTGGCAGCGCGAGTGGCTGAGCGGTGAAGTGCTGGAGGCGCAGATCGGCTTCTGGAAGGAACAGCTGGGCGGCGCGCCCCCGCTGCTGGAGATCCCCACGGACCGCCCGCGCACCGCGGCCCAGGGCGCGCGGGCGGAGAGCCGTCACTTCGTCCTGTCTCCCGAGCTGTCGAGCGGGCTGCGGGCGCTCTCGCGCGCAGAGGGGGCGACGCTGTTCATGACGCTGCTGGCCGGCTGGCAGGCGCTGCTGGCTCGCTACGCCGCGCAGGAGGACGTTGTGGTGGGCACCCCCGTCGCGGGACGGACGCGGCAGGAGACGGAGGGGCTGATCGGCTTCTTCGTCAACATGCTGGCGCTGCGCGCCGACCTGGGGGGAGACCCGACCTGGGGGGAGCTGCTGGGGCGGGTGCGGGAGACGGCGCTGGGGGCGTACGACCACCAGGAGCTGCCCTTCGAGAGGCTGATCGACGAGCTGAGCGTGGAGCGCAGCCTGGTGCACTCGCCCATCTTCCAGGTCAGCTTCGCCCTGCAGGGGTCCAGGAGGGAAGACGAGGGGCTCGCGCTGGGCGAGGTGGGCATCGCGCCCTTCGGCCGGGGGGAGCCGCTGGCACAGTTCGACCTGGACCTCACCCTGGTCGACACGGAAGAGGCCCTTCGCGGTGCGCTGCGCTTCCGCCAGGCACTGTTCGATGCCGCCACCGTCGAGCGCATGGCCGGGCACCTGGCCCTCGTGCTGGAGGCCATGGCCGGCCGGCCGCAGTGCCGCCTCTCGGAGCTGTCCCTGCTGGACGGGAGCGCGCGCGCACAGGTGCTGGAGGCGTGGAACGCCACCGCCGCCGACTTCCCCCGCCACGCCTGCATCCACGACCTCTTCGCCGCCCAGGCCTCGCGCACGCCCGGAGCCGCGGCGGTGCGCTTCGAGGACCGGAGCCTGACCTACGCGCAGCTGGAGGGGCAGGCCAATCGCCTGGCGCACCTGCTGCGGAGGCGCGGCGTCGGCCCCGAGACCCGCGTGGGCATCGGCGTGGAGAAGGGGCCCGAGATGGCCGTGTGCATCCTGGCGGTGCTCAAGGCCGGCGGCGCCTACGTCCCGCTGGACCCCGCCTACCCGGCCGAGCGCTGCGCCTCCATGCTGCGCGACTGCGGGGCCGCCCTGCTGCTGACGCAGGCGGAGCTGGCCGGGAGCTACTCCAGCGCCGGTGTGCCCCTCCTCGTCCCGGACGCGCTGCGGGACGAGCTGGCTGCCGCCCCGGCGGAGGCGCCCCGCAGCGGCGCCATGGCGGACAACCTGGCCTACGCCATCTACACCTCGGGCTCGACCGGCACGCCCAAGGGCGCCATGGTGCAGCACCGGGCCCTGGTCAACTACGCCGCCGACATGGCGCAGCGCATCGGCCTGTGTGGGGAGGACCGGGTGCTCCAGTTCGCCTCGCCCGGCTTCGACGTGGTCGTGGAGGAGCTGTTCCCCGCCTGGCTCAGCGGCGCCTGCGTGGTGTTCTCGCGCGGCAACCTGCTCTCACCGGCCGAGCTGCTGGAGGTGGTGGGGCAGCAGGGGGTGAGCGTCTTCGAGCTGCCCACGGCGTACTGGCACGAGTGGGTGCGCGAGCTGAGCGGGCAGGGATGGCGCGTGCCGCAGAGCGTGCGCCTGGTGCTGGTGGGGGGTGAGCGGATCGCGCCGCAGCGGCTGCGCGAGTGGGCCGAGCTGCGCCTGCCGCTGGTGCACGTCTACGGGCTGACGGAGACGGCCTGCACCTCCACCACGCTGCGCCTGGAGGCGGGCGAGGACGGGTCGCGCTGGAGCAACCTGCCGGTGGGTCGTGCCACGGGGAACGTGCGCCTCTACGTGCTGGACCGGTCCGGGCAGCCGGTGCCGGTGGGCGTGGCGGGGGAGCTGTACATCGCGGGGGAGGGGGTGGGGCGTGGCTACCTGGGCCGCCCGGAGCGGACGGCGGAGCGCTTCGTCCCGGACGCCTTCGGGGCCGCGGGGGCGCGGGCGTACCGAACGGGGGACCGGGTACGCTGGCTGCCGGGGGGCGAGGTGGAGTTCCTGGGGCGCATGGACGAGCAGGTCAAGCTGCGCGGCTTCCGCATCGAGCCGGGCGAGGTCGAGGCGGCACTGCTGGAGGCCCCGGGCGTGCGGGAGGCAGTGGTCACGGTACGGGAGGACGTGCCCGGCCAGAAGCGGCTGGTCGGCTACGTGGTGCCGCAGGAGGGAAAGGATCTCTCGACGGCCGATCTGCGGGCGCGCCTGGGGGAGCGGCTGCCGGAGTACATGGTGCCGGGCGCTTTCGTGACGCTGGACAAGCTGCCGCTGAACGCCAACGGCAAGGTGGACCGTCGCGCGCTGCCGGCGCCGGATCGCGGGACCGCTCTGGACGCGTACACGGCGCCGAGGACGCCCGCGGAGGAGGTGCTGGCGGGGATCTGGGCGGAGGTGCTGCGCCTGGAGCAGGTGGGTGCGCTGGACAACTTCTTCGAGCTGGGGGGTCACAGCCTGCTGGCCACGCAGGTGGTCTCGCGGGTGCGCGTGGCCTTCGGCGTGGAGGTGCCGCTGAAGGCGCTGTTCGAGGCGCCCACCGTGGCCGGGCTGGCCGGGCGGATCGAGGCGCTGCGCGGCACGGGCACCCGGCTGGCGCCGCCCATGGTACCGGTGCCGCGCGAGGGCTCAGCGCTGCCGCTGTCGTTCGCGCAGCAGCGGCTGTGGGTGGTGAACCGGATCGAGCCGGACAGCCCCGCCTACAACATGCCGTTCCCGCTGCGGCTGCGGGGGGTGCTGGAGCTGCCGGTGCTGCGGGCCAGTCTGGACGCGCTGGTGCGGCGGCACGAGTCGCTGCGGACGGTCTTCCCGGAGGAGGGCGGCAGGCCCGTGCAGGTGATCCATCCTCCCCGCCCGGTCCCGCTGCCGATGGTGGACCTGCGGGGCCTGCCCGAGGCGGCGCGGCAGGCGGAGGCGAAGCGGCTCTCGGACGCGGAGGCCATGCGGCCCTTCGACCTGGCGCGCGGCCCGTTGCTGCGCGGCACGCTGGTGCGCCTGGAGGAGGAGGACCATGTGCTCCTCTTCACCCTGCACCACATCGTCAGCGACGGGTGGAGCATGCAGGTGCTGGTGCCCGAGGTCTCGGTCCTCTACGGCGCCTTCAGCCGGGGCGAGGAGCCTCGTCTCCCCGGGCTGCCGGTGCAGTACGCCGACTTCGCGGTGTGGCAGCGCGAGTGGCTCAGCGGGGACGTGCTGGAAGCGCAGATCGGCTTCTGGAAGGAACAGCTGGGCGGCGCACCGCCGCTGCTGAGGGTCTCCACGGACCGCCCGCGCACCGCGGCCCAGGGCGCGCGGGAGGGTAGCCATCGCTTCGTCCTGTCTCCCGAGCTGTCGGGCGGGCTGCGGGCGCTCTCGCGCGCAGAGGGGGCGACGCTGTTCATGACGCTGCTGGCCGGCTGGCAGGCGCTGCTGGGCCGGTACGCGGGGCAGGAGGACGTGGTGGTGGGCACCCCCATCGCGGGGCGGACGCGGCAGGAGACGGAGGGGCTGATCGGCTTCTTCGTCAACATGCTGGCCCTTCGCGCCGACCTGTCCGGGGACCCCACCTGGCGGGAGCTGCTGGGGCGGGTGCGGGAGACGGCGCTGGGGGCGTACGACCACCAGGAGCTGCCCTTCGAGAGGCTGGTGGACGAGCTGGGCGTGGAGCGCAGCCTGGTGCACTCGCCCGTCTTCCAGGCCATCTTCTCCCTGCAGACGTCCGGGAGGGAAGGCGGCGAGCTGGAGCTGGGCGGGCTGGCGCTGGAGCGGTTGGGGCAAGCAGAGGGAGTGACGAAGTTCGACCTGAACCTGACGGTGGTGGAGGGGACGGAGGGGCTCGGTGGGTTGCTGGCCTACCGGACGGCGCTGTTCGAGGCGGAAACCGTCGCTCGCATGGCTGCCCACCTGGAGACCCTGCTGGAGGCGATGGTGTCCGCGCCGGGGCAGCGCCTCCTGGAGGTGTCGCTGCTGCGCGGGGCCGAGCGCACACAGCTCCTGCACGCCTGGAACGGGCCGGACACCGGCTACACCGGCGAGCTGTGCATCCACGAGCTGGTGCACGCGCAGGTGCTGCGCACCCCCGACGCGCCCGCCCTGCGCTTCGAGGAGCAGAGCCTCAGCTACGCCGAGCTCTTCCGGCGCTCCTGCCGGCTCGCCAACCTGCTGCGGCAGGAGGGGGTCGGGCCGGAGGTGCGCGTGGCGATCTGCATGGAGGCGGCCCCGGAGGCGGTCGTCGCCATCCTTGGCGTGCTGCTGGCGGGCGGCGCGTACCTGCCGCTGGACCCGGCGCTCCCGCCCGAGCGGCGCGCCTACATGCTGGGCGACGCCACCCCGCTGCTGCTGCTGACGCAGGAGGCGCTCGCCCCGGTGCTGGAGAGCTGCGGCGTGCCCATGCTGTGCCTGGACGCGGAGCTCGAGCGCCTGCGCTGGGAGAGCGAGGAGCCGCCGGAGAGCGGCGTCTGCTCCGACAACCTGGCCTACGTCATCTACACCTCCGGAAGCACCGGCCGCCCCAAGGGCGTGCTGGCCGACCACCGGGGCGTGGGCAACACCTTCCTGGAGCTGGGCCGCGTCTACGGCTCCGGCCCCGGCGAGCGCAACCTGGCCTACGCCCCGCTGCACTTCGATGCCGCGGTGGCCGACATCTTCACCGCGCTGTGCAACGGGGCCGAGCTGGTGCTGGCCCGCCGCGAGGACCGGCTGCCGGGCGAGGACCTGGCGCGCCTGCTGAGGGAGCAGGCGATCACGCACCTGAAGATCATGCCCTCTGCGCTGGCGGTCACGCCGGCGGAGGACCTGCCGGCGCTGAAGGTGGTCATCACCGGGGGCGAGGTGCTGCCGGTGGAGCAGGTGCGGCGCTGGGGCGTGGGGCGGAAGTTCTTCAACGGGTACGGGGCCACGGAGGCGGGGATCCGCATGACCTCCAGCGCCTACACGGCCGACGCGGGCGATCCGCCGATCGGGCGGGCGGTGGCGAACACGCAGCTGTACGTGCTGGACGGGCAGCTGGAGCCGGTGCCGGTGGGGGTGGCGGGGGAGCTGTACATCGGAGGGGTGGGGATGGCGCGCGGCTACCTGGGGCGACCGGAGCTGACGGCGGAGCGGTTCGTCCCGGACCCGCACGGGGGGGTGCCGGGGGCGCGGCTGTACCGGGCGGGGGACGTGGGCCGGCGGCGGGCGGACGGGGAGATCGAGTTCCTGGGTCGGACGGACCACCAGGTGAAGGTGCGTGGCTACCGGGTGGAGTTGGGGGAGATCGAGGTGACCCTGCGGATGCACGCGCAGGTGAAGGAGTCCGTGGTGCTGCTGCGGGAGGACGTGCCGGGGCAGCCGCGGCTGGTGGCGTACGTGACGGCGAAGGAGGGGGCGGAGCCGGGGGCGGCGGAGCTGCGTGCGCACGCGGCGGAGCAGCTCCCGGAGTACATGGTGCCGTGGGCGGTCGTGGTGCTGGAGCGGCTGCCGGTGACCATCAACGGCAAGATCGACCGGCGCCAGCTTCCAGCGCCGGAGCACGGAGAGGACCGGTACGTGGCGCCGAGGACTCCCGCCGAGGAGGTGCTTGCGGGGATCTGGGCGGAGGTGCTGCGCCTGGAGCAGGTGGGTGCGCTGGACAACTTCTTCGAGCTGGGCGGACACTCGCTGCTGGCCACCCAGGTGATCTCGCGGGTGCGGCAGGCCTTCAGGGTGGAGGTGCCGCTGAAGGCGCTCTTCGAGGCGCCCACGGTCGTGGGGCTGGCAGGGCGCATCGAGGAGCTGCGCAACACGGGGGCCGCGCTGGCGCCGCCCATCGTGCCGGTCGTGCGGGAGGCGAGCGGCGCATTGCCGCTGTCGTTCGCGCAGCAGCGGCTGTGGGTGGTGGACCAGATCGAGCCGAACAGCTCCGCCTACAACATGCCGTTCCCGCTGGGGCTGCGGGGGGCGCTCGACCCGCCGGTGCTGCGGGCCAGTCTGGACGCGCTGGTGCGGCGGCACGAGTCGCTGCGCACGGTCTTCCCGGAGGAGGGCGGCAGGCCCGTGCAGGTGATCCATCCTCCCCGCCCGGTCCCGCTGCCGGTGGTGGACCTGCGGGGCCTGCCCGAGGCGGCGCGGCAGCCGGAGGCGAAGCGGCTCTCGGGCGCGGAGGCGATGCGTCCGTTCGACCTGGCGCGCGGCCCGCTGCTGCGCGCCACGCTGGTGCGCCTGGACGAGGAGGACCACGTGCTCCTCTTCAACATGCACCACATCGTCAGCGACGGCTGGAGCATGCAGGTGCTGGTGCGCGAGGTCTCGGTCTTCTACGCCGCCTTCAGCCGGGGCGAGGCGCCCGGGCTCCCCGAGCTGCCGGTGCAGTACGGCGACTTCGCCGTGTGGCAGCGCGAGTGGCTCAGCGGCGAGGTGCTGGAATCGCAGATCGGCTACTGGCGGGAGCGCCTGTCCGACGCCCCGCCGCTGCTGGAGATCCCCACGGACCGGCCGCGCAGGGCGGGGCAGAGCCCCCTCGCGGCGACGCACCGTTTCACGCTGTCGCCCGAGCTTTCGCAGCGGCTGCGGGAGCTCGGGCGGCGCGAGGGGGCGACGCTGTTCATGACGCTGCTGGCCGGCTGGCAGGCGCTGCTGGCCCGCTACGCGGGGCAGGACGACGTGGTGGTGGGCACTCCCATCGCGGGGCGCAACCGGCGCGAGACGGAGGGGCTGATCGGCTTCTTCGTAAACATGCTGGCCCTGCGCGCCCGCCTTGGGGCGGACCCCACCTGGAGCGAGCTGCTGGGACAGGTGCGGGAGGAGACGCTGGGGGCGTACGACCACCAGGACCTTCCCTTCGAGCGCCTGGTGGAGGAGCTGGGAGTGGAACGCAGCCTCACGCACACGCCGGTGTTCCAGACCATTTTCACTCTCCACCTCTTCGACGGCGAGAGCGGCGAGCAGCTGGAGCTGGGAGAGCTGGCCCTGAGGCCGTTCGGCGGAGCGGAGGGCGCCGCCAAGTTCGACCTGGACCTGATCTTCGGCGACACCGGGGAGGGATTGGGCGGCACGCTCGTCTACAAGCGGGCCCTCTTCCAGCCGGACACGATGGCGCGGATGGGTTGGCACCTGGAGGCGGTGCTGGAGGCCATGGCGGCCGACCCGCGGCGGCGCCTCTCGGAGCTGTCGCTGCTGCGCGGGGCGGAGCGCACCCAGGTGCTGGAGGCCTGGAACGCCACCGCGGCCGCTCTCCCGCAGGCCTGCGTCCACGAGCTGTTCGCCGAGCAGGCCGCCCGCACGCCTGGCGCGGTGGCGATCGTCTTCGGGGATGCCTCGCTCACCTACGCGGAGCTGGACCGGGCCGCCAACCGGCTGGCGCACCGGCTCCGGCAGTGCGGGGTCGGACTCGAAAGCCGTGTGGGCATGTGCCTGGAGCGCGGCATCGACGCCGTCCTGGCCATGCTGGGCATCCTCAAGGCCGGGGGCGCCTACGTGCCGCTGGCCCCCTCCAACCCCACGGAACGCCTCCGCGAGGTCTTCGCCGACGCGGGCGTCTCCCTGGTGCTGACCAACGCCGCCGCGGGCGCGCAGCTCCCCGCCGGGGTCGAAGCGCTGTGGCTGGACGACGCGGCCACGGCCGACGCACTGACGGCCCTGCCGGAGTCCGTGCCTCAGGTCGCGTCGTACCCCGGACAGCTGGCCTACGTCCTCTACACCTCCGGCTCCACCGGCGCGCCCAAGGGCGTGGCCGTGGAGCACCGGTCCGTGGTGCGCCTGGTGCGAAACACGAACTACGTGCCCTTCGGCCCGGAGGAGCGCATCGCGCACGTCTCCAACCTGGCCTTCGACGCGGCCACCTTCGAGCTCTGGGGCGCGCTGCTGAACGGCGGCTCGCTGGCGGTCGTCGAGCGCGAGGTGCTGCTCTCGCCGGCCGCCTTCGCGGCCGAGCTGCGGCAGCGGCAGGCTACGGCGATGTTCCTGACGGCGGCGCTCTTCAACCGCATCGCGCACGAGGAGCCGGACGCCTTCGCCACCTGCCGGCACGTGCTGGTGGGGGGCGAGGCCGTGGACGCGCAGAGCATGCGGCGCGTGCAGGAGGCGGGCGGACCGCAGCGCCTTCTGAACGGGTACGGCCCCACGGAAACGACCACGTTCGCGGCGTGGCACGAGGTGGGGCCCGTGGAGGCCGGCGCGCGGACGGTGCCGATCGGGCGGCCGCTGGCCAACACGACGCTGTACGTGCTGGACGCGGGGGGCGAGGCGCTGCCGGTGGGGGTTGCGGGGGAGCTGTACATCGGCGGGCCGGGGCTGGCGCGTGGGTACCTGGGGCAGGCGGGGATGACGGCCGAGCGCTTCGTGCCGGACCCGTTCGGAGCGGCGGGGGGACAGCTGTACCGGACGGGAGACCGGGTGCGCTGGACGGCCGCGGGCGAGGTCGAGTACCTGGGGCGCTTGGACCAGCAGGTCAAGATCCGGGGCTTCCGCATCGAGCCGGGGGAGGTGGAGGCGGTGCTCTCCGGGCTGGGGGAGGTCGGTGAGGCGCTCGTGATGGTGCGGGAGGACGTCCCGGGTCAGAAGAGGCTGGTCGCGTACCTGGTGCCCGCCGAGGGCACGGAGGTCGCTCCGGCGGAGCTTCGGGCGCGGCTGGCGACGCGTCTGCCGGACTACATGGTCCCGTCCGCCTTGATCGTGCTGGAGCGCCTGCCGCTCAATGCAAACGGCAAGCTGGACCGGCGAGCGCTTCCTGCGCCGGGGCTGGAAGCCGCAGCGTACGTTGCGCCGCGGACGGCGACCGAGGAGGTGCTGGCGGGGATCTGGGCGGAGGTGCTGGGGGTGGAGCGGGTGGGGGCGCTCGAGAACTTCTTCGAGCTGGGGGGTCACAGCCTGCTGGCCACGCAGGTGGTCTCGCGGGTGCGTGCGGCCTTCGGGGTGGAGGTGCCGCTGAAGGCGCTGTTCGAAGCGCCCACCGTGGCCGGGCTGGCCGGGCGGATCGAGGCGCTGCGCGGCACGGGCACCCAGCTGGCGCCGCCCATGGTACCGGTGCCGCGCGAGGGCTCAGCGCTGCCGCTGTCGTTCGCGCAGCAGCGGCTGTGGGTGGTGGACCGGATCGAGCCGGACAGCCCCGCCTACAACATGCCGTCCCCGCTGCGGCTGCGGGGGGCGCTCGACCTGCCGGTGCTGCGGGCGAGCCTGGACGCGCTGGTGCGGCGGCACGAGTCTCTGCGGACGGTCTTCCCGGAGGAGGGCGGCAGGCCCGTGCAGGTGATCCGTCCCGCCGCCCCGGTCCCGCTGCCGATGGTGGACCTGCGTGGGCTGTCCGAGGAGGCGCGGCAGGCGGAGGCGAAGCGGCTCTCGGGCGCGGAGGCCATGCGTCCCTTCGACCTGGCGCGTGGGCCGCTGCTGCGGGGCACGCTGGTGCGCCTGGACGAGGAGGACCACGTGCTCCTCTTCAACATGCACCACGTCGTCAGCGACGGGTGGAGCATGCAGGTGCTGGTGCGCGAAGTCTCCACCATGTATGCCGCCTACAGCGAGGGCGAGACGCCCAAGCTCCCGGAGCTGCCGGTGCAGTACGCCGACTTCGCCGTGTGGCAACGCGAGTGGCTGAGCGGCGACGTGCTGGAAGCGCAGCTCGCCTTCTGGCGGGAGCGCCTGGCCGGCGCCCCGCCGCTGCTGGAGATCCCCACGGACCGGCCGCGCAGGGCGGGGCAGAGCCCCATCGCGGCCAGGCATCCCTTCACCGTGTCGCCCGAGCTTTCGCAGCGGCTGCGGGAGCTGTCGCGCCGCGAGGGGGCGACGCTGTTCATGACGCTGCTGGCGGGCTGGCAGGCGCTGCTGGCCCGCTACTCCGGGCAGGACGACGTGGTGGTGGGCACCCCCATCGCGGGGCGCAACCGGCGCGAGACGGAGGGGCTGATCGGCTTCTTCGTCAACATGCTTGCGCTGCGCGCCCGCCTGGCGGCGGACCTCACCTGGACCGAGCTGCTGGGGCAGGTGCGGGAAGCTACGCTGGGTGCGTACGACCATCAGGGGCTGCCCTTCGACCGCCTGGTGGAGGAGCTGGGGGTGGAGCGCAGCCTCACCCACACCCCGGTCTTCCAGGCGTTGTTCACCCTCAACCACACCGGCGGCAAGCACGGCGAGAAGCTGGAGCTGGGAGAGCTGCGCCTGGAGCCGTTCGGCGGAGGCGAGGGCGCCGCCAAGTTCGACCTGGACCTGGTCTTCAACGACGGCGGAGAGGGGCTGGGCGGGGGGATCCTCTTCCGGCGCACGCTCTTCGAGGCCGCCACGATCGCACGCATGGCCGGGCACCTGGAGGCCCTGCTGCAGGGCATGGCGGACGACCCGGGCCGGCGCCTCGCGGAGGTGCCGCTCCTCTCGGCCGACGAGCGCGCGCAGGTGCTGGAGGCGTGGAACGCCACTGCCGCGGAGGTGCCCGGGGGGGGTGTCCACGAGCACTTCGCACGGCAGGCCGTGCGCACTCCCGATGCGGTCGCGGTGCGCTGCGGAGGCGAGGCGATCACCTACTCCCAGCTGGATCGCCGGTCCAACCAGCTTGCCCGCGCCCTGCGCCGCCGTGGCGTGGGGCCGGAGGTGCGCGTCGGCCTCCTCCTCGGCCAGGGGCCCGAGGCGGTGGTCGCGCTGCTGGGCGTGCTCAAGGCCGGGGGCGCCTACGTGCCGCTGAACCCCGCCTACCCGGCCGAGCGCCTGGCCTACATGCTCGCCGACGCACGGGTGTCGGTGCTCCTGACGCTGGCGAGCCTGGTGGATCGCCTCGCTGGCGCCGATGCCGGGATCGCGACGCTGTGCCTGGATGACGGATGGGGGGAAGTGGCGCGGGAGAGCGAGGTGAACCCCGGAGTGGAGGCACCGGCCGAAAGCCTGGCGTACGTCATCTACACTTCCGGCTCCACCGGACAGCCCAAGGGCGTGGGCGTGGTGCACCGGTCGCTCGCCAACTACGCGCACGCGGCCCGCGAGTTCTTCGGGATCGTCCCCGCGGACCGGGTGCTCCAGTTCGCCTCGCTGAGCTTCGACACGAGCGCGGAGGAGATCTACCCCACCCTGCTGGCCGGAGCGACGCTGGTGCCGCGCACGGAGGAGATGCTGGGGAGCGCCGAACGCTTCTTCGAACGGTGCGCGGAGTGGGGCATCAGCGTGCTGAACCTGCCCACGGCGTACTGGCAAGAGCTGGTGGCGGCGCTGGACCGCGGGGAGGCACGCCTCCCCGGGTGCGTACGGCTGGCCGTGGTCGGCGGCGAGCGGATGCTTCCGGCGCGGGTGGCCCAGTGGCGGAGATGCGTGGGGGACACCGTCGGGCTGGTCAACGGCTATGGGCCGACGGAGGCCACCATCGTGGCGACGTTGACGCACGTCCGCGAGGGGACGGTCTCCATCGGGGGACCGGTGGCCAACGTGCGCACCTACGTGCTGGAGCCTTCGCTGGAGCCCGCGCCGGTCGGGGTGCCGGGGGAGCTGTGGATCGGGGGTGCGGGGGTCGCGCGCGGCTACCTGGAAAGGCCGGAGACGACCGCCGAGCGCTTCGCGCCGGATCCGTTCACGGGCGAGGCGGGAGCCCGGATGTACCGCAGCGGGGACCGGGTACGGTGGCTGCCCGGAGGCGAGCTGGAGTACCTGGGGCGGATAGACGCGCAGGTCAAGGTGCGCGGCTTCCGCATCGAGCCGGGGGAGGTCGAGGCCGCGCTCTCGGGGCTGCCGCAGGTGGGGGAGGCGGCCGTGGTGGTACGGGAAGATACGCCGGGGGACAGGCACCTGGTCGCCTACGTGGCCCCGGAGGAAGGAGCGGAGCTTTCGAAGGCGGAGCTGCGGGCACGCCTGGCGGAGCGGCTGCCCGACTACATGGTGCCGTCCGCCTTCGTGGTGCTGAAGCGGCTGCCGCTGAACGCCAGCGGCAAGGTGGACCGCCGCGCGCTCCCCCGGCCGGAAAGCACCGCCATCGAGCGGACGCAGGCGTACGAGGCCCCGCGCGACGGCCTGGAGGAGACCATCACCGCGCTCTTCGAGGAGGTGCTGGGCGTCACCGGGGTGGGGCTCCAGGACAACTTCTTCGAGCTGGGCGGGCACTCGCTGCTGGGGGTGCAGATCATGTCCAAGCTCAAGGAGGCCACCGGGGTGAGTCTGCCCATGGCGGTGCTCTTCAAGTCTCCCACCGTGGAGCGCCTTGCCGAAGAGGTGCGCAGCGGCGGGGGCGAGCTGCCGCTGCTGTTCCCCCTGCGCTTCAAGGGGAGCCGCCCGCCGCTCTTCCTGGTGCACCCGGTGGGCGGCAACTTCATGTCGTACTCCGGGCTGGTCAAGCAGCTCGACGAGGACCAGCCGGTGTACGGGCTGCGCTCGCGCGGGATCGAGCAGGGGGAGAAGCCCAACTGGACCATCGAGGAGATGGCGCGCGACTACCTGGCGTCCATCCGCACGGTGCGGCCCACGGGTCCGTACCGGCTGGGCGGGTGGTCCATGGGCGGGGTGGTCGCCTTCGAGATGGCGCGGCAGCTGGAGGCCGCGGGCGAGGAGGTGGAGTCGCTTGTGCTCATCGACTCGCAGGTGCCGTGGCTGAACGAGCCAGACCAGAGCATGCCCGGCAACGAGATCCGCGTCGTGCAGATGTTCGCACAGGACCTGGGCTTCCCGGCGGACCGGCTGCCTGCTCCAGATCCGGAGGCAAACGAGTCGGGCGAGGTGGTGTACCTGCGCCAGATACTGGAGACGGGCCGCGCCACGGGGATGCTGCCCAAGGACCTGGACCTGGCACGCATGCAGCACCTGTACGGCATCTTCCGGATCAACCTGATGGCCCTGCTCGAATATCGCCCGGAAAGCTACGGCGGGCGCATCACCCTGCTGCGCGCCGGCAAGCGCGGCGTGATGGACCGGCTCTTCGGCAAGAAGGCCTACGGCTGGGAGAAGGTGGTGCGGGGCGGGCTGGAGGTGCGGACGGTCCCCGGCACGCACTACAGCATGGTGCGCGAGCCGCACCTGGAGAAGGTGGCGCGGGAGGTGGAGCGCGCGATCGGTTGAAAGCGGCTCGAGATCGGGTCCGGAGAATGCGGCAGGAGCCAGTGCTCTCCGGACTCGACTGGGTACACGTGCCCGGACCGTACCCGCCGGACCTCCTTGTTCATCTATGATTCCATATGGGACAACCCAAATTCCACTCTTGGCAGTTCCGTTCGTGACAGTTCCAACATTGGAACTCCTTGGATCTCTGGCAAGGCGGAGCATGTTCTCCTGCCGATCAGAGGAGAGTTGTCGCAGATTCCTGTTTGTCACGCCGCGTGTAGCGCTGGTCCGCAGGAGATGCGTCGGGTGCGGTGGTAAACCGTTGATTGCCAGTATCTTGATGCGCGGGGAGCCTGCGCTTTGCCTTGAAGCCGTTCTTCAACTCGCTCTATCGGCGGTAGCATCCGGAGCGCCGCGGGCGTGATGGGAGGTCCCGACGCCGGAGCCGGTGTCGGGGCCTTCGCTTCTCGGTGGAGTGTCACCGCACGCGCAGCGCACGGTCCGTCTCCGCGTCGGCGACGGCGTCAGGCAGCGTCCAGCGGACTCCGCACACCTCTGCCGCCGCGATTCAGCACGTGCGTGTAGATCAGGGTGGTGCGCACGTCCTTGTGCCCGAGCAACGCCGGAGGTGCGATGCTTCGTGGACCTGGTCTAGTAGCTTGGGTGGGCTCATCCATCTTGCAGGGAGGGTGTGGCGGGACACAGATTGCGACCGAATCCGAGTTGTCCGGTTTCGGCAGGGTAAGCACTAGGTATTAGGGAGGTTGGCGGACGCCAGAACGCGTAGCTACGGTGGGTTAGATGGAAATCTGGCCAGGTTCGCAGCTCTGCTATTTCGCTGAAATGCTGTGCTTGCAATAGCTTGGGCATAATCTGGGTTATATGTTAGATGGAAATCTGGCTACTTAATACATAGTTAACGCGATGTGCAGGTTTTCAGGAATCGAGCAGCGCATCGAAGCGCAGAGGCGCTAATCCAGCACACTGGCAGAGCAGGACAGCAACGGTGTGGCTGAGGATCTTGCGGAGCATGCGTGAGCACAGATGCCAGCCGTCTCGTGCCCAGACGCGTGCCAGGTGGAAGCGCTCGACGAGCTGAGCGATGACAGTCTCGATTCGGCGCCGCTTGATCAACAACCAGAACGGCCAGGGCTCCCTCTCGTGCTTCTTGCTTCGGAAGGGCGCCAGTAACCGCAGGGCCCGCGCGGCGAGATCCTCGCGCAGAGGTGGGCTCCAGTAGGCCCGGTCTCCAAGTGCCCACCCTTGGACACGGTCCAGGATCTCGGGTGCCATCACCGAATCAGCGACGTTGGCAGGTGCCAGGTCGAACGCGCTGATGATGCCTGGCCAACTGATCCTGAGGTGTGCGCGCAGTCCGAAGAAAGTCTGCCGGGCCACGGGATCGTGCCCGTAAGCCGAGATGTCCCGCAAGCGCTGGCAGAAGGTCGCTCGGGCGAAGCGGCAGACCGGCACTGGCAAGCTGTCCAGCACCACCAGCCAGGGGGCGTGCTCCACCACGCCGAGAAGGTGCTGCCAGAGGGCCCGCTTGACGGCCCAGAGGTTCGCCGCCTGGCGAGTGAAGGTGGTGCGGTGCACGGTTTGCAGCTTCGGAAACAGCACCGCGTGGTGCCGGCGGAAGTAGCGGAAGAGCCCTGTATCGGTGTCGATCCCCAGGAACTCGCCCGCGATCTCCATGGTCAGCACCTCGCTGTCGCAGAGCGTTGGCTGGGGTCCCCGCTGGCGTAGCTTCTGCCCCGCGAGGAAGTCGTCTGTCAGGCAGTACACGGCGGTGAGGAAGGTCTCGAGGTCCATGGTGGTGCTCCTGCACAGGGATCAAGCGGCGTCGCAACCACTTGGTCCTGCCGGTTCCCTGCCATGGACCTCTTCTCACCGAAACCTGCACATCGCGTTAGTTAGGCCGTTGGGCAAGCATCGCTGCAGCCGCAGTTGGACCTTACCCAGCGAGAGGGTAAGCCCCCAGCATCCACGTGTAGAGAACCAGGAGGGCTCTGTGAGAGGCCGGGTTGAAAGTGTGAATGCGATGCGCGGCATGGTAGCGATTGCCACAGAAGAGGGCTACTCGATTATGGAGATGCTCGGTGATCATCCCCCGGATCTTGGAGACGAAATAAGGTGGCGAGGTTCGAACCCCCTTGGCGGTGAGACAGTCCACAACCTCTCACAACAAGTGTCCTACGAAGTCTACTTCCAAAATCATCATGTTCCTCGAAGCCAGGTTCGATCTAAGTTGCTGCTCAATGAGACAAGTGGTGAATCAGCAACCGAGGAGGGCACCCACCCACCTCGGCTCCGATCGAGGAGGAACGAGATGGAACGAACGTGGACGGACAAGCGAAACGGTAAGGAGTGGAAGGTAGAAGCCATTCCGATGATGCAACGGATGAGGCCAGGGGGGTCCGTGCCGATGATGAATGAGGTGCCGTGGCGCATTTGGTTTCGGAAGTATGTACTTGACGAAAACGAGCCCCGGCCGGGATAGTCCCGCCGGGGCTCGCCTGTTGTATCTGTTATCGCGCTCGGATGCGCTTCTCCAAGAGAACCAGCGCTGAGATCGCTACCCCTACAGCAATCATGGTGAGTAGCCAGAAGCGGACCGCTGGCATCCCTCCTTCTACAGCACCGGCAACGGCATTCACGGCAAGAACGGCCCCGAGCACCAGGCGCCATGTGCCGAAACGAGCCCGCAACTGACGTAGTTTACCCATTGTCACGGCTCCTGTAGATCGTCCACCCAATCCGGCACCGGCACACCCGCCGCTTTCGCTTGCTTCTCCAGCTCGCGCCGGATCGCCCGCAACGCTTCCGTCCGTTCCTTCGGCGGGAGGAAGTCCACCAGCAGCCGCACCGCCGCCCGTGCGGTCGGTCCTGTCACCACGTCGCCGCGCTCCGCAGCCGTGCGGAGATACCACGCCGTCAGCCTGGCAACGGTCGCGGGCTGCGGGTCGGTCCCGTCCAAGAAGGCTTGTAGCCCCGGCGCCGTCATGCCGATCTCGCGAGCGGTCTTCCGTAGGCCGTGCGCTGCTCTCGCCTGCGCCGCTGCGTCCCTCAACACTGCTACTGACACGCTCCGTTCAGGGGTAGACATGATGTCTCCCCTTGGCGGCGTCTACGCTACCGCGTAAGATTCGTAAAATATTGGCGCTGGTACACTGGTGAATCTGCGGGGGCGCATGGCCGGAGACAAGAGGCGGAAGCTGAAGCGGCTGCGGAAGCTCCCGGAGCGTGTGCAACGGCTACTCACGTTCGGGATCTACGCCGCATCGTTTGAAGTGCCGCGAGAGCGCCGCGCGGTGGAGCTGGTGGAGGCGCTGGACTGGCTGATCGACCTGTTGCACCGGAACGGGTACGCGGCCCCGCTGTGGCTTGTCCGGCCCCGGTGGTACTTCAGCCGCGGTGTAGAACTTCGCGACCCACTGTGGCAGCGGCCCACGACGGGGCTGATGCTGGACACGGTGGAAAGCATCGTCGCGGACCTACCCGAAGCGGAGCGGTCAGATGCGATGCGGGATTTGCTGAACCTGTTTGCGGGGATCTACGCACAGGGCGGCATGGAGCCGCCGGAATGGCTCCGGGTCGGGCTGGACCGGTATGCGGAGGACGAAGGGGAGGAGTTGCCGCCCGAGCTGATGCTAGAGGTTGTAGACGCCTCCGTGCTGAACCTGCCAGAAGAACACCGGGCAGCGGCACGGCATTCCATCCTGGAGCACTACGAAGCCATGTACAGGGGCACGGGCCGGCCGGTACCGGAGTGGGTGCGGATCGGGCTTGAAGGCTCGTAGAAGCGAAGCGCGGCCCCTACTTCGGGCCGCGCTTCTTTGGTGTCCGCTTCACCTCTTCCGGCCATCCTTCCGGCGGGCGCTTCACCTGTAGTGCCCGCTTCATCGCCTCTTCCCAATCCATCCCCTCCACCTTGAAGGTTTCGGGCTTCGGGCCGGGCTTCTGGCGCTCACCCTTATAGCCGTCAGTCTCTGCCATGGCTTATCTCCCTCAAAAGCTCCAGCCAGTTTCGCGCAGAAAGTCCGCAAACGGAATCCATCGCACGCTGAAGTGCTCGCAAACGTTCGGAATCTTGGGGTTCTTCACCGGCTTTGTACTCCTCGACTCCTCTGTTACCACAGTCCGGCCGGTGATACGTGCAAGAGCGACAACCCACGGATCAGCCGCGTTTCGGCCAGTCTCGACCATGCGCCGGAAATGCTCTACTTCGTAAATCTCGCTGAGAGACTGCGCCAGTGGAGCATCAACAGGATAGAATAGGCACTTACGGTCTTTTACCCAGTGATACAGCGGATCCTTCTGCTTCTGAATCTCGCGGTAAACTTCATCCGGACTGATGATGGTGCCGTCGTTGGCGCAGTCGGAGAGCTGTGCCCAAAGACTTGGGAACACTTCGACCGGGTACCGCTTATGCCATGAGGTGATGAAAGCATTCGTGTCAAAGCAGTACTGAGCCATATGCGTCAGTATCCCTCCGAGGCCCAAGCTTCCCGTTCGATCCGGGGCAATGTCTTGACCTTCACGCCGAGAAAGCTTGTCACGTCGCGTAGGGTAGCACGCTCCTCATAATACGCTGCCAGCACGCCCCGGACAAACGGCAATCCGTTGTCACGGAAGTACATCTGATAGTAGGTCGGCCCGCTCTCTTTCGCCTTCTGCTTGGCCTTCTGGCGTTCGTAGGCGAGCAGGAACTCCGGCCGTTTCTTCTCGTAGAATGCTTGCGTCGCCCTACCAATGTGCACCAACCGAAGGAGCAGCATTTCGGCGCTCACTGAGAACTTGCGGGACAAGCGCCGGAGTTCTTCGTCTGTCCAGTCAAGCATTGCGCGGCGGTTGGACACAAGTGGTTCGCGCTCCAACGCTGCGCGGGGCACAAGCGTAGCGGCTGCAACCCGGTTGCAAAAGGTCTCAATCCGCTGATTCTCCGCGAGAACACACACACCGCCTTCATGCAAGGCGAGGTGGGTTAGCTCGTGAAGCAGGGAGAACAGTTTCCCGCGCGCCGTGTCCTTGCCGTTCAGAATGATTACCGGAAGCGAACTCTCACTGATTGAGACCCCGCGCATCTGCGTTTCCGGGATCCCGCCAGCCTGGAACACCAGCACGCCAACAGTTTCCACCGCACCGCGCCAGAGCGCAAGAGACTTTCCAGCGGTGTCGGTCTTATGCTGCTGTTCTAGCGTAACCCCCAAGTGCTGGCGGAGCCGGCTAGCAACGTCCTCTGGATGCTCCTCAAGGGACGCCCGAACCGGGAACGGCTCCGGCTCCTCTTCAAGTAGGTCGAGAAGTATCTCGCGCCGCTCCCGCGCCGTCTGGAGGGCCACGGAGAGTTCAGGCGACAAAATCCCGGCTTCCTGTCCAGCATGGAGCCGGTAGTCATGGAGCGTGTTGATTCCGCGCGGCGGCTCCGGTAGGAAGAACAGTGCGAGGGGGCGCCGGTAGGTCTCTGCCGCCTTCCGCAACTGGACGATGGAAGGCCGGGCCTGTCCAGTCTCCCACGCGCCTAGTTCCGACTCTTCGACACCGATCTTCCGCGCCGCGACTGACGGCTGAAACCCGGCACGCTCTCGCGCCCACGCGAGAACAACCGGGTTCATGAAGTCGGTCGGGCTGGTTGACATGGTAGCGCTTTGGGGGTCCGGGGAGGGCGGGCCGCAAGCTAAACTTACGGTACCGCCCTCCCGTTAACAACGGGTGTCTAAGTATCTGACTTGTCACTACTTGCGGCATGAGACTCAGTTCGGTAGCCGATATCGCAAGCGCTTCCCCTCGCTCATGCGGATCGCCGTCACCACCCGCGCCCCATCGTCCAGCCGCCGGGTGTTGTACACAAACTCCCGCTCAGTGATGTAGCGGTGCAGGTGCTCGCGGGAGACGTTGTGGTACACGCCGTAGATGGACCGCTTCACCAGGGAGAAGAAGCCTTCCGCGCGATTGGTCGAGACGGTGAAGCCATCCGCAGCCGTGTACGAGTACTCGCCGCACCCGTGGTTAACCGTGCGGTGCTGCGCGAAGCCGCGAGTAGCAGACGGGTACACGCTCAGCTCGTCAGTCACGATGCAGGCGGACGGGTGGACGTGGTCCTGCATCGCCTCCCGCAGATTGGCGGCGGTCACGTTCGCCACCACCCGAGTACGGACGCGCCCGCCGCGCTCCACCATGGCGACCACGGGCTGCTTCTTGGTCCCCCGTCCGCGCTTCGCCGGCACCCGATCCTCAACCCGGTTCGTCTTCCGCGGCTTCCCGCCCACGTACGTCTCGTCAACCTCGACCGTGCCCGTAAGCGGAGCGCCGCCCGTCTCCACCATGGCGAAGCGGACGCGGTGCAGCAGGAACAGGGCGCTCTTGTAGGAGAGCCCCGAAAGCCGCTGAATCTGGAGCGCGCTCATACCCTTCTTGGAAGAGCAGGCGAGCCAGAAGGCCAGGCACCAGTGCCGCATGGGAATGGCGCTGTCCTCCATGACAGTGCCGGTCCGCACGGTGTACTGGCGCTCGCAACCACGGCAGCGCCAGCGGAAATTCGCCTGCCGCCCGCCCTTGTTGCTCTGCATCTGGTACACGTCGGTATCGCCACACCGGGGGCACGCGGGGCAGTCGTTCCAACGCATCTGCTCCACCAGCGCCACGGCGGTAGCTTCGTCGCTGCACGCCTTTGGGAGCGCGGCAACGACTTCGGTCTTGTTCTCGCCTACGGGGCACTGGCTGCGGGCCATCGTTCGGAGTCGGGTCTAAGTGGGCAAGCAAACTTCGTGTAAGGAATGTAAGTTTGCTGACAGGTTTTGTCAAGTACAAAATTACAGGATCGTTGCCGCTCACCTGATTGGCGCTTAACGTGCTCTCTCCCTCTCGCGCCCGCACCGCACGCGGGTCCACTGCTTCACCGGAGGACGTTATGAGCCGTTCGTTCATCCACCTGCGCCGAATGCTGTTCGGCACCTCCTGCGTGATCGTGTTCGGGTTCGGGGCCACACAGGCGCTTGCGGCTCCCAAACTGTCGTCATGGGAGGGGTGTGACTCGAACATGGTGGTGTGGTGCGAAAATCAGTGCGCGGGTCCGGGCACGGGACGCTGCACCTGGTTTGGGTTTTACTACTGTGAGTGTATCTACAACTAAGTAAGTCGTCATCCCCTCCCAAACGATCGGAGCCGCTCCAGTGGTGAGCGGCCCCGATCTGCTGTGTACCTGCCTGTTATGCCTTAACGAGCTTCACCCCCCCCGGAGCGGGGTTTCGTCAAGTACATACTTCCGTTTGGTTTCGAGCTACTGACGAAAGCCACGAAACCCGCGTTGAAGCTGAATTCGCCATGCGCTTGGCAACAGCTGCTGACCAAGAACTGCAGATGCTTCTCGACACAGCAAAGCGCCGGTGAGACGTGGCTGTACAGCGAAAACCGACTCAGTAGTCGCACGGTCTAACAATCGTCTGCAGGGGATGCGGGGCCGTCCATGATTTCGCCAGACGAAAGTCTTGCGCGCCGGCCCCGCACCCCTGACCCTTAGGCCGTTAGGGAAACTTCGTAGCAGCCGCAGGTGATACCCTCCCGCGACAGCACCCATGAACAGGCTGGTTCGCCGTCGTCGCAGCGCACACCGAAACCACCTCCCCAGAGGCGTGTGGTGACAACTTATTCCGACACTATCGTGGCGGGCCTCCGACGACTGTTTGGTGAGTACTATGCGCTCGTCCGCCACACCTTCCAAACCACACTTGTGTTTCTCGTTCTGTTAGGATGTTTCTTCATAGCGCGAAACGCCGTGCCGATGCTTTTCCCACCTGGCGAGTTTCTCGGCCCTCTCCTGCACTGGGTCGACGTCTACGCTGCTTTGCTCGGAACGGTTGGCTATTTTGTATGGCTTTCCTTGGACATGTACTTCCTGTTGCGTCAGCGCGTTCGTCCTGCTAAGACCGCGGACGGGGAGGGGGCATGAGCAGCTTCGCCGAAGGCACAGAACCACAGTGTGGCTTCCTCATTCTTGGTGCATCCTCGTTGGCAGTGGTCAGCGTAACCGCGATCCTGCTGGCCATTGGAGTGTCAGAGTCGACTCTCGAAGCCAAGATGATCGTGCTATCGGTACCATGGTTCGTCTCCCTGTACTTCCTCTGCAGATGGATTCGAAAGACGGACGTCAGAGTTGTCGACGGCCGTGCAGGGCATCTGATTCACAAGTTGAAGGCCAAGGATTCGACTGGCCGATGGGCATACTACTTCGTTCTCGTCGACCCGCACCGGGAGAAGGAATTCTCACGTGCCATAACGGGTGACGGCATGCTTGACTTGGAACAGTACGGCAAGATTGTGGCATCGTGCTATGACGAAAAGCCCAACGAGGAGGTCGAGCGTTTTCTCCGAGAGAAGTATGGATTCGAGATGTGATCATTTGCGACACGGGGAAGCATTCAAGTCACCTGTGAATTTAGCTTTATTGGGGTTGGCCCTACAGTTGGAAGCGATCGCGGCCTAGAGCGGTTTGCTGGTCAGTCGGGAGCGAGCTTATAGCCGCAATAGGCGAACCAGCTGCGGGCGTTGCCCGGGGTGATCGACTCCATCGCTGCTGCCACTGCCCCTTCCAACGTAGCGTGCGCGCAGCGCGCGTGCGAAGCTCGTTCTCCATCCTGCTCCAGCAGGGCTCGATCGGGTTGAAGTCGGGGCTATACCGCCGCAGGAAGAGGAGCTTGCATCCTGCCTTTTCGATCGAGGTCCTCACGCTGGGGCGCTTGTGGGCCGGCAGGTTGTCCAAGATGACCGTCTGCCCGGCCCTCAGATTCGGCACCAGCACTTGGTTGACGAACTCCTGGAAGACAGGCGCGTTCGTCAACGCAGGGATCGTCATCAGCGCGCATAAACCCGAGAGCGACATCGCGCCCAGCAGCGTCAGACGCTCGTACCGGCCCGCAGGAGCGCGTACTCTTCGAGTGTGGCGTCGTTCTTTGCCTCCACAATCTCACGCAGCACCGTACGGTCCAGACCCGATTCGGTGCCGCCCGCGTGGGGGACGCTGCCAGACCGTTCTTGCCCCCACGGCGCTTCAGGTAGTTGAAGACGGTGGTCGTTCCGATGCTGAATTGCAGCGCAACCTGCTCTCAGGTCAGATCGCCAGCCTTACAGGCGGCGACCACCCGCTCACGCAGGTCCATTGAGTACGGGCTGGGCATGGGCTCCTCCTCTGCCGAGGTAGACCCGCTCCCCCGCATATTTCACTCCCGGCCGCAAACCGCTCTAACACCGGTGTTGGGCAAGCTCGCACGACGGAACAGCCCTCCCCGACGAACGACACACCGATCCACCCGCATTCCGTATCACACTGTCCGAGCCGACTACCTCTTTGGACAACCGCAGGGTACGTTCTCTCCGTGCGTAGTCACGCCGAGCGTCGCCCGCCTGGCCATGGCGCGCATGATGTCCACAGCGCTACGGATTTTCTTGTCGCGTAGCGTGTAGCGCTGCTCTGTCGGATGCGTGTTAGGTGCGTTGGTAAATTGCTGTTCGCAACATCTTGGGGTCCAATGCTCCCGTGCGTGTTCTTGCAGCCGTTCTTCAACGCGCTCGATCGGCGGTAGGCCCCCCGGGGCCGGCCCAGAGCCGAATGGCTGGACCGCTCGGCAGGGCGGTGCTCCTGGATGGCGGGAGAGCCGGCGGGGTATTGGATGCTGTCAAAGCAGCACGGACGCGACGTTCGGCTGCGCCTCCGCGAACCGCCCGGGTCGCAGAGCGTGGACGCCCAGCGTGCTCGCACTCCCGTCCAGAATGATCTCGGCGAGGAGCTGGCCCAGCGCGGGTGCATGCATGACCCCATGCCCGGACGAGCCGTTTGCAAGGTAGAAATTCTCGATTCCAGGAGCCTTGCCGAGGAGTGCGTGCCGGTCCGCGGACATCTCGTAAAGACCGCCCCAGCAGTCTTCCAGCCGGACGGATGCGTCTGCGAGGCAGGGAACCCGCTCCCGGGCCCGGGTCCAGACCCTGTCGAGCCACGCCGGCTCGACGGAGTCGTCGAACGGATCGGCAGTCCGTGGCATGTCCGGCCAGAGCAGGAGCACGCGCCCATCCCGGACCCGCAGGTGAAATCCATCGTCCGCGAAGATCGTCATGGGCATGCCCTCCGGGAGCCGGTCGAATGGTCCCGTCATCGCCACCTGCCGTCGTACCGGGGTGACGCCGATCTCGATGCCCGCATAGCGTCCCACCAGCGCCGCCCACGCTCCGGCCGCGTTCACCACGCACCCGGTGGAGATCAGCTCGGACTGTGTCTCGACGGCGACGATGCGGTTCCCGAGCATGCGGAAGCCGAGACAGGGCTGCTGGTAGTCGAAGCGCACGCCGAGACGGCGAGCCGCATCCTCATACCCCCGCAGGATGTCCAGCGGCCGGAGGAATCCATCGCTGGGGCAGAACATACCCCCGCAGAGGTCGTCCACGCGGACTGCGGGATTGATTTCCCGGATCTCTTCGATGCTCACGCGGTTCGCACCCGTAAACCCGGCGCGGCGCTGCACCTCCCGGAGCGCGTCGAGCTTGGCGAGAGTGTCCTGGTGCTGCGCCAGGACGAGGTAGCCGCAGGATCTAAGGCCGGGATCGACCCCTGTCTCGTCACGGAAGCCGAGCAGCCTCTCACGCGACAGGAGCGACAGCCCGACGTTCACCTCCGACCCGAACTGTGCACGAAACCCGCCCGTGGCCCTGCCCGTGCTGCCCAGGCCGGGACCGGCATGGCGCTCCAGCACGCGTACGCTGCTGCATCCCCGACGTGCAAGGTGGTAGGCGATGCTCGTCCCGATGATGCCCGCTCCGACGATCACCACATCAGACATCGTATCCTGGGAGAGGCTGTGGGAGAGCGTGGTCGGTCGCCTGAAAGGCTGGCCCCGCGGGGGAGCGCGCGTGCGCCATGAGCATGTTGTCCAGCAGCAGCACGTCGCCCGTTTCCCAGGGGAAGACCAGCGCCTCGGCCTCGTACGCGGCGCGGATGGCGGCGAAGTCCTCCGGGTCGATGGGCGAGCCGTCGCCGTAGTAGGTGTTGCGCGGCAGGCTTTCCTCGCCGAACTCCGCCAGCGGGACCTCCACCACGTCCGGGTCCTGGCTGGACACGTGGAACAGGTGCGCCTGGTTCATCCACACCTTCTCGCCGGTGGCGGGGTGCGTGGCCACCCCCTGGCACACCTGCCGGGTGCGCGGGTGGTCCTCGTCCACCCACTCCGCCTCGATGCCCGCGGACCGGCAGTACTCGTCCACTTCCTCGGGCGTCTCGGCCTGGAAGACGTTCTGCCAGGGAAGGTCCATCCACGGCGTGTAGTTGCGCACGTACATCACCCCCAGCCGCCCGAAGCGCTCGCGGATGCCGGGGGGGATGCGGCGGTACACGCGACGGCTGTCGGCGGCGGAAGAGGAGGGCGCCATGAGCTCTCCACGTCTGCTGGTGCGGTGGCGGGCCGTGCGCCTCGACTAGGAGCAGGGACGGACCGTGTGACAACCCGGTCTCCACGGGGTACCCGGGTTGCCGGAGATCGCTGCCCACCGACCGCCGCGGACTGACGTGAAAGGGGTAGGATGAATAAGAAAGCGCATGGATGCTGTCAAGGTAGTCGCGCTCGTAATCGACCAAAATTCCGCATGGGGAGCATGGAAAAATTTCGCTGAAAAGGTCACCGCGGTGCCCGGTTGGCACGCACGATATCGGACAATCCGTTCGTCGCGGCTCGCGAGATGGAGGGCCGTCGTGTCTTGACGGAACCGTCGTTCCGGGGAGATCTTTTTCTCTGCTGTTATTAGCCGCCAGCGACGGAGTCCGTAGCGCATCTCCACTTTGCAGCTACGCTCAGGCGCAGACCGGCCCCACCGCTGAGGGCCGTGTCCGCCCTCTCGACGAGTCGAGGGCGAAAAGCGAAAGGAGGCGCTTTTCCCGTGGGCCTGCACCCCCGGCGTGCTCACCACCGCCATGGCCGCTCTGGTCAAGGCCTTCCCGGCCCCGGGTAGCACCAGCTTCCGGCGGGAAGGCGCTTGCCGTGGCCCTGGACGGCTCTCCGTTGCCTCTGCGGCGGAAGACCTCTCGCCACACCCGTGCAACCCCTGGATCGGAATCGCTCCGGTTCCGGACGCGGGACGGTCCCGGTTCCCGCGAGCCTGATCCCGCAGCCCATGCGGCCCATCGATGCCGTTTAGCCACCGGGCTCGTTTTGACCTCTTCCTTACGCGCCCACCCAACAGCATCGGCTGTGCTCGCTGGGTCGCAAATCCGGGTTATCCATGACGATTCAGGCGTTGCTGGAGAGGCTCCAGGCTACAGGAACCCGGCTGCGAAAGAGCGGCAGCGGACTGGCCGTGTCCGGTGACCGGGCAGATCTGGACACTTCCCTGCTGCGCGAGCTGCGCGTGCACAAGGCGGCTCTCCTGGAAATGATCGACGGCGCCGACTGGTGGTCTCCGTCTCTCATCCGACCCGAGATGTTGACCCTGGTGGAGCTGAGCCAGGCGGAGATCGACGCCGTTGTGGCCGGAGTGCCGGGCGGGGCGCGGAACGTACAGGACATCTACCCGCTCGCGCCGCTTCAGGAGGGGATCCTCTTTCACCACCTGATGACTACCGAGGGCGACCCCTACCTGGGGGTGGCCCTTTTCAGCTTCGACAGCCGGGAGCGCCTGGACGCTTACGTGAGTGCGCTTCAAGCCGTGGTCGACCGGCACGACATCCTGCGCACGTCCGTGATGTGGGAAGGTCTGTCCGAGCCGGTGCAGGTGGTCTGGCGGAAAGCCCCGGTGGAGATGGAGGAGGTGGAGCCGGATCCCGCCGGAGGCGACGTGGCGGCACAGCTGCGCCGGCGGTGCGATCCCCGGCACAACCGGCTGGACGTGCGCCGTGCGCCGCTGCTGCGCCTCTTCGCCGCGCGCGACGTGGCCGGGCACCGCTGGCTACTGCTGCGGCAGCAGCATCACCTCGCAGGCGACCACGTGACCTTCGACGTGGTGAAGGAAGAGATCCTGGCACACCTGCAGGGGCGTGCGGACGAGCTCCCGGCTCCGCTGCCGTTTCGCAGCTACGTGGCGCAGGCGAGGCTGGGGGTGAGCCGGGCGGAGCACGAGGTGTTCTTCCGCGAACTTCTGGGGGACGTCGAGGAGCCCACGGCGCCGTTCGGCCTGCTGGACGCCTGGGGTGATGGGTCGGGGATCGCGGAAGCCCGGCTGGTGGTGGACGTGGAGCTGGCGGTGCGGCTGCGAGAGCGCGCGCGGCGGCTGGGAGTGAGCGCCGCGAGCGTGTGCCACGTGGCGTGGGCGCAGGTGCTGGCGCGCGTGTCCGGACGCGAGGACGTGGTGTTCGGGACGCTGCTGTTCGGCCGCATGCACGGAGGAGCGGGTGCCGACCGAGTGCTGGGGCCGTTCATCAACACGCTTCCGGTCCGCGTCCGCGTGGGCGAGGAGGGCGTGAAGGAGACCGTGCGTGGGACCCACAGGCAGCTGACGGAGCTTCTGCGGCACGAGCACGCGTCGCTGGCGCTGGCTCAACGGTGCAGCGGCGTGGCGGCCCCGGCGCCGCTGTTCACCTCGCTGCTGAACTACCGACATGTCGGAGGTGGGACTCCCCGCTCATCCGGGGGGTACCGTGCGCCCGAGGGCATCCGAGGGATCTCCGGAGAGGAGCGGACAAACTACCCGGTGGTCCTGTCGGTGGACGACCGGGGTGAAGAGTTCGTCCTGGTGGCGCAGGCGCCCATCTCGGTGGGCGCGGAGCGAGTGTGCGCGATGATGCACCGGGCTCTGGAAGGGCTGGTGGAGGCGCTGGAGGTGGCGCCGGAGCGTGCGGTGCGCCGGGTGGAGGTGCTGCCGGCTGCGGAGCGGGAGCAGGTGGTGGAGGCGTGGAACGCGACGTCCGCGGAGTACCCTGCCGAGGCGTGCGTGCAGGAGATCTTCGAGGCGCAGGCGCGGCGGAGCCCGCGTGCGGTGGCGCTGGTCCAGGGGGCTCGCACGCTCACCTACGCGGAGCTGAACGGGCGTGCGAACGCGCTGGCGCACCACCTGGTGCGGCACGGGGTGTCCCCCGGGTCGCGGGTCGCGATCCTGATGCCGCGCTGCCTGGAGCTGGTGGTGGCCGAGCTGGCCATCCTCAAGGCGGGCGCCGCGTACGTGCCGCTCGACCCGTCGCTGCCCGCCGCGCGGCTCGGCTTCCTGGTGGCCGACAGCGGCTCGCGGGTGGTGCTGGGGCTGGAAGGGCAGGCGCTCCCGCCGCTGAGGGGGACGCAGCGGATCGACGTGGACACGCTGGGCGGGAGGACCGGGCAGGACCTGCCGGCGCTGCTGGACGGCGGGGCGCCCGCGTACGTGATGTACACCTCCGGCTCCACGGGGGAGCCGAAGGGGGTGGTGGTTCCGCACCGCGCGGTCTCGCGCCTGGTGCTGAACAACGGCTATGCCGAGGTGGGGCCGTCGGATCGGGTGGCGTTCGCGGCCCACCCGAGCTTCGATGCGAGCACGCTGGAGGTGTGGTCCGCGCTGCTGAACGGGGCGCGCGTGGTGGTCGTATCCGCGGAGGAGGTTCTCGAACCACAGCGGCTGGGCGGTGTGCTGGAGGGGGAAGGGGTGAGCGTGCTGTGGCTGACGGTGGGGCTGTTCAACCAGTACGCGGAGGCGCTGAAGGGGCAGCTGGCGGGGCTGCGCTACCTGATCGTGGGCGGGGACCGGCTGGATCCGGCGGTGATCGCGCGCGTGCTGGGCAGCCATGCACCGCAGCAGCTGATCAACGGGTACGGACCGACGGAGACGACGACCTTCGCCCTGACGCACCGGATCGAGCGAGTGGGCGAGGGGGCGCACGGCATTCCTCTGGGCCGTCCGATCTCGAATACGCGCGTGTACGTGCTGGATGGCGCGGGGGAGCCGGTGCCGGTGGGGGTGGCGGGGGAGCTGTACATCGGGGGGGCGGGGGTGGCGCACGGGTACCTGAACCGCGCGGGGCTGACGGCGGAGAAGTTCGTTCCGGACGGGTTCGGGGGCGAGGCGGGGGGGCGCCTGTACCGGACGGGCGACGTGGGGCGGTGGCAGGCGGGGGGGACGATCGAGTTCGTGGGGCGCAACGACCACCAGGTGAAGGTGCGGGGGTTCCGGATCGAGCTGGGGGAGATCGAGGCTCGGCTGGGGGAGCAGGCAGGGGTGCGCGCGGCGGTGGTGGTGGCGCGGGAGGACGCGCCCGGGGAGAAGCATCTGGTGGCGTACTACGTGGGGGAGGCGGAAGCGGAGGGACTGCGCCTGCAGCTTCGGGAGCAGCTGCCGGAGTACATGGTGCCCGGGGTGTACATGCGCCTGGATCGGCTGCCGCTGACGGGGAACGGGAAGGTGGACCGCCAGGGGCTGCCGGCGCCGTCGGGGGAAGGGTCGGGGAGGCGGGGGTACGAGGCACCGGCGAGCGGGACGGAGGAGGCGGTGGCGGAGATCTGGCGGGAAGTGCTGGGAGTGGCGGAGGTGGGCCGGTGGGACGAGTTCTTCGAGCTTGGGGGTCACTCGCTGCGTGCGGTGCAGGTGGTCTCGCGGGTGCGCCAGGTGCTGGAGGTGGAGGTGGCGCTGGGGGAGGTGTTCGAGAGGCCGGTGCTTGCGGAGTTCGCGCGGGGTCTGGAGGATCGGGGGCGTGCGGAGCTGCCGGGGATCGAGGCGGCGGATCGGAGCAGGCGTCTGGTGCTGTCGTTCGCCCAGCAGCGGCTCTGGTTCCTGGAGCAGATGGGGGGGCTGGGGAGCGCGTACCACGTGGGGCGCCGGCTTCGTCTGCGGGGCGAGCTGGACCGGGGGGCGCTGGTGCGCGCGCTGGAGCGGATCGTGGAGCGGCACGAGGCGCTGCGGACCACGTTCCACGCGGTGGAGGGAGAGCTGGTGCAGCGCGTCGTCCCCGCGGGGGAATCCGGCTTCCACCTGCTAGCTCACGAGGTGGGGGATCACCCCAGTGCGGAGGCGGAGCTCCAGAGGCTGGTGTCCGAGGAAGCCGGCGCGCCGTTCGACCTGGAGCGCGGCCCGCTGATGCGTGGGCGGCTGATCCGGCTCGCGGCGGAGGAGCACGTGCTGCTGCTGACGATGCACCACATCGTCTCGGACGCATGGAGCATGGGCGTGCTGATCCAGGAGCTGAGCGCGCTGTACGCCGCGTACCGTCGCGGGGAGGCCGATCCGCTGCCGCTGCTGCCGGTGCAATACGCGGACTACGCGGCGTGGCAGCGGCGCTGGGTGGACGGCGAGGTGCTGCAGGAGCAGGCGGACTACTGGCGAGAGGCGCTCGCCGGTGCGCCCGAGCTGCTGGAGCTGCCCACGGACCGGGTGCGGCCGGCGCGGCAGGAGCACGCGGGCGGGCTGGTCCGGGTCGTCCTGGGCGGGGAGCTGACGGCGGGCCTGAAGGCGCTGAGCCAGCGCCACGGGACGACGCTGTACATGACGCTGCTGGCCGGGTGGGCGGCGCTGCTGGGCCGTCTGTCGGGCCAGGAGGACGTGGTCGTCGGCACGCCCACGGCGAACCGGGGCCGCCGGGAGGTCGAGGGGCTGATCGGCTTCTTCGTCAACACGCTCGCGATCCGGGTGGAGCTGTCGGGCTCGCCGACGGTGGGGGAGCTGCTGGGGCGGGTGAAGGCGCGCGCGCTCCAGGCGCAGCAGCACCAGGACATCCCCTTCGAGCAGGTGGTGGAGCTGGTGCAGCCGGCGCGCAGCCTGGCGCACAACCCCGTGTTCCAGGTGATGTTCGCCTGGCAGAACGTGCCGCGCGGGACCCTGGAGCTGCCCGGGCTGGAGCTGGTGCCGGTGGGGGGGACAGAGGAGGGAGTGGCGAAGTTCGACCTGTCGCTGGACCTCGGCGAGTCGGGAGGCCGGATCGTGGGGGGGGTGACGTATGCGACCTCGCTCTTCGAGGCGGCCACGGTGGAGCGGTACGCGGGCTACCTTCGGCGCGTGCTGGAGGGCATGGCCGCCGACGAGGGCCGGCGCGTGGAGCGGCTGGAGGTGCTGGCGCAGTCCGAGCGCCGCCAGGTGGTGGAGGCGTGGAACCGGACGGAGGCGGCCTACCCGGGCGAGCTGTGCGTGCACGAGCTCTTCCAGGCGCAGGCCGGGCGCACGCCGGAGGCCGTGGCGCTGGTGTTCGAGGGCGAGACGCTCACCTACGCGGAGCTGAACCGGCGGGCGAACCGGCTGGCGCACCACCTGGGGGACCTGGGGGTGGGACCCGACGTGCGCGTGGGGCTGTGCCTGGAGCGCAGCCCGGAGATGGTGGTGGCCGTGCTTGCGGTCCTGAAGGCCGGGGGCGCGTACGTGCCGCTGGACCCGGAGTTCCCCGCTCCGCGCCTGCACTCCATGCTCGCCGAGAGCGAGCCGGCGGTGCTGCTGACGCAGCGATCCCTCGCCGGGCTCTGCGGCGAGCTCTGCGGCGGGCTCGGGGTCCCGGTCCTGGCCGTGGACGCGGCCGCGTCCTCGTGGGCGGGGCAGGCGGAGGGGGACCCGCCGCGCGGGGGTCTCACGCCCGAGAACCTGGCGTACGTCATCTACACCTCGGGGTCGACGGGTGCGCCCAAGGGGGTGATGAACGCGCACCGGGGCGTGGTCAACCGGCTCCTGTGGATGCAGGAGGCCTACGGGCTGGGCGCGGCCGAGGCGGTGCTGCAGAAGACGCCGTACAGCTTCGACGTGTCGGTGTGGGAGTTCTTCTGGCCGCTGGGGGTGGGGGCGCGCCTGGTGGTTGCGCGTCCCGGGGGGCACAGGGAGCCCGCCTACCTGGCCGAGACGATCCGCCGGGAGGGGATCACCACGGTGCACTTCGTCCCCTCCATGCTGCCGCACTTCGTGGAGCAGGAGGGAGTGGGCCGGTGCACGGGGCTGCGGCGGGTGGTGTGCAGCGGGGAGGCGCTGCCGTCGGGGCTGGTGGAGCGCGTGCACGAGCGTCTGCCGGGGGTGGAGGTGCACAACCTGTACGGCCCCACGGAAGCCGCGGTGGACGTGACGGCGTGGAGGTGTTTTCCGGGGGAGGAGGGCGGGAGTGGGCGCGTTCCGCTGGGCCGTCCGGTGTCGAACACGCGCATCTACGTGCTGGACCGAGAGGGGGAGCCGGTGCCGGTTGGGGTGGCTGGGGAGCTGTACATCGGGGGTGTGCAGGTATCGCGGGGGTACCAGAAGCGTGCGGATCTGACGGCGGAGCGCTTCGTGCCGGACGCGTTCGGGGGCGAGGCGGGGGCGCGGCTGTACCGGACGGGGGACGTGGGGCGGTGGGTGGGGGAGGGGCGGCTGGAGTACCTGGGTCGCAACGACTTCCAGGTGAAGGTGCGAGGGTTCCGGATCGAGCTGGGGGAGATCGAGGCGCGCCTGGGGGAACACGCGGGGGTTCGGGAGGCGGTGGTGGTGGGGCGGGCGGACGCGCCCGGGGAGGCGCGGCTGGTGGCGTACTACGTGGGGGGGGAGGCGGTGGCGGTGGAGGCGCTGCGGTCGCACCTGGGGGAGCGTCTGCCGGAGCACATGGTGCCTGCGGCGTACGTGCGGCTGGAGCGGCTGCCGCTGACGGCGAACGGGAAGCTGGACCGGCGGGGGCTGCCGGCTCCGGAGGGGGATGCGTACGCGCGCAGGGGCTACGAGGCGCCCGAGGGCGAGGTGGAGCAGACGCTGGCGCAGGTCTGGGCGGAGGTGCTGGGGGTGGAGCGGGTGGGGCGGCACGACCACTTCTTCGAGCTGGGCGGACACTCCCTGCTGGCTGTGCAGGTGGTGTCGCGCGTGCGGCAGGTGCTGGGCCTGGAGGCCGCTCTCGGCGACCTGTTCGCGCTGCCCGTGCTGGCGGACTTCGCAGCGTTCCTGGGGAAGGCGAGCCGCATCGACCTGCCGGTGATCGGACCGGCTCCGGGCACAGAGCGCCTGGCACTGTCGTTCGCACAGCAGCGGTTGTGGTTCCTCTATCAGATGGGGAGCGCGGGAACCGCATACCACATCCCCATACGGCTGCGGTTCAGGGGAGAGCTGGACCGCCCGGCGCTGAATCGAGCGCTGGACCGCATCGTTGCCCGCCACGAAGCGCTGCGCACCCGCTTCCCGACCATGCACGGCGAGCCGGTCCAGCGGTGCATAGAAGTGGAGGAGAGCGCGCTGACACTGGTGGAGCACGACCTCGGCGGCCACCCCGGGGCCGAAGCGGAGCTGCGCCGGCTGATGGAGGATGAAGCCCGCGCTCCTTTCGACCTGGAGCAGGGACCGCTGATCCGCGGCCGTCTGGTACGCATCGGCGACGAGGACCGCGTGCTCCTGCTGACCATGCACCATATCGTCTCGGACGGGTGGTCCACGGGCGTACTCGTGCGCGAGCTGGGCGTGCTCTACGGCGCGTTCAGGCGGGGCGATGCGGACCCGCTGCCGCCGCTTCCCGTGCAGTACGCGGACTATGCGGCCTGGCAGCGGCGCTGGGTCGATGGCGAGGTGCTGCGGGAGCAGGCGGCGTACTGGCGGGAGACGCTCTCCGGCGCGCCCGAGCTCTTGGAAGTCCCGGCCGACCATCCACGCCCGGCACGGCAGGACCATGCCGGTGATTCGATCGGCTTTTCCCTGGGCGGGGAGCTGACGGCGGGCCTGAAGGCGCTGAGCCAGCGCCACGGGACGACGCTGTACATGACGCTGCTGGCCGGGTGGGCGGCGCTGCTGGGCCGTCTGTCGGGCCAGGAGGACGTGGTCGTCGGCACGCCCACGGCGAACCGGGGCCGCCGGGAGGTCGAGGGGCTGATCGGCTTCTTCGTCAACACGCTCGCGATCCGGGTGGAGCTGTCGGGCTCGCCGACGGTGGGGGAGCTGCTGGGGCGGGTGAAGGCGCGCGCGCTCCAGGCGCAGCAGCACCAGGACATCCCCTTCGAGCAGGTGGTGGAGCTGGTGCAGCCGGCGCGCAGCCTGGCGCACAGCCCCGTGTTCCAGGTGATGTTCGCCTGGCAGAACGCGCCGCGCGGGACCCTGGAGCTGCCCGGGCTGGAGCTTGCACGCGTGCCGGGGGCACCCCAGGACACGGCGAAGTTCGACCTGTCGCTCACCCTCTCGGAGCAGGGGGATAGGATCGCGGGCGGGGTGGAGTACGCGACGGCGCTCTTCGAGAGGGCCACGGTGGAGCGCTACCTCGGCTACCTGCGCCGGGTGGTGGAGGGAATGGTGGCGCAGGAGGGCCGGAGCGTGGAGAGCCTGCCCCTGCTGCCGGATGCGGAGCGGGAGCAGGTGGTAGAGGCGTGGAACGCGACGTCCGCGGAGTACCCTGCCGAGGCGTGCGTGCAGGAGATCTTCGAGGCGCAGGCGCGGCGGAGCCCGCGTGCGGTGGCGCTGGTCCAGGGGGCTCGCACGCTCACCTACGCGGAGCTGAACGGGCGGGCGAACGCGCTGGCGCACCACCTGGTGCGGCACGGGGTGTCCCCCGGGTCGCGGGTCGCGATCCTGATGCCGCGCAGCCTGGAGCTGGTGGTGGCCGAGCTGGCCATCCTCAAGGCGGGCGCCGCGTACGTGCCGCTCGACCCGTCGCTGCCCGCCGCGCGGCTCGGCTTCCTGGTGGCCGACAGCGGCTCGCGGGTGGTGCTGGGGCTGGAAGGGCAGGCGCTCCCGCCGCTGAGGGGGACGCAGCGGATCGACGTGGACACGCTGGGCGGGAGGACCGGGCAGGACCTGCCGGCGCTGCTGGACGGCGGGGCGCCCGCGTACGTGATGTACACCTCCGGCTCCACGGGGGAGCCGAAGGGGGTGGTGGTTCCGCACCGCGCGGTCTCGCGCCTGGTGCTGAACAACGGCTATGCCGAGGTGGGGCCGTCGGATCGGGTGGCGTTCGCGGCCCACCCGAGCTTCGATGCGAGCACGCTGGAGGTGTGGTCCGCGCTGCTGAACGGGGCGCGCGTGGTGGTCGTATCCGCGGAGGAGGTTCTCGAACCACAGCGGCTGGGCGGTGTGCTGGAGGGGGAGGGGGTGAGCGTGCTGTGGCTGACGGTGGGGCTGTTCAACCAGTACGCGGAGGCGCTGAAGAGGCAGCTGGCGGGGCTGCGCTACCTGATCGTGGGCGGGGACCGGCTGGATCCGGCGGTGATCGCGCGCGTGCTGGGCAGCCATGCACCGCAGCAGCTGATCAACGGGTACGGACCGACGGAGACGACGACCTTCGCCCTGACGCACCGGATCGAGCGAGTGGGCGAGGGGGCGCACGGCATTCCTCTGGGCCGTCCGATCTCGAATACGCGCGTGTACGTGCTGGATGGCGCGGGGGAGCCGGTGCCGGTGGGGGTGGCGGGGGAGCTGTACATCGGGGGGGCGGGGGTGGCGCACGGGTACCTGAACCGCGCGGGGCTGACGGCGGAGAAGTTCGTTCCGGACGGGTTCGGGGGCGAGGCGGGGGGGCGCCTGTACCGGACGGGCGACGTGGGGCGGTGGCAGGCGGGGGGGACGATCGAGTTCGTGGGGCGCAACGACCACCAGGTGAAGGTGCGGGGGTTCCGGATCGAGCTGGGGGAGATCGAGGCTCGGCTGGGGGAGCAGGCAGGGGTGCGCGCGGCGGTGGTGGTGGCGCGGGAGGACGCGCCCGGGGAGAAGCATCTGGTGGCGTACTACGTGGGGGAGGCGGAAGCGGAGGGACTGCGCCTGCAGCTTCGGGAGCAGCTGCCGGAGTACATGGTGCCCGGGGTGTACATGCGCCTGGATCGGCTGCCGCTGACGGGGAACGGGAAGGTGGACCGCCAGGGGCTGCCGGCGCCGTCGGGGGAAGGGTCGGGGAGGCGGGGGTACGAGGCACCGGCGAGCGGGACGGAGGAGGCGGTGGCGGAGATCTGGCGGGAAGTGCTGGGAGTGGCAGAGGTGGGCCGGTGGGACGAGTTCTTCGAGCTTGGGGGTCACTCGCTGCGTGCGGTGCAGGTGGTCTCGCGGGTGCGCCAGGTGCTGGAGTTGGAGGTGGCGCTGGGGGAGGTGTTCGAGAGGCCGGTGCTTGCGGAGTTCGCGCGGGGTCTGGAGGATCGGGGGCGTGCGGAGCTGCCGGGGATCGAGGCGGCGGATCGGAGCAGGCGTCTGGTGCTGTCGTTCGCCCAGCAGCGGCTCTGGTTCCTGGAGCAGCTCGGCGCCCTGGGCGCGGCGTATCACATTCCCATGCGTCTGCGCCTGCGGGGCGAGCTGGACCGGGAGGCGCTGGTGCGCGCGCTCGACCAGATCGTGGCGAGGCACGAGGCGTTGCGCACCACGTTCCGCACGTTGGACGGTGAGCCGGTGCAGCGCATCGCAGCGGAGGAGAGCCGGTTCCACCTGGTCGATCACGACCTGAGCAGCCACCCCGGGGCCGGGGCCGGGGCGGAGCTGCGCCGGCTGACGGCCGAGGAGGCGGGTGCGCCGTTCCACCTGGAGCGCGGTCCGCTGATCCGGGGGCGCCTGATCCGGCTCGCGGCGGACGACCACGTGTTGGTGGTGACCATGCACCACATCGTCTCCGATGGGTGGAGCATGGGAGTGTTCACGCAGGAGCTGGGCACGCTCTACACGGCCTTCCGGGGCGGGGACGCCGATCCCCTGCCGCCTCTCCCCATCCAGTACGCCGACTACGCGGCCTGGCAGCGGCGCTGGGTGGACGGGGAGGTCCTCAAGCGGCAGGCGGACTACTGGCGGGAGACGCTCGCCGGCGCGCCGGAGCTGCTGGAGCTGCCCACCGACCACGCGCGTCCGGCGCGGCAGGACTTCGCGGGAGCCTTGGCACGGCTGCAGCTGGAGGAGGAGCTGACGGGAGCCCTGAAGGCGCTGAGCCGGAGGCAGGGCACGACGCTGTTCGTGACGCTGCTGGCCGGGTGGGCGACGGTGCTGAGCCGTCTTTCGGGCCAGACGGACGTGGTCATCGGCGCGCCGACGGCCAATCGCGGCAGGGGAGAGATCGAGCGGCTGATCGGGTTCTTCGTGAACACGCTGGCGCTCCGTGTGGAGCTGACGGGCGCTCCTACGGTGGCGGAGCTGCTGGGGCGGGTGAAGGCGCGAGTGCTGGAAGCCCAGCAGAACCAGGACATCCCGTTCGAGCAGGTGGTGGAGCTGGTGCAGCCGGCGCGCAGCCTGGCGCACAGCCCCGTCTTCCAGGTGATGTTCGCCTGGCAGAACACGCGGCGCGACAGGCTGGAGCTGCCGGGGCTGGAGGTAGGACCCGTGCAGGAGACCCGGCAGGCGACGGCGAAGTTCGACCTTTCGCTGTCGCTGCAGGAGGCGGAGGGGCGGATCGTGGGGGGGATGGAGTACGCGACGGCGCTGTTCGAGCCGGAGACGGTGGAGCGGTACGCGGGGTACCTGCGGCGGGTGCTGGAGGGGATGGCCGCCGACGCCGATCGCCCGGTGGACCGGCTGGAGGTGCTGGCGGAGGAGGAGCGCCGGCAGCTGCTGGAGGCGTGGAACCGGACGGCGTCGGCGTACCCGGGCGAGGTGGGGGTGCACGAGCTGTTCGCGGCGCAGGCCGGGCGCACGCCCGGCGCCGTTGCGGTGGTGCAGGGGGAGCGGACGCTGACGTACGCCGAGCTGGACGCGTGGGCCCACGGGCTGGCGCAGCACCTCAGGCGGCGCGGGGTGCGCGCCGGGAGCCGGGTGGCCCTCCTGCTCCCGCGCTCGGTCGAGCTGGTGGTGGCCGAGCTGGCGGTGCTCAGGGCAGGTGCGGCGTACGTCCCGCTGGACGCGTCGTACCCGGCCGAGCGCACGGCCTTCATGATCGCCGACAGCGGCGCGCGCCTCCTGCTGAGCCGTTCGGGCGAGCCGCTTGCGCCGCTTCCGGGTGTGGATCGGGTGGACGTGGACACGCTTTCCGGAGCCGGGGCGGCGGGCGTGGCGGGTGAGCTGGACGCGGCGGGTGGGCTGGGCGGGGAGGCGTTGGCGTACGTGATGTACACCTCCGGCTCGACGGGGGAGCCCAAGGGAGTGATGGTGCCGCACCGGGCGATCACGCAGCTGGTGCTGAGCAACGGCTACGCGGATCTGGATGCGGAGGACCGGGTGGCGCTGGCGTCGAACCCGGCCTTCGACGCGTCGACGCTGGAGGTGTGGGGCCCGCTGCTTCGGGGCGGGCGCATCGTGGTGGTGGGGCAGGAGGTGCTGCTGGACGCGCCGGAGTACGGTCGCCTGCTGGAGGCGGCGGGGGTGACGGCGCTGCTGATCACGCCGGTGCTGTTCAACCACTACGCGCAGGTGATCCCGGGGGCGCTGTCGGGGCTGCGCTACGTGCTCACGGGGGGGGACCGCGCGGCCCCTGCGGCGTACGCGCGGGTGCTGGGTGAGGGGGGCCGTGTGCGGATCTACAACTGCTACGGGCCGACGGAGACGACCACGTTCTCGCTGGCGCACGGGGTGGAGGTGGGGGAGGCGGTGGAGGGGGGGCGGGGGATCCCGATCGGGCGGCCGAAGGGGAACACGCGAGCGTACGTGCTGGACGGGTCGGGGGCGCCGGTTCCGGTGGGGGTGGTGGGGGAGCTGTACGTGGGGGGCGCTGGGGTGGCGCTGGGCTACTGGGGTCGAGCGGGGCTGACGGCGGAGAAGTTCGTTCCGGACGGGTTGGGGGGGGCTGCGGGGGGGCGTCTGTACCGGACGGGGGACCTGGTGAGGTGGCGTGGGGAGGGAGAGGTGGAGTTCGTGGGTCGGAACGACTTCCAGGTGAAGGTGCGGGGTTTCCGGATCGAGCTGAGCGAGATCGAGGCACGGCTGGGGGAGCACGAGGGAGTGGAGGAGGCGGTGGTGGTGGCGCGGGAGGAGGGGGCCGGGGAGAAGCGTCTGGTGGCGTACTACGTGGGGGATGCGGGTGTGGAGGCGCTGCGGGGGCACCTTGGGGATCGCGTGGCGGAGTACATGGTCCCGGGGGCGTACGTGCGCCTGGCGGCGCTTCCGCGGACGCCGAACGGGAAGGTGGACCGCCGGGGGCTGCCGGCGCCGGAGGGGGATGCGTACGCGCGGCGGGGCTACGAGGCGCCCGTGGGGGAGACGGAGGGGGTGCTGGCGCAGATCTGGGCGGAGGTGCTGGGGGTGGAGCGGGTGGGCCGCCACGACCACTTCTTCGAGCTGGGCGGCCACTCCCTGCTGGCGGTGAAGCTGATCGAGCGTATGCGCCAGCACCATCTCCACGTGGATGTCGGGCTCCTGTTCGCCACGCCGACGGTGGCGGGGTTGGCCTCGGTGACCGAGCAGATCCTGGAGTTCCGTCTATGACCGTCCGTGAGCTTCTGGTCCGGCTCGCCGAAGAGAAGGTGGAGCTTGCGGTGGATGCCGACGAGCTGGTCGTCCGTACGAAGAGCCGGGCTCTGGATCCAGCGCTGATCGCCCTGCTGCGGGAGAACAAGCAGGCTCTCCTGGAGGTGGTCCGGTCCGGAGGACATCTCCCCGCCTCGTCCGCGGACCGTCACGTGCCCCTGCTGGAGCTGAGCGAGGCGGAGATGTCCGGGATCGCGGCGGCAGTGGCTGGTGGAGCGGGGAACGTGCAGGACGTCTACCCGCTGGCGCCGCTCCAGGAAGGGATCCTGTTCCACCACCTGATGACTCCGGAGGGGGATCCTTACCTGCTGTCGAGCCTGTCCGCCTTCGACAGCCGCGAGCGCCTGGACGCGTACGTGGCTGCGCTGCAGGCGGTGGTCGCCCGGCACGACGTGCTGCGCACTTCGGTGATGTGGGAGGGATTGTCCGAACCGATGCAGGTGGTGTGGCGGGAGGTCCGGCTGGAAGTGGAGGAGGTGGAGCCGGACCCGGCCGGGGGCGACGTGGCGAGGCAGCTGCACCGGCGGTTCGGCCCCCGCCGGAACCGGCTGGACGTGCGTCGGGCGCCGCTGATGCGCCTCTACGCCGCGCGGGATGCGGCACGGGACCGCTGGGTGCTGCTGCGGCAACATCATCACCTCATCGGCGACCACGTAACGTTCGAGGTGCTGAAGGATGAGGTCCGGGCGCACCTGCTGGGGCGGTCGCACGAGCTCCCGGCTCCGCTGCCGTTTCGCAGCTACGTGGCGCAGGCGCGCCTTGGGGTGAACCGGGCGGAGCACGAGTCGTACTTCCGCGAGCTGCTGGGGGACGTGGACGAGCCGACGGCGCCGTACGGTCTGCTGGACGCCTGGGGCGACGGGTCCGGCATCGCGGAAGCGCGGGTCCCGGTGGACGGGGGACTGGCGGCGCGGCTGCGGGCGCGCGCACGGAAGCTGGGGGTGAGCGCGGCGAGCGTCTGCCACGTTGCCTGGGCGCTGGTGCTGGCGCGGGTGTCGGGCCGCCGCGACGTGGTGTTCGGAACGGTGCTCTTCGGCCGGATGCAGGGCGGAGCGGGCGCCGGCCGGGTGCTGGGACCCTTCGTCAACACGCTGCCGGTCCGGGTGCGGGTAGCCTCGGAGGGCGCGGAGACAGGCGTTCGGAGGACGCACCGGCAGCTGGTAGAGCTGTTGCGGCACGAGCACGCCTCGCTGGCGTTGGCGCAGCGGAGCAGCGGCGTACAGGCACCGACCCCGCTTTTCACCTCGCTGTTGAACTACCGCCACGGCGGAAGTGCGGCCGGGGCCAGCCGCTCCGCGGAGGGGAACGGGTCGCGGGCGGGTGTGCGGGAGATCCACGGAGAAGAGCGGACGAACTACCCGGTGGCGCTGTCGGTGGACGACTGGGGCGAGGGGTTCGGGCTGACGGCACAGGTGCCGGCGTCCGTGGGTCCGGAGCGCGTGTGCGCGATGATGCACCGGGCGCTGGAGAGCATGGTGGAGGCGCTGGAAGCGGCGCCGGAGCGTCCCATGGACCAGCTGGAGGTGCTGGCGGAGGAGGAGCGCCGGCAGCTGCTGGAGGCGTGGAACCGGACGGCGTCGGCGTACCCGGGCGAGGTGGGCGTGCACGAGCTGTTCGCGGCGCAGGCCGGGCGCACGCCCGGCGCCGTTGCGGTGGTGCAGGGGGAGCGGACGCTGACGTACGCCGAGCTGGACGCGTGGGCCCACGGGCTGGCGCAGCACCTCAGGCAGCGCGGGGTGCGCGCCGGGAGCCGGGTGGCCCTCCTGCTCCCGCGCTCGGTCGAGCTGGTGGTGGCCGAGCTGGCGGTGCTCAGGGCGGGTGCGGCGTACGTCCCGCTGGACGCGTCGTACCCGGCCGAGCGCACGGCCTTCATGATCGCCGACAGCGGCGCGCGCCTCCTGCTGAGCCGTTCGGGCGAGCCGCTTGCGCCGCTTCCGGGTGTGGATCGGGTGGACGTGGACACGCTTTCCGGAGCCGGGGCGGCGGGCGTGGCGGGTGAGCTGGACGCGGCGGGTGGGCTGGGCGGGGAGGCGTTGGCGTACGTGATGTACACCTCCGGCTCGACGGGGGAGCCCAAGGGAGTGATGGTGCCGCACCGGGCGATCACGCAGCTGGTGCTGAGCAACGGCTACGCGGATCTGGATGCAGAGGACCGGGTGGCGCTGGCGTCGAACCCGGCCTTCGACGCGTCGACGCTGGAGGTGTGGGGCCCGCTGCTTCGGGGCGGGCGCATCGTGGTGGTGGGGCAGGAGGTGCTGCTGGACGCGCCGGAGTACGGTCGCCTGCTGGAGGAAGCGGGGGTGACGGCGCTGCTGATCACGCCGGTGCTGTTCAACCACTACGCGCAGGTGATCCCGGGGGCGCTGTCGGGGCTGCGCTACGTGCTCACGGGGGGGGACCGCGCGGCCCCTGCGGCGTACGCGCGGGTACTGGGTGAGGGGGGCCGTGTGCGGATCTACAACTGCTACGGGCCGACGGAGACGACCACGTTCTCGCTGGCGCACGGGGTGGAGGTGGGGGAGGCGATGGAGGGGGGGCGGGGGATCCCGATCGGGCGGCCGAAGGGGAACACGCGAGCGTACGTGCTGGACGGGTCGGGGGCGCCGGTTCCGGTGGGGGTGGTGGGGGAGCTGTACGTGGGGGGCGCTGGGGTGGCGCTGGGCTACTGGGGTCGAGCGGGGCTGACGGCGGAGAAGTTCGTTCCGGACGGGTTGGGGGGGGCTGCGGGGGGGCGTCTGTACCGGACGGGGGACCTGGTGAGGTGGCGTGGGGAGGGAGAGGTGGAGTTCGTGGGTCGGAACGACTTCCAGGTGAAGGTGCGAGGGTTCCGGATCGAGCTGAGCGAGATCGAGGCACGGCTGGGGGAGCACGGGGGAGTGGAGGAGGCGGTGGTGGTGGCGCGGGAGGAGGGGGCCGGGGAGAAGCGTCTGGTGGCGTACTACGTGGGGGATGCGGGTGTGGAGGCGCTGCGGGGGCACCTTGGGGATCGCGTGGCGGAGTACATGGTCCCGGGGGCGTACGTGCGCCTGGCGGCGCTTCCGCGGACGCCGAACGGGAAGGTGGACCGCCGGGGGCTGCCGGCGCCGGAGGGGGATGCGTACGCGCGGCGGGGCTACGAGGCGCCCGTGGGGGAGACGGAGGGGGTGCTGGCGCAGATCTGGGCGGAGGTGCTGGGGGTGGAGCGGGTGGGCCGCCACGACCACTTCTTCGAGCTGGGCGGCCACTCCCTGCTGGCGGTGAAGCTGGTCTCCAGGATCCGGCAGCGGCTGGGTGGGGACGTGGCGCTGGCGGATCTCTTCTCCCATCCGACAGTCGAATCACTCGCGACCCTGATGCGGGGAGACGGGGGCCGGGTCCGGGACGACCGTGCGATTCCCGTCCGGCCGACCGGTTCGAAGAGCCCGCTCTTCCTGGTCCACGAGGGAGCAGGGTCGGTGGCCTACGCGTGGGTGCTGCAGCCTCACATCGATGCCGAGATCCCGGTGTTCGCCCTGCCGGCGACAGCCGCCTCGGGGCCACGCCTCCGCACCGTGGAAGGGATGGCGACACGGCTGGTGCGAATGCTCCGCGAGGTGCAGCCGGTGGGCCCGTACCGGCTGGCCGGGTGGTCCTTCGGCGGGGTCCTCGCCTACGAGATGGCTTCACAGCTCATCGGCCAGGACCAGGCTGTCGAGTTCGTCGGCATGATGGACACGTACCATCCCGCCGTCGCGAGAAGCAGAGCGGAGGATCCCGGGCGCGACTACGCCCTGTTGCTCGGCGTGCTGCGCATGGCTGAGGCACCGGGAGGGAGCACCGGCCCGCGGATCGGAGAGCAGGCCGCCGCCCCGGGGACAGACATGGAGACGTTCGTCAGGAGGTGCCGCGAGAAGGGGTTGCTCCCCGATCATGTCACGGCGGCACAGGCGCAGGAGATGCAGGACCGCGTGTCGGCCAACCGCCGTGCGCTGCGGGAGTATTTCCCGCACCCGCTCCCGCTCCCCGTCCACCTCTTTCCCGCGCAGGAGAGCACCGACCCTGACCTGCAGCGGGGCTGGCAGGCCCTGGCGGGCGACGCGCCCACCCGGCTGTCGCCGGTGCCGGGGACACACCTTTCCATGATGGAAGCGCGCAACGTCCGGTCCCTCGGCGAAGCACTGTCGCGTGAGGTCGGTCTTGCGGCCGAGCACCGGGAGGCGCTGCCGGAGGAGGCGTATTCGCCTCTGGTGACGCTGCGATTCGGAAAGGCCGGGGGCGTTCCCCTGTTTTGCGTCCCCGGAGCAGGGGCGAGCGTGGCCAGCTTCGCTGAGCTGGGCGGGTACCTGGATCCTGCCCGGCCGATCCACGCGTTCCAGCCCCGAGGGCTGGATGGTGACATGGTCCCACACTCGACGGTAGCGGCCGCCGCGGAGCACTACCTTCGTGCCCTTCACGACGCACAGCCCACCGGCCCCGTCCACCTGCTGGGGCACTCCTTCGGCGGCTGGGTCGCGTTCGAGATGGCCCTGCGCCTGCGCGGGGCCGGACGTACAGTGGGCTCGCTCACCATCCTGGACAGTGAGGTGCCGGACGAGGAGGGTGGCCATATCGCGGAATACGATGGCGGAGAGGCCTTTCTCAAACTGGTCGAGGTCTTCGAGCTGACCGCGGAGCGCCCGCTGGAGATCGGAGCGGAAGAGATCGCCGTCCTGGACGAGGCCGGAAGGCTCGAACTTCTCCACGGGCGCCTGGTAAGGCTGGGCCTCCTGCCCCGCCGCTCGGCCCCGGAGGTGCTGCGGGGCCCTTTCCGGACCTTTTCTTCCTGTCTGCGCGCAACTTACTGGCCCGACGAGATCTACCCGGCCTCGCTACGACTTGTACTCCTGCGCGATTCAAGATATGATTCAGGCGCAAACCAATCGCACTCCGTAAAGGCAGTGCAGGGTTGGAAGCGCTGGGCCCCCGCCCTTTCCTTCCTCGTGGGGGCTGGAAACCACATGACGGCGCTGAACAGCCCCAACGTGCGAGATCTTGCCTCGCATTTCACGACAGATGTTGTCCCGGGCCCCTGACCTCGGTGCGTCGTGATGGAATCCTACCCGTCCCCGCCCCGGTCGTCCGGAGTCTAGTGGGGCACCACGAGTGAGTTGATGGGGTATCCTTCGGCTTTGGGTACGCAGTTGTACAGGAGCCGAAGGATGACGAAGCGGTACAAGGTGAAGCTGACGGAGCAGGAGCGCAGCGATCTGCTTGTGCTCACGCGCAAGGGGAAGGCAAGCGCGCGGCGGATCAAACGCGCTCTGGTGGTGCTGCGCTCCGACGAGGGTGCCACGGACGAGCAGATCGTCGCGGGCGTGGGCGTCGGGGTCGCTACGGTGGAGCGCATCCGCAAGCGCTTCGTGGAAGAAGGGCTGGAGGCGGCTCTCTCAGAGAAACCCCGCCCGCCGATGCCGCCGAAGCTGACAGGCAAAGCGGAGGCCCTGCTCCTGGCGCTGGCCTGCAGCGACGTGCCTGGTGGGCGCGCCCGCTGGAGCATGCAGATGCTCGCGGACCGGCTGGTGGAACTGGGGGCGGTGGACTCGATCTCGGATGAGACGGTGCGCCGCACGCTCAAAAAAGCAAGACGAAGCCGTGGCAGCGCCAGCAGTGGCTGATCCCGGAGATCACGGCCGAATTCGTCTGGCGGATGGAGGACGTGCTCGACCTGTATGCAGAGCCGAACGACCCGAAGCGGCCGCGTGTGGCCTTTGACGAGATGCCTCTGCAACTTCTGTCCGAGGTGCGCATGCCGCTGCCGGCGCGACCGGGGCAGGCCGAGCGGTTCGACTACGAGTACCGGCGCGAAGGCACGTGCAACCTCTTCCTCTTCTTCAGCCCCGACACCGCCTGGCGAGAGGTCAAGGTCACGCAGCGGCGCACCGCGATCGACTTCGCCCACTGCATGCGGGATCTGGTGGACGTGCATTTTCCGGAGGCGGAGAAGGTCCGCGTGGTGCTGGACAACCTGAACACGCACACGCCGGCCTCGCTCTACCAGGCGTTCGCGCCCGAGGAAGCAAGCCGGATCGCAAAGCGCCTGGAGTTGCACCACACGCCCAAGCATGCAAGCTGGTTGAACATGGCCGAGGTGGAGTTCTCCGTGCTCGGCACTCAATGCTTGGACCGGCGCCTGCCCAGCATGGAAGTCGTGCAGCGTGAAACCGCCGTCTGGTGCCGCGACCGCAACGGCAGCAAGGCCACGATTCAGTGGCGTTTCACAACCGCCAAGGCTCGGGAGAAGTTCTCCTCCCGATACCCATCACCTCAGCCGGGGTGATCCACTAGGGCTTCCTGCGTCCTGGCAGTCGGCTCTGGTGCTGTTAGCCGGGCACATCCCTGGCCCATCGGGCGGACTGTAGCGGTTCACCGGGAGAAGATCTGGGGCGAAATGGCAATCACCGGGCGCTTTTATTTTGCCTCACGGGACCGTAAAGCGGCTGATGGGGACATTCTTCTGCTGGAAATCGCGTTTGCCCTGTTCCCGGTGCCGATACCGGAGCGTTTTCCGGTATCGGACGTCCTCCCGGGATCCCGACGAGGGCCCCGATCCTGGTGGTGGGCTCCTGTGCGGGTGTGCCTCCGACGCGGCGAAGCGGCCCTGGAGAGTCGGAGGGTATCCCGACCCGCTGGAAGCCGGATGAGCGGCGGTGCGGAATGTCCGCACCTCCCCTTACGTGTACGACGCTTGAGAGCCCGGTGGCCGGAAGCCCCTGCCGAAACAGTACGGCACCGCTGTTCACGACGTTTTCCCACCCAAGGACACCGCTCCCCTCATGCGCAGTGACGATCGAATGAGCCGCTCACGTTGCCGAGAGCGTCCTGCGCCTCACGGAACCGTGGATTTTGGGCCGGACCGCGCTGCGCCCGCGGGGAAAGCCGATGTGGGAGCGGTGGAGGGATGGGGGGCCAGCGTCGTCTTCCTCTTCCCCGGGGTGGGCGACCAGTACCCCGGAATGGCGCGCGGCCTCTATGAGAGCGAGCCGGTGTTCCGTGCCGAGGTGGACCGGTGCGCGGAGATCCTCCGCCCGCACCTTGGTGTGGACGTGCGCGACGCCCTCTATCCGGCCGGCACGGCGGGTGTGGACGAGGCCGGCTCCGGGGAGCCCGACCTCCGCAGGATGCTCGGGCGGGACGGGGGGGAAGCGCAGGAGGAGCCGTCGGCGCTCCACCGCACCGAGCTGGCCCACCCGGCAGTGTTCGTGGTGGAGTACGCGCTCGCCCGGGCCTGGATGGCACGTGGCGTCGTTCCGGACTGTATGATCGGGCACTCCCTGGGGGAGTACGTGGCCGCGACGGTCGCGGGGGTCTTCGCCCTGGAGGACGCGCTCTCCCTGGTCGCGGCTCGCGCCCGGATGATCGATGCTCTCCCGCCGGGAGCGATGCTCGCCCTCCCGCTGGGGCCGGACGAGCTCCTGCCGCTCCTCCGCGACGGCGCAGCACTCGCGGCGGTCAACGCCCCGGGGCTCTGCACCGTCTCCGGATCTCCCGGAGCGGTCGCGGCGCTGGAGGAAGAGCTGGCCGGGCGTGGAGTGAGCGCGCGGCGCCTGCGCGCCTCGCATGCGTTCCACTCCGCGGCGATGGAGCCGGTCTCCGTGCCGCTGGCGGAGCTGGTCCGCGGGACGAGGCTGCGGGCTCCCTCCATCCCATTCCTCTCGAACGTCACCGGGACGTGGATCACCGCGGAGCAGGCCGCGGATCCCGGGTACTGGGCAACCCACCTCACACGGGTGGTGCGCTTCGCCGACGGGCTCGCCGAGGCGCTGCGGACACCCGGCCGCATCTTCCTCGAAGTGGGACCGGGGCGGACGCTGGGCACCTTCGCGCTCCACGCGGGGGCGCCGGAGGCATCGGTCCTGGCTTCCCTCCGGCACGCGTACACCCGACGGTCGGACGTGGCGTATTTCCAGGAGACGCTGGGCCGTCTCCGCGCGTCCGGGGTGCCGGTGGAGCGGAGCGTAGAGGACGGGGATGAGCCTTGCGGCGCCCCGCCGTCCACTCCCCGTGCCGCTCCCTCGACCGCTACGGAGCGGGCGGTGGCGGAGACATGGAAAGAGCTGCTCGGGCTCCCCGAAGTGGGAGTGCACGACGACTTCTTCAGTCTCGGGGGGCACTCGCTCCTCGCGATGCAGATCCTGACCCGCCTTCGCGAAGCGCTCGGGGCGGAGCTCTCCCTCCGCGACATCTTCGAGGTGCCCACGGTGGCCGGACTCTCGGCCCGGGTAGACGCCACGCGCGCGCCCGGGCCGACCGGCCTCCCCGACCTCGCAGTCGTCCCGCGCGATCGGCCGCTCCCGCTCTCTTCCGCCCAGCAGCGGTTGTGGTTCCTGGAGCAGATGGGGGCAGGGGGCGCGTACAACGTCCCCAGACAGGTCCGCCTGAGGGGTGCGCTGGACGGCGCGGAGCTGGGCCGTGCGCTGGACCGGATCGTGGCGCGCCACGAGGCGCTGCGCACCACGTTCGTGGCGGTGGACGGCGAGCCGCGGCAGCGGATCGCCCCGGCGGCGGAGAGCTCCTTCCCACTGGCGGAGCAGGACCTGAGCGGCAGGCCGGACGCGGAGGCGGAGCTGCGTCGCATCGTGGGCGAGGAGGCGCGCGCGCCTTTCGACCTGGAGCACGGTCCGCTGGTCCGCGGGCGCCTGGTCCGGCTGGCGACAGAGGACCACGTGCTGCTGGTGACGGTGCACCACATCGTCTCGGACGGGTGGTCGATGGAGGTGCTGGCCGGCGAGCTGGGGGCACTGTACGCCTCCGGCGGGTGCGGCGGGGGTGATCCACTCCCCCCTCTCCCGGTGCAGTACGCCGACCACGTGGAGTGGCAGCGGCGCTGGGCGGAGGGAGAGCTCCGGCAGGAGCAGGCAGCGTACTGGAGGAGCGCGCTCGCGGGTGTTCCGGAACTGCTCGAGCTCCCGCTTGACCACGCGCGTCCGGCGCGGCAGCAGTTCGCGGGTGCGTCGGTCCCCGTGGTTCTGGACGAAGAGCTGACCGGGAGCCTGGAGGCGCTCAGTCACCGGCACGGGACGACGCTCTACATGACGCTGCTGGCCGGGTGGGCGGTGATGCTGGGCCGGCTGTCGGGCCAGACGGACGTGGTGGTAGGCTCGCCTACGGCCAACCGTGGGCGACGCGAGATCGAGGGGCTGATCGGCTACTTCGTGAACACGCTCGCGATCCGCGTGGAGCTGTCGGGAGCGCCGACGGTGGCGGAGCTGCTGGCGCGTGTCCGGGCGCGCGCGCTCGAGGCCCAGGATCACCAGGACATTCCCTTCGAGCAGGTGGTGGAGCTGGTGCAGCCGGCGCGCAGCCTGGCGCACAACCCCGTCTTCCAGGTGATGTTCGCGTGGGAGAACCTGCGGCGGAGGCGGCTGGAGCTGCCGGGACTGGCTCCCGCGTTCCTTGAGCGGTCCCCCCAGGCGACGTCGAAGTTCGACCTTTCGCTGTCGCTGCAGGAGGCGGAGGGGCGGATCGTGGGGGGGATGGAGTACGCGACGGCGCTGTTCGAGCCGGAGACGGTGGAGCGGTACGCGGGGTACCTGCGGCGGGTGCTGGAGGGGATGGCCGCCGACGCCGATCGCCCGGTGGACCGGCTGGAGGTGCTGGCGGAGGAGGAGCGCCGGCAGCTGCTGGAGGCGTGGAACCGGACGGCGTCGGCGTACCCGGGCGAGGTGGGGGTGCACGAGCTGTTCGCGGCGCAGGCCGGGCGCACGCCCGGCGCCGTTGCGGTGGTGCAGGGAGAGCGGACGCTGACGTACGCCGAGCTGGACGCGTGGGCCCACGGGGTGGCGCAGCACCTCAGGCGGCGCGGGGTGCGCGCCGGGAGCCGGGTGGCCCTCCTGCTCCCGCGCTCGGTCGAGCTGGTGGTGGCCGAGCTGGCGGTGCTCAGGACGGGTGCGGCGTACGTCCCGCTGGACGCGTCGTACCCGGCCGAGCGCACCGCCTTCATGGTCGCCGACAGCGGCGCGCGCCTCCTGCTGAGCCGCTCGGGCGAGCCGCTTGCGCCGCTTCCGGGTGTGGATCGGGTGGACGTGGACACGCTTTCCGGAGCCGGGGCGGCGGGCGTGGCGGGTGAGCTGGACGCGGCGGGTGGGCTGGGCGGGGAGGCGTTGGCGTACGTGATGTACACCTCCGGCTCGACGGGGGAGCCCAAGGGAGTGATGGTGCCGCACCGGGCGATCACGCAGCTGGTGCTGAGCAACGGCTACGCGGACCTGGATGCGGAGGACCGGGTGGCGCTGGCGTCGAACCCGGCCTTCGACGCGTCGACGCTGGAGGTGTGGGGCCCGCTGCTTCGGGGCGGGCGCATCGTGGTGGTGGGGCAGGAGGTGCTGCTGGACGCGCCGGAGTACGGTCGCCTGCTGGAGGCGGCGGGGGTGACGGCGCTGCTGATCACGCCGGTGCTGTTCAACCACTACGCGCAGGTGATCCCGGGGGCGCTGTCGGGGCTGCGCTACGTGCTCACGGGGGGGGACCGCGCGGCCCCTGCGGCGTACGCGCGGGTGCTGGGTGAGGGGGGCCGTGTGCGGATCTACAACTGCTACGGGCCGACGGAGACGACCACGTTCTCGCTGGCGCACGGGGTGGAGGTGGGGGAGGCGGTGGAGGGGGGACGGGGGATCCCGATCGGGCGGCCGAAGGGGAACACGCGAGCGTACGTGCTGGACGGATCGGGGGCGCCGGTTCCGGTGGGGGTGGTGGGGGAGCTGTACGTGGGGGGCGCTGGGGTGGCGCTGGGCTACTGGGGTCGAGCGGGGCTGACGGCGGAGAAGTTCGTTCCGGACGGGTTGGGGGGGGCTGCGGGGGGGCGTCTGTACCGGACGGGGGACCTGGTGAGGTGGCGTGGGGAGGGAGAGGTGGAGTTCGTGGGTCGGAACGACTTCCAGGTGAAGGTGCGGGGTTTCCGGATCGAGCTGAGCGAGATCGAGGCACGGCTGGGGGAGCACGGGGGAGTGGAGGAGGCGGTGGTGGTGGCGCGGGAGGAGGGGGCCGGGGAGAAGCGTCTGGTGGCGTACTACGTGGGGGATGCGGGTGTGGAGGCGCTGCGGGGGCACCTTGGGGATCGCGTGGCGGAGTACATGGTCCCGGGGGCGTACGTGCGCCTGGCGGCGCTTCCGCGGACGCCGAACGGGAAGGTGGACCGCCGGGGGCTGCCGGCGCCGGAGGGGGATGCGTACGCGCGGCGGGGCTACGAGGCGCCCGTGGGGGAGACGGAGGGGGTGCTGGCGCAGATCTGGGCGGAGGTGCTGGGGGTGGAGCGGGTGGGCCGCCACGACCACTTCTTCGAGCTGGGCGGCCACTCCCTGCTGGCGGTGAAGCTCGTCGCGCGCATGCGTGCGCGCGGACTGCACGCGGGCGTCCATGCCCTGTTTACGGCTCCCACACTGGCCCGGCTAGCGGCCGTCCTGGGAAGCAGGGACTCGCTTGAGGTGAAGGTGCCTCCCAACGGGATCCGGACTCCGTGCGAAGCCATCTCAGTGGAGATGCTGCCGCTGGTCGAGCTGAGCCCGGCGGAGATCGAGGGGATTGTGGCGGCTGTGGCGGGCGGCGCCCGGAACGTACAGGACATCTATCCGCTGGCGCCCTTGCAGGAGGGGATCCTATTTCACCACCTGCTGAAGACGGAGGGGGATCTCTACCAGCTGGTCACCCTGTACGGCTTCGACACGCGCGCGGGCCTGGACGCGTACCTGGTGGCTCTCCAGGCCGTGATCGATCGGCACGACATCCTGCGCACCTCGGTGATCTGGGAAGGATTGCGGGAGCCGGTGCAGGTGGTGTGGCGGGAGGCCCGTGTGGAGGTGGAGGAAGTGGTGCTGGACCCGGCCGACGGAGACGCGGGGACGCAGCTCTACCGTCGGTTCGACCCGGGCCACCACCGCATGGACGTGCGCCGTGCACCGCTGATGCGGGCGTACGCCGCGCGGGACGAGGCCCGGGACCGCTGGGTGCTGCTGTACCACCAGCACCACCTCATCGGCGACCACGTCACCAAGGAGGTGCTGGAAGGCGAGGTCCGGGCGCACCTGCACGGACGCGCGGACGCGCTCCCGGCTCCGCTGCCCTTCCGCAACTACGTGGCGCAGGCGCGCCTGGGGGTGAGCCGCGCCGAGCACGAGGTCTTCTTCCGGGAGCTCCTGGGCGACGTGGAGGAGCCCACGGCGCCTTTCGGCCTGCTGGACGTGTGGGGCGACGGGTCCGGGATCGCGGAAGCGGCGCTGATGCTGGACGAACCGCTGGCTGCCGGGCTGCGAGCGCGTGCTCGCGAGCTGGGGGTGAGCGCGGCGAGCCTGTGGCACGTCGCGATCGCGCAGGTGTTGGCGCTCGTGTCGGGGCGTGACGACGTGGTGTTCGGGACGGTGCTGTTCGGCCGGATGCAGGGCGCAGAGGGCTCGGACCGGGTTCTGGGACCCCACATCAACACGCTGCCGGTCCGTGTGCGCGTGGCGGTGGAGGGCGTCGGAGCGAGCGTGCGGGGGACGCACCGGCAGCTCACGGAGCTGCTGCGGCACGAGCACGCGTCGCTGGCGCTGGCGCAGCGGTGCAGCAGGGTCGAGGCCCCGGCGCCGCTCTTCACGGCCCTGCTGAACTACCGCCACAGCGCAGGAGTCACGTCCCGCACCGCGGAGGTGTGGGAGGGCATCCGCGGAAACTGGACGAACTACCCGGTGACGCTTCTGGTGGACGACCTGGGGAGGGGGTTCGGGCTCAAGGCGCAGGTGCCGGCGTCGGTGGGTCCGGAGCGGGTGTGCGCGATGGTGCACCGTGCGCTGGCCGGACTCGTGGAGGCGCTGGAGCGGGCGCCGGAGCGCCCGGTGGGCCGCCTGGACGTGCTCCCGGAGGGGGAGCGGCGGCGTGTGTTGGAGGAGTGGAACGCGACGGAGGCCGAGTTCCCTCGCGGGGCGTGCCTGCACGAGCTGTTCGAGGCGCAGGTCGAGCGCACGCCGGATGCCGTGGCGCTGGTGTTCGAGGGGGAGGCGCTGAGCTACGCGGATCTGAACGCGCGCGCCAACCGCCTTGCCCACCATCTGCGCGCGCTGGGCGTGGGTCCCGAGGTTCGCGTGGGGCTGTGCGTGGAGCGCAGCCTGGAGCTGATGATCGGGCTGCTGGGCGTGCTCAAGGCCGGCGGCGCCTACGTGGCGCTGGACCCCGAGTACCCGCCGGAGCGCCTGCGCTACATGCTGGTCGACAGCGAGCCGGCGGTGCTGCTGACGCGCGGGGCCCCGGCCGGGCGCTTCGGCGGGCTGCCCGTGCCGGTGGTGTCGCTGGACGGTGACGCCGGGGCCTGGGCCGATCGCCCGTCCAGCAACCCGCCGCGCGCGGGGCTGACGCCGGCCCACCTGGCGTACGTCATCTACACGTCGGGCTCGACCGGGCATCCCAAGGGGGTGCTGGTGGAGCACCGCAGCATCGTCAACGCGCTCTGGTGGATGCAGGAAGCGTGGCCGCTGCGGGGCGACGACGTGGTGCTGCAGAAGACGCCCTACAGCTTCGACGCCTCGCTTCGCGAGCTGGTCCCGCCGCTGCTGGCGGGGGCGCGCCTGGTGGTGGCGCGCCCGGGCGGGCACCGGGACCCGTCCTACCTGCTGGAGACGATCCGGCGGGAGGGGGTGACCACGCTGCACTTCGTGCCCACCATGCTACGGGTGCTGGTGCAGGAGGGGGATCTGGGCCGCTGCACGACGCTGAGGCGGGTGGTGTGCGGGGGCGAGGCGCTGCCGCGGGAGCTGGCGCGGCGCTTCCAGGCGCAGGTGCCGGGAGCGCGCCTGTACAACGTGTACGGCCCGACGGAGGCGGCGGTGGACGTGACGGCGTGGAGCTGCGCGGGGGAGGCGGGTGCGGGGGAGGGAACAATCCCGATCGGGCGTCCGATGGCGAACACGCGCCTGTACGTGCTGGACCGTGGGGGAGAGCCGGTGCCTGCGGGAGTGGTTGGGGAGCTGTACATCGGGGGGGTGCAGGTGGCGCGGGGGTACCGCAACCGCGCGGAGCATACGGCGGAGCGGTTCGTTCCGGACGGGTTCGGGGGGGAGGGGGGCGGGCGTCTGTACCGGACGGGGGACCTGGGGCGGTGGGTGGGAGAGGGAGCGATCGAGTTCGTGGGGCGGGGGGACGCGCAGGTGAAGGTTCGGGGGTTCCGGATCGAGCTGGGGGAGATCGAGTCGCGCCTGGGGGAGCACCGGGGGATCCGGGAGGCGGTGGTGGTGGCGCGGGAGGAGGCGGGGGGTGAGCGTCGGCTGGTGGCGTACTGCGTGGGGGGGGAGGTGCCGGAAGCGGAGGTGCTGCGTGCGTTCCTGTCGGAGCGTCTGCCGGAGCACATGGTTCCGGCGGCGTACGTGCGCCTGGAGGCGCTACCGCGCACGCCGAGCGGGAAGGTGGACCGGCGGGCGCTGCCCGCGCCGGAGGGGGATGCGTACGCGCGGGGCGGCTACGAGGCGCCCGAGGGGGAGGTCGAGCAGGCGCTGGCGGAGATCTGGGCGGAGGTGCTCAAGGTGGAGCGGGTGGGCCGCTGGGACAACTTCACCGAGCTGGGGGGCCACTCTCTCAAGGCGGTGATGCTGATCGGGCGGATGCGGCGGCGGGGACTGCACGCAGAGATCAGCGCGCTGTTCACGACGCCCACGCTGGCAGACCTGGCGGCCGCGGTGGGCCGGAAGTCATTCGAGGTGGCGGTACCCCCGAACCGGATCCCGACCCCCTGCGAAACGATCACCCCGGAGATGCTGCCGCTGGTGGAGCTGAGCCAGGCGGAGATCGACCGGATCGTGGCCGGAGTTCCCGGTGGAGCGCGGAACGTACAGGACGTCTACCCGCTTGCGCCCCTGCAGGAGGGGATCCTCTTCCACCACATCCTGGCGACGGAGGGCGATCCGTACCTGCTGGCCGGCCTCTACAGCTTCGATACGCGCTGGCGCGTGGACGCTTACGTGGACGCGCTGCAGGCGGTGGTCGACCGCCACGACGTGCTGCGCACGGCGGTTGTGTGGGAAGGGCTGCGCGAGCCGGTGCAGGTGGTGTGGCGGGAGGCCCGGCTGCAGGTCGACGAGCTGGAAGTGGATGCCGCCGGAGGCGACGCGGCGAAGCAGCTGTGGGCGCGCTTCGACCCGAGCCACCACCGCATGGACGTGGTGCGTGCGCCGCTGATGCGGGTCTACGTAGCGCGGGACGCGGCCCGGAGCCGCTGGCTGCTCCTGCTGCTCCGGCACCACCTGATGAGCGACCACACCGCGCAGGAGGTGCTGGAAAAGGAAGTCCAGGCGCACCTGCTGGGGCGCGCCCACGAGCTCCCCGCTCCGCTTCCGTTCCGCAACTACGTGGCGCAGGCGCGCCTGGGGGTGAGCCGCGCGGAGCACGAGGCGTACTTCCGGAAGCTGGTGGGAGACGTGGAGGAGCCCACGGCGCCGTTCGGCCTGCTGGACGTGTGGGGAGACGGGTCCGGCGTCGCGGAAGCGCGGTTGGCGGTGGACGGGAAGCTCGCGGCGAGGCTGCGGGAGCGTGCGCGGAAGCTGGGGGCGAGCGCCGCGAGCGCGTGCCACGTGGCGTGGGCGCAGGTGCTGGCGCGGGTGTCGGGGCGCGACGACGTGGTGTTCGGGACGGTGCTGTTCGGCCGGATGCAGGGGGGAGAGGGCTCGGACCGGGTGCTGGGACCCTTCATCAACACCCTGCCGGTCCGCGTGCGGGTGGGCCCCGAGGGGGTGGAGGCAAGCGTGCGGGGGACGCACCGGCAGCTCGCGGAGCTGATGCGGCACGAGCACGCCTCGCTGACGCTCGCCCAGCGGTGCAGCGGCGTGGCGGCGCCCGCCCCTCTGTTCTCCGCACTGCTGAACTACCGCCACAGCGGGGGCGGAGGTGAGGCCGGTACCGCGGAGCCGGGCAGGACGTTGGAGGGGAGCCAGCTGATCCATGGGGTGGGGCGGACGAACTACCCGGTCAGGCTGTCGGTGGACGACCTGGGAGAAGGCCTCTCGCTCACCGCATTCGCGCCGGTCTCCGTGGGACCGGGGCGCGTGTGCGCCATGATGCACCGTGCGCTGGAGAGCCTGGTCGAGGCGCTGGAGGAGGCACCGGCGCGCCCGCTGGCGAGCCTGGAGGTGCTGCCCTCCGCGGAGCGGGCGAGGGTAGTGGAGGAGTGGAACCGGACGGACGCCGCCTATCCGGCCGGCGCATGCGTGCACGAGCTGTTCGAGGCGGAGGCCGCGCGCACGCCGGCCGCCGTGGCGCTGGTCCACGGGGATGGGACGCTGACGTACGGCGAGCTGAACGCGCGTGCCAATCGGCTGGCGCACCACCTCCGGGAGCGCGGGGTGGGCCCCGACGTACGGGTGGGGCTGTGCGCGGAGCGTGGGCTGGAGATGATGGTCGGGCTGCTGGGGGTGCTGAAGGCGGGCGGGGCGTACGTGCCGCTGGACCCCCACTACCCCGAGGACCGGCTGCGCTTCGTGCTCCGGCACAGCGCGCCGGCGGTGCTGCTGACGCAGGGGCCGACAGCGGGAAGGCTCGCCGGGCTGCACGTGCCGGTGGTGGATCTCGACGCGGACGCGCCTGCCTGGGCAGACCAGCCGGAGACCGATCCGCCGCGCGCAGGGCTCACGCCGGACCACCTGGCGTACGTGATCTACACGTCGGGCTCGACGGGCGAACCCAAGGGCGTGATGAACCTGCACGGGGGCGTTGTCAACCTCCTGTGGTCCATGCGGACGACCCTGCGGATGGAGGCGACGGACCGGCTTCTCGCCGTGACGACCGTCGCCTTCGACATCTCGGTGCTGGAGCTCTTCCTCCCGCTGCTCTCCGGAGCGCGCGTGGAGATCCTCGACCGCGCGGTCGGCTCCGACCCCGCCCTTCTCCAGCGCGCGATCTCCGCGTGCGGAGGGACCGTGATGCAGGCTACTCCCGCGACGTGGCGCCTGCTCATCGAAAGCGGCTGGCAGGGCGAGGAGGGCCTGCGCGCCCTCTGCGGCGGCGAAGCGCTCCCGGCCGAGCTCGCCGCGCGGCTGGGTGAGCGGGTCGCTGAGCTGTGGAACGTCTACGGGCCCACGGAAACGACGATCTGGTCGTCGGTGCACCCTGTGGGCACGGCGTCTCCCGCGGGCCGGGGCCACGTTCCCCTGGGCGCTCCGCTCGCCAACACGCGGATCTACGTGCTGGATGCGAGCGGCGAGCCCGTGCCCGCCTGCGTGGTGGGCGAGCTGTACATCGGGGGGACGGGAGTGGCGCGCGGGTACCTGGACCGGCCGGAGCTGACCGCGGAGCGCTTCGTGGCGGACCCGTTCGGCTCGGCGCCGGGCGGGCGGCTGTACCGCACGGGGGACCTGGGGCGGTGGCTGCCGGACGGGACGCTGGAGTTCGTCGGGCGCAACGACACGCAGGTGAAGGTGCGGGGCTACCGCATCGAGCTGGGGGAGATCGAGGCGAAGCTGGCCGAGCATGCCGCGGTGCGCGAGGCGGTGGTGCTGGCGCGCGAGGACAGCGCCGGGGACAGGCGGCTGGTCGCGTACGTGGTGCCCGACTGGGACCGCGTGGACGAGGCCGCAACCGGGGGAGAAGCGGCAGGCGAGGGATGGGAGGCGGAGCACCAGACCGACTGGATGACCGCGTGGGACTACGCGTACGGAAGAGCGTATGCCGCCGCCGATCCCACCTTCGACATCAGCGGCTGGAACAGCAGCTACACCGGCGAACCGGTCCCGCCCGAGGAGATGCGGGAATGGGTGGATGCCACGGTCGCGCGGATCGGCACCCTGTCGCCCCGACGGGTGCTCGAGATCGGATGCGGGACGGGCCTGCTGCTGTCGCGCGTGGCGCCGGGCTGCGCGCGCTACGTCGGGACGGACTTCTCCGCCCGAGCCCTGAGGGGCATCGACGGGCTGCGGCGTGAGCAGCCGGAGCTGCAGCACGTGGAACTCCTGGAGCGCACGGCCGACGACTTCGGCGGGTTCGAGCGGGGGTCGTTCGACACCGTGGTCATCAACTCCGTGGTGCAGTACCTCCCCGGCCTGGAGTACCTGATGCGGGTGCTGGAGGGCGCCGCGCGGGTGGTGGAGCCTGGTGGCCATGTGTTCGTCGGGGACGTGCGCGACCTGCGGCTCCTGGGCGCGTTCCGGACCGCCGTGGAGACGTACGCGTCTCCCGCGACCCGCCCCGTGGCGGAGTGGAGGGACCGGGCGGAGCAGGCGCAGGCGCAGGAGGCCGAGCTGGTGATCGATCCTGGCTTCTTCTGGTCCCTGGGCCAGCAGGTGGAGTCCATCGGCCGGGTGGAGACCCTCCAGAAACGGGGACGGTTCCGCAACGAGCTGACGGAGTTCCGCTACGACGTCGTGCTGCACGTGGGCCAGGCCGACGAGAGCCCGGCGGAAGGGACCTGGCTGAGCTGGGAGGCCGGGCGCCTGACGCTGGAATCGCTGGAGTCCTGGCTGGAGGAGACGAGCGACGACGTGGTCGTGGTGCAGGGGATCCCGAACTCGCGGGTGAGCGGGGCCCTGAAGCAGCTCGAGATCCGGCGCAGCGGCCAGGGCGTCGACACCGTGGGGGAGGTGCGCCGCAGGGCGGTGGCGGAGGGAGTCGACCCCGATGCCCTCTGGAGGCTGGGGGAGGCCCTGGGGTGGACGGTCGAGGTGAAGCTTGCAGAGTCCAACGACGCCGGGCGCATGGACGCGCTGTTCACGAAAGTGGCGGCCCCGGCCGGCCGGCGGGCGTTCCCGACGCGCACCCGCTGGGAGCACCGGGAGCTGGCCGCGTACGCGACGGATCCGCTGCGGGGGAGGCGGACCGGGGTGCTGGTGCCCCGGCTGCGCGAGCACCTGCACGAGCGGCTCCCGGAGTACATGGTGCCGGCGTCGTATGTGGCGATGGAGCGGCTCCCGCTCACCCCGAACGGCAAGGTGGACCGGAAGGCGCTGCCGGCGCCCGAGGGCGATGCCTACGCGCGGCGGGCCTACGAGGCGCCGGCGAGCGAGACCGAGCTGGCGCTGGCGGAGATCTGGTCCGAGGTGCTGGGCGTGGAGGGGGTGGGCCGCTGGGACAGCTTCTTCGAGCTGGGCGGCCACTCGCTGCTGGCGGTGCAGGTGATCTCGCGGGTGCGTCAGGTGATGGGAGCCGAGGCGGCGCTGGGCGACATGTTCGAGCGGCCGGGGCTTGCAGAGTTCGCGCGCGGGCTGGAGACGGCGGCGCGCGCGGAGCTGCCCCCCATAGAGCCGGTGGACCGGAGCGGGCGCTTGGCGCTGTCCTATGCGCAGCAGCGGCTCTGGTTCCTGGAGCAGCTCGGGCACATGGGCAGCACGTACCACGTTCGGCGGCGCCTCCGGCTGCGGGGTGCGCTGGACCGCGCGGCGCTGGTCCGCGCGCTGGACCGTATCGTGGCGCGCCACGAGGCGCTGCGGACCACGTTCGTGGTGGTGGACGGCGAGCCGGAGCAGCGGATCGCGCCGGTGGAGGAGAGCGCCTTCCACCTCCTGGAGCACGACCTGGGAGCGAGCCCCGGTGCGGAGGCGGAGCTCCAGCACCTCGCGGCCGCCGAAGCGCGAGCTCCCTTCGACCTGGAGGGCGGCCCCGTCATTCGCGGCCGGCTGATCCGGCTCGCGGAGGACGACCACGTGCTGCTGGTGACGATGCACCACGTGGTGTCGGACGCGTGGTCCATGGGTCTGCTGGACGGCGAGCTGAGCGTGCTGTACGGCGCATACCGCGGAGGAGAGGAGGACCCGCTGCCGTCGCTCCCGGTGCAGTACGCGGACTACGCGGCGTGGCAGCGGCGCTGGGTGGACGGCGCGGTGCTGGACGCGCAGGCGGCGTACTGGAGCCGGGTGCTGCGTGGCGTGCCGGAGCTGCTGGAGCTGCCGACGGACCACGCGCGACCCGCGAGGCAGGACCATGCGGGTGCAACGGTCGGGGTGGAGCTGGGCGAGGAGCTCACGGCGGCGCTGCGGGCGCTCGGCCGGCGCCACGGAGTGACGCTGTTCATGACCCTCCTGGCCGGGTGGGCGACGGTGCTGAGCCGTCTTTCGGGCCAGACGGACGTGGTCATCGGCGCGCCGACGGCCAATCGCGGCAGGGGAGAGATCGAGCGGCTGATCGGGTTCTTCGTGAACACGCTGGCGCTCCGCGTGGAGCTGACGGGCGCTCCTGCGGTGGCGGAGCTGCTGGGGCGGGTGAAGGCGCGAGTGCTGGAAGCCCAGCAGAACCAGGACATCCCGTTCGAGCAGGTGGTGGAGCTGGTGCAGCCGGCGCGCAGCCTGGCGCACAGCCCCGTCTTCCAGGTGATGTTCGCCTGGCAGAACACGCGGCGCGACAGGCTGGAGCTGCCGGGGCTGGAGGTAGGACCCGTGCAGGAGACCCGGCAGGCGACGTCGAAGTTCGACCTTTCGCTGTCGCTGCAGGAGGCGGAGGGGCGGATCGTGGGGGGAGTGGAGTACGCGACGGCGCTCTTCGAGCCGGAGACGGTGGAGCGGTACGCGGGGTACCTGCGGCGGGTGCTGGAGGGGATGGCCGCCGACGCCGATCGCCCGGTGGACCGGCTGGAGGTGCTGGCGGAGGAGGAGCGCCGGCAGCTGCTGGAGGCGTGGAACCGGACGGCGTCGGCGTACCCGGGCGAGGTGGGGGTGCACGAGCTGTTCGCGGCGCAGGCCGGGCGCACGCCCGGCGCCGTTGCGGTGGTGCAGGGGGAGCGGACGCTGACGTACGCCGAGCTGGACGCGTGGGCCCACGGGCTGGCGCAGCACCTCAGGCGGCGCGGGGTGCGCGCCGGGAGCCGGGTGGCTCTCCTGCTCCCGCGCTCGGTCGAGCTGGTGGTGGCCGAGCTGGCGGTGCTCAGGGCAGGTGCGGCGTACGTCCCGCTGGACGCGTCGTACCCGGCCGAGCGCACGGCCTTCATGATCGCCGACAGCGGCGCGCGCCTCCTGCTGAGCCGCTCGGGCGAGCCGCTTGCGCCGCTTCCGGGTGTGGATCGGGTGGACGTGGACACGCTGTCCGGAGCCGGGGCGGCGGGCGTGGCGGGTGAGCTGGACGCGGCGGGTGGGCTGGGCGGGGAGGCGTTGGCGTACGTGATGTACACCTCCGGCTCGACGGGGGAGCCCAAGGGAGTGATGGTGCCGCACCGGGCGATCACGCAGCTGGTGCTGAGCAACGGCTACGCGGATCTGGATTCGGAGGACCGGGTGGCGCTGGCGTCGAACCCGGCCTTCGACGCGTCGACGCTGGAGGTGTGGGGCCCGCTGCTTCGGGGCGGGCGCATCGTGGTGGTGGGGCAGGAGGTGCTGCTGGACGCGCCGGAGTACGGTCGCCTGCTGGAGGCGGCGGGGGTGACGGCGCTGCTGATCACGCCGGTGCTGTTCAACCACTACGCGCAGGTGATCCCGGGGGCGCTGTCGGGGCTGCGCTACGTGCTCACGGGGGGGGACCGCGCGGCCCCTGCGGCGTACGCGCGGGTGCTGGGTGAGGGGGGCCGTGTGCGGATCTACAACTGCTACGGGCCAACGGAGACGACCACGTTCTCGCTGGCGCACGCGGTGGAGGTGGGGGAGGCGGTGGAGGGGGGGCGGGGAATCCCGATCGGGCGGCCGAAGGGGAACACGCGAGCGTACGTGCTGGACGGGTCGGGGGCGCCGGTTCCGGTGGGGGTGGTGGGGGAGCTGTACGTGGGGGGCGCTGGGGTGGCGCTGGGCTACTGGGGTCGAGCGGGGCTGACGGCGGAGAAGTTCGTTCCGGACGGGTTGGGGGGGGCTGCGGGGGGGCGTCTGTACCGGACGGGGGACCTGGTGAGGTGGCGTGGGGAGGGAGAGGTGGAGTTCGTGGGTCGGAACGACTTCCAGGTGAAGGTGCGGGGTTTCCGGATCGAGCTGAGCGAGATCGAGGCACGGCTGGGGGAGCACGAGGGAGTGGAGGAGGCGGTGGTGGTGGCGCGGGAGGAGGGGGCCGGGGAGAAGCGTCTGGTGGCGTACTACGTGGGGGATGCGGGTGTGGAGGCGCTGCGGGGGCACCTTGGGGATCGCGTGGCGGAGTACATGGTCCCGGGGGCGTACGTGCGCCTGGCGGCGCTTCCGCGGACGCCGAACGGGAAGGTGGACCGCCGGGGGCTGCCGGCGCCGGAGGGGGATGCGTACGCGCGGCGGGGCTACGAGGCGCCCGTGGGGGAGACGGAGGGGGTGCTGGCGCAGATCTGGGCGGAGGTGCTGGGGGTGGAGCGGGTGGGCCGCCACGACCACTTCTTCGAGCTGGGCGGCCACTCCCTGCTGGTAGTGAAGCTCGTACCCCGCATCAAGCAGCACCTGGACGCCGACGTCGCGCTGAGCGACGTGTTCGAAAAGCCCGTTCTGTCCGCGCTGGCGCAGCACGTTCTCGACGTCCAGCTCGACCAGTTCGATACCCTGGAGATCGCGCACCTGACCGCATTGGTCCGCGGGGCGAGCGTCGGGTGACCCGCCGGCACGCCGCGCCACCGGCCACGCTGCCGGCGATGAACCCGATCGCGCAGGCCTTCCGCCCCCGGCGGCCGGCGCCCCTTCCCGGGGGTGTCGACCTCGTCGCCGTCGCCCCGGCGCCGTCTCTCCGACCTCTGCCCCGGACGTCCGCGGCCGCATCCGACAGCTGCTCCCGCCCATGAATTCCACTCTGACGATCGCCGAGCGCGAAAGGATCCTGAAGCTGGCGCGCGCCGCGCACCCCGGGCGCAGTGGGTCGCAGCCGCCCCCGCTGGAGCCGGCGGACCGCGGCGGGCGCCTCGCGCTGTCGTTCACGCAGCAGCGGCTGTGGTTCCTGGAGCAGCTCAACGACCCGGGTGGTGCGTATCACCTTCCCGGCCGGCTGCGTCTCCGGGGGGTGCTCGACGGTGCGGCGCTGGTTCGCGCGCTGGACCGGATCGTGGCGCGCCACGAAGCGCTGCGGACCACGTTCGTGGTGGTGGATGGCGAGCCGGAGCAGCGGATCGCGCCGGCTGGGGAGAGCAGCTTCCGGCTGACCGAGCACGACCTTCGGGACCACCCCGCGGCGGAGGCGGAGCTCGATCGCCTGATCGCCGAGGAAGCCGGCGCACCGTTCGACCTGGAGCGCGGCCCGCTGGTCCGCGGCCGTCTGGTCCGGCTCGCGGCGGACGACCAGATGCTCCTGGTGACGATGCACCACATCGTCTCCGACGGGTGGTCGGTGGGGGTATTCATCGACGAGCTCAGCGTGCTGTACGGGGCGTTCACGAGGGGGGACGCCGATCCGCTGCCGCCTCTGGCTCTCCAGTACGCGGACTACGCGGCGTGGCAGCGGCGCTGGGTGGAGGGCGAGGTGCTGCAGGAGCAGGCGGACTACTGGCGAGAGGCGCTCGCCGGTGCGCCCGAGCTGCTGGAGCTGCCCACGGACCGGGTGCGGCCGGCGCGGCAGGAGCACACGGGCGGGCTGGTCCGGGTCGTCCTGGGCGGGGAGCTGACGGCGGGCCTGAAGGCGCTGAGCCAGCGTCACGGGACGACGCTGTACATGACGCTGCTGGCCGGGTGGGCGGCGCTGCTGGGCCGTCTGTCGGGCCAGGAGGACGTGGTCGTCGGCACGCCCACGGCGAACCGGGGCCGCCGGGAGGTCGAGGGGCTGATCGGCTTCTTCGTCAGCACGCTCGCGATCCGGGTGGAGCTGTCGGGCTCGCCGACGGTGGGGGAGCTGCTGAGGCGGGTGAAGGTGCGCGCGCTCCAGGCCCAGCAGCACCAGGACATCCCCTTCGAGCAGGTGGTGGAGCTGGTGCAGCCGGCGCGCAGCCTGGCGCACAACCCCGTGTTCCAGGTGATGTTCGCCTGGCAGAACGCGCCGCGCGGGACGCTGGAGCTGCCCGGGCTGGAGCTGACACCGGTGGAAGCTTCCGCGCGGGTGACGGCACGGTTCGACCTGTCGCTGGACCTCGGCGAGTCGGGAGGCCGGATCGTGGGGGGGGTGACGTATGCGACCTCGCTCTTCGAGGCGGCCACGGTGGAGCGGTACGCGGGCTACCTTCGGCGCGTGCTGGAGGGCATGGCCGCCGACGAGGGCCGGCGCGTGGAGCGGCTGGAGGTGCTGGCGCAGTCCGAGCGCCGCCAGGTGGTGGAGGCGTGGAACCGGACGGAGGCGGCCTACCCGGGCGAGCTGTGCGTGCACGAGCTCTTCCAGGCGCAGGCCGGGCGCACGCCGGAGGCCGTGGCGCTGGTGTTCGAGGGCGGGACGCTCACCTACGCGGAGCTGAACCGGCGGGCGAACCGGCTGGCGCACCACCTGGGGGACCTGGGGGTGGGACCCGACGTGCGCGTGGGGCTGTGCCTGGAGCGCAGCCCGGAGATGGTGGTGGCCGTGCTTGCGGTCCTGAAGGCCGGGGGCGCGTACGTGCCGCTGGACCCGGAGTTCCCCGCTCCGCGCCTGCACTCCATGCTCGCCGAGAGCGAGCCGGCGGTGCTGCTGACGCAGCGATCCCTCGCCGGGCTCTGCGGCGAGCTCCGCGGCGGGCTCGGGGTCCCGGTCCTGGCCGTGGACGCGGCCGCGTCCTCGTGGGCGGGGCAGGCGGAGGGGGACCCGCCGCGCGGGGGTCTCACGCCCGAGAACCTGGCGTACGTCATCTACACCTCGGGGTCGACGGGTGCGCCCAAGGGGGTGATGAACGCGCACCGGGGCGTGGTCAACCGGCTCCTGTGGATGCAGGAGGCCTACGGGCTGGGCGCGGCCGAGGCGGTGCTGCAGAAGACGCCGTACAGCTTCGACGTGTCGGTGTGGGAGTTCTTCTGGCCGCTGGGGGTGGGGGCGCGCCTGGTGGTTGCGCGTCCCGGGGGGCACAGGGAGCCCGCCTACCTGGCCGAGACGATCCGCCGGGAGGGGATCACCACGGTGCACTTCGTCCCCTCCATGCTGCCGCACTTCGTGGAGCAGGAGGGAGTGGGCCGGTGCACGGGGCTGCGGCGGGTGGTGTGCAGCGGGGAGGCGCTGCCGTCGGGGCTGGTGGAGCGCGTGCACGAGCGTCTGCCGGGGGTGGAGGTGCACAACCTGTACGGCCCCACGGAAGCCGCGGTGGACGTGACGGCGTGGAGGTGTTTTCCGGGGGAGGAGGGCGGGAGTGGGCGCGTTCCGCTGGGCCGTCCGGTGTCGAACACGCGCATCTACGTGCTGGACCGAGAGGGGGAGCCGGTGCCGGTTGGGGTGGCTGGGGAGCTGTACATCGGGGGTGTGCAGGTATCGCGGGGGTACCAGAAGCGTGCGGATCTGACGGCGGAGCGCTTCGTGCCGGACGCGTTCGGGGGCGAGGCGGGGGCGCGGCTGTACCGGACGGGGGACGTGGGGCGGTGGGTGGGGGAGGGGCGGCTGGAGTACCTGGGTCGCAACGACTTCCAGGTGAAGGTGCGAGGGTTCCGGATCGAGCTGGGGGAGATCGAGGCGCGCCTGGGGGAACACGCGGGGGTTCGGGAGGCGGTGGTGGTGGGGCGGGCGGACGCGCCCGGGGAGGTGCGGCTGGTGGCGTACTACGTGGGGGGGGAGGCGGTGGCGGTGGAGGCGCTGCGGTCGCACCTGGGGGAGCGTCTGCCGGAGCACATGGTGCCTGCGGCGTACGTGCGGCTGGAGCGGCTGCCGCTGACGGCGAACGGGAAGCTGGACCGGCGGGGGCTGCCGGCTCCGGAGGGGGATGCGTACGCGCGCAGGGGCTACGAGGCGCCCGAGGGCGAGGTGGAGCAGACGCTGGCGCAGGTCTGGGCAGAGGTGCTGGGGGTGGAGCGGGTGGGGCGGCACGACCACTTCTTCGAGCTGGGCGGACACTCCCTGCTGGCTGTAAGGCTCATCGAGCGAATGCGTCAGCGTGAGCTGCACGCCGACGTCCAGGCGCTCTTCACGACCCCGACACTGGCGCAGCTCGCCGCCGCGGTGGGTGCCGAAACCCTGGAGGTCGAGCCGCCCCCGAACGGGATCCCGACCCCGTGCGAAGTGATCACCCCCGAGATGCTGCCGCTGGTGGAGCTGACCCAGCCGGAGATCGACCGGATCACGGCGAGGGTCGAGGGCGGCGCACGGAACGTCCAGGACATCTACCCCCTGGCCCCGCTGCAGGAGGGGATCCTGTTCCATCACCTCGCGGCGGCCGAGGGAGATCCCTACCTGATGTCGGCCGTGTACGGCTTCGATGGCCGTGAGCGCCTGGACGCCTACCTCGCCGCGATGCGGACGGTGATCGGCCGGCACGATATCCTGCGCACCTCGGTCATGTGGGAGGGCCTCCCCGAGCCGGTGCAGGTGGTGTGGCGCGAGGCGCGGCTGGAGGTGGAGGAGGTGGTGCTGGATCCCGCCGTCCCGGACCCGGCCGGCCGCCTCTGGGCGCACTTCGACCCGCGGCGCAACCGGCTGGACGTGCGCCGTGCGCCGCTTATGAAGATCCATGTAGCCCGGGACGGAGACGGGGACCGATGGCTGCTGCTGCTCTCGCTCCATCACCTCGTCGACGACTCCACGACCGTCGAGGCACTGCAGAGGGAGATCGAGACGCAGCTCCTGGGACTCGCGGACGAGCTCCCGGCTCCGCTGCCCTTCCGCAACTACGTGGCGCAGGCGCGACTGGGGGTGAGCCGTGCGGAGCACGAGGCCTTCTTCCGGGAGCTTCTGGGCGACGTGGAGGAGCCCACGGCGCCTTTCGGCCTGCTGGACGTGCGGGGCGACGGGTCGAAGACGGGCGAGGCGCGGCTGCCCGTAGAGGAAGAGCTGGCGGCGCGGCTGCGAGCTCGTGCGCGCAAGCTGGGGGTGAGCGCCGCGAGCGTGTGCCACGTAGCGTGGGCGCAGGTGCTGGCGCTCGTGTCGGGGCGTGACGACGTGGTGTTCGGGACGGTGCTGTTCGGCCGGATGCATGGAGGAATGGGCGCCGACCGCGTGCTTGGACCGTTCATCAACACGCTGCCGGTCCGCGTGCATGTGGGGTCGGAGGGCGCGGAGGCGAGCGTACGGGGGACGCACCTGCAGCTGGCGGAGCTGCTGCGGCATGAGCACGCGTCGCTGGCGCTGGCGCAGCGGTGCAGCAGGGTCGAGGCCCCGGCGCCGCTCTTCACGGCCCTGCTGAACTACCGCCACAACATGGGAGCGGCGAAAGCGCGCACGGCGGAGGCGAGCCGCGCACGGGAAGGGATGGGCGGGATCCGCCGGGAAGAGCGTACCAACTATCCGGTCACGCTGACGGTGGACGACCTGGGGGAGGGGTTCACGCTCAAGGCGTTTGCCCCGGCGTCGGTGGGTCCGGAGCGGGTGTGCGCGATGGTGCACCGTGCGCTGGCCGGACTCGTGGAGGCGCTGGAGCGGGCGCCGGAGCGCCCGGTGGGCCGCCTGGACGTGCTCCCGGAGGGGGAGCGGCGGCGGGTAGTGGAGGAGTGGAACGCGACGGAGGCCGAGTTCCCTCGCGGGGCGTGCCTGCACGAGCTGTTCGAGGCGCAGGTCGAGCGCACGCCGGATGCCGTGGCGCTGGTGTTCGAGGGGGAGGCGCTGAGCTACGCGGATCTGAACGCGCGCGCCAACCGCCTTGCCCACCATCTGCGCGCGCTGGGCGTGGGTCCCGAGGTTCGCGTGGGGCTGTGCGTGGAGCGCAGCCTGGAGCTGATGATCGGGCTGCTGGGCGTGCTCAAGGCCGGCGGCGCCTACGTGGCGCTGGACCCCGAGTACCCGCCGGAGCGCCTGCGCTACATGCTGGTCGACAGCGAGCCGGCGGTGCTGCTGACGCGCGGGGCCCCGGCCGGGCGCTTCGGCGGGCTGCCCGTGCCGGTGGTGTCGCTGGACGGTGACGCCGGGGCCTGGGCCGATCGCCCGGCCAGCAATCCGCCGCGCGCGGGGCTGACGCCGGCCCACCTGGCGTACGTCATCTACACGTCGGGCTCGACCGGGCATCCCAAGGGGGTGCTGGTGGAGCACCGCAGCATCGTCAACGCGCTCTGGTGGATGCAGGCAGCGTGGCCGCTGCGGGGCGACGACGTGGTGCTGCAGAAGACGCCCTACAGCTTCGACGCCTCGCTTCGCGAGCTGGTCCCGCCGCTGCTGGCGGGGGCGCGCCTGGTGGTGGCGCGCCCGGGTGGGCACCGGGACCCGTCCTACCTGCTGGAGACGATCCGGCGGGAGGGGGTGACCACGCTGCACTTCGTGCCCACCATGCTACGGGTGCTGGTGCAGGAGGGGGATCTGGGCCGCTGCACGACGCTGAGGCGGGTGGTGTGCGGGGGCGAGGCGCTGCCGCGGGAGCTGGCGCGGCGCTTCCAGGCGCAGGTACCGGGAGCGCGCCTGTACAACGTGTACGGCCCGACGGAGGCGGCGGTGGACGTGACGGCGTGGAGCTGCGCGGGGGAGGCGGGTGCGGGGGAGGGAACGATCCCGATCGGGCGTCCGATGGCGAACACGCGCCTGTACGTGCTGGACCGTGGGGGAGAGCCAGTGCCTGCGGGAGTGGTTGGGGAGCTGTACATCGGGGGGGTGCAGGTGGCGCGGGGGTACCGCAACCGCGCGGAGCATACGGCGGAGCGGTTCGTTCCGGACGGGTTCGGGGGGGAGGGGGGCGGTCGTCTGTACCGGACGGGGGACCTGGGGCGGTGGGTGGGAGAGGGAGCGATCGAGTTCGTGGGGCGGGGGGACGCGCAGGTGAAGGTGCGGGGGTTCCGGATCGAGCTGGGGGAGATCGAGTCGCGCCTGGGGGAGCACCGGGGGATCCGGGAGGCGGTGGTGGTGGCGCGGGAGGAGGCGGGGGGTGAGCGTCGGCTGGTGGCGTACTGCGTGGGGGGGGAGGTGCCGGAAGCGGAGGTGCTGCGTGCGTTCCTGTCGGAGCGTCTGCCGGAGCACATGGTTCCGGCGGCGTACGTGCGCCTGGAGGCGCTACCGCGCACGCCGAGCGGGAAGGTGGACCGGCGGGCGCTGCCCGCGCCGGAGGGGGATGCGTACGCGCGGAGCGGGTACGAGGCGCCGGTGGGGGAGGCGGAGCAGGCTCTGGCGGAGATCTGGAGCGACGTGCTGGGGGTGGAGCGGGTGGGGCGGTGGGACCACTTCTTCGAGCTGGGGGGGCACTCGCTGCTGGCGGTGCAGGTGATCTCTCGTGTGCGGCAGGTGCTGGGTGTGGAGGTGGCGCTGGGGGAGGTGTTCGAGCGGCCGGTGCTTGCGGAGCAGGCGCGGGGGCTGGAGGCGTCGGTGCGCGCGGAGCTGCCCCCGATCGAGCCGGTGGAGCGCGGCGGTCCGCTGGCGCTGTCGTTCGCGCAGCAGCGGCTGTGGTTCCTGGAGCAGCTGGGGGGCATGGGCAGCGCGTACCACGTGCCGAAGCGGCTGCGGCTGCGCGGAGAGCTGGAGGTGGCGGCGCTGCGTCGCGCGCTGGACCGGATCGTGGCGCGCCACGAGGTGCTGCGGACCACGTTCGTGGTGCGGGAGGGCGAGCCGGAGCAGCGCATCGCTCCGGCCGGGGAGAGCGGGCTTCAGCTGGTGGAGCACGACCTGGTCGGGCACGCGGAGGCGGAGGGGGAGCTGCGGCGCCTGGTGGGCGAGGAGGCGGTCGCTCCGTTCGACCTGGAGCGCGGCCCGCTGGTGCGCGGGCGGCTGATCCGCGTGGGGGAGGAGGAGCACGTTCTGCTGGTGACGCTGCACCACATCGTCTCCGACGCGTGGTCGACGGGTGTGCTCATCCACGAGCTGGGAGTGCTGTACCGCGCGTACCGGCGGGGCGAGGGGGACCCGCTGCCGCCGCTGGCGGTGCAGTACGCGGACTACGCGGCGTGGCAGCGGCGCCGTGTGGAGGGCGAGGTGCTGCTGGCCCAGGCGGCGTACTGGGAGAGGACGCTGGCGGGCGCGCCGGAGCTGCTGGAGCTGCCGACGGACCATGTGCGTCCCGCGCGGCAGGACCATGCGGGAGGGCTGGTGCGCGTGGAGCTGTCGGGGGAGCTGACGGCGGGTCTGAAGGCGCTGAGCCGGCGGGAGGGGACGACGCTGTTCATGACGCTGCTGGCCGGGTGGGCGGCGGTGCTGGGGCGGCTGTCGGGCCAGGAGGAGGTGGTGGTGGGGACGCCGACGGCGAACCGGGGGCGTCGGGAGATCGAGGGGTTGATCGGGTTCTTCGTGAACACTCTGGCGATCCGGGTGGAGCTGTGGGGCTCGCCCACGGTGGCGGAGCTGCTGGGACGGGTCAGGGCGCGTGCGCTGGAGGCGCAGCAGAACCAGGACATCCCCTTCGAGCAGGTGGTGGAGCGGGTGCAGCCGGTCCGGAGCCTGGCGCACAGCTCCGTTTACCAGGTGATGCTCGCCTGGCAGAACACGCCGCGGGAAAGGCTGGAGCTGCCGGGGCTGGAGCTGGCGCCGGTGGCGGAGGATTTCTCCGACACGGCGAAGTTCGACCTGTCGCTGTCGCTGTGGGAGGCGAGGGGGAGGATCGCGGGGGGGCTGACCTTCGCCACGTCGCTGTTCGAGCTGGCGACGGTGGCGCGCTACGCGGGCTACCTGCGGCGGGTGCTGGAGGGGATGGCCGCGGAGGCGGGCCGGCCGGTGGAGAGCCTGGACCTGCTGCCGGAGGCGGAGCGGGTGCAGGTGCTGGAGGATTGGAACCGGACGGAGGCGGAGTACCCGCGCCACCAGTGCGTGCACGGGCTGTTCGAGGCGCAGGCGGCGCGCACCCCGGAGGCTGTGGCGGTGGTCTACGAGGGGCGGACGCTGACGTACGCGGAGCTGAACGCGCGCGCCAACCGCCTCGCGCACCACCTGGTCCGGCGAGGCGTGCGTCCGGACGTACGGGTGGGGCTGTGCCTGGAGCGGAGCCTGGACATGGTGGTGGGCCTGCTGGGGGTGCTCAAGGCCGGCGGAGCGTACGTGGCCCTGGATCCCGAATACCCCGACGACCGGCGGAGATACATGCTGGCGGACAGCGGGCCGGCGGTCCTGCTGACGCAGGCGTCGCTGGTGGAGCGGTTCGCCGGAATGGACGTCCCCGTGGTGGCGATCGACGCGGATGCGTCCTCCTGGGCGGAGATGCCGGAGACCAGCCCCGATCCGCAGGGACTGACGCCTGAGCACCTGGTCTACGTGATCTACACGTCGGGCTCCACCGGTCAGCCCAAGGGCGTGATGAACGTGCACCGGAACGTGGTCAACCGGATCGCCGCGATCCAGGCGTCGTGGCGGCTCGAGTCAAACGAGTCGGTGCTGCAGAACGCCTCCCTCAGCTTCGACGTTTCCGCGTACGAGTTCTTCTGGCCGCTGATGATGGGCGCCCGCGTGGTGATGACGCGCCCCGAGGGGCACAAGGACCCCGATTACCTGGTGGATACGATCCGCAGCAACGGGGTGGGCACGGCGAGCTTCGTTCCCTCGATGCTGCAGATCTTCCTGGAGCACCCGGAGCTGGAAAGCTGCACGGAGCTGGTGCGCGTGCCGTGCGGCGGCGAAGCGCTTCCGGCCTCGCTGGTGCAGCGCTTCCACGAGAGGCTGCCGAACGCGAGGCTGTACAACCGGTACGGTCCGTCGGAAGCCGCGACCGCGGTGACGGGCGAGAGCCGCGCGGCAGAGGAGAGGAAGGCCAGCGTACCCATTGGGCGGCCGATGGCGAACACGCGCATCTACGTGCTGGACCGGGCGGGAGAGCCGGTGCCGGTGGGGGTGGCGGGTGAGCTGTACATCGGCGGCGCGGGGGTGGGGCGCGGGTACCTGGGCCGTACGGAGCAGACTGCGGAGCGCTTCGTTCCCGACCCCTTCGGCGGCGGCTCCGGAGAACGGTTGTACCGCACCGGGGACCTGGCGCGCTGGCTCGCGGACGGCCGGGTCGACTTCCTGGGCCGCAACGACTTCCAGGTGAAGGTGCGGGGATTCCGGGTGGAGCCGGGAGAGATCGAGGCGCGCCTCGCCGAGCACCCGGCGGTACGGGAGGCCGTGGTGCTGGCGCGGGAGGACAGCCCTGGAGACAAGCGGCTGGTGGCGTACTACGTGGGGGCCGGCGGGGCGGTGGAGGTCGAGAAGCTGCGCGCGCACCTGGGCGAGCGGCTCCCCGAGTACATGGTGCCCGCGGCGTACGTGTGGCTGGATGCGATGCCGCTGACGCCGAACGGGAAGCTGGACCGCGGTGCGCTTCCGGCACCGGAAGGAGACGCCTACACGCGGCGCGGCTACGAGGCTCCCGAGGGCGAGACGGAGATGGCGCTGGCCGCGGTCTGGTCGGAGCTGCTGGGAGTGGAGCGGGTTGGCCGCAACGACCACTTCTTCGAGCTGGGCGGCCACTCCCTGCTCGCCAGCAGGCTCGCACTCCGCATCCGGCAGGAGATGGAGGTGGAGATCGCGCTGCGCGACATCTTCGAGAAGCCCGTGCTGTCCACCCTCGCCCTGCAGGTTCTCGACGCCCAGCTCGCCCAGTTCGACGCCGGGGAGATGTCCCGCCTGGCGCAGCTGCTGGGCTAGCGCGCCGTGGCCTGCCCCCTGTCGCCGCAGCCTCCACGCCGGCCGCTTTCGTCCGTGCCCGTGCCATGCAACCGCCGCACCCGCTCATGAACCCGACCCTGTCCGTCGCCGACCGTGAAAAGCTGCTGAGAATGGCGCGTGCCGCCAGGCTGGAGCGCAGCTGGTCGACGCAATCTCCGATCGAGCCGGCGGACCGTGGCGGGCGCCTGCCGCTGTCGTTCCCGCAGCAGCGGCTCTGGTTCCTGGAGCAGCTGGGGGGCACGGGCGGCACGTACCACATCCGGCGGCGCCTGCGGCTCCAGGGGGAGCTTGACCGCGCGGCGCTGGGCGGCGCGCTGGACCGGATCGTGGCGCGCCACGAGGCGTTGCGCACCACGTTCGTGCTGGTGGACGGAGAGCCTGAGCAGCGGATCACTCCCCTGGAGGCGAGCGCGTTTCACCTGGCGTACCACGACCTGGGCGAGCACGCCGACGCGGAAGCGGAGCTGCATCGCCTGGTGGGCGGGGAAGCGAGCACGCCGTTCGACCTGGAGCGCGGCCCCTTGATCCGCGGCCGACTGGTCCGGCTGGCCGCGGACGATCACGTGCTGCTGCTGACGATGCACCACATCGTCTCCGACGGCTGGTCGATGGGCGTGCTGGTCCACGAGCTGAGCGTGCTGTACGCCTCCTACCGGCGGGGCGAGGAGGATCCGCTGCCGCCGCTGCCGGTGCAGTACGCGGATTACGCGGTGTGGCAGCGGCGCTGGCTGGACGGTGAGGCGCTGCGACAGCAGTCCGACTACTGGAAGGCGACGCTCGCGGGCGCGCCCGAGCTGCTGGAGCTGCCGGCGGACCATCCCCGGCCGGCCCGGCAGGACCACGCCGGCGCGTCGGCCGCGGTGGAGCTGGACGAGGAGCTGACGGCCGGGCTGAGGGCGCTGAGCCAGCGCCATGGTGCGACGCTGTTCATGACGCTGCTGGCCGGTTGGGCCACGGTGCTGAGCCGGCTGTCGGGGCAGACGGACATCGTGGTGGGCACCCCGACGGCCAACCGCGGCCGGCGCGAGATCGAGGGGCTGATCGGCTTCTTCCTGAACACGCTGGCGCTTCGCGTGGACCTGTCGGGCTCGCCGACGGTGGCGGAGCTTGTGGAGCGGGTGAAGGTACGGGCCCTGGAGGCCCAGCAGAACCAGGACATCCCCTTCGAGCAGGTGGTGGAGCTGGTGCAGCCGGCGCGCAGCCTGGCGCACAGCCCCGTGTTCCAGGTGGTGCTCGCGTGGCAGAACGCGCCGCGGGGGAGCCTGCAGCTGCCAGGGCTGGAGCTGGGCTCCGTGGAGCCGGCGTCGCAGGCCGCGGCGAAGTTCGACCTGTCGCTCAACCTGTCGGAGCAGGGCGACAGGATCGTGGGCGGGGTGGAGTACGCGACGGCGCTCTTCGGGCCGGAGACGGTGGAGCGGTACGTAGGCTACCTGCGGCGGGTGCTGGCGGGGATGGCGGCGGGCGACGGCCTGCAGGTGGAGCGGCTGCCGCTGCTGTCCGGGGCGGAGCGCCGGCAGGTAGTGGAGGAGTGGAACGCGACCGCCGCGGCGTACCCGCGCGAGGCGTGCGTCCACGAGCTGTTCGAGGCGCAGGCCGAGCGCACGCCGGAGGCGGTGGCGGTGGTGCAGGAGGCCCGCTCGCTGAGCTACCGGGAGCTGAGCGCCCGGTCGAACCGGCTGGCGCACCGCCTGAGGGAGCGGGGCGCGAGGCCCGGGACGCGGGTGGTGGTCCTGGTGCCGCGCTCCATCGAGCTGGTGGTGGCGGAGCTGGCGGTCCTGAAGTGCGGCGCGGCCTACGTGCCGATCGACCCCTCCGTCCCCACCGGCCGCATCGCCTTCGTGCTGGCCGACAGCGGATCCGGGATCCTGCTGAGCCTGGCGGAAACGGAGCTTCCGCCTTTTCCTTCGGCAGAGCGGCTCGACATGGACGAGGCGGGGGACGGTGCGGCCGCGGCCCCCCGGGTACCCCTCCACGGCGAAGCGCCCGCGTACGTGATGTATACCTCGGGCTCGACGGGGGCGCCGAAGGGGGTGGTGGTCCCGCATCGCGCGATCACCCGGCTGGTGCTGAACAACGGCTACGCGGAGTTCGGGGAGAACGACCGCGTGGCGCTCGTGTCCAACCCGGCGTTCGACGGGACGACCATGGAAGTGTGGGCGCCGCTGCTGAACGGCGGCCGCATCGTGGTCATCGGCCAGGAGGTGCTGCTGGATCCGCGACGCTTCGCGGAGGCGCTGGGGCGGCACGGGGTGAACGTGCTGTGGCTGACCGTGGGGCTGTTCAACCAGTATGCGGACGAGCTGGCGCGGGAGCTGGGACGCCTGCGCTACCTGATCGTGGGAGGAGATGCCCTGGACCCACGAGTCGTCGCCCGCGTGCTGCGCAGCCATCCGCCCGAGCACCTGCTCAACGGCTACGGGCCGACGGAGACGACGACGTTCGCCACCACGCACGAGATCCGGAGCGTGCCGGAAGGAGCGCGGAGCATCCCGCTGGGGCGGCCGATCGCGAACACGCGCATCTACGTCCTCGACGCCCGGGGCGAGCCGGTGCCGGTGGGCGTGGCGGGGGAGCTGTACATCGGGGGCGGGGGCGTGGCACTCGGCTACCTGGACCGCCCGGAGCTGACGGCCGAGCGCTTCGTGGCGGACCCGTTCGGTGCGGATCCGGGGGCGCGGCTGTACCGGACCGGAGACCTTGGCCGGTGGCGGGGCGACGGCACGCTCGAGTTCCTGGGACGCAACGACTTCCAGGTGAAGGTGCGTGGGTTCCGGATCGAGCTGGGGGAGATTGAGGCGCGCCTGGGCGAGTACCGCGGGGTGCAGGAGACGGTGGTGGTGGTGCGGGAAGACACGCTCGGGGACCGGCGGCTGGTGGCGTACTGCGTTGGCGCGGAGGCCCTGGAGGGGGAGGCGCTGCGCGCCTTCCTGTCGGGGCGCCTGCCGGAGTACATGCTGCCGGCGGCCTACGTGTGGCTGAGCGCGCTCCCGCTCACCCCGAACGGCAAGGTGGACCGCGGCGCGCTCCCGGCCCCGGACGCCGGGGCATTCGCGGACCGCGCCTTCGAAGCGCCGGCCGGGGAGACGGAGGCGGCGCTTGCGCAGATCTGGTCGGAGGTGCTGGGCGTGGAGCGGGTGGGGCGCCGGGACCACTTCTTCGAGCTGGGGGGGCACTCCCTGCGGGCGGTGCAGGTCGTCTCGCGCGTGCGGCAGGTGCTGGAGGTGAACGTGGCGCTGGGGGAGCTGTTCCTCCACCCGGTGCTGGCGGACTTCGCGCGGAGCGTGCGGACGGCCAGCCGCGCGGAGCTGCCCGCCATCGTGCCGGGGGAGCGCGGCGACCGGCCCGCGCTGTCGTTCGCGCAGCAGCGGCTGTGGTTCCTGGAGCAGCTGGGCAGCACGGGCAGGGCCTACCACATCCCCACGGGGCTGCGGCTGGAGGGTGGGTTGGACCGGGGGGCGCTGTGCCGCGCGCTGGACCGCATCGTGGCGCGGCACGAAGCGCTGCGCACAGTCTTCCCCGCGGTCGGCGGAATGCCGGTGCAGAGCATCGCGCCGGAGGAAGAGGGGCGCTTCGCCCTCGTCGAGCACGACCTGCGCGGGCACCCGCGCGCGGAAGCCGAGCTGTGCCGGCTGACGGCCGAGGAGGCGGACGCGCCCTTCGACCTGGAGCGGGGCCCGCTGATCCGCGGCCGCCTGGTCCGCCTGGCTACGGACGACCACGTGCTGCTGGTGACGATGCACCACATCGTCTCGGACGGCTGGTCCATGGGCGTGCTGACCGACGAGCTGAGCTCGCTCTACGCGGCCTTCCGCCGCGAGGAAGCCGATCCGCTGCCGGCGCTGCCCGTGCAGTACGCGGACTATGCGGCATGGCAGCGGCGCTGGGTGCAGGAGGAGGTGCTGGAGGCGCAGGCGGCGTACTGGAGGGAAGCGCTTGCGGGTGCGCCGGAGCTGCTGGAGCTGCCGACGGACCGCGTGCGCCCCGCGCGGCAGGACCACGCAGGCGCGTCGCTGGGCGTGGAACTGGACGAAGAGCTGACGGCGGCGCTGGAGGCGCTGGGCCGGCGCCGGGGCACGACGCTGTTCATGACGCTGCTGGCCGGCTGGGCGGCGGTCCTGGGCCGGCTGTCGGGCCAGGAGGACGTGGTGGTGGGCACGCCTACGGCGAACCGGGGCCGCCCGGAGATCGAGGCGCTGATCGGCTTCTTCGTCAACACCCTGGCGGTGCGCGTGGACCTGTCGGGCTCGCCGACGGTGGCGGAGCTGCTGGAGCGGGTCAGGGCGCGGGCCCTGGAGGCGCAGCAGCACCAGGACATCCCGTTCGAGCAGGTGGTGGAGCTGGTGCAGCCGGCGCGCAGCCTGGCGCACAGCTCCATGTTCCAGGTGCTCCTCGCCTGGCAGAACGCCCCCCGCGGAAGGCTGGAGCTGCCGGGGCTCACGCTCTCGCCGGTGGAGCGTCCGGCGGCCGTAGCCACGAAGTTCGACCTTTCTCTCAACCTGCGGGAGTCCAGGGGCCGGGTCGTCGGGAGCGTGACGTACGCGACGGCGCTCTTCGAGCGGGCGACGGTCGAGCGCCACCTCGGCTACCTGCGGCGGGCGCTGGCGGGGATGGCGGCGGACGACGGCCTGCAGGTCGACCGGCTGCCGCTGCTCTCGGAGGGGGAGCGGCGGCGGGTAGTGGAGGAGTGGAACGCGACGGAGGCCGAGTTCCCTCGCGGGGCGTGCCTGCACGAGCTGTTCGAGGCGCAGGTCGAGCGCACGCCGGATGCCGTGGCGCTGGTGTTCGAGGGGGAGGCGCTGAGCTACGCGGATCTGAACGCGCGCGCCAACCGCCTTGCCCACCATCTGCGCGCGCTGGGCGTGGGTCCCGAGGTTCGCGTGGGGCTGTGCGTGGAGCGCAGCCTGGAGCTGATGATCGGGCTGCTGGGCGTGCTCAAGGCCGGCGGCGCCTACGTGGCGCTGGACCCCGAGTACCCGCCGGAGCGCCTGCGCTACATGCTGGTCGACAGCGAGCCGGCGGTGCTGCTGACGCGCGGGGCCCCGGCCGGGCGCTTCGGCGGGCTGCCCGTGCCGGTGGTGTCGCTGGACGGTGACGCCGGGGCCTGGGCCGATCGCCCGGCCAGCAATCCGCCGCGCGCGGGGCTGACGCCGGCCCACCTGGCGTACGTCATCTACACGTCGGGCTCGACCGGGCATCCCAAGGGGGTGCTGGTGGAGCACCGCAGCATCGTCAACGTGCTCTGGTGGATGCAGGAAGCGTGGCCGCTGCGGGGCGACGACGTGGTGCTGCAGAAGACGCCCTACAGCTTCGACGCCTCGCTTCGCGAGCTGGTCCCGCCGCTGCTGGCGGGGGCGCGCCTGGTGGTGGCGCGCCCGGGTGGGCACCGGGACCCGTCCTACCTGCTGGAGACGATCCGGCGGGAGGGGGTGACCACGCTGCACTTCGTGCCCACCATGCTACGGGTGCTGGTGCAGGAGGGGGATCTGGGCCGCTGCACGACGCTGAGGCGGGTGGTGTGCGGGGGCGAGGCGCTGCCGCGGGAGCTGGCGCGGCGCTTCCAGGCGCAGGTGCCGGGAGCGCGCCTGTACAACGTGTACGGCCCGACGGAGGCGGCGGTGGACGTGACGGCGTGGAGCTGCGCGGGGGAGGCGGGTGCGGAGGAGGGAACGATCCCGATCGGGCGTCCGATGGCGAACACGCGCCTGTACGTGCTGGACCGTGGAGGGGAACCGGTGCCTGCGGGAGTGGTTGGGGAGCTGTACATCGGGGGGGTGCAGGTGGCGCGGGGGTACCGCAACCGCGCGGAGCATACGGCGGAGCGGTTCGTTCCGGACGGGTTCGGGGGGGAGGCGGGCGGTCGTCTGTACCGGACGGGGGACCTGGGGCGGTGGGTGGGAGAGGGAGCGATCGAGTTCGTGGGGCGGGGGGACGCGCAGGTGAAGGTTCGGGGGTTCCGGATCGAGCTGGGGGAGATCGAGTCGCGCCTGGGGGAGCACCGGGGGATCCGGGAGGCGGTGGTGGTGGCGCGGGAGGAGGCGGGGGGTGAGCGTCGGCTGGTGGCGTACTGCGTGGGGGGGGAGGTGCCGGAAGCGGAGGTGCTGCGTGCGTTCCTGTCGGAGCGTCTGCCGGAGCACATGGTTCCGGCGGCGTACGTGCGCCTGGAGGCGCTACCGCGCACGCCGAGCGGGAAGGTGGACCGGCGGGCGCTGCCCGCGCCGGAGGGGGATGCGTACGCGCGGAGCGGGTACGAGGCGCCGGTGGGGGAGGCGGAGCAGGCTCTGGCGGAGATCTGGAGCGACGTGCTGGGGGTGGAGCGGGTGGGGCGGTGGGACCACTTCTTCGAGCTGGGGGGGCACTCGCTGCTGGCGGTGCAGGTGATCTCTCGTGTGCGGCAGGTGCTGGGTGTGGAGGTGGCGCTGGGGGAGGTGTTCGAGCGGCCGGTGCTTGCGGAGCAGGCGCGGGGGCTGGAGGCGTCGGTGCGCGCGGAGCTGCCCCCGATCGAGCCGGTGGAGCGCGGCGGTCCGCTGGCGCTGTCGTTCGCGCAGCAGCGGCTGTGGTTCCTGGAGCAGCTGGGGGGCATGGGCAGCGCGTACCACGTGCCGAAGCGGCTGCGGCTGCGCGGAGAGCTGGAGGTGGCGGCGCTGCGTCGCGCGCTGGACCGGATCGTGGCGCGCCACGAGGTGCTGCGGACCACGTTCGTGGTGCGGGAGGGCGAGCCGGAGCAGCGCATCGCTCCGGCCGGGGAGAGCGGGCTTCAGCTGGTGGAGCACGACCTGGTCGGGCACGCGGAGGCGGAGGGGGAGCTGCGGCGCCTGGTGGGCGAGGAGGCGGTCGCTCCGTTCGACCTGGAGCGCGGCCCGCTGGTGCGCGGGCGGCTGATCCGCGTGGGGGAGGAGGAGCACGTTCTGCTGGTGACGCTGCACCACATCGTCTCCGACGCGTGGTCGACGGGCGTGCTCATCCACGAGCTGGGCGTGCTGTACCGCGCGTACCGGCGGGGCGAGGGGGACCCGCTGCCGCCGCTGGCGGTGCAGTACGCGGACTACGCGGCGTGGCAGCGGCGCCGTGTGGAGGGCGAGGTGCTGCTGGCCCAGGCGGCGTACTGGGAGAGGACGCTGGCGGGCGCGCCGGAGCTGCTGGAGCTGCCGACGGACCATGTGCGTCCCGCGCGGCAGGACCATGCGGGAGGGCTGGTGCACGTGGAGCTGTCGGGGGAGCTGACGGCGGGTCTGAAGGCGCTGAGCCGGCGGGAGGGGACGACGCTGTTCATGACGCTGCTGGCCGGGTGGGCGGCGGTGCTGGGGCGGCTGTCGGGCCAGGAGGAGGTGGTGGTGGGGACGCCGACGGCGAACCGGGGGCGTCGGGAGATCGAGGGGTTGATCGGGTTCTTCGTGAACACTCTGGCGATCCGGGTGGAGCTGTGGGGCTCGCCCACGGTGGCGGAGCTGCTGGGACGGGTCAGGGCGCGTGCGCTGGAGGCGCAGCAGAACCAGGACATCCCCTTCGAGCAGGTGGTGGAGCGGGTGCAGCCGGTCCGGAGCCTGGCGCACGCCCCCCTCTTCCAGGTGATGTTCGCCTGGCAGAGCGCGTCGGAGGGCGGCCTGGAGCTGCCGGAGCTGGAGCTGGCCCCCATGGAGGGGGCGCCGCGGGAAACGGCCAAGTTCGACCTGTCGCTCAACCTGACGGAGCGGGCCGGCCGGATCGTCGGCGGGGTGGGGTACGCGTCCTCCCTGTTCGAGCGGGAGACGGTGGAGCGGTACGCCGGCTACCTGGGGCGGGTGCTGGAGGGGATGGTGGCGGCCGCGGCCGCGCCGGTGGAGCGCCTGGAGCTGCTGCCGGAGGCGGAGCGCCGGCAGGTGGTGGAGGAGTGGAACCGCACGGAGGCGGAATACCCGCGCCACCTGTGCCTGCACTCGCTCTTCGAGGCGCAGGCCGCGCGCACGCCGGACGCCGTCGCGGTCGTCTGCGACGGCGGCCCGCTGAGCTACGCGGAGCTGGACCGCTGGGCCGACCGGCTGGCGCGCGGGCTGAGGGAGCGTGGAGTGGGGCTGGAGACCCCGGTCGGGCTCTGTGCCGAGCCGGGCGCCGCGATGCTGGCGGCCGTGCTGGCGTGCTGGAAGGCGGGAGGCGTGTTCGTCCCCCTCGACCCGGCCTACCCGCTGGAGCGCCTCGCCCTGGTGCTGGAGGACGCGGCGGCGGCAGTGGTCCTGGTGGAGCCGCGCCTGGAAGGCGTGCTTCCCCTCCACGGCGGCCTGACCGTCCTCCTGGAGGCGGACGCGTGGGAGGACGGAGCGGCGGGGAGCGGCGGCGGAGCGCCCGGCCGTCCGGCCCTCCCCGGCAGCCTGGCGTACGTCATCTACACCTCCGGGTCTACCGGGCGCCCCAAGGGCGTGGCGGTGGAGCACCGCGGCCTGACGAACACCCTCCTGGGAAGCATCGACGCGTTCGGCTTCGGACCGGGGGAGGTCTTCCCCTCGCTCGCCTCCTTCGCCTTCGACATCTGGCTCTTCGAGACCTTCTCCACCCTCCTGGCCGGGGGAGCGGTGCAGCCGGTCGCGCGGGAGCGGGTGCTGGAGGTGGATGCGCTCCCCGAGCTCCTCCACGACGCCACCTCGCTGCACGCCGTCCCCGCGCTCATGCGCCTGGTGGTGGACGTCGTGCGCGCGAGGAAGGGCCGCGTGCTCCCCCGCCTGCGGAAGCTCTTCGTGGGCGGGGACGCGGTGCCGCCGGAGCTGCTGCGGGACATTCGCGAGACCTTCCCGGAGGCGAAGGTGAGCGTGCTCTACGGCCCCACCGAGGGCACGGTCATCTGCGCGGCGCACCGCGCCGCCGGCGAAGGACCCGGCCGCCGGATGGTGGGGAAGCCCCTGGGGAACGTGCGCCTGTACGTGTGCGACGAGGCCGGAGCCCCGGCCCCCCTGGGTGTGCCCGGGGAGCTGCGGATCGGCGGGCCGGGGGTGGCCCGGGGGTACCTGGGCCGGCCCGGTACGACGGCCGGGCGCTTCGTCCCGGACCCGTTCGCCAAGGAGCCGGGGGCACGCCTCTACCGGACCGGCGACCTCGTGCGCCGGCTCACGGACGGGAGCCTCGAGTTCCTCGGCCGCACCGACCGGCAGGTGAAGGTCCGCGGCTTCCGCATCGAGCCGGGGGAGATCGAGGCGCGGCTCGCGGAGCTCCCCGGGGTGCGCGAGGCGGTGGTGCTCGCGCGGGAGGACTCGCCCGGGGACCGGCGCCTGGTCGCGTACTGCGTGGGCGAGGCGCTCGACGCGGACGCGATCCGGGCGGCCCTTGCCGGGGCTCTCCCGGAGTACATGGTCCCGGTGGCGTACGTGTCGCTGGAGCGGCTTCCGCTCACCCCCAACGGCAAGGTGGACCGCGGGGCGCTGCCTGCCCCGGACGCGGACTCCTTCGGGACGCGCGTCCACGAGGCGCCCGAGGGGGAAACGGAGGTGGCGCTGGCGGAGATCTGGGGGGAGGTGCTGGGAGTGGAGCGGGTGGGCCGCCGCGACAGCTTCTTCGAGCTGGGCGGCCACTCCCTGCTGGCGGTGAGGCTCATCGAGCGGATGCGCCGGCGCGGGCTTCACGCCGAGGTGCGGGCGCTGTTCACGACCCCCATGCTGGCGGACTTCGCCGGCGCGGTGGGCCGGGAGCCCTTCGAGGTGGCGGTGCCCCCCAACGGGATCCCCACCCCGTGCGACGCCATCACCCCGGAGATGCTGCCGCTGGTGGAGCTGAGCCCGGCGGAGGTCGAGGCCGTCGTGTCCGGGGTGTCCGGGGGCGCGAGCAACGTGCAGGACATCTACCCCCTCGCCCCCCTGCAGGAGGGGATCCTCTTCCATCACCTCATGGCGGCCGAGGGGGACCCGTACCTGCTCTCGAGCCTGTCCAGCTTCGACACGCGCGAGCCCCTGGACGCATACCTGGGCGCGCTGCAGGCGGTGGTCGACCGGCACGACGTCCTGCGCACCTCCGTGGTCTGGGAGGGGCTCCGCGAGCCGGTGCAGGTGGTGTGGCGGGAGGCGCGGCTGGAGGTCGAGGAGGTGGAGCTGGACCCCGCCGCCGGCGACGCGGCGGCGCAGCTCCTGGAGCGCTTCGATCCCAGGCGCCACCGGCTGGATTTGCGCCGGGCGCCGCTGGTGCGGGTTCTCGTCGCCAGGGACGCGGTCCGTGGCCGCTGGCTGCTCCTGCTGCTGCGGCACCACCTGGTGAGCGACCACACCTCCGAGGATGTGGTCCAGCACGAAGTGCGGGCCCACCTGCTGGGGCGCGGCGAGCGGCTCCCGGCCCCGCTGCCGTTCCGCAACTTCGTGGCGCAGTCGCGCCTCGGGGTGAGCCGGGCCGAGCACGAGGCGTACTTCCGTGGGCTGCTGGCCGACGTGGACGAGCCCACGGTCCCGTTCGGCCTGACGGACGTGTGGCGCGACGGCTCCGGGATCGCCGAAGCGCGGCTGGCGGTGGACGGCGGGCTCGGCGCCAGGCTGCGGGAGAGGGCGCGCGCGCTGGGGGTGAGCGCGGCGAGCGTGTGCCACGTGGCGTGGGCGCAGGTGCTGGCGCGCGTCTCGGGCAGGGAGGACGTGGTCTTCGGGACGGTGCTCTTCGGCCGGATGCAGGGCGGGGAGGGCTCCGACCGGGTGCTCGGGCCCTTCATCAACACGCTCCCGGTCCGCGTGCGGGTTGGGTTCCAGGGCGCCCAGGCGACCGTGCTGGCGACGCACCGGCAGCTCGCCGAGCTGCTGAGGCACGAGCACGCGTCGCTGGCGCTGGCGCAGCGGTGCAGCGGGATAGAGGCGCAGGCACCCCTGTTCTCGGCGCTGCTGAACTACCGCCACGGCGGGGGCGGCGAGGCCCGCGCCGCGGGGGCGGACGGCGCTCCGGCCGGCATCCGGCGCATCCACGAGCAGGGACGGACCAACTACCCGGTCACCCTCTCCGTAGATGACCGGGGCGAGGGGTTCGGGCTGAGGGCCCAGGTGCCGGAGCAGGTGGGCCCGGAGCGGGTGTGCGCGATGATGCACCGGGCGCTGGAGGGGCTGGTGGAGGCTCTGGAAGAGGCGCCGGAGCGTCCGCTCGGGCACCTGGAGGTGCTGCCGGCGGCGGAGCGGGCGCAGGTGGTCGAGGCGTGGAACCGGACCGACGCGGAGTACCCCGCCTGCGCGTGCGTACACGAGCTGTTCGAGGCCCAGGCGGAGCGCACCCCGGAGGCGGTGGCGGTCGTTTCCAGGGAAGGTCGGGTGACGTACGCGGAGCTGGACGCGCGCGCCAACCGCCTGGCACACCACCTGGCGGGGCTGGGGGTGGGCGCGGAGGCACGGGTGGGGCTGTGCCTGGAGCGGAGCCCGGAGATGGTGGTGGCCGTGCTGGGGGTGCTCAAGGCGGGCGCGGCGTACGTGCCGCTGGACCCCGACTACCCCGAGGACCGGCTGCGCTACATGCTCGCCGACAGCGGGCCCGCGGCCCTGGTGACGCAGCCCTCCCTGGCGGGGCGGTTCGGCGGGCTGGAGGTCCCCGTGGTGACGCTCGACAGCGGCGTGCCCTCCCGGGCCGGCCTGCCGGACACCCGCCCCGTGCGCGGCACCCCCGGGCCCGGCCAGCTGGCGTACGTGATCTACACCTCCGGCTCCACGGGCCGGCCCAAGGGCGTCATGGTACACCACGCCGGCCTGACGAACTACGTCTGGTACGCGCGGTCGCGGTACGCCGGGAACGGGCCCGCCACCTTCCCTCTCTACTCCTCGCTGTCGTTCGACCTCACCGTCACCTCGGTCTACGTGCCGCTGGTCGCCGGCGGCAGCATCGAGATCGCGCCTGGCGAGAGCGGCGACCGTTCCGTGGCCCGGGTGTTCGAGGAGGATCGGGTGGACGTCGTGAAGCTCACCCCTTCCCACCTCTTCCTCCTCGCGCAGCGGGACCTCCGGGGCCTTCGGATCGGGAAGCTGGTCGTGGGGGGAGAGGACCTGAAGGCGGCGCTGGCCCGCGAGGTGTACGAGGCTTCCGGGGGACGGATGGAGATCTACAACGAGTACGGACCGACGGAAGCGACGGTCGGGTGCGTGGTCCGCCGCTTCGATCCGCGGCGCGACATGGATCCCTCCGTGCCCATCGGCGAGCCGATCGCGAACATGCGGATCCACGTCCTGGACCGGAGCGGGGAGCCGGCGCCGGTGGGAGTGGCGGGCGAGCTGTACGTCGGGGGCGTGGGGGTGGCGCGCGGTTACCTGAACCGCGCTGCCCTCACGGCCGAGAACTTCGTCCCGGACCCGTTCGGAGGGACCTCCGGGGCGCGGATGTACCGGACGGGCGACCTGGGGAAGCGGCGCGCGGACGGGACGCTGGAGTTCCTGGGTCGGAGCGACGCCCAGGTCAAGGTGCGGGGCTACCGGATCGAGCTCGGGGAGATCGAGGCCCGGCTGGCCGAGCACCCGCGGGTGCGCGAGGCGGCGGTGGTCGCGCGCGAGGATGCGCCCGGGGACCGGCGCCTGGTGGCGTACTGCGTGGGTGACGGCGCGGTGGAGGTGGAGACGCTGCGCTCGCACCTGCTGGAGCGGCTCCCCGAGTACATGGTGCCCGCGGCGTACGTGACGCTGGATCGCCTTCCGCTCACTCCCAACGGCAAGCTGGACCACAGGGCGCTTCCGGCCCCCGAGGGAGACGCGTACGTCCGCGGTGGCTACGAGCCGCCCGAGGGCGAAACGGAGGAGGTGCTGGCCGGGATCTGGTCGGAGCTCCTGTCCGTGGAGCGGGTGGGGCGACACGACAACTTCTTCGAGCTGGGCGGCCACTCGCTGCTGGTTGTGGGGCTCATCGAGCGCATGCGGCGGCGGGGGTTGTACGGCGAGGTCCAGGCGCTGCTCGCGACGCCCACGCTGATCGGGATGGCGGCCGCGACCGGGACGCGCCCGTTGGAGGTCGTCGCCCCTGCGAACCTGATCCCCCGCCCCGCGGCGGAGCGCTCGGGGACGGATCCCGACCTGGTGGAGCTGGTCCTGTGACGACACGGGCTTCTCCCGGGGCCCCGCCCGCCTCCCTGCAACGACCGGGCGCGCGAGCGGTGGCGCCTCTCACAACCCATCTGGTGGAGAAGACTCCATGAGGACTGGCATTTCCTGGCTGGACGTCAAGCTGGGCGCCCGGATGCTGATCAAGTACCCGGTCCTGACGCTGGTCGGGGGGCTTGCGATGGCGGTCGCCATCGCGATCGGCGCGACCTCCTCAGAGGCCTACTACACCCTGATGTCTCCCACGCTGCCGCTGGCCGAGGGCGACCGCGTGGTGGGCATCCAGAACTGGGACGCCGCGGCGAACCACCCGGAGCTCCGCTCCCTGCACGACTTCGCCGCCTGGCGCGAGCAAGCGAAGTCGGTGCAGGAGCTGTCGGCGTTCCGGACGGTCGAGCGCAACCTGATCATTCCCAACCGGCAGACCGGTCCGGTCGACGTGGCCGAGATGACCGCCTCCGGGTTCCGGGTGGCACGGGTGTCCCCGCTCCTGGGAAGGCTCCTCGTCGCAGAGGACGAGCGCAAGGGGGCGCCTCCCGTGGTCGTGATCGGCTACGACGCGTGGCAGACCCGCTTCGCCGGCGATCCCGGCATCGTCGGGCGCGAAGTCCGCCTCGGGAACACGGTGCACACCGTGGTCGGCGTGATGCCGGAAGGCTTCTCGTTCCCCGTCGCCCACTACATGTGGGTCCCCCTGCGTGCGGACCCCTCGGACTACGAGCGGCGCCAGGGGCCGGAGATCAACGTCTTCGGACGGCTCGCGCGCGGCGCCTCCCTCGACGACGCGCAGGCCGAGCTGACGGCGATCGGGGTGCGGACGGCCACCGCCTTTCCGGAAACCAACGAGCGGCTCCGGCCCCGCGTCGTTCCGTACGCGGCTCTCTTCTTCAACGAGGAGGCGCGCCTGGTGCTCCAGCTCGTCCAGCTCCTCATCAGCATGCTCCTGGTCGTGATCTGCGTGAACGTCGCCATCCTGGTCTATGCCCGGACGGCGACGCGGCAGGGCGAGATCGCGGTGCGCAACGCGCTGGGGGCGAGCCGCGGCCGCATCGTGACGCAGCTCTTCGTGGAGGCGCTCATCCTGTCGGCGGGGGCGGCGGTGGTCGGGCTCGTCCTGGCCGGGCTGGCTCTCCGGCCGGTCAACGCGGTGCTGGCGGGGGAGATGGGCGCCGGCGGTCTCCCCTTCTGGGTCAGCTTCGGCCTGTCCCCCGCCACGATTCTCTACGTCGTGGGGCTCGCGTTTCTCGCCGCCGTGATCGTGGGCGTCGTGCCGGCGATGAAGGCTACCGGCCGCCGCCTCCAGTCCAACCTCCGTGAGCTGGGAGGCGGTACGGGGCTTCAGCTCGGCAGGACGTGGTCCACCCTGATCGTCGCCCAGGTCGCCTTCGCCGTCGCCGTCCTCCCCGGGGTGGGCTTCATGGGATGGGAGCTGATCCGGTACGGAATCGCCGAGCCGGGATTCGCGTCCGGGGAGTTCCTGACCGCACGCCTCGAGACGGACCAGGAGAGCGTTCCGAGCGCGGAGGCCGAGGCCTACCAGCGCGAGGCCGATTCCCGCTTCGCCAGCCTGCAGGCCGAACTGGTGCGGCGCCTGGACGCGGAGCCGGGCGTTTCCGCAGTGACCTTCGCGTCCGGAGTCCCGGGCGCGGACGAGCTGACGGCTTCGATAGAGATCGACGGCGTGTCGCCGCCGAATGGCGCCGCACCCAGCCATCAGGTGCGGACCCTCCGGGTGGACGTCGACTTCTTCGACGCCTTCCGCGTCCCCACCCTGACCGGGCGGCAGTTCCAGTCCGCGGACCTGAGCGGCGCGGCGACCGCCGTGATCGTGAACAGACTGTTCGTGCAGCAGTTCCTTGGTAGCGCAAACCCACTCGGCCGGCGGTTCCGCTACGTCGCACCCTCGTCCGACGCAGAGCCGGGCCCCTGGTACGAGATCGTCGGGGTCGTGAACAACCTCCCTGCGAACGCGATCGAGCCCGGGATGCCCGAAGCCAAGGTGTACCATCCCATGGAACCCGGGCAGGTCCACCCGGTGAGCCTGGCCGTACGCGTACGGGGAGGCTCACCGGCGGCTTTCGCCGGGCGGCTCCGGGAGATCACCACGTCGCTCGATCCCACCCTGCGGCTGGACGACATCCTTTCCATGGACGAGGTCTACCGCAAGGACCGCCTGGAGATCCAGCTGGGGGCCGCGGCGATCGCGCTCATCACGCTGAGCGTCCTTCTCCTCTCGGCGGCCGGGATCTTCGCGCTCATGTCGCTGACCGTGTCCCAGCGCCGGCGCGAGATCGGGATCCGCTCCGCCCTGGGCGCGCATCCGGGGCAGATCGTCAGGGCGATCTTCTCCCGGGCGGCGACCCAGCTCGCCATCGGGCTCGTGGTGGGTGTCCTGTTGGCGATCGTGCTCGAGAAGCTGACCGGGGGCGGCCTCATGGACGGGAGGGGGATCGTCCTCCTGCCCATCGTCGCCGCGCTCATGGCCGCCGTGGGCCTGCTCGCGGTGGTAGGACCTGCCAGGCAAGGCCTCAAGATCCAGCCTACGGAGGCCTTGCGGGGCGGGTAGAGGGCCCCCCCGCGCACCGCCGACCCGGTTCTCCCGACTTCCCACGATCCCTGGGGCCCGAATCCCGCTGCCCCGTTCGGTCACCATGCAAGACGGCCCCGCGCCGGAAGGAGGGGATACGACGATGACGGATCCCGTTGTGACGTGTGTGGATGCACCGGCACGGCCGGCGATCGAGCGCACGCTGGCTGCCTGGACCCGGACGAGCGCCCCGTCGGCGCTTCGGGAGATCCTGCCCCTCCTCTCGCGCCCGGGGCTGCTCTCCTTCGCGGTCGGCCTTCCCGCGGCGGAGCTCCTTCCCGCGGAAGCATACCTGCAGGCGACCCGGCAGGTCCTGGAAGCGGGGCCCATGGCGCTCCAGTACGGCGTCCCGCACGAGCCCCTGAAGCGGCAGATCGTCCAACTGATGGCCGAGCGGGGGGTGGAGTGCCGGGAGGAGCAGGTATTCCTCACCTCGGGGGCGCAGCAGGGGATGAGCCTGCTGGCGCGCCTCCTCCTGGACGAGGGCGGGCAGGTGGCGGTGGAGGCCACGGTCTACGACGGGATCCTCGGCGCGGTCAAGCCGTTCCGGCCCGACGTCGTCACCGTCCCCTCCGACGAGGGCGGGATCGACGTGGACGCCCTCGAGGCGCTTCTGGAGGGAGGCGCGCGCCCCGCGTTCCTTTACGTCATCCCCGAGGGCCACAACCCGCTGGGGGTGTCGCTCGGCCTCGAGCGGCGGCTGCGGCTGGTGGAGCTGGCCCGGCGCTTCGAAGTGCCGCTGGTGGAGGACGACGCCTACGGCTTCCTCCGGTACGACGGGACCCCGCTGCCGGCGCTGCGGGCCCTGGACGCGGACTGGGTGCTGTACGTGGGGTCGTTCTCCAAGATCCTCGCCCCCGGGCTGCGGGTGGGGTGGATGGTCGTCCCGGAATCGCTCGTCCCCATGCTCTCCATCCTCAAGCACGGCAGCGACCTGGACGTGACCACGCTGACTCAGCGGTGCCTGACGGCCTTCCTGGAAGCGGGGGAGCTCCCGGCGCACGTTGCCGCACTCCGCGCGGAGTACCGGACCCGCCGGGATGCCATGCTGGACGCGATGACGCGGCACTTCCCCCGTGCCGTGCGCTGGACCGTGCCGACGGGAGGAATGTTCGTCTGGGTGACCCTCCCCGCCGGGTGCGACGCCGTGGCGCTCCTGCGGCGCGCCGTCGCTTCCGAGCAGGTGGCGTTCGTTCCGGGAGCGGCTTTCTGCGCCCGCGACCCCTGGCAGGCCGCACACTGCCTGCGCCTGTGCTTCGCGAGCCTGCCGGCGGAGATGATCGAGGAGGGCGTCTCGCGCCTTGGCCGCCTGCTGGCAGCCGACCTCGCGGCGGGCTCCCCCGCGGCGGCGTGGGCCTGACGCAGGCAGTCGATCACGGTGCCCTCACCGGAACCGCGGGCGCGGGCCCGGAGTCGGGGCGGCACGAACAACTTGTCCGGACCCTCGCGAACGCCGGCGCTGACAGGCGGCCCCGGCCCGCAGGAGCCCGCCGGGTGCACGGCAATCCAACCCTCGCGCGCAGGGCGGCCTCGACCGAGTTCCGCCGCCGGCGGCGAAATCCACACAGAACCAAGAAAGGTTCACCATGCTCGTTCTGGGGATCCACAGCCTTTCTCCCACTCGCGACTTCGAAGACATGGACCCCGAGTACGGCTGGGGTCACCACGACGCGGCGGCAGTGCTGGTGGAGGACGGAAGGGTCGTCGCGGCCATCGAGGAGGAACGGCTGAACCGGGTGAAGCACTCCAGCGCCTTTCCCCTTCGCTCGATCCGCCGCTGCCTGGAGAAGGCGGGGGTCGCACTGGACGAGGTGGACCGCGTCGGCGTCGCCTTCTCCGAGCCCTACGCGAACCAATACTACCTGCGCCGCGCGCTGGAGAACTCCGCGATCCCGCTGGCCAGCGGCCGCTCCCAGGTGGCAGGCCTCCTCCAGTGCGAGTTCGGCGTCGACATGGCCGACCGGCTCCGCTTCGTAGGGCACCACCAGGCCCACCTGTGGAGCGCGTTCCTCCCCTCCGGCTTCGGCCGCGGGCTGGTCGTGTCGATCGACGGGGTCGGAGAAAGCCTGTCCGGCGCGGTCGCGACCTTCGAGGGGAGCGAGCTGCGCGTCCTCCGTGAGCTCCCGGTGAGGAAGTCGTTGGGCTTCTACTACCGCGAGTTCATCGCCTTCGTCGGGTACACCCGCTTCGACGAGTACAAGGTGATGGGGCTCGCCCCCTACGGCGAGCCGGGGCGGTACGCGGAGATGTTCGCGCAGTCGTACCGCCTCCTCCCGGGCGGCGACTACGAGGTCGCGCGGGGGGAGGCCCTGCTTCGCCTCATGGCGACGGCCGGGCTGGCGCAGCATGCCCGCAGAAAGGGAGAGCCCTTCACCCAGGAGCACCGAGACTTCGCGGCTGGGCTCCAGCAGGCGCTCGAACGAATCGTTTTTCACGTGCTCACGCACTTCCAGGCGGAGACCGGCGCAAGGCGCCTGTGCCTGGCGGGCGGCGTGGCGCACAACTGCTCGCTGAACGGACGGATTGCGTACTCCGGCCTGTTCGACGACGTGTGGGTGCAGCCCGCCGCCCACGACGCGGGCAATGCACTGGGGGCGGCGCTGGCGGTGCTGCACGACGAGGGCGAGGACCTGTCTCCCGCCGCGATGCGCCACGTCTACCTGGGAAGCGACCTCCCGGACGACGGCGGTCTGGAGCGTGGGCTGCGGTGCTGGGAAGGACTGATCACCTTCGAGCGCTGCGGCGACGTGGCGGAGGAAACCGCCCGTCTGCTGGCCGACGGTGCGGTGGCCGGGTGGACGCAGGGGCGCTCGGAGTTCGGTCCCCGCGCCCTGGGCAACCGCAGCATCCTGGCCGACCCGCGGCCAGCCGAGAACAAGAACCGGATCAACGCCATGGTCAAGAAGCGCGAGGGCTACCGTCCCTTCGCGCCCTCGGTCCTGCAGGAGCGGGCGGGCGACTTCTTCGAGCTGCCGGGACAGACGACGGAGTTCCCGTTCATGACGTTCGCCCTCCGCGTCCGGGAGGAGGCGCGCCCGCTGCTCGGCGCCATCACGCACGTGGACGGCACGGCGCGCGTTCAGACCGTCGCGCGGGATGCGAACCCGCGCTACTGGGAGCTGCTTCACGCCTTCGAGCGCAGGACCGGGGTTCCCATCCTGCTGAACACCTCGTTCAACAACAACGCGGAGCCCATCGTGGACTCCCTGGACGAGGCGGTGACCTGTTTCCTCACTACGGGGCTCGACCTGCTGGTGGTGGGAGACTATCTGGTCCGCAAGCGCGACGACGGGGCAGGCGTGGCCGGGTACCTCGCCCTGGTCCCCTCCGTGGCGGTGACCCGCAAGCTGGTGATGCGCACCGCGCCGGGCGGGGCGCGGGAGTACGCGCTGGAAAGCACCGGCAACCGCTACTTCGGCGAGAAGTCGGTCTCCATCTCGGCGGATGCGTTCGGGGTCCTCTGGGCGGCCGACGGTGCCCGCACGCTTGGAGAGATCCTGCCCGAGCAGGGGATCACCGAAGCGGACCGAGTCCGGCAGGTGGTGGAGGAGATGAAGGACCAGTGGTCCAGGCGCGTGCTGACCCTGCAGCCCCGCTGCGCCGCGCGATGATCCGGCTCCTCACCGCACACACTTTCGGCTCCGGGCCGCCCGCCGAATCGCTCCCGGCGAGCCCGCACTCCCGCCACCCAGAGGACGACTCCCATGTACATGACCGACGATCAGGTGCGGAGCTTCCGTGAAGACGGGTACCTCTTCCTTCCCGGGTGCTTCTCGGCGGACGAAGTGGAGGAGCTGAAGGCGGAGCTGCCCGCGATCTTCGCGGAAGACACCCCCTCCCGTGTCCTGGAGAAAGGCACGGATCAGGTGCGCTCCGTGTACGGCTCGCACCGTACCAACGAGATCTTCGCCCGGCTCGTGAGAGATCCGCGCCTGCTGGAGCCCGCCCGGGAGATCCTGGAGGGCGACGTCTACGTACACCAGTTCAAGGTAAACGCCAAGCTGGCTTTCGTGGGCGAGGTGTGGGAATGGCACCAGGACTACATCTTCTGGCAGAAGGAGGACGGAATGCCCACGGCGCGCGTGCTCAACGCCGTGGTCTTCCTCGACGAGGTCACCGAGTTCAACGGCCCCCTCCTTTTCGTCCCCGGCTCGCAAAGGGCGGGCGTCATCGACCCGGGGAATCGCAAGGGGGGCATGGAGGCGGACGCTCCCTCCTGGGCGGCGGATGTGTCGGCTGACCTGAGCTACACGCTCACGAAGGAGATGATCGCAGACATGGTGGAGGCGCGCGGGATGGTGGCGCCGAAAGGACCCGCCGGCTCGGTGCTCTTCTTCGACGCCAACGTGGCGCACGGGTCGGGGCCGAACATGTCCCCCTTCGACCGGAAGCTGGTGCTCGTCACCTACAACAGCGTGTTCAACATCCCCACTCCGCGGAAGAGCCCCCGCCCCGAGTTCCTGTGCAGCCGCGACTACACGCCGGTCCTCCCGCTGAAGGCAGGGCCGGCCTGAGGCCCGCGCGCGGCCGTCCAGCTTGTGGGGCAGGGTAGCCGGACGCACGCACTTCTTCCTGTCGACCGGGCCAACCAGGAGAGCTGTCGCAGATTCCGGTTCGTCACGCAGCGTGTAGCGCTGGTCCGTCGGGCAGGTGGCGGGTGCGTCGGTAAGTTGTTCGTTAACGGTTTGAGGTGTCCGGTGCCCGCGCCTTGCCTCGAAGCCGTTCTTCAACTCGCTCTATCGACGGTAGGCCGAGGCACGCGTCAGTGTAGATCGAGCGAAGACCCCGACGCCGGACCCGGCGTCGGGGTCTTCCATTCTCCGTGGTGGCCCATCTGGGGAGGGCGCTTGCCGTGGAAGCACGAAGCGGCGGATCCAGCCTACGTACGCCTGCTCGGTCCTCAGGCTCAGGTGCCGGAGGCGCGCTGCTCTAACAATTCATTCGAGCCGAACCCGCTTCGCGGGTCGGCTTGATTCAGGCGGACGACGAGCATTCTCGTGCGCTCGCATCACAACTTCTCGTGGGTCGCGCTGTTCAACGCTCGCTCCGGGACAGGCAACTACGACGGCGAGCTCGATGCCGCGCTATGGGACGCGCTCGCGCACGTCACGTCATTTCCGACACACGACCTGTTTTCGACCTTCCGATGACATGAGGCGCAGAGGCGTCCGAGAGGCGGTGAGCAGTGTTTCCGCTCTCATCCTCGTGGGAAACGATTAGGCCGACTCCGAATCGCACGCGAGGATCCAGATCTACCGGCAGTCAGATGGGGATGTCACAATCGCGAAGCGCGGCGCGTTCATTCCATGGATGAGTTGGAGGTGGGGCACAACTACCTGGTTGGGGATGGTCGGCCCGAGCATCGATGAACTTCCCTGGAGAGCGTTTATGAAACTGGCAGTAGCGCTGGCAGCAGCGTTCAGTTCCGCACGCGCAGGCTCCGCGACCGCGCCGAGCACCCCGCCGAGCCCGCCGAGCCACGGCGTCGGAGGCCCGATGCGGCGCGCACTCAAAGTCGCGGCAGTCGTCATTTTTGCAGCAGGCGGATGTGATCGTGATCCGGTCCAGGTCACCCATGGCAGCATTCGAGGCACCGTGACCGACAACGGCGGCGCCGGCGTTGCGAACGCCGTGGTTGCGTTGACCGGAAACGGGCAGGCCGCTCGCACCACGAACAGCGGCGCCGGCGGCGTCTACGCCTTCGTGAAGGTGCCCCCGGGAACGTATACGCTGGCGGTTACGTCTGCGGCCGGATTCGTCATCGATGCGGCGAGCGCGTCCTCCGTCACGGTAGCAGGCGGAGCGGAGGCAAATGCTTCCGCATTTGTGCTCACCCGCGCGCCGATTGCCCCCGGCGGATGGGGGCTCCGCGCTGGACTGCTCGTGGCGAACTCCGAGTTTGCCCTCGCCGAATCGAACGGCAAGATCTACGTCATGGGCGGTTATCCCTCTTCCCGGCAGACGTCCCGCACGGTGCAGGTCTACGACATCGCGAGCGACCGCTGGGAGCTCGGACCGGAGCTCCCGCAGCCCAACAACCACGGGATGGGGGCCGCCGTCAATGGAAAAGTCTACCTGATCGGCGGCCAACTCACGGATGATCAACAGGGCGCCACGGCTGTCGACCAGGTGTACGAGCTGGATCCTGCAAAGGGTGTATGGGTGGAGAAGGCGCGGATGCCCACCGCGCGCAGCGGGGGGGTGGCTGTCGTGCACGGCGGCAAGATCTACGTCGCCGGGGGACGCGTGCCGCGCGGAAGCGACTTCGCCGCCTACGACCCTGCGGCCGATCGGTGGGAGGTGCTGCCGAATCTACCCAGCCAGCGCAATCACATTACCGGTGCGGCGATCAACGGCCGCGTTCACATCGTCGGCGGGCGTCTCGGCAACGGTCTGTCGCCCCTGAAATCGGATGCGAACGAAGTCTTCGACCCACGAACGCGGGCATGGACGACCGCAGCCCCGATGCTGCGCGGCCGCAGCGGCATGAACGGGGTCATGGCCCGGGGCTGCTTCCACGTCTGGGGCGGCGAGGCGCCGAGCGGCATGACGCCCGATCATGACTACTACGATCCTCGGAGCGACAAGTGGGCAAGCCTCCCCAACATGCCCATTCCCATCCACGGGGTCGTCGGGTCAGCCTTCGTAGACGGTCTGATCTGGGTAACCGGCGGCGGCACCGATATCGGCGGCGCCTCCGGCAGCCTGTATAACCAGGCCTATCGGCCGGCAGTGAGCTGCGAATGACGCGGATCGTTGCGGGTAGGGCGGCGGCCTTCATCCTCAACCGCCTGCCGACCCCCACGCCCGCCGCCGGCGGGCGCTGAGGGCCGCGGCAGGAGATCGGCTCATGTTGCGGAAGCATACGCGAGCGGCAGCGCTCGCCGCCGCGTGCAGCGCCCTGTGCGCCATACCCGCACTGGCGGCGGCACAACACGAACATCACGGCATTACGGCCGGCAGGCCAGTGCGGCTGGATACGCTGACGGTGGGCGCGGAACGCGACGCGGTCCAGCTGCGCAGCGGCGCCACCATCGTGGACACGCGCGCGTCTGCGGCAGCGGGGGGCAGCATCGCAGACTTCCTGCGCACGGTGCCGGGCGTCGAGCTGGATACGGACGGGCGCATCAGCATGCGCAGCAGCACGAGCGTGCTCGTGCTGCTGAATGGGCGGCGCACCCCGCTGACCGGTGACGCCCTCGTCGCGTTTCTACGCCAGATGCCGGCGGCGGCGCTGGAACGCATCGAGGCAGGCACCGCCGCCTCCGCGCGGCAGGATGCAGATGGCGCTGCCGGCGTGGTGAACCTCGTCTTCCGAGATGATGCCGCGCGACGCACCGGCATGCACTCGGTGGCGGGCTCCATGGCGACGGAGGATCACTACATGGGCTCCGCCGCCGCCTCGGGCAACGTGGGTGGCATTTTGAACTGGGATGCGATGTACGCCCTGTCCGGCATGCGGCCGCGGACGGACTCGAAGACGGCGCGCTGGAGCCTCGTGCCCGGGGACCTCCCTCTCCAGACGGATCAGAACAGCCGCGCACGTGAGAAGCACCGCCTGCACTCCGTTCTGGCGGGCGCTGCCGTCATGCCGGCACCGAACACGTCCCTGGTCCTGCGCGGCACGTACTCGTGGATGAAGGGCGCGTATCGAAACAGCAGTGCGTTCGTTTACACCAATGCGGCGGGCAACACGGGGACGAGCACGACCGAAAGCCTGCTGGAGCACGTGATCCCGTCGGCTGAGCTGAGCGTGGTCGCCAGCGTGGATCTTCGGCGCGTCCGTTTCACCTCCGAAGCGCGCACCAGCTTCGTGGACGAGGATTTCCGCGGCGATTACGTCGACGAAGGTGGAGGCTACAGCTACATGACCAAAGTCATGACCTCGCGACAGCGTGAGCACGTCCTGCGGAACGACCTCGCCCTGCGCTTCCCGGGTTTCATTTTGGACGTGGGACAGGAGTCTCAGTTCCGCACCAACACTGCCGGGCACGATGCGACCCACTTTGGTGCCACCGTGTCGCAGGGCTACCGCTACGAGACGGAAGTGCACGCCGGCTACCTCGCCGCGCACCGATCAACCGGCGGCGTGCGCGCGGAGGCGGGGCTGCGTGTGGAGGCGGACCGGGCCCTCATCCGGCTCGAGGCCGCCAGCGCCCGGACAGCCGTGCGCATCTTCCCGAGCATCAGCGGCGAATGGACCGACGCGCGTCGCGCTCTCATGTATCGACTCGCGTACGGCCGCCGCATCAACCGGCCCGGGTGGGAGATGCTGAGCCCGTTCTCCATGGGCGAGGACGACATGAACGAGATCATCGGCAATCCGTCGCTGTTGCCGGAAGTCTCGGACCAGGTGGAATTCGGCATGGAACGGCACGGCTCACGGTTGACGCTGCAGCTGACGCCGTTTCTTCGCTGGATACGGGACCCGATCCGCCCGCTCAAGGCAGCGACGGCAAGCGGTGGCTCGACGACCACGCTGAAGAACCTGACCGGGACGCGAGCCACCGGCGCCGACGCCAGCGTGCGCGCACGGCCGGCGGACCGCACCGTCGTGACGCTGGCGGGCAGCGTCGCCCACATGGAGACGGCGGCCGCCGCGTTCAGCAGCAGCGGCGTGTACGCCACGGCGCGGCTCACCGTCGATCTCCGGGTGGCGGAGAACACCACGGCGCAGCTCTACGCGTACCGCCGGAGCGCACAGGCCATCGAACAGGGCGAGATCCTGCCGGCGTTCACCAGCGAGCTGGCGTTGACGCAGCGTCTCGGCGGCGACCGCGGACGCGTGACGCTGCGCCTCCACGACCCGTCGCGCGGCGACCGCCTCGAGTACCGGATCGCGGACGCGACCTTCACGCAGGAGAGCCGCCGTCGCACGGCGCGGCCGCTGCTGTCGCTGTTCGCGTCCTACGCGGTGGGTGGCGCGCCGCGCGAGGATGCACCGGTCCGGACGGAGGGCCCCGCCCGGATCTTCTGATGTGGTGACGTGATCGTCTGGCTGGACGGCCGCATCGACGACCCGAACGCCGGCTGGAAGAGGCGCGGCCTCCGGGCCGCCATCAACACCCGCACTTCATTCCACATGGAGGGCGGGAAGGGGACCCCCCGCAATGCGGTCCGGTTCCAGCTCCGGCCGCATCCGCTGGCGAAGCAGGGCAACACGCGAAACCGATGGACCACGATCGACCACGAGGCGAAACCGCATGATCTCACGTCGTGAATGGCTTGGCCCGTCCCGCGGCGCCTGGGCTGCCGCTTGTCTCGCGGTCCTGCTTTCCTGCGGCGGGTGCGCCGGTGGAGAGCCGACTACGCCGCCTGTCTCTCCTCCGGTTACGCCTGCGCAACCGGGAATTCCAATCAGCGGCGCCGCTGTGCCGGGAATGGGGTCGTACGATCAGGTCATCCCCGATTTCATGCGGAAGTACGGCATTCCCGGTGGCGCGGTTGCCGTGCTGCGCGATGGCAAGCTGATCTACGCGCGCGGCTTTGGTTACGCGGACGTCGAGAACAAGACACCGGTGCAGCCTGACGCGCTGTTCCGGATCGCCAGCGTGTCCAAGCCGATCACCGCCGTCGCCATCATGAAGCTCGTCGAAGAAGGCAAGCTCAGGCTCGACGATCGCGTCGCGCCATTCATCGCACACCTCACCCCTGCACCGGGAGCGACCGTCGATCCGCGGTGGGAGCAGATCACCATTCGGCATCTGCTCAACCACACCGGAGGCTGGGATCGTGAGAAGCCGAATGGCGGATTCGACCCCGTGGACCGGCCGTCGATCGCCGCGGCTGCGGTCGGCGCCCCTGCGCCGGCATCCGCCGAAACGCTCATCCGCTACATGAAGGGAATGCCGCTGGACTTCAATCCGGGCGAAAAGTGGGCCTACTCGAATTTTGGTTACATCATTCTCGGTCGCGTGATCGAGCGATTGAGCGGCATGCCGTACGCGGAGTACGTGCGCGCGCGCGTGCTGCAGCCCGTGGGCGCCAATCGCACGCAGCAGGGCAAGTCGCGCATGCGCGACGCGCTCGCAGACGAGGTGAAGTACTACTGGCCCGGGGCGGGCGTGAACGCGCCGCTGGTGCAATCCGTCTTCCCGGGCGAAGGCATGGTGCCCTTCAACTACGGGGGCTTCCACCTCGAAGCGGGCGATGCGAGCGGCGCCTGGGTCTCGTCGACCGTCGATCTGTTGCGATTCATGGCCGGCGTCGATGGGCGCGCCAATCGTCCGGACATCCTCAGCGCTGAACTCGTCGCGGAGATGACCAGCAGCGGCGCTCCAGTGTGTACCAACGGCGCGTGCTATTACGCAGCTGGATGGTGGGTTCGCCCAACCCAGGGCGACGCGAGCTGGTGGCACGGGGGAACGCTGCCCGGCACGACGAGCATGCTCGTGCGCACGTATCACAACTTCTCGTGGGTCGGCCTGTTCAACACTCGCTCCCTGACAGCCAACCTCGAGGCCGAGCTCGATGCCGCGCTATGGAATGCGTTTGCGGGCGTCACATCATTTCCGACGCACGACCTGTTTTCGACCATCCGATGACATGAGCCGCAGAGGTGTCCGGGAGCGCCGCGTACGAAGAGCCAGGAGCGTATGAATGAAATCGGTAAAGGCAATCATCGCCGCGACGCTGGCGGCAGCCGCGGTCCTCGCGTGCGACAGGAACCCGGTTGAACGGAACGGCGATTCGCAACTCACACTGTCCCCGGACAGCGTCGTCGTGGGTGTATACGAGTCGTTTCCGCTCACCGCCACGGTACGCGACGCCGGTGGGGCGATAAAGCACGTCTCTGTACGGTACGTCTCTCGTGACGAGAGTGTGGCTACCGTGAATGCCGCCGGCGCGATCAGCGCCATGGCAGCAGGCTCGACTTATGTCGTCGCTACGCTCCCGGACCGCCCGGACGTGCGTGACTCGGTCAGGGTTCGCGTGCACGCCGATTCCTGCTCGGGTGCACGTCCCGATTTCGGAGGGGTGGCCACCGCGGGAGACCGAGACCTGTTCGGTTACGACGTCAATGCACCACTGAATCTGCAGGAGACGGTCGAATCCACGAACAATGGCGTGGAGGTCAGAAGCATTTCCTTCAGCAGTCCGGACGGCGGCTTGGTGACCGGAATGATGTGGGACCCGGTCACGCGCTCGAGTCCGCGCCCCGGCATGGTGCTTATGCACGGCATGCCCGGGAATGCGAGGGACATGTCGGGCATCGCGCAGAACTACGCACGGTACGGTGCAGTCGTGATTGCGATCGATGCGCCATTTGCTCGCCGCGCAGGACCGGTCGTGAAGTTCACCGCCGAGGATCGGGCCGAGCAGATCCAGCTGGTCAAGGACCTGCAACGCGCCGTGGACGTGTTGCGCTCACGTCCCAACGTCGACGATGGCCGCATCGCCTACATGGGCGTCAGCTACGGCGGCGCGATGGGTGCGCTGTTCGTCGGCATCGAACGGCGCCTTAAAGCGGCGGCGCTCGTAGTCGGACACGGCGGTCTCGTCTCGCACTCCACCGGTCCGGAAGGCTTCAAGTACATTTCCGGCCTCCCGTGTGCCATGCGCAGCGCCTGGATTCGAGCGATGGCACCCATCGAGCCGATTCGATTCGTCGGGCATGCCGACATCCCGTTGCTGCTGCAAAACGGGACGTCGGACAGCCTGATACCCTCTGCCGATGCGGCGGAGCTGCACGCAGCCGCGCCGCAGCCCAAAACGGTTCGCTGGTATGCGGCGGGACACAACCTCAATCAACAAGCCGTGGACGACAGGCATGAGTGGCTGGTCGAAAAGGTGGGTATCGACCCCATGTAGCCTGCAGCGGCAGTGAAGCTCATTCACCAGGATAGGAGCGACGATCCCCATGCGAGTCTCGAAATCGATTTCCACGCTAGTGTTCGCGTCGGCGACAGGGATTCTCGTGGCTGCCTGCGGGGGGAGTGATCCCAGCGGTCCACCCGCCGCGACGGCGACCGTGTCCGGCGTCGTACGCGCCGCCACCGGAGCCGTCATCGAAGGCGCGTCGGTGAAGATCGGAGGCGCGACCACGACGACCGGCGCGGACGGACGATTCGAGCTCGAGAAGCTGCCGGTTGGCGGCGCAACGATCGTTACGGGCGCTCCCCGCTTCGAACCGCGGTCGGAGAGCGTCAGCCTGACGGAGGGAACCAACGCCCACGACGTCGTGCTGTCACCTCAAACGCTTTTCACGTACCAGGACGCCGTCGCGTACCTGCCCCCGGGGATCACCGAGTACAGGGCGGCGATCGTGTTCCTGCCCGGGCTGAGAGACCCTGCCACCGGCAATCCTCTGGACTCGCGTGGGCTGGTGCGAGGCACCTCGGACGGAACGTGCAGTATCTGGTGCCTCCCGAACGAGAGAGCGGAGGTGAGGAGGCGCGCACTCGAGCTTGCCGGCGGAAACGTGGCGCTCATCGGAACGACGACCCTGCTCGACGACGCTGCAAGCCACGCAGCGCTGCTCAGCGCGCTCTCCGAGTTCGGCACGCAGAGTCTGCATCTCGAGCTGGCGAACATTCCCATCGTTTTCGTCGGGCACTCGATGGGGGGATGCACCGCGTACGGGTTCAGCCGCGTTCACGGCGCCCGGGTCGCCGGGTTCCTGACCATGAAGGGCGCCTGCCACGCCACCGGCCCCGCATCGGCAGCGGCCGACGTTCCGGGATACTTCCTGATCGGAGCGGTGGACGAGCCGTACCGGAGAGACAACATCACGGCCGTTTTCGAAGCCGGCCGAGCCGCCGGGGCACCCTGGGCGGTTTCGATCGACCCGTTCGATCATCGACCGATTCTCGCCTTCGATCTGATGTTCGGCTGGATCGACGCGGTCCTCGCGGCACGCCTTCCGCTGACTCCGGGTGCGCCGCTCCGTGCAGTCACGGAAGCGAACGGCTGGCTCGGCTCCCGATCGAGCGGCGCGATCTCGACCTACGCCTGCTACGGTTCCACTCGTTCGAGCGCGAGCTGGTTGCCGACTCGAGAGACGGCGCTCAACTGGCAGCGGATGGCGGGAGGAACCGTCGTCACAAGTGCTTGCTGAAGCGATGCGAAGTATTCCGCGGGTGAAGGGCTTCGCCCATCCACCGTCGTAGAGCACGCGACCATCCCCTGTCAATCGCTCAGCAGCGATTTGACCAGCTTGGAGAAAGCGTGGCAAATTGTACATTGCTACCAGAGGTTGATTTCACGAGCGCCCACCGACGCGTTCGAGCGTAAGACGTGCGGGGCGGCGTTTTCAGCGTAAACGTCGACGTGAGCGGTCCGCCCGTCGCCGCCGAACTGGATCGCTGGACGCCCGAAGAGCTGGTTCAGGCATTGGCATCGCCCAGATCCTCCGAGTGCGGCCGACGGCGGCTCCGCGTCAGAGCCACCGCTCGCCCACGCCCTCTAAGCCTCACAACCTCTGCAACGCCAATGACGGTCAAGCGGATGGACAACGTCGGCATCGTGGTGGAAGACCTCGATGCCGCCATCGAGTTCTTCACCGAGCTGGGCCTGAAACTCGAAGGGCGCGCCCCGATCGAAGGAGAGTGGGCCGGGCGCGTCACCGGACTGGGGCACCAGCGCGTCGAGATCGCCATGCTGGTCACCCCGGACGGTCACAGCCGGCTCGAGCTTTCGCGATTCCTCGCGCCGCCCGTGGTCGCCGACCACCGCAACGCCCCCGTGAACGCTCTCGGCTACCTGCGCGTCATGTTCGCCGTGGATGACGTCGACGAGACGGTCGCTCGGCTCCGCAAGCACGGCGCGGAGCTCGTCGGCGAAGTGGTCCAGTACAAGAACGTATATCGGCTCTGCTACATCCGGGGGCCCGAAGGAATCCTCATCGGGCTCGCCCAGGAACTCGGGGAGCAGGCTTCCCGATGAGCACATTCAACGGGTACTGACCTGATCGCGATTCGTACTCGCGCTGTCGATCCGCTCCCGTGTGGTCGTCGTAACCGTAGAAGCCTCGGTTCTCGGATCGTCATCCTGGCTTGAGGGCAAACAATGACTCGTGTACGTGTACATAACTTTACGATATCCCTCGACGGCTATGGAGCCGGCCCGCGCCAGACTCGCGAGGAGCCCCTCGGCGTCGGTGGTGAAGAGCTGCACGACTGGTACATCCCGACGCGCACCTTCCAGCGCATGGGCGGAAAGAGCGGCGGCACCACGGGCGTCGATGACGATTTCGCGGCGCGATTCGGGGAGGGCGTCGGCGCCTGGATCATGGGACGCAACAAGTTCGGCCCGATTCGCGGTCCGTGGCCCGATGACACCTGGCGCGGCTGGTGGGGAAAGAACCCACCGTATCGTGGCCCCGTGTTCGTGCTGACGCATCATGCCCGCCCGTCGGCCCAGATGGAAGGCGGTACGGTCTTCCACTTCGTGACGGGCGGTATCCGTGAGGCGCTGGAGCGCGCCACGGCGGCCGCGGCCGGGAAAGATGTGCAGATCGGAGGGGGCGTGGCGACGGTCCGCCAGTACCTCGAAGCGGGGCTCGTCGACGAGCTGCACGTGGCGATCGCACCAAGATTGCTCGGGTCCGGCGAGCACCTCCTGTACGGCCTCGACCTCCCGGACTTGGGCTATGAGTGCACGACCCATGTGCCGACCGCCGGAGCAACCCACGTCGTGCTGACAAGGCGTCAGTAATCGAGATTCAGCATCGGGAAGACGACGCTGGGTCATGCGTCACGCTTCGGAGCCGGCCATGGCGGGGCCGGGCCGGCCTAACAATGGCTTGCGGCGGGCGAGCGCCGGAAACCTTCTCGACGTCAGGGTTTGGCGCGGCGCTCGACGCTGAAACCTGACCGTTGGCCCTCCTCGCACGCTGGTCCAACCGTCTTCCAACCAACGAGGTCTGTCATAGCCGACGATCGACGGGTCTATAGCGACGAGGAATTCGCCCTCATCCTGCACAGGGCCGCCGAGTTGGCGAAGCAGTCGGAACCGCTTCGCCATTCCCCGGGCGGCTTGACTCTGGCTGATATGAAGGCTGCGGCGGTCGAAGCCGGTCTTGACCCCGACCTTGTCGAGCGGGCGGCGCGACTCCTTCCCGCCCGCGGCTCCGCTTCGCCTTCCATTTTCGAGAGGTTGATGGGCGGACAGCTTCGACACGGGAACGATGTCCAATTCCCAACCATGCTGGACGAACCCGGAGCGGCCAAGCTCCTTTCGGCGGTCCGAATCGATGTCGGTCGATACGGCGGTGCCAGCGAGGGGCACTCGGGCGCCACGGGCATGACGTGGCACACGTCGAATGACCTGGAAACCTTCAGCGTCACGGCGCGACCCGTTCCGGATGGAACCGCGGTCACAGTCGTCCTCGATCGGCGCGGCACGCTGATCGTGACCGGGGCGTTTGCCTTGTGCGGGTCTGTCCTCGCAGGACTCGCCGGAATGGGTCTCGGAAGCGAGTTCATGCCCGCCGTGGGAGTGGCAGCGAGTATCGCCGGTATCGGCGCTGTGCTCACGCTCGCCTGCGGTTACTGGGCGTCCTCGACCAGGACGGCTCGCGAGCGAATCGAGCGCGCCATTGACGCCGCCAGCCAATCGCTGAACGCTATCGGGGCTGCGGGTGGCACCGGAGAGAACGCGGCGACTGTCGAAACCGACGTCCAGCTTCCCGCAGACGCGAGCTAACAATCGCTTGCAGCGGACCGGCGGCCACTCTTTCGGCCGACGAAAAGTCTTGCGCGCCGGCCCCGCACCCCTGACCTCTTGTGTCGTTCCCAGGGCAGCCTGCCCCAGATCGCCCTGTGCTATTTCATCGACTCCACGTGCGCGACGAGCTGATCGACGGCGATCTCAGTCCCCTCCCGCCAACCCGACGTCATGTCTTTCTCGAAGTCCGCTTCATCCCGGTGCAGCGCGGTGAAGACGTAGCGGGTGCCGCTTCCCGCGCTTTCCATCGTCATGATGGCGGTGATCGGAACGTCGTCGAAGACTGCGGGGCGATAGCCGGGAAACAACATCGACGTCCAGACGAGCCGCTCCATCGGAACCGCTTCCAGGACGCACCCGAGATTGGGAACCTCCTGGCCGTCGCCGGTCGCGATGTCGATGCTGAAGATGCCGCCCGGCCGCACGTCCATCTCGGCTCGCGCCACACGCCCCCAGGCCCTGGGCATGTACCACTCCTTGAGATGCTCGGGTTTCGTCAACGCTTCCCAGACGAGCCGCGGGGGCGCGTCGATGAACCGCTCGATGGCGATATCGAGCTTTGGATTGAAGGTGAATTGCTTGCTCATGGTTTTGCCTCCCTTTCCTTGAGTTGTTTGACGTGTTGATCGAACCGGTCCAGCCGGGCTTCCCACATCTGGCGGCGCGCTGTCACCCAGTCTTCGACGACCTTGAAACGTTCGGGCGCGAGCTCATACGTCCGCACTCGCCCGCGCTTGGTCGACTTGACCAGCTGGCTTTGTTCGAGCAGCGAGAGGTGCTGCACGAACGATGGGAGCTGCATGTCGAACGGCGCCGCCAGTTCGCTGACGGTGGCCGGTCCGACAGACAGTCGCTCCAGGACTTTTCGCCGCGTCGGGTTGGACAATGCGTGAAACACTTCGTCAGCGGCTGCGGATTGAACCATCTGCGATACCATCCCAATGCTCGGGTCATCCGATCTGACCCAGGGATTCTACAACGGCGGGATGCTTCTGTAAATACCTAAGTATCGAAACGCGGAAGCGCCCTGCGCGTGGCGAGACGAGTACTCCGGCGAAGCGGCGCACGGGCGAGTGGATCGAGCTGTACCGCGATATGGCGCTGGAGGCCGCGTTCGCGGCATTGCGGGACGATCCGTTCTTCCAGGCTCAGCCTACGCCTCCCGACGTAGTCCTGTGGCAGGTGGCGGGTCCTGAGGACGGTGCATTCATGAGTTCCACTGCCGGTCGCTCCAAGTCTGGAAGTCCCGGAACTGGAACGACCCTGTGCAGGTAAGCTGACCGAGGAGTTGTCGCGGATTCCGTTTGTCACGCGGCGTGTAGTGCTGGTCGGTGACAACGGCGACAGGTGCAGGTGTTGTCTGGAGGCCGGTCCACTTCTACAATCGTTCGGCAGCATCTCCTCTCCCGTCGGTCTCCTTCAGCGTCCGGAGCATCAAATGCCACTCCGATTCTGTCTGCTGCTTGTTTTTGCGCTCGTCGGCGCGCGCTCTCTCCCGGCGCAGGTCCTGCAGGTCGGGGACCTGAATACGCGCCAGATCCGCGCGCTCGATCGCGCAAAGACGGTGGTCATTCTCCAGGGCGGCATGCTGGAGGAGCACGGGCCCTACCTGCCGGCCTTCACCGATGGCATTCTCAGCGCCCGCCTGACGAGCGAACTCGCCGCCGGCCTCGTGAGCCGCCGTCCGGGATGGACCGTCCTGGTGTTTCCGCCGATCGCGGCCGGCGCGAGCGGCTCCAACGAGATCGGACGCCAGTATTCGTTCCCGGGCACGTACGCGATACGCCCCTCGACGCTCCGCGCGGCGTTCGTCGATCTGGCCAGTGAGCTCGGCGAGCAGGGGTTCCGCTGGGTGTTCGTCGTCCACGTGCACGGCTCGCCCCTGCACATCGGCGCGCTCGACGATGCGTCTGATTTCTTCCACGACACGTACGGCGGCACGATGGTCAACCTGTGGGGCCTGCTCCCCGTGCTGGGCGGATGGGGCGGAGCGATGTCCGACATGACGGCCGCGGAGAAACGCGCCGACGGCCTGTCGCTGCACGCGGGGATGGATGAACACAGCCTGATGCTGTACCTGCGCCCCGATCTCGTCGCGCCCGACCATCGGCAGGCGCCGCCGGTGTCGGGCGCGACATACGCGGAGGCCTTCTCCGTCGCCCAGCGGCCGGGATGGCCGGGCTACCTCGGCGCGCCGCACCTGGCGACCGCGGCGTTCGGCGAGCGCATCTGGCGCGCGTTTGCCGAGGCGACGGTCAAGACCTCGGTGGAGATCCTCGACGGGAAAGATCCGGGCAGCTATCCGCGGTACGTGACGTATCTCAAGACGCTGCCACAGTACCGCGCGTGGATCGACTCCACGAGCGCCCGGGACTCGCTCGCCGGGAGCCGACTGGAGAGCTGGCTCGCGAAACGCCCACGTTGACGGCGAGCCCTTGAGTTCCGCATGACTACGGCGCGACCGGCATCCATCCCCGCTGGCTGACGATCGGGTGGCCCCAGCGGGTCCCGATTCGCCACCACCTCCTGCAGGATCGCCCACCGAGCGAGCCGCGTGTCGATTCTGCCGTCCCTCATTCGACATTCAGGGTGAGAAAGGTCGCGATCACCCACGAGACGAGGGCTGGCCAATGAACATCGTGCTCTGGATCCTGCAGGCGCTGCTCGCCGCAGCCTTTGCCGCACACGGCTGGATGCTGGTTTCCCCGCCGCCGGAGCTGCTTCCCATCATGAACGAGCAGCTGGGCGTCGCGTTCCGATTCTTCCTGGGCGTGGCGGAGATCGCCGGTGCGGTCGGCATGCTCCTGCCCGCGATGACGCGGAAGATGCCGTGGCTGACGCCGGTGGCTGCCGGCTGCCTCGCTTTCGTCGTCGCGAGCGCGACCGTGCTGCATCTCTCCAGGGGCGAGACCAGCGCGGCCGTCACAACCGCGATCCTTTTCCTCCTGTGTGCCTTCGTCGCCTACGCGAGGTGGCGCATGCGGCCGATCGCACCGAGAGGCGGCAGCAGGTCCGCCGCGCATGCCCTGGGCTGAGGGGCGGTCGCGGATCCTGTTGTCACGCAGCGTGTTGCGCTGGTCGGTGCGGACCGTGGATGCGGGAGCATGGCTTGCTCGATGCCCGGGGCGCGTCGAGTACCTGCGCGGAACACGGGACCGCCTGGTGCCTGAGGCGAGTGTGCAGCGCGTTGCCGCGCTGACTTCAGCCTGGGTGGTGAGGGTTGCAGGTCCGCATCCGCTGCTCCAGGCGGCCCGGGCGGCGGTCAGCGGGTTCACCGCCGGGTGCAGCGCCGCCGAACAACAGGATGACGCCGACGCGCGGCGAGTCACCTGAACGACCGCTGTCCTCCCCGGCCGCACACGGCCTGTCCTTTCACTTCAGGCCCACGGAGAACGCCACGATGCTGCGAGACGTGCTCGAAAGCGACCTGCGAACACTGTTCGAGCACCAGCTGGATCCGGACGCCACCCAGGCTGCGGGTTACCCGGCGAGAGATTGGGAGGCGTTCCTCGCGCACTGGCGGAACCGGGTCTTCGCGGACGCCGCCAATCGGGCGATGGCCATCCTCGTCGAACACGAAGTCGCGGGCTACGTCGCGAGCTGGGACGGCGACGGCAAACGGCTGATCGCGTACTGGATCGGCAAGGAGTTCTGGGGCCGGGGCATCGCACCGGCGGCAGTGCAGGAATTCCTGAGCGCTCACGAGCACAGGCGTCCGGTCTACGCGTACGTAGCGCACGCCAATGCTCGTTCGATCCGCGTGCTCGAGAAATGCGGGTTCCATCGATGTGTCGAGCCTTCGGCGGGTCCGGACGGGTCCGAAGAATTCCTCTTTCAGCTCCGGGGCACGGCCTGAACCCACCGTTCCGGGACCGCTCTTCCCGCGCCTGGACCACGAGATGCTGCCGGGGAACACCATGGCCGACGCGGGCAGGCGCTCCTGACGAAGCGGGCCGGGTTTCGTTCTGGCCCGCTTCCCAGGTGAGGGACGGGCGACCGGTTCGAACGCGCTACGGCGACGCGATGTAGGCTGCCGACGTCGACAGACGTCCCGTGCACTCGCCTGCGGAGGTCCGGCCGGATCGGCGGCTTGACCACTCCCGTTGGAACGGCCACAGTCTGCTCAGCTGCGATGGGATCGCGAGCCGGCGCGGCGAACCCCGTGGCGGTGACCCCGACCATATGATTTGCGACAGGTTGAGCTTGACTATCTTACTGGCTCTTTTATACTAAGGGCGATTGTGAGGCGTCCCGTTCCTGCCGTTTGATTCAAGGCCGTTTCAGGATCGTGGGGAAACAGACCAGAGCTCTCAAGCCCGCCGGTGTAACTTCCCGACTCACGAGACATCCGACTTCTGCGGGTGGGGTCTGAGGGCCCGGCATCCGTTGGGGCCTGCCCCCCAGGACAGCACCGGGGAGCCGTTCCTTACGCCTCATTCGTGCTCAACGCCTGCGCGCGGGCGCGTCCCGTAATGGTTACGGGAAAGCTATTTCCAGGTGGTCCCCACGGTCTATCCCCGCGGGTGCGGATCGAGCTTCGATGCTCGTCCGGCGAATGGCGCCCGGTGGACCTGCGCACGTGGATTCTCTGACGAAGCCGGTGCCGAGCGGTGCTGAGGGGCGAGGCACCTCCCCACGGCGCACCATGGCACCCTCAGGCTCAAGAACGACGGTGCGCCCTGCTGGCCACCTCCGCACCGGTACCCGGTCCAATGCCGAACCCGCACGACGCCTCCTCGCTGGTAGAGCTTCTCCGCACGCGCGCGCAGGAGGCCCCGGGCCGGTGCGCCTACACGTTCCTGCTGAACGGCGAGGTGGAGGAGGGGCACGTCACCTACGGCGAGCTCGACCTGCGGGCCCGTGCGGTCGCCGCCCGTCTCCAGGCGCTCGGCGCCCGCGGAGAGCGCGCGCTCCTGCTGTATCCGGCCGGGCTGGAGTACATCGCCGCCCTCTTCGGCTGCTTCTACGCCGGGGTGACCGCGGTGCCCGCCTACCCGCCGCGCCGCAACAAGACCGACCCGCGTCTCCGGAGCATCGTCGAGGACTGCGCGCCCGCGCTGGCGCTGACCACGCGCGAGCTTCTGGGTGAGGCGGAGGGGCTGTGCGCCCACACGCCGGAGCTGGGCGGGCTGCGCTGGCTGGCCACCGAGGACGTCCCCGCCGCCGAGGCAGAGGGATGGCGGGACCCGGAGGTCGGCGGCGAGACGCTGGCCTTCCTCCAGTACACCTCGGGCTCCACGGCCGCGCCCAAGGGCGTGATGGTCAGCCACGGCAACCTCCTCCACAACTTCGCCGTCATCGAGGGCTTCTGCGGCTACACGCCTGAGACGCGATCGGTCATCTGGCTTCCGCCGTACCACGACATGGGGCTGATCGGCGGCATCCTCCAGCCGCTGTTCACCGGCTACTGGGCGGCGCTGTTCTCGCCGGTGGCGTTCATCCAGCGTCCGGCGCGCTGGCTGGAGGCGATCTCGCGCTACCGGGCCACCAGCAGCGGCGGGCCCAACTTCGCCTACGAGCTGTGCGTGCACGCCATGCGGCCCGAGGAGCGCGCGGGGCTGGACCTGAGCCACTGGGAGATCGCCTTCAACGGGGCCGAGCCGGTGCGGGCTGAGACGCTGCGCGCCTTCGCCGAGGCGTTCGCGCCGAGCGGGTTCCGGGAACGGGCGTTCTTTGCGTGCTACGGGCTGGCCGAGGCGACGCTGATGGTGACGGGGAGCCAGCCGTCGGAGCCGCCGGTGGTGCGGGCGGTCGATGCCGGGGCGCTGGGCGAGGGGACGGTGCGCGAGGCGGAGCCGGAGGGACGCCACCGGCTGGTGGGGAGCGGGCGGAGCGCGCCGTCGCAGCGGGTGATCATCGTGGACCCGGCGACGCTGCGGGAATCTCCGTCCGACCGGGTGGGCGAGGTGTGGGTGCGGGGCGCGAGCGTGGCGAGCGGCTACTGGGCGCGGCCGGAGGCGACGGCCGAGACCTTCGGCGCGTACGAGGCGGGGACCGGCGAGGGGCCGTTCCTGCGCACCGGGGACCTGGGGTTCCTGGATGGCGGCGAGCTGTTCATCACGGGGCGTCTCAAGGACCTGATCGTCATCCGCGGGCGCAACCACTACCCGCAGGACATCGAGGAGACCGCCGCCCACAGCCACGCGGGGCTGCGCGCGGGGAGCGGCGCCGCGTTCAGCATCGAGGAGGGTGGGGAGGAGCGGCTGGTGGTGGTGCAGGAGGTGTCGCGCCAGGCGGCGGCCGGGCTGGACGTGGAGGAGGTGGCGGATGCGATCCGTCGGGCGGTGGCAGGTGAGCACGGAGTGCAGGTGCACGCGGTGGCGGTGGCGCGCACGGGCGGGGTGCCCAAGACGACGAGCGGCAAGGTGCAGCGGCGGGCGTGCCGGACGGCGTTCCTGGCGGGGGAGCTGCCGCTGGTGGGGGTGAGCGTGCGGGAGGAGGCGGCGCACGCGGCGGCGGCTGCGGCGGTGCCGGGGCTGACGCGCGAGGCGCTGGAGGCGGCGGAAGCGGGGGAGCGGCAGACGCTGCTGGAGGCGTACCTGGTGGAGCGGGCGGCGCAGGTGCTGGCGGTGGATCCCGCCGGGGTGGACCGGGAGCAGCCGCTGGTGGGCCTGGGGCTGGACTCGCTGCGGGCGATGGAGCTGAAGGCGGTGCTGGAGGCGAGCCTGGGGGCGGCGGTGCCGGTCGCCGCGCTGCTGGAGGACCGCGGGATCGAGGAGCTGGCGGCGGAGCTGCTGGCGGCGGCGTTCGTCGGGGAGGCGTCGGCGTCCGGGGAAGCGGGAGCGGATGGGGGACCCGGGGCCGGACCGCTGTCGTTCGCGCAGGAGCGGCTCTGGTTCCTCGATCGGCTGCAGCCGGGCAGCTCGGCGTACAACATCCCCCTGGCGCTGCGGATCTCCGGCGCGCTGGACGCGGAGGTGCTGCGGCGCGTGGTGGGGGAGGTGGTGCGGCGGCAGGAAGCGCTGCGCACGGTGTTCCCCAGCGTGGAGGGGGTGCCCGTGCAGGTGGTGCGCCCGGCGGGGGAGTGGAGGCTGCCGGTGCAGGACGTCGGCATGCTGCCGGAGCAGGCGCGCGAGGCGGCGGCACGGCAGCTGGCCCAGGCCGAGGCGCGCAGGCCGTTCGAGCTCGCGACGGGGCCGCTGCTGCGCACGCGCCTGATCCGGCTGGCCGCCGACGAGCACCTGCTGGTGGTGGTCATGCACCACACGATCGGCGATGGGGCCTCGGCCGGGGTTCTGCTGCGCGAGCTGTCCGCGCTTTATCCGGCGCTGCTCGCGGGGGAGCCCTCGCCGCTGCCGCCGCTGCCGACACGGTACGCCCGCTGGGCCATGCGCCAGCGCGAACGGCTGCGCGGCGACTCGCTCGAGCGGCAGCTGGCCTACTGGCGCGAGCGCCTGGCGGGCCTCGTCGTGCTCGACCTGCCGACCGACAGGGCGCGTCCGCCGTGGCGCGGCTTCCGGGGCGCCGTGCACCGCTTCACCGTCCCCGCGACGACGGCCGGCGCGCTGCGGGCAGTGGCGCGCGCGGAAGGAGCGACGCCGTTCATGGCGCTGCTGGCGGGCTTCGACCTCCTCCTGGCGCGCTATTCCGGGCAGGAGGACGTGGCGGTCGGGACGCCGGCCTCCAACCGCGACGGCGCCGAGATGGCGGGGGTGATCGGGCTGTTCGTCAACACGCTGGTGCTGCGTACCACGGTGGTCGCGGGGGAGGGCTTCCGGACGCTGCTGGGGCGTGTGCGGACGGCGGCGCTGGAGGCGTTCACCCACCAGGACCTGCCGCTGGAGCGCCTGGTGGAGGAGGTGCAGCCGCACCGGGACCCGAGCCGCAACCCGCTCTTCCAGGTGATGCTGGCGCCGCAGAGCACGAGGCTGGAGCCGGTGTCGGTGGGCGAGGCGACGTGGACGCCGGAGCCGGTGGACGCGGGGGCGGCGATCGTGGACCTGACCCTCTACACCTGGGAGCGGAGCGGGGGAGAGCTGTCGGCGTCGCTGGAGTACGCCACGGACCTGTTCGAGGCCGGCACCATCGAGCGGATGGCCGTGCACCTGGTGGAAGTGCTGCGCGGCGTCGCCGCCGCCCCGGAGCGCGCCGTAGCCGAGGTGCCCTTGCTCCTCCCGGCGGAGCGCGTGCAGCTCCTGGAGGAGTGGGCCGCCACGGCCCGTGCGTTCCCGGAGCGCTGCCTGCACGAGCTGTTCGCGGAGCAGGCGGGCCGCACACCGGACGCCGTCGCCGTGGCCTTCGAGGGCGAGTCGCTGACGTACGCCGGGCTGGAGGCCCGCTCCGACCGGCTGGCGCACCAGCTGATTGCCCTGGGCGTGGGCCCGGAGACCCGCGTGGGTGTCTGCGCAGAGCGCTCCCTGGAGCTGGTCGTGGCCCTGCTGGGCATCCTCAAGGCCGGTGCCGCTTACGTGCCGCTCGACCCCTCCTACCCGGCCGAGCGGCTGGCCTACATGCTGGAGGACTCCGGTGTGCCGGTGCTCCTGGCGCAGGAGCGCCTGCTGGATCGCATTCCCGGGCACGCCGCGCGGGTCGTCTGCCTGGACCGCGACGCCGGCCGGGTGGACGCCGAGAGGGCGGAGCCGCTGCCGCTACGTGCCGAGCCGGACTCGCTGGCCTACGTCATCTACACCTCCGGCTCCACCGGCCGGCCCAAGGGAGCGATGAACGCGCACCGCGGCATCGTCAACCGGCTTCTGTGGATGCAGGAGCAGTACGGGCTGACCCCGGGCGACGTGGTGCTGCAGAAGACACCGTTCAGCTTCGACGTTTCCGTCTGGGAGATCTTCTGGCCGCTGGTCTCCGGCGCCCGCCTGGTGCTGGCCAGGCCGGAGGGGCACCGCGACCCGGCGTACCTGACGGAGCTGATCGAGCGCGCCGGGGTGAGCACGGCGCACTTCGTCCCGCCGATGCTGCAGGCGTTCCTGGATGCGGGGGAGCCGGCGCGGTGCGGCTCGCTGCGGCGGGTGGTGTGCAGCGGCGAGGCGCTGCCGTACGAGCTGACGGAGCGCTTCCGCGCGGCGCTGCCGGGCGTGGAGCTGCACAACCTGTACGGGCCGACCGAGGCGGCGGTGGACGTGACGTACTGGGCGTGCGAGGCGCGGGAGCGCCGCGTGGTGCCGATCGGGCGCCCGGTGGCGAACACGCAGCTGTACGTGCTGGACGCCGGGGGCGGCCTGGTCCCGGTGGGAGTGCCGGGGGAACTGTACCTGGGCGGGGTGCAGGTGGGCCGGGGCTACCTGGGACGTGCGGAGCTGACGGCGGAGCGCTTCGTCCCGGACCCGTTCGGGGTGAAGCCCGGCGCGCGGCTGTACCGGACGGGGGACCGGGTGCGGTGGACGGCTGCGGGGGAGGTGGAGTTCCTGGGGCGGGCGGACTTCCAGGTGAAGATCCGCGGCTTCCGGATCGAGCCGGGGGAGATCGAGGCGGCGCTGCTGGAGCAGGCTGGCGTGCGGGAGGCGGTGGTGCTGGCGCGGGAGGGCGCGCCGGGCTCCGCAGGGCCGCGACTGGTCGCCTACGTGGTGCCCGCGGCGGGTGCCGGGGTCACGGGGGCGGCGCTGCGGGAGCAGCTGTCGCGGCGGCTGCCGGAGTACATGGTTCCGGGCGCGTTCGTGGTGCTGGAGCGGCTGCCGCTGAACGCGAACGGCAAGCTGGACCGGCACGTACTGCCGGTGCCGGAGTCCGCGTCGGGGGAGGGCCGGTACGCGGCGCCGCGGACGGCTGCGGAGGAGGTGCTGGCGGGGATCTGGGCGGAGGTGCTGAAGGTGGAGCGGGTGGGGGTGGAGGACGGCTTCTTCGACCTGGGGGGGCACTCGCTGCTGGCGACGCAGGTGGCCTCGCGGGTGCGGCGTGCGTTCGGGGTGGAGGTGCCGCTGCGGGCGCTCTTCGAGGCGCCCACGGTGGCGGGGCTGGCCGGGCGCATCGAGGCGCTGCGTGGAGCCGGGGCCTCTCCGGCGCCGCCCATCGAGCCGGTCCCGCGCGGGGGAGCGCTGCCGCTGTCCTTCGCGCAGCAGCGGCTGTGGGTGGTGGACCGCCTGGAGCCGGGGAGCGCCGCGTACAACATGGCGGCGGCGCTGCGGCTGCGGGGCGCGCTGGACGCGGCGGCGCTGCGGGCGAGCCTGGACGCGCTGGTGGGGCGGCACGAGTCGCTGCGGACCACGCTCGCGGAGCGGGACGGCGCGCCCGTGCAGGTGATCCACCCGGCCGGGCCCGCCGCGCTGGTGGAGCTGGACCTCGGCGGGCTCGCGGAGCCGGCGCGCGAGGCGGAGGCGGTGCGCCTGGCGCGGGCGGAGTCGCTGCGTCCGTTCGACCTGGCCGGTGGGCCGCTGCTGCGCGGGACGCTGCTGCGCCTGTCCGCAGGCGAGCACGTGCTGCTGTTCACGCTGCACCACGTGGTCGGCGACGGGTGGAGCCTGGAGGTGCTGGTGCGGGAGATCTCGGTGCTGTACACGGGCCTGAGCCGGGGCGAGGAGCCGCGGCTGGCGGATCTGCCGGTGCAGTACGCGGACTACGCGGTCTGGCAGCGCGCGTGGCTGAGCGGCGAAGTGGTGGAGGAGCAGGTCGGCTGGTGGAAGGACGCGCTGGCCGGGGCGCCGCCCCTGCTGGAGATCTCCACCGATCACCCGCGCGCCGCGGGTCAGAGCGCACGGGCGGGCGTGCACCGGTTCACGCTCCCCGCCGAGGCGAGGCGGCTGCTGCGGGCGCTCTCGCGGCGCGAAGGCGCGACGCTGTTCATGACGATTCTGGCCGGCTGGCAGGCGCTGCTGGGCCGCTACGCCGGACAGGACGACGTGGTCGTGGGCACTCCCATCGCGGGGCGGAACCGGCACGAGGTGGAGGGGCTGATCGGCTTCTTCGTCAACATGCTCCCCCTGCGCGCCGACCTCGCGGGCGACCCGACCTGGCGTGAGCTGCTGGGCCGCGTGCGCGAAGCGGCGCTCGGCGCCTACGCGCACCAGGACCTCCCCTTCGAGAAGCTGGTGGAGGAGCTGGGCGTGGAGCGCAGCCTCACCCGCACGCCCGTCTTCCAGGCCATCTTCGAGCTGGAGCGCGCCGCCGCGCACGAGGCGCTGGCGCTCGGCGGCCTGGCGGTGGAGACCCTGGGGGCGGGGGAGAGGATCGCCAAGTTCGACCTCGACCTGACCCTCCGGGAAGAGGACGACTCGCTCACCGGCGCGCTCGGCTACCGCGCCGCGCTGTTCGAGGCGGAGACGGTTGCACGGATGGCGGGCCACCTGGAGGCGCTGCTGGAGGCGATGGCGGCCGAGCCGCAGAGGCGCCTTTCGGAGGTGTCGCTGCTGCGCGGGGCCGAGCGCGAGCAGGTGGTGGAGGCTTGGAACCGGACGGCTCGCCCGTACCCGCGCGGCGTCTGCATCCACGAGCTGTTCGAGGCGCAGGTGCAGGAGAGGCCCGACGCGGCGGCGCTGGTCTGGGGGGACGTGGAGCTGACGTACGCGCAGCTGGACGCGCGGGCCGACCGGCTGGCGCGCCACCTGGCCGGCCTCGGCGTGGGGCCGGAGAGCCGCGTGGGCGTGCTGCTGGAGCGCGGTCCGGAGCTGATCGTGTCCATCCTGGCCGTGCTCAAGGCCGGCGGCTGCTACGTCCCGCTCGATCCGGCCTACCCGGCCGAGCGCCTGCGCATGATGCTGGACGACAGCAGCGTGCGCGTGCTCCTCAGCCGGGACGACGTGGCCTTCGCGGCGGAGGCGGGCGGCGTGCCGGTCGTCCTCCTGGACGAAGCTGCAGAAGAGCTCGAGCGAGTGGACGACGCGGACGCACTTTCGCACTCGCCGTCCCCCGACAACCTGGCGTACATCGTCTACACCAGCGGGAGCACCGGCCGCCCCAAGGGCGTCATGGTCGCCCACCGCCACGTCGTCCAGCTGGCCGTGGAAACGGACTACGTGCGCTTCCAGCCGGGCGACCGCGTGGCGCAGGCCTCCAACGCCAGCTTCGACGCGCTGACCTTCGAGGCCTGGGGCGCGCTGATGAACGGTGCCACCCTCGTCGGCATCCCCCGCGACGTGCTGCTCTCGCCCGCCGCGTTCCGCGACACGCTGCGCGCGCAGCGCATCACCACGCTCTACCAGACCACCGCGCTGCTCAACCAGCTCTCGCGCGAGCAGCCCGACATCTTCTCTCCGCTGCGGGAAGTCCTCTTCGGCGGGCAGGCGGTGGACGCCGACAGCGTGCGGCGCATCCTGGAGGCGGGCGGGCCGCGGCGGCTGCTGCACATGTACGGGCCCACGGAGACCACCGCCTGGTGCTCGTACGAGCGGGTGGAGCACGTGGCCGAGGACGCGCCGTCCGTGACGGTGGGGCGCGCGACGGGAAACCAGCGCATCTACCTGCTGGACGCGGCGCTGGAGCCGGTGCCGGTGGGGGTGGCGGGGGAGGCGTACGTGGGCGGCGACGGCGTGGTGCGCGGCTACCTGGACCGCCCGGAGCTGACGGCCGAGCGCTTCCTCCCCGACCCGTTCGGCAGGGAGCCGGGCGCGCGGATGTACCGCACGGGGGACCGGCTGCGGTGGAAGCCGGCGGGGGTGCTGGAGTTCGTGGGGCGCGTGGACGAGCAGGTCAAGATCCGCGGGTTCCGGATCGAGCCGGGGGAGGTGGAGAGCGCGGTGGCGGTGCACCCGGCGGTGCGCGAAGCGCGGGTGATCGTGCGCGAGGACGTGCCGGGGGAGAAGCGGCTGGTGGCGTACGTGGTGGGCGATGTGGAGATGGAGGTGGTGCGGGCGTACCTGCGGAGGAGCCTGCCGGAGTACATGGTGCCGGGCGCCTTCGTGGCGCTGGCCCGCCTGCCGCTGACGCCCAACGGCAAGCTGGACGTGAAGGCGCTGCCTGCGCCGGAGTCCGCGTCGGGGGAGGGCCGGTACGCGGCGCCGCGTACGGCTGCGGAGGAGGTGCTGGCGGGGATCTGGGCGGAGGTGCTGAAGGTGGAGCGGGTGGGGGTGGAGGACGGCTTCTTCGACCTGGGGGGGCACTCGCTGCTGGCGACGCAGGTGGCCTCGCGGGTGCGGCGTGCGTTCGGGGTGGAGGTGCCGCTGCGGGCGCTCTTCGAGGCGCCCACGGTGGCGGGGCTGGCCGGGCGCATCGAGGCGCTGCGTGGAGCCGGGGCCTCTCCGGCGCCGCCCATCGAGCCGGTCCCGCGCGGGGGAGCGCTGCCGCTGTCCTTCGCGCAGCAGCGGCTGTGGGTGGTGGACCGGCTGGAGCCGGGGAGCGCCGCGTACAACATGGCGGCGGCGCTGCGGCTGCGGGGCGCGCTGGACGCGGCGGCGCTGCGGGCGAGCCTGGACGCGCTGGTGGGGCGGCACGAGTCGCTGCGGACCACGCTCGAGGAGCGAGACGGCGCGCCCGTGCAGGTGATCCACCCGGCCGGGCCCGCCGCGCTGGTGGAGCTGGACCTCGGCGGGCTCGCGGAGCCGGCGCGCGAGGCGGAGGCGGTGCGCCTGGCGCGGGCGGAGTCGCTGCGTCCGTTCGACCTGGCCGGTGGGCCGCTGCTGCGCGGGACGCTGCTGCGCCTGTCCGCAGGCGAGCACGTGCTGCTGTTCACGCTGCACCACGTGGTCGGCGACGGGTGGAGCCTGGAGGTGCTGGTGCGGGAGATCTCGGTGCTGTACACGGGCCTGAGCCGGGGCGAGGAGCCGCGGCTGGCGGATCTGCCGGTGCAGTACGCGGACTACGCGGTCTGGCAGCGCGCGTGGCTGAGCGGCGAAGTGGTGGAGGAGCAGGTCGGCTGGTGGAAGGACGCGCTGGCCGGGGCGCCGCCCCTGCTGGAGATCTCCACCGATCACCCGCGCGCCGCGGGTCAGAGCGCACGGGCGGGCGTGCACCGGTTCACGCTCCCCGCCGAGGCGACGCGGCGGCTGCGGGGGCTCTCGCGGCGCGAAGGCGCGACGCTGTTCATGACGATTCTGGCCGGCTGGCAGGCGCTGCTGGGCCGCTACGCCGGACAGGACGACGTGGTCGTGGGCACTCCCATCGCGGGGCGGAACCGGCACGAGGTGGAGGGGCTGATCGGCTTCTTCGTCAACATGCTCCCCCTGCGCGCCCGCCTGGGGAGCGATCCCACGTGGACCGAGCTCCTGGCGCGGACGCGTGCGACGGCGCTGGGAGCGTACGAGCACCAGGAGCTGCCCTTCGAGCGCCTGGTGGAGGAGCTGGGTGTGGAGCGCAGCCTGACGCACACCCCCGTCTTCCAGGTCAGCTTCGCCCTCCAGGAGTCCCGTGCGGACAGGGATCTCTCGCTCGGCTCCCTGGAGCTGGAGCCGTTCGGGAGCGGGGCCGGCGTGGCGAAGTTCGACCTGGAGCTGACGGTGGCGGACGAGCCCGGGATGCTCGACGCGGCGCTGGGCTACCGGGGAGCCCTGTTCGAGGTGGCGACGGTCGCACGGATGGCGGGCCACCTGGAGGCGCTGCTGGAGGCGATGGCGGCCGAGCCGCAGAGGCGCCTTTCGGAGGTGTCGCTGCTGCGCGGGGAGGAGCGCGCCCAGGTGCTGGAAGCCTGGAACGCCACCGCGGCCGCGCTCCCGCGGGCCTGCGTCCACGAGCTGTTCTCCGAGCATGCCGCACGCACGCCCGACGCGGTGGCGGTCGTCTCCGGCGAGGAGACGGTCAGCTACGCGGAGCTGGAGCGCAGGTCCGACGGGCTGGCGCAGCTGCTCCGGCAGCGCGGCGTCGGGACCGAGACGCGCGTGGGGATGGTCCTGGAGCGCGGCGTCGACGCCGTCCTCGCCATGCTGGGCATCCTCAAGGCCGGAGGCGCCTACGTGCCGCTGGCTCCCTCCAACCCGGCCGAGCGCCTGCGCGAGGTGTTCGCCGACGCGGGCGTCTCGCTGGTGCTGACCGATGCCGCCGCGGGAGCGCGGCTTCCCGCCGAAGTCGAGTCGTTGTGGCTGGACGACGCGGGGACCGCCGACGCACTGGCGGCGCTGCCGGAGAGCGCGCCGCGGGTCGCCTCGCACCCCGGGCAGCTGGCCTACGTCATCTACACCTCCGGCTCGACCGGGCGCCCCAAAGGCGTGGCCGTGGCGCACGAGTCCGTGGTGCGGCTGGTGCGCAGCACGAACTACGTGCCCTTCGGGCCGGCGGAGCGCATCGCCCACGCCTCCAACCTGGCCTTCGATGCGGCGGTCTTCGAGATCTGGGGCGCGCTGCTGAACGGCGGCTCGCTGGCGGTCATCGAGCGCGAGGTCACGCTCTCGCCTGCCGACTTCGCGGCCACGCTGCGCGAGCGGGAGGTCAGCACGCTGTTCCTGACCACGGCGCTGTTCAACCGCGTTGCCGCCGACGAGCCGGGCGCGTTCGCCCGGCTGCGGCACCTGCTCTTCGGTGGGGAGGCGGTGGACCCGCAGTCCGTGCGGCGCGTGCTGGAGACGGGCGCGCCGGGGCGGCTGCTGCACGTGTACGGGCCCACGGAAACGACCACGTACGCCAGCTGGCAGCACGTGCGGGGCGTGGCGGCCGATGCGGCCACGGTGCCCATCGGCGGGCCGCTGGGGAACACCACGCTGTACGTGCTGGACGGGGGTGGGGAGCCGCTGCCGGCGGGGGTGCCGGGGGAGCTGTACATCGGGGGGCTGGGGACCGCGCGCGGCTACCTGGGGCAGGCGGCGATGACGGCGGAGCGCTTCGTCCCGGACGCGTTCGGTGCGGCGGGCGCGCGGCTGTACCGCACGGGCGACCGGGTGCGCTGGACCGCGGCGGGGGAGATCGAGTACCTGGGGCGGATGGACGCGCAGGTGAAGATCCGCGGCTTCCGGATCGAGCCGGGCGAGGTGGAAGCGGTGCTTTCCGGGCTGGCGGAGGTCGGCGAAGCGTTCGTGACGGTGCGGGAGGATGCCGCTTTCGGCGTGCCGGGCCAGAAGCGGCTGGTGGCGTACCTGGTGCCGGCCGAGGGTGTGGATCTCGTGCTGGCGGAGGTGCGGGCGCACCTGGCGGCGCGCCTTCCGGACTACATGGTGCCGGGCGCCTTCGTGGAGCTGGAGCGGCTGCCGCTGAACGCCAACGGCAAGGTGGACCGGAGCGCGCTGCCGGCCCCGGAACAGGGGGTGGAGGTGGGCTACGTGGCCCCGCGGACGCCGACCGAGGAGCTGCTGGCCGGGATCTGGGCGGAGGTGCTGGGGCTGGCGCCGGAACGGGTGGGAGCGGAGGACGGCTTCTTCGAGCTGGGGGGCCACTCGCTGCTGGCGACGCAGGTGGTGTCGCGGGCACGGCGGTCGTTCGGGGTGGAGATGCCGCTGCGGGCGCTCTTCGAGACGCCCACGGTGGCGGGGCTGGCCGCGTGCATCGAGACGCTGCGCAGCGCCGGCACCTCGCCGACGCCTCCGATCGAGCGGGCTTCCCGCGAGGATCCGCTGCCGCTGTCGTTCGCGCAGCAGCGGCTTTGGGTGGTGGACCGGCTGGAGCCGGGGAGCGCCGCCTACAACATGGCGGGCGCGCTGCGGCTGCGCGGATCGCTCGACGCGGCGGCGCTGCACGCGACACTGGGCGAGCTGGTGCGGCGGCACGAGGCGCTGCGCACCACGTTCGCGGAGCGGGGCGGCGCGCCCGTGCAGGTCGTCCATCGTCCCGCCCCAGTGCCGCTGCCGCTCGTCGACCTGCGCGGCGCCGCGGACGCCGTGCGCCTCGCGCAGGCGCTGGCCGGCGAGGAGGCGCTGCGGCCGTTCGACCTGGCGCGCGGGCCGCTGCTGCGGAGCATGCTGCTGCGACTGGGCGAGGCCGACCACGTGCTCCTGTTCACCCTGCACCACGTGGTCGGCGACGGGTGGAGCATGGAGGTGCTGGTTCGCGAGGTCTCCGCCCTCTACGCCGCCTTCGGCCGGGGCGAGCCGTCGCCGCTCCCGGAGCTGCCGGTGCAGTACGCCGACTACGCGACCTGGCAGCGCGAATGGCTGAGCGGCGAGGTCCTGGAAACGCACCTGTCGTACTGGCGGGAGCGCCTGGGGGACGCGCCGCCGCTGCTGGAGATCCCCACGGACCGGCCTCGTACCGCCGCATGGAGCCCGCGGGCGGGGACGCACCGCTTCACCCTCCCGGCGAAGGTGTCGATGGGGCTGCGGGATCTCTCCCGGCGCGCGGGCGCGACGCTGTTCATGACGACGCTGGCGGCGTGGCAGGCGCTGCTGGGCCGCTACGCCGGGGTGGAGGACGTGGTGGCGGGCAGCCCCATCGCGGGGCGCACCCGGCGCGAGACCGAGGGGCTGATCGGCTTCTTCGTCAACATGCTGGCGCTGCGCGGCGACCTGGCGGGCGATCCCACATGGAGCGAGCTGCTGAAGCGGGTGGCGGAGACGGCGCTGGGAGCGTACGCGCACCAGGAGCTGCCTTTCGAGCGCCTGGTGGAGGAGCTGGGAGTGGAGCGCAGCCTGACGCACACGCCCGTCTTCCAGGTGACGTTCGCGCTGAACCGCGAGGCCGCGCACGCGGGGCTCGACCTGGGAGAGCTGGCGGCCGAGCCGTTCGGGGCGGGCGAGGGTGTCGCCGGGTTCGACCTGGCCCTGGCGCTTCAGGACTCCGGGGAAGAACTCTCGGGCACGCTCACCTACCGCGCGGCTCTCTTCGAGGCGGAAACGGTCGCGCGCATGGCGGGGCACCTGGAAGTCGTGCTGGAGTCGATGGCTGCCTCCCCGCAGGGGCGCCTCTCGGCGGTGTCGCTGCTGCGCGAGGCCGAGCGCGCCCAGCTGCTGGCCGATTCGCACGCGGACGCCATGGGGCTCCCCCTGGCGTGCGTGCACGAGCTGTTCTCGGAGCAGGCGGCACGCACGCCCGGTGCGCCGGCGATCGCCTTCGGCGACGAGACGCTGACGTACGCCGAGCTGGAGCGCAGGGCCAACCGGCTCGCGCACCACCTGCGCCGCCGGGGCGTGGGCCTGGAGGTGAGGGTCGGCATCTGCCTGGAGCGCGGCGTGGAGATGGTCGCCGGGGTGCTGGGGATCCTCAAGGCCGGGGGCGCCTACGTGCCGCTGGACCCCGCCTATCCCGCCGAGCGCCTGGCCTACACGCTGGGCGACTCCGGCGCTTCGCTGCTGCTGACGCAGGGCCGGCTGGCGGACGCGCTTCCCGCCTTCGCGGGCGAGGTCGTCTGCCTGGACGCGGACCGCGAGGCGATCGCCGCTGAATCGGACGAGGCGCCGGAGAGCGGCGCGGCGCTGCACGACGCGGCGTACGTCATCTACACCTCCGGCTCCATGGGGCGGCCCAAGGGGGTGGTGGTGGAGCACGCCAGCCTGGCGGGCACGCTTCTGAGCACCCGCACGTCCTTCGGGATGCAGGCCGGGGAGGTGATGCCGGCGATGGCGAGCTTTGCCTTCGACATCTGGGGCTTCGAGGTGTTCGCGCCGCTGCTGGCCGGTGGCCAGGTCCGGCTGCTCCCGCAGGAGACGGTGCGGGACGTGGAGCGCCTGGTGGAGGAGCTGGCGACCGTCGACGCGGTGCACGCGGTGCCTGCGCTGATGCGCGAGGTGGCCGCGCGGGTGCGGGCCGGTGGGGGGAGTCTGCCGCGGCTGCGGCGGGTGTTCGTGGGCGGCGACGCCGTCGCGCCCGACCTGCTGGAGCAGATGCGGGCCGCCTTCCCCGCGGCACAGGTGTGGGCGATGTACGGGCCCACGGAAACGACCATGGTCAGCGCGGCCTGGGGGCTTCGGGAGGGCGTGCGCCCCGGCTGGCAGGTGGTGGGGAGGGCCCTGCCGGGAGAGGGGCTGTACGTGTGCGACGGAGGGGGTGGCCTGCTCCCGTCGGGCGTGCCGGGGGAGCTTTGGATCGGCGGCGTGGGGGTGGCACGCGGCTACCTGCGGCGGCCGGAGCTGACGGCGGAGAAGTTCGTGCCCGATGCGTTCTCGGGAGCCGCGGGCGCGAGGCTGTACCGGACTGGAGACCGGGTGCGCCGTCGCGGGGACGGGGAGCTGGAGTTCCTGGGGCGGACCGATGCGCAGGTCAAGGTGCGGGGGTTCCGGATCGAGCCGGGGGAGGTGGAGGCTGCGCTGCTGGAGCAGGCGGGGGTGCACGAGGCGGTGGTGGTGGTGCGGGAGGACGCGCCGGGGCAGAAGCGGCTGGTGGGCTACGTGGTGCCGCAGGCGGGGCCGGAGCTGTCGGGGGCGGGGCTGCGCGCGAGCCTGTCGAGCGGGCTGCCGGAGCACATGGTGCCGGGCGCCATCGTGGTGCTGGAGCGGCTGCCGCTCAATGCCAACGGCAAGGTGGACCGGCGGGCGCTGCCCGCGCCGGAGCTCGGGGCCGAGGCGGAGCACGTGGCGCCGCGCACGGCGGCCGAGGAGGTGCTGGCGGGGATCTGGGCGGAGGTGCTGGGGCTGGCGCCGGAACGGGTGGGAGCGGAGGACGGCTTCTTCGAGCTGGGAGGCCACTCGCTGCTGGCGACGCAGGTGGTGTCGCGCGCGCGGCAGGCGTTCGGGGTGGAGGTGCCGCTGCGGGCGCTGTTCGAGGCGCCCACGGTGGCCGCGCTGGCCGGGCGCATCGAGGCGCTGCGCAGCGCCGGGACCCCGCCGGCACCGCCGATGGAGCGGGTCTCGCGCGAGGGAGTGCTGCCGCTGTCGTTCGCGCAGCAGCGGCTTTGGGTGGTGGACCGGCTGGAGCCGGGGAGCGCCGCGTACAACATGCCCTTCGCGCTGCGGCTGCGCGGGACGCTCGACGTGGCTGCGCTCCGGGCGAGCATCGGCGAGGTGGTGCGGCGGCACGAGGCGCTGCGGACCACCTTCGCGGAGCGGGATGGCGTGCCCGTGCAGGTCATCCACCCGGCCGCCCCGGTGCCGCTGCCGGTCCTCGACCTGTGTGGTCTGCCCGGTGGAGCGCGGGAGCCGCAGGCCGAGCGGCTGGCCCGGGCGGAGGCGCTGCGTCCCTTCGACCTGGCGCGGGGGCCGCTGCTGCGGAGCACGCTTGTGCGCCTGGGCGAGCGGGAGCACGTGCTGCTGCTCACCCTGCACCACGTGGTCAGCGACGGGTGGAGCATGGACGTGCTGGTGCGCGACCTCTCCGCTCTCTACGCCGCCCATCGTGGCGGAACGGCGCACCTGCCGGAGCTGCCGGTGCAGTACGCCGACTACGCGGTCTGGCAGCGTGCCTGGCTCAGCGGCGAGGTGATGGAAGAGCAGATCCGTTTCTGGAACGCCGAGCTGGGTGGTGCTCCGCCGCTGCTGGAGATCTCCACGGACCACCCGCGCTCCGTGGCGGTGGACGCGCGCGGCGAGAGCCACGGACTCCCGCTGCCGGCGGAGGTGTCGCACGGGCTGCGGGCGCTCTCGCGGCGGGAGGGAGCGACGCTGTTCATGACGCTGCTGGCCGGCTGGCAGGCGTTGCTGGGGCGCTACGCGGGGCAGGAGGACGTGGTGGTGGGAACGCCCATCGCCGGGCGGACGCGGCGGGAGACGGAGGGACTGATCGGCTTCTTCGTCAACATGCTGGCGCTGCGCGCCGACCTGTCCGGGGACCCCACCTGGCGCGAGCTGCTGGTGCGGGTGCGGGAGACGGCGCTGGGGGCCTACGACCACCAGGAGCTGCCCTTCGAGCGGCTGGTGGACGAGCTGGGCGTGGAGCGCAGCCTGACGCACTCGCCCGTCTTCCAGGTCATCTTCGCGCTGAACCGCGCCGGTGGGCGGGACGATCGGCTGCGCCTGGGCGAGACTGCGCTGGAGCGCTTCGGCGCAGGGGAGCGCTTCGCCCGGTTCGACCTGGGCCTGACCATCCTGGACGAGGACGAGGGGCTGGGTGCGGTGCTGGCCTACCGGACGGGGCTGTTCGAGGCGGAAACGATCGCGCGCATGGCCGGGCACCTGGAGGTGCTGCTGGAAGCCATGGCCGCGCACCCCGGGCAGCGCCTCTCCGAGGTGCCGCTGCTGCGCGGGGCCGAGCGCGAGCAGCTGCTGCACGTCTCGCATGGCGCCAACACCGGCTACACCGGCGAGGCGTGCCTCCACGAGATGGTGCACGCCCAGGTGCAGCGCACGCCCGACGCGCCCGCGCTGCGCTTCGAGGGGCAGCGCCTCGACTACGCCGAGCTGTACCGGCGCTCCTGCCGGCTCGCCAACCTGCTGCGGCGCGAGGGCGTGGGCCCCGAGGTGCGCGTGGCCATCTGCATGGACCCGGCGCCGGAGATGATCGTGGCCGTGCTGGGCGTGATGCTGGCCGGCGGCGCCTACCTGCCGCTGGACCCCGAGCTTCCCGCCGAGCGGCGCGCCTACATGATCCGCGACGCCACCCCCGTCCTGATGCTGACCCAGGCGGCGCTTGCCGAGCGCCTGGAGGGCTGCGGCCTCCCGCTCTTCCTGGTGGACGCCGAAGCCGGGCGCATCGCCCAGGAGAGCGAGACGGCGCCGGCCACCGGCGTCGTTTCCGACAACCTGGCGTACGTCATCTACACCTCCGGCTCCACGGGCCGCCCCAAGGGCGTGCTGGTGGAGCACCGCGCGGTGGCCAACACCATCCGCGAGCTGGTCCGCATCTACGACTCCCGCCCCGGCGACCGCAACCTGCTGTACGCGCCGCTGCACTTCGACGCGTCGGTGGGCGACATGTTCATCGCGCTGAGCAGCGGGGCCGAGCTGGTGGTGGCGCCCCGCAGGGCGATGCTGCCGGGCGAGGACCTGCTGCGGCTGCTGCGCGAGCAGCGGATCACGCACGTGAAGACCATGCAGTCGGCGCTGGCGGCCACGCCGGTGGAGGACCTTCCGGAACTGCGCACGCTGGTCGCCGGCGGGGACCGGCTCCCGGGCGAGCAGTTGCGGCGATGGAGCGCGGAGGGGCGGAAGTTCTTCAACGGGTACGGGGCGACGGAGGCGAGCATCCGCAACACCTCCAGCGCGTACACGGCGGAGGATGGGGACCCGCCGATCGGGCGGACGTTCGGGAACACGCAGCTGTACGTGCTGGACCGGTGGCTGGAGCCGGCGCCCATCGGAGTGGCCGGGGAGCTGTACATCGGGGGCGTGGGGGTGGTGCGGGGATACATGGGGCGGGCGGAGCTGACGGCGGAGCGGTTCCTCCCGGACCCGCACCGTGGGGTGGCGGGCGCGCGGCTGTACCGGACGGGCGACCTGGGGCGGCGGCGCGCGGACGGGGAGATCGAGTTCCTGGGGCGTGCGGACCATCAGGTGAAGGTGCGCGGGTACCGGGTGGAGCTGGGGGAGATCGAGGCGACCCTGCGCGCGCATGAGCGGGTGCGGGAAGCGGTGGTGCTGCTGCGCGAGGACGTGCCGGGACAGCAGCGGCTGGTGGCGTACGTGGTCCCGGAGGCGGGGGTGGAGCTGGCGGCGGCGGAGCTGCGGGAGCACGTAGCGGAGCAGGTGCCGGAGTACATGGTGCCGGGCGCGCTCGTGGTGCTGGAGGAGCTTCCGGTGATGGCCAGCGGCAAGGTGGACCGGCGCCTGCTGCCGGCGCCGGATAGCGGTTCCGAAAAGGAGCCCGTGGGTCCGCGCACGGTGGAGGAAGAGCTCCTGGCGGGGATCTGGGCGGAGGTGCTGGGGACCGAGCGGGTGGGCGTGGAGGAAAGCTTCTTCGAGCTGGGTGGGCACTCGCTGCTGGCGACGCAGGTGGTCTCTCGTGCGCGGCAGGTGTTCGGGGTGGAGCTGCCGCTGCGGGCGCTCTTCGAGGCGCCCACCGTGACCGGGCTGGCCGGGCGCATCGAGGCGCTGCGCGGCGCCGGGACCCCGCCGGCGCGGCCGATCGAGCGCGTGCCGCGCGAAGGTCCGCTGCCGCTGTCGTTCGCGCAGCAGCGGCTGTGGCTGGTGGACCGGATGGAGCCGGACAGCCCCGCCTACAACATGGCGTACGCGCTGCGGCTGCGCGGGGTGCTGGACACCGCCGCGCTGCGGACGAGCCTGGACGCGCTGGCGAGGAGGCACGAGGCGCTGCGCACCACGTTCGCGGAGTGCGCCGGCGCCCCGGTGCAGGTCGTCCACCCGCCCGCTCCCGTCGCCCTGGAGGAGCTGGACCTGCGCGACCTGCCGGAAGCGGAGCGGGAGACCGAGGCCGAGCGGCTGGCCGGCGAGGAGGCCATGCGGCCCTTCGACCTGGCGCGGGGCCCCCTGCTGCGCAGCACGCTGCTGCGGCTGGGCGACGACGACCACGTGCTGCTGTTCACCCTGCACCACATCGTCAGCGACGGCTGGAGCCGCGGCGTGCTCGTGCGCGAGGTCTCCGCTCTCTACGCCGCGGCATGCCGGGGCGAGGCGGCCCGGCTGCCGGAGCTGGAGATCCAGTACGCGGACTACGCCGTGTGGCAGCGCGACCGGCTCTGCGGCGAGGGGATGGAGGTGCAGCTGGCCTACTGGCGCGAGCGCCTGGCCGGCGCACCGCCGCTGCTGGAGATCCCCACCGACCGGCCGCGCGCCGTCGGTCGGAGCGCGCGCGCGGGGTCGCACGCCTTCCGCCTCACCCCGGAGCTTTCGCGAGGCCTGCGGGCGCTCTCCCGGCAGGAGGGGACGACGCTGTTCATGACGGTGATGGCCGCGTGGCAGGCGCTGCTCGGCCGTTACGCGGGACAGGACGACGTGGTGGTGGGCAGCCCCATCGCGGGGCGCACCCGGCACGAAGTGGAGGGGCTGATCGGCTTCTTCGTCAACATGCTCTGCCTGCGGGCCGACCTGTCGGGCGATCCCACCTGGAGCGGGCTGCTCGGACGGGTGCGGGAGGCGGCGCTTGGCGCGTACGCGCACCAGGACGTCCCCATCGAGCGCCTGGTGGAGGAGCTGGTCGCCGAGCGCAGCCTCACCCACGCGCCCCTCTTCCAGGTGGCCTTCGCGCTCGACCGCTCCGGGGAGCAGGACGAGCGGCCGTCGCTCGGCGACGTGAAGCTGGAGCCGTTCGGGTCCGGGGAAGGAGTCGCCAAGTTCGACCTGTTCCTGACGCTGCTCGACGAGCCGGAGGCGCTCGGCGGAGCGCTGGCCTACCGCGAGGGGCTGTTCGAGGCGGAAACGGCAGCGCGCATGGCCGGGCACCTGGCGGCGGTGCTGGAAGCGATGGTGGCGGATCCGTCGCGCCGCCTCTCCGGGCTGTCGCTGCTGCGCGGCGCGGAGCGCGCCCGGGTGCTGGAGGCGTGGAACGACACCGCCGCCGGGATCCCGCACGCCTGCATCCACGAGCTGTTCGCCGGACAGGCCGCCCGCACCCCCGATGCCCTTGCCGTCCGCTCCGGCGGGGAAACCCTGACCTACGCGGAGCTGGAGCGCCGCGCCAACCGCATCGCCCACCTGCTGCGCGGGCGCGGCGTCGGGCCCGAGACCCGGGTCGGCCTGTGCATGGAGCGCGGCGTCGATGCCGTGGCCGCCCTCCTGGGCATCGTCACGGCCGGCGGCGCCTACGTGCCGCTGGACCCTTCCAACCCCACGGAGCGGCTGCGCCAGGTCTTCTCGGATGCCGGCGTCGAGCTCGTCCTCACGCACACGGCCGCCGGGGCGCAGCTCCCCGGGGAGGTAGACACGCTCCGGCTGGACGACCCGGCCGTCGCCGCCGAGCTGGCGGGGCTGCCGGAAAGCGCGCCCGCCGTCGCTGCCGATCCCGCGCAGCTCGCCTACGTCGTCTACACCTCCGGCTCCACCGGCCTGCCCAAGGGCGTGGCCGTGGGGCACCGGTCGGTCGTGCGCCTGGTGCGCGAGACCCGCTACGTGCCCTTCGGCCCCGCGGAGCGCATCGCGCAGGTCTCCAACCTGGCCTTCGACGCGGCGGTCTTCGAGATCTGGGGCGCGCTGCTGAACGGCGGCTCGCTGGAGGTCGTCGAGCGCGAGGTCATGCTCTCTCCCGCGGACTTCGCGGCCGCGCTGCGCGAGCGGCAGGTCAGCGTGCTGTTCCTGACCACGGCGCTCTTCAACCGCGTCGCCGCCGACGAGCCGGGCGCGTTCGCCCCGCTGCGGCACCTGCTCTTCGGCGGGGAGGCGGTGGACCCGCAGTCCGTGCGGCGCGTGCTGGAGACGGGCGCGCCGGGGCGGCTGCTGCACGTGTACGGGCCCACGGAAACCACGACGTACGCGAGCTGGCAGCACGTGCGCAGCGTGGCGGCCGACGCGGCCACGGTGCCCATCGGCGGTCCGCTGGGGAACACCACGCTGTACGTGCTGGACCGGGGCGGAGAGCCGCTGCCCGCGGGAGTGCCGGGGGAGCTGTACATCGGCGGGCTGGGGACCGCGCGCGGCTACCTGGGGCAGGCGGCGATGACGGCGGAGCGCTTCGTCCCGGACGCATTCGGGGCGGCGGGGGCGCGGCTGTACCGGACGGGCGACCGGGTGCGCTGGACTGCCGCGGGTGAGATCGAGTACCTGGGGCGGATGGACGCGCAGGTGAAGGTCCGCGGCTTCCGCATCGAGCCGGGCGAGATCGAGGCGCTGCTGACGGAGCAGTCCGGGGTGCGGGAGGCGGTGGTGGTGGTGCGGGAGGACACGCCGGGGGAAAAGCGCCTGGTGGCCTGCGTGGTCGCGGCGGAGGGGGAGGCGCCGTCCGCGGCGGAGCTGCGGGGGCGCCTGTCGGGGCGGCTGCCGGAGTACATGGTGCCGTCGGCGTTCGTGGTGCTGGAGCGGCTGCCGCTGACCTCGAACGGCAAGGTGGACCGGCGGGCGCTGCTGACGCTGCGGCCCACGGAAACGAGGGAATACGTCGCTCCGCGGACGGAGATGGAAGCGCTCCTCTGCCGGATCTGGATCGAGGTGCTGGATTCGGGGGAGGAAGCACGGGACGAGCCGGTGGGGATCCACGACAGCTTCTTCGAGATGGGGGGGCACTCCCTCCTGGCGACGCAGGTCGTCACGCGGATCGGCCGGGAGCTTGGAATCGACGTGCCGCTGCAGGCCCTGTTCGAATCCCCCACCGTGGCGGAGCTGGCCACGAGGGTGGAGGACCTGTTCATCCTGGCGCTGGATGCGTCCGAGTTCGAAGCAGGGTTGAGCCGCCTGGAGCTCGTGGGCGACCCGACCCCGGGGAAGTAGCGAAGCCGAAGCCACCGACACATCCACGAACGCTGCAATCATGAGCCAGGATCGAACGGACGGAGCAGGGACGCGTCTCGGACGGCTTTCTTCCGACAGCAGGCAGCTGCTCCTTCAGGACCTGCTGCGCTCTCGGAAAGCCTCCGAGGTCCAGGCCGGAATCCCCCGCCGCAGGGGGCCAGGGCCGTTCCCGCTGTCGTTCGCGCAGCAGCGGCTGTGGCTGGTGGACCGGCTGGACCCGGGCAGCCCCGCCTACAACATGCCTTCCACGCTCCGGCTGCGAGGCGCGCTGGATACGGCCGCGCTGGAGGCGAGCATCGGCGAGCTGTTGAAGCGGCACGAGGCGCTGCGGACCAGCTTCGAGGAGCGCGGCGGCGCGCCCGTGCAGACCATCCATCCCCCGGCCGCGGCGAGGCTGCCGGTCATCGACCTGCGCGGCGCCGCGGATCCGGTGCCCCACGCGGAGCGGCTCGCCGCCGACGAGGCGATGCGTCCGTTCGACCTGGCGCGCGGGCCCCTGCTGCGAAGCATGCTGCTGCGCCTGGGGGAGGAGGATCACGTGCTCTGCTTCACGCTGCACCACATCGTCAGCGACGGCTGGAGCATGGACGTGCTGGTGCGGGAGGTGTCCGCCCTCTACGCCGCCCTGAGCCGCGGCGAGGAGCCGGCGCTTCCGCAGCTGCCGGTGCAGTACGCGGACTACGCCGTCTGGCAGCGGAGCTGGCTCAGCGGTGAGGTGCTGGAGGAGCAGATCGGCTACTGGAAGGAGCGCCTGGCCGGCGCTCCTCCGCTGCTGGAGGTTCCCACCGACCGTCCGCGCGTCCCTGCACAGGGCTCGCGCGCGGGGAGCCACGGCTTCACGCTGTCGCCGCAGCTGGCCGAGCGGCTGCGGATGCTGACGGCGCGGGAGGAGACGACGCTGTTCATGACGGTCCTGGCGGCGTGGCAGGTGCTCCTGGGGTGCTACGCGGGGCAGGACGACGTGGTGGTGGGCACCCCGATCGCCGGGCGGACGCGAGTGGAGCTGGAGGGACTGATCGGCTTCTTCGTCAACATGCTCCCGCTGCGCGGCGACCTGTCGGGGGACCCCACCTGGCGCGAGCTGCTGGGACGGGTGCGAAAGACGGCGCTGGGGGGGTACGCCCACCAGGCGCTTCCCTTCGATCGCCTGGTGGAGGCGCTGGGCGTGGAGCGCAGCCTCACGCACGCGCCCATCTTCCAGGTCGCTTTCGCGCTGCGGAAGGCGGGTGGGAAGGAGCGGCTGTCGCTGGGCGGGCTGGCGCTGGAACCGCTGGAGAGCGGAGACCACGTCGCCAAGTTCGACCTCAACCTGACCGTTCTCGAGCAGGGAGAGGGGCTGAGCGCAACGATCGCCTACCGGGCACCGCTCTTCGGGGCGGACATGGTCGCGGGCATGGCCGGGCACCTCGAGGTGATCCTGGAGGCGATGTCGGCCGCGCCCGACCGGCGGCTCTCGGATCTGTCGCTGCTGCGGGAGGAGGAGCGCGTCCAGCTGCTGCACGCATCGGGCACCGCGCCGCTGGGGCTCGCCCTGGCGTGTGTGCACGAGCTGTTGTCGGAACAGGCCGCACGCACGCCCGGTGCGCCGGCGGTCGCCTTCGGCGACGAGACGCTGACGTACGCCGAGCTGGAGCGCAGGGCCAACCGGCTCGCGCACCACCTGCGCCGCCTGGGCGTGGGTCCGGAGGTGCGGGTGGGCCTCTGCCTGGAGCGCGGCGTGGAGATGGTCGTCGGGGTGCTGGGGATCCTCAAGGCCGGGGGCGCCTACGTGCCGCTGGACCCCGCCTATCCCGCCGAGCGCCTGGCCTACACCCTGTCCGACTCCGGCGCTTCGCTGCTGCTGACGCACGGCCGGCTGCTGGAGGTGCTCCCCGCCTTCGCGGGCGAGGTCGTCCGCCTGGACGCGGACCGCGACGCGATCGCCGCCGAATCGGACGAGGCGCCCGCGAGCGGCGCCGACCTCCACGACGCGGCGTACGTCGTCTACACCTCGGGCTCGACGGGGCGGCCGAAGGGGGTGGTGGTGGAGCACGCCAGCCTGGCGGGCACGCTGCTGAGCACCCGCACGACCTTCGGGATGCAGGCCGGGGAGGTGATGCCGGCGCTGGCGAGCTTTGCCTTCGACATCTGGGCGTTCGAGGTGTTCGCGCCGCTGCTGGCCGGTGGGCAGGTGCGGCTGCTGGGACGGGAGAGCGTGCAGGACGTGGAAGGGCTGGTGGAGGAGCTGGCGACCGTCGACGCGGTGCACGCGGTGCCGGCGCTGATGCGCGAGGTCGCGGCGCGGGTGCAGGCGGGTCCGGGGACGCTGCCGCGGCTGCGGCGGGTGTTCGTGGGCGGCGACGCGATCGCGCCCGACCTGCTGGAGCAGATGCAGGGCGCCTTCCCCGCGGCGCAGGTGTGGGCGATGTACGGGCCCACGGAGGGGACCATCATCAGCTCGGCGACACCGCTGCGTCGGGGCGAGCGCCCGGGCTGGCAGATGGTGGGGCGTCCGCTGCCCGGGGTGGGGATGCACGTGGTGGACGCGTGGGGGAACCTGCTTCCGGCGGGGGTTCCCGGGGAGCTGTGCCTGTCGGGGGCGGGGGTGGCGCGCGGCTACCTGGGGTTGCCGGAGCTGACGGCGGAGAAGTTCGCGCCGGACCCGTTCTCGGCGGATCCCGGGGCTCGGCTGTACCGTACGGGGGACCGGGTGCGCCGCCGCGGGGACGGGGAGCTGGAGTTCCTGGGGCGGACCGACGCGCAGGTGAAGGTGCGGGGCTTCCGGATCGAGCCGGGGGAGGTGGAGGCCGCGCTGCTGGAGCAGGCGGGGGTGCACGAGGCGGTGGTGGTGGTGCGGGAGGACACGCCGGGGCAGAAGCGGCTGGTGGGCTACGTGGTGCCGCGGGCGGGGGTGGAGCTGTCCGCCGGGGAGCTGCGGGCGGGCGTGGGCGGCCGTCTTCCGGAGCACATGGTGCCGGGCGCCCTGGTGGTGCTGGCGAGCATTCCGCTGACGCCCAACGGCAAGGTGGACCGGCGTGCGCTTCCGGCTCCGGAGCGGGGTGCGGAGGCGGAGTACGTGGCGCCGCGCACGGTGGGGGAGGAGGTGCTGGCGGGGATCTGGGCGGAGGTGCTGGGGCTGGAGCGGGTGGGGGTGGAGGCGAGCTTCTTCGAGCTTGGGGGGCACTCGCTGCTGGCGACGCAGGTGGTCTCGCGTGCGCGCCAGGCGTTCGGGGTGGAAGTGCCGCTGCGTGCGCTGTTCGAGGCGCAGACGGTGTCCGCGCTGGCGGGGCGGATCGAGGGGCTGCGCGGCGCCGGGACCGCGCTGGCGCCGCCGATCGAGCGGGTGTCGCGTGGGGAACCGCTGCCGCTGCCGCTGTCGTTCGCGCAGCAGCGGCTGTGGGTGGTGGACCGGCTGGAGCCGGGGAGCGCCGCGTACAACATGCCCTTTGCGCTGCGGCTGCGCGGGGCGCTGGACGCGTCGGCGCTGCGGGGGAGCGTGGACGCGCTGGTGCGGCGGCACGAGACGCTGCGCACCACGTTCGCGGAGCGGGACGGCGCGCCCGTGCAGGTCATCCACCCGGCCGCCGCGGTGCCGCTGCCGGTCCTGGACCTGGCGGCCCTCCCCGCGGAGACCCGGGAGGCGGCTGCCGGGCGGCTGGCGGGCGAGGAGTCGCTGCGGCCCTTCGACCTGGCGCGCGGCCCCCTGCTGCGCAGCACGCTGCTGCGTCTCGCCGAGGAGGACCACGTGCTGTGCTTCACGCTGCACCACGTGGTCAGCGACGGGTGGAGCATGGGGGTGCTGGTGCGCGAGCTGTCCGCCCTGTACGCGGCGCAGAGCCGGGGGGAGCCGTCCCCGCTCGCGGAGCTGGCGGTGCAGTACGCCGACTACGCGGTGTGGCAGCGCGCCTGGCTGCGCGGCGAGACCCTGGAGCGGCAGCTCGGCTACTGGAAGGAGAAGCTGGGCGGCGCCCCCCCGCTGCTGGAGATCCCCACCGACCGCCCGCGCCTTGCGGCCGTGGGACATGATCCGCGCGCGGGTAGCCACCACTTCGTCCTGTCTTCCAGGTTGTCGGACGGGTTGCGGGCTCTCTCGCGGAGGCTGGGGACCACGCTGTTCATGACGACCCTGGCCGGGTGGCAGGCGCTGCTGGGCCGCTACGCCGGGCAGGACGACGTGGTGGTGGGCAGTCCGGTCGCGGGGCGGAACCGGCGGGAGACGGAAGGGCTGATCGGTTTCTTCGTCAACATGCTGGCGCTGCGCGCCGACCTGGCCGGAGATCCCGGCTCGGCGGAGCTGCTGGAGCGGGTCCGGGAGACGACGCTGGGAGCGTACGACCACCAGGAGCTTCCCTTCGAGCGCCTGGTGGAGGAGCTGAGCGTGGAGCGCAGCCTGACGCACACGCCGGTCTTCCAGACCATCTTCACCCTGAACCCCCTGGGCGGGAACGGCGAGCGGCTGGAGCTGGGAAACCTGGAGGCGGAGCCGTTCGACGGCCGCGAGCGCGTGGCGAAGTTCGACCTGGACCTGGTGCTCACGGACACCGGAGGGGAGCTGGCCGGAGCCTTCGCCTACCGCGCGGCGCTCTTCGATGCCGGGACGATCGCACGGATGGCGGGGCACCTGGAGACCCTGCTGGAGCTCGCCGCGGCCGACCCGGAGAGACGCCTTTCCGGGCTGTCGCTGCTGCGGGAGGCGGAGCGCGTCCAGCTGCTGCACGCATCGGCCACTCCGCCGCTGGGGCTGCCCCTGGCGTGTGTGCACGAGCTGTTGTCGGAGCAGGCGGCACGCACGCCCGGTGCGCCGGCGGTCGCCTTCGGCGACGAGACGCTGACGTACGCCGAGCTGGAGCGCAGGGCCAACCGGCTCGCGCAGCACCTGCGCCGCCGGGGCGTGGGTCCGGAGGTGCGGGTGGGCCTCTGCCTGGAGCGCGGCGTGGAGATGGTCGTCGGGGTGCTGGGGATCCTCAAGGCCGGGGGCGCTTACGTGCCGCTGGACCCCGCCTATCCCGCCGAGCGCCTGGCCTACACCCTGTCCGACTCCGGCGCTTCGCTGCTGGTCTCGCAGGGTCGGCTGCCGGAGGTGCTCCCCGCCTTCGCGGGCGAGGTCGTCCGCCTGGACGCGGACCGCGACGCGATCGCCGCCGAATCGGACGAGGCGCCCGCGAGCGGCGCCGACCTCCACGACGCGGCGTACGTCATCTACACCTCGGGCTCGACGGGCCGGCCCAAGGGGGTGGTGGTGGAGCACGCCAGCCTGGCGGGCACGCTGCTGAGCACCCGCACGACCTTCGGGATGCAGGCCGGGGAGGTGATGCCGGCGCTGGCGAGCTTTGCCTTCGACATCTGGGCGTTCGAGGTGTTCGCGCCGCTGCTGGCTGGTGGGCAGGTGCGGCTGCTGGGACGGGAGAGCGTGCAGGACGTGGAAGGGCTGGTGGAGGAGCTGGCGACCGTCGACGCGGTGCACGCGGTGCCCGCGCTGATGCGCGAGGTCGCGGCGCGGGTGCAGGCGGGTCCGGGGACGCTGCCGCGGCTGCGGCGGGTGTTCGTGGGCGGCGACGCGATCGCGCCCGACCTGCTGGAGCAGATGCAGGGCGCCTTCCCCGCGGCGCAGGTGTGGGCGATGTACGGGCCCACGGAGGGGACCATCATCAGCTCGGCGACGCCGCTGCGTCGGGGCGAGCGCCCGGGCTGGCAGATGGTGGGGCGTCCGCTGCCCGGGGTGGGGATGCACGTGGTGGACGCGTGGGGGAACCTGCTTCCGGCGGGGGTTCCCGGGGAGCTGTGCCTGTCGGGGGCGGGGGTGGCGCGCGGCTACCTGGGGTTGCCGGAGCTGACGGCGGAGAAGTTCGCGCCGGACCCGTTCTCGGCGGATCCCGGGGCTCGGCTGTACCGGACGGGGGACCGGGTGCGCCGCCGCGGGGACGGGGAGCTGGAGTTCCTGGGGCGGACCGACGCGCAGGTGAAGGTGCGGGGCTTCCGGATCGAGCCGGGGGAGGTGGAGGCCGCGCTGCTGGAGCAGGCGGGGGTGCACGAGGCGGTGGTGGTGGTGCGGGAGGACGCACCGGGGCAGAAGCGGCTGGTGGGCTACGTGGTGCCGCGGGCGGGGGTGGAGCTGTCCGCCGGGGCGCTGCGGGCGGGCGTGGGGGGCCGTCTTCCGGAGCACATGGTGCCGGGCGCCCTGGTGGTGCTGGCGAGCATTCCGCTGACGCCCAACGGCAAGGTGGACCGGCGTGCGCTTCCGGCTCCGGAGCGGGGTGCGGAGGCGGAGTACGTGGCGCCGCGCACGGTGGGGGAGGAGGTGCTGGCGGGGATCTGGGCGGAGGTGCTGGGGCTGGAGCGGGTGGGGGTGGAGGCGAGCTTCTTCGAGCTGGGGGGGCACTCGCTGCTGGCCACGCAGGTGGTGTCGCGTGCGCGGCAGGCGTTCGGAGTGGAAGTGCCGCTGCGGGCGCTGTTCGAGGCGCAGACGGTGGCCGCGCTGGCGGGGCGGATCGAGGGGCTGCGCGGCGCCGGGACCGCGCTGGCGCCGCCGATCGAGCGGGTGTCGCGCGAGGGAGTGCTGCCGCTGTCGTTCGCGCAGCAGCGGCTGTGGGTGGTGGACCGGCTGGAGCCGGGGAGCGCCGCGTACAACATGCCCTTCGCGCTGCGGCTGCGCGGGGCGCTGGACGCGGCGGCGCTGCGGGGGAGCGTGGACGCGCTGGTGCGGCGGCACGAGACGCTGCGCACCACGTTCGCGGAGCGGGACGGCGCGCCCGTGCAGGTCATCCACCCGGCCGCCCCGGTGCCGCTGCCGGTCCTGGACCTGGCGGCCCTCCCCGCGGAGACCCGGGAGGCGGCGGCCGGGCGGCTGGCGGGCGAGGAGTCGCTGCGGCCCTTCGACCTGGCGCGCGGCCCCCTGCTGCGCAGCACGCTGCTGCGCCTCGCCGAGGAGGACCACGTGCTGTGCTTCACGCTGCACCACGTGGTCAGCGACGGGTGGAGCATGGGTGTGCTGGTGCGCGAGCTGTCCGCCCTGTACGCGGCGCAGAGCCGGGGGGAGCCGTCCCCGCTCGCGGAGCTGGCGGTGCAGTACGCGGACTACGCGGTGTGGCAGCGCGCCTGGCTGCGCGGCGAGACCCTGGAGCGGCAGCTCGGCTACTGGAAGGAGAAGCTGGGCGGTGCCCCCCCACTGCTGGAGATCCCCACCGACCGCCCGCGTCCCGCGGCGCTCGGCCACCGCGGCGCGTCCCGCACGCTGCGGATCGATCCCCCGCTGGCGAGCGAGCTCCGGGCCCTTGGCCACCGCGAGGGCGCGACCCCGTTCATGACCCTCCTCGCCGGCTTCGCCGCGCTGCTGGGCCGCTACGCCGGGCAGGCGGACGTGGTGGTGGGCACGCCCATCGCCAACCGCACCCGCCGCGAGACCGAGGGGCTGATCGGCTTCTTCCTGAACACGCTGGCGCTGCGGACCGACCTGTCGGGCGACCCCTCCTTCCGGGAGCTGCTGGGGCGGGTCCGGGAAACGACGCTGGGGGCGTACGCCCACCAGGACCTCCCCTTCGAGCGGGTGCTGGAGGAGCTTCAGCCCGTGCGCAGCCTGAGCTACTCCCCGGTGTTCCAGGTGATGCTCAACCTGCAGAACTTCACCGAGGAGCCGCCGGCCGATCTCGGCGGCGCGCGGATGGAGCCGTTCGGCGAGACGGCGTCGCTGGCCAAGTACGACCTGACGCTCTACGCCCACGAGAGCGCCGGGGGAATCCAGCTGAACCTGGTCTACAGCGCGGACCTGTTCGAGGACGCGCGGATGGCGGAGCTGCTGGGCCACCTGCGGGTGCTTCTGGCCGCCGTCGTCTCGGACCCCGGGCTGCGCATCTCCGCCCTCCCGCTCCTCACGGCAGAGGAGCGGCGGGAGCGCTCGGGCCGCGCGCGGGGCGTCACGACCGACCGCCCGTTCGCGGAGTTCGCGCGCGCGGAGACCGGGCAGACGATCCCGGCGCGCTTCGAGGCCCGGGCCCGGCTCCACCCGGAGCGGCTGGCGGTGCGGACGAGGACCACGCGGCTGACCTACGCGGAGCTGGACCGCGCGGCGGACGGCGTGGCCCGCGCGATCCTGCGTGCGCGGCCGGCCGGGCCGGAGCGGGTGGCGCTGCTCTTCGAGCACGACGCCGCCATGATCGTCGGCATGCTGGGCGTGCTCAAGGCCGGAAAGACCTACGTCCCGCTGGACCCGCTCTATCCGCGCGAGCGAAGCGCCTACGTGCTGGACGATTCCGGCGCCGCCGCGCTGGTCACCAACCGCGCCAACCTGGAGCGGGCGCGCGACCTCGCGGGCGGGGGCATCCCCCTGGTGGAGGTCGGGGTCGCGGACGGGGGCGACGGGGGCGACGGGGTGGCGCCGCGGCTCGCCGTCTCCCCCGACGAGCCGGCGTACATCCTCTACACCTCGGGATCGACCGGGCAGCCCAAGGGGGTGGTGCAGACGCACCGCAACGTGCTGCACTTCATCCGGGTCTACACCAACAACCTGCGCATCGGGCCGGACGACCGGCTGACCCTGTTCTCGTCGTACACCTTCGACGCGGCCGTCATGGCCACGTACGGGGCGCTGCTCAACGGCGCCGCGCTCTTCCCCTTCGATTGGCGGGAGGAGGCCGCGGCCGGCGTGGCGGAGTGGATGCGGCGGGAGGGGATCACCCTGTACCACTCCACGCCCACCGTCTTCCGCCACCTGGCGGGCGACCTGGCCGCGGAGGAGCGCTTCCCGGCCGTGCGCCTGGTGGTGCTGGGCGGCGAGGAGACCCAGCGCCGCGACGTGGAGGCGTTCCGCGCGCACTTCGCGCCGGGCGCCGTGCTGGTCAACGGGCTGGGCCCGACCGAGTCCACGGTCACGCTGCAGAACTTCATCGGCCACGACACTCCCGTTCCGCGCAACAGCGTGCCGGTGGGCCGCCCGGTGGAGGACACGGAGGTGGTGCTGCAGAGCGCGCTGGGCGAGCAGGTGGCGATCTACGGCGTGGGCGAGATCGTCATCCGCAGCCCGCACGTGGCGCCGGGCTACTGGCGCAAGCCGGAGCAGACCGCCCGGGCCTTCGCGGACGAGCCGGAGAGCGGCCTGCGCAGCTACCGCACCGGCGACCTGGGGCGCCGGCTCCCGGACGGGACGCTGGAGTTCATGGGCCGCAGCGACTTCCAGGTGAAGGTGCGCGGCTTCCGCGTGGAGCTGGGGGAGGTGGAGGCCGCGCTCCGGGGGCACTCCGCGGTGCGCGAGGCGGTGGTGACGGCCCGCGAGGGCGGTCCCGGCGAGCGCTGGCTGGCGGGGTACGTGGTGGCCGCGGAGGGCGTGGCGCCGCCGCCGGCCGAAGCGCTGCGCGCCTGGCTGCGCGAGCGGCTCCCCGAGTACATGGTCCCGCCGGTGTTCGTGGCGGTGGAGGCACTGCCGCTCACGCCGAACGGCAAGGTGGACCGGCTCGCCCTCCCCGCGCCCGAGCGGGTGGAGAGCGCCGCCGCGGTGGCGCCGTCCACTCCCACCGAGGAAGTCCTGGCCGGGATCTGGGCGGAGGTGCTGGGCGTGGACGGGATCGGCGCGGGAGACGACTTCTTCGCTCTCGGGGGGCACTCGCTGCTGGCGACGCGGGTGATGGCGCGGGTGCGGGAGGCGTTCTGGGTGGAAGTGCCGCTGCGCGCCCTCTTCGAGCTGCCGACGGTGGGGGCGCTCGCGGAGCGCATCGAGACGCTGCGGAGCGCCGGGGCGGCCGTTGCGCCGCCGGTCCGGCCGGTCTCCCGCGCGGCGCGCGGCGCCCTGCCGCTCTCGTTCGCGCAGCAGCGGCTGTGGGTGGTGGACCGGCTGGAGCCGAACAGCCCCGCCTACAACCTGCCCTACGCGCTCCGCCTCAGGGGCGGGCTGGACACGGCGGCGCTGCGGGCCAGCCTGGACGCGCTGGTGCGGCGCCACGAGACGCTGCGCACCACGTTCGTCGAGCACGACGGATCGCCCGTGCAGGTCGTCCACCCGCCCGCTCCGGTCGAGCTGGCGGAGCTGGACCTGCGGGACCGGGGGGAGGCGGAGCGCGAGGCCGAGGCGCGGCGGCTGGCGGCCGGGGAGGCGCTGCGGCCCTTCGACCTGGCGCGGGGGCCGCTGCTGCGGTGCACCCTGCTGCGCCTGGCGGACCACGACCACGTTCTGTGCTTCACGCTGCACCACATCGTCAGCGACGGCTGGAGCCGCAACGTGATGGTGCGCGAGGTCTCCGTGCTCTACGCCGCCGCCGTCCGGGGCGTGGAGCCCCGGCTCCCGGAGCTCGCGGTGCAGTACGCCGACTACGCCGTGTGGCAGCGCGAGTGGCTGCGTGGCGAGACCCTGCAGGAGCAGATCGGCTACTGGCGCGAGCGCCTGGCTGGCATCCCGCCGCTGCTGGAGATCCCCACGGACCGCCCGCGCGCTCCGGGGCAGAGCCCGCGCGCGGCCGGCCACGCCTTCCGCCTCCCGTCCGGGACCACGGCGGGGCTGCGGGAGCTTTCGCGGCGCGAAGGCACGACGCTGTTCATGACGCTGCTCGCCGCGTGGCAGGCGCTGCTTTCCAGGTATTCGGGGCAGGAGGACGTGGTCGTGGGCAGCCCCATCGCGGGGCGGACGCGCCGGGAGGTCGAGGGGCTGATCGGCTTCTTCGTCAACATGCTCCCGCTGCGCGGCGACCTGGCCGGAGCCCCCACCTGGCGCGAGCTGCTGGGGCGGGTGAGGGAGGACGCGCTGGGGGCGTACGAGCACCAGGACCTGCCCTTCGAGCGCCTGGTCGAGGAGCTTTCGGTGGAGCGCAGCCTGACGCACGCGCCCGTGTTCCAGGCCACGTTCGCGCTGAACCGGCCCGGCGGAGGCGGCGAGCGTCTGCTGCTGGACGGGCTCGTGATGGAGCCGTTCGGCGGCGGCGACGGCGCGGCACGGTTCGATCTCGACCTCGTCTTCACGGACGCGGACGACGCCCTGTCCGGAGGGGTGGTCTACCGCGCCGCGCTCTTCGAGGCCGGGACGATCGCGCGCATTGCGGGGCACCTGGAGACCCTGCTGGAAGCGGCCGTCGCCGACCCCCGGCAGCGCGCCACGGAGGTGCCGCTGCTGCGTGGGGCCGAGCGCGCGCAGGTGCTGGACGCGTGGAACGCGACGGGCCCGGGATCCGGCGGAGGAGAGTTCGTCCACGACCGGGTCACGCGACAGGCGCTGAGCAGCCCGGACGCGGAGGCGGTGCGCCTGGGGGACCGGGTGCTCAGCTACGGGGAGCTGGAGCGCGGCTCCAACCGGCTGGCGCAGCATCTCCGCGCCCTGGGAGTGGGGCCGGAGACGCGCGTGGGGCTCTGCCTGGAGCGCAGCCCGGAGATGGTGGTCGGGGTGCTGGGCGTCCTCAGGGCCGGCGGTGCCTACGTGCCGCTCGACCCGTCGTATCCCACGGAGCGGCTGGCCTTCATGGTGGAGGATGCGGCCCCCTCCGTGCTGCTGACGCGCGAGGGGCTGCCGGAGCGCCTGCCGTCCTTCGCCGGCGCCGTGGTGCTGATGAACGGCAGTGACTGCAGTACGGAGTACGAAGTGAGGAGCACCCCGCACACCCCGGCGTCCGGGGACGCTCCACGTTCGCATCCCCTGTCTCCCGACAACCTGGCGTACGTCCTCTACACCTCCGGGTCGACCGGGCGCCCCAAGGGCGTGGAGGTGGTCCACCGCGGGCTGGACAACTACCTGGCGTGGGCGGCCGGGGCGTACGCGGGGCAGGGACACGGAGCGCCGGTTCACTCCTCGCTCTCCTTCGACCTGACGATCACCTCGCTGCTCGTGCCGCTGGTGCGGGGAGAGAGGGTGCTGCTGACGGACGAGGCCGAGGGGGTGGAGGGGCTGGCGAGGGCGCTGCGGGAGGAGCCGGGGTTCACCCTGGTCAAGCTCACGCCGGCGCACCTGGGGCTGCTGGCGGAGCAGCTGACGGAGGCCGAGGCCGCGGCGGCCGCGCGAACGCTGGTGGTGGGGGGAGAGAGCCTCCCGGGAGAACTGGCCAGGTACTGGAGGCGCGTGGCGCCGGAAACGGAGCTGGTCAACGAGTACGGGCCCACGGAAACGGTGGTCGGGTGCAGCGTCTTCCGGGTGCGGGACGAGGGCGGTGCGGCGGGCGCCGTGCCCATCGGCGTGCCGATCGCGGGGACGCGGGCGTACGTGCTGGGGCCGGGGATGCAGCCGGTGCCGGTGGGGCTGCCCGGAGAGCTGTACGTGGGCGGAGCGGGGGTGGCGCGCGGCTACCGCGGCCGGGCCGACCTGACGGCGGAAAGGTTCGTGCCGGACGCGTTCGGGCCCGGAGCGGGCGCACGCCTGTACCGCACGGGGGACCGGGCGCGCTGGCGCGCGGACGGGGAGCTCGAATACCTGGGTCGCGTCGACACGCAGGTCAAGCTGCGGGGCTTCCGCATCGAGCCGGGGGAGATCGAAGCGGCGCTGCTGGAGCACGGCGCCGTGCGCGAGGCGGTCGTGGCCGTGTGGGGGGACACGCCGGGGCAGAAGCGCCTGGTCGCCTACGTGGTGCCGCGGGAGGGGGAGGCGGTCTCGGCGGCGGACCTGCGCGAGCGCCTGGGCACGCGGCTGCCGGAGTACATGGTGCCCGCGGCCTTCGTGCTGCTGGAGGCGATGCCCCTGAACGCCAACGGCAAGGTGGACCGCCGGGCGCTCCCCGAGCCGGGGCACGCGCCCGCCGCCGAGTACGTGGCGCCGCGCACCGCGACGGAGGAAGTGGTGGCGGGGATCTGGGCGGAGGTGCTGAAGACGGAGCGCGTGGGAGCGGCGGAGAACTTCTTCGCGCTGGGCGGGCACTCGCTGCTGGCGACGCAGGTGGTCTCCCGGGCGCGGCAGGCGTTCGGGGTGGAGGTGCCGCTGCGGGAGCTCTTCGAGGCGCCCACGGTCGCGGGGCTGGCCGCGCGGGTGGAAGCGCTGCGCAGCTCCGGCGCCTCGCCGGCGCCGCCGCTCGAGCGGATCCGGCGGGAGGGTCCGCTGCCGCCGTCCTTCGCGCAGCAGCGGCTGTGGCTGGTGGACCGGCTGGAGCCGGGGAGCCCCGCCTACAACCTTCCCTACGCGCTGCGGCTGCGGGGCGGGCTGGACCCCCGGGTGCTGCGGGCCGGCCTGGACGCGCTGGTGCGGCGCCACGAGACGCTGCGCACCACGCTCGCGGAGCGGGACGGCGCGCCGTCGCAGGTCGTTCATCCCCCCGCCCGCGTGCCGCTGCCGGTCCTGGACCTGGGCCCGCTGCCCGGCGGGGCCCGGGAGCGCGAAGCGGAGCGGCTAGCCGGGACGGAGGCGCTGCGCCCCTTCGACCTGGCGCGCGGGCCGCTGCTGCGCTGCACGCTGCTTCGCCTGGCCGGCGACGACCACGTGCTGTGCTTCACGCTGCACCACGTGGTCAGCGACGGCTGGAGCATGCAGGTGCTGGTGCGCGACGTTTCCGCGCTGTACGCGGCGCTCGGCCGGGGCGAGCCGTCGCCGCTGGCGGAGCTGCCGGTGCAGTACGCGGACTACGCGGCCTGGCAGCGCGAGTGGCTTTCCGGGGAGGTGCTGGAAGAGCAGATCGGCTGGTGGAAGGAGCGCCTGGCCGGCGCGCCGCCGCTCCTGGAGATCCCCACCGACGCTCCGCGTACCCTCGCGCGGAGCCCGCGCGCGGCGAGCCACCGCTTCGCCCTGCCGCGCGCGGTGTCGGAAGGCCTGCGGGCGCTCTCGCGCGCCGAGGGGACGACGCTGTTCATGACCCTCCTGGCGGGGTGGCAGGCGCTGCTGGGCCGCTACGCCGGGCAGGAGGACGTGGTGGTGGGCAGCCCGATCGCGGGGCGCACCCGCCGCGAGACCGAAGAGCTGATCGGCATGTTCGTCAACATGCTGGCGCTGCGCGCCGACCTGTCGGGCGATCCCACCTGGCGGGAGCTGCTGGGGCGGGTGCGGCGGGGAACGCTGGGGGCGTACGACCACCAGGAGCTTCCCTTCGAGCGCCTGGTGGAGGAGCTCGGGGTGGAGCGGAGCCTGGCACATGCGCCCGTCTTCCAGGTGGCGTTCGCCCTGAACCGCGCCGGAGGCCAGGACGAGCGCCTGGAGCTGGGCGAGCTGGCGCTGGAGCCGTTCGGGGGCGGGGAGGGGGCCGCAAAGTTCGACCTGTTCCTGACGCTGGTCGAGGGAGAGGAGTCGCTGGGCGGGGTGCTGGCCTACCGTGCGGGCCTGTTCCGGGCGGCAACGGTGGCGCGGATGGCGGGGCACCTGGAGGCGCTGCTGGAGGCGATGGCGGCCGACCCGGGGCGGCGGCTCTCGACGCTGTCGCTGCTGCGCGGGTCGGAGCGCACGCAGGTGCTGGAGGCCTGGAACGACACCGCGGCCGCCCTGCCGCAGGCCTGCGTGCACGAGCTGTTCTCGGAGCAGGCCGCACGCACGCCCCATGCGGTCGCGATCGTCTTCGGCGATACGGTGCTCCGATACGCCGCCCTGGAGCGCAGGGCCAACCGGCTGGCGCACCTGCTGCGGCAGCGCGGCGTCGGGCCGGAGACCCGCGTGGGGGCGTGCCTGGAGCGCGGCGTCGAAGCCGTGGTGGCCCTGCTGGGCATCCTCAAGGCGGGCGGCGCCTACGTGCCGCTGGACCCCACCCACCCGACCGAGCGCCTGCGCGAGGTCCTCGCCGACGCGGGCGTCTCGGTGGTGCTGACCAATGCCGCGGCGGGAGCCCGGCTCCCCGCCGGGGTCGAGCCGCTGTGGCTGGACGACGCGGCCACGGCCGACGCACTTGCGGCGCTGCCGGAGAGCGCGCCGGCGGTCGCGTCGCATCCCGGTCAGCTGGCGTACGTCATCTACACCTCCGGCTCGACCGGGCGGCCCAAGGGCGTGGCCGTGGCGCACGCGTCCGTGGTGCGCCTGGTGCGCAACACCAGCTATCTGCCCTTCGGGCCGGAGGAGCGGATCGCGCACGTCTCCAACCTGGCCTTCGACGCGGCGGTCTTCGAGATCTGGGGCGCGCTGCTGAACGGCGGCTCGCTGGCGGTCATCGAGCGCGAAGTCCTGCTCGCCCCCGCCGAGTTCGCCCGTGCGCTGCGCGAGGGCGCGGTCACGGCGATGTTCCTGACGGGAGCGGTCTTCAACCGGGTCGCGCACGAGGTGCCGGACGCCTTCCGCACCTGCCGGCACGTGCTGGTGGGAGGGGAGGCGGTGGACGCGCAGAGCGCGAGGCGAGTGCTGGAGGCGGGCGGGCCGGCGCGGCTGCTGAACGGGTACGGCCCGACGGAAACGACCACGTTCGCGGCGTGGCACGAGATCCGGCTGGTGGAGCCGCACGCGCAGACGGTGCCGATCGGGCGCGCGCTGACCAACACCACCCTGTACGTGGTGGACGGCGGGGGCGAGCCGCAGCCGGTGGGCGTGCCGGGGGAGCTGTGGGTGGGCGGTGCCGGGGTGGCGCGCGGGTACCTGGACTGGCCGGAGGCGACGGCCGAGAAGTTCGTCCCCGACGCGTTCGGCGGGGATGGTGCGCGGCTGTACCGGACGGGCGACCGGGTGCGGTGGAATGCGGGCGGCGAGCTGGAGTACCTGGGGCGGCTGGACGCACAGGTGAAGATCCGGGGCTTCCGGATCGAGCCGGGGGAAGTGGAGGCGGTGCTGCTGGGGCTCCCGGGTGTCCGGGAGGCGACCGTGGCGGTGCGGGAGGACGCGCCGGGGCAGAAGCGCCTGGTGGGCTACGTGGTGCCGCAGCCGGGGGCGGAGCTTTCGGGGAGCGAGCTGCGGGCGCAGCTGTCGAGCCGGCTGCCGGCGTACCTGGTGCCGGGGGCGTACGTGACCCTGGAGAGCATTCCGCTCACCCCCAACGGAAAGGTGGACCGGCGGGCGCTGCCCGCGCCCGAGCTGGGGGCCGGCGCGGAGCACGCGGCGCCGCGCACGGCGGCCGAGGAGGTGCTGGCGGGGATCTGGGCGGAGGTGCTGGGGCTGGCACCCGAGCGGGTGGGGGTGGAGACGAGCTTCTTCGAGCTGGGGGGCCACTCCCTGCTGGCGACGCAGGTGGTGTCGCGCGCGCGGCAGGCGTTCGGGGTGGAGGTGCCGCTGCGCGCGCTGTTCGAGGCGCAGACGGTGGTCGCGCTGGCCGGGCGCATCGAGGCGCTGCGGCACTCCACGGCCGCGATCGCGCCGCCGATCACGCCGGTCCCGCGTGCCGAGCCGCTGCCGCTGTCCTTCGCGCAGCAGCGGCTGTGGGTGGTGGACCGGATCGAGCCGGGGGGTGCAGCTTACAACGTGCCGTCCTCGCTGCGCCTGCGCGGCAGGCTGGACCTCGCCGCACTGCGGCTGAGCGTGGACGCGCTGGTGGGGCGCCACGAGGCGCTGCGCACCACGTTCGCGGTGCGTGACGGCGCGCCCGTGCAGGTCATCCACCCGCCCGCCCGCGTGCCGCTGCCGGTCGTCGACCTGCGCGCGCTTCCGGCCGGGGAGCGCGTGGGGCGGGCCCGCCGGCTCGCGGGCGAGGAGGCGCTGCGCCCGTTCGACCTGGTGCGGGGGCCGCTCCTTCGCGCCACGCTGCTGCGGGTGGACGAGGATGACCAGGTGCTGTGCTTCACCATGCACCACGTCATCTGCGACGGGTGGAGCATGGACGTGCTGGTCCGCGAAGTGTCCGCCCTCTACGCCGCGGCCGCCCGCGGCGAGGAGCCGGATCTCCCACAGCTCCCCGTGCAGTACGCCGACTACGCCGTCTGGCAGCAGAACTGGCTCCGCGGGGAGGTGCTGGAGGCGCAGCTCGGCTGGTGGAGGAAGCGGCTCGCCGGCGCACCGCCGCTGCTGGAGGTCCCGGTGGACCGGCCGCGCGCCGCGGGGCAGAGTCCGCGCTCCGGGAGCCACCGCATCACCCTCCCGGGCGAGACCGCGCGGCGGCTCCGCGAGCTTTCGCGCAGGGAGGGCACGACCCTGTTCATGACCGTCCTCACGGCCTGGCAGGCGCTTCTTTCCAGGTACGCGGGGCAGGAGGACGTGGTGGTGGGCGCCCCCGTCGCGGGACGGACCCGGCACGAGACCGAGGGGCTGATCGGCTTCTTCGTCAACATGCTGGCGCTTCGCACCGACCTGGCGCGGGACCCCACCTGGACGGAGCTGATGGGGCGGGTGCGGGAGGCGGCCCTGGGAGCGTACGACCACCAGGAGCTCCCGTTCGAGAAGCTGGTCGACGAGCTGACCGTGGACCGCAGCCTCGCGCACACACCGCTCGTCCAGGTGATCTTCAACCTGGAACGCTCCAGCGGGCGTGGACCGCTCACGCTCGGAGCGCTCGCGGTGGAGCGGTTCGCAACGGGAGCGGGCGTCGCCCGGTTCGACCTCAACCTGGCCATGACCGAGCAGGAAGGGAGGCTGGGCGGGGCGCTCCACTACAAGGAAGCGCTCTTCGAGGCGGACACCATCGCCCGCATGGCGGAGCACCTGGAGGTGCTGCTGGAGGCCATGGCGGCCGACCCGCGGCAGCGCCTCTCGGAGCTGTCGCTCCTCCGGGGAGCCGAGCGGGTACGGGTGCTGGAGACGTGGAACGCCACCGCGGACGCCGGCTCGCCCGCGCGCTGCCTGCACGAGCTCTTCGCGGAGCAGGCCGTCCGTACGCCCGGGGCGGTGGCGCTCGGGCACGAGGACGACACGCTCACCTACGCGCAGCTGGACCGCGCCGCCAACCGGCTCGCCCACCACCTGCGGTGCCGCGGCGTCGGTCCCGAGGTGCGTGTCGCCGTCCTGCTCGATCCCTCGCCGCGGCTGGTCGTCACACTGCTGGGCATCCTCAAGGCGGGCGGGGCATACATCCCCCTCGATCCCACCACCCCTCCCCACCGCCTGGAACGGGTCCTCGCGGACGCAGGCGTTTCCCTGCTCGTCCACGACGAGGGCTCCCGCACGGTCCGGCCGCCGTCCGGGGCGGCAATGGTTTGCCTGGACGCGGACGCCTCGCAGATCGCGAGCGAGCGCGACGACGCGCCCGCCACCGGGGTGCGGGCGGAAAATGCCGCGTACCTCATCTACACCTCGGGCTCGACGGGCCGGCCCAAGGGAGTGCTGGTCGAGCATCGCCAGCTGAGCAACTACGTGCACGCCGTCGTCGAGCGGCTGGAGCTGCGCGGCGGGATGCGCCACGTGCTCGCCTCCAGCGTGGCGGCGGACCTGGGCAACACCGTGCTCTACCCGGCCCTGTGCACCGGGGGCGCCCTGCACGTGATCCCGCGCGAGATCGCAACCTCGGGTGAGCGCTTCGCCGACTACGTCGAGCGGCAGGAGATCGACGTGCTGAAGATCGTGCCCTCCCACCTGGCGGCGCTGCTCGGCGCGGGGGGAGCACGCGTGCTGCCGCGGAGCCTGCTGGTGCTGGGTGGCGAGGCCTCGCCGCGCGCGTGGGTGGACGAGCTGCGGGCGCGTGCGCCGGGGCTGGTGGTGGTCAACCACTACGGCCCGACGGAAACCACCGTGGGGGTGCTGACGCACCGGGTCGGCGACCCACCGTCCGCCACGGACGGGGTCCCACTGGGGCGGCCGCTGGCGAACACGCGAGTCTACGTGCTGGACGCGTCCGCGCAGCCGGTGCCGCCGGGGGTCGCGGGAGAGCTGTACGTGGGGGGCACGCAGGTGGCGCGGGGGTACGCCGGGGCGGCGGAGCAGACGGCGGAGCGCTTCGTCCCGGACGGCTTCGGGGCGGCGCCCGGCGGGCGCCTGTACCGGACGGGCGACCGGGTGCGCTGGCTCCCCGCCGGCGAGCTGGAGTTCCTGGGGCGGGTGGACGAGCAGGTCAAGGTGCGCGGCTTCCGCGTGGAGCCGGGGGAGGTGGTGGCGGCGCTGCTGGGACACGACGTGGTGCGCGAGGCGGTGGTGGTCCCGCGCGAGGACGCCGCCGGGCAGGCCCTGCTGGTCGCCTACGTGGTCATGGCCGAGGGCGCGAAGATCGGGGGCGCCGGACTGCGGGAGCACCTGGGGACCCACCTGCCGGAATACATGGTGCCGAGCGCCTTCGTGATGCTGGAGAGCATTCCCCTCACCCCCAACGGCAAGGTGGACCGGCGTGCGCTTCCGGCACCGGGACAGGAGGACGAGAGCGGACACGTGGCGCCGCGCACCGCGACCGAGGAAGTGCTGGGCGGTATCTGGGCGGAGGTGCTGAAGGCGGAGCAGGTGGGGGTGGAGGAAAGCTTTTTCGAGGTGGGAGGCCATTCGCTGCTGGCGATGCTGATGGTGTCCCGGGCACGGAAGGCGTTCGGGGTGGAGGTGCCGCTTCGCGTGCTCTTCAGGACGCCCACCATCGCCGCGCTGGCCAGGCACATCGAAGCGCTGCGGCGCGCCGGGGCCGGGGTCGCGCCGCCGATGGAGCGGGTCGCGCGCGAGGGGCCGCTGCCGCTGTCCTTCGCGCAGCAGCGGCTGTGGCTGGTGGACCAGCTGGAGCCGGGCAGTCCCGCCTACAACATGCCGTACGCGCTGCGCCTGCGCGGGGAGCTGGACACGGCCGCGATGCGGGCCGGCATCGACGCGCTTGTGCGGCGGCACGAGACGCTGCGCACCACGTTCTCCACGGCTGGCGGCGAGCCGGTGCAGGTCGTCCACCCCACCACGACGGCGGCGCTGCCGGTCGTCGACCTGCGCGGCGTGCCGGATGCCGAGCGGGAGGCAGCACGTCTGGCGGGTGAGGAGGCCATGCGCCCGTTCGACCTGCGTCAGGGGCCGCTGCTGCGTAGCATGCTGCTGCGTCTCGCGGACGGCGACCACGTACTGTGCTTCACGCTGCACCACATCGTCAGCGACGGCTGGAGCATGCAGGTGCTGGTGCGCGAGATCTCCGCGCTGTACGCCGCCTCCGTCCGGGGCGAGGCGCCCCGCCTGCCGGCGCTGGAGATCCAGTACGCCGACTTCGCCGTCTGGCAGCGCGACTGGCTGCGCGGGGCGGTGCTGGAAGAGCAGATCGGGTACTGGCGGGAGCGCCTGGCGGGAGCGCCGCCGCTCCTGGAGATCCCCACGAGCCGTCCGCGGGTCGCCGGGCAGAGCGTCCTTGCCGGGACCCACCGTTTCGCGCTCCCGGCCGAGCTGTCCCAGCGGCTGCGGGAGATCTCGCGCCGCGAAGGGGCGACTCTGTTCATGACGCTGCTGGCCGGGTGGCAGGCGCTGCTGGCCCGCTACGCCGGACAGGACGACGTGGTGGTGGGCAGCCCGATCGCGGGGCGGAGCCAGCGCGAGACGGAGGAGCTGATCGGCTTCTTCGTCAACATGCTGGCGCTGCGCGCAGACCTGTCGGGGGATCCCACCTGGGTCAAGATGCTGGGGCGGGTCAGGGAGACGGCGCTGGGCGCCTACGACCACCAGGAGCTGCCCTTCGAGCGGCTGGTGGAGGAGCTGTCCGTGGAGCGCAGCCTCACCCACGCGCCGGTCTTCCAGGCGATCTTCACGCTGAACCGCTCCGGCCGGCACGGCGACCGCCTGGAGCTGGGAGAGCTCAGCGTGGAGCCGATCGGGGGAGGGCAGCGAGCCGCCAAGTTCGACCTCGATCTGGCGTTCGTGGACGGGGGCGGCGCACTGAACGGGGTGGTGGTGTACCGTGCCGCGCTTTTCGACGCGGAGACGATCGCGCGCATGGCGGGGCACCTGGAAGTCGTGCTGGAGTCGATGGCCGCCTCCCCGCAGGGGCGCCTCTCGGCGGTGTCGCTGCTGCGCGACAGCGAGCGCGCCGGGCTCCTGGCTGCGTCGCACGCGGACGCCCTGGGGCTCCCCCTGGCGTGCGTGCACGAGCTGTTCTCGGAGCAGGCCGCACGCACGCCCGGTGCGCCGGCGATCGCCTTCGGCGACGAGACGCTGACGTACGCCGAGCTGGAGCGCAGGGCCAACCGGCTCGCGCAGCACCTGCGCCGCCGGGGCGTGGGTCCGGAGGTGCGGGTGGGCCTCTGCCTGGAGCGCGGCGTGGAGATGGTCGTCGGGGTGCTGGGGATCCTCAAGGCCGGGGGCGCCTACGTGCCGCTGGACCCCGCCTATCCCGCCGAGCGCCTGGCCTACACGCTGGGCGACTCCGGCGCTTCGCTGCTGCTGACGCACGGCCGGCTGCTGGAAGCGCTCCCCGCCTTCGCGGGCGAGGTCGTCCGCCTGGACGCGGACCGCGACGCGATCGCCGCCGAATCGGACGAGGCGCCCGCGAGCGGCGCCGACCTCCACGACGCGGCGTACGTCATCTACACCTCGGGCTCGACGGGCCGGCCCAAGGGGGTGGTGGTGGAGCACGCCAGCCTGGCGGGCACGCTGCTGAGCACCCGCACGACCTTCGGGATGCAGGCCGGGGAGGTGTTCCCGGCGCTGGCGAGCTTTGCCTTCGACATCTGGGCGTTCGAGGTGTTCGCGCCGCTGTTGGCCGGTGGGCAGGTGCGGCTGCTGGGACGGGAGAGCGTGCAGGACGTGGAAGGGCTGGTGGAGGAGCTGGCGACCGTCGACGCGGTGCACGCGGTGCCGGCGCTGATGCGCGAGGTCGCGGCGCGGGTGCAGGCGGGTCCGGGGACGCTGCCGCGGCTGCGGCGGGTGTTCGTGGGCGGCGACGCGATCGCGCCCGACCTGCTGGAGCAGATGCAGGGCGCCTTCCCCGCGGCGCAGGTGTGGGCGATGTACGGGCCCACGGAGGGGACCATCATCAGCTCGGCGACACCGCTGCGTCGGGGCGAGCGCCCGGGCTGGCAGATGGTGGGGCGTCCGCTGCCCGGGGTGGGGATGCACGTTTTGGACGCGTGGGGGAACCTGCTTCCGGCGGGGGTTCCGGGGGAGCTGTGCCTGTCGGGGTCGGGGGTGGCGCGCGGCTACCTGGGGTTGCCGGAGCTGACGGCGGAGAAGTTCGCGCCGGACCCGTTCTCGGCGGATCCCGGGGCTCGGCTGTACCGTACGGGGGACCGGGTGCGCCGCCGCGGGGACGGGGAGCTGGAGTTCCTGGGGCGGACCGACGCGCAGGTGAAGGTGCGGGGCTTCCGGATCGAGCCGGGGGAGGTGGAGGCCGCGCTGCTGGAGCAGGCGGGGGTGCACGAGGCGGTGGTGGTGGTGCGGGAGGACACGCCGGGGCAGAAGCGGCTGGTGGGCTACGTGGTGGCGCAGGCGGGAGCCGAGCTGTCCGCCGGGGAGCTGCGGGCGGGCGTGGGCGGCCGTCTTCCGGAGCACATGGTGCCGGGCGCCCTGGTGGTGCTGGCGAGCATTCCGCTGACGCCCAACGGCAAGGTGGACCGGCGTGCGCTTCCGGCTCCGGAGCGGGGTGCGGAGGCGGAGTACGTGGCGCCGCGCACGGTGGGGGAGGAGGTGCTGGCAGGGATCTGGGCGGAGGTGCTGGGGCTGGAGCGGGTGGGGGTGGAGGCGAGCTTCTTCGAGCTTGGGGGGCACTCGCTGCTGGCGACGCAGGTGGTGTCGCGTGCGCGCCAGGCGTTCGGGGTGGAAGTGCCGCTGCGTGCGCTGTTCGAGGCGCAGACGGTGGCCGCGCTGGCGGGCCGCATCGAGGGGCTGCGCGGCGCCGGGACCGCGCTGGCGCCGCCGATCGAGCGGGTGTCGCGTGGGGAACCGCTGCCGCTGTCGTTCGCGCAGCAGCGGCTGTGGGTGGTGGACCGGCTGGAGCCGGGGAGCGCCGCGTACAACATGCCGTACGCGCTGCGGCTGCGCGGTGCGCTCGACGCGGCGGCGCTGCGGGGGAGCATCGGCGAGGCGGTGCGGCGGCACGAGGCGCTGCGCACCACGTTCGCGGAGCGGGACGGCGCGCCCGTGCAGGTCATCCACCCGGCCGCCGTGGTGCCGCTGCCGACCCTCGACCTGCGCGGGCTGCCCGTCGACGCGCGGGATCCGCATGCCGAGCGGCTGGCCGGCGCGGAGGCGCTGCGGCCCTTCGACCTGGCGCGGGGGCCGCTGCTGCGGAGCACGCTTGTGCGCCTGGGGGAGCGGGAGCACGTGCTGCTGCTCACGCTTCACCACGTGGTCAGCGACGGGTGGAGCATGGAGGTGCTGGTGCGCGAGGTCTCCGCGCTGTACGCGGCGCTCGGCCGGGGCGAGGCATCGCCGCTGGCGGAGCTGCCGGTGCAGTACGCGGACTACGCCGTGTGGCAGCGCGCGTGGCTCAGCGGCGAGACGCTGGAGGCGCACCTGTCGTACTGGCGGGAGCGCCTGGGCGAGGCGCCGCCGCTGCTGGAGATCCCCACGGACCGGCCGCGTGCGGTGGGCCGGAGCCCGCGCGCGGCGAGCCACCGCTTCTCCCTGCCGCGCGAGGTGTCGGCGGACCTGCGGGCGCTCTCGCGCGCGGAGGGGACGACGCTGTTCATGACGCTGCTGGCGGGCTGGCAGGCGCTGCTGGGACGCTACGCGGGGCAGGCGGACGTGGTGGTGGGCACGCCCATCGCCGGGCGGACGCGGCAGGAGACGGAGGGGCTGATCGGCTTCTTCGTCAACATGCTGGCGCTTCGTGCCGACCTGTCCGGAGACCCCAGCTGGCGGGAGGTGGTGGGGCGGGTGCGGGAGACGGCGCTGGGGGCGTACGCGCACCAGGAGCTGCCTTTCGAGCGCCTGGTGGAGGAGCTGGGCGTGGAGCGGAGCCTGACGCACACGCCCGTCTTCCAGGCCGTGTTCGCGCTCAATCGCGCCGGGGGAGGGGACGATCGGCCGGGGCTGGGGGAGCTGTCGGTGGAGCCGTTCGGGGGCGGGGAGGGGGTGGCGAAGTTCGAGCTGGACCTGGTGATGCAGGAGGCTGGGGACCGGCTGGGCGGGGCCGTGGTCTACCGGGAGGGCCTGTTCGAGGCGCAGACGATCGCGCGCATGGCGGGGCACCTGGAGGCGCTGCTGGAGGCGATGGCAGCCGAGCCGCAGAGGCGCCTCTCGGAGCTGACGCTGCTGCGCGGGGCGGAGCGCGTGCAGGTGCTGGAGGCCTGGAACGCCACCGCGGCCGAGATCCCGCCGGCGTGCGTGCACGAGCTGTTCTCGGAGCAGGCGGCCCGCACGCCGGGTGCGCCGGCGGTGGTCTTCGGCGAGGAGACGCTGACGTACGCCGAGCTGGACGGGGCCGCCAACCAGCTGGCGCACCGGCTGCTGCGGCGGGGGGTAGGGCCCGACGTGCGCGTGGGCGTGTGCCTGGAGCGCGGCGCCGAGATGGTCGTGGCGCTCCTGGGCATCCTCAAGGCGGGGGGCGCCTACGCCTGCCTGGACCCCGAGCTCCCCGCGGCGCGCATCGCCCTGCTGGTGGCCGACCTCGGTGCGCCCCTGGTGGTCAGCCAGACGCCGCTGCGTGAGCGCGTTCCCGCGAACGTCGACGTGCTGTGCCTGGACGCGGAGCGCGGGCGCATCGCGGGCGAGCCGGCCGGCGCGCCCGCCGTGGCGCTCACGCCCGAGCACCTGTGCTACGTCATCTACACGTCCGGCTCCACGGGTCTGCCCAAGGGGACCGAGGTACCGCACCGGGCGATCCCCGGCTTCTTCCGGGGCGCGGACTACGCCCGCTTCGATGCCGGCCAGGTGGTGCTCCAGCACTCCTCGACGTCGTGGGACGCGCTGACGCTGGAGCTGTGGCCGGCGCTGCTGAGCGGGGGCACGTGCGTGCTGTATCCGGGGCGCAGCCTGGACCCGGCGGGTCTGGAGCGGGAGGTGGAGCGTCACGGGGTGACGACGCTGTGGCTGACGGCGGCGCTGTTCAACCTGGTGGTGGACACGCGCCCGGAGCTGCTGAGCCGGGTGGGGCAGGTGATGACGGGAGGGGAGGCGGTCTCCGCAGCGCACCTGCGCCGTGCGCGGGAGCAGAGCCCGGGGCTGCGCGTGGTCAACGGCTACGGGCCGAGCGAGTGCACGGTGTTCACGAGCTGCCACGTGGTGGGGGCGGAAGTGGAGCGGGGGGCGGTGCCGATCGGTCGTCCGGTGGGGGACCGGCGGGCGTACGTGCTGGACGGGTGGGGGGAGCCGGTGCCGGTGGGGATGGTGGGGGAGCTGCACGTGGGGGGAGCGGCGGTGGCGCGGGGCTACCTGGGACGGGCGGAGCTGACGGCCGAGCGCTTCGTGCCGGATGTGTTGTCCGGGGAGTCGGGATCGCGCGTGTACCGGACGGGGGACCGGGTGCGCTGGCTGGTCACGGGGGAGCTGGAGTACCTGGGGCGGATGGACGCGCAGGTGAAGGTGCGGGGGTTCCGGATCGAGCCGGGGGAGGTGGAGGCGGCGCTGGTGGGGCTGGCGGGAGTGCGGGAGGCGGTGGTGGCGGTGCGGGAGGACGCGCCGGGGCAGAAGCGGCTGGTGGGCTACGTGGTGGCGGCCGAGGGAGCGGAGCTGTCGGGGAGCGAGCTGCGGGCGCAGCTGACGGCGTGTCTGCCGGAGTACATGGTGCCGGCGGCGTACGTGGTTCTGGAGCGGCTGCCGCTGAACGCCAACGGCAAGGTGGACCGGCGTGCGCTGCCGGCGCCGGAGCGGGGGGGCGGTGCGGAGCAGGTGGCTCCGCGCACCGCGACGGAGGAGGTGCTGGCGGGGATCTGGGCGGAGGTGCTGGGGCTGGCGCCGGAGCGGGTGGGGGTGGAGGAGAACTTCTTCGAGCTTGGGGGGCACTCTCTGCTGGCGACGCAGGTGGTCTCGCGTGCGCGCCAGGCGTTCGGGGTGGAGGTGCCGCTCAAGGTGCTCTTCGAAGCACCCACGGTCGCCGCGCTGGCGGGCCGCATCGAGATGCTGCGCGGCGCCGGGACCGCGCTGGCGCCGCCGATCGAGCGGGTGTCGCGTGGGGAACCGCTGCCGCTGTCGTTCGCGCAGCAGCGGCTGTGGGTGGTGGACCGGCTGGAGCCGGGGAGCGCAGCGTACAACATGCCGTACGCGCTGCGGCTGCGCGGTGCGCTCGACGCGGCGGCGCTGCGAGGGAGCATCGGCGAGGTGGTGAGGCGGCACGAGGCGCTGCGCACCACGTTCGCGGAGCGGGACAGCGCGCCCGTGCAGGTCATCCATCCGGCCGCCGTGGTGCCGCTGCCGACCCTCGACCTGCGCGGGCTGCCCGTCGACGCGCGGGATCCGCATGCCGAGCGGCTGGCCGGCGCGGAGGCGCTGCGGCCCTTCGACCTGGCGCGGGGGCCGCTGCTGCGGAGCACGCTTGTGCGCCTGGGCGAGCGGGAGCACGTGCTGCTGCTCACGCTTCACCACGTGGTCAGCGACGGGTGGAGCATGGAGGTGCTGGTGCGCGAGGTCTCCGCGCTGTACGCGGCGCTCGGCCGGGGCGAGGCATCGCCGCTGGCGGAGCTGCCGGTGCAGTACGCGGACTACGCCGTGTGGCAGCGCGCGTGGCTCAGCGGCGAGACGCTGGAGGCGCACCTGTCGTACTGGCGGGAGCGCCTGGGCGAGGCGCCGCCGCTGCTGGAGATCCCCACGGACCGGCCGCGTGCGGTGGGCCGGAGCCCGCGCGCGGCGAGCCACCGCATCTCCCTGCCGCGCGAGGTGTCGGCGGACCTGCGGGCGCTCTCGCGCGCGGAGGGGACGACGCTGTTCATGACGCTGCTGGCCGGGTGGCAGGCGCTGCTGGGACGCTACGCGGGGCAGGCGGACGTGGTGGTGGGCACGCCCATCGCCGGGCGGACGCGGCAGGAGACGGAGGGGCTGATCGGCTTCTTCGTCAACATGCTGGCGCTTCGCGCCGACCTGTCCGGAGACCCCAGCTGGCGGGAGGTGGTGGGGCGGGTGCGGGAGACGGCGCTGGGGGCGTACGCGCACCAGGAGCTGCCTTTCGAGCGCCTGGTGGAGGAGCTGGGCGTGGAGCGGAGCCTGACGCACACGCCCGTCTTCCAGGCCGTGTTCGCGCTCAATCGCGCCGGGGGAGGGGACGATCGGCCGGGGCTGGGGGAGCTGTCGGTGGAGCCGTTCGGGGGCGGGGAGGGGGTGGCGAAGTTCGAGCTGGACCTGGTGATGCAGGAGGCTGGGGACCGGCTGGGCGGGGCCGTGGTCTACCGGGAGGGCCTGTTCGAGGCGCAGACGATCGCGCGCATGGCGGGGCACCTGGAGGCGCTGCTGGAGGCGATGGCAGCCGAGCCGCAGAGGCGCCTCTCGGAGCTGACGCTGCTGCGCGGGGCGGAGCGCGTGCAGGTGCTGGAGGCCTGGAACGCCACCGCGGCCGAGATCCCGCCGGCGTGCGTGCACGAGCTGTTCTCGGAGCAGGCGGCCCGCACGCCGGGTGCACCGGCGGTGGTCTTCGGCGAGGAGACGCTGACGTACGCCGAGCTGGACGGGGCCGCCAACCAGCTGGCGCACCGGCTGCTGCGGCGGGGGGTGGGGCCCGACGTGCGCGTGGGCGTGTGCCTGGAGCGCGGCGCCGAGATGGTCGTGGCGCTCCTGGGCATCCTCAAGGCGGGGGGCGCCTACGCCTGCCTGGACCCCGAGCTCCCCGCGGCGCGCATCGCCCTGCTGGTGGCCGACCTCGGTGCGCCCCTGGTGGTCAGCCAGACGCCGCTGCGTGAGCGCGTTCCCGCGAACGTCGACGTGCTGTGCCTGGACGCGGAGCGCGGGCGCATCGCGGGCGAGCCGGCCGGCGCGCCCGCCGTGGCGCTCACGCCCGAGCACCTGTGCTACGTCATCTACACGTCCGGCTCCACGGGCGTGCCCAAGGGGACCGAGGTACCGCACCGGGCGATCCCCGGCTTCTTCCGGGGCGCGGACTACGCCCGCTTCGATGCCGGCCAGGTGGTGCTCCAGCACTCCTCGACGTCGTGGGACGCGCTGACGCTGGAGCTGTGGCCGGCGCTGCTGAGCGGGGGCACGTGCGTGCTGTATCCGGGGCGCAGCCTGGACCCGGCGGGTCTGGAGCGGGAGGTGGAGCGTCACGGGGTGACGACGCTGTGGCTGACGGCGGCGCTGTTCAACCTGGTGGTGGACACGCGCCCGGAGCTGCTGAGCCGGGTGGGGCAGGTGATGACGGGAGGGGAGGCGGTCTCCGCAGCGCACCTGCGCCGTGCGCGGGAGCAGAGCCCGGGGCTGCGCGTGGTCAACGGCTACGGGCCGAGCGAGTGCACGGTGTTCACGAGCTGCCACGTGGTGGGGGCGGAGGTGGAGCGGGGGGCGGTGCCGATCGGTCGTCCGGTGGGGGACCGGCGGGCGTACGTGCTGGACGGGTGGGGGGAGCCGGTGCCGGTGGGGATGGTGGGGGAGCTGCACGTGGGGGGAACGGCGGTGGCGCGGGGCTACCTGGGACGGGCGGAGCTGACGGCCGAGCGCTTCGTGCCGGATGTGTTGTCCGGGGAGTCGGGATCGCGCGTGTACCGGACGGGGGACCGGGTGCGCTGGCTGGTCACGGGGGAGCTGGAGTACCTGGGGCGGATGGACGCGCAGGTGAAGGTGCGGGGCTTCCGGATCGAGCCGGGGGAGGTGGAGGCGGCGCTGGTGGGGCTGGCGGGAGTGCGGGAGGCGGTGGTGGCGGTGCGGGAGGACGCGCCGGGGCAGAAGCGGCTGGTGGGCTACGTGGTGGCGGCCGAGGGAGCGGAGCTGTCGGGGAGCGAGCTGCGGGCGCAGCTGTCGGCGTGTCTGCCGGAGTACATGGTGCCGGCGGCGTACGTGGTTCTGGAGCGGCTGCCGCTGAACGCCAACGGCAAGGTGGACCGGCGTGCGCTGCCGGCGCCGGAGCGGGGGGGCGGTGCGGAGCAGGTGGCTCCGCGCACCGCCACGGAGGAGGTGCTGGCGGGGATCTGGGCGGAGGTGCTGGGGCTGGCGCCGGAGCGGGTGGGGGTGGAGGCGAGCTTCTTCGAGCTTGGGGGGCACTCGCTGCTGGCGACGCAGGTGGTGTCGCGTGCGCGCCAGGCGTTCGGGGTGGAAGTGCCGCTGCGGGCGCTGTTCGAGGCGCAGACGGTGGCCGCGCTGGCCGGGCGGATCGAGGGGCTGCGTGGCGCCGGGACCGCGCTGGCGCCGCCGATCGAGCGGGTGTCGCGTGGGGAACCGCTGCCGCTGTCGTTCGCGCAGCAGCGGCTGTGGGTGGTGGACCGGCTGGAGCCGGGGAGCGCAGCGTACAACATGCCGTACGCGCTGCGGCTGCGCGGTGCGCTCGACGCGTCGGCGCTGCGGGGGAGCATCGGCGAGGTGGTGAGGCGGCACGAGGCGCTGCGCACCACGTTCGCGGAGCGGGACGGCGCGCCCGTGCAGGTCATCCACCCGGCCGCCGTGGTGCCGCTGCCGACCCTCGACCTGCGTGGGCTGCCCGTCGACGCGCGGGATCCGCATGCCGAGCGGCTGGCCGGCGCGGAGGCGCTGCGGCCGTTCGACCTGGCGCGGGGGCCGCTGCTGCGGAGCACGCTTGTGCGCCTGGGCGAGCGGGAGCACGTGCTGCTGCTCACGCTTCACCACGTGGTCAGCGACGGGTGGAGCATGGAGGTGCTGGTGCGCGAGGTCTCCGCGCTGTACGCGGCGCTCGGCCGGGGCGAGGCATCGCCGCTGGCGGAGCTGCCAGTGCAGTACGCGGACTACGCCGTGTGGCAGCGCGCGTGGCTCAGCGGCGAGACGCTGGAGGCGCACCTGTCGTACTGGCGGGAGCGCCTGGGGGACGCGCCGCCGCTGCTGGAGATCCCCACGGACCGGCCGCGTGCGGTGGGCCGGAGCCCGCGCGCGGCGAGCCACCGCTTCTCCCTGCCGCGCGAGGTGTCGGAGGGCCTGCGGGCGCTCTCGCGCGCGGAGGGGACGACGCTGTTCATGACGCTGCTGGCCGGGTGGCAGGCGCTGCTCGGGCGCTACGCGGGGCAGGCGGACGTGGTGGTGGGCACGCCCATCGCCGGGCGGACGCGGCAGGAGACGGAGGGGCTGATCGGCTTCTTCGTCAACATGCTGGCGCTTCGCGCCGACCTGTCCGGGGACCCCAGCTGGCGGGAGGTGGTGGGACGGGTACGGGAGACGGCGCTGGGGGCGTACGCGCACCAGGAGCTGCCGTTCGAGCGCCTGGTGGAGGAGCTGGGCGTGGAGCGGAGCCTGACGCACACGCCCGTCTTCCAGGCCGTGTTCGCGCTCAATCGCGCCGGGGGAGGGGACGATCGGCCGGGGCTGGGGGAGCTGTCGGTGGAGCCGTTCGGGGGTGGGGAGGGGGTGGCGAAGTTCGAGCTGGACCTGGTGATGCAGGAGGCTGGGGACCGTCTGGGCGGGGCCGTGGTCTACCGGGAGGGCCTGTTCGAGGCGCAGACGATCGCGCGCATGGCGGGGCACCTGGAGGCGCTGCTGGAGGCGATGGCAGCCGAGCCGCAGAGGCGCCTCTCGGAGCTGACGCTGCTGCGCGGGGCGGAGCGCGTGCAGGTGCTGGAGGCCTGGAACGCCACCGCGGCCGAGATCCCGCCGGCGTGCGTGCACGAGCTGTTCTCGGAGCAGGCGGCCCGCACGCCGGGTGCACCGGCGGTGGTCTTCGGCGAGGAGACGCTGACGTACGCCGAGCTGGACGGGGCCGCCAACCAGCTGGCGCACCGGCTGCTGCGGCGGGGGGTAGGGCCCGACGTGCGCGTGGGCGTGTGCCTGGAGCGCGGCGCCGAGATGGTCGTGGCGCTCCTGGGTATCCTCAAGGCGGGGGGCGCCTACGCCTGCCTGGACCCCGAGCTCCCCGCGGCGCGCATCGCCCTGCTGGTGTCCGACCTCGGCGCGCCCCTGGTGGTCAGCCAGACGCCGCTGCGTGAGCGTGTCCCCGCGAACGTCGACGTGCTGTGCCTGGACGCGGAGCGCGGGCGCATCGCGGGCGAGCCGGCCGGCGCGCCCTCCGTGGCGCTCACGCCCGAGCACCTGTGCTACGTCATCTACACGTCCGGCTCCACGGGCGTGCCCAAGGGGACCGAGGTACCGCACCGGGCGATCCCCGGCTTCTTCCGGGGCGCGGACTACGCCCGCTTCGATGCCGGCCAGGTGGTGCTTCAGCACTCCTCGACGTCGTGGGACGCGCTGACGCTGGAGCTGTGGCCGGCGCTGCTGAGCGGGGGCACGTGCGTGCTGTATCCGGGGCGCAGCCTGGACCCTGCGGGTCTGGAGCGGGAGGTGGAGCGTCACGGGGTGACGACGCTGTGGCTGACGGCGGCGCTGTTCAACCTGGTGGTGGACACGCGCCCGGAGCTGCTGAGCCGGGTGGGGCAGGTGATGACGGGAGGAGAGGCGGTCTCCGCAGCGCACCTGCGTCGTGCGCGGGAGCAGAGCCCGAGGCTGCGCGTGGTCAACGGCTACGGGCCGAGCGAGTGCACGGTGTTCACGAGCTGCCACGTGGTGGGGGCGGAAGTGGAGCGGGGGGCGGTGCCGATCGGTCGTCCGGTGGGGGACCGGCGGGCGTACGTGCTGGACGGGTGGGGGGAGCCGGTGCCGGTGGGGATGGTGGGGGAGCTGCACGTGGGGGGAGCGGCGGTGGCGCGGGGCTACCTGGGACGGGCGGAGCTGACGGCCGAGCGCTTCGTGCCGGATGTGTTGTCCGGGGAGTCGGGATCGCGCGTGTACCGGACGGGGGACCGGGTGCGCTGGCTGGTCACGGGGGAGCTGGAGTACCTGGGGCGGATGGACGCGCAGGTGAAGGTGCGGGGCTTCCGGATCGAGCCGGGGGAGGTGGAGGCGGCGCTGGTGGGGCTGGCGGGAGTGCGGGAGGCGGTGGTGGCGGTGCGGGAGGACGCGCCGGGGCAGAAGCGGCTGGTGGGCTACGTGGTGGCGGCCGAGGGAGCGGAGCTGTCGGGGAGCGAGCTGCGGGCGCAGCTGACGGCGTGTCTGCCGGAGTACATGGTGCCGGCGGCGTACGTGGTTCTGGAGCGGCTGCCGCTGAATGCCAACGGCAAGGTGGACCGGCGCGCGCTGCCGGCGCCGGAGCGGGGGGGCGGTGCGGAGCAGGTGGCTCCGCGCACCGCGACGGAGGAGGTGCTGGCGGGGATCTGGGCGGAGGTGCTGGGGCTGGCGCCGGAGCGGGTGGGGGTGGAGGAGAACTTCTTCGAGCTTGGGGGGCACTCTCTGCTGGCGACGCAGGTGGTCTCGCGTGCGCGCCAGGCGTTCGGGGTGGAGGTGCCGCTCAAGGTGCTCTTCGAAGCACCCACGGTCGCCGCGCTGGCGGGCCGCATCGAGATGCTGCGCGGCACCGGCACCGCGCTGGCGCCGCCGATCGAGCGGGTCTCGCGGCAAGGGCCGCTGCCGCTGTCCTTCGCGCAGCAGCGGCTGTGGGTGGTGGACCGGCTGGAGCCGGGGAGCCCCGCGTACAACGTGCCCTTCGCGCTGCGGCTGCGCGGCGCGCTCGACGCGGCGGCGCTGAGGGGGAGCATCGGCGAGGTGGTGCGGCGGCACGAGGCGCTTCGCACCACGTTCGCGGAGCGGGACGGTGCGCCCGTGCAGGTCATCCACCCGGCCGCCGCGGTGCCGCTGCCGACCCTCGACCTGCGCGGGCTCGTCCCGGAGGAGCGGGACGTTCGGGCGCAGCGGCTGGCTGGCGCGGAGGCGATGCGGCCCTTCGACCTGGCGCGGGGGCCGCTGCTGCGGAGCACGCTTGTGCGCCTGGGCGAGCGGGAGCACGTGCTGCTGCTCACGCTTCACCACGTGGTCAGCGACGGGTGGAGCATGGAGGTGCTGGTGCGCGAGGTCTCCGCGCTGTACGCGGCATTCCGCCGGGGCGAGGCATCGCCGCTGGCCGAGCTGCCGGTGCAGTACGCGGACTTCGCCGTGTGGCAGCGCTCGTGGCTCAGCGGCGAGACGCTGGAGGCGCAGATCGGCTTCTGGAAGGAGACGCTGGACGGCGCGCCACCGCTGCTGACCGTCTCCACGGACCGTCCTCGCTCCGCGGCGCGGGGCGCGCGGGGGGAGAGCCACCACTTCGCCCTGTCTCCCCAGGTGTCGAACGGGCTGCGGGTGCTCTCACGCCAGGAGCGGACGACGCTGTTCATGACGACCCTGGCGGGGTGGCAGGCGCTGCTGGGGCGCTACGCCGGTCAGGAGGACGTGGTGGTGGGCACGCCCATCGCCGGGCGGACGCGGCGGGAGACGGAGGGACTGATCGGCTTCTTCGTCAACATGCTGGCGCTTCGCGCCGACCTGTCCGGGGACCCCACCTGGCGCGAGCTGCTGGTGCGGGTGCGGGCAACGGCGCTGGGGGCCTACGACCACCAGGAGCTGCCCTTCGAGCGCCTGGTGGACGAGCTGGGCGTGGAGCGCAGCCTGACGCACTCGCCCGTGTTCCAGGTCATCTTCGCCCTGCAGAGGTCCGCGAGGGAAAGCGACAGGGTGGAGCTGGGCGAGCTGGCGCTGGAGCCGTTCGGGGGAGCAGGGGGAGTGACGAAGTTCGACCTGAACCTGACCGTGATGGAGGGGAAGGAGGGGCTCGGTGCGGTGCTGGCCTACCGGACGGGGCTGTTCGAGGCGGACACGGTCGTGCGCATGGCCGGGCACCTGGAGGTGCTGCTGGAAGCCATGGCCGCGCACCCCGGGCAGCGCCTTTCCGAGGTCCCGCTGCTGCGCGGGGCCGAGCGCGAGCAGCTGCTGCACGTCTCGCATGGCGCCGACACCGGCTACACCGGCGAGGCGTGCCTCCAGGACATGGTGCACGCGCAGGTGCAGCGTACGCCGGAGGGGCCCGCGCTGCGTTTCGAGGGGCAGCGCCTCGGCTACGCCGAGCTGTACCAGCGTTCGTGCCAGCTCGCCAACCTGCTGCGGCGCGAGGGCGTGGGCCCCGAGGTGCGCGTGGCCATCTGCATGGACCCGGCCCCGGAGATGATCGTGGCCGTGCTGGGCGTGATGCTGGCCGGCGGCGCCTACCTGCCGCTGGACCCCGAGCTCCCCGCCGAGCGGCGCGCCTACATGATCCGCGACGCCGCTCCCGTCCTGATGCTGACCCAGGCGCCGCTTGCCGATCGGCTCGCCGACTGCGGCCTCCCCCTGTTCCTGGTGGATGCCGAGGCCGGGCGCATCGCCCAGGAAAGCGAGACGGCGCCGCGCACCGGCGTCGTTTCCGACAACCTGGCGTACGTCATCTACACCTCCGGCTCCACGGGCCGTCCCAAGGGCGTCCTGGTGGAACACCGCGCGGTGGCCAACACCATCCGCGAGCTGGTCCGCATCTACGACTCCCGCCCCGGCGACCGCAACCTGCTGTACGCGCCGCTTCACTTCGACGCGTCGGTGGGCGACATGTTCATCGCGCTGAGCAGCGGGGCCGAGCTGGTGGTGGCGCCCCGCAGGGCGATGCTGCCGGGCGAGGACCTGCTGCGGCTGCTGCGCGAGCAGCGGATCACGCACGTGAAGACCATGCAGTCGGCGCTGGCGGCCACGCCGGTGGAGGAACTGCCGGAGCTGCGCACGCTGATCGCCGGCGGGGACCGGCTGCCGGGGGAGCAGCTGCGGCGCTGGAGCGCGGAGGGGCGGAAGTTCTTCAACGGGTACGGGGCGACGGAAGCGAGCATCCGCAACACCTCCAGCGCGTACACGGCGGAGGACGGGGACCCGCCGATCGGGCGGACGTTCGGGAACACGCAGCTGTACGTGCTGGACCGGTGGCTGGAGCCGGCGCCGCTCGGGGTGGCCGGGGAGCTGTACATCGGGGGGGTGGGGGTGGTGCGGGGGTACATGGGCCGGGCGGAGCTGACGGCGGAGCGGTTCCTCCCGGACCCGCACCGTGGGGTGGCGGGCGCGCGGCTGTACCGGACGGGCGATCTGGGGCGGCGGCGCGCGGACGGGGAGATCGAGTTCCTGGGGCGTGCGGATTACCAGGTGAAGGTACGCGGCTACCGGGTGGAGCTGGGGGAGATCGAGGCGACCCTGCGCGCGCATGAGCGGGTGCGGGAGGCGGTGGTGCTGCTGCGCGAGGACGCGCCGGGACAGCAGCGGCTGGTGGCGTACGTGGTGCCGGAGGCGGGGGTGGAGCTGGCGGCGGCGGAGCTGCGGGAGCACGTGGCGGAGCAGGTGCCGGAGTACATGGTGCCGGGCGCGTTCGTGGTGCTGGAGGAGCTTCCGGTGATGGCCAACGGCAAGGTGGACCGGCGCCTGCTGCCAGCGCCGGAGAGCGGGTCCGAAAGGGAATACGTGGAGCCGCGCACGGTGGAGGAAGAGGTGCTGGCGGGGATCTGGGCCGAGGTGCTGAAGGTGGAGCGGGTGGGCGTGGAGGAGAACTTCTTCCAGCTGGGCGGGCACTCGCTGCTGGCCACGCAGGTGGTCTCGCGGGCGCGGCAGGCGTTCGGGGTGGAGGTGCCGCTGAAGGCGCTCTTCGAAGCGCCCACCGTGGCGGGGCTGGCCCGGCGGATCGAGGCGCTGCGGAGCACGGGCGCGTCGCTCGCGCCGGCCATCGAGCGGGTCCCGCGCGAGGGGCCGGAGGGGCTGCCGCTGTCGTTCGCGCAGCAGCGGTTGTGGCTGGTGGACCGGATCGACCCGAACAGTCCCGCCTACAACATGCCGTACGCGCTGCGGCTGCGCGGGGCGCTGGACACCGCCGCGCTGCGGGCGAGCCTGGACGCGCTGGTGAGGAGGCACGAGACGCTGCGCACCACGTTCGCGGAGCGCGCCGGCGCCCCGGTGCAGGTCATCCACCCGCCCGCTCCCGTCGCCCTGGTGGAGCTGGACCTGCGCGACCTGCCGGAAGCGGAGCGGCAGCCCCGGGCCGAGCAGCTAGCCGGCGAAGAGGCCATGCGGCCCTTCGACCTGGCGCGGGGTCCCCTGCTGCGCAGCACGCTGCTGCGGCTGGGCGACGACGACCACGTGCTGCTGTTCACCCTGCACCACATCGTCAGCGACGGCTGGAGCCGCGGCGTGCTCGTGCGCGAGGTTTCCACCGTCTACGCCGCGGCGCGGCGGGGAGAGACGGCGGTGCTGCCGGAGCTGCCGGTGCAGTACGCGGACTATGCCGCCTGGCAGCGCCGGTGGCTGAGCGGCGAAGTCCTGGAAGAGCAGATCGCCTACTGGCAGACGCGGCTGGCCGGCGCTCCGCCGCTGCTGGAGATCCCCACCGACCGGCCGCGCGCGGCCGGACACGTCCCGCGGGCGGCGAGACACCTCTTCCAGCTGCCGCGGGCGCTGTCGCAGGGGCTGCGGGAGCGGTCGCGGAGTGAGGGGACCACGCTGTTCATGACGCTGCTGGCCGCCTGGCAGGCTCTGCTGGGCCGCTACGCGGGCCAGGAAGACGTGGTGGTGGGAAGCCCCATCGCGGGACGGACCCGGCGGGAGACCGAGGCGCTGATCGGCTTCTTCGTCAACATGCTGGCGCTGCGCGCGGACCTGGCGGGCGACCCCACCTGGACCGAGCTGCTGGCACGGGTCCGTGGGGAGACGATGGGAGCGTACGACCACCAGGAGCTGCCGTTCGAGCGCCTGGTGGAGGAGCTGGGGGTGGAGCGCAGCCTGACGCACGCACCGGTCTTCCAGACGATCTTCACCCTCAACCTGGCCGGCGGAGGCGGCGGCGAGCGGCTGGACGTCGGAGACCTCGTCCTGGAGCCGTTCGGCGGGGGCGAAGGCGCCGCCAAGTTCGACCTGGACCTGGTGTTCGCGGGCTCCGGGGACGGATTGCACGGGGGGCTGGTCTACCGCACGTCGCTCTTCGACGCCGAGACCATCGCGCGAATGGCCGGGCACCTGGAGACGGTGCTGGAAGCGATGGCTGCCGACCCGCACCAGCGCCTCTCGGAGCTGTCGCTGCTGCGCGGGGCCGAGCGCGCGCAGTTGCTGGAGGCGTGGAACGCGACCGCCGCCGCGTACCCGCGGACCCTCTTCCACGAGCGGTTCGCGGAGCAGGCCGCGCGCACGCCGGACGTGGCCGCGGTCACCTCCGGCGCCGAAGCGCTCACCTACGCCGAGCTGGACCGGCGTGCGAACCGGCTGGCCGGCCACCTGCGGCTCCACGGCGTCGGCCCCGAGGTCCGCGTCGGCATCTGCCTGGACCGCCGGGCCGAGTTGATCGTCGCCGTCCTGGGCGTGCTCAAGGCCGGTGGCGCCTACGTGCCGCTGGACCCCGCCTACCCCGCCGAGCGGCTGGCCTTCATGCTCGCCGATTCCGGCGCGCCCGTCCTCGTCACCCGTCTCCCCCTGCTCGACGGACTCCCCGCCTACGCCGGCACGGTCGTCTGCCTGGAGGCGGACCTGGAAGCCACCGACAGGGATTCCCGCGAGGCGCCCCCGTGCGCGGTCCACGCGCGCAGCTCCGCCTACGTCCTTTACACTTCCGGGTCGACCGGCACCCCCAAGGGTGTGGTCGTAGAGCACGGCAGCCTGGCGCACTTCGTCGCCACCATGCAGCGTACCTTCGAACCGGGTCCGGCAGAGGTGTGGCTGGCGATGGTGAGCTTCGCGTTCGACATCTGGGTCTTCGAGGCCCTGGTGCCGCTGGCCGGCGGCGCCACCGTGCGCCTGCTGCCGCTGGAGCGCGTGCGCGATCCGGCGGCCGTGGTGGAAGAGCTGCGCACCGCGGGGGCGATGAACGCGGTGCCGACGCTGATGCGGCAGGTCGTCTCGGCGGCGCGCGAGGCCGGGCCCGCCGCCCTGGCCGGAGTCCGCAGCGTCTTCTCCGGCGGCGAGGCCGTCACGCGGCAGCAGTGGGTGGAGATGCGGGAGGCCTTCCCGGCCGCGCGGCTGTACGTGCTCTACGGTCCCACCGAGGCCACGGTCCTGGCGGCGAGCTACCCGATCCCGGACGAGAAGGAGCCGGGGGCGGCGCTGATCGGGCGGCCCCTGCCGAACGTGCGGGTGTACGTGCTGGACGGGACGTGGAGGCCGGTCCCGGCGGGCGTGCCGGGGGAGCTGTTCATCGGGGGTCCGGGCGTGGCGCGCGGATACCTGGGACGCCCGGGGCTGACGGCGGAGCGGTTCATCCCCGATTCGTTCGGGAGCGAGCCCGGCGGGCGGCTGTACCGGACGGGAGACCGGGTGCGCTGGCGCGCGGACGGGGAGCTGGAGTTCCTGGGGCGCCTCGACCAGCAGGTGAAGGTGCGGGGCTTCCGCATCGAGCTGGGGGAGATCGAGGCGGCGGTGAAGGAGCACCCCGGGGTCCGCGACGCGGTGGTCGTGGTGCGGGAGGACGTCCCGGGGGACCGGAGGATCGCCGCCTACGTGGTGCCGGAGGAAGGCGCGGACCTTGCCGCCGCCGCGCTGCGCGGTTCCCTGGCCGAGCGGATGCCGGAGCACATGCTCCCCGGCCACGTCGTGGTGCTGGAGCGCATGCCCCTGAACGCCAACGGCAAGGTGGACCGCCGGGCCCTTCCCAGGCCGGAAGGCGGCGGGACCGGTCGGCCGGAGGCGTACCCCGCCGCGTCCGACGGCCTGGAGGCGACGGTCGCCGGCCTCTTCCAGGAGGTGCTGGGCATCACCGGGGTGGGGCCGCACGACAGCTTCTTCGAGCGGGGCGGGAACTCGCTGCTGGCGGTGCAGCTCATGTCCAGGCTCAAGGAGACCACGGGGGTGCGCCTCCCCGTGGCGGCGCTCTTCAAGTCGCCCACCGTGGAGCGCCTGGCCGAGGAGGTGCGCAGCGGCGGGGGCGAGATGCCGCTGATCTTCCCGCTGCGCTACGAGGGAAGCCGCCCGCCGCTCTTCCTGGTGCATCCGGGAGGCGGCAACCTCATGGCCTACGCCCCGCTGGTCAAGCAGCTCGACGAGGACCAGCCGGTCTACGGGCTGCGCTCGCGCGGCCTGGAGCAGGGGGAGACGCCCAACTGGACGATCGAGGAGATGGCGCGCGACTACCTGGCTTCCATCCGGCAGGTGCGGCCCTCGGGTCCGTACCGCCTGGGCGGGTGGTCCATGGGCGGGGTGGTCGCCTTCGAGATGGCGCGGCAGCTGGAGGCCGCGGGCGAGGCGGTGGAGTCGCTGGTGCTGATCGACTCGCAGGTGCCCTGGCTCAACGAGCCGGACCGGAGCATGCCGGGCGACGCGCTGCGCATCGTGCAGATGTTCGCGATGGACCTGGGCTTCCCGGCGGAGCGGCTGCCCACGCCGGACCCGGAGGCACGGGGCGGGCGCGAGGTGGCCTACCTGCGGCAGATCCTGGAGACCGCCCGCGCCACGGGGATGCTGCCCAAGGGGCTGGACATGGCGCGCATGCAGCAGCTGTACAGCGTCTTCCGCATCAACCTGCAGGCGATGTACGGGTATCGCCCGGAAAGCTACCGCGGGGGCGCCACCCTGCTGCGCGCCGGCAAACGCCAGCTCGTGAAGCGGCTCTTCGGCAAGAAGGCCAACGGGTGGGAGCGGGTCGTCCGGGGCGCGCTGGAGGTGCGGAAGGTGCCGGGCACGCACTACAGCATGCTGCGCGAGCCGCACGTGGAGACGCTGGCGCGGGAGGTGGAGCGGGCACTCGGGTAGGCGGCGCGCGCCGCTCCGGCAAGGAAGAGGAGTGCATTGCCGGACGGCCCATGTCCGTTGAAGCGCCTCGACGGGGCGTCGACCGGCGTTCCTAGATGATTGCGCAGGATGATGACGGTTACATGATCGCGCAGGGCTTGAGCGAGATGCCCCTGGCGCAGAGTCATCTCGACCGTTTTCGCGCTGCAACTACGTCGCTCCGCCGCTCCCGCCAGTAGGTGCACTGCCTGTTCGTGGTCTGTTGTCACGCGGCATGCAGCGCCGATCCGTGGGATCGATGCCAGGTGCAGGGGCAAGTCTTCTTTGCCAATTCCTTGAGGAGCGGGGCACCTGTGCGCGGCCTCGGTGCCGTCCTTCGACTCGCTGTATCGACGGTAGTCCGCAGGCTCGCGCCAGCGGAGCGAGCGAAGGCCCTCACGTGGGACACGGCGCCGGGGTCTTTCGCTATCGACCGAGGCGCGGCTACCTGATTCCTGGCTCGGCCGCAAACGGCATCAAAGGAGAGCGGATGAAGACGACTCCTCCCGCAGCGAGCCCCGACGCGTACGTGGCGGCGCTCACCGGCTGGCGCCGCGAGGGTGTCGAGGCGCTCCGAGCGGCGGTCCGCGCCGCGGCGGCCCTGGACGAAGTCATCAAGTGGGGTCACCTCGTCTACTTCGCGCACGGGCCGGTACTGCTCATCCGTGCCGAAGAGGCGCGCCTGCTCCTTGGCTTCTGGCGCGGGCAGCGCCTCCGTGCGCTCGAGCCGCGACTTCGGCCCGGGGGAAAGTACGAGATGGCGAGCATCGAGCTACGGGAAGGCATGACGCTCGAGGGTGGAATCCTCCGCCGCCTGGTGGCCGAAGCCGTGCTGCTCAACGAACAGCTCGGGGATCCGACGCGTGTCGCCCGTGCGACGTGAGTGCTCGGCGTGCCCCGATGGGCTTCCGGAAGCTCGAGGCCCCCGACGCTGCGCCTGCGCCCAAACGTGGCGTTGCAGCTGCGGGTGACAGGTGCGTTGATGATTTGCGATTCGCCAACGTCCTGGAGCCATACGCACCCTGGCGTGGCCTCGAAGCCGTTCTTCGACTCGCTTTGTCGCAGGCAGGGCACCGGGCGTACTGCAGGCGGCCGGGGCCAGCGGGACCCGGCGGCTCCGCGCCGGCCTGAGTGTCCGTCCCCGGCAGAGTTGTGCGCCAGGCTCCCTTGCCCGAAACTTGAGGCGCAAGACGGTACGCAATCAGCCGGCGGACGCTCTCGAGCCCTTTCACACCCGGTCCCGTGTCGCGGCACATCTGCTTTCGCTGCGCGTGCAGGGGCGAGGAATTCGCCGCCTCCTCGCGCTTCACCACGCTCTTCTGGGACGATGTCCTGGGGGTCCTGGAGAGCCGGGGCCTGGACAACCCGTTCAGGCACCTGCCCGACGACGCGGAAGTGGATGGTGCGGAATTCTCCCGCTGGTGGGAGTCGGCGATCGACAGGCTCGCGGCCGCCGACGAGGTCCTTCCGACCCTTTACGAGGTGTGGCGGATCTACGCGGACGGAAAGACGTGGCAGAGCGACGCGGGGTACTTCCGCTGGCGCGGAGAGCCCCGGATGGTCGAGTCCGTCCACGACGAGCTGGTCGTCCGGAGGCTCGAGGAAGCGCAGTGGGAGGAGCGCCGGCGGCGGGTCCCGTACTCGCCCCCCGTGCTGGATTCGGTGATCCCGGAAATCGTTCCCACCCTACGCGGGAACGGAGATCGAGAGCCGACGTACACCCTTTCCGCCGGCGAATTCGAGCGGCTGTTCCGTGGGACGCCGCTCCTCCTGGAGCACGGACCTTTCCTGGATTTCCTGCGTCCGGAGATCGAGGAGGCACGCGGCGTCGCCCGGCACGCGGCCGGGCGCGGGGAGCCGGTCGTGCTTTACACGTACTGAGAAGCAGGACCGGGCTCTCCTCCCGACCGACCGCAATGGCCAGATCCCGGACGCACGCCCACACGTGGGTGTTCAACGACCTGTTCTCCAAGTTCGGCCTTCAGGACGGCGACGCTCCGTACGCCAACGAGATCCACGCCCTCTTTTCCGCACACCTGGCAGGCCGCGGCTTCGAGAACACGCGCATCAGCTCGCATCACAACGAGCGGGTGGTGAGGATCCGCGTCGGGGAGCGCTGGCTCGAGACGTGGCGTTTCACCTGGGGCCCCCCGTGGAACCTCGTGGACGGGGACACCGAGGAGCGGGTCGCCGCGCCAGCGGCGCTCGAGCGCGCGCTGCTCGACTTCGCGCCGCGCGCGGCCGGGTTGATCCGGGCGTCCCTCGTCGGGATGGCGCCGCTCGAGGCCGAGCCCGTCGAGCTGGACCGCCGTTTCCCGCTCGACGGACGTCCGCGCGCGGTCCAGGTGCCCATCGTCACGGGCGGCGGCCGCCACTGGCACGTCGTCTCGCGCGCGAAGGCGTTCGGCACCGGGAGCTCGGCCTGGGTGGGCCGGCCCGCGCGGAAGAAGCGCGGCATGAAGCTCCGGGCGGAGCGGGTCCTGCGCGCGGCGCTCCAGAACCCGTGCGACGGGGCGCCCCCACGCGTCACCTTCGTCTTCCTCCGGGGCGTGAGCCAGGAGGTGGGCGAGGCGCTGCTGCGAATGGGCGCGGAGGTGCGAGCACGGGTCGAAGAGCCCCGGTGACGGACGAGCGCCCCGATGTCACCGGGGGCAGCCTCTTGGCCGGCCCACCTGGCCGGCGAAGACATGGGGGTAGGACCTGCGGGATGATGGCCCCGACACCGGAACCGGTGTCGGGGCCATCGCGCTATGATGCGAGGGATGCAGGCGGTGAAGCACCCGCCGGGGATCCCCTCCCCACCTCGCCTGCCCGGCTGGCATCCTGATTTGCGATAATATGATTGACGATGATCGATATGCATATTATTGTTTATCAGTAACAAAGCTGGCTGGTCTTCCATCAACCGAGGAATCGCCGATGCCCCGGGCACACGCAGATGACCTGCTGGTCACACGGAGAGTTCTCCGGGTGCTGATGGGTGTGAATCTCCTGGCGGGCTTTCTGATCACGGCGCTGCTGGTCGCCAGCCTGGCAGCAGAGGGCTTCGTCATGGAAGCGCTGGGTGTGCGCTCCACCGGCGGAGGGCCGGCCCTGGTCTTCGGGATGCGCATGATCATGGTCCTCGGGATCGCCGCGGTTCCGCTCGCGCACGTCGTCCTGTCGCGCCTGCTGTGGATCGTGGAGACGGTGAGCGCCGGGGACCCGTTCGTTTCCCGGAACGCGGCGCGGCTCAGGACGATCGCCTGGGCGGTGCTGGGACTGGAGCTCCTGCACCTAGCGGTCGGGGCCGTGGCGGCCGGCGCAGCCACGGACGTGCAGCCGCTCGACCTGGACTGGAGCTTTTCCGTGACGAGGTGGCTCGCCGTGCTGCTGCTCTTCGTTCTCGCGCGCGTGTTCGAGCAGGGCGCGCGGATGCGCGAGGAGCTGGAGGGGACGGTCTGACCATGCCGATCATCGTCAAACTGGACGACGTCCTCTACGCGCGTCGCATGACGCTGACCGAGCTGTCGGAAAGGATCGGGATCACGCTCGCGAACCTTTCGATCCTGAAGACCGGGAAGGCCCGCGCGATCCGCTTCTCCACGCTGGAGGCCATCTGCGAGGCGCTGGAATGCCAGCCGGGCGACCTGATCGAGTTCACGCCGGCCCGGGAGGCCGGCGAAGCGTGAGCCTGGAGGAGGGATGGCGGGCCGCCATCCGCGGGTCCGGATCGAGCCGGTCCCGGGTGACCGGGGCAATGCCGCCCCACACCCCGTGATCTTCACCGCGACGCATCGCCCGGTCCCACCGGACACGGGGCGAGGGAGTGCATCATGAAGGACGTCTCCGTAGCTCGGCTGTACGTGCTGCGAGCCATGTACCTGTTCATCGCCGTGGGGCTCGCACTGACGATCTGGCCCGCCTACCTCCGCTCGCCGGAGGGGGTGGAGCACATGAAGGGGGTCGTCCGGAGCGTGCTGGCGGCGGTTTCGCTGCTGGCGATCCTGGGGATCCGGTATCCGCTCCGGATGCTGCCGCTGCTCTTCTTCGAGCTCCTGTGGAAGGCCCTGTGGATCGCCGGCGTCGGGCTCCCGCTCTGGCTGGCCGGCGGGATGGACGCGGCCAACGCGGAAACGATGTTCGCCAACCTGATGGGGCTCGTGCTGATTCCCCTCGCGATGCCCTGGGGGTACGTGGCGGCCAGCTACGTGAAGGCCCCGGGCGACCGGTGGCGGGGCGCCGCGCGCCAGGAGCCCGACCACCCGCCCCACGCTTCCCGCGCCGGCACGGCCACGGCCGGGTGAGCCGAAGGATCTTGAATGTCCCAGGGGCGATCGGTACAATCGAGCAGGTGGATCCCGCCGGGTCGAAACCTGCAGCCCGGGAGGCAGCATGTGGATGCTGGGCGGACTTCTGGCGGGCGCGCTCGCGCTCGGCGGCACCCGTGTCCTCGACGGCTTCGAGTACGTCGCCTTCACCCCGCCTTCCGGCTGGCTGGTGTCGCACGCCGAGGGCGGACGGCAGTACGTGCGCGACGAGCCGGGCGGCGCCGGCCTCATCAAGCTGCTCCCGAGCGAGCCGACCGCCCGCGCCGCGGACCAGGTCTTCGCCGACCTGTGGCGCGTCCACGCCACGCAGGTCATCGCCGGACCCCCGCCGCGGCCCACCCTCCGGCGCGAGGGCGACGCGACCCTCGCCATGGGCTCCAGGCAGGTGGCGTCCCAGGGCACGACGGCGCGCGTCGTGGTCATGGCGGTCCTCTGGCGGGGCCGCGCGCTCGGCATCGTGGGAATGGCGAACGGAGCGCAGCGGCAGGCCGAGCTGGACGCCTTCGTCAGCACCCTGCGTCCGGAGGCGAATCCGCCCACCCCGGGGGCGCCCGCCGGTGAGCTCGGCTTCGACGTGCCGCCCGGGTACGTGCAGCAGCGCAGCGGAGACGTGGTCATCCTCGCGCCCGCCGACCCTGGCGAGCGGACTCCGTGCATCTACGGGATCGCCGCGCCGCGCCCGGCGACGGGAAACTTGGAGGCGGACGCCGAGGCGGCGCTCCTCCAGTCGGTGGTCGCCGGGTGGCGCAGGCTGGACGACTGGCACTACGCGATGCGCGGAACGAGCGCCGCGGGGTGGCCGTACGTCTGGTACCGGGCCGCGTTCGAGGGAGAGCTGGGCGGCCGGCGCCAGGCCGTGAACGCGATGGCGATGGTCCTGCCCGCCGGCCCGGGCCGCGTGCACGTGGTCTGGGGGATGGGGAGCATCGCCCGCTGCCTGCTGGACGACGCGAGCTTCGAGCGGCTCTTCCACAGCCTGCGCCCCGCCGGCTGGACCTCGGACGGGGGGCAGGCGCTGATGCGCTCCCTCGTCGGCACGTGGCGCTACACCGCGAGCGCCGGCCTGCAGCAGCTCACTTTCCGGACCGACGGCCGCTACGACCGCGACCTGGGGACCCGCGCGGGCGTGGGCGTCATGGAGCGGACGTCCACGATGGCCGGCGGGGGCCGGTTCACGCTGCGGGACGGCGTGCTCACGCTCGCGCCGGACCCGCGTCCCCAGGCGCCGGACCGCTACCACGTCCGGCTGTACGACGAGTGGCTTCCCGGCAGCCGGGTGTGGAAGCGCGCCATCGCCCTGGTCGACGGCACCACCAATCCGCCGCTCGTCGTCCCCTACTACCGGGTGGACGAGGGTGCACGCTGACCGGGAGCATTCCTGATGACGACCCCGACAACGAAGCCGCGGCTCACGTCGCTCGCTCCACAGTTCCTGGTGGACGACCTGGATCGCGCGATGGCCTACTACCGTAAGCTCGGCTTCACCTTCGGCGAGCCGTGGGACGGGTTCTACGCGATCGGTCGGCTGGACGGGCTGGAGCTGCACCTCAAGGAAGCGCCCAGGAACGACGAGGAGCGGCGGCACCGGCGGGCGAACGGGCACCTGGACGCCGCGGCCGGCGTGGACGGCATCGAGGCGTTCTATGCGCACTGCGCGGCGAGCGGCGCGACGATCATCCAGCCGCTCGCGGATACGCCGTGGGGGACCAGGGACTTCTACGTCGAGGACCCCGATGGCTACGTCGTCTGCTTCGGGGGCCGCCCGGCTGCCGGCTGAGCGGCGCGCCGGCCGCGCCGCCCGATCGCGAAGGCCCCGACGCCGCGCCCGGCATCGGGGCCTTCGTGCCGCGGTCGCGAGCGGAGCCGTCCGCCTTGTGGGCAGGGGAGAGGGGGGCGCAGATTGCGGCGGGCTGCGAAGTGGAGGTCCCCGGTCAATCTTGGGTCCGATGAGAATCTTCCTGAGCTACGCCTCCCAGGACCGCGAGCCGGCGAGTGCCATCGCGCGCTGCCTGGTCGAGCAGGGCCACGACGTGTTCTTCGACCGCGACGACCTGCCGCCCGGCGAGGAGTTCCACTCGCGCATCCGCAGCGCGATCGAGAAGTCGCACCTCGTGGTGTTCCTGGTGAGCCCGGACGCCGTCGACGCCGGCAGCTACACGATCACCGAGGTCGAGATCGCGGAGCAGGCCTGGAAGCGGGCCGGCGGCCGGCTGCTCCCGGTGGTGCTGCGCCCGACGCCGCTGGAGTCGCTTCCGCCCTTCGTCCGGTCCGTCACCCTGCTGGAGACCACGGGAAACGTGCCGGCGGCGGTCGCGGCGGCGGTGCACAGAGCCGGGGCGGCGCGTGCCCGACGGCGTTACACGAAGGTCGGCCTGGCGCTCGCCGCCGCGTCGCTGGTGAGCCTGGTCGCCTGGCGCCTGGCCGCCCGCGAGCCCGCCGTCCTCGCCGGGAGCGAGACCGAGCCCCCCGCCATCGCCAGGACGGAGCCCCCCGCGATGGATGGTGCGCCCGCCGTGCTGGTACCGGCAGGCAGGTTCACCATGGGAGACGACGAGGAATCGCCCAGACGCGACGTGTTCGTCGATTCCTTCTACATCGACCGCTTCGAGGTGACCACCGCCCGGTATGCACGGTTCCTGGCCGCGACGGGGTCGGTGCATGCGCCGGACGAATGGGAAACGTTGACGCTGCCCGCCGGTGGCGAGCTGCCGGTGGTGGGGGTGGACTGGAGCGACGCCGACGCCTACTGCAGGTGGGCGGGCAGGCGGCTGCCGACCGAGGCGGAGTGGGAAAAGGCCGCGCGCGGCACCGACGGCCGGCGCTACCCGTGGGGCGACGTGCAGCCGACGCCCCGGCACGCGAACTTCGGCAACGCGTCGCCCGTGACCTACGGGGACGGCCTCGCGGCGGTGGGAACGCACGGGGCCGGCGACAGCCCCTACGGCGCGAGCGACATGGCGGGCAACGCCGGCGAGTGGGTCGCCGACTGGTACGCGGAGTCGTTCGCTTCCGGGGACGTGCGCAACCCCTCCGGCCCGGACGGCGGTGAAGGAAAGGTCATCCGTGGAGGTGGACGGTACGACCCCGGGGATCGGGTGAGCGCGGTCAAGCGCTTCCACGCTTCGCCGGAGGGGCGCCTGGACGACGTCGGATTCCGCTGCGCCCGCGACGCGGACTAGCGGGCGCGCCGTCCACATCCACTTCCCCGAGGGAGCTGCCGATGTCCGGAGCGAACGACCCGAGGTCGTCGCCAGGATGCGCCCCCTGAGCACGACCGCCAACGAGCAGGTCCTCGACCGGCTGCAGGCGCTGCTCGCGAGCGAAGGCTCCTGAGGCCCGGACCCGCCGCCGCCGGGCCCGGTCGTCACGCATCTCCGGAGAATCGTCCATGTCCAACCTGCTGCGAAACGCGCTCGCCCTCCTCGCGGGAATCGTCGTCGGCGGCGCCGTCAACATGGCGCTGATCACGCTCGGCCCCTCGCTCGTTCCTCTGCCTGCGGGCGTGGACGTGAACGACCCCGAGAGCCTGAGCCGGTCCATGCACCTTTTCCAGCCGCGGCACTTCGTCATGCCGTTCCTGGCGCACGCGCTCGGTACGTTTGCCGGCGCGCTCGCCGCGTACCTGATCGCGGCGAGCTACCGGACGCAGATCGCCTTCGTGGTGGGCGCGTTCTTTCTCTGCGGCGGCGTGGCGGCGAGCTTCATGATTCCCGCCCCGGCCTGGTTCATCGCGCTGGACCTGGCGGCCGCGTACCTGCCCATGGCCTGGCTGGCGATCCGGATGGGGGATCGCATCAAGCATCCAAACTCTCGCCCGCGCGCGTAGCCGTGGACCACCCCACGCTCGGCCCGCTTCGCTTCATCACCGGGGAAGGTGTCTGGATCGGCAGGACGCCCGGGGGCCACGAGGTCTCCATTCTCGGGGATTTCTTCGAGGACGTGCCCGATCCCGACTGCGAAGCCCTCGCCGTGCGGGAGCTCGGCGACCTGGACGGGCTCCTGGCGCGGATCGAGGCCTTCCTGGCCACGGCCCGCGAGCCGTACCTGGACCTGTGGGGGAGCCGCCGCTGGGAAGTGAACAGCCTGGTCTTTTCCAGGGAGGAGGACCGTCCCACGTTCATCGCCGAGTACCTGCTCGAGCGCGACGACTACGTCGTGTGGCAGGTGCGCGTCCGGGACGGACTCCCCGTGGCGCTCGGGCGGCGTAGCTGATCCACCGGGTCGGCGAGCCCGCGCCGCTCGCCGATGCAGCTCGACGAAAGCCCCGACGCCGGATCCGGCGTCGGGGCGTTTCGCATTGCCGTTCCCGCGCCTGGAACCCTGCGCGCGTCCCGCGGATTTCCAGTGAGGACCCCCGGAGGCACCCCGCACCCGCACCCGTGCCCGCCTGGCCCATGCCCGCGTTCTTCGACCGGCACCCCGGGGCGTACCGCCTCTGGCGGACGCTGCGCCTCAGCCGCGGCGGCCGCGCCCTGGCGCGGGCCCGGGACCGCCGCCTCACCCCGGCCCGCCTGGCCCGGCACGCCGCCGCCGCGGGGACGCCGGACCCGTCGTACGCCCGCGAGTGGACGCACCTGCGCGGGCTGCTGGAGCGCCTGGGGGTGGCGGACGGGGGCTTCGCCGTGGACCTGGCGGCCGGCGACGGCGTCACCTCCTCCTGTACGCTCCCGCTCTTCCGCGACCACGGGTGGAGCGGTCTCGCCGTGGAGTGCGACCCCGCCCGCTTCGCCCTGCTGGCGCACGCGTACCGGCCCCTGGGGCGGGTGAGGCTCTGCCGCGAGCGCGTGACCCCGCACGGCGTGGCGGCGCTGCTGGGGGAGCACGGCGTTCCGGCGGAGTTCACCGCGCTCAACCTGGACCTGGACTCGTACGACCTGGCGGTGGCCGGGGCGATCCTCCGGGCCTTCCGCCCGCTGGTGGTGGACCTGGAGATCAACGAGAAGGTCCCGCCGCCCGTCCGCTTCGCGCTCCGCTACTCGCCCGACCACCGCTGGGACGAGGGACACTGCTACGGCTGCTCGCTCGCCGCGGCGTGGGACGTGCTGGGCGCGGCGGGCTACCGCCTGGAGGGGCTGGAATACAACAACGCCTTCTTCGTGCGCGAGGACCTGGCGGAGCGCGCGGGCGTGCCGGCGGTCGCGCCGGGGGACGCGTACCGGCGGGGGTACGCGGAGCGCGCCGACCGGCGGCGGTGGTTTCCGTGGAACCGGGACGTGGACGACCTGCTGGAGTGCGCGCCGGAGGAGGTGGTGGCGCGGCTCCGGCGCCGCTTCCGGCGGACGCGCGCGAGCTACGTGCTCCAGCTGGAAGCGCTCGGCCCCGGCTGGGCGGACGGCGCGGGCGGGGCCGCGTGAGCGCTCCCGCCGCCCCGGCGGAGGCGGACGCGCCGGAGCTCCCGCTCGACGCGCTCGACCTGGACGCGGGCGAGGTCCGCGACCGCTTCGCCCGGGCGCGGCGCGGCGGGCACCCCGCGTGGCTCTGGCCCGAGGTGGCGGTGGACGCCTGGCGCGACGCGCTCCGGGCGATGGAGGCGGCCACCCGCGGCGTCCTGTGCGGCGGCGAGGCTCCCCGCCTGGACGGCGACGCGGCCGCCCTGGGCGTCGCGGCGTACACGTCGGGGATGGGACCGCTCCTGGGCTGGTGGGTGGAGAGCGGCGCCCTGCGGGCGAGCCCCGGCGCGGCGGCGCTGCTGCGGCTGCACCTGCGCCACAACCGCCTGCGGATGGAGCGCCTGGGCCGGGCGGCCGCCCACGCCGCGGCGTGCCTGGCGGAGGAGGGCGTGGTGACCACGGTGCTGAAGGGGATGCACACGGCGCACGCGTACTTCCCGGAGCCGGGCACCCGCCCCGTCAGCGACGTGGACCTGCTCGTCGCCCCGGCGGACCTCGCGGCGGCGGGCGTCGCGCTCCGCCGGGCGGGCTACGCGCCCGGGCCGGTGCAGCGGCGTCCGTACAAGTGCGACTGGGTGCCGGCCGGGGGCGGCGGCGCGCCGCGGTCCCTTGCCCTCACGCACGCGGAAGACCCGTTCACGCTGGACGTGCACGCTTCGCTGGACCGCAACTTCTTCGGCGTCGCCACGGCGCGGCTGGACCGGGTCGCCCCGGCGTCCGCCGCCGCGGCGTGGGACGCAGCTCCGCACGCCCGCGTCCCGGGACAGCCGCTCCTGGTGCTGCTCCTCGCCACCCACGCCTCCGAGGGGTTCCACGGCCTCACGCTGGTCCGGCTGGTGGAGCTGGTGCGGGTGATCCGCCAGGACGCCGCCTGCGGGGCGCTCGCGTGGGACGAGCTGGTGCGCGCCGCCCGGACGGCGGGCGCGCTCCGCTTCGCCTGGCCGGCGCTGGAGCTGGCGGAGCGGCTGGCGCCGGGAACGGTGCCGGAAGCTGTGCTGGCGCGCTTCGCCGCGGAGGCCACGCCCGCCATGCGGCGCGTGCTCGCGCGCTCCACGCCCGCCACCGCGCAGCGCCTGGACAGGCTGTCGCTGGAGGAGCGCATGATGTGGGCGGGGACGCCGTGGGAGCGGGTCCGCCGGCTGGCCCACGCGGTGTGGCCGGCGCCCGCCGGGCGCTCGCCCGTGGAGCTGGGGAGGATCTACGGCCGGCGGGCGTGGCGGCTGCTGCGCGGCAGGGTGGAGCGCTGAGGAGGAACGGATTTTACGGCGGGTTCGGGCGTGCCCCCGGCTGGCGCCGGGGTCGGGCTTCGGCTCCGTAGGCGAGCAAACAACGCTCGCCAACGGAGTCGAGCCCCCGCAAACTGCCGCGGGGTCTCGCCCCTTCGGGCCGAAATCCCTCACGCGGACGTCGCGCTGGCGTCCGCGAGGGTGGGCCCCCTCACCCCCCGGCCCCCTCTCCCCCGCAAGCGGGGGAAAGGGGGAGAACCGCACGGCATCCCTGACTTGCCGTCGCCCCGGGGAGCCTGTCCTGCGCGGATTCCGCAGGATCGGTCCAGCGGACGACGCCGTCGGACTCCACCATCGTTCCGCGCGCTTCCCACCGGCCCAGCGCGGGCACGAGCGACGGATCGAGAACCCGCAGGGTCCCGCCCGCCACCACCAGCGCCACGTCGGCGGCGCCCGCCTCCAGCACGGGGCGGCGGAAGACCGCGAGGTCGGCCGGGGCGCCGGGCTCCAGCGACGGCTCCGGGAGGGCCAGCCGCCGCGCCGCGGTCGCGCCCACCGCGTCCAGCAGCCGCGCGTCGGAAAGCAGGCCGGTGCGGCGCGCCGCGCGGATCTCGTCCAGCAGCGTCCCCGCCCCGGTGAGCAGCGAGTCGCTTCCCAGGAGGACGTCCGTCCCCGGGGCCAGCAGCCCGCGCGGCGCGGTGCGGCCGAAGAGGAACAGGTTGGACGTGGGGCACCAGACCACGGCGGCCCCGGCCGCCCGCAGCCGCCGGACGCCGTCCGCGTCGGCGCCCACCCCGTGCACGGCGAGCAGGCCCGCCGTGAGCAGGCCGCGGCGGTCCAGCTCGCGCACCTCGTCGGCGGCCGCGGCGTCGACGCCCTCGGCGAGGTGGACGGCGAAGGGGCCGGCGCCCGCGGCGATCCCCGCCAGCTCCGGCTCGAAGCCGAGCGAGTGGGCGCTGCGGACGCGCGCGACGCGCAGCGGGAACCCCCGCTCGAAGTCCGGCTCCCAGCGGTCGTGGTGCACGACCGTCGTCACCCCCGCCAGCAGGTTCTTCCACGCGCCGCGCAGCAGCGCCCGGCGGCGGGGGAGCGCGCGGCCGCGGGCGATCTCCGCCGCGCGTCGCGCGTGGATGTCGCGCCCCCACGCGTAGGCGTCCGGGTACGGCGGGTCGCCCAGGCGGCCGTAGTGGTTGCGGTGCAGGTGGTCGTGGGCGTTGACCAGGCCGGGGCGCAGCTCGCCGCCGGGGACGGCGAGGACCAGGTCGAAGCGCCCCTCCGGCGGGACGAGGCGGCCCCGCTCCACGCCCACGGCGGCGTTTCCCGCCTCCACCAGCAGCCTCACGGCGCGTCGTCCCTGCGGAAGGCGAGCGCGAGCACCAGGGGGAGCCCCCGCTGCTCGCGGTAGGCGGCCAGGCGCCCGGCGCGGGCGTAGAAGGGGCGCAGCGCCGGCCCCACGCGCCCGTCCATGCGCGCCCGGAGGGCGAGCCCGGCATCGCCCGCGAGCGCCGCGTGGGCCTCCGCGGAGTGCACGTGGTGCTCGATCTCGCGGGTCGCTCCGGCCGCGTCGCGGAAGGTGCGCCGGTGGCCGGCGGCGGCCGCCGCGGGGTGAAAGTCGGTGACCAGCACCGTGCCGCCGGGGCGGCAGACGCGCGCCAGCTCCGCGTACGCCGCGGCGAGGTCGGGGAGGTGGCCCACCACCAGGCGGCACCAGACGAGGTCGAAGGCGCCCTCCCGCACGGGGAGGGCGCGCAGGTCCGCGGCGGCCCGGAGGCCGCCGCCGCCGCCCCCCGCCAGCATCTCGGGGACCAGGTCCACCCCCACCGCGAGCGCGGCGCCCGCGCCGCGGAGCCGGCGCCCGGTCCCGCACCCCACGTCCAGCAGCCGGCGCCCGGCCGGCGGCGGGCCCAGCGTGCCCACTACCCGGTCGTCCAGCCAGCTGACCGCGGTCTCCGCCTCGTAGCGGGGCGCCCACAGGCGGTAGGCCTCGCGCGCCGGCAGCGTGCTCACGCGACGGCCGCCCGCGCGGCCGTCCCCGCGGACGCGGCCGGCGTGGCGGGTGTGGCCGGGCGGAGGTGGCCGTACGCCTGCGTGTCGTCCGGCGTCACCCGGGCCAGGCGGCGCACGGTGCGCAGGAGCCGCGGGTCCGCGTACTCGCCGCGCTCCCAGCGCCTGCGGGCGAGCAGCCGGCCGAGCGCCTTCCCCCACCCGCGCGTCCGCCCGTCGTGCACCGAGGGGAAGCGGCTCTTGAGCACCAGCTCGAAGTCGTCCACCCTGGCTTTCAGCCGCGGCTCCAGCCACGGGACGTGCGGGTCCTCGTGCGTCATCCAGGTCAGCCACTGCGGCTCCGCCCACTCCTCCAGCGTGGCGGGCGTGCCGGCCAGCGCATCCACGTTGCCGTAGGTGCCGCGGCGCTGCGGCGTGGGCGTGTAGAAGTAGCTGATCAGCTCCATCGCCGGGTTCACGCCCTTGAGGCGGCGGATGAAGGCCAGCGTGTTCTCGATCTCGCGCTCCGGGTCGTCGGGGTCGCCGAAGACGAAGGAGAACTCGGGGATGATGCCGTGCTCCCGCGTCCGCGCGGCCACCTCCAGCACCTGCGCGGTGGTGATCTTCTTGTTCATCCTGCGCAGCACCTCGTCCGATCCCGACTCGGCGCCGCAGAACACCATGGCGAGGCCGGCGCGCCGCAGCAGCCGCCAGGTGTCGTCCGAGAAGCGCAGCAGCGCGTCCACCCGCGCCTCGCACCACCAGCGCAGCCCCAGCGGCTCCATCCGCTCCGCCAGCTCGCGCGCGTGGTCCTCGCCCACGAAGAAGTTGTTGTCGTAGAAGTGCACGGAGTCCATGCCGTGCTCGCGCGCCAGGAAGGCCAGGTGCCCGGCGGTTCGCTCCGGCCGCTGCTGCTTCTCGCGGCTGCCGAGCACCGAGATCACCCCGCAGAACTTGCAGCCGTACGGGCAGCCGATGGACGACTGGTACACCCCCGAGCGCCGCCCCAGGAAGGTGGGGTGCAGGTAGTCGTCCACCGGGATCCTGTGGTACGGCGGCTCCGGGAGCTCGTCCGGCCCGGCCCAGACGCGCTCCGGCCCGATGCGGTGGCGGCCGTCGTCGCCGCGGAAGGCGAGCCCCGCCACGGTGGCGGGATCGCGCCCGCCGTCCAGCACCTCCAGCAGCTCCAAAAAGGTCTGCTCCCCCTGCCCGCGCACCGCCCAGTCCACCCAGGGCGAGTTCAGCACCGGCCCGGGGTACAGGCTGGGGAAGTTGCCGCCCCAGACGATGGGGACGTCGGGATGGAGCTCGCGGAGGCCGCGGGAGAGCGGGAGCGCACTGACCAGCTGCGGCCCCGGCATCACGGTGAACGCCACCAGCCGCACCGGGTCGGGGCCGCCGCGCCCGGCCTCGATCCGCGCCGCCAGCTCGGCGAGCACGTCCACCCCGGGGCGGTTGCCGTCCACGATCTCCCAGGTCGTCTCCTCCGGGAGCGCCGCGCCCACGGCCATCAGCGACAGGGGGAAGCGCCGGTTCCTGGGGCGGGTGGCCCGCGGGTTCACGAACAGGATCATGGGACCGTGGTCTGCCAGAGATCGAAGCGCGAGGGGGGGCGGCGGCGGCGCAGCCGCGCCACGAGGGGGCGGAGCTCGTACCAGAGCGGGTAGGCGACGCGCCGGCGCCGCCAGGCCAGGTCCAGCCCGGCGGAGGCCGCGTCCAGGCGCTCCCGGGTCAGGAACTCCACGAAGGGGAGCTCCAGCAGCACCCCGGCGCGCTCGCCGAAGCGGCGCTCCGCCTCCCGCCGCTTCTCCGCGACCATGGCCGCGCCCTCCGCCTCCCGCGCGTAGAAGGGCGAATCCACCACGGCGATCCGCCCGCCCGGCCGGACGACCCGTGCGGCCTCGGCGAGCACGGCGCGCAGGTCCAGGGCGTAGTGCAGCGACGCGTTGAAGACGGCGACGTCGAAGCTCCCGGCCGGGAAGGGGAGCGCGTCGAACGAAGCGGCCACGCGGCCGAAGAGCCCCGGCGCGTCCTCCAGGTACCGCCCCGCGGCGCCCAGCCCGTCCACGTCGTCCTCGCGCAGGTCCAGCGCGACGGCGCGGTGCCCCGCGAGCGCGGCGCGGCGGCAGAGCCAGCCGCTCCCGGCGCCCAGGTCCAGGAGCCGCACCGGTCCGCCGCGCTCCGCGGCGGCGGGGGCCAGCACCGACTGCACGAAGGCGTCGTAGCTGCGGGCGCGGACCGCCCACTGCCGGGCCAGCGGCCCCGTACGCAGGTAGGGAAGCGCCAGCAGCTCGGCGCGGCCGTGGCCGCGCCCCTCCGCCGCGCGGTGGGCGCCGTACTCCGCCCGGAAGCGGGCCAGCGCGGGCGGGGCGCCGCCCACGGCGCTCACGCCCCCTCCCCGGTGCGCCGGAAGCGGAGCAGCACGTGGTCGCCGAGCAGCGCCAGCGGCCGGGCGGCGGCGCGGTCCAGCGTCTCCAGCACGCGCAGGAGGCGGGGGTGCGCCGAGATCCACGGCTCCGCCGCGCTCGGCGGGACGAAGACGCCCACCCCCAGGCGCCCGGCCGGGCGGAACCACGGCGCCAGGGCGCGCTCCACCTCGCGCGGGCGGTGGTAGCGCACGGTGAAAGCGCGGCCGCCCAGGCGCGCCGGGACGTCGCCGCGGGCCAGGCGCCGGAAGGCTGCGCGGGGCTCCCCGCGGGCCAGCTGCACCACGGCCTCGCCGGGGGGGAAGGGGCCGAACACGACGAGCAGCAGCGGGGCCCCGGGGCGGAGCAGCCGCGCCAGCCCTCGGGCGACCGGCGCCAGCTCCGGCACGCAGTTGAGCGCGGCGAAGTTGGAGAACGCGCCGTCGAAGGGCGCTTCCCCCGCCGCGCGCTCCCGCTCCGCCAGCGATCCCAGCGCCTCCGCCGCGGCGGCTTCCGCGCGGCACCCCGCCAGGCCCCGCAGCTTGCCGCCGGCGATGCGCACCATGGCGGGCGACGCGTCGGTCAGCAGGACGCGGCGCCCGCGCTGCGCCAGCCAGAGCGCGTCCTCCCCCGTGCCGCCGCCCACCTCCAGCACGCGCGTCCCGGGCGGGAAGGCGTCCGCCAGCGCCGCGCGCACGGCGCGCCGCTGCGCGGCGACGCTGCGCCACGCGCCGAAGCGGGCGTCGAACGACGCCGCGACGGCGTCGAACGCCCCGGCGGCGGGGGACAGGGCGGCGGCGTCCACCGCTCAGTCCCCGGCGAGGGGGAGGGGGACCGCCGCCTCTTCCGCGAGCGCCGCCCAGCACGCGTCGTCGGCGGTGCCGGTGCGCGCCTCCCGGTGGAGCGCGTCGCGGACGCGGCGGTAGAAGCCGCTGCCGAAGGCGCCGTGAAAGAGCATGGCCAGGTCGCCGGTGTCCTCCCAGTTGCGCTTGGCGCCCAGCTCCGCGCGGACGTTGTCGTGGAAGCCCGTTCCCGGCAGCGGGTAGGCCACGGACACGCCGATGTCGTCGGGCCGCTCCTCCCGGAGCAGGTCGCGGGTCAGGAGCAGGTCGTCCCATCCCTCCGGGGGGTAGCCGAGCTGGATGAACCAGCACGCCCGGATCCCCGCCGCCCTGAGCGCCCGCGTGGCCTCCCGCGCCTGCTCCACCCGGCTCCCCTTTTCCATGGCGTCCAGGACCGCCTGGGACCCCGACTCCACCCCCATCCACACCTCCTCCGCGCCCGCCTCCGCCAGCGCGGCCACCACCGCGGGGCTCATCAGGTTGACGCGCGACTGGATCATGAACGGCGTGCGCGCGTCCCGGGCCTTCACCTCGCGGGCGAAGTCCGCGATCCACCGCGGCGTCAGCCCCCAGATGTCGTCCGCGAACCAGATGTGGTCCGGCGCCACCTGGTCGCGCAGCCGGCGCATCTCCTCCGCGACCGCGGCGGCGGAGCGCTGGGCGTAGCGCCGACCGAAGATCGGCTTCGCGCACCAGTTGCAGCCGTACGGGCAGCCGCGCGAGGTGACCACGTTCCAGGAGAAGCGGCCGTGGGCGCCCCGCCACGCCCGGCGGTACGCTTCCACGTCCACCAGCTCCCAGGCCGGGAGCGGGAGCGCGTCCAGGTCGTCGGGGGCGGGGCGGGCGGCGGTGCGGCGGACGGCCCCGCTCCGCCCGGCCAGCGCCAGCCCGGGGACCCCGTCGAGCGGGGCCGCGGGATCGGCGCGCCACGCCTCCACCAGCTCCAGGAACCCCGTTTCCGCCTCGCCCACGATCACCGCGTCCGCGCCGGCCGCCAGGTACAGCGCCGGCCGGTCCGATGCGTCGGAGCCGTTCACCGCCACGCGGCAGCCGCGCTCGCGGGCGGCCACCACCATGCGGAGCGTGGCCTGGCGCATGCGCAGCGTGCACATCTTGGTGAGGAAGTTGAAGTTGTCCTCCAGGATCCCCACCACCGCCGGGCGCGTCTCGTCCAGCGCGGCCTCGAACGCCTCCACCCCCGGGGCGAGCATGGCGTCGAAGAGCGACACCGGGTGCCCCCGCTCGCGCAGCAGACCCGCGGCGAGCAGAGTCGCCAGGGGCGGGTAGGGCTTCATCCGCTCCAGCTGCTTGGGGTCGTCGCGCAGGAAGTAGGAGTGCGCCAGGAGGATCATGAGGTCGGGTCCGGGTTCTTGGAACTGCTCTGGACTGCGGATTTGGGCGTGCCCCCGGCTGCGCCGGGGTCGGGCTTCGGCTCCGTAGCAGACGAAACGACCGTCTGCAACGGAGTCGAGCCCCGCGAAACTGCCCGCGGGTCTCGCCCCTTCGGGCCGGAATCCCTCACGCGGCATCGCGCTGGCGCCCGCGGAGGCTCCGCGTCCGGCCGGGGGCGAGCCGCTGCGGACGCGCGCGGTCCGGGGCCATGTCGGAAACCCGTCGACCCCCTTTTCCGGTTCCCTGGGTGGGGCCACGCGAAAACCACCACCGGAGGATCCATGCGGGACGCGCCGCCCGGCTGCCACGCCGACCTCGTGGTGATGGGCATTCCCGTGCGCTTGGAGGCGGACGGGCCGGGGCTGCTGGACGCGGCGCTCGCCGCCTGCGCGGCGTGGCCGCGCGCCGGCCGCGCCGGGAGCGAGGGCTCCGGCGGCATCCGCGTCGCTCTGCGGCTCGGGAGCGGCGAGGCGGGCGGCGGGGCGCCCGCGGTCCGCCTCGCCGGGGAGCGGCTGGCGCTGGAGGGCCCCGGCGTCCGCGGCGAAGCGGACGCCGCCCGGCGCGAGGCGGTCTGCACCGTGCCGCCGGAGCTCGTGGGCGACCCCGGGCGCCTGGCCGCGGAGGTGGTGGACACGCTCGTGCTCTTCCTGCTCACGCGGGCCGGCCGCGTGCCGCTGCATGCCGCCGGGGTGCTGCTGGGGGACACGGCGGTGGTGCTGGCGGGGCGGAGCGGCACGGGCAAGAGCACGCTGGCGCTCGCGGCGCAGCGGGCGGGGCTGCGCGTGCTCTCGGACGACGCCGTGTACGTGCAGCTGGAGCCCGGGCTGCGCGTGTGGGGATTCCCGCGCCCCATCCACCTGCTCCCCGGCGCGGCGCACGCGGCGGCGGATGCGGGCGGGGTCCTGCGGCTGCGCGGGGGGCGGTGGAAGGTGGCGGTGCCGCCCGGGGAGTGGGTGGGCGAGCCGGTGGCGGAGCGCGCCGTGCTCTGCCTGCTGGAGCCGGGACGCGCCGTCGCCGTGGAGCCGATCGCGGCCGATGCCGCCGTGGAGGCGGTGATGAAGTCGCTGGAGCCGGGCTTCGACCACTTCCGCAGGCAGGTGAACGCTGCGGCGCGGGCGCTCGCCGCCGGCGGCGCCTGGAGGCTCACGCTGTCGCCCGACCCGGCGGAGGCGATCGCGGCGCTGCGTGGGGTGGTGGGGGAGGGCGGGTAAGGGGCGGCGCCCCATCCCCCCGGACCCCTCCCCCGCAAGGGGGGAGGGGGCGCACGACGGTGCGCTTCGAGGGGCTCCGGGCTATGGGGTCGGCCGGGGGAGGCTCTTCCGGCCTCCCGGCGCAGATCGCAACGGCAACGGCGACGATCCCGGACCGACAGGAAGCCCTCCCCCAGAATTGGGGGAGGGTGGCGAGCCTCAAGCGAGCCGGGTGGGGGCCCCAGTGGACGCCAGCGCGAAACCCGCGTGAGGGATTTCGGCCCGAAGGGGCGAGACCCGGCGGCAGTTTGCCGGGGCTCGACTCCGTTGCAGACGGTCGTTTCGTCTGCTACGGAGCCGAAGCCCGACCCCGGCGCCAGCCGGGGGCACGCCCAACCCCGCCGTGATCAGTAGCCGTTCGAACCCGCCTCACACAGACACGCCCTCCGCGACGCGCACAGAAACCAGACGGCCATCCGAAAGCGCGTAGACCGCGTCGGCGGCGGCGGCAAGCTCGGGGTGGTGCGTGACGGCGACCAGGGTGACACGCCCGCGCAGGGAGCGCAGCGTGCGCCCGATCGCCGCCGCGGAGGCCGGGTCCAGCTCCGCCGTCGCCTCGTCCAGCAGCAGCAGGCGAGGGCGGCCCACGAGCGCGCGGGCCAGCGCCACGCGCCGCCGCTCGCCGCCGGAAAGGCGCAGCCCCCGCTCGCCCACCCGGGTCCGCAGCCCCTCCGGCAGCGACGCCACCAGCTCCCCCGCGCCGGCCTGCGCGATCGCGCGCTCGGCGTCGCGCTCCCCAAGATCCGGGTCGCGCAGGAGCACGTTGGCGAGCACGCTCTCGTGCAGCAGCACGCTCTCCTGCGGGACGTAGCCCAGGCGGCGGCGCCAGCCGGCCGGGTCGATGGCCGCCAGCGGGACGCCGTCCACGCGCACCTCCCCGGCGTCGGGCTCGCGCAGCCCGGCGAGCAGGTCCAGCAGCGTGGTCTTGCCGGCGCCCGAAGCGCCGACCACGGCCACGAACGAGCCGGCGGGGACGAACAGCGAGACGTCCTCCAGCACCGGCCGCCCGCCGTGACGGAAGCGCACGCGGTCCAGCTCGATCCCCACCGCGAGCGGCGGCGCGGCGGCGGTCCCCCCGGCCGGCGCGCGGCGCCGCTCCGCCTCGGCGATCTGCGCTTCCACGGCGGCGTACGCGCTGGACGCGGCCGTCATGGCCTGGTACTCGGACTGCACGGCCTGGAAGCGCCCCACCATCCGCTGGAAGAGCACCGCGAGCACCAGCAGGGTGGACAGCGCCTGGCCGCCCCACGCCAGCGCGGCGAAGAGCGTCCCCAGGAGGAGCACGGCCAGCAGCGGCTCCTGCAGGGCGCGGAGCGCTTCGGTGGCCCGCACGTGCCGGGTCTCCGCGGCGCGCAGCGACTCGGTTTCCGCCGCGAGCCCGGCCAGGTACGCGCCCTCCCGCCCCATTGCCTTGATGGGCTTGATGGCCTGGAGCACGTCCACCACCCGGGTCACCAGCGCCTGCGCGTGGCGGGTCTGCAGCACGCCCGCGTCGCGGCTCACCCGCACCCACAGCACCAGCGGCGCGCTCACGGCCACCCCCGCCGCGAGCGCAAGCAGCCCCAGCTTCCACGACACCAGCATCGCGGCGGCGGCGTACACGGCGAGCTGGATCGCGGCGGCCAGCGTGGCGCACGCGTCCCTGTAGGCGAAGGCGGCCCAGGAGGCGTCCCGGGCGAGGCTGGCGGCGGCGTGCCCCGCGGGGAGCCCGGCGAAGTGGCTCCAGCGGGCGGCGAGTAGGGCGCGCAGCAGGCGCAGCCGCAGTCCGGCCGCGACGTCCGCGACCGACGAGCCCACCCGCGCCATGGCCAGCCAGCGGAACGCTGCCTTTGCGAACAGCGCCAGCCCCACGGCGGCGACAAGCACGCCCGGCGAGGGCGCGGCCCCCAGGCGGTGCAGCGCCGCGAGGACGGCGCGGCCCCCGCGGGTGGAGCCGTCGGCGCCCGCGCCCACCGATTCCAGCAGCGGGAGCAGCGTCAGCAGGCCGAACCCCTCGGCGGCGCCGGCCAGCGCCAGCAGCGCGGTCACGCCGGCCGAGCGGCGGGGGTGGGCGCGGAGCACGCGCCAGAGGGGGAGCACGTCGGGGTGGGCCATGCCCCCGCCAATCCGTCCGGGCGGCGCATCGTTCCCGGGAACCGGGCCCGGCCCTGCGCGGATTGGCTGGACGGCCCGCTCTCCCACGCCCGGCACCGAGACCCCCCATGGACCGGATCCTCCGCCTCGCCGCGTCGCTCCTCCTCGCCTGCGCCGCCCCGGCCGCCGCGCAGGCGTCCACCGCCACCGCCGAGCTGCGCCTGCGCCCCGGCGACGCCGTGCGCCTCGCGGTGCAGGACGAGCCGGCGCTGAGCGGCGAGTTCCCGGTGGTGGAGCCGGGCCGGGTGCTCCTCCCGGAAATCGGCCTGGTGGACGTGGCCGGCCGCCCCTTCGGCGAGGTGGAGCGGGAGGCCCGCGCGCGCTACGCCCGCCTGGTGGTGGACCGGGAGGTGGTGCTGGTGCCGCTGGTGCGGGTCGCGGTGCTCGGCGAGGTGCGCCAGCCGGGGCTGTTCCCCGTGGACCCCACCGAGAAGATCGCCGAGGTGCTGGCGCGGGCCGGGGGGATCGCGCCCACGGGGAGCCCCGGGCGCGTGTCGCTGGTGCGGGACGGGCGCACCACGCGCATGCGCCTGGCCCCGGGCGGGCCGGCGCTGGCGCAGCAGCTCCTCTCGGGCGACCAGATCGTCGTGGGCCCGCGCGGCTGGCTGCGGGAAAACCTTCCCGTGGTGGTGGGGGCCGGCGCCTCGGTGCTGGCCGCCGCGATCACCGGCGTGGTGGTCCGATGAGCCGCAGGCCGAGCGTGTCGCTGTTCCCGCCGGCGCCGCCGGCGCCCGGCGTGGTGGCCACGTGGTCGGCCGCGCTGCGCCGCCGCTGGCCGGTGGGCGCGGGCCTCTTCCTGGGGGTGGCGGGGCTTGCCGCCGCGCTGGTGCTCCTGGCGCGCCCGGTGTGGCGGGCGGAGGCGTCGCTCCGCCTGGGCGCCCCGGCGCCGGTGGGCGGGGTGTCGCTGGGCGCCGGGAGCGGCTCCCCGGCGGGGATGTTCTCGCTCTTCCAGCAGATGACGGGCGACCCGTTCGCCAACGAGCTGGAACTGCTGGCCAGCCGCACCGTCGTAGAAGGTGTGGTGGACGACGCCGCGCTGGCCGTTTCCCTGGACGCGCCGCGGGGGTGGCACCGCGACTCGCTGTTCGCCCGGCTGGACGCCGGCCGCGGGACGGACAGGGCGGTCTTCGAGGCGACGTGGCTGCCGGACGGGCGCGTGCGGGTGCGCCGGACGGCGCCCACGGACGCGCGGGTGGGCGACTTCGCGCCGGGGCGCGCGGCGAGCTTCGGCGGGGTGACGGCGACCTTCCGGCCGCGGCGGGCGGGCGCGCCCGAAACCGTCCGGCTGCGGACCGTCGCCTTCGGCGACGCGGTGCGCCGGACGGCGGCGCGGCTGGGGGCGGAGCGCAAGCGGCGCGAGGCCAACCTGGTGCGCGTCTCCTACGACGATCCCGACCCCGGCCTGGCGCTGGAGGTGGTGCGCTCGGCGGCCCGGCGCTACGCCGCCCTGCGCGGCGAGCTGCAGCGGCGCGAGAGCGGCGAGACCACCGATTCGCTGCGCGCCGTGGCGGCCGCGACGCTGCGCGAGCTGCGGGGGGTGGAGGACGCCATGGAGCGCTTCCAGCGCGACGCCCGCCTGGTGGCGCCCCAGGCGCAGGGCGAGGCCTACGTGGAGCGGCAGGCGGAGGTGGCCGCGGCGCTGGAGCGGGCGCGCACGGAGCGGGTGCGGACGGACGACGTCCTCGCGCGGCTCGCCCGGGTGTCCGACCCGGCGGCGGCGTGGGCGGGCCTCATCGCCCATCCCACCTTCCTGGAGAACCGCACGCTCGGGGAGCTCCTGGGGAGCCTGGTGAAGCTGGAGCAGGCGCGCCTGGAGCTGGCCGGGCGGCGCACCGGCGAGGACCGGCAGGTGCAGGCGCTGGAGCGCCAGATCGCCTACCTGGACGCCTCGCTGCGCTCCCTGGTGCGCCAGTACCGTGACGGCGTGGCGGACGAGGTGCGGCTCCTGGAGGCGCAGCGCGGGGCCCTGGACGCCACGCTCGCCCGCGCCCCGGGCGAGGCCATCGAGCTGGGGCGCCGCCAGCGCACGCTGCGCCAGCTCTCGGAGGTGTACCTGTTCACCGACCAGCGGCTCCGGCAGGAGTCGCTGCGCGGCGCGGTGTCGTTCGCCACGGTGCAGGTGGTGGACCCGCCCGAGGTCCTGTTCAAGCCGGTGTGGCCCCGCAGGACGCTGGGGCTGGGCGTGGGGCTGCTGCTGGCCGTGGCCTTCGGGGCGCTGGGGATGGCGCTCGCCGAGCGGGCCGACGGCTCGGTGCGCGGCGCCGCCGAGCTGCGCGGGCTGACGGGCGCGCCGGTGCTCGCCGTGCTCCTCGCCGACGCCGCGGGCGGAGTGCGGCTTTCCCCCGCGGAGCGCCGGGCGATCCTGCGGCGGCGCGGCGGGGGCGGGGCGCCGGGCCCGCTGCTCCTGGCCCCGGTGGACGACCTCGCCGCGGCCGCCGCCGACGCGGCTGCCCGCGCGCTGGCACCCGTGCCCGCGCCGCCCGTGCCCGCGGCGGCGCGGGTGGGGGCGGGGGAGGAGGCGGACACGGAGACCGGGGACGCGCGGGCCCGCCCGGCGGTGGAGGCGGGGCCCGTGCTGGACCGCTACGCCGCCGCCGCCGAGCTGGCGGAGGCCGCGGAGGGCGGGGCGGAGGTGCTGCTGGTGGTGCGCCACGGCGCCACCCGCCGCGAGCACGCGGCGCGCGCCGCCGCGCTCCTGCGCGAGGCGGGCGTCCGGCCCGCGGGCGTGGTGGTGATCGCGTCCGATCCCCGCGCCGCGGAGCAGGCATGGCGGTGAACCTGGCGCAGCCGCCGACGCTGCCGCTGCCGGCCGTCCCCCCTCCGGCGCGCCGCTTCCGGCGCGCCGTGGACGTGCTTGGCGCGGGGATCCTCCTCCTGCTCACCCTGCCGCTCCTGCTCCTGGGCGCGCTCCTGGTGCTGGCCGGGTCCGGGCGGCCGGTGCTGTTCGGGCACCGCCGCGTGGGGGTGGGCGGCCGGCCGTTCCGCTGCTGGAAGCTGCGCACCATGACTCCCGGCGCCGAGATGTGGCTGGAGTCGGACCCCGGGCTCCGGGAGCGCCACTCCCGCAACGGCTTCAAGCTGCGCGTGGGCGAGGACCCGCGCGTCACCCCGGTGGGGCGGTGGCTGCGCCGCACCCACGTGGACGAGCTCCCCCAGCTGTTCAACGTGCTGGCCGGCACCATGTCGCTGGTGGGGCCGCGCCCCGTGGTGGAGCCCGAGCTGGTCCACTACGGCGAGGGGGTGGAGGAGCTGCTGGCCGCGCCGCCGGGAATCTTCGGGGCGTGGACCAGCCGGGGGCGCCGCCGCCCGCCGTACCCGGAGCGGGCGCGCCTGGAGCTGGCGTACCTGCGCACCCGCTCCGCCGGGCAGGACCTGCGGATCCTGCTGCGCTCGGTGCCGGTGGTGCTGCGCGGCCAGGAGGACTGAGGCGTGCCCGCGACCCTGCTCGCCGGCCGGGTGGCCCCGGGACGGGCGCTACTCGCCGCCAACGCGGCGTCGCTGGTGCTTGCGTACGCCATCCCGCGCTCCTTCACCCTGCTCGCCGCCGTGGCGGCGGCCCGCGTCCTGGGCGCCGCGGAGTTCGGGCGCTACGCCACCGCGGGCGCGGTGGCGGTGGTGGCGAGCATCCTGGCGACGGCGGGGATGCAGCCGCTGCTGGTTCGCGAGGTCGCGCGGGAGCCCCACGGGGCGCCGCGGCTGGTGGCGGCGGCGCACCTGGCGAAGGCGGGCACGGTGGCGCTGATGGCCGTGGTCCTGGCCGCGGCGGGGCCGCTCCTGGGCTTTCCCGCGCCCGTGCTCGCCGCCGCGGCGCTCCTGGCCGCGGGATACGGTGTCGGCGCCTTCGCGGAGAACCTGGCGGCGTACTTCCAGGGCGTGGAGCGGATGCACGTGTGGACGCAGGCCAGCGCGCTGGCGGGGATCGTCACGGGCGCGGCCGGGGTCGCCGCGGTGGTCGCCACGCGGCAGCTGCCGTGGCTGTGCGCCGCGGCCCCGCTGGGGCAGGCGGCGGCGCTGCTCTGGCTGCTGCGGTGCGCCCCGCCGGCGGTGCGGCGTCCCCCGCTCCCCTCCGCCGCCGCCGTGGCCGGGCTCCTCCGGAAGCTGGCCCCCTTCGCCGTGGCCTTTCTCGCCACCACCCTCTACTACCGGGCGGACGTGCTCCTCCTCGCCCGCTGGCGGTCCCCGGAGGAGGTGGGGCTCTACGGCGCCGCCCTCCGCTTCATGGACGTGGTCCAGGCGCTGGCGCTGGCCGGGGCCGGGGCGCTCCTCCCGCGGCTGTCGCGGGGCGGCGCCGCCCGCCGCGGCGACGTCCTGCGCCTCGCGGTGGGCTTCGCGGCGGCGGCGGCGCCCGTGGCCCTGGTGCTCTTCGCGCTGCGCGTGCCCATCCTCCAGGGGCTGTACGGCCCCGGCTACGCCGCCTCCGCCCCCGTGCTCGCGCTGCTCGCCCCGGCCGTGGTCCCCCTGGCCGTGAACATGTTCGCGCTGGCCGCGCTCGCCGCCGCCGACGCCATGCGGGGCGCCGCCCTGCTCTACCTGGCGGCCACCGGGCTCGCCGTGGGGCTGAACCTGGCCGCGATCCCCCGCTGGGGCGCGCCGGGCGCGGCGGTGGTCTCGCTGGCCGCGGAGAGCGCGCTGGCCATCGGGCTGGTGCTCCTGCTGCGCGCGCGGAGCGCCCCATGAGGGTCCTGTACCTTTCCAAGGCGCTGGTGGTGGCGGAGTACCGCACCAAGCTGGCCGAGCTGGCCCGCGGCGCGGAGGTGGTGGCCGTGGTGCCGGACCGGTGGGGCCTGCAGCGGGTGGAGGCCGCGGACGCGGAGGGCGGCGCGCTGGAGTTCCGGCGCTCCCTGCTCCACGGCCACAACCACTTCCACGTCTACCCCGGGCTGGGCGGGGTCCTGGACCGGGTGCGCCCGGACCTGGTCCACATCGACGAGGAACCCTACAGCCTGGTGACGCTCCAGGCGGCGCGGCTCTGCCGGCGGCGCGGCATCCCCTCGCTGTTCTTCGCCTGGCAGAACCTGCACAAGCGCCTCCCCCCGCCCTTCGGGATCCTGCAGCGGTGCGTCTTCCGCTCCGTCGCCGGGGGGATCGCGGGGACGCCCGCCGCCGCCCGCGTGCTGGAGGACGGCGGGTACCGCAGGCCGCTGGTGGTGGTCCCGCAGTTCGGCGTGGACGCGGACCGCTTCCGCCCCGACCCCGCGGCGCGCCTCTGCGCCCGCGAGCGGATGGATGTCGCTCCGGACGAGTTCCTGGTGGGCTTCGGGGGGCGGCTGGTGCCGGAGAAGGGGGTGCGGCTGCTGGTGAGGGCCGTGGCGGCGCTCCCCGGCGTGCGGCTGGTGGTCTCGGGAGACGGGCCGGAGCGCACGGGCCTGGCGGCGCTCGCCCGGGAGCTGGGCGCGGCGGAGCGGGTGCGGTTCCGCGGCCGGGTGGCCTCCACGGAGATGCCGGCGTGGCTGGGCGCGCTGGACGCGCTCGCCCTCCCCTCGCTCGCCACCCGGGGGTGGGCCGAGCAGTTCGGCCGCATCCTGGTGGAGGCCATGGCGTGCGGCGTCCCCGTGGTCGCCTCGCGCTCCGGCGAGATCCCCCACGTGGTGGGCGACGCGGGCGTGCTGGTCCCCGAGGGGGATGCGGCCGCGCTCCGGGACGCGCTGGAGCGCCTGGCCGCCGACGCCGACGCCCGCGCGCGGCTCGCCCGGCGCGGGCGGGAGCGCGTGCTCCGCTGTTTCACGCAGGCGCGCGTGGCCGCGGACACGCTGCGCTTCTACGGCGAGCTCCTGGCCGGGAGGGCGTCGTGAGGGCGGCGCTCGCCGGCCCCGCCCGGCTGGACGCGGACATCGCGCTCGCGCTCGTGGCCACCGGCGCGCTCGCCGCGGGGACGACGCTCGCCCTGGCGGGCGCGGCCGGGGGCGCGCCCGTGCTGGGGCTGGCGGGGGGCGGGATCGCCGGGGCCGCCCTGGTGCTGCTGATGGCGGCGGGGCTGCTCAGCCCCGCGCTGGTCGTCGCCCTGGCCGCGCCGCTCCCCGCGCTCTACGCCGCGGGGGACACGCGCATCGCCGCGGCGGCGCCCGTGGCGGCCGGCGCGGTGCTCGCCTGGACGATCCGCCGCGGCCTGGACCGCGCGCCGCTCCGCACGGGGCTCCTCCCCCGCCGCGAGCTCGGGCTCCTGCTGGGCGCGTTCGTCCTGGCGACCGCCTTCGCGGACGACGTGCTCCTTTCGGCGCGCGAAACGCTCAACTTCGCCGTGCTGCTGTGGCTGCTGGTGGCCTGCACGGACGAGCTGGCGGAGCGGCCGGCGCTGGGCCGCGCGCTGGTGGACGTGCTGGTGGCCATCGCCGGCGCGTGCGGCGCTCTGGCGGTCCTGCAGGCGGTGGGCGTGATCCCCGGCAGCTTCCCGCGCTGGGGGACTCCCTTTCACCGCGCCTCCCTGGGCTTCGGCCAGCCCAACGGGCTGGGGCTCTTCCTGGCGACGCTCCTTCCCCTGGCGGCGCACCGCTGGGCGGCGTCGCGGGGATTCGCGCGCTTCGCGGCGGGAATCGCCGTGGCCGCCACGGGGCTGGGGGTGGTCGCCACCTTTTCGCGCGCCAGCTGGGTGGCCGTGCTGGCAGCCGTCGCGGCGATGGCGCTGGCCGGGCACGCCCGGACGGCGCTCCGCGTGGGGCTCGCGCTGGCGGCGGGCGCCGTGCTGGTGGAGGCCGGGTCCGGGGGGATGCTGAGCGACACCGCCGTCCGCACCGTCGGCGACTGGGTGGTGGAGCAGCGCGCGGCTCTCTTCCTCACCGCCGTGCAGATGTTCCTGGACCACCCGGTCCTGGGCGTGGGCCCCGGCGGCTTCGCCGGCCAGGTGGTGACCTACGCGGCCCGGGTCACCACGCTGTGGGACTACCAGGCCACCCCGCACAACGCCTACGTGCAGATGGCCGCGGAGACGGGGATCGTGGGGCTGCTCGCCTTCCTCGCCTTCCTGGGGGCGTGCCTGCGCGTCCTGCTGCGCGCCGCGCGCCGGCCCGCCGCGGCGTCCGCGCGGAGCCTGCGCCTCGCCCTCCTCTGCTCCTTCGCCACGCTGGCCGTCGCGTCGCTGGGGACCTGGCCCTTCGCCCACGGCACCGGCGAGACGGTGGTGCTGCTGCTGGCGCTGGGCTTTGCGCCCGCCCCCGGGGAGGAGGCATGACGCGCGGCGGACCCCCTCCTACGGAGCCGAAGCCCGACCCCGGCGCCCGCCGGGGGCACGCCCGAATCCGGAAGTTCAATCCGTTCCGTTCGAGGCCGGCATGAAGCTCGGCGTGAACGGGCGCTTCTACGCGGCCCGCGTGACCGGCGTGCAGCGCTTCGCGCTGGAGGTGGCGTCGCGGCTCCTCGCCGACGCGACGCTCTTCCTCCCGGCCGGCGTGGAGCCGCCGCGCGACCTCCCCCCGGGCGCACGGGTGGTGCGGGGGCGGCTGGCGGGGCACGCCTGGGAGCAGCTGGAGCTCCCCGGACTGGCGCGCCGGGCCGGGTGCGACACCGTGCTGCACATGGCGGGCACCGCGCCGCTGGGCGCCTCGGGCGACGTCCTGGTGGTGCACGACGTCCTCCCCCTCACGCACCCGCGCTGGTTCGCCCTGGGCTTCCGCGTGTGGCGGGGCGTTGTGCTGCGCCGCGCGGCGCCGCGGGCCGGGCGGGTGGTCACCGTCTCGGAGTGGGCCCGGCGGGAGATCGTCCGCACCCTGGGGGTGCCGGCGGAGCGGGTCGTGGTGGCTCCCCAGGGGCTGGACCCCTTCCACGCTCCGGCCGCGCCGGACGCGGTGGCGGAGGTGCGCGCGCGGCGCGGCCTCCCCGGCCCCTTCCTGCTGACGGTGGGCGCCGGGGACCCGCGCAAGAACCTGCCCTTCCTGGGCCGGGTCCTGCGCCGCTGGCGGGAGCGGGGCGCGGAGCCGCCGCCGCTGGTGGTGGTGGGCCGGCCCTCTCCCAGGCTTTTCACCTCGGCGGAGGGGTGGCCCGGCGGCGTGGACGTGCGCGTGCTGGGGCGCGTGGACGACACGGAGCTGCACGCCCTGTACACGGCCGCGAGCGCGCTCTGCTTCCCGTCGCTGGCGGAGGGATTCGGCCGCCCCCCGCTGGAGGCCGTGGCGTGCGGGACGCCCGCGGTGGTGGCCGACTACGCGGCCGCCGGGGAGGTGCTGGGCGGCGCGGCCCGCATCGTCCCGCTCCGTCCCGACGCCTGGGTGGACGCGCTGCTGCCGCTCGCCGCCGGCCCGCGGGGCGCCACCGCGGGCGGCGGGGTGGCGGCCCGGTACCGCTGGGACGCGGCGGCGGACGCGGTCCGCGGGGCCTGCGAGGCCGCCGGGGCCGAGCGCCGGCGCGGGAGGCGGTGATGCGCGTCGCCATCGTGCACGACTGGCTCACGGGAATGCGGGGCGGGGAGCGGGTCCTGGAGGCCATGCTCGACCTGTTCCCCAACGCCGAGATCTTCACGCTGCTCCACGTGCCCGGCTCCGTCTCCCCCCGGATCGAGGCGCGCCCCATCCACGCCTCGGCGCTGGCGCGGGCCCCCTTCGCCCGCCGCGGCCTGCGCGGCTACCTGCCGCTCTTCCCGCTCGCCGTGGAGTCGCTGCGCGTCCGGGGGTTCGACCTGGTGCTGTCCAGCAGCCACTGCGTGGCCAAGTCCGTGCGCACGGGCGGCGCGCCGCACCTGTGCTACTGCCACACCCCCATGCGCTACGTGTGGGACCAGTTCGACGCGTACTTCGCTGGGGGCCGGCGGCGCCTGCTCCGCGGCCTCGCGCTCCCGGTCGCGGGCGCGCTGCGCCGCTGGGACGCCGCCACCAGCCGCCGGGTGGACGTGTTCGTCGCCAACTCCGGCTGCGTGCGCGACCGCATCCGCCGCAGCTACGCCCGCGGCGCCGCCGTGGTCCACCCACCGGTGGACGTGGAGCGCTTCCGCTCGCCCCGGGCGCCGGAGGACTTCTACCTGGTGGTGAGCGCGCTGGTCCCCTACAAGCACGTGGAGCTGGCCATCCGCGCCTGCGCGCTCCTGGGGCGCCGCCTGGTGGTGGCCGGCGACGGGCCGGAGATGGCGCGCCTGCGGAGCATCGCCGGGCCGGGGGTCGCGTTCCTGGGCCGCGTCTCCGACGAGGAGGTGGCGGCGCTGTACAGCCGCTGCCGCGCCTTCCTTGTCCCCGGCGTGGAGGACTTCGGGATCACCGCGGTGGAGGCGCAGGCCGCCGGCGCCCCCGTCGTCGCCCTGGCGGCGGGCGGGCTGCTCGACAGCGTGGCGGGGCCGCTGGTGGGCGCCGCGGGCGAGGTCGCGGAGGGTCCGGCGGACGGGGCGGCGGCCAGCACGGGCGTGTTCTTCGCCGAGCCCCGCCCCGCGGCGATGGCCGCCGCCCTCCTGCACCTGGACGGCCTGGCCCTGGACGAGGGCGCGCTGCGCCGCAACGCCGAGCGGTTCGCCACGCCCCGCTTCCACGAAGGGCTGCTGCGGGAGGTCGTGGGCATGCTGACGCGGCAGCTGCCCGCCGTCCCGCCCGCCACGATCCCCGCGGCGCTGCTGGAGGTCCGGTGAAGGTCGCGCTCCTGGTGCCCGGCGGGGTGGACCGCGGCGGCACGCACCGCGTGATCCCCTGCCTGCTCTGGCTCATCGAGCGCATCGCCGCGGCGGGGCACGACCTGCACGTCTTCGCCTTCGCGCAGGAGCCCGAGCCCGGGAGCTGGGATCTGCTCGGCGCCCGGGTCCACAACGCCGGCCGCCGCCCCCGGCGCCCGCGCGTGCTGGCGCAGCTCCTGGCCGAGCACCGCCGCGCGCCCTTCCACGTGCTGCACGCCGTGTGGGCAGCCCCGGCCGGGACGGTGGCCGCCCTCGCCGGGCGGGTGCTGGGCGTCCCCGTGCTCCTGCACCTCACCGGCGGCGACCTCGCCGACCTGCCCGGCATCGGCTTCGGCGCCCGCGCGCGGCGGCGGGGGCGCGCCTGGGTCCGGCTCGCCGTGGCCGGGGCGAGCCACGTCACCGTCCCCAGCGCCTTCGTGCTGGAGCAGGCCCGGGCGCTGGAGATCCGCGCCGAGCGGCTGCCGTACGGCGTCGCGCTGGACCGCTGGCCGCCGCGCTTTCCCCGCCGCCGCGCCCCCGGCGAGCCCGCGCGGCTCCTGCACGTGGGCAGCCTGAACCGGGTCAAGGACCAGGGGACGCTGCTGCGTGCGGCCGCCGCGCTCGTGGCCGCGGGAGTCCGCTTCCGCCTGGACGTGGTCGGTGAGGACACCCTCGGCGGCTCCGTGCAGCGCCTGGCCGCGGAGCTCGGGCTGGGCGAGGCCGTGCGCTTCCACGGCTTCCTTCCCCACACGGCGCTGCGCGGATGGGTGGAGCGCGCGGACCTGCTCGTCGTCTCGTCCCGCCACGAGGCCGACCCCATCGTGCTGCTGGAGGCCGCCGTGGCGGGCGTGCCGGCGGTGGGGACGGCCGTGGGGCACCTGGCGGACTGGGCGCCGGAGGCCGCCGCCGCGGTCCCGGTGGGGGACGCCGCCGCGCTGGCCCGCGAAATCGCCGCGCTCCTCGCGGACGAGGACCGGCGCCTCGCGATGGCGGCCCGGGCGCAGGCGAGGGCCGTCGCCGAGGACGCGGACTTCACCGCGCGGCGTATTCAGAGGCTGTACGCAGGCCTCGTCGGCACGGAGACGGCGGGGCTCGGGCGTGCCCCCGGCTGGCGCCGGGGTCGGGCTTCGGCTCCGTAGAGCAGCAAACAACGCTGCTCAACGGAGTCGAGCCCCGGCAAACGGCCGCCGGGTCTCGCCCCTGCGGGCCGAAATCCCTCACGCAACCGCCCCGGCGGAGTGGGGCGCCCGCTGTCGCGTTTCCGGCCAGTCGGCCGGCCGCTGTACCGTACCGCTACATACCGGCCTCGCCTTCTCCCTCCTCAAGTCATGTCGCGCCAGGCACTTGTCCGCAATCCGCCCCGGGAACGCCCGTTGCTCCCCTCCGGCTCGCCGCGGCTCCACGCACCGCCTCCCGCTCCGCCACCAGGAGAATCCGGCACCGTCCCGCCGCCGGGGCGGGACGGGATCCACCACGCAGAGCCCACACACATGGCAGCCATGCACCCGCAGGGGTCGTACGCGGCCCAGGGCACCCGGCGCCAGCCGGGGACGGGCCGGAGCACCCCGGCCGGCGAGGTCCCCGCCGACGCCGGCTTCGCCGAGGAAGCGCTCCCGTACCTGCCCTCCGTCCACCGCTTCGCGCTGCGCCTGACCCGCGGCGACGAGGCCGCGGCGGAGGACCTTGTGCAGGACACCTACCTGCGGGCGTTCCGCGGCTGGAGCACGTACACGCGGGGGACGCAGTGCCGCTCCTGGCTGTTCACCATCTGCCGGAACGCCGCCGTCCGCCGTGGCGAGGTCAGGTCGTACCGCATGGAGCACCTTGCCACGGACCTGGGCGTGGACGACGTGACGGCGCTGGCGGACGCGGGCGTGCACCAGCCCTGGCAGGTGCGGGACGCGGAGGGCGAGTTCTGGGACTCGCTGGTGGACGGCGAGGTGCTGCGCGCCATCGACGGCCTCCCCCGGGAATACCGCGAGGCCGTGGTGCTGTGCGACCTGGAAGGGTTCGGCTACGGCGAGATCGCCCAGATGCTGGGCGTGGCCGGGGGGACCATCAAGAGCCGCATTCACCGCGGGCGGCGCCTGCTCCACGACGCGCTGCACGCCTACGCCGTGGATGTGGGCCACCTGCGCCCGGGGCCCGCGGCGGTGGGCTGACGCACCGTCGATGCCTGCTCGCCCCGCGTGGCATCCTCCCGTCGGCGGGGAGGCGGGTGCCCGGAGAAAAAAACTGACACACCCGGGGCACGCGCGACATAGATTGCAATCCTGCGGGGCCGGTCCCTGCTCCGGATCGCGGGAAAGCCCGGACCAGCCGGGCTTTCCCGCCGGCACACGAACGTGGCCTCGCGGGCTCCACCTCCCCTGTGGGTGGAGCCTCCATCCCTTTTTGCCGTGGAGGGAGAGATGCCATGCAATCCCGGAGTCCGGGGAAGCCTTCTCCCCGTCGCCGCAGCCCTCGCCTGGACCCTGCCGGCGGGCGCGCAGCCGCCCCTGGACCCGCAGTCACGCGCTGAGCCGGCCGTGGTCGCCGCCTCCGCCGGGGACACCGTCCCGGCCGCGCGGAACGCGGCACCGCCGGGAGCCGCGGCCGCGGTCCCGGCGGCGAACTCCGGCGGGAGTCCCCCCGCATCCTATCCCGGGGAGGAGGCGCGCCTCGGCCAGGCGCTCGCCGGGAAGCTGGAGGCGAGCGACCGGACCACCTCCGACGGAACGGCGTACGACGACTGGCTCTACCAGGGCCGCGCCGGGGAGCGGCTCACGATCATCATGCGCTCGGGTTCCCTGGACACCTACCTCCGCTTCGGCCGCCTGGTGAACGACAGGTTCACCCAGATCGAGACCGACGACGACGGCGCGGGGGGCACCGATTCCCGCTGCGACGTGACGCTGCCCGCGGCGGGCGTGTACGTGATCCGCGCCAACACCCTCTTCGCCGGGTTCGGCGACTACGTGCTGGAGGTCCGGCGGCGCTGACGGGCGCCGCCGCCGGCCGCCCCTCGCGAGCCGTTCGATGGTCCCGGTGCCGCGTCCGGCGTCGGGGCCTTTCGCGTCGCCCCGCGCCGGGCGCGGCGGCCGGGTTCGCTCGCCGGCCGGCGAGCGGCGACCCCGTTGCGGCACGCGGGTGCCGCGATCAAGATACACGCTTCCCGGACGAAACTTCTCCCGCGCGGCCACCTCCCCAGGAGCCCTCCATGTCCCGGACCGCACTCCTCGCGATGGTGCTGGCGGCGGCCCTCGCCGCGGCGCCGGCGGGCGCGCAGGCGGGCAGCCCCCAGCGCCCCAACGTCGTCCTCGTCATCACGGACGACGTGGGCTACGGCGACTTCGGCGCGTACGGCGCGCCGGACGTCCGCACCCCCCACATCGACGGCCTCGCCCGCGACGGCGTACGCCTCACCGACTTCTACGCCAACGGCGCCACGTGCACGCCCACGCGCGCGGGCCTCATCTCCGGCCGCTACCAGCAGCGGTTCACGCTGGAGCAGCCGCTCGGCGCCGGGGGCGAGGCGGACCTGGAGCGGGGGCTCCCTCCCACCGACGGGTCGCTGCCGCGGCTGCTGAAGAGCCGCGGGTACGCCACCGCGCTCATCGGCAAGTGGCACCTGGGGTGGAAGCCCGAGTTCAGCCCCGGCGCCCACGGGTTCGACTACTTCTGGGGCTTCAAGAGCGGCTTCATCGACTACTACCGCCACACCGACGGCGCCGGCCGGCCCGACCTGTTCGAGAACGACCGTCCCGTGGAGGCGCCGGGGTACACGACCGACCTCGTCACCGAGCGCTCCGTGCGCTTCATCGAGCAGAACGCCCGGCGGCCGTTCTTCATCGACGTCTCGTACAGCGCCGCGCACTGGCCGTACCAGGTCCCCGACCACCCGTCCACCGCGCGCGACAACGGCAGGCACCTGGGAGCGTTCGACGACTCCACGAGCACGCGCGCCGACTACGTGGCCATGCTGGAGCGCGCCGACCAGGGCGTGGGGCGGATCCTGGGGACGCTCGACCGGCTGGGGCTGCGGCGGAGCACGCTGGTGATCTTCACCAACGACAACGGCGGCGAATGGCTGTCGCGGAACGCGCCCCTGTTCCATCACAAGGGAACGCTTTGGGAGGGCGGCATCCGGGTGCCGGCCATCCTCCGCTGGCCTGGCCGGATCCCGGCCGGCACCGTGTCGGGGCAGGTGGGGATCACCATGGACCTGACCGCCTCGATCCTCGCGGCCACCGGGACCGCGGCCCCTCCCGGAGCGCGCGCCGAGGGAATCGACCTGCTCCCCGTGCTGGAAGGACGCGCCCCGCAGGTCGAGCGGACGCTCTTCTGGAGGGTGACCGCACCGCGTCCCCAGCAGGCCGTGCGCTCGGGCGACTGGAAGCTGCTGCTGGACGGCGGCAGGCCCATGCTCTTCGACCTGCGGGCGGACGTCGGGGAGCGCGAGAACCTGGTCGCGCGCCGGCCCGACGTCGCGCGCCGCCTCCGGCCGCTGCTCGCGGCGTGGCAGGAGGACGTCGACTCCGAGGCGAAGCGGCCGGCGTCCCGCTAGCGGCATATCACCCCGTTCGCCGGGAGGGGGCGCCCGATGTCCACGTTCAACTGACTGCGCGGCATGCCCTGACGGCGCCGCGGAGCTCGCGTCGAAGCGCTCCCGGCAGGGACCGGCCGCGCCCTGGCCCAGGGCCGCCTCAGAGCGGTCGCAGCGGGCCAATCGCTCCCGGGACGCCGACATCCCCACCGGCGCGCACCGGGCCCCGGGAGACCGGGCGGACCGGGGAGCTCCGCCCGGGAGCCGATCCGGACCTGCTGCGATCGATTCATCGTGCATTTGCTGACTGGATCGGGTTGACTATCCCCTTCAGAGTTGTATTATCAGCGGACGCCAAGACACTGTGTTGACGAACATTTAAAGACCTTTCGGTCCCGGTCGCGTCCGGATTTCCCGGGCCTCGCACCGGGCTCGCCCGGGGCCGGTGAAACGCGGTGGATGTGACGCTGGCCTGGCGCCGAAACGTCCAGGGGGACGTCGAGGCTGCCGGCAGTAACGGGCCAGGACGTGCTGGAAGCCCGGGCGCGGCTGCGTTGTCAGCCCGGGATCGGGCCCGGAGCTGCCGCCTCGGCGGCTCCGCAGCCCCACCGGCGCGCGCGCGAGGGACCTCCCCCACCGGCGCTCCCCGGCATCCCCCCCGCACGGTAGCCGCGGCCCGCAGCGGCCGCCCGCCCACCAGGCCTCCGCCCCGATGTGCAATCCGCACGGCGCAGTTCCCCTCGTCGAGCGCCTCCGCCGCCGGGGCGTCGGCCCCGGGGTGCGCGTGGCGACCCGCATGGAGGCACCGGTCGCCGGCGTCGACCCCGACAATCTGGCCTGCATCATCGATCTCTCCCGCCTCACCGGCCTGCCGGCCGGCCACCGACTCCGAGATTGAAGCACGCGCGGGCGGCCTGCACCTCGTGGGCGGCCCGGAGGGGGGAGCAGCAATGCGCGGCGACTGCCACAACCACGAACGTTTTCATCCATGAGCCACGATCGACCGGGCGGAGCAGGAAAGCTTGCCGGACAGCTTTCGCTGAAGGACAGGCAGGCGCTCCTCAGGGACCTGATGCGCGAGAGGAGAGGCGCGGGCGACCGGGACGACCGGATCCCCCGCCGCAGCCTGTCGGGTCCGCTGCCGCTGTCGTTCGCCCAGCAGCGGCTGTGGGTGGTGGAGCGGATGGAGCCGGGCAGCGCCGCCTACAACATGTCGTACGGGGTGCGCCTGGTGGGCGCGCTCGACGCGTCCGCACTGCGGGCGAGCCTCGCCGAAGTGGTGCGGCGGCACGAGGCGCTCCGCACGGTCTTCGTCGAGCACGACGGCGTGCCCGAGCAGGTCGTCCGCCCGCCCGCCCCGGTGGCGCTGCCGCTCGTGGACCTGCGGGGCGCTCCCGGCGCGGCGGGCCTCGCGGAGCGGCTCGCCGCCCACGAGGCGCGGCGTCCCTTCGACCTGGAGCGCGGGCCGCTGCTGCGCAGCACCCTGCTGCGCCTGGGCGACCGGGACCACGTGCTGCTGTTCACGCTTCACCACATCGTCAGCGACGGCTGGAGCAAGGGCGTGCTCGTGCGCGAGGTTTCCGCGCTGTACGGCGCCTTCAGCCGGGGGGAGGACGCGCGTCTCCCCGAGCCGCCGGTGCAGTACGCCGACTACGCGGTGTGGCAGCGCCGGTGGCTGAGCGGCGAGGTGCTGGAAGCGCAGATCGGCTACTGGAAGCAGCGCCTGGCCGGGGCGCCTCCCCTGCTGGAGATCCCCACGGACCGGCCGCGCGCCGCGGGACAGAGCCCGGAGCAGGCGACCCACACCTTCGACCTTTCGCCGGAGCTTTCGCGGGGCCTGCGGGCGCTCGCGCAGGCCGAGGGGGCCACGCTGTTCATGACCGTCCTGGCCGCCTGGCAGGTGCTGCTGGGCCGCTACGCCGGGCAGGACGACGTGGTGGTGGGCACCGCGGTCGCGGGGCGGAACCGTCCCGAGACCGCGGGGCTGATCGGCTTCTTCGTCAACCTGCTCAGCATGCGGGCCGACCTGGCGGGCGATCCCACGTGGATCCGGCTGCTGGGGCGGGTGCGGGAAACGGCGCTCGGCGCGTACGACCACCAGGAGATCCCCTTCGAGCGCCTGGTGGAGGAGCTGGGCGCCGAGCGCAGCCTGACCCACGCGCCCGTCTTCCAGGCCGCCTTCGCGCTGAACCGGTCCGCGACGGACGAGCAGCTGTCGCTGGGCGACCTGGAGCTGAGGCCGTTCGGGACCGGCGCCGGGGCGGCGAAGTTCGACCTGGAGCTGGCGGTGGCGGAGGAAGGCGAGACCTTCGGGGGGGTGCTGGCCTACCGGCCGGCGCTCTTCGACGCGGCGACGATCGTCCGGCTGGCGGGACACCTGGAGGTCGTGCTGGAGGCGATGGTGGCCGACCCGCAGCGGCGCCTTTCCGAGCTGTCGCTGGTGCGGGGAGCCGAGCGGGCGCAGGTGCTGGAGGGCTGGAACGCCACCGCCGCCGACTTCCCGGCGGGGACGGTGCACGAGCTCTTCCACGCCCAGGCGGAGCGCACCCCCGCCTCGGTCGCGGTGGTCACCGGCGGCGAGTCGCTCACCTACGCGGAGCTGGACGCCCGGGTGAACCGCCTCGCCCACCACCTGCGCGCGCTGGGGGTGGGGCCGGAGGTGCCGGTGGGGATCCTCCTGGAGCGCTCGCCGGAGGCGCTGGTCGCGATGCTCGCCGCGCACGCGGCCGGGGGCGCCTACGTCCCGCTGGACCCCGCCTACCCGGACGAGCGGCTGCGCTTCATGGCCGCCGACTCGGGGGTGCGCGTGGTCGTGTCCTGCGCCGCGCTGGCGGAGCGGAGCGAGGGGCTGCCCGGGCGCGTCGTCCTCCTGGACGCAGAGGCGGGGACGATCCGGGAGCGGCCGGCCACGCCGCCGGAGCACGGCGCCGCGCCGGAGAACCTGGCGTACGTCATCTACACCTCCGGCTCCACCGGGACCCCCAAGGGGGTGCTGGTGCCGCACCGCGGGGTGCTCAACGTGGTGGAGACGCAGCGGCGCATCCTGGGGCTGGGGACGGACGAGAGGGTGCTGCAGCTCGCCTCGTTCGGCTTCGACGCCTCCTTCTGGGACGTCATCGCCGCGCTGGGGAACGGCGGGACGCTCTGCCTGGCGACCGGGGACGCCGCCCTCCCCGGCCCGGCGCTGCTGCGTTTCCTGGGCGAGCAGCACGTCACCGTCGCCACCCTGCAGCCCTCCACGCTGGCGGTCCTCCCGCCGGACGGGCTCCCGGAGCTGCGCGTCCTGGTCGCCACCGGTGACGCGTGCACCGCGGAGGTGGTCGCCCGCTGGGCGCCGGGGCGGCGCTTCTTCAACGGCTACGGCCCCACCGAGACCACGATCGGGTCCACGCTGGGCGAGTGCTTCGCCGACGGCGGGAAGCCCTCCATCGGACGGCCCTTCACCAACCTGCGGGTGTACGTGCTGGACTCGTACGGCCAGCCGGTCCCCGCCGGCGTCGCCGGCGAGCTGCTGGTGGGCGGGGTGGGGGTGGTGCGCGGCTACCTGGGGCGCGCCGGGCTGACGGCCGAGCGCTTCGTCCCCGACCCGTTCTCGGGAGAGGCCGGCGCGCGCCTGTACCGCACGGGCGACCGGGCGCGCTGGCGTCCCGACGGGACGCTGGAGTTCCTGGGGCGCGTGGACGCGCAGGTCAAGATCCGCGGATTCCGCATCGAGCCGGGGGAGGTCGAGGCGGCGCTGCTGGAGCAGGCGGGGGTGAACGAGGCGGTGGTCCTGGTGCGCGAGGACGTGCCGGGGCAGAAGCGGCTGGTCGCCTACGTGGTTCCCGCGGAGGGAGCGGAGCTCAGGGCGGCGGAGCTGCGGCCGCTCCTGGCGGAGCGCCTGCCGGCGCACATGGTGCCCGGGGCCTTCGTGGTCCTGGAGAAGCTGCCGCTCTCCGTCAACGGCAAGCTGGACCGGCGCGCCCTGCCCGCGCCGGAGCAGGGGACCGGCACGGAGCCCGTGGCGCCGCGCACGCCCACCGAGGAGGTGCTGGCGGGGATCTGGGCGGAGGTGCTGAAGACCGGGCGGGTGGGGGTGGAGGACAGCTTCTTCGAGCTGGGCGGGCACTCGCTGCTGGCGACGCAGGTGGTCTCGCGCGCCCGGCAGGCGTTCGGGGTGGAGGTGCCGCTGCGGGTGCTCTTCGAGGCACCCACGGTGGCCGCGCTGGCCGGGCGTATCGAGGCTCTTCGCGGCGCGGGCGCCTCGCTGGCGCCGCCCATCGTGCCCACCCCGCGCGACGGCGCCGCGCTGCCGCTGTCGTTCGCTCAGCAGCGGCTGTGGCTGGTGGACCGGCTGGAGCCGGGGAGCGCCGCCTACAACATGCCCAGCGCCATGCGCCTGCGCGGCTCCCTGGACGTGGCCGCGCTGCGCCGCAGCCTGGCGGAGCTGGTGCGGCGCCACGAAGCGCTGCGCACGGTGTTCGAGGAGCGGGACGGCGCGCCGGTGCAGGTGATCCACCCGCCCGCCCCGGCGGCGCTGGTGGAGCTGGACCTGCGCGGCGTGCCGCGGGCGCGGCGCGAGGCCGAAGCCGAGCGCCTGGCCGCCGCCGAGGCGCGGCTCCCCTTCGACCTGGCGCGCGGGCCGCTGCTGCGGAGCACGCTCGTGCGCCTGGACGACGAGGAGCACGTGGTGCTGTTCACGCTGCACCACGTGGTCAGCGACGGCTGGAGCATGGACGTGCTGGTGCGCGAGGTCTCCGCCCTGTACGCCGCGCTCAGCCGGGGCGGGGAGCCCCGGCTGGCGGAGCTGCCGGTGCAGTATGCCGACTTCGCGGTGTGGCAGCGCGCCTGGCTGAGCGGGGAAGTCCTGGACGAGCTGATCGGCTACTGGAAGGAAACGCTGCGAGGCGCCCCCCCGCTGCTGGAGATCCCCACGGACCACCCGCGCGCCCCGGGGCAGAGCCCGCTGGCGGAGAGGCGCCACTTCACCCTCACGCCCGTGCTGTCGCAGGAGCTGCGGGCGCTCTCGCGCAGGAAGGGCGCGACGCTGTTCATGACCGTGCTGGCCGGCTGGCAGGCGCTCCTGTGGCGCTATGCGGGCCAGGACGACGTCGTCGTCGGCACGCCCATCGCCGGGCGGACGCAGCGCGAGACCGAGGGGCTGATCGGCTTCTTCATCAACCTGCTGGCGCTGCGCACGAGGCTGGGCGGAGACCCCTCCTGGGACGAGCTGCTGGGCCGCGTCCGGGAGACCTCGCTGGGCGCGTACGAACACCAGGAGCTGCCCTTCGAGCGCCTGGTGGAGGAGCTGGGCGTGGAGCGCTCGCTGGCCCACGCGCCGCTGGTGCAGACCACCTTCGCGCTGCACCGTGCCGGCGCGGAGGACGATGGGCTGCGCCTGGGCGACGTCGGGATGGCGCCGTTCGGCGGGGGCAAGGGCGTCGCCAAGTTCGACCTGGACCTGGTGTTCCAGGAGGCGGGCGAGGCGCTGGCCGGCTCGCTCGTCTTCCGGACCGCGCTCTTCGATGCCGCCACCATGGAGCGCCTGGCCGGGCACCTGGAGAGCGTGCTGGAGGCGATGGCCGCCGACCCGCAGCGGCGCCTCTCGGAGCTGTCGCTGCTGCGCGGGGCGGAGCGGGCGCAGGTGCTGGAGGAGTGGAACGACACCGCGCGCCCGGTCCCCGCGGGAGTGGGTTTGCACGCCCTGTTCGCCGAGCGGGCCGCCCGCACGCCGGACGCCGTCGCCCTCGCTTGGCGCGGCGAGCGGGTGACGTACGCCGGGCTGGACCGCCGCTCGGTGGAGCTGGCCGGCGTGCTGCGGCGGCGCGGAGTGGGGCCGGAGACGCGCGTGGGCGTGTGCATGGCGCGCACGCCGGAGCTGGTGGCGTCGCTGCTGGCCGTGCTGCGCGCCGGGGGCGCGTACGTCCCCATGGACCCCGGCTACCCCGCCGAGCGTCTGCGCTACATGCTGGCCGACTCCGGCGCGGCGCTCGTCCTGGCAGACGCCGCCTCGGCGGAGCGACTGGGCGAGTGCGGCGTGGAGGTGGTGCGCCCCGATGCCGGGGCGGTCGAGCCGGAGGTCGGTGCGGACGCCGCGGCGGAGCCGGAAAGCCTCGCCTACGTCGTCTACACCTCGGGCTCCACCGGCACGCCCAAGGGGGTGCTCGGCACGCACCGGGGGATCGTCAACCGCTTCGCCTGGATGTGGAGCGAGCATCCCTTCGCGGCGGACGAGGTGTGCGTCCAGAAGACCTCGCTGGCCTTCGTGGACTCGGTGTGGGAGGTCTTCGGGCCGCTGCTGGCCGGGGTGCCGTCCGTGCTCGTCCCGGACGAGGACGCCCGCGACCCGGAGGCGCTGGTCGACCAGCTGTCGCGGCACGGGGTGACGCGCATCGTCCTGGTGCCCTCCCTCCTCCAAGCGCTCCTGGACGCCCACCCGGACCTGGCCGGGCGCTGCCCGCGGCTGCGGCTGGTGGTGACCAGCGGCGAGGCCCTTCCCCCCGAGCTGGCCCGCCGCTTCGCCGGGGCGCTCCCCGGGGCGACGCTCCTCAACCTGTACGGCTCGTCGGAGGTGGCGGCGGACAGCACCGCGCACGTGCTCGGCGCGGTCGCCGAGGAGCGGGTCGCCATCGGCCGGCCCATCTGGAACACGCGCGTGTACGTGGCGGACGCGGCGATGCAGCCGCTTCCCGCGGGCGCCGCGGGCGAGCTGTACGTGGCGGGGCACGGGCTGGCGCGGGGATACATGGGGAACCCGGCGGCCACGGCCGAGCGCTTCGTCCCGGACCCGTTCGCGCTCGCTCCGGGCGAGCGGATGTACCGGACGGGGGACCGGGCGCGCTGGACGGCGGGCGGCGAGCTGGAGTACCTGGGTCGCGCGGACCGGCAGGTCAAGATCCGCGGCTTCCGCGTGGAGCTGGGCGAGGTGGAGAGCGCGCTGGCGTCGCACCCGGCGGTCGGCGGGGCCGCGGTGGTCCTGCGGGAGGACGCGGGCGCGGAGCGGCGGCTGGTCGCCTACTGGACCTGCGGCGCGGAGGAAGCGCCGGACGCGGCCGTCCTGCGGGCGCACCTCCGGGTGCTGCTGCCGGAGTACATGGTGCCGGCGGCGCTCGTGCGGCTGGAAGCGCTTCCGCTGACCCCCAGCGGCAAGCTGGACCGGCGGGCGCTTCCCGCGCCGGAGGCCGAGGCGGGCGCGGGGTACGCGGCGCCGCGCGGGGCCACGGAGGAGGTGCTCGCGGGGATCTGGGCGGAGGTGCTGGGGATGGAGCGCGTGGGCGCCGAGGACGGCTTCTTCGACCGGGGCGGGCACTCGCTGCTGGCCACCCGCGTGGTCTCGCGGGTCGGCCGGGTCTTCGGGGTGGCGCTCCCGCTGCGGGCGCTCTTCGAGGCGCCGACCGTCCGGGAGCTGGCCGCTCGCATCGAGGCGGTGCGCAGCGCGGGCACGCCGCCGGCCCCGCCGATGGAGCGGGTGCCGCGGTCGGGACCGTTGCCGCTGTCGTTCGCGCAGCAGCGGCTGTGGGTGGTGGACCAGCTGGAGCCGGGGAGCGCCGCCTACAACATGCCGTATGCGCTGCGGCTGCGGGGCTCGCTCGACTCGGCCGCGCTGCGGGCGGGTCTGGACGCGCTGGTGCGGCGGCACGAGACGCTGCGCACCACGTTTGCCGGGGACGGCGGGGCGCCGGTGCAGGTCGTCCACCCGCCCGCTCCGGTGGCGCTGGTGGAGCTGGACCTGCGCGAGCTGCCTTCTGCGGAGCGCGAGGCCGAGGCGGAACGGGTTGCCGCGGCGGAGGCGATGCTGCCCTTCGACCTGGCGCGCGGACCGCTGCTGCGCTGCACGCTGCTGCGCCTGGACGACGACGACCACGTGCTCTGCTTCGTCCTGCACCACATCGTCAGCGACGGGTGGAGCCGCGGCGTGCTGGTGCGCGAGGTCTCGGCGCTCTACGCCGCCTTCAGCCGCGGCGAGGAGCCGCGCCTGCCCGAGCTGCCGGTGCAGTACGCAGACTTTGCCGTGTGGCAGCGGGAATGGCTATCGGGCGAGACGCTGGAGGCGCAGATCGGCTTCTGGAAGGAGCGGCTGGCCGGGGCGCCCCCGCTGCTGGAGATCCCGACGGACCGCGCGCGCGTCCCCGGGCAGAGCCCCCGCGCGGAGAGCCATGGGCTGATGCTCCCGCCCGCGCTGTCGCGGTCGCTGCGCGAGCTGTCGCGCCGCGAGGGAGCGACGCTGTTCATGACGCTGCTTGCCGGCTGGCAGACGCTGCTCGCCCGGTACGCCGGGCAGGACGACGTGGTGGTGGGCAGCCCCATCTCGGGGCGGACCCGGCACGAGGTGGAGGGGCTGATCGGCTTCTTCGTCAACACCCTCGCGCTGCGCGCCGACTTGGGGGGTGACCCCACCTGGGCCGGGCTGCTGGGGCGGGTGCGGGAATCGACGCTGGGCGCCTACGACCACCAGGACCTTCCCTTCGAGCGGCTGGTGGACGAGCTGGGCGTGGAGCGCAGCCTGACGCACTCCCCCGTCTTCCAGACGATCTTCACCCTGGTGCAGGCCGCCGGGGAGGACGAGCGGCTGGAGCTGGGGGAGCTGGCGCTGGAGCCGTTCGGGTCGGGCGAGCGCGTGGCCAAGTTCGACCTGGAGCTGGTCCTCCGGGACACCGGCGACGCGCTGGGCGGGATGCTCGTCTACCGGCCGGCGCTCTTCGACGCGGCGACGATCGCGCAGATGGCCGGGCACCTGGAGGCCGTGCTGGCGAGCATGGCGGCCGGGCCGGGGCGGCGCCTCTCCGAGACCTCGCTGCTTCGCGAGGGCGAGCGGGCGGAGCTGCTGGCCGGCTCCCGCGCGGAGCCCGTCGACCACCCGCCCGCGTGCGTGCACGAGCTGTTCTCCGCGCAGGCCGCCCGCACGCCGGAGCGGACCGCGGTCGCCGACGGCGGCGCCGCGCTGAGCTACGCCGAGCTGGAGCGCCGCTCCAGCCGGCTCGCGCACCGGCTGCGCGCGCTGGGGGTGGGGCCGGAGGTGCGGGTGGGGATCTGCCTGGAGCGCGGGGTGGAGATGCTGGTGGGGGTGCTGGGCGTGCTCAAGGCCGGCGGGGCGTACGTCCCGCTGGACCCCGCCTACCCGGCCGAGCGGCTGGCGTACACGCTGGCCGACTCCGGCGCTTCGCTGCTGGTGTCGCAGGGGCGGCTGCCGGAAACGCTCTCCGCCTTCGGGGGCCCGGTGCTCTGCCTGGACGCGGACCGCGAGGCGATCGCCGCCGAGCCGGAGGGAACGCCCGAAAGCGGGGTGAGCGTCCGCAACGCCGCGTACGTCATCTACACCTCGGGCTCCACGGGGCGGCCCAAGGGCGTGGTGGTGGAGCACGCCAGCCTGGCGAGCACGCTGCTGGGCTCGCGCGAGGTCTTCGGCCTCGCCGCCGGCGAGGTGATGCCGGTGCTGGCCAGCTACGCCTTCGACATCTGGGGCTTCGAGGTCTTCACCCCGCTGCTCTCGGGCGGGCAGGTGCGCCTGCTGCCGCAGGAGACGGTGCGCGACGTGGAGCGCCTGGTGGAGGAGCTGGCCCGGGCGGACGCGCTGCACGCGGTGCCGGTGCTGATGCGCGAGGTGGTGGCCAGGGTCAAGGCCGGGCGCGGGACGCTGCCGAACGTCCGCAGGGTGTTCGTGGGCGGCGACGCCGTCGCGCCCGACCTGCTGGAGCAGACGCGGTCCGCCTTCCCCGCGGCGCAGGTGTGGGCGATGTACGGCCCCACCGAGAACACGATCATCAGCTCGGCCACGCCGCTCCAGCGCGGGACGACGTACGGCTGGCAGATGGTGGGGCGTCCGCTGCCGGGCGTGGGGATGCACGTGGTGGACCCCGCCGGGAACCTGCTGCCGGTGGGGGTCCCGGGCGAGCTGTGGCTTGCCGGCGCCGGGGTGGCGCGCGGCTACCTGGGCCGCGCGGACGTGACGGCCGCGGCGTTCGTGCCCGACGCGTTCGGCGCCGGGCCGGGCTCGCGCCTGTACCGCACGGGCGACCGGGTGCGGCGGCGCGCCGACGGAGAGCTGGAGTTCCTGGGGCGGGTGGACACGCAGGTCAAGATCCGCGGGTTCCGCATCGAGCCGGGGGAGATCGAGGCCGTCCTGCTGGAGCAGGAGGGGGTGCACGAAGCGGTGGTCGTGGTGCGCGAGGACGCGCCGGGCCAGAAGCGGCTGGCCGCGTACGTGGTCCCGTGGGAGGGCGCGGAGATCTCCACGGCGGAGCTGCGGGCGCGCCTGGGGCAGCGGCTTCCCGACTACATGGTGCCGGGCGCCGTCGTGGTGCTGGAGAAGCTGCCGCTCTCCGCCAACGGCAAGCTGGACCGGCGGGCGCTGCCGGCGCCGGAGCGCGGCGGCGCAGAGCGGCACACCGCGCCCCGCACGGAGGCGGAGGAGATCCTGTGCGCCGTCTGGGCCGGCGTGCTCAAGGTGGAGCGGGTGGGGGTGGAGGAGAACTTCTTCGAGCTGGGCGGCGACTCCATCCTGTCCATCCAGGTGGTCTCCCGCGCGCGGCAGCGGGGCCTCAGGCTGACGCCGCGGCAGGTCTTCGAGCGGCCCACGATCGCCGGGCTCGCCGAGGTGGCGGAGCGGGTCGGTCTCGAGGCCGACGGGGCGTCGCAGCACCCGGTCACGGGCGAGGCGCCGCTGACGCCGGTGCAGCAGCGCTTCTTCGAGACGGAGCAGCCGGCGCGGCACCACTTCAACCAGGCGCTGCTCCTGCGTCCCCGCGACGTGCTGGACGCGGGGCTGCTGGCGCGGGCCGCGGCGGCGCTGGAGGCGCACCACGACGCGCTGCGGCTGCGCTTCCGCCCGGAGGCGGACGGCGGCTGGACGCAGTCGCACGCGGACGTTTCCGCGCGGGGTCCGCTCGCGGTCCTGGACCTGTCGTCGCTGCCGGCGGACCGGCGCGGGGGCGCGGTCGAGGCGGCCGCGGCGCAGGTGCAGCGGAGCCTGGAGCTGTCGCGCGGGCCGCTGCTGCGCATGGCCTGGTTCGAGCCGGGCGGCGGGGAGGCCGGGCGGCTGCTGGCCGTGGCGCACCACCTGGTGGTGGACGGGGTGAGCTGGCGCGTGCTGCTGGAGGACCTGGAGACCGCCTACACCCAGCTTGCGCGCGGGGAATCCGTCGAGCTTCCGCCCAAGACGACGTCGTGGAAGGCGTGGGCGGAGCGCCTGGCCGAGCTGGCCCGCTCCGGGACGCTGGCGGACGAGGCCGCGTACTGGACCGGTCAGGCCGCCCGGGAAGTGGCGCCGCTGCCCGTCGACGACCCGCGGGCCGAGAACACGCTGGCGCATAAGCGGGGTGTGAGGCTGGGTCTGACGCAGGACGAGACGGAGGCGCTGCTGCGCGAGGTGCCCGCGGCGTACCGCACGCAGATCGACGAGGTGCTGCTGACGGCGCTGGCCGGCGCGCTGCGGCGCTGGACCGGCGAGCGGCGCCTTCGGGTGGAGCTGGAGGGGCACGGCCGCGAGGAGGAGGTCGTCGGCGGGGTGGACCTGTCGCGCACGGTGGGGTGGTTCACCAGTGTGTACCCGGTCGTGCTGGAGCTGCCCGAGGGGGACGACGCCGGGGCGGCGCTCAAGGCGGTCAAGGAGCAGCTGCGCGCGGTGCCGGGGCGCGGGATCGGCTACGGGGTGCTGCGCTACCTGGGCGGGGGCGAGACCGCGGCGGAGCTGGCCGGGGCGGCGCAGGCCGAGGTGGGCTTCAACTACCTGGGGCAGTTCGACCAGGCCGTCTCCACGGAGGCGTTCTTCGGCTTCGCGCCGGAGTCGGCCGGGCCCTCGATGGACCGGGGCAGCCGGCGTCCCCACCTCCTGGAGGTGGGCGGGTCCGTGCAGGCCGGGTGCCTGGAGCTGCAGATCGGCTACGCCGAGGGAGTCCACCGGCGGGAGGGGGTGGAGCGCCTGGCGGAGGAGTACGCCGCCGAGCTGCGGGGGCTCATCGCCCACTGCCGCGGCGCGGAGGCGGGCGGCTGCACTCCGAGCGACTTCCCGCTGGCCGGGCTGGACCCGGCGTCGCTGGACGCGCTGCTGGGGAGCGGGCGCGGGGTGGAGGACGTGTATCCGCTCTCGCCCCTGCAGGAGGGGATGCTCTTCCACTCGCTCCTGTCGCCGGGATCGGGCGAGTACACGGGGCAGTTCGGCTTCCTGCTGGAAGGGCCGCTGGACGCCGGAGCGCTGGAGCGGGCGTGGCAGGGCGTGGTCGCGCGCCACGAGGCGCTGCGGGCGGCGTTCGCCTGGGAGGGGCTGCCGCGGCCGGTGCAGGTCGTCCGCCGCGAGGTGGAGCTGCCCTTCCGGCGGGAGGACTGGCGGGGGCTGGGGGCGGAGGAGCGGCAGGCGCGCCTGGAGCGCTTCCTGGAAGCGGACCGCGGGAACGGCTTCGAGATGGGCCGCGCGCCGCTGATGCGCGTGGCGCTGTTCCGCCTGGGCGACGACGAGCACCAGCTCGTCTGGACGCACCACCACGTGGTGCTGGACGGGTGGAGCCTGTCGCTCATCTTCCGCGACGTGCTGCGGGAGTACTCCGCGTACGCCCGCGGGGAGGCGCCGCAGACCGGGCCGGGGCACCGGTACCGCGAGTACGTGGCGTGGCTGGAGCGGCAGGACCGCTCGCGGGCCGAGCGCTTTTGGACGGAGACGCTGGCCGGCTTCGACGCCCCCACCCCGCTGCCGGGGGCGCGGTCGGGCCGCGGCGGCGCGGACGGGGCGCGCGGCCTGGGCGTGACGGGCCGGCTGCTGTCGGAGGAGCGGACGCGCGCGCTGCAGGAGCAGGCGCGCGGGTGGGGCGTGACCACGAGCACGCTGGTGCTGGGGGCGTGGGCGCTGCTGCTGGGCCGGTACGCCGGGGTGGAGGACGTCGTGCTGGGGTCGAGCGTTTCCGGGCGGCCGGCCGAGCTTCCGGGGGTGGAGGAGACGGTGGGGCTGTTCATCAACACGCTCCCCGTGCGGGTGCGCCTGGACGACTCCGCCGGCCTGGGGGAGTGGCTGGCGGAGCTGCAGGCGCAGCAGGTGGAGGCGCGCGAGCACGAGTACGCGCCGCTGGGCGAGGTGCAGCGGTGGAGCGACGTTCCCGCGGGCGAGGCGCTCTTCGAAAGCCTGTTCGCGTTCGAGAACTACCCCGTGGACGAGGCCATGCGAGAGCAGGCGGACGGCCTCGGGGAGCTGCGGGTGCGGACCAACCTCGTCCACGCGCAGACCAGCTACCCGCTCCTCCTGTCGGCGCACGGCGCATCGCGCCTCAAGGTGGAGGTCCGCTACGACCGCGCCCAGGTGGAAGCGGAGACCGCGGAGCAGCTGGCCCGCCACCTGGAGGTAGTGCTGGATGCCATGGCCGCGCACCCCGGGCAGCGCCTCTCCGAGGTGCCGCTGCTGCGCGCCGCCGAGCGCGAGCAGCTGCTGCACGCCTGGAACGGCGCCGACACCGGCTACACCGGCGACCTGTGCCTGCACGAGATGGTGCACGCCCAGGTGCAGAGCACGCCCGACGCGCCCGCGCTGCGCTTCGAGGGGCAGCGTCTCGGCTACGCCGAGCTGTACCGGCGCTCCTGCCGGCTCGCCAACCTGCTGCGGCGCGAGGGCGTGGGCCCCGAGGTGCGCGTGGCCATCTGCATGGACCCGGCCCCGGAGATGATCGTGGCCGTGCTGGGCGTGATGCTGGCCGGCGGCGCCTACCTGCCGCTGGATCCCGAGCTCCCCGCCGAGCGGCGCGCCTACATGATCCGCGACGCGGGCCCGATCCTGATGCTGACGCAGGCGGCCCTCGCCGATCGGCTCGCTGACTGCGGCCTCCCCCTGTTCCTGGTGGATGCCGAGGCCGGGCGCCTGGCCCAGGAGAGCGAGGCGGCGCCTGCCGCCGGGGTCGTTTCCGACAACCTGGCGTACGTCATCTACACCTCCGGCTCCACGGGCCGCCCCAAGGGCGTGCTGGTGGAGCACCGCGCGGTGGCCAACACCATCCGCGAGCTGGTCCGCATCTACGACTCCCGCCCCGGCGACCGCAACCTGCTGTACGCGCCGCTGCACTTCGACGCGTCGGTGGGCGACATGTTCATCGCGCTCAGCAGCGGGGCCGAGCTGGTGGTGGCGCCCCGCAGGGCGATGCTGCCGGGCGAGGACCTGCTGCGGCTGCTGCGCGAGCAGCGGATCACGCACGTGAAGACCATGCAGTCGGCGCTGGCGGCCACGCCGGTGGAGGAGCTGCCGGAGCTGCGCACGCTGATCGCCGGCGGGGACAGGCTCCCGGGGGAGCAGCTGCGGCGCTGGAGCGCGGAGGGGCGGAAGTTCTTCAACGGGTACGGGGCGACGGAGGCGAGCATCCGCAACACCTCCAGCGCGTACACGGCCGAGGACGGGGACCCGCCGATCGGGCGGACGTTCGGGAACACGCAGCTGTACGTGCTGGACCGGTGGCTGGAGCCGGCGCCGCTCGGGGTGGCCGGGGAGCTGTACATCGGGGGGGTGGGGGTGGTGCGGGGATACATGGGCCGGGCGGAGCTGACGGCGGAGCGGTTCCTCCCGGACCCGCACCGGGGGGTGGCGGGCGCGCGGCTGTACCGGACGGGCGACCTGGGGCGGCGGCGCGCGGACGGGGAGATCGAGTTCCTGGGGCGTGCGGACCACCAGGTGAAGGTGCGCGGGTACCGGGTGGAGCTGGGAGAGATCGAGGCGGTGCTTCGCGGGCACGAGCAGGTGCGGGAGGCGACCGTGCTGCTGCGGGAGGACGTGCCGGGACAGCAGCGGCTGGTGGCGTACGTGGTGCCGGAGGCGGGGGTGGAGGTGGCGTCGGCGGATCTCGCGGTGGCGGCGCTGCGGACCCACGTGGCGGAGCAGGTGCCGGAGTACATGGTGCCGGGCGCGTTCGTGGTGATGGAGCAGCTGCCGGTGTCGGCCGCCGGAAAGGTCGACCGGCGCCTGCTGCCGGCGCCGGAGAGCGGGTCCGAAAGGGAATACGTGGAGCCGCGCACGGAGATGGAGGAGCTGGTGGCGGGAATCTTCGCGGAGCTTCTGGGGCTGGAGCGGGTGGGGGCGGAGGACAACTTCTTCCAGCTGGGCGGGCACTCGCTGCTGGCCACGCAGGTGGTGTCGCGGCTGCGGGAGGCGCTGGAGCTCGAGGTGCCGCTGCGCGCCGTGTTCGAGCTGCGCACCGTGGAAGCCCTGGCCAGGATCGTGGAGGACCTCCTGATCGGCGACCTGGACGACGATCGGATGGCGGAGCACCTCGAAGAGCTGGAATCCGAGCAGGACCCCGACGCCGAGACGGCGTCGCGTCCGGTGGTAGCGCGGTAGAGCCCGCGATCCTTCAACATTGTCATTGCCGCACATGAGCGATAAACCCACTGCCGGCGTCGCGGAAGCGGTCGGTCAGCTTTCGTCCGCGAAGAGGCAGGCGCTCCTGCAGAAGATCATGCGGGAGCGGGGCACGCCCGGCGGGGGGAAGATCTCCCGCCGCACATCCGAGGGCCCCGCGCCGCTGTCGTTCGCGCAGCAGCGGCTGTGGCTGGTGGACCGGCTGGAGCCGGGCAGCGCCGCCTACAACGTGCCTTTCGCGCTGCGTCTGCGCGGCGCCCTGGACACCGGGGCGCTGCGGGCGGGCGTGGACGCGCTGGTGCGGCGGCACGAGACCCTGCGCACCACGTTCGCGGAGCACGACGGCGCGGCCGTGCAGGTGGTCCACGCGCCCGCCCCCGTTCCGCTCGTGGAGCTGGACCTGCGGGACCTGCCGGAGGCGGAGCGGGAGCCGCAGGCGGAGCGGCTGGCGGCCGAGGAATCGCTGCGGCCCTTCGACCTGGAATCCGGGCCGCTGCTGCGGACCACGCTGCTGCGCCTGGACGACGAGGACCACGTCCTGCTCTTCACGCTCCACCACATCGTCAGCGACGGCTGGAGCCGCAGCGTGCTGGTGCGCGAGATCTCCGCCCTGTACGGCGCCTTCAGCCGGGGCGAGGAGCCGCGGCTGCCGGAGCTGCCGGTGCAGTACGCCGACTACGCGGTGTGGCAGCGCGGCTGGCTCAGCGGCAGGACCCTGCAGGACCACATCGGCTTCTGGAAGGAGCGCCTCGCCGGCGCGCCGCCGCTTCTGGAGGTCCCCATCGACCGCCCGCGCGCCGTCGGGCAGAGCCTGCTCGCGGGCAGGCACGGCTTCGTGGTTCCCGCCGATCTGGCGCAGGGGCTGCGCGAGCTGTCGCAGCGGGAAGAGGCGACGCTGTTCATGACGCTCCTGGCCGCGTGGCAGGCGCTGCTCGCCCGGTACTCCGGGCAGGACGACGTGGTGGTGGGCACCCCCATCGCGGGGCGCACCCGGCGCGAGGTGGAGGGGCTGATCGGCTTCTTCGTCAACACCCTGGCGCTGCGGGCCCGGCTCGACGGCGACCCCACCCTGGCCGAGCTGGTGCGGGCGACGAGGGAGGCGGCGCTGAGTGCCTTCGACCACCAGGAGCTGCCCTTCGAGCGGCTGGTGGAGGAGCTGTCCGTGGAGCGCAGCCTCACGCACGCCCCGGTCTTCCAGGTCGCCTTCGCCGTGAACCAACAAAGCGGGAACGGCGAGCGGCTGGAGCTGGGCGAGCTCGCGCTGGCATCGTTCGGCGGCGGCGAGCGCGCCGCCAAGTTCGACCTGGACCTGGAGTTCGCGGACGGCGGGGGCGCGCTGGCCGGCGCGCTCAACTACCGGACGGCGCTCTTCGAGGCGGCGACGATCGAGCGGATGGCGGGGCACCTGGACACGGTGCTGCGGGCGATGGTCGCCGACCCGCGGCAGCGCCTTTCGGAGGTGTCGCTGCTGACTGCGGACGAGCGCGCGGAGCTGCTGGCCGGCTCCCGCGCGGAGCCCCTGGGGCACGCGCCGGCGTGCATGCACGAGCTGTTCTCGGCCCAGGCCGCGCGCACGCCCGGGCTCACCGCCGTCTCCTGGCGCGGCGACGCGCTGAGCTACGCCGAGCTGGAGCGGCGCGCCAACCAGCTCGCGCACCACCTCCGCCGCCGCGGCGTGGGGCCGGAGACCCGCGTGGCGGTCTGCCTGGAGCGCGGGCCGGAGATGGTGGTGGGGGTGCTGGGCGTGCTGGGGGCCGGCGGCGCGTACGTGCCGCTGGACCCGGACTACCCGGCCGAGCGCCTGGCGTACACCCTGGCCGACTCCGGGGCCGCCCTGCTGGTGTCGCAGGGCGCGCTGGTGGACGCGCTCCCCGCCTTCGCGGGCGAGGTCGTGCGCCTGGACGTGGACCGCGAGGCGATCGCCGCCGGGCCGGAGGACGCGCCCGAGTCCGGGGTCGGCCCGCGCAACGCCGCGTACGTCATCTACACCTCCGGCTCCACCGGCCGGCCCAAGGGCGTGGTGGTGGAGCACGCCAGCCTGGTGAACACGCTGCTGGCCACGCGCGACACCTTCGGCTTCGCCGCGGGCGAGGTGATGCCGGGGATGGCCAGCTACGCCTTCGACATCTGGGCCTTCGAGGTGTTCACCCCGCTGCTGGCCGGCGGCCGGGTGCGGCTGCTCGCGCAGGAGACGGTGCGCGACGTGGAGCGCCTGGTGGAGGAGCTGGCGGCAACCGACGCGGTGCACGCCGTGCCGGCGCTGATGCGCGAGGTGGTGGCGCGGGTGCAGGCCGGTCCGGGCACGCTGCCGCGGATGCGCGCGGTGTTCATCGGCGGCGACGCCATCGCCCCCGACCTGCTGGAGCAGACGCGGGCCGCCTTCCCCGCGGCGCAGGTGTGGGCCATGTACGGCCCCACCGAGAACACGATGATCAGCTCGGCCACGCCGCTCCAGCGCGGGACGAGCTACGGCTGGCAGATGGTGGGGCGTCCGCTGCCGGGCGTGGGCATGCACGTGGTGGATCCCGCCGGGAACCTGCTGCCGGTGGGGGTGCCGGGCGAGCTGTGCCTTGCCGGCGACGGCGTGGCGCGCGGCTACCTGGGCCGCGCGGACGTGACGGCCGCGGTGTTCGTGCCCGACGCGTTCGGCGCCGAGCCGGGCTCGCGCCTGTACCGCACGGGCGACCGCGTGCGGCTTCGGGCGGACGGGGAGCTGGAGTTCCTGGGGCGGGTGGACACGCAGGTCAAGATCCGCGGGTTCCGCATCGAGCCGGGGGAGATCGAGGCCGTCCTGCTGGAGCAGGAGGGGGTGCACGAGGCGGTGGTCATGGTGCGCGAGGACGCGCCCGGCCAGAAGCGGCTGGCCGCGTACGTGGTGCCGCGGGAGGGCGCGGAGCTCGCCCCGGCGGAGCTGCGGGCGCGCCTGGGACAGCGGCTGCCGGACTACATGGTGCCGGGCGCCGTCGTGGTGCTGGAGAAGCTGCCGCTGAACGCCAACGGCAAGGTGGACCGGCGCGCCCTCCCGGAGCCGGAGCGGGGGAGTGCCGCGGAGGACTACGTCGGGCCGCGCACGCGGGCCGAGGAGATCCTGTGCGAGGTGTGGGGCGGGGTGCTCCGGCTGGAGCGGGTGGGCGTGGATGCGAACTTCTTCGAGCTGGGCGGCGACTCCATCCTGTCCATCCAGGTGGTCTCGCGGGCCCGGGCGCGGGGGCTGAAGCTGACGCCGCGGCAGGTCTTCGAGCGGCCGACGGTCGCCGGGCTGGCCGAAGTGGCGGAGTGGGTGGAGGCTGGCGCCGCCGAGGCGGCGCAGGGCCCGGTCACGGGCGAGGCGCCGCTGACCCCGGTGCAGCAGCGCTTCTTCGAGACGGAGCAGCCGGCGCGGCACCACTTCAACCAGGGGCTGCTGCTGCGTCCCCGCGAGGTGCTGGACCCGGCGCTGCTGGCGCGGGCCGCGGCCGCGGTGGAAGCGCACCACGACGCGCTGCGGCTGCGCTTCCGCCCGGAGGCGGACGGCGGCTGGACGCAGTCGCACGCCGTGCCGGGCGCGCGCGGTCCGCTGGTGGTCTTCGACCTGTCGGGGCTGCCGGCCGAAGCGCAGAGGGAGGCGATCGAGGCGACGGCGGAGCAGGTGCAGCGCAGCCTGGAGCTGTCGCGCGGGCCGCTGCTGCGCATGGGGTGGTTCGAGCTGGGCGCCGGGGAGGCGGGGCGGCTGCTGGCCGTGGTCCACCACCTCGCGATCGACGCGGTGAGCTGGCGCGTGCTGCTGGAGGACCTGGAGACCGCCTACACCCAGCTTGCGCGCGGGGAATCCGTCGAGCTGCCGCTGAAGACGACGTCGTGGAAGGCGTGGGCCGAGCGCCTGGCCGAGCTGGCGCGCTCCGGGGAGCTGGCGGAGGAGGCCGCCTACTGGAGCGGGCAGGCCGGCCGGGAAGTGGCGCCGGTGCCCACCGACGACCCGGCGGGCGAGAACACGCTGGCGCAGCGGCGCGGGGTGGCCGTGCGCCTGACGGAGGAGGAGACGGGCGCGCTGCTGCGCGAGGTGCCCGCGGCGTACCGCACGCAGATCGACGAGGTGCTGCTGACCGCCCTGGCGCGCACGCTCGCCCGCTGGACGGGGGAGCGGCGCATCCGCGTGGAGCTGGAGGGGCACGGGCGCGAGGAGGAGGCCGTCGGCGGCGTCGACATCTCGCGCACGGTGGGCTGGTTCACCAGCGCCTACCCCGTGGTGCTGGAGCTGCCCGAGGGGGATGGCGCCGGCGCGGCGCTCAAGGCGGTCAAGGAGCAGATGCGCGCGGTGCCGCGGCGGGGGATCGGCTACGGGCTGCTGCGCTACCTGGGCGGGGGCGAGACCGCGGCGGAGCTGGCCGGGGCGGCGGAGGCCGAGGTGGGCTTCAACTACCTGGGTCAGTTCGACCAGGCCGTCTCGGGCGAGGCGTTCTTCGCCTTCGCGCCGGAGTCGGCCGGGTCGTCCATCGACCGGCGCAGCCCGCACCCGTACCGGCTGGAGGTGGGCGGGTCGGTGCAGGCCGGGCGCATGGAGCTGCGCATCGGCTACTCCGCCGCCGTGCACCAGCGGGCGACGATCGAGCGCGTGGCGGAGTGGTACGGCCAGGAGCTGCGGGCGCTGATCGAGCACTGCCGCGCCGCGGAAGCGGGCGGCTACACACCCAGCGACTTCCCGCTGGCGGGGCTGGACCAGGCCGAGCTGGACACGCTGCTGGGGAGCGAGCGCGGGGTGGAGGAGGTGTTCCCGCTGTCGCCGCTCCAGGAGGGGATGCTCTTCCACTCGCTGTACGCCCCGGGCTCGGGCGTGTACGTGGGGCAGTTCGGCTTCGTGCTGTCCGGCCCGCTGGACGCGGACGCGCTGGAGCGGGCGTGGCAGAGCGCCATGTCGCGGCACGAGGCGCTGCGGGCCGGCTTCGCCTGGGAGGGGCTGCCGCGCCCGGTGCAGGTGGTCCGCCGCGAGGCGCGGCTGCACCTGCGGCGGGAGGACTGGCGCGGGCTGGGCGAGGCCGACCAGCAGGCGCGCCTGGAAGCGTACATGGCGGCCGACCGCGCCCAGGGCTTCGAGCTGGAGCGTGCGCCGCTGATGCGGCTGGCGCTGTTCCGGCTGGGCGAGGCGGAGCACCAGCTGGTGTGGACGCACCACCACCTGGTCATGGACGGGTGGAGCCTGTCGCTGGTCTTCCGCACGGTGCTGGTGGCGTACGCGGCGTACGCGCGCGGCGAGACGCCGCAGCCGGGGCAGGGCCGCCGCTACCGCGACTACGCCGCCTGGCTCGCGCGGCAGGACCGCGCGCGGGCCGAGAGCTTCTGGCGGCGGACGCTGGCCGGCTTCGGCACGCCCACCCCGCTGCCGGGCGCGAAGGCGGCGGCGAGGGAGGACGCGGGTGGGATGCCCGGCGTGGTCAAGCTGCGGCTGTCCGTGGAGCGCACGCGCGCGCTCCAGGAGCAGGCGCGGGCGTGGGGCGTGACCATGAGCACGGTGGTGCAGGGCGCCTGGGGACTTCTCCTCGCGCGCTGGGCCGGGGAGGAAGAGGTGGTCTTCGGGGCGACGGTCTCCGGCCGTCCGGCGGAGCTGCCGGGGGTGGAGGAGACGGTGGGGCTGTTCATCAACACGCTGCCGGTGCGGGTGCGCGTGGACGGCGCCACCGGGCTGCGGGAGTGGCTGGTGGGGCTCCAGGTGGAGCAGGTGGAGGCGCGCGAGTACGAGTACACACCGCTGGTGGAGGTGCAGCGGTGGAGCGAGGTGCCCTCGGGAGAAGCGCTGTTCGAGAGCCTGGTGGTGTTCGAGAACTACCCGGTGGACGAGGCGGCGGGGGAAGCTTCGCAGGCGCTGGAAGCGCTGTCGGTGCGCTCGACCGGTGGGCGGGAGCAGTCCAACTTCCCGCTGGTGCTGTCGGCGCACGCGGCAGCGCAGCTCAAGGCGGAGGTGCGCTACGGGCGCGGGCGGGTGGACGCCGAGGTGGCGGAGCGTCTGGCGGCGCAGCTGGAGAGCGTGCTGGAGACGATTGCCACGCAGCCGGGGCGGCGCCTGCGGGAGCTGTCGCTGCTGGGGGAGGCGGAGCGCGCCCAGGTGCTGCAGGCGTGGAACGCCACCGCGGCCGGGTACCCGCAGGCCCCCGTGCACGAGCGGTTCGCGGAGCAGGCTGAGCGCACGCCGGACGCCGTCGCGGTGGTCTCCGGGGACGAATCGCTGACGTACGCCGAGCTGGAGGCGCGCGCCAACGGGCTCGCGCACCGGCTGCGCGCGCTGGGGGTGGGGCCGGAGGTGCCGGTAGGGCTGACGATGGAGCGCTCCGCGGAGCTGGTGGTGGGGATGCTGGGGATCTGGAAGGCGGGCGGCGTCTACGTCCCGCTCGATCCCTCCTATCCGGCCGAGCGGCTGGAGTACATGCTCCGCGACTCGGGCGCTCCCCTGGTGGTGGCGGCCGGGCGCTCCGCGGGGAGATGGGAGCCCGAGGGCGTGCGCGTGCTGCGCCTGGACGACGAGGACGTGGAAGCCGCGGCCGATCGGGCAGATTCGCCCCCCGAGGCGGGCGTGGACGTGGAAGGGATGGCGTACGTCATCTACACCTCGGGCTCCACGGGGCAGCCCAAGGGCGTGATGGTGTCGCACCTCAGCCTGGGCAACTACCTGAGCTGGGTCAACGCCCGGGTGCTCGCCGGGATCGAGCTGATCCCGGCCACCACGCGCGCCTCGTTCGACGCCTCGCTCAAGCAGCTGGTGGGCCCGCTGCTGCGCGGCGCGCCCGTGTGGATCGTGCCGGACGAGACGGTGGGGAACCCGGCGGCGCTGCTGGAAGCGCTGCACGGGCGCACGGGGATGGCCTTCAACTGCGTCCCCTCGCTGTGGAGCGCCGTGCTGGACACGGCCGAGCAGGGCGGCCCGGTTCCCACGGGCGTGCGCCGGCTTCTCCTGGGCGGCGAGGCGTTCGGCCCGGAGCTGGTGGAGCGCTCTCGGGCGCTGCTGCCGGAGCTGGAGATCTGGAACCTGTACGGCCCCACGGAGGCCACGGCGAACGCGAGCGCGGGGCCGGTCGCGGCCGGCGCCGCGCCGGGGATGGGGCGCCCGGTGGCGAACGCGCGCGCGTACGTGCTGGACCGCGAGGGCGAGCCCGTCCCGGTGGGGATCGCGGGGGAGCTGCACGTGGGCGGCGTGGGCGTGGCGCGCGGCTACCTGGGCCGGCCGGAAGCGACGGCGACCCAGTTCGTGCCCGATCCCTTCGGGGGTGTGGCCGGGGCGCGCCTGTACCGCACCGGCGACCGGGCGCGCTGGCGCACCGGCGGGGAGCTGGAGTTCCTAGGCCGCGTGGACGCGCAGGTCAAGATCCGCGGCTTCCGCATCGAGCCCGGGGAGATCGAGGCGGCGCTCCTGGCGCAGCCCGGAGTGCGCGAAGCGGTGGTCGTCGTGCGCGAGGACGCGCCGGGGCAGAAGCGCCTGGTCGGCTACGTGGTGGCGCGGGAGGGCGTGGAGCTGGCGACGGCGGAGCTGCGCCAGGGCCTGGCGGAGCGTCTGCCCGAGTACATGGTGCCGGGCTCGCTGGTGCCCCTGGAGAAGCTGCCGCTGGGCGCGAACGGCAAGCTGGACCGACGGGCGCTGCCGGCGCCGGAGCGCGAGGCGGGAGCGGAGGCGTACGTGGCGCCGCGCGGCGAGGTGGAGGAGATCCTGTGCGCCGTGTGGGCCGGCGTGCTGCGCCTGGAGCGGGTGGGGGTGGAGGAAAACTTCTTCCAGCTGGGTGGGGACAGCATCCTGTCCATCCAGGTGGTTTCCCGCGCTCGGCAGCGCGGGCTGAAGCTGACGCCGCGGCAGCTGTTCGAGCGCCCGACGATCGCGCGCCTCGCGGAGGCGGTGGAGTGGGCGGACCCGGCGGCGCAGGAAGCCGCGCAGGGGATGGTCACGGGCGAGGCGCCGCTGACGCCGATCCAGCAGCGCTTCTTCGCGCTGCCGCGGCCGGGGCGGCACCACTACAACCAGAGCCCGCTGCTCCAGCCGCGGGAAGCGCTGGACGCGCGCCTGCTGGCGCGCGCGGCGGCGGCCGTGGAAACGCACCACGACGCGCTGCGGCTGCGCTTCCGCCCGGAGGAGGACGGGAGCTGGACGCAGTCGCACGCCGCGCCGAGCGCGCACGGTCCGCTCGTGGTGTTCGACCTGTCGGGGCTGCCGGCCGAAGCGCGGACGGCGGTGATCGAGGCGACGGCGGAGCAGGTGCAGCGCAGCCTGGAGCTGTCGCGCGGGCCGCTGCTGCGCATGGGGTGGTTCGAGCTGGGCGCCGGTGAGCCGGGGCGGCTGCTGGCGACCGCGCACCACCTGGTGGTCGACGCGGTGAGCTGGCGCGTGCTGCTGGAGGACCTGGAGACCGCCTACACCCAGCTCTCCCGCGGAGAACCCGTCGAGCTGCCGGCCAAGACGACGTCGTGGAAGTCGTGGGCGGAGCGCCTGGCCGAGCTGGCCCGCTCCGAGAAGCTGGCGGGCGAGGCGGCCTTCTGGGCGGAGCAGGCCACGAAGCAGGTGGCACCGCTGCCGGCCGACGACGCGGCGGGCGAGAACACGGTGGCGCAGCGGCGCGGCGTGGCGGTGCGGCTGAGCGAGGAGGAGACCGGCGTGCTGCTGCGCGAGGTGCCGGCGGCGTACCGCACGCAGGTCGACGAGGTGCTGCTGACGGCGCTGACCGAGGCGCTGGCGCGGTGGACGGGACAGCGGCGGACGCGCGTCGACCTGGAGGGCCACGGGCGCGAGGAGGAGGTCGTGGGCGGCGTGGACCTGTCGCGCACGGTGGGCTGGTTCACCACGCTCTACCCCGTGGTGCTGGAGCTGCCCCAGGGCGGCGGACGCGGCGCGGCGCTCAAGGCGGTCAAGGAGCAGCTGCGCGCGGTGCCGGACCGCGGGATCGGCTACGGGCTGCTGCGCTGGCTGGGCGACGGCGGGACGGCGGCGGAGCTGGCCGGGGGCGCCGAGGCGGAGGTGAGCTTCAACTACCTGGGGCAGTTCGACCAGGCCGTTTCCCGGGACTCCTTCTTCCGCTTCGCGGCGGAGTCGGCGGGGACGTCGGTGGACCGGCGCACCCCGACGCCGTACCGGCTGGACGTGAGCGGGTCGGTGCAGGCGGGGCGCCTGGAGCTGCGCATCGGCTACTCCGCCGGGGTGCACCGCCGCGAGACCATCGAGCGCCTGGCCGAGTGGTACACCGAGGAACTGCGGGCGCTGATCGCCCACTGCACCTCGCCGGAGGCGGGCGGTTACACGCCCAGCGACTTCCCGCTGGCGGGGCTGGACCAGGCGTCGCTGGACGCGCTGCTGGGGAGCGGGCGCGGGGTGGAGGACGTGTACCCGCTCTCGCCGCTCCAGCAGGGCATGCTCTTCCACACGCTGTACGCGCCGGGCTCGGGCGTGTACGTGGGGCAGTTCGGCTACGTGCTGGAGGGACCGCTGGACGCGGACGCGCTGGAGCGGGCGTGGCAGGGCGTGGTGTCGCGGCACGAGGCGCTGCGCGCCGCCTTCGCCTGGGAGGAGCTGCCGCGCCCGGTGCAGGTCATTCACCGCGAAGCGAAGCTGCCCTTCCGGCGGGAGGACTGGCGGGGGCTGGACGAGTCCGAGCAGCAGGCGCGCCTGGAGCGCTGGCAGGCGGCGGACCGCGCCGCGGGCTTCGAGCTGGAGCGCGCGCCGCTGATGCGCCTGGCGCTCTTCCGGCTGGGCGAGGCGGAGCACCGGCTGGTGTGGACTCAGCACCACCTGGTGCTGGACGGGTGGAGCCTGTCGCTGATCTTCCGCGACGTGCTGGTGGCGTACGCCGAGCACGCGCGCGGCGAGGCGCCGCAGCTGGGGCAGGGGCGGCGCTACGGGGAGTACGTGGCGTGGCTGGAGCGGCAGGACCGCTCGCGGGCCGAGCGCTTCTGGCGGCAGACCCTCGCCGGCTTCGACGCGCCGACCCCGCTCCCCGGAGCGAAGGCGAGGGAGGACGGAACCGGCGTCCCCGGCGTCGCGAAGCTGCGGCTGTCGGTGGAGCGCACCCGCGTGCTTCTGGAGCAGACGCGGGCGTGGGGCGTGACCATGAGCACCCTGGTGCAGGGCGCCTGGGGCCTCGTCCTGGCGCGCTACGCGGGGGAGGACGAGGTGGTGTTCGGCGCGACGGCCTCGGGGCGGCCGGCGGAGCTGCCGGGGGTGGAGGAAACGGTGGGGATGTTCATCAACACCCTCCCCGTGCGGGTGCGCCTCCCGGGCGACGCGCGGCTGTGGGAATGGCTCGCGGAGCTGCAGGCGCAGCAGGTGGAAGCGCGCGAGCACGAGTACGCGCCGCTGGTGGACGTGCAGAGGTGGAGCGACGTGCCGGCCGGTCAGCCGTTGTTCGAGAGCCTGGTGGTGTTCGAGAACTACCCGGTGGACCAGGCGGTCGGCGAGGCGGCCGGCAGGCTGGGCGACCTGAGGGTGCGCCCGGCCGGCGGGCACGAGCAGGCCAACTACCCGCTGCTCCTCGGGGCACAGGCCGCGGGGCAGCTGAAGGCGGAGGTCCGCTACGAAGGGACGCGGGTGGAAGCGGAGGTGGCCGAGCGCCTGGCCGGGCACCTGGAAGTGGTGCTGGAGGCGATCGCGGCCCACGCCGGGCGGCGCATCTCGGAGCTGTCGCTGCTGCGCGACAGCGAGCGCGCGCAGCTGCTGGCGGGCTCCCGCGCGGAGCCCCTGGGGCACCCGCTGGCGTGCGTGCACGAGATGATCGCCGCGCAGGCCGGGCGCACGCCCGGCGCGCCGGCGGTTTCCTCCGGCGGCGCCACGCTCACGTACGCCGGCCTGGATAACGCCGCCAACCAGCTGGCGCACCACCTCCGCCGCCGCGGCGTGGGCCCCGAGACCCGCGTGGGCATCTGCCTGGATCGCTCGCTGGAGATGGTGGTGGGCGTCCTCGGCGTGCTCAGGGCCGGTGGCGCGTACGTGCCGCTGGACCCGGACTACCCCGCCGAGCGCCTGGCCTACACGCTGGCCGACTCCGGCGCCGCCCTGCTGCTGTCGCGGGGCGGCCTGGTGGACGCGCTCCCCGCCTTCACGGGGGAGGTCGTGTGCCTGGACTCGGACGGCGAGGCGATCGCCGCCGAGCCGGAGGACGCGCCCGAGAGCGGGGTCGGCGTCCACGACGCGGCGTACGTCATCTACACCTCCGGCTCCACGGGCCGGCCCAAGGGCGTGGTGGTGGAGCACGCCAGCCTGGCGCACACGCTGCTCGGCGCGCGGGACACCTTCGGGCTCGGCGCGGGCGAGGTGATGCCCGCGCTCGCCAGCTACGCCTTCGACATCTGGGGCTTCGAGGTGTTCGCGCCGCTGCTGGCCGGGGGCCACGTCCGGCTGCTGCCGCGCGAGACGGTCAAGGACGTGGAAGCGCTGGTGGAGGAGCTGGCGACCGTCGACGCGGTGCACGCCGTGCCGGCGCTGATGCGCGAGGTGGTGGCGCGGGTTCAGGCCGGCGCGGGGACGCTGCCGCGCATGCGGCGCGTCTTCGTGGGCGGCGACGCCGTCGCGCCCGACCTGCTGGAGCAGATGCAGGCCGCCTTCCCCGCGGCGCAGCTGTGGGTCATGTACGGGCCCACCGAGGGCACCATCCTCAGCTCGGCCACGACGCTTCGGCGCGGGGCGAGCTACGGCTGGCAGATGATGGGGCGTCCGCTGCCGGGCGTGGGGATGCACGTGGTGGACACGGCCGGCAACCTGCTCCCCGCGGGGGTGCCGGGCGAGCTGTGCCTTGCCGGCGCCGGGGTGGCGCGCGGCTACCTGGGCCGCGCGGACGTGACGGCTGCCCAGTTCGTGCCGGACCCGTTCTCCGGGGATGCCGGTGCGCGGCTGTACCGCACCGGAGACCGCGTGCGGCTCCGGGCGGACGGGGAGCTCGAGTTCCTGGGCCGCGTGGACGCGCAGGCCAAGATCCGCGGCTTCAGGATCGAGCCCGGCGAGATCGAGGCCGTCCTGCTGGAGCAGCAGGGCGTGCACGAGGCCGTGGTCCTGGTGCGCGAGGACGTGCCGGGGCAGAAGCGGCTGGCCGCCTACGTGGTGCCGCGTGAGGGCGCGGAGCTCGCCCCGGCGAAGCTGCGGGAGAGCCTGGCGGAGCGGCTGCCGGAGCACATGGTGCCGGGCGCCGTCGTCGTGCTGGAGAAGCTGCCGCTGAACGCCAACGGCAAGGTGGACCGGCGCGCGCTGCCGGCGCCGGAGCGCGGGACCGCGCCGGAGGCGTACACCGCGCCGCGCACGGAAGTCGAGGCGATCCTGTGCGAGGTGTGGGCGGAGGTGCTGCGGGTGGAGCGCGTGGGGGTGGACGCGAACTTCTTCGAGCTGGGCGGCGACTCCATCCTGTCCATCCAGGTGGTCTCGCGGGCCCGGTCGCGGGGGCTGAAGCTGACGCCCAAGCAGCTCTTCGAGCAGCTGACGGTCGCGCGCCTGGCGGAGGTCGTCGAGTGGGCGGGCGACGACGCGGGCGGAGCGGAGCAGGGGCCGGTCACCGGCGAGGCGCCGCTGACGCCCATCCAGCAGGCATTCTTCGCGGAATCGCGCCCGGCGCGGCACCACTTCAACATGGGGCTCCTGCTGCAGCCGCGGGAAGCGCTGGACGCGCGGCTGCTGGCGCGGGCGGCCGCGGCGGTGGAGGCGCACCACGACGCGCTGCGGCTGCGCTTCCGCCCCGAGGAGGACGGCGGCTGGACCCCGACGCACGCCGAGCCGAGCGCGCGCGGCCCGCTGGTGGTCTTCGACCTCGCGGCGCTGCCGGCCGACCGGCGAAAGGATGCGATCGAGGCGACCGCCGAGCAGCTGCAGCGCAGCCTGGACCTGGCTCGCGGCCCGCTGCTGCGCATGGCCTGGTTCGAGCCGGGCGCCGGGGAAACGGGGCGGCTGCTGGCGACCGCGCACCACCTGGTGATCGACGCGGTCAGCTGGCGCGTGGTCCTGGAGGACCTGGAGACCGCGTACACCCAGCTCACCCGCGGGGAATCCGTCCAGCTGCCGGCCAAGACGACCGCGTGGAAGACGTGGGCCGAGCGCCTGGCCGGGCATGCCCGCTCCGGGGCGCTGGCTGCGGAAGGCGAGTACTGGCTCGACCAGGCGCGGCAGGAGGTCGCCCCGGTGCCGGTGGACGACCCGGACGGGGAAAACACGCTTTCGCGCAGGCGCAGCGTGGCGGTCCGCCTGACGGAAGAGGAAACGGAGGCGCTGCTGCGCGAGGTGCCCGCGGCGTACCGCACGCACGTCGACGAGGTGCTGCTGGCCGCGCTGGCGGGTGCGCTGGGCCGCTGGACGGGACGGCGGCGGATGCGCGTGGACCTGGAGGGCCACGGTCGCGAAGAGGACTTCGTTCCCGGCGTCGACCTTTCCCGCACGGCGGGGTGGTTCACCAGCGTGTACCCGGCCGTGCTGGAGCTGCCCGAGGGCGGCGATGCAGGCGCGGCGCTCAAGGCGGTCAAGGAGCAGCTGCGCGCGGTGCCGCACCGCGGGATGGGCTACGGCCTGCTGCGCTGGCTGAGCGGGAGCGAGGCGGGTGCGGAGCTCGCGGCGGCGTCCGCCGCCGAGGTGAGCTTCAACTACCTGGGGCAGCTCGACCAGGCCGTCTCACGGGACACCTTCTTCCGCTTCGCGCCCGAGTCGGCGGGCGCGTCCGTGGACCGGCGCGCCCCGCACCCGTACCGCCTGGACGTGGGCGGGTCGGTGCAGGCGGGGCGCCTGGAGCTGCGCATCGGCTATTCCGCGGCCGTCCACCGCCGCGAGACCGTCGAGCGCCTGGCCGGGTGGTACACCGAGGAGCTGCGCGGGCTGATCGCCCACTGCGCCTCGCCCGAGGCGGGCGGCTACACGCCCAGCGACTTCCCGCTCGCGGGGCTGGACCAGGCGTCGCTCGACGCGCTCCTGGGGAGCGGGCGCGGGGTGGAGGACGTGTACCCGCTCTCGCCGCTGCAGCAGGGGATGCTCTTCCACGCGCTGTACGCGCCGGGCACCGGCGTGTACGTCACCCAGTTCAGCTTCGCGCTGGAGGGGCCGCTGGACCCGGACGCGCTGGAGCGGGCGTGGCAGGGCGCGGTGTCGCGGCACGAGCCGCTGCGCACGGGCTTCGCCTGGGAGGAGCTGCCGCGGCCGGTGCAGGTGGTAAGGCGCGAGGCGAAGCTGCCCTTCCGGCGGGAGGACTGGCGGGGGCTGGACGGGGCCGAGCAGAAGGCCCGCCTGGCGAGCTTCCTGGACGCGGACCGGGTCCAGGGGCTGGAGCTGGGGCGGGCGCCGCTGATGCGCATGGCGCTGTTCCGGATGGGGGAAGAGACGCACGAGCTGGTGTGGACGCACCACCACATGATCCTGGACGGGTGGAGCCTGTCCGTGCTCCTGCGCGACGTGCTCGCGGCGTACGCGGCCCACGCGCGGGGCGAAGCCCCGCAGCTGGGGCAGGCGCGGCGCTACCGGGAGTACGTCGCCTGGCTGGAGAGCCGGGACCAGGGGAGCGCCGAGCGCTTCTGGAGCCAGGCGCTGGCCGGCTTCGGCGCCCAGACCCCGCTGCCGGCGATGCGGCCGGGCCGCGGAGGCAGCGGCCTGGGCCCCGGCTCGGCGAAGGTGAGCCTGTCCGTGGAGCGTACGCGCGCCCTGCAGGAGCAGGCGCGGGCGTGGGGCGTGACCATGAGCACGCTGGTGCAGGGTGCCTGGGGACTCCTGCTCGGCCGCTACGCCGGCGAGGACGACGTGGTCTTCGGGGCGACGGCCTCGGGACGCCCGGCGGAGCTGGCGGGGATGGAGGAGACGGTGGGGCTGTTCATCAACACCCTCCCCGTGCGGGTGCGCCTCCCGGGAGACGCGCGGCTGGGCGAGTGGCTGGCGGAGCTGCAGAGGGAGCAGGTAGAGGCGCGCGAGCACGAATACGCGCCGCTGGTGGACGTGCAGAGGTGGAGCGAGCTGCCCGCCGGGCAGGCGCTGTTCGACAGCCTGGTGGTGTTCGAGAACTACCCCGTGGACCAGGCGGTCGGCGAAGCGGCCGGCGGCCTGGGCGGGCTGCGCGTGCGTCCCAGCATGGGGCGCGAGCAGGCCAACTACCCGCTGGTCCTGTCGGCGCAGTCGGCCGCGCAGCTGCGGGCGGACGTCCGCTACGACGGAGCGCGGGTGGACGTGGACGCGGTGGAGCGCCTGGCGGGGCACCTGGAGATCGTGCTGGAGGCCATGGCGTCCCACGCCGGGCAGCGCCTCCGCGAGGTGTCGCTGCTGCGCGAGGCCGAGCGCGCCCAGCTGCTGCACGGCTGGAACGCGACGGAGCGCCCGTACCCCGCGCGCCCGCTCGTCCACGAGCTCGTCCAGGCGCAGGCCGCGCGCACTCCCCATGCGGTCGCGCTCGCCTCGGGTGAGGATCGCCTCACCTACGCGGAGCTGGACGCCGCCGGCGCCCGCCTCGCGCACGAGCTGCGCCGCCGGGGAATCGGCCCCGAGGCGCGCGTGGGCGTGCTGCTGGAGCGCTCGCCGGCGCTGGTGGTGGCCCAGCTCGCGGTGCTCCGGGCCGGCGCGGCCTTCCTCCCCGTCGACCCCGCCATCCCGGCCGAGCGGGCGGCGTTCATGCTGGAGGACGCCGGGGTGCGCGCGGTGCTGACCACCCGTACCGCGGCACCCGCTTCCTTCGAGGGCGCGGGCGAGCACGAGGGCGTGTGGCTGGCCGTCGCCGCGTCCACGGACGCGGGAGGGAGCGGCGAGGCGTCGTCCGGCAACCTGGCGTACGTGATCTACACGTCCGGCTCCACCGGAAAGCCCAAGGGAGTCGAAGTCACGCACGCCGGGCTGGCGAACCTCGTCCACTGGCACGCCGAGCGGTTCGGCGTCACCGCGGCGGACCGGGCCACGCAGCTCGCCGGCCTGGGCTTCGACGCGTCCGTGTGGGAGGTGTGGCCCTACCTGGCCGCCGGCGCGGCCGTGCACCTGGTGAGCGACGAGGAGACGCGCACCTCGCCCGACGCACTGCAGGCCTTTCTGCTGGAGCGGCAGATCACCGTCGCCTTCGCGCCCACGCCCATGGCCGAGGCGCTGCTCGCGCTGGAGTGGCCGGCGGACGCGCGGCTGCGGACGCTGCTGGCGGGCGGCGACGTGCTGCGCGTCCGTCCGCCGCTGGGGCTGCCCTTCGCGCTGGCGAACAACTACGGGCCCACGGAAAACACCGTGGTGGCCACCTCCGGCATGGTCGAAGCGGGGCCGGGGAGCCAGCCCACGATCGGGGCGCCCATCGGCAACGTGAGGACGTACGTGCTGGACGCGGAGCTGCGTCCGGCGGCGGTGGGCGTGCCGGGCGAGCTGTGCATCGGCGGCCTGCAGCTGGCGCGCGGATACCTGGGGCGCGCGGAGCTCACGGCGGCGAGCTTCGTCCCCGATCCGTTCGGCGGAGCGGGCGCGCGCATGTACCGCACCGGCGACCGCGTCCGGTGGACCGCCTGGGGCGAGCTGGACTTCCTGGGCCGCATGGACAGGCAGGTCAAGGTCCGCGGCTTCCGCATCGAGCTGGGCGAGATCGAGAGCGTGCTGCTGGCCCACCCGGGCGTGCGGGCGGCCGTGGCGACCGTGCGCGAGGACGTGGCGGGGCAGAAGCTGCTGGCCGCGTACGTGGTGCCCGCGGCCGGCGAGGAGGTGCCCGCGGCGGAGCTGCGGGCGCACCTGGCGCAGCAGCTGCCGGACTACATGGTGCCTGGCGCCTTCGTGACCCTGGAGAAGCTGCCGCTGAGCGCGAGCGGCAAGGTGGACCGGCGTGCGCTGCCGGCGCCGGAGCGCGGGAGCGCGCCGGAGGCGTACACCGCGCCGCGCACGCCGGCCGAGCAGATCCTGTGCGAGGTGTGGGCGGAGGTGCTGCGCGTGGAGAGCGTGGGTGCGGAGGCGAACTTCTTCGAGATGGGGGGCGACAGCATCCTCAGCATCCAGGTGGTCTCCCGTGCCCGGGCGCGGGGGCTGAAGCTGACCCCCAAGCAGATCTTCGAGCAGCCCACGGTCGCGCGCCTGGCCGAGGTCGCGGAGTGGGTGGACGCCGCCGCGGGCGGAGCCGAGCAGGGCCCCGTCACGGGCGAGGCGCCGCTGACGCCGGTGCAGCAGCGCTTCTTCGAAAAGGAGCACCCGGCGCGGCACCACTACAACCAGGGGCTGCTGCTGCGTCCGCGCGAGGCGCTGGACGCCGGCCTGCTGGCGCGCGCCGCCGCGGCGGTGGAGGCGCACCACGACGCGCTGCGGCTGCGTTTCCGCCCCGAGGCGGACGGGCATTGGACCCAGGCGCACGCCGGGCCCGGCGCTCGCGGTCCGCTCGCGGTCTTCGACCTGTCGGGGCTCCCGGCCGGGGTACGCCGGGCGGTGATCGAGGCGACGGCGGAGCAGGTGCAGCGGAGCCTGGACCTGGAACACGGGCCGCTGCTGCGCATGGCCTGGTTCCAGCCGGGCGGCGGGGAGACCGGGCGGCTCCTGGCCGTGGTCCACCACCTGGTGGTGGACGCGGTGAGCTGGCGGGTGCTGATCGCCGACCTGGAGACCGCTTACACCCAGCTCGCCCGGGGCGAGAGCGTGGAGCTGCCGCCCAAGACCACGTCGTGGAAGACGTGGGCGGAGCGCCTGGCCGGGCACGCCCGCTCCGGGGCGCTGGCGGGCGAAGCGGCGTTCTGGGCCGAGCAGGCCGGCAGGGAAGTGGCGCCGCTCCCCGTGGACGACCCGGCGGGCGAGAACACCGGCGTGCAGGGGCGCAGCGTGGCCGTGCGCCTCACCGAGGACGAGACCGAGTCGCTTCTGCGCGAGGTGCCCGCGGCGTACCGCACCCAGATCGGCGAGGTGCTGCTGACGGCGCTCGCCGGCGCGCTGCGGCGCTGGACCGGGCAGCGGACGGTGCGCGTGGAGATGGAGGGCCACGGGCGCGAGGAGGAAGTCGTGTCCGGCGCGGACCTGTCGCGGACGGTGGGGTGGTTCACCACCGTGTACCCCGTGGTCCTGGAGCTCCCCGAGAGCGGCGGACCCGGCGAAGCGCTCAAGGCGGTCAAGGAGCAGCTGCGCGCGGTCCCGCTCCGCGGCATCGGCTACGGGCTGCTGCGCTACCTGGCCGGGGACGAAGCCGCGGCGGCGCTGGCCGGCGGCGGCGAGGCCGAGATCGGCTTCAATTACCTGGGGCAGTTCGACCAGGCCGTCTCCGGCGAGGCGTTCTTCGCCTTCGCGCCGGAGTCGGCGGGCGCGTCCGGGGACGCACGCGCCGCGCGAGCGCACCTCCTGGACGTGGGCGGCTCGGTGCAGGCGGGGCGCCTGGAGATGCGCATCGGCTACTCCGCCGGGGTGCACCGCCGCTCGACTCTGGAGCGCCTGGCCGGGTGGTACGGCGAGGAGCTGCGCGCGCTGATCGAGCACTGCCGCGGCGAGGAGGCGGGCGGCTACACGCCCAGCGACTTCCCGCTGGCGGGGCTGGACCAGGCCGCGCTCGACGCGCAGCTGGGGAGCGGGCGCGGGGTGGAGGACGTGTACCCGCTCAGCCCGCTGCAGCAGGGAATGCTCTTCCACGCGCTGTACGCGCCGGGCTCGGGCGTGTTCGTGGGGCAGTTCAGCTACGTGCTGGAGGGCGTGCTCGACGTGGAGGCGCTGGAGCGGGCGTGGCAGAACGCGGTGGCGCGGCACGAGGCGCTGCGCGCCGGCTTCGCCTGGGAGGGGCTGCCGCGCCCGGTGCAGGTCGTCCGCCGCGAGGCCAAGCTCCCCTTCCGCGTGGAAGACTGGCGGGGGCAGGACGAGGCCGACCACCAGGCGCGCCTGGAAGCGTACCTGGCGGCGGACCGGGCCGAGGGGTTCGAGCTGGGCCGGCCGCCGCTGATGCGGATCGGGCTCTTCCGCCTGGGGGACGAGGAGCACCACCTCGTGTGGACGCACCACCACCTGGTCATGGACGGGTGGAGCCTGTCCGTGATCTTCAAGGACGTGCTGAAGAGCTTCGCGGCCTTCGCGCGGGGCGAAGTTCCCCAGCTCCCGCCCGCGCGGCGTTTCCGGGAGTACGTCGCCTGGCTGGAGCGGCAGGACCGCGTGGGCGCGGAGCGGTTCTGGAGGGAGGCGCTGGCCGGGTTCGGCGATCCCACTCCGCTGCCGGCGCTGCGGCCGGCGCGCGCCGTGGGCGAGGAGCGGGGCACCGGCTCGGCCCGGCTCAGCCTGTCCGTGGAGCGCACGCGCGCCCTGCAGGAGCAGGCGAGGGCGTGGGGCGTGACCATGAGCACCCTGATGCAGGGCGCCTGGGGACTCCTGCTGGGCCGCTACGCCGGGGTGGACGACGTGGTCTTCGGGGCCACCGTCTCGGGCCGGCCGCCGGAGCTCGCGGGGGTCGAGGAAACGGTGGGGCTGTTCATCAACACGCTCCCCGTGCGGGTGCGCCTTCCCGGGGGGACGCAGCTGCGGGAGTGGCTCGCCGGGCTGCAGAAGGAGCAGGTGGAAGCGCGCGAGAACGAGTACGCGCCGCTCGCGGACGTGCAGAAGTGGAGCGACGTGCCGGCCGGGCAGGCGCTGTTCGACAGCCTGGTGGTCTTCGAGAACTACCCGGTGGACAAGGCGGTCGGGGAAGCGGCCGGCAGCCTGGAAGGGCTTCGGGTGCGCCCGGGCGGGGGCCGCGAGCAGGCCAACTACCCCCTGGTCCTGTCCGCGCAGTCGGCGGCGCAGCTCAAGGCGGAGGTCCGCTACGACCAGGCGCGGGTGGAGACGGATGCCGTGGAGCGCCTGGTGGCGCACCTGGACGTGGTGCTGGAAGCGATCGCGTCCCACGCCGGGCGGCGCCTCTCGGAGGTGTCGCTGCTGCGCGAGGGCGAGCGCGCGCAGCTGCTGGCCGGCTCCCGCGCGGAGCCCCTGGGCCACGCGCCGGCGTGCGTCCACGAGATGATCTCGGCGCAGGCCGCGCGCACCCCCGGCGCGCCGGCGCTTGCCTTCGGCGGCGACACGCTCACGTACGCCGGGCTGGAGAGCGCCGCCAACCAGCTGGCGCACCACCTCCGCCGGCGCGGCGTGGGCCCCGAGACCCGGGTGGGCATCTGCCTGGAGCGCTCGCTGGAGATGGTGGTGAGCGTGCTGGGCGTGCTCAGGGCCGGCGGCGCGTACGTGCCGCTGGACCCGGCCTACCCCGCCGAGCGCCTGGCGTACACCCTGTCCGATTCCGGTGCCGCGCTGCTGGTCACCCGGAGCCCGCTGCTGGACGCGCTCCCCGCCTTCGCGGGCGAGGTCGTGTGCCTGGACGCGGACCGCGAGGCGATCGCCGCCGAGCCGGAGGACGCGCCCGAGACCGGGGTAGGCGTCCGGAACGCCGCGTACGTCATCTACACCTCCGGCTCCACGGGCCGCCCCAAGGGCGTGGTGGTGGAGCACGCCAGCCTGGCGCACACGCTGCTGGGCACCCGCGACACCTTCGGGCTCGGCGCGGGCGAGGTGACGCCCGCGCTCGCCAGCTACGCCTTCGACATCTGGGCCTTCGAGGTGTTCGCGCCGCTGCTGGCCGGCGGGCAGGTACGGCTGCTCTCCGGCGAGACGGTCCGCGACGCCGAGCGCCTGGTGGAGGAGCTGGCGACGGTGGACGCCGTGCACGCGGTGCCGGTGCTGATGCGCGAGATCGTGGCGCGGGCGCAGGCCGGTCCGGGGACGCTGCCGCGGATCCGGCGCGTCTTCGTGGGCGGCGACGCCATCGCGCCCGACCTGCTGGAGCAGATGCAGGCCGCCTTCCCCGAAGCCCAGCTGTGGGCGCTGTACGGGCCGACGGAGGCGACCATCCTCGGGGCGGCCACGCCGCTGCGGCGCGGGACCCGCTACGGCTGGCAGATGGTGGGCCGTCCGCTGCCGGGCGTGGGCATGCACGTGGTGGACGCCGCCGGGAACCTGCTCCCCACCGGCGTGCCGGGCGAGCTGTGCCTCGCCGGCGCCGGGGTGGCGCGCGGCTACCTGGGCCGCGCGGACGTGACGGCCGCCCGGTTCGTGCCGGACGCGTTCGGCGGCGAGCCGGGCGCGCGGCTGTACCGCACGGGCGACCGGGTACGGCTCCGGCCGGACGGAGAGTTCGAGTTCCTGGGCCGGGTGGACGCGCAGGTCAAGATCCGCGGCTTCCGCATCGAGCCCGGCGAGGTCGAGGCCGTGCTGCTGGAGCAGGACGGCGTGCACGAGGCGGTGGTCATGGTCCGCGAGGACGCGCCGGGGCAGAAGCGGCTGGTGGGCTACGTGGTGCCGCGGGAGGGCGCCGAGCTGTCCACGGTTGATCTGCGGGAGCGCCTGGCGGAGCGGCTGCCGGAACACATGGTGCCGGGGGCGCTCGTCGTGCTGGAGAAGCTGCCGCTGAACGCCAACGGCAAGGTGGACCGCCGCGCGCTCCCCGCGCCGGAGCGGGGGAGCGCGCCGGACGCGTACACCGCGCCTCGGGGCGAGGTGGAGGAGATCCTGTGCGAGGTGTGGGCGGAGGTGCTGAAGGTGGAGCGCGTGGGCGTGGAGGACAGCTTCTTCGAGCTGGGCGGCGACTCCATCCTCAGCATCCAGGTGGTCTCCCGTGCCCGGGCGCGCGGGCTGAAGCTGACCCCCAAGCAGATCTTCGAGCAGCCCACGATCGCGCGCCTGGCCGAGGTCGCGGAGTGGGTGGACCTGGAGGCCGACGCCGCCGAGCAGGGGACGATCACGGGCGAGGCCCCGCTGACGCCGGTGCAGCAGCGCTTCTTCGAGATGGAGCAGCCGGCGCGGCACCACTTCAACCAGGGGCTGCTGCTGCGCCCGCGTGACGCGCTGGACGGCGGCCTGCTGGCGCGCGCCGCCGCGGCGGTGGAGGCGCACCACGACGCGCTGCGGCTGCGCTTCCGCCGGGAGGACGACGGCGGCTGGACCCAGGCGCACGCGGAGTCCGGTGCGCGCGGCCCGCTCGTGGTGTTCGACCTGGCGGCGCTGCCGGCGGACCGGCGCAGGCAGGCAATGGAGACGGCCGCGGAGCAGGTGCAGCGCAGCCTGGACCTGGCGCGCGGCCCGCTGCTGCGGATGGTCTGGTTCGAGCCGGGCGGCGGGGAGGCCGGGCGGCTGCTGGCGACCGCGCACCACCTGGTGATCGACGTGGTGAGCTGGCGGGTGCTGGTGGCGGACCTGGAGACCGCCTACACGCAGCTGTCGCGGGGCGAGAGCGTCGCCCTGCCGCCGAAGACCACGTCGTGGAAGGCGTGGGCCGAGCGCCTTGCCGAGCACGTCCGCTCCGGGGCGCTGGCGGGCGAGGCCGCGTTCTGGACCGGGCAGGCCCGCAAGGAAGTGCCGCCGCTGCCGGTCGACGACGCCGCGGCCGAGAGCACGGTGGCGAGCACGCGCGGCGTGGCGGTGCGCCTGACGGAGGAGGAGACCGAGGCGCTGCTGCGCGAGGTGCCGGCCGCGTACCGCACCCAGATCGGCGAGGTGCTGCTGACGGCGCTCGCCGGCACGCTGCGGCGCTGGACGGGGCAGCGGACGGTGCGCGTGGAGATGGAGGGCCACGGGCGCGAGGAGGAGGTCGTGCCCGGCGTGGACCTGTCCCGGACGGTGGGGTGGTTCACCACCGTGTACCCCGTGGTGCTGGAGCTCCCCGAGAGCGGCGGACCCGGCGAGGCGCTCAAGGCGGTCAAGGAGCAGCTGCGCGCGGTGCCTCACCGCGGCATCGGCTACGGGCTGCTGCGCTACCTGGGCGGGGGCGAGACGGGGGCGGAGCTCGCGGCGGCCGCGGGCGCCGAGGTGAGCTTCAACTACCTGGGGCAGCTCGACCAGGCCGTCTCCAAGGACACCTTCTTCCGCTTCGCGCCCGAGTCCGCCGGGTCGTCGGTGGACCGGCGCACCCCGCACCCGTACCGCCTGGACCTGGGCGGGTCGGTGCAGGCCGGCCGGCTGGAGCTGCGCATCGGCTACGTGGCCGGGGTGCACCGCCGGGAAACCATCGAGCGTCTTGCGGCCTGGTACGGCGAGGAGCTGCGCGGGCTGATCGAGCACTGCCGCGGCGAGGAGGCGGGCGGCTACACGCCCAGCGACTTCCCGCTGGCGGGGCTGGGCCAGGCCGAGCTGGACACGCTCCTGGGGAGCGAGCGCGGGGTGGAGGACGTCTTCCCGCTCTCCCCGCTGCAGGAGGGGATCCTGTTCCACGCGCTGTACGAGCCGGGCACGGGCATGTTCGTGGGGCAGTTCGGCTTCGTGCTGGAGGGCGCGCTCGACACCGGCGCGCTGGAGCGGGCGTGGCAGAACACGGTGACGCGGCACGACGCGCTCCGGGCGGGCGTCGCCTGGGAGGGCCGGCCGCGCCCGGTGCAGGTCGTCCGCCGCGAGGCGAAGCTGCCCTTCCACCGGGAGGACCTGCGCGGGCTGGACGCGGCCGGGAGGAAGGCGCGCCTGGACGCGTACATGGCGTCCGACCGCGCCGCGGGGTTCGACCTGGGCCGGGCGCCGCTGATGCGGCTGGGCCTGTTCCGGATGGGGGACGAGGAGCACCACCTCGTGTGGACGCACCACCACCTGGTCATGGACGGGTGGAGCCTTTCGCTGCTCTTCCGCGACGTGGTGGCCAGCTTCGCGGCGTACGCCCGGGGCGAAGAGCCGAAGCTCGCGCCCGCCCGGCGGTTCCGGGAGTACGTCGCCTGGCTGGAGCGGCAGGACCGCTCGCGCGCCGAGCAGTTCTGGAGGGAGGCGCTCGCCGGGTTCGGCGGCCCCACCCCGCTGCCGGCCCTGCGGCCGACCCGCGGCGCGCCCGGGGACCGGGAACAGGGCGTCGCCAAGCTGAGCCTGTCCGTGGAGCGTACGCGCCTGCTGCAGGAGCAGGCGCGGGGGTGGGGCGTGACCATGAGCACCCTGGTGCAGGGCGCCTGGGGGATCCTCCTCGCGCGCTACGCCGGGGAGGACGACGTGGCCTTCGGGGGGACGGTCTCGGGGCGGCCCGCCGAGCTGCCGGGGGTGGAGGAGACGGTGGGGCTGTTCATCAACACCCTTCCCGTCCGCGTGCGCCTTCCCGGGGAGGCGCGGCTGCGCGAGTGGCTGGCGGAGCTGCAGAAGGAGCAGGTGGAAGCGCGCGAGTACGGGTACGCGCCGCTGGTGGAGGTGCGCCGGTGGAGCGACGTGCCGGCCGGGCAGCCCCTGTTCGAGAGCCTGGTGGTCTTCGAGAACTACCCCGTGGACAAGGCGGTCCGGGACGCGGCCAACGACCTGGGCGGGCTGCGCGTGCGCCCCATCGGGGGGCGCGAGCAGGCCAACTACCCGCTGATGGTGACGGCGCAGTCGGCCGCGCAGCTGACGGTGGACATCCGCTACGACGGCGGGTGGGTGGAGGCCGGGGCCATGGAGCGCCTGGCGGGGCACCTGGAGGCGGTGTTCGAGGCCATCTCCGCCGACCCGCAGCGGCGCCTCTCCGAGCTGTCGCTGCTGCGCGAGAGCGAGCGGGTGCAGCTGCTCGCCGCCTCCGCCGCGGCGGAGGAGCACCCCGGGGCGGTCGTGCACGATCTCTTCGCGCGCCGGGCGGAGCGCGCCCCGGACGCCGCGGCCGTGGTCTTCGAGGGCCGCGCGCTCGCCTACGGCGAGCTGGAGCGCCGGGCCAACCGGCTCGCGCACCACCTGCGCCGCCACGGCGTGGGCCCCGAGGTGCGCGTGGCCGTGTGCGCCGAGCGCTCCACGGAGCTGGTGGTGGCGCTCCTGGCCGTGCTCAAGGCCGGCGGCGCGTACGTGCCCGTCGACCCCGCCTACCCGGCCGAGCGCATCGCCTACCTGCTGGAGGACTCCGGCTGCGCCGCCGTCCTGGTGCAGGACCCCCTGCGCGAGCTCCTGGGCGAGCCCTCCATGGAGGTGATCTCGCTCGGCGGCGCGCTGGCGGAGGAGGAGGGCGGCGACGCCGCGCCGGAGGTGGACGTGAGCCCGGAGAACGCCGCGTACGTCATCTACACCTCCGGCTCCACCGGCCGCCCCAAGGGCGTGGTGGTCACGCACGGCAACGTGTCGCGCCTCTTCGCCGCCACCGGCGAGTGGTTCGGCTTCGGGCCCGACGACGCGTGGACGCTCTTCCACTCCTACGCCTTCGACTTCTCGGTGTGGGAGATCTGGGGGGCGCTGCTGCACGGGGGCCGCCTGGTGGTGGTGCCCTGGCAGACCAGCCGCGACCCGGAAGCGTTCCGCGCGCTGCTGGCGAGCGAGCGCGTGACGGTGCTGAACCAGACGCCCTCCGCCTTCCGGCAGCTGATCGCCGCGGACGAACGGGCCGGCGACGCTGCCGGCCTGGCGCTGCGCCTGGTGATCTTCGGGGGCGAGGCGCTGGACCCGCGCAGCCTGCGGGGGTGGATCGAGCGGCACGGCGAGGACACACCGCGCCTGGTGAACATGTACGGGATCACCGAGACCACGGTCCACGTGACGTACCGCCCGATCCTGCGGGCCGACGTGGAGGCGGGGGAGGGGAGCCCGGTGGGCGCGGCGATCCCGGACCTGGCGGTGTGGGTGCTGGACCCGTGGGGGAACCCGCTGCCGGCGGGCGTGCCCGGGGAGCTGTACGTGGGCGGCGGCGGGGTGGCGCGGGGGTACCTGGGGCGGCCGGAGCTGACGGCGGAGCGCTTCGTCCCGGATGCGTTAGGCGGCGGGGCCGGTGCGCGGCTGTACCGGAGCGGCGACCGGGTGCGGCGGCGGACGGACGGGGAGCTGGACTACCTGGGCCGTACCGACGCGCAGGTCAAGATCCGCGGCTTCCGCATCGAGCCCGGCGAGGTCGAGTCCCTGGTGGGCGAGGACCCGCAGGTCAGGGAAGCCTCCGTCGTGGTGCGCGAGGACGAGCCGGGCGAGAAGCGCCTGGTCGCCTACGTCGTCCCGCGGGAGGGAGTGGAGCTGTCGACGGCGGAGCTGCGGGCGCGCCTGGCGGAGCGGCTGCCGGAGCACATGGTGCCGGGCGCCTTCGTGGCGCTGGAGAAGCTGCCGCTGACCGCCAACGGCAAGGTGGACCGGCGCGCGCTGCCCGCGCCGGAGCGCGGGACCGCGCTGGCCGCGTACACCGCCCCGCGCACCCCCGCCGAGGAGGTGCTGGCGGAGATCTGGGCGGAGGTGCTGAAGGTCGAGCGGGTGGGCGCGGTCGACAACTTCTTCGAGCTGGGCGGGCACTCGCTGCTGGCCACCCAGGTGATCTCGCGGGTGCGCCAGGCCCTGGGGGTGGAGGTGCCGCTGAAGGCGCTCTTCGAGGCGCCGACGGTGGCCGGGCTGGCCGCGCGCATCGAGGAGCTGCGCAGCGCGGGCACCGCCCTGGCGCTGCCCATGGTGCCCGTGGAGAGGACGGGGCCGCTGCCGCTGTCGTTCGCGCAGCAGCGGCTGTGGTTCATCCAGCAGCTGGACCCGGCGGGCAGCGCCTACAACCTGCCGTACCCGCTGCGGCTGCGGGGCGCGCTGGACCTGTCCGTGCTGCGGGCGAGCCTGGACGCGCTGGTGCGGCGGCACGAGTCGCTGCGCACCACCTTCTCCGAGGAGGACGGCAGGGCCGTGCAGGTGGTCCATCCCCCCGCCCCGGTGCCGCTGCCGGGCGTGGACCTGCGGCATCTCCCCGAGGAGGCGCGGCAGGCGGAGGCGAAGCGGCTGGTCGGCGCCGAATCCATGCGGCCGTTCGACCTGGCGCGCGGGCCGCTGCTGCGCGGCACGCTCGTTCGCCTGGACGACGAGGACCACGTGCTCCTCTTCAACATGCACCACATCGTCAGCGACGGGTGGAGCATGCAGGTGCTGGTGCGCGAGGTGTCCGCCTTCTACGGCGCCTTCGGCCGGGGCGAGGAGCCCAGGCTCCCCGAGCTGCCGGTGCAGTACGCCGACTTCGCGGTGTGGCAGCGCGAGTGGCTGAGCGGCGACGTGCTGGAATCGCAGATCGGCTACTGGAGGGAGCGCCTGGCCGGTGCCCCGCCGCTGCTGGAGATCCCCACGGACCGTCCGCGCCGGGCGGTGCAGAACCCCCTCGCGGCGACCCATCACTTCGCCCTGCCGCCCGAGCTGGCGCAGCGGCTGCGGGAGCTCGCGCGGCGCGAGGGGGGAACGCTGTTCATGACGCTGCTCGCCGCCTGGCAGGCCCTCCTGGGCCGCTGGGCCGGGCAGGACGACGTGGTGGTGGGCACCCCCATCGCCGGGCGGACGCGGAAGGAGACGGAGGGGCTGATCGGCTTCTTCGTCAACACGCTGGCGCTGCGCGCCCGCATGGAGGCGGACCCCACCTGGACCGAGCTGCTGGGACAGGTGCGGGACGAGACTCTGGGAGCCTACGACCACCAGGCGCTCCCCTTCGAGCGGCTGGTGGAGGAGCTGGGAGTGGAGCGCAGCCTCACGCACACGCCCGTGTTCCAGGCGGCGTTCACCCTCAACCTCTTCGCCGGCAGGAGCGGCGAGCGGCTGGAGCTGGGCAAGCTCGCCCTGGAGCAGTTCGGCGGGGGGAAGGGCGCCGCGAAGGCCGACCTGGACCTGGTCTTCACCGATTCCGGAGACGCGCTGCGCGGCATGGTCATCTACCGGCGGGCGCTGTTCGAAGCCGGGACGGTGTCGCGCCTGGCCGGGCACCTGGCCGCCACCCTGGAGGCCATGGCGGCCGACCCGCGGCGGCGCCTCTCGGAGCTGTCGCTGCTGGACGGCGCCGAGCGCGCGCAGCTGCTGGAAGAGTGGAACGATACGGCGCGCCCGTACCCGGAGCGCTGCCTGCACGAGCTCTTCGGCGAGCAGGCGGCGCGGACGCCCGGGGCGGTCGCGGTCGTCGCGGACGGGCGGGAGGTCACCTACGCCGAGCTGGAGCGCGGCGCCAACCGCCTCGCGCACCGCCTGCGCGCGCTCGGGGTGGGTCCCGAGGTACGGGTGGGCGTGGCGATGGAGCGCGGCACTGAGCTGATCGTCGCGCTCCTGGGCACGCTCAGGGCCGGCGGCGTCTACCTGCCGCTGGATCCGGCGCTTCCCGGCGAGCGCATGGCGTACATGCTCGCCGACTCGGGCGCGTCCGCGCTTCTGGCGCCGGCCTCCGTGCAGGACTCGCTTCCGTCCTTCGGCGGGGCCCGCGTGTGCCTGGACGCCGACCGGGAAACGATCGCGCGCGAGCCGGAGGGCGCTCCGGAGAGCGGCGTGGACCCGCGGAACGCCGCCTACGTCATCTACACCTCCGGCTCCACGGGGAGGCCCAAGGGCGTGGTGGTCGCCCACCTGAGCGCCGTCAACCTGCTGGCCGGCGCGCTGGAAACGCTGGGCACCGGACCCGGGAGCCGGGTCCTCCAGGCGGCCTCCACCGGCTTCGACGCTTCGCTGCTGGAGATCTTCGCTGCCCTGCTCTCCGGGGCGGAGCTGCACGTGGCCGACCGGGAAACGGTGCTTGCGCCGGAGCGGCTGGGAGCGCTGCTGAGGGAGCGGGAGATCGGCGTCATGGTGACCATCCCCGTCCTGCTGGACCGGCTGCCCGCGGACGGGTTCCCGGCGCTCCACACCATCGCCATGGGCGGGGACCGGTGCCCGGGCGAGACGGCGGCGCTCTGGTCGTCCGGGCGGCGGCTCATGAACATGTACGGCCCCACGGAGACCACCATCTACACCACGGCGCACCTGTGCGCGCCGGGGGCGGCGGAGGCGCCCCCCATCGGGCGTCCGGTGCCGAACTCGCGCGCCTACGTGCTGGACGCGTGGGGCGGGCCGGCGCCGGTGGGCGTGCCGGGAGAGCTGTACATGGGGGGCGCGGGGGTCGCGCGCGGCTACCTGGGGCGGCCGGAGCTGACCGCCGAGCGGTTCGTCCCCGACCCGTTCGCGGGCCAGCCGGGCGAGCGGCTCTACCGCACGGGAGACCGGGCGCGGTGGCGCGCCGACGGGGAGCTGGAGTTCCTGGGACGGACCGACGCCCAGGTCAAGATCCGCGGCATGCGCATCGAGCCGGGCGAGGTCGAGGGCGCGCTCGCGGGGCTGCCGCAGGTGCGGGAGGCGGCCGTGGTGGTGCGGGAGGACAAGCCGGGGGACAAGCGGCTGGTCGCCTACGTGGTGCCGCAGGAGGGAGAGGAGCTGTCCACGGCGGAGCTGCGGGTGCTCCTGGCGGAGCGGCTGCCCGAATACATGGTGCCGGGCGCCTTCGTGACGCTGGAAAAGCTGCCGCTGAACGTCAGCGGCAAGGTGGACCGGCGCGCGCTGCCGGCGCCGGAGCGCGGGGGCGCGCTGGCCGCGTACACCGCCCCGCGCACCCCCGCCGAGGAGGTGCTGGCGGAGATCTGGGCGGAAGTACTGAAAGTGGAGCGGGTGGGCACGGCCGACAACTTCTTCGAGCTGGGCGGGCACTCGCTGCTGGCCACCCAGGTGATCTCGCGGATGCGGCAGGCCTTCGGCGTGGAGGTGCCGCTGAAGGCGCTCTTCGAGGCGCCGACGGTGGCCGGGCTGGCCGCGCGCATCGAGGAGCTGCGCAGCGCGGGCGCCGCGCCGGCGCTGCCCATGGTGCCCGTGGAGAGGACGGGGCCGCTGCCGCTCTCGTTCGCGCAGCAGCGGCTGTGGGTGGTGGACCGGATCGAGCCCAACAGCGCCGCCTACAACATGCCGTACCCGCTGCGGCTGCGGGGCGTGCTGGAGCTGCCGGTGCTGCGGGCGAGCCTGGACGCGCTGGTGCGGCGTCACGAGTCGCTGCGCACGCTCTTCTCCGAGGAAGACAACCGGCCCGTGCAGGTGGTCCTGCCCGCCGCCCCGGTGCCCCTGCCGACCGTGGACCTGACGCACCTGCCCGACGAGGCGCGGCAGCCGGAGGCGAAGCGGCTCACCGGCGCGGAGGCGATGCGGCCGTTCGACCTGGCGCGCGGGCCGCTGCTGCGCGGCACGCTCGTTCGCCTGGACGAGGAGGACCACGTGCTCCTCTTCAACATGCACCACATCGTCAGCGACGGGTGGAGCATGCAGGTGCTGGTGCGCGAGGTGTCCACCTTCTACGCCGCCTTCAGCCGGGGCGAGGAGCCCAGGCTCCCCGAGCTGCCGGTGCAGTACGCCGACTTCGCGGTGTGGCAGCGCGAGTGGCTGAGCGGCGACGTGCTGGACGCGCAGCTCGCCTTCTGGCGGGAAAAGCTTCAAGGAGCCCCTGCGCTGCTGGAGATCCCCACGGACCGGCCGCGCCGGGCGGGGCAGAGCCCGCGCGCGTCCCGGCATCCCTTCGCCCTGTCGCCGGAGCTGTCGCAGCGGCTGCGGGAGCTCGCGCGGCGCGAGGGAGGGACGCTGTTCATGACGCTGCTCGCCGCCTGGCAGGCGCTCCTGGGCCGCTGGGCCGGGCAGGACGACGTGGTGGTGGGCACCCCCATCGCCGGGCGCAACCGGCGGGAGACGGAGGGGCTGATCGGCTTCTTCGTCAACACGCTGGCGCTGCGCGCCCGCATGGATGCGGACCCCACCTGGACCGAGCTGCTGGGACAGGTGCGGGAGGAGACGCTGGGGGCGTACGACCACCAGGACCTCCCCTTCGAGCGGCTGGTGGAGGAGCTGGGGGTGGAGCGCAGCCTCACGCACTCGCCCGTCTTCCAGGCCATCTTCACCCTCAACCACGTCGGCGGCAGGAGCGACAAGGGCGAAAAGGGCGGCCAGGGCGGCGACAGGCTGGAGCTCGGCGGGCTCGGCCTGGAGCCGTTCGGCGGCGGGGAGACCGCCGCCAAGTTCGACCTGGACCTGGTCGTCGGCGACGGCGGCGAGGGGCTGGGCGGAGGACTCCTCTACCGGCGCACGCTGTTCGAGGCCGCTACCATCGCGCGCCTGGTCGGGCACCTGGAGACCCTGCTCCGGAGCATGGCGGACGACCCCGGCCGGCGCCTCGCGGAGGTGTCGCTCCTCTCGGGCGACGAGCGCGCGCAGGTGCTGGAGTCGTGGAACCCCGCCGCCGTGGAGCTCCCGCGAGGGAGCGTGCACGCGCTGTTCGCGGAGCAGGCGGCGCTCACCCCCGACGCGGTCGCGATCGTGTCCCGCGGCGAGGCGCTGACGTATGCAGCCCTGCGGCGGCGCGCCGGGCGGCTCGCGCGCCTGCTGCGCCGGGAAGGCGCCGGCCCCGAGCGCGTCGTCGGCATCTTCATGGAGCACTCCGCCGACGTGGTGGCCGCCCTGCTGGGCACGCTCGAGGCCGGCGGGTGCTGTCTGCTCCTCGATCCCGAGCATCCCCAGGCCCGCGTCGCCTCCCTGCTGGAGGACGCCGGCGTGGAGCTGGTGGTGGCCCAGCCACACCTGCGCGGCCGTCTCCCCTCCGGGAGCGCGGAACTGCGCGTGGTGGAGCTGGAGGCGGAAGGCGCGGACGACGGCGCGGAGCTGTCCCCGCTCCCGCGGGTGGCCCCGGAAAGCGCCGCCTACCTGGTCTACACCTCCGGCTCCACGGGCCGGCCCAAGGGGGTGCTGGTCCCGCACGCCGCCGCGGCGACGCACCTGCGGGAGATCGGGCGCGCGTACGGGCTCACGGCCGCGGACCGGGTGCTGGTCTTCGCGGCGCAGAGCTTCGACCCGTTCCTGGAGCAGGCGCTGGCACCGCTGCTGACGGGCGCGTCGGTGACGCTGCGCGACCCCGTGGTGTGGACGCCTGCCGAGCTCGTGGAGCAGGTGCGGACCCGGAGTGTGACGGTGGCGAACGTTGCCCCCGCATACTGGATGCAGCTGGTGCGCGAGCGCGCCACGGCGGCCGCGCTGAAGGGGGCGCTGCGGCTGATGATCGTGGGCGGAGAGGCGCTCGCGCCGCCCACGGTGCGCGCGTGGGAGGACAGCGGCGAGGGCGCGGCGCGGCTGCTGAACGCGTACGGCCCCACGGAGGCGGTGGTCACGGCGACGCTCTACGAGGCCACCGGCGAGGACGGGGGCCCGTGGGGCGGCAGCGTGCCGATCGGGCGGGCGGTGGGGGGACGCAGGACGTACGTGCTGGACGCGCGCGGCGAGCCGGTGCCGGTGGGCGTGCCGGGCGAGCTGTACCTGGGCGGGACGGCGCTGGCGCGGGGCTACCTGCGGCAGGCGGAGCAGACGGCCGGCCGCTTCGTGCCGGACGCATTCGGGGGCGAGGCCGGGGCGCGGCTGTACCGGACGGGCGACCGGGCGCGGTGGCTGGCCTCCGGGGAGCTGGAGCACCTGGGGCGGCTGGACGTGCAGGTGAAGGTGCGCGGCATCCGCATCGAGCCGGGGGAGGTCGAGGCCGTGCTGCTGGAGCACGCCGCCGTGGGCGAGGCGGTGGTGACGGTGCGGGAGGACGTGCCGGGCGACCGGCGCCTGGCCGCCTACGTGGTCCCGCGCGAGGGCGCCGAGCTCGTCACGGCGGAGCTGCGGGCGTACCTGGCGGAGCGGCTCCCGGAGTACCTGGTGCCGGGCGCCTTCGTGGCGCTGGAGACGCTGCCGCTCACCCCCAGCGGCAAGATCGACCGTCGCGCGCTGCCCCGGCCGCAGAGCACCGCCCTGGAGCGGGCGGAAGCGTACGAGGCCCCGCGCGACGGGCTGGAGGAAACCATCACCGCGCTCTTCGAGGAGGTGCTGGGCGTCACCGGGGTGGGGCTGCACGACAACTTCTTCGAGCTGGGCGGGCACTCGCTCCTGGGAGTGCAGATCATGTCCAGGCTCAAGGAGGCCACCGGGGTGCGTCTGCCCGTGGCGGCGCTGTTCAAGGCGCCCACCGTGGAGCTCCTCGCGCAGGAAGTGCGCAGCGGCGGGGGCGACATGCCGCTGATGTTCCCGCTGCGCTTCAAGGGGAGCCGCCCGCCGCTCTTCCTGGTGCACCCCGTGGGCGGCAACCTCATGGCCTACTCCGGGCTGGTCAAGCACCTGGACGAGGACCAGCCGGTGTACGGGCTGCGCTCGCGCGGCATCGAGCAGGGCGAGAAGCCCAACTGGACCATCCAGGAGATGGCGCGCGACTACCTGGCGTCCATCCGCGCGGTGCGGCCCTCGGGTCCGTACCGGCTGGGCGGGTGGTCCATGGGCGGCGTGGTCGCCTTCGAGATGGCGCGGCTGCTGGAGGCCGAGGGCGAGACCGTGGAGTCGCTGGTGCTCATCGACTCCCAGGTGCCGTGGCTGAACGAGCCGGAAAGCAGCATGCCGGGCAACGAGCTGCGCATCGTGCAGCTGTTCGCGCAGGACCTGGGGTTCCCGGCGGACCGGCTGCCCACGCCGGACCCGGAGGCCCGCGCGGCGGGCGAGGTGGTGTACCTGCGGCAGATGCTGGAAACGGCGCGCGCCACGGGGAACCTGCCCAAGGACATGGACCTGGCGCGCATGCAGCACATGTACGGCATCTTCCGCATCAACCTGCAGGCGATGTACGAGTACCGCCCGGAGAGCTACGGCGGGCGCGTCACCCTGATCCGCTCCGGCAAGCGCGGCGTGATGAACCGGCTCTTCGCCAGGAAGTCCTACGGCTGGGAGCAGGTCGTCCAGGGCGAGCTGGAGGTGCGGACGGTGCCGGGCACGCACCACAGCATGGTGCGCAAGCCCCACGTGGAGAAGCTGGCGCGGGAGGTGGAGCGCGCGCTCGGGTACGGAGATTGAGCGGGGTGTCGAACTGCAGGGTTGGGCGTGCCCCCGGCTGGCGCCGGGGTCGGGCTTCGGCTCCATAAGGCAGCAAACAACGCTGCCCAACGGAGTCGAGCCCGCGCCAGCACCTCTGAACTGAGGTGCCGCGCGGTCTCGCCCCTTCGGGCCGAAATCCCTCACGCGGGCTCCTGCGCGGCCTCCGGGCCCGGCAGGAGCCCGATTCACATGGATCTCCCATGCTCCACCTGCACGGCCCATGACCGGCGACCGCATCCCCGACCGGGCGGGCGGCGCGCTCCGCGCGGACCGGGATCCCGCGAGGGCGGCCGTCGTCGTGTGCGACATGTGGGACGCCCACCACTGCGTTTCCGCGGCCCGCCGCGTCGCCGAGATGGCGCCGCGGATGAACGAAGTCGTCGCCGGGCTGCGCGAGCGGGGCGCGCTCGTCGTCCACGCGCCCAGCGGGTGCGTGGACTTCTACCGCGGCACGCCGGCCCGCGAGCGTGCCGTCCGGGCTCCCCGGGCCCGGGCGCCGGTCCCCATCGACTGGCAGGGGTGGGAGCACGACGGGGAATCGCCGCTGCCCGCGACGCTGACCGACCCGGGGCCGTGCTCGTGCGACTCGGCCGAGCCCTGCGGCGAGGCCGGCCCCCCCTATCCCTGGACCCGGCAGACCCCGCTGATCGGCATCCTGCCGGAGGACGCGGTGAGCGACGACGGCCAGGAGGTCTTCAACCTGCTGGAGCAGCGCGGGATCCGGGACGTCGTCGTGATGGGGGTGCACACCAACCTCTGCGTCCTCGGGCGGCCGTACGGGATCCGGCAGCTCGTGCTGCTGGGCAAGCGGCCGGTGCTCTGCCGCGACCTGACCGACTCCTTCCACCGGGACCCGCGCGGCCACGCCTGGGGCACCGCGCAGGTCGTCGCCCACGTCGAGCGGCGCTGGTGCCCCACGGTGACCAGCGACCAGCTGGTGGGAGGCGAGCCCTTCCGGTTCCGGGGCGGCTAGCCGGCGCGCCGCCCGTCTTGCAGGCGGCGCCTGGGGATTCCAGATTGCGGCGTGGCCCTCACCCGGCTCGCTTGAGGCTCGCCACCCTCTCCCTTCATCCGGTTCACGCGAAGCGTGAAGCGCCATTCTGGGAGAGGGGGCAACGGCTGGAGATTGCGGCCACGTCGGCATTTGCGTGAGGGATTTCGGCCCGAAGGGGCGAGACCCGACAGCAGTATCGTCGGGGCTCGACTCCGTTGCAAACGGTAGTATCGTTTGCTACGGAGCCGAAGCCCGACCCCGGCGCCAGCCGGGGGCACGCCCGAATCCTGCCGTAAACAAGCCGTTCCAGGGAGGCACGAATGGACTTCGACCTGTCGGCCAGCACCGCGGTCCTGGAGCGCACGCCGCACGCCCTGCGCGCCATGCTCGCCGGCCTTCCGCCCGCCTGGACGGACGCGACCGAGGGCCCGGCGACGTGGAGCCCGTACGTCATCGTGGGCCACCTGGTCCACGGCGAGCGCACCGACTGGATCCCGCGCGCGCGGCTCATCCTCGCCCAGGGCGCCGAGCGCCGCTTCACCCCGTTCGACCGCTTCGCCCAGCTCCGCGAGAGCCAGGGCAGGCCGCTCGCCGATCTCCTGGACGAGTTCGCGCACCTGCGTGCGGAGAGCCTGGCCACGCTCGCCGCGTGGCGCCTGACCGACGCCCAGCTCGCCCTGGAAGGCGAGCACCCCGAGTTCGGGCCGGTGACGCTGCGGCAGCTTCTGTCCACCTGGGTCGCGCACGACCTGGGGCACCTGGCGCAGACGGCCCGGGTCATGGCGAAGCAGTACCGCGAGGCGGTCGGCCCGTGGCGCGCGTACCTCCCGGTGATGGACCGCTAGCGCGACGGCGCCCCGCACCCCCGGAGGAGAGCCACGAGATGAGCAGAGTCGGGATCGTCGGCGGGCTGGGCCCGGAGTCCACCATCGACTACTACCGCCGCATCCTGGAGGCGTGGGAGCGGGAGGACCCGTCCACGGCCCCGTCCGTCGTCATCGACAGCCTGGACGTCCGCCTGGCCCTGCGCCTCGTGGAAACGGACCGGGCGGCGCTGGTCGAGTACCTGCTGGAGTCGCTGCGCCGGCTCGCGGGCGCCGGCGCCGACTTCGCCGCCATGACGGCAAACACGCCCCACCTGGTGTTCGACGAGCTCGCGGCGCTGTCGCCCGTGCCGCTGCTGAGCATCGTGGAGGTGTGCGCGCGGGAGGCCCGGCGGCTCGGACTGGGCCGGCTCGCCCTCCTCGGCACGCGCTTCACCATGGAGGGCCCCTTCTATCCCGCGGTGTTCGCGCGCCACGGCATCGCCGTGGTGCCCCCCGGCGACGGGGACCGGGCCTGGATCCACGCGCGCTACGTGGGGGAGCTCCTGCGGGGCGAGTTCCGCGAGGAGACGCGGGACCGGGTCACCGCGCTGGCCGGCCGCCTGCGGGAGGAGGAGGGGATCGACGGGGTGATCCTCGGCGGGACGGAGCTGCCGCTGCTGCTCCGCGCGGAGGTGGTCGCGGACCTCCCGGCGCTCGACACCACCGCGCTGCACGTGGCCGCCATCGTCGGGCGGCTGCGGGGCGGCGACCCGCCGGCGAACCCCCGCGGGATCCCGTGACGCGGACGGAACGGCTCACGCGGCGCGTGCGCGTGCTCCTGCTGGCGTTCATCGCCGGCCTGGTGCTCAGCGGCCTCACGGCCTTTCCGCTCGAGGCCGAGCTGCGCTGGCTAACCGGCGTCCTCGGCGCCGGCGCGGCGCGCCCCGGCGACGTGCAGGGCGTGGTCGGGTGGCTGGTGACCGTCCGCCACGCGCTCGCGGACACCAACGCCCGCTATCCCTTCCTCGCCTATGGCACGGACTGGCTCGCGTTCGCTCACCTCGCGATCGCGGTCGCGTTCCTGGGCCCGCTGCGCGACCCCGTGCGCAACGTGTGGGTCGTCACCTTCGGGCTGGTCGCGTGCGCCGGGGTGATCCCGCTCGCGCTGATCGCCGGGGCGGTGCGGGGGATCCCGTTCTACTGGCGCCTGATCGACTGCGCCTTCGGCGTCGGCGGGGCCGCGCTCCTGTGGCCGTGCCTGCGCGCGATCCGTACGCTGGAAGCCTTTCCCCCGCGCAGCCTCGAGGAGGATCCATGAGACGCGTCCGGTTCTCCGTGGCGACGAGCCTGGACGGCTACATCGCCGGCCCGCGCGGCGAGAGCGACTGGATCGTCATGGACCCGGACATCGACTTCCGGGCCCTCATGGCCGGCTTCGACACCGTGCTCCTGGGCCGGAACACCTACGAGGCGATGCGGCACATGGGCGGCGGCGGGGGGATGCCCGGCATGAAGGCATACGTGTTCTCGCGCACCCTCCGCCAGGCGGACTGCCCGGGCGTGGCCGTCTCGGACGATCCCGCGGCGACGGTGGCTTCGCTCCGGGCGGGCCCCGGAAAGGACATCTGGCTCTTCGGCGGGGGCTCCCTGTTCCGCAGCCTGCTCGAGCTCCGGCTGGTGGACGCGGTGGAGGTCGCGGTGATCCCCGTGCTGCTCGGCGGCGGCGTGCCCCTGCTGCCGTCCCCGGCGCAGCGCGCCCGGCTCAGGCTCGTGAAGCACCGGGTGTACGAGAAGACGGGCACCGTGTCGCTCGAGTACGCCCCGGCGTGAGCCGCCCGCCGGAAAGGCGGACGTCCCGGCCGGCTGCTTGCGTCGGGAAGACCAGCCGCGTTCCACCGACCCCCTCATCAACCCGGGAGGAAGCATGGCCACGACACAGAGAATCACCCCCTGCCTGTGGTTCGCGGACGAGGCCGAGGAGGCCGCCCGCTACTACACCGGGATCTTCCCCAACTCCAGCCTCACGGCGATCACCCGCTACGGGACCGCGGGGTTCGAGGTGCACCACCGGCCGGCGGGCTCGGTGATGACGGTGGCGTTCGAGCTGGACGGACAGGCGTTCACCGCGCTCAACGGCGGGCCGGTGTTCACGTTCAACGAGGCCGTCTCGCTGGAGGTCCGGTGCGAGACCCAGGAGGAGATCGACTACTACTGGGAGCGGCTCTCGGAGGGCGGCGACCCGAGCGCCCAGCAGTGCGGCTGGCTCAAGGACCGCTACGGCCTGTCGTGGCAGGTGGTTCCCACCGGCATGGAGGAGATGATGGCCGACCCCGGGTCGCCGGGAGCGCAGCGGGCCATGGAGGCCATGCTCCGCATGAAGAAGATCGACGTCGCCGAGCTGCACCGGGCGCACGACGGCACGGCCTGACGAGCCGCGCCGCGCACATCCCCCCGGACCCGCGAGAATCCATGTGCAGGAACATCAGGACGCTGGCCAACTTCGAGCCCCCCGCCACGGACGACGAGGTGCGCGCCTCCGCGCTGCAGTTCGTGCGCAAGCTGAGCGGGATGACGCACCCGTCCCGCGCCAACGAGGAGGCGTTCGACCGCGCGGTGGACGAGGTCGCCGCCGCAGCCCGGCGCCTGGTCGATTCCATCGAGACCAGGACGGCGCCCCGGGACCGCGCCGAGGAGGCGCAGAAGGCCCGGGTCCGGTCGGCGAAGCGCTTCGGGTAGCGCGGATGATCCGGTGCGCGAGGACGCTCACGGGCACGGTCCTGCTGGCGCTCGCCGCCGCGTGCGCCGGCCTGCCCGCCGCGCCGGCGGCCGCGCCGCGGGGCGTGGCCGACGAGGCGCGGTCGTTCATGGAGGCGTACGCGCGCGACCTGCTCGCGGGCGACCGCGCCGCCATCGCCGCGCGCTACGACAGCGCGGGCGCCTACTTCGTGGGCAACGGCCACAAGGAATTCGAGCCGTACGAGGCCATCCGGTCCCGGTACGCGGGCGCGGAGTGGACTCCGCCGCGCAGCTTCGAGTGGCGCGACCTTTCCTTCGAGGCCGCCGGCCCGGACGCGGTGGTCGTCACCGGCCTTTTCGCGTGGGGAACCTGCCCGGGCGCGCCGCCGCTGGTGGTCTCGTACACCGGCCTCCTGGTCCGCCGCGGCGGCGGGCTGCGGATCCGGCTGGAGGACGAGTCCGTGAGCCCGGGGACGCCTCCGCCCGCGCCCTGTCCGGACCCCCGCTGACGCGGGTGCCCGGGCACGAGCCCCGCGCGGCTTGCGGCGGAGCCGATGCCGCAGGCATCTTCGCATGCTCGCGGCACTCTTCCGGGCGCGCGCGCGCCCACTCCCGGCGGGAGATCGATGACGGATCCGGTGGAACGGCCAGCGTGGTACCCGGCGCTCGCGCCCCTGGTAGAGCGCGACGACCTGCGGGTGGAGCTCAGGACCCCCATCACCCTGCCGACGGGGAGGGCCATCCACGACGTCCCGGCGGTGTTCGCGCGCTTCCCCCGCTGGACGGGCCAGCCCTTCGTGGACGACCTGGGCAAGAAGGCCGCGGGGATGGTGGAGCTGGACGGCGAGCACCTGTTCGCCGAGCTGGCGGTGCTGCGGCTGCTGGAAAAGGAAGGGTGGAGCGGCCGCTGGGTGAACACCTCCGGCGGCCGCGGCGAGGTGTGGAAGTTCCTCACCGAGTGGCGCGACGTCCCCCGCGACGAGCAGAAGAACCGCCCCATCGAGGAGGCGGAGCCCCGTCAGCTCCTGGCCCGGGTCGCCGGCCTGAACGGGCGCGCCCGCTTCAAGGGCTGCTGGGACACCTACGCCTGGAAGGGGGAGGAGGTCGTCTTCCTCCAGTGCAGGCGGGGCGCCCCGAAGCCCGACGACGCCCTGAGGGTCGAGCAGGAGAACTGGCTGCGCTCCGCGCTGTACCTGGGCAACCGCAGGGTCTCGCTCAGGTCGTTCTGCGTCGTGCAGTGGGACTACCGGTAGGACCCGGCGCGGCCCGCCCGTCCATCGAACCCGGAGGTCGTGCGTCATGGCATACCTCACGGACCTGTCGGAGTACAGCTACTCGTTCATCCGGCCCGAACCGCCCGCCGTCATGCTGAACGTCGGGTGGCTCGCCGGGGACCAGCCGTACTCCACGGGCGAATGCCCACCCGGCTTCGTCGCCCGCCTCCGGGAACTGGCGCGCACGCCACAGGCGGTGATGCGGGGGCTCCACTTCTGCGAGTTCTGTCCGGGCCCGACGACCAGGTCCGGAAGCCGTGCGGCACCGGCGAGATCCGCGTGCGCGGAGCGGGGCCGGTGGTGTATACGGCCGCCGTCCTGGTCGTTCACTACGTGGCCGTGCACGGCTACCGCCCACCCGACGAGTTCATCGCGGCCGTGCGGAACTCCTCCTGAGCCGGCGGCATCGCCCCAGCGGAGGCGCGGCTCCGCAAGCCTCCGGCGTCCATCCCCCCGTGAGCACTCGTTCCGCTCACTACAAGTGACAACGCGTGCGGAGTGGACTACACCTACCCGCGCATCAACGACCCCAACTCCGCGTCGTTCTACAACTGGACGGAGCTGCCCGGCGCCACCGGCAACCCCGAGGACGGCACCAGCACGTTCATGGACCGGCACTTCTGATTCCGTCGGGGGCTCGTACGTCGGGGGCCCTCGCGTCGGGGCCGCTCCGGAGCCGGACGATACTGCCGTCCGTCTCCTGCGCGGGTCGCGGAGCCACCGAAACTGCCCCGGTGTCTCCGCTCCGGCTGCGGGAGCCTCGCGCAAACTGCGCGCGAGTCTCCCTCCGCAGGATATCTGATGGGTACTGCGAAAAGCGGACGGCGCCCCCACCGGGAGATCCCGGTGGGGGCGCCGTTTTCCGGTCGGGCATTGCTCCGGCGGCGCGGCGGCTTAGCTTGGGGGGCTCCGGCACCTTCCCGCGGGCCCGCCCGGCCGCCCATCCGACCCGCACCCGCCATGACCTACCTCCTCGCCGCCGCTGCCGTCGCGCTCCTGCTCGTCGCGGGCGCCGCCGCGTACCTGGGCCGGCGCCGGCGCGTCCGCAGGGCCGCGCGCAGCGTCCGCAGCACCATGCAGGCGCTGTACTCCGGGCCGCACAGCTACCGCGAAGTGTCGCTCGGCGACTTCCCGCGTCTGGACCACGCCTTCTACGAGGAAAGGACGGGAGACTTCGCGGCGCTCGACTTCTCCTTCCTGGGGGACGTGGAGGACGTGACCGTGAGCCGGGCGCAGATCGGGGAGCCAACGGCGATGCGGGTGATGCTCGGCGAGGACCGCCGGGTGCTCGCCTTCGTCCACCACGCCGAGCTCTCCGGGAAGGCGGTCCGCGTGGTGGAGCTGGAAAGCGTCTTCGGCGACGGCACCTTCGTCCTGACCAGCACCGCCCTGGCGGCCTCGCCCATGAGCATGCCGCCGGAGATCGACTGCGAGTACCACCCCGCCACGACCCCGGCGGGCGCCCTGGTGCGGGCGCACCGCGCGCGGGTGCGGGGCCGCCTGGCCGCCGCGGGGGGCGCGCCGCCCCTGGAGATCGGCTCTCTCGCCGACGCCATCGAGCACCAGCGCCACATGGACGAGATCAGGGCCCGCTTCCGGAAGGGGCAGCCCACGCGGGTCTCGCGCGACGAGCTGCGGCGCATGGGCGGCCCCGAGCGGTTCCGCACCGCCACGGAAGTGGCCCGCGAGATGGAGCGGAGCGCCCGGCAGAAGTGAGCGCCGCCGCCGGCTCCGCGCGCCTTCGTCCCGGCCTGTCCTGGAGATCGAACTCGTATCCGAAACGGACGTTCGGATGCAATGGACGGGGCGATCCCTTGTTCCGGTTCGATCCGGTCAGGCCGGAACCATCGCGAACGACACGTCGTCGTGAGAGCGAAAGGAGCCGCGTACATTCCTCAGACACGGCATCTCCTCGAAGGTCCGCACCCCCATCGCCTCCAGTACGTCCGCGTACGTGTACAGGAGTACGGTGGTTCGCGGGCTCGTCGCCAGGTGGTGGAGGAGAGGAGGAAAGTCGTCCGTCGCCAGCAGGGACGGGTCCAGGAGGACGATGTCGAATCTGCCCGGCTCGATCCCGTGATCCTTGATGTTCCCGACGACAAAGTTTTCCGCGTACTCGGGGTGGTGCACGCGCCGGGCCTCACGAATCGCTTCCTCCAGGAAGTCCACTCCATGCGGTACGACCCGGAACGGGACCCGGTCGCGTATGTGCTTCAGGAGCAACCCGGTTCCGCAGCCCAGATCCAGGAGAGCGATCTCGTCGGCCCTCGCGCGCTCACGAACGATGGCCGCGAACCGGTCGTAGGTGGCTGACGGATAGTCTGCGAACCCGTTCCTGGACGATTCGGCCGGGGCTTCGCTCGCCGACCAGTACTGGTGGTGGTACCATGCCCGCCTGCGCTCGTAGTGGGATGCATTCGGCATGGGATTCATGCGAGCCGGCGACGCACGCTCAGGTGAGCTGAAACCGCATTCCGGAGGCGCGGATCATGGCGGCGCTGCACGTGCGGAAGCGTCGGCCCCTCCCAGGCGGGGAGGAATTCCCATGAGCGGGGAAAATGGCGCTCACGAGTAGGTCAGGCTCAAGCATATACGCTCCCCGGCGGTCACCTCCTTCACCGAGTGGTAGGACCGGCCGTCCATCCTGAACCCGAACATGCTGTTCGCGGGAAACCGCAGGGCGCAGGACGCGCCGCGCCCGTCACGGTCGCCGTGCAGGACCAGCTCGCCGCCCGCGTACTCCTCCTCCCCGCTGATGTACAGGATCAGCCGGACGAGCTCGCCGAAATCATTCTCGTCCGAATGGACGTGATTGTAGAAACCCGCCCGCATGCGCAGGTACACGATGTTCGAAAGGTGCGTGGCAGTCACGCCGAACATCTCGTTGAGCCGGTCGATGAACCCTGCCGAGCGAAAGAAATCCAGCGCGACCTTCGTGCCCGTTCCGCCGCTGACCAGCAGCTCCGTGCTCGCACTCGTGCTGTGATCCTTCAGGTATTCTTCGCTGCGCGCATTCTGCCACTCCAGGCGGGCCACCTCTTCCCTGACCACCCGGAACGAGTCCGGGGACAGGCAGTTCGGCCACGTGAAGTGATCGAACGGGATGTCCGAGAAGGCCAGGGATCCCGGTCTCCCGGCCAGGTCGCTCGGCGCGCAGTCGGCTGCCGTCACCATTGCTCCTCCGAGATCGCGCGGTAAGCGTGGTGAATGATCATCTTCAGATCGGAGCAGTACACGCTGGGGTTGTCGAAGCTGTTCGCGGTCGAATACCGGTGCGGCAGGTATCCCCCGCCACAGATGTCCACGATCTCGCACGCGCGGCAGGTGGCACTCAGGGCTTCGACTCCGAGCTGCCTGGACCGTACCTGGCACAGGTCCGCCACTTCATCGAGACCGTTCCGGAACACGCTCATCCCGGTGTAGGTCGCACCCTCGTAGGACCCTTTCAGGGAGTCCAGCAGCTCGAACGTGCCATCCGTTTCGACGATGATGAAGTCCGCGGGACTGTTCCCGATCGTCTCGATGTCGGATGTGCCTCCCAGGATCAGCTTCAGGATGTTCTCGAAATAGCGGACGCGAACCGGGGTCTCGGAGCGGTACCACGTATCGAATGCCTGCACCAGCCAGTGGCCCATCGACGTGTCGTCCAGCGATCGCGCCTTTCCATAGGGCAGCCTGTCGTAGTTGTCGTCGGGCAGGATCAGGTCGATCATCGGCGGGTCGAAGGACAGCAGGTAGTCCACCACGCTCCGGGCATCCGCACCGGCGTTGATCACGCACAGGAAACCCCTGAAGATGGGGCGATACCGCGGCTGGGTGATCGCCCGGAGGGTGCGCTCGACCGCGGGCGAGCTTCCACGACCACGGTGATCGATCCGGTAGGTGTCCTGTACATCCGGGGGCCCATCGAGGCTGATCCCGATGCCGATGCCGCTCTCCAGCAGGAACTCCCCCAGCTCTTCGGAGAAGATCGTCCCGTTCGATTGCATGACGAAGTCGACCCCGATTCCCGCCGACTCGAGCTCGTCCCGGACGATGGATCGATATTCACGCAGAACCTCGATCCCGACCAGCATCGGCTCTCCGCCGTGCAGCGCGATGGAGACCGACCGCTGCCCGTGGCAGAGGCAGTGCTCCCGGATTCGTGTGCATGTCTCGCTGAACGTATCCGGCGACATGATCTTCGGCTGCGACTTCCACGAACGGTCGACCAGGTTGTACATGAAGCAGTAGCTGCAGTTCAGATTGCAGCGGCTCGCAACTTTCAGGATGAACGAATTGAGAGGGTGCCGGCCCTCGACCGCGGAAGCTGAGCAATCCGAAGCTTCTGGGCTCATGGAGAGGGCTCCGAAGGGGACGGGAGGGTACTCGGTACCACGGGGGCCACGCGAGCCGCTGCGGGCTGCGTGCGTCGTGCAGACGAAGGAAGCGCCCGAGGGCAGGGTCTCGACCCGCCGCCCACCGGGCAGTGGCGCTGGAGTCCGAGATTTCGAAGCACGCCGACCTTACGCCGGCACGCCAGCGAGCGTGCAGCGGATGGTCACGATCCCATGTGCCCATGCGGGGATCCGAGCGGATGGACCCGACCGGCGGTGCGAGCCCCCGGATCCCCGGCTTGCCGCAGGCGCGCGCCCGGCTCTGTCCTCCGGCGTCGGTTCCGGTCGCGCGGCTCCCGCGCGATCCGGAACCGGGCTCGCGGCCCCGTCGAAGACCGGAGTCAGCTCGTCGTCTTGAAGTAGTTCAGATGACCCGCGGTAGGGCGCTCGTCGGACGACGAGCGGACCGCCTCGGCGATCCTGCGCAGCTTGTCGTTCTTCAACCCGGCGATTCGCTCCTCGGGACTGTTCCTCACGTCCAGGATGCGCGGCTCCGCTGCAACGGCCATAAGATCGACCTCCGGAAAGGGTGAACGGACATCAGCATCGTACAGATGCCCTCCGGCATTGTCAAGCAAACAGGCAGCTCGCCGACGGCAGGATGGAGCGGTGTGCGGACCGGTCCGGACCGCCGGTTGCGATCCCGCTGCACTCCTCCGAAGTTGCAGGGCCGAACTCCGAGGAATCCGCCCGGCTGCGCCGGCTCCGCCGGCGGATTCGCCGCGGCGCCGCGCCGTCCGCGACCACCCGAATGCATTCACCCATGACCCGCATCCCCACGGCGCCCCGCTCCCTGCGGGGGCTCGCGCTCCTGCTCCTCCTGGGCGCCTGCGCCCCCCCCGCGTCCCCGGGCGCAGCGGCGCCGGCGGCGGACGGCGACGCCGCGCGCTGGCGGCGGCAGGCGCAGGCCGTCACCATCACCCGCGACGACTGGGGCATCGCCCACGTCCGCGGCAGGACGGACGCCGACGCGGTCTTCGGGATGATCTACGCCCAGGCCGAGGACGACTTCAACCGCGTGGAGACCAACTACCTCAACTCCCTGGGCCGGCTCGCCGAGGCCGAGGGCGAGGCCGCGGTCTGGCAGGACCTGCGCATGAAGCTGTTCATCCACCCGGACAGCATGCGGGCGCACTACGCCGCCAGCCCGGAGTGGCTGAAGCGGCTGATGGACGCCTGGGCCGACGGGCTGAACTACTACCTGCACACCCACCCCGAGGTCACGCCGCGCGTCATCCGGCGCTTCGAGCCGTGGATGGCGCTCTCCTTCAGCGAGGGGAGCATCGGCGGGGACATCGAGTCGGTGTCGCTGCGGGAGCTGGAGGCGTTCTACGGCAGGCGCGCCGTCGCCCTGGCGCCGGAGGAGAATCCCGCGCGCTTCCGCGAGCCCGGCGGCTCCAACGGCTTCGCCATCGCCCCCAGGAACACCAGGGACGGCCACGCGCTGCTGCTCATCAACCCGCACACCTCGTTCTTCTTCCGCTCCGAGCAGCAGGTGACCAGCGACGAGGGGCTGAACGCCTACGGCGCCGCGACCTGGGGGCAGTTCTTCCTGTACCAGGGCTTCAACGAGCGCGCGGGGTGGATGCACACCTCCAGCGGCGTGGACGTGATCGACGAGTTCCTGGAAACGGTCACGGAGCGGGACGGGCGCCGCTTCTACCGCTACGGCGGCGAGGAGCGCCCCGTGGCCACCGACACCGTCACCGTGCCCTTCCGGACCGCGGGCGGCGCCATGGCGCAGCGGACGTTCACCGTCTACCGGACGCACCACGGCCCCGTCGTCCGCGAAGAGGGCGGCAGGTGGGTGAGCGTCGCGCTGATGCAGCGGCCGGTGGAGGCGCTCAGCCAGTCGTTCCTGCGCACCAAGGCGCGCGACTACGCGTCGTTCCGGCGGGTGGCGGAGGAGCTGCGCGCCAACTCGTCCAACAACACCATCTTCGCGGACGCCGAAGGCAACATCGCCTACTTCCACCCGCACTTCATCCCGCGCCGCGACGACCGCTTCGACTACTCGCGTCCGGTGGACGGGAGCGACCCCGCCACCGACTGGAAGGGGCTGCACCCGGTGGACGAGGCCCCGCACCTGCTGAACCCGGCCGTCGGCTGGATCCAGAACACCAACAACTGGCCGTACTCGGCGGCCGGACCCGACAGCCCCCGGCGCGACCGCTTCCCGCGCTACATGGACCGGGCCGGGGAGAACCCGCGCGGGCTCCACGCGGTGATGGTGCTGGAGAATCGCAGGGACTTCACGCTGGAGTCGCTCCAGGCGGCGGCGTACGATCCCTACCTCACCGCCTTCGCGCGGCTGGTTCCCAGGCTGCTGGAGGCGTTCGACCACCGCACGGCGGCGGACAGCCCGCTGGGGCCGCGGGTGGCCCAGCAGGTGGGGGTGCTGCGCGACTGGGACTACCGGTGGTCCGCGGAGTCGGTGGCCACCTCGCTGGCGGTGTTCTGGGGCGAGGAGCTGTGGGGCCAGGTGGCCGCCGACGCGCACACGGCGGGGATCAGCGTGTACGACTACATGGCCACGCGCACCACCTCCGAGCAGAAGCTGCGGGCCCTCGCCGCTGCCTCCGACCGGCTGGAAAAGGATTTCGGGAGCTGGCGGACGCCGTGGGGGGAGATCAACCGCTTCCAGCGCCTCACCGGCGACATCGTGCAGCCGTTCTCCGACGCGGGGGCCAGCATCCCCGTGCCCTTCACCTCGGCGCAGTGGGGGTCGCTCGCCTCGTTCGGGGCGCGGCGCTACCCGGGCACCCGGCGGTACTACGGCACCAGCGGCAACAGCTTCGTGGCGGTGGTGGAGTTCGGCGACAGCGTGCGGGCGCGGGCCGTGACCGCCGGCGGGGAGAGCGGGCACCCGGGGTCCAGGCACTTCAACGACCAGGCGGAGCGGTACGCGGGCGGGAGCCTGCGCGACGTGTACTTCTACCCGTCGCAGCTGGTGGGGCACACCGAGCGGGTGTATCGTCCAGGGGAGTGAACGGCAGGTTTGGGCGTGTCCCCGGCTGGCGCCGGGGTCGGGCTTCGGCTCCGTAGGGCTGCAAACAACGCAGCCCAACGGAGTCGAGCCCCCGCGAAACTGCCCGCGGGGTCTCGCCCCTTCGGGCCGGAATCCCTCACGCGGGGCTCGCGCTGGCGTCCGCCGGGGCCCCCCGGTGCTGCGCGCCACTCCGTGGTCGAATTCGTGGCGTGGACCGCCTCGTGACGGCTTCGAAGGTCCCGGCGCGCCTGCGATGGGCCGTGGACGTGCTCGGCGTCCTGCCGGGCGAGCTCGTCCTGGAGGTCGGCTGCGGCAGGGGCGTGGCGATCGGGCTGATCTGCGAGGCGGCGGACGCCGCGCGCTTGGTCGGCATCGACCGCTCTCCTGCCGCGATCGCCGCGGCGGAGGCACGGAACCTGGCGCACGTCCGCTCCGGCCGGGTGCGGCTGGTGTGCGCCGCGCTCGCGGACGCTTCCCTCGACGAGCGCTTCGACCGGGTCTTCGCGGTGAACGTGAATGCCTTCTGGCTGGGCCCGGCGAGGGAGCTGGCGGCGGTCCGGCGGGTCCTCGCCCCCGGCGGGCGGCTGTACCTGTTCTACGAGCCGCCCTCGCCGGCGCGGCTCGAGCGCGCGGCGGAGGCGTGCACGGCGTTCCTGCGGGAGAACGGCTTCACGGTGGAGCGGGTGACCCGCGCCGAGCCGCCGCCCGAGCTCGGCCTGTGCATCGTCGCGGCGCACGGCCGCGGCGCCGGGAGCCGATGACAGGCGAGGAGCGATGATCTCGGCCAGGGCGAGCAACTGGGTGGACCGCGGCGAGCCCGCGGAGCGCAGGATCGCGAAGGCGCCGGCACTTCTTCGGCTTCGACGCGCGGGTGGAGGACGACGCGCTGCGGGAGTACGCGGCGATCGTGGTGGGGATGGTCGCCGCCGACGCGTCCGAGGTGCATGTGGCCGCCTACCTGGGCCACCTGGAGGACCAGCTCGGGCTGGAGCGCTCCGCCGCCCGCCACCGCCGCCTGGAGGCAATCGCCGTGTGGCACGTCGCCAAGGCTGCGCTCACTCGGGACCGCGCGCTCCGTCTGCTCGCCGACGGGGAGGCGCCCGACGCCACGGCCGAGCACGAGCGGCTGTCGGACTGGCTCGCCGGGCAGGTCCGCCGCGCCGGCAAGGAGCCGTAGCCCCTGCGCCTTCGGCAGCGATCACAGCAGGTCGCTCCGGCAAACCACCGATCAACTCACGATGTGCGAAATATGGATTACGTGAAGCCACTGGTCTTCATGAGTCACAGCTCAAGAGATGCTGAGGCGCTGGTTCGCCTCAAGGATCTTCTTGCTGCGAGAACCAGCGGTACCATCGAGTTCTTTTTGTCCTGCGATGGCTCCAGCCTCACTGCCGGCCGAAATTGGATGGAGCATCTCGTTTCCGCAATCAAGCGCGCCGGAATCGTGTTCATATTTTTATCGCCAGATTCGCTTCGCTCACAGTGGATCTTCTTTGAGGCCGGCCTGGCGTACGATCGGGCCGTTCAGGTAGTTCCGGTGGGCATTGCGGGAGTGAACGTGGGCGAACTCCCTTCACCCTTGGGACTGCTCACGGGATTCAATCTGGACTCTAAACAGGGGCTCCGAACGCTCATTCAAATCCTGAACGAGAGCCTCTCCCACTCTCATTCTGCCGATTTCACCGATAGAGACTTTGAACGGTTCGATCGTGATCCTTCCGAAGAAAAACCGTCCGTTCCGGATGGTCTGCATCCCTACCGTGTGTTTTCGACTACCCCCGACGGCGAGAAGAGGCATGAACGGCTGGAGATCGAGATTCAGCACCCCAGAATGACGGTCCGGGCGAACACATGGGAGAGCTTCGGCATCATCGACCGGAATCGCTACGTGGGCCGGTTTAAATTCAACCGGGGCAGTTCCCCTCACGACCTAGGAATTCATGATTTCACTTGGGATGGCAAAGAATTCAGAGGTTCGGCGAAGCTCGATAGCGGAAAGTGGGTCGCGGAAGGCTTGATCTGGCGGCCCCTGGATGGGGAGGCGGACGTACAGAGATCGACTCCGTGATCTCACATCGCGGTTCTGAGCTGCTGTTTCGAACGGACGGGTTTGGGCGTGTCCCCGGCTGGCGCCGGGGTCGGGCTTCGGCTCCGTAACGCACGAAACAACCGTGCGTAACGGAGTCGAGCCCCCGCGAAACTGCCCGCCGGGTCTCGCCCCTTCGGGCCGAAATCCCTCACGCGGGGCTCGCGCTGGCGTCCGCTGGGGCCCCCCACCCCGGCGCTGCGCGCCACCCCTCCCCCGCAAGCGGGGGAGGGGACGACTGCACGGAGTCCAGCAGTTAGCCCCCTCTCCCAGGATTGGGAGAGGGTGGCGAGCCTCAAGCGAGCCGGGTGAGGGCGGCCGTCGTCGTTCCCCCCTCCCCCTTGCGGGGAGGGGTCGGGGGAGGGGGTCCGCCGTCGCAGGCTGTCCCCTGTCCCCTTCCGTCTGTCACAATCCCCGACGCCCGCGCGTTCCTCCTCCAGCCGAACGATCCGGACCTCCGCCCGCCGCCCGTGGACTTCGAGCAAACCTTTCGCACCCTGTACCCGTCGCTCTTCCGGTACCTTCACCGCCTGACGGGGGACGCGGACGTCGCCGAGGACCTGGCGCAGGAGTCGTTCGTGCGGCTCCTGGGGCGCCGGGTGTCCGGGGACGGGGTACGGGTGTGGCTGTTCACCGTGGCCACCAACCTGGTGCGCGACGGCGCGCGGAAGCAGGCGCGGCGGGCGAGGATCCTGGCGGCGGAGCCGGTGCTCCCCGGCACCTTTCCCGCGCCCGACGAAGGGGTGGAGCGGGAGGCGCGCATCGCCGCGGTGCGCCATGCGCTGGACCACCTCGCGGCGCGCGACCGCGAGCTGCTGCTGATGCGCGAGGAAGGCTTCTCGTACGCGGAGATCGCCCGGGCGGCCGGAGTGGCGCCGGGCTCGGTGGGGACGCTGATCGCACGCGCCCTGCGCAGGTTCACCCAGGCGTACCAGACGGGGGAGGACGAGGGATGAGCCACCCGGCCGAAGGGACACTCCAGGCGCTCCTCGACGGCGAGCTGCCGCGGGCCGACCGCGCGGAGGTGGAGCTGCACCTGCGGGGGTGCTCCTCCTGCCGCGGCGAGGCCGAGGGGCTGCGCACCGCCGCGGCCGCGCTCACCAGCGCGCTGGCGCGCGTGGACCGCCCCGCCCCCACCGGGCGGGCCCTCGCCGCGGCCTCGCGGCGCCGGCGGCGGTGGGTGGGCGTGGACGCCGGGCAGGTGGTGCGGCGCGCCGCCGTGCTGGTGCTGGGCGTGGCGACCGTGGCCTCCGCCACGGTGCGCGGCTCGCCGGTGCGCGGCTGGATCGCCGGCCTGGTGCACCGCGTCGCGCCCTCCGCCGCCCCCGGCCGGGGCTCCCCGGCCGCCGGGGTCCCGGGCGGCGCGCCGGGCGCCGCCCCCGTCGGCGGCCACGCCGCGTCCGCGGCAGGCGTATCCGTGCTCCCGGAGCTGGGGCGCGTGCGGGTGGTGCTCACCGCGCCCTCGCCCGAGCTGCGCATCCGCGTGCGCCTGTCCGACGACACCTACTCCGACGTGCGCGCCAGCGGCCTCGCCTCCGGCGCACGGTTCCGAACCGGGCCGGGGCGCGTGGAGGTGTCGGGCGCCGGGGCCGGCGAGGTGGAGGTGGCCATCCCGCGCGGGGCCCGCAGCGCCGTGGTGGAGGTGGACGGGCGCCCGTACTTCCGCAAGGACGGCGAGGGGATCCGGCTCCTCGCGCCCGCCTCAGACAGCTCCGGCTCCGAAGTGGTCTTCACCGTCCGTCCCTGATCCCGTCCGGCGGCGCCTCCGTGCGCGAGAAGAACGCCTCCGGGAGGATCACGGGCGCGCACGGCCGGTTCGTGGGGATGGCCTCGGCGCGGCGCAGGATCGTGTTCGTGCTTCCCCGGGCCTGACCGCGGCTCCGAAAATGCATGGCTCCCCGCCTCCCCGGGCCCCCGGGGAGAGCGGACCGCGGGACCCCAGCGCGTGGAGCCATGCCCCCGATCGTGTGCCAGAACTGCGGCTCGGAGATCGAGCCGTCCCAGGCTTCGTGCCCCCTGTGCGGCGCCCAGCGCCACCACACGCAGAGCCCGGAGGTGTGGAGGCCGCCCGCCGCCCGCCGCGTCGCCCTGATCGCCGGCATCGTCATCGCGCTCGTGATCGTGGCCGCGCTGGTGTGGCGCATCGCCGACTCGCGCCGCAGCACGCTGGAGGAGTCCGCGCCGATCATGCCCATGGGTGGCGGGTCCAACCCGCGCTGAACCGCCGCGCGAAAGCAGAGAGCCCCGTCCGGCGCGCCGGACGGGGCTCTCTGCTCACATCGGAGCCGCGTGAGGGATTCCGGCCCGAAGGGGCGAGACCCAACGGTCGTATCGTTGGGGCTCGACTCCGTTGGGCTGCGTTGTCTGCAGCCCTACGGAGCCGAAGCCCGACCCCCGCGCCCCGCGGGGGGCACGCCCGGACCCTGCCGTTCCAGGCCCTGCCGTTCCCCTCAGTGCACCGGCAGGAAAAAGAACGCGATCCCCAGGATCACGTACACGGCCAGCAGCTGCACCCCCTCCATCCAGTGCGTCTCCCCGTCGTTTGCGGAAAAGGCCATGATCCCCACGCACGTGGCCACGGCCAGCACCTCCAGCGGGGTGAAGATCAGGTCCATGGGCCCGCGCCCGCCGATGGCGTAGCTCAGGAACACCAGCAGCGGCGCCACGAACAGCGCCACCTGGATGGACGAGCCCACCGCGATGTTGATGGCGGCGTCCATCTTGTTCTTGGCGGCCATGATGATAGCCGTGGAGTGCTCCGCCGCGTTGCCGATGATGGCGACCACGATCACGCCCACGAACACCTCGCTCCACCCCAGCTGCTCCGCCGTCTCCGACGCGGCCGCCACCAGGAACTCCGCCATGACCGCCACGCCCACCGTCGCCGCCAGCAGCAGCCCCACCGCCCGGCCCATGGACTTGCGCGGCCCGTGCTCCCCGCCGGCGCCGTGCGCGGCCGCCGCGCTCCCGTCCTCCTCGGTGGCGGCGTCGCCCATGTACAGGTGCTTGTGGGTGCGGAGCGTGAACACCAGGCTGGCCACGTAGGTCGCCATCAGGACGATGGAGATCTCCAGGCTCAGGTTGCGCTCGGCCTCCGGCGCGGTGGCGCCCACCAGGTGGTGGAAGATGGCGGGCACCACCAGCCCCACCGCGCTCAGCACCAGCAGCGTGGAGCCCAGCCCGGCCGCGGTGCGGTTGAAGCGCTGCGTCTGGAAGCGGAACCCCCCCACCATGGCGCTCAGCCCGAACACCAGCAGCACGTTGCCGATGATGGAGCCGGTGATGGACGCCTTCACCAGGTCGTACAGCCCGGCACGCAGCGCCACGATGGCGATGATCAGCTCCGCGGCGTTGCCGAAGGTGGCGTTGAGCAGGCCTCCCAGCCCCTCGCCCACCCGCTCCGAGATGTCCTCCGTGGCGTGCCCCATGAGCCCGGCGAGCGGGATGATTCCCAGGCAGGCGATCACGAAGATCCACATGGGGGGGGAGTGGAAGACCCACTCCATCAGCATGGCGACGGGGACGAAGACGAGCAGCAGGTTGAGGGCGTTGCCGCCGGAGAACAGGCGCTTCAGCATCGGGTGCGGCGCGGAGGGTGGATGGGGCCGAGGGCTGCCGGACGGGGGACGATACGCGAGAGGCGGGCCGCGCGCAACCGCGCCGCCCGCCTCCCCGGACCCCCGGAAAACCGCGCTGACCCGGCCTTCCGGCCGGGCCCGCGCCCCTCAGTGCGCCGTCGCGGGGATCCGCCTGCCGTCGCGGAAGATCCGCACCTCCGGCTCGGCGCCGCGCTCCCAGCGCATGGTCATCTCCCGCCGGCGTCCCTGCCGGATCACCTCCAGCTTCGCGGTGGGGTCCTCGGCCGCCCCCACCGCCTGCCGCAGGTCGCGGAGGGTTTCCACGTCGCGCCCGTTGGCGCGCACCACCACGTCGCCGGACTCCAGCCCCGCCCGCGCCGCCGGGCTCCCCGGGGCGACCCGCAGCACCAGCATCCCCTTCTCCGTCTGGAAGTAGCGCCCCAGCCCCGCGTTCAGCTGGGTGAACTCCGCGCCCGCCAGCGCCCTGGAGCCCACCTCGATGCTGAAGGGCTCGGTCGTCCGGAAGACCTCCCGCTCCACCAGGCTGTCCAGCCGCATGGGGAGGGTGCGGAAGAGCCGCCGCGCCTGCGTGCCCACCCGCAGGCTGTCCATGCGCACGAAGAGGCTGTCCAGGTGGGCCCCGACGGTGTCCAGCCGGATCGCCATGCGCTCGCGCACCGAGTCGGGGTGGATCATCGTCACCCGGTCGCCGCGGCGGAAGACGATCACGTCCTGCTCGCGCTCGCCGGCCACCACGCGCACCTCGCGCTCCCGGCCGTCCCGCCGCAGGCGGAACCGCACGGTGTCGCCGGGCGCGGGGTTCAGCCTGCGTACCGCATCCGCGGTGGCCGCCTCGCCGTCCATTCGCAGCACGGTGTCGCCGCGCGCCACCCCGGCGCGCGCCGCGGGGGACTCGGGGGCCACCGCCTGCACCGTCACCGGGCGGCCCTCGCCGCCCGACCAGTCCAGCGCGATCCCCAGCCAGCCCCGGGGCTCGGTCTCCCGGAGCACCGTGGGCCGCCGGACCGGGTCGGTCTCGCGGCGGTCCTGCGCCGCCGCGGGGAGCGTCCCCAGCAGGGCCAGGGCCGCGCAGAGGGCGATGAAAGCGTTTCGTCGCATCATGTCGACTTTCTCCAGATCGGTCAGTACCAGGTTTCCTCCGAGCTCCGCGCGATCTGCCGGAGCATGGCGTCCCGCTGACCCATGGCGGCCAGGTGGTAGCCGTTGATCACGGGGTCCTCCGGCGCGCGCTCCAGGGCGTGGCGGGTGGCGCGCACCATTCCTTCCAGCGTGGCCAGGCGGGTCACCGGGTCGGCGTCCTCCGCGCTGGCGGACTCCGCGTACCCGGCCAGCGCCTGCAGGTAGTCGCGCTCGGCGCTTTCCAGCGCGGCCGTGGCCTCCCGCCGCTGCTCGGCGCGCGGGGAGTCGTCCGCCACGGCCACCCGCCGGGCCGCCCCGCCGCCCGCCGCGGCCAGCGTGGCGGGCGTGTTGGCGACGGTCCGCACCGCCCCGGCGGCGGGGGGCGCCGCGCCGGGCCCGGCCGCGGCCGGGTCGGCGGGCTCCCGCTCCGGGGCGGGCGCCACCGCCACCTGGGGCGCGAGCAGGTCGGGCCCGGCCGCGGGTCCGGTCCCGCCGCCGCGGCTCCACACGGCCATCCCCCCCGCGCCGCCCATCACCAGCAGCGCCACCGCGGCCGCGGCGCGCAGCCAGGCGTGCTCCCGCGGAGCGGACGCGCGGCCGCGGACCAGCCCTTCCTCCGTCAGCCGGGCTTCCAGCGCCGCCCAGGCGAAGGGCGAGGGCTCCGGGTCGGCCAGGCGCGCCAGTTCCTGCGTCTGCGCCCGCATCTCCACCAGCTCGCGCCGGCAGGCCAGGCATTCCCTCAGGTGCAGCGACTCCTCGGGCTCCGGGGGCTCGTCCACGAGGCGCGCGACCGTTTCGAGCGTCAGGTGCTGCATGTCTCCACTCCTTCCTCCGGTTCGTACGCCGTGGCCAGCATCTGCCGCATGCGTGCGCGGGCCTTGAACAGCTGGCTCTTGCACGTCCCCGCGGCGACCCCCAGCATCTCCCCGATCTCTTCGTGCGTGTACCCCTCCACGTCGTGGAGGACCAGGACCCTGCGCATTCCCTCCGGGAGCTTCGCGATGGCCCGCTCCAGCCGCAGCCGGAGCAGCGCGTCCCCGCCCTCCGGCCGGGTGATGAACTCGTCGTGCAGGGGCTCCTCCCGCCCGGCCTTGCGCTCCCGCGAGCGGCGGGCGTGCAGCGCGGTGTTCACCGCGATCCGGTGCAGCCAGGTGGAGAAGCGGGAGTCGCCGCGGAAGGCCGGTAGCGCGCGGACCGCGCGGATCCAGGTCTCCTGGGCCCAGTCCTCCGCCAGGGCGTCCTCGCCGGCCAGCCGGCGCACGACCGCGTACACCCGCCGCGAGTACAGGCCGTAGAGGGCCTGGATCGCGCCGCCGTCGCCCTGCCTGGCACTGTGGATGAGCTGGCTCTCGTTCATTGGTCCGTTCGCGGGTCCTGTGAAGTGAGACGCCGGACCTGGCGGAAGGGTTGCCCGGCCGCCGCCGCACCCGTCCGGGAGCGGACGCGCAGGCGTGGCCAGAGAGCTAAAGATATGGAAGGGAAGGGAGATGCAGGGAGGGGTGCCGCGAGAGGGGGCGCCGCTTGCGCGGCGCCCCCCGGGTCCGTCAGCCCGCCAGGGCGCCGCCCAGCATGGCCATGCCGCCGAACACGAGCCCGACCACCATCATGATGGCGAAGTACGCCACCGCCCCCACCAGCGCGGTCCCCACGGCCTTGCCGGTGTCGAAGTCCAGCGCCTGCCGGATGGCGACGACCGCCGCGACCAGGATCCAGATGAGCACCGCGAAGCGCACCAGCCCGCCCAGGATGGGGATGATGCCCAGGATGTTGAGGACGCCGGGCGACTGCGCGAACCCGATGGTGCGCAGCATCTCGCCCATGTCCGCGGTCCCACCGAAGAGCTTGGTGCCGACGAAGTAGGTGATGGCCGACCAGACGATCCATCCCAGGAAGGCCGAGAGCAGCCCCGCGATGATCCCGCTGGCCCCGTCGCCGATCGCCCCGATGGCCGTGGCCACCGCCACGATCCCCACCACCATGGCGGCCTGGCCGGTCGCCGTGCGGTCCGCCTCCACCTCCTCGTACGTGGCGGCGTTGAGCATCGCCGCGCCCATCATCCGCTGCACCAGCGACCCGTGCGTTACGTCCGCCATGCCGTCCTCCGCTCTCTGGGGTATGAAGTGAACGGTGCTCACCTCGCGGGTCCAAGATACGCGCGGGCCGCGGGGGAGCAAGAAAAATCTGTGTGCGCGCGCGCCACCCAACGCTCGGGGCGGCTCGGCGGTAAAGCACACCGGGGGCCCCCGTCGACTACGGTGCCGCGGGCCCGCGCGTTTCAGACTCCGGGACACCAGGCCATGTGGAAGCCTTACCTCGCCCTCCTCGCCGCGCTGACGGCCGCCGTCCCCGCTCCCGTCCGCGCGCAGGACGGAGCGCCGTCCCCCTGGGTCCAGGCGGAGGAGCGGGAGGGGGAAGTACCCTTCGCGGCCCTGCTCCGCCACCGCGGGGAGCTGCGCCTGAGCCGCGCCCAGGTGGCGCGGCTGGAAGCCGTGGGCCGGGCGCTGGAGGAGCGCAACCGGCCGCTGCGGCAGCAGCTGCGCCGCCAGCGCGAAGAGTTCGTGGAGCGGCGCCGCGCCCAGGTCGGGCGCCTGTCGCCGGAGCAGCGCCGCGACACCCTGCGCCGCCTGCGCGAGGAGCGCGCGCGCGGCGAGGGGCTGCCGCCGCAGATGCGGCCCGTGGTGGAGCGGATGCGGGCCAACACCCGCCGGGCGATGGAGGAGGCGCAGCGGGTGCTCACCCCCGAGCAGAAGCGCCGCGCCCGCGCCCTGGTGCGCGAGCGCCGGACCGAGGCCCGGGAGCGCGTGCGCGAGCGGCGGGGCGGGGCGCCCGCGCGCCCGCGCGGCGATTCCTGAGCGGGCGCCGCCGCGGCGCATGAGCGACACCCTTCCCGCGCCTCCCCGGGCGCTCGCCCCGGAGGACGCGGCGGACTCGGCGCTGGTGGAGCGTGTCCGCCGCGGCGACGCCCGCGCCTTCGACGAGCTGGTGGAGCGGCACATGCGCCGCGCCTTCGGGGTTGCGTACCGGCTGATGGGGCACCGCGAGGACGCCGAGGACCTGGTCCAGGAGGCGTTCCTCGCGGCGCTGGAGCGGATCGACACCTTCCAGCCGGGGCGCGGCTTCGCCCCGTGGTTCTTCCGCATCCTGGTGAACCGCGGGCTGAACGCGCGCAAGGCGCGCTCTCTGCGGACCACGGAGGAGATCCCCGACTCCGCGGCCGCCGGGGGAGCGTCGCCGGAGCGCGAGGCGGAGCGGACGGAACTCCGAGACGGGCTGCGCGCCGCGCTGGACGGGCTCCCGCAGCGGCAGCGCACGGTGGTACAGCTGTTCGAGCTGGAGGGGTTCACCAGCCCGGAGATCGCGGGGATCCTTGAGATCTCCGAAGGAACGGTGCGCTGGCACCTGCACGAGGCGCGCAGGGCGCTGCGGCAGGCGCTGGCGCCCTTCGAAGCCAAGGAGTGCTGAGCATGGACGAGCTTTCACGCGACCCCCGCCTCGCCGACGCGCTGCGGGAGGTCGATCCGCCCCCGGCGGACGGAGTGGACTGGAACCGCCTGCGGGCGTCGGTGGCGGCGCGCGCCGAGCTCCCGCTGGCGCATCGCCGCGCTGTGGCCCGCAGGCGCGCCGCGGGGAGGTGGGCCGCGGCGCTCGTGCCGGCGGCCGCGGCCGCGGCCATCGCCTTCGCGACGCTCCCGGGCGGGGTGCGGCCCACCGGCGGGCGCGCCGACGCGGTGGCCATGGATACGGGGGGCGCCCACCGGGTGCGGGTGGACGAGGTGGTGGAGGCCTCCTATCCCGCCGGGGACGTGGAGCGGCTGATCTCCGGCCGCGCGGACGCGGACGCGCTGCTGCTGGCCGCGGTGGGCGAGACCGACGCGGTGCGCCTGTAGCGGAGCCGCCGACGGCCGCCCGGCGGTTGCCCCGGGCGCCGCCCCGGAAGTATGATCCGGGCCAGGCCCCGCGACACACGACGAACCAGCGTACACACGACCATGCAGAACCGGATCCGCAGCGCCTTCTTCTCGCTCCTCCTCGTGCTCGGCACCGCGGCGGCGGCGCACGCGCAGCAGGGCTTCGCGCTCAAGGGGCACTACATCTTCAACTCGTCCACCATCAACGAGGAGCGCGCCGACACCCTTCCCGACGCCGACGGCGTCAGCATCGGCGCGGAGTTCGTCCTCCCCCTGGGGATCGGGGTGGGAGTGTCCGGCTACGCCAGCGGCGGGGTCACCGACCAGGACGTGGAGACCAGCTCGCTGACGGTGCTCGCCGAGGCCAACTACTTCCTCAACCTGCCGCTGCTCCCCGTCTCCCCGTACGCGGGGATCCACGCCGGGCTGGGCCGCTTCAGCAAGGAGGACCTGGACGACCCGCAGGCCCCGGAGATCGAGGACACCCGCACCCAGCTGGGCTTCCAGGTGGGGGTGCGGGTGCAGCTGGGCTCGCTGCTGGGGCTGGACGCGCAGTACCGCCGGGTGAGCACCTCCGCCGCCGAGAACCAGGGAAGCGACCTGGGCCGCAACCAGTACCTGGTGGGCGTGACGCTCTTCTGAGCGCGGCCGCCGGCCGGGGCGATTGACAAGGCCCCGGCCGAAGGCTACTCTGCCCTCCCCGGCCCCTTCGGGGCAATCAGCCCGACATACCCGATTCCCGATCGAATCCGCCGTGGCCGCAGCTCCCTCGCCCACAGCGCTTCCCGGCGTCTGACCCCGCCCCGGCCCGTCCGGTGTGGGGCTTCGCGCCTGCGCGGCCACTCCACACGGGACGAACCGTGTGCATGCCCACCACCTCAGCCCCGAAGGAGTCGGTCGAGAGCCACCGTGGTTCGAGTGAGGCGGCGGCCGCCGGAAACCGCCGCCACGAGTTCTGTGGGTCGCAGGACACACCGGCAACACAAGGAGACAGCATGAAGAAGCTTGGTTGGCTACTCGCAGTCGGCCTCGCGATCGCCGCGGTCCCCGGACAGCTGCTCGCGCAGGCGACGGGCACCATCGCGGGGCGGGTCACGGACTCGCAGCAGCAGCCCATCGCGGGCGCGCAGGTCATCGTGGTGAACGGGCCCAGCCGGACCGTCACCGGGCAGGACGGCAGCTACCGCATCCCCGGCGTGCGCACCGGCTCGGTGCAGGTCAGCGCCACGCGCATCGGGTACGACACCCGCGTGCAGACGGTGGCGGTCGCCGCCGGCGCGACGGCGACTGCCGACTTCACCCTCAGCTCCTCGGCGCTGGAGATCGGCGGCCTGGTCGTCACCGCCTCCGGCCGTGAGCAGCGGCAGCGCGAGCTGGGGAACGCCATCGGCACCATCAGCGCGCAGGACGTGGAGCTGGCGTCGGTGCCCACCACCACCAACCTCCTCCAGGGCCGCTCGCCCGGGGTGACGGTGACGCAGTACAGCGGCACGGCGGGCTCCGCGCAGCGCATCCGCATCCGCGGGGCGAACAGCGTGTCGCTCTCCAACGAGCCGCTCCTGGTGATCGACGGCGTCCGCGCCACCCTCACCGACAACTTCACCAACATCGCAACCTGGCAGAGCCCCTCGCGGCTCAACGACATCAACCCCGAGGACATCGAGAACGTCGAGATCCTCAAGGGGCCCGCGGCCGCCGCCCTGTACGGCACCGCCGCCGCCAACGGGGTGATCCAGATCACCACCAAGCGCGGCCGCGCCGGGCGCCCCCGCTGGAGCCTCAACGTCGAGCGCAGCGAGCTCCGCGACGTCACCGAGTACCCGGCGAGCTTCAGCGCCGACCGGGTGGCGGCGCTCAGCGACCAGTGCCGCACCTTCTACGTGGCCGAGGGCCTCTGCACCATCACCGGGGTCAAGTCGTTCAGCCCGCTGGAGGACCCCTCCACCACCGTGCTCCGCGACGGCTTCCGCAACCAGTACGGCCTGAGCGTGAGCGGCGGGAGCGAGTCCACCACCTACTACGTGGCGGGCGAAGTGCAGGACGAGCAGGGGGTGATCGACCTCAACAAGCTGGACCAGGCGAGCTTCCGCGCCAACCTCACCACCCGCCCCACCGACAAGCTCAACCTTTCGGTGAAGACGGGCTACGTGAACACGGGGATGTCGTTCCCGGACAACGACAACTCGCTCAACGGCTTCATGCTGAACGGGCTGCTCGGGAGTTCCGACTCCACCGTGAACCAGGGGTACTACGCGGTCCCGCCGGACGAGATGATGGAGTTCAACTACGGGCAGGAGTCCAACCGCGTCACCGGCTCCGTGAACGCCGACTTCCGCCCGGTCGGCTGGCTGAGCCTGGTGGCGACCGGCGGCCTGGACCAAGTGAACCGGCACGACTACGAGCTGGTGGAGCCCAACCGGGTGTTCAACAGCTTCAGCGCCAACGCCCCGTTCGGGTGGCGCCGCTCCAACCGCGTGCAGGTGAGCAACTTCACCGGCACGGTGGACGGGACTGCGACCTTCCCGCTCATGGCTAACCTGTCCTCCACCACCTCCGTGGGCACCCAGTACCACCGTGAGCTGTACCGCGACAACCGCGCGTACGGCGTCGGCCTGGCCCCGGGCACCAAGTCGCTGCAGGGGACCTCGCGCCTGTTTTCGGTGAGCGAGAACACCACGGACAACATCACGCTGGGCGCCTACGTGCAGCAGCAGTTCGCCTGGAACGACCGCCTGTACCTCACCGCCGCCATCCGCGGCGACGAGAACAGCGCGTTCGGCGACGAGGCGGGCTTCATCACCTACCCGTCGGTGAGCGCCTCCTGGGTGGTCTCGGAGGAGCCGTTCTTCCCGCAGGTGGACGTCCTCAGCAACCTGCGGCTGCGCGCGGCCTACGGCCGCTCGGGGCTGCGGCCCAGCTTCCGCGACGCCATCACCTACTTCGCGCCGGTGTCGGTGCGGACGGGCGGCTCGGAGATCCCGGCGGTGGCGCTGGCGACCGGCGGCACCAACGTCGGCGGCACGGGCAACGAGAGGCTGCGCCCGGAGATCGCCAGCGAGATCGAGGTGGGCTTCGAGAGCGGGTTCCTGGAGGACCGCCTGGGCCTCGAGCTGACGTACTACAACAAGACCTCCAAGGACGCGCTGGTGCGCGTGCCGATCCCGTCGTCGTTCGGCCTGACGACGAACCGCTTCGACAACATCGGCGAGGTGCGGAACTCCGGCTTCGAGGCGTCGCTGAACGCCAACGTGCTGGACCGACCCAACTTCGAGTGGGACTTCACCCTCACCGGCTCCACCAACAAGAACGAGCTGCTGACGCTGGGCGAGGGGATCGACCCCATCTACGTCACCGGCCCGGGCCGCACGACGCAGCGCCACCTCCCCGGCTACTCGCTGGGCGGGTACTGGCAGCGCCGGGTGGAGTACCAGGACCTCAACGGCGACGGGCTCCTGCAGGCGCTGGCCTGCCTGGACGGCGCCGAGTACGGGCAGGCCGGGTGCGAGGTCATGCTGGGCGACTCGCTGGAGTACATCGGCACGCCGCTCCCCACCCGCGAGGCGTCCTTCACCACCAACTTCACCCTGTTCAACCTGGTGAAGGTGTCGGGGCTGCTGGACTACAAGGGCGGGCACAAGCAGCTCAACTTCACGCGCTTCGACCGGTGCGCGTGGGAGGCGCTGTGCGAGTCGGTGTTCAACCCCGACGCCGCCTCGCTCCGCGACCAGGCGGGCTTCATCGCCTACAACTACCTGGAGCCGAACGTCAACACGTACGTGTTCCACGAGGACGCCGACTTCGTCAAGCTGCGCGAGCTGTCGGTGAGCCTGATGCTCCCCGAGCGCTTCGCCCAGCGGTTCGGTGGCTCGGGGCTGCGGCTGACGGTCTCCGGCCGGAACCTGAAGACGTGGACCGATTACACGGGCTTCGACCCGGAGCTGAACGGCTACGGCATCTTCTCCGGGAACGGCGGCTTCTCGAACTACGAGTACTACACCCAGCCGCCGCTCCGCTACTACACGGCGCGCGTCGACGTGAACTTCTGAGCGACGGAGGACCGATGAAGCATCCATACAATCTCCGCGGACGGGTGCGGAGGGGCTTCGGCCCCTCCCTCCGCCTCGCCTGCGCCGCGCTCGTGTTCCCGCTCGCGGCGTGCGACATCGACGGCGTGCTGGACGTGGAGGACCCGGACGTCACCCTGCCGGAGACGCTCCAGGACCCCTCCAACCTGGCGGCGCTCCGCGGCAGCGTGATCGCCGACTTCCAGGTCGGGTACGGCGGCGCCGGCCAGACCGAGGGGCTGACCATCGCCACCGGGCTGTTCACCGACGAGTTCTACCACGCGGGGACCTTCCAGCAGAACCGCGAGCTGGACCTGCGCACGGTGCCGGAAAGCAACACGGCCACCACCAACGCGTTCCGGGGGATGCAGCGGGCCCGCCGCAGCGCCGAGTTCGCGGTGGGGGCGTTCGAGGCCAGCGAGCTCAAGAACACGGCGGGTCACGCAGAGATGGCCAACCTGGCGGGCTACGCCTACCTGCTGATCGCCGAGGCGTACTGCTCCGGCGTTCCGTTCAGCACGCAGGACGCGAGCGGCGCGCTGGTGCCGGGGATGCCGCTCAGCACCGCCGAGATGCTCGCCAAGGCGTCCGCGTACTTCGACCAGGGGCTCGCCATCGCGAGCGCGGCGGGGACCGGGGCGGCGGCCGTGGCGCAGGCCAACCTGGCCCGCGTGGGCAAGGGGCGCGTGCTGCTCAACCAGAACCGGTACGCGGACGCCGCGACTGCGGTCGCCGGGGTGCCGCGGGACTTCGTGTACCTGATCGAGCACTCGGAAAACACCACCCGCCAGAACAACGGCATCAACGGGCTCACCATCGTGCGCCGGGAGTACGGGATCGCCTCCGGCCAGGGCGGCAACGGGCTCGCGTTCCGGCAGGGCACGGCGACCGCCGGGCAGGACCCGCGCACCCCCTGGAGCGTCAGCACCGCGGGCGGCGCGGACCCGCGCATCTACCACTGGACGCAGCAGCGCTTTCCCACGCGCGGTTCGGCGAACGTGCTCGCCTCCGGCGTGGAGGCGACGCTGATCCGCGCCGAGGCGGTGCTCAACCGCGGCGCCGCCGCGCAGTACGTGGACTCCCTCAACTCGCTGCGCGCCGGCACCACGGCGCTGCTGGGCCGGTTCCAGGCCAACGTGTCCGCGGCGGCGGGGCCGCTCGCGGCGCTCACCGACCCGGGTACGCCGGCCGCCCGCGTCAACCAGTTCTTCGCGGAGCGGGCGTTCTGGACCTTCGGGATGTCGCAGCGGCTCCCGGCCATGCGCCGCCTGGTGCGGCAGTACGGCCGCGCGGCGAACACGGTGTTCCCGACGGGGCAGTACACCCGGCCGGGGCGCAACACCGGGACCGGGGCGTTCACGGGCGAGGTCGCGTTCGGCACCCACGGGACCGACGTGAACTTCCCGCTCCCGATCGACGAGCAGAACAACCCCAACTTCACGCAGTGCCAGAACCGCGACGCCTGATCCTGGTAGAAGGGCAGGGTCTGGGCGTGCCCCCGGCTGGCGCCGGGGTCGGGCTTCGGCTCCGTAAGCGAGCAAACAACGCTCGCTAACGGAGTCGAGCCCCCGCAAACTGCGCGGGGTCTCGCCCCTTCGGGCCGAAATCCCTCACGCAGAATCGGAACGGCAAAGGGGCCCCTCGTGAGAGGGGCCCCTTTGCGTTGTCGGCCCGGCTCCGCTGCGCTACCGACCGCGCGCGCCGAGGTAGATGGCGTTGGTCAGCAGCAGGGCGGGGGCGTCGAACACGCCGCGGAAGAGGGGGTCCTCGGCCAGGAGCACCACACGGCCCGAGCCCAGGTCGTCCACGGTGGCGAAGGCGCGGCCGGCGTAGGCGGCGCGGGTGTTGTCGCCCCAGGTGTGCCCGCTCATCACCAGCCGGTCCCCCGCCGCGTACACCACCGGCGTGGCCCCCGAGGCGGAAAGGCGCAGCGGCGGCCCCTGCACCAGCAGCGGCAGCTCGGCGCGGTCGTAGCCGAAGGTGAGCCAGTGGGTGCGGTCCAGGCGCCCGCGGAGGAAGGCGCCGGGGACCGGGATGGGCGCGTCCGGGCGGGCCCGCGGGCTGCGCGCGGGCGGCAGCTCGGCGCCGGGGGCGAGCGCCTCCACCCGCCGCGCGGCCGCCTCCAGCGAGTCGGCGGAAGGGCGCGCCGGCTCCGCGTCCTCGCCGCCCGCCAGCCCCTGCTCCGCCAGGAAGGCGGCGCCGCCGGCGTAGCCGATCGCCTCGCCGCCGCGGCGAACCCAGTCGCGGACGCGGTCGGCGCCCGCCCTGCCCACCGTGGCGCCGTAGCTCCCGTCGGGGAGCACCAGCACGTTGAAGCCGTCCAGATGCAGCGTGGCCAGGTCGGAGGCGCGCACCGGGGTGAACGGCTGCGCGATGCGGCGCTCCAGGTGGAACCAGAGCGCCCCGTAGGAGGTGGGGTCCACCCCCTCGCCGGCGAGCACCGCGACGCGCGGCGCCCGCAGCGTCCGCACCGATCCCGAGCCGGTTCCCACCGCCCCGCGCTCCTGGAAGGCGCTCTGCGACGCGGCCACCCGCACCCCGGCCTCGCGCGCCAGCGCGTCCACGCGGGCGTGCAGTTCGGGGCGGTTGCGGTCCACGCGGGCCACGAAGGTGCCGCGGGGAAAGTCCTCGCCGTCCACCACCAGGTCGCGCGCGGCCACGGCCACGTTGAAGCCCTCGTCCATCAGCCGCGCGAGGAGGCGCGTGGCCCCGTGCGTTCCCGCCGCCCAGGCGTAGGCGCTTGCCGCCCGCCCCGCGACGCCGCCGGGGACCTCCCACCCCGTCTCCCCCTCCCAGCCGCCGGGCGCCTTCATCGCTTCCTCGCCCAGCCGCAGCGGCTCCGAGGCCAGCCCCACCCGGTCGCCGGTCCAGAAGCCGGCGGCGCCGTGGGCCATGGGAAGGTTCCAGGCCGTCACGTCGTAGAAGGCGTACCCCTCCTGCTCGCCCTCCGCGCGGCGGGCGTTGCGGGCGCGCCGCTCGTTCTCCTGCCGGGTGAAGCTGGCCGGCAGCGGAGTCTCCGGCGCCAGGAGGACGCGCGCCAGGCGGCCCATGGGCTGGGCGAGGTCCACCAGGTACGACCCGGCCGGCACCTCGCGGCTCGCGCGCTCGCCGGTGGCGTAGTCGGTGCCGGCCACCCGCCCGCCCGCGGTGACGCGGCGCACCTCCACCCCGTGGCGGAGCAGGGTGGTCGCCAGCCTGGCTGCCAGGCGCGGGTCGCGGCCGGGGGGGAGCACCACCGTGCGCAGCCGCCCGCGCTCCCCCTCCGCCACCGCCGAGGCGAAGAAGTCGTGGAAGTCGCGCATCCGCGCCTCCCGGTTTCGCACCGCGGTCTCGATGGTGGCGAGCGAGGCCACGAAGTGCCCGGCGATCCCGTCCGCGAAGGTGAGGATGGTGCCGTCGTCTCGCCGCCAGCGCACCCCCCGGCTCCCGCCGCCGTCCGTCTCGTACGTCATCCCCGTGGCGCCCTGGAAGGCGGGATACGAGTCCCAGTAGCCGGGGTAGTGCAGGTCGAAGACGTCGCGGGTGAAGTAGCTCCACCCCTGCCGGTCGAAGGCCGCCGCGTTCCCCCGCCCGAAGACCTCCAGCCACTTCTCCGTCTGCGGCGGGAGAAAGGGGTTCACCGGGTCCGCGGCGGGGGGGAAGAAGTACTGCGTCGTCTGCCCGTGCAGGTCCGCGAACACCTGCGGGCGCCAGCGCTGCAGCTCCGCCGCCACCGCGCGCGACTCGGTCTGCACCAGCCCCAGGGCGTCGCGGTTGAGGTCGAACTGGTAGTGGTTGTTGTTGGTGCTCATCCCCCAGGGCGCGCGGTGCTCCAGCGCGGCCGGGTCCGCGTCGCCCGTGACGAAGGCGTTGTACCAGGCCACGTGCCGCTCGTGGCTCTCCGGGTTGTGCGCCAGGTTGATGAGCACCAGCGCCCCGTCGCGCATGGCCCGCGTGCGGTCGTCCTCGCCCGCGGCGAGCTGGTAGGCGAGCTGGATGGCCGCCTCGAACGCCGCCGTCTCGTTGCCGTCGTTGGCGGAATTGATCCACACCCCGATGGGGGTGCGCCGGGCGATCTCCGCCGCCTCCGCCGCGCCGGTGCGGCGCGGGTCCGCCAGCGCCTGCAGGTCGGCGCGCACCGCGTCCAGGCGGGCGATGTTCGCCTCGCCGGAGACGGCCACCAGGTACATGGTCTGGTGCTCCACGCTCCGCCCGTACGGCATCACCTTCACGCGCCCGGGGACCGCGCGGGCGAGCGCGTCCAGGTAGCGCTCCATGCGGCCGTAGGTGGTGTGCCAGCTGCCCACGGGGTAGCCCAGCACCTGCTCCGGCCGGGGGACGCCCTCGCGGTAGGCGCCCGCGGCGTAGAAGTCGTAGGTGCTGTCCGGGCACATCCCGAAGGCCAGGCGGGCCGCCATCTCCCCGCGGCAGCCTCCGCGCTCCGGGACACGCGGAAGGTCCTGGGCGGGGGCGGGCGCGGCCGCGAGCACGGCGGCGACGAGGAGGGCGGACGGGGTGCGGAGTCGCTGCATGGATCTCCCGGGTGGGGTCTTCCGGTCTGCTTGGGGGACCGGGGATGGTAGGGTTTTGCGATGTGGTCGGCAATGTGTGGCCTGGCGGGGCCGCTCCGGAGCCGGACGATACTGCCGACCGTCTCCTGCGCGGGCTCCGGGAGCCTCGCCAAACGGCCGGCGAGTCTCCCTGCGCCGGAGTGAGCCCCGCCAAACTGCCGGCGGGTCTCCCTCCGAACAGATTCATGTGGGTACTGCGAGAACGGCAACTGAGAAGGGTCCGAACCGCGTGCTCTGCACAACCGCGACACGAAAAGCTTGCATCTGCCGCAAACACGTTTTAGACTAGTTTAAAATTTGGTTGCGTGCACGCTAAACGCAACGGCAGTCCTGTTCGCGGAGGATGCCTGATCCGGCAGGGATGGTGATGGCGTCCGGCGATCCACCTCCCCGGGCAGGGCCGGGGGAAGGCGAGAGATGAGCAAGTCGAGTCGGGACGGAGCGGTGCCGGCGGATCCTGCTCCGGCCGGGACGGACGGTTCGCGGGGCGTGACGGCCGCCGCGGCGGACGAGGGCGTTCACGAGCGCCCTGGCTCCCGAGGCGTGCGCCTGAGCCGCCGCGACCTCCTCAGGGCGGGAGCGGTCGGGGTGGTGGGACTGGCGGCGGCGGGAAGCACGCTCGGGCTCGCCTCGCAGGCGCATGGGGACGCCTCGCCCGGGGTGGGGCCACGCCCGTCCGACCGCCCGCACGGGATGCATGGCTCCCACGACGATATGATGGCCGTGGGCGACGTCCGGCCCGACGGGTTCAGCCCGTCCGCGTTCCTCACCCGGTTCGAGGGCGGGCGGGTCTCCCGGCTCCCCTCCGGGCAGGTGCTGCGCGAGTACCGGTGCTTCGTGACGGAAAAGGAGATCGAGGTCGCGCCGGGGGTGTTCTTCCCCGCGTGGACGTACAACGGCGAGGTCCCCGGCCCCACTCTCCGCTGCACCGAGGGCGACCGCCTGCGGGTGAGCTTCGTCAACGGCGGCAGCCACCCGCACACGATACACTTCCACGGGGTGCACCCGGCCGGCATGGACGGGGCCTTCGAGATCGTGCAGCCCGGGGGGACCTTCACCTACGAGTTCGACGCGGAGCCCTTCGGGCTTCACCTCTACCACTGCCACGCGGTGCCGCTGAAGCGGCACCTCCACAAGGGGCTCTACGGCGTGTTCATCGTGGACCCCAAGCAGGGCCGCCCGCCCGCGAGGGAGCTGGTGATGGTGATGAACGCGTTCGACACCAACTTCGACGGCGAGAACGAGGTCTACTCGGTGAACACCGTGGCCTTCCACTACCAGAAGCACCCCATCCCCGTCCGGCTGGGCGAGCTGGTGCGCGTCTACCTGGTGAACGTGACCGAGTTCGACCTGATCAACTCGTTCCACCTCCACGGGAACATGTTCCGCCTGTACCGGACCGGGACGGACCTGGAGCGCTCCGAGCTGACCGACATCGTCATGCTCTGCCAGGGGGAGAGGGCCGTCCTGGAGTTCAGCTTCAAGTATCCCGGGCAGTACATGTTCCACGCGCACCAGAGCGAATTCGCCGAGCTGGGCTGGGTGGGCATCTTCGACGTGAAGGAGGGAGCCCATGCCTGAGAACGCCCCCGCGGCCGCGCGCAGGCCCGTCCGCGTCGCGCCACCCCCCGGGCCGGTCCCGCGGGGCTCCCGCGCGATCTGGCTGGAGGGGCTGGCGCCTCTGGCCCTGCTGGCGGTGCTCCTGCTCGTCTTCCTGCGCTTCGGCCCCGTCGGCGTGCTCCACAAGGCCTTCCCGCCGGTGGAGGAGCTGACCGTGGAGCGGATCACGCTCCCGAGGCCGGGAGAGATGCGCGTGCGGGTCACCAACGGCGGCCCCGCCCCGGTGACCATCGCCCAGGTGCAGGTGGACGAAGCCTCCTGGGCGCACACCCTCGACGGCGCCCGCACCATCGGGCGGCTGGAGAGCCGGACGCTCACCATCCCCTACCCCTGGGTGCAGGGAGAGCCGCACCAGGTCAAGCTGCTGACCAGCACCGGGCTCACCTTCACCGGGGAGGTGGCCGTCGCCGTCCAGAGCCCGCGGATCGACGCCGGCTACCTCACGACCTTCGCGCTGCTGGGGATCTACGTGGGGGTGATCCCGGTGCTCCTGGGGCTGCTCTGGCTGCCGTTTCTCCGGGACGTCGGCCGCGCGTGGCTCGACTTCTTCCTGAGCCTGACCGTGGGGCTCCTGGTCTTCCTGGGCGTGGACGCCCTGGCGGAGGCGCTGGAGATGTCGGGACGGGTCCCGGGCGCGTTCCAGGGGCTGGGCCTGGTCGTCCTGGGCGCGCTCGGCACCCCGCTGGCGCTGGCGGGGCTGGGGAGATGGCGGGAGGCGAAGAAGGGGCGGCGCTCCCCTTTCTACGTGGCGACGCTGATCGCCCTGGGCATCGGTCTCCACAACCTGGGCGAGGGGCTGCTGATCGGGGCCTCGTACGCCCGGGGGGAGATCGCGCTCGGCACCTTCTTCGTGCTGGGCTTCCTGCTCCACAACACCACGGAGGGGATCGGGATCGTCGCGCCCATCGCCCGGGAGCATCCGCGCCTCGAGCACCTGGCGATGCTCGGAGCGCTCGCCGGCGTGCCGACCGTGCTCGGCGCCTGGATCGGGGGCTTCAGCGGCTCCCCGGTCTGGACGACGCTGTTCTTCGCGGTCGGCGTGGGCGCCATCGCGCAGGTGGTCTTCGAGCTCTGGCGCCTGTTCGCGCGCCGGGCCGAGGGCGGTCTCACGGCGCCCCTGAACGTGGCCGGGCTCGTCCTGGGCCTGCTGATCATGTACACCACCGGCCTCTTCGTGGCCGCGTAGCGCACGCCGCGCCTCGAGGTCCGTCCGAGAAGGCTCACGAACCCCAGGAATCACCCATGAACCATCCGGCCCCGGCAATTCGCCCCGTCCTCGTGTGCCTGCTCCTCGCGGGGAGCGCGGTCCCGGCCCGGGCGCAGGCCGTGCCCGCGGAGGCGTCTCCCGCACCGATCCAGGACAACAGCTTTCTCGTCGAGGAGGCCTACAACCAGGAGGGCGGGGTCGTGCAGCACATCAGCACGTTCGCCCGCCCCCGGGGCGGCGGCGCATGGAGCTACACGTTCACCCAGGAGTGGCCGCTCCTGGGGCAGCGGCACCAGCTCGGGTTCACGCTGCCGGTGGAAAGCGCGGAGGGGGCGCGGGGGGGCACCGGGGTGGGGGACCTGGCGCTGAACTACCGCTGGCAGGTGCTGGGGATCGGCGGGTCGCGGGTCGCGCTCGCCCCGCGGGTGAGCGTGCTCCTTTCCACGGGGGACGAGGAGCAGGAACGGGGCGCGGGGGGGGCGGGGGTGCAGGCCAACCTGCCGCTCAGCGTGGTCCTCTCGGACCGCTGGGTCGCCCACTCCAACGCGGGCCTGACGCACACGTTCACCGCGCGGAACGCGCTCGGGCAGGAGGCGGGCACCACCGGCTACAACCTGGGTCAGAGCCTGATCTGGCTGGCGCACCCCCGCCTGAACCTCATGCTGGAGGCGGCGTGGAGCCGCGACGACGAGGTCGTCGGCGCGGATGCCACCCGCCACGGCACGAGCTTCTTTCTCGCGCCGGGGATCCGGGGGGCCATGGACCTGCCCTCCGGCCTCCAGGTGGTGCCCGGCGCCGCCGTGCCCATCGGCGCGGGGCCCAGCGACGGCGAGCGCGCGGTGTTCCTGTACCTGAGCTTCGAGCACCCCTTCGGCGCGCGCCGCGACTAGTCCCCGCCGCGCGGGGAGCCGTTCAGGGGCACCTCGAAGCAGCAGCGGGGGCGCTCTCCCTTTTCGCAGCGCTCCGTCACCGGCACCCCCACCAGCTCCGACATCAGCGACTCGGCCAGGCTGCACGCCTCCGGGTGGTCCGGCACCACCGCGGCGAGCGGACAGCTGAAGCCGCGCACCCAGGCCGTGCCGTCGCGCTCCTCCACCTCCGCCACGCCGCCCAGCTCCTCCAGCACCTCCACCGCGGCCTCCAGGCGCCCGCGCACGTCGGCGCCGGCGGCGCGCCCCGCCGCGGCGCGGCGCCCCACCTCGCGCAGCACGGTCTCCACCTCCGCCGGGCCCAGCCGCTCCTTCAGCACCCCCAGCAGGATCCCCAGCGCCGGGGCGTACGCCTTGGGGAGCAGCGCGTCCGCCTGCGCGGTGAGCGAGTAGACGAAGGGCGGCTTTCCCACCCCGCGGCGCACGGCCTCCTCCTGACGCACCAGCCCGTCTCGCTCCAGGGCGGCCAGGTGCGTGCGCACCGCGTTGTCGGTGAGCCCCACGGCGTCCGCCAGCTCGGTCACCGTTCGGCTGGAGCGGCGCAGCAGCCGGATGATCTCGCCTCGGGTGCTCGCCAGGAGCCGCTGGATCCAGCCGACCGGTTGCATGCTCATCCTCGGAAAACGGGGTCTCGCGCTCGCTGCACGATACGCTCCGGCGGCCCTTTTTGCAATATGTCAATAAAATTATTGACATATTCACGGGCGGGGATTACTCTCGGTAGCGGGCTCGCCGCCGGGGACGATCCGCGGCGGCGGGCCCGCGAACCCCTGCCAGGAGATGACGCATGCGAACCCAACGAGCGCTCGCCGCGATGGCCTTCCTGCTGGCCGCGTGCGGGTCCCGCGAGCCGGCGGAGCAGCAGGCCGCGGCGGACACGGCGCCGGCCGCCGCCGCCCCGGCCATGGCGGACACCGCGTCGGCCGCCCCCGCGTCCGCCGTGACCGACCCGCAGATCGCGGAAATCGTGGTGGCGGCCAACGACGTGGACATCCAGGCCGGGGAGATGGCGAAGGCCCGCGCCGCCGATCCCCGGGTGAAGGCGTTCGCCGAGCGCATGATCACCGACCACACCGGCGTGAACAAGGCCGCCTCCGACCTGGTGGGGAAGCTGGGCGTCACCCCGGAGCCCAATCCTACCAGCAAGCAGCTCCGCGACGGCGGGACGAGCACGCGGCAGACGCTCCAGGCGAAGAGCGGCGCCGACTTCGACCGGGCGTACATGGACAGCGAGATCACCTACCACCAGGCGGTGCTGGACGCCATCGACCACACCCTCATTCCCGGCGCGACGAACGCCGAATTGCGGGCGCTGCTGGAGCAGACGCGCCCCGCGGTGGACGCCCACCTCCAGCACGCCAGGCAGATCCGCTCGGCGCTCGGGCAGGGGTGACGGCGCGCGGGCGCGCGGCCGGTCTCGCCCTGGTGCTGGCGGCGGCCGCCTGCGGGGGCGCCGGACCCGCGCCGCGCACCCGCGCGGTCGTGATCCGCGCCTTCCAGTACGTCCCCGCGCGCGTGGAGGCTGCGGTGGGCGACACCCTGGTGTGGAGCAACCGGGACGTGGTCCCCCACACCGCGACGGCGGCCGGCGGCGGGTGGGACGCGGGGAGCATTCCCGCGGGCGGCGAGGGGAGGATGGTGGTGCGGCGGAGCGGGCGGCAGGGCTACGTCTGCGCGTTCCACCCGGGGATGAAGGGGGAGGTGGTGGTGCGGGAGTGAGATGACAGGAGGGTTCGGGCGTGCCCCCGGCTGGCGCCGGGGTCGGGCTTCGGCTCCGTAGCAGACGAAACAACCGTCTGCAACGGAGTCGAGCCCCGCGAAACTGCCCGCGGGTCTCGCCCCTTCGGGCCGAAATCCCTCACGCGGGTTTCGCGCTGGCGTCCGCCGGGGCCCCCCACCCCGGCGCTGCGCGCCACCCCTCCCCCGCAAGCGAGGGAAAGGGGGAGCACTGCAACGACACGGCTGTTGCCGTTGGGATCTGCGTCGGGAGGTCGGGGGAGGGTCCGCAGGCGGTGCGTTTGTTCGAAGCCAGCGTGATCCCGCGGACCTGCTCAATCGGTCGGCGAGTGCTCTGCGAGTCCCTTCGGGTATCGCACTGCCGGAGGAGCCTCCCCCGGCCGACCTCATACACGGAACCCGGCCGAAGCGCCCCTGCGGGTGCGGCTCCGCTCAGCGCAGCCGCACCCGCGCCAGGTGGATCCCGCTCGCGTCGACCATCGACAGGTACACCACCTTTCCCCGGCCGAACCCCGCCAGCGAGTACCCCGGCGGGAGCTGGATGCGGCTCACCATCTCGCCCCCGCGGCTGACCACGTCGTAGACGGGGCCGCCGGGGAGGGGGCGCGCCGGGGTGGTGCGGATCCAGAGGTTCCCCTCCGGGTCGGCCCGCGTGGCCCCGCCGGAGGCGAGGGGCGGCCGGTAGTCCGGGAGCTCCGACGGCGGGAACACGTGGAACTGGCGCATCGCCGGCGGCGGGGGGGCGGGGCTCCCGCCGCTCACCGGCGCGGGGATGCACGACGGCATCCCCGCCCCCGGCCGCCCGGGTGCTCCGGGTGGTCCGGGGGGGGCCGGAGGCCCGGGGGCGGGGGCGGCCCGCGCGCCGGCCGGGGCGCCCTCCCCCGCGGCCGGCGCGGGCTTCACCTCCGGCTCCTCCCCCGGCTCGCAGGCGTGGATGTAGCCGGCGGGGAGCGCGACCCCGGGCGGGAGCTTCCAGCGCCTGCCGAACCCGAGCGGCGCCCGGTAGCCCTCCGGCACGGCGAACCCGGGCGGGTACGGGCGGTTCGCCTGGTTCGCCCAGCGGATCATGGACGTGGCGTAGTCGGTCGCCGCGCTGCGGCCCTGCGCCGTCTCCACCGAGTCCACCATCCGCTGCTTGTCCTCGTCCGTCATCCTGCGCCACTCGAAGGGGAAGCTTGGCCGAGGAGGTCAGGCTCCCGTCCGGGCCCAGGTACTCCACCCGGTAGTCGCGCGCCCGCACGAACGCCACCGTGCCGTCCGGGAACACCGCCCAGTCGTCGCTGGAGGGGAGCGGGTTGATCACCGGGTCGATCATCAGCCGCCCCTCCCGGTTCCTGCGCACCTTCATGTCCGTTCGGGGCGTGCGCACCGTGCCGAGCGTGTCCAGCTTTCGCGTCGCCAGGTCCACGGCCACGACGAACGCCGAATCGGGCTCAGGGGGGATGTAGGGGATCCCCGAGGGCGGGGGGACGCGCGGCGGGGCCGCCCTCGCGGGGACGCGGTAGACGACGCGGCCCCTCGCGTCCATCCCCGGCCAGCCGCTGGACCCCTGCCCCTGGATGAAGAAGATGTCCTGCACCCGCCACACCGAGCGCACCCGGGCGATCCTCCCGGCCGGGTCCAGCACCAGCATCGCGTACGAGGCCGGGTCCACGAAGAGCGTGGAGTCGGCGAGGTACGGGATCAGCGCCCCGGGCCGCGGGCCGTACGCGTTGGCGACCGCGGCGAGCGAGTCCAGCACCACGCCCACCGTACGCAGCGTGGTGTCCATCAGCACCAGCCGCCGCCGTGTGCCGTCGTTCACCAGCACCCGCCCGTCCGGGAGCTCGCGGACGTGGGACACGGAGCCCAGCGGCTCGGTGGAGACCGCCGAGGCGGTGGTGATTGCCTGCACCGGCGGCCCCGCGGAGCGCGGAGGCGCGGGGCCGGGGAGGGTATCGCCCTGGGCGAGCGCGGCGGAGGGCGCGGCCGCCGCCAGGGCAATGCACGCACGGAGGAGAAGGCGTCTCATGGGGAGAAGCTTCGCATGACGACCACGGACTCCCCGCTGCCGCCGCCGAAGAACTCCCCCGGGCCGCCGAGGAAGCCCGCGGTCCCGCCGGCCACGTACGTGCCGGAGCCGTTGCGGATGGACACCAGGTAGCGCCGGTCCATCATGTTGAGGACCTGGGTGGGGAGCTTGCGCCGCTGCGCCGGCGTCAGCAGCGCGCGCACCGTGGGGCCGGTCTCCATCAGCATCTCGATCTGCGCCCGCCGCGCGCGGCGGTACCGGTCGTACGCCTCCCGCTCGCTGAACTCCCCGGGGAGCGCCGCGAGGTACGCGGCGACCGGCGCCCACAGCGAGTCGGCGCGGTAGGTGTAGCGGCGGTTCATGGACGCGATGCTGTCCGCCTGCACCGAGGTGAGCCGCAGCGAGTCCTGCTCGCGCAGCACCGCCGCCATGGGGTTGGTGACGCTGCCGCTCCCCAGCGAGCGGAAGAACTGCTCCGGGAAGCGGGTACCCGGCGCCGACCGCCCGGTGGCGAGCTGCTGGGCGAGGCTCTGCCGCTCCCGCGTGGCTCCCAGGTCCAGGCGCATGGACACCGTGAGCATCACCGGCGAGCGCATGGTCAGCAGCTCCGGGCGCGTGGCGCCGAAGCGCGGGTTCACCTCGTAGCGGAAGCGGCGCGCCTCCGCGTCGAAGCCGCGGACGTAGAGGAGCGAAGGGTCGGCGAAGGCGCTCTGCCCCCACCCCCGCAGGCTTCCCGAGCCGTTGACCAGCAGGTCCGCGGCGCCCAGCGGGTTGGAAAGGGAAAGGGACACCGAGCCGCGCTGCGGCAGCCGGAACCTGGCGCGGTCCAGCGTCGCGCTCAGCGACGCCCCGGTGCTCCACGGCCCGCGGCAGCTGCTGCGCTCCGCGATGGCGCCGAGCTGGCGCTCCAGGCACTCGCGCGTCGCGCGCGGGGCGTCGTCCAGCAGGCGGCGCATCCCCTCCGCGAGCGCCGGGTCCGGTCCGCCCGAGGGTGCGGGGACGAAGGCCCGGTCGTTGAACGACGAGCCGTCGCCGTTCACGTCGCCCGCCACCGTGGGGGTGAAGGCGCTCCCCGAGCGCAGCCACCCGCTCCAGCTCACCCGGACGGCGTCGAAGAAGTTGTAGCGCAGGGTGTAGCTGAGCTGGTGCGGCCCCTGCGCCGACCTCGCCCACTCCACGTCCAGCGGGTTCCCGGCCGTGCTGCCGAAGCCCGACACCTGCTCGCGGACGTGCGACCAGGTGTACGCCGCGCTCCACCCGAAGCGGGAGGGCCCGCGCGTGATCGGCGAGAGCCGCAGGGAAAGCTGCGCCGAGCGCGACTCCAGGTCCGAGCGCACCTCGCTCACCGCGGAAAACGCCTGCGACACGCGCGCGCCGCGCGAGGCCACGCTCCCCGTGGCGGGGACGATGCTCCCGGGGTCCACGAACACCGGGCGCTCCTCCCCGGCCAGGGTGAAGCGCGCCGTCGGGTCGAAGTTGAGGTCCAGCGTCCGCTGCTGGTGGAGGTTGACCGAGTACGTCCCCTCCACCCCCAGCGAGAAGCGCCCGCGCAGCACGCTCCCGTTCCACGACAGGTTGGAGCGGACCGAGCGCTGCGGCCGGAAGTCGGGCGAGAACAGGGTGACGCCGGGCGCCGCGCTGGAAAAGACCGTCCCGGTGCTGCCGTCCGCGCAGCGGTCGGGGACCGCCCCGGGGTCCACCGCGTACGACCTCCACTGCGGGACCGGCGCCGCGGGGCCCACGCACATGATCTGCCGGGCGTCCGCCGGCAGCCCGGTGTTGTCGAGCGCCGAGCCGAGCTGCCCCACCCCCCCGGCGTTGGTGAACACCCCCACCCCGCCGCGGACCACGGCGCGCGGGGTGGGCGCCGCGCCCACGAAGCTGGCGATCTCCGCCGCCTTTCCCAGCGTGTACGAGAACCCGAAGCGCGGGCTCACGGAGACCGGAGAGGGGACGCGGTCGTTGCGCCGCCCGAAGGTCGACTCCACCAGCGGGTTGAAGGCGGGGTGGGTGGTGACCCGGCTCCCTTCCACGCGCACGCCGTACTGGAGCTGCAGGTCCGCCGAGCGGCGGTACGCGTCGCCCAGCGACAGCGCCCCGCTCACCGTCCCCGTGGTGCGCTCGCGGGTGGCGAGGGTGCGGCTGTAGTACGCCGGCCGCCCCGCCTCCAGCTCCGCCAGGGAGTTGAACGCAAAGGAGCCGAGCAGGTTGGAGGACGGGTCCTGCGTCCCCCCGCTGTACTGGAATTCGGTGCCGAGCTTGACGCGGTGCCTGTTGGCGTCGTCGAACCAGGAAAGCTGGTTCTGGAAGCTGCCGCTCACCGAGCCGGAGGCGGAGCTGAGCCCCGGGTTCCCCCCGAAGACCAGGCTCTGCACGCCGCTCGCCCCGTCGGCGAAGGCCGAGCTGACGCGCACCCGCCCGGCGGGGAGGCTCAGGTACGGCTCGCCGGAGTCCCGCGACAAGCTGATCCCGGCCGTGGTCTCCGTGAGCACCAGTCCGAAGTAGCCGCTGTGCCGCCCCTGCACCCCGCCGCCCCACCCCGTGCGCTCGCCGCCGGCCGAAGCGAGCTGCGAGACGCCGCCGCCCACAGGCGACTGCCGGCGCCAGCTGCCGTTGAAGGTGACGCCGAACGACTGCCCGCTGGTGGAGCTCGGGGGAGAGAAGTCCAGCGTTCCGAAGACGGAGCCGTTGTCGCTCAGCCGGCTCTGCGGTCCCACGCCCTCCAGCACCGGTACGTGCTGCCCCTGAAGGATCTCCACGAAGCGCGCCACCGAGTCCGGCGCGATCCCCGCGGTGCGCAGGCCCAGGGTGCCGGTGCTGAGCAGCGTCTGGTTGTCGCGCGACTGCCGGCCCAGCTCGTAGGAGACGTTGTAGAACGACCGGTTGCGCCGGATGGGCCCGGACGCCGTCCCGCCCAGCGACAGGTTGGTGTACTCGCTCCCCAGCGCCCGCGCCGCCGGGTCGGTCCACTGCACCCGGGGCGAGGTCAGCTGCAGGCTCATCCCGCGGGTGCGGAAGTTGGAGCCGGAGCGCGAGCCGATGTCGAAGCCCGCGCCGCTGAACCCGCCCCGCGAGGGGTCGGCGGGCGAGGTGGTGAGCGAGGCGGAGACCGCCGCGTCGCGCGGGAGCGTGCCCGGGCCCATGGGCATCCCGTTCAGCGTCACCGCGTTCTGGTCGCCGCCCAGCCCCAGCACCGAGAAGGCGTCCGGCTCCCCCTCCAGCCCCGGCAGCAGCACCACGCCGGGGAGCGACGCCGCCATGGCCGCGACGTTTCCCTGCTGCTCCGGCGGCAGGCTCCCCGTGTTCACGGCGCGCTCCGTCCCGCTCACGTCCGGCGTCCGGGCGCTCCGGCTGACACGCTGCTGCACCTGCGCGGCCACCACCAGCGTGTCCAGCTGGATCACCGAGAGCCGCGCGTCGGCCACCAGCACGGCCTCGTTGGCGAGCCGCTTGATCTCGAACTGCCGGTAGTCGTACCCCGGGAGCGCGAAGCCCATCATGTAGTCGCCCGGGCCGCCGGGGAAGACGATCTGGTAGCTCCCCTGGTTGTTGGTCCGTGCCTCGCGCGTGACGCTGCCGGGAATGGAGGTGGCGACGATGCGCACGCCCGGGAGGGGGAGCCCCTCCACGCTGGTCACGTGCCCGCGGATCACGTCCGCCTGCGCCGCGAGTGCGCCGGGGGCGGCGGCGAGCGCTCCGATCGCCGCCAGGAGCACCAGGAGCGGGCGCCAGGAAAAGGTGGGGGAGACCACGGGCATACATCCGGGTGGGGAAGGTGCAAGGCGGGAAAACCACGGATGGACGATAGCGAAGGGCACGGACGGGAGCAAGCCGTGGCGCGGTGGAGCGGATGCGCGGCGGGGCCGTCCCGGACGATGCCGCCCGCGGGCGGGTCAGCTCCCCACGCCGGCCGCCCGGAGGATCCCCAGCAGGATGGGGCGGGCCCCGTCCACGATGAACTGCACCGCGATCACCGTCACCAGCAGCCCCATGATGCGCGTCATCACGTTGAGCCCGGTCTGCCCGAAGAAGCGCACCAGGCGGGGCGCGGCGGTGAGCACGGCCCAGGCGATCCCCAGCACGGCCACCACGGCCCCGAAGACGACCGCCACGCGCGGGCCGTCCGTCGCCTGGGTCATCAGCACCATCACCGTGGTGATCGCGCCGGGGCCCGTGATCATGGGGATCCCCAGCGGCGTGATCCCCACGTCCTCCTTGTGGCGGCCCTCCTCCTCCTCTTCCTCGGTCGCCTTGACGCGCGAGCGCTTGGCCTGGAGCATGTCCATGCCGATGCCGAAGAAGATGATCCCCCCGGCGATGCGGAAGGCGTCGATGGTGATGCCGAAGAGCTGGAAGATGGTGCCGCCCAGCAGCGCGAACACCAGCAGCACGGCGAAGGCGGTGAGCATTGCGTTGCGGAGCGTGCGCCGCCGGTTCGCCGGGGTGTAGCCGTCGGTGAGCGCCAGGTACATGGGCGCGGCGCTCAGCGGGTTCATGATCGCGAGCAGGGAGGAGAAGCAGAGGAGCGCGAAGGCGCTGAGGTCTTCCGTCATCGGCGGGGCGGGGCGGGGGAGGGGCGGTGCGGCTCGGTCCGTGAGCCCGGAAGCGTAGCCGTGGAGCGCGAGGGAGTCAAACGCCGCCCGGCGCACCGGAAAGAAAGCAGGGGGCGCCGCGAGGCGCCCCCTGCTTTCGTATGCGGAACCCGCGTGGCCCGGGCGCCCGCGGAACGCCGAGGCCACGCACGCAGCCGCGTGAGGGATTTCGGCCCGAAGGGGCGAGACCCCGCGCAGTTTGCGGGGGCTCGACTCCGTTACGCACAGTTTTATCGTGCGTTACGGAGCCGAAGCCCGACCCCGGCGCCAGCCGGGGGCACGCCCGCACCCGCAGTTCAAAGCCGTTCCGAACGCATCCCGCGTCACGCGCACGGGCTCGCCGGGTTGCGCTCACACTCCGAAAGCGGGTACGGCAGGTAGCGCATGGAGGGCCGCTTGGTCGTGTACGCCTCCAGCCGCCTCAGGTCCTCCCAGCGCAGCCCCTGGGCGAACAGCTCGTAGCGGCGCTGGTACAGGATCTCCGTGATCAGCTCCGCGGCGGTGTCCAGCGCGTCGGTCGGCAGCGCCGGCAGGCAGGCCACCGGCTCCGCGACGGGCGCGGTGCACTGTGTCCGCACGGCGTTCACCAGGGTGCGCGCCTGCGCCAGGTTGCCCAGGCGGGTGTACGCCTCCGCCTGCACCAGCCGCATCTCGTCCGGCGCGTACAGCAGGTACGTGTCGTTGCGGGCGCCGTACCGGTTGAAGGCGTACACCGAGTCGGGGTTGCCGATGAACCGGGTGGCCCGGGTCGCCCAGTACGCCGGCCGCTGGTCGCCCGCCTGCGCCTCGGTGAAGAGGACCTTGCGGGCGCCCACGTACTGCAGGCCGCCGTAGTAGTTCCACACCGGGTTGGTCCCCGGGGTGGGGTACGCGAGCGTCGAGAGGACGCCCAGGTTCACCCGTCCCGCCGCGTCGATGGCGTTCTGGTACTGCCCGTCCAGCAGGTAGTACCGGGCCAGCATCGCGTCGATCGTGCTGCGCAGGTCGAAGCCGGTGCCGAGCACCCGCCCGCGGAACCCCGTGAGGTCCGCGTCCGACACGCCGGCGATGTCCGCGCGGGCCGCTTCCAGCCCGGCGATCACGCTGTCCAGCACCACGTCCCGCGACTGCGGGAGCGCGCCCGCCTGGCTGTAGTTGACCGGCACCCGCTCGTACTGGAGCACCAGGTTCCCGATGGACATCGCCTTGAGCAGCCGCGACAGCGAGGTCACCCCCGCCTGGAGCCCGGTCCCCAGGTTGAGCGAGGGGGCGGTCGCCACCAGGATGTCCGCCGTCCGCGCGATGCGGTACGACGCCGCGAACGGGTCGGACACCACGGCGAACGACGGGTCGGGCGTTCCGCTCACCAGCGACACGTCGGCCGCGAGGGCGCGCGTCTGCGTGCCCCACTCGTCGGTCGCCAGCGCCGGCGCGCGGACGAAGGCGAGGACGTTGTCGGCGTACTGCGACTGGATCCCCACCGCCGTGGTGAGGAACAGGTCGGTGGAGGTGAGCACCTCCTCCTCGGAGGGGGCGTTGGGGTTCACCAGGTCCAGGTCGCACGCGGCCAGCCCCAGCCCGGCCGCGGCGCAGAGCGCCAGGGAGCACGCGCGGGACAGCGTGCGCGCGGTTCGCTTGTGGATTTGCATGGTCATGAGGTTGCGGTCTCCCTAGAAGTTGAAGTCGAGGGCCAGGGAGAACGTCCGGGGGATCGGCGTGGTCGCGAACTCCACCCCGCGCGCCACCGTGCTGGCGGAGAACAGGTTCACCTCCGGGTCCAGCCCGGTGTAGTCGGTCCAGGTGTACAGGTTGCGCCCGGCCACGCGCACGGACATGTCGCGCACGCCGAAGCGGCGCACCCACGGCTGGTCGAGGTTGTACTGAAGCGAGATCTCGCGCAGCTTCACGAAGCTGCCGTCCTCGATGAACTCCTCGTACAGCAGGTTGCGCTCGGTGTTGATGGTGTAGGTCCCCGGGAGCGTGTCGCCCCGGATCTCCCTGCCCACGTTGGCCGCGGCCCCGAAGTACTCGCTGGTGCGGCGGGTGAAGTTGGCCACGTCGTTGCCGAAGCGCCCGTCCAGCAGGAAGCTGAGCTGGAGGTTGTCGCGGAAGGTGAAGGTGTTGTTGAGCGCGCCCGTGAAATCCGGGTTGGGGTCGCCGATCACCTTCAGCAGGACCACCGAGTCCGTGGCGACCCGGCACCCCGTGGTGGGGCACCCGCGGGCCCGCCGGGGGAGTCCGGCCGCGCTGTAGATGATGTTGCCGCTGGCGTCGCGCGGGTAGTACGCGCCGCGGAACACGCCGATGGGCTCCCCCTCGATGACCGCGTTGAGGTACTCGAAGGTGAGGATGTCCGAGCGCTGGTTCAGCCGCTCGATCTTGTTGCGGTTGCGCGCGTACGACAGGCGGCTGGTCCACCCCAGGTCGCGGCCCTGCAGGTTGACCGTGTTCAGGGTGAGCTCGACGCCCTTGTTGCTCAGCTCGCCGATGTTGCGGAACTCGGACGCGAAGCCGCTGGTGGGCGCCAGCGGCACCGACAGCACCAGGTCGGTCGTCTTCTTGTCGTAGTAGGTGAACTCCAGCGAGGCGCGGTCGTCGAAGAAGCCCGCGTCGAAGCCCCCCTCCACCTCTCGCTGCCGCTCCGGCTTCAGGTCCAGGTTGGGCGACAGGGTGTTGGGGCGAAGCCCCGGACGCCCCGCGAACGAGACGTTCAGGTACGTCACCTGGTTCAGGTACTCGCTGGGGGGCTGGCCGCCGGTCTCGCCGTACGCCGCGCGCAGGCGGAGCGTGCTGAACACGCCGCTCATGCGGTCGAAGAACGGCTCGCGCCCGATCTCGTACGAGCCGCTGAGCCGCGGGAACATCTGCCAGCGCTGGTCCGCGCCGAACGCCGAGGAGGCCTCCACGTTCAGGCCGCCCGTCAGGAACAGCTTGTCGCCCAGGTTCACGCGCTCCTGCACGAACCCGCCGAAGGTGCGCAGCTCCGTGAGCCCCTGCGAAGCCGTCTGCACCGCGCCGGTGACCAGCGTCGAGCCCGGGGGCAGGTCGGACGCCGCGGCGCGGACCGTGTTCACCTGGTCCGAGGTGTAGCGGACCCCCGCCGTGCTGGTGAGCCCGAAGCCGGGGTTGACCTGCAGGTCGTAGTTGGCCGTGAAGTCGCTGTTGTACTTGCGGATGCTGCGGATGGGGTTCTGGATGGACCCGGTGAACGTGGCACCCGTGGAGAAGGGCGGCTGGAAGTAGACGTTCTCCTCGCGCGAGTTGTCCATGCCGAACAGCGCCGTGAGGCTCAGGTTCGCCACGGGGGTCGCGGTGGCCTGCACGCTCCCCAGGAAGCGGTCCACGTCCGAGCGCGCGATCCAGTTTTCCAGGACGTCGAGCGGGTTGGCCCCGATGATGGGGTTGTACGGGTAGCGCCCGGTGGTCTCGTCGAACGCCGGGTTGAACACCGTGGGCGAGAAGACGACGCTGGTGAAGACGCCCTGCGTCTGCTCGCCCTCCGGGACGAAGTTGGTGCGCGCCCGGATGTAGCTCCCGTTCACGCCCACCTCCAGCCAGTCGTTCAGGCGCTGGCTGATGCGCGCCCGGGCGCCGCGCCGGTCGTAGTCCGAGGAGCGGAGGATGCCGTCCTTGGCGTTCCAGTTCCCCGACAGGTAGTAGCTGGTCCCCTCGCCCCCGCCGGAGACCGAGAGCTGGTTGCTGGTCCCGTACCCGGTGCGGAAGATCTGGTCCTGGAAGTCGAAGCGCTCCACCGGCGTCCCCGGCCTCCGCCCGAAGAAGGCGGAGTCGGCGCGGCCCGCCAGCGGCTCCATGTTCAGCGCCAGGCGCTTGTCCGTCTCGCTGGCCTGGACCTCGGTGCGGAAGTTCACCTGCGGCGTGCCCTGCCGGCCGCGCTTGGTGAAGATCTGGATCACGCCGTTGTTGGCGCGCGAGCCGTACAGCGCCGCCGCGGCCGCGCCCTTGAGCACCTCCACCCGCTCGATGTCGGCGGGGGCGATGTCGGACAGGCGGTTGCTGAGCGCCGCGCCGGTGCGGGTCGCGTTGGCGCCGAAGCTGACCAGCGCGTCCGAGTTGTTGTCCACCAGCACCCCGTCCACCACGATCAGCGGCTCGCCGCCGCCCAGGATGGAGTTGGTGCCGCGCAGGCGGATGCTGACGCCGCCGCCGGGCTGGCCGGAGTTCTCCGAGATCAGCGCGCCGGTGATCTTGCCCTGCAGCGCCTGGTCCACCGAGGTGGCGCCCGGGGCCTCGTTCACCGCCTCGCCCGAGACGCTGGCGATGGTGTTCCCCACCTGGCGGCGCTCCACCGGGGCGCCCGTCCCCGTCACCACGATCCCCTCCAGCTCCACGGCGCTCACCGCGAGCGTCACCGGCGCCACCTCCACCGCCGTCTCCGACCCCAGCGTCACCTGCCGGCTGACCTCCGCCCGGCCCAGCGCCGAGAAGGCCAGCGTGTAGGACCCGGCGGCGGCGCGCGCCACGAGCGTGTAGCGGCCCTGCGCGTCGGTGACCGTGCGCGACTGGGTGCTGCGCAGCGACACCGCCGCGCCCGCCACCGGCTGCGACGACCCGTCCACCACCGATCCCCGGATGGTGTAGGGGGTGCCCTGGGCCCTCGCTTCCGTGCCCGCCAGCAGGCCGGCACAGAGGAGGAGGGCCGCGCCGAGCTTCCGGCGCAGACGAGATAGGTACATCAGGAGCCTCCTGTGTGGAATGACGCTCCCCCGGAGCGCCGTCGCGGGCGGGGACCGGGGGGGAGGGGAGGACGCGCCGCGCCGGCCTGCCGGAGCCTGGAGGAGACGGGATCGGTGCGTGTACGCTTTCTATAGGGCGTCGCGGAGGGAAAGGCAAGCGCGGCGCCCGTTCGTTCACGCCACGGGGCGCGCTCAGCCGGCGAGCGGCCGGGCCACCAGGATCCCCGTGGAGCGGCGGATGGCCGCCACGTACTCGGGCAGGGTGGCGCGGGTCACCTCCACCGCGCCGCCGGAGAGCGGGGCGTGCAGCACGCGCAGCACGCCCGCCCGGTCGCGGTAGGCGAACGCCGAGTGGGTCACGTCCAGCCCCGGGATGGACGTGGCGAAGGCCAGCACGTCGCCGGTGCGGATGCGGTCGGACACCGCCGCGATGCGGGCGGTGGGGACCACCCGGCGGGGTGCGGCGTCCAGCGAGCGCTCCATCTCGCCGATGTCCCGGAACACCCCGTCGTCCGCCAGCGCCGGGTAGCTCGCCCGGTGCTCCGTCATGAAGCGCAGCGGCCGCGCGTCCGCCTCGCCCCCCAGCTCCGCGCCCAGGGCGCGCACCAGCCCCCGCCGCTCGCCGTCCGCCATCCACTCGCTGAAGTAGTGAAGGCGCGACGCGTACCCCGCCCGCGCCCCGCCGCGATAGCGCATGCGCTCCATCTCCCGCCCGAACGCCTCCCAGGTGGGCGGGCCCTCCGCCAGGGCCAGGCGCGCCACCGCCAGGCACGACTCCACCAGCGACACGCAGTCGAAGCGGGTGAGCGACAGCGTCAGCGGCTCCGTTCGCGACGGGCTCCCCCCCGCGCGCAGGTACGCCTCCAGCGTGAACGCCTCGTACGGCGTCCCCACCGCCAGCTCGCCCACCCGCGCCGCCGCCGCGCCCACTGAAACCTCGGCGGCCGCGATGCGCCGCTCGCGCCGCAGCACGCCCACCCACTCCTCCAGGCGCGCCCGGTCCTCCGGGGAGGGGCGCGGGCCCGCGGCGGGTCCGGGCGCGGCGCGGCCGCAGGCGCGCAGCGGGGCGGGGAGCACCAGCGCCGCCGCCGCGGCGGCCGCGCCGCGCAGCAGCTGGCGCCGGGTGACGGGGTGCCGCGCGGTCTCGGAGTCGAACGGGTTCATTCGTCGTCCCTGTTCAGGCCGACGCCGCCCTCGCCGTCGAGGATGGCGCGGAAAAGGAAGTCCAGCCGGTCCAGGCGGCGCGCCTCGCCCCGCGTCTCCAGCAGCTCCTGCTGCCACGCCGGGTCGATGCGGATGGCCTGCGCCAGCTGGAACGCGGTCTCGCCGCGGGTGCTGACCGGCGGGAGCGGGCCGGGGTGGTTGAGCACCTCCTGGAGCACCCGGTGGAAGAGCTCCACCGAGTCGCGCCGCCGCTGCACGATCCCGCGCCGCCCGCCGTCCAGGTCCGGGTACTCGTCCACCAGCGCCTCGAAGTACAGCGCCTCCGACTCGATCCCGTCCTCGATCCGGAAGCGCTCCACCCCCTCCGTGAGCACCAGCGAGCGCCCGTCCGGGAGCGGCTGGAACTGCAGGATCTCGGCGATGCACCCCACGCGCCCCGGCTCCAGGTCGAACGGGCCCTGGCGGTCCGGGTCGTGGTACACCAGCCCGAAGCGCCGGTCCCCTTCCAGGCAGTGCGCCATCATCTGCCGGTAGCGCGGCTCGAAGACGTGCAGCGGCATCAGGGCGCCCGGGAAGAGGACGACGGGGAGCGGGAAGAGGGGGAGGCGGCGCACGTCGTGGGGTTCTGAGGGGATACGGCGGGTTCGGGCGTGCCCCCGGCTGCGCCGGGGTCGGGCTTCGGCTCCGTAGGGCTGCAAACAACGCAGCCCAACGGAGTCGAGCCCCGCGAAACTGCCCGCGGGTCTCGCCCCTTCGGGCCGAAATCCCTCACGCGGGCATCGCGCTGGCGTCCGCAGGGGCCCCCCACCCCGGCGCTGCGCCACCCCTCCCCCGCAAGCGGGGGAATAGGGGGAGAACGACAGCGAGGCCGTGCAGTTGCCCCCTCTCCCAGAATTGGGAGAGGGTGGCGAGCCTCAAGCGAGCCGGGCGAGGGCCGTGAGGACCGGCGGAAACGGCTGATCCTCTTCCCAATATAAGCGTCGCGCCGCCGGTCGTCTCCCCTTCGCGGACGCGAAGCGGCGGGGGCGCTCCGGGAGCGCCCCCGCCACGTTCTTTTTTGCCAGCCCGCGTCCGGTCAGTCCGCCGCGGCGCGCTGCTCCTCGTGCGCCGCCTTCGCCCGGAGCGCGCGCCACACGCGCGGGGGGGAGAAGGGCAGCGAGTCCATGCGCACGCCCACGGCGTCGTAGATCGCGTTGGCGATGGCGGGGATGGAGGGGTGCAGGGGGCCCTCGCCGGCCTCCTTGGCGCCGTAGGGACCCTCCGGGTCGATGGACTCCACGATCAGCGAGCGCAGCTCCGGCGTGTCCACCGACGCGGGGATGCGGTAGTCCAGGAGCGAGGGGCCGTCGTGCAGGCCGGCGCGGCCGTGGTCGGCGTCCTTGAAGACGTGCTGCTCCATCAGCGCCTCGCCGAAGCCCATGTACGCCGAGCCCTCCATCTGCCCCTCCACGATGGTGGGGTTGAGGGCGCGGCCGCAGTCGTGCGCCACCCAGATGGTCTTCACCTCCACGAAGCCGCTCTCCGGGTCCACCTCCACCTCCGCCACGTGCGCCGTGAACGAGTACGCCGGCGACGCGCCGATGGTGCCGCCGCGGTACTCGCCGTGCACGTCCGTGGGCGTGTGGTACCACCCGGTCGAGCCCAGCGTCCCGCTGCGCGCCTCCGCCAGGCGGAACGCCTCGGCGATGGCCATGTTCCGGCCGGTGTCCGCGCCGTCCATCGCCCGGCCGCCGGCCAGCAGCACCCGCTTGGGCGGGATTCCCCACTCCTCGCCCACCGCCTCCTGCACCAGCGCCTTGAGGCGGCGCGCCGCGTCCAGGCACGCGTTCCCCAGCATGAAGGTGACGCGCGACGAGTACGCGCCCAGGTCCACCGGGGTGAAGTCCGTGTCCGAGGGGAGGACGCGCACGTAGTCCAGCGGCACCCCCAGCTCCTCGCAGACGATGTACGCCACCAGCGAGGTGGAGCCCTGCCCGATGTCGCTGGCCCCCGAGAACACGGCCACCCTCCCCGAGCGGTCCACCTGCAGCTGCACCGCGGACTGCGGCAGCTTGTTGGGGTAGATGGGGTAGTTGGTGCCGGAGATGTAGCACGACCCCGCCACCCCCACCCCCCGCCCGTGGCCCATCCGGCGGAACTTGTCCTTCCACCCGCTGGCCCTCTCCACCGATTCCAGGCACTGGAGGAAGCCGTTGGAGGTGATGCGCAGCTCGTTGACGGTGCGCGTCATCTCCCCCATGAAGTTGCGGCGGCGCAGCTCGATGGGGTCCAGCCCCAGCCGCTCCGCCAGCTTGTCCAGCGTCACCTCGAAGGCGAAGCGGGGCTGCACGCTGCCGTGCCCGCGCTTGGGGCCGCACGCCGGCTTGTTGGTGAAGACGCGCGTGCTGTCGAAGCGGTACGCCGGGATCCGGTACGGCGCCGTGAGCAGCTGCCCCGAGTAGTACGTGGTCACCAGCCCGAACGACGAGTACGCGCCCCCGTCCAGCAGCGTCCGCGCGTCCACCGCCCGCAGCGTGCCGTCCAGGCCCGCGCCCACCCGGTAGCGCATGTGGAAGGGGTGCCGGCCGCGGTGGGCGTAGAACACCTCCTCGCGGGTGTACAGGATCTTGACCGGGCGCCCCGTCTTCATGGCCAGCTTCGCGACGCAGAACTCCAGGTCGAAGGGCTCGCTCTTGCCGCCGAAGCCGCCGCCCACGTGCGGCTGCACCACGCGCACCCGCGCCGGGTCCAGCTCCAGCACCCGCGCCAGCTCGCGGTGCAGGTAGTGGGGCACCTGGGTGCTGGACCACACGGTCAGCCGCCCGACGGAGGCGCCCCCCTCCTCCCACTGCCCGATGGCGCAGTGCGGCTCGATGGGGGTGTGCGTGGTCCCCTCGAAGAAGTACTCCCCCTCCACCACCACGTCGCTGGCGGCGAGCCCGGCGTCCACCTCGCCGAACTCCAGCTTCACCATCTTGGAGATGTTGCCATTATGGCCTGGCTTCTTGGCCTCGTGCACCTGCACGTCCGTGCGGCGGGCAGCCTCGTGCGGGTCGAAGATCGCCTCCAGCACCTCGTACTCCACGCGGATCAGCTCCAGGGCGCGGTTCGCCGTGTCCTCGTCCAAGGCCGCGACCGCCGCCACCGCGTCGCCGATGTAGCGCACCTTGTCGGTCGCCAGCGCCTGCTCGTCCGGCGTCCACACGATGATGCCGAAGGGGATGGGCATCTCGCGCCCGGTGACCACGCCGAAGACGCCGGGAAGGGCTTCCGCCTCGCGGGTGTCGATGGCCAGGATGCGGGCGTGCGGGTGGGGCGAGCGCAGGATCTTGCCGTGCAGCATCCCCGGCAGGACGATGTCGTCGGTGTAGCGCGCCCGCCCCACCGACTTTTCCAGCCCGTCCGTCTTGCGCTGCCGCGTCCCGATCACGTTGAGGTCGCGCGGCTGGTCCTCGCGGCTTCCGTGCAGCGGGATGGGCTCGCCCACGTGCGAGCGGTCGTGCTCCACCACCGGGACCCCGGACGCGGCCACCTCGGGCTGGTCCGGCGGCACCCCGCCACGGGCGCTCTCCGTCTCGACGTCGTCCCCGGGCGACAGCGGGTCGCGGGGCCCGTACGGGTTTTGCTTGTCGGTGGTCATGGCCTGGTCTCCTGCGCGGGCATACCGGGGACGACGGGATGCAGGCTCACGGCTCCACTCCCATCACGGAAACCACTTCCTCCCCCCGCAGCCGCGCCGCGGCCATCTCCACCGCGTCCAGGATCTTGGTGTAGCCGGTGCAGCGGCACAGGTTGCCGGCCAGCGCCTCCTGGATCTCGGCGCGCGTCGGCGACGGGTTCTCCTCCAGCAGCGCCACGCCGCTCATCAGCATCCCCGGCGTGCAGAAGCCGCACTGCGCCGCGCCGCACACGTCGAAGGCGTCCTGCAGCGGGTGCGGGACGCCCGGCGGGGTGCGCAGCCCCACGAGCCCTTCCACCGTGGTCACCTCGCGGCCGGCGGCCTCCCACACCGGGGTGATGCACGCCAGCGTGGGGACACCGTCCAGCCACACCGTGCACGCGCCGCAGTCGCCCTTGTCGCACCCCTGCTTGGAGCCGGTGAGCGCCAGCACGTAGCGCAGCGTCTCCAGCAGCGTCCAGTGCGTGGGGACGGCGGCCTCGTGGGCGTCGCCGTTGACGCGGAGGGTGACCAGCTCCTTCATGGGGGCTCCGTGATGGGGCTCGCGCGCGCGGAACCGCCGCCGCGCGTGTGGGTTCCGGACCACAACACTACCCGGCGCGGCGGGGGGTGTCAACGCGTGTACGGACGATCGTTCGAGGAGGGCGGCGGAAGCGGCGCGGCGTGGCGGCTACGGTGCGGAAACGCGGTGGAGCAGGGAGCGGACGCCCGCCGCCTCCCGTGGCGGCGGACGTCCGCGGGAAGCCTTCGCCGCTACTGCTGGGCGCGGGCGTAGCACTCGGCGGCCTGCGCGGCCAGGTCCTTGGCCTGCTGCAGCGAGGTGGTCTGGATCGCTCGCGCCGCGATCCGGTCGCACGCCGCCTTCTTCTCGTCGCTGGAGGTCCGGAAGGGAACCGAGCACGCGGACAGGAGCAGCACCGCGCAGGGGAGGAGGACGGATCGGTGGCTCATGACGTTTTCCGGTTGGATTGGAGGAGGGGCCATCAACGGGTCCCGTGCCGCAAACGGCGGTCCACGGGAGCGTGGCCGGCGGGCCGGGCCGGGCGACGCCGGTCCGGAGCGCCCGGGTCAGCGTTTCGGGGGGACGCGAGCGGGCGCGGGCGCCCAGCGGGCCAGCTCGTCCGCCACGGCGCGGGCGGAGGCGGAGTCGGGCGTCACGGACCAGTCCAGGGTCTGCTGCGTCACGGTGGCGTCGCGCGAGGCGCCGTAGACGATCACCGCCTTCACCTCGGGATGACGGGCGGGAAGATCCGCGAGCGCTTCGCGATACCAGGCGGCGCGGTCCCCGCCCACCGCGAGGGAGCCGAACTCGGCGATCATCACCGGCTTGCCGTATGGCGTGAGAGCGCCCCGCTTGGAGCCGTAGATCTCCTCGAAGCTCCACCAGCGCGACCAGTACGCCACGGTGCCGTAGTTGAGCGCGCCCGTCGCCACCCAGTCCACCACGTCGCCGCCCGGGTAATAGCTCGCGGCGCCCGAGTACGCCACGTGGGGCGACCACACCCACAGGACGTTCGCCGCCCCGGCGCGCCGGAACCGCTCCACCACGTGGCGCCACGCGGCCACGTAGTCGGCGGAGGCGTTGTTCTGGGGGCCCCAGGGGTAGCGGTACGGGTCGTTCATCTCGTGGCCCCACCGCACGAAGACCGGCCTGCCCCAGCGGGCCGCGTCCCGCGCCCACGCGTCGACGTAGAAGTCGTACTCGCCGCGGGCGATGGCGGCCAGCCCGCCGCGGTCCCTCTCCGCGCGAAGCGGCAGCGACGGGTGCAGCCGGTTCTCGAAGTCGGTGAGCCACGGCTCCCAGGTGACCACGGGAACCGAGCCCAGGTCCCAGACGGCCTGCAGCTGCCGCCGCGGGAACTGCTGCTCGGGCCGGTCGCCCCACGCCGTGTACAGCGCGACCAGCGGGAGCACCGTCCCCAGGCGGCTCTCCAGGTCCAGGACTCCCTGGAGGCTCGCGGGGAGGCCCTGGTCGTACGCGCCGAGCAGCACCCCCTCCGGCCGCCGCAGGCGGGCCGCCGTCCGCATGGGGCCGAACCAGGCGAGCCGCGCCTCCCGGCCGGGGCCGTGCACCCGCCGGGCGACGCGTCCCTCCACGACCCCCACCATCCCCGCGGCCCGCTCCAGCGCTCCCGTAAGCGGTCCTTCCGCCCGCGTGCCGAGGGCCGTCAGCCCCAGCACCGCGGCCGCGCACCCGGCCAGCGCCGCGGCCGTCAGGACGATCCTCCCCGTGCGCCTCATCGTGCCTCCCCTCCCAGGCGGTCCACCGGCACGGCCTCCCACGGCGTCCCCGGGGCGGGGGTGCGCGAGCGCCACGCGGCGTACACCGCCCCGCACGCCATCAGCACCGGGACGGTGGCGAACCCCAGCATCCCCCACACCGCCTCGCCGCTCAGCTCCAGCGCCCCCTCCGGGGTTTCCGCCAGGCGCGTGTACGCCACGTGTGCCACGGTCGCCAGGTAGAGGGCCAGCAGGGCCAGGTGCGGCCGCGCCAGCCGCAGCACGTGTCCGCGCACCGCCTGCTTGGCGGTGGGAACGTAGGGGATCTCGGCGCGGACGACGGCGAGCAGCGTCCCGGCCAGGAAAACGGGCCAGCAGGCCACCTTGAGCACCAGCCCCCGCCAGTGGATCCCGCGCTCGACGGCGGGGTGGCAGAGCCATCGCTGCACGTACAGGTACACCGCGGCCCCGAACCCCGAGACCGGGGCCGAGGCGGTCAGGAATCCCGCGAAGCGCATGGAGGCGGGCTGCACTCCGGTCCACAGGTAGAGGTACGGGATCACGAGGAAGAGCAGGGTGGTGGCGCCGAACAGGTAGTAGGTCCCCACCGTGGCGTAGCAGAGCCGCTGCCGCCAGGTGAGTCGCGTGAACGCGCGCGGGAGCTCCGCGAAGACCATCTCGTAGACGCCGCGGGCCCACTTGAGCTGCTGCTTCTGGAAGGAGCCCAGGTCCTCCGGGACGAGACCCCGGCTCACCACCTCGGGGACGTACACCGACTTCCACCCCGCGGCGTGCAGCCGGATGGCGGTGACCAGGTCCTCCGCCAGCCCCACCCCGTGGCCGCCCACCGATTCCAGCGCCGCCCGCCGGAAGGTGCAGTTGGCGCCGATGGCGAGCGCCGCGCCGTGTCCGAACAGCCCCATCTGGCCCGGGCCGTAGAAGGCGTACGTCTGCTCCGCGGCGCCCCGCGCCACGAACGAGCGTCCCTGGTTGTAGTACGCCTGGCAGACCTGCACGAAGCCCACCCGCGGGTCCGATAGGTGGCCCAGGGTGCGGTCCAGGAACTCCGGGAAGGGCACGTGGTCCGGGTCGAGCACCAGGACGAACTCCTCGTCCGTGAGCTCCAGCGCCCGGTTGATCTTTCCCGCCTTCGCGCCCGGCAGCCCCACCAGCTCCAGCCACACCGCCCCGTGCCGCTCCGCCGCCTCGCGGAACCGCGGGTCGCGGGTGTCGTCCAGGAGGTAGGTGGTGTGCGGGTAGCGGATCCGCGCGCAGGCCGCCAGCGTCGTCTCGAACATGGAGAGCGGCTCGCCGGGGGAGCTGGTGGTGAAGACCGCGACCCGCAGCCCGCCGGGGGCCGGCACGTGCTCCGGCCGCGCGACCCCCAGGTAGTTGACCCACCCCACCACGATCCTGCCGGCTCCGTACCAGAACGCCAGCGAGAGGAGGACGAAGAGGGCCGGCTGGGCCACGTGGCCGGGACGGAACCACCAGTCCGCGAGCAGGAGGCAGGAAGCGGCTCCCCCACCCACCAGCACGGTGAGGACGAGGCGGTCGCGGAAGCGCACCGGGGCCGCGCGGCGCCGCACCCACGGGTCGTCCGGGGCCCGGCGGCGCGGGAGCGGCGCTACCACCCCCCGGCCCCGCCGCCCGCGCGGGGGAGGCGGCGGAGGACGATTCCCACGCTCCCGGCCGTGTAGTCGTAGAACGCGGTCCGGAAGTGCTCCGCCTCCAGCGCGACGGAGGCGCCGGGCGCGAGGCGCACGTCCGCATGCGCGCGGGCGTTCCAGGGATGGAAGCTCCGCGAGTACCAGCCCGGCTGCGTCCCGGGACCGCCGATGGCGAAGGGGGCGTCCTCCCGGGCGGCCACCCCGTACGCACCCCCGGCGCGCAGCGCGAAGCCCCCGCCCGCCGCTTCCACCGCCCCGGTGAGGCTGTGGGAATGCATGCCCATGGGCGTGTAGTACGGGGCGTACTCGCCGGAGGGCGGCGTCCCGGCGAGCGGGACGAAGCGGCTCTCGTCCGCGTCCTGGGCGCCGAAGCCGTAGCCGAGCTGAAGCGTCGCGGCGCGCGTGCGCACCACCGGGGCGAGGATCCACGCGTGGGCGGAGCGCACCTGGTTCGCGTCCGGGTACCGGTCCACCCCGGCTCCCAGCTGCCCCAGCCATCCCCGGGGATCGCTCCATTCCAGGAGCACGGCCCCCGTCCGGGTGGTCACCGGCTCTTCGAGGCTCGCGACCGTCCACAGGTACGTCGCCCGCTCCGCCCGCAGGCGGACGACCAGGTGCGCCGGCAGGCGGAGCCCGACCGCGGCGCGGCCGGTCCAGTCCGCCCCGGCGGTGCGCTGCACCGCGCCGGCCGCGAGCTCCGTTTCCACCGGGCCGCCGGGCCAGGCGCTCCGCACGCCGATCTCGCCCTGGAACAGGCTCGCCTCCACGCCCCGGGCGGTGTAGCGCTGCGGCTCCGCGCGCAGCGAGACGGCGTGGGCGACGGAGGGATGCCAGCCCGCCTCGACCGCCACGGCGGCGCGGTCGAGCGGCTGGCCGTCCCGGCGCGCGGACGCGGCCACGCTCGCCCGGGGAGCCGCCGCCGCGCGGATCTCGTCGAGCAGGCGGCGCGCTTCGGTCCGCTCCGGGTCCAGGCGGAGCGCGGCCCGGAAGCGGGCGGCGGCGGTCGCCGGGTCGCCCGACCAGTAGGCCAGCGTCCCGCGCAGCGTCTCCGCCTCCGCACCGGCGCTCCCCTCGGTGGGGACCGGCTCCAGCACGGCGCTCGCCCTCCTCGCGCCCCCGGTCTCGGCGAGCATGCGGGCGTAGTCCAGCCGCAGCCGGGTGTCGCCGGGGTGGAGGGCGAGCGCCTGCTCGTATGCGCCGCGGGCGGGCTCCCGCCTGCCGTCCCAGTACAGGGTCTGCGCGAGCAGCCGCAGCGCCTCGCCGTCGCCGGGGTGCTCCGCGAGGTGGCGGCGCAGGGCCGCGGCGGCGCCCGCGAAGTCCCGTGCGTCGCGCAGCGCGAGCGCCTCCGCCACGGCGGGATTGCCGGCCTGCGCGGCCCCGGGGGACGCGGCGGCGCCGAGCAGCGCGGCCGCGACGGCGAGGGCACGGAGGATCGTCGTGCGGGGGCGGAGCGGGGGCATCGGGCGGCGGATCGGCGAGGAGAGGAGGGGAGCGGGACCGGAGCGGGGAAGGGCACGTACGGGGAGACGAGCCCGGGGGCCGGCCCGTCACCCAAGCTTTTCCGGCCGCACAACGATACTCCGCGCGGCGCCGCCGGACCAGCGCGGCGATGGACGCGGCGCGGGCGGCGGGCGGGGGACGTCTACGCGGCCATGCGCTCCAGCAGCTCGGGGAGCGCCACGCGGAACCAGTACGTGTAGCGGTCCGGCCGCTCCGCCACGTCGCGGCGGACGGCGTCCGGGTGCACCCAGGCCCACTCCTCCACCTCGCCCGCGTCGGGGACCGGGTCGCGGTCGCACCGGCCCACGAACACGTGGTCGTACTCGTGCTCCGTCATCCCGCGGTCCAGCTCGGCGCGGTACACGAAGGGAAAGGCGCCGCGCAGGTCGCACTCCATCCCCATCTCCTCGCGCAGCCGGCGGCGGGCCGCGTCGGCCACGCTCTCCCCCGGGCGCGGGTGGCTGCAGCAGGTGTTCGTCCACAGCCCGGCGGAGTGGTACTTGGCCCTCGCGCGCCGCTGCAGGAGCATCTCGCCGCGCGAGTTGAACACGAACACCGAGAAGGCGCGGTGCAGCCGCCCCTCGCGGTGGGCGCGCTCCTTGTCCTCCGTTCCGACCTCGCGGTCGCTCTCGTCCACCAGGATCACCCGCTCCGTCATGTACGCTCCCGCATCGCCGCGTCCGAAAGTGAAGCCGATGCGACGAAGCCTAAACGCATGCGGGCGTCCTGTCTACCGGCCCCGGCTCCGTCAGGCCCGGCGTCGTGCCGGCGCAATCGCCTGCCGGTACTCGTCTTGCGAGCGTGCGGGCGACGCGGCGTTCACGCCTGGGACCACGACACGACGGAGGTGGCGCATGCCTGCCTGGAGCGGCAAGGACGAACGGATGTACGAGCACGTCAAGGAGGGCGAGGAGGAGCGCGGGGTGGGCGAGGAGCGCGCGGAGGAGATCGCGGCGCGCACCGTCAACAAGCGCCGCCGCGAGGAGGGGCGCACCCCCAACCGCACCACGCAGGGGACGGGCAACCCCCGCGAGTCGCTGGACGAGCGCACCCGCGACGAGCTCTACAACATCGCCAGGGATATGGACATCGAAGGTCGCAGCAAGATGGGCAAGGAGGAACTGGTCCGCGCGATCCGCAAGAACCGCTGATCTCGACGCGATCTCCTCTACGCGGCGGCGGGCTCCCGGAGTTCGCCGCCGCTCCGTCGTCCGGCAGGCGGCACGTGTAAAATCCGGCACAGCGCCTTGCCGCGGCCTCCCCCGCCCGGCAGGTTGCCACCGGGGCGGCCCGCCCGCCGGCCCCCGCTCCACCCACCCGCGCCCCGAGGCTCCATGCGCCCCGTACCCGGTCCGCTCTCCCTGTGCTTCGCCGCCGCGCTGCTCGCCCCTTCCGCGGCCCGCGCGCAGGACCTGTCCGCCGTGCAGGTGCGCACCGAGCACGTGGCCGGCGCCGTCCACGTGCTCACCGGCGCGGGCGGCAACGTGGCCGTGGTGGCGGGGGCGGACGGCGTGTTCCTGGTGGACGACCAGTTCGCGCCGCTCACGGAAAAGATCCGCGCCGCCGTCGCCCGCATCTCCCCGGCACCGGTGAAGTTCGTCCTGAACACCCACTGGCACGGCGACCACACCGGCGGCAACGAGAACCTGGGCAGGACCGGCGTGCTGATCGTGGCGCACGACAACGTCCGCACGCGCATGAGCGCCGACCAGTTCCAGAACAACCTGAGCGACACGGTGAAGGCTTCCCCGGCCGGGGCCCTCCCCGTGGTCACCTTCGCCGATGCGGTCACCTTCCACCTGAACGGCGAGGAGGTGCACGCCTTCCACGTGGCGCCCGCGCACACCGACGGCGACGCCGTCGTGCACTTCCGCAGGGCGGACGTGGTGCACATGGGCGACACCTACTTCAACGGCCTGTACCCCTACGTCGACCTGTCCAGCGGCGGGTCGGTGGACGGCATGATCGCCGCGGCGGACCGGGTGCTCGCCATGGCGGGGGAGCGCACCCGCATCATCCCCGGCCACGGCCCGCTCTCCGGCCGCGCGGAGCTGCGCGCGTACCGGGACATGCTCGCCACGGTGCGCGACCGGGTGCGCGCAATGGCGCGCGAGGGGAAGACGGTGGAGCAGGTGCTCGCGGCCCGGCCCAGCGCCGAGTTCGACGCACGCTGGGGGCAGGGGTTCATGAAGCCGGAATCGTTCGTCCGCATCGTCTACCAGAGCGTGGCGGGGCGCTGAGCGGCGGACGGGGAGCCGCGGCGCGAGCCCCGGCCGCACCGGAAACGACATGCTTCCCGGGGCGCGTCCTCCGCGCGCGATTTCCGCAAAAACTCGGGCGAAGACGGAGAAGCGTAAGTGGACGGTGGGCACGGGAGTTGCGAGGCCCCGCGCGGCGCAAAGCCTTTCAGGACATCCGGATATGGCCCGGGTTCCCATCATCGACCGTCGTCGCCGGAGTCGCAATGCTGAGCCACCCGTCGCCGGACGAAGCCCCCGAAGCAGCCTCGCTCCGCGGCAGGATCTTCACCGACCTCGACCGGCTGGCCTTCGCGGTCGAGATGGAAGCGGCCGGCCACCTCCGGGAAGGGCGCGAGGACGAGGCGGCCCGCACCCACGCGGTGCGGCTGGGCGTGCGCCTGGCGCAGCGCCTGGTCGCCGGGGTCTGGGCCGACGAGGTGGACCGGCGCGTCGCGCGCTGGTCCGAGGAGTACGACGCCAGGCTGGCGCTCACTGAGACGTGACGCACGCAAGGCCGGCGCGGACCTGAGGGCTGCGGACACCTCGAAGTGCTCCCGTAGCGACAGTCCGTGATGCTTGTGTGATGCACGGCCGGGTCCCGGCGCCGCGGAGCCGTCTCCCGGCGGGCCGTGGGGGCCGCCCCGGAGCCCGGGTCCGGGGCATCGACATCCAGGGAGGTGGAAGCGTGGAGGAGCGAAGTGTACTGGTGACCGGCGGGGCGGGGTTCGTGGGGAGCCACCTGGTGGACGCGCTGATCGAGCGGGGCGACCGGGTGCGCATCCTGGACAACCTGGACCCCCAGGTGCACGGCCCGGACCGGCGGCGTCCGCCCTGGCTCTCCGGGTACGCGGAGCTGGTGGTGGGCGACGTGCGCGACCGCGACGTGTGGGACCGGGTGCTGAGCGGCGTGGACACCGTGTACCACCTGGCCGCGGCGGTGGGGGTGGGGCAGTCCATGTACCAGATCGCCGACTACACGGCGACCAACACGCTGGGCACCGCGTACCTGCTGCAGACGCTGGTGGACCGCGAGATGGTGCTGAAGCGGCTGGTGGTCGCCAGCTCCATGTCCATCTACGGCGAGGGACGCTACGTGCGCGACGACGGCCGAGAGCCGGCGGCCGGGCGGCGCTCCGCGGAACGGCTGCGCGGGCGCGACTGGGAGATGCGGGACCCGGACGGCGCCCCGCTCCGCCCCGTCCCCACGGACGAGGACAAGCCGCTGGACCCCACCTCCATCTACGCCCTCACCAAGGCGGACCAGGAAAAGATGGTCCTGCAGATCGGCGAGGCGTACGGGATCCCCAGCGTGGCGCTCCGCTTCTTCAACGTCTACGGGCCGCGCCAGTCGCTTTCCAACCCGTACACCGGGGTGGCGGCCATCTTCAGCTCGCGCCTGCTCAACGGCGAGCCGCCGCTGGTCTTCGAGGACGGCGAGCAGAGGCGCGACTTCGTTTCCGTCCACGACGTCGTGGACGCCCTGCTGCTCGCCGGCGAGGCGCCCGGCGCGGTGGGTCGGGCGCTCAACGTGGGCTCCGGGAGCCCGGTCACGGTCACGGAAGTGGCGTCCACACTGGCGCGGGTGCTCGGCGTGGACGTCGCGCCCGGGGTGTCCGGCCGCTACCGGGTGGGCGACATCCGCAACTGCTTCGCGGACATCTCCAGGGCGCGCGAGGCGATGGGCTACGAGCCGCGGGTGACGTTCGAGGAGGGGATGAAGGACCTGGTCGCCTGGCTGCAGGAGCAGGAAAGGCCGGAGGACGGGGTCGAACGCCACGCGGCGGAGCTCGCCGCGCGGGGGCTTACGCTGTGAAGAAGGAAAAACGACGAGGACGCGGGAGCACGCTCTGATCACCGGCGGGGCGGCTTCGCCGGGAACACCGATCCGCGCATTCCGGGGGAGACGACCATGGACGAGAAGTCGCTGTTCACGGAGTTCTGGGCGAAGGAAGCGAAGACCACGCGCGCGGTGCTGGCGAGGATCCCGGAGGGGTCGGACTACCGTCCGGATCCCAGGTCCCGCACGGCGCAGGAGATCGCTTGGCAGATCGTCTGCGAGGAAAAGATGATCATCGAGGCGCTGGAGAGCGGCACGGTCGAATGGGCGCCGCCGCCCATGCCCGCGACCATGGCGGAGGTGGTCGCGGCGTACGGGACGCAGAGCGACCGGATCGTGGAGCGCTGGAAGGCACTGCCCGCCGAGCGCTGGGAGGGCACGCTCGACTTCTTCGGCAGCCAGCGGCCCGCGTCGCCCATGGCCTGGAGCTTCCTCTTCGACATCGTCCACCACCGCGGGCAGGTCTCCACCTACCTGCGGCCCATGGGATCCACCGTGCCGCAGATCTACGGGCCCAGCGCGGACGAGCCGTAGCGGGTGGCCGCGTGCGCCGCGGAGCCGCGCGCGGGTACGTAGCTTTCTGGACGGGCTCAGGAATTGCTGCGTTAGGTGCGCGACCCCGACAGCCCCGTCCACCCGGTCCGGAGGCGCAGATGAAGAACAAGCAGGTCTACGACACCGCGTTCAAGCGCGCCGTCGAGGGCAAGCCCCAGCGAACCCTCATGGAAACGGTGCTTTCCCCGTTCGAGGACGTGGAGACGCGGATGTCGCGCGAGGCCGGGGAGCGGGAGGGGAAGGCGGCACGAGCGAAGCAGGAGGCCGCGCCGGAGCCGCTGGTGCAGCAGCAGTAGCGGCGGGCCCGATCCGATCGTCGGCCAGCCCTTCCGGGAGCGGACGTCCGTCCCGGCTCGAGCCTGTCGAGCCCGTGACGGCACGATGCCCGGCCAGACGGAACGAGACCGGCCCCGCGCTTTCGGAGCGCGGGGCCGGTTCGCTGTGGGGGACCGTTCGCAGCAGGTGCGCTCCGAGCCGCAGGGGAGGATAGAGGCTGGACGCACGTTGCGGCCTGCCCGCTCAGCAGACCGGGCACCGATCGGCGTCCGCGGTCGCCTCGAAGGTGCGCCGGACGATCTCCTCCAGCACGCCCAGGTCCACGTCGGCGAGCTTGTTGAGGTACAGGCAGGCCTTGGAGCGCCTGTGCTTCCCGAGCTTTCCGAGCAGCTCCTCGAACTCGGGAAAGCCGCCGACGTAGAGCACCAGGTTCGCCGAGCGCGGCGAGAAGCCGACGCGGCACATGTCCCCCTCGTGACCGCTGGCGTAGCGGTAATGATAGGTGCCGAAGCCGATGATCGTCGGCCCCCACATCGTCGCGGGCTCGCCGGTGACGCGCTCCATCATCTCGCGCACGACCCTGGCGTCGGCGCGGCGCACCGGCTTCTCGACCGCCGCGATGAAATCGTCGACGTTCACCTGCGTGGGCCTGGTCTTGGTCTCGGCCATGTGCATTCCCCGGAGTCGTTGCCGCATCCTGTCGCGCCGCCGCCGCGCCGTGGTCGCCCGCCGCTCGACGATGTTCGGGGCAGCGCGGTCGCGGACGGAGACAGGATGGTAAGCGCCATTCCGGCGAGAGGCAACGATCCCGTGGCGCGTCTCCCGGCGGCCTCCCCGCGCCGTCGTCCGCGGGAATTCCCGGGCACCCCGGGCGTGCTGCGGGCGGGGGCTTTCGACGCGGCACTCCGCTCCGCAGATTCCCCGCGCTCCGTCCGTTTCCCGGACCGGCACGCGACCCACGATCTCCCGAAGTCACCGCCAGGAGCCCCCGCATGCTTCAGCCGCTTCGCACCGCCGCCCGGCGCGCGCTCGCCGCCGCCGCCCTGCTCGCCCTCGCCACCGGGGCGCGGGCGCAGGAGGGGAGGCCGGCGTTCTCGGTCATCCAGCTCAACGACGTGTACCGCATCGACGCGGTGGAGAACGGCCGGCGCGGCGGGCTGGGGCGCATCGCCACGCTGGCGGAGCGGACCCGGCGCGATACGCGCGCGCCGGTGATGATCCTGCACGCGGGCGACTTCATCGCGCCGTCGCTGGAGAGCCGCTACTTCGCCGGCATCCAGATGATCGACGCGCTCAACTTCCTGCACGCGCGGGCGCTGCTGCTCGCCGTCCCCGGCAACCACGAGTTCGACGAGCGGCGTCCGGCCATGCTCGCCGGGGCGATCAACGCCTCGCGCTTCTCCTGGCTGGCCGCCAACGTCCGCCTGAGCACCGGCGACGCGGCCGCGGACCGGCGCTTCATCCCCGACACCATCGTGGTCGTAGGCGGGATGAGGGTGGGGGTCTTCAGCGTCACCTTCCTGGACTCGCCGCGCGACTACGCGCAGGCGGACACCGCCGTGGTCGCCGTCGCCGACCGCAGGATGCGCGAACTGGAGCAGCGCGGCGCGGAGGCCATCGTGGCGCTGACGCACCTGAGCCTGGAGCAGGACCGCCGCATCGCCGCGCTCAAGCGCACGCACCCGCGGCTGCTGTGGGTGGCCGGCGGGCACGAGCACTACCTGATCCACGACCCGGCCACCGACAGCTCCGCGCTGATCACCAAGGGCGACTCCAACGCCCGCCGCGTCTGGCGGGTGGCGTTCTCGCGCCGCGGCGGGACGCCCGTGGTGAGCGCCGACTCGGTGGTCGTGGATGCCTCCATCCCCGTGGACCCGGCGTACCAGGCGCAGGTGGTGGACCGCTACCGCAGGGAGATCCGGGAGAAGGTGCCCTTCTTCGACGCGCAGATCGGCGCGTCGGCGACGCCGCTGGACGGCGCCGAGGAGACGGTGCGCGACGCGGAGAGCAGCTGGGGAAACTACCTGGCGGACGTGATGCGGGGCGCCTTCCCGGACGTCCCGGCGGACGTGGCGGTGCTCAACGGCGGCGCCATCCGCATCGACGACACCTTCCAGGGGCCCATCCGCTGGGAGCACCTGGCGCGCACCTTCGGCTTCCCCACGCGGGTGGGGCTGGTGTGGCTGCGGGGGCGCGACCTCAGGCAGTACGTGCTGGAGCAGGGGGTGTCCGGCGGGCGCGGCGAGGGGCGCTTTCTCCAGGTGTCCGGGCTGCGCTTCACCTTCGACCGCTCGAAACGCGCGGGCGAGCGGGTGACGAAGATAGAGGTGCAGCAGGGCGAAGGCTGGGCGCCGCTCGCCGACGACCGGGTCTACACCGTGGCGGTGCCCGACTACTTGTTCGGCGGGGGCGACGGGTACCACTTCAAGGACCGGGCGATCATGACGGTGCCGCCCGGCCCGGACGTCCGCCTGATGGTGTTCGACGCGCTGTCGGCGGCCTTCGCGCGCGGCGAGAGCATCGCGCCCACGGTGGAGGGGCGGATCACCGAGATCCGCTGACCATGGACGCGGGGCGCTGAAGGCAGGGATGCCGTGCGGTTCCCCCCCTTTCCCCCGTTTGCGGGGGAGAGGGGGCCCACCCTCGCGGACGCCGGCGCGATGCCCGACCCCGGCGCCAGCCGGGGGCACGCCCGAACCCTCCCGCTCACCTCGTTCCAACATCTCCCGCCCTCACTTGCCAAACCCCCGCCCGTAAACGCATTTTCCTGCGTCCTGCAGCACCGCTGCGGAATCACCCGACAAGAGCACACCCGGCGCGAGCCGGGGCCGCAGAGCCGGGCGTCTCCTCCGGGAGATCGGCCAGCCGCCGAACGTGAGCCGAGCACTTCGTCGATGCCTCCTCGTACGCTCCCTTCCCGGGGCCGGACGCTCCCGTCCGCGCGCCGCGACGTCGTCCACCGCAATCCGCCACGCCCCGCTCGCTCCGGTCCCTGACGCCCGCTCCGGGCGTCCGGACCCCCGGCGTACCCGACATCCGGGCCGGCGGGCGCGCGCCCGCCGGCCGCGCGTATCCTCAACCACACAGGTGCCATCCATGTCCCAGGTCCAGCCCGACGCTGCCTCCATCCGACTGACCCCCAGCGAGACCGTGCTGCTGCACGGCGACCGCTTCGCCGGTGAGGCGGGGATGCTGCGCGGCAAGACGGAGCTGCTCACGGCCGACAAGAAGGTGTCCACCGACCAGCTGGCGGAGGCGGCGCTCGCGGCGCTGGTGCTGGGGAGCGAGCAGGCGGGGGGGATCCGCCTGGAGGCGCGCGCCAAGAAGGTGCTCTTCGGGCTGATGTCGCGGCAGACGCTGTTCGTGGAGGCGGCCGGGGGCGCCGCGGCGCCGGAACGGACGCTGGAGGCGGGGTTCCGCGCCGCCCTGGGCACGGGGACCCGGGAGGTGGACGACGTGATCCACGACATGCTGGAGATGGACACCTCGTACCCCGCCGAGGACGTGCTGGACCGCGTACGGGCGGGGCTCTTCCGGCGGGGGGTGCTGGAGCGCGACGAGGTCAAGAAGCTCAAGTTCTTCACCTCCTACGTGTACCGCCTGGCCGCCGGCACTCCGGACCTGCTGCGCGAGCAGCCCGCCGACCCGGTGCGCCGCCTCCTGGACGAGTGCGAGCGCAGCCGCCCCGAGGTGTGGCTGCTCCTCAAGAAGCACATCGGCTCCGCGCTGGCGCGCCGCAAGGAGCAGAGCGACGTGGGCAGCTCGGACTGAGGCCGGATCCCGCGCGGGGGCTGGCCCCTCGCGGAATTGCCTGTTTATATTGCCGGTCCTTCCGTCGGGGGCGCTCCTGCCCCCGGCGCGCTCCGCCCGCCCCACGCGGCGCCCGTCCCGGACGCTGCCCGATCCCCCCTCCGTGCGCTCCGTGCGCTCCCCCCGCCCGCTTGACGCCCTCACCCGGAGTCGCACGATGGAGTTCCTGCCGCTGCTGACGCCGTTTCTGCTGGTCGCCGCCGCGGTGGTGGGGCTGATCTCTTGGGCCCGGCGCCGCGTGCGCGAGCGCAACCGGGGGATGGAGGAGGCCGCGCGGGCGCTGGGCTGGAGCTGGACGGCGGAGCAGCCGCTGGAGGTGATCCCCGGGCTGGAGCGCTTCGGGCTCTTCGGGCAGGGGCACTCCCGGTCCATCCGCAACTTCATCGCCGGGGAAAAGGGCGGCGTGCGGGCCGCGGCCTTCGACTACCAGTTCATCATCGGGGCCGGCAAGTCGCAGAGCGTCTACCGCCAGAGCGTCGTGTACCTGCGCTCGGCGCCGCTCGCGCTCCCGGAGTTCTCGGTGCGCCCGGAAAACGTCTTCCACCGCATCGGCGGCGTCTTCGGCTACGGGGACATCGACTTTCCCGACCGGCCGGAGTTCTCGCGCCGCTGCCTGCTGCGCGGCCCGGACGAGGCCGCGGTGCGCGCCGCTTTCCCGGCGGCGGTGACCGGGTTCTTCGAGGGCGAGACCCGGTGGTGCGCCGAGGGGATGGGCGAGGAGATCTTCCTGTGGCGCTCCGGGAAGCTCGCGGCGCCCGGGGAGATCCCCGGCCTGCTCGCGGCGGGGATGGAGCTGCTGGGCCGCCTGCGCCCGGGGGGCCGTGCGCGCGCCTGAGCGGCGGCGTCCGGCGCGCCGGCTGGCCGCGGCGCTGCTGGCGGCGGCGCTCCTCGCGCTCCCGGCCGCTTCGGCGCGGGCCAACATGGCGGCGCCGTACACCGGCCCCGCGCGGGCGGGCCGTGCGGCGGGCGAGCCCTCCGGCGGGCTGCGCGAGGTGTTCATCGAGCGGGAGCGGCTCCGCATGGACCTGCGTCCGCTCGCCGACGACGAGCCCGCGCGCGTGGAGGCCGTGTACCGGGTGCGCAGCGACGGGCCGGCGCGCACTCTGGAGCTGGTGTTCGTGGCCGCCGCGCTCGCCCCGGGGGAGCACGGCGTGTGGGTGGACGGAAGGCCGGTCGCCAGCACCCCGGGGGCCGCGGAATCGCTCCCGCCGTCGTGGCGGGTCCCCGGCGCCACCCCGGCGCTGGACGGCGACGGACCGCTGGCGTACGAGGTGAAGGGCGAGGGGACGCTTTCCTTCCGGGTGACGCTCGCTCCCGGGCGCCACGAGATCCGGGTCCGCTACCCGGCCACCGCGTCGGTGTACGTGGACGCGGACCGGATCACGGCCGCGCAGCAGCTCGCCTACGTGCTCGCCCCGGCGCGCGAATGGGCCGGCTTCGGCGGGGTGGACGTACGGGTGGAGCTCCCCCGCGGCTGGCACGCCGCCTCCCTGCCGGCGTTGCGCCGCGAGGGCAGCGCGCTGGTGGGGAGCTGGGACGGGGTCCCCGCGGACGCCCTGGCGCTCACCGTGCGCCCCCGCGACCCGGACCCCGCGCCGTACTGGGCGGGGTGGCTCGTCCTGTCCGCGCTGGGGCTGTTCCTGCTGGTGCGCGCGGGACGCTGGCTCGGCGGCCGCCTCGCGCGGCGCGGCAGGGGCGCCGGGTGGGCCCTCCTGCCGGGCGTCCCGCTCTCGCTGGCGTGGAGCCTGGTGGTCACGCTGGGGCTCGCCGTGGTCCCCGACATGGTGCGGAAGGCGGCGGGGCCCCATTCCAACCGCGGATACGGGTACGGCCTGTTCTTCTTCGCCGTCCTGCTCGCCCCCGCGCTCCTGCTGGTGGGCACGGCCGCGGTCCAGGCGGCCGCCGTCCGGGCGCGCCGCCGCGTCCTGGCCGCCGCGGCGGCTCCGGCTCTCGTCCCCGTTCCCCGCGAACCGTCGGCTGAGTAGAGGATCCGCCATGGAGGCACAGTTGACCGCGCACACCGACCCCCCGCAGGACCTCCCCGCCGCCCCGCCTGCGGCCCCGGCGCGCACGCGCTGGTGGACGGGGCGGCGCAAGGCCGTCGCCACCTTCGGGGTCCTCACCTTTCTCCTGATCGCGGCGGAGACCGGCACCGTGGGGTTCGCCGTGGGACTGCTGCTGGCCACCCTCCCGGTGCCCATCTACGTGGCGGTCGCCCTGTGGCTGGACCGCTTCGAGGCCGAGCCGCGCGGGCTGCTGGTGCGCGCCTTCGTCTGGGGCGCGGCGGGGGCGGTGTTCTTTTCCATGCTGGTGAACTCGTTCTTCGAGCTGTCGCTGGCGGGGGCGCTGGGCGAGGAGGCCGCGGGGCTGGCCGGCTCGGTGGTCTCGGCGCCGCTGGTGGAGGAGTTCACCAAGGGGCTGGTGCTCTTCGTTTTCTTTTCGCGCTACCGCGACGAGTTCGACAACGTCACCGACGGCATCGTCTACGCGGCCATGGTGGGGCTGGGCTTCGCCATGACGGAGAACGTGCTGTACTACGGGAACGCGCTGGCCCAGGGGATCGACAGCTCGGTGGCCACCTTCGTCGTACGCGGCATGCTCGCCCCCTTCGCGCACCCCTTCTTCACCGCCATGACGGGGATCGGGCTGGGGATCGCGCGGGAGCGGAACGGGGGGACGGTACGCTTCTTCGCGCCGGCGGCGGGCTTCTGCCTCGCCATGCTGCTCCACGCGACCTGGAACCTGGCCGCCAGCACCGATGTCTTCTTCGCCGTCTACTTCCTGGTGATGGTTCCCATCTTCCTGGGTGTGGTGGGACTCGTCGCCTGGTCGCTGCGTCGCGAGGGGCGGATGATCCACGCCAACCTGGAGCCGTACGTGGCGACGGGTGTGATCGCCGCGGGGGAGCTGGACCACATGTGCACGGTGCGCGGGAGGATGAAGGCTTCCGCCCGCTCGCTCCGCCGGGGCGGGCTGCGCGCCTGGCGCCGCCACCGGGAGCTCCACCAGGCGGTGAGCGAGCTCGCCTTCCACCGCTGGCGCGTGGGGCGGGGGATCACCCGCGGGGACGAGCTGGACGCCGCGCGCGAGGGGGAACTGGTGGCGCGCATCGGCTCGCTGCGGGACGCGGGCACGGCGTGAGGCGGTGCGCCGCGGGCGGAGGGCGCCCGCGCGGGAACTTCACCTTGAGGGAACGTACGATGAAGAAGATGATGGGCGGCGTGCTCGGTTTCCTGCTGACGGCGGGGGTGGTGCTGCTGCTGGCGGTGTTCGGCACGAACCTGCTCGCCTCCGGCTCCGGAGAGCGCAGGCTGTCGGAGGCGCCGGTGGTGAAGCTGTCGGAGCTGGCGGCGCACGCGGACAGGAACGTGCGGGTGAAGGCGAAGCTGCGGGGCGTGCCGGCGCTCCGGGCGCCCGGCGGCGAGGCGCTGGCCTTCCAGGCGGTCACCGTCACGCACGAGGAATCGTCCGGGGTGGGTGCGGACCGCGAGGACGAGACGATCACCGACTTCGCGCAGTACGCGCCCACCACGCTGATCGCGGTGGACGGCGACGAGGCGGTGGGGATCGTCCCGGACGCGGTGGACCTGCGCTTCGTCCCCGAGCGCTTCAGCGGCCGGATGGGCGCGGGCGGCCGGCTCCCCGCCGGGGCGTCGTCGCTGGTGCCCACGGACGTGTTCGCCGGCCTGCCGGACCGCGGCGACGCGGACCTGTCGGTGCGCGCCATCGGCCAGCTCCAGGAGGTGACCATCCACGGCACGGTGAAGATGGTGGAGGGCCAGCCGGTGCTGGACGCGCCGGAGGGAGCTCCCTTCGTGATCTCCCCCATGCCCTTCGACCAGGTGGTGAAGGAGGCCGGCCGCTCCGGCGCGATGGACCTGGTCTTCGGCTGGGCGATGCTGGCGGGAGCGGCCGCGATCGTCGTCTTCCGCCTGCGCGGCTGGCTCGCCGTGCGCCGCGAGGCTGCCGCCGCGTAACCGCACTGACGCGGTGACGCTGAGCCCCGTCCGTGGTTGTGAAATAGGGTCGCTGCGGCGGCCCTTCTTCGCGTTCCGGAGCTTTTGCCCGGCGCCTGCAACGACGGCGCGCTTCGGCGGGCTCTGGTGTTTGTGGTCGGCCGGGGCAGGCTCCTCCGGCAGTGCGACACCCGAAGGGACTCGCAGAGCACTCGCCCACCGCCCGAGCGAGGGGCGGGACCACGCTGGCTTCGAACAAACGCACCGTTTGCGGACCCTCCCCCGACCTCCCGGCGCAGATCCCAACGACAACGGCAGCAGCCGTGTCGTCGTAGTTCTCCCCCTCTCCCGCTTGCGGGGGAGGGGGCCGGGGGGAGGGGGCCCATCGCGTGAGGGATTTCGGCCCGAAGGGGCGAGACCCGCGCAGTTTGCGGGGCTCGACTCCGTTGGGCTGCGTTGTTTGCAGCCCTACGGAGCCGAAGCCCGACCCCGGCGCCAGCCGGGGGCACGCCCAAACCAGCCGTTGAAGGCCAGTTCGTCTCCACCCGGCACGGTTCGTGTTGAGACGCGAACGGACAGTGCCCCCACCCAGTGCCCCGGAGGCGACGGTGCAGATCTTCGGCTCGGAAAGGCCCGCGACCCCGCGCCGCGTCCTCCTGGACTTCGGCGACGTGACGACCCCGCTCTCCGACGGCAAGGATGTCCGCGACGGGCTGTCGGTGGGCGTGCGGGTGGGCCCCAACCTTTTCGTCGCCACGGACGAGGGCGCCGGGCTGATCCGCATGACCGTGGGGCAGGACCGCTTCCGGCAGGACGGCGCGTTTCCGCTGGCGGAGCTGCTGGACCTCCCGAGCGGGGACGCGGAGGTGGACGTGGAGGGGATGGAGTACCGCGAGCCGTACCTGTGGATCACGGGCTCGCACGGGGTGAAGCGCAGGAAGCCCGACCCGGAGGCGGACGACCCGGCGAAGGAGATCGCCCGGCTGGCGAAGTCCGTGTATGAGCCCAACCGCTACCTTCTTGCCCGGGTGCCGCTGTCCCGCGACGCCGCTACCGGCGGGTACACGCCGGTGCGGAGCTGCGCCGACCCGGCGGACCCGTTGCGGACGCTGACCGCCGCGCGGGTCAGGGGCGACGGCCGCCGCAGCCAGCTGATGAAGTCGCTCGCGGACGATCCGCACCTTTCCCCCTTCATGGGACTGCCGGACAAGGACAACGGCTTCAACGTGGAAGGGCTCACGGTGGCGGGGGACCGCGTCTTCCTGGGGCTGCGCGGACCGGTGCTGCGCGGCTGGGCGGTGCTGCTGGAGGTGGAGCCGGCGGAGACGGACGAGCCGGGGCTGCTCAGGCTGAAGAAGATCGGCCCGGGCGGGCGCCGGTACCGCAAGCACTTCCTGGACGTGGGGGGGCTGGGGATCCGCGAGCTGTCCACCGACGGGCCGGACCTGCTGCTGCTCGCCGGTCCCACCCTGGCGCTGAGCGGGCCGGTCGTCCTGTGCCGCTGGAAGGGAGGCGCCGCGCCGGAAGGAGAGTCGCTGGTGCGGGGGGAGCGGCTGGAAAAGGTGATGCACGTGCCCCACGGCGACGGGGTGGACCACGCGGAGGGGATCACGCTGTTCCGCGCGCCCGGCCGCGACACGGCGGTTCTGGTGGTGTACGACTCCCCGTCCGAGGCGCGCAAGGCGCCGGGCGGGTGCGTCTACGCCGACCTGTTTTCCCTGGCCGGCTCCGCGGGGGGATGAGGCTGTGAGCGGGGGACCGGTACGCTCGGCGCCGTCGCCCGCGGAGCTGCGCGCCTGGCTGGGCGACATCGACGTGTACCTGTTCGACCAGATCCTCAAGGGACGCCTCGCCCCGGGGATGCGGGTGCTGGACGCGGGGTGCGGACGCGGGCGCAACCTGGCCTACCTGCTGCGCGCGGGGTTCGAGGTGTGCGCCGTGGACCTGGCCCCCGGGGCGGTGGAGGAGGTGCGCCGCCTGGCCGCGGAGCTCGCCCCGGCACTCCCCGCGGGCGGCTTCCGGGTGGAGCCGGTGGAGCGCACCTCCTTCGCCGACGCGTCGTTCGACGCGGTGCTCAGCAGCGCGGTGCTGCACTTTGCCCGCGACCCGGAGCACTTCGACGCCATGCTGGCGGAGATGTGGCGCGTGCTGCGCCCGGGAGGACTGTTCTTCGTGCGGCTCGCCACGGACATGGGGATCGAGGACCGGGTGCGCCCGCTGGGCGGGCGGCGCTTCCTCCTCCCGGACGGCACGGAGCGCTTCCTGGCGGACGGGGCCATGCTGGCCGCCGCCGCCGCCCGGCTGGGCGGCGAAGCGGTGGAGCCGCTCCGCACGGTGAACGTGGGCGGGCTCCGCTGCATGACCACCTGGTGCATGCGCCGCCCGCGTCCGCCGTCCGCCGGCTCGGACGGGTAGCGGACCAGGGCGGCGCGGCCGCCGCAGGACAGGCGGTGCAGCACCCTGTCCAACTGCGCGCGGCTCCGTCAGCCCGCCGACCTCGTCCGTGCCTCTCCCGGAAGGGGTCCTCGGATGGGCTGGCCTGCGTCGTGCGCGCACGGGAAGCTCCGGGTCCAGCCGCCCGGCGCGAAACCCGGAGCGGTGCCGGCGCGTAGAGACATCAGGTCGTCACCTCCTCGAACAGGACACGCACATGCTGGAAATCATCGGCCTTGCGATCACCGGCGCGAGCACCGCGGCCGGATTCTACCAGGCGCGCGCCTTCGTGCGCCGCAAGCTGCGCTTCGTGGATGCCGTGCAGGGCGCGGGCGTGCCGGTGCTGGCCGGCGCCGCGGCGGCGGCCGTGGCCGTCCCGGTCGTGGCGCTCCTCCCCCTCATCGGCCTCGGCACCGCCGTGCTCTTCGGGGCGGGTGTGGGCGCCGGGGTGGCCGCGGGCGCCCGGCACATCCGCCAGGGGCGCCTCCCGTCCGGCTGACACGGAGCTGCCGCTCGCCCGGTGCGGGGTTGCAGGCACAGGTGAAACGGGGAGGGCCCTTCGCGCGGGGGCCCTCCCCGCTGCTTCGTGGACGGGTGCCGCGTGCATGCACGCGCTGGCGGATAGTCACGGCCCAAAAGACTTTTCGCCCTTGCGTTTCCGTGGCGGGAGCCGCACTTTGTTTTCCTCCGCAGTACCTCCTACCTCCACAGATCCGGAGATCTCCATGTCCGACAACCACAAAGAGCACAAGACCGTGACCAAGGACGGTTACGAGGTCACCTTTCATCCCGCGTTCGCCAGCCGCTGCGCCATCACCAAGCACGGTGAGAAGGCGGAAGAGCAGGAGCTGTACAAGCTGGAGGGCAAGCACGTCTTCAAGAAGGGCGCGAAGCACCCCAAGAGCCACGTGATCAAGCTCAAGGGCGGCGACCACAACCGCGACATCGAGCTGGTGATCAACGATCCCAAGCACCACGTCGCGCGGGTGGTGGTGGAGATGTACCCGGAGGGCCACCAGCCGGGCTGGGGCGGCAACACCATGGCGGTGGAAACGTTCGAGTCGGTGAACGGCGTGGGCACCTGCCCGCCGGACTGCGACGATCCCAACGATCCCAGCTCGCCCATCGGCGGCTGACCCCCGGGTGCGGGTCCCCCGCCGGAGGGTGAGCTCGGCGCTCCTCCCGCCGGGGGACCTTGTCCTGCCGGCATGCCGGCCCCCGTTTTTCGACAGGTCACCGTGAACGGCTGCCCGGGCGGCGGGCCGCCGGTCCATTCCAGAGGTGGCAAGCAGTGATCGTCCTCGCGCTCCAAATCGTATGGGCGCTCGCGAAGCTCCTCGCCGGGACCGCGATCCTGCTGGTCGGGGCGCGGGAGCTCCCGGGTGCCCGCGTCCATCGCCTGGCCTGGCAGCTCACGGGCATCACCTTCGTGATCGGCGGCGTCAACGCGGTGGGGCAGCTGTGCCTGTTCGCTCCCTGGGCGTACTCCGCCGGCAAGGGGACACCGGTGTGGGACGCGTTCCTGCGCTCGAACCCCGCGTTCACCCAGAGCCGTACCTTTCTGATGGTGGGACTCGGGCTGCTGCTTTGCTCTCTGCCGTGGATCGCCCGCTTCGAGCGGCGCCTGGTTGCCGGCGGTGTCGTGTTCCTGGTCCTGGCGATGGCGGCGGGCGGGATCCTGGGGTGGAACGAGGGAAGCTTTGTTTCCGCCAGGTTCTATTCGTCCACCGCCTCGGCGAACGTGCTGGAGCTCATCGTGCTGTTCTCCGCGCTCCTGGTCGCGCTGGTCATGGACGCGATGGACCGCTACCTGTGGCTGGCGATGCTGGTGTACGCGATCGCCATCAGCCTGAACGTCATCTCGTACGCCGCCCTCGTCTGGATCCGTGTGGAGGGTGCCTGGACCCCCAGCCTGAAGCTGGTGCAGGTGGCCCTGGTGCTCTCGCACATCACCATGCTGTGGCTGGCCCTGAAGCGGATGCGGCTCGCCCGGCGCGGCATCGAGGTGGGGAGCCTGCTGGAGCCGGTCATGCAGAAGCCTATGTCGGTGCTGCGCTGACCCGCCGAGGCTGAACGGCACTACGGAGTATGAAATACGCTGAAAGGCGCCCCCGCCGGGAGATCCCGGCGGGGGCGCCTTTCGCAGGGCCCTCACCCGGCGGCCTTAGAGCCGCCACCCTCTCCCGATTCCGGGAGAGGGGACAACTGTTGGAAATTGAGTACGGGCAAGCTGTTGCGTGAGGGATTACGGCCCGAAGGGGCGAGACCCGCGGGCAGTTTCGCGGGGCTCGACTCCGTTAGCCAGCGTTGTTTGCTGGCTTACGGAGCCGAAGCCCGACCCCGGCGCCAGCCGGGGGCACGCCCAACCCCGCAGTTCAGAGCAACTCGCCTCATTGCATGCTGCACGACAGCTGCGACAGCACCGCGGGCTCCCCCTTCCCCGGAGACTCGCTGGTCAGGAACACGGTGCCGTCGCTGCGGATCTCCACGGCCTCCCCCTGGGGCTCGGCGAGCGGCGCCAGGTCCACCCGCTCGGCCGCGGGCTCGTCGCCGGAGAGCAGCTCGGCGGTGCGGAAGATGTACAGCCCGGTGTAGGTGCGCACCGCCACGCGGCGCCCGTCCGGCGTGGCCGCGGCGCCGGTGACCTGGTTGATCCTCCCCGGCTCGCTGGAGCTGAGCCCCGAGACCCGCTGGAGCACGGTGGTGGTGCCGGCGCGCAGCGGCGCGGCGGCGCGGAACAGCTCCACGGGGTTGCGGCGCCCCTTGGTGACCAGGTACAGGGTGCCGTCGGGGAGCACGAACAGCGCTTCGGAGTCGCGGGCCTGCTGGGGATAGCGCAGCTTGAAGCGCTCGGCCGGGGCGGTGGCCGCCGCGGTGGGGGCGGGCTCGGGGACGCGGTACACCTCCACGTCCTTGCGCTTGCCGTCGTTGTCGCCGGTGTCGCCGATGTAGATGCAGCTCCCGGCGGGGCAGGGGCCCACGGCGATGTCCTCCCAGTCTTTTGCCTCGGCGCCGGTCACCCGCACGGTCCCCAGGAGCTGTCCGCCGGCGTTCACGGCGTACAGCACCGGGTCGCCGCCGGAGTCGTTGTGCGTCCAGAAGATGCCGGGGCGGACGCGGCTCTCGGCCAGGCCGCTGGTCTCGGCGACGTCGTCCGGGAGGGGGACGGAGCGCTCCACCACCTGGCAGGTCTCGGCCGCCGCCGCGGCGCCGGGGACCTCGCCGGGGGCGCACGCCGCCGCGGCCAGGAGGAGCAGGGCGGCGCCGTGGCGCCGCGGGATGCGCGCGGGGTCCATCATGTCACGTCCATGGGCCGGGGGCCCGCGTTCGGGTCTGCGGCCTGGGGGGGCGCTTCGGGCCGGCGGTGGTACGAGCCGTCCGAGCCCAGCTCCCAGGCGTCGGGATGGTCGAGCTGCTCTTCCAGGATCGCGTCCAGCTCCGCGCGGTGGGCGGGGTCGGCGACGGGGGCGACCACTTCCACGCGGGTGGCGAGGTTGCGGGTGCGCCAGTCGGCGGAGCCGATGTAGTACTCGGGGTCGCCGGCGTTGTGGAAGCGGAAGATGCGCGCGTGCTCCAGGAAGCGGCCCAGGATGCTGAGCACGCGGATGTTCTCGCTGTACCCGGGAACGCCGGGGCGCAGGCAGCAGATGCCGCGCACGATCAGCTCCACGCGTACCCCCGCGCGGGAGGCGCGGTACAGCGCGCCGATCATCTCGCGGTCGGCCAGGCCGTTGACCTTGACGCGGATGTGCCCGCCGCGGCCGTAGCGCGCGTGCTCCGCTTCCCGCGCGATCATCTCCAGGAAGCGCTCGCGCATGTTGAAGGGCGCCACCAGCAGCGAGTGGAAGCGGGGCTCCTTCTCCTCGCCGGCCAGCAGGGCGAACAGGTGCGCCGCGTCCGCCGCCAGCGCGGGGTCGGCGCTGAGGACGCCCAAGTCGGTGTAGGCGGCGGAGGTGGCGGCGTTCAGGTTGCCGGTGCCGATGTACACGTAGCGGCGCTCGCCGGTGCCCTCGCGGCGGGTCGCCAGCGCCACCTTGGCGTGGATCTTCTGCCCGGGGACGCCGTAGACGACGCGGATCCCGGAGGCCTGGAGGTAGTGCGCCCACTCCACGTTGCGCTGCTCGTCGAAGCGCGCGGTGAGCTCCACCAGCGCCACCACCTCCTTGCCGCGGTCGCTGGCGCGCCGCAGCGCCTCCACGATGCGCGACGAGCGGTTGGTGCGGTACAGCGCCAGCCGGATGGAGACGACGTCGGGGTCGTCGGCGGCCTCCAGGAGGAAGCGCTCCACCGTTCCCTCGAAGCTGTCGTAGGGAAAGTGGACCAGCACCTCGCGCTCCCACAGCGCCGCCATGACCGAGGCGGCGCCCTGCAGCGGGTCGCGGTTGCGGAACGCGGGGTAGCGCAGCTCGGGGTAGGGGAGCCCGCCGACCTCGCGCAGCGCCCGCAGGTCGATCAGCCCGTCCACCTCGTCCACGTCGGCGTCGTCCAGGGCGGCGGGCTGGTCGCGGGCGTCGAAGCGCAGCTCGCGCAGCAGCAGCCGGCGGATCTCGGGCGCCATCCCCCGCTCCACCTCCAGCCGCACCACCGGGCGGAAGGGGCGCTTGGCCAGCTCCTCCTCCACCGTGCGCAGCAGGTCCTCCACCGCGGCCCCCTTGGGGACGTGGAGCTCGGCGCTGCGGGTGACCCGGAAGAGGCAGGCGTGCACCACCTCCGCGCCGGGGTACACCTCGCGCAGGTGGGCGCGGACCACCTCCTCCAGCGGCACCAGGCGGTCGCCGCCGGGGAGGGGGACCAGCCGCGGCAGCTCGCCGGGGAGCGCCAGCACGGACAGGCGGTTCTCGCCGTCGTGCGGGTCGCGCGCCAGCACGGCCAGGGCGGGGCGCAGGTTGCGGATGTGGGGGAAGGGGTGCCCGGGCCCCGCCGCCAGCGGGAGGAGGAGCGGGTGCACCTTTTCGCGGTAGTAGCCGCGCAGGTACGCGTGCTCCTCGTCGACCAGCGCGTTCGTGGACAGGACGTGGATGCCGTGCCCGGCCAGCTCCGGCAGGAGCCGGTCGTGCAGCAGCTCGTAGGCGCGGCGGGCCAGGTCGCCGGCCCGCGCGCGCATCACGTCCAGCTGCTCGCGCGCTGTGGCGCCGTCCATGGTGCGCTTGCTGCTCCCGGCGGCCACCTGCTGCTTGAAGCCGGCCACCCGCACGCGGAAGAACTCGTCCAGGTTGGCGCCGAAGATGGAGACGAAGCGCACCCGCTCCAGCAGCGGGGTGCGCGGGTCCTCGGCGAGCACCAGCACGCGCCGGTTGAAGGCCAGCGTGCTCAGCTCCATGTTGAGCAGCGAGCCGGGGGGGATCTCCGCCCCGCCGTCCTCGTCGCCCTCCGGGATCACGTTGGCGGGGAGCATGGTCGGCCCGGCGCCGCGGCCGCCCACCGCCCTCTGCCCGGGGTGGAGCGCGGTGGAGGCGCCCGCGTCGCCGTGCGGGGTGCCCCCCGGGCGCCGCCCCTGGTGCGCCAGCAGGACCAGGGCGCGCCCCGGCAGCTCCTCGGCCGTGGGGCGCAGCCCGAAGGCGCCGGCCAGCTCGCCGGCCACGCCGTCCAGGTCGGGGAGCGCGCCGTCGGGGATGCGCAGCACCACCCCGTAGAGCTCGCCCGCGGCGCGCCCGCTCCGGGCCACCGTGGCGTCGCAGGCCAGCGTCGCGCCGCTCTCGCCGCGGCCGTCGGGGTCCACGTCGCGCAGGCGCCGGGTGGTCTCCAGCTCCAGCCGCGGGGCGAGGCGCGCGGGGTCGATGGCGGCGCGGAGGAGCCGCGCCGGCTCGGAGTCGCCGGCGAAGACCTCCTGCGGGTCGGAGGCGTCCAGGTCGGCGGCGGCGCGCTTGGGCGAGGCCTCCCCGGCGGGGTCGCGCGCCTCCACCGCCAGCGTGCTCCCGCCGTCGGCGCGGATGAGGAGGCACACCCGGATCCCGCGGCGCTCCAGCTCCCCGGCCGGGGTGTCGTAGAACACCTCGCGGAACAGGTCGATGCGCGGCGGGCCGCACGGGACGCCCGCGGGGGCGGGGTCGGAGGCGATGCGGTCGAGCGCCTCCCGCGTGGGGGCCTCGAAGCAGAGGACGCGCTGGGTCGCCATGGCCCGCGGCCGCGCGCTCAGAAGGGGAAGCCCATGCCGAAGTACACCTGGTCCTTCTCGCCGTGGGCGAACAGGGCGGTGACGACGGCCTTGCGCTGCAGGAACGCGAACCACACCCCCCCTCCCAGCGAGCTGTGCCAGCGGTCCGAGTCCTCCCCGTCCACGAACACCCGCCCGGCGTCGGCCAGCGCGGTGAGCCCCACGTCGCCGCGCACCACCAGGGTGGCGGGGAAGAGCGGGGCGCGCAGCTCGGCGTTGCCGTACACGGCCGCATCGCCGGCGAAGCGCTGGTACGAGAAGCCCCGCAGCGTGCGCGACCCGCCCACGAACGCCGCTTCCTGGAAGGGGAAGTCGCCCATGGCGCGGACGCCGCCGGCGCGCAGCGCCAGCGTGGGGCCGCGTTCGCCGGGGAGCGACAGGAAGCCGCTGGCCTCGGCCTGCGCGCGGCCGAAGGGGCCGTCCAGGTCCCACGACACCGGGAAGGCGCTGCCGCCCGCCACCAGGCGGAAGCCGCTGCGGGGGTAGGCCGCGGAGTCGCGGCGGTCCCACTCCGCCTGTACCTGGGCCCCCACCTCCCCGAACGCCTCCGTGCCCCGGGGGCGGAGGAGCGCCACCGGCGTTCCGTCCCGCACCTCGGGGTCGTACCAGCGGAGCACCGGGCCAAAGGAAAGGCGCGCTCCCTCCGACGGCAGATGGTGCCACAGCGGCTCCACCACGGCCTGGGTGTGCCACACCTTGTAGTGGCTGCCGTCCTCCTCGTGGGAGGTCTCGTTGCCGAAGCCGTGGAAGCGCGTCACCTCCATGTCCGAGACGCGCCCCAGCACCGTGACGTGGTCGGGCGAGCCGACGCGGCGGAAGTCGGCGGCGAACTCCGCGCCGAAGCGGGTCTCCAGCGGGGCGTAGAGCAGGTCCGCCGACCAGCGGGTGGCGTACGGCTGGCGGCGGAAGCCGTAGCGCACGCTCCCCGGCCCGCCGCCCACGACGGGACCCACGTTGGACTTCCACCCCACGCGGGGAGTGAAGTACGTGCTGCTGCCCCCCCAGTCGCGGGGCGGGTCGGTGAGGTTGCCGCGGGTGTGCTCGGGCTCCTCGTAGGGGCGCCGGTCCACCTTGGTCGCCGCGCCCTTCACGAAGCGGTTGTCGCCGCGCGAGTCGTAGAAGGCGGTGCGGGTCCCCCAGGCGCGGGAGCGGTCCTCGTACACGTCGTCGCCGCCGCCGCCCATGACCCGCACCAGCACGCTCCGCCCGGCGACCCCGCGCACCACGGTGCGGTCGTCGCCGCCGTGCATGTCGATGCGCACCTCGCGCGTCTCCTCCGGCACGAAGCGGCGCCGGTAGTAGGGCTGCCGCGCGACCACGCCCTCGTCCACCAGGAAGATGCGCACGTCGACGCTCCCGTCCGGGAGGCGCTCCACCTCCAGCAGCTCGTCCTCGTCGGTGGCGTGCACCTCCGGCTCGGTGTTGATCTGCGCGTACAGGCGCGCGGCCACCTCGCGCAGCCCGTCGCGCCGGCCGCGCAGCGCCTCGCCCACCTCGGCCGCGCTCAGGCGATGGTACTCGGGGGGCATGCGCCGCAGCGCGTCCTCGATGACCGCGTCGCCCAGGCGCGACTGGAGCGCCGCGGCCACCGAGTCCCACGCGGGGCGCGGGAGGTCCGCCAGCAGGCGCCGGTCCAGGTGCTGCGCGTTGATGGTGAGCCCGTACAGCGACTTCGGGTACTCGGGCCCGTAGAGCACCGCCTTTGGGTAGAGCCCGCCGGCGGCGCGCACCAGGGCGCCGTCGTAGTCCACGAACACGTAGTCGCGGTCGCGGGGCAGGGCCCGCCAGACGCGCTGCTCCCCCCGGTCGAAGCGCGCCCACTGGTACTGGTCCTCGTGGCGGTCCCAGTCGCCGAAGAGCAGGTCCATCAGCCGCCCGGCCAGGTAGTCGCGCGAGTCCACGCGGTTCTCCGGCCCGTCCTCCAGCTCCTCGAAGAACTTGTCCGTCTTCACGATGCGCTTCGCCCCGCCCCAGGCGGGGGCGGTCCACACCGCGTCGGGGCCCTCCTCCTCTTCCTCCTGCGCTTCCACGCCCTCCGCCGGCTTCCCGGCCTCCTCCTCCTCCTTGGCGTCCTCGTCCTTCGCGCCCTCCGCGTCGCCGCCGTCGTCGTCCTCGGGCTCGTTGGGGCGCACCTCCAGCCAGCCCAGCATCCCCGCGAACTGCTCGCGGAAGCGGCCCAGCGCAGGGGCGTCGGGCATCACCATGAGCCGCGGCGACACGTGGAGCACGCCGGCGGCGTCCAGCAGCCGGTCGGCCACCGCGGAGGCGGCCGGGTGCAGGGAGCTGACCTGGTCCTGGATGATGTCGTCCACCAGGGTGTTCTTGAGGTCGGCCGGGAGGGCGCGGGTGTGGTCCTTGTTCACGGAGCGGAAGGCGTATTCCCGCCCGTCGGCGCCCTGGAAGCGCAGCGACAGCGTCTGGTTCCCGCCGCCGGTGCGCATGGGGGTGAGCCCCCCCGCGTAGCTGCGCAGGTCCAGCACCGGGACCCGCACCGGAGTGGTCCACAGGTTCCGGTAGTCCGACCCCAGGAGGACCTGCCACCGGGGGCTGGCGTCGTACTCGCGCCCCGCCACCACCACGGCCGAGTCGCGCTGAGCGTGCAGCGCGGCGGGGGCCGCCAGCAGGGCGAGCGCCAGCGCAAGGGCGCAGAAACTAGGAGTCCGCATCGGCAGCACCTGCTCGTGTCGTGTCGCGTGCCGGGATGGGAGTTCCCGCCGGCCGGTCCAGCCACATGGAAAAGTTCTCGGAAGCCTCGCCCTTCGCGTTCACCAGGATCACCGCCAGGCGCACGCGCCCGTCGCGGAGCACGGTGAGCCGCATGAAGCCGCTCGCCCGGTTGATGTAGCGGCTCCCGGTGATGGCCCGCACCTGCGTGGTGTGCCCGTAGATGCCGCCGCCGCTCACCAGGTGGTATCCCGCCGGGTTCCTGCGCAGCACCTGCAGGTTGTGCTCGTGGCCGGCGGCGTACACCACGGGCCGCTCGGGCTGGAAGGCGGTGGTGAGCACCCGGATCATGCTCTTGTAGGCGGTGCTGGAGATGTCCTGGTCGGCGAAGCCGCCGCGGCGCGCCCACGGGTACACGGGGATCAGGTACGACGGCCAGTCGAAGTACCCGCCGTGCTCCCCGCCGGACACCAGCGGGTGGTGCCCCACCACCACGGTGAGCCGCCCGGCGGCGCCGCGAAGCGCCGCGCGCACCGAGTCGACCACCATCGCGTCGGTGTACGCCGCGCACCCCGACGCGGCCGTGGTGGGCCTGGCGAAGTCGTGCAGCCACCACTGGGTGTCCAGCACCACCAGCCGCACCTCCGAGCCCACGTCCACCACCTCCGGCCCCGGGCACCCGCCCCTGGGGAGGAAGCGGACGCGGTCGCCGCCCTTTTCCTCCACGTAGGCGGCCTGCCGGCGGACCGCGTCCCACCCGCCCCTGCCCCCCGCCTCCCAGTCGTGGTTGCCGGGGATGATGATCCCCTGGGTGCGGGTGTCCCGCAGCACCTCGATCTGCTCGTCCAGGATGCGCTCTGCCTCCTTGCGGTACGCGTTCCCTTCGGCGGGGAAGCCGGCGGGGTACACGTTGTCGCCCAGGTACACCACGAAGCTGCGGTCCGGGTCCTCGGCCAGGGTGTGCTTCAGCGCGTCCAGCACCGGCTCGCCCCCGGGGGCCGGGAGCCCCGCGTCGCCGATCAGGTACAGGTCGAGCGCCACCGAGTCGCGCGACACGGCGTCGATCACCTTCCCCAGGTTGAACACGGGCTTTCCGCAGCCGCTCGCGAGCAGCGCCGCGGCGAGCGCGGCGCAGACGTTCCGTACGGTCCTCCTCACCGGTCTCTATCCCTTTCCTTTTCCTTGTCCCTGTCCTTCTTCTGCTTCTTCGCCGGTTCCTTGCCGCGCTTGCGGCGGCGGATGCGGAAGGGGATGTACTCGGCCGCGGCGAGCTGCGTGGCCCAGCGCTCGTCCAGGGCGCCCACCAGGTCCAGCGGCATGACCTGCTTCTTGAGCCGCAGCACGTATTCCAGGGTGGACACCCCGCCCTCGCGGCGTACGATCTCGGCCAGCATCCAGTCGCGCGCCAGGTCGCCCAGCGCCTCCTGCACCACCTGGCGCGCCAGGTCGGGCTCCGGCGAGTGGACCAGCAGGATCCCGTCGGAGCGGAGCTGGTCGGCGTCCTCCAGCAGGCGGCGGCGCACCTCGCGCTGCATCTCCGGGGTCTGCGCCACCATCAGGTCCGGATCGCCCGCCGACAGGATCCCGGTGCGGCCGTAGCTGCCGCTGTACACCGAGCCCACGTTGTACTTCCACAGGAAGAGGACCACCAGGTTGAAGCTGAGCGACATCACCAGCGCCACGTCCAGCGCCTGCACCCCCGCGGAAAGGCCGATGCCGATGACCAGGAAGATGTAGACGGCGTCGCGCGGGTCCTTGAGGGTGTTGCGGAAGCGGACCGCCGCCACGATCCCCGCCAGGCTGAAGGCCAGCGCCACGCTGTTCTTGACCACCAGCGCGATCCCGGCCACCACCACGGGGAGGATGATGACCGAGCGGACCAGCGCCGGGTCGTAGCGGAAGCGCTTGGTCTGCATGTAGAGCCACGCCACCGGAATGACCAGCGAGAGCGCGCCCAGGATCACCAGCAGGGTGATGAGGGCGCGGTCCACGGTGGCGTTGAGCGCGGGGAGCAGCGACTCGCCGATCCCGTGCACCCGCACCGAGGTGAGGAAGTTGTCCTCCGTGGCCACCTCGGTGAGGACGTCCGGCGCCACGAATGCGCGCCGCACGGCGGGGACGTAGGCCACCAGCAGCGAGTCCACCGCGATGACCAGCACGTAGTAGGCGAGGAGGAGCAGCAGAGGGAACCTGCGCAGCCAGTCCACCGGCCGCCGCAGGAAGCTGCTCCTGCGCGTGGGGGCCGCGCCCCCGGCGCGCAGGCGGTGCGGGGGCCGGGAGGGAGGCGCCGGCTGCGCGGGCTCGCCCGGCTCCGGGGCGGCCCTGCCCCGCGATCCGTCTTCGGGCCGCGGTACGAGGCCCCCGGTGAGCAGGGTCTCGGATTCTGGGGTCGGTTCGCTGCGCTCGTTCTGCATCCGTTTCGTTCGCTGGCGCCACGGGGTTGCCGCGCCCTCCGGCCCGTGAAGAAGCAGGATCCACGCCGCGTGCGAAAATCCCCGTCAGGCCGTGACGGCAGGGGTGGGACACGCGGGGCGCGCGACTGTTCCCCGGAGGTCCGCGCCCGTATCTTTGAAAGGGTCCGCCCGCCCGGGCCCCGCCGCCCCCGAAGGCACTCCCCCGGCCCCCGCATGAGCGACCCAGCGGCACCCCCTCCGGCCCCCGGCGCGCCCCGGCGCATCCTCCTGGCCGACTGCGACATGTTCTTCGTGCAGGTGGCCAAGCTGGAGGACCCGGACGGCGTGGGCCGCCTGGAGCTGGTGCTGGTGGGCGGCCGCCCGGAGTCGCGCGGGGTGGTGACCTCGGCCTCGTACGGGGCGCGGAAGTTCGGGGTGCGCTCGGGGATGCCCATGTCGCAGGCGGTGCGCCTGTGCCCGGGCGCCACCGTGGTGCCGGTGCCGCGCGCGGCGTGCACCCGCCGCAGCCGCGAGGTGGAGGCGGTCCTCCGCCGCTTCGCGCCCACGCTGGAGGCGGCGTCCATCGACGAGTTCTACCTGGACCTCACCGGGACGGAGCGATTGTACGGCGGCGAGCCGCTGGAGGCCACGGCGGAGCGCATCCGCCGCGCCGTCCGCGAGCAGACGCGGATCTCGGTGTCGCTGGGGGGCGGGACCACGCGCATGATCGCCAAGATGGCGACCCGGCTCGCCAAGCCGGAGGGGATCCACGTGGTCCCCGCGGGCGGCGAGCCGGAGTTCATGCTCCGCTGGGAGGTGGGCGACCTCCCCTCGGTGGGACCGGTGATGGCGGAGGAGCTGCGCCGGCGCGGGGTGCGCACCGTGCGCGACGCGCTCGCGCTGGACGAGGCGACGCTCTCGCTGTGGCTGGGGGAGAGCCGGGGGGGCTGGCTCTTCCGGCGGGTGCGGGGGATCGACCCCACGCCGGTGGGGGAGCCCGCGGAAATCAAGTCGGTGAGCCACGAGCGCACCTTCGCGCGCGACCTCAAGGCCGACGACGAGATCGGGGCCGAGCTGCTGCGACTGGCCGTGGAAACGGGCTCCACCCTGCGCCGCAAGGGGCTGCGCGGCCGCACCGTCACCGTCAAGGTGCGCGACGCCGACTTCCGCGACCGCCAGGCCAGCCGCACCCTCCCCGAGGCGGTGGAGTCGGACCGGGCGATCCACGCCACCGCGCGCGCGCTCCTCGCCCGTCTGCGCACGCAGCGCCGCGCCCCGGTGCGCCTGCTGGGGGTGGGCGTGTCCTCGCTCGCCCCGGTGGACGGCCCCGGGCAGATGGCGCTCTTCGACGCCGCCCTCGCCGAGACGGAACGGGACCGCTCGCTTTCCCGCGCGGCGGACGCCATCCGCGCCCGCTTCGGCGCCGGGGCCCTGCAGCCCGGCCGCATCCTGGGCGGCCGCGTCGCCGGCGACGAGTAGCCCGCGCACTTTCGCACTCGCCGTTCCAGCGGTTCGCAACCAACCCTCACCTCCTTCCGTATTCCATGGCACGGGAACCCGGTCGTCCATTCGGTCGGTCCGGCCCGCCGGGGCAGCCGCGCGGCACGAGGCCGCGGACTTCCTCCAACTCAATCTTCCCGGGAGACAAGATGAAACCAGGAGCTCTGATCGCGACCGCGGGGGTCGGGGTCGCCGTACTCGCCGGCCTGGTGCTCGCGCTGGGCGGGTGGACGGTGGTGGATTCCACCGAGCACTGCGTGCTCACCCGCTACGGCCGCGTGGTGGAGCGCAAGATGGGCACGGGGCTGAACTTCACTCCCTTCGCGGAGGCCACCTGCTTCAGCATGACCGAGCAGAACTTCCCCGCGGCGTCCGAGGAAAAGGAGACCATGGAGGCGCAGACGCGCGACCCGGTCACCGTCACCGGCGACGTGGCGATCGTGTACTCCTACGACCCGGGCACCATCTCGCAGGTGTTCATCGAGAAGCGCTCGCCGGAGGCGGTGGAGACGGAGATCCGCAACTCCATCCGCGAGGGGTACCGGAACGCGCTGGCGGGGTGGACGGTGGGGGAGATCTTCTCGGCGCGGCGCCCGGCACTGGCCGACTCCATGCGGGTGCACATCCAGCGCAAGGTGGGGGACCGGGCGCGCATCCAGCAGGTGTTCGTGCGCGACATCAAGATCCCGGAGCAGATCGAGCGGCAGCGCATCGCCGCGGCGGAGCAGGCCCAGATCCTGAACCGCGCGCAGCAGCAGTTCGTGATCGACTCGGTGAACGCCGCCGCGCAGGTCCTCAAGGCCCGCGCCGAGGCCGAGGCCAAGGGGCTCCAGGCCCGCTCCTACGAGTCCAACCCGCGCCTGATCGAGCTGGACATGATCAAGGCCTGGTCCACCGGGATCGGGGAGGCGTGCAAGGGCGTGTCCAGCTGCGTGCTGGGCGGCTCGGTGGTGGACTCGTGGCGCTCCACCGGCCGCCCGTAGGCGCGGCGGTCCGCGCCACACGTGAACCCGGGGAGGCCCGATGATGCCGATTGGACTGCTGCTGGTGCTGGTGGGCGGCGTGCTGGTGGTGGTCTTCGCTGTGCTTCTGGCCCGCATCGCCACGCTGGAGGGCCGCCTCCAGAGCCTGGAGCGCCGCCACGCCGACCTGCTGGCCCTGATCTCCGACGCCATCGTGGAGCCGGGGCGCAAGGAGGGGCTGGAGCTGCGGCTGCGGAACCTGCTGTCGGACCGGTAAGGGGGTACGAAGTACGGAACGGCAGTGCGAAAGTGCGAAATTGCGGAACGGCGCCCCCACCGGGATTTCCGGGTGGGGCGCCGTTTGCGTGAGGGATTACGGCCCGAAGGGGCGAGACCGCGCGGCTGTTTGCGCGGGCTCGACTCCGTTGCAGACGGTTGTTTCGTCTGCTACGGAGCCGAAGCCCACGGAACGCCCGGCGCCAGCCGGGGGCACGCCCAAAGCCACTTCCGTTGTGCTCTACCGCGACCGGGGACGAAATTGGGGTATCTCTACGTAGTCTGCGCGGGCGTTCTGTGGGGGGTGCTGGGTCCGGCGTCGCGCGTGGCGCTGCAGGAGGGGCTGGGTCCGCTGGAGGTCGCCTTCTGGCGGGCGGTGTTCGCGGCGGTGCTCTTCGGGGCGCACGCCGCCCTGCTGAGGCGCGCGCGGGTGGAGCGGCGCGACCTGCCCGCGGTGGTGGGGTTCGGGCTGGTGGGGGTGGCGTTCCTGTACGTGGCCTACTTCATGGCGGTGCGCGAGGGGGGCGCGGCGCTGGCCTCCGTGCTCCTGTACACGGCGCCGGTGTGGGTGGCGGTCCTCGCCGCGCTCTTCCTGCGCGAGCGCCCGGGAGGGCGCCAGGCGGTGGCGCTGGGGCTCGCCTTCGCGGGGGTGGCGGGGATCGCGCTGGCGTCCGGCGGCGGGGGCGGCGTGCGGGTGACCCCGGCGGCGCTGGGGTGGGGGCTGGCGTCCGGGCTGGCGTACGCGCTGTACTACCTGTTCGGCAAGCGCTTCTTCGCGCGGTACGACACCTCCACCCTCTTCCTGTACGCGCTCCCCGTGGGCGCGCTGGCGCTGCTCCCCCTGGTGGACTTCGCCCCCAAGAGCCCCCGGGCGTGGATGGCGCTGGCGTTCGTGGCCGCGGTCCCCACCTACGGCTCGTACCTGTTCTACGGGGCGGGGCTGAGGCGCATCGACGCCACGCGCGCCGCCACCGTCGCAATGGTGGAGCCGGTGGTCGCCGCGGTGGCCGCGTACCTGGCGTGGGGCGAGCGGTGGAGCCTGCCCGGGTACCTGTTCGCCGCGCTGGTGCTGGTGGGGGTGCTGCTGATGGTGTCCGAACGGGGGCCGGTGGCCCCGCACCCGGAGCATTCGTGAGGGAGGAGACCCATGGACGATGAAGACCGGATCGTGACGCAGGGCGACTGCGCGTACTGCGGCAAGGCATCCACCCGTGGAGGCATGTCCCGCCACCTCCGTACGTGCGCGAAGCGGAGGGCGGCGGTGCAGGCCGCCGACCTGGAGCCGGGGAAGAGCCGGCCGTTCATCCACCTGCAGGTGCAGGACAGCTGGTCCGGCGAGTACTGGCTCCACCTGGAGATGGACGGGGCCGTCACCCTGGACGAGTTGGACCACTATCTCAGGACCATCTGGCTGGAGTGCTGCGACCACATGAGCCAGTTCTCGGTCGGCGGCTGGAAGGGCGAGGAGATCGACTTCGAGGTCAGCGCGACGGCGGTCTTCAGGCTGGGCGTGGAGCTGACGCACATCTACGACTTCGGGTCCTCGTCGTACACGCTGGTCAAGGCAGTGGACTTCCGGGAGGGGAAGGCGACCACCTCCGACCCCATCGTGCTGATGGCCCGGAACGCGCCTCCGCCGATCCCCTGCACGAAGTGCGGCGAGCCGTCCACGCAGCTTTGCATGGAGTGCTGGACGGAGGATGGCGAATGGACGCCTCTCTGCGACGCGCACGTGCCGGGGCACGAGCATGGATTGGAGGAAATGATGCCGCCGGTGAACTCGCCCCGGTTCGGCGTGTGCGGGTACGCCGGGCCCGCCGAGCCGCCGTACTGAGTGGAACGGCTTTGAACGGCGGGTTCGGGCGTGCCCCCGGCTGGCGCCGGGGTCGGGCTTCGGCTCCGTAACGCACGAAACAACCGTGCGTAACGGAGTCGAGCCCGCGCAAACAGCCGCGCGGTCTCGCCCCTTCGGGCCGTAATCCCTCACGCAACAGCCTGGGAGGGCCCAGCTCGCACGCCTCCCCCGCGTTCGCTGCGGCTTCGCGGCCTCCACAAACCGAAACGGCGCCCCGCCGGGATCTCCGGGTGTGGGCGCCGTTCGCCGTTCGTCGTACCCATATGAATCCGTTCGGAGGGAGACAGCCGGGTCGTTTCGGCTGGCTCACTCCGGCGCAGGGAGACTCGCCGGCTGTTCGGCGAGGCTCCCGGAGCCCGCGCAGGAGACCGGCGGGGCAGTTTCCGCCGGGCTCCGTAGCGGCCCCCCCGCTACCAGATCAGCGGAAAACCCTCACACTCCACCCACCGCCCGCTGCGCCTCCTGCCGCATGGGCTCCAACGCCTGCGCGTGGTCGCGGTACTCGAGCAGGTCCCGCGTGCGCTCCGTCTCGAACGACGACAGGAACCGCTGGTACAGGTCGCGCGCCCGCGCCCCGTTGCCCAGCTTGGTCTCCGCCTCGGCCGCGGTGATCAGCCCGAACAGGTGCCGCGGCTCCACGGACAGGATCGCGTTCGCCTCGGCGCGCGCGGACCGCGGGTCGTTGTTGGCCAGGTGCAGCACGGCCAGGTGGTAGCGGCCGTCGGTGTCCAGCTGTCCCACGCGGCCGTACGCGGCGATGGCCATGGGCAGAAAGGTGCGCGCCTGCGCGGTGTCGCCGCTGGACACGCTCTGCATGACGCGGTTGAAGAGCCGGTCCGCGGCCTCGCGCGGGGTCATGGACGACAGGTCCACGCCGCCCGGGTTCCCCGCGGGCGCCAGGGCGGGCGGCGGCGCGGCGGCCCCCGTGGGCCCGTTCAGCGCGCTCCCCGACATGGCCGGGGAGCCGGCCGGCGCCGGCTGGGGATCGCCGCCGCGGGGGACCAGGAACGCGGCGAGCGCCACGACCAGCGCGCCTCCCGCTACCGCCCAGGGGAGCCAGGCGGGCCAGCGGGACGCGCCGTGCGCGTGCGCCGGCGCGCCCTCGGCGCCGGCGGCCGCGGTGGCGCCGCAGTGGTTGCAGAAGCGGGCGCCGGGCGGAAGCGCGTTTCCGCACTCGCGGCACTCGGCCGACACGGCCGCGCCGCAGTGGGAGCAGAAGCGGCCGCTGGCCGGCTGATGGCACGAAGGACAGGTCTGGCTCATGGCTCTCCGGTCGCGGAAGCGTTGGCTCGGTGCGGCAAATCTACGTCCGGCACGGGGTTGTCTCAAGGCCGCGGGGGCCGTCCCGCCCGGCGGCGGCGGGGAAGGCACGCGAAATGCACCTCGCCGCCACCCCATGCGAGGTCGGAAACCGCCGATTGCCGTCCGGGCGGAGGAGCCGATGATCCAGAGCATCGAAGCCCCGCGCGGGCGCCGGGAAGGGTCCGGCGAGCGCGCGGGGACGCGCGGCGGCGAGGACGCCGCGACGGTCCGGGGCCGGGGACGGCTCTCCGGGCCGCCGGAGATGGAGCCCTCCGAGCGGCTCGTCCGCCGGCTCGCCGCCGACCACCTGCGCGACGACGGGTTGACGCTGGACTACGTGGCCCGCATCTACGGCGTGAGCCCGGAGCGGATGGAGATCCTGTACCGCGAGCTGCTCCCCGGCCCACCGCGCTGAGCCCCCGCCGGACGCCCCGCCGGGGCCGCGGCGGACGCGGCATTCCGCCCTTTGCGAAAAACGGCCCCATGCTGGCGGTGGGGCGCGCGAGATCCTTGCGTTCCTGGGGCTCGCCGCACATACATTGTTCATCTGTTGCACGCCACCATCCCCGCGCCGTCCCGGCGCGAAGCCACTCCTCTTCCGCCCCCCGCCGAGGTGCAGTGGAGCCGCAGAAGACCGTACTGGTGGTCGACGACGACACCGACAGCAGGAACATCTGCTCCCTCTTCCTCCAGCACCACGGCTACCGCGTCGTGGAGGCGCTCGACGGGGACGAGGGCGTCCGCCTCGCCCGCGAGGAGCGCCCGGCGCTGATCCTGATGGACGTCACCCTCCCGCTGCTGGACGGCTGGGAGGCGACGGAGCGCCTCAAGGCGGACCCGGACACCTGCTTCATCCCCATCGTCATCCTGACCGGCCACGCCATGGAGCGCGACCGCGCCCGCGCCCTTTCCGTGGGCGACGGCTACCTCCCCAAACCGTGCACGCCGCGCCGCATCCTGGAAGAGGTGCAGCGCCTGATCGGGCTGACGACGATCTGAGGGAACAGGGAACAGCCTGCAACGGCGGTACAGCGAACGCCGAACGACAAGCGCCCCCACCGGGAGATCCCGGTGGGGGCGCCGTTGCAGGCCCTCACCCGGCGGCCTGAGAGCCGCCACCCTCTCCCTTCATCCGGTTCACGCGAAGCGTGAAGCGCCATCCTGGGAGAGGGGACAACTGCTGGATGCAGAGTACGAGCAAGCAGTTGCGTGAGGGATTACGGCCCGGAGGAGCGAGACCCGGCGGGGCTGTTTCCGCCGGGTCTCGACTCCGTTGGGCTGCGTTGTTTGCAGCCCTACGGAGCCGAAGCCCGACCCCGGCGCCAGCCGGGGTCACGCCCGAATCCGCCGTCAACAGCAGTCCTCAGTACGCCGGGTTGCCGTTGCGCTCGTCCAGCGAAGGCACGAAGCACTCCGCCGCCCCGTACGTCCCGATGAACGCGTCCGGGTGCGTTCCCCTGGGGAACTCGTCGATCCCCTGCTGCGCCTTGTAGCGCCGCAGGTCGCCCACGCGGTGGCCGTCCAGGAAGAAGTCCCGGCGGCGCTGGTCGCGCAGCTCGGCCTGCAGGTTCACGCCCGTGGCGGAGGCCAGCGCCGGCTGCCTCCCCACCGCGCGGCGCTCGTTGACGAACGCCAGCAGCTGCGCGTCCGTCATGCCGCCCGCCTCGGCCACGATGTAGCGGGCCTCCAGCCCCGAGGCGAAGCGGATGCTGGTGTTCTTGGTGAAGTTGATGGTGTCGGTCCGGACGCCGGTGCCCGGCTTCCAGTCGCTGAAGGACGGCCCCTCGTACGGGCGGAACAGCGGCGTGGCGCCGTTGTGGCCGGTGCGCGAGGTGGCGGTGTGGCGGACGCGCGGGTCGTAGAGGGTGTCCCGCCGTGCCGGGTCCGTGGCGTTGACCGCGATGGTCCACAGGTTCCGGAACGGAGCGTCCACGCCCATGTTCTGGTTGGCCCCGGTGGTGGAGCCGTAGTACAGGTTCTCGGCGTAGTCCTTCTGCTCCGAGTAGAACGACCGGAACTCGAAGCCGGCCGGCACCTGCGACGCGAACTGGATGGCCTTCGCCTTGTCGCCCAGCTGCAGGTACGCGCGGGCGAGGCCCAGACGGGCCAGGTTGACGATGGAGTCCGCCCGGGCCGCCGGGACCGCGCCGGTCCCCGTCCGGGCGGCGGTGGCCAGCTGGATGGCCTCCTCGAAGCGCGGGATGGCCAGCCGGGTCAGCTCGGCCGAGGGGAGCGCCGCCTCGTTCTCGCGCAGCGGGCTCGAGCAGAAGAACTCGCCGAAGAGGACGTAGGTGTAGCCGCCGTACGCCCGCATCCGCGCGATGTCCAGCGTCCGCAGCGGCGTGGGAGTGGGGTACAGCACGCGGTAGCGGCCCACCAGGCTGTCCGCGGAGAAGCGGGCCTGGTGGAGGGTGGTGTAGATGTCCCGCAGCTCGGTGCGCTCCTCCTTGATGAGGCGCCCGTCCCACTCGCGGAAGCCGACGAAGTTGTGGCCGCTGACCAGCTCGTCGCTGAACCAGGCGCTGGCGCGGGCCAGGTCGTCGTACACGCGCTGGAAGTCGCTGACCACGGTGGGGGCCAGCAGCTTGGCGTTCAGGGTGTCGCCCAGCTGGTCGTCCGCCACCGCGCCGGGGTTCTGCACGTCGAGCACGGATTCGCACGCTCCGAGCGCCCCCGCCAGCAGCACGGCGGGGAGCAGGGTGGCGGCGCGCCGCGCGAAGCTCATGTGTCTCATGTCACTCTGCAAGGCTGTGGGTGCGGACGCTAGAAGCGGACGTTGAGCGAGGCCACCAGGCGCCGCAGCATGGGAACCGACATGTAGTCCGAGCGGTCGGTGGAGGCGAACCCGGCGGCGTTGGCGATGCCGTTGAAGTTCACCTCGGGGTCCATGCCGTAGTAGTCGGTCCACATGGCCAGGTTGCGGCCGGCCAGGGTGAAGGTGATCTCGTCCGAGCCGAAGCGGCCGGTGAAGCCCTGCGGCAGCGTGTAGGAGAGCGACACCTCGCGGAGCTTCACGAAGTCCGCCTTGGTCACGTACGGCAGCGTGGAGCCGGAGCGGCGCCACGCGTAGTCCTCCACGTCCGCCTGCGGGTTCACCACCTCGTAGGCCACCACGTCGTTGCGGTTGCGGACGAACTCGCCGGCGTTCCACATGTAGTTGCCGCCCTTGTAGTCGGCGAACACGTAGAAGCGCAGGTTGCCGAAGAGCGTCAGCGTGTTGGAGAACGCAGCCTCGCGCGTGGGCGTGGAGGGCCCGATGTACACGGTGTCGGCGCTCAGCACGCCGCGCCCCTGCGCGTCCTTCTGGTAGGTGCCGTCCGCGTTGCGGGCCGGCATCACCCCGAAGTAGCTCCCCAGCGGGTACCCTTCCTTGATCCACGAGGTGGTGGCGAAGTCGCCGCGCAGCTGCGTCTCCAGCCCGGCCAGGTCCACCATCTCGTTGTGGTTGGTGGAAAGGCCCAGGCGGGTTTCCCACTCGAAGTTCCTGCCCGACACCGGCGTGCCCCACAGCGACAGCTCGATGCCGCGGTTGTTGATCTCGCCCGCGTTCACCAGCCGGGTGCGGTAGGTGGTTGCGCTCCCCGCGCCCAGCTCACCGCCGCCGAAGCCCGAGGAGGGCGCCACCGGGAGGGGGAGGAGCGCGTCGAAGGTGCGCTTGTTGTAGTAGGTGAAGTCCACGCCGGCCCGGCCGTTCAGGAGCGAGCTCTCGAAGCCCATCTCGATCTCGGAGCCGGTCTCCGCCTTGAGGTCCGGGTTGCCGTAGGTGGTGGAGCGCAGCGCCGAGGCGAGCGTCCCGTTGGCGTCCACCACAGCCGCGCCGCCGTAGTTGCGGTCGGCCGAGAACGGGTCCGGCGAGTTGCCGGCCTGCCCCCACGCCGCGCGCAGCCGCAGGTTGTCCACGAAGGGGACGTTGAAGAACGACTCGTCGGAAAGCACGTACGACGCCGACAGCTTGGGGTACACCACGGTGGAGAAGTCCTGGCCGAAGGCCGAGTTGTCGTCCACGCGCAGCGCGCCGGTCACGAACAGCTTGTCCTGCCAGCCCACCTGCTCCTGCACGAAGAAGCCCAGCGAGCTCTGCGCCTCGTACAGCGAGGCCGAGCGCGTGACCGTGGCGGTGTTGATGAGCCGCAGGTCGTTGGAGATCAGCCCCTCGCCCTCGCCGCGCGTGTACTCGTAGCGGCGGGAGTTGAGCTGCGCCCCGAAGGAGAAGTCGGACGACAGCTCGCCCCACGGGATGGTGTTGGACAGCGTCCCCGCGTAGTCCACCGTGTAGCTGCGGCGCTCCGGGGTGAACTGGTAGATCGCGCCGTTGGCCACGTCCGCGCCGTACGGCGACGGGGTGGTGCCGCGCCAGATGGGGTAGAAGTTCTCCGCCACGCCCACGTTGTGGTCCACGCCCGCGGTGATGCGGTTGCGGAACCACAAAAAGGGCGAGTAGTTGGCGGTGGCGCCCAGGACCATGCGGTCGGAGCGGGCCCGGTTCTCGTAGATGTTGATCTCCGCCGGCGACAGCCCCAGCCAGCCGACGGCGTACTGCCCCTGGCGCCCGGGGACGCCGCGGATGCCGTTGCGCAGCAGGCCGTTGGAGGCGTTGTCGTTGAGCGGGAGCTGCGAGTTGGTACGGGCGTACGACAGGTTCGCCGAGATGTCCAGCTTTTCCGTGGGGTTCACGGTGAAGTTGGCGCGGCCCGAGCGGCGGCCCGTCTCGTTGTTGTAGAAGACGCCCGTCTCCTTCTGCAGGTCGCCGGAGACGAAGAACGAGTAGCGGTCGCCGCCGCCCCGCGTGGAGAGCGAGTAGTTGGTGAGCTCGCCGGTGCGCAGCGTGTTGGGCTGCGTGAGGAAGTTCTCGCTCAGCAGGCGCTCCATGGCGTTGGCCGGGAGCAGGGAGTCGATCCCGCCGCAGCCGGGGAAGCTCCCCACCGTGCCGCTCGCCGCGGTGCGGATGCGCGCGTTGGTGCAGAGCGCCCAGTTGGTGGGGGTGTCGATGGTCCAGTCGATCTCCCCGGCCTCCACCTTGGCGTTCCACTGCATCCCCTGCTGGCCCTTGCGGCCCTTCTTGGTGATGATCTGGATCACGCCGTTGGCCGCCTCGGCGCCGTACAGCGTCGCCGCCGCGGGCCCCTTCACCACCTCGATGCTCTCGATGTCGTCGGGGTTGATGAAGTCCAGCGGGTTGCGCGACTGCCCGGAGACCGCCCAGCCGTTCTGCACGTTGCTGATGCGGACGCCGTCCAGGATGAAGATGGGGATCTGCGCCCCCGCCACCGAGCCCTGGCCGCGGATGCGGATCTGCGCCGCCGTGCCGGAAGTGCCCGCGCCCGGGTTGATGGAAAGCCCCGGCGCGCGCGCCTGGAGGAGCTGGGTGACGTTGCTGATGGGCGCCTTGGAGGTGAGGTCCTCCGCCGAGACGGTGGTCACCGCGTTGCCGATGGCGCGCTTCTGCGTGGCCCCGGCGGTGCCGGTGACCACCAGCGCGTCCAGCGAGATGGCCGCGGAGCCCAGCTGGAAGTCCGCGTTCGCGGTGCCGCCCGCCGCCACGGCGACGCTCTGCTCCGCGCTGGTGTGCCCGATCATCTCGGCGCGCAGCCGCGCGGAGCCCGCCGGGACGTTGGCGATGGTGTAGGCGCCGGTCGCGTCGGTGACGGCGCGCCGGCTGCCGCCCACCACGGACACCTGCGCCCCGTTCAGGGGGCGCTGCGAGCCGGCCTCGATCACGCGGCCGCTGACGGTCCCCACCGACTGGGCGGAGAGGGGAGCGGCCGCCGCGCCCAGCATGGCGACGGCGGCGGCGAGGGCCAGCACCTGTCCGAACCTCGGGTGCAATCTCATTCGAGTTCTCCTGCTACGGCGTGGGGCTTGGCTGAAGGAACCGCGGGACGAACGATCGAAGCGCAGGCGGCCTCCTCGCGTGCAGGGAAACGGGGGACGCGCGCCGGGTCCGGGTGCCCCGGACCCTACACGCGCGTGCGGCGGCTGCTGAAGACCGGAATGCGAATAAGATGCTACGGCCGGGATGGGTGCGGGATGCGCCACGAAGGGCGCGGGAATGCCCGCATGTGCCGCTTGCAGAATTGATTGGGATATGTTGCAGGATGGTTGCCGGAATGTCAACCGTGCAGCCGGTCGAAGTCCGCGCCACGAAACGAAATGGCGGATTCGGCCGCTCCCGGACGCGCGCGGGCCCCGGAGCATCGTCCTGCGGACGCCAGCGCAGGCCCCGCGTGAGGGCCCTCACCCGGCGGCCTTAGAGCCGCCACCCTACTCCCAATCCTGGAAGAGGGGGCAACGGCTGGATCTTGAGTACGGGCGGGGAGTTGCGTGAGGGATTACGGCCCGAAGGGGCGAGACCCGCCGGCAGTTTGGCGGGGCTCGACTCCGTTGCAGACGGTTGTTTCGTCTGCTACGGAGCCGAAGCCCGACCCCGGCGCCAGCCGGGGGCACGCCCAGACCCGCAGTTCGACCCGCTGCTCACACCCCGGCGATCTCCTCCAGGCGCTTCATCACCGCCTCCATCTGCTCCGGCCTGCGCAGCACCAGCAGGATGGAGTCGTCGCCGCCGATGGTCCCCACCACTTCCGGCCACTCCTCCCGGTCCAGCGCCACCGCGATGGGCTGCGCGCCGCCGGTGAGGGTCCGCACGATGAGCAGGTTTCCCACTCCGTCCGCGCCCAGGTACAGCGTGGGGAGGAGGCGCCCCAGCGTGGGCGTGGGGTCGGTCACGTTGGAGGGCACGGTGTACACGTACCCCCCGTCCTCGTCCGGCACCTTGACCAGCCCCAGCTCGCGGATGTCGCGCGACAGCGTGGCCTGCGCCACGTCGATGCCGCGCTCCCCCAGTAGCTCGCGCAGCACCTCCTGCGACGGGACGCGGCGGGAGCGGACCAGGTCCAGGATGACGGCGTGGCGCTGGGGCTTCACGGGACCGGGTGCGAGGGAGACGGGGCGTGCGGTGCAGGGGACCGCCGGTCGTCCCCGGGAGCGGCGAGCGAATGGTAGGCCGCGGGCGGGGGAGGCGCAAGCGAGCCGCCGCGCTCCCCCGCCCGGCGGGTCAGGACGACACCGCGCTCCCCTCGTCGCCGGACGGGTCGTCGCCCGGGCCCTCCACCAGGTAGTCGTCGCCCACCGCGGACAGCGTGATCAGGAGGACGCTCTCCTCCAGGGCGCGGATGTCGTGCGCGTCGCCCGGCCCGAAGAACAGCACCTCGCCGGCGCGCAGCTCGTGGCTCTCGCCCGCGGCGCGGAACTCGATGGCGCCTTCCAGCACGTGCAGCGTCATGGGCGAGTCCGCCTGGTGCGTCCCGATCTCGTTCTGCGCCGCCATGGCGACCAGGGTGAGGCGGAAGCGCCCGGATTTGGCCAGGGTACGCCCCGCGCGCCCGCGCGCGTACGTGTCCTCGCGGCGCAGGGCCTGGATCTGCTCCTGCAGGTCGAAGGTCAGGATGGGGCCCGCCAGGGGACGGTTGATCGAGGACATTGCTGGACTCCGTGCTCGCGTTTGGACTCGTCTGGCCTGCGCTTCAGGGTCCCACGGATTGCAAGGACGGGACCGTGGACGGCGGGGACCTGCGACCTGAAACACGGGTTCGGGCGTGCCCCCGGCTGGCGCCGGGGTCGGGCTTCGGCTCCGTAACGCACGATGAAACCGTGCGTAACGGAGTCGAGACCCGCGAAACTGCCCGCGGGTCTCGCCCCTTCGGGCCGTAATCCCTCACGCGACTGCTCTCGCGCTCCTCACTTTCGCACTCCGCTCCTCAGAACCACGACACCAGCCCGAACGTCCACCGCCCCTCCTCGCCGTCTTCCAGCGGCTTCGAGTACTCCAGCGACAGCGCGTCCTCGAAGATGCTGACGCCGATGCCCACGGTGCGGCGGGCGCCGTCGGTGGGGCGCGAGCCCACGCGGAGCAGCTCGTCGGTGGAGCCCGCGGCCACGTCGGCCCAGGCGGACGAGCCCGAAAGGGCGATCGCGGGGCGCAGGGGGGGGATGATGAGAAAGCTGGAGCGCGCCAGCGGCCGCTGCGTGTAGGGCGGGAGGAAGAGGAGCAGGCGCGCGCGGCCGATGCCGGCGGTTGTGCCGCCGAACTCGTTGGGCGCGTAGCCGCGCAGCCCCTCGGCCTCGCCGAAGCGGATCAGACCCTGCGGCGGGACGTCGCCGGCCACGTGGCCGGCGTCGCCGCGCAGCGCCAGCGTCAGGTAGGGGCCCAGCGAGCGGCGAGCGGCCAGGAAGCCGGTGACGCGGCCGAACCGCCAGTCCGCGAAGCCCGTCTCGCCGCGTACCGAGGCCACCAGGCTGTTTCCCACCGAGAACGCGCCGCCGCCCAGCCCGTAGCGCACCTCGCCCTCCACCCCGGCGTGCGTCCCCTCGTCCGCCGGGGCCACTTCGGGGAAGCGGCGCGCGTCCCCGAAGAGGAACGACTCCGTGTTGCGGGTTACCGAGTCGTGCCTCTCGAAGCGGCCGCCCAGCCGTCCGGTCCAGGGGCCGCGGCGGATCCCGGCGAAGGCCTCGGCGCCGGTGGCGTCGTAGTAGTCCAGGATGTCGTAGCCGCCGAGCGCCGCGTTCAGCGAGTAGCCCAGGTCCCAGCGGAAGGCCGGGCGGAAGACCTGGGTGTCGCGGAGCCTCCGGTACACTGCGGTGGAGGCGCTCCACCCCTGCCGCTGCCCGAACGGCCCCACCGACTCGTCCGTCCAGCGCGCCGTGGCCTCCCCGCGCCCCGTCTTTTCCGCGAAGGCCCACCCCGCGGTGGCGTACACCTCCCAGCGGGCGCCGTCCGGGCGGGTCTCCTCGGCGCCCACGGCGCCGCCCAGGAAGGGGCCCTCCACCCGGTTGTAGCGGAAGAAGTGCTCGCCGCGCCGCGGCAGGAAGGAAACGCGCACCCCCTGGTCGCGCGCGGCGCCGCCCGTGGTGGCCCGCGCCAGGTCGCCGAAGTCGGCGATGTCGTAGTCGCCGATCCCCTCGCCCACCGTGCTCCCCCACTCCCGGAACGCCTCGTCGCCCTGCTCGTTGCGCACCAGGGTGTAGCGCCCCACCTCCTCCGGGGCCCAGCCGCCGTTCAGGTCGTAGCCGGAGATCCCCGTCGCCACCCGGATCGCCGCGGCGCCGCCCAGGAGCGGCGAGGCCACCTGGATCTCCTGGCGCTGCCGGTACGGGAGCCAGAAGCGCCCCTGCACCAGCCCGTTCTCCATCTCGAAGAACACGCCGGTGCGGCTCAGGCGGAAGCGGCCGTCCGGCTCGGCGAAGCCGAAGCGCGCCCGCGCGATCGCGGCGCGGTCCAGGTCCACCTGGAAGGAGCCCGCCACCACCCGCGGCGCGTTGCCGCCCGCCACCACGCCGCGCGGGCGCACCTCGATGGTGGCCAGGCGCACCACCCCCTCCGTGGTGGTCACCCGCACCGTGTCGCCGGCCGTGTAGCGGTACAGCTCCAGCCCGCGCGCGGAGAAGGGGTGCACCGCGCGGGACACGCGCCGCACCGGGCGCCCCGCGGCGTTGCGGGCGGGAGCGGGGGAAAGCTGGAAGAGCTCGATGGTCTGCCCGTACAGGTGCGGGACGATCCACGGCTGCTCCAGCAGCGTGCCGATGGTGTAGGGGGTGGGCGCCAGCAGGCGGATGCGGTGCCCCTGCACCTCCTGGCGCAGGCTCCCGCTGCGCGCCCAGCGCACCTCGCCCGCGAACTCGTCCACCGTCACCGGCACCTCGCCCGCCGTGGCGGAGTCCGGGCGCAGCGACAGGTACACGGCGGTGCGGTAGTCGGCCCGGTAGTCGGTCAGCTCCTGCGGGACCACGGAGCCTGCGCGGACCACGCGCTCCACCAGCGCGCGCGTGTCGGGCGAGTCGAAGGCGCCCAGGGTGTCCGGCGCGGGCACGGGCGACTGCGCGGGCGCGGGGGTCCCCTGGAACGCCAGCAGGGCGGCGAGGTGGGCGAGCAGCATGGGCCTGGGACGCGTGTGGATGCAGGGTCGCCGGCGAGGCCGCCGGCGGTCCGGGGGTGGGGGAGCGGCAAGGGACGCGCCAGGGAGCGGCGTCACCCCTCCGCTTCGCGCCGCGCGGCCACCGCGCGGCGGGGGTCGTTGGTGATGATCGCCGCAACCCCGGCGCGGAGCAGGGCGCGGACTTCGGCGGGGTCGTCCACCGTCCACACCACCACCGAGAGACCCGCGGCGGCCAGCTCCGCCAGTCGCTCCGGCGTGGCGAGGGCGCGGTGGATGCACACGCCGCCGGCCCCGCTGTCGCGCACCAGCCCGGCCACGGTGGGGTCCCAGACTTCGGTGACCAGCGCGCGGCGGATGCCCGGCGCCAGCCGCCCCACCTCCAGCACCACCGTGGGGAGGAAGGAAGAGACCAGGCTCCGCTCCAGGACCCCGGCGCGCTCCAGCGTCGCGAGGGTGGCGGCCTCGGTCCCCTCGCCCTTGAGCTCCACGTTGAGCCAGGCGCCGGCCCCCGCGGCCCAGTCGGCCACCTCGCCCAGGCGCCGCAGCGGCTCTCCCGGACCGGCGTGCAGCCGCGACAGCTCGGCCCAGCTGTGGGTGCGCACCTCGCCGCTCCCGTCGGTGGTGCGGTCCAGCGTCAGGTCGTGGATCACCACCGGCGCGCCGTCGGCGGAGCGCTGCACGTCCAGCTCCACGCCGTCGGCGCCGTGCTCCACCGCCAGCCGGAAGCCGCCGAAGGTGTTCTCCGGCGCCTCCAGCGGTGCACCGCGGTGGCCCAGGATCAGGGTCCGGCCGGGGAGGTCCAGCATGGCTACTTCACCGTCACTTCCTTGGTGTACGAGAGCGCCGCGGCCCTCTGACCCTCGATGGCCTCGAACAGGGCGAGGACGTGCCTGCCGGCGGGGACGCCGTCCACGTCCATCCGGTACGCGTACGGCGTGATGTTGGGCGGGCACTTCCGCGAGCTGTCCGGCGTCACCGGGGGCCAGGTGACCACCAGGGCTACCGTGTCCCCGCGCCGGCTGGACAGCGCCCGGCGCGGCACGTGGCGGCAGGGGTTGTCCAGGCTGTAAACCACCCGGATCTCCCCCTGCTCCGGGGCGGTGACCACCACGTCGCCCGGCCACTCGAAGCCCTCGGGGGGAACGCGCCGCACGATCACCTTGTCCCCCGCCACCGCCGTGGTCGGGACGCCGGGGGTGGGCACGGGCTCGGGGAGCGGCGTCTCCGGCTTTTCCTCGCCGCACCCGGCCGCGAGCACGGCGGCGAGGAGCAGGGCTCGTTTCGTCATCAGCGGTACTCCAGCTCCTTCCGCGTCCACAGCTCGCCGCCGCGCGCCACCAGCGCCACCCGCCGCAGGTTGCCGATGCTCGCCAGCGGGTCCGCGTCCAGCACCACCAGGTCCGCCAGCTTCCCCGGCTCCAGCGTGCCGATGTCCGTGCGCCCCATCGCCCGCGCGCCGCCCCGCGTCGCAGCCACCAGCACCTGCATGGGCGTCATCCCCGCCTCCACCATCGCCTCCATCTCGCGGTAGATCGATGGACCGTGCAGCGTCAGCGGGTTCCCCGCGTCCGTCCCCATCGCCACCGGGATCCCCGCGTCGCTCACCCGCTTGAGGTTCGCCAGCATCGTCCGGTACTCCCGCGCCAGTTGCTCGCGGACGGCTGGCCGCATCGGCTGCGGGTTGGGGAGCGAGTCGGTGAGGTACGCCTTGCGGCGGGTGGCCGGGTCCACGCACCCCATCTCCAGCCCCGTGGGGTCGAAGCGGCGGTCGGCCAGCTGCACGTAGCCGTCGCGCACGGTGAGCGTGGGCGTGTACACGGCACCGTTGCGCTTCATCAGCGCGAGGAACTCGTCGTCCACCGGCCGGTCGCCCACCGAGTGCACGAGCAGGGCGGCCCCGGCGCGCAGCGCGTCCTTTGCCGGCCACAGCCCGGTGGCGTGCACGATCAGCGGGATCCCCGCCCGCCGGGCTTCCTCCGCCCCGGCCCGGAGCCGCGCCTTCCACCCCGCGGTGTCGGGGCTCTCGGGGCCCACCAGGTACCACACCTTGAGCGCGTCGCTCCGGTTCGCCGCCACCATGCGCGCCCCGGCGCGGGCGGCGCTGTCGCTCCCCATGAACACGAACTGCCGCGAGGCAGGGACGTTGAGCCAGTGGTCACGCGTGGAAAGGAGCGGCCCCGCCGCCGCCACGTGCGGCGCCGAGGTGGAGCGCTCCGCCCGCGCCCGCAGCCCCCACGTCCAGGGGTAGCCGCCCACGTCGAAGGTGGCCGTCACCCCCGAGCAGAGCCAGCTGCGGTAGAAGCGCTCCGGGTTGCGCTCCAGCTCCGCCACCGTGGAGTCGTAGGGGAAGCGGTCGCGCAGGTCCAGCGCGTCCGGGCGTCCGTCCGCCCACCCCGTCTGCGAGTAGTGCACGTGCGCGTCCACCAGCCCGGGGACGATCCACTTCCCCCGCGCGTCGATCGTCTCCACGTCCGGCCCCAGCTCGCACGTGCCCACGCACGCCACCTTGCCGTCCCGCATCACCACCGTCCCCACCCGCGGCGCCGCCCCCGTGCCGTCGAGGATGGTGGCGCCCGTCAGCGCGAAGGCCGGCACCGGCGCGTCCCCCGGCGAGCCGAACGCGGTGGAGACCGCCACCTTCCACGTGCCGTCCGGCTGCTTCACCAGCACCCGCTCCGAGACGCCGCGCGAGCTGCTGCCCTGCACCACCCGGTAGCGGTAGGCTCCGTACGCCACCCCCGGCGCCACGGGGACCACCTCGAAGTGCGTGGCCACCAGCGTGTCCGGCCACGAGTCCGGGTCGCCCCCGGCCAGCCCCGCGTACCCCCACTGCACGCCGCCGGGCCCCGTGCGCGCCAGCCGCGGGCTCTGCAGGTAGTGACGCAGGTAGGCGGCGCGGTCGCGGCCGTGGATGGCGCCGATGTTGGAGCGGAACGCGGCGAGCGCGGCGGCGGAGTCCGCGGCGCGGGCGGTGGCGGTGTACGTCCCGGTCTGCGCCTGCGCGGCGGGGGCGAGGGCCAGGAGCGCGGCCGCGAGGAGCTGCGTGCGTCGGGTCATGGAGTGGCGTGGCGAGGGGGCTCCGGATGGAACTGCGTTGAACCGCTGGTTCGGGCGTGCCCCCGGCTGCGCCGGGGTCGGGCTTCGGCTCCGTAGAGCACGAAACAACCGTGCTCAACGGAGTCGAGCCCGCGCAAACAGCCGCGCGGTCTCGCCCCTTCGGGCCGAAATCCCTCACGCGGGTCCGAGCTGGCGTCCGCGGCTGCGTGCCGTGGCTCCGCGTGGTGCCCAAGAGTACGCGCGCGCCGGGGGACCGTCAAACGGCGTGCCCGCGCCGCGTGGCGGGAACGCGCCTTGCCGCGGCCGTCCTCCACCGCTACCCTCCGCGCCGTGGAACCACGGCGGGACGGAGGCGCCGCCCGCCGGGCGCATCACCCTGGACCGGAGAAGGACGTGAACACCGACGACATGACCACCACCCCCAGCGGCCTCCAGTGGCGCGACGACCAGGCCGGCACCGGCGCCGAGGCCACCCGCGGCAGGACCGTGGCCGTGCACTACACCGGCACCCTGACCGACGGCACCAAGTTCGACAGCAGCCGCGACCGCGGCCAGCCCTTCGAGTTCCCGCTGGGCGCCGGCCGCGTGATCCAGGGCTGGGACGAGGGCGTGGCGGGGATGAAGGTGGGCGGCCGCCGCACGCTGGTGATCCCCGCCAGCCTGGGCTACGGCGCCCGCCCCGTGGGCCCGATCCCCGCGAACAGCACCCTGGTGTTCGACGTGGAGCTGCTGGACGTGCGCTGACCGACGGCAGTACGAAGCACGCGGCATGGAGTACGAAAAGACGCCGCCACCGGGATCTCCCGGTGGCGGCGCCGTCGCATGAGGGATGTCGGCCCGCAGGGGCGAGACCGCGCGGCTGTTTGCGCGGGCTCGACTCCGTTGCAGACGGTCGTTTCGTCTGCTACGGAGCCGCAGCCCGACCCCCGCGCCAGCGGGGGTCATGCCCAGATGCCGCTATTCCCCTTCCTGCTCTTTTAAATAAGGAGACAGCAGCCCCGTCCAGCTCCGGTCCAGCCGCTCGTACTCCTCGCCGCACAGCTCCGCCCGCTCCCTGGGCAGCGTGCCGTCGTCGATCAGGTACGCATAGGCCTCCGGGTCGCGCCCGTACACCCAGCAGATGATGTTGTAGAAGCGCTGCGGGTCCAGCGAGTGCTCGTTCCACAGCGCCGACTCGTCCACGCTGCCTCCCTCGCGGTCGTGCTCCAGCAGGAAGGCGTTCGCCCCGTTGATGGCCGCGGCCTCGCCCTCCTCCGTGCCGTCGGTGAGCAGGAAGGCGGCGAGCTGGTCCACCGCGTCCTCCTCGCGCCCGGTGATGGGGATGTCCCACAGGTCCACCAGCGCGTGCCCCAGCTCGTGGTACAGGGTGAAGTAGATCGCCCCCCACGCGGCCTCGTTCAGCTCCTCCTCCGAGACGGTGGTCCCGTCGAACACCCCGTACATCTCGTCCATCAGCTCGTAGCAGATGCGGATGCGGCGCACGTCGGGGTCGTAGAACGCGTTGGGCTCGCCGCACTCGGAAAAGGCCAGCCGCACGTCCTGCGGGAGGACGAAGGTGCGGTTGAGCGCCTCGGCCACGTCCTCCAGCACCCGCACCTGGCGCAGGTCGGCCTGCCACTGGCGGTACTCGGGGTCCCGGGCGGACTCGTAGACCACGCGGAAGTCGCCCGCGTCGGCCACGGAGGCGCCCTCGGCGGGGGCGCACCCGGCGAGCGCGAGGGCTGCGAGCACGGTCAGGACGGCGCGCCGGCCGGCTGCTGGCGTGCGGGACATTCGGCGATACTCCGGGGGAGCGACCGGCGGGAGGGAAGGCAAGTGCCTGTGGAACCACATGATGCTAGCGGCGCGGCGCCCGTCGGGCAAGGTGCCGCGGCGTGGTTTACGCGTCGGCTTCCTCCGCCGCGCGCCGCCCCGCTTCGCCGCGCCCCGCGAGCCCCAGGTACGCCACCAGCAGCGCCGCGAACAGCAGGGCCAGCGACATCTTCAGCGGCCGCGGGATGTCGGCGGGGGAGACGAACCCCTCGATGGTCCCCGCCACCAGCAGGAGCACGGTCGTCCCGCTCAGCAGCGACACCGCCTCCTTCCCCCGCCGCACCAGCGCCTCGCGCCGGGTGCGCCGCCCGGGGAGCAGGATCGCCGCGCCCAGCAGGAACCCGGCGCCCCCCGCGATGCAGATCGCCGTCAGCTCGATCGCCCCGTGCGGCAGCACGAAGGTCCACAGGTGAAGGCTGGCTCCCATGTTGGCGAACAACCCGGCGATGGCGCCCAGGAAGACCCCGTTGAACACCAGCACGGCCGCCGTCCCCAGCCCCGCCAGGATCCCCCCCGCGAAGGCCATGAAGGTCACCTGCACGTTGTTGGCGACGATCCCGGCCCCCATGGCGGGCATGAAGATCTCCGGCACCTCCACGTACCCCTCCCCCTCGGCCTCCTTCCGCCGCGCCTCCTCGGCGCGCACCATCATCTCCGCCGGGACCATCTCCCGGGCACGCGGCGGGTCGGCGCGGACGGCGGCGTACGCCAGCAGGGCGGGGAGGTACAGGAACGCGGCGGCCAGGGCGATGGGCCTCCAGCGCCGCCGCACCAGCACGGGGAACCCGGCGGTGAGCCAGCTCCGCAGCAGCTTCCACGAGCGGCGCGGGGGGCGGTACAGCAGGTTGTGCCCCATCCCCACCCAGCGCTCCAGGGCGTACACCAGCTCGGGCGACCCGCCGTAGGTGCGGGCGCGCGCCAGGTCCGCCGCCACCTCGCGGTACAGCGCGGCGAAGCGCGACACCTCGCGCTCCGGCAGCGCGGCCAGCCCGCGCTTCCGCGCGCGCTCCAGCAGCGCCCGGTACGCGTCCCAGGCCGCGCGCTGGCGGCGCACCAGCCCCGCCGCCTGCGCGGTGCCCGTCCCCGCGGAGCCGCGCGCCGCGTGGCGGGCGGCCTCGTCCGCGTGCAGCACCGCCAGGTACGCGTCCTGGCTCATCCCCGCGCGCCGCGGGTCGTCCGCCGCGTGCCGCTCCAGCCGCTCCAGCAGCCGCTTCGCCAGCCCGTGCCTCACCTCCGGCTGCAGCGTGCCGCGGCGGGCCACGTACCGGGCGAGGGTGTCGAACTCCTCCGGCGACAGGCGCGGCGGACCGGCCGCGTTCGCCCCCGCCGCGGCCTCCTCCGGGAGCACGGCGGCCGTACGCTCCCGCACCACCACCGTGCCGGCCGCCATGTCGCCCAGCCGCTTGGTCTCGCCGTGCAGCATCATCGCCGCGCCGCCCACCAGCCACGTGATCCCCGGCTGCATGTCCACCACGCGCAGGAGGTTGCGGACGGCGGCGCCGCGCACCGTCAGCGGGTAGCCGCCGTCGTGCACCACCCGGATCCCCATCCTGCGCTTCCCGGGCGTTTCCCCGTCGCGCAGCCCCTCGAAGTACACGAAGTACCCCCACACCCAGGCAAAGGACAGCAGCATGATCGCCGCCAGCCCCACTCCCGCCAACCAACCCGGCACGCCCAGCGCCACGCCCAGGAGAGGCATCCCCACCGCGAACACCAGCAGCCCGCAGGAGACGATGAAGCCGTCGATGAGCAGGGCGGCGAAGCGAGAGCCCAGGTCCGCCAGCTCGTAGCCGACGGCGACGTGCTCGGGGGTCTCCACCGCCAGCTGGCGGTCGGAGAGCGTGGGAGGGGCCGGAGGGGAGGATTGCATGCGGGGCGGGGTGGGGAGGTCGGCCGGGGAGCGGGGCGGGCGCGGCGGTACCCGGGCTCAATCTACCTCGGCGCGTGTCCGGGGCCAGTCCCCGCCGCGGCGCGGCGCGGAGCCGCATCCCCGTCACATCCTCCCGCGGGTAACCGCGCTCTTCCGCCCGCGGGTCCGCGGTGATACCCTTTCGCCTCCCGCGAGCCACGCCCCGACCCCGAGCAGCGCATGCCGTCCGTCGTCCGCGAAGCAGAGCCCGGCACCTGGGTCATCGACCACCGCTTCCAGGGGAGCGAGGAGCTGATCGCCTCCTTCCTCCTCCCCGGGGCGGACGGTCTCACCCTGGTGGAGTCCGGCCCGGCGTCCACCCTGCCGCGGCTGCTGGAGGGGATCCGCGCCGCCGGCTTCGACCCCGCCGACCTGCGCCGCGTGGTCCTCACCCACGTGCACCTGGACCACGCCGGGGGCGCCGGGAGCCTGCTCCGCCACGCCCCGCACGCGCGCGTCCACGTCCACCCCGCCGGCGTCCCGCACCTGCTGGACCCCTCGAAGCTGGTGCGCAGCGCCCGCCGCGTCTTCGGCGACGCCATGGACGCGCTCTGGGGCGAGGTCCTCCCCGTCCCCGCCGAGCGCGTCGCCCCCCTTGCCGACGGCGAGGAGCTACCCATCGGCGGCCGCGTCCTCCGGGCCCTGTTCACCCCCGGCCACGCCGGGCACCACCTGGCGCTGCACGAGCCCGCGGCCGGGGCCGTCTTCACCGGCGACGTGGCCGGCGTGAGGCTCCCCGGCTCGGCGCACGTCCGCCCGCCCACCCCGCCACCCGACGTGGACCTGGCCCTCTGGCGCGAAAGCGTGGGGCGCATCCGCGCGCTCGGGCCCCGCCGGCTGTACCTGACCCACTTCGGCGGCTTCGACGACCCGGGCCCCCACCTGGACGGGCTCATCGCGCGCCTCTTCTTCTGGGCCGGGTGGACCCAGGCACAGAGGGAGCGCGGCGCGGACGCCGCCGAGGTCGCGGCCGGCCTGCGCCGCCTGGGCGACGCCGAGATCCGCGCCGCGGGGGGCGACGACGCCCTGGTGGACCGCTACGAGCTCGCGGTCGGCTACGAGATGATCGCCCGGGGGCTGCTCAGGCACCTGGAGCTCACCGCGGCGGGCGGCGGATGAGGACCTTGCGGACCAGCCGTTCAGGCCTAGAATATTCATGGGACCGGGGATTCCCTGTCCCGAACGGAACGTGCCGTCCTCCCCGCTCCGGGCCGACGCACCCCCCGGGGAAGCAATGAACGCACAAGGACCGCCGGCCGGCGGCGGCGCGCTCGACCGCATCGCCCGGCTCGCCGCGCGGACGCTCGGCGTTCCCGCCGTGGTCGTCACGGTGGGGGAGAGCGCGGGGCAGAGGATCTGCGGCCGCGGCGGCCCCTCCCCGCCGGAAGGTGACGGGGCGGTCCTCGCCCTCTGCGCCGCGGTCGCCGGGCACGGCCAGGACGTAGTGCGCGCGGAGCCCGGTACGGACACCGCGCTGCACGGCGGCCCCGCCGCTTTCGCGGGCGTCCCGCTCGGCGGAGCGGGAGGGCGGACGCTCGGCTGCATCGCCGCCCTCGACTCCCGCCCCCGGGAGTGGTCCGCCGGGGAGCTGGACGCGCTCCGCGACTTCGCCGCGCTCGCCGCGCGCGAGGTGCAAGCCGCCGGGGAGCGGGACGCGCTGGTCGCCGCGGCGCTGGAGCAGCTCGGAGAGCCGGTCGCGATCACCGACCTCGCGGGGCGCTTCCGCTACGCCAACCCCGCGCACGCGCGGCTGATGGGCTACCCGCCGGGCCGCCACGCGGAGTACACCGCGGACGACTTCCTCCCGGGCGGCGAAGCGCGCGCGCGCTTCGCCGAGGGCGCCGGAAAGGCCCGGGCCGGGGGCGGATGGCGCGGGCGCATCTCCTTCCGCACCCTGTCCGGGGCCGCGGTCCCCCTGGAGGTGACGCTGGGGGCGGTGCGCGACGCCCGGGGCGAGGAGCTGCTCCTCGCCATGGCTCGCGACGCCGCCGGCGAGGCGTCCCGCGAGGGCCAGCTCCGCCGCGCCGAGCGCCTCGCGAGCCTGGGCACGCTGCTCGGAGGGGTGGCGCACGAGCTGAACAACCCGCTCGCCGCCATCAAGAGCTTCGCCCAGCTCCTCCTGCTGGACGAGCGCCACCCGGAAGACCAGGAAGCGCTGGAGGTGATCGAGCGCGAGGCGGCCCGCGCCGCCCGGATCGTCGCCGACCTCCGCCTGGTCGCCCGCCAGACCGAGCGGAGCGGCGGCCCGCGCGGCCCGGTGCAGCTCAACGACGTGGTGCGCGGCGTCCTGGAGATCCGCAGGTACACCCTCCAGACCCACGGCGTCGACGTGCGCGCCGACCTGGCCCGCGACCTCCCCTCCGTGCAGGCCGACGCGGGCGAGATGGAGCAGGTCGTGCTCAACCTGGTGCTCAACGCCGAGCACTCGCTCGCCGACCACCCCGGCGAGCGGCGGCTGATCGTCCGCACCCGGGCCAGCGCGCTCGGCGTGTCGCTCCAGGTGGTGGACAGCGGCCCGGGGATCCCGGGGGAGAACCTGGAAAGGATCTTCGACCCGTTCTGGACCACCCGGGAGCCGGGGCAGGGAGCGGGGCTGGGGCTCAGCCTGGTGCACGGGATCGTCACCGAGCACGGCGGCGAGATCCGGGTGGACAGCGAGCCCGGAAAGGGAGCCGCCTTCGCCGTCGAGCTTCCGCGAGCGCCCGCCGCCCCGGGGCGTGCGCCCGTCCACGCGGCGGTGGTGCGCCCGCTCCGGGTGCTGGTGGTGGACGACGAGGCGCCCGTCCGCCGCTCCATCGCCCGCTACCTCGAGCGGCGCGGCCACCGCGTGGACGAAGCCTCCGACGGCCGCGAAGCGCTCGCCCTGCTGGACGGGACCCGGGACGCGCCCCCCGACGTGATCCTCGCCGACCTGCGCATGCCCGGCCTGGGCGGTGACAGGCTCCTGGCGGCGCTGCGGGCCCGCGAAGGCGGGGCCGAGGAGCGCCTGGTGTTCATCACGGGCGCCCCGCTGAGCGACGCGGCGGTGGCGGCGATGGCCGCCTCCGGGATCCCGGTGCTGTCCAAGCCGTTCGAGCTGGAGCAGGTGGCTCGCGCCGTCGAGCAGCGGGCGGCCAGCGGAACCAGAGGCACAGAACAGAGTATTTAGGCGTCAGTCAGAATAATTATACACGCCTCCGGCCGGAAAGGATCGGAGTTTGCATAAGGACGAAGTGGGCGCGGAGGGGAGTCCCGGGAGGGTCCGGAAACCAGGGTTCGTCTGTTTACCAGTTGTCGTGTTTTCTGCGTCCGGGCTGGGATCTCCGGGGTTCGTGGGGGGTGTTACGTGCGCGTGACCGGTGGGTGCGGGCGTCGTCTTGACTTTCACCAGCACGTTCTACAGGTTACAGAGCCCTTGGAAAAAATTCCCTTCAACGTCGTTGCGACCTCCTGACACCCGTTCGTTCGGGTCACGGGACGAGGTTTCGATCTAACGTTCGCTAGCGGAAGGCCGAAGTCGGGCGGGGCTCCTGGGCACGAGGCGGAACGCCGGCCGCGGCCGGTGCACTGAAGTCGAGAAATCAAGGTGTCCGCGGCGGTCATGCCGCCGGCGCTGGCGCGGTTCCGCCGACGGGGAGCCGGCACGAGCCCGAAGCGCCGCAATACTCAGCACGCCGGCTCCAACCTGGATCGCAAGGGGGTTCCCGCATGTTCAACAAGCTTGTGGCGTCGGAGGGACGGAAGACCAAGGCCCTCTCGCCCACCACGATGTTCGCCTCCATCGCGGCGCACGTCCTCCTCATCGGGGGCGCGGCGTACGCGACGGAGCACACCGCGGTGGGCCGGAAGGTCAAGGAAGAGGTGGTCTCCTACATGGAGATCGAGCCGGAGCAGCCCAAGGCCCCCGAGCCTCCCAAGGCCGAGGAGCCGCCCCCGCCGCCGCCGCCGGAGCCGGAGGAGGCTCCGCCCCCGGTGGCAAAGGGCTTCCAGGAGCTGGTTCCGCCCGAGGAGCCGCCCGCCAAGATCCCTGACGTGGACCCCAACCAGAAGGCCGTCAACGTCGAGGACTTCAGCGGCGTGGGCGTGGCCGGCGGCACCTCCAAGGGCGTGGAGGGCGGCGTTCCGCAGAACATGGCGGACAAGAAGGAAGACAACACCGGGACCGCCCCGATCGACGTGAGCCTGGCGGAGGAAAAGCCCCAGCTCCAGAACGGGCCCGAAGTGCAGCGGCTGCTGCAGCGCCTGTACCCGCCGCTGCTCCGCGACGCGGGGATCACGGGCCAGGTGCAGATGAAGTTCGTGGTGAACGCCCAGGGCCGCGTCGAGGCGACGAGCGTTTCGGTGATCAACGCGTCGCACGACCAGTTCGGCGAGGCGTCCACCAAGGTCGTGGAGAAGATGCGGTTCAGGCCGGCCAAGGTGGGCGGGCGCGCCGTTCCCGTGCTGGTCCAGATCCCGATCAGCTGGACGCTCGAGAGGTCCTGAGCCTCCCGGAGCGTGCGGCCTCTTGATCCGGGCCGGTGGAAAACGTAGGATCCTGCTGGAAATTTCGGGCGGTGCGCCTGAGCGGGGCGTGACCGGACGGTTCAACAACACGAAAGCGCACTCGCGCGAAGGAGAACGCAGCCATGCAGATGAGTTTCGGTCACCTGTGGGAGCAAGCCGGGTGGTTCGCTCGGGGGATCATCATCATCCTGCTCATCATGAGCATGATCTCGCTCGCCGTGGCCGTCGCCAAGTGGCTTCGCTTCCGCAAGATGTCCCGGGCGACTCGCGAGTTCGCTCCCCAATTTTCCACGGCGCTCGAGGCGGACAACATCCCCGAAGCCCTCGCCCTGACGGAGCAGTACCCCAACTCGCACGTGGCCCGCGTTCTCGGTGAGTCGCTCCGCGAGGTCGCCCCGCTCCTCGGCGATCCCCGCGTCGCCGGCGCGGCGATCACCTCCGCCGAGCGCTCGGTGGAGCGCGAGCAGATCCTGCTCGCCAACGACCTGAAGTCCGGGCTGGGCCTGCTGGCGACGGTCGGCGCGACGGCTCCCTTCGTGGGGCTGCTCGGGACCACCATGGGCATCGTGAACGCCTTCTCCGGCATGGGCACGGGCGGCGCCGGCCTCGAGGCGGTGTCGGCGGGTATTTCCGAGGCGCTGATCACCACGGCGATCGGCCTGATCGCGGCGATCCCGGCGGTGTGGCTGTACAACTACTTCACCGCCCGGCTCGACACGCTGTTCTCGGAGCTGGCGTATGCCGGCCGCGAGATGATCGACTGGATGATGGAGCGGCAGGCCAAGCGCGAGATGGCGTCGGGCCGCGCCGCCTACGGGGACTGACGGGTGGCGGGCAAGATCGGCGGCGGGGCCTCCTTCGGGGGCTCTCCGCTCCCCAGCGTGGCCGGGATGGACGCCGACGTGAACGCGGACATCAACGTGACGCCCATGATCGACGTCATGCTGGTGCTCCTGATCATCTTCATGGTCGTCACTCCGGCCCTTGCCGGGTACACCGCCGTTCTCCCCAAGGCGCGCACCGCCGCGCCGGAGAAGGACGACCGGGTGACGCTGGGCATCGACGCCAAGGGGCAGTACTTCATCGAGGACGTGCCGAACCCGGGCCCCATTCCGGCCTCGCAGCTCGCGGCGCGGCTCCGGGACGCGTACTCGACCCGTGATCCGGAGGACCACATCCTGTACATGAAGGCCGACCAGGGTGTGGGCTACGACAAGGTGCTGACCGCGATCGACGCCGCCCGCGAGGCCGAGGTCAGCAAGATCGGCGCGATCACCGAGCTCCCGAAGGGCGTCACGCCCAAGCCGGGCACCTGAGTACGCGAGGAGACTAGCCTTATGGCAATGGGAGTGGGCGGCAGGAAGGGGGGGCCGCAGGCGGACATCAACATGACCCCCATGATCGACGTGCTGCTGGTGCTGCTCATCATCTTCATGGTGGTGCAGCAGGGTCTACAGCGCGGCGTGTCGGTGCAGGTTCCGCCCGTCAAGAAGGAGAAGCAGGAAGTCGCCCAGCAGATCGACCAGATCGTGCTGGACATCCAGCCCGGTCCGCAGTTCTTTCTGAACCAGGAGCCGATCGCGCAGGAGAACCTGCAGGCGCGGATCCAGGAGGTGTTCGCGCCGCGCCCCCGCAAGGTCATCTTCGTCAAGGGCGCGGAGAACCTGACCTACGGACAGGTGATCTACGCCATCGACGCCACCCGCGCGGCGGGTATCGAGATCGTGGGCCTCGTGCCCCGCGCCGCTCCGGCCGGGGCGGCGGTGGCTCCAGCTCCCACGACCTGACGGTACGCGCGGTCCGAATTGCTCCGGCCCCCCGGGAACTTTTCCCGGGGGGCCGGAGCCTTTCACGGGGTGGAGGTGGTGGGAGGGGTCCCGCGGACGCCGGAGCCCTGAGACCGCGTGGGGGCGGGGTGGTTGCTGCAGCTGGGCAAACACGCTAGACTCTTCCCCCTGTGGCTGCCGCTTCGGGCTCTCGAAGGGCAGCCGCTTTTTTGGCCGGGCCGCCCGGCTCCCCCGTCGCTCCGTCCGCCGCACCGCGGTGGCGCTCCATCGTTCACGATTTCCGCGGAACACGCGCGATGTGGAAACTTCTCCGGCGGATCACGCTCACGCAGTGGATCTTCGTCGGCATGGGCCTGGGCGCCCTGCTGGGCGTGACCTTCCCCGACGGGGAGCGGGCGCTGCACGGCGGCTGGGCCGCGAGCGACCTCAAGCTGCTCTCGGACCTGTTCGTGCGCATGATCAAGATGATCATCGCGCCGATCCTGTTCTCCACGCTCGTGATCGGGATCGCGGGGCACGGGGACGACCTGAAGAAGGTGGGGCGGCTCGCCTTCCGATCCATCCTCTACTTCGAGATCGTCACCACCGTCGCCCTGCTGGTGGGGCTGGTGGCCGTCAACCTGGTGCGGCCCGGCGACGATCCGCGGCTCATGGCGGCGATCCGCGCCGCCGAGGCCGCGGGCGGCGCGCCGCAGCTGGCGCAGGTGAAGAGCTTCGCCGACCACGTCCGCGAGGTGGTTCCCACCAGCTTCGTGGACGCGCTGGCCACCAACAACGTCCTGCAGATCGTCTTCTTCTCCATTCTCTTCGCCGTGGCGCTCACCAAGGTGCGCGGCCCGGCCAAGCTCGCGGTGCTCTCCTTCGCGGAGGGGCTGGCGGAGACGATGTTCAAGCTGGTGGCCATCGTCATGCGCTTCGTCCCCATCGGGGTGGGCGCGGCGATCGCCTCCACCGTCGCGCACAGCGGCATCGCGGTGCTGCTCCCGCTGCTCAAGCTGGTGCTGACGCTGTACGCCGCGCTGGTGGTGTTCGCGCTGGTGGGGCTGCTTCCCGCCGCGCTGCTCGCCCGGGTGCCGGTGATCCCCTTCCTGCGCCAGATCCGCGAGCCGGCGCTGATCGCCTTCTCCACCACCAGCTCCGACGCGGCGCTCCCGCTGGCGATGCAGCGCATGGAGGCCTTCGGCGTGCCGCGGCGGATCGTCGCGTTCGTGATGCCCACCGGCTATTCCTTCAACCTGGATGGGAGCACGCTCTACCTGGCGCTCGCCAGCGTGTTCGTGGCCCAGGCGGCGGGAGTGGAGCTCAGCTACGGGCAGCAGGCGGCGATGATGCTCACCCTGATGCTCACGAGCAAGGGCGTCGCCGCGGTTCCGCGGGCGTCGCTGGTGATCCTGTCGGGGACGCTGACGGCCTTCCACCTCCCGCTGGCCGCGATCACCGTGATCCTTGCCGTGGACGAGCTGATGGACATGGCCCGCACCACGGTGAACCTGGTGGGCAACTGCCTGGCGACGGCGGTGATGGCCCGATGGGAGGGCGAGTTCACCCCGGGCGTCCCCGCGGGTCCGGGCGAGCTGGTCGACGCGGCGCTGGGCGACCCGAACGCCCCCCTCGGGACGTCCGAGGGCGTGCCTGCACCGCACGGCTCCGGCGGGGTCATCCCCCGGGGCGCGTGACGCTCCCGTTGCGAATCGCGGCGGGCGGCGCGTAGATTCGGTCCGGTCGCGGCGGGTGACGGCCTCGTCATCCGCCGCGCGTGCGTCCACCCCCACCGTTTCCCGTCCTCCTCCATGTCGCAACTCTTACGCAGAAAGCCAATCGGCGAGGCTCGAGCGGAGCACGTCGATCCGCAGACCGACGTCGAGCCGGGCCTGCGGCGCTCGCTGGGTGTCTGGCAGCTCACCTCCCTGGGGATCGGCGCCATCATCGGGGCGGGGATCTTCTCCGGCGCGGGAACGGCGATCTCCGGCGGACCCAACCACCTGGGCGCGGGCCCGGCGCTGGTGATCTCCTACATCCTGGTCGCCATCGCCTGTGGCTTCGCGGCGCTCTGCTACGCGGAGTTCGCGGCCCTCGTCCCCCAGGCGGGGAGCGCGTACACGTACGCGTACGCGACGCTCGGCGAGCTGGTGGCGTGGATCATCGGGTGGGACCTGATCATCGAGTACGCGGTGGGGAACATCGCGGTTGCGGTGTCGTGGTCGGCGTACTTCCAGACGCTGCTGCGCGGCTTCGGGCTGGGGTTCCCCGAGTGGCTGGCGACGGACCCGCGCACGGCCCGCCAGGCGTACGAGCAGCTGCAGGCGGATCCCACGATCACCACTGCCTCGGTGGTGGAGGCGGCGCGGGCCTGGACCACGGCCCCCGACCTCTTCGGGCTACACGTGATCTTCAACCTGCCTGCGGTCCTGATCGTGGGGCTGATCACCTGGGTGCTGGTGGTGGGGATCCGCGAGAGCGCGTGGGCGAACACGGCGATGGTGGTGCTGAAGCTCGCCATCCTGCTGTTCATCATCGCCATGGGCGCCTTCTGGGTGCGGCCGGAGAACTGGACGCCGTTCGCCCCCAACGGGTGGGCCGGGATCAGCTCCGGCGCGGCGCTGATCTTCTTCGCCTACATCGGCTTCGACGCGGTGTCCACCGCGGCGGAAGAGGCAAAGAACCCGCAGAAGGACATGCCGCGGGCGATGATCGTGTCGCTCCTGGTCACCTCCGTGATCTACATCGTGGTGACGCTGGTGCTCACCGGGCTGGTGCCGTGGAACCAGCACGGCACGGCGGACCCGCTGGCGAGCGCCTTCGGGAACCGCGGCTACCACTGGGCGGCCGCGATCATCTCCTTCGGCGCGGTGGTTTCCATGGCCTCGGTGCTCCTGGTCTTCCAGCTGGGCCAGCCGCGGATCTTCTTTTCCATGGCGCGCGACGGGCTGCTGCCGCAGTGGGCCGCGAAGCTCCACCCGCGCTACCGGACGCCGCACGTCACCACCATCCTCACCGGCGCGTTCGTGGCGTTCTTCGCGGCCTTCGCGAACATCAACGAGGTGATCGAGCTCACCAACATCGGGACGCTCTTCGCCTTCGTGCTGGTGGCGCTCGGGGTAATGGTGCTCCGCGTGCGCGATCCCGGCCGGCACCGCCCCTTCAAGACCCCCGTCGTCTGGTTCGTGGCCCCCGCCGCGATCCTGTCGTGCGGCTACCTGATGGTACAGCTGCCCCGGGTGACCTGGGAGCGCTTCATCATCTGGCTCGCCGTGGGGCTGGTGCTCTACTTCGCCTACGGATACCGCAAGAGCCGCCTGCGCAACGTCGCCGACTAGCCGGACCGGACGGCTGAGCAGCCGGACGAACACGAGGGCGGCACCCCACCGGGGCGCCGCCCTTCGCCGTCCGGGATCATGGTGATGCGACACGGGCCCCACGGCACACGCCGGCGGGGCCCTTCGGTTTGGCAGTCGCGTGAGGGATTACGGCCCGAAGGGGCGAGACCCGGCGGGGTTGTTTCCGCCGGGGCTCGACTCCGTTAAGCAGCGTTGTTTGCTGCTTTACGGAGCCGAAGCCCGACCCCGGCGCCAGCCGGGGTCACGCCCAACCCCGCAGTTCAAAGCCGTGCCGTCAGCTCCGCGTGGACGACTCCGTGGGGGGAATGACGGCGCCGGGCGGGTCGTCGGACGGGTCGAGCGGATCGTGACTGACCTGCGGGTTCTCCTCCACCTCCCTGGGCCAGATCAGCGACGCGACCACGGACCCCCCGAGCACCAGCCCCACGATGCCCAGCGACAGCCCGATGGGGATGTGGATGTCGATGGCGGTGGCGAGCATCTTCGCGCCGATGAAGATGAGCACCATGGAAAGCCCGAGCTTGAGGAAGTGGAACTTGTCGATCACCCCAGCGAGCACGAAGTACATGGAGCGCAGCGCGAGGATGGCGAACACGTTGGAGGTATACACCAGGTACGGCTCGCGGGTGACCGCGAAGATCGCCGGGATGGAGTCCAGCGCGAAGATCAGGTCGGTGGTCTCCACCAGCACCAGCACCACGAACAGCGGAGTGGCCGCGCGGCGCAGGCGGTCGCCGATCTTTTCCCGCGTGAAGAACTTCTGCCCGTCGTATTGGTGGGTGATGGGGACGAAGCGGCGGACGAGCTTGATGGCGGGGTTGGACTCCGGCTCGATGTCCTCCTCCTCCTGCCGCATCATCCGGATCCCGGTGATCACCAGGAAGGCTCCGAAGACGTAGATGATCCAGTGGAAGCGCTCGATGAGGAACGCGCCCGCCGCGATCATGGTGCCGCGCATGACCAGCGCGCCCAGGACGCCCCAGAAGAGGACGCGGTGCTGGTACTTGGGCGGGACCTTGAAGTACGAGAAGATGAGGACGAAGACGAAGATGTTGTCCACCGACAGCGCCAGCTCGATCAGGTAGCCCGTGATGAACTCCAGCGCGTCCTGGTGCCCGCCGACGCCCTCCACCGGAAGCACCCCGGCGGCGATGGAGCCGGCGAAGGCGAGGGCGAGGGCGACGGTGATCGCACTCCAGCGGCCGGCTTCCTTGACGGAGACGACGTGCGCGGTGCGGTTGAAGACGCCCAGGTCGATGGCGAGCAGGACGAGCACGAGCGCGTTGAACCCCACCCACGGCCAGATTGAGCTGTCCAAAAAGACCTCCAGTCGATGAATCTCGCAGGACGATGACGGACGCAAAAAAAGGGCGGACCCCCGTCCTGGACGGCCGCCGCAGCGACCGCCGGAACGAAGGTCTCGCCCTGACGGAGCACTTCCCGTCCCGGCCGGACCGTGCGGCGCGAGCCGCAGTCTTGACGATCCGGCCGCCGGGGTGATCCCCGGTAGGCTACTCCCCTTCTGTGAGCGGCGAAAGCTACCCGGCAATATCCGTGCTGTCAATCTGACGCGGCCTCACACTCCAGGACTCCGCCGGAGCGCACAGATAAAACGCATGGCTGGTGAAGGCGATGCTCCGGTTGCGTTTCCGTGACCCGCTCTTGACTTGGTCGGACGGCCGTTCTATAGTAGCAAGACTCCTTTCCGGTACTCTGGGCAGCTTCGTTTCGGAACGACGCCGATCGCGCAGGGCACCGTCCGGGGGTTCTTCCTCCATAGAATCCGGGTCTGCGGACCATTCTGTACAGGCTTTCGATACGCGCGACGCCGGGTCCCGCACGGGTCCTCCGGATCCGTCCGCCTGAGTCGGGGTGCATGCCCCCCGCTCCGGCGCACCCGTGTCGTATCCGCCCGCAGCAGCGATCCACCTCGTGAACTCTCTTCAAGGAGGCGCGCCATGACCGAGACCTAGTCCGACGCAGTTGCGTCGCGCGGCGGTGGCGGCATGGCCCGGCCGACGGCGGCGCTCCGGCGGGACCCGACCTGGGTCCTGCTTGAACCTTCGTCATGATCTCTTCTCAAGGACAACGATGAAGAAACTGCTAATGGTCGTGACCACGGCCTGCCTGGTGCTCGGGAGCGAGCACGCGTGGGCGCAGGACCGTGTGGTCACAGGGACCGTGACGTCCGACGCGGGCAGCCCGCTCGCCGGCGTGGTGGTCACCGTGAAGGGCACCAACGTGCGTGCCGTCACGGACGAGAACGGACGCTACACCATCACCGTGCCCACGGGCGCGCAGCGGCTGGTCTTCTCCGGCCAGGCCGTCACCAGCGAAGAGGCCGCGATCACCGGGAACACGGTGAATGCCAGCCTGGGCTCGCAGGCGGTGGCGCTCGAGGGGCTGGTGGTGACCGCCCTGGGCATCACGCAGCAGGAGAAGGCCGTCGGCACGGCGGTGCAGAGCGTGCGCGGCGAGGACCTGACCGAGGCGCGCGAGACCAACATCGTCAACGCCCTCGCGGGCAAGGTCTCGGGTCTCGAGGTCACCAACGCCGGCCCGCAGGGCGGCTCTTCGCGCGTGGTCATCCGCGGGGCCAGCTCCATCAAGGGCAATAACCAGCCGCTCTTCATCGTCGACGGCGTGCCGATCGACAACTCGTTCCCGACCAACCCGATCGCGCGGACGCAGCCCGACCGCGTGGGCTACGGCGGCTACGACTACGGCAACGCGGCGTCGGACGTCAACCCCAACGACATCGAGTCGATCACCGTCCTCAAGGGCCCGAACGCGGCGGCGCTGTACGGCTCCCGCGCGGCCAACGGGGCCATCGTGATCACCACCAAGTCCGGGAAGAACTCCCGCGGCCTGGGCATCTCGGTGACGCAGAACGTCAGCTTCGAGGACCCGCTCCGCCTCCCCGAGTACCAGAACACCTTCGGCCAGGGCGCCGAGGGCCAGTTTGCGTACGTGGACGGCGCCGGCGGCGGGACCAACGACGGCGTGGACGAGAGCTGGGGCCCGCGCTGCGACGGCCGCATGATCCCGCAGTTCTTCAGCGGCGGCCAGCCGGCTCCGTTCGTCTGCCAGCCGGACAACGTGCGCAACTTCTTCGACACCGGCCGCACGCTGACCACCAACGTGGCGCTCGCCACGAGCAACGACCGGGCGAACGTCCGCCTGTCCTTGACCAACATGGACCAGGACGGCATGTACCCCAGCAACGAGCTGAACCGGCTCACCGGCGCGCTCAACGGCGGGATCAACCTGACCGACAAGCTGCGCGCGGACGCCTCGGTGCAGTACATCGCCACCGATGGCAAGAACCGCCCGGGCACCGGCTACGACGCGACCAACGTCATGGAGCAGTTCGTGTGGTTCGGCCGCACGGTCGACACCGGGCTTCTCACCCAGCTCCGCGACGAGAGCCTCGGCCAGTACAACTGGAACCACAACTACCACAACAACCCGTACTGGGTCGCCCAGCTCGACAACAACTTCGATGAGCGTGACCGCGTCATCGGGAACGTGCAGGCGAGCTACCAGTTCACCCCGTGGCTGAACGCCATGGTCCGCTCCGGGACCGACTGGTACCGCGACTACCGCCGGCGCCACTACGCCCCGGGCACCATCGCGATGACGGCGAGCCCCGTGTCGGGCGGGTTCGAGGAAGAGAACATCTTCACGCAGGAAAACAACACGGACTTCCTGCTGACCGCGAACCGGGACCTGGGCACCGCCCTGGGGCTGACGTTCAACTTCGGCGGCAACCGGCGCGTGTACGACTTCCGCTACAACGAGGAGTCGGCGTACGACCTGGTCGTGCCGGGCGTGTACAACATCACCAACTCCTCGACCCGGCCGACGCTGTTCGCCGAGTCGCGCGAGAAGCAGATCAACTCGCTGTACGGGCAGGCGCAGTTCGCGTTCAACGACTTCTGGTTCGTGGACGTGACCGGCCGTAACGACTGGTCCTCGACGCTGCCGGCGGGGAACAACTCGTACTTCTACCCGTCCATCTCGTCGAGCTTCGTCTTCACGGACGCGTTCCCGTCCTTCCTGGGCAGCGTGCTGTCCTTCGGCAAGGTGCGGGCGAGCTGGGCGCGCGTGGGCAACGACGCCGATCCGTACCAGACCTCGCTGACGTACACGGCCGGGACTCCGTTCGGCACCATCCCGCGCTACGCGGTGCCCAACGCCATCCCCAACGTGAACCTGAAGCCGGAGGAGACCACCTCTTGGGAGGCGGGCGCCGAGTTCCGGTTCCTCGAGGACCGGCTGGGCGTGGACGTGACCTACTACGACCAGAGCACCGCCAACCAGATCCTCTCGGCGACGGTCTCCGGAGCCTCGGGCTTCCAGGAGCAGATCCTGAACGCCGGGACGATCAGCAACCGCGGCGTCGAGCTCCAGCTCTCGGCCACGCCGGTGCGCCTGGACAACGGGTTCGAGTGGGACGTGACGGTCAACTACGCCCGCAACAAGAACCAGGTCGAGGACCTGTACGGCGACCTGCCGGCGGTCTCGCTGAACGGGACCGGCTACTGGGGCCTCCTGGTGCAGGCCCGCAAGGACGAGGCGTACGGCGCGCTGTACGGCGCCGCGTTCAACCGCGACGAGCAGGGCCGCATCATCGTGGACGCGGACGGCTTCCCGACCATCGCGGCCGGGCCGCAGGTGCTGGGGTCCTACACGCCGGACTGGAGCGGCAGCATCGGCAGCACGCTGCGCTTCCGCAACCTGGACCTGAGCTTCCTGGTGGACACCAAGCAGGGCGGCGAGATCTTCTCCGTCACGAACATGTTCGGCAACTACGCCGGCGTGCTCGAGGAGTCGGTCGAGGGCCGCTGCAACTTCCCGGCGTCCGACGGCGGGAACACCTGCGCCACCAACGGCTACCTGTTCGAGGGCGTGACCGAGAGCGGCCAGCCGAACACCCAGCGGGTGGACCCGAAGCTCCTGCAGGACGTGCTCTTCCAGCTGCACGAGGCGTGGATCTACGACGCCAGCTTCGTGAAGCTGCGCGAGGTCAAGCTGGGCTACAACGTGCCGGGGACGCTGACCCGCCGCGTGGGCCTGTCCGGGATGAACCTCTCGCTGGTGGGCCGCAACCTGGCGCTCTGGACGGACGCGCCGCACATCGATCCCGAGACGGCGTTCTCCGCCGGCAACCAGCAGGGCATCGAGTTCGGCCAGCTCCCGACGGCGCGCAGCATCGGCTTCAACGTGACCGTCACCCCGTAAGCCGGGTTCACCCTGAACGATGATGATGGCATGAAGACGACATACAAGCTGGGACCCGTGGTGGCGCTCGCGCTGCTCGCCGGAGCCTGCGACGAGGGGCTCACCGACATCAACAAGAACCCGAACGCGCCGGAGGCGGTGACGCCCCAGCTGCTGTTCCCGCAGGGAGTGGTGGCCACGGTCACGCTCTTCCGCGGCTCGGACTTCGACCTGACGTTCTCCTCGCTGTGGGCGCAGCACATCGCGAAGATCCAGTACACGGAGGAGGATCGCTACGCGATCCGCGTGGACGCGATCAACGGGTGGTTCCGCAACGCCTACTCGGGGCCGCTGCAGGACTTCCGCGCCACGATCGAGCAGGCCGAGGCGCTCAAGCAGCCGGCGCTCACCGGGCCGGCGCTGGTGATGAAGTCGTGGACCTTCGGGGCCATGACCGACACCTGGGGCGACATCCCGTACTCGGAGGCCAACCGCGGCTCCGACAAGGAGATCATCATCACCCCCAAGTACGATGCCCAGAAGGACATCTACGCGGGGATCCTCAGCGACCTGACCAAGGCCAACCAGGTGCTGACCGGGGTGACGACGGTGTACGCCGGCGCCGACCCGGTCTTCGGCGGCAACGCGGGGCGGTGGCAGAAGTTCGCCAACTCGCTGCGCATGCGGTACGCGATGCGCATGTCCAAGGCCGACGCGGCCACGGCGCGCACCGCCTTCGTGGCGGCGTACAACGCCGGCCCCATGACCAGCGTGGCGGACGACGCCAAGCTGACCTGGACCGGCGACGTGCGGGCCAACGAGAACCCGATCTTCAACAACAACCGCACCCGCGACGACCACCGCGTCAGCGAGACGACGGTGAACACGCTCAAGGGGCTGAACGACCCGCGCCTCGCGGTCTACGCCCAGAAGGCGGCGGACACGGGTGAGTACTTCGGCGTGCCCAACGGGCTGACGAGCAGCGTGGCGACCGGGCTCGGCCTGACCAAGACGTCGAAGATCGGGACGTTCTTCGCGTCGATGACCTCGCCGTCGTTCCTGATGAACTACTCCGAGGTGGCCTTCCTCAAGGCCGAGGCCGTCGAGAAGGGGTGGATCACGGGGAGCGCCGCGACGTTCTACAACGACGGCATCCGTGCCGCGATGCAGACCGTCGGCGTGCCCACCGCGTCCATCGACGCGTACCTGGCCCAGCCCGCCGTGCAGTACAAGGGCGGGGCCGCTGGGCTGAACCAGATCTACGTGCAGAAGTGGATCTCGCTCTACGGCCAGGGGGTCGAGGCGTGGGCCGAGTACCGGCGCACGGGGCAGCCGCCCCTCACGCTGGCGAAGTCGCCGACGGCGGGCGTCACCGCGATCCCGCGTCGTCTGAACTACCCGACCACGGAGTTCACCTTCAACGAGGCCAACGTGAACGCGGCGGTCTCGGCGATGGGCGGCGACGCGCTCAGCACGCGCATGTGGTGGGACAAGTAGGCTGATCGGCCGGTGTGATGCGAAGGGCCTCCCGGGTTTCCGGGGGGCCCTTTGCTTTGGTGGGATGGCGGGTTTGCACGGCTGGTTTGGGCGTGCCCCCGGCGGGCGCCGGGGTCGGGCTTCGGCTCCGTAGGGCTGCAAACAACGCAGCCCAACGGAGTCGAGCCCCGGCGGAAACAGCCCCGCCGGGTCTCGCCCCTTCGGGCCGAAATCCCTCACGCGGGTTTTCGATGACGGACAGGGGCCCCGGCGCGCTGCGCCGGGGCCCCTGTCGTTTCGTCTCGCTCCAGACCGGGGGGCTACTTCAGGATGTTCCTGGCGATGGTCTGGAGCTGCATGTTGCTCGTTCCCTCGTAGATCGTGCCGATCTTGCTGTCGCGGTAGAACTTTTCCACCGGGTACTCGCGGGTGAAGCCGTAGCCGCCGTACAGGTCGATGCACTGGGAGGCGATGCGCTGGGCGACCTGCGAGGAGAACAGCTTGGCCATGGCCGCCTGCTGGAGGAAGGGCTGGCCGGCGTCCTTGAGGCGGGCGGCGTTGTAGACCATCAGGCGGGCGGCCTCCAGTTCCACGGCCATCTGCGCGATCTGGAACTGTACGCCCTGGAAGTCGCCGATCTTCTTGCCGAACTGCTCGCGCTCCATCACGTACCTGGCGGTGGCGTCCAGCGCTCCCTGCCCGATCCCGATCATCTGCGCGCCGATGCCGATGCGGCCCTCGTTGAGGGTCTCGATGGCGGCCTTGTACCCCTTGCCCACCTCGCCCAGGACGTTCTCGGCGGGGACGAAGACGTCTTCCAGGACCAGCTCGGTGGTGGAGGAGGCGCGGATCCCCAGCTTATCCTCCTTCTTGCCGACGGAAAAGCCGTCGAAGCTCTTTTCCACGATGAAGGCGGTGATCCCCTTGTAGCCGGCGGCGGGGTCCACGTTCGCGAAGACGATGAACACCTCGGCTTCTGCGCCGTTGGTGATCCACAGCTTGCGCCCGGTGAGGCGGAAGCCGCCGTCGGCCTTGACGCCGCGGGTGGCCAGGGCGAACGCGTCGGAGCCGGAGCCGGCCTCGGAGAGTGCGTAGGCGCCCACCTTCTCGGAGGCGAGCTGCGGGAGGTAGCGGGCCTTGAGCTCCTCGGAGCCCCAGCGCAGGAAGGCGTTGTTCACCAGCGTGTTCTGCACGTCCACGAACACGCCGACGCTGGCGTCCACGCGCGACAGCTCCTCGACCACGAGCGCGGCGGTGAAGAACGACACCCCGGCGCCGCCCAGCTCCTCGGGGACCTCGATCCCCATGAGCCCCATCTCGAAGAACTGCGGGATGAGCGCCGGGTCCATCTGCTGCTTCTCGTCCATGGCGTGGACGCGCGGGCGGACCTCGTCGTCGGCGAACTGCCGCACGAGGTCGCGGAACATCTGCTCGTCTTCGCTCAGAACCGTCAGCGGCGCGCCGCCGGTCGCCAGGTCAACGCTTGCCATCGTATGTCTCCCTCGGGATTTACGGATATGGTGCGGGGGGTGCCCCGCGGTGCAATCGCGTAATATGGCGGTTCGGGCGGCGGATGTCGAGAAACGGATAGGCGCGCTTCGGGGAGCTCTGGGTATGGGGTCGGCCGGGGCAGATCCCAGAACGACAGGAAATCCTCCTCCAGGATTGGGGAATATAGGGGGAAAGCCGTGCGAGCCTGAGCGAGCCGGGTGGGGGCCCTCCCGCGGACGCCAGCGCCATGCCGCGTGAGGGATTTCGGCCCGAAGGGGCGAGACCGCGCGGCTGTTTGCGCGGGCTCGACTCCGTTACGCACGGTTGTTTCGTGCGTTACGGAGCCGAAGCCCGACCCCGGCGCCAGCCGGGGGCACGCCCAAACCCGCCGTTCAACGCCGTTCTTCCGTACGGTGTGCGTTTTGCCACGAAACCAGATCCGTACACCGCCGTAGTGGAACCAGGCGCCGGGCTAGCCGGCGTCCGCACGCACAGTCCTGGAGACGATCATGGAGAACCAGAACGAGCCGACCGGCCGCCGCGATCCTTTGGAGGAGCTGAACCGGAAGATCGAGGCGGCGATGGAGGAGATCCGTCCGAAGGTGCGGCGGGCGCTGGAGGAACTGGAGGAGCGCGTGGATGCGGCGCTGGAGGACGTGAAGCCGAAGGTGGACGAGGCCCGCAGCCGCGCGCGGCCAAAGGTGGACAGCTTCGTGTCGGACTTCCAGCCGCGGATCGACGCGGTGCTCGGCCGCATGCAGTCGGCGCTGGAGGGGCTGCGCCGCGAGTTCGAGGCTCGGGCCACGCGCGCGGAGGAGAGGCAGGGCGGAGCGGCCGCGGACACGCCGCCGGCCCCGGGGACGTCCGGGGGATCGACGGGCTCGACAGGTTCGGCCTCGACGGGCACGGCTTCGGCAGGCACGGCTTCGGCAGGCACGGCTTCGGCGGGCACGGCTTCGGCGGGCGGGTGGGCGGGGGGCGCGGCGGGGACTTCACCCGCCTCACCTGCCACTCCGGCCGCGGCGGAGCCGCCGGTGTCCGGCGGGGGAACGGGCGGGATGGATCCCGGGACGGCCTCCGCGGGTACCAGCGCCTGGCCCACGGATCCGGGGGACGTGACCTCGCCCGCGGACCCGCCCAAGGAGACGACGCGGGAGTGGCCCACCCCCGACTCGCGCGACGACCCGGGCGGTGCCTCGGGAACGGGGGGGACGCCCTCCTTCTGACGGTGCGCGGGGGACCGGACGGCCGGTCCCCCGCGCGGCGTGTGGCCGCCGGCTCCCCGCGGGGAGCGCGGGGACTCGTTTTTTTTCGCCGGGGCCGCTAAATTGGCCTTGCCGCACAACCTGCATCCTTCCATCGAAGTCCCGACATGCGCATTCGCCTCCTTTGCCGCTCCGTTCTCCTCGCTTTCATCGCCGTACTCGGCGCGGGCGCCGCGCGGGCGCAGGTGCTCCCCGTGCCGCGGGGGACGGACAGCAAGCAGGAAATGCGGGAATTCAACGCGGAGTCGCTGCGCGGGGTGAGCGGGATGCTGGCGGAGTGGCGGGGCGCGTGGGCGCGCAACGACGCCCGCGGGGCCTCGCGCTTCTACACGGACGACGCGCTCCTGCTGATCGGCGACGGCAAGCCGCTGCGGGGGCGCCAGGAGATCGAGTCGGGCTTCGGGGGCATCCTTTCCACCAGCGGCGTGATCCAGGTGGCGGTGGACGACTTCGTGGCGAGCGGCAGCGTGGCCTACGCGTTCGGGAGCTTCTGGTACCAGAACGAGCAGGGCGAGAGCTCGCCGGCCGTCTCGGGGACGTACGTGATGCTCTTTCGGCGCGACGGCCGGAGCTGGAAGATCCGCTCGCAGATGTTCAGCGCCTCGCCGGTGCGGCAGAGCGCGGCGGCGGGGGTTGAAACCGCGAGCACGGGCACGCCGTAGTGGCGGCAGGAACGCTTCTCCCACCGCAACCCGGCTTCGCCCATGTTCGTCGTCCTGCGCTGGCTCTTCCAATCGGCCCTGCTCGCGATGGTGACGCGGGTGCTGGGGCGATTCTTCCCGGTGCTGCTCCGCCTGCTGCGCGTGATTCGGCGGTAGCGGCGGGGCCGGGATGGGCCCACCTCCGAGCGGGCGCCGGGGACGACCTCCCCGGCGCCCGCTCCGTCGTCCCGTTCCACCGACTGCGATGACCGAGATCGACACCTCCGCCGACCCGGAGCGGCTGCGGCGCATCGCCGGGGCGCTGGGGATTCCCGCGACGCGGCGGCACATCTTTCTGTGCGCGGACCAGACCAAGGCCAAGTGCTGCGACCCGGAGCGGTCGCTGGTGGCCTGGGACTACCTGAAGCGGCGCCTGAAGGAGCTGGGGCTCTCGGAGCAGGGCGGGGTGTTCCGCACCAAGGCCAACTGCCTGCGGATCTGCGAGGGCGGACCGGTGGCGGTGGTGTACCCGGAGGGCGCCTGGTACTCGCGGTGCGACCCGCCGGTGCTGGAGCGCATCATCCAGGAGCACCTGGTGGGCGGGGTCCCCGTGACGGAGCACCTGATCGTGGAGCACCCGCTCCCTCCCGCCGGCCGGCCCTGACGGCGGACCGCTCCCGGTCCGCGGCGGCGGCGCGCAGTCCATGTCCAATCCATCTCATCCCGTGCACAAATCCGAACTGGCCGGCGGCGCCTCCACGGCGAACGAGCCGGATCAACCCGCCCTGCGCGACCCGGCCCGGCTCGCCGTGCTCGCGGCGAGCAACCTGGTGGGATCGCCGGCGGAGGAGGCGTTCGACCGCCTCACCCGCCTGGCGGCCGGGTTCCTGAACACGCCGCTCGCGCTGGTGAACGTGGTGGATGACGAGAAGCAGTACTCCAAGAGCTGCTTCGTTCCGCCGGACTGGCCGGGCGACGTGGAGGCGCCGCTGGCGGACTCGTACTGCAGGTGGGTGGTGGTGGAGCGCGAGCCCGTGGTGATCGCGGACGCCCGCCTGGACGACCGCGTCTCGGCCAGCCGCATGACCACGGAGCTGGGCCTGGTGTGCTACCTGGGGATCCCGCTGCTGCTGTCGAGCGGCGTGGTGCTGGGGTCGCTGTGCGTGGCCGGCTTCGAGCCCCGGGAGTGGACGGAGCGGGAGCTGGCGGTGCTGGGCGACCTGGCGGCGTCGGTGGTGACCGAGATCGAGCTGCGCCTGGACCTGTCCGCGCGCAAGCAGCTGGAGCGGCTCAAGGACGAGCTGGTGTCGGTGGTGGCGCACGAGCTGCGCACGCCGCTCACCTCCATCCGCGGCAGCCTGGGGCTGCTCGCCAGCGGGAGCATGGACCCGGCGTCGCCGCAGGCGCGGCGAATGGTGCAGATCGCGGCCCAGAACTCGGACCGGCTGGTGCGGCTGATCAACGACATGCTGGACCTGGAGCGGCTGGAGTCGGGCACCATGGAGCTGGAGCGCACGCACGTGCACGCCGCGGTGCTGGTGGAGGAGGCGGTGGACTCGGTGCGCCACGCGGCCTCGGCGGCCGGGGTGCGGCTGGAGTGCGACGTGGCGCCGGAGCTCACCCTGCTGGCGGACCGGGACCGCCTGGTGCAGGTGCTGGTGAACCTGCTGGCGAACGCGGTGAAGTTCTCGCCCCAGGGCGGGGTGGTGCAGCTGCTGGCGGAGCGGCGCGGCGAGGAGGCGGCCTTCCAGGTGCGGGACCACGGCCGCGGCATCCCGCCGGAGATGCTGGACGTGGTCTTCGACCGCTTCCGCCAGGTGGACAGCTCGGACGCGCGCGAGAAGGGCGGGACGGGGCTGGGGCTGCCGATCTGCCGGAGCATCGTGCAGCAGCACGGGGGGCGCATCTGGGCGGCGAGCGTGGTGGGCTCGGGGAGCACCTTCTTCTTTACCCTCCCGGTCGCCGGAGGGGGCGTGGGCTGACCGCGGCACGGCATCAGCGGCGGTCGAGGGGGGTGGGAGAGCGAACTCTCCCACCCCCCTCGCGTCTCCGCCGCTGGCAGGCGCGGGCGGCGCCGGCGTAGAATCAGGACGATCTATGCTGAACGGAGGCAGCCATGACGGAGACGGAGAGGATCGCGGACCAGCTGGAGCGGGCGTACGGGGGCGACGCCTGGTGGGGGACGCCGCTGCGGGAGGCGCTGCGGGGGATTACCGCGGAGCAGGCGTCGCGCCGGCCCCTGGAGCGGGCGCACACGGTGTGGGAGATCGCGCTGCACGCGGCGGCGTGGACCCGCGAGGTGACGCGGCGGGTTCGGACGGGCGAGGCGCGCGAGCCGGAGCCGGCGGACTGGCCCGAGCCCGGCGAGCCCACCCGGGCGCGCTGGGAGGCTGCGCTGGCGGAACTGGACGTGGCGCACGGGGAGCTGGTGGACGCGGTGCGGCGCATGCCGCCGGAGCGGCTGGATGCCACCCTGGGCGACGCGCGCGACCGGCCGCTGGGGAGCGGCGTCACCTTCTACGTCCTGCTGCACGGGCTGGCGCAGCACGACGCGGCCCACGCGGCGCAGGTCGCCCTGCTGCGCAAGGCGCTCGGCTGACGGGGAAACGCATGGACGGGAGGCGTGGCGTGGCGGACGAGAGCGGGCGCATGGCGGGGAAGGTGTGCGTGGTCACCGGGGCGAGCGCCGGGATCGGCAGGGCGACGGCGCTGGCACTTGCCCGGATGGGCGCGCGGGTGGGGATGGTGTCCCGCAGCCGCGAGCGCGGGGAGGCGGCCCGCGCGGAGGTGGTCCGCGGGAGCGGGAGCGCGGCGGTCGACCTGTTTGTCGCGGACCTGTCCGTCCGGGCGGAGGTGCGCCGGCTCGCGGGGGAGGTCCGGGATCGTTACGGGCGGCTGGACGTGCTGGTGAACAACGCGGCGGTGTACTCGCGCCGGCGGATGCTGTCGCCGGACGGGATCGAGATGCAGTTCGCCGTCAACCACCTCGCGCCCTTTCTGCTCACCGGCCTGCTCCTGGACCTGCTGGAGCGGAGCGCGCCCGCGCGGGTGGTGACGGTGAGCTCGGAGGCGCACCGGGGGATGCCGCTGGAGTGGGACAACCTCCAGGGTGAGCGGCGCTACCGCGGCCTGCGCGCCTACCGCACGGCAAAGCTCGCCAACCTTCTGTTCACGCGGGAGCTGGCCCGGCGCACGGCGGGGACGGGCGTCACCGCGAACGCGGCGCACCCCGGCGTGGTGGGCACGGAGCTGCTCTTCGGCGGATGGGGGCCGCTGCGCCTCTTCAGGCGCTTCATGCGGACGCCGGAGGAGGGGGCGCGGGTGGTGGTCCGGCTCGCCTCCGCGCCGGAGCTGTCCGGGGTCACGGGCCGGTACTTCCGCGACGAGGGGGAGATGCGGCCCTCGGCCGCGGCGCTGGACGACGACGCGGCGCGCAGGCTGTGGCGGATCAGCGAGGAGCTGACGGGGCTGCGGCCGTCATAGGGGCTCGGCGGCGCGGGGAAGGGTCGTCGTGCAGGCTGCGGGGCCACCGGAGGGATCCGGCGCCCTATCTCACTTCTCCAGCTCCCGGGCCAGCTTCTCGCGCAGCCCGTCCAGCCAGGCGGGGCGCGGCGCCTGCGAGCGCCCGTAGAATGATTCCAGCAGCTGCACCATGGGCTCCACAGACTCCCGGCGAAGCGGCGTGGGAAGGTCCCGCAGCACCACCCCGAGCGCGATGACGGGCACGGCGGGATCGGGCGCGGGGACGGTGCGCCGCCCCTGCTCGCGCACGTACCAGTCCGCCAGCTTGCGCCGGTTGACCTCGTACGGCGACGCGCCGTCCAGGAACTTCTTGAGCCCCATGGGGCTGAGGCCGATGCGGTACGCCACCTGGCGCAGCGAGGTCTCCTGCACGCGCAGCTCCGCCGTCTGGCGGATCTGCTCCGTGCTGGGCAGCTCGCGGCGCCGGGTCAACGGGACCATCCCGTCACGGAGGGCCCGCCGCGGCGTATGCTCTGTTTACTTTTTCTAGGAGTACACTGGAAAGATTAGGGGCCCGCCCACCGCGGGGCAAGGTGCCGCGCCGTTCGCGCACGGCAGCCGCGGGTCAGGCGCCCTTCCGCGCGCGGGGGCGGACGGGGTACTCCACGCCGGGGGCGGGGGGATCGCCGCCCGGGCCGCGGTCCACCACGGCGCGCAGCCGCACCAGCCATTCGGGGCGGGGAGCCCTGCGCGAGTCGTGCAGCCGCTCGTAGTGCTCCAAGGTCTGGCGGAGCGCCTCCGGCCGGTCTGCCTCGGCCAGGTTGCGGAGGCTGTCCAGGACCGCGACCTCCATGTACTCGTCGTCCGGCAAGGAACCGTAGCGGGCTCGGCGGTCCTTGAGGTACCAGCGGACCAGCTTGGACAGGTTGCCTTTTGGGGCCCTGTCCTCGTTCACCAGCTTCTCGACCGAGCTCTTGCTGATGCCGATCTCGTCGGCGAGGTCGCGGTACGGGGTGTCGTTGTGGCGGACGATGAGCCACCCACGAGCCGCGCTGAACGACACGTGGTCGGGCTCGCCGGGCTCTTCCCGGTCTTGTCCATTCTGTCCAAAATCGTTTGGTTTACACTGTATACACTAAGAGAGAGCGCTGCCGCACGCAAGCCGGGAGTGGGGCGGCGCGCCCGGTTGCAGCTCGCGGCGAAACGGCTACGTTTCCGGGGGGCGCCGCCGCTCGGCGCGCCGCCTCACCCCGCACGCACCCGGACGCCGATGCCCGCACTCCGCACCCTGGCGCTCGCCGCCGCGCTCCCGCTCCTGGCCGCCTCCGCCGCGGGGGCGCAGGGCGGCCCCTTCACCCTGCGGACGCGCCCGGAGCGCACGGACTACCGCGAGACCAGCCGCTACGACGAGGTGGTGGCCTTCCTGGAGGCGGCCCAGCGGGCCGCCCCGGAGATGCTTCACCTGACGACGATGGGCTACAGCCTGGAGGGGCGCCCCCTGCCGCTCGCGGTGTGGGGGCGGGTGCCGGATGCGAGCCCGGAGGCGGTGCGCGCGACCGGGCGGACGCGGGTGTACGTGCAGGGGAACATCCACGCCGGGGAGGTGGAGGGGAAGGAGGCCACGCTGGTGCTGCTGCGCGACCTGGTGAACGGGGAGCACCGCGGCTGGGCGGACTCGCTGGTGCTGCTCGTCGCCCCCATCTACAACGCGGACGGCAACGAGCGAGTGAGCCTGGTGAACCGCCCGCACCAGCACGGGCCCGTGGGCGGGATGGGGCAGCGCCCCAACGCGCAGGGGCTGGACCTGAACCGCGACCACACCAAGCTGGACTCGCCGGAGGCGCACTCGCTGCTGGAGATGGTGAACCGCTACGACCCGCACGTGCTGGTGGACCTGCACACCACCAACGGGACGTACCACGCCTACCACCTCACCTACGCGCCCCCGCTGCACCCGGCGACCCCGGCCGCCATCACGGAGCTGCTGCGCGGCGACTGGCTCCCCGCGGTGACGCGCGGCCTGAAGGCGCGCGACGGCTGGGACGCGTACTACTACGGCAACGTCCCCAGCCCGGAGTCGACCTGGGCGGCGGCGCCGGGGGCGGAGCGCGGCTGGTACACCTTCGACCACCGCCCGCGCTTCGGCAACAACTACGCGGGGCTGCGGGGTCGCTTCGGGATCCTGAGCGAGGCGTACGCCTACCTGACCTTCCGGGAGCGCATCGAGACCACGCGGCGCTTCGTGGAGGAGGTGCTGGACTACGCCGGGGCGAACGCCGGCCGCATCCGCCGGGCGACGGAGGCCGCGGACCGCGCAAGTGTGGTTGGGGAGACGCTGGCGCTGCGGGCGAGGACGCTGCGAGGGCCGCGCCCGGTGGAGATCCTGATGGGCGCGGTGCGCGAGGAGCGGAACCCCTACACCGGCGAGCCGATGATGCGCCGCCTGGATGTGAAGCGGCCCGAGCGGATGGCGGAGTACGGGACCTTCGAGGCCACGGAAACGGACCGCGCCCCCCGGGCCTACCTGGTGCCGCCCTCGCTGACCGCGGTGGTGGAGCGGCTGGGCGCGCACGGGGTGCGCTTCCGCGCGCTGGAGCGGCCGCTGCGGGTGCGGGTGGAGGAGTTCCGCATCGATTCGGCGCAGGCGGCGCCGCAGCCCTTCCAGGGGCACCGCGAGCGAACCCTCTTCGGGCGGTACGCGCCCGCGGCGGAGCGCGAGGTGCCGGCCGGGACGCTGGTGGTGCCGGTGGACCAGCCGCTGGGCCGCCTCGCCTTCGTCCTGCTGGAGCCGCGCTCGGACGACGGCTTCGCCAACTGGGGGCTGCTGGACGAAGCGCTCGAGGACGTCCGGGCGTACCCCGTCCTGCGGACCCGCGACGCGGTGCCCTGACCGCCGCCAGGAGGCGCGCATGCCGGAGGGAGACTACGAGCGGATCTACGCGGTGGTGCGGCGGATCCCGAAGGGGCGGGTGGCCACCTACGGCCAGGTGGCCGAGCTGGCGGGCCTCCCCGGCCACGCCCGACAGGTGGGCTACGCGCTCGCCGCCATGTCGGAGAGCAGCACCGTTCCCTGGCACCGGGTGATCAACGCGCAGGGCGCCGTCAGCGCCCGCGGCCCGCACTCCGGCGGCGCGGTGACGCAGCGCATCCGGCTGGAGCACGAGGGGGTGGAGTTCGACGCGCGGGGAAGGGTGTCGCTGAAGGAGTTCGGGTGGAAGGGAAGGCGGGCGCGCTCTCGCCCGGAGACCTGAGGGCCGCCACCGTCTGCCGGTTCCGGGTGGGGGGAGGGGGCCGCATGAGGGATGTCGGCCCGAAGGGGCGAGACCGCGCGGCACCTCAGTTCAGAGGTACTGGCGCGGGCTCGACTCCGTTAGCCCGCGTTGTTTGCGGGCTTACGGAGCCGCAGCCCGACCCCCGCGCCCCGCGGGGGGGCATGCCCGAACCCGCAGCTCCCCATCGTCCTTCACGAAATACTTGACTAGTCATTTGATGTAGGGTATACTATCTGCCATGGCACGCGAGACCAGTGCGCTCCAGCGCGAGATCCGGCAGAACCGCCCGTTCGGGTCGCTCCACCAGGAGGCGACGCTGGGCGTTCTGCGCACGGCGGACCTGATCCGGCGGCGCGTCTCGGCGGTGGTGGAGCGCTACGGGGTGACGCTCCAGCAGTTCAACGTGCTGCGCATCCTGCGCGGCGCCGGGGGTCCGCTGCCCACGCTGGAGATCGGGGAGCGCATGGTGGAGCAGGCGCCGGGCGTGACCCGGCTGCTGGACCGGATCGAGGCCAAGGGCTGGGTGGCGCGCGAGCGTTGCGCCGAGGACCGGCGGCAGGTGCTGGTCACCATCACGCCGGCGGGGCTGGAGCTGCTGGCGCGCATGGACGAGACGGTGAACGGCGAGGACACCGATGCCCTCGCCATGCTGGACGACGCGGAAACGGAGCGGCTGATCGAGCTGCTGGACCGCGTCCGTGCCGGACTGGGCTAAAAAAAATTGTGGTTTTACATGTCTGATCAACCATTGATCAGGCATTCATTGGGCGCTGTGCCCATCACCACGAGGGGGGGTACGATGAGCCAGCAGGCGACGATCACGGGGATGGCGAAGGCGCCGGCGCACGCGCGGGCGGCGGAAGGGAGCCGGCTTCCGGCGGCGCTGCGCGCGGTCATGCGGACGGACGCGGGACTGGCGCCGGTGCTGCTGCGGCTGACGCTGGCGGCGGTGATCTTTCCGCACGGGGCGCAGAAGGCGCTCGGCTGGTTCGGCGGCTACGGGATCGAGGGGACCATGGGGTTCTTCGGCTCCATGGGGATCCCGGCGCTCTTCGGCGCCCTGGCGATCGCTGCGGAGTTCCTGGGGCCCATCGGGCTGGCGACGGGGCTGCTCACGCGGGTGGCGGCGTTCGGGGTGGCGAGCGTCATGGCGGTGTCCATGCTGATGGTGCACGCGGCCAACGGGTTCTTCATGAACTGGTTCGGCAGCCAGCCGGGGGAGGGGATCGAGTACCACCTGCTGGCGCTGGGGATTTCGGTGGCGGTGATGGTGCTGGGCGGCGGGTCGGCGTCGGCGGACCGGGCGCTGGCGGGCGGAGGGGACTGAACGGCTTTGGACGGCGGGTTCGGGCGTGCCCCCGGCTGGCGCCGGGGTCGGGCTTCGGCTCCGTAACGCACGATAAAACTGTGCGTAACGGAGTCGAGACCCGGCGGAAACAGCCCCGCCGGGTCTCGCCCCTTCGGGCCGAAATCCCTCACGCGGGGCTCGCGCTGGCGTCCGCGGGCCCCCCCCCCGGCGCTGCGCGCCACCCCTTCCCCGCAAGCGAGGGAGGGGAGAACTGCACCGATCAGTCGTGCTCCCCCTTCCCTCGCTTGCGGGGGAAGGGGGCCGGGGGGATGGGGGGCTCTGTCGGCCGGCTTCAAGGCAGCCGCGAGGAGGGCGCTGTTCACGTACTTCGCACTCCCGCACTTTCGCACGTCCGTTCCCCGCGCCATCCTTCCGCAGGGTGCTCCTTGTCTCCTCCGCTCCCGGCCCGCCCATGCGCCTCCGCCGTCTCCCGTTCCTGATCGCCGCGGCTTTGCTCTCCGCCTGCGCGGGCGCCGAGTCGCGTCCGGCGCCGCCGGAGGCGGTGCTGGTGCTCGCGGGAGCCACCGTGGTGGACGGAACCGGCGCGGCCCCGCGGCCCAACACGACGCTCGTGGTCCGCGGGCGGCGCATCGCGGAGATCTTTCCGGCCGGGAGCCGGGCCCTCCCCGCCGGGGCGACGGTGCTCGACCTGCGGGGGATGTACGTGATCCCGGGGCTCATCGACTCGCACGCGCACCTCGCCACCTTCGACCGCGGCGGCATGCAGCGCGCGCTCCTCCGCTACGCGCTGCTCGGCGGGGTGACGGCGGTGCGCGACATGGGCGGCAACCCCGGGATCGTGGCCGCGCTCGCCGCGGAGGCGCGCCGCGACACGGCGGAGTCGCCGCGCATCTTCTTTTCCGCCGTGGTGGCGGGGCCGGGGTGGTTCGCCACCTACGACTCGGCGCGCATCCGCTACTGGTCCGGGGGCTCGCCGCCCGGCGGCGCGCCGGGGGTGAGGATGCTCGCGGCCGACGGCCAGGTGGAGGCGATCGCCGAGGAGGCGCGCCGGCTGGGGGCCACCGGCATCAAGGTGTACTCCGACGTGCCGGCGGACCGCCTGGCGGCGCTCGCGGCCGCGGCGCACCGGCGGGGACTGCGGGCGTGGAGCCACGCGGTGGTGCCTCCCGCGCGGCCGGGGGAGGTCGCCGCCGCCGGGGTCGACGTGGTGAGCCACGCCGACCAGCTCGTCTGGGCCGCCGCCCGGGCCGGCGACAGCATCGGGAGCCGCGCCGTGCGGAGCCGTCTCCTGCGCGAGGCGCCCGCCGCGTCGGCTCCCATCGGCGCGCTGCTGGATTCCATGCGCCGGCGCGGGACCCTGCTGGAGCCCACGCTGCTGGTGATGGCGCTGGGCGCGGCGCGCGCCGGGGGCGCCGACCGCGCGCGGACCGACAGCCTGCTGGCCTGGGCCGCCGACGTCACCCGGCGCGCGCACGCGCTGGGCATCCCCATCGTGGCCGGGACCGACGCGCTGGGGATGGAAACGCCCAACATCCACTCGGAGATGCAGATGCTGGTGAAGCGGGCGGGGCTCGCGCCGCTGGAGGCCATCCGCGCCGCCACCCAGGCGGGCGCCCGGGCGCTGGGGGCGCAGGACTCGCTGGGGACGGTGGCGGTGGGCAGGCTCGCCGACCTAGTGGTGCTGCGCGCGGACCCGGCCGCGGACATCCGCAACACGCAGACGGTGGAGTACGTGGTCCGCGGCGGCCGCGTGCACCGCCGCCTGGAGCCCTGGCAGGCGCCGCAGCTCGCCGCGCCGCCCCCCTGACCGGGGCTGGAGCCGGCCGGGAGGGCGTGGTAACTTGCCGCCCACCGGCCCGGCGGCCGGTTCGTGGACCCTCCCACCTCCGAGGCGCAGGCGAATGGCGGGACGCCCGTACATCCTCGCGGAGACCAGCTGGAAGGCGGTGCGCGGCACCGCCTTCGAGGTCGCCGTGCTCCCCTGGGGCGCCACCGAGGCGCACAACTTCCACCTCCCCTACGCCACCGACGTCGTCCAGTGCGACCGCGTGGCGGCGGAGGCGGCGCGGCGCGCGTGGGAGGCGGGTGCGAAGGTGGTCGTGCTCCCCACCGTTCCCTTCGGCGTGCAGACGGGGCAGCTGGACATCCCGCTCTGCCTCAACCTGAACCCGGGCACCCAGGCCGCGGTGCTGGCGGACCTGGTGGCCTCGCTGGAGGGGCAGGGGATCCGCAGGCTGGTGGTGCTGAACGGGCACGGCGGAAACGACTTCCGGCAGATGATCCGCGAGCTCCAGCCGCGCACCGGCGTGCTGCTGTGCGCCGTGAACTGGTGGAAGACCGTGGACGCGGCGCCGTTCTTCGCGGAGCCGGGCGACCACGCGGGGGAGCTGGAGACCAGCGTGATGATGCACGTGGCCCCGGAGCTGGTGCTCCCGCTGGCGGAGGCGGGCGACGGGGCCGAGCGCCGCCCGCGCATCGCCGCCTTCCGCGAGGGGTGGGCGTGGACGCCGCGCCGCTGGACCGCCGTGTCCGCCGACACCGGCGTGGGCGATCCCGCCGCCGCCACCCCGGAAAAGGGGCGTGCCTTCCTGGACGCGGTCGCGGAGCGCATCGCCGGCTTCCTGGTGGAGCTCGCCGCCGCCGACCCGTCCGACCTGTACGAGTAGATGGAGATCCGCGACCTGGCCGACTGCCCGGAGCACGTTCCCGTGCTGGCGGACTGGTTCCACGCCGAGTGGGGGCACACGGTGTCCTGGGGAACGGTGGAGGGGTTCCGCGACAAGCTGCGCACGCACCTGGGCCGCGACACGCTCCCGCTCGCGCTGGTGGCGCTGGAGGGCGGCGCGCCCGTGGGCACGGCGAGCCTGCGCCCCGCGGAGATGGCCTCGCGGCCGGAGCTGACGCCCTGGCTGGGCGGCATGTACGTGCGGACCGACGCGCGGGGGCGCGGCGTGGGCGAGGTGCTGGTGCGCGCCGCGGAACAGCGGGCGCGGGAGATGGGGTTCGGCGAGATGTACCTGTTCGCCACCGACCGCGAGGGGTGGTACCGCCGGCTCGGGTGGAGCGTGCTCGGGCCGGCGGAGCACCACGGCGAGCAGTGCGTGCTGATGCGGACGGTTCTGTAGCCGCGGATCCGGTTGCGACGAGCTGAACGGCTCTGAACGGCGGGTTCGGGCGTGCCCCCGGCGGGCGCCGGGGTCGGGCTTCGGCTCCGTAACGCACGATGAAACTGTGCGTAACGGAGTCGAGCCCCGGCAAACTGCCGCCGGGTCTCGCCCTTTCGGGCCGAAATCCCTCACGCGGGCGGTAGCGCGTCCCCCGGCTCCGGCAACCCCTGGCCGCCGGTTGGGTCCGGTGGATCCCTCCTTGTTTCCTCCCGCGTCGCCCCGTAACCTGAGTGGCGGCCCGCCTCCCGGGCCGCGGCAGTCTCCGCGCCACCCCACGAACCCCAGCCGATGTCCACCACCCAGCCGGACCTCGCAGCGGGATCCGACGCCGGCAGCCCTGCCGCGCCCGAGCCCGACGACGCGCGCGTCGCCGCGACGCTCCAGAACTGGAAGCGGAAGCTCCTGGACGTCAGCAAGCGCAACCGCGCCCTGAACTTCAAGCCCAACAAGGTCACCACCCTCGCCATCGTGGACGAGCAGCCGGCGGAGGCGTTCCGGCACCTCTACCTGCGCGAAAAGGCAATGCGCTTCCAGCCGGCTCCGCCCCCGCCGCCGCCCGAGCCGGTGGCGCCGGCCGTGCCCGGCGCGGGAGGACCGGCGCCATGGCCCGCGGATGCCACGATCCCGCCGCCGCTCCCCGCCGCCGCGGCGGAGGGCGACGTGCCGGAGGAGGACATGGTGGAGGAGGCGGGGCCCTCGCTGGACTTCGTCCCCTACGAGGCGACCGGGCTGGACGTCCGGCACAGGGACGACGTGCTCCAGACCACGGCCGACCCGGAGGCGCTGGACAAGTCGCTGCGGCGCATCGACGAGCAGGCCCGCGCCAGCCTGGAGGAGCAGGGCGTCAACACGCTCTTCCTGGCGCTGGGGATGCTCCACTACCGCGAGGCGGAGGCGAAGGAGAAGACCGTGCTGCGGGCGCCGCTGGTGCTCCTCCCGGTGGCGCTCGCCCGCGGCAACGCGCGCGCGGGCTACACCCTCCGGGCCGCCGAGGACGACCCCATCGTCAACCCGGCGCTGGCCGAATACCTCCATCGCACGCACGGCGTCACGCTCCCCGAGCTCCCCGACCTCACGGACCTCCCCGAGACGTACGACCTCCAGGACTTCTTCCGCGCCACCCTCGCCGCGGTGGCGGAGCAGGAGGGGTGGCAGGTGAAGACGGACGTGTACCTGTCCTTTTTCTCCTTCCAGAAGTTCGTGATGTACCGCGACCTGGAGGCCAACGCCGACGCCCTGGGCGCGCACCGGCTGGTGAGGCAGGTGGTGCTGCGCAGCGGCGGCGAGATCCGCAGCCTCCCGGACGAGGTGCGCACCGCCGAGCTGGACCGCGAGTTCCCGCCGGAGGCCACGGCGCAGGTGGTGGACGCCGACTCCACGCAGCTGCGCGCCATCCTGGCGGTGAGCCGCGGACACGACCTCGTGCTGGAGGGGCCGCCGGGGACGGGGAAGTCGCAGACCATCACCAACCTGATCGCGCAGGCGCTGGCCGAGGACAAGTCGGTGCTCTTCGTCGCGGAAAAGATGGCGGCGCTGGAAGTGGTGCACTCGCGGCTGGTGCAGGCCGGGCTGGGCGAGTTCTGCCTGGAGCTGCACTCCACCAAGGCCAACAAGCGCGCGGTGATGAAGGAGATCGCGGCCGCGCTGGACGCCTCGCTCCAGCGCGCCAGGGCCGGGGACTCCTCCGCGCCGCGCCTGGCCACGGTGCGCGCCGAGCTGACGGCCTACGCGCGGGCGGTGCACGCGCCGCACGGCGTGCTCGCCATCTCCCCCTTCCGCGCCTACGGCGAGCTGGAGCAGGTGCTCGCCGCCCCCAAGGTGAAGCTCACTCCTCCCCTCGGGGAGGTGACGCGGGCGGTGCTGGAGACCGCCGTGCGCGAGCTGGGCGACCTGGCGGCGGCCGTGCGCGGGGTGGGCGAGCCCGCCGGGCACCCGTGGCGCGACACCACGCGCGCCCTGTACACCGAGCACGACCTGGACACCGCCCGCGACGCCCTGGGCGGGCTGCGCGACAGGCTGGCGCGCGTCGTGGAGCTGGCGGCCCGGGTAGAGGCCGAGCTGAGCCTGCCGCCCGTGCGCACCGCCGCCGAGGTGCGCACGGCCGTTGCGGTGGGCGAGGTGCTGGCCCGCTCGCCGGGGGCGCCGCTCGCCGTGCTGCACAGCGACGCCTGGAACTCGCCGCCGCCGCGCGCGCTGGATTTCGTGGAGCGCGGCCGGAAGCTGGGGGAGCTTCGCGAGCGGGTGGAGTCGCGCTTCGGCGCCGACGCGCTGGAGCAGGACCACGCCGGGGACGCGGCCTTCATGGAGGCCAGGGAGACCAGCCCCTTCCGCTTCCTCAACTTCCTCAGCGGCCGGCACCGCGCCGTCAAGCGCCGCTGGCTGGCCTACCGCCTTCCCGGGTACTCCGGCTCGCTGCTGGACCAGGCGGGGGAGATGCGGAAGGTGGACGCGCTGCGGCGCGAGCGGGCGGCGCTCGCCGCGGACGACGCGCAGGCGCGCGAGCTGTTCGGCGGGCTATGGCAGGGCGAGCGCTCCGACTGGGAGGCGCTGGACGGCTACGTCCGCTGGGTGGTGGAGTTCCGCGGGCTGTGCGTGGCGCACGGGCTGCGCGAGCAGGCCATCGCCACGGCGGCGCAGCCGCGGCCGGACGTGTCCGCCGTGCAGGCGCTGCGCGACGAGTCCGCGGCGCTGGAGCGGGAGCTGGCGGAGCTGCGCGCGCACGTGGGATGGCCGGCGGACTACCTGGCCGCCGACCCGCTGGCGGAGGTCGCCGCGCGCCTCGCGGCGATGCACGACGCCTTGGGGCTGGCGCCGCGCTGGGCGGCATTCGAGTCGGTGAGGGCGCGCGTGGCCGCGGGGCTGGCCGCCGAGCTGCTGGAGCCGGCCATGCGCGGCGAGGTGGCCTTCGACCAGCTGGCGCCCGCGCTGCGGCGCGCCTTTTTGCAGCGCTGGCTGGGCGAGGTGGTGCGCGAGCGCGAGCCCCTGCGCGCCTTCCACACCCTCACGCACGAGGAGCGCGTCGCCGAGTTCCGCCGGCTCGACCGGCGCGTGCTGGAGGAGAACCGGGCCCGGCTGGTGGCAACCGTCCGCGACCGCGTGCAGGCGCGCCTCCGCGAGCCCGCGGCGGCCGGGGGGCTCCCCTTCCTGCGCCGGCAGCTCACCCTGCAGCGGGGGCTGAGCCCGCTGCGCACCACGCTGCAGCGCTCGTACGCCACCGTCCGCGCCATCAAGCCGGTGTTCATGATGAGCCCGCTCACCGTGGCGCAGCTCCTGGAGGGAAGGACCGGGGCCTTCGACCTGGTGGTGTTCGACGAGGCGAGCCAGCTCCCGGCGGAGGACGCCGTGGGCGCCATCGGGCGGGGGAAGCAGCTGGTGGTGGTGGGCGACCCCAAGCAGCTCCCCCCCACCAACTTCTTCGCGGTGATGAGCGGCACGGTGGCCGCCCCGGTCGACGAGGAGGGGGTCCCGCTCTTCGAGGACAGCGAGAGCATCCTGGAGGAGTTCATGGGCTCCGGATCGCCACGCACCCGGCTGCGCTGGCATTACCGCAGCGCGCACGAGTCGCTGATCAGCTTTTCCAACGTCAGCTTCTACGACGCCGAGCTGTACACCTTTCCCAGCGTGGAAACGGCGGGGCACGCGGCGGGGCTCTCCTTCGAGCACGTGGCGGACGGGGTGTACGAGGGAAAGGGGCTCAACCTGGTGGAGGCGCGCCGGGTTGCCGACGCGGTGGTGCGCCACGCGAAGGAGCACCCCGGGACGTCGCTGGGCGTGGGCACCTTCAACCTGCGCCAGCAGCTCGCCATCCAGGACGAGCTGGAGGCCCGCCGCCGCGCCGACCCCTCGCTGGAGCCGTTCTTCGCGCGGGACCGGGGCGAGCCGTTCTTCGTCAAGAACCTGGAAAACATCCAGGGCGACGAGCGCGACGTCATCTTCCTCAGCGTCACCTACGCAAAGGACGCGGACGGCGTGCTGCGCTACAACTTCGGGCCGCTCAACGGCGAGAACGGCTGGCGCCGCCTCAACGTGCTCACCACGCGCGCCCGCCAGGGGATGCGGGTGTTCTCGTCCATGCGCGGCGAGGAGATCAACCCCACGCACGCGGCATCGCAGGGGCCGCGGCTGCTGCGCGAGTTCCTGGTGTACGCGGAGCACGGCCGGCTGGAGGTCAGTGCGGCCCCTACCGGCGCGGAGGAGGGATCCCCCTTCGAGCGCGAAGTGCAGGCGGAGCTTGCGCGGCGCGGGGTCGTGCTGCACCCGCAGGTGGGGGTGGCCGGCTACCGCATCGACTTCGGGGTGGTGGACGACGAGGTGCCCGGGCGCTACGTGTGCGGCATCGAGTGCGACGGGGTGGCGTACCACGCCTCGGAGTCGGCGCGCGACCGCGACCGGCTGCGGCAGCAGGTGCTGGAGGCGCGCGGCTGGACCCTGCACCGCCTCTGGTCCACCGACTGGTTCAAGGACCGCGAGGGGCAGGCCGCCCGGCTGCTGGAGCTGATCGGGCGCTCCCGCGAGGAGGCCCGGCGGCGCGCCGCGGCGGACGCGGCCGCCGCCCCGGAGGAGGCGCCGGCGGAGTCGGGCCTGCCGACGAACACTGCTCCCGCCGCGTCGGCCGTCGCGGAGCTGCCGGACGCGGACGGCGAAGAGGCCGGGGTGGAGACCGAGGCGGTGCCCGCCGGGGCGCAGGGGGAGCCGTACGCCTTCGCGCCGGACGGGGTGGCGCACGAGGGCGACTTCAACGCCGCGCCCGCGCCGCTGGTGGGCCGCGCCGTGGAGGAGGTGGCCGCGGTGGAGGCGCCGCTTCACCTGGCCGACCTGGCCGCGCGCGTGGTGGCGCGCTGGGGGTGCGAGCGCGTGGGCCCGCGGATGATGCAGCGGGTGCGCGAGGTGGCGGAGGCGCTGGCGAAGCGCGGGCGGGTGGAGGTGCGCGGCGAGTTCGTGCACGCGGCGGGCGCGCGGGAGGTGCCGGTCCGCACCCGCGCCGGCACCCGGATCCCCGCCGAGCGCATCGCCCCGGAGGAGTTCCGCGCCGCCGTGCTGCGCCTTCTCCGCGCCGGCGACGGGGTGGACCGCAAGGCGCTCACGGCCGGGGTGCGCCGCCTCTTCGGCTTCGGCCGCACCGGCCCCACGCTGGACGCGGCCATCGGGGCCGCGATCGACGCGCTCCTCGCGGAGGAGGTGCTGGGCGAGGGGAGCACCGGCATCCGCCTGCGGGAGTAGCCGTCCGCTAAGAAATGGCCCGGTCGCACGATTCTCTTGCGCGCCGGGCCCCCCGCCCCACATTGCATCGGGGGCGCGCCGCTCGCGACCTCGCGTGCTCCCCCGCGCCGCGCCGCCGCCGTCCCGCTCCGCGCGCCCGCCGCCCCGCCGCCGGGCGGCACGCCTCTCGCGGCGCGGGCTCCGGCGCTCGACCCCATCGTCCTCGCCCGACCCGGACCCAGGCATTCACCCGCACCCCGGTCCAGCCATGCGCGCCAAACTCGCCGCTCTGGCCGCCCTGCTGCTGCTCTGCCGCCTCCCGGCCGCGGCGCAGGACCCCGCAGCCGCCCCGATCACCGTGCGGGGGAGCGTGTCGGACTCCCGCTCCGGGGCGCCCATCATCGGCGCCCGGGTGGCTGTGCCCTCGCTGCGGACCTCCGCCGCGACCGATTCCATGGGGCGGTTCATCATCACCCTCCCGGCGGGCGCGCACGTCTTCAGCTTCGACCGGCTGGGCTACGCCCGCCTCACCGAGGAGGTGGAGCTGGCCGAGGGCGACCGGCTGGACGTGGTGCTCCTCCCGCGCTCCGTCATGCTGGAGGCGATCACCGTGAGCGCCAACAAGCTCACCGAGCGCCGCAGCCGCGTCCCCGTCGCGTCGCTCGCCACGACGCACGAGGAGATCGCCATGGCCGGCTACTCCAACGCCGCCCAGGCCGCCATGCTCAAGTTCAACTTCCAGGAGTGCCCGCCGGAGCTGCCCGACTCGTGCGTATTTTCGCGCGGGCGGCGGCAGGGGATCGTCGTGTACATCAACGAGGTGCGCGCGTACGGCGGGGTGGAGCAGCTCCGCGGGATTCCCCCCGGCGACATCTACATGCTGGAGTGGTTCCCGCAGAACACCATGCTGCGCGTCTACACCGTGAACTACATCGAGGCGCTGGCCGCGGGCAAGCGCACCCTGCGCACCATCGACCTGGTGGACTGGTGACGCAGCAGACCACGGGGGCCGAACAGGACGGAGAGTCACCCGTGCGAACGAGTGACTCTCCGTCCATTGGCACCGCGGAGTCACTGCCCACGCAGAACCATCTGGCGGAGGAAGTCGAGGCCGAATCCCGAGCCGGGCGCATCACGACCCGTGCGGACCGGCGGCTACGGCAGGGTTGGGAAGAGGCTTTCCGGTCGATGACGGCACGAGGAGACGACGTTCTGCTCGAACCGAATGAAGCCGGCTCTGCCGTGTGGGATGAAGAGGAGTGGAGGTGGCAGGGGAGCCGACGGTTGTCCGGACTGCCAAACGGCTTCTTGCGGGAAATTGCCCCTGAACAACCTGCATTCTTCTGCTTCGCCTTCGACGAATCAACCGTATTCCCGCCTGCTCTCCCGCACGAAGCTGACGATCTCATCTCGTGTGATGTGGAGATCGATACCCTCCACATCAGGGGGAGACGACGAAGCCGATCTCCCAGGGAACGGAAGCCGGGGTCAGGAGCGTCGCACCTTCCGTGGCTGCGATGAGCGAAGGCTTGCCCCTTCCTACACCTCGTTCGCGCGCAGCTCGTCCAGCGCGTAGTGCGTCCCCCGCCAGTCGATCCCGTCGCCGGCGATCGTCACCACCGCCGCGCGCCACACGATGTACAGAAACACCAGCGTGGCGACCGGGAAGAACACGCCGTAGAGAGGACTCACCCCCTGCGCCCGCGCCGCCCCGGCGTACATCACGAAAGCCAGCAGCACCGCCGCCCCGAAGAGGAGCTGCGCCGCGCCCCCCGTGAGCCACACCGCCACCCAGGGGAGGACGAACACCAGCAGGTGCGCGGCCGTGGTCCCCACCACCCACGAGAGCCGGTAGTCCATCCCCGCGAAGCCGTTCTTCATCAGACCGCGCACCAGCTCCCCGAACGTCCGGTACCACTCCACCCGCAGCGACTCCGTGGCGACCACGAAGTCCTGCCGGAAGCCGTGCTTCTTCATCAGCTTTCCCAGCTTCAGGTCGTCGTCGGGGCGCATGCGGATGGGGAGGTGCCCGCCCGCGGCGCGGTACGCCCGGGTCCGCACCAGGTTGAAGGCGCCGATGCCGATGTGCGCGCGGCTGCGGGGGTCGCGCAGCTTCCACGGGCGGAAGGCGATGGCGAAGAACAGCGAGAACAGGACGACGAATACGCGCAGCGCCAGCGAGGGCAGCTCCACCCGCGGCGCGGCCGCCACGTGGTCGATCCCCTCCGCGCGCATGAGCCCGATCGCGCGGGCCAGGGTGTCCGGCTCCATCACCACGTCGGCGTCGGTGAACAGCACGTAGTCGCCGGCGGCCTCCGCCGCGCCCACCTGCAGCGCGTGATTCTTCCCCAGCCAGCCGGCGGGCAGCTCGGTCACGTGCACCACGCGCAGGCGCGGGTCGGCCGCGGCCATGCGGTCCAGGATGGCGCCCGTGGCGTCGGTGGAGCGGTCGTCCACCACCACCACCTCCAGGGGCGCGTAGCGCTGCGCCAGCACCGAGGCCAGCGCGTGCTCGATGCCGCGCTCCTCGTCGCGCGCGGCGATCACCACCGAGACGGGCGGCGCCTCCGCGTCCGGCACCGGGGGCACCTGGTGCAGGCGGCGCAGGGACATCGCCCCGCGCACCCCGTCCGCGAACAGCACCGCCATGGACACGGCGGCGACCAGCGCCGGCCAGAACCAGGGGTCGCGGGGGAGCGTCACCGGCCGGCCCCCGCGGCGGGCGCCGGGCAGGCGCGGATGGAGCCCGGCGCGGGGAGCGCCCCGGGTGGGGGCGGCTCGAACACGGCCAGGTACCCGCTCTCCGGCCCCAGGTCGCGGATGGCGACGGGGGTGTAGCCCACCGCCGCCATCTCGCAGCGCAGCAGCTCCGGCGGCGTCCCGTGGCGCCCGGTGGGGCGGTCCAGGTCCACCACGGCGACCCGCGCGCCCCGGCGCAGGGCGGGGCGGAGGTTGTAGAGCAGGCCGTACGGCTGCTCCACCTCGTGGTACATGTGCACCAGGAGCGCCAGGTCCAGCGAGTCGCCGGGGAGCCGCGGGTCGTGCGGGTCGCCCAGCACCAGCGTCACGTTGCCAAGCCCCTCGCGCCGCACCCGCGCCCCCAGCTTACGCAGGTAGTCCGCGACGATGTCCTGCGCGTACACCCGCCCCGTGGGCCCCACCCGCGGCGACAGCCGCGCCACGTAGTAGCCGCTCCCCGCCCCCACGTCGGCCACGCGCATCCCGGGGCCCACGCCCAGCAGCTGCATCACCCGCTCCGCCTCGCCGGCGCGGTCGCGTGCGTCCTCGCTGGACCAGGTGTCGGTGACGATGTCCGCCACCGGGCGCGACGGGGCGGGGAAGGCGTCCGCCGGGACGCCGGCGGCGGCGCGCGGCGCCGGGGCGTCGGCGGCGCTCCCCGCGGGCGGGGCGGGGGCGCGGGTGCAGGCGGCGCCCGCGAGCAGCAGGGCGAGCGCCCGGGGGCGGAGCGCGGAGGTCCGGGCGCGTCTCCGGCGCGGAAAGGACGGCATCGGCGGCACCTGTGGGGCGGGGCGTTGCGGGCGGCCCGGCGGGCCGCGGACGCGCCCCGTACCCGCAAGGCGGGGGCCCGGTGCCCGCGCGGCGCCGTTCCGCATCCCCCGCGGCCGCGTTACCTTGCCGCAGGCGCCCATGCCGCCGGCGCGCCGCGCGATCCCCTCCCCGGAGCGTCCCCCATGGCGCAGGCCGTCCTCCTCCCCCTCTGGCTCGTCCTGCTCCTCGCCGCGCTGGCCGCGTGGGCGGTGGCGGAGCGCATGCTGGTGCCCGGCGCCCGCTGGTTCGTGCGGCAGCGCACCAACCGCGTCATCGAGGAGATCAACACCCGGCTCCCCTTCGAGCTCCCGCCCTTCAAGCTCACCCGGCGGCAGGTGCTCATCGACCGGCTCGTCTACGACCCGCGGGTCATGGAGGCGGTGGACGCGCACGCCCGCGAGCATGGCATGCCGCGCGAGGTGGTGGTGGCGCGCGTGGAGCGCTACGCCCGCGAGATCGTCCCCGCCTTCAACGCCTACCTGTACTTCCGCGTGGGGTACTGGGCGGGGCGGCGGGTGGCGCGCATGCTGTACCGGGTGCGGCTGGGGTACGCCGACGAGGAGGGGCTGGCCGGCATCGAGCGCGGCTCCACGGTGGTGTTCGTGATGAACCACCGCAGCAACATGGACTACGTGCTGGTGGGGTACCTGGCCGCCAAGCGGGCGGCGCTCAGCTACGCCGTGGGCGAGTGGGCGCGCATCTGGCCGCTGCACATGCTCATCCGCTCCATGGGCGCGTACTTCGTGCGCCGGGGCTCCGGCGACGAGCTGTATCGCCGGGTGCTGGAGCGCTACGTGGCCATGGCCACCGCCGCCGGCGTCACCCAGGCCGTGTACCCGGAGGGCGGCCTGAGCCGCGACGGCCGGCTGCGGCAGCCCAAGCTGGGGCTGCTGGACTACCTGGTGCGCTCCTGGGAGCCGCGCGGCCGCGACCTGGTGTTCATCCCCGTGGGGATCAACTACGACCGCGTCCTGGAGGACCGCACCCTGCTCCTGGACCTGGACCCGGCCGCCCGGAAGCCCGGCCGCCTGCGCACCGTGGCGAACACATTCCGCTTCGTGGGGCGCAACCTGCTGCTGGCGGCCCGGAGCCGGTGGTACCGCTTCGGCTACGCCTGCGTCAACTTCGGCTCGCCGGTGTCCATGCGCGCCTACGCCGCCGAGCACCGGGTGGACTTCGCCGCGCTGCCGAAGGAGGAGCGCTTCGCGGCGGTGGAAGCGCTGGGGCGCATGCTGATGGACGCGGTGGGGCGCACGGTGCCGGTGGTCCCGGTGGCGCTCGCGGCCACGGTGTTCGCGCGGGCGCCGCGGCGGGCGTGGAGCGAGCTGGAGCTCAAGGCCGAGCTGCACCGCCTCATCGGCGAGCTGGAGGCCGCGGGCGCGCGCATCTACGTCCCCCGGCGCGACCGCGACTACGCCTTCACCGTGGGGCTGCGCATGCTGGTGCTGCGCCGCATGGTGGCCGAGGACGCCGAGGGCGGCCTCTTCTCGGCGCGGGAGGAGGAGATGGCGCTGCTGCGCTACTACGCCAACTCCATCGCCCACATGTTCCCCGCATCCGCGCCGGCGTCCGTCGCCGTGCCGGTGGCGGCGGGGGACCCCGCCGGGAGCCCCTCCGCCGCCTGAGGCGCGCGGCGCTCTACACAGGGCTTTCGCGCGGGTCCGGGGGGCGGGTACATTCCCGCCGTGCCCGGGGCGCGGCCGCGTCCGTGCCCGCCCTCCCACCCTGCAGGTGATCCCCTGGGCAAGCCGTTCGCAAAGCTCGCCGTGCTCATGGTCACGGCGTTCGTGGACATGGTGGGGCTCCTCATGGTGCTCCCGCTCCTCCCCTTCTACGCCGTCCGGCTGGGGGGGAGCGGTCTGGTCGTGGGAATCCTGGTGTCGTCGTACGCCGTGGCGCAGCTCCTCAGCGCGCCGCTCTGGGGGCGCGTCTCCGACCGCTTCGGGCGGCGGCCCGCGCTGCTGGTGGGGCTGGGCGCGTCCGCCATCGCGTACGTCATCTTCGCCTTCGCCGGCTCGCTATGGGTGCTGCTGCTGTCGCGGCTGGTGCAGGGCGCGGGCGGCGGCACGGTGGGGGTGATCCAGGCGTACGTCGCCGACGCCACCGAGCCCGAGAACCGCGCCCGGAGCCTGGGGTGGCTCTCCGCCGCCACCAACGTGGGCGTCACCATCGGTCCCGTCATCGGCTCCTTCAGCATGGGGATCAGCCCGCACGCGCCGGGGTTGATCGCCGCGGGACTGTGCCTGGCCAACATGGTGTTCGCCTGGTTCTACCTGGCCGAGTCGCACGACGTGGCGGGGGCGCGGGCGGCCGCGGCGGGGGCGCGCCGGCCGCGTCAGGCGGTGTGGCACACCCTCACCCACCCCGGCGAGCCGGCCCCGCGCATGATCTGGATCTACGCCGTGGGGATGGGCGCCTTCCAGATGATGACGGCGCTGCTGGCGCTGTTCCTGGCGCTGCGCTACGGCGTCACCGAAAAGACCATCGGCCTGGTGTACGCGTACAACGGCATCATCTCCGTGCTGGCGCGCGCGGTGGTCCTGGGGAGGGCCGTGGACCGGCTGGGGGAGGCGCGGCTTTCGCGCGTGGGGCAGGTGCTGCTGGCCTCCGGGCTGGCGCTCCTGCCGCTGACCTGGTACGTGCCGGGCGGCACCACGCTGGACCTGTCCGCGCTCCCCGGCACGCTGGGCGTGGTGCAGGTACCCTTCCGCCTGCTGGCGCTGATGGGGGCGCTGGCGCTGGTGCCGCTGGGTACGGCGTTCACCTTTCCCTGCGTGACGGCCATCCTGTCGCGGCTGATCCCGCCGTTCGAGCGGGGCGTGTACATGGGGGTGCAGCAGAGCTTCGGGGGGATGGCGCGGGTCGTGGCGCCGCTCTGGGCGGGGTGGGCGTTCGACCACCTGGGGGCGGGGGTGCCGTTCTGGACCGGGTCCGTGCTGGTGCTGGGGACGATCTTCATGGGGTTCGGCATCGAGGAGTACACGCGTCCCAAGCCGTCTGCTGCCGCGGCGGCGGGGTGATGCGTTTCCTCTAGCTTCTGCGGGCCGCTACGGAGCCCGGCGATACTGCTGCCGGTCTCCTCCGCGGGCTCCGGGAGCCAGCCGAAACTGCCCGGCTGTCTCCCTGCGCCGGAGGGAGCCCCGGGAAACTGTCCCCGGGTCTCCCTCCGTAACCGCTTCTGGGGGATACTGCGGGGACGGCAACGGCGAACGGCAACGGCATCGCGGGGGGCGGGGTCCGCGTGGACAGGAGGATGTGGATGGCAGGTCGGCGCTCGTGGACGCGGACGTCGCCGTGGGGGCGCTTCTTCGTCGGGGTCGCGGCGGCGCTCGGGGCGTGGCTGCTCGTGGGTGGGGTGGTGGGGCCGCTGCTGCTGCCGTCGCTGGCGGCGGACGGGGTCGTGGCGCGGGTGCTGGTGGGGTGGCGCGCGTCGCTGCGCGACGGGGCGCTGCTGCTGGGGGTGCTGGGGGCGGCGGTGCCGGCGTTCGCGGGGCTGCGGCCGCCGCGCGCGGAGCGCTGGGTGCCGCCCGCCACGGCGGAGGCGCTGGGAGCCACGCGCGCGTGGGTCGCGGCGATCCTGCTGGGCAGCGTGCTGTGGGAGGACCTTCCCAGCTCGGCGGCGCTGCCGCGCGGCATGCTGGACGCGGACCACCACTGGCTGGTGGGGCTGCTGCACTCGCTCCCCATCGGCTTCGACCGGTTCCTCGCCAGCGCGCCGGCGCTGCTCGCGTACCAGTGGCTCACCGGGGGGCTGCTCGCGCTCGCGCTGCTCGGGCTCTTCACCCGCTGGACGGTGCCGGCGGGGGCGCTCGCCTACCTGCTCTTCGCATCCATCTTCCGCGCCTACGCCTGGTCGTACCACACGGGCGTGATCCCGCTCTACGCGCTCCTCCTCCTCGCCTTCACCCCCTGCGGCGACGCCTTTTCGCTGGACCGGCGGCTGCGCCTGCGGCGCGGCGCGGCCGTGGAGCCCGCGCGCGTGCCCCGCATGCGCTACGGAGCGGGGCGCTACCTGGTGTGGATGGCGGTGGCCGTACCCTACACGCTGGCGGGGCTGAGCAAGCTGCGGAACACCGGCTTCGGGTGGTGGCGCGGCGAGCACATGAAGCAGATGGTGGTCGCCACGGTGGTGGAGCCCATGCACTTCGACTTCCGGCTCACCGACGCCATGCTCGCCTGGCCCACCTGGGCGTTCGGCGTGCTGGGGCTGGCGTCGCTGGTGGGCGAGGTCACCTTCGTGGGGGTGCTCGCCGGCGCGCTGGCACGGCGCGTCCTCCCCCTGGTCATGGCCGGGATGCACGTGGGCATCCTGCTGATGCAGAACATCCTCTTCCCCGACCTCATCGCCATCCAGGCCGTGTTCTACGACTGGGCGCCGCTGCGCGACCGGCTGGCTGCGGCGTGGGCGCGGACGCGCACGGCGACGGAGTCTGCAGCGGCGTGGGTCCCGTCCTCCTCCGCTGCGGATCCCGCCGCGCGCCGGCTGCTGGGGGTCGCGCGGGCGTTCCTGGTGGTCGCGTGCCTGGCGTGGGCCACCCGCACCGAGAAGTTTCCCATCACCGCCATGCAGATGTTCAGCCGGCCGCAGGCGCTGGAGCCGGTGGAGTACGTCCGCCCGCTGGTGGTGTACGAGGACGGCACAATCGCGCCGGCGCGCTTCGAGCGCTGGATCGGCGCGGTGGCGGACGCGCGCTACCGCAGGCTGCTGCGCGACTGGGACACCCACCCCGAGCGCGTCCCGCTGCTGCGCGAGTTCCTGGACGCATGCGCCCGCCGCGCCGCCGCCGCGGCCCCGCCCGGCCGCCGCATCCGCGGCTTCGTCCTGGAAACGCGCCGCTGGGACTTCCGCCGCCACCCGCGCGACCCCCAGCGGGGCGCCCTGGTCGCCGTGCTCCGCCACGACGTGGCGCCGCCGGTCCGCACGGGGCGGTAGGCGGCCCCGTCCCGGCGCCGGATTCGAGCGCAAGGTCCGGGTGGCGGCGGCGCGCCCGGACGCGCTATCTCTCCCGTTCCCCTTCACCGACAGGAACGGAATGCAGACGGAGCACACCCCGCCGGAGGAGACGCTGGACCCGGAGAGCTGGGACCGGTTCCGCGCGCTCGCCCACCGCATGCTGGACGACACCCTGGACCACCTGGCCACGCTGCGCGAGCGCCCCGCCTGGCAGCCCCTCCCCGACGAGGTGAGGCGCGCCCTGGACGAGCCGGTGCCGTACGCGGGCGCGGGCGAGGAGGCGGTGTACGACGAGTTCGTGCGCAGCGTGCTCCCCTACGCCAACGGCAACCGGCACCCGCGCTTCTGGGGGTGGGTGCAGGGCAACGGCACGCCGCTGGGGATGATGGCGGACATGCTCGCCGCGGCCATGAACCCGCACATGGCCGGCTTCACCCAGGCGCCCGCGCTGGTGGAGGCGCAGGTGGTCCGCTGGCTCGCCGTGCTCCTGGGCTTTCCGCCCGGGGCCGGCGGCGTGCTGGTGACCGGCGGCACCATGGCCAACGTCCTGGGCCTCGCCGTCGCGCGGCACGCAAAGGCGGGCTTCGACGTGCGCGCGGAAGGGCTCCACGGCGGGCCCCGGCTGACGGTCTACGCCTCGGTCGAGACGCACGGCTGGCTGGGGAGGGCGGTGGAGCTGCTGGGGATGGGGAACCGCGCCTTCCGCCGCGTCCCGGTGGACGGCGAATACCGGATGGACCCGGCCGCGCTGGCCCGCAGGGTGGCGGAGGACCGCGCGGCGGGGCTCCGGCCCGTGTGCGTGGTGGGCACCGCGGGGACGGTGAACACCGGCGCCACGGACGACCTGCGGGCGCTGGCGGAATTCTGCCGGCGGGAGGGGCTGTGGTTCCACGTGGACGGGGCCTTCGGGGCGCTGGCGTACCTGTCGGACGCGCTGCGGCCGGGGGTGGCGGGGCTGGAGGAGGCGGACTCGGTGGGGTTCGACCTGCACAAGTGGGGGTACCTCCCCTTCGAGTGCGCGTGCGTGCTGGTGCGCGACCCGGAGGTGCACCGCGCCGCCTTCGCCATGACGGCCGCCTACCTGGCCGGGGCCGAGCGCGGGGTGATGTCCGCGGGGCTCCCCTTCGCCGAGCGCGGCGTGGACCTCACCCGCGGCTTCAAGGCGCTCAAGGTGTGGATGTCGCTCAAGGCGTACGGCGTGGACAAGCTGGCGCGCCTCATCGAGCAGAACGTCCGCCAGGCCCGCCACCTGGCCGCCCGGGTGGAGGCGCACCCGGAGCTGGAGCTGCTCGCCCCGGTGCCGCTCAACGTGGTCTGCTTCCGCTACGCACCCGCCGGCGCCGCGGACGAGGTGCTGGACCGCGTCAACGCCGAGGTGCTGCTGCGCCTCCAGGAGCGGGGGATCGCCGTCCCCTCCAGCACGGTGCTGCGGGGCCGCTTCGCCATCCGTGCCGCCAACGTCAACCACCGCAGCCGCCGCGAGGACTTCGACGCGCTGGCCGACGGCGTCGTCGCCCTGGGCCGCGAGGTGCTGGCCGAGGAGCAGGCGCGGGGCTGAAATCGCCATGCGCAGTACCGCCGCGCGTCCCACCGGATGCCGCGGCCGCACCGGCAGTCGCGTGAGGGATTCCGGCCCGAAGGGGCGAGACCCGGTGGGGCCGTTTCCGCCGGGGCTCGACTCCGTTAGCCCGCGTTGTTTGCGGGCTTACGGAGCCGAAGCCCGACCCCGGCGCCAGCCGGGGGCACGCCCGAACCCGCCGTTCAAAGCCGTTCTTTTCAGGCGGAATCCCGCCGCACGTCGTAGCGCAGGACCACCAGGCCGCTGCCGTACGCCCGGCTCTCCGTGAGAGTCAGCCGCACGGAGCGCGGCAGCGAGGGCACCAGGGGAATGCCGCCGCCGAGCAGGATGGGGTTCAGCCCGATCTCCACGGTGTCCACCAGCCCCGCCTCCGCCAGGCTGCCGAACAGTTCCCCGCCGCCCGCCAGCCAGATGTCCCTGCCGGACTCCTCCGCGCGCAGGGCGGCCACCGTCCCCGCCGCGTCCTCCGCGACGACGGTGACGCCGGGGAAGTCCTCCGCCCGCAGCGTGCGCGAGAACACGTAGCCGCGGATCCCCCGCATGGCGCCCCCGCCCTGGCGCCGCGCGGCCTCGAAGGTGCGCCGCCCCATCAGCATCGTGTCGATCTCCGTGAAGAAGGCCGTCCCGTCGTACTCCGGGTCGCCGATCATCCAGCCGACCCCGTCCTCCGGGTCGGCGATGCGGGCGTCCAGGCTCATCCCCACGGCGTAGCGAACGCGTCTCATCCCGGACTCCTCGGCTGGGGGTGGCCGGTTCCGCGGCGCGTGGTGTGCACGGCGCGGGACCGGGGGAGGCCGCCCGCGCCGGTGGCGGGGCGGCGGCATGGAAACTCGAACCTGCGGGGGCATGACGGAACCGGCATACCCGGCGGCGCGCGCGGTCGCCGCCACGGTGGAGGACATCTTCGCGCGCCACCTCGCCGCAGCGTGCGACGAGGGCGGGGACGACCTGGCGCCCCACCCCGACGCGGCGGCGGTGGAGGCGATCGTGGACACGGCGTTCTGGGCCAGCCTGCGCCGCGAGGAGGGGCGCGCGACCCGCGTCTCGCTCGCGTTCCTCCCGCCGGAGCGGGCGCACGGCCCCATGCTCTTCGAGGCGCGTCTCCCCTTCACCCCCGGCGGGCTGACCCGGCTGTCGCCGGCCGTGGAGCGCCCCGGCATCCACCTGGGCGTATGGCGCGACGGCGGCGAGCTGTACGTGTGGGGGACCACGCGCACCATCCCGCGGCTGTGCTTCGTCCTGGAAGTGGTGGAGCCGGGGGTGCTGGTGGTCAAGTACCGCCGTGGCGACGAGTTCAGCAAGTTCGCCAACGTGGTGGTGTTCGCGGGCGACCAGGTCAAGGTGGTGGACGAGGGGGGCGCCCGCCTCCCCGACTGTCCGCCGCTGGTGACGCTGCTGCTGGGCTCCGACGCCCCCGGCGCCCGGGCCGACTCGGTCAACGTGCTCCTGCAGCTCGCCGTCTCCATGCGCTCGCACGGGCGCGGTGGGTCGCTCCTGGTGGTCCCCGGCGGCAGCGCGCGCTGGCGCGAGTCCATCGTGTCGCCCGTCCGCTACTCGGTGGTGCCGGCGTTCGCGGAGCTCGCCAAGCTGACCGGCCAGGAGACGGAGGAGCGCAGGCGCAGCGCCTGGCAGGAGGCGTTCGAGCGCGCGGTGGAGTCCATCGGCGGGCTCACCGCCGTGGACGGCGCGGCGGTGCTCAGCGACCGCTACGAGCTGCTCGCCTTCGGGGCGAAGATCGGGCGGGCGGAGGGGAGCCCGCCGGTGGAGCAGGTGGTGCTCACGGAGCCGGTGCTGGGGAGCGAGCCGCAGGTGCTGCACCCCACGCAGCTCGGCGGCACCCGCCACCTGTCCGCGGCGCAGTTCGCGCACGACCAGCGCGACGCCTTCGCCCTGGTGGCCTCGCAGGACGGCCGCTTCACCATCTTCGCCTGGTCGCAGTGCGAGGGGATGGTGCACGCCCACCGCGTGGAAACGCTGCTGCTGTAGCGGCCGGGGCCGCCCTGGCGCCGAGCTTGCACGGCACGCGCCGCTCACCGCGCCACCAGGGTCCCGGAGCAAGCGATGTACGATTCGGAAAGGGCAGGGCTGGAGGAGATGCGCGCGCGGTTCGACCGTGCCGCCGCGGAGCGCGCGCCGGACACCCGCGCCGTCGCCGACGAGTACCTGGCCGCGCTGACGGAGTTCATCCGCACGTTCGACTCGGGGCCCGCGGCCGACCCGACGATCGCGCAGGAGGACACCACCGGCCAGCTGGGCAGGCTGGAGGACTTCGCCGCGTGGGCGGAAGCGGAGCGGCACCGGGTGAGGCGGGCGCTTGTCGACGTCGGCTGAGGGGCGACGTGATACCGGGTTGAAGGTCGCGGGTCGGGCGTGCCCCCGGCTGCGCCGGGGTCGGGCTTCGGCTCCGTAGCAGACGAAACGACCGTCTGCAACGGAGTCGAGACCCGGCGGAAACAGCCCCGCCGGGTCTCGCCCCTTCGGGCCGAAATCCCTCACGCGGGCGCCGCGCTGGCGTCCGAACAGGTGGTCCCCCTCACCCCCCGACCCCCTCTCCCCCGCAAGCGGGGGAAAGGGGGAGAACCGCACCGCGTCCTCGCCTTCATCGCGTTGCTGTCGCCCCGGCGAGCCTGCGCCGCACGGTTCCCGTATGGGGCGGGCCGGACGGCGCGCCGGTCAGGCGAGAGGAGTCCGGGCGCGCACGCAGAAGAAGCGGCCCTCGCCCGGGTTCGTTCCCTCGGCCACGTCGGGCGCATCGAAGCCCGCGCCGCGCAGGTGCCGCTCGACGTCGGCGAGCTCGTACAGCGTGAAGCCGTGCCGGTGTCCGGGCCAGCGCTCCAGCGCGGCCCGGTCGGTGAAGGTCAGCACCAGCCTTCCGCCCGGGGCGAGCACCCGCCGGCACTCGGCCAGCGCCCCGTCCACGTCCGGCCAGAAGTACAGGGTGTTGACGCTGCACACGGCGGAGAAGGCGTCCGCCGGGTAGGGGAGCGCGTCGATCGAACCCGCCTTCAGCTCCGCCCGGCCCGCGGCGATCGCGGAGCGGAAGCGGCGCCGGGCACGCCCGACCATGGCCGGCGACAGGTCGACTCCCGCGGCGAAGGCGCACGGGCCGGCGAGGATGTCGCCGAGCAGCGCGCCACCGCCGAAGCCCACCTCCAGCACGCGGTCGGCGGGGCCGGGCGCGAGCTGCCGGAGCGTGAGCCCGTTCATCGCCCGGTTCCCGCGGTTCAGCATGGGCGCCATCACCCAGCGCCCGAAGAGGCCGGAGGGGAGGGCGAGCTGCCGCGCGACAAAGGCCTGGAGCGACATGGGCGCCGGGTGGAAGGGGAAGCGCGGAGCGGGAGTTTCCCTACTTCCCCAGCGCCACCCGCAGCGCCCCCTCCAGGTCCGGGTACTGGAAGACGAACCCCGCCTCGCGCAGCCGGTCCGGCACGGCGCGCTGGCTGGCGAGCAGCGCCTGGTCCGCCATCTCCCCCAGGGCGAGCCGCAGCACGAACTCCGGCACGCCGAGCACGGTGGGGCGGCCCAGGACATGGCCCAGCGTCCGCGTGAACTCCGCGTTGGTGACCGGGGCCGGCGAGGTCAGGTTGACCGGGCCGGCGAGCCCGTCCGCGCGCAGGGCGAAGCGCAGCGCCTCCACCGCGTCGTGCAGGGCGACCCAGCTCATCCACTGCCGCCCGCTCCCCATCTTCCCGCCCACCCCCAGCTTGAAGGGCGTGAGCATCTTTTCCAGCGCGCCGCCCTCCCCCGCCAGCACCACCCCGAGACGCGGGTGCACCACGCGGATCCCCGCCGCGCGCGCCGGCTCGGCCGACTCCTCCCAGGCGCGGCACACCTCCGCCAGGAAGCCGGTGCCCGGCGGCGACGCCTCGGTGAGCACCTCGTCGCCGCGGTCGCCGTACCAGCCGGTGGCGCTCGCGCTCACCAGCACCCGCGGCCGCGGCGACAGGCCGGCCAGCGTCCGCGCCACCAGCGACGTTCCCTGTGCGCGGCTGTCCATGATGCGGCGCTTGCGCTCCTCCGTCCACGGCGGCTGCCCCACGTTCTCACCCGCCAGGTGCACCACCGCGTCCACCCCCTCCAGCGCAGCCGTGTCGATCTCGCCCAGCGCGGGGTTCCAGTACACCTCGTCTCCGGCGGCAGCAGGGCGCGAGCGCACCAGCCGGAGCACGGTGTGGCCGTCGGCGCGCAGCGCGCGCACCAGCGGCGTGCCGATCAGCCCGGTGGAGCCGGTGACGGCCACGCGCAGGGGGGCGGCGGCGCCGGGAGCAGCGGGATCGGGTGTGGACATGGCGGCGAGGGGCTGTGGGCGGATGGACGGACGCACCGCACGAGGTCCCCGCAACAACGCGACCAGACAGAATCCGGCACAGCGGCCGCGTGAGGGATTCGCGCCCGGAGGGCCGAGACGCCGCGCAGTCTGCGGCGTCTCGGCGCAGTCGGGCAGCGTTGTTTGCTGCCCTACTGCGCGCGAAGCCCGACCCGAGCGCCAGCGAGGGGCACGCCCCAACCCTCCGTTGCAGTACAAGCCGTTCAGCCGTCCGACGACGGCACCGAGAACTGGTAGCCCACCGACACCGACGGCCCGCTCAGGTTGAGCCCCCGCGGCCAGCCGGCCGGCACCGCGTCCACCCCCTCGGGGAGCGTCCACTCCACGCTGGGGAAGTAGCGGAAGCGGTACGTGGGCTCCACGAAGAGCCCCGAGTGGTGGTACAGCCCCACCGACACCCCCAGCTCGAATGTCTCGCCCTCCAGCGAATACTGCCGCCCCTCCGGGTCGTACGCCTGCAGGTTCACCGTCTGGAGGAAGCCGGTGTGCAGCCCGAAGTAGAAGTCCTCGAACCCCAGCGGCATCCTGCGCTCGCGCGACGCGTACGCCGCGATGGAGGGGAGCGCCCGCACCGCGCCGCGCAGGTCGAGCGTCGGGTCGTCCGAGCGGAACCCCGAGAGCTGCCCGTAGCCCAGCGCCAGCTCGAAGCCCCAGCCGCTCCCCTGGGGCGTGGCCAGGCTGATGACGGCCTCCAGCCCGAAGCCGTAGAGGCCGCAGTTGCCGGAGTCGGTGGCGATGCCGGAGCCGGTGAGGCATCCCAGGTTGCCGGACACGGTCACCGCCTCGGTCTTGGAGAACAGCTCCTCGATGGCGGCCTGCGCGCGGGCGGTGCCGGGGAGCGCCAGGAGGGCGAGGGAAGCGAGGGCGAGGGAGCGGAGCACGGGTCCTTTTCCGGTGCGCGAGGTGGGTGGAGATCCGCCGGGGACGGGCGGGTTGACAGCTCTGAAATTATGTTTATCTTCATGCGTCGCCGCTGGTTGCAGGCGACGGGGCCGGCGGCCTCCGGGGGAACCCGGGAGCCGCGGAACCACGGAACTGCGGCTCCGACGGAGTCCACGCCCGATGTTCAACCCGAACGAAGGAGGTGATCCCTTGGCCAAACCGAATGCTGTTCGTTCCCTGACCCGGGCAAGCGATCGCCGCGTCGGCTGACGCCGAACTGCGCAGCGAACTTTCTCCGCAGCGGCGCGAGCCGGTCGGCATCGCGTCGGGGAGCGGCAGAATCGAGGGGCCGTCGGATGGTAATCATCCGGCGGCCCCTTTGCGTTGGCAAGACCCACGGTGCTGAAGAGCACGGAGCACGCGAAAGAGGCGCCCCCGCCGGGAGATCCCGGCGGGGGCGCTTTTTCGTCGGCGGGGGCGGCTGCCGCGCTCCCGCGCCGCGTGTCCGCGGCACGAAAAGATTGACGCCAGACGATTCGTGCCGCATTACTGGTCGGAAACCATGCGGATGCCTTCTCCGGCCGCGGCGGAGTCTTCGCGGTCCCGTGGCCGGACGGGGGTGCACCCACGCCAGGGAGTGAGCGATGAAGCGATCCAGCCGGAAGGTGCTGCAGGCCACGTCCGCCGCGGTGGTGCTCGCCGGGGCGCTCTTCCTCGGGTCCGTCCGCGAGCCGGCGGCACAGGTATTCGCGGGGTTCTGCTCGGCGTCCGAGCAGAGCTGGTGCAACCAGTACTGCCTGTCGCTCCATCCCCAGGGCGCGCTCGCCCGCTGCACCAGGTACTCCAGCGGCAACACGGTGTGCAGCTGCCAGCCGTTCTGAGCCCCGGGCGCCGCGGCCGGCGCCCGGCACATCACCCCCACGAGGGACGTGAACCATGCGGAGATCCAACCGGAAGCTGTCGCGGGGCGCGTTCAACGCGCTGATGCTCGGCGTGCTCGGCGCCGGGGCGAGCCAGGCGCTCGCGGCGTCGCCAGAGGCCTCGGCGGCGGGGGCGGCGGTCTGCTCGGCGTACGAGCTGCAGCGCTGCGTCGAGTACTGCGACGACCTCCACGGGCCCGGCAACTCGCAGGCCCGCTGCACCCAGTACGCGACCGGTCCGCGCTGCAGCTGCATCCTGATCTGAGCGTCCGGCGGGGCCGGGCGTGCGCGCGTCACGGTCCTCGCCACCGCCCCGGCGCTCCACGGCGCCGGGGCGTTGTCGTCTCCGGTGCGTGCGTGGTGTGGTGCACGCCCCGCCGGGGCGGTATCCTTTCCGCTGCGCCGGACCCCGCGGCGGGGCCGGCGGTGATCCCGGGTGAAAGGAGGGCGGCAGTGGCGAACCAGGCGGCAGGGGAAGGAAGGGTCTCGGCCATGGCGGCGGGGCTCATCGGGTCGGAGATCCTCAAGATCGCGGGCGAGATCCGCGCGATGGTGGCGGACGGGGCGGTGGTGTGCAACCTCACGGTGGGCGACTTCAGCCCGGCGGAGTTCCGCATCCCGGCGTTCCTGGAGAGCGCCATCGGCGAGGCGCTGCGGGCGGGCGAGACCAACTACCCGCCCTCGGACGGGGTGGCGGCGCTGCGCGGGGCCGTGAGCGACTTCAACCGGCGCCGCCTGGGGCTGGACTACCCGCCGGAGTGCGTGCTGGTCACCGGGGGCTCGCGGCCGGGGATCTACGCCACCTACCGGGCGCTGGTGGACCCGGGCGACCGCGTGGTGTACCCCGTCCCCTCCTGGAACAACAACCACTACGCGCACCTGGTGGGCGCCGTGGGCGTGCCGGTGGTCTGCCGGCCGGAGGACGCCTTCCTCCCCACGCGCGAGCTGCTGGAGCCCGTGGTGCGCGGCGCGCGGCTCCTGGCGCTCAACTCGCCGCTGAACCCCACCGGCACCGCGTTCACGGCGGAGGCGCTGGGGGAGATCTGCGACCTGGTGCTGGAGGAGAACCGGCGCCGCGGGCCGGACGAGCGGCCGCTGTACCTGATGTACGACCAGGTGTACTGGATGCTCACCTTTCCACCCACGGTGCACGTGGACCCGGTGTCGCTGCGCCCGGAGATCGCGCCCTACACCGTGTTCGTGGACGGGATCTCCAAGGCGTTCGCCGCCACCGGCGTGCGCGTGGGGTGGACGCTGGCGCCCCCGGACCTGACCTCGCGCATGGCGAGCATCCTGGGGCACGTGGGGGCGTGGGCGCCGCGCGCCGAGCAGGTGGCGACCGCGCGGCTGCTCCGCGAGGACGGCGAGATCGACGCGTACCACGCCACCATGAGCGAGGGGGTGCGCGCCCGGCTGGACGCTCTCTACGCCGGGCTGGTGCGGCTCCGGGAAGAGGGCTTCCCCGTGGACGCCATCGTCCCCATGGGGGCCATCTACCTCACCGCGCGCTTTCCGCTGCACGGCCGGGGGTCCGCGGGCGGCGAGCTCCGCACCAACGAGGACGTGCGCCGCTGGCTGCTGGAGGCCGCGGGACTGGCCGCGGTGCCGTTCCAGGCCTTCGGCATGGCGGAGGAGAGCGGCTGGTTCCGGCTCTCCGTGGGCGCCGTCTCGCTCCCCGAGATCGAGGCCATGTTCGGCCGCCTGCGCGGCGCGCTCCAGGCGCTGGACGGGGACGCGGCGCCGGGGGGCTGAGTTGAAACGGCATTGAACTGCCTGTCCGGACGTGCCCCGGCTGTGCCGGGGTCGGGGTGGCGCCGGCGTCCGCAAGGGGGAGCGTGGCTTTCCGGCGGGCGAATCGCGCTGCCGGCGGGACGGGCACTTGATCCGCTAAAGCTGGCGCATTATGCTCCCTCCGGGCCGCTGGCTTCCCCCTTCCCTCCCGGAGCACTCCCCATGATGGAACGGATCGGCAGACTCCTCCCCGCGATCGCCCTCACCGCCGCGGCGGCGCTCGTGGTGGTGCTCTCGCTCAAGGTGCGCGACCTCAACGACCGCTACTCCAAGATGACGGAGCGCGCCACGCGCCCGTACGCGGGGATGTTCGTTCCCACCTTCCAGACCACCACGCTGGAGGGCGCGCCGGTGACGGTGGGGGAGTCGCCGGCCGCGGGGCGGCAGGTGCTCTTCGTCTTCACCACCACCTGTCCGTACTGCCAGTCCACGCTCCCCGCCTGGCGGGAGATCAAGGCGTCGCTGGACACGGTCCGCTCCGTCCCCGTGGCGGTGTACGGGATCTCGCTGGACTCGGCCCGGCTCACCCGCGGCTACGTGGCGAAGAACCGGCTTCCCTTCCCGGTGGTGCACTTTCCCCAGGACAAGCTCACGGCCCTCTACCGGGCGGGGTCGGTGCCGCTCACGGTGGTGCTGGATGAGCAGGGGCGGATGATCCACTCCCACCTCGGCGAGCTCAAGGGGCGCCCCGCGATCGACTCGGTGGTGGCGATGGTGCACTGGAAGCCCCAGCCCCGCCCCGCCGCGGCGCCCAAGGGAGCGCCCGCGCCCGCCGCCCCGGGCACCACCCGGGCGCGCTGACGCCCGCCGCCCGGACCGGGATCGGAAACACGAAGGGGCGGCCCCGCCGGGGCCGCCCCTTCGCCGTCGGACCCCCCTCCCCCCGACCCCCTCCCCCGCTAAGGGGGGAGGGGGAGCACGACACGGCGAAAGGCAAGGCACAGGAAGCCCTCCCCCAGAATCGGGGGAGGGTGGCGCGCAGCGCCGGGTGGGGGCCCCGCGGACGCCGGCGAGATGCCTGCGTGAGGGATTCCGGCCCGGAGGGGCGAGACCCGGCGGCAGTTTGCCGGGGCTCGACTCCGTCAGCCCGCGTCGTTTGCGGGCTTACGGAGCCGAAGCCCGACCCCGGCGCCAGCCGGGGGCACGCCCGAACCCGGCAGTTCAATGCCGTCGCAGCCAGATCCGGCATCAGGGCCCAGGCACCTCGCGCGGCGTCCCGGGTACTCCTGCCGGCGCGGCGGCCCGCGCTCCCTTCGGCGACGAATCCCAGCGACCCGGTTCCATGCCCCCGATCCGTACCGTGCCCGCGCACGTCCTCGTCCTCGTCGCCCTGGCCGGGCTCCCGGCCGGCGCGCTCGCGCAGGGGAGCACCGCCCCCGCGGCGACCCCGTCCACCGCCCGCGCCCCGCTGGAGGCGCCGCTCCCGATTGACCCGGCGGTCGCCATGGGGCGGCTCCCGAACGGGATGCGCTACTACGTGCGCGCCAACCACGAGCCGGAGAAGCGCGCCGAGCTGCGCCTGGTGGTGAACGCCGGCTCCGTGCTGGAGACCGATGACCAGCGGGGGATGGCGCACCTGGTGGAGCACATGGCGTTCAACGGGACGCGCAACTTCGCCAAGCAGCAGATCCGCGACTACCTGGAGCGGGTGGGGATGCGCTTCGGGGCGGACGTCAACGCGTACACCGGCTTCGACGAGACGGTGTTCTCGCTGACCCTCCCCACCGACAGCGCCGGAGTGCTGGACACCGGGCTGCGCATCCTGGACGACTGGGCGCGCGGGGTGACGTTCGACGCGGAGGAGATCGAAAAGGAAAGGAAGGTGGTGATCGAGGAGTGGCGGCTGGGGCAGGGGGCCGGCTCGCGCCTGCGCGACCGCCAGTTCCCGGTGCTCTTCCGCGGCTCGCGCTACGCCGAGCGGCTCCCCATCGGCTCGCGGGAGTCGCTGGAGCGCGCCGACCCGGCCGCGCTCCGCCGCTTCTACGCGGAGTGGTACCGCCCGGAGCTGATGGCCGTGGTCGCCGTCGGCGACTTCGACCAGGACGCCATGGTCCGCGCCATCCGCGAGCGCTTCTCCGCCATCCCGGCGTCCTCCACCCCGCGGGAGCGCCCCGCCTTCGGGATCCCCGAGCACGCGGAAACGCGGTTCTCGGTGGCGACCGACCCGGAAACCACCGGCTCCGGCGTCACCGTGTACTTCAAGCACCCGGAGCGCGCCGGCGGCACGGTGGGCGGCTACCGCGAGGCGATCGTGGAAACGCTGTACCTGGGGATGCTGAGCGACCGCCTGTACGAGCGGACGCAGGAGCCGGACGCGCCCTACCTGTCCGCCTCCGCCTCCTCGGGTCCGCTGGTGCGCGGCACGGAGTCGCAGGTGCTCTCGGCCGGGGTGCGCGACGGCGGGGTGGAGCGCGGGCTGGACGCGCTGCTCACCGAGGCCGAGCGCGCGGCCCGGCACGGCTTCACCGCCTCGGAGCTGGCGCGCCAGAAGGAAACGCTGCTGCGGCTGTGGGAGCAGGTGTACGCGGAGCGCGACAAGACGCACTCCGGGCAGTTCACGGCGGAGTACGTGGCCCACTTCCTGGAGGGCGAGCCCATCCCCGACGTGGCCTCCGAGTTCGAGCTGTACCGCCGCTTCCTCCCGGAGATCACCCTGGCGGAGGTGAACCGCCTCGCCGCCGCCCGCCTGCGCGAGACGGGGCGGGTGGTGCTGGTGAGCCTCCCGGAAAAGGCCGGGCTGCGGGTGCCCACCGAGGCCGGGCTGCGCGCCGTCGTGGACTCGGTGGCCCGGCGCCCCGTGGCGGCCTACGACGACCGCACCTCCGACCGCCCCCTGGTGGGCACGCCGCCGCGGCCGGGACGCGTGGTGTCCGAGCGGACGGTCCCCGGGGTGAACGTGCGCGAGTGGACGCTGTCCAACGGCGTGCGCGTGTTCGTGAAGTCCACCGACTTCAAGCAGGACGAATTCCTGTTCGCCGGCAACAGCCCCGGCGGGCTGTCGCTGGCGCCCGACTCGCTCTGGGTGCCCGCGCTCACCGCCTCCGGGGTGGTGCAGGGCGGAGGCGTGGGCGAGCTGAGCCTGGTGGAGCTGGGGAAGCGCCTCGCCGGCAAGCTGGTGGGCGTGGGCCCCAACATCGGCGACCTGCGCGAGGGGTTCAGCGGGGGAGGCTCCACGCAGGACGTGGAAACGCTTCTCCAGCTGGTGTACCTGTACTTCACGGCGCCGCGCCCGGACAGCGCCGCCTTCCACACGTACCAGTCCCGCGCGCGGGAGGCGCTGCGCAACCGCGACGCCTCACCGGAGGCGGCCTTCGGGGACACGCTGCGCCTGGCGCTGGCGCAGAACCACCCGCGCGCCCGACCGCTCACCAGCGCGACCTTCGATCGGATGGACCTGGAGCGCTCCCTGGCCTTCTACCGCGACCGCTTCTCCGACGCGGGCGACTTCACCTTCTACTTCGTGGGGAGCCTGGACCCCGACAGCCTGCGGCCGCAGGTGGAGCGCTGGCTGGGCGGGCTCCCCGCCACCGGGCGCAGGGAAAGCTGGCGCGACGTGGGGATGACGTACCCGCGCGGGGTGATCCGCAAGACGGTGCGGAAGGGGGTGGAGCCAAAGGCGCGCACCCAGCTGGTGTTCACCGGGAGCGCCGCCTTCGACCGGGACTCGCTGGCGGCGATGAACGCCATGGCAGAGGTGCTGGACCTGCGCCTGCGCGACCTGCTGCGCGAGGACATGGGCGGGACGTACGGGGCCAGCGTGGGCGCCGGCGCCTCGCGCGACCCGCGCCCCACCTACTCGGTGAGCATCGGCTTCGGGACCTCGCCGGAGCGGGTGGACGAGCTGACGCGCGTGGTGCTCGCCCAGGTGGACTCGCTGAAGCGCTCCGGCCCCACGCCCGCGGAACTGCAGAAGGTACGGGAGGCGGAGCGGCGCTCGCGTGAAACGGAGATGCGCGACAACGCCTTCTGGATCTCGCAGATGATGTCGTACGTGAACAGCGGCTGGGACCTGCGCGAGATCCCCGCCGGGGGAGAGCGCACCGCCCGCCTCACCGCCGCCGACGTGCAGGGCGCCGCCCGCCGCTACCTGGACACCGCGAACTACGTGCAGGTGACGCTGCTTCCGGAGACGGCGGGGGTGAAATAGGCAGTTGTGCTCCGATGGCAGGTGTTCGGAGCCCCTGGGCCGTCTGGTCCGGGGGCTTCCGTTTGTCTGCTGGAATGTATGACTGCTCGGCAATCGTGGAATTCACGAAACCAGGACTGTATACTACATCGCTCGAGGTGCCTACGACTCGCCGCCTCATACGCGTGCATTGAAATCACATTCCCCCATCAAACCCGCTCGCCATCTCTCCATGAATGCACGATCGCCTGCTCTGACACTTCGTCTCAGACTACCTCAACGGATCGACTCGATCGTCGACTTGGCCTGGTCGCCCGACGGCAAACAGTTCGTGGTTGCTTTTACCAACAGCTCGATCCACTTGGCCGACCCCTCGTCCGGGTGGGTGGACTTCTTCCGGGAGAAGCATAGGGATTACGTGCGGAGTCTGTCGTGGTCGCGCGACGAGAGGCTTCTCGCATCGAGTTCCGCGGATCGGACCGTTCGAATATGGGATGTTCGAAATCTCAAGACGGTACATACTCTTGAACCCGGATCCTGCACGGGTGAAGGTAGGAAAAGGGAGGGGTAGGATGCAGAACACCGCCTGGGGCCGTAGGTTGAGGGAACTTCCTGGCAGAAGTATTCCACCCAACCATAGGCACCCAGACGGTGCGAGTTCAGACTATCGCTTCTCGACCCCACGTGCAAGGCAGGGCGGCCCCGCTGCGGCTTCGGCACTCGGCCGGTGAGCTGACGGACGGAGCGGGCCTGCTGCTGCTTCGCCGTCTCTGGGATCGACTGGGGCTGGGGCAGAGGCTCGACACCGAAGCGGCCTGGCTGCGCGGCGCCTACCGGCCGAGCCTGATGGTGGAGCTCTGGATCGTACTGCTGCTCTACGGCGGCGGCTGCATGGATGATCTGCGCCTGCTGGGCGGGCGCGGCATCCGCCGCCTCTTCGGCTGGAAGGGCCTGCCCGATCCAACGACCTACGGGCGCTGGCTGCGTCGCGGCGGGGAGCGCCTGGCGGGGCAGCTCGACGCCGTTCTCTGGCAGATGGTGCGTGCCCGTTGGGCGAGGAGCGCAGTGCCGCGCTCGGTGATGCTGGTGCTGGACAGCACGGTGGTGCAGCGATACGGGCTCAAGCAGGCGGGCGCCGAAAAGGGCTACAACCCCACGAAGAAGGGCCGACCCAGTCACCACCCGCTGGTGGCCTTCCTGGCCGAGACGGGCGACTGCCTGGGCGTGCGCTGGCGAGCGGGCAGCGCCCACACCGCCGCCGGGGCGATCCCCTGGATCGAGGCCCTGGTGGGGCAGCTCCGCGCGGCCGGGGTCGAGCAGATCACGCTGCGTCTGGACAAGGGGTTCTTCTCCCGGAAGATGGTCGAGGCGCTGGAGGCCCTCGGGGTCGGCTACGTGCTCAAGGTGCCCGACCAGAAGTGGCTGCGGCGTCACCTCTCGCCCTTTCGCCGCTCCCAGAAGGACCCCAAGCTCTGGACGGCCTCGGGCACGATCTACGGCGCGCGGCTGCTGACGGTGGAACAGCGGCGCGAGATCGGGGGCGCCGAAGGCGAGCTGGAGCTGGAGAGCTACAAGGTCGAGAAGACGGCGCACGTGCTGAGCAACGTGGCGGGGATCAGCGTCCTCTCGGCGTGGCGGCTCTACAACCAGGGCGCGCTCGTGGAGCAGCGGATCGAGGAGCTGGGACAGCTCTCGGTGGGGCAGACGGCGGTCGATGATCTGGGGGGTAATCATCTGCTCTGGGCGCTGGGTGCGCTGGCGTATCAGATGCTCCACACCCTCCGCACCACGGCGCTCTCGGGAAGCTGGCGCCGGGCACAGCCGAAGCGCCTGCGGGCCTGGCTCTTCCGCCTTCCGGCGAAGCTGACCACGCACGCGCGCAAGCAGTACGTGCAGCTCCAGCGGGCCGAGCCGCTGCGCCGAGAACTGCTCCGGGCGCTGCGCCGGGTCGGCACGGGACCGCCCCTGCCAGCCTGAGAGTCTCTGGCGCAGGCACGCAGGGCGAGGAAGACCGGAGCCCATCGGCCCGGTGGTGGAGCCGCTTTGCCCTGCGGCGCCCGGCAGACCGGAATCAGCCGCGGCAGAGCCTCTTGCGAGGGCGGCGGCAACGTCCCGGCTCGCTCGGTCGCCGCCTCCGCCGTCATCTGCCGGCTCGCGAGAGGCGAAATCCACCGGGGCGCCACTCCCGTGCAGGATCCGGGTTGAAGGCCACGTCGCAACGGTGGCGATGGTGCGGTGGGCTCCCCATGGCCAGCTGCTAGCTTCCTCGTCGACGGACGGCACCGTTCGCCTGTGGTCGAGAGGTGGCGAATTCGTCCATGTTTTTTCCGATTTCGGGTACGTACCCGTCACCTGTCTAGCATGGAAGCCGGACGGCAGTGCCATCGTTGCCGGTCTCGCGAACGGAGAGGTCGCGTACCTCGATGTCGCCCGGCGGGTATCATCCAGGATCAAGTTGTCTGAGCACGCAGTCTCGAGCGCGGAGTGGCTCCTCAACGGTGACGTTCAGCTATTTGGCCTGGCAGACGGAACCGTGCGTGTCTACAAGCATCGGGTCGGCAAGCAGCTCTTCATTCTCGAAGGCCATGCCAGCCGAGTGGACACGATTTCACCGTCGTTCGACGGAGAACTGATTGCTACGGCTGGCGACGGAGCGATTCGATTTTGGCGGACCGACAATTGGCAGCCTGTTGGTATAGGGTCGGAACTCACCCACGCGTACTCACGTGTGGCGTTTCATCCGAGAACGTCCATGCTTGCAGTGCTCTTCGACGGGAACCGCTCGGTTGAGTTGTGGGACCTGAAGCAGAGTGTCGTCAGACAATCGAGCGCGGATCGTAGTCCTACGTTCTACTCCAGCGCGAAAGTCGTTCTGGTTGGAGAGAGCAACGCCGGGAAGTCCTGCTTGGCCTTGCGGATCGCAGAGGATCGGTATGAGGAGCAAGGGACGACGCACGGCTTGCGCTTCTGGCCGCTTCCCTGGGAGTTCCTCGTACCATCCGGGTCGGGGAGTGCTGACGAACACCGTGAACTGGTGTTGTGGGACATGGGTGGGCAGGCGGAATACCGCCTCGTACACCAGCTTTTCATGCATGATACGACGGTCGCCCTGATCGTTGTCGATCCAACCCGCGGGCGTACCGCGCTGCTGGAAGCGGCCGAGTGGGTTCACCGCTTTGACCGCCAGATCGTCGGTCGTGCACCCACGAAGCTGCTCATCGGCAGCAAACTTGATGACGACTTGCACCCCGCTATTGTCGACAAGCCTGCGATCGACAGGTTCCTCACCGAGTATGGGATCGCGGCGTACGTACCTGTCAGTGCGAAGACCAGCAGAGGACGGTCTGAGCTCCTGGCTCGGATCGCACAGAACATCGATTGGGACGTCCTCTCCAAGACTGCCCGCCCTATTCTCTTTCAACAGGCGCGGGAGATCATCGCACGTCGTCGGGAACGCGGGGATGTGGTCACCACCAAGACCGAGCTTGAGGAGGATCTGGCGAAGGTGGCTAGTGATGACATCGACTCGAGAGTAGTGGATGCCGTTGTCGAGCAGCTGGCCCTTCAAGGTACGATCGCGGAAACCAGGCTTTCGGATGGCAAGCGGGCGCTCGTGCTTCAAATCGCCGAGATAGAGCGTTACGCCGGCGCAATCATCATCGCGGCGCGGAATAGCCCTCGTGGCACACCGGTGATCGAAGAGCGGGCCTTTGGATCGCCTTCTTTCCGGTTTCCAGGAATTCCGGACGAATGCCGGCTCTCTCCTCAGCACGAAGCGATTGTTCTGGAATGTGTCGTCCAACTCCTGCTCGATCGTGGAATTTGTCTTCGCCACGAAGGCCGGCTGGTCTTCCCGGCCTTGTTTCGCCCGACCGAGGGAACGACAGAAGAGACAACTCCAGCCCTGGGACTCCTGCATTACGACTTTTCGGGTGCAGTCAGTAATATCTACTCGGAACTGGTCGCTGCGCTGACGATCAGTGAACGGTTCGGGCCGGTGCGACTGTGGGAGGACCGTGCTGAATTTGGGTATCGTGACTCGGGGGTCTATGGATTTCGTAAGGTGGATCGTGGGTATGGCTTCGCGAGCCTCGACATCTTCTTCAAGGGGGACCCGCCGGTAGAATCTGCTCAGTTGTTCACCTCGTTCGTCGAAGAGCGCCTGCGAGACCAGGGTGTCGATATCATTGAGCAGGCCGCGATGACCTGCCGATGCGGGTTCCAGTTCTCTCCGGAAACGATCAGGCGCCGAATACTTGAGAACCAGGAAGATATTGGCTGCCCGAATTGTGACTTGAGGTTCCCTATCCGCGAGAGCACCGCAATCCTTCGTGAGCGCAGTGCAATGGTAAGTAGACGTCTGTGGGCGATGCGCTCGCAGGTCAGTGAGAACCGGCGCCTGATCATCCAACGGACGAAAGAACGGATGGCAGAAGCCCGACACGCGGCGATCGAACCCCGGCCGATCACGCTCCTGCATCTCAGTGATTTGCACTTCCGAGCCGATTCCGATCCCGAGGCCGTTCTCCAGCCGCTGGTCGCCGATCTGCGTGATCGGGAGGGCTTGAGCGTGCGTGAACTCGACTACCTCATCCTGTCCGGTGATTTTGCGCACCGTGGCAAAGTCGAGGAATTCAGGCATGCCCGCACGCTGATATCCCGCATTATTGAAAGATTTTCGTTGACCGCGGAGAGATGTATCCTGGTGCCCGGGAACCACGATCTGGATTTCGATGAGCTAGTCTATACCTGGGAGCCGTCTCGCCGGATTCAGAATCATCAGCCGGATCAGAGTTCGATCGTGCCGCAGGGGAGCGGTTACCTAGTGCGGGACGAGAATGCATATCCGATGCGTTTCAGAAACTTCAATGAGGCCCTGTATCACCCGCTACTCCAGTCTCCATATCCGCTGAGGCCGGAGGACCAAGCCATTCCTCTGCTATTCGAGGAGCACAGAATTCAGTTCCTTCTACTGAATTCGTGTTGGGAAATCGATGAGTTCTTTCAAGATCGAGCAAGCATTCACGATTCCGCACTGGCACGCGGGCTCATGAGTGCAGATTCGCAACTCGAAAGTGCCATCGAGCGCGGACGGATCTCCAGAGAAGAGAGCATACTCCGGATCGCCGTCGTGCACCACCCGCTCAAAGGACAGGAAAGTATCCCGACAGACGCTTATCTCGAGCGGCTCGTGCAAAGTGGGTTCCGGGTTGCGCTCCACGGACATGTTCATGAGGAGCGGGTAGAACTTGTTGGCTACAAGACGGGTCGAGGCCTCCTCCATGTGATCGGCGGGGGTGCAGTGGCAGCCCGGCCCGACGAGAGGCCCGAGTCGACACCAGCATTGTACAACCTTCTGATCGTAAAGCCGGATCTGACGAACGTTCGTGTCTACACACGCTTCAGGCGAAGAGGCGGTGGCGCCTGGAGCGGCATGGCCGTCTGGCCCGGGGAAAAGCCGGAGGAGAGACGAACCTACTTCGATGTCGATCTGGGGGTGCTGTGAGGCCGTCGGAAAGATCAAGTATTAGCGTAGGCGGAGCCGACGGGGGTGGTGCACGCCCGGTTGGACTCGTTGGAGCGCGCCGTCCCCACCGCCGGGGCACCTGCAGAAGGTGAGGGAGGCGGAGTGGCGCTCAGTTTCGTCTGCTACGGAGCCAAAGCCCGACCCCCGCGTCCCGCGGGAGGCACGCCCGAACCCGCCGTTCAACCCGTAGATCCATGTTCTCGCGCTGCATCTTCTGCCACGCGCCGTTCCCGGAGAACCAGTCGCTGGAGCATCTGCGGCACGGGCGGCGCATCGCGTTCGACCCGGCACGGGGACGGCTGTGGATCGTGTGCGCGGTGTGCGCGCGGTGGACGCTGGCTCCCATCGAGGAGCGCTGGGAGGCGCTGGAGGAGCTGGACCGGCTGGCGACGGACCGGGCGTGGCTCCTGTCCAGCACCGACAACGTGGCGCTGCTGCGGACCGGGGAGCTGGAGCTGGTGCGGGTGGGGCGGGCGGAGCGCGCGGAGGAGGCGTGGTGGCGCTACGGGCGGGAGCTGCTGGGGCGGAGGAAACGCTCCGACGCGCTGAAAGGGGTGGAGATGGTGGCCCTGACCGGGGTGGCCTTCGCGACGGCGGGACTGGGATGGCTCGGGAGGGGCCTGCTGCCGAAAGCCGTGCGGTGGCGGAGGTTCGGGAGCATGGCGATCCGGGGCCGGTCGGAGTGCCCGGTGTGCGGGAGCGTTTCCACCGGGGTGAAGTTCAGCGACGCCGACAGGGTGGTGCTCGTCCCCGGCGGCGAGGATGAGGCCCCGTCGCTGTACCACGCCTGCGCGCAATGCTACAGGCGGCCCGGGTCGGGCCACCTGCTGGCCGGAACGGCGGCTGAAGCCGCGCTGCGCCGCATCCTCGCCCACCGCCACTTCGACGGCGCGTCCGAGGAACGCATCCGGGCCGCCGCCCAGACCATCGACCTCGCCGGCTCCGGCGGGGCGCTCGCCAGATGGGTGGCCGGACAGAGGATCACCCTGGGAACGCTGGAGCGCACCCAGCGCACCGCGGCGGTGGCGCTGGAGATCGCGCTCAGCGAGGAGGACGAGCGGCGCCTGCTGGAGATGGAGCTGTGGGAGCTGGAGCGCCGCTGGAAGGAGCAGGAGGAGATCGCCGCCATCGTGGACCGGGAGCTGTCGTTCCTCCCCGGTCTCGACCGGCTGCAGGGGAAGCGCTCCGGGCCCGGTCCGGCGGCGTAGCCTACGCGCCGGCGGCGGACCTCCCGCCGCGCGGGCCGTCCCCCGGCCACCGGTCCAGGAACCCGCCCGTCCAGGCGCCCGCCAGCAGCAGCGCGTCCGCGATCCCCTCCACCGCCAGCAGCACCGTCTCCGGTGGGATGGCCGCGTCCCCGCGGACCCAGCGCGCGAGCGCGAAGAGCGCCAGCCCCGCCGCGTAGAGCCCCGCGAAGCGGAGGCGGCGTCCGCGCCCCGCCCGGGGCCCCAGCGTCCCCGCCGGCAGTCCGGCGAGCAGCCCGGCCGCCACGCCCGCCACCGCCGCGTGGGCGCCCAGCGTCCACGGCCCCTCCGCGTCGAAGACGCGCCCCAGCAGGTCCAGGCTGAAGGCCGTGTCCAGCAGCACGGCCGGGGCGAGGACGAGGACGCGGCGGACGGGTGGGCTCATTCGCTCCGGTGTCGTGGGGCGCGGCTCGGCCCCGGTGAATGCGTCCCGTCCCGCGGCCCTGTCCGCAGCCGCGCCGGCCCGCTACCCTGCCGGGGCCGCGCGACGGCCCCCCGCTCCCCGCCACCGGACCCCGCCCATGCGCCTGCTCGCCCCGCTGCTCCTCGCCGCCGCGCTCGCTCCCGCCCCCAGCGCGGCGGACACCGCCCGGCCCGTGCACGCCCCGTTCCGCGCCGACACCACCTGGAGCGAGCACGACGGCGCCGCCGACGCGGCCCGGCGCGCGGGCGACTGGCCGGCGTACCGCCACCACGTGGGCCGCATGTACGACGAGGTGGGCAACCACCCCTCGCTGGTGCTGGCGCTCGCCCGCGCGGAGACCCGGCTGGGGCGTGTCCCCGAGGCGATGGGGTGGCTGGGCCGCTACGCCGCCATGGGCCTGCTCCTGGACCCCGCGGACACCGCCTGGGCCGCGCTCCGCGCGCACCCCGGCTGGCCGGCGCTGGCCCGGCGTGCCGCCGTGGACAACGCGGCGCCGGTGACCGCCGCCGCCATGCACTTCGCGCTCCCCGACTCCGCCTTCATGCCGGAGGGGATCGCCCGCGACCCGGCGGACGGGGCGCTGTACCTGTCCGGCCTGCGCGACGGCTCCATCCTGCGCCGCGGCGCCGACGGCGGCTTTGCCCGGTTCGTGGCGCCGGCCGGGGCGGGGGAGGGACGCTGGGCGATGCTGGCGCTGGCCGTGGACCCCGGGCGCCGCCTGCTGTGGGCCACCACCGCCGCCGCGCCGTACTTCCGCGGCTTCCAGCCCGCCGATTCCGGCCGCACCGCGGTGCTCGCCTTCGACCTGGGGAGCGGGCGGATGGTGCGCCGCGCCGAGCTTCCCCGCGACGGACGCCGCCACACCCTGGGCGACATGACCGTGGCCGCGGACGGCACCGTGTACGCGAGCGACGCCGACTCGGGCGAGCTCTACCGGCTGGCGCCCGGCGCCGACTCGCTCGCGGTGCTGGTGCCCCGGGGCGTGCTGGCCTCGCCGCAGGGCCCCGCCATGGCGTCCGACGGGAGGCGGGTGCTGGTGGCCGACTACGTGCGCGGCATCGCCGCGGTGGACGCCGCCACCGGGCGCGTGGCGTGGCTCGCCCACGCCGACACGGTGCCGGTGTCCGGCATCGACGGGCTGGTGCGCGACGGCCACGCGCTCGTCGCCGTGCAGAACGGAACCCGTCCCAAGCGCCTGCTGCGCTACGAGCTGGACCCGGCGGAAACCCGCATATCCGGCTGGCGCGTGCTGGAATCCGGGACGCCGCTGCTCACCGAGCCCACCCACGCCCTCCTCACCGGCTCCGACACCCTGCTGTTCATCGCCGACAGCGGCTGGGACCGCCTGGCCCCCGACGGCACCGTGAAGCCCGGGATGCGCCTGGAGCCCGCCCACGTCCTCCGCCGCGCCCCGCGCTGACGAAGCGGCGAGACGCCGACGTACGCGAGCCGTCGCCGTTCCCGCAGTACCCCCAGAGTCTGTTCGGAGGGAGACTCGCCGGCTGTTTGGCGAGGCTCACTCCGGCGAAGGGAGACACCGGGGCGGTTTCCGGTGGCTCCCGGAGCCCGCGCAGGAGACGGACGGCAGTATCGTCCGGCTCCGCAGCGGCCCCCCGCCCCCGACGCCATGCTATCTTCCCGCGCACGCTTCCTGCGTTGGAACGTCCGTATTCCCGGACCCACACAGACCTCGCGGAAGGCAGAAACATGGCGATCTCGCTGCGCGGCGAGCACCTGAAGAGATACGTAGAAATCGGCAGACTCCTGGTGAAGTACGGCCGCTCCGACCTGGTTCGCGACGCCGGGATGGAGGACATCCTGCGCGAGGAGGGCGAAGACCTCACCGCCCCCGCCGATCACACGACCGTGGCCGGCGAGCTGGCCGACGACCTGGAGCGCCTGGGCCCCACCTACATCAAGCTGGGCCAGCTCCTTTCCACCCGCGCCGACCTCCTCCCCGCGCCGTACGTGGAGGCGCTCTCCCGGCTCCAGGACGACGTGGCCCCGTTCCCCTACGCCGAGGTGGAGCGCATCGTCACCACCGAGCTGGGCGTGCGCATGTCCAGGGCGTTCATGGACTTCGACCCGGAGCCGCTGGCCGCCGCCTCGCTGGGGCAGGTGCACCGCGCCCGCCTGCGCGACGGCACCGAGGTGGCCGTCAAGGTGCAGCGCCCCGGGATCCGCGAGCAGATCGTCACCGACCTGGACGCGCTGGAGGACATCGCCGAGTTCCTGGACCGCCACACCCGGGCCGGCAGGCGCTACGGGGCCGCCGACCTCCTCGTCGAGTTCCGGAAGACGCTGCTCGCCGAGCTGGACTACCGCACCGAGGCGCAGAACCTCGCGACGCTGGGCGAGAACCTGCGCGACTTCGCCCGCATCGTGGTGCCCCGCGCGGTGCAGGACTACACCACCTCGCGCGTGCTCACCATGGGGTACGTGCCGGGGAAAAAGGTCACCCAGCTCAGCCCGCTGGCGCGCATGGAGATGGACGGCAGCGCGCTGGCCGAGGAGCTGTTCCGCGCCTACCTCCAGCAGATCCTGGTGGACGGCTTCTTCCACGCCGACCCGCACCCCGGCAACGTGTTCATCACCCCGGACTTCCGCATCGGTCTGATCGACGTGGGGATGGTGGGGCGCGTCGCGCCGGAGATGCAGGAGCGCCTGCTCAAGCTGCTCCTGTCGGTGAGCGAGGGGCGCGGCGAGGAGGCCGCCGACACCGCCGTGCGCATCGGCACCACGCGCACCGGGATGGACGAGGCGCGCTTCACCCGCGAGGTCACCGCGCTGGTCACCGGCATGCAGGGCGCCACCGCGCGCGACATCCAGGTGGGGCGCATCGTGATGGAGATGACGCGCGCCGCCGCCGAGAACGGCATCCTCCTCCCGGCCGAGCTGTCCACGCTGGGGAAGACGCTGTTCGCGCTGGACCAGGTGGGGCGCACGCTGGACCCGGATTTCGATCCCAACGCCTCCATCCGCCGCAGCGCCGCCGAGATCATGCGCCAGCGGATGCTCAAGCAGGCCTCGCCCGCGGCCATGTTCTCCACGCTGCTGGAGACCAACGAGCTGGTGCAGCGGCTGCCGCGGCGGCTGAACACCATCCTCGAGAACATGGCGGAGAACCAGTTCCGTATCGGGGTGGACGCCATCGACGAGACGCAGCTCATGGCGGGGCTGCAGAAGATCGCAAACCGCATCACGCTGGGGCTGGTGCTGGCGGCCCTGATCCTGGGGGCGGCGCTGATGATGCGCGTGGAGACGAGCTTCCGCATCCTGGGCTACCCGGGGCTGGCGATCCTGCTCTTCCTGGCGGCGGTGGTGGGAGGGGTGCTGCTGGTGCTCAACATCCTGCTGCACGACGAGCATTCGGGTCGTAAGTGAGGATCTGGTGATCTGAACGGGTTTCTGCGTGTGGGGCCGCTCCGGAGCCGGACGATACAGCCGTCCGTCTCCTGCGCGGGTCGCGGAGCCCCGGGAAACTTCCCCCGGGTCTCCGCTCCGGCTTCGGGAGCCTCACGCGATACAGCCTGCGTGAGTCTCCCTCCGCAGAAGATTTGAGGGGTACTGCGGAACGGCTAACCGCACGACGCACCGCCCATCGGGCCTCGCGCCCACCCCGGCCCCGACAACAAGCCCTCCCCCAGAATTGGGGGAGGGTGGCGGCTCTCAGGCCGCCGGGTGGGGGCCCTCCGGGGCGCGCTCCACCCCTGCCGCGGCTCGCATCCCCCCACCCCACCCCTGGACCCGTCGTCAAAGTCGCAAGGTCAGATCCGCCGGATCGTCTTGGTGTTGTTCGTTCCCGAGGAGTAGTGGAGACAGCTCGGGCTGCTGCCGTAGGAGACGACACTGTAGCCGGACGGGACGGGCGAGTCGTAGCAGACCGTTTCCAGGCTGCCCGGGATCTTGATTGTGAAGGTGTTGAACGAGAGCGCGGAGTAGTAGAGGCAGCTCGGGTTCTGGCCGTAGCTGGTGATGACCCGGCCCGAGGGGACCGACGAGTTGCTGCACGCCGTCTCCGGCGAGCCGGGAAGGCCGATCACCTTGGCGTTCGTGGCGGAGTAGTAGGGGCAGCCGAAGCTGCTCGTGTAGTAGAGGATCACGTACCCGGTGGGAACCGACTGGAGACCGCAGACCACCGAGATGTTGGTGGCGAGCGACGGAGCGTCGGCGGGACCGACCCCGCTCGCCGACGTCGGCGAGCGATCGCAGGCGGCGGCCGAGACCAGGGCGGTGGCGGCGAGCGCGCAGGCGAGCCTCCTGGGGATGGACATGCTTCCTCCGGGCGTGAGGGGCGGCGGACGCAGACGGCGGATCACGAGCCTTCCCCGATAATATGGCTCTAACTAACGCGATGTGCAGGTTTTCAGGAATCGAGCAGCGCATCGAAGCGCAGAGGCGCTAATCCAGCACACTGGCAGAGCAGGACAGCAACGGTGTGGCTGAGGATCTTGCGGAGCATGCGTGAGCACAGATGCCAGCCGTCTCGTGCCCAGACGCGTGCCAGGTGGAAGCGCTCGACGAGCTGAGCGATGACAGTCTCGATTCGGCGCCGCTTGATCAACAACCAGAACGGCCAGGGCTCCCTCTCGTGCTTCTTGCTTCGGAAGGGCGCCAGTAACCGCAGGGCCCGCGCGGCGAGATCCTCGCGCAGAGGTGGGCTCCAGTAGGCCCGGTCTCCAAGTGCCCACCCTTGGACACGGTCCAGGATCTCGGGTGCCATCACCGAATCAGCGACGTTGGCAGGTGCCAGGTCGAACGCGCTGATGATGCCTGGCCAACTGATCCTGAGGTGTGCGCGCAGTCCGAAGAAAGTCTGCCGGGCCACGGGATCGTGCCCGTAAGCCGAGATGTCCCGCAAGCGCTGGCAGAAGGTCGCTCGGGCGAAGCGGCAGACCGGCACTGGCAAGCTGTCCAGCACCACCAGCCAGGGGGCGTGCTCCACCACGCCGAGAAGGTGCTGCCAGAGGGCCCGCTTGACGGCCCAGAGGTTCGCCGCCTGGCGAGTGAAGGTGGTGCGGTGCACGGTTTGCAGCTTCGGAAACAGCACCGCGTGGTGCCGGCGGAAGTAGCGGAAGAGCCCTGTATCGGTGTCGATCCCCAGGAACTCGCCCGCGATCTCCATGGTCAGCACCTCGCTGTCGCAGAGCGTTGGCTGGGGTCCCCGCTGGCGTAGCTTCTGCCCCGCGAGGAAGTCGTCTGTCAGGCAGTACACGGCGGTGAGGAAGGTCTCGAGGTCCATGGTGGTGCTCCTGCACAGGGATCAAGCGGCGTCGCAACCACTTGGTCCTGCCGGTTCCCTGCCATGGACCTCTTCTCACCGAAACCTGCACATCGCGTTAACTACGTGAGTCAATGAGATCGTCCGGACCCTACCGCGGCTTCCAACCCCCCATCCCCACACTCATCCCCGCGTACAGCGTCCGCCCGGGTCCCGGCTCGAAGAAGCGCCGCCCGAAGGCGTTCACCACCACCGAAGTGTTGTACTCGGCGCCGAACAGGTTGGTGACGCCCAGGAACGGCGTCGCGCGGAGGCGGCCCAGGCGCGCGTCCTGCCACCCCGCGCGCAGGTCGGCCACCGTGTACGCGGGCGAGCGGAAGCGGTTGGCGTCGTCCACCGGGATGGCGGAAGCGTGGCGCACCTCGGCGTCCGCGAAGGCGCCGGCCGCGCCCTCCCACCCCAGCCGCGCGTCCAGCGAGTGCGGCGCCACGCCGGGGACGCGGTTGCCGTCCAGGGTGTCGCCGGCCGCCACGTAGTCGCGGAAGCGCGCGTCGGTGAAGGCGTACGCCAGGCGCGCGGTCACCCCGGCCCCCGGCGCGAGCGACGCGCCCAGTTCCACGCCGCGGTGGCGCGCGGAGCCCGCGTTGCGGAAGAACTGCCGCCCGGGCGCGCCCTCCACCTCGAAGGGGACCAGCGCGTCGCGCACGGCGGCGGTGTAGGCGGCCAGCTCCCAGGCGCCCCGCGCGCCCAGCCTCCCCTTGGCGCCCGCCTCGTACGAGGCGGTGCGCTGCGGGCGCAGTTCCGGGTTGAAGCCGCCCGCGCGGCCGGGGCGGTTCGCCAGCTCGGTGGTGGTGGGCGTCTCGAAGGCCGTGGCGGCGTTGGCGTACAGCGAAACGGCGTCCGACGCGGCGAGCGTCACCCCCAGCGTGGGGCTCCACGCGTCCATCGTCCGCGAGCCCGAGTCGTCGGGGTTCGCCGCGGTCGCGGGGAGGCGGTCGTCCACCGCGAAGCGGAAGCGGTCGTAGCGCAGCGCCCCCAGCGCGTCCAGCCGCGCCAGGAGCGGCACCGCCACCTGCGCGAAGGCCGCCGTCCCCGTCACCCGTTCGCGCTGGTCCAGCTCCAGCGCGCCCCGCTCGCCCTCCAGGTTGGCGAAGTTCTTCCGGTGGTCGCGCTGCGCCTCCGCCTCCGCGCCCGCGGTCCAGCGCAGCGCCCCGGCGCCCAGCGGCCGCGCGGCGGACCAGGCGGCACGCACCCCGCCGCCCCGGCGCGCCAGGTCGATCACCGTGGCGGGGATGGGGTTGTCGATCTCCCGCGCCACGGCGTGGGCGGACAGCTCCAGCGTCCCCGCCCCCGTCTCGCCCCTCCAGGAGAGCCCCGCCTGCCCCTGCCGCCCCGCCTCGCCGGTGCGCTGCACCCGGTTGCGCGCGAAGGCCCGCGTCCGGTCCAGGCGCAGCAGCGAGTCGGAAAGGGAGCCGGGGTTGAGCGCGTCGTAGCGCACCGCGGCGAGCGCCAGGCGCAGCTCGCCGCGCGCGCCGCGGCGCCCCACCTGCGCGTGCAGCAGGGTGTTGTCGGCGCGGCTGTGCTCGCGGTATCCCCCGTAGCTCAGCCGCGTGCCGCCGGCGCGGTACGTCCACCCGTCCCGTGTGCCGCCCACCGCCCCCTGCGCCCGCAGCAGCCCGTCGCCACCGGCGGTCACCCGGCCCTCCGCACCCAGCGGCCCCGGCGGCGGCGGCGCGGTGGTCAGCTGCACCACCCCGCCCGCGGCGTTGCCGTACAGCGCCGACGCGGGACCGCGCACCACCTCCACCCGCCCCAGCGCGCCGGGGTCCACGTGGTTCAGCGTGGTCTGCCCGTCCGGGAGGGTGGCGGGGATCCCGTCCACCAGCACGCGCACCCCGCGCACCCCGAACTGCGCCCGCGCCCCGAAGCCGCGCACCGAGATGCGCTCCCCCACCGCGTAGTTGAAGCGGTTGCTCACCTGCACTCCCGGGATCCCGCCCAGCGCCTCGTCCAGCGCCAGCCCCGGCCGGGCGCGGTGGAGCTCGTTCCCCGCCGCCACGGACACGGCGTACGGGGCCCGCAGCAGCGGCAGCGGCGTGCGCAGGACGCGCACGGCCAGCGTGTCCAGCCGCACGGCGGGCAGGGTGTCGGGCGCGGGCGTCTGCGCGGCGGCGAGCGCCGGGGCCAGGAACAGGGCGGCGAGGACGGCCGGGCGGAGGCGTACGGGCATGAGGGCGTGGGTCCGGGGCGGTGGGCGGCGGCGGGACCTCGCGGGTGCCGCGCCGCGCGGAGCGGGGCAAGATTCGCGCGCGGCCGGGCGCGCCCCTTATCTTTGCCCGGGGCCGCCGCGGGTGCGCGGCCCGCACCCGCCGCCGCCGACCAGGATGCCGGATCGAGATCCACCCGCCGCGGACGCCGCGGCCCCGTTCGCGCCGCCCCCCCCGCCGAACAGCGACCGGGTCTTCGGCGCCGTCGCGGTCCTCGCCCTCGTCCTCGCCCTCGTGTTCTTCGTCGCGGGAGAGACCGACGACGGCTCGGCCCCCCCGCCGCCCCGCATCACCGTGGTGGAGCCGGCGAGCGGCACGGCGGTGTCCGGCCCCTTCGCCATCGTCTTCGAGACGCCGGCCCGCATGGCGCGCGACTCCACCGGGTGGGTGGCGGAGGGACGCTACCACCTGCACGCCACCGTGGGCGGGGCGGAGCTCATGGCCGGCGCCGCGGACGTCCGGTCGCTGGGCGGGCGGCGCTTCCGCTGGCTCATCCCCGGCCTCCCGCCCGGCGAGCACCGCATCCGCCTCCAGTGGTCGGGCCCGGACCACCGCACGCTGCGCGAGGGGGGCTCCGCGCCCTTCGTCCTGCTGGTGCGCTGAGGGCGCGCCGAAGCGCCGCGGCGCTCCCCCGGGGACGTAAACGGTTTGACACGCCCTCCCGCGAACGGTACTCTTTCCCTTCCTGCCGTCCGCGTCCGTTCCCGTCATTGCAGTCCTTGCCCCTCCATCCACCCCGGAGCCACCCATGTCCCTGAGCCACCTGCGTCCGCTCGCCTTCGGCGAGATCCTGGACGGCGCCTTCGTGCTGTACCGCCGCCACTTCAGCACCTTCTTCACCACCGCGATCATCCCGCTCCTCCCGGTGGCGCTGCTGTGGGGCGTGTTCGGGTACCTGACCGGAGGGACCACCGAGTTCACCGCGTCCTTCGGCCTGCTGTTCCTCGCGGTGTACCCGGTGATGATCGTGGGGACGATGCTGGTGTGGGGCGCTCTGATCCACGAGACATCGCGGGCGGTGGAAGGAGGCATCGTCGATCGCGGCGAGGCGTACCGCGTCAGCCTGCGGCGCATGCTCCCGGGGGTGGCGGCCGGCTTCCTCTTCCTGATCCTGTGCGCGCTGGGCTTCGTCCTGCTCGTCGTCCCGGGGATCCTGGTGTGCATCGCGCTCTTCGCCACCTGGCACGTGGTGGTCATCGAGGGCAGGGGGCCCGTGGAAGCGATGTCGCGCTCGCGCGAGCTGGCGAGCGGCGCGTGGCTCCGCATCCTGGGCGTCATGCTGGTTTCCACCATCATCATCATGATCCCCAGCATGCTGGTGGGGGCCACGACCGGCGCCGCGCTCGCGGGCGCGATGCTGAGCTCCGGCGACCCGGACGCCCTGGCGGGCGCGATGGGGTGGTTCAGCGCCGTGAACAACGTGCTGAGCATCCTCCTCAGCGCGCTGACCACCCCCTTCCTGACCGCCGCGCTCACCGTGCTGTACTACGACCGGCGGGTGCGCACCGAGGCGCTGGACCTGGAGGTCGCGACGGAGCGGCTGGGCGTCCCCGCCTGAGCCGGCGGCGCTCCATCCACCCCATGCCCGCGTGATGCGGCGCCCGCTCCCCACCGCGCCCCAGGTGCGGCGCGCGCTGGACGAGGTGTACGCCCTCCCCGAGTTCGCGCCGCGCGCGCTCCCCGGCCCCCTCCGGTGGCTTGCCGACCGCTGGGAGGCGCTCCAGGCGTCCATCGCCGGGCTGTTCTCGCGCTTCGAGGTCCTGGAGACCACCGCCCCCGTGCTCTTCTGGGGGATGGTCGCCGTCCTGTCGCTGAGCGCCCTGCTCATCATCGGCCACTTCGGCCTGGCGGCGCGTGGGGCGTGGCGCGGCCGCGGTCGGCGCGCCCGCGCGGGCGCGCCGACCGGCGTGGGGGCGGGGCCGCGGGGGGCGGCGGAGTGGGAGGCGGCGGCGCGCCGCGCCGCCGCCGAGGGGCGCCTGCGCGACGCCGCGCTGGCGCTCTACCAGGCGCTCCTCCTGCGGCTGGACGCCCGCGGCGCGGTGCGCTACGACACCGCCAAGACGCCGGGCGACTACCGCAGCGAGGCGGCGGCGAGGCCGGACGCCGCGCGCGCGCTCGACGACTTCCTGCGCGGCTTCGAGCCGGTGGCCTTCGGCGGCCGGCCGCTGGACGCCCCCGGGTACGAGAGGCTGCGCCGCGCGGCGGGGCAGGGGGGCACCCTTGGCTAGCGGGCGCGACCGGCTGCTGATGGCGGCGCTGATCGTCATCGTGGGCGTGCTGGCGATCCTCGCGGCGCCCGCGCAGGATGGCGGCAGCGCGGACCCGCGCCCCTCCACCTTCCACGACGGCGAGTCCGGCGCGCGGGCGCTGTACCTGACGCTGGAGCGCCTGGGCATGCGCGTGGACCGCCGCATGGCCGCGTACGTGGACGCCGGCCCGCTGCGCGGTCCGCTGGTGCTCATCGCCCCGGCGCAGCCGCCCACCCCCGCGGAGCTGAAGGCGCTGCGGGCGTGGGTGGAGGACGGCGGAACGCTCCTCTACGTCGCCCGCCCCGGCGACCCCACCCTGGGGGAGCTGGGCCTGGCCCTCGCCTCCCTGGTGCCGGACTCGCTCGGCGCGGTGGCGCGCGCGGCCTGGGAGGGGAGGACAGCCACTCCCGCGATGCACCCCGCGACGCTGGGGACCGGGCCCGTCCGCGGCTTCCGCCGGGCCTTCGCGGACAGCTCCGCCGCGTTCGAGCGGCACGGCGCGGACCCGCTGTTCACCACCTCCGGTGGCGACGCCACGGTGCTGGCGTTCGGGATGGGAAGGGGCCGCGTGATCGCCTGGAGCGACGCGGAGCCGCTGCGCAACCGCTCGCTCCGCGAGAGCGGCGCCGCGCACGCCTTCGCCCGCATGGCCGCGATCTCCGCGTCCGGGGGCGACACCCTCCGGGCCGCGCCGGGCGACACCCTGCGCTTCGACGAGTACCACCAGGGCTACCACGGCGGCGGCAGCGCCGTGTCCGCCACGCTGCGCTTCCTGCGCGAGCAGCCCGCCGGGCACATGGCGCTCCAGCTGGGCCTCGCCGGCCTGCTCCTCCTGCTGGCCGCGGGGTGGCGCTTCGGTGCTCCCCTCCCCCCGCCCCCCGTGCGCCGCCGCTCGCCGCTGGAGCACGTGGAGGCGCTGGCGGGCGCGTACCGGCAGGCCGGCGCCCGCGCCACCGCGCGGCGGCTCCTCCTCGCCGGGCTGGCGCGCCGCCTGGGGCGCGCCGGGCCGCGCGACCCCGGCGGCGAGGGCGAGCTGCTGGAGCGCCTGGGCACCCGCCTTCCCGTGGGCCGCGAGGCCGCCCGCACCGTCCGCGGCGAGTGGGCGAAGGGCGACCGCGCCGACCTCGTGGCGCTCTCGCGCGACGTGGACCGACTCCTGACCGAGGTGAAGAGAACGTGACGACCGTCCCTGTCGACGCGGCGGCCTCCGGGCGCGCCCTGGAAGTGCTGAACCGCCTGCGCGGCGTGGTCCTGGGCCAGGACGCCGTGCTCCGGCAGATGCTGGTGGCGCTCCTCGCCGGCGGCCACGCGCTCCTGGAGGGCGTCCCCGGCACCGCCAAGACGCTGGCGATCCGCTCGCTCGCCATGGCGCTGGAGCTGCGCTTCGGGCGGGTGCAGTTCACCCCGGACCTGATGCCCACCGACCTGGTGGGGGTGAACATGCTCGACGAGGCGCGCCGGGAGTTCGTGTACCACCCCGGCCCCGTTTTCACCGACCTGCTGCTGGCAGACGAGATCAACCGCGCGCCGGCGAAGACACAGGCGGCGCTGCTGGAAGCCATGGCCGAGCGGCAGGTGACCACCGACGGCGTGACGCGCCCGCTCCCTCCGGCGTTCACCGTCTTCGCCTCGCAGAACCCCGTGGAGTACGAGGGCACCTACCCGCTCCCCGAGGCCCAGCTCGACCGCTTTCTCCTCAAGATCTCCATCGGCTACCCGGGCGAGGAGGCGGAGCGGGCCATCCTGGACCGCTACGCCGACGGCTTCAGCGCCGACCGGGCCGAGAGCTACGGCGTGGAGCCGGTGATGACCGCCGCGGAGCTGCTGGAGCTGCGCCGCACCGTGGCCGCCGTGCACGTGGAGCCGGCGGTGCGCGACTACGTCACCCGCATCGTCCGGGCGACGCGCGAGGAGCCCAGCTTCGCCCTGGGGGCCAGCCCCCGCGCCGGAGTGGCGCTCTTCCTGGCCTCGCGCGCGGAGGCGCTGCTTTCCGGGCGCGACTTCGTCACCCCGGACGACGTCAAGACGCTCGCGCTCCCCGTGCTCCGCCACCGCGTCATGCTCACCCCCGAGGCCGAGGTGGAGGGGATGACCGCCGACGAGCGCATCTCCGCCCTGCTGCAGACGCTCCCCGCCCCGCGCGACTGACGCCGGGGCCGCTCCCCTCCCGGAAGGCACCCCCATGAAGAAGCTGCTCGCACTCGCCGCCGTGCTGGGGCTGCTCGCCCTGCTGAACCCTTCCGAGGCGCGGCACCGCGAGCGCTTCGCCGAAGCGTTCCGGACGGACCACCCGGTGCTCACCCTGTTCGGGGCCGACCGCGTGGCGCCGTCGCTCCTCGCGTACCGCGGCTACGGGATCGTGTCCGTGGGGCGGGTGGGCGAGCACGTGGTCACGGTGGGTGCCCTCGGGATGGTGCGCGTGCGCGAGCTGGACATGGAGAAGCTGGGCCAGGAGGCCGCCGCGCAGGGAAAGCAGGGTGTCAAGGAATTCCTGGACGGCGCCCGGGAGGGGGGCGAGGGGGAGCGGTAGCGTTCGGAACCGCCCCGGCGGGTTGCGGTATGATTCGCGGCCGGCATCTCGCGTCGTAGACAAAGGCACAACCAGATGTGGATCCGATGATGAGCACGCCGCTTCCCGAGCTGCTGAAGCTGAGCGAAGCCGAGCGCATCCAGCTTGCGCAGGACCTGTGGGACAGCATTCCCGTCCGGTCGGACGCGCTTCCTCTCGACGAGGATCGGCTCCGGGAGATGGAGCGGCGCGTGGCCGAGCACCAGGCTGATCCCGCGTCCGCGATCCCGTGGGAGGAGGCTCGGACCCGGCTGCGGGAGCGTTTCGGCGCGTGAGCCTCCGGCTCGTTGTACGCCCCGAAGCGCTGGAAGAGATCTCCGACGCGACGGCATGGTATGAGGAGCGCCTCGGGCCTGAGTGCCGAATTCCTCCGGGCACTCGATGCGACCCTTGCCTCCGTCCGGCGCAACCCGCGCCAGTACCCCGTCATACGGAACGACCTGCGACGTGCCCCCCTGCGCAGGTTCCCCTACAGCCTCATCTATACCGCGTCAGACGAGGAGATCGTCGTGGTCGGGTGTGCGCACTGGCGCCAGGATCCTCGCCCCTGGTACAGGCGAGGCTGATCTCAAGCTCGGCCGGGAGGCGGCGCAGGGAATGCAGGACATATAAGGAGTTCCTCGATGGCGCGCGGGACGGCGTGGAGGGGGAGCGGTGGCAAAGACGGGTGACGCAGGATGCCGGCGGCGGGTTCGGAACCGCTCCGACTGCCTGCGGTATGATCCGGATGTTGACTCTTCATCCACAGTCGACCTGAGCGGCATATGAACGGCAGCGCGAAGGAACAGGCGATCCGGGCAATCGAGCAGCTCCCGTCCGACGTGGGCCTGGACGCCGTGATGGAGCGGCTATACTTCCTGCACAAGGTCGAGCGCGGACTTAAGCAGATCGAGGCGGGCCAGACCATTTCTCACGAAGAGGCGAAGCGCAGGCTCGGCCGCACGTGAGAGTCGTCTGGTCCGACCAGGCACTCTCCGACGTTGTGGAGATCCGCGACTTCATCGCCCGGGACGCACCGCACTTCGCCGACCTTTTCGTGGACCGCATCTTCGAGTCCGTCGAGCGGCTGGTCGATTTTCCGCTTTCTGGCCGGGAAGTCCCCGAGTTCCGACGCTCGGGATTGCGCGAAGTCCTGCTCGGCAGCTACCGCATCGTTTACCGGGTGCATCAGGACACCGTGGCGATCGCCACGGTCTTCCACACTGCTCGTCTACTAGGACCGGAAGACGTTCCGGACCTGGATTGACGAGGTGTGGTGGGTTCCGGTAAATCCTTGCAGGGGTTATATTTCAGCACTGAAATTTCAGCCCTCCGGGGTATTCGTCTCCCTCCTCGAACTACGCCTCCATGACGCTCAACCTTTCCAGGCGCCTGCTCCCGGGCGTGCTCGGCATCGGCGTGCTCGCCGCGGCCGCGGCTCCAATGCTCCAGGCGCAGGACGGCACTCCCCCCACGGCCTCCCGCACGCCCGTGCTCGGCGTCGACACGGCCGGCTTCGACCGCAGCGTCCGGCCGCAGGACGACTTCTTCCGTTACGTCCACGGCGGGTGGCTGAACACCACGCAGATCCCCGCCGACCGCACCGGGCTGGGGAGCTTCGACCTGCTGGACGAGCAGAGCAACGCCGCCATGCGCGAGATCGTCGAGCGCGCGGCCGCCACCCCCAACTGGCAGCCCGGCAGCGAGCTGCAGAAGGTGGCCGACCTGTACCTCAGCTACATGGACACCGCGGCCATCGAGGCGGCGGGGATCCGGCCCGTCCAGGGCGAGCTGGCGCGCATCGCCGCGCTCCGCGACCGCGGGCAGCTCCCCGAGCTGTTCGCCGCGCTCGTGCGCACCGGCGTGCAGACGCCCTTCAGCTTCAACGTCCGCCAGGATCCCCGCGTCGCCACGCGCTACATCGCCGGGGTCGGCCAGTCCGGGCTGGGGCTCCCCGACCGCGACTACTACCTCAAGCAGGACGCCAGCTTCCAGGAGACCCGCGCCGCGTACCAGCGGTACGTGGAGACGCTGTTCCGCCTGGCCGGCCAGCCCGACCCGGCCGGCGCCGCCCGGAGCGTGGTCGCGCTGGAGACGCAGCTCGCCGGGCGCCACTGGGACCGCGCCCGCAGCCGCGACCGCGAGGCCACCTACAACCTGAAGACCGCGGCCGAGCTGGACCGGCTCACCCCCGGCTTCTCCTGGACGCGCTTCCTCCAGGCCACCGGCGCCGACAAGAGCCCGGGGGTCGTGGTGTCGCAGCCGGACTACCTGCAGGCCATGGACAGCATCCTGGGCCGCACCCCGCTCCCGGTGGTGAAGCAGTACCTCACCTACAAGGTGCTGGACGCCGCCGCGGCCACCCTGCCGCGAGCCTTCGCGCAGGCCCGCTTCGACTTCCGCGAACGGGTGCTTTCCGGGATCCAGGCGCCGCGCCCCCGGTGGGACCGCGCCGTCGGCGCCGTGAACCGCAACCTGGGCGAGGCGGCCGGCCGCCTGTACGTGGAGCGGCACTTCACGCCCGCGCAGAAGGCCCGCATGGAGGGGATGATCGCCAACCTCCTGGCCGCCTACCGCGAGGGGATCGACCAGCTCGACTGGATGAGCCCCGCCACCAGGGCGCAGGCGCAGGCCAAGCTGGCGAAGTTCACCGTCAAGATCGGCTACCCCGAGCGCTGGCGCGACTACTCCAGCCTGGAGGTCCGCCCCGGCGACCTGGCCGGCAACCTGCGGCGCGCCAGCCAGTTCCGCTTCACCGAGATGGTCGGCCGGCTGGGCAGGCCCATCGACCGCAGCGAGTGGGCGATGACCCCGCAGACGGTGAACGCGTACTACAGCAGCACGATGAACGAGATCGTGTTCCCGGCCGCCATCCTCCAGCCGCCCTTCTTCAACCCGGACGCCGACGACGCGGTGAACTACGGGGCCATCGGCGCGGTGATCGGGCACGAGATCAGCCACGGCTTCGACGACCAGGGCTCCCGCTCCGACGGCGACGGCAACCTGCGCAACTGGTGGTCCGACGCCGACCTGGCGGAGTTCAGGACCCGCGGCGACGCTCTGGTGGAGCAGTACGGCGCCTTCGAGCCCGTCCCCGGCACGCGCATCAACGGCCGGCTCACGCTGGGCGAGAACATCGGCGACCTGAGCGGCGTCACCATGGCGTACAACGCCTACCGGCGCTCGCTGGGCGGGCGGGAAGCCCCGGTCATCGCCGGGTTCACCGGCGACCAGCGCTTCTTCCTGGGGTTCGCGGGGATCTGGCGGGCAAAGGAGCGCGAGGCCTCGCTCCAGCGGCAGCTGCTCAGCGACCCGCACGCGCCGGGCGAGTTCCGCACCAACGTGCCGCTGCGCAACATGCCGCAGTTCTACGCGGCGTTCGGCGTCAGGGAGGGCGACGGCATGTACCTGCCCGCCGACAAGCGCGTGAGGGTCTGGTAAGCGGATTGCTTGGATTGTAGTATGAGCCGGGTTCCGGAGGTTTCTGGGGGGGCCCGGCTTTTTTCGACTGCACGGCTGAACAGCAGGGTCGGGCGTGCCCCCCGCGGGGCGCGGGGGTCGGGCTTCGGCTCCGTAAGCCCGCAAACAACGCGGGCTAACGGAGTCGAGCCCCGGCGGAAACAGCCCCGCCGGGTCTCGCCCCTTCGGGCCGAAATCCCTCACGCAGCTGCCGCCGCGGCCGCGACATCTCTCGCGCCGGTGAGGACTTCCTCCATCCCCACTCCCCCTCCCGTGCCTCTTCCCACCCGCCGCCTCCTCGCCGCGCTCGCGGCCGCCTCGCTCCTCTTCCTGCTCGACGCGCGCCTGGCGCTCGCGGCGGACGCCGTGCTGCTCCTCGCGGCCGCGGCGGACGCCCTGCTCGTGCCCCGGCGCGGCGGGCTGCGGGTGGAGCGGCGCGCGCCGGACCGCGTCGCGCTGGGCGGCGCGGCGGAGGTGCGGCTGCGGGTGGTCAACGCCACCGACCGCGCCGTCCGACTGCGCGTCACCGACGACCTGCCCCCGCTGCTGGAGCGCGAGGGCGCCGAGGTCCACGAGCTCACCGTGCCGGCGCGGCGCGAAGCGGACGCCGTGTACCGGGTGCTGGCGCGGGAGCGCGGCGACGCCGCGTACGGCGACGTGCACCTGCGCGTGGCCGGGCCGCTGGGGCTGGTGTGGAGCCAGAGGCGGGAGCGCCGGGCGGACCCGCTGCGGGTGCAGCCGGGCGTGCTGGAGGTGCGGCGGCATCGGCTGCTGGGGATGCGGCACCGGCTGCGCGACGCCGGGATCCGCAGCGTGCGCCAGCGGGGGGAGGGCGGCTCGTTCGAGTCGCTGCGCGACTACGTGCGCGGCGACGATCCCCGCACGCTCGACTGGAAGGCGACCGCCCGCCGCGCCACCCTCACCATCCGGCAGTACGAGGCCGAGCGCCGGCAGAACGTCCTGCTCGCCATCGACGCCGGGCGGCTGATGACCCAGCGCATCGGCGGGCGCGCGCGCATCGACCACGCCCTGTCCGCCGCCCTTCTCCTCGCCGACGTCGCCTCCGCGCACGGCGACCGGGTGGGGCTGCTGGTCTTCGCCGACCGCGTGGAGCAGTACCTGCCCCCGTCGCAGATCACGCTGTCGCGGCTGGCCGACGCCCTGGGAAGCGTGCAGGCGCGCATGGTGGAGCCCAACTACCCCGCCGCCTTCACCTACCTGGCGAAGCAGCTGCGCAGGCGCTCGCTGCTGGTCCTCTTCACCGACGTCATCGACGCCGAGGCCTCCGGCGCCCTGGTCTCGCACCTCATCCGCTCCACCCGGCGACACCTCCCCCTCGCCGTCGCCATCCGCAACCCCGAGCTGGAGGCGGCCGCCACCGCCCCCGCCGCCGACGAGCCGGCCGTGTTCCGGCGCGCCGCCGCCGAGGAGCTGCTGGAGGCACGCGCCGTGGCGCTGGCGGCCATGCAGCGCGCCGGGGTGCTCGTCGCCGACGCGCGGCCCCAGGACGCCATCCCCGCCGTGGTCAACCGCTACCTGGAAGTGAAGAAGCGGGCGCTCCTGTAGAGCGCCCGCTCCGTCCGTCCCGCCGCTCTCCCCGCGCTCAGCCCGACCGCGCCGCCGCCCGCCGGGTCGCCTCGCGCTCCAGCTTCTGGCGAAGCGACTCCGTGGAGTTGCGCAGGTGGTTGCGCGCCGGCATCAGGTACTCGCGCACCCGCTCGCGGTCGCGGATGGGGAGCCTGGACCCGCGGCCGACCGCCTGGTCCAGGAGCTCCAGGGCGTTCAGCGCGAGGTCGAGGACGTCGTCCAGCTGGTTCGCGGCGGGTAGGGTGTCTTGTGCCATTGGCGGTGGGCGGTTTGCGGGACACGGCGGACCATGCGTCCGCCTTGGGCCAATCCTGCTCACGGACAAGATCGGGTGTGCGCGGCCCGCTGTCAACTATGTCCACTATTCGGCGCATGCGAAAGGGCACGGTTCCCTTCGCGGACGGGCCCAATCACGCATGGAGCCCCCGGCGTACGTACGCCGGGGGCTCCATGATGCACCGCGCGGGCGAGGCCCGCCCGCTCCCGGCCGCGGCGGCCCGCTATGCCGGCCGGCCCGCCGCCTCCAGCAGCTCCGAGACGCAAAAGAGCGAGAGCACCCGGTGCCCCGCCGCCTCGATCGCCTCCCTCCCACCCCCCTCCCGGTCCACCAGCGCCAGCACCCCCAGCACCTCGCCCCCCTCCGCCCGCACCGCCTCGCACGCCCGCAGCGCGCTCCCGCCGCTGGTGATCACGTCCTCCACCACCACCACCCGGTCACCCGCCGCGAAGCACCCCTCGATCCGCCGCCCCGTGCCGTGCTCCTTGGCCTCCTTGCGCACCGAGAACGAGTTTACCGGGCGCCCCGCCACCCACGACGCGTGGGCCACCGCGTACGCCACCGGGTCCGCGCCCATGGTGAGACCCCCCACCGCCGCGGGCGCGAGCCCCTCGCGCTCCAGCGCCTCCAGCCCCAGCCGCCCCACCCGGAACTGCCCCTCCGCGTGGGTGGTGGTGGTGCGGCAGTCGATGTAGTAGCTGCTGCGCGCGCCCGAGGCCAGGACGAAATCGCCCAGGCGGAGGGAGCGCTCCACGAGCAGGCGCAGGAGTCGGTCGCGGTCGGTCACGGGGCTTCCGGGTCGGGGGTGGGGATCTCGATCCACTCTTCCAGCGTCTTCGGCACCGGGTACGGGTCGCCGAAGTTCTCGTGCAGCGCCATGATCGCGGCCAGCGCCGCCGGGTCCTCGCGCAGGTCCGCGTCCGCGCCGAACTCCAGGAACTCCAGGAACAGGTCCGGCACCGCGGCCGCGCGGAAGCGCCAGGCGTGGGCGCCGAGCGACATGGCCGCCGCGTGCAGCAGCCCCCAGGCCGCGTCGTAGTCGTCGCGCCGCTCCGGCGCCACGGAACGGCGGATGCTGACCAGGCGCCGCTCGCGCTCGGGTGTGCTCACGGCTTGCGTCCCTCCTTGCGGGGTCTGGGCCTGCGGAGGAGCTGCCCAATCACGAACGCCCCCACCCGCGACAGCGGCGAGGGCCGGAGCCGCGCGGCGAAGCGCTGCGGCCCGCGGATCAGCAGGTCCACCTCCGTGGGGTGGAGCCGGCGGTTGCGCACGGCGAAGTGAAGGCGGTCCATCCCGTCGCGCAGCTCCGCCGTCGCCTTGCGGTCGCCGGTCCACGCGATGCGCTCCGCCGCCTCGCGGGCGCGGTCCAGCAGGAACTGCGCGCGCAGGTACTCCCGCGGCCTCACCTCGCCCCCGGTCCGCACCGCGTCGTGGTACTCGTCCGCCAGCTCCTCCAGCAGCTCGTCCAGGACCACGGCCCAGGTGGAAGGCTGGCCCAGCTCGCGCGCCTCCATCCCCCGCGCCACGATGCGGTCCACCGCGCGCTTGAAGCGCAGCGTCGCCTCCACGACCCCGTCCTCGTCCTCCGGGAGCTCGGCCAGGAAGTCCACGATGGCGTCGTACACCCGGGCCGCGGCCACCGCGTCCAGCGCGTCGATCTGGTCCACCAGGTCGCTCACGCGCGCGACGATCCCCTCCCGGAAGCGGTCCGCCGTCGCCGGACGGTGCTCCAGGTAGTGGCCGATCTCGGCGTCGATCAGCGCCTCCAGGATGACCAGCTTCGCGTAAGTGTCCGCCTTCATCCGGGCTCCGGAGTGGAACGGGTTCCGCCCCCCCCGGGCGGCAGGCCTCAAACCTCTCCCCGGGCCGGTGCCGCGTCAAGTCACGATTTTACGACGGCTGAACGGCGGGTTTGGGCGTGCCCCCGGCTGGCGCCGGGGTCGGGCTTCGGCTCCGTAGCAGACGAAACGACCGTCTGCAACGGAGTCGAGCCCGCGCAAACAGCCGCGCGGTCTCGCCCCTGCGGGCCGAAATCCCTCACGCGGTGGCCCCACCCGGCTCGCTTGAGGCTCGCCACCCTCCCCCGTTCCGGGGGAGGGGAATCTCCACGCTTCGAATCTCGCCACTTCCGTGTCGTTCTCCCCCTCTCCCCTCGTGGGAGAGGGGGCCGGGGGAGGGGGTCGCCGTTGCCGGCTGTCCCCTGTCCCCTCGCCGTCCGTGAACCCTTCCCCCCGCACCCGGGGTACTCGGCTCGCGTGCGCCGGCACGGCGCGCGCACGCCACGCCCAGCCCCGCAGCGAGACGCGATGACCGCAGCACCCGGACACGCCGGCCGCCACCGGGCGGCGCTCTTCCTTGGTCTCCTGCTGGCGCTCGCGGGGGCGGCGCGCGCGCAGGGCGCGGGGGGCGTCGTCGCGGGGCGGGTGCTGGACCCCGAGGGGGCGCCCGTGGCCGGAGCCACGGTGCGGCTGTTCCGCGCCGAAGGGGCGCAGCTGCGGGCGGGGCCCAGCGACGCGGCGGGCGCCTTCCGTTTCGAGGGCGTGCCGGCGGGGCTGTGGCGGGTGCGGGCCGAGCGCATCGGCTTCGCCGCCGCCGAGGCGGAGGTGCGGCTGGCCAGCGGCGAGAGCCGCGGCGTGGAGCTGCGGCTTTCCGGCGGGGCGGCCGTCGAGGTGGAGGGCATCGAGGTGCGCAGCACCCGCGACACCCAGCGCGAGCGGGCGCGCTTCGAGACCGAGGCCGGCGTCACCGCGCGCGTCATCACCGGGCGCGAGCTCAAGCTGCTCCCCGGCCTCGCCGAGGCAGACGTCCTGCGCGCCATCGAGGTGCTCCCCGGCGTCGTCACCACCTCCGACTTTTCCAGCGCCTTCCACGTCCGCGGCGGCTCCGCCGACCAGAACCTGATCCTCCTGGACGGCTTCCCCGTCTTCAACCCCTTCCACCTGGGCGGGCTGTTCAGCGTCTTCAACTCCGACGTGGTCGCCCGCGCCGAGCTGCTCGCCGGCGGCTTCGGGGCCGAGTACGGCGGGCGCGTCTCCTCCGTGCTGGGCGTGGAGACCCGCGACGACGCCGCGCCCGGGATCACCGGCGAGGCGGGCGTCTCCCTGCTGGCCTCGCGGCTCGCGCTGCGCTCCCCGCTCCCCGCGCTCCTCGGCGGCGACGGGGGGATGGCGTACGTGTCCGCGCGCCGCTCCTACTTCGACGTCATCCTCCCCGAGCCGGTCCGCTTCCCCTACCATCTCACCGATCTCCAGGCAGGTGCCGTGATGGGGACGCCGGGCGGGGGCACGCTGCGCTTCACCGGCTACACCGGGCGCGACGTGCTGGACCTCAGCGACTTCGACCCGCCCGGCGACGACGACGACGCGGGCGACGTCCTGCGCGTGCGGTGGAACTGGGGGAACGACGTGGCGGGCCTTCGCTGGAGCCAGCCGCTCGGCGCGTGGGTGGCGGACACGAGGCTGGGCTTCTCCAGCTTCGGCGAGACCCTGGGCTTCGTGGACTTCGCGGACACGCGCTTCTCCTCGCGCATCCAGCAGCTCACCCTGCGCAGCGACTTCGCCCGCGAGCTGTCGCCGCGTCTGGGCGTGCGGCTGGGCGCGGAAGGGAACCGCCTGGACTACCGCAACCGCAGCACGGCCGGGGGCACCGACTTCTTCTTCGCCGAGGACGACGGGGTGCTGGGCGCCGCTTACGCCCAGCTCCGCTGGCGCCCGGACGACGCCTGGATCGTGGAGCCCGGCCTGCGCGGCGACGCGTGGCGCGCGCAGGAGACCACGCACGCCACGCTGTCGCCGCGGCTGTCGGTGAAGCGCTTTTTCGGCCGCGAGCGCGACGGCGCGGTGAAGCTGGCGGTGGGGCGCTACACGCAGTTCCTCCACTCCCTGCGCGACGAGTCGTTTCCGCTCTCCAACGACACCTGGGTCGTGGCGGACGCCAGCATCCCCACCGTGGTCTCGGACCAGGCGCAGGCGGGGATCGAGCGGTACTGGGGCGAGGCCTGGTACGCTTCGGCGGAAGGGTACTGGCGTCGCTTCCGCGGGGTGACCGCGGTGAACTTCGCGGACGACCCCAACGACGAGTCGGACAACCTGCTGGAGGGCGACGGGCGCTCCTACGGCATGGACTTCATGCTGCGCCGCACCACCGGGCGGCTGCGCGGGTGGGCCGCGCTCTCGCTGCTGCGCGCCCGGCAGACGCTCCCCGACCCGCTGGCGGAGGGGTGGAGCGACCTGCCGCCCACCCTCGACTACCCGCCGGTGTACGACCGCCGGGTGGACGTGGACCTGGTGCTCCAGTACGACCTTCCCTGGAAGCTGGAGGCGGGGGCGCGCTGGAACTACGGCTCCGGCATCCCCTACACGCGGCCGCTGGGGCAGTACGTGGACTGGGACTACGACCTCAGCTCCGGCGAATACCGCGTGGTGCGCCGCACGCCGCAGGACGAGGAAGGGCCCGCGCCCTTCGCCGTGGTGCTGGGGCCGCGCAACGGCGAGCGCTACCCGGCGTACCACCGGCTGGACCTGTCGCTGCGCCGCACCTTCCGGCCGCGCTGGGGGACGGCGACGCCGTACCTCCAGGTGCTGAACATGTACAACAAGCGGAATCCGCTGTTCTACTTCTACAACTTCGACAACTCGCCGCCCACGCGCAGCGGGATCAGCATGTTCCCCTCGCTCCCGACCCTCGGGCTGGAGGTGTCGTTCTGACGGACCTGCTCTTCGCGGTGGAAGGGCGCTACTCGACGTGAAGGGTGTGGTCGGTGTAGGCTAGACCGCCACACCATCGTCCCAGGCGTGTCCCATCCCGGCTGCCCACACTCCCGTGCTCTTTCTCGCGCGTTCCTCCGATTTCCGCGTGGTTCGTGGAAACTGTAGATAAATGCGAGCACCGGCCTGCAACCTGCTTCGAGAGGCGCAACGACGCATCGCGGCTGTGCCGAACCGACACGCGCCATCATTGGAGATTGCCATGGGAGCCTCCGCGAAGTGGATCGCGCTCGCCGTCTCGCTCGTCCTGCTGAATGTGCTTGTCCCGGCGGTGGCTTTCCCGGCTGGGCGGGAGGCGTGGATGCGCGCCTCCAGGGCGGTGGTCCCGAACGCGTCGAGCGTCATGGACTTCACGGGAAAGCCCGTGAGCTTCTTCAGCGTCGGGGGGCCTCGCTGGGTGAGCTGGAGGCAGTAGAAGCGGGGTGAAGCGGCCTATCACGTCGTGCTCCTCCTTCCGTCCGCCTCGGCCACCGAGATCGGCAGGTCGAGCGGCAGTGACGGCCATCACCACACGGCTGCTCGGAGCTGGCGTCTGGACGACGGAGCGTCTGCCGCGGAAGTGCGCTTCGAGGCCGACTACGACGCCCTGTGGCAGAGTGTGGAGATCGACGGCCGGCGGTACTCCGTGTCGAACGGGAACGTGTTCGTCGTGCGCCTGGCGGAAGGCTCGCGTCCGAGCGTGTCCCAGATCGACACCACCCTCACCGACCTGCATGACGTCGAGGCGCTGGAGGGAGCCGTGATGGCCAAGCTCCCCGCCGACGACCCGGCCCAGAGGACACTGCGAGGCCTTTACAGCCGCGACGACTGCGAATCACGGAAGCCGCCGCTCCCCGCCGGGAGGAGCGAGAAGAAGAGCTGAACCCACCGTTCCGGCGGTTCGGAAACGGGAGAGCCCCCCGGTCAGGTCGCCTGGCCGGGGGGCTCGTCGCTCACGTCCGACAGCTCCTCCGCCAGCCAGGGCGGCGGCTGGCGGTCCAATTCCACGTACAGGTCGTGCAGGGCGTCGGCCAGGCGGCGGCGGGCCCACAGCCGCCGCGGGGCGGGGAACTCGCCCGCCAGGAGCGCCAGGGCCATGGCTCCCGGCGCGGGCTCGGCTGGCGGGTGGTCGGCGGCCCACGCGCGCAACCGGCGCCACGTGGCGGGCTCGGGCCGGCTCAGCGCGAGGAACTTGCGCAGCGAGTTGCGGTCGATACCCACAAGCGGCGAGAGCAGGCGCTGCGGCAGGTGCAGAAGCTCGCGGCGCAGCAGCCTCCGCACCGCCTCCTCCCGCGCGACCCGCTCCAGCGTGCTCCCTCCGTCCTCTCTCTCCATGTGCTCGCGTGTTCTGGGTCCCGCACCTCGAACGTGGACGTTTCAGGCCCCGGGACCCGGATGTCCGCCGCCGCCTACGGCCGGCCCACGGCGCCGGAGCGGCGCCGGGACCCGGAGCCAGGCGCGAGCCGCCGGCTCGGCACGCGCGTGGGTCCCGCCTCCTCCGGCACCCGGGTCTCTACCATCTCCACTTGCCCGCCTGGGGCGGGCACGGCATCAAGCGCCTCCGCCCGCATTGCCGGCGCGGTGAGCCGGTACAGCGTGCGCATCCCTCCTCCCCCCCCGATAGACACCTTCCGCAGCTCGGCCAGGCCGCGCCGCACCAGCCAAGTGAGGTCGTCGTGCCGGAGCGTCGGCTGCCCCGCGCCGATCTCGCCGATGGACATCCACCCGTGCTCGCCCAGGCGCACGGGCCCGATCCGCTCCCGGGCGCAGCGCTGGAGAGTCAGTAGCGCGCTCCAGGTGGGCGCCGGGACGAAGAGGTTGCCCCCGCGGTCCTCGGCTTCCGGCGGGGGGATGGCCTCGCACGGCCGGCCCTCCAGCTCCGCGAGCCGCCGCTCGCCCTCCTGTGCGATGCGGTACAGGAGCGTCGCGCGCTTCCTGCCGAACTCCACCACGTCCAGCCGGTCCAGCAGCTCAAGCCGCGCCAGGTGAGGCAGCCGCTCGGCGATGTAGGCGTCCTGCAGCTCGTCCTTGACCTCGGAGTACAGCCGCCAGCCGCGGACGCCCCGGCGCAGCCAGCCGCGCCCGTGCAGCGCCTCGCCGCTCAGGTAAGTCAGGATGCCCGTTTCGAGCGGGGAAAGCGGCCGGATCGTGGGCATGCGGATTCACCCCTTCGTGGACATTGTGGACACGCCTGCGGCCACGGTACGCTGGGGTGATTCCGAGCGTCAATCCTTTGGAGGCGTTTCGTCACAAGGTGGTCACTCACGAATGCTTCGGTCGGGAGAGGCGTACCGTCGTGAGTGACGCTTTAGTCCCATACCATCGTTGCTGACGCATTCCGTGCTGCGTAAGTTGACGACGTAGACAGTCGTCCCCCTCCTTCTCTCCATGAGGAAACCATGAGCAGAATTCGCTTTACCCTCGCAGTGTGCGCGCTGGCCGTGACGGTGTCGGCCTGTCAGGACGCTGGGAGCGTAACGGGTCTGGACAGCGGCTCGGGCGGTGCGAGGTATAACCTCGGATGGGCGGGCAGCGGCCACTTCGCCGAGCCAACAGATTCGGTCTTCGGTGGCATCGGCATGGCGGGAAGCGGGTATTCCGTCTCGGGAATCGGGGCAGGGGGAAGCGGGCACTACGTAGAAGGAGATGGTGGGATTGGGATGGCAGGAAGTGGTCACGCCATAGCGACAAATAATGGGGGAATGGCGGGGTCGGGTGGTGAGAGCACGACGTCAGATTCCTTGATTGTGACGCTCTATGGTATCGGAATGATGGGTACCGGGCACTAAACCAAGTAGCCTACTCGGTCGGATAGCGTTCAGGTGGAACCGCCCCGGGCGCGAGTTCCGGGGCGGGTTGCTTTTGCAGTTTCCGGAGGACAAGTGCCGTTACGGTTTCTATCTTGCTTCCTCTAGGAGGTACGGTGTCAACGTCTCCCAACTTCTGCGCACGAACGGAATCAAGCAGGGAGGCCGTAACAGAAGCCAGAGGGAGGTTGTCTCGCTCTCGTGCTAACCCGAGGGCACGCGTGGCGAGCCTCTCCGCCTTATCCCACCTCCAAAAGGACCGTTCCCCCTCTGCGATGTGGTAGAGGGACGTAGCTGCGAGTTCGTTGTCTGCTGCTGCTATGGCGAGTACCTCCGCTGCCGCGTGCTCGAACTTGATGTGGTCTTTGACTGCTGCCGCAGACCGAGCCAAGCTGGCAAGAACCAAGATTCGTTCATGCTGCCCTTCAACCCACGGCAGTATCTTCTCGAAAAGAAGGAGTGCACTGGAGAAATAATTTTGTCGCAGCCAGAAGAAGCCGATGTCATGTGCCAGTAGCGGGAGACGCGGATGGCAAGCAGGGTAAAGGCGGGCGGCTTGTTCCGTATGTTGAAGTGCCACATCTATGTGGCCTTGTTCGTATGTGACACCAATCAGGCTGTGATACGCTGATGCTGCAAGAGACTTTCGTCCCATCTTCAAGGCGGCATGTGCAGCTTTGAATAAGTGGTGTTCTGCCTGCTTGTAATGTCCAAGTCCATGCTCCAAGTTGCCTAGCCCCAGATGAGCCTTGGCAAAGTCGATTTCGCTTCCTTTCACACCAAGTTTGTGCGCCCGCCGCGCCAGCCGCGCAGCCCGCCAGTACCACATCGCGCTGCGATGGTGCGCACCCAACCGTCTGCATAGCCGTCCAGGCGTGTAAGCCCTACGCGACACCTCCGGCTCGATCCGCGCCGCAGCCTCCGCGAACTGCACGGCCGTCTCTTTCATACCCTGACCCTCTGCCCACTCCACGACCCGTGCGCATGCCTCCGCCACCGCCCCCGCGTCCGCCAGCTCCGGCGTGACGGAAACAGTCAGCAGCACCCGGAGCGGCTCCCGCAGCTCGGGCGCGGCCAGCGTCGCGTAAGCCAGCGGCTCGCCTCTGCCCTCCCGCGCGTCGCGGAACAGCCCGACACGATGCTCGGGCGGGCACCCCGTCCACAGCAGCACGTCCGAGATGATCCGCCACAGGAGAAAGCCGAGAGGCCCGGTGTCGTCCCGCAGCAGGTCCAGCTCGCGGCGGGGATCCTTGGGCATCGGCGGGATGGCCGAGTGGCGCATGTGCCCGCGGGGGGCGCCGCGCTTCCGGGTCGCCGTGAGGAGATTGCCTGGGGAGGTATGCGGCTCGTCCATGCGCTCGAGCGGAGGGGGTGGACCGGACCGGCTCACGCTCCATAGCATAATTGCGCCTCACTTTTAGCGCCAGATCGTGCCCGTTGGGTCACGAGCCGACCGAAGCTAAGCACGCGTGCCGCTTTCCTGCGCCATGCACCGCCGCCGCACGCGCGAGGGAGCACCCATCCCGCCGCAGCATGCACCGCGCAAGACGAGCGAGCCCCCGGCCAGTTCGCTGGCCGGGGGCTCAATGAGATCACGCCCGCCGCGGTCCGCCTACACGGCGCACACCCGCAGCAGCAAGTTCAGGACGATGGTGAGCACCACCGAGGCCACGATGCTCCACAGGCAGCCGGCGGAGCGGAAACGGACGGGCATGCGCACTCCAGGGCGTCAGGGTGAGCCCGCCCGTACCGGCAGGAGCCGTGCCCGCGCCGTCCCCTTCACCCGCCCGCCCGTCCGATCGCGTGCGTGAGGAGACGGAGATCAGTCCAGCAGCGTCCCGATCGCAAGGACCACATCGTCCAGCGACTGCTCGCGCTCCCCGGCCAGCGCCGAGTCCTCCCCGATGACCAGGTCCGGCTCCAGCTCCCACGCCATCCGCACCCCCTCCCGCTCGTCGTCCGCCTCGTACACGTCGTAGCCGTGCCTTTCCAGGCGAACGCGCAGCTCGCGGTGGGTGTCGTCGTCCGACCGGATGAGAAGGATGCGCTGGTGCGTGCTCATGTCTGCCTCGCTGCGGCCGCGGAGCGGGTGGGCCCCGTCCCGGCCGGACCTCTGAAGGGTGAATCGACTCCGCCCCCAAGATAATCGCCGTGCCCCCGAGATCCGAGAGGGAAGAACCCGACCCCGCCGTGGGGAAGATCCCGCAACGGACCCTCGCTGTCCGTCCGCGCCGCGCCGCGCTACCTTGTCTCCCGCCATGACGGCCCGCCCGCGCCCCATCGGCGCGCCTGCGAGGCCGGTCCGACGACCAACTCCGCAGCACCGCCCCGATGAGCGCAGAGGCCGCCCCGCTGGTGTACGAGGGCCGGGACCTGGAAGCCATGTCCTTCGCCCGCAACTACCACCGGTGGATCGTCTCCGAGTTCCGCCCGTACCTGGGCGAGACCGTGGCCGAGGTGGGCGCGGGGAGCGGCAACGTGTCCGCCATGCTCCTCGCCGAGCCCGTCCGCCGGCTGGTCGCCGCGGAGCCCTCCGACCAGATGTACCCGCGGCTCGCCGCGCGCCTGGCCGCCGAGCCCCGCGCCCACACCGAGCAGGCGTACTTCTCCTCGCTGCGCGGCCGCTACCTCCAGGCGTTCGACACCGTGGTGTACGTCAACGTGCTGGAGCACGTCGCCGACGACGCCGGCGAGCTGCGCGCCGTGTGGGACACGCTCCGGCCCGGCGGCCACCTGTGCGTCTTCGTCCCCGCGCTCTCCTGGCTGTACAGCGACTTCGACGCCTCCATCGGCCACCACCGCCGCTACCACCGCGAGCCGCTGCGGCGCCTGCTTCGGGACGCCGGCTTCCAGGTGGTGCGGCTGCGCTACTTCGACAGCCTGGGGATCCTCCCCTGGCTGGTCGTCTTCCGGCTGATGCGGCGGCGGCTGGGCGGGGGCGACGTCGCCGCGTACGACCGCTGGGCCGTGCCGCTGCTGCGCGCCGTGGAGTCGCGCGTGCCCGTGCCGCTGGGCAAGAACCTGCTCGCCGTCGCCCGCAGGCCCGGCGGGCCGGGGAACGATCCCGGAACCGGGGTTTAATAGTAACGTCTCGCCCGAGGCCGGAGGGTCCTCGACCGCGAACCGCCCGCGTGTGTGCTCCGCTGACGCACCACGTGGGCTCTGTCTTTTTCGCCGCGGGGTCACCCCGGCAGAAAGGGGTGTGCATGGCGAAGGAAGAAGGAATCGAGGTAGAGGGCGTCGTCACCGACGTGCTCCCCGACCGAAAGTACCGCGTCCGGCTCGAGAACGGGCACATGGTCCTGGCCTACGGGGCGGGGAAGATGTCCAAGTTCAAGATCCGCGTCCTCACGGGGGACCGCGTCACGCTCTCCCTTTCCCCGTACGACCTCACCCGGGGCCGCATCACCTACCGACACAAGACCTGAAAGGAAGTCCGCACATGGCCACCAGCATCGAAGGGAAGCGTGAGGACGTCTGGTTCGGGAACGTGGCGGATGCGGATGCCGGGTTCAATGGCGGGAAGATGTGGATCGGGAAGCACTCGGCCGACGGGGACACCCTGGTGTTCGATCCCGAGGTGAGCGACCCCACGGCCACCAACGTGGAGCTGTTCAGCCTCACGCACCTGCGCCACAAGCGGTTCTCCCGCGAGGTCGTGTCTTCCAAGATCCAGGAGGTCACCGACAAGGCTCAGCAGGCGCGCGCCGCCGACGAGTACCGCCGCCGCATCGAGCTCAAGGAAGAGCGCGAGAAGGAGCGCACCGTCGCGCAGGGCGAGGCCGTGGAGCGGCGGAGGCAGGGCGCCATCGACCGCCACCGCGAGTTCCTCGAGGAGCGCGGGATCACCTACCAGGGGGTCCGCGACACCTCCACCGGCAAGACGCCCGGCGCCAAGCGCCGCCGGACCAAGTGCCACGCCTGCGGCATCGCGCTCGACGACTTCGCCTCGTCCGAGTGCCTGGTGTGCGGCGGAGTGCTCTGCTCCTGCGGCGCCTGCGGCTGCGCGGCCCCGGTCAAGGAGCGGTAGACGGACGGATCGGCCGCCCCCGGCCATCGCCGGGGAGCGGCCCCGCGCCGCAAAAGAAGAGGAGCCAGCCCGGCACGCCGGGCTGGCTCCTCCTCTTTTCGTTCAGCGGCCCCGGCGCGAGCCGGGACCCGCCGGGCTCAGCCCAGGCGGACGACGTTCTCGGCCGCGGGGCCCTTCTGGCCCTGGACGACGTCGAACTCGACCCGGTCGCCCTCGGCGAGCGACTTGAAGCCGCTGCCCTGAATCGCCGAGTGGTGGACGAAGCAGTCCTTCGCGCCGTCCTCGGGCGTGATGAACCCGAAGCCCTTGGTGTCGTTGAACCACTTCACGGTGCCCGTGGTACGCATACCGTACTCCCTTTTTCTTTACCGACTGTCGAGGTGCGGTATTTCCGTACCAGCCGACCGCCTGTGTCTCAGCGGGTGAATCGCCCCCGCAACGGCGTTCGCGAGCAACAAAAAAGGACCGGGGCCGTAGAGCGCCCAGGTCCTCATCGTACACTGGAATCGGTGCATTTCGCGCCGGCCTCTTCTCGCTGTGGATGAAGCTAGTGGCCAAGCGGCGGAAAGTCAAGGAGTTGCGGCTTCCCACCGGAGACCGCCGGGAGCGGGGCGGCCGGTCCCGCGGATCTTCGGGGACCCGCCCGCGTATCAGGGGCATCCGGGAGACTCCCGGCGCGGCGGGCTCCTCCCGCCAGGTCACGCCCGATCCCCGGACGATGCGCTCGACCCGCTCCCTCGCCGCCGCCCTCCTCCTCGGCGCCGCCACCCTGGCGGCCGCCGGCTGCGAGCTGACGGAGGTGACCACCGCCGATTCCCGCGACGTCCTGGTGGTGGAGGCGGTGCTCCGCCCCGACCGGCAGGTGCAGGAAGTCCTGCTGCACCGCACCCTCCGGGGCGCCGTGATCCCGGGCGAGCCGGACGCCCGCGTCCGCGTGCGGACCGAGGACGGGCGCGAGATCGCCTTCACCCTCACCAGCCCCGAGAACTGCCTCAGCGGCGACAGCCGGCTGCTGCGCGGGGACGACACCCTGCGCGTGCAGGCCAGCTGCTACCACTCCCCCGCCGGCGAGGCGAGCTCGTGGGTGGTCCCGGGCCGGAGCTACGACCTGCTGGTGGAGACCACCCGGGGCGAGCGGGTGCGCGGCACCACCCGCGTCCCCGGCAGCTTCGACCTGCGCGGCCTGCGGCGCGCCCTTCGCGACCCGTCCACCGGCGAGCGCCGTTGCTTCCTCCCGCCGCGCACCGAGCTCGACCTCACCTGGTCCGCCTCCTCCGGCGCCTGGGCGTACCTCACCGAGATGGAGGTGTACGGGCTGCGGCGCGTGCTGGGGGGCTCCGGCATCGGCACCATCCCCGACCCGCTCCGCCTCGTCGGCGTCTCCGTGTCCGAATCCGACACGGTCGTCGTCGTCCCTTCCGAGGTGGGGGCGTTCGACCGCCTCAGCTACGACCAGGAGCTGCTGCGCGCCATCCAGGGCGGCTTCCCCGAGGACGTGCAGGTGCACCTGGTCGTCGTCGCCGCCGACCGCAACTTCGTCAACGGCGTACGCGGTGGGCAGTTCAACCCGTCCGGCACGGTGCGCATTTCCAGCGTGGTGGGCGACGGTGTGGGGGTGTTCGGCTCCGTCGTCCCCGTTCGATTGGTGATGGACGTCCGCAGTGGGCGCACCGTATTTCCGTGCCTGGAGTGATGCGTCGGGGGTTGCAACGGCCCTGGACTACTGGCTTGGGCGTGCCCCCGGCTGGCGCCGGGGTCGGGCTTCGGCTCCGTAACGCACGATAAAACTGTGCGTAACGGAGTCGAGCCCCGGCGGAAACAGCCCCGCCGGGTCTCGCCCCTTCGGGCCGAAATCCCTCACGCGGGGCTCGCGCTGGCGTCCGCGGGGCCCTCACCCCGGCGCTGCGCGCCACCCCTCCCACGCAAGCGAGGGAGAACTGCGCGCGGGAGACCGAAGCACGGACAGCCCTCCCCCAGAATTGGGGGAGGGTGGCGAGCCTCAAGCGAGCCGGGTGGGGGCGCCCCCGCGGACGCAGCCTGGTGCCCGCTCAGCGCCCGAGAAAAGCCCCTCCCCCACGCGAGCTCCGCCGCGACCGCAATACCCAGACGTTGGCCGCCGCGTGCAGCGGATGGCACGGCGCCCCGCCCGGAGATCCCGGGCGGGGCGCCGTGCTTCCAGGGGGCGGCGGTCAGCTCTCGATGACGAAGACCAGCGTGACCGAAGCGGTGACCGTCTGCTCCCCGGCCTCGATGGGCGTGCTTGCCATGTCGGCCGCCATGCCGCGCGCCTGCGCCATCTCCAGCTTGGCGAACACCGGCGGCTGGCCCCCCGCCGTGCTCGCGTCCAGCACCGCGCCCAACCTCACGCCCAGCGCCGCGGCGATCGCAGCCGCGTCCGCGCGCCCCTTGGCCACCGCGCCGCGGATCGCCTCCGCCCGTACCCCCTCCGAGTCCTTGAGCCCGAAGCGCACCCCGTTGACGCGGTTGGCCCCCGCCTGGAGCGCCGCGTCGATCAGGCGCCCCACCCGCGGGATCTGCTCCGTGCGCGCGGTCACCGTGTTGACCACCCGGTAGCCGCGCAGCGTCGGCTCCTCCGTCCCCGGGCGCGGCGGCGCGTAGTCGGGGAACACCGAGTAGTTGTTGGTGCCGATGTCCCGCCGCGCGACCCCCGCCGCGGTGAGCGCGCCGATCACCCGCTCCATCGCCCGGGCGTTCAGCTCCGCGGCCGCCTGCGCCGTCGGCGCCGAGGTCTCCACGCCGAAGTCCACGTGCGCCTCGTCGGGCTCGGCCCGCGCCTCTCCGACCCCCACCACGCGGATCGTCCGCGGCCCCACCTCGGCCGTGCGCGGCTGCTGGCCGTGCAGCACCGCGGGGGAGGCGAGCATCGCCATCGCAAGGGAAAGTACGTGCATACGTCCCATTCTCATCGTCAGTCGTGGTTCGGGTGTGCCAGCCTTCTTGCCTGCCGTCCGGTGTTGTACGCCGCTGGACGGTCCAGGTTGCGGCCGGGCGCCCGCTTCCACTCCCCGGGGCGGACCGGGAGTGGCAAAAGAATGAGGGACCCGCCGGGTGGCGGGTCCCTCGGGTGGGGCTTTGGGGGCCCGCATGGGGGGGGCGGGCAGCGTCCGAGTGGGGTAGGTGGGCCGGCGGAATCTACCTGCGGGTTCTGGATGGGTGATGGAGGCTTTACTCTTGGGTCGCTGTCCCCCCCCGAGACCTCATCCGGCGATCGGCATCGTGCGCCGCCCGATCCTGCACGATTCCTTGCACCGGTGTGGCATCCGTTCGAGAGGGCATCTGGCAAGCTGAGGGCCATTCCGTCGTTTTGCTGTAAGTCATTGCAAATCGGCATTTTGCGACGGAACGCTTTCGGCGCGGGAGCACGGATTCTGGGTCTCGCGTGACACAAGTGGGACGCATCTGCCCCAGCCGGTCGCCTGGCCCGAAAGTCAAGCCCCTCCCCCCGGGGAGCAAGCCGCGGGGGCGGGTGTATACGACGCTCGCCGGAAACCGCCACCCGCTCAGGCTGCAGCCGCAGATGCCCAGGAAGTACGCGATCAAGGAAGTCTTCGCCACCCTGCAGGGCGAGGGAGCCCAGGCGGGGAGCCCCGCCGTGTTCCTGCGCTTCGCGGGGTGCAACCTGGGATACGACGTGTGCCCCTGGTGCGACACGGACTGGGCGAAGGCCGCGTACACCCTCGACCTGCAGGGCACCCTGGAGCTGGTGCGCGCCGCCGCCGAGGCGGGGTTCGGGGGCGAGCGGCCGGGGCTGCTCCTGGTGGCCACCGGCGGCGAGCCCAGCCTCCAGCTCGACCGTCCCCTCGCCGACGCCCTCCGCGCCCGCGGGTACCGCATCTCCATGGAGTCCAACGGCTCCCGGCCGGTCGACCGGTCGCTCGTGGACTGGCTCACCGTGTCGCCCAAGCAGGCGGAGTTCGCACAGAGGGAGGGCGACGAGCTCAAGGTGCTCTTCACGGGCGAGCACGCCGCCGGCGCCGCGCCCAGCGTGGAAGCGGTGCGCCGCCTGGCCGAGGGGACCCGCTTCGGCAGCTACTTCCTGCAGCCCGTGGACCTTCCCGAGCGCGGCGGCCCCAACTTCGCCGAGACCGTGCGCGCCGTGATGGAGCTCGGACCCCCCTGGCGGATGTCCGTGCAGACCCACAAGGTCACCGGGATCCCCTGAGGGTGCGCGCCTTCTACACCGACCACTTCGTCCTCCCGCTTCCGGAGGGGCACCGCTTTCCCATGGTCAAGTACGCCCGCGTCCGCGAGCGCTGCCTGGCCGAGGGGGTGCTGCGGCCGTCGGAGCTGGAGGAGCCGCCCGCCGCCGCGTGGGACGAGCTGGCGCTGGTACACGGGGCCGGGTACCTGGAGCGTGTCCGCGAGGGGACGCTGGAGCCGCTCGCGCAGCGGCGCATCGGCTTTCCCTGGAGCCCGCAGATGGTGGAGCGCTCCCGCCGCTCGGTGGGCGCCACCATCGCCGCGGGGCATGCCGCGCTGGACCGGGCGGCCTCGCTCGGCTGGGGGATCGCCGCCAACCTGGCCGGGGGCACGCATCACGCCTACCCGGAGCACGGCGAGGGCTTCTGTGTCTTCAACGACGCCGCGGTCGCCATCCGCGTCCTCCAGCGCGCGGGCCGGGTCCTCCGCGCCGTGGTCCTGGACTGCGACGTGCACCAGGGCAACGGCACCGCCGCCGTCTTCGCCACCGACCCCACCGTCTTCACCTTCTCCATCCACGGCGCCCGCAACTACCCGTTCCGCAAGGAGCGGAGCACGCTGGACGTGGAGCTCCCCGACGGTGCCGGCGACGAAGCTTTCCTGGCAGCCCTGGAGCTGCACGTCCCCGACGTCCTCGCCGCCTTCCGCCCCGACCTGGCAGTGTACCTGGCCGGCGCCGACCCCTGGCGCGACGACCGCTTCGGGCGGCTCGCGCTGAGCAAGGCGGGGCTGGAAGAGCGCGACCGGCTGGTCCTCGGCGCCTGCCGCGACGCCGGCGTTCCCGTGGCCGTCACCATGGCCGGCGGCTACGCCCGCGACACCGAGGATACCGTGGACATCCACGTCGCTACCCTGCGCGTCGCGTCCGGTCTGTACGGCGAGGTCGTCGTCGGCTGATTCTTCCTGTCGTGGCGGGGCCGCTACGGAGCCCGGCGGTACTGCTGCCGGTCTCCTCCGCGGGCTCCGGGAGCCAGCCGAAACTGCCCGGCTGTCTCCCCTCGCCGGAGTGAGCCTCGCCAAACAGCCGGCGAGTCTCCCTCCGTACATCTTTTTGCGGGTACTGCGAACGGCGAACGGCGCCCCACCGGGAGATTCCGGTGGGACGCCGTTCCGTACTTCGAGCGCCGTTGCAGGCTGTTCCCTATTCCCTGTTCCCTGCCGTCAAAGCCGTACCACGTCCTCCTCGCCCAGCTTCGCCAGCACGTCCGCCCGGCGGGCGGCGAACTCGCCGTCCAGCAGCACCGGCTGGGCGCCTGCCGTGGGGAGCGCGTCGTCCAGCTCCACCCAGGAAACGCACCCCTCGTAGTCCAGCGTGACGGGGATCACGTGCGGTTCCGGCAGGCGGAAGGCGCGCACCAGCAGCACGTGCAGGTACGGCCTGCCCCGGTAGGCGAAGCGCGACTCCACCGTTGCCGGGGTCAGCGGGTGAAGGCCGTCCAGGCGCCGCAGCGCGTCCAGGCTCTCCACCCGCAGCGCTTCCTCCACCACGGCGTAGTGGGCGATGCGCACCCGGTTCACATCGTGCGGCGCCGTGTCCGCGGCGTCCAGGGCGGAGCGGAACTCCGGGCGCAGCTCGTGCGCGTTCTGGTGGTACAGCGTGGGGAAGAGCCAGAACTCGCGGTGCTCCACCTGGAAGTCCCCGCGGCGCTCGTGGATCCCGCCCTTGCGCACCAGCAGCGCCGTGCGGCCCTCCGCCAGCGCCCGCTCCACCGCGCCCCACTCCTTGAGCGCCGACCGGTTCTCACCCAGCATCGCCCACCTCCCCGTGGAACGGCAGTCCCACCACCCCGGCGTGCACTCCATCGGCCGCGCCCACCCGCACCGCATCGCCCGGGCCAAGCTCGCGCCGCACGTACCCCAGCGCCACCGTCTCCCCCAGCAGCGGCGAGAAGGCCGTGCTGGTGATCCGCCCCACCTCCCTGCCCGTCTCCGGGTGGAAGAGCGGCGTCCCCGGCGCCGGCGCGGCGACGGCGCCCAGGCGCAGGCCGCGCAGGTGCCGGTTCACGTGGCCGCGGTGCGCGATGCGGACGATCACCTCCTGCCCCGTGTAGCACCCCTTGGTGAAGGAGATGGCGCGAGGCATCATCCCGATCGCCTCGAACGCCTCGGTCGGGATGGTCTCCTCCGTCAGCTCGGCGCCGTAGCGCGGCACCCCCGCCTCCACCCGCAGCGCTTCCAGGGCTTCCCACCCCACCGCGCGCGCGCCCACCTCCTCGCCGTGCGCCAGGAGCGCGCTCCACAGCGCGGGCAGCACCGCGGCCGGGGCCAGCAGGTCGAAGCCCTCCTCCCCGCCCGCGGCGCGCGTGCCCACCACTACAACAACCGCGTCCTCGAAGCGCGCCTCCACGAAGGCGTCCTCGTCCAGCGGCGGCACCTCCGCGGCCAGCGTCCGCGCCACCAGCCCGCGCGAGCGGGGGCCGTACACCCCCACCGCGCCCATCTCCGCGGAGGCGTCGGCCCAGCGCGCGAACATGGGGGGGACGAACTTCCCCAGGTGCTCGCGCGTCCCCGCCAGCGCCTCGCGCGGCAGGTCCAGGAGCACCTCCGTGCCGCCGGGACGCTCCAGGCGGAAGGCCCGCAGCTCCGCCAGGGTGCGCCCCTTGGGCGTCAGCATGGCCGCGTACACGCCCCGGCCGGGCGGCGCCCCCGCCAGGTCGTTGGTCAGCAGCCCCTGCACCATCTTCACCGGGTCGCGCCCCCACAGGCGGAGCTGGGCGCGGTCGGCGCGGTCCGCCACCCCCGCCGCCTCGCGCACCGCGCGGTACTCCGCCGCCGGATCGCCGAAGTGGAGCGGCACGCCTCGCCCCGCCACCGCCGTGAGGGCCGCCCCCAGCGCCTGCTCCGCCTCCCGCAGCGGGGAGTCCTCCACTCCGCTCGTCTCGCTCATCGTCTCCGTCGTCTCAGGCACCCGTCGCCTCCACCGTCCTGCGCAGCTCCACGTACCACCCCGCCTTTTCCGCGAAGGGGATCCGCGCCAGCCCGCTGGGGCTGGGCGCCACGAAGTCCGCCGTCCCCTCCACCAGCCCGTGCTCCTGCCGCCCCCACGGGGCCGACGCCACCCCGGCGGCGCGCAGGTAGACTCCCTTGCCGTTGTAGCACACCACCCGCGGCCGCAGCTCGCGCACGAGCCCCCGGAACCGCTCCGCGCCCCGCCGGAACTCCTCCGCCGTCACCTCCGCGGCGCTCCGGGTGGGGCGCTTCACCAGGTCCGTCACCCCGATCCCCAGCTCCAGCAGGGCGCGGTCCTGCTCGAAGCGCCAGCGTCCCGGCGTCAGCCCCGCCGCCGACAGCAAGTCCCAGAAGCGGTTGTTGCGCCCGGCGTAGTAGTGCCCCAGCCGCGCCGCGCGCACGCTGGGGTTGAAGCCCACGAACAGCAGCCTCAGCCCCGGGGCCAGCAGGTCCGGCAGGGTGCGGACCCGCTCCCCGTCCACCACGTACTCCGTCAGGCCGCCCCACCCGCGCCGCGGCACATCTCGCGCAGCCGCTCCTCCGCGCCCTCCAGCTCCGCCACCAGGCGGCGCACCTCCGCCGTGGACGAGGCGTTCGGCAGCTCCACCTTCACCTCGCCCCCCTGCTCGCGCGGCAGGAACACCACCGTCACCCTCCACCCCTCCACCCCCGTGGCCTTGCGCGCCACCAGGTCCACCGAGTACTCCGTCCCGCCGCACTCCAGCCGGTTCGCGAGCCGATGCTCCTTCCAGGAAGAGCTCCGCGACAGTGCCATTTCGACGTCCTTCGCCAGGGTGATCGCCAGTCCCGCCGGAAAGCGGGGCGGGGGAGTTGTCACCGCGCCCCGCCGCCCACATCTTTCCCACCGGTCGGGGCGCAAGGCCCCGTGCGACAAAGATAAAGGCGCCCCTCCGGGCGCAGCAATCGCGCCGCGCGGGCGTCTCTCCCGCGCCCCCCAACCCCGCTCCGGTAGCATGCCATCACCCAACCCCCTCTGGCTGCAGAGGCTCCCCGGCGACCTGCGGCGCCGCCTGGAGCTGGCCGAGGCCAAGTCCCGCGAGATCATCGCCGAGACCCACGCCTCGCAGGCCCTGGAGCTGGTCGCCATCCTCGCCCCGCGCATGCCCTTCGACGAGGCGCTCGAGCGCTACGTGGAGATCATGGAGCTGAGCGGCGAGGAGGAGGAGATCGTCCGCACCCGTGCCCTGTCGGACCTCAGCGACCCGCAGACCGGCTCCGAGCTGGCGCGCGAGCGTCACCGCGGGCGCGGCTTCGACTGGCGCTATGCCACCCCGCTCGGCGCGCTCCGCTTCATCCGGCGGCAGATGAAGCGCAACGCCGAAGAGGACCTGTGGATGGAGCTGTTCGCCGCCCGCACCTGGGAGGCGCTGATCCGCGCGCACTTCAAGCACGCCCTGCAGTTCGTCGAGATCCTGGACGACCACGCTCCGCCCACGCAGGCCGTGTCGCTGTACATCGCCCAGCTCGAGGTTCCCCCGGCCCGGGCCGCCTCCGTATACCAGCGCGTCCTCGCGCGCCTGGCCGAGCAGCTGCTCCCCCGCCTGCTCCGCGACCAGGCCGCCGAAGCCGCGCCGCAGCCTCCGCGCGCCCCGGTCCGCGCGCCCCGGCGGGGACGCTGACGGCCGGGCCTAGCATATCTCTTGCACCCGGCCCGCCCCAGCCGAGCGGGGCGGCGAGAGCCCCGCGTCCAAGACCGTACCGCAGAGCCAGATGAAGATCCAGCGCAGCATCCAGCCGGCCCTCCTCGGCGCGGCACTCCTCCTCGCGGCGTGTGGAGGCGAGAGCGGCGAGCAGGCTCCCGGCGCCGCGCCCGCCGCCGCCACCGGCGACAGCGCCGCGGCGGCCCCGGGCTCCACGGCAGCGGCGACGCCCGCGGGCTCCGCCGTCACCGACAACGGCCCCAAGGTCGACGCTCCCCCCAACGAGCTGGGGGAGATCATGGTGCTGGAGTACCACCGCCTGGGCGACAACGAGGGCGAGTTCATCCGCAAGGCAGAGAACTTCCGCAGGGACCTGCAGGCGCTGTACGAGAACGGCTTCCGCCCCGTCACCATGCGGCAGGTGCTGGAGGGGAACATCGACATCCCCGCCGGGACGACGCCGGTGGTGTTCACCATCGACGACTCCTCGCTGGGGCAGTTCTACTACCTCCCTGACGGGCGCATCGACCCCAACACCATGATGGGGATGTGGGCAGCCTTCCAGGAAAAGAACCCCGCCTGGCACAACGGCGCCGTGTGGTGCATCCTCCCCGCCGCCGGGCACCCGTCCAACTTCTTCAGCGAGAAGCCCGACAAGCAGATCCCGCGGGAGCAGCGCGAGGCCAACATCCGCAAGAAGGTCACCTACCTCGTGGAGAACCGCCACGAGGTCTGCAACCACACGCTGTACCACGCCCGGCTGGACCGCGCGGGGAGCGACGCAAAGGCGCAGGAGTACATCGGACGCGGCGAGGACTCCATCAAGGTGTACCTCCCCGCCGACTACGACATCGTGACGTTCGCGCTCCCGCTCGGCATGTGGCCAAAGACCCGGAGCCTTGCCTGGGCGGGGAGCTGGAACGGCAAGCCGTACGAGAACAAGGTGGTGCTCGAGGTGTCCGGCGGGCCCAACGAGTCGCCCTTCGACGTCAAGTGGAACGCGCGCTCCGTGGCCCGCTTCATCGTCGCGCCCAACCACCTGGAGCGGCAGCTGGAAGCGTACCGGAAGAACCCGTCGCGGCGCTACGTCTCCGACGGCGACCCCGGCACCATCTCCGTGCCGCAGGGGCAGGAGGCGCGGGTGGACCGGGCCCGCTGGCAGGGGAGGACGGTGAAGGCCGTCGCCGCGGCGCAGCCCGCGCCCGCCCAGGCGGGTCAGCCGGGCGCCGCGGGTCAGCCCGCCGGGACGACTCGCTAGTCGGCAGCCCGCGGCTCCACCGGACGCAAAAAGGGCCCGCGGCATCGCGCCGCGGGCCCCTTCGTTTCTGCGTGTCGTTCCAGCGTTTACGCAGTCCGGCGCCAGGCTCAGGAGAGCTTGGCCTCCTCGGCGGCGGCCGCGGCCTGCACCTGCGCGGGCGGCTGCATCGGCTGGATCTGGTTCGCCTGGAGCGACTGCTCGTCCAGCCCGTTCAGCGACCGCTTGAAGTCGCGGATCCCCTTGCCCAGGCCGCCCGCGAGCTCCGGCAGGCGCTTGGCGCCGAAGAAGAGCAGCAGCACGGCGAAGATCAGGAGCGTCTCCGTCATCCCGAGACCGAATGGCATGGTGCCTCCTTGCGTCGAAAGTCGGATGTGGCCGGGGCGGAGTGGACGGCTACCTGGCCCGCGGGAGCGTCATCGTACTCGTATCCAACCGGATTGTGCCGCCTCGAGATCCCGCGGCGCTCCGCGGAGCGCATTCAAGATAGCGCTGGAAAAGGATTTGGACAACTGGGACGAGGGTCGATGGGTGTGTCGGGAAATTCCTGACACCCCCCCTGGATGATGCGGGTGCAGACGGGGCGCCGGGAACCCCACGGACGCGCGGTGGGGCTCCCGGTACCCCCGCCGGTCAGCGCATGAAGCGCCCCGTCACCTCCACCAGCCGCCGCGCCTGGTGCCGGATCGTCGCCCGGTACTCCTCGCTGAGAGGCTTGTCGGTAGCCGTGACGCTCGCCCCGTACGGGTTCCCGCCGCTGGCGTAGATCACCGCGTCCGTGTATCCCGGCGGCACCAGGATCGCACCCCAGTGCATGAACGTGTAGTACAGCGTCTGCAGCGTGGTCTCCTGTCCGCCGTGCGGGTTCTGCGCGCTGGTCATGGCGCTCACGCACTTGTCGGCCAGCAGCCCCTGCTGCCACACCGGCCCCAGCGTGTCGATGAACGAGCGCATCTGGCTGGCCGCTCCGCCGTAGCGGGTGGGAGCGCTGAACAGGAAGGCGTCCGCCCACACCAGGTCGTCCGGCGTCGCCTCGGGGATGTCCGCGCTGCGGTCGCGCTGCGCCGACCAAGCCTCCTGCGCCCGGACGACCTCGTCGGGTGCGGTCTCTCGCACCCTGCGGAGGCGCACTTCCGCCCCCGCCTCGCGCGCCGCCTCGGCCGCCACCTCCGCCATCTGGTGGTTGGTGCCGTAGGTGCTGTAGTAGATGATCGCCAGCTTGACCGCCATTCTGGACCTCCTGTACGGGTGATTGCGCGCCACCGGCCGCGAGCCCGGTGGCGGCGCGAGTCGCGTGCCTCCCGTCTCCGGCCCTGCTCGGCTCCTCTTCCATCCCGGTACTTTAGATGTAAACGGGTCGCAACGAGTATGCCCCCGGGGCAGTGTCAGCCCCGCACCTTTCCTACGCCCACGCTGCCCGCCGCCTCCAGCCGCTCGATCGCCCTCCGCACCCCCTCGGGCAGCGGCCCCTTGCGTCCGGACGCGTAGTCGAACGACACCAGCACGCCTCCTCCCTCCGCCGCCACCGCCACCTGGCTCTCGCTCACCAGCCGGTACTCCATGGTGAAGCGGTCTGCCCCCAGCTCCAGGGTGCGCGCGCCCACCCGCACCGTGTCCGGGTAGGTGAGGGGCCGCCGAAAGCGCGCGTGCGTGGACGCCAGGATGGGACCCATGCCGCCCTCCGTACTCTCCTCGCGGAAGCCGATGCGGTCCAGGTAGGCGATCCGCGCGCTCTCGAAGTAGCGGAAGAAGACGGTGTTGTTGACGTGCCGGAAATAGTCCATCTCCCCCCAGTGCACCGGCACCGCCACCACCACCGGGAAGCCCTCCAGCAGCCCTTCCACGTCCCCGTTCGTCATTCGTCGCTCCCGCTCGCTGCCAGCCCGGCGGCGCCCGTGCCCGCCAGCCGGCCGGTGGACCACGCCCAGAGGAAGTTGTATCCGCCGATCGGCCCGAAGGCGTCCAGGATCTCCCCGCACAAAAAGAGTCCCGGCGCCACGCGGCTCTCCAGCGTCCGTGGGTCCACCTCCGACAGGGGGACGCCGCCCCCGGTGACCTCCGCCTTCTTGTAGCCCTCGTCCCCCGTCCAGGGGAGGGGATAGCGCGCCAGCAGCTCCACCAGCCGGGTGCGCTCGTCCCGCCGGAGCTGGGCCAGCGTGCGCCCCGGCTCCACGCGCGCCTCCGCGGCGAGCGCGTCCGCCAGCCGCGTCGTCAGGTGGCGCCGCAGCAGGCCGAGCACCGTCCCCGGCGCCTTGTCCAGGAGCGCGCGCTCCCACCCCGCGGCGTCCAGCTCCGCCCACTGCACCAGCACCGGCTGCCGCGGCCCCCCGGCCATCCGGGAGCGCACCGCCAGGTGGGAAACGTTGAGAACCGCCGGTCCGCTGTATCCCCGGTGGGTGAAGAGGAAGCCCCCGGCGGTCCGGAATCGTGACTTCCCCGTGGGGGCCTCGATCACGACCGCTCCGGACACCCCCGCGAGGGGAGCGTGGGCCGGCGGGTCGGCGGTGAGCGGGGTGAGCGCCGGATAGGTGTCGTGGAGCGTGTGCCCCAGCTGCCGGACCATGCGCAGCCCCGTGCCGTCGCTCCCGGTCGTCGGGACGGAGAGACCCCCCGTCGCGATCACCACCGCAGCCGCCTCGATCGGCTCGCCGCCCTCCCGCAGCACCCGCCACGCGCTCCGGTCCACGGGCGGGCGGAGCCCCACGACGGCCGTGTCGAACACGGTCCGCACGCCGCGCCGCCGGGCCAGCGCCAGCAGCCCGTCGCGCACGTCGCGCGCCCGGTTCGATTCCGGGAACAGCTTCCCGGTCTCAGGCTCCAGCGCCAGGCGGAGGCCCACCTCCTCCTCGAAGAAGCGTCGCTGCTCCTGCAGGGGCCACGACAGCAGCAGCTTCCGCAGCGTGTTCGGCGACGAGTCGGTCACGTAGCGCGCCGGGTCCACCTCCGAGGGCAGCACGTTGCAGCGGCCTCCCCCGCTGATCAGGATCTTGCGACCGCCGTCCCGCGTACGCTCCAGCAAGACCACGCGCGCGCCGGCCCCCGCGGCGAAGATCGCGGCCAGTACGCCGGCAGCGCCCGCGCCGATCACCACCACCGGCAGATCCCGCTTCCTTTCCGCTCCGGACCGATCCGCCACTCGCCTCCCCCGTTCGATTCAGTATGGCAGCGCCCGCCTCCCCTCAGCGGCTCGAAACTACGCGATAACTCTTGGAGCCGCACGGGCGGGAGCAAAAATCGGACTGTGCATGAAACTCTTGACGATTCTTCGGAAGCCGTGTATCATATGTGCCCTCCGCGAAAACAGGCGGGTAACGCCGACCAGCGGGGGGTTGACGGGGTAACCGAAGAGGTTTATTCTTTCGGGCTCCTCTTCGGACGGATGCAGGGCAGTCCCGATGCGGCGAAAACGTCGCGATGACGCATTGGCGATCCGGTCTAAGTAGCTTAGTTTCGGGAGTTTGATCGACGGCACGGTTGGGCGGAAGATGGAAAAAGAAGTTTCGGCGAGGGGTTGACGGGCGGGGAGTGCGGAGTTAGCTTGGAGGGCTCGCCGGAAGGTGGGCGAGCGATCACGACGAGCCGGGTGAAACTGGCTGGGTCGTCCTGAAGCGAGTCATGGGCTCGCGTTTGTTTTGACAATTCGGGTTTTGGGGGAGTGCGAAGAAGTGTGCGCCCCGGAGGGAAGGCACCACGTCCTTTTCTCCAATGGGATTAAAAACGTGAAAGAGTTCCGGACACGGAAACGTGTTCGAACGAGCTAAATCGAAGTCTCTAATGGAGAGTTTGATCCTGGCTCAGGACGAACGCTGGCGGCGCGCTTAACACATGCAAGTCGAACGGGGTCACTCTTTCGGGGGTGGTCTAGTGGCGAACGGGTGCGTAACACGTGAGCAACCTGCCCCTGCATGGGGGATAACCCTGGGAAACCGGGGCTAATACCGCATGCGCTCTGGGAGCTACCTGGCTCTTTGAGGAAAGTCCCTTTCGGGGGATGTGCAGGGAGGGGCTCGCGGCGTATCAGCTAGTTGGTGGGGTAACGGCTCACCAAGGCGACGACGCGTAGCCGGTCTGAGAGGACGACCGGCCACATTGGGACTGAGATACGGCCCAGACTCCTACGGGAGGCAGCAGTGGGGAATCTTGCGCAATGGGCGAAAGCCTGACGCAGCGACGCCGCGTGGGGGAGGAAGCTTTTCGGAGTGTAAACCCCTGTCAGGAGGGAAGAACGGGCGCCCGAGGAAATGCGGGTGTTTTGACGGTACCTCCAGAGGAAGCACCGGCTAACTCTGTGCCAGCAGCCGCGGTAATACAGAGGGTGCGAGCGTTGTTCGGAATTACTGGGCGTAAAGCGCGCGTAGGCGGCTTCTTAAGTCTTACCGTGAAATGCCGGGGCTCAACCCCGCGCACGTCGGGGGATACTGGGGAGCTGGAGACAAGTAGAGGCGAGCGGAATTCCGGGTGTAGCGGTGGAATGCGTAGAGATCCGGAAGAACACCAGAGGCGAAGGCGGCTCGCTGGGCTTGGTCTGACGCTGAGGCGCGAAAGCGTGGGGAGCGAACAGGATTAGATACCCTGGTAGTCCACGCCGTAAACGATGGATGCTAGACGCTGGGCGGATCGACCCGGTCAGTGTCGCAGCTAACGCGATAAGCATCCCGCCTGGGGAGTACGGCCGCAAGGCTGAAACTCAAAGGAATTGACGGGGGCCCGCACAAGCGGTGGAGCATGTGGTTTAATTCGAAGCAACGCGAAGAACCTTACCTGGGCTTGACATGCATTTGAAACTCCGGTGAAAGCCGGAGCCCTCTTCGGAGCAGGTGCACAGGTGCTGCATGGCTGTCGTCAGCTCGTGTCGTGAGATGTTGGGTTAAGTCCCGCAACGAGCGCAACCCTTATTCTCTGTTACCAGCGGGTGATGCCGGGGACTCTGAGAAGACTGCCGGTGACAAACCGGAGGAAGGTGGGGACGACGTCAAGTCATCATGGTCCTTACGCCCAGGGCTACACACGTGCTACAATGGCCAGGACAAACCGTTGCAAGACCGCGAGGTGGAGCGAATCGGAGAAACCTGGTCCAAGTTCGGATTGCAGTCTGTAACTCGACTGCATGAAGCTGGAATCGCTAGTAATCGTGGGTCAGCTACACCACGGTGAATACGTTCCCGGGCCTTGTACACACCGCCCGTCACGCCATGGGAGTCGGGAGCGCCCGAAGTCCGTGACTCAACCCTTCGGGGGGAGAGCGGCCGAAGGCGAGCTCGGTGACTGGGGCGAAGTCGTAACAAGGTAGCCGTAGGGGAACCTGCGGCTGGATCACCTCCTTTCAGAGAAGCCGAGTAAGTCCTTCGGGGCAGAAAGGCACTCGCAAGTCGAGCGCACATGGTATTCGCACCTCCCCCGAAGCTTGAATTGGTTGACAATCCGGGTGAAGGGAATAGGGAGTAGCAAAGGCTGAGAAAGAGCACCTTTGGCGGTGGGCCGGGAGCACGTGTCTTCGGATACGTAGACTATCCGGTCAAGCGGAAAAGGGCGCACGGTGGATGCCTTGGCACGGACAGGCGAGGAAGGGCGCGATAAGCTGCGAAAAGCTTCGGGGAGCCGCACGTAGGCAGAGATCCGGAGATGCCCGAATGGGGAAACCCGGCAGCCGTCATGGGCTGTCATCCCCCGCTGAATACATAGGCGGGTGGAGGCCAACGGGGAGAACTGAAACATCTAAGTATCCCCAGGAAAAGAAATCAAACGAGATTCCCGAAGTAGCGGCGAGCGAAACGGGAGGAGCCCAAACCTGGGGCAACCCAGGGGTTGAAGGGCCTGGATGGGGCATTGTCCCGTCTGCATGGAAGCGCTAGCGGAAGCGATCTGGAACGATCCTCCACAGAGGGTGAGAGACCCGTATGCGAAAGCGCAGCCCAGCAGATGATCCAGGTACCTGAGTACGGCGGGACACGAGAAATCCCGTCGGAATCTGGGGGGACCACCCTCCAAGGCTACATACTCGTCCGTGACCGATAGTGCACCAGTACCGTGAGGGAAAGGTGAAAAGAACGCCTGGCGGCGAGTGAAATAGAACCTGAAACCGTGTGCCTACAAGCGGTAGGAGGGGGCTTAGGCCCCTGACTGCGTGCCTTTTGCATTATGATCCGGCGAGTTACTCCTCACGTGCGAGGTTAAGGTCTTCTGGACTGGAGCCGCAGCGAAAGCGAGTCTGAAGAGGGCGCAGAGTACGTGGGGGTAGACCCGAAACCGAAGCGATCTACCCATGGCCAGGTTGAAGCTCGGGTAACACCGAGTGGAGGACCGAACCCGTTTCTGTTGAAAAAGATTGGGATGAGCTGTGGGTAGGGGTGAAAGGCCAATCAAGCTCGGAGATAGCTGGTTCTCCCCGAAAACTATTGAGGTAGTGCCTCGGAGGCGTGGCGAAAGCCCGAATGTATCGCGGAGGTAGAGCACTGAAAGGACGCGGGGCCCCACCGGGTTACCAACTCCTATCAAACTCCGAATGCCGTGGATATGGACTCCGGGAGACAGGGTGCGCGCGATAATGTGCGTCCGCGAGAGGGAAAGAACCCAGACCGTCGGCTAAGGCCCCGAAGTGCGAGCTAAGTGAGAAACGATGTGGATGTGCACAGACAACTGGGAGGTTGGCTTAGAAGCAGCCATTCCTTGAAAGAGTGCGTAATAGCTCACCAGTCAAGTGCGTCTGCGCGGATAATGGTCGGGACTGAAGCTCGACGCCGAAGCCACGGGTTCATGCTTATGCATGAGCGGTAGGGGAGCGTTCTGCTAGCGGAGAAGCGGCCGTGGAAACGTTGCCGTGGAGCGGGCAGAAGTGAGGATGCCGGAATGAGTACGCGATAACGGGGGTGAGAATCCCCCGCACCGAAAGCCTAAGGTTTCCAGGGGCAGGCTCGTCCGCCCTGGGTTAGTCGGACCCTAAGCCGAGGCCGAAGGGCGTAGGCGATGGGAATCAGGTGAACATTCCTGAACCACATGATGTGCGTTCGACCCGCAGGGGGGACGCAGGAGTGAAAGCAGGGCCGGCCGGTGGTTGTGCCGGTGCAAGGAGGTAGGCGTTCCTGGGGGATGAAAGACCCGGATAGCCGAGATCTGACGCCAAGATGAGGATACGTCCTTGTCGAGTCTGCCTAATCAGGCTGCCGAGAAAAGCCTCGGCGGGGAGTGCATCATGTGACCGTACCGCAAACGGACACACGTAGGCGAGGCGAGTAGCCTCAGGTGCTCGAGTGAACTGTGGAGAAGGAACTCGGCAAAATGTCCCCGTAACTTCGGGAGAAGGGGAACCCTCGGTACTTGAGCGTCCTTCGCGGGCGTGAGGGGAAGAGGGTCGCAGAGAATCGGCCCAAGCGACTGTTTAGCAAAAACACAGGTGTCTGCAAAGTCGCAGAGACGACGTATAGGCACTGACGCCTGCCCGGTGCCGGAAGGTTAAGAGGAGAGCTCAGTTCCCTTCGGGGGGCGAAGGTTTGAATCGAAGCCCCGGTAAACGGCGGCCGTAACTATAACGGTCCTAAGGTAGCGAAATTCCTTGTCGGGTAAGTTCCGACCTGCACGAATGGCGTAACGACTTGGGCGCTGTCTCCTCCACAAGCTCGGCGAAATTGGAGTCTCGGTGAGGATACCGAGTACCCGCGACAGGACAAAAAGACCCCGTGCACCTTTACTGCACCCTGACATTGATCTTCGGCACCACTTGTGTAGGATAGGTGGGAGGCTGTGAGCCCCGGGCGCTAGCTCGGGGGGAGCCAACGGTGAAATACCACCCTGGTGATGTTGGAGACCTAACCTGGCCCAGTGAATCCTGGGTAGGGACCGTGTCAGGCGGGCAGTTTGACTGGGGCGGTCGCCTCCTAAAGAGTAGCGGAGGCGCGCAAAGGTTCCCTCAGCGCGGTCGGCAATCGCGCGAAGAGAGCGTAAACGCATAAGGGAGCTTGACTGCGAGACGGACAGGTCGAGCAGGTGCGAAAGCAGGCGTTAGTGATCCGGCGGTCCCGTGTGGAAGGGCCGTCGCTCAACGGATAAAAGGTACGCCGGGGATAACAGGCTTATCGCCCCCGAGAGTTCACATCGACGGGGCGGTTTGGCACCTCGATGTCGGCTCATCGCATCCTGGGGCTGGAGAAGGTCCCAAGGGTCCGGCTGTTCGCCGGTTAAAGCGGTACGCGAGCTGGGTTCAGAACGTCGTGAGACAGTTCGGTCTGTATCCGTCGTGGGCGCAGGAGGATTGAGGGGAGCCGTCCTTAGTACGAGAGGACCGGGACGGACTGACCTCTGGTGTACCGGTTGTCGTGCCAACGGCAGCGCCGGGTAGCTAAGTCGGGACGGGATAACCGCTGAACGCATCTAAGTGGGAAGCCCCCCCCAAGATGAATCCTCCCAGCCGCAAGGCTCAGAAGGGCCGTGGGAGACGACCACGTAGATAGGCGGCAGGTGTACGTGTGGCGACACACTCAGCCGAGCCGTACTAAGGGCCCGTGTGGCTTGACCGGTCGATAGGCAGGACCGGCGCATCGTCAAAGCTCTTTCGAAGTACTTGCTGCTCCCATTCTCTTCCCCTGATTTCTGTAGCGCGGGAGCGATCCCGTGCGAGGCACCGCGGACCTTGGGGTCCGCAGCCGGTGCGGCTGGTGGCGATGGCGTGGGGGATACACCCGATCCCATCTCGAACTCGGAAGTTAAGACCCACTGCGCGGATGGTACTGCCGGGGCCACCCGGTGGGAGAGTACGGCGCTGCCAGCCCTGTTCTTCAGAGCCCCTCGATCCTATCACGGATCGGGGGGCTCTGCTCGTTCGGGGACGAGACAGGCTCGTGGGGAAATCCCCTACATGGACGCTCCCCGCCCCGTCAGGAAATCTACCGAAAACCTTCCACGAACTCCCGACTGCCTGTTTCTGGAAAGTCTTTAGATTACATGGACCTCAGGGATGCCTGGGGAGCCAACGTCAATGATCCAGGAGACGGGAATGTCGATTTTCAAGCGCAGCTTCTTCGTCCAGGTGCCGGTGTTCGGGATGCTGGCGTTCGCCGCCGCCTGCGGCGGCTCCGACGCTCCCGCGTCCGAGGGCACCGACGCCGCCGCGAGCGCGGCTCCGGCGGCCGAGGCCACCGCTCCCGCTGCTGAGCCGGCGGCTCCCGCGGCACAGGGGAACGTGGTCGAGGTGAAGATGGTCAGCACCAACAACGGCGCGTCGGGCGTCTTCGAGCCGGCCGAGATCAACGTGAAGAAGGGTGACGTGGTCCGCTTCGTGAGCGACGGCGGGTCCGCCCACAACGTTTCCTTCCCGGCCGCCGAGAACGCCAGCGCCTCCAACCTGCCGGGCGCGAGCCCGTACGTCACCGCCGCGGGGCAGAGCGTGGACGTGCAGGTGACCATGGACGCGGGGAGCTACAACTTCCAGTGCGATCCCCACTCGATGATGGGGATGAAGGGCAAGCTCAACGTCACCGAGTAGTCCCGGTCGGCGAGCTGAACGCAAAAGGGGAGGGCGCCGGCCGGCGCCCTCCCCTTTCGTTTTTTCCGGAACCGTCGCAGCGCCGCCGCTGCCGGCCGTCCGGTATCCCTCAGAGCCCCAGAGCGGCCCGGATCGTGGCGGGGATGCGCTCCGCGGTCCACGGCGGGCTGAAGGTGAGCTCCACGTCCGCGCTTTCCACTCCCTCCACCTTCTCCACCGCTTCGCGTGCCTGGTCCAGGATCTGGCCCGCCACGGGGCACCCGGGGGAGGTGAGCGACATGGTGACGTCCACGTGGGAGCCGTTCACTTTGATGTCGTAGATCAGCCCCAGTACGACCAGGTCCAGCTTCATCTCGGGGTCCTTGACCCCGCGGAGCGCTTTCTTGACCGCTGCTTCGGTAACCATCGGGATCCCCATGCGTTAGCGCCTGCCTGAGCCCACCAGCGAAGGTGGACGATACCCGACCGTGGCGGCGCCGTCAACCTCGACCGCGCGCCCTTGCCGATCCCGCCGTGCGGCGTACCTTTCTCCCGCGACGGTACGGGGGTTGCCACGACGGGCCCGTGTCCCGATTCGCTCCGTGCGGGTGCCCGGAGCTGCTTCGTTCCGAACGGCGGTATCAGCGAGAATGACTTCCGAGACTACGCCCGCCCGGGTCCGCAGGATCGCGATCAACACGGGCGGCGGCGACGCTCCCGGCCTCAACGCGGTGATCCGGGCCGCCACGCTGGCGGCCCTCAGCAACGGGTGGGAGGTGCTGGGGATCCGGCGCGGCTACACCGGCCTGCTGGAGGGCGAGGTGGACGGCGAGCCCGGGGTGTTCCCGCTGACCGCGCACTCGGTGCGCGGGATCACGCACCTGGGCGGCACCATCCTGGGGACCACCACCCGCGGCAACCCGTTCGGCCTGGATGTCCGGCAGCCGGACGGCACCTGGGGCACCGTGGACCGCTCCGACGAGATCGTCCGCCGCTTCCGGGAGCTGGAGATCGACGCGCTGATCGCCATCGGGGGGGACGGCTCGCTGAACATCGCGCACGCCCTGTACGAGAAGGGGCTGCCGGTGATCGGCGTCCCAAAGACCATCGACAACGACCTTCGCGCCACCGACGTCACCTTCGGGTTCTTCACCGCGGTGGAGGTGGCCACCGACGCCATCGGCCGGCTGCACTCCACGGCGGAGGCGCACCAGCGGGCGATGGTGGTCCAGGTGATGGGGCGCCACACCGGGTGGATCGCCCTGGAGTCGGGGCTCGCGGGCGGGGCGGACGTGATCCTGATCCCGGAGATCCCCTACTCGGTGGACCGCATCGCCGACAAGGTGCGGGAGCGGGACGCGCACGGCCGCCGCTTCAGCATCGTGGTGGTGGCCGAGGGGGCGCACGCCGCGGGCGGCACCCCCAGCTACGCCGACCCGTCGGGGCGGTACGGTGGCATCGCGGACCGCATCGCGGAGGAGATCGCGGCGTCCACCGGCAAGGAGACGCGCTCCATGGTGCTGGGGCACATCCAGCGCGGCGGGTCGCCCATCGCCTACGATCGCAACCTGTCGCTCCGCTTCGGGGCGGCGGCGGTCCGCTGCATCCACGACGGCAACCTGGGCACCATGGTGGCGCTCCAGGGCGACGTGATCCGCGCCGTCCCGCTCAAGGACGCGGTCTCCGCGATCAAGCGCGTGCCGCTCGACAACGATCGCATCGTGACCGCCCGTCAGCTCGGGATCTCGTTCGGCGACTGATCCCGCGGCGCCACCATCGTGGGCGCCCGTCCCGCCGGTGGTGAGCCGGATTCCGGTGAACCCCCTGCTCTCTTTCCACGACCGCTCGTGCCGGATCGCCCCGACCATCGTCCGCCCGCCCCGCGGGTCGTCCTGACCCACACCGCCCCCGGCCAGCTGGAGGGGGCGGTGGCGCGGGCGTTCGCCGCCGTCCCGCTTTCGGGGACGGCGGACCAGCTGGTCGGCGCGTGCGTGTCCGCGGTGCGCGACCTGGTGGGTGGCCCCGCGCGGATCACGGCGCCCGCGCACCCCGTTCCGCTCGCGGTGGGCGACGCCCCCGCGGGGCTGGTGCCGGCGCTGCGCTTTCCCGCGCCGGACGGGGGCGGGGAGCTGTGGCTGGCCCAGGGCATGGAGCTGGGCGCGGAGCTGCGGGACGCGCTCGCGGAGCACCTCACGCGCGTCTGGCGGGTGCAGGAGGAGCGCGCCGCCCAGGCCGCCGAGCTGGACCAGCTGCGCTTCCACCTGGCGGCGCTCCAGCAGGTGGCGCGCACGCTGGCGGTGGTCCGCGGCACCGACGAGACGGAGCGCCTGGTGCTGGACTCGGTGGGCGAGGTGTTCTTCGCCTGGTGGGCCGCGCTCTACCGCTCCGAGGGGAGCGAGTACATCTGCCGCGCGGTGCGCTCGCTCCGGGGCGAATCGGTGGCGTACGCCGTCCCCGCCCGGGTCGTGAACGCGATCGCCCCGCCGGGGAGCCCGCCGGCGGTCCCGCCCGGGGACGCGGAGATCCGCGACCACGTGCCCGCGGAGGTGGCGGTGATCGCGCCGCTGGAAATCGCCGAGGGCCAGGCGGGGCTGTTGATCCTGGGCCGCCGCATGACCGAAGCGCCGTACGAGCCGCACGACCTGGCGCTGCTGCGCGCCCTGGCGGACTCGTCCGCGGTGGCGCTGCGCAACGCCGACCTCCTGGACCGCCTGCGCGCGCAGGCCACCATCGACCCGCTCACGGGCTGCCACAACCGCCGGGGGTTCGACGAGATCCTCACCGTGGAGCTGTCGCGGGCGCAGCGCTACGGCCGGCCCATGTGCGTGATCCTGCTGGACATCGACCACTTCAAGCGGGTCAACGACGACTTCGGGCACGAGGCCGGGGACCACGCGCTGCAGCGCATCGGGCGGACGGTGCGGCACGCCTTCCGCACCACGGACAGCGCGTGCCGATACGGCGGCGAGGAGTTCGCCCTGATCTTCCCGGAGACGCCCAAGGACGAGACGATGAAGCTGGCGGAGCGCCTGCGCCAGACCATCGAGTCGCTGGCTCCCTCCGCCGAGGCCCCGCGGCAGATGACCGCCAGCCTGGGAGTGGCGGCCTTCCCGGAGGACGGCGAAACGGCTGCGGACCTGCTGCGCGCCGCGGACCGCGCGCTGTACCGGGCCAAGACGCAGGGCCGGAACCGCGTGGTGGCGGCGTGGGGCCGGGCGGCCGCCGGCGAGACGGAGAACGACGCAGCAGCGGATTCACCCCGAAGCGAGTGAGGGCACCATCGCAACCGAGAGCCTAACACCCAAGCAGCGCGCCCACCTCAGGTCGCTCGCGCACCACCTGAAGCCGATCCACCACGTCGGCAAGGAAGGCGTGACGGAGGCGGCGGTCCAGTCGGTGGAGGACGCCTTCAACACCCGCGAGCTGCTCAAGGTCAAGGTGCAGGAGGCCGCTCCGCTCGACGTGCGCGAGGCGGGGGCGGAGCTGGCCGCGCGCGTGGAGGGTGCGCACCTGGTACAGACCATCGGGCGCACCGCCGTGCTTTACCGTGCGCACCCGCAGAAGCCGGAGATCCGGTTGCCGGACGCGTAGCTTTTTTGCGCTGCGTCGGGGCCGCTCCGGAGCCGGACGATACTGCCGTCCGTCTCCTGCGCGGGTCGCGGAGCCAGCGGAAACGGCCTCGCTGTCTCCGCTCCGGCTGCGGGAGCCTCGCCAAACTGCCGGCGAGTCTCCCTCCGCAGAAGATCTGATGGGTACCGCGGAACTGCGAACGGCGCCCCACCCCGGATTCTCGGGGTGGGGCGCCGTTCCTTCGCAGGCTGTTCCCTGTTCCCTAGTAGATGTACACCTGCGTGCCCACGGGCACGTTGTCGTACATCCACAGGATGTCGTCCTTGCGCATGCGGATGCAGCCGTGGCTGGCGGCGGTGCCGACGGACGCTTCGTTGTCGGTGCCGTGGAAGTAGTAGCCGTCGTACATCTCCAGCTTGGCGACGCCCAGGACGCCCTTGTGCTTGCGCTGCGGGCTCCCCCAGGGCGGGATGTAGATGGTGCCGCCGCGGATGGGCTCGCGGCCTTCCGGGAAGCCGGCGAGCGCGTCCGGCGAGGCGTTGCTCATGTCCACCAGGCGCAGGCCGCGCCTGCGGGCGACCTCCACGTAGTGCCAGTTGGGCGGCACCCACACCGGGTCCAGCTCCTTGTGCGTGATCTCCATCTTGCCGCGCGGGGTCTGGAAGCGCTTGGTGGTCCCGCCCAGCACCAGCGTCTTCCCGGACCCCACGGCCACCGGCGCGGCAAAAAGCGTGTCGTCGCCCTGGATGTAGCTGACCCTGCGCTCCGCGATGGAGACCACGAGGTACGGGTTGTCGGAGGGTACCAGCTCGGCCTCTTTCTCCTCCAGCTCGCGCGCCTTCCCGGCGATCTCCTCCGCGCTCCGCTGCTCCTGCTCGGCGAGGAACTCCAGCGAGCGCATGTCGTGCGCGTAGGCGATCCTGGCCACGTCGCGCACGTAGCGCTCGTTGACCGCCCAGGCGGTGGCCGCCACGAACAGCACGGCCAGCAGGGCGACGCCGCCGAGAAGCGCCAGCGTGACGCCGCGGTTCTCGAAGAAGATGCGGCGCAGGCGCCCGGGCGGGGTGTAGTTCCGCCGCTCGGGGGTGCCCGCGCGGGTGGTCCGTTCGTCCATCGGGTGCTCCTCGCCGCTAGTAGATGAAGACGGGGGTGTCCTCCCGGACGGCGTCGAAGATGGCGCGCATGTCGCCCTCGCGTACCATGAACGCGGCCGGCTTCACGCCCTGCGCCAGCGGTCCCGCCTCCGGCTCACTGTAGATCTCGGTGCCGTCGTCCAGCCGGAGCACGTACTCGCCCAGCCCGCCCTCCACCTGCCGCTGCGCCTCCGGCGGCACGGTCTGGCCGCGGCTCACGTACACCCACTCCGGCACCGTGTACACCGGCGACACCTGCTTGTCGCGGATCGTCCGCTCGCCGAGCGCGCGGACGAAGCGCCAGGCGCGTCCGTCGGGCGCGCGCACCACGGAGTCGGGCCCGATCCGCACCGGCACCTCCCGCAGCGTCGCGCGGCCGTGGCGCAGCGCCAGCGTGCTCTTCTCGGTGTTCACCGCCAGGTGGATCCCCGTCTGCTCCTGGCCCTTGATGCGCAGCTCCCGCCGCAGCAGCGCCACGGCCATCTCCGAGCGCGCCGCCCGCGACTGGAGGACCTGGTCGCGCGTGGCCCGCTCGGCCGCGCTCATCTGCCGGTTCAGCGCTTCCGCTTCCTGCTGGTAGCGAGGGATCCGCGACGCCACCACGCCGGTGGCGGCCAGGAAGAGCGTCATCAGCGTCGCCATCCCCCAGAAGAACACCGGGTGGTCGTGGCGGAGCCTGGAGAAGCCTCTGCGCGTCTCGGTCATGCGGTCGGCGTCTGGGGAACGGGTCGAGGGGCGCGTGGAGCCGCTTCGAGCCCCTGGCTCAGCAAGACGCGTTCCCCGCAATTGCTCCCTCTGCAAGGGTGCACGCCCTCCATCTTTCTATTCTGGCAGCACTTAGGAGCGGTGTCCCGTCGCGTGGGCCGCCGTCCGCGCCGGCGGGTGCCCGCCGGGGTAGGGCCTTTGGAGGGTGCCGGCGCTGGCGCGGCGGGACCGGCCCAGGCATCTTTGCGGGCATCCTCCGGTGTGCGCGATGATCCAGGGAGCGGATGCACGGCTGATGGCGAAGACCTTCTGGGTGCTGGGGTGCCTGTTCGGGCTGCTCGGGGTGGCGGCGGGGGCGTTCGGGGCCCACGCGCTGCGGGCCCGGCTGCCGGCGGACCTGCTGGCGGTGTTCGAGACCGGGGCGCGCTACCAGATGTACCACGCCCTCGCGCTCCTGGCCGTGGCGTGGGCGGTGGAGAGGTGGGCCTCCGGCGCCGCGGTGGCCGCGGGGTGGGCGTTCGTCGCCGGGACGGTGGTGTTTTCCGGCAGCCTGTACGTCCTGGCGCTGAGCGGGGCGCGTTGGCTGGGCGCCGTCACCCCGGTCGGCGGGGTGGCGCTGCTGGCGGGGTGGGCGCTCCTGGCCTGGGTGGCGTGGCGCAGCTGAGGGACGCGGCCGGCTGTCCCCTCCCGCGTACACGCCCGTCCTCCCGGGGGTGCGCCCGGGGGTGGAGCGGACGTTGGCGGAGATCGTAAATTATTTGTTGTGATGGGCTTGCGGGTTCGTTTCCTCGGGAATGCTTGTTGCTTTTGGGAGGACCCGAACGGATCTGTGCCGCGCGGGTATGCAGAGTCCGTACGTCCACCCTCACGCGAGTCTCGCCATGAGAGCTCTTTCGACTCTCGCACTGGTCGCTCTCCTCTCGTCGTGCGCGGTCCTTCCTGCGCCGCCCACCGCCGGGCTGGACCCGGCGCAGTACGATGGACGGCCGCTCCGCGCCCGCATCGTGAACGGCGGGGGCCGGCTGATGGTCAACACCAACCGCCCCGCGCACGTCGCGATCTTCGAGATCTACCCGGGGCGTGGCGTGGGGCTCCTGTACCCGGCGTACCGCGGCGAGCGGAACTACCTGTCCAGCGGGCTCAACAGCATCTTCCTGACGCAGTCGCGCAGCTACTACTCGTACTTCGAGCCGGCGCCGTTCTTCACGTCGACGTCGCGGGGGGGCGCGCGCTACCTGTACATGATCGCTTCCGACGCGCCGCTGCGGCTGGGGAGCTTCCTGGGCGCGCCGGGCGCGCTGCGGCGCTCGCTGGGGATGTCGCGCTACGCTTCCGGGAACCCGTACGGGCTGATGGAGAACCTGGCGGAGCTGGTGCTCCCCTACGGCGAGGCCGGCGACTGGTCGGACGACGTGTACGTGGTGCATCCGGAGCGCAGCTACGGCGGCGACTACGAGGCGATGCAGTGGATCCGCGTGCAGTGCCAGGACGGGCGGATCATCCAGGGGCCGGCCTACTACGTGTACGGCGGCTGCGCCCTGCAGAACGACGTCCCGCCGCTGGCGCAGGAGCCCGACCCGCAGCGCCCGGACTCGGGCGCCGTCAAGCCGCCGTCGCGGCGCCGCCCGGAGCCGCAGGAGCCGGGCGTGGATGTGGGGGCTACACCCGCTCCGCCGCCCGCGGTGGTGGAAAGGATCCCGGAACCGGAGCCGGCGCGCCGTCCCGGGGTGCGCGTGCCCGAGCGGCTCCCCGAAGGCCGCTCCACCGACGCCCCCTGGGACCGCAGCGGCGACTCGCAGCGCGCGGAGCGCAGGTCCGAGCCCGTGACGGGCGACGCCGACTCGCGCCCGGAGCCGCAGGTGGAGCGCCGCGCGGAGCCGCGGGTGGAGTCGAGCCGCCCGGAGCCCCGCAGCGACCCCGCCCCCCGCGTGGAGGCGCCCCGCCCCGAGCCCCCGCGCGTGGAGTCGGTCCGGCCGGAGCCCCGCTCCTCGGAGCCCCCCGCCCGCCGGTAGGGCACGCCGGGCCCCGCCAGCGGAAGGAATAACGGCTCCCCACCCTCCGCCAGGAGGGTGGGGAGTTCTGCATGCCGGACGCCCGCGCGAGCCCCGCGTGAGGGATTTCGGCCCGAAGGGTCGAGACCCGACGGCAGTTTGCCGGGGCTCGACTCCGTTACGCACGGTTTTATCGTGCGTTACGGAGCCGAAGCCCGACCCCGGCGCCAGCCGGGGGCACGCCCAAACCCCGCTCTTCAAAGAAGCAACGATGCTGAACGTGCTGCACGACGAGGTGACCGGGTGCCGGAAATGCCCGCGGCTGGTGGAGTGGCGGGAGCGAGTAGGGCGCGAGAAGCGCCGTGCCTTTCGCGACCAGGACTACTGGGCCCGCCCCGTTCCGGGGTTCGGCGACCCGGCGGCGCGGCTGCTGGTGTTCGGGCTGGCGCCGGCGGCGCACGGCGCAAACCGCACCGGGCGCGTGTTCACGGGCGACCGCTCGGGCGACTGGCTGTTCGCGGCCATGCACCGCGCCGGGTTCGCCAGCCAGCCCACCTCCGAGCACGCCGGCGACGGGCTGACGCTGCGGGGCGCCTGGGTGACCGCCGCGGTGAAGTGCGCCCCGCCCGACAACCTCCCCACCCCGGAGGAGCGCGACGCCTGCGCACCCTGGGTGCTCCGCGAGCTCCGGGCCCTCCCGGAGCTGCGCGCGATCGTCGCGCTGGGAGGCTTTGCCTGGGGCCAGCTCCTGCGCCTGCTGCGCGAGGGGGGCCACGCCGTTCCCGTCCCGCAGCCGAAGTTCGGCCACGCGGTGGTGATTCCCCTCCCGGGGGGGCTCACCCTGGTGGGCTCGTACCACCCCAGCCAGCAGAACACCTTCACCGGGCGCCTCACCCCGGAGATGCTGGACGACGTGTTCGCCGCCGCCCGCCGCGCGATCGCCTGACCTCGGCCCGGCCCCCCGGGACAGCCGTTCCTGGAGCGGCCCGACACCTTTCATCTCCCGTACGCGTATTGTCTTCAGGTTGACGCGGCCGCTGCCGGCCGGTACCTTTCCGACGCGGAACTTTTGGCGCGCTGCGCCCGTTCCGCGTCCCACCCGCCGCCCTTCCGCAACGTGGAAACCCTCTTCCTGGCCTGCGCCGTCCTCGGAGGTGCCGTCCTTCTGCTGCAGATCCTCCTGAGCCTTCTCGGGATGGACCACGGCGTGGACGTGCCGCACCTGGACATCCACACCGACGGCGCCGAAGGGCTCAACCTGCTGAGCGTCCGTGCGCTGACCGCGGGGCTCACCTTCTTCGGCATCGGCGGGCTGGCCGGGTACGCCACGCCGCTGGGGCTCGTGGCGGCGATTCCGCTCGCGCTGCTCATGGGGGCCGGGGCGGCGGTCGGCGTGGCCGCGGCCATGCGGGCGCTCCTGCGCATGGAGAGCGACGGGACCGTGCTCATCGAGCGGGCCGTCGGCGAGCCCGCCACCGTGTACCTGAGCATCCCCGGCGGGCGCGCCGGGATGGGCAAGGTGCACCTGCGGCTGCAGGACCGCCTGGTGGAGTACCAGGCCCTTTCCTCGCACCCCCTTCCCACGGGTGCACAGGTGGTGGTCGTGGACGTGGTCGGTCCCGACACCGTCGAAGTCGTCCCCTCACCCGACCTCGGAGGTCTTCTCGATGCCTAGCACTTTTGCCCTGATCCAGATCCCGCTTCCCTTCGTGGCGACGGGGGGCCTGATGGCCGTGCTCGCCGTGGGGCTGGGGCTCGTCTTCCTCTTCGTCTCGCGATACAAGCGCTGCCCGGCCAACAAGGTGCTGGTGATCTCCGGGCGGGTCAGCGGCGGCAACTCGGCCAAGTGCATCTCGGGAGGCGGCACTTTCGTGTGGCCGGTGATCCAGGAGTACGCCTACCTGGACCTGGAGCCCATCCAGATCAACATCCCGCTCAAGGACGCGCTCTCCTTCGAGAACATCCGCGTGGCGGTGCCCAGCGTGTTCACCGTCGCCATCGGCACCGAGCCGGACGTGCGGCAGAACGCGGCGATCCGACTGCTGGGGTCGGACCACGCCTCCATCACCAAGCAGGCCACGGACATCATCTTCGGCCAGCTCCGGCAGGTGATCGCCTCCATGCGCATCGAGGAGATCAACCGCGACCGCGACGGCTTCCTGCACAAGGTGCAGCAGTCGCTGGAGCCGGAGTTGAAGAAGATCGGCCTGGTGCTGATCAACGTGAACATCACCGACCTTCGCGACGACTCGGGCTACATCGAGGCGATCGGGCGCAAGGCGGCGGCGGAGGCGGTGCAGAAGGCACGCGGCGACGTGGCCGAGCAGGAGAAGCTGGGCGAGGTGCGCGTGGCGGAGGCGGAGCGCGAGAAGGTGGTCAAGGTCGCCAACGCCAGCAAGGAGCGGGAGATCGGCATCCGCGAGGCGCAGCGCGAGCAGGCGGTGCGCGTGGCGGAGCTGGAAAAGGAGCAGAAGATCGGCGAGCAGACGGCCTCGTTCCAGCGGGAGATGCAGGTCAAGGAGGCGGAGCAGATCAAGCGCATCGCCGTGGCCAGCGCCGACGCGAAGGCCATCGCGGGCGAGGCGACCGCGCAGGCGACGATCGCGGCCACGCAGGCGGAGCTCCAGGTGAGGCAGGCCGAGGCCTACCAGCTCTCCGAGACGCGGAAGCGGGAGGCGGAGGCCGCGGTGCAGGAAGCGCAGAACCGCGCCATGGCCCGCGCGGCGCTCGCCGACGCCGAGCGGGTGGAGGCGGAGCGCCGCGCCGAGCTGGAGGCCCCCGCAAAGGCGGAGAAGGCCCGCACCATCGTGGAGGCTGAGGCGGACGCGGAGAAGCGGCGCATCTCGGCGCAGGCCGAGGCGGCGGCGACCTTCGCGCGGCTGGAGGCGGAGGCCCGCGGCCAGTACGAGATGCTGGCCAAGAAGGCCGAAGGCCTGCGCGAGATCGTGGCCGCCTGCGGCGGCTCCAAGGAGGCCTTCCAGCTCCTCATGCTGGAGCACGTGGACAACCTGGCGGAGACGGCGGCGCTGGCGATCTCCGGGATCAAGTTCGACAAGGTGGTGGTCTGGGAGGGCGGCGGGAACGGCACCAGCGCCACGTCCGGGTTCCTCAACAACATGGCCCGCACCCTGCCCCCCATGATGCAGGTGATCCAGGAGATCGGCGGGGTGGAGCTGCCGGCGATGTTCGGCAAGCTGGTGGAGGAAGGGTCGACGGCCGGCGGCGCGGCCGCGTCGGACGAGGTGAAGCGGGCCCTGGCCTCGCGGGGGGCTCCGCCCTCGCCCGACGACCGGTCGGTCCCCGCCGACGGGCGGGCGCCGGCCCGCGCCTCGGACGTGGTCGCGGCGGCGGAGTAGAAGGAAACGGGGGAGGCGCCGCGCGGCGCCTCCCCTTTTTCATGGGCGCGGCGCACGGGGCACTTTCCGTATTCTCCGGCCGCGTCTATGATGGAGGGGCAAGCGAGTCCTTCGCGCCCGCAAGGGCGCCCCAGCACCATCGTCCCGGATCCCGCCGGAGCGGCCTGCGCGCTCCGCGGAAGAGGTCCCCACCGCTCCCCGCGCCCTCCGGCGCGTCCCGGGGAGCCCCAGCCAGAGGAGGGCAGGATGAGCGACCGTCCGTGGGTCTCCCATTACGCTGAAGGCACCCGTCCCGAGATCCCGCCGATCCCATTCCGGAGCCTGGCGGACATGGCTCGCCAGTCGGCTTCCCGCTACGCCTCCTCCACGGCGTTCACGCAGGTCATGCCCAACGGCATGGCCGCCTCTCTCACCTACGCGCAGGTGGACCGCCTCTCGGACGAGTTCGCGGCGTACCTGCGCGGGCGGCTGGGGCTGGACGCCGGCGACCGGGTGGCGGTGCAGATGCCCAACTGCCTGGCGTACCCGGTGGTGATCATCGGCATCCTCAAGGCGGGGTGCGTGCTGGTGAACACCAACCCGCTGTACACGCCGCCGGAGATGGTGCACCAGTTCTCGGACTCGCAGGCGCGGGTGCTGGTGATCATCGACATGTTCGCCGACCGCCTCCCCGCCGTGCTCCCCAAGACCCAGGTGGAGACGGTGGTGACGGTGCGCATCACCGAGTTCTTCCCGGCGCTGCAGGCGATGATCGTCCGCACGGTGCTCAAGTACCTGAAGAAGCAGATCCCGCCCACCACGGTGCCGCACACCACCTTCCAGGCCGCGCTGACCGCCGGGCGCGAGCGGCTGAAGGCCGGGGTGGACCTGCAGGGCTACCTCGCGGGGGTGGAGCACGGCACGCTGGCCGCGCTCCAGTACACGGGCGGGACCACCGGCGTGTCCAAGGGCGCCATGCTCTCGCACGGCAACCTGCTGGCGAACACGGCGCAGATGCTGGAGATGGCGGGGCCGCGCCTCAAGTCGGGGGTGGAAACGGTGCTGACGGCGCTGCCGCTGTACCACATCTTCGCCTTCACGGTGAACTTCCTGGGCTTCTACCAGATGGGCGGGCACAACCTGCTGGTCCCGTCGCCCCGTCCACCCGCCAACCTGAAAAAGGTCTGGGAGAACTACCGCGTCACCTGGTTCACGGGCGTGAACACGCTCTTCAACGCCCTGCTGAACGAGCCCTGGTTCGCGCAGAACCCACCGCGCACGCTGAACGCCTCGGTGGCCGGCGGCATGGCGCTGCACAGCTCGGTGGCGGAGCGCTGGCACCAGGTGACGGGAACGCCGGTGGTGGAGGGGTACGGCCTCACCGAGGCGTCGCCGGTGGTCAGCTTCAACCCCATGGGCGGCAAGGTCAAGGACGGCACCATCGGGATCCCCATGCCCTCCACCGACGTGCGCTGCGTGGACGAGTCGGGGGTCCCGCTGGCGCAGGGCGAGCCCGGGGAGCTGGTGACGCAGGGGCCGCAGGTGATGCTCGGCTACTGGCGCCGCCCGGAGGAGACCGCCCGCGCGATCCGCGACGGGTGGCTGTTCACGGGAGACGTGGCGGTGATGGACGAGGAGGGGTACTTCCGCATCGTGGACCGCAAGAAGGACATGGTCCTGGTGAGCGGCTTCAACGTGTATCCCAACGAGGTGGAGGAATGCCTTTCCCGCCACCCGGGGGTGCAGGAGGTGGGAGTGATCGGCGTCCCCGACGACCGCACCGGCGAGGCGGTCAAGGCGTTCGTGGTCAAGAAGGATCCCGCCGTCACCGAGGAGGCGCTGGTGGCCCACTGCCGCGAGTCGCTCGCCCCGTACAAGATCCCCAAGCAGATCGAGTTCCGCACCGAGCTGCCGAAGACGCCCATCGGCAAGATCCTGCGCAAGGACCTGCGCACCGCTCCCGTTCCGGAGGGCGCCAGGGTCTGACGGTGACGGCTCCGATGGCGACGGCTCTGACGATGACGGCGGGTTCGGGCGTGCCCCCGGCTGTCGCCGGGGTCGGGCTTCGGCTCCGTAAGCCCGCAAACAACGCGGGCTAACGGAGTCGAGCCCCGGCAAACAGCCGCCGGGTCTCGCCCCTTCGGGCCGTAATCCCTCACGCGAGGGCCGGCGTAAAAACAGAGGGCACCCGCCGCGGCGGGGTGCCCTCTTTGGCTTCCGGGTCCGGAGCGTCTCACGCGGAGTCCGTGTAGATCAGGCTCTTCGGGGCGTCAGCCAGGGGCTGAAGGCAAAGACGCCGTGCGGTTCTCCCCCTTTCCCCCGCTTGCGGGGGAGAGGGGGCCGGGGGGTGAGGGGGACCACCCGCGCGGACGCCAGTGCCCACCCCGCGTGAGGGATTTCGGCCCGAAGGGGCGAGACCGCGCGGCTGTTTGCGCGGGCTCGACTCCGTTGAGCAGCGTTGTTTGCTGCTCTACGGAGCCGAAGCCCGACCCCGGCGCCAGCCGGGGGCACGCCCAACCCCGCAGTTCAAAGCCGTTTCAACCAAGTCCCGGATCAGCCGAGCGCGTCCGGGGCACGGTAGATCCACCCCTCGCGCTCGAGCGTCTCTCGCTCGCCGGGGTGCAGGCGGAACGGCTGCTCCAGGTCGTGGCGCGCCAGGTAGGCGGTGAGGCAGGCGATCACCGCGTCCCAGGCGTCCTCCAGGGTCACGGCGATCGCTTCGGTGCAGGGGTCGGCGAAGGTCAGGTACGGGCGGAGCGCGGCGGGGCGTGCGCGCACCTCCCCCGGACGGGAGGGCGTGCGGCGGCAGCGGAGGCCCAGGTCGGTTACGGTGCCGGAGGGGTACACCTCCACCAGCGTCGTGGGGGCGCCGGGGCTCGGCGCCTGGGGCACGATGGAAACGTTCCCCGTCTCCCGCAGCTCGTGGAGCCAGCGAAGCCCCTCGGTGGTCTGCTTGTAGAGGCGCAGGTCCAGCGGCGCCATGGCCCCGCCGGTGTCCGTCCGCCGCGGCGCCCTGTGGTGCTCCGGGAAGGCGTCGCGGACCTCGTCGGCGGGGCGGTCGGCCACCCAGGCGACCAGCTGCGCCCACCCCGCGCCGGTCTCGCCCATCGTCCGGGTCGCCGCGGCGGGGAGGCCGAAGGGGAAGTCGGCGCCCCACAGGATGGGTGCCTCCCCGGTCGCGCCGACCAGCCGGCGCCATCCACCGGCGACGTAGTGGGCCAGGTCCTGGCGGAAGGCGTGGGGGCAGAGCGCCACGACGTGGAGCTTGCCGTCGTGCTCGCGCCCGACGGCGCTCCACAGGTTGGAAAGGGGCTCCTTGGCCCCGGAGAAGTCGATGCCGCCGAAGTAGTCGAACATCAAGGGAACAGGGGAAAGGGAACCGGGAACAGCCTGCAGCTGCACGGCTGACGGATGCTGCCTGCGCTCCGGAGGGCGGTGGTCACGGGGAGGTGGGAGCCGGGGCGGGTCGCGTCGCGGTGTCGGGCGGCGTACAGTTTCGTGCCCGCGCGGGCGCGGGGCAAGTGCGCGGTGCGGCGCGCCGCCATGCACGGACGGGCTCACGGCGGCTCGGCGCTCCCGTCCAGCATGGCCGCCAGCTCGGCGGCTTCGGTCACGGGGCGGCGGCAGGCGTACCGCTCGCACACGTAGGCGGCGGCGCGGCCGTCGACCAGCGTCCGCCCCCGCAGCAGCGGGAGCTGCTCCCCCGCTCCGGCCGCAACGTCCGGGTCCGCGGGGGCCAGCACGGTGTTGGGGAGGTAGCGGCTGCGGAGCACGTCCAGCAGCGCCTCCGTGCCCGGCTCGCCCGCCCGCCCCACCACCACCACCTCCTGCGGTGTGGCCAGGTGGAAGTCCGCGGCGGAAAGCAGGTTGCCGAAGCCCTGCGGCACGCGCGCCATGATCTCGCCCATCCCCTCCAGCACGCGCGCGGCGACGCGGCCGTAGCGCGGCTCCCCGGTGAGGACGGCCAGGCGGAGGAGCGCCGTCACCGCGGCCGAGCTGCCGGAGGGAGTGGCGTTGTCGAAGGTGTCCCGCGGGCGCACCACCAGCGCCTCGGCGTCGGTCGCCGTGTCATAGAAGACCCCCTCGTCCTCGTCCCAGAAGCGCTCCAGCATGGCGTCGGCGAGGGTGCGCGCCGTCGTGACGCGCTCCACGTTCCCGGTCGCCTCGTACAGCGAGACCAGGGCGTCGGCGAGCAGGGCGTGGTCCTCCAGGAAGGCGTCGATCTTTGCCCGGCCGTCCTTCCAGGTGCGCAGGAGCCGGCCCCCGGGGCGCAGCTCGCGGAGGAGGAAATCGGCGCTGGCGTTGGCCACCTCCAGGTACTCGCCGCTGCCCAGGACCCGCGCGGCCTCGGCGAAGGTGCGCAGCATCATGGCGTTCCAGGCGGTGAGCACCTTGTCGTCCAGCCCGGGCCACACGCGCCCGGCCCGCGCGGCGTACAGGGTCTCGCGCCCCCGGGCGAGCGCCTGCTCCAGCCGCTGCGCGGGAACGCCGGCTTCCGCGGCGACCTCCTCCACGCTCCGGTCCACGTGGAGGATGTTCTTCCCTTCAAAGTTCCCGTCCGCCGTCACGTCGTAGTAGGCGCGGAACAGCGGTCCGTCCTCCGCGCCCAGGAGCGCATCCACCTCCTCCGGCGTCCACACGTAGAACCGGCCCTCCTCGCCCTCGCTGTCGGCGTCCTGCGCGGAGTAGAAGCCGCCCTCCGGCGAGCGCATCTCCCGCCGCACGTAGCGCAGCACCTCCTCCGCCACACGCCGGAAGTCCGCGTCGCCGGTGGCCTGCCACGCCTGCAGGTAGACGCGGGCCAGCAGGGCGTTGTCGTACAGCATCTTCTCGAAGTGGGGGACCAGCCAGCGCGCGTCCACGCTGTACCGGTGGAAGCCGCCGCCCGCCTGGTCGTACATCCCGCCCGCGGCCATGCGCCGCAGCGTGTGCGCGGCCATTTGGAGCGCATCGGGGCTCCCCGTGCGCTTCCAGTGCCGCAGCACGAACTCCAGAATCATGGGCTGCGGGAACTTGGGCGCGCCCCCGAAGCCGCCGAGCCCCGCGTCGAAGCGGGCGGCGAGCTGGCCGAAGGCGCGGTCGAGAACCGACGCGTCGGCCGCTCCCGCCGGCGCCCGCGCCGCCATCCCCTCGCGGAGCAGCGCGTGCAGCTCGGCGGCGCTGCGGTCCACGTCGGCGCGGCGCTCCCGGTATGCCTCGTCCACCGCGAGGAGCACCTGGCGGAAGGAGGGCATCCCGTGGCGCGGCTCGGGCGGAAAGTAGGTGCCGCCGTAGAAGGGGACGCCCTCCGGGGTGAGGAAGACGGTCATGGGCCACCCGCCGTGCCCCGTCATCTGCTGCACCGCCGTCATGTAGATGGAGTCGATGTCCGGCCGCTCCTCGCGGTCCACCTTGACGCTGACGAACCGCTCGTTCATCACGGCGGCGGTGGCCGCGTCCTCGAACGACTCGTGCTCCATCACGTGGCACCAGTGGCAGGCCGAGTACCCCACCGACAGCAGGATGGGACGGTCCTCGGCGCGCGCGCGCTCCAGCGCCTCGGGGCCCCAAGGGTACCAGTCCACGGGGTTGTCCCGGTGCTGGAGGAGGTAGGGGCTGGTCTCCTGCGCGAGTCGGTTCGGCATGGGGCGGCGCTCCCGGGTGGGCGGGTGGACGCCCCGGGAGCGGCAAGGTGCGTACCGGGAGGGCGCACCGTCAACTGTTCCCTCCCGGCATCCGTGTTGCTGCGTTATCTTCCCTGGTTACCCGTTGAGGAACACACCGTTACGCGAGCGTGCCGTGCAGCAGATCCTACGTCGCCTGTTCAAGCAGCATTTCGGCAAGGTGCCGGCGTCCATCCTCCCGCTGGAGGGGGACGGGTCGAGCCGTTCCATGTACCGCCTGGTCGGCGACTCGTACGAGACGGCCATCGGCGTGGTGGGGCCCGACCGCGAGGAGAACCGCGCCTTCGTCTCGTACTCGCGCGACTTCCGCTCCGTGGGCCTCCCGGTGCCGCAGGTGTACGCCTTCGACGAGGAGGCCGGCGTGTACCTTGAGGAGGACCTGGGTGACAGCACCCTCTTCGACGCCCTGTCGCTGGCGCGGCAGACGGACGGGAGCGACTTCCCGGCCGATATGGTGCCGGTGTACGAGCGCGTGCTGGAGGTGCTTCCGCGCTTCCAGGTGGAAGGGGGGAAGGTGGTGGACTACTCGGCGGCGTACCCCCGGGCGGCCTTCGACCGACAGTCCATCCTGTGGGACCTGAACTACTTCAAGTACCACTTCCTCAAGCTGGCGCACGTCCCCTTCAACGAGTCGCGCCTGGAAAAGGACTTCAAGCGGCTGACCACCTTCCTGCTGGGGGCGGACACGCGCCACTTCATGTACCGCGACTTCCAGTCGCGCAACGTGATGCTGCGCGAGGGGGAGCCGTGGTTCATCGACTACCAGGGCGGCCGGCGCGGCGCGCTGCAGTACGACGTGGCCTCGCTGCTCTTCGACCCCAAGGCGGCGATCCCCGAGGCGCTCCGCGAGCGCCTGCTGGAGCATTACCTGGACGCGCTGGAAAAGTACCTTCCCGTGAACCGGGAGCAGTTCCGCCAGCACTTCCGCGGCTACGTGTTCGTGCGGATCATGCAGGCCATGGGGGCGTACGGGTACCGCGGCTTCTTCGAGCGCAAGCCGCGCTTCCTGGCCAGCGTTCCCCAGGCCGTCCGCAACCTGGAGCGGCTCCTGGAGACGGGGTTCCTCCCCATCGACCTCCCCGAGCTGCGGGGCGTGTTCGAGTACATCTGCGCCTCGCGCACGCTGCGGAAGACGCCCGTGCAGGTGCCGCCGGGGCTCACCGTGCAGGTGGGGAGCTTCAGCTACAAGAACGGCTATCCCGAGGACGGCGGCGGCCACGGAGGCGGGTTCGTCTTCGACTGCCGCGCCCTGCACAATCCGGGGCGCTACGCCGAGTACGCCGGCCTGTGCGGGTGCGACGAGCCGGTGGCGAAGTTCCTGGAGGAGGTGCCGGAGGTGGAGGAGTTCTGGAAGCACGTGCGCGCCATCGTCGACGGCCAGGTGGACACCTACCTGACGCGCGGCTTCACCTCGCTCAGCGTGCACTTCGGGTGCACGGGGGGGCAGCACCGCTCGGTGTACTTCGCCGAGCGGCTCGCGAAGCACCTGGGGCGCAAGTTCCCGCAGGCCAACGTGACCCTGGCGCACCGGGAAGAGGCGCGCTGGCCGGCCCGCGCCGAAGCGGCTGCGCCGGCCGGGGAAGGGGTGCAGACGGGGGCGGCGGGCTGACGTGGACGCCATGCTTTTCGCGGCGGGGCTGGGGACGCGCCTGCGTCCCCTGACCGACCGCATCCCCAAGGCGCTGGTGGAGGTGGGCGGCGTGCCCATGCTGGAGCGGGTCGCGCTGCGGCTGATCGCCGCGGGGGCGGACCGCCTGGTGGTCAACGTCCATCACCACGCCGGGCAGGTGGAGCGCTTCGTGGCCGAGCGCGGCGGCTGGGGCGTGGAGGTGGTGGTCTCCCGCGAGGAGGGCGAGCCGCTGGAGACCGGCGGCGGGCTTCTGCACGCCGCGTCCCACCTGCGCCGCGACGCGCCCTTCTTCGCCCACAACGCCGACATCGTCACCGACCTGCCGCTGGGCGACGTGTACGCCGCGCAGCGGACGAGCGGCGCGCTCGCCGTACTGGCGGTGATGGACCGCCCCACCACCCGCAAGCTCCTCTTCGACGACCGCGGCCTGCTGGGCCGCACCGACGAGCGCAGGGGCCTGGAGCTGCGCGCCCGGCCCGCGGAGGGCGAGGTGCGCGCCCTCGCCTTCGCGGGGGTGCACGTCCTCACCCCGGAAATCCTTTCCCGCATCACGGAGCGCGGCGTCTTTTCCATCCTGGACCCCTACCTGCGCCTGGCGGGCGAGGGTGAGCGGATCCTGCCGTTCCGCGTGGACGACGCCCTGTGGCTGGACATCGGGCGCCCGGAGCAGCTGGCGGCCGCCAACCGCAGGCTGAGCGTCTAGGCGGGGCAGGGGGGTGATCCGGAGCTGGGGGCCGCTCCGGAGACCGGCGGAAACTGACCCGCCGGTCTCCTCCGCGGGCTGCGGGAGCCCCGGAAAACTGCCTCCGGGTCTCCCTGCGCCGGAGTGAGCCAGCCGAAACTACCCGGCTGTCTCCCTCCGAACGGATTCATGTGGATACGGCGGAACAGCAAAACGGCGCCCCCACCTCGATAGCCGAGGTGGGGGCGCCGTTTCGTTGCAGGCTGTTCCCTGTGGCGCTTCACGCTGCGCGTGAACCGGTGAACCCTGTTCCCTATCGGTTCGGGAACGGCGGCGGGGCGATCACCAGGCCGCTGGCGGAGACGCGCGGGCGGCGGTCTTCCGGCAGGCCCTCGTCCTCGCGCACCTCGCGCTGGGTCCAGCGGAAGTAGACCACGGTGATGGCGATCCAGATGGTCAGCGCCCCCGGCACCCACATGATCACCCCGCCCAGGCGCTGGTCGTCCAGCGCGCTCAGGGGGAAGATCCGCGGCGCCTCCACGTACCAGGCGTACAGCTCGCCGTCGGTGAAGGTGATCAGCGCCGCGGTCAGCATCATGGGGATCCCCAGCACGAACAGGTACATCATCTGGAGCGGCGGCGCGATCCTGGGGAGCTCCGGGAGCGGGCTCATCACCGGCCACCACATGATGGTCCCCGTCACCATGATCATCAGGTGCATCGCCACGTGGATCCCGTGGTTCCGCATCATCAGGTCGTAGGGGCCGGGAAAGTGCCAGGCCAGGAAGATGACGTTGTTGAGCGCGAAGGCCACCAGCGGAAAGGTGAGGAGCCGCGCCACCCTGCCGATGGCCCGCGCGTTCACCGCCGGCCGCAGCATCCAGTCCGGGATGCCGTACAGCAGAAAGGGCGGCATCACCAGGATCAGCACCAGGTGCTGCACCATGTGCGCGCTGAACAGGAAGTAGTCGCTCAGCTCGTGCAGCGGCCCCTGGAGCGCCAGGAACATGATGGCCATGGCGAACACGAAGCTCGCCACCTTTTGCGGGGGGACGGGGCGAGCTCCGGGGAAGCGGCGGCGCAGCGGCCCGATCATCAGGAAGTACGCGGCGAACAGGAGGAGCCACCCGACCATGAAGTCCGAGTAGACCCTCCACTCCGTCCACGAGAACGTCTCCTGGTGCAGCAGGGAGATCGTCGAGAGAGACAGCATACCGCAAACCTCCGTCCGCGCCCGCCCGGGGGCAGCAGATGTCGTGGCCCTAGCCGACCAGCGTCGGAAGCACGTGGAACAGCATGAACAGCCCGACGATCACGAGCGTCCCCAGCAGCGCCGGGAAGACGAAGAGTCCCGTGAACACCTTGCTGTCGAACTTCAGGTGCATGTAGTACATCACCACCAAGACGAACTTCACGGCGGAAAGCACGCCGATGACCATCGCGGCCGTGCCGGGCCCGAACGTCCCGCTGGTCTCCCCGAGGTAGCCGAGCACCTCCAGCCCCGTCAGGAGGATCAGCGCCGCGCCGATGTACAGGTAGAACTTGTTCGTGGGGTGCGTGTGCTGGTCGTGAATGACTTCACGCGTCTCGCTGGACATCGGGTCGCTCACTTGATGAGGTACACGAGGGGGAAGATCACAATCCAGATCACGTCCACGAAGTGCCAGTACAGGCCGGCGATCTCCACGTTCAGCGCCTTCTCCGGCGGGATCTTACCGGCCCGGGCGAGGAAGGCCAGCGTGATCAGGTAGATCACCCCCACGGTGACGTGCGCGCCGTGGAATCCGGTCAGCAGGTAGAAGCTGGAGGCGAACAGGTTGGTGCCGAGCCCCAGCCCCTCGTGGACGAAGTGCGTGAACTCGTAGACCTGGCACCCCAGGAAGATCGAGCCCAGGAACGCCGTCAGCAGGAGCCAGGTGACCGACTTGCTGCGGTCGCCGCGCTGGGTGTAGTTCAGCGCCAGCACCATCGCCACCGAGCTCATCAGCAGGACGAAGGTGCTGGCCGTGGTGAGCGGGATGTTGAGGATCCCCTCCACGTGCTTGCCGTCGACGATGCCGGGGTGCGGGTAGGGGCCGTTGATGCTCTTGCCCTTGTACGCCATGTAGGTCCCGATCAGGGACCCGAAGAGCAGGCACTCGGAGCCGATGAAGCCCCAGAAGGCCATCTTCCGGCTGTCCAGGCCGGTGCTGGTGTCGATGTGGGCCGGGTGCGCCGCGTGCCCCGCCATCGCGTGCGAGTGATCCATGAAAGTCGGCGATTCAGGTTGTCGGGTGGTGGCGGCCGGGCGTCCCCCCGCGGGACGTCCGGCCTCCGTCCCCTGTCAGTGTCCGTGCCCCGGCTCGAAGGCCCAGCGGTAGATGGAGTACACGGTCAGCAGGATCCCCGCGATCGAGCCCATCCACAGGTTGTGCAGCGCCCCGTCCACGTTGCGGAAGATCAGCATCCCGAAGACCATGGTGATCCCCAGCGCCAGCACGATCGGCCAGTACGACGGCGGCGGGAGGTGGATCCCCAGGTCGTGCGCGGACATCTTGCTCTCGTCGTCCGGGTATTCCATGGTCGCCAGCTTTGCCCCGCCCAGCGTGACGTCGTCGGTGTCCTCGTCGCGGCGGCCGTGCGGGATCCCACCCTCCTTGGTGGGGTCGCCCTCCCACAGCGGCATGCGGGAGCGGACCACGGGGAGCTCGCGGAAGTTGTACTCGGGCGGCGGGGAGGGGATGCTCCACTCCAGCGTCGCGGCGCCCCAGGGGTTGGGCCCGGCGATCTTCCCGCGCTTCCAGGCCGTGAACAGGTTGAAGGCGAAGACCAGCGTGCCCACCCCGATCATGAACGAGCCGATCGTGGCCAGCATGTTCATCTCGTTGAAGCCCATGTTGTCCGCGTACGTGAAGATACGGCGCGGCATCCCGTAGAGCCCCAGGAAGTGCATCGGGAAGAAGGTGAGGTTCATCCCGATCAGCGTCAGCCAGAAGTGCACCAGGCCCAGCTTCTCGTCCAGCAGGCGGCCGAAGACCTTGGGGTACCAGTAGTACATCCCCGCCCACAGCCCGATCACGGTGCCGCCGAAGAACACGTAGTGCAGGTGGGCGACCACGAAGTAGGTGTCGGTCTGCTGCAGGTCGGCCGGGGCCACGGAGTGCATCACCCCGGAGATCCCGCCGATGGTGAACATGCCGATGAAGGCCACCGCGAAGAGCATCGCCGTGGTGAAGCGGATGGCGCCGCCCCACATGGTCCCCAGCCAGTTGAAGATCTTGATCCCCGTGGGGATCGCGATCAGCATGGTGCCCAGCGCGAAGAAGGTGTCGGCGATGGGACCCAGCCCCACGGCGAACATGTGGTGGCTCCACACGCCCCAGCCCAGCCAGCCGATCAGGATCCCCGAGAACACCATCACGTTGTAGCCGAAGAGCGGCTTGCGCGAGAAGGTGGGGAGCACCTCGGAGACCATCCCCATGATGGGAAGGATCAGGATGTACACCTCGGGGTGGCCGAACATCCAGAACAGGTGCTGCCAGAGCAGCGGGTCCGCCCCGGAGCGGGCCGTGTCGTAGAACACCGTCCCGAACAGGCGGTCGAACATCAGCTGCGTGGACGCGATGGTGAACACCGCCAGCGCCGTGACGATCAGCACGTTGGTGACCAGCACCATCCACGTGAAGATCGGCATGCGCATGAGCCGCATCCCCGGCGCGCGCAGGTTGATGATGGTGATGATGAAGTTCAGCGACGCGATGATGGACGACAGGCCGATGATCTGCAGGCCGAGGACGTAGAAGTCCATGTTCAGCCCGGGATTGTACGTCTCCGTCGTCACCGGCGGGTACGCGAACCACCCGCCGTTGGGCGCCTGCGGGCCCACCCCCGGCACCAGCGCCAGCAGGAAGGAGCTGTTCAGGTACAGGCTGCCGAAGAAGAACACCCAGAACGACAGCGCGTTGAGCCGCGGGAACGCCACGTCGCGGGCGCCGATCTGCAGCGGCACCAGGAAGTTGAAGAACGCGGCGGTGAGCGGCATCAGCGCCAGGAACACCATCGTCACCGCGTGCGTGGTGAACAGCTGGTTGTAGAACTCGGCGCTGACCAGGTCGTTGTTGGGGACGGCGAGCTGTGCGCGCACCACCAGCGCCTCCAGTCCCCCGACCAGGAACCAGATGAACGAGACCACGCCGTACATGATCCCGATCCGCTTGTGGTCCACGGTCGTGACCCAGCTCCACAGCCCCGTGGGCCCGTGGTGCGCGGCTACGTGGGGGGCGGTAGCCACCGTTGCAGTCGATGCCATTCCTACTCCATCGGTTTGCGGCGCGGCCCGCCGGCATTCGCGGCGGTGCTCCCGGGCGCCTGATCACGAAACTCGCGTCCCCGCCTGCTCGTGCGGGGCGCCCTGGTCACTGCAGGCTCTGCAGGTACGCGACGATGTACCTGATCTCCTCTTCCTTGAGGTTCAGGTTGGGCATCTTCGCCCCGGGCTTGATGGCCGGCGGGTTCCGGAGCCAGGCGGCGAGGTTCCCGGCGTTGTTGTCCAGGATCCCGGCGGCCAGCGTGCGCCGCCGCCCGAAGTGGGTGAGGTTGGGGCCGGTGCGTCCCACCATCCCGGTGCCCTTGATCACGTGGCAGCCGGCGCAGGCGCCCTTGGTCACGAGCTCCCTGCCCAGCGCCAGCGCGGAGTCCTGCGCCGTCACCGGACGGATGTCCTGCGCCGGGTTGAACTCGTTCTGGAGCCACTCCTTGTAGCCCTCGGGCGTGTGGGCGATCAGCCGCATCTTCATCAGGGCGTGCGAATCGGCGCAGAACTCGGCGCACTGCCCCAGGTAGACGCCCGGCTCCTCGGGGGTGAAGACGATGGTGTTGATCTTGTTGTTGATCAGGTCGCGCTTGCCGCCCATCTGGGGAACCCAGAAGGAGTGCAGCACGTCGCCCGCGGTCATGCGGAGCGCCACCGGAGTCCCCACCGGGACGTGGATCTCGTTGGCGGTGAACACGGTGTCGCGCCCGCTGTTGACCGGGTACTTGAACTCCCACCACCACTGCCAGCCGACCACGTTCACCGTGACCGCGTTGGGCGGCGGCTCCTGCTGGGTGGCGAAGATGGTCTGCACGGTGGGGACGGCAATGAACGCCAGGATCAGCGCGGGGATCAGCGTCCAGGCCAGCTCCAGTCGGGTGTTGCCGTGCGTCTGCCTGGGCTCCGGCATCCCCGGCTGGTACCGGAAGCGGAACAGGATGTAGCCGATCAGCGCGAACACGATGAGCCCCACCGCCACGCCCAGGAGCGTGGTCAGGTTCTGCAGGTCGATGACCCGCTCGGCGTACTGCGTCTTGGGCGCGAAGATCGTCTGCGGGTACTTGGTTACGTCGCTCCCGTTGCACCCCGCGAGCAGGAGCAGCGGAAGCGCCCACAGCGAACTGCGTCCCGGACGCGGGCTGGTGGAGCGGCCGGGGGTCCCGGACGCCGGCAGCGAGCTGTCCCGCCGGGGCCAGAACGTGTTCACTCGTGACTTCATGGTGGTGGGTGTTCGGCGTTCAGATTGGCGCTCGGAATCGTGTGCCGGCGGCCGCCCCGCAAAAATCGAGCGGCCGCCCTGGAACCGGCCCATTATAGCCCGCGCCCGGGAGGGCCGCCAGACCCGGCGCGGTGCCTCCGGTCGATGGGAAATCTGTGCCGGGAGAATGAGAATGTAGCGGGCGGCTTCCGCGTCGTCTGTAGGGAGGCGCCCCACAGCGGCGTAGGGATTCCCGCGGCGGGGCGGCGGCCCTCCCGTGCCCGGCGGGCGCGGGTTACCATTGAGGGATGGCGAGCACTCGAGCGGGGATGAATGGCCGGGGCCGAAGGCCTCCGGGGGAGGCGCCTCCTTCGTGGGGGGAGCGCGCGCGCGCCATGCGCAACGTGCCGCCCTTCCTGCGGATGGTGTGGGCGACGCACCGCGGCTACGCGGCCGGGATCGCAGCGCTGCGCCTGCTGCGCGCCTTCGTCCCGCTGGCCACGCTGTGGGTGGGCAAGTCCATCGTGGACGCGGTGGTGGAGGCCACGCGGACGGGCGCGCCGGACTGGGGGCGGCTCACCGAGCTGGTGCTGCTGGAGTTCGGGATCGTGACGCTGGGCGAGGTGGCGGCGCGCACGGGGACGCTGCTGGAGTCGCTCCTGGGGGACCTGTTCTCCAACCGGATGAGCGTGCGCCTGATGGAGCACGCGGCCACGCTGGACCTGGAGCACTTCGAGAACCCGCGCTTCTACGACCGGCTGGAGCGCGCCCGGCGCCAGACGGTGGGCCGCATCGCGCTTCTCAACCAGATCATGGGGCTGGCGCAGGACCTCGTCACCCTGATCACGCTGGTGGGGGCGCTCTTCGCCTTCTCGCCGCTGCTCTTCGCGCTGCTCGTGCTGGCGGTGATCCCCTCCTTCCTGGGGGAAACGCACTTCGCCGCGCTGGGGTACTCGCTCCTGTACCAGTGGACGCCGGAGCGCCGCAAGCTGGACTACTACCGGGTGGTCGCCGCCTCGGACAAGACCGCCAAGGAGATCAAGCTCTTCGGCCTGGCGCCCTGGCTGATCCGCGAGTACCGGGAGCTGGCGGACGGCTTCTACGAGGCGAACCGCAGGCTGGCCATCCGCCGCAACCTGGCGAGCACCGGGCTGTCGCTGGTCTCCACGCTGGGCTACTACGCGGCGTACGGCACCATCGTCTACCGCACGGTGCTGGGCGCTCTCTCGCTGGGCGACCTGTCGCTGCTGGCGGGGGCGTTCTCGCGCTCGCGCGACCTGATCCAGCGCATGCTCCTGGCGACCAGCAGCCTGTACGAGCAGGCCCTGTACCTGGACGACCTTTTCGTGTTCTTCGGGATGCAGCCGCGGATCGCGCGCCCGGAGCGGCCGCTCCCGGTGCCGGTGCCTGCCCGCGAGGGGTTCGAGTTCCGGGACGTGTGGTTCCGCTACCCGGAGGCGGAGGAAGAGGGAACGGCCGGCGACGGCGACAGGGCTCCGGCCGCGGTGGAGCCCCCGTCCGCGGACGATCCGTCGTGGGTGCTGCGGGGGGTGTCGTTCCGGATCCGTCCGGGGGAGCGGGTGGCGCTGGTGGGGGAGAACGGGGCGGGGAAGACCACCATCACCAAGCTCATCGTGCGCCTGTACGAAGCCACGCGCGGCGAGATCCTTCTGGACGGGCAGCCGCTGGAGGCGTACGACCCGGAGGAGCTGCACCGGCAGGTGGGCGTGATCTTCCAGGACTTCGTGCGCTACGACATGCGTGCGGAGGAGAACATCGCCGTGGGCCGGATCCCCGCGCTGGACGAGGACCGCGATGCGGTCTCGGCGCGGGTGGAGGACGCGGCCGGGCGCTCGCTGGCCGCCGAGGTGATCGACGCGCTCCCGGAGCGCTACCGCACGATGCTGGGGCGGCGCTTCGAGGGCGGCGTGGACCTGTCCGGCGGGCAGTGGCAGAAGGTGGCGCTGGGGCGCGCCTACATGCGCGACGCGCAGCTGCTGATCCTGGACGAGCCCACTGCGGCGCTGGATGCCCGCGCGGAGTACGAGGTGTTCCGCCGCTTCGCGGACCTCACGGAGGGGAAGATGGCGATCCTCATCTCGCACCGCTTCTCCACGGTGCGCATGGCGGACCGCATCGTGGTGCTGGAGCACGGCCGGGTGCTGGAGGCCGGGACGCACGAGGAGCTGCTCGCGCTGGACGGGCGCTACGCGGAGCTGTTCAGCCTGCAGGCGGCGGGGTACCGGTGACGGGGGCGGCGAAGGAGCCGGGGGCCGGCGGGGCGGACTTCGCGCGAGCGGGGCCGCGCGACGCGGAGCTGCTGGTGGAGATGATGAGGGAGTTCTACGCCCACGAGCAGCTGGCGTGGGACGAGGAGGCCGCCCGCGGCGCCCTGGGCGTGATGCTCGGCGACGCGTCGCTGGGGGAGGCGTGGCTGGTGCGCCGGGGCGGCGCGCCGGCGGGGTACTTCGTGCTCGCGGCGGGCTTCAGCCTGGAGTTCGGCGGGCGCTACCTGCTGCTGGACGAGCTGTACGTCCGCGCGGAGCACCGCGGGGGCGGGATCGGGCGGGAGGCGGTGGCGCGGGCGGAGGAAGCGTGCCGCGCCCGGGGGATGCGCGCGCTGCGGCTGGAGGCCGACCGGCAGAACCCGCGGGTGCAGGCGCTCTACCGGGGGCTCGGCTTCCGGGACCACGACCGCGACCTGCTGACCAAGTGGGTCGTGCCGGCGGCGGAGGGCTGACCCGGAATCCGGGGGGCGGGGGCGTGCCGGATCTTGCCGCCGCGTCGGAGACTGCGTGAGGGATTTCGGCCCGGAGGGGCGAGACCCGGCGGGGCCGTTTCCGCCGGGGCTCGACTCCATTAGCGAGCGTTGTTTGCTCGCTTACGGAGCCGAAGCCCGACCCCGGCGAAGCCGGGGGCACGCCCGAACCCTCCGTTCAGCCGGTTCAAAAAGATCACGGGGGCGGGGCCAGATGGCCCCGCCCCCGTGCTTCGAGCGTCGTCCGGCGAGAAGCTTACCGGAAGGCCGCGACGGTGGATGCGGTGAGGTTGAGCACCCGCGCGTTGTCCTCGTAGGCGGCGGTGCCCATCGCCACGCCGCCGTAGGTCTTGAGCGGGTTGGACCACCACTGGATGCGCGTGCAGTTCGCGCAGTTGTTGCCGTAGGCCATCACGGTGCGCCAGGTCTTGCTCGCCGGGATGTAGCCGTGGCCGTACGCGTACGGGGAGGTGCTGCTGTCCACGTAGCGGTCGTGGCGGGCGCCCTGCAGGTGGCCGATCTCGTGGCCGAACGAGTAGTAGCCCGTGATGCAGCTGTAGTGCGCGACGGCGAAGGCCGAGGTGGCGGTCGCCTTGATGGCCGCCGCGATGCCGCAGGCCTCGCTGTCGTTCACGACCAGCAGCACGATGTCGGCGCCGTAGGTGTTCCGCAGGGTGTGGATGTTGTCCATGTACCCGTCGGAGGTGCCCTGCAGGCGGCTGATGTGCTGCGAGAAGGTGCCCGTCTCGCTGTACGTGACCGCGGCGGTGTTCACCCGCACCATGTTGATGTTGATCCCGCTGTTCACGTAGGACTGGTTGGTCTCGTCCACGGCGAGCTGGATCAGGCTGCTGATGTTGGCGGTGGCGGCGGCGGCGGAGGCGGTGTACACCACCAGCACGTTCTGGGTGCTGAGCGCCTGCGTGCCGACGGTGCCCTCGGTGCCGCCGGTTCCGGTGCCGGGCTTGTTGCCCCGGGTGGCGGCGTCCTCGATCACCGCGGCCAGCGCGCCGGACGGGTTGTCGGCGGTGTGCTCGGACGGGTAGCCGTGCTGGTCGATCTTGGTGATGGCGTGCAGCCCGTCACCCAGCGGCTCGATGCTGTACACGGTGCTTTCCCCCAGGCGGACGGTGGCGGTGACGCCGCCGTCCGCGTACACCATCTGCACCCACCCCTGGCCGCCGCGGATCGGGCCGGACCAGGAGACGTCCTCGTCGGAGCGTCGCGTTGCCTTCTCGCCCACTACGGTGACCTGAACCCCGGGTGCCAGGCCGATGTGGAGGACGCCCCCCTGCTCGAGCGACTTGCCATGGGTCCCGGCGGCGATGCGCGCGAGGTGCACCTCGGCGGTGGTGGAGCGGCCCTTGATCTTCGCGAGGAGGTTGCTCTTCGCGTTGTCGAGCGCCTGCTCGGGCACGACCGTGAGGAACTTCTCCTGGGCCGCGGCGGCGCTCATGGACGGGGAGGCGGGAGGGGTTACCTCGTCGCTCTGGCAGGCCGCCAGACCGAGGGATGCTGCCAGCACGAGCGCAATCTGAGCTTTCATGACGCGTCCTGTGGGGGAGAATGGTGACCAGCAGGTGGGATATATGTTCCGACAGGATGCACGCCGGATCCGCACTTGTCAAGGATTTCGTTACAGGGGTGCGGGAGATTTCCCTACAGGCCGTCGGGCAATGCCCTTCCGGCGAGCTCGTCTATGCTTGACCGCGGGGGCGTGGCCGGCATTCCGGCCCCGCCCCCCCTTTTCAACGAGAATGCTACCGGAAGAGGGCGACCGTGGGGGCGGTGAGGTTGAGCACCCGCGCGTTGTCCTCGTAGGTGACGGTCCCCATCGCCTGGCCGGTGGCCGGGTAGGTCACGAGCGGGTTGGACCACCACTGGATGCGCGTGCAGTTGCTGCAGTTGTTGCCGTAGGCCATCACGGTGCGCCAGTTCTTGGTCGACGGGATGAAGCCGTGGCCGTAGGAGAACGGGGAGGTGCTGCCGTCCACGAAGCGGTCGTGGCGGGCGCCCTGCAGGTGCCCGACCTCGTGGGCGAAGGAGTAGTAGCCCGTGATGCAGCTGTAGTGGGCGACGGCGAAGGCGGTGGCAGCGGTCGCGTTGATCGCGGCGGCGATGCCGCAGGCCTCGCTGTCGTTCACCACCAGCACCACGACGTCGGCCGCGTAGGTGTTGCGCAGCGCGTGGACGTTGTCCATGTAGCCATCGCTGGTGCCCTGCAAGCGGGTGATGTGCTGGGAGAAGGTGCCCTTCTCCTTGTAGGTGACCTGGGCGGTGTGCACCCGCACCATGTCGATGCTGATGCCGCTGTTCACGTAGGACTGGTTGGTCTCGTCCACGGCGAGCTGGATCAGGCTGCCTATGTTGGCGGTGGCGGCGGCCGCCGCGGCCGTGTACACCGCCAGCACGTTGACCGTGGAAAGGGCCTGGGTGCCGATGCTGCCGCCTTCGCCGCCGGTCTCCGCCCGGGCGGCGGCATCGAGCGCGTCGCTCAGCGCGCCGCTGGGGTTGTCAGGGGTGTGCTCGGAAGGGTAGCCGCGCTGGTCGATGCGGGACACGGCGTGCAGGCCGTTGCCCAGCGGCTCGATGCTGTACACGGCACCGGTTCCCAGGCGGACCGTGGCCGTGACGCCGCCGTCCATCATCACCATCTGCACCCAGCCCTCGCCGCCCCGGACGAGGCCCGCCCACGAGAAGTCGTCGGCCGAGCGCTGCGAGACCTTCTCCCCTACGGCGACCAATTGCACTCCCGGAGCCACCCCGATGCGGACCACGCTGCCCTGCCGGAGCATGCGGCCGGGGGCTCCGGCGATGCGCGCCAGGTGCACCTCGGCCGTGCTGGAGCGGCCCTTGATGGTTGAGAGCAGGCTGCTCTGCGCATTGTTCAGCGCCTGCTCGGGAACGACCGTGAGGAAGTTCTCCTGGGCTGCGGCGGCGCTCATGGACGGGGCGGCTGGGGGGGTGACCTCGTCGCTCTGGCAGGCAGCCAGGCCGATGGACGCAGCAAGAAGAGCGATTCGCATTCTCATGACACGTCTCCTGGGGAAGGGAGGGGGGGAACCGCGGGGGGTGTCGTACACCTTCCGGCACGAAGCAGCGTAAGTTGAGGGTTGTCAAGAGCTTCGTCTCATGCGGCGGAGGCGTCGCACCGGGCGTCGCGCGCTCGGCGGACATGCGTTCACCCCGCACCCGCCTGTGCAGGCCGGAGTTAGGCACGGTGGTGGACGGCGGAGCTCGGCGCGATGGGGATCCGGTGGAGCGCGAGCGCCTCGCCCGCCGCGGTTGCCCCGCGGCACACGGGCCGCCATGATTCGCCGGCGGCCCTCACCCGGCTCGCTTGAGGCTCGCCACCCTCTCCCAGGATGCCGGTTCACGCGAAGCGTGAAGCGCCATCCTGGGAGAGGGGGCAACTGCTGGATCCGGAGTACGGGCAGGCAGTTGCGTGAGGGATTACGGCCCGAAGGGGCGAGACCCGGCGGCGGTTTGCCGGGGCTCGACTCCGTTGAGCAGCGTTGTTTGCTGCTCTACGGAGCCGAAGCCCGACCCCGGCGCCAGCCGGGGGCACGCCCGACCCTGGCTTTTCAACAACCTGTCTCGATCCGACGATGAGCGAAGCCTTCGGCACCCTTCTTCCCCACGTAACGACACCCCCGCCGGGGCCGCGCTCCCGCGCGCTCGCGGCCGAGCTGGCGCGCTGGGAATCGCCCAACGTCACCTACCTTGCGGACGACTTCCCGGTGTTCTGGGAGGAGGCCCGCGGGGCCAACGTGCGCGACGTCGACGGCAACCTGTACGTGGACCTCACCGCCGCGTTCGCCGTGGCGGGGATCGGGCACGCGCACCCGCGGGTGGTGGACGCGATCCGGCGGCAGTCGGCGCGCCTGCTCCACGGGATGGGCGACGTGCATCCGCCGGCCGTGAAGGTGGAGCTGCTGCGCGCCCTGGCGGAGGCGGCGCCGGGCGGTCTGACGCGCAGCGTGCTCGCCAGCTCGGGCGCGGAGGCGGTGGAGGCGGCGCTCAAGACGGCGGTGATGGCCACCGGGAAGCCGCGGGTGCTCGCCTTTCACGGCAGCTACCACGGGCTCACCTACCGCGCGCTCTCGGTCTCGGGGCGGGAGGACTTCCGCGCGCCGTTTTCCGCGCAGCTGGGGCCCGGCGCGGTGTTCGTCCCCTTTCCGTATCCCTACCGCTCGCCCTTCGGGCGCGACCCGGAGGAGGTGTGCGCCGCAACGCTGCGCCTGGTGGAGCATACGCTGGACACCCCGGGCTCGGCCTCGGAGGGGATCGGGGCGATCCTGGTGGAGCCCATCCAGGCGCGCGGCGGCGACGTGGTGCCGCCGGACGGCTTCCTCCCCGGCCTGCGCCGCATCTGCGACGAGCGCGGGCTGCTGCTGGTGCTGGACGAGGTGTACACCGGCTTCGGGCGCACGGGGCGCTGGTTCGCGTGCGAGCACTGGGGGGTGGTGCCGGACGTGATGGTGGTGGGGAAGGGGCTGACGGGGGGCTTCCCGTTCGCGGCGTGCATCGGCACGGACGCGGTGATGGAGCGCTGGCCGCGCTCCACGGGGGAGGCGATCCACACGTCCACCTTCCTGGGCCACCCGGTGGGGTGCGCGGCGGCGCTCGCGGCCATGTCGGCGCTGCGCGAGGAGCGGCTGGTGGAGCGCTCGGCGGAGCTGGGCGCGCGGATGATGGCGCGCCTGGCGGAGGCGGTGGCGGACCACCCGCGGGTGGGGGAGGTGCGCGGGCGGGGAATGATGATCGGGGTGGAGATGGTGCGCGACCGCGGAAGCCGGGAGCCCGCGCCGGAGCTGGCGGGGAGGCTGATGGTGGAGGGGCTGCGGCGCGGGGTGATCCTGCTGGGCGGCGGGATCCACGGCAGCGTGCTGTCGCTGTCGCCGCCGTTCGTGATCACGGAGGCGCAGGCGGACGCGGCGCTGGGGACGGTGGAGGAGATCCTGCGGGAGATGCGGTAGCCGCGCGGGGGCCGGAACGGCGGAGGGGCGTCCACCCGCGGGTGGACCCCCTCTTCGCGCCTGCCGGGCGGGGCGGCTACTGCCTGGGGCGCGCCGCGCTCTGCTGCGCCCGCGCCACCTGCGAGAGCTTTCCCTGGAGCTCCTGGCCGCGCGCCACCAGCGCCATGGTCTGCGGCTCCAACTGCACCATCTTGCGGCGAAGCTGCTCCTCGAAGCCGCGGGCGCGCGTCGCCAGAGCGGGGTTGTCGCGGAGGGCCCGCTGCTGCGCGTTCATCACCTTCACCTGGATCTGCTGGGCCTCCTGGGAGAGGCGCGCCATCTTCGCCTGGTCGCCGGCCTGCTGGGCCTGGCGCGCCTCGGCCTCCATGGCGCGGGCGCGGGCGTCCACGTTGGCGAGGGTGGGGTCCGCCCGCACGATGGCGGCCTTGAGGTCCCTGCCGAGCTGCTCCTGCGCCGTCTTGAGCTGCGGGTCCTGCATGGCCCGCAGCTGCGCCGCCTGAAGGCGCTGGCCGATCTGCATGAGCTCGCGGTACCACCCCTGGGCCTCGCGCTGGGCGGCGGTCAGCGTGGGGGTGGCGGCGCGGGGCGCGGCGGCCCGCTGGGCCGAGGGCGGACGCTGCTGGGCGGCGAGGGCCGCCGGCAGGGTGGCGACCGCGAGGGCGACGGCGGCCGCCCGGAGGGTGCGATTCAGCAAGGTCGTTCCTTCGTTGGATGTCTCGATTGGGTCCGGCGGGCGCGGATGCCGGGGCGCGAGCTGCGCTCCCCGCGCGACGGGAAATGCAACCCCGGCCGGGAGAAAGTGTTCCGCCGCCCCGGGGGAGCGGGCGGCGGCGAGGTCAGGGCTTGCGGGTGGTGTCGGGGGGCGTCGCGGGCGGCGGCGCGGGCTCCGGCTCCGCCTCCGGGGGGGAGGTGGGAACGGGCAGGATCTCGCGGGGCGGCGCCGGCTCTTCCGGCGCGGGAGCGGGGCGCGGTGCGCCGGTCTCGGGCGGGGGTGCGGTCTCGCGCCCGACGGGGCGCGGCGCGCGGGTGGAGGGCGGCGCGGGCGTCCGCGGGGCGGCGCCCGGCGGCGGCGGGAGCGGCTCGCCCACGGCGACGCGCTCCTCGCCGGCCCGCCGCTGCTCCTCCAGCTCCGGCCACACGATCCCGGGGGCGACCTCGTCCTCGCCGAGCGCGGTGTCTCCCTCCTCGGCCCAGCCGCCGGTTCCCATGTTCCACTCCTCGTCCACCCAGGCGGTGTCCAGCCCGGCGTAGGTGGGGTAGGGGGCGCCGGGGTAGCACGTTTCCCGCGCCGGGACCGAGTTCACGAAGTACTCGGTGTACGTGGGCCCGCGCGCCGGGCAGCTCCCGTCCACCGCCACGCCGCTGACGCGGTCCACCTGGGCGGTGACCACGCCGCCGGGCTGCGGCCAGGGACGCGGCGTGGGGCGGCCGGCGTAGACGCGCGCCATGATCCGCCCCCAAACGGGGGCGGCGATGGTGCCGCCGGAGGCGCCGCGCACGATGGTGCGCGGCCGGTCCAGCCCCATCCACACGATCCCCACCAGGTCCGGCGTGTAGCCGGCGAACCAGATGTCGGTGGCGCCGTTGGTGGTGCCGGTCTTCCCGGCGGCGGGGCCCCGGTAGCCGCCGGCGCGCGCGGGGGTCCCGGTCCCGCGGCTCACCACGTCCTGGAGCATGGTGGTGAGCACGAAGGCGGTCCCGGCGTCGATGACCTCCTCGCCCTCCGGCTCCGCCTCCCACAGCACGTCGCCGTCCTGGGTCTCCACGCGGCGGACGAAGTGCGGGCGCACGCGCGTCCCCAGGTTGGCGAAGGCGGCGTACGCCTCCGCCAGGTCCACGGGGCGGACTTCGGAGGCGCCCAGCGCGGTGGAGGGGAGGGGGGAGATGTCGCTGCTGATTCCCAGCGCGTGCGCGTTGGCGATCACGTCGCTCATCCCCACCTCCTCGGCCAGGCGCACGGTGACCGTGTTCTTGGAGCGGGTGAGCGCTTCGCGGATGGTCAGCGGCCCGTCGAAGCGGCCGGTGTAGTTCTTGGGCTCCCACACCCGCCCGCCGGTGAGCACCATGCGCACCGGGGCGTCCTCCACCACGTGGGTGGGCGCCATCCCCTTCTCCAGGGCGGTGAGGTACACGAACGGCTTGAAGAGCGAGCCGGGCTGGCGCACCGCCTGGAACACCCGGTCGAACTTGGAATCGTCGTAGTCGCGGCCGCCCACCAGCGCGCGCACCTCGCCGCTCGTGGCGTCCATCAGGATCACGGCGCCCTGCAGGTACGGCGTGGTGCCGGCCTCCGTCTCGCCCTTGGTCTCGGGGTAGGTGGCGTGGCGGTACGCGCCGAACTGCCCGGCCTCCACGGCGTCCAGCTGCCGGGCGATCTCCTGCTCGGCGGCGGCCTGGGCGCGCGGGTCGTAGGTAGTGAACACCTTGAGGCCCGCGGCGAGGGCGCGGTCGCCGGCGACCTCCTCCAGCTCGTGGCGCACCCGGGCGATGAACCAGGCGCCGCGCTGGGCCCGCCCGCCCGCGGTGCTCCTGGCCAGGCGGATGGGGGTGCCCCGCGCTTCCTCCGCCTCCGCGGCGGGGACGTAGCCGGCCTTTGCCATCTCGCCCAGCACCAGGTCGCGCCGCTCGCGGGAGCGCTCGCGGTTCTCGCGCGGGTTGATCTGCGAGGGGGCCTTGGGGAGCCCGCCCAGCGTCGCGGCCTCGGCCAGCGTCAGCTGCGAGGCCGGCTTGCCGAAGTACTCGCGCGCGGCGGCGTCGATCCCGTAGGCGCCCTCGCCCAGGTAGATGTGGTTGAGGTACAGCTCCAGGATCTTGTCCTTGGAGAAGGCCCGCTCGATCTGCCGGGCGACGCGGATCTCCATCAGCTTGCGGCGGATGGAGCGCTCCTGGTAGGGGAGGTGGTCGGGGAAGAGGTTGCGGGCGAGCTGCATGGTGATGGTGCTCCCGCCCTCGGCCACGCCGCCGGCCTTGACGTTGCTCAGCATGGCCCCGCCGAAGCGCTTCCAGTCCACCCCGCCGTGCTGGTAGAAGCGGCGGTCCTCCACGGCCAGGAAGGCCCTGGGGAGGTACTCGGGGAGGGAGTCCAGCGGCACCACCCGGCGGTTCGCCGCGGCGAGGGTGCCGAAGGCGTCGCCGTTCATGTCCAGCAGCTCGGAGCCCTCGGCCTTGAAGCCTTCCAGCTCGGACACGGGGGCGCACCCCCCGAAGCCGCAGGGGGCGAACCAGAGCCAGGCGAACGCCGCGACGGCGAGCGTTCCCAGCGCCAGGAGGATCCGGCGCAGCATCCGGCGGCGCGGGCGCCGCTCGGGGTCGCGCCGCCGGGGCTCCTCCCCGAACACCAGGGTCTCGTCCGACGCGGAGTTGCGGCTCATCAGTCGCTTCGTTCCTGTGGCTTCGGGGTGGTGACGATGTCTTCCGGGCGCGGCACCCGCGGCTGGCCGGGGAACACCGGGCGGCCGGGGAGGTGCGGCGTCGGGTCCACCATGACGTCCGGGAGCGCGCGGGGCGCCTCGCAGGTCGCCTCGGGGGCGAAGCGGGCCGCGAAGTAGTCGGTGTACCCGCCGCCCCACGGGCAGTCGTCGGTGATGACGCGGCCCCCGCTGACCTTGCGGCTCACCACCCCCGGGGGGCGCGGCCACTCGGCCGGCGGCTTCTTTCCCTCGTACGCAGTACGCATAACCCGGGCCCACACCGGCACCGCGATGGCCCCGCCGGTGGCCCCGTGGATGATGGTGCGCGGGTTGTCCAGCCCCACCCACACGCCGGCCACCAGGTCCGGGGTGTACCCCACGAACCACACGTCGGTGGACTCGTTGGTGGTGCCGGTCTTCCCCGCCGCGGGGATGTCGTAGGACAGGTTCCCCTCGTCCGGGTTGCGGGCGTTCCACCCGGTGCCGCGGTCCACCACCTCGCGCAGCATGTCGGTGAGGATCCACGACACGGCGGGGTCCATGGCGCGCCGGGGGTACTGCGGCGGCTCCCAGAGCAGCCGGCCCCGGTTGTCCTCCACCCGCAGCACGTACTGGGGCTCCACCCGGAAGCCGCCGTTGGCGAAGGGCGCGTAGGCGGAGATCAGGTCCAGCGGGTACAGCCCCACGGAGCCGATGTAGGCCGACGGGTAGCCGGGAATGCGGGTGCGGATGCCGGTGCGCTTTGCCACGTCGCGGACCGCTTCGATCCCCACCTCGCGCCCCAGGCGGATGGCGACCATGTTCTTGGAATTGCGCAGCCCGGCGCGGAGCGTGGTGTAGCCGCCGTACTTGCCGTCGTAGTTCTTGGGCGACCACACCGACCCGTCCCCCATCGTGAGCGAGAAGGGCCCGTCCGATACGGAGTACAGGGGAGAGCGCCCCTTTTCCAGCGCGGCGGCGTACACGAACGGCTTGAAGGCGGAGCCCGGCTGCCGCAGCGCCTGGGTGGCGCGGTTGAACTGCGACTGCGAGAAGTCGCGCCCGCCCACCATGGCGCGGATCGCGCCGGTGGCCGGGTCCATCACCACCACCAGCCCCTGCAGGTACGGGGTGTGGGTGACCTCCTCGTCCTCCGCCAGGGCGGCGGTGAACTTCTGGTAGGTGGGGTGGGGGAAGGGGCCGAACTTGCCGTTCTCGATCTCTTCCAGGTGCTGCTCCAGCGACTGCTCGGCGGCGGTCTGCAGGCGGGGGTCTATGCCGGTGTGGATGCGCAGCCCGCCGGTGTACAGCAGCTCGCCGAACTTGTCTTCCAGCTGGTCGCGCACGCGCTCCACGAAGTACGGGGCGCGGATGGCGCCGCTGGGGGGCGCCAGCACCAGCGGCTGGCGCTTGCCGGCCTCGGCCTGCGCGGCGGTGACCACCCCGGTCTCGGCCATGAAGTCGAGCACCAGGTTGCGGCGGCCGCGGGCGGGCTCGGGGTTGCGGCGCGGGTTGTAGTACGAGGGCGCCTTGGGGAGGGCGGCGAGGGTGGCCGCCTCCACGTAGGTGAGCCGCGAGGCGGGCTTGCCGAAGTAGGTGCGCGACGCGGCCTCGATGCCGTACGCACCGGCGCCCAGGTAGATGGTGTTGAGGTACATCTCCAGGATGCGCTCCTTGGAGTACGACCCCTCCATGTCCAGCGCCAGCTTGATCTCGGCGACCTTGCGGCGGACCGTCTTCTCGCCCGCGGGGAGCTGCTGCGGGAACAGGTTGCGGGCGAGCTGCATGGTGATGGTGCTCCCCCCCGGGCCGCCCCACCCCTTGATGATGTTGTCGCGCACGGCGCCGATCATGCGGATGGGGTCCACCCCCTCGTGCTCGAAGAAGCGCTGGTCCTCCACCGCCACGAAGGCCATGGGGACGTAGCGCGGCAGGGTGCGCAGCGGGACCACGGTGCGGCGCTCGCGGTAGAAGGTCCCCAGGAGCCCGCCCTGCGCGTCCAGCACCTGGCTGGCCTGCTGCGGGGCGAAGTCGGCGATCTGCTCCGCCGTGGGGCAGGTGCCCACGCACGCCCGCGTCCACGCCGCGGTCACGGCGCCGGTGCCGCACGAGGCCAGGCCCAGGGCGCTGAAGGCGATGAGGACCTTGCGCTCCTGCCGGTCGCGCCAGGCGCTCTTCAGGCGCGGCCACGCGCCGCGGGCGCGCTCGCGCCAGGCGGCGGCGTTCAGGTTGAGCTTCACTGCTTGGGCTCCGGGTCCGGGGGCTCGCTGCTGTCGGGTGCGCCCGGGGGGCGCGTACAATATAGATACGCGCCGCCGGGGGGCGGACGCTACGGCGGTCTTGTAAACGCCTGCATGGAAAAGGGTTCCGGATCCTGGTCCGGCGGTGGGCGGTGTCCCGTGCGCGGAGGTGCGGCGTGGAACGGTTCGACCTGGCGGTGATCGGCGGGGGGACGGCGGGGCTGGTGACGGCCGCGGTGTCGGCGGGGATCGGGGCGCGCACGGCGCTGGTGGAGCGCCACCGGCTGGGCGGGGAGTGCCTGTGGACGGGGTGCGTCCCCTCCAAGGCGATCATCCGCTCGGCGGCGGCGCTGGCGACGATCCGGCGGGCGGCGGAGTTCGGGATCCGCGCGGGCGAGGCGGAGGCGAAGGCGGACTTCGCCGCGGTCATGGCGCGGGTGCGCCGGACCATCGCCGCCATCGAGCCGCACGACTCGCCGGAGCGCTTCCGCGGCATGGGCGTGGACGTGGTGCAGGGGCAGGCGCGTTTCGTCGGCCCGGAGGAGGCGGAGGTGGACGGCCGGCGGGTGCGGGCAAAGCGCTGGGTGCTGGCGACCGGCTCGCGTACGGCGGTGCCTCCCATCCCCGGGCTGGAGGAGGCCGGCTTCCGCACGCACGAGGACGTGTGGGAGATGGAGCGTCTTCCGGCCAGCATGCTGGTGCTGGGCGCGGGCCCCATCGGGGTGGAGATGGCGCAGACTTTTGCACGGCTGGGGAGCCGGGTGACGCTGGTGGACGCCGGTGCGCAGGTGCTGGGGCGGGAGGACCCGGAGGTGGCGGAGGTGCTGCGGCGCGCGCTGGTGCGCGAGGGGGTGGCGGTGCGGCTGGGGACGCGGGCGGAGGCGGTGCGGGCCGAGGGCGGGGAGCGGGTGGCGACGCTGCGCGCCGGGAGCGCGCCGCCGGAGGAGCTGCGCGCCGAGACCGTGTTCGTCGCCACCGGCCGCAGGGCCAACGTGGAGGGGATGGGGCTGGAGGTGCTGGGGGTGGAGGCGGGCCCGGAGGGGATCCGCGTGGACGCGAAGCTGCGCACCTCCGCGGCGAACGCCTGGGCCGCGGGCGACGTGGTGGGGCCGTACCGCTTCACCCACGTCGCCGACTACCACGGGCGGCTCGCGGCGCCCAACGCGCTCTTCCCCGTGGGCCGCAAGACCGACTACCGGGTGGTGCCCTGGTGCACGTACACCGAGCCGGAGGTGGCGCGGGTGGGGCTCACGGAGGCGGAGGCGCGCGAGCGCTGGGGCGGGGCGGCGGGGGTGTTCCGCTACGCGCACGACTCGCTGGACCGCGCCGTGTGCGACGGCGAGCCGGAGGGGCTCACCAAGCTGGTGACGGACCCCGGGGGGCGGCTGGTGGGCGCGCACATCGTGGGGCCGCGCGCGGGGGAAACCATCCACGAGGCGACCCTGGCCGTGCGCCACCGGCTCAAGCTCTCGGACCTGTCGGGGATGATCCACGTGTACCCCACCTACCCCGAGTCCATCCGCCGCGCCTCGGACGCGTACCTGCGCGCGAAGTTCTCCGGCGGGGTGGCGCGGCGGGTGGCGGACCTGGCGGTGCGGTGGCTGGTGTGAGGGAGCAGTGCAACACCGGGGCGCCGGTGCGACGGAAATCGTAGCAGTCGCGGGCCGCGGAGGCGGGTACACGCACGGGTTCCCGCTCCGTTCGCCGTCCGCTCCGCCCCGCGGGGACAGCGTGCATTGCCGGCGTAAGCGCGCGTGGATGCTGGGTTTTGGGGTGTCGTGCGGGGCGCCGGCGCGGTGGACGCGGTGCACGCGTTACGAACATCTTTCCCAAAAACCTTGGCACGGGTTTAGAAGAGTCGTAACTTGTGGTCGAGCGGTTGTCACATTCAACACGTCACAGCAGGTGGGAAGACATGGCGAGGGAAACGGGGACGGTCAAGTGGTTCAACCCGGAGAAGGGCTTCGGGTTCATCACGCGTGAGAACGGGGAGAAGGACGTCTTCGTTCACCACAGCGCCATCCAGGGCGGCGGGTTCAAGACCCTGAACGACGGCGAGCGCGTCGAGTTCGACGTGGTGCAGGGCCAGAAGGGCCCGGCCGCGGAGAACGTCACCCGTCTGGACGCCCCCGCGGGCGGCTCCGAGGGTGGCTACGGCGGCGGTGGCGGTCGTGGCGGCGGCGGCAGCCGCGGCGGTGGTGGCGGCTACGGCGGCGGTGGCGGCGGCCGTGGCGGCGGCTACGGTGGTGGTGGCGGGGGCGGTGGCGGCCGTGGCGGCGGCGACCGCGGCGGCTACAACGACCGCTGGTAACAAAACCTGCTGGCTGATGTGATCGGAGGCCCGGACCCGTTGGTCCGGGCCTCCGCTTTTGGCTGGGGACTCACCTAGCGGCCCCCAGGCGGCCCTCACCCGGCTCGCTTGAGGCTCGCTACCCTCTCCCAATTCTGGGGGAGGGCTTCCCGCCCCTCGGGATGCGACGTGTCGTGCTCCCCCTTTCCCCCGCTTGCGGGGGAGAGGGGGCCGGAGGGTGAGGGGACCCGCCCTCGCGGACGCCAGCGCCCACCCCGCGTGAGGGATTTCGGCCCGAAGGGGCGAGACCCGGCGGGGCTGTTTCCGCCGGGGCTCGACTCCGTTTGCGAGCGTTGTTTGCTCGCTTACGGAGCCGAAGCCCGACCCCGGCGCCAGCCGGGGGCACGCCCAGAACGGAAGAGCGCGTTCGCCAGCACGGTCTCCGCCGCCAGGCGGGTGTTCACCATTGCGTTGATTCATTTGTTTATATCCGGCTGCCGCGGCCTCCGCGTCCCTTGAGCCGAGGGTGGAAGGGGCCGTGGCGCACGCATGGTGCGCACTCGATCTGGCGCAGTAAAGAAGTCTCGGAGAATCTGATCCCACCGCCGACGCCTCGCATACATGGTCCGTGACTTGCTAGAAGAAACGGGAACTTTTGGTCCGCCCGGGCGTCCTTTCCCGCGGCGGACCGGCCCCGGAGCGCCGCGGCCGGACAGGACCCCGATCCCTCCTGCACGACCGCGTCGCCTGCACCGGGCCGACGACACCAGTACAAGCAGGACCCATGAAGACCCTCGGCAACATCACCCGGTACATCGCGGCCACCTCCACCCGCCTGGACGACCTGGCGGTCCGCGCGCGGTCGGTCACGGACGTGGGGCGGCCCATCGTGCAGGAGTCGCTGATCCACCTGGCCTCCACGCTGGAGGAGCTGCGGGTGAGCGAGGAGGAGCTGCGCAGCCAGGCGGACACCCTCGCCGAGTCCCGCTCCGACCTGGAGGCCGAGCTGCGCCGCTACCGCGACCTGTTCCGGCAGGCGCCGGACGCGTACCTGGCGACCGACGCGGAGGGGGTGATCCGCGAGGTCAACCAGGCCGCCGCCACCCTGCTGGGGGCGCGGACGGAGTACCTGGCCGGGAAGCCGCTCGCCGTGTTCGTCCACGAGGAGGACCGCATGGGGTTCCGGCGGCAGCTCGCCTGGGTTCGCGAGACGGGAAAGGTCGCCGGCTGGCAGCTGCGTCTGGTGAGCCGCGCCGGGGCCACGCTGCGGCTGGAAGCGTCGGTGTCCGCCGCGCGCGAGAGCGACGGCGTCGCCGAGCTGCGCTGGATCCTGCGCGAGGCCGCCGCCCGCCCCGGGCCGGAGGCTCCGCTGCCGGAAGCGGCCGCCCCGGAGCCGCCGGCCATGGGGGCCGAGCAGGCGCTTCACCGCATGGCGGATCCCGCCTGGTGCGAGGCGCTGCTGGACGAGGCGGGGCGGACGGCGAACCCGGCCTCCCGCGCCTCGGCGGAGCGGCTCGCCGGCCTCTTCCGCGGGTCGCTGTCGCTCGCGCTGTACCTGGGGCTCCTGCGGCCCGGCGACCGCATTCCCGGGATCCGCGAGGTGTCCCGCGCCACCGCCCTGAACCACAAGACCGTGGCGCGGGCGTACCGGGCGCTCCAGAAGGAGGGGATGCTGGAGGTTCGCGACCGCTCCGGCGTGTACGTGGCGGCGCTGGGCTGGACGGACCGCCGCCCCGCCGGCGAGACGGAGACCTGGGCGGCGGAGATGCTCACCGAAGCGTGGCGGCGGCGGATCGGGATCCCCGCGCTTCCCGAGGTGGTGCGGCGCTGGACGGCCGCCGCGCCGCTGCGCTGCGCGTGCGTGGAGGCGGACCCGGAGCGCCGCGCCGCCCTGTCGGCGGAGCTGGCGGGCGCGTTCGGGTTCGAGTGCGTGGCGGTGGCGCCCGACGACGCTCCCGGGGGGCGCGAGGGTGGGCTCGCGGCGGCGGTGGAGGGGGCGGACCTGGTGGTCACCACGCCCTTCCACGCCGCGGGGCTCCGGCCGCTGGCCCGGGCGCAGGGCAAGCCGCTGATGGTGGCGACCGCCGGCGCGCAGCCGGCCATGTCGTGGCCCGCCTTGGCGGCCGGCGCCCCGCTGCCCAGCCTGACGCTGGACACGGCGCGCAGCATCTCCGAGACGGTGGTGCTGCTCAGCCTGGAGCGCGCCCCGGAAGGCGGCGCGGCGCTGGCGGGCCCCACCGGGTGAGCGTCGCCCGCGCGGGCAGTCCGCCCGCGGGCTTCGCGGTACCGGGAGCCGCCTTCTAGTCGGCGCCCGTCTCGCGGTGGGGCCGGTGCACCGGCTTGGACTCGGGCGAGCCCTTCTGGCGGAGGAAGATGGAAAGCACGACGATGGCGACCACCGACAGGAACTCGCTCTGCCAGTTCTGGAACGACTCGAACCAGAAGCGCGGCTCGCCCAGGTACTGGAGCATGGAGACCGCCGCCCCGCCGTGCTCGGCCTGCTCCGCGCTGAACTCCGCGGCACCGCTCGCCGCGTGTCCCAGGAAGCTGGCGGCGAACAGGAGCATGAAGGCCATCCCCAGCGAGTTCTCGTAGAGCTTCAGCACCCACCCACCCCGCCGCACCGGCCAGGGCGCGTCCGGGTCTCCGCGGTGCAGCCGCGGGTCCTCGTCGATCTCCTCGCCGCCGGCGTCCCGCTCGTCCTCCGGCTTCTTGGACTCCGCGGAGCCCCGCTGCACCAGGAAGGCGGTGAGGAGCACGTACATCCCCATCTGCAGGAACTCCGACTCCCAGTTCTCGAAGGTCGCTTCGGCGAAGTGCGGCGTCGCGAGGTACGCCGCGAAGCCGGCCTCCGGCTGGCCGTGGTCGCGCTCCTCGGCGTTGTACGCCCCGTACCCGGCCACGGCCTGTCCCACCATCGACACCGCGAAGAGGAGCGCCGCGACCAGGGCCAGGCCGTTGTCGTGGAGACGCCGCGCGGCTCCGCCCGCCCGGTGTTCCATGGCCCGTCCGGCGCCGCTCCCGCCCCGCTGCCGCACTTCCCCGGGAACACCGGTCGATCCGCTGGTCATGCGTCACCCGTCGCTGGTGGATGTCCGCGTTCCCCGGACCCTCCGGGGCAGCGGCGCAAAAGGCAGGACGCGTGCCGCGGCAAGGCTGGAAAAGCTTTGTGTAACCTGTTGCCGCGGCCGGAAATGGGGCTCTCCGGACGGCGCGGTCAGGGCGGCGGGGGGCGCTCCCTGCCCGGGCGGGCGCCGCCGTGGTGCTTCCTCGCCGAGCCGTGGATCTGCTCGTTCAGCTCGCGCTCGATCCGCGCCTGGTCCAGCGGCTCCAGCATCCTCCACAGCTCCTCGTCCCTGCCGATGGGGAAGCCCAGCCGCGAGTACAGCCCGAGCACCAGCTGGAGGACCTTGGTGGTCTCGGCCTCGGTGTTCAGCTCCACGGCAAGCGTCACCTCCTCGCGTAGCTCGGCGATTGCCGATTCCCGGTTCTGGGTGATGAGCACGAACAGGGACAGGAAGATGGCCTCCAGCGACACCACCATGGTGAGCAGGCCGAAGGGGAAGGGGTCGAACGGGCGCAGGCCGAACATGCCCACGTTCCACGCGATCCACCCCGCGAACCAGGCGGCGTGGAGGAGCAGGAACGGGGTGGAGGCGGCCACGCCGGTCATGGCGTCGGCAAGGCGCTCCATGCGGGTGCGGCCCGCGTTGTAGCGGGCCTTGACCGCCTCCATGTGGCTGTCGGCCATGTCGCGGCGCGCCCGGCGGTCGGGGAGGGACACGTCCGCGGGGCGCGGCGGCTCGCTGGGGTCCAGGTCCATACGGGGCGGCTCCGGGGCTGGGGCAAGGGGTGCGCGGCGCGGCGCGCGGGCCGAGTAGCAAGTAACCGCGCGGCGCCGCTTCGCGCCAGCTTCCACTCGCCGGGGCAGGGGACGATCGTTTCGTGCTGTAGACTGGCCGCATGACCCCGCTTACTATAGGCCTGTAGGCCTGGCGCGAGGTCCGTGGACATTCTATGCCCCGAAGCGCCGGGACAGGATGGAGCGTCGGCGGGCCCGGGAAGCGCTTCCGCATCTCCACGGCTCCGCTGCTCGCGTTCCCCGGGCCGCCGGGGCAGGGTCCGCGCGGAGCGGCGGTTCGCCGGTCCGGGCGCCTGGCGATGCGGTGAGCGCATGCGGCGCCGGCAGGGCGCCGGACCGATCGGGTGGAGCGCGGGGTGGTGGAGCCCCGCAGAATCCGATCGCCGGGCCCGGGCCGTACTGCATGCCGATCCTGGATCGACCCCGGTATCTATTTCATGAGTTCATGGTGTGAAATCTCCACTGGGAGCCGGCGACTTGTGTCCGCCGGCAAGGGATCGCGAGCGCCGATCTCCCGGTTTTCCATGCCCGGCCGTCGCCCGGAAGCCAGGGTGCAGGCCGGACGAGGCGGCCTCGACGTGGGATATGGACCCCGCCGGAGACAAAGCAGGGAGTCGTTCGCGTGAACACTCCACGCCGAAGTCATTGCCAAACAGGTACACGACATGAAACGATCGCCTGACGGACGTATCTCCCGGCCATGAGGCGCGCCGAGGTTCGTATCGTCCTGGTTCCTTCCTCGCCGCGCCTCGATTTCGTACGCGCACTCCCCGCGCCCTATTCCATTCACCGCGTGGATGGGTGGGACGACCTGCACGCACGTCTGCGCACCGCGTCCGCGTCCACCTTCGCGATGGTGGACGCGGACGCGCCCGGCGGCGGGCTGGACGGCCGGGTGCGCGAGCTGGTCGAGCGCTTCCCCATGAACCCGGTGGTGGCCGTGGTGGAGCTGGGACCCGACCGGGTGCTCGAGCTGCGGGAGCTGCTGCGCTGGAGGGTGAGCGAGGTGGTGGACTCCCGGGTGGAGACGCTCCCGGTCGCCGTCGCGCACCGACTGGGCTGCGCGCACGCCCGCCCGCTGAAGGTGCGGCTGGAGGCGGTGGCGCCGCCCAGGGCAACGCACGACGGGATGACGCTCCTGTACGCCGCCGCCGAGGTGGCCGTGGACAATGGCGGCGCCACCCAGCTGGCGCAGCGCCTGGGCGCCCGGCCGCGGACAGTCGCCGGCTGGTGCGCCCGGGTGGGCTTTCCCCCGCCCCGGCGGCTCCAGGCGTGGGTGCGGCTGCTGCTCGCCTCCGCGCTGCTGGAGGACCCGGAGCGCACCGTGTGGGGCGCCGCGCTGTCCAGCGGCTACTCCAACGACAATTCGCTGCGCCGCGCCATGCGCGAGCTGACCGGCGGGCTGCTGCCGCGCGAGCGAGCCTTCGACGTCGCGGCCGCCGCCTTCTCCGCCGAGCTGGGCGCCGGTAGCAGGAGCGGAAGTGCGTGAGTGCAACGGCAGTACGCAGTACGCGAAAGCGCCCCCGCCGGAGATCCCGGTGGGGGCGCTTTCGCCGGACCAGGGGGTCCTCGTCGACCCCGGCGCCAGCCGGGGACACGCCCGAACCCGCCGCTGCCGGGGGCCGTTCGCCGTTCAACGTCCCCGCACCACCCCCGGATAGCTTTCCACGATCTCGCGGTACCCGTCGAGCGTCTCCTTCATGGTCTGCGCGGTCTGCAGGCACGCCTCGGTGATGGTGACCGCCTCCCGGGTGCGGCGGTTCGCCTCGACCAGGAGCTCGCCGCGATGCTCGGTCTCGGCGCGCAGGGCGGGGTCGGAGCCGGTGGGCGCGGCGAGGATGATCACGGCGATCACCGCCCCGCCCCCCGCGCACGCCCCGTGGAAGAAGGCCCGGGTGCGCTCCACCTCGGCGCCCCCGTCGAAGATGATGACCTGCGCTCCCCTGCGCCGGGCCTTCCATTCCACGAGCCAGCGGAGGAGCGTGTACATGTCGATGAGGTGGGGGGAAGGAGCCCGCGGCTCAGGCCGCCAGCCCCAGCTCCAGCTCGATCTGCTCGCGCACGGCCGGGCACGCGGCGCACGACAGCTCGCCGCGGCGCCCCGTCGTCCAGCGCCGCCCGCCGCAGCGGGGGCAGCGCGGCTCCACCAGGCGGCTGAGGCCCAGCAGGGTGCGGTGGGTGAGCCAGAAGCAGAGGGGGAGGGCGAGACAGAGGGTCCAGGTGTTCATCGGAGCGTGGCGGGTGCGGCGTTGGTGCGGGCGGCGAGGCCGAAGGGCTGGCGCGCGTCGGCGCGGAGCAGCGGATAGGGGTTCAGGTTGGCGCCCTCCCACCAGCGGTGGGCGTCGTCCAGCACGGCGATGGAGAAGTGCAGGTGGAAGTCGCCGGGGGCGGCGTTGCCGGTGTCGCCCACGTAGCCAACGACGTCGCCGCGGCGGACCGCCGCGCCCTCCTCCAGCCCCTCGGCGTAGCGCTCCAGGTGGGCGTAGTAGTAGCGGGTGCGGCCGTCGGTGCCCAGCTGGTAGACGGCGATCCCGCCGCGGCTCCCGGAGTGCAGCTTGAGGATGGTGCCGTCCGCGGCGGCCAGCACCGGCGTCCCGCGCGGCGCGTGGATGTCGATGGCCTGGTGGACGCGCCCGCCCTCGCGGCCGGCGAGGTAGCTGTCGTGCAGCTGCTCCGCCGTGACGCCGGCCACGGGGATCAGCAGGGCGGGGGAGGGCGTCCCGGCGCGCGTGGCGGCCACTGCCAGCGGCGGGAGCGGCATGGCCAGGGCGAGCTGGGCGGACGCGGGCGCGGCGACGAGCGCCAGGGCGGCGGCGAGCAGCGCGAAGCGGGCGCGGGCTCCGGCGGGGGATGCGGAAGCGTGGTGCATGGGTCGTCTCTTCTTCGGCGGCCCGACTGGCGTGGCGGGGCGGGGAGCCCGCGCGGTAGCCTCGTGGCTTTGCGTCCCCGCCTTTCGACGGGTTTGCCGTTTGTCGGATTTCCCGCCGGGCATGGCGGGAGGGACGATGCCGGGGTGCTGCGATGGGGCGGCGCGGGGGCCGCGGTGCTGCGGGTGGTTTCTGGGGAGGTCGTCTCCGTGCGGGGGTGGCGTGCCGGGGTCCGGCGGGAGTGCAGCAACCCGCATTCCGTTTCCGCGGCGGCGCGGGGGCGGGCGGCTAACACGGCGAAGCCGCGCGACTTGGGCGCGGGCTCCCACCCGCGGGGGACCGGACGCGGGCGCCGGGAGGGCGAAAATCCGTTCCGGGCGCGCAAACTTTTCCGGCGCGCGGGTCCCGTCTTGCGCTCCCGTTCCTCCCCCCGCAGACTGTCGGCTCCTCGTCCGTCCCCCACCCGAGACCAGGCCCCATGCGGATCCCCTCCCTCCTCCTCGCCCTGCTTCTGGCCGCCGGCGCCGCCCGGGCACAGACGGTGCAACCGGCCGGGCACGTCCTCCTGCGGCCGGCGCGGGTCTTCGACGCACTGGGCGAGCGCGCCCACGAGGGGTGGACGGTGCTGGTGAGGGGCGACCGCATCGAGGCCGCCGGACCGGCGGAGCGCGTGGGAGTGCCCGCCGACGCGCGGGTGATCGACCTTCCCGGCGCCACCCTCCTCCCGGGGATGATCGAGGGGCATTCGCACCTCCTGCTGCACCCCTACGACGAGACGCCCTGGGACGACCAGGTGCTCCGCGAGTCGGAGGCGCTGCGGGTGGCCCGCGCCACGGTGCACGCGCGCGACGCCCTGCTGGCCGGCTTCACCACCACGCGCGACCTGGGCACCGAGGGCGCCGGGTGGGCGGACGTGGGGCTCAAGCAGGCCATCGCGCAGCGGATCGTCCCGGGGCCGCGGATGCTGGTGTCCACCCGCGCCATCGTCGCCACCGGGAGCTACGGCCCCAAGGGGCTGGCCGCCGAGTGGGACGCGCCCCAGGGCGCCGAGGAGGCGAGCGGCGTGGAAGGCGTCGTCCGCGCGGTCCGCACGCAGATCGGCAGGGGGGCGGACTGGGTCAAGCTGTACGCCGACTACCCCTGGGGCCCGGACCAGCCGGCCCGCCCCACCTTCACGCTGGAGGAGATGAGGGCGGCGGTGGAGGCGGCGTCGAGCGCGGGGCGGCCGGTGGTGGCCCACGCGAGCACCGCGGAGGGGATGCGCCGCGCCGTGCTGGCCGGGGTGCAGACCATCGAGCACGGCAACGGCGGGACGCCCGAGGTCTTCCGGCTGATGCGCGAGCGGGGCGTGGCGCTCTGCCCCACGCTGGCGGCGACGGAGGCCACACGCACCTACGCCGGGTGGCGCAAGGGGGTGGACCCGGACCCGGTGCAGGTGCGGGACAAGAAGGCCAGCTTCCGCGCCGCGCTGGACGCGGGAGTGACCCTGTGCATGGGCGGCGACTCCGGCGTCTTCCCCCACGGCGAAAACGCCCGCGAGATGGAGCTGATGGTGGAGTACGGGATGAGTCCGGCGCGGACCCTCCTCGCCGCCACCTCCGTGAACGCCCGCGTCTTCCACCTGGAGGAGTGGCTGGGCAGCATCCGCCCCGGCCTGCTCGCCGACCTGGTGGCCGTGGACGGCGACCCCACGCGCGACATCTCCGCGCTGCGCCGGGTCCGCCTGGTGATGAAGGGCGGGACCCTCTACCGCGAGCCGTAGCCGCTCGCGCTCCGCCGTCCCCGGGCGCCGGCCCACGCCGCGCCCGGTCCGTGATCCTTCCGCCGGGCCGGGCTCGGTCCTATCTTGTATCCCTCTCCGTCGCATGACAACCCATCGCAGTCGCATCCTCCGCATGAGCCGCAGTCCCTGGGTGAGCCGGGCAGCCGTCCCGCTCTCCGCCGTCGCCGCCATCCTGTGCCTGGGTGGTGCCGCGGTCGCGTCCTGGTCCCGCCCCGAGGGGAATCCCTCCGGCCCCGCGCCCGTCCTCCTCCCCGCCGTGCAGGCCACGCCAGGGCGCGTGGACACCCTGTTCCTGGGCGGGTACGCCGAGGGGAGCTTCAGCCAGGCGCTGCGCACCCTGGCCAGCGACCTGTCGCCCTCCGAGCGCGGGATGATCGGCCGCCACCTGGACAAGATCTTCGTCCCCCTCCTCCCCGAGGACGGGCTGGGGAGCGGCGGGCGCCTGCGGGTGGCCTACGAGCGGGTGGTGCGGCCGGACGGCAGCACGCGCTCCATCCAGGTGCTCGCCGCCGAGGCCGCGGTGGGCGGGTCGCTCCACAAGGCCTTCTTCTTCGACGGCCGCGAGCACCCCGGGTACTTCGACGAGATGGGCCGCTCGCTGGACCCCGCGGCCTGGGCGCGGCCGCTGGAGGTGGCGCACGTCACCTCCGGCTTCCGCCTGGACCGCATGCACCCCATCCTGCGCCGCGTCCTGCCGCACACCGGCATCGACTACGCGGCCGCCGCGGGGACCCCGGTGCGCGCCACGGGTGACGGCAGCGTGGTCTTCGCGGCGCGCCGCGGCGGCTACGGCAACCTTGTGGAGGTGCAGCATCCCAACGGGTACAGCACCCGCTACGCGCACCTGTCGCGCATCGCGCCGGGGGTGGGGCGGGGGGGCATGGTGTCGCAGGGCGACGTCATCGGCTACGTGGGGATGACGGGGCTCGCCACCGGGCCCCACCTGCACTACGAGGTGCGCCGCCGCGGCCGTCCGGTGGACCCGGCCACCGTGGCCGACGCGGGCCCCTCGGTGGACCTGGGGCTCGCTCCCGCCTGGCGGACGGAGCGCCGCCAGCTGGGGCGGCTGCTGGCGAAGGCGCCGACGCTGCTCTCCAGGCGCGGGGGGGCGGGGGACTGAAGAAGTGCAGAAGTGAAGGCGATACGAAGTACGCAGTACACGAAAGGCGCCCCCTCCGGGAGATCCCGGTGGGGGCGCAGTTTGCAGGTCCCGCAGTGCTCCCCCTCTCCCGCTTGAGCGGGAGGGGGCCGGGGGGTGGGGGCCTGCCGTCGCGTGAGGGATTCCGGCCCGAAGGGGCGAGACCCGGCGGGGCTGTTTCCGCCGGGGCTCGACTCCGTTACGCACGGTTGTTTGTGCGTTACGGAGCCGAAGCCCGACCCCGGCGCAGCCGGGGGCACGCCCGCACTTCGCACTTTCGCATTTCCGTTCCCTCACATCAGTCGCCGCGCAGCGCGGTCATGGGGTCCACGCGGGAGGCGCGGCGGGCGGGGAGCCAGGTCGCCAGCAGGGCGGCGGCGGCCAGGACGGCGGGGACCACCGCGAAGGTGAGCGGGTCGGTGGCGGTGACGCCGTAGAGGAGCCCGGCGAGGGCGCGCGTGGCCGCGAGCGAGGCGAGCAGCCCCGCGCCGATCCCGGCGGCGGCGAGCAGCGCCCCCTGCCGCAGCACCATGCCCACCACGTCGCCCACCCCGGCGCCCAGCGCGATGCGGAGCCCGATCTCCCGGGTACGCTCGCCCACCGTGTAGGCGATCACCCCGTACACGCCCACCGCGCCCAGCAGCAGCGCCAGCCCCGCGAAGGCGCCCAGCAGGACCGCCGTGAGGCGCGGGCGCGCCACCGACTCCGCGATCCACTCGTCCATGGCGCGGACGCGGCTCACCGGGACCTGCGGGTCCACCCCGGCCACCACCGCGCGGAGGCTGCCCGCCAGCGCCTCCGGCGACGACGTGGTGCGCGCCACCAGCGTCATCCCCGCGCCGGGCTTCTGCGCGAAGGGAGCGTAGTAGGCGGGGTTCTGCTCCCCGGCGAGGCCGGCGCTGCGGACCTCGGCGACCACGCCCACCACCGTCATCCAGTCGTTCGCCCAGGGGTGGCCGATGCGCTTTCCCACCGGGTCCTCCCCCGGCCAGAAGCGGCGCGCCGCGGCCTCGTCCACCAGCGCCACCGGGGGCGCGCCCTCGCGGTCGGCGGCGGTGAAGGCGCGCCCGCGCACCAGCCGGACGCCCAGCGTCCGCAGGTACTCCGGGGTGACTGCGCGCCGGTCGAACATGGGGAGGGCGTTGGGATCGAGCGTGACTCCCTCCACGGCCGTGGCCCACGGCGAGGGCTCGCCGCCCAGGGGGAGCTGGCTGGTCAGCCCCGCGGCGCCCACGCCGGGGAGTGCCTGCACCCGCCCCAGGACCTCCGCGTAAAAGGCCCGCTGCCGCGCCGGGTCGCCGTACAGCGATTCCGGCGGGTCGATCCGCGCGGAGACCACCCGTTCCGTCCGGAAGCCGGGGTCCACCGCCACCAGGGCGCGTACGCTGCGGATCAGCAGCCCGGCCCCCACCACCAGCACCATCGCCAGCCCGATCTCCGCCGCCACCAGCACCCCCGAGAGCCGGCGCCGCCCCCCACCCGCCCCGGCGCCCTCGCGGAGCGGGCCCTGCAGCTCGCTCCGCGTCACCCGCCAGGCGGGGAACAGGCCGGCCGCCACACCGGTCAGCAGCGTGGCTCCCAGCGCGAGTGCCGTGACCCGCCCGTCCAGCGCCACCTCGGCCAGGCGGGGCGTGTCCGCCGGGAGCGCCGCCACCAGCCAGCGCAGCCCCCAGGTGGCCAGCAGCAGCCCCGCGGCGCCTCCGGCCAGCGCGAGCACCAGGCTTTCGGTGAGGAGCTGCCTCACCAGCCGGCCCCGCCCCGCTCCCAGCGCGGACCTCAGGGCCATCTCCCGCCCGCGCCCCAGCCCGCGCGCCAGCAGCAGGTTGGCGACGTTGGCGCAGGCGATCAGCAGCACGAACCCCACCGCCGCGAGCAGCACCAGCAGCGTGGGCCGCACCTCGCCCACCACCGCGTCCCTCAGCGGGACCACGGCGGCGTCCGCGCGGTACGGCTCCGGCGGGGTCCACAGCGGGTTCTCCGCGCGCATCGCCCGGGCCAGCGCGCCCAGCTCCGCGAGCGCCTGCCGCGGGGTTGCGCCGGGCGCCAGCCGCCCCACCGCCTGGAAGCCGCCCATCCCCCACAGCGCGCCCACGGCGTGCGGAGCCGGGTCCAGCGAAACCGGCACCCACAGCTCGGTCTCGGCCGAGGGGAAGCGGAACTCCGCCGGCATCACCCCCACCACCGTGCGCGGCTGGCCGTCCAGCGTCACCGTTCGTCCCACCACCGCCGGGTCGGCGCCGAACCGCCGCCGCCAGAGGCCGTGCCCCAGCACCACCACGCCGCCGCGCCCCGGCTGGTCCTCGCCCGCGGCGAAGCCCCTGCCCAGCAGCGGCTCCGCGCCCAGCGCGGCGAACAGGTTGGTGGAGGCGTAGGCCCCGGTGACCCGCTCCGGCTCGCCCCCGCCCGACAGCCCGAAGCCGACGCCCGCCTGGTAGCCGCCCAGCTCCGCGAACGAGCGGCTCCGGTCGCGGGCCAGCACGTACTCGCCGCGCAGGAGCGCGGGGCTCACGGCCACCAGCCGGTCGGGCTCGCGAAAGGGCAGGGGACGCAGGAGCACCCCGTCCACCACGCTGAACAGGGTGGCGACGGCGCCGATCCCCAGCGCCAGCGTCAGCGTCGCCACGCCCGCGAAGGCGGGGCTCCGCAGCAGCGTGCGGAGGGCGAAGCGCAGGTCCTGGAGCAGCGTCTGCATGGGTGGGTGCCTCCTGGTTTCAAACGGCATTGAGCCGCGGGTTCGGGCGTGCCCCCGGCTGCGCCGGGGTCGGGCTGCGGCTCCGTAACGCAGCAAACAACGCTGCGTAACGGAGGCGAGCCCCGCCAAACTGCCGGCGGGTCTCGCCGCTTCGCGCTCGCATCCCTCACGCGGGCATCGCGCTGGCGTCCGCTGGGCCCCCACCCGGCTCGCTTTAGGCTCGCACGGCTCGCCCCTTATATCCCCCGTTCCGGGGGAGGGGAATCTCCGCGCTGCGATCCTCGCCGTTGCCGTGTCGTGCTCCCCTCCCCCTTGCGGGGAGGGGCCGGGGGAGGGGGTCGCCGTCGCCGTTGCAGGCTGTTCCCTGTTCCCTTCTGTCCCTCAGTCCGTCCGCAGCGCGGTCATGGGGTCCACGCTCGCGGCGCGGCGCGCGGGGAGCCAGGCGGCGAGCAGCGATGCGGCGCCGAGCACCGGGACCACGACCGTGAAGGCGAGCGGATCGGTGGGGGCCACCTCGAAGAGGATCCCCGACAGCAGGCGGGAGCCGGCGAAGGCGGCCGCAAGGCCCAGCGCGAGTCCGGCGAGCACGGGCGCCATCCCCTGCCCGACCACCAGGCGCACGATCTCGCCGCGGCGGGCGCCCAGCGCCACGCGGATCCCGATCTCCCGGGTCCGCTGGGCCACCGCGTAGCTGAGCACGCCGTACACCCCGATCACCGCCAGCAGCAGGGCCAGCGCGGCAAAGGTCCCCAGCAGCGCGGTGGTGAAGCGCGGCTGCGAGATGGAGCGCGACAGCGTCCGGTCCAGCGTCTCCATCTCGTACAGCGCCACCTCGGCGTCCAGGCCGCGCACCGCCCCACGCAGCGCCGGGACGAGCGCCGCGGGATCTCCCGCCGCGCGCAGCAGCAGCGTCGCGGCGGCCATGGGCGTCTGCGCGAGCGGCGGGTACGCGGCCGGCGGGGCATCCGCCGCCACCCCGTGGAAGCGCTCGTTCCCCACCACGCCCACGATCTCGCGCGACGTCCCCCAGAAGGCGATGCGCTTTCCCACCGGGTCCGCGCCGGGGAAGAAGCGGCGCGCCGCCGCCTCGTTGACCAGGAGCACCGCGGGGGCGTCGGCGTCGTCGCGGGGGGCGAGGAGCCGCCCGCGCAGCAGCGGCACGCCCACGGTGGCGAAGTACTCCGGGCTCACCGCGCGAAGGGGGATCTCCGCCTGGTCCGCGGCCTCGTCCTCGCGCCCCTCGATCACGAAGCTGTTGGTGAAGCCCGGCGCCAGCGGGTGATGGCTGGCCAGCGCCGCGGAGCGCACCCCCGGCAGCCCGCGGGCCCGTTCCAGAAGCTCTCGCTGGAAGGCGGTCACCGCATCCCAGCGCGGGTACACGTCGTAGCTCTGCGGGTAGCGGGAGGCCGGGAGGACGAAGCTCGCCCGCAGGACGTTTTCCGTCCGGAAGCCGGGGTCCACCCGCTGCAGCCGCCACAGGCTGTGCACCAGCAGTCCCGCCCCCACCACCAGCACCACCGAGAGCGCCACCTCCACCGCCACCAGCCCGCGCCGCGCCCGCGCCGCCCCGAGCGCGGCGGAGGCGCCGCGGCCCCCGTCCGCGCGGAGCCCCGCCTGCGGGTCCACCCGGCGCGCCTGGAGCACCGGCACCAGTCCGAACAGGCAGCCGGTGGCCAGGGCGACGAGCAGCCCGACCGCCAGCGCCCTGCCGTCCATCCCCACCTCGTGCAGGCGGGGGACCCCCGCCGGGGCGAGCCCCACCAGCAGCTCCGTGCCCCACGCGGCGATCGCCACCCCCGCCGCCCCGCCCAGCAGCGACAGCAGCAGCGACTCCACCAGGAGCTGCCGCGCCAGCCGCCGCCGCGTGGCGCCCAGCGCGGCGCGGATCGCCACCTCGCGCGTCCGCCCCGCGCCCCGCACCAGGAGCAGGTTCGCCACGTTGACGCAGGCCACCAGGAGCACCAGGGCGGACGCGCCCAGCAGGAGAAGCAGCGGCGTGCGCACGGTGCCGAACAGCGCCTCGTGCAGCGGCTCCACGGTGACGCCGCGCCCGTGGTTCTCGCCCGGGTTCTCCGCCTCCAGCCGGGCGGCGAGCGCCGTCATCTCGCGCTGCGCGGCCCGCGGGGTGACGCCGGGCCGCATCCGTCCCACCACCGTCACGTTGTGCAGGCTGCGCGGCGAGCTCGCCGGCCCCAGCGCCAGCGGCACCCACGCGTTGGTGTCCTCGCGGGGGAGGTCCAGCGTGGCGGGGACCACGCCCACCACAGTGTGCGGGACCCCGTCCAGGCGCACCGTGCTGCCCAGCACCTCCGGCGACCCCCCGAAGCGATCCCGCCACAGCCCCTCGCCGAGCACCATCACCGGCGCCGCGCCCTCCCGGTCCTCCGCCTCCCCGAAGACGCGGCCCAGCAGCGGCCGCACGCCCAGCAGCGGGAAGAGCTGGTGGCCGGCCGCGCCCAGGCTCAGCTGCCGGGCCTCGCCGTCGCTCCCGGCCATGCTCGCCTGCCGCTCCTGGAACGCCGCCAGCTCCGCGAAGGCCCGGCTCCGCGCGCGGAAGTCGTAGTAGTCCGGGACCGAGGCGGGCTCCCGCTCCGTGCCGCTGAACCGGTCGTGCTCCCACACCATGGCCAGCCGGCCGGCGTCGGCGTAGGGCAGGGGACGGAAGAGCACCGCGTCCAGGATGCCGAAGATCGCCGTGGTCGCCCCGATCCCCAGTGCCAGGGTCAGGATCACGGCCGCCGTGAAGCCGGGGCTCCGCAGCAGCGAGCGGAAGGCGAAGCGCAGGTCCTGGAGCAGCGTTTCCATCGGGTGGCGCCTCCTGGTTTCGAACGGCTTCGAGCTGCGGGTTCGGGCGTGCCCCCGCTGGCGCGGGGTCGGGCTGCGGCTCCGTAGCAAACGATACTACCGTTTGCAACGGAGGCGAGCCCCGCCAAACTGCCGGCGGGTCTCGCCGCTTCGCGCTCGCATCCCTCACGCAGGCACCGCGCTGGCGTCCGCGCGGTGCTTCCGAAAGCGAGGCGCGTGCCCCGTGCGCAAAATCCCAGGCCGTTGCGCCGCAACGACCTGGGATTTTGCGCGTCCGCCGGGCCGTGCGCCCGTGGGATTTGTCGTCCCGCAAGCGGACACCCGCCGCCCCGTCGCTCGCCGTGCTTCGCACTGCCGTACCGCTGGCGCACTGCTGGTTCCCACGGAACGCGTGTGGGTCACGCGCCCGCGGAACGTCGAGGCCAGGCACGAAATCGCGTGAGGGATTACGGCCCGAAGGGGCGAGACCGCGCGGCTGTTTGCGCGGGCTCGACTCCGTTAGCCCGCGTTGTTTGCGGGCTTACGGAGCCGAAGCCCGACCCCGGCGCCAGCCGGGGGCACGCCCGAAACCGCCGTATCAGTCCGTTCGCAGCGCACTCATGGGATCGACGCGGGCGGCGCGGCGGGCGGGGATCCAGCTCGCCAGCACGGCGACGGCGGCCAGCAGCAGCGGCACGGCCAGGAACGCCACCGGGTCGCCGGGGCCCACGCCGCGCAGCGTGCTCCGCATCAGGCGCGACACCGCCAGGGCGCACGGGAGACCCACGGCGATTCCCGCGGCGGTCAGGAGCGCGCCCTCCCGCACCACCATCCCCACCACGTCCGGCGCGCGGGCGCCCAGCGCCATGCGGATGCCGATCTCGCGGGTGCGCTGGCCCACGGCGTACGCCATGACGCCGTACACGCCCAGCGTGGCGAGGAGCAGCGCGAGCACGGCCAGGCTCGCGAAGGCCTGGCCGGCGGCGCGCTCCAGCCACAGCGTGGAGGCGCGGTACTCGCCCAGGGTGTGGACGGTGAACAGCGGGAGCGACGGGTCCAGGGCGCGCACCTCGCGGCGCACGGGAGCGGCCAGCGCGGCGGGGTCGCCGGCGGAGCGCACGGCCAGCGTCATCAGCCGCCAGCCGGCGCGGGCGTACGGCAGGTGCACCTGCCTCCGCTCCCGCGCCCCGGCGTCGCCCGGCCGGGCGTAGCCCAGCGTGGGCGCCACGCCCACCACCTCCAGCCAGGGGGCGTCGCCCTCTACCGCCACGCGGATCCGCCGCCCCAGCGGGTCCCGCCCCGGCCAGAGCCGCTCCGCCAGCTCGCGGCTGACGATGGCCACCGCCGCGGCGCTGTCCGCCGCCTCCCGCGCGGTGAAGTCGCGGCCGGCCAGGAGCGGCCGGTCCACGGCCTCCCAGTAGCCGGGTGTCACCGCGATCCAGCGCGCGCCGGTCCCCGCGTCCGGGTCCGCGGCGGCGCCCTCGGCGGCCACCGTCGTCGCCTCGCCCACGTCGCCGGCGGGGAGCGCGGTGGTGAGCGCCGCGCCCCGCACCCCCGGGAGCGCGCGCAGCCGGCCCTCCAGCTCCCGGAAGAAGGCCGCGCGCGCCGCCACCGCGTCGTAGCGCTCGCCCGTGAGCGAGGTCCGGGCGGTGAGGATGCGTGCGGCGTCCACCCCCGGGTCGGTGCCCGCCGCGGCCAGGAACGAGCGGATGGCGAGCGCCGAGCCGGCCAGCAGCACCAGCGCCAGCGCGATCTCGCCGGCCACTAGGGCGCCGCGCAGGCGGTTGCGTCGCAGCCCCCCGGCGGCACCCGGGGCGCCGTCCGCCAGCGAGCCCACGAGGTCCGTCCGCGAGGCGCGCAGCGCCGGGAGGATGCCGAAGAGGAGTCCCGTGCCCAGCGACAGCCCCGCGGTGTACGCCAGGACGCGGCCGTCCAGCCCGAAGGTCATCCAGTACGGCAGCTCCACGCCGAAGCGCGACACCAGCCACCCCAGCCACCACGCCCCCACCAGCACCCCCGCCGCCCCGCCGCCCAGCGCGATCAGCACGCTCTCGGTGAGCAGCTGCCGCACGATGCGCCCCCGCCCCGCCCCCAGCGCCGCCCGCACCGCGATCTCCCGCCGCCGCGTGGTGCCGCGCGCCAGCAGCATGTTCGCCACGTTGGCGCAGGCGATGAGCAGCACGAGCCCCACCGCCCCCCCCATCAGCCCCAGCAGCGTCCCCCGCTCGCCGCGCAGGTACGCGGCGCCGTAGGCGCGCGCGCCGAAGCGCCGCCCCGCGTGGGTGTCCGGGCGCTCCGCCGCCACCTCGCGCGCCACGCGGGCCAGGTCGGCGCCCGCCTGGCCCACCGTGGCGCCCGGCCGCAGCCGGGCCACCAGCAGCATCCAGCGCCGGTCGTACGGGTCCGCCGCGTCCGGCCGTGCGGGCACCCACAGCTCCGTCGTCTCCGGGAAGCGGAAGCCGCGCGGCATCACCCCCACGATGGTGGTGGGGATCCCGTTGAGGATCGCCGTCCGCCCCACCACGTCCGCGCGGCCGCCGAACTGCCCCCGCCACACCTCGTGGCTCAGGATGGCCACCGGCTCACCCCCCGGCCGGTCCTCCTCCGGGAGGAAGCCGCGCCCCAGCGCCGGCCGCACCCCAAGCAGCGGGAACAGGTCGTGGGTCACCGGCGACCCCTGGAGCCGCACCGGTTCGCCCTCCCCCGCCAGGTTGAAGCCCCGCATCCCCACGCCCGCCACCCCGGCCAGCGTCCGGCCGCGCGCGCGGATCTCCGCCAGCTCCCCCGCGCTGAACGCGGTCTCCTCGCCCTCCTCCCGCGGGGCCTGCGCGTACAGCCGCACCACCCTCTCCCCCTCCGCGAAGGGGAGCGGCCTGAACAGCAGCGTGTCCACGATGCTGAAGACCGCCGTGTTCACGCCGATCCCCAGCGCCAGGCAGACGATCGCCGCCGCCGCGAACCCCCGCGACCTGCCCAGGCTGCGGAGCGCGTAGCGCACGTCGAGGAGAAGCGTGTCCATGATGTCCGGCGAGCGGTGAACGAATGAGAATCCTTCGACGGCCCTACTCCGCCCGCAGCGTGATCGCGGGGTCCACCCGCGTGGCGGCGCGCGCGGGAAAGTACGACGCGAGCAGCGCCACGGCGGCCAGCAGCAGCGAGGCGCCCAGGAAGGCGGCGGGGTCCGCGGGGCTCGTGCCCAGGAGGAACGCGCCCAGCAGGCGGGCCAGCGCCCACCCGGCCGGCAGGCCGATGGCCACGCCCAGCCCCGCCAGCTTCATCCCCCGCGCCAGCACCATGCGGAGCACGTCCCCGGCGCGGGCCCCCAGCGCCATGCGCACGCCGATCTCGTGGCGGCGCTGCGCCACCGCGCCGGCGAGCACCCCGTACACCCCCACCGCGGCGAGCATCAGCGCCAGGGTGCCGAACAGGGCCAGCACCCGGCCGGCCGCGCGCTGCGGGAGGAGCGAGGTGGCCACCTGCTCCTCCAGGGTCCGCGGCTCCTCCAGCGTCCAGCCGGGGGCCGCGGCCGCCACCTCGCGCCGCAGCGAGGGGAGGACGCGGAGCGGGTCGCCGGCGGTGCGCACGTGCAGGATGGTGCCCCACGGGTCCTGCAGCGCGGGGAAGTAGGCATACGGGCGCGGCTCCTCGGCGAGCGAGTCGTACTTGCCGTCGCGCGCCACCCCCACCACCGTCAGGAACGGTCCCTGCGGCCCCGACACGCTGATCCGCATTCCCAGCGGGTCCCTCCCCGGCCAGAAGCGCCGCGCGAACGTCTCGTTCACCACCACCGCGCCCGGCGCCCCCGGGCGGTCCTCCTCCGTCAGCCCGCGGCCCCGCACCAGCGCGATCCCCATGGTCTCGAAGTAGCGGGGACCCACCACGTTGAAGGGGAACTCCATGTCCTCCCCCTCCGCCGGCTGGTAGCCCTGCACGCTCATCCCCCGGCGGCTCCCGTTCATCCCCAGCGGCGCCGCCGTCGCCCAGCTCAGCTCCACCACCTCCGGCATCGACGCCGCGCGCACCTGCAGCTCGCGCGCGATCCGCGCCCCCTCGGCCGGCTCCCCGTGCCCCGGAGGCCCGGCCAGCGACACCAGGAGCAGGTTCTCCGCGCGGAAGCCCGTGTCGATGCGGGCGGCGCCCTGCAGGGTGCGGACGAAGAGCGCCGCCCCCACCATCAGCAGGAGCGACATCGCCACCTGGGCCACCACCAGCGCGCCGCGCAGCGTCACGCGCCGCCCCCGCTCCCCCGCCTCCGGCTCGCCCTTGAGCGCGCCGACCACGTCCGGGCGGCTCGCCCGCAGCGCCGGCGCGAGCCCGAAGAGCAGCACCGCCGCCGCCGTCACCGCGACGGTGGCCGCCAGCACCCGCGCGTCCGGTCTCAAGTCCAGCCCGATGCGGACCGGCGCGGGGATCCGCACCTTCATCAGCAGGTCCGTGGTCCACACCGCCGCCAGCACCCCCACCCCCGCCCCTGCCGCCGCCAGCAGCGCGCCCTCCGTCAGCACCTGCCGCACCACGCGGCCCCGGCTGGCCCCCAGCGACAGGCGGATCCCCATCTCCCGCAGGCGCCCGGTGGCCCGCGCCAGCATCAGCCCCGCCACGTTGGCGCAGCAGATCAGCAGCACCAGCCCCGCCGTCACCCCCAGCAGCGCCAGGAAGCCCAGCGCCGGCCCCCGCACCTGCGGCAGGATGCGCGACTCGCGCTCCGGGAGCAGCGTGACGCGCCGCCCCTGCCGCTTCAGGTCCGTCCAGGCCTCCGGGTGCGCCGCGTGGAGCTCGCGCGCCACCACGTCCATGCGCGCCTGCGCCTGCTCTCGCGTCACCCCGGGGCGCAGCCGCGCCAGCACGAAGCTGCCGCGGTTGCCGCGCCCCTGCAGGTCGCCCTCGCCGAAGCCCGCCGCCTGCGCGGCGCCCACCGGGATCCACACGTCGAAGGCCGCCCCGCGCAGCGATCCCACGAACCCCTCCGGTGCCACCCCCACCACCGTCATGGGCTGCGAGTTGACGCGCACCGTCCTCCCCACCACGGCCGGGTCTCCGCCCAGCAGCCGCCGCCACAGGTCGTGGCTCACCACCACCGCCGGCGCCGCGCCCGGCTTCCCCTCCTCCGCCGTGAAGAAGCGCCCCAGCAGCGGCCGCACCCCCAGCACGCCGAAGTAGTTCTCCGACACCACCTCGGCACCGGCGCGCTCCAGCCGCTCCCCCTCGGCGATCCCCACCGGCCGCGGCGCGAACGCCCCCACCCCCTCGAACACCGCCGTCTGCGCGCGGAAGTCCAGGTAGTCCGGGTACGACGACGAGCCGAAGGCCGGGCCGCTGTAGTCGCTGGTGTACAGCGACACCAGCCTGTCCGGCCGCGCCACGTGCGGCGGAGGCCGCAGCAGCACCGCGTTGACCACGCTGAACAGCGTGGTGTTCGCCCCGATCCCCAGCGCCAGCGTCAGCGCAGCGGCCAGGGTGAAGGCCGGGGTCTTGGCCAGCGTGCGGATCGCGAAGCGCAGGTCCTGGAGAAGGATGTCCATGGCGTCGGCTCGTCGTGGGTTTCGTCGGATTCTGGTACTGCGGGTTCGGGCGTGCCCCCGGCTGCGCCGGGGTCGGGCTTCGGCTCCGTAGGCGAGCAAACAACGCTCGCCAACGGAGTCGAGCCCCCGCAAACTGCCGCGGGGTCTCGCCCCTTCGGGCCGAAATCCCTCACGCGGGTTTCGAACTGGCGTCCGCTGGGGCCCCCTCCCCCCGGCCCCCTCCCCCGCAAGCGGGAGAGGGGGAGCACGACACGACGAGCCCGAGGGTCAGGAAGCCCTCCCCCAGAATTGGGGGAGGGTGGCGAGCCTCAAGCGAGCCGGGTGGGGGCCGCCGTTCCCTCACTCCGTCCGCAGGGCGGTCAGCGGGTCCAGGCGGGCGGCGCGGCGGGCGGGGAGCCAGCTGGCCAGCAGCGCGGTCCCCAGCAGCAGCGCGGCGACGCCGCCGAAGGTCAGCGGGTCGCCGGGCTGCACGCCGAACAGGATCCCCCGCATCACCCGCGACACCGCGAAGGCGCCCAGCAGGCCCGCGCCCACCCCGGCAGCCGCGATCAGGGCGCCGCGGCCCACCACCATGCGCAGCACGTCCGCGGCCTGCGCGCCCAGCGCCATGCGGATGCCGATCTCGCGGGTGCGCTGCGACACCGCGTAGGCCATGACCCCGTACACGCCCAGCGTCGCCAGCACCAGCGCCAGCGCCCCGAACGAGCCGAAGATCTCCCCCATCAGCCGGCGGTTCCAGGCGGCGTACGCCTGCGTCTCGCGCATGGTGCGCACGTCCCACACGGGGAGGGCGGGGTCCACCGCGCGCACCTCGCGCCGCACCGCGGGGGTCGTCGCCGCCGGGTCGCCCGACGTGCGCACCACCAGCGTCATCATCCCGAACCCGGCCCGCGCGTACGGCAGGTAGGCGTGCAGCGCCGCCTGCGGGTCGCCGTCGCCCGGCTCCTCGTAGCGCAGGTCCGGCGCGATCCCCACCACCGTGAGCCACGGCGTGCGCTCCCCCACCACCAGCTGCACCCGCTTCCCCAGCGGGTCCTGCCCCGGCCACAGCCGCCGGGCCACCGCCTGGCCCAGGATCACGGGGGTGGAGGTGCTGTCCGCCGCCTCCCGCGCGGTGAAGTCGCGGCCCGCCAGCAGCGGTGCCCCGTACGCCCGGAACACCCCCGGCGTGGAGGACAGGTAGCGCACCGCCATCTCCTCGCCCGGCGCGCGCGGCTGCCCCTCCGCCACGATGGTCGTCCCCACGCCGCCCGCGTCGCTCCCCGGCACCCCCAGCGACCAGGCCGCCCCCCTCACCCCCGGGAGCGACTCCACCCGCGCCGCGATCCGCTCGAAGGCCGCGACCCGCGCCGCCGTGCCCTCGTAGCGGCTCCCGGTCAGCGAAGTGCGCATCGTCAGCACGTGCTCCGTGTCCACCCCCACGTCCGCGCGCGTCGCCGCCATGAAGCTGCGCACCATCAGCCCCGCGCCCACCAGCAGCACCAGCGCCAGCGCCACCTCGCCCGCCGCCAGCGCGCCGCGCAGGCGGCTCCGCCCCGGTCCGCCGTCGCCCGAGCGGGCCCCGTCCTTGAGCGAGCCCACCAGGTCCGTCCGCGAAGCGCGCAGCGCCGGGAGCAGCCCGAACCCCACCCCCGTCGCCGCCGACAGCGCCAGGGTGAACGCCAGCACCCGCCCGTCCACCCGGAAGACGATCCAGTACGCCAGCTCCTCCGGGATCCGCGACATCGTCCAGTCGATCCACCACATCGCCACCAGCGTCCCCAGCGCGCCGCCGGCCACCGCCACCAGCAGGCTTTCCGTGAGCAGCTGCCGCACGATGCGGCGCCGCCCCGCCCCCATCGCCGCCCGCACCGCGATCTCCCGCCCGCGCCCCGCCGCCCGCGCCAGGAGCAGGTTGGCCACGTTGGCGCAGGCGATCAGCAGCACGAAGCTCACCGCCCCCATCATCAAAAAGAGCGAGAGGCGCAGCTCCGCGTCCACCCACTCGTCGCGCCAGCGCCTCGCCCCGAAGCTCCACCCCGCGTTGGTCGCCGGGCTGGCCGCCTCCGCGCGCCGGGCGATCCCCGCCAGCTCCGCGTCGGCCGCCTCCACGGCCGCGCCCGGGCGCAGCCGCCCGATCGCCAGCAGGTAGCGCTCGCCCCGGGCCTCCGCCGGGTCCGCCTGCAGCGGCACCCACAGCTCCTCCGTCTCCGGGAACTTGAACGCGGGCCCCATCACCCCCACCACCACGCGCGGCCTGCCGCTCACCAGCACCGTGCGGCCCAGCACGTCCGCCCGCCCCCCGAAGCGCCGCTGCCACAGGCCGTGCCCCAGGATCACCACCGGCTCCCCGCCCGGGCGGTCCTCCTCCGGGAGGAAGTTGCGTCCCAGCAGCGGCTTCTCGCCCGTGAGGGGAAAGAGGTTGCGGGTGATCCACGCCCCCGACACCCGCTCCGGCTCGTCGCCGCCCGCCAGGTTGAAGCCGCCCCGCGCCACCGCGGCCACGTCCGCCAGCGTCGTGCTCTGCGCGCGCACGTCCTCCAGGTCCGCCACGCTGAACGGCGCCCCCTCGATCCCCTGGCGCGCCTGGGTCGTGAACAGCATCACCACCCGCTCCGCGTCGCTCATGGGGAGCGGGCGGAACAGGAAGGTGTTCACCACGCTGAACACCGCCGTGTTCACCCCGATCCCCAGCGCCAGCGAAAGCACGGCCACCGCGGTGAAGCCGCGGCTCTTCGACAGGGTGCGGAACGCGTAGCGCAGGTCCTGGAGCAACGTGTCCATGGGTGAGCCTCGTGGGGTTTCTGGACGGCTTGAACTGCTTGAACAGCTTCGACAGACGGTCTGGGCGTGCCCCGGCTGGCGCCGGGTCGGGCTTCGGCTCCGTAACGCGGGGTGCCGGCGCGTGGGCGTCCACGCCGCACACCCAAAGCGAGGTGCGTGCCCTCCACGAAAAATCCCAGGTCGTTGCATCGCAACGACCTGGGATTTTTCTTGCTCGGCCGGATGTGCGCCCGTGGGATTCATCGTCCCGCAAGCGGACACCCGCGCGTCCGCGTACTTCGTACCGCAGTTGCAGGCTGTTCCCTATTCCCTGCCGTTCCTCACTCCGTCCGCAGCGCCGTCATGGGGTCCACCCGGGAGGCGCGGCGGGCGGGGAGCCAGCTCGCCAGCAGGGCGACGGCGGCGAGCAGGAGGGGAACGGCGACGAAGGTGGCGGGGTCGGTGGCGCTCACGCCGTGGAGGAAGCTGGCGAGGAGGCGTGTCGCGGCGAAGGCGGCGGCCAGGCCCAGCGCCACGCCCACGGCCACGAGCACCATGCCCTGCCGCAGGACCAAGCGCACCACGTCGGCGCCGGTGGCGCCCAGCGCCATCCGCACCCCGATCTCCTGCGTGCGCTGCCCCACGTGGAACGCCAGCACGCCGTAGATCCCCACCGCCGCCAGGACCAGCCCCAGCACCCCGAACACCCCGACCAGCACCGCCGCGATGCGCTGCGGGAACAGGCTCATCCCCACCATCGCCGGAAAAGGCATCGCCTGCTGGAGCGGCATGTCCGGGTCCAGGGCGGCGATCTCGCGGCGCACGGCCGCCAGGGTGGAGCCCGGCTCCGTCCGCGACCGCACGAAGAGCGTCATGCGGTCCACGTTCCGCTGCGCCATGGGCAGGTACACGTAGGAGACGGGGTCCTCGCCCAGCTCCTGGTACTTGCCGTCGCGGGCCAGGCCCACCACCTCGTGCTCCACGTCGAACACCCGCAGTCGCTTGCCCACGGGGCTCTCCCCCGGCCACCAGCGGCGGGCCAGCGTCTGGTTGACCACCACCACCGGCGTGGCGCCCTCCCGGTCGTTCGCGGTGAAGCCCCGGCCGGCCAGCAGCGGGACCTGCAGGGCGCGGAAGTAGCCGTCGTCCACCTCCATGTAGTTCGTGTTCGACTCCCGCCGGCCCGCCACGTCCGTCGCGACGGGGCGCTCCCGCGTGTCCACGGTCGTCGTCAGCAGGTTTCCGCTCATGGGGGCGAACCGCGCCGCCCCCACCGCCTCCACCCCCGGGAGCCCCGAGAGCCGCTCCACCGCCTGCGCGTGGAACGCCATGCCGCGCACCGAGTCGAAGCCCTGCGCCCGCAGGTTCAGGTCGGCCACCACCACCCCGTCCGGCTCGAAGCCCAGGTCCGTCGCCAGGGCGCCGCGCAGCGCCTGCACGAACAGCCCCGCCGTCACCAGCAGAAGCAGCGACATGGCGAGCTGCGCCACCACGAAAGCGCTGCGCAGCCGGGTGCGCCCCGCCCCCCGGCCGCCCGAAGTCTCGCGCAGCACGGGCAGCACGTCCGGGTGCGACGCCCGCAGCGCCGGCGTCAGCCCGAAGCCCACCCCGGCGACCAGCGCCAGCAGCAGGGTGAAGCCCAGCACCCGCAGGTCCGGGCCCAGGTCCAGGGCGATACGCTGCTGCACCGGCGGCTGGAAGGCCGCGATCAGCTTCGACAGCCAGATCGCCAGCAGCAGCCCCCCCGTCCCCCCCGCCACGAACAGGACCAGGCTTTCCGTGAGGAGCTGCCGCACCAGGCGTCCGCGTCCCGCTCCCACGGCCAGCCGGATCGCCACCTCGCGGCGCCGCGTGGTCGCCCGGGCCAGCATCATCCCCGCGACGTTGGTCCCGGCGATGAGCATGACCAGCCCCGCCGTGGCGAGCAGCATCGACATGAAGCCCAGCACCGCCCCCCGCGCATCCGGGGGCAGGCCCGTGAGCGGCTGCAGGCGCACCCCCACCGGGGGCGCGTCGCCCTCCAGCTCCGGCGCGATGCCCCGCGCCGCCGCGCCCATCGCCGACGCCGCGAGCTCCTGCGACACCCCCGTCTTCAGCCGCCCGAAGAGCGTCAGCCACACGTGGCGCCCCCGCCCGTAGGTGTCCTCGTCCGGCTGCCGGTTGAGCCGCGGGTACATCGCGATGGGGACCCACACGTCGGCCTGCACCCCCACGAACGTCCCGCCGAAGCCGCGGGGGGCCACCCCCACCACCGTCACCGGCTGCCCGTTGAGGTGAATGGTCTGCCCGAGCGCCGAGCGCTCCCCCCCGAAGCGCGTCCTCCACAGGTGCTCGCTGATCACCGCCACCGCGCCCGGGCTTCCCGGCCGGTCCTCGTCCGCCCCGAAGAAGCGTCCCACCTCCGGGCGGATCCCCAGCACCCCGAAGTAGCTGCCCGAAGCGTAGACGCCCATCACCGCCTCCGCCTGGCTCCCCGACCGCAGCGCCATGTCGCCCATCCCCTGCGCCGCCAGCCCCGTGAGAACCCGGCCCGAGCCGTCGCGCAGCTCCGCGTAGCGCGGGTACGAGTACGAAGTGGTCCCGAACGGCTCCCCGCCCCCGCTGGGCCGCCGCAGCTCCTCCACCTGCACCAGCCGCCCCGGCTCCGCCACCGGGAGGGGGCGCAGCAGCAGCGCGTTCACGAGGGTGAAGACGGTGGTGGTCGCCCCGATCCCCAGCGCGATCGTCAGCACCGCCGTCACGGCGAACCCGGGGCTCTTGAGCAGCGCGCGCCAGCCGTAGCGGAGATCCTGGAGCAGGGTATTCATGTCGTGTCGTTTAATGGGTGTTGTGAACTGCGTGTTCGGGCGTGCCCCCGGCTGGCGCCGGGGTCGGGCTTCGGCTCCGTAACGCACGAAACAACCGTGCGTAACGGAGTCGAGCCCCCGCGAAAACTGCCCGCGGGGTCTCGCCCCTTCGGGCCGAAATCCCTCACGCGGGGTGCCGGCGCGCGCCTCCGCACCGTGCCCCGGACGATAACGACCCAGGCCGCTGCGTGGCAACGGCCTGGGGCTTCTTCCCTCCGATGCGTTGTCCGCCCGTGGGATCAGCGTCCCACGGGCGGACCCGTCCTGCGTTCCGCGCATCCGCGTGCCCGGGGCGTCCCGGTCCGTGCCGGGCTCACCCCGCGCGCTCGGCTCACGCCAGCTCGAAGCCGTGCCTTTCCAGCTCCGCCGCCACGGGGCTGCGCTCGTCGCGCACCACCTGGCCGTCGAACAGGTGCACCGAGCGCTCCGCGTGCTGCGCGTAGCGCGGGTCGTGCGTCACCATGCAGATGGTGGCGCCCTCGCGGTGCAGCTCCTGGAGGAGGCCCATCACCGCCTCGCCGTTGACCGAGTCCAGGTTCCCCGTCGGCTCGTCCGCCAGCAGGATCAGCGGCTTCCCGGCGATGGCGCGGGCCACGGCCACGCGCTGCTGCTGGCCGCCGGAGAGCTGCGACGGGTAGTGGTTGGTGCGGTGGCCCATCCCCACCCGCTCCAGCGCCTCCTGCACCCGCTGCTTGCGCTCCGTCCCGGACATGCCGCGGTAGGTCAGCGGCAGCTCCACGTTCTCGTACACCGTCAGGTCGCCGATCAGGTTGAACGCCTGGAAGATGAAGCCGATCTCGCGGTTGCGGATCCGCGCGCGCTCCGCCGCCGAGAGCCCCGAGACCGGGCGGCCGTTGAGGCGGTAGGTCCCGTCCGTGGGCGAGTCCAGCAGCCCCAGGATGGACAGCAGCGTCGTCTTTCCGCCGCCCGAGGGGCCCGCGATGGCCACGTACTCGCCGGAGCGGATCTCCAGGTGCACGTTGGCGAGGGCGTGCGTCTCCACCTCCTCGGTGAGGAACACCTTGCTCACGCCCTCCAGGTGGATCAGCGGCTGCTCGTGGTTCTCCATGGGTCGATCTCCTCGGGTTGGGAGGGAGTTGGGAGGGCTACTTGTTGAGGCGGACCCGGTCGGCCGAGTCCCACTGCGACATGTCGGACAGGATCACCACGTCTCCGGGTTGGAGCCCGCCCTGCACTTCGATGGTGCTGGCGGACCCGCGTCCCAGCCGGACGTTCACCCGCACCGCCTCCTTGCCGCCTTCCACCAGCTTGAAGAGGCCGACGGTGCTTTCCGGCTGCCCGTACGCCGGGCGCCCCACGTACATCACGTTCCTCAGGTGCTCGATGTCCACGGTCCCGTCCACGCTCAGGTCGGGCCGCGCGCCGCGGGGGAGCGCCCCCTCCAGCGCCACGTCCACCGTCACCGTGCCGTTCTGCGCCGCCGGGTCGATGCGGACCACCCGCCCCTTGACGATCCCGTTCCGGGTGTCGATGGAAGCCGGCTGGCCCACCGTGACGTCGCGCACCTGCGTCTCGGGAATGCGCAGCACCGCCTTGAGCCGGCCCGGCTGCACCACCCGGGCGAGCGTCGCGCCCGAGTTCACCCACTGGCCCATCTCCACCGGCAGGTCCTGGAGCACGCCGTCCGTTCCCGCGCGCACCTGCATGGAAGTCACCTGCCCCCGGTGGAACGCCACGATCCCGCGAAGCATCTCCACCTGCGCCTGCTGCGCGGCCACCTGCGTCTTGGTGGACTCGCGCAGGAAGCCCAGGCGCTTGCGCTCCACTTCCAGCCGCGTCTGCAGCTCCGCGCCGCGGTCGCGCGCCTTGGCGACGTCCATGGGAGCGGCCAGCCCGCGCGAGGACAGCCCCTCGTTCACCTCCGCCTGCCGCAGCGCCTCGCGGTATTCCGCGTTGACCGTGGCGATGGTGGCCTCCAGCGAGAGGACCTGGTTCTGCAGGGTGGCCCGCAGGTTGGCGAGCTCCGACTGGGCGGCCACCATCTGCCGCTGCGCCTCCAGCGCCTGCCGGTCAACGTCCGGGTTGCTCAGCTCCAGGATCACGGTGCCGGCCGTCACGGCGGTCCCCGGCTGGATCAGCTTCCTTTCCACCCGTCCCTGCGTCACCGCCGACACCCAGCGCACCTCCTCGGCGGCCAGGGTCCCGGGCCCGCGGACCTGGCGGAGCATGTCCCCCTTGCGCACGGTGTCGGTCCAGAGCGTGCCCCCTTCCACCGAGGGGGCGGCGGGCTTCAGGTTGGAAAGCGCGAGCGTGACCAGCACCAGCGCCGCAACGCCGACACCACCGTAGATCCAGCGGCGGCGCTTGCGGGTCGATTTGCGCGGAACGTCCAAGGCGATGTCTCCTGCTATCTATGAACTGAAGTTGAAAAAGGTTCGTGCGGGGCCCGGCTCAGGCGGCGGCGCGCCCGCGGCGCGACTCCTCCGCGAGCCGGTCCACCGCCTGCGCCAGCTCGTCCAGCCCGCGCTCCATCGCCGCGAAGCGGCTTTCCAGCGCGTCGGCGTCGCCGCGGGCGCCGGAAGCGCGGACGCGGGCCACTGAGTCCAGCAGCGGGCGGATCCCGTAGCGGGCGGTGATCCCCGCCAGCGGCACCAGGAGAACGGAGCCGCCCATCCAGATGGCGGCGAGGGCGGTCAGGTCGACGTTGAAGTCCGGCATCGTCCGTTCTCCGGGCGTGGCGTGGTCGAAAGGTCGGGTGGGTCCGGGCGCCGGCGGCCCCTGCATGGCGGGGCGGGCGCCCCGCTCGGCGAGCCGGCGGTCGCTCCTCTGCTAGGACAAGTACCGTGCCCGGTGGTCGAATCACGCAAGTATCTGTCGTCGGGTGGTTTGTGTCGGCATCGCCATGGGTGTGCAGGGGCTGCTTTGCCCGTCTGTGGGAATCGGCGTCCCAGAAGCGGACACCAGGTGTGGGACCCGTATCGGGTCGTCCGCCGCGCGGGGCACGGGGGTTGCGCTTTGGCCGCGTGCCGCCCACACTCCCCGGGCCCGCGAACGCGGCCCAGGAGATCACGTGCATCAGGAGACAGAAGGGGATGAAGAGCGCACAGGCTGACGAGCGCTTCGACGCGCTCGTCGCGCAGGTCCACGATTGGGTGGAATCCGCCGTGGCGCTGGACGCGGGTCACTTTCCGAGCGAGCTGCTGAGCGACCTCCAGGACCTCATCGAGGAGCTGAAGACGTTCCTCGAGGACGAGGGTGGGAGCTACGAGCGCAAGGACGTCACCGAGCTGTTCGTGACGCCGGAGATGGCCGAGGTGATCCAGCGCTTCCCCCGCGTCCGCCGCCTGATGGAAAGCTCGTGGGGCGCCCAGCTCACCGAGCTCATCGAGGAGGAGGGCGGCGGCTTCGAGGGCTTCGACGAGGATGACGACGACGACTAGTCGGCCGCGGCGCCCCCGTGGGTGAGGGGCGCCGGACCATCCTCGTCGTGGACGACCAGCCGGACGAGCGCACCATCCAGCGCGCCATGCTGACCCACCTTGGATACGAGGTGCGGGAAGCACCGGACGGTGCCGCCGCCCTCACGTCCGCCGCGGAGGCTCCGCCCGACCTGGTCCTCCTGGACGTCGCCATGCCGCGCATGGACGGCTTCTCGGTGTGCCGGGCCCTCCGGGCGGACCCGCGCACCGCCGCGGTCCCCGTGCTCTTCTTCACCGCCTCCGTGGCGGGCGACATGGCGCAGATGGCGGCCACGGTGGGGGCGCAGGGGATTCTCGCCAAGCCGGTCGACCCGCGGGTGGTCGCCCGCGAGGTCGCGCGCGTCCTGGGCGAGCCGCGGGGGTGACCGCCGCGGCGCCACGATGCCAGGGGTCCACCCGCCGCGGGTGGGCCCCTCGCCGTTTCCCGGCGCTGGCGGCTGGTGCGGGACTTGCCCCCTGAGGCGCCCGACGCTTCCCTCTCCCGGACCGAGCGAGCCCATGGCCGACACCCCCGAGCAGCGCGCAGCCGCGGATCCCATCGCGCCCCCGGCCGGCGTGGTGGCCGCGCCGCCCCCGCCCGGGGGCGCGGTCCTGCTCCGCCCGGGGCACCTGTACCGGGCGGTGTGGCTCGCCTTTCTGCTCGCGCTGCTGTTCCACTTCTTCGGCACCATCGCCGAGACCCTGCTCCTCGCCTACGCCGCGGCGATCCTCGCGGTGGCGCTGAACGCGGCGACCTCCCGGCTCCCGCTGAACCGCAAGTGGGTGGCGGCGATCACGGGCGTCGCGTTCCTCGCCGGGGTGGTCGGCCTCCTCTGGTTCGGCGCGCCGGCGGTGGTGGCGCAGTTCCGCGACCTGGCGGGCGACCTGCCGCGCATGCAGGCGCAGCTGAAGCAGTGGGCGGAGTGGGTCTACCAGCAGACCGGGATCCGCCTCCCGCTCGGGGTGCCCGGCGGTGGCGGGGGCGGTGCGCAGCGCGCCCTCCCCCAGCTGAGCGGCGGCGCGGTGCTGGGCCGCGCCGCCGGGCTGCTGGAGGTGATCCTGCTCGTGCTGATCGTGCTCTTCGGCGGGCTGTACGCGCTGGCGTCGCCCAACCAGCGGCTGCTGACGCCCCTGCTGCGCGCCGTCCCCCGCGGCGCCCGGCCGGCCGTCTACCGCATTCTCGACCTGCTGGGGAAGCGCCTGGTGGGGTGGCTCAAGGGGACGGGGATCGCCATGCTGGCGGTGGGCGCGCTGAGCACGGTGGCCTTCTACCTCATCGGGGTTCCCAACGCGCTGGCGCTGGGGCTTCTCAACGGGCTGGTGGAGTTCATCCCCATCTTCGGCCCCTGGATCGGCGGCACCGCGGCCACGATGGTGGCCTTCATCGCCGACCCGGTCAAGGGCGCCTGGGTCGCCGTCGCGGCGCTCGCCATCCAGCAGATCGAGGCCAACGTCATCACCCCCTGGGCCATGTCCCGCGAGGCCGAGGTGCACCCGTTCGTCACGCTGTTCGCGCTGCTCCTGTTCGGCGGGCTCTTCGGGTTCCTGGGGATCTTCCTGGCGCTGCCGCTGGTGATCTTCTTCTGGACGGTGGTGCAGGTGCTGTGGGTGGAGCGCACCATCGACACCGACCGGGACCGCATCGCGCCCGTGGTGCAGGAGTAGCGCGTAGCTTGCCCCCACGGGGGCAAGTCCCGGCCGCCGGGTGCATGTGGGAAGCGTCCATGACGCGCGGCGGCATGTGCGAGCATGCGCGGCACGCCCGGCCGGGAAGGATTCTCCCGGATCGGAGGACGAACCGTCTTGCGCGCCTGGGGTAGCAATCGCCAACTTTGCGCGTCGCCGCGATTTCCCTGTTTCCGCATCCATGCCGAATCCCACGCTCAAGCCCCACCAGGAGCAGCTTCTCCGCGAGCTGCTCGCCGCCGGCAAGCCCGTCGCCGCGGACGAAGTGGACGGCCGCGTCCTCCGCCCCCTGCGCGCGCTCAAGCTGGTCGTGGTGCGGGGCGGGCACGTGATCCCCACCGCCGCCGCGCGGGTGATGCTCAGGGTGTCGCCGGGGGAGGCCGTGCTGGAGGAGGAGTCCTCCGCGCTCAGCGACGCGCAGCAGGACCTGATCTGGTCGCTGGCGCGCCGCGGCTCCCCGGCGCTCGCCGACCACCTGGACGGCCGCGTGACGCGCCCGCTCCTGGAGCGCGGATTGCTCTCGCAGCGCGACGGGTGGGTTTACGTCACCACCGCCGGGCAGGAGTGGCTGGCGGAGACGCGCGTCGCGCGCCGCAGGGCCGCCGCGAACCCCCGCACGCGGGGCGAGGGGCGGGCCGGGATGATCTGGCGCGCGCTGGAGCAGCTGGAGGACGCCATCCCCAGCGCGGCGGAGATCCGCATCGGCAAGGCCATCGCCTACGGCGACGACGTCCTGCTGGCGCTGCGCCGCGCCGCCCGCGAGATGAAGCGCGAGAAGTAGGGGCGCCGCGCCGCCCCCGCCGCACGCCCCTGACGCTTCCTCGACGCTCCACCCGGACCCATGCGAACCCTTGTCCTGCTGGCCCTGCTCGCGCTCGCCTCGCTGCCGGGCGCCCCGTCCGCCGCGCGCGCGCAGGCCGCGGCGCAGGCGCCTCCCGTGAACGGGGCGCGGCAGCTCCTGGTGGTGACCACCGAGGGGTGGGACACCGTTCCGGGGACGCTCCTGCGCTTCGAGCGCGCCGCGCCCGGCGGCGCCTGGCGCCAGGTGGGCGGGCCGGTCGCGGTGGTGGTGGGGCGCAGCGGCCTGGGGTGGGGGCGGGGGCTGCACGCGGCCACCCCGGCCGCTGGCGATCCCGTCAAGCGCGAGGGGGACGGGCGCGCGCCCGCGGGGGTGTTCCGGATCGGCTCAACGTTTGGATATGCGACGGCGAGCAGCGTGCGCTGGATCCGCATGCCGTACATCCACTCCACCGGCAGTTTCCGCTGCGTGGACGACGTGAAGTCCGCGTACTACAACCAGGTGGTGGACAGCGCCGGGGTGCGGAAGGACTGGAGCGGCATCGTGGAGCGGATGCTCCTTTCGGACGGCCAGTACCGGCTGGGAGCCATCGTGGAACACAACTGGGGCGGCCAGACCCGCCCGGGCGACGGCTCCTGCATCTTCCTGCACGTCTGGAAGGGCCCGGGGCAGGGGACCGCCGGCTGCACGGCCATGACGGAGGCCGCCATCACCGAATTGCTCCGCTGGCTGGATCCGGACGCGGCTCCGGTGCTGGTGCAGCTCCCCCGCGCCGAGTACGCGGCCAGGCGGCTGGCCTGGGGGCTGCCGTAGGGGCGCCGGCCCTGCCGGCGGGCACGAGACGCGAGGGGGCGCGGACCGAATCCGCGCCCCCTCGATCGTTTCGCCCACCCGGCGCCCGCTACGGCTTGCCAAACAGAAGGCAAGGCCGCAGCCTGTTCCCAGCGTGTCGTTCAGCCCGATGCACCCGAATGAGTTAGCCGCTCCCCCTTCGCCCCGCATTCCGCCGCCCGCTGTTTCGTACTCCGCACCGCCGTTCAACTTCCGCACTCACGCACTTCCGTACTTCCGCGCTACCTCCCCGGCATCGGGAACACCACCAGGCTCTCGTGCCCCTCGCGGTCCACCGCCGCCACGCCGAAGAAGTAGTTGTCGATGATCACGTTCTCCAGCGTGACCTCCGTGACGTTCCCCACCCAGCGGGATCGCGTCCACTGCGCCTCCGTGGGCTCGCGCCAGTACACGCGGTAGCCCGCCAGGTCCGGCGCGGCCACGGGCTGCCAGCGGAGCCGCGTGGAGGGCTGCACGGCGCCCGCGATGGTGACGCTGTCCGGCGCGGAGGGTGCCCAGGCGAGCGACGCCAGCACCGCCGCGTTGAGCGCCGTCATCTTGGCCGCGTAGGGAAAGTCCACCCCCTCGATCACGTCGCCGTAGCGGACCCCGTTCTCCACCCGCAGGTCCTGGTGCTGGCGGTCGTAGTTCTCGTTCGTCTCCATCAGCCGCACCGCCGGGAACCCCTCGTTGAAGAACGGCGTGTGGTGCCCGCCCCGCCCGAAACGGTCCAGGCGGTAGATCATCAACACGTCCAGGCTGGGGAAGTAGGTGTCCGCCACCCGGTCGATGTAGCGCGCCAGCTGCCGCGACGGCGTGTCCAGCTCCCCGCCGGTGGTGAGGATGCGCTGCAGCTCCGCGCGCGTCGCGGTGGGCGGGATCCCCGGGGCGAACACGCGTGCCGTGGTGTTGTCCGTCACCCCGGTGATCCCCTGTGTGTTGCCGATCATGTCGTTGTTGATCACGCCCGTGATCCGCCATCCCTGCTGCTTCGCGTACGCCGCCAGCCCCGCCCCGCCGAAGAGCCCCTGCTCCTCGCCCGAGAGCGCCGCGAAGACGATGGAACCGTCGAACCGGTAGCGCGAGAGCAGGCGCGCCGCCTCCAGCGTCCCCGCGATCCCCGAGGCGTTGTCGTTGGCGCCCGGCGACTCCGCGACCGCGTTGAGCACGTCCGTGACCCGCGAGTCGATGTCGCCGCTCATCACCACGTAGCGGTTGGGCTCCCGCTGCCCGCGCAGGACCGCCACCACGTTCACCACCTTGACGTCGCCGGGGATGCGCGGGTGCGTGCCCGCCTTCACCACGTCCGACTGGTACGACACCTCCAGGCACCCCCCGCACGACTGCGAGATGCGCTGGAACTCGTCGTAGATCCAGCGCCGCGCCGCGCCGATCCCCCGCGTGCGCGAGGTCGTGTCCGAGAGCGTGTGCCGCGTCCCGAAGCCCACCAGCGTGCGGATGTCGCGCTCCACCCGCGCGGCCGAGGACGCCGCCACGATCTCGCGGATGCGCGCGTCTTCGTCGCGGGGCGACACTCCGGCCGCGAGCGGCGCCGGGGCGGGCGCCGCCGCCGGGAGCGGCGCGGCCGGCGGGGCGCCGCCGGACGCGGGGGCGGACGCCGCGCACGCCGCGGCGAGGGGGAGCAGGGCGAGACCGGCCAGGCGATGCACAGCGCTCACGGACACCTCCGGTTGAGATCGGAAAGGATAAGGTCGGAGCCGGACGATGGGACGGCCGGTCAGGGATCGGCCGAAGCGTCCCCGGTTTCCGCCAGGCGCGCGAGCAGCGTCGCCAGCTCCACCTCCAGCGACTCCAGCCGCAGGTCGTGCTCGCCGAAGGCGAGCGCCGCGGTCACGGAGTTGGGGACCACCACCACGCGCATCCCCGCGCGCCGGGCCGCGAGAGCGCCGTTGGGCGAGTCCTCGAAGGCAACCGCCTCCGCGGGCGGGACGCCCAGCGCGTCCAGCACGGCCAGGTACAGCTCCGGGTCCGGCTTGACGCGGGCCACGTCGTCGGCGGTGCGGACGGCCTCGAAGAACGGGAGGAGCCCCAGGCGGGCGAGCTGCCCCACCACCCACTCCCGCCGCGAGCTGGACGCCAGCCCCACGCGCAGCCCCATGGCGCGGGCCGCCTCCAGGCACCCCTCCACTCCGGCGATCGCCTCCTCCCGCTCGATGCGGGCGTCGAAGCGCTCCCGGCGCACCCGGGCGATCTCTGCCCGGTCCAGCGCGCGTCCCACGCACGCCTCCAGGTACGCGTGCGCGTCGAAGGCCCCCGAGTGCGTGCCCACGCACTGCCCCCACACCTCCAGCGGGAGCTCCGCCCCGTGCTCCCGGAAGAGGTCGCGGACCACGGCGTACTCGTGCGTCTCGCTGTCGAAGACCAGCCCGTCGAAGTCGAATACCAGCGCCCGGATCACGTTTCCCAGCTCATGGTGTGCCGGCTGCCTGGCAAAGCGGCTGTGGCTCCGGCGCTCGCCGGCGGGTGGACGCCATGAACCTGGGGTCCGCGGGGCCGATCCGGAAGAGCCCCGCCCGAACGGGGTCGGCCTCGCGGGTGCAGGGCGCCTCTCCGCCGGGGCCGCGGCATCGACGGGCCGGTGCCGGCGGGCCGCGCGCAGGGTGCGGCGTCCGTGTCCCGGGGGAGGGACTCCGCCGTCCCAGAGAGCGGCCCGGATACCCGGCCCGCTGCGGCCACGAACCGTACAAACGCCTGCCGCCGAGCCAGTGGTGGGTGGACCCGCTTCCGGGTACCGCGATTGCCATGGCCCCGTCGAGTGCTCTGCCCGACACATGCGCCAGGACCAGCGGCGCGCGAGCCGCCGCGGCAGGCCTGGAAGACGGCTGCCGCCTACCGCGCACTCCCCACTTCACACCCGGAGCCATGAAAAGAGCCCTTCTGTCCACCCTTGTGGCGATGGCCCTGCTCGTCCCGCCCGCGGTGCTCTCCGCGCAGAGCGCCGTGCTGGACGGCGTGCGCTACGCTCCTCCCCCGGGGTACACTCCGGATCCCTCCCGGAGCGATTCCACCCTGGTCGTCCTGCGCGACCCGCGGAACAACACCTACCTCTTCGTCGCCACGCTGGCCCCTGACAGGCACCGCGTCGAGGTGGTCGACCGGATCCTGGGCCGGCTGGGCAGCGCCGCCGGCGCCACACAGGCCTTCCGGTGGCGGGCCGCGCGGAGCGCGCCGATCTCGCCGAGCGAGGTGTACCACCAGCAGCGCCAGGGCTCCGACGGCAGTACCGGGATGGTGGTGCAGTTCCGGCACTTCCGGCACGCGGGACGCGACATCCTCACCGGCGCCGCCTTCCCCCTGGACGGGGACGAGGCGGCGATGGCGCTCCAGGCGCCCCTGCCGATCATCAGCGTGCCGGCTTACGAAGGATCGGCCCGGCTGATCGGGTCCCTCTTGGGGGAGATCCCTGCCGCGGCCAAGGTGCCGCTGGTGTTTCACGGCGTCGGGTTCGGCGGAGCGGGAGCGCCCGCGGATCCGCAAGCGGCCGCGAGAACGGTTCCGAAAGCGCCCGCGAGAACGGATCCGGAAGCACCCGCGGTCCAGGCGGTGTTCGACGCGTACCGCGCCGCGCTGCGCGCCAGGGACGGTGCCGCCGGAGCCCGCCTCGTCGCCGCGCCGACCCTGGAGTACTATGCCGACATGCAGTGGCTCGCCCTGTACGGGAGTGCCGGGGCGGTGCGGGCGCAGCCGCCGATCGACCGCCTCACGGTCCTCACGATGCGGCACCGCGTCAAGCCGGAGCGGCTCCGGGGGATGACGGCGCGCCAGCTGCTCGAGGTCGCCGTGAGCGAGGGGTGGGCAGGGACGGAATCGCCCGCCGCCGAGAAATCCGGAGACGTCCGGGTGGACAGCACCGTGGCGACGATGAAAGTGACGGTGTCCGGGACGACAAGACACTCGGAAAGGTCGTTCCTGCGCCAGGAAGACGGGTGGCGGCTGGATCTGCTCCCCCAGATTCTCTTTCTGGGGTGGGGGTTGGAGCTGCTCGCGAAGCGCGCCGGCGTCGCGGAGGACGACCTCCTGCTGTCGGCCCTGACGCGATCCACCGGCCGGGCGCCTTCCGAGCAGATCTGGAGCCCCTTGTTCGCACGACCCGGCGCCGGGCGGTAGCGGGCGCGCGGTGAGGGTCCTGGCCGGGGGCGGCGCGCCGCTTGCACCTCCCTCCCGCCTCCCGCACCCGTTCACCGCAAGCGCCCGGAGCCCGGATGGAGCCGCAGCAGCAAGCGTACGACGTCGTCGTCATCGGCGGCGGGCCCGCCGGGCTCGCCGCCGGCCTGTGGCTGGGCCGCTACCGGCGCAGCGTGCTGGTGGTGGACGCCGGCGACCCCCGCAACGCCGAGACCTGGGCCGTGCACGGCTACCCCGGCGTGGACGAGGTCCCGCCGTACGAGCTGCGGCGCAGCATGAAGGAGCAGGCCCTCGCCGTGGGCGCCGAGTTCCGCGCCGCGATGGCCCAGACCGTGGAGGGCGCCGAGGACGACTTCCGCGTGGGCCTTTCCGACGGGCACGAGCTGCGCGCCCGCCGCGTCCTGCTCTGCACCGGGCTCAAGGACATCCTCCCCGAGATCCCCGGCTTCGACGAGCTGTACGGCAAGAGCATCTGGCACTGCCCCGACTGCGACGGCCCCGGCGTGGCCGGGATGCGCGTGGGCGTCATCGGCTGGGGGCGGCAGATCGCGGCGTTCTGCACCTACATGCTCACCTGGACCGACCAGCTCACCATCCTCACCCACGGACACTCGCCCGAGCTGCCGGAAAAGTCGCGGGCCGCGCTCGAGCGCTTCGGCATCCCCGTCCGCACCGGGGTGATCGACCGGCTGGAGGGGAAGGACGGGTGCGTCGAGCGCGTGGTCTTCCACGACGGCGAGGCCGCCGAGTTCGACGCCATGTTCGTGCACATCGCCAGCGGGCCCGGCTCCACCCTCGCCGCCGACCTGGGGTGCGAGGCCGACGAGGACGGCATCCTGGAGGTCGACCGGGACCACCTCACCACCGTCCCCGGGGTCTACGCCGCCGGCGACATCACGCCCGGCTCGCGCCTCGCCATCCGCGCCGCCTCCGAGGGGGTGCGCGCCGCCATCGGCATCCACAAGTCGCTGATTCCCGAGGAGCGCAGGGTGTAGGCTGGCCGGGTGCCGCGGGGGCGGGCCGCTCCGGAACCAGGCCAAACTGCCGGCCTGTTTCCTGCGCGGGCTCCGGGAGCCAGCGGAAACTGCCCCGCTGTCTCCCTCCGCCGGAGTGAGCCCCGCCAAACTGCCGGCGGGTCTCCCTCCGAACAGATTCTGGGGGGTACTGCGGAACTGCAACGGCGACCCCCTCCCCCCGGCACCCTCCCCCAGAATTGGGGGAGGGTGGCGCGCAGCGCCGGGTGGGGGCCCCCGCGGACGCCAGCACGAACCCCGCGTGAGGGATGCGCGCCCGGCAGGGCCGAGACCCCGCGGGGTTGTTTCCGCGGGGGCTCGGCTGCGTTGGACACGGTAGTTTCGTGTCCTACGCAGCGCGCAGCCCGACCCCGGCGCAGCCGGGGGCACGCCCGAACCCGCCGTAATCCGTTGCCGTAGAAGTCAGCGCGACTCGGTATCCGCTCGCCGCTCGATGGGCGCACCGTCCGGCCACAGCTTGTAGCGGCCCTTGAGCAGCGGCGCCAGCGCGGCGAGCAGGCCGGACACGGTCTGGAACCGCTGCGCCGGGTCGCGGTCCAGGCAGCGCAGCATCACCTTCTCCAACTCCGTGGTCACCTGCGGGTTGTGCTGGCGCGGCGGCACCGGCGAGCGGGTGAGCTGCGGGTACCTTGTGACCAGCTCCCCCGTCCGCATCGTCCTTTCCGCGCGGTCGCTGGAAACGGGGCGCGCCGGGGGCTCGTCGTCCCAGTCCTCGTCGTCCCAGTCGTCGTCGTCCTCGTCGCGCGGCTCCTCGGTGGGCCAGTGGCCGGTGAGCAGCTCGTACAGCAGCGCCCCCAGCCCGTACACGTCCGTCGCGGCGGAGAGCGCCTGCTTGCGGATCTGCTCCGGGGCCATGTACGGCGCGGTCCCCAGGCGGTCGCTGGGGCGGCCGCGCAGGTTGATCCTGCGCACCACGTCGAAGTCCACCAGCACCGGGATCCCCTCGCGCAGCAGGATGTTGGCCGGCTTGAGGTCGCGGTACAGGTAGCCGCAGCGGTGCAGGTAGTGGACCGCCGCCCCCACGTGCATTGTGGCGCGGATCGCGTCGGGCACGTGCAGGCGCCGCTTGGGGAGACCCTCCAGTACGTCGAAGAGCGAGGGGCCGGCGAAGTACTCCAGCAGCAGGTACGGGCGCCCCTCCGCCACCCCGGTACCGAAGAAGCGGACGATGTTGGGGTGCTGGAGCTTGGCGAGGACCCGCGCCTCCATCTGGAACGCGGCCGGGGTGCCGTTCCCCAGGTGGGCGGGCGAGGTGATCTTGCCGGTGAGCGCGGTCCAGTGCCGGTCGCTCCACACCTGGTACAGCTCCGTGGCGCGCCCGCAGGCCAGGTGCCCGATGATGGTGAGCTCCCCGATGCGGTCTCCCGCGGCCAGGGAGAACTCCGCGCGCGGCGGCGCGGGGTCGTGCTCCCAGCGGCGCGCGGCCGACAGTCCCTGGTAGCGTGGACGGGAGATCGCGGAATCGGGCATCTTCCGGGTGTGAGCGGGTTCCTGCGCGTCGCGGCGGAGAACGCCGCTTTGCCTGTGCAACCCGCGTACCCGGAGCCGCCCAGGAACGTGGCGCTCCGCGCCGTGTACCCTTAGATTGCAGCACACCCCACCATAGGAAGGTTCCCATGACACGTCGTCTCGTTCCCGTCCTGCTGGGCGCGTGCGTTCTCGCCGCACCGGCCGCGGCGCGCGCGCAGGACTGGCGTCCGCCCTCGCGGCAGATGCCCGAGATGCCCGCGAGCGCCGCCCTCCAGGGCGGCGCGGGCGCGGCGGGCGCCTGGCTCGGGTCCATGGCGGGCGCCTCCGGCGTCGGCTCCGGCGACGTGCGCGCCGCCGGCGAGGGCGGCGGACCGCACGCCAAGTTCGTGCGCTTCACCTCCGGCGTCTTCCCGGTCGCCACCTGGACCGACCGCAACGGCGACGGCAGGTGCGACATGGTGGAGGTGTTCCGCGGCGGCGACCGCGTCTACCAGCTCATCGACGCGGACTACGACGGCGCCGCCAACGTGCTCCGCGTCTACTCCCCCTCCGGGGAGCTCCTCCGCGAAGAGCGGCTGTAGGGCCCCGGGCCGCCGAGGCCCGCCGCACCCCCGGGGCGCGAGGCCTTTCCCGGCCCGCGCCCGCGGCCGCTCCGTACCCCCCTCCTTCGCGATGCTCGTCCGACACCGCATGACCCGGGACCCCTTCACCGTGGGGCCCGACGATTCCCTGGCGCACGCCCTCCGCCTCACCCGGGAGCACCGCGTCCGGCACCTCCCCGTCGTGGACGGCGCCGGGGTCCTGGTGGGGATCCTGTCCGACCGCGACATCCGCCTGGCGATGCCCTCGCCGCTCACGGTGGCGGACCCCGAGCGGGTGGATTTCCTGGAGCGCACCCCCATCTCCGCGGTCATGACCGCCGAGGTGGTCACCTGCACCGGCGCCGACCCCATCGAGGACGCGGCAAAGCTGCTCTGCCGGCACCGCATCGGCGCGGTGCCGGTGACGGACACGGCCGGGCGGCTCCAGGGCATTCTCTCGGAAAGCGACCTGCTGAGCGCAATGGTGCAGATCCTGGGCGGCACCGAGCCCGCCTCGCGGCTGGAGGTGGCGCTCCCGGACCGCCCCGGCGAGCTGGCGCGCGCCGTGTCCATCCTGGCCGGGCACTCCGTGAACATCGTCAGCGTGCTGGTGTCGCCGGTGCGGGTGGAGGGCGGCAAGACGGTCATCTTCCACCTGGGGACCATCGACCCGCGGGAAGTGATCGGCGCGCTGGAGGCGGCCGGGTTCCGGGTGGGGTGGCCCTCGCTGGAGGAGGACGTCCGCGCCCTCCTCACGCGGTGAGCCGCGGATGAAGAGCGCCCTGATCTGGGACCCCATGGTGCTGGGGTACCGCTTCCGCCCCGACCACCCCTTCAACCCCCGCCGCGTGGAGCTGGCCGTCTCGCTGATCGAGGCGCTGGGGCTGATGGACGGCCCGGGGGTGAGCGTGGTCGCGCCGCGCGTCGCCACCGACGAGGAGCTGCTGCGCGTGCACGCCCCCGAGTACGTGGCCGCGGTGAAGCGGCTGGGGGCGGAGGGGGCCGACACCCGCGACGCCTGGCACTGGGGGCTGGGAACCGACGACACCCCGGTGTTCCCCGGGATGCACGACGCCACCGCCGCGGTGGTGGGCGGGACGATCCGCGCCGCCGAGGTGGTGATGTCCGGCGAGGCCACCCGCGCCTTCAACGTGGCCGGCGGGCTCCACCACGCGCACCGCGCCAAGGCGTCCGGCTTCTGCGTGTACGACGACCTGGCCGCCGCCATCGCCTGGATCCGCCGGGAGCACGGCGGGCGGGTGCTGTACATCGACTACGACGCCCACCACGGCGACGGGGTGCAGGGGATCTTCTACGAGGACCCGGACGTCCTCACGCTCTCCATCCACGAGTCCGGGCGATACCTGTTCCCCGGCACCGGCTTCGTGGACGAGCTGGGCGAGGGCGAAGGCTACGGCTACTCGCTGAACCTGCCGCTGGACCCCTCCACCGAGGACGACTCCTGGATCGACCTGTACTCGCGCCTCCTCCCCGAGGTGGCCGAGGCGTTCCGCCCGGACGTCATCGTCCTGCAGAACGGGTGCGACGGGCACACGCTGGACCCGCTCACCCACCTGCGCGCCACCACCCGGCTGTACGAGGAGACCGTCCGCATCACCTGCGAGGTGGCCGACCGCGTGTGCGGCGGGCGCATCGTCGCCACGGGGGGTGGGGGCTACGCCATCTGGACGGTGGTGCCGCGCGCCTGGTCGCTGGTGTGGGCCGGCCTTTCCGGGCAGAAGGCCCCGGACCGCATCCCCCGCGAGTGGCTGGACCGCTGGCAGGGGGAGAGCCCCGAGCTCCTGCCCGAGCGCCTTCGCGACGAGCCGGGCGCCTTCCCCGCCGTCCCCCGCCGCGCCGAGGTGGCCGCCGTCAACCTGCGGACGCTGGAGTCGCTCCGCCGCCAGGCCCTGCCGCTGCTGCGCGGGTGGGGGATGGGCTTCTGACGTGCCCGCCCTTTCCGCACCGCCCCTCAACCACATCCTCCCCGTGACCCTGCACGACCGCGAGGGCCAGTCGTTCCTCGTCCGCGAGATGAACCCCGCCGAGCGCGAGACGATCGCCCGCTTCTACGACGGCTTCGAGCCCAAGCGCGCCGCCCAGGGGCTCCCCCCCGAGGGGAGCCACCGCATCGGGCGCTGGCTGGACAACATCCTCCGCGGCGGCACCCACCTGCTGGTGGAGGCCGAAGGGGAGGTGGTGGGGCACGCCTTCATGGTCCCCACCGACAAGCAGGGCGTTGCCGAGTACGCCATCTTCCTGGACCACGCCATCCGCGGCCGCGGGGTGGGCACCAAGGTGAACCGGGTGGCCGCGGAGGTGGCGGGCGCGCTCGGGCTGCGCCGCCTCTGGCTCTCGGTGGAGCCCCACAACCGCGCCGCGGTGCGCTCGTACGAGAAGATCGGCTTCCGCTTCCGCCCCGAGACCATCTACTCCTCCGAGGCCGAGATGGAGCTGGCCATCCCCGAGGAGTAGCGCCCCTTCCGGCTCCGCGCCGGCATCCACCCCCACGCAATACAGATCATGACGACGGAGGCGCATCGGACCATCCCGCGCCGCGGAACGCTGTTGCTGCTGCTCGCCCCCGTGCCGGCGCTCCTGGCGGGTGTGCTGGTCATGCGGGCGTCCGGCGTGCCGGCGGCCCTGTGGGGCCAGAACCTTGCCGCCTGGGCCGCGGGCGTGCTGGCATGCCTGGCCGCCGGGCGCACCCGGGCCTCGTCCGCGCGGGGAAGGTGGGCCGACGTCGTCGCCGTGCTCGCCCTGGGGGCGCTCGCCGCCACGCTGCTCGACCCGGGGGTGCAGGGCGTCCACCGGTGGGTGAAGCTCGGCCCGGTCCGCCTCCACGCCGCGGCGGTCCTCCTGCCGCTCCTGCTCGCCGCGCTGGCGACCCTCGCGCGGTCGCGGGGGTGGTGGGCCGCCACCGGGGTCGCCGCCGGTGTGGCGCTCGCCCTCCTGCTTCAGCCCGATGCCGCGCAGGCCACGGCCTTCGCGGCGGGGGCCGTGGTCCTGCTGCTGCCGGGGGCGGGCGGACGCCCGCCACGGCTCGCCGGCCTGCTGCCGCTGCCGCTTCTCGCCGTCCTGGCCTGGCTGCGGAGGGATCCGGTGGCCCCGGTCCCCCACGTGGAGGGCATCCTGGGGCTGGCCGCCGGGCTCGGCGCGGGATGGGCCGTGGCGGCGGCAGCGGCGCTGGCGCTGCTGCCGGTGCCGTTCCTCCTGGCCGGACGGCGCGCCGGGAGCCGCGTGGGCCTGGCGCTGGGCGCGTACGTGGCCGTCACGCTCCTCGCCCCCCTCGCCGGGAGCTTCCCCGTGCCGGTCATGGGCTACGGCGTTTCCCCGGTCCTCGGGTACCTCCTGGGCGTGGCGGGCCTGCTGCGCGCCGCCGCTCCCCCGGAAGAGGCGGCGGGGCCAGGGCCCCGCGCGCCGTAGCGGGGCGTTCGGCGGTCCCCGGCTCCGGCCGGCGCGGCCGCGCGGCTCCCGGCCCTTTCGCGGCAACCACTTCCGTTGACTTTTCCCTGCCGGCCCCTACCTTGCGGGACCCTTCGCCAAAAACCGGAGTGCGTCCCGTGATTCCAAGCCCGTTCCGCAGCACCACCCTTCTGGCGGCGCTCCTCGCCTCTGCCGCCTGCTCGCCGTTCGGCCGCCCCGCGTCGTCGCCCGCGGCGGCGGGGGACACCGCCACGCGCCTGCTCCTCCGTCCCGTCCCCGTTCCCCTGTCGTACCGCCAGGCGGTACAGCGGGGAACGCGCTCCCCCACGGGCGCGCCGGGGGAGCGCTACTGGCAGCAGCGGGTGAGCTACCGGATCGAGGCGGAGCTGGACCCGGCGACGGCGCTGCTGCGGGGCCGCGAGCGCGTCGTGTACCGCAACCGGTCGCCGGTGCCGCTCACCACGGTGGTGCTCAACCTGTACCAGAACATCTTCACCGAGAGCGTGCCGCGGAACCGCTACGCGCCCAACACCGGCGGGGTGACGCTGGAGCGCGTCGCCGCGCAGGGTCAGCCGCTGGCGGTGCGCACGGCAGACGAGATCCCGGTGGTCACGCCCGAGGAGCGGATGCCGGTGGGCTACGCGGTGGAGGGGACGCTCGCGCGGCTGGTGCTGCCGCGCGCCGTCGTCCCCGGCGACAGCGTGGTGCTGGAGGTGGAGTGGCGCCACACCGTCCCGCCGGTGGGCGCCTTCCGCACCGGGTGGGAGGACGCGCTGGGCGGCCGCGTGCTCCAGGTGGCGCAGTGGTACCCCCAGGTGGCCACGTACGACGACGTGTACGGCTGGGACGCGACCCCGTACCTGGGCGACGGCGAGTTCTACCTGGAGTACGGCGACTGGGACGTGTCGCTGACCCTCCCGGCGGGGTGGCTGGTGGGCGCCACCGGGACGCTGCGCAATCCCGAGCAGGTCCTCACCCCGCAGGCGCAGGCGAGGCTGGCCGCCGTCGCCTCCGGCGCGGACTCCGTGGCGCGCGTGGTCACCGAGGCCGACCTGGCCGCCGGGGGCGCCACCCGGCGCGGCGCCGACGGGCGCCTCACCTGGCGATTCACCGCCGCCGACGTGCGGGACTTCGCCTTCGCCGCGTCGGACCGCTACGTGTGGGACGCCGCCCGCGCCGCCGTTCCCGCCGAGGGGAGCGCCCCCGCGCGCGAAGTGATGGTGAACTCGCTCTACCGCCCCGGCGCGCCCGGGTGGGGCGAAGCCGTGCGCTACGGGCGACACTCCATCGAGTTCTTCAGCCGGACGGTGATGCCGTACGCCTACCCGCAGATGACGGTGTCCGAAGGGCCCATCTACGGCATGGAGTACCCCAACCTGGTGTTCATCGCGCGCCCCGACGCGGCCGCCGACCTGCACTCCGTGATCGCCCACGAGGTGGCGCACCAGTGGTTCCCCATGATGGTGGGGGAGAACGAGGCCGCGTTCGCCTGGATGGACGAGGGCTTCGCCACCTACATGCAGGTGCGCGCCCAGGAGGCCTACTTTCCCGGCTCCCCGTCGCCCTTCCTGGACGAGGCCGCCGGCTACATCGTGGTGGCGGGGACCGAGCGCGAGGTCCCGCTCATGCGCCACACCGACCTGGTGAGCCCGTACGGCGCCCGTACTCTCGCCGCCTACACCAAGCCGGGGCTGCTCCTTCGCTCGCTCGGCGGGGTGGTGGGGGACAGCGTGTTCGCGCAGGCCTTTTCCACCTACGCGCGGGAGTGGCGCTTCCGGCACCCGTACCCGTGGGACTTCTTTGACACGGTGGAGCGGGTGGCGGGGCGCGACCTGGACTGGTTCTGGTACCCGTGGTGGTGGGAGACCGGGACGCTGGACTACGCCATCGTGGCGGTGGAGACCACGGAGCCGGGCGCGGTGCGCGTCACCATCCGCGACCTGGGCGAGGTCCCCGCGCCGATCCCCGTGGTGGTGACCGCCGACAACGGCGCGATCACCCGCGCCGAGCTCCCCGTGGAATTGTGGACCGAGGACCGGCTGCGCACCGCGACGCTGACGGTGCCGGTGTACGGCCGCCCGGTGCGCGTGCAGATCGACCCGGACTTCATCTTCCCGGACGTGAACCCGGAAAACAACCTGTGGGTCGCGCCGGAGCACGTGGCGAGCAGGAACCGAAGGAACTGAACCGCGTGATTCGGGCGTGCCCCCGGCCGCGCCGGGGTCGGGCTTCGGCTCCGTAAGCGAGCAAACAACGCTCGCTGACGGAGTCGAGCCCCGCGAAACTGCCCGCGGGTCTCGTCCCTTCGGGCCGAAATCCCTCACGCGGCATCGCGCTGCGTCGGCGGGAGGTACGACACCACGGGAGGCGCCCGGCCGCGGCCGGACGCCTCCCGTGGCTTTCGCGATCCGGCGCGCTCCCCAAGGGCTTGGCAGGCGGCGCGAATGTTGCCATCCTTCCTGCGCTCCGGCGCTCCGGCGCTCCGGCGCCCCCGCGCCACCCGGAAGGACCCCTCCCAATCGTCCGAGACCGCATGCTGAAGCTACGCGATTCCGTCCTGGTCGCCGCGCTCGCCCTGCTCGCCGCCTGCGGCGACGGGGGCGGGGGCGCGCAGGGTGCCGCTACCGGCGGCGACAGCACCGCCGCCGCCGCGTCCGACACCGCCGCGGGCGTGGCCCGGCCGGCCGCGGCCGCCAGTTCGCCGCGCGACGAGGCCCCCGCGCAGATCCGCGGGCTGTACCTGAACGCGTACGCGGCCGGGTCGCCCAACCGGCTCCCCAAGCTCATCAAGATGGCGGACGACACGGAGATCAACGCCTTCGTGGTGGACGTCAAGTCGGAGCGGGGCGTGCACTACACCACGGCGCTCCCCCTCCCCAAGCAGCTCCAGCAGCCGGGCGAGAACACGCTGGAAAACCTGAAGACGTTCGTGGACACGCTCAAGGCGCACGGCATCTACACCATGGCGCGCATCGTGGTGTTCAAGGACCCCATCCTGTCCAAGGCGAAGCCCGATTGGTCGGTGCAGCGGCCGGGGGGCGGCCTGTGGGTGGACAAGGCCGGAAACACCTGGGTGAGCCCCTGGGACGAGAACGTGTGGGACTACAACCTGGACATCGCCGAGGAGGTCGCGAAGGCCGGCTTCGACGAGATCCAGTTCGACTACGTCCGCTTCGCGGAGCCGTACCGGAGCCTGCCCGCGCAGGTGCATCCAAAGGCCAGGGGCGACCGCACGGACGCCATCGCCGCGTTCCTCAACGAGGCCAAGCGGCGCCTTCACCCGCTGGGCGTGACGGTGACGGCGGACGTGTTCGGGCTGTCGCCCAACGACCCGCAGGACGTCAACATCGGCCAGCAGTGGGAGACGCTCTCCGCCATCGCGGACCACCTGCTCCCCATGATGTACCCGTCGCACTACCTCCCCGTGCACCTCCCCGGCGTGCCCAGGCCGGACCTGATGCCGTACGAGACCATCTTCAAGTCGGCGGGGATGGCGCGGCTGCGCAGCGACGCCATGGCGGAGGCGGGGGTGAAGCCGGCGCGGGTGATGCCCTGGCTCCAGGCGTTCTCCGCCCCCTGGCTGGGGCGCAACCACCAGGAGTACGGCCCGGAGCAGATCCGCCAGCAGAAGAAGGCGGTGTACGACGTGGGCTACGACGACTGGGTCCTGTGGCACCCCGGCTCCAAGTACGAGCCCTTCCTGGCCGGGCTGGACCGGGAGACGCAGTCGCACAAGGCCGCCTCCTACACGGCCCCGCCGGAGGTGCAGGCGATGGTGCGGCGCTTCGAGCGGGAGGGCGTGGCCGAGGCGCGCCGCAAGGCCGCCGAGCAGGCCCGCGGCGACGTCACCGACCCCGCCGCCGCCCGGGCCGCCCGCACCGGCCGCCCCGAGCCCGGCACCGACTCCTCCGCCGTGAAGCCCGGCCGCAACGCCCCCGCCGAGGCCGCGCCCGAGGCGAGGCCGGTGCCCGCGGCCGGCGGGCAGACGCGGCCCTGAACAGCAGTACGACATACGAAGCACGCCGTACGAAAAGGCGCCCCCACCGGGAAATCCCGGTGGGGGCGCCTTTCTGGTGCCGCCGCTCCAGCGGCCGCTACGCCGCGTTGCGCCGCGCGGGCTGCAGGCACGCCGTGAGCATCCGCACGTCCGCCGGCCGGGCGTACACACCCCCCGCCCCCAGCTCGCGCGCCCAGTCCATGAGCGCGTCGTCGTCCTGGCTCGTGTACACCACCACCGGGGGGCCGCCCGCCTCGTCGCGGAGGGCCTGCAGGAGCCCGATCCCGTCCAGGCGGGGCATGGCGAGCTCGGTGATCACCAGGTCCGGGCGCAGCCGGCGGGCATAGGCGAGCCCCGCCTCCCCGTCCGCGGCCTCGATCACCCGGTACCCCACCTGCTCCAGCTCGGCCCGGAGCGCGCGGCGCGCCTCCCGGTCCTCGTCCACGACCAGGATCCTCGCGCCGGGGCCGCCCGCGGCCCGCGCCGGGCCGGCGCGGGAGATGGGCGCGGCCGGCGGCGCCGCTGTCTCCGGGTCCTTCCTTCCGCCCCCCAGCAGCCGGGCGAGGATCGCGTCCACCTCGCTCTGCGCGCCGCCGTCCTGCGCCACCGGGGCCGCCACGTTGTCCACCAGCTCGTGGAGCGAGGTGGTCCCGGCCAGCACGCGCTCCAGCCCGGACTCCCACAGCGTCCGCATCCCGTTCCTGCAGGCCAGCTCCGCCAGCTCCGGGACACTCGCCCCCCGGGCGATGGCGTGCTGCATCTCGGCGTTGACGACCAGGATCTCCGCCACCACCATCCGGCCCCGGTACCCGGTCCCCCGGCAGGACGGGCATCCCACCTGCCGGCGGAGCTTGTCGGTGTGCTTTCCCATCAGCAGCATCTGCTGCTCCGGGGGAAGCTCCGACAGGGCGATCGGCTGGCTGCACTCGCCGCAGAGCCGCCGCACCAGCCGCTGGGCCACCACACCCTTGAGCGCCCCCGAAAGGGCGCCCGCCTCCGCCCCGATGTCCGCCAGTCGCGAGAGGGCCGACGGCGCGTCGTTGGTGTGCAGCGTGGACAGCACGACGTGCCCCGTCATGCTGGCCTTGATGGCGATCTGCGCGGTCTCCGCGTCGCGGATCTCCCCCACCAGGACGATGTCGGGGTCCTGGCGCAGGATGGAGCGGAGCGCCGCCGCGAAGCTCAGCCCCGCCTTGTCGTTCACCTGCACCTGGTTGATCCCCGGCAGCCGGTACTCGATCGGGTCCTCCACCGTCACCACGTTGCTTTCCGACGACTGCACGTGCCGGAGCGCCGAGTACAGGGTGGTCGTCTTTCCCGACCCGGTGGGCCCGGTGGCGAGGATCATCCCCTCCCGCATCTTCAGGAGCCGGTCCAGGCGGTGCATCTCGGCCGGCGTGAACCCCAGGGCCTCCAGCCCGGTGCTGGCGACCCTGGAGTCCAGGATGCGGATCACCACCTTTTCTCCGAGCCCTCCCAGCGGGAGGGTGGAGATGCGCAGGTCCACGGGCCTGCCGCCCAGCCGGGTCATGGCCCGTCCGTCCTGCGGACGGATCCGGTCGGCGATGTCGAGGTTGGCGGTGACCTTGATCCGGCTGACGAGCGAAGGAGCGGTTTCCCCGGGGACCCACCCGGAATCGTACAGCGCGCCGTCCACCCGGAAGCGGACCAGCATCCCGTCCGCTTTCGGCTCCAGGTGGATGTCGCTGGCCCCGTCGCGGAGCGCTGACGTGAGGACGTGGTCGAGGATCTCCACGGGGGTGCCGTCGAGGTCGGGCGTCCCGGGAGCCGCCCCCGGGTGCCGGGGCGCTGTGGCCGGGGACGGGGCCGGCGCCCGGTACAGGCTTTCCCGCGCGGAGCGGAGCTGGGCGGGGCTCGCCAGGACGAGGCGGACGGGACGCGAAACGGCGGCCTCGATCTCCCCGGCCAGCCCGTGCCGGACCGGATCCGCGGAGGCGACCTCCAGGACCCCGTCGTGGAGCCGCACGGGGACCACGCCGAAGCGCAGCGCCACGGAGCGAGGGAGGAGGGACGCCAGCTCGGCCTCCACCCGGGACAGGTCCGCGGGAGGGAGCCGGGTCGCCGCGCTCGCCGCCTTGAGGATGACGGAGTCCGCCACGCCCGCCGCGGCAAGCGCTTCCCACGCGGTGGCCGCCGTCATGCCCGCGGCCCGGGCCGCGGACGCGTGCCCGATCCTCCTGAACTCGTCCATCAGCCACTGGTCCGGCCAGGGTCCGGGATGCCCGGCGGACGGAACGGTTCTCGGGTTCCTGATGCTCATGGGGAACGCAGCTCTTCACGCGGAGTGGGGCCATCGGCGGCCGCCGGCGGGGGATGCCAGTAAGTATCGGCCGGCCGGCCCGAAACAGGAGCGGGAAGGAGCCCGGAGCAAGAAAAAGCGCCCCCACCGGGATCTCCCGGTGGGGGCGCCTGCCGTCGCGTGAGGGATTTCGGCCCGAAGGGGCGAGACCCGGCGGCTGTTGGCCGGGGCTCGACTCCGTTGGGCTGCGTTGTTTGCAGCCCTACGGAGCCGAAGCCCGACCCCGCGTCAGCGGGGGCACGCCCGAACTCGCCGTTCAGGCAATCAGTTGTCGCCGCCGTATGCTGGAGCGCCCGCGTCGGCGGCCTCGGCCACCCAGTTGTTCACTGTGCGCCGCAGCGTCTGCATGCGGTTGTTGGACTCGGTCTGGTAGGTGCGGTTGGCGAGGAGCACCGCCCAGGTGCCGCGGTCCGGGTCGATCCAGATGGAGGTGCCGGTGTAGCCGGTGTGCCCGTAGGCGTTGGGGGAGATGCGCAGCCCCGCGGCCCCGCCGCCGCCCCGGTTGGGCGACTCCCACCCCAGGGCGCGCGTCCCCACCTGGCGCCGGGCGAAGAGGCGCACCGTTTCCGGCTTCAGCACCCGCACCCCGTCCAGTTCGCCCTCGTTGGCCAGCATGGCGGCGAAGCGGGCCAGGTCGTGCGCGGTGGAGAAGAGCCCCGCGTTGCCGGCGATGCCGCCCAGCTGCCGGGCGATGGGGTCGTGGACCTTGCCCTGGAAGGCGTCGCCCTGGCTGCGCGCCGTGGAGGCGCACCACGAGCAGCCCACGCCGGCCTGGTAGGTGGTGAAGCGCATCCTGAGGGGCCCGTACACGCGGCGGTCCAGCAGCCGGTAGATGGGCTCGCGGGCGGCCCGCTCGGCCGCGGCGTACAGCACCACGAAGCCGATGTCCGAGTACTCCACCCGCGCGCCCGGCGCCGTCGCCAGCGGCGTGCGCACCGCGCGCCCCAGCGCCTCGTCCGGCGTGCGGCCCCACAGCTCCGCCCAGGCGGGGAGCCCGGAGGTGTGCGTGAGCAGCATCCGCATGGTCACCGCCTCCTTGCCGCCGCCGGTGAACTCCGGCAGGTAGCGCGACACGGGGGCGTCCAGCTCGACCCTGCCGTCCTCCACCAGCAGCATCAGCGCCGTGGTGGTGGCGACCACCTTGGTGAGCGAGGCCAGGTCGTACACGGTGCGGTCCGGGTCCACCGGGACGTCCTCGGCGGTCCAGCCGGTGGTGCCGATGCCCCGCTCGACCACCACCTGACCCCTGCGGCCGACGGCGAGCGCGGCCCCCGGGAAGGCGCCGCGGCGGACCTCGTCGGCGATGGCGGCCTCGGCGTGGATCAGCGAGGTCAGGCTGAGCCCGGCCGCGGTGGCGCTGGTCAGCTCGTGGTCGGAGTTCAGCACGGCCACGTTGGCGCGGGGAGCGGCGGCGGCGGGGCGGGTGACCGAATCGGACGGGACGGCGGCGGGGACGGCCGTACCGTGGGCGGCGTGCAGGGACGCCGCCGCGGAAAGGAGCAGCGGGAAGAGCATAGGGGGGCTGTCTGCTACGGGGAACGACCAGGCGTGATTGCGGGCGGTATGCACAAGCTGCCGTGCGCCCGCGGCCGTGTCAACGACAATAAACGGGCCCCGTGGAGGGGCCCGGAGAGAAGGTTTTACCGATGAACGACTTGCGTTGTTTGGCGCATTGGGGGCGCGATCGTTTTTCCTCGCGGAACGCGCTGCCGCCGCGCGAGTTGCAACGTCACGCCGCGCCCGAGCGGAGCTCTTCCAGCTCCGCCCAGCGGGCGTACAGCGCGTCCACCCGCTCGCTGGCTTCGCGGAAGGCGGCGGTGGCGCGCGCCACCGCCTCGGGGGGCTCGGAGTAGAGCGCGGGGTCGGCCAGGCGTGCGCCCAGCTCCTCCTTGCGGGCCTCGGCGTCCAGGATGGCCTCCTCCATCCCCCCCAGCTCCTTCTGCTCCTTGTAGGACAGCTTGCGGGAGGTGTCCTTCTTTTCCGGCCGGCCGGGCTGCGCGGCGGACTTCCGCTCGGCGGGGCGCTGGGCGGCCTCCTCGGCCTCGCGCTGGGCGCGGAGGCGGCGGTACAGGTCGTAGCTCCCGGCGTGGCGCCGCAGCCGCCCCTCGCCCTCGAAGGCGATGAGGCCGGTGGCGACCTTGTCCAGGAAGAAGCGGTCGTGCGTCACCAGGAGCACGCAGCCGGGATAGTCGGCCAGCACGGATTCCAGCACCTGGAGGGTGACCAGGTCCAGGTCGTTGGTGGGCTCGTCCAGCACCAGCAGGTTGGCGTCCTGGAGGAGGAGCCGCGCCAGGAGCACGCGGTTGCGCTCGCCGCCGGAAAGCGAGCGCACCACCTGCCGCTGCTGCTCCGGGGTGAACAAGAAGGTTTCCAGGTAGCTGCGCAGGTGGGTGCGCTTTCCGCCCACCGTGACCCAGTCCTGGCTGCCCACGCTCTCGTAGACGGTGGCGGCGGGGTCCAGGTCCTCGCGCCGCTGGTCGAAGTAGGCGATGCGGGTGTTCTTGCCCGTCTCCACCTCGCCGGAGTCGGGCGCCTCCAGCCCCATGATGATGCGCAGCAGCGTGGTCTTGCCGGCGCCGTTGGGGCCGATGATGCCGATGCGCTCCCCGGCCTGGAGGATGGTGCTGAAGTCGCGCACCAGGGTCCGGTCGCCGTAGCGCTTGGAGACGCCGTGCAGGTTGAGCACGGTGCGCCCCAGGTGGGGCACCACGCCGGTGTTCATCTCCACCGTGTCGCGCGAGGGGAGCCGCTTGTCCGCCTGCTCCTTCTGGATGTCGCCCAGGCGGTTGATGCGGGCCTGCTGCTTGCCGGTGCGCGCGGAAGGGGAGCGCTTCACCCAGGCGAGCTCCTGCGCGATCAGCTTGCGGCGCTTGTCCTCCTCGGTCGACAGGCGCTCCATGCGCTCGGCGCGGGCCTCCAGGTACTCGGTGTAGCCGCCGGGGTACGGGGTCAGCTCGCCGACGGACACCTCGATCATCCGGGTGACCACCCGGTCCAGGAAGTAGCGGTCGTGGGTGATGAGCATCACCGCGCCGGGGTACCCCTGGAGGTGCTCCTCCAGCCAGGCGGTGGTGTCGGCGTCCAGGTGGTTGGTGGGCTCGTCCAGCAGGAGCAGCTCGGGCTCCTGGAGGAGGACGCGCGCCAGGGCGACGCGCTTGCGCTCGCCGCCGCTGAGCCCTTCCACGGGGCGCTCCCAGCGCTCCACCCCCAGCCGGGTGAGGATGGCTTCCATGCGGTGCTCGTAGTCCCACCCGCCCAGCGTCTCGATGCGACCCGCCGCCTCGCCCTGGCGGGCCAGAAGGCGGTCCAGGTCACCCTCGCCGCGGGCCAGCCTGCCGGCGACCTCGTGGTACTGGGCGATGGCGTCCTGGAGGCCGGGCTTGCCGGCCGCCACGGCGCGGAGGATGGTGTCGCCCTCGGTGAACTCGGGCTCCTGGGCCAGGTAGCCCACGCGGGCGTCGCGGCGGAAGGCGAGGGTGCCGCCCTCGTGTCCGTCGATGCCGGCGACGATGCGGAAGAGCGTGCTCTTGCCGGAGCCGTTGACGCCGATGAAGCCCACCTTCTCGCCCTCGTCCACGGCGAAGGCGACGCCGTCGAAGACGACGCGCGGGCCGAAGCTCTTGTGCAGGTCCTGCACGGTAAGTACTGGAGTCGCCATAGACCCGGAATATCGCCCCGGCGGCGGGGGCGGAGCAAGCCGCGCGGGCCGCCGCCTCTCCGTCCGCCGACGAAGCCGGGCCGGCGGGCAGCTCGCCCGCCGGCCCGGTTCCGGGACCGGAGCTTCAGCTCCGCGCTACGGGTACACGCATTCGCAGTGGCCCGCGACGCAGCGCCCGACGGCGCCGAAGGGGCAGTAGCCGACGCAGTCGGGCGTCTTGAAGCAGACGAGGTCCCCCCTGTTCGCAACCGGTGCCGCCGTCGCGGCCTGCACTCCGAACCCGAGCGCCAGCACCACGGCTGCCGAGAACGCTGCCCTTCCGATCATGAGTCGAGTCATGGCCGAGCTCCCTGTGGAGTTTTTCCGGAACGCCCCTCACCCGTAGACGAGTGGCGTAAAATATTCGCTGACGATCCGACTGACAATCTTTTCGATCAGGGAGGATGAACGATGGAGAGCGGGGAGCTGGCGGCGATCTGGGTGAAGCGGGCGCATCGCGGGGTGATGGACCCGGCGGACGCGGCGGAGCTGGTGGCGGGGCGGGGGATCGTGGGCAACGCGGACCAGGGGCGCCGCCGGCAGGTGACGCTGCTGGAGGAGGAGGTCTGGGCCGAGCTGATGGAGCGGCTGGGCGGGACCGCTCCGCCCTCGGCGCGGCGCGCGAACCTGCTCCTGCGCGGGGTGCGCCTGGAGGCCTCGCGCGGGCGGGTGCTGCGCATCGGCGGGTGCCGGGTGCGGATCGCGGGCGAGACCAAGCCGTGCGAGCGGATGGAGGAGGTGCTGCCGGGCCTGAAGGCGGCGATGTACCCGGCGTGGGGCGGCGGCGCCTTCGCGGAGGTGCTGGACTCCGGGACGATCCGGGTGGGGGACGCGGCCGCGTGGGAGGCGTGAGGCGCGCCCTGACCGCCTGGTGGAGCCCAACGGATGGCGGGGCGAGCCCCGCGTGAGGGATTTCGGCCCGAAGGGGCGAGACCCGGCGGGGCTGTTTCCGCCGGGGCTCGACTCCGTTAGCCCGCGTTGTTTGCGGGCTTACGGAGCCGAAGCCCGACCCCGGCGCCAGCCGGGGACACGCCCGAACCCGCCGTCAAAAGGGTTTTAAAACGACGCTACGGCCGGCGCACGGGCACGAACTTCAGGTTCTGGTAGTCGAAGCTGAAGTCTGCCAGCTGCGACACGGACTGCATGCCGAACGACGCCACGCTCCCGGCCGGGTCCAGCGTGAAGGTGACGTAGGCGTCGGCGGTGGTGCGCTCGCGGAAGCGCGCGACGAAGGTGTCGTAGTGCCAGTGCTCCAGGTCGGCCACGAAGGCCGGCGAGTGGGTGAAGCGCAGCACGAGCCGTCCGTTCTCCAGCGCGATGGCGGCGTCGCCGTACAGCGGGTCGGTGTACGGGCCGGCGTAGCGGGCCAGCGGCAGCGAGGGGCGGGTGTTGGGCGCGCGGGCGGCGGCGGCCTGGCGCTCGGCCGCGGCGGCGCGCTCCACGCCGCGGCGCGCGGCGGCGGCGAAGCCGGCGGTCCAGTCGGTCTGCGGGGCGCCCAGGTAGCGGTCCATGATCCACCAGGCGAGCGCGGTGTGCGCGGAGGTCTCGGCGTTGGTGAGGATGACGATCCCCAGCTTCTGGTCGGGGACCAGCAGCGTGCGCGAGGTCATCCCCGACAGGCCGCCGGTGTGGGTGACGACCTTGTGGCCGCGGTAGTCGCGCAGCGACCACCCCATCCCGTACTCGGAGAAGCTGGGAACGTATGCTTCCAGCCCCGGCGCCGCTCCGCCGATGGGGATGAGGGTCTGCCCGCTCCACATCTCCCGGGTGCGCTGGGCGCTCCACAGCCGCCGCTCGCTCCCGGCCACGCGCCCGGAGTCCAGCTGCACGATCATCCACTTCACCAGGTCGGTGACGCTGCTGTTCAGCGACCCGGCGGGGGCGGCGTTGTCCATGTTGTCGCGCGGCTCCACCACGCGCAGCGGCCCCTGGAAGCTGGAGTGCGGCGCGGCCACGTCGCCCCCGGCCGGCAGGTCGCGGGCGAAGGTGACGGTCTCGGTCATCCCCAGCGGGACGAAGATGCGCTGGCGGACGAAGGCGTCCCACTGGGTGCCGGTGACGGCGGGGATCACCTCGCCGGCGGCCAGGAAGGGGATGTTCTGGTACGCGTAGGTCGTGCGGAAGCTGCTCGCGGGCGGCAGCGCGCCGATGCGGGTGAGCACCTCGCGCGGGGTGTAGGTGGAGCGGTACCACACCAGGTCGCCGCCGCCCAGCCCCAGGCCGCTGCGGTGCGAGAGCAGGTCGCGGAGGGTGAGCTCGCGGGTGACGTACGGATCGGAAAGCCGGAACCAGGGAAGCCGCTCCACCACCCGGTCGTCCCACGACACGCGGCCGGAGTCCACCAGCATCGCCAGCGCGGCGGTGGTGAAGGCCTTGGTGTTGGAGGCGATCTGGAAGAGGGTGTGCGGGGTGACGCGGGCGGTGTCGTCGCCCAGGCGGCGCACGCCGTAGCCCTGCGTCGTCACCACCCGGCCGTCCTTGACGATGCCGATGGCGATGCCCGGGACCCCGAACTCCCGCAGCGCGCGGGCGACTTCCTGGTCGAGCCCCGGCGGGGGCGCCGCCTGGGCGGGGAGCGAGGTCGCGGTGAGCGTGAGCGCCGCTGCGAGCGCGAGGCGGCGGGCGAGCGGGTTTCGCATGGTCATGGGGACGGTGGGGGTTGCGGGCCGGAGCACGGGCGGCGCCCGGGATGGCCAAAAGAATACGCCCGGGGGCACGCTCCGGGCAACGAAAGGCCGCGCGCGCGGCGGCGCGGGGCTTCCGGCTGCGTCCGGCGCCGGACCACACCTGCCGCTCGGCTGCCACAGCTTTTCCGCATCCATCCCGTGCTGCGATCGGGGAGCCTTTTCATAAAGAATTTGGCCGGAGCCGCTTGCACATCCATCCGCCGGAGTGTGCGTGACGGCCCCGCACTTGCACATGCGCCGCGCGCGGCCCCGCTCGGAGGCCGTTTCTGCATTCCCGGTCTTTCCTTCCGTCCACCCCCAATCCAAGGTTGAGGATGCGACCCAGCACCGTGCCCTCCTGGCTCGTGGCCTGCGGACTGCTCCTGGGTGTCCAGGCGGCGTCCGCACAGACGGTCGAAGTCACTCCGGCGAACCCGCAGGGGTGGGCCGAGGTCGGAAGCGGCGGGGGCGGGCTGACCGCCATCACCGCCACCAATCCGCGCAGCGGCGACGGCTCGCTGGAGATCAACACGAACGGAACCGCCGGGAGGAGCCGGTTCGGCCTCTTCACCGACCCGCGCACGGGCGGCATGGGACAGCTCTCCGACGTGGACGCGCTCGGCTTCGACTGGTACCGCGCCGCGCTGAGCACCGTGCCCGGCCACTTCACCCCGGTCCTGCGGCTGCACGTGGCCGACCAGTTCAGCGCCGCCGGCTTCCGCAGCTCGGAGCTGATCTGGGAGGGCGTGTACAACGGCTACTCCACGGCTCCCACCGAAACCTGGATCGTGGAGAACCTGATCGGCCAGGACCTGTGGCGCTGGGTGACCGGCGTGGGGCTGACCACGAGCGGCGGGTCGCAGGTGAACCAGACGGTGGCCGAGTGGGCCTCGAACGCCAACTACTACGGCGGCGACGCCGTGGTGTTCGGCGTCAGCGTGGGCTTCGGCTCCGGGGCCAACGGACAGTTCCGTGGCTTCGCGGACAACGTCACCCTGGGGTTCGAGGGCGAGGACGCGACGACGTGGAACTTCAACGCCGCCGAGCAGAACGTGGTCCCCGAGCCCGTGAGCATGATCCTGCTGGGGACCGGCCTGGCCGGCCTGGGCGGGGCCCGGCTGCGCCGCCGCAGGAAGCAGCCGGAGTAGCGGTCCTCCGCCGGCACCATCCGCAGCCCTCCCCGCGCAGCAGGCGCGGGGAGGGCTCGTCGTTTGCGGCCCCGCCGCCCGGTCGGGAGATTCCCCGCGCGGCAATCCGTAGCCTTCCTTACTGCGCCGGCGAATCCGGCTCCCTATCGTGTCGGGATGAGCCGTTCGCGCCACCCCCACCGGAGGCCCGCCATGAACGCCGCACCGTCCGCATCCGCCCCGCCGCGCACGCTGGTCCCTGAGCTGGAGGAGCGCCGCCGCGACTACCTGGCCGCCGCGGTGGAGGCGCGCGAGCGGTTCGGCGCCCTGACGGAGGCACAGCTCGCCTGGCGGCCGGAGCCGGGCCGCTGGTCCGTCGCGGAGTGCCTGGACCACCTGCACGTCACCGGCGAGGAGGTGCTTGCCCGGGTGGACGCGGCGATCGAGCGGGGGTGGGCGCGGGGGACGACGGGCTCGCCGCCGTTCCGCCACGGGTGGCTGGGCCCCTGGTTCGTCCGCGCCAACGCGCCCGATGGGCGGCGCGTCTCCACGCCGCGGGTCTTCCGCCCGCGCGCCGGGCGGCCCCCGGTGGGCGCCCTGGACGACTTCCTGGCGCTGCAGGACGAGCTCGCCGCGGCGCTGGAGCGGGCCGACGGGCTGGACCTGGCGCGCGTGCGGGCGCGCTCGCCGGTGAGCCCGCTGCTGCGCACCGGGATCGGGTCGTGGTTCGCGGTGGTGGCCGTGCACCAGGCGCGGCACCTGGCACAGGCGCGCGCGGTGCTGGAGCACCCGGCGTTTCCGCGCGGCTGAGGGGGCCGCCATGCGACGCCTGCACCTGGTGGAGCTGGAGGACCAGCCGTGGTGTCCGCGCCCCGTCCGGGACGCCGCCACGGACTACCTGGAGTTCATGATCCGCCTGGGAAACCCGTACGCGCCGGCGGTCCCGCTGCTGCGGGAGGCGCTGCGGCGGACCGGGGCGCGCCGAGTGGTGGACCTGTGCTCGGGCGGAGGGGGCCCGTGGCCGCGCCTGCTCCCGGAGCTGGACCGCGAGGGGGCGCCGGTGGAGGTGGTGCTCACCGACCTGTATCCCAACCTGGACGCGCTGCGCCGGGTGCAGGGCGCCACCGGCGGACGCCTGGCCTTTCGCGAGGAGTCGGTGGACGCAACGCGCATCCCGCCGGGGCTGGACGGCTTCCGCACCGTGTTCACCGCGTTCCACCACTTCCCGCCGGATCGTGCCCGCGCCATCCTGCGCGACGCCGTGCGGGCCCGGCAGGGGATCGGCGTGTTCGAGGCCACCCGGCGCTCCCCCGGCTCGGTCGCCGCCATGCTCCCGACGCCGCTGGCGGTGCTTCTCGCCACCCCCTTCATCCGCCCTCTCCGCCCCTCACGGCTCCTGTGGACGTACCTGCTGCCGGTGGTCCCGGCGCTGGTGCTCTGGGACGGCGTGGTCTCATGCCTGCGCACGTACACGCCCGACGAGCTGCGCGCGATGACCGACGAATTCGCGGGGGAGGGCTACCGCTGGGAGATCGGCGAGGCCAAGGGGAAAGGCGGGCCCGCGCCGGTGACCTACCTTCTCGGCTGGCCGGAGGAGTGAGCTTCAGAGTTCCACCGGAAGGTCTTGTCCGCAGCTCTGCCCGTGTCGCATCTTTGGACCAGGGTTCGTCCGAGCACCTGGTTGCCAGAGGAGCGTCCGCTGTCCCCGACATGTTCTGCGTGCGGGACCATACCGGTTCCATTTCTACAGCCACGAACCGAACGAGCCGCCACACATCCACGTGGATCGGGACGAGTGCTCGGCCAAGTTCTGGCTGGTACCTGTGGGCCTGGCGTACAACCTCGGGTACGCCCCACGGGAGCTTCGACTCATCGAGCGACTGGTCGGGGAGCATCAACCGCAGCTCAGGGAGGCATGGCGTGTCCAATTCGGAACCTAGGGCGGGGGAGCGCGTCAAGGACGTGCGGGTGACGGAGGACCTGCTCAGCGTGGACCTGGTGGACGGGCGCACGATTTCGGTCCCGCTCGCGTGGTATCCGCGCCTCCTTCACGCTTCTCCCGAAGAGCGGGCCAACTGGCAGGTGGCGGGAGGGGGGTACGGGATCCACTGGCCCGACGTGGACGAGGATCTCAGCACGCACGGTCTTCTCCGGGGGGCGCCGGCCCCCCGGGCCGCATTCTCGGCGGCGTAGGACCGTCCGCGGCGCGGAACCGCGGCCGCGCCGGCGCGTACACGGATGGAGGGACCGGCTGGCCCGCCGCGTGCATGGGCCGCCGGTCCCCCGGTGCGCGTCCCCCGGCCCCGAAGTGGCATGCTGTACTACCTGCTGTTCCTGTTCGTCGCGTTCGGTGCCAAGCTCGTCCTCGCCGTCGTGATGATCTACCTGCTCCTCCCCGCCGACCCGCGCTGCACGGAGTGCGACGGCGACACGCTGCTGTTGCGCATGGGCCCCCTGGGCCGGACGTTGTCGCGGCTGCTCCTGGGCCGGATCCAGCGGCGCTGGTGCCCCCGTTGCGGCTGGGAAGGGATGGCCCGCCCCGTTCCCCGGGGCGTGGAGGCCGGGCCGGCTGCGGCGCGCCGCGGGACGCCGGCGTGATCGGGTAACGGCAGTACGGATTACGAAGCTCTCTGCGCGGGAGTGCGGACCAGCGCCCCCGCCGGGATTTCCCGGCGGGGGCGCCTTTGCAGGCGGCGGGCTCTTGTGCTCCCTGCCCTCCGCGCCTGAACTTGGGAGCGCCGGGCGGGTCGGCCACGCGCATTTCACACCACACGTAGGGGGGATCGGCGTGATCAGGTCAACAATCATGCTGGCGGCGGTCGCGTGCCTGCGGCTCGCTCCGACGCCCGCGGCGGCGCAGGTCCCGGAGAGCGCGGGCCCGCTGGTGGTCGGCGAGACGTTCACCCTCCGGTCCGGGATCCTCGGCGAGACGCGGCGCATCAACGTGTACCTGCCCCCCGGCTACGCGGATTCCGCGGGCGCGCGCCTCCCGGTGCTGTACATGCCGGACGGCGGCATCGCCGAGGACTTCCTGCACGTGGCGGGGCTGGTGCAGGTGTCGGTGGGCAACGGGACCATGCGGCCGTTCATCCTGGTGGGCATCGAGAACACCGAGCGCCGCCGGGACATGACGGGACCCACCCGGAACGAGGAGGACCGGAAGATCGCGCCGCGCGTGGGCGGGTCGGCCGCGTTCCGCGCGTTCATCCGCCGGGAGCTGATGCCGCGGGTCAGGGCACGCTACCGCACGACGGACGAGACGGCCGTGGTGGGGGAGTCGCTCGCGGGGCTCTTCGTCGTGGAAACGCTCCTGGCGGAGCCCGACCTTTTCGACACCTACATCGCGTTCGACCCCAGCCTGTGGTGGAACGACCAGGGTCTGGTGAACGGCGCGGCGGAAGCGCTGCGCGGGCGGCCGGGGCTGTCGAAGACGCTCTACCTGGCCGACAGCGCCGAGGAGATGACCCCCGGGACCATGCAGCGGTTCGCGGACGTCCTTTCCCGGAGCGCGCCGCCGGGTCTCCGCTGGCACCTGGAGAAGATGCCGGAGGAGCGCCACGCCACGATCTACCACCCGGCGGCCCTCCGGGCGTTCCGCGCGGTGTTCAGGCCGGCCGCGGGCGCGGGCGGGCAGGAGTGAGTGCGGGGATGAGCGCGGGGCGGAGCGTGGCGCGCGCCGCGGGCGCGGTTGCCTTCATGCTCCTGGCGGCGCTCCCGGCCCGCGCGCAGGTCGTGGACCTCTGGCCGGGCGCGGCCCCGGGCACCGAGAGCTGGACCCAGAAGGAAAGGACGATCGAAGGCACGCCCGTGGGGACGGTGGTCTTCAACGTGGTCACCCCCACGCTGACGGCGTACCTGCCGGAGCCGGGCCGGGCGACGGGGACCGGCGTCGTCATCGCCCCCGGCGGCTACTTCGTCGCGCTGGCCATCAGCCAGGAAGGCAGCGACGTGGCGCGCTGGCTCCAGGAAAGAGGCATCGCGGCGTTCGTGCTCAAGTACCGGATCGTGGAGAAGCGTGGGGAGGGCGTCCCGGCGAACATGAACATGGATTCCGCCGGCAGATACGGCATCGCCGACGGCATCCAGGCGCTCCGGGTGGTCCGGCGGCACGCGGCGGAGTGGGGCGTCGCCCCCGACCGGGTGGGCATGCTGGGCTTCTCGGCGGGGGCCATGGTCGCGAGCGGGGCGCTGCTCCAGGCGGACTCCGCGGCGCGCCCGAGCTTCGCCGCGATGGTCTACGGCGCTCCGTTCGGCGTCATGCCGGCCATCCCGGCGAAGCTGCCGCCCCTGTTCCTCGCCTGGGCGCAGGACGACCCGGTGGCGCTGGGGCCCGTGGTCCGGTTCCACGACGCGCTGACGTCGGCCGGCCACAGGCCGGAGGTCCACGCCTTCGGCTCCGGCGGCCACGGCTTCGGCATGCGGCGGCAGGGCACCAGCAGCGACCACTGGATCGACGCGTTCTTCTTCTGGCTGGAAGCCCAGGGGCTCACCCGGTGGCCCTCACCCGGCTCGCTTTAGGCTCGCCACCATTTCCCAATCCCGGGAGAGGGGGAAACTGCTGGATGTTGATGCCGCGTCGGTAGTTGCGTGAGGGATTACGGCCCGAAGGGGCGAGACCCGACAGCAGTATCGTCGGGGCTCGACTCCGTTGGGCTGCGTTGTTTGCAGCCCTACGGAGCCGAAGCCCGACCCCGGTGCCCGCCGGGGGCACGCCCAACCCCGCCGTCCCGCGGTATGTAGCTCTTTGCCGGGAACCAACATTGCAGTGCCGCTCCACTCGCCGACCGTGAAAGAGAATCCGGGGAACGGAGGGAGCACGATGATGCAGTCGTCGGAACGTTCGGTCTCGGTGTGGGAAGCCACGCGGCCGCAGCGCCAGACCACGCCGCTTCGCGGGGAGGCGGAGGCGGAGGTGTGCGTGGTGGGGGCCGGGATCGCGGGGATGACCGTGGCCTACCTGCTCGCGAAGGCCGGCAGGCGCGTGGTGGTGCTGGACGACAACGCCGTGGGCGGAGGGGAGACCGGCCAGACCACCGCCCACCTGGCGAGCGCGATGGACGACTACTACCACGTGATCGAGAAGATCCACGGGGAGGAGGGCGCCGCGCGGGTGCACGAGAGCCACCAGGCCGCCATCGAGCGCATCGGGGAGATCGCGGCGGCGGAGGGGATCGAGTGCGAGTACGAACGGGTGGACGGGTACTTCTTCCTGGCCCCCGGCGACACCCCGGACCTCCTGGAAAAGGAGCGCGCCGCGGCGGTCCGGGCCGGGCATGAGGACGCGGAGGTGGTGCCGCGCATCCCGGGGCTCCCCTTCGACAGCGGACCGGCGCTGCGCTTCCCGCGGCAGGCGCAGTTCCACCCGCTCCGGTACCTGGAGGGGCTCGTCGGGGCGATCGAGCGTCTGGGCGGGCGCGTCCACACCGGCACGCACGTGCTGGAGATCCGGGGCGGGGAGCGGCCGGAGGTGCGCGGCGAGGGGTTCGCGGTGCGGGCGGGGGCGGTGGCGGTGTGCACCAACTCGCCCATCAGCGACCGCTTCACCATGCACACCAAGCAGGCGCCCTACCGCACGTTCGTGATCGGGGCGCGGGTGAAGAAGGGCGCGGTGCCGCACGGGCTGTACTGGGACACGCTGGACCCGTACCACTACGTGCGCGTGGCGCCCCTGGAGGGCGACGCGGAGCACGAGATGCTGGTGGTGGGCGGCGAGGACCACAAGACGGGGCACCACGACGACGCGGACCGGCGCTACGCCCGGCTGGAGGCGTGGACGCGGGAGCGCTTCCCGGTGGTGTCGGTGGAGCTGCGCTGGTCCGGGCAGGTGCTGGAGCCGGTGGACTACGTGGGCTTCATCGGGCGCGACCCGGGATCGGGGATGGACAACGTGTACCTCGCCACCGGCGACTCGGGGCAGGGGATGACGCACGGCACCATCGCGGGGATGCTCATCTCGGAGCTGGTGCTGGGGCGGCCCAGCCCGTGGGAAAAGATCTACGACCCGGCGCGGAAGACGCTGTCGCGCGAGTCGGTGAAGGAGTTCCTGACGGAGACCCTGGACGTGGGGATGCGCTACCTGGAGTGGCTGCGCTCCGGCGACGCCTCGGCGGAGGGGATCGCGCCGGGGACGGGAAAGGTGCTCCAGCGCGGCTCGCAGCGGATCGCGGCGTACCGCGACGAGTCGGGCGCGCTCATCGAGCGCTCGGCGGTGTGCACGCACCTGGGGTGCATCGTGCACTGGAACACCGAGGAGCGCAGCTGGGACTGCCCCTGCCACGGCTCGCGCTTCGCGCCGGACGGCGAGGTGCTGAACGGCCCGGCGCCCTACCCGCTGAAGCCGGTGGAGCCGGCCTCGCCGGAGGCGCCGCGATGAGCCGGGTGCGGGTGGTGATCCTGGACATCGACGGCACGCTGATCGACAGCAACGAGGCCCACGCGCAGGCATTCCTGGACGCGGCGGAGGAGCTGGGGCTGGAAGTGCCCGAGCTCCGCGAGGTGTGGCGGCGGATCGGGATGGGCGGGGACAAGCTGATCCCCCAGGTGTGGGGCTTCGAAAAGGACAGCGAGCAGGGGGAAAAGCTCAACGGCCGCAAGGGCGAGATCTTCCGCGAGCGCTTCCTCCCCACGCTGCAGCCCACGCGCGGCGCCCGCGCCCTGCTGCACCGCATGCGCGACGACGGCATCAAGCTGGTGATCGCCACCTCCGCCGACAAGGAAGACCTGGACGGGCTGCTGGAGCGCGCCGGGGTGCAGGACCTGATCCAGGAGGCCACCACCGGGAGCGAGGTGGAGGCGTCCAAGCCGGACCCGGACATCGTGCACGCCGCCCGCGACGAGGGCGGCTTCCCCGCCGAGCAGACGGTGATGCTGGGCGACACGCCGTACGACGTGGAGGCCGCCAACCGCGCGGGGGTGCCCATCATCGCGGTGCGCTCCGGCGGCTGGGGCGACGAGGACCTCAAGGGCGCGGTCGCCGTCTACGAGGACCCCGCCGATCTGCTGGAGAACTTCGACGGGTCTGCGGTTGGTCGCGGCAGCGGCGGATAGGGCCGCGTTTTACTGTGGGTTCGGGCGTGCCCCTCGCTGGCGCTCGGGTCGGGCTGCGGCTCCGTAACGCACGATAAAACTGTGCGTAACGGAGGCGAGCCCCGCAAACTGCGCGGGTCTCGCCGCTTCGCGCTCGCATCCCTCACGCGGGCATCGCGCTGGCGTCCGCGAGTTTGCAGACGGCAAAAAGCCCGTCCGGCGAGCATCGCCGGGACGGGCTTTTTCTTTCGTGCCGTGCTCCCCCTCTCCCGCTTGCGGGGGAGGGGGCCTGCCGTCGCGTGAGGGATTTCGGCCCGGAGGGGCGAGACCCGGCGGCAGTTTGCCGGGGCTCGACTCCGTTACGCACGGTTGTTTCGTGCGTTACGGAGCCGAAGCCCGACCCCGGCGCCAGCCGGGGACACGCCCAACCCGTCCGTTCAAATCCGTTCCGCGATGATCAGCAGCCCGCCACGCACAGGTTGCTCAGCGTGCCCAGGTCCGCCTCGATGCCGGCGAGCCGGCTGGAGTACGTGGTGGTGTAGTCGGTGCCGGGGCCGCCCCACATGACGCCGTGCAGCTGCACGTCGTTGTTGCTGAGCCACACGTACACCGGAGAGCCGCTGTCGCCGCCCTCGGACCAGACCTTGGAGATGTCCTGGCAGCGCAGGACGCCGATGGTCACGCACGAGTTGGTGACGTTGCCGTAGGTGGAGCCGCTGGTGCGGCCCGTCTTGTCCAGGACGCTCCCCACCGGCAGCGTGCCCGCGTAGCGCGCGACGATGCGGAAGTCGCCGACGATGGTCGTACCGGCGTTCATGCCGGTGGCCCAGTTGGTCCGCGCGATCAGGCCGCGGCCCACGGCGCGCGTGCCGTTGTTGCTGATGTAGGCCGCGTCGGCCTGGCGGCAGGAGGGGACGCCGGCGACGCAGGCCCACATGCCGCGGTCCGCGACCTCGTTGCCGATCTGGTTGCCGGCCGCGTTGGTGTTCTGGTAGATGGCGATGCCGTCGTTGGCGTACTGGGTCCCGGTGCAGTGCGCGTTGGTGACGAAGATGGTCAGGCCCGTGGAGTTGCGCGTGGCCGGGAAGCCCAGGGTGCACAGGTACTGCCCGAACGCGATCTGGATGCCGCCCCGGAGGGTGGTGTGCCGGTCGCGGAGCGAGGCGCGCACCTGCGGCTTGGCCTGCGTCTGCACGGCGACCGCGGCCGCCGGGATCCCCAGGCGCGCCGCCTCGCCGCGCACGGCCCCGCCCGCGGCGCCGTCCGCCACGCCCAGGAGCACGCGGTTCTCCACCTCGTCCACGTCCACCATGAACACGTCGTCGCGCGTGGACATCAGCGGGGTGAGCGCCTCCGCCCAGTCCTTGAGCTGCGCGAAGTCGTACGCCGCGTCGACGAACTCCGGCTGCGCGGGCGCGCCCTTGTGCCGGCCGTTGCGCGCGCGGATGAACTCCTGCGCGAGGTAGCGCTGCGCCGCGCCGCGCTGCGAGGGATCCACCAGCCGCACCACGGGGGTGCCGTCGGCCTTGAGGTAGAAGCCGGCGAACCCGGGCACCTCGGCCCGCGACGCGCGCGCGTACTCGTCGTCGGGGTTGTGGAACGACTGCGGGGCGGCGGCGGCGCGCACGGCCGCGTCGCTCGGCTGGGGCCCGAGCGGCGCGTCCGACTGTTCGCACGCTGCGGTGACCAGCAGTGCGAGGACCACGGCGGGGACGGAACGGGTGTGCCTCATGTCTTCCTCTGCGCAAAGGATTCCGAGGAGCGGCCAAACGACCGCATAAGTCCCGACAGTATATGCGCGGTTTGGGCGCCGCACAAGAGCGGTCATTTCGCCCTCCCGCCAGGCGTGGAAATCGCCGGCGGGCGCGGGTTGCCATCGGCGGCGGCCGCGCCGATCTTCCGGGGCGCCCGGACGAGTCCGCCGGTGGCGCGCCGGCCGGTCGAAGGGGAGGGGAGACACCCCGTCTCCCGCCTGCATTTTCCCGGGTGGACGAAGGCGACGGGATACACGGAGGATGTCACGCATGGAAGCGGCGGGGGCGGACGGCGAGGGGATCGACGGCGCGCTGGGGGCGGAGGCGACGGGGCCGGTGCCGCCCTGGGGGTGGACGGAAACGGCGCTGGCGCTGATGGTGTTCGTGTGGGGGGTGAACTTCTCGGTGGTGAAGATCGCGCTGGAGGCGTTCGACCCGCTGGCGTTCAACGCCCTGCGCTACCCCATCGCCTCGGCGTTCGTGTTCGTGGTGCTGCGCGCGCAGGGGCCGCTGGAGCTCCCCGAGCGCCGCGACTGGCCGCGGATCCTGGCGCTGGGGGTGCTGGGGAACGTGGTCTACCAGATGGCGTTCATCCTGGGGCTGGACCGCACGCTGGCCGGCCACGCCAGCCTGATCCTGGCGCTGACGCCGGTGTTCACCGCCATCCTGTCTGCGGTGACGGGGCACGAGCGCCCGGGTCCGCGCACCTGGATGGGCGCGGGGCTGGCGGCCACGGGGGTGGCGCTGGTGACGGGGAGCGCGCTGACGCTGGGGAGCGGGAGCAAGCGCGCCCTGGCGGGCGACCTGATCCTGCTGGGCGCCTCCTTCGCCTGGGCGCTCTACACCGTGGGCGCGCGCCCCGTGGTGCAGAAGTACGGCTCGGTGCGGACCACGGCGTGGACGCTTTGGGTGGGGACGCTGGGGCTGCTGGCGCTGGGGACCCCCGGCCTGCTGGGCCAGGACTGGGAGGCGGTGGGCGCGGGGGCGTGGGGCGGGCTGTTCTTTTCGGCGGTCCTGTCCATCGGGCTGGCGTACCTGATCTGGTACCGCGGCGTGGAGCGGATCGGCAACACGCGCACGGCGATCTTTTCCAACCTCACGCCGCTGGTGGCGCTGGCCATCGGCGCGCTGTGGCTGGGCGAGCGCCCCGGCCCGCTGGCGCTGGTGGGCGTGGCGGTGACGCTTTCCGGCGTGGTCCTGGTTCGTGCCGATCCTGGACGGTGAAGGTACGGATTTCACTGCGGGTTCGGGCGTGCCCCCGGCTGACGCCGGGGTCGGGCTTCGGCTCCGTAGAGCAGCAAACAACGCTGCTCAACGGAGTCGAGCCCCGACGATACTGCTGTCGGGTCTCGCCCCTCCGGGCCGGAATCCCTCACGCGGGTCTCGCGCTGGCGTCGGCGGGACCCCCTCCCCCCGGCCCCCTCCCCGCAAGGGGAGCACGGCGAACGGCGGATCGGTGCCCCTTCGGGCGCCGTTCCGCCGTTGCTGTTGGTCGTACCCATATGATCTTTGACGGAGGGAGACTCACGAGGCTGTTTGCGTGAGGCTCCCTCCGGCGAGGGGAGACAGGCCGGCCGTTTGGCCTGGCTCCCGGAGCCCGCGGAGGAGACGGACGGCAGTATCGTCCGGCTCCGTAGCGGCCCGCCACGACACCTTGATCCAACGAAAAACGGGGCCGCCCCGAAGGACGACCCCGCTCGACAGAACCCCGGGAGCGTCAGGACACGATCACACCCGCGTGTGGCGGCGGCCGACGATCATGCGGTACAGGAAGAGCAGGATCAGCGCGCCGATGATGGAGCCGATGAACCCCGCGGTGTTGTCGCCGTCCCCGCCGCGCCCGAGCATGTTGGCCAGCAGCCCGCCCACGAACGAGCCCGCGATCCCGAGCAGGATGGTCACGATGATGCCGCCCGGATCCTTCCCCGGCATGATGAACTTCGCGATCGCGCCGGCGACCAGGCCGATGATGAGCATCCAGATGAATTCCATGGGTCCCTCGGCTCTCTCGGGTGAGTTTCATCACTCCGGCCGCCCCTGCGGCCGTCGCCCGGCACAGGTGCAAGAGGAATGCCCGGTTGCCGGATCCCGTGGAAAACCGCGGCTACTCGTCCGGGCGGACGGACCCGCGCTGCCGCTTGACCTCGGAGCGGCGCTTCTTGGACTGGAGGCGCACCTCGCGGGAGGCGCGGGTGGGGCGGGTCTTCCTGCGCGGCCTGGGAACGTGCAGTGCCGCGCGCACCAGCTCCACGAAGCGCTCCACGGCCGCCTCGCGGTTCTGGTGCTGGCTGCGGTGCTCGCTGGCGGCCAGGTGCAGCACGCCCTCGCCGTCGATGCGGTTGGCGAGCTTGTCCAGCACGCGGGCGCGCTGCTCCTCGCTGAGGGAGGGGGAGCCCGCCACGCTCCAGGTGAGCTCCACCTTGGTGGACGAGGTGTTGACGTGCTGCCCCCCCGGCCCCCCGGAGCGCGACGCGCGGAAGTCCAGCTCCGCGCGCGGCACCCACAGGTCGTCCGTGACGGCGAGAAGTGCCTGGTCGCTCATGCCCCCTCCTCCACTCCCCCCATTCAGCGCACCCGCAGGATGCCGACGTCGAACACGATGGTGGAGTTCGCCGGGATGATCACCGCCCCGGTGTTCCGGTCCTTGACGTCGACGCTGCCGTAGCCCAGCGACGGCGGGACGATGAGGCGGCGCGTGGCGCCCTCGCGCATGCCCACGATCCCCTGCGAGAAGCCGGCGATCACCAGCCCCTCCGGGATGTCGACGACGGTGGCCCCCCGGTCGAACACCTGCCCGTTGGGGAAGAAGCCGACGTAGCAGACTTCCACCGTGTGGGTGTTCTGGACGACGTCGCCCTCGGCGGTGTCGCCCGCCATCCCGGCGATGTACTTGAGCCCGCCCTGGCCGGGAATGGTGTCGCCGGTGATCTGCGCGGCCGGGTTCGCGTTGACGCCGCAGGCGTAGCCGGGGTCGGGCGAGGTGGAGTCCAGGCAGCCCGCGAGGGCCGCGGCGGAAGCAGCCACCAGGGTCAGGCGGAGGGTGTTCATGGTCATGCCAGGTTGCTTCCCGGGAGTCGTGGGCGCGGTTGCTCACCGCAGGAGCCACTGCCAATATAGTGCCTCGGCGCCGCCGCGGCACACCGCTCGCATGGCCGCGCCGCACCGTTCTGCTCACCCCTCGCACGCCGGAGCCTGCACATGGAGCCTCGTCACTACCACCTGATCGGCATCGGGGGGACCGCAATGGGCTCCCTTGCGGGCCTGCTCCGCGCCGCGGGCCACACCGTGACGGGGTCGGACGAGAACGTGTACCCGCCCATGTCCACGCAGCTCCGCGAGCTGGGGATCGCCTTCCGCGAGGGGTACTCGCCGGACAACCTGGAGCCCCGCCCGGACATGGTGGTGGTGGGCAACGCCATCTCCCGCGGCAACCCGGAGCTGGAGGCGGTGCTCAACCGCAAGATCCCCTACACCTCCGCGGCGGTGACGGTCAAGGAGGAGTTCATCCGCGGGCGGCACTCGCTGGCGGTGGCGGGGACGCACGGCAAGACCACCACCACCTCCATCCTGGCCTGGATCCTGGAGTGCGCGGGGCTGAACCCGTCGTTCCTCATCGGCGGGGTGGCGGAGAACTTCGGGACCTCCTTCCGCCTCACGGACTCGGGCTACTTCGTGGTGGAGGCCGACGAGTACGACACGGCGTACTTCGACAAGGGCCCCAAGATGTGGCACTACCTGCCGGACACGGCGATCGTGAACAACATCGAGTTCGACCACGCGGACATCTACCGCGACGAGGAGGCGTACCGCTTCGCCTTCGCGCGCTTCGTCAACCTGGTCCCCTCCGGCGGGACGCTGGTGGCGGGGTGGGACTCGCCCATCGTGCGGGAGCTGGCGGCGCGCTCCTTCGCCCCCGTGCAGTCCTTCGGCGACGCCGGCACGGGGGCGGGCGGGGGCGAGCACCCGCGCTGGACGGCGCTGAACGCGGAGTTCGGGCCGGAGGGGTCGCGCTTCGACGTGGTGCACGACGGCGAGCCCTGGGGCCGGGTGGAGACGCCGCTGGCGGGCTCCTTCAACGTGCGCAACTGCCTGGCGGCGATCGCGGCGGCGGAGTCGGTGGGGGCGGACCGGGACGGGGTGCGCCTTGGGCTGCGCACCTTCCGCAGCGTCCGCCGGCGCATGGAGGTCCGCGGCGAGGTGGAGGGGGTGACGGTGATCGACGACTTCGCCCACCACCCCACGGCGGTGCGCGAGACCATCGAGGCGGTGCGCCAGAAGTACGCGGGAAGGCGGGTGGTGGCGATCTTCGAGCCGCGCAGCTACACGGCGCAACGGCGCGAATTCCAGGCGCCCTACGAGCAGGCGTTCGCGGGGGCGGACGCGGTGGTGCTGGCGGGGCTCTTCCACCCGGAGCGCTACACGGAGGAGACGGCCATCGACCCCAACCGGATGGTGGACGCCTGGCGGGGGCAGGGGAAGACGGCGCACTACATCCCCGCCCCGGACGACATCGTGGCGCGCCTGGCGCCGGAGCTGCGCGCGGGGGACGTGGTGCTGGTGATGTCCAACGGCGGCTTCGGGGGGATCCACGACAAGCTGCTGGGCGCCCTGCGGGACCGCGGGGGCGGCGCGCGATGAAGCTCCTGGTGCTGGGCGGGACGCAGTTCGTGGGGCGGCACCTGGTGGAGGCGGCGCTGGAGCGCGGGCACGAGGTGACGCTCTTTCACCGCGGCGAGCACGGGGCGCACCTGTTCCCGGAGGTGGAGCGCGTTCGCGGCGACCGCCAGCGGGACCTGGGCGCGCTCGCCGGCCGCCGCTGGGACGCGGTGCTGGACCCCGCGGCGTACGTGCCGCGGGTGGCGCGCATCTCGGCGGAGGCGCTGCGGGACGCGGCGGACCTTTACCTGTTCGTCTCCACCATCTCGGTGTACGAACCGGGCGCGCCGCTCCCCCTGCGCGAGGATTCGCCGCTCGAGGAGCTGGAGGACCCGGACACGGAGGAGGTGGACGGCGACACGTACGGGGGGCTCAAGGTCCTGTGCGAGCGGGCGGTGGAGGCGGCTTTTCCCGGACGGGCGCTGGTGGTGCGGCCGGGGCTGATCGTGGGCCCCGACGACTACACGGACCGCTTCCCCTACTGGCCCCGCCGGGCGGCGGAGGGCGGCGAGGTGCTGGCCCCCGGCGACCCGGGGAGGTTCTGGCAGTTCGTGGATGTGCGGGACCTGGGCGGGTGGATGGTGCGCATGGTGGAGGCGGGGCGCACCGGCCGCTTCAACGTGGACGGCCCGCGCCGCGCCTGGACCATTGGCGAGGTGCTGGAAACCTGCGTCCGGGTGAGCGGGAGCGGCGCGGAGCTCACCTGGGTGCCGGAGGAGTTCCTGCTGGAGCAGGGGGTGAAGCCCTGGACCGAGCTCCCCTTCTGGTTCCCGGAGGACGATCCGGCGCTGAGCGGCGCCTGCGACGTGGCGGTGGACCGCGCCGTGGAGGCGGGGCTCGTGTCCCGGCCGCTGGCGGACACGGTCCGCGACACGCTGGAGTGGGACCGCGCGCGCCCGGAGGAGGAGCGGGGGCGGAAGGCCGGGCTCCCGCGTGAGCGGGAGCGCGAGGTGCTGGACGCCTGGCACCGGGCGCTGCGATGAAGATCCTGTTCCTGGGCGGCACCCGCTTCCTGGGCCGGCACGCGGTGGAGGCGGCGCTGGCCCGCGGGCACGAGGTGACGCTCTTCAACCGCGGCGAGAGCGGGCCGGGGCTGTTCCCGGAGGCCGAGCACCTGGTGGGCGACCGCACGGTGGACCTGTCCGGCCTTCGCGGCCGGCGGTGGGACGCGGTGGTGGACACCTCCGCCCACCTGCCGCGGGTGGCCCGCATGGCGGCGGAGGCGCTGGCGGACTCGGCGGAGCGCTACCTGTTCGTGTCGTCGATCGCGGTGTACCGCGTCGACGTGCCGCAGGCGATCGGCGACGACTCCCCCACCGTGGAGCTGGAGGACCCGGACACGGAGGAGGTGACCCCCCGCAGCTTCGGCGGCATGAAGCTGCTCTGCGAGCGGGCGGTGGAGGCGGCCTTCCCGGGGCGGACCACGGTCGTGCGGCCGGGCCTGCTGGTGGGGCCGTACGACAACCTGGGGCGCTTCCGCTACTGGCTGCTGCGCATCGCGGAGGGCGGGGAGGTGCTGGCGCCGGGGGAGCCGGAGCGCCCCTGGCAGCTCATGGACGCGCGCGACCTTGCGGGGTGGATGGTGCGGATGCTGGAGGACGGGACGGCGGGGACCTTCGTCGCCCCCGGCCCGTACCTGGAGTGGACGGCAGGGCGAGTGCTGGACGCCTGCCGCGAGGCGAGCGGGAGCGACGCGCGCTTCACCTGGGTGGACGACGTCTTCCTGTGGGAGCACGGGGTGCGGCCCTGGGTGGGGCTCCCCTTCTGGGTCGCCCCGCCGCCGGGGCCCTGGCCGGACCCGCACCGGGTCCCGGTGGACCGCTCGGTGGCCGCCGGCCTCGTCTTTCGCCCGCTGGAGGAGACGGTGCGCGACTCGCTGGCGTACGAGCTCGCTCGCCCGGACGCGGAAACGATCATGGACGAGCCAGTGGGGATCACGCGGGAGCACGAGCGCGAGGTGCTGAAGGCCTGGCACCGGGCGGGGTAGCGGGGAACCCGCAAAGCGGGCCGGCTCCGCGACACGCGTCCCCGCCGCGCGCGCTTAGCTCCTGCCACACGGAGCGGACGGAAATCCGCTTCCGGAACGCCCCGGACCGGTCTGTCGGGAAGGGGGTGCCGCACCCCTTCCGGGGCGGGGGCCGGGGCGTGTAACATCCGGGGGTCCACGGAGCGTGCACACCCCCGGGAAGAGAGTGGGATGAGCGAGGAGCAGGAAGCCCGCATGGCGGAGGTCCTGGAGATGGTGAGGGCGGCCATGGACCAGCTGGACCAGGCGGTGGGCAAGGCCACGCGCCTCCCCATCCGCGAGCGCCTGATCATCCGCGACCACATCCTCCCGCCGCGGAACCACCTGCGCGGCGCCATCCACGCGCTGGGCCGCAGGCTGGAGGAGCCCCACGTTCCCCTGCCGCGCACGGAGTAGCGCGCCGGCGGCGCGCGCGGCTCACCGGGTCGTCACCTCCCCCATCCGCACCACCTCGAAGTCCCTCCCCCGCACGCGCTGCAGCGTGGCGAGCTCGTCGTCGCTCCAGCGCGGGTCGGGGGCGCCGCTCACGTACCAGGCGCTCCCGTTGTCGGCCAGCAGCATCCCGTATCTCTTCATCGCTTCCAGCACGGCCCGCGCGGCCGGCGGAAAGCCCGCGACGTCGTAGTCGGCGCGCAGGCGCACGCGCATGCCCATGGGCGGCAGCGCGGCGTCGGTTCGCGTGCTGGCGAAGTGGCGGGCGGGGTGCACGTACGCCCGCCGCGTCGCCGGGCAGGTGAAGCGCAGCGCGTGCCGGATCTCGCCGCGCTCCACGGCCTCGTCGTAGCGCACCAGGCCGGGGAAAACGGGGAGGCCCGCGGCGTCCGCGGAGGTCCACCCGGCGGGGCGCAGCTCGTTGCTCCGCAGGTCGAAGACGGCGCCGGAGCCTGCGCGCCAGCTCGCGCCGCCGTCCTGCGGGTGGGCGTCGAACAGCTCGTACAGCTTCCAGCTGTCGCGGTCCACCACGAGGACGTGCCGGTCGCCGGTGCCGGCCGGGCCGCCCTCCACGGGCGCGTCCGCGGGCACCGGGTAGGGGCCGGGGTCGCTCTCGTCCGCGTAGCCGAAGCTCACCGGCACGCGCGCCTGGCCGCCGGACACCACCACGTAGGGGATGCCGTTGGGGGCGCCGTTCCAGGTGGTGCCGAAGTCGGGGTGCAGGGTCCGGTCGGCGCCGCAGCTCGCGATCAGCGTGGCGGAGGCGGGGTCCACCGGTTCGGCGGACACGTCGCGGTTCCAGGGGTTGTCGTCGGGGAAGGGGCGCCGGCCCCCCAGCGAGGCCCCGGGGCCGAGCCCCGCCTGCCCGCCGCCGCCGTCCTCGCCGCCGACGGGGGACCCGCCTTCGCACGCCGCCAGCGCCGCCACCAGCAGCGCGGCCGTCCACGGTCGCTTCATCGCTTCCTCCCGGTTCGTCTTCTTTTTCCGGACGGCGGGTATGGCTGCAACCCGGGTGCCGGCGGCGGGCCGCGGCGCAAACGGCTGCCGGCACGGGGCTTGAGGACGTTCCGGCGAGCGGGGGGAAGCGGGAGGGGTGGAAATCGTTTCCGGACGTGGCAGCGGATTCCGGCGGCGCGGGCGCGCGCCGTGAACGATGCGGCTGGATGCGGCGGGGCGGGCGCGCTACTATGAGAGCGCTTTTTTCTCGCCGGGGTGGCCACGTCCGCGAGGGACGGGCCTGCGGCACGGACCGGAGGAGCGTGATGACCGAGGCGGTCTGCTGGGAGTGCGGGCGATCCACCAAGCGCGACGACGGGCTCTGCAAGCGGTGCGCGAAGGAGCTGGAAGCCGCGTCCCGCTCGCGCGCTCCCGCCGAGGTCTGCACCAACTGCGGCTACCACGGCCCGGGGACCCGGGCCAGGAGGGGCGGGTGGCGGGCCGAGGCGGCGCTCTACCTGCTGCTCGTGGTCCCCGGGATCGCCTACTCGGTCTGGCGGCGGACGCACCTGCCGGTGGTGTGCAGGCGCTGCGGCAGCCCGCACATCGTCCCGGACGACACCCCGGAGGGCCAGCGGATCCTGGCGCGCGTCGCCCGCGAGGACGCCGAGCTGGGGGCCGACGACGCGGAGGAGTAGCGGACGCGAGCGCGGAGCCGCGTGAGGGATTTCGGCCCGAAGGGGCGAGACCCGCGGGCAGTTTCGCGGGGCTCGACTCCGTTACGCACAGTTTTATCGTGCGTTACGGAGCCGAAGCCCGACCCCGGCGCCAGCCGGGGGCACGCCCAAACCAGCCGTTCAGAAAAGCAGTTACGAAGACGGTCGCGGACGAGCCCGGTGCGTGGGCGTCGCCTGGAGCGGGTCGTCGGGCCAGTAATGCCTGGGGTAGCGGCCCTTGAGGTCCTTTCTGACGTCGAAGTAGGTGCCGCGCCAGAAGCTCGCCAGGTCGCGCGTCACCTGCACCGGCCGGTTCGCGGGGGAAAGCAGGTGAAGGGTGAGCGGGACGCGCCCCCCGGCCACGCGCGGGGTCTCGGTCATCCCGAACACTTCCTGGAGCCGGACGGCGAGCACGGGCGCGTCCGGGTCGGAGTAGTCCACGGGGATGCGGGAGCCGCTGGGCACCTGCACGTGCGACGGGGCAAGCGCGTCCAGCGCGGCGCGGCGCTCCCAGGGGAGCCGGTCCAGCAGGATCCCGCCCGGGTCCAGGCGGCGCACTTCGTCCATGCGCCGCAGCCCGTACAGGTGCGGGCCCAGCCACTCCGGCAGCGTGGCGAGGAGCGCGGCGTCGGAGGCGTCCGGCCAGGTGGGGTCGTGGCGGTGCAGGAAGACGAGACGCTCGCGCAGCCGCTGCGCGTCCCTGGACCAGGGCAGGGAGCCGATCCCGGCGCGCGCGATGCCGTCCAGGAGCGCGGCGGCCACGGCTCCGGGGTCCGGGTCGGGCAGCGGGGCGTCGCGCAGCACCAGCGCGCCCAGCCGCTCCCGGCGCCGTGCCCGCACGGAGCCCGTGTCCGCGTCCCAGGCCACGCTCTCCTCCGTCTCCGTCTGCTCGGCGAAGTGGGCGGCCAGCTCCTCCTCCGCCAGCGGAGCCGCCAGGTAGACGCGGCTCTCGCGCCCCTGCCCGTCCAGCTCGGCGGCCACCAGGTACGGGGCGCCGGCGAGCGCCTGCGCGCCCTCCAGCACGGCGCCGCGCCCGTTCCGGAGCAGGAAGCGCCCCGGCTGCCCCGGGCGCTTCTGCGCGATGCGGTCGGGGTAGGCGAAGGCCAGCAGCAGCCCGGCCGACTCGGCCTCGTCGGCCGGGCGGGGCGACCCGGTCTGGATCCCCAGCGCGTCGCGCCAGTGGCGGGCGGCGTCGCGGGCGCGGTGGAGCGTGCCGGCGTCCACGCGGCCGCCTCGGTGGCTGCCGCCGCCGCGCGGGTCGCGGAGGGCTTCCAGGCGCAGGCGCAGGTCGGCGTCGGGTACGCCGGCGTCGCCGCGGAAGGGGTCGCGCTCCTCCAGGAGGGCGGCCAGGTCGCAGGCCAGGGCGCCCAGCCCGAGCCCGGCCCCGCGCAGGAGCATGTGCGCCAGGCGCGGGTGCGTGCCCAGCGCGGCCATGCGCCGCCCGTGCGGGGTGGCGGCGCCGGCGGCGTCCAGCGCGCCCAGCTGCGCCAGCAGCCCGCGCGCCTGCGCGAAGGCGGCGGCGGGGGGTGGGTCCAGCCAGCGCAGCTCCACGGGGTCGGCGATCCCCCAGGCGGCGAGCTCCAGCGCCAGCGGCGCCAGGTCCGCCGCCAGGATCTCCGGCGCGGCGTGGGGGACCAGCCCGTACTGCTCGGCCTCGGTCCACAGGCGGTAGCACACCCCCGGCCCCACGCGCCCTGCCCGCCCGCGGCGCTGCTCCGCCGAGGCGCGCGTCACCGGCACCGTTTCCAGCCGCGTCATCCCGGTGCGCGGCGAGAAGCGGGGGACGCGCATCACCCCGCTGTCCACCACCGTGCGCACCCCCTCGATGGTCAGGCTGGTCTCGGCGATGGAGGTGGCGAGCACCACCCTGCGCTCGCCCGGCGGCGAGGGCTCGATGGCGCGGTCCTGCGCCTCCTGCGGCAGACTGCCGTAGAGCGGGGCGACGCGCACGCCCGGCCCGGGCCCGGCCTCGCGCAGGCGCTCCTCCACGCGGCGGATCTCGGCCTGGCCGGGGAGGAACACCAGCACGTCGCCCGGCTCGCGCTCCAGCGCCTCCAGCGCGGCGCGCGCCACCCGCGCGTCCAGCCACCCCTCGGCGGGGCGGGGGAGGTAGCGGGTCTCCACCGGGTGGGCGCGCCCCTCGCTGCTCACGACGGGGGCGCCGCCCAGCAGCGCCGCGACCGCCGCTCCGTCCAGCGTGGCGGACATCACCAGGATGCGCAGGTCGTCGCGCAGCAGCGCCTGCGACTGGAGCGCCAGCGCGAGCCCCAGGTCGGCGTGCAGCGAGCGCTCGTGGAACTCGTCGAACACCACCAGCCCCACGCCCTCCAGCGCCGGGTCGGACTGGAGCATGCGCGCCAGCACCCCCTCCGTCACCACCTCCAGGCGCGTCTGCGGCCCCACGCGCGTGTCCATGCGCACCCGGTGGCCCACGGTGTCGCCCACCCGCTCGCCCAGCGCCGCGGCCATGCGCCGGGCGGCGGCGCGCGCCGCCAGCCGGCGCGGCTCCAGCATCACGATCTTCTGCCCCGCCAGCCAGGGCTCGTCCAGCAGCGCCAGCGGGACGCGCGTGGTCTTCCCGGCGCCGGGGGGCGCCTGGAGCACGGCGGCGGTGCGACGGCGGAGCGCGCCGCGCAGCTCGGGGAGGACGGCTTCGATGGGGAGCTCGGGCATGGGCACGTGTCGGGCGTGGACGGGGTGCGCGGCACCAATCTGCGGCCGGCGGCCCTCGTCTTCCAGTGCGGGGTCGCGGGGCGGGCTTGCAGCGCCCCGGGCCGGGCGCCACTTTGCAGCGCGCCGGGCCGCCCGCTCCCCCCCGTCCACGCCGCACCGGAGACCCCCGTGACCGCAGATCTGAGCTACCCCGTCGGGCGCTTCGACGTCCGCGCTCCCGTCGCCGCGGAGCAGGTCCCCGGCTGGATCCGGCAGATCGCGGACACGCCCGCGCGCCTCCGGGCCGCGGTGGAGGGCCTGTCCCCGGAGCAGCTGGACACCCCGTACCGGCCGGGCGGGTGGACGGTGCGCCAGGTGGTGCACCACCTTCCCGACAGCCACGTGAACGCGTACACGCGCTTCAAGCTGGCGCTCACCGAGCACGAGCCCACCATCAAGACGTACGACGAGGCGGCCTGGGCGGAGCTGGAGGACACGCGCAGCACGCCGCCCGCGGTGTCGCTGGCGCTGCTGGACGCGCTGCACGACCGCTGGGTGCGCCTGCTGGACTCGCTGGGGCCGGAGGACTTCGCGCGGACGCTGCGGCACCCGGAGCTGGGGACGATCCGCGTGGACGGGATGTTGGGGCTGTACGCCTGGCACGGGCGGCACCACGTGGCGCACGTCACCGGGCTGCGGGAGCGGATGGGGTGGTAGCGGGTTTCTCGCGCAGGGCCGCTCCGGAACCAGGCCAAACTGCCGGCCTGTTTCCTACGCGGGTCGCGGAGCCCCGCCAACCTGCCGGCGGGTCTCCGCTCCGGCTCCGTGAGCCTCGCGCAAACGGCCGCGCGAGTCTCCCTCCGCAACATCTGCGGGAACGGCAGGAAACTACGAACCGCGGTCGCCACCACGCCCCGGCGGCATCCAATTCCGCACATCCGCTCCCGGGAGGCGCGATGGCAGCTGGCAGCTACGTCTTCACCTCTACCCTGTTGGGCAACGTGCGCCGCCTCGTCGCGCTGCAGGGGCAGGCGATCGATGCGTGGGAGGCGCCCGTCAATGCTGCGTCGCCGGTGGTCGTGGTCCGGGGCGGCGTCCAAGAGGAGGACGCCGTGTATGCCGGTACGGCCGACGGGCGAGTGGTGCGGCTCTCCTTCCACTCCGGCGAGGTGCTTGGGGATTTTCCGCTGACGGAGCCCGCGGCGGACAAGTTCGTGCGCTCGCTGGCATACGCGGACGGCGTGGTCTATGGGGTGCTGGGCGGCAGCATCCTGTGCGCGTGCTCCGCCGCCGGCGCCCCGCTCTGGCAGTTCGACGTGGACGACGACAACAGCGACAACTGGATCGGCGGTCCCGTGGTGGCCGACGGCCTGGTGTACGTGATGGGCGCGGGCGACGTGTACGCCTTCCGTGCGGACGGGTCGCCGGCGTGGAAGCAGCCGGTCATCGTCGCCGAGGCCTCTCCGGTGGTCGTGGGGGGCGTGCTCTACACCACGGCCGTCGATCGCGCGCTCGCCTTCGACGCCGCGGACGGAACCAAGCTCTGGGAGACGGACGGGCTGGTCACGGGCGCCAGCTTTTCCCTCATGGGGATCGCGGTGGCCGGCGGGCGGGTATTCGTCAACGGCGACACGGCCCTGTACGCGCTGGACGCAGCCACCGGCGCGAAGCTCTGGACGGAGGAGCTGGGCCCCGACGTCACCTCTCCGGGAGTGCCGGACGACGGAGGCGTGGTTCTGGTCTGCGCCCGCGGGGCAGACGGAAAACAGTACCTCCGCTCGTTGGACGCCGCGGACGGGACCACGCGGTGGGTCTCGGACGTCCCCGTCGGTGGGGAGGAGCAGCTGGTCACCCGCGCAGTGGTGGGAACGGGGCTGCCCGCCCACGTCTTCGTCACCTCGCACGACGGGCACGTCTACGCCTTCGCGCTGTCCGACGGGTGGCTCGCCTGGAAGGCCAAGATCAACACCAGCGGCAAGACCGTCTACCCGCTGGAGGCGGTGGTCAGTGACGACCCGCCCGCCTTTGCCGCGGCGCCGGGGTGCATGGGGCTGCTGCTGGCCCCGTGGCGCGCCTTTCGCCGAGGCTCCTGAACGATGGCGCGGCGGGCCCCGCTCCCGGTGTCCGCCGCGACCCTGAACTCCTCCGACTCCAGAGCCCCATGCGCATGAGCTCCGTCCGCACCCTCCGCGGCCTCCTTCCCGTCCTGGCCCTGGCGGCGTGCGCGCCCGCGGGGAACGGCAGCCCCGCCGCGACCACGTCGACCACCACGACCGCCGGTGGTATCCAGGGCATCCAGGGCGACCGGGTGCTCCGCGACCTCGCCGTGCTCGCCGACGACTCCATGCAGGGCCGCAAGGTGGGCACCCCCGGCGGCGCCATGGCGCGCGCCTTCCTGCTGCGTGAGATGCGCGCCGCCGGGCTGGAGCCCGTGGGCGCCGGCTTCGAGCATCCCTTCACCTACACGGGTGGCGACAGCGCGCAGGTGCGGGGCGTCAACCTGCTGGGCCGGATCCGCGGCACGCGCAGCCCCGAGCGCATCCTGGTGGTGTCGGCCCACTACGACCACGAGGGCGTGGGCCGCGCCGTCGCGGGCGACTCCATCTACAACGGCGCCGACGACAACGCCTCCGGCACCGCCGCGCTGCTGGAGATGGCGCGCTACTTCCGCGCGAACCCGCCCGAGAACACGCTGGTGTTCGCCTTCTGGGACGCGGAGGAGTCGGGGCTGCGGGGGGCGCGCGCCTTCGTCGCCGCGCCGCCGGTACCGAAGGAGGCCATCGTCCTCAACGTCAACATGGACATGGTGAGCCGCAGCGAGAAGGGCGAGCTGTACGCCGCCGGCGCCGCCAAGTGGCCGTTCCTGCGGCCGTACGTCGCGCAGGTGGCCGGCCGTGCGCCCGTGCGCCTGATCCAGGGCCACGACACGCCCACGCCCACCCCGCACGACGACTGGACCATGCAGTCCGACCAGGGCCCCTTCCACGCCGCCGGGATCCCGTTCGTGTACTTCGGTGTGGAGGACCATCCCGGCTACCACCACCCCTCGGACCAGGTGGAGGCGATCACCCCCGAGTTCTACGTGAACGCGGTGCGCACCATCACCGACGTGGTGGCGACGCTGGACCGCGGCGCCGACGCGATCCGGCAGGCCCGGGCCGCCATGCCCGCGACGCCCACGCCCTGAGTCCGCGGCCGCGGGACGACGAAGGGGGCGGCCGGGATCTCCGGCCGCCCCCTTCGTCGTGCGCCCCGCCCCGGCTACGCCGCCAGCTCCGGCTCGTGGTGGCAGTGGTAGCAGACCAGCGGGTGGGGAAGGGCGATCCTGCTCCCGGGCTCGATCTTCAGCTCCTCGCCGCACCGCGGGCAGGCGGCCTGGAACTCCTCCACCCGGAAGCGCCCCCGCCAGCTCCGGTACACGAAGGAGGCGCCCATGATGAAGGGGAGCGAGGCCACGAACGGGTCGAAGGTGAAGGCCAGCGTCCCCGCGGTGGAAAGCACCCAGAGCGCGACGAACGCGAGCGTGCGCGCCAGCCTGGCCCACCCCGGGTAGCGCCGCGCCACCAGGCGCGCGGGGCGGCTGGGGTGTCCTCCCAGGACGATCCTCGCGCCGGGGATCGCGCTCATGGTGCTGGTGCCAGCCGGCATCTCTCGCCTCCCGTGTCGTGGTCTTCACCTCGCCCGGTACACGCGGCCACCTACAAGGTGCATCCGGGCGAGCCGGACGACGAGAGGGAAAGCTACGGAACCGCGCGTGGGGACATTTCCTACACAGGCCGCTCTCCTCCGACCTCCCGGGCTGGCGTATCTCGCTCGTGCGTGTAGATTTGAGGCTGTTCCGGAGCCGGCCCGGCCGGCCTGCCGTCCCGCACTTTCGCACTCCCGCACTTTCGCACTTCCGTTGGCTTCTCCCCCCCGGCTCCTGCTCGCCGCCCTGCTCGCCCTCGCCGCCCCGGCGGCGGCCGGTGCGCAGTCGCCCGTCCGCTCCGTGGAGGTGGCGGCGGACAACGACGTGTTCAACTTCTGGGCGCCGGTGCCGCGGCCGGACTACGACTACACGCACGGCATGCGGGTGGTGGTGGACGCCGACGCCGCGCCGCTGTGGGGGAGGCTCGCGGGGCCGGGGCTGCGGCCGTGCACCCGTGCCGAGCCGGAGACCCGGCGCTGCCTGGCGACGCGCGTGGAGGTGGGGCAGAAGATCTACACCCCACGCCGCGACGGCCCCCTGCCCCTTCCCGGCGAGCGGCCGTACGCGGGGTGGCTGTACGCCGCCGGCACGGCGCGCGTGCTGAGCCACCGGAGCGAGCGCACCGTGGGGGTGGAGCTGGGCGTGACCGGGCCGCCCTCCCTGGCCGAAACGGTGCAGACCCGCTTCCACGAGGCGGTGGGGCTCTGGCAGCCGGAGGGGTGGGGCGGCCAGCTCGCCTTCGAGCCGGCGGTGGCGGTGCGCGCCGGGGGCGCGCGGCTGCTGGCGGAGGAGCGAGCGGGCGGGGTGCGGGTGGCGACGCTGGCGCCGCGCTGGGGCGCGGCGGTGGGGAACCTGCTCACCGGCGCCACGGCGGGGGTGGAGGCGCAGCTCGGGTACGGGGTGCCGCACCCCTGGGCGGGGCCGTCGCGGGGCGACCCGCGGGTGGCGGTGTTCGCCACGGGCGCGCTGCGCGGCGAGTGGGTGGCACGCAACCTGTTCCTGGACGGCAACACCTTCCGCGACAGCCCCCGGGTGGACAGGATCCCGCTGGTGGGGGAGATGGAGGTGGGGGCGGGGCTGCGGGCCGGGGGCGTGGCGGTCGCCTTCCGGGTGGTGACGCGCGGCCGCGAGTACCACAGCGAGCCGGATGCGCACCGCTACAGCACCATCAGCGTGGCCTACGAGCGCCCCCGCTGACCGGGGAGCCGCCGGGAACCCGCGGGGTATCACGTTCGGCAACAGGGAGTTGGACCTGAAAGAGGAGGGAGGACGCGTGTCGACCAGGGACAGGATCGTGAAGACGGACGCGGAGTGGCGGGCGGAGCTCACGCCCGAGCAGTACCACGTCATGCGCGAGAAGGGCACCGAGCGACCCTTCACCGGGGCGTACTGGGACACCACGGACCAGGGAGTGTACCGCTGCGCCTCCTGCGGCGAGGAGCTGTTCCGCTCCGAGACCAAGTTCGACGCCCACTGCGGCTGGCCCAGCTTCTACGCCCCCGCCGCCCCGGACGCGGTGGAGACGGAGATCGACACCAGCTACAACACCATCCGCACGGAGGTGGTGTGCAGCCGCTGCGGCGCGCACCTGGGCCACGTGTTCAACGACGGGCCCCGCCCCACCGGGCTGCGCTACTGCATCAACTCGGCGTCGCTGGAGCTGGACAGGGAAGCGAAGTAGTACGGAGCACGCGGTACGCTCGAAGACGAAGCCCCCCGGCGTCCGCGCCGGGGGGCTTCGTCGTGCTCCCGCTGCACGGCCGCCCGGGCTCAGGACACGGCTCCCGGACCGGGATCGACGGCTGCTCCACCGCCATTTCCCGCACCGTCGCGCAGCCCGTATGCGTAGAGCCCGAGCGCGATGGCGAGCGTCACCGCGGCGGACGACCAGGCCATGAGCCGGAGCGCCGGGTGCCATCCCGCGAAGCCACCGGTCAGGCCGAAGTACGCCAGCCAGGCGCTCGCACCCCCGTTGCTGACGATCCCCACCACCACAGCGTCCGTTGCGCGCCGGCCCGCGCGCACCTCCCGCAGGCCGAACCCGTACCCCACGCCGAGCGCCAGGTAGGCCCAGCCGAGCAGCCGCGCGAACGGGGCGGCCTCCGGGGGCAGCCCGGCATCCGCGAGCAGCCACTTCGGGGCGAGGACCAGCGGACCCGCCCAGAACACGACCGTCACGGCGATCTTCGCCGTTATGACTCGGGCCAGGGGCGTCATGGGCGTGCGTGCGGAGCTGCGTGGGGCGGGGGGACGGCTGCCGCGCGCCGGGCGACCCCGCGCGAACGATCCTTTCCGCCTGGCCGGACCCGGGGGTGGGCGCCCGGCCGAGCGGAGCCTCCTTTATTCGCTTACTTCTCCGTAGCCCCCGCAGTGAGGGCAGGTCACCTTTCCCGACCCGTCGCAGTCACGGCAGGTCTCTTTGCCGGTCCCGTTGCAACGCGGACACTGCTGCTCTTCGCCGTCCACGATGATCTTTCCAACGCCCCCACAGGTCGAGCAGTCCACTTCGCCCGTTCCATTGCACGTGGGGTCCTGGACCTTTCCGCTGCCACTGCACGCGCTGCAGGTAGTCATTGTGCTCTCTCCCTGATCAGTGTAAACGTCGGGAGAGCGGCGCAACGCGCCGCTCACGTGCGTCACAGTTCACTTCGCACCGCGGTATACCGGCTTCGGAGGCTGGATGCCCACACGCCTGCGAACCGCGCTCCCCGTTCGCGGGACGGGCCGCGTGACGACGTATCGGCCGTGAGCTCGGGGACGGCAGGCGGGAGGGCGGGAGGATCGGGCCGGAAGCGGGTGACGCCGCGATCGTGGAGCGGCGAGCGTATCCTGACGCATCGCGTTCGCCACGGAGCGTCGACACCCGGCCGGCCGACGCTCTACCTATTCTTCTCCGGAGCCCCCGCACCCCTTGCACGTCATCGTTCCCGACCCGCCGCAGTCGGGACAGGTCATTTTGCCGCCCCCCCCACAGCGCGGACAGTCCCGCTCCACCCCGAGTACGGTCGATTTTCCGGAGCCATTGCAGGTTTCGCACGTTACCGTACCATGGCCGGCGCAGTTTGCGTCCTTCATCTTTCCGTCGCCGCCGCAATAGTGACACTTCGCCATTGATCCTCTCCTTTGATCGGGGGTTTGCAGCAGGAAAGGCGGCATCCCTGCCGCACGTGCGCGGTTGCGCGTACTCCGCGCCGCAGTATACCGGCGGCCGGAAGCCGAAGCAACGAGTTCGTGGCCGGCTGCCCGCGCGCCCGGCGTGCCCGCTACATAGACGAGGGTTGGTCATAAAAGGAAAGCCGCGCCGGGACTAGCCCGAGCGCGGCTTGCCTTCGAGAATGGGTGGTGTCGAAGCACGCCGTTCTCGGAGGCACTCCCATGATAGCTGAAGATGGGCTTCTGGTGCAACTGGTTCGGCTCGTAGACCGCATTCCCGAGCCTCCCCCGCCGGTGCGCGGGCGAGGTCGTCCGCGGGTCTACTCGGAGAAGCTCTTCCTCTAAGGTCCTGCTGATCATGATCGTACGCCGCCTGCACAAGGTGCACGAGCTGCTCTCGGTCTTGCAGGAGCCCACTCCAGAGATGGCGTACTGCGTGGTTTGCTCTGCGAAGGGAGATGCTTTCCGAGTCGTCGCACCCTCGTGCGACGGCTCCACCGACTGCCAGAGCGTCTGCCGGCGCAGATCGCTGCGCTGGGAACGCACCTGGTGAGTTTGCTGCGCCCGTGGGACCACTGCTGACGGGCCGTTGCTCTGGACAGCACCGCGCTGCGCGCCTTGGGGGGCGAGTGGCACCGCAAGCACCGCGAGGCCGCGTGGTTCCCCACACCTCGATCGACACGCAGGCCGGGTGGACGAAGTCGGGTTGGCACGGCTGGGTCTACGGCTGGAAGCTCCACCTGGCCACTACGGTAGCTGCGGTCTGGATTCCGCTTGCGGCGCGGCTGACCCCCGCCAACGTCGGGGACAACTTGATCGCTCCCGAGCTGATCAAGGACCTGCCGCCGGAGGCGCACTTCAATCCTGGGAGACTTGCACTACAACGCCCCGAACGTGCGCGAGGTCTGCGAGCCCGAGCGCCTGCTGGTAACCACTCGACGGGGAGCGTATCCGCATACGGACGACGGGGTGGAGGTGTGCCGCATCTTCCACAAGCTGCGCAGCGTCTCGATCGAGAACTTCTAACGAGCACTTCAAGGCCATCTTCGACGTGCATCGCCCGGTCCCCGCGAAGGGGCATGCAGCGACTGCGCGCTTTGCTTTGGGTGCCGTGCTCGTCTACCAGATCGCTTTGCTGTACCGACACGAGCACAGCCTCGCGTTGAACGCGGGTCTGAAGTCTTTCCTCAGGGCAGCCTGAGGATTTATGACCAACCCTCAATTAGTTTTTGCTTGGTCCCACGGGCTATCGATGTTCTTGCGTGTCGGCTAACGCACATGTAATTAATATTAGCCCTGTGGATTCACCATCGAACAAGCGATTGAAAATGACTGAGAATTTTATCGTCAATCAAGTACTTGTGCCTTTTTTGATTGGCATTGGATCAAGCGCAATTGTTGTATTGTTCGGCGTGCGTTCTTTGAAGGCCTACATCAAGGATCGTGACAGAAAAAAATTGAATGAAAAACTTGGGGCGTTTTGGAGATGCCCTAGTTCTAGTAGAGTCTTCCATGTGGTATATGGGGCCAGCCGGACAGAGCGAACAAATGAACCGGACCCTCTCGTGCGCTACTCTATTACATATGGCGTTTCACAAATAATAAATTCATTGAACCTCATCTATGGGCAGAGTGCGGTTGTCAAGCATCATATTCTTAGATCAACAGATCGGATTGATCCAAGTATTTTTGATGATCATGTGATTATCTTGGGTGGAGAAATAAGCATTATGCAATTTGGCGACATTTCTCGCGCTTTGTCTGTTCCTTACTATCAATATGAACTTGACTTGGAAAATAGGAAGCTCATTACACACCGCTCGATCTCACCGAAAGAAGAACTCTCCTCTACCTTGGAGAATGGTGCGCTAGTTAGCGACATCGGCACGGTCACTCGGCTTGTCAATCCGAAGGGTTCAAATCTTGTTGTTCTTTTTAATGGAAATTACGGTGCTGGTCTATTGGGATCTATACTTTTCGTAACTCATAATGATTTAATTCCGGACGGATTGAAGCGCTCGGCTATTGCACAGCAACTTGTTGTTGGAATTCCAAACATAATCGGCAACATGATTGATATTAGACATAAGTTGGTATGCGTTCGCCCGTGGCGAACCTTTCCCTTTATGGAGACAGACTTCTCCAAGGCGGTCACAACCTTACCGCCTATGGAGTCGCGCAATGGTAAGCTCACTTAGTAGGTGGATAAATTCACATGCTTGGGATAGTCTTAATGGGTCACACCAATTCTCCACTTGGCACTCTGAGCGACATTGCGGTATCACGTGCGGATGAAGCTGTGCGTATCCTCACTACGGGTTCAACTTCTTGCTATGTTATCCCGACAGGTGGTTTTGGAAAGTTTAACGCTACGAGCACGGCTCACGCACAAATTTTAGCCAATTATTTAATTCAGCAAGGGGTGAAGGCTAGATCAATCATCCCTTCAATTCGAGGCGCATCTACATTGACGGATGTTCTCGATGTAAAAAGGATCTACTTTGAGTATGGCTTAGACCCTGAATTGCAAGTTGTAACTTCAAGTTTTCACGTTCAGAGAGTAAGGTATATATTTGAGCGTCTTTGTCCGGATATTGCAATTACGTTTGTCGGCGTGGATTATCCGACAGACCAGTCGGAATTGGCTTCCCTACTCGCGCATGAGAGAGTAGCTTTGCGGCGCTTAGAGGAACACTCTGACTGGTCAATGCTGGCTCGGTTGGCTACCTTCAAAAATCAGCCTTAAACAATTGCAAATTTTCCCGAGTTTATATTATTGCCATAGCCGCATAGTTCTTCTTTCATCGTTTCAACTGGGTGACATAGCCTTTACGCACCGGCCCCTCGCGTCCGTCTGCACGACCCCACGCGCCCGCACCTCCGCAGCCATGAGCGACACGCCAGAGCCCCACGCCCTCCAGACCGGCCACCTCGTGTTCGTGCGTCCCCCGCGCCTGGAGGACTGCGGCGAGTGGCTGGCGCTGAACCGCGCCAGCCGCAGGCTGTACCGCGGGTGGACGGCGCCCATGACGCGGCTGGACCAGTTCGCCACCTGGGTGCACCGCTGCACGGACGCCGACTACGCCGGCTTCCTGGTCTGCCGGCGCGGGGACGGGGCAATCGTGGGGAGCGCGAACCTGAGCCAGATCTTCCGCGGCAACTTCCGCAGCTGCTACCTGGGCTACCAGGGCGGCGCGCCGCACACCGGCCGGGGTTACATGACCGAAGGGGTGGGGCTGGTGCTGCGCCACGCCTTCGGGCCGCTGAAGCTGCACCGCGTGGAGGCCAACATCCAGCCGGAGAACGCCCCGTCCATCGCCCTGGTGAAGCGGCTGGGCTTCACGCTGGAGGGGCGCTCGCGCCGGTACCTCAAGATCGGCGGGCGCTGGCGCGACCACGAGCGCTGGGCCATGTTGGAGGAGGACTGGCGGGCGCCGCGCCGCGGGCGCGGGACTTGAAGGGCGTCCCGCCCGCTCATCGCGACGCACAACGCATCACGCAGGGAGGAGAGGACATGCCGACACGCAACGCCAGCGCCACCTGGGAGGGCGGGCTCCAGGGCGGGAACGGGAGCTTCGAGGGGGAGAGCGGGGTCATCCGGGGGAGCTACTCGTTCGGCTCGCGCTTCGGGAGCTCCGGGGGGACCAACCCCGAGGAGCTCCTCGCCGCGGCCGAGGCCGCCTGCTACAGCATGGCGCTGGCCGTGGGGCTGGAGCGCGCCGGCACCCCGGCCACCCGCGTCCACACCGACGCCGCGTGCACCATCGACAAGGTGGGCGAGGGCTTCAAGATCACCACCATGAAGCTGCGGGTGCGCGCCCAGGTGCCGGGGGTGGACGCCGAGACCTTCCGCCAGGCCGCCGAGGACACCAAGAAGGGGTGCCCCGTTTCCGTGGCGCTCGCGGGGGTGGACATCCAGCTCGACGCCGCGCTGGAGTAGCGCCGGCGGCGGCAGGGTGGGGCGCGGCCCGGGCGGGATCCCACGACCCCCGCCCGGGCCGCCGACGTGTAGAACGCTCCGGGGAACGCTTCGTGCAGCGCCGGAGCGTCCACAGCCGGCCGCCTCCCGGATCCCCGCGCCCCACCCGCTCCGGGACGCGGCCGCACACCCCAGCCCCCAGGCTCCACGGAGGATCGCATGGACTTCATCAAGCGCATCTTCGGCACCGGCGACACGGCACCGGGCGGCGGCGGCACCGCGTCCGCCGCCCTTTCGCGCGAGGCGGTGGAGGAGCGGCTGCGCGGCGGGGACCGCTCGCTGGCCGGCCTGGACCTCCGCGGCGCCGACCTGAGCGGGATGGAGCTGGCCGGCGCCGACCTGGCGCGCGCGGTGCTCTGCGGCGCCAAGCTCACGGGCGCCGTCCTCCGGGACGCCGACCTGACCGGGGCCGACCTGTGCGGCGCGGACTTCACGGACGCCGACCTCACCGGCGCGACGCTGCGCGACGCCAGCTGCCTGAACACCGGCTCCACCACCCCCGCGGTCTTCGCGAACGCGAAGATGGCCGGTGCCAGCCTGCTGGGCGCGGAGCTGACCCGGGCCGACCTGAGCGGCGCCGACCTGACGGACGCCAGCCTGTTCGAGGCCACCCTGCACAAGGTGAAGCTGCGCGGGGCGACGCTGGTGCGCGCCCAGCTGGGCGGCGCCAACCTGCGCCACTCCGAGATGGACGACGCGGACCTCACCGGCGCCGACCTGCGCACCGCCGACCTGTCCAAGGTCACCGCCCGCGGCGCCAGCTTCGCCGGCGCGACGCTGGTCCGCGCCAACCTGGCCGCCGCCGTCCTGGAGGGCGCCGACCTGTCCGGCGCCGACTTCACCGAGGCCGATCTCCAGGACGCCAACCTGCGCGGCGCGAACCTTCGCGGCGCCAACCTCGCCCGCGCGGAGATGGACTCCGCCGTCCTCGACGGCGCCGACCTGGAGGGCGTGGACACCTCCGTCTGCCGCAACTACGCCGTGACCTGACGGGAGCGAAAGTGCGGAAGTGCGAACGGCGCCCCCGCCTCGATGCCGAGGTGGGGGCGCCGTTGCAGTGACGCGGCTGGCTTTCGCGCCGGCGGTCGCGTGAGGGATGCGAGCGCGAAGCGGCGAGACCCGCGCAGTTTGCGGGTCTCGCCTCCGTTGCAGACGGTTGTTTTGTCTGCTACGGAGCGGCAGCCCGACCCCGGCGCAGCCGGGGGCACGCCCGAACCCCGCCCTTCAGTCGTAGTCAGGCCTCGTACACCCCCAGCAGGAACCGTGGGATCTCGGCCCGGAAGGATTCCCCGTCGGGGCGGCGGAACTCGTAGTAGCCCTCCATGTGGCCGCGGGGGCTCCGCAGCACGCAGAAGCTCATGTACTCGTGTGTTTCCCCGGGGCCGATGAGGGGCGTCTCGCCCACCACGCCCTCGCCCTCCACCTCGGAGTCGCCGCCCCGCGAGTCGTGGATGTACCAGTGCCGCCACAGGAGCTGCGCGGCCCGGTCGCCGGTGTTCTCGATGCGGACGCTGTACGAGAAGACGTAGCGGTCGTCGTCCGGGTCGGACTGCTCGCGGACGAAGAACGGCTGGGCGCTGATCCGGATCCCCTCCGTGGTGCGGTTGAACATGTCGGCTCCGGCTCTCGGTTCGGGCGGGCGGCGCCGTCGCGGCGCGCCCGTCAACATCTCCCCGCCGCGGCGGAAGTGCAAGTGCGGCCGTGGTCTGTCCCCGCGCGGCGTGGACGGCTACATTCCACGCTCGAACGGAAAAAGGACCCCTCCAAGGCGGCCGGAGCCGCCCGGGGGAGCGCGAAACTTCAGCGGGGAAGCACGCGTGGCCGACATCGCCATCGACCTGGGGACCGCGAACACCCTGATCCAGGTGAAGGGTCAGGGGATCATCATGAACGAGCCCTCCGTGGTGGCCGTGGAGCGCAGGACGCGGCGGATCATCGCCATCGGCCTGGAGGCCAAGCGGATGCTGGGCCGCACGCCGGAGGGGACGGTGGCCATCCGCCCCATGCGCGACGGCGTCATCGCCGACGTGGACATGGCCGAGCTGATGCTGCGGCACTTTCTCCAGTCCATCCTCCCCAAGGGCCTCTTCCGCACCCGCCCCCGCGTGGTGGTGGGCGTTCCCTCCGGGATCACCGAGATGGAGCGCCGCGCGGTGCGGACCGCCGTGTCGCAGGCCGGCGCCAAGTCGGTGTACCTGCTTTCCGAGCCCATGGCCGCCGCCATCGGGGTGGGGCTGCCGGTGACCTCGCCGCGCGGGAGCATGGTGGTGAACATCGGCGGCGGCACCAGCGAGATCGGCGTCATCGCCCTGTCGGGGATCGTCGCGGACGCCTCCATCCGCGTGGGCGGCAACGAGATGGACGAAGCCATCGTGGCCTTCATGCGAAAGGGCTACAACCTGCTGGTGGGCGAGGCCACCGCCGAGGCCATCAAGATCCAGATCGGGTCCGCGTCCAACACCGTGGAGCCGCGCGAGATGGACGTCAACGGACGGGACCTGATCTCCGGCATCCCCAAGACCATCCGCATCCACTCGGACGAGATCCGGGAGTGCATCCAGGAGCCCATCCAGGCCATCGTGGGGGCGGTGCGGCGGGCGCTGGAGGTGACGCCGCCGGAGCTGTCGTCCGACATCGTGGACGAGGGGATCGTGATGACCGGCGGCGGCGCGCAGCTCCGCGGCCTGGACCGCATCCTGGCGCTGGAGACCGGCCTTCCCATCCACGTGGACGACGAGCCGCTCACCTGCGTGGTGCGCGGCGCCGGGATGGTGCTGGACGACTGGGACGCCTACCGCAGCGTGCTCAGCGAATGAGGGGACAGCCTGCAACTGCAACTGCGACGGCGCCCCCGCCTCGGTATCGAGGCGGGGGCGCCGTCGCGTGAGGGATTACGGCCCGAAGGGGCGAGACCCGGCGGGGCTGTTTCCGCCGGGTCTCGACTCCGTTGCAGACGGTAGTATCGTCTGCTACGGAGCCGAAGCCCGACCCCGGCGCCAGCCGGGGTCACGCCCGAATCCGCAGTTCCCGCCGTTCAACCCATCATCACACGATGCCGGTGGCAGCAGCGGGCCCGGGCTGCTTATCTTGTCGGCTGTCCTTCGCCCGCAGCGGCGACGCCCCGAGCCCCCTACCCGGAGCCCCGTCCGTGGAGCACCTGAAAGAGCTGGTCCGCGCCATCCCCGACTTCCCCATTCCCGGCATCCTCTTCCGCGACGTGACCCCGCTGCTGCGCGACCCCCGCGGGCTGCGCGAGGTGGTGGACCGGCTCGCGGAGGACTTCCGCGGCGCCGGCATCGACGTGGTCGCCGGGATCGAGTCGCGCGGCTTCATCTTCGGCGCGCCGCTGGCCATGGCGCTGGGGGTGGGGTTCGTCCCCATCCGCAAGCCGGGGCGGCTCCCGTACGACAAGGTGAGCCGCGAGTACGCGCTGGAGTACGGCACCAACGTGCTGGAGATGCACGCCGACGCCGTGCGGTCCGGCGAGCGCGTGCTGATCGTGGACGACCTGCTGGCCACGGGGGGCACGGCCGGCGCCAGCGCGCACCTGGTGGAGGCGATCGGCGGCGTGGTGGCGGCGGCGGCGTTCGTGATCGAGCTGGAGTTCCTGGGAGGGCGGAAGGCGCTGGCGGGGTACGACGTGCGGTCGCTGATCACGTACTGACTTCCCGACGGCAGGGTTGGGCATGACCCCGGCTGGCGCCGGGGTCGGGCTTCGGCTCCGTAGGGCTGCAAACCACGCAGCCCAACGGAGTCGAGCCCCGGCAAACGGCCGCCGGGTCTCGCCCCTTCGGGCCGGAATCCCTCATGCAACGGCGGGCCCCCTCCCCCGCAAGCGGGAGAGGGGAGCACAGCACGACCAACCCGAGATACAGGAGGCCCTCCCCCAGAATGGCGCTTCACGCTTCGCGTGAACCGTATGAAGGGGGGAGGGTGGCGAGCCTCAAGCGAGCCGGGTGGGGGCCTGCCGGGTGGGCCCGCGTGCGTTCGGCCCGCACGTCAGGGATACAGGTGCCGCAGCGACCAGCCGCCGGGCGCGGCGGGATCGCGGGTGTAGACGTCGCGGTCGTGCAGGCGGCTGGGCCGGCCGAACCACAGCTCCATGCGGTCCGGGACCACGCGGAAGCCGGACCAGAAGGGGGGGCGGGGGACGTCCTCGCCGGGGAAGCGCGCCTCGGTCTCGCGGATGCGCGCCTCCAGCGTCTCGCGCGCGGGGAGCTCCTCGCTCTGGCGCGAGGCCCACGCGCCGATGCGGCTGCCTCGCGCGCGGGAAGCGTAGTAGGCGTCCGCCTCCGCGGGGGTGACCGGCTCGGCGCGGCCCTCCACGCGCACCTGCACCTCCAGCGGCTGCCAGTGGAAGCAGAGCGCCACCCAGGGGTTGGCGGCGATCTCGCGCGCCTTGCGGCTCCCCAGGTTGGTGTAGAACACGAAGCCGTGCTCGTCGAACCCCTTGAGGAGCACCATCCGCGAGGAGGGGCGCCCCTCCGGCCCCACCGTGGAGAGCGCCATCGCCGTGGGCTCGGGGAGGTCGGTGGCCCGGGCGCGCTCCAGCAGCTCGCCGAAGCGCGCGAACGGGTCCGGGAGCGGCGGGGAAGAGGCGTCGCTCACGGCGCCGCGCTCAGTTGCTGCCGCGCGCGGCGGGACGCTTGAGCTCCACCGGCACGCTCGCGCGGGTGGTCTCCCAGGCCAGTGCCAGCTCGCCGCGCCCGTTCTGCCCCGGCGTCAGGGTGATGGTGAACTGCTCCACGGGCGACCGCAGCGCGCCCACGCGCATGGGGATGCGCGCCAGGTCCTGCCCGGCGTCGTACTCCGTCCCCCACTGCCCCGTCTGGCGGTTGACCACCAGGAGCCAGCGATTCGCCGCCGGCACCGTGTAGAGCGTGTACGTTCCCCGGGGCACGTCCACCCCGCCGATGCGCAGGTCGGCGCCGGCCACCAGCGTGGTGGCCGCGTTGGCGCCGGTGCGCCACACCTGCCCGAAGGGCACCAGCCCGCCCATGATCTTGCGGCCGCGCGCGTACGGCCGCCCGTAGTCCACGGAAACGACGGCGCCGCCCAGCCGCATGCTGGCGGTGTCGCGCGGGCTGGCGACCGGGCGCTGCTGCGCCCCCGCCGCGAGCGGTGCCATGAGCAGCAGCGCGAGCACCGGGAGCGCGCGCGCGAAGAGCCTGTGGATCATCCTGCGACCTCCGGAAAACGGGTGCCTGCCGTGCGGAACGTGGGGGGATGATAGTGCGGGAGTGCGGGAGTGCGAAAGTGCGGGAGCCCCGGGGAATGCCGCGGCGCCCGCAGTCGCATGAGGGATTTCGGCCCGAAGGGGCGAGACCCCGCGGGGCTGTTTCCGCGGGGGCTCGACTCCGTTGCACACGGTAGTTTCGTGTGCTACGGAGCCGAAGCCCGACCCCGGCGCCAGCCGGGGTCATGCCCGAACATACGGTTCCCACCAGCCGCCGCGTGGCCCACATCCTGCTCAACCGGCGGGGCTACCGCTTCCACGACGCGCGGCGAACGAGCGCGCCCGGCCAGGCAGACCCATGGAGATCACCGTAAACTGCAGGCTCGCCGTGGCGCTGGCGAAGGAGATCCGCGACGCGCGGGAGGACCTCACCCGCCGCTGGCTGGACCGCATCGCCGCCCGCGTGGCCCTGGATCCCATGCGCGTCTTTCCCACCGACGAGCTGCTGGACCACGTGCCGCTGCTGATGGTGGGGATCGCCGACTACCTGGAGGACCCCGCGCAGGAGATCACCGCCGACGTCCCGGTGGTGGCCAAGGCGATCGAGCTGGGCGGACTGCGCTACACCCAGGGCTTCGACGCCCACGAGATCCTCAAGGAGTACGAGATCCTGGGCGGCGTGCTCTTCGCTTTCCTGGTGCGAACGGTGGACGACGTGGACGAGCCGTGCACCCGCTCCGAGCTGCTGGCGTGCGCGCACCGGCTCTTCCGCGCCGTGTCCATCATCCAGCAGCACACCACCGGGCACTACCTGCGCCTTTCCGCCGAGCAGGTGCGCGAGCGCGAGAACCGGCTGCGCAGCTTCAACCGCATGGTGTCGCACGAGCTCAAGAACCGCATCGGGACGGTGCTGGGGGCGGCGCAGATGCTCCAGGAGGACTGGATCGCGGAAAACCCGCAGAAGCGCGCCCGCTTCGCGGAGATGGCGGTGCAGAACACCGAGGCCATGCAGGACATCCTGCAGAACCTGATGGAGCTGTCGCGGCTGGACAGCGACCTGCGCCGCCAGCGCAACGTGCTCCTCCCCGAGGCGGTGGGCGAGGTGGTCCGCCAGCTCCGCGAGATGGCGCAGTCGCGCGGGGTGGAGGTGAAGGTGGAGGGGGAGCTCCCCTGCATCGAGGTCAACGCGGCGGCGGTGGAGCTGAGCCTGTCCAACTACGTGTCCAACGCCATCAAGTACTCGGACCCGTCCAAGCCCGCCCGCCGCGTGCACATCGGCGCCTTCCTGGAGGGCACGCAGGGCACCGGGGGGTGCGAGCTGGTGGTGGAGGTGCGCGACAACGGCATCGGGGTGCCGGAGGAGGCGCGCTCCAGGCTGTTCCAGCGCTTCTTCCGGGCGCACGGCACCGTCACCGGGGTGGAGGGGACGGGGCTGGGGCTCAGCATCGTCCGGGAAACGGTGGAGGGGATGGGCGGGCGCACCTGGGCGGAGTTCGGCGAGGAGGGCTCGCTGTTCGCCCTGGCGTTTCCGTGCAGGCGCGGCGCGGAGCGCGGCGCGGGGGAACTGTCGAGGGCGGACAGGGGTTGAACCTTTCGGGCGCTCGCGGGCGCCCTTATCTTTGTGCCCTCTTCCAGTTTCCTGCAGTCCGCCCGCAGCGGCGGGCCGGGATGTCACCGGCCGAGCTTTCCCCGAAAAACTCCCATGCTCCAGAACCCACGGCCCGACACGGGACGCAGGTCCACGCGCATAGATGCCCTGAAGCGCGCCATCTCCGACCACGTCACCTACACGCTCGCGCTGGACCAGACCAGCGCCAACGAGCGCGACGTCTACATGAGCACGGCGTGGAGCGTCCGCGACCGGCTCGCCGAGCGCTGGGCGGCCACCCAGTCCGCGTACCGGCGCGACGACGTGAAGCGCGTCTACTACCTGTCGCTGGAGTTCCTCATGGGCCGGGCCCTGGGGAACGCCCTCGTCAACCTGGGGCTCGAGGGCGCCACCGCCGAGGCCGTGGCCGAGCTGGGCTACGACCTGGAGGTGCTGGAGGAGCGCGAGCCCGACGCCGGGCTGGGCAACGGCGGCCTGGGGCGGCTGGCGGCGTGCTACCTGGACTCCATGGCGACGCTGGAGATCCCCGGCTACGGCTACGGGATCCGCTACGAGCACGGCATCTTCCGGCAGCGCATCGACGCGGACGGCCGCCAGGTGGAGATGCCCGACAACTGGCTGCGCGACGACAACCCCTGGGAGATCGCCCGGCCGGACCGCACCTACCCGGTGAAGTTCTACGGGCGGGTGGTGGGCGAAAAGGACTCGGAGGGGCGCGTGCACTTCAGCTGGGTGGACACCAGCGACGTGCTGGCCATGGCCTACGACACCCCCATCCCCGGCTACTGCAACCACACCGTCAACACCCTGCGGCTCTGGGCGGCCAAGGCCACCGAGGAGTTCGACCTGGAGGGCTTCATCCGCGGCAACTACATCGCCGCGGTGGAGGCCAAGACGCAGACGGAGACCATCTCCAAGGTGCTGTACCCGCCCGACGACACGGGGGCGGGGAAGGAGCTGCGTCTCAAGCAGCAGTACTTCTTCGTGTCGGCCACGCTGCAGGACATCCTCCTGCGCTACAAGCGCGAGCGGAAGACCTTCACGGACTTCCCCGACAAGGTGCAGGTGCAGCTCAACGACACCCACCCGGCGGTGGCCATCCCCGAGCTGATGCGGCTGCTGATGGACGAGGAGGGGCTGGAGTGGGACGACGCCTTCGACATCGCCCGCCGCACCTTCGCGTACACCAACCACACGGTGCTCCCGGAGGCGCTGGAGGCGTGGGGCGTGGACCTGTTCTCGCGGCTCCTCCCCCGGCACTTCGACCTGGTGCGCGAGATCGACCGGCGCTTCCGCGAGCAGGTGGCGGGCCGCTTCCCCGAGGACCCGGCGCGGGTGGAGCGCATGGCGATCATCTCGGGCGGGCAGGTGCGCATGGCGCACCTGGCCATCGTGGGGAGCCACACCGTCAACGGCGTGGCGGCGCTTCACACGCAGATCCTGCGCGAGCGCATCTTCCACGAGTTCGACGAGCTGTACCCGGACCGCATCACCTCGGTGACCAACGGGGTGACGCAGCGGCGCTGGCTCCTCAAGTCCAACCCCGGGCTCTCGGAGCTGATCACGGAAACGGTGGGCGACGGGTGGATCGTGGACCTCCCGCTGCTGAAAGGGCTGGAGGCGCATGCCGACGACACCGTGTTCCGCGAGCGCTGGCGCGCCATCAAGGCGGCCAACAAGGCCGCGCTGGCGAAGACCGTCCTCGCCGAGACGGGGGTGAAGATGGACCCGCACGCGCTGGTGGACGTGCAGGTGAAGCGCATGCACGAGTACAAGCGCCAGCTCCTCAACGCGCTGCGCCTGGTGGACCTGTACCTGCGCCTGCGCGACGACCCGGCGCTGGACGTGGTGCCGCGCGCGGTGCTCTTCGGCGGCAAGGCGGCGCCCACCTACTGGACGGCGAAGCTGATCATCCAGCTCATCAACGCCGTCGCGGCGAAGGCCAACGCCGACCCGGCGGTGAGCCCCAGGCTGCAGGTTGCCTTCCTCCCGGACTACCGGGTGTCGCTGGCCGAGCGGATCTTTCCCGGGAGCGACCTGTCGGAGCAGATCTCCACGGCGGGGTACGAGGCGTCGGGGACGGGGAACATGAAGTTCGCGCTCAACGGGGCGCTCACCATCGGCACGCTGGACGGCGCCAACGTGGAGATCGCCGAGGCGGTGGGGCCGGACAACGTCTTCATCTTCGGGCTCACCGCGGAGCAGGTCGCGGCCTCCAAGGCGGCGGGGTACGACCCGCGCCGCTTCGTGGAGGCCAGCCCGCGGCTGCGCCGGGTGCTGGACTTCATCTCCTCCGGGGCGCTGTCGGCGGAGAACCCGGGGCTCTTCCGCCCGCTGCTGGACTCGCTGCTGCACGACGACCGCTTCATGCTCCTCGCCGACTTCGACGCGTACGTGGCGGCGCAGGACGCGGTGGACGCGGCATACCGCGACCGCGAGGCGTGGACCCGGAGCGCGATCCTCAACGTGGCGCGCTGCGGGTTCTTTTCCAGCGATCGTTCGGTGCGGGAGTACGCGGAGCGGATCTGGAAGCTGTAGCGCTTGGGCTGAACGGCAACCGCGGGTTCGGGCGTGCCCCCGGCTGGCGCTGGGGTCGGGCTTCGGCTCCGTAAGCCCGCAAACAACGCGGGCTAACGGAGTCGAGCCCCGCGAAACTGCCCGCGGGTCTCGCCCCTTCGGGCCGTAATCCCTCACGCGGGGCACCGTGCCGTTCGGCATGGTGCCCCGCGCTTATTTGCGCGCGGGCCCGGTGCCCGGAAACGTGTGGCGGCGCGCGGAAACCGCGTTGACATGCATGTCCACGCCGGCTAATCTGCGGTCTCAGCCACAGCACGGGCAGGTCACGCTTCCGCACCGCAGGCAGGTCCGGTCGTTCGTCGTTCCCGTCCACGCTTTCCTCCCAACCGAAAGGACGGTGCCCGCCTCCACTTCTTCGTGCTCGCCGCCCGATCGCAGTGCAATTCGTCTCAAGGAGAAACAAATGACCCTACCAGGTCGCAGGATCATCGCGCGGGTGCTCGTCGGGGCAGCCGCCCTGCTGGGGACGGCCGCCCCCCCGCTCGCCGCGCAGTCCACCGGGACCGTGCGCGGCACCGTCGTGGAGACCGGCACCCAGCGCCCGCTCGCGGGGGTGCGGGTGACGACGGGGAGCGGGCAGGGCGCCGTGACCGGCGGCACCGGGGAGTACTCGCTGGCCGGCGTCCCGGCCGGCCGGGTGCAGCTCCGGGCGGCCATGCTCGGCTACGCGCCGGCCACCTCCACCGTCACCGTCGCCGCGGGGGAGACCGCCCGTGCCGACTTCGCGCTCGCCGCGGCGAGCGTGGCGCTGGACGCCATCGTGGTCACGGGCACGCCGGGGGCCACCAGCCGCCGCGAGCTCGGCAACTCCATGGTCAAGCTGGACGCCGCGTCGGTGACCGAGAAGACCACGGTGAGCGACGTCACGGAGATCCTGCAGTCGCGCACACCGGGCGTGCAGATCCTTTCCAACTCCGGCACCCCCGGCGCGGCGGCGGACATCGTGGTTCGCGGCGCCGGCTCGCTCACCTCGGTGCGGCCGGTGATCTACGTGGACGGGATCCGCTACAGCGACGCGTCGCTGGGCAACTTCGGCGCGTCGGGGGCAGGGACCCAGTCCTTCAGCACCCAGGTGACCTCGGCGCTCTCCTTCATCAACCCGGAGGACATCGAGTCCATCGAGGTGCTCAAGGGGCCGGCGGCGGCCACGCTGTACGGCGCGGAGGCGGCGGCGGGGGTGATCCAGGTGATCACCAAGAAGGGGCCGCGCGGGGCCCAGCGGACCCGCTGGAACGTGAAGTACGAGTACGGGCAGAGCCGGATCGGGTCGGACATCGTCGACAACTTCACCACCTGCACCCCGGCCAACATCGCGGCCCGCACGGTCGTGAACAGCGTTTCCGAGCCCACGTACCCGGCGTGCCAGGGGGTGGCGGCCGGCACGGTGCTCCAGGAGCGGAGCCCCATCCTGGACGACCCGTTCGGCATCAACTCCGGCGACCTGAACCGGCTGAACCTGTCGGTGCGCGGCGGCGGCGACCGCTTCTCGTACTTCGTCTCGGGCGACCTGGACCACGAGAACGGCCTGTTCGCCAACAGCTTCAACCGGCGGCGCTCGGTGCGGGCCAACTTCACCGCCTACGCCACCGACCAGCTGGACTTCCAGGTGTCCAGCAACTACGTCCGCAACCACCTGCGGCTCCCCGTGGGCGACGAGTCGGGGCAGGGGCTGTACCTCCTTTCGGTGCGCGGCATCCCGGGGCGGCGCTCCTCCTTCCCCAACGTGTTCCCGGGGTACCCGGGCTCCGTGGGCGGCGAGCAGGCGGTCCGCTACGACAACCAGACCTACTCCGACCGGACCACGCTGGGGACCACGGCCAACTACCGGCCCTTCGAGTGGTTCCGCAACCGGCTGACGCTGGGGCTGGACCTCACGCAGAACGAGGCGCGCCTCCTGTCGCCCCCGGGCTCCACGGACGCCGAGTTCGCGGGCTTCCCCGAGGGTCAGAGCTCGCTGCGCTACCCCCGCAACCGGGTGTACACGGCGGACTACGTGGGCACGGTGGAGCTCCCGGTCACGGGGTGGATGGAGTCGTCCACGTCGTTCGGCACGCAGTACATCGCGCGGCGCTTCGACCAGCTCTTCGGCTCCGGCACGGGGCTGGGCGCCCCCGACATCACGGCCATCCAGAACGCGGCCCTCACCACGGGGTCCAACACGTTCGAGGAGGTCAACTCCATCGGCTACTACGTCCAGCAGCAGCTGAGCATCAACAACCGCCTCTTCCTGGTGGGCGCGCTGCGGGCGGACGACTTTTCCAGCTTCGGGGCGGAGTTCGACCTGATCACCTACCCCAAGGCGCAGGTCTCCTACGTGGTGAGCGAGGAGCCGGCGCTCGCGGGCTTCTTCGAGCGGGCGCGCGTCGCCGACTTCAAGCTGCGCGCGGCGTACGGGCAGGCCGGGCGCGCCCCGCTGGCGAACCAGGCCAACCAGACGTACACGGTGGTCAAGGTGACGCAGCCCACCGCGACGGGCGTGACCACGGTGAGCGGCGTCCGCACCCTCAACTTCGGCAACCCCAACCTGGAGCCGGAGCGCGGCGAGGAGTTCGAGGTGGGCTTCGAGGGCGGCCTCTTCGACAACCGCCTGGCGGTGGACTTCACCTACTACAACAAGCGCACGGACAACCTGCTGCAGGCGGTCTCCATCGCCCCGTCGGAGGGCTTCTTCCAGGGCCGCACCGAGAACCTGGGCGACATCCGCAACACCGGCGTCGAGCTGCTGCTGACCGCCACCCCGGTGCGGCGCGACCGCTTCTCGTGGGAGAGCCAGCTCAACCTGGCCACCAACCACAACGAGCTGCTGACCTTCGAGCAGCCCGGGCTGACCCGCAGCGTCCTGGTCGGCCAGGCGTACGGGGCGGTGCAGGAGAACCGGCCGGGGTACCCGCTGGGCGGCTTCTGGGCGCAGCTCCCCTCGCGCGACGCGAGCGGCGGCTACGTGATCAACTCGCGGCTGCAGCCGGTCGTGGACACCGCCTTCAGCTACCTGGGGCCGCCGGCGCCCACGCGCGAGGTAGGGTTCTCCAACACCTTCACCCTCTTCGGCGGCGTGCGGCTGTTCGCGCAACTGGACTACAAGGGCGGCAACAAGGTGTTCAACTACAAGGAGTACAACCGCTGCCGCTTCCAGCTCAACTGCGAGCGGGTGAACGACGTGCGGGTGCTGGCGCCGGCGAGCGCCGCGGACTCCGCCTTCGCCGGCGAGGTGTCCATCTACCGCGGCGCGGCGGTGAACCCGGCCGGGGCCCCGGTCAACCTGTTCGCGCCGTACATCGAGGACGGGGACTTCCTCAAGCTGCGCGACGTGTCGGTGTCGTTCACCATCCCGTCGCGGTACCTGGCGTTCTCCCGCGTCTCGGAGGCCACGCTGACCCTCGCCGGCCACAACCTGGCGACGCTGTGGACGAAGTACTCCGGGATCGACCCCGAGGTGAACACCTACGGCAACCGGTCCTTCGTGCGGGTGGACGCGTACGCGATGCCGCAGAACCGGCGCCTGTCCGCCGCCATCAACGTGAACTTCTGACGCGGGGCGCACACCCATGAGACGCTTTCATTCCGCCCTGCTGCGCCGCACCGCCGCCCTGGGGGTCGCGATCGCGGCCTCCGGCGCGCTCGCCGGCTGCGGCGGCCTGCTGGACGTGGAGAACCCCCAGGCGATCGACGTGGAGAACCTGGACGACCCCTTCTACCTGGGGCTGCTCACCAACGGCGTGGTGGGCGACTTCCAGCGGGCCTACGACGACCTGATCTACTACGCCGCCGTCTTCACCGACGAGCTGCGCAACCACACCACCATCGTCGAGGAGCAGCTGATCGACCAGCGCTTCGTGGACCCGGACAACGGGACCGCGGCCATCGCCTACACGACGATCCAGCGGGCGCGCTTCCTGGCCGACAGCACCGTGGGCCGCTTCAAGGCGCTGCGCGGCGACTCCGCCAGCTCCGACCTGCGCATGGCCCGCGTGCTGGCGTACGCCGGGACCACGTACAACCTGCTGGGCGAGCACTACTGCGGGATCCCCGTGAACCTGAGCCCGCCGCACACCCCGGCGGAGATCTTCCGCGACTTCGCCATCCCGCGCTTCAACGAGGCCATCACCGTGGCCACCGCGGCGCGGGCCGCCGCCGCCGCCGCGGTCCCCGCGAACGCGCGCGGCGTGGCGGGCGCGGACTCCATCATCAACCTCGCGCGGGTGGGGATCGCGCGCGCCGCGCTCGACCTGGGCGACCGCCCGCTGGCGGCGCAGTTCGCCGCCCAGGTCCCCGCCGACTTCGTCTTCCGCTCCTTCTACTCGGAGAACAGCGCCGAGGAGAACCAGGTGTTCTTCGCCCGCATGACGGCGCCCATCGCGGCCTCCGTCACGGGGACGCCGTTCGAGACGCTCCGGGACCCGCGGGTGCCGCTCCCCGACGTCACGGAAACGGTGCAGGGCGGGGGCCGGGCCTTCGTGCCCAACTCGCCCGGCGCGTTCAGCACCTACACGGGGACGCTGCCGGGCGGCGAGTTCACCCGGAGCGCCGCCATCCGCATCGCCTCGGGGCTGGAGGCGCAGTACATCCGCGCCGAGGCCGAGGGGCCCAACGCCACCACGCTCGCCTTCGTCAACGCGCGGCGGGCCGTCGGCAGCCAGGCGGCGCTCCCCGCCACCGTCAGCGCGGCGGACTTCCGGGCCGCGGTGCGCGACGGGCGCCGCCGCGACCTGTACCTGGACGGGCACCGGCTGGGCGACCTGCGCCGGTACAAGACGCAGTACGGCGACATCGAGGACTTCAACGAGTTCCAGCGGGGGTCGTACCTGGGCAGCGCCACCGTGGAGTACGCCAACGTGGAGTGCCTGCCGGTGAACCGGGGCGAGATGAACGCCAATCCCGCGTACCGGTGAGGGGTTCGTCTTCCTGAGTGTCGTGAAAAGGCCCGGCGAGAGATCGCCGGGCTTTTTCGTGGTGGGTTGCGGTTTGGATCGGGAACCGCTCGTTTGGGCGTGACCCCGGCTGGCGCCGGGGTCGGGCTTCGGCTCCGTAACGCACGAAACAACCGTGCGTAACGGAGTCGAGCCCCGGCAAACAGCCGCTAGTCATACCCCAAATCTCTACAGGTGGTTGAAACCGTTGCGCTTGGCAGGGCAGCCCGTAGCTTGGGAAGCTCCCTGGCAGGAGGTGTACGATGAGCGCAGAGAATAGGAGTTGGGCCCAAGAGCAATTCGAAGGAGCTGCGCTGGGCGATGTGCGTCGGGTGGACCGAGCGACTTTCATCGCAAGCCGCCTTCTGGATTCGCCGGGCAGCAGCCTTCCGGCTCTGTTCGACCGCCGCTACGACGTCAAGGCGGCCTATGCGCTGTTCGACCATGCGCAGGTCACCCCGGATACGCTGCAGGAGGGGCACCGGAGCCGACTGCGCGAGACGATGACCTTGGGGCCCCCGGGCCGTACGATCCTGCTGGCGGAGGATACGTCTGCGTTCAGCTGGAGTGGGAAGACGCCGCGTGCGGACATGGGCCCCCTGGGGTCGGGGAAGAAGGGGCTGCAAGGCTTCTTCGTTCACTCCGTGCTGGCGATCGAGTGGGTGCCAGAGCGAGCTGTGGCCGAGGGCAAATCGCGCCCTGCGCTGCTGGTGCTCGGGCTTGCAGACCAGCAGTACTACGTCCGTCCTCAGGAGAGACAGCGCACGGCAGAGCGGGATTCCAAGGTTGCCAAAGCACGACAGCGGGAGTCGGAGATCTGGAGCTACAGCACACTGCGGCTGGGCGAGGCTCCGGCAGGCGCACGTTGGATTCGCGTGTGCGACCGGGAGGCAGACATCTACGAGTTCCTGACGCTGTGCCAGGAGTCAGGGCACGGCTTCCTGGTGCGCGCCACGCAGGATCGCGCCCTGGAGTGGGCGCAGTGGCAGACTGGTTCGGGAAGCGGAGCAAGGCTATTCACGCAGCTGAGAGCCCAGCCTGCCGCGGGAGGATTCACCCTCTCTCTGCGGGAGCGTCCGCAGCACCCCGCCCGTGAAGCGGTCCTGAGCGTGGCGTTCTGCCAGGTGACGCTGCGCTCGCCCCAACGACCGGGGAAGAGTCCAGGCGGCTTGCCGGGCGTGCGCTGCACGGCGGTGCGCGTCTGGGAGGCGGATCCGCCTGCGAGTGTAAAGGAGCCCCTGGAGTGGATTCTCCTCTGCGATCAGCCCGTGCATTCGGCCGCCGAAGCCGCCGCGTGTGCCCGCCAGTACTCGGCGCGCTGGCTGGTGGAGGAGTATCACAAGGTGCTCAAGAGCGGGCTGGGAGCGGAGCACTTGCAGTTGGAGACGAGCGAGCGGCTCTACGCAGCCATCGCGTTGCTGAGCGTGGTCGCGACGCGCATTCTCACCCTGAAGGAGGCGGTACGGATCGATCCGTTCGCTCCCGCGGAGGACTCTGGGCTCACCGAGCGAGAACGCATGCTCCTGGCGTTGCGACTACGCCGCGAGTTAAAGACTGTACGCGATGTGGCGCTCGCGCTCGGACGTCTGGGCGGACACATGGGCTCGCACCAGGGCACGCGCGTCGACCACATGCCCGGCTGGATCACGCTCTGGAGAGGCATGCAGGCCCTGCAACTCATGGTGCAGGGCGCTGACCTCGCAGCCTCCCTAGATAAATTTGGGGTATGACAAGCAAACTGCCGCCGGGTCTCGCCCCTTCGGGCCGTAATCCCTCACGCGGGGAGCGGCCCGTGGTCCGGCCGCCGGTGCGCGGGGGCCGTTCGTCTTTTCGTTTCCGCAGGGGAGATGCGCTCTTGAAGATTCGCAGAACGGCACTCGCTGCCGCGGCGTTCGTGCTGGCCGCGTGCTCCGGCAACCCCGCGCCGGTGGCCGCCGGTCCCTCCGCCGATGCGCCTCCGCCCGTGCGGCGGGAGTTCCGGGGGGTGTGGGTGGCGAGCGTCGCGAACATCGACTGGCCGTCGCGGCCGGGGCTGCCGGCGGCGCAGCAGCAGGCGGAGCTGCTGGCCATCCTGGACCGGGCGAAGGCGCTCAACCTCAACGCCGTGATCCTCCAGGTGCGGCCGGCGGGGGACGCGCTCTACCGCTCGGAGCTGGAGCCGTGGTCGGAGTACCTCACCGGCGAGCAGGGGCGGGCGCCGGAGCCGGCGTACGACCCGCTGGAGCTCGCCGTGGCGGAGGCGCACCGGCGCGGGCTGGAGCTGCACGCCTGGTTCAACCCGTACCGCGCCCGCCACCCCACCGCGAAGTCGCCGCTCGCCGCCACGCACCTGGCCCGCACCCGGCCGGACATCGTGCGCGCGTACGGCACGCACCTGTGGATGGACCCCGGGGAGCCCGCGGTGCAGGACCACTCGGTGCGGGTGGTGATGGACGTGGTGCGGCGCTACGACGTGGACGGGGTGCACATCGACGACTACTTCTACCCGTACCGCGAGACCGACTCGCTGCGCAACGAGATCGACTTCCCCGACCAGCCCAGCTGGGACCGCTACCGGGCCTCCGGCGGCACGCTGGCCCGCGACGACTGGCGGCGCGACAACGTGGACCGCTTCGTGGAGCGCCTGTACGGCGAGGTCAAGCGGGCGAAGCCCTGGGTCAAGTTCGGGATCAGCCCGTTCGGGATCTGGCGCCCGGGACATCCCGCCCAGGTCCGGACCACGTTCGATCCCTACGAGCAGCTCTACGCCGACTCGCGGAAGTGGCTGGTGAACGGGTGGCTCGACTACTTCACCCCGCAGCTCTACTGGCCCACCGCGCGGACCGTGCTGAGCTACCCGGTGCTGCTGCGCTGGTGGACCGAGCAGAACGTGAAGGGACGCAACCTGTGGCCGGGGAACTTCGCCAGCCAGGTGCTCCCCACCGAGGCGCGCTGGCCGGCCGCGGAGATCGTGGGGCAGGTGTACGTGACCCGCGGCATCCCCGGCGCCACGGGGAACGTGCACTTCAGCATGAAGGCCCTCATGCGCGACCCCGACTCCCTGTCCACCCGCCTGGCTCGCGAGGCGTACGCCGAGCCCGCGCTGGTCCCCGCCTCGCCCTGGCTGTACGGCGGCGCGCCCGGCCGGCCCGCCGTGGGGGCCCGTTCCGCGGCCGGCGGGGTGGAGCTGGCGCTGGAGCCGGGCGGCGGCGCCGCGCCCACCTGGTGGACCGTGCGCTCGCGCGCCGCCGGCGCCTGGCGGACGGAGGTGCTGCCCGGCTGGGCGCGGGCGCACACGGTCGCCGCGGACAGCACCGGCGCGGCGCCCACCGAAGTGTGGGTGACGGCGGTGGACCGGGTGGGGAACGAGGGGCCGCCCACGACGGCGCGGCTGCCCTGAAGACCGAGACGCATGACCGGGCGCCCCATCCGCGGGGCGCCCGGTCTCGTTTACGGGATGCGGTCCAACCCACCGTCTCCCTAGGTGACGGAAGCGGGTCGAATTCCGCTTGACTCCGGTATGATGGATTTGTATTCTGTTATCATGGAATCCACCCTGCCGGACATCAACGCGCGCCTCGCGGCGCGCCTGCGCGGCCTGCGGGCCGCGCACGGCCTCACGCTTGACGCCCTGGCCGAGCGCGCCGGCGTGAGCCGCTCCATGATCTCGCTGATCGAGCGCGGCGAGAGCAGCCCCACGGCCGCGGTCCTCGACCGGCTGGCGGCGGGGCTGGGCGTGACCCTCGCGTCGCTCTTCGCCGAGGAGGCGCGCGCGGACGCCCCGCCCCTGTCGCGGCGCGAGGACCAGGCCACCTGGCGCGACCCGGAAACGGGCTACGTGCGCCGCAACCTGTCGCCGCCCGGCTTCCCGTCCCCCATCGAGCTGGTGGAGGTCGTCCTCCCGGCCGGCGCCCGCGTGGCGTACGACACGCCGGGGACGCCGCGCGCCGTCGGGATCGGCCAGCAGGTGTGGGTGCTGGAGGGCAGGCTGGAGCTGACCACCGGCGGGGCCACGCACCGCCTGGACGCGGGGGACTGCCTGGCGATGCGGCTGGAGGGGCCGGTCGCCTTCCGCAACCCCGCGGACCGCGACACGCGCTACGCCGTGGCACTGGCCGCCGACCCGGCGCCGGGGGCGAGCGGCGGCACCGGCCACCGGGGGAGGGCGCCGTGACCGGGGACGCGGGGGGATCGCTCGCCGTCCGCAGGCTCACGGCGGGGGAAGCCGCGGATCGCGCCGCGGAATTGTCCGGGATCCTGGTGGACTGCGTGGAGGGCGGGGCGTCCGTGGGCTTCATGGCGCCGCTCGCGCCCGCCCGTGCCGATGCTTTCTGGCGCCGCGTGGCGGAGGGCGTCGCTTCCGGCGAGCGGGTGCTGCTCGTCGCGGAGGACCGGCCCGGTGGGGAGATCGCCGGGACCGTGCAGCTGGTGCTGGGGCTCCCGGAGAACCAGCCGCACCGCGCCGAGGTGGCGAAGATGCTGGTGCGCCGCTCGGCGCGCCGGCGGGGGCTCGGCGCCGCCCTCATGCGCGCCGTCGCGGAGGCCGCGCGCGAGGCCGGGAGGACGCTCCTCGTGCTGGACACCGTCACCGGCGGCGACGCGGAGCGCCTGTACGAGCGGCTGGGGTGGACCCGGGTGGGGGTGGTGCCGGGCTATGCCCTGATGCCGGACGGGGCGCCCTGCGACACCACCCTCTTTTACCTGTCGCTGTCCGGCGGCTGAAGTCGGATCCTGCTTGAACAGATGTACGGCCGGGTTCGGGCGTGCCCCCGGCTGGCGCCGGGGTCGGGCTTCGGCTCCGTAGAGCAGCAAACAACGCTGCTCAACGGAGTCGAGCCCCCGCAAACTGCCGCGGGGTCTCGCCCCTTCGGGCCGAAATCCCTCACGCGGGCATCGCGCTGGCGTCCGCGGGAGGCCCCCTCCCCCCGCCCCCCTCCCCCGCAAGCGGGAGACGGGGAGCACGACACGACCTGCCCGAGGGTCAGGAAGCCCTCCCCCAGAATTGGGGGAGGGTGGCGGCTCTCAGGCCGCCGGGTGGGGGCCCGCGGGCGCCGGCTCGGCGCCCGCGCATGGCACCGCCGCTGCCCCCTCTCCCAGAATGGCGCTTCACGCTTCGCGTGAACCGGATGAAGGACCCGGGTGGCGAGCCTCAAGCGAGCCGGGTGAGGGCCGTCCCTACGCCCGCGGCGCGTCCACCGGCGGCGGCGGCGGGCGCCTGCGCCAGCGCAGCCGGCGCAGCAGCAGCCAGAGCACCCACAGGATCACCCCCAGCGGCACCAGGATCCCCAGCGAGGCGATGAACGCCGCGACGAAGCTCACGAAGTTGCGCCACGCCTGGCGGAAGGCGCTCAGGATGGGGTTCGCGCCGGGGTAGTCGCCCACCACGGGGTGCGGCTCGTGCAGGTTCACGGTGAGCGTGCTGACCGCCACCCGCGTCCGCAGGAAGCGCAGCCGCCCGTCGAAGCGCTCGATCTCCTCGCGCACGCGGGCCAGCTCCCGCTCCACCGCCAGCACGTCCTCCAGCTTCCCCGTGCGGTTTTCCAGCAGCCCCAGCAGCCGCTCCTCCAGCCGGCGCGCGTTCGCCACGCGCGCGCTCACGTCCACGAACTCCTCTCCCACGTCCTGCGTGGACACGCTCACCGACTCCACCTCGCCCAGCGGCTTCAGCCCGCCCAGCGCCTCGTCGAAGCGGCGCGCGGGGATCTTCAGCTCCAGCGTCGCCTGGCGCGTTTCCCGCTCGCCGCCCTGCTGCGAGGTGTTCGCCACGTAGCCGCCCACCCGCTGCGCCAGCTGACGCACCCGCGCGACCGCGGGCTCCAGCGAGTCCACCTGCACGGTGGCGTTGCCCGTGCGGATGATCATCGCGGGGACGGCCGCCGTGTCCGTCGCGGCGGCGGGGGCGCCCGGCGCGCCGGGTCCCTGCGCCTGCCCGCCCTCCGCTCCCCCGGCCGCGTCCCCCGGCGCCTTCGGCGCCGCGGCGTCCATGGCCAGCTCCCGCTCCGCGGGTGGCGTGGGCGCCACGGTCGCCGGCGCGGTCGACAGGGCCTCCTCCTGCTGCATGGCATCCGGGGAGCCGCCGCTGCCGCACGCGGCGAGCAGCAGGGCGAGCGGGGCGATGCGGAAAGCGCGCGGGAGCGTCATGGCAGGTGTCTGTGGGAGGGAATCCGGCGGCGCGGGAGCAGCCGCCGGCAGCGAGGGAGCGAATTGGACCGCTTCGGACGGGGAATTGTTCCGCGGGCCCGGATGACCGGCAACGGCGACCCCCTCCCCCGGCACGGGGGATAGAGGGGGCGAGCCGTGCGAGCCTGAGCGGGCCGGGCGGGGGCCCCGGTGGACGCCAGCGCCACCCCCGCGTGAGGGATTCCGGCCCGAAGGGGCGAGACCCGGCGGGGCTGTTTCCGCCGGGGCTCGACTCCGTTAGCCCGCGTTGTTTGCGGGCTTACGGAGCCGAAGCCCGACCCCGGCGCCCGCCGGGGGGCACGCCCGAATCCGCAGTTCAAGCCGTTCCGACCGGCCCTCACGGGTACAGCAGGTACGGCCCGCGGGTGGCCTCGAAGCGCGCCGCGTCCGCGTCCCACGCCCGCAGCTCCTCGCCCAGCGTCCCCGCCTCGATGGCCCTGCGCAGCCGGTCCGTCCCCGCCAGCCGGTCGAAGTGCGCCGGCACCCAGCGAAACTCGTCGCGGTGGCGCCGGAATACCGCCTCCACCAGCAGCAGCGAGGTGCGCACCGGCCGGTACGCGTCGCGGTCCGTGACCACCAGGCGCACCCCGCGCAGCGGCACCCCGTCGAACTTGCCGTCGCCCGGGCGGACCGGCGTGAAGCTCACCGCCTCGAAGCGCACCCCCGGCAGGGCGCGCGCGTTCATCTCGCGGACGACGGCGGGGGCGTCCAGCCAGGGAGCGCCCACCTGCTCGAAGGGGTGGCTGGAGCCGCGCCCCGCCGAAAGGTTGGTCCCCTCGAAGAACACCGTGCCCGGGTAGTGGATCGCCGCTTCCAGCCGCGGGATGTTGGGCGAGGGCGCCACCCAGGGGAGCCCCGTGCCGTCGAACCAGGCATCGCGCCGCCACCCCCGCGCCGGCACCACGACCGGCTCCGCCCCCACCCCGAACTCCGCGTGGAAGAGCCTCGCCAGCTCCCCCGCCGTCAGCCCGTGCCGCACGGGGATGGGATACATCCCCACGAAGGTGGCGAAGGCCGTGTCCAGCAGGTTCCCCTCCACCCGCGTCCCGCCCACCGGGTTGGGGCGGTCCAGCACCACGAAGGGAATGCCGGCCTCCGCCGCGGCCTGCATCCCCAGCGCCATGGTGTAGACGTAGGTGTAGGTGCGCGACCCCACGTCCTGGATGTCGAAAACCAGCGCCTCGATGCCGCGCAGCATCTCCGGCGTGGGCTTTCGGGTGGCGCCGTACAGCGAGTGGATGGGGAGCCCGGTGCGCTCGTCCGTTCCCGAGGCGATCGTCTCGCCCGGGGCGGCGGCGCCGCGGATGCCGTGCTCCGGCGCGAACAGCGCCACCAGCTCCACCGCGTCCGAGGCGGCCAGCCGGTCGATGCTGAGCGTTCCCGCGCGGTCCACGCCGGTCTGGTTGGTGATCAGGCCGATCCGCTTCCCCCTCACCGCGGCGGGCGGGTCCGCCAGGAACACCTCGATCCCGGGTTGTACGTCCGGCTCCGGCGTCGTCGGGGGAGGCGTCTGCAAGGGGGAGCAGGCGGCCAGGGCCAGGGCGGCGAGCAGCGGCGTTTTCATCTCGCGTGGGTTCGGGTGGTTCGTCTGGCTCTGGCGGGCCGCTCCGGAGCCGGACGCAGTGCTTGCTGAACTGCGGTGCCGTCCGTCTCCTGCGCGGGCTCCGGGAACCCCGCCAAACAGCCGGCGGGTTTCCCTCCGCCGGGGGGAGCCAGCCGAAACTGCCCGGCTGTCTCCCCCCGAACAGATCGTGTGGGTACTGCGGAACGGCAACGGCGGGTCCCCTCCCCCCGGCCTCCTCCCCCGCAAGCGGGAGAGGGGGAGAATGACACGACGAGCCCGAGGGTCAGGAAGCCCTCCCCCAGAATTGGGGGAGGGTGGCGGCTCTCAGGCCGCCGGGTGGGGGCCCGCGGGCGCCAGCTCGGGTCCTGCGCATGGCACCGCCGTTGCCCCCTCTCCCAGAATGGCGCTTCACGCTTCGCGTGAACCGGATGAAGGACCCGGGTGGCGAGCCTCAAGCGAGCCGGGTGAGGGCCGCCGTCGCCGTGTCCCCCAACCTATGCCGCGGCTCGCGCTCCCGAAACCGCGCGGGGCGCCGGGGCCGCCTTGACGCACCCCGCGGGCGTGCGTACGATGCCCTCACCTCCGGCAGCGCACCCCGGTCCGCGCCCACCGCCCCCGCCCGCAGGCGAGGGGCGCGTGTGGGCAGGCGGGCGGCGCGGGCTTCCGGGGGCGGGTGCGCAACCGGGATCACGCGAAGGGAGCTTGCATGGCGGCAGCGGCGCGGCGGGTACGGGCGGGTTCGCTCATCGTGGCACAGGGCGCGCTGCTGGCGCTGGGCGCGTGCGTGCCGCCCAGTCCACCTCCACCCCCCGCGCCCATGCGACTCGCCGAGGCGGCGGTCCTCGTCCCCGCCGCCCCGGAGGCGGTCGGGCTCGCCGCGGCGCTCCCGGCGCGGCTGGACTCCATCGCCCGGGCGGCGGTCGCGGACCGGGCGGCCTCCGCGGTCGCGGTGGCGGCGGGGCGCTGGGGGCGGCGGGTGCACCAGCGCGGGTACGGCGCCATCGACTGGGCGCCCGGCTCGCCCGCGGTCACCGACAGCACCCTCTTCGACCTTGCGTCGCTCACCAAGGTGGTCGCCACCACCACGGCGGCGATGATCCTGGAGGAGGAGGGGCGCCTGCAGCTGGACCGGCCGGTGGCGTACTACGTCCCCGAGCTCACCGACACCCTCAAGGCCGCCATCACGGTGCGGCAGATCCTGACGCACCGCGGCGGCTTCGAGGCGTTCGCGCCGCTGTTCCAGAACACCCGCGGGCAGGCCGAGTACCTGCGCAGGATCAACGAGCGCCCGCTCAAGAACGCGCCCGGCACCGAGACGGTGTACAGCGACTGGGACCTGATCCTGCTGCAGCGCGTCGTGGAGCACATCACCGGGCAGACGCTGGACCAGTTCACCGAGGCCCGCATCTTCCGGCCGCTGGGGATGCACGACACCGGCTTCCGCCCCGCGCCGGCGCTGCGCCCGCGCATCGCCGCCACCGAGGTGGACCGCAGCCGCGGCGGGCTGATCCACGGCGAGGTGCACGACCCAAACGCCTGGGCGCTGGGCGGCGTCGCGGGGCACGCCGGGCTCTTTTCCTCCGCGCGCGACCTGGCCGTGTTCGCGCAGATGCTGCTCAACAACGGCGAGTACGGCGGCGTGCGCATCCTCCGCCCCGAGACGGTGGCGCGCTGGACCGCGCCGCAGTTCGCCGGCTCCAGCCGCGCCCTGGGGTGGGACACCCCTTCCGGCCGCTCCAGCGCGGGCCGCTTCTTCGGCCCCCGCAGCTACGGGCACACCGGGTACACCGGGACCTCGCTGTGGATGGACCCGGAGCGCGGCGTCTTCGTGGTCATCCTCACCAACCGCGTGAACCCCACCGCCGAGAACCAGAAGCACGTCCCCCTGCGCCGCACCGTCGCGGACGCCGTCATGGACGCCGTGCTCGACGCGCCGCTCACCGACTGGGAGGCCCGCCGCGGCGGCCAGTGAGCCCTTACAGTTCTCCCCCTCTCCCGCTCGCGGGGGAGGGGGCCGAGGGGGCCCGCCGACGCCAGCCCGACCCCGGCGCCCGCCGGGGTCACGCCCGACCCCGCAGTTGAAAGCCGTTCCGACACCGGGCACACCTTGTGCGCGACGACACACGCGAGGCACGGCCGGGAGAGACATCCAGCAAACCCAGCGAGGTAGCGACAACATGGCGCAAGTCCGAGAGCGTGTCCCCGTCGTCATCGTCGAGTACGACGAGATCGCGCGCACCATCGCCCGCCGCATCGCCGAGGTGATGCAGGCAAAGCGCGCGGCGGGCGGCAGGCCGGTCCTGGGCCTGGCGACGGGGAGCACACCCATCGGGGTGTACCGCGAGCTGATCCGCATGCACCGGGAAGAGGACCTCGACTTCTCGGACGTGGTCACCTTCAACCTGGACGAGTACTACCCGATGGACCCGAAGAGCATCCACTCGTACCACCGGTACATGTGGGAGAACCTCTTCGAGCACATCGACATCCGCCCCGAGAACGTGCACCTTCCCCGCGGCGACGTGCCGCGCGCGGAGGTGGAGGCGCACTGCGCCGCGTACGAGCAGGCCATCCGCGACGCCGGCGGCATCGACTTCCAGATCCTGGGGATCGGCAAGACCGGGCACGTGGGCTTCAACGAGCCCGGCTCCGGCAGGGAGTCGCGCACCCGCCTGCTCGCGCTGGACACGGTGACCCGCCGCGACGCCGCCGCCGACTTCTTCGGCGAGGACAACGTCCCCATGGAGGCCATCACCATGGGCGTCGCCAGCATCCTGGACGCCCGCCAGATCGCGCTGATCGCCACCGGCGAGCACAAGGCCGCCATCGTGCGCCGCGCCGTGGAGGGCGAGCCCGACCCGGACGTGGCGGCCACCTACCTCCAGGACCACCCCGACGCCACCTTCTACCTGGACCCGGCGGCGGCGGCGGAGCTCACCCGCATCAAGACGCCGTGGGTGGTGGGCGAGGTGCGCTGGGACCGCAGGCTGGAGATCGAGGCGGTGATCTGGCTCGGCCAGATGACGAATAAGTCCATCCTCAAGCTGGACACCAACGACTACCGCGAGCACCACCTGTCCGCGCTGGTGGCGCGCTACGGCTCCGCCGGGCCGCTCAACGGCGAGGTGTTCAACGCGCTGCTGTCCAAGGTGCGCGGCAGGAGCCGCCTCCCCGCGGGCAAGAAGATCATCGTCTTCTCGCCGCACCCGGACGACGACGTGATCTCCATGGGCGGCATCCTCAACAAGCTGCACCAGAACGACAACGACATCATCGTCGCCTACCAGACCTCGGGGAACATCGCCGTCTTCGACCACGAGGTGCGGCGCTACCTGGACTTCCTGCGCCGCTTCGACCGCGACTTCCACGTGGCCGGCGGCACCGTGAGCGAGTTCACCGACCGGGTGGAGGCATTCCTGGACGGCAAGCGCCCCGGGCAGGTGGACACCGCCGAGGTGCTCAAGATCAAGCAGCGCATCCGCGAGGCGGAGGCGGTCTCCGGCATCGAGACCTTCGGGATGACGCGCGAGCAGGCGTGCTTCCTCAACCTCCCCTTCTACCAGACCGGCAAGGTCCGCAAGGACCCCATCGGCCCGCGCGACGTGGAGATCACCCTGGAGCTGCTGGAGCGCGAGCGCCCGGAGATCGTCTTCGTGGCCGGCGACCTGTCCGACCCGCACGGCACCCACCGCATGTGCCTGGAGGCGGTGGAGTCGGCGCTCCAGCGCTACTCCGGCGAGCAGCCCGAGATGTGGTACTACCGCGGCGCCTGGCAGGAGTGGCCCGTGTCCGAGGCGGACGTGCTGGTGCCCATGTCCGAGGACGAGCTGACCCTGAAGACGCTCGCCATCTTCAAGCACCAGAGCCAGAAGGACCGGGCGCCCTTCCCGGGACAGGACGACCGCGAGTTCTGGCAGCGGGTGCAGGATCGCAACACCGCCACCGCGCGCATCGTGGACCGGCTGGGGCTCCCCGAGTACTACGCCATGGAAGCGTACGTGGTGCGCCGGAACGGGGCGCCGCTGGACGCGGAGACCATCTCCACGGCGCAGCTCGCCGCCCCGCCGCGCATGCGCCGCGCCACCGACCACCCGGGCGCCCCGGCGCTGCACGCCCCCATCCCCGTCCCCGACGCGGAGGAGGCGGGCGGGGCGGGTGGCAGGACGGTGGCGGAAGCCGGGGCGCGCTGAGTTGGCGAAGCGCATCCTGGCCGGGGTGGACGGGGGGGGCACCAAGACCCTCGTCGCCCTCGCCGACGAGAGCGGACGCGAGCTGGTCCGCCACACCGGGCCCGCCGGGCTGGTGGACCCGCGCCACCCCACCGCCGCGGCGGAGGTGGTCGCCGCCGTGGTGCGCGAGGCCGTCGCCGCCGCCGGGCTCGCCGGCACGCCGGCCGTGCTCTGCGCCGGGCTGGCCGGGGTGGGGAACCGGGCCGAGCGCGAGGCGGTGCGCGCTTCGCTGCTGGCCGCCGGGGTGGCCGCGCGGGTGGAGGTGGTCACCGACGGCGAGACGGCGCTGGAAGGGTCGCTCGGCGGCGAGGCGGGGATCCTGCTCATCGCCGGCACCGGCTCCGTGGCGTACGGGCGGGGGCCGGACGGGCGGGTGGAGCGCTGCGGCGGGTGGGGGATGGTGGTGGGGGACGAGGGGAGCGGCTTCGCCATCGGGCGGGCGGGGCTGGTGGCGGCGCTCCGCGCCATCGACGGGCGCGGCGAGCAGACGCGGCTGCTCCCGCTGTTCCTGGAGCTGCTGGGCGTGGAGGGCGCCCCGGGGATCCCGCCGTGGGCGGGGCGCGCCGCCAAGGCCGAGATCGCGGCGCTCGCGGCGCCCGTGATCCGCGCGGCGGAGGCGGGGGACGCGGTGGCGCTCCGGCTGGTGGAGGCGGAGGCGCGCGCGCTCGCCGAGCACGCGGTGGCGCTGCGCTGCCACCTGGACCCGTGGCCGGGCGTGGTGCCGGTGGTGTTCCACGGGGGCGTGCTGGGCACGGCGCTGTACTCGGGGCGGGTGGAGCGGGCGCTCGCCGCCGCCGACCCGGTGTTCCGCGTGGTGCCTCCCGTCGCCGATGCGGTCGCGGGGGCGCTGCGGTTCGCGCGTGCATCTCTCGCATCCGGCTGAAGAAGGGGTCCGTCTCCGGCTGGATCTTGCGTTGGGGCCGCTCCGGAGCCGGACGATACAGCCGTCCGTCTCCTGCGCGGGTCGCGGAGCCAGCGGAAACTGCCCGCTGTCTCCGCTCCGGCTCCGGGAACCTCGCGCAAACCGCCGCGCGAGTTTCCCTCCGCGACATCTTTTGAGGGATACTGCGGGAACTGCGACGGCGACCCCCTCCCCCGGAACGGGGGAGGGTGGCGAGCCTCGAGCGAGCCGGGTGGGGGCCTCCCGCGGACGCCAGCGCGATGTTCGCGTGAGGGATGCGAGCGCGAAGCGGCGAGACCCGGCGGGGCTGTTTCCGCCGGGGCTCGCCTCCGTTACGCACGGTTGTTTCGTGCGTTACGGAGCCGCAGCCCGACCCCGGCGCAGCCGGGGGCACGCCCGAACCCGGCCCTTCACCCCCTTCACCTCCATCACACCGCATCCGGCATGACTCTCGAACCCGCCATGCACACGCTCCGCTCCGCAGCCGCCGTGGTGTCCCTGGCCGCTCTCGCGGCGTGCGCCGCAAACCCGGGTGCGGGGACCGGCGGGGCGCGGCCCTACGACCTGCTGATCCGCGGGGGGCGCATCGTGGACGGCACGGGGAGCCCGTGGTACCGCGGCGACGTGGCGATCCGCGGCGACCGCATCGCGGCGGTGGGGCTGCTCCCGGGGGCGCGGGCGCGCGACACCATCGACGCCACCGGGCTGGTGGTGGCGCCGGGGTTCATCGACATGCTGGGGCACTCCGAGTACCCGCTGCTGCGCGACGGGCGGGCGGTCTCCAAGATCACCCAGGGGATCACGTCCGAGATCACCGGCGAGGTCACCAGCGTCGTCCCCGTCAACGAGAACACCCTGCGCGAGCTGGGCGGCGGGCGCGAGCGGGTCGCCTGGCGCGACCTGGACGGCTACTTCCGCGCGCTGGAGGCGGCGCGCCCCGCCATCAACCTGGGCACCTTCGTCACCGTGGGCTCGGTGCGGCGCGCGGTCATGGGCGACACGGACCGCGCGCCCACGCCGGAGGAGCTGGAGCGGATGAAGGCGCACGTCGCCGAGGCCATGCGGCAGGGCGCCATGGGCCTTTCCAGCGGGCTCATCTACGCCCCGGCGTCCTTTGCCTCGCGCGAGGAGGTCACGGAGCTGGCCCGCGTCGCGGCGCGCTACGGCGGGGGGTACGCCTCGCACATCCGCAACGAGGGCGACCGCCTGGTGGAGGCCGTGGAGGAGGCCATCGCCATCGGCGAGGGGGCGGGCACCTGGGTGCAGGTGCACCACCTCAAGGCGTCCGGCCGCGCCAACTGGGGGAAGATGCCGCAGGCGGTCGCCGCCATCGAGGCGGCGCGCTCCCGCGGCGTGGACGTCACCGCCGACCAGTACCCGTACGCCGCCTCCGGCACCGGGCTGGACGCCATCATCCCCAACTGGGCCCACGCCGGCGGCACCGACTCGCTGCTTGCGCGCATGCGCGACCCCGCCACCCGCGCCCGGCTGCGCGCCGAGCTGACGGGCGATGGCGGCGGCGGCTCCGACTGGCGCATCGGCACCTCCGCCGGGGGGCCGCACGGGGTGATGATCGCCGGCGTGGGCACCGACTCGCTGCGCAGGTACCAGGGGATGCGGCTGGACGAGGTGGCCCGCGCCCGCGGGCAGGAGGTGGTGGACGCGCTCTTCGACGTGCTCCTCGCCGACCGCGCGTCCACGTCCGCCATCTACTTCTCCATGTCCGAGGAGGACATCGAGTACGCCATGAAGCAGCCGTGGGTGAGCGTGGGGATCGACGCCGGGGCGCGCGCCGCCGACTCCACCATCACCGGCAAGCCGCACCCGCGCGCCTACGGCTCCTTTCCCCGCATCCTCTGCCGCTACGTGCGCGAGCGCCGCGTCATCCCGCTGGAGGACGCGGTCCGCAAGTTCACCGCGCTCCCCGCCGCCCGCGTGGGGCTGGACGACCGCGGCGTGGTCAAGGAGGGGATGTACGCCGACCTGACGCTCTTCGACCCCGCCACCGTCTGCGACCGCGGCACCTTCGAGGACCCGGTGCAGACTCCCGTGGGCATCCGCCACGTGCTGGTCAACGGCGCGCCGGTGGTGAGGGACGGGGCGGTGACCGGGGCGCGGCCCGGGCGGGCGCTGCGCCGCCCGCGCTGACGACGGGCGGACGCGAAAGCGCGGGGTCTGCGTGAGGGATTTCGGCCCGGAGGGGCGAGACGGTATGGACCGGGTTGATGGTTGACAGAATAGACCGGGAGGATGCTTGACACTCCCTGATGAGAGAGACTTCGGCGCAGCGACTAGGCAATGGATCGAATCCCAAGCGCTTTGCTGAATGCTTAGGTAGGGTAACCCTCACTGCTGCTCGGTGTTGCCCCCTGCCGTAGGAGAGGGTAGCACTGAGGGGATCCCTCACTGCTCTCTGGTCAGAAACAGCGTAAGTCCTTGGTAGGAACGGGAGGGAGTGTCAAGCATCCTCCCGGTCCAAAGTGTCAAGCATCATCCCGGCTGCTCAGACCCGGCGGGGCTGTTTCCGCCGGGGCTCGACTCCGTTAGCCCGCGTTGTTTGCGGGCTTACGGAGCCGAAGCCCGACCCCGGCGCCAGCCGGGGGCACGCCCGAACCCTTCTGTTTAGAGGATTACCGCCCGATCCAGTAGCTCGCCTTGATGACGAACACGTTGTCCGCGCGCTGCCGGAAGATGCCGCCCGCGTCGCGCCCCAGGTCGAAGTCGCCGAACGGTTCCCCGCCGGCGCGCTGCTGCTGCCACACCAGAAAGAGCGTGGAGCCGGGGCGGTACTCCCAGCGGAGAACCGCGTTGCCACGCAGCGAGCGCACGTTCAGGTCGGGGTTGTCGAACGAGAACGCCTGGGCCGAGCGCGCGGCCGGCGAGGCGCAGTCGCCATTGGGGTCGGCCGTGTAGCGGTTGGATTCCTCGTCGTGGCAGAGGCTGCCGAAGTCCTCGCCGTACTGCATCTTCCGGAGCGTCCGGGGCCCGGTGAACTCGCTGAAGCGCGAGTAGTCGCCGGCGAACAAGAACGGCTGCGCGAAGAGCTCCAGCGAGAGCGTGGGCGTGAACGTCCAGTTCAGCCGCGTGTTCATGGAAAGCTGGTGCTGCGCCAGGTCGCCGACCACCGTCCGCTGCCCGCTGAAGTGGGTGGCGGTGGCGTCGTCGCGCCGCAGCACGAACTGCTGGGTGTTGCGCGTGAAGCTGTACGACGGCCCGAGCGTGAGCGTGACGTTGGGCCCGGGCCGGTAGCGGACGCTCGCGTTGACGCCGGTGTAGCTCCCCCCGTCCGTGTCGGGCACGTAGTCGCCGCTGAGCGAGTACAGCAGCTTGTCGCGCGGGTCGGTGCTCATGCGGGCGTGCAGCAGGTGCTCGCCCGGCTGGCGCACCACCGGCCCGCCGCGCGTCAGGCGGTCGTCGTTCACCTCGGGCTTCAGCTCCGTGTAGAACGCCACGTTCCAGTAGTTGGACAGCTGCCCGCCCGTGAAGAAGTGCAGCTGGGCGGCGGTGCGGTCGCCGTCGAAGTTGTGCTCCTGCTGGCCGCCCAGGATGGCCTGCCACCAGCGGTACGTCCGCGTGGGCGTGTTCCAGCGGCGCATCACGTTGGCCAGGGTCCACACGTAGTCGGCGCGGTTCAGGAAGGCGGCGTCGTTCACCTCGAACCCGGGGCTGCGGTAGTTGACCTGCCCTTCCCACTGCCACTCGCCCGCGTCCCTGGCCAGCCGCAGGTAGCCCCCGTGGCCGCGCAGCGCCGTGGCCGAGGGGTCCATCAGGTCCGAGAACACCCCGTTGCCGCCGGCCTGCCGGTCCGGCCGCTGGAAGTAGCGGGCGGACGAGCGCTGCAGCCGCAGCACGGCGCTCGAGTCGCCCGCCGCGCTGGACACGGCGAGGTTGCCCATCAGGCGGTAGGTGCGGTCGCCCCACCACGCCTCCCAGTCTACCCCCGCGGCTTCCGCGTGGCCGGGGAGCCGCCGCTCCAGCGCGTCGGAGTCGAACCGCCGGACCACCGAGGTCGCGATGGCGCCCAGCGACAGGTTGCCGCCGCGCAGGTTCTGCCGCACCCGCCCCACGAAGTAGTTGCTGGCGGGCTCCACCTCCTCCGAGAGTCGGCCGCCCAGGGTGTCCTGCACGAGCGCGCGCTCCGACCGTGTGACGGCGTCCATCAGCCCCACCTGCAGGCCGCTCCGCGTGCGCCCGGTGACCTTTGCCGCGCCCAGGATGGTGCTGCTCTCGGGGGTGTGCACGTACTCCGCGCCGCCCAGCGTCACTCCGCCCTGCGGCGCGCGCCCGATGCGCCGCGAGTAGAAGAGCGACATGGACGACACGTTGGAGCAGTTGAAGCAGGAGAAGTTGCCGAAGCCGAACAGCCCGCTCCCCTCCACGAAGAAGGGTCGTCGCTCGGCGTAGAAGGTCTCGTACGCGGACAGGTTCACCACGGCCGGGTCCACCTCCACCTGGCCGAAGTCCGGGTTGACGGTGGCGTCGAGCGTCAGCGTGGAGCTGAGCTGGTACTTGAGGTCGGCCCCCACCCGCGTGCTGTACTCGCTCTCGCTCTGGAACGGGCTGCCGGGCTGCGAGGGCTGCACGTAGCTGGCGCGGCTGAGCGCGTACGGCAGCAGCTCCATGCGCCCCCGGCTGCGCGGTGCGCGCACCCCTTCCAGGTGCCCGTAGCGCGCGGGGCCGCCGCTCTCGCTCTTCTTCCAGAAGCTCCACGTGGAGGTCTCGTTGAGGCGCTCCACGAAGCGGGTGACCTGCATTCCCCACGTCTGCACGCTGTCGCGCGGAAAGCGCAGCTGGCTGAAGGGGATGCGGAGCTCGGCGGTCCACCCCAGGGAGTCGGTGCGCGCGGCCACGGTGTAGACCGGGTCCCACGAGGGGTCGGCGTACGCGGACGCCTGCCCGGCGTCGTTCTTGACCCCCGACGGGTTGACCAGGATGGCGGTGACGCCGGTGTGGTCGTGGTAGGTGTCGAAGGTGAGCTGCACGTAGTCGCCGCTGGACACCTGGTCGCGGCGGAACAGGCGGTTGCGCACGCCGGCCGCGCCCAGCGAGTCGAACATCCGCGCCGCCACGTAGAGCGCGTCGCCGTCGTACGCCAGGCGGACCTCGGTGCGCTGCGTAGCGGGCTGACCCTCGCTGGGGTCCTGCTGCACGAAGCCGGTCGCGGGCGCGGCGGTCCGCCACACCGCCTCGTCCAGCCGGCCGTCGACCACGACCGGGACGGTGCGCTCCACCGCCTGGACCCGCGGGACGGTGCCGGTGGAGTGCGGGCCCTGCTGCGCGGCCGCGGGCGCGGAGAGCCCGAGCACGACGAGGACGGATGCGGTGGAGGTCCGCCAGGGGAGCATGGAGGTACGCGGGTGCGGGTGGGACGGTCGGTGGAAGAGAGCGAGCCCGCGCGGAGCGGCGGGCGGCCCGGCTGTGCAGCTTGGATGGGGCGACCGTCCACTTGGTTGGAACGACGCGGGCCGGACCGAAACCGGTCCGGCCCGTGGCTGATGCCGTCGCGTGAGGGATTACGGCCCGAAGGGGCGAGACCCGCGGGCAGTTTCGCGGGGCTCGACTCCGTTGGGCTGCGTTGTTTGCAGCCCTACGGAGCCGAAGCCCGACCCCGGCGCCAGCCGGGGGCACGCCCAACCTCGCCGTAAAAAGCCTTCAAGCTCACATCCGCTCCAGGAACTCCAGCTTCACAGTCCGCGTCCCGTGCCCGGCGAAGTCCACCTCCGCCCGGTCGGCGGACACCTGCAGAACCACTCCCTCCCCGAAGGTGTCGTGGCGCACCTCCTCTCCCGCCCACAGCGCGTGCGGCACGTCTTCCATTGCCCCGCCGTTCTGCGAGGTCGCGTCGGCGGTCACCGGCGCCTCGGCCCTGGCCTCGTCCCGCGCCGCCTCCGGACGCGGCGATCCGCCGGCGTCGTTGTCGCAGTGGCCGCAGCGGAAGTCGTCCGGGTGCTCCTCGCCGAAGTACTCCAGGATCATCCGGGTGCGGCAGCGGGCGGTGCGGCAGTAGCGGATCATCACCTCCAGCTTCTCGCGGTCGCGCTTGCGGCGCTCCTCGTAGTCGATCAGCTCGCGGCTCAGGTCGGCGGTGGTGACGTCCTTGGCCAGGCGCTCCCAGGCGCCGCCGCGGTGCTCGCGCATCATCCCGTGCCGCTTGAGCAGGGTGAGGACGATGCGCGCCTTGCGACGGGGCACGTCCGCGATCTCGGCGATCTCGTCCAGGGCGCGCCGCTCCTCCAGCGGCATGGCGTTGACCACGCGCGCCACCTGCGCGGCCTCGATGATGTCCGGGTACTTTCCCCCCAGGAAGTAGCCCTGCACCGCCTGGTCCTCCACCCGGTACAGGATCGAGCAGCGGGAGGTCTCGCCGTCGCGCCCGGCACGCCCGGCCTCCTGGTAGTACGCTTCCAGCGAGCCGGGGAAATGGAAGTGCACGATGAAGCGGATGTCCGGCTTGTCGATCCCCAGCCCGAAGGCGTTGGTGGCGACCACGGCCTTGACCTCGCCCGCCATGAACTGTTCCTGCGCTTCGTGCCGCTCCTTTGCGGGGAGCTTGCCGTGGTACAGCGCCAGCGCGTGCCGCCCGCCGAACTGCTCGTGGATGCGCTCGGCCTCCTTGACGGTGGCCACGTACACGATCCCGGTTCCCTCGGTCCTGCGGAGGATGCGCTCCAGCGCCGCGTCCTTTTCGGACTCGTTGACGGTGGGGAGCACCTCGAAGAACAGGTTGGGGCGCACCAGGTCGGCCACCAGCACGAACGGGTCGCGCATGCGTAGCTGGTGGGCGATGTCGTCGCGCACCTCGGGCGACGCGGTGGCGGTGAGCGCCAGCACGGGCGGGCGCCCCAGCCGGTCGGCGATGGCGCCCAGCATCATGTAGTCGGGGCGGAAGTCGTGCCCCCACTGCGACACGCAGTGCGCCTCGTCCACCACGAACAGCGACACCCTGCGCTCCAGCAGCACCTCGAAGAAGTCGCGGTCGCGGAAGCGCTCCGGCGTCACGTACAGGATCTTGCCCTCGCCGCGCTCCACGGCCTGCTCGTTGGCGGTCTGCTGGCGCTGCGTCAGGCCGGAGTTGATGGTGAGCGCGTCCACGCCCAGCTCCTCCAGCTTGTCGGTCTGGTCCTTCATCAGCGCGATGAGCGGCGAGACGACCAGCGTGAGGCCGGGGAGGTGCAGGGCGGGGAGCTGGTAGATCAGCGACTTGCCGGCGCCCGTGGGCATCACGGCGATGGCGTCGCGGCCCTCCAGGGCGGCGCGGATCACCTGCTCCTGCCCGGGGCGGAAGTCTTCCAGGCCGAAGCTGGTCCGGAGGGTGATCCGGAGGGCTTCGGGAGTGTTCTGTGTCGCGGTGGTCACGGGGCGGTTCGTGGGTGTGCCTGCGTCGGACGTTTGCTCCGGGACGGGGAGGCAAGGGGCGGGCCAGGGGTTGTCTCCGGACACCGGTAGGCGGAAACGGTTGCTCACGGGAGAACAGGCCTTCAGATTCAGTGCGCGCCATTGCCGACTCCCGCCGCTTCCATCAGAACATGCCGCTCCGCAAGATCTCCGCAGACGAGTTCGCGCGTCGCCTCCGGGACACCAGCCGCGAGTCGGACAAGCGGTTCGCATTCTTCCTGGGCGCGGGGTGCTCAGTTTCGTCCGATATCCCAGCGGCAGGCGGGCTGGTTCGAGACCACTGGCTCCCCCGGCTGAAGGACCTGGTCGCTCCACACCGAGACGACGGCGACGCATGGGCCCGAGTCGAGTTCCCTGAGTATGATCCCAGGTTCCCTGCCGCGTCTTATGGGCCGGTCATGGAGAGATTGTTCTTCCTGCCAGAGGAGCGGCAAAGAGAGATCGAGCGCCTTTGCGACGGGAAGTTTCCCGGATTCGGGTATGCGACCCTGGCGAGGCTGATGGCGATGGAGGGTGGGGCTTTCAACGTGGTGCTCACCACCAATTTCGACGACCTGGTGGCCGACGCGCTCTACCTGTTCACGAAAGCTCGCCCACTCATCATCCATCACGAGTCGCTTGCGTCGTTCATCAGGCCCACACGGACTCGCCCCCTGGTAGTCAAGCTCCACGGCGACAACCGTCTGACCCCGCAGAACACGTCGGAGGAGACCCAGCGGCTCCAGGCGGGAATTGAAAGCCAGGTCCGGCCCGTGCTCAACGACCGGGGCCTGATCTTCATCGGCTACGGGGGCAGCGACCAGAGCATCGCGAGGATGCTCCAAAACCTTCCACCTGAGGCTCTTCCTCTGGGTGTGTACTGGGTAAGTGGGGAGGAGCCGAAGTGTCAGCTAGGTGATTGGCTGGAGAGACGGAACGCCATCTGGGTGGAGAAGGGTGACTTCGACGAATTCATGCTGTTGGTTCGCGATGCCTTCGACCTGCCGCACCCGGAGCGCAAGAGATTCGAGGATGTGTTCGAGCGATATACGAATACATACAAAGATTTGTCGGCACGGGTCACGGCACTTCCTGATGCAGCGCCTGACGCATCTGCACTCAAGGAAGCCCTAAAGAGAACGGACCAATCCTTCCGGTCTTGGTTTGCCGTTTCCTTGGAGGCAACGCGCTTCGAAATGAATGATCCTGACCAAGCGGAGGCGATTTACCGGCGCGGCCTGGAGCAGTTCCCCACTTCGGCGCCATTGCTCGGTAATTTTGCATTGTTTCTCGAAAAGTTTCGGAAGGACTACGATGGCGCGGAGGAGCACTACCGGCGTGCACTGGCTGCGGACCCCGAGCACGCGAACCTCCTCGGCAACTACGCAAACTTCCTCAAGAAAATCCGGAAGGACTACGACGGAGCAGAGGAGCACTACCGGCGTGCACTGGCTGCGGATCCCGAGCACGCGAACCACCTCGGCAACTACGCAAACTTCCTCCAGGACATCCGGAAGGACTACGACGGAGCGGAGGAGCACTACCGGCGTGCACTGGCTGCGGATCCCGAGCAAGCGAACCACCTCGGCAACTACGCAAGCTTCCTCCGGAATATCCGGAAGAACTACGACGGAGCGGAGGAGCACTACCGGCGTGCACTGGCTGCGGATCCTGAGCACGCGAACCACCTCGGCAACTACGCAAACTTCCTCAAGAAAATCCGGAAGGACTACGACGGAGCGGAGGAGCACTACCGGCGTGCACTGGCTGCGGATCCCGAGGACGCGAACATCCTCGGCAACTACGCAAACTTCCTTCAGGACATCCGGAAGAACTACGATGGAGCGGAGGAGCACTACCGGCGTGCACTGGCTGCGGATCCCGAGCACGCGAACAACCTTGGCAACTACGCAAGCTTCCTTCAGGACATCCGGAAGGACTACGACGGAGCGGAGGAGCACTACCGGCGTGCACTGGCTGTGGATCCCGAGCACGCGAACAACCTTGGCAACTACGCAAGCTTCCTTCAGGACATCCGGAAGGACTACGACGGAGCGGAGGAGCACTACCGGCGTGCACTCGCTGCGGATCCCGAGGACGCGTGCAACCTCGGCAACTTCTCCGGATTACTCCTCGGGGTAGGTCGATATGAAGAAGGATTGGACTTTTTGACTCGCGCGCTGGAGGTGGAGTTGAGTGGCGACCTTGCACCGCTCCAAGTGGAGCTGTTCTTCTATTCCCTCGCGCACAGGCCCGCCGACCAGCAGATTGCCGCGTTGAGCGAACTCAAGAAACTTCTAGAGGCAGGCCACAGGTCTCCGGGATGGGACTTCTCGCTGAACATCGAGCGGACGAAGCGGGAAGCCCACGACCACGCCGAATGGCTGGAGCCTCTCGCCGCCGTCATCGCCGAAGACGCCAACCTGTCGACGCTCGACGCCTGGGACGCCTGGAAGAACGCCTGAGCGTCGTGCCAACGGCGGACGGCATGAGCGGGGCCCGCGACGCTCCCGGGGCCCCGCCGCTCACCGGCTCAGGAGTAGCCGCTGCACGCCGGCTTGTACCGCCCCGCCATGCCCGTGTAGACGTACGCGTCCGTGATCCAGTACGTCCCGCCGTTGTACGAGATCCTGTCCCACACGTTGGTCCACCCGTACGGCCCCTCCACGCTGGTGCTCAGCGCCGTGCACTGGATGGTCACCGACACGTTGCCTCCGATGGTGCCCACCACCGTGGTGCCGCTGGTCCCCGGCCCGTTGCGCAGGTTGAACGGCGGGTCGAACGGCGCATTCCCGTTGATGGTGTACGGCACCGTCGGATTCGGGGTCCCGCCGCCCGTGCCGGGGTACAGCGACTTCCACGAGCTCACGTCGCCCGCGGAGATCGTGGTGCGGCCCCAGTAGCCCTGCACCTCGGCCCCGCTCAGGTCGGTGAAGTGCAGCCGGCCGAACTCGCGCGAGTTGTAGTGCATGATGGAGCTCTTGTCGTACGTGCCCACCTTGACCGAGGCGAGGGTGTTGAACTCGCTCGGGTACGGGTTGGTGTCGATGATCTTGATGTAGCTGCCGCGGTCAGAGCGCTGGTGCTCGTGCTGAAAGCCCAGAACGTGCCCCAGCTCGTGCATCAGGATGGCCTTGCTGTTGCCGAGCGAGTAGTCCAGCCCCAGGCTGCGCACCGACGAGCCGCCGTAGTACTGGTGATAGCCCACCGCGCCGTGGTTGTAGATGCGCAGGTACGTGCCCTGGGTCGTGCGCGCTACGAACTTCACGCCGGGCACCTGGCTGGTGATCTGGCTCATCGCCGGGCCCAGGTTGGCGGGCGCCGTTCCCTCCACCACGTAGGGGATCGTCCCGCCGGACCAGGCGGCCGACCCCGTGGAGTGCAGCGACAGCGAGGGCGCGGGGAGCCCGCCGCGGCGGCGCAGCGCTTCCTCCGGCGTCCGCGCGATGTGGTCCGCCGGGCCCAGCGGCACGTCGCCGTCCCACACCGCCACCCCACCCACCACCTGGTAGCGGACGGCCGTCGTGCCGCGGCCGTCCCGGTCCGCCACGTACCCGGTGAGGACCGGGCCCTTGCGCGGGTCCGTGAACCCGGCGTCCGCGCGGGCCCCGGCGTCGTCCGGCGCGGGCGCCGGGGCAACGGCGCCGTCGTCCCGGCAGGCGGCGAGCGCCGCGAAGGCGGCGAGCACGGTGAGAGAACGCACGTAGCGCATGGCGAATCCTCCGTCACGAAGGGTGAGCGTGCCACGGTCGGCGGGGAGCCTCCCGGACGTGGACCCGCCGTCCGGCGGGCCCGTGCGTCCAAGGATAGGCCGAGGGCGCGCTCCTTTCTTCCATGTTCTTGTTCAACGTTCTTGCTCGCGGGTCCGGGCGGCGGGCGAAAACGAGCGGAGGCGCCCGGAGCCGAGAGCTCCGGGCGCCTCCGCCGCCCCCGCGACGCCGGGCGTCAGTGGCTGGCGGCCTTCCTGCCGCGCCCCGCGTACTCCCCGGGCGTCACACCCAGGATCCGCTTGAAGTGGCGGTGGAGGTGGCTCTGCGCCGCGAACCCCACCGAGTATGCAGCGTGGGAGATGCTCCACCCGCGGCGCAGCAGCTCCATGGCGCGGGCGACCCGCAGGCGTGTCTGGTAGGCGTGGGGAGGGAGCCCCACCTCGTGCTTGAAGGCGCGCACCAGGTGGAACTTGCCCAGGCCGCTCTCCCGCGCCAGTTCGTCCAGGGGGACGCTGCGGGCGTAGTGCTCCTCCAGGTACTCCAGCGCGCGCGCGACCACTCGCCGGTCGCGCCGGACCGCGGACAGCCGCAGGCCGGCGGCGCCGCGCGCGAGCAGTGCCGCCACCGCCTGCACCAGGCAGGTGTCCCGCTCCAGCGCCTCCTCCTGGGGGCTGCGCACCCAGCGGGCGAACCGCCCCGCCAGCTCCGGGTCCGTGCGCGCCACCCAGTCGAAGTCGGGAACGGACGCGGCCCCGTCCCCCAGCTCCGCGGCCGCCGTCCCCAGCAGCGCGGGCTCCAGCCCCACCAGCGCGTACCTCCACCCCGAAGAGCCCACCGAGTGCCCGTAGTGCATCTCGCCCGGGGGAATCACCACCAGCGTGCCGGCGGTCGCGGCGTGGCTCCGCCCGCGGCAGAACACCTGCCCCGAACCGGATTCGGCCCAGGCGACCTGGAAGTCGTCGTGCGTGTGGCGCGTGGTGCATTCCACGGCGGGACGGGCGGCGAAAAGGTGCACGGACGAGCGGTCGCTCGCGGCGGCGGAGCCAGGCTGCATGCGGACCTCGCTGGACGGGTGGGCGGGGCGGTGTGGATGACTTCCCGGAACGCATGTATAGTGCCAATACTGTCGCGAAGTATGTGGTTGCATTCCGGTCCTCCGCGGTCCCCGCGGCTCCCCACCGTCGCCCAGCGCGGCATGCTGTGTCCCCCCGAGTGGACGGGTCGAGACGGGCGGTGCCGGCCGTAGAACACGTTGCTTGGCAGGGAGTTGACCGGACTTCCGAGACCGGAAGAGTCGCCGGAAAGCCACGCGTCGCGCGGGTTTCCGCCGCCCGTCCGCATGCCGGCCATGCCGGCTGCCGCCGGAGGCGGGGCGCCCCGGAGCGCTGCCGGGCATCGCCCTTGCAAACGAGGGGGCCGACCCGCAAGCTTAACGCGTCGGTACGGTTGCGGTGAGGTCCCACATCCAGGGGAGGGAATTGGCCTATGACGAAGTACGCACGCTCACTGACGGCGCTCGTCGCCGTGACCACTCTCGGCACCACCGGCCTGTCCGGGTGCGCGTCGCTGAACACCACCGAGCGCGGGGCCGTGGTAGGCGCCGGGACGGGTGCGGCGGTCGGCGCGGTGATCGGGAAGAACACAGGCTCCACGGCCCGCGGCGCCATCCTGGGCGCGGTGCTCGGCGGGGCGGCGGGCGCCGTGATCGGGCGCCAGATGGACCGGCAGGCCGAGGAGATCGAGGAGAACGTGGACGGCGCCACGGTGGAGCGCATCGGCGAGGGGATCGCGGTGACCTTCGAGTCGGGGATCCTCTTCCCCTTCAACTCCACCGACCTGTACCCGGCCGGCCGCACCAACCTGCAGAAGCTGGCGGACATCCTCCAGCGCAACCCGGGGAGCGAGGTGCTGGTGGTGGGCCACACCGACAACGTCGGCAGCGACCCCTATAACCAGGACCTGTCGCAGCGGCGCGCCTCGTCGGCGGCCAACTACCTGATCCAGCGCGGCGTGTCCTCGGGCCGCATCCGCACCGCGGGCCGCGGCGAGACCGAGCCCATCGCGAGCAACGGCACCGAGTCCGGGCGGGCGCAGAACCGGCGCGTGGAGGTGGCGATCTTCGCCAGCGAGCAGTACCGCGAGCAGATCCTGCGCGAGAGCCGCAACCCGTAAGGGCTGGCAGATCCGCAAGCAGTCCGGATGAATTCGCCCCCGGTGCCGTCCTGGCGCCGGGGGCGAGGTTTTTTGCGTGCTGCGTCGGGGCTGTCGGTGGGGCCGCTCCGGAACCAGGCCAAACAGCCGGCCTGTTTCCTACGCGGGCTCCGGGAACCCCGCCAAACTGCGGCGGGTTTCCCTCCGCCGGAGGGAGCCAGCCGAAACTGCCCGGCTGTCTCCCTCCGCAACGGATCATGGGGGTACTGCGGAACTGCGAACGGCGCCTGCACCGAGCTCTCGCGGTGCGGCGCCGTTGCCGTCGCAGGCTGTTCCCGTTCTCTGTTCCCTATTCCCTGTTCCCTAGCAGTTCCAGCAGCAGCCGCGCGGCCAGCTTCGCCGTGCGGCCGTCCGCGTCGTGGGGGGGCGAGGTTTCCATGATGTCGGCGCCCACCAGGCGCGGGTCGGCGGCGACGGTCCTCACCAGCGCGATCATCTCGCGGGCGGACAGGCCGCCGATGCCGGCGGCGCTCACGCCGGGAGCGAAGGCCGCGTCGGCCGCGTCCATGTCGATGCTCAGGTAGAGGGCGTCCGCGCCGGCGGCGGCGGCGTCCAGGGCGGCGCGGGCGGATTCCGCCGCGCCCCGGGACTCCACCTCGTCCACGGTGACCAGGCGGATCCCCTGCGCGGCGGCCCAGTCCAGGTAGTGGCGCGAGTTGGCGAAGGGGCGGATGCCGATCATGGACACGCGCGCGCCGGCCAGGATGGGCGTTTCCAGGGCGCGGCGGAACGGCGTGCCGCTGCTGAGCGAAGCCTCGTCGTCGTACTCGCGCACGTCCAGGTGCGCGTCCAGCGTCACCAGCGCCAGGGTGGCGTGCGGACGCGCGGCGGCCAGGCCGCGGATCAGCGAGCCGGTGCAGCCGTGGTCGCCGCCCAGGAACACGGGGCGCGCGCCCGCGGCGAAGACCCGCCGCGCGGCCTCCTCGATGCGTGCGTGCGCGGCGGCGCCGTTCATGGAGGGGAGAGCCAGGTCGCCCAGGTCGGCGGCGGGCGGCACCTCGCGCGCGCCGTCGTACGTGCCGAAGGAGGCGAGCGCCTCGCGGATGGCGCGCGGGCCGAAGCGCGCGCCCGGGCGCGACGGGATCCCGCCGTCGTAGGGAAGCCCCAGCACCACGCGGGCGCCGTCCAGCGGCGCGCCGGGGCCGGCGGGGCGGAGCAGCGACGGGGCCCGGGGGTCGCGCGGGTCGGGGGCGGCGCGCAGGCCGTGCAGCGGGTCGGGCGTGGGCTCGGTCATGGGTGTGGCTCGGGGCTGGCGTTCGCTTGCTCCGCGTCTCGCGGCAGCGCTAACTTACCGCTTCCATTCCAGGCGAACGAGAGGGCCGCCGCCCTCCTGCGATACGGGACCCAGAGCATGCTTCGAATCCTCACCGGCATCCAGCCGTCCGGCACGCTGCACGTCGGCAACTACTTCGGGGCCATGCGCCCGCTGATCGCCAACCAGGAGCGCGGGCAGGTGCTCGCCATCCTGGTGGACCTGCACGCCCTCACCAGCCTGCAGGACCCGGCCGCCCTGCGCGCCAACACCCGCAGCGCCGCGCTGGACTTCCTGGCCGCGGGGCTGGACCCGGAGCGGAGCATCTTCTTCAAGCAGTCCGACGTGCCGGAGCACTCCGAGCTCATGTGGATCCTGAGCACCGTGACCCCCATGGGGCTGCTGGAGCGCGCCCACGCCTACAAGGACAAGGTGGCAAAGGGGATCGCCGCCAACGCCGGGCTCTTCGTCTACCCGGTGCTCATGGCCGCCGACATCCTCCTGTACGACGGCGACGTGGTCCCCGTGGGCCGCGACCAGAAGCAGCACCTGGAGATCGCCCGCGACCTCGCCGTCAAGATCAACGAGGCCTTCGGGGAGGGGACGGTGAAGCTCCCGGAGCCGGAGATCGCCGAGGAGGTGGCGGTGGTCCCCGGCACCGACGGGCAGAAGATGAGCAAGAGCTACGGCAACACCATCAACATGTTCGGCGAGGAGAAGGCGCTGCGGAAGAGCGTGATGTCCGTGGTCACCGACTCCACCCCGCTGGAGGCTCCCAAGCCCGTGGAAGGCTCCAACGTCCTCGCGCTCTACCGCCTCTTCGCGAGCCCGGACGAGGTGCGCCGCATGGAGGACGAGTTCCGCGCGGGCGGCACGGGCTACGGCGACTTCAAGAAGCGCCTGTTCGAGGCGATCATGGACCACTTCGGCCCCATGCGCGCCCGCCGCGCCGAGCTGGAGCGCAACCCGGACTACGTGGACCAGGTCCTCCGCGACGGCGCCGTCCGCGCCCGCGAGGTCGCAACGGCCACGATGGACCGCGTGCGGCTGGCGATCGGGCTGCGGTAGGCCCTCACCCGGCTCGCTTGAGGCTCGCCACCCTCTCCCCATTCTGGGAGAGGGGGCAACTACACGCAGCGCAGGCAGCTCTCCCCCTCTCCCGCTTGCGGGGGAGGGGGCCTCCCGCGGACGCCAGCGCTCAGCCCGCGTGAGGGATTTCGGCCCGAAGGGGCGAGACCCGCGGGCAGTTTCGCGGGGCTCGACTCCGTTAGCCCGCGTTGTTTGCGGGCTTACGGAGCCGAAGCCCGACCCCGGCGCCCGCCGGGGGCACGCCCGAACCTGCTTCTAAAAGCTGTTGAACGTGAACCCGGTATGGGATGTGCTGGGTGGCGCCGGGTTCCTCCGGAGCGGCAGCACCAAAAAGCGCCGGAGCCGGGACGAGACCACACGGACAGCCGGGAGGCATGGATGCGCGAAGAACACCTGCACGGGGCCGAGGCCGCGGCGTCGGACGACACCACGCTCGTGGGCGCCCGGGCCGCGACCGGGCAGCCGCGGGACAACCCCGCCGACCCGGACGCGCCGGGCGGGCGCGAGCCCGTGTCCTCGGTGCTGACGCTGATCTGCGAGACCTGCGGCAAGAGCTACTTCTTCGAGGACGAGGCCCCGGAACCGGGGATGGCGTGCGAGAAGTGCGGGAGCACCGTGTTCCGGGCCTTCCAGGACAACGTGGGCGACGAGGCCACGGACGACTTCCGCGACTCCACCGAGCGCGACCTGGACCCCGACGACGCGGAGGGCGACACCCTCCCGGGGGACCTGATGGACCTCAACAACCTCTAGGACGGTGCAGACTCCACTCTTCGTCGGCTCGGGCGTGGCGCTGGTCATGCCCTTCGCCGCGGACGGCATCCACGAGGGCGTGCTCCGCGAGCTGGTGCGCTTCCACCTGCGCGAGGGCACGGACGCGCTGGTGATCAACGGCAGCACCGGCGAGGCCACCACCATGTCGGCGGAGGAGCAGCGCCGGGCCCTGGAGGTGGTGGTGGACGAGGCGGGCGGGCGCCTCCCGGTGATCGCGGGCGCCGGCGGGAGCGACACCGCGGCGGTGGCGCGCCTGGGGCGGGCGGCCCGGGAGGCGGGGGCGGACGGGCTCCTCCTGTCGCCGCCGCCGTACAACAAGCCCACCCAGCAGGGGATCGTCGCCCACTACCGGCGGGTGATGGACGAGGCGGACCTCCCCACGGTCGTCTACAACGTGCCGGGCCGCACGGCGTGCAACATCCTCCCGGCCACGGTGGAGACGCTGGCGGAGGACCCGCGCGTGGTGGGCGTCAAGGAGGCCAGCGGTGACATCTCGCAGGTGGCGGAGCTGGCGCGCCGCCTCGCCGACCGGGTGGCCATCTACAGCGGCAACGACGACCAGGTGGTGCCGCTGATGGCGCTGGGAGGAAAGGGCGTGATCTCGGTGCTCGCCAACGTGGCCCCGGCGGACACCTCGCGCATGGCGAAGGCGTTCCTGGCGGGGGAAGTGGAGGAGGCCCGGCGCATCCAGCTGCGCTTCCTCCCGCTGGTCGCGGCGCTCTTCCGCGAGCCCAACCCGGTGCCGGTGAAGATGGCGGTGTCCATGCTGGGCTTCGCCACGGGCGAGGTGCGCCTGCCCCTGCTGCCCGCTTCCGCGGAGGTCCGCGGGGAGCTGGAGCGCGAGATGCTGGCGCTGGGGCTGGGCGTCGCCTCTGCGGTGGGGGCGTAGCCGTGGCGGAGCCGGTGCGGGTGGTGCTGAGCGGCGCCAGCGGGCGCATGGGGCGCACGCTCGCCGGGCTGGCGGCGGAGGGGAGCGGGGTGGAGGTGGTGGCGGGGCTGGACCGCGAGGGCGACGCGGAGCGCGCCTGCGACATCGGCTGCCCGGTGGTGGTGACGCCCGAGGACGCGGCGGGGCTGGTGGCGGGAGCGGACGTGGTGGTGGACTTCTCGGCGCCGGAGTTCCTGGCGCGGCTGCTGCGCGCGCAGGGCGGGGCGCTGGCGGGGCGGGCGCTGGTGGTGGGCACCACCGGGCTGGGCGGCGCGGAGCAGGCGCTGCTGGACGAGCTGTCGCGCTCCGCGGCGGTGCTGGTGGCGGCCAACTTCAGCGTGGGCGTCAACCTGCTGGCCGCGCTGGTTGAGCAGGCGGCGCGCGTCCTGGGGCCGGCGTACGACGTGGAGGTGGTGGAGGCGCACCACCGCCGCAAGGTGGACGCGCCCAGCGGCACGGCGCTGGAGCTGGGGCGCGCCGCGGCCCGCGGGCACGGCATGGAGCTGGACTCGGTGCGGTGCGACGGGCGCAGCGGGCGGCCCGGGGCGCGCCCGGCGGGGGAGATCGGCTTCCACGCGGTGCGGGGCGGGGACGTGGTGGGGGAGCACCGCGTGATGTTCCTGGGCGACCGGGAGCGGCTGGAGCTTGTCCACCTGGCGCAGGACCGGGCGCTGTTCGCGGAGGGTGCCCTGCGCGCGGCGCGGTGGATGGCGGGAAAGCCGGCCGGGGTCTACACCATGCGGGACGTGCTGGGGCTGGGCTGAAACGGCTTTGACGGCGGGCTGGGGCGTGCCCCCGGCGGGCGCCGGGGTCGGGCTTCGGCTCCGCAACGCACGATAAAACCGTGCGTAACGGAGTCGAGACCCGGCGGAAACAGCCCCGCCGGGTCTCGCCCCTTCGGGCCGAAATCCCCCACGCGGGGCTCGTGCTGGCGTCCGCGGGTGCCGGCCCCCTCACCCCCCGGCCCCCTCTCCCCCGCAAGCGGGGGAAAGGGGGAGCACGACACATCGGAGGGCGAGGATCGTCAGCGTGGAGATTCCCCTCTCCCGGAACGGGGGAGGGTGGCGGCTCTCAGGCCGCCGGGTGGGGGCCCTCGCGGACGCAGCTCCTGATCCGCTCCACGCACGAAAAAAAGCCCTTCCCCTGCTTGCGGGGGAAGGGCTTGGCTTTTGATGCTCCCGTAGTTGCCGCCTCCCCCGGAATGGCGCTTCACGCTTCGCGTGAACCGGATGAAGGACCCGGGTGGCGAGCCTCAAGCGAGCCGGGTGAGGCCCCTACTGCACCTCCGGCGTGGCGGAGGCGGTGCGGGGGCCCTGCGCGTCCGCGGCGCGCGGCGCGGCCGGTTCGGGCGCCGCCGCGGCCCGCGCGTCCGCCACCACCTGCGGCGCGGCTCCGGACGCGGCGGCGAGCGACGGCGCCGATTCCGGGAGCCGCGGCTCCTCCGGGCGGCTCGCGGCATCACTCTCCGGCCGGCCGGCCGCCGGCTCCCGCCTCCGCTCGGCGGCTCGCGTCCCGCCGCGCCTGCTCCCCGTCTCGTCGTCCTTGGCGCCGCGGAGCGCGTGCGCGGCCCGCTTCGGCGCCGCGCGCGAGGCGTCCGCGCCCACGGTGGGAATCAGCTCGCCGGCGAAGTCGGCGGCGCCGCGCGGGCTCTCCCCGCCGCGGCCGAGCGACACCAGCAGCAGCGCCACCGCGACAATTCCCGTGGAGATCGCCAGCGGACGGAAGTAGCGGGGGCGCCGCCGGGTGTGCCGGGAGTGCATCCCGGCGGCCGCGGCGATCCACGCCTTGTGGGTCTCTATGAGCTGCTCCGCCCGCGGCGGCGCGGCCTGCGGCGCCCGGGGCGCCGGATCGGGTTCGATAGCCTGGGCCCTGCTGGACATCGGATGGTGCGGGGTTCGGGAGCCACGACGTGCGCGGCAAGGATCAACCCCGTCCCGCAGTGCAGGTTCCGTGCTCCGGGGGTTTCCCGCTTGCCGGCGCGCCCGCGTCGGGCCAGATTCGCGTGCGATCCGTCACCTCCCCGTCACGCCTCAACGGACGTCCCGTGGACGGTTTCCTCATCGACCTCGGCCTGCCCCCCGCGTGGGTGGACGCCCTTCAGCTCGGCCTGCTGGGGCGGCTCCTCCTGGCCGCCGTGCTGGGGGGCGTCGTCGGCTTCGAGCGCGAGATCTCCGGCAAGGCCGCCGGCCTGCGCACCAACCTGCTCATCTGCGTGGGCTCCGCGCTGTTCACCGAGCTGTCCATGGGGTTCGCCACCCTCGCCGACGGGTCCGGCTTCCGCTCCGATCCGGGCCGCATCGCCGCGCAGGTCGTCAGCGGCATCGGCTTCCTGGGGGCGGGCACCATCATCCAGTCGCGCGGCCGCATCAGCGGGCTCACCACCGCCGCCACCGTGTGGGTGGTGGCCGCCATCGGCATGGCCGTGGGCGCGGGGGCGTACCTGCCGGCCGTGGGCACCACCGTGCTGGTGATGTTCTCCCTGCTGGTGCTGGTGAAGCTGGAGCGGTTCACGCACGCCCGCCGCCGGGTGGGGCGGCGCTACACCTTCCGGCTGGACCCCGATCCGGAGCTGCCGCGCGCGGTGGAGGAGGCGTTTCGCCGGGCGGGGCTGCGCGTGCGCATGGACGCGGTGGACAAGACGGCCCGGCACTTCGAGGCCACGCTGCACGCCTCCGGCCCGCTCCCCCGGCACGAGCGGGTGCTGGACGACCTCCTCGCCCGCCCGGGCGTCCACCGGGTGCGCCGCAATGGCTGACGCCCCGCGCCGCCGCGCCGTGATCGACCTGCGGGACACGCGCCCCCTGTGGACCGTGCCGGCGTGGGCGACCGCCGAGATCCGCGCCGCCTTCCCGGCCGGGTGGGAGACGAAGGGGGTGGACGCCGACTCGGACGGGCGCGGCGACGGCGGCGGCCCCTCGCCGGAGGCGCTGGCGGCGGTCCGCGGCGCGGAGGTGTACCTTGGCTATGGCATCCCCCGCGAGCTGTTCCGGGCGGCGGGCGAGGGGCTTCGCTGGGTGCACTCCGGCGCGGCGGGGGTGGGCGGGGCGCTGTACCCGGAGATGCGCGATTCGCGGGTCGTGCTCACCAACTCCGCCGGGATCCACGCCGAGCCCATCGCCGACACGGTTCTCGCCATGGCGCTGCACTTCGCGCGGGGGCTGGACTTCGCGGTGCGGGCGCAGGCGGAGCGGCGCTGGGACAAGGGGCCCTTCGACGCCGCGGACGCGCCGCTCCGCGAGACGGAGGAGCTCGCGGTGGGGATCGTGGGGCTGGGGGGGATCGGGCGGGCGGCGGCGCGGCGCTTCGCGGCGCTGGGCGCGCGGGTGCTGGCCGTGCGGCGCAGCGCCGCGGACGCGCCGGAGGGGGTGGAGCTGCTGCGCGGCGACGACGCGCTGGGCCGCCTTCTGGAGGCCAGCGACGTGCTGGTGGTGTCCGTGCCGGAAACGCCGGGGACGCGGGGGATGATCGGGCGGGCGGAGCTGGAGCGGCTGCGGCCGGGCGCCGTGCTGGTGAACGTGGCCCGGGGCCGGGTGGTGGACGAGGACGCGCTGGTGGAGGCGCTGCGCGGGGGACGCCTGCGCGGCGCCGCGCTGGACGTGTTCGCGCGGGAGCCGCTCCCCCCGGAGTCGCCGCTGTGGGACCTTCCCAACGTGCTCGTGACCCCCCATGTTTCAGGCACTTCCCACCGCTTCTGGCGGCGCGAGACCGACCTCGTGGTCGAGAACGTCCGGCGGTACCTCGCCGGAGAGCCGCTGCTGAACACCGTAGACAAGCACGCGGGGTACTAGCGGCGCGCCGACCGCAGCCCCCGCCGCGAACGCTTCTGCCGGCCCTGGCGGGCCGGAATACTTCACATGGAAAAGATCATCCAGGCCGCGGTGGAGCGCGGCGCCAGCGACCTGCACATCAAGTCGGGCGACGTGTTCCGGGCCCGCATCAACGGCGCGCTGGTGCCGCTCACCAAGCAGCGCGTCACCCCGGAGCAGACGCGGGAGATCGCGCTGCGGCTGATCTCCAGCGAGCGCGACCGGCTGCGCATCGACGACCTGCAGGACTACGACTGCTCCTGGGGGCTCGCGGGTGTGGGGCGCTTCCGCGTCAACATCCTCCGCCAGCGGGGGAGCTTCATGATCGTGATGCGGGTGATCCCCATCGAGATCCCCACCTTCGAGCAGCTGGGGCTGCCGCCGGTGATGCGGACCATCGCGGAGCTGGAGCGCGGGCTGGTGCTGGTCACCGGCGTCACCGGCTCGGGGAAGAGCAGCTCGCAGGCGGCCATGCTGGGCTACATGAACCAGCACATGCGGCGGCACATCGTCACGCTGGAAAACCCCATCGAGTTCCTGCACCGCGACGTCAACTCGTCCATCACCCAGCGGGAGATCGGGATGGACACCGACTCCTTCCAGGTGGGGCTGCGCGCCGCGCTCCGGCAGGACCCGGACGTGATCCTGATCGGCGAGATGCGCGACACGGAGAGCATCGACATCGCCCTCAAGTCCGCCGAGACGGGGCACCTGGTGATCTCCACCGTGCACACCCGCGACGCGGCCTCCACCATCTCGCGCCTGGTGGCGGTGTTCCCCACGCACGAGCAGCAGATGGTGCGCATCCGCCTGTCGGAGCAGCTGCAGGCGGTGGTGTCGCAGCGGCTGCTCCCCCGCTCGGACGGCTCGGGGCGCGTCCTGGCGGCCGAGGTGATGGTGGTCACCGGCACCATCCGCGACGCCATCCTGGACCCGGAGCGGCTGGAGGAGATCCGCGACCTGATCGCCGAGGGCCGCACCACCTACGGCTCGCAGACCTTCGACCAGTGCCTGATGGAGCTGGTGCAGGACGGCCGCGTGGACTACCAGGTCGCCAAGGCCGCCGCCACCAACCCGGGCGACTTCGAGCTGAAGCTGAACATGCTCGCCGGCGGCGGCCCCGCGGCGGCTTCCTCCTCGGGCCTGGGGGAGATGACCTCCGGCTACGGCTTCTGACCGGAGCGAAACGGTGCTCCCCGGTCTCCCCGGTGCCGGGGGCGCGGAGCACGGCAACAAAATACGGTCGCCGCCCGTACGGTCCGTTGCAGGCTGTTCCCTGTAACCTGTCCCCTGTACCCTGGCCGTTCCCATGCCCTACGCCGTACTCGTCGTCCTCCAGGTCGTCGGCCTCCTCCTGATCCCCTTCGGCTTCCCGGGCCTCTGGGTGCAGATCGCGGCGCTGGTGGGCTACGGCTTCCTGACCGGCTTCGCCACGGTGGGCGTGCCGGTGATCGTCGTGGCCGTGGTGCTGGCGGCGGTCGCGGAGGGGATCGAGTTCTGGCTGGGCGGCCACTTCGCGCGGCGCTACGGCGGGAGCCGCGCGGCGGGGTGGGGCGCCATCCTGGGGGGGATCGTGGGCGCGGTGGTGGGGGTCCCCATCTTCCTGGTGGGGAGCATCATCGGCTCGTTCGTGGGGTCGTTCGCCGGTGCGGTGCTCTTCGAGGTGCTGTGGATGCGCAAGCACGGGACGGGCCTGCAGCCGGCGCTGCGCACCGGGTGGGGCGCGCTGCTGGGGCGGCTCGCGGCCACGGCGGCAAAAGCGGGGATCGGGGTGGCGATCGCGGCGATCGTGCTGCTGTCGGCGCTGCGCTAGGCCCGGCGGCACCCATCGCGGACGCCAGCACGAACCCCGCGTGAGGGATGCGAGCGCGAAGCGGCGAGACCGCGCGGCTGTTTGCGCGGGCTCGCCTCCGTTGCAAACGGTAGTATCGTTTGCTACGGAGCCGCAGCCCGACCCCGGCGCAGCCGGGGGCACGCCCGAACCTGAGAGTGCACGTTGGTCCCCATCTTGCCGCCCCCCCACGCCGGGCATGAAGCACCCCCACGGAGACCGATGAGCGACGACCCTGCCCCGGTGGACACCGGGAAGTACGTGTACTGCGTCATCAAGTGTCCCCGGACCCGCGAGTTCGGGAGCATCGGCATCGGCGAGGCGGCGAGCCCGGTGTACACGGTGCACTTCGGCGAGCTGGCGGCGGTGGTGAGCGACACGCCGCTGCGCATCTACGACCCCACGCGCGAGAACGTCCTGGCGCACGAGTTCGTGAACGAGACGGTGATGCGCGAGCACACCGTGATCCCCATGAGCTTCGGGACGCTCTTCCGCACCGAGAGCGACATCGTGGAGCTGCTCAAGTCCACCTACCAGGCGTTCGCCGACGTGCTGGAGAAGATGGCGGACAAGATCGAGTTCGGGCTCAAGGTGCTGTGGGACCGCGACCGGGTGATCGCCTCGCTGGAGCAGGAGAACGAGGAGATCCGCCGCCTGCGCGACGAGATCGGCCGCAGCGCGCAGAGCTCCACCTACTTCGCGCGCATGCAGCTGGGGCGGCTGGTGGAATCGGCGCTGGAGGAGGCGGGGAACGCCTTCGTCCGCGACATCCACGAGGCGCTGAAGCCGTCCGCGGTGGCCTCGCGCGCGAACAAGCCCATCGGCGACCGCATGATCATGAACGCCGCTTTCCTGGTGGAGCGCGAGCGCGAGCGGTCGTTCGACGAGCGGGTCAAAGAGGTGTCGCGCAAGTACGAGGCGATGCTGACCTTCAAGTACACGGGCCCCTGGCCGCCGTACAACTTCGTCAACATCAAGCTGAAGCTGGAAAAGGCGAGCGGATAGGGGACAGGGAATCCACCCCGGCCGCTCCTCCGCCACCCAAGGGGACAGGCGACAGCCCCCAACGGCAACGGCATCTCGTGCTGTCCGCGGTTGCAGGCTGTTTCCTGTTCCCTGTTCCCTGTTCCTGTTCCCTGTTCCCTGCCGTTCCCATGGGCCTCCTCAAGCACCTCCTCTTCTGGCCGGTCACCGGGCCGGAGTTCCTGGTGAAGTTCTCGCTCGGCAAGGTCGAGGAGACGATGCGCCGGGAGCTGACGGACGACCAGTCCGTCAAGGAGGACCTGCTCGCGCTGCAGATGCGGCTGGAGCTGGGGGAGATCGACGACGCGGAGTACGTGGAGCAGGAGGCGGAGCTGATGCTGCGCCTGCGCGAGGTGCGGCAGTGGCGCGAGGAGTTCGGGATGGGGATCGCGGGCGGACCGGTGCGCGTCGCGAGGCAGGAAGGGGCGGAGGCGGCGCCGGACGTGGCGGTGGAGCCCGCCGGGGCGAGCGTGGAGCCGGCCCCCGGCCTGGACGGCGGGTAGGGAGCGCGCGTGCTGGCGGAGCGGCTCGGCGCGGGCCCCGGGTGGACGCTCGTGGGGGGAAAGGGTGGGGTGGGGAAGACCACCGTGGCTGCGGCGCTGGCCGTGGCGCTGGCGGACGCGGGGGAGCGCGTCCTCGTCCTGTCCACGGACCCGGCGCACTCGCTGGGCGACGCGCTGGGGGCCCGGCTGGGGCCGGAGCCGGCGCCCGTGGCCGGGGTGCCGGGGCTGGAGGCGCTGGAGATCGACGCCGCGCTGGAGCGCGCCCGCTTCCTGGAGCGGCACCGCGACACGCTGTCCCGCCTGCTGGAGCGCGGCACCTACCTGGCCCCGGACGACGTCGCGGGGTTCCTCGAGCTCGCCCCGCCGGGGATGGACGAGCTGGGCGCCCTGCTCCGCCTGCTGGACCTCGCCGGCTCCGATCCCGCCCTTCGCGTCGTGGTCGACACCGCCCCCACCGGACACACCCTGCGCCTGCTGGACCTTCCCCGCGCGGCCGGCGGCTGGATCGCCGCGCTGGAGGCGATGGAGGCCCGGCACCGCGCCGTGGCGCTCGCCCTCGCCGGCGCTTACCGCCCGGACGCGGCGGCCCGCGGGCTCGCCACGCTGCGCGCGGTCGTGGAGCGCATGGCCGCCCTCGTCGCCGACCCCGCCCGCACCCGCTTCGTCCTGGTCGCCACGCCCGAGCCCGTGGTGCTCGCCGAGACGCGGCGCTACCTGGCCGCGCTCCGGGAGCGCGGGATCGCCGTCGCCGCCGTCGTCGTGAACCGGGTTGCCGCGGGGGATGCGCTTTCGGACGCGGATCCCGGCGCCGCGGGGACGGGGGTGCGGGTCGTGGGAATTCCGCTGCTGGCGGAGGAGCCGGTGGGAATCGCGGGCCTGCGGAGGGTGGAGGCCGGGCCGCTGCGCCAGGGGACCCCTCACCCCCCGGCCCCCTCTCCCACAAGGGGAGAGGGGGAGCACGACACGGCGGGGGGTGGGGGCATCGAGATCGGCGCGCCGTGGTCCGTGCCGGCGGACCGCCGGCTGTACCTGGTGGGGGGCAAGGGCGGGGTGGGAAAGAGCACCGTGGCATCGGCGGTGGCGGCGCGGCTTGCGGAGGAGGGGCGGGCGCCGGTGCTGCTGGTGAGCACGGACCCGGCGGGGTCGCTGGGGGACGTGTGGGAGACGGAGGTCGGCGCGGCCGCGGCCGGGGCGCCCGGAGCGCCGGGGTTGTGGCTGCGGCAGATGGACGCGGCGGCGGGGTGGGACGCGTTCCGGGCGGAGCTGCGCGGGCAGGTGGAGGCGCTGTTCGGCGGGGCGGCGGGATCGGGGCTGTCCGCGGCGGACCGGGAGGTGGCGGAGCGGCTGGCGGACCTCGCGCCCCCCGGCGTGGACGAGGTGATGGCGCTGGGAGAGTTGATTGACTTGCTGGAGGGGGGGAAATACAATGCGCTCGTGCTCGACACCGCCCCCACCGGCCACCTGCTGCGCCTTCTGGAGATGCCCGCCGTGGCGCTCGACTGGTCGCACGCCCTCCTCCGCCTGTTCCTCGGGTACCGCGAGGTGGTGGGGCTGGGGGCAGCGGCGGAGCGCGTCCTCCATTTCGCGCGCACCCTCCGCGCGCTGCGAGGGCGCCTGGAGGACGGCGCGCACACCTTCTTCCTGGCCGTGGCCCTCCCCGAAGCGCTGAGCGTCCCCGAGACGGAGCGGCTCGCCGTCCGCCTGGGCGAGCTCGGGACCGCTCCCGGCGCACTGCTCGTCAACCGCGCGCTCGCGGGCGGCGCGGTGCTCCCCGGGCGTGGCGCGGAGGCGGCGCGCCTGCTCGCCGTGCCGGGCGTGCCGGAGGCTGCCGCGGCGCCGGAGTGGGGTGGGCGGGCTCCGCGCGGCGCGGCGGAGCTGCTGCGCTTCGCGCGCTCCTGGCGGCGCGCGGTCCCGGCGTGAGCGCGGTGGGCACCCTCACCTACCTGTACGCCGTGGTCCCGGCGGACGCACCGGAGCTCCCGGAGGGGGTGGCCGGGATCGACGGCGCTCCCGTGCGGCTGCTGCGCGCGGGCGGTCTGGCCGCGGCGGTCAGCGAACTCCCGGCGGACGAGTACGGGGAGGCGGCGCTGGACGCGCGCACGGCGGAGCTGGCCTGGGTGGGGGAGCGCGGGGCCGCCCACGAGGCGGTGCTGCTCTGGCTGGCGGACCGCCGGCCCGTGCTCCCGCTGACGCTGTTCTCGCTGCACGCGGGCCCGGAGCGGGTGCGCGCCCTGCTGGAGGCGGAGGGGGAGCGCTTCCGGCGCGGGCTCGCGCGCGTGGCGGGGCGGCGCGAGTGGGGGGTGCGCCTGTGGCGGGTGGACGCGCGCGTCGCGGAGCGGCTGGACGAGCTGTCGCCGCGCCTGCGGGAGCTGGCCGCGGAGATCGCCGCCGCGGCGCCGGGGAGGCGGTTCCTGCTGCGGAAGAAGGCTGCCGGGCTGCGCGCGGAGGAACTGCGCGCGGTGGGCGCGGACGCGGCGCGGCAGGCGCACGCGGCGCTCGCGCCGCTGGCCGCGGAGGCGCGGGCGCTCCCGCTCGCCGGGCGCGGCGGCGACGAGGGGCGCGTCCTGGTGCTGGACGCCGCCTTCCTGGTGGACGAGTCCGCGTTCGCGGCCTTCCAGCGCGGCGTGACGGAGGCGGCGCACCGCTGGGACGGCGCGGGGTTCGAGCTGGAGTTCACGGGCCCCTGGCCCCCCTACCACTTCGCCGCGGATGACGCCTGAGCGCGGCGCCCCGGCGGGCGGGCTGGACGCGAGCCTCGCCGGCGACGAGTGGGAGGTGTGGACCCCCGGCGGCGGGGACGACGGGTCGCTGGTGGACCTGGTGAACCGCGTGCTGGACCGGGGCGTGGTCCTCACCGGCGAGGTGACCCTTTCCGTGGCCGGCGTGGAGCTGGTGTACCTGGGCCTGAACGCCGTGCTGACCTCGGTCGCCACGGCGCGCGGCGCGCTGGGGCGCCCGGTGGGGCGGGGCGGCGGCGGGGGATGATCCTGCACGCCTACTGCGTCCGCGCGGCCGGGGAGCCGCCGCCCGGGCCGGAGGTGCGGGGGATCGGCGGGGCGGAGGTGGCGCTGGCGGAGGCCGGGGAGCTGGGCGCCTGGATCTCGCGGCTGCAGTCGCCCCCGGCGCCGGAGCCGGACCGCCTGCGCGAGCACGACGCCGTGGTCCGCGCGGCCCTCCGCACCGCCACCCCGCTCCCCCTGCGCTTCGGAACCGTGTTCGCGGACGGGGACGCGCTGCGCGGGGCGCTGGCGGAGCGCGCGGCGGAGCTGCTGGCCTCGCTGGAGCGCGTGCGCGGCCGCGTGGAGATGGGCGCGGCGCTCGGCTGGGACGCGGCGTCGGCGCGGGAGCGCCTGCTCGCGCGCCGGCCGGAGCTGCGCCCGGTGGACGGGAAGCCCGCGACCGGACGGGCCTACCTGGAGGCGCGGCGCCGCGAGCACGCCCTGGAGGCGGCGCTGCGCGACGAGGCGGACGCGCTGCTGGAGCGGGTCTCGCGCGCCGTGGCGGCGCCGCTGCCCGAGGCGGTGGAGGCCCGGACGCCGCTCCCGCGGCCGGAGGTCGCGGGTACGCTGGCCCACCTGGTGCGCCGCGGCGACGTGGCCGCCTACCGCGCCGCCGTGGCGCGGATCGCCGGGGAGCTGCCGGAGGTGGAGGTGCGCGTCTCGGGCCCCTGGGCGCCGTACTCGTTCGTGTAGGAACGACGACGGCGACCCCCTCCCCCGGCCCCTCCCCGCAAGGGGGAGGGGAGCACAGCGGTGCCATGCGCAGGCGCGGAGCTGGCGCCCGCGGGCCCCCACCCGGCAGCCTGAGAGCCGCCACCCTCCCCCAATTCTGGGGGAGGGCTTCCTGACCCTCGGGCTCGTCGTGTCGTGCTCCCCTTTCCCCGCTTGCGGACGCCAGCGCGATGCCGCATGAGGGATTTCGGCCCGAAGGGGCGAGACCCCGCGCAGTTTGCGGGGGCTCGACTCCGTTGGGCTGCGTTGTTTGCAGCCCTACGGAGCCGAAGCCCGACCCCCGCGCCCCGCGGGGGGCATGCCCGAACCCGCAGTGAGAAACCGTCCATGACCACGCCCCACGCGCCGAACAAACGCGCCACAGAAGTCGACCTGCCGATGGCGGAGATCGCCGCCCTGGCCAACGCCCTCCCGAAAAAAATAGACGTCGACCCGGACACGGTACAAAAGGACCTGGCCCGTCTCGTGCTTACCCTGGTGGAGCTCCTGCGGCAGGTGGTGGAGCACCAGGCCGTGCGGCGGATGGAGGACCCCGACCTGAGCGAGGAGCAGGTGGAGCGCATGGGGACGGCGCTCCTGCTGCTGGAGGAGAAAATGCAGGAGATCAAAGGGGTCTTCGGGCTTGCGGGCGAGGACCTCAACGTCGATCTTGGTCCGCTGGGGAAGCTCCTGTAAATCGAGACCCGCACACGACAAGGCGCATTGCCCGATCTCGCTCCCCTCGCCCCCACGCGCCCCCAGGGGCTGGTCGACATCCTCGACCGGATCCTCGACAAGGGGCTGGTGATCGCCGGCGACATCAAGATCAACCTCGCCAACGTCGAGCTGCTCACCGTGCAGGTCCGGCTCCTCGTCTGCTCCATCGACAAGGCGGAGCAGATCGGGCTGGACTGGTGGCGCTTCGACCCGGCGCTCAGCGGGGGCGCGGCGCGGGTGGAGGTGGAGAACCGGGAGCTCCGCGAGCGGGTGCGCCTGCTGGAGGAGCGGCTGGAGCGGCTGTCGGCGGGGGACGCCGGAGAGGGGTGAGCGCGGGTGCGGGCGAGGGCGGAGTGGGGGCGGACGACCGGGCGGGCCTCCCCATCCTTCTGATTCGGAGAAGCATTCGATGGCCGTAGAACGAGCGCCGGGCGGGACCAGCCTGATCGACGTCCTGGACCGGGTCCTCGACAAGGGGATCGTCATCGACGCGTACGTGCGCGTGTCCCTGGTGGGGATCGACCTGGTGACCGTCGAGGCCCGCATCGTGGTGGCGTCCATCGACACCTACCTGAAGTACTCCGAGGCGGTGGGCATCACCGGTCCCTCGCGCCCCCGGGAGATCGTGGCTCCCTCCTCCTCCGCGGCCGAGATGGACCGCCTCATCGCCGAGAACGCCGAGCTGAGGCGAAGGCTCGACGCGCTGAGCTGAACCCGTGGGCTCCCTCCCCCCCGACACCGCCGAGCTCCTGGCCCTGCTGGACCGCGTCCAGCGGGCCGGCACGCTCGCGCAGGCGCTCGCCCTGCTGCTGGAGGGCGGGCTCGCCCCGCTGGGCGTGGCGCGCACGCTCGCCGCGGAGGTGCGACGCGGCGCGGTGCGCGGGGTGGCGGGGACGGGGTGGGACGAGGAGACCGTGCGCGGCTTCGTCGTCCCCCTTTCGGCGGGCTTCCACCCGGCGGTGCGCGCGGCGCTCGGCGGGGCGCCGGCGGAGTGGCGCGGCGAGGAGGTGCTCCCGGGGCTGAGCCGCGGGGTGGCGCTCCCGGTGCCCGGACGGGAGGAGGTGGCCGTGGTGCTGGTGGTGGACCCGGGGGGGCGGAAGCTGGACGACTTCGCCGCGCTGGCCGGGACGCTGCGGCTGGTGGGGCCCGCGCTGGAGCGCCTGGGCGAGCTGGACGAGCTGCGCCGCTCGTCCGGGGCGATGGAGCGCCAGCGGCAGCTGCTCACCGCCATCGTCAACGCGCTCCCCGACCCGGTCCTGGTCACCGACGCCGGCAACCACATCCTGCTGGAGAACGCGCGCGCCAAGGCGCTGCTCACCAGCGGCGAGGGGGACAGCGAGGGACGGCGGCGCGCGGTGGAGATCAACAACCTGCTGCTCTCCTCCTTCCTGACCCGCGCGGGGGAGCCCGCCACCGGGGCGCGCGAGCTGAACCTGGTGGACCCCTCCGAGGGCGGGGACCTGCTCTTCGAGGTGCTCGCCACGCCCTTCCCGGAGGCGCTGGTGGGGGAGGGGGCGACCGTCTCGGTGCTGCGGGACGTGACCGACCTGAAGCGCGCGGCCACGGAGCTGGAGCAGCAGTTCAAGCGCATGCGCCAGGCGGAGGTCAAGTCGCGCCGCGAGCGCGACCGCCTCAACCTGATCCTGGAGAACGTGGGCGACCCCATCCTGGTGACGGACGAGGATTCCAACATCATCCTCACCAACCACCAGGCGGAGCGGCTCTTCGAGGCGTCGGCGGACTCGCCCGGCGAGCAGGAGGTGCGCACCAACGACACCCGCTTCTCCTCGTTCATCTCGGACTTCGCGCTCAGCCCCGACGCTTCGCGGGTGGAGCCGCTGATGCTGGTGGACCCGGATACGCACCGCGAGATCCCGGTGGAGGTGGTGTCGGGGAAGATCCTCAACGAGCGCGGGGAGATGACGGCCATCGTCTCCATCGTCCACGACCTGACCAAGGCGGTGGAGAACGAGCGGCTGGCGCTGGAGCTGACCGCGCTCAACGAGGGGCTGGAGGACCGGGTGGCCTCGGCCACCGGCGAGCTGGAGGAGCGCAACCGGCAGCTGGAGTGGCAGAGCCGCGAGCTGGAGCGGGCGTACCGGCTGAAGTCGGAGTTCCTGGCCAGCATGAGCCACGAGCTGCGCACCCCCATCAACGCGCTGCTGGGCTACACCTCGCTGATGCGCGACCGCATCTACGGCGACATCAGCAAGCGGCAGGGGGAGGCGCTGGACCGGATGTTCGCGGCGAGCCAGCACCTGCTGGAGCTGGTGAACGACGTGCTGGACCTGGCCAAGATCGAGGCCGGGAAGATGCCGGTGCACCTGGAGCAGGTGGACGTGGTGGCGCTGATCCAGGAGCTTTCCGCCACGGTGGAGCCCATGGTGCGCCAGAAGCGGCTGGAGTACCGGGTGGAGCTGGCGCCGGACCTCCCCGTGCTGGAGACGGACCGCACCAGGGTCAAGCAGATCCTCCTGAACCTGCTTTCCAACGCGGTCAAGTTCACGCACGAGGGGGAGATCCGGGTGACCGCGCGGCTGGCTCCCGGCGGCGGCGGGGCGGAGGTGGAGGTGGGCGACACGGGGATCGGGATCGACCCGGAAAGCCTGGAAAACATCTGGGAGGACTTCCGCCAGGTGGACCAGTCGTCCACGCGCGAGTACGGCGGCACGGGCCTGGGGCTCTCCATCACCCGCAAGCTGCTGGACCTGCTGGGCGGGTCGGTGCGGGTGGAGTCGGAGCTGGGGGAGGGCTCGGTGTTCACCGTCCGCCTGCCGCTGCGCAGCCGCGAGGTGAAGGTGGTGGACGGGGGACCGGCGGACGGCGAGTGACCGCCGGCGCGGCGGTGTCCGCGCGCCCCCGCACGCATTACCTTGCTCCGCATGCCCGCCGGACCGTCCGCGCGGGCGACAACCCAGACGACCGGACGCTGCCGACCATGCCCATCGCAAAGGCGCTCCTCCCCGAGTTCGACCACGAGATGGCCACCACGCGCTCGCTGCTGGAGCGCGTCCCCGAGGACCGGGGCGGCTTCAAGCCGCACGCCAGGTCCACCGCGCTGGGCGCGCTGGCGACCCACATCGCCAACCTGGCGAGCCTGGGGGCCAGGATCGTGGCGCTCACGGAGATCGACATGAACCCGCCGGGCGGCCCCGGCTTCACGCCGCCGCAGTTCAGCACCACGGCCGCCCTGCTGGAAACCTTCGACGCCAACGTGGCGAAGGCGCGCGAGGCCATCGCCGGCGCCTCGGACGAGGCGCTGATGGAGACGTGGACGCTCAGGAACGGCGGCAGCACCATCTTCTCCATGCCGCGCGCGGCGGTGCTGCGCACCATGCTGATGAACCACATGATCCACCACCGCGGCCAGCTCAGCGTGTACCTGCGCCTCAACGACGTGCCGCTGCCGTCGATCTACGGTCCCACGGCGGACACGTAATCTCTGAGACGGCTTGGTACGGGTGGTTCGGGCGTGCCCCCGCTGACGCGGGGTCGGGCTGCGGCTCCGTAGCAGATGAAACAACCGTCTGCAACGGAGGCGAGCCCCGGGAAACTGCCCCCGGGTCTCGCCGCTTCGCGCTCGCATCCCTCACGCGGGCACCGCGCTGTCGTCCGCGAGGGTGGGCCCCCTCACCCCCCGGCCCCCTCTCCCCCGCAAGCGGGGGAAAGGGGGAGCACGACGACGGCGACCCCCTCCCCCGGCCCCTCCCCGCAAGGGGGAGGGGAGCACGACAGGGCTGGTGCAGTTTTCCCCTCCCCCGCTTGCGGGGGAGGGGTGGCGCGCAGCGCCGGGGTGGGGGGCTCCCTCGGACGCCAGCGCGAGCCCTGCGTGAGGGATTCCGGCCCGAAGGGGCGAGACCCGACAGCAGTATCGTCGGGGCTCGACTCCGTAGGGCTGCGTTGTTTGCAGCCCTACGGAGCCGCAGCCCGACCCCGGCGCCAGCCGGGGGCACGCCCGCCCCCGCACTTCAAGGCCGTTGCCGTTGACAGCCGCCCCCGAAACGATCTACATTCGCCCGAAGGATACGTGAGCCGCGGTCCCGCCAATCCGAGCGGGGCCGCTTTTTGCTTGTGGGGCGCCGGGCCAAACGCCGGAGCCTGCACACGGGACGGGTCAGATGAACGAGCATCGCTGCGTAGTGATCGTCGGCTCCCAGTGGGGAGACGAGGGAAAGGGCAAGATCGTCGACGTGCTCGCGGAGGACGTCGACATCGTCGCGCGGTACCAGGGCGGCGCCAACGCCGGGCACACCGTGCACGTGGGCGAGGAGGAGTTCATCCTCCACCAGATCCCCTCGGGGATCCTGCACCCCGAGCAGACCTGCCTGCTGGGGAACGGGGTGGTCTTCGACCCCTTCCAGTTCTTCGAGGAGCTGGACGCGCTCACGGAGCGGGGGATCGACGCGGAGCGCCGGGTGGGCGTGAGCGGGCGCGCCCACCTCCTGCTCTCGTACCACAAGCTGCTGGACCGCGCGGCCGAGGCGCAGCGCGGCGCCGGGAAGATCGGCACGACGGGCCGCGGGATCGGGCCGGCGTACGAGGACAAGGTGGCGCGCCAGGGGATCCGCGTGGCCGACCTGCGCGACGAGGCCCGCGCAGCGGACCTGCTGCGCCGCGCGGTGGCGCGCGCCAACGAGCGCCTGGGGTGCATGGGCGTGGAGGAGCGCGCGGACGCGGAGCAGGTGATCGCGGAGGTGTCGGGGATCCGCGAGCGGCTGATGAAGCTGTCCGTGGAGACGGGGCGCGTGATCCACGACGCGCTCCGCGCGGGGAAGCACGTGCTCCTGGAGGGCGCGCAGGGCGCGCTCCTGGACGTGGACCACGGCACCTACCCGTACGTGACGTCGTCCAACACCACGGCGGGGGGGGCGGGGCTGGGGGTGGGGATCGGCCCCACGGCGATCGACGCGGTGGTGGGGGTGGTGAAGGCGTACACCACGCGCGTGGGCTCGGGCCCGCTCCCCACGGAGTTTCCCTCGCCCATGCAGGAGCGGGTGCGCGACCTGGGCGGGGAGTACGGCGCCACCACGGGGCGCCCGCGCCGCTGCGGCTGGTTCGACGCGGTGGTGGTGCGCTACGCGGCGCGGGTCAACGGCCTCACGGGGCTGGCCGTCACCAAGCTGGACGTGCTGGACACGCTGGAGGAGCTGAAGATCGCCGTGGGCTACCGCGCGCTGGGGCAGGAGCTGGACGACTTTCCCGGCGACCTGGGGCTGCTGGAGGCGGCGGAGCCGGTGTACGAGACGCTCCCGGGCTGGATGGCCTCCACCCAGGACGCGCGCCGCTGGGAGGACCTGCCGGAGGCGGCGCGGGCGTACCTGCGGCGCCTGGAGGAGCTGACGGAGGTGCCCATCTGGTACGTGTCGGTGGGAACGCGCCGCGACCAGATCATCCACGTGGAGCACTCGCACTGAGAACGGCGACGGCCCTCACCCGGCTCGCTTGAGGCTCGCCACCCTCTCCCAATCCTGGGAGAGGGGGGCTCCAGCGGACGCCAGCGCGATGCCTGCGTGAGGGATGCGAGCGCGAAGCGGCGAGACCCCGCGGGGCTGTTTCCGCGGGGGCTCGCCTCCGTTGCACATGGTGGTATCATGTGCTGCGGAGCCGCAGCCCGACCCCGCGCCAGCGGGGGCACGCCCAAACCAGCGGTTCCATCCAGATGCGGAAGCAGAACGACGAGTCGGTCGAAAAAGCTCTGCGGCACGTGAAGCCGCAGGTGCGGGCCATGGCGGCGTACACGCTGCGCCCCTCCGAGCCGCGGGTGAAGCTCAACCAGAACGAGAGCCCCTACGACGTGCCGGAACCGCTCAAGGCGCGCATCGCGGAGCGCCTGGCGGACCGCCCCTGGAACCGCTACCCGCCCTTCGTGGCCAGCAGCTTCATCGGCGCGGTGGCGGAGGCGACGGGGTGGCCGGAGGAGGGAATCCTGGTGGCCAACGGCTCCAACGAGCTGATCCAGGCGTTCCTGGCGGTGACGGTGGAGCCGGGGAAGGCGGTGGTGATCCCGGAGCCCACCTTCACGCTCTACCGGCTGATGGTGGAGGTGAACGGCGGCACCGTCGTGTCGGTGCCGCTGACGGAGGAATTGCGCTTCGACGTGGACGCGATCGTGCGGGCGGCGCGGGCTTCGGACGCGGCGGTCGTGGTGCTGTGCACGCCCAACAACCCCACCGGCACGGCGCTCGCGCGGGACGAGATCGCGCGCATCCACGACGAGACGGACGCGCTGGTGCTGCTGGACCAGGCGTACGTGGAGTTCGGCGGCTACGACGCCGTTCCCTTCCTGGAGGGGCGCCCGCGCGCCGTGGTGCTGCGCACCTTCAGCAAGGCGATGGCGCTGGCCGGGCTGCGCGCGGGCTACCTGCTGGGCGACCCCGCGCTGGCGGCGGAGGTGCACAAGGCGAAGCTCCCCTACAACATCAACTTCTTCACCGAGGTGGCCGCGGCGGAGGTGCTTCGCGGGCGCGTCCTGCTGGCGCCGCTGGTGGCGGCCATGCGCGCCGAGCGCGACCGCCTGTACCAGGGGCTGCGCGCGACCCCCGGGCTGCGCGTGTTCCCCAGCGCGGCCAACTTCGTCCTGTTCCGGGTGGAGAGGCCGGGGCTCACGCACACGCGCCTCTTCGAGCGGCTGCTGGACGAGCACGGGATCCTGGTGCGCGACGTGTCCGGGTACCCCATGCTCGCGGGGTGCCTGCGGGTCAACGCGGGGACGCCGGAGGAGACGGGGGAGTTCCTGGATGCGGTCCGCGCCATCGTCACGGAGGGGTGAGAGGGATGCCACGCACGGGAGAGCGGGAGCGGAGGACGCGCGAGACGGAGATCTCGGTGCGGGTGGAGCTGGACGGCACGGGGGAGGCGGAGGCGGCCACGGGGATCGGCTTCTTCGACCACATGCTGGACGCGCTGGCGCGTCACGGGATGTTCGACCTGCGCGTCAGTTGCCAGGGCGACCTGCACGTCGACGGGCACCACACGGTGGAGGACGTGGGGATCGCGCTGGGCGGAGCGTTCCTGGACGCGCTGGGCGACAAGCGGGGGATCGCGCGCTACGCGGACGCCACGGTGCCGCTGGACGAGGCGCTGGTGCGCGCCGTGGTGGACGTGTCGGGCCGTCCGTTCCTGCACTTCGACGTGCCGCTGCCGCCCGACCAGGGGCGCATCGGCGACTTCGACGCGGCGCTCTCGGCGGAGTTCTGGCGGGCCTTCGCCACGGAGGCGCGGATCACGCTGCACCTGGACGGGATCCGCGGCGACAACGCGCACCACGTGGTGGAGGCCACCTTCAAGGCGGCGGCGCGCGCCCTGGACGCGGCCACCCGCATCGACGCGCGGCGCGCGGACGTGGTCCCCTCCACCAAGGGCGCGCTGTGACCACGGGCCGGGTGACGGTGCTGGACTACGGGGCGGGGAACCTGCGCTCGGTGGTGAAGGCGTTCGAGCACGGCGGCGCGGAGGTGCGGCTCACCTCGGACCCTGCCGAGGCGCGGCGGGCGCACAGGCTGGTGCTCCCCGGGCAGGGCCACTTCGGTCAGTGCATGACCCGCCTGGAAGCCGGGGGCCTGGCGGACGCGGTGCGGGAGCACGTGGCCTCGGGGCGCGCGTTCTTCGGGATCTGCGTGGGGATGGAATTGCTCTTCGAGGCGAGCGAGGAGGCGCCGGGGGTGCGCGGCCTGGGTCTGCTGCGCGGCGGCGTGGACCGCCTGCGCACGGACCTGCACCTGCCGCACATGGGGTGGAACTCGGTGGAGTTCACGGAGCGCGCCGCCGGCGACCCGGTGCTGGAGGGCGTGGCCGGGCCGCTGCCGCGCTTCTTCTACCACGCGCACTCGTACGCCGTGCAGGCCCCGGACGAGGCGGACGTGCTGGGGTGGTGCGACTACGGTGTGCGCTTCGCCTCCATCGTGGGGCGCGACAACGTGTGGGGGATCCAGTTCCACCCGGAAAAGAGCCAGGAGGACGGGCTGCGGCTGCTGAGCAACTTCGCGCGGCTGTAGGGGAACGGCAGGTTACAGGGGACCGCCGGCTTCATTCGGTTCACGCGCAGCGTGAAGCGCCACGGCGCCCCCCTCCCCCGGCCCCTCCCCGCAAGGGGGAGGGGAGCACGGCAGAGCAGAGGTGCGGGAAGCCCTCCCCCAGAATTGGGGGATATAGCAGGTTGCTGAAAAGCTTGTGCGCACGCGCGTGCGCGCGAGGGTGTGGCGTCGTAGATTGGGGAAAACCTGTCCTCACACTCTCGGGGAGCAGCCACGATGCGCGGACGAGTCAGCCAGCAGCACGCGATGTGGATGTTCTACGATCCGGAGAGCCTGCTCTCGCCTACGCATCCGCTGCGGGCGGTCAAGGCGCGAGCCGATGCGGTGCTGGCCGGGATGAGTCCGGAGTTCGACCGCGCCTACGCGGCTCTGGGACGGGCGAGTATCCCGCCGGAGATGCTGCTGAAGGCGCTGCTGCTTCAGGCGCTGCACTCGATCCGTTCGGAGCGGATGCTGGTGGAGCAGATCGGAGTGAACTTGGCTTACCGGTGGTTCCTGGACCTGGAGCCGCATGCGGGGGTGTGGGATGCGACCACGTTCACGCAGAACCGGGATCGGTTCGAGAAGCACGGGCTGGTGCGCACCTTCTTCGAGCGGATCATCGAGGGGGCGTACCTGGAGGAACTGGCGAGCCAGGAGCACTTCTCGATCGATGGCAGCCTGATCGAGAGCTATGCCTCGATGAAGAGCCTGCGCAAGATCGGCAGCCCGGACGAGAAGGTCAGCGACGGCTCGAAGGACGGCGACACGAGCAATCCCTCGGTGAACTTCCGCAAAGAGAAGCGGACCAACGCGACGCACCGCTCGCTCACGGACCCCGAGGCGCGCCTGGCGACCAAGAGCAAGGGAGTGCCGGCGCGGCTGTGCCATCTGCTGAACGCGCTGATGGAGAACCGGCACGGGCTGCTCATCGACGTCAGCGTGGTGGAGGCCGACGGGACGGGCGAGCGCGACCAGGCACTCCTGCTGCTGGAGCGCAGCCGGATTCGGCACGACTTGCCGGTGGAGCGCACGGTGGGGCTGGATGGGGGCTATCCCAGTGGCCCGTTCCTCCAGGCAGCCTATCAGGACGGTGTGAGCGCGCACGTGCCGATCCCGGAGGGGCCGATCGACCCGGACGCCAAGGGAGCCGAAGCGCGCAGCCGAGCCCGAGAGCGGATGGGTACGCCGGAGTACGCCCTCTCGCAACGCAAGCGTAAGCGGATCGAGGAGATCTTCGGCTGGGCAAAGGAGATCGGCGGGATGCGTCGGAGCCGCCACGTGGATCGCTGGAAGCTGACGCAGAAGGCGCTGATCGTGGGCGCCGCGTACAACCTCCTGCGCCTGGCACGCCTCGCGCCGGGTTTGCAGGCCCTCGCCTGAGGCACAGTGCGTCCGTGCACGCCGAAAATGGCTGCACGGGCGGGAAACCGGGCACCCCATACGCCGGAAAAGCCCCGTTTCGCTGATTCTGGAGTGGAAGTTTTCCACGTCACACTCCAGGCTGCCGTTTTTCAGCGACCTGATAGGGGGCAAGCCGTGCGAGCCTAAGCGAGCCGGGTGGGGGCCCCCGGCGGACGCCAGCGCGAGGCACGCGTGAGGGATTTCGGCCCGGAGGGGCGAGACCGCGCGGCTGTTTGCGCGGGCTCGACTCCGTTAGCCCGCGTTGTTTGCGGGCTTACGGAGCCGAAGCCCGACCCCGGCGACAGCCGGGGGCACGCCCGAACCCTGCCGTTCAGGAGCCGTTCAACGCCGTTGCAGTTCAACCGGAAAGCGGGAAGGAACACAATGGAACGCGTGAGCTTCTACAAGGGCCACGGCCTGGGGAACGACTACATCGCCCTGCGGCTGGCCGGCCTCCCCTTCTCGCTGACGCCGCCCGCGGTCCGCCTGCTGTGCGACCGGCACACGGGCGTGGGCTCGGACGGCGTCCTGGCGTTCGTGCCGGCGGACGCGGCGGAGTTCGGAGTGCGCATCTTCAACCCGGACGGCTCGGAGGCGGAGAAGAGCGGCAACGGGCTGCGCATCTTCGCGGCGTACCTGCTGGAGAACGGCGCGGTGCACGTGGGGACGCCGTTCACGGTGGAAACGCCGGGCGGGGTGGTCACGCTCCGGATCCACGGCGCCACGGACGAGGGCGTGCTGGACGTGGAGGTGGAGATGGGGACGGCCGTGTTCCGCAGCGAGGCGGTGGGGATGACGGGCCCGGACCGCGACACGGACGCGGAGGTGCTGGAGCTCGCCGCGGGCGACCGCATGGACGTGACGGCGGTTTCCATCGGCAACCCGCACTGCGTGGTGTTCGAGGACGTGGTGGACGAGGAGGACATGCGCCGGCGCGCGCCGCAGATCTCCACGCACGCGTCGTTCGCGCGCGGGACCAACGTGCAGTTCGCGCGCGTGGCGGGGCCGGGCGCGGTGGAGGCGTGGGTGTGGGAGCGCGGGGCGGGGGAAACGCTGGCCTCGGGCTCCAGCGCCTGCGCGGTGGCGGCGGCTGCGGTGCGGCGCGGGCTGGTGACGGAGCGTGATGTGGAGGTGAGGATGCCGGGCGGGACGCTGCGCGTGACGGTGCGCGAGGACTGGGGGCTGGTGCTGCGCGGCCCGGTGGAGGGGGTGTACGGCGGCGCGCTCACGGAAGGGATGGTGCGGCGGCTGCGGGGGCTCTCGTGGCCCTAGCCAAGCGCATCATCCCCTGCCTGGACGTGCAGGGCGGCCGCGTGGTGAAGGGGATCCGCTTCGAGGGGCTGCGCGACGCGGGCGACCCGGTGGAGCAGGCGGTGCGCTACGACCGCGAGCGCGCGGACGAGCTGTGCTTCCTGGACATCACGGCGTCGCACGAGGCGCGGCCGGCGCTGCTGGACGTGATCCGGCGCACGGCGGACGCGGTGTTCATCCCGCTGACCGTGGGCGGCGGGGTGCGCTCCGTCGACGACTTCCACGCGCTGCTGGGGGCGGGGGCGGACAAGGTGTCCGTGAACACGGCGGCGCTCGGCGACCCGGGGCTGATCTCGCGCGCGGCGGACCACTTCGGCTCGCAGTGCGTGGTGGCGGCGGTGGACGCGCGCCGGGTGCCGGAGCAGGGCGGGGCGCCGCGCTGGGAGGTGTTCACGCACGGGGGCCGCACGCCCACGGGGATCGACGCGGTGGAGTGGGCGGCGCGGGTGGTGGAGCTGGGCGCGGGGGAGGTGCTGCTCACCAGCATGGACGGCGACGGGACGCGCGCGGGGTACGACCTGGAGCTGCTGCGGGCGGTGTCGGGGGCGGTGCCGGTGCCGGTGATCGCTTCCGGGGGCGCGGGGACGCTGGAGCACCTGGACCAGGCGCTGGGGGCGGGGGCGCACGCGGTGCTGGCGGCGTCCATCTTCCACTTCGGGGAGCACACCATCGAGGAGGCGCGGCGCTTCCTGGCGGAGCGGGGGCACCCGGTGCGGAACTGAGGGGCGGTTACAACGGATCGAAAGGCAGGTCCGGGCGTGCCCCCGGCTAGCGCCGGGGTCGGGCTTCGGCTCCGTAGCAGACGAAACGACCGTCTGCAACGGAGTCGAGACCGCGCAAACTGCCGCGCGGTCTCGCCCCTTCGGGCCGTAATCCCTCACGCAACTGCCGACATGACCTCGGCATCCAGCCGTTGCCCCCTCTCCCGGAATTGGGAGAGGGTGGCGAGCCTCAAGCGAGCCGGGTGAGGGCCTGCCGTCACCCCCCGCTCCGCAGCACCGCGTCCACCTCGGCGAGCTCCGCGTCCGTCAGCTTCCACCCCGCCGCCGCGGCGTTGCTCCGCACCTGCCCGGGAGAGGTGGCTCCCGCGATCACCGACGCCACCGCCGGCCGCGCCAGGAGCCAGGAGAACGCCAGCTCCAGCACGGTGCTCCCCCGGCTGTCCGCCCAGCCGATCAGCCCCTCCACGCGCTCCAGGTTCGCGTCCGTGAGCACGTCCGCGCGCCAGCCGCCCTCGGTGATGCGGGTCCCCTGCGGCGCCGCCCGGTCCCTGCGGTACTTGCCGGTGAGCAGCCCGCTGGCGAGCGGGAAGTAGGGGAGAAAGGCGAGGCCCAGGCGCTCGCACTCCGGCAGCACTTCCGCCTCGGGCTCGCGGTGGAGCAGGCTGTACTCGTTCTGCACGCTCGCGAACCGCGCTCCGCCGGGCGCCGCTGCCTCCGCCTCGCGGAGCTGTTCCGCCGAGAAGTTGGAGCAGCCGATCTCGCGCACCTTGCCCGCCCGGACAAGCTCTTCGAGCGCCCCGAGCGTGTCGGCGATGGGCACCTCGGGGTCCGGACGGTGGATCTGGTACAGGTCGATGTAATCGGTCCCCAGGCGGCGCAGGCTGTCCTCCGCGGCCCGCCGCACGTACTCCGGCCGCGCGCCGCGCCGCTGCTCGTCCATGGCGCCGCCGAACTTGGTGGCGATCACCACCTCGCCGCGCCGGGGGCCGAGGGCGCGGCCCAGGTATTCCTCGCTCAGCCCCCTGCCGTATACGTCGGCCGTGTCGAAGAACCGGATGCCGGCGTCCAGCGCCGCGCCCACCACCTCCGCCGTGGCCGCGGCGTCGATCCGCGTCCCGAAGTTGTTGCAGCCCACCCCGACGACCGACACCTCCAGCGACCCGATCTTGCGCTTCCGCACCGTGGTACCTCTCCTGCTGCAACGTCCGTGTGCGCCGGGGCCGCGAGCACGCCCGCGGCGGGGACACGCGGCCGCACGCAAGCGCCACGCCCGGCCGGCGGCTCCCGGAGCCGGGGGTGAGCTCCGCGTGGCCTCGCGCGTCTAGGGCAAGGGGGCGTCGAAGCGCGCGGGCAGCGTCAGCAGGAACGACAGGTCGTCGCCGCCCTCGAAGGGGCGCGGCTCCTCGCCGCGCAGGAAGAGCAGCGCGCCCGTCTCTCCGCCCAGCTCCAGCCGGCCGCCGCGCCGCCGCAGCCAGGCCCCTTCGCGCATCCCCAGCACCGGGACGTCGTTCTCCTCCAGGAACTGGGCGATGCGCTGGGCGCGCGTCTCGCCCATGTGGGTGGAGCCCGGGTCGGCGTCCAGGTAGTGCGGGTTGACCTGGAAGGGCAGCAGGGCGAACGCCTCGAACGCGTCCGGCTGCACGATGGGCATGTCGTTGGTGGTGCGGAGCGTGGGGCAGGCCATGTTGGTGCCGGCGCTGGAGCCCACGTACGCCATCTCCCCCGCCGCCACGCGCTCCCGCACGGCCCGCACGAGCCCGCGGCCGCGGAGCGCCTTGAGCAGGCGGAAGCTGTTGCCGCCGCCCACGTACAGCACCTCGGCCGCGCGGACGGCGGCCAGGGGGTCGGCTTCCGCGTGCAGCCCGCGCACGCTCACGCCCAGCGGCGCCAGCGCATCCGCGATGCGCGCCACGTAGGCGTCGTGGTCGCGCAGCGCGAACGGCGCGAACAGCACGGAGCGGCGCCCGTCCAGGAAGTCGCGCAGCGCAGCAAGCGCGTGCTCCAGGTAGCCCCGTCCGTGCACCTGCGAGTTGCTGAGCAGCAGGAGGTCGTGCGTCATCTCGTTCTCTCTCTGGATCGGGGACATCCTATTCGACTCCGAACCGGTACACCGTCCGCGACGAGTAGAACTCGCCGGGCCGCAGGATCGCCGATGGGAACGCCGGCTGGTTGGGCGAGTCGGGGAAGTGCTGCGGCTCCAGGCAGAAGCCGCAGCGGCGGCCGTAGCGGGCGCCGCCCTTTCCGCGGTCGGTGCCGTCCAGGAAGTTGCCGGAGTAGAACTGGATCCCCGGCTCGGTGGTGTGCACCTCCAGCACGCGGCCGGACCCGGGCTCGTGCACCCGGGCCGCGAGCCGCAGGCCGCCGCCGCGGAGCACGAAGTTGTGGTCGTACCCGCCCGCCCGCGCGAGCTGCGGGTGGCCGGCGCCGATGCGCCCTCCCATGGCGGCGGGCTCGCGGAAGTCGAAGGGCGTTCCCGCCACCGGGGCGGTCTCGCCGGTGGGGATCAGCGTCCCGTCCACCGGGGTGAAGCCGTCCGCCTCCAGCCGCAGCCGGTGGTCCAGGACGTCGCGCGCCGGGTCGCCGGTGAGGTTGAAGTAGCTGTGCTGCGTGAAGCCGACGGGGGTGGGCCGGTCGCTGGTGGCGCGGTAGTCCACCACCAAGTCGCCCCGCGCGGTCAGCAGGTACGCGACCCGGGCCCGCACGGCGCCGGGGTATCCCTGGTCGCCGTCCGGGCTGTCGTGGGCCAGCGCCAGGCCGGCGCCCTCCGCGGTGTGCAGCGGCTCCACGCTCCAGAGCGCCCTGTGAAAGCCCAGCGGGCCGCCGTGCAGGTGGTTGGGCCCGTCGTTGACGGGAAGGGCGTGCTCCCGCCCGTCCAGCCGGAAGCGGCCCCCGCGGATGCGGTTGGCGTATCGCCCGATCAGCGCCCCGAAGTACGCCTGGCCGTCCACGTACCCCTGGACGTCGTCGTAGCCCAGCACCACGTCGGCCACGCGACCCTCGCGGTCCGGCGCGCGCAGCGAGACGATGGCGCCGCCGTAGCCGACCACGCGCGCCTCCACCCCGCCCGCGCCCCGCAGCACCCACGCGTCCACCTCCTCGCCGGTGGGGAGCCGTCCGAACGGGACTCGCTCGGCCTCCTCCTTCGCTGCCGCCATCTCCGGGGATCTCCGGGGTTGGGATCGTGCCCGTCGCCGGGCCGCGGACGGCGAGCCTTCAAAAAGGAAGCCCGCGCCGTCCGGCGGCAAGCTCCGGGGCCCCGATCGTGCAGGCGCCCCGTGGCCGCTCCTTCAGCGCCGGGGGGGCAACGCGCGTGCTGGCGCGCGCGCGGGCCGGCCCGCATGTTGTCCGCCGTGTGCGGCCGGCCCTCGCGGTTGGCCCACACGGCTCACACGGATCCGAGGCTCGCACACATGCGATCGACCCCGACGCCCGCCTCCGCACGGGCGGGTCCAGGCGCTGCGGGCGCGGAGGCGCTCGCCGAGACGCCGCACCGCCGGCTGAACCCGCTCTCCGGCGAGTGGGTGCTGGTGTCGCCGCACCGGGCGCTGCGCCCCTGGCAGGGGGAGGTGGAGCGCCCTGCGGTGGAGCGGCGCCCGGAGCACGACCCCGGGTGCTACCTGTGCCCGGGGAACGAGCGCGCGGGCGGGGTGCGCAACCCCGAGTACCCCGGCACCTTCGTCTTCGACAACGACTTCGCCGCGCTGAAGCCGGACGCGCCCGCGGCGGCCGTGGACGTGGACGGGCTCCTGGTGGCCCGCGCGGAGCCCGGCATCTGCCGGGTGATCTGCTTCTCGCCGCGGCACGACCTGTCGCTCCCGGAGATGGACGCGGCCGGGGTGCGCGCGGTGGTGGACCTGTGGGCCGAGCAGCTCGCCGACCTGGGGAGCCGGCCGGAGATCGGCCACGTGCAGGTCTTCGAGAACAGGGGCGCGGCGATGGGGGCCAGCAACCCGCACCCCCACGGGCAGATCTGGGCGCAGGCGTCGGTCCCGCTGATCCCCGCTCGCGAGGGCGAGCGGCAGGCCGCGCACTTCGCGCGGCACGGGCGTACGCTGCTGGCGGACTACCTTCGCCTGGAGACGGAGCGCGAGGAGCGGGTGGTGTGCGCCAACGACGCCTGGGTGGCGCTGGTGCCGTACTGGGCGACCTGGCCCTTCGAGACGCTGGTGCTCCCCCGCCGCCCGGTGCCCGACCTGCTCGCCCTGGACGACGCCGAGCGCGACGGGCTGGCCGACATCGTGCAGCGGCTCACCCGCCGCTACGACCACCTCTTCGAGGTGCCGTTCCCCTACTCGGCCGGGCTGCACCAGGCGCCCACCGACGGGCGGACGCACCCGGAGTGGCACCTTCACATGCACTTCCTTCCGCCGCTGCTCCGCTCGGCGACGGTGAAAAAATTCATGGTGGGATACGAGATGCTGGGCGAGCCGCAGCGCGACGTCACCCCGGAGAGCAGCGCGGCGCGGCTGCGGGACCTGCCGGAGACACGGCCGGGGGAGGGCGCTCCATGAGGGTCCTGGTGACGGGGGGTGCGGGCTACATCGGCAGCGCCACCGTGGCGGACCTGGTGGCCGCGGGCGACGAGGTGACGATCTTCGACGACCTGTCGCAGGGGCACCGCGAGGCGGTGCACCCCGCCGCGGCGCTGGTGGTGGGCGACCTGGCCGACCGGTCCGCGATCGACCGCGCGCTGGCGGAGCATCGCCCGGAAGGGATCCTCCACTTCGCCTCGCGCACGCTGGTGGGCGAGTCCATGGAGAAGCCCTTTCTGTACCTGGGCGAGAACGTCAGGAACGGCCTGAACCTGCTGGAGAGCGCCGTGGAGCACGGGGTGAAGCGCTTCATCCTGTCGTCCACCGCCAACCTGTTCGGGCTGCCGGACGAGGTCCCCATCCCGGCGGACGCGCCCATCCGCCCCGGGAGCCCTTACGGCGAGTCCAAGTACCTGCTGGAGCGCATGCTCCACTGGATGGACGACCGCTTCGGGATGAGGTACGCGGCGCTCCGCTACTTCAACGCCGCGGGCGCCGTGTCCCCGGAGCTGGGCGAGGACCACGACCCGGAAACGCACCTGATCCCCCTGGTGCTCCAGGTGGCGATGGGGCAGCGGGAAACGGTGACCATCTTCGGCGAGGACTACGACACCCCGGACGGCACCTGCGTGCGCGACTACGTGCACGTGTCCGACCTGGCGCAGGCGCACGTGCTGGCGCTGCACGCGCTGGACGGCGGGAGCCGCACCTACAACCTGGGGAACGGCACCGGCTTCAGCGTGCGCGAGGTGATCGAGACGGCGCGCGCGGTCACCGGCCACCCCATCCCGGTGGAGGTGGGGCCGCGGCGCCCCGGCGACCCCGCGACGCTGGTGGCGGGGAGCGACCGCATCCGCGGCGAGCTGGGGTGGGCGCCGCGCTTCCCCGATCTGAAGGACATCATCGAGAGCGCCTGGGCCTGGCACCGGGCGCACCCCCGCGGCTACGCGGACCGGAGCGCCGCACCATGACGGGCGAGGGCGATCTCCGCTCCAACCTGCTGCGGGCGTTCGAGGCGTGCTTCGGGGGCCCGCCGGAGTGGGTGGCGCGCGCGCCGGGGCGGGTCAACCTGATCGGCGAGCACACCGACTACAACGACGGCTTCGTGCTCCCCATGGCGATCGACCGTGGGGTGTGGGTCGCCGGGCGCTCCCGCCGCGACCGCACCGTGTCCGTGTACTCGCTGTACTTCGACGCGCGGCGCGAGTTCGAGCTGGACGGCCTGGCCCGCGACGGCGGCGGCGAATGGATCGAGTACGTGCGCGGGGTGGCGTGGGCGCTCCAGGAGCGCGGCCACGCGCTCGCGGGCTGGGAGGGCGTCACCGCCGGTGACGTGCCGGTGGGGGCGGGGCTTTCCTCCAGCGCCGCGGTGGAGATGGCGACGGCGCGCGCCTTTTTCGCCTCGTCCGGCTTCGCCTGGGAGCCGCGGGAGATGGCGCTGCTGGGGCAGCGGGCGGAGAACGAGTGGGTGGGGGTGAACTCCGGGATCATGGACCCGATGATCTCGGCGTCGGGGGTGGAGGGGCACGCGCTGCTGATCGACTGCCGCTCGCTGGCGACGCGGCCGGTGCCGCTCCCCCCCGAAACCGCGGTGGTGATCCTGGACACCTCCACCCGGCGCGGGCTGGTGGGCTCGGCGTACAACGAGCGCCGCGCCGCCTGCGAGGCCGCGGCGGCGTTCTTCGGGGTGCCGGCGCTGCGCGACGTGGACGCGGCCACCCTGGAAGCGCGCGCCGCGGAAATGGACCCGGTGTCCCTGCGGCGCGCGCGCCACGTGGTCACCGAGAACGCGCGCACCCTGGAGGCCGCGGAGGCGATGGCCCGCGGCGACGCCGCGGCGATGGGGCGCCTGATGAACGCCAGCCACGCCAGCCTCCGCGACGACTTCGAGGTGTCGCGCCACGAGCTGGACGTGATCGTGGAGCTGGCCCAGGCCCGGCCGGGGTGCCACGGGGCGCGCATGACCGGCGCCGGCTTCGGCGGGTGCGCGGTGGCGCTGGTGGAGGCGGGGGCGGTCGGCGGCTTCGTGCGCGAAGTGGCCGCCGGCTACGAGACCGCCACCCGGCTGCACCCCAGGGTGTACGTGTGCGCCGCCTCCGGGGGGGCGAGCCTGGAGCGGCTGACGGCGGGAGCGAAGCGCCAGGAAACGTAAGCCTGGCCTTCCGCGCCCCGGCACGATAAACTGTTCCCCGCCCGCGCCCCTCCGGCGCGGATGCTCCGGCGGGCCCGCACTTCGCGCCGCCCGCCGGGATCCGGCGCCCGCCATCCGGCGGGCGCCGCCCGTTCCCGACCCATCTGCCGCCCAGGATCTCCGCGCTGGCCCACCCGGCCGTGCGGGATGCGTCCGCAACTTTTCCCTCTTCCCTCCGGCCATGATCGCGAGATTCGCCCCACCCGCACTCCTCGCCGCGGCGCTGTTCGCCGCGGCCCCCGGCGGCGCCGCCGCGCAGAGCATCTCCGCAGGCCAGACGGTGAACGGCCGCCTGGATACGTCCGACCCCAAGATGTCGGACAACTCGCACTACGACGAGTACACCTACCGCGGGCGGGCGGGCGAGCGCATCACGATCACCCTGCGCTCGCGCGAGTTCGACACCTTCCTCGCCTGGGGGCAGGGGGGCGCGACGGGCTTTCGCTCGGAGGGCTCGGACGACGACGGCGCCGGCGGCACCGATTCGCAGCTGACGGTGACGGTGGGGAGCGCGGGCACGTACGTGATCCGCGCCAACTCGGTGGCGCCCAACACCACCGGCGCCTACACCCTCAGCGTGCAGCTGGCGGGCGGGGTGCCGGGGCCGGCGCCGCAGCCCGGGCCCACGCCGCAGCCCGGACCGCAGGGCGGCGGCGGCAGCATCGCCTCCGGGCAGACGGTGAACGGGCGGCTGGACACGTCCGACCCCAAGATGGCCGACAACTCGTATTTCGACGACTACACGTACCGCGGACGGCCGGGCGAGCGCATCACCATCACGCTGCGCTCGGGCGCCTTCGACACCTTCCTGGCGTGGGGGACGCGCAGCGGGAGCACCTTCACGTCGGAAGGGACGGACGACGACGGCGCGGGCGGCACCGACTCGCGGCTCACGGTGACGGTGGGAAGCGCCGGCACGTACGTGATCCGCGCCAACTCGGTGGCGCCCAACATCACCGGCGCCTACACGCTCAGCGTGCAGCCGGCGGGCGGCGCGCCAGCGCCAGCGCCAGCGCCGGCGCCGACACCGGGGCCGCAGCCCGGGCCCACGCCGCAGCCCGGACCGCAGGGCGGCGGCGGCAGCATCGCCTCCGGGCAGACGGTGAGCGGACGGCTGGACGCGTCCGACCCCAAGATGAGCGACAACTCGTACTTCGACGACTACACGTACCGCGGGCGGCCGGGCGAGCGCATCACCATCACGATGCGCTCGGGCGCCTTCGACACCTTCCTGGCGTGGGGGACGCGCAGCGGGAGCACCTTCACGTCGGAGGGGACGGACGACGACGGCGCGGGCGGCACCGATTCGCAGCTCACGGTGGCGGTGGGGAGCAGCGGCACCTACGTGATCCGCGCCAACTCGGTGGCGCCCAACGTCACCGGCCCCTACACCCTGACCGTGCAGCCGGCGACCGGCGCGCCCACGCCGCAGCCCACACCCTCGCCCCGCCCCGGGCCGCAGGGCAACAGCGGCGGGGGCAGCATCGCCCCGGGGCAGACGGTGAGCGGGCGGCTGGACGCGTCCGACCCCAAGATGGGCGACAACTCGTACTACGACGACTACACCTACAGCGGCCGCCCCGGCGACCAGCTGGTCATCACGCTGCGCTCGAGCGACTTCGACACCTACCTGGCGTGGGGACGGGGAACCGGCACGGGCTTCGCGTCGGAGAGTTCGGACGACGACGGCGCGGGCGGGACCGACTCGCAGGTTCGGGTCACGGTGGGGAGCAGCGGCACCTACGTGGTCCGCGCCAACTCGCTGGGCGCCGGGAAGACGGGGAGCTACACCCTGGCCGTGGAGCGCGCCGGCGGCGCGCCGCGCACCGATTCGCGCACGGGGGGCAACACCATCCGCGCCGGGGAAAGCGTCAACGGGCGGCTGGAAACTTCGGACGCGCGGATGTCGGACCAGTCGTTCGTGGACACCTACCTGTACCAGGGGCGTCCCGGCGAGCAGATCCTGGTGACGCTCACCTCCAGCGACTTCGACGCGTACCTGCGCGGCGGGCGCATGCAGGGGAGCGAGTTCGTGGTGGTGGACTCGGACGACGACGGGGCCGGCGGCACCAACTCGCGGCTCCAGGTGACGGTGGACGCCTCCGGCACGTACGCCATCCAGGCCAACTCGCTGCGCCCCAACACCACCGGCGGCTACACGCTGCGGGTGGAGGGCGCCGGGGGGACGCCCACGGGGGCGGCGTCCATCGCCATGGGGCAGACGGTGAACGGGCGGATCGACACCACCGACCCCAAGCTGAGCGACAACACGCACTACGACCTGTACGTGTACCGCGGGCGCCCGGGCGAGCAGGTGCTGGTCACGCTGCGCTCCACCGCCTTCGACGCCTACCTGGCCTGGGGGCGCATGACGGGGAACACCTTCACCTCCGAGGCGAGCGACGACGACAGCGGCGGCGGCAGCAACTCGCAGCTCGTGGCCACGGTGGGGACCAGCGGCACCTACGCCATCCAGGCCAACACCCTGCGGGCGGGGGAGACGGGGAACTACACGCTGTCGGTGGAGCCGGTGTCCGCCGCGCGGCAGACGACCGCCTCGGCGCCCGCGGGCGCGGTGACGCTGACGGCGGGGCAGACGGTCAGCGGGACGCTGACGCGCTCCGACCTGATGCTGTCGGACAGCTCGTTCTTCGACCAGTACGTGTACCGCGGGCGTCCCGGCGAGCGGCTGCAGATCACCATGCGCTCCACCGACTTCGACGCGTACCTGCGCTGGGGGCTGCTGAGCGGGAACAACTTCCAGGCGGAGGCCACCGACGACGACACCGGCGGCGGCACCGACGCGCAGGTGACGGTGACGGTGGGCGGGACGGGCGTGTACGTGGTCCAGGCCAACGCCTTCGAGGCCGGCAAGACGGGGAGCTACACGCTCACCGTGCAGTCGCTCTCCGCCACGGCCTCCGCCCCGACCCAATCGCGGCCCGCGGCCGGGGGCAAGTGGGTGTACTCCTACGTCAGCGCCAGCAACCCGGTCTTCCGCCCGCTGGAGCAGCGCTTCAAACAGTCGGGGATGCTGGAGTCGCTGGTGGAGGGGCTCAACCAGCAGTTCCCGCTCCCGCGCAACGTGGGGCTCCGCAGCGACCAGTGCGGCCAGATCAACGCCTTCTACAGCCCGCGCGACGGCACGGTCACCTTCTGCTACGAGCTGTTCCAGGACCTGGTGAACCAGTTCGTGCCGGACGGCGCCTGGACCACGGAGCAGCGCGAGACCGTGGACGGGGCGGCCACCTTCATCCTGATGCACGAGGTAGGGCACGCGCTGGTGGACGTGCTGGACCTGCCCATCACCGGGCGCGAGGAGGACGCGGTGGACCAGCTCGCCGCGGTGATGCTCATCGGCAGCGGCGACAAGGGCGCGGTCGCGGCGCTGAACGGGGTGCGGGCGATCCAGCCGGGACCGGGCGCCACCTACGACAACTCGGACTTCGCCGACGAGCACTCGCTGGGGCCGCAGCGCCTCTTCAACATCGCCTGCTGGATCTACGGCTCCGACCCGCAGAAGTACGCCAGCCTCGTGTCCGACGGCGGCCTGCCGGTGGCGCGCGCGCGGCGCTGCCCGGGCGAGTACGAGCGGCTGTCCAAGGCCTGGATGCGGCTCCTCCAGGCCGGCGCGCCCGCGGCCCCGTAACGCGCCGGGCAAACGGTACGAAGCACGAAAGGCGCCCCCGCCGGGATCTCCCGGCGGGGGCGTCGTCGTACGGCCCTCACCCGGCTCGCTTCGGGCTCGCCACCCTCTCCCGCTTGCGGGGGAGGGGGCCCCAGCCGGCGCCAGCGCGAGCCCCGCGTGAGGGATTTCGGCCCGGAGGGGCGAGACACGGCGGGGCTGTTTCCGCCGGGGCTCGACTCCGTCGAGCACGGTAGTTTCGTGCTCTACGGAGCCGAAGCCCGACCCCGGCGCCAGCCGGGGACACGCCCGAACCCGCTGTCAGGAAGCGCGGACCCCGGGTCAGCCCGCCGGGGCGGTGCTGGCGCCGGCGCGCTCCAGCAGCTCGCGGTACCACGCCGCGGCGTCGCGCAGCCGCTCCTCGTGGCCGGCGGCGCCCCACACCACCGAGAGCGTGTCCGTGGTGTCGGGGCGGGTCTTGGTGCGCTGCGAGTCGCGGACCGCGTTGGCGCAGGGGCCGTCCGCGTCCCACAGGCAGAGGAGGCCGCCCAGGTCGATCTCCTGGCCCGCCGCGTTGAAGACGTACGACGCGCCCGCGGGCGCCAGGGCCACGCGGAAGGGCGGCCGGGCGAGCGCCAGGTCCACCACGCTGACGGGGAGCCCGGCGTGCAGCGACACGGCGTTGCAGGCGTCCACCGCCAGGTTGATGCTCCCCAGCGCCCCCTCCCCGGCGGCGCGTACCAGGTACTCCGAGGCGGGCTTGCCGCGCCCGGTGGGCTTGTAGCCGCCCCACCGCAGCAGGTCGCGCACGGCGGCGCGCACCGGCTCGTCGCGCGCGAGCGGCGCGGGTGCGCCGGCGTCCAGCAGGCGGAGGACCTCGTCCGGGGTGGCGAGATTGCCCAGCGGGGCGGGGAAGCGCGTGGTGAACGCTGCGACGCGGAGGAGCGGGTGCTCCTCGACCTCGATCTCGATGGGCGGCTCGGCGGTCATCTGGTTGGCTCGGATCTCGGCTGCGGCCAGCGCGGCGGAGATGCAGCTTCGGACCCGGGGGCGCCGCCGTCAAGCGGGACGTGCCGGGGGTCACCTCGGCGTGGGCGCAGGCGGACGGCAGGGCGCCCACCGGCCCGGCGAAAGCCGACGATATCTTTAGGTTTATGCGCCGTACACAGTTATACTGAAAGAATACGCAGTGCGGCCAGGGAGTACACGGCGGGACGGCACCCGCGAGCGCAGCACCCGGAGTCGCGACCGCGATCTCCCGGGACGTGCAGGACCCCCGGTACCCGGAGCCACGATGAGCGGAAACAAGCAGGCGTACGAAGAGGCTTTCCAGCGCGCGTCCGAAGGCCGGTCCCGCAGCCTGTGGGACCGCCTCGCCTCCGCCATGGAGGACCAGTACACGCGCCAGTCGCGGATGAAGGGCGAGCGCGACGGCGCTGCCGCCCGCGCGGGCGTCGCGACGGCCGAAGTGCCCGTGGAGGTTGGCGCGCCGGTCGCGTAGCGGTGGGGGCAGTCGTGGTCCCGGCACGGGACCGCGCGAACGCACGGGGCCCGGGAAGGCGGAATCGCCTTTCCGGGCTTTTTTTCGTCCCCGCCTCCACTTCGCGTGCGCAACGCCCCCGGGACCGCGGAATCGGTGGTGCTGACCGCCCCGTGACTTTGATTTACTCGTTTGTTGCAGTGGGGAACTATAGATCCCAAGAAATTTTTTCGTGGACAGTTTACTTTGTTCAGGGATGCATTAGATTGCGACTTGAGTACCAGCCGGCGGGACCGGCACCGGCGCGTCCGCCGGACCGCGGCTGTCCGTCCAGCACACAGGAAGGCTCTCGGCCGATGCGGAAGATCAACCCCCAGCGCTTCCAGCGCGCGACGCGCTCCACTCCGCGCCAGATCAACGAGAAGATCGTCCTGAACCTGATCCGCGAGCACCAGCCCATCTCCCGCGCCGAGCTGGCCCGCGTGATGGACGTGACCCGCGGCACCGTCACCCGGCTGGTGGACGAGCTGCTGCGCAGCGGCAGCATCTACGAGGGAAAGCACGCCACCGCCCCGCGCGGCCGGCGCCCCACCATGCTGCACGTGCGCACCGAGGGCCGCCTGGCGGTGGCGATCGACGTCCGCTTCAGCCGCACCTACGTGGTGCTCGCCGACCTCAGCGGCAACCAGATCGCCATGGACACCCTCCCCACCCCCGCCGACCCCGCCGAGCTGGTGGAGCGCCTCGCCGAGCGCGTGCGCGACCTGCTGGAGGTCCACGGCGCGGAGGGCGGGTGCGAGGGGATCGGGCTGGTGGTGCCGGGGATGGTGGACCGGCGCGCCGGGCGCGTCCTCAACTCGCCCGCGCTGGGGTGGAAGGACGTGCCGCTGCGCGAGATGCTTTCCGCCCGCACCGGGCTGCGCGCCTTCATCGAGAACGGCCCCGTGTCGTGCGCGCTGGCGCAGATGTGGCTCAACCCGTCGCGCGTGGACGGCGTGGACGACTTCGCCTACGTCACCGTGTCCGACGGCGTGGGGGTGGGGGTGGTGGTGGACGGGCAGGTGCTGCGCGGCCACGGCGACACCGCGGGCGAGTTCGGGCACCTGCCGCTGAGCATGGACGGCCCCCGCTGCCTGTGCGGGCTGCGCGGCTGCCTGGAGGCGCACACCTCCAACCTGGCGACGCTGGGGCGCTACCTGGGGCTGGACCCCGCCGAGGAAGCCGACCGCGAGACGCTGCGGCGCAGCGGGATGAGCATCCCCGACCTGGTGGTCCGCGCCCGCGCCGGCGACGCCCGGGCCGCGGAAGTCCTCCAGCAGACGGCGCGCAGCCTGGGCATGGGGCTGGCCGGGATCGTCATGGCGCTGAACCCCGCGCGCATCTTCCTGGACGGCGAGGTCATGGCCGCCTGGGACCTGATCGGCGACACGGTGATCGGGGCCATGCGCGAGCGCTCGCTGACGCCGGGCGCAGCGGCCACGCCCGTGGTCCCGGTGTCTCCCGGCGGGCTTGCTCGCCTGCGCGGCGCGACGGCGCTTCTGCTTGCCCGTGAGTTCGCGGCCCCGCGTGTGGCGTGATCTTGCGGATTTGACTGCTGGGTTGGGCGTGCCCCCGGCTGGCGCCGGGGTCGGGCTTCGGCTCCGTAGCAGACGATACGACCGTCTGCAACGGAGTCGAGCCCCGCGAAACTGCCCGCGGGTCTCGCCCCTTCGGGCCGAAATCCCTCACGCGACGGCAGGCCCCCTCCCCCCGGCCCCCTCCCCCGGCCGACCCCATACTCGGAGCCCAGCCGGAGCGACCGCCGTTCATCCAACGCAGAGGGGGCGCTTCCTCGCCGAGGAAGCGCCCCTTCTCCACATCGCCTGCCGGTCCGCCTCACCAGCCCGGGTTCTGCGTCAGCTCGGGGTTGGTGGAGCGCGCCGAGGAGGGGATGGGGAAGAAGCGGTACCTGTCCTCCACCACGCCGGCGCTGATCCCCACCTTGGGGACGCTGTTCCCCCACGGCGTGGCGTTCAGGTTCTGGCCGCCCAGCGCCACCGTCTTGCCGGCCTGGATGTTGGCTTCCACGCGCGCCTTGGACCACGCCCAGTGGCGCTGCATGTCGAAGTAGACGTGGCCCTCCAGCACGAACTCGTAGCGGCGCTCCACCTGCACCGCCTCGCGCAGCGCCTGCTGGCTGAGCCCCGCCGGCAGCGCGGCCAGCCCGGCGCGCGCCCGCACCGCGTTCACCGCGGTGTACGCCTCGGCCGTGGGGCCGGACGCCTCGTTGACCGCCTCGGCGAGCATCAGCAGCACGTCGGCGTAGCGCAGCAGGATGATGTCGTTCTCGTCGCCCGCGCCGGAGACCGCCTGCGGGTCCAGCGACTTGCGCAGCCAGGGGCCGCCGCCCGGCGTGCCCAGGTTGTTGAGGGCGGTGGTGACCTGCGCGCTGGTCCCCGTCATGGGGCGCGACCAGCGGAGCAGCCCCAGCGTGGGGTGCGTGTACTCCGTCATGAAGGTGCCCGCCTTGCGCCGGTCCGCCGCGTTCCAGTCGCGGTAGAAAGGCCACTCCGGGTAGAAGGAGATGCCGCCCGGCTGCACCCCCGAGAGCCCCGAGCCGATGGGCGCCACGTGCTGCCCGATGCGCCCGCCCAGCCCCGACACGCGGGTGAGCTGCGCCGCGAAAACCACCTCCGCGTTCATCTCGTTGTTCAGCGCGAACACGCTGGCGAAGTCCGGGAGCAGCTGGTAGCGGCCGCTGGACACCACCTGCCGCAGCAGCGCCGCCGCCGCGTTGAACGACGCCGCCCCGCCCCCGTGCACCGCGCCGAACTGGAGGTGCACCTTTGCGAGCAGCGTCTGCGCCGCGCCCCGGGTCGCCCGGCCGGTGTTGGCCCCGGCCACGCCCGTGTACGACGCCGGGAGCTTTTCCGCCGCGAACTCCAGGTCCGCGATGATCGCCCGGTACACCTCCGCCGCCGGGGCGCGCGGCAGTGCCAGGTTGCCCACCTCCGTCACCGGCTCCAGGCGCAGCGGCACGTCGCCGAACAGGCGCACCAGGTTGAAGTAGTGGACGGCGCGCAGGAAGCGCGCTTCCGCCACCACCCGGTCGCGCAGCGCCGCGTCCATGCCGGCGATGCCGGGGACCTTGGCGACCACCAGGTTGGCGCTCCCGATGGACGAGTAGGCGCACAGCCAGGTTGTCGCCAGGTACGGGTGCTCCACGGTGATGTTGAAGGCGTCGATCCCGCCGCGGTCGTGCGTGGCCCCGTAGCGCGAGGTCAGCGCCTCGCCCGGGTACTCCACCAGCATGAGGAGGTTGCGGCCGTAGTAGTCGTCGCTGCCGCAGTTCAGCGGGGAGATGAAGCCGGCGTACACCCCGTTGACCGCCGCGACCGCGTCGTCCGCGTTGCGGAAGAAGTTCTCCGGCCCCACGAAGTCCCTGGGGACCTCGGTGAGGAATCCGTCGTCGTCGCAGGCCGACGTCGCCAGCACCAGGGCGGCGAGCACGGCGGCTACGTGTCTTCTGATCATGTGTGTGCCCTCGTCCCTAGTAGCCGATGTTCACGCCGACGGTCACCGTGCGGGCGAGCGGGTACGCCCCCACGTCGACCCCGCGGTTGATGTTGCCGATCCCCGTGCTGCTGACGTCCGGGTTGAAGCCGCTGTAGTCCGACCAGGTGACCAGGTTGCCGCCGGTCACGAACACCCGCGTTTCGCGGAAGCCGCGCCCGCGCACCCAGCTTTCCGGGAGGTTGAAGGCCAGCGTCACGCTGCTGAGGCGCAGGTACGACCCGTCCTCCAGCATGGTGTCCACGTAGTTGGAGCCGATGGACTGCGACGACACGCCGATCCGCGGGTACCTGGCGTCCGGGTTCTCCGGCGTCCAGGCGTCGTAGAAGCGGTCGCGGGTGATGTTGGTGGAGGGCGCGCCGCTTTCCACGCGGATCAGGTTGAGGTTGAGCACGTCCGCGCCGAACGACCCGCTGAGCAGCGTGGACAGCTCGAAGCCGCGCCACCCCAGCGTGCTGTTCCACCCCAGGTTGTAGTCCGGGTTGGGGTCGCCGATGCGCGTCAGGTCCAGCTCGTTGATCACGCCGTCCGGCACGCCCTCGGGGCCGCTCAGGTCCAGCACCCGCGCCTCGCCCGCCGTGAAGCGGCGGTTGGGGAGGGTGGCCCCGTAGGCCGCCGCCTCCGCCGAGTCGCGGAACATGCCGCTGGTCCTGTAGCCGTAGAACACGCCGATGGGCTCGCCCACGCGGACGTTGCTGCCGGGGAAGTTGAAGTTGGCGCTGATGCCCCGCACGCGGAGGATGTCCACCGGGCCCAGGTCCAGCACCCGGTTGCGGTTGCGGGAGTAGTTGAAGCTGTTGCTCCAGCGCGGCGTGTCGAAGCCGTCGCCGCGCAGCGCGTTGACGCCCAGGGCCAGCTCGATGCCGCGGTTCTGCACCGCCCCCGCGTTCTGGAACGCCTCGCGGAAGCCCGTCTCCATGGGGAGCTGCACCTGGAGGAGCAGGTCCTCCGTGCGGCGGTTGTAGTAGTCCGCCGTGAGCGTCACCCGGTTGTCCATCAGCCCCAGGTCCACGCCCGCGTCGAACTGGTGCGTGGTCTCCCACCCCAGCTCCTCGTTGGCCAGCCGGGTCTGCCGGTAGCCCGGGGCGATCACGCTCCCGAAGGGCGTGGTGCGGGCGCCCAGCGTCGCCAGCGACTGGTACGGGCTGATGGCCGCGTTGCCGGCGGCGCCGTACGAGGCGCGCAGCTTGAGCTCGCTGAGCGCCGCCACGCCGCGCAGGAAGGGCTCGTCCGAGGCCCGCCAGGCGACGGCGCCCGAGGGGAAGAAGCCCCACTTGCGCTCCGGCCCGAAGCGGGACGAGCCGTCGCGGCGGCCGGTGACGGTGAAGATGTAGCGGCCCAGCAGGTTGTAGTTCACCCGGCCCAGGTACGATGCCATGGTGGTGCGGTACGAGCCGGAGCTCACCACGGGCCCGCCCGAGCGGTTCCCCCCGCCGATGTCCTCGAAGTCCAGCACGTCGCTCAGGAACTGCTCGTTGAGCATGCTGGTGCTGGTGTTGTCCTGCCGCTGGCGGGTGTAGCCCACCACCACGTTCAGCGAGTGCAGGTCGCCGAAGGTGCGGTCGAACGAGAGCGTGTTCTCGTTGAGGAGGGAGGTGGTCTCGTTGCGCCCGCGGATCGCCTGCCCGTTGGCCTGCCGGCCGCGGAAGGTCTCGCGCGGCCAGTAGGTGTCGCGCTGCCGGTTGGTGACGTTGGCGCCCAGGCTGCTGCGCAGCTTCAGCCCGTCCATGATCTCGAACTCGGCGTACGAGTTGGTGAGGATGCGCGTGTCGCCCAGCTCGTCGCTCATGTTTTCCAGCACCGCCACCGGGTTCTGGAGGTCGCTGGCGCCCACGTTCAGCGCCGCCGGCGCGTCCAGCGCCACGGTGGTGTAGCTGCCGTCCTCGCGGCGCACCGGGATGGTGGGGATGGACTGCAGCGCCGCCGCCACCGCCGAGGCGTCGGCGCCGTTCACGGCGCCGTCCGTGGCCGCGAAGGCGGTCTCCACCCGGCTCCCGGTGAGCGTGGTCCCCAGCCGCAGCCGGCCCCGGACGTCCTGCGTGAGGTTGAGGCGGAGCGAGCTGCGCTGGAACTGCGAGCCGATGACCACGCCCTGCTGGTCGAAGTACCCGCCCGAGACCGCGTAGCGCGTGGCGTTGTCGCCGCTGCTCCCGCCGCTGAGCGACAGCTGGTAGCTCTGGATGGGGGCGCTGCGGAAGATCAGGTCCTGCCAGTCGGTGCTGCTCACCGCGCCGGGGTCCGCGAAGACGGGGTCCAGCTCCTGGCTGGCGGCCCAGTCGTTGGCGAACTGCGCGAACTCCGGCCCGTCGAGCAGGTCGTAGCGCCGGGAAACGGCCTGCAGGCCGGTGGACGCCTCGAAGTTGACGCGCGGCGCGCCGGACTGCCCCTGCCGGGTGGTGATGAGCACCACGCCGTTGGCGGCGCGGGCGCCGTAGATGGCCGTGGACGAGGCGTCCTTGAGGACCTGGATGGACTCGATGTCGCGCGGGTTCAGCGAGGTCAGCGGGTTGGTGGGGACGCTGAGCCCCGTGCCGCGCCCGCCGCTCAGCCGGTTGTTGTCCAGCGTGTAGTCCACCTCGATGGGGAAGCCGTCGATGACGTACAGCGGCTCGTTGCTGACCCCTTCCGACACCGAGGTCCCGCCGCGGACGCGGATGGAGATGCCGCCGCCCGGCGCGCTGGACGCGGTGGAGACCTGGACGCCCGGGGCGGTGCCCTGCAGCATCTGGTCGATGGAGGTGATGGGCTGCTCCCGCAGCGCCTCGGTGTTCACCGTGGCGACGGCCCCGGTCAGGTCACGCCGGCGCTGCGTCCCGTAGCCCACCGCGACCAGCCCCTCCAGCGAGATCGCCTCTGCCTGCAGGGTGAAGTCGGCGGTGGCGGACTGGCCGGCCGCGACCGTGACCGCCTGCTCCTGCGCCGCGTAGCCGATCATGGCGGCGCGCACGCGCGCGGCGCCCGCGGGGACGTTGGCGAGGGTGTAGCGGCCGTCCGCGGCGGTGACCGCGCTGGCCTGCGTCCCCGCGACGGTCACCGTCACGCCGACGAGCGGCCGCGCCGTGGGGCCCTCGGTCACCGTGCCGGTGATCCGCCCGCCGGACTGGGCGCGCGCCGCCGCCGGGAGCAGGCTGAGCGCGAGGAGACAGAGGAGCCTGGCTGTCCATTTCATCTGGACTCTCCGGAAGGTGTGACCCATGGGTCGGGTGGGGACGCTGCAGCCGGATCGGCTGCCGGCGGGGGCGCGGCGAGCGCCCGGACCGCCGGGGGAACTGGCAACGGTGCTAATTTGGACGTAGTGCGTACAAATTGCCCGACGAAAAGGCCCGCGGCCGGGAACGGCGATCGGCGGGCAGGCCTGGGAACGAACCGGGAATCCGGACGGGAAAGCGCCGCCGGACGGATCAGCGCGGATATTGTTCTTCTTAAGAACGAAAGGCGGGGTCGAATCTAGTGCGGGCGTTCCGGGCGCGCAATACCTTCGTCCACTCTCCGCCGCCCGCCCGTAACCCCCTCGCGAGCAACCACTTTCCGTCGGCAAGGGCCCTCACCCGGCTCGCTCGAGGCTTGCCACCCCCTCCCTTCATCCGGTTCACGCGAAGCGTGAAGCGCCATTCTGGGAGACGGGGCAACTACAGGCAGCGCAGGCAGTTCTCCCCCTCTCCCGCTTGCGGGGGAGGGGGCCGGGGGGAGGGGGCCTGCCGTCGCGTGAGGGATTTCGGCCCGAAGGGGCGAGACCCGGCGGCAGTTTGCCGGGGCTCGACTCCGTTGGCGAGCGTTGTTTGCTCGCCTACGGAGCCGAAGCCCGACCCCGGCGCCAGCCGGGGGCACGCCCGAATCCTGCTTCGACCGGATCAGCGGACAGGCGTCCACCCACCCAGCACCTTTTCAAGGGCAAAGGTGCCGCGCGCCTCACCCTCGCTCAACACCCTGCGCGAGGAGCTGGCGACGGCGCCGGGCCCGGTGCTGCCGAATTCGTAGAAGCGCGCGTCCTCGGGGCGGTTCACCACCCGGTTCCCGGCCGCGTCGGTGCTGTTCATGGGGTCCCACCCCCGGGCGCCCACGTGGTCGTCCATCCAGGTGTCGATGAACACCGCGCTCCCCACCGCGCCGGGGTTCCCGGAGGGGTGCCACGGCCGCCCCAGCGTGACGGAATTCGGCGCCATCCCGGGCGTTTCCTTCCTGAGCCGGCTGCGCAGGAACACGAAGCCGTACGGCTGCGACAGCGGGGTGCTGGGCGCGGTGACGAAGCCGTTGCTCGTCGCGCTGCCCCGGTCGCGCGAGACGATGTCCGAGTCCTCGAACAGCGCGGTCCCCGCCCCGAAGATGAAGTCCACGCTCCCCAGCACGGTGCAGCGCAGGAAGTGGCTGCGGCCGGCGTTGGGGAACAGGGTGTCCTGGTGGCCGGCGAGGCGGCAGTCGCGGAACTCGGCGCGGTCGCTCCCCTCCTCCAGCATCACCGCCACCGCCTGGGCGCCGTCGACGCGGGTGGAGTCGCCCTCGGCCTTCGCCGCGTTGCCCATGTAGTCGAAGGCGTTCTCCACCGTCATGCGCTCCAGGCGGAACCCCGGCGCGGCCACCCGCAGCGTCCAGCTCCCGCGCGTGCCGTACGTCCACCCGCCGGGGGAGCGCATTCCCGCCGCCGCGTCGTAGGTGAGCACCGTGCCTTCGCGGCTCTGGCCGACCAGGTGCACGTCGGGGCGGTCCACGCTCAGCTTCTCGCGGTAGCGCCCGTCGCGCACGGACACCACGTACGGCGCGCCGCCCGGCACGGGCGCCGGCGCCGCGGCCAGCGCCGCCCCGATGCTGCGGAAGACGCGCACCCCGCGCACCGGGGCGCCGTCGGCGCCGCGGTGCGCCGCGTCCACCACGGCGGAGGGCGCCCGCGCGGCGGGGCGGGCGGACGCCGCGGCCCCGGCGGCGGCCTGGCGGCGCGCCCACGCTTCGTAGCGGCGCAGCGTGGTCGCCGGCTCGTCGGTGTACCAGGCGTAGCCGGTGCGGCGCTCCTCCTCCAGCTCGGCGAATGCGTAGCGCACCACCCCGTCGCGGTTGCTGAACATGGGCCGGTTGGTGCCGATCTCGTAGAAGCGCGCCCACAGGGGCCCGGCCCCGGGCCTGGGCGTCAGCCCGCCCCGGACCGCGTACTCGTAGCCGTACACGGCGGTGTCGCGGAACCACTGCACCGCGGCCCGCACCGCCGCCGCCACGCGTGCGTCGCCCGGCTCCAGCCGCATCAGCAGGTCCGCGACGGCGGCGCTCTCGCGCCCGGCGAGCGAGCGGTGCTCGTAGGCGCGCGCGCCCACCGGCTCCAGCGTCAGCGGGTCGTGCTGCTGGCCCCAGGCGGTGCGGCGCCCGTCCACCGCCACCTGGCTCGCCAGGACGCACTCCACGCCGCGCCGCAGGCTCGCCGCCGCCCGGCCCCGCTGCGCCTCGCCCACCCCGGCCACCTTTCCGGCGGCCACGTCCTGGAGGAGGCGGAGGACGTTGACGACGGCGTCGTCGTTGAAGGTGGCCGCGTCGTGGTACGAGCCCACCAGCGGGTACACCTGCGGCCAGCACCCGGTGGGGAACTGCGCCCGGAGCACGTACTCCAGCCCCCGCCGGAACGACTCCCGGTGGCGCTCGTCGCCGCCGGCGTTCATCACCCCCGCCAGGAAACGGAGCTGCGACGTGGTGGCGCCGTTGTCGAAGGTGCCCACCCAGCTCCAGTTCCCCTCGCTCGCCCAGCTCTCGCCGGGGCGGCGCGGGCGGGTGAACTCCATGCGCTTGGACCACCCTCCGGCCGGCGTCTGGAAGGAGATGATGGCGTCGGCGACGCGGCCCGCCTCGTCGCCCCGGAACCACTCCGGGGTCATGCGCGGCTCGATGCCGAAGCCGTCGGCGTGCGGCGCCGGGGTCGCCTTTTCCAGCCCCGCGGCGCGCAGCTCGGCGGCCATGGCGTCGCGGTCCGCCTGCGCCTGCCTGCGCGAGACGTCCAGGTAGCGCTCCCACGCCTGCCGCTCGGCGGCGGTGAGCGCGGCGATGCGCGCGGGGGCCAGCAGGGCGGACTCGCGCTCGGCGCGCGGCGGCTGCTGCTGCGCCGGCAGGCGGGCGGCGCACCCCGGGAGCGCCGCCGCCACGGCGGCGAGGAGGAGCGCCCGGCGGGCGTATCTGCGGGTCGTGGGCATCGCGCTGTCGTTCACGGCTGCCCCGGCGCGGCGGCGGGCGCCTGCGTCTTGAGGAAGCCGGCGATCCCCAGCCCGGCTTCGCGGATCCCCTCCGCCGCCAGCGCGGCCATCACCTCCGCCCCCAGCGGCGAGAAGTGGGTGTTGTCCTCGATCCCCCGCGGGTAGTTGGCGTTCTCGCCGGCTTTGAGTTGGAGGAAGAGCGCGCGCGATCCCTCCACGCCGCGGGCGGCAAGGGCCTGCGCGCTCCGGGCGTGCATGTCGATCAGCGGCACGCGCTGCTCCCTGGCCACGGCGCGCACCAGCGCCGGGTACTCGCCGTGGGTGTCCACCAGCGTGCCGGCCGGGTCGAACCTGCGGCGGCGCACGGGGGTGAGCAGCACCGGGTTCGCCCCCTTCCCGCGGGCCTCGTCGACGAAGCGCGCCAGGTTGCGGCGGAAGTCGGCGGGCGGGGTGTATCGGTCGGCCTTTTCCACGGACTCGTCGTTGTGGCCGAACTGGATGAACACGTAGTCGCCCGGCTTCAGCGCCTCCACCAGCGCCTGCCAGCGTCCCTCCTCGATGAAGGTGCGCGTGCTGCGGCCGTTGCGGGCGTGGTTCTCCACGCGCACCTGGTCCACGTCGAAGTACTGCTGCAGTGCTTCGCCCCAGCCGGTCTCCGGGCGGCGCGTGACCAGCTTGTGCGCCAGCGTGGAGTCGCCGGCCAGGTACAGGGTCGTCGGCCGCTCGGGCAGGGCGAAGGCCGCGAGCAGCAGGAGGAGCGGGAGGAGGACGCGCAGGTGTCGCATGCTTTTGATCGTTGAAGAAGTCTTGCTCGACCGGGTGAACGGCTTCGAGCTACGGGTTCGGGCGTGCCCCCCGCGGGGCGCGGGGGTCGGGCTTCGGCTCCGTAGAGCAGCAAACAACGCTGCTCAACGGAGTCGAGCCCCGGCAAACTGCCGCCGGGTCTCGCCCCTTCGGGCCGAAATCCCTCACGCGGCAGGCCCCCTCGCCCAGAATTTGGGAGAGGGTGGCGAGCCTCAAGCGAGCCGGGTGAGGGGGGCGCCGTCACGGCGCTCCCACCCGGAAGAAGTCGAAGTCGGCGTGGCCGCCGGGGGCGGCGGCGCGCGGGCGGACGGCGAACAGCCCCACGCGCGCGCCCACCCAGCGGCCCTCGCGCGCCCGGAAGGGCTCGCCGACCGGCTGGAAGCGCACGCCGTCGCGGCTGAACGACCAGCGCGCGACCGAGCTGTCGCCCACGGCGACGCGCAGGAAGAGCGGGCCGGTGGGGGCGGGGAGCCGCACGGAGGTCTCGGCGCTGGCCTGGTGCGCGTCCGCTGCGCGGGCCTGCACCAGCTCCACGCCGTCCGCGGTGCGGCGCAGCGCCAGGTACGCGTAGTCCAGCCCCAGCAGCACCAGGCCGGCCCGCTCGCCCTCCGCCGCGGGGCGGAAGTCCACGCGCGTGGTGGCCGTGAAGCGGGGCGCGGGGAGCTTCTGCAGGAGGAGGCCGGGGACGGGCCACAGGTTCTCCGAGGTGTCGGGGAGCGCCTGTGAGGGCATGCGCAGCCAGCCGGCGCGCGCCGCCAGCGAGTACCACTCGGGGCGCGGGTTGGCGTTCCACTGCCACTGGAGCCCCATGCCGGGCTCGCCGAACTCGTCGGTGGTCTGCGGGACCGCGGGCGGATACGCGCGGCCCACGTCCGGCACGCGGAACTCCGGGACGGGCTCGCCCGTGCCGTCGCCGTCCGCGTCGGCGCCCATCACCGGCCAGCCGTCCTTCCACGCCATGGGCTGCAGGTGGACGATGCGCCCGTAGGCGCCGCGGTCCTGGAAGTGGAGGAACCAGTCCTCGCCCGTGGGCGTGTCCACCCAGCCGCCCTGGTGCGGCCCGTTCACGGGGGTGCTCCCCTGCGCCAGGACGATGCGGTCCTCGTACGGCCCGTAGATGCTGCGGGAGCGCAGCACCGTCTGCCAGCCGGTGGGGACGCCGCCGGCCGGCGCGAACACGTAGTACCAGCCGCCGCGCTTGTACAGCTTTGGCCCCTCCATGGTGGGGTGCCGCACGGAGTCGCCGAACACCAGCCGCCCCTCGTCCAGCAGGCCCGTGCCGTCCGGGCTCATGCGGGCGACGTGCAGCACGTGCTTGATCCCGGAGCGGCTGCGCGCGAAGGCGTGCACCAGGTACGCGCTGCCGTCGTCGTCCCAGAGCGGCGCCGGGTCGATCCACCCCTTCGCCGCCTTGACCAGCACCGGCGGCTCCCACGCGCCGCGCACGTCGCGCGTCCTCACCCTGTAGATGCCGCGGTCCGGGTCGCCGTAGAAGATCCAGAACCACCCGTCGTGGAAACGGATGGACGGCGCCCACACCCCGTTGCCGTGCTGCGGCGCGTCGAACGCGGGATCCGGGAAGCGCGGGATGGCGTGGTTCACCAGCGTCCAGCTCACCAGGTCCCGCGAGTGCAGGATGGGGAGGGCGGGGAAGGACCCGAAGCTGGACGCCGTCATGTAGAAGTCGTCGCCCACGCGCACCACGTCCGGGTCGGAGTAGTCCGCGAACACGACGGGGTTGCGGTACCGCCCGCCCCCCAGGTGCGGGCTCCACGCCGGTGCGGTGTCGGCGGATGATGGCGCGGGGGATATGGCGACGGGCGCGCAGGAGGCGAGGAGCAGCGCGGCGAGGAGGGTGGCCCCCCTCACCCCCCGGCCCCCTCTCCCACGAGGGGAGAGGGGGAGAACGGCAACGGCAACCCCCCTCCCCCGACTCCCTCCCCCGCAAGGGGGGAGGGGGAGAACGACACGGCGGATGGTGAGGTACAGGAAGCCCTCCCCCAGAATTGGGGGAGGGTGGCGGCTCTAAGGCCGCCGGGTGGGGGCCCCGCCGACGCCAGCTCCAAACCCCGCGTGAGGGATGCGCGCCCGGCAGGGCCGAGACCCGCGGGGCTGTTTCCGCGGGGCTCGGCGGAGTTACGCACGGTTGTTTCGTGCGTTACTCCGCGCGCAGCCCGACCCCGGCGCCCGCCGGGGGCACGCCCAAACCCATCTTTAAAAGCAGGCACCACTCAATACCCCGGGTTCTGCGTCAACAGGGGATTGGAGTCGATCGCCGCCTGCGGGATCGGGTAGAACCGGTCCCGGTCGGTCAGCGACAGCGTCACCTTGGGCACGCTGCTGTCCCGCGCGATGCAGTTGCCGCAGCCCGCCGGCCGCGGCCGGTTCCACGTCGTCCGCGCCGCGTTGCTGGAGTACTGCTCGATGCGCGCCTTTGCCCACGCCCAGTTGCGCTGCGAGTCGAAGTGCCCGTGCCCTTCCATGGCGAGCTCGAAGCGCCGCTCCAGGAACAGCGCGTCCTTGAACGCCTGCCTGGACAGCCCGGCGGGGAGCGCCGGCACCCGGGCCCGCGCCCGCACCTGGTTGACCAGCGCGTACGCTTCCGCCGTGGGGCCGGCGTTCTCGTTGATGGCTTCGGCGAGCGACAGGAGCACGTCGGCGTAGCGGAGGAGGATGAAGTTGGGCTCCTCGGCGCCGTCCTGCGCCCCCGGCACCTTGTCGATGTACTTCTGCGGCACCGGCGAGAAGTGGCCGTAGTTGTTCACCGCCGTGGCCGTGGAGTCCCACGTCACCGCCACCCCGTTGCGCTTGGTGTAGCCCAGCAGCCAGGTGGCCGCCCTGCGCGTGTCCGCCGGGTCGTAGCTGTAGTAGAAGGGCCACTCCACCCCGAAGGAGGGGTTCTGGCTGTCGCACCAGGGGAAGTTGGCCTGGTTCTCCAGCGGGCGCGGCGCGAACTGGTCGCACAGGAAGCCGCCGCCGCCGGGCGTGCGGGTGTTCTGGATGTCGAAGATCACCTCGGCGTTGTTCTCGTTGTTCTGGTCGAACACCGAGGCATAACTGGCGAGCAGGCTGTACGTCCCGGCCGCCACCACCTCGCGCGCGCGGCGCTCCGCCTGCTGGAAGGCGGCGGCGCCCCCGCCGCCCACGGCGCCGTACTGGAGCTGCACCTTGGCGAGCAGCGCCCGCGCGGCCCCGGCGGTGGCGCGGCCCACGTCGCGCCCGGTGTAGCGCGCGGGGAGCGCGGGGATGGCGGCCTCCAGGTCGGCGACGATGGCGCGGTACACCTCCGCCTGCGGCGAGCGCGGCCTGCGCACGTCGGCCAGCGACCGGGTCTCGCTCAGGAACAGGGGGACGTCGCCGAAGAGGCGCACCAGGTTGAAGTAGTGGTAGGCGCGCAGGAACTTCGCCTCGGCCACCACCCGGTCGCGGAGCGCCGGGTCCATCCCCGGCACCCCCGGCACGTTGTCGATCACCGAGTTGGCGCGGTTCACGGCGTGGTAGGCGGACTGCCACACGCCGATGATGTAGTTGTGCGCGGGGTCCACCCGGAAGATGTCCGGCAGGGTGCGCTCGTTGGTGGCGCCCAGGCGGACGGTCATCACCTCGGTGGGGTACTCCACCAGCATCCAGTAGTGGCGGCCGTAGTACTCGGTGTCGTCGATCCCCAGCTCCTCCACGTCCGCCTGGAACGCCGCGTAGGCGCCGGAGAGCGCCGCCAGCGCCCCGTCCGTGGTGGTGAACAGGTTGGCCGGCGACACGAAGGAGTAGGGGACCTCGGTGAGGTAGTCGTCGCCGCACGCCGTGACCGACGCCAGCGAGCCCAGCACCGCGAGTGCGAGAATGCGCTTGTCCATGGTCGTCGCTCCCGGCTCAGTAGGCGAAGTTGACGCCCAGGATCACCGACCGCGACGCCGGGTAGGCGCCGATGTCGATCCCCCGGTTCAGGTTGCCGACGCCGAAGCTGCTCACCTCCGGGTCGAAGCCCCGGTAGTCGGTCCAGGTGAGGAGGTTGGTGCCCGTCACGTACAGGCGCGCCCGGCTGAAGCCGCGGCCCCGGATCCACCCGGAGGGGATCTCGTACGCCAGCGACAGCGTCTTCAGGCGGAGGTACGAGCCGTCCTCGATGATCTGGTCGTTGTAGTCGGTGGTGCCGGCGCCCACGGTGTTGACGCCGAAGCGCGGGAACGACGCGTCCGGGGTCTCGGGCGTCCAGCGGTCCTCGAAGCGCTCGCGGAGCACGTTGGTCGCCAGGTCGCCGCCGGTGAGGCGCCACAGGTTGAGGTTGAGGATGTCGTTGCCGTAGGTGCCCTGCAGCAGCCCGGACAGCTCCCAGCCGCGCCACCCCACCGTGTTCTGCCACCCCAGTGTGAAGTCGGGGTGCGGGTTGCCGATGACGCCGCGGTCGGCGGCGTCGATGATGTTGTCGCCGTTGGCGTCCACGAAGAGCACGTCGCCCGGGCGCCAGGGGGCGTTGGTCACCCGGTTGACGATCGCGGAGAGGGAGGCCGCCTGGGCCGAGTCGCGGACGATCCCCGCCGTGCGGTAGCCCACGAACACGCCGATGGGCTCGCCCTTCCGCACCACGGTGCCGCCCAGCTTGAAGTCGTCGCTGATGGTGGAAGCGCGGATCTCCACGTCGTCGCCGCCCAGGTCCAGCACCTCGTTGCGGTTGCGGGCGAAGGTGAAGCCGGTGCTCCAGCGCGGCCGCGGCCCGTCCGCCCCGCCGCGCAGCACGTCCACGGAGAGTGCCAGCTCCACGCCGCGGTTCCTGACCGAGCCGGCGTTCACCAGCGCCCGCGCGAACCCCGATTCGGAGGGCAGGTCCACCGTGAGCAGCAGGTCCTCGGTGCGCTTGTCGTACCAGTCGAACGTGAGCGTGGCGCGGTCGAAGACGCCCAGGTCCACGCCCAGGTCCAGCTGGCGGGTGGTCTCCCAGGTCAGCTCGTCGTTGGCGACGCCGATGGGGTAGTAGCCGGTGACGGCCTGCCCGCCGAAGCTGTACGGCGTCCCCACCAGGCGCGCCAGCGACTGGTACGGGCGGATGCCGGGGTTGCCGGCCAGGCCGTACGAGGCGCGCAGCTTCAGCTCGTCCAGGGCGATGGCGTCGCGGAGGAAGGGCTCGTCCGAGACGCGCCACCCCAGCGCCGCCGAGGGGAAGAAGCCCCACTTGCTTCCCTTGCCGAAGCGCGAGGACCCGTCCATGCGCCCGGTGGCGGTGAACAGGTAGCGGTCCAGCAGCGTGTAGTTGGCGCGCCCCAGCCACGACTCCAGCGTCCAGCGCTGGCGGTCGGAGGTGGGGGTGCCGCGCACGCGCGCCGCGGAGATGTCGTCGAAGCCGGTGGCGTCGGTGACGAAGTCGGTGCCGGACACGTTGCTGCGCACCGTCTCGTTGCTCTGCCGGGTGTAGCCGGCCAGCAGGTCCAGCTGGTGCGCGTCGCCGAAGCCGCCCTGGTAGTTGAGGGTGTTCTCGTTGAGGAACGAGGTGATCTCGGCGCGGCCGCGGATCGCCTCGCCGCCGGCCTCCTCGCCGCGCCGGGTGGTGCGCGGGTAGTAGGTGTCGCGGAAGCGGCTGGAGTAGTCCGCGCCCAGCGAGACGCGCGCGCGCAGCCCGCGCAGCACCTCCATCTCGCCGAAGGCGTTCCCCAGCAGCCGGGTGTCGCCCAGCTCGTCGCTCACCTCCTCCACCAGCGACACCGGGTTCACCAGCTCCGCCGCGCCGGGGTTGGGGAGCCCCAGCGTGGCCAGGTCGCGCCCCTGGTACGGGTAGCGCCCGTCCGCCAGCCGCGGCGGGAGGAAGGGGTACGACTGGATGGCCGCGCCCACGGCGCCTGCGCGCCGGTTGCTTTCGCCGTCGGTGGGGATGAAGCTGGTGTTGACCCGGCTCCCCGACAGGTTGCTCCCGAAGCGGAAGCGCTCCCCGATCCCCTGCTCCAGGTTGGCGCGGACGGACAGCCGCTCGAAGGCCGAGCCCATCACCACGCCCTGCTGGTCGAACCAGCCGCCCGAGACGGCGTAGCGAGTGTAGTTGTCGCCCGCGCTCCCGCCGGAGACCGAGCCCTGGAAGCTCCTCACCGGCGCGCTGCGGAAGATCTGGTCCTGCCAGTCGGTCCCCCCTCCCACCGAGTCGATGAAGCGCTGCGCGAAGATGGGCGAGCCGCCCGCGTCGACCGCCGCCTCGTTCATGGCGACGGCCAGCTCGTCGGCGCCCAGCAGGTCGTAGCGGTGGGCCACGTCCTGCACCCCCGTGTACGCGTCGAAGGCCACCTGCGGCCGCCCCGCGCGCCCCTTCCTGGTGGTGATGATGACCACGCCGTTGGCCCCGCGCGCCCCGTAGATCGCCGTCGCCGAGGCGTCCTTGAGCACCTGCAGCGACTCGATGTCCTGCGGGTTCAGCGACGCCAGCGGGTTGGAGGGGACGGACGCCGTCGCCCGCCCGCCGTTCCCCGGGGAGGCGGCGTCCGGGTCGTTCTCGATGGGGAAGCCGTCCACGACGTACAGCGGCTCGCTGTTGCCGCTGATGGAGCTGGCGCCGCGCACGCGGATGGAGATGCCGCCGCCCGGGGCGCTGGAGGCCTGCGTCACGCTGACGCCCGCCGCCGTCCCCTGCAGCAGCTGGTCGAGCGAGGACACCGGCGTCCTTTCCAGCGCTTCCGCGCTCACCGACGCCACGGCGCCGGTCACGTCGCGCCGCCGCTGGCTCCCGTACCCCACCGCCACCAGCCCCTGCAGCTGCACCGCCGCCGCCTCCAGCCGCAGCGTCACCCCGGCGGCCTCCCCCGCGGCCACCGTCACCGCCTGCTCCACCGTGCCGTAGCCGGGCTTGCTCGCCCGCACCGTGTGGCGCCCGGCGCTCACCCCGGCCAGGGCGAAGCGGCCGTCCGCCCCGGTCACCGCGCCCCGCGAGGAGCCGTCCACCGACACCGCGGCGTCCGCCACCGGGGTGGCGGTCTGGCCCTGGAACACCGTGCCCGTGATGCTTCCCGTTCCGCCCTGGGCGAGCGCCGCCTGCACGGAGCAGAGCAGCGCGGCGGCGAGGGCGAGCGTACGCGTCAGGCTCATCTTGGCTCTCCTGGGATAGGTGAAGCACTGCGACGAGAGGGGTGAGACGCAGCGGCCGCGGGCCCCGGGGAGGGGGTCCGCGGCCGCACGGCCACGCGCGGGGCGGGAGCGCGCGATTTGTTCGCTCCCCGGCCAAATTGGGGAGCAGAGCGGGCGGGACGGTCCGGGAGCGGGGGCCGCATCGGTCAGGCCGCGGCGGCGTCCAGCTTCGCCGGCTCCAGCCTGGGAGCCAGCAGGTGCATCACCAGCAGCGCGGTGACGTACGCCAGCCCGCAGACGGTGAAGATGACCGCGTAGTTGTTGCCGGTGGCCTCCAGGATGCGCCCCGTGGCGCGCTGGAAGAGCACGCCGCCCATTGCGCCGGCGAAGCCGCCCAGCCCCACCACGCTGGCGACCGCGCGGCGCGGGAACATGTCGCTGGCGGTGGTGAAGATGTTCGCCGACCACCACTGGTGCGCCGCCGCCGCCACGCTGACGATGGCCACCGCCGTCCACAGGCTCCCCGCCGCGGGCGCGAACATGGTGGGGACGATGAGCAGCGCCGCGATCAGCATGGCCGTCTTGCGCCCCGCGTTCACGCTCCAGCCGCGCTTGATCAGCGCGCTGGACAGCCACCCGCCGAACACCGAGCCCACGTCGGCCACCAGGTAGATGACGATGAGCGGGAGCGCCACCGCCGCCAGCTCCACCCCGAAGCGCGCGTCCAGGAACTTGGGGAGCCAGTACAGATAGAACCACCAGATGGGGTCGGTGAGGAACTTGCCCAGCACGAACGCCCACGTCTGGCGGTGCGACAGCAGGCTCAGCCACCTCACCGGCTCGCTGCGCTCCTGCGGGTCGCTGCGGATGTACGCAAGCTCCGCCGCCGACACCCGCGGGTGCTTTTCCGGCTCGCGGTAGATCAGGAGCCAGAAGACCAGCCACACGAACCCCAGCGCGCCGGTGGCCACGAAGGCCTCGCGCCACCCGTAGTGGAGCGCGATCCACGGCACCGTGAGCGGGGTGACGATCGCGCCGATGTTGCTTCCCGCGTTGAAGATCCCGGTGGCGAAGGCGCGCTCCTTCCTGGGGAACCACTCCGCCGTGGCCTTGATCGCGCCCGGGAAGTTCCCCGACTCGCCCAGCCCCAGCGCCAGGCGCGCGTACGAGAAGCCGGCCGTGGTGGTCGCCAGGGCGTGCGACATGGCCGCCAGGCTCCAGGCCACGATGGCGCCGGCGAATCCCCGCCGCACCCCGTAGCGGTCCAGGATGCGGCCCATCCCCAGGAAGCCGATCGCGTAGGCGAAGCTGAACCACGAGACGATGTCGCCGTACGCCGTCTCCGACCACCCCAGCTCGCGCGTCAGCGTCGGCGCCAGGATGCCGAGCACCTGGCGGTCGACGTAGTTGATCGTGGTCGCGAAGAAGAGCAGCGCGCAGATGGTCCAGCGGTAGCCGAACTGCGGCGGAGGCGGCACCTCCTCCGTCCGCGGGACCGCGTTGGCGTCGGGCGCCGCGGCGAATTCGGCGGCCGGAGGGGGGACGAGGGGAGGGGGCTCATGGGGTCGCTTCCGGCCGGGGCGGCCTGGACGGGGTGGATTGCAGGACGCGCTCGACCTCGTCCGCCGTGACGCGGTTGAAGTCGCCGGGAATGGTCAGCTTGAGGGCGCTGGCGGCGGTCGCGAACTCCAGGGCGTCGCCGCCGGCGCGGCCGGACAGCAGCGCGTGGACGAGGGCGGCGACGAAGCTGTCGCCGCCCCCCACCCGGTCCACCACGCGCACCTGCCAGCGGCGGCTCTCGTGCAGCTCGCCGGAGCGGCGGTCGTGCAGCACGGCGCTCCAGCCGTGCTCGCTCGCCGAGATCACCTCGCGGCGGGTGAGCGCGACCGCCGCGCACCCCAGCTCCGCCTCGATGCGCTCCGCCGTGGCGCGCAGCGCCTCCGGCGGCTCCGGCCTGGCCCCCGCGGTGTCGATGCCCAGCATGGCCGACACGGCGCCCGGGTTGCCCACCAGCAGCGAGCAGTCGCGGACCAGCTCGCGCGCCACGGGTCGCGGGTCGCGGCCGGTCCACAGGGCGGGGCGGTAGTTGAGGTCCACGCTGGTCCGCACGCCCAGCGCGCGCGCCGCGGCCACGGCCTCGCGGGCGGCGGCGGCTGGGCCCTCGCCCAGCGCCGGGGTGATCCCGGACAGGTGGAGCCAGTCGGCCCCGCCCAGCAGCCGCTCCCAGTCCAGCTCCGCCGGGTCCGCCTGGCTGAACGCCGAGCCCGCGCGGTCGTACACGACGCGCATGGGCCGCAGGTCCGAGCCCGATTCCACGAAGTAGATCCCCAGCCGGTCGCCGCCGCGCACGATGCCCCGGACCCCCACGCCCTCCGCGCGCAGCGCGGCCACGGCGGCGTCGCCCACCGGGCCCACGGGGATGCGGGTGACGTAGTCGCTGCGCATGCCGAAGTGGGCCAGGCTGGCCGCCACGTTGGCCTCGCTCCCCCCGAAGAAGGTGCGGAGAGCCGGCGACTGGAAGAGCCGCTCGTCGCCCGGAGGCGAAAGCCGCAGCATCAGTTCCCCGAAGCTCACCACGCGCTTCACCGGGCCCCCCCGGCGCCGCGCGCCTCCGCCACCCCGGCGGCCAGCCGGCGGGCGCGCGCCGTCAGCGCCGCCCAGTCGCCGGCCTCCACCAGCCGGGGGTCCACCAGCGCGCTCCCCAGCCCCACGGCGGCGGCGCCGGCGCGCAGCCACTCCGCCGCGTTCTCCGGCGTCACCCCGCCGGTGGGGACCAGCCGCAGGAACGGCATGGGCGCGAGGACGCCGCGGATGAAGGCGGGTCCCAGCGGGTCCGCCGGGAACACCTTGACCGCGTCCGCCCCGGCCTGGTGCGCGTCCAGGATCTCGGTGGGGGTGAACGCCCCCGGGAGCGCCGCGGCGCCCAGCCGGTGCGCCTCCCGCACCACCTCCTCGCGGAACACCGGGCTCACCACGTAGAGCGCCCCCGCCTCCACCACGCGGCGCGCCGTGTCGCGGTCCAGCACCGAGCCGGCGCCCACCAGCAGGTCGCCGCCCGCGGCGCGCGACAGCCGCCCGATGGCTTCCGCCGCGCCCGCGGTGGTCACCGTCAGCTCGATGGCCAGGACGCCCCCGGCGTGCAGCGCCTCGGCCACGCGCTCCACGGCGGCGGCGTCGCGGAGGCGGACCACGGCCACGGCGCCCAGCGCGCACAGGCGCCGCACGGTCCGCTCGCGCTCGGTGGTGGGAGGAGGGGCCTGCGTAGCGGTCATCTCTCGGTGCCCAGAGGGTGATGGAACGTCCGTTCGCGGCGGCGGGCCTGAGCGCCCGCTACCGGGCGGGCGAAGCCGCGTGGGCGGCCAGGTGCGCTTCCAGCGCCGCCGGGACGCCCTCCGCGCAGGCGTGCGCCAGCGCGTCGCCCACGGCCTCCGCGAAGCCCGGCACCGCTCCCAGGTCGGCGCCCCAGGTGTCCGCGTCCGCGCAGGCGGCGCGGGCCAGCCCTCGCAGCGCCGCGGGCGACGCGTCCGGGAGGGCGCTCCACAGGCCGCGCATCCGCTCGCCCTGGTCGTCGGCGGGGACGGGGAGGCCGGCCTCGCGCCGCGCCGCCAGCAGGTCGCCGCGCATGAACAGCAGGTACGCCGCGAAGCCGAAGGCCAGCGACTCCGGCGCGCGGCCCGTGCGGGCCGCGTACTGCAGGACGGAGGGAACCACCCGCACCCGCATCTTCATCGTCGCCTGGAGGGTGATGTCCCAGAGCGCGTGGTGCACGTACGGGTTGGCGAACCGGTCCAGCACCTCGCGCACGAAAGCGTCGGCGCCGGGAGCCTCCACGAAGGGCGCGATCTCCTCGAAGAGGGCGCGGCGCAGCAGGCGGCCCACCGCCTCGTGCTCCACGGCCTCGCGCACCGTCGCGCACCCCGCCAGGAGCGCGGCGGACACGGTGACGGTGTGCGCGCCGTTGAGGAGACGCACCTTGCGCTCGCGGAAGGGCCCCACGTCGCCGGTGAGCACCACGCCCGCGTCCGCCGCGGCGAAGCCCAGCCGCTCCCGCACGGGCCCGCCGGCCTGGATGGCGAACAGGCGGTAGGGCTCGCAGGCGGTGAGCAGCGCGTCCTGGTAGCCCAGCTCCGCGACGATCTCCTCGCGCTGCGCCCCCGTGGGCGCGCCGGGGACGATGCGGTCCACCAGCGTGTTGCAGAAGGGGACCGCGTCCCGGATCCAGCGGGCGAACTCCTCTCCCAGCCCCCAGCGCTCCGCCAGGGCCAGCACGATGCCGCGCAGCCGGTCGCCGTTGTCCTCGATCAGCTCGCAGGGGAGCACCACCACGCCGCGCGCCGGGTCGAAATCGAAGGCGCGGGCGCGCTCGTACAGGAAGCGGGCGAGCTTCCCCGGAAAGGAGCGCGGCGGATCCATGTCCGGCTGGTCCTCCTCGTCCAGCGCGATCCCCACCTCGGTGGTGTTGGAGAACACCAGCTCCAGCTCCGGCGCGCGCGCGCAGGCCAGCACCGCCGGCCAGTCGTCCGCCGCGGAGAGCGCGCGGCTCACGGAGCCCACCACGCGGTGCTCGCGGCGCGGCGCACCGTCGGCGATCCCCTGCACCGACAGGGTGTACAGCCCGTCCTGGTCGTTGACCACCTGGTCGCGCCCGCTCCCGGTGGAGCCCACCATCACCACCCGCCCGCCGAAGCGGCCGGCGCGGTTGGCGGCGTCCAGGAAGAAGTCCACGAAGCCGCGCAGGAACGCCCCGGTGCCGAACTGCACCGCCTTCTCGGGGAGCTCCAGCAGCTCCGGCGCGGGGGCCGCGATGTCGCGCCGCGCCTGGAAGGCCGGCGACGCCGCCAGCGCGCGGCCGAGGGTGGGGAGGCCCTGCGTCACAGCGTCACTCCTTCCTTCCAGATGGCGATCTCGCGGTAGCCGTGCTTCTCGTTGTTGGCGAGCCGGCGCCCGGAGGCCACGTCCAGCACCAGCGCCAGCAGCTCGTCCGCCAGCCCGTCCAGCGTGGCCGTGCCATCCAGCAGCGCGCCGGCGTTGAAGTCGATCCAGTGCGGCTTCTTCGCGGCGATGGCCGAGTTGGAGGCGATCTTGAGGGTGGGGACGGGGAAGCCCAGCGGCGTCCCCCGGCCGGTGGTGAAGAGCAGCAGGGTGGCGCCGCTGGCGACCATCGCCGTGCACGACACGCCGTCGTTGCCCGGCGCTTCAAGCAGGGCGAGCCCGCTCCTGGACGCCGGCTCGCCGTAGCGCAGCACCTGCGACACCGTGGCCTGCCCGCCCTTCTGGATGGCGCCCAGCGACTTTTCCTCCAGCGTGGTGAGCCCGCCCGCCTTGTTTCCGGGCGAGGGGTTCTCGTACACGGTCTGGCCGTGGCGGAGGAAGTACTCCTTGAAGTCGTTGACCATCCGCACCACGCCGCGGAACACCTCCTCGCCGGCGGCGCGGTTCATCAGCAGCTGCTCGGCCCCGAACATCTCCGGCACCTCGGTGAGGATCACCCCGCCGCCCAGCGCGGTGACGCGGTCGGCGATGCGCCCCACCAGCGGGTTGGCGGAGATGCCGCTGAAGCCGTCCGAGCCGCCGCACTTGTGGCCCAGCACCAGCTCCGAGGCGGGGCACTCCACGCGCCGGTCGCCCTCCATGGCGATCACCAGCTCCTCCACCCGGTCTATGCCCTCCTCCACCTCGTCCACCACGTCCTGCGTGTTGAAGAAGCGGATGCGGGCGGCGTCCACCTCGCCGGCGAGCGCCAGCAGCGCGGCCATCTGGTTGTTCTCGCACCCCAGCCCCAGCACCAGCACCCCGCCCGCGTTGGGGTGGCGGATCAGCCCCGCCAGCACCCTGCGGGTGTTTTCCAGGTCGTCGCCCAGCTGGCTGCACCCGTAAGGGTGGGAGAAGGCGTGCACCCCGTCCACCCGCCCGGCGAAGCGCTCGGACGCGGCGCGGGCGATGCGCTCCGCGGCCGTGTTGACGCAGCCCACGGTGTTGACGATCCACACCTCGTTGCGCGTCCCCACCCGCCCGCCGGCGCGGCGGTAGCCCAGGAAGGTGGGCATCACGGCCGGCATCTCCACCGCGCTCCGCACCGGCTCGTAGCGGTAGTCCAGCGTCCCGGAAAGGCCGGTGCGCAGGTTGTGGGAGTGCACCCACCCGCCCGCCGGCACCGCTTCCGTCGCCACGCCGATGGGAAAGCCGTACTTGACCACCGCCTCCCCGGCCTCCAGGGCGCGCACGGCGACCTTGTGCCCCGCCGGCACCGGGTCGCGCAGGACGACGCGCTCCCCCTCCGCCCCCACCTCGCGGCCGGCGGGAAGCGCCTCCGTCGCCACCACCACGTTGTCCGCGGGGTGAATGCGCACGACCTCGGGCTTCGCGGCGGCTTCCGTCGGCGTGGACATGCGTGCTCCTCCGGGTCAGTCCGCGGCCGCGGCGCCGGAAAGGGCGCCCTGCTTCGTCGTTTCGCCGTCCAATCGGTACGCCTCGCGCGCCAGGTCGTAGGCCAGCGCGCGGGCCATCTCGCGCGCCTCGTCCAGCTCCACCACGTGGCGGGCCACCAGCCCGGCGAGCCAGTTGGCGTCCACGCGCCGCGCCAGGTCGTGCCGCGCGGGGATGGAGCAGAAGGCGCGCGTGTCGTCGTTGAAGCCGGCGGTGTTGTAGATGCCGGCCGTTTCCGTGGTGCGCTCGCGGAAGCGCTTCATCCCCTCGGGGCTGTCGTGGAACCACCAGGGCGGCCCCAGCCGCAGCGCCGGGTAGTGCCCGGCCAGCGGCGCCAGCTCCCGCGCGTACGTGGACTCGTCCAGCGTGAACAGCACCAGCGTCAGCCGCGGGTCGTTGCCGTAGGCGTTCAGCAGCTCGCGCAGGTTGCGCGTGTACTCCGTGGCCACGGGGATGTCGGCCCCCTTGTCCAGCCCGAAGCGCTCGAACACCCGCGCGTTGTGGTCGCGCAGCGCGCCCGGGTGGAGCTGCATGACCATGCCGTCCTCCGTGGACATGCGGGCCATCTCCATCAGCATGTGCGCCTCGAAGCGGCGCTGGTCCGCAGCGTCGGCCCGGCCGTCCTGCGCCTTGCGGAAGAGGCGCGCGGCCTCCGCGTCCGGCAGGCGCCCGGTGTACGGCTCCAGCACCGCGTGGTCGGTGGACGTCGCGCCCAGCGAGCGGAAGAATGTGCGGCGCTCCTCCAGCGCGGCCACGAAGCCGGCGTAGTCGGCCACCGTCCGTCCGTGGGCGCCCGCCAGCCGCTCCACCTCGGCGATCCACCCCGGCGCGGCGATGCGGAGCACGGCGTCCGGGCGGAAGGTGGGGACCACGCGCCCGCCCCACCCCGATTCGCGGATCGCCCGGTGGTGCTCCAGCGTGTCCGCGGCGGCGTCGGTGGTGGTGAGCACCTCGATGTTGAAGCGCTCGAAGAGCGCGCGCGGCAGGAACTCCGGCGAGGACAGCTTTTCCGCGATCTCGTCGTACACCTGCTGCGCGGTCGCTCCCGTCAGCTTCCGCCGCACCCCGAAGACCTCGCCCAGCTCGTGGTCCAGCCACGCCCCGGTGGGCGTGCCGCGGAACAGGTGGTAGTGGTCGCCGAAGAGCTGCCAGATGCGGCGCGGGTCGCCCTCCACGGGGGTGCCGTCGCGCGCGGGGACGCCCAGCGACTCCAGGGGAACGCCCCGCGAGTACAGCATCCGGAAGATGTAGTGGTCCGGGACGACGATGAGCGCCGTGGGCTCCGGGAACGGCTCGTTGTCGGCCAGCAGCCGCGGGTCCACGTGCCCGTGCGGGCACACCAGCGGGAGGTCCCGGGTCTCCCCGTAGATCGCGCGGGCCAGGCCGCGGACCGTGGGGTCCGGGTCGAAGAAGCGATCCTCGTGCAGGACGAGCGCGCCGCCGAGGGGTGCCGGGCCGGCCTGCCGGGGGGACGGGATCACGGGGTTGTCCATGAAAGAGCGCGGGGAGCGGGGCCGGTGCGCGGAGCGCCCGTTCCCGCCGCGGGACGGAGGAGCCGGGACGACGCGCCGTTCCGCGCCGGGTGGCGGAATGCGGCGTTCCCGTGCATGATTGTTCGTAGTCGGAACATTTGTGCCGCGAGAAGAGGGTGCCCGGACCGGTCCGTGACTGCGCCGACGTCCCGCGAGACCCTTGCGTCCCGACCCGCTTCACCCCAATTTGTTCTTGCGACGAACAAAACGCAAGGGGCTCGTGCCGGCCCCTCGTCCGGGCTCCCGCCGGAGGGTATCATGCAGGGCCGTCCCCGCGGCCAGAGGTTCCCGCTGCCCAGCCGACGCCGATGAGAAAGATCAACACGCGCGACTTCAAGCGCGCCACGCGCTCCACGTCGCGGGACATCAACCGCAAGATCCTCCTCAACCTGGTGCGCGAGCACCAGCCCATCTCCCGCGCCGACCTGGCGCGCCGCATGGAGGTGGGGCGCGGGATGGTGACCACGCTCGCCAACGAGCTGCTCGCCGACGGCGCCATCATGGAGGGGGCCGTGGGCGAGGCGCCGCGCGGGCGCAAGCCCACCATGCTGTTCGTCCGCACCCGCGACCGCCTGGTGGTTGCGGTGGACGTGCGCTTCTCGCGCACCTACGTCATGCTCAGCGACTTCTCGGGGACGCAGCTCGCGCTGGAAAGCTTCGAGACCGAATTCGACCCGGCGACGCTGGTGGCCGAGATCGCGCGGCGGGTGGAGCGCATGGTGGACACCTACGCCGCCAAGTGGCAGGTGGAGGGGGTGGGGCTGGTGGTGCCGGGGATGGTGGACCGCGGCACCGGCCGCATCCTCAACTCGCCGCAGCTGGGGTGGCGCGACGTGGACATCCGCGACGCCCTGGAGGAGGCGCTGGAGCTGCCCGTGCAGATCGAGAACGCGCCGCTGGCCTGCGCGCTGGCGCACATGTGGCTGGGCGAGCGCGGCGACGGGGCGGGAGACTTCGTGTACGTCACCGTATCGGACGGCGTGGGCGCCGGGGTGGTGGTGAACGGGCAGGTGGTGCGCGGCCACGGCCACACCGCCGGCGAGTTCGGGCACGTGCCCATCAACCCGGACGGCCCCCTGTGCCTGTGCGGGTCGCGCGGCTGCTGGGAAGCGTACACCTCCAACCTGGCCACGCTGGCCCGCTACCTGGGCGGGCAGGACCTGTCCCCCGCCGAGAACCGCGAGCTCCTCAAGCACCACGAGGTCACCTTCGCCGACCTGGTGACCCGCGCGCGCACCGGCGACGCCCGCGCCCTGGCCGCGCTGCGCGAGACCGGCCGCTACCTGGGGCTGGGGCTGGCGACCATCGTCAACTCCATGAACCCGTCGCGCATCGTGGTGGGCGGCGAGATCACCTCCGCCTGGGACCTGGTCGCCGACCTGGTGCGCGCCGAGGTGGAGGGGCGCGCGCTCACCCGCGCCGCCGCCGCCACCCCCATCATCCCCGAGCAGACCAGCACCCATCCCCGGCTCCGCGGCGCCACGGCGCTGGTGGCCGCGCCGGTGTTCGCCGCGCCGCAGGTGGCGTAGCCCCCTCACCCCGTCGGGGCCCGCGGGGGCCCGGAGAGCCGCATGCACGACCCCATGCTGTCCCGCCGCGAGTTCGTACGCGCGCTGTCGCTGGGCGCCGGAGCCGCCGTGCTCGTCCCCGGCCTGCTCCCCGGCTGCGCCGTGTCCGGAGCCGCGCTCCCCGGGACGGCGGCGGCCTCCGGGTCCGCGGGCGCCGGCGCGGGCACGGGATGGGCGATGGTCCCCGGGATCCTGGCGCGCATCCGCCCCCCCGTCTTCCCCGCGCGCGACTTCCCGGTCACCGGCTTCGGCGGCGTGGGCGACGGAACCACGGACAACACCGGGGCCTTCCGGAGGGCCATCGCGGCCTGCCACGAGGCCGGCGGCGGGCGGGTGACGGTGCCGGCCGGGCGCTGGCTCACCGGGCCCATCCACCTGCGCAGCGGCGTGAACCTGCACGTGCAGCGCGGGGCGACGGTCGCCTTCAGCCGGGATCCCGCGGCGTACCTGCCGGCGGTGTTCACGCGCTGGGAGGGGATGGAGATGATGGGCTACTCGCCGCTCATCTACGCCTGGGAGCAGGAGAACGTCGCGGTCACCGGCGAGGGGACGCTGGACGGGCAGGCGGACGAGGCGCACTGGTGGCCGTGGAAGGGCGGCAGGAACGCCCCGCTCCCCAACCAGCTCGCCGCCCGCGCCCGCCTGGGGGAGATGGTGGAGGCCGGCGTGCCGGTGGAGCGGCGGGTGTTCGCGGAGGGCTCGTACCTGCGCCCGCAGTTCATCCAGCCGTACCGCTGCCGCAACGTGCTGATCGAGGGGGTGACCATCGTCAACTCCCCCATGTGGGAGATCCACCCGGTCCTGTGCACCAACGTGACGGTGCGCGGCGTCAGGATCGACACGCACGGCCCCAACAACGACGGCTGCGACCCCGAGTCGTGCCGCGACGTGCTGATCGAGGACTGCCTCTTCGACACGGGCGACGACTGCATCGCCATCAAGAGCGGGCGCAACGCCGACGGGCGCCGCGTGGACGTGCCCAGCGAGAACATCGTCGTCCGCCGCTGCCGCATGAAGGAAGGGCACGGCGGCGTCACCATCGGCAGCGAGATCAGCGGCCACGTGAGGAACGTGTTCGTGGAGGACTGCGAGATGGACTCGCCGGTGCTGGACCGCGCGCTGCGCTTCAAGAACAACGCGCTGCGCGGGGGCGTGCTGGAGCATGTGTACATGCGCAACGTGCGCGTGGGCGAGGTCGCCGACGCGGTCCTCAGCGTGGACCTGTACTACGAGGAAGGGCAGGCGGGGCCGTTCGTGCCGGTGATCCGCGACGTGGAGATGCGCGGCGTCACCAGCCGCAGGAGCAGGTACGGGCTGTACATGCGCGCCTACGAAAAGTCCGAGATCTCGGACGTGCGCGTCGTCGACTGCCGCTTCGACGGCGTGGAGCGCGGCAACGTGACCGAGGGCGCGCGCGGTCTCCGCTTCGAGCGCGTGCTCATCAACGGCAGCCCCGCCACGCCCACGTCGCACCTGGCCGGCCCCAGGACGGACGCCGACGCGCTCCCCAGCGACGTGCGGACGCCGCCGGTCCCCGCGCGTCCGGAGGCGCGGTGAGCCCCGCCTCCACCCCCGCCGCCGCCGCCGCCCCGCCGGCGCTCCCACAGACCCTCGCCCGCGCCATGACCACACACGCACGCACGCTCGCCGCCGCCCTCGCGCTCGCCCTCGTCCCGCCGCTCGCGGCGCGGGCGGCCCACGCGCAGGTCGCGCACGTCCAGGCCGGCGAGGGGCTGGGCGAGGGCTCCCGGCAGCCCGGCGACGCCCCGCTCCCCATCCCCCACGCCGCGCCGCGCGCCCGCCGCTCCTCCGACGGCCGCTCCTGGTCCGTGCGCGCGGCCGAGTCGGTGATGCGCCGCCGCCCGCAGACGCACCGCCGCTGGGACTACACGGCGGGCGTGGTGCTGGGCGCCGTGGAGCGCGTGGGGCTCGCCCGGAACGACGCGGCCATGATCCGCTACGTGGACGCCAACATGTCGCGGTGGGTGACGCACATGGGCGACATCACCGGCTACCAGCTGGACGAATACAACCTCGACGAGGTGTCGCAGGGGCGCCTGCTCTTCGGCATGCTCCAGCGCACGCGCGAGCCCCACTACCGCTACGCCGCCACCATGCTGCGCGAGCAGCTGCGCACCCAGCCGCGCACCGCGGAGGGCGGCTTCTGGCACAAGAAGATCTACCCGCAGCAGATGTGGCTGGACGGGCTGTACATGGCGCAGCCGTTCTTCGCGCAGTACGCGAAGACCTTCAACGAGCCGGCCGCCTTCGACGACATCGCGCGCCAGTTCCTGCTCGTCGCCCGCCACACGCGCGACCCGCGCACCGGGCTGATGTACCACGGCTGGGACGCCGCGAAGGCGCAGCCCTGGGCGGACACCGCCACCGGCCTGTCGCCCAACTTCTGGGGGCGGGCGATGGGGTGGTACGTGATGGGCGTGGTGGAAACGCTGGACCACTTCCCCGCCGACCACCCGGACCGCGCGGCCATCATCCGCACCCTGGCCGACGCCGCCGAGGCGATCGCGCGGGTGCAGGACCCGGTCACCGGCCTGTGGTGGAACGTGCTGGACCAGCCCGACCGCGCCGGCAACTACCTGGAGGCCAGCGCCAGCAGCATGTTCGCCTACGCCCTCGCCAGGGCCGCCCGCCTGGGCTACGTGGACGCGCGCTACCGCGCCGTGGCCGAGCGCGGCTTCGACGGGCTGCTCACCAACCTGGTGCGCGAGAACCCGGACGGCACCGTGTCGCTGGTCAACGTGGTGCAGGTGTCCGGGCTGGGCGGCAACCCGCGCAGGGACGGCTCGCCGCGCGACGGCTCCTTCGCCTACTACGCCAGCGAGCCGGTGGTCACCGACGACTACAAGGGCGTGGGCCCGTTCATCCTCGCCGCGCTGGAGCTGGGCCGGTGAGCGTGTCGTTCTCGCTGGAGGGGAAGCGCGCCCTGGTCACCGGCGCCAGCCGCGGGCTGGGTCAGGCCGTCGCGGTGGCGCTGGCGGAAGCGGGGGCGGACGTGGTCTGCGCCAGCTCCCGCCGCTCCGGCACCGACGACACCGCCGCGTTCGTGCACGCCGCCGGGCGCGAAGCGTGGCAGGTGGAGGCCGACCTCGCCGACCGCGCCGCCACCCTCGCCATGGCCGACGAGGCCGAGCGGCTGGCCGGGCCCATCGACATCCTGGTCAACAACGGCGGCACCATTCGCCGCCACCCCGCCGCCGGGCACCCTCTGGAGGACTGGGACCTGGTGCTCCGCACCAACCTGGACGCCGTCTTCCTGCTGTCGCAGCGCCTCGGGCGGGGGATGGTGGAGCGCGGCGCCGGCAAGATCGTCAACGTGGCCTCGCTGCTCTCCTTCCAGGGCGGGATCACCGTCCCCGGCTACGCCGCGAGCAAGCACGCCGTCGCAGGGCTGACCAAGGCGCTCGCCAACGAGTGGGGGCGCCACGGCGTGCAGGTGAACGCCGTCGCCCCCGGCTACATGCGCACCGACAACACGCAGGCGCTGCGCGACGATCCCGCGCGCTCCGAGCAGATCCTGGCGCGCATCCCCGCCGGGCGCTGGGGCGAGGCCGAGGACCTGGCCGGCGCCGTGGTGTTCCTGGCCTCCCCCGCGAGCGACTACGTCAACGGCCACGTGCTGGTGGTGGACGGCGGCTGGATGGCCCGCTGAAATCCGAACCCGGAGCGAGCACGATGCACTACCTGCCTGGACCCGGCGAGACCCGCCGCATGGACACCGCGGAGCTGCGCGACCGCTTCCTCCTCCAGGGGCTGTTCGCGCCCGGGGCGGCGACGCTGCGGTTCGTGGACCTGGACCGCGTGGTGCTGGGCGGCATCGTCCCGCTGGGCGAAGCCGTCCGGCTGGACGCGCCCGAGGCCATGGCCGCCGACTACTTCCTGGAGCGGCGCGAGGCGGGTGTGCTCAACGTGGGCGGGGCGGGGCGCGTCGTCGCGGACGCCGCCGAGCACGCCATGGCCAACCGCGACGGTCTGTACCTGGGCCGCGGCACCCGCGAGGTCGCCTTCCACAGCGACGACCCGGCCGATCCCGCGCGCTTCTACCTGGTCAGCTACCCCGCGCACGCCGGCTTCCCCACCGCGCACGTGCGCCGGGGCGACGTGCAGGTGGCCGAGCTGGGCTCCGCCGAGCACGCCAACCGACGGCGGCTGTACCGCTACTTCCACCCCGAGGGCGTGCCCACCGCCCAGCTGGTGATGGGGATCACGGAGCTGCTGGAAGGGAGCGTCTGGAACACCATGCCGGCGCACACCCACGCCCGCCGCACCGAGGTCTACCTGTACTTCGACCTGGCCGCGGACGCCGTCGTCTTCCACATGATGGGCGAGCCGGACCATACGCGGCACCTGGTGGTGCGGGACGGCGAGGTGGCGCTGTCGCCGGGGTGGTCCATCCACTCCGGGGTCGGCACGCGCAGCTACACGTTCTGCTGGGCCATGGGCGGCGAGAACCAGGAGTTCGCCGACATGCAGGGGGTTGCCATGGGCAGGCTGCTCTGAGCCGGTACGGAACGGCTTTGAACGGCGGGTTCGGGCGTGCCCCCGGCTGGCGCCGGGGTCGGGCTTCGGCTCCGTAACGCAGCAAACAACGCTGCGTAACGGAGTCGAGCCCGCGCAAACAGCGCGCGGTCTCGCCCCTTCGGGCCGAAATCCCTCACGCGGGTTTCGCGCTGGCGTCCGCGAGTGTGGGCCCCCTCACCCCGCGGCCCCCTCTCCCCCGCAAGCGGGGGAAAGGGGGAGAACAACGAAAGCCCGCGGTGCGGGAAGCCCTCCCCCAGAATCGGGGGAGGGTGGCGAGCCTGAAGCGAGCCGGGTGGGGGCGCCCTTGCCGACGCCAGCTCCCCACCTGTTCCAAGCACGAGAAAAGCCCCTCCCCTGCTTGCGGGGGAGGGGTTGGGGAGGGGGCCGCCGCCGCCGCCAACACCAACAACGGCATGCCGATGTGTTTCTCATTCCGCCGCTCCGCCGCCGCCGCGCTCCTCGCGGGCGCAGTGCTCGTCTCGCCGCTCGCCGCCCAGCGCGTCACCGTGCGCGCCGAGAACCCGCTCGCCGCCGACCGGCCGGACGAGACGCTGTCCGTGTCGTGGGCGGCGCTACGGCAGGGGCTGCCGGGCCTTCGTGCCGACCGCGTGCGCGTCGTCGACGCCGGCACCGGTGTGGAAGCGGTGTCGCAGCCGCTGGACGCCGACGGCGACGGCGGCGTGGACGAGCTCCTCTTCCTGAGCGGCTTCCGGCCAGGCGAGGTGCGGGAGTTCGTGGTGGAGGCGGCCGCGCCGGCCGCCGCACCCAAGGCGCGCGTGCACGCGCGCCACGACGCCCACCGCGACGACGTGGCGTGGGAGAGCGACCGCATCGGCTTCCGCATCTACGGGCAGGGGCTGTGGCAGGCCTCCGAGTACGAGCCGCTGGTGAGCAGCGGCATCGACGTGTGGCCAAAGCGCACCCGCGAGCTCATCGTCGAGCGGTGGTACGCCAAGGGGCACGACGCCTACCACGTGGACACCGGCGAGGGCGCCGACTTCTACTCCGTGGGGACCACGCTGGGGGCCGGCGGGAGCGCCGTGTGGCGCGGCGGGCGGCTGCACCGCGCCCGCAACTTCAGGTCGCACCGCATCCTCGCCACCGGTCCCATCCGCGCCGTGTTCCAGCTCGAGTACGAGCCCTGGGACGCAGGCGGCATGCAGGTGTCCGAGACCAAGCGCATCAGCATAGACGCCGGGCAGAACTTCTTCCGCCAGGAGATCACCTACCACGCCCCCGGCGCCGCCGAAATCCCCTACGCCGTGGGCACGGTGAAGCGCGCCGGGCTGGTGGGCTCCTCCAGCCAGGCCGGGCCGTGGGCGTGGGTGAGCACCTGGGGCCCCGTGGAGCGCAAGAATGGCGGGCACGGCAATCTCGGCACCGTGGTGCTGGTGGAGAAGTCGCGCCTGGTCGAGTCGCGCGAGACCGCCGACCACTACCTCGCCATCTCCAGCGCCCGGCCCGGCGTCCCCGCCGTGCAGTACGTGGGCGCCGGGTGGACGGCCAGCGGCGACTTCGCCACGGTGGAGGACTGGTGGCGCGCGGCGGACGCGTTCGGCGCGCGCCTCGCCAACCCGGTGAAGGTCACCGTGCTGCGCGGCGGCGCCCCGCTGTCGGCCAGGTGAAGTGGGCCGCGGTGCCGCGCCTCCCCGCCGGGCTCCTCCGGCTCGCCCCGGCCGCCGCGCCGCAGCACTTCGTGCCGCCGCGGTGAGCGTGCCCGGCCCCATCAGCCGCCGCCAGGCGCTCGGCGCCCTCGGCGCGCTCGCGCTCCCCATCCCGCTCGACCTCCTCGGCTGGCGTCCGTCCCCAGCGGACGCCGCGCCTGTATCCGCGCCCGATCCGGTCTCCGCCGCGGCCCCCGACACCGGGAACCTGTCGCCGACGGTCGACTGGGTCGCGCGGGAGAGCGCGCCTTCCCTTTCCTTCCTGGACCCCCGCTGGAAGTCGCTGGAGGAGTGGAAGGCCGCCGCGCGCCCCGCCCTCCACCGCCACCTCGCCTTCGACCCGGCATCGCTCCCCGTCCGCGGTGAGGTCGTGGGCCGCGAAGCGCGCGACGGCTTCACCGTGGAGACGGTGCGCATCCGCGCCACGCCGGCGTATGAAATCCCCGCCCTCGTGCTGGTCCCCACCGGGCGGCGCGGCCGATGCCCCGCCGTGGTCGCGCTCCACTGCCACGGCGGCCAGTACGCCTGGGGCGCCCGCAAGCTCGTCTCCTCCCGCGACGACCCGCCCGTCCTGGCCGCGTACCGCGACCGGCTCTACGGCAGCCCTTATGCGGAGCTGCTGGCGCGGCGGGGCTTCGTGGTCGTCGCCATCGACGCGTTCTACTTCGGCGAGCGGCGGCTGCGCCCGGAGACCGTCCCCCCCGAGGCCGTCCCCGCCGACGGGCGCGACGCGCTCCGCTCGCTCCCCACGCTCGCGGCCGGCTCGGCGGAGCGGAACGCCGCCGAGAACCGCGTCGCGGGCGCGTTCGAGGCGGTGATGGCGAAGACGCTCCTCGCCGCGGGCGCCACCTGGCCCGGGCTGCTCGCCTGGGACGACCGGCGCACCGTCGACTACCTGCTCACCCGCCCCGACGTCGATCCCGGCCGCATCGGGTGCATCGGTCTGTCCGGCGGCGGGCTGCGCTCCGCGCTCCTCGCCGCGGCGGACGCGCGCATCCGGGCGGCGGTCGTGGTCGCGTGGATGACGGAGATGGGTGCGATGGTGCCCGGGCACGCGCGCCGGCACACCTGGATGGCGTACACGCCGGGACTGCGCGCCTCGCTGGACCTTCCGGACGCGGCGGCGCTGCTGGCCCCGGGCGCGCTCCTGGTGCAGCAGTGTGCACGCGACACGCTCTTTCCCATGGCGGGGATGCGCGGCGCCGTCGACAGGCTGGCGGCGATCTACGCGAAGGCGGGCGTTCCGGAGCGCTTCTGCGGCGTCTTCCACGACGAGCCGCACTCGTTTCGCCCCGCCATGCAGGACGAGGCGTTCGATTGGCTGGAGCGCTGGCTCTGACGGCTCTTCGAGGACTCCACGTCGCCGCGCCCCCGCCGCGTCAGTCGCGCCAGGCGTCCCAATCGACCGCCCCGAGCCGGGAAACCCAGGCACGCTCCAAGAGTGCATCATGCACCGGCGCCAGGTACTTCCGCGCGGCAAGCAGCAGGGCGTGCTCCCGGACGCGTGGCCTTCCTTCGGCCAACAGGGTCCGCACGGCATGGACGGCGTTCTGAACCGCGCGGGTGGTGGCGGTCGCACCGTGAGCGCCCCATGCCCTGGAGCGTGCCGCCAGGGCGTCGGTGAGCCCCGTGGACCCTGACAACCGGTCAGCCAGCGCGTGGCGGGCGCTGTTGAGCGCCGGCTCCGGGATGTCGGCGTTTGCGATCCACCACATCCCGAAGTCACACAAATGGGTGAACGGATGCGCCGGGACGCTCGTCGGCGCGATCGCTGGGGTATACCCGCTCTCCACGGCCCCGAGAAACCGGCTGACTCCCTGCTGGTCGGTGCAGGCTGCCGGGTCGGGCAGGGTGGAGACCACCGTGTTCCGCGCGGCCATCTCGACGCCGGCAAAGCCCACCGGAATGCTTTCGGGCTCGCGCGGAGGCGCCGTGCGGCCCTGGCCACCGAGCCGTCCCCAGACGCGCCCGGCCAGGCCGCCGCTCCTTCCGCCTTCCCTCTCCCTCGAGACCGGGCCGGGACGCCGCGCGGCTTCGATCAGCCGCCCCAGAAACTCCTGTGAGCGCGGGGCATCCCAGACGCGGCCGTCGCTGAACGGCTCTCCGGCCCAGCTTCTGCGCTCGCCGGGGAGCCAGCACACCCACACCGACGCCTCTGAGGGATCGACGTCGACGGCGTCGGCGAGCTCATCGTCCAGCTCGGCCCGGAAGCGCGCCCGCTGCACGAGCCCGTACTGGTCGGGCTCATGGATGTCGATCCCCGCCGCGGGGGTCTCGAACACGCCACCCGGCGCCGTGAGCCCGGCCGCCGCCGGATCCTGGTCACGCGCAAAGGCCTGGATCTCGCGCCAGACAGCCGCGCACATCCTGGCGAGCCGGTAGCCCTTCCTTCCCGGGCTGAATCCGTCGCTGCGGAATCGATCCTGCTCCAGGCTCCGCATCGCCTTCACGTACACGGGGGCGGCGTTGTCGGCGTTGGCGCAGAGCTGGCCCAGCTCCTCGCTCGTGATCACGAGGCTCACGTTCCCGAAGTGCACCCAGTAGCCGTTGGTCTCGGGTGGGGCTGCCGCTTTCCCGCCGGGCGCGAGCCCCATGTTCGAATACGGGGTGAATGCTCGGTCCGCGGCCGCGATCCCGGCACCCCGCAGGATGTACCGCACGACGGCACGGTGGTCGAGGAAGATCAACCCCTCGCCGATGGTGGCGCCGGTGAGCGTGAGGAGAGCCGATCCTCCCCAGTCGGGCCACCGCGGCAGTTCAACGTCGAGCCGGACCCAGGGCTCCACCGACGTGTAGCGTCCGAGCGAGAGCGTGGTCCGTCGGGGGCCGAAGCCGCGGATCCCGCTGGCCTCGTCCGCGAGCCGCCGCCGGTGTCTCGCCGTGAAAGGCAGCGTCTCGTAGGCCGCGATCGCGCCGTGCTCGCGCTTCAGTTCCTGCCACCGGGCGATCACCCGGTCGTAGTGTCGGTCCGCCTGGTCCAGGCCGAGCCGGATCATCGACTCCGCGTCGGTTTCCCAGCTCGGCGTCCACGTGTGCCGCTTCAGACGCGGGTCCCGGCGTCGGACCCCGTGCTTCCGGTCGGTCTTTCCCAGTTTTGCGAGGTTCAGCGTATGCGTGGTCGGGACGAGGTTGCGCACGTGGTCGATCACGAAGTCGGGAGACAGGCCGTAGCGGGGCAGCACGCTTTCCCGTCTCGCTTCGCTCCTGCCCACGTGCTCCGGAACGACGTGGTCCAGCACGAAATCGTCCTCGTTGAGCGGCTCGCGGGTATACCCGCAGGCGCCCCCGTAGACCTCGAACATGGCCTGCTTGAGAAGCGGGTCGCTGGACAGCTTCGACATCCGTTGTCACCTCCATCAGTCGTTCATGGCAGTGGATGGCGGCCCCCGCGGGCGGCTCCGCCGCTTCGCCGGCCGAGTCGTTTCGGAAAGCAGAGGCCCCGCAGCTCACGCCGCGGGGCCTCGTTGCATCCGCGATCATCCCGAGACCGGGCCAGCCTCAGCCCGTCTCCTCCCACCACTGGCGCAGCAGGTTCCCCGCCACCCGCAGCCGGTACGCCGCCGTGGAGCGCACATCGTCGATGGGCCGGATCTCGCCCGCCAGCACCCGCTGCGCCTCCTCCATGGACCCGCCCGCAGCCAGGCACCGCTCCGTCTCCGGCACTCGCACGACCGTGGCCGCCACGCTCCCGAACGCCACCCGCGGCTCCGGGCCCCGCACCCCCGCCATCACCACCTTGCTGATGGCCTGCGCCGCCCGCGTCCCCACCTTGCGGAACCACTGCGTCCCCGGCACCCGCGGCACCTCCACCGCCACGATCAGCTCGTCCGGCCGGATCACCGTGGCCCTGTAGCCGGTGTACAGCTCCCCCACCGGCACCCGCCGCTCCGCGTCCGCGCTGCGCAGCACCACCACCGCCTCCGCCACCGCCAGCACCGGGAGCGTGTCCGCCGCGGGGGAGCCGTTGGCGATGTTGCCGGCCAGCGTGCCGCGGTTCTGGATCTGCGCGCCGCCCACCTCGCGCGAGGCCGCCACGAGCGCCGGGAGCCACGCGTTCACCGCCTCCGAGCGGACCAGCTCCGTGTACGTCGTCAGCGCCCCCATGCGGAGGGTGCCGCCGTCCCCCGGGGTGGAGATGCCGCGCAGCTCGTCCAGCGGCCACAGGTTGAGGAAGCGCCGCGCCGGCTGCGTGCCGAAGTGCAGCGTCACGAACACGTCCGTGCACCCGGCCAGCGGCACGCGCGGGCCGTCGTCGCGGAGGATCGCGAGGGCTTCGTCCAGCGTCCGCGGCTCGCGCAGGTCCAGCGTGGTGGTCGCGGTCCTCATACGCTGTGGATGGCGCGGTAGATGGCCTCGTAGCCGGTGCAGCGGCACAGGTTGCCGGCCAGCCCCGTGCGCACCTCCTCCAGCGACGGCTCCGGGCCCAGCGCCACCGCCGCCAGGATCATCCCCGGCGTGCAGATGCCGCACTGCGCCCCGCTGAACTCCGCGAAGGCGCGCTGATAGGGGTGGTCGCCGCCCAGCCCCTCGATGGTCACCACCTCCGCGCCCGCCGCCTGCGCGAAGGGCACCAGGCAGGAGACCACCGGCTGCCCGTCCAGCAGCACCGTGCAGGCGCCGCACTCCCCCTCGCCGCACCCCTCCTTGGTGCCCGTGAGGCCGCACTCCTCGCGGAGCACGTCCAGCAGGCGCTTCATCGGGTGCGCCTCCACCTCCGCCGGGGCACCGTTCAGCGTCAGGCGCATGCCGCTTCCATGAGGATCTCGGGAATCGCGGGGATGGAGCGCACGTCCAGCCCCACGTGGCGGAGGGCGTTGACCAGCGCGGGCGCGGGGCCGTCGATGGGCATCTCCCCCACGCCCTTCGCGCCGAAGGGGCCGTAGCCGCTGGGATTCTCCAGCACCACCACGTCCATGCGCGGCGTGTCCAGCGTGGTGGGGATGGTGTAGTTGGTGAGCGTGGGGTTCGCCATGCCGCCGTCCCGCATCACCACGTTCTCGTTGAGCGCCCACCCCACGCCCTGCGCGGTGCCGCCCTCGATCTGCCCCACCACCATGCCCGGGTGGATCGCCTTGCCGATCTCGTGCACGATGGTCATGCGCAGCGGGCGCGCCTCGTACGTCACCGGGTCCAGCTCCACCTCCGCCACGTCGCACCCCCAGCCGTAGGCCGCGTAGGCGTCGCCCACGTACTCGGTGTCGTCCCAGGAGATCTCCTCCGGCTTCTCGAACTGGCGGGTGACGGAGAGCGGGCCGTGCTCGCGCACGTACTCGCCCGGGCTCATGCCGCCCAGTCGCTCGCGCATCTCCTCCGCGCAGCGCTGCAGGATCTTTCCCACCACCATGCATGTGCGCGATGCCACGGTCGGCCCGCTGTCGGGAACCTGGTGCGTGTCGGGCTGCACCACCTCCACGCTCTCGTAGGGAATGCCCAGCGCGTCCGCGACGATCTGCGCGTGCATGGTGCGCGTGCCCTGGCCCATCTCCACGCTCGCCACGCGGATGCGCGCGCCCGTTGCCGTCGCCTCCAGCGTCGCCCGGGACGCCAGGTAGATCTCGCCGCTGCCGGTGAAGCCGGAGCCGTGGAAGAAGAGCGACAGGCCGATGCCGCGGCGGCCGCCGGCGTACTCGGCGCGCTTGCGGTGGTAGTCCGAGCGCTCCACGGCCGCGCGGAGGACTTCCAGCGCGCTGCAGTCCTCGCCCATCACCTGGCCGGTGGCGGTGGTGTCGCCGGGGCGCAGGGCGTTGACCTCGCGGAGCCGCACCGGGTCCATCCCCAGCGCTTCCGCGACGCGGTCCATGTGCACCTCGGTGGCGAACTGCGTCTGCGGCGCGCCGAAGCCGCGAAAGGCGCCGTTGGGGGGCGTGTTGGTCATCACGGCGCGCCCGTCTATGCGCGTGTGGTCGCAGCGGTACGGCCCGGCGGCGTGGATGCAGCCGCGCGACAGCACCACCGGGCTGAGCGTGACGTACGCCCCGCCGTCCATCAGCACGTCGATCTCCATGGCCACCAGACGCCCGTCGCGCATCACCCCCGTGCGGTGGCGGATGACGGAGGGGTGCCGCTTGGTGGTGGCGAGCATGTCCTCCACCCGGTCGTACACCATCTTCACCGGGCGGCCGGACTTGCGGGCCAGCAGCGCCGCGTGGCCGGCGAGGATGTTGGGGTACTCCTCCTTGCCGCCGAAGCCGCCGCCCGTCTCGGTCTGCACCACGCGCACGCGGTCGTCGGGGAGCAGCAGCAGCGCCTTGAGGGCCTTGTGGACGTAGTATGGGCACTGCATGGAGCCGTACACCGTGATCCCGCCGTTCTCGGGGACGGCGATCACCCCGTTGGTCTCGATGTAGACGTGCTCCTGGTGCCCCGTGCGGTAAGTGCCCTCCACGACCACCTCGGCCCGCGCCATGGCGGCTCCGGTGTCGCCCTTGCGGATGCGCAGGTGCTTGAAGACGACCGGCGACCGCTCCGGGTCCAGTACGGGCTCGGCCTCGTCGTACTCCACGCGCACCTCCGCGGCGAGCAGCGCCTCGCGGTCCTCGTGGGCCAGCAGCAGGATGGGCTCCGCCAGGTGGTTGACCTCGTCCGCCACCAGGAACGGCTGGTCGGCCTCGATCAGTGCCACGAAGTTGCAGAGCGGGCCGGGGATGTCGCGGTGGTCCACGACGGTGAACCCGCTGCGGTCGAAGTCCAGGTGGACGGCCCGCACGCGGCCCCTGGGGATGGTGGCGCGGATGGTCCGGCCGTACAGCATCCCGGGAAAGCTCAGGTCGTCCACGTACTTCGCCGCGCCCGTGGTCTTCGGCATCCCGTCCTTGCGCGATACGCTCCGGCCTACGGCTGGGGTCATGCGGGCCCGGGTAATGGGGTGGGGGAGGGGAGGCGCCTCGGGGGCTTCAGAAGGAATAAGCGTTTTTCGGTGGAGCGCAATCGGCGGCGGCGCCGCTTGTCGCGCGCGGGCCGGGCGGCTATGGTACGGTCGCCCGGCCGATCCCCGTCCCCGACCCGCCCCGGAGCCCCCGCCATGCGCTTCCCGCCCCTCCACATCGACTACCCCGACTGGGTGGAGCCCCTGGTCGAGTGGGACCGCGGCTACGCCTCCGACGAGGACCGGATGCGGCTGGCCATCGACCTGTCGCGCGAGAACGTGGCGCGCGGCACGGGCGGGCCCTTCGGCGCGGTGGTGTTCCAGGCGGAGAGCGGCGTCCCCCTGGCGGTGGGGATGAACAGCGTGGTGCGCCTCAACAACTGCACGCTGCACGGCGAGATGGTGGCCATCATGATGGCGCAGGCGCGGCTGGGGAGCTTTTCGCTGCGCTCGCCGGACGGGCCGGCGTACGAGCTGGTGACGTCGTGCGAGCCGTGCGCCATGTGCCTTGGGGCGACGCTGTGGAGCGGGGTGCGGCGGGTGGTGTGCGGGGCGCACCGCGACGACGCGCGGCGGCTCAACTTCGAGGAGGGCCCCGTCTTCCCCGAGTCGCACGAGTACCTGGAGGCGCGAGGCATCCGCATCGTCCACGGCGTGCTGCGCGACGAGGCCAACGCGGTGCTGGAGATGTACCGCGCGAAGAAGGGGATCATCTACAACGGATGACGATGCCGCCCGGGGATCGCGGGAGCGCGGGGATGGACGCGGTGCGGTCGCTTGACGACGCCGCGCTGGAAGAGGCCGCGGCGCGGCTGCGGCCGGCGAACCTGGCGTTCGCGGCGCGCTACCCGGGCGAGTCGGCGCTGCGGCAGCCGGTGCACACGGTGTACGCGGGCGCCCAGCACTTCCGGCACGACGCCGCGGCCGAGCACGGCAGGGAAGCGCTCGGGGCGCTGCGGCGGTACGCGCCCACGGCGGCCGGGTTCGCCGGCGCGCTGGGGATCCCGGCGGACGGCGCGGCCGAGGCGCTGTACGCGCGTGTGGTGGACCGGCTGGAGCGGGAGCCGGTGGAGGACTTCCGCGTGGACTTCGAGGACGGCTACGGCACTCGGCCGGACGCCGAGGAGGACGCGGCGGCGCTCGCCGTGGCGGACGAGATGGCGCGGGGGATGGAAGCGGGGACGCTGCCGGCGTACGTGGGGCTGCGGCTCAAGGCGCTCGGCGAGGAGACGCGCCGCCGCAGCGTCCGCACGCTGGACCTGTTCCTCGGCCGGCTGCTGGACGCCGCGGGCGGGCGGCTGCCGCCGGGGCTCCTGCTGACGGTGCCCAAGGTCACCGTGCCGGAGCAGGCGGCGTACTTCGCGGACGTGCTGGAGATGCTGGAGGCGCGGCTCGCCCTGGCGGCGGGGACGCTGCGCTTCGAGCTGATGGTGGAGGTGCCGCAGGCGGTGATCGGGGCGGACGGGCGGACGCCGCTCCCCGGCTTCGTGGACGCGGCGCGGGGGCGGCTGGTGGCGGCGCACTTCGGCACCTACGACTACACGTCGGGGGTGGGGATCACGGCGGCGCTCCAGGGAATGCGCCACCCGGCGTGCGACTTCGCGCGGCACGCCATGCAGGTGGCGCTCGCGGGGACGGGGATCTGGCTGTCGGACGGGTCCACGGCGACCCTCCCCGTCCCGGTGCACGAGGGCGCTTCACCCACCGAGGCGGAGGAGCGGGAGAACCGCGCCGCCGTGCACCGCGCCTGGCGCATGCACTTCGACGACGTGCGGCACTCGCTGGTCCACGGCTTCTACCAGGGGTGGGACCTGCACCCGGCGCAGCTCCCCACGCGCTACGCCGCCGTGTTCGCCTTCTTTTTCGCCGGGCGGGACGCGGCGGCCCGGCGCCTCCGCGGCTTCCTGGCGAAGGCGGCGCAGGCGGGCGATGCCTTCGACGACCCGCACGCCGGCCAGGCGCTGCTCAACTACTTCCTGCGCGGCGTTGGCTGCGGCGCCTTCGACGAGGCGGAGGTGCTGGAGGGGACGGGGCTGACGGCGGACGAGCTGCGGGGGCGCTCGTTCGCGCGCGTCCTGGCGGGGCGGCAGCGACGGGTGTAGCGGGTCGTCGCCGGAACGGCAGGAGCGATCGTCACGGCTCGCGCTCTTCTGGAGTCGCGGCGAGAGCCTTGTGCCAGACGAGCTGCATCTCGTCCGGGAGCCCCGGATAGGCGGAGCGATCCACCGACGCCAGCACGCACCCCTGCCGCGCGTAGAATCTGCAAGCCGGCACGTTGACGTTCTGCGTCTCCACCCGGAGCTGCCGGCACCCCCTCGCCCGGGCCCACGCCTCCGCCGCGCGGAAGAGCGCCCCTCCCACCCCCCGGCCGCGTGCCTCCGGCGCGACCCGGATGTCCCACAGCGCGGCCAGGTCGCCGCGGCCCTCCAGCATCGGCAGCCCCGGCGTGCGGAAGGCCACCGCGGCCCCGCCCGCCCGCCGGCCCTCCACCCGCGCCGCGAGCCACCCCCAGCCCGACACGTCGAACCGGCCCGGCCACCCGGTGGGGTGCTCGCCGGGGAGGGCGTCGTAGTCCTTGAGGTAGGGCGTGTCCAGCGCTCGCTCGGTCAGCACCCATCCGCCGGGACCGTCGGCGGCGTCCGCGACGTCCAGGACGGACCGCACCTGGAAGGCGATGGGGATGCTCGCGTAGTCCGCGAGGGAGGGGGCCGGCTCCTCCGCGACGTCCACGGGGAGCATCGCTACGTGACGGAAACGTGGCGGTACGGCAGGAGAGCCGGGCGGACGACCGCCGCGTCGTCCAGGCGCTGCGTCCCCAGGGTCGCGCCCAGGCGTCCCCGCGCGCGGTCGAACACCGCCCAGCAGAGCTCGCTGGTGTCCCACCGCGAGCGGTACTGGATCCCGTCCACCTCCGGCATGGCATGGTGGACGCGCCGTGCCAGGTCGCGGCACGCGTCGTAGTCGTCGCCGGCCACCTCGTGCGCGCCCACCCCGAAGCTGGCCAGCCCCTTTCCCTCCAGGCGGAGCATCCGCAGCGGAATCGCCGGCGCGACCGCCGATCCCCCGCGCGCCGCCAGCTCCGCGCGGGGGATCACCGGCACCTTCAGCCCCCGCACCAGCGTTTCCAGGACGGCCACGCCCAGCGTCGCGGCGAAGTAGCAGGTGCCGTACTCTCCGCCCGGCGCGTCGAAGCGCCCGCGCGGCGGGCGGCCGCCCCCCGGCCCGAACCACAGCGGCCCCAGCTCCAGGGGATGCACGCGCCAGAGCGCCTGGCCGAGCGGGACCTCGGCCAGCGGGGGATCGTCGGGGAGGGGGATCGGCATCAGGCCGCGGCGTGCTCCCCGTAGGACGCGAGGCGGCCGAGGACGCCGCGCAGGACCGCGGGGTCGTCCAGCCGCTCCAGCAGCACCCCCGACCCGTCCGGCGCGTCGTCCACCAGGATGGAGAGCAGCGCCCACGGATCCACCTTCGCGGCGGCCTTCGCCACCTCCGGCACCCCGGCGCGGACGTGGCCCCCGGGGGCGAACTGGAGGGCGGGGAAACCCCACTGCCCGCCCGGGAGCGGCACCGCGAGCACCCTGTGCCGCTCCATGCGCTGCTTGACGCCGGGGACGCTGATGCGGAGGACCGCCGCCGCCTCGGACGACGACATCAGCCCGCCCACCAGCTCGGCGATGCGGCCCTTTGCCTCGGCGCCGCGCAGCAGCAGCTCCGCCCAGTCGTTGTCCGCCGACGCCCGGGTCTCGGGCGTGGCGACCAGGATCTCCGCGATGGTTTCGGCGGGGGACTGGGCCTCCACCGCACGGAGCACCTCGTCGTCGCTCATACGCTCCAGCGAGCCCCGCAGCCAGCGCTCCACCCGGCTGACCAGCGAGGCACGGACCCCGGCCGAGACCGCCCCCGGCAGGTACGCCGCGACCGTTTCCCTGACCCTGCCGGTGCCGGTCCCCCTTCCGGTGCGGCGCGCGTAGACGCCGGCTGCCTCCTCGTCCGCGGCCCCTTCCGGCCTGCTGGCGTCCGTCATCACGACCCCCGGGATTGCGGATGTGGGTAAACTGCGTCACGCGCACAGATGCAATCTGCGCGCCCGGCGGCGTCGGCGCAAGGTGAACGTTCAGGGAGGCGGGGCCACCGTGTCCGTGCGCAGCTCGGCCAGGTTCTGGCGGACGCGCTCCATCATCCTCTCGTAGCGCGGGTCCGGCGCGGCCTGGATCAGGTCCACCAGCGTGGCCTCCGCCTGTTCGTGGGCGCTGATCGCCTTGCTCAGGTCCAGGCGCTTGTTCTCGTGCGGCTCCATCCCGGGTCCTCCGTGGTGTCGGTTGCCGGTTCGTTCTGCCCGTCCGCTCCCCTATTCAAGACGCGCGCCCTGGTCGATCCAGCGTCCCAGCAGCGCCCGCTCCTCCGGCGTGACGAAGGTCTTGTTGGCGGGCGGCATGGTGGCGGTCTCCACGGCGCGGACGCGGATGCGGTCGGCGCGGGCGCGGACCTGCTCCGGGGTGTCGAAGGCCACGCCGGCGGGCGCGGGGCCGAAGGTGCGGTCCGCCGCGTCCGCCGAGTGGCAGACGGCGCAGCGCTTCTGGATGACGGCATCCGCCTGGGCGAAGGTGACGCGCTCGCCGTGCGTGGCGGCGGGGGGAGTGGAGCGGGCGGGGCGCGCCGTCAGCAGGGCGAGCGCGCCGAGCGAGGCGGCGACGATCGCGGCCAGCGCGGGCTTCCAGCGCGGCCAGCCGAAGCGGACGTTGAGGACGTGGCGCACTGCGGCGCCGGCGAGCACCAGCACCCCCAGCACCAGCCACGCCAGCCGCCCCGCGTACAGGGCGGGGAAGTGGCTGCTCAGCATCAGCACGATGACCGGGAAGGTCATGTAGTTGTTGTGGATGGAGCGCTCCTTGGCGCGCTTCGCGGGCGCCGGGTCGGGGCGCTCGCCGCGCTCCGCGGCGGCCACCAGCACGCGCTGCGACGGCATGATGACCCGGAACACGTTGCCCGCCATCAGCGTCCCCAGCATCGCCCCCACGTGCAGGAACGCGGCGCGCCCGCTCAGCAGGTGCGTGAGCGCGTACGCCGCGGCGAGCACCAGCGCGAGCCCCGCCACCGCCCCCATCCTCCCCATGCGCGAGATCGCCCTCCCCAGGACGAAGTCGTACGCCAGCCACGCCGCCACGATGCTCCCCGCGCCCACGGCGACCGCCGCGCCGGGCGAGAGCGCCGCGACGGCGGGGTCCACCAGGAGCGCGCCGCCGCTGGCGTAGTAGACCACCACCAGCAGCGCCGCGCCGGTGAGCCAGGTGGTGTAGGCCTGCCACTTGAACCAGTGCAGCGGCCGGTCGCGGTCCCAGCCGGACAGGTCCTTTCGCATCAGGTAGAAGCCGCCGCTGTGCAGCAGCCAGATCTCGCCCTGGATCCCCTCCCCGCCGGACCCCGGTTTCGGCGGCAGCAGGTTGCGGTCGAGCCAGTTCCACAGCATGGAGTTGCCGATCCACATGATCCCCGCGACCACGTGCATCCAGCGGAGCACCACGTCCAGCAGCTCGCCCAGGACGGCGACCATTCAGCTCCCCCGGTAGGTGGTGTAGCCGAAGGGGCTCAGCAGCAGCGGGACGTGGTGGTGCTGCCCCGCGTCGCGCACCTGGAAGACCACCGCCACCTCCGGGTAGAAGGTCTGCACCCCCTGCCCGGCGAAGTAGCGCCCCGTGTCGAAGACCAGCCGGAAGGTGCCGGGCTCCAGCGGCGGCCCGTCGTCGGGGAGAAGGTCGCGGAGGCGGCCGTCCGCGTCCGTGAGCCCGCGGGCCAGGACGGAGGCCGATCCCTCCTCCACCCGCTCCAGCGCCACCCGGATCCCCTGCGCCGGGCGGCCCCGGGCGGTGTCCAGCACGTGCGTCGTGATCTCGCTCATCGGTGGGGTCTCATCCGGGTCCGGTTGAATCGGGGTGAACGGAAGGATTCGGGCGTGCCCCCGGCTGCGCCGGGGTCGGGCTGCGGCTCCGTAACGCACGATAAAACTGTGCGTAACGGAGGCGAGCCCCGGGAAACCGCCCCCGGGTCTCGCCGCTTCGCGCTCGCATCCCTCACGCGGGCATCGCGCTGGCGTCCGCAAGGGTGGACCCCCTCACCCCCCGGCCCCCTCTCCCCCGCAAGCGGGGGAAAGGGGGAGAACCGCACGGCATCCTCGCGTTCGGCGCTTTGACGACGCTACGCGGATCCCGTAGCGGGAGCGGGCGCATCGGGGGCGGCGAGCAGCTTCTCCAGGCGCAGGCGGGTAATGCGGCGCTGCTCCTCGGCGGCCACGCGGATCTCGTCCGCGGCGTCGTTCGCCAGACGCTCCGTCAGAAGGGCGAGCATCTCGTCCGCGCTCCTGCCGGTGGCGCACACGATGTAGATGAAGCCGAAGCGCGCCTCGTACGCCCGGTTCCCCTGGGCCAGGGCCCGCTGCGTGGCCTCCGCGGCGGTGCGCATCCCGGCCTGCTCGCCCGCGGACCAGGCGCGCTCCCGCCCGGACTGCCCGGCCTCCGCTTCGCGCTCGCCGATGCGGGGGTGGCCGCGGAAGGCCTCGCGCCAGTCGGTCTCGCCCAGCCCGCGCCAGACGGCGTCGGCGCGGTCCAGCAGCGCGGCGGCGTCGGGGAAGGGGCGCGCCGCCGCCACGCGCCGCGCCCACTCGCGCGAGCCGCAGCAGGCGAGCAGCTCGCGCTCGGCGTCGGCCGCGGGGAGGGCGTTGAGCCGGCCGAGGGCGCTCACGCCGGGGCGGGGGCGAGCGTCCCGAAGAGCCGCAGCCGCGCGATCCCGCCGTCGGGGAACACGCTCAGGCGCACGTGCGTGACCGGCCCGGTGTCGGCCAGCTCCTCCCAGCGGTGGCGGGCGTGGGGCTGGAGCCCGGTCGCGGCGAGGAGCGGCATCCAGGGGGCGGACGGATCGGCCAGCGCGTCGGCGTCCGCGCCGGGCAGGTGGATCGCCTCCAGCGTGCAGCGCTCCGGGGCGTTGCCCTTGAAGTGGTCGGTGTCGATCTCCACGCGGTGGAGGGCGCCCGGCGCGGCCAGGCGGACGACGGTCCAGTCGTGCCCCGGCCCGCGGCGCCGGCGCGTCTCCCAGCCGTCGCCCATGAAGAGGGAGCGCCCGGGGAGGATCAGGTTCTGGCGGTGGCCGAAGAACATGTCGCTGCACGACACCACCCACCCCCCGTTCTCCAGCGCCGCCAGGTCCACCTCGCCGCCCGCGCGCGCGAAGCGGGTCCACTCCGGCACCACGTCGCCGTGCGCGCGCAGGCGCGCCACGCCGCCGTCGGGGAAGATGCTGAGACGAAGGTGGGTGGCCCGCCGGTCGGAGCGGACGGCGAAGCGGTTCCGGCTGTCGCCCTGGAGCTCCGACCGCGGCACGATTTCCCACCACTCCGTCCCCGGCCCCGCCAGCTCCGCGGCGGAGGGGGTGCCGCGGACGGAGCATGCCTCCAGCGAGCAGGCTTCGGGGAAGTTGCCGCGGAACCAGCTGGTGTCCACCACCACCCCGCGCACGATCCCCGGCGCCCCCAGCCGGACGATGGCCCAGTCGCGGCCGGGGGAGTGGCGGCGGGTCTCCCAGCCGTCCATCCACTTGCCGCGCTCAGTGTACTCGTTCTCCCGCCACTCTGCGGGCCCGGGCTTCAGCAGCCCCTCCATGGGCGCGAAGAACTCGTCGCTGGCGGCCAGCACCGCGCCGCCAAGGCGCTCGGAGGCCAGGTCCGGCAGCTCCGTGAAGTCGGTCATGGATCGTCGCGCAGCAGGAGGTGGCCGGCCGGCTCCGGGAGGAAGCGGCCGCGGTCGTACACGCAGGTGCCACGAACGTACGTCGCCCGCACCGCGCCGGCAAAGACGCCGCCCGCGTACGGGGTCAGCGGGTGGCGGTGGTGAAGCGTCCCCGGCTCCACCCGGGTTTCCCCGTCCGGGTCCCACAACACCAGGTCGGCGTCGCGCCCGGGGACGATCGCGCCCTTGCGGGCCTCCAGCCCGGCCAGCCGCGCGGGGGCCGCGCTCATCCACCCCGCCAGCCGCTCCGGGCCCATCCCCCGCGCCCGCGCCCCGGTCCACGCCACCGGCAGCCCCAGCTGCAGCGAGGCGATCCCGCCCCACGCGTCCAGCCAGTCGCCCGTGTCCCCGCGCTTCATGGCGGGCGGGCAGGGGGAGTGGTCGGACGCCACCAGGTCGATCTCGCCGGCCGCCAGCGCGTCCCACAGCGCCTCGCGGTCCCGGCGGCCGCGGATGGGCGGCGCGCACTTGAGCTCGGTGGCGCCGTCGGCGACGTCCTCCGCGGCGAAGTGCAGGTAGTGCGGGCAGGTTTCCACGGTGACGGGCAGCCCCTCCGCGCGCGCTCTGCGCAGCAGCGGGAGCGACGCGGCGGAGGAAAGGTGGACCACGTGCACGCGCGTGCCGAACTCGCGGCACAGCCGCACGAGCAGCTCCACGGCCTCCGTCTCCGCCTCCGGCGGGCGGGAGCGCAGCCAGGTGGCGTAGGCGCGTCGGTCGGCCCCGGCCAGGGAGGCGGCGGCGCGCTCCAGCGCGGCGGGGAGCTCGGCGTGCACCAGCAGCGGCGCGCCCAGCTCCGCCAGCACGGGCATCGCCAGGCGCAGCTCGGCCTCGCCCACGTGGCCGAACTCGTCCACGCCGGAGGGGGCGAGGAAGCACTTGAAGCCCAGCACGCCGGCCTCCCACAGCGGGCGCAGCTCGGCCGTGTTGCCCGGCACCACCCCACCCCAGAAACCCACGTCCACGCTGCAGCGCCCCGCCGCCGCCTCCAGCTTGGCGCGCAGCCCGGCGACGCTGGTGGTGGCGGGGACGCTGTTGAGCGGCATCTCCACCAGCGTGGTCACGCCGCCGGCCGCCGCGGCGCGCGTGGCGCTGGCGAAGCCCTCCCACTCCGTGCGGCCGGGCTCGTTGGCGTGCACGTGCGTGTCCACCAGCCCCGGCAGGAGCACGGCGTCGCCCGCGTCCACCACCGGGACCCCGTGGGGCGCGTCGTCGGGGCCGCCCACCGCCGCGATGCGGCCGCCGGCCACGTGCACGGAGGCCGGGCGGACGCCGTCCGGGAGGACCGCGCGGCGGGAGCGGAGGACGAGCGCGGGGGGAGGGGTCACGATATCGGGAGGCGCAACAGGCCGTCCGGGTCGCCGGGCGCGGCCGGGGCGAAGCCCATGCGGCGCAGGTAGTCCGAGTGCACCCGGCTGCCCGGGTGGCTCAGGATCTCGCGGACGCCCAGCTCGCGGAAGAACGCCGCCTGGTCCCGGAACAGGTAGCGCCCCGTCTTGAAGTCGCGGTACTGGGGGATGACGAAGTCCAGCAGCACCAGGAGCGCGCCGTCCCCGCGCAGCTCGCCCACGAACAGCCCCGCGGGCACCAGGTCGCGCAGCACGAAGAAGGTGAGCTGCCCCTCCGCCGGCACGTGGGCGAAGCCGGGGAGGAAGCGCTGCACGTCCGCCCGGTAGAAGTCCAGGAAGTAGCCCAGGTACTCAGAGTCGGGGCGCACGCGCAGCAGCTTGAAGTACTCGCGCGAGCCCAGCATCTGCCGCAGGTAGTACAGGTTGATGAACACGATCAGCAGGTTCACCACGGCCACCGGGTAGGCGTGGATCAGCACGCCGTACACGGTGAACGCGGCCGAGCCGGCCAGGTTGATCAGCCGCAGTCTGAGGATGGAGCTCATCATCAGCGAGACGGCGACCAGCACGGACGCCACGTATCCCACGATCTCCAGAGCCAGCTGTGAATCCATGTCCCCGGTGCGTGTTGGCGGTCGCACGCCGCACGTTTCCCGCGGCGGCGTTCCTGAACGTAGCAGCCTGGTGTCTCGCCGCAAACGGGGTGTGAGGAGGAAGAGGAGCGGGATCCGGGCGTGCCCCCGCTGGCGCGGGGTCGGGCTGCGGCTCCGTAGCAGACGAAACAACCGTCTGCAACGGAGGCGAGCCCCGACGATACTGCCGTCGGGTCTCGCCGCTTCGCGCTCGCATCCCTCACGCGGGCATCGCGCTGGAGTCCGCTCGGGCCCCCTCACCCCCCGGCCCCCTCTCCCCCGCAAGCGGGGGAAAGGGGGAGCACGACACCCGAGAGGCAGGGATCGAAGCATGGAGATTCCCCTCCCCCGGAACGGGGGAGGGTGGCGAGCCTCAAGCGAGCCGGGTGGGGGCTGCCGGGGGGGCCGGGGGCGTCGCCGGCCACACGGCGAGGGCCCCGCCGGCGATCCGGCGGGGCCCTCGTGCCGGGCGCGACGTGCGCTCCCGGAGCCGCCCTCGCGCCCTACTTGCCGAAGCGGCGGTTGAACTCGGCCACGGCGGCGTCGCCCGCGGCGGTCACCAGCTTTCCCACCACCGGGTGCACCACCAGGCTGGTCACCGAGCCGGCGAGCGCGGGGAGGTTCTTGAGGAACCACTTCTTCACGTACTCCATCGTCGTCAGGTCGGGCTCGGCGCCCTCCGCCGGCATCACCGCCGCTTCCAGCTCCGACACCCGCTCCGCGGCGGCCGCCTGCACCTCGGGGGTGGGCGCGGCGGCGGCGACCTGCGCGCGCAGCTCCTCCAGCGCCTGCCGCAGGCCGGCCAGCTCGTCCTCGGTGGGGCGCTCCGGGACGCCCACCGTCCAGCTCTGCCGGATCCCCGACCCGATGGCCACCTGCCCGCTCACGTCGCCGGTGACCGTGCCGGTGATGCGGTCTCCCCCCTGCGTGGAATCGCTCATCTCTCCTCCTTCAGCGGATGACGGCTGCGGCCGGACAGGTGACGTGCAGCCACGCCGAGGGACGGCTCTCGTTGCCGGCCGCGTCGATCGCGCGCACGTTCCAGCGAAGGCTGCGTCCCGAGACGAGCCCCGCCACCGACACGGTGGTTGCGGTGGTGTTCAGAAAGCCCGGATTCGCGTCGCCGCCCGTGGGCCCCTCCTCGAATGTGACCTTGTACGACACCGGGCCGCCCGGGTCGGAGACCGCGCCCCAGGTCAGGGAGATGCGGGGGTTGCCCTCGCTCCGGCACAGCGTCAGCGCGCGGTCCGGGTCGGGGTTCCCCACGCTCCGGGCCCGCGGAGCGGGAGGTGCTCCCGTGTCCCGCGGCGGCGGAGCGTTCACTCCCGTCCCGCTGAGCGCCACGCGGCGTGGGGACGCGGCGGTGTTGTCCTCGACGACCAGCGTCGCGCGCCGCGCTCCCAGCGCGCCGGGGGCGAAGTTGACCCGGAAGCGGCAGGTGTTCCGCGGCGCGACGGGGTCGCGGCACGGCCCCGTTCCCACGCTGAAGTCGCCCGCGTTCGCCCCCTCGAACCTTACCGCGCTCACCCGCAGCGGCGCCCCCCCGGTGCTCCGGATGGTCAGGATGCGTCCGCCGCCGGCGAGGGCGTCCACCAGACCGCCGACGCTGGTGACCGGCCCCACGGGGCGCTCCCCGAAGTCGAGCCGCTCGGCGCTCAGCCTGGCATCGGCACGGGCCTCCTCGACCACGATCCGCGGCGGGGTCCCCACCCCGGCCAGCGGCACGCGCTGCGGCCCGGCGGGGTCGTTGCTGCGCACCAGCAGCTCGGCGGCCCGCCGCCCCGCGGCGGAGGGCGCGAAGCGCACCGTGACGGAGCACGTTCCCGCCGGCGCGACCTCGCCGGCGCACGACGCGGCGGCGGTGAAGTCCCGGGCGGCGGCGCCCCGCACCTCCACCTCCCCCACCGCCAGCGGGGCGCTTCCCCGGCTGTTCACCGTCACCCGCCGCTCCAGGGGAGGCGCGCCCACCTCGCGGCTGCCGAAGTCCACGCCCTCGCGCGGCGTGAGCACCGCCGTGGCCACGCTCCGCGGCCGGGGCGCCTCCTCCCCTGCGCCGCTCAGCGCCACCCGCACCCGTCCGCCCTCCGCCGCGTGCTCCAGCACCAGCGTGCCCGTGCGCGGACCCGGGGACGCCGGGGCGAAGCGGACGGTCACCGAGCACCCCTCGCCGGGGTCCAGCACGGCACCCTGGCAGCCGCTCCCCGCCAGCTGGAAGCTCCCGCCGCCCTCCAGGCGAACGCCGGTGACCCGCGCCGGCCTCCCGCCCGCGTTGGACACCCGCACCCGGCGCTCGGCGCCGGCCCCGCCCACCCGCTGCGACCCGAAGGCCAGCGAGCGGCGGTCGGACCGGAGCCGCGGAGGCGGCGGCGGCGGCGGCGGATCGGGGTCGGACGGCTCCACGGTCGAGTCGGGCGGCGGGCCCGGATCCACCGCGGCGGGGGCTCCGCTCCCGGTGACGGGGACGTCGCTGACGGTCCTCCCCGCGGCGTCGACCACCGCGATGCGGGCGTCCCTGCGCCCGGAGGACGCCGGGGTGAACAGGACGCTCAGGCTGCACTCCCCGCCCGGCTCCAGCGCCGCGGCCCCGGTGCAGCCGTCGTCGGCGATGCGGAAGTCGCTCCCGCTCACCGCCACCCCGCCGATGGGGAGCCCGTCGCGGCCGCGGTTGATGAGGCGCACCACGATGGGCTGGCTGGAGCTTCCCACCGGCTGCTCGCCGAACGCCAGCACCGACGGGTCCAGGTCCACCCGCGGCAGCGTCGTCGTCTGCTGCTGTTGCTGCTGTTCCTGCTGCTGTTGCTGCCGCCGCGGCGGCGGCGTGGGCGGGTCGGGCTCGCGGCTCAGCACGGATACGACGCCCCCCACGCCCAGCGCCGCCACGACGGCCGCGGCCACGAGCGGTTTCCGCGAGCGGCGCACCGCCTCCCGCACCCGGCCGGCCTCCCGATCGGGCCGCTCCGGGACCGGGGGGGCGAGGAGGTCCAGGTTGTGGCGGGTGACGCGCGCGGCCTCGCGGTCGCCCAGCGACTCGCGCTCCCGCAGCGCCTGCGTCAGCGCGGCCTGCGCGGTCGCCGTGTCGCCCGCGCAGAGCGCCAGCGTGCCCAGCTGGTGGAGCGCCCACGCCACCCCGCGCCGGTCGCCGGCCTTTTCGGAGGCCTGGCGGAGCCACTCCACCACCCGCTTCCAGGCGTCCCACCGCCCGGCGAGGGCGAGGGCGCCCTCCACCCGCCGCCCCAGGCGCAGCACCTCCGGCCACGCGCCCGCCTTCACCGCCTCCTCCAGCAGGAGCAGGAGGACGTCGCTCTCTTCCAGGATCTCGGCTGGGGCGTTCCACTGCTGCTCGGCCCACGCGGTGAAGTAGGCCAGCGCCCGCTCGCGCGAGGGCGCGCCGTCCCACTTCGCCCGCACGGCGCCCGCGAGCGGCTCCAGCACGCGGAAGCGCTCGCCCTGGCGCTGCACCAGGCCGCGCCGCTCCAGCTCTTCCAGCTCCTCCGCGGCCCCGGGCACGCCCGCGACGGCGGCCGCGTGCTCCGGCAGCACCAGGGCGCCGCCGAGCGCGGCCAGCAGCACCACCAGCTCGCGGCGCGGCCCCGGGAGCTCCGCCACGGCATCGGTTCCGGCCGCGGCGGGCGCGGCGGCCCCGCGCAGGCGCTCCACCACGTCGTGCAGCGACACCCCGTCCTCGCGCACGCGCGCCGCCGACTGGAGCAGGGGAAGCGGGTAGCCGCCGGTCGCTTCGCGGAGCGCGTCGAGCTCCGCCTGCTCGGCGGCGTCCAGCGGGCGCTCCAGCTCGCGCTCCAGGAGGGCGCGGGCCTCCTCCGCGGAGAGCCCTTCCAGCGGGAGGGAGCGCACCTCGCCCCATCCCTGCCGCTCGGGGGCCGACCACAGGAAGGTGCACCCGGGCGCCGTGTTCTGGATGCGCTCGACCTCCTCGCGCGGCAGCTCCACGTCGTCCAGCACCACCAGCGCCTGCCACCCCTGCAGGAGGAGGCTCAGCTCGGTGCGGGTGGGCTTCAGCGGGGCGTCGGTCTGGAAGAGCGCCTCGAAGAGCGACTGGAGGAGGTCGTCCGTGCCCTGCCGCAGCGCGGACAGGAAGGCGACGCCGCCCGGGAAGTCCGCGGTGACGGCGTGGTGGGCCAGGTGGCGGAGGAGGGAGGTCTTCCCGGCGCCGGGGGGGCCGGACAGCTGCACGGGGCGCGCGGAGCGGAGCGCCGCCACGGCGGACTCCACCTCGTCTCCGCGTCCCAGGAAGCCGGGGAAGGGACGCGGGCGGAGGAGGACGGGCGCGGCGCGCGGCCGGGGCACCGGGCGCTGCTCGGGGACCGCCACGTTGACCACGCCGCCGTGGACGGAGCCGATCTGCAGGATGTGGGTGCCCACGGCCACCTGGCCGCTGACGTTTCCGCGGATCTCCGCCTGGATCGCGGCCGTGAGGTCTGCGCTGGGCATGGCCCCCTCTCGGGTGAGGTTGGTGCGGTGGGTCCCGGAGGCGCCGGAGGCACGCCGACCTTCGGTTCAGGGCAAAGCGTGTACCCCGGCGCCACCCCGCCGGGGCGGCCCGGGAACGACCGTGTGCCCTGTTGTTTTTCCGCCGCCGCGTGCGGCGCGCGGCGGCGGTCTGCACGGAGATGGGGACACGCCCGCCACAGCTGGGGCGAGCCGGCCCCAGGCTACGTGCGCGCCCGCTCCGCGAGCCGCCGCGCGCCCCCGAGCGCCAGGTCGACGGCGTACCAGGTGGCGAGGAAGCCCATGCACTCCAGCGTGAAGCTGTGCCACTTGTAGAAGAGCTCGGCGATCACCAGCGCGGCCACGCCGGAGGGCGCGGCCTGGAACAGGAGACTCTTCGGCGGAACGGAGCGGAGCAGCGTATGCATGGCGATTCGGTTGCGGAATGGGTCAGCGGACGATGAACGGGTTGATCGTCCGGTCGGCGCGGGTGAGGATGTTCGGGTCGATCCGGATGGCGGCGATGGAGAACCAGCTTTCCAGCACACCTCCCGGGAAGGTGGGGACGGGGATGCCGTTGAGCCCGGCCGCGGTGGAGGAGAAGGGCCGCTTCTTGGCGTCGAAGAGCACGCCGCAGTGCAGCCGCACCAGCACCCGCGCGCCCACCGGGAGCGACTTGGTGAGCACGTCCGCCGCGTGCGAGGTGGTCCAGTTGATGGTCTGTCCGTCCAGCTTCAGCGCTCCGGCGAGGCTCAGCACCGGGAGGATGGCCTGCGCGTTCGAGCTTTCCACCCACACCTGGACCACGTCCGGCACCGAGGCGACCAGGTCCGGGTGGAGCGGCGCCGAGAGCTGGAAGGTGATGGCCCTGAGCCGCTCCGCCGCGTTCGCCGCGGTGAGCTTGCCGTCGTGCGGCCAGGAGACGCCGGTGACGTGCGGCCAGGTGGTGTCCGCCGCGCTTCCCGTCCCCGCGGGGCCGGCGGGCCCCTGCGGCCCCTGGGGGCCGGCCGGACCCGCCTGCCCGGCCGGTCCGGTGTCTCCCTTGGGCCCCGCGGGTCCGGCAGGCCCGGCGTCGCCCTTCGCCCCCGTGTCTCCCCTGGCCCCGGCGGGCCCGGCCGCCCCGATGTCTCCCTTGGGCCCGGCGGGTCCCTGGGGTCCGGCGGGTCCGGCCGTCCCGGTACCGGTCCCTCCCGCTCCGGCGGTGCCCGGAGGCCCGGCGGGCCCCTGCGGCCCCGGGTCTCCCCGGTCCCCCTTGTCGCCCTTCGGGCCCGCGTCTCCCTTGGGGCCGGGCTGGCCCTGGGGCCCCGCGGGGCCGGGGTCGCCCTTGGCGCCGGCCGCCGCCCCGCCCGCCTGGAGCTTCGCGCCGTCGTAGAGCCAGCGCCCCTCGGCGTCCTGGTAGTGCTTGCCGCTGTGGGAGTGGCGCCCGGCGGGGACGAACAGCTTCTCGTCCTGCTCCACCTCCACCGCCCGGCCCCTGCGCGTCACCGTGGCGACGGCGAGCGCGTCCTGCCCCGGCGCCTTCTCGTTGTCGGCGGGGACGAGCACGGCCTTGGTCTGCAGCGTCACCAGGGTGGGGCGGCTTCCCACGCGCAGCGACTCCACGTCGGCGTTGGTGGCGCGCAGCACCAGGCGCCAGCTCCCCTTGTCCGCGGGGACGTCCAGCGCCACGGCGGAGTCCAGCGACAGGCGCAGCCCGCCGGGGGAAAAGGCGAGTCCCGGCTCCACGCGCACCCGGTCGCCGTCCGCGGACGCCACCAGCCCCCACGCGATGCTCCCCGTCCCCACCACGCGGCGCAGGTCCGTGACGCTCTCGCGCAGGCGGTCCTGGAGGTGCTGGAGGTGGTCGGCCGTAACGCGCAGGCCATCCACGAAAACGGTGCGCGCGTCCTGTGTCGCCATCGTCGGCTCCTCGGTTGAAAAGGGACTCGTACGGATTCCGTGTACATCAGGCACCCCCGGGCGTCGGCAGGACGCCGAAAGCAGGGATGCCGTGCGGTTCTCCCCCTTTCCCCCGCTTGCGGGGGAGAGGGGGCCGGGGGGTGAGGGGGCCCACCCTCGCCGACGCCAGCTCTACCCCCGCGTGAGGGATTTCGGCCCGAAGGGGCGAGACCCGCGCAGTTTGCGGGGCTCGACTCCGTTAGCCCGCGTCGTTTGCGGGCTTACGGAGCCGAAGCCCGACCCCGGCGCCAGCCGGGGGCACGCCCAAACCCTCTCGTTCGACCAGATTCACCCGGTTGTCACCCGCCCTGGCGCGTCGCCGTCACGATCACGTCGCGCAGCGTCACCGTGCCGGGGAGGTGGCTGGTGACCAGCAGGTCCACGGACTTCGCGCCCGCGGCGGACTTCGGGGTGATGGCCGGGCTCGCGCTCCACTCCACCCCCGCGCCCCTGGGCGTGGGGGTGACCCGCACCGCGCGCGGGTCGGGAACGGGCCGGGCGGCGCTGCCTTCCACCTGCACCACCAGGGGGGCCAGCGGCGTTTCCTTGGCGGCGTGCCCCACCACGCGCAGCCGCCCGCCCACGCCGGGGGCGTCGCGCACCACGCGCGGCAGCTCGGTCCAGGGGCCCGTGGGGGGACCGCGCCGGATGGGAGAGGCCGCCGCCAGCCCCAGCGGCCACGCCGCCTGTCCGCGCGCCACCTGCAGGGCGGCCCAGGGGGCCGGCCCCTCCAGCGCGACCGGCGCGGGGAGCACGAAGGTGCTCCATGCGTCCGCGGCGCCGCCCGCCGGGGCGGTGGCGGGCGGCGGGTCCAGCGTCACCGGGGCGCTCACGGCGCCGTCCAGCGGCTCGCCGGGCTCGCCGTCCGCCTTTGCCGCGAGGAGCACCACCCTCACCTCCGCGCCGGCGGGGCCGGCGCGGAGCGGGAGCCGCAGCGCGACCAGCTCCGCCAGCCCGGCCACCGCCGGGAGGCGGGCGCACGCCGAGCGGTCGGGGTCCAGCACCAGGTCCGCCACGCCGGTGGCCGCCGCGGGGCCGCCGGCGCCGAGCGCGGTCGCGACCGCCGGCCCCACCGGGGGGATGGCCCGCTCCGGGCCGAGCGTGGCGACCGCGGCGAGCTCCACGCGCTCCACCCCGGTGGTCCAGGCGGGGAGGGGGAGCGGCACCCGCTGCATCCCCTCCAGCTCGAACGCCAGGTCGGCCGAGTCGGTCCCGCCGGGGCGGACGCGCGCCAGGTACCTCACGTCGCGCCCCGCGGGCACCACCTCCAGCCCCAGCCGCCCCGGGGTGCGCGAGGTCAGCGTCAGCGTGAAGGTGGCCGGGGAGTCGTCGTCCGGGTCGCCGGTCAGGGCGGCCAGCGCGGGCCCCAGCTCCACCGTCTGCTCGCCGTCGTTCCACTTTCCCTGGCCGGGGCGCACCGGGCCGGGCGAGGACCACACCGGGGGACCGTCGCCGATGCGGATGGACAGGTCCGAGGGCGGATCGGGGAGCTCCACCCACAGGTTCTCCAGCACCTCGGCGAGGCTCTCGGTGCCGCTCACCTCGATGAGCAGCCGTTCGGTGCGCACCTCGCCGAAGGTCGCCACCGCGCTGCCCACGGGGCCGGTGGTGGGCGGGGCGACGAACAGCCACTTGTCGGAGAAGGCGATTCCCGTCCACGACTTGATCTTCTGGATGAGGATCCCGGACCCGGCGATCAGGTGGATCCCGCCCGCGTTCAGCACCCCCACCGAGGCGACCGTGACCAGCGTCCCGAAATCGGCCACCACGGTGATGCGGTCGTTGTCCGTGGACTGCTCGCGGACCTGCGCCGCGTTGCCCAGAAGCACGGCCTCCGCGCGGGCGGCGCTCACCTTCACGTCGAAGCGCCGCACCAGGGCGTTGTGGTGGAGCGGGACATCGAGCGAGCGGGAGGCGATGCCGTCGGCGGCGACCTGGTTCCCCCAGCCGATGATGAACTCGTAGCTCCAGTGGTAGAGGGGCTGCATGATAGCCAGGTCCTGCACGCCGGCTATCTGCTGCACGGCGGCGCCGGCCTTTGCGACCCCCTGGATCTGCTGCTCTGCCACGGTGGTCTCCGGCTAGCGGATGAGGGTGCGGAAGTGGTTGATCGTCTTGACGGCCTCGGCCGCCTGGATTTGCGACTTGAACACGCCGGTGCCGCTGGTGTTGAGCTGCTGGGCCACCATGACGGGGTCGATCGTGACGTTGGAAGCCACGGCCGCCTTGAGGGCGGGGTTCATTTCCACCACGCGCGCGGCGTCGGCGACCCGGACGCCCTTGAGCCCTTCGGGGATGTCCGGCTGGAGGACGTCCAGCGTCACGTTGTTGACGTCGGTGAGCACCACCTGCACCACGGTGCCCCTGGGGACGACGCTCCCGGCCGGCGGGATCTGGTCGGTGACGACCAGGCGCGGCCGGGGGAGGATGGCGGCCTGGGCACGGATCCGGCCGAGCTGCTCGGGCGTGAACTGGGCGCTCGCCGCCATGAACTGGGGCTGTCTGCTGGACATGGATTCCTCGCTCAGAAGGTGTTTGCGTCCACGACCTTGATCTGGAGCCCCAGCCGCTGCAGCTCGGCGGTGGCCTCGGAAAGTGTCATGTTGGAAACGTCCGGCACGACCACCGTCTGCGAGGACACCGCGGCGGCGACCACCAGGTGGGCGTCGGTGCCCGCCGGGGGGGCGAGCTCGCCGGGGAGGGGCCACTGCATCAGCACGGGCTTGTTGGCGTACGCCGTGTCGAAGCCGGTGCGGGGGAGGTCCTTGCCGGCGATGTCCACGATCCGCACCGGGACCTTGGGGATCAGGGCCAGCGCGGCCGGGAGCTTCTCGCCCAGGAGGCGCGGCATGACCTCGCGGCTCGCGGTCAGCGCCAGCTCCAGCGGGTCGGGCGTGGCCGCGCCCGCGGCGGTCACGGTCAGCGCGCCCTGGGCGGTGTTGAAGCCCGTCGCCTCCGCCTTGACCACGTAGGCTCCCTCGGGGAGACGCGGGAAGACGAAGAAGGTGTCGGGGGCGATGGGGCGGATCGCCTCGGCGGGGGGGGCGCCGGCGCGCGTGGCGGTGACGCGGACCCGTGCGGGGTCGAGCCCCGGCGCGGTGACGCGCACCTTCGCGGTGGCCCCGGCGGCCTTGAGCACCGCCTGCGCGTCGAAGAGGCCGTCCACCATGGCGTTCCACGCGTCGGCGGTGACCGGCTCTCCCGGGGAGACGTGGGTCCGGGCGAAGTCGAGCGGCATCTTGGTCTCCGTTCAGGGGGTGTCGGGGCGCGGCCACACCGTGGTGCCGCCGCGAAGGTCCAGCAGGGGGTCGGCGCCGGTCGTCAGGGCGCCGCCGCCCAGGATCCAGCGGTCCTCCAGGTACTCCACCCGCACGTCGATCCCGGCGGGGCGGTGGCGCTCCAGCGCGCGGCGCACCCGGCGCAGCGCTTCGTCGCCGTCGGCGAACAGGCCGCGGAAGCGGGCGGGAACCAGCACCCGCACGGCGTACGCCTCGTGCTCCAGCCAGGACAGCGCGACGCGGGCGGCCACGGGCCGCACTCCCGCCGCGCCCGGGTGGAACACCGACTCGTCGGCGAAGCCCACCTCGGTGCGGGGCACCGGCGGCAGCGGCCGGGGCGGCTCCACCGTGCGGTCGGCGCCGGCGAAGTGCGCCTCCTGCGTGAAGAAGGCGAAGCGCGTCTTCCCCAGCCCCACCCCCGGCATGGGAACGGGGTGCCCATCGTGAGGGAAGGCGAAGCCGGCGCCGAATGCCCCCGCGGGGGTGGCCACCGCGAAGGTGGCGGCGCGCCTGGCCGGGGCGCCGGGGCCGGCGAAGACCCAGTCGCGGGGGCGCAGCGGGTCGTCGTCGCTCCCGGCGAAGCAGGCGCCCTTCCACGCCCAGGTGCGGCTGGTCACGTCCGCGTCCTCCAGCCGCGCGTGCCCGTCCTCGGCGAACACCAGCGTCTGTCCGTCGGGGACCGTGCCCGCCCAGGCAATGCCGTGGCCCTCGTCGCGGTTCACCACCATGGGGCCCACGGTGTGGGCGCCCACCCCGGTGACGGACACGCGCAGCATCGCCCGCCCGAAGCCGCGGCGCAGCACCGGGAAGCTTTCGCCGCTCTTCCAGTCGCGGGGCTCGCCGCCCTCGCGGCGCAGCGGGTTCTCCTCGATCCCCAGAAGCTCCGGGCGGGTGGGCAGCTCCTGGTCCACGGCGAAGGCGCGCCAGCGCGCCACCCGCGCCGCCGTGGCCGCGTCCAGCCGGGCGGCGGGGCCGGCGGCGGGGGCGTCCAGCACGCGGAGCTGCCGCAGCGCCTCGGAGGGGCGCACGCCGAGGGCGCCGGCCAGCTCGGCCACGGGGATGGACTCGCGCATCCGCACCACGCCCTCCCGCACCGGCGTGCGCCCCAGCGCCTCCACCAGCGCGCGGCCCTCGCGCTCGGAGAGCGGCGTGTGGAGCCCCGCGCCGGGGCGCGCGGCGCCGGGGAGCCGGGCCTCCACCTCGGCGGGGGGGATGCCGAGGAGGCGGGCCAGGCCGGCGGCTGTGGCGCCGGGACCCACCGGGACGCGGCGCGGGGCCACCACGGCGAAGGTGAACTCCGCGGCCACGACTTCGGCGGGGACGCGCTCGAAGGAGAGCCGCGGGATGAAGCCCGCCGCCTCCGCCTCCGCGAGCGCCGCGTACACCCGGCGCCGCGGCACGCCCAGCCGCTCCGCCAGCGCGGCGGCCGACTCCTCCACGCCCAGCCCGCCGCCGCCCAGCCGCATCGCGGCTTCGCGCGCGGTGCCGGCCGCCAGGGTCGCGTCCACTCCGCCGCCGGCCTCCTCCAGCGCCACCAGCTTCGCCAGGACGCCGGCGAGCGTCGCGCCCACGCCCTCCGCCAGCGCGTCGGCGCCGATGTCGCCGTCGAAGACCACGGCGCGCGGCGGCGGCTCCGGGTCCACCCGGCGCACCAGCCGCACGCGGTCGCGCACGAAGGTGGAGTGCCAGTACAGGTCGCGGCTGTGGAAGAAGCCGTCGTCCTCCTGGGGTGGGGGGAGCGGCGCGGTCGCGGGGGCGCCGGTGTCGAGGAAGCGGGTCGTTTCGGGCGGCAGCGGCTCGGCGGTCACCACCCCCACCTCTCCCGGCGTCCCCCCGGCGACCGTCCTCAGCACCAGGTAGTCCATGGCGCCGGGGACGGGCTCCCACTCCACCAGGACCGCGTCCGCCGCCGACAGGACGGCGGGGCCGCGCGCGGTGAAGGCGGGGGCGCTGAACGCGGGGTCGCTGCGGGTCAGCGAGCGGGCGACCACCACGTACCCCCAGGTGGTGCGCCCCGGCGTTCCCCGCGGGGCGACGGTGGGGGCGGGGCGCGCTTCGTCCTTTTCCGCGCGGTTGGTCTCCAGGTCCGGCTCCAGGTCCAGCGCGCTGGCGGCGGCCTCCAGCACGGCGCGCACGGTGCCGTTACCCGCGGCGTGCAGCGCCGCCGTGCGGGCGACGCGGGCGCGGGCGCCCTCGGCGGCGGCGTCCACCCCGGCGGCCTCGCGGAAGGCGCGGGCGGCGCGGCGGGCGGCCTCGTCCAGGTCGGGCGCGCCGCCCCAGGGGGCGAAGAGCGCCAGCCGGGGGGCGTCGCCGGTCACGCCCCACAGCTCGAAGAGCGCTTCCGCGGCGGCGTCGCGCGCGGCGGCGTCGCCCCCGTCCGCCGCGGACTCCAGGGCGGCGGCGAGCGCGCGGGTGCGCTCGCCGCGGGCGAAGAGCAGCTCCAGGTCGCCGGCCCCCATCCCGTGCAGCCCGCCCAGCAGCATCACGTCGCGGAGGGTGTCCGCGTGCGGGAGGCGGTGGGCGCGGCGCACCGCGGCCAGGTCGGCAGAGAGCAGGTCCAGCCCCGCGGCCAGCGAGTCCACCACCTCGCCCAGGCGCTTTCCGCCGCGCCCGGCCTCCATGTGGGCGGGAAAGCGCCCCAGCACGCTCCGCGCGCGTCCGCTCACCGGGCTCATGACGCGGCGGGGGGCTCGGGGAGGAGCCTGACGGTGCGGATCCAGGGGCGCTCCAGCTCGCTGAGCGGGATGGAGGGGTCGGCGGTGTTGATGCGCACGCCGGACTCCAGGTACTCCACCCGGTAGCTGAGCGACCTCACCGTGTACGATTCGGTGGGCTCGGCCAGCCCCAGCAGGGCGGCGGGGGTGACGGGCGGGGACAGCGCGCCGATGCGGTCCTGCAGCCGCGCCGACACCTCCAGCCGGGCCGCCTCGCGCGTGGCGGTGATGTCGCCCAGCCTGCCCACGTCGGTGAGCTCCACGCCCACGGTGACGTCGAAGGCCACGATCTCGCCGGCCACGTCCACGTCCAGGTCGGCGTCGTCCAGCCGCGGGCGCAGCGCCTCGCCGGGGAACAGGTTCTTGCGGCGGGCGCCGGGGGCGCCGGTGGTGCGGGGGTACAATTCCACCGCCACGTCCACCACGTCCAGCCGCATCAGGGCGGACACCAGCCGGTTGTAGACCAGCGTTTCCCCGATCCCCGCCTCCGCCACGAAGGCCCGCACGACTTCGCGCCCCTGGTTGCGGAGCGCGGCACGCTCGGCGGGGGTGAGGGTGGACGACGCGGGGAGGAGGAGGGCGCGCACCGCCACCGGCAGGTACAGCCCCTCGGGCTCCATCTCGCCGGCCTCGGGCTCGCTGGCGTCGTCCACCACGTTGGGCGGGAGCGACGCGGCGAGCACGGCGTGCGGGGCGTCCAGGTTGTGGAGCACCCGCACCCCCACGGGCCGCGACGCCTCGATGAGCGCCACGGCGCGCTCGGCGTCGTCGGCGTCCAGCTCCGCGGCCACGCTCACGGTGATGACGCCGGGGCGGGCCAGCGGGTCCTCGTGGATGCGGATGTCCTTTTCGCGCAGCCCCGGCAGCGTGGTGAGCGCGGCGAGCATCGCCCCGCGGGTGGCGCGCCCGTACCCCTCCAGGGCGCGGCGGGCGCGCTCGCGCAGCGACTCGTCGCTTTCCTCGGCGCCGGCGAGGGCGGTGGCCTGCGGGTTGGCGACCGTCTCGATCCCCAGGATGGGGCGGTGGATGACCGTGAGCGTGCGCGCCGGCACCACCCCGGTCCCGCCCGTGGCGGTGGCCTGCACCGGCACCTCCACCGACAGCTCGCCGCGGTGGAGCGTGCGGTCCTCCGTGGTCTCGAAGACCACGGCCGGGGGCTCGGCGGTGGAGAGCCGGGTCCCCTGCGGCACGAACACGTCTGCGGGCGACGGGGTGGAGCGGGCGAAGACGGCCGTTCCCACGGCGTGGGTGCGCCCCCGCCGCTCCACCCCCACCAGAGCCACCAGCGCGTCCAGGTCGCGCCCGGAGGCGGTGTCCAGGAAGCCGGCGCGGTACACGGCTTCCATCTGCCGGGAAAGCACGGCGTACTCGCGGGCCATGCTCTCGGCGAGCACGCGGGTGACGCTCCCCGGGTTGCGGTCGGTGAGCGGCGGCGGGTTGGCGACCTGCCCGGCGTGGTCGTAGTTGACGTAGAAGGGGGTCCCCTCGTCGGGCCAGACGGCGTCGGGCGCGGGGGTGCCGTCGGCGCGGGCCCGCCAGACGATGGAGCCGTCGGTCGCGAGCGACCAGTCGCGGTCGCGGCGGAAGACGGCGAAGGTCCCCGCCGCCTGCCCGAAGACGGAGATGCTCCCGGGGAGCACGGGCCCCGGCGGGGCCAGGCGGAACGGCTCTTCCTCGGGGAGGAAGGTGAACCGCTCGCGCGATACGCCCCCGGTGAGCGAGCGCAGCAGGTCGTCGACGAACTGCGCATAGGGCTCGGCCGCGTAGCTCAACGGGCCACCTCCAGCGAGAAGGGGACGACCAGGTTCAGGGGGTGGGGCTCGCCGAGCACGCGCACGTCCAGCTCGATGCGGACGCTCTCGCGCGGCGGGTCGTGCTCGGCGCGGACGTCGGCGCGCAGCACCTTTTCGATGCGCGGCTCGTCGCGGAGCGCCTGCAGGACGTACAGCTTCACCAGGTTGCGGGTACGCTCCACGTTGGGCTCGCCCACCAGCTCGTGGTGCCGCGACCCGTAGTCGGGGTGCCCCAGCGGGGCCAGCTCCCCGCGGCGGGTCTTGAGGCGGTTGGCGACGGCCTGCGTCAGGTTGTCCACCCCCGCCGCGACGCCCAGGTCGCGTCCGGGCCGCCGGCGGCCGGGGCCGCGCGCCTCGGCCAGGTCGGCGTCCTCGAAGAAGCCGCCCTGGAGGGCGTACTCCAGCGCCAGGTCGGTCCCCAGGAAGGGGCGGACGATTTCCTCGCGGGATTGCTTGGGCATGAGGACGAAGTGCGTGAGTGCGAAAGTGCGTTAGCGCGAAACGGCGGCCCCCACCCGGCGGGCCCCCACCCGGCGGCCTCAGAGCCGCCACCCTCCCCCAATTCTGGGGGAGGGCTTCCTGACTCCCGGACGCCCCCGTGTCGTGCTCCCCGCGGACGCCAGCGCGATCCCCGCGTGAGGGATTGCGGCCCGAAGGGGCGAGACCCGGCGGGGCTGTTTCCGCCGGGGCTCGACTCCGTTACGCACGGTTGTTTCGTGCGTTACGGAGCCGAAGCCCGACCCCCGCGACCCGCGGGGGGCACGCCCGAATCCAGCCGTATCCGTTCAAAAAGCCGTTCACGGAGCCCCCGTGTCGCTCACGAACGGTGCGGCGGGAGGCCCCAGGATCATCAGCATGCCGGGGCCGGAGGGGATCTGGTCCCCCAGGCGCACCAGGGCCTGCCCGCTCACCTTCACCCCGCCGGAGCCGCCCTGCCCGATGGGGAGGACGTACGGGGCCCCGGAAACGGAGTTCACCATCTGGCAGAGGCTCCCCGTGGTGGCCAGCGGCATCCCCCCGGCGGTGGCGATGGCCTGCGTGACCACGGAGATCACCCCGGAGTCCGGCGGGCCGGCCATGCCGGGGGTGAGGACGACGGCGCAGCCGATGGAGACGGGCGGTCCGGGCATGGCGGTCGTCCTTTCAGGAGGCGGCGAAGCTGGTCATTCCGGCGAGCGACACCTGGGCGCCCTTGAGCTTGGCGGCGCTCTGCCCCTCGACGGTGGCGGACATCCCCTTCGCGGTCAGGTCGCCGGTGGCGGTCAGCTTGATGGCGCCCTGCGCTTCCATCTCGATGTCGGCCTGCGACTCCAGGCGGATCTTGCCCTTCGCCTTGATGATGACGTCGCCGTCCTTGGTCACCTCGATGGCGGTGTCGCCCAGCGTGATCTTGAGCGATTCGTCGTCCACGGTGATCGTGCTGCCGTTCTTGAGCTCCAGGTGGAAGCGGCGCGTCCCGGACTCCTCGTCGTCGGGCGGCTGGTAGACCACCTCGTGCGGCTGGGCGACGGGGGGATGGGCCTCGTCGTCGTACAGGCACCCCACGGCCACGGGGGCGTTGAGGTCGCCGCCCACGAAGCTCACCAGCACCAGGTCGCCCTCGTTGGGGAGCGCGGAGATCCCCAGCCGGGACACGGCCACCGGGACCCGCTGCAGCTCCACCCCGCTTTCGCGCAGCTTGAGGTTGACCTGGTGGTTGGACTTGCTCCCGTCGCCGTCGCGCGGGAAGGCCTGGGTGACCACGGCCAGCTCGGGGGCGCGCACGCGGGCCAGCTCGTCGCGGACGATGGCGCGCAGGGTGCCGATGAGGTCGCTCATCAGAGCAGCCCGCCCAGGAGCCCGCCGCCGCCGCCGGCTCCCTCCACGTCCAGCGTGGTGGTGAAGCCGCTGCGCCCGTCCAGCACGTGCTCCACCCGCAGCACCCGCAGCGTCCCCGGGTCGCCGGTGGGGAGGTCGGTCGCCTCCACCAGGTCGCCGGGGCGCACCGCGGGCATCCCCCAGAGCCGCAGCGTGCCCCGCACGGCGGCCCGCTCGGCCCGCGCGGCGAGCGCCTGCGCCACGGCCTCGGCGGCGTCGCGGGTGCGGACGGCGGCGGGGACGCGCAGCGCGCCGCCGGAGCCGGAGGGGGAGCGCCGCAGCCAGTGCCACTGCTCGGCCCCGGCCTCGCTGGCGGCGCCGTGGGCGGCGACCGCGGCGGCGATGCGCGCGCTGCCGGCGGCGGCGGTCCACGACAGCAGCTCGGCGCCGTGGCGGAAGGTGTGGTCGGCGCTCCCCGTGCGCGGCGGGACGAAGCGCAGACCGCCGTCGGGCGCGGAGCCCAGGTCCGATCCGGAGAGCGCGGCCAGCTCGCGCAGGTGCGCCCATACGGTGCGCCGGTCGTCCACGGTGTAGGCGGGGAGCTCCAGGTCGCCGCCCACTTCGTCCACCGGGGCGGAGCCGGCCAGGTCGCGCACCACGTCGGCCACGGTCTGGTCCAGGTAGGTGCGCGACACCCGCTCCCTCCCCAGCGCGACGGTCCCCGCCAGGGCGTCCAGCACCACGCCGTCGGGCCCGGCGGACACCTCCGCCACCTCCCCCGCCCACACGTCCTCCTCCTCGCCCTCCTCGCCCAGCGCGATGGCGAGGGTGCTCCCCGGCGTCGCGGCGGACAGCTTGGACGCGGGCCACACGACCACCTCGGCGGGGTCGTGCGAGCCGCCCACGCCCAACAGCACGCGCAGGCGGGCCACGGCGGCCTCGGCGGAGGTGAGGGCGCGGCCGTCCAGCGTGACCACGGCGCGGGGGCGGGAAAGGCTCACGGTCCCACCCCCTCCAGGTCGATGCCCTGGCGGCGGGCCTCGCGGCGCAGCAGCCGGTCGATGCGCTCGGCCAGCTCGGCCTCGTCGGCGCGGGCGGCCACCACCCCGGCCGCGGGCTCGGCGCCGGCCGACGGGAAGGTCACCCCCCGCGGGGCGAGCACCTGCCCCGCCGCCTCCGCCCGCTGCGCCAGCCCCCGCAGCCCGCCCGCCGCCGCCACGGCCGCGGGCTTCGGCGCCCGGGGCGGGTCGGCAGCCGCGGTGCCGGTGCCGTCGCCGCGGGCGCCGTCCCCGTGGGCTCCGTCCTCGCCCTCGAACGGGTCCATCCCGGGACGTGCCGGCCGGATCCCCTCCGCCACGGCGGTCCGGCGCGCCGCCACGGCCCGCACCCGCTCCAGCACCTCGTGCAGGTGCCCGTCATCCCGCGCGGACCCACCGCCGGCCGCCGCCGCCGCCGGCCCTCCCGGCGCCGGCTCTCCGGTTGTCGACCCTCCGGACGCCGGACGCGCTGTCGAAGCCGCACGTACGCCGTCCACCATCGGCCGTCCGCCCTCCGTCGTCGAACGCCCGCCCGGCGCCGGACGTCCACCCTCCGACGCCACCTCCGAGTCCCGGAGCAGCACGGCCACTTCCGCCGCGGGCTGGTCGACGCGCACCGGGGTGTCGAGCCCTCCGTCTCCCGCCGTGGCCGCCGTCCGGCGGCGCAGCTCCGCCGCGGCCTCTTCCCGGGTCGGGAAACGCCGCCCGCCGTCCGCGCGGTCGTCCGTCGTGTCGGCCGACGCCGTGGGCGGCATCCGCGTCGGCGCGTCGGCCGACGTCCGCACGGCGTCCGGCCGACGGGAAGAACCCGCCGCCCCGGCATCTCCTGAAACGGGCTCCCGTGAAGCCGGCCCCGCGTCCGCCGCCGGGGCGAAGCGCGACAGCACCGCCGCGACCGCCGCCGCGTCGTGCTCCAGGGCGGGCCCCCGGCGCGCCCCGGCCGCAGCGGAGTCCGGCACCCGCCGCGGCCGCCGCTGCGGCTCCGGCGGCAGTGGCTCCTCCGGGCGCGGACCGGCGCGTCCCCGGTCGGCGGACGGCGCGCGGCCGTCCACCCGGTCCCGCGGCGCGGCGGCCCGCCCCAGCACCGCGGCCAGGTCGATCCCGCGGGCCAGCGGCTCCAGCGAGCGGTCCACCACCAGGGCGGCCCCCTCCAGGTCGCGGACGACCGCCGCCAGGCCGGGCGCGGCGGCGTCCAGCGACTCCAGGCAGCGCCCGGGCATCGCCGCGGCGGCCAGCAGGCGCCGGAGCGCGGGGTGCGGGACGGGGCTCATCCCGCGCCCCCGCCCTCGCCGTCGCGCGCCAGCATCTCCAGGTACAGCAGCACCTGCCCCACCGTGAGCTCCGAGCACTCGGCGGGCGTCCACCCGAACTCCCGCGCCAGCACGAAGCAGGCGCGGGCCAGCGGGGCACGGACGGCACGGTCCAGGTCGTCCTCGCCCACGGCCAGGCCGCTGATGGCGTTGACGCGCTCCAGCAGCGCCTGCACCAGCCCCGCCGGGAGCTCCGCCACCTGGTCCACGGTGAGCTTCGGCGACACCAGCGCCTGCTGCACCATCAGCACGCTGGTGAGCACGCGCTGCTCGCGGGCGGCGCGCACCACCCGGTCCACGTCGCGCACCAGGAGCGGGCGGAGAGTGACCTCTCCGCCCTCCCCCGGGGAATCGCCGTTCGCGCCGGGGCGCAGCAGGCTCTCGGGGAGGCGCACAACGTGGGTGGCGGACCCGCCCGCGAGCAGGTCCTCGGCCGTCAGCTGCATGGGCATCTACTCTCCCTCAGCCGGTTTCCTCGGTCTTGATCCAGAGCGCCCGGAACGAGGCGCGCTCCAGGACGAAGTCGTCCTCGGGCAGGGTGTAGTTCCACTCGTTGATCTGCACCCCCATCACCGTCACCGAGGCGCTGGAGTCCGGCACCGCCGGGTTCTGCAGGCGCACCGACAGGTTGAAGGACGGGCCCACGAAGGCCCCCGCCGGGCGGCTGTCCGCCGCCTCGCCCAGCATCAGCCGCAGCAGCGCGCCGTTGATGTGCGCCCGCTCGATGGTCCCGTAGACGTTCATGTTCCCCGGGCGCAGCTCCGTCGCGAAGCGCTGCCCCAGCTCGTGGAAGGCCCTGACGTCGTTGGTCACCCGGATGGTGACCCCGGACACCCGCCCCACCGGGGTGAGGGAGTAGCGGTCGGCCACCTCCTTGGCCTTGTCGCCGGCGGGCCCGGGCTCCACAGCCACGGCGATGGAGCCGTCGGCCCCCGTGTACACGGTCGTGGTCGGCATCTTCGTCTCCCCTGTGCGGCTACTGGAGGTTCATGATGACCTTCACGAAATCGATCGAGAAGGTGGGCTGGAGCGTCATGGTGACCACCGCCTGTCCGGTGATCTCCTGTGAGCGGGTGGCCGACACGTCGAGCGTGTAGCCGGTCAGCATCTCGTCCAGCACCATCCCGGACAGGAAGCCGTCGAGGGTCGCCTTGAGCGCGGCGCGGACCCGCACGTTGTTCAGGCGCCCGATGTACGGGTTGGAGCCCAGCCGCACTCCGGCCTTGGCGTAGTCCACCACGCGCCGCACGGACACCTGCCGGAAGGCGCCGGTGTCGGTGGTGATCCCCTTGAGCACGCGGATCCCCAGGTTGGGCACCAGCACCATCACCTGGCTCCCCAGCAGCTGCTTCTGCTCGGCGCGCGTGTACTCGCGGGTGAGCCCGTCGGCGGGCACGTCCTTGTTGGTGAGGCTCACGTGCGGGGCCAGGGTGGACATCTTCCCCGCCACCATCGCGGCGGCGTACGGGGCGGGGAGTCGCACCCGGCGGTTCGCGCCGACCCGCGCCGCGTCGTCCGCGACGATCCCGGGGGCCACCAGCACCAGGCGCGGGTTGGAGCCCTTGCTGGAGTCGTTGGAGATGATGTCGGCCGGGGTGTCGGTGGAGGCGCCCAGCACGGCGATGCGCTCCCGCCCGTCGTTCTCGGTGGCTTCCAGGTGGGCCAGCATCGTGCCGGCGGCCGTCTTGGCGTCGAAGCCGCCCGCGGTGACGATGTTGACGGGCTGGGTCGCGAGCAGCGCCAGCCCGCCGGCGAGCTCCGTGGTGGTGATGGGGTCGCCGTTGGTCCCCACGGCCGTGGGGGCGTCCACGGCGCTGGGCACCTTGCCCCTGTGCGCCGCGGCCACCGTGCCCGCCGTCACGAAGCGGCTCCCCTCGTTGATCTGGGCGGCGAGCGCCTCGGCGGTGGCGGCGGTGAAGCTTTCCTTGACCCGGCCCAGGGCGAGGGTGAGGGTCGCGGAGGTGGCGGGGTCGCCCGTGGTCTCCACCTTCGCCTGCACGTCGTTGGCCCAGGTGCCGGGCGAGGTGGCGGTGAGGGTGAAGGCGTCGGCGTTCCCCGTCTTCACGGCCCAGGTGGTGCTCGCCATGGGGGTGACGCCGGTGTTGGCCGCGCGCACCGCGTACACGGTGGATGCGCCGCCCCGGAACAGCATCTCCAGGGTCCGCACCAGGGAGAGCGCCTTGGGGAAGTCGGCGGAGGCCGACGGCCAGGCGTCGTAGCTCCCGAACGTCTCCAGCGCCTCGGCGTAGCTGCCCAGCACGCGCACCTGGTCGATGGGGCCGCGGTTGGCGGTCCCCACCACGCCCACGTTCCCGGTGCCGATCCCGGAAACGCCGATCAGCCCTTCCGAGCGCACCTCGATGTAGGTGCCCGGGATGATCATTTCGCCGATGGTCTCACTCATCGTCCGCTCCTTGGGGAGGGTTGGGACGCCTCGGGCGCTCTCAGCCCAGGTGCGCCGTGATCGGAATGCTCCGGATGACGCCGCCCGAGGAGTCGGGCCGGTCGATCTCGTGCTCGAAGACGAAGGTGAAGCGGAGCGTCCGCCGCCGCAGCTTCGTTTCCTGCTCCGCCGCGCCGATACTGGACACGGCGGCCACGCTGAACGAAAGCAGGCCGCGCACCCCCCGGCGTACGCGCTCGCCGGAGAGCGCGTCCAGCGCGGCGTCGGAAAGGGCCGCGGCCTCGGCCCCGGTCTTTCCGCAGGCGTCCACCCGCAGCACGCCCGCGAGGCGCGCCACCCGCCGCTCCCACTGCCCCACGAAGTAGCTGGCCGCCACCGTGCCCGTGGCGGGGAGCGCCGTCGCGAAGGTCAGCGTCCCGGTGGCCGGGTCGGAGGTGAACACCCGGGTGTTGCCGTTGACGGTGACCGCCAGGTCGCCGGGGCCCAGCGGCCCTTCCGTCCCGTCCTCCCGCACCAGCCCGCCGTGCGGGAGGATCAGGACCTTGCGGGCGGGGTCCAGCAGCCGGGTCGCCGGGTCGTCGGCCAGGACCGGGTCCGCCAGGTCCACCGCGGCCTGCCAGCGGAGCGCGCCCGCCATCAGGCTGGTCCGCTCCCCCAGGCCGTTGCCGGCGCGCTCCGCCGCGTCCAGCGACAGCACCAGGGCGGGGAGCTCCGTGGCCTCCTCGGGCTCGACGGGCCCCACCAGCGCCGGGGCGGGAACCAGCCCCGCGCCCGACAGGTGCGCCTGCACCGCGGAAAGAAAGGCTCGCTCGGCCACGTCAGCCTCCCAGGAGCTTCTTGAGCGGGTCCAGCAGCGCCCCGGCACCCGCGACCGTTTCGCGCAGCTGCTCCGCGGCCGGCTGGAGCGGGGCCAGCACGTCGCCCAGCTGCGGGATGCTGGGGAGGATCGAAGGCAGGTCCAGCATGTCCAGCCCCAGCTCCGCCAGCAGGTCCAGCTCCATGTCCAGCTCCATCCCGAAGTCCATCCCCGGCGCGGGGGGCTCCGGCGGCTCGGTGTACTCGCGCAGCACCACGGCGTAGCGGAAGGCGTCGGGGTGCCCGGCCACCTCCTCCAGGCGCAGCTCCTCGATGAGCACCTGCTCCAGCTCGCTCTCGGCCACGATGTCGGCGACGAAGTCCACCGGCTCGCCGGCCAGGAACTTGGCGCGCACCTCGGCAAGGAAGGCGTCGCGCGCCTCGTTGCCGGAGAGCGAGCCGGAGATCTCCACGGCCAGGGCGCCGCGCCCCAGGTCCTGGTGCAGGTCGCCGGACAGGCCGGGGACGGGGAGGACGGCGAGGCGCCGCTGCTCCACCGAGGCGATGCGCTCGATCATGGGCGGCTCCCAGCCGCCGATCATGGGGCGTACGATCATGGTCGGTCAGGCCAGGTCCATGGGGGTATCGCGGGCCGGGGCGACGGGGTGCTCCCAGAGCACGGCGCCGCCGTCGGGGTCCACGGCGCGCAGCACGCGGGGCCGCAGTCCCGGGTCCGCGGCGGGGCCGCCCGGCGCGAGGTGGAAGAGCACGCCGCCCACCACCGCCATCTCCTCCTCGGCGCCCGGCCCGAATGCCAGGTCGGCGACGCGCTCCCCCGTCGCGGCCGAGAAGACCAGCCACCGGCACTCACCGCCGGGCGGACAGCGCTGCAGGAACACGTGGCCGGCGTCGGGGAAGCGGTGGTGCCGGAGCTCCGCCAGCGGCGGCGCGGGATCGAGCAGCACGGCGTCCGGGAGAGCGGCCCCGGTCTCCGGGCTCCAGCGCCGCAGCACCAGCCGCTTCGCGTCGCCGCCTCCTCCCTCCAGGGCAAGGCCGGCCACTACGCCGTCCGCGGCCCAGCGCCGCACGGTGCCGCCCACGTCCGGGAGGAGGTCCCCGGCGGGAGCGCCGGGGAGCGGGTCCCCGGGATAGGCCGGCTCCTCCGGGGCGGGGAGCGGTTCCACGCGGCCGGTCGCCAGCTCCACCCGGGCGGCGCCCCGCCCCAGCTCACCATAGCGGGGGGAGGATGGGTCCGGGGGCGTGCCGCGCGGGGCATCCTGTGCCCACCACGCCAGCACCAGGCTCCCGCCTTCCAGCCTCGCACCGGTCACCGTCCAGAGCGGAGCGGAGGGCGAGAGCGGCGCGCCGGCCCAGCGCCTCGCCCCGGTCGCGGCGTCCAGGAGCAGCATCCTCACCGCCGTGCCCTCGCGGCCCGCCGCGGCGAGGGCGTCATTGGTGGCGAGCACGGGGAGAAAGGCGTCGTGGCTCCGCCAGAGGACGCGACCTGTCGCCAGCTCCAGCGCGTCCACGCCCCCGTCCAGGGCCGCCACGAAGCCGCTGCTCCCGGCGGGATCCGCCACGCCGGCGGGGAGGGCGACGGGGCGCGGGGAGGCGGGCGCGCTCACGGCTCGTACCTCACGGCGCGGGCGGCCACGTTGTCGGAGTCCACCATGCGCAGCAGCAGGCTCCACAGGTCGTCGTCGGTGCCGGCGCGTATGCGGGCGACGTCGGGGACGGTCTCGCCCGTGGTGGTGTCGCGGACGATGGCGACCACCACGACCTGCTTGAGCGAATCGGCGGGGACGGCGACGGTCACCGGCGCCCAGGCCACGTGCGCCAGGGCGGTGCCGCTCGCCGGGGCGGCGCCGCGCGCCGGCACGGGGACCGTGAGGAACGGGGCGGCGGCCGGCGTGAGGCGCTGCCAGTTCGCGGTGGCGACGTCGGGCCTTCCATCGACCGTCACCGGGACGGCGAACACGTGCACCTCGGCGTTGCCGGCGCCCCGCCCGCGGTTGTGCACCCTCACGTACACGTGGTTGTCGGCCCCCGCGCGCACCCGGTCCTGCGGCCGCGCGTCCAGCGTGTCGCGGAAGTACTGCTCGGGCGGGAGGGGGAGCGGGTGCTGCACCACCATCACGTCCGGGCTGCGCGCGGCGGCCAGACCCGCCCCGCGGCGGCGCCCGTCGTCGGCAACGGTGTCGCGCAGGTGGAGCACGGCGGGAGCGGGGGCGGCCACGGGCACGATGCGCAGCGCCGCCCGGGGCTCCGCCGCGATCAGCGCCCCCACGTCCGCCGGCGCGGCGGGAAAGACGTTGTCCGTGGGCGCCACGCATATGGCCAGCAGCGCCGCGTTGTCGTTGGGCGCGGCCGGGAAGGCGGGCGGCACCCAGTCGAAGCGCACCACCACCGGCTCCCCCGGCGCCACCCGCCCCGCCGGGCGCTGCCCCACCTTGGTCCAGGCGGCGGCGGCGGGGGCCAGCGCGAAGCCGGGAGGGTTGTAGAACTCGGCGACGGGCCCCAGGGCGGGGAGCGCCGGGACCGGCGCGACCGCCGGCGGCGGGCCCACGATGGGCGCCGGTGCGGCGTACGGCGCCGCCGTCGAGGCCCGTACGAAGAGGTGCACCTCCACCACGTCCACCGCCTCGCTCCCGGCGTTGTGCACCTGGACGTAGACGTAGTTGGTCTGCAGGGGGACCAGCGAGTCGGCCCCCAGCTTCTCGTCGAACTCCACGCCGTCGGCGCGGTCGTCGAAGAAGCGGTACGGGGGCGCGTCCACCCGGATGTCGAAGGCGTGCGCGTGGTCCAGCCCCACCGCCCCGGCCGGCAGGCGCGGGTCGTCGCGCAGCGCCATGGGGATGGTCCGCGGGTACGCGTGCCCCTCCTCGATGAGGGTCTGGCGGATGTAGAGCCGCCGCTGCACGGGGGCGGCGCCCACGTCGCACTCCCAGATCCCCCGCCCGAAGGTCCCCGCGCGGATCCGTGTGGTCCCCGTGACGCGGGCCAGGTCGTTCACAAGCGTGAGGGGGAGGCCGTTGTTGAACGGCGCCCACGCCGGGTTGAAGGCCGGCGGGGCGAACACCCCCACGGCGGCGGCGGCGGGGGCCGGCGCCGCGGGGATCACGGTGACGGTGACCGAGGCGCTGAAGCGGCCCCGCTGCGCGGTGACGACGGCCGCCCCCGCCGCAACGGGCGTCACCAGGCCGCTGGCCGACACGGTGACCACCCCGGCCGGAACGACGAGCCAGTCCACCTGCTGGGCCCAGTCCGGCCCCGGTGCCGCCCCGCTCAGCGCGACGTTCGCCACCAGCTGCCGGGTGCGCGTCAGGGGGAGGTTGAAGTTGCCCCCGGGGATGGCCACCGCCGTGGGGACGGGGACGTTCCGCAGCGCGTACACCCCCGCCAGCGTCCCGGCGTAGAGCGCCTGCGCGTTCCGCGGGTCCCAGAGCAGGCTGGTGACGGTGGCGTTGGGGAGCGAGGCGAGCGGTGCCGGGGGCGTGGGCTCCGACACGTCGGTCCAGGTGCTCCCGCGGTCCCAGGTGAGGTACACCCGCCCTCCCAGCCAGGAGAGCGCGGTGAGCACTCCCGCCGAGGTGTTCCCCCCCGCCGCCGCCACGGCGGCGCGGGGAGAAACGGTCCAGCTGTCTCCCGCGACGTAGGCGCCGGCGCCGAAGAGCAGCGTCACCAGCGTCCCCGGGACCGGGAAGCGGGCCGCCGTCGGCTGCGGCCCCACGACCGCGCCGGCGCCCACCTGGTAGGTGAACCCCGCCACGCCCAGCGCCCCCCCGCCGCCCGCGGGGATCCGCACCGTGATGGTCTGCCCGGTCGTGGTGCTGGCCGTGACCGTCCCGGTGGAGGTGTTCGCGCCGCCCGCGGTGATCGTGCCCTCGGGGGAGATGACCCAGGTGTCGCCCGCCACGAAGTTCCCCGGGCCCGCGAAGCTCACGGTGCGGAGCGTCCCGGGGAGCACGATGCCGGCGCCGGTCGGCTGGGCCGGGGCCGCCGCGGCGGGGAGGTGCGCGAAGGTGAACGTCGCCACCCCCACCGCGCCGCCGCCCCCGGGGGGGATGCGGATGCGCACCCACCCCAGCTCCGGCACCGCCGAGACGGCCACCGTGCGCGGGTCGTCGGGGTGGACGGCGATGCTGGTCACCAGCTGGGGGACCCCGCTCGCCGAGGGGAGCGGCGCCCCGGGCGCCTGCCAGTTCCCCCCGGGCGCGCTGCGGCACAGGAAGAGCTGGCCGTTGGAGCACCCCAGCCACCCGTCCACGGGGAAGGGGGGCGGGGGAGGGGCCGCCGCGGGGGCGATCACCGGCCCGAAGGCGACCGCCGAGCACTCGGTGCCCGCCGGCACCGGGAGCGGGGCCGCGGCGGGGCCCGTGACGGCGTTGACCGCGAGCGGCGCCGGGAGCGCCGCCGGGAAGGCCGCGTAGGGGCCCGCGGGGGGCGGGGGCGCCCAGTACGCCAGTGCCTGCGGCCCGCCCGACGGGTTCGCCGTCGCGCCGATGAGGATCTGCCCCGGCGTGGTGGGATCCTCCGCCACCACCGTGACGAACGGGCTCGACTGCGGGAGCGGGATGGGGTCCATCCGCAGCTCCAGCGCGTCCGGCGTGGCGCCCGCGGGAGTCGGCACGTCGTGCGAGACCAGGCTGAACAGGTAGCGGCGCGCGGGCGGGATCACGAACGGCTGGTGGGCCGCCACCGTGACGCTCGTCATGTTCCCGGCGGAGTTCTGGGCCGGGAAGAAGGTGCGCGGGTCCCCGCTGTGGAACGCCACCCCCGCCCCGTCGGCCCAGCCGATCCGGTACCAGGTGGGGCCGCCGAAGCTCGCCCAGCTCCCGTTGTCCTGCAGCCCCCCCGCGGACACGAAGGGGAGCGCGGGGCTGACGGCGATGTCCTGGAACTGGCCGGCCAGGATCCCGTGGCTGCGCTTGCGCCAGCTGAGCGGCACCGGCGACTTGATGCGCCGCAGGTCGTCCAGGACGGAGATCCCGCCGTCGTTGCCCACCCACACGCGGCGCCGGTCCGCCACGTCGAAGATCGCCGCGTGGAAGTCGGCGTGCTGCGCGTGGTCGCCGCGGTCGTAGAAGCGCCAGTGGGCCACGGGCGTCCAGTTCTTCGCCCCGTCCTCGCTCTTGCAGACGTCCACCGCCGCGCAGAGGAGCACATCGGGGTTGAAGGGGTTCACCTCCAGCACCAGGTCGTAGTCCGCCTGCCCGTTGGAGGCGGCCGGGATCTGGCCGCGCTTCTCCCAGTGCTCCCCGCTGTCGCCGGAGTAGTAGACCTCCGTGGCCATGTCGCCGGGGTCCGCGAAGACCACGTACACGTGCTGGGGACGGTTGGCGCAGACGGCCAGGCGGACGCGCTGGAAGCTTGCTCCGGCCCCCGGAACGTCGAGCTTCTTCTCCCACTCCACCCGGTCGTCCTTGCGGTCGTAGCGCCCGCGCCAGACGCCCTCGCCGTACACCCCCACGTAGATCACCAGGTAGCGCGACAGCCCGGCGTGCGTGTCCGTGCTCCGCGGGTCGCGCGCCACGCGCACGTCCGTGGCGTACGCCGGCCACCCGGCCCCGGGAACGGGGACCGCCCCCGAGAAGAGCGGCGGCGAGCCGGCGGCCGGCGGGTCGGGCGGGAAGTCGCGGGTGAAGACGGCCGACCCGGCGGCGTGCGGGAAGGGCGCCACCGGCACCACGCACCGCCAGAGGCCGGTCTGCGAGGCGGCCCAGAAGCGCTCGGGTGCGTCCGGGTCCACCTCGATGCGCGTGTAGCGGTACGCTCTGCCGTCGCGCGAGGCCGCGGGCGCCACGTCCGGCGGGTCGGTCGCGGCCAGGCGGTCGAAGGCGGCGGGGGCGAGCGGCCCGGCCACCTGCACGCGGAACAGGCCCCGTCCCGCCGCGTAGGTGTGCTTGAGCGAGCCGGTGCCCACGTAGAGCAGCCCGGGCTGCCGGGGGTGGATGGCGATGGTCCCCACAGGGACGTTGAACTCCTCCGCTCCCAGGTGCGTCCAGGTGTCGCCGCCGTCGATGGTGCGCCACAGCCCGCCGTGGGCGCTCCCCGCGTACAGGGTCAGCGCGTTGGTGGGGTCCTGGGCGAGCGCCGTGATCCGCCCCCCCACGTTGCGCGGTCCCGAGGGGTACCAGCGGGCGTCGCCGGCCACGGGCGCGCGCCGGGCATGTACGACCGCGTCTTCCAGGGCGTGGGGGTAGGAAAGCTCCGATACTCCCATCTGGCGGAAGAACGACTCTTCCCGCTCCTGGATGGCTTCGCGGTCCGCCGTTTCCACGGTGGCGCCCGGGTCCGGTGTGCTCATGGAGCCCCCGGGTCGCGCATGTCCAGCAGGAACGCCAGCCCGCGGCTGAGCTCAAGGTTGGTGGGGCTCCCCGGACGGAAGGCCACGTCGGCGGTGGCGTCGGTCGCGGGGTGGCGCGCCATGTCCACCCAGCCGCGCAGCAGGCCGGTCCACCCCAGCTCGTTGGCCACCCGCTCACCCGGCGCCCCCACCAGCGACGACCACCCCGCCTCCACCGGCGCCGCCGAGTCGTCCGCCGCCGGGTCGCCCCGCTTTTCGCTCACGGCCCCGCCCACCACCAGCATGCGCCACTCGTTTTCGCGGCGCCGGTCCAGGTTCCAGTTGCGGAACACCTGGTAGACCTTGCGCAGCGGGTGCGGCGTCCCCACCCCCGCGGGCCCCGCGGCGAGCTGGTCGGCCGGGAGGAGCCGCGAGGCGGCGCCCAGGCAGAGCAGGGTGGCCAGGTCGGCCGCGTGCCCCATCACCGTGTCGCCCGAGAACAGGTTGTCGTCGGCGTCGGCCAGGTAGGCGAAGCCGTCGGCCGTCTCGTCCGCCACCCGGTCGAAGGGCGCCGTCACCCCCGCGCCCAGGCGCGGGTCGAGGCTCTCCTCCAGCGTGAGCACGGTGTCGCTCACCACCACGGCGATGCGGCGCTCCTGCGGCGCCGCGGGGGCCGGCGGGTTCACCCGGATGGTGTCGCCCGGGCGGAACAGCGAGCCGAAGAGGGCTCCGCCGCCGCCGGTGAGGTCGAATGCGCCGGGGCCGTCCGCCACCGTCCACCCGGCCACGGTGCGGTCCTGCGAGCGGTCGTCCCCCCGGCGGCGGTACGTCGCCCCCGCCGCGGGGAGCGCCGGCGAGAAGGGCGTGGACACCAGCAGCGCCAGGTCCGACTCCACCGCCACCACCACGCGGGCGTCGCCCGGCGCCGGCAGCCGCTCGATGACGTCGCCCGGCCGGAAGAGCCGGGTGAGGAACGACCCGGCCGTGGCCACGATGCGCCGCGCGTTCGCCGGGTCCCGGGTGATGGTGCTCCCCGCCACGGACGGCTCGTCGGCAGCGCGGCGCTCCTCCGCGACCGGACCGCCCTTGCCAAAACGGGTGGAGAGCAGCTCCCGGGGCGCGTGCGACAGCGGCAGGGCGTCGGCCTCCGTCCGGGGGATCGTGCGGAAGGCGGCGGCGTCGGTGTCGTGGTCGGCCTGGGTGTCGCGGTGGTCGCCCCAGTCCGAGAAGGCCAGCCCCGGGGGAAGCTCCATCTCCGGGTCGGCGGGGAAGGCCGGCTCCACGTGGAGGAACTGCGTGGAGGCCCCGTTCTTGTCGCGCACCGTGCGGGTAAGCAGCTGCGCAAACTCGCGCAGCGTGGTGGACGCCACGGGGAGGTGCACCGTCTGCTTGGGGCCCGCGCCGGCGCCGTCGAAGCTGAACGTCAGCCGGTCGCGGTCCGAGCGCACCGAGAGCTCCTGGGCATCCGGGCCGCGCCACCAGAGCTTGAGCAGCGGCCGGGCGCCCGACGGGTACAGGAGCCCGTCGAGCGCGGGCGAGGGGCCCAGCGGGTCGCGCCCCAGCGCCGCGTCGTCGTACAGGCGCAGGTGGTGGTGGCGCCCCGCGAAGGCGTTGTCGGCGTCCGAGGGCTGCTTCGCCCCGAAGACGTAGCGCCAGAACAGGGCGTGGACGATCCACAGGACCACCACCATCCCGAACCAGAGCGCCATCCACCCCACGAACACGCCGTAGTCGCGGTCCTCCTCCCGCTTCTTCAGCTCCGCGATCCCCGGGTGCAGGAAGGTGCGGTAGCAGAGCATGAAGACCAGGGCGAGCGCCAGGTGCAGCAGCGTCCCCAGCGCCAGCTGCCAGTGCCGGTCGCCGCGCCCGCCGCGGATCAGCACGTGGAGCATGTGCGCCACTTCCACGAACAGCGGGACGACGAAGAACAGCGCCCAGCGGGCGTCGCCGGCTCCGCCCAGGGTGGCGAAGAACCCGACCGCCGCCAGCAGCTGCACCCCGGCCGCCACCCACCCCGTGACGATCTGGCTTCCCACCCCGAACGAGGAGGCCGTCACCCAGATCATGGTGACCAGCGGCGTCAGCGCCGTGGCCGCGAAGGGGTAGGCCACCAGCTCGTAGGTGCGCACCCGCTCCTTCTCGGCGATCTCGTCCGGCGTCCCCGTGAGCTCGGTCTCGAAGTCGCTCGCGCGGGTGAGCACCGCGGCCAGCGGGTAGGCGCCGAAGGCGAGCAGGAAGGTGGGTGCGGTCACCCCGAGCCAGTCCCACAGGTCCCAGCCGTGCCCGGTCTCGGCGACCGTGCGGAAGGTGGCGACGCCGTCGCGGACCAGCCGCGGGCTGAGCGCGGGGGCGGGAGGGTCGTACGCCCGGAAGGCGTCCTCGAAGGCCTTGAGCCCCGCCGGGCGCCCTTCGCCGCCGTACACCTCGCGCACCGCGGCGTCGAAGGCGCCGTAGAAGGCGCCGGGGACGTCGCCGGTGGAGGGCCACCACGTCGCCCAGTCGCTCCCGCGCGTGTCCGCCCCGGGGCCGCGGTTGAAGAAGCGCGCCGCCACCGCGCGCTCCACGGCGCCCGCGACGTCGGCGCGGCGGAGCCGGGGCCGGCCGGCGTCGCCCGGGTGGGCCGCCACGTCGTCGTACCAGGGGTGCGAGAGCACGTCCGCCGCCACGTGGCAGAGGTGGCCCAGCAGGTAGGCGCGCACCTTGTCGCGCGCCTCCGTCCGCTCGTCCGCCTTGGAGGTGTCCGCGTCGATCAGCGGCTCCACCTTGCGCCAGAAGGTGAAGACGAAGTCGGTGGAGCGGGCCAGCACGCGCTCGCGGTGCTCGTCGGGGTTGCCCTTGTGCAGGGTGTCCCAGAGCCACTCCTGCCCCGGCGCGTACATGGCGGCGTAGCGGGGGAGGTCGGGCCCCACGGCGCCCAGCATCACGAAGCGCGACACGCCGTCGGTGAGCGGCGGCCCGTACAGGCGCAGCGGCGGCTCGATCCTCGGCTGCGCGGCGCTCATGATCGAGTGCGCCTTCTGCGCCATGTACAGCACCTGCAGCTCGATCTCCCGGGCGGTTCCGTTGGCCTTCTTGGCCAGCAGCGCGTCGCGGATCTGCGCCAGGCGGTCCCGCGCCAGCAGCGCGACGGCGACGTGGGTGAGGGGTCCGGGCACGGCGCTACCCCACGCTGACGCTGAGGGACGCCGACACGCTGCCGCCGCCCCCGCCGCCGGGGAGCGCCGCCTGCAGCTCCTCGAAGGCGGCCACGGTGCCCTCCAGCCCCACGTCCACCTGCAGGGCGATCTCGTCCAGCTTGACGAACACGGGCGTCAGCAGGCCGGTGACGTCCAGGGCCCGCAGCTGGGCCAGCAGGTGGTCGTAGATGGCGAGCGGCGAGGCCAGCAGCGTTTCCAGCTCCAGCTTGCCGAGCACCCGCACCAGCGCCGCCTGCAGGTCGGCGACGATGGCGGCCACGGCGGCGAGCGGGTCCGCGTCGAGCAGCGCGGCGCGCAACGCGCGGAAGGAGGCCAGCGGCTCGCCGAGGAGCACGTCGGGATTGAAGGCGGCCACCTGGGCCTTGACCTCGTCCACCACCGCGTCCATGGCCTCCAGGAGGGGGCCGAGGTCCACCGCGTCGATGAGCGCTCCCACCTCCGCGATGCCGGCCTTGAGCGGATCGATCACCCCCGAGAGGAGGGTGCGCACCCGGTCGCGCAGGGCGGTGAAGAGGGGGAGGAAGAGCGCCGCCAGGCGGGCCGGCGGGGCGGCCGCGAGCACCGAGCCCACCACCCCGGCGACGCTCAGCTCCTCGGGGGAAAGGCCCAGCTTTCCCAGCAGCGTCCGCAGCCAGGCCAGCGACGGGGCCAGCGGGGCGGCGCCCTCGCGCAGCGCGGCCACGCTCGTGTCGGCCTGCGTGAAGCCGGTGCGGCGCAGCGTCTCCGCTTCCGCGGCGGAGTGCTCCAGTGCGGCCAGGTAGCGGGCGCGGTTGGCGGCCAGGCGGCCCACCACGGCGCCCGCGTCCAGCCGCGCCGACGCCGAGGCCAGCCGCAGCCCTTCCGGGGAGTCGGAGGGGAGCGAAACGGCGAGCTCGCCGGCCGCGGCCACGGCGGCGGCGGCGCGCTGCACGGCGCCCGCGGCCAGCGCGGCCACGTCCAGCGCAGCCACCGCGTCGCGGGTGCGCGCCACCGAAGCGGAGATGCGCAGCGCCCGACCGTTCAGGTGCGCCGAGGCGGAGGCGCCGCCCAGCCACGCCGCCACCGGGACGAAGCTGTCGGAGCGCACCCGCAGCCCCATCCCCTCCAGGAGCAGGGACACGACGGTGCCGAACGCCCCCGCGGTGTGGATGGCCGGCAGCGCGCCCAGCGCCGTTTCCAGCTCGCCCAGCGCCGAGGCCAGCAGCGGCTCCAGTCGCGCCGGGTCCACCAGCGACAGCACTCCCTCCGCCCGCGCGGCCAGCTCGTCCAGCGCGGGGGCCCAGCTTTCCAGCCGGATGGCCCCCTTGAGCTGTTCCCGCGCCTCGTCCAGGCGTGCCTGCACGGGGGCCAGCAGCGTCCCCGGCGACACCGACTCCAGCCCCTCGTCGATGCGGCGGAACACGTCGCGCACCGGCTCCAGCAGCGCGTCCGGATCGGCCGCGGCGATCGCTTCCTTGACCCGGTCGAGGGCGTCGCGCAGGGGCTGGAGGGTGAGCGCTGGCGAGATCTCGGCGATGCGGGCGGCGACCTCGCGCAGCATGGCGTCCACCTGCGAGAGGGCGGCGCGCGGGTCCAGCTCCGCCACGCTCTCCACCAGCGCCTCGAACTGCGCCTGCACGTCGGCGATGGCGGCCTCCAGGTCGGCCCGCAGCGCGAAGCGGCCGTCCGGGGTGATCTGCAGGAGCGCCTCGATCTCGCCGGCCACGGCGCCCGCGTCGGCCTCCTTGACGGGGAGCACGGCGGCGTCCACCTCGGCCTTCATGGACTCGGGGACCAGGTCCCACGGCACCGCCCCCACCACGTCGGCCGCGACGCCGATCGCGTCCTGCGCGGCGTCGAAGTACGGGGCCATGGCGGCGGCGTCCAGCGCCACGGTGAACGAGCGTACCTGCTCGCCCACCGCGCCGAGCGTCGCCGCCAGGTCGATCTGCTCCACGTAGGCCCGCGCGCCGGCGAAGAGCGCGTCCACCTCGGCGGCGAAGCGGTCGACCCCGCCCTCGATCCCCTCCAGCGCCCGGTGCATCTCGCGGGCCGCGGCGTCCAGCGCCACCCGCACCTGCTCCACCACGGCGCGTACGGCGTCGATGCCGTCGGCCAGCGGAGCCAGCGCCTCCCGCAGCGCCAGGGCGGCGTCGGCGAAGGGGAGGGCGGCGAGGGCGTCGCGCACGGCGGTCATGGCCGCGCGGAACTCCCGGGTGATGCGCTCGATCACGTCGCGCACCGTGCCCAGCAGCCCGCTCACGAAGGCGATGCCCTCGGCGAGCGGCGCGGTCAGCTCCTCCACCGGGAGGGCGGCGATGCCGCCGGCCGCCTCGGCGATGCGCCCCTCGACCTCGTCCAGCAGCGCGTCCAGGCGCCGGGCCGGGACGTTCTCCAGGCGGATGCCGGCGAGAAGCGGCCCGAGCCATCCCTGGACGGCCGCGGTCTGCCGGCCCAGCGGGTCCACGTCCGCGGTGCGCAGCAGCGTCATGGCCCCGTCCACCTCCGCCAGGACCCGGTCCACGTCCAGGTACACCAGGGTGGCCTCGCCCAGCCCCATGGCGCCGGAAAGGCGCGCGTCCAGGGCGTCCAGGCGCGCCGCCGCGGCAAGCGCCAGGTCCACCGCGGAGCGCAGCGCGGCGGGGTCGGCGGCCGCGGCGCGGAGCACGGCGGCAAGCGCGACCCCGCCGGGGGCGAGCGCCGCGTCCAGCGCCGCCAGGTCGGCGCGGAGCACGGCCGGATCGGCCTGCGCGGCCATCACCCCGGTGAGCCGCTCCGCCTCCGCGAGCACCGTTTCCAGCACCATCAGCCCGCCCAGCGCGCGGACGGCGCCGTCGGCGGCGCGCACCACGTCGGCGCCGGGGAGCCCGCCGGACAGGGAGATGCCGGGGTTGCCGGGGAGTCGCGACAGCAGGTCCAGGAGGATGCGCCCCTCCTGCGCGTCGCCCAGCGCGGTAGCCACGGCGTGCAGGACGCCCAGCAGCCCGCCCTGCCGGTCGCCCTCCACCTGCGCCGCCAGGTCGGCCAGCAGGCGCCCGAGACCGCCGGCCAGGTCGGCCCGGGTGGCGAGCTCCACGGTCTCCAGCGCGGAAGTCAGCGGGGCGAGCACCTCCGCGCCGGGGAGCCGCTCCAGCACGCTCCCCGCCGCGGCCGAGACCTGCCCCAGCGTCCCCGCGAAGACGGAGAAGTCGGGCTCGCCCGCTCCGCCCGCGGCGGCCTCCAGCCCGTCCGCGTCCAGCGGGACAGCCACCGCGCGCAGCTCGCCCAGCGGCCCCCCCACTTCCGCGAGGAGGCCCTGGGCGAGGTCGCCCACGTCGATCCGGACCGTCAGCTCGGCCTGGAGCGCGGCCATGCGCGGAGCGGAACGGGGGTGGAGCGGGAGCTGCGCGGCATGCTCGGTCTGCGGGGGCGGTGGGCGAGCCCGGCCGGGGCGCATCGGGTGGACGCGGGCCGGACGCGCAACTGACAGGCCAGGAAACGGATGTCCATTTCTTCCCGTTCTAACTCCCTTCCGCTGGCGGAACCTACGCTCGAGCCGGCGGAGCAGGGGCGCACGCGGGCACCCGCCGCGCCATGCGTACGTTCCGCCCCACCTGGGGCGTTCGTGTCCCGCAAGGGTGTGCCCCGTGTGGGACGGCGATCGACGGCGCGCCTCCTCACGGGATCCAGCGGAGCGCCCGGGTGGCCGCCCGCTTGGCGGCCAGCGACGAGCGGACCAGCGTCCAGAACTTGCCCACCTCGTCCACGCCGGCGGGGTCGGGGAGGGGCGAAGCGGGCGGCGCGTGCACCAGCGCCACCAGCTGGTACGCCTTGTAGGCCGGGTCGCCCGCGGGGTCGGGGTCCGGCGGGTTGAAGCGGAAGGCCGCCAGCGCGTAGTCCCCCGCCGGGACCGGGAGGCGCGTGCGGGTGGGACTCCCGGCGACGGGGGCGACGGGAGTCACCGCGGTCCACTCGCTGCGCTTGAAGGCGTCGTGGTCCGCGACCGCCTGGAACAGTTCCACGTCCACGTCCACGGCGAGGCGCGACGGGTTGTGGACCCGCACGTACAGGGTGTTGTCGCCCCCGCCCTTGAGGCGGTCGCCGGAGCGCGCGTCGGCGCGGTCGGCGAAGGCGGCGTGCGGGTCGGCAGGGGGCGCGGCGGGGGGCGACACCACGAGGATGTCGGGGCTCCGCCCGCCCCACGCCACGTCGCCGGAGTGGCCGCTGTCCTCCACGCCGTCGCGCACGTACACGGGGAAGAAGTCGCCCGCCGCCACCACGCGCAGCGACGCGTGGCGGTTGGCGAGCAAAAAGGCGTCGGCGGCCTGTCCCGCGGCGGGGAGCGCGGGCGCGTCCGCGGCGCGCCGGACCACCGCCAGCAGCGCCACCCGGAGCCCCGCCACGGCCGCCGGCGGGACCCAGTCGAACCTCACCACCCGGGGCTCGCCGGCGCGCAGGTCCACGGCGAGCGGCGCCGCCCCCGCCCGCGCCCAGGGGGCGGGCGCCGGGTCGGCGGGGAAGCCGGCCCAGGCCGGGAGGGCGGGGACGGCCGGCGCGGCGCCGGGCGCGGGGATGGGAAGGCCGGCGAAGAACAGGTGCACCTCGGTGGCGGCGGCCGTCCCCCACCCGCGGTTGTGCACCTGCACGTAGACGAAGTTGACCTCGCCGGGGACCAGCGGGTCCGTTCCCAGGTCCTCGTCGAACTCCACCGGGTCCACCGTGTCCTCCAGCCAGGTGTAGGGCGGCGCGTCCACGCGGATGTCGTAGCCGCTCACCAGGTCGAAGGGGAGCTGTCCGGCGGCGGACCGCGGGTCGCCCTGGAGCGGCGCGGCGCCCAGCGCGGCGGGGGCCTGGCGGGGGTGGATCCCGTCGTCGATGGCGTACTGGCGGACGTACAGCAGCGTTTCCGGGTCCACCCACGCCCCCGGCGGCGCCGGGGTGAGGTGGCACTCGAACATTCCCCGGCCGTAGGTCGCGGCGCGCAGCAGCGAGGCGGGCACCGCGGAGGCGGGGTCCGGGAGGACGTGCAGGTCGGTGACCAGCACCAGCGGCATCCCCTGGTGGAAGGGCGCCCACCGGGGCACGAACGCGGGCGCGGCGCCGGTCCCGGGGATCGGCGGCTTGCCGCCCACTCCGGGCGGGGCCGGGACGGCGGGGAGCGGCGTGCACACGTACACGGCCGCCAGCGTCCCGGCGTACAGCACGCCCGGGTTGCGGGGGTCGAAGGCGACGCTGGTGACCGGGCACGGCGGCAGCCCCGTGGCCCCGCCCCCCGAGATGTTCAGCCAGCCGTTCCCCGCCCAGCCGTCGTCCCACAGCCACACCTGCTGGCCCACGGCCACGGCGGCGCGCGCGGGGCGGTTGGCCGCGTCGCGGGTGCGCGTGGAGTCGAAGTCCATCCCCATCACCACGTTGCCGGCTCCCCACAGGGGCGGGCCCGGCGGCGCGGGGGGCGGGGGCGGAGCGGGCGGCGGTGGAGGGGGCGGCGGAGGCGGACGTGGGGTGTGGTCGGTCCACGCGGGGTCGGCGGGGCTCGCGGCCAGGACCACGGCCGCGTTGCTGGTGCGGTACACCTCCCCGCCGTCGGTCCCGATCCAGAACTCCTCGTCGGGGGCGCCGGGCGAGTAGGCCACCACGCTCACTGCCGAGCCCGCCGGGCGGAAGTCGCCCGTCTGCATCTTGCGGAAGTGGTCGCCGCCGTCCGTGGTGAGCCACGCGGCCAGCTTGCGCCCCACCAGCAGGTGCCCGGCCCGGGAGGGGTGCCCCCCGTGGATGCCGTAGAAGAGGCCGTTGTCGGCCCCGTCGGGCATGCTGAGGATCTTGTTGAGCACCTTGTAGACGCCGCTCGCCACCGGCGCCTCGGGCATGACGTAGGTGACGTAGGCGTAGTCCCTGACCTTTTCCAGCGCCGACGCCACGTCCGCGCGCCACATGTAGCCCCCGCCCCCCGCCGCCGTGGACAGGTAGTAGCGGCGCGGGTCCAGGGCGTCGAACGAGAGCGAGCCCCCGTCTCCGCCCCCCACCCGGTACCACGAGTCGCCGCCGTAGCTCAGGTAGCTCCCGTTGTCCTGGAGCCCGCCCCCGGTGATCCACCCGTGGCGGGGGTGCACCGTGATGTCGTTGAACTGGGCCGCGGCGATCCCGTGGCTGCGCTTGCGCCAGAAGCCGCGCGCCCCGGGGGGGCGGCGAAGGTCGCCCGTGGAGATCCCCCCGTCGTTGGCGAGCCAGAGCCGGTTGTGGTCGAAGCGGTCGAAGAAGCCCCAGTGCTGGTCGGCGTGGCGCGCGCGGTCGCCCCGGTCGTAGTCCTCCCAGTCCAGGAGCATGGACCAGCTCTTCGCCCCGTCGGAGCTGCGGTACACGTCCACCGTGCCGTGCACGACCACGCGCGGGTTTTCCGGGTGGACGAACAGCATCATGCTGTACCACGCCTGGCCTCGTCCGCCCGGCAGGTGGCTGCGCTTTTCCCAGCTGTCGCCGTGGTCCGAGGAGTAGTAGACCTCGGTGGCCTTGTCCCCGGAGTTGCCCCCCTCGGCCGCCACGGCGTACAGGTGCTGCGGCTGCGTCCGGCAGGCGGCCACCAGCACCCGGGTGAAGCTGGAGGGGGTGGGAAGCGGGAGGCGGTCGCGCCACTGCATGGTGAACGGCGGCGCGCTGCCGCGGTCCAGCCGTCCCCGGTACAGCCCCTGCCCGGAAATGGCGACGTAGACCAGCAGGTACTGCGGCACCACGCGGCCGCCGATGTTCACGGTGGCGGCGCTGCGGGTGTCCGGCACCACCAGCACGTCGGTGGCGTAGCTGCCGCCCGCCATGGCCGGGAACGCCGCGAGCGCGGTCTCCCCGGGCGGGGGGCCGGCCGGGGCGACGCCGGGCGCGAACTCCCGGGTGAGGGTGGGCACCGGCGGGGCCGCGCCCACGGGCGGGGCCACCTGGCAGCGCCACAGCCCGCCGGGGGACGCGGCCCAGAAGCGGTTGCCGTCGTCGGGGTCCACGGCGATCCCGGTGAAGCGCCGCGAGGAGACGCCGGGGGTGGCGAGCTGCAGGAACGGGTGGGGGGCGCCCGGCGCCAGGTCGAAGCGGAACAGGCCGCGCCCGCCGACCTTGAAGGACACCGGGTCGCCGGTGCCCACGTACACAACGTCCGGGTGCTGGCCGGATGCGCCGAGCGCGCCCACGGGAAGGGCGTGCTCCGGGTTCCCCACGGGGGTCCAGGTGTCTCCGCCGTCCGCCGTGCGCCACACCCCGCCGTGCGCGCTCCCCGCGTAGAAGACGAGCGGCCGGGACGGGTGCTGCACCAGCGTGCGGACCCGCCCCCCGATGCTCCGCGGGCCGATGGGCACCCAGTGGTGCGCGGGTGGCGCCGCCGCCGCGCCCGCGGTGGCGTGCGCCAGCGCGCCGTCCAGGGCGGTGGGGTAGGCGTTCTCGCTGATCCCCATCCTCCGGTAGAAGGTCTGGGTGCGGGCGAGCGGGTCGTCCACGTACTCGTCGGACATGGGTGCGCGGAGTGGGTTACGGGATGCCGGCCGGCACGTCCAGGTTGAGCAGGAAGCCCATCGCCTGGGTGAGCTGGTGGTTGGTGGGGTCCCCGGGACGGCGGGCCGCCATCTTCAGCTGCTCCTCGCCGCGGCGGTGCATCTCCAGCCACTGGCGCATCACCGGGACCCAGCCGTGCCGGGTCGCCGTGGCCTCGCCCGCGGGGGTGCGGGTGTCGGGGGCGCCCTCGGGCATGGCCGGGTCGCGACGCTCGGCGTGGCCGAACTCCTTTTCGCTCACCGCGCCGCCGGCCACCAGCATCTGCCACTCGTTGGCCCTGCGCCGGTCCAGGTTCCAGTTCCGGAACACCTGCCACACCCGGTCGGCCTCGGCGGGGGGCGGGTCCTGCAGGTGGGTGGCGGCGCCCATGCAGAGCAGCGCGGCCAGGTCCGCGGCGTGCGCCATCAGCGAGTCGTCGGGCAGGTCGCCGTCGGGCGAGCCGGGCGCGAACGTGTATCCCAGCGCGTCGTCGGCGCCCAGGCGCTCGTAGTCGCTCCCCCCCACCACGGGCGAGCTGATGCCGGGGCGGAACGGCTGGTCCACGCTCAGCAGCTCGTCGGACACGATGGTGTGGACGGTGCGCACCTGGTGGAAGTCGCCGTCGTGCACCCGGATGCGGTCGCCGGGGATGAAGGTCTCGCCGAAGCGGGTGCCGCGGAGCCCCTTCAGGAGGTAGCTCCCCCCGTCGTTCATCCCTTCCACCAGCCCCGGCCCTTCCACGTCGCGGAAGCGGTCGATCGCCAGCCGCTTGTACGCGGTCCCGGCGGCCACCGCGGCGGGGAAGGGGAGCGAGACCCGCAGCCGGGTGTCGTCCACCACCTCGCGCACCGCGCGCTTGTGGTCGCCGATCTGGACGACGTCGCCGGGGCGGAAGAAGCTGAAGAAGGTGGTGCCGGCGCCCACGACGGCGGCCAGGTCGGCGGCGGGCACCTGCACGGTGGTCCCCGCGGGCCCGGCCGCCTCGGACGAGCGGAAGCGCTCCGGCGACACCGGGCCGCCCGGCCCCCAGAACACCGACTGCACGGGCTTGGGGGCGTGGTACAGGTAGAAGTCGCTGTCGTCGGCGGAGTGGGCCAGCTTGGTCCACTTCGCGGCCTTGCCGTCGTGGGAGGCGAGCTCCACGTCGTCCTCGTCGCCCGCGTCGGCGAAGGCGGCGCCGGGCGGCAGCTCGTAGTCCAGCTCGCGGTCGCGGTTGTCGGCCAGCGCCCAGCGGAGCCTGCCCGGCGTCGCGCCGTCCAGCACCCGCCGCCGCAGGAACTCGCCGAACTCCTGCACCGTCATGGGCGCGAGCGGCGCGGGCACCACCTGCGGGGTGGCGCCGTCGGACGAGGTGCTGAAGAGCAGGTGCGTGCGGTCGGAGCGCACCCACAGGTCGCCGCCCCCCTCCCACCACAGCTTGAGCAGCCGGCGTCGCCCGGCCGGGAAGTGGCGTCCGCCCTGCGCGTCCGGGAGGCGGTGCAGCGTGGCGTCGTCGAACAGGCGCACGGTGCGGGGGCGCAGCGCGGCGTGGTCGCCCGGGGACTCGGGGACGATCCAGTCGCGCAGCCAGTGCGCCGTCACCGCCCACAGCACGATCCCGATCACCAGCCACGCCGCGTAGGTGATCCAGAACGGCGCCGGGTCCGTGAGGTCGTCCGAATCGGCCGCCGCCTCGGCGAAGAGGCGGTGGAGGACCAGGTGCAGCGCCAGCGACAGCGCCAGGACGAACAGCGGGATCAGGAACAGGAAGGGGAGGAGCCGGTGGGTGCGCCGCTCGCTGGGGCCCAGGTCGCGGAACAGGAAGACCAGGTGCACCACCAGCAGCGCCATGGGGATCCCGAGCAGCATCCCCCAGCGCACCCAGGGATCCACCTTCGTGCCGTCCACCGCCAGCCCGAACCCCGTGGCCGAGAGCGCGGTGCTGACGATGGACAGCGCGAACGAGAGCCAGAAGTACACCCCGCCCTCGTGGGTCGTGAGCGGGTTGAAGAGCACCAGCCCCGCCAGCGGCGGGATCCACGAGGACAGGAACAGCGGCAGGGCGAGAAGCTCGTACCACGCCTGCTCGGAGTCGTGGCCCGGGTCGCGGGGGACCAGCTGCTTCCGCCCCTCCTCCAGCACCAGGATGAACGGCGGCACCACGAGCAGCGGCACGGCGAAGAAGGCACCCGCCATCCACACCCAGAAGCCCCAGAAGGTGTGGTCGTACGCCAGCGGGAGCGCCCAGTCGCGGAAGGTGCGGTAGCCGCTCTTCAGCGACGCGGCCGACGCGGCCGGGCGCGGGTACGCGTCGTAGCGGTCCTCGAAGTCGCCGTACCCCTGTGGCGGCGCCGTTTCCGCGTGGTACAGCCGCTCCAGCGTGGCGTGGTACGCGGCGAAGAAGTGGTCCTTGACGTCGTCGGTGGGGGGGAACCACTCGCTCCAGCGCACCCCGGAGCGGGTGCTGTCCCGCAGCATGACCTGGCGCGCGACCAGGGCGTCCAGGCGCACCTCGGCCTCCAGCGCGGCGCGGCCGTCCTCGGCGAAGCGCAGCCGCGACTTGGGGCGGATCCCCCAGCGGTAGCCGTCCAGGAAGGGGGCGGTGACCACGTCCGCCGCGACGTGCGACAGCCACCCCAGCACGAAGGCGCGCGCGTTCCCGGTCGCCGCGGGCTGCTCACCCGCGGGGATCGCCGCGATCTCGCGCCGGGCCTCGGTCCAGAAGCGCAGGGCGAAGTCGGTGCTCCCGGACAGCACCCGCTCGCGGTTGGGGTCGGCGTTGCCGGAGTGGACCAGGCGCGCGGTCCAGTCCTGGTACGGGGTGAGCAGCGACGAGAACGCCGGGATGGCGGGCCCCATGGAGCCCATCAACGCGAAGCGCGAGATCCCGGCGCCCACCGTGGTCCCCAGCGGGCGCACGGGGAACGAGCCCTCCGGCGGCGCGGTGCCCGCCCCCAGCATGGCGTAGGTGCGGTCCGCCAGCTCGCGGATGCGCTCCTCCACCGGGTGCAGGGTGTGCCCGGCCGCCTTGCGCGCCTGGAGCGTGTCGCGCACTTCGGCGATGCGGTCGCGGGCCAGCAGCAGGATGGCGGCGTGGGTGAGGGGTCCGGCCATGCGCGCCTCAGGCGGCCAGGGTGATGGAGGCGGACACCGACACCGACGATCCCCCGCCGCCGCCGGGGAGCGCGGCCTGCAGGCGCACGAACGCTTCCACCGTGCGGGCGAGGCCGTCCTCCACCCCCGCGGCCACGCCGTCCAGCTGCACCAGGAGCGACGCCAGCAGCGTGGCCACCTGGAACTGCTCCAGCTGGGCCAGCACGTGGTCGTAGATGGCGAGCGGGCTGGCCAGCAGGCGCTCCGCCGAGAGCTTGTCCAGCAGGCGCGCCGCGGCGTCGCGCACCGCCTCCAGCAGGGCCACCAGGTCGCCCACCGGGTTGAAGCCGGCCAGCTCCTCGCGAAGGGCGTTGAACGAGGCGATGGGGACCGCCAGCAGCACGGCGGGCGACAGCGCGCCCACCTCTTCCTTGGCTGCGTCCACGGCCTCCTGCACGGCCTCGCGCAGGGGGGTGAGGTCCACGGCGTCCACCAAGGCGCGGATCTGCCGGATGGCCTCGCGGACGGGGTCGGCGACGGCGTCCAGCAGCGCCTCCACCCGCTCGCGGAAGGCGGCGTACACCGGCACCACGATCCCGGCAAGCCGCTCCGGCGGCGCCACCGACAGGACGGCGCGGAGCACCCCGGGAAGGCCGCCCTCCACGCTGGTGATCCCCAGGCGGGCCAGGATGCCGCGCAGGAAGCCCCCCAGCGTGCCGAAGGGGCCCACCGCGGCGCGGAAGCGGGCGGCCCCCACGTCCACCTCCGAGAAGCCGGTGCGGCGCAGCGTTTCCGCGGCGCCGGCGGAGGCGCCCAGGCGCTCCAGGTAGCGGGCGCGCCCGGCGGACAGCCCGGCCAGCACCTCGTCGGCCCGGACGCCCTCGGCGGCGGCGCGCAGGCGGTCGCGGCCGGGGCCCGCGGGGAGCCCGTCCACCGCGGCGAGCAGGGCGCGCCGCCCGGCCGCGGCGTCGCCTGCGGCGGCGTCCAGCTCCAGCTCCACCACGGCGGCGCGGGTGCGCTGCACGTTGTCGGAGACGCGGATGGCGCGCGCGTTCAGCGCCGCCGACCCGGACGCGCTCTCGCCCAGCCACCCCATCACCGGCTCGAACGACGAGGCGTGGATCACCCGCCCACTCCCGGAATAGAGCGCGGCGACGATGGCGCCCAGCCCGGCCCCCACCGGCAGCTGCGGGAGGCCGTCCAGCAGCGACAGCGCCTCGCCCAGGGCGGCGCGGATGCGCGGCTCCAGCAGGGCGGGGTCCAGCCGGTCCAGGACGCCGCGGGCCTGCTCCACCAGCCCGTCCAGCGTGGGCTCCCACTCCGCCAGGCGCACCAGCTCCACCAGCCGGCCGCGGGCCTCGTCCAGGGCGCGCTCCACCGGCTCCACCAGCCGCACGGGCGAGTACTCGTCGATCGCGGCGAGCACCTGGTCGAACGCCGCCTGCACCGGCGCGATCTGGGCCTCCAGGTCGAAGCCGGCCACCGCGCCGCGCACCGCGTCCACCGCTTCCTGCACCGGCTCCAGGCCGAGCTGCGGGGCCAGCTCGCGCACCCGCGCCGCCACCCCTGCCAGCGCCTCGTCCAGGCGCTGCAGGTGCCCGCGGGGGTCCAGCGCGCGCACCCCCTCCAGCAGCGCGTCCACCTGGGCCTGGACCTCGGCCACGGCGCCGGTGAGGTCGGCGCTCAGCTCGAAGTGGCCGTCGCGGATGGCGAGCAGCTCCAGCACCTGCGCGCTCACCGCCCCGGCGTCGGCTTCCTTGACGGGGCGCACCGCCTCGTCCACCTCGGCCTTCATGGACTCGGGGATCAGGTCGAAGGGGACCGCCCCCACCACGTCCGCCGCCGTGCCGATGGCGTCCACCGCGGTGTCGAAGATGGGCTTCATCTCGGCCTTCGCCAGCGCGTCGCCGAAGACGCCGACCGCTTCCGCCACCTGGCCCAGCACCGCGTCCAGCTGCAGCCCCTCCACGAAGGCGCGCGCGTCGGCGAAGAAGGCGTCCACCGCGGCCTGGAACCCGTCCAGCACCGCCTCCACCTCCTCCAGCGCTCCCACCGCCGCCTCCCCGGCCGTTTCCAGCGCGTCGCGGATGGTGGCCACCAGGGCGCGCACGACGTCCAGCGCCGCCCCCACCTGGTCCAGCACGGCCCGCAGCGCCGCGGCGATGTCGTCCAGGGGGAGGGCCCTCACGGCGGCCGTGACCTGCGCCAGCGCGCCGCGCACCAGGCCGCTCGCCGTGTCGATGGCGTGGGTCAGCGTCCCCGCCGCGGCGGACACCGTCCCCAGGCCCTGCGCCAGCGGGTCCGATAGGGCGGAGGTGTCGAAGCCGCGGAGGGAGGCGGCCAGCGTTTCCACCTGCGCCTCCACGGCGCCCAGCAGCGCGTCCAGCCCGCCGGCCGCGGCGCCCGACACGTCCAGCGCGAGCACCGGCTGCAGGCGCGCGAGCAGCGCGGCCACCAGCCGCCCCAGCGGCTCCAGGTCGCCGGAGCGCACCATGTCCAGCCCGGCGCGGACCTCGGCCTGGAGCCGCGCCACGTCCATGTGCACCAGGGTGGCCTCGCCGAACCCCAGCCCGGCCGAGAGGCGGGCCTGGAGGGCGTCGAGCCGGGCCCCGCAGCGGTTGACGGCGGCGACCGCTGTGTCCACCTGGGCGGCGTCGGCCACGTCGGTACCGGCCACCAGCGCCGCCAGCCCGCCCTCCGACAGGCAGGCGCGCACCCCGGCCAGGTCGGGGCGCACCGCGCCCGGGTCCAGCTGCGCCGCCATGATGCCGGTGAGCCGCTCGGCCTCCGCGAGCACCGACTCCAGGCACATCATCCCCCCGATCACCTGCAGCGCGCCCGCGACCGCGGGGAGCACGGCGCCGCCGGTGAGCGTGCCGGGGGACACCTGCACCCCCCCGCGCCCCAGCAGCGAGGCGAGCAGCTCCAGGAGCACGCGCCCCTCGGGCGCGCCGGAAAGCACCTCGCCCACGTTCAGGATGGCGCCCAGCGTCCCGCCGTGGCTCCCGGGGTCGAACTCGGCGGACAGGCGCTCGCCCAGGCCGCGCAGCTGCGCCTCCAGGTCGCCGGTGCTCACCTGCTGGAGCAGGGCCAGCGCGTCGGTGATGGGGGCGATGACGTCGCCCACGCCGGGGAGACCGTCCAGCACCACCCCGGCCTCGGCCGTCAGCCGCGCGGCGGCGTCGCCGATGCCGCCCACTTCCACGCGGGCGGCCACCTGCACGGTGGCGCCCATCTCGCCGTCGGAGACGGGCGAGGAGATGGCCGTGAGCCGCCCCGCCGGGCCGGCGAGCGCGCCGCCCCCGCCGACGAGCCCGTCCACCAGGGACGAGACGTCCAGGCGGAGGCTCAGGTCGGCCTGGAGAGCGGCCATGGGCGGATGCGTGGGAAAGGAGCCAAGGCGATGGACGGCTGGGGTCGGTGAGCGCTGGCCCGCGCGGCGGGACGTGCCGGGCCACCGTGGGCGGCGCGGGGTCCAACCGGCGGGTCCGGGTCCTCGGGAGGTGCAGCGCGCGGGGGCAGGATCCCGGCGACGGGGTGGACCGGGGCGCAACATACAAGCCAGTAAACGCATGGTTGACGGCGCCGCCTCTAACCGCGTTTGTCCGGGGGAAGCTAGGCTCGCGCGGTCGGCGCCAGGCGCGCCGGGGGTGTCGGCGGGAGTGTGGGATCGTTCCGCCTCACCTGGGACATCGATGACCCGCCAGGGTGGGCCGCGAATGGGACGGAAGAGGACGAGATCGGCGCGGGAGCACGTCCTTGCGCCGGTCTGGTTGGTGACGGATGGTGCCGGGATGCGGCGCGGACAGACCCGGGTTCGTCGAGCGTCGGCTGGATTTTTTCGGCCGCGTCGGAGCCTGCGTGAGGGATTTCGGCCCGAAGGGGCGAGACCGCGCGGCACCTCAGTTCAGAGGTGCTGGCGCGGTCTCGACTCCGTTGGCGAGCGTTGTTTGCTCGCCTACGGAGCCGAAGCCCGACCCCGGCGCCAGCCGGGGGCACGCCCGAACCCCGCCGTTCAGTTCCCCACGGGCGATCCCGGCCGCTCGACCCCCGCGCCGGCCACGTGGAAGGGCGGGAGCGGTATCGCCAGGTGGGATTCAGGTACTGCGTGCTCCCTCGCTTCGTGCTCCTTCGTCGTCCTCGGCGCGCTCCAGCTCCCGCTCCAGTTCCTCGGCGCTCGGAAGGCTGCCACGCAGCGGCTCGGGCAGCCGCTCGGTCAGGTGATATTCGGCTACTCCGATCGGCTTTTCGACACCGCGGAGCGCGTACTCCACCACCACGCGGTTGCGCTCCTTGCAGAGGATCAGCCCGATGCTTGGGCGGTCGTCCGGGTGCCGGAGCAGTTCGTCCACCGCCGAGAGGTAGAAGTTCATCTGGCCCGAGTCTTCCGGCCTGAATGCCCCGACTTTCAGTTCGATCACCACGTAGCAGCGAAGACGCAGGTGGTAGAAAAGGAGATCTAGAAAATAGTCCTGCCCGCCCACTTCCAGGCGGTGCTGGCTGCCGACGAACGCGAACCCGACTCCCAGCTCCAGCAGGAAGGCACGCAGGTGAGCAAGGAGCGCCTGCTCCAGGTCCCGCTCCCGGGCTTCCGGCCCGAGCTGAAGGAAGTCGAAGTGGTACGGGTCCCTGACCAGTTCGCGGGCGAGGTCCGACTGCGGCGCGGGGAGGGTGCGCTCGAAATTGGTTACTGCGCTCCCCTGGCGCTCATGGAGCCGGCTCTCGATCTGGTGCACCAGCACGTTCCGGCTCCACCCGAACTCAAGGGCGCGCGCCGCGTACCACGCCCGGACTTCTGGGTCATCCAGCTTGTCGAGGAGGGCCAGGTTGTGGCCCCACGGCAATCGTCCAACAAGCTGTTGGACGATTGCCTCGTCGGGGTACGCGTTCGCGAATGCCCGCATGTACAGCAGGTTGGTGCGCGACAGGCCGGTGATTCGCGGGGAGGGGAGCGTGTCTAGGCGCCGATCCGGTTGGTGGCGGAAGGGTTAAGACACGACTGGCGGAAAATTCGCGTAAGTCGTTTATTTGATGAGTTTTTCGGCCGCGTCGGAGCCTGCGTGAGGGATTTCGGCCCGAAGGGGCGAGACCCGGCGGGGCAGTTTCCGCCGGGGCTCGACTCCGTTGGCGAGCGTTGTTTGCTCGCCTACGGAGCCGAAGCCCGACCCCGGCGCCCGCCGGGGGCACGCCCGACCCCCGCGGTTCATCTCGCTGCAACCAGGATCCGGAATCATCTCCCCACGGGCGATCCCGGCCGCTCGACCCCCGCGCCGGCCACGTGGAAGGGCGGGAGTGCCACCGGCAGGCGGCCGGTGATGGGCGCGCGCCCGGCAAGGGCGTCGCCCGCGGCGCGCTGCGTGGCGGCGGACGCGCTCCACGCCACCAGGTACGCGGGCACGGAGGGGAAGGCGGCGAGCAGGTACGGGCTGCCGAGCGACACCGCGACCACCGGCTTCCCCGCGGCGGACAGCTCCTCCACGAAGGCGCCGAACTCGGGCGGCAGCGACAGCTCGCGGTACTCGCGCGGGGTGACCAGCGCGGAGGCCACCACCAGGTCGGCGTCGGCGGCCCGGACGCGCAGCGCGGCGACCTGGGCCGCCGTGACGCGGCCGTCCAGGCGCACCTCCTCGACCTCGCGCCCCGGCGCGGCGAGCGCGCTCCCCAGCCCGGAGCGCCCGGAGCCGGGGAGCCCGTAGGCCACGTGCAGCACCCTCCGCACCCGCGCGGGGATGGGCACCAGGCCGCCGCGGTCGCGAACGAGCGTGGTGCCGGCCGCGGCCACCCGGCGGACGGCGCGGGCGTGCTCCGCGCTCCCCACCAGCCGCCCGACGGCGGCGGGGTCCACGCGGGCGCCGCGGTGCAGCCCGGCGCGCGCCTTGGCGGCCAGCACCCGGCGGGCGGCGTCGTCCACGCGCGCCCGCGGCAGGCGCCCGGACTCCACGGCGGCCACCACCGCGTCGATCACCGCACCCTCGCCCGGCGGCTGCAGGAGCACGTCGGCGCCGGCCAGCAGCGCCCGCACCGAGGCCTCGGGGACGGCGTAGCGCCGGGTGACGGCGCCCATGTTGAGCGCGTCGGTGAACACCAGCCCGTCGAACCCCATCTCCCCCCGCAGCAGCCCCCCGACGATGCGCGGCGACAGCGACGCGGGCGGGGCGCCCGCGCCCTCCAGCCCGGTGACGGCGATGTGCCCCACCAGGATGCCGTCGGTCCCCGCCCGGATCGCGCCGCGGAACGGGGGCAGCTCCACCCGGGAGAGCCGCGCCGGGTCCGCGTCGATGGTCGGGAGCCCCACGTGCGAGTCGGTCTCGGTGTCGCCGTGCCCGGGAAAGTGCTTGCCCACGGTGAGCAGGCCGCCCTCGTGCGCCCCGGCGATCCAGGCGCTCGCCAGGCGCGCCACCCGCTGCGGGTTCTCGCCGAAGGAGCGGACGTTGATGATGGGGTTGCGGGGGTTGGAGTTGACGTCCAGGACCGGCCCCAGCGTCAGGTGGATTCCCACGGCGCGCGCCTCCACGCCGGTGATCCGCCCCGCCTCGCGCGCCAGCGCCGCGTCGTCGGCCGCCCCGAAGGCCATGGCGGGCGGCATGTTGGTGCCCCCGGTCAGGCGCATCCCCGGCCCCGTCTCCAGGTCGGACACCACCAGCAGCGGCACGCGGCTGCGCGCCTGCGCCGCGTTCAGCTTCGCCGCGAGCCCCGCCGGCGTGCCGCGCGACACGATCAGCCCGCCCACCTCGTCGCGCTCCACCCAGCGCGCCAGCCGCTCGGCCTCGCCGGCCTGCGCGTCGGCGGGGGTGCCGGCGATCCAGGGAAAGACGAGCTGCGCCACCCGCTGCCGCAGCGACATCCCGGCCAGCGTCCGCTCCACCCACGGGTCGGCGGGCGGGCGCGGGCGGGCCGCGGGCGCGCCCACCGTCACCGGCGGGAGCGGGGTGGCGCGCTCGGGCTGCGGCCGGGTCTCGGCGCGCGGGGAGCAGGCGGCGAGCAGCGCGGCCAGGAGTGCGCAGGCGGGCTTCGGCGGGTGCATCATCGTACCGGGTCCGGTTGTAGCGGGCTGAAAGACCAGGGTCCGGGCGTGCCCCCGGCGGGCGCCGGGGTCGGGCTTCGGCTCCGTAACGCACGAAACAACCGTGCGTAACGGAGTCGAGCCCCGGCGGAAACGACCTCGCCGGGTCTCGCCCCTTCGGGCCGAAATCCCTCACGCGGGTACCGCGCCGGCGTCCGCGAGGGTGGACCCCCTCGCCCCCCGGCCCCTCTCCCCCGCTGGGGCGCACGAAAGGTGCCGGGCCGCCGGTTCCCGGAAGCACGGGAGGGCACCGGGTCTTCGCCCGGTGCCCTCCGCCGCAGCCTGCCCCCCGTCCGGATCATACGGAATCCGGGTGAGTCGGACGCCTCCTGGACCTCGCCATCGCATCGAAGCCCGACCCCGGCAGTTCGGCCGCGTCCGCCGCGCCCCGGCTCAGTCCGGCAGCGGGTCTCCCAGCTCCACGCGCACGGAGGGCTGGTCGTCCTCCCGGTAGACCACCCTGTACCTGCGCCTGGGCTGGTCCTCGTCGAAGAACTCCACCGCCCAGGAGACGCGGTTCGTCAGGTGGATGGTGTACTCGTCGTCGCCGCGGACCTCGGTGAGCATCTTGAGCGTGGGGGGATCGGGGTTGCCGTGCTCGCCGTCCGCCGAGACGACGTAGTGGTCGGCCACCACGCGCCGGAAGAACTCGGGCTCCACGTTCCGCTCGCTCCCGTGGTGGGGGAGCTTGAGCACGTCCACCTTGATCGTGCCGCCGGGCTCCAGGTACCCGCGCGCCTCCAGCCCGGCGAGGACGTGGTCGCCGCGCGCGTCGCCGGTCAGCAGCATCCGCTTTCCGTCCAGCTCCGCCATCACCACGATGCTGGACAGGTTGTACGCCGATTCGTCCAGGTAGGCGGCGGCGATGGACTCCATGCTCTGCGTCTCGCCCGCCTTCGCCTTTCCCTTCTTCTTGTTCAGCTGCTCGTCCCACTCCGACTCCAGGCCGTCGACCTCCGCCTGCGCCGGGCCCACGACGGTGAAGGTGAGCCCCGCGTCCATGTCCACCGGGTTCTCGGGGTGGTCCTCCGCCACCAGCCCGCCGAAGGGCAGGTTCCCCTCGCGGCCCAGGCGCGCGATGTTGTCGCGCAGGCGGCGCCCCTGGTTGACGCTCTGCAGGACGAGCTGCGCCTGGTGCTGCACGGGGAGCTTCGCCGGGATCTCCTCGGCGGAGGCGCCCTGCACGCCGGCCACGGACGCGGTGGACGCGGCCGCCGCCCTGCCGATCACGTCGTCGAAGGCGTTGTGCCAGAACGCCGTGATGTCGTACGCCGGCGGCTCCTCGTCCCGCTCGCCCAGCAGGGCGTCGGTCATCTCCAGGATGCCGTGGATGTGGTCGTCGTCGATGTGGCTGATCATCACCAGGCGGATGGGGAGCTTGCCGTCCGCCGTCAGCGGGCGCGTCCCCTCCATCAGGCTGTCCAGGCGGGCGCGGAGCCCCTCCCAGGTGCGGTTGGGGCCGCCGTCGATCACGACCAGGCCGGGTGCCGCCGGGTCGCCGTAGTGAAGGAGAAGCGCGTCTCCCTTGTGGGCCTGGAGGGCCTCGAGCGTGAAGATCATGGGGGGATCGGGTGAGAGGTGGGCGCTCAGACGGACTGCAGGGCGCGGAGCACGTCCACCATCCCCGCGCCCTGGAAGTAGCGGTCGCGCCCCAGGTCGGTGGCGGTGGAGCAGAGGATCTGCTTGACGCGCGCGGGCCGGCCGATGAACTCGCTGTAGCGCGCCAGGATCAGGGCCGCGGCGCCGCTCACGTGCGGGGCGGCCATGCTGGTGCCGTCCTTTACCTTGGAGCCGCAGTCCGGCACCGGCGCGCGGATCTTTTCCCCCGGCGCCACCAGGTCCGGCTTGGAGCGCCCGTCGCCGGTGGGGCCGCGGCTGGAAAAGTAGCTGACGCCGTAGGTGTGCGGCTCGATGCGGTGGGTGGAGCCCACGGTGATCACCGCGTCGGCGTTGCCGGGGTCGGTGATGCTGATGTCGCTGTACCCCTCGTAGGTGGAGGCCGTCCCCGTGTCGCTGAGGGTGGAGAAGCGGTGGTAGCCGTAGTTGCCCGCGGCGGCCACCACCACCACGCCCGCGTTCACCACCCGCTCGCACTCGTCGCACACCGGGGTGCGGCCGCACGCGTAGTTGGCCACGTCGTGGCGGATGGCCAGGCTCAGGTTGGCGCCGTGGATCAGCGGGATCTCGCGGTGGGCGTTGAGGTGGCGGAGGAACTGCAGCGCCGCCATGACGGAGAACTCGTCGCCCATCCCCTGGTCGTCGAAGACGCGGAAGTCGTACAGGCGGATGTCGGGGCACACGCCCGCCATGTCGCTGGAGGTGTGCTCCGGCGTTCCCTTCTTCCAGTCGGCGCTCCTCCAGTCCGCCGCCAGGATCCCCCCCACGTGGGTGCCGTGCTCGTGCTGCGGCGCCCGGTAGATCCCGTCCACGTGCTCCACCTCCAGGAGCGGCCTCAGCTCGTCCCAGTTGATGGCGCGCCCCCGCAGCAGCGAGGTCTTCATGGCGGAGGCGCGCTGGGCGGCGGCGTCCCTTTCGGCGAACGCGCTCCAGTTGGCGAGCTGCGCGGCGAGCGTGTCCACGCGGCGCCTGCAGTGGTCCGCCTCCGTGGCGGCCGCGGGTGCCGCGGCCTTCGCCGCCGCGGCGGCCGACTTCGCTGCCCTGGCGGGTTTCGCGGCGATTCCGTCCGCCGGCTGGCGCTCCGTGGCCGCGGCGAGCTCCGCCTCCGCCGCCTTCAGCGCCGCGGCGATCCGCTCCGCCTCCTGCTGCAGCGCCGTCCTGCTGCCGGCCAGCAGGAAGCGGATGCGGGTGAAGTCGAAGGTGGCGTCCACCCGGGTGCCGTTGCCGGGGCGGCCGCGGTCGTCCTCGAAGGGCGAGGGAAGCACCGCGTCGTCCCTGCGCTTGCGGAAGGCCGGGTGCGTCGCGTCGATCCCGCTGTCCAGGACGGCCCACGCCAGCCCCGCGCAGCTGGCGTTGAACAGGCGGCGCGCGGCGTCCGCCTTGACCGCCTGGACGGAAAAGGCGTCGCTCGAGACCGCCTTGCGGTTGCGGCTGACCACGAAGAGCGGAGTGTCCTCCGGGAGCCCGGGACAGACCACGTCCTGCGGCCGGTCCCCCAGGATGTGCTCCTGGAACAGCTTCACCAGCTTCCTGTTGTTCGCCAGGATCCTCTTCCACTCGCTCCAGCGGTCCTCCCAGCGCATCTCGCCGTCGTCCGGCGTCGCCGCCGCGGCCAGCATGCTCCCCACCACCTTGACCAGCCAGAGGAGGTCCGCCGGCCCGCCCTTTTCCGGCATCCCCTTCGCGATCCGGCGCAGGTCCCTTTCGATCGCCCTGCGCCCTTCGGCGTCGTCCATGTCGGCCATGGTGGCGCGCCCCGGGTCGTTGCACACGCTCCTGCGCCACCACCCGGTGAGCGGCAGGAGCACCCGCACCACCTCCGTCAGGTGCAGGCATCCCACCACGGTGGACTGGTTGTAGGCCAGGCCGGGGGCCTCCGGGTCGCAGGGCGTGTCGTCCCGGCCCTCCTCGTCCTCGGGGGGCGTGTGGATCGCTCCGCGGGCGGTGTCGAGGATCTTCCGGAAGCCGCCCTCCGGGTCGCGGAGCCGCCGCCAGTGGCCGCCCGCCCGGCGCTCGTGCTCCACCCGCTCCTGCACGGCCAGGAAGAGCGCCCCGGCGGTGGAATCCATGTGCGGGGTGAGGAGCAGGTCCAGCACCGGCTCCTCGCCCCGGGTGAGCTTCATCCCGTAGCGGATCCACACGTCGGGCAGGATGGGCGAGTCCTGCGTGAAGCGGCGCGAGGTCGCCCCTTCGAAGATCAGCTGCTCCAGCCATTCACGCTTGATTTCCATGACGCCGCCTCAGCCGATGCCGCTGTCGGGGTAGGGGAAGGAGCCCCGGGGGAGGGTGGCGTCGTGGCGCGCCCGCAGCGCGCAGTCGCACACCGCGTAACCCCAGTTGATCAGCCGCTCCTGCACCGTGTCGTCGAGCCGCTTGAGGCGGGTGGGGGTCTCGGCCAGGAGCGTGGTCCGGTCGAAGGGGCAGGGGAGCGCGTCGTCCAGCCCGTACTCCGCCGCGTCGGTCCAGATGCTCCAGTAGGCACCGCTGCGGATCCCCTCCCGGAACGCCCCCATCACCTGGCGCTTGCGCAGGCTCCTGACCTGGCTGTCGATGACGGCGAGGATGCGCTGGGTGTGGCGGAGCCAGTCCCGGTCGGGGTCGGACTCGGCGGCGAAGCGGCCGCCCGCGTCGCTCACCAGGATGGTGCGGTAGCGCTTCCAGGCGGTTTCCAGCCCCAGGTTGTCGTACACGCCTCCGTCCGTCAGCACCACCTCGTCCCGGAACTCGCGCCCGGTGAGGCCGTCGCCCGTCTCCGGGTCGAAGTCGTCCGGGTCCAGGTCCAGGACCACCGGGGAAAGCACCGGCGGGAACGCCGAGGACGCCGCGACGGCCTGGGCGAGCGGGAGGGTGGGGCTGCGGACGAGGCCCACCTTCCAGTCCCCCATGAAGGGGCGGGAGAAGCGCCACAGCACGCCGGACTGCACGTTGCTGGCGTTGAGCACGAAGCGCGGCCCCTCGTCGTCCGCGGGCAGGTCCTGCAGGGTTGCGTCCCCGAACAGGTGCCTGCGGTACGCCCTCTCCACCCGGTCGCCCACCGACCCGGGGAGGAGCACGCCGCCCAGCACCGCGCCCTCGTCCACGGTCTTCCCGGCCAGGTGGCGGACGGGCTCGACCAGCCGTGCGCCGAACGCCCGCGCCACCCCGCCGCTGTCGAAGTCCAGCCGCTTCCACCCGAGCCCCAGCACCCCGGCCGTGATGGAGCCTCCGGACACGCTGGAGATCCGCTTCAGCCGCGGCAGGAGGCCGGCCTCGTTGAGGCGCCAGAGCGACCCCACGTGGAAGAGCATGGCGCGGTACCCTCCGCCGGAAAGGCACAGGGCGATCCCCTCCTCCGGCCCGCCGTCGTGCGCGTCGGAGGGGATGGGGTGGACGGGGTCGTGGAGCTCCTCGTCGCGGGGGAACGGTTGGTCCGGCATGGAAGGCTCCGGATGGGGGGTGGACGGGGCCGCGCGGGGCGCGGGCGGAGTGGGCCGCGGCCGGGGACTCCGGGCCGGGACCGGGAGGGCGCCACGCTCTTTTTCCGACGCAATCCGTGGCTTTTGCAGCATAAGCGGCGAGCCCCGGGACGGCAAGGCGGGAACGCCCCGTCGTTCACCCCCGGCCTCGCTTGACTCCCCCCTCCGCCCTCCGTACTCTCCCCCGGAACCGAACCCCGGCCGAAAAACCTCCGGATTCCCCGTCCCCCGGTGCGGAAGCCGAAGCGCAGGATGGAAACGTGATCACCGACGTCGACGAGCTGCGCCGGCTGCGCCGCGCACGCGACCGGATGGACCGCGAGTACGCGCAGCCGCTGGACGTCCCGGCGCTCGCCCGCACGGCGCTGATGTCGCCGGCGCACTTCGGCCGCCGCTTCCGCGAGGCGTACTCCGAGACGCCGTACTCCTACCTCATGACCCGGCGGATCGAGCGGGCAAAGGCGCTGCTGCGCCGGGGCGACCTGAGCGTGACGGCCGTCTGCTTCGCGGTCGGCTGCACCAGCCTGGGCTCCTTTTCCGCCCGGTTCACCGAGATCGTCGGCGAGACACCGTCCACGTACCGCGCCCGAGGCCACGACGAGCTGAGCGTCGTGCCCACCTGCCAGACCATGGTGCTGACCCGGCCGCGCAGGCACGGGGGCCAGGAGGGCGCGAAATCGAGCGGTTTTGGAGAAGCGACCGCCGCCGCGCCCGATTAGCTTCCCTGCCACGAGCGTTCCACCCGGCCTTTCACCCAGCGAGATGCCATGACCGTTTCACTCAGCACCGTGCACGTCCTCGTCGACGACCCCGACGCCGCCCTCGGCTTCTACCGCGACGTCCTCGGCCTGACGGTGCGCGACGAGGTCGCCTACGAAGGCTTCCGCTGGATCACCCTGGTCACCGGCAGCCAGCCCGACATCAAGATCGTGCTGTCGCAGCCGCACGCGGGCCGCTCGCAGGAGGACGGGGACGCCCTCGCCGCCCTGCTCGCCAAGGGGGAGCTGGTCTCGGTCTTCCTGCGCGCCGACGACCTGGACGCGACCTTTGCCCGGATCGCGGCCGCGCCCGGGGTGGAGGTCCTGGAGGAGCCCGCCAGCCGGTTCTGGGGCGCCCGCGACGCGGCCGTGCGCGACCCCGCGGGCAACCTGGTCCGCATCGAGCAGGCATAGGGACGCGATGAGCACGCCCACCCGGACGGAGGCGCGGCCGCCCGCGCCGCACGCCGCCGACAGCCACGACCGCATCCGCGTGCACGGCGCGCGCGAGAACAACCTCAAGGACGTCAGCGTCGAGCTCCCCAAGCGACGGCTGACGGTGTTCACCGGCGTTTCCGGCTCGGGCAAGAGCTCGCTGGTGTTCGACACGATCGCCGCGGAATCGCAGCGGATGATCAACGAGACCTACAGCGCCTTCGTGCAGGGCTTCATGCCGACGCTGGCGCGCCCCGAGGTGGACGTGCTGGACGGCCTGACGACCGCGATCATCGTGGACCAGGAGCGGATGGGCGCCAACCCCCGCTCCACCGTGGGTACCGCGACCGACGCCAACGCCATGCTGCGCATCCTCTTCAGCCGACTCGGAAGCCCCCAGGTGGGGCCTCCGACCGCCTACTCGTTCAACGTCCCCATGCGGAAGGCGAGCGGGGCGATGACGGTGGACAAGGGCAAGGGGGAGCGGATCGTGGTGCGCGACGTGGTCTACTACGGCGGCATGTGCCCGCGCTGCGAGGGGATGGGCTCGGTCAACGACATCGACCTGACCGCGCTGTACGACGACAGCAAGTCGCTGAGTGGGGGCGCGCTCACCATCCCCGGCTACAGCATGGAGGGCTGGTACGGCCGCATCTTCCGCGGCTGCGGCTTCTTCGACCCGGACAAGCCCATCCGCAGCTTCACCAAGCGCGAGCTCCACGACCTGCTCTACAAGGAGCCGACCAAGATCAAGGTCGAGGGCATCAACCTGACGTACGCGGGGCTGGTCCCGACGATCCAGAAGTCCATGCTGTCCAAGGACGTGGACTCGCTGCAGCCGCACATCCGCGCTTTCGTGGAGCGGGCGGTGACGTTCACGACGTGTCCCGAGTGCGGCGGCACCCGGCTCAACGAGGCCGCCCGGTCGTCCAGGATCGGGGGAAGGAACATCGCCGACGTCTGCTCCATGCAGATCAGCGACCTGGCCGGCTGGGTCCGGGACCTGAACGAGCCGTCGGTGGCCCCGCTCCTCGCCGGGCTGCAGCACCTGCTCGACTCGTTCGCGGAGATCGGGCTGGGCTACCTCTCGCTCGACCGCCCCACGGGCACCCTGTCGGGCGGCGAGGCGCAGCGCACCAAGATGATCCGCCACCTCGGCTCCGCGCTCACCGACGTCACCTACGTGTTCGACGAGCCCACCGCGGGGCTGCACCCCCACGACGTCCGGCGGATGAACGACCTGCTGCTGCGGCTGCGGGACAAGGGCAACACGGTGCTCGTCGTGGAGCACGAGCCCGAGACGATCGCGATCGCCGACCACGTGGTCGACCTGGGGCCGCGCGCGGGCACCGCGGGCGGCGAGGTGGTGTTCGAGGGCGGCGTGGAGGGGCTGCGTGCCAGCGGCACGCTCACCGGGCGGCACCTGGACGACCGCGCGCCGCTCAAGCCGTCCGTGCGCAAACCGTCGGGCGTGCTGCAGGTCCGCGGCGCCGGCACCCACAACCTCCGGGACGTCGACGTCGACATCCCGCTCGGCGTGCTGGTGGTGGTGACCGGGGTGGCCGGGTCGGGAAAGAGCTCGCTGATCCACGGCTCGGTGTCCGGCCGGGACGGCGTGATGTCGGTCGACCAGACCCCCATCCGCGGGTCGCGGCGGAGCAACCCGGCCACGTACACCGGCCTGCTGGAGCCCATCCGCAAGGCGTTCGCCAAGGCCAGCGGCGTGAAGCCGGCGCTCTTCAGCCCCAACTCCGAGGGCGCCTGCCCCACCTGCAGCGGCGCGGGCGTCATCTACACCGACCTGGGGATGATGGCCGGCGTCGCCACGGTGTGCGAGGACTGCGAGGGCAGGCGCTTCCAGGCGGCGGTGCTCGAGTACAAGCTCGGCGGCAGGGACATCAGCGAAGTGCTGGCGATGTCGGTGGCCGCCGCGGCCGAGTTCTTCGGCTCCGGCCCGGCCAAGACCCCGGCGGCCCACGCGATCCTGTCCCGCATGGCCGACGTGGGGCTGGGCTACCTCGCCCTTGGCCAGCCGCTCACCACGCTCTCCGGCGGCGAGCGGCAGCGGCTCAAGCTCGCCACCCACATGGGCGACAAGGGCGGGACCTACGTGCTCGACGAGCCGACCACCGGCCTGCACCTCGCCGACGTGGAGCACCTGCTGGGGCTGCTGGACCGGCTCGTGGACGCCGGCAAGTCCGTCATCGTGATCGAGCACCACCAGGCCGTGATGGCCCACGCCGACTGGATCATCGACCTGGGGCCGGGCGCCGGCCACGACGGCGGCCGGGTCGTGTTCGAGGGCACCCCCGCCGCCCTGGTCGCCGCGCGCTCCACCCTCACCGGCGAGCACCTGGCGGCGTACGTCGGCGGCTGACTGAAGGCTGTATTGGCTCGCTGAGCAGGTCCGCGGTTCCCACCCACGGCGCCTTGGACACACCAGAGAGGACGCGGAGGGCTTGAGCAATCTCCGCGTCCTCTATCTTCCACCCGTGGCTACGAGGTTGCCTGGTCGCGGCGTTGCACTTTCGAGGATTAATTTCCCAGGGCGCTCGGTGCAGCATTTTCAAGTACGTGCCTCAGATCGATGACGTGGACCCGGCCGCACGCATCTCCCATGACGATCACGGGGATGCCCCCCACGCGGAGCACGCGCAGCCGTGTGATGTCGTAATCCGCGGTGTAGGCGTGCAGGAGCCTTCCCTCCGAATCGGCGAGCATGACCGTCCGCCTGGCGACGTCCAGCGTGACGCCTTTGTCCAGCTCTTGCTCGGCAGAACGCGCGTTCCACTGCCCCTTCCCCCGCCCTTCTTTCCCCGCTTCGTCAGCGCGGACGACCGCCTCGAGCGCGGCCGGGTCGAGGGCCGATCCGCTATGCAGATCCCATCCTAACAGCATCTTGTCGTCTCGCGTGCGCGCCCAGCAGAACCTGCCGTCGTCACTGATCTGGAGGTCCGAAAGCCACTCACGCTTCCCCGTGGGCAGCAGGCGGAATTCACGCGTGGATCGGTCCCACACTGCAAGCTGCGTCCAGTACCCCATGATGATCGATCCGCAGGCGTACATCGAGATCGCGCGCCATCCACCGGGCAGGATGTACATGTACCACCGCTCTTCCAGGTATCCATGAGCGTCGATAGGAAAGTCCTGGCCTTCGGCTACGACACGCAACGATCCGTCGGCGCCTCGCGAAAAGGTCCACGTCGCGAGGTAGCCTTCCGAGATGCTCACCGCCACCGCATCCGACTCACTGATGGCAACGTCCCGGATCCCGTGCACGTGCAACGTGGGCAGGGGCGGCTCGTCCACGGCCGCGGGGCGGATGTCCCACAGCTGGAGCGTGCTTCCGCTCGCCGAAACGGCGGTGCGCCCGTCCGGTAGTACGGCGAGCGCATGGAAGGAATGCCCCACGTCGTACAGCTGGAAGACCAACTCCGCGGAATGCGTGTTGTACATGACCAGAAACCCATACTCCGCGCCCACGAGCACGTGCATCCCATCAGGCGTCAGCGCCATTGCGCGGAAGTACCGATAGTCCCTGGGTCCTATCTCGTACCAATGCTCGCCGGTCTCCAAGTCGAAAAAAGCGATCCGCTGGCCCGCAGTCACCGCATGGCACCATTCCGGTGCGACCGCCAGCAGCCCCATCGCGAATATCTCCTCTTCGATCGTGCCGAGCAGTGACCAGTTGTCGGACGACCACTCGGCGAGAGTGCCGTCGCGCCGGCTCACCAGCACCACCTGCCCGTCCGCGCGGACGGCGGCCCGCGCACCGTACTTGTTCCAATACCCGCCCGGGTCTGCGGGCTCGAGAGTGGCGAGATGCCTACCGCTCTCTCCGTCGTAGGCGACCACGTCGCCCGAATCATAGCCGGCAACCAAGTACGCGCCGTCGGCCGGGGCGGCGAGCGAAGTCACCGGCTTCCCGATCTTCGACGCCACAGATCTGAGAAACCGTCCGGCCTCCAGGTCCCACACCCGGATGCTGCCGTCTCGCGCGCCCGACACAAGCCAGCGGCGGTCGCACACCACCAGCAGCGCCGAGATCTCGCGGGCCCACCGCTCGTCAAATGTGGGCGCGGCGGGGATCGCCGGCTGCATAGCGGTCACCTCGCCCATGGCATGGTTCAGCCACTGCACAGGCATCCCCGTGATCAGACTACGCACTGCGATCAGCCCGTCCTCGTGGCCCGTGATCAGCCATTCCGTCCGTTCGTCGATCACCATGGCTGCCACGGCGTGCGACAGGATGGTGCGCCGAATCAGCCGGCCGCCCGGCACGTCGAGCGGGTCCGTGAGCAGGACGAGGGGCGTGCTGCGCGCGGCGTCGTCACGCAGCGCCACGACGGCAGGGTCGCGCTCGCGGTGCAGCCGCGCAGACAGCTGCACCGCCATCTGTACGGGGTGCTGGACCACCGCGTCACGCGACAACTCCAGTGCCCGCCGGACGGGCGTGATGACATCGTCGTCGCGGAGGCGCGCGAAATCATCGAGCAGTGCGTCCACCCCCACGCGCTCGGTCTTGCGGCGGATCCACTCGAAGTTCAGGAGGTAGTGACGCAGCTCATCCGTGCGGTCCGCCTCGACCAGATGCCAGCCGTACCAGCGCCACGCGTAGTCGTCCGGAAGACAGTGCGGCGCCCCCCATCCGTCGACGAGGCGCGCGTGCACGGGGGGAGCATCGCCCAAGAGCCGCGCACCGTAGTCACGGATCGCCTGGTGAAGGGTGAAGGTGCCCGCGGAAAGGTCCAGGCGCACCAGCGAGAGATCCGCGAGGCAAACGGCCGTGGCCTCGGCCTCGAAATCGCTCATCCCCCACAGTGCGCGGGCGGCGGACAGGGTGACCGGGACGGCGGGCGGGAAGATGGCCAGTTCCAGAAAGCAGCGGTGCTCTCGCCCGGTGAGGAACTGGAAGCTGACGCTCAGGCTGCGTGCGACGGCGGCGTTCCGCTCGGTCGCGTCCTTTCGGTCCAACGCCACCGGGCCGTCACGATGAAGCGCGGCGGCGATCCATTCCAGCGCTCCCGGCAGGGTGCCCGTGTGGTGGATGCGCTGGCGGATGGCGGCGTTGGCGAGCACCAGGAGCAGCGGCCATTCGCCCAACCGGCGTACCACCGAAACCAGCGCCGCCCGGTCTTCCGGGGCAGGCTCCAGGCCCGAGGCGAGCAGCTGCACCGCCTCGTCGGGGCTCATTTCGGAGACGTCCACCACCTGGGCGTGGACTTCTACCGCGACGTCCAGCCGCTGGGTCGTAACGATCCGTGCGCATCGGGATCCGCCGGCGAAGAACGGCTGCAGGTCCGAGCTCCGCCAGACGTCGTCGACGACGATCAAGCACTGCCGCTCCTCCAGCCACTCGCGGAGGGCTTCGGTGGCTTCGGACATCGTGCGGAACGCCGCCGCCTCACCCGTGAGCGCTCGGAACAGGCGCCGAACGATGTCGACCACGTTGGGCTCGGGGCCGAGCTCGACCCATAGAATCCCATCGTCGAACGCCCACTGCACGTCGTCGGAAGCGCACACGGCCGCGGCGAGCGTGGACTTTCCGAAGCCCGCCGCCCCGCGCAAGGCGACCTGGGCTGGGAGCGGTTCCCGCTCCGGATCGAGCAGCAGGCGGATCACGGCTTCGGTCTCACGCGCGCGGGGGATGTGGCGCGCTAGTTCGGGCGCCATGTACGGCGCTCGCGCGGGGGAGGGCAAGGAGCGGAGCTGCGCGACCAGGGCATCCCATTCCCGCTTGGGATCGTAGACTTTGAGGCGCCGCATCCACCGCGGCATGGCGCCGAAGTCCAGAGGAAGCCCGGGAACGCTCACGGGCACCACGCACACACCCTGACGCCGGGCCCGCTTCCACTCGGCCTGCACCACCGCGCTGCGAACCGCCGCTGGCGTGGTGATCAAGACGAGATAGGCGGCGCCGTTCAGCGCATCGACGATCTGCCGCCACCAGTCCCGCCCTCCGCTCATCCCTTCGCGGTCGAACCACGCCGACACGCCGCACGCGCAGAGCCGCTCGTGGATAGACCGTGCCGACTCCTCACCGTCTGCACGCGCGTATGAGACGAAGACCCTCGATTCAGGCGTCATAGTCCAGGTGGGTCCATCCCTCGCCTCCCGCGCCGTGACGGGCCGGTGAGCACGGGGAGGGGGGTCACATAGAACCGGTGCCCTGCTTGGCAGCCGTATTCATCCGACCAATCTACGTATTGCAGATCAGCGCGACAGCATGAACGCGGTCGTCCGGCCGAGGCGCGGTGCGCTACGCGTGGTGCCCGGCATCTCGGCTGCCGGCCGAGGGCCCGCGCCCTTGCGCTTACCTTGCGCATCTGGGGGAGCGTGTGTATCGTCTCCCTTAGATCAGCATAGGGAGACGCCGCGCACGATGGGCGCTCCCGCCACCGCGACGGGGGAGGGCGCGTGTTCGCAAAGGATTCCGGGTTGCTGCAGGGGACGCTGGAGCTGCTGGTGCTCAAGACGCTTTCCTGGGGGCCCATGCACGGCTACGGCATCGCCAGCTGGATCGAGGGCGCCACCGGCGACGTGCTGCGCGTGGAGGAGGGCTCGCTCTACCCGGCGCTCTACCGCATGGCGCGCAAGGGGTGGATCCGCGGCGAGTGGGGCGTTTCCGAGAACAACCGCAGGGCCAAGTTCTACCACCTGACCCCCGAGGGGCGGCGGCAGTTCACCGAGCAGGCCTCGGGGTGGCAGCGGCTGGCGGCGGCGGTCAGCGACGCCGTCGGCACCACGCAGGCGCCGGGCTGGGCGACGTGACCATGCGCGAGCCATCCCCCGGCGGGCGCCGCTCCCGCCTCTTCCGCTCCGAGCCGCGCGCCGAGGTGGACGCCGAGCTCGCCTTTCACCTGGAGGAGCGCGTCCGCGAGTACGTGGCGCGGGGCATGGACCCGGAGGCCGCCCGCGCCGCGGCGCTGGAGCGCTTCGGCGACCTGGACGGCGTGCGCGGCGAGTGTGCCGGGCTGCTGGCCGAAGACCGCCGCGCCGAGGCCCGCCGCGACTGGCTGGACGACCTCCGCCAGGACCTGCGCTTCGGGGTCCGCTCCGCGCTGCGGGCGCCCCTCTTCTCCCTGCTCGCCGTGCTCACGCTCGCCCTGGGGATCGGCGCCAACGCCGCCGTGTTCGGGGTGGTGAAGTCGGTGCTGCTGGACGCGCTCCCGTACGCCGACGCGGGGCGCCTGGTGCGGGTGTACGCGGCGTTCGAAAAGTCGGACGTGGACCGCTCCTCGGTGAGCCCCGGCGCGACGGCCGACATCGCGGCGCGGCTGCGCTCCTTCAGCGGCGTGGCGGCGTTCAACTTCAGCACCTTCGACCTCACCTGGGTGGGCGAGTCGGGGCCGCGGGTCCTGTCGGGGGCGCTGGTCGGGGGCACCTTCTTTTCCACGCTGGGGGTGCGCCCGGCCCTTGGGCGGGCGCTGACCGCGGCGGACGCGGAGGCCCGGGTGGTGATGCTGAGCCACGACGCCTGGCAGCGCGACTTCGGCGGCGACCCGGGGGTGGTGGGCCGCACGCTGCGCACGGACCAGGCGGCGTACGAGGTGGTGGGGGTGCTCCCCCGCGGCTTCGTGGGGCCCATGGGCGAGGCGGACGTCTGGTTCACGCTGGACCTGCCGTACTACCTGCGCGACCCCGTGGCGGCGCGCGACCAGCACTGGCTGGGCGTCGTCGGGCGGCTGGCGCCCGGGGTGGAGCTGGACGCGGCGCGGCGCGAGCTGGACCGGCTGGGCGCGGAGCTGGCGCGCGAGCACCCGCAGACCGACCGCGGCCGGAGCTTCGTGGCCGTCCCGCTGCGCGACGCCATGGCCGGCGAGACGCGCACGCCGCTCCTGGTGCTCATGGCGAGCGCCGCGCTGGTGCTGCTCATCGCCTGCGCCAACCTGGCGGGTGCCCTGCTGTCGCGCACGGTGTCGCGGCGCAGGGAGTTCGCGGTGCGCGTGGCGCTGGGCGCCGGGCGCGGCCGGCTGGTGCGGCAGCTCCTCGCCGAGAGCCTGCTGCTGGCGCTGGCCGGCGCCGCGGCCGGCCTGCTGCTCGCCGCGCTGGGGCTTGGGGCGCTGCGGGGCCTGGCGCTGCCGGCGCTGCCGCCGTACGCCGATCTGTCGCTGGACGCCGGCGCCCTGGCCGCGACGCTGCTGGTCGCGCTCCTCACGGGCGCCGCGTTCGGGCTGGTCCCCGCGCTCGCGGCCGGCCGCGCGGAGCCGCAGGGCACGCTGCGCGAGGAGTCGCGCGGCTCCGGCGAGGGGCGGCGCTCCCGGCGGCTGCGCGGCGCGCTGGTGGCCGCGCAGATCGCGCTCTCCCTCAGCCTCCTGGTGGGCGCCGGGCTGCTCGTCCGCAGCCTGTGGGCGATGACCTCCGCGCCGCTCGGCTTCGAGCCCGATGGCGTGCTGACCGCGCGGGTGGAGCTCCCCCCGGCCGCCTATCCCACGCCGGAGCGGCGCGCCGTCGTGTTCCGGCAGCTGGAGGAGAGCCTGGCGTCGCTCCCCGGCGTCCGCGGCGTGGCGAGCGTCACGCAGATCCCCTCGCCCACCATGAGCAGCAACAAGCTGACGATCGAGGGCGTGGCGCTGGACGACGACGGCCAGACGTTCATCCCCTACATGGCGGTCTCGGACGACTACTTCCGCACCGCGGGAATCCGCCTCCTCCAGGGCCGCGCCTTCGGGCCGGAGGACGCGCCGGACGCCCCGCCGGCCATCGTGATCGGCGAGGCCATGGCGCGGCGCTACTGGCCGCGGGGCGGCGCCCTGGGCGCGCGCATCCGCGTCAGCCCGCACACCGCGGAGCGCTGGGGGGTGGTGGTGGGGATCGTGGGCGACGTGCGCGTGGACCCCGCGCTCCCCGCGCCGGGCCCCATGGCGTACGCGTCCAACCGGCAGGACTTCGAGTGGACCGGGCGCGACTTCGTGGTGCGGACGCAGGGCGACCCGCTCGCGCTGGTGCGCCCCTTCCAGCGCGAGCTGTCGGCGCTCGACCCGGGGGTGCCGCTACGCGGCCCCCGGACGCTCGCGTCCATCGTGGACGAGCGCCTGGCGGGGCGGCGCCTCCCCATGCTGCTGATGACGGGCTTCGGGGCGCTGGCGCTGGTCCTCGCGTCGGTGGGGGTGTACGCGATGTTCGCGGCCATGGCGGCGGCGCGGGAGCAGGAGTTCGGGGTGAGGGTCGCCCTGGGCTCCACGCCCGGCGCCATCGCGGGGCTGGTGCTGCGGCAGGGCGGGGTGTGGATGCTGGCGGGGCTGGCGGGGGGCGTGCTGGGCGTGGCGGGGGTCGCGCGGCTGCTGCGCGGCCTGCTCTACGGGGTGGCGCCGTTCGACCCCGTGGCGCTCGGCGCCGCCGCCGTGGCGCTGCTCGCGTGCGCCACGGTCGCGCTGCTCGTCCCCGTGCGCCGGGCCACGCGGGTGGACCCGGTGGCGATCCTGCGCTAGGGTGTGTCCGACGAAAGATCAGAGCCAGAGCACGATCGAGGCGACCAGGACTCCGGCCAGGTAGTTGTAGCCGCGCTTGTCGTAGCGGGAGCCCGCCGATTCGGCGACACGGCGGCGCCCCGGCCCGCCGTGAATCGCGATGCGCCGCTCCCGGACCGGGAGCGGCGCATCGCTTTCGTGCGCGTCAGGCGATGGTCGCGCCCGGACCCGGCTCCACCGGCCGCGTGTTCGTGTACCACAACCGCGAGGCGTCGTGCTCCAGGGCGGGATTGGGGGTCGTGGGGTACGACTCGACCCTGAGGGTTTCCCGGCGAAGCACCAGCTTGGACCTGCTCATACGCTCCTCCCGATGACGGGTGAAACAATTCGTGACGGTAAAAGTATGTGATTGGGGAATTCACCGGTCAAGCCCCGCCCGCGGGCGCCGGTCCCGTGTAGCGGGCCCTGGGGCGGAGCACGTCCCGCGAGCCGTACTGCTCCACGGCGTGGGCGATGAGCCCCAGCGAGCGGCCGAGAACGAACAGCAGCAGCGGGGAGCCGGCGGGAAGGCCCAGCGACCTCGCCAGGGCGACGAGCCCCACCTCCACCGTGGGCCGGTCCCCGAGCAGGGCTTCCCCCGCCGCGGCGATCGCGTCGGCGAGCGCCAGCGCGGGACTCTGCGGATCGAGGTCGCGGACGCGCCGCAGCAGCTCGGCGGCGCGCGGGTCGCCCGACGGGTGGAGGCGGTGCCCGAACCCGGGGACGTGCTCGCCGCGCTGGAGCCGCGCCTGGAGCACGTCCCGCGCGGATCGCGGATCGCCCACCTCGGCGAAGAGCGCTTCCACGCGCTCGACGTGGCGGGCGTGGTAGACGCCGTGCATCGCCCCGATCCCGGCGGAAACGGCCGCGTGGAGGGTCGAGCCGGCGGAGGCGACGCACCGGGCGGTGAACGAGGCCACGTTGAGCTCGTGGTCGGCCAGCAGGATCAGCGCGGCCGCGATCAGCGGCTCCGCCTCGGGCCGCTGCGGGGCCCACGAGGCCCGGAGCGCGGCGGCGGGGAGGTCCGCGCCGCCGATGCCCCCCGCCGCCACGGCCACCAGGCGCCGGAGCACGCGCGCGCCGGTGCGGGCGGCCCGCTCCGGCCGCAGGTCCCACGCCGACGGGTCGCCGGCTTCCGCCCGCGCGAGCTCCACCTGCATGGCCCGAAGCGGGTCCATCCCCCGCTCCACCCCCAGATCCGGCAGCGCCTCGCCGAACCCGTCTCCCGGCGCGTCCGCATCCCCCGTCCAGAGCAGCGCGGCGACCTCCTCCACCGTGCGGACGCGCGACAGCTCGACCGCGTCCTGGCCGCGGTAGTAGATGTGTCCGTCCGTGATCAGCGTCAGCGCCGAATCGAGCACCGGGGCCCCCCAGTGGAGCGCCCCGCCGGCGGCCGCGTCCGGGTCGCGCCGCGCGGCGCCGCGCTCCTTGAGCCGGCGCACGTCCTCCGCGTGGTAGCGGCGCGTCCGCCGGCCGTCCGGGCTGGGCTCGGAGCGGATCAGCCCCCGGCTCACGTACGCGTACAGCGTCTGCGCGGCGACGCCCAGCTCGCGCCGGGCCTCCTCCGCGGACAGGTACACCCTTCTCCCCACGGGCACCTCCCCTGCCAAAGGTTGATTCGTGGATCAAGATTGACGACATGTCGCCGGCGCTGCAAGATCGGTGGAGGGAGCGGACACCACCTGGGCACCGGAGGACGGCGCATGGCTGAACGGAGCGTGGAGATCGGCGTGCTCGCGGCGTACGTGGACGGCGAGACGGAGCGGTGGCGGGAGTGGCTGGAGAGCGCGCCGGCCGGGGCGCTCGACCTCCCGCTGGGTCCGGGCGCCGACGGCACGGTCCGGACGCTGGTCAAGCACATCTTCGCGGTGGAGCTCCGCTACGCGCAGCGGCTCGTGGGCGAGCCCGTGAGCGGGTACGAGGAGCTGGCGGACGGGACCGCCGCGGAGCTGTGGGAGATCCACCGGACCGCGGCCTCGCTGCGCGACCGCTTCCTCCGCGAGGCCACTCCGGAGGGGCTGGACCGGGTGCTGGTCTCGGACACCCGCAAGCTCGGCCGGATCGAGGCGAGGGCGCACACGGTGGTGGTCCACACCCTGGTCCACGGGATCCGCCACTGGGCGCAGGTCGCGACGGTGCTGCGGCAGCACGGGCACGGGGGGCTGTGGGAGCACGACTGGCTCCTGAGCCCGGCGGTGCGGTCGGCGGGTGGCGCGGCGGGCCTGGCGGGTGACGCGCACGGCTCGGCTTCCGATCCGGTGCCCTGAGGTGTGAGCGCGACGGCGCCACTTTCTCGCGGGGTGTAGCGGGGTGGACGGCGCCCGTCGCGTCTTCCTTGCGGGCCGGGAGGGCGGGGCAGAGATTGCGGCTGCCGGCCCTTCGCGAGCCCCTCGCCCCCCTCCGCGCATGCTCTTCCTGGTCATCGAGACGTTCCGGGACGGCGACCCGCGCCCGGTCTACCGCCGCTTCGCCGAGCGGGGCCGCCTGGCGCCCGCGGGGCTCGCCTACGTGTCCAGCTGGGTGACGGAGGACCTGCGCCGCTGCTTCCAGGTGATGGAGTGCGACGACGCGGCGCTCCTGGAGGCATGGATGGCGCAGTGGCGCGACCTCGTCGACTTCGAGGTGGTGCCCGTGGTCACGTCCGCGGAGGCGGCCGCGGCGGTGGCCGCCCTGCCGGCCGGGCCGCTGTCTCCCGGGTGACGCGGTGACAGCGATCTGAACGCTCGCCGAACTCCAGCCCGGGTTTCGCGATGCAGCCGCTGTGGATGCGGCCACCCGTGTCGTCCGGCGTGTCGAATTCGCTGGCCCGCGATCGACGTACCGGTGGAGCCGCCGCTCACGCCTGGCCGGGATCGGCCGTGCGCGGCTCGCGACCTCAACCGCGAGGAAGACACGACATGCGATTCATGATGCTGGTGAAGGCCACCCCCGAGTCGGAGGCCGGCCTCCCGCCGAACCCGGAGCTGATGGCGGCGATCGGCAGGCTCACCGAGGAGCAGATGGCGTCGGGGCTGCTGGTGGGGATGATCGACAGCGGCGGTCTGCTGCCCAGCGCCAGGGGCGCGCGCGTGCGGCTGGCGGGCGGCCGGGTGTCGACCGTCGACGGGCCGTTCGCGGAGGCCAAGGAGCTGGTGGGCGGCTATGCGATCATGGAGGTGCGGTCGCTGGAGGACGCGCTGGAGCTGGGGAGGCAGTTCATGGCGGTGCACGCGGAGGTGATGGGCCCGGAGTACGAGGGCGAGCTGGAGATCCGCCCGCTCTTCGGCGCTGAGGACATCCCCGGCTTCGCGGCGGATCACGCGGGGGCGGAGGCCGGGACGTAGCCGCGGCGCGGGGTCGCAGCGGGTAGGCATCCGCAACGGCGGCTGGACGGGAGAAGGGCCCTGCCGGACGGTCGGCGGGGCCCTTCTCCCGTTGACGTGGGTGCCGGGCTGCGCGGTGGTGCAACGAGTCCACCCGGCTCGGCAGGTGGCGGGAGCTGAGGGTATCGCTGGAAAGGTGGTGAGGGGAAGCCGCTGCGAGCCGGTCCGTGGTCGAAGGTTCTTGCCGTCACCTTAGCCCGCGCGTCGGGCGGGTCGGAGGTTGGCTTATTGCTGATGTCGTGCCCGGCGATGCTTGGCACTTGCGCGCGACCCCCTCCCGGTGCAATTACAAAACCTCTTCCGTCTGTACATTTCTCATCCATACACGTACTCGGCCGATGGACGCACACGAGGAATTGTTGCACTCTGTTTTTTCCCACTTCCAAGAGCGGGGAGAGTGGCCTCAAACTACCCGACTTCAAATAAAGCTCCGCCACTTGGGCAATATTGCGAAGATCGCAGCAGAAGTCGGACAACAACTGATCATCTGTGAACGGTCAAGCCAGGGAGGAGTCTGCAGGCTTACTCTGCAAGGGGTAGCTTCTTGCAAAGGTTCAGATCTGGATATCCAGCACTTCCTAAGGGCCGTTCGTGCTCTGGCTGCACGATACCTCGAGTCGGAAGCCAATGATAACTTGCAGCTGTCGGAAGTCGTCGCAAGCCTGAGCCTTTCGGATCTGGAACTGCGGCGGCTCGGCGAGCTAGTCTACAATGCTCCGGGAATCTGGCGTAGTATAGGCCGGCACCAGTCGGGCGACGTCTTCATCTCGCCAAGTCATCATATTTGGTACCTGGATGACGTCCAGACTCTCAGCGACTTCTATTCTGCTTTGAAACGCGCTGAGGAAGACGAACAGATTGCAAATCGAAATCAGTTCCAGATGTGGAATGAAGCGACGCCGAAGGTGGCCCCTCTTCATGACGGATCAGATGCGCTGGGAAGCTCGCCGGAGTTCGTCCATCATTCACGGCTGGAGGAGCTACGGGCAATTTCGCACCCTTCGTTCGATCTACGCCGGCTCATCGCGCTTTGTGAAGAACTGAATCTTTGCGCAGAAAATCATTGTATCTTCGCCACGGCGATGCTCACACGCGCTGTCATGGATCACGTCCCACCTTTGTTTGAGATGAAGTCGTTCGCTGAGGTAGCCAGCAATTACCCGGGTGCGAAGTCGTTCAAAGAATCTATGAATCACCTCAGCAACTCGGCTCGTAAGGTCGCTGATGCACATCTACATTTGCAGATTCGCAACCGGGAGTCGTTACCCACACCCACTCAGGTAAATTTCTCGCGTGAGCTTGATGTTCTCCTGAGTGAGATCGTTCGTATTCTTTCTTGATCCTTCTCCGCAGGGTACAGGGGTTGTATATCCTTCGCAACGGTTGAAGCGCCCAGGCTCGCTGAACGGGACCATTCTTCCTCGTAAAGGCTTCATGGTTTATTGGTTGACGACACACTGGCCACAGCGGGTGAATGAGCCTGCTGAGACCCCGCCGTTCGGTGTCTGGGTAGTTGATGGGAAGCGTCAGGTTATCGAGCGGGTCGCGCCCGGTGATCTCGTCTTCTTCTATGAATCACGCTGGGGGCGTACTCTCGTCGAGCAGAGAGCGGACGGGAGTGAGCGTCGAGTTCCGTGCCGCGAAGGACGCATGGGAATTGTTTCGGTGGGTCGAGTTACCGAACTGGCCTACCAACCGGACAATTCCAGTCCACAAGAGTATACCGATGGAACGAAGCTCTGGTGGCGGTACTGTGCACCCACGGAAACTCTAAGTACCGCCGGTTTCATTCCCCCCAAAGATGTAGCGCGCATTCTGGGCTACGCGGACAATTACATGTTTCGGGGTCTGGGCGAGCAGCATTCAGGCCTCCGACGCCTATCGGAAACGGAGTACCAGAGTTTGTGGGCGGCGTTTTCGCGAAATGCGGCCGAACGTGAAGCAATTCGTCAGTTAGAAGCTCAGAAACCAGCGTGGGGTGGGCCCGGCGGAGAAGGCCCCGAACACCGAGAGCTGAAGGAGCGAATTGCGGCCGATCCCGAGTTGATGCTCGGTGAGTCTGGATTGAAGCTTTGGCGGGTCGAATGGTCACTTCCCACGGGGGACAGAATCGATGTCATCCTGAAAGACTCCTTCGATCGATTCGTTGTGGTCGAAGTAGAAGTCGATTGCAAGAATGACGAGATCGTTGGACCTCTCCAATGTATGAAGTACCGCGCCATGCTCAGTTATATCTTCGGTAGGCGACCAGAAGAGGTGCGCTGCATACTGGTAGCTCATTCAATTCATTCGGACGTAGAAAGTCGATGCGAAGCACACGGGATTTCTACTTTCGTTTCGCCTCGCAGCCCCATCGTCTGATACAGTGCGCAAATTGGCATGTCAGCAGTTGAGGGAACGTGGGGTCACCTCGCTCCGGTAGCGTTGGTTCAACGCTGCGAGAGACATCGAGGTCGCGAATGTCTGCGTAGCCGCCAACATCCACTCTACCGGATCGTGATGTCCACCCGCGCCCGCCCGTCCGCCTCCACCAGCGTGGCGATGGCCGTCTGCGTGACCACGACCCCCACCGGCCGCAGGCTCTCCACGTGCCCGCTCAGCCGCACCGCCTTCCCCAGGTTGCGGTTCATCGCCGTGTTCACCTTGGCCCGGATGTCCGCCACCCGGTCCCCCACGGAAAATTGCGCCGCCGCCCGGATCCGGTCGCGCATCTCGTCGTGCAGGAGCCAGTCCGCGCTCCGCCCCAGCACGTTGCGGCTCTCCACCGAGAAGTCCAGGTCCGGCACGACGACCGTCTGCGCCACCGGGTTGTAGATGGGCGTCCCCACGAAGTACAGCGTGCCCCGCGCGTCCCCGCCCACCTTCACCGCCAGCGCCAGCCGCTCGCCCCCGCCCGGGTACAGCTGCACCCCCCGCACCTTCACCCGGTGCCCGCGCAGCTCCACCACCTTGCCCACCAGCGCATCCGCCAGCAGCCGGTTGGCCGTCTCGTAGGGCAGCTCCGCCACCAGGTTGATGCGGAACTCGCCCGCCTTCGGCACCTCGCGCGAGAAGTCGGGGAGCGGCAGCGCCTGCGTCACCGGACGATCCCCCAGCACCACCCGCGGCCGCGTGGTCACCGCCACCGTGGTGCTCATCCGCGTGCCCCGGGCCGTGGGCTCCGCCACCGCGACCGCCTCCGGGCGGAAGAGCAGGAACACCCCCTTGCCGGCGGGGATCGGCTCCTGGAGCCGGTCCCACACCTCCTCCACCCGGCTCCGCAGCACCAGCGCCTTGCGCATCTCCGCGTCCACCTGCGGCACCGCGCCGTCCAGCAGCCCCTGCACCGCGTTCCGCACCCGCTCGCTCACGTCCACGTTGGCGCGCGTGAGGCGGCAGGGCGCGCCCGCCTCCACCGGGGCCGCCGTGGTGGCCGGCTCCACCGTCCAGTCGCGCCGCCAGCGCAGCCGCGTGTGCAGCCCCACGCGCAGCGACGGCATGGTCCCCTCGTGGCCGCACCAGGCCAGCTGCGTCCAGCGGCACCCCAGGCGGGGAAAGCACGTCTGCTCGGCGATGCGGGCGCGGTAGCGGACCTGCGCGCTCACCTCCACCCCGTCCCCGTCCAGCCCCACCTCAAGCGGGTCGCGCTCCCACATCTCCTTCACGTACAGCGTCCCCAGCACCGGCACCTTGCCCATGGGGTGCCACTCGTCCTCGCGGCTCTGGGTGCGGGGCACCAGCCCCTCCACCTTGCGCACCACCGCGCCCAGCTCCAGCGAGATGGGGAGGGTGACCACCGAGGGCGGCGGTTCGGGAAAGGGGAGCGTGGCGGCCGCCGTGTCCGGCGCGGGGACGTCCACGCGCGTCCCGCAGGCGGCGAGCGCCAGCAGCACTGCGGCGAAGGCCGGCGCGAGCGGCCGGCGGGCGGGGAGGGGGAGGCGCGCCGAGGCGGTGCGAGCCCGGGGGACGGTCAGGGCCGTGGGATCCTGCATGTGGACGCTCCCGGGAGCCAGGGGTTTCGCGCCGGATCCATCCCGTGGGGAGGAAGATAGCCGGCGCGCGGTCCCGGCGCACGGATGCTCCCGCGGGGGACGCGCGTGCGCCGCCGCCGCGCGAGACCGGGCGACCCCGCGCGGCGCCGGGGCGGTCCGCGGCCTGTCCGGTATCGGAACGGCTCCGTCCCACGTCCGCGCATTGCCGAAGCCGCCGCGCGCGGCCGCTTCCGCGCAAGGGACGGCCCCGTCCGCACTTGGGCCCGGCGGGGCGGCGAGCACGCATCTTCCCTGTCGTCCGTCCAGTCCCCGTGCTCCCTGGCTGAATCGGCTCCCTCCCGGAGGTGGAACGTGCGTCGTCTGCTCCTGATCGTCGCGGTGCTGGCCCTGTCCCCCGTATGTCTGCGCGCGCAGCAGCCCGACGACCGCGCCGGCGTGCAGCGGGCCGTGCTGGACTACGTGGAAGGCTTCTACGAGGGCGACACCATCAAGCTCCAGCGCAGCGTCTGGCCCGAGGTGCGCAAGTACGGGTTCGGGCGGGGGGAGGGGGGAGCCGGCTACCGCGGCATGGCCATGCCGTACGCCGGCTTCATGAGCTTCGCCCGCGGGGTGCAGGCCGGGCGCAACCGCCCTCCCGCGGGGGCGCCCAGGGAGATCCGGCTCTTCGACGTGCAGGACCAGACCGCAAGCGCCGGGCTGACCGCCTGGTGGGGGTCCGACTACCTCCTGCTCGCGAAGATCGACGGGCGCTGGATGATCACCCACGTGCTCTGGCAGGCCCCGCCTCCCCGCCGGCCGTAGAGGCCGGAGGCGCCAGCTCGAAGACCCCCACGGGGCGCGGCGTCTCCTCCGCGCCCACGTTCCACTTGGCGATGGCCACCGTCCAGCCGTCCGCCTCCAGCGCCTCCAGCAGGCGCAGGCTCGTCGCGCGGAACGGGTCCGCGAGCAGCACCCGGCCGCCGGGCGCCAGGTTGCGCTCGAAGATGCGGCGGAGGTGCGGGTGCATGACCTCGCCGTACAGGATGTCCGAGCCCAGGATCCAGTCGTAGCGCGCCTCGTCGGCCCACTCCGTCCAGTCCGCCAGGCGGTGCTCGATCCCCGCGGCGCCGTTGCGCTCGCCGTTGCGCCGGCAGACCGACATCGCCACCTCCTGCCGGTCGGTCTGCACCACCCGCGCGCCCAGCGTCGCCGCGACGATCCCCGGCAGCCCCGTGCCCGCCCCCAGCTCCAGCACCGTCCGGCCGCGAAACGCCTCCGCCCGCGACGCCACGTCGTGGGCCAGGGCGATGGCCGCCGGCCACAGGACCACGCCGTAAGGCAGGTGCTCCCGCATCTCGCGCAGGAAGTGCTGCTCGTCCGCGAAGCTCAGGACCGCGGCGGTGTGCAGCACGCTCCACTCGCGCCCGGCCATCCCCAGGCGGTACTCGTGCAGAGGGAACTCCCCCGCGGAGGTGCGCAGCACCGGCGGCTGCGTGGCGGATGCGCTCATGTCCCCCCGACGCGCCGCGTCGTGCCCGTGGGTGTGGCGAAAGGCGGCCGCTCATGGGCGGCCGCGGACCGGCGGGGGCCCCTCAAGATCCTTGCCCGGCGGAGGACGCCCCCGCCGGGCGGGCGCGTTTCCCGGCCGCGACTTGTTCCGCCGCCCCCGCGCGCGTAAGATCGGGTGCTTCCGGCGCGCCGCCGGAGGGCGGCGGAACCCCGGCGGGAGCCTGGACGGCGGCATGGAAGAGGTGGTGTATTCGGCGGACTCGCAGCTCCGCTCGCCGGGGGCCTTCGCGGCGGCCGTCCGCTCTGACCTGCGGGTGGCTCCCCCGGTGGCATGGCACCTGTTCGTGCGGCGGCTGCAGGCGGGGTACCGGCAGAGCTGGCTGGGCTACCTGTGGCTCCTGCTCCCGCCGCTGGCGACCTCCGGGGCGTGGGTGTACCTCAACTCCGCCCGCATCCTGGACGTGGGCCGCACCGACCTGCCGTATCCCGTCTACGTGCTCACCGGCACGCTCCTCTGGCAGGTGTTCGCGGACGCGCTGAACGCCCCGCTCCAGCAGCTGTCGGCCGCGCGCGCCATCCTGACCCGCAGCCGCATCCCCCACGAGGCGGTGCTTCTGGCGGGGATGCTGGAGGTGGGGTTCAACTTCCTGGTGCGCCTGACGGTGCTGGTGCCGGTGCTCCTCTGGTCCGGGGTGCGCTGGAGCCCGTCGCTGCTGCTGGCGCCGCTGGGGGTGGCGGCGCTGCTCCTGCTGGGCTTCAGCATGGGGCTGCTGCTCACCCCCGTGGGGCTGCTCTACCAGGACGTGTCCCGCGGGCTATCGCTCGCCCTGGGGATCTGGTTCTTTTTCACCCCCGTCATCTACCCGCCGGCGGCGTTTGGGCCGGCCGCGCTGAACCCCGTCTCGCCGCTGCTGGTCGCCACGCGCGGGTGGCTCACCGGCGCGGCGGCGCCCGCCGGGCCGGGCTTCGCCGCGGTGGCGGCGGCGAGCGTGGCGGGGCTCGCCGTGGGGTGGGGATGCTACCGCCTGGCGCGCCCCCACCTGGTGTCGCGGCTGTAGGCGCATCCCCCCCCCATGGAGCGCAAGGTGGGCGGCGTGCTGCGCCGGGCGATGCGGCTCCTGGGGCGGGAGGGCGCGGCGGCGCCCCCGGCGGACTCGCTGGAGGGGCACCTGGCAGCCCTCCTCGCCGCGCTCGCCGTCGACTGCGTGCTGGACGTGGGGGCGAACGACGGCCAGTACGCGCGGATGCTCCGCCGGATCGGCTTCCGGGGGCACATCGTGTCCTTCGAGCCGGTCCCCGCCAGCGTCCGCGTCCTCCGCTCCGGCGCCGCGCGCGACGGACGGTGGACGGTGCTCCCGTACGCGCTGGGAGCCGCGGACGGGGAGGCGGTGATCCACGTGGCGCGGGAGTCGCAGCTCAGCTCCCTGCTCCCCGTCAACGACTTCGGCGCGCGGACCTTTCCGGGGCTCTCGGACACCGTCGCGCGCGAGCCCGTGCGGGTGCGGAGGCTGGACGCCGTCTTCGGCGGGCTGCCCGGCGTCGCGAGCGGGCGGGTGTTCCTGAAGACGGACACGCAGGGCTCCGACCTGGCCGTGCTCGGCGGCGCCGCCGGCTGCCTGGATCGGATCGCGGGGCTGCAGATGGAGATCTCGCTGAAGCCCGTGTACACCGGGGCGCCGGACTTCGCGCGGTCGATGCGGGCGATCCGCGACGCCGGCTTCGAGCCCACGGGGCTCTTCCCGGTGGCGCCCAGCCCGTCGCGCCCGCTCATCGACGTGGACTGCGTCGCGCGCCGCGGCCTGTAGCCCTTTTTCACCCCCGCACCACGACCGCGAGCCTTGTCGATCTTCGAGCGCACCCTCCGGCTGGCGGCCCGCGTGCGGCGCCGCCTGGCGGGCCGCACCGCCGCACCGCACCCGCGGCAGGAGCCGCGGGACCTGCTGCACCCGGACGTGATGCAGGACCCCTACCCGTACTACGCCGCGCTGCGCGAGCGGGGGCCGGTCCACTTCCTCCCGGAGCGCGGGCTGTGGCTGGTGCTCGGCTACGACGAGGTGTCGCAGGCCTTCAAGAGCCCGGGGCACTTTTCCAGCGCCCGGCCGCAGGTGCGCTTCGATCCCATCATGAACGAGGCCGACCCGCCCGACCAGACCCGGGTGAGACGCGCCGTGGCCCCGTACTTCACGGCCGCCGCGGCCGAGGCGCTGGAGGCCCCCGCCCGCGCCATCGCCGCGGAGCTGCTGGTGGAAAGCACGGGGAAGGCGGAGGTGGAGATCGTGAGCGAGTACGCCACCCCGCTGGTGGAGCGGGTGGTGGGGAGCTTCCTGGGGCTCACGCGCGACGAGTGCGAGTCGCTGCGGGCGCGGCTCCGGCGCTTCGGCGACGAGGAGCAGGAAGCGAGCTTCCTGGAGCTTCACGAGTGGACGCGCGAGCAGGTCGCCGCGGCGGCCGCCGGGCCCCCGTCCGGTTCCATGGCCGGGCGGCTCTTCCGCGCGCAGGACGGCGCCGCGCACACGCCGGAGGAGGCGGCGGGGCTGCTCAAGCTCTTCTGGATCGCGGGGACCACCACCACCACCCGCCTGGTCGCCGCCGCCGTGCTCCACCTGCTCCGCGACCCCGGGCTCCGCGCCCGCGTCCAGGCGGACCCCGCCCTGGTCCCCGCGCTGGTGGAGGAGGCCGCCCGCCTGGACCCCCCCGAGATGCTGCTCTGGCGCCTCGCCGGGCCGGGCGCCGAGCTGGCCGGCGTCGCCATTCCCCCCGGCGCCGAGGTGCGGCTGGTCGTCGCGGCGGCCAACCGCGACCCCGCCCGCTTCCCGGATCCCGACCGGCTGCGGCTGGACCGCTCCCCCAACCCGCACCTCGCCTTCGGCTCCGGGCCCCACGTGTGCCCCGGGTCGCGGCTGGCGCGCCTGCAGGTGCGCGTGGCGCTGGAGGCGCTGCTCGCGGCGTGGCCGCGCTTCCGCGAGGCGCGCCCGCTGTCGGCGCTCGCCTACGCCCCCTCGCCCAACTACCGCGCCCTCGGCGAGCTGTGGGTCGCGCCCGGCGAAGGGGCCGCGCGGTGAGCGGAGCGGGACCGTCGGTCGCCGTCGCCGGCCTTTCCAAGAAGCTGTGCCGCGAGCTGCGGCGGGCCCAGTGGTACGGGCTCCGCGACATCGCGCGCGAGGTCCTGCGGCCCGGCGCCGGGGCTCCGCCGCCGGAGCTGCGGCGCGGCGAGTTCTGGGCGCTTCGCGACGTGTCGTTCCGGGTGGCGCCGGGCGAGTCGCTGGCCGTCGTCGGGGCCAACGGCGCCGGGAAGAGCACGCTGCTCAAGGTGATGTACGGGCTGGTGAAGCCGGACGGGGGAGAGGTCCGCCTGCGGGGGCGCGTGGGGGCGATGATCGAGCTGGGGACCGGCTTCGACCCGGCGCTCTCCGGGCGCGAGAACGTGTACGTCAACGCGGCGCTGCACGGCTTCACCCGCCGCGACACGGCCCGGCTGATGGACGAGATCACCGACTTCGCCGGGCTGGGCGAGGTGATGGACGTGCCGCTGCGCTACTACAGCTCCGGGATGCAGGCGCGCCTCTCGTACGCCGTGGCGGCGCACCTCCAGCCCGACGTGCTCCTGGTGGACGAAGTGCTCGCGGTGGGCGACATCACCTACCAGCGCAAGTGCATCACCCACATGCAGAAGTACCTGGACGCCGGGGGCTCGCTCGTGTTCGTTTCCCACAGCCCCCACCAGATCCAGGCCATCTGCCGCAGCGGCATCCTCCTGGAGGCCGGGCGGCTCACCCACGCGGGCACCGCCGTGGAAACGCTGGCGTGCTACCTGGAGGCCCAGCAGCGCGCCGCCGCGGCGTCCGGGGGCGGCGCCGCCCCGCCGCCCGACGACGCTCCCGTGCTCATCCGGGGGATCTCCGCGCGCTCCGCGGACGGCGGCGAGATCCGCACCGGCGCCGACCTGTGCCTGTCCGTGGCGTACGAAGCCCGGGAGCGCGCCGAGGTGGAGTGGGCGTTCACCATCTGGACGGGCGACCAGTGGGTGTGCGTGACCGGGGCCCGCGATTCCCGGCCGCGCACCCTGGTCCCGGGGACGGGCGAGGTGCGGTGCGTGGTCCCGCGCCTCCCCCTGGTCGCCGGGCAGTACATGGTGCGCGCCATCGTCAGCGACGCGGCCACCCACTACCCGCTCGCCACCTACGGCTGGACCGGGCCCCCGCACCCCTTCCACGTCCGCACCGAGCCGTCGCGCGAGAGCAACACGGCCATGTCCATGCACCAGCTGATGACGATCGATGTCCAATGGGAGTGAGCCGGTGACGGCCGGCGGGGTGGAGGCGGCGATCGAGCGCGCCGTCGGCTTCCTGCACCGGAGCCAGCTCCCCTCCGGCGAGTTCAGGTCGTACCTGTCCACCGACCACGAGCTGGAGCGCGACCGCGTCTTCGACAGCTCCCCCTTTCCCACCGCGCTGATCGCGTACTCGCTGGGCTTCTCCGGCTCGCCCCGCGCCCGGGAGATGCTGGACCGGGCGGTGCGCTTCTTCCTGGCGGAGATGGAGCCGCCCGGGGTGTGGCGGTACTGGACCCGCGGCCACCGGTACCGCGCCACCATCCCCGCCGACCTGGACGACGTGGCGTGCGTCTCGTACGTCCTGCGCCGGGAGGGCGCCGCCTTCCCGCCCAACCGCGACCTCGTCCTCGCCGCCCGCGGCCCGCAGGGGCTGTTCTACACCTGGCTGGCGCCGCGCTGGCCCGCGCCGCGCAGCGCCGCCTACTGGCGCGTGGCGCTGCGCCACTGGGCCAACCCGGTGAAGGCGTACTACTTCTGGAAGATGAACGAATCGGCGCCGGGCGACGTGGACTGCGTCGTCAACGCCAACGTCCTGTTCTACCTGGGGGAGGGCCCGGACACCGCCGCGGTGGCCGACTACCTGGTGGGCGTGTTCCGGAGCGGGAGGGAGGGGTGCTGCGACAAGTGGCACCTCAACCGCTTCATGTTCCAGTACGTCGTCGCGCGCTGCTTCGGCGCCGGCGCCGCCGCGCTGGGCGCCATCCGCGACGAGGCCGTCGCCCGCATCGCCGCCGCCGCCCACCCCGACGGCTCCATCGGGGCCAGCGAGCTGGACACCGCGCTCGCCGTGTGCGCCCTGCTTTCCTGGCGCGCCGCGCCGCCCGAGCTGGAGCGCGCCGTCCGCTACCTGCTCGCCGCGCAGCGCCCCGGGGGCGACTGGCGGGCCACCTCCCTCTACTTCGGCGGCCCCGAAAAGTACTTCGGCTGGGGCTCCGAGGAGCTGACCACCGGCTTCTGCCTGGAAGCCCTCTGCCGCCGCCCCGCGAGCCCGTCGCCATGGCCCAGCACCTGATCCACGTCGGCTACCCCAAGTCCGGCTCCACCTTCCTCCAGGCGTGGTTCGAGCAGCACCCGGACTTGTGCTACGCGCCCGGCGGCGTGGGCGGCTTCCCCGACGTGTACGCCATGTGCCGGATGCCCGACCCCTCGTACCGCTACTACGTCACCAGTTCCGAGGGGCTTTCCACCCCGCACCGGAGCACCGGCGGGCTCCAGCTGGAGGGGGGTGGCGAGCGGGGGGGGCTCCCGGAGCGCATCAAGGACGCCCAGGCCGACGTCTGCGCCCTGCTGAAGACGCTCTTCCCCGGCAGTCGCATCCTCGTCGTCACGCGCGGCTTCCGCGACATCGTCCTGTCCGGGTACTCCCAGTACGTCCGCTCGGGCGGCACCCAGCACCTGGACGGGATGATCCGCGACCTGGCCGACCGGCTCGCCGACGACACCGGCCACTACTACGACTACGACTACCTGGTGGGGCTCTACGCCGCGGCCTTCGGCGCCGACAACGTGATCGTGCTGCCGTACGAGCTCCTGCGCGACGACCAGCCGCGCTTCCTCCGGGTGCTGGAGGAGCGGCTGGGGCTCCCGCACCGCGAGGTGCGCGTCGGCCGGGTGAACGCGTCGCTCTCGCCCGAGGAGCTGTACTGGTACCCGGTGATCTCGCGCGCCGTGTCCGCCGCGGCGTCGCGGCTGGGGGGGCGGCGCTCGGCGCGGGTGTACCGGTGGTACGTGCGGGGGACGTTCGAGAACCGGCTGCGGCCGCTGGTGCGGGTGCTGGCGCGGGCGAGGCCCGGCCGTGCCGTCACCGACGCGGACTTCCCGGAGGAGTTCCTGCGCCACTGCGTGGGGAGGGCGGAGCGGCTCCGTGGCGACCCGCTGTACGCGGCGTACGCGGCGGAGTACCTGTGGGAAGGGGAAGGGACTACGGCTTGAACTGCTGGTTCGGGCGTGCCCCCGGCTGGCGCCGGGGTCGGGCTTCGGCTCCGTAACGCACGAAACGACCGTGCGTAACGGAGTCGAGCCCCGCGAAACTGCCCGCGGGTCTCGCCCCTTCGGGCCGGAATCCCTCACGCGGGCATCGCGCTGGCGTCCGCGGGATGCCCCCTCCCCCCCGGCCCCCTCCCCCGGCCGACCCCGAACACCGGAGCCCGCCGGAGCGCACCGTCGTTCCCCGCCGCTGCGGCACGCAAAAAAGCCGGACCAGGCACCCAGCCCGGTCCGGCTTCATGTCGTCTCCTGCCAGGCTCCCTGGGGCGTCAGCAAGGCGATGAAGCCGAGATGGCCGTGCCGTTCTCCCCCTTTCCCCCGCTCGCGGGGGAGAGGGGGCCGGGGGGTGAGGGGGCCCACCCTCGCGGACGCCAGTGCCGCGCCCGCGTGAGGGATGCGAGCGCGAAGCGGCGAGACCGCGCGGCTGTTTGCGCGGGCTCGCCTCCGTTACGCACAGTTTTATCGTGCGTTACGGAGCCGCAGCCCGACCCCGGCGCAGCCGGGGGCACGCCCGAACCGCGACTTTTCACCGGTCAGAGCGTGCGCGGGCTGCGCGGGGAGCCTCCCAGCCGGCGGACGACGTGTGCCGGGGCGCGGGCCAGCCAGGCGAGCAGGCGCCACAGGTCCGCGGCCTGGCCCAGGATGGGCCCGGCGAAGACGACGGCGTGGAGCACCAGCACGGCGACGAAGGCACGGTGCTGCGCAGCCAGGAGGACGGCGAAGGCCAGCGAGGGCCAGGTGCGGTAAAAGGCCAGCAGGGGGACGTAGCTCCCCTTCTCGGCCGGCGCGGGGTCCGCGAAGGAGTGCGGCTGGGCCCCCGCCCAGCGCGGGAGCTGCGCCAGCAGGCCGTACGCGGCCAGGCACGCCACCACCGCCGGGGCCACGGGGAGGAGCGCCGCCCCCACCGCGGCGAGCGCCGCCAGCTCCGCGGGAAACACGAAGCGCCGCACCAGGGCCGCCGCGCGCTCCGAGCCGTGCGTGGTGACCCACGTCGCCACCCCGGCGCGCCGGTCGTTCGCCTCGTCCGTGCGCTGGTGGTACAGGATGCCGCGCAGCCCCACCAGGAGCGACCACGCCGCCGCCGCCAGCGGCAGGGGCCGCCAGAGCGGCGCGCCCGCCAGGTCCGCGAAGAGCGAGAAGCAGTACAGCGTGGGGAGCGCGTGCGTGTGCAGCGAGTCCGCCAGCAGCCCCCAGGCCCCGCGCTCCTTGAGGCGCAGCGGGCGCATCGCGTACGCCGGCTGCAGCGCCGCGATCCCCACCAGCAGCGCGACGGTCCGGGCGGAGAGCCCCGCCCCCGCCCACACCGCGAAGCCGCACCCCAGCGCGGCGAGCGCCAGGAGCGCGCGCCGGCCCGGGGACAGCGCCTGCACCCGGTTGGTCTTGCCCGCGCGGGCATCCTGCTCCGCGTCCGCGCTGTCGTTGACGACGTGCGAGTACGCCGCGACGAAGACGATGGAAACGAGCAGGCGCGCCAGCGCCGGCAGCGCGAGCGCCGGGGGGACCGCGAACAGGGCGATGGCCGCGTAGGCCGCAGAGAGCAGCGGCAGCAGGTGGAACTGCCACCAGTCGCCGGCGCGAACCAGGCGCAGGAGGCGGTCCCCCGATCCGCCGCTCACATCCGCCCCGCGATGTACAGCAGCCGGAAGGCCAGGTCGTCGCGCACCCCGCGCCGGTGCGAGTCCAGCGACAGCGCGTAGCGCACCCGGGCGCGGAAGCTGGTCCGGCTTTCCAGCAGCAGGTCCAGCGCCCGGCGGTCCTCGCCCTGCAGGCGCGACCCGTAGTGGTGCTCGAAGTGGAGCGCCTGGCGCAGGTGCGGCCAGTTCCACCCGCGGCGTACGAACCTGGACAGCCGGGCCGGCCACCCCCGCGGCCTGCCGATGGTGTTCGCGGCGTGCTGGCGGTAGAGCACCATGGGAACCGGGTCGTAGAGCACCGTCCCGAAGGCCGCGATCACCAGGTACGCCCACGCATCGTGCATGAACACCTCCTCAGGCGTGGACTCCGCCAGCAGGTCGCGCGCGGCGCGGTTCATCACGATGGTGCACCCCGTCGCCACGTTCTGCATCAGCGCGTGCTGAAAGGTCAGCGGGCTGCACGGCAGCTCCGACATCCCCAGCGGGCGGAGCTCCGCGTCCACGTACTGCGCGCGTCCGCAGTACATCGCGGGCGCCGCCGGGTCCGTCGCCGCCAGCATCTCCGCCGCCCGCGCCAGCTTCCCCGGCAGCCACACGTCGTCCTGGTCGCAGAAGGCGAACAGGTCCGCGTCCGCGCGCGAATCGCGCACCAGCTCGAAGTAGGTGTCCGGGAGCCCCAGGTGACCGCCGGGCCGCAGCTCCGGGCGCACCCGCCCGGAGTGCGCCCGGAGCAGCTCCAGCGTCCGGTCCGTGGAGCCGTCGTCGCGCACCAGCAGCTCCACGTTCGGGTGGGCCTGCTCGTCCAGGCTCCGCAGCAGCGGCCGCAGGTACTCCTCGCCGTTGTACGTGGAAAGGAGGACCTGCACGGACTGGCTCGATGGGGGCACGGACCGGCTCACGGAACGGGTGCGGGGGTGCGGTGGCGAAAGGGGGTCATGGCCGCGGGCACTCCGCGGCGGGCCGGCTCTCCGCCCGCCGCGCCGGGCGGCGCTTCGCGGAGCTTGCCGGTACGAGCTCGCCGTACACCGCCTCCAGGCGGTCCACGTGCTCGCCCACCGAGAGCGGCGCACGCGTCTCCCGGGCGAGGCGCCCGAGCAGCGCGCGGTCCTCCGCCGCGCGCCGCATGCAGGCCGCGAGCGCGGCGGCGTCCCCGCGCGCGAAGAGCAGCCCGTCCACCTCGTGGCGGACCACCTCCGCGATCCCCTCCACGTCGGAGGCGATCACCGGGCATCCCGCCGCGAACGCCTCGTACACCACCAGCGGCGTGTTCTCGTGCCACAGCGAGGGCACCACCAGCGCGTCCAGCGACGCCAGCACCTCGCCCACCCGCCGGTTGTCGAAGCGCCCGCGGAAGCGGATGCGCGCGTCCGGCCCGGCGAGCGACTGCACGGCCGCGTAAAAGTCCCGGCCCGCGGGGCTGTCCCCCGGAGCGCCGTGGACGTCCAGCTCCACCGGGAGGGCGGGGTCCAGCAGGCGCACCGCCCGCACCGCCGTCGCCAGCCCCTTGTGCTCGGTCAGGCTCCCCACGAACCCCAGCCGGAGGGTCGGCCGGCTCCCGCGGTCCGCCGAGCGCGCGATCCCCTCCGTGCGGATCCCGTAGGGCAGGAAGCGCACCCGCCCCGGGGCGATGCCGCCCGCGGCGAGCGTGCGCTCCATGATCCGCGAGGGGGCCAGCACCCGGTCCACCCGGCCCAGCTGCTCGCGCACGAAGGACTGCCGCCCCACCAGCGCCCGCACCTCGCGGAGAAAGGGCGGCGCCACCGGGAGCGGGATCCCCGCGGCGCGCACCCCCAGGCCCAGCATCCAGTCCGGCGCGCGCCTCGCCAGCCCCACCAGCGAGCTTGGGCGGGCGCCGGCGGCGTCCAGGAGGTGCCGCACGCAGTTGAAGCCGGAGGGGTCCGGGCCCGCGCACATGGAATCGTCCGCCAGCCGGAGCTGGCTGAACGGGCAGACGGCCCAGAAGTCGGTCGCGGTGAAGACGGTGGGGATCCCCCGCTCCACGCAGGGCCCGATCAGCGAAGCGGAAAGGCGCGACAGGTGGACGAAGTGCACCAGGTCCGGCTCGAACCGGTCCAGAAGCTTGCCAAACGCGCCGGCGAACAGCCGATTGTCGTACGCCAGCTCCGTCACCACCCGCTGCTCTCCCATGGGGTGCGGCGAGTGGCGGAAGCGCTCCACGGCGATGCCGTCGTGGACGTAGCGGTCGAACCGCGCCGCGTCCGGCACCCGGCCAGGGTCGGGGAACCCCGTGACCACCAGGACGTCGTGGCCGCGGTCCCGGAGCTCCTTCGCGATCCCCAGCGCGATCACCTCGGTCCCCGTGGAAAATTCCGGGAGGAACTGGTGGACCGTGATCAAGATCTTCATGCGCCGGTCGTTCCCTCCGGTTGTCCGATGCCGCAGGGCGACCTCGTATGTTCGTTGTCGAACCCTAGATGATGGCGGCTCCCCCGCCGGCTTGTCAACCTGGCGGAACCTGTGCGGGCGGCCGGGAACGGGATCTGCTCAGGATGGAGACCCCGTGCGTCCGCCCTTCGCGCCCGACCCCTTCGCCCGCCCCATGACCCCAGACGGAACACCGGATCCCCTGAACCGCGAGGCGCCCCTCGCCGCCCTCGCGGCCCCGCTCACCCCCACGCCGCACTTCTACCGGCGCAGCCACTTCCCGGTGCCCCGGGTGGACGCCGCCGCGTGGCGCCTGCGCGTCGAGGGCGAGGTGGCGAGGCCGCTCGCGCTGCCGCTCGCCGAGCTGCGGGCGATGCCGCGCCGGACGCTGGCGGTGACGCTGGAGTGCGCCGGCAACGGGCGCAGCCTGATGCGGCCCGTCCCCTCCGGCACCCCGTGGGGTCTGGCCGCCGTGAGCACCGCCGATTTCACCGGCGTCCCCCTGCGCGACGTGCTGGAGCGGGCCGGCCCCGGGCCCGCCGCCGTGGAAGTGCTCTTCGAGGGCGCCGACCGCGGGCCCGTGGGCCCCGGCCGCGAGGAACTTTACGCCCGCAGCCTCCCGCTCGCCGTCGCCCTGGAGGGCGGCGCGCTCCTCGCCTGGGAGATGAACGGCGAGCCGCTTCCCGCCGCGCACGGCTTCCCGCTGCGCCTGGTGGTGCCGGGGTGGTACGGGATGGCCTCGGTGAAGTGGCTGGCCGCCCTGCGGGTGCTGCCGGAGCCCTTCCGGGGGCACTTCCAGGCCGAGCAGTACCTGTACGTCGGGGAGGCCGGGACGCCGGACGGGACTCCGGTCACCCGGGCCCGCGTCCGCTCGCTGGTCGCCTCCCCGGAAGACGGCGCCGCGGTGCCCCTGGGCCCGGTGGAGGTCCGGGGGATCGCCTGGTCCGGCGCCGCCCCCGTCGCGCGGGTGGAGGTGAGCGCGGACGACGGTGCCACCTGGGCCGCCGCCGAGCTGGGCACGCCGCCGTCGCCGCACGCCGCCGCGCCCTGGCGGCTGGCCTGGCATCCTCCCCGCCGCGGCGAGTTCGCGCTGCTGGCCCGGGCCGCGGACGCGGCGGGGAACGAGCAGCCCATGGCGCCGGTGGTCAACTCGCTGGGCTACGGGAACAACTGCATCCAGCGAGTTAAGGTGTTCGTGGTGTGAGATCGTGTGGAAGGGCTTTGAACTGCTGGTTTTGGGCGTGCCCCTCGCTGGCGCTCGGGTCGGGCTTCGGCTCCGTAACGCACGAAACAACCGTGCGTAACGGAGTCGAGCCCCCGCAAACTGCCGCGGGGTCTCGCCCCTTCGGGCCGAAATCCCTCACGCGGGCATCGCGCTGGCGTTCGGAGGGGCCCCCCCCCGGCGCTGCGCGCCACCCCTCCCCCGCAAGCGAGGGAAGGGACGCCGTGACACTCCCATCGAAACGAAAAGGCTGGCATCCCTACCCGGGGACACCAGCCTTTGACTCCATTCAGCCGCGTCAGCCAGTCGCTTTGCTTCTCTCCATCTCTGCACGCGACTTCGTGAACACCTTGGTCCAGTTCTCCGTCTCATCCCAGATGAGGTGGATCAGGTCGCCGTTGGGGAGATAGATCTTGTAGTGGAGGTACAATTTGCCTGTGACGGGGTCGACCTCCGGGTACGGCCCCAGGACGAGACTGCCTACCGGCACACGATAGACGTATTCCGTACCGGAAGCCACCACGTCGATCGCTCCACCCTCGCGGACGATGGTCGGCCTCCAGTGACCCGAAGGCGGCCCGGGCCAGATCTGAGCGTTCGCTGCCCCGGCAACCGCAGTGTCGGTCGCAACGGGCTCATCGACGGTGCGCAGTGTGTCGCCGCTGGAAACCTCGCCTGTGTCCACGGACCCCTCGAAGGATCGGGTCCCGTCCTGAGATGCTGCCAGGCTCGCGGGTTCGACAGCCGACGGCGTTTCGCACGCAGCCAGGCCCGCGACAAGCAGTGCCGCGGCGAAGATTCCTGCCCATCCCCCGCTCTTTCTCATCTTCATCTCAAATCTCCACATCCAGGGTGGCCGAATATCTACGCGTAATAAACGACTAAATTCATTCCATGTCAACCAGGCTTCCAGGGTCGGAGCAGGAGCAGCTTCGGCTCGCTCGAATCTGGCGATGGGTCGTGTACGATGGGGGCGCCGGGCGAGGGCCGCGCGAGCGGACAGCCCGCTTGCGCGGGAGCCGCACCGGGGCGACCTTCCGTTGCCGTGAACGCCGTCCCGGCCCTCCTCCCCGTTCCGCCCGTCCCGATGTCGCACGACCCCGAGCCCATCCCCGCCGCCGCCGCGCACGACCCCGATCCCGTCGCCCGCTCCTCGTACCGCAAGGGCCACCTGGCCCAGCTGGAGAGCGAGGCCGTGTACGTGATGCGCGAGGCGGCCGGGCAGTTCGAGCGCCCGGTGCTCCTGTTCTCGGGGGGCAAGGACTCCATCGTCATGGTGCACCTGGCCCGCAAGGCGTTCTGGCCGGGGCGCTTCCCCTTCCCGCTCCTGCACGTCGACACGGGCCACAACTTCCCGGAGACCATCGAGTTCCGCGACCGGCTCGCCGCCGAGGTGGGGTGCGAGCTGCTGGTGCGCACCGTCCAGGACTCCATCGACCGGGGGCGCTGCCGCGAGGAGCCCGGCCCCAACCCCAGCCGCAACGCCCTCCAGACCGTCACCCTGCTGGACGCGCTCCGGGAGCTGCGCGCCGACGCCGCGTTCGGCGGGGGGCGGCGCGACGAGGAAAAGGCCCGCGCCAAGGAGCGGTTCTTCAGCCACCGCGACGCCTTCGGGCAGTGGGACCCCAGGAACCAGCGGCCCGAGCTGTGGAACCTGTTCAACGGGCGCAAGGGTCACGGCGAGCACTTCCGCGTCTTTCCCCTTTCCAACTGGACCGAGCTGGACGTGTGGCAGTACATCGCCGCCGAAGGGATCGCCCTTCCCGGCCTGTACTTCGCGCACGAGCGCGAGGTCGTGCGCCGCGACGGGGTCCTGCTGGCCGTGGGCGAGCACAACCGGCCGCTCCCGGGCGAGACCCCGGTGCGCCTGCGCGTCCGCTGCCGCACCGTGGGCGACCTGACCTGCACCGGGGTGTGGGAGAGCGGCGCGGCGACGGTGGACGAGGTCGTCCGCGAGGTGGCCGCCGCGCGCATCGCCGAGCGCGGCGGGCGCAGCGACGACCGCCGCGGCGACACCGCCATGGAAGACCGCAAGCGGCTGGGATACTTCTGACACGAAATCCGTGCGGGCCAGGCTCCTCCGGGAATCGGCAGGGCGCCGAAGACGAGGATCCCCGAACCTGCGGACGCCAGCGCAACGCCCGCGTGAGGGATTCCGGCCCGAAGGGGCGAGACCCCGCGGCAGTTTGCGGGGGCTCGACTCCGTTGGCGAGCGTTGTTTGCTCGCCTACGGAGCCGAAGCCCGACCCCGGCGCCAGCCGGGGTCACGCCCAAAACCAGCCGTTCGAGAAGCCGTTCTCCATCCCGATCCCGCCGGACCCGGTACGACACCGCCCATGAGCGACACCGCCAGCCCCGCCCTCGACCCGTACGCCGCCACCGACCTGCTGCGCGTCAGCACCGCCGGGAGCGTGGACGACGGCAAGTCCACCCTCATCGGGCGGCTCCTGTACGACACCCGCAGCCTCACCGAGGACCAGCTGGAGGCGGTGGAGCGCACCAGCCGGCAGCGCGGCGAGGCGTACGTCAACCTGGCGCTGATCACCGACGGGCTGCGCGCCGAGCGGGAGCAGAACATCACCATCGACGTGGCGTACCGCTACCTCGCCACGCCGCGGCGCAAGCTCGTCATCGCCGACACGCCGGGGCACCTCCAGTACACCCGCAACATGGTGACCGGGGCGAGCACCGCCGACCTGGCCGTCGTGCTGGTGGACGCACGCAAGGGAGTGCTCACCCAGTCCCGGCGCCACGGCTTCATCGCCTCGCTGCTGCGCATTCCCCACGTGGTGGTGGCGGTCAACAAGATGGACCTGGTGGACTGGTCCGAGGAGGCGTACGCGCAGATCGTGCGCGACTACCAGGAGTTCGCGCAGAAGCTGGACGTGCAGGACCTGGCGTTCGTCCCCGTTTCCGCGCTCCACGGCGACAACGTGGTGGAAAAGAGCGGGAGCATGCCGTGGTACGAGGGGGGGACGCTGCTGCACCTGCTGGAAACCGCCCACGCCGGGGCGAACCGCAACCTGGTGGACTTCCGCTTCCCGGTGCAGTACGTCATCCGCCCGCACCAGGACTACCGGGGGCTCGCCGGCCGGCTCGCCTCCGGCACACTCCGCCCGGGCGAGGAGGTGGTGGTGCTGCCGGGCGGCGCCGCCAGCCGGGTGCGCGCCATCGACACCCCGGCCGGGCCCCTCCCCGAGGCGGTGGCGGGCGACTCCGTGGTGGTCACGCTGGAGGACGACGTGGACGTGGGCCGCGGCGACATGCTGGTGCGCCGTCGCAACCTCCCCACCGCGGCGAGCCGGGTGGACGCGGTCCTCTGCTGGATGGACGAGAAGCCGCTGGACCGCTCCACTTCGTACGTGCTGATGCACGCCACCCGGGAGCTGCGGGCGTTCGTAAGCGAGGTGGTGTACCGCATCGACGTGGACACGCTGCACCGCGAGGAGGCGCCCACGCTCGGGCTCAACGAAATCGGGCGGGTGGAGGTCACCACCGCCGGGCCGCTCTTCTTCGACCCGTACGACCGGAACCGCGCCACCGGGAGCTTCATCCTGGTGGACCCGCACACCCACCTCACCGTGGCGGCGGGGATGATCCGCGGCGAGCCGCGCGAGGTCCGCGAGGATCCGCCGGCCGCGTCGCCGGGCGTGGTGTGGGAGGACTGGAACGTCCCCCGCGCCGAGCGCGAGGCGCAGAGCGGCCACGGGGCCGCGGTGCTCTGGCTCACCGGGCTGTCCGGGGCGGGGAAGAGCACCCTGGCCCGGGCGGTGGAGCGGGAGCTGTTCGCGCGGGGGTGCCGGACCATGCTGCTGGACGGCGACCAGCTCCGCCACGGGCTGTGCGCCGACCTGGGCTTCGGCAGGGAGGACCGGCGGGAGAACGTGCGGCGGGCGGGCGAGGTGGCGCGGCTCTTCTTCGAGGCGGGGAGCATCGTGCTGTGCGCCTTCGTGTCCCCCTTCCGCGAGGACCGCGACGCGGTGCGCGCCCTGTTCCCGGAGGGGCGCTTCCTGGAATTGTTCGTGGACGCGGAGCTGGACGTCCTGCGGCGGCGCGACACCAAGGGGCTGTACGCCGGGGCCCTGCGCGGCGAGGTCCCGCACTTCACCGGGGTGACCAGCCCGTACGAGCCGCCGCCGGCCCCGGAGATGGTGCTGCGGACGGGGGAGCACGGGGTGGAGGAGCTGGTGGGCGCCGTGCTGGAGCGGCTGCGCGCGGACGGGATCCTGCGCGGGGCGGGGTCCGCCTAGCCGGCGGCCTCCGGCGGCTCGTCGCCCAGCACCCCGGCGACCGCGTCCGCCAGGTCGCGGGATCCCGCCTCCCAGCGCCGCGAGCGCGCTTCCAGGCGCCGCGCCGCGGCCGACCACCCCTGCCGCAGCTCCGCCAGCACGTGTCCCAGCGAGGCCTCGCCGGGGCCGCCGCCGTATTCCGCCGCCGCCGCGACCGCCGCGGGGTCCACCCACGCCGGGTCCGCGGCGAGGCCCAGCTCGCGGAAGAGCCCCTCCGCCGCCTCCTCCAGCGACTCCCCCCGCTCGGCCGCGCGGGTGACCAGCTCGCCCACGCGGTGGTGGGCGCTGCGGAAGGAGATCCCCGTCGCCGCCACCAGGCGGTTGGCCAGCTCGGTGGCGGCGGTGAATCCCTCCGCCGCCCTGCGCCGCATGCGCTCGGGCTGAGGCTGCGCGCCCGCGACCACCAGGCGCGCCAGGAGTGTCGCCTCCGTCACCTCGGCCAGCGCGCCCCACAGCGGCTTGACCCCCTCCGTCCCCACGGCGACCGAGTTGCTGAAGGGGGTGGCGTGCATCGCCATGGCCGCGGCGGAAAAGGCCCCCAGCGGCGCCCCGCCGCGCCCCTTGACGTGCTCCAGGAGGAAGGCGTTGCGCTTCTGCGGCATCATGGAGCTGGAGCCCACCAGCTCGTCCGGGAAGCGCACCAGCTCCAGCTCGGCGGTGCTCCACAGCTGCAGGTCGGTCGCGAGGCGGCTGAGGGTGACGCCCAGCACCGCCGCCGCGGCGAGCAGCCGCAGCACCAGGTCGCGCGAGGCCACGGCGTCCAGCGAGTGCCGCACGCCCTCGGCGAAGCCCAGCAGGCGCGCGGTGCGCTCCGTGTCGATGGGGATGGTGGTCCCCCCGGCGGCCCCGGCGCCCAGCGGGCAGCGGTCCAGCTCCGCGGCGGCGTCCTCGATCCCCCGCAGGTCGCGCTCCAGGGCGGACGCCACCCCGGCCAGGTAGTGGCCGTAGGTGACGGGGAGCGCCGGCTGCCAGTGCGTGTACACCGGCATGGTGAGCCGGGCGTGCCGCCCGGCGCGGTGCACCAGGACGGCGAGGAGGCGCAGCGTCTCGCGGACCAGCGCGCGGTACGCCCCCCGCAGCCGCAGCCGCAGCACGGTGGCGTTGATGTCGTTGCGCGAGCGGGCCAGGTGGACGGCGCCGCCCACTTCCTCGCCCAGCGTCTCCACCAGCCAGTTCTCGTACAGCAGGTACAGGCCGCGGGGCGCCGGGCGTCCGCGCAGCGGCGCGTAGTCGCGCGCCACCAGGTCGTCCATCACGGCCAGGAGGCGCCGCCCGGCCTCGCGGGGGAGGATCCTCCGCTCCAGGAGCATCACCAGGTGCGCCCGGTCGATCCGGACGTAGAAGGGGAGCTCGTCGTGGATCGCCTGCTCCACGTGGTCGCCGAAGACGACCTGCCGCGCGCGCCGGTCCAGCGGCCTGCGGATCCGCCCGGTGTCCTCCATCAGGCCGCTTCCCCCGCGGCGACGCGGAACCGCACCGCGCCCTGGCCGCGCTCCGCCGCCGCGCACGCCGCCCCGGAGTCGTCGGCGCACGCGACCACGTGGCCGATGCGGTCCCGGAAGTCGCCCTCCACCGTCAATTCCTCGCCGAGGCGGCGGTACAGCGCCACGTCCACCACGTCCTCCACGGCGCGGGCGGCCTCCATTCCCTCCACCGCGTCCAGCCGTCCCGGGCGGGGCGCGAACAGGAAGCGGATGGAGGCGTGCCGGTGCCGGGTGGCCTCCGGCTCCGGCGTCTCGCCCACCACCAGGCGCAGCGTCTCGCGGATCAGGTCGATCCCCTGCGCGTGGCGCACCAGCTCGGGGATGAAGCCCCCCGCCAGGCGCGGGTTCACCTCGATGGGAAACGCCCGGCCGTCCTGCACGCGGAGCTCCCAGTGCAGCGGCCCCCAGCCCAGCCCCAGCAGCGCGGTGGCGCGGCGCACGGTGTCCGCGAGGGTGGCGGCCAGGTCGCCGGAGACCGGGGCGGGGTAGTCGTGCCCGGATTCCACGAAGAAGGGCGGCGCGCCCAGGTGCTTGCGGGTGATCCCCACCACCCGCCCGGAAAAGACCTCCACCGAGAACTCGGGGCCCTCGACCATGGCCTCCACCAGCACCCGCCGCTCCGCGGGCGAGGCCGCCTGCGCCAGCAGGGCGTCCGCGTGCGCGGCGGCCTCCGCCGCGGTGGCACACGCGCGCACCCCCACGCTCCCGCTCCCGCCCACCGGCTTGACCACCACGGGCACCCCGATCTCTTCCGCGGCCTGCGCGGCGTCCGCCGCGGACGTGGCCACGCGGAAGGCGGGGGTGGGCACGCCGCCCGCGGCCAGCACCTCGCGCTGGCGCGACTTGTCGCGCGCGGCGCGCACGCTCGCCGCCTCCGGGCCCGCCAGGCCGAAGCGCGCCGCGAGCGCCGCCGCGGTCGCGATGAAGTACTCGGAGCTGGAGGTGATCCCGGCGACCTCCGCGCCGCCCGCGAAGCGCTCGCGGACCAGGGCGTACAGCTCGTCCTCGTCCACCCGGGGGACGGCGATCACCTCGGGCGCCCCCTCCTGCGACAGGTACGCGTACTTCTCCGGCTTCGCCGTGACCAGGACCGGGCGGTACCCCATGGCGCGGGCGGTCTGCACGAAGATGCGCCCCGTCCCGCTGGTGTTGCTTTCCACGAAGAGCACCACCCCGCGGCTCTGCGCGCCGCTCATGAAAGCGTCAGCTCCACCCCCGGGGCGTGCGGGCGCATCACCTCGGCAAGCTCGCGCCGGCCCCAGCGGAAGAACGACCAGGGATCGTCGCCGTCGTGGGGGTGGTCCCACTCCACCGGCTCGCGCGGGAGCACGTCCAAGAGCGTCCCCTCCTGCTCCAGCCAGGCGTCGTCGTAGACGGTGTCCTGGTAGCGGTACCCCTCGTCGGGAAACACCACGGCGGTGAGCGAGTCGGGGTTCTCGCGGGCCCACCAGTCGGCCACCAGGTACGCGGCGCCGCTGGTGGGGCCGGCGAAGATCGCGTGGTCGCGGTGGAGCTGCCGGGTGGCGCGGAAGGCCTCGGCGGCGCCCACCCAGTGCACCAGGTCGAAGGCGGTGTGGTCCACGTTCGCGGGCATGAGGCTGTTCCCCAGCCCGCGAAGCTTGCGCCCGCCCCCGGCGTCGGACTGGCCGAAGATGACGCTGCGGTGCGTGTCCACGCCCACCACGGTGAGCTCGGGGAAGAGCAGCCGCAGGTATGAAGAGATCCCGCACACCGAGCCCCCGGACCCCACCGTTCCCACCAGGCAGTCCACGGCCCCGGCGGCGTGCACCAGCTGCTCGGCGCAGGGGGCGTAGCTCCCCGGGTTGTGCGGGTTGGAGTACTGCCGGGGGCAGAAGCTGCCCGGGTTTTCCGCCAGCACCCGCTCCAGGACCTCCAGACGCGCCTGCTGGAAGCCGCCGGTGGGCCCCGGCTTCTCCACGATGTGCACGGTGGCCCCCAGGTCCTCCAGCCGCCGGCGCAGCGGCGCGTCGATGGCCGGGTCGCTCACCAGGGTGAGCGGGTGCCCCGCCAGGCGCGCGACCATCGCCAGCGCCAGCCCGAAGGTCCCCGAGGTGGTCTCGGCGATCAGCCCGCCCGGCTGCAGCTCGCCTTCCTCGATCGCCTTGCGGACGATCAGCCGCGCCGGGAGCAGCTTCATGAGCGGGAACGCCAGCCCGATCAGGTTGGGGCGCAGCCAGACGATGCGCGGGAGCGCTATGGCGTCCACGAAGTTGGCGTTGATCACGGCACCGCTCACGAGACGGACTCCGGCTGTGGGGACAGGTCGTTGCAGAACTCCCAGGCGGCGCGCACGCCGATGTGGCGCAGCCCCTCCCGCGCGTGCTCGATGCGGTCGGCCGCCCCGCTCCCGGGCTCGAACAGGAAGCCGGCCACCGTCCCGCTGTGCGCCACCTGCACCCCCAGCGCGCCCGTTTCCCTGGCCAGCCGCAGCAGCTCCGGCATGAAGCGCTTGGGGCGGTGGCGCTGCATGATCGTGGTGCTGGCGGTCGCCACCCGGCCCAGCAGGTCGGGGTCCTGCTGGGCCACCGCGCGGCGCAGCAGCCCCAGGACGGGCTGGAAGGCCTCGGCTTCCCACGCGGAGTACTGACAGGGCGGGAGCGAAAGCGTCTCCACCCCGTGCGTCTCCTCGGTGTTGAAGCCGAGCACCTGCACCCGGGGGAGCGGCCCGCCCAGGTCCAGCAGCACGCAGCCGCGGCGCTGCGCGAAGAGCACGGCGCGCCCGGGGCCGTACATCAGCGAGTCGGACGCGGTCTCCGCCACCACGGAGATGCGGGCGATCCACTCGGGGTCCAGGACGGCGCCGAAGGCGTCGGCGACGGCCCGGATGGTGGCGAGCACGTCGGTGGTGGAGGAGCCGCACCCCCAGCGGAGCGGGACGTTGCTCTCGATGCGGATGGAGCCTCCCCACCCCGTCCGCCCCAGGGAGTCCAGCGTCATGCGCGCCGCGGTCCGCGCCCGCGAGCGGTCGCCGGGCTCCACCGTGAGCGGCCCCGAGCGCACCGGGCGGAAGCGGACCCGCGTGCCGAACAGGCTGCACGGCAGCGTGACCAGGCCGTGCTCCAGCTTCCCGTCGCTGGAGTAGAAGACGCCCTGGACGATCTCGCCGTGGTGCGCGTGGGTCTCGCCCACTCCGGGGCGCCCCGCCGGGGCGGGGTCCTGGACGACCGCCGGGGGCACGGCCGCGCGGGAGGGCCCGGTGGGGTCCATGTGGATGTCGAGATGCCGGGCGGCTGGCTTCACCATGGCCCGCCCCGCCTCAGCGGTCGTCCTCGACGACGCCCACCGCGCACCACTCCATCACCGCCATGGCGCTGAACATCTTGTGCTGGGCCTGCACCCAGGCCAGGCTGCGCGGCCCGTCCAGCACCTCGTCGTCCACGTCCTCGCCCCGCACGGCGGGAAGGTCGTGCATGAACACCGTTCCCGGTCCCGAGACGCGGTCCATGAGCGCCTGCGTGACGCGGAACGGGGCGAAGCGGGTCTTCCACTCCGGGTCGGCCTTGCTCACCCCCATCTCCTGCCAGCGGCTGGTGTAGACCACGTCCACGCCGGCCTCCACCGAGTCGATGTCGTGGGTCTCCTCGACGCTCGCGCCGTGCTCCGCCGCCAGCATGCGGGCGGCGGCCAGCTTCTCGGGGTCCAGGCCGTAGCCCGCTGGAGTGGCCAGGATGAGCCGCATCCCGGGGACGCGGCTCATCGCCAGCGCGAGCGCGGCCGCGCTCTTGTTCCCCTCGCCGCAGTACAGCACCGAGATACCCTCCAGCCGCCCGAAGTGCTCCAGGATGGAGGCCAGGTCGGTGAGCGCCTGCGTGGGGTGCTCGTCGGAGCTGAGCGCGTTGACCACCGACATGCCCGGGTGCGCGGCGAAGGTCCGCATCTCCTCCACGCTCTCGTTGGTGCGCATCACCAGCACGTCCAGGTAGCCGGCCAGGGTGCGGGCGGTGTCCTCCAGCGTTTCGCCGGTGTTGGTCTGCAGGTCGCCCGGACCGAAGTAGACCGTGGTGGCGCCCAGGCGGCCGGCGCCCACCATGAAGCCGGCGCGCGTGCGGGTGGAGGTCTTGCGGAAGTACACGCCCACGGTGCGGCCGCGCAGCGTGGGCGGGTCCGAGGGGGCGCTCTTGAGGCGGACGGCGCGCCGGCAGAGGTACAGGACCTCCTCGGGCTGCAGGTCCAGGATGGACAGCACGTGGCGCCGCCGTCCCCCCGCGGGGGCGTGGGTGGCGACCTCGGGGAGGGGGAGGAGGTCGGCGGCGGCTTCGGCGTGTCGGCTCATGTGCAGTTGTCCGGGTATTCTGGGCTGGCGAAGGCCGGGGTGGGCCGCGCGCGCGGGTGAGGGCATCGTGGACCCGGCCCGGCCGGGCCGGTGCTCCGGAGCCGGCGCCAAGACACTTCAGGCCAGCGGCACGCAGGCGCCGCCGGCCTCGGGCACGGCCAGGATGGAGACGGTCGGATCGACACCGGGCGGGGAGGGGCGCCCCCTGGCCGTCGGCGAAATGGGTCCGCCGTCTGCAAGGGCGGTCAGGTAATATTCGCAGAGAACGTAACCCGCCCCGGCGGGGACGGTCAAGGGTGGCGCGGGGGGCTCGTGTCCGTTCACGGCAGACCCGAAAGGAGTCCCCCACGGGCCTCTCGCCGACCCTCGCCGCGCAGCCTTCCCACCCGTGCTTTTCCGCCGCCCGGTCCAGCGCTTGCCGCTCCCGGAGCGGGAAGGCGGGGGACGGTTGCGCGCTCCCGGGGCTGTCTTTATAGTAGCTTTGCGCCGCACGTTTCAAGACACGTTCGGCCTTGCGCGAGATCGCCCCGAACCGACGCCGGACCCGCCGGCGAAACCCCTTCCCCGCGCCCCCCGGCACGACCGGACGGGGCGCGCGCGGGCGATCTCCCCACGCCCGCGTACGAATCTCCCCGGGCCGCCGGTGGAGCAGACCATGATGATGCCAGGGGGGAAGCCGTGACCATGTCCGTGGAGCAGACCGTGGAGCTGCCGCTCTCCTTCGCGCAGGAGCGCCTCTGGTTCCTGGACCGGCTGATGCCGGGGACCCCCCTGTACAACATCCCCGCGGTCCTGCGGCTGCGCGGTGCCGTGGACGAGCGGGCGCTGGACCGCGCGCTGGGCGAGATCGTCCGCCGGCACGAGCCGCTGCGGACCACGTTCGCCGAGCGCGGCGGCGTGCCCGTGCAGGTGATCGCGCCCTCCGGCGGCTTCACCATGCCGGTGGAGGACCTGTCCGCGCTCGGCGAGGCGGCGCGCGCCGAGGCGGCGCGGCGCCGCGCCACCGAGGACGCGGAGGGCCCGTTCGACCTGGCCGCGGGCCCGCTCTTCCGCGTCTCGCTGCTGCGGATGGAGCCGGAGGACTACCTGCTCCTTCTCACCATCCACCACATCGTGGGCGACGGGTGGAGCACGGGCGTGTTCATCCGCGAGCTTTCGGTGCTGTACGACGCGTACTGCGACGGGCGGGAGTCGCCGCTCCCCGAGCTGGAGGTGCAGTACGGCGACTTCGCCGTGTGGCAGCGCGAGGAGCTGCAGGGCGAGGTGCTGGAGCGGGAGCTGGCCTGGTGGAGGGAGCGCCTGGCCGGCGCGCCGGAGCTGCTGGAGCTGCCCACGGACCATCCGCGCCCGGCGGTGCAGACGTACCGGGGCGCGCACGAGCGGGGGGAGCTCCCGGCCGAGCTGCCGGAGCGGCTGTCGGCGCTCGCGCGGCGCGAGGGGGCCACGCTCTTCATGGCGCTCCTCGGCGCCTTCCAGGTGCTTCTCGCCAGCTACTCCGGGAGCGATGACGTGGTGGTGGGAAGCCCCATCGCGGGACGCACCCGGAGCGAGCTGGAGGGGCTGATCGGCTTCTTCGTCAACACGCTGGTGCTGCGGGTGGACCTGTCCGGCGACCCCTCGTTCCGCGAGGTGCTGCACCGAGTGCGCGAGGTGACGCTGGGGGCGTACGAGCACCAGGACGTGCCCTTCGAGCGGCTGGTGGCGGAGATGGAGCCGGAGCGCAGCCTGAGCCACGCGCCGCTCTTCCAGGTCATGTTCTCGCTGCAGAACACCGAGGGCACGCCGGAGGTGCTGCCGGGAGTGCGGATGGAGGGCGTGGAGGCGGAGCTCCACACCTCCAAGTTCGACCTGTCGCTGTCGCTCACCCTGTGGGCGGGCGGCCTCCGCGCCTCGCTGGCGTACGGCACGGACCTGTTCGAGCGCGGCACCGTCCAGCGGATGCTCGCGCACTTCCAGCGGGTGCTGGAGCAGGTGGCCGCCGACCCGGACGTCCGCCTGTCGGAGCTGGACCTCCTGGGCGAGGGCGAGCGCCGGGTGCTGGAGGCGTGGAGCCGCGCGGATACGGAGCACCCGGCGGACGGCTGCGTCCACCAGCTCTTCGCGGCGCAGGCGGCGGCGACCCCGGACGCCGTGGCGCTGGTCCACGACGGGCACGGCCTCACCTACCGCGAGCTGGACGAGCGCGCCAACCGCCTCGCCCGCCACCTGCGCGCCCTGGGCATCGGCCCCGAGGTGCGGGTGGGAATCTGCCTGCCGCGCACCCCGGGGATGGTCGCCGCGCTCCTGGCCGTGCTCAAGGCCGGCGGCGCCTACCTGCCGCTGGACCCGGACTACCCCCGGGAGCGCCTGGGGTGGATGCTGGAGGACGCGGGCGCCCGCCTGGTCCTCACGGAGGGCACCCTCGCCGGCCGCCTTCCCGACGGGGCCGAGGTCCTCCGCCTGGACGACCTCGCGGCCGCGCTGCGGGAATTGCCCGCGGACGACCCCGGGAGCGGCGTGCTCCCCGACAACCTGTCGCACGTCATCTTCACCTCCGGCTCCACCGGGCGCCCCAAGGGCGTGATGATCCGCCACGCGTCCGTGGTGGTGCTCCTGCGCTGGCTGCGGGAAACGGTCACGGACGAGGAGCGCGCGTCGGCGCTGGGCGCGACCTCCATCAGCTTCGACGTCAGCGTCGCCGAGATCTTCGGCACCCTGTGCTGGGGCGGCACGCTGCACCTGGTGGAGAACGCGCTGTCGCTCGCGGAGATGCGGGACGCCGGGATCGCCGCCGCCGGCATGGTCCCCACCGCCGCGGCCGAGCTGCTGCGCGCGGGCGGGATCCCCGCCAGCGTGCGGACGCTCAACCTGGCCGGGGAAGCGCTCCCCGGATCGCTGGCGCGGGCCCTCTACGACCTGGGCACGGTGGAGACCGTCCGGAACCTGTACGGCCCCACCGAGGACACCACCTTCTCCACCTGCGCGCGGGTCCCCCGCGGCGGCGGGCGCGTCACGCTGGGCCGGCCGGTCGCCAACACGCGCGCCCACGTGCTGGACGCGCGGCTCGCCCCCGTGCCGGCGGGCGTTCCCGGCGAGCTGTACCTGGCCGGGGACGGCACGGCGCGCGGCTACGCGGGGCGTCCCGACCTGACGGCGGAGCGCTTCCTCCCCGACCCGTTCGGCCCGCCGGGGAGCCGCATGTACCGGGTGATGGACCGGGTGCGCTGGACCGCCGAAGGGGAGCTGGACTACCTGGGCCGCACCGACGCGCAGGTCAAGGTGCGGGGCTTCCGCATCGAGCTGGGCGAGATCGAGAGCGCGCTGCTGCGGCACCCGGACGTGCGAACGGCTGCGGTCGTCGTGCGGGAGGACGCGCCCGGCGAGCGGCGGCTGGCGGCGTACGTCGTGGGGGAAGCGGAGGCGGACGGGCTGCGCGAGCACCTGCGGCGGGGCCTGCCGGAGTACATGGTGCCGGCGGCGATCGTGGTGCTGGACGCGCTTCCCCTCACCCCCAGCGGAAAGCTGGACCGGCGGGCGCTCCCCGCGCCGGAATACGCGGCGGAGGAGCGCTACCTGGCGCCGCGCACGCCCACGGAGGAGGTGCTGGCGGGGACGTGGGCGGAGATCCTGCGCCTGGAGCGCGTGGGGGTCAGGGACAGCTTCTTCGCGCTGGGCGGGCACTCGCTGCTGGCGATCCGCGTGGTGTCGCGGGTGCGAGAGGCGCTGGGGGTGGAGCTGCCGCTGCGGGTGCTCTTCGAGGCGCCCACCGTTGCGGAGCTGGCCGCGCGGGTGGAGGCGCTGCGCCGCGCCGACCTCCCGGTGCTTCCCCCGGTGGTTCCCGTGGAGCGCGACGCGCGCAGCGCGCTCCCGCTGTCGTTCGCGCAGGAGCGCCTGTGGTTCCTGGACCGGCTGGAGCCGGGGAGCGCCTTCTACAACATCCCCGCGGCGCTGCGGCTGGGCGGGGCGCTGGACCGTCCGGCGATGGAGCGCGCCCTGGGCGAGATCGTGCGCCGGCACGAGGTGCTGCGGACCGTGTTCACGGAGTCGCAGGGCTCCCCGGTGCAGACGGTCGCGCCCTTCGGCGGGTGGGTCCTGCCGGTGGAGGACATCTCGCACCTGGGCGAGGGCGAGCGCGACGTCGAGGCGGCGCGGCGCGCGGCGGCGGACGCGGCGCGCCCCTTCGACCTGGCCGCGGGCCCGCTCTTCCGCGCGGAGCTGCTGCGCCTGGCCGGTGACGACCACGTGCTGCTGCTGTGCATGCACCACGCGGTGGGCGACGCGTGGAGCCTGGAGGTGCTCTTCCGCGAGCTGTCCGTGCTGTACGGCGCCTTCCGCGAGGGCGGGGAGTCGCCGCTCCCCGAGCTGCCGGTGCAGTACGCCGACCACGCGACCTGGCAGCGGCGGGTGCTGCAGGGCGACGGCCTGGAGCGGCAGCTGGCCTGGTGGAGGGAGCGGCTGGCGGGGGCGCCTCCCCTGCTTGAGCTTCCGGCGGACCGTCCCCGCCCGGCGCTTCAGACGTACCGCGGGGCGAGCGAGCGCATCGACCTGCCGGCCGACCTGCTGGAGCGCCTCCAGGCGCTGGGGCGCGGCGAGGGGGCGACGCTCTTCATGGTGCTCCTGGGCGCCTTCCAGGTGCTGCTTGCCAGGTACTCCGGGAGCGAGGACGTGGTCGTCGGCAGCCCCATCGCCGGGCGCACGCGCGGCGAGGTGGAGGGGCTGATCGGTCTGTTCCTGAACACCCTGGTGCTGCGGGTGGACCTGGCCGGGGAGCCCACCTTCCGCGAGGCGCTGCGCCGCGTGCGCGAGGCCACGCTGGGCGCCTACGAGCACCAGGAGGTGCCCTTCGAGCGGCTGGTGGAGGAGCTGCAGCCGGAGCGCAGCCTCAGCCACGCGCCGCTCTTCCAGGCCATGTTCGTCCTGCAGGAGCCCGGGGGCGCGGGCGGCGGCCTGCCGGGGCTGGAGCTGCGCCGGGTGTCTGCCGCGGGCGCGACGAGCAAGTTCGACCTGACGCTGGCGCTGGCCCGGCACCCGGGCGGGCTCGCCGGCTCGCTGGAGTACGCCACCGACCTCTTCGACCGCGACACCGCCCGGCGCATGCTCGCCCACTTCGCGCGGGTGCTGGAGCAGGTCGCCGCCGACGCGGACGGGCGCATCTCCGCGCTGGAGCTGCTGGACGACGCGGAGCGGCACCGGGTGGTGGAGGAGTGGAACCGGACGGAAGCCGGGTACCCGGCCGGCCTGTGCGTCCACCACCTCGTCGAGGCGCAGGCGGAGCGGACGCCGGACGCCGTGGCGGTGGTCTTCGGCGAGGCCACGCTCACCTACCGCGAGCTGGACCTGCGCGCCGACGCGCTGGCGCGCCGCCTGGCCGCCCTGGGCGTGGGCCCGGACGAGCGCGTGGCGCTGTCGCTGCAGCGCGGCCCCGGCGCCATGGTCGCGCTGCTCGCCGTCCTCAAGTCCGGCGGAGCATACGTCCCGCTGGACCCCTCGTACCCGGCCGAGCGCCTGGCGCACATGCTGGAAGACGCCGCCGCGCGCGTGCTGCTGACCGACGGCGCCGCGGGGGACCGGCTCGCCGGCTTCCGGGGGCGCGTGGTGGTGCTGGATGGCGACGGCGCCGCGGAGCACGGCGCTGGGGAGGACGCGGCCGCGCTCCCGCACTCTCCGTCCCCCGACAACCTGGCCTACGTCGTCTTCACCTCGGGCTCCACCGGGCGCCCCAAGGGCGTGGCGATGCCGCACCGGCCGCTGGTCAACCTGCTCGCCTGGCAGCAGCGCGGCTGGCGCGCACCGGCGGCCGCGGCGACGCTCCAGTTCGCCCCCGTCAGCTTCGACGTGTCCTTCCAGGAGATCTTTTCCTGCTGGGCGGCGGGAGGGCGGGTGGTGCTGATCCCGGACGAGCTGCGCTACGACCCGGCGGGGCTGCTGGCCACCCTGGAGCGCGCGGGGGTGGAGCGGCTCTTCATGCCGTCGGTGGCGCTGCAGCACCTGGCGGAAACGGCGGATGCGCGCGGGCTGGTGCCCTCGCGCCTGCGGGAGGTGGTGACGTCCGGCGAGCAGCTGCGGGTGACCGAGCCGCTGCGGCGCTGGCTGGGCGCCGTGGGGGCGCCGCTCCACAACCAGTACGGCCCCTCCGAGACGCACGTCGCCACGGCGCTGGTGCTGGAGGGGGACCCGGGCGGGTGGCCGCTGCTGCCGGCCATCGGTGCGCCCATCGCGAACACGAGCTGCTACGTGCTGGACGGCGCGCTCCGTCCGGCGCCGGTGGGCGTCCCGGGCGAGCTGTACCTGGGCGGCGTCTGCCTGGCGCGCGGCTACCTGGGCCGGCCGGAGCTGACGGCGGAGCGATTCCTCCCCGATCCCTTCTCGGCGGACGGGGGGCGGCTGTACCGCACCGGTGACCGGGCGCGGTGGCTCCCCTCCGGCGCGCTGGAGTTCCTGGGGCGCGCCGACGAGCAGGTGAAGCTGCGCGGCTTCCGCATCGAGCCCGGCGAGGTGGAGGCGGCGCTGGAGGGCGGGCCGGGGGTGCGCGAGGCGGTGGTCGTCGTGCGCGAGGACGTGCCGGGCGAGCGGCGCCTGGTGGCGTACGTGGTCCCCGAGGAGGGGGCGGCCGTGGACGCCGCGGCGCTGCGGGCGCGGCTCGCGGAGCGGCTCCCGGAGTACATGGTCCCCTCGGCGTTCGTGGTGCTGGAGCAGCTTCCGCTCACCCCCAGCGGCAAGGTGGCGCGGCGGGCGCTCCCCGCGCCGCAGCGCGACGGCGCGAAGGACGCGTTCGTGGCGCCGCGGCTCCCGCTGGAGGAGGTGGTGGCGGGGATCTGGGGCGAGTTGCTGGGGCTGGACCGGGTGGGCGTCAACCTGAATTTCTTCGACCTGGGCGGGCACTCGCTGCTCCTGGCGCGGGTGCAGGCGCGCCTCCGCGAGGCGCTGGGGAGGGAGGTCCCCATCGTGGACCTTTTCCGCTTCCCCACGGTGGCGTCGCTGGCCGAGCACCTGGCCGCGGGGAGCACCCCGGCGCCGGAGCCGCGGCGGCGCGCGCGCAGGGCGGCGGGCGGGGAGGCGGACGTCCCGGACGGGGCGGTCGCGGTGGTGGGGATGGCGGGGCGCTTCCCGGGCGCGCCGGACGTGGCGACGTTCTGGAGCAACCTGCGCGGCGGGGTGGACTGCATCACCCGCTTCGGCGAGCGGGAGCTGGAGGAGGCGGGGATGGACCCGGCGCTGCTGCGCGACCCGGCGTTCGTCGCGGCGGCGGGGGTGCTGGAGGGGATGGAGATGTTCGACGCCGGCTTCTTCGGCTTCAACCCGCGCGAGGCGGAGATCCTGGACCCGCAGCACCGCATCTTCCTGGAGACCGCCTGGGAGGCGCTGGAGAACGCGGGCCACGTCCCCGGGGGCACGGAGGAGGCGGTGGGGGTCTACGCCGGGTCTTCGGCGAGCGACTACCTCACCCGGCACGTGCTGACCAACCCGGAGGTGGCGGGGGCGGTGGGCTCGCTGCAGGTGGAGATGGGCAACGGCAAGGACTTCCTGGCCTCGCGCGCCGCGTACAAGCTGAACCTGCGCGGCCCCGCGCTCAGCGTGCAGACGGCGTGCTCCACCGGGCTGGTGGCCGTGCACGTGGCCTGCCGGGCGCTCGCCGCGGGCGAGTGCGACGTGGCGGTCGCGGGGGGCGTGGGCGCGCGGCGGCGCGGGGGCTACATGTACTCGCCGGGCGGGATCATGTCGCCGGACGGGTACTGCCGCGCCTTCGACGCGCGCTCTGCCGGGACGGTGACCGGGAGCGGGATCGGGCTGGTGGTGCTCAAGCGCCTGGCCGACGCGCTGGCCGACGGCGACACCATCCACGCGGTCATCCGCGGCACCGCCATCAACAACGACGGCTCGCAGAAGGTGGGCTACACCGCCCCCAGCGTGGACGGGCAGGCGGCGGTGATCCGGGAGGCGCTCGACCTCGCGGGCGTGGACCCCGCCACGGTGGGGTACGTGGAGGCGCACGGCACGGGCACCGAGCTGGGCGACCCGGTGGAGGTGGCCGCGCTGACGCAGGCGTTCGGCGCCGGGCCGCGCAGGCAGGGGTGCGCCCTGGGGGCGGTGAAGAGCAACGTGGGCCACCTGGACGGCGCGGCCGGGGCCACGGGGCTGATCAAGGCCGTCCTGGCCGTGGAGCACGGGGAGATCCCCCCCACGCTGCACTTCACGGAGCCCAACCCCCGCATCGACTTCGCGGCGTCGCCCTTCTTCGTCAACACCGAGCTGCACCCCTGGCCGGCCAACGGCCACCCGCGGCGCGCCGGGGTGTCGTCGTTCGGGATCGGGGGGACCAATGCGCACGTGGTGCTGGAGCAGGCGCCCGCGCCGCGCCCCTCCGAGCCCGCGCGCGCCTGGCAGCTGCTGACGCTGTCGGCGCGGACGCCCTCCGCGCTGGAGGCGGCCACCGAGCGGCTGGCCGCGCACCTGCGCGCCCACCCGGAGCAGGAGCTCGCCGACGTGGCCTGGACGCTCCAGGCGGGGCGCCGCGCCTTCGGGCACCGCCGCGCCCTGGTCGCCCGGGACCACGAGGAGGCCGTCCGCGCGCTGGAGACGCGCGGCGCGGACCGGCTCTTTTCCGCGGCGGCGCCGGAAACGGCGCGGCCCGTGGTCTTCATGTTCCCCGGGCTGGGGAGCCACTACGCCGGGATGGGGCGCGGCCTGTACGACGCCGAGCCGGTCTTCCGCGCGGCGGTGGACCGCTGCGCGGAGATCCTGCGCCCGCACCTGGGGCTGGACCTGCGCGAGGTGCTGTACCCGGGCGACGCGCAGGAGGAGGGAGGCATCGGCGGGATCGACCTGCGGGCCATGCTGGGCCGCGCCGCCGCCGAGACGCAGGACGACGCCCAGGAGCGGCTGAACCGCACGCGCCTGGCGCAGCCGGCGCTGTTCGTCACCGAGTACGCGCTCCAGGCGCTCTGGAGGGAATGGGGCGTCCGCCCGTCGGCCATGCTGGGCCACTCGCTGGGCGAGTGGGTGGCGGCCACCGTGGCCGGAGTGTGGTCGCTGGAGGACGGGCTGATGCTGGTGGCCGAGCGGGCGCGGCTGATCGAATCGCTCCCCGAGGGCGGGATGATGGGGATCAGCCTCCCCGAGGAGGAGGCCCGCCCGCTGCTCACCGGCAACCTGTACGTGGGCGCGCTGCACGGGCCCTCCATCACGGTGATCTCCGGCCCGGGGGAGGAGCTGGACGCGCTGCGCGGCGAGGTGGAGGCGCGCGGGCTGGTGTGGCGGCGGCTCCCCATGCGCCACGCCTTCCACACCCCGCTGATGGAGCCGGTGGCCGAGCGGCTGATGGCGCTGCTGCGGCGGGTGAAGCTGAGCGCGCCGTCCATCCCCTTCGTGTCCAACGTCACGGGCACCTGGATCCGCGCCTCCGAGGCGACCGACCCGGCGTACTGGGCGCGCCACCTGTGCGAGCCGGTGCGCTTCTCGGAGGGGGTGGAGACACTTGCGCAGGCCGGCCACCGGCTCTTCCTGGAGAACGGCCCCGGGCTGGCGCTGCGGATGCTCGCCGGGCAGCTGCACGTGTGGGGCGACGAGGCGCCCGGCTTCGTCGCGTCCATGCGCCACGCCTACGAGCGCAGCCCGGACGCCGCGCACGTGCTGGGCGCCGCCGGGCGCCTGTGGGCGGCCGGCGCGGCGGTGGACTGGAAGGCGATGCACGCCCGCGAGCGGCTGCGGCGCGTCCCCCTTCCCACGTATCCCTTCGAGCGCAGCCGCTTCTGGCTGGAGCCGCGCGCCGTCACCATCGGCGCCGGGAGCCCGGCATCGCGCGCGGGCAATCCGCTGGAGCGCACGCCCGACCCGGCGGACTGGCTGTACCTCCCCGCCTGGACCCGCACGGCGCTCCCGCGGCGAATTCCCGCCGAGCCCGCGGAGTGGCTGCTGCTGGCGGACGCGGCCGGGATCGGCAGGCGGCTGGCGGGGCGGCTGGAGCGGCTGGGCCACACCGTCGTGCTGGCGGAGGCGGGCGACGCCTTCGGCCGGGCGGGCGACGGCGTGGGATACACGGTGCGCCCCGGCTCCGCGGACGACCTGTCCGCGCTCCGCGACGCGCTGGGCGCGGAGGGGATCCGGCCCCGCCGCGTCGTCCAGCTGTGGGGGATCGACCCGGAATCCGAAGGCGGCGCGGACGCCTGGGGACGGGCGCAGGAGCGCGGCTGGGGCACGGTGGCGGCGGTCGCCGCCGCCTTCGCCCGCGACCCCGCGGAGGGGCCGCTGCGGCTGGTGGTGGTCACCGAGGGGGTGCGCGACGTGTTCGGCGGCGAGACGGTCCGCCCGGAGCGGGCGACCGTCCTGGGCGCCTGCCTGGCGCTCCCCCAGGAGCACCCGCACGTGGTCTGCCGCACGGTGGACGTGCGTCCCGGCGCGGGCGCCGGCGAGCACCTGGTGGACCAGCTCGCCGCCGAGGCGGCGGCCGACGTCCCGGACGAGGCCGTGGCGCTGCGGGGCCCGTGGCGCTGGACGCTGGGCTACGAGGCGACCCGCCCCCGCGAGAATCGCCCGGGGCTGCGCGAGGGAGGCGCCTACCTGTTCACCGGCGGGATGGCCGGCGGCGCGGACGCGCTCGCCGAGGAGCTCGCGGGCGCGCCCGGCGCGCGCATCGCCGTGGTGGCGGAGCCCGGCTTCCCGGAGCCCGGCGAGTGGGACGCGCGCCTGGCCGCGGCCCCCGCCGGCGTCCTGGCGCCCGCGATCCGCGCCCTTCGCGCCGCCGGGGCGCGGGGCGCGCGCACGCTCCTCCTGCGCGCCGATCCCGAGGACCCCGCGGCGATGCGCGCCGCCGTGGCGGCGGCGCTCGACGCGTTCGGCGAGCTGCACGGGGTGGTGCACACCGCCGCGCTGGGGGCGGGCGCCGGGCACGCCCCCCTGGCCGGGTCGCGGCCCGCCGCGGTCGCGGAGGCGCTGGCCCGCGCGGCCCGCGGCCTGGACGCGCTGGACGAGGCCACTGCGGGGCTCCCGCTGGACTTCCGCCTCCTGCAGAACTCCATCTTCACGGTATTCGGCGGGGCGGGGCTGGCGGCGCCCACGGCGGCGTTCGCGCTGCTGGACGCGTGGGCGCAGCGGCGCCTCGCCGGGGGCGGGGATCTCTGGACCAGCGTGGGCTGGGACCGCTGGCACCTGGACGAGGGCGGCGACGCGGCCGCGCTCGCCGGGCGGGCCATCCTGCGCGCGGACGCCGCGCCCGCCTTCGCGGCGCTCGCCACCCTCGCGGAGGAACCGCGGGTGGTGGTCTCCACCCACGACCTGGACGCGCGCATCGAGCGCTTCCGCGCCCCGCCCGGCGCCCCCGCCCGCCCCGGCGGGAGCGGCGCCCCCGCGCCCGACCTGCACGCGCGACCCGCGCTGGGGAGCGAGTTCCAGGCGCCCTCCGGCGCGTCCGAAACGCTCCTCGCCGGGATCTGGGGCGGGCTGCTGGGGATCCGCGAGGTGGGCGCGCGCGACAACTTCTTCGACCTGGGCGGGCACTCGCTCCTGGGGCTCCAGCTCCTCGCCCGGGTGCGCGAGGCGTTCCGGGTGGAGCTCCCGCTGCGCGCCATCTTCGAGGCGCCCACCATCGCCGAGCTGGCCGCGCTGGTGGACGAGGCGTCGCGCGAGGAGCTGGGCGCCGCCGGCGGGGAAGCCGCCCCGTCCAACTGGCGTGCGTCCACCCGCGCGCAGCCGCTCACGCGCCGCGCCCGGGACGGGGACCCGCCGCTCTCCTTCTCGCAGGAGCGGCTCTGGTTCGTGGACCGGCTGCAGCCGGGCTCCACCGTCTACAACCTGCTCACGGGGATGCGGCTGCCGGGGGACGTGGACGAGGCGGTGCTGGAGCGCGCGCTCGGCGAGATCGTGCGGCGGCACGAGTCGCTGCGCACCACGTTCCGGGAGACCGGCGGCGTTCCCGTGCAGGTCATCGCCCCGTTCAACGGCTTCGCGCTCGCGGTCGTGGACCTGTCCGGGTTCGCGGGCGAGGAGGAGCGCGAGGCGGAGGTGCGGCGGCGCGCCGCGGGCGAGGCCGCGCACGTCTTCGACCTCGCGGCGGGCCCGCTCTTCCGCGCGGTCCTGCTGCGGGTGGGTCCGGCCGGGAGCGTGCTGCTCCTGTGCACGCACCACGTGGTGAGCGACGGGTGGAGCTACCAGGTCCTCGTGCGGGAGATCTACGCCCTGTATGACGCCTTCGCGCGCGGCGAGCCCTCGCCGCTCCCCGAGCTGCCGGTGCAGTACGCCGACTACGCCGTGTGGCAGCGCGAGCAGGCGGACGGCGTGGACGGCGGGCAGCTGGCGTACTGGACCCGGCAGCTGGCCGGCGCGCCGGAGCTGCTGCCGCTCCCCACGGACCGCCCGCGGCCCCCTGTGCCCACCCTGCGGGGCGCGCGGGTGCCGGTGGCGGTCCCGGCGGCGGTGCTGGACCGGCTCCGCGAGCTGGCCCGCGCCGAGGGCGCGACGCTGCACATGGTGGTGATGGCGGCGTTCCAGGCGCTTCTCGCCCGCTGGGCCGGCACCACGGACGTGTCGGTGGGGACTCCCGTCGCGGGGCGGTCGCACCGCGAGCTGGAGGGGATGATCGGCCTGTTCGTGAACACCCTGGTGCTGAGGGTCGACCTGGACGGCGACCCCACCTTCCGCGAGACCGTGCGCCGCGCGCGCGAGGCCGCGCTGGGCGCGTACCAGCACCAGGACGTGCCGTTCGAGCGGATCGTGGCGGAGGTGCAGCCCCGCCGCAGCCTGAGCCACGCAGCGCTCTTCCAGGTGTCGTTCCAGCTGGACGAGGCCGGCGGCGAAGCGGCGCGGGGGGTGGCCCCCGAGCCGGAGACCGCGCAGTTCGACCTCACCCTGGCGCTCACGGCCCGCCCGGGCGGCATGGCCGGGACGCTGGAGTATGCCACCGACCTGTTCGAGGAGGGCACCGCCCGGCGCATGGCGGACCACCTGGGGCGGGTGCTGGAGCAGGCCGCCGCCGACGCGGACGTACGCCTTTCCGATGTGGAGCTGCTGGGCGAGGCGGAGCGCCGCACGGTGGTGGAGGAGTGGAACCGGACGGCGGCGGAGTACCCGGCGGACCTCTGCATCCACCAGCTCGTCCGGTCGCAGGCGGAGCGGACGCCGGACGCCGTGGCGCTGGTCGCCGGGGAGGAGGAGATCACCTACCGCGAGCTGCTGGCGCGGGCCGGCCGGCTGGCCCGCCGCCTCGCGGCGTCGGGTGCCGGGCCGGACGTGCTGGTGGGGATCTGCCTGGAGCGCTCGGCGGGGATGGTGGTGGCGATGCTGGCCGTGCTGGAGGCGGGCGCGGCGTACCTTCCCCTGGACCCCGGGTACCCCGCCGACCGCCTGGCGTACATGCTGGCCGACTCCGGCGCGCGGCTGCTGGTGACGCAGGCGTCGCTGGGCGGGCTGCTCCCCGCGGACGGCGTGCCGGCCGTGCTGGTGGACGCCGGCGGCAGCACGGAATCGACCGCGGCCGAGCCGGATGGGGCCCCGCACACCGAGGTCGCCCCACTGAACCTGGCCTACGTCATCTACACTTCCGGCTCCACCGGCCGCCCCAAGGGCGTGCAGGTGACGCACGCCGGCGTGGCGGGCTTCTTCGCCGCCATGGACGGGGTCGTGGGGGGGACGAGCCCCGGGACGTGGCTGGCGGTGACGCGCATCTCCTTCGACATCCACGTCCTGGAGCTGCTCTGGACGCTGGCGCGCGGCTGGCGGGTGGTGCTGCACCCCGGCCTGGAGGTGACGCGCGAGGACGCGGCGCCGGCGCGCTGGATCCGCCGCCACGGGGTCACGCACCTGCAGTGCACGCCATCGCTGGCGGCGATGATGATCGCCCAGTCCGGCGCGGAGTCGCTGGCCGGGCTGGAGCGCGTGTTCATGGGCGCCGAGCCCATGCCGCCCGCCCTTGCCGCGCAGATCGACGCCGTGGTCCCGGGCGGCCTGGTGAACCTGTACGGGCCCACGGAAACGACGGTCTGGTGCACCGCGCACCCCGTCGCGCCGGGGGAGGGGACCATCCCCATCGGCCGGCCGGTCGCGAACACGCGCATCCTGGTGCTGGACGACGGGCTCCGCCCGCAGCCCGTGGGCGTGCCGGGCGAGCTGTTCGTCGCCGGCTCCGGGGTGACGCGCGGCTACCTGGGCCGGCCGGAGCTGACGGCCGCCACCTTCGTCCCCGACCCGTTCTCGGCGGAGGCGGGTGCGCGGATGTACCGCTCGGGCGACCGGGCGCGCTGGCGCGCGGACGGCGTGCTGGAGTACCTGGGCCGCCTGGACGCGCAGGTCAAGGTGCGCGGCTTCCGCATCGAGCCGGGCGAGGTGGAGGCCACGCTCGCGGCGCACCCGGCGGTGCGCGAGGCGGTGGTGGTGGCGCGGGAGGACGTGCCGGGAGACCTGCGCCTGGTGGCCTACGTGGTGCCGCAGCCCGGCGCCGCGGCCGACCCCGCCGCGCTCAAGGCGCACCTCCGGGAGCGCCTGCCGGACTACATGGTGCCCGGCGCGTTCGTGGCGATGGACAAGCTCCCGCTCACCCCCAGCGGCAAGGTGGCGCGGCGGGCGCTCCCCGCGCCCGAGCAGGCGTCGCCGGAGGCGGGGTACGTGGCGCCGCGCACCGCGACCGAGGAGCTGCTGGCCGGGATCTACGCCGAGGTGCTGCGGGTGGAGCGGGTGGGGGCGCAGCAGAGCTTCTTCGAGCTGGGCGGCCACTCGCTGCTGGCCGTGCGCGTGATCTCGCGGGTGCGCGACGCGCTGGGCGTGGAGCTCACGGTGCGCGCGCTCTTCGAGGCGCCCGGCGTGGCGGAGCTCGCCGAGCGGGTGGAGGCGCTGCGCCAGGCGGAGGCGCCGGAGACGCCGGGGATCCTGGTGTTGCCGAGGGTCGTGCCGGTGGACCGCTCGTCGCGGCGCAGGCTGAGGGAGCGCCCGCGGGGATGACGGCGTGGGGCGCAGTCCTCCGGCGCCCCACGCACGGACCTGCCGGAATGCGGAACGGCAGAGGACACCGGGGTGTCCTCTGCCGTTCTGCGTGAGGGATTACGGCCCGAAGGGGCGAGACCCCGCGGGCAGTTTCGCGGGGGCTCGACTCCGTTAGCCCGCGTTGTTTGCGGGCTTACGGAGCCGAAGCCCGACCCCGGCGCCAGCCGGGGGCACGCCCGAACCCGCCGTCAAGAACCGGCCATCACGCCATGACGGGCTCCGCCGTGATGGGCTCCGCCCGTGCCGGCTCGGCGACGCGCCTGATCCCCAGCCGCGGCTCGGTGACGACGCGGAAGCCCAGCGCCTCCGGGAGCCCCTTGAGGTCTTCCTCGTTGATCAGGTCGGAGAAGGGCGTGCCCACGATCCCGTCCCCGCCGTCCTCGGCCTTGTGGCCCAGGTTCTCGCGCATGCGCGTGGAGATCTCCGCCAGCAGGTTGGTCTGGCGCGCCTCCTTGAGGTCCTCGATCCCCGCCACCACGTTGGTGAACGCCAGCTTGGCGTCGCTCGCGTTGAGGTCGCCCGTGCTCAGCCGCTGCGCCTCCCAGAAGTACGACTCCTTGCCCGCGTTCTGGTCGTAGAACGAGGAGACGATGAGCATCCAGCGCAGGTAGTGCTCCCGGTAGCACGTGGAGTAGAACGCCGAGGCTTCGTCCTCCGTGATCTCCCCGCGCATGATGCTCGACAGGGCGGCGGCGGCCAGCATCCCGCTGTACGTGGCGAGGTGCACCCCGGAAGACAGGAGCGGGTCCAGGAACGCGGCGCTGTCCCCCGAGAGGAAGTACCCGGGTCCGGAGAGGACTTCGGACAGGTAGGAGTAGTCGCCCTCCGTGCGCAGCTCGGATTCCATCTCCGCGCCGGCGACCGCTTCGCTGGCCAGCCGCGAGCGCGCGATCCCGTCCAGGTAGATGTCCATGATCGAGGCCGTGGCGCGCCGCTCCTTGAGCCAGTCCTCGTGCACCACGAGCCCCACGCTGGTGGTGCCGTCGTGCAGCGGGATGGTCCACGTCCACCCTTCCGGGAGGGAGCCCACCAGGATGGGCCCGGTGAGACCCACTTCCGGCTGCTTGACACCCCGCCAGTAGCCCCACACCGCGATGTTCCGGAACGCCTCGTTGTGGCGGCGCGAGCGCAGGTAGCGGTTCGCCATGATCCCGGACCGGCCGGAGGCGTCCACCAGGTAGTCGAACGCGATCTCGCCGGCATCGCTCCCGCCCACGACCTGCCAGCTCGCGCTCACGGGCCGGTCCCCCTCGAACGAGAGGGTGCGCACGGCGGTTCCCTCGTACACCTGCACTCCCTGGCTCTTGGCGTGCTCCAGGAGGAGCTGGTCGAACTCGGACCGCTTGACCTGGAAGGAGGAGCGGTAGGCGCCGGGCAGCTTGCTCCAGTCGAACAGCCAGCGCTCGGTGCCCCATTCGAAGAAGGCCCCGGTCTTCTTCTGGAAGCCGTGGGCTTCCATCTTCTCGCGCAGACCCAGGTAGTCGAACACGTGGTTGAGCGCCACCAGGAGCGACTCGCCGATGTGGTAGCGGGGAAAGATCTCCCGCTCGATCAGGGTGACCTGGAAGCCCTCCCGCGCCAGCAGCGTGGCCGCAGTGGACCCGGCGGGGCCACCTCCAACAACCAACACCTGTGTCGTGCGTTCCATCTTTTCCTCTCTCGATGGGTGAGGGGCTTCCGGTGAGGCGGGCGTGCCGCGGGTGGTGCTACGAGGGTTCAGGCGCGCGGGAGGCGAGCATGCGGCGGTCCCGGTCCGCGTCGCACGGCCCGGGCGACCCGCCGGATCGGCCTGCCGCAGAGCGGAAAGGGAATTCGCGGGTCGGCGCCGGTTCCGCGGTGCGGATGGCTGCGGCGTCTCCGGCCTCGGCCGCGATCCACGTCCGCGAGGGCGCGGAGCGGCGGATCACCGGCTGGAGCGTCCTGCGCGGCGCCATGGCGACCGGCGGCCGGGACGGTTCCTGGGCTCGGCGCTCCCGGGAGACTGCTGCATGGGGCCACCCGCGGACGACGGGTGCTCGCGACGAAATTTCCTGTCGGGGGACCCGGCCGTGGGGAAAGAACCCGCGGCTCGACGACCATCTGAGGGTGTGGTGTCGCTAAGTGTGCGTGTTCTACCAGCTACGATAAAGAATCGTTCGCCCGAGCGCAACTACCCCGGACGGTTTGCCTGCGGCGGATGGAGCCGCGCCGCCGCGAAACCCGGCGGGTCGCGCGCCGCGTAGTCCGGCGACCCGCGGCCGCGGCAAGCTCCCTGCATGCCCCGCCGCCGTCCCGACCGCGCCCCGCTCCCGGACCCCGAGGCCCATGCCCCGCACGCCCCCGTGCCGCCCCCGGCGGACGGCCGCCCCCACGCTCGCCGCCGCGGTGCTGGCCGCCGCGCTCGCCGGGTGCAGCGACCCCGGCCCCGGCCCGGACGTGGGCGCCGGCCCGGTGGAGGTGGTGGACCGCTTCCTCACCCCCGCGGCCGCCCCGGTTCCGCCCGCCGCCCTGGCGGCCGCGGAGGGGCTGGTGCGCGGCCGGGTGCGGGGGGAGGCCTTTCCCGGGGCGGCGCTGGCGGTGGGGAACCGCGAGCTGGTGCAGACGGTGGAGGGCTTCGGGCGGGTGGGGTGGGACACGGCGGCGGCGCCCGTGGACCCGGACCGGACGCTGTACGACCTGGCCTCGCTCACCAAGGTGGTCGCCACCACGGCGGCGGTGATGGCGCTGGTGGAGGACGGGAGGATGGACGTGGACGCCCCGGTGCGCCGCTACCTCCCCGGGTGGCGCGGTGAGGGCAAGGACCGCGTGACGGTGCGCCAGCTCCTCACGCACACCTCCGGAGCGCGCGCCGGGGCGGTGGAGATCGAGGGTGCGACGCCCGCCGCGACCCGGCGCTTCCTGCTGGACCTGCCGCTGACGCTGGAGCCGGGGGAGGACGTGCTGTACTCCGACCTGGGCTTCGTGGTGCTGTGGCTCGCCGCCGAGCGCGCCGCCGGGGAGCCGCTGCCGCGCTACCTGCGCCGCCGCGTGTGGGGACCGCTGGGGATGGAGTCCACCGGGGTGGGCGTCGCCGTGGGGTGCGCCCGCTGCGCCCCCACCATGCACCTGGAGGAGCGCGACACGCCCTACGCGGGCGGCTCGTACGACGAGGTGGCCCGCCGGCTGGACGGCGTCGCCGGCAACGCCGGGGCCTTTTCCACGGCGCGCGACCTGGCCCGCTTCGCCGCCATGATCGCAAACGACGGGCGGCTGGGGAGCGCGCGCGTCTTCCGGCGGCGCACCGTGCGCGCCTTCACCACCCCGCAGCCCGGGGCGGGGACGCGGGCCCTGGGGTGGGAAGTGTACTGCCGCGAGGGCGTGGTCCCCGACCGCGAGCCGTGCCGCCAGGTCTACGGCTTCGGCCACACCGGCGTCACGGGCACGTCGCTGTGGGTGGACCCGGTGTCGCGCACGTGGGTGGTCCTGCTCGCCAACCGCACCTACCTTCCCCGCCACGAGGTGGACATGCAGCAGCTCCGCCGCCGTCTGTTCGAGACCGTGGTTTCCGATACGCTTTCGTAGACCAGCGGGGATCAGGAGAACCGGCGGGTTCGGGCGTGTCCCCGGCTGGCGCCGGGGTCGGGCTTCGGCTCCGTAAGCCCGCAAACAACGCGGGCTAACGGAGTCGAGCCCCCGCGAAACTGCCCGCGGGGTCTCGCCCCTTCGGGCCGAAATCCCTCACGCGGGGATCGCGCCGGCGTCCGCTGGGGCCCCCTCCCCCCGGCCCCCTCCCCCGCAAGCGGGAGAGGGGGAGAACTACACCGGGGCCGCAGTTGGTCCCCTCTCCCAGGAAGGCGCTTCACGCTTCGCGTGAACCGGATGAAGGACCCGGGTGGCGAGCCTCAAGCGAGCCGGGGGAGGGCCCAACGACGCGCCCCCGCCGGGAGATCCCGGCGGGGGCGCGCTCGCTGGCTGTTTGGAGCGAGCGGGCAGGGGAGCGACCGCCGGATCTCGCGGTCACGCCGGAGCCTGCGTGAGGGATTACGGCCCGAAGGGGCGAGACCGCGCGGCTGTTTGCGCGGGCTCGACTCCGTTACGCAGCGTTGTTTGCTGCGTTACGGAGCCGAAGCCCGACCCCCGCGCCCCGCGGGGGGCACGCCCGAACCCTGCCGTTCAACCCACTTCGTATTCGTCTACCAGATCCTCACCCGCTCCGCCTCCGGCCGCACCATGGGATCGCCCGCCTTGCACCCCCAGGCCGCCGCGAACTCCGGCATGTTGGCGAGCGGACCGTTGACGCGGAACTCGCCGGGGGAGTGCACCCCCGTCTGCACCTGGATGCGCAGCGCCGGGTCGCGCCACACCTGCCGGCGGGCCTGCGCGTACGCCAGGAAGAAGCGCTGCTCCGGCGTGTAGCCGTCGATCAGCTCCCGCGGCTTCCCCTGCAGCGCGCGCTGCAGGGCCTGGAAGGCGATGGCGACCCCCGCCACGTCGGCGATGTTCTCGCCCATGGTCTGCTTTGCGTTCAGGTGCAGGCTGTCCAGCACGGTGTAGGCGCCGTACTGGCGCTCCACCCGCCCCGCCAGCTCCCCGAAGCGGGCCGCGTCGTCCGCCGTCCACCAGTCCCGCAGGTTCCCCTGCGCGTCGAACTTGCGCCCCTGGTCGTCGAAGCCGTGCGACACCTCGTGGCCGATGGTGGCGCCGATCCCGCCGTAGTTGGCGCCGATGTCGTACGCCGGGTGGAAGAAGGGCGACTGCAGGCGCCCCGCCGGGAAGACGATCTCGTTGCTGTTGGACGAGTAGTAGGCGTTCACGGTGGGCACCGTCATGGCCCACTCCGTCCGGTCCACCGGCGCCCCGATCTGCCCCCGCTCGCGCCTCGCCTCGAAGGCCTGCCCGCGGCGCACGTTGGCGTAGAAGCTCCCCGGCTCCACCTCGAAGCCCGAGTAGTCGCGCCAGCGCTCCGGGTAGCCGATCTTGCGGTCGAAGGTCGACAGCTTGGACAGCGCCTGCCGCCGCGTCTCCTCGCCCATCCACGGCACCGTGCGGATGCGCTCCCGGTACACGGCGAACAGGTTGTCGATCATCTCGTTCATCTGCGCCTTGGCCTCCGGGGTGAAGGCCACGGCGGCGTACTCGCGCCCCAGCGCTTCGCCCAGCAGGTCGTCCGCCCGCCCCAGGCACTGGCGCCAGCGGGGCTGCATCTGCCGCACTCCGGAAAGAACGGACGCGTAGGCGAAGTCCTGCCGCGCGAAGGCGGAGCTCAGCCAGGGGGAGGCGCGGCCCGCCAGGTGGAAGCGCAGGTAGGTCTTCCAGTCGTCCAGCGGGCGCTCCGCCAGGGCGCGCCCCAGCCCCCGGAAGAAGGCGGGCTGGGCGATGTTGAGCGAGTCCACCCGCTCCAGCCCCTGCGCCCGCAGGTACCCGGCCCAGGAAAAGGCCGGGGCGAGCGCCTGCGCCGCGGCCACGGACATCAGGTTGTACTGCGCGTCGGGATCGCGCTGCTGAAGGCGGTTCATGGCCCCCTCGGCGAGCGCCGTTTCCAGCGCCAGCACCCGCTCCGCGCCCGCCGAGGCCGCGGCGGGCGAGTCGCCCAGCAGCCGCAGCACGGCGGCCACGTGGTCGCGATAGTCCGCCCGCATCTTCCGCCCGGCGGAGTCCGCCTGGAAGTAGAAGTCGCGGTCGCGCAGCCCCATCCCGCCCTGCGCCGCCTGGAAGATGGTGCGGCGGCTGTCGCGGTCGTCGCGCGTGGCGCCGCCGTTGAAGACCAGGTCCAGCCCGGCCGCGTGCAGCCGCGCGATCTCCGCGCCCAGCTGCTCGCGGGTGCGCACCGCCGCGACGCGCCGCAGGTCGTCGGCGATGGGCGCGGCGCCCTCCGACTCGGCGCGCGCGCTGTCCATGCAGGTGGCGTAGAAGCGGCCCAGCCGGCGGCGGTCCGCCTCGGCGGTGGTTTCCGCCTCGCGCGCGGCCGTTTCCAGGATGCCGCGGAGCACGGCCTGGTTGCGGTCGGCCAGCTCGTTGAAGCTGCTCCACGAGGAGTAGGCGGGCGGGATGGGGGTGCGCTTCTCCCACCCGCCCGTGGCGAAGCGGTAGAAGTTGCGGCACGGGGCGCAGGTGGTGTCCACGTCCGCCGGGTTCAGGGCGGCGGCGGGAGTCTGCGCGGCGGCGCCCGCGGCGAGCAGCGCGAGCGCCAGCGGAGCGGCGAGTACGGACCTGGGGAGTGGCATCGGCGGCACGGTGGGGGGTGGAGGGCGGCACCGGCGGGTGCGGGGCTCCCGGGTAGGACACCGCCCGCGCCCGCGGGGTTGGGACGGCGGGCGCCGACCGTCAACATCGCGAACCCGGCGCCGCCCCACAACTCCCGCGTCCGCCGCCCTTGTGCGCCGCCGCGCCGCGCCCGACGTTGTGTGCGTCGCCCAGCCCCCTTCTACCCGGCCCGGCCGCTCCCGGAGAACCCTCCATGACCCGTCGCTCCCGCACGGCCCCCATCACGCCGGCGGCCACGCTCGCCGCCCTGCTCGCCTGCGCCGCCGCGCCCGTCGCGCTGGCCTCCCAGGCCCGCGTTCCCGGCCCCGCCTTCGAGGACGTCATCGGGCTGCGCAGCGCCGGCTCGCCCGCCATCTCCCCGGACGGCCGCGCCGTCGCCTTCACCGTGCGCACCACGGACTGGCGCGAGAACCGCTTCGACACCGAGGTCTGGCTGGCCCGGCAGGGCGAGGAGCCCTTCCAGCTCACCCGCACCGAGAAGGGGAGCAGCACCGGGCCGCGCTGGTCGCCGGACGGGCGCTGGATCGCCTTCGCCGCCGACCGCGGCGACCGCTCCCAGGTGTACCTGGTGCGCGCCGCCGGGGGCGAGGCGCGCAAGCTGACCTCGTGGAAGGAGGGCGTGGGCGCCTTCCGCTGGTCGCCCGACGGGCGCCGCATCGCCTTCGCCGCGCAGGAGCCCGAGGACGAGGCCATGCGGAAGCGGCGCGAGCGCTACGGCGACTTCGCGGTGGAGGACGCCGAGTTCCGCCAGTCGCACCTGTGGGTGGTGGACGTGGCCCCGGACGAGCTCCCCGGAGGCGACGCCTGCCCCGCCCGCCCCGACTCCACCCGGGCCGACCCCGCCCGCGCGGACTCCGCGGGCGCCGGCGCCCCGCGGGCCGACTCCGCCGCCTCCCCCGGCGGCACCGCGCGCGTGGGCCCCGGGTGCGCCGCCATCCCCGAGCCGCGCCGCCTCACCGGCGGGCGCGGCTTCACCGTGAGCGGCTTCGCCTGGTCGCCGGACGGGAGCAGCATCGCCTACGAGCGCCGCTCCGACCCCGGGATCAACGCCACCAACAGCGCCGACGTGTGGATCGTCCCCGCCGCGGGCGGCCCCGGGCGCGCCCTGGTGGCGGGGCCGGGGTACGAGGGCGGCCCCGTGTGGTCGCCCGACTCGCGGTGGGTGCTGTTCTCCACCTCGGCCGGGGACACCGTGTCCAGCTTCTACACCAACGGGCAACTGGCCCGCGTCCCCGCCGCCGGCGGGACCCCCGAGCGGCTGGCCGCCGACCTGGACGAGCAGGTGGGGAGCTACACCTGGACCCCCGCCGGCATCCACCTGCTCGCCTGGAGCGGGACCGAGCGCGGCCTGTACGCCGTGGACGGGCGGACCGGGCGCACGCGGCGCATCTCCCGCGCGCCGGAGGTGGTGACCGCCGTGGACTTCTCGGCGGACGGGCGCACGCTGGCGCTGGTGGGGCAGACGCCCGCCACCCTCCCCGAGGTGTACCGCGCCACCCTGGCCTCGTACCGCCCCGTGGCGGTCACGGACATGTCGCGGCAGATCGCGTCGTGGGGGCTGGGCACCAGCGAGACGGTGAGCTGGACGAGCACCGACGGCGCGCGCGTGGAGGGGGTGCTCCACCGGCCGCCGGGCTTCGACCCGTCGCGCAAGTACCCGCTGATGGTGGTGCTCCACGGCGGGCCCACCTCCATCGACTACCCGCAGCCGGTGACCGGCTACGTCTACCCCGTGCTCCAGTGGCTGGCCAAGGGCGCGCTGGTGCTGCGTCCCAACTACCGCGGCTCGGCCGGCTACGGCGAGCGCTTCCGCGCGCTCAACGTGCGCAACCTGGGGGTGGGCGACGCGTGGGACGTGCTTTCCGGCGTGGACCACCTGGTGAAGCAGGGCGTGGTCGACACCACCCGCATGGCGGCCATGGGGTGGAGCCAGGGCGGCTACATCTCCGCCTTCCTCACCACCACCTCCACCCGCTTCCGGGCCATCTCCGTGGGCGCCGGGATCTCGGACTGGATGACCTACTACGTCAACACCGACATCCACCCCTTCACCCGCCAGTACCTCAAGGGCACCCCCTGGAGCGACCCGGAGGTCTACGCGCGCACCTCGCCCATCACCTACGTCAAGCAGGCGCGCACGCCCACGCTCATCCAGCACGGCGAGCGCGACCCGCGCGTCCCCATCGCCAACGCGTACGAGCTCTTCCAGGGGCTCCAAGACCAGGGGGTGGAGACCCGGCTGGTGGTGTACCGCGGCTTCGGGCACGGCATAGACAAGCCGAAGGAGCAGCTGGCCGCCACCTGGCACAACTGGCAGTGGTTCGGCCGGCACCTGTGGGGCGAGGACGTCGAGCTTCCCCTCTGAGGATGGATCCGGGGGCTTGAGACGGGCGAACGGCCGGGTTCGGGCGTGCCCCCGGCTGGCGCCGGGGTCGGGCTTCGGCTCCGTAACGCAGCAAACAACGCTGCGTAACGGAGTCGAGCCCCGCGAAACCGCCCGCGGGTCTCGCCCCTTCGGGCCGAAATCCCTCACGCAACTCCGAGCCGGGCGGCCCCGTACTACCTGGAGCGTGGCGTGGCGGGCACGACGGTCGTCATTCCCTGCGGATCGTACCGTCCACGCACACCACGGAGGCATGTCATGACCACACACCCTCGTTCGATGCTCGTCCTGCTGTCCGCGCTGTTTTCCCTCGGCGGGTGCGCCGCCGTCACCGGGCCGGACCCCGTCTCCGGCGAGGCCGCCGAGCAGATGCGGAAGTGGGAGGCGCAGGGGCTGGACGACTACCGCTTCACGCTCGCGCGCACGTGCTTCTGCCCCGTGGAGGCCACGCAGCCGGTCCGCGTGGAGGTGCGCGACGACCGCGTGGTCAAGGTGACGAGCATCCGCACGGGGCAGGCGCTGAGCCTGGAGCTGGGCGTCACCGTGGAGGAGATGTTCGAGCGGATCGCCACGGCCGCGCGCGACGGCACCTACCTGGAGGCGGCGTACCATCCCGCGCGCGCGTACCCGGCGCAGGTGGTCATCGGCACGCTGGCGAACGACGCGGGCGTGGGGTATTCGCTCTCCGACCTGGAAGCCGTGCGCTGAGGAGCTGATTTCAACTGCGGGGTCGGGCGTGCCCCCGGCTGGCGCCGGGGTCGGGCTTCGCGCGGAGCAACGCACGATACGACCGTGCGTAACTCCGGCGAGCCCCCGCAAACAGCCGCGGGGTCTCGCCCCTCCGGGCGCGAATCCCTCACGCGGGTTCGAGCTGCGTCCTCGTTTCCCTCGCCATTCCGGAGGAGCCATGTCGCAGGAGCAGTGGACGGCCGTGGACCGCTACATCAACGATCTGCTGGTGCCGGCGGATCCGGACCTGGACGCGGCGCTGGAGGCCAGCGAGGCGGCGGGGCTGCCGGCGATCGGCGTGGCGCCCAACCAGGGCAAGCTGCTGATGCTGCTGGCGAAGCTCCAGGGGGCACGGCGCATCCTGGAGATCGGGACGCTGGGCGGGTACAGCACCATCTGGCTGGCGCGGGCGCTCCCCGCGGACGGCCGGCTGGTGACGCTGGAGGCGAGCCCGGAGTACGCCGAGGTGGCGCGCGGCAACCTGGCGCGCGCGGGGCTCGCCGGGGTGGCGGAGGTGCGGGTGGGGCCGGCGCTGGAAACGCTGCCGCGGCTGGCGGAGGAGGGGCTGGCGCCGTTCGACGTGGTGTTCATCGACGCGGACAAGCCGAGCACCCCCGAGTACTTCCAGTGGGCGCTGCGGCTCGCGCGGCGCGGCACCCTCATCGTCGTGGACAACGTGGTGCGCGACGGCGCGGTCGCCGACGCGGCCAGCGAGGACGAGAGCGTGCGGGGGATCCGCCGCTTCAACGAGCTCGCCGCCGCCGAGCCGCGGGTGAGTGCCACCGCCATCCAGACCGTGGGGAGCAAGGGGTACGACGGCTTCGCCCTCGTCCTCGTGACCGCCGATCCGTAGGGCTTTCCGCCGCGCTCCCGGCCGAACTTCCCTCACAGCCTCTTCCTGCGATGACCTCCAGACTCGCTCTTCACCTGGCCCTCCCCGGAGCCTTCTCCGTCCTCGCAGCCGGCTGCGCCTCCGCCGGCGGGGCCGCCTCCGCGTCCGCGTCCGCGGCGTGCGCCTCCGTGGCCATGCCGCCCGACCCGGCCAGCCAGGCCGCGGCGTTCGATTCGCTGCACAGGCTCCTCGTGGGCGGACGGATCCCCAGGGACCTGGTCCTGGCGCCGCACGACCGCAAGCCGCAGCTCGACAACTTCGCCGAGATTCAGGAGGTCCTCAGGACGACGTACCCCCCGGCACTGCGCGACGCAGGCGTGCAGGGGACGACCCAGGTCGCCGCCCTCCTCGACGCCCGGGGGGCCGTGCGCGACGTGAAGCTGGTGCGTTCCTCCATGCACAACGAACTCGACGCCGCCACCATCGCCGCGGTGAAGAGAATGCGCTTCCGCCCGGCGAGCCAGGGCGGCTGCCCGGTTCCGTTCTTCATGTCGATCCCGCTCGCCTGGACGCTGGAGAGGGGGTAGCTCGGGGCGAAGACCGGCCACGGCGGACCTCACCCCCCGGCCCCCTCTCCCAATGCTGGGAGAGGGGGAGAACGGCACGACGAAAGGTGAGAACCGAAGCGTGGAGATTCCCCTCCCCCGGAACGGGGGAGGGTGGCGCGAAGCGCCGGGTGGGGGCCCCCGCGGACGCCAGCGCGAGCCCCGCGTGAGGGATTTCGGCCCGAAGGGGCGAGACCCCGCGGGCAGTTTCGCGGGGGCTCGACTCCGTTAGCCCGCGTTGTTTGCGGGCTTACGGAGCCGAAGCCCGACCCCGGCGCCAGCCGGGGGCACGCCCAAACCCGCAGTTCAAAGCCTTTCTTGAAAACTCCGATGCCAACCCGATGGTGGCCCACGGGCGGACTCTGGCGCCACCCGGACTTCCTGCGGCTGTGGGCCGCGCAGGCCGCCAGCGCGTTCGGCAGCCGGATCACGCGCACCGCCCTCCCCATCCTCGCCATCCTCACCCTGGAGGCGACCCCCGGCCAGGTGGCCGTGCTGTCGGCGCTGGGGGTGGCGCCCGGCCTGCTGGTGGGGCTGCTCGCCGGAGGACGCGTGGACCGCACCGCGCGGCGTCCGCTGCTGGTGGGCGCCGACCTCGTGCGGGCGCTGCTGATCCTCACCATCCCCGCCGCGGCGTGGATGGGTGCACTCTCCATGGCGCAGCTGTACGCGGTGGCGGCCGCGGTGGGCGCCGCCACCACCCTCTTCCAGATCGCCGACAACAGCTTCCTCCCCGCCCTGGTGGGCCCCGGCCTGCTGGTGGAGGGCAACGCGCGCCTGGAGGCCACCGACTCCGTCGCCGAGGCGGCGGGCCCGGGGATCGCCGGCGTGCTGGTGCAGCTGCTGACCGCGCCCGTGGCGCTCGTCGTGGACGCGCTCACCTACCTGTGGTCGGCCCTGCTGCTCGGGCGCATCCGTGCGCGGGAGTCGCCCCCCGCCGCGGCCGGCCCCGCCCCGTCGGTGTGGGACGACGCGCGGGCCGGCTTCCGTGCCTGCCTGGCGCACCCGCGGGTGGGCCCGGTGCTCCTCGCCGAGACCGTCACCTACCTGTTCGGCGGCTTCTTCCTCGCGCTCTACATGGTGCTCGCCCTGGAGACGCTGGGCCTGTCGCCCGCCGCCGCCGGGCTGGTGATCAGCGTGGGCGGGGTGGGGGCCTTCGCGGGCGCGCTGCTCGCCGCGCCGCTGGGCCGCGCCCTGGGGACCGGCCCCACCCTGGCCGTCACCCTCGCCATCGGGCAGGCCTCCTGCCTGCTGATCCCCCTCGCCGCCCACGCCGGCGGGCTCGCCGTCCCCCTGCTGGTGGTGCAGCAGCTCGTGGGCGACGCCTTCCTGGCCGCGTACGGCGTCCACTCCGTCAGCCTGCGCCAGCGCGAGCTCCCCGGCTCCGTGCTGGGCCGCTCCAACGCCGCCTTCCACGTCGCCACCGGGGTGATGCTCCCCGCGGGCGCGCTCCTCGCCGGCCCGCTCGCCGGGGCGCTGGGCATCCCCGCCACCCTGTGGATCGGCGCGTGCGGCGGTCTGCTCGCGCCGCTGCTGCTCGCCGGCGGCCTCGCCCGTTCGCGCGCGCCGGGGCCCGCCCATACGGACGGGTAGGCCACATCCGTTTACGCCCGAGGCGCAACGGCGTGGCCGCTTTGCGGCCCCCGCGCACCCCGGGGCCGATGCGGTGTACACGGGGAGGTTAGCGCGGCGGCCCACCCGCGTTACATTGTACCGGAGCCGTCACGCTCCCCCGAAACCGTTTCCCAGTCCCGCGACTTAATCCTATGTGCGTCCTCTGCAACGCGGAGAGCCTCCGCCTCCTCGTCGTCCCCGCCGGCACCCTGGCGCCGTCCAAGCTGGCCGAGTCCATCCAGGTGTCGCGCGACGCCGCCGTGCAGTACGTGCTCGACACCGTGGACGCCCTGCGCGACGACCCCGCGGGCGAGCTGCCCCTCGCGGCCGAGGCCGAGGAGTACGTGCGCTACGTGATCGCGCGGGCGGAGGAGGACGCGGTGGCGACCCCGGCGGAGCTGCGGGAATGGACCGCGACGCACCCGGTGGAGTACGCCACGGACCCGCGCGTGCAGGCGTTCGTGTCGTCGGCGGTGGAGTGGCTGGCCACCTACCGCGCCCGCATCGACGAGCAGAAGGGGATCCTCACGCGCTTCCTGGAGGACCGCTCCAACAGCGTGCACTTCGCCGGGGTGGGGCCGTCGTCCGAGCTGTACTTCCGGCACGGCGAGGACACCTACGTGGCGCTCACCGACGCGGACGCGCTCCAGATCGCCGTGGACCGCGTCTCCTGGGGGCTGCACCGCGAAGAGCCGCAGGTGCTCCTGCAGTACACCACGCTCCCGGACGGCGCGGTGGACATCCTTTCCGACGCGCAGAAGCGCCCCGAGGACGAGGCCAACCAGGTGCTCGCCGGCATGGTGGACGTGGCCGCGCTCGCCGAGGACACGCTGCGGCAGCACGGCCACGGCTGGCTGGTGGCCGACCCGCAGGACGGCGGCGTGGTGGAGCAGCGCTTCGGCGACCGGGTGGTGATCCGCTTCCGCGAGCCGGACGAGGACGAGGACGACGCCGAGGGCGACGACGAGTAGACGTCTTTGCCTGCCACCCGGGGGCTGGAGGATGCCTTGAAGGAGGACGAGCGGGACGAGAAGCGCGCCGTGAACCCGGCCATGCGGCGGGACGAGCCGGATTTGGAGCCTATTCCGGAGACCGGGGTGTGTGACGGCCGGCCGGTGAAGGCGACGCAGGGGGCGGAGCTGAATCCCCGCGACGAGGGTGGGATCGCCGAGTGAGGTGTTTTGCAGGAACGGCTTTGAAGGGCGGGTTCGGGCGTGCCCCCGGCTGGCGCCGGGGTCGGGCTTCGGCTCCGTAGGGCTGCAAACAACGCAGCCCAACGGAGTCGAGCCCCGGCAAACAGCCGCCGGGTCTCGCCCCTTCGGGCCGTAATCCCTCACGCGACGGCAGGCACCGTCCTCGCGGCTTGCTCCCTCCGACGCAGCGCGCCCCTACCGGGATCTCCCGGTAGGGGCGCGCTTTGCATACTTCACGCGGAGCTTCCGGCGCGCGGGCTCAGAGCGGGCCGATGCCGAGCTTCGCCAGCATCATGTCCGCGGTCTGGAGCGCGCCTTCGACCCAGCCCTGCGCGTCCGAGTAGGCTTCGCCGCAGATGTAGAGCGGGTGCTGGTCGAAGGGCTGGACGATCTGCTCCTTCACGACCCAGCTCCGCACCCCGATGTTCCAGCTGTTCCAGCCGCCCCCGAACGGGTCGTCGCCCCAGTCGCGGAACGCGGCGTTCCGGAAATCGGGCGTGTAGGTGAGGCCGTGGATGACACCGAGCTGGCGCGCCACCTCCTTGACCATCCGGTGCGGGGCCTTGTACCGGCACCAGTCCAGGTCGGGCCCGGCGTCGCAGTCGTCGCCCATGAAGGGGTCGTCCGGTTCCGCGACCTCCTTGCCCTCCTGCCAGGCCTGGCGGCGGCGCGGGCGGAAGCCGTCCCAGAAGCCGATGTTCGAGCCGTCGTCGTAGCTGGCCATCAGCATCGCGGGGCCCTCCGCCGCCGGCTTCCCCTCGTCCGTGGGCCAGTAGTAGGTCTGCCGCACGGGGAGGTCGGTGACGGTGCGCCCGGCCTCGACGGGGACGAACCTGCCGTCCGAGCCCGTGTAGCCCGCCGCGCGCCACCAGGGGCTGCCGTAGGTCGTGAAGAGCTTGAAGAGCGGGCGCGGCGTGACGCTCGCGGTGAGGTCCTGGATCTCCCGGAGCGGCGGGCTGGTCGGCGCGAGCAGGTCGAGCGAGCGGCGCGGCATGGCGAGGATGAGCGCGCCCGTCCGGATCGTCTTTCCCTGCACCCGCAGCTCGAAGCTGTCGCCCGCCCGGTCGAAGCCCTCGACCTGCGTGTCGAGCCGGACGTCGTCCATGCCGAAGAGCCGCGCCAGCGACAGCGGCACCTGCTGGAATCCCTTCTTGAACCCCTTGTACTTCGGGTCCACGCCGAAGTCGGAAAGGTACCAGGGGATCGCGTCGGCGGCGTTCCAGTTGAACAGCGTCGAGTTGTAGCCGCCGGCGTCCACGCCCAGCTCGTACGCCTCGCAGCTGATGACGCGCAGCAGCACGTTCCAGAAGCCCTGCTGGTAGAGCGGCAGCCCGGCGAAGGTCGCGTCCCGGGCCATCTCCCGGCGCCGCTCCTCGGTGAGGTCCGGGTTCGTGATGCCCGGCACGATCTGCTCGATGGCGTTGATGATGATGCTGCCCGCCGTCCCCCCGCGCTCGAGGAAGGAGAGGTGGTACGGCACCCTGCGCGGGTTCTGCGTGAAATCGGAGAGCCGCAGGTACACGCCGCGCAGGTAGGCGATGTTCTGCGGCTCGTCCACGGGAAAGTCGTACGTCTCGATCTGCTGATCCTTCGGCAGAGTCTCGTTCAGAACCGCGAGAAGCCGCGTGACGAGGGGCTGCACCGCGGGGAGGATGCGCATCCCGCCGAGCTCGGCGACCATGTTCGTGATGTCGGGCGGGCGCACCGACAGCAGCCGCCCGCCCACGTGGTTGCCGCCCTCGAACACGACGATCCTGCGATCCGGGTGCGCCTGCCGGAGCCGCCACGCGCTGTAGACCCCCGAGACGCCGGCCCCCACGATGGCGATGTCGATGCTCTCGTCAGCCATGATTCGTCAGCCTCCGCTGCGGGGTTCGTCGTTCGGAAGATCGCGGGGACGTTCAGCGGCGTGCCTCGCAGCGACGATTCCGCGGCGGCGGGGAGGCGGTGCACCGCGAAGCCGGCCGGCCGGCCGGTGGCGGCCAATAATACGAGCGCGGCCGTTCGTGTCAATCTTCACATACGCGGTCCGGACTCCGCCCCACTGCGGTGAAAAAAGCGGCAGGCAGGTCGTCCCCGGGCGCCCCTCCTTCCGGCTGGAAGGAGGGCGCCCCTCGAATTGCCTGCCTGCCGCCCCGAGCCCACGTCCGGATCCGTGCCGCCGTTGTCGTTGCAGGCTGTTCCCTGTTCCCTGTCCCCTGTCCCCTGTCCCCTACAGGTTCGCCTTGTACAGCAGCCGGTTGGCCGTGCCCACCGGCACGCCGATCAGCACGCCCACGGTGGCGTTGCCGGTGATCCAGCCGGCGACGGCGGAGGAGGTGGCGCCGGGGTTGTACGCCAGGTAGAGCGCCGCGACGCCGGTGACGTGCCCGGTCGCCATGGACGAGCCGCTGAGCGTGTTGGTGCCGCCGTTCAGCCAGGTGGTGGGAATGCTCTGGCCGGGGGCGTAGATGTCCAGGCAGCTCCCGTAGTTGGTGCCGCTCATCACGTTGTCGGTGGGGGTGCTGGCGCCCACGCCGTAGGCGCCGGCCGCGCTGGCGGGCGAGGTGTTGCACGAGTTGGTGCCGCCGTTGCCCACGGCCACGGCGGTGAACACCCCGGAATTCACCAGGTTGGTGACGGCGGTGTTCAGCGCGGTGGAGACGCTGCCGCCCAGCGAGATGTTGGCCACCGCCGGGTTCACGCGGTTGACGCGCACCCAGTCCACCGAGGCGATGATCCCGGCGGTGGTGCCGCTGCCGGCGCAGTTCAGCGCCCGCACGCCCTTCAGCTTCACGCCCTTGGCGACGCCGTAGGTGGTGGAGCCCACGATGCCGGCGATCGCGGTGCCGTGGCCGTTGCAGTCGGCGCCGGTGCCGCCCAGCGCGTCGAACACGTTGCTGGCCCGGCCGCCGAACAGCGGGTGCGCCGTGTAGATGCCCGTGTCGATGATGTACGCATTGACGTTGGACGCCAGCGTGTTGACGCTGTACACGCCGTTCAGCGGCAGGTTGTGCTGGTCGATGCGGTCCAGCCCCCACGGCACGGCCGTGGCCTCGACCGCCTGGTCCTGCTCCACGTACTCCACCGCCGGGTTGTGCCGCAGCGCGGCGAGCTGCCCCGCGCCCAGCTTTGCCGCGAACCCGCTCAGCGCCGCCCGGTACACGAAGCCGGGCTCCACCCCGGCCACCGCCGCCACCGAGCGCGGATCGGCGCCCGGATTCAGCACCACGATGTACGACCCCTCCACCGCCTGCCCGGGGGCCGCGGCGAGGAGGGGAGCCGGTCCCGCCGACACGGGAGCGACGGGGCCCTGGTCCGAGCACGCCGCCGCGCCGACGACGGCGCCGGCGAGCAGCAGGGGACGGAAACGACGCATACGACCTCCTGGGTTGGAGAGAGGGTGGAGAACCGGCCGGCGGGGCACCGACCGGACACCGGGTCGAGCAGGAACCGAGGCGATGCAGGGAGCCGCGTGAGGGATTCCGGCCCGAAGGGGCGAGACCCGCGGGCAGTTTCGCGGGGCTCGACTCCGTTAGGCAGCGTCGTTTGCTGCCTTACGGAGTCGAAGCCCGACCCCGGCGCCAGCCGGGGGCACGCCCAACCCCGCAGTTCAGCCGTCCGTATCCGTCACAGACCAGCCTTGTAGAGAAGCCGGTTGGGCGTCCCGGTGCCGGCATTGGTCACCTTGCCCGGGGTCGCGTTGTTCTTGAGCCAGGCGTCCAGCGTGGAGGTGGCCGTCTCGCCGTAGGTGGACTTGTAGAGCGCGGCCACCCCGGCGGCGTGCGGCGCGGCCATGGAGGTGCCGCTCAGCGTGCGGGCGGTGCCGTCCAGCCACACGGAGGGGATGGAGGAGCCCGGCGCGAAGGCGTCCACGCACGTGCCGTAGCTGGAGTACGAGGCGCGCGCGTCGGTGCTGGTGGTGGCCGCCACGGTGAAGGCGCTCGCCGCGCCGGCGGGCGAGGTGTTGCAGGCGTTGCCGTTCTCGCCCCCGGCGCCCACGGAGATGAACACGCCGGAACCGGCCAGGTTGTTGACGGCGGTGTTGAGCGCCGAGGAGAGCCCGCCGCCCAGCGACATGTTGGCGACCGCGGGCCGGACCGCGTTCACGCGCACCCAGTCCACGGAGGCGATGATCCCGGAGGTGGTGCCGCTGCCGGCGCAGTTGACCGCCCGCACGCCGCGCAGGGCCACGCCCTTGGCGACGCCGTAGCCCACCGAGCCCACGATGCCGGCGACGTGGGTGCCGTGCCCGTTGCAGTCCTCGCCGTTCTGCCCGTCGCCCACGGCGTCGTACACGTTCTGCACGCGGCTGCCGAACTGGGCGGTGAGCCCCGTCTTGATCCCGGAGTCGATGACGTACGCGCGGACGCTGCTTCCCGTGGAGGCGTAGGTGTAGCTGTTGGAGAGCGGCAGGCTGCGCTGGTCGATGCGGTCCAGCCCCCACGGCGCGGGCGACTGGGTGGCCTGCACGCTCACCTCCTGGTCCTCCTCCACGTACTCCACCGCGGGGTGGTGCCGGAGCGCGGCCAGCTGCCCGGCGCTCAGCTCGGCCGCGAAGCCGTTGAGCGCCGCCGCATACACGAAGCCGGGCGCCACCCTGGCGACGGCGGCCACGGCGCGCGGGTCGGCGCCCGGGCTCAGCACCACCACGTACGAGCCCTCCACCGCGCGCCCCGGGGCCGCGGAGCGGAGGGGCGCGGGCTCCGGGGCGGCGGGCGCCGACGCGACGGGGCCCTGCTCGGAGCAGGCGGCGAGCGCCAGGGCGGCGCCGGCGAGCAGCGCGGGACGGAAGGGGCGCATACGACCTCCGGGAGGGGGATGGACGTGCGGGAGCACCCCCGTAGTATGGCGATTACGAAAGCATAGAACAAGCCAGATCATGAGCGTGTGGGGAAGTGCGGACGCCGGCTCGGCTTATCCGGGGGGCATCTCCGAACGGACTCGCCAGGAATGGTGAGGAAGCGGGCGGCGGCGCTCCGGAATGGCGCAGCGGAAGGGCAGTACGGAGTACGTGACGACGCCCCCACCGGGAGATCCCGGTGAGGGCGCCGTCGTGCAGTTCGCGGTACCCCCCAAGATCTGTACGGGGGGAGACTCGCCGGCAGTTTGGCGAGGCTCACCCCGCCGTAGGGAGACCCGGGGCAGTTTTACCGGGGCTCCCGGAGCCCGCGGAGGAGACCGGCAGCAGTATCGCCGGGCTCCGCAGCGGCCCCGCCTCAGCACGCCCCTACCGGCTAGGCAGGAAGCGCCCCACGCGCGAAGAGCGGCCACCCGTCGCCGGATGGCCGCTCTTCTCTCCTCCCGCCGGCCTCCGCCGCCCTACTCGCCCGCCCCCAGCGGCACCTTGATGCAGGCCGCGAAGTGCCCGCCGCCCTTGTCCGCCAGCGGCGGGACGATCCGGGCGCAGTCCGCGTCCTTGAGCGGGTGCTGGCAGCGCGGGTGGAACGGGCACCCGGACGGCGGGTTCGCCGGCGAGGGGACGTCGCCCTGCAGGACGATGCGCTCCCGCTTCTGCGTGGGGTCCGGGATGGGCACCGCCGAGAGCAGCGCCTGCGTGTACGGCATCAGCGGGTTGCGGTACAGCGCCTTGGAGTCCGCCAGCTCCACGATGCGCCCCAGGTACATGACCGCCACCCGGTCGGAGATGTGCTCCACCACCGACAGGTCGTGGGCGATGAACATGTAGGTGAGTCCGAACTGGCGCTGCAGGTCCTGGAGCAGGTTGATGACCTGCGCCTGCACCGACACGTCCAGCGCCGACACCGGCTCGTCGCACACGATCAGCTCCGGCTCCACCGCCAGCGCCCGCGCGATCCCGATGCGCTGCCGCTGTCCGCCCGAGAACTCGTGCGGGTAGCGCACCGCGTGCTCCGGGCGCAGCCCCACGATGCGCAGCAGCTCCGCGATGCGGTCGTTGGCCGCCTTGCCCTTGGCCAGGTTGTGGATCCCCAGCACCTCGCGCAGCATCTCCGCGATGGTCATGCGCGGGTTCAGCGACGAGAACGGGTCCTGGAAGACGATCTGCGCCTTGCGCCGCAGCCTGCGCAGCTCGTCGCGGTCCATCTCGAAGATGTTGCGCCCCGCGAACTCCGCGCGCCCCTCCGTGGCCTCGATCAGGCGCAGGATGGCGCGCCCCGTGGTGCTCTTGCCGCACCCCGACTCGCCCACCACCCCCAGCGTCTCCCCCTTCCGCAAAAAGAACGACACCCCGTCCACCGCCTTGACGTCGCCCACGTGGCGGTTGAAGAAGCCCTTGCGGATGGGGAAGTACTTCTTGAGCCCGCGCACCACCAGGAGCGCGTCCGCCGGTGGCTCCATGTCGTCCGGCGTCTGCCCGCGCAGGTCCGAGTCCCCCTTCGCGGGCGGGAGCTCGCTTCGCCCCGGCGCCTCCGGCCTGCGCGCCACCCCGGCCGGCCCGCGGCGGCTCCCGCCCCCGGTCGTCGAGATGCGCTGCGTCCCCGGCCCCGTCATCGGGTCCGGCTCCGCGTCGTGGTGGTTCCCGTCGCCCGCGCCGCGGCCGCCCGCGGGCGTCCGTCCCTCCGGCGTGCTCGCCATCAGCCCACCTCCTCCCCCGCCGCGCCCGCGGGGGGCGGCGCCACGTCCTCCGGCCGACCCGCCACCGGCGTGGCCGCGCCCGTTCCCGTGGCCGCCCCCGCGGGGGTGAACCCGCCGCCCGCGCGCCGCACCTCGTCGCGGCGCTCCGGGTACTCCACCAGCCAGCACTTGTTGCGGCGCCCCCCGCCGATGTCGAAGAGCGGCGGGTCCTCCCGCACCGTCTTTTCCCAGCCGTACGGGCAGCGCTCCGCGAAACGGCACCCCGCCGGCCAGGCGGTGGGCGCCGGGACCACCCCCGGGATCACCGCCAGCCGCTCCACCTCCTCGCCCAGTCGCGGCATGGAGCGCAGCAGCCCCTCCGTGTACGGGTTCTGCGGGTCCGCGAAGATGTCGCCCACCGGCCCCTCCTCGAACACCTGCCCCGCGTACATCACGATCACCCGGTCGCACGTCTCCGCCACCACCCCCAGGTCGTGCGTGATGAGGATGATGGACATCCCCAGCTCCTTCTGGAGCCGGTTCAGCAACTCCAGGATCTGCGCCTGGATGGTCACGTCCAGCGCTGTGGTGGGCTCGTCCGCGATCAGCAGCCTGGGGTCGCAGGCCAGCGCCATGGCGATCATCACCCGCTGCCGCATCCCTCCCGAGAGCTGGTGCGGGTACTCGTCCACCCGCTGGTCGGGGATGGGGATCCCCACCAGGTGAAGCATCTCGATGGCCCGGCGGCGCGACGCCCGCTTGTCCATCTTCTGGTGCAGCCGCAGCGACTCCATGATCTGCTCGCCCACGGTGAACACCGGGTTCAGCGAGGTCATGGGCTCCTGGAAGATCATGGCGATGTCGTTGCCGCGGATCTGGCGCATGCGCGACTCCGGCACCGCCGCCAGGTCCTCCACCCCCGCCGCGCCGCGGAAGAGGATCCTGGACCCCGGCTCGATACGCCCCGGCGGCTGCGGGATGAGCCGCATCACCGACAGCGAGGTCACCGACTTGCCGCTCCCCGACTCCCCCACGATCCCCAGCGTTTCCCCGGGGTTCACGTGAAAGGAGACGCCGTCCACGGCGCGCGCCACCCCCGCGTCCGTGCGGAAGTAGGTGCGGAGGTTTTCCACCTGCAGGATCGGCTCAGGCATCACGGATTCTGGAAGATGGCTCGGGCGAATGCCGGCTGGAGCCGGCACCGCGCTCTATTCTCCTGGACACGAAACGACCGTGTCCAGGAGAACGGAGCCCCGGCAAACCGCGCCGGGTCTCCGCCCTTCGGGTCACGATCGCTTTCGCGGGGGCTCGGCATCTCGCTCACGTCCTCAGCCGCGGGTCCAGGGCGTCGCGCAGTCCGTCCCCCAGCAGGTTGAAGGCGATCACGGTGAACACGATGGCCAGGCCGGGGAAGGTGGCGATCCACCAGGCCGTGACCAGCGCGTCGCGCCCGTCCGAGACCATGTTCCCCCAGCTCGCGGTGGGCGGCTGCACGCCCAGCCCCAGGAAGGAGAGCGACGCCTCCGTGAGGATGGTCTGACCGATGCCGAGCGTGGCGGACACGATCACCGGCGCCAGCGTGTTGGGGATCACGTGGCGCAGGATGATGCGCGTGTCGCCCATCCCCAGCGCGCGCGCCGCCTGCACGAACTCGCGCTCGCGCAGCGACAGCACCTCGCCGCGGACGATGCGGGCCGTCCCCATCCACCCGGAAAGCCCCAGCACCGTCACCACCAGCCAGATGGACGGCTCGAAGAGGGCGATCACCACGATCAGCAGCACCAGCCGGGGGAAGGAGAGCATCATGTCCGTCAGGCGCATGAGCACCCCGTCCGTGATCCCCCCGAAGTAGCCGGCCACCGCCCCCAGCAGCGTTCCCAGCGTGATGCTGATCCCCACCGCGATGAACCCGATGGAGAGCGAGATGCGCGCCCCGAAGAGCACCCGCGAGAAGATGTCGCGCCCGAACTTGTCGGTGCCCATCAGGTGCTCCGCCGAGGGCGGCAGGTAGCGCGTCAGCACGATGTCGCCCTGCGCCGACGGGTCGTACGGGGCGATCAGCGGCGTCACCAGCGTGACGACGTACAGCAGGATCATGATGACCAGCCCGCCCATCGCCATGCGGTTCCTGCGGAAGTGCCGCCCCGCGATGGCCCACTGCGAGTCGCCGCGCACGCGCGCCGCGCGGCTCCGCTGCTGCGCCACGCTCCGCATCGTCCAGAGCACCATCCCCAGCGCGAGCAGCGCCAGCGTCGCCACCGCCAGGTACATGTCCACCGGCACCCGCCGCATCCTCGGCATCCCGGCGATCCGCCCCCACGACAGGTACGCCAGCCCGGCCACCAGCCCCCAGGCCAGCACCAGCCCTGCGACCGCGGTCCACGCCAGCCCCTCCCCCCGGACCGGCGCACCCCCCGCGGCCCCGAGGGTGTCCGGCAGCGGCTCCGGCGGCGAAGCTTCCACGTCAGGCGATGCGCGCATCAATTCATCCCGGCGAGCAGTTGCTGTTGCAGTGGCCGTCGCAGTCGCCGTGGCCGTTGCAGTTGCGAAAGCGATCGTGACCCGAAGGGCGGAGACGCCGGGGCAGTTTCCGGCGGCTCCGTTCCACGGGACACGGTCGTTTCGTGTCCAGTGGAATAGAGCGCGGTGCCGGCGCCAGCCGGCATTCGCCCCAACCCGAGCCGTTGCAGTTCCCGTAATTCAGTCATTGCGAATCCGCGGATCCACCACCGCGTACAGCACGTCCGAGATCAGGTTGCCGAAGATCACGATGGCCGCGATCACGAACGAGGTCGCCATCACCAGCGGGTAGTCGCGCTGGAAGATCGCGTCCACGATCAGCCGCCCCATCCCCGGCCAGGAGAAGATGGTCTCCACCAGCACCGCCCCGGAGAGCAGGAACGGCAGGTACAGCCCGAGCAGCGTGATGATGGGGATCAGCGCGTTGCGGAGCGCGTGCTTGAAGATCACCGTGCGCTCCGAGAGCCCCTTGGCCCGCGCCGTCCGGATGAAGTCCTGGTGGATCACCTCCAGCATGGAGCCGCGCATGTAGCGCGCGACGCCCGCCGCCGAGCCGATCCCCAGCGCCACCGCGGGGAGGAACAGGTGCTCCAGCCGGTCCACGAACTGCGCGCCGGGCGGCAGGTACTCCGCTCCCACGCTCATCATCTGCGCGGCGGGGAACTGGAGCCAGGTGGGAAGCCCCCACTGCGCCGCCTTGAGCGAGAAGACCAGGATCAGCATGAGCGCGAGCCAGAAGCTCGGCATCGAATAAAAGAACAGCGCCAGAAAGGTGAGGACGTTGTCGGCCAGCGAGTACTGGCGCACCGCCTGCACGATCCCGATCAGCATTCCCAGGATGAAGATGATGACCAGGGAGATGAGCGTGAGCTGGAGGGTGTTCCAGAGCGTCTCGGGGAGGATCTCCGAGATGGGCCGCATCTGCCCGAAGGAGTACCCGAAGTCGCCGCGGATGAAGGCGCTCAGCCACTTGAAGTACTGGACGTGAAGCGGCTGGTCCAGCCCCAGGTTGCGGCGCATCTGCTCGATCACCTCGGGCGACACGTTGGGGTTGAAGAACCGCGCCGTGGGGTCGCCGGGGGCGAGGTGGATGATGAAGAAGATCAGCGTCAGGATCCCCAGCAGGAGGGGGACCGCGCCCAGAAGCCGCCGCAGCAGGTAGCCGATCAAGCGAGTCGCTCCTCTCCCGTCCACGTTGCCAGCGCGCGGCGGAGCCGCGCGTTTCCCCCGCTCGCAGAATTCGGACCGGAAGGTCCGGCCCGGCGCGGATCCCCGCGAAAAAAGCGCGGCCCCCACCGTCCGGTGGGGGCCGCGTCCGGGCGCCGCCCGGTCCTACCGTGCCGCGGTGTCGGCCGGCGGCGGGGCCGCGGCGCCCCCCGGCTGCTCGCTCCGGACCCACCACTGCCAGGCGTTCTGGTAGGCGCCGTAGGTGTCGATCTTCATCCCCTGGAGGCGGTCGCGCACCCCGTCCACCTGGTCGAAGAAGTACAGGAAGGTGTACGGCTGGTCCCGGGCGATCTGCTCGGCGGCGGCGCGCCAGTACTGCGCCGCCGCCTGCTCGTTGGGCTGGGCGAGCGCCTGCTCGAAGAGCTGCTTGACGCGCGGGTTCCGGTACGAGACGATGTTCTGCGGGCTGCCCTCGGCCCACAGCGGCGTGATGTCCGCGCTCAGCCCCACGATCCAGGTCCCCAGCAGCGCCTCGTAGCTCTGGCTCAGCTGCCGCTCCTGAAAGGTGTTGAACTCCAGCTGCTGAAGGCGCACGTCCACCCCGACCCGCTTGAGCTGCTGCTGGACGATCTGCTGCACGTCCGCCTTGCGCACGTTCCCGGCGTTGGTGAGGAGCGTGAAGCGGAACGGCTTTCCGTCCTTTTCCCGGATCCCGTCTCCGTCCGTGTCCCGCCACCCCTTCGCGTCCAGGATCCGCCGCGCCTGGAGGGTGTCGTAGGGGAGCGGGGGAGTCCGCTGCGGGTCGTACAGGTCCCGGAAGATGGGAGCGTACGGTCCGCCCGCGGGCACGGCGAAGTCCTGCATCTGGAGCCCCCGGATCAGCGCCCGCGCATCGATCGCCAGGCTGAGCGCGCGGCGGACCTCCGGGTCGGCGAAGGCGTCCATCGCCTTTGGATTGTAGGCGATGTAGTCGTAGCTCCGCTGGCGCTCGCGCTCGAAGCGGATCCCCGGCTGCCTGCGCAGGTTGGGGATCTGGTCGTGCGGGATGGGGCGGGTGAAGTCCAGCGCCCCCCGCTGCAGCTCCACCAGCCGCGTGGTGGCCTCGGGGATGATGCGGATGACGATCCGGTCCAGGTTGGGGCGGACCGGGAAGTGGGGGTTGGGGACGAAGGTGATCTGCTGCCCCTTGCGCCAGCTCCCCACCATGAAGGGCCCGCTCACCACCAGCGCCCCGTCGTCGGGCGTGAGCAGGCGTCGGTGCGAGCGGATCTGCGCCGGGTCCGACCCCTCGTAGGCGTGCCTCGGGGCGATGGGCAGGCCGGAGTGGAAGAGCATCTCCGGGTAGCGCCGCTTGAAGTGGAAGACCACGGTGGAGTCGTTCTCCGCCGCGACGGAGTCCAGGTTCTCGGTGTAGTACTGCTGCGGCGAGGCGACCTTGGGGTCGGCCGTCATCCTGTAGGTCCACACCACGTCGTGCGCGGTGAGCGGCTGGCCGTCGGACCACTTGAGCGCCGAGCGCATCCGGTAGCGGATGGCGGAGGAGTCGGGCCCCGCGAACTCCCAGTGCCAGGCGATGGCCATGGGGTTGTCGTGCGAGGTCAGGTAGACGGCCCGGCCGTCCCTCCACTCGGAGCGGAGGAGGGGCATGTACAGGATGTCGCCCAGGTCGGTGTCCACGTTGCCTTCGTACAGGAACGGGAGCGGCTTGCTCATGTCCGACAGCTCGGACAGCACCGCCGTGCCGCCCCGCTGCACCGCGTCGCGGTCGCCGGCGGCCCCGCCCTTGGCCCCTTCCTCACCGGCGTCGCCGCCGCCGCAGGCGGCCGCCACGGTGGACAGCACCAGGGCGAGTGCCGCCCTCCGGAAACACGTCTGCGCGAGTCGCATCATCTGACGTTGAAGTCTCGGGTTGTCCGCCCGGCAGGGAGCCGAGCGGGGATCCACCACGCCGTCCGCGCCGGGAAGATCGTGACGCCGCGGGGCCGCGGCCGGGAAGAGGGCGGGGAGGAAGGCCGGGCCGCCGGGGCGCTCCACGTGCGTGGAGCGCCCCGGCGCGCGACGGGTCCGGCTACGCCGTGCTCCGCGCGCTCACCGCCGCCGGTTGGCCGGGATCCACCACCGGGCGGCGTTCACCAGCTTGCTGCGCGCGTCCATGTCCGCCCCCTGCAGACGCGGCCCCACCCCGGCGATCTCTTCCGTCCAGTAGAGCAGGGTGATGGGCTGGTCCTGCTGGATCACCTGCGAAAACTGGGTCCACACCTGTTTGGCGCGGGCGGGGTCCATCTCGCGGAGCCCCGCCTGCATCAGCTGGTCCGCCTGCGGATTGCAGTAGCCGGCGCGGTTGGCCGACCGCTCCTTGCGCGCCTGCTCGCAGGAGAACAGCGGCGTGGGGTCCGGCCGGAAGTAGTCCCAGGTCCAGTTGGTGATGATGGCGTCGTAGTCGCGCGCCCGGTGCTGCTGGAGCAGCGTCTGGAACTCGATGGTGCGGAGCTGCGCGTCCGCCCCCACGGCCCGCAGCTGCTGCTGCACCACGGTGGCGATGTCCTGGAACAGCTTGTTGGAGGCGTTGGTGATGATGATGAAGCGCAGCGGCTTCCCGCCCTTTTCCACGATGCCGTCGCCGTTGCCGTCGCGCCACCCTGCCTGCGCCAGGAGCTGGCGGGCCTGGGCCGGGTTCGCCGGGAGCGGGGCGAGGTCGGGGGCGAGCGGGGTCACCGGGGCGATCACCGAGCCGGCCGGCTTGGCGAAGCCGAACATCAGCGCCTCGATGATGCGGGCACGGTCGATCGCCAGCGTCATGGCGCGGCGCACCGCGGGGTCGTTGAAGGGCTCGCGCTCGTTGTTCCACCCGATGTACGTCATCTCGCGCGAGGTGTACCGCTCCAGCTCGATCCCCTGCTGGCGCTGCAGCTGCTGCGCCTCGTCCGGGAGGATGGAGTAGTCCACGTCCACCGCGCCGTTGGTCAGCTCCGTCAGCCGGGTGGTGGCCTCGGGGGTGATGCGGAACACCACGCGGTCCAGCCGGGGACGCCCGCCCATGGCCTGCGGGAACTGCGGGTTGGCCTCCAGCACGAGCTGCTGCCCCTGCTGCCACGCGCCGAACTTGTAGGGTCCGCTCCCCACCGGCTTCAGGTTGTACGGCGCCTGCGACAGCTGCGCGGGGGGGACGCCCTGCAGCAGGTGCCTGGGAACCGGCGCCCACCAGAAGTCCTCCAGCGGCTGCGCGTGCGGCGCCACGAAGTCGAAGCGGATGGTGTGCGGGTCCAGGACGGTGGCGGACTTCACCAGCCCCAGGTAGGTGCCGGCCACCCCGGCGGCGCTCTCCGGGTTCTTCGCCAGGTCGAAGGTGAACTTGACGTCCTCGGCGGTGAGCGGCTTGCCGTCGTGCCAGGTGACGCCCTGGCGGATCTTGAAGGTGACGCTGCTGTCGGCGAGCTGCCAGGACTCGGCCAGGTAGGGCTGCGGGGTGAACTTCTCGTCGAACTGCACGAGCGGGGTGAACAACATGAACTTGATGACGTCGTCGGTGGCCAGGGCGTTGTTGGTCACCGGGTTGAAGCCGCCGAAGTCGGCCTTGACCGCGACCACGGCGGTGCCCCCGTTGACCGGCGCGCCGGCATCCGCCCGCGCTCCGCCACCCCCGGCCGCGTCGCCCCCGCCCCCGCACGCGGCGAGCAGGACCGCCGCCGCCACCCACCCCAGCCTGTACGCTGTACCCATGCGCATGCTTCCCCCCGACGGACGTTTCGGCGCTGTCGCAGACCGGCAACTTACGCCCGGCCCGCGGCAAGGAGCAAGGCGCTCAGTGATGCCAGGTCCATGCCGGGTCGACGAAGCGGGCGCGGATCCGCGCGGCCTCCGCGGCCTCCGCGGCGGACAGCTCCCCCGGCGCCAGCAGGGCGCCCGTGGCCTCCTCCCATCCCGCGGCGAGCGCGATGGTCAGCCGCTCCCAGGACGGCAGGGCGCCGCACAATTCCCTCAGGCTCGCCGGGGTCTCGCCGCCATCGTCCGGGGCCGCGCCCAGCGTCCACGCCCGCACCTCGCGCTGGTCGCCCTCCAGCAGCAGGGAGCCGTGCTGCAGGAGGACGCCGTCGTCGCGGAGCTGTGCGCTCCCCACCAGCTTGCGCCCGCCCGCCACCACCTCGCCCTCGGCGGGCTCCTTGAAGCAGGGGGCCAGCGAGGGCGCCGGCGCGCGCGCCGCGGTGCGCGGCTGCAGCCGCGCCTCCACCCCCAGCCTCCGCAGCCCCGCCACCAGCGCGCGGTTGATGGCGGCGTAGCTCTCGCGGGGCCCGCCCAGCGTCCCGTCCGCCGCCACCACGGAGTAGGTCAGCTCGCGGTCGTGGAGCACGGCGCGCCCGCCGGTGGGCCGCCGTACCACTTCCACCCCCGCCGCCCGCAGTGCCTCCAGGTCGTAGCACCCCGCCGCCGGCTGGTTGCGGCCCAGCGACAGGCAGGGCGGGTCCCAGCGGTAGAAGCGCAGTACGGGCGGGGCACCGCCGCGCACCGCATCCATCAGCGCGGCGTCCACGGCCATGTTCCAGGCGCCCGGCGCGGGCGGGGTGTCGAGGAGGCGGAATAGCATGGGGAACAGGGAATAGGGAACAGCCTGCAACTACGGATGTCGGGCTGGCTGCTCCCTGTTCCCTTGGGTGGTGGACGGGGCAGTCGGGGCGGATTCCCTGTTCCCTAGATCTCCGTGCTGCCGCCGGGCTGGAGGACGCGCAGCTCGGCGCGGCCAGCGAGCATGCGGCGGAACTCCTCGGTGTCCTGCGCGATGAGCGGGAAGGTGTCGTAGTGCATGGGGATCACCACCCGCGGCTCGATGAATTCCACCGCCTTCGCCGCGTCCTCGGGGCCCATGGTGAAGTTGTCGCCGATGGGGAGGATGGCGACGTCCACCTGACCGCGCAGGAGCTGCATGTCCAGCGTGAGCGAGGTGTCGCCGGCGTGGTACAGGCGGGTGCCGGAGTTCAGCGTGACCAGGAAGCCGCCGGGGGTGGCTGTGAAGCGGCCGTGCTTGTCGCCGTGCACCGTGCCGGTGTGGTGGGCGATGGTCATTTTCACCCACCCGAAGGGGAAGCGGTGCGCCCCGCCGATGTTCATCCCGTGTACGCTCTTCGCCCCTTCCTCGCCCGCGAACGAGGCCACCTCGAAGGTGGAGACCACCGTGGCCCCGGTGCGCTTGGCCAGCGGCACCACGTCGCCGAAGTGGTCGGAGTGGCCGTGGGTGACCAGGATGAAGTCCAGCTCCTCGACGTCTTTCGCCTCGATGTCCGCCCGTGGGTTGCCGTCCAGCCACGGGTCGATGATGATCCGCGTGCCGTCGTCGGTGTGCAGCGAGAAGGTGGAGTGTCCGTGCCAGGTCAGCTTCGCCATGGGTGTCCTCCGGTGCGGCGGTGAGTCACGACTCGGTGAAAGTCGGCGGAAAAAAGAAGCGGCGCAGGCTTCACGCCTGCGCCGCTCCCGTCCGGTTTCTCAGGCGCCGACGAGGCTCTCGTACGCCGCGGCGTCCATCAGCCCGTCCAGCGCGGCGGCGTCGGCCACGCGCATCTTCACCATCCACCCCTCGCCGTACGGGTCGTTGTTCACCAGCGCGGGGTTGGCGTCCAGCGCGCCGTTGACCTCCACCACCTCGCCCGCCACCGGCGAGTACAGCTCGGAGACGGCCTTGACGGCCTCGATGGTCCCGAACACCTGCATCGCCGAGAAGGTGTCGCCCACCTTGGGAAGCTCCACGAACACCACGTCGCCCAGCTCCCCCTGCGCGTAGTCGGTGATCCCCACCGTGACGACGTCGCCGCCGTCGCTCTTCACGTACTCGTGCTCCTTGGTGTAACGCAGGTCCTGCGGGACGTTGGCCATGGTACGGGTCCTCCACGGGAGATTTTCGGGCCGAGATGCGAACCGCCGGGAGAATAGGAGGCGGGGCAGGGGGGAGTCAAGGAACGCTGAATATAGCGGGCAGATACCTCGGTGACTTGCTGAACCTTCCTGACCAGAGCAGGTTTGACAGGTGCGCCTGAGAAGGCGGCACATCGGTATGTCTCGCGACGGAGCAGGCCGCCGCAATTTCATCAAGAACGCGCTGAACAGCCGCCCGGTCCACAAGGAGAGCAAGAACTTGGATCCAAGCTACGCGCTGGAGCTCCAGGCCCCGGAAGCGGCCCCTAAGCACATCCGCTTCATCGAGCGGCTCGTTCTCCGCAACTACAAGAGTATCGCCGCGTGCGACGTAAGTCTCTCACGGCTTACGTACCTCGTCGGTCCCAACGGGTCTGGCAAGAGCAATTTCCTCGACGCGCTGCGCTTCGTCACGGATGCCTTGCGGATTTCCCTGGACCATGCGCTTCGTGACCGGGGTGGAATCAAGGAGGTCCGTCGGCGTTCGACCGGCCATCCGAAACACTTTGGCATCCGGATCACATTCCGGCTTCCTGACGGGTCGCGGGGCCACTACGCATTCGTCGTAGGAGCGAAAGCGAAAGAGAACCGCACGATGCAGGGGGGATACTTCGTCCAGCACGAGGAATGCACCGTCCGACATGGCATCACGGGGAGGGTAATCGGTCACTACGCGGTGATGGACGGACGCGTTACCGCCAGCAGTGTCGCCACGCCCCCTGCAGCGGTCAAGGACCGTCTCTACCTCGTGAACGTATCCGGGCTACCGGAATTCCGGCCTATTTACGACGCTCTCTCCAGCATGGGGTTCTACAATCTCAATCCAGACGCCATACGCGAGCTGCAGTCACCGGACCCGGGGCTACTCCTGGCGCGTGACGGAAGCAACGTCGCCAGCGTGCTTGAGACCCTTGCGAACCGCAGCCCCGACATCCGCGCGCGGATCGAGGAATACCTGTCCAAGATCGTTCCGGGTGTCAGCGGGGTCGATCCGATCATGGTCGGGCCCAAGGAAACACTGGAGTTCCGGCAGGAGGTGAGCGGCTCGAAGGATCCGTGGCGCTTCATTGCAGCGAACATGTCCGACGGTACGTTGCGAGCACTAGGAATACTCATCGCCCTGTTCCAGAACAGTGGTTCCGACGGTGCCGGAGTTCCATTCGTCGGGATTGAGGAACCGGAGACAGCATTGCACCCGGCAGCCGCCGGAGTGCTGACGGACAGCCTGGCGGACGCGAGCGAGCACACCCAAATCGCCGTTACCAGCCATAGTCCTGAGCTGCTGGCCAACGACGAGATTCCGGACGATGCCATTCTGGCCGTCGTCTCCCGCCGCGGCGAAACGAAGATTGGACCACTAGACGCCGCGGCACGTACCGCGCTTCGGAGCCGCCTGTTCACGGCTGGCGACCTCCTTCGTATGGATCAACTCCAGCCCGACCCCAAAGCCACTGACATCAACCCGGACCAACTTGCCCTGTTTGGGCCCGGTGAGGACTGACGTGCGGATTTCCTGCATCGTCGAGGGGCACGGCGAAAGCGAGGCATTGCCGATCCTGCTGCGCCGGCTCCGCGATGTCATCGCTCCGGAACTGCCGCTCGAAGTCCGCAAGCCGATGCGCGTTCCCAGATCGAACCTGGGGAAGGCGGACGATCTGAAGCGATACGTAGAATTGGCGGCGGCTCAGACAGATGATGATGGGGGGATCTTGGTCCTGTTGGACGCGGACGACGATCTGCCATGCGAACTCGGCCCCCGTCTCCTGGCCTACGCGAAGCAGGTTAGACCCGACCGCCAGGTCCGGGTTGTAGCCGCCGCACGGGAGTTCGAGGCGTGGTTCCTCGCAGCGGCCGAATCGCTTCGTGGCCGTCGTGGTCTGCCCACTGACCTGACGGCACCTGAGGATCCGGAGTCGATCCGGGATGCGAAGGGATGGCTGAGCCAGCGTCTTTCCGGTAGGTCGTACAGAGAGACCATCGATCAGCCGGCTTTCACCGCCCTTTTCGATATTGGAAGTGCCCGCCGCGCAAAGTCGTTCGACAAGCTCTACCGCGACGTGGAAAGCCTTCTCCTAAAACACTGACTGCTGCAAACGGCACCGGCGCTTCTGTGCCGGCCACGAAAATCCAGAGCCCCCGCGGGCCATCAACCCACGGGGACTCATTTCATCAAGACGCAACGCGTGCCGCTACACGGTCTCGCAGGTGCCCATGCGGCTCGGGCCGCAGAGCACGGTGTCGCCGGGGTGCTGGACCGGATCGGTCGCGAGCCGCCCGGGGGCGGGCGTGTCGAGGCGGCGGACCGTTTCGCGGTGCAGGCGGAGCTTGGGACGCTGGCTCTTCGGCATGGTGTCTCCCGGACCAAGGGTGAGGTGGTGCGCGGCGGTCGCCGCTACAGCGTACTACCCGACAGTAATTTCTCACCCGCGCGGCGTCAACGTTTCCGTGAGCCCGCGCCGCCGGGGATCCCCGGGCCATGGTGGAGGAATGCCGGTAAATACCTGCGGAAGATTGTCTTATGGGCTGCGGAAGGGGATGCCCCTTGACCTGGGGTGTAGCATTCTGTGCAGTTTGCCAACCGGCGGCCGCTTCGGTAAGTTTGCGGCGCTTTCCGGCACGACGTCACCCCTCCGCGGGGCGGAGCCCGTCCCGCGGTCTGCGCAATTCCAGCGACCTCGCATGACCACCAAGAACAGAAGCCTGCTCCGTCACACGGACACCTTCGTCCGGCGCCACATCGGCCCGGACGAGGCGGAGGTCCGGCAGATGCTGGACGCGCTGGGATACGATTCGCTCGACGCGCTGGTGGACGCCACCGTCCCGGAGTCCATCCGCCTGCGCCGCCCCCTGGCCCTTGGCCCGGAGCGGAGCGAGTACGAGCTGCTCGCGGAGCTGCGCGAGATGGTGTCGAAGAACCGGGTGTTCCGCTCCTTCATCGGCATGGGATACCACGACTGCATCGTCCCGCCGGTGATCCAGCGCAACGTCCTGGAGAACCCGGGCTGGTACACGCAGTACACGCCCTACCAGGCCGAGATCGCGCAGGGGCGGCTGGAAGCCCTCCTCAACTTCCAGACGGTGGTGGTGGACCTCACCGGCCTCCCCGTCGCCAACGCCTCGCTGCTGGACGAGGGGACCGCCGCCGCCGAGGCCATGGCCATGGCGTACGGGATCGCCGGGGCCGAGGACCGCAGCACCTTCTTCGTTTCGCGCGACTGCCACCCGCAGACGGTGGAGCTGGTGCGCACCCGCGCCCGCGCCCGCGGCTTCGAGGTGCTGGTGGGCGACCACGACGCGTTCGACTTCGCCACCCCGGTCTTCGGGGTGCTGCTCCAGTACCCGGCCAGCGACGGCGGCGTGGCCGACTACCAGCCCTTCGCGCAGCGCGCGCGCGAAGAGGGCGCCGTGGTGGTGGTCGCCGCCGACCTCCTCTCGCTCACGCTGCTGACGCCCCCGGGCGAGTGGGGCGCCGACATGGTGGTGGGGACCACCCAGCGCTTCGGCGTGCCCATGGGGTACGGCGGCCCGCACGCCGCCTTCTTCGCCTGCCGCGACGAGTACAAGCGCCAGATCCCCGGCCGCATCATAGGCGTGTCCAGCGACGCCAAGGGGAACCCGGCGCTGCGCATGGCGCTGCAGACGCGCGAGCAGCACATCCGCCGCGAAAAGGCCACCAGCAACATCTGCACGGCGCAGGTGCTGCTGGCGGTGATGGCGGGGATGTACGCCGTCTACCACGGCCCCGCGGGGCTGCGCGAGATCGGCGAGCGCGTGCACCTGCTGGCCGCCATGCTGGCCGAGGGTGCCAAGCGCCTGGGCTACCGCGTGGTGCACGAGACCTTCTTCGACACCGTGCGCATCGACGTGGGGACCCGCGCCGACACCGTCCTGGCGGCGGCGCGCGACCGCGGCATCAACCTGCGCCGCTTCGACGACACCTCGGTGTGCGTGGCGCTGGACGAGACGGCGGGGGTGGAGGACCTGGCGGGCGTGCTGGAGGCGCTCGGCCGCGGATCGAAGCCCGGCTTCGCCGTGGACGACCTGGTGGACGCCGCGGACACCGGCATCCCCGCGCCGTTCGCGCGGACGGGCGGGTACCTGGCGCACCCCGTCTTCAACCGCTACCACTCCGAGACGGAGATGCTGCGGTACATCCGCACGCTGGAGTCGCGCGACCTGTCGCTGACGCACTCCATGATCCCCCTGGGGTCGTGCACCATGAAGCTCAACGCCACCGTGGAGATGTTCCCGGTGTCGTGGCCGGAGATCAACGCGCTGCACCCCTTCGCCCCGCGCGAGCAGACGGCCGGGTACCAGGAGCTGTTCCGGCGGCTGGAGGCGGACCTGGCGGAGATCACCGGCTTCGCGGCGGTCTCGCTCCAGCCCAACGCCGGCTCGCAGGGCGAGTACGCCGGGCTGCTCTGCATCCACGACTATCACCGCAGCCGCGGCGAGGGGCACCGCGACGTGTGCCTGATCCCGCAGTCGGCGCACGGCACCAACCCGGCCAGCGCGGTCATGGCCGGGATGAAGGTGGTGGTGGTGGGCACCGACGCCGACGGCAACGTGGACCTGGACGACCTGCGCGCAAAGGCCGAGCAGCACGCCGACCGCCTGTCCGCGCTGATGGTGACCTATCCCTCCACCCACGGGGTGTTCGAGGAGGGGATCCGCGACGTCTGCGACATCGTGCACCGCTCCGGCGGGCAGGTGTACATGGACGGCGCCAACATGAACGCCCAGGTGGGGCTCTGCCGCCCGGGCGACTTCGGCGCGGACGTGTGCCACCTCAACCTGCACAAGACCTTCTGCATCCCGCACGGCGGCGGCGGCCCGGGGATGGGCCCCATCTGCGTCGCCGAGCACCTGGCGCCCTTCCTCCCCGGCCACGCGGTGGTGCCGGTGGGGCAGGGCACGGGCGGCGAGGTTTCCGCCGCGCCGTGGGGGAGCCCCAGCATCCTACCCATCTCCTACGTCTACATCCGGCTGATGGGCGCCGAAGGGCTCACGCAGGCCACGCGGGTGGCGATCCTCAACGCCAACTACATCGCCCACCGGCTGGAGGAGCACTACCCGGTGCTGTACCGGGGGCGCAGCGGCACGGTGGCGCACGAGTGCATCGTGGACCTGCGGCAGCTCAGGGCATCCGCGGGGATCGAGGTGGAGGACGTGGCCAAGCGGCTCATGGACTACGGCTTCCACGCGCCCACCGTGTCCTTCCCGGTGGCGGGGACGCTGATGATCGAGCCCACCGAGAGCGAAGCGCTTTCCGAGCTGGACCGCTTCTGCGAGGCGATGATCGCCATCCGCGAGGAGATCCGGCAGGTGGAGCTGGGGATCCTGGACCGCCGCGACAACCCGCTCAAGAATGCGCCGCACACGCAGGCGGAGGTCGTATCCGACGCGTGGAGCCACGCCTACACGCGCGAGCAGGCGGCGTACCCGGTGCCGTGGGTGCGGGAGCGGAAGTTCTGGCCGCACGTGTCGCGGGTGAACAACGCCGCGGGGGATCGCAACCTGATCTGTTCGTGCCCGCCGGTGGAGGCGTACGCTACGGTCTGATTTTCAACATCGGGTTTGGGCGTGCCCCCGGCTGGCGCCGGGGTCGGGCTTCGGCTCCGTAACGCAGCAAACAACGGTGCGTAACGGAGTCGAGCCCCGGCAAACAGCCGCCGGGTCTCGCCCTTTCGGGCCGAAATCCCTCTCGCGGGGTTCGCGCTGGCGTCCGCGGGAGGGGGTTCCAGACGCCCCGCCGGGTCCATGCCCGGCGGGGCGTCGTGCGTCCACGCCGGGCCGCGCGCCGCGCTCAGAAGAGCCGCTCGTCCCAGGGCACCGCGAACGGTTCCGACACGGTGATCCGGGCCGCGTCCGGGTGGGCGGGGTTGATCAGCAGGTTGCGGCCGGCGGGGCGGCAGGGGAGGGCGGGGACGCGCAGGGCGGCGCTGCGGGCCTCCTCCAGCCAGCGGTCGCCGAAGGTGAGCGCCTCGGGCGAGCCTTTGGCGTCCCAGCCGGGGAGGGCTCCGGGGTCGAGCGTTTCCACCAGCGCGTCGGGGACGTCGATGCGGACGGCGTGGTGCGGGCCGGGGAGGGTGCGGGGGCGGAGGGCGTGGGCCAGGATCTCCAGGATCGCGCCGGCCAGCGAGTCGGCGGCGTAGACGACGGGGTGCCCGGGGGAGCTCCAGCGGGCGCCGTGCAGCATGGCGCCGGTGCCGTCGAAGGGGGCGAACCGGGACTTGCAGACCCGCCAGGCCAGCATCCGTCAGGCGGGGAGCGAGTACTCGATGGCGAAGAGAAGCGCCTCCACCTCGCGGGCGCCCAGGTCCGTGCGCGCCAGGTCGATGGGACGCTCGCCCTCCAGCTGCGGCTGAGGAGAGAGCAGGAACTCGTGGGCGAGCTCGCGGTCCTCCCACACCTGCTCGGCGAGGGCGGTGACCCGCGCCAGGCGCTCCAGGCGCTGGCTCTCCTCGGCGGTGAGCCGCTCGCGGCGGTGCAGCGTCGTCTTGGGGACGATGCCGTAGCGGATCTCGGCGGCGCCGCGCTCGTCGCCCGCCACGTAGCGGGCGGCGGACTCCAGCGCCTCTACGGGGAAGCCGTCGTCGACGGCGTGCCGCAGCTCGCGGACGGTGCGGACCGGGCGGCCCACCGCCTTTTCACCGCCCAGGATTCGGTACACGTCTCGCGCGTCGACCATCCATCCCCTCCGTTGTTCAGGTGGAACCAAATTGAGTTCCAGGTGGACGGATGTCAAGCCTCCTGGCTCGTGGCAGTGTCGGCCGCGAGCCGGGTGAGGCGCCGGGCGTAGTCGTCAAGCGCGGCGGCGGCGTTTCCCGGGGTGAACCAGCGGTCGTCGAATTCAACGCGCAGCGCGGCGCCGTCGCCGCGAGGGGCGATGCCGACGGCCAGGCTGAGCGGCAGGTGGAAGCGGTCGAGCGTTTCCACCGTTTCCACGCGCAGGCCGCGCTCCCCGGCCGGTAGCGCCAGGTGGTGGAAGTGGAGGAAGTTGAAGGTCGCGAAGAACGGCTCGCGGCCGCCGTGCGATTCCGTGATGGCCGCCAGCGGGTACCGGCCGAAGCGGTCGGTCCGCAGCAGGTCGGCGTGGACCGCGCGGACCCGCTCCGCGCCGTCGGGGACGCCCGGGAGCCGGCGGACGGGGAGCAGGTTCCAGAAGAGCCCCAGCGCCTCCAGCGGATCGGACAGCCGCTCGGACCGCCCGTTCCACACCACGCCGGCGCATGCGTCCTCGCCGCCCGCCATGGCCGCCAGCAGGTCCAGGAAGGGACTCAGGTACACGGCTTTGAGCGCGACCCGGTGCCGGGTGGCGGCGTCGCGGAGCGCCGCGGCCAGCGCGGGGGGGAGCGACAGCGCCGGTCCGCGGGCGCGCCGGATCCCGCCCGCCTCCGCGCGGCGCGGCGGCCAGGCGGGCGCGGGGGCGCGCGTCCGCTCCGCCCAGAAGGCCCGCGCCTCCGGGTCCGCCAGTACCTCCGCCTCCAGCGCGACGAACTCCCGGCCGGGGTCGCCGGCAGGGGGCTCGGGCCCGGGGGCGGGGAGGCCGTCGCGCGCCTGGAGGTACGCGGCGAAGAGCCGGCCCAGGAAGTGGACGTTGCCCCACCCGTCCTCGACGGCGTGGTGCTGCGAGATGAACAGCTCCGCCATGCCGTCGGCGCGGCGGAAGAGCGCGAGCCGCACCAGGGGCTCGCCGGGCGCCTCCGGGTGAAAGGGCGAGTCCAGGTCGCGGGCTACGTGCGCCACGATCGCGCGATCCTGGGCGGCGGGCGGGAGCGCGCGGAGGTCGACCTCCGCGAGCGGCACCCGCAGCCCGGGGCGCACCACCTGAAGCAGGCGGCCCCCGGCGCCGCGGGCGAAGGCGGTGCGGAACGTGTGATGCCGCCGGACCAGCCGCCTGACCGCGCTCCGGAGCGCGTCCACCGCGAGGGCCGGGTCCGCGAGGCGGAAGCGCTGCTGCGCGTGGTAGACGCCCCGGCGCGCCGTGTCCCGGGCGTATTCGTCGACCATGAGCGCCTGCATCCGGCTGGCCGGATAGACGTCCTCCACGCTCCCACCGAAGGCGGCCCGCACGCGGGCGCGCTCGTCCTCCGGCACTTCCGCCAGGTGGAGCGGGACCGCCGCGGCCGTGGCGTCCCCCGTCGACTCCGCGGCGACCAGGCGCCGCGCCAGCCCGCGCACCGTTGGCTGCAGGAACAGGTCGCGGACGGAAGCCTCCACCCCGCGCCCGCGGAGGGCGGACACCACCTGCACGGCGCGGAGCGAGTCGCCGCCCAGCGCGAAGAAGTCGTCGTGCACGCCCACCCGGCCCACCCCCAGCGCCGCCCGCCACGCCTCCGCGAGCCGCGTCTCCAGGGCGGAGCGGGGCGGCTCGTAGGCGGGGCGCAGCAGCCGCTCGCCGTCCGGCGCGGGGAGGGCGCGCCGGTCCAGCTTGCCCTGCGCGGTGAGGGGGAGCTCCGGGAGCACCACGAAGGCGGCGGGGAGCATGAAGCCGGGGAGCCGCGCGGCGAGCGCCTCCCGCAGCTCCCCCGGGCCGGCGGCCTCCGCCGACCCGTCCAGCACCAGGTACGCCACCAGGCGCGCATCCCCCGGCGCGTCCTCGCGGAGCACGACCACGCCCTGGCGGACGCCGGGGAGCGCGCGCACCGCGGCCTCCACCTCCCCGGTCTCGATGCGGAAGCCGCGCACCTTGACCTGCCCATCGGCGCGGCCCACGAAGTGGAGCGACCCGTCCACGGCGCGCCGCGCCACGTCTCCCGACCGGTACATCCGCGCCCCGGGCTCCGCGGAGAACGCGTCGGGCAGGAACCTCGCCGCCGTCAGGTCGGGCCGGTCCAGGTAGCCTGCGGACACCCCCGCGCCGCTCACGTACAGCTCGCCCGGGACGCCGGTGGGGACGGGCTCCAGCGCCGCGTCCAGGAGGTGGACGCGCAGGTCGGGGAGCGGCCGGCCGATGGGAGTGGTGCCGGGGAGCGCGGCGTCGAGCACGCGGGCGTCCAGCTCGCAGTACGTAACGTGAACCGTGGTCTCGGTGATCCCGTACATGTTCACCAGCCGCGGCGACGCGTCGCCGTGCCGCGCGAGCCAGCGCCGCACGCTCGGCGCGTCCAGCGCCTCCCCGCCGAAGACCACCCGGCGCAGCGCGAGCCCGGCGTCCGCGGGCGCCTCCTCGTCGGCGCGGACGAACTGGCGGAACGCGGAGGGGGTCTGGCTGAGCACCGTGACCCCCTCGCGCGCCACCAGCGCGTGGAAGGCGTCCGGCGACCGCGCGACCCAGAGGGGGACCACGACCAGGCGGCCGCCGTGGAGGAGCGCGCCCCACATCTCCCACACCGAGAAGTCGAACGCGCACGAGTGGAACAGCGTCCACACGTCGTCCGCGGCGAAGCGGAACCAGGGCCCGGTGGCCGCGAAGAGGCGGACCACGCAGGCGTGCGACACCACCACGCCCTTCGGGGTGCCGGTTGAGCCGGAGGTGTACACGACGTACGCCGGGTGGCCGGGCCCGGCCCCGCGCGCCGGGGGCGTCCGGGGGCGGCTCGCCAGCGCGGCGGCGTCGCGGTCCACGGCGATCGTCGGGAGGGCCGTCCCGTCGTCCCCTGGCTCGGGATCCGGGAGGAGCGCCAGCAGCGGGGCCGAGGTCACCAGCGCGGCCGCGCCGGTGTCCCGGAGCGCCAGCGCCAGCCGTCCGGCGGGGTGGCCGGGGTCCAGCGGCACGTAGGCCGCGCCGGCCTTGAGCACCGCGAGGATCGCCACTACCAGCTCGGCGGAGCGCTCCAGGCACACGCCGACACGGCTCCCCGGTCCCGCGCCGAGGGCGCGCAGGTGGTGGGCCAGCTGGTTGGCCCGCGCCTCCAGCGCGCCGTAGGTGAGCCCCGCCCCTTCGTGGACCACGGCGACCGCGTGGGGGCGCAGCGCCGCCTGCTCGGCGACGAGCTCGTGGATGCAGCGCTCCGCGGGAAAGCGGGGAAGCGATTCCCGCCGCAGCGCTTCCCACTCGCGGCGCTCCGCGTCGGTGAGCAGCGGGAGGGTCGAGACGCGGCGGTCGGGATCCGCGGCCGCGCCCCCGAGCAGCGCGGCCAGGTGCTCCGCCATGCGGGCGACCGTCGCGGCGTCGAACAGGTCGCGGGCGTACTCCCACGCGCACCGGATCCCGCCGCCGTCGTCGGCCAGGTGCAGAGACAGGTCGAACTTGGCGGTGGTGGTCCGGTGGGGCAGGGGGCGCACGTCCAGCCCGGCGAGCTCCGGCGGGGGAGCCGGGGCGTGGTACGAGACGGCGACCTGGAACACGGGGTTGCGGGCGGGGTCGCGCGGGGTGTCCAGGGCCTCCACCAGGCGGTCGAAGGGGAGGTCCTGGTGCTCCCAGGCGCCCAGCGTGGCCTCGCGCACGCGCCCCAGCAGCTCGCCGAATACGGGGTCGCCGGAGCCGTCGACCCGCAGCGCCACGGTGTTGACGAAGAAGCCGACCATTCCCTCCAGCTCGGGGCGGGTCCGTCCGGCCACGGGGGTGCCCACGACCAGGTCGTCCTCGCCCGTGTAGCGCGCCAGCAGGACGTGGAAGGCGGCCAGCAGCACCATGAAGGGGGTCGCGCCCCGCTCGCGGGCGAGGGCCCGCAGCCGCCGCGCGAGGGCGGGGTCGAGCACCCGGTCGTGCCGGGCTCCGCGGAAGCTCTGCGCGGCGGGGCGTGGGCGGTCCGCGGGGAGGTCGAGCGCCGGGGGGGCGCCGGCCAGGCGCCGGGTCCACCAGGCGAGCAGGCGCTCCAGGGTCTCGCCCCGCAGCTGCTCGCGCTGCCAGGCGGCGTAGTCCGCGTACCGGAGCCGCGGCTCGGGGAGCGGCGACGGCTCGCCGCGCAGGAAGGCGCCGTACAGCGCTCCCAGCTCACGTAGCATCACCCCCTGCGACCACTCGTCGGTGACGACGTGGTGCATCTCCAGGAGGAGAACGTGCTCGCCCGGGTCCAGCCGCAGCAGGCGGGCGCGGAAGAGCGGCCCGCGCTCCAGGTGGAAGGGGGCTCGCGCCGCGCCGGCCACCAGCCGCGCGGCCTCCGCCTCCCGCGCCGCGGCCGGGAGCGCGGCGAGGTCGGCCACGGCCAGGGCGCGGGACGCGGGGGGGAGGACCACCTGCACGGGCTCCCCGCCCGGCGCGGCGGGAAAGACGGTGCGCAGCGCTTCGTGCCGGCGGACGATCTCGCGGAGCGCGCGCCCGAGCGCCGCCGGCTCCAGCGGCCCCGCGAGCCGCAGCGCCAGCGGCACGTCGTAGACGCCCTCCGCCCCGCCCATCCGCTCCACCACCCAGAGCTGCCGCTGCGCGAAGGAGAGCGGGAGCGGGCCCTCGCGGACGGCGGGGAGGACCGGCGGCGGCGCCGCGCCGTCCCCGTTTCGCAGGGCCTCCTCCACGCGGAGGGCGAGCCCGGCGACGGTGGGCGCCTCGAAGATCGCCCGCAGGGGGAGGTCGATGCCGAAGGCGCCGCGGACCCGCGCCGCGACGCGGGCGGCGAGGAGCGAGTGCCCGCCCAGCTCGAAGAAGCTGTCGCGTACGCCCACGCGGTCCACCCCCAGCACGTCGCTCCAGAGCCCCGCCAGCACCTCCTCCACCGGGGTGCGGGGAGGCGCGTGGGGACGGCCCGCCTCGTCCGCGATGCCCGCGGGCGGGGGGAGGGCGGCGCGGTGGAGCTTGCCGGCCGGGGTGAGCGGAAGCGCGTCCAGGAAGACGAACGCCGAGGGGAGGGAGGCCTCGGGCAGCCGCAGGCCCAGCCATGCGCGCAGGTCGTCGGGGGCGGGGGGCGACCCGCCGCCGGGCACGACGTAGGCGACCAGGCGTCCGCCGCCGGGCCCGTCCCCGCGCACCGCGGCCGCGGCGGCGCGCACCTCCGGGTGCGCGAGCAGCGCGGCCTCCACCTCCCCGGTCTCGATGCGGAAGCCGCGCAGCTTCACCTGTCCGTCCGCGCGGCCGAGGAACTCCAGCACGCCGCCCGCGAGCCAGCGCGCGCGGTCGCCGGTGCGGTACAGCCGCGCACCCGCCTCCCCGGAAAGACCGTCCGGGACGAACGCAGCGGCCGTGGGCCCCGGCCTCCCCAGGTAGCCGCGCGCCACCTGCACGCCGCCCAGGTACAGCTCGCCCGGCACGCCGGCCGGGACCGGATCTCCATCTCCCCCGAGCAGGTACGCCCGCACCCCGTCCACCGGCCGCCCGATGGGGACGGTGGGGCGCTGCTCGCCCCCGAAGGTGTGCGCGGCCGCGTTGATGCAGGTCTCGGTGGGCCCGTACAGGTTCACCACCTCCGCCCCCAGCGCCGCCCGCGCCCGGGCCGCGAGCCCCGCCGGCAGCGCTTCTCCGCCGCAGAAGACGCGGCGGAGCGCGGCGCACCCGGCCACGTCCTCGTCCAGCAGCGCCGCGAGCAGCGAGGGGACGAACTGCGCGACGGTGATCGCCTCGGCGGCGAGCGCGCGCGCCATCCGGGCGGGCTCGCGGTGCGCCCCCGGCCCGGCCATCACCAGCGTCGCGCCGGCGGCGAGCGTCGCCCAGAACTCCCACACCGAGGCGTCGAAGCTGAAGGGGGTCTTCTGGAGGACGCGGTCCGCCGCGGAGAGCGGGAAGGCGCGCAGCATCCAGTCCACCTGGCTGGCGAGCGCGCCGTGCTGCACGGCGACGCCCTTGGGGGTGCCGGTGGAGCCGGAGGTGTAGAGGACGTAGGCGAGGTTTTCGGGGTCGATTGGAATCCCGCTGGCGCCCGCGGGATCGCCCCCACCCGGCTCGCTCACGCTCGCCACCCTCCCCCAATCCTGGGGGAGGGCTTCCTGGCCCTCCAGATCTTCGCCTTCTGACGTGGTGTCGTCGTTCTTCCTCTTTCTCCCGCTTGCGGGGGAGAGGGGGCCGGGGGGAGAGGGGGCCACCAGCACGGTCTCGCCGCCGAATGCCGGCAGCACGGCGAGCAGGGACGCGCGGGTCAGCAGGACCGCCGCGCCCGAGTCCGCGAGCATGTGGGCCAGGCGCTCCGCGGGGTACTCCGGGTCCAGGGGGACGTACGCGGCGCCGGTCTCCAGCACGGCGAGCAGGGCCACCACCATCTCCGCAGAGCGCTCCAGGCAGATGCCGACGCGGCTTTCCGGCCCGGCCCCGAGCGCGCGGAGCCGCAGCGCGAGGTCGCCGGCGCGGTCCCGGAGCCGCGCATAGGTCAGCCGCTCGCCGCCGGCCTCGATCGCGACGGCGTCGGGGGCGCGCGCGGCCTGCTCGGCCACGCGCAGGTGCACGGGCGCCGGGGAGCGCTCCGGGGCGGCGGTGCTCCACTCCATCACCTGCGCCCGCTCGGCGGGCCCCATCAGCGGCAGACCGGAAAGGCGCAGCTCCGGGGCGGTGACCGCGGCTTCCAGCAGCGTGTGGAAGTGCCCGATCATGCGCCGGATGGTGTCGCCCTCGAACAGGTCGGCCGCGTACTCCGCGGTCACGAGCAGCTCCGCCCCCCGGTCCAGCACCGCCCAGGTGAGGTCGAGCTTGGCGGTGCGGATGGGGATGTCCACGGGGCGGGCGTGCACGCCGGGAAGGGCGAGCGCGCCGTGCGGGGCGTCCTGGAGCGCGAACATGACCTGGAACACGGGGTTTCGGGCGGGGTCGCGCGGGGTGTTCAGGGCCTCCACCAGGCGGTCGAAGGGGAGGTCCTGGTGCTCCCAGGCGCCCAGCGTGGCCTCGCGCACGCGCCCCAGCAGCTCGCCGAAGACGGGGTCGCCGGAGCCGTCGACCCGCAGCGCCACGGTGTTGACGAAGAAGCCGACCATTCCCTCCAGCTCGGGGCGGGTCCGTCCGGCCACGGGGGTGCCCACGACCAGGTCGTCCTCGCCCGTGTAGCGCGCCAGCAGGACGTGGAAGGCGGCCAGCAGCACCATGAAGGGGGTCGCGCCCCGCTCGCGGGCGAGGGCCCGCAGCCGTCCGGCGAGAGCGGGGTCGAGCACCAGGCCGTGCCGGGCGCCGCGGAAGCTCTGCACGGGGGGCCGTGGACGGTCCGTGGGGAGGTCGAGCGCCGGGGGGGCGCCGGCCAGGCGCCGGGTCCACCAGGCGAGCAGGCGCTCCAGGGTCTCGCCCCGCAGCTGCTCGCGCTGCCGCGCGGCGTAGTCCGCGTAGCGCAGCGGGGGCTCGGGCAGCGGCGACGGCTCGCCGCGGAGGAAGGCGCCGTACAGCGTCCCCAGCTCGCGGAAGACCACGCCGACCGACCAGCCGTCGACGACGGCATGGTGCATCTCCAGGAGGAGCACGTGCTCGCCCGGGTGCAGCCGCAGCAGGCGGGCGCGGAAGAGCGGCCCGCGCTCCAGGTCGAAGAGGGTCGCGGCGGAGCCGGCCAGGATGCGCGCGGCCTCCGCTTCCCCGGCCATGGCCGGGAGGGCGGCCAGGTCGACCGCGCGGAGCGCGCCCGCCCGCGCGGGGAGCACCCGCTGCACCGGCTCGCCGCCGTGCAGCGGGAAGACGGTGCGCAGCGCCCCGTGGCGCCGGACGACCTCGTCCACGGCGCGCCCGAGCGCGGCCGCGTCGAGCGCGCCCGAGAGGCGCGCCGCCATGGGCGCGTTGTACACCCCCGAGGCGCCTCCCCGCTGCTCCAGCAGCCAGAGCCGCAGCTGCCCGTACGAGAGCGGGCCGTCGCGGGGCGCGGGCGGGGCCGTGCCCGCCAGGTGCGCGGCGATCTCGGTGCGGCGCGCCGCCACCTGCAGGCGCAGCTCCGGGGTGACGGCCTCCCGCGGCGCGCTGATGCGCAGCGCGCCGCCCTCGATGGATATCCTCACGCCCCGCCGCGCCAGGTCGGCGAGGAGATCGGCTGTGGTCACGGCGGGTCCGCGATGAAGGGGGAGCGGCGCCGGGAATAAGGTCCGGCCGGGAGGCCGGGCGGCGCGGGATCCGGTGTGGGGCGCGGGCACGGCGCCGCCGGCCCACACCAATGAAAACGGTGAGGGCCGGCGGCACAATGGTAAACGTGCCGCCGCGGGGCCGGCCCACCGCAGAATCGCCGCCAGACTCGGGAGCGGCACTGGCCGCGGGGTTGACGGGGGCGGTATCGTTGGGGCGGACGGAGTCCCCAGACGCCGCGGGATCCCACCCTCCCGCCACCCCGGAGGCCGATGCACCCGCTCTTCGCATTCGTCGGCGCGCCGCCCTTCTTCGTGGGGGTGGCGGCGCTGATCGTGGCCGGCGCCGCCATCGCGTACGTCTGCGCCCGCCTGGGGCTGGTGCCCATCGTGGGCTTCCTGCTGGCGGGCGTGCTCATCGGGCCGCACGGGCTGGGGCTGGTGGGGCCCGAGCTGGTGGAGGGAGCGGCCGAGCTGGGGGTGATCCTGCTCCTGTTCACCATCGGCATCGAGTTCAGCCTGGAGAAGCTGGCCCGCATCCGCCGGCTGATCCTGCTGGGCGGGGCGCTCCAGGTGGGGCTCGCGACGGCGGCGACGGCGGGGATCCTGGCGGCGCTGGGGGTGGACTGGCGCGCGGGGGTGTTCACCGGCTTCCTGGTGTCGCTGTCGTCCACGGCAATCGTCCTCAAGCTGCTGGCGGACCGGGGCGAGACTGCGGCGCCGCACGGCGAGGTGGGGCTGGCGCTCCTCATCTTCCAGGACGTCGCCATCATCGCCATGGTGCTGCTGGTGCCCATGCTGGGCGGGGCGGGCGGGGGCGCGGCGGACGTGGCGCTGACGCTGGGGCGCGCCGCGGCGATCATCGCGGTGGTGCTGCTCGCGGCGCGGCGGCTGATGCCCCGGGTGATGGAGGCGGTGGCGAAGACCTGCTCGCCGGAGATCTTCCTCCTCAGCGTCATCGCGGTGTGCGTGGGGACGGCGTACCTCACCAGCCTGGCGGGGGTGAGCCTGTCGCTGGGCGCCTTCCTGGCCGGGCTGCTGGTGAGCGAGAGCCGCTTCAGCGAGCACGCCCTGGGCGAGATCCTCCCCCTGCAGATCCTCTTCAGCGCCATCTTCTTCGTGTCGGTGGGGATGCTGCTGGACGTGGGCTTCCTCGTGGGCAACCTGCCGCTGGTGGCCGCGGCGGTGACGGGGGTGCTGCTGGTCAAGGCGGCGACGACGGCCGGGAGCGTGGCGGCGCTGGGCTTCCGGCTCCCGGTGGCGGCGGCGTCCGGGCTGATGCTTGCGCAGGTGGGGGAGTTCTCGTTCGTGCTGGAGCGCGCCGGGCGCGAGGTGGGGCTGGCCCCGGCCGGGCTGCCGCGGGGCGGCTCGCAGACGTTCATCGCCACCACGGTGGTGCTGATGGTGCTGACGCCGTTCCTGACGCAGGCCGGGGCGCGGCTGGCGCGCCGCCTGGAGGGGCGCGCCGCCGCCGCGTCGGTGCCGGCGGAGGCGTCGGACGAGCCGCCGGCGCACGTCCCCCGCCTGGAGAACCACGTGGTGGTGGCGGGCTACGGGGACGCGGCGCGGCGCCTGTCGCGGGTGCTGCGCGACTCGGGGATCCCTTTCCTGGTCACCACGCTCAACCCCGGGGGGGCCAGCGAGGCGGAGGAGGAGGGGATCGTGGTGCTGCGCGGCGACTCCAGCCGGCAGCGCACGCTGCTGCACGTGGGAACGGACCGCGCCAAGGTGCTGGTGGTGGCCGACGACGACCCCGCCATGGCGGTGCGCATCGTGTCGGTGGCGCGCTCGGTGAACCCCACGCTGCGGGTGGTGGTGCGCACGCGCTACATCTCCGAGGCGCAGCCGCTGCGCGCGGCCGGGGCGGACACGGTGATCGCGGAGGAGATGGAAAGCATCGTCCAGCTCTTCGGGACGGTGCTGGGCGAGTACGCGATCCCGGCGGAGGCGGTGGCGGAGTACGAGCGCGGCATCCGCGGCGCGGGCTACGCGCAGCTCCGCGACGCGGAGGAGGGCGCCGCGCCCGCGGGGCCGCCCGCGATCCCCGCGTGCGAGCTGGGGCCGGAGTGCTTCGGGGTGCGGACGGTGACGGTGCGCGCGGGTGCCGCGGCGGCGGGCCGGACGGTGGGCGAGCTGGGGCTGGGGCCGCGCTTCGGGATCGAGCCGCGCGAGCTCCGACGTGGCGGCGTGCGCGTCGCCGCGCCGGGGCCGGAGGCGGCGCTGCGGCCCGGGGACGAGCTGGTGCTTGCCGGGAGCGCGGAGGCGTTCCGGGAGGTGGCGGACCTGTTCCGCGCGGACGGCGAGGGGGACGGCGCCGCCCCGGGCGGCCGCGGCGCGGCCGGCGCTGCTGCGGTGCGGGCGGTGGAGCTGGCGCCCCGGGTGGACGCGTCGGCGTGCGCGCACCTGGGCGCGGTCCGCTCGGTGTTCCCGCGCACGCCCGCGGGGTGCGAGGAGTGCCTGGCGCGCGGCGACCGCTGGGTGCACCTGCGCATCTGCATGACGTGCGGCCACGTGGGGTGCTGCGACTCGTCGCCCAACCGCCACGCCCGCGCCCACTTCCAGCACGAAGGCCACCCGGTGATGCGATCCTTCGAGCCGGAGGAGGACTGGGGGTGGTGCTTCGTGGACGAGGTGACGCTGTAGCCCCACCCGCGGGGACGCTCGTCCCCAGCTTTTACAAATCTCGCACACCGCGCCGGTTGTATCCGCCCGCCCGCGCGGCATTATTGCGGGGGGGCCCTCACCCCGGTCGCTTGAGGCTCGCCACCCTCTCCCTTCATACGGTTCACGCGAAGCGTGAAGCGCCATTCTGGGAGAGGGGGCCGGGGGGAGGGGGCCCCAGCGGACGCGAGCACCAGCCCCGCGTGAGGGATTTCGGCCCGAAGGGGCGCGAGCATCGCCGCGGGCAGTTTCGCGGGGCTCGACTCCGTTGAGCAGCGTTGTTTGCTGCTCTACGGAGCCGAAGCCCGACCCCGGCGCCAGCCGGGGGCACGCCCAGATCCTGCCGTTCACCCACTTCGCCCGGACCCAGCGATGACGAATCGCCCGGCACCCCCCGCCTGGACCCGCCCCGGCTGGCCGCTCCTCCTGCTGCTGGCCAGCATCGCCCTGACGGCGGTCGCCGCCTGGAACGCCCAGCGCACCGCCCGCTCGCACCGCGCCGTGGTGGAGAGCGCGCTGCGCGAGTACGCCGGCTTCGCGGCGTGGAGCTACCGGGAGCACCTGCAGGTGTGGCTGGACGGCGCGGCCCGCGACGCGCTGGGCGCGGTGAACCACGAGGACGAGATGCACACCTCGCCCCGGGTGCCGCACGCGCGCGACCTGGCGCACTACCTGACCTGGGACGCGGAGTGCGGCTGCCACCAGGCGGACTCGGGCGTGAACCCGGGGATCTTCTTCGGCTTCACGCTGGGGAGCGACACGCTGGGCGTGGGGGTCAACACCTTCCGGGACCCGGCGCGCGGCTGGGAGGTGGACCGCCCGGCGCCGGCGGACCAGCGCGGGGGCGGCATCGGGGTGTACACGGCGGCGGAGCGCGCCTGGGTGGTGGACACGCTGACGGCGCAGGTGAGATCGGGGCTGCGCGACGACCGCGGCTACGCATTCCTGGTGGGCGGCTTCGGGGGCCGGCCGCGCTTCCTGGCGTACACGCTGATGCCCACCGCGTGGGGCGACACGCTGGTGTACGGAGCGGAGTACACGCGCGAGGAGATCGGGCGCGGGCTGGCGTGGGTGCTGGACGGGCAGGGGCTCCTCCCGGCGTCGTTCACCCGGCGCCGCGCCAACCGCGAGGTGGTCGCCGTGCAGGTGTCCACCGCGGGCGGCGGCGTGCTCTTCGACTCGTCGCCGGGGCTGGCGTGGAGCCTGGACGCGCGCCAGCGGCTCCCGGCGGCGCTGGGCGGGGTGGTGATCCGGGCGCAGGTGCTCCCGGAGCGCGCGGGGGAGGTGGTGATCGGCGGGGTGCCGGCGTCGCGGCTCCCCTTCCTCACCGGGCTGCTGGTGCTGGCGGCGGCGCTCTCGCTGGTGGCCATGGCGCAGCTCCGCCGCGAGCGCGGCTTCCTGCGCAGCCGCACGGACTTCGTCGCCAGCGTGTCGCACGAGCTGCGCACTCCGCTGGCGCAGATCCGCCTGTTCCTGGAAACGCTGCGGCTGGGGCGCTTCACCACCGAGGAGCAGCGGGCGTGGTCGCTGGACTGCATCGACCGCGAGACGCGCCGGCTGGCCTACCTGGTGGAGAACGTGCTGCTGTTCTCGCGGCCCGGCCGCGGGGCGCCGCCGGAGCGGGCGGACCTGGCCGCAGAGGTGGAGCGGGTGGTGGAGGAGTTCCGCCCGCTGGCCGCCTCGCGCCGCGCCACGCTGGAGGTGGAGGCGGCGGCGGACGGCGTGCCCCCCGTGCGGCTGCGGCGCGACGCCTTCCGCCAGGTGCTGCTGAACCTGCTGGACAACGCCGTCAAGTACGGCCCCGCGGGGCAGACGGTGCGCGTGCGGGTGGAGCGCGCCGCCTCCGGCGCGGCCCGGGTCGTCGTCGCGGACCAGGGCCCCGGGGTGCCGCCGGGGGAGCGCGAGGCCGTGTGGCGCCCCTTCCACCGCGGCTCGGGGCCGGCGGCGCGCTCGGTGGGGGGGAGCGGGATCGGGCTGACGGTGGCGCGCGGCATCGTGGAGGAGCACGGCGGGCGCGCGCGGGTGGAGGACGCGCCGGGGGGCGGGGCCGCCTTCGTGGTGGAGCTCCCCGCCGCGCCCGCGGCCGAGGAGGGCGCGCTCCCACCCGCGCTGGCGGGGGCGGGACGATGACCGCCTCGCGCGTGCTGATCGTGGAGGACAACCTGGACCTGGCCGCGGGGCTGGAGTACAACCTGCGGCTGGAGGGCTACGACGTGCGGGTGGCGGAGGACGGCGCGGCGGGGCTGGCCGCGGCGCGCGCATGGGAGCCCGACCTGGTGATCCTGGACCTGATGCTCCCCGGCATGGACGGCTACGAGGTGCTGCGCTCGCTGCGCGCGGAGGAGCGCGGCGTGCCGGTGATGATCCTGAGCGCCCGCGCCGAGGAGGCGGACAAGGTGCGCGGCTTCCGCCTGGACGCCGACCAGTACGTCACCAAGCCGTTCGGGCTCCTGGAGGTGCTGGAGCGCGTCCGCTCGCTGCTGCGCCGCTCCGCGCGCCGGCCGGGCACCGCGCCGGAGGAGGAGGTGATCCGCTTCGGCGAGGTGGAGGTGCGCCCCGCCACGCGCGTGGTCACCCGCGGCGGCGCGCCCGTCTCCCTGACCCCCAAGGCGTACGAGCTGCTCCTGGCGCTGGTGCGCCGCAACGGCGCCGTGGCCCGGCGGCTGGAGCTGCTCCGCGAGGTGTGGGGGCACCGGGGGCTGGTGCTCACCCGCACCGTGGATTCGCACGTGGCGGAGCTGCGCCGCAAGCTGGAGGTGGATGCCCGGGAGCCGCGGCACATCGTCACCGTGTGGAAGGTCGGCTACCGGTTCGAGCCCTGACGCTTTACGGCTCTGACTGCAACTGCGGGGTCGGGCGTGCCCCGGCCTCACCCGGGCATCAGCCTCCGCGACCAGTGCATGCGCCGGCACGCGGCCATCACGGAGCGGTGCATGCTCGGCCCCCTCTACTGCGCCGCAGAGTCTGGCTTGATCTTCCAGCTTCAGCAACGCACGCCGGAGCCGATCTGGAACAATGCCCGCCCCGTCATGAGCAGAGCCTCAGCGTCACCTGTTGGACCGCAGGCGCTGAAGGTCGGCGCGCACCTCATGAGCCGTGGAGTGGTCACTTCCGAGCGCTTTTTCATAGATCGCCAGCGCACGGCGGAGAAGCTGCTCCGCCCCCGCAATGTTACCCGTGTCCTCTGCGAGCCAGGCAAGCCGTTCGAGAGACATGGCTACAGCCGGGTGCTCAACGCCGAATGCGTTCTCGTTGACAGCGAGTGCGCGGCGCAGGAGCCGCTCGGCCTCCGCGGTTGCGCCATCGTCCATCAGCAGCGATCCCAGTTCATCGAGGGCGGCCGCGACGCTAGGATGCTCGGTTCCGAAGGCGTTCTCGTTGATGGCAAGCGCACGCCGCAGTAGCGGCTCAGCCTGGGGCATGTCGTCCATCCTGCGCAGCACCCGGGCGAGTCTGCTGAGGGATACCGCCACATCCGGGTGCTCCGTTCCAAGCGCTTTCTCAGTGATTGACAGGGCTTTACGTTGGTATGGCTCCGCGCCGGCGGGGTTTCCCGTGGCCAGCAGGAGATCTGCAAGATCATTTAGCGGATTCACGACCTTCAGGTGCTCGGGTCCGAACGCCCTCTCGTTGATGGTGAGCGCGCGACGGAACAGAGGCTCCGCGCCCACGTATTCTCTCTTCGCCATCAAGAGCGTGCCCATATCGTCAAGCGTGGCCGCCACCTCCGGGTGTTCAGGCCCGAGTATTCGCTCGTTGATTGCCAGAGCACGGCGAAGCAACGACTCTGCCGCCGCGAGGTCGTCTGTCCGGTACAGGAGCGCAGCGAGGGTTCTGAGCGCATCTACCGCATCCGGGTTGTTCCCTCCGAGCACCTCGTCGAAGATGGCGACTGCCCGGCGAAGCAGTGGCTCGGCTGCCACATTGTCACCACGGGCAAGCAGGAGGCCGCCGAGAAGCTTCAAATCGGCCGCCAATCGCGGATCGTTGGGGCCGACCGATGCTTCGCGAATCGCTATCGCCCTTCGCACCAGCGGCTCCGCAGCGGCAAAATCCCGTTTTCTGACCAGAAGCGCGCCCAGGTGGTTGAGCGAGATCGCCACGACCGGGTGCTCGCGCCCAAGTGCGTTCTCCCTGATTGTCAAGGCACGGCGAAGCAGAGTCTCGGCTTCCATGTACTCGCCCCTGTTGGCGAGCATTCCTCCGAGTTTGTCGACCGCTTCCGCCAGGTCGGGGTGATTCGCTCCGAGAGTGTCCAGGATGGTGACTGCGCGGCGAAGGAGCGGTTCGGCTTCGGTATAGTGGTGCTGTGCCGTCAGCACTGCGCCGAGGTTCGCGATTGAGTTCGCGAGATCTGCTGGCGGGGTTCCCACAACTTTCTCATTGATGGCGACCGCGCGGCGAAAGACCCGTTCGGCTTGTGGGAAGTCACCGGTGTAGAGAAGCAGCGAACCGAGATGGTTGAGCGTAATTGCTACACTCGGATGCTCCGCGCCCGCTCCCTGTTCATTGATCGCCAACGCACGACGAAAGTGTTGTTCGGCAACTGCGTACTCGCTTCGGGTGAAGAGAAGCCAGCCTAGGTTCGTGAGCGGAAGCGCGACGTGGGGGTACTCGCCTCCACCCTCCTTCTCGGCGATGTCCAGCGCGCGGCGCAGGAAGGGCTCGGCTGCCGGATACTCGCCTGCGGCGAGGAGGCAAACGGCCAGTTGATTCAGCAGATCGTAATCATTCGGTCGCAGCGATGCCAACGGCTCGAGCAAGGCGACCCCTTCTCGGTACCGTCCCTGCTCGTAGAACGACTTTGCGCGGAACTGGCGCACCTCTACCAGCCGGTGCTCCGCGAGCGTGTCTGCTTCCAAGAACGAGCGATCAGCCTCGGTGTACCGCCTTTCATACAGGGCCGCCAACCCTCGCTCCAGCGGATCGGTCCTGGGCCTCGCGCTCCATGCCCGTAGCGCCGCCTCGAGAGAATCCACCGGAAGACCGAACTCCCTCGCCACCCGTGCGCGCGCGTCCGCGAGGTCCACGGGTCGCGATGCCTGCGAGCCCACCGAGGATTGCTCCGCCTTGAGCACACGTCGGATGATTATGCCCAGAGCCTGCTCATCGTCAAGAAGCCTGCGTGAGCTTTTCTCAGCGAGAACTACTGGCACGTAGTTTTGCGCGGCAGCACCTCTGGGGGGTAGCATGACCTGCTCATCCCAGGGGGAAAGGATGACGAGATCCTGGCCTGGGGGAGACTGGACGAGCCGTAAGCCGACCCAAGTGCCCGGCTGCGTTGCGGGCCCAAGCTGAATGCGTGTTCGTCCTGCTGCAGTGGTCGGCGCACTGACATCAGCCTGGCCACGTACGGTCAGGCGCGCTCCGACCACGGGGCGACGATCAAGCCGCTCCACGTGCAGAAGGAGTTGAGTACCGGACTGGAGGGCTCCTGCCTGTGCATCGGCGGATTGGACGGGGAGCAGAACGAGCGCGGCCAGAAGCCATGCGCGGGGGCGACGCGGGGGGAAGATCATCGCGACCTTTCAGCCCGGATCCTGCACGGGTGAAGGTAGGAAAAGGGAGGGGTAGGATGCAGAACACCGCCTGGGGCCGTAGGTTGAGGGAACTTCCTGGCAGAAGTATTCCACCCAACCATAGGCACCCAGACGGTGCGAGTTCAGACTATCGCTTCTCGACCCCACGTGCAAGGCAGGGCGGCCCCGCTGCGGCTTCGGCACTCGGCCGGTGAGCTGACGGACGGAGCGGGCCTGCTGCTGCTTCGCCGTCTCTGGGATCGACTGGGGCTGGGGCAGAGGCTCGACACCGAAGCGGCCTGGCTGCGCGGCGCCTACCGGCCGAGCCTGATGGTGGAGCTCTGGATCGTACTGCTGCTCTACGGCGGCGGCTGCATGGATGATCTGCGCCTGCTGGGCGGGCGCGGCATCCGCCGCCTCTTCGGCTGGAAGGGCCTGCCCGATCCAACGACCTACGGGCGCTGGCTGCGTCGCGGCGGGGAGCGCCTGGCGGGGCAGCTCGACGCCGTTCTCTGGCAGATGGTGCGTGCCCGTTGGGCGAGGAGCGCAGTGCCGCGCTCGGTGATGCTGGTGCTGGACAGCACGGTGGTGCAGCGATACGGGCTCAAGCAGGCGGGCGCCGAAAAGGGCTACAACCCCACGAAGAAGGGCCGACCCAGTCACCACCCGCTGGTGGCCTTCCTGGCCGAGACGGGCGACTGCCTGGGCGTGCGCTGGCGAGCGGGCAGCGCCCACACCGCCGCCGGGGCGATCCCCTGGATCGAGGCCCTGGTGGGGCAGCTCCGCGCGGCCGGGGTCGAGCAGATCACGCTGCGTCTGGACAAGGGGTTCTTCTCCCGGAAGATGGTCGAGGCGCTGGAGGCCCTCGGGGTCGGCTACGTGCTCAAGGTGCCCGACCAGAAGTGGCTGCGGCGTCACCTCTCGCCCTTTCGCCGCTCCCAGAAGGACCCCAAGCTCTGGACGGCCTCGGGCACGATCTACGGCGCGCGGCTGCTGACGGTGGAACAGCGGCGCGAGATCGGGGGCGCCGAAGGCGAGCTGGAGCTGGAGAGCTACAAGGTCGAGAAGACGGCGCACGTGCTGAGCAACGTGGCGGGGATCAGCGTCCTCTCGGCGTGGCGGCTCTACAACCAGGGCGCGCTCGTGGAGCAGCGGATCGAGGAGCTGGGACAGCTCTCGGTGGGGCAGACGGCGGTCGATGATCTGGGGGGTAATCATCTGCTCTGGGCGCTGGGTGCGCTGGCGTATCAGATGCTCCACACCCTCCGCACCACGGCGCTCTCGGGAAGCTGGCGCCGGGCACAGCCGAAGCGCCTGCGGGCCTGGCTCTTCCGCCTTCCGGCGAAGCTGACCACGCACGCGCGCAAGCAGTACGTGCAGCTCCAGCGGGCCGAGCCGCTGCGCCGAGAACTGCTCCGGGCGCTGCGCCGGGTCGGCACGGGACCGCCCCTGCCAGCCTGAGAGTCTCTGGCGCAGGCACGCAGGGCGAGGAAGACCGGAGCCCATCGGCCCGGTGGTGGAGCCGCTTTGCCCTGCGGCGCCCGGCAGACCGGAATCAGCCGCGGCAGAGCCTCTTGCGAGGGCGGCGGCAACGTCCCGGCTCGCTCGGTCGCCGCCTCCGCCGTCATCTGCCGGCTCGCGAGAGGCGAAATCCACCGGGGCGCCACTCCCGTGCAGGATCCGGGTTCAGTCAACGCTCGGTGGGCGAGCCGGTCTCATTTTACCGTGCCATTCGAAACGAGTGTCAGCGAGATGGGAACACCGCCAGGGTACACGTATTCCGCCGTTGGGGCGTAACCGGCCTTCTCCGCACTCACGCGAACCTGCTCGCAGCGGGTGGCGTGCGCAGGAAGGCGAAACGCGCCGACGGCATTCGTCGTCGCCAATTCTCTATCCCCGTGGCCTTCCACGAAGACCCGAGCTCCGACGACCGTGCGGTTCGCTTCATCCCGGACTGTTCCGGCGACAACGGCCTCCGTATCCCGGTGGAGCCGCAGCTTTATCTCGGGATTGAAGTCGCCGTAGAGCTTCAACTCTGCGACTCCCTGTTCGCACGTGGATTCGCTGGAGGCATACACGCTTACCACCCCGGATTGCGGTATGCTGGCGCGAGGGATAACGAACATCCATCCAGCCGCAACCTCTTGAGCCTCGCCGCCCCAGGACGACCAGATGCGGCTCGGCTTCGTGGGAAACCCGTCCCACCCCAGTACCGTCACGCGCAGGCGGTAGAGGTCGTCGCCACGCTGGCTGTCGCGGACCAGCAATGCATCCGCGACGATCGGTGTCGCCGCGAGCAGTCCCACCACGAGGAGCGCCGCCCAGGCGATCGGAGGCGTTTTCCCCCCGCGTTGGAGCAGGATGAGAGCCAAGACGGCGGCGATTGCGAATGCCGCAAGCCGGATCGGCGTCGAAACCTGCGCCGCAGCTTCCAGCACGCTCTTGACCACGCCTGTACGGTCCTGCACCGATTCCGCAAATAGGATTGACGCAGACATGGATCATCCTGGCGTTTGCCATGGAGCGGAGATGCGGAAGAGTGCAGCGGGTGCGACCACTCTACCCTGATGCACTTCAATTCCGAGGAGGAGAAAATCGCGGCGGCGCGGTCCCGAACACCCGCAGGCCCTCCGCAGGGAGGGATCTCGTGGTGCAGGAGAGATCTGTTGCGGGAAGCGGACCTAGCGCTCAACCCGAACCCGAGCAATCGCCCGGACGGGCAGCTTGCCGATGGAACCCGAGCGCAGGGAGAAACCTGCCGATCGAATAATATGTGAGTGGCGCAAGTAATTTCCGCAAGACAGTCGGATCGTGACGATGCCATCATCAGGGCGGACGGCCAGAGCACCTCCCCGATGAACAAGCGGAATCTGGCATAACCCGACGAGTGCCTCTGCGCGCCCCGTTGGTCCGGCTTGGCTTCCTCTGCCGCGGCTACGCATTGCCTCAAGGAGCTCCCCCGCCGTGGTGGACACCGGGATCCCTGTTCCCCCATCCCCCTGTCGTTCCGCACAAATCCCGCACAACAGCAGCACACTTCCGCCACCACTGGCGATCCTCCGGGCGGCATCTTGGGTCCGTGTCCGGTCCGCACCCCGCGGCCGGCGCCCCCACCCGCCCGGAGGTGCTCCATGGCCGTCCCCCTTCCTCGCGCCGCCCGCCGCGCCGCGCTCGCCGCGCTGCTCCTGGCCGCGGCGCTCCCCTCCGCACTCGCCGCGCAGGCCGCGCCGGCACGCGAGCGGATGCTGGTGTCCGGCGAGTGGCTGGCGCGGCACCTCCAGGGTCCCGGGCTGGTCCTGCTGCACGTGGGCGAAAAGGCGGAGTACGACCGGGAGCACATCCCCGGCGCGCGCCATGTCGCCCTCGCCGACGTGTCCACCCCGCACCCGCAGGCCGCCGACGGGCTCCACCTGCAGATGCTCCCCCCGGCGGAGCTGCGGGAGCGGCTGGAGGCGCTGGGCGTGTCGGACGGGTCGCGCGTCGTGCTGTACTACGGCAGCGACTGGGTGAGCCCCACCACGCGCGTCTTCTTCACCCTCGACTACGCGGGCCTCGGCACGAACACGTCCATCCTGGACGGCGGGATGCAGGCGTGGAAGCGCGAGGGCCGCCCGGTCACCGCGGAGGTGCCGCGTCCGGCCGCGGGCCGCCTTTCCGCGCGTCCGGCGCGCGACCTTGTGGTGGACGCCGAGTGGGTGCGCACCCACCGCGGCCGTCCCGGCGTGGTGCTGGTGGACGGCCGCGCCGCTGCGTTCTACGACGGCGTCCAGGCCGGGGGCGACCGCCCCGGGCACATCCCCGGCGCGCGCAGCATCCCCTTCACCGAGGTCACCGACGAGCGGCTCGCCGTCCGGAGCCCCGCCGAGCTGGACGCGCTCTTCCGCCGCGCCGGCGCGAAGCCGGGCGACACCGTGGTGGGCTACTGCCACATCGGCCAGCAGGCGACGGCGGTGCTCTTCGCCGCGCGGACGCTGGGCTACGACGTGCGCCTGTACGACGGCTCCTTCGAGGACTGGGACCGCCGCACCGACCTGCCCGTGGAAAACCCGGCGGCCGGGCGCCGCGCGAGGCAGCCGTGAGCGCCGCGGCCTCCGGCGCCCCCGCGAGTCGGCCGTACGCCGATCCCCACCTCGCGGGCGTCGGCGTGGGGCTCGTGCTCCTGCTGGCCTTCGTGGCGACGGGGCGCGGGCTGGGCGCCTCCGGGGCCTTCGCCGCGGTGGCGGCCTCGGGCGTGGCGGCCGCGTCGCCGGACGCGGTGGCCGGCAACCCCGCCGTGGCGGACTACCTCGCCCCCGGCGGCCTCCTGCGCGACTGGCTGGTGGTGGAGGTGGCCGGCGTGTTCCTGGGCGGCTTCCTGTCCGCGGCGGCCGCCGGGCGGCTGCGTCTGGCGGTGGAGCGGGGGCCGCGCATGGGCGTGGGGCCGCGGCTGGCGGTGGGGTTCGGCGGGGGCGTGGTGATGGCCGTGGGGGCGCGGCTGGCGCGCGGGTGCACCAGCGGGCTGGGGCTCACCGGCGCCTCGCTGCTCGCGGCGGGGAGCTGGCTCTTCCTGCTGGCCGCCTTCGCGGCGGCGTACGCGGCGACGCCGCTCCTGCGGAGGGCGTGGACGTGAGCGCCCCCTGGCAGCCGGGCGAGGTGGGCTCGCTCGCCGCCGCGCTGCTGCTGGGCGCCGCCTTCGGGTGGCTCCTGGAGCGCGGTGGGATGGGGAGCGCCCGCAAGCTCGCCGGGCAGTTCCGGCTCACGGACCTGTCCGTCCTCCGGCTGATGTTCAGCGCCATCCTCACCGCCATGCTGGGGAGCTTCTGGCTGGCGCGGCTCGGCGCGCTCGACCTGGCGCGGGTGAGCGTCCCCGCCACCTGGTGGCTCCCGCAGGCGGTGGGCGGAATCGTCTTCGGGGCGGGCTTCGCCGCGGCCGGGCTGTGCCCCGGCACCTCGTGCGTCGCCGCGGCCACCGGGCGGGTGGACGGCATGGCCGTGGCCGCGGGGATGCTCGCCGGGAGCCTGCTCTTCGCCGGCGTGTTCCCCCGGGTGGAGGAGATGTACGAGGCCACCCCCGCCGGCGCCGCGACCCTCCCCGACGTGCTCGGCGTTCCCTACGGCGCGATGGTGCTCGCCGTGGCCCTGCTGGCGCTGGCGGCGTTCGCGGGCGCCGGGTGGGTGGAGGCCCGCGCCGCGCGCCGCGGAGGCGCCCGGTGATCCCCCTCCCGCGGCGGGCCGGCCCGCGCGCGTGGCTCGCGGCGGCGGCGCTCCTCCTGGCCGCCGGGGCGCTCCTGGCGGGCGAGCCGTACCGGGGGAGCCACGCCCGCGTGGACGTGGCCGAGCTGGCGCGCGCCGTGGAGCGCGAGGAGGACCACGTGGACGCGCTGGAGCTGGCCCGCTGGATCCGCCGCGGCGAGCCGGGGCTGCGGGTGGTGGACGTGCGCCCCCCGGGCGAGTTCGCCGCGTACCACCTCCCCGGCGCCGAGAGCGTCCCGCTCGGCGGACTGCAGCGCGCCGGCTTCCGACCGGACGAGACGGTGGTGCTGTACTCGGAGGGCGGTGCCCACGCCGCGCAGGCGTGGGTGCTCCTGCGGGCGATGGGGATCCGGCGCGTCTTCTTCCTGCGCGGTGGCCTGCGCGAGTGGCTGGACGAGGTGATGGAGCCCCGCGTCGCCGAGGACGCGTCCCCCGCGCGCCGCGCCGCCTTCCGCGAGACCGCGGAGCTGAGCCGCTACTTCGGCGGCACCCCCCGCGTCGTCGCGCCCGGCGAGGCGGACGCGCCCCGGGACGCCGCCGTCCCCGGGCCTTCCCCGGACGGCGGCCCCCCCGCCTCCACCGCCGACGCCGTGCGCCGTCTCCACCGCAGCGGCTGCTGACGAGGCCCCCACCCGGCGGCCTGAGAGCCGCCACCCTCCCCCAATTCTGGGGGAGGGCTTCCCGACCCTCGGGCTCGTCGTGTCGTGCTCCCCCTCTCCCGCTTGCGGGGGAGGGGGCCGGGGGGAGGGGGCCCCAGCGGACGCCAGCACCGGCCCCGCGTGAGGGATTTCGGCCCGAAGGGGCGAGACCCCGCGGGCAGTTTCGCGGGGGCTCGACTCCGTTAGCCCGCGTTGTTTGCGGGCTTACGGAGCCGAAGCCCGACCCCGGCGCCAGCCGGGGGCACGCCCGAACCCGTCAGTCCAACGATCGCCACCCGAGAAACACCCATGCGACCCGCCACCGACCCGTTCTTCCACGGCCTGCGCGACCGCGAGTTCGCCCGGCTGGACGCCCTGGGGCAGACGTACCTGGACTACACCGGCGGCGCCCTGTATCCCGAGTCGCTGGTGTCGCGCCACGCCGAAGCGCTGCGCGCGGGCGTCTTCGGCAACCCGCACTCCGACAGCCCCGCCTCCCGCGCCAGCACCGCCCGCGTGGAGGAGGCCCGGGCTGCCGTGCTCCGCCACTTCGGCGCGGACCCGGCGGAGTACGAGGTGTGCTTCACGGCGAACGCCAGCGGCGCCCTCCGGCTGGTGGGCGAGGCGTTCCCCTTCCGGCCCGGCGCTCGCCTCCTCCTCGCCGCCGACAACCACAACTCCGTGAACGGGCTGCGCGAGTTCGCCCGGCGTGCCGGCGCCGGGGTCCGCCACCTCCCGCTGGACGCCGAGCTGCGCCTCCTGGGCGCCGCGGAGGCGCTGGACGAGCCCCCCGCGTCCTCGCCGGGGCTCTTCGCCCTCCCCGCACAGAGCAACTTCTCCGGCGTGCGGCACCCCGCCGGCCTGGTGGCCGCGGCGCGCGAGCGGGGGTGGCGCGTGCTCCTGGACGCCGCCGCCGCCGCGCCCTCCGGCGGCCTGCGTCTGGGCGAGGGCGGGCCCGACTTCGCCTGCGTCTCCTTCTACAAGATGTTCGGCTATCCCACCGGCGTGGGGGCGCTGCTGGCCCGCCGCGACGCCCTCGCGGAGCTGCGCCGCCCCTGGTTCGCCGGGGGCACCGTGGAGTTCGTCTCCACCCGCCACGGGACGCACCTCCTGCGGCGCGGCGCGGAGGGGTTCGAGGACGGGACGCTCGATTTCCTGGGGATCGCCGCGGTGCCGGACGGGCTGGAGTGGCTTGCCGGGCTGGGCGCCGAGCGGCTCGCCCGCCACCTCGCCGGGCTGACCGCGGCGCTCCTGGACGGCCTGCGCGCCCTGCGCCACGCGGGCGGCGCCCCCGCCGTGCGCATCCACGGGCCGGAGACCACCGAGTCGCGCGGCGCCACGGTCGCCTTCAACCTGCTGGATCCCGCCGGCCGGGCCGTGGACCACGAGCGGGTGGAGGCCCGCGCCCGCGGGGCCGGCATCTCGGTGCGCGGCGGCTGCTTCTGCAACCCCGGCGCGGTCGAGCACGCCTTCGGCTTCCCGGCGGAGGCCACGCGCGGCTTCCTGGAGCGCGCCGCCGTCGAGGGCTTCAGCCTTCCCGCCTTCCGGGCCCGCCTGGGCGGCGCGGCGGTCGGCGCGGTGCGTGTTTCCCTGGGCCCCGCCAACGTCGCGGAAGACGTGCGGCGCCTGCTCGCCTTCCTGGACGAGACGCGGGACGAGGTCGCCGCTGAACACGCCGCTTCCGCGTCTGCCGGCCTGCACGGGCGGGACGGCGGGGACGGAGTGGACAGCGGGTTCGGGCGTGCCCCCGGCTGGCGCCGGGGTCGGGCTTCGGCTCCGTAGCAGACGAAACGACCGTCTGCAACGGAGTCGAGCCCCGCAAACTGCGCGGGTCTCGCCCCTTCGGGCCGAAATCCCTCACGCGGGTCTCGCGCTGGCGTCCGCGGGTGGGGCCTCCTCACCCCCCGGCCCCCTTTCCCCCGCAAGCGGGGGAAAGGGGGAGCACGACACGACGAGCCCGAGGGTCGGGAAGCCCTCCCCCAGAATTGGGGGATATAGGGGGCAAGCCGTGCGAGCCTCTAGCGAGCCGGGTGGGGGCCGCCGTTGCAGGCTGTTCCCTGTTCCCTATCTCGGCGAGAACGTCACCGACCTCGCCTCGTACTTGCGCGTGGGCAGCCCCATCACCCGCACCACGGCGCGGCGCAGGCCGCTCTCCACGGCGCGTCCCACCGAGCGGCGGCCTTCCACGGCGGGGCGAGCCTCGCCGCGGAGCCAGCGCTGCAGTTCCTCCAGGTCCGAAAGGGATAGCGTTTCGATCTCCAGCACGGCGATGTAGTAGAAGCGTCCCCGCCGCGTGGGGTGCAGCGGCGCGGCGAAGGCGGCCTCCACCGCGCTCTCCACCGCCGCCAGCGAGCGGAAGCGCTGCTCGGCGCGGCCGTCGTCCAGCGTGTACGCCCCGTCCAGCGGGTCCTGGAGCACGGCGAGGGCGGCGCGGTGCGTCCCCTGCAGCCGGTCGAACACGCTCTTCTCCCACAGCTCCACGCGAAAGCGGATGCGCAGCGGCAGCCCGGAGTCCAGCGCGTCGCGCAGCCCCCGGTCGGCCAGCAGCCCCTGCGTCCTCACCGTCGGGCGCCACCCCGCCGCCGCCCCCGCCGACGCCACGGTGAGGGGGCGCTCCCCCTGCGCGCGCGCCGGCCCGGCGAGGGCGAGGAGCGCGAGCGGGAGCACGGCCGCCAGGCGCAGGGAGCGCAGGGTCAAAAGCGGGATCCGAGCCGGACGAACAGGTTCACGCCGCGCCCGTTGCGGAGCGGGACCGCCGCGTACACGCCCAGCTCGTCGAAGAGCAGGCCGAAGCCGGCGTCCACCCCGGTGTCGTCGCCCAGCCCCTCGCGCGTGGACCAGCCGTGGCCCGCATCCGCGAAGAGCACCCAGTCCACGTCCGCGTCCCAGCTCTCGCGGTAGCGCTCGCCGTCCTCCTCCCCCTCGTCGTCGTCGTCCCACCACCCGCGCCCGCTCCAGTTGAAGCGGAAAGACAGGTTGCCGCGGTACTCCGCCTGCGCCAGCGCGAAGCGGTCGCAGCCGTAGCCGGTGAAGAACGCCGGCGCGTCGGGGTCGGTGGGGTCGGCCCCGGACACCGGGCGCACCACCCGGTCCACCCGGGCGCCGCAGTCCAGCTCCAGCAGCGAGTAGCCGGGGAGCGTCCCCTCGCCGCCCAGGGCGTGCTGCCGCTGCGGCGGGAGCTCCGACCCGTCCAGCGACCCCGCCACCACCACCCGCAGGTTCAGGCGCGAGTCCGGGTCGATTCGGTTGTAGCGGCGCACGTCCAGCAGCCCCGTGGTGAAGGCGCCGTACGGCATGGCGGGGACGGGGACCAGCGTGAACTCGTCGAGCGGCCCGAACGTGGGGCGGAGGGCGGCGGGGCGCACCAGGCCGTCGTTCAGCGCGTGCTCCACCTCGCCCTGCACGTACCACCCGTGCGAGGGCTCGTCGCGGTCGTTGCGGGTGTCGATCCTGGCGGTGGCGAAGATGCTGTTGAGCCGCCCCTCGCCCACGAGGGGCTGCGGACGCCAGGCGTCGCCGTTGTCGAAGATGGTCCACGGGTCGCCCGCGGCCAGGCTGGCGTGCCGCTCGGAGCGGTATCCGCCCGTCAGCGAGAGCGGCGTCCCCCGCGGCTCCAGCGTGGCGTACGCGTTCCACCCCTTGCGCTCGTAGTGGTCGCGGAAGTCGCGGTGGAAGAGGAAGGTGGACAGCCCGTTCTCGGTGTCGCTCAGGTGCCAGTCCTCGATGGGCGCCACCACGGAGTACACGCCGCCGCCCACGCGCAGCTCGCGCCGCCCGCCGAAGAACTGCTCGGCGCTCACGTCGTGCCCCCACCGCTCGGTGCGGAAGAAGGGGCCGTTCTCGGTGCGGTACACGGCGAGCGCGCGCAGCCGGAAGGGGTTGGACCCCGAGGTCTCGATCAACGGTCCGAAGTGCACCGGGAGCCCCTCCACCCGGTTGTAACTCTGCCCGCTGGTCACCAGGAAGGTGGCCCGTCCGCTCGCGCCGTCCCCCTCCCGGCCGGCATCGCGGTCCCGGCGCCGGTCGCCGCCCCTGCGGGCGATGCGGTCGCCGCGGTGCACGAAGCGCAGCCGCTCCGTGTACGTGAGCACCTCGCCGGTGACGCGGGCCCCGTCCAGCCCCGTGATCTCCCCGCCGACCACGGTGAGGTCGCCGTCCACCACCGCGCCGGGGAGGAGCTCCACGTCGCCGTTGATCACCACCACCCGCCCCTCGATGCGCCCGGCCACCACGAGCGGGCCCCCGAGCACGCCCACGTCGCCGTCGATGGCGCGCTCCTCGGGGATGCGGGTGCGCCCGCTGAAGTGAAGGGTGCGCTGGTCGTTGAAGAAATCGATCACCTCCTCCGCGACCTCGGGGGGGAGGTCCATCCGGCTGAGGGTGTCCGCCCGGGCGGCGTCCGCCGCGGGCTCCTGCGTGGCGGCGGGCGCCGCGGCCAGGAGCAGGACGGAAAGGGCGATGAGGGAGCTGCGCATGGTTCCTCCGTGGATGGGAAGCTGAAGTCCGGCGGCCAGCCTGAAGGCACGGGCCATGCCCGGTTTCAGTGTTTTCCCAAGGGTTTCCCCCGCAATGACTTGGCCTTGCGGGGCGTCGTCGCTGGCGCCCGTTTTCGTGTCGGAAAGACGCGGGAGCGTGTCTCCTTTCGCCGCTGCCCGCGTCCGTCGTACTCCGCGCGAGCGGCCGGATCGGTTCGGCCGTTCGCCATTGCGCCGTTCGCCGTACCCATAAAAATCTGTTCGGAGGGAGACAGCCGGGCAGTTTCGGCTGGCTCACTCCGGCGCAGGGAGACCCGCCGGCAGTTTGGCGGGGCTCCCGGAGCCCGCGGAGGAGACCGGCGGGGCAGTTTCCGCCGGGCTCCGCAGCGGCCCCCGCCAAGACACATTGATGCTGAAGTCGCTACCGCTCGATCCCCAGACGCCGCATCCGCCGGTACAGGTTCGCGCGATCGGTCTGAAGTCGCCGCGCCGCCTCCGCCATGCTCCCGTCGGCGGCCTCCAGCGCCTGGAGCAGCAGGAACTTCTCGTACTCGTCCAGCCGGTCGGACAGCGACCCCGACTCGTCGTCCCGGAACCCGGCCGCGTCCGGCCCGGAGCCCACGGCCGCCCCCGCAAGCAGCGCCCGGATCTCCGCGACCCCCACCTCCGCCCCCGCGTGCAGGATGGTGAGCCGCTCCACGATGTTGCCCAGCTCGCGCACGTTCCCCGGCCACGGGTGCCGCGCCAGCGCCTCCACGGCCAACGCCGCCATGCGCGGCGGCTGCAGCCCGGTGCGCGCCCGGTTGCGGGCCAGGAAGTGCTCCACCAGCAGCGGCACGTCCTCGCGCCGCTCGCGCAGCGGGGGAAGGTGCAGCGGGATGACGTGCAGCCGGAAGAACAGGTCCTCGCGGAACCGCCCGGCGGCCACCTCGGCGCGCAGGTCCTTGTTGGTGGCGGAGAGCACGCGCACGTCTACGGGAATGGGCTCGGCGCCGCCCACGCGCTCGATCTCGCCGGCCTCCAGGGCGCGCAGCAGCTTCGCCTGCGCCTCCGGGCTGAGGTCGCCGATCTCGTCCAGGAAGAGCGTCCCCCCGCTGGCCAGCTCGAAGCGCCCGCGCCGCCGCTCCGTGGCCCCGGTGAACGACCCCTTCTCGTGCCCGAACAGCTCCGACTCCACCAGGTCGCGGGGGATGGCGGCGCAGTTGATGCGCACGAACGGCCCGCCGGCGCGCGGCGACAGGCGGTGGATGGCCGCCGCCGCCAGCTCCTTGCCCGTCCCCGACTCGCCGGTGATCAGCACCCGCGCCGGGGTCCCCGCCACCCGCTCGATCAGGGCGCGGACCGCGTCCATGCGCTCGCCGCGCCCCACCATCTCCCACCCCTCGCCCAGCTCCTCGCGCAGCGCCCGGTTCAGCTCGCGCGCCCTGCGCAGCTCCAGCGCCGAGCGCAGCGTCACCAGCACCGACTCGGGGGAGAGCGGCTTCTCGATGAAGTGGAAGGCGCCCAGCTTGGTGGCGCGCACCGCGTCCGAAAGGGTGGCGCGGCCGCTCATCATCACCACCGGCAGGTCCGGCGCGGCCTCCTGGATGCGGGGGAGCACGTCCAGCCCCGTCTCCTCGGGCATGTACAGGTCCATCAGCGCCGCGTCCGGCTCCTCGGCGAGCACCTCCGCCAGGGCGCCGCGGGCGGTGCCGGTCTCGCGGACGCGGAACCCCTCGGCGCGCAGCAGGGCGCCGAGCATCCGGCGGATGTTCGGCTCGTCGTCGGCGATCAGGATGGTGGACATGGGGTCGGGTTCCGGGGAGGGGCGCGGGCCGCCGGGAAGCGGCGGCGCCCCTTCTACGCCCGGGGCGCGCCGGGTGTTTCAGCGCCGCCGGCGCGGGGGGCGGACAGGGCGGGGCGGGAGGGGCGGGCGGCGGGGAGGAGCACGCGGAACTCGGCGCCGCCCTCCGGCCGGTTGCGGGCGGCCACCTCGCCGCCGTGGGCGCGCACCGTCTGCCGCACCAGCGCCAGCCCCAGCCCGGTGCCGCGCGACTTGGTGGTGAAGTCCGGCTCCCAGATGCGCTCCAGGTTCTCCGGCGCGATCCCGGGCCCGGTGTCCGTCACCCGCACCTCCACCCGGTCGCCCAGCGAGCGCGCCACCACCGTGACCGCCCCGGCGCCGCCCACGGCGTCCGCGGCGTTGAGGAGAAGGTTGGCGAAGGCCCGCGAGAGCGCGTCGTAGTGCCCCACCACCGGCGACAGGTCCACCGCGGCGCGCAGGCGCGGCTGCACCTCCGGGGGGAGGTGGGTGCGCAGCAGGTAGTCCAGCATCTCCGGCAGGTCGATCTCGCTGGCCGGCCCCTCCGGCATGCGCCCCAGCTGCGCGAAGGAGCGCGCCAGCTCCTCCAGCCGCGCCGACTCCGCCGCGATCACCTCCAGCGCCTCGCGCGCCGCCGGGTCGCGCGCGGCATCCTGCGACTCCAGCGTGCGCACCGCCAGCCGCATGGGCGTCAGAGGGTTCTTTAGCTCGTGGGCCACGCCGCGCGCCATGGACACCCAGGTGCGCATGCGCTCCGTTTCCAGCGCCCGGGCGCGCGACGCCGCCAGCTCCGCCTCCATCTGCCGGAACGCCGCGCGCAGGAGCGCGAACTCGTCGTCCTCGCCCGCGTCGCCGGCCCCGGGCGGGGGGAGCGCCTCGCCGCGCCCCACCCGGCCGGCCCACCCCACCAGCTCGCCCACCGGCCGCGACAGTCCGTGCGCGATCCCCCGCGACGCGCGGAAGGCCATCCACGCCAGGAACGCCCCCAGCAGCACCGCCGCCAGCGGCAGCGCCACCAGGGCGCGCTCCAGCAGGAACTCCCAGCGCCGCGCCTGCGTCAGCGAGGCGGACAGCTCCTCGCGGTGCAGGGCACCCGCGGCCGCGAGCCCAGGGTCGCCGCTCGCCTCCGCGCGTCCCACCAGCTCGCGGCCGCTCGCCGCGATGCGCTCCCAGGCGCCGAGCGAGTCAGTGCGCGCCACGGTGGCGGACAGCACGTACGTCCCGGCGCCCAGCAGCAGGAGCGACGGGAAGATGGAGAACAGGACCAGGGCCGTTCTCAGGCGGCGTTCGAACGAGCGGGCCATCGGGGGCTTTCGGACGGTCTGCGCCGGGGGTACTTTCGCGCAGGTCCAAGGTACCGGGTTCCGGACGGTGGCGGCAAGACGCTGGAACGGCGGACGACGGAACGACTCTGAACGGCGGGGTCGGGCGTGCCCCCGCTGGCGCGGGGTCGGGCTTCGGCTCCGTAGCACACGAAACGACCGTGTGCAACGGAGTCGAGCCCCGGCAAACGGCCGCCGGGTCTCGCCCCTTCGGGCCGAAATCCCTCACGCGGGTTTTGCGCTGGCGTCCGCCAGTGCCGGCCCTCTCACCCCCCGGCCTCCTCTCCCCCGCAAGCGGGAAAGGGTGGCGAGCCTCAAGCGAGCCGGGTGAGGGCCGTTGGGCTGTCCCCCGTCCCCCGTAACCTGTCCCCTCTTCCGTGCCCCCTTCCGACCTCGAGTCCCAGCTCCGCGCCCGCTTCCGGGTCCGCACCGAGACCTTCGAGCACGGGCCGCTCTCCCTGGAGATCCTGCTCCCCGACGCGGCCGAGGAACTGATCGACGAGGCGGAGTTCGACGAGGACGAGCGGCTCCCGTACTGGGCCGACCTGTGGCCCTCCGCGCGGGCGCTGGCGCGGCGGCTGGTGGCGGAGCCCGCGCCCGGGGGGCGGGTGCTGGAGCTGGGGTCCGGGGTGGGGCTGCCGTCGCTGGCGCTGCTGTCGCGCGGGGCGGACGTGCTCGCCACCGACTGGTACGCCGACGCGCTGCTCTTCGCGCGGGCCAACGCCGAGCGCAACGGGCTCCCCGGGCTGCGCACCGCGGAGATGGACTGGCGCGAAGTGCCCGAAGAGCTGGGGCGCTTCGAGCGCGTGGTCGCCGCGGACGTGCTGTACGAGATGCGCAACGCCGAGAGCCTGTCGCTCGCGCTCCCGCGGCTGGTGGCGCCGGGCGGCATCGCCGTGGTCGCCGACCCGGGGCGCGTGTACCGCTCCGAGTTCGTCGCGCGCATGGCGTGGCGCGGCTGGACCGTGGAGGAAGCGCGCGTCCGCGAGCCCACCGACTACGCCCCCGCCGGGAGCCAGGAGATCCACCTGCTCACCCTGCGCCCGCCCCCGGAGTGACCCCGCGGGGGTGGACACGCCCCGCCGCGCCCGGCTATCCTCACGCCACGTCCCGGCGCGGCCCGCCCGCCGCGCCCCACCTCCCGACGCTCCACGCGCCCCATGACCCCCATCCGCTCCCGGCTCCTGCTCCTGGCGCTGCTCGCCGCGCCGCTCCCCGCGCTCGCCCAGCAGACGGCCGCCCCCGCCGCGCCCGTCGCCGCCGAGCGGGTGGACGCCGCCATGAACGCACGCATCCGCGACGAGGGGATGAACCGCTCCCGCGTCCTGGAGACCGCCGTCCACCTGTCCGACGTCAACGGCCCCCGGCTGGCCGGGTCGCCCGGGTACCGCCGCGCCGCGGAGTGGGCGCGCGACCGCATGACCGCCTTCGGGCTGGCGGGCGCCGCGCTGGAGCCGTGGGGGACGCGCCGCGGCCGCGGCTGGGAGGTCGCCCGCCACTCCGTGGAGCTGGTGTCGCCGTACTACGAGCGCATCGTCGCCTACCCGAAGGCGTGGAGCCCCGCCACCGCCGGCGTGGTGCGCGGCGAGCCCGTGCTGGCCGTGCTGCGAAGCGAGGCCGACCTGGCCAGGCACCGCGGCCGGCTCCGCGGCAGGATCGTGCTGAGCGGCGACGCCTCGCTGGACAGCACCCGCTTCGCCGCCACGGGGCGCCGCCTGAGCGACGCGCGCCTGGACTCCATGGCGCGCGACACCGACCCCGGCTCCCCGCGCACCTACGAGGACGACGCCGGCGGCTACGCCGACCGGGTGCGGGCGCGGCACCGCTTCTCAGCCCTGCTGCGCGAGGAGGGCGTCGCCGCCCTGCTGGAGCCCGGCCGCGGCGCCCACGCCGTGAACGTCTCCGCCTACCAGGCGTACGACAGCGACGTGTCCGGCACCGTCCCCGCCTTCGTGGTGGAAGCCGGCGACTACGCGCGCCTCGCCAACCTGGTGCGCGCCGGCGCCGCGCCGGTCCTGGAGGTGGAGCTGCGCACCCGCGAGACCACCGCCGATTCCGTGGGCTACAACGTGGTCGCCGAGATCCCCGGGAGCGACCCGCGCCTCCGCGACGAAGTGGTCCTGGTGGGCGGGCACCTGGACTCGTGGAACGTGGGCACCGGCGCCACCGACAACGCCGCCGGGGTGGCCGTGGCCATGGAGGCCGCGCGCATCCTCAGGGCCGTCGGGGCCCGGCCGCGGCGCACCATCCGCGTCGCGCTCTGGGACGGCGAAGAGCACGAAGACTACTTCGGCTCCGGCGGCTACGTCCGCAGGCACTACGGCGATCCCGCCACCGGGCGCCTCCGCCCCGGCGTCCGTCCGCCCTTCGCGTACTTCAACATCGACAACGGCGCCGGCCGCATCCGCGGCCTCTACGCCCAGGGGAACGCCGCCGTCCGCCCGGTCTTCGCCGCCTGGCTGGAGCCCTTCCGCGACCTGGGCGCCGCCAGCGTCACCCTGCGCAACACCGGGAGCACCGACCACATGCCCTTCGTGGGCGCCGGGATCCCCGCCTTCACCTTCATCCAGGACCCGCTGGACTACGACACCCGCACCCACCACACCAACCGCGACGTCGCCGCCATGCTCATCGAGGACGACCTCAAGCAGGCCTCGGTCGTCGCCGCGAGCGTGCTTTACCACGCCGCCAATCGGGAAGCGAGGCTGCCCGGCGGGGGGAGCAGGGAGTAGGGATGACGGCGGGTTCGGGCGTGCCCCCGGCTGGCGCCGGGGTCGGGCTTCGGCTCCGTAACGCACGAAACAACCGTGCGTAACGGAGTCGAGCCCCGGCAAACAGCCGCCGGGTCTCGCCCCTTCGGGCCGGAATCCCTCACGCGGGGCTGGCGCGGGCGTGCCCGGCGGGTGGGGCCCCGCTTCCCCGTAACCCCCGCCCGCCGCTAGATTTCAGCCTTATCCAGGGGCGGTACCCGCACAACACCCAACGGGCAGATGTCAGCCATCCAGCGCAGGAGGACCGTTTCCGTCGACGTCGGCGGCGTCCCGGTCGGGAGCGAGCACCCGGTGGTGGTGCAGTCCATGACCAACACCGACACGGCCGACGTGGAGGGAACCGTGCGCCAGGTCGCCGCGCTCTGGCGCGCGGGGAGCGAGCTGGTCCGCGTCACCGTCAACAACGACGAAGCCGCCCGCGCCGTGCCGTACATCGTGGACGGGCTGCTCGCGCGCGGCGTCGACGTCCCCCTCGTGGGCGACTTCCACTACAACGGGCACCAGCTGCTCACCCGGTACCCGGACACCGCGCGGGCGCTCGCCAAGTACCGCATCAACCCGGGCAACGTGGGCACCAGCCGGCGCGACGCCAACTTCGCCACCATCGTGGAGCAGGCGATCCGCTACGGCAAACCCGTGCGCATCGGCGTCAACTGGGGCTCCCTGGACCAGAGCCTCCTCGCGCAGATGATGGACGCCAACGCCGGGCTCCCCCTGGAAGACCGCGTGGACGCGCAGGAAGTGCTGCGCAGCGCCATGATCGAGAGCGCGCTGCGCTCCGCCGCGCTCGCCGAGGAAGTCGGGCTTGGGCACGACCGCATCATCCTGTCCGCCAAGGTGAGCGGGGTGCAGGACCTCGTGGCCGTGTACCGCCGCCTCGCCTCGCTCTGCGACTACCCGCTGCACCTGGGCCTCACCGAGGCCGGCATGGGCAACAAGGGCGTGGTGGCCTCCGCCGCCGGGCTGTCCATCCTCCTCCAGCAGGGCATCGGCGACACCATCCGCGTGTCGCTCACCCCCAGCCCGGGCGGAGACCGGAGCGAGGAGGTCCGGGTCGCCCAGCAGGTGCTCCAGTCGCTGGAGATCCGCTCCTTCACCCCGCAGGTCACCAGCTGCCCCGGGTGCGGGCGCACCACCTCCACCTACTTCCAGAAGCTGGCCGAAGACATCCAGGGCTACCTGCGCGACCAGATGCCCGTGTGGCGCGACACGCACCCGGGCGTGGAGGAGATGAAGGTGGCCGTGATGGGGTGCGTCGTGAACGGGCCCGGCGAGAGCCGGCACGCCAACCTGGGCATCTCGCTCCCGGGCACCTTCGAGGAGCCCAAGGCGCCCGTGTACGTGGACGGCGAGCACCGGGTGACGCTCAAGGGAGACTTCATCGCCGAGGAGTTCAAGCGCATCCTGGACGAGTACGTGGAGACCCACTACCCGGCGCAGATGTCTGCTGCTGCGGCTGGCGTTTAAACGGCTTGAACAGCGGGGTTGGGCGTGCCCCCGGCTGGCGCCGGGGTCGGGCTTCGGCTCCGTAACGCACGAAACGACCGTGCGTAACGGAGTCGAGCCCCGGCAGACCGCCGCCGGGTCTCGCCCCTTCGGGCCGAAATCCCTCACGCGACGGCTTTCTCGTTCAGGCGGGGCCGGAGGAGCCATCCTCCGGCCCCGCCTGCATTCAGCCGCTCCGCTGGCGCTAAACCTGCAAAGCCCCGGCAGACCCCGCCGCCGCGAATCCGGCGGCGGGGCTTTCAATCCGTGTCCACACCCGATGAGCTTCCAGGAAAAGGACGAGCTGGCCGAGACGGTCAGGCGCATCCGGCAGGACGCCGGGGCGCAGTCCGTCGCCGTCGCCTACTACGACTACGACACCCACACCCACTGGGACTACTGCGGCGACGAGTGGTTCCACGCCGCCAGCACCATCAAGGTCCCCATGCTGGTGGGCGTGTTCGGGGCCGCGCACCACGGGCGCCTCCCCATGAAGTCGCGCGTGCACGTGCGCAACCGCTTCCTCAGCGTCGCCGACGGCGAGCCCTTCCGCGTGGACTCCTCGCGCGACGCCAACTCCAAGGTGCACCGCCGCCGCGGCAAGACCATGCGGGTGTGGGAGCTGGCGCGGCACATGATCACCACCAGCAGCAACCTCGCCACCAACGTACTGGTGGACATCGTGGGGCTGGACGAGATGCGCGCCGCCCTCAAGGAAGTGGGGATCGAGGGGATCGTGCTGGAGCGCGGCGTGGAGGACGAGCGCGCCTTCGACAGGGAGATCAACAACCTGGTCACCGCCAACGGCCTGGTGCAGGTGCTCCGCCACATCGAGGAGGGCACCGCCTTTTCCGTGCTGGCCTCCGCGCGCATGCTCGAGATCATGCACGACCAGGAGTTCCGCAGCGGCATCCCCGCCGGCGTCCCCGACGACGCCCGCGTCGCCAACAAGACCGGCGAGATCTCCACCATCGCCCACGACGCCGCCATCGTCTACCTCCCCGACCGCAAGCCGTACGTGCTGGTGGTGCTCACCCAGTGGGACCGCGGCACCTCCGGGCGCAGCGACACCATCGCCCGCATCTCGCGCACCGTCTACCAGCACCTCACCTCCGGCGGAGGAAAGCCGACCGATGGCTGAGTTCCCCTTCCGCTGGGTGGACGGGCTCACCCTGGGCGAGGAGTACCGCGCCGTGCTGCGCCCCGGCGAGCGGGTGCGCGACCGCTCCCGCCGGCTGCGGCGGCTGCCCCGCTTCTTCTACGAAGTCCCCTCGTGGGAGGCCGCGCGCGACACCGACCTCACCGAGCACTTCAAGGTGTGGGAGTTCATCAACGCCGACGTGCGCGAGGCCGAGCTGCTGCGCGCCGCGTGGCCGCGGTACATCCCCTGCGCCGTCGCGGTGCTCGCCGCCCAGCTGGAGCTGTTCCGGCGCGAGGTGGCCACCTACGTGCACATCTCCGCCAACGGCGGCTACCGCTCGCCCGCGCACCGGCTCACCACCCACGCCTCCACCCACTGCTGGGGGACCGCGGTCAACGTGTACCGCATCGGCGACGACTGGCTGGACGACGAGCGGAGCATCGGGCGCTATTCACGCATCGCGCGCGAGCTGGTCCCCGGGATCTGGTCCCGCCCCTGGGGACACGGCGTGGGCGAAGCCGACGACCACCTCCACCTGGACCTGGGCTACACCGAGGCGGTCCCCCACGACGCGCCCGGCGAGGACGCGGGGGCAACCGGCGCGCCGGCGGACGGCGGCGGCGGCGCGGCAGAAGCCGAAGCGATGAGCGCATGATGCAGAACGAAGCCAAGAAGACGGGCGGGGACCGGGCGCCCGCGGGCGGCGGCAGGCTGGAGCTGGCCGCCATGGGGATGGAAGCCGAGTTCTCGGTGATGGTGGACGGCGAGCCCGTGCGCCCCGAGGACCTGTTCGGCGACCCGCGCGCCTTCGTGCGCGACAGGCTGATGCACCGCGTGGGGACCTCCTACCACCTCCCCACCGGCGGGGCCGTGTACTTCGACACCGGCGTGATCGAGGTCGCCACCCCCGTCATCGAGATCGAGCGCGGCGCCGCCGCCCGGGCCGGGCGCTCGCTGTGGGAGTCCATCCTGTACCTGCGCGGCGAGCTGGACCACTGGGAGCACCGCAGCGGCCGCGAAGTGCGCCTGGTGGGCTTCAGCGCCCACTACAACATCTCCTTCGAGCTCCCGCGCGAGGCCCAGGGCCGCAGCCGCACCGTCAACAAGCTGGCGCTGCTGCTGTCGTACATCCTCCCCGCGCCGGTGATGATGCTGGCCACCAACCGGCGCTCCACCGGGGTGGGGGTGCGCCCTCGCGGCGACCGCATCGAGATCACCGTGGACTTCACCCCCAGCGCCTCGCTGATGATCGCCACGGGAACCCTCATCGTGGGGATCGTGCGCGAGGTGATGGCCTGGCCCTCCTTCGGCCTGGAGATGCTGGACCGCATCGGGCTGCCGGTGATCGCCGGCTACCGGCCCATCCCGCACACCTCGCGCAAGGGGTGGCTGGCCAAGGGCGAGTGCTACCCGCGCGACCCCTTCACCTCCGACCCCGACACCCCGCTGTGGGACACCACGGACGGGCGGCGCCTCTCGCTGCGCGCCATCGCCGGGCTCACCGTCAAGCACTTCTGGCACCCCGTGCGCCGCGTCTCCGACCCGTTCACCTTCCGGCTCATCGGCTCCGTGATGCGCGGGCGGGCCCCCTCGCTGCTGGACCTGGACGAGCGCCCGCCCGAGTACGACGACGTGGGCCGCCTGTGCACCTGGGACAACCTGTTCCCCGAGCACGAGCTGTCCCGTTCCCGCTACGAGCGCGTGCTGATCCGCGCCATCTCCGGCCAGAAGCTGTGGATGCACGGCCGCCGCTACACGCCCACGGGCATGCACGGCTGGGCCGCGGTGATCTTCCGCCGCGACGACGACCGCAGCCGGCACGTGTTCGGCATCGACTACCTTCTGAACCATCTCCGCGACTGGGAGCGACCGATGGAGCGAGGGGGGTAAGTTGGTGATGCCTCGGCTTTGGGGCCGCTCCGGAACCAGGCCAAACAGCCGGCCTGTTTCCTGCGCGGGTCGCGGAGCCAGCGGAAACGGCCCCGCTGTCTCCGCTCCGGCTGCGGGAGCCTCACGCAAACGGCCGCGTGAGTCTCCCTCCGCAGAAGATTCGAGGGGTACTGCGGAACGGCCGAACGGCGGAACTGCACGAACGGCGAACGGCGCGCGTGGGGGCGGGTCCGTGCCGTTGGCGGGGGTGGCCCCCCACCCCCAGCCCCTCCCCCGCAAGCGGGGGAGGGGAGCTTGTCCCGCGGCCGCCGGGAGGCCCGAGGGAGGGTGTGGGGGTGGTCGGAGGAAAGAGTCGGGGGGGTGGCGGCGGGGCGGGGCATTGACTCTTTCCGGAGAGCACCCCCACCCCGACCGCCACGGCACGGTCCCGAGGCACGAAGGCAGGAAGAGGGCGCCCCCACGCAGGAGGCGCCCTCTTCTAACCTCTAGGTCGTCCGGACGGCCCGCGATCTACTTGTCGGACAGCGCGCGGTTCTTCTCGATGTACGACGACCACTCGGGCGGCACGTCCGTATCGGGGAAGATCGCGCTGACGGGACATTCCGGCTCGCACGCGCCGCAGTCGATGCACTCGTCCGGGTTGATGTAGTACATATCCTCGGCCTCGTAGATGCAGTCCACCGGGCAGACCTCGACGCAGCTCGCGTCCTTGGTCCCGATGCACGGCTCGGTGATCACGTACGGCATGTTGCTCTCCGGAACGGCGTGGTTGGTTGGTTCGCTCGTGCGTGCGGTCGCTGGGCCGGGCGTAGAATAACAGGCCCGTAGCGGGTTGTCCACGGTGCGGGACGGCCCCGCCGGGCCGGTCAGACGAGGTGCCGGCCGAACCACTCCACGGTGGCGTCCGCCGCCGCCCGCAGCTCCGGCGTGGCCCCCGCGTAGGGGTGCACCGCCCCGAAGGTGTGCCCCGTCCCCTCCACCAGCAGCAGCTCCGTCTCCTCGCCCGCCGCGTCGAACAGCGCCCGCCCCTCCTCCTCCGCAACCGAAGCGTCGTCCTCGCCGTGCACGATCAGCCAGGGAATGGTGAGCGACTCCGCCGCGGCCAGGATGTCCAGCCGCTCCCGGTTCATCTCCACGTCGCGCCAGTACGCCGGCCCGATGGGCATCGGCTGCCCCGTGCGCTGGTTCACGATCTCCACCGTCTCGCCGCGCCGCCACGCCGCCACCTGCGCCTCCGTCCACCGCGCCGGGATGTCCGAGATCGCGGCCCACGTCACCAGCGCGTCCACCCGGGGGTCCTCCGCCGCGGCCAGCACCGCCTCGCCGCCGCCGCGCGAGTGCCCCAGCAGCCCCATGCGCAGCGGCGCCCGCCGGGTGAGCACGCCGCCGCGGAGCGCGTCCAGCACCATGCGGATCTCGTCCACGTCGCGCGTGTGGGTGTTCTCGCGGAACAGCTCCAGCGCCGAGAAGTCCGCCCCGTCCGCACCCACCCCGTTCCGCGAGAAGTCGAAGGTGAGCGCCGCGTGCCCCGCGCGCGCCAGCGCCCGCGCCACCGCCGGGAAGAAGCCCCAGCCGCGGAAGCCCTTGAAGCCGTGGCAGACCACCACCGCCGAGCGCGGGGCGGTGCCGGCGAGGACGCGCACGTCGCCGCGGATGGGCGGCTGCCCGTCGCGCGGGCGCAGCTCCCAGCGGGTGAGGCTCAGGGCGGGCGAGGTGGCCGGGGTCTCGGGGGTCATGCGTCTCCGCGGAAAGAGGTTCAGGCGGCGGCCAGCGGGCACGCGGCGCAGGGAGCAGCGCGCGGGCACCCCTCGCAGGGGAGCTCCGCCGCCACCGCGGGCGCGTCGTCCGCCGCCGCCTCCGCCAGGCGCGCGGCCAGGTAGCGGACGCGGCGCGGGTTGGTGGGCGCGTCGAACTCGCCCTCGCGGACGGCGCCCGGCGTCCCCGCGGCCGCGGCCGCCACCACCTCGCGCAGCTGCTCCAGCTCCGCCGCGCTCATGGGCGCCAACCCGGGAACCTCGCGGCGGGGGGCGCGCTCCAGCGTCAGCACCTTGCGCGAAAAGGCCACGAACATGGAGCACGCCTCGGGGCAGGGGACCGCGGCGTCGCCCGCCGGCGGCCCCTCGTCCGCCATCCCCAGCGGCGTGTCCGCGTCGATCCGCCACGCCACCCGGCGCAGGCACACCGCGTCGCCACAACAGGCCCGGGCCGTGTTCCGCACCACGTCGTCCGCGAGGAGCTTCACCGGCGAGTACATCCCGCTCTGCCGCCCCGCCGTCTCCCGCCAGTGCGTGGGGCGCAGCGTCCCCGTGCGCCCCGCGTGCCAGTGCGCCGCGCACGCCGGGTACAGGTAGTCCAGCGCCGTCCACAGCCCGCGCCCGTCCAATCCCACCAGCGCCCAGCCGCCCCGCAGGTTGGGCGACGTCTTCAGCGGGCGGTGCTCCCCCGCGTCCGTGGTCTGCGCGATCCCGCGCGCCGCGAACGGGTCCGTGCCCACCTCCAGCGCGTCCAGCGGGACGGACGCGTCGCGCGCGTGGCGCACTTCGTAGCGGCCCCCGCCCGTGGCGCGCAGGTGCGCCTGGAGGAACGTCCGCCCCTCCGCCTCCGCCTCGTCCACCCAGGCGAGCAGCGCCGCGCGCGCCGCCGCCACCCCCGCCGGAGCGTGCACTCCCCGCACCGCCGCCGCGTCAGACACCCGCGCCTCCCGCCGCGAAGGCCGCCGACTCCGGGACCCGCGCCCCCGCCTCGCGGGCGCGCTGCAGCACGATCTCAGCCACCTCCGGGAAGGTCCCCACAGGCGCCGCGTAGAACACCGTGCGCCCGTCCACCTCCGTCACCGCCGACACCGCCGGGCGGTTGATCCCCAGGTCGTCCGGGATGGTCTCCTGCGTGTGCCACCCCTCCGCCACGAAGAACGGCACCAGCACCACGCGCCGCTCCTCCATCTCCGCCAGCACCTCGCCCACCTCCGGCGCCTGGTCCAGGAAGCCGGTGCGCACGTGCCCGAAGACCCCCGCCGCGTCCGCCTCGCGGCTCACCCGGTAGATCACCTCCTGCGAGTTGGAGTTGCGCTCCGTCCCGTGGCCGATGATCACCAGCCCCGTCCCGCGCGCCTCCTCGTCCGTGAGCCCCGCGCCCTCCTCCGCGCGGCGCAGGATCATGCGCGTCATCCACGGGTGCGTGCCGATGGGCCCGCAGTAGCGGATGGTCCTGCCCGGCCTGCGCGTGGTGGACGGGGCCGGGCCGTCCAGCCCCAGCTCGCGGGGGATGACCTCCTCCGTGAAGTACCCCTCCGAGATGAAGAGCGGGACCACGTACACCTCCTCCGACTCCAGCAGGTCGAAGACCTCCCGCATGGAGGGCTCCTCCTTCCAGAAGCACTCGCGCACCTCGTCGAAAACGCCGAGCGCGCGGATCGCCTCCGCGTGGCGGTAGACGGGTGCGCTCGATTCGGCGTTCAGGTGCGAGCCGTGTCCGACGATGACCAGGGCCTGCAAATCCACCTCTCTCCTTGCCGGTACCGCGGATGTTTCGGAGGGGAAGAATGCCGCTTCGGAAGGGGACGGGCAAGGGAGGCGACCGGGGGTAGAACGCTACGCAGCCGCCATTTGCCTCACTCCCTACCCCTGCGAGCCGCTCACCAGCAGGTCGTAGGTGGCGCGCTGGGCGGGGGACAGCTCCGGCGGAATTCCCACTACCAGCGCCTTCGCGCTCGCGGCGTCCGGCAGGTGCAGCACCAGGTGGTCGCGGGGGACCGGCGGCGCGTAGGGAAGGGCCACCCCCGTGGGGTCCACCTGCATCGTCGTCCCGCGGGCGGCGAGCCCGGCCAGGTAGCGGCCGTACTCCAGCCACTCCGCCACCGGGTCCGAATCCTCCGCGGCCACGGCGGGGATCAGCCGCTCCTCGAAGTAGCCGAGCGCCCGCTTGAAGGCGTCCGCGTCCTGCTCGCGAAGCTCCTTGAGGCGCCTGCGGTAGAAGTCGCGCGGGTCGCGCGCCCCCGTCTGCTTCAGCGCCTCCTCGAAGCGCCGGTCCGCCCGGTCGCGGATCTCCTGTGTCGCCATGTCGCCCTGGAAGGTGGGGGGTCCGTGCGCCCCAAGCTACGCGGCCGCCCCGGCGTACGCCACCCGCGCCCGCGGTGTCCGCGGCCGGACACGGCCGACGGACGCGCGGGGAAGATCCCGGTGGTCCGCGGCGCCGCGCGCGCTATATTGCGGGTGTCGGGCACGAATGTTGAGGCGCGCGCCAGCCCCGTCCCCCCCAGCCCGGAGGTCCGCATGCCCTACACCGTATTCGACCCGACCGCCCAGCTCGCGCCGGGCGGCCAGCAGCCCGCGTTCGAGCTGTCCTGGGAGCTGTTCGGCGAGCTCTGCCGCGTGCTGGCGCTGCGGGTCGCGCGCGAGTACGACCCCGAAGTGGTCGTCGGCATCGCCACGGCCGGGGTGCTCCCCGCCGCGGTCATCGCCAGCATCCTGCAGGTGGACTTCTACAGCCTGAAGATCTCCCGGCGCGAGCAGGGCGAAGTGGTGCGCACCTACCCGGAGCTGATGTCCGAGGCGCCGCGGCAGGTGCGCGGCAGGCGGGCGCTCATCGTGGACGAGATCACCACCAGCGGCGACACCCTGCGCCTGGCGCTTCACCACGTGCGCGAGCAGGGCCCCTCCGACGTGCGCACCGCCACCAGCTTCGTCAAGCCCGGCGGCTATCGCCCCGACTACTTCGCCCTGGAGACGGGCTCGCTGATCGTCTTTCCCTGGGACCGCCAGGTCGTTTCCGACGAGGGGGAGCTGGTCGTGCACCCGGCTTACGAGCTGGCGATCGCGGACGGCCGCTGAACGAAGATCACGGCGGGTTCGGGCGTGCCCCCGGCTGGCGCCGGGGTCGGGCTTCGGCTCCGTAACGCAGCAAACAACGCTGCGTAACGGAGTCGAGCCCCGCGAAACTGCCCGCGGGTCTCGCCCCTTCGGGCCGAAATCCCTCACGCAACGGCAGGCCCCCTCCCCCCGGCCCCCTCCCCCGCAAGCGGGAGAGGGGGAGCACTGCAACGAAAAAAGTGCGGGACGACCCTGGGGCCGTCCCGCACTTTCGCACTTCGCGCTCCGCCGTTCTATCCGCCGCGCGCCATCGAGTCCAGGAACTCCTGGTTCGTCTTCACCTTCTTCATGCGCGACAGGAGGAACTCGATCGCCTCCGCCGGCGGCATGTCCGAAAGAAAGTTGCGGAGCAGGTAGATGCGCGCCATCTCGGTCTCGCTGAGGAGCAGGTCCTCCTTGCGGGTGCCGGAGCGGTTGAGGTCGATGGCCGGGAAGATCCGCTTGTCCGCGACGTGGCGGTCCAGCACCAGCTCCATGTTGCCGGTGCCCTTGAACTCCTCGAAGATCACCTCGTCCATGCGCGATCCCGTCTCCACCAGCGCCGTGGCGATGATGGTGAGCGAGCCGCCCTCCTCGATGTTGCGGGCCGCGCCGAAGAAGCGCTTGGGCTTGTGCAGCGCGTGCGCGTCCACGCCGCCCGAAAGGATCTTCCCGGAGTGCGGCACCGTCACGTTGTAGGCGCGGGCCAGGCGGGTGATGGAGTCCAGCAGGATCACCACGTCCTTGCCGTGCTCTACCAGGCGCTTGGCCTTTTCCAGCACCATTTCCGCCACCTGCGTGTGGCGGTCGGCCGGCTCGTCGAAGGTAGAGGAGATCACCTCCGCCTTGACGTTCTCCTGCATGTCGGTGACCTCCTCCGGGCGCTCGTCGATGAGCAGCACGATGAGGTGCACCTCCGGGTGGTTCTCGGTGATGGCGTTGGCCATCTTCTGCATCAGGATCGTCTTGCCCGCCTTGGGCGGGGCCACGATCAGCCCGCGCTGCCCCTTGCCGACCGGGGCGATCAGGTCCATGACGCGCATGGACAGGTCGCCGATGCGGCTTTCCAGCCGCACCCGCTGGTCGGGGTAGCGGGGGCGCAGGTTGTCGAAGGCGATGCGGTGCTTCGCCTTTTCCGGCTCGTCGCCGTTGACGCGCTCCACCTTGAGCAGCGCCAGGTAGCGCTCGCCCTCCTTGGGCGGACGCACCTGCCCCAGCACCGTGTCGCCGGTGCGGAGGTCGAAGCGCTTGATCTGGCTGGGCGAGACGTAGATGTCGTCCGGGCCGTACAGGTAATTCCAGTCCTGCGAGCGCAGGAAGCCGTATCCTTCGGGGAGGACTTCCAGCACGCCTTCGCCGCGGAGAACGACCTCGGAATCGAGGAGGTTCTGCTCGATCCGGTAGATCAGGTCCTGCTTGCGCAGCCCCGAGTAATTGGAGATGTTCAGACCCTCCGCCATCTCGTGCAGCTCAGCGATGGTCTTGGACTTAAGTGCCGTGATGTCCACGAATTGCTCCGAATGGCTCTACGGAACGGCGGAACGGATGAACCGCGCTCCGACGAACCCGTTGTTGTCGTTGGAAAACCGGGAGAAACTCGCCTGCGGGCGGGAGGCGCGTAGCGCCACAGGGCCGGGTAGATCGGGTGGTCGGGGTCGAAGGCCACAACCTACTGCGCACGCGAGGCGAGGTCAAGAGTTCCGTGGTTGACTGGTTGAACGTGTTCGCCACCTACCGGGTGGTGCCCCTCCGGCGCGAAGAAATCGTCCAGGGGGTGCTCCTTCCGGGGCTCGCGGCCGACGCGCCGCCGGTGCTGCCGCTCCTGGAAAGCTGGCCCGGTGCCCGCTTCGTCCGGGCAACCCCGATGGGGACCGAGGTCACCCTCTTCCGGCGGACCGCGCCGCCCGTCCGGGAGCGCTGGTGGCTCCACGCGCTCCTCCTCCTCCTCACCCTCGTCACCACCACGGTCTCCGGGGCCCTGTTCGCGGGGCGGGACGCCGTCCTCTGGCGCGAGGTCCCGCTGGGCCCCTGGACGGTCCCGCTTCCGGGGCGGATCCTCCCTGCACAAGTCGTTCCCGGACTGTGGTTCGCGCTTCCGCTGCTGGCCGTGCTGCTGGCGCACGAGATGGGGCACTACCTGGTGGCGCGGCGCCGGCGGCTGGACGTGTCGCCCCCGTACTTCATCCCCGCGCCGCTCCCCCTGAGCCTGATCGGGACCTTCGGGGCGTTCATCCGCCTCCGCTCCCCCATGATCAACCGTGCGCTCCTGCTGGACGTGGGGGCCGCGGGACCCCTCGCCAGCTTCGCGTTGTCGCTCCCGCTCGCCGTGGCCGGGCTCCTTCTCAGCAGTGTGGGTGAGTCCGTTTACGACACCCCGACCCGCTTCCTGGTTCCCGTCGGCACCGAAGACGCCCTCCCGGTGGGCGGCTCGCTAGCTATTCCACGCCCTGGCCTTCCTTTTCGCGCCTGGCGCCGGCACGGTGGTCCTGCACCCGCTGGCGCTCGCCGCCTGGCTGGGCTTCTTCGTCACGGCGCTCAACCTCTTTCCCCTGTCGCAGCTGGACGGCGGCCACGTGCTGTTCGCCCTCGCCGGCCGCCGCCAGCGCCCCGTTGCCCTCGCGTTCCTCGCCCTCCTCCTTCTCCTGGGCTTCCTGTGGCCGGGCTGGTGGCTGTGGGCCGGCCTGGTTCTGGGGGTGGGCCGCGGCTCGGTGGCCCACCCCCCGGTCTTCGACCCCGCCTACCCGCTCTCCCGCGCACGCCGCCTGGTGGCCTGGGCCTGCGTGGCGATGCTGGTGCTCACCTTCGTCCCGGTGCCGTTCGCGCTGTAGGGAACAGGGAACAGCCTGCAACTACGGCCCTCACCCGGCTCGCTTGAGGCTCGCCACCCTGTCCCAATTCTGGGAGAGGGGGCACCTGCTGGATGTTGAGTACGGGCAATTCGTTGCGTGAGGGATTTCGGCCCGGAGGGGCGAGACCCGGCGGGGCAGTTTCCGCCGGGGCTCGACTCCGTTACGCACAGTTTTATCGTGCGTTACGGAGCCGAAGCCCGACCCCGGCGCCAGCCGGGGGCACGCCCGAACCCGCCGTCGCCGTAAGCCGTTGCCGTCCATTCTCGACGCACCGTCTCCGCCGAATTCTTGACAAGGCGAGGGGGTGGGGAGAGATTCCCGGTCGACTGCTGCACTCAGGTGACCGCCGTACGCGGAGTTCGGGATGGCACGACACAATCGTGACGGGAGGGGCGAGGACCAGCGCGGGCACGAGTACCGCATCGGGTACCAGCCCGACTGGTTCCGGCAGATCAAGGTGACCCGCGACCTGGAAACGGGGCGCCAGTCCACCAAGACTCTCTTCCGCAACCCGGACGCCCCGCTGCAGGACCCCGGGACCCGCGTGCGGACCCGCGTCACCGCGCCGGAGCTGGGGATCGACGTGGAGATCGCGGTCCAGGACGCGCGCCAGGTGGTGCGGCGCATCACCATCGAGACCGTCGTCCCCGACGGGCCGGAGCAGGGGGAGACGGTCGTGCTCTCCATCACCCGCGCCACGGGCGACGCCGCGCTGGACGAGGACTAGCCCGGTCCCCGCCGGCGTCCGCCGTTCCCGGGCCCGCACCCCCGCCCATGCTCCTCGCCCTCGTCCAGCAGAGCCCGCTCCCCAACACCAAGCTGTTCTTCTGGGTGAACGTGGTGGTGGTGCTCAGCGTGGTGCTGTTCGCGGCCGGCGTCGTGGTGGCGCTGCTGCGGCGCACCATCCGCCACCGGGTGGAGGAGGAGAAGCTGGCCGCAATGGGCACGGCCACCGCGCGCATCCTGCACCAGGTCAAGAACCCGCTGCAGACCATCGTGCTGCACGCCGACCTGCTCATGGACGACGGCATCGTGGGCGACCCGGTGTCGCGCCGGGAGGTGTCGGAGGCCATCGTGGGGGAGTCGCAGCGGCTGGTGGCGATGCTCAACGAGCTGTCGGTGTACGCGTCCGGCTCGCGGCGGGCGCTGGCGCGGGAGCCGCTGCGCCTGCACGACATGCTGCGGCACCTGGCCCGGCAGGAGGAGCGGGAGGCGGCGGAGCGGGGGATCCGGGTGGACGCGTCGGCCGTTTCGGAAGCCACCATCCTGGGCGACGCGTACTACCTGCAGCAGGCGCTCGACAACCTGGTCCGCAACGCCTGCGAGGCCATGGCCGGCCAGCCGGGCGCGCTGCTGATGCTGGGCGTGGAGCGGGTGGGCATCATGGCGTCGGTGCGCGTGGCGGACAACGGGCCGGGGATCCCGCCGGACCGCCTGGAGGGGATCTTCGAGCCCTTCGTCTCCACCAAGGGCAAGGGGATGGGGCTGGGTCTTTCCATCTGCCGCGAGATCGTGGAGGCGCACGGGGGGACGATCGAGGTGCAGTCGGAGCCGGGGGTGGGGACCACCTTCACCCTGCACCTGCCGCTGTACGAGGAAATGCCCGCCGCCGTGCGGGGCTGAGGAGGCCATGGTGGAACTGCGCGGAGTGCTGGCGCCGGCGGTGACGCCGTTCGACGCGGTCACGGGCGAGGTGGACGTGGTGGCGCTGCGCGCCAACCTGCGCGCCTGGCTGCGGGAGGAGCTGGCCGGGGTGGTGCTCTTCGGCTCCACGGGCGAGGGCGTGCTCCTGGACGAGGACGAGCGCACGCGCGCCCTTGCCGCCGCGCGCGACGTGGTGGACGCGGGCCGCCTGCTGCTGGCCGGCACGGGCGCGGAGTCCACCCGCGCGACGGTGCGGATGACGCGCGCCGCGGCCGACGCGGGCGCCGACGCGGTGATGGTGCACCCGCCGGCGTACTTCCGCCCGCTCATGACCCCCGAAGCGCTCCGCGACCACTACCTGGCCGTGGCCGACGCCTCGCCCGTGCCGGTGGTGCTGTACGCGGTGCCGCCGCGCTTCAGCACGGTGGAGCTCCCGGCGGGGCTGGTGGGCGAGCTGTCTCACCACCCCAACATCGCGGGGATCAAGGACTCTTCGGGCGACCTGAAGACGCTCGCCGCGCTGGCGGATGCCTGCGAGCGCCGCTGCGCGGTGCTGGTGGGGAGCGGCGACTCGCTGTACGGCGCGCTGGAGGTGGGCGCGACGGGCGGGATCCTCGCCGTGTCGCTGCTGGACCCCCGCGGCTGCGCCGCCCTGTTCCGCGCCTACACGGAGGGCGACGTGGCCCGCGCCGGCCGCCTCCAGGAGCGCATCACCCCGGTACACCGCCGCGTGGTCGCGGCCCTGGGCACCCCCGGCGTCAAGGCCGCCCTGGACCTGCTGGGCCTGCACGGCGGCGCCCCCCGCCCCCCGCTGAAGCCCCTCCGCCCGAAGGAAGCGGAGCAGGCCCGCGAAGCCCTCGCCGCCGCCGGCCTCCTCGCCCCCGAGCGCGTGGGCTGACGCCGCCTCCCGACGCGAGCGAAGCCAGCGGCGCGGCCCGGACCCCCGGCCGCGCCGCGGTTTTTTTTGCCGTCACCTGACGCCCACACGGAGCCTCGCGTGAGGGATGCGAGCGCGAAGCGGCGAGACACGGGGCTGTTTCCGTGGCTCGCCTCCGTTACGCACGGTTGTTTCGTGCGTTACGGAGCCGCAGCCCGACCCCGGCGCAGCCGGGGGCACGCCCGAACCCGCCGTAAGAAGCCGTTCCTCCGTCGTTGCCCCTACCCCCCCGCCTGTGTAGCTTGTCGCGTCCTCCTGAACCCCTCACGCGACCGCACGCACCCATGGCCGAATACAGCAACCTCCAGCTCGACGTGCAGGACGGCATCGCCGTGCTGTCCGTGAACCGTCCCGACAAGCTCAACGCCCTCAACGAGCAGACGATCCGCGAGCTGGACGCCGCCGTGCGCGAGATCACGGAGCGCGCGGACGTGCGCGGCGCCATCGTCACGGGCGTGGGCGCGAAGGCGTTCGTGGCGGGCGCGGACATCGCCGAGCTGGCGAGGATGGGCCCGGTGGACGGGGTGGAGGTGAGCCGGCTGGGCCAGCGGGTGTTCCGCGCCATCGAGCTGTCGCGCAAGCCGGTGATCGCGGCGGTCAACGGCTTCGCCCTGGGCGGCGGCTGCGAGCTGGCGCTCGCCTGCCACCTGCGCATCGCCGCGGAGAACGCGAAGTTCGGCCTCCCGGAGGTGAAGCTGGGGATCATCCCCGGCTACGGCGGCACGCTGCGCCTGCCGCGCATCGTGGGCAGGGGCCGCGCGCTGGAGCTGATGCTGACGGCGGAGATGATCGATGCCGCGGAGGCATACCGCATCGGCCTGGCGAACCGGGTGGTGCCGCAGGCGGAGCTGATGGACGCGGCCCGCGCGCTGATGGGCACCATCCTCAGGAACGGCCCGGTGGCGCTGGGCCTGGCCATCGAGTGCGCGACGCGCGGCACGGAGATGTCGGTGGACGACGGCCTGGCGCTGGAAAGCAACCTGTTCGGGCTGCTCGCCGCCACGGAGGACATGCGCGAGGGGATGAGCGCGTTCCTGGAGAAGCGCGCCGCGAACTTCAAAGGTAGGTAAAGGAGAGACGCCCATGAACCCCTGGATCGCCGCTTTCAGTGTCTTCGGCGCCGCCTGGCTGGCGTTCTGCATCTGGACGGCGCGGCGCCTGCTGGTCCGCGTGGACCGGGTCGCGCGGCGCGAGGTGCTCGGCTGGAGCGTCCCGGTCTGGCTGCTTACCGCGGTGTCCCAGTGGTGTTTCCGAGCCTACAGCTCGATTTCCGCGCCGGGGGAGCTGTTCGCGCCGGGAGCGCTCCTGTCGCTGGGGATGGCGCTCTTCATCAACTTCCCGCTCTTCCTGTGGGGTGGGCACTTCTTGAGGGTGTACATGGCCCGGGCGTCCCAGCGGCCTCCCGTGCAGCGGCCGGGCCGCGGGGAAGGAGGATGAGCGCCGGCCCCGCGGCTCCCGGCCCGCCCCGGCGGCTGCTGGTCGCGTCGCCCGTGGGGCCGCTTCTGGCGGAATACGGCGACGCGGGGGTGCGGGCGCTGCGCTTCTGGCCGCAGGGCGAGCACCCGCCGGCGGGGACGCGCGACGAACCCACGCGCGACGACGCGCCGGGGTGGCAGGTGCTGCGGGAGCTGCGCGAGTACTTCGCGGGCGAGCGGCGGGAGTTCACGCTGCCGCTCGCGCCGGAGGGGACGGAGTTCCGGCGCGCGACGTGGGACGCGCTCTGCCGCATCCCCTTCGGCGAGACGCGCAGCTACGGCGAGGTGGCGCGCGAGATGGGCAGGCCGGGCGCCTCCCGCGCCGTGGGGCAGGCCAACGCGCACAACCCCATCCCCATCGTCGTCCCCTGCCACCGCGTGCTCGCCGCCGGCGGCGCCATCGGCGGCTACCTGGGCGCGTGGGAGGACGGCGACGGCACGAAGATCAAGCGGTGGCTGCTGGCCCACGAAGGCGCGCGGGTGCGCTGAGGGCCGCCCGCCCCGGGCGCACCTCCTCACTCACGCACTTTCGCACTCCCCGGTGTACCTTTCCCGCCTCAAGCTGAACGCCTTCCGCAACCTGGAAGACCAGGCGCTCGACTTTCCCCCCGGCGGCGTCGCCATCATCGGCGACAACGGCCAGGGGAAGACCAACCTGCTGGAGGCGGTCTACTACCTGGAGATCTTCCGCTCCTTCCGCGGCGCGCCGGACGAGCAGCTGGTGCGCTTCGGCGACGAGGTGTTCCGCGTGGAGGCGCACATGCGGGGCGAGGACGGGACGGAGCGCGCCATCGCGGCGGCCTTCGAGCGGCGGCGCAAGCGCAAGAAGGTGACGATCAACGCGGCCGAGCCGGAGCGCATCGGGGAGGCGATCGGCGGGGTGGGGGCGGTGATCTTCTCGCCCTCGGACGTGGAGATCGTGGCGGGCGGGCCGGCCGGCCGGCGGCGCTTCCTGGACATCGTGCTGTCGCTGGCGGTGCCCGGCTACCTGGCGGCGGTGCAGCGCTTCCGGCAGGTGCTCTTCCAGCGCAACGCGCTGCTGCGCCAGGGGACCGGCGCGGCGATGGTGGCGGCGTGGAACGAGGGGCTGGTGGCGTGGGGGACGCGGGTGGTGGCGGCGCGCGCCGCCTGGGTGGGGGAGGTGGGCGGCAGCTTCGCGGAGCACTACGCGCGGGTGGCCGGCGGCCCCCGCGGGATCCTGGGCTACGACCCTTCGGTGGGGGCGTGGGACACGGGCGACGCGGACCCCGCCGCGGCGATCGCGGCGGCCTTCCGGGCGGAGCTGGGCCGCGTGGCGGAGCGCGAGACCCGCCGCGGGATGACGCTGGTGGGCCCCCACCGCGACGACCTGCGCTTCGAGATGGAGCGTCCCGGCGCCGCCCCGCTGGACCTGCGCACCTACGGCTCGGGCGGCCAGCAGCGCACGGCGGCCGTGGCGCTCCGCATGGTGGAGGCGGAGACCATCCGCGCCACCCGCGGCCGCGAGAGCGTGATCCTGCTGGACGACGTGTTCGCCGAGCTGGACCCCGGCCGCTCCCGCCGCATCATCGACTGGATCGAGGGAACGGGCGGCGGCCAGGTGATCCTGACCTCGCCCAAGGCCAGCGACGTGGAGATCCGCGGCGGCGCGCTGCCGCGCTGGGAGATGCGCGACGGGCGGGTGCGGGCGGGGTAGGAGACAGCCAGCAACTGCGACGGCGGACCCCCTCCCCCGGCCCCTCCCCGCAAGGGGGAGGGGAGAAGGACGACGGCTCCCCTCACCCCCCGGCCCCCTCTCCCACAAGGGGAGAGGGGGAGCACGACACGACAACGACGCGAATCGAAGCACGGAGGTTCCCCTCCCCCGGAACGGGGGATATAGCAGGTCGCTGAAAAACGGCAGCCTGGAGTGTGACGTGGAAAACTTCCACTCCAGAATCAGCGAAACGGGGCTTTTCCGGCGTATGGGGTGCCCGGTTTCCCGCCCGTGCAGCCATTTTCGGCGTGCACGGACGCACTGTGCCTCAGGCGAGGGCCTGCAAACCCGGCGCGAGGCGTGCCAGGCGCAGGAGGTTGTACGCGGCGCCCACGATCAGCGCCTTCTGCGTCAGCTTCCAGCGATCCACGTGGCGGCTCCGACGCATCCCGCCGATCTCCTTTGCCCAGCCGAAGATCTCCTCGATCCGCTTACGCTTGCGTTGCGAGAGGGCGTACTCCGGCGTACCCATCCGCTCTCGGGCTCGGCTGCGCGCTTCGGCTCCCTTGGCGTCCGGGTCGATCGGCCCCTCCGGGATCGGCACGTGCGCGCTCACACCGTCCTGATAGGCTGCCTGGAGGAACGGGCCACTGGGATAGCCCCCATCCAGCCCCACCGTGCGCTCCACCGGCAAGTCGTGCCGAATCCGGCTGCGCTCCAGCAGCAGGAGTGCCTGGTCGCGCTCGCCCGTCCCGTCGGCCTCCACCACGCTGACGTCGATGAGCAGCCCGTGCCGGTTCTCCATCAGCGCGTTCAGCAGATGGCACAGCCGCGCCGGCACTCCCTTGCTCTTGGTCGCCAGGCGCGCCTCGGGGTCCGTGAGCGAGCGGTGCGTCGCGTTGGTCCGCTTCTCTTTGCGGAAGTTCACCGAGGGATTGCTCGTGTCGCCGTCCTTCGAGCCGTCGCTGACCTTCTCGTCCGGGCTGCCGATCTTGCGCAGGCTCTTCATCGAGGCATAGCTCTCGATCAGGCTGCCATCGATCGAGAAGTGCTCCTGGCTCGCCAGTTCCTCCAGGTACGCCCCCTCGATGATCCGCTCGAAGAAGGTGCGCACCAGCCCGTGCTTCTCGAACCGATCCCGGTTCTGCGTGAACGTGGTCGCATCCCACACCCCCGCATGCGGCTCCAGGTCCAGGAACCACCGGTAAGCCAAGTTCACTCCGATCTGCTCCACCAGCATCCGCTCCGAACGGATCGAGTGCAGCGCCTGAAGCAGCAGCGCCTTCAGCAGCATCTCCGGCGGGATACTCGCCCGTCCCAGAGCCGCGTAGGCGCGGTCGAACTCCGGACTCATCCCGGCCAGCACCGCATCGGCTCGCGCCTTGACCGCCCGCAGCGGATGCGTAGGCGAGAGCAGGCTCTCCGGATCGTAGAACATCCACATCGCGTGCTGCTGGCTGACTCGTCCGCGCATCGTGGCTGCTCCCCGAGAGTGTGAGGACAGGTTTTCCCCAATCTACGACGCCACACCCTCGCGCGCACGCGCGTGCGCACAAGCTTTTCAGCAACCTGATAGGGGGCGAGCCGTGCGAGCCTCAAGCGAGCCGGGTGGGGGCCCCGCCGACGCAAGCGCGAGCCCCGCGTGAGGGATTTCGGCCCGGAGGGGCGAGACCCGGCGGCAGTTTGCCGGGGCTCGACTCCGTTGCAGACGGTCGTTTCGTCTGCTACGGAGCCGCAGCCCGACCCCGGCGCCAGCCGGGGGCACGCCCGACCCCGCAGTTCTCCGTTGCCGTTCAGCCGTCCACTCCGCCGCTCTCTTTGACCGGAACCCCCCGAGCGGCTAAATTCCCCTGTCTTCGAACCAACTCGCCGCGTCCCCTGGTTCCCGTCGCCAAATGGCCCGCAGCTCCGACGCAGGCAAGCCGCAGCTCGTCGGCGACGTCCTTTCGCGCTTCCTGACCCGCAGCGGCCTGGAGGCCAGGGTGGAGGCGGCCTCCGTGCTGACGGAGTGGGGGGAGCGCGTGGGGCCGCAGATCGCCGCGGTCACGGAGGCGCTGCGCGTGTCGGACGACACCCTGTTCGTGGCGGTGTCGACCTCGGCGTGGATGATGGAGCTGACGCTGATGAAGGGCGAGATCGTCCGGCGGCTGAACGCGGGCAAGAAGACCGGAAAGATCCAGCACATCGTGTTCGTCATGGGCTCCTGAGCGGAGCGCCGGAAACCCACTCCGCGCCTCGATTTCCGCGGCCCCGTCCGGGGCACCGAACCGCCCGTGCGGGGTATAGGCGGAAGTCGGAATCTTCGTCGCAAACCCAGAACGCAGAGAACATGGCTTCGACCGAAGCAGCCCAGGAATACAACGCCGGGCAGATCCAGGTCCTCAAGGGGCTGGAGGCCGTCCGCAAGCGCCCCGGGATGTACATCGGCTCGACGGGGCCGCGCGGGCTGCACCACCTGGTCTACGAGGTGGTGGACAACTCCATCGACGAGGCGCTCGCCGGGTTCGCCGACAGCGTGGACGTGACCATCCACCCGGACGACTCCATCACCGTGGTGGACAACGGCCGCGGCATCCCGGTGGACATCCACCCCACGGAGGGCGTTCCCGCCGTGGAGCTGGCGCTCACCGTGCTGCACGCGGGCGGCAAGTTCGAGAACCAGGAGGGCGGCTCCTACAAGGTGTCCGGCGGCCTGCACGGCGTGGGCGTCTCGGTGGTGAACGCGCTCTCGGAGTGGACGCGCGTCACCGTGCGCCGCGACGGCAAGGTGTACGAGATGGGCTTCGCCCGCGGCGACAAGGCGCAGCCGCTCACGGTGATCGGCGACTCCACGCACACGGGGACCACCGTCGCCTTCAAGCCGGACCCGCTGATCTTCCAGGAGACCACCTACTCCTTCGACACGCTCTCCAACCGGCTGCGCGAGCTGGCGTTCCTGAACAAGGGTGTCCGCATCACGCTCACGGACGAGCGCATGCCCGAGGGCGAGGAGCGGGAGATCCGCCGCGAGGAGTACCACTACGAGGGCGGGCTCAAGGAGTTCGTGGAGTACCTGCGCGGGACGCGCCGCCCGCTTCACGCGGCCGTGGTCTACATCGAGGCCGCGCGCCCGGAGGCGGAGATCGAGATCGCGCTCCAGTACGACGACGGGTACAACGAGAACACCTTCACCTTCGTCAACAACATCAACACCCACGAGGGCGGCACGCACCTCACGGGCTTCAAGTCGGCGCTGACGCGCACCATCAACGACTACGCGCGCAAGACCGGCCTGTTCAAGAAGGGCGGGCTGGACGCGCTCTCGGGCGACGACGTCCGCGAGGGGCTGACCTGCGTGATCTCCGTGAAGGTCAAGGAGCCGCAGTTCGAGGGGCAGACCAAGACCAAGCTGGGGAACAGCGAGGTCAAGGGCGTCGTGGAAAGCGTGGTCAACGAGAAGCTGGCCGAGTTCCTGGAGGAGACGCCGGGGGTGGGCCGCGCCATCATCGAGAAGGCGATCTCGGCCGCCCGGGCCCGCGAGGCCGCCCGCAAGGCGCGCGACCTGACCCGCAAGAAGAGCGCGCTGGAGACGGGGGTGCTCCCCGGCAAGCTCGCCGACTGCTCGGTGAACAACCCGGAGATCTCCGAGATCTACATCGTGGAGGGCGACTCCGCCGGCGGCTCGGCCAAGCAGGGGCGCGACCGGGCCTTCCAGGCGATCCTCCCGCTCAAGGGCAAGATCCTCAACGTGGAGCGGGCGCGCTTCGACAAGGTGCTGTCCAACGAGGAGATCCGGGCCATCATCACGGCCATCGGCACGGGGATCGGCGAGGACGAGTTCGACCTCAAAAACGCCCGCTACCACAAGATCATCCTGATGACGGACGCGGACGTGGACGGCTCCCACATCCGCACGCTGCTGCTGACCTTCTTCTTCCGGCAGATGCGGCAGCTCCTGGAGGAGGGCATGATCTACATCGCGCAGCCGCCGCTGTACCTGGTGCGCAAGGGCAAGACGGAGCAGTACGCCTACTCGGACGACGAGCGGGACGAGATCCTGGCGCGCTACAAGGGCGGCTCGGCGGACGGCGAGGCCAAGGGGATCCACGTGCAGCGCTACAAGGGGCTGGGCGAGATGAACCCGGACCAGCTGTGGAAGACCACGATGGACCCGGACACGCGCACGCTGCTGCGGGTGAGCATGGAGGACGCGGTGGAGTCGGAAAAGATCTTTTCCACGCTGATGGGCGAGGACGTGGACCCGCGCCGGCAGTTCATCGAGGAGAACGCCCGCTACGTGCGGAATCTCGACGTCTGAACGGCTTTACGGCGGGCCCGGGCGTGCCCCCAGCTGGCGCCGGGGTCGGGCTTCGGCTCCGTAACGCACGAAACAACCGTGCGTAACGGAGTCGAGCCCCGGCAAACAGCCGCCGGGTCTCGCCCCTCGGGCCGAAATCCCTCACGCAGTTGCGAGACGAGGCCGGGGCGAGCGATCGCCCCGGCCTCGTCTCGTTGGCAGCTCCGGGTCCCGCCGTCCCGGCTTCCTCCCATCCCCGCCCTCGTGAAGCCGGTCCGACACCTGCATCAGGCTCGCTCCGTGGCGGCGCCGATGCGGCTCCCCCGGCAGGCGAACCTTGGATCCACGAGGGTGCGGGCGTGACCGTCGGAACGGACGACCATGATCGCGGGGGGCGGCAGGCGGTTCCCTTCCCGGGCCCCGGGGAGATGGCGGCGCTCTGCCGCGCGACGGACTGGGCGGCGACCCCGCTGGGTCCCGTGGAGCGGTGGCCGCACAGCCTGAGGACGGCCGCCGGCCTGGTGCTCGCGTCGCCCGTGGCGATGATGGTGCTGTGGGGAACCGAGCGGGTCGCGGTCTACAACGACGGGTACCGGGCCCTCCTGGGGAGGAAGCACGCGGCGGCGGTCGGACGGCCCGCGCGCGAGGTCTGGCCCGGATCCTGGGACTCGTGCGCCGCTCTCGTCGAGGGCGTCGCCGGGCGGGGGGAATCGCTCACGCTCGCCGACCAGCGGCTGAGCGTCGAGCGCGACGGCCATCCCGAAGAGGCGTTCTTCACGCTGAGCTGCAGCCCGGTGCCGGACGACGACGGCGGCGTGGGCGGCGTGCTCGTCACCGTCGTGGAGGCCGCGCGGCCGACCCGCGCGCAGGAGCGGCTCCGCGACAACGAGCAGCGGCTGCGCGAGGTCGCGGGCGCGGCCGGACTGTCCGCCGACTTCCAGATCCTCTTCCACGCGTCCCCGGCGCCTTACCTGGTCGTCACGCCGCCGGAGTTCACCATCGTCGCGGTGAACGACGCCTACCTGCGCGCGACGCTCACCGGGCGCGAGGCCATCCTGGGGCATCGGCTGTTCGACGTGTTCCCCGACGACCCGGCCGACCCCGCCGCCGACGGCGTGCGAAACCTGCGCGCCTCGCTGGAGCGGGTGGCCGGGGGGCGCCGCCCGGACCGCATGGCGCTGCAGAAGTACCCCATCCGGCGGCCCCAATCCGCGGGCGGCGGGTTCGAGGTGCGCTGGTGGAGCCCGCTCAACGTTCCCGTCCCGGGCCCACGGGGGGAGGTGGTCGCGATCATCCACCACGTGGAGGACGTCACCGAGCTGGTGCGGCTGCGGGCCGAGGGCGTCGAGCTGGACCGGCTGCTCCTGGACCAGCGCGCCGCCCTGGACGAGGCCTGCCAGGCGCGCGCCGAGGCCGAGGCCGCCAACCGGGCGAAGGGCGACTTCCTGGCGGTCATGAGCCACGAGCTGAGGACGCCGCTGAACGCCATCGGCGGGTACGCCGAGCTGATGGAGATGGGGATCCACGGCCCCGTCACCGGGGAGCAGGTCGAGAGCCTGGCCCGCATCCGGCGGAGTCAGCGGCACCTGCTGGGGCTGATCAACCAGGTGCTCAACTACGCCATGCTGGAAGCGGGCACGGTGCACTTCGACGTGCGCGAGGTGGGGGTGCGCGAAACGCTCGCGATGGCCGAGGGACTGGTCGCGCCGCAGGCCCGCGCCAGGGGGCTGGAGCTCAGGGTCCCCGGGTGCTCCCCGGCGCTGGCCGTGCGCGCCGACCCGGACAAGCTCCGGCAGATCCTGGTGAACCTCCTTTCCAACGCGGTCAAGTTCACCGGGGCCGGCGGGGGGATCGACATCCTCTGCGAGGCTGGGGACGACGACGTGCGGCTTTCCGTCCGCGACACGGGGTGCGGGATCCCCGCGGACATGCTCCAGGCGGTCTTCGAGCCGTTCGTGCAGGTGGGCCGCTCGCTGACCAGCCCGCAGGAAGGAACCGGGCTTGGCCTGGCGGTGAGCCGCGACCTCGCCCGCGCCATGGGCGGCGAGCTGACGGCCCGGAGCACCCCGGGCGAGGGGAGCACGTTCACGCTGACGCTCGCGCGGGCTCCGCTCCCGTAGAGCGCCGGGGAGACCCGCTCCCGGCACCGGGCAGGAGCGGCCCGGCGTCCCGCGTGGGCCGGTGCCGGCCGAAGCCGGTGAGCACCCCCTCCAGCGCCGGCCGCATCCGCGACACCCGGCGGGCGCGGATCACCCAATCCCACAGCGGCTCCAGCTTCTTCCACCCCCCGGCGTACGCCACGTGCCGGGCTTTCTCCAGCAGCGTGTCCTTGGCCGCCGCCCCGCGGAAGATGGATCCCCAGCGGTAGAAGTCGCGGTAGGCCCGCCAGTAGCCCTCCTCCAGCTGCTCGGGGGTCATCCGCGCCGGGCGGAAGACGGTGTGCCGGGTGTCGTACAGGTCCCAGTCGCGGTGGAGCAGACGCCCGTCGCGGTCCATGCGCTCGTACAGCGCCGTGTCCGGGTACGGCGTCAGGATGTGGAAGGTGGCGGTCTCAATCCCCTGCCCGACGGCCCACTCCACCGTGCGCTCGAACACGTCCGGCCCGTCCCCGTCCATCCCGAAGACGAAGCTCCCGTTCACCATCACCCCGTGCTCGTGCAGGCGCCGGATCGCGGCCGCGTAGTCGCGCCCCAGGTTCTGGAGCTTTCCCTGCTCGCGGAGGTTGTCCGCGCTCAGCGTCTCGAAGCCCACGAACAGGCTCCGCAGCCCGGCCGCCGCGGCCTTTTCCAGGAGCCCGGGGCGGAGCACCGACTGCACGGTCCCGGCGGCCTGCCAGAGCCTGCGCATTCCGCGCATGCCGTCGAAGAGGGCGGTCGCGAAGGGGACGTTGCCGAACAGGTGGTCGTCCAGGAAGTACAGGTGCCGCCCGGGGAGCCGGTCGATCTCGGCGAGCGCGTCGTCCACCCGCTGCGTGTAGAAGCCGCGGCCGCCGCGGAAGAAGGCCTCCTTGTAGCAGAAGTCGCAGTTGTGCGGGCACCCCCGCGAAACGACGATGGAATTGGGGACCAGGTAGAGCTCGCGGCGGATCAGGTCGCGCCGCACCGGGGGAACCGACTCCAGCGTGCGCTCCGTGGAGGTGTAGACCGCGTCCGCCCGGCCGGCCCGGAAGTCCTCCAGGAAGCGCGGCCAGGTGTCCTCCCCAGGGCCCAGGAAGATCGTGTCCGCGTGCGCGGCCGCTTCGCCGGGGAGCGAGGTGACGTGCAGCCCCCCCAGGCACACGTGCGAGCCCCTGCGCCGGTACTCGTCGGCGAGCGCGTATGCGCGCCGCGCCGAGGTGATGTAGACCTGGATCACGACCAGGTCCGGCGCGTCGTCGTCGGCGCGGACCTCCTCCACGTGCTCGTCCACCAGCTCCGCGTGGTCGTCCCCGCCCAGGTACGCCGCCAGCGTCGCCAGCCCCAGCGGCGGAAAGAGCGAGTACTTGATGGGCCGGAAGAGCGGGCTCTTGGCTTCGGTGAGCGCCGGGAGGATCATCCTGACTCGCATCGCACCTTTCCCTGTTCGGGTGTCGCAGAGAACTTTGTATATTAAAGTACTGGGGCGCGCGAATGTCAACGCCGGTGTCGCGAGCCCGTGCCGCCGGCGCGATGCGGCGTGCTCCGGTGGGGCGTATTGCCGTTTCCGGCGGACCGGTCCATAATCCTTTTGCGTGCAGGCCAACTGCGCGGAGAGGCGCCACTTGTGACCCGGACCATGTCGCAGCACCAGGCCCACGCCCCGCCGGAGAGCAGCGTGCCCGCCGCGGACTCGTTCTTCGCCGGTCCGGGGGAGATGCGGGCCCTCTGCCGCGCGCTCGACTGGTCGGCCACGCCGCTGGGGCCGCCCGCGGGCTGGTCGCAGAGCCTGCGCACCACGGTCCTGACGCTCCTGGGCTCCCGGAACCCCATGTTCCTGTTCTGGGGGCCGGAGCTGGCGCAGGTGTACAACGACGGCTACCGCCCCAGCCTGGGCGGGGGCGGCCGGCACCCGCGCGCCCTGGGGATGCGCGGCCACGAGTTCTGGACGGACATCTGGGACGCGATCGGCCCGCAGATCGAGCAGGTGATGACGACCGGCGTGCCCACCTGGCACGAGGACCAGTACCTGCCCATCGAGCGCAACGGCCGGCTGGAGGACGTCTGGTGGACGTACAGCTACAGCCCCGCCTACGACGACGACGGGAGCATCGGGGGGACGCTGGTCATCTGCCAGGAGACCACGCCGCGCGTCCTGGCGGACCTGGACCGCGAGCGCCTGCTGGGGGAGCTGCGCGTGGAGCGCACCCGCCTCGCCCAGGTGTTCCGCCAGTCGCCCTCGTTCCTGGCGGTGCTGCGCGGGCCGGAGAACGTCTTCGAGCTGGTCAACGACGCCTACGAGCAGGTGATCGGCCACGGGCGGGGCGTGGTGGGGAAGCCGCTCCTGGAGGCGCTTCCCGAGGTCCGCGGGCAGGGCTTCGACACCTACCTCCGCCACGTCCGCGAGACGGGTGAGCCCCTGGTCTTCCGCGACCTCCCGGCGCGCCTGGAGCGCACGCCGGGCGCGGAGCTGGAGGAGCGCTTCCTCGACATCACGTACCTGCCGCTGGTGGAGGCGGACGGGAGCCACCCGGCCGTGATCGCCCACGGCGCCGACGTCACCGAGCAGGGGACGGCGCGGCGCGAGGCGGAGGCCGCCCGGGCCGAGGCGGAGCGCGCCAACCGCGCCAAGAGCGAGTTCCTGGCCACCATGAGCCACGAGCTGAGGACGCCGCTCAACGCCATCGGCGGCTACGCCGAGCTCCTGGAGATGGGGATCCGCGGGCCCGTGACGGAAACGCAGCGCGACGACCTGCACCGGATCCAGCAGAGCCAGCGGCACCTGCTGGGGCTGATCAACGAGGTGCTCAACTACGCGCGGCTGGAGACCGGCAGCGTGCGCTACGACCTGGAGAGCGTGCCGGTGCGCGAGGCGGTGGTGGCGGCGGAGTCGCTGGTGGCCCCGCAGGCGCGCGCCAAGGAGGTGTCGCTGCGCGTGGGCGGGTGCCCTCCGGAGCTGGCGGTGCGTGCCGACGCCGAGAAGCTGCGGCAGATCCTGGTGAACCTGCTGGGCAACGCGGTCAAGTTCACCGACGCGCGCGGGCAGGTGGAGGTGTCCTGCGCGCGCGAGGGGGATGTCGTGCGGGTGCGGGTGCGCGACACCGGGATCGGGATTCCGGCCGACAAGCTGGAAACGATCTTCGACCCGTTCGTGCAGGTGCGCTCCGACCTTGCACGTCCGCACGAGGGGACGGGGCTGGGGCTGGCGATCAGCCGCGACCTGGCGCGCGGGATGGAGGGCGACCTGGCGGTCGAGAGCACGCCCGGCAGCGGGAGCACCTTCACGCTCACCCTGCCGGCAGCCTGACGGCCGCGGCCGCCCCGCTGCGCCGGGAGCGCGGCGCGTCGCTTGCCGGGGCCCCCGGGGAGTGCCATCATCAGGGCACCGCCCCGGGGGCGGCCCTCCCCGTTCCGTCCACCGCGCACTCCCCCGAGCCCCCGCCCGTGCAGGAGCCGAACGACCCCCTCGCCCACCCGGAGCGCCTCGCCGCCATCGCCGCGAGCGACCTGCTCGACACCGGGGCGATCCCGGCCCTCGACCGGGTCGTCCGCACGGCGGCGCGGCTGCTCGACGCGCCCGTCGCGCAGCTCAACGTGGTCACGGCGGACCGCCAGATTCCCGTCAGCTACGCGGGGCCGGAGGCGTGGGGCCGCGCGGCGGCGCTGGAGCGCTCGTACTGCCAGCACGTGGTCCGAGGCGGCGAGCCGCTGGCGGTGGAGGACGCGCGCGAGCACCCGCTGGTGTCGTCCAATCCCGCGACCGCCGAGAGCGGGACCGTGGGCTACCTTTCCGTCCCCATCCTTTCCCCGCGCGCCGGCGCCCCCATCGCCACCCTGTGCGTCGTCGACTTCCGGCCGCGGCCGTGGACCGAGCGGGACATGGCCACCCTCGCCGACCTGGCGGCCTGGGCGCTGAGCGAGATCGAGCTGCGCGCCGGGAACCTGCGGGCGCGGCGGCAGGCCGAGGCGGCGCTCCAGGAGAGCGAGTCGCGCTACCGGACGCTGGCCGACCTCAGCCCCGAGGCCACCCTCGTCAACGTGGCCGGGCGCTGGGCCTACGTGAACCGGGCGGCCATGCGCCTGCTGGGCGCCCGCGACGCCGGCCAGGTCGTCGGCCACACGCCGTTCGAGTTCATCGAGCCCGAGTTCCACGAGATGGTGGAGGAGCGGATCCGCAGAGGGCTCGCGGCCAGGACGGCGAGCCCGGCCGTGGAGTACCGCTGGCGGCGGCTGGACGGGTCGCCGGTGGACGTGGAGGTCGCCGGCGCGCCCATCACCTGGGGCGGCGAGCCGGCCGTGCAGGTGGTGGCGCGCGACATCACCGGGCGCAAGCAGGCCGAGGCCGCGCTGCGCGACAGCGAGGCGCGGCTGCGGGCCATCTACGACGGCACGTACGAGTACATCGGGCTGCTGGCGCCCGGGGGGACGCTGCTGGAGGCGAACCGCGCCTCGCTGGAGTTCGCGGGAAACACGCTCGGCGACGTGCTGGGGCGGCCGTTCTGGGAGACGCCGTGGTTCGCCCACACGCCGGGGGCCCCGGAAGCGGTCCGCGAGGCGGTGGCCCGCGCCGCCGGGGGCGAGTTCGTCCGCTACGAGGCCACGCTCCGGCGCCCCACCGGCGCCCGGCTCACCTTCGACATCTCGCTCCACCCGGTTCGCAACGACCGCGGCGAGGTGGTGTTCGTCGTCCCCGAGGGCCGCGACATCACCGAGCGGCAGCGGGCCGAGGCGGCGCTGCGCGACAGCGAGGCGCGCTACCGCGCGCTCTTCGAGTCGCTGGACGAGGGCTTCTGCGTGATCCAGGTGCGCTTCGGCGCGGAGGAGCGCGCCGAGGACTACCGCTACCTGGAGACCAACCCCGCCTTCGCCGCGCAGAGCGGCTTCTCCGACGCGCTGGGGCGGTGGGCGAGCGAGCTGGTGTCCGTGGACCCGGAGCGCCTGGCGGTCTACGGCGGCGTGGCGCTCACGGGCGAGCCGGTCCGCTTCCAGTCGCACGTCCGCGCGCTGGACCGCTGGTACGACGTGTACGCGTTCCGCACCGGCTCGCCCGGCGAGGGGAAGGTGGCCCTCCTCTTCCGGGACATCACGGGGGCGCGCACCGCCGCCGCCGAGCGCGAGCGCCTGCTCGCCGCGCTGGAGGTGGAGCGGGCCCGCCTCTTCCAGGTGTTCCGCCGCGCGCCCAGCTTCATCGTCGCGTTCCGCGGCCCCGACCAGGTCTACGAGTTCGTCAACGAAGCGTACTACCAGCTCATCGGGCACCGCGACATCCTCGGCAGGCCGCTCCTGGAGGCGGTGCCCGAGATCCGCGGCCAGGGCTTCAAGGAGCTCCTGGACCGCGTGCGCGACACCGGCGAGCCGTGGGTGGGGCGCGAGTCGCCGGTCCTGCTCGAAAGGACCCCCGGGGCCCCGCTGGAGACGCGGTACCTGGACATGGTCTTCCAGGCGCTCACCGAGGCGGACGGGAGCCGCTCCGGCGTGGTCGCCCACGGCTCGGACGTGACGGAGCAGGTGCTGGCGCGGCGCGACGTGGAGCGACTGCTGGCCGAGAGCGAGGAGGCCCGGGCCGAGGCGGAGCGCGCCAACCGCGCCAAGAGCGAGTTCCTGGCCGTGATGAGCCACGAGCTGAGGACGCCGCTCAACGCCATCGGCGGCTACACCGAGCTGCTGGAGATGGGGATCCGCGGGCCCGTGACGGAAACGCAGCGCGACGACCTGCACCGGATCCAGCAGAGCCAGCGGCACCTGCTGGGGCTGATCAACGAAGTGCTCAACTACGCGCGGCTGGAGACCGGCAGCGTGCGCTACGACCTGGAGAGCGTGCCGGTGCGCGAGGCGGTGGTGGCGGCGGAGTCGCTGGTGGCCCCGCAGGCGCGCGCCAAGGAGGTGTCGCTGCGCGTGGGCGGGTGCCCTCCGGAGCTGGCGGTGCGTGCCGACGCCGAGAAGCTGCGGCAGATCCTGGTGAACCTGCTGGGCAACGCGGTCAAGTTCACCGACGCGCGCGGGCAGGTGGAGGTATCCTGCGCGCGCGAGGAGGATGTCGTGCGGGTGCGGGTGCGCGACACCGGGATCGGGATCCCGGCCGACAAGCTGGAAACGATCTTCGACCCGTTCGTGCAGGTGCGCTCCGACCTTGCACGTCCGCACGAGGGGACGGGGCTGGGGCTGGCGATCAGCCGCGACCTGGCGCGCGGGATGGAGGGCGACCTGGCGGTCGAGAGCGTGCCCGGCAGCGGGAGCACCTTCACGCTCACCCTGCCGGCGGTGGCGGTGGTCTGAAGGGCACGGGCAGGGTTCGGGCGTGCCCCCGCTGACGCGGGGTCGGGCTTCGGCTCCGTAAGCCCGCAAACAACGCGGGCTAACGGAGTCGAGCCCCCGCGAAACTGCCCGCGGGGTCTCGCCCCTCCGGGCCGAAATCCCTCACGCGGCTCCGGTGCGCGCCTCGGCTGCGCGAGGTGCCGGCCCTGCTCGCGTGTCTCCGCTTCTCGCCGTCTCCTCGCGCGCTCCTCGCGGCGCCACCCCGTCGCACGATCACGGCGTGGCGCGCCCGGGCGAGCCGGGCGACGTGTCGGCATTGACGCCGCGGCGCCGAGGGGCCACCTTTGACGAGTTAGTTCATTGCTGAACCATAAGCGGAGGACCGGCCCTTCCGGCCGGGGTCCCGCATCTCGATCGAGGTTGGCTCCATGGCGCTCTCGCTTTCCGTTCTCGACCTGGTTCCCGTGGGCTCCGGCTCCACCGCGGGGCAGGCGATCCGCAACTCGGTGCAGCTGGCCCGCCTGGCGGACCGGCTGGGCTACGCCCGCTACTGGCTGGCCGAGCACCACGGCATGCCCAGCATCGCCAGCTCGTCGCCGGAGATCCTGATCGAGCACCTGGCCTCGGCCACGGAGCGGATCCGGGTGGGCTCGGGCGGGATCATGCTCCCCAACCACGCGCCGCTGCGGATCGCGGAGGCGTTCCACACCCTGGAGGCGCTGCACCCGGGGCGCATCGACCTGGGCGTGGGCCGTGCGCCGGGGACGGACCCGGCCACCTCCAGCGCCCTGCGCCCGTTCGACGCCGAGCAGTATCCGCAGCAGCTGGCCGAGCTGGTGGGGCTGTCGCGGGGGAGCTTCCCGGAGGACCACCCCTTCCACCGCGTGCGCGTGGTGCCGGAGGGGGTGCCGCTCCCGCCGGTGTGGCTGCTGGGGTCCAGCGGCGCCACCGCGCGCCTGGCCGGGTCGCTGGGAATGGGGTACGGCTTCGCCAGCCACTTCAGCCCGGCGCCGGCCGCCCCGGCGATCCGCGCCTACCGCGAGAGCTTCCAGCCCTCGGAGGCGTTCCCGGAGCCTCACGTGGTGCTGGGCGCCGCCGTGGTCTGCGCCGACACGGAGGAGCGGGCGCGCTGGCTGGCAGGCTCCATGGAGCTGGCCTGGGTGCGCCTGCGGAAGGGCCAGTTCGGCGCGCTCCCCAGCCCGGAGGAGGCGGCCGCCTACCCCTACACCCCCCAGGACCGCGCGACCGTGGAAGGCTACCGCCAGCTCCACCACGCCGGCAGCCCGGAAACCGTGGCCGCCGCGCTGACCGAGCTGGCGGAGGAGAGCGGCGCCGACGAGGTGATCGTGACCTCGATGATCCACTCCCACGAGGCGCGCCTGCGCTCCTACGAGCTGCTTGCCGGCGCGGTGGGGCTGGACGCGCACAGCGAAGCCGCGGACTAGCCGAATCCCCGCGTGAGGGATTCCGGCCCGAAGGGGCGAGACCCGCGGGCAGTTTCGCGGGGCTCGACTCCGTTACGCACGGTTGTTTCGTGCGTTACGGAGCCGAAGCCCGACCCCGGCGCCAGCCGGGGGCACGCCCGAACCCGCCGTGAGCCGTCCGTCCACAACCCGTTCTTGCGCGACGCCGGCCCTTCGTCTACACTCTCCAGTGTCCCCCAAACGATAGCGGTCAAAGTGGACAGGGCGCCGCCGAGCGCCCTGAGGTCGTCTACGAGCGTGGCCCCCTGCGGCCCGTTGCGTTGGACGACCTCCGCGCGTTCATGAAGGAGTTCGTGGAGGGCACCTCGCTGCGCCACGCGGAGGCGGTCACCGGCGTGGGCCACGAGGCGATCCGCAAGTTCGTCGACGGGGAGACGGAGCGTCCCCACTCGCGCTCCATCCGCACGTTCACCCGGCTGTACTGGCGGGAGCGCGGCCTGATCTTCGTTGCCGAGTCGGGGGGCACGGAGGCACCGGTGTTCTGGGCGTCCGAGCTGCGCGCCATCTTCCCGGGCGGCAAGGCACAGGCGATCGCCGACGTGCACCGCCTCTTCGAGCTCGCGGAGCGCTTCCCGGACGAGCTCCCGGGGACCACCCCGGCAATGCGGCTCTGGTGGTCGCGCCTGATCGAGGCGGAGTACCGCAACGAGCTGCCCTACCGAAGGCCGCGGAGACAGGGCGGCCGCGGCAGGCCCAGGGGCGGCGGGGTCCCGTAGGGCCGCGGAGCCAGGAAAAACGAGCGGCGCCGGGACGATCCCGCGCCGCTTCGTCGTATCCTCCCCGCCCGTCCCGGAGGGCGGATCAGTGGCCCCAGGGTGCCGGCGGCGGCGCGACGGGGCGCGCGAGGTCGAACTCCACCCGGAAGCGCCGGTCCGTTCCCTCGCGGCGCAGCGCGTAGGCGAAGCGCTCTCCCGGCACCACCTCCACGGTCCACACGTTGGCGGCGGCCGCGGGGATCAGGGCGGCGGTGAGGGAATCGGCGGGGAACTCCTGGCCGGACGCGGTGCCGGGACCGCGCGTGTCGCCGCCGTACCGCGTCACCCTGTCCTCGGTGCCGTCCCGGTGCCGGTGGTCGTGCTTGAGGCGCAGACCGGCGGCGGTGCGGGTGAGCACCCAGGTGCGCGAGCGGTCCTCGCCCAGGTGGAAGGGGATGCGGACCGCGTCGTCCGTGCACTCGCGGACGTGCATGGTCAGCACCTTTCCCGCGAACGCCGTGTCCGAGGCGTTGCCCTGGGTGAGGCGCCCCTCGTAGGCGCGCCCGCAGTGCCGGCGCAGCGCCGACCAGAAAGCTTCCTGCTCGGCGGAAAGGCCGCCGCCCGGCCGGGGCAGGGAGGCGCAGGCGCCGAGGAGCGCGAGGAGGGCGATGGTGGACGGGTGCATGGGGGGGCTTCGGTCGGGAGGAAGGCCGGTCGGGAACGATGATCCTACCGGGCGGGGGAGACGCGGAGAAGCGGCCGCCGGGTCCGGCTCACCACACCACCTCCACCCCCGCCGCCCTGGCGATCTCGGGGTCGCGCGTGATCAGGGGTAGGCCGAGGTGGGCGGCGGTCGCGGCGATCAGCCGGTCGCCACGCTCCGGGATGGAGTAAAGCTCCTCCGCCCGCCGCACCACGTCCCAGCTCAGGTCCACGGGAACGAAGTGCTTGGACGCGAGGAGCTTGTGTGCCCAGGCCGAAAACGGCTGTGCGAGCCGTATGTTGCCCTTCTGGATCGATTCTCCGATTTCCACGAGCACGAGCGCGGGAACGTAAACGACGGCCTTTCTGTCATCGGCCGCCTCGAAGATCCGGCGCGCGAGGCTCCCCAGCCTGCGCCGTTCGGACTGTGCGTACCAGATCAGCGCGTGCGCATCCGTCACGGCGATCTCAATCATCGGAGAAGGTGCTGTCGAGCTTCTTCTGGAAGAGCTCCGCCTGCTCCTGCCGGTTCTTCTCGAGCACTTCTACCAGATCGACGTCGTTCCCGTCGGCGGGCCGGAGGCTTCCTGCCAGCCTGAACGGATTCTCGTCACGCTTCTTCATCTCGTACACCACCGTCTCCAGGTACCTATAGTGTCCCTCGTCCACCAGTACCGCGCGCTCCTTGCGGTCGCGGTGCTCGATCACCACCGCCGAATCAGGAGTCTCGGTCACGTACTCGACGAGGTCGTACAGCTTCGCGCGCGCCTCCGCGACGGTCATCCGCTTCTTCTTCGTCGGCTTCATCGGACCTCCTTGGAATACGTACGGCTTACCTGTACAGGTTAGCGGTGCGCTCCGGATCGCGCAATCGGTTTCGCCGAAAGGCGCCGTGGTACGTCACGTGCATGGGGTGGCGGCCCCGGCGGAACCCGCGACGCGGGTCCGTGGCAGGGCGAAGTGCCGAGTTGTAAACCACATATACAAAGGAGGCCTGTATGAAGATGGAGAATCTCAAGGACCTGTACGTGGACCAGCTCCGCGACCTGTACAGCGCCGAGAACCAGATCCTCAAGGTGCTCCCGATGATGGCCGACAAGGCGTCCCACCCGGAGCTGAAGACCGCCTTCACCGAGCACGAGGTGCAGACCCGGGAGCACGTGCGCCGGCTGGAGCAGGTGTTCGAGGAGCTGGGCGAGAAGACCTCGGGCCATCACTGCAAGGGGATGGAGGGGCTCCTCAAGGAGGGCGACGAGCTGATGAAGATGAAGGTGGAGTCCGACGTGCTGGACGCGGGCCTCATCACCTCGGCGCAGCGGGTGGAGCACTACGAGATGGCGGGGTACGGCACCGTCCGCACCTTCGCGCGGCAGCTGGGCCTGGACGGGCAGGCGGACATCCTCCAGCGGACGCTGGACGAGGAGGGGACCACCGACCACCGCCTGAGCGCGCTGGCCGAGCGGGTGGTGAACCCCGACGCCATGCGCTGAGCCGCGCCACGCTCCACGCAGAGGGGGCGGCCGCGTGGGCCGCCCCCTCGCTCCATCCCGTCCCGGCGACGTAGCGGGGGCTATCCCGCGGGCGCCGCGGCGCGGGGGACCACGCGTGTCTCGCCGTGGCGGGGAATCCACAGGCGCTCGGCCGGGAGTCCCGCCTCCGCCCAGGCGGCGCGGGCGCGCACCGGGGGCTCCAGCGGGTCCTCGTCGGTGAGGCGGAAGGTCCCCCAGTGCATCCCCGTGAAGAGGCCGGCGCCGCCCAGGTCCAGGTAGGCGCGCACCGCCTCCTCGGGGTTCATGTGCGCCGGGCGCATGAACCAGCGCGGCTCGTACGCGCCGATGGGGACCAGCGCCGCGTCCAGCGGCCCGAACCGCTCCCCGATCTCCCGGAACCCGGGCCAGTAGCCGCTGTCGCCGGCGAAGTAGACGCGCCGTCCGGACGGCGTGGCGAGCATCCACGAGCCCCACAGCCGGTCGTTGAACTCGCGCATCCCCCGCCGCGTCCAGTGCTGCGCGGGGAGGCAGACGGCGCGCAGGGCTCCCCCGTGGCCCTCCATCTCGGTCTCCTCCCACCAGTCGAGCTCGGTCACGCGGGTGATTCCCCGCGCGCCCAGCCACTCGCGGTACGCGAGCGGTGCAAGCCAGCGCAGGCCGCCGCCGAAGCGCGCGTGCAGCCGCCGCACGGTGTCGTCGTCCAGGTGGTCGTAGTGGTCGTGCGAGAGGAGCACCGCGTCGATGGGCGGCAGCGCCTCCCACGCGATCCCCGGCGGGACGAAGCGCGCCGGCCCCGCCCAGCGGAGCGGCGACGCGCGCCGGCTCCAGACCGGGTCGGTGAGCAGGTTGAGCCCGCCCGCCTGCACCAGGAACGAGGCGTGCCCCACCCAGGTGATGCGCACCTCGTCCATCCGCGCGCGCGGACGGGCGACGTCGCTCTCCGCCAGGGGAAAGGCGCCCGCCGGCGGATCGGGCGGCAGGCGGCGGGTCAGCCGCTCCCACTGCCAGCGCAGCAGCTCCCGCTGTCCGCGCCGGTCCCCGCCCTCCACCGGCCACGGCGCGCGGAAGGTGCCGTCGGGGAGGTGGTGCGCGGGGCGTTGGCTGGGCTCCATCCGGGATCTCCTCGGCAGGAAAGAAGTACGCCGTACGAAGTACGGCACACGCAAAAACCGCCCGCACCGGGATTTCCCGGTGCGGGCGGCCCTCGTCGGGCCCTCACCCGGCTCGCTTGAGGCTCGCCACCCTCTCCCTTCACCCGGTTCACGCGAAGCGTGAAGCGCCATTCCGGGACAGGGGGCAACTGCTGGATCCTGAGAACGGGCAGGCAGTTGCGTGAGGGATTACGGCCCGAAGGGACGAGACCGCGCGGCTGTTTGCGCGGGCTCGACTCCGTTAGGCAGCGTTGTTTGCTGCCTTACGGAGCCGAAGCCCGACCCCGGCGCCAGCCGGGGTCACGCCCGAACCGGCAGTTCGCGCAGTAATCATCAGCTGCGCGTGATGCGCACCCCGCCGGACCCGGTGTCGATCTCCACCCGGCCGCGGCCGTCGCCGATGCGCCCGCGGTAGTAGTCGCGCCGCACGGTCTGCGCCTGCGCCGGCACGTCCACCTGGATGCCGCCGGAGCCGGTGTCGATCTCCACCTCCGCCCCGAACGACGACGGCACGGCCAGCCGCACGCTCCCGGAGCCCGTGTCCACCTCCACGGAGCGCGCGTCGGACACGAGCGACAGCTGCACCGACCCGCTCCCGGTGTCCACCTTGAGCGCGCCGGCGCGCACGCCCGTGAGCTCCACCGCGCCGGAGCCCACGTCCACCAGCACGTCGTCCGCGGCGAGGCCGCTCCCCGTCACCGCTCCGCTCCCCGTGTCCACGCTCAGCCGGCGGCCGCGCACCTCCGCCAGGCGCACGCTCCCGGAGCCGGTGTCCACGTCCACGTCGCCCTGGGCGCGCTCCACGCGCACGCTCCCGGAACCCACGTCCACCGTCAGCGACCCCCGCGTCCCCGCCGAGGCCACGGAGGCGGAGGAGGTGTTGAGGCTCAGGTTGCCGTCGACGTTGGCCACCTCCACCTTGCCGACGCCCTGGTGCAGCGTCACCGAGCGCCCGGCCGGGATCCGCACCGTGAGGTTGGCGTACGCCTCGGTGCCGCGGCCGCCGCCGGACACCGTCACCCGGCGCCCGCCGCGCCCGAAGGTGCCGTCCTCGCGCACGCTCAGCGTGCTGGTGGACCGGCTTCCCATGCGCGGGTACACCACCCGCGTCCCCGGGGTGACCACCACCAGCCGCTCGGCGCCGTCGTCGCGGCCGCGGTTCACCCGCAGCTCGCGCGCGTCGTCGCCGCCGCGCGCCACCTCCACCACCACCTCCTGGCCCGTGCCGCCCACCAGGCGGACCTCGCCGGCCAGGTTGTGGATGGACACCCGCTCGCCCCGCAGGGCGTAGCGCTCGGGCTGCTGCGCCCCGGCCGGGGCGGCCAGGACGGCGGCCAGCAGGGCGGCGCCGGCGAGCGCGCGGGTCCTCGGGGATGCTGTCTTCATGCGGAACGCTTCCTTGCAGGGGTTCACAGGCTCAGCCAGTAGTTGACCTTCACCAGGAGCACGTTGGTGGTGCGCACCGGGAAGGCGTCGTCCATCCCGAACAGGCGCCGCGTGTCCCGCATCAGCCCGAAGCGGCCGTCGCGGGCGAAGTCCTCGCGCCCCTGGCTCCACACCACGAACAGCGTGGAGCCCGGGCGGTACTCCCAGCGGAGCACCGCGTTGGAGCGGAACTCCTTGACGTTGAAGTCGGGGTTGGTGAAGCGCACGTCGGCGTCGCCGTCGCCGTCGCCGTCCGCGTCGGCGCGGTACTCGTCGTCCGCAGGCGCCGGGGTGCCCAGCGGGCGGAAGCGGTCGCCGAAGCGGTCGGCGTCCACGACCCGCGCGCCGCCGTCCGCAAGCGCCACCTCGCGGAAGCCCGCCGCGTCGCCCGCGCTGAGGAAGGGCTGCGCGTACAGCTGGAGCGACAGGTTGGGGGTGAAGGTGTAGCTCAGCCGCGCCGTCAGCGCGGCGGTGCTCTGCTCCAGCCGGCTGAACACGTAGTGCGGCGCGCCGTCCAGCGAGGTGGAGCCGACGAACTGCCAGCTGTTGACGGACCGCGAGTACGAGGGCTCCAGCGACAGGTCGGTGCGGGTGGAGGCCCGCCAGGTGACGGAGGGGCTGACGGTCCACCCGCGGCCGTCCTCCTCGGCGTCCCACCCGGCGCTCACGTCCAGGTACCCGTACACGCTCCTGCGGCTGTCGCTGCTGATGCCGGCCCACGCGTTGTACGAGGCGGGGATGCGCAGCGAGGGGCCGCCGCGCAGCGCGCGGGTCGCCACCACCGGGCGCTCCAGGCCGAACCCGCCGTTGGCGCCCCAGAAGTTGAGCAGGCGGAAGCTGCCGTTGACGTTGCCGCCCAGCGAGGTCTTCTCGCCCCCGTAGGTGTAGCCCGTCCAGGCGTTGCCGCCCAGGTTCCAGCTGCGGAAGGTGCGCCCCTGCTGCGTCTGCTGGTAGCGGAGGTTCCCCGCCCACAGCGTCTGGTCCGCGTCGCGCTGGTAGCCCAGGTCGTTGGTCTCGAAGCCGGGGGAGCGCGTGTTGAGCACGGTGGCCCAGCGCCAGTTGCCGCCGCCCAGCTTGAACGCCTCCACGCTCGCGGCCCACCCCAGCATGGAGGTGCTGGACGCGTCGAGGCCCAGGTGGTCGGCGTCGGGGCGCTGGAAGTAGCGGGTGGAGGCCCGCTGTGTCCGCTGCAGGGCCAGGGTGTCGCCGTGCACGCTGCTCCCCAGCACCCAGCCGCGCACCTCGTAGTTGCCGCCGCCGAAGCGGGTGCGCCCGTCCACGCCCCCCGCGTACGCCGAAGAGCGCAGGAAGCCCAGCCCGTCCGCCGGGTCCAGGTCGCGGTGCACGGTGGTGACGATGCCGCCCACGGCGCTGCGCCCCTCCTGGAACGAGCGAATCACGCGCGCCACGCCGTAGTTGGTCGTGGGCTCCACCCCGGCCGCCACGCGCTCCCCGCTCAGAGGGTCCAGGTAGCGTGCCTCCTCGCGCCCCGTCACCGCGTCCATGAAGCCCAGCGACCAGCCGCTCCGCGTCCGCCCGGTGAGCTTCGCCGCCCCCAGGATGTTGCTTGCCTCCGGCACGTCGCTGAACTCCGCGTCGCCGGGGACGCGGTCCGCTGCGCCCTGCGGCGCGCGGCCGATGCGGCGGGAGTAGAAGAGCGCCTCGGAGCCGAAGTCGCCGTCGCCGGCGCCCAGCCCGAAGCGGAAGATGTCGGACCCTTCCACGAAGAAGGGGCGCTGCTCGGGGAAGAAGGTCTCGTAGGCGGACAGGTTCACCTGCGACGGGTCCGCCTCCACCTGCCCGAAGTCGGGGTTGATGGTGGCGGTGAGCGTCAGGCTGGAGGTGATCCCGTACTTGAGGTCTGCCCCCACGCCCGCGCCGGGGTCGCTGCGCCGGTAGAAGGGGTTCCCCGGGTCTTCCGGGGCGCGGGTGAGCTGCGCCACGGTGTAGGGCTGCACTTCCAGGCTGCGGGGCGAGGGGAGCCCGGCCAGCCCGCGCAGCTGGCCGAAGCGCGACACCACGCCCGGGGTGTTGGGGAGCACCGGCGCCCAGAAGCTTTCCTCGCGGGTTCGGGCGACGGTGCGCTTCACCTCGAAGCCCCACACCCGGCCGCCGGCCTCCAGGTCGCGGGCGCTGTAGCGGAGCTGCGACAGGGGGATGCGGAACTCCGCCGTCCACCCGGCCGAGTCCACGCGCGCGGCGGCGTCCCACACCGCGTTCCAGCCCACGTCGCTTTCGGTGTCGTCGAACAGGAAGGCGTCCTTCTTGACGCCGCGCGGGTTGACGCCGAAGACGTAGCCGGTGCGCCGGTCGTGGAACGAGTCGAAGCCCACCTCGATCCAGTCGGAGAACACGTCCGCGTCGCGGCGGGCGAGCTGCCCCACGATGGAGTCCGGGCGCGGGTCGTGGGCGCGCACGGCCACGTACACGGCCTGGTCGTCGTAGGCCACGAAGGCTTCGGTCCGGTGCGAGGCGGCCGCGCCGGCATCGGGCGCGTACTGCACGAATCCGCGCGCGGGCTCGGCGCGGCTCCACACTTCCTCGTCCAGGCGCCCGTCCATGGTCAGCGGCTGGCCGGCGGGAACGCGCACGGCGGACACCGACTTGAGCGAGTCCGCCGGGGCCGCGGCGAGGGTGGCGCCCACGAGGGCGAAGAGAGCGAGCATGGTCGGGTTGGCTCGGAACGTTTCGGGGGGTGCGGGATGAACCCGGCTCAGGGGCGGATTACGCGGGCGGAGCGCCGGAAGTTTCAGTGTCCACGAAGAGGCATGGTTGATGCTGAATCGCACGGTTGCCGACTCGATACACACACGCCGAGGAGTCCGCGATGGCGAAGCCCCAAAGCGAGGTACCCGGCCCCCCCTCCACCGCGCCCGAGCCGGTGGACCCCGTCCTCCGTCACCTGGCCCGCGCGGAGACGGAGTACCTGGACCGGATGGACGAGTGGAGCCGCGACCGCGATGCGCTGGACGGCGCGCTGTCGGAGCTGGGACGGGTGCGGGAGGACAACGTGGCGCTGGGCGCGCGCCTGGGCGAGAAGGAGGAGGCGCTCGCCGCGGAGCGCGTGGAGGGGGAGCGGCAGCGCGAGCGGGCCGAGCGGCTTGCCGAGCTGCTCAAGGACATTCACCGCGCCCTCTTCGACGGCAACGTCTACGAGCTGATCCTCCGCGCCTGCCTGACGATCAGCGGCGCCACCCGCGGGGTGTACGTCACCTGGCGCCGCGAGCGCGAGCAGCCGCGGGTGCGCGCCGCCGTGGATGTGGACGGCTACCCGGAGGCTCCGCCCTCGGAGCACCTGGTCGCCCTCTGCCGCAGGGTGCTGGACGAGAACCGCACCCTGGTCTGCAACGAGGACGGCGACCTGGACGACCTTCCCGCGCCGCGCGACGAGAGCGAGCGGTTCCGCAACTGCGTGGCCGCGCCGGTGATGCTGCTGCGCGACTTCGACGGCATCGTCATCGCCGCCGACAAGGAGGGCGGCTTCGAGGAGGACGACATCCGCGCCCTGCTGAGCGTCGGCGACCAGTCGGCGGTTGCGGTCCGCAACGTCCACCTGGAGCGCGAGCTGCAGCGCGCCTACGTTTCCACCGTCACCATGCTCGCAGACGCGGTGGAGGCGAAGGACCCGTACACGCACGGCCACTGCGAGATGGCGTCGCGCCACGCCCGCCTGATCGCCCGGCGCATGGGGCTGGGCGACTACGACCGCAGCGTGGTGTGCTACGCCGCCCTCCTGCACGACGTGGGAAAGATCGGCGTGAGCGACGGGGTGCTCAACAAGCCCGGGCCGCTCCTCCCGGAGGAGCGCGAGCTGATGCGTGCCCACGTGCGCGTGGGGTACGAGCTGCTTCGCAACGTCCCCGCGCTCCAGGTCATCGCCGACGTGGTCCTGCACCACCACGAGTGGTACGACGGCACGGGGTACCCGGACGGCCTGAGCGGCGAGGAGATCCCGGTGGCGGCGCGGATCGTTTCCGCGGTGGACGCCTACTCGGCCATGGTGACGCGGCGCAGCTACAAGGAGGCGTACACCGACGAGCACGCGAGGCAGGAGCTGCGGCGCTGCGCGGGGTCGCAGTTCGACCCGCAGGTGGTGGCGAGCTTCCTGGAGGTGCTGGACTCGCCGGACGCGGCGGACGCGGACGAGGACTGGGACAGCGAGTGCGGCGTGCTCCCCGGCTTCACGCACGTGAAGGAGCTGCGGGACCTGCTCTCCTGAGCAGGTCCCGGTCCCACAGCACCCGCCGCGCCCGCCACGCCAGCAGGAGCGCCACCGTGCCCAGCGCTATGCTGAGCCCCGCCCACACCCCCGCGGGCCCCAGCGCCGTGCGGAACCCCAGCAGCCATCCCACCGGTACGCCCACCACCCAGTATCCCACCACCGCCATCAGCATGGGGACGCGGGTGTCCGCCGCGCCGCGCAGCGCGCAGAGCCCCGCCACCTGCGCCCCGTCGAACACCTGGAAGAAGGCCGCCACCACCAGCAGCGACGAGGCGACCCGCACGATCCCCGGGTCGGAGGTGTACAGCCCCACCAGCTCGCGCGGGAAGAGGAAGAAGGCGAGCGCGCACAGCGACATGAACCCCACCGTGCACAGGTAGGTGGCCAGGGTGGCGCGCCGCACCCCGCGCGCTCTCCCCGCCCCCAGGTGCTGCCCCACCCGGATGGAGCCCGCCAGGCTCACCCCCAGCGCCACCATGAAGGTGACGCTCGCCAGGTTGATGGTGACCTGGTGGGCCGCCAGCTCGGTGGGCCCGAACCACCCCACCATGATGGCGGTGAAGGAGATCAGCCCCACCTCCACCCCCAGCTGGGCCCCGATGGGGGCCCCGATGGCGGCGATGCGCCCCAGGATCGCCGCGTGCGGCCGCCAGCCCACCCCGCGGAAGGGGTGCAGCCGCGGGTGCAGCAGCAGGTACCCCGCCATCGCCAGCGCCATCGCCCAGCGGGTCAGGGTGGTGGACCAGCCGGTCCCCACCACGCCCATCGCGGGCACCCACCCGTCCACGCCGTGGATGAGGGCGGCGTTGCCGGCGATGTTCACCCCCAGCCCCACGAAGGTCAGCACCATGGCCGGCGTGGTGATCCCCATTCCCTCCAGGAACTGGCGGAAGGCCAGGAAGAGCAGCGCGGGGAGGACCCCCCACGCGAGCGCGTCCATGTACTCCCCCGCCAGCCGCGCCACCCCCGGCTCCTGCCCGAAGAAGCGCGCGATGTCGCCACCCAGGAAGGTGAGCCATGCCAGGGGGATGCTGAGCGCCAGCGACAGCCACACCCCCTGCACCAGCACCTCGCTGCACCGCCTGCGGTCGCCCGCGCCGAACGCATGGCTCACCAGGGGCGTCATCCCCAGGATGGTGCCGGTGAAGAGCATCAGCGTGGCGATGTGGAGGGCGCTCCCCAGCCCCGCCGCCGCCAGCGCCCGCGCGCCCAGCGGCCCCACCATGATGGTGTCCGCGGCGGTCATCCCCACCTGGCCCAGCTGGCTGACCACCAGCGGCGCAGCCACCCGCAGCAGCTGGCGCAGCTCCCGCGCGAACAGCGCCCTGCGCCCTCTCTTCCGCGAGCGGGGAGCGGGCCCGGGGGCGCGGGACGGGGTGTGCGGAAGCGTCGTGGACATGAGGTGCTTCGGGCCGGGTGGACGGGCGAGGGGGAAAGATAAGCCCGGGTGCCCGTGGGGGGCACCCGGGCGGGCCGGGAGAGGAACGGAAGTGCGGGAGTGCGGGTCAGGTCCGCGGCTCGGGTGCCCTCCGGCGGCAGCGGTGCGCGGGTGGGCCGGACCGGCACCACGAGCGCGGCTCCCGCGCGGCCCGTGGGACGTCGGCGGGCGGGACCGCGGCCTCCCCGGAGGCCGCGTCCTCGTCGTCAGGGGCGCCGACCCAGCCGCCGAGCCCCAGCAGGAAGTGCACGTACATCACGGTCTCCGCGGCTGTCCGGGGGACGGGAGCGTCAGTTCTGCCCGGCGGCGCGCGCGGGCGCCGCGGCGATCACCCGGCGCTCGCCGCCGGAAAGCAGCGCCTCGGCGAAGTCCTGGCGCTCCTCCATGAGCGAGAGGCGGCTGTCGAGGGTGGAAAGGAGGTCGCGGACCTGCGTCATGTCGGGGGCGGCGGGGGCCGGCGCGGCGCGCAGCTTCCGCTCCTGCGTCATGGCCTGGAGGAGCCCGCCCAGCTCCTTGGAGATGGGGCGGAGGAGCATCACGGTTCCGGTGGTGAGGATGGCCGTGATCGGCACCATCATCACGAAGAAGACTTCTCCCATCGGTCGATTCCCTGGGTTGTGGGCGAGGCGTGCGGACCCGGCCCTCTACGCGGGCCGGCGGAGCAGGGTTTCAGGCCTGGCCGGCCGCGGTGCGCCGGGCTTCGGCGGCGGCGGCCGATCCGTCCCGGAGCGCCGCCCGCGGGCGCTCTCCGGAGGTGAGGATCGCCTCGGCGAAGTCCTGCCGCTCCTCCATGAGCGAGAGGCGTGCGTCGATGCGCTGCATCAGGTCGCGGAGCTGCCCGATCTCGGCGCCGGGGTCGGGAGCGCGGCGCTCGCGCGTCATCACCTCCAGCAGGTCGCCCAGCCGCTTGGAGATGGGGCGGAGGATGAGGACGCCGGCGGTGCTGACGATGCCGGTGACCATCACGACCATGGGTGCGATTGCTTCGGGCTCCATGCGTGCTCTCGGGCGCGAGGTGGGGGGAGAAACGACGGCGGCCCTCCCGTACGGGAGGGCCGCGCACCGGGTTTCAGCCGGCGGGTCCCGGGGGCGGCGCCGGGCGCGGGCGCAGCCGGGGCGGGGGCTTCTTCGCCCCCGACACCATCGGCAGGCGGAAGGCGAGGAGGAGCGACAGCACCGCCGCGTAGATCATGGGCTCGGTCAGGTCCTTCTTGACCAGCCACACGAAGTGCAGCACGGCGAGCGCCGCGGCCGCGTACACCAGCCGGTGCAGCTTCAGCCAGCGCTTTCCCAGGCGGCGGATCATCCCCTGCGTGGAGGTGAGCGCCAGCGGCACCAGCAGCAGGAACGCCGTGAAGCCGGCGGTCACGTACGGGTGCTCCACCACGTCCTCCACCACGTACGCCGGGCGCAGCTCCTGGTCGAACAGGTAGGTGGCGAAGTGCAGGCACGCGTAGAAGAAGGCGAACAGCCCCAGCAGCCGCCGGAAGCGGACCGCGCCGTTCCATCCCGTGATCCTGCGCAGCGGCGTCACGGCCAGCGAGCAGAGCAGGAGCACCAGCGCCGTCTTCCCGGTGCGGTGCGTGACCTCCTCGATGGGCTCCGCCCCCAGCCCGTCGCTGAAAGCGTCCCACAGCAGCAGCGCGAACGGCGAGAGCGCCGCCGCCCAGACGACGCTCTTCATCGCCAGCATCGCCCGGTCGACGCGCCTGGGAGGCCGTGCCCTCGGCGTCCTGACCGGCGGTTCCTCGACGGTGCTCACGCTGCGTTCCCCGGCGTCGCGTGCTCGCTGCTCCGTGTTCCGTACCGCGCGCCCATCTTCAGAAGCTCCTCCGCAGGTCCATCCCCCGGTACAGCGATGCCACCTGCTCCGCGTAGCCGTTGAACGGCAGCGTCGGCCGCTTGCGCCACTCGCCGATGCGGCGCTCGCGGGCCTGGCTCCAGCGCGGGTGGTCCACCTCGGGGTTGACGTTGGCGTAGAAGCCGTACTCGTCCGGCGCCGACACGTTCCAGGCCGTGCGGGGCTCCCGGTCGGTCAGGCGGATGCGGACGATGGACTTGATGGACTTGAAGCCGTACTTCCACGGCACCACCAGCCGCAGCGGCGCCCCGTTCTGCGCCGGCAGGGGACGGCCGTACAGCCCGGTCGCCAGCAGCGTCAGGGGGTGCATGGCCTCGTCCAGGCGCAGCCCCTCCACGTACGGCCAGTCCAGCACCGGGCGCCGCTGCCCCGGCATCTGCTCGGGGCTCAGCAGGGTGGTGAACTCCACGTACCTGGCGGCGGGGGTGGGCTGCACGCGGCTCAGCACGTCGCGCAGCAGCATCCCCTGCCACGGCACCACCATGGACCACGCCTCCACGCAGCGCAGGCGGTAGGTGCGGTCCACCACACGGTTGGCCTTCACCAGGTCGTCGAAGGCGTAGCGCCCCGGCCTGCGCACCAGCCCGTCCACGGTCACCGTCCAGGGGCGGGTCTTCAGCAGGCCGGGCGCCAGGCGCGCCGGGTCCTCCTTGTCGGTGCCGTACTCGTAGAAGTTGTTGTAGCTGGTGATGTCCTTGAGCGGCGTGGGCTCGTCGCCCTGCGGCGCGTCCGAGTCGGCCTCGCCGCGGCGCGTCTCGCAGGCGGCAAGGGCGGTGGGGGTCACCCCCCCCGCCAGCAGCGCCGCGGACACGGTGCCCAGCCACTCCCGGCGGGACTGGTACAGCGGCTCCGGGGTGATCTCCGAGGAGCGGACGTCGTCGGGCTTGCGAATCAGCATGGCGCTTCGCGGCGGGGCGTTCCGGTCGGGCGGCGGAGACGGGCTCTCCGCGGCGCAGAGTATACCTGGATACATGTCCGCAAGGTTCCCGCCTTCCGGATTCATCCGCGGTCCGGGACGTGCGAGCAGGCGAGGGACATGGAACCCAGCGGCGACCGGCGGGGCGGGGAGGAGCGCCTCTTCCTGGGGGTGGAGATCCCGGAGGACGCGCGCGGGCGGCTCGCCGCCCACCTGCACGGCGCGCTCGCGGGGCGGGCGCTCCCCGGCCGCGCGGTGGCGCCCGCGAGCTGGCACCTGACGCTGCGTTTCCTGGACGGTACCCCGGCCGGGCGGCGCGCGGCCCTGGTCGGTGCCCTGCGCGGGGCCGACCTCGGCGCCGGCTTCACCGTGGCCTTCGGCGGGCTCGGCGCCTTTCCGCGGCCGGCGCGCGCGGCCGTGCTCTGGCTTGGCGTGGAGGAAGGTGCGGAGCGGCTCGGCGGCCTCGCCGCCGCGGCGGAGGACGCCGCGCGGCGGGCCGGCTTCCCCGCGGAGGAGCGCCCCTTCTCCGCCCACCTCACGCTCAGCCGCATCCGCCCCGCCGGGGACGTGCGCCCCCTTCTGGAGCGCGTCCCCCCTTTTCGCGAGCGCATCCGCGTGGACGACGTGGTGCTCTTCCGCAGCCACCTGGACGCCGGCGGGGCGCGCTACGAGATCGTGGAGCGCTTCCCGCTGCGTCCCTGACCTTTCGTTCCGGGCCGTCACCCGAACCTTTCGAGACCGCAATGTCCAGCATCCACGACGAGCACGAGATCCGCGACCGGCTTGCCGCGCAGCTCCCCAGCTGGCGCTACGAGGACGGGCACCTGGTCCGCGCGTTCGAGACCGGCGCCTGGCACCGCACGCTCCTCCTGGCCAACGCCATCGGCTACCTGGGCGAGGCGGCCTGGCACCACCCGGACCTGCTCCTCAGCTACCCGCGCCTCACGGTGAAGCTCACCACCCACGACGCCGGCGGCGTCACGGACAAGGACTTCGAGCTTGCCCAGCGCATCGAGGAGGTCGCCACCTGGCAGCCGGCCGAGGGGTCTTCGCTGACGGGTCCGGAGGGTGGGTGGTTCACCTGAACTGCTTGTTTACGGCAGGTTCGGGCGTGCCCCCGGCGGGGCGCCGGGGTCGGGCTTCGGCTCCGTAAGCCCGCAAACAACGCGGGCTAACGGAGTCGAGCCCGCGCGAACAGCCGCGCGGTCTCGCCCCTTCGGGCCGAAATCCCTCACGCGGGGATCGCGCTGGCGTCCGCGGGGACCCCCCACCCGGCGGCCTGAGAGCCGCCACCCTCCCCCGTTCCGGGAGAGGGCTTCCTGTACCTCGGCATCGTTGTTCTCCTCCTCCCCCCTTGTGGGGAGGGGGGGCCGGTGCCCGGCCGCTGGAACCGGGCGGGCACCGGGTGTAGATTCGGGGGAGTGCCACCCGAACACGAGGAAACGCGATGACCGCCGTAGACTTTGCCCGGCTCCCGGCCGATGCCCGCCTGTGGATCTTCGCCGCGTCCCGTCCGCTCGCCGCCGACGAGTCGGCCGCGCTGCTGGCCCGCGTGGACGAGTTCGTCGACGGTTGGCTGGCGCACGGCCACCCCGTCGTGGGCGCGCGCGACTGGCGCCACGACCGCTTCCTGCTCGTGGGTGCCGACGAGCGCGCCACCGGCGTCTCCGGCTGCTCCATCGACACCCTCTTCCGCGTCTTCAAGGAGCTGGAGGGGCGGCTCGGCACCGGGCTGCTGGACCGCTCCGGCGTCTGGTTCCGCGACGCGGCCGGCCGGATCCGCTCCGCCACCCGCCCCGAGTTCCGCGCGCTGGTGCAGTCCGGCGAGGTGGGCGAGGACACCGTGGTGTTCAACAACACCATCACCACGGTGGGCGAGCTGCGGTCGGGAAAGTGGGAGGTGCCCGTGCGCGAGTCGTGGCACGCGCACGCGTTCGCCGTGGGGACCGGGAGTGCGTGAGGGCTCATCCGGTGCACGCGCAGCGTGCAGCGTCACGGCAGGTCAGAGTACGAAACGGCGCCGGCCTCGGGACGAGGGCGGCGCCGTCGGCTTTGCGGGCTCGGACGCGGGAGGGGCGGGAGCGGGAACCTACTCCTGCGCTTCGCGCATCAGCTTCTCCATCTCCGTCTCCCGCTTGCGGGCCGTTCCCTCCAGGCTCCTGCTCTCGGCAAGGAGCTCCGCGGCGTCGCGGGGGCGCTCCGGGTCGGCGTCGCCGGCCGCGGCCGGGGCGCTCCCGGCGCCCGATCCGGTGGCCCAGGTGACCGCGTCCTTCACCTTCCGCACGCCGCGGCGGCCCTCGGGGCGGACGTTGCTGAAGTGCCAGGTGCCGTCCTCGTCCCGCCACTTGTAGGCGCCTCCCTCCGTCTCGCCGGTCCCCGCCGGGACGCGGGCCGAGGCGCCGTGCAGCTTCGCGCGGACCGCGCGGAAGTCCAGCAGCGGGCGGCCGCCGTCCAGCGGCGCGACGAAGGCGGCGACGCCGGCCAGGGCGGCCAGCAGGACGATCAGGCGGAGGCGTCTCACAGGAGGGGCGTGGGTCACAGGCCGTGGGAGGCCGTCGGGACGGGCGGAAGACGGGCGATGTGGCGTCGGGGCGGCGCCAAAGATCGGCGGAGGCGCGCGGGACCGCAAGAGGCCGCGCACGCCCCCGCGCCGCTGGCCCGCGGGTTGCCTGTACAGTGCGTTATGCAGAAAGGACTTGGCCTCCCATCCCCCACCGGGCGAAGCACGGCGCTCCGGACCGGCGCAGCCGCCACGCTGGGCGCGTTCCTGTTCGCCGCCGCGTTCGGGGTGCTGGCCGGGCGCGGCGCGGGCCGCCCCGGGGTCCCCGCCGCGCCGCGCGCGGCCGCTGGGCCGGCGGCGCCCGCCCCGCGGCTCCCCCCCGCGGCGCTGGACTCCGCCGAGGCCAGGGTGCGCGCCGAGCTGGAGCGGCGCGCCTTTCCCGGGGCCGCGCTGGCGGTGGGGATCGGGGCGCGGACCGAGCGGCTGGCCGGGATGGGCAGGGTGGGGTGGCGGGAGTCCGCCGCGCCGGTGTCCCCCGACAGCACGCGGTACGACCTGGCCTCCGTCACCAAGCCGGTCGCCACGGCCACGGCGGTGCTGCTCCTGGCGCAGGACGGCGTCATCCGCCTGGACGACCCGGTGCGCCGGCACCTCCCCCAGTTCGAGGGGCAGTTCAAGGACCGCGTCACCTGGCGGCAGCTGCTCACCCACACCTCCGGCCTCCCCGCCGGCGCCGCCATCCGCGGCGACGCCCCGCGCGAGCGCGTGCGGCGCATCCTGCGCACCCGCATCGACGAAGCGCCGGGAAGCCAGGTGGAGTACACCGACCTGGGCTACGTCGTCCTGTGGGAGGCGGCGCAGCGGGCCGCCGGCGAGCCGCTGCCGCGCTTCCTGGAGCGCCGCGTCTGGCGCCCGCTGGGAATGACCCGCACCGGCTTTCTCCCCGGCCAGGACTGCACTGCCTGCGCGCCCACGCTGCGCCTGAGCACCGGCGAGCCCTTCCGGGGCCGTCCCAACGACCTGCTGGCCCGGCGCCTGGGCGGCGTCACCGGCAACGCCGGGCTGTTCTCCACCGCGCACGACCTGGGGCGCTTCGCCGCCATGCTGGCCGGCGGCGGCGAGCTGGACGGGGTCCGCGTCCTCGCCCCCGAGACCGTGCGCGAGATGCTTCGCCAGCAGCCCGGGGCCGGGCGCCGCACGCTGGGCTTCGTCGCCCTCTGCCCACGCGAGCCGCACTCCGAGGAGAAACCCTGCGCCCGGCCGCTCGCCGTGGGGCACAACGGCTGGACCGGGACGTCGCTGTGGATCGAGCCCGAGAGCCGCGCCTGGACGGTGCTGCTGACCAACCGCTCCTACGACGTGCGGGCGACGGCGCGCATGGCGGAATTGCGCGAGGAGTCGTTCAGGCACGCCGTGGTGGGTGCTCCCGAGGACGTGGTGTCTGCGGACCCGGGGGAGGTCAGGGCAGGGGAGTGAGGCGTTGGTTCGGCGTGTGTTGGCGGGGCCGCTCCGGAACCAGGCCAAACGGCCGGCCTGTTTCCTACGCGGGTCGCGGAGCCAGCGGAAACTGCCCCGCTGTCTCCGCTCCGGCTGCGGGAACCTCACGCAAACGGCCGCGTGAGTTTCCCTCCGCAGAAGATTTGAGGGGTACCGCGGAACGGCAACGGCTCACGGCGTCGGCATCGTCGTGCCGAACCAAGACCCTGTGTGTCGTCTCGCACTCACGCACTCCCCGGCCATGTCCGACACCTCCTCCGCCGTTCCTCGCGCCGAGCCCTGGACCCACCACGACGCCGACGTCGGCGGGGTGCGGCTGCACTACGTGGAGGCGGGCGAGGGGCCGCTGGTCGTGCTGCTGCACGGGTTCCCCGAGTTCTGGTACGGGTGGCGGCGCCAGATCCCGGCGCTCGCGGCGGCGGGGTTCCGGGTGGTCGCGGCGGACATGCGCGGCTACAACCTGTCGGACAAGCCGCAGGGGGTGGACCGGTACCGGGTGGAGCTGCTGGTGGAGGACGTGGCGGGGCTGGTGCGGCACCTGGGGGCGGAGCGGGCGCACGTGGTGGGGCACGACTGGGGCGGGGTGGTGGCGTGGTACTTCGCCATGCTGCGGCCGGAGCGGCTGGACCGGCTGGTGGTGCTCAACGCGCCGCACCCGGCCGCCTTCGCGCGGGAGATCAGGAGGCCGGACCAGATGCTGCGCTCGGCGTACGCCGCCTTCTTCCAGCTCCCCGCCCTCCCCGAGGCGGCGCTGCGCGCGGGCGGCTTCGCCCTGCTGGAGCGGGTCTTCCGCACCGAGCCGGCGCGCCCCGGCGCGTTCACCGGCGAGGACGTGGAGCGCTACAAGGAAGCGCTGGCGCGGCCGGGGGCGCTCACCGCCGCGCTCAACTACTACCGCGCCTTCGCCCGGCGCCAAAAGCCGGCGGTGCGGCCCATCGCCGCGCCCACGCTGCTGGTGTGGGGCGAAAAGGACCCCCACCTGGTGGTCCGCCTGACCGAGGGGCTGGAGAAATGGGTCCCCGCGATCCGCGTGGAGCGCATCCCGGGGGCGAGCCACTGGGTCGCCGCCGACGAGCCGGAGCGTGTCGCCGGCCTGGTCGCCGGCTTTCTCCGCGAGGGGTGAGGGTGTAGCTTGCCGGCGAGCCCGCGTCCCGTTCACGCCCGCCGGCGCCCCGGAGGATGAAGAGAGAGCTGTCGCGCAAGGCGTTCCACGTCGCCTCCACCGTCCTCCCCCTCCTGGTGTGGCTGGCGCCGCGCCCCCTGGCGGTGGCGGTGCTCGTCCCGGTGGCGGCCGTGGCGCTGGCGACCGACGTGGCGCGCCTGCGCATGCGCTGGCCGCGCTACCACTTCCTGCGCCTCACCCGCACCATGCTCCGCCCGCACGAGAGGCGCGGGCTGGCGGGGGCCACCTACATGGCCGTGGCGTACGCGCTGGCGCTCCTCCTCTTCCCCAAGCCCATCGCCGTGGCCGCCATGCTCTACAACGGCCTGGGCGACGCCGCCGCGGCGCTGGTGGGAAAGCGCTGGGGCAGGCACCGCACGGCGTGGGGGAAGAGCTGGGAGGGATTCGCCGCGGCGCTGGCGACCAACCTGGCCGTGGGGCTGGCGGTGGGGTGGGTGGACCCGCGGCTCCCGCTCGCCGGCGCGCTCGCCGGCGCCCTCGCGGGGGCGGCGCTGGAGATGGCGCCGCTCCCGCTGGACGACAACCTGCGCGTGACGCTGGGAGGGGGCGCGGCAGCGTGGCTCGCGAGCGCCGCGGTGTGGGGCGCCTTCACCCCGCCCGGGTGAGCTCCTCCAGCCGCTGGCGCTCGCTCTTCTTCAGCCCCGCCACCACCCGCTCGTAGGAGTGGTCGATCATCTCCCGCACCTTGTCCACGGGGATGCTGCCGTCCAGCTCCACCGTGTTCCAGTGCGCCTTGTTCATGTGGTAGCCGGGCTGCACCGCGGGCCAGCGGTCGCGCAGCTCCACGGCGAGGTCCGGGTCGCACTTCAGGTTCACCGCCAGCGGCAGCTTCTCCACGTTGGTGAGCGCGAAGATCTTTCCCATCACCCGCAGCACCAGCGTCTCCTCCCCGAAGGGAAAGTCCTCGGTGGCGCCGGGCTTGGACAGCAGGTACTCGCGCAGGGCTCGAAAGGTCATCGGAGAGATCGGGTCGCGGGTCCGGAGCGAATCGCAGCGAGCATAGTAAAGCGGCCGCCCGTCGTTCGACAGGCGGCCGCTCCGCGTTTCGCTGCGACGGGCGGCTCAGCTCCCCAGGCCGCCGCCGGCGCCTTCCCACTCCCAGTGCTCCAGCACCGTCGCGGCGCGCGGCCCGAAGCCGTCGCCGAACTCCGCGGGGTAGCGGATGAGCACGTGGAAGAACTGCCCCTCGTGCCGCCCCAGGAGCCCCCGCGCGACCGTCGACCCCGTGCTGGCGGAGTACTCCGCCAGCGCCCACGGGTAGCGCTGCTGGTCGGGCGCGGAGGGGCTGCTCCCACCCGTGGCCGCGCCCAGCATCCGCCGCGCGTCCTCCTCGGTCACGGTCTCGGAGTGGATGGTCACGGCCACGTACGCCGAATCGGTGCGCCGCCCGCCGAAGGCGGCGACGAAGCGCACCGTCCGGTCGTCGCCCGACGTCCCGGACTCCGGCACCAGGTCGGCAGGGACATAGGTGCTGAAAGGGAGCGGGAACCCCGGCGGGGTGCGGTACAGGCGCAGCGTCACCGGCTGCGCCGTGCCCTCCAGCGACAGCGTGTCCTGGAGGGTTTCCGGGCGGCTGGTGGGCCCGGTGGCCTGCGCGGGGATCTCGGACACGGTGTCCGCCGGGGGCGGGGGCGGGCGCCGGTCCGCGTCGCCGCGGGAGCACGCACCCACCGCCGAGGCCGACAGCGCCCCCGCGAGGAGCGCGAAAAAGATCCTGTTCGCCGGTTCGGTCCGTCGCTTCCGCTGCACGCCGATCCTCCTGGATCTGTCGGCCACCTGGACCGTGGGGAGACGGCATCACGCCGCCTTCGAAGCCTGAAATGCGAGAACGGTGCCGGATGTTCCCGGCACCGTCCAAGGGCCCCCACCCGGCGGCCTGAGAGCCGCCACCCTCCCCCAATTCTGGGGGAGGGCTTCCTGTCGTTCGCAGTTCCGCCGTATCCCCCAAATCCGTTGCGGAGGGAGACTCGCGCGGCTGTTTGCGCGAGGCTCACGGAGCCGGAGCGGAGACGCCGGGGCAGTTTCCGGTGGCTCCGCGACCCGCGCAGGAGACCGGCAGTCGTACCGCCGGGCTCCGGAGCGGCCCCACACGCACAGCGTCAGTCGAAACGCTCTACTCGGTGGCGATGGAGAACGGCGTGAAGTCCGTGTCGCGGTCGAAGTAGTCTTCCCGCTCCGCCCGCTTGAGCGCATTCACGATCCGGTACGTGAACGGCGTGGCGATGACCTCCCAGAGCACCTTGAGCACGTAGTTGGTGACCAGCACCACGAACACCGTGCGCGTCTCCCACTGGCCCAGGAACGCCACCGGGTAGAAGATGGCCGAGTCCACCCCGGCCCCCACGATGGTGGAGCCGATGGTGCGCATCCACAGGTGCCGCCCCTCGGTGAGCAGCTTGAGCTTGGCGAGCGCGAACGAGTTGGCGAACTCCCCTGCCCAGAACGCCGCCAGCGACGCCAGCACGATGCGCGGCGTCTGCCGGAAGACCGCTTCGTGCGCGGCCTGCCCCGTCCACCCGCCGCCGGGGGGGAGCTCCAGCACCACCACCGTCACCAGCGACGCGAAGGCCAGCGCCCCGAAGCCGGTCCACACCACCCGCCGGGCGCGGGCGTAGCCGTACACCTCGGTGAGGATGTCGCCGAACAGGTACGAGATGGGAAAGAAGAGGATCCCCGCCCCGAAGGTGAAGCCCCAGAGCGTGGCCACCTTGGACGGGCCGATCAGGTTGGAGCACAGGAGCACCGTCACGAACACGGCGGTGATCAGGTCGTAGTACCGGTACTGGCGGTGCGCGGCCGGGGCGGCGGTCGCGCCGTGGCCGGGAGCGGTCTGCTGCATGGGAGCGGCGGGGAGGAGGGGGCGGAGCGTCGCGGGAGCGTCGGGAGAAATCCGCGTCATTCTAGCTCCACGAGGTGGGGCGTGTCGAGGGGGCGCGTTCCCGTGGCGCTGCGCCGGATCGCGGAATCCCTGGCTTATTGTAAGCGGGTGTGTTAGAGTGGTTGGCGCGCTTGTGCGCCAGGGTCAACCCCCGAGAAAGGAAGGCGACGATGCCCACGACCGACCAGAAGGTTCAGTCCGAGCTGCTGACCGGCTTGAAGCCGATGGACAAGAGCATCAGCCCCATCGATCCGGCCAACTGCCCCACGTGCCGCTCGGGGGTCGTCGAGATCCCGCCCGTGCTCATGGCGGACGTGGTGAACGTGGAGCTGTAGCTCCCCGCTTTCCACACCGGTGCCCGGGGCGCAGCGGCGTCCCGGGCACTCGTCCTTCACGTCCCCCTCGCGGAGCCGCGGCCATGTCCACGCTTTCCTCGACGGCGCCTGCTTCCCCGGCGACTCTGGCGGAGATCCCCCGGCTGGGGGTGGGCGTGCTCTACAACCCCTCGCTCGCCGGCTTCCTGCGCTCCGACCTGGAGCTGCTGGACTACGTCGCCGTGATCCCCGACCGCTTCTGGACCGACCGCGGCCCGGGCCACCCCGCGCGCTTCGAGGAGATCGGGGCGTGGATGAGGGTGCTGGAGCACGTGGCGGAGCGGCGCCCGCTCGTTTCCCACAGCGTGGGGATGTCCATCGGGAGCGCGGAGTGGTTCGACACGGAGCACCTGGAGCAGCTCGCGCGCTGGAACCGGCGCTTCGGCTTCCCCTGGCACAGCGACCACCTGTCGTTCGCGCGGGTGGCGGGGGAGGACGCGCACTCGGTGGCCACGGGGATGGCCTGCCCCATCCCCTACGACCGGGAGGTCCTGGAGATGGTGGCGGAGCGGGTGGAGCGGGTGATGCGCACGGTCCCCACCCCCTTCCTGCTGGAAAACAACGTGTATTACGTGGACCTCCCGGAGCAGGAGATGACCGAGCCGGAGTTCCTGAACCGCCTGGCGGAGCGGACCGGCTGCGGGCTGCTCCTGGACGTGCACAACGTGTACGTCAACTCCGTGAACCACGGCTTCGACCCGGCGGCGTTCGTGGACGCGCTGGAGCTGGACCGGGTGGTGGAGGTGCACATCGCCGGGGGGAGCGAGATGCTGGGGATGTACACCGACTCGCACGCCGGCCCCTGCCCGGAGCCGGTCTGGGAGCTGCTGGACCGCGTGGTGGCCGGCGCGCCCAACCTGTGCGGGATCACCTTCGAGTTCGAGGAAACGTACTTTCCGCGGCTGGGGGTGGAGGGAGTGTGCGAGCAGGTGCGCCGCGCCCGCGCCGCCTGGGACCGCGCGCGCTGAGCGGCGCGTGTCGCTGAAGGAGTTCCAGCGGGCGCTGGCCGACCTGGTCGCCACGCCGGAGCTGTGCCGCGCCGCGCGCGCGGACCCGTCCGCGGTTTTCGGCCTCTACGCGCTGACGCCGCTGGAGGAGCGCAGGCTCGCCGCCGTCGTCCAGCAGCGGGGGATGGCGACCAGCTGCTCCCTGTACCGCGCCAACCGCCTCGCCCCCCTCCTCATCTTCCTCCCGCTCACCTGCTTCCTGCTGGGCCCGCGGCTGCGCGGCGAGCTGGACCGCTTCTGGGCGGCGCACGACCGGCCGGGGGACCTGGCCGAGCACGAGCTCCACGGCTTCGCGGAGCTGCTGCGGGGGCGGCTCGCCTCCGGCGAGCTGGAGGACCCGCTGCTCGGTCCGGTGCTGGAGTACGAGCTCGCCGGCTTCACGCTGGGGATCCTCCCGCCTCCCGGCGCCGGGTCCGCGCCGGGCGACGGGCCGGCGCGGGCGCACCCCCGCGTCCGCGTGGTCGCCTTCCGCCACGAGCCCGCCGCGCTGCTTCGCCTCCTCGCCGCCCGCGAGGCGCCGCCCTACGCGCTGGAGGAGGGGGAGTTCTACCTGCTGCTGGACGCGCGGGGCCCGGAGCGGACGGCGTCCACCGTCCCGCCGCGGCTGGGCCGCATGCTGCGCGCGCTGGAGGGAGCCGGAGAGGATGCGCCCGCGGGGGAGGACATGGAGGCGCTGGTGGCCGCGGGGCTGGCGCTCCCTGCCCGGCCGGGGTGAGCCGAGCGGACGCGCCGCGGAATGAAACGGGGGGAGGAGCCGCATCGGCCCCTCCCCCCGTTCACTTCAGGCGCGTACCGCCGGGTCAGCGCGGACCGCCGCTGCCGGCACCCGCGCGGCCACGGCCGCCGCGGCTCCGGCGCCGTCCGCCGCCCTCGCCCTGCGACGAGGAGGAGGACTGGGACTGCTGCGACTGGCCCTGCGGCTGCGGCCGGCGGGGCCCGTCGCTCCCGGAGGGGCGTCCGCCGCGGGCGACGCGGGTGGCCTCCTCGGCCTCCCGCTGCGCCTTGCGATCGGCCTTGGCCTTGGCGCGGGCGCGCTCCTCGGCCTTGCGGGCGCGGATCTCGGCGATGCGCTCCTGGATGGGCACCTCGAAGCGCTCCACGGGCTTGTTCCGGTAGTCGAAGCCCTCCACCACCCGGCGCGGGATGGGCTTGCCCACCGCGCGCTCGATGGCCTTGAGGTCGCGCTCCTCGTCCGGCGAGACGAAGGTGTAGGCGTCGCCGGTGGCGTCCTTGCGGGCCGTGCGGCCCACGCGGTGGATATAGTCCTCCGGGAGGTGCGGCACGTCGAAGTTGACCACGTGCTCCAGCGCCTCCACGTCGATCCCGCGCGCCACGATGTCGGTGGCCACCAGCACCCGGAAGCGCCCGTTCTTGAAGCCGGCCAGCGCCTCGGTGCGCTGCGCCTGGCTGCGGTTGCCGTGGATGCGGGCGTTGTGGACGCCGTGCTTCTCCAGGAAGTCGGAAAGGCGGTTGGCGCGGTGCTTGGTGCGGGTGAAGACGATCACGTTGCCGATCTCGCCGCGCTTCAGCAGCTCCAGGAACAGGTGCGCCTTGAGCTCCTCGTTCACCGGGTAGAGCGCCTGCGCCACGCCGGTGGCGGGGGCCTGCTTGCGCTCGATGTTGATGGCCTCCGGCGAGCGCAGCATGTCGCGCGACAGCTCCACGATGGGCGCGGGCATGGTCGCCGAGAAGAACAGCGTCTGCCGCTTCGCGGGGATGTGCCGGAGCACGCGCCGGATGTCGGGGAGGAAGCCCATGTCCAGCATCCGGTCGGCCTCGTCCAGCACCAGCACTTCCAGCGAGTCCAGCCGCGCGTAGGCGTTCTGGAAGTGGTCCAGGAGGCGCCCGGGGGTGGCGATGATCACGTCCACGCCGGTGCGGAAGGCCTGCTCCTGCGGGTTCATCCCCACCCCGCCGAACACGGCGGCGCCGCGGAGGCGGGTGTACTTGGCGAGCGCCTCGAAGTGCTCGTGGATCTGCGCGGCCAGCTCGCGCGTGGGCGTCAGGATCAGCGCCCGCGTCCTGCCGCGCGGCTGTTCGATGAGCCGCTGCAGGATGGGGAGCAGGAACGCCGCGGTCTTGCCGCTTCCCGTCTGGGCGGCGGCGAGCAGGTCCTTGCCGGCCAGCCCGGCCGGGAGCGCCTGCTCCTGGATGGGCGTGGGTCGGGTGAAGCCGAGGTCGGTGACGCCGCGGAGGAGGTCGGGGTGCAGTCCGAAGGAAGAAAATTCCATGTGTATTCCGTCAGGGATAAAAGGTCGAATCCGGCGCAAACAAAAGGAGCCGCGGCGTGCGGCTCCGGATCGATGTCCAGCCTGGGTGCCAGTGCGGGCCAGTCCTGTGCCAGTACGGGGAAGTGAAATCTGCTCCCGCCCCGCCGCGAAAGCTCCTAAACTTAACACTGTGAACGCCGTGGGACAAGGCGCCGCCCGCTGGGTGTTGGCGGAAAGGGAGCGTGCGCGCCGCGCGGCGCGACGGGGTCGCGCGCAGGTGCCGCTTGCAAGCGGATGATTTCGTGAACATCTTTCCAGGCCGGCCGGGCGTGCCCGCAGTCCGCACCTTCCCGCCTCCGGCGGACGCTGCGCGCCCCCCCATCTCTCCCCGCACCCGCTCCTCCGATGTCGCGATCCCCGCTCTGCGCCGTCCTCGCGGCGGCCGTCCTCGCCGGCTGCTCCGACCTGCTCCCCGACGCGGAGCGGGTGCCCACCAGCATCCAGCTGAGCAGCACCACCGTGACCGTGGCGGAGGGCAGCCCCGTCCCGCTCACCGTCACCGTCCTGGACCAGAACGGGGACGCGTTCGAGCGCATTCCGGGGTGGGCCGCGCCCGCGTGGAGCTTCGACATCCCGGGGCGGGTGGAGGAGCAGGGCGGGGAGCTGGTGGCGGTGAAGCCCGGCTCCACCGGCGGCACGGTCGCCATCGCCGGCCTCAGCGCGCGGGTGACGGTGCGGGTGAACCCGCGCACCCTGAACCTGGCGGTGGAGGGGCTGTACCTGACGCAGAGCGTGCAGACGCTGAACCGGTCGGTGCCGCTGGTGGCGGGGCGCGACGCGTTCCTGCGGGTCTTTTTAAAGGGGGACCAGCCCAGCTTCTACGCCCCGAAGGTGCGGGTCCTCCTGTACCAGGACGGGGTGCTCCAGCAGACCACGGAGCTGGCGGCGGAAGGGGACTCCGTCCCCTCGGAGGTGCGCGAGGCGAACTACTCCGGGTCGTGGAACGGCATGGTCCCGGCGCGGCTGGTCCGCCCCGGCCTTTCGGTGGTGGTGGAGGCCGACCCCGCCCGCGTGGTGCCGCTCAAGGAGGGGAGCCAGCTCCGCTACCCGGCCACGGGCGCGCTGGCGCTGGACGTCCGCACGGTGCCCAAGCTCTGGCTGCGGCTGGTCCCCATCCGCCAGACGGGGCCGGGGACCACCGGCAACGTCAGCGCCGCCAACAAGGAGACGTGGGTGCGCGACCTGCTGGCGATGTTCCCCGTCGCCGAGTACGACGTGGACATCCGCACGCCCTACTCCACCAGCCTGACGGCGAACACGAGCACCAACTGGCAGCGCATGGTCAACGAGATGTTCGCGCTGCGGGAGGCGGACGCCAACGACCGCTACTACTACGGCATCCTCACCCACCCGGGCGGGGTGGGGATCGCGGGGATCGGCTTCATCGGCTACCCGGCGGCGCTGGGATACGACGCGCTCCCCGCGGGCGCCGGGACGCTGGCGCACGAGCTGGGGCACAACATGGGGCGGGAGCACGCGCCCTGCGGCGGCCCGGCCGGGCCGGACCCGAACTTCCCGTACGCGGGCGGAGGGATCGGCGCGCACGGCTACGACGTCCTCCGGGGCGAGGCCAAGAGCCCGCTGATCCAGAAGGACCTGATGACGTACTGCGACCCGGAGTGGATCAGCGACTACACCTACCGGGGCGTGCTCCAGTTCCGCACCTCGGGCGACGGCGAGACCTCGGGCGACGCGCGGGCCGCGGCCGCGGAGCCGTCGCTGCTGGTGTGGGGGCGGATGGACGCGGAGGGCGCTGTGCTGGAGCCCGCCTTCGAGATCACCACCCGCCCCAGGCTCCCCGCCGAGCCGGGGCCGTACCGGGTGGAGGGGCTGGACGCCGCCGGCGCGGTCCTGTTCTCGGTCCCCTTCCGCGGCAGCCCGCTCGCCGAGGTGAACGAGGGCATGCGCCAGTTCGCCTTCGCCATCCCCTCGCGCCTGGCCCACACCGACCGGCTGGAGCGGATCCGCCTGGTGGGCCCCGGCGTGAGCGCGGAGCGCCGCTCGGCGCCCTCCGCCGCGGGGCGGATCGCGCCCCCCGCAGCGCTGCGCCGCCGCGCCGGCGGCGAGGTGCGCCTGGAGTGGGACGCCGCCCGCCGCCCCATGGCGCTGGTTCGCGACCCGGCCACCGGCGAGGTGCTTTCCTTCGCGCGCGACGGCGGCGCGGCGCTCCGCACCGCTTCGCCGCAGCTGGAAGTGCTCTTTTCCGACGGCGTGCGCACCACCCGCAGCACCCTCCGGGTGCAGTGACGTCCCCCCGCGAACCCCGCTCCCCGGCCGCCGCATGAGACCCGTCCTCGCCGCCTCGCTCGCCGCCTTCGCCCTGCTCGCCGCCGCCCCCGCCTCCGCGCAGCTCGCGCTGGAGCTGCGCGGCGGGGCCGGCGCGGGCTCGTACGGGGCCACGCAGGCGGGCTTCCAGTTCGTCCCGCAGCCCGCGGGCAGCGCCGCGCTCTCCTTCGCCTTCCGCCCGGGAGTGGCGGCGTACGCGGGGTACACCTTCGCCCGCTTCGGCTGCCACGACGAGGGGTTCTGCTCCGGCGTGGACCCCGTCTTCACCTCGCGGGGGTTGGACGCCGGAGTGCGCCTGGAGATCCCGGCCGGCGCGTGGGTGCGCGGCGGGCTGGTGCTCCACTCGCTGGACGGCGAGAGCTCTGCCGGGGAGGAGAGCACGGACGCGGCGCTGGGCTTCGGGGTGGGGGCGGGGATGGGGGTGCCGCTGGGAAGCCGCCTGACGCTCACCCCGGGCGTGGGCTACACCCGCTACGGCGCCTCCGGCCCCGCCGGCGACCACCCGGTGGCGTTCGTCACCGCCGACCTGGGCCTGCGCTTGTCGCTCACCGGCCCGCGGCGCTAGACCGCCGCGCCGCACGCATGCGCGCACGGGACCTCCGGTGGAGCCGCCGCTCCGCCGGAGGTCTCCTGCTTCACGGGTACGCCGCATGCAGCGCGCCCTCCCGGACGGGACAGGGGAAGCAACGTGGAGCCGAAGCCCGGCCCCGGCGTCAGCCGGGGTCACGCCCGAACCCTGCCCTTGAAGTACGAGCGTTGACCGCCGCCGCATGGCGCGCTACCGTGTCGGCAGCCGCGGCCCGGCCGTCCCGGACCGCCCGATCTTCCACGAGAAAAGACCCACCAGCATGGCGACGATCGCAGACGGTGCCGCGGAGGCGGTGGAGTTCCCGGAGTCCCTGCGCCACCCCGGGCTGCGCGCCTGGATCCTGGAGGCGGTGGCGCTCTGCCGGCCGGAGCGCGTGCACTTCTGCGACGGCTCGCAGGAGGAGTACGACGCGCTCTGCGGGGAGCTGGTGCGCGCGGGCACCTTCCGCAGGCTGGACGAGCAGAAGCGGCCCAACAGCTACCTGGCCTGGTCGGACCCCTCGGACGTGGCGCGCGTGGAGGACCGCACCTTCATCTGCACGCCGCGGCGCGAGGACGCCGGCCCCACCAACCACTGGGTGGACCCGGCGGAGATGAAGGCCACGCTGCGCGGCCTGTTCGACGGCTGCATGCGCGGCCGCACCCTGTACGTGGTCCCCTTCAGCATGGGTCCGCTGGGGTCGCCGATCTCGCACGTGGGGGTGGAGCTGTCGGACTCGGCGTACGTCGCGGTGAACATGCGCATCATGACGCGCATGGGGAGCGCCGTGTACGACGTCATCGGCGCGGCGGGCGAGTTCGTGCCCTGCCTGCACTCGGTGGGGGCGCCGCTGGAGCCGGGTGCCCAGGACGTGCCCTGGCCGTGCAACCCGGAAAAGTACATCGTCCACTTCCCGGAGGAGCGCTCCATCTGGTCGTACGGGAGCGGCTACGGCGGCAACGCGCTGCTGGGGAAGAAGTGCTTCGCGCTGCGCATCGCCTCGGCCATGGCGCGCGAGGAGGGATGGCTGGCGGAGCACATGCTGATCACGGGGGTGGAGTCGCCGGAGGGGGAAAAGACCTACGTGGCGGCCGCCTTTCCCAGCGCCTGCGGCAAGACCAACTTCGCCATGCTCATCCCCCCGGCGGCGTTCGAGGGGTGGAGGGTCACCACCATCGGCGACGACATCGCCTGGATCAAGCCGGGGCCGGACGGCCGGCTGCGCGCCATCAACCCGGAGGCCGGCTTCTTCGGGGTGGCGCCGGGCACCAACACGAAGTCGAACCCCAACGCCATGGCGACGCTGCGCGCCAACACCATCTTCACCAACGTGGCGCTGACGGCGGACGGCGACGTGTGGTGGGAGGGGATGACGGACGCGCCCCCGGAGGGGCTCACGGACTGGCGCGGCCAGCCCTGGACGCCGGGGCAGGGCACCCCCGCGGCGCACCCCAACGCCCGCTTCACCGCGCCCGCGGGGCAGTGTCCGTCCATGGACCCGGAGTGGGAGAACCCGGAGGGGGTGGAGATCGGCGCCTTCATCTTCGGCGGGCGCCGCAACGGGGTGGTGCCGCTGGTCTACGAGTCGGCCAACTGGGACTTCGGGGTGTACCTGGCGGCCACCATGGGCTCGGAGACCACGGCGGCGGCGGCCGGGGCGACGGGCGAGGTGCGCCGCGACCCGTTCGCGATGCTCCCCTTCGCCGGCTACCACATGGCGGACTACTTCGACCACTGGCTGGAGGTGGGCCACGCGCTCCCGGACCCGCCGCGGATCTTCGCCGTGAACTGGTTCCGCAAGGACGCGGCGGGGCGCTTCCTGTGGCCGGGGTTCGGCGAGAACATGCGGGTGCTGCGCTGGATCGTGGAGCGGGTGCATGGGCGGGCGAACGCGGTGGAGAGCCCGCTGGGGTGGATGCCGCGCTACGAGGACCTGGACTGGTCGGGGCTGGATTTTTCGCGCGACACGTTCGCGCGCGAGCTGATGGTGGTGGACCGCGAGGAGTGGCGGCGGGAGGTGGACCTGCACGACGAGCTGTTCGCGCGCCTGGCGGACCGGCTACCGCCGGAGCTGGCGTCCATGCGCGACCTTGTCCGGGCGGACATCTCGCGATCGCCGGAGCGGTGGGTGGCGCCGCCTGCCTGAGTTTTTGAACGGCCACGGCTATGGCTTTGGACGGCGGGTTCGGGCGTGCCCCCGGCTGGCGCCGGGGTCGGGCTTCGGCTCCGTAGCAGACGAAACGACCGTCTGCAACGGAGTCGAGCCCCCGCGAAACGGCCCGCGGGGTCTCGCCCCTTCGGGCCGGAATCCCTCACGCGGGGCTCGCGCTGGCGTCCGCGGGGGGCGCCCCCACCCGGCTCGCTTGAGGCTCGCCACCCTCCCCCGTTCCGGGAGAGGGGAATCTCCACGCTGACGTTCCTCACCCTCGCCGTGTCGTTCTCCCCGGGGGAGGGGGCCGGGGGGATGGGGGCCGCCGGCTCCCGAAACACGACGGGCCCGCGGCATCCGCCGCGGGCCCGTCGTACCTTCTCCCCGACCTGTGCCGGGTCTGCCTTCGTCAGGCGCCGACGGGCTCCCTGCGGCCGCGGACCGCCGTCGGCTCGTAGTGGCGCATCTCGGCGATGTCGCCGACGAACGGGCGGATGGTGGCGAAGAAGTCGCGGAACTCCGGGCTGCGGCGGAAGCCCTGCATGTGCCCCTCGGCCGAGTCCCACTCGATGCGCAGCACGTAGCTGGCCGGGTCCTCGGCGCAGACGGACAGCTCGTACGCCAGGCAGTGCGGCGAGGCCGCGAGCGGGGCGGAAGCCGCCGCGTAGGCCTGCACGAAGGCCTCGCCCCGGCCCTCCGGGATGGTGTAGCGGACGTATTCGACGATCACATGGGCCTCGGTGCGCGGTGGGACGGCGTGCCGCGGGACGCGGCGAACGCACGGATGATGGGCCCGGGCCGGCGGCGCGGCAATCGCCCACGTGGCCGACGCCCATCCGGCGCCCGAGCACGACCGCGGACGCAGCTCGAACCCGCGTGAGGGATTCCGGCCCGAAGGGGCGAGACCCGCGGGCAGTTTCGCGGGGCTCGACTCCGTTGGGCTGCGTTGTTTGCAGCCCTACGGAGCCGAAGCCCGACCCCGGCGCCAGCCGGGGGCACGCCCAAACCCCTCAGTTCAAAGCAGTTCCGTCAACGCCCGAGACGATCCAGCACCCGCTCCGCCGCAAAAATCCCGTGGTCCTGCGCCTCCTCGAACAGCGACAGCCCGCTCAGGTCCGAGTGCGCGTAGAACACCGGCCCCTCCGCCTCCGCCAGCGCCCGCCGCGCCGGAGAGGCAAGAAATCCCGGCACCGGCCGCACCATGGCGTGCCCCATCCGCATCACATCGACTCGCGACACGCAGCGCCGGATGTCCGGGTGCGCCCGCTCCAGGTCGGCGAGGATCATCTCCGTCCACTCCCGCCAGCTCCGCCGCAGCAGCGTGGCCCGGGCCGCAGCCGGGGGCCCGTCGGCCAGCGCCCAGTAGTACGTCCAGACGGAGCGGTCCTGGTGGACGCGCAGCGACTGGTGGTTGGCGATCACGTACCCCAGCGCGGGCGAGTCGTAGAGCACGTTGTCCCAGGCGGGCGGGGCGGCGCGCTCCGCGGGCGGGCGGTCCAGCGTCAGGTTGGCCGTCAGCCAGGGCGAGTAGACGAAGTCCACGGGGGGCGCGCCCTGCACCAGCCGCGAGGCCAGGAACGAGGGCGCGGCGAAGACCACCGCATCCGCCAGGTACTCCGTGTCGCCGGCAAGCACGCGCGCGCCCGTGCCGCGGCGCTCCACGCGGTGCACCATCTGCCCGGTGCGCACCCGGCCGCCCAGCCGCTCCAGGAGGCGGCGGACGATCCAGCCGTTCCCCTCCGCCCAGGTGAGCGGCGCGTCGTGCTCGCCCTCGCGCGAGGCGAAGTAGTGGATGCCGGCCCAGGCGGAAGTGTCCGCCGTCCGCGCGCCGTAGTCGTCGCGGCAGGCGTAGTCGGCGTACCAGCGGAGCGCCGGCGAGCGGAAGCCGCGCGCGTCCAGCCAGCGGGCAAAGGACACGCCGTCCAGCGCGGAGGGGCGGCGGCCCAGCGAGGAGGGGATGGTGAACTCGCCGCTGCGGCGCAGGCGATCCACCTCCTCGTGGAAGCGGGCGAGCTCGGCGCGGTCGGCCGGCGTGTCGGCGGCGGTCTCCTCCAGCCCCTCGTGCCAGCGCCCCCATCGGAAGACGCGCTCCTGCGGGGAAAAGGCCAGCATGGTCTCCTCCCAGGCGCCGTCCTTCAGCACACCCAGCTCCGCGAACAATTCGCGGGCGTGCACGGCGCGCGGCCCCGGCACCGGGACGTAGTGCGCGGCCCAGGGGTACGCCGTCACCTCGTTCTCGCCCGAGCACGAGTTGCCGCCGGCGCGCGCCTCCATCTCCAGCAGCGTCCAGTCGCGCATCCCGGCGCGCTCCAGCCACCAGGCGGCGGAGAGCCCCGCGATCCCCCCGCCCACGATCACCACGGGAACGCGCACCGTCCGCCGCGGGGCGGGGAAGGGGGCGCGGTCGCGCAGCCGGTGCCCGCGCGCGCCGCCGTCGTCCACGAAGCCGCCGGCGAGCGGACGGTCGGTCTTCGGCGCGCACCCCACCAGCGCGGATGCCGCGACGGCCGCCGTCGCGGCGAGGAAGTCGCGGCGGGACAGGCTCACCGCTCGATCTCCTTCCACTCGGCGCCGTAGTAGCGCACCAGCACCTGGTCGTCCAGGCGGTTGGCCTCCGCGGGGACGGGGAGCATGTCCGCGGGAAAGTCGAACATCTGGGGGAGCACGCGCGGCGTCAGGAAGCGCAGCCCGCCGGGGAGCGCCGCGGGCGGGGTGAAGCCGCCGCGCCCGGCGAGCACGTATCCCCACTCGCCGAAGGAGGGCACGTACAGGTGGTACGGCCAGGCCGCGAGCCCCGAGGCGCGCAGAGTCGCCACGATGCTCCAGAACGCCGTGCGCGCGAACATGGGCGAGGTGCTCTGCACCACCATCAGCCCGTCGCGGCTCAGGTGTCCCTGCAGCAGGCGGTAGAAGGCCGTGGTGTACAGCTTCCCCACCGCGTAGTTGGAGGGGTCGGGAAAGTCCACCACCACGAAGTCGAACATCTCGCGGTTCCCCGCCAGCCACACCGCCGCGTCCGCGTTGACCACCCGCACGCGGGCGTCGTTGAGCGAGCCCGCGTTCAGGCGCGTCAGCTCCGGGTGCTCGGAGAAGATGCGCGTCATCTCCGGGTCCAGGTCCACCAGCGTCACCTGCTGGACGCCCGGGTAGCGCAGCACCTCGCGCACCGCCAGGCCGTCGCCGCCGCCCAGCACCAGCACGCGCCGCGCGCCGGGGAGCGCCGCCAGCCCCGGGTGCACCAGGGCCTCGTGGTAGCGGTACTCGTCGCGCGAGGAGAACTGCAGGTGCCCGTTCAGGAACAGCCGCAGGTCGTCGCGCCAGGCGGTGAGCACGATGCGCTGGTACGGCGACTGGCGCGAGAACACCACCTCGTCCGCGTAGATGCTGCGCTCCGCCAGCCGGGTGATGCGCTCCGCCCCCACCATCCCCGCGCACAGCAGCGCCAGCGTCGCCACGCACCCCGCCTGGAGGATGCGCCGCGCCCCCAGCACGTCGCGGAACAGGTGCGTGGACCACAGCGCCACCGCCGCGTTGACGATCCCGAAGGCCAGCGCCGAGCGCACCAGCCCCAGCTGCGGCACCAGCACCAGGGGGAACACCAGCGACGCCCCCAGCGCGCCCAGGTAGTCGAAGGTGAGGACGTTGGCCACCACGTCCTTGAACTCGAAGCGGTTTCGCAGGATGCGCATGAGCAGCGGGATCTCCAGCCCCACGAAGATCCCCACCAGCACCACCAGCGCGTACAGCAGGAAGCGGAACGAGTCCGTGTACGCGAAGGCCAGGAAGAGCAGCGTGGAGGAGAAGCCGCCCACCACGGCCACCATCAGCTCCACCATCACGAAGCGCGCGGCCAGCCCCCGGCTCACGAAGCGCGACAGCCAGCTGCCGATCCCCATGGCGAACAGGTAGGTGCCGATCACCGTGGAAAACATGGTGACGCTGTCGCCCAGCAGGTAGCTCGCCAGGGCGCCCGCCACGAGCTCGTAGATCAGGCCGCACGCCGCGATGAGCAGTACGGTGAGGAAGAGGGCTACGTGCAACTGCTTGTGCCTGGTTTTCGGGGGGATGTGTGCGTGGGGCGGGGCCGCTACGGAGCCGGACGATACTGCCGTCCGTCTCCTGCGCGGGCTCCGGGAGCCCCGCGGTACTGCTGCGGGTCTCCCTGCGCCGGAGGGAGACAGCCGAAACTGCCCGGCTGTCTCCCTCCGCGACGGATCATGTGGGTACTACGGAAATGCCAGAACCACCACAACCAGGCCCCTCTTCCCTTGTGGGAGAGGGTGGCGAGCCGCGAGCGAGCCGGGTGAGGGCCTGCCGGTCCTACACGATCGCGGCCGCGATCACGATGGCCAGGGCGATGGAAACGCCCGCCATCATGATGGCCAGCGCGGTGTTGTGCTCCTCGATGATCTCCTTCCACAGCGTGCCGGGCGTGGTGCGGTCCACCGCGACCAGCGCCACCACGAAGATCACGATGCCGAGCACCGCGTAGACCGCGGCGGCGAGGATGCCGTGCACGATGTCGTTGTTCATTTTCCGGGTCTCACTTTCCGCCGACGTAGCGGCCCGAGCCGTAGTAGTGGGGGCGGTACGCGCCGGGGTTGTCGCGCACCGTCGTGGGAACGTTCCGGACCTCGTTGGTGCGCAGCATGCTCCACCCGCGGTACTCCGCCAGGCCCAGCACGCCCAGCACCCCCAGCCCGAAGAGCAGGTACAGCCTCGCGCCTCGCATCAGTCGTCGTCTCCCTCTTCCGGGGCGTAGTCGCTCTCCGCCCAGCGCGACGTCTCGAACGCCGCCGAGCCCATCAGCGCGAACACCGGCGGCACCAGCAGCACCAGCAGCGCCACCAGGAAGAAGCCGAAGCTGGGCACGTCGTGGTACACCTTCACCGTGTACGACACCGGGGCGGGGCCGTCCGGCTCGATGCGCAGCACGTAGCGCCCGGGCGGAACCGAGGGGACGCGGGCCTCGTCCTTCTTGTCGCCCTCCGTCCAGCTCTCGCCTCCGTCCCGCCCGAAGTAGAAGCTCACCTCGCGCCCGAACTCGATCGCCTGCCCGGTCTCCTGGTTGAGCAGCGCGTAGTTGAAGAACACCCAGTTGTTGGCGACGTCCGTTGCCACCTCCACCCCCAGCGCCGAGGGTCGCCCCTTCAGCTCGAAGGCCGGGGTGGTCGCCACGGCCAGGTCCTCGGAGCCGGGCTCGTATCGGTAGCTCCCGGTGAGCAGCTCGTCCGAGCCCATCGCCGCGCGCCCCATCGCGAACACCACCCAGAGCAGCAGCAGCACGCCGAACGTCTTCCAGTGCGCCGCCGCCCTCCCCGCGTGAGGCGACGGCTGGTTGGCGTACACCCCCTTCGGCCGCGGGGGCTCCCCCTCCAGGCCGAACGCCTCCCACACCCGGTCGCCGGGGGTGTACTCGCCCAGCGACCAGGTGGTCTCCTCCTCCGTGGTCTCCGCGGAGAGCATCCGCGGCGGCGCCACGAAATCCGCGGTGGTGACCCTGTCGTCGAAGCGCACCTCCCAGGGAAACTCGCCCAGCACGTAGCTGGTGCGCGCCTCCGCGCTCTGGAAGTGCTTGAACGTCTCGCCGTGCAGCCGCGCGACCGGCCGGCCCCCCGCCTGCGACTCCTCCGGGATCGTCTTCAGCGGGATGACGTCGTTCCAGTGGCCGTCGTACTCCGTGAAGTAGCGGTATCCCTCCCGCGGGCTGAAGAGCAGGTACTCGCGCCAGGAATAGTTCGTCCCCTCCACGCGGATGGTGCGCTGCTGGAAGCCCAGCACCCGGTACTCCGCACCCTTCCACGTTCCCCTGGACCCCATGGGGATCAGCGGCTTCACCTTCAGCCTGGCCTGGAAGGTCTGGAGCACGTCGAGCGACGGCGACCGGGCGTCCAGCACCGAGCTGCACGAGCCGCACACCACGTTGAGGGCGCGCTCCGGGTCCAGGATCTCCACCCCGGCGCCGCAGTTGGGGCAGTTGAGGGCGCGGGTGCCCTCCACGCGCCGCTCCCCCTCCTCGCGCAGCCCGGTGAGCGCCAGGTCGGCGAAGGCGACGTACTCGCCCACGTACAGGAGCGGCGCCGGCTCGCTGTAGTCCAGCGTGGCGAAGCTCCCGTCCGCGGCCTTCAGGTCCACGAAGGGAACCTCCTCCTTGTCCCAGTACTCGAAGGGGAGCTCCCCCTCCACCCCCACGTAGCGGGCGCGGGTCAGCGCCGACGCGACGAAGTCGGTCCCCTGGAGCCGGACCCGCCATCCGAGCCGCACCTCGTCCGCGGGGGGGAGATGCCCGGGCTCCGGGTCCAGGAAGGACACGGCGTACTCCGCCTGCGCGTCCGAGAGCCACCCGGTCCTGCCGTCGCCGAAGGCCAGGTGCCACTCGCTCCAGCCGCCGCGCTCGTACTCGTAGGCGATGCGGCCCGTCACCTCGAAAGTGCGGTCCCGGTAGCGGCCGCGCGTGCCCAGCTGTACCGGCGAGGTCACCGGCGGCGGGAGCGACCTGCGGCCCACCGCCTCCAGGTCCAGGTCGTGGCGCACCAGCACCGACTGGCAGTAGGTGCAGACGGTCTGCACGGCGCCGGCCCAGCGGAACTCCACCGGGGCGCCGCAGCTGGGGCAGTTGGCGACGGGGCCGCTCATCGGGCGGGCACGGGGGCGGCGTAGGGGCGGTCCAGGGCGCGCACCTCCACCGTGTCCGCGTCCAGGAGCTCGCGCAGGCGCGCCGCGTAGTCCCACTCCGGGCGCGGGGTGCAGCAGAACAGGTTGAGGCAGAGCGAGCCGTGCTCGGGGAAGGTGTGGCAGGCCAGGTGCGACTCGGCCAGCAGGCACAGCCCGGTGATTCCGCCGGGACCCGGGAACACGTGCCAGAGCGGCTCCGCCACCGGGTGCAGGCGCAGCTCGTCCACCATGCGCGCGAAGAGAGCCCGCAGTGTGGGCAGGTCGGCCAGGGCGGCGGGGTCGCAGCCGTGGGCCTCCACGATCCACTCGCGGCCGGTGGCGGGCACGGCGTCGATGGGTTCCGGAAGTGGGTTCACGTACGGATCGGGCATCGGGGAGCGCGCGGGACGCTGTCCGTCCCGTGACGGTCTACGGTGGGCTCGGGGGTGGAGTTTCGGGGCCGTCCGGAGGTGTGCCCGACCGGGCGGAGTATAGCGTTCGCGACGGGGCACGACAAGCAACGGCTTTTGACGGCGGGGTAGGGCGTGTCCCCGGCTGGCGCCGGGGTCGGGCTTCGGCTCCGTAACGCAGCAAACAACGCTGCGTAACGGAGTCGAGCCCCAACGATACTGCCGTTGGGTCTCGCCCCTTCGGGCCGAAATCCCTCACGCGGGGCTCGTGCTTGCGTCCGCGGGGCCGGCTTCGGTCGGCGGCACCCCCATGCGCGAGGAGGCCCGCTCCCGTTCCGGGGCGGGCCTCCTCGCATCGCCGATCCGGCGTGTCAGCGCGCGGGGTGTTGGGTGGTGTGGCCCTCAGCCGGCTTCTGTGCCGCGCCGCCATGGTGGCCCGCCTCGCGGCCGCCCTCCGCCCTGATACGGGTAACCTGGATGCGGGCCAGGCCGGCGAGCTGCGCGGGAGTGAGCACGGCGGCTGCCTCGGACCCGTAGCGGTTGCTGATCACCTGCATCTCCGCGTGGTGCCGCTCTTCCTCGGCCGCGGTGGGCGTGGACGCGTGCATGGGCGCGCAGTGCACGCGGTGCGCCTCGCGCAGCGCCGCGCGCGCGGCCTCGATTCGCGTGGTCTGCTCCGCCGTGAGCCCCAGCTCCTCCTTGAAGTCCAGCGCGGTGAAGGCGTCGAGCTTCACGCGCTGCACCCGGCAGCTCCCGTCCGTGGCGGTGCAGGTCTGCGGGTTCTGGGCCGAGGCGGCGGCAGGGAAGGCGGCCAGGCCCAGCGCGAGCGAGGCGGCGCAGAGCAGCTTGTTCATGGGGATCTCCAGTCTCGGGGTCGGGTCGGGCGGGGCCCGGCTCAGGCGCCGTGTGCGCCAATGCATGCCACGCTAATAGGTGGTGCCGTGGACCGCAACCGTCGCGTGTGCCCGGACGCTCAGCCCGCCGGACGGGCTCCGTCCGCGGCGGCAGGGTCCGCCGCCTCGATCATGCGGCGGACGCGGCCGGGGGCGCCGTGCACCAGCTCCGGGATCAGCGCGGCCTCGGGGAGGTTGCGCCAGTAGCGCTTGGGCATCTCCGCGCGCATGGCCGAGGGGCGCAGGCGGGCGGGGTTGAAGGTGTGCGCGTAGTAGGTGCGCCACAGCTCCTCCAGCGCGTCCGCGTCCGGGGCGGCGGAGCGCGGCAGCCCCGGGGTGAAGGCCAGCGCCTCGCCGTCCCAGTGCGCGCAGCGCTCCGGGGTTAGGATGGACCAGCGCATGGCCGCGAAGCGCCGCGCGAAGAACGGCGTGGCGCGCTCCACCACGGGGTGCTCCGGCTCGAACCAGGCGACGTAGCAGGGCTCGGCCCCGTCCTCGCCGCCGACGGCGCGGAAGCGCACGAACGCGTGCATCTTGTGGATCTCGCGGCGGACCGCCTTTTCCATGCGCAGCAGCCGGTGCACGTCCGGGTCGCTCGCCACCTGGAGCAGGTGCCGCTCGCCGTGCGTGACGCGCCACACCAACCGGTAGAAGAGCGCCCAGCGCTCCGGGTCGCGGAAGCACGCCGCCGCCTCCACCAGCTCCAGCAGCGCGCGCGGCACACGGGCCTGCGGCCCCTCCCCCGCGGAGGCCCCGGCCGGGGCCGCGTCCAGCCCGTCCAGCAGCGGCGCCTCGCCCTCCGCGCTCCACAGCACGTCCTGCGGCGGCACCGCCGCGGCGAGCAGCGCGCGCGCCGCCTCGCGCCAGCCGGCGAGCGTGCCGTCGAAGGGGGCGCGCCTCACAGCTCTCCCGTCGCGGCGAGCGCCGCGCTGGCGAACAGGTCCACCTGCGCGCGCTGCGGGAAGAGCCGGTCGCGCAGGTCGCCGGCGTCCAGCGCCGCCCGCGGGGTGTGGTCGGCCGTGGTGACGAAGGGCATGGTCCTGCGCAGCGACACGCCGAGGCGCGCCAGGTCCTCCAGGCGGATCCGGTGCCAGGCGCGGATCTCCAGGATGCGCTTGACGTTGCGCACCCCGATGCCGGGGACGCGAAGCAGCGCCTCGCGGGGGGCGGCGTTCAGGTCCACCGGAAAGCGGTCGCGGTTGCGCAGCGCCCAGGCGGTCTTCGGGTCCAGCTCCAGGTCCAGGTGGGGCGCGCTCGCGGGCGCCACCTCCGCGGCGTCGAAGCCGTAGAAGCGCATCAGCCAGTCCGCCTGGTACAGCCGGTGCTCGCGCACCAGCGGCGCCCGCGCCGAGGGGAGCACCGCGCTGGCGTCGGGGATGGGCGAGAAGCCGGAGTAGTACACCCGCCGCAGCCCCTGCCTGTGGTACAGCGTGGAGGCCGCGGTCAGGATCACGGCGTCCGACGCGTCGGTGGCGCCCACGATCATCTGCGTGCTCTGCCCGGCCGGCGCGAAGAGCGGCGCGCGGGCCGAGCGCTTCCGCTCCTCCCTGGCCCCGTCGATCCCCGTCTTCAGCCGGTCCATCGCCCCGGTGATCTGCACCAGCTTCTTGTCCGGCGCCAGGCGGTCCAGCCCTTCCTGCGTGGGAAGCTCCACGTTGACGCTCAGGCGGTCGGCCCAGCGCCCGGCCTGCTCGATCAGCTCCGGCGCCGCGTTGGGGATGGTCTTGAGATGGATGTAGCCGTGGAAGTGGTGCTCCTCGCGCAGGGTGCGCGCCACCGCCACCAGCTGCTCCATGGTGTAGTCGGGGCTGCGGATGATCCCCGAGCTCAGGAACAGCCCCTCGATGTAGTTGCGGCGGTAGAACTCCAGCACCACCCGCACCAGCTCGTCCACCTTGAAGCGCGCCCGGCGCACGCTGCTGGAGCTGCGGTTGATGCAGTACGCGCAGTCGTAGATGCAGACGTTGGTGAGGAGCACCTTGAGCAGCGAGACGCAGCGCCCGTCCGGCGTGTAGGAGTGGCAGATCCCCATCCCCTCGGTGTTCCCCATCCCCCGGGGCCCGGCGGCGCGCTTGCGGCTCGACCCGCTGCTGGCGCACGACGCGTCGTACTTGGCCGCGTCGGCGAGGATGGACAGCTTGGCTCGCAGCTCCGTCATGCCGCTCCTTGCGCTCGGGTGCCGCCGAATATAACCCGAACATCAGCTCTGCGGAACGTTTGTAGAATGCTGGCTGCCGGCGGCGCGGTGCCGGCAGCCGTTCCGTCACGGCCGCTTCGGCGTGTTCCCCACCGGAAGCGCCGGGGCGAGCAGGCGGCCACCGATGTCGTCGACGGCGGCGGAGGTGTTGGAAAGCACGACCACGCTGGCTCCGCTCGCGGGATCGAGCGCGGTGAAGGCGTAGTAGCCCGCCGTCTGGCCGTTGTGCCAGGCGATGCTCCGCCCGTCGCGCTCCACCACGTGCCAGCCGAGTCCGATCCGCAGCTCCGGGCTCGTCGTGGGACGCCGCGGCTCCCTCGCCATGGCGAGCGCGCGGCCGAGCGGGCCGGGCGGAGGCGTGAGCTGGGCGGCCAGGAAGCGCAGCATGTCGTCCGCGGTGGAGCGCCACCCGCCGGCGCCCGCCAGCACCGCGAAGCTCCAGCCGCCCACCGGCGCCAGGTCGGCGCGGTGGCCGGCGGCGAGCCGACCCCGCATGGACGGGGTCGGCACGACGCGGGTGTCGCGCATGCCCAGCGGCAGCAGGATGCGCTCGGCGACGAGCTCCTCGTACGGCTTTCCGGCCCGCAGGGCGAGCACGTGGCCCAGGAGACCCATTCCCAGGTTGGAGTACTCGTAGGCCGCGCCGGGATCCCGGGGCAGGGTGTAGCCGGCGAGGAAGGCGTAGAGCTGGCTCTCCCCGTAGTCGGCGTACGGGTCGGCGGGGTTCGCCGGGCGGAGGTTGAGCGGAAGCCGCGGCAGCCCCGACGTGGCGGTCGCCAGGTCGAGCAGCGTGATCTCCCGGCCGCCGCGCGAGGGAACGCGCACCGAGTCGGGGAGGAACCTGCGGACCGGGTCGTCCAGCGCCACCTCGCCGCGCGCCACCATCTCGGCGAGCAGCGTCGTGGTGAAGAGCTTGGACACCGAGCCGATCTCGAACACCGTCCGCCCGTCCGGCGCGGGCGACCCCTCGCCGCCGCGCCGCCCCGCGGCGACCACCCGCGGCCGGCCGTTCTCCACGACGCCCACCACGAGCCCCACCGCGCCGCCGCGCTCGATGCGCCCGTCCAGGACGCGGGCGATGCTGTCGTCCGGCGGCGCGGTCCACTGGGCCGCGAGGGACGCGGGAGCCGCCGCGGCGAGGAGGAGGCACGTCACGGCCGCGAGGACGGTCCGGCGGTCAGTGCGCATCGGACGCTCCATCGGAAAGCGTTTCATCGGGTTCATCGGAAAGGGTTTCGTCGAGGCTCGCGAGCCAGCCTTCCAGCTCCTCCGCCACCGGCCCGAGCTCTTCGCGCGCGGCGCGCCGGTTCAGGCGGAGGACCCACGCGGAGAGCGCCACGACCGACGCGGCGTACGCGGCCCTGAAGAGCGGAGGCCCGGAGCCGCCGGCCGTGGACAGGAGGAGGCCGAGGGCGATGGGTCCCACGTACCACCACGCCACGCTCCCCAGCAGGCGCTCCTGGGCGCGGATGCGGGCCAGCTCGGCCCGGAGGGCCAGCGCCACCGGCCGTGCGGGATCGGGGTCGCCGCGCCGGGCCGCCCACAGCCGGACGGGGATGAGCATGCACGCCGCGGCGATGATCGCCGCTCCAACGGCGGAGAGCGGGTCCTGCGCCGTCGCCGCCCTCCAGGCGAAGAGCGGGAGCATGGCGAGCGCCGTCCCGGTCTCCAGGAGGTCCCTGCGGCGCACGACGCGAGCGAGCTCCGCGGCCCTGGCGCGCACGGCCGCCACCTCCTCCGCCGGGCTCCGCGCGGGCGGTCCGCCGGCCTCCCGCCGCCAGACCTCTCCCAGCTGGTCGAAGTTCATGGGCCCGTCACTCCACGTAGCGCTTCGTGAACGTCTTCTTGATGCGGTGCAGGCGCACGCCCACCGCGCCCGCGCTCGATCCCACCACTTCCGCGATCTCCGGGTACGGGAGCCCCTCCATGTGGAGGAGGAGTACCGAGCGGTCGGCGGCCCCCAGCGAGCCCAGGAATTCGGCGAGGATCGCTTCCTCGCTGCGCGGCGCGCCGGTGCTCGCCGCCGGGCGGTCCCCCCCGCCGCGTCGTCGCGGACGCGGCGGGTGGTCCGGCGGCGCCAGGTCAGGGCGGTGTTGAGGGCCACCCGGTACAGCCAGGTCCCCGGCGCCGAGTCGCCCCGGAACGCGGGGAGCCCCCGCCAGAGCTGGAGGAGGATCTCCTGGTGGAGGTCGTCCTCCTCGCCGTGGGCGCCGGCATGGACCCGCGCGATCCGCCGCAGGGCGGCCCCGTGGGTCGTGAGCATGGCGAGCAGCGTCTCCTCGTCGGTCACTCGGCTCCCGGGCGGATCGGGGGGTGCGTAGGTCGCTCGAATGGATTGGTAGCCGGCCGAGGCCGGAAATTACATCGGGGCTCGCCGCCCGCGCCGGTGGCGGCGCGGCTGGCCCTCACCCGGCGGCCTCCGAGCCGCCACCCTCTCCCTTCATCCGGTTCACGCGAAGCGTGAAGCGCCATTCCGGGATAGGTGGCAACTGCTGGATCCTGAGTGTGGGCAAGCGGTTGCGTGAGGGATTACGGCCCGAAGGGGCGAGACCCCGCGGGGCTGTTTCCGCGGGGGCTCGACTCCGTTGCAAACGGTAGTATCGTTTGCTACGGAGCCGAAGCCCGACCCCGGCGCCAGCCGGGGGCACGCCCGAACCCCGCCGTTCGCCAAGCTTTTCCGTCGCCGAACGAAAAAGCGGAGCCGAGACGCACTCGACCCCGCTCCGCCACGAACGCCGTCCCGCCGCCCCTCAGCCGTCGCCGAAATCCACCTTCAGAGGACGCGAAGCACAGTGCTCGCCGCAGCCGAAGTGGTAGCGGTTCCGGGCGAACCAGCGGTAGAACCGGTCGATCAGCCCGCCCACGAAGGGCACGCTGAACACCCACCCCAGCAGCCCGCCGCGCGGCAGCACCTCCAGCAGCTGCTCGATGGCGCCGGCGCCCTGCCAGGTCCGCCCGCCCGGCCCCACCAGCTGCACCGCCTCGGCGTAGGCCTCCGGGGGGATCCAGGGGAAGCGGTCCAGCACCGAGGTGTTCTGGAAGGGGACGATCTCCAGCATCCCCCGTGTGTCCCACCTGCGCAGCAGCGCCACCAGCCGGCCGCACACCTTGCAGACGCCGTCGTACACCACGGTGTACGGGCGCCCCGTCCCCGCCGCGGCGGATGCCTGCTGCCCGCCGTAGACGAAGTGCACCACCGGGAAGCTCACGCGGACCCCGTGGGTGCGGCGGCGGCCGCGGCGGACGTCGCGACCGTGGTGGACACCGTGGGCGGCTGCTCCAGCGTCTTCTTGACGGTGCACAGCGCCGCGACCCGCTCCGCCGCCGCGCGCCGCGCCTCGGGGAGCGAGGCCCAGTCGACGTGCACCTGCATGCTCCCCACGCGGTGCGGCTCCTCCACGAAGCTCCACCCCACCTCCACCGCCAGGTCGTCCACGGGGAGCTTGGCGTTGGTGGCCCACGACGCCAGCACCGAGTGGGTGCAGGTCGCCAGGCTGCTGGCCAGCATGTGGAAGGGGGAGTACTGCATCTCCGGCGAGTCGGCCTCGATGGTCATGGGCCCCGCCTTCCCCTCCAGCCGGATCCGGTCCTCCGCTACGAGCAGGATCTTCACGTGGGTGATCGCTCCGGTCGATGGTCCAGGGCGGCGCGCGTCACGCGCCCGGGTGCTGCGGCGAGCCCGCCGTGGTCCCGCTCCACGACGGCGGGTCGCTGGCGGGGAACGATTCGTCGCCCTCCTCGTCCACGATGTCGAAGGCGTCGCGCCCGGCCGCCGCTTCGCCGCCGTCGACGGCGCTCCACCCGGTGGCCGACTCCGAGGTATCCATCCCCGCGGCCCGGTACACCGCGCAGTGCCCGGTGGCGCCGCGGTGCACCAGCGCAGCGCCCAGGAGCGCCAGGAGCACGCCGCCCGGCGAGCGCCGCGCGAGGCCGCCCGCGGCCAGCGCCGCGCCGCCCGCGACGGAGACCCAGCGCTCCGTGCTGCTCACGTTGACGGGGCCGGGGTGGATCAGGTCGTCGAGCTTCATGGCGTGGCTCCGTCCGTGAGGTGCGGTGGCGGGGGATCCCTCACCCCTTGAGCCCGAGCAGCGACTCCCCGCCGTCGATCCAGATCTCCGTGCCGGTGACGTGGCGGGAGGCATCGGAGGCCAGGAACAGCACTAGCTGTGCCACCTCCTGCGAACTCCCCGGCTTGCCCGCGAGGGGGTGCGGCCCCTCGGGGAATTCCTGCGGCACGCCGATCCCGTCCAGGTCGCGCCGCTCGGTGTTGTCGCCGATCTCGGTGTCGATGGCGCCCGGGCAGATCACGTTGACGCGCACCCTGTGGCGCGCCACCTCCAGCGCCAGCATCTTGGTCATGGCCACCTGCGCCGCCTTGGTGCTTGCGTACGCGGTCGCGCCGGAGTTGCTGAAGACGCGGGTGCCGTTCACCGAGGCGTTGACGATGACGGAGCCGCCGCGCTCCTTGAGGTGCGGCATGGAGTACTTGAGCGTCAGGAAGGTGCCGGTGAGGTTGATGTCGACGGTCTGCCGCCACTCGTCCACCTCCAGCTCCTCGATGGGCGCCCACACGCCGTTGACGCCCGCGTTGGCGAAGACGATGTCCAGCCGCCCCCACCGGTCCGTCACCTGGCGGACTGCGTCCTCCACCTCCCCGGGCTTCGAGGTGTCGGCGACCACCACCAGCCCCTCGCCGCCTGCGTCCTCGATCTCCTTCACGGTCTTTTCCAGCTCCTCGCGGGTGCGGCTGAGCGCGGCGACCCTGGCGCCCTCCTTCGCCAGGAGCACGGCGCTGGCCTTGCCGATCCCCGACCCCGCGCCGGTCACGAGCGCGACCCTGTCCCGAAGCTGCATCTTCCCCCTCCGTGTTCCCTGACGGTTGCCCGCGGTCCCGGTCCCGGCGGAGGGCGGACGAGCCGCGATTGTCGTACCAGCGGGGCGGAACCCACGCTGTCCTGGGAGGTACGTCACGACTCCGGAGTCGGGCTGGACCCCGCGGCGGCGCCCGGTGCGCCGCCGCGGACTTTTTCTTTCACGGACGGAGGCGGCCCCGCGCGGGACCGCCGGAGGCGGATACGGAGATGTCGATCGAAGCGTGGATCGGAGTGCTGGGCATCCTCGGGACGCTGCTGCTGGTGGGGGTGGGTCTGCTCAACTTCTCGGTGTTCACCCGGCAGCTGCACATCGCCAAGGAGCAGATCGAGACGGCGGTGCGGCACCTGGAGATCGCCAAGCAGCAGCCGGACCTGCAGCTGATCCAGCGGGCGATCACGGAAACGTCGGAGCACGTGCGGCTCTTCGTCGAGCGCCCCTACCTGCGGCCGTACTTCTACGAGGACGCGGTGTGGCGGCCCGGCGACGCGGCGTCGCCGGACGAGGTGCGGGCCATGGCGGAGCTGATCCTCAACAACTTCGCCTCGGCGCTGATGCACTCGGCGGCGTTCCCGCAGTACCCGGTGCGCGGGATCGACCGGACCATCATGTTCCACATGCGCCACGGCCCGGCGCTGCGCGACTGGCTGGTGGCGAACTTCGACCGGTTCCCGTTCAGCGGCCTGACGCTGCTGTGCTTCAGGAACGACACGCGGGAGGGGGTGGAGGCGGACCTGTGCCGGCTCATCGAGCAGCCCGGGGTGGACGCGCCGGAGCTGGAGCGCCGCCGGGACCTGCTGCGGCTGTACCGGAGCGAGCCGGACCGCACGCCCATCGAGTTCACCGCCTACAGCATGGAGAAGCGGCGCTGAGGGAGGCGGGGCGGCGTGCGCCGGCTCCGCCCCGGATTCCAGCGAGGGAGGGGCAAGGGGCCACGGATCCTCAAATCCGTGGTCGAAGACGGCAGGCCCTCCGTCTCCTGCAGTGCTCTCCCTAGCTCTTACGTGCGTCGACACAGGCGGTCTCAGGCGGAGAAAGCACGCGCCCGTCGTGCCGCCGCCTCCCAGGTGGAAAGGCCGCGGGCGACCGGCGCGTCCAGCGGCGCCGCCGCGAAGCTTGCCCCGCGATGCTCCCGGCCGCATCGTGCGGGACGGCGTTCCGCACGTCCGCGGCGGAGGAGCGCCGCTTCCCGTTTCGCGTTCCCTTCCCACGCCGTCCTTCCCCTGATCCGGCGCGGCCGCGCCCAGGAGACCCGCATGCCAGAAACCGGCGCAGGCCCCGCGGCGCTGCCGGACGCGCCCGCCGACGCACCGGTGGTCCTCGTCGCGGGAGGCACGGGCACGCTCGGGCGGCAGGTCGTCGCCCGGCTCGCGGCGCGCGGGCTGCGGGTCCGCGTGCTCACGCGCGACCCCGCCCGCGCCCGGCCTCTGGAGAGCGCCGGGGTGGAGATCGCGGTGGGCGACGTGCGGGACCCGGAGGCGGTGGCCCGGGCGGCCGCGGGCGTCCGCACCGTGGTCTCGGCAGTGCATGGGTTCGTCGGGCCGGACGCGGCCGGCCCTCAGGCGGTGGACTGGCGCGGCAACCTCAACCTGGTCCGTGCCGCCGCCGCGGCGGGCGCCGAGCACGTGGTGCTCCTGTCGGCGCAGGGCGCGGCGGCCGACCACCCCATGGAGCTGTACCGCATGAAGCTGCGCGCCGAGGAGGCCCTCAGGGCCAGCGGGCTGGCGTGGACCATCCTGCGTGCGAGCGCCTTCATGGAGACGTGGGCGATGCTGGTGGGCGAGCCGCTGCTCAGGACCGGGAAGACGACCCTCTTCGGGCGCGGACGGAACCCGCTCAACTTCGTGTCGGCGCACGACGTCGCGGCGTTCGTGGAGCTGGCGGTCACGGACCCGGCCATGCGCGGCGCCACGGTGGACGTCGGCGGGCCGGAGAACCTCACCTTCCGCGAAGTCGTCGCGACGTTCGAGCGGGAAACGGGCAGGCGCGGCACGACGCGCCACGTGCCGCTCCCGGTGATGCGGCTCGCCTCGGTGCTGATGCGCCCGTTCCATCCGGGCCTCGCCCGCCAGATCCAGGCGGGCGTCGTGATGGACACTTTCGGCATGGCGTTCGACGGCACGGAGCGCGGCCGGCGCTACCCCACCATCCCCCTCACCACCCTCGCCGAGGTGGTGAGGCGCGACCACCTGCCGGCCCGCGCGGCGGCCCCGGCCGCCTGACCGGGACGGGCCGGGGAGCCGCGAACGCAAAAGGGCCCGCGGCCTGACCGGCCGCGGGCCCTGTGTTTCACCTGGCGTACGACGCCCGTCGGTCAGCCCGGCGCCCCCTCTCCCTCCGCCTCCTGCGCCAGGAAGTACTCCTTCTGCGCCGGGTAGTAGTCGTCCCACCTGGGCAGCGGGGCGCCGTCGCGGGAGGCCACCAGCATGTCCAGGTAGTACTCCCACCCCGGGCCCACGTCGCCCACCTTGTCCCCGTCGCCCAGGTGGTGGACGAACCGCATCTCGGTCACGCCGCCGGACTCGGCGAGGTGCGCCTCCATGTGCCAGCTCCCGTACGTGCTGTGCGTGCGCAGGGCCAGGTGCCGCGGGGGCTCGCACGCCTCGATGGTCACGTCCGTGGGGGTCGTCCCCTCCTCGAAACCCATGGTCATCTGGATGGTGCGGCCGGGGCCGGGCTCCCCGGTCCACGAGCCGAACCAGCGGGCCGTGCGCTCCGATTCGGTGATGCTGGCCCACACGTCCTCGATGGGCGCGCGGAAGGTGCGGACGACCTCGAGGTCGCGGCCCTGGGGGGTGCGGAGCAGGCGGCCGGATGGCGTAGGGCTCATGCGGTTTTCTCCTGGAGAGGGGAAGGGGAGGCGCGGCGCTCGCGCCGGGTGCGGTACACCTCGGTCTCCAGGGCGTCCAGGGGACCGGACCAGCGGTCGTGGAGCTGCGCCAGCCACGCCTCCAGCGGCGCCAGCGGGGCCGTGTCGAGCCGGTAAAGTCGCTCGCGCCCCCGGACCTCGTCGACAACCAGCCCGCACTCGCGGAGCACGCGCAGGTGCCGGCTCACGGCGGGCCTGCTGATGTGGAAGCAGTCTGCGATCTCCCCGGCGGTCATCGTGCGCTCGCGGAGCAGCATCATGATCTCCCGGCGTACCGGGTCGGCGATGGCGGCGGGGACGTCCATGCGGAAAACGTAACCGACGGGTTACGGATTGACAAGGGCGGCGTGCGCCCGTGACTGCCGGACGCACGGGCACGGCGCGGCCGGCGGAGCCCGCGAACGCTTGACAAACACACGTTTCAGGGCCAACATCCCGGGCCTCCAGCATTGCCTGTCGGGTTTTCCGCCACCCCCACCCGGAGAGTTGCATGCGCCACCGCATCCCCCGCGCCCCGCTGCGTGCGGGCCTCCTCGTCCTGGCCCTGGCCGCGTCGGCGTGCTCGGACCGGAACCCCGTGGCGCCCTCGTCCGCGGGCGCCGGACGCTTCAGCGTGGGCGAGGAGCCGGACACCGGCGAGGTGTTCGTGGACCTGACCACCAGCGAGGACGGGCCCGGCGAGACGGGCGATGCCTTCTCCGCCATGGCCGTCGGGCAGAGCATCCGCATCGGGGTGGCGACCGGCGCAGCCACGGTGCGCGTGGGCGGCACGGGCGACTTCCAGGCGGTCAACAGGACCACCGGCGCCACGCTGTTCACGGGGAGCGCCGAGCAGTTCGACGTGACGCTGGGCTCCGGCGTGGTCACCACCAGCACCCGGCGCCTCCAGGTGTCGTGCACCACCCCCGCCAACCGCGACGTCCTGCTGGGCAAGGGCGACGCCGCGGGCTTCCCCACCTTCACCGAGTTCTTCGCCACCAGCAACTGCTGGCGCGTGTACATCGGCGAGCGCCCGCTCCCCGCCAACACCGCGGCGGAAGCGACGGTCAAGGCGCAGGTCCGCGCCGCCGTCCCCGAGGTTCCCGCCGACGCCTTCTGGCGCACCATCACCATCTCCACCGGCGTGCTGCGCTACGACATCGCCCGCGCGGGCGGCACGGTCACGTCCAGCGGCCCGGTGGTGGTGCGGCCGCTGAGCGGGCGGGTGGTCATCGGCACCCCCGCCGCCGTGCGGCAGTACCGCGGCTTGGCCGAGGTGGTCCGCAGCGCGGGCGCCCTGGCGGGCGTCAACGAGCTCCCCATGGAGGAGTACCTGTACGGCGTCGTCCCGCGCGAGCTGGGCCCCGTCGCCTACCCCGAGCTGGAGGCGCTCAAGGCGCAGGCCGTCGCGGCGCGCACCTACGCCATCACCGGGCTGGGCAAGCGCGCCGGCGAGGGCTACGACCTGCTCCCCACCACCTCCGACCAGGTGTACGGCGGGTTCCAGGACGAGCACCCGCTCTCCAACCGCGCCGTGGACGAGACCTCCGGGATCGTGGCGACGTACGTGGACGGCGCCGGCGTGACCCGGCTGATCACCGCGCTGTACTCGTCCACCTCGGGCGGCCACACCGCCGACAACGAGGAGGCGTACCAGGCCGCTCCCGCCAGCTACCTGCGCGGCGTGGCCATCACGGACCGGGGACGGGGCCACTGGAAGGAGCCCACGCTGGCGCGCTTCAAGAAGGACGCGCTGACCCCGCTGCGCACCGTCCGCAAGGGCGAGCTGGAGGCGGACTGGTCGCGGTACTACCGGTGGTCGTTCGACTGGACCATGGACGAGATCAGCGCCGTGGTCTCGGCGTACGCCGGGCAGCCGGTGGGCCGGGTGCTGGCGATCAACGTGCTGGAGCGCGGGCCGTCCGGCCGCGTGCTGAAGATCGAGTACGTGACGGAGGCGGGGACCTTCACCGACACCAGGGACCGGATCCGCTCGTCGCTCCGGTTCATCGACGCCAGCGGCGCTCCCACCAACCTGCTGAGCACGCTGTTCTTCGTCGAGCCGCTGCGGGACAGGGGGACGAACGAGCTCCTGGGGTACGCGGTGTACGGCGGCGGGTTCGGGCACGGGGTTGGGATGTCGCAGGTGGGCGCGGTCGGCCTGGCCGAGGACGGCAGGACCTTCGACCAGATCCTCAGGCACTTCTATACCGGGATCGATCTGGTGAAGTGGTACTGAGTGGTTTTGGTGCAGGGGCCGCTCCGGAACCAGGCCAAACGGCCGGCCTGTTTCCTGCGCGGGTCGCGGAGCCAGCGGAAACTGCCCCGCTGTCTCCGCTCCGGCTCCGGGAAACTCGCGCAAACCGCCGCGCGAGTTTCCCTCCGCAAAGGATTGGATGGGTACTGCGGGAACTGCGAACTACGACTGCGCCCCCGCCGGGATCTCCCGGTGGGGGCGCCTCTCTTCCGCACTCCCGTTTCGTATCCCTGGCGTCGCGCGGGCTCGCCTCACATACTTGTGGGCGGGCGGTCCCATCGGGGCCGCGCCGGGCCGCAGCCTCCGCCCCACGCGTAGCCCTGCCCCCCGCGGCCAGGTACACCCCTCGGAGCACCCCCCCCACCCGCTTTCCCGGAGGCCACCCGAACCCTTCGCAGGCACCCCGCCGAACCGCTGCGGAACCGTGACGGCGCAGGCCGTCCGCTGGCACCGTTCTCGCAAACGCTCGGCCCCGCAGGAGGTGACCCGGCGCGGCCCCGGACGAGGTCCCGGAACCGCGCCCCGCGCAGGCGGTGGGCGTCACGGCCGGCCGCCCTACCTTCAGCCAGAGAGTGCCAGTTGCGGACGCATGAGCGCAGCGGTGCCCTTCGCCGGGAGCTGGAGCACCGCATAAAGAACGGCCAGTGCGTGTACTGCCGGGCCCCCGCGGTCCCGGACAACCCCCTCACCCGCGAGCACGTCATCCCCCGGGCGCGCGGGGGCCGAAGAAGAGACCTCCGCATCATCGTCCCCGCCTGCGCCCGCTGCAACCAGCGGCGCGGCTGCCAGGAAATCGTCCCCTTCCTCCTCGCCCGACCCCGCCGGATCTCCGCCTTTCTCGAGTACCTGTCCACCCTCCCCTCCGAAGCCATCCAGGAAATCGACCGCCGCGTCTTCGCCGAGCTGTACGCCGCGCTGTGGCTGCTGCGCGAGTGCGCTGCGCACGGAGCCGGGTGGCGCAGCCACGCGGAGCGCCTGTGCAGCGGGCGGCGCCTTCACCGGCGGCGCTACGCGGCGCGGCGGGTGATCCTGGCGGTGGAGGGGCGGCTGGAGCGCGTCCGCGAGCGGGGATCCCAGCCGGAGGGGCCCAGCTGTCTGCTCCCGGAGCGGGAGGCGCGCGCGGCGCACCGCATCGAGCGCTCGTGCCAGCAACTGCTCGCCAGCCTGGTGACGCTGCTTTCGGTGGTGTGGAGCGTCGCCGCGGAGCGGGTGGGCGACGAGCTCGGCCGCGAGCTGCGCCGCCCCGACCGTCCCGACCCCGCCTCCTCCCGGCTCTTCGACGACGAGGAGCCGGGCGAGGACGGGGAGGACGACGCCGCCGTGGTGTCGCTGGACGGCTGGCGGCGCCGGGCCCCGCGCCGCCGCAGGCCGCGGGTGGACTCCCGCCGGGGCCGCGGGGCGCGCCGGGGGAGGGCGGCATGACCCCGGTCGCCACCATCGGCTACGAGGACGCCACGACCCAGCGCCTGCTGGACGCGCTCCGGGAGGCCGGAGTGGACCTTCTGGTGGACGTCCGCGCGGTCGCGAACTCGCGGCGCCCCGGCTTCTCCAAGTCGCGGCTGGCGGAGAACCTGGGCACGGTGGGGATCGAGTACCTGCACCTGCGCGCCCTCGGCACCCCCGCGGAGGGGCGCGCCGCCGCCCGCGCCGGCCGTCACGACGAGCTGCGCGCGGTGTTCACGGAGCACATGGCGACGCCGGCCGCGCAGGCGGAGCTGGAAACGCTGGCCGGCCTGGTGCGCGCCGGCCGCCGGGTGTGCCTGCTGTGCCTGGAGGCGGACCCGGCCCACTGCCACCGCAGCATGGTGGCCGCCACGCTGGCGGAGCGGGTCCCCATCGAGGTCGTCCACCTGGCGCCCTGATGCCGCCGCTCCCTACCGACAACGGAAGCGGCTTGTTCGTCATGTCGCGGCCCGCTTACATTCCGGCATCCGCGTATTTGCAGCCGCTCGGCGTGGCAGCGCACTCGTGTTCGTCCTTGCCCGCTCTGAATTCCCATGCGTTCGAAGACAATTCACGTCCGGTTCGCGCTCCTGCTCGCCGCTGCGTCCGTCGGCTTGGTTCCGGAAACCGGCGCCTCTCAACAGATCTCCACCGTCCCGGCGGAGGTGACGTGCCCCAGCTGCAAGATCAGGCTGGTCCGGGTCCGGACGCTCGATCCGGCATCCAGCTACGGCGGGTTGAAGAGCGGTTCCCAGGTCGTGAGGAACAGCAGAGGGTTCTATTATGCCGCTCCCACGCACGATCCGGGGAAGATCGCCGTTTTCGATCCGAGTGGGCGCTACCTGGGTTCGCTCGGAGAGCGGGGCCTGGGGCCCGGGGAGCTGCCGGAGGTGAGACGGATCTTCATCGGTCCGGGCGATTCGGTGTACGTCGCGGGGAGGGGGGCGGAGGTCAACGTGTTCGATTCCGCGAATCGCTTCGTGCGATCGTTTGCAGTTCCGGACAGGCCCAACGACATCCTCTTCGCCGGTCCCCAGGTGCTCGTCTCGGCGGAGCCCACCGCAATGCGTTCCGGCCCGGTCCAGGCGCTCACACGGGAAGGCGACCCGGTTCGCCTCGTGACGCGCGAGGACTGGTCGCTCCTTTCACCCCTCCCATTCGAGCTGTTCCATGGGGGGCGCGGGACCTTCTGGACGGCCCAGTCGGACGGGCGGGAATACCGGATCGGCCTGAATCAGCTGAGCGGCAGGCAGATCAGGGCATACCGGCGGAACATCGCGATGCTGGAACCGGAGGGAATCTGGCGGTGGGTGCCTGAGCGGTTCACGCGCGGGCGTGCCGCCGAGAATCCCATGTCCCCACGCCTCAAGGACTTTGCCGTCGACAGCGCAGGGAGGATATGGGTCCTGCTCCTTCGCGATAACGAAGCGTGGCTTCAGCGGGCCCGGGAGGAGTGGAAGACTCCACCGGGTGCGGAGGGTACCCCCAGGAAGCTGAGCGTCGAAGACACACGGCAGCGATACGACCGCCTGTTCGAGGTATTCGACCCCGGTTCGGGGCGCATTGTCGCGCGCGCGCGAGTGCCCCACCTGGTGGGAGAGTTCCTCGACCCTCACCACGTCTACACGTTTCGCGAGACCGGTGCCGGTGCGGTTGCCGTCGACGTGTGGCGCGTGCAGCTCGAAGACACAAAAACCAGGGGGCGCAGATGAACATCCGGCTGTCATTCCTCGCCGCGGCTACCGTCGTTGCCGCCGCGGCATCCATTTACTCACCGGCCGAAGCTCCTGCGTTCTCCTGTTCGCTCTGTGACTCGGAGCGGATGGACGAGTCCGAGATGTGCCCCAGCACCGCGCTGAAGCACTCGTTCTACGGCACCGAAGGCGGCAAGTTCAACTACAACAATCCGCACAATGATTGGAAGTGCGGCTACTGCATCGACGAGCATACGACCCGTGGAGGTTCCTCCTCCGCTGCGATCAGCGACATCAAGCGCGCGATCAGCAGGCAGCAGGACCTGCAACCGGTCCTCGGCGAACATGCCGGGGTCGCAAGCTACGATCCCGAGAGCGGCCAGGTGCTCGTGGCGGGCTGCGGCGACAGCAGGGTGGGGATCGCCGTTCCCCGAGCCCTGCGAGGCTCGCTCGCCGATTGACGCGGCCCACGCACGAACGGCGAGGCGCCCATCCGCCACGATGCGGATGGGCGCCTCGCCACGTTCGGGACCGCCTTCCTTGCCGCGCCAGGGTGGGCTAGAAGTTGCGCCAGCCCCTCAGCTCCCGGTCGTAGCCGGAGCGCATGGCGTCCCCAATCGGCTCGCGCTGCGGCCACCACCCGCCCCGCGAGGTGTGCGATCCCGCCCGCGTGTCGTACGTGTGCAGGTAGTCCTGCATGTCGCCGATGCGCCCGCCGCGGCCGGAGGGCCCGGTCGTCTCGCGGTAGCCCCGGAGGCCGTAGTCGTAGCTGCGATCGTAGCGTGCCATGGCGGTGCCCCGGTGTGGGAAGTCCGGTATGGGCGCGGGGCGCGCCCGCCGCACGGGCCCGAAGCCTGCAAGGCGTGTTCCCGCGGGTGCTTGCGGCGCCCCGGCGATCCCCCTGGACGGGCGCGGGGGGAAGCCGGGGCTCGTGCGTCCGCGGCGCCGCGAGGGCCGCCGCGGGCGCTCCCGTTTTTCCGCATCGGAGGCGCAGTTGGCACACCTCAACGACCTGCACCGCGAGTACGAGGCGCGGCACTTTCCGCCCACGCGCAGGCTGGACCTGCAGGGCGAGGGGCCGGCCACCGCCCGCGACCGCGCCCTCCGCTGGATCCAGATGCACGCGCACGAGCAGCCGGGAGTGGAACTGCTGCTGGTGCTGGAGCGCGGCCGGCGCACCGAGGCCGCGCGCAAGAGCCCGGTGCGGGTGGCGGTGGAGGGGATGCTTGCGGAGCTGCGCGGCAAGCTGCTGGACTGGTGGCAGCCGTTCGGCCCCGGGACCATCGCGCTGCGCATCGCCGGCGAGCCGGCCATGTTCGCCCCGCGCCCCAGGCCGAAGCCGGACCCCACCGACGGCCGCACCCCGGAGACCGCGGGCGCCGCGTACGTCCCCGCCGAGGTGGACATCCCGGAGGAGCTGCTGCCCCTGGCGCGCCGCGCCGCGGAGCTGCGCCGCACGCGCGAGGGGCTGGGGGTGAACATCGTCCCGGTGGTGATGCGCGGCATCTGGATCGAGGCGCAGGCGTTCGCCATGAGCGAGCGCGAAAGCTTCGAGGAGGCGCTGCGCCGCATCGTGGCCGCCGAGGAGGCCCGGGCCTTCGACGACGAGGACGCCTGGGGGTGACGGACGTCGGCGGGCCCGGCGGCGAGCTTGTAGCCGCCCCGGGCGCCGGCTATCGTATCTGCCCGCGTCCACCCAATCCCCGAACGACAGGCCCCGGCCGAAAAGAGGTGCAGATGAGCGATCCGGAACAGGCCCGCGCCACGCAGCTGCGCAACATCGAAGCGAGGACCGGCCACGACCTCGCCGCCTTCCGCTCCGCGATCGCGGCGTCCGGCAGGGCCAAGCACGGCGAGGTGCGCGCCTGGCTGATGGAGACGTACGCGCTGGGCTACGGCGACGCCAACGCGCTCGCCCACTTCGCGGCCGGCGGCAAAGATCCCGGCGATGCACCCGCCACGGCGGACGGCGACCCCCTCAGCGACATCTACGCGGGAAAGAAGGCGCACCTGCGCGCCGTCCACGACGCCCTGCTCGCGGCCATCCAGTCCTGGGGCGACTTCGAGGCCGCGCCCAAGAAAGCCTACGTCGCCTTCCGCAGGAAGAAGCAGTTCGCCATGCTGGGCCCGAAGACGGCCGACCGCGCCGAGCTGGGCATCAACCTCAAGGACGAGATCGCGGACGCACGGTTCGTGGCGCAGAAGCCCGGCGGCATGTGCCAGTACGCCGTCGCCCTGTCCGGGCCCGGCGACGTAGACGCGGAAGTGCTCGCGGTGCTGCGCCGCGCCTACGACGCCGCCGGCTGACGCGGGTCGCCGGACAGTATACGCTCGCGGATGCGAAAGGCGCCCCCGCCGGGATTCCGGTGAGGGCGCCTTTCCGTACGTCGTACCGCCGTCGTCGTGCAGGCTGTGGCGCTTCACGCTTCGCGTGAACCGGGAAACCCTATTCCCTGTTCCCTGTTCCCTATTTCGTGTACCGCTCGAACCACTCCAGGATGCGCAGCATGTGGTCCACCCGGTGGGCCGGCTCCCCGGAGCGCGTCAGCTCGTGGCCCTCGCGGGGGTAGCGCACCATCTCCACGGTCTTGCCCAGCGCCGTCATCGCGCGGTACATGGCGTCCGCCCCGGCGATGGTGGTGCGGTAGTCCGCCTCGCCGTGCAGCATGAGCAGCGGCGTGCGGATGTTGGCCACGTAGGTGATGGGCGACTGCTCGCGGACGATCTGCGGGTCCTCCCAGGGGCGGGCGCCGAACTCGGCCTCGAACAGGTCGTAGGTGTTGGATGCGCCCCACCACACCCCCAGGTCGTACACGCCGCGCTGCGCAACCGCCGCGTCGAAGCGCTCCGGCGCCTCCTTCGCGATCAGCCAGGCGGCCATGTAGCCGGCGTAGCTGCCGCCGGTGACGGCCTGGCGCTGCGGGTCGGCCAGGCCGCGGGCGAGCACGCTGTCCGCGCCGATGAGGATGTCGCGCGCCGGCGGCGTCCCCCAGCTGCGGTGGATGCTCTGCAGCATCTCGTTGCCGTAGCCGCCGGAGCCGCGCGGGTTGGAAAAGAACACGGTGTAGCCGGCGCCGGCCAGCGTCTGGTATTCCAGCCACATGCTGGCCTCGCCCGGGCCCCACATGGAGTGCGGGCCGCCGTGCATCTCCAGCGCCAGCGGCGGCCGCTCGCCCTCGCGGACGGCGATGGGGCGGATGAACCACCCCTGGATGCGGCGCCCGTCGAACGAGGGGTACAGGATCTCCTCGTAGTCGCCCACGTACACGCCGGCCAGCAGCGAGTCGTTGAGCGCGGTGAGGCGGCGCTCGCCGGAGCCGTCGGCGCGGGCGGCGAAGACGTCGCTGGGGCGCTGCGGCTGCATCTGCGACCATGCCACGGTGCCGCCCGCCACGTCGAACGAGGTGACGCCGCGCGGCCCGGACACCACCCGCCGCGGCTCGATGCGGTCCAGCCGCGTGCGGTACAGGGGGATGGCGCCCTCCGACTGCACCGTGAAGTACAGCCACCCGTCCGGCGTCAGCTCGAAGGAGCCGACGCCGCGGTCCATGGGCCCGGTGACGCTGCGGCGCTCGCTCCCGTCCGCCCGCATCACCACCAGTTCGCTGTTCACCGCGCTCCTGAACACGGTGTCGTACGGCTGCCGCTGGTAGACGATCCAGCGCCCGTCGTCCGAGAAGCGCGCGCCGCTGGCCGTGAAGCGCGGCTCCGCGATGCGCGTGGGCGTCCCCCCGGCGGCGGGGAGCACGAACACGTCCGAGTCGTCGGCGTAGTCGGGGTGCACGCCCTCCTCGGGGCGGGTGGCGGAGTACACCAGCGACCGCCCGTCCGGCGACCACGACGGCGCGCCGCTGGGAAAGGCGGTGAGCGTCAGGCGCACGGGCTTCGCGCCCTGCCGCGCCTCCACCACGTACAGCTGGGCCCAGCGCTCCTCCGCCAGCGAGGTCTCGCCCAGGTGGTTGCGGCGGGTGACGCGGCGCGCGTCGCCGCTGCGCGCGGTCTGCTCCAGCTTGGCGCGGATGGCGGCCAGCGCCGCCGCGCGGTCCGTGCCGATGCCCCGGATCGCCGCCGCGTCCACCCGCCCGCTGTCGGGCCTGGCGCCGCCCTCCTGCGCCAGCTCCGCGGGCGACAGCGACGAGGTGAAGGCGATGCGGTCCCCGGTGGGCGACCACACGGGGCTCGCCGCCGCCGTCCGGAGGTCGGTGAGCGGCCAGGCCTCGCCGCCGTCCGCCAGCGGGAGGATCCACACCTGCGTCCGCCCGCCCTCGCGCGCGGTGGTGAAGGCCAGCATGCGCCCGTCCGGCGAGAACGCGGGCTCGCCCATCGCGGCGCTCCCCGTCCACGTCAGCCGCCGCGCGCCGGACCCGTCCGCCGCGGCGATCCACAGGTCGCGCCGGTAGCGGTTGGTGGCCGAGTCTGCGCGCGACACCACGTACGCCACTCGCTTTCCGTCCGGCGACACCGCCACGCCGGAGGCGACGTCCACGTGGTACAGGTCCAGCGCCGTGAGGGCGCGCTTCGCCTGCGCGGCCGCGGGCTGCCCGGAGGCGAGGAGGAGCAGGGAGAGCAGGGGGAGCGCGAGGTGCGAGAGCTTCATGGGGACGAAGTGCGAAAGTGCGGAGTACGAAGTACGCTGAACGGCGGGAGTCCGGAGCAGTGCTCCCCCTCTCCCGCTTGCGGGGGAGGGGGCCGGGGGGAGGGGGCCTGCCGTCGCGTGAGGGATTACGGCCCGAAGGGGCGAGACCGCGCGGCTGTTTGCGCGGGCTCGACTCCGTCAGCGAGCGTTGTTTGCTCGCTTACGGAGCCGAAGCCCGACCCCGGCGCCAGCCGGGGGCACGCCCGAACCAGCGGTCGAAGCAGTCATGCAGTCCGGCGCGGCCGCAGGCTCTCGTGCGTGAGGACCACGGCGTCCTCCGGTGCCTCGTACAAAAGGCCGAGCAGGGACGTCTGGTCGCGCGTGACGGAGGGGACCTCGTGGCAGCGGCGGCAGCGGGCCTCGTAGCTCTCGGAGCCGCCCACCTGGATGGTGGGCGCCTCGAAGGGCGCGGGCTCGCCGCCCACCAGGCGCTGGTTGCGGGTGGCCGGGCCGCCGCAGCGCACGCAGATGGCGTGCAGCTTGTCCACCGTCTCGGCGATGGCGAAGATGCGCGCCATGGGGCCGAAGGGCTCGCCGCGGAAGTCCATGTCGATCCCCGCCACGATCACCCGCATCCCCCGGTTGGCCAGGAGCGAGAGCACGTCCACGACGCCGTCGTCCAGGAACTGCACCTCGTCCACCGCGATCACCTGGGTGTCGGGGTGCACCTTGGCCAGCATCTCGGTGCTGCTGCGCACCGGGATGGCCTCCACGCCCTCGGAGCCGGAGTGGGAGCTGATGGTGCGGACGCCCTCGTAGCGGTCGTCCAGGGCCGACTTGAACACCTGGACGCGCCGCCGGGCGATCAGGGAGCGCCGGACGCGGCGGATCAGCTCCTCCGACTTGCCGCTGAACATGCTTCCGGTGACCACCTCGATCCAGCCCTGGCCGTCGCCGTGGTACATCGCGATGTCTCTCACGGGTCGCCTGCGGGATGAGACATGGGGAGGGTCCGGACGGGGACGCGCCGCCCGGGCGTGGAGCGTAGTATCATACCCCGCGGCCGCGGGGCGGACAAGCGCGCGGCGGGGGGAACGTTTGGCGGCGGGAGGGGCGCGCGGGCGGGCTCGCTAGCGGCGCCTGGTGCGGCGCTCCAGCACCACCTCGTCGGCGACGATCATGTAGCGGATGACGCGGTCGCGCGCCTCGGGGAAGGCGTCCTGCCGGTCGCGGAAGCGGTCGTTGGACACGACGCTGGCGTCCAGTTCGCGCGCGAAGGCCAGGATGAAGTAGTCGGCGTCGGTGCCGGCGGGGGCCTGGTGGATCTTGCCGGCGTCCACCAGCTCCTCGTAGCCGGGGGAGTCGTCGATCTGGTGGCGCAGGGCGGCGTCGGCCACCACGATGGGCTCGATCCCCTCCTCCTGGAGCTTGCGGCACACCAGGACGATGTTTTCCAGGCGCGCCTTCTCGCCCTCGGTGAAGTGGGCCACGTTGGAGGCGTCCACCAGCGCCTTGTGGGGGGTTTCCTGGGAGGTGCTCTCGGCTTGCTCGGGCATCGTTCTTCGGGATCCGGTGGTTCCGGCGGATGGATCTTTTCGTCGCAGGCCGCAGTGCACACGCGGTGCCAGGGTTTGGAAAGGCTGACGGTTCAACGGATTGAGGAACGGGAGGATTCGGGCGTGCCCCCGGCGGGCGCCGGGGTCGGGCTTCGGCTCCGTAACGCACGAAACAACCGTGCGTAACGGAGTCGAGCCCCGGCAAACTGCCGCCGGGTCTCGCCCCTTCGGGCCGGAATCCCTCACGCGGGGCTCCGCGCGAAAGGCTGTCCTGGATGCGAAGAGCGGGTGGGCGGCCGGCGAGGCCGCCCACCCGCTCGTGCTCGTCCGGACGGCGTCAGCAGAGGTTCGACGTACAGGTGCAGCGGGTCGGGCAGGCGCACCCGGTCGCGGCGTCGTCGGCGGACACCGGCTCGTTCATCAACCGCACGGTCTCCCTGCTCAGGACCAGCCTCCGGGGCGAAACGGGCTTGGCGGTCTTGTTCATGGAGCGCTCCATGTGAAGGAAGTGATCCGCCGTGTCCTCGGACGCAGCGGCGATGCCGGGTGATCGTGTCGCACCCGGTGACCGATACTGTGTGCCGTATGCAGGAAATGGACCCTTGGGATCTGCGACTTCCGCGTGAAGCGTCCGGGGCGGGGAAGGTGCGCGCGGGCTACAGCCGCTCCCGCAGCCAGCCGGCGGCGTACTGGATGGCGGCGGCAGGGAGATGGTGGCCCGCGGCGTACCAGCGGAGCTCCTTGGGCTCGCCGGCGGCGGCGTACAGGCGCTCCGCCTGCTCGGGGCGCACGGTGCGGTCGTCGCGGCCGTGCACCATGAGCAGCGGGCGCGGGGACAGCCTGCGCACGGCGCGGGCGGGGTCCACCACGGTGCGGGCCACGGCGGCGAGCGGCGTCCCCGAGGGCAGGTCGCCCCCGGCGGCCACGACCACCGCCTTCACCCGGGGCTCGCCGGCCGCCAGCGCCACCGCCAGGAAGGAGCCCAGCGAATACCCCGCCGCCCCCAGCCGTCCGCCGTCCACCTCCCGGCGCGCGCCCAGGTAGCGCACGGCGAGCTTCGCCTCCTGCAGCGCCGAGCGCCACAGGCGCACCGCGGCCAGCGGGTTCCGCGCCGACTGCGCCTGCAGAGGGTCGCCTCGGTCGCCGTGCAGCGGCAGGTCCACGGCCAGGCTGGCGATCCCCTCCGCCAGCAGCGCGCGCCCCACCTCGTCCGCCATGTGCTCCTTGCGCGACGAGTAGCCGTGCAGCAGGAGCGCGCCCGGCGCGGCGGCTTCCGCGTCCGGGAGCAGGAGGATGGCGGGCACCGGGTCCCCGTCCTCCTCGCGGAAGTCCAGGACGATGCGCCGCCCCCCCGCGACACGCGTCTCGGAGCGGGTGGTCTGCACGATGCGGATCCGGGTCGACATGGCCCGTGCGCGCGGCAGGAATGGTGCCTGCCGCTCCCGCTTTCTGTCGCCGGGGGTGCCCACGCCCTATCTTGCGGGGGCCGCGGCCCGCCGCTCCGGCCCCTCCCCCACCCGGACCCGCCATGTCCTCCGCATTGACCATCTACGACGAGACGCTGTCCGGGGAGCGCACCCCGGCTTGCACGCTCGACTTCCTGACCGAGCGCGCTTCCGTGCGCGAGCTGATCCGCAAGCGCGTCTACCAGGAGGTGCAGGACTACAACCTCCGCTGCCCCGAGCTCTTCCAGGGGCTGGTCCAGCCGGTCGACGCCGAGCGCACGCTCAACGGCTTCCGGCTCCGCACCCCCCGCCGCATCGACTGGGAAGAGCAGGCCGACCGGGCGACGGAAGCCTTCGAGCGCAACGGCTTCATGGTCCTCGTGGACGACCGCCAGGCGACGAGCCTCGACGAGGAGATCGTGATCGGGGTCGACACCGCGGTCAGCTTCCTCGAGCTGGTCCCGCTGGTCGGGGGCTGAGCGCGCATGGCCCTGGGACGCATCGGCGCGCTCTTCGGAGCGCGCTCCTCGCCGGCGCGCGAGGCGGCGAGGCTGTTGGAGGAGTACCTGCGGGGGTTCGTCCACGAGATCGAGACGACGCGGGGCGTCTCCCACTGGTACCTCCAGCCCAAGGACCTGGAGGCGGGCCGGCACCTGCTCGCCCTGCCGCCCGCGGAGCAGACGGCCGTGCTCCTCGCCGCGCTGGAGCGGCGGCGCGCCCTCCGGCGCGACGAGAAGAGCGTCCAGTACCTGCACGCCGCCCTCGCCAACCTGGCCGGCGAGCTCGCCCGGCGGAAGCTCCCCTTCACGGAAGCCGACGTGCTCCGCCTCCTCGACCCGCGCGTGCTCCAGGTCGAGGGCCTGGACGCCACGGTGTCGCTGTTCCGCCACGTGGAGCGCTACCTGGGCGAGCATCCCGCGACCCCGCTCGTGCGCGCGGCGCTCGCCGCCCTCCGCGTCCCCCTCCGGGAGCTCCAGCTCGCCCCGGCGCGCCGCCTGGCGCTGAAGATCGGGGAGCTTCTGGGCGACCTGTCCCCCGGCGGCCTGAACTCCGGCGAGGCATGGGCCGACGCGGCCCTCGCCTCCCTGCGCGCGGAGGCGGACGCGGAGCGCCGCGCCGCCTGGGAGGCGCTGCTCTCGCACGCCAGGAGCGCGACCTCCGGGCGCCCCTCCGCGAAGTGGCTGGGGGCCGCCTCCGCCCTCGTCGGCCGCGTCGGGCGGGACCGGGTCGTCCGCGCGCTCCGGGACTGGCTGCCCCGGGTCCCCGCGGGGAGCGCCCGGCCGCTGGACGAGTCCAACGCGGAGGTGCTCAAGGGCCTCCTCTGGTGCTGTCTCGTGCTGGACGAGCCGGCGCTCGCGCGGGAGGTGGGCGACGTCACCCAGAGCGCCCTCCGCAAGGTCCCGCGGGTCGGGCAGCGCAGCGCCAAGGTCGGCAACGCCGGCCTCCACGTGCTGGGCCAGCTCCCCGGGCCGGACGCCGTCGCCCAGCTCGCCCGGCTCCAGCTGGTGGTCAGGCAGCGCTCCGCCCGGGCTGCGATCGAGAAAGCGCTCGCCGTGGTGGCCGAGCGCGAGGGGATCACGCCGAGCGAGCTGGAGGAGATCTCCGTCCCCACCTTCGGGCTGGACGCGCCGGGGCGCTTCCGGCGCCGCTTCGGCGACCACACCGCCGAGGTCGTCTTCCCGGCCGGCGGGGCGCCCGCCTGGAGCTGGCTGCGCGCCGGCGGCCGGGGGCAGAAGTCGGTTCCCGCCGCGGTGCGCGACGCGCACGCCGCCGAGCTCGCCGAGCTCAAGGGCGCGGTCAAGGACGTACAGGCCATGCTTCCCGCCCAGCGCGAGCGCCTGGAGCGGCTGTACCTGGAGGGCCGCACCCTCCGCTTCGCCGACTGGCGCGCCCGCTACCTGGACCACCCGCTCGTGGGCCAGCTCGCGCGGCGGCTGATCTGGAGCATCGGCGGGAGCGGGAGCGCCATCCTGGGCCCCGGCGGCCTGGTGGACGCACGGGACCGGCCCGTCGCGGAGCCGTCCCCCGACGCGCCCGTCACGCTCTGGCACCCCGTCGAGGCCCGCGTGGACGAGGTGCTCGCCTGGCGCTGCTGGGTGGAGGGCCACGAAGTGCGGCAGCCGTTCAAGCAGGCCCACCGCGAGGTGTACCTGCTGACGGAGGCCGAGGTGAGGACCCACACCTACTCCAACCGCTTCGCCGCGCACGTGCTCAAGCAGCACCAGTTGAAGGCGCTCGCGGACCAGAAGGGGTGGAGCTACCCGCTCCAGGGCGCCTTCGACGCCGACTACGCCGTCGGAGCGACGCTGGAGATGCCGGCGCACGGGCTGCGCGCCGAGTACTGGGTGGACTCGGTCGCCGCGGACGACGCGTGGACGGACGCAGGCATCTACCTGTACGTGGCGACCGACCAGGTGCGCTTCGTGGGGCCGGGCCAGCACCCCCGTCCGCTGGTGGAGGTGCCGCGGCTCGTCCTGTCCGAGGTGATGCGGATGGTGGACCTGTTCGTCGGCGTGGCCAGCATCGGCAACGACCCCGGCTGGCAGGACCACGGCGGCGTGCGCTACCGCGACTACTGGCAGGACTTCTCGTTCGGCGAGCTGAGCGCCGCCGCCGAGACGCGCAGGGCGGTGCTGGAAAGGCTGCTGCCGCGGCTCGGGATCGCCTCCCGCAGCCGCATCCAGGGCCGCTTCCTGGTGGTGGAGGGAACGGTCCGCACCTACAAGATCCACCTGGGGAGCGGCAACATCCTCATGGAGCCCGACGACCAGTACCTGTGCATCGTGCCCGACCGCTCCACGCAGAGCCGCGAGGGGGAGGCCCGGTTCCTTCCCTTCGAGGGCGACCGCGTCTTCGCCGTGATCCTGAGCAAGGCGCTGCTGCTCGCGGACGACGCCCGCATCACCGACCCTGCCATCTTGAGCCAGATCCGTGGGTCCTGAGACGGCTTTTTTGTACGGCGGGGTTGGGCGTGACCCCGGCTGGCGCCGGGGTCGGGCTTCGGCTCCGTAAGCCCGCAAACAACGCGGGCTAACGGAGTCGAGCCCGCGCAAACAGCCGCGCGGTCTCGCCCCTTCGGGCCGTAATCCCTCACGCGGGGCTCGCGCTGGCGAGCCGCCAGTGCCGGCGCTTTTCCCTCCTGGTGCATCCCTCTCGACCGCTTGCGGATTGCCGCAATTCCTGCGGAATGCCGGCTCCCGCGGGCCTGCAACACGACGTGCCACCCCTGTAAAATTATTTTCCACAAGCACTTGTAAAACGTGCTGGGTCCGGCATGGCACTCGCCCTGGGGGAAGTGCGCGGGGCGGGATGTCCGGCCGCCGCGCGGGCCGCCGCCCTCCGGATCCCCGGGCCGCGGTCTCGCTCCACCCCCGGATGCACGCGAGCTTCCCCTCAAGATGCACCGTCCCGCCCGCCGCTCCACGCGCCGCTCCCTCCTCGGCGCGCTTCTCCCGCTGATCGCGGCCTCCCCGGCCGCAGCACAGCAGGCCACGCTCACCGGCACGCTGCACGTGCTGTGGGCGGACGGACCCTCCGGGTCCGGGCCGGCGGGGGAGCGGTACCTCCTGGTGGACGACGCCGGCCGCGCCGTCGAGCTGCTCCTGCGCGTGGAGGAGCTGGAGAGCGCCGGCGGCGTGCTCGCCCTCAACCGGCGCCGCGTCACCCTCGTCGCCGAGCGGGCGCCCGACGGCAGCGGGGCCCCGGTCCCCGCCGCGTCCGTGCGCCCCGCCGTCTCCGGGTCCCGCCTGTCGCTCGCCGCGGCCACCGCGCAGGCCGGGCAGAAGCCGTTCGCCACCGTGCTCTGCCGCTTCGGCGACGCCGCCGCCACCGAGCCCCGGCCCCGCGCCACCTACGAGCGCTGGATGGGGGCCGCGTACCCCGGGCTGGACGACTACTGGCGCGAGGCGTCAGAGGGCAAGGTGGGGACCGGCGGGAGCGCCGTGTACGGCTGGTACACCCTGCCGCGCGCCCGCTCGTACTACTTCCCGGACGGCCGGCTCAGCTACGCGCGGCTCACCGACGACTGCACCGCCGCCGCCGACGCCGACGTCAACTTCACGGCGTACGCCGGCATCAACCTCCAGCTCAACGGCGAGCTCGACGGATATTCCTGGGGCGGGAGCTGGACGCTCTCGCGCGACGGCCAGACGCGCACCGTGGGGATGACCTGGATGGCCTCCTGGTCCACCCAGATGACCTACGCCCACGAGGCCGGACACTCCTTCGGGCTGCCGCACTCCTCCGGCCCCTACGCCGCCACCTACGACTCCCGCTGGGACCTGATGAGCGTGGGCGGCTACTACGACGCCGGGCAGGGGACCCACGTCGCCAACCATCCCATCGCCTACTACAAGGACCTGCTCGGCTGGGTGGCCCCCGCGCGCAAGTACGTCGCCGAGACGGGGACCAGCCGTACCATCGTCATCGAGCGCAGCGCGCAGGCCCCCGCCGGCAACTACGTCATGGCGCAGGTGCCCATCCCCGGCTCCCGCCACTTCTACACGGTGGAGGCACGCCGCGGCGCCGGCTACGACGCCGCCGGGCGCCTCCCGGCCGAGGCGGTGGTGCTCCACCGCGTGGACCCCGCCGCCGCCGACCGCCCCGCCCGCGTGGTGGACACCGACAACAACGGCGATCCCAACGACGCCGCCGCCGCCTGGCTCCCCGGCGAGACCTTTTCCGACGCCGCCGCCGGCATCACCGTGGCGGTGGAAGCGGCCACCCCCACCGGCTTCCGCGTCCGCATCGCCCTGGGCGGCGCGCCCGGCGCCCCCTTCGCCCTGGCCTCCGACAGCGTGCGCCCCGCCGCCGTGGTGGGCCGCGACTACGCCGACGCCCTCCAGGCCAGCGGCACCCCCGGCGCCGTCGCCTGGCGACTGAGCGCCGGCGCCCTCCCCCCGGGCGTCGTTCTCGGCGCCGCGGACGGCACCCTCCGCGGCGTCCCCACCCGCGCCGGCACCTTCGTCTTCACCGTGACCGCCACCTCCGGCGGCGCCTCCGCCGCGCGCGCCTTCACCCTGCCCGTGGCCGCCGCCTTCCTCCCGGTGGACCGCGTCCTGGACCACCTGATGGGCACCGGCACCCCGCTCACCGCCGCGGAGGTGGGCTTCCTGGACCTCCAGGGGAACCGCAACGGCCGCCTGGACCTGGGAGACGTGCGCGCCTGGATGCTGGCGAGCGGGCAGGAAGCCCCCGCCGGCACGATCGACCCCGCGCGGCCCTGAGCCCCGCCGCTACTCCCGCCGCATCGCGTCCCACCCCCACGCCCCGCCACGGAGCCCCCCGATGATCGCACGCCGCTTCGCCCTCGTCCTCGCCGGCCTCGCCGCGGCCGCGCTCTCCGCCTGCGGCGACGCCGGGATGGGGGTGGCGCCGGAGACCCCGCGGCCGGGCGCGCTCACGGTGGCGCTCACCACCCCGTTCCCGGACGACCGCGCCGTGCTCATCACGGTCACCGGGCCGGACGAGGCCACCGCCGTGGCCGACGCGGGGAGCGGCTACTCGGTCCACGCCCGCACCGGCGGCACGTCGTTCCGGGCCGCCGTCTTCGGGCGCATCTCCAGCGGGCCGCTCGTGCGCTTCACCGTCCCCGACGTGGGCCGGGCATCCGCCTACCGCGCCACCGTCCAGGAGGTGGTGGACCCCGCCAGCGGCGTCCGTTCATCCACCAGCGGGTACGTTCTGTCCATCTCGCGTCCGTAGAGGAACGGCTTTGAAGGGCGGGTTCGGGCGTGCCCCCGGCTGGCGCCGGGGTCGGGCTTCGGCTCCGTAACGCAGCAAACAACGCTGCGTAACGGAGTCGAGCCCGCGCAAACAGCCGCGCGGTCTCGCCCCTTCGGGCCGAAATCCCTCACGCGACATCGCGAAACGACACCGGCCCGCGGAGTGAACCTCCGGGGCCGGTGTCGTTCGTCGTTCCTGCGATCTGCGCCGGGAGGTCGGGGGAGGGTTCCTTGCTCCAACACGGAACTTGCCGAAGCGCACCGCTGTTGGCCCCCTCTCCCAGAATGGCGCTTCACGCTTCGCGTGAACCGGATGAAGGGCGAGGGTGGCGAGCCTCAGGCGAGCCGGGTGAGGGCCCGGCGTTCACCGCGCCGCCGGGGCCGGAGCGTCCGCGGAGAACGCGTCCGCGATCTCCGAGGCGCCCTGCACGGCGAGCTGCGCCGCGGCCCGGCCGCACAGCGCCCCCACCACGTTGCCCGTCCCGCTGTAGCCGCCCGCCGCGTACACCCCGGGGCGCACCTCCTCCAGCACCGGGAGCCTGTCCGCCGTGTACCCCACCGACGCCGCCCAGCGGTGCGTCACCGGCGCGCGCACCCCGATCCTCTCGCGGAGAAAGCGCTCCAGAAGCTCCTGCACCCGCGCCGACGGCTCCGCCGCGTGCGTCCACTCGTCCGCGTGGTCGCGGAAACCGCCCAGCGCCACGCGCCCGTCCGGAAGCTGCTGCCAGTACTCGTAGCCCCAGCGCGCGTACACCGGGCGCGGGATGCGCACCTCGGGCGCCGGGGCCGTGGCGAGCATCTGCAGGCGCGCCGTGCGCACCCGCCCGGCGAGCTCCGGGAGCACGGCGTCCAGGCGTCCGTCCACCGCCACCACCACCCGGCCGCAGCGCACCCGGCCGCGCTCCGTCGCCACCTCCGTCCCCGAGACCGACAGTGCGGGCGAGCGCTCGAAGAGGCGTCCGCCCCGCTCCGCCGCGCGCCGGGCGAGCACCCGGCAGCGGAGCACGGGGTGGAAGGCGGCGTCCGAGGGGATCAGCAGGCCGCGCCCCTCCGGGCCCTCGTACGGCTCCGCGGGGAGCCCGTCCGCGCGCATGGCGTCCAGCTGCGCCCGGCAGTCGTCCTCCTCCTCCGCCGTCGACGCCACGCGCACCGAGCCGGTCCGCCGCACCGCCTCCGGCGTCTCCCCCGCCATGCGTTCCATCTCCGCCAGCGTCAGCCGGTACAGGCGCAGCGCGCGGGCGTGTCCGTACCGCTCCACCGCGTCGTGGTAGAAGTGGTAGGTCCCCGCCAGCAGGAACCCGCCGTTGCGCCCCGCCGCGCCGCCCGCCACCGGCCCCGCGTCGATTCCCACCACCCGCGCGCCCAGCCCCAGCAGCTCCCCCACGCACGCCAGCCCCGAGCCGCCCAGCCCCACCACGCACACGTCCGCGTCCACGTCCCCCTCCAGCGAGGGCAGGGCGAGTCCCGGGTGGTCGTCCCAGACGGGGGTGTTGTCGGTCGGCATCGGTCCTGTCGGAAAGGGCTGCGTGCTGGGGCGGGGCCGCTCCGGAGCCGGACGATACTGCCGTCCGTCTCCTGCGCGGCGACCCGCTTCGCGGGTACCCCGGGAGCCACCGGAAACCGCCCCGGTGTCTCCGCTCCAGCTGCGGGAGCCCCGCCAAACTGCCGGCGGGTCTCCCTCCGCACAAGTTTTTGGGGGGGGCGGCCGCGCTACTCCGCTTCGGCGTAGCCCACGCGGAAGGCGAGCGGCCAGCGGACGCGGCGGGGCGCGTCGGGGTCGCCCCAGGCGGGGCGCAGCTCCTCCACCAGGCCGTCGACGGGGTCCAGACCGTGGGCGGCGACGTACCGGGTCGTCGCGGACCAGGTGCGCAGGTACCCCGCGAAGCCGTCCAGGGTGAGGTCCGCCTCCATGGCCAGAGGCGGCGGCGCGATCTCGCGGAAGGGAAAGGCGAGGGTGGCGTAGCCCTCCAGGATCAGGCGGCGCTCCGGGGGCCAGTACGGGCCCACGGCGCCGTCGATGAAGGCGGAGAGCGCGCCGTCCAGCGCCGGGTCCGGCAGGACGGGGTTGCCGTAGCACCAGGCGGCGAGCAGGCCGCCGGGGCGGAGGACGCGCCTCGCCTCGCGAAAGAACGCGGGCACGTCGAACCAGTGGAGCGCCTGGGCCACCGTCACCAGGTCGGCCGCGTCGTCGTCCAGGCCGCTCCGCTCCGCCGGCGCGACGCGGAAGTCCACCCCGGCGTGCGGGCGGGCAGCGGCCACCTGCTCCGCGCTGGCGTCCGTCGCCACCACGCGCCGGAAGTGTTCCGCGAGCCCCAGCGCCGCCTGGCCGCTCCCGGTGGCGCAGTCCCACGCCAGCCCCCGCCCCGGCGCGCGCTCCGCCAGCCACGCGAACAGCGCCGCCGGGTACCCGGGGCGGAAGCGCGCGTACCCTTCCGCCACGCCCGAGAAGTGGTCCCGGAATTCCTCGCTCACACGCCTCGCAGGATGAGGGGTTCCGCCGCGCTCAGGCAATGCGCTTGGAGATCCTGGCGCGCACCATGGGCACGGGCTCGTCGTCGCTCTCCCGGTGCTCCTCCACCACGTCCAGCCGCACCGTGAGCCCCTGCTCGCAGGCGCCGCGGATGGCGGCGTTGAGCGCCATCGCGGCCTCCACCACCGAATCGGCGAGCGGCTTGATCCGGGTGATCGTCCCCTCAAGTTCGTCTTGCATCGCCGGCGCTCCGGTTCAGGTGGGCCCACGCTGACAGCCGTGCGCGCCGGCGATGCATCTACCGAACCGCGGCGAAAGCGGCCCGTCCGCCGGCTACTGCGCCGTGCAGATGGTGACGGACGGGTTGCAGCCGCTCTCGCTGCACAGGCAGTTGGTGTTGGATACCCCGGTGAGGGGCACGGACCCGCTGCGGGTGAGGTTGCGGACCGTCTCGCGGTTGAGCACGAGCTTGCGGACCTGCTGGGCGTGGTTCTGCACTGGATCCTCCGGGTGCCGGGTGGGTGGATGTTTCGTGTCGCGAAATATGTCCGGAGGTCGGGCAGGATGTAAAGGATGCCGTCCGCCCCGCCCGCCGGCGACCCGGCGGCGGAGATCCCCACCGGCCGTCGCATACGTTGAGGTGCGGCGGCCGCGGACGTACATTCAGCGTGCGGCGCCGCGCCGCCTCGCGCACAGTCTCGTTCGCCGGAGGTGGACCCTTGACCGACACCGTGTCCAGGATCGTCGCGGAGCTGCGCGGCGGGCTGGAAGGGCTGTACGGACCGCGCCTGGAGCGCATGGTCCTGTTCGGCTCCCAGGCGCGCGGCGACGCCACCCCCGAGTCCGACGTAGACGTGCTGGTGGTGCTTCACGGTGAGGTGCGGCCCGTCCAGGAGATCCGGCGGACCGGCGGGATGGTGTCGGACGTGTCGCTCCGCACCGGGCTGGACGTGGCCGTCACCTTCCTCTCCGCGGAGCGCTTCCACTCCGAGGCGAGCCCCTTCGTGCTCAACGTCCGCAGCGAAGGCGTCGCCGTATGACGCCTGACCAGGCAGGCCTCCTCCGCAAGGCGCGCAGCAGCGCGGACGCGGCCCGGCTCCTGCTCGGCGAGCACCACTACGACTTCGCCGCATCGCGGGCGTACTACGCGATGTTCTACGTCGCCGACGCATTCCTCCGTGGCCGCGGCCTGAAGTTCTCGAAGCACTCGGCCGTGCACGCCGCGTTCGGACAGCACTTCGCCCGCAGCGGGGTTCTCCCGGCGAGCATGCACCGGCAGCTGATCGAAGCAGCGGCGATCCGCAACCTCGGCGACTATGGCGTCGGTCCCGACGTGGACTCGGCCACGGCCCGACAGCTCATCGCGGATGCCGACGAGTTCATCCGCGTCGCCGAAGAATCCATCGACCGGCTTCCGGCAGGAACCGACTGAAGGTCGTCCCGGCGTCCGCTGCTCCCCCGATCCCCTCCACACGCTTCGCCCCCATGCTCCTTCACTCGACCCGCCGCCTTGCCTCCCTCGCGGGCACCCTCCGCGCCGCGCTCCTGGCCTTCGCGGCTCTGCTGGCCGCCGCCGGCGGCGCGGCCGCGCAGGACGCGGCGCTCCGGGGCACGGTCCGCGAGCGCGCCGGCAACCTCCCCGTGGCGGGGGCCCAGGTGTCGCTCCCCGCGCTCGGCCGGGGCGCGCTCACCGACAGCCTGGGCCGCTTCGCCGTGGAGGGGCTCCCGGCCGGCACCCACGACCTGCAGGTGCAGCGCCTGGGCTACGCGCCGCTGCAGATGAAGGTCACGGTTTCCGCCGGCGCCTCCGCGGAGCACACGCTGCTCCTCGCGGCGGCGCCCACCTCCATGGCCCCGGTGACGGTCACGGCCATGGCCGTGCCGGCGCGGATGCGCGCCTTCGAGGCGCGCCGCCAGCGGGCGACCGGCTTCTTCCTCACCCGCGAGCAGCTGGAGCGGCAGGGAGATCGCAAGCTCACCGAGATCATGCGGAGGGCGGTCCCGGGGCTGCGCATGGTTTCCAGCGGCGACGGCAGCGGGGTCTTCATCGCCACCGAGCGCGGCACCGGCACCACCCCCGGGGCGCTCAGCGGCAAGCCGCCCCGCCCCTGCTACGCGCAGGTGTTCCTGGACGGCATGCGCATCTACGGCCAGAGCTGGGGCGCCGACGCCACCAGCCCGCCGCCGGACCTGAACTCCTTCGCCTCCCACGGGATCGAGGCCATCGAGTTCTACCGCCCCGGCGGCGGCACCCCGCCCGAGTTCCGCACCGACACGTTGCAGTGCGGCACCCTGGTCATCTGGACGCGCGACCGGTGATCCGGCTCCCCATGCGTTGAACGACGATGGCCGGCAGGCTACATTGGACGGTCCAGCGGCGCACGAGCCCGTCCTGACCGATCGGAGGTACGCCAATGAAGCAGGTCCATCAGCTCACTGCCATCATCGAACGAGAGGGCGACGGGTACGTCGCACTCTCGCCCGAGCTGGATATCGCCAGCCAGGGCGATACGATCGAGGACGCTCGCAGAAACCTCGTCGAAGCCCTGGAACTGTTCGTCGAGACGGCGGATCCGGAGGAAGTACGGGACCGGCTGCGCGGAGAAGTCTATGTGACCCGGCTCGAGGTGGCGGTCGGGTAGACTGCGCGTCCTTTCCGGGCGTGAAGTATTGCCGGATCCTGGCACAGCACGGCTTCGAGCAGGTGCGGCAGCGTGGCAGTCACGTCGTCATGCAGAAGCGAATGCGCGGCTCCACGATCACCGTTCCCGTTCCGGATCACTCCGAGCTGCAGACCGGGACGCTCCTCTCCATCATTCGCCAGTCCGGTCTTGCTCGCGCCCTTTTTGAAGAATGACCGCCTGAACGGCTTCCCGGAAACGACATGAGCAGCATCGCCGAGATCTTCGAGACCATGGAATACGGACCCGCCCCCGAGAGCGCGTCGCTGGCCGACCGCTGGCTGGACGAGCGGGACCGCACGATGAAGCTGTTCGTCGCCGGGGAGTGGCGCGAGCCGCGGTCGGGGGAGCACTTCGAGACCACCAACCCCGCCAACGGAAAGGCGCTCGCGCGGCTGGCGCAGGCCGGGCCCCGGGACGTGGAGGACGCCGTGAGCGCCGCGCGCGGGGCGCTCGCCGGCTGGCGCGCCATGGGCGGCCACGCCCGGGCGCGCTACCTGTACGCCCTCGCGCGCCAGCTCCAGAAGCACTCGCGCCTCTTCGCCGTGCTGGAGTCCCTGGACAACGGCAAGCCCATCCGCGAGTCGCGCGACATCGACATCCCCCTGGCGGCGCGGCACTTCTACCACCACGCCGGGTGGGCGCAGCTCATGGAGGTCGAGCTCCCCGGCGCCGTGCCGGTCGGCGTCGTGGGGCAGATCATCCCGTGGAACTTCCCGCTGCTGATGCTGTCGTGGAAGATCGCCCCCGCGCTGGCCATGGGGAACACGGTGGTGCTCAAGCCCGCCGAGTTCACCTCGCTCACCGCGCTCCTCTTCGCCGACGTGTGCCGCGAGGTGGGGCTCCCGCCCGGCGTGGTCAACGTGGTCACCGGCGACGGGCGCACGGGATCGCTGGTGGTGGAGCACCCCGGCGTGGACAAGATCGCCTTCACCGGCAGCACCGAGGTGGGGCGCATCATCCGCATCGCCACGGCCGGGAGCGGCAAGAAGCTGTCGCTGGAGCTGGGCGGCAAATCGCCCTTCGTGGTGTTCGAGGACGCCGACCTGGACAGCGTGGTGGAGGGCGTGGTGGACGCCATCTGGTTCAACCAGGGGCAGGTCTGCTGCGCCGGCTCGCGCATCCTGGCCCAGGAGGGGATCGCCGACCGGCTGGTCGCCAAGCTGCGCGCCCGCATGGAAACGCTGCGCGTGGGCGACCCGCTGGACAAGGCGGTCGACATCGGCGCCATCAACTCGCCGCAGCAGCTCCAGAAGATCCAGGAGCTGGTCCGGCAGGGACAGGACGAGGGCGCCACCCTGTGGCAGCCGTCGTGGAGCTGCCCGCAGGAAGGGTGCTTCTTCCCGCCCTCGCTCTTCACCGACGTGTCCCCCTCCTCCGTCGTCGCCCAGGAGGAGATCTTCGGGCCGGTGGTGGTGCTGATGACCTTCCGCACCCCGGGCGAGGCGGTGGAGCTGGCCAACAACACCCGTTACGGGCTGGCCGCCAGCGTGTGGACGGAAAGCGTCAACCTGGCGCTCGACATCGCGCCCAAGCTGGTCGCCGGCACGGTGTGGATCAACTGCACCAACGTCTTCGACGCGGCCTCCGGCTTCGGCGGCTACCGCGAGAGCGGCTTCGGGCGCGAGGGCGGTAGGGAAGGGCTGTGGGAGTACGTCAAGGCGGGGTGGCAGGAAAACAAGAAGGGCAGGGAACAGGGAACAGGGAGCGAAGCGAGCGAGGGCCCGCAGCTCCACAGGGAACAGCCGGCAACGGCGACGGCTGAGGCGGCTGAGTCCGATGTGGCTGCGGCGGTGGCGCCGGCGGGGCCGCCGCCCATCGACCGGACGGCGAAGCTGTACGTGGGCGGCAAGCAGGCGCGGCCGGATTCCGGGTACTCGCTCCCGGTGCGCGGCGCCGACGGGCGGCAGCTGGGCGAGGTGGGGCGCGGCAACCGCAAGGACCTGCGCAACGCCGTGGAGGCGGCGCACAAGGCGGCCAGGTGGGCCAGGCAGACGGCGCACAACCGCGCGCAGGTGCTCTTCTACGTGGCCGAGAACCTGGCGGCGCGCGGCGAGGAGTTCGCGCGGCGGCTGGCCCGGGGGAGCGGCGACGAGGCCGCCGCGGCGCGCGAGGTGGACGCCTCCATCCGCCGGCTGTACACCTGGGCCGCGTGGGCGGACAAGTACGACGGGCTGGTGCACCAGACCCCGTTCCGCAACGTCACCCTGGCCATGAACGAGCCGCTGGGCGTGCTGGGCATCGTCTGCCCGGACGAGGCGCCGCTGCTGGGCTTCGTGTCGCTGGTGGCGCCGGCGGTCGCGGTGGGCAACACGGTGGTCGCGGTGCCCTCGGAGCGCTTCCCGCTCGCGGCGACCGACTTCTACCAGGTGCTGGACACCTCCGATGTTCCGGGCGGCGTCATCAACATCGTCACCGGGCTGCGCGAGGAGCTCGCCGGGACGCTGGCGTCGCACGACGACGTGGACGGCGTCTGGTACTTCGGCACGGCGCAGGGGAGCACGGACGTCGAGCGGCTTTCCGCGGGGAACATGAAGCGCACCTGGGTCGACTACGGCCGGGGGCGCGACTGGTCCGTGGCGGAGCAGGGCGAGGGGCGCGAGTTCCTGCGCCAGGCGACGCAGGTCAAGAACATCTGGGTGCCGTACGGCGAGTGATTTGAGCGTCTGCGGACCGTTTGGCGGGCCGCTACGGAGCCGGACGGTACTGCTGTCCGTCTCCTCCGCGGGCTCCGGGAACCCCGCCAAACGGCCGGCGGGTTTCCCTGCGCCGGAGTGAGCCTCGCCAAACAGCCGGCGAGTCTCCCTCCGAACAGAATTTGGGGGGTACTGCGGAACGGCGAACGGCACGGCGACGACGAAGCCCCACCCTCCATGCGGAGGGCGGGGCTTCGTCTCTACTCATACGGAATCCGTGCAGATCAGGCTCCCCGGGGGTGAGGGGGGCCCACCCGCGCGGACGCCAGCGCAATGCCCGCGTGAGGGATTTCGGCCCGAAGGGGCGAGACCCGACAGCAGTATCGTCGGGGCTCGACTCCGTTGCAAACGGTAGTATCGTTTGCTACGGAGCCGAAGCCCGACCCCGGCGCCAGCCGGGGACACGCCCAACCCAGCAGTTCAGATCAGTTCAATCCTCCACCACCCGCAGCTGTTCCGGCGCGCGGCGCTCCTCCGCCTCGGCGGCCCCCTGCTTGGCGAGGGCCGCGGCGCTCAGCACTCCGGAGGCGCCCATGGAGTCCACGATGCTGCTGGGCACCACCATCATCCCGCCCTTCTGCTTGAGCCCTTCGTAGAGGATGTTCATCTGCCGCAGCTGCAGCGCGGTGGGGTTGCCCTGGTAGGCGTGCGACGCCTTCTCGAAGAGCTGAGCGATCTCCACCTCGGCCTCGCCCAGGATGATGCGCGCCTGCTTCTCGCGCGCCGCCTGCGCCTCGCGCGACATGGCGTCCTGGAGGGAGGCGGGGATGATGACGTCGCGCATCTCCACGGAGTGCACGGTGACGCCCCAGGGCGTGGTGCGCTCGTCGATCAGCGCCCCCAGCTCCTTCTCGATGCGCTCGCGGCCGCGCAGCAGGTCCGTCAGCGAGGTGCGGCCGATGATGTCGCGGAGCCCGGTCTGCGCGGCCCAGCTCACCGCCTGGGCGTAGTCCTGCACCTCCAGCGCGGCCTTCTGCGGGTCGTACACCGTCCAGAAGAGCACCGCGTCCACGTTCACGGGGACGGTGTCGGAGGTCAGCGTCTCCTCGGCGGCGAAGCTGGTGGTGACGGTGCGCTGGTCGATCCAGGCGGGGATGGTGTCCACGAAGGGGATCACCCAGAAGGGGCCGGGGCCCTTGAGCCCCACGTAGCGTCCCCAGCGCAGCACCACCGCGCGCTCCCACTGCCGCGCGATCTTGGGGGACAGGGTGGCGACGAACCCCAGCCCCACCCCCACGAGCGCGGCGAGCGGGCTGCCGGTGACGACGCTCGTGGCGATGCCCGCCACCGTGGGGGCGGCCAGGCTGAGGGCGGCGAGGATGTTGGGGCGGGGCCCCTTCGCCGTGGCCAGGGAGGTGGCGGTACGGACGGGAGCGAGATCGGTCGCGGGCATGGAGCCCTCCTTATTTACGGGGTGCGGCGGCTGTCGAGATGGATGATGACGTCGTCCAGGGAGAAGCCCAGCTCCGCGGCCTCCCGGAGGAACGAGTCCTCCAGGGCGCACAGCTCCAGGTACAGCTCCTCGCGCCGGATGGCTTCGCGGGCCGAGCGGACCAGCGTCCCCACCCCGGGGCGCTCCTCCAGCACCCCCTGGCGCGCCAGCTCGTCGTAGGCCCTGCCCACCGCGTTGGCGTTGACGCGCAGCTCCACGGCGAGCTGCCGCACGGTGGGGAGCCGGTCGCCGGGCTCCAGGAGCCCCGCGCCCACGGCGGAGCGGATGGTGCGCACCAGCTGCACCTCCACGGGGGTGGGGTCTGTAGAGTCTACGTGGAACATGCGGGCCGGGTTCCAGGGCGTGTCTGTACGCTGTGCCTACGTCGTCCCGCTGTCAAGCGTTTCCCCCGGCGGGTGCCGGTCGCTCGCCATGTCCAGGGTGCGCAGCGCCGCCCGCCGCCGCACGTGCATCTCCGCCCCCTCGATGGCGCCGAACACCTCCTCCGTCCACCCTTCCTCCTCCGCGAAGCCCAGCGCCGACGCCAGCTCCCGCAGGTATTCCACCTCCAGCCCCCGCCGTTGGAGCTCGGCCGCGATCTCTTCGTCGGTCATGTGCATGCTGTCCCGTCCCGTTCTGGAATCCAGGCCCCGGGCCCTCCGCCCCCGGGGGCGCGTGCTGCAAGGCGCGTGCGGACGCGCCGGGGCCGGAACGCGGGCGGGGCGCCCCCCGGAGATCCGGAAGGCGCCCCGCCGCGGCCACACTGTCGGCGGGCTCAGTGCGTGGCCCTGCCGTCGGTGGAGGTTCCCGCCATCATGCGCCGGATGGGGATGATCAGGAGCACAAGCACCACCCCGGCGATCACGAGCGAGATCGTCGTGCGCGTGAACAGCTCGGGCATCAGCTCCAGCTTCTCCGGGTCCACGTGGCCGCCCACCAGGCCGCCGATCAGGTTGCCCAGCGCGGACGCCGTGAACCAGATCCCCATCATCTGCCCGACGTACTTGCGGGGCGAGAGCTTGGTCATGGAGGAGAGGCCGACGGGGCTCAGGCACAGCTCGCCGATGGTCTGGAAGAAGTAGCTCCCCACCAGCCACCACGGCGACACCAGCGTCTGGCCGCCGCTCGCCACGACGCGGTTGGCGGCGACGATCATGATCGCGAACCCGATGGCCGCGAAGAACAGCCCCAGCGAGAACTTGCCGGGCGAGGACAGGTCCTTGCCGCGCCGCCCCATCCCCACCCAGATCGCCGCGAACACGGGCGCGAGGAGGATGATGAAGGCCGAGTTGATGGACTGGAACCAGGTGGCCGGGACTTCGAAGCCGCCCAGCTGGCGGTCGGTGAAGTCCGCGGCGAAGAGGTTGAGCGAGGTGGGCGCCTGCTCGAAAGCGCCCCAGAAGACGATGGCGAAGAGGAAGAGGACGAAGATCACCGCCACGCGCTTCTTCTCGTCCCCGTTGATGCCGCCGGCGACGAAGACGAAGAGGAAGAAGAGCGTCACCATGACGAGGGTGACGTACACCAGGACGTTGCCGATTGCCTGTGCGTCGATGGTGATGGAACCGGTGGCGGCGAGCGCGAAGGTGACGACGATGGCCGCGAGCCCGATCCCGAGCGCGATCTTCACGGTGCGCTCCTGCCGCGACTGCACCGCCGGGTCGGGGTGGCGCGTGGGCGCGGTCCCGATGCCCTGCAGCGTCCTGCCGCGCGTGAGCATGAACACCACCAGGCCCACGAACATGCCGACGCCCGCGGCGCCGAAGCCCCAGTGCCAGCCGACCATCTCGCCGAGGGCGCCGGTGATGAGCTGGCCGAAGAAGGCGCCGACGTTGATCCCCATGTAGAAGATCGAGAAGCCCGCGTCGCGCCGCGAGCCGCCCTCGGGGTACAGGTCGCCGACGATGGCGGAGATGTTCGGCTTGAGGAGCCCCGTCCCGAGGACGATGAGGATCAGCCCCAGGAAGAAGGGCACCTTGCCCGCGGTGCCGGCGAAGCCGGAGACGCCGATGGAAAGGTGGCCGGCGGTGATGAGGCAGGCGCCGATGAAGATGGCGCGCTGGAGCCCCAGCAGCCGGTCGGCGACCCAGCCGCCGGGGAGCGAGGCGAGGTAGACGCTGAAGCCGTAGATGCCGACGATGGCCGACGCCTGGTCGCGGCTGAACCCGAAGCCGCCCTCCGCGAGCGCGGCGGCCATGAACAGCACCAGGAGGGGGCGGAGCCCGTAGTACGAGAACCGCTCCCACATCTCGGTGAAGAACAGCGTCGCCAGCCCGCGCGGGTGGCCGAAGAACCCCGTGTCTCCCGAGGCATGCCCCACCATTCCGGGGGGATTGAGCGTGGACGCCGAGGAGCCGCCGAAGTCCTGCGAGGGGTTTCTGGCCATGGGGGTGTCGGTGACAGGGTTGCGATGGGCGCTGCTGGCGCGCGGCGGTGGACTGCGTGGTACAGCCCGGGAGCGCCGACGGTTCCTGCACGGTGCGACCTGTTCCCCTGGATCGGGGACGGGTCACGAAGATTCGGAGGAAGGCGTCAAATTACGTGCCTCCTCCCGCTTTCGCCAGTGTGGGCGCGCCGCTGGGGTCGCGGAGTGTCGGAAATGGCGGCTCGCCGGGCCGGGCGGCGCCCTGGCCGGCCCTGCCGCGGACCCGCCGCGGGTGTACTCCCGCGGGGACGGCCTGCCCGGCCCGGAGGACACGCGGGCCGGCCGCTCAGGGCGGCGGCAGCGCCACGAGCACCGCGGTCACCAGCACCACCAGGACGCCCACGGCCACTTCGGCGGCCACGGTGCGCCGCAGCGAGCGGGCCCCGGCGTCGCCCTCCAGGGCGGGGGTGAGGACGCGCCAGTTGCGCAGCCCGGCCAGGGCGGCCAGCGCCACCAGGGCCAGCTTGAGGAGGAGGGCGCGGCCGTAGCCGGTGCTCCACAGCTCGGCGGGGGCGCCCAGGTGGAACAGGGCGCTCGCCACCCCGGTGGCGGCGGCGGTGCCGGCCCCCGCCAGCGCGATGGGGGAAAAGGCGCGCACCAGCGCCGCGACCCCCGCGCCCCGCCCCCCGGCGGGCGCGCGCAGCGCCGCGGGGATCCCCACGCCCAGCAGCAGCGCCAGCGTCCCCATCCACGCCCCCGCGCCCAGCAGGTGGAGCCCGTCCGCGAGCAGGGCCAGGGCCCGCGCCCGCTCCACGGCGGCGGCGTGGCCGGCCCAGGCGGTCCCCGCCGCGACGACGGCCAGGGCGGCGGCCGCCGCCCGCCACCCCGCCGCGTGCTCCCGCCGCCGCGCGAGGAGCAGCGCGGCCAGGAACGCGGCGGCGCCGGCCGCCTGCGCGGCCCACGCCCGGCCCCACCCGGTGTCCAGCACCGCGGGGAGCGTCCCGCCCGCGCCGGAGCCGCCCGGCCCGGCGAGCGCGGCCGCCTGCATCCAGAGCCGCCCGGCGAGCGCCAGCGCGAAGAGCCCCAGCGCGGCCAGCGCGGCGCCGCGGGATCGCCGCGCGGCGGCCCCGGAGGCTTCCGCCGCGAGGCCGCCCCGCTCCGCGGCGGGAAGCACCGCCAGGCGGAACGTCGCGGCGCCGATCATCCCCAGCAGCCCCAGGAATCCCAGCCAGCGGACCAGCACCCCCAGCGGGGAGCCGGGGAGGAAGAGCGCGTCCCGGCCGGCATCGTCGCCCGGGGGCGGCGCGGCGGCGGTGTCCGCGGGCGCGGGGGCGGTGTCCGCCGGCGCGGCGGCGGCCGGGGGCGCGAGCCCCTCCACCACGAAGGAGTAGGCGCCGCGGATCACGTGGCCGTCCGCGCCCGCCGTCCGCCACTCCACCATGTACTGCCCGGGGGCGAGCGTGGTGGTGACGGGGACCACGAAGGCGCGGTTGCCGGAGCCGGGGGCGGGAGCCGCGACGGCCACCAGGACGGTGTCGCCCGCCTCGCCGAGCAGCGTCGCCCCGGTGAGCCGCGGCTCCACGGGGGCGCTGAAGCGCAGGCGCAGCTCGGCGGGCGGGGTGCGCAGGACCGCGTCCGCGGCGGGAACCGAGGACTCCAGCCGCGTGTGCGCCAGCCCCGCCGCGGGGAGGGCGGCGAGGAGGAGGAGGGCGGGGAGGAGGCGGAGGAGCGCCGCCCGGAGGGCGCCCGCCGCGGGACGAAACGGGCGCGTGGCCGATCCGCTGCCGTGCATCGAAGTACCTGGTGTCCGTCCAGACCGGGAGCCCCGGCCGCCCCGCGGTCCGGGACGGCGGCCCGGGAAGATGCCACATCGGCGCGGGCAGGGCCAGGCGGCGCCGCGAGATCGAGATGCTGGTCCCCGGGGCGCGGCGCGATTATCGTTGTGAGGCTGCGCATCCCCGTCGGGAAATCTCCCACGCGGTTTCGGGAAGCGCCCGGATTTCGCGTCCGGCGCGCGCCGCCGATCTTTCCCCCATGCTCGACGCCTCGCACCCGTCCACCGTGAAGCGTTCCGCGGCGAACCGCTTCTCCGCCCTGCTGGCGGCGCTCCTCCTCCTGTTCACCTGGACGGGGGACGCGGTCGGGCTGCACCCGTGCCCCCACCACTCCGCCGTCGTGCGGGCGGGCGGCGGCCCGGCGGCCCGGGCGGGGCACGGCGCGCACGCGGAGCACGGCCCTGCGGCCGCGGCGGCCGCGGAGCACGACCGGGCGCCGGCCGACCACGGCGCCCACGGCGGCTGCACCTGCGTGGGGTGCTGCCCGGCGGGCGTGGCGCTCCCCGTGTTCGCGGCGTCGTGCCGCGAGGCCGGGGCCGTCGTTCCGGCGGCGCCCGTCGCCTCCCTCGACCGCGGGGCCGGGCTCCCGGACCGCTTCCCTCCCTTCACCCTCCCCTACGGCCTCGCACCTCCCGCGCTGCGCGCCTGACCCCAGGTGACCCGGAGCGCCCGGACGCCACGACGGCGGCCGGAGCCCGCGCTTCCGTACGCAGCCCTCTTCCCCGAGGTGGAGCCTTGTCCCGTCACGTCGTCCGGAGCGCCGTGCGCGCCTCCGTATCCTATCCGGCCGCCCGCCTGCTGGCGGCCGCGGTCCTGCTGCTGTCCTCCGCCCTCCCGCTACGCGCCCAGCAGCCGGGGTCGGTGGAGGGGACGGTGGTGTCCGCCGCCACCGGCGAGCCGCTGGCCGGGGCCGCCGTGCGCGCCTCCAGCGGCGCGTCCACGCACACCGACGCCCGCGGGCGCTTCGCGCTGGGCGGCGTCCCCGCCGGGGCGCTGACGCTCACGGCCGAGCGCATCGGCTTCTCGCCGGGCACGCTGCCGGTGGAGGTGCCCTCCGGCGGGGTGGCGCGCGCCGACTTCCGGCTGGCGGGCGCCGCCCTGGCGCTGGAGGAGATCGTGGTGAGCGCCAGCCGCGAGGCGCAGCGCCGCGCGGAAACGCCGGCCACGGTGCACGTCATCGGCGGGGCGGCGATCCGCGCGTCCATGCCGGCCCACCCCTCCGAGATCGCCAACCGCATCCCCGGGGTGTGGATCGGTGCGGCGGGGGGCGAGGGGCACAAGACGGCCATCCGCCAGCCGATGACCACCAAGCCTGTGTACCTGTTCCTGGAGGACGGCGTCCCCACGCGCTCCACCGGCTTCTTCAACCACAACGCGCTGTACGAGGTCAACCTCCCGCAGGCGGACCGCATCGAGGTGCTCAAGGGCCCCGCCACCGCGCTGTACGGGAGCGACGCCATCGGCGGGGTGGTGAGCGTGGGGACGCGCGCTCCCTCCGCCGGGCCGGGGCTGGAGGCGGCGGTGGAGGGCGGCGGCTTCGGGTGGGGGCGGGCGCTGGTGACGGCCGCGGGCACGCGCGGGCGCGACGGCCTGCGCGCGGACCTCAACCTGACCCGCACCGACGGGTGGCGCGACGCCACCGACTACACCCGCCAGAGCGGCACGCTGCGCTGGGACCGCGCCCTCGGCGGCGGCGGCGGCGCGCTGCGCACGGTCGCCACGTTCTCGCACATCGACCAGACGGACCCGTCGGCGGTGTCGCTGGGCGACTTCCGCGACCACCCCACCGTCAACTACAACCCCATCGCCCTCCGCCAGGTGGAGGCGTTCCGCCTGTCGTCGGCGTGGGAAAAGGTGTCCGGGTCCACCCTGTTCAGCGTGACGCCCTTCGTGCGCCGCAACTCCATGGAGATCGTCCCCAGCTGGATGCTCTCCTACGACCCGGTGTGGTACCGCACGGGGCACTCCTCGCTGGGGGTGCTGGCCAGGGTGCGGCGCGACTTCGTGCCGCTGCGCGCGCGGGTGATCGCCGGGGTGGACGTGGACTACAGCCCGGGCTACCGGCTGGAGCGGCGGATCGCGCCGGAGCGCGACGGCCGGGTGATGCGCGCCTTCACCGCCGGCGACACGGTGTACGACTACGACGTGGTGTTCCGCGGGGTCTCGCCGTACGTGCAGGCGGAGGCCTCGCCGCTGGAGCGGGTGCGGGTGGTGGCCGGGCTGCGCTACGACCACGCCGGCTACGACTACGACTCGCGCCTGGCGCCGCTGGCGACGGGCCCGCACCGCCGCCCGGCCGACGCGGACCCGCGCTACGACCACCTGAGCCCCAAGCTGGGCGTCACCTGGGAGGCGGGGCCGGCGCTGGGGGTGTACGCCTCGTACGGCCACGGCTTCCGCGCCCCGGCGGAGGGGCAGCTCTTCCGGCAGGGGCCGGCGGAAAGCTCGACCGACCTGCGGCCGGTGCGCGCCGACAACGTGGAGGCCGGCTTCCGCGGCCGCCTGGGCCGGCTGAGCTACGACGCGGCCGCGTACCGCATGCGGATCCGCGACGACATCCTCGCCTTCCGCGCCGCGGACGGGAGCCGGGTCTCCAGCAACGCGGGGGAAACGCTGCACCGCGGGGTGGAGCTGGGCGCCGCCCTGGCATTGACGGACGAGCTGACGGCGGACGCCAACTGGTCGCGCTCGCGCCAGACGTACGAGGACTGGGCCCCCAGCGCCGCGGTGAGCTACGCGGGCAACGGCATCGAGGCCGCCCCGCGCGACCTGGCGAGCGCCCGGCTGGCGTACGCGCCGGCGTGGCTGGCGGGCGCCCGCGTGGAGGGCGAGTGGGCGCGCGTGGGGAGCTACTGGATGGACCCGGAGAACACCCACCGCTACGGCGGCCACGACCTGCTCAACCTGCGCGCCGCCCTCCCGGTCGCGCGGCGGGTGGAGCTGGTGGCACGGGTGACCAACCTGGCGGACGAGCGCTACGCCGAGCTCGCCGCGTACAGCGCCTTCGCGAAGGAGGAGATGACGCCGGGGCTGCCGCGGACGGTGTACGTGGGCGTCCGCTACGGCCCGGGCCGCTGAGGGGGCGGCGATGAGAGCGATGAGCCCATCCGGATGCGCGGCGCTCCTGGGACTCGCGGCGCTGGCCGCGTGCTCCCCCGCCGCGGGCGACACGCCCGGGCCGACCGCGACGCTGGCGGCGCGCGGCGCCGGGCGGCCCACCGTGGCCGCGGACGCGCGCACGGGCGCGGCCTACGCGGCGTGGGTGGCGGACAGCGCCGGCGTCCCCGGCGTGTACCTGGCCCGCATCGCGCCGGACGGGGCCGCGGGCGAGCCCGTGCGCGTCAACACGGTCGCGGGCGACGCCTCCACGCACGACCAGGCCCCGCCGCAGGTGGCGGTGGGGCCGCGCGGCGAGGTGTACGTGGCCTGGCAGCGGAGCACGCCGGTGCCGGGGCGGCCGTTCCCGGCCAGCGACCTGCGCTTCGCCCGCTCGGAGGACGGCGGGCGCACCTTCGCGCCCGCGGCCACGGTCAACGACGACGCGGGCGGGCTCCCGTCGTCGCACACCTTCCACAACCTGGCCGTGGCGCGCGACGGGACGGTGTACGTGTCGTGGATCGACGCGCGCGTCCGCGACCGGCTGCGCGCGGAGCGCGTCGCTTCCGGGCGGATCGGGCCGGCGGCGCCGGGAGGGCACGGAGGCCATGGCGCCCACGCCGCCGGGGAGGAAGGGCTCCCGGGCTCGGAGGTCCGGGTGGCGGCGTCCACGGACGGGGGGCGCAGCTTCGGGGCGGGGGTGGTGGTGGACGGGGAGGTGTGCCCCTGCTGCCGCACCTCGCTGGCGGTGGGCCCGGACGGCGCGGTGTACGTGGCCTGGCGCAAGGTCTTCGCGGGCGACGTGCGCGACGTGGTGGTCGCCCGCCGGGCGCCCGGAGCCGCGGGGTTCTCCGCGCCGCGCCGGGTGCACGCGGACGGCTGGGTGTTCCCCGGCTGCCCGCACGCGGGGCCGTCGCTGGCGGTGGACGGCGCGGGGCGGGTGCACGTGGCCTGGTACACCGGCACGCCGGGGCGGCAGGGGCTCTGGTACGCCGCGGCGGACGGGGCGACGCTCCGCTTCGGCGAGGCGACCCCGCTGCTGACAGGCGAGTGGGTGCCGCCGTCGCAGGCCCGCGTGTCGGCGGGCGCGGACGGCGCGTGGATCGCCTGGGAGGACCGGAGGGAGCAGGAGCCGAAGCTGCTGCTGGGCCGCGTTGACGGGGCCGGGAAGCTCCACCCCGCGGAGAACACGGTGGGCGGCAGGCTCCCGGACCTGGCGGGCGCGGACGGCGCGCGGGTGCTCGCCTGGGAGGACGGGGGCGCGGTGCGGGTGAGGCGCATGGCGCGCTGACGAATCGCCCCGCGGACGCCAGCGCGATGCCCGCGTGAGGGATTCCGGCCCGAAGGGGCGAGACCCCGCGGCAGTTTGCGGGGGCTCGACTCCGTTAGCCCGCGTTGTTTGCGGGCTTACGGAGCCGAAGCCCGACCCCGGCGCAGCCGGGGGCACGCCCCGAGTCCTGTCGTGTCGATGCCTATAGGCCCATTCCGTGCGGGGGGTGCAGCCGGGACGTGCCCGCTCCGATCTTTCCGGGGCCGGGCGTCCCGGCGACCTTTTTCGCTCTGTCCGCGTCCTCCACGCCACCGCCGCGTGTGCGGGGGCGCGTCCCGTACGGGCCACGAATGCAGGAATCCATGCGGCCGACGCCGGCGCTCGCCGGCGCCGGTCCAGAGCCGGTCTCTCCGGCCCCGGTCTCCACGGCGGGGCTGCGGTACATGGCGGTGGGCGCGTTCTGGTTCTCGGTGATGAGCCTGCTGGTGAAGGAGGCCGGCACGCGGCTCCCGAGCGCTCAGATCGTGCTCGCCCGCGCGGTGGTCACCTTCGTCCTCAGCTGGGCGATGCTGCGGCGCGCCGGGGTGCGTCCCTGGGGGATCCACCGCGGGCGCCTGGCGCTGCGGGGGCTGGTGGGCGCCTCGTCCATCACCTGCTTCTACTACTCGCTGGTGCACCTCCCCATCGCGGAGGCCACCGTCATCCAGTACATGAACCCGGTGTTCACCGCGATCCTCGCCGGCATCCTGCTGGGGGAGCGGATGGGGCGCCGGGAGGTGGCGTGCGTGCTGCTCAGCCTGGCGGGGGTGCTGCTGGTGACGCACCCGGCGGTGCTCTTCGGCGGCGCGGCGCGGCTGAACCCCTGGCACGTGGCGATCGCGCTGGCGGGGGCGCTTTCCGCGGCGTCGGCCTACACCACCATCCGCGCCCTCAGGGACGAGCACCCGCTGGTGGTGGTCTTCTACCTCCCGGTGATGACCATTCCCACCATCATCCCGCTCCTCGCCGGCGCCGAGCCGCGCTGGCCCACGCCGCTGGAGTGGCTGCTGCTGGCGGGCGTGGGCGCGACGACGCAGGTGGCGCAGATCTACATGACGCGCGGCCTGCAGATGGAGCGCGCCGGCCGCGCCACGGCGGTGGGCTACCTGCAGATCGTCTTCGCGGCGGCCTGGGGGGTGCTCTTCTTCGGCGAGGTGCCGGACGCGTGGAGCGTGGCGGGGGCGGTGCTGATCGTGGGGAGCACGCTGGCGCTGATGAGCGGCTCCCGCCGCGCGCCGGCCGCCGCGGCGGTCCCCGAGGAGTAGGGGGCGCCGGTGCGCTTCTTCACCCCGGAGTGGCACCAGGGGCTGCTGGACGACGACGAGAGCGCCGCGGCGCGCGACGCCTACTGGCGGCTCGTCGACGACCTGGAGCCTTCGCTGCCGCCCGCCGTCGCGGAGCTGGCCCGGACGAGCATCCACGACGGACTGGTCCGCCGCGTGGCGCTCGACGAGGCCCGCGGCGCCCTGCGCCTGGAGCTGCGCTGCGGCGACTTGGGGCGGGGCTACTTCGACCTGGACCTGGTCTACCACGGGGTGGAGCTCGCGGCGCCGGACGTGGAGCGCCTGGCGCGCATTGCGCGGGACCCGCGCTGCGAAGCGCTGTACGACGAGGTGGACCGGGCCCCGGGGGCCGGTTTCGTGCACCGCGTCCTGTTCATCGCCGACGACTACGACGAGGTCGCCGTGGCCTTCACTCGCCTGGACCTCGCGCGGACGCCGCGCCCGGACCGCGAGTTCCCCCGGCTCGCGGAGCCGTTCGTCCGCACCGCCGCGGACGACGGCACGCCGGCGCACACCCCATGACGCGATCCCGTATGCCCGACGCTTCGCTGGAGCTCGCCGCCGAGCTGCTCGTGGCCCGCCGCGCCGCGGCGGAGGCCGCGGCGCTGATCGTCGCCCGCGAGGGCGCGGCCGAGGTCCGCGAGAAGGAGCGCGCCGACCTGGTCACCGCCGTGGACGAAGCGGCGGAGCGCGCGGTGATCGCCCGCATCCGCGCCCACTTTCCCGGCGACGGCATCGTCGCGGAGGAGACTTCCTCGGCGGCGCTCGCCGCGGGACGGCGCTGGATCGTGGACCCCATCGACGGGACCAACAACTTCGTCCACGGCTACCCGTTCACCTGCGTGAGCATCGCCTTCGCGGACGATGCGGGGCCGGCCGCGGCGGTGGTCCACGCGCCGCTCCTGGGCGAGGTGTTCCACGCCGTCCGCGGCGGCGGCGCCTTCCTGAACGACGCGCCCATCCGCGTCAGCGCGACGGACACGCCGCGCCGCGCCCTGCTCGCCACCGGCTTTCCCTTCAAGGCGGGGAAGGGCGCACTGGAGCCGTACTTCCGCCTGGTGGCGGACGTGATGGCGGACGCGCAGGACGTGCGCCGCGCCGGGAGCGCCGCGCTGGACCTGGCCTACGTGGCCGCCGGCCGCGTGGACGGCTACTTCGAGCTCGGCCTGTCGCCGTGGGACGTGGCCGCGGGCGCGCTGCTGGTGGCGGAGGCCGGGGGCACGGTGAGCGGCTGGCCGGGCGACGCGCGCGGCCCCGTGGAGAGCGGCCGGGTGCTCGCCAGCAACGGCCTGCTCCACGGCTGGATGGAGGAGGTGCTCGCGCGGCACGTGGGCGCGCTCGGCGCCGACCCTGTCGTCTGAGAGCCGGAACGACGGCGCGCTCCGGCGGGCTCCGGGTTTGGGGTCGGCCGGGGGAGGCTGCTCCGGCAGTGCGAAACTCGCCTACCGGTTGAGCAGGTCCGCAGGATCACGCTGGCTTCGAACAAACGCACCGCCTGCGCAGCCTCCCCCGACCTCCCGACGCAGATCGCAACGGCAACAGCCGTGCAGTGCTCCCCCTCTCCCGCTTGCGGGGGAGGGGGCCGGGGGGAGGGGGCACCAGCGGACGCCAGCGCGAGCCCCGCGTGAGGGATTTCGGCCCGAAGGGGCGAGACCCCGCGGGCAGTTTCGCGGGGGCTCGACTCCGTTAGCGAGCGTTGTTTGCTCGCTTACGGAGCCGCAGCCCGACCCCGGCGCCAGCCGGGGGCACGCCCGAACCCGCCGTAAACAGCAGTTGCCGTTCCGGACGACGGCACCGCTCCTGCATTACCCGCAGCGGACGCGGGCAACGGGCCCGACGCAGGGAGAGACTTCGCCGGAGGTGACCATGACGTCCTTTCAGACGTACCTGCTCGGCATTATCATCGTGGTCGCGGGGCTCGCCGCCGCGGCGTTCATGCTGGGCGCCCCGCCCGTGTGGATCGTGATCGGCGCGGTGGTGTTCCTTGGAATCGGGATCCTGACGGCCACCACCCGCACCAAGCCGCGCGACCCCACGCCGCGCAACCCGCCGGGACCGGGGCCGCGGCAGACGTACTGAGCGGGAAGGCCGCCCGCCCACTACACGCCGACCGATCGCCCCGCCCCGGCGGGGCGATTCGCTTATCCGAAAGGGAGGACGCAGATGCCCGAGGGAGTTGCTTCGCCGTACCCGGTGGAGGTGGTCTGGGAGGGTGGCATGCGCTATCGCGGCGGGCCCCAGGGCGGCCCGACGCACCTGGTGGACGGGGAGCGCAACGCGGCGCCCAGCCCCGTGGACTCGCTGGTGGTGGCCATCGCCAGCTGCTCGGCGGTGGACGTGGTGGAGATCCTGAACAAGCGCCGCACCCCGCCCGCCGCGCTACGCGTGCGGGCCGAGTTCTCGCGCGCGGCGGAAGCCCCGCGCCGCCTGACGGACGTGCGGCTGGTGTACACGGTGGCCGTGGAATCGGACCGGAGCCACGTGGAGCGCGCCATCCAGCTGTCGTTCGACCGGTACTGCTCGGTGATCCACTCGCTGGCGCCGGACACGCGGCTGGCGTGGGAGCTGGAGATGGAAGCGGCCCCGGCGGAGGCGGCGGGGTGATCGACCGCTTCATCGGAAACACCCCGCTGGTGCGGCTGGAGCGGGTGGTGGAGCCCGGGATGGCCGAGGTGTGGGTCAAGGTGGAGGGGATGAACCCCGGCGGCTCCATCAAGGACCGCACGGCGCTCGCCATGATCGTGGACGCGGAGCGGCGCGGGCTGCTGGAGCCGGGCGGCACCATTGTGGAGCCCACCTCGGGGAACACCGGGATCGGGCTGGCGCAGGTGGCGTCGGCGCGCGGGTACCGGCTGGTGCTCTGCCTCCCCGCGCAGATGAGCGAGGAGCGCAAGGCGACGCTGCGCGCCTACGGAGCGGAGCTGGTGCTCACCGACCCGGAGCGGCGCATGCTGGCGGCCATCGAGGAGGCGGAGCGCATCCGCGACCGCACGGGCGCCTTCCTCCCCAACCAGTTCGACAACCCGGCCAACCCGCGGGTGCACTACGAGAGCACGGGGCCGGAGCTGTGGGCGGGGATGGAGGGGCGGGTGGACGCCTTCGTGTACGGCACGGGGACGGGCGGGACGATCTCCGGGGTGGGGCGCTACCTCAAGGAACGCGACCCCGGGGTGCGGGTGCACGCGGTGGAGCCGGGGCGCTCGGCGGTGCTGCACGGCGAGGAGCGCGGCCAGCACCAGTTCCAGGGGATGGGGCCGGGGTTCGTCCCGCCCAACCTGGACCGCTCGGTCATCGACGCGCTGATCAAGGCGTGGGAGGAGGATGCCTTTCCGGTGGCGCGGCGGCTGGCGCGCGAGGAGGGGCTGTTCGTGGGGATGAGCTCGGGGGCGATCGTGTGGGCGGCGCTCCAGGTGGCGCGCGAGCTGGGGCCGGGGAAGCGGGTGGTGACCATCGCGCCGGACTCGGGGTCGCGCTACCTGAGCACGGCGCTGTTCTCTCCGCCCCCGTCGGGCGACGAAGTGATCTGACTTCGGCTGAGGTTTTTTACGGCCGGGTTCGGGCGTGCCCCCGGCTGCGCCGGGGTCGGGCTTCGGCTCCGTAGCAGACGATACGACCGTCTGCAACGGAGTCGAGCCCCGCGAAACTGCCCGCGGGTCTCGCCCCTTCGGGCCGAAATCCCTCACGCGGGCTCGCGCTGGCGTCCGCAGGGGTCATGGGTGCGGGGCCGACGCGCAAGCCTGTCGTCCGCCGAAAGCATGGAATGCTGCACGTCGCCTGCAGCGCATTCGTCAGGCTGCGTGAGGTCGCCACTGATTCAACTGGCTTCCTCCGTTGCACCCAGCTTGGCGAGGTAATGCCGGGTGAGCGCGCCCTTGGAGACGAGCCTGTAGAGTTCGGCGAAGTGAGATTTGAGTTCTTGGCGGCTGCATGAAAAGAGGGGCGATGGCCCATCCAAACCACCTCGGGCGACGTGAAACACCTGTATGGTCCGGCTGTCGGTTACGAGGAAGAAATCACATTGTGTCCAAAGACTGTAGCTCTTGGCCTGGTTGTGTGCGCTCAATAGCTCCTTGGCTTTTGCGAGGCGCTGCTCCCGCTTTGCCTCAACCGTCAGAAGTGGCTGGTTCCGGAGCGCTTCGAGATCGCTGTTGAACAGGGCGAAGTCGATGACCAGGATTGTTGATCTGGATCCGTGTGCGGCGGGCACCGGCATGCCGTCGTACCGGTCTTCCTCGGAATACCCCAGCCTGCTCAGCAAGGGAACGATGAATTTGATTTCGACCTCCTTTTCGGTCCGCAGAGCTTTGTCTGTCACGCGGTCGAACCATTCATCGCTGTTCCAGTCAGCTGGTGGCACAACTGCCGATCCTGCACTGAAGGACGATGGCGAAGCGCTCTGTTGCTCGGTCGAAAGGTAGATCCAGTCCTCCGTGCTGAGTTCCCAATCGTTGCCGAGGCGAACGATGGGTGGATTGATCGAAACTCCACGCCCGCTGAGAAGTTGCGTGATCTCGGCGGTGTTGCTGTCGGATCGCTTCACGTAGCCGAACTTACGAAGGAGCGACCGGACTTTGAGCCGCTTCGTCGCGGAGCGAGAACCGCCCAGATCTTGCCGGATCGCCTCCGCGATCTGTTCAGCATCCTCGCGCAGTCGCATGCCTCGATTCCCTCTGACTGTGAAGACGCACTGGAGCAGCCTGACGGACACAGGGGTCAGGGGTGCGGGGCCGGCGTGCAAGCCTGTCGTCGGCCGGAAACATGGACGGCATCGCATCCCCTTCAGCGATCGGTAGGCCGCACGCCGCGACGATGCAGGGAATAGCGGCGTGACACGAGACGGCTCATGGCTGAGCGAGTTCGATCGCCTCCACCCAGGGAACGACGTCATGGCCGCCTCGAGACACGGTGAGCGCGAGCCGTAGTCTCGCTGACGGCACGCGAATCTCATGAGCGGTCGCCTCGACGGTCAACCCGCTGGCGCTCAGCCACGCGGCGGCCTCCTCGGAGGTCAGGAACATCGGATCGGTGCCGTCGGTCGCCACCGCGCGATGCCGACCCGCCCACAGCCTCACACGCGAGACGCGGAGGCGGTCGGCCTCGAATTGGATAGCGAGCGGCTGTCCACGATAGATCGCCTCAAAGCGTCCGTCGCGTCGGCTCCACTCGGGAATGTCGGGCGGTCCCCAGCGTGCGTCGAGTTCAGCCTGGGGCATGCCGAGTGAGACGTCGCCGATTCGCTCTCCCAAGACCAGGGCAAGGTCCAGCACTTCAGCGGGGCGGACGCGCCGACTCGCTTCCCGCAGCGCCGCCGCGAAGCGGACGCGGAACGCGCGAGTGAGAGGGGCAAGCTCCGTCAGCCGCTCGCCGGCAGACGGGTGCGGAACCACTCCGGTGCTCACGATCCACCGACGAAGCTCGTCGCTTACCGTCCACCCGTCCTCACAGGGGTCCGGGCGCTCGCTGGCGATGAGCGCGAGAAAGTCGTCGAACGTCTCGCCCAGGAGATTGATCCCCCCTTCCGAGTCGAAAGCGATCACCGGACTCCGCTCGACATCCCCCGCCCCACCGACATCGAGCGCGAGCAAACCCCCGGAGAAGTCGCCTGCAAAGACCAGAAAATTTGGTTCCACGACACTCAGGATGTCCTCCTCCTCCGGCGGAAAGAGTTCCGCCAGAGGACCCGGCCGGTCCAGTTCCCAATCCCCGAATTCGCCCTGGGACAACCGTGGGAGATACTCGGCGAGCGCGCGCAACCGTCGAGGAAGGACGTGGTACTGGGACAGAGGGCGCTCTCGTGTCACGAATTCCACCTCCCCGACAAAGGGCTCACCGTGGTGAGGACGTGAGGTATGCAGTTTCTCGAACGCGGTCGCGACACCTGCACGGCGAGCCGGCCCAACCCTCGTGGAAGTGGATCGACCTCCAGATAACACCCGCTCAGCACCCCCCGCAAGCTTCTGTGGTCCAGGGCTTTGTCCGCGACTCCGCCGGGCGGGCTGACTGGAAGATCCACCCTTCGGGACGACGTTCGTCGAATGCCCGATCCGTGCCCGGATCTGTCGCTGGGGCAAGGGGCCGCACCAGGTCCGCCGGTTCATCATCCTGAACGGGAAACGCCATCCCGAACAGGTGGGCGCCAGGGAAATCCGGGCGTTTCCCAGCCACCTGGCGACCGAGCGCCACGGGTCCGCCGCCATGCAGAACCAGGCATTCGCCGCCCTTCTGTTCCTCTACCGCACCGTGCTCGCCATCGAACTGCCGCGGATCGACGACGTGGTCCGGGCGAAGCCCCCGGCGGTGCCTCAGAACGGTGGCGGGCCCGCCATGGAGGTGGACGGGCCGCTCCCGGACAGGATCACCACCGCGTCGAAGCCGTTGATGACCCGCGCCAGCGTGGGCGGCACCGTTCCCAGCCGCCCGGCGGCGAGCGGGCGGCGCAGCGGGCGGAGGTCGTACAGCGTCCAGGCCTGCGGGTCGGCAAGGTCGTAGAGCGGCTTCGCCCAGGCGCTCTCGCTCGCGGGGCCGGCGACGTAGTCGAAGGTCCTGGGGTCCATCCCCGCCTGCTGCGTGCCCCGTCCCGCCAGCGCCATCAGCCCGAACGCGCGGCCGCCGTTCATCTCGGCCAGCTCGTGCACCGCGTTCCCCAGGTCGTAGAAGCTGACGAAGCTGTGGCCGCGCATGGCGTGGTTCGCGCCGAACTTGAGCATCACCCGCGGCAGCGGGTCGCCGGCGGCCACCGCCTCGCGGTAGCGCCGCATGAAACGCGTCTTCATCACCCCGCCGCGAGTGACGTTGGCCTCGTGGTAGCGCTGCGCCACCTGGAGCGCGTTGACCCGCAGCGTGGCCTCCAGCTCCTCCAGGATGCGGTCCGCCTCGCTCCCGGGCGCGGGAGCGTAGGCGCGGCGCAGCGGCGCGAAGGCCGTGTCCGGGGCGGCGAACATCATGATGCCAGCCAGGTTCCCCGTCCCCACCGACGCGCGTAGCATGGAGTCGGCGGCGGCGAGGGCCCGGTCCGCGGCGGCCCGCGCGGCGGCGTTCGGGGCGAGCTCGCGCAGGCGCCGCAGGGCGTAGCGGTCGCCCAGGATGTCGTAGTCCAGCCCCCACACCACGTCCGTCCGCCCTCCCGCCGCCCGCACCGCCGCCGTCAGCAGCTGCGACTCCTCTCGCAGCGTGTAGAAGGGCACCCCCGGCCAGTTGCGGCGGATGAACGACGCCATGGCCGTGTCCCCCCGCACGGCCGCGCGGTTCAGGCCCGCCGCCGCGGCGTCCCCCGTCTCCACCGCCAGGTAGCGGTACCCCGCGGGCGCCAGGGCGCGAAAGAGCCCCGCCGCGAGCTGCGGCACCTGCGCGATCCCGTGCTCCTCGCCGATCAAAAAGAACTGCGACTCCCGCCCCGCGTCCAGCAGCACCCTCGCGCCCGGTCCCGCCAGCGCCCCGTCCGCCCCGGCGGAGAGCGTGTGCCGGTTCTGGCGCAGCGCGGCGAGGAGCGCGCTGTCGGCGGCGGGCTGCTGCGCGGCGGCCGCCGCGGGGACGAGGAGCGCGGCGGCGAGGAGCAGGCGGAAGGCTCGCTTCACGGGGATCTCCATGTGGGGGAGGGGGACGGGCGAGGGGGGCTCCGCGGCAAGATACGCGGCGGCCCGGCGGCCGGGAAGCAACCCGGGCACCGAAGAAAAGTCTTGCGCCGCCGTAGGCCACGGCTTATTTCTATTATGTAGAAATAGGAGGCGTCTGAAATGGCAAAGGGAGACCTGCCGGGGGCGTTCGAGCAGCTCGTGCTGCTGTCGGTGCTCCGTCTGGGCGACAACGCGTACGGAATGACGGTGCGTCGCGACATCGAGGAGCGCACGGAGCGCGGCGCTTCGCTCGGCGCGGTGTACGCCACGCTGGAAAGGCTGGAATCGAAGGGGTACGTCTGCTCCCGGCCGGGGGACGCGGCGCCCGAGCGGGAGGGGCGCGCCAGGCGCTACTTCCGCATCACCGCCCAGGGACACGCCGCCGCCAGCCAGGCGCTCCGCGCGACCGACCGGATGCGCGCCGGGCTCCCCGGGCTGGAACCTCTCGCAGGAGGAGCCGCATGACGGACGACCGCGACGGACCCGGGCTGGACGTGATCCCGCGCTGGCTGGCGGCCGCGCTCCGCCGGTTGGTCCCGGGGAAGCACCGCGACGAGTTCCTGGGCGACCTGGCGGAGGAGGCGCGGTCCCGCGCGGAGCGGGACGGCGCGCGGAGCGCCCGCAGTTGGCTGGTGGGCGAAGCGCTCCGCTCGGCCCCGCACCTGCTGCGCATGCGGCTCGGTGGGGACGCCGCGACGACGCCGCTCCGGTGGGGGTGGGCCGGCCTGGTCCTGGTCACCGGCGGGCTGCAGGCGTGGGACTCCGGTGCCCTCGACTCCACCGCGCCGGTCGTGGCCATGGTCTCGCTGGCGATCCTTTTTCCCGCGCTGGCTCTCGCGGTGGCGGGAGAGCGGGGGCGGTCCTGGGGCCTGGCGGCGGGCTCCGTGCTTCTGCTCGCGGCGCGGATGCTGTCTCCCATTCCTCTGCCGGGGCTCTTGCTGACCATGACGTGGACGGTGATCGCGGTCGTGGCCATCAATCACAGGGAGAACCCCGGCCGGCACCGGCGGACGTAGACCGCCGGGGCAGGGAACGGTGCACACGGGGCCGCTCCGCACGCCGGGGCGGCCCCGCGTGCGTCCGGAGCGGCTGAAACCCGGTCCGCCGGCCCGCCGTAGGGGCCTCCGGATCCCCTGCCCGACGTCCCCAGCCACGCACCGACCATGCTGCTCCTGCTCGCGGCCTCGCTGCTCGCCGCCCACCCGTCTCCCTCCGCCCCCGACACCGCCCTCCCGCAGTCCGCCGCCCGCTCCGACGCGTACCTGGACGCCGGCGCGCGCGAGACCGTGCGCCTGGCGCGCGAGCGCAGGACGGACGTGGAAAGCGCCATCCGCAGCTACCGGGTGGTCTCGCGGTCGCGGATCTCGCTGGGGCTGAGGGCGCTCCGGCGGGACCGGCTCTTCTTCCGCTGCGAGTCCGCCGTGCGGGTGGACTGGCGGCGCGGCGAGCCCGCGGTGATGGAGGTGCTGGGCGGGCGCGAAGTGGTGCCGCTGGTGTCGCGGACGCCGGAGCCCGAGGAGGACTGCGGCAATTCCGTGTTCGACCCCACCGCCGACCGGCTGGAGCTGGGGCTGGGGGGGATGATGGGCGGCGACGACGCCTTCGCGCGGCACCCGCTGGCCGCCGGGAGCGAGGCCGACTACCGCTTCCGCTCCGGCGACACCGTCACCGTGCGCATTCCCGGGATGGCCGCGCTGCGGCTGGTGGAGCTCCAGGTGATCCCCCGGCGCAGCGAGTCGTCGCTGGTGAGCGGCTCGCTCTGGCTGGAAAGCGATTCGCACGCGGTGGTTCGCGCGGTGCTCCGCCTGGCCCGCCCCTTCGACCTGGAGACCGACGGCCGGCGGCTGGACCCCGACGATGACGACCTGGACGACGTGCCGGGCGTCTTCAAGCCGGTCCGCGCCGACATCCGCTTCATGACGGTGGAGTACGGGCTCTGGCACCAGCGCTGGTGGCTCCCGCGGCTGGTGGCGCTGGAGGGCGAGGCGCAGCTGGGGAAGATGGCCCGCTTTCCCCTGCGGATGGAGCAGACCTACGCGGACTTCGAGGTGGAGGGCGACGCGCCCGGCACGCCCCCGCCCGCCGTCGCCGCCGCGTCCGCCGCCGGCTCCGCGCGGAAGTGCGGCGACCACTCCCCGCGGGGGGCGGCGGTGCGCGACTCGCTCCGGGCCGCGCGCCCGGAGTTCACGGTGGAGCTGGGGTGCGACTGCTCGGGCGGCCGCTGCCGCGAGTCGGTCACGCTGATGCCGCGCGACACCCAGCGCGTGGTCGCCGGCGAGCACCTGCCGCCGTCCATCTTCGAGGAGGGCGAGGCGCTGGTGAGCCGCGCGGAGATGAACGAGCTGGTCGCGCTCGCGAAGCTGGCGCCCGCGGCGCCGTGGCAGCTGGCCCGGCCGCGCCTGTCGTGGGCGGGAAGCTCGCCGGACCTGCTGCGCTACAACCGCGTGGAGGGGCTTTCCGCGGGCGCCCGGGCCGAGTGGGAGCTGGGCCGCGCGACCGCCGACGCCACGCTGCGCCTGGGCATCGCCGACTGGCAGCCCGACGTGCAGGTGGGGGCGACCCGCACCGGCGTCGCGTCGCGGCACCGCCTGGCCGCGTACCGGCGGCTGGACGCGGTGGACTTCGCGCCGCGGGCGCTGGGCCTGGGCAACTCGCTCTCGTCGCTGCTCTTCGGCCGCGACGACGGACACTACTTCCGCAGCCTGGGGGTGGAGCTCCTGCGCTCCCCCGTGGCGGAGCAGGGGGTGAGCTGGCGCCTGTTCGCGGAGCACCAGGCGGAGGCGGAGAAGAGCACCGACTGGAGCCTGCCCAGCCTGTGGAGCGACGACGGCTTCCGTGAAAACATCCGCGCCGAGTCGGCAGACCAGGCGGGCGCGGCGGTCGCGTGGCGGGCGGCGCGCGGCGCGGACCCGGCCGGGTGGCGCGGGGGGATGGAGGTGGCGCTGGAGGGCTCCACCGGCACCTTCACCTTCGCGCGCCCATCCGCCACGCTGTTCGGCGGGGCGCCGCTCCCCGCGGGGCTGGTGGGGACGGTGGAGGTGGGCGCGGGCACCGCGCTGGGTGAGGTGCCGGTGCAGGGGCTGTGGTTCCTGGGCGGCCCGGCGACGGCGCGCGGCTACGCGGGCGGGATCGTGGCCGGGGAGGCGTTCTGGCGGGCGAGGGCGGAGGTGGGGCGGGCCGCGCCGGGCGCGCGGATCGTCGCCTTCTCGGACGCGGGGTGGGCCGGCGCGCGCGACGCGTGGGCGGCGGACCCGCGGCTCCTTTCGGCCGGGGTGGGCGCGAGCTTCCTGGACGGGCTGGTGCGGGTGGACCTCGCCCGCGCGCTCCGCGACCCCACGGGGTGGCGCGTGGACCTGTACCTGGACGGGCTGATGTAGCCGCGCCCCCGGCCGCGGACGGGGCCCGCGCGGCGCGGCGCGCTCTACGGGGCGCGCCGGGCCTCCGCGTCCGTGGCGTCGCCCGGCGCGGCGAGCAGGTCGCGCCCCAGGACCCGGCCCAGGAACTCCAGCTCGGCGTGCAGCACCTCCAGCGCCGGGCGGCCGCACGGATCCGTCCGGCCGCAGTGCGTCCGGCTCGTCCAGCCGCCGGGGTACGGGTCGCTGGCCGCGTCGTGCAGGCGGATCCCCTCCGGCGACAGGGAGACGGGGTGAAGCCAGCAGGCGAGCGGCTTGTAGTGCCAGGGATGGAGCTCCTGGGTCTCGGCCACCGCCTGGAGAGCGCAGCGGGCGTCGTCCAGGAGAAAGGCGCAGGCGGTCTCCGGGAAGTGCGCGGGGTAGTCGGGCACCCGCGCGCGGAAGGGCTTCGGCACCAGCGCGGTGCGGACGGAGCGCACCCCGTCCTCCACCTCCACCACCACCGCCTCCTCCGGCCGCTCCATCCCCAGCGCGCGGAACCGCCCCGACTCGCGCCGCAGCAGGTTGCGGAGCGTCGCCGCCACCTCCGCGTTCAGGTAGACCCCCTCCGAGCAGCAGGTGCCGTGGCACCGCGCGAGCGCGCAGCGCGACAGCGGCCGCTCGAACGACTCGCGGTCGAGCGGCGCGTCGGCGAGGGCGGCGCGAAGCGCGCTCTCGGTGGCGGGATACGCGGTCGGTGCAGGCTGCATGTGCTCCGGTCGGTCGGCGACGGACGAGGACGGCCCTGGTACCGTCCGCCCCCGCCGCCGTTCCGCCTGGCCCTCACCCGGCGACGTCGGAAGCGCCCACGGCGACCCCTCCCCCGGCCCCTCCCCGCAAGGGGGAGGGGAGCACGGCACGACGCTGGAGGGGATCGAAGCGTGGAGATTCCCCTCTCCCGGAACGGGGGAGGGTGGCGAGCCTCAAGCGAGCCGGGTGGGGACCCCCGCGGACGCCAGCGAGATGCCCGCGTGAGGGATTTCGGCCCGAAGGGGCGAGACCCGGCGGGGCTGTTTCCGCCGGGGCTCGACTCCGTTGGACGAGGTAGTTTCTCGTCCTACGGAGCCGAAGCCCGACCCCGGCGCCAGCCGGGGGCACGCCCGAACCCAGCCCCTGCCGTCCGTCAGGCCCGCAGCCGCTCGGTCTCTTCGACTGCGCCGCCGGACAGGAACTCCACCGCCGCGCGGATCACCTCGGGGTCGCGCAGGATCTCCCGGTGGCCCAGGCCGGAGGTGGTGACCAGGCGCGCCCGCGGCCACGCCGCCACGATCTCCTCGCTCTCGCTGCAGGGGACCTCGGGGTCGCCGCGATCGTGGAAGGCGAGGAGCGGGACCGTCATCGCGGGCGCCGACAGGGGGACGGACACGTCGCTCGCGGGGATCCCCAGCCACGTCTCGATCTCGCGCACCGACACGCTCCATTCGCCGCGCGGCAGCCCGACCGCATGCATGAACACGTCGTGGAAGCGGAACGGGTCCGCCGCCGCGCCCACGAACACCGCGCGCTCCGCCCGCAGCCCGCCGCGCAACGCGTAGGTGGCTGTCGCCGCGCCCATGGAATGGGCGAGCACGGCGTGCACCGGCGCCATCTCCCGGACGGCGGCCCGGAGCGCGTCGGCGTAGTGCGGCAGCGTGGAGATGCGCCCGTCCGAGGAGCCGTGTCCAGGCGCGTCGAAGGCGACCACGCCGAGCCCCTGCTCCAGGAGCGGCTCCACGAAGTGGACCAGGCTCGCGGCCCGTCCGCCCCAGCCGTGCAGCAGGTACACTGCCGGTCCGCTCCCCCATCTCCAGCCGTGAACGCGCCCGCCCCGCACGCGGAGCACGAACGGCTGCCCGGTGGCGAGCAGCTCCAGCGTGCGCGCCGAAGGCCGCCGGCGCGGCGGGGTGAAGAAGACGCGGCGCGCGAGGCGTCGGGCCAGCGGTGGAGAGACGCGATGGAGCAGACGGATGGCGCCGGTGATCGCCGGAGGTATTTTCAACCGAACGTTCGTGCTTTTTCCTGCTGTTTGTGTGTCCATGGTCCCTGCTCCTCGCGGGTGGGGCTACGGGCGCGCCGCGGGCACCGCGGCCGCGTCCCGGATCAGGGTCTCCAGCGCGGCCCGGGCGCGCGGCTCCGCGCCGGGGTCGCCGAGGAGCCGACGGTACTGGTGGGTCACCAGCATGGTCCCGTACAGGGCATACGCGAACTGCTCCGCGTCCAGGTCGTCGCGAAAGTGGCCGGCGGACACGGCGCCGCGCGCGACCCGGGCCAGGAAGTCGATCCACTCGCGCTGCAGCTCCACCAGCCGGTCTCGCGCGGCGCCCGTGCGGTCGTCCAGCTCCACGGACGCGGCCACGAAGAAACAGCCGCCGCGCGCCCCGGACTCCTCCGGCCAGCGGAGCCAGTTTTCCAGCACGGCGCGGACGCGCGGCTCGCCGCGCTCGGTCCGCAGCGTCGGCAGCGCGACGTGCCGGGTGAAGTTCTCTGCCGCGTACTCGATCACCTGGAGCTGGAGCGCTTCCTTGGACTGGAAGTGGGCGAATAGCCCGCTCTTGGACAGGTCCAGCTCCTGAGCCAGCCGCCCGATGCTCAGCCCCTCCAGCCCCGCCTGGCTGGCGAGGCTGAAGGCGTGCTCCAGAATGGCCCGCCGGGTGAGTGCGCCCTTGCTCATGATGTCATAATAGAACGACCGTTCGTGCAGTCAAGGGCCATGTGCGCGCAGGAGCACGGACGGGAGCCTCCGTCAGCCGGGATCCGGCCCGAGCACGGCCGCCCCCGCCGTGGCGCCGGCGCCGAACGACACCAGCAGCGTCGGCGCGTCGGGGGGGATTCGCCCACCGCGCAGCGCCTCGTCGAGCGCGATGGGGATGGTGGCGGCGCCGGTGTTGCCCAGCCGGTCGATGTTGACGAACACGCGCTCGTCGGGCAGCGCCATCTCCTTCTTCAGCCCGTCGATGATGCGCAGGTTGGCCTGGTGCGGCACCACCAGCCCCACCCGGGCGGGGGCGACGCCGGCCCGCTCCAGCGCGGCGCCGGCCTGCGCGGCCATGGTGCGCACGGCGGCCCTGAAGAGGCGCGTCCCCTCCATGCGCAGCAGGTGCGTGCGCTCCTCCAGCACGCGCGCGTCGAAGGGGCGGCGCGAGCCGCCGCCCGGGCGCAGCAGGGCGTCCGCCAGCCGCCCGTCCGCCCACCAGCTGGTCGCGCGCAGCGGCAGCGGGCCCCGGCCCGCGGCGAGGACCACGGCGCCCGCCCCGTCGCCGAAGAGAGGGCCGGTGGCCGGGTCGGCGCGGTCGGTGACCGTGGACAGCTTTTCCACGCCCACCACCAGGGCGAAGCGTCCGGCGCCGCAGCGCAGCAGCGCGTCCGCCACCACCAGCGCGTAGATCCACCCCGCGAACCCGGCCTCCACGTCGAAGCAGGCGGCGCCCCACGCTCCCACCGCGGCCTGCAGCTCGCAGGCGGTGGGTGGGGTGAGGTGGTCGGGGGTGGAGGTGGCGACCACCACCACGCCCAGCTCCTCCGCCCCGATCCCCGCGGCCTCCAGCGCCGGCCGCGCGGCGCGGGCGGCCATGGCCGCGGCGCCCTCGTCGTCCGCGGCGACGCGGCGCTCGCGGATTCCGGTGCGCCGCAGGATCCAGTCTTCCGTCACCCCGGCAAGCGCGGCGATCTCCGCGTTCCCCAGCACGCGCGCGGGAAGGTGGCTCCCCGTCCCCGCGACGTGCGTCCCCGCGTCCTCCGCCGCCCCCACGCGTCAGCTGCCCAGCGCGGCCTGCACCATCGCGTCCAGCCGCGGTCCCCCCACGGCGCCCGTCACCCGCGTCACGCCCTTGCCGCCGTTGAAGGCGATCAGGGTGGGGATGGAGCGGATGCCGAACTGCGCGGAGGTGGCCGGGTTGCGGTCGGTGTCGAGCTTTGCCACCAGGATCTGGCCCACGCGGTCGCGGGCGAGCTGGTCCAGCACCGGCGCCATCGCCTTGCAGGGCCCGCACCAGTCGGCGTAGAAGTCCACCACCACCGGCACCTCGGCGTCGCGCACCACCCGCGCGAAGTCGGCGTCGGTGAGGTGGAGCGGCCGGTCGAGCGCGATGGACTGGCTGCACTGGCCGCACCTGGGGCCGTCGGCGGCGCGCGCCATGTCCACCCGGTTCAGCCTGCCGCAGGAGGCGCAGGGCACCGTGGCCTTGCGGCTGGTCCTGGCGATCTCGGGCATCGTGTCCCTCCGTCTTCGGGCGATCGGTTCTCACGGGTCCCGCGCGCTCACCGCACGGGACGTGCAACGGAATCTACAGCGCCGGTCCGGGGGGGAAACCCGCGGAGGCGGTTTCGGGCTTGATTCGGGTACCCCCCGGGGATAGTCTTCCGGGCGTCCACTCCCCACCCGCGCCCCAGGCCCGTGAGCCCCGTAACCCCGCACCGCTCCACGCTCGCCCTGCACGAGGTGCTCGGCCACTTCCTGGCGGAGTGGACCGAGGCGGCCGCGCGCGAGCTGCGGGCGGCGCGCCCGCCGGAGGATGGCGCGGAGCCGGAGCCCTTCCGGGTGGCGTACGTGGACGGCTTCGCCAACTCCGGGGGGCGCCACGTGCTGGTGGGGCCGGGTCGGAGCGTGGTGCCCGGCTCGGCGTCGCGCGGGGTGCGCGCGCTGGACCGGCTGGCTGCGCTCGCGCCCGGCGCGCGGGTGCCGCTTCACGCCGCGGCGGTGCTGGTGGAGGCGGACCCGGCGGAGCTGGACCGGCTGGAGCGCGAGCTGGAGCGCACCGGGGCGGGGCACCGCGTCCGCCGGGTCGACGACCCCTCCGGCCTGGCCCACGGCGAGGTGGCGCTGCTGCACATGGAGTGGGCCGACGCCGCGGAGCGCGTGGCCCGCTTCGCCGCCGCGGCGGACCGCGCGCTCTGCTTCCTGGCGCCCCCCGCGCCGGGAAAGCTGCCGCTGGCCTCGCTGCGCCCGCTGCTGGCCGCCCCCCGCGCCGACGTGCTGCTTTCCTTTCCCCACGCGGACCTCCAGAAGCAGGCGCGCTACCGGGGCAGCACCATCGCCGACCTCCCCGGGCACGCCCGCCAGGGGGTGGAGGGATACTCCGCGCTCTTCGGCGACGCGCGCTACGAGTGGCTGTCGCTGTGGCGCGACGCCGAGCGCGCGGGCGGCGGGCGCGCCGCCGAGGCGCGGCTCGTGGAGCGCTACGCGGAGCGGCTGGCCGGGGCGGGCGGCCGCGTGGTGCGCCGCGTGCCCGTGCACCTGTCCGACGACGCGGCGGACTCGCTCTACCTGTTCCTGGCGGCGCGGGACCCCCTCCGGGCGCTGGCGCTGAACCAGGCGCTCCGCGGCGCCGGCGTGGACGACCGCGCCGTGCTGGACCGCGCCTTCCGCTCCGACGTCCCCGACGAGGCGGCGGACGCCGGCACGCTGGAGCTGTTCGCCTCCGGGGACGCGGATCCGCCGCCCGCGGCCCCCGGCGCGCTCGCGGCCGACCTGGCGCTGCTGTCGCGCACGCTGCGGGAGCGCTTCCGCGGCCGCGCGACGACGTACGGCGAGATCGTGGGCGGATTGGCCGGCACCGACCTGACGCCGGACGAGGTGCGCCGCGCCATGGCCCTGCTCAAGCGCACCGGCGAGGCGGTCTACCGCTCGCTCTCCGACGCCGCGGCCGAAGTGTCGTTCCCGGAGACGCCGGTGCCGCCCGCCAGCCCGAAGAAGCGGGCGCGGCGCGGCGAGGAGATGCCGCTGCTCGGCGGGCTGGAGCCGGACGCGGAGGACTGAGCGCCGGACCGACGAACGGAGGGGCCCCGCGCCGATCCCGGCGCGGGGCCCCACTTCCATCCCGTCAGGCCGACGGGCTCACCAGAACGGCGAGTATCCCCGCCGGCTCGACGCGCCGTACCCGAGGAAGTAGTCGCCCCGGCTGGTGGGGTTTCCGAACGGGCCGCCGGAGTCGCCGCCCATCCCCATGCCGGCGTCGGTGGGGCCGGTGCCCCGGCTCATCCCGTAGCCGCCCGCGCCGCTGTGGCCGCGGCCGTACGGCTGCACCGGGCGGCTCATCATCCCGCGGTCGTAGCCCATCCCGCCGCCGCGGCTGCTCATCGGCTGCCGGCGGGAGGAGTCGGCCTGGCCGTAGTCGCCCTGGCCGTAGTCGACGTAGCCACGCCCATAGCGGTGGCCGCTCCCCATCCCGCCGCTGCCCTCGCCCGCCATGTAGCTGCGGTTCCGCCAGCTGCTTCCGCCCACGTCGCGGCCGCCGCCGTACCCGCCGCCCTGGTACCCGCCGCCGCCGTAGCCGCCGCCCTGCATGCCGGAGCCGTACCTGCGGCTGCCGTACGCCTCGTCCTCCCACGACGGGTTGTGGCGCATGCGGTCGCGGTAGTCCTCGCTCCCGCCGCTCCGGTACCGCTGCTGGTCCTGATAGTCGCGTCCGTAGCCTCGCATTGGATTCCTCCTTTGGGTCGGGTTCGGCCGCCCTGCTCCCGGGCGGGGGCTCCGAGGGAGTGCAAATGGCGGGCCGCGGGGGTCCGGTTCGGTATGCGTAAGTGTTTGGAGGGGAGCGTCTTGTGCTTGTGCTGGAGAGCCCCGGCGGGGCTCCGCCGTTTGACGGCTTCCCCGCGCCTCCGTAACCTTGGGACACCCGCCGCGCCCACCCGATCTGCACCCCGGATCCACGATGACCTCCCGACCGATCGCAGCACGCCGTGCCCGCCTCGCCGCCGCCCTCGCCCTCCTCGCGCTGGCGGGCGCCGCCCCCGCCGCCGCGCAGGACGGCGCCGCCCTCCGCGCCGAGGTGGACCGCCGCGCCGCCGAGGTCCAGCCCAAGGTCGTGGCCTGGCGCCGCGACATCCACCAGCACCCCGAGCTGTCCAACCGCGAGACCCGCACCGGCAGGCTGGTCGCCGACCACCTGCGCAGCCTGGGCATTGCGGTGCGCTACCCCGTCGCCCGCACCGGCGTGGTGGGCGTGCTGCGCGGCGGGCGCCCCGGCCCCGTGGTCGCGCTGCGGGCGGACATGGACGCGCTCCCCGTCACCGAGCAGGTGGAGCTGCCCTTCAAGTCGACGGTGCGGACCACGTACAACGGGCAGGACGTGGGCGTGATGCACGCCTGCGGGCACGACCTGCACACCGCCATGCTGATGGGCGCCGCGCAGGTGCTCGCCGGCATGCGCGAGCGGATCCCCGGCACCGTCGTCTTCCTCTTCCAGCCCGCCGAGGAGGGCCCGCCCGCCGGCGAGGACGGAGGCGCGCGGCTGATGATCCGCGAGGGAGCGCTCCAGGACCCCCGGCCAGACGCCGTCTTCGGGATGCACGTGTGGACCCAGCCGGTGGGGACGCTGCACTTCCGCCCGCTGGGCACCATGGCCGCCGCCGACAACATGCGCATCGTGGTGCGCGGCCGGCAGACGCACGGCGCCGTGCCGTGGGGCGGAGTGGACCCCATCGTCATCGCGTCGCAGATCGTCGGCGCGCTCCAGACCATCCCCTCGCGGCAGCTCAACCTCACCGTGGCGCCCGCCGTGGTCACCATCGGCAGCATCCAGGGCGGCATCCGCCAGAACATCATCCCCGATTCCGTGGTGATGCTGGGCACCGTGCGCACCTTCGACGCCGGGATGCAGCGCGAGGCCCACGAGCGCATCCGCCGCACCGCGCAGCTCATCGCGCAGAGCGCCGGGGGCACCGCCGAGGTGGAGATCCGCGAGCTGGCCGCCGTCACCTACAACCACGCCGAGCTCACGGCCCGCATGGCGCCCACCCTCGCGCGCGTCGTGGGGGCGGACAACGTCGGCACGGTGCTGCCGATCACGGCCGCGGAGGACTTCTCGTACTACCAGAAGGAGGTCCCGGGGATGTTCTTCTTCCTGGGAATCGTGCCACAGGGGCAGGACCCGGCGCGGGCACCCGCCAACCACTCGCCGCAGTTCCTTGCCGACGAGGGGGCGCTGCCCGTGGGGGTCCGCACCATGGCGTACATGGCCGTGGACTTCCTGAGCGGGGCGGGGAGGTAAAGCTTCGGCGGCGGGGCCGCTACGGAACCAGGCCAAACTGCCGGCCTGTTTCCTCCGCGGGGTCGGTGAGCCTCGCGAAACGGCCCGCGAGTCTCCCCGCCCGCGGAGTGAGCCAGCCGAAACTACCCGGCTGTCCCCCTCCGCAACGGATCATGGGGGTACTGCGGAACTGCGCGCGCCTGGCGTGGTCCGGGATGCGGGCGGCCTCCGCACCGCCGGGCCGATGGCGACCTCCGCGTCCGGCCCCACCGCGTGCACCGCGTCGAAACCCTCGTCCGGCAGCGCGGCGCGTGCCGCCGCGAGCTGCGCGTGGTGCAGCTCGATCACCTCCGGCCGCACCCGGCGGGCGCGCTCCAGGTTCTGCGCAAGGCAGGTCGCCAGCGGCACGTCCAGCACCAGCACCACCGCGGGCGCGTCCCAGCGCGCGGCCTCCCCGCGCAGGCGGGCGCGGGCGCCGGGGCTCAGGTTGGTGGCGTCGGCCACGGCCAGGCGCCCCAGCGACAGCCGCCCCCGCACGATGGCGTGGAACACCTCGAACGCCTGCGCCGTCGCGGACTGGTCCGCCTCGTCGTCCGCCACCAGCCGCCGGCACCCGTCCGACGACACCACCTCCGTGTCGCGGAAACGGCGCCGCGCGAAGGTGCTCTTGCCGCAGCCGGACGGGCCCACGAGGACGACGAGCGCGTTGGCGGGGATCTCTACGGCGGGCATCGGGGCTCGGGTCTGGGGTCCGGCGGCGCCCGGCTGCAAGTCCCCGTCCACACGGGCGCCCGTGCGGCGGCCCGCCCCGCCCGCACCGGAGAGCATGCCTCTTGCGGCCGGTCCGTCCGGATCCATGCCCGTTCCCGCTCACCCAGGCCCCCACGTCGCCATGAGAAAGCTGCTCCCGGTTCTCGCACTCCTGCTGGCATCCCCCGCCGCGCTGCGCGCGCAGAGCGCCGCGGACTCGGCGGCGGTGCGGCGCGCCGCGCTGGACTACATCGAAGGGTGGTATGGCGGCGACGCGGCGCGGATGCAGCGCGCCGTCCACCCGGACCTCGCCAAGCGCATCGTGCACCGGGACGCGGGGGGCCGGTCCCTGCTCTCCCCCACCACGGCCGACGCCCTGGTTTACGCCACGCGGCTGGGCGCCGGCAAGGACGTGCCTCCCGAGCGGCAGCAGAAGGACGTGCGCATCCTCACCATGGACGGCGACATGGCGAGCGTCCGCCTCGTCTCCACCAAGCTGGTGGACTACATGCACCTGGCCCGCTGGAACGGCGAGTGGAAGATCGTCAACGTGCTGTGGGACTTCCGCCCAGGGTTCCGCCCGCAGCCGTAGCATCCGCCGACGCCCCTCGCCACACACCCGCACGCGGGAGCCCATGTCCGCCACCGGCCACGTCGTTCCGCCGGCTCCGCCCGACGCGCCGGAGCCGCCGCACCCGGAGCCCCCGCTCGTCGCGCGACCGCCCGTCCTCGCCGGGGCGGCGGCCGGGTGGCGCACGGCGCTGCGCGAGTTCGCCACCATCGTCGCCGGCGTGCTCTGCGCGCTCGCCGCGCAGGCGTGGTGGCAGGGCCACGAGGAGCGCGGGCGCGAGCGCGACTACCTGCGCCAGCTCCTTTCCGACACACGCGAGAACGAGCGCAGGCTGGACGAGGCCATCGCCACGGACAGCGCCGCGGCGCGGTCCGCGGCCCTCGCCATCGACGCGCTCACCGGCACCGGCGCGCCCCCGCCGGCCAACTCCCTGGTGCGCTGGGTGGGGCGGAGCGGGGTCTCGTCCAACTTCCAGCCGCTCGCGGGCAGCTACCGTGCGCTTCTCGGCACCGGCGACCTGCGGCTGGTGCGCAGCGATTCGCTCCGCGCCCGGCTCGCCTCGTACGCGGCCGCGGTGGAGAGCGAGAGCGAGCGGCAGGGGCAGTTCCGCGAGATCGTGACCAGCGGAGCCGGCCCCATGGCCCGCGCGCTCCCGTTCATGCGCCGCGCCTTCCTGGGCGACATCACCTCGGACGGGGTGGACGTGGCGCGACTCCGCGCCGATCCCGACGCCGCGGCCGTCCTGTTCGCCATGCAGGCCGCCACCGCCAACAAGCTCACCGGCCTCCGCGACCTCCGCGAGGAGACGCGCCGGCTCCGCCGCGCGCTGCAGGCCGAGCCCGGCGTCGACCGCGAGTAACCTCCCTCTGTTTCCCAAGACCGCCGTTGTTCGAACTGGAGCGGCCCGCTCCCCGCCAGCGGCGTCGAGATTCCCTTGACACCCGGTCCGTCCGGATGTACTCTAGTGAAGAACTTTGTATCGCAAAGAACACTCTGGAGGAGGTCCGGGTATGCTGATCAAGCGCATCGCCACCATCACGGCGGGGCTCATGGGCGCGGGCGCCGCCGCGGGAAGCGTCGTCGGCTTCGGCTTCACCATCAGTCTGCTGGCGCTGAAGTTCTTCGAAGGGGATCTTCCCGGGCTCTACTTCGCCTTGCTGGGCACCGTGTTCCTCACGGTGGTTGGCGCCACGGCCGGGGCGCTGCTCGGGCCCGTGGCGGCGTGGCTGCTGATGCGCCACGTGCCGCTCGGGCGCGCCGTCGGCGGCACGGCGCTGGGGGCGCTTGCGGCGACGATCGCGGGGGTGGGGGTGGGACTCGCGACGGGGATCGGGGACAACGGGTTCCTCCTGTATCCTCTCCTGGGCCTCGGCGCCTCCACCGTGTACCTGAACGTCAGCACGCCCAGGGAGAACCGCCGCATCGGCGCGCCATTCGCCTGGTTCCTGCCGCGCGTCTGACCGCTGCCCGTCGCTTCCGGCGGGCGTCGGCGTCGGGGTTCGCTCCGCTGCCGGAGCCGCGCCGTGCCGCGGCCCGCGAATGCGGCTCCTGTGCGGCAGCGTCGACCCAGAGGGAGGTCTTGAGATGAGGATCGTGCGCATCGCCGCCGTCACGGCCGGGCTGGTGGCCGCGGGCGCCCTGGTCGGCGCCCTGGTGGGGGTGCTGGCGTTCACGGTGTGGATGCTGCCGCTGGCCGACTTGCCGCGGCCGTACCGGGAGCTGGCCGCCGCCCTCCCGTTCGTCGGCATGTACGGCGCGGCGATGGGGGCGGTGCTTGGGCCCGTCGCGGCGTGGCTGCTCATGCGCCGCGTCCCGCTCTGGAAGGCCATCGGCGGCACGGCGCTCGGCACGCTCGCCGGCTCCCTGCTGGGTCTGGTCGGCGACGGGATGATGGGATTTCCAGGCGCACTGCTGGGCTTTGCCGCCGCCGCCATGGCCCTGCGCTCCCGCTCGCCCCGGCGGAGCCGCCGCCTCGGAGCCTCCACGATTCCCGTCCCGCCGCGCGAGTAGACCCCGGCTCGCGGCGCGGACGCCGTACCCGGCCGCCGTTCCTCCCGCCTTCGATCCCACCCCTGGCGCACGGGCGCCTCCTTCGACAAGCTCCAGGAAGCGCCGGACGCGCGTCTGCGCTTCGTGCTCCGCCGGGTGCGCGGCGATCCCGCGGCCGGCGGCCAACTGGAGATCCGGGGACATGGCCGATCCGATCCGCCTGCTGTTCGTCTGCATGGGCAACATCTGCCGCTCGCCGCTGGCCGAGTCGGTGTTCCGCCACCTGGCCCGCGAGCGCGGCGTGGAGGACCGCTTCGAGATCGACTCCGCCGGCACCTCCGGCTACCACGTGGGCGCCCCGCCCGACCGCCGCAGCGCCGCGACCGCGCTCGCCCGCGGCGTACGGGTCGCCGGCAGCAGCCGCCAGCTCGCCGCGCGCGACCTGAGCCGCTTCGACTACGTGATCGCCATGGACGCCGACAACCTCGCGGAGATCGAGGCGCTCCGCGCCGCGGCCGGCGGCACCGCGCACGTGCACCGGCTGCGCGAGTGGGATCCCGAGGCGGGCGGGCTGGACGTTCCCGACCCGTACTACGGCGGCGCCCGCGGCTTCGAGGACGTGCACGACATGGTGGAGCGCTCCTGCGCCGCCCTCCTCGACCACCTGCTCCGGGAACGGGGCGCCGCGTGACCCTCCCGGACGCCGTGCGGCGGCGGGTGGAGGCGCGCTGCGGGCCGGTGCGCGGCGTCCGCCCCGTGGGCGGCGGGAGCACCGGTGCCGCGCTCCGCCTGGAGCTGGCCGACGGCCCCGCCTTCCTCAAGTACGACGAAAACCCCCCCGCCGGCATGTTCCCCGCTGAGGCGCGCTCCCTGGACGCGCTGCGTTACGCCGCGGACCACGGGCTGCGCATCCCCGAGGTGCGCGCCGTGTTCGACCCGGCGGAGGAGGGCGCCCCCGGGGAGCCCGGGTGGATCCTGATGGAGTGGATCGAGACCGGCCCGCGCGATTCCGGCTTCGGCGAGCGGCTGGGGCGCGGGCTGGCGCTGCTGCACCGCGGCACCGAGGGGCGCATCGGCTGGCGCGAGGACAACTTCATCGCCACGCTCCCGCAGCCCAACGCGGAGGCCGCCGACTGGGCCGAGTTCTGGCGCGATCGGCGGCTGGAGCCGCAGCTCCGCCGCGCCCGCGATGCCGGCCACGCCCCCGGCGACCCCCGCGACTGGGAGCGCCTGTTCGCCGGCCTCCCGGACCTCTTCGCCCCCGGCGACGTGGTCGTCCCGTCCATGCTGCACGGCGACCTGTGGAGCGGCAACGTGCTCGCATCCGCCGCCGGCGAGCCCTGCCTGGTGGACCCCGCCACGTACCTCGGCCACCGCGAGGTGGACCTCGCCATGGCCGACCTGTTCGGCGGCTTCCCGGATCGCTTCCACGACGCCTACGGCGAGGTCTGGCCCCTCTTCCCCGGCTACCGCGAGGGGCGCCGCGCCGCCTACCAGCTCTTCTACCTGCTGGTGCACGTCAACCTGTTCGGCGGCGGCTACGTGCCGCAGACGCGCACCGCCCTCCGCGAAGCCCTCGCCGCGCTGTAGACCCCCACCCGCCACCGATTCCTCCCCCGCGGCACGAACCTCGCCCTGCGGGGGTTCCCGTGTTATCCATAGACTGTCGCGGAGGGAGACTCGCACGGCGGTATCGTGCGAGGCTCCCGCAGCCGGAGCGGAGACACCGGGGCAGTTTCCGGTGGCTCCGCGACCCGCGCAGGAGACGGACGGCAGTATCGTCCGGCTCCGGAGCGGCCCCGAGGCATCCGAACAGCGCCTCGAAATCCACCGTCAGCCGTCGTCGATGAACCGACCGGAGCGCGCGATCCCACCCACACCGGAGCAGGAGCCGGGGCCCGAGCCCCGGTTCACGTCCCTTCAGCGGGCCGAGCCGGACCGTCCCGGCCCGGGCTCGTTCGCCATCACCCGCACCATGGTGCGGCAGGCCGAGCGCGCCATGCTGCGGGCCTCCGACGCCCACCAGGTGCGGGGCAACTCCGCGCGCCTGCTGGTGGACGGGCCCACGGCGTTCCGGGCGTGGCTGGACGCCATCGAGGGCGCACGCGAGTGGATCCACCTGGAAAACTACATCCTCCGCGACGACCGCACCGGCCGCATCTTCCGCGACGCCCTCGCCGACCGCGCTCGCGACGGCGTCCGGGTGCGCGTGCTCCACGACTGGCTGGGGTGCTGGGCGACGCCCGCGCGCTTCTGGAAGCCCATGCGCGACGCGGGTGTGCGGGTGCGCGCCTTCGCCCCGCCCGCCGTTCGCGACCCGCTCAACCTGCTGCGGCGCGACCACCGCAAGGTGGTCGCGACCGACGGCACGTACGCCTCGGTGGCCGGCATGTGCATCGGCGACGAGTGGGCCGGCGACCCGGCCGCGGGCGTGCCGCCCTGGCGCGACACCGGCGTGGAGTTCCGCGGGCCCGTGGCCGCCGTGATCGACCGGGCCTTCGCCCGCACCTGGGGGATCGCCGGGCGTCCGCTTCCGCCTGAGGAGATCCCCGACCCCGAGACCGCGCCCCGCGTGGGCGACGTGGCCGTGCGCGTGGTGGAGGGGGAGCCGGGGCGGTCCCGCATCTACCGCCTGTCGCAGTTCATCAACGTGGGCGTGGAGCGGCGGCTGTGGATCACCGACCCGTACTTCGTCGCGCCCCCCGCCATGGCCGAGGCGCTGGCCGCCGCCGCCCGCGACGGCGTGGACGTGCGCGTCATCGTCCCCGCCTTCAACAACTGGCCCGTGGTGGGGGGATTGTCGCGCGCCGGGTACCGGCCGCTGCTGGAGGCCGGGGTGCGGCTCTTCGAGTGGGAGGGGCCCATGATCCACGCCAAGACCGCCGTGGCCGACGGGGTGTGGTCGCGCGTGGGCTCCAGCAACATGAACCTGGCGTCGCTGCTGGGGAACTGGGAGATGGACGTGGCGGTGCTGGACCGCGAGTTCGCCGCCGAGATGGAGGAGCTGTTCCTCCGCGACCTGGAGTCCGCGGTGGAGATCACCCTCACCGCTCCCGGCGCCCGGCACGGCCGGCGCGAGCGCCGCAAGACCGAGCGCCTGGTCGCCGAGCACCCCGCCGACGCCGAGAAGCCCACCCGTGCCTCCGCCCGCGCCGCGCGCCGCCGCGCACACCGCGGCGGCTCGGTGGGGCGCGCCGTCGGGCGGATGGCGCGCGCCGGCTCCGTGCTCGGGCGCGCGCTGGTGGGGCAGCGCATGATCGGCCGCGAGGACTCCGGGTGGGTGGCCGCGCTCGGCGTCCTGCTCGTCCTCCTTTCGGCGCTGGGCGCCGTCTTCCCGCGCCTCTTCGCCTGGCCGGTGGCGCTGCTGGTGTTCTGGCTGGGCGTCGCGTCGCTGGTCCGCGCGGCGACCCCCGGCGAGAAGCGACGACGGGAGTAGGCGCGCGCGGGTCCACGTGTTCCCATGAGGGAACGCGCCCCGCCCGGGGCAGCGCCCTTTTGGGGATGATCTATCGTAACGCGTTTCGTTCCAACGGGTGGAACCTTGCCGCGTCCGCGCAGGTATCTCCGTGCAAGGTTGCAGGCCCCGCGCGGGTTTCCGGGCCGGCGGCGCGGCGGCGGGCGGTGCGCAATTCCGCGATCTGTTTGCGTATCTGCAATCGCCGCATTGATTTCCCTGGCGGCAAGGCGTATATTCGAGGCGTCTCGAAGACATCTGCCGGTTGTCCAGAGCGCTGGAACCCCCCTCGGCGCGATCGTCGTTCTGATCCACCCCTGGAGGCACGAATGGAATTCAGGTCGGCCCTCCCCGTCGCGGTCCTCTTTGGCAGCGTGATCGGCGCCGCCGTCGTCGGAGTGAGCGATCCCCGCACCGGGGTCGCGCCCGCCGCGCAGGTCTCCGTCCTCGGCACCTCGCTGGTGGCCGAGGCCACCGCCTCCACCGTGGAGTCGGCGAGCTGGGACATCCCCGTGGTGCGCAACGCACCGGTCGAGCGCTTCATCGACATCTTCCAGAACAAGCAGTCCGACCGCATGGCGCTGTACCTGAAGCGCTCGGGCCGCTACGAGGGGATGATCCGCGGCAAGCTCCGCGAGCGGGGCATGCCCGAGGACCTGATGTACCTTTCCATGATCGAGTCCGGCTTCAACCCCACGGCCAAGTCGCACGCCCAGGCGGTGGGGCTCTGGCAGTTCATCGAGGGGACGGGAGAGCGGTACGGCCTGCGCATCGACGGCTACGTGGACGAGCGCAAGGACCCGGAAAAGTCCACCGACGCCGCGCTGCGCTACCTCCAGGACCTGTACGATCAGTTCGGTTCCTGGTACCTGGCGGCCGCGGCGTACAACACCGGCGAGAACCGGGTCGCGCGGGTCATGAAGGAGATGACCGGCTCCGAGAAGGGCGAGGAGGCCGACTTCTGGCGCATCCGCCGCCGCCTTCCCGCCGAGACCCGCGAGTACGTGCCGCTCATGCTGGCCGCCGCGCTGATCGGCAAGGAGCCGCACAAGTACGGGCTGGGCGACGTGGAGCGCTACCTCCCCGTGCGCACCGACGCGGTGGAGGTCCCCGCCGGGACCGACCTGGAGGTGGTGGCCGAGGCGGTTGGCGTCAGCGAGAAGGAGCTGCGCACGCTCAACCCGCAGCTGGTCCGGGGCGTGACCCCCCCGGGGAAGAAGCCCTACTCGGTGCGCATCCCCGAGGGCCGGCAGACCCGCTTCGCGGCCAACTTCGCCGCGGCGAGCGCGAAGGTCGCCGCCGAGGCCCGGGTGGAGGCGGCGCGCACCCCCCGGGTCGCCAAGGCGGCGCGGGCCACGCGCCCCACCTCGCGGACGCACAAGGTGCGGCGCGGCGAGTCGCTGTGGACCATCGCGCGGCGCAACGACACCAGCGTCAACACGCTCAAGCGCCTGAACGGGCTGCGGAGCACCAAGATCAAGCCGGGGATGTCGCTGCGGGTGCCGGCGTAAAGCGGGTTTTCTTTCGAGTCGGGCTGGATGCGGGGTCGTCGCCTTCACGGGCGGCGGCCTCGTTTTGCTCTGGCGGGGTCTGGTGCGGGGGGCCGCTCCGGAGCCGGACGATACTGCCGTCCGTCTCCTGCGCGGGCTCCGGGAGCCAGCCGAACTGCCCGGCTGTCTCCCCTCGAACAGACTTTGGGGGATACTGCGTGAACTGCAGCGGCGCCCCCACCGGGATCTCCCGGTGGGGGCGCCGTCACGTACATCGTGCGTCGTCCCGCCGTTGCAGGCTGTTCCCTGTTCCCTATTCCCTGTTCCCTAGTACATTGTCCCACCCATGGCTTCCGCTCCCGACTCCCGCACCGCCCCCGGGCGCGTCCTGCTCGTCTTCCTGGACGGCGTCGGCATCGGTGCGGACGACGCGGCGACGAACCCGTTCGTGGCGGCGCGGCTGCCGCGGCTGCGGGAGATTCTCGGGGGGCGGCTGCCGGTGCGCGGGCAGCTGGACGGCGCGGGGCGCATCGACGCCGCGGGCGCGGTGCTCGTGGCCGCGGACGCAACGCTGGGGGTGGCGGGGCGGCCGCAGAGCGGCACCGGGCAGACGGCGCTGCTCACCGGCATCAACGCGCCGCGCGAGTTCGGGCGGCATTTCGGGTCGTGGGTGCCCACCACGCTGCGCCCGGCGCTCGCGGCGGAAAGCCTGCTTGCCCGCGCGCTGCGCGCGGGGCGGAGCACCGCGTTCGCCAACGCGCACCCCATCGCGCGCTTCGGCATCGAGGTGTTCGTGGGGCGGCGGCCGGCGGCGCCGCCGCTCGCGGCGCACGCGGTGGGGCTGCTCACGCGCGACCGCGACGAGCTGCGCCAGGGGCGCGCGGTGGCGTCGTCCATCACCAACGAGCGCTGGCGCGCCGACCTGCGCGCCGACGTCCCCGACATTTCCGCCGCGCAGGCCGGGCGCAACCTGGCCGGCATCGCCGCGGAGCACGCGGTGACTCTCTACGCCCACTACGACACCGACGCCGCCGGCCACCGCGAAGACGTCGCGGGGGCCGTGGCCGCCCTGGAGCGGGTGGACGCCTTCCTGGGCGGCGTGGTGGACGCCCTCCCCGGCGACGCGCTTCTGGTGATCGCCAGCGACCACGGCAACGTGGAGGACGTGGGCGGCGGCCACACTCTGAACCCGGTCCCGGTGATCGCGGTGGGGCGGGGGAGGGAGCTCCTCGCCGAGCGGGTGCGCGACCTCACCCACGTCACCCCCGCGCTGCTGGGGCTGCTGGGAATCGAATGAATCACCGCCGGCACGGAGCCGGCTTTTTCAGATGGATTCGCGGATGACGATCAGGGCCGTACTCTACGACTTCGACGGTACGCTCGCCGACAGCACCGAGCTGATCATGCGCTCGTACCGGCACACCATGGACACCCACCTGGGGCAGGCGCCGCCGGACGAGGAGTGGCTGAGCGGCTTCGGGATGACGCTGGAAACGCAGATCGCCCGCTTCGCCCGCTCCACGGCCGAGGCGGAGGCCATGCTGGACACCTATCGCGTCTTCCAGCGCGAGCACCACGACGGTATGGTCTCCCCCTTCCCGGGCACCCTCGCGACGCTGGAAGTGCTGCAGCGGCGCGGGGTGGGGCTCGCCATCGTCACCAGCAAGCACCGCGAGGCGGCGCTGCGGGGGATGGACCTGTGCGGCATCGTCGACCACTTTCCCGTGATCGTCACCCCGGAGGACGTCGCCAGCCCCAAGCCGCACCCCGAGCCAGTGCTGTTCGCGCTGGAGCGGCTGGGCGTGCGCGCGGAGGAGGCGGTGTTCGTGGGCGACTCGCCGCACGACCTGGCGGCGGGGCGGGCCGCGGGGACGCTCACGGCCGGCGCGCTGTGGGGGCCGTTCCCGCGCGCCGCCCTGGAGGCCGAGCGGCCGGACTGGCTCCTGGACGAGCCGGGCGACGTGGCGCGCCTGCTGGACGGTGCGATCCCGGGGGCCTTCTCCCGCTGAAGGGCAGGGTCACGGACGGACAGGACCGGCGGGTTCGGGCGTGCCCCCGGCTTCGCCGGGGTCGGGCTTCGGCTCCGTAGCAGACGAAACGACCGTCTGCAACGGAGTCGAGCCCCGCCAAACTGCCGGCGGGTCTCGCCCCTCCGGGCCGAAATCCCTCACGCAGCTCGCTGGGTCGCCGCAGCATCCCGGCCGTGTATCCCGGCCGGCTCATCGCACCTCCATCCATCACCCCTTTCCGTCCAGGATCCACATGCATCCGTCGCTGCGTCTCGTCCTCCCGTTCGTATTCCTCGCCCTCGCCGGCTGTGCCCGTGGCGCCGCGGTGCAGCCCTCGCCCGGGGCCACGGCCCCGGTGCTCCGGCACGGCGCGTACACGGTGGAGATCCAGTGGGGCGACTCGGGCGAGGCCCAGACCGCGGTGATCCGCCAGGGGCGCGAGTCGGTGTGGCAGGGGGCCGGGTTCCGCTTCAGCCTGGGGGAGGCGCCCGGGACGGACGAGAGCGAGCGGGCGGCGCTGCCGCCCGCCGTGCGCGACCTCACCGGCGACGGCGTCCCCGAGCTGGTGCTCGCGGACTGGTCGGGGGGCGCGCACTGCTGTTTCACCTACTACGTGTTCACCCTGGGCGAGCAGTTCGCCGTCCTCGACACCATCCCGCTGGAGCACTCCGACAACGCCAGGTTCGAGGACGTGGATGGCGACGGCGCGCTGGAGCTGCGCACGCGGGACTGGACCTTCGCGTACTGGAACACGTCGTTCATGGGCTCCCCCGCGCCCGAGGTGGTGCTTGCTCCCGGGGAGGACGGCTTCCGCATGGCGGAGCGCTTCGCGCGCAGGCCGGCGCTGTCCGCGGATTCCGTGCGCAGGCAGGTCGCGCGGGTGCGCGGCGACTGGGTAGAGGCGCGCCGGTTTCCGCCGGCGTCGCTGTGGGGCACGATGGTGGAGATGGTCTATGGGGGGAACGCCGCGCAGGTGGGGCCGTTCGTGGAATGCGCGTGGAAGGGGGACGCCACGGGGCGGGAGGTGTTCCTGCGCTACTTCCGCGACCAGCTCCTGGAGTCGCCGTTCTTCGAGGACCTGGACGCGGTGAACGAGGGAAGCCTGTACGACGCGTTCCGGAGCGAGGGCGCGGGGTGCGGCCAGGCGGCCTGATTTTATGTATCGTGGAGTCGGTCGCCTTCACCTGGATCGGTCAGGGCCGGTCCTGTTCCTGTTGCGTTCTCCATTCGGCCTCGACTTCGGCCAGGACTTTCCGGTCCTTTTCGAGGTCGGGGTGCTGAACGATCTCATCCAGGGCAACCACACGCCGTAGTTCCGCAACCGAGCGTTCCAGTTCGCCTTGCCGGCGGAGGATCATCGCAATGTTGAAGCGTGTGACTGCCTCACCGGATCGGTCGCCGACCTCCTGCTGGATGGGGAGGGTGCGCTCGTAGTACTGGAGCGCATTCTCCCGCTGGCCCAGGGTGTCGTAGACCCCACCGATGTTGTTGAGCATAACCGCCTCACCGGATCGGTCGCCAACCTCCTGCATGATGGGGAAGGCGCGCTCGTAGTACTGGAGCGCCTTCTCCTGCTGGCCCAGGATGTCGTAGATCGCACCGATGTTGTTGAGCGTGACCGCCTCACCGGATCGGTCGCCGACCTCCTGCCGGATTGGGCGTGCGCGCTCAAAGTACTGGAGCGCCTTCTCCTGCTGGCCCAGCGTGTTGTAGACCACACCGATGTTGCTGAGCGTGACCGCCTCACCGGATCGGTCGCCGACCTCCTGCTGGATGGGGAGGGCGCGTTCGTAGTACTGGAGCGCCTTCTCCTGCTGGCCCAGCTTGTTGTAGACCACACCGATGTTGCTGAGCGTGCTCGCCTCACCAGATCGGTCGCTGACCTCCTGCTGGATGGGGAGAGCGCGCTCGTAGTAGTGGAGCGCCTTCTCCCGCTGGCCCAGCTTGTTGTACGCCAAACCGATGTTGTTGAGCGTAGCCGCTTCACCGGATCGGTCGCCGACCTCCTGCATGATGCGGAGGGCGTGCTCATGGTACTGGAGCGCCTTCTCCCGCTGGCCCAGGCTATTGTAGACTAGACCGATATTGTTGAGCAGAACGGCGGCACTTCTATTGTCTTGTCGATTCTCCGCTGCTTCCAGCCCACGTTCTTTCCATTGGATCGAGTCGGCCCACAAGCCGCGAAGTCTCTGATACTGTGCTAATGCTTCAATGAATGAGGGCAACTCGTCCGCGGTCACTGAATCGAAAGCCCACTTGATCTGTCCGTAAAGCTTCTCGATGTCTCGCCAGGCGTCGCCCGCTGCCACAACTCGGCTGATATAATGTCCGGCGTGTCGCTCCCGTGCGCCCACGGGCATGTCGCTGAATGCCACCTCCCGGACAGTCTGGTGAAAGGCCAGCGATTGGCCGTCCTCTTCAACGAGGTTCTTTTCGACGAGAACGGCGATTGTACGTGCGTCGCTCCCCGTGACGAACCGGGTAGCCTCGAGATCGAAGGTCTCCGGTTTGGGCGCGAACGCACCCAGGCTGTTGAAGGCGCTGACTGCCTCGAGTGGGAGCACTTCAAGGCTCAACCGAATCGTAGCGCGGAGAGTGACTTCCTCGCCCCGCAAGTCTCCCAATCGCTTGGTGGCAAGCTCCAGCCGCCGGCCCGCGTCCGCCAGTTCTGCGAAGGCGCTGTCGCTCAGTTCCGGGAACTGGCTGCGACTGGTCGGAGCTAGGTACGCGCCCAGCAGTTCCAGTGCGAGCGGCAGCCCGTCTACGGTCCTGGCGAGTCGGCGCGCTGCATCGGGATTCGCACTGCATGCTCGCGGTGCGAACTGGCGGAGCAGTTCGAAGGCGGGTTCTTCTTTGAGGACGGGTACTTTGGCCTTTCCTGACTCACCAGCGAAGACCTGAGCAATCCCGTCGTCCCTGGTAGTGAGCAGGTGGCAGCAGTTCGGCCCGCCGCATTTGAGGAGCATCGCCGCATCCTGCTGCCAGGCATCGTCGATCACCAGCAGGAAGCGGCGGAGCCCGATCTTGTTGCGGATCGCCTGTCCTCTCTGTGCAGCCTCCGGGTATCGGGTAGCGTCCACCCCGAGCGCATCTCCCCAGGCGGCGAGCGCGCTCATCACGTCCGGGCTCAGGCCAAGTCCAGCCCAGAGCACCCCGTCCGCAAAGTAACCGTGTACCGCCGGGTCGTGGGCGATCGCCACGGCCATCGTCGTCTTGCCGACGCCACCCTGCCCACTCGCGGAAAGCGCCGAGTCCGTCCCGCTCGTCAGCCGCTCGACCATCTCCGTGAGCAGTTCATCCCGCCCGACGAAGTGCGTCGGCATGGGCGGGACGTTTACGAACAGGTAGTCGGGGTCGCGCGGCAGGGCAGCGCGGCGCCGCTTCGTCGGCGGGCGGGACGAGCCGGGGAAGGCGGGTGACGGCAACCCCGGAAAACCAGGTTCTTCCGCCGGTTTCTGGCGGCCGGACGCGATCTCCCGGAGCAGCTTGGCGCGGGCGGCTTCCCCGTCTTCCATTCCGACGAGGTCGATGCGAACGATCTGGGCGAGCATTCCCGCGGGCTCGCACTCGCATACGCGGACGGGCACGAGCTTGCGGGCCGCACCCGTCGGGTCGTTGGCGAACGCCGCCCCCCACTCCGGCGCAGTGTAGATCGAATCCAGGAAGTCCGGCGAGAGAACGGCAACGGTGCGCTCCGTCTCCGCTACCGCCCTGTCCATCTCCAACGCGAAGTTGCTCCCCGGAACGAAGTCCCACGCCTGTATGACGACACTGTATCCGGCATGCTCCAGTTGCCAGGCGATCCACTCCGCCCAGGCCCTGTCCGCCCTGTTGTAGCTGATGAAGAAGTTCTTCACGGCCCGGGTTCCGACGGAGGATGGACTGAACAGACGAAGGAAACAGCGATGGACGGAGAAACACGATCCGATCCCGCATTATACGTACACCGGGCCATCCTCCGCACCCCGCTTTGCGCTCCGCCGCCCCGGGCCGTATCTTCCCGCCGGCGCGGCCCACGCGGCCGCCTCGACGAGTCCACAAAAACTTCCCGGCGCCTTCCAGGGCGCCGGGTCTCATTTCAGAGAAGGAGCGACTGGTATGCGGATGCTCGTGCTCGGTGCGGGGCTTCAGGGCTCTGCGTGTGCGTACGACCTGCTCGCGCACACCGACTACGACGTGGTCATCGCCGACATCAACGTCGACAGCGTGGCCCCGTTCCTCCAGCCGTACGTCGGCGGGCGGCTCACCCTCCAGCAGGTGGACGCCAACGACCGCGCCTCCGTGCGCCGCGTGATGGAAGGCGTCACCGCCACCATGAGCGCCTTCCCCTACTACTTCAACCTGGGGATGGCCGTCGCCGCCATCGACGCCGGCTCGCACTTCTGCGACCTGGGCGGCAACACCGAGATCGTGGTCCAGCAGAAGGCGCTCGCCGACCGCGCGCGGGAAAAGGGCGTCAGCGTCGTCCCCGACTGCGGCCTGGCCCCCGGCATGGTCAACATCCTGGCGCAGCACGGCATCAGCCGGCTGGACCGGGTGGACGCCGTGCGCATCAAGGTGGGCGGGCTCCCGCAGAAGCCCGAGCCCCCGCTCAACTACCAGCTCGTCTACTCGCTGGAGGGCGCGCTCGACTACTACACCACGCTCTCCTGGGTTCTGCGGGACGGAAAGCCCACCCAGGTCAAGGCGCTTTCCGAGATCGAGGAGCTGGAGTTCCCCGGCGTGGGCACGCTGGAGGCCTTCCACACCGCCGGCGGCCTTTCCACCATGGCGCAGAGCTACGAGGGGAAGGTCCCCACCATGGAGTACAAGACGCTCCGCTTCCCCGGCCACGCAAAGCTCATGGAGGCCATCCGCGACCTGGGTCTGCTGGACCTGGAGCCGGTGGACGTCAAGGGCGCCCACGTGGTGCCGCGCGACGTGTTCATCTCCATCGTGGGGCCGCGGCTGCGCAAGGACTACCGCGTCAGCCCGGACATGGTGGCGCTGCGCGTGGAGGCCGAGGGCGAAAAGGACGGCCGGCCCGCGCTCTTCCGCTGGGACCTGCTGGACCGCTTCGACGCCGCCACCGGGATCACCGCCATGATGCGGACCACCGGCTTCTCGCTGGCCATCACCGGCGCCTTCCAGGCCCAGGGGAAGATCGAGCCCGGCGTCTGGACCCCCGACGAGGCGATGCCCGCGCCCGCCTACATCGACGCGCTCGCGGGGCGCGGCGTGGTGATCCACGAGCACCGTCTGTCGCCGCAGGCGGTGTAAGGTATAGTTCTTTGCGTGGTGGCGGGCCGCTACGGAGCCGGACGATACAGCCGTCCGTCTCCTCCGCGGGCTCCGGGAGCCCCGCCAAACTGCCGGCGGGTCTCCCCTCGCCGGAGTGAGCCTCGCCAGACAGCCGGCGAGTCTCCCTCCGCACAGGATCATACGGGTACTGCGGAACTGCCAACGGCAAAACGGCGCCCCCACCGACCTGGGGGCGCCTTTTCATCGGGATCAGCCATCCACGTGCGATGTCTGGTTTTTATATCAGAACCAGTATATTTTATCGTGGACGAGAAACCGCTCGTTTGGCTAGGCTCGTCGCTCCGGGACCTGCGCGACTTTCCTGAACCCGCGCGACGCCGTGCAGGGTTCGAGCTGAGCCTGGTCCAACAGGGCTTGCAGCCGTCCGACTGGAAGCCGATGTCCGACGTGGGTGCGGGAGTGGTCGAAATTCGCATCCACACGGGGAGCGAGTACCGCGTCGTCTACCTGGCTCGCTTGGAGGAGGCCGTCTACGTGCTCCATTCCTTCGAGAAGAAGACTCAGAAAACACCTCTCCGCGACCTTGAGCTGGCGAGCGCGCGACTCGCCGCGTTGATGCAGCAGCGCAACGAGGAACGAAAGGGAGGAAAGGGATGACGGATTCCACGCCGTCCAGCGGCAACGTATTCCAGGACCTCGGCTTCTCACCCGAGGAAGCGGCGAACCTGAAAGTCCGCTCCACGCTGATGGGAAGCATTCGGAAGATCATCGAGGACCGCGGGCTGAAGCAGGCGCAGGCCGCCGAGGTGTTCGGCGTAACCCAGCCCAGGATCAGCGACCTCGTGCGGGGTAGGATCGAGCTGTTCAGCATCGACGGACTGATCAACATGCTCGCCCACGCCGGCCACGAAGTCGAGATCTCCGTGGAGCCCCGCGCCGCCTGAAGGCAAAAACGGCGCCCCCACCGATCTCGCGGTGGGGGCGCCGTTTGCCGTTGCGGGCTGATCCCTGTTTCCTGCCGTCCCTCATACGGAATGCGTATAAGTCAGGCGCCTGCGGGACGTCGAGGTCAGGCACGCAGTCGCGTGAGGGATTTCGGCCCGAAGGGGCGAGACCGCGCGGCTGTTTGCGCGGGCTCGACTCCGTTACGCACGGTCGTTTCGTGCGTTGCGGAGCCGAAGCCCGACCCCGGCGCCAGCCGGGGTCACGCCCGAACCCGCCGTACCGGGCCGTCCCTCAGATGTGGATCGCGCGTCCCCCCACCGCGAGCGCGGCCTCCTTGACCGCCTCCGGGAGCGTCGGGTGCGCGTGCACCGAGCGGGCGATGTCCTCCGCCGAGCTCTCGAACTCGATGGCGAGCGCCGCCTCCGCGATCAGGTCCGAGGCGCGCGGACCCAGGATGTGCAGCCCCAGCAGGCGGTCCGTCTTCGCGTCCGCGATCACCTTCACCATCCCGTCCGTCTCCGCCATGGCGCGGGCGCGGCCGTTGGCCGAGAAGGGGAACTTGCCCACACGGTACTCGCGGCCGTCCGCCTTCGCCTCCTCCTCCGTCATCCCCACCGACGCGATCTCCGGCCAGGTGTAGACCACGTTGGCCACCGCGTCGTACTTCACGTGCCCGTGCTTGCCGGCGATGTTCTCCACCGCCGCCACCCCCTCCTCCTCCGCCTTGTGCGCCAGCATCCGCCCGCCGATGGCGTCGCCGATGGCATACACGCTCCCCACGCCGGTGTGGTATCGCTCGTCCACCCGGATGACGCCGCGGTCCATGGGGATCCCCACCTCCTCGTAGCCCATCCCCTGCGTGTAGGCGCGGCGCCCCACGGACACCAGCACGTAGTCCGCCTCGATGGGCTCCGAGCCCTCCACCGCCACCGTCACCACGTCGCCCTTCCGCTCTGCGCCGGTGACGCGCGTGCCGGTGCGGATCTCGAAGCCCTGCTTGCGGAAGACCCGGTCCGCCTGGCGGACGATCTCCGCGTCCATTCCCGGGAGGATGGTGGGCGCCATCTCCAGCACCGTCACCTTCGCGCCCAGGCGGAGCCACACGCTCCCCAGCTCCAGGCCGATCACCCCGCCGCCCACCACCACCAGGTGCTTGGGCACCTCCGGGAGGGCGAGAGCGCCCGTGGAGTCCACGATCCGCTCGTGGTCGAATTTCAGGAAGGGGAGCTCCACCGGCACCGACCCGCTGGCCAGCACCACGTGCTTCGCACGCACGGTGCGCTTGCCCTCCGCCGTCTCCACCTCCAGCGTTTCCGGCGAGGTCAGCCGCCCGAAGCCGCGGATCCACTCCACCTTGTTCTTGCGGAACAGGAAGGCGACCCCGTCGGTGTTCGCCTTCACCACCGCCTGCTTGCGCGCGTGCATCGCCGCCACGTCCATCTCCGGCGCCCCCACGCGGATCCCGTGCGCCTCCGTCTTGTGGCGGATCTGGTCGAAGAGCTCGGTGCTGTCCAGGAGCGCCTTGGAGGGGATGCACCCCACCCGCACGCACGTGCCGCCCAGCGCGTCCTCCTTCTCGATGCACGCCGTCCTGAGCCCCAGCTGCGCCGCGCGGATGGCGGCCACGTAGCCGCCGGGGCCGCCGCCGAGCACCACCAGGTCGAAAGTTTGTTCGTCGGCCATTATGAAAACGGTGCCAGAGTGCGAAAGTGCGGAATCACTTCAGGTCAGTTCAGTACCCCAAGCGCGAAAGTGCGGTCGCGCGAACCCCGTTCGCACGCCCGCACTTCCTCGCCCGGCCGGTCGCCGCCCGGCTCACCCCTCCAGCAGCAGCGTCTCCGGGTCTTCCAGCATCTGCTTTATGGTCACCAGGAACCGCACCGCCTCGCTGCCGTCCACGATGCGGTGGTCGTAGGTCAGCGCCACGAACATGATGGGGCGCACGACGATCTCGCCGTCCACCACCACCGGGCGCTCCACGATGTTGTGCATCCCCAGGATCCCCACCTGCGGGGGGTTGAGGATGGGCGTGGAGAGCATGGAGCCGAAGGTGCCGCCGTTGGTGATGGTGAAGGTGCCGCCCTGCAGCTCGTCCAGCGACAGCTTGCCCTCGCGAGCGCGCGTCCCCAGCTCGCCGATGGACTTTTCCAGCTCGGCGAAGCTCTTCTGGTCGGCGTCGCGCACCACGGGCACCACCAGCCCCTCCTCGGCCCCCACCGCGATGCCGATGTCGTAGTGATGCTTGAGGACGATCTCGTCGCCCTGGATCTCGGCGTTGAGCCGCGGGAACTGCTTGAGCGCGCCGATCACCGCCTTGGTGAAGAACGACATGAAGCCCAGCTTGACGCCGTGCTTCTTCACGAAGGCGTCCTGCCGGCGCTTGCGCAGCTCCATCACCGCCTTGAGGTCCACCTCGTTGAAGGTGGTCAGGCTGGCCGTGGTCTGCTGCGCCTCCACCAGCCGCCGCGCGATGGTCTGCCGGCGTCGCGACATGCGCTCGCGCGTCTGGCGGTTCCCCGCCGCGGCTGCGGCCGGCTGAGGGGTCGCGGGGCGGGCGGCCGGGGCGGGCTGCTGAGCCGGGGCCTGGGGCTGCGCGGCCGGCTGCTGGGGCTGGGCGGCGCGCTGGCGGCCCGCCTCGATGAAGCGGAGCACGTCCTCCTTGGTGATCCGCCCGTTGGGGCCGCTCCCGCCCACCTCGGCCAGGTCCAGCCCGTGCTCCGCGGCCATGGCGCGCACCGCCGGAGAGGTCTGGGCCTCGCCCGTGGGGGCGGCGGCCACCGGCTGCTCCGCCGTGGACTTCTCCTCGTAGCGGGCGGACGCGGTGAGCCCCGCCTGGTCCGCCGGCGTCGCCGCGCCCGCGCCGTCGCCCGAGGGCGCCAGCTCCGCGATCAGCTCGTTGACCCCCACCGTCTCGCCCTCCTGCTTGGCGATCCGGGCGAGCGTGCCCGCGGTCTGCGCGGCCACCTCCACGGTGACCTTGTCCGTTTCCAGCTCCACCAGGATCTCGTCCTTCGCGACGGCGTCCCCTTCCTTCTTGGTCCACCGTCCGACGGTCGCCTCGACCACGGACTCCCCCAGCGGGGGGACTCGGATCTCAACCGACATTTCGTATCCGCTCCGGTATGGGTGTAGAGGGGACAGGTTACAGGTTACAGGGGACAGCCTGCAAGGCCGTTCGTTGCCGTTGCAGGCTGTTCCCTGTTCCCTCTTCCCTGTTCCCTGCCGTCTACAGCTTCCGCTTGCCGATCAGGGTGTCGCCGCGGGCGCGGCGCTCCGCCGGGTTCTCCGCGGCGGGCGCGTCCGACCAGGCCGCGGCCACGATGCGCGCCTGCTCCTTGGCGTGCCGGTCGGCGCTCCCCTCGGCGGGGGAGGCGCGCTCCGGCCGTCCCTCGTAGCGCACCGGCAGGTCGCCGAAGAGCGCGCGGAGGCGCGGCTCCATGTACGTCCAGGCGCCCATGTTGCGCGGCTCTTCCTGCGCCCACACCACCTCCTTCAGGCGCGGGAACGAGCCCGCCAGCGCGGCGATCTCCTCGCCGGGAAAGGGATACAGCTCCTCCACCCGCCCCAGCGCCACGCCGCGAGCATCCGCGCGGAGCGGGCTGCCGTACAGGTCGGCGAACACCTTGCCGCTGCACAGCACCAGCCGGGTGACCTCGTCCGCGCGGCCGGCCGCGTCCTCGTCGCCGACGACGCACCGGAAGCCGCCCGTGCCGAGCTGCTCCAGCCGCGACGCCGCCAGCGGGTGGCGCAGCAGGCTCTTGGGCGACATCACGATCAGCGGGCGCGGGTCGCGCGTCAGGAGCTGCGCCTGGCGGCGCAGGACGTGGAAGTACTGCGCCGAGGTGGTGAGGTTGACCACCCGGAAGTTGTTCTCGGCCGAGAGCTGGAGGAAGCGCTCCAGCCGAGCGCTGGAGTGCTCCGGCCCCTGCCCCTCGTAGCCGTGGGGGAGGAGGAGCACCAGCCCCGAGGTCTGCTCCCACTTCTGGTACGACGCCGCCAGGAACTGGTCGATCATCACCTGCGCGCCGTTGACGAAGTCGCCGAACTGCGCCTCCCAGATCACCAGCACGTCCGGGTCGAACACCGAGTAGCCGTACTCGAAGCCCACCACCGCCATTTCCGAGAGCGGCGAGTTGTGCACCTCGAAGGAGGCGCGGGCCTGCGGCAGCGTCGCCAGCGCGGTGTGCTTCGCCCCCGTGGCGGCATCGTGGAGCACCAGGTGGCGGTGGCTGAAGGTGCCGCGCTCCGCGTCCTGGCCGGTGAGGCGCACCGGCACCCCCTCCGAGATCAGCGAGGCGAAGGCCAGCGTCTCCGCGTGCCCCCAGTCGATGCCGCCCTCCGGGCCCAGCGCGTCGCGGCGCCGGGCGAGCTGCTTCTCCAGGCGGGCGTTGGGGGCGAAGCCCTCCGGCCGCTTTAGCAGCGCCTCGTTGTACTCGCGCAGCCGCTCCTCGGGGACGGCCGTCTCCACGGACGATCCCGGGGGTCCGCCGTTGGTGTGGAGGTGGTCGTCGCCGTTGTGGTGGAGCACCGCCGACCCGTCCCCCAGCGAAGCCTGCACCTCGGCCAGGCGGTCCAGCACCTGCTGGAGCATGGCGTCGGCCTCCTCGCGCGGCACCACGCCCTGCTCCGCCAGGAGCCGCGCGAAGCCCTCGCGGGCGGTGGGGTGCGCGCGGATGGCGTCGTACATGCGCGGCTGCGTGAACGCCGGCTCGTCGCCCTCGTTGTGGCCCCAGCGGCGGTACCCCACCAGGTCGATGACGAAGTCCTTGTGGAACTCGGCGCGGTACTCCACCGCCAGCCGGGCGATGGCGATGCACGCCTCCGGGTCGTCCGCGTTGACGTGGACGATCGGGACCTCGAAGCCCTTGGCCAGGTCGCTGGCGTAGCGCGTGGAGCGGTCGTCCTCCGGGAGCGTGGTGAAGCCGATCTGGTTGTTGGCGATGACGTGCAGCGTCCCGCCCACGGTGAAGCCCCGCAGCCCCGACATGTTCAGCGTCTCGGCCACCGTGCCCTGCCCGGGAAAGGCCGCGTCGCCGTGCACCAGCACCGCCACCCCGTCCTCCAGCGACAGGTCCGGCGGGCCGGGGCGGCGCGTCCAGTCCTGCGCCGCCCGAGTCATCCCCACCACCACCGGGTTCACGAACTCCAGGTGGCTGGGGTTGGGCGCCAGGGTAACGGTCACCTCCCGCTCCCCGATGCGCTTGGCGTCGCGCCAGCCCATGTGGTACTTCACGTCCTGCGACAGGTCGTCCACGTCCGACTCGGCCGGCGCGGGCTTCTTGCCCATGAAGGCGGCCACCATCAGCTCGTACGGCTTGCCCAGCACGTGGGTGAGCACGTTGAGCCGGCCGCGGTGCGCCATGCCGATGACCACGTCCGAGGCGCCGCCCGCGGCCGCGTCCTCGATCACCTGGTCCAGGATGGGGACCAGCATGTCCGTCCCTTCGACGGAAAAGCGCTTCTGGTTGACGAACGCCCTGTGCAGGAAGCGCTCGAAGCCCTCCACCTGCGAGAGCCGGGCGAGCAGCGCCCGCCGCTTCTCCGGGGCCAGGGGCGCGCTCAGGCTCCCCGACTCCACCCGCTGGCGCAGCCAGTCGCGCTCCCGCGGGTCCTGGATGTGGTCGAACTCGTAGCCGATGGTCCCCGAGTACAGCTCCCGCAGGCGGGCGATCCCCTCCGCCGCGCTTCCGGCGGCCTGCGCCGCCGGGCCGCGCACCACCGAGGCGGGAAGGCCCGCCAGCCGGCCCTCGGAAAGGCCGTGCGACTCCGGGCGGAGCGACGGGTCCGGGTCGGCGGGCGGGGCGATGGGGCTCAGCCGGGCGGCGGTGTGGCCGCGCGCGCGGATCGCCTCCGCCAGCTCGTGCGCCGCCACCACGGCGTCCGGGTCGTACCCCCCCGCGGCCCCCACCCCGGGAGCCGGGGCCTCCGGGGCGGGCGGGGTGAACGTGCGGAAGAACTCCTGCCACCCCGCGTCCACGGACGAGGGGTCGCGCAGGAAGCGCTCGTAAAGGTCCAGCACGTAGCCGGCGTTGGGGCCGACGAAGCTATTGAGGTCTGCCATTGAGGATCGCTTTTTCCGCAAAACTCCGCGCGGTACCGTTGCCGGGCCGCCCTCCGGCTCGGTACCGGCCGGATCGGGGTAATTGTAACCCGGGAAACAGCGTGCCGCCACCTGCCCGGGGGGTGCCCCGCACCTTTCGCGTCTGCCCTGCCGGAGCGGGCCGCCGGGAGCCGCCGGCCCCGTCCACGAAGCGGCGGCGCGGCGGCGCGGGCCCGGACCCGTCCACGGGTGGCGCCGAACGCGCGCATGTGTTAGATTCACCAGTCTTTAGTACGCGACGACGCCGTCTGGTTACACGACGACGTTTTTTAGTACACGAGAACGCAGGATCGGTGCTCCTTCGGCTCCCCGCGGCGACCCCGCCCGGGCAAACCGGCCGCTGCTTCCCGAGCACCTCACCGCCAGGTGGAAAAAACCATCGCGGACCGCGAGCACACCGCGCGCGGCCGCACACGAAAGCGGACCCGGAAGGGAAGAGCCCGGGCCTAACAGGAGATCCATGCAATTCAACGAACTCGGGCTCGCGCCGGAGCTGGTGCAGGCAGTGACCGACCTGGGCTACCTGGAGCCCACCCCCATCCAGCGGCTCGCCATCCCCGAAGCGCTCGCCGGCAAGGACGTGCTGGGCAAGGCCCAGACGGGCACGGGAAAGACGGCGGCGTTCATGCTGCCCACGCTCCACCACCTGCGCGGCAAGGAAGGGCTCCGGGCGCTGGTCCTGTGCCCCACCCGCGAGCTGGCCATCCAGGTGTACGAGAACGCCCGCGAGTACTCGCGCGGCTCCGAGCTGTTCGTGGGGGTGCTGTACGGCGGCACGCCCGTGGACCGTGACCTGCGCGGGCTGCGCGCCGGCTACGAGGTTCTGGTGGCCACGCCGGGGCGCCTGATCGACCACCTGGAGCGCGGCAACGTGAGCCTCGCCGGGGTGGAGGTGCTGGTGCTGGACGAGGCGGACCGCATGCTGGACATGGGGTTCCGCCCGCAGATCAACGAGATCCTGCGCCACCTCCCCAAGAAGCGCCAGACGCTGTTCTTCTCGGCGACCATGCCCAACGAGGTCAAGTCGCTGGCGTACGACAGCCTGCGCGACCCGGTCACGGTGGAGGCGGCGCCGCAGAAGACCACCGCCGACGGGGTGGAGCAGTTCGTCTTCCCCGTGCAGGAGAGCAAGAAGACCGGGCTCCTCCTGGAGCTGCTCAAGCGGCCGGGGATGGACTCGGTGCTGGTCTTCACCCGCACCAAGTTCGGGGCGGACAAGGTGTCCGGGCAGCTGCAGCGCGCCGGCATCTCGGTGGAGGTGATGCACGGCGACCGGAGCATGAAGGAGCGCGTGTCGGCGCTGGACTCCTTCCGCGACGGCAAGGTGCAGGTGCTGGTCGCCACCGACGTGGCGCAGCGCGGGCTGGACGTGGACGGCATCTCGCACGTCATCAACTACGACGCCCCGCAGGACCCGGACGGCTACGTGCACCGCGTGGGCCGCACCGCGCGCGCCGGGGCCAAGGGCGAGGCCATCACCTTCATGTCCGGCGGCGAGATCGGCGACGTCAAGCAGATCGAGCTGCTGCTGGGGTACTCGCTCCCCCGCGTGGAGCTGCCGGGCTTCGGCTTCGGGAGCGCCACCGAGGAGACCACGTACACGCCGGAGCTCAAGAAGCCCCGCGACAACCGCGGGCGCCGCATGGGCAAGAACGCCGGCAAGGAGCTCTCGGCCGAGCAGCTGGAGAAGATCCTCAAGGTGGTCTGACGGGCTCGCTGGTTCAGCTTCGATTCCGAATGGCCGGTCCCGGGTTTCCGGGGCCGGCTTTTTTCGCGTCCGGACTCGGCGGTGCCCTGTTGCTGAGCGGGTTTTGGGGCGTATCTTGGCGCGCTTCGACGGGGTCTGGTGGGGCCGCTCCGGAACCAGGCCAAACTGCCGGCCTGTTTCCTACGCGGGCGCAGGGAGCCCCGGAAACTGCCCCGGGTCTCCCTGCGCCGGAGTGAGCCCCGCCAAACTGCCGGCGGGTCTCCCTCCGAATGGATTCTGGGGGGTACTGCGGGGAACGGCAGGGAAACTGCGAGACGCGTGGAGCAAGTGGGGCGCGCGGCGGGTAGTACCACGGCTGCTCCACTTTCGCACTCTCGCACTCACGCACTCGATGTCCTCGCCCGATCCGGATCCGGTCCGCAACCTCTACCGCCCCGGGCCGCTGAAGCGGCTGAGGGAGCGCTGGCGGGTGTTCCGGGCGGATCCCGGCGGCGCGGTGCGCGAGGCGCCCGCGAAGGCCGGCGAGGGGCTGCGCGGGGAGTTGCGGAGGGACCGCGAGGCGTTCACGTCGGTGCTGCGCTCCGCGGGGAGGGGGGTGGCGGAGGTGTGGGGGCGGCGCGGGTGGCGGCGGACGATCCTCGGCGTGCTCGCGCTCATGGGGTTCCTGGCGGGGTTCTCGTGGGAGCGGTGCGGGCTCACGGGGTGCCCGTCGGTGGCGCGGCTGACGGCGTTCCAGCCGGGCGGCGCGCCGGTGGTGTACGACGCGCGCGGCGGCGTGCTGGCGGAGCTCAGCCCCACGCGCTGGGAGGTGGTGAGGATCCGCGACCTCCCCGACTACGTGCCGGCCGCGTTCGTGGCGGTGGAGGACAAGCGTTTCTACCGGCACCACGGGGTGGACTGGCGGCGCTTCACCGGCACCATGCTGCGCAACCTCAAGCCGGGGGCGCGGGGGCAGGGGGCGAGCACCATCACCATGCAGGTGGCGCGCAACGTCTTCCCGGACCGGCTCCCGGCCGCGGACCGTACGCCGCGCCGCAAGATCCTGGAGATCCGCGTCGCCCGCGAGATCGAGGGGCGGCTGAGCAAGGAGGAGATCCTCCAGCTCTACCTCAACCACATCTACTTCGGCGAGGGCGTCTACGGCATCGAGTCGGCGGCGCGCGTGTACTTCGGCAAGCGCGCGCGCGACCTCAAGCTTTCCGAGGCGGCGCTGCTTGCGGGGCTCCCCAAGGCGCCCACGCACTACAACCCGCGCAAGAACCGGCAGCGCTCGCTCCAGCGGCGCAACCTGGTGCTGTCGCTGATGGCGCAGGAGGGGTTCGTGACCGCGGGGCAGGCGGCGGAAGCGAAGCGCGCCGAGCCGCGCCTGGCGCGCTGGACGCCGGAGCGCAGGAGGAGGCGGGCGCCCTACTACGTGGAGCAGGTGCGCCGGGTGATGGAGGAGCGCTTCGGCGAGGAACTGTACGGGCGCTCGCTGCGCATCCACACGCCGCTCCTCCCCGGCGTGCAGGCCGCCGCCGAGCGCACGCTGGAGCGGCAGCTCGCGCGCATCGAGGCGGGCGAGTTCGGGCGGATGGACGCGCCCCGGCGGGCCGACTTCCGCCCCGGCATGCCGGAAACGCCGTACCTTCAGGGCGCGGCCACCGTGATCCGGGCGGAGACGGGCGACGTGCTGGCGCTGGTGGGCGGGCGCGACTTCTCGGAGTCCGGCTTCGACCGCATGCTGCAGGGGTTCCGGCAGCCGGGCTCGGCCTTCAAGCCGTTCGTGTACGCCGCGGCCGTGGACGCCGGCATCCCGCCCACCGAGCTGGTGAGCGACGCGCCGCTGCGCCGCGTGCTCCCGGCGGGCGACGTGTGGGAGCCGCGCAACTTCGACGGGCGCTTCCGCGGGCCGGTGACGGTGCGGCGCTCGCTGCGCGAGTCCATCAACACGGTGGCGGTGCTGCTGGCGGAGCGGGTGGGGATCGGCCGGGTGCGCTCGCTGGCCCGGGAGATGGGGATCTCCACCCCCATCGCCGAATCGCCCGCCATGGCCATCGGCGCGTCGGCGGTGCGGCCCATGGAGCTGGCGGCGGCGTACACCGCCTTCGCCAACCTGGGCGACCGCACCCAGCCCCGCTGGGTGACGCGGGTGGAGGACCCGGCCGGCGTGGTGCTGTGGGAGCCGGGGGTGAGCAGGAAGGAGGTGCTGGACCCGCCCACCGCCTTCGTGGTCACCTCCATGCTCCGCGACGTGGTGGACCGGGGCACCGGCCGCCGCGCCCGCGACGCGGGGGTGCGCGGCCCGGCGGCGGGAAAGACGGGGACCACCAACGACGCCACCGACGCGTGGTTCGTGGGGTTCACCCCCCGGCTGGTGGGCGCGGTGTGGATCGGCTTCGACCGGCCGCGCCCCATCGTGCGCGACGGCTCGGGCGGGGTCCTGGCGGCGCCGGTGTGGGGGCGCATCGTCGCCGCGGCGCAGGACGGGGCCGCACCGGAGTGGGAGCCCCCCCGCGGGGTGGTGCAGCGCGACGTGGTGTCCGCCAGCGGCGCGGTGCTCGCCCCGGGGTGCCGGGCGCGCGGGGAAACGTACCGCGAGTCCTTTCTCCGCCAGCACGTCCCGGAGGAGGTCTGCCCCGCGGGGGTGCCGTACGGCGGCGGGATCGAGGGGTGGCTGCGGCGCAAGCTGGACGAGCTGGACGTGGGGATGGAGGAGTGGGCGTCCCGCGCGCTGGACCGGGCGCTGCGCGGCATCGGCGACGCTCTCTCCGATGCCGTGAGCGGCGAGGGCGAAGCGGAGCCCGCGCGCTCCACGCCCGCGCCGCGGGACGAGGAAGCGCCGCCGCGCACCCGCCGCGGGGAGGACCGCGCCGCCGTCCCGGGGGAGCCGGAGCCGGCGTCCCCGCGCCGCGGCGAGCCGCGCGACACGCTGGTGATCCGTTCCGGCGGCCCGCGCGACACCCTGGTGATCCCGGAGCGCTGACGCGGACGAAGCGCGATGCCCGCGTGAGGGATGCGAGCGCGAAGCGGCGAGACCCGCGGGGTAGTTTCCGCGGGGCTCGCCTCCGTTGGCGAGCGTCGTTTGCTCGCCTACGGAGCCGCAGCCCGACCCGAGCGCCAGCGAGGGGCACGCCCGAACCCGGCGCTTCCCGCCGTCAACTGGCACGCTAGATGCGCGACCCCAGGTGATTCTGGCTGGCATCTGTTTCCGCCGCGGCTCCAGCGCACCCATGTTCCGTTCCGCGGGCCCACGCTCCGGTGCTTGCCCCCCGGCGCGCCGGGAAGAGGGCGCCGCGCCTGATCCACGCGTTCCTTCGCGCATGCCGAACCGTCCCGACCCGAGCCTCCCCGCGCGCCTCCGCCGCGCCGCGCGCCTGGCAGCCGCGTGCGCGGCGGCGGCGCTCGCCGCGTGCGCGCCCAACGTGCCGCAGACCGGGCCGTACCCCGGGCTGGCCGAGTTCGCGGGCAAGGAGGTGCGGAGCGTGGACTTCGCCGGGGAGCAGGTGGTTCCCCACGACACCCTGCACGCGGTGCTCTCCACCCGGCCCAGCAGCTGCAAGTCGCTGGGGCTACCGGTCTGCCTCTTCGGGATCGGGCGGGCAACCAACCGGCTGGACCTGAACGACCTGCAGCAGGACGTCGCCCGCATCCAGCTGGTGCACCGCGACCACGGCTACTACGGGACACGGGTCACACCCACGGTGGAGAACGTGGGGGAGGACGCGGTGGCGGTGCGCTTCGGCATCGTCCCGGGCGACCTGGTGCGGGTGGACTCGCTGGAGGTGGTGGGGACGGAGGGGATCGTGGGGGCGGACGTGCTCGTCCCCCGTCTCCCCATCGAGCGCGGCGGCCCCTTCCGGCGCAACGGCTTCCTCGCCGCCGCCGACACCATCCGCGGCCGGCTGCTGGAAAGCGGCTACGCCTACTCGCAGGTGCTCCGCAACTACGACCTGGACACCATCGCCGACCTGGCCCGCGTGCGCTACGAGGCGGTGCCGGGGCCGCTGGTGCACGTGGACTCGGTGGTGGTCGTGGGCGCGGCTCGGCTGAGCCAGCGCACGGCGCGGCGCCAGCTCAGCATCCGGGCCGGCGACGTGCTCCGCCCCTCCGAGCTGGCCCGGAGCCAGCGCAACCTGTACGACTTCCAGATCGTGAACTTCGCCGCGGTGGAGCTCGCGCCGGACTCGCTGCAGCTCAACCCGGACAGCTCGAGCGCCACCGTGCTGGTGCGCGTGGTGGAGGCGCCGCAGTACCTGGCCGAGGTCGCCGGGGGATACGGTACCATCGACTGCCTGCGGACGGAGGCGCGGCGCCTGGACCGCAACTTCCTGGGAGGCGGGCGCACGCTGGAGCTGTCGGGGTCGGTGTCCAAGGTGGGCGCGGGCGAGCCGCTGGACGCCGGCTTCCAGAACAACCTGTGCAAGGCGCTCCAGGACGACACGCTGGGCAACGTGCTCAACTACCGCGTGGCCGCGGACTTCGTGCAGCCGCGCCTGTTCGGGACGCAGACCAGCACCACGCTCAACCTGTACACCGAGCGCATCTCCGAGCTGGAAACCTACCTGCGCACCTCCAGCGGCGGGCGGCTGGCGGTGATCCGCGAGGTCGCGACCAAGACGCTCGCCACCGCGGCGGTCAACGTGAACCGCGGCTCCACCCTGGCCGAGCCCATCTTCTTCTGCTTCTCGCTGGAGGTGTGCACCCGGGAGGCGATCGACACCCTTCAGGAGAGCCGCTGGTCCAACTTCTTCACGCTCTCCATGGTGCGCGACCGCACCCGCTCGGACGTGTACCCGGTGGGCGGATACCAGGTGCGCGGCAGCGCCGACTGGGCGACGCAGTTCCTCGCCTCGGACGACCGCTACCTGCGCCTCTTCGGCGACGCCACGGCGTACCGCCAGGTGCGCGAGGGGTGGGTCCTCGCCGGGCGGCTCCAGGGGGGGACGTTCCTGGAGGGGGTGGTGGGGAGCCAGGGGTACATCCCGCCGGACCGGAAGTTCTACGCGGGCGGCCCCAACAGCGTGCGCGGGTTCCGCCGCAACGGGCTGGGGCCGCGCGTGTACCTGGACACCCCCCGCCGCGGCGACGTGGGCGAGGACGAGACGCAGCGCGACACGACCCCCGCTGGGATCGGGGGGACCCGGATGCTGGTGACCTCGGCGGAGCTGCGCATGCCCTCGCCGTTCTTCAGCGAGAACCTGCGCATCGCCGCGTTCGTGGACGGCGGGCGGGTGTGGACCAGCCCCAGCGACACGCTGGTGGGTGAGTCCCGGTTCCGCTTCACCCCGGGGCTGGGGCTCCGCGTCCTCACCCCCGTGGGTCCCATCCGCGTGGACGCCGCCTACAACCCGTACCCCGACCCGGTGGGCCCGCTGATCCGCTTCACGGAAGAGGGCGACCCGGTGACGCTGGTGCGCGACTACGACCCCGGGGACAAGTTCCGGCGGCGGTTCGTGTTCTACATCGCGGTGGGACAGGCGTTCTGATGGCGCGGCTCACGCCTCCACAGCGGGCCGGGCTCGCCCTGGCGGGCGCCCTGATCGGGCTCCTGCTGCTGTGGGTGGGGTTCCGGGTGTACGTGCGCGAGGCGGCGCTGGACGAGGCGGCGCTCCAGGTGCAGAACCGGCTTCGTCTCCCCCGCTCGGCCTTCGAGCTGGAGAAGGTGTCGGAGGACGGGACCATGCGCGTGCTGCTGCGGCGCCTGGCCGTGCTGGACCCCGCCCGCGACACCATCCTGTACGCCCCCACCGCGCGCCTCACCTTCCGCGCGGACGCGCTGGGCGGCACCGGGCCCATCCGCTTCGACCGGCTGGACGTGGAGGAGCCGTACCTGCGGCTTGTGGAGAGGCCGGACGGGGAGTGGAACCTGACGCAGGCGCTGCGGGTGGAGGCGGACGGCGCCGAGGTGCGCTTCGCCGCGGGGGCGGACACGCTGGACGATGCCTCCCGCCCGCTCCTCTTCCGCGACGTGCGGCTCACGGACGGCCGGGTGATGATCGCCACCGGGGTGCAGCCGGGCGACTCGCTCCCGGCGCGCTTCGCTTCGCGCGGGGGGCCGCCGCTGGTGCGCATGGGCGGGCGGACGATGCTGGTGCGCCGGGCGCGTGACGTGGACGCGCGCCTGTCTTCCCTGCGGGTGGGAGGCACGCAGGGGTGGCGCGCGGACGTGTCGGAGCTGACGGCCGAGGTGTCCAACCCCGACACGCGCGTGGCGCAGCTGCGCGGCTGGATCGAGCAGGTGGCGACGGACCGCTACCGCTTCGACCTGGAGGCGCTGCGCACCCCCTTCTCCACCTTCGCCGGGGAGGGCGCCTTCCGGCTGGCGGAGAGCGGGATCCTGTGGGACGCGCGGCTGCGCGCCGCGCCGCTGGACTTCCGCGACCTGCGCGGGCTGGGCTTCGGCGTCCCGGAGGGGGGGCGCGCCGCGTTCACGCTGGACGTGGGGTCGCTCCCCGACGGGCGCATGTCGCTGCGCTCGCCGGACGCGGCCGTCACCACCCCGGAGTCGCGCATCTCCGGGCGCTTCGCGGCGACGGGCGGCGGCGGGCGCCCCTGGGCGTTCTCGGACACGCGGCTGCTGCTGGACCCGCTGGACTTCGCCACCGTCAACCAGCTGGGCTTCGCGGAGATCCCGTACGACGGCACGGTCCGCGGCACGGTGGCCAGCCTGGACGTGCTGGAGCAGGGGCGCCCGGGGGCGCTGCGCATCGACCTGGCGGCCAGCTTCCGGCCGCGCGGCGCCGGCGGCGAGCCCTCGGTGGTGGCGGCCGCGGGGAACGTCGCGGTGGGCGGCGCGGCGCCCTTCCGGCTGGACGGGGTGCGCATCGAGGCGCGGCCGGTGTACCTGGCCGCGCTCGCGCCGATGATGGGCGACACGGCGCAGGCGGGGCTGCTGCGCGGGATGCTGCGCGGCACCGCGATGGCCAGCGGCACCCCGGCCGACCTGCGAGTGACGGGCGGCACGCTGGCGTACGAGGTGGGCGACGCCCCGCCCACTCGGGTGGCCGACCTGGAGGCGCGCTTTTCCACCAGCCCCGCGCTTCGCTACGAGGTCACGGGCCGCGCCGCGCCGCTGGCGCTCGCCACGCTCACGGAGCTGTTCCCCCAGCTCCCCTTCCAGGCGGCGACGCTGAGCGGTCCCTTCCGCGTGTCCGGCACCGCCGGGCGCGCCGCCTTCGACCTGGACTTCCAGGGCGCCGCCGGGCGCCTGGCCGCGCGCGGCACCGTGCTCCCCGGCGAGACCCTCCGCTTCGACGTGACCGGCCAGGTGGAGGCGTTCCGCTCCGGGGTGCTCCTCGCCGCCTCCAGCCCGGTGCAGGGGCCGCTGAGCGGCACCTTCGCGGCGCGGGGGAGCGCGGCGGACTTCCGCTTCGACGTTGACCTGGCGCACCAGGGCGGCACCTTCGACCTGGGCGGGCGGGTGCGCGACCCCGGCGACGGGATGCAGTTCGACGTGGCCGGCCGGGTGGCGGACTTCCGCCTGGGGACGGTGCTGGGGCGCCCCGGGCTGTTCAACTCGCCGCTCACCGGGCCCATCACGCTCAGCGGGGGCGGGCGGCAGCCGTACCGCTTCGACGTGGACCTGCGCGGCCCGGTGGGGCTGCTGGACCTGGAGGGGTGGTTCCGCCCCGGCGAGGTCCCCTCCTACTTCGTCACCGGGCGGGTGGCGGGGGTGAACCCCGCGGAGCTCCCCGGCGGGCGGGGGATGCCGGCGGGGAGCCTGACGGCCGCGCTGCGGGTGGAGGGGCGGGGGACCACCCCGGAAACTTTCGAGGGGAGCGTGGACCTGACGGCGCAGTCCTCCACCCTGGCGGGGCAGCCGCTGGACGCGGCCACGGTGCGCCTGGCCGCGCGCGGCGGCATCCTGCAGGTGGACACGCTGGAGGCGAGCTTCCGCGGCGCGCGGGTGGCCGCGTCGGGCGCGTGGGGGCTCACCCGTCCCGCGGCGGAGCCCCTGCGCATCTCGCTGGCCGCCCGCGACCTGGCCACCTTCGCGCCGATGCTGGCCCGCGCCGGGATGGCCCCGCCCGACCTGGCCGGCTCTGTGGCGCTGGACGGGACGGTCTCCGGCACCTTCCGCAGCCCCGCCTTCGACCTTGCGGGGAGCGGGAGCGGGCTGCGCTACGGCACCTGGCGCGCCGGGACGCTGGCCCTGCGGGCGCAGGGCTCGCTGGGGCCGCAGGGGTGGCGCGGCTTCGGCAACCTGCAGGCGGACGAGGTGCTGCTGGCCGGGCGCGAGGAGTTCCAGAACCTGCGCCTGGAGCTGAACGCCGCCCCCGGGCTGGCCACCTTCGGGGTGTTCGCCCGGCGCGACGGGGCGAGCGACCTGTCGGCGGCGGGGACGCTGGCGCTGGAGGGACGCGAGCTGCGCGGGGTGGAGCTGCAGTCGCTCGGCATGCGGCTGGGCGACGCCTCGTGGCAGCTGATGCAGCCCTCGCGCATCGTGTGGGGCGGGGTGCAGGGGATCGAGGTGGAGCGGCTGGCGCTGCGCCGCACCGGCGGGCGGGGCGGGGTCATCGAGCTGGATGGCCGCCTCCCCCCCACCGGGACCACCGACCTGCGGCTCAACCTGGCCGGGGTGGAGCTGGCCGACCTGCGCCGCATCACCACGGCGGCGCCGGACGTGGGCGGCGTGCTCAACCTGAGCGCGGTGCTCTCCGGCCCGGTGGGCTCGCCGGAGATGACCATCACGGGCTCAGTGGACTCGCTGAGCTACGGCGGGGTCACCACGGAGCGGGTGGCGATCGACGGTCGCTACACCGGGCGGCAACTGGTGGGGAACGCCCGGCTGCGCATGGCCGGGCAGGACATCCTCACGGTGGAGGCCGCGCTCCCCATGCTGATCTCGCTGGGCGGCACGGTTCCCGGCTTCGAGCTGCTGCGGGAGGAGCCGCTCCGCGCCCGCCTGGTGGCGGACTCGGTCCCGCTGGGGCTGATGGCGGCCGCGATCCCCACGGCCCTGAAGGAGGGGGAGGGGGCGCTGTCCGCGGACGCGGTGGTCACGGGGACGCTGGACGACCCCACGGTGAACGGGTGGGCCTCCATGAACGGCGCGGCCGTCACCGTGGTGCCGCTGAACCGCCGCTTCACCGACATCGACGCGCGCATCGCGCTCCGCGGCGAGGAGATCCGCATCGACACGCTGAGCGCCCGCAGCGACGGCACGGCCAGCCTCACCGGGAGCGTCCTCCTGGACCAGCCCGGGGAGCCGCGCGTGCTCCTCCGGCTGGTCGCGGACGGCTTCGACGTGATCGACCGGGAGGACCTGGCGACCCTCAAGGTGTCGTCCAACCTCACCCTTTCCGGGCGCCTCCCCGAGGCCACGCTCTCCGGCCGGCTGACGCTGGACGAGGGAACCATCCGCATCCCCACGCTCGGGGAGCGCGGCGAGGTCGCCATCGTGGACGCGGAGGTGGGGGAGATCGGGGCGGACACCATCCCGGACGCGGTGGCCGGCGCGTCGCCGGCGGCGGCCTTCGGCGGGCTGCGCGTGTCGGCGCTGCAGGTGGTGGTGGACGAGGGGGTGTGGCTGGAATCGGAGGACGCGCGGCTCCAGATCCGCGGCGACATGCTGGTGACGCGGGCCGGGGCCGAGCCCCGCATCTACGGCGACCTGGAGGTGGTGCGCGGCTCCTACGCCCTGCGGGTGGGCCCGCTGCGGCGCGAGTTCGACATCGAGCGCGGCCTGGTGCAGTTCTACGGGACGCCGGACCTCAACCCCACGCTGGACATCGTCGCGGTCAACCAGGTCCGCACGCTGGACCCGGGGGCGAGCGGGTCGGTGCTGGAGGTGCAGGTGCAGGTGGGCGGCACGCTCCAGGCGCCCACGCTCCGGCTCAGCTCCAACACCCGGCCGCCGCTCCCCGAGTCGGAGCTGCTCAGCTACCTGATCTTCGGGCGCTCCACCGCCGGGCTGGGCGGGAGCACGGGGGCGCTCGCCCAGCAGATCCTGGCGCAGGAGCTGTTCGGCGGGCTGGTGGCGGCGGAGCTGGAGCAGGAGCTGTCGCGCTCCGGGCTGGTGGACTACGTCCGCGTCCGCTCGCGTCCGGGCGAGGCCACCACGCCCTTCGGCTTCGGCGGCGCGCTGGGCGCGGTGGGGCTCAGCGCGCCCACCTTCGAGTTCGGCTGGGAGCTGAGCAACGACCTGTTCCTCACCGCCGAGATCGGCTTCCCGGCGCTGGAGCAGAGCCCGCTCTTCGGCATCGGCCTGGACTACCAGATCAACGAGCGCACCCGCGCCCGGCTGGCCCGCGAGGCGGTGCGGCGCGACGTGTTCACGCGTCCCTTCTACACCGGGCCCGACCACCAGTGGACGCTGGACGTGCAGCACCGCTGGGAATGGGGGCGCACGCAGCCGGACAGCACCGCCCTGGACTCGCTCGCCGCCCGCGCGGCCGCGGCCCAGGCCGCCCCCGCCCCGCCCCCAGCGCCGCAGCCGCAGGGAGCCGCCGAAACCGTCCGCAACCCACCGGCCGAGACGCCCAGGAAGGAGGAGGGGACCCGCTGAGGGTCCCCTTTCTTTGCCGTGCCGGGGGGCGGCGCTCATCCGGGCGCCCGGATGAGGGGATGAACGACGGGGCGCTTCGGCGGACTCCGAGTATGGGGTCGGCCGGGGGAGGCTCCTCCGGCAGTGCGAAACTCGCCCACCCTCCGAGCGAAGGACAAGATCACGCTGGCTTCGAACAAACGCACTGCCTGCGGACCCTCCCCCGACCTCCCGGCGCAGATCCCAGGAACGGCAACGGCCCGGACTGACAGGGAGAGGAGCACGACACAGCGGAGTGTGAGGACCGCAGCGTGGAGATGCCCCTCCCCCGGCACGGGGGAGGGTGGCGAGCCTAAGCGAGCCGGGTGGGGGCCCCCGCGGACGCCAGCGCGAACCCCGCGTGAGGGATTTCGGCCCGAAGGGGCGAGACCCGGCGGGGCTGTTTCCGCCGGGGCTCGACTCCGTTGGGCTGCGTTGTTTGCAGCCCTACGGAGCCGAAGCCCGACCCCGGCGCCAGCCGGGGGCACGCCCTAACCCGCCCTTAACGAACCCGCCGCAACCCGGAACAAACGCCGGTGTACGAAGCCTCTCGCGCTGTCGGAGAACCCCGCGCGCCGTTACCTTGAGAGCCATGCGGTGTCCTTTCTGCCATCACAGTGAGGACCGCGTCGTCGATTCCCGCAGCAGCCGGGAAGGACGCGCGGTCCGCCGCCGCCGGGAGTGCATCCGGTGCGGGCGGCGCTTCACCACGTACGAATACATCGAGGAGCGCCCGCTGCAGGTGCGCAAGCGCGACGGCGAGGTGGAGCCGTACGAGCGGCGCAAGCTGCTGCGCAGCGTCCAGCTGGCGTGCGTCAAGCGCCCGGTGAGCCCCACGGACATCGACTCCATCCTGGAGGACATCGAGCGCATCCTGGACCGCTCCGACGAGGGCGAGGTCCCCAGCGGAAAGCTGGGCGAGATGGTGATGGAGCGTCTCAAGACGCGCGACCACATCGCCTACGTCCGCTTCGCCTCGGTGTACCGCAACTTCCAGGACCTCACCGAGTTCTACGACGAGCTCAAGGACCTGGACGCCCGCAGGGCCGAGATGGAGGTGCGGCGCCACCAGCTCCCCCTGCCGTCGCTGGAGGACTCGCTTCCCTGACCCGGGGCGGCGCGCTGCCCTGATCCCCCCCACACCACCGGACGTGCCCGCGAGCGGTTGGAGCATGGCAATGTTCAAGCACGGATCGGCGGAGATGCCGTTCCTCGACCACCTGGAGGAGCTGCGCTGGCGGCTGCTCTGGAGCCTGCTCGCGGTGGCGGTGGGCACCGGCGCGGCCTTCTTCCTGGTCATGCACTTCGACGTGCTCGGGCTGCTCATCAAGCCCATCGAGCCGTTCCTGAACGGGGGCAAGCTCAAGTACCTGAGCCCCACCGAGCCGTTCTTCATCACCCTGAAGCTGGCGGTGACCTGCGGGTTCCTGCTGGCGCTCCCGGTGGTGGTGTACCAGCTGTGGGCCTTTCTGTCGCCCGCGCTGCTCCCCTCGGAGCGGCGGGTGATCGTGCCCTCGCTCTACCTGGGGCTGCTGCTGTTCGCGGCGGGCGTCGCCATGGCGTACGAGATCGTGCTCCCCATGACGCTCAGCTTCACCATGGGCTTCCAGACGGAGAGCCTGGAGCAGGCCATCGTCGTGGGCGAGTACCTGAGCGTGGTCACCCGGCTGCTGCTGTCCTTCGGCGTGGTGTTCGAGCTTCCCATCGTGGTGATGGTGCTTTCCGCGCTGGGGCTGGTGACCCCGGAGTTCCTGGCGTCCAAGCGGCGCCACGCCATCGTCGCCATCACCGTCCTGGCGGCCGTCCTCACCCCGGGCGACGTGATCACCGTCACCCTGATGATGATGGTCCCCCTGATCATCCTGTACGAGTTCAGCATCGTCCTGTCGCGCATGGTGTATCGCCGTCGGCTCGCCGAAGCTCCCGCGGAGGCCTGAGTGCAGCGCACGCCCCTGACCCACGCCGCGGCCTGCGCCCTCGCCCTGGGCGCGCTGGTGACGCTCGCCGCCGCGCAGCAGACCGCCCGCGCTCCGCGCCTCGAGCGCGCCGCCGCCGGCGACACCGTTCCCGGCGCCAAGCGTCCGGCGCCGGATCCCCCGGGCGCGCAGCGTCCGCCCGCGGCCGCGCCGCGCGACACCGCGCGCACGCCCCGGGCGCCCGGCGCCCCGGGTGCCGGGCGAGACACCACGCCCGCGGCCCCCCAGGAGCCGGACCCCGTCTTCGACGAGCTGCTCAAGCTGGAGGGGTACACCCCGGTGCAGTACAAGGGGACCGACGCGCAGTTCACCGCCGACTCCGCCGTGCTGGTGCTGCGCGGCGCCGCCGAGGTGCAGCGCGCCGGGCAGACGCTCAACGCCGACACCATCGTCTACCAGGACCGCAGCAAGGTCGCCACGGCGCTGGGCAACCCCAAGGTGAGCGGCGAGGGGCAGAACCTGGAGGGCGACGTCCTGGTCTACGACCTGGAGCGCAAGGTGGCGCTGGTGGAGGGCGGGCGCACCCAGTACGCCTCGGGGGCCACCTGGTACGTGCGCGGCCGGAAGGTGGCCGCCGAGCAGGAGACCAACCGCATCTACGCCCAGGGGAGCACCTTCACCTCGGACGAGCGCGAGGAGCCGCAGTACCACTTCGAGGCCGGCAAGACCATGGTGATCAAGGACCGCCTGCTGGTGGGGCGGCCCGCGGTGCTGTACTTCCGCAACGTCCCGGTGGCGTGGCTCCCCTTCATCGTGCAGGACATGGAGCGCGGCCGGCGCAGCGGGATCCTGACGCCGCGCTTCGGGATCAACGACATCGTCCGCACCTCGTCCGGCTACCAGCGGCAGATCTCCAACGTCGGCTACTACTGGGCCATCAACCAGTACATGGGCGGGCAGGTCGCCAGCGAGTGGCGCAGCAACTCGTACACCTCGCTCACCGGTACGCTGGACTTCAACCTGCGCCGCCGCTTCCTGAACGGCAGCGCCAGCTGGCGGCAGTACTTTCCCGACGACGGCCCCCGGCAGCGCACGCTGGCCGGCAACGCCAGCTGGAAGCCCGACGAGCGCACCAACATGGCGTTCCAGGGGAGCTACGCGTCGTCGTCCGACTACGTGCGGCGGCGGAGCATCGACCCGCTGGAGGCTACGCAGGACCTCACCTCCAGCTTCTCGCTGGACCGGCGCTTCGACTGGGGGCAGGCCAACCTGGGCGCCCAGCGCCGCCAGTCGCTGGGCAACGACCGCGTGGAGTGGACCTTCCCCAGCTTCGGGATCACGCCCAACGCCCTGACGCTCTTCCGCTCGGCCTCGGCCGACCAGGCGAGCTGGTACAACGACGTCACGGTCACCCTGGCGGCCACCGGCTCGCAGAGCGGGATCCAGGTCCCCTTCGAGGAGCAACTGCTGACCCGCTCCTTCCGCAGCACCGAGGAGCGGCGGGCGCAGTTCCAGCTCAGCAACTCCGTCCGGGTGGGGAACCTCAGCCTGAGCAACAGCGCGTCGCTGAACCGCAACGCGCTGCAGGGCTTCGCCGCCCGCCCGCTGATCCTCCCCGCGGGCACGGACACGGTCTCGTTCGCCAACGACCAGGGGCAGTGGAGCTCGGCCATCAGCTACCAGCAGAACCTGATCGGGTCCACTTTCATCGCCCCCAACCTGTCGCTGTCGCAGGAGGTCCGGCGCGACACCGCCAGCCAGCGCGTGACCGGGCAGGACGGGTACGTGGCCGGGCCGCTGCGCACCAACTTCGGCGCGCAGCTCAACACCGACCTGTTCGGCTTCTTCCCGGGCGTCGGCGGCGTGGAGCGCATCCGCCACCACATCCGGCCGGGGCTCTCGTACACGTACTCGCCCAAGGTCGCCTCCACCGCGCTGCAGGACTCCATCTTCGGAACGCAGGTGGGCGAGACGCAGAACCGCATCTCGCTGACGCTGGACCAGACCTTCGAGGCAAAGCTGCGCTCGCCCTCGCGGCCGCAGCCGGGCGACACCGCCTCGGACAGCACCCGCGCCGCCGGGGGCGCCGCGCCCACGCCGCAGGACGCGCGCAAGGTCACGCTCCTGGCCATCAACGCGAGCGCGCTGGAGTACGACTTCGCGCGGGCGTCGCGCGGGCTCAACGGCTTCACCTCCGACCAGGTGTCCGGCAGCCTGCGCTCCGACTTCCTCCAGGGGCTCACCATCCAGTTCGGCGTGGACCTGTTCGGCGACCCTTCGCGACAGGACTCCACCGCCAACCAGGTGGCGCGCGACCCGTTCGTCCGCGGGGCGTTCGCGCCGCAGCTTTCCACGCTCAGCACCGGCTTCACGCTGGGGCAGAACTCGGCCCTCTTCCGCCTCCTGGGCTTCGGGCGGCGCCGTGGCACCGACGCGTCCATGACGCCCGGCGACAAGATGGTGCCGGGCGACTCCACGCGGGCCCCGGGGGACCGGCCGGCCACCACCACCTCCACCGCGAACCCGCAGCAGGCGGGGGGCGGCCCGTGGAGCATGAACGTCAACTACCAGCTGGTGAGGCCGCGGCCCAACGCCTTCAGCGGCTTCGGCAACAGCGGCGAGAACCAGACGCTCAACGGGACGCTCTCCTTCTCGCCCACGGCCAACTGGGCGGTGAACTGGGCCACCAGCTACAACATGACCGACGCGGAGTTCGGGGCCCACTCGCTGACGCTGGTGCGCGACCTGTACCGGTGGCAGGCCAACTTCAGCTTCTACCGGACTCCGGTGGGGAACACGTCGTTCCAGTTCTCCGTGCACCTCAAGGACCTGCCGGACCTCAAGGTGGACTACAACGAGCGGGACATCGGGGTGGACCGGCGCCAGTAGTTCGAGCCGCTTCCGGTGGATTTTCGAGGGCCGCTCCGGGTGTCGGGGCGGCTTTCGTCTTTGGGGCCGCTCCGGAGCCGGACGATACAGCCGTCCGTCTCCTGCGCGGGTCGCGGAGCCACCGGAAACGGCCCCGGTGTCTCCGCTCCGGCTGCGGGAGCCCCGCCAAACTGCCGGCGGGTCTCCCTCCGCAAAGGATTTGATGGATACTGCGGAACGGCAACGGCACGACACCCGTCCGCCCAGGCAAGCACCCATGCCCGACCTGCGGCGAGCCCTCCCCCAGAATGGCGCTTCACGCTTCGCGTGAACCGGATGAAGGGGGAGGGTTGCGGCTCTCAGGCCGCCGGGTGGGGGCCCTCGCCGCGCCGCTTGTCTCACGTGAGCGACACCGCGTTCCCGCCGCGCGGACACAGTGGGGACCGGCCGCTGCAGGTCCGTGTGCTGGGTTTTTCTTATAACCGGTTGTGGCGCATCGCCTTGCTTTTCTCGGCGGGGTGTGGTGTCCTCCCGGAATGACAGTTGCCTTTTCCGGGGCCGTGGATGCCGCGCCGGTATCCGCGACCGCTCCGGACCTTCGAGGACACCATGTTCACACGCGCCCGCTCCCCGCTCCTCCTCGCCGCCCTGGTCCTCGCCGGGTGCGACATCGACATCAACTCCCCGGGCGGCTACGTCCCGGACATCGACGGGCCCGAGGACGTCGACGCCCGCTACGAGTGGATCTTCCAGGGCTGGAACCAGCAGACCGGCCGCCCGGTGGGGCATCCCTCGGTGCTGGTGGAGTGGACCCTCCCCTCCGACTGGCAGGGCGACCCGTTCCGCGTCTACGGGCGGCGCTCGGGGCAGGGGAGCTTCGCGCTGGTGGGCACCACCACCTCGTGCGAGAGCGGCGAGTGCCGCTTCGTGGACATCAACGTGGTGGGCGGGCGGACGTACGAGTACTTCGTGTCCACGGCGGACGAGTTCAGCGGCGCCGAGGCGCCCTCCGACTATCGCGTGGCGGTGGGCGTTCCCACCTACTCGCCGCCGCCCGCGCCCAGGGCGGACAGCGTGTTCGCGCTGGACAACTCGCTCTACGTCCGCTGGCGCGACGGCGGCTCTGGCGACGGCCTGTGGAAGTACCAGGTGGTGCTGGTCAGCCTGAACGGCGCGCCGGTGAACCCGTTCTACCAGGTGGGCGAGACCGATGCCACCGGCTTCCTGGACCTGCGGGCGCGCAACGGCAGCGTCTACGGGTACCGCGTCGCCGCGCTGGACACGCTGGGGCAGGTGAGCGACCTGAGCCCGGTGATCACCGGCGTGCCGCGGCCGGACTTCCACGGCGAGCTGGTGTACGCGTACGGCGACAGCACGGCGCGCAGCGGCTTCCGCTTCCCCGCGGCGGACGACCAGGACCCCATCCTTTCCGGCGACTCGCCGCAGGCGCAGTGGCGGCTGGAGATCGCGGGCGGGCGCTGGCAGATCCGCCCGCTGGGCGAGACCGAGGTGGTGAGCGCGGGGCTGACCACGGCGCTGGTGTGCGGCCCGGGGCGCGACGCCGGGTGCCGCGCCGCCTTCCAGGCGCCCACGACCGGCTACTCCCGCAGCCCCGTGGCGGTGGACCCGGAGTTCAGCTACGTGTTCCGGGTGCGGGGGAGCGACGGGCGCATCCACTACGCGGTGGTCCGCGCCTCCATCCTGGGGAACAGCGGCGGCAACGCGCTGATGATCTTCGACTGGGCGTACCAGGCCCGCCCGGACGAGCCGCGCCTGAGCCGCAATCCCGCCTGACCGGCTCCGCACGCCGCTCGCGTACGCGGGCCGCCCCCATCCGGGGCGGCCCGCCCCTTTTTCCGGGGGGCTCCGTTGTTCGCCAAAGAGCGGCCTGGTATCTTGTCTCGCCCTTCAGCGTGGAGCGACGATGCAAGCAGCGGAGCAGATCGGGATCGACGGGGACGGCCTCACCCTGGAAGACGTGGAGCGGGTGGCGCGCGGCGGCGCGCGGGTGGAGCTGACCGCGGACGCCGTGGAGCGCATGCGCCGCTCGCGCGCCGTGGTGGAGCGCGCCGTGGCGGAGGGGCGGGTGGTGTACGGGCTCACCACCGGCTTCGGCCGCCTGTCGGAGGTGGCCATCCCGCTGGACCGCCTGGAGGAGCTGCAGATCAACCTGATCCGCAGCCACGCCTGCGGCGTGGGCGCGCCGATCCCGCGCGAGGAGGCGCGGGCGGTCACCCTGCTCCGCGCCAACGTGCTGGCCAAGGGGTTCTCGGGGATCCGCCCCGAGGTGGTGGGGCTGCTCCTGGAACTGCTCAACCGCGGCGTCACCCCGGTGATCCCCGAGCAGGGCTCCGTGGGCGCCTCCGGCGACCTGGCGCCGCTCTCGCACCTGGCGCTGGTGCTGGTGGGCGAGGGCCACGCCGAGGTGGGCGGCGAGATCCTCGCCGGCGCGGAGGCGCTCAGGCGTGTGGGACTGGAGCCGGTGCGGCTGCAGGCCAAGGAGGGGCTCGCCCTCAACAACGGCACGCAGTTCATGACCGGGCTGGGGGCGCTGTCCCTGGTTGCGGCGGAGCGCGCGGTGGAGGCTGCCGAGGTGATCGGCGCGGCGTCGCTGGAGGGGCTCAGGGGAACGCCGGACGCCTTCCACCCCGCCATCCAGCGCGTCCGGCCGCACCCCGGCCAGCTCGCCAGCGCCGAGCGCCTGCGCGCCCTGCTGGCGGACAGCGAGATCCGCGAGTCGCACCGCTACGGCGACCCGCGCGTGCAGGACGCCTACGCGCTCCGCTGCATGCCGCAGGTACACGGCGCCGCGCGCAACGCCCTGGCGTACATCCACGGCGTGCTGGAGACGGAGGCCAACAGCGCCACCGACAACCCGCTGATCTTCCCGGACGAGGGAGACGGGGGGCTGGTCGTCAGTGGCGGCAACTTCCACGGGCAGCCGGTGTCGCAGGTGCTGGACCTGCTCGCCATCGCCCTGGCGGACCTGGCCTCCATCTCGGAGCGGCGCGTCGAGCGGCTGGTGAACCCCGACCTGTCCGGCCTCCCGGCGTTCCTGGTGAGCGACCCCGGCGTGCACTCCGGCTTCATGATGGCGCAGATCACCGCCGCGGCGCTGGTGAGCGAGAACAAGGTGCTGTCCCACCCGGCGAGCGTGGATTCCATCCCCACCGACGCCAACAAGGAGGACCACGTCTCCATGGGCGCGCACGCCGCCGTCAAGGCGCGCAGGGTGCTGCGCAACACGGAGACGGTTCTGGGGATCGAGCTGATGTGCGCCATGCAGGCGCTGGAGTTCCACAAGCCGCTGCGCCCCGGCCGCGGCGTGGAGCGCGCCTACGAGATCGTCCGCGAGCGCATCCCGCCGCTCACCGGAGACCGCATCCTCGCGCCCGACATCGAGGCCGCGACCGCGCTGGTGCGCGAGGGCGTGCTGGCCGAGCTGTGGCGGGGGTGAGCCGTTGCCGGGCCGCTTCGACTGGCCGGGGGAGGGGGCCTTCTCGCCCGGCGCGACAGACTTACTTTCGCCCTCCGAACCATGAGCACGACTGAAATCGAACCCCGCACCATCCGCGCGCCCCGCGGAACCGAGATCTCCTGCCGCGGGTGGCACCAGGAGGCCGCCCTGCGGATGCTGATGAACAACCTGGACCCGGACGTGGCCGAGCGCCCGGAGGACCTGGTCGTGTACGGCGGCACGGGGAAAGCGGCGCGCTCGTGGGAGGCGTTCGATGCGATCGTGGCGACGCTGCGCACCCTCGCGGACGACGAGACGCTGATCGTCCAGTCGGGGAAGCCGGTGGCGGTGTTCCGCACGCACCGGCACTCGCCGCGGGTGCTGATCGCCAACAGCAACCTGGTGCCCCGCTGGGCGAACTGGGACACCTTCCGCGAGCTGGAGCGGCAGGGGCTCACCATGTATGGCCAGATGACGGCCGGGTCGTGGATCTACATCGGCACGCAGGGGATCCTCCAGGGGACGTACGAGACCTTCGCGGCGGTGGCGCGGCAGCACTTCGGGGGGAGCCTGCGGGGGACGTGGACGCTGACCGGCGGGATGGGCGGGATGGGCGGCGCGCAGCCGCTGGCGGTGACCATGAACGGCGGCGCGGTGCTGTGCGTGGACGTGGACCCGCACCGCATCCGGAGGCGCCTGGACACGCGCTATTGCGACCGCATGACGCACGACCTGGACGAGGCGCTCGGCTGGACGCTGGACGCCCGCACCCGGGGCGAGGCGCTGTCCGTGGGGCTGGTGGGCAACTGCGCGGAGGTGCTGCCGGAGCTGCTGCGGCGCGGCGTGGTGCCGGACGCGCTCACCGACCAGACCAGCGCCCACGACGCCCTGGTGGGCTACGTCCCGGCGGGGATGTCGCTGGCGGCGGCGGCGGAGCTGCGCGAGCGCGACCCGCGGGAGTACGTGCGCCGCTCCACGGCATCCATGCGCGTGCACTGCGAGGCCATGGTGGAGATGATGCGCGCCGGCGCCGTCACCTTCGACTACGGCAACAACCTGCGCACCCAGGCGCTGGACGCGGGCTTCGCCGACGCCTTCGCCTTCCCCGGCTTCGTCCCGGCGTACGTCCGCCCGCTCTTCTGCGAGGGCAAGGGCCCCTTCCGCTGGGTGGCGCTCTCCGGCGACCCCGCCGACATCCACCGCACGGACGAGCTGGTGCTGGAGCTGTTCCCGGAGGACGAGCACCTGCACCGCTGGATCACCCACGCGCGGGAGAAGGTGGCCTTCCAGGGGCTCCCGGCGCGCATCTGCTGGCTGGGGCAGGGGGAGCGCGCGAAGTTCGGGGTGGCGCTCAACGACCTGGTGGCGAGCGGCGAGCTCCGGGCGCCCATCGTGATCGGGCGCGACCACCTGGACACCGGCTCGGTGGCCTCGCCCTTCCGCGAGACGGAGGCGATGAAGGACGGGAGCGACGCCATCGCGGACTGGGCGATCCTGAACGCCCTGGTCAACGTGGCGAGCGGCGCCTCGTGGGTTTCGTTCCACCACGGCGGCGGGGTGGGGATCGGCAACTCGCTGCACGCGGGGCAGGTGATCGTGGCGGACGGCACCCCGGAGATGCGCGAGCGGCTGGAGCGCGTCCTCACCAACGACCCGGGGATGGGGGTGGCGCGCCACGCCGACGCCGGGTACGAGACGGCGGTGGAGACCGCCCGCGACCGGGGCGTGCGCATTCCCATGCTGGAGCGGTAGCGGTGCCCGTGGGCGGGTCCACGCCGGGCGGCGCCCGATGACGCCGGAGCCGCGGAGCGTCTTCGTGGAGCCCGGCGGCGTGCGGCTGCACTGCCTGCTGTGGGGCGACGAGGGCGACCCCCTGCTCCTGCTTCCGGGGCTGGGGCACAGCGCGCACGTGTTCCGGGAGCTGGCGCCCGCCCTGGCGGCGGACCGCCGCGTGGCCGCGGTGACGCCGCGCGCGCACGGCGCGTCGGCGACGCCCGGGGACGGGTACACCGTGGCCGGCCTGGCGGCGGAGCTGCGGGGGGCGATGGACGAGCTGGGGATGGAGCGGGCCGCGCTGGTGGCGCACTCGTTCGCGGGCGTGGTGGCGACGCGGCTGGCGGCGGACCACCCGGAGCGGGTGAGCCACGTGGTCTACCTGGACGGCATCGTCGACTACGCGGGCCGCGACCCGGTCGTCGTCCGCAACCCCTTTCCACCCCCCTCCCGGCCGCTGCTGGGCGACGCCTTCCAGCAGCGCGAGTGGCTGCGCCGCTACGTCCCTGGCTTCTGGTGCGAGGCTCTGGAGGCCGACCTGGCCGCGCGCGCCCCGGCGGTCGAGGAAATCCGCCGCCTGGAGCTGCTGTACCCGGTCATGGCCGAGGCGGCCGCGCACCCGCCGCCCTTCGGGGCGCTGTGCTGCCCCGCGCTGGCGCTGGTCGCCGCGGAGTCGGTGGAGTCGCACTTCGGCTGGCTGGACCCGGCCGACGCGGCGGCCCGCCGGCGCGCCGAGGAATACCTGTGGGGAATCCGTCTGCCCTGGCGGCGCGCGGCGGTCGAGCGCTTCCGCCGCGAAGCCCGGCAGGGCAGGGTGGTGGAGGTTCCCGGCGGCCACTACTTCTTCCTTTCCGCCCGCGACCGCGTGGCGGACGAGATCCGCGCCTTCCTCCTCCCCCCTGCTCCCCCGGACCCGTGACGCACGCTCCCGGATACGTGGATCCCGCCTACCTGGACGCGGCCGCCCGCCTCGCCGCGGAGGGCAAGCGCCTGAGCTACGAGCGCATGCGCCTGGCCCCCGGCGCGGAGGTGCTGGACGTGGGGTGCGGCCCCGGCACGGACACGGTGCCGCTGGCGGAGCGGGTGGGAGCCGCCGGCCGCGTGATCGGGGTGGACCAGGACCCCGCGATGGTCGCCGAGGCCGATCGCCGCGCCGCGCAGGCGGGGGTGGCCGGCCGGGTGGAGCACCGGCAGGCGGACGCGACGGCGCTGCCTTTCGCGGGGGACCGCTTCCACGCGGTGCGCTGCGAGCGCCTGTTCCTGCACCTCGCGCGCCCGGAGGCGGCGCTGGCCGAGATGGTGCGCGTGGCGCGGCCCGGCGGCCGGGTGGTGGTGATGGACACCGACTGGGGCACCCGCTCGGTGGACACGGCCGAGGTGGAGCTGGAGCGGCGCATGGCGCGCGTCCTGGCGGAGCTGTGCCTGGCCAACGGCTACTCCGGGCGGCGGCTGTTCGGGATGGCGAGGCGCGCCGGGCTGGAGGAGGTCGCAGTGGACGTGGTTCCGCTGTACGTCACCGACTACGCGCTCTGGCGCCTCCTGTCGCGCATGGACACGGCGGCGGACGAGGCGGTGCGCGCGGGCGTGATGACGGCGGACGAGGTCGCGCGCCTGGAGGGGAGCTGGCGCGCCGCGGACGAGGCCGGGACGTTCTTCGCGCTGACGAACATGGTGATGGCGTCCGGGCGGAAGCCGGAGCCGCCGGGGCCGGAAAGCGGCTTCCCCGGCACGCCGTGATCCGCATCCGCTGCCGCTGCGGCGAGCTGTTCCACGCCGACGAGCAGCACGTGGGCCGGGTGCTGCACTGTCCCTGCGGCCGTCACATCCCCATCCGCCTTCCGCCTCCCCGGCAGGAGGCGGCCGCCCCGCCGGCCGCCGGCGCCGCGGCGAAGCGTCCCTTTTCCGCCCTGCGCGGCGCCGTCGCCGCCGCGATCCGGGCGCGCCCCGCGGCGCCGCCGCTCCTGGTGTGCTGGCTGGGCCGCGCCGCCTGGGGCTACGCCGCGCTGGTGGGTGTGGTGTGCGCGGTGCTCTGGACGGCGGGCGACCGCTGGTGGCCGGCGACGGTGTACCTGTTCGGCCCGCGCTGGGTGCTCCTCCTCCCGCTCGCCCTCCTGCTCCCGGCGGCCGCCCTCCTCCGCCGGACGCTCCTGCTTCCCCTCGCCGTGGCGGCGCTGGTGATGCTGTTCCCGGTGATGGGGCTGCGCCTGGGCTGGCGCTCCCTGCTGCACGGCGGGCCGGCGCCGGGCACGGTGCGCGTGGTGACGCTGAACGCCGCGGGGGAGCCCTGGGCGGCGGAGCGGCTGATCGCCCGGGTGGCGGAGTGGCGGCCCCACGTGGTGGCCGTCCAGGAGTGCACCGACCCGGTGGCCGCGGCCCTGGGACGGGTGGGCGGATGGGCGCTGCGCCGCGACGGCCAGCTCTGCCTGCTGAGCCGCTTCCCGGTGCGCGCGGTGGAGGTGATGGACCGCAGCCGGTTCGACCTGGTGCGCGACGCGGGGATCGGCGGCACGAGCGCGGCGGCGCGCTACACGCTGGACGCGCCGGGCGGCCCGGTGCAGCTGGTGAACCTGCACCTGGAGACGCCGCGCAAGGGGCTGGAGGGCGTCCTCCGGGGCAGCGGCGGGGACCGCGTGCTGTCCAACGCCATCTCGCGCGGGATCGAGTCGCGCGTCGCCTCGCGCTGGATCGTGCAGGGGCAGATGCCCCTGCTCGTCGCGGGGGACTTCAACCTCCCGGTGGAAAGCCGCATCTACCGCGAGTCGTGGGGCGGCTTCACCAACGCCTTCTCGCGCGCGGGCCGCGGCTTCGGGTTCACCCGCTTCAACGGCTGGATCCGCGTGCGCATCGACCACGTGCTCGCCGGCCCCGGCTGGCGCGTGGACCGTGCCTGGGTGGGCCCCGACGTGGGCTCCGACCACCGCCCGGTGGTCGCCGACCTGATGTGGACCGGGAGCTGACCGGCCGTTCCGGGCAGCGGCGCCGCCGACGCCAGCGCGGAGCTGCGTGAGGGATTTCGGCCCGAAGGGGCGAGACCCGGCGGGGCTGTTTCCGCCGGGGCTCGACTCCGTTAGCCCGCGTTGTTTGCGGGCTTACGGAGCCGAAGCCCGACCCCGGCGCCAGCCGGGGACACGCCCGAACCCCGCCGTCCGTTAAATTTCGTTGACGTTTTGTTGTATTGATGCTATGATGCCTGCACACACCGCCTGAAACACCCGGCTCGTGCTGCCCGTACGCCAGGGCACCGACCCGCTCCCTTCCCGCACCCCATCCTGCCCGAGCCATGCAACTGGTCATCGAGAACCTGTCGAAGACGTACCCCAACGGCGTGCGCGCCCTGGACGACGTCTCGCTCACCATCCCGCAGGGGATGTTCGGCCTGCTGGGCCCCAACGGGGCCGGGAAGTCCACCCTGATGCGGACGCTCGCCACCCTCCAGGAGGCGGATTCCGGCTCCGCCACGCTGGGCACCATCGACGTGCTCCGCCAGAAGGACGAGCTGCGTCGGACGCTGGGCTACCTGCCGCAGGAGTTCGGCGTGTACCCAAAGGTCTCGGCGGAGGACCTGCTGGACCACTTCGCCGTGCTCAAGGGGATCGTGGACCGGCGCCAGCGGAACGAGACGGTCCGGGCGCTGCTGGAGCAGACCAACCTGTACGACGTCCGCAAGAAGAAGCTGGGCGGCTTCTCGGGGGGGATGCGGCAGCGCTTCGGAATCGCGGTGGCGCTGCTGGGGAACCCCAGGCTGATCATCGTGGACGAGCCCACGGCGGGGCTGGACCCGGCGGAGCGGGTGCGCTTCCTGAACCTGCTCAGCGAGCTGGGCGAGAGCGCGGTGGTGATCCTTTCCACTCACATCGTGGAGGACGTGAGCGAGCTGTGCCGGCGCATGGCGATCATCAACCGCGGCCGCATCCTGCTGGAGGCGGAGCCGCTGGCGGCCATCGAATCGCTGCAGGGCAAGGTGTGGAAGAAGATCGTTGAAAAGGACGAGCTGGCGGCGTACGAGGCGGGTCACCGGGTGATCTCCACCCGGCTCTTCGCCGGGCGCACGGTGGTCCACGTGCACGCCGCCGAGCGGCCGGACGCGTCGTTCGACGCGGTGGAGGCCACGCTGGAGGACGTGTACTTCACGGCCATGGCCGGGCTCCACGCGCAGGAGGCGTCGCTCTCGGGCGCCGAGGCGGCCTCGTGAGCGGGCCCTTCCTGGAGACCGTACGCTTCGAGCTGAGCTACTACCTGCGGCGGATCTCCACCTGGGTCTACTTCCTCATCTTCTTCGGCATCGCGCTGCTTCTGGTACTGATGGCGGGGGGGATGTGGGAAAGCGCGACCGTGTCGTTCGGCGGGAGCGGCGGCAACATCAAGGTGGACTCGCCCTACGTGACGCTGCAGCTCACCGTCGCCCTGACGCTGTTCGGGGTCATCGTCACGGCGGCGCTGCTGGGGAACTCGGTGTACCGCGACTACGAGGCGGTCATCCACCCGCTGTTCTTCACCGCGCCCATCACCCGCTTCTCGTACCTGGGCGGCCGCTTCACCGGCGCGCTGCTGGTGAACGCGCTGGTGATGCTGAGCATCCCGCTGGGGCTCATGGCGGGGGCCGTGTTCCCCGGCACGGACCGGGCCCGCTTCGGGGCGTTCGAGCTGGCGGGGTACTTCCAGCCCTACCTGGTGGTGGTGCTCCCCACGCTGCTCCTGACCGGGGCGGTCTTCTTCGCGCTGGCGGCCTTCACCCGGCAGATGCTCCCCAACTACATCGGCGGGGTGGTGCTGGTGTTCGGCTACCTGCTGGCCGGGACGCTGATGAGCGACCTGGAGAACGAGCGCACGGCGGCGCTTCTCGATCCCTTCGGCGGAAACGCCATCTCGCTGGCGACCAAGTACTGGAGCCCGGCCCAGCGCAACGAGCTGCTCCTTCCGCTGGAGGGCATCTTCCTGTGGAACCGCCTGCTCTGGCTGGCGGCGGGGGTGGCGGTGTTCGCGCTGGTGTACACGCGCTTCCGCTTCACGCACGTGGCCGCGGAGCGCTCCTCGCGGAAGAAGATCGTCCAGGAGGAGGCCGCCCGCGCGCCGTACGCGGCCCCGCGCCGGATCGCCCTGCCGGTGCCGACACGCGACTTCGGCTTCGGGGCACAGCTCGCCCAGTACCGCTCGGTGGCGCGGCGGTCGTTCTGGAGCATCGTGGGGAACCGCTACTTCTACGCGATCCTGGCGGCGGCGCTGCTGTTCATGGCCATCACGGCGCAGGAAGTGGGGAAGATGTACGGCACCAACACCTGGCCGGTCACCTACCAGGTGCTGGGGATGCTGGACGCCAGCTTCGCGCTCTTCCTGCTGATCATCATCACCTTCTACACGGGCGAGCTGGTGTGGCAGGAGCGCGACGTGCGCCTCCAGCAGGTGCAGGACGCCACCCCCGTCCCCACCTGGGTGCCCTTCGCCGGGAAGCTGACGGCCATGGCGTTCGTGGTGGTGGTGCTTCAGGCCGTGCTGCTGGTGACGGGGATCGCGACGCAGGCGGCCAAGGGATATTACAACTTCGAGCTGGGGCTGTACCTGAAGACGCTGTTCGGGACCGCCCTGCTGAGCCAGCTCCTCCTCTGCGTGTTCGTGATGCTGGTGCACGTGCTGGTGAACCACAAGTACATGGGCCACCTCATGGTGATCCTGTACTTCGTGTTCAGCGGCCTGATGAGCCAGTTCGGGCTGGAGCACAACCTCTACCGGTACAGCTCCGGGACCACGGGGACCTACTCCGACATGAACACCTACGGGCCCTGGCTGGAGCCCTGGGGCTGGTTCAAGTCGTACTGGGTGGCGTGGGCGGTCCTGCTGGCGGTGCTCACCAACCTGTTCTGGGTGCGCGGGCAGGAGACGCGCATGGGGTGGCGCACGCGGCTGGCCCGTTTCCGCTTCCAGCGCCCTGCCCTGGCCGCCACGACCGTCGCGGGCGCGCTGGTGGTGGGGCTCGGCGGGTTCATCTTCTACAACACCAACATCGTCAACGAGTACACCACCTCCCGCGAGGGGCAGGAGACGCGGGCGGAGTACGAAAAGCTGTACAAGCGCTTCCAGGACGCTCCGCAGCCCCGCGTGGTGGGGGTGCGGGTGTGGACCGACATCTTCCCGGAGGAGTCGCGGGCGCGGATCCGCGGCGAGTACCGGCTGCGCAACAAGACCACGGTCCCGCTGGACTCGCTGCACGTCATCGTCCCCAACGACGTGGACATCCGGAAGCTGGCGTTCAGCCGGCCCGCCACGCGCGTGCTGAGCGACGAGGACCACTCGTACTACATCTACCGGCTGGCCACGCCGCTTCAGCCCGGCGACTCGCTGAAGCTGGACTGGGAGGTGGACTACGGCAGCGAGGGGTTCGAGAACAGCGTGTCCAACACGCGCGTGGTCCGCAACGGCACCTTCTTCGACAGCGGCATCCTTCCCAGCTTCGGCTACGCGGACGACGGGGAGCTGGGCGACGACGACACGCGCCGCAAGTTCGGCCTGAAGCCCAGGCCGCGCATGGCCGCGGTGACCGACACCGCGGCGCGGAGGAACACCTACATCTCGCGCGACGCGGACTGGGTGGACTTCGAGGCGACGGTGAGCACCAGCCCTGACCAGATCGCCATCGCGCCGGGGTACCTGCAGCGCGAGTGGAGGCAGGGCGGCCGGCGCTACTTCCACTACCGCATGGACGCGCCGATCCTGAACTTCTACTCTTTCCTGTCGGCGCGGTACGTGGTCAAGCGCGACCGCTGGCAGGCGCCCGACGGGCGGACGGTGGCGATCGAGGTGTACCACCATCCCGGCCACGAGTACAACGTGGACCGGATGATCTACGCGGTGAAGAAGTCGCTGGCCTACTTCACGGCCAGCTTCGGGCCCTACCAGCACCGGCAGGTGCGGATCCTGGAGTTCCCGCGCTACGCGAGCTTCGCGCAGTCGTTTCCCAACACCATCCCGTATTCGGAGGGGATCGGGTTCATCGCGCGCGTGGACGACGAGGAGGACGTGGACTACCCGCTGTACGTGACCGCGCACGAGGTCGCGCACCAGTGGTGGGCGCACCAGGTGATCGGCGGCAACGTGCAGGGCTCCACCCTGATGTCGGAAACGCTCGCGCAGTACTCCGCCATGATGGTGATGGAGAAGGAGTACGGGCGCGAGCACATGAGGAAGTTCCTGAAGTACGAGATGGACAACTACTTCAGCGGGCGGAGCACGGAGCGCAAGAAGGAGATGCCGCTGCTCCTGGTGGAGAACCAGCAGTACATCCACTACAACAAGGGCTCCGTGGCCATGTACGCGCTCCGCGACTACCTGGGCGAGGCGCGGCTCAACGGGGCGATCGCGAAGTACCTGGCCGCCACGCGCTTCCAGGAGCCCCCGTACACCAATTCGCTGGAGTTCTACCGGTACCTCCAGGAAGCCACGCCGGACTCGCTGCGGTACGTGCTGACGGACCTGTTCGAGACCATCACCATGTACGGCAACCGGACGCGCTCCGCGTCGTACACGCGGCTCCCCGACGGGCGCTACGAGGTGGTGGTGGAGGTGGAGGGGAACAAGATCCGCGCGGACAGCCTGGGCAACGAGGGGCCGGTGCGGATGAACGACCTGGTGGACGTGGGGGTGTTCGCCGCGGCGCCCGAGGGCAAGCCCAGGGAGGCGGGGCCGGTGCTGTACCTGCAGAAGCATCGCATCGGCACGGGGACGCAGCGGATCCGCGTGGTGGTGCCCCGGCAGCCCGCCAGCGCCGGAGTCGACCCGTACCACAAGCTGCTGGACCAGCACGCCGACGACAACACGGTGGAGGCCAAGCCCGCCGCCGGGGGACGCAGCCCGGCCGCGGGGAGCTGACCCGTCCCGCCGGGCAGAGGACGGGGACCGGAGTTGACTTGTATATTTGAGGAATATACATTGATGGAGCCGACAGAGCGGCTCGCGTCCTGTGAGGGCTTCGACTGGGACGCGGGGAACCGCGACAAGAACCGGATCAAGCACGGCGTTTCCACCGGCGAGTGCGAGGAAGTCTTCTTCAACCAGCCGCTGGTCGTCGCCGTGGACGAGGGACACTCGCAGCGGGAGGAGCGCTTCTTCGCGCTGGGGCACGCGGACGGGGGGAGGATGCTCTTCGTGGTGTTCGCCATTCGTGGCGCGCTCCTCCGGGTGATCTCGGCGCGCGACATGAGCCGCAACGAAAGAAAGGTCTACGGCAGCCTGTGAGCGACAAGCTTCCGCGGTTCGAGAGCGAGGAGGAGGAGCGGGAGTTCTGGGCGGAGCACGACTCCGTCGACTACGTGGACTGGAGCCGCGCGCGCCGGGTGGTGCTCCCGGAGCTCAAGCCGTCCACCCGCACCATCTCCCTGCGGCTGCCGGAGATGATGCTTGAAGAGATCAGGCTGCTGGCCAACCGCAGGGACGTGCCGTACCAGTCGCTGATCAAGGTGTTCCTGGCGGAGCGGATCGACCAGGAGCTGCGCAGCCCGTTCAGGCGGCCCACCGGCGGGGGGCTGCGGATGGTGCGCGAGCGAAGGCGGCCGGACGACCCGGCCCGGTGACGAGAGGGGCTCCCGGCCGTCCGGGAGCCCCTCTCCTTATGCGAGCTCCGCGGGGGCGGGCTACTTCCGGAAGACCACCCGGCCCCCCACCACCGTCAGGTCGGGCACCGCCCGGAGGATGTCCGCCTCGGCGACGGTGAGCAGGTCCCGGTCCCACACCACCAGGTCCGCCAGCATCCCCGGGCGCAGCGTTCCCTTGCGCCCCTCCTGCCATTCGCCGTACGCCGAGGCCGCGGTGTACAGGCGGATGGCCTCCTCGCGCGTCAGGCGCTGCTCGGGGAGCCACCCTCCCGGCGGGGTCCCCAGCTCCTCGCGGCTCTGGCGCGTCACCGCGGAGTAGATCCCCTCCACCGGGGCCATGGGCTCCACCGCGAAGTCCGTCCCGAAGACCACCGTCGCCCCGGCGTCCAGGAGCGAGCGCCAGGCGTACGCGCCCTCGGCGGCGCGCTCCCGGCCGATGCGGGTCTCCGCCCAGCGCATGTCGCTGGTGGCGTGCGTGGGCTGCATGGAGGCGATCACCCCCAGGCGGGCGAAGCGCGGGATGTCGGCGCGGTCGAGGATCTGCGCGTGCTCCACCCGGTGTCGCCGGCCGCGGGTGCCGTTGGCGCGGGCGGCCTGCTCGAAGGCGTCCAGCGCCTGCCGGTTGGCCGCGTCGCCGATGGCGTGGAGGATCACCTGGAGGCCCGCCGCGTCGGCGGCGGTCACCAGCGAGTCCAGCTGCGCGTCGGTGTACTGGGCCAGCCCGTGGGTGGCGTGGTCGTCGGCGAAGGGCTCCAGCATGTACGCGGTGCGGGAGCCGAGCGTGCCGTCCGTGTACCCCTTGAGCATCCCGGTGCGCAGCCAGTCGCCGCCGGAGCCCGCAGTGATCCCCAGCTCGCGGAAGTCGCGGATGGTCTCCCGCGAGAGCGGGTGCCAGGCGTAGACGCGCACCGTGAGCGAGTCGCGGTCCAGCAGCTCCCGGTAGGCGCGCACGTCCGCGGCGGTGGCGCTGGTCTGCACGCTGGTGACGCCGGTGCGCGCGGCCATGTCCTGGGCGGCGCGGATCCCCCGCATCACCTGCGCCGGGGTGGGGTCGGGGATGCGGCGCAGCACCAGCTCGGTGGCGCTCTCCTTGAGGATCCCGGTGGCCTCGCCGGTGCGCGGGTCGCGGACGATCTCGCCGCCCTGGGGCGCGCGGGTCCGCGGGCCGATTCCCGCCGCTTCCAGGGCGCGGCGGTTCACCCAGGCCACGTGCCCGTCCACCCGAGACAGGAACACCGGGTTGTCCGGGGCCACCCTGTCCAGCAGGGCTCGTCCCGGCCACCCGTCCGTCCCCACCTCCTCCCGCGCCAGGCGGGTGTGATCCCACCCGCGTCCCACCACCCACTCGCCCGGCTGCGCCGCCGCGACGCCCGCCGCAAGGCGCCGCTCGATCTCCGCCAGGGACGTGGTGCCCGTCAGGTTCACGGCGAGCAGCGACGCCCCTCCCGAGGCGAAGTGGATGTGCGCGTCGTTGAAGCCGGGGGTCACCAGCCGCCCGGCCAGCTCCACCACCTGTGTTCGCGCGCCCACCAGCGGCGCGATCTCGGCGTCGCTGCCGGCGGCCACCACCCTGCCGTCGCGGACGGCCACGGCCTGGGCGACGGTGTTCGCCTCGTCGGCCAGGAAGACACGGCCTCCGCGGAGCACCATGTCCGCCGCGGCGGCGGTGGGCACCTCGGGGGCCGCGGCGGCGGGCGGAGCCACGGCCGGCGGGGGGACGGCCGCCGGCGCGCACGCGGCGAGGGCAAGCAGCACGCCCGGGACGACGTGGTTTCGCTGCATGGATTCGTGGCTGTGGAAGAGGACGGGGTCAGGACTCGCGCCGGTACTGCGGGTCGTTGTACATCTTGAACTGCCGGTACACCTTGGGGACGGTCCTTCCCGAGGCGATGTCGCCGAGGAGCCCCGAAAGCTCCTCCGCCAGGTCGTCGCGCTGCACGCGGAGGATGGCGAGCCGCTCCCCGCACCGCTCGCGGAACTCCGGCGCAGCGTCCTCGCGCTCCGCCTGCTCCTGCATGTGGTAGATCTTCAGCTCCACGATGCTGAGCTTGTCCACGAGGGAGCCGACCGTCTCAGCCACGGTCGCCCGCCCCCTGCGCCTCGCGCACCAGCTCCATCACCGCCCCGTCGATCCGCTCGATGAGGTCGTTGCGCCGCTGGTTCAGGCGGTCCACCGCGCGCTTTGCAGCGGCGACCTGGTGGTCGTCCTCCACGCGCGCCTTGTCCTCCTCGTGCCAGAGCTCCACGTTGGTCTGCGCGAGCTGCGCGATCAGGGAGCCGATCGTCTCGTTCATTCTGCTGCGTGTTCACGTGAATCCGGGCGCGCCGGCGGCCGCCCGGAGCCCCGCCCGTCGGGACGGGGGAATTCTAACCTTCCCCGGTTCGGGATGCCACGCTCCCCTTCCTCCGGCCCGCCGCATACCTTTAGGCTTCCGTCCGCGGCCGGCGAGCCGGTCCGCGGGATCCCTCGACCCGTGAGTCCCGTCCCGATGTCCCTGGTCCTTCCGCCCTCCCCGCGCATCTGCCTGGTGATGATGAGCGCGGTGGGGGACGCGGTGCACGCCCTGGCGGTGGTGACGGCGCTGAAGCGCCACGATCCCTCGTGCCACGTCACCTGGATCCTGCAGCCCGGCCCGGCCTCGCTGGTGCGCGGCCACCCCGCCGTGGACGAGATCGTACCGTTCGAGCGCTCCGGCGGGTGGCGGGCATTCGGCGCGCTCGGGCGGCGGCTCGCGGGGCGCCGCTTCGACCTGGTGCTGGACCTGCAGGTGTACTTCAAGGCGTCGGTGGTGACCGCGATGCTGACGGCGCCGGTGAAGCTCGGCTTCGACCGGGCGCGCGCCCGCGACCTCAACTGGCTGGCGACCACCCACCGGATCCCGCCGCACGAGCCGCAGCACGTGCAGGACCAGTACTTCGAGTTCCTGCACCACATGGGCGTCGCCGACGAGCCGGTGCAGTGGGGGCTGGGACCGTGGGAGCACGAGCGGCCGCGGCAGAGGGAGTTCTTCGCGTCGCTGGACCGCCCTGCGGCGGCGCTGGTGATCGGGGCGAGCGACCCGCGCAAGGAGTGGCTGCCGGAGCGGTGGGCCGAGCTGTGCGACGCCCTCGCCGAGCGCCATGGCCTGCGCCCGGTGCTGGCGGGCGGGCGCTCCGCGCGCGAGCTGGAGACCGAGCGCCGCATCCGCGAGCTCGCCCGCACGGAGGTGGTCTCCACGCTGGGGATCCCCTTCCGCGAGCTGGTGGGAGTGCTGGAGGGCTCGGAGCTGGTGGTCTCGCTGGACACGGGCCCCATGCACATCGCGGTCGCCCTGGGAACGCCCACCATCTCGCTTCTCGGCTACGTCAACCCCAGGCGGGTGGGGCCGTACCGCCGCTTCCACGACCTCATGGTCGACGCGTACGGCGACCCGGGCGAGGACTATCCGGTCTCGGTGGAGAAGCGGCCGGGGCGGATGGAGCGGATCGGCGTCGCGGACGTGCTCGCCCGCGTGGAGACCTGGGACCGCCGCTACCGCGGGGCGGCGTGATCCGCGTCCCCCTGGACCGCGTGGGCGTGGTGATGGTGAGCACGGTGGGGAACGCGGTCCACGTGCTCCCGGTGCTCGCCTCGCTGAAGCGGCACCGCCCGGAGTCGCGCGTCACCTGGATCCTGCAGCGCGCCTCCGCGGAGCTGGTCCGCGGCCACCCGGCGGTGGACGAGATCGTCCTCTTCGACCGCAGGCGTGGCGCGCGCGGCCTGCTGGAGCTGCGCCGCGAGCTCGCCGGCCGACCCTTCGACGTGGTCCTCAACCTCCAGGCGTACCTCAAGGCCGGGCTGGTCGCCGCCGCGGCCCGCGCGCCGGTGCGGCTGGGGTACGACCGGGCGAGGGCGCGCGACCTCACCTGGCTCTTTTCCACGCACCGCATCCCCCCCCGGCCGCGGGGCCACGTGCAGGATGAGTACCTGGAGTTCGTGGAGGCGCTGGGCGTGCCGGTGGTGCGGGAGTGGGGACTGGGGCCCACCGCGGAGGAGCGGGCGCGCTACGCCCACCTCCTCCCGGCGTCGGAGCGCCCCACGGTCGCGGTGGTGGTGGGGACGAGCAAGCCGGAAAAGGAGTGGCCGGCGGACCGCTACGCCGCGCTGGTGGACCGGGTGCAGGGCGAGCTGGGCGCGCGCGCGATCCTGGTGGGGGGAAAGTCGGCGCGGGAGGAGGCCGCCGCGGCGGAGATCCGCCGCCTGGCCGCACGCCCGCCGCTGGACCTGCGGGAGTGGGACCTGCGCCGTCTGGCGTACCTGCTGGACCGCGCCGACGTGCTGGTCTCCCCGGACACCGGGCCGCTGCACGTGGGCGTGGCGCTGGGGACGCCCACGGTGTCGCTGATGGGCTATACCAACCCCAAGCGGTACGGCCCGTACCGCCGCTTCCACGACCTGCTGGTGGACGCGTACGGCGATCCGGGCGAGGACTACTCCGCCGGCGCCGGGAACCGCCCCGGGCGCATGGAGCGGATCACGACCGGCGCGGTGGCGGAAAAGGTAGATCTGGCGCTGGCCCGCTATCCGATGTCGTCGCGGAGCGGCCAGCCGGGTCCGTAGCCCTCGCGGAAGGCCGCCCACCCGCCGGCGCCGAGGGGAGCGCGCAGCTTGCGGGCGGAGCGGGCCAGGCGCAGCAGGTCGCGCTCGCGCTGGCAGCCGGGGACCGGCCCCGGGTACACGCGCGCCCGGTCGAAGTCGAGCAGGTACACCTCCGCGCCGCGCACCAGCAGGTTGCGGAGGTTGAGGTCCGGGTGCGCGACACCGGCCAGGTGCATCCTCCCCACCTGCCGCCCGGCCTCGGCCAGGACGCCGGTGGCGTCCGCCTCGTCCCTGCCGAGCCGGGACGCCAGGTCGAGCGCACCGGGGATCCACAGCGTGGCGAAGTGGGCCGTGTAGCCCAGCCCGGCGCCGCGCTCCGTGGCGGCGAGGGCCAGGGGAGTGCGCACCCCGCCGCGCCGGGCCGCCTCCGCCGCGCGCAGTTCCGCGAAAGCGCGGTGCCCCAGGAAGTAGCGGCCGCGGTTCAGGTGGCGCACGGCGCCGCCGCGACGGAAGGTGCGGACCGCCGCCGCCTCGCCGTCCGGGAGGGCGGCCACCGGGTGGGGCGCCCGCCCGCCGCCCGCCCACCCCGCCGTGGCCTCCGGGACGCCGCGCAGCCCCAGCAGCGCGGCGTGGGCCTCGTAGCCGCGGCGCACCAGCATGCGCGCGCTCCCCTCGGCGAGCAGCGCGTAGTCGGCGAGGAGCGGGTCGGCGGCGAGGCGGCGTGCGTCCATCCCGGCAAGCTGTGCGGCGCCGCCGCCGCTGTCAAACCACCCCGCGTGGAGCGCGAGCCCGTCCCGGCGACGGGTGACCGCCCCGGGGCGACGTCGCCGGAAGCGGCGGGCGGCCTTCGGGTTGTAAATAGGCGGCCCCGGTGATATATTCCCTTGCTGTCCCCGAACCGCGGGGGCAGCATCTTTTTTGTCCCTGCTCCGCGCGCACCGGCGCGGGGCCTCATGTCCAAAGGATAGGTGACATTGAGAGACTACGAGATCGTGTACATCTTTCACCCCTCCGTCGAGGAGGAGCGGGTGAACGAGAAGCTCACCCGCTTCCACGGCCTGATCGCGGGTGACAACGGCGGCGAGATCACCGCCCTCGACCACTGGGGCCGTCGGCAGCTCGCCTACGCCATCGAGGACCAGACCAGCGGGTACTACGTAGTGACGCAGTTCACCACCGACGGCGCGCTCCTTCCGGAGTACGAGCGCATCCTGACCCTCGACGAGGAGCTGCTCCGCTACCTCATCGTCGTCAACGAGGGCGACCTGGCCACGACCCCCGTTCCGCCGGCGCCCAAGCGCGACGAGGACGAGGAAGGCGAAGAAGGGGAGGAGGAATAACCATGCGTCCACAGCGTAAGGCCTGTTCCATCTGCGAGTCCGGGATGCGGACCATCGACTACAAGGACGAGCGGACCCTGTCCCGCTTCGTCACCGAGCGCGGGAAGATCCTTCCCCGCCGGATCAGCGGCACCTGCGCGCGCCACCAGCGCCAGGTGGGCACCGCGATCAAGCGGGCGCGCTACCTGGCCCTGCTGCCGTACATCGCGGGTCACGAGAGCTGAATGAGCTCCCGGGAGGAGTCCGGCCGGGGGTGGTGGGGGACCGCGGCGGCGCTCGTCGTCGCCGCGATGCTCTTCCCCGTCCTCGACTGGCTCCTCCTGCTGGCCGTCGCGCTCTCCACGCTGCTCGTCGTGCTTCCTCCGCGCCGCCCTGTGGTCGCGGTGCTGGGGGTCGCCGGGCTCGCGCTGGCGCTCGCCGGCTTCCGTCCGGCGGACCTGGCCGAGTCGGCGACGCTGGCGTGGGTGCTGGCCGCGGCCGGGGGCTTCGCCCTCGCGACGCTCGGCCGGCCCGCGTGGGCGTTCTTCCCGCGGGCGCTCGCCGCGCTGGGGGCGGCCTCCGTCACCGTCGGCGCGTGGCTCGCGGCGAGCGGCGCGTGGGGCGTGCTGGACGGCCGGGTGCAGCGTGACGTCCGTGAGGTGACCGCGCAGGTCGCGGCGCAGCTCACGGCCCAGGCGTCCGCGGGGTCGTCCTGGACGGAGGTGCTGGCTGGGGCGGTGAAGACGGCGGGGGAGGCGCAGTGGACCGTGTTCCCTGCGCTCGCGGCGCTGCAGACGCTGGCCGGGCTGGCGCTCGGCTGGTGGCTCTTCGTCCGTTTCGCGCCGCACGGCGGCCGGTGGGCGCAGCTCGGCCCGCTGCGCGAGTTCCGCTTCAGCGACCACCTCGTGTGGGTAGCCATCGCGGGGCTCGTGCTGGTGCTCCTCCCCCTGGGACCGGGGCCGACGCGCGCGGGGGCCAACGCCCTCGCGCTCATGGGCGGGCTGTACGCGCTCCGGGGAATGGGCGTGTTCCTGCACGCCACGCGGGTCTCGCCCTTGGTCGTGGCCCTGTTCGTGGGCGTGTTCGCCCTGACGCCCCTCTCGCAGTTCGTCCTCGTCGCCGCCCTTGCGGTCGGTCTCGGGGACACGTGGCTGGATCTTCGGAAGCGGGGGGCCCAGGTCTCCCGCGCCTGACCGATTGCTTATCCCAAGGAGTCGTCCATCATGCAGGTCATCCTCAGAGAGCGGCTTGAGAACCTCGGCGATGCCGGGGAAGTCGTCGACGTGAAGGCGGGCTACGCCCGCAACTACCTGATCCCGCAGGGGCTCGCCTACCAGGCCACCCCGGGCAACGTCCGCCAGATCGAGCGGGAGAAGGTCGCGCGCGAGAAGACGGAGACGGAGACGCTGGCGGCCGCCCGCGCGCGGGCCGGGACGCTGGAGGGAGTCTCCCTCACCTTCAACGCCCGCGCCGGGCAGGAAGGCAAGCTGTTCGGCTCCATCACCAACGGCGACATCGCCGACAAGCTGGCCGAGATGGGGCTGGAGGTGGAGCGCCGCCAGATCGAGCTGGACGAGCCCATCAAGGCGCTCGGGGTCTTCACCGTCCCCATCCGCCTGCACTCGCAGGTGCGCCCGGAGATCAAGGTCTGGGTCATCCAGGAGGGGTGAGGCGGCCGCTCCGGCGGTCGGCCTGCCGCGGGGGAGCCGTCCACGGGGCGGCTCCCCCGCGCCGCTTGCGGCCCGCCGGCGGGTCCCGTTCTTGCCGTTCGCACGCGCGTCCCGCACCTTTGCGGCGGGACGCGGTTCCAAGTCAACGCACGCACCCACAGACCGGATGAGCGAAGCCGCAGTCGCGCCCGAGACCCTCGATCTCCCGCCGCAGGTCCGGCGGGCCGTGGACGCACTCTTCGACCGCAAGGCCGCCGACGTCGTCGTGATGGAGCTCAAGGGGCTGTCCACCGCCACGGACTGGTTCCTGGTGGCCACGGGCCGCTCCGACACGCACGTCACCGCCATCGCGGACAGCCTGATCGACGATCTCAAGAAGGAGGGGGTCCGCCCCGTCAACGTCGAGGGGCTGCGCGGTGGCCGCTGGGTCCTGGTGGACTACTTCGATTTCGTGGTGCACGTGTTCCACCCCGCCGCGCGCGAGTTCTACCAGCTGGAGCGGCTCTGGGGGGACGCGCCGCAGCACCTTCTCGCTCCCGCGGGCGCCGAGTCGGCGGCGCTCTGATCTCCCGCTGAACGGCGACTGCCCCGTTCGGGCGTCCCCCCGCTGGCGCGGGGTCGGGCTGCGGCTCCGTAACGCAGCAAACAACGCTGCGTAACGGAGGCGAGCCCCGCGAAACTGCCCGCGGGTCTCGCCGCTTCGCGCTCGCATCCCTCACGCGGGCGCCGGAGCGTGTCCCAGCTCTCCTAGATGCAAAAGCTCCCGATTGTCCGCCAGACCCGCGCAACCGCTTGCGGGGGGCTCGGGTCCGTCCCTAACTTTCCCCGTTTCACAGCTTCGCGCCCTCTCGTCGCCACGCGTCCCGTAGCGGTGTCCGCACCCTTTTCCCCGAAAGGGACCTCCGTACCGACATGAGCGAACTTCCCCCGCACCCGACCGGCGGCCCGGCGCTGCCGACCGCTATCGACCTGGACCCGGCCGTGGGCCCGCTCCCGTCCGCGCTGGAGTGGAGCGCCGCGGGACGGGGCGAGCCGGTGGTGCTGCTGGTGGACGCGGCGGGGGACCGCGCGTGGGCCGCGGACGCGGCGGTGGCGCTGGCCACCGGGTGGGCGCGCGCGGGGAGGCGGGTGGTGCTCGCCGACCTGCACCTGCAGGACGCCCTGGTCCACGAGCGGCTGGGGGAGCCCAACCTGGACGGGGTGGTTGACGTGTTCCTGTACGGGGCCTCGCTGTCGCGCACGGCGCGTCCCGTCCCCGGCCGCGGCTTCTACCTGATCTCCGCCGGCACCTACACCGAGGACCCGGACGCCGTGCTGCGCCACCCGCGCTGGCCCCGGATCGCCGCGGGCTTCGCCGACGCGCAGGCCACGCTCCTCCTCTTCGTCCCGGCCGCTGCCGCCGGCCTGGCTTCGCTGGCGGAGTGGGCCTCCGCGGCGGTGCTCCTGGGCGAGCCGGACGCCGCGCGCCTCCCCGCCGGGCTGCGCGTGCACGCCGTGGCCGCCCCTCCAGGGTCCGCCCCCGTTGCCGCGGCCGGGCCTGCGGAGATCCGCGAGGAGCCCGCGGCGCCGCCGGCCGGGCCGGAGGACGACGCCACCCTCCTCCAGGCCGGCGAGCCCCGGCCGCCGGAAACGGAGGTGATCCCCTGGACGGACCCCTACCAGGAGCGCCAGGACCGGCTGCTGGGCGAGTACGCCGACGGGATCCCGGCGAGCACCCTCCCGGCGGGGGCGGTGAAGACGCGCGAAGCCGACCTCCGCGACCCGCCTCCCGCCATGGCCGCGGAGCGCGTGATCGTGCCCCCCAGGCGCAACTGGCTGCGCGCCGTGCTGCTGGTGCTGCTGGGCGCCGTGGCCGTGTACTTCGTCGCGGACTTCGTCAACCGCGCCAATCCCGGCCTCTTCGCCGGGATCCTGGGCCGCGGCGCCGCGCGCCCGGCCGCCGACTCCGCCGCCGCCCGCCCCGCGGCCGCCCCCGCCGCCCCGGCGGCCGCTCCCGCCGCGGCGGGGGTCGCGCTCCCCTACTCGGTGCAGGCAAAGGCCTTCGCCTCGCTGCGCGCCGCCCGCCAGATGCTGGAGGGCGACTCCGCGCGGCTCTCCGGCGTGCCCCTGTACGTGTCGCCCGAGCTGGTGGGCAACGTGCTGTACTACAAGGTGATGGCCGGCACTCTCCCCGACACCGCGCAGGCTTCGCGGCTCCAGCAGCAGCTGGTGTACGCCAAGCTGGTGGAGGCGTCCGACGCCCAGGAGGGGACCGGGAGCCTGGTGCAGTTCACCCCGCTCGCCTTCGACCTGGGCGAGTTCCCGGACCGCGCCGCCGCCCGCGCCCACGCCGACTCCCTCCTCCGCCGCCAGGTCCCCGCGTACGCCGTGCCGCTCCCGGGCGCCGGCGGCGGCGAGCTCTGGCGCGTCTACGGCGGCGCCTTCCGCGACAGCGTGAGCGCCGAGGGGATGCGCCGCATCCTGTCCGACAGGCGGATCGACGCGCGTCTCGTGGAGCGCGTCGGGACGCAGCCCACCCCGCGGGAATGAAGCTCCGCTCGCTCCGCCTGCACGGCTTCAAGTCGTTCGCCGACCGCACCAGCATCGAGTTCCGCGACGGCGTCACCGCGATCGTGGGCTCCAACGGCTGCGGCAAGTCCAACGTCGCCGACTCCATCCGCTGGGTGATGGGCGAGCAGCGGGCCAGCGCGGTCCGCGGCGCCAAGATGGAGGAGGTGATCTTCCAGGGCACCACCCGGCGGCGGCCGCTCAACTTCGCCGAGGTCTCGCTGATCTTTTCCAACGAGGACGGCCAGGTCGCCCTCCCGCAGAGCGAGATCGAGATCACCCGCAAGGTGTTCCGCGAGGGGGGAAGCGAGTACGCACTGAACCGCAACTCCTGCCGCCTCCGCGACATCCACGACCTGCTGCGGGACACCGGGCTGGGCGCCAACGCCTACTCGGTGATCGAGGCGGGGATGATCGACACCATGCTCAGCGAGCGCGCCGAGGAGCGCCGCGCGCTCTTCGAGGAGGCCGCCGGCATCGGCAAGTACAAGGACCGCCGCCGCGCCGCGCAGCGCCGCCTGGAGCAGGCCGAGGGCGACCTGCAGCGCCTGGGCGACCTGGTGGCCGAGGTGGAAAGCAAGACCCGCGCGCTGTCCCGCCAGCGCCGCAAGGCGCAGCGCCACGCCGAGCTCCAGGCGCGCCGCCTGGACCTGGAGGTGGCGGTCGCCCACGGCGAGGTGGAGGCGCTCACGGCGGCGCTGGCGCAGGCCGCGGCCCGCCGCGCCACGCTCGCCGGGGACGAGCAGGTGGCCCGCGCCGGCCGCAGCGCCGCCGAAGCGACGCTGGAAGAGCGCCGCGCCGAGGCCGCCGAGCTGGGCCGCGCCCGCGCCGCCGCCGCGGCGCGCCTGGACGACCTGCGCCGCCGGCTGGACGCCCGCGAGCGCGAGATGCTGCTGGCCGACGAGCGCCGCTCGCACGCCGAGCTGCGCATCGAGCAGCTGGTCCGCGAAAGGCAGGAAGTGCGCGGCCGCGCCGCCGCCCTCGCCGCCGAAGCGGAGCGCCTGGAGGCGGAGCGCCGCCGCGCCGCGGAGTCGCTGGAGGGCGTGCGCGAGCTCCTGGAGCGCCGCGCCGAGGAGAACGAGGCCATCCGCGCCACCCTCGCCCGCCACCGCGGCGAGAGCGAGCGCGCCTCCGTGCGCTCGCGCGACCTGGCCCGCGAGATCGCCGCCGCCGAGGGGGAGCGCGGCGCGGTGGAGCGCCGCGAGCGCGAAGCCGCCGAGCGGCTGGCGCGCCTGGGCCCGCAGCGCGAGCAGCTGGAGGCCGAGCTGTCGCAGGCCGGCGCCCAGACCGAGCTGTGGGCGGACCAGGCGGGGGCGCTGCGCCTGCGCCTGGAGGGCGCCGCCGAGGCGGTGGAGACCGCCCGCGAGGAGATCCGCGTCCTGCGCGGGCGCGAGTCCGCCGCGCAGGGCGCCCTGCGCGCCGCCGATGACCGCCTGTCGCGGCTCGCCTCCCAGGTGGCCGCGCGCGAGGCGCTGGAGCGCAGCTACGAAGGGTTCTCCCCCGCGGTGGCGAAGCTGATGACGCTGCGCGGCCGCTTCCCCGGCGTGCTGGGCCCGCTCGCCGACTTCGTCAGCGCCGCGCGGGCCGACGCCCTCGCCGCGGCCGCCGTGGAGTCGTTCCTGGGGACGCTTCTGCACGGTGTGGTGGTGGAGGACCTGGCCGCCGCGCGCGCCGTGCGCGAGTGGTTCCGCCGGGAGTGGAAGGGCGGGGGGACGCTGCTGCTGCTCCCCCTGGACGCCCCGGGCGTGCGCGGGGGCGAGCGGGCCGCCTCCGGCGAGGCCGGCGGCGTGGCGGGGTCCGGCGCCGGGCGCGAGTGGGTGGACGCCTTCCTGGCCGGGCTGGTGGTGCTCGGCGGCGAGGACGAGCTGGCCGCGTACTCCGCCGGGCCGCGCGTGGACGCCCTGGGCGACACGGTGGACCCCCGCGGCGTGGTCCGCCTGGGCCAGCCCGTGAGCGGCGAGGGGATCCTGGCGCGGCGCGAGGCGCTGGCCCGCCTGCGCGCCGCGCGCGACGAGGCGGAAGCTGAGCGCGACCACGCCGCGCGCGAGCGCGACGGGCTCGCCGAGGGCCTGTCCCTCGCCGAGGAGCGCGCCCGCGAGGCCGAGGAGGTGCGCCGCGTCACCGAGGCCGAGCTGCGCCGCCTGGACGCCGAGAGCGCCGCGCACTCCCACCGCCGCGCCCGCCTGGAGCGCGACCACGACGAGGCGGTGCGCGCCCTGGCCGCCGCCCGCGGCCAGGCGGCCGAGGCCGCCGGGCGCGCCCGCGAGCTGGACGCGCGGCTGGAAGAGCTGCGCCGCGCCGCCGCCGAGGCCGGCATCGAAGTGGCGCGCGCCGCCTCCGGGCTGTCCGAGCTGGAGGGCGCCTGGGAGTCCGCCCGCGACGAGGAATCCGAGCTGCGCGTGGCCGTGGCCCGCGGCGAGGCCGACCTCCGCGAGACCGAGCGGCGCCTGGCCGCCGCCACGCAGGGACGCGAGGGCGCCGAGCGCCGCGAGCGGACCATCGACGCGGAGGCCGGCGAGCTGCTCCGCTCGCTGGAAGGGCTCTCCGGCGTGCGCGAGCGCGCCGGCGACGAGGTGGAAGCGCTGTTCGCCGACCGCGACCGCGCCGCCGCCGAGCTTCAGGGCGTGGACGCCCGCCTGGCCGACATCGAGCACGAGGTGCGCGAGTGCGAGGAGCGCGCCCGCGTCGGCCGGCGCCGCGAGGCCGAGGCGTCCGAGGAGCGGCACCGGCTGGAGCTGGAGAGCGCCGAGTGGAGCGGCCGCATGGAGCGCGCGCGCGACCGCCTGGAGGCCGAGTGGGGCCGTCCCTGGGAGGCGCTGCTCGCCGCCGCGGGCCCGGTGGAGGAGGGCACCCCCGAGGGGTGGCGCGCCGAGGTCCGCGAGCTGGCGCAGCAGGTGGACGCGCTGGGGCCCATCAACATGCTCGCCGTGCAGGAGCACGAAGAGGAGGAGCGCCGCCTCACCTTCCTCCAGGAGCAGCGCGCGGACCTGACCAAGGCGCGCGACGACCTGGCCTCCGCCATCCGCCAGATCAACAAGACCGCGCGCGAAGTGTTCCAGGAGACCTTCGACACCGTGCGCGGCAACTTCCACCGCACCTTCCACTCGCTCTTCCTGGGCGGCGAGTGCGACGTGTGGCTCGCCGACCCGGACGACCCGCTGGAGTCGCCCATCGAGATCCACGCCTCGCCGCGCGGCAAGAAGACGCAGCGCATCCACCTGCTTTCCGGGGGCGAGCGAACGCTCACCGCGCTGTCGCTGCTCTTCGCCATCTACCTGGTGAAGCCGTCGCCGTTCTGCCTCTTCGACGAGGTGGACGCGCCGCTGGACGAGAGCAACGTGGGCCGGTTCATCCAGCTGCTCCAGGACTTCAAGGCGGGGACGCAGTTCGTGGTCATCACCCACAACCCGCGCACCATGGAGGCCGCCGACTGGATCTACGGGGTCACCATGGAGGAGCCCGGCGTTTCTTCGCTCGTGGGGGTGGAGCTGGAGGGGGCGTGGGCGCTGACGGACAAGGAGCGGGTGGCGTGACGTTCTGACGTGTCCTGGCTGGGGCCGCTGCGGAGCCCGGCGGTACTGCTGCCGGTCTCCTCCGCGGGCTCCGGGAGCCCCGGAAAACTGCCTCCGGGTCTCCCTGCGCCGGAGTGAGCCAGCCGAAACAGCCCGGCTGTCTCCCTCCGTGACAGATTATGGGGGTACTGCGGGAAGTGCGAACTGCAACGACGGCGGGGCGGCACCATCGCGGTGCCGCCCCGTTTTTCCTTCTACCCGCTGCACAGCCCTCCCGGCCCGTGTCGCGTGCCGTCGTTCCTACGCAGCGGATATCTGCCAGGTCCCGTCGATGCAGATCTGTACACCGAGCAGATCGCTGTCCTCCAGCTGGCACGACCTGGATCCATCTCCGGTGCAGGGGGTCCCTCGCGTGCCCTCACACAACGGGTAGCTGCTCTGCGAGCGTACAGGAGCGACCAGCGCCGAGCCCCCTACGAGGCAGGTGAGGACGGAGATCCCTATCAGTTTTCTTCTCATCGTTGTTTCCGGTGCAGGTTTGACACGAACGAGTGCGGAGCCGATGCGGGGGCGGCACCATCGCGGTGCCGCCCCGCCACGCTTTCCAGGCTACCGGCCGGGAATCCGCGTCCTTCCTCCGCTGTGCTCCATGGTCACAACCAGGTCCACGTGCCGTCCGTGCAGATCAGCCCGTGCACGTAGCCGCCGGCGTCGCAGAGCATGATCCGGTTCTCGTAGGAGCAGGGGCCGTCCTGGAAATCGATGCAGGGCAGCTCGTCGTTCCGGGCCGACGCCGATGCCGGGGAAAGCAGCGCGCCGCTGCCGACAATGCAGACCAGCGACGACAGCGCGAGGATCTTTCTACGCATGACGACCTCCGATGAGTAGGGGGTGACACGATCGACCGTCGGTGACCGAGGCCAGGCAAGTACCCGCGTGAGGGATTTCGGCCCGAAGGGGCGAGACCCGGCGGGGCTGTTTCCGCCGGGGCTCGACTCCGTTGCAGACGGTAGTTTCGTCTGCTACGGAGCCGAAGCCCGACCCCGGCGCCAGCCGGGGGCACGCCCAAGCATGCCGTTCAAAGCCGTTGCGGACGGACCCGGGATCAGAAGTACTGCCACCTGCCGCCCACGCACGCCATGAGCACGTTCTCCCCGTACGGGTCCGTACAGGTGGTCAGGGAGCCGTTCGGACTGCACCGCTGGCCTCGCAGGGACTCGCACGGCGTGAGGGCGCCCTGGGCCGTGGCCGGGGCCAGGAGGGCGGACCCCCCGGCGATGCAGGTCAGCGCGGAAAGCACGAGCAGCTTCTTTCTCATGTCTCGCTCCTTGCGCGTCGTGGAGATGGATGGCGGCGGGTCAGGCGTAGACCCACTTTCCGTTGGTGCAGTGGATGACCGCCGAGCCGCCCCCGCTGTAGACGCAGGTGGTTGTGTACACCGGCCCCGAGCACGCCGTACCCACGACCCGGTCGCAGTACAGGATGGAGCGGGGCTGCGCCGACGCCGGGCCCAGGAGCCAGCCGCCCGCAGCGCAGTTCAGGGCGGCGAGCACCATCAGCTTCCTTCGCATGGCTTCCTGAACGCGGGTCGTGGAGTGGATCCGGTGGGCAAAAGATCGCCGGTGCCGACCCGTCACCTCCCGATCCGGCTCCGGAAGGTCCGCTTCACCACCCCCAGTTCCAGATGCCGTCGTCGTAGCAGAAGAGGGTTTCAGGGGCTCCCCAGGCCGTCGTGCACAGCATGGATCCCCCGTCGCACTCCGTCCCGATCACCTCTTCACACGGCGGTACTTTGCTCTGCGCCTGCGCCTGCGCCAGCAGCGTCGAGCCTCCCGCGAGGCAGGTGAGGGCGGACAACAGGATCAGCTTTCTTCTCATGACTTCTCCCGTGCAGGTGAGTGGTCTCTTCCTACTCCCAGGTGCCGTTGAAGCAGTACAGCACATCCATGTAGCGTCCTTCCCACTGGCAGGTCATGGACGCGCCCGGCGTGCCGCAGGCGGTCCCGCGGAACTGGTCGCAGTCGGGCCAGGCGGCCCGCCCGGCGGCGGGAGCCGCCAGGACCGACCCGCCCGCGATGCACGTCAGGGCCGAGAGCACCAGCAGCTTGTTTCTCATGGCTCCTCCAGGATATCGGGATGCCTCGCACCCGTGCGCTTCCACGAAGCGGGTCAGTGCGGCGAGTAGAGCTCCCAGGTGTTGCTGTCGTTGCAGGCCAGCGTGCGGAGGTTGCCATGGTCATCGGCGCAGATCTGTGTCGCCGCGGTCTCCGGGCAGTCCGAGTACACCAGGGCTCCGCATGGCGGGTAGCGTCTCTGCGCCGCGGCCGGCGCCAGCAGCGCCGAGGCCCCGGCCAGGCACGTCAGCGCCGCGCTGAGCATCAGCCGGTTTCTCACCCGTGCCTCCTCGTGATGGTTGTGGCGTCCGGCGTACGGTCCGGCCTCCTCAGGCCCACGCGTAGCCGCCCTGCCAGCAGATCAGCCAGTCGCTCTGGCCGTTGGGGAGCGTGCACTCCAGGTACTGCGTCGTGCAGCGCTTGTGGAGCATGCTCGAGCAGGTGGGGAGGGCCGTCTGGCTGAACGCCGGGGTCGGCGCCAGGAGAGCCGAGCCTCCGACCACACAGGTCAGCGCGGAAAGCAGCATCAGCTTTTTCCTCATGGGGTCCTTTCCGATCAGGGTGTGAAAGAAACCGGGTGACACATGATTGTCTCGTCATAAGCTGTCGTCAAGTATGTTGTAGATTCGGCCGGGGCCGGCTGCCCGCCCCTGTACTTCACCCCGCCAGCGCCGGATGCTATACTTCCTACAGGTATAAACGAGCCCGACTTCCCGCAGCACACAGCGATAAATGCTCGTCGTCATGCGTCACGACGCCACCGAGGAGGACGTCCGGGGTGTCGTGGAGACCATACACGACCTCGGCTACGAGGCGCGCCCCATCCCCGGGAAGCAGCGTACCGCGGTGGGGCTGATCGGCAACGACGGCAAGGTGCCGGCGGACCGCATCGAGGCGCTCTCCGGGGTGCTCCAGGTCATCCACGTTTCCCAGCCGTACAAGCAGGTGTCGCGCGAGTGGTCGCCCGAGCCCACCATCGTGGAGCTGGCGAACGGCACGCGCATCGGCGGCGACGAGGTGGCGGTGATGGCCGGGCCGTGCTCGGTGGAGTCCGCGGCGCAGATCATCGGCATCGCGCAGCGCCTCCGCGACGCCGGCGCCACCGTCCTCCGCGGCGGCGCCTTCAAGCCGCGCACCTCGCCGTACTCGTTCCAGGGGATGGGCGAGGAAGGACTGAAGCTGCTGGCCGCGGCCCGCGAGGAGACGGGGATGGCGATCGTCACCGAGGCCATAGACCCGGAGAGCCTGGCGCTGGTGGCGAAGTACGCCGACATCATCCAGATCGGCGCGCGCAACATGCAGAACTTCTCGCTGCTGCGCCTCGCCGGGCGCGCCGGCAAGCCGGTCCTGCTCAAGCGCGGGATGTCGGCCACCATCACCGAGTTCCTGATGTCCGCCGAGTACATCCTCGCCGAGGGGAACCGGCAGGTGATCCTGTGCGAGCGCGGGGTGCGCGGCTTCGACTCGCAGCAGACCCGCAACCTCCTGGACCTCACCGCCATCCCGGTGGTCAAGGGCCTCTCGCACCTCCCCATCATCGCCGATCCCAGCCACGGCACGGGCGTACGTGCCAAGGTGATCCCCATGGCGCGCGCCGCCGTGGCCGCCGGCGCCGACGGGCTGATGGTGGAGGTGCACCCGGAGCCGGAGCGCGCCCTTTCCGACGGCGCCCAGTCGCTCTACCCGGAGCAGTTCGGCGAGCTGATGGAGCAGATCGCGCTCATCGCCCAGGCCATCGGCCGGACGCTGTCGCCCGCGCTGGCCCCGGCCGGCGCGCGCTGACCGGCGGGCAGGGTGGAGGAGCCGCTCCGCCCGCCGCGCCGGGCCACCAAGCCGCTCGGCGACCGCGGCGAGCAGATCGCCGCCCGCCACCTCGCGGAGCGGGGCTGGACGGTGCTGGACCGAAATTTCCGCCTGGGCCGCAAGGAGATCGACCTCGTCGCGCGCCGCGGCGAGGTCGTCGCGTTCGTGGAGGTGAAGACGCGCGGCGGGCGGGGCTACGGGCACCCGCTGGAGGCGATCACCTGGAAGAAGCGGCGCGAGATCGGGCAGGTGGCGCAGGCGTGGATCGACCGTCACGGTCGTGGTGGGGACGTGTACAGGTTCGACGCGGTGGCGGTGCTGGTGGGCGGGGGAGGGGAGCCCGTCGTGGAGCACGTGGAGGACGCCTGGCGGATGTGATTGAAACGACTGCGTGAGGTGGGTTCGGGCGTGCCCCCGGCTGGCGCCGGGGTCGGGCTTCGGCTCCGTAAGCCCGCAAACAACGCGGGCTAACGGAGTCGAGCCCCCGCAAACTGCCGCGGGGTCTCGCCCCTTCGGGCCGAAATCCCTCACGCGACGGCTTTCTCGGCGGTGACGTTACGCCGTTTACCCTCCGGATCCCCGCGCCGGCCATCGTTCGTCCGCGCACGGCGGGACAGCGCCGGGACTTCAGGTGTCCGCGCCGATCCTCCGCAGCAGCCCGTCCGACCAGAGCGGCAGCGGCGTCCCGTCGGTTCGGTTCGCCTCCCGCGCCGCCCGCTGGTAGTCCGCCAGGAAGGCGCGCGGGTCGCAGAGCGATGCCACCAGCCGCTCCCGCCCCAGCCGCCGCTCCACGGTAGACGCCATCAGCCACCCCACCGTGTAGAAGGGTCCCTGCGGCACGCTGTCCGTGGCGATGAACGCCATCCCCCGCGGCGTCTGCTGCTCCTCCGGCACCCTCCCGTCCAGCAGCTCCAGGAAGAAGGCCTCCATCCGCCGCACGTCGCGCTCGGCGTGGGCCAGGTCGCGCTCCCACACGGCGCGCTCCGCGGAATCGCTCGCGGCGTGCGGGTGCGCGTCCGGGCCGCCCGCGGCGGCGAGCACGGCGCGCCCTTCGGCGAAGCCGCCCATCCACGTCAGCGCGCTCCGCAGCCCGGCCGGCAGCGTCGAGTCCGGGTCCGCCGGGCACGCGCTCCCCACGCCCACGTGGTGGAGCTCGTGGGCCACGGTGTTCTCGAACTTCGCGGCGGGCAGCGCGGGGTCCAGGTACAGGACGATCGCCGGGTCCGTCCGCGCCTCCCAGACGAAGGAGTTGGTCCTGGGCTTGATGGACGGGTAGACCCTGGCCTGGATCGTCGCGCCCGGGGGCAGGTAGGCGAAGGCGCGCCGCGCGGCCGCCGTGAGGTCCGCCCCGCGCCACGCGTCCAGGGTGGCGCGGAGCGCCGGTTCGCGCGCCACGAGCTCCGGCGAGCGCACGAACGCCCGGAACGCCGAGTCCGTGAACGCCCGCCCCATCCCCTTCTCGCGCTGCCGGAGGCGCACGTACCCCTCGCTGGCGAACAGCCGCCCCCAGTCCGCCTCGGTCGGTGCCGAGCCTCCGCTGCGGTGCGCGAGGATGGCGAGCACCGCCTCCGGCTCGTCGGCCACCAGCGTCACCCGCAGGCGCCCGTCCTGGGCGGGCGAGGCGACGGGGAGCAGCAGGACGAGGGCGAGCAGCAGCGCGGTGATACGCATGGCGGTTGGTGGTTGAGTTGTCGCAGGCCGTCCGGATAGGAGATGCGCGTTTCCGAGGCGGAAACGGACACGTGCCAGCGGACGCCAGTGCGGGACCTGCGTGAGGGATTACGGCCCGAAGGGGCGAGACCCGCGGGCAGTTTCGCGGGGCTCGACTCCGTTAGCCCGCGTTGTTTGCGGGCTTACGGAGCCGAAGCCCGACCCCGGCGCCAGCCGGGGGCACGCCCGAACCCGTCCTTCAAAGCCGTTCCATCGTTTTTGGACGGACCTTCCCCCGGGTAGTATATTAGGTTTCAACCCACGTAGGACCACAGTCCCGTGCCCTCCTTCTCCCGCAACGTCACCGCAGTGTCGCGCACCGCCCTCGCCCGCACTTACCGGCCGCGCACCTTCGCGGAGGTCGCCACCCAGGAGCACGTCTCCGAGACGCTCCGGGCGGCCGTCCAGCGCGACCGAGTTGCCCACGCGTACCTGTTCTGCGGACCGCGCGGGGTGGGAAAGACCACGCTGGCGCGCGTGCTGGCCATGGCCCTGAACTGCGCCGACCGGGGCGCGGACGGCGAGCCGTGCGGTGTCTGCGACTCGTGCCAGAAGATCTGGGCGGGCCGCACCTCGCTGGACGTGGTGGAGATCGACGCCGCCTCCAACCGCGGCGTGGACGACGCTCGCGACCTGCGCGAGCGGGCCATGTACTCCCCGTCCGAGGAAGACCGCTTCAAGGTCTACATCATCGACGAGGCGCACATGCTCACCCGCGAGGCGTGGAACGCCCTCCTCAAGATCCTGGAGGAGCCGCCCCCGCGGGTGATCTTCGTGTTCGCCACCACCGAGCCGCAGAAGATCCAGCAGGCCGCGCCGCCCATCCTGTCGCGCTGCCAGCGCTTCGACTTCCGGCGCATCGGTACCACCGACCTGGTGCGGCGGCTGCGCGAGGTGCTCGCCGCGGAGGGGATCCAGGCCGCCGACGAGGTGCTCCTCCCCATCGCCCAGAAGGCGGACGGGGGGATGCGCGACGCCCTGTCGCTGCTGGACCAGGTGCTTTCCTTCACCGAGGGGACGCCCACCGCCGAGGACGTGCGGCGCGTGCTGGGGCTGGTGGGGAGCGAGCTGTACCTGGAATTGTTCGACGTCATCGCCGAGCGGCGCCACGCGGACGTGTTCCGCTTCGTGGCGCGGCTGCTGGAGGAGGGGTACGACTTCACCGAGTTCTACCGCGGGCTGGCCGACTTCATCCGCGCGCTCCTCATCGTCAAGCTGGAGGGCGCCGACGCGGCCGAGGTGCGCGACGACCTGCGCGGGGTGATGGCGGCGCGGGCCGGGGAGTTCGCGGCGGGCGACCTGCTGCGGATGCTCGCGCAGGTGGCCGAGCTGGACGCGGACGGGCGCTTCCGCAAGAGCGGCGAGCAGCGGATCCTGATCGAGCTGCTCCTGCTGCGCTTCGCCTACCTGGAGCGCACCGTCACCCTGGAGGAGGTGCTCGCCGCCGTGGCCGGCAACGGCGGGGCCTCCGCCGCGCCACCGGGAAACGGGTCGGGCGGGCGGGCGGCCGCTGAGGCCCCGCCCGTCCGCCGCAACCCCGTCGCTCCGCCTTCGGCCCAGGCCGCTCCCTCCGCGCCGCCCTCGCAGCGCCCGGCGCCGCCGGCGCCGCGGCCTTCGCCCGCGGCTGTCGCGGCGCCCCCGGCGCCGGAGCCCGACGCGGCGGCGGTACCGGCCCCGCGGGCCGTGGCGGAAGCGCCCGAGATGACGCCCGCCGTGCCGCCGGCCGTCCGGGCGCCCGCCCCGGAGCCCGCGCCAGCCGCCGCGCCGGCCGCCGGGACTCCTGCCGCCGCGCCCGAGCCGCCGCCGGCGGACGAGGGGCCGCTGGACCCGGTGAATCTGCGCCGCGCGTGGAGGTCGCTGGTGGAGGACGGCGAGGGGATCCCGCCGGGGATGTCGCTCTTCCTCAAGCCCGCGCAGGTTTCCCCCGGCCCGGGCGGCGAGGTGCGCGTCACGGTCCCGCCGGCGTCGCCGGTGCTGGACCGGCTCTCCGCGCCCGCGGCGCGCAGGCCGCTGGAGGAGGCGCTGGGGCGGCGGCTGGGGCGGCGGGTGTCGCTGGCGTTCGCGCAGGGGCAGCAGGACGCCGGGGGGGGCGGCGGCGGTACCGGCACGGGGCGGATCACCGCGGAGAGCGCCCGGCGCGACCGTCTGCGGCGCCTCACCGAGGAGGAACCCCTGCTTGCCGTCGCGGTACAGGAGTGGGACCTCGAGCTGGTCGATTGAGGGGCGCGCACGCCGCCGCCGGACCCTGCGGTCCGTCACTTGCGGGCGGTGCGCGCCCGTCCCTATTTTGCGCGACTTTCAGCCCCGTGGCTTCATGGCAGAGATGAACAATTTCCAGCAGATCCTGGAGATGGGCCAGCAGGTCCAGGCCCGCCTCACCCAGCTCCAGAGCGAGCTGGGGCAGAAGACCGTCTCCTCCTCCAGCGGGGGCGGGATGGTGACCGCCACCGCCGACGGCAAGGGCCGCATCCGCGGGCTCAAGATCGACCCCAGCGTGGTGCAGGGTGGCGACGTGGAGATGCTGGAGGACCTGGTCCTGGCGGCCGTGTCCGAGGCGCAGAACCGCGCCCAGCAGCTGTACGAGGAGGAGGTGCGGAAGCTGTCGGGCGGGTTCCCGATGCCGTTCCAGCTCCCCGACCTGTAAGCGCGGCGGGATCCCGGATTGTCGGTCATCGACGACCTGGCGGGCGAGCTGTCCCGCCTCCCCGGCATCGGCCGGAAGACGGCGCTGCGGCTCACCTTCCACCTGCTCAAGGCTCCCCCCGAGGAGGCCCATCGCCTCGCCCGGGCCATCGTCGCCGTGCGCGAGCGGGTGCGCGCGTGCTCGCGCTGCGGCAACCTGTCGGAGCGCGAGACCTGCGCCATCTGCGAGAGCCCGCGCCGCGACGCGGCCACGCTGTGCGTGGTGGAGGAGGCGTCCGACGTCACCGCCATCGAGCGCACGGGCGAGTTCCGCGGGACGTACCACGTGCTGGGCGGGCACCTGTCGCCGCTGGACGGGGTGGGCCCGGCGGAGCTCAACATCGAGGCGCTGCTGGCGCGCCTGGGCGCCGGCTCGCTGGTGCGCGAGGTGGTGGTCGCCACCAACCCCTCCGTGGAGGGCGAAGCGACCGCGCTGTACCTGCACAAGCTCATCTCTCCCCTGGGGATGCGGGTCACCCGCATCGCGCGGGGGCTCCCCATCGGCGGCGACCTGGAGTACGCGGACGGGGTCACCATCGCCGAAGCGCTGAACGCCCGCCGCGAGATGTAGGGCCGCGGGCGGCGCGCCATTTCCCCGCGCCCCACCATTCGTTAGCTTGTCTCCGACATCCGAAGCCAGCTCCGTGCCGATCTACACCGGGCGTATGGAAACCAGGCAGATCCTGCGAACCACCGGTTTCACCATCCTGGCGGTCGCCGCGGCCGCGGCGCTGGGCGCGCTCCTCGTGCGCGACCAGCTCAGCCGCCACCAGCGCGACCTGTTCAGCCCGCACCCGCTGCGGCGCCTGGCCGCGCTCGGGTACCTGGGCGGCCGGCCGGCGAACATCGACACCGTCCTCCTGCTGCGCGACTTCATCGCCTGGGAGGCGCGCCCGCTGCTGCGCCGCCGCGCCTCCGCGCTGCTGGCGCGCATGGAGGACACCCTCGCCACCCGGCCCGTCCCCCTGGAGGCACGCTGATGGCCGGCGCCGCGAGCTGGTCCTTCGAGGAGCGCGACTTCCACCGGATCGAGCGCCTCCTCCAGGGCTTCCTGTACGAGTCCAACGTGCGCTGCACCCTGCTGGTGGACCGCACCGGGCAGCTCGTCGCCACGGTGGGCGAGCAGCCGGAGTTCGACTCGGTGGCCTTCGCCTCGCTGGCGGCCGCGGACTTTTCCGCCAACGACCAGCTCGCCGCCATGATCGGCGAGAACGAGTTCTCCTCGCTCTTCCACCAGGGGGAGAAGGAGTCCATGTACCTGGCGGACGTGGCGAAGCGGGTGATCCTGGTGGTTCTGTTCGACAACCGCACCACGCTGGGGATGGTGCGGGTCAAGGTGAAGAACGTGGTCCGCGAGCTGAGCGGGATCTTTCAGGAGATGTTCGACCGGTATGCATCCAGCCAGTCCCGCCCGCACCTGGAAACGTCGTTCGTCGACGAAGCCGAGGACGAGATCGACCGCCTTTTCGGGGATCTCTAGGAGGAACCGGCCATGTCGATGATCAACTACGCGTCCCGCGAGATCAACTGCAAGATCGTCTACTACGGTCCCGGGCTCTGCGGCAAGACGACCAACCTGGAGTACATCTTCGAGAAGGTGGCGCCCAACACGCGGGGAAAGCTGATCTCCCTGGCGACGGAAACGGAGCGCACCCTCTTCTTCGACTTCCTCCCGGTGGACCTGGGCTCCATCCGCGGCTTCAAGACGCGCTTCCACCTGTACACGGTGCCGGGGCAGGTGTACTACAACGCCTCCCGCAAGCTGATCCTGAAGGGGGTGGACGGGGTGGTGTTCGTGGCCGACAGCCAGGTGGAGCGGCTGGACGCGAACATCGAGTCCATGCACAACCTGTACGACAACCTGGCGGAGTACCAGCTGGACCTGCGGGAGATCCCCTTCGTGATCCAGTACAACAAGCGGGACCTCCCCAACATCTCCTCGCTGCAGGAGCTGGAAGAGCAGCTGAATCCCGGCCGCGTCCCCACCTTCGAGGCGGTGGGGGTGCGCGGCATCGGGGTGTTCGACACGCTGAAGGCGGTGAGCAAGTCGGTCATCAAGTCGCTGAGCTGAGGGGAGCCACGGGGTGCGCGGGATGAACCTTCCCAATCTGATCACCCTCGGCAGGATCGTTCTCGCCCTGGTCCTCGTCCCCCTCCTGTTCGTGGACGGCTTCGGGGAGCGCATCGCGGCGTGGATCATCTTCCTGGTCGCGGCCTTCTCGGACCTGTGGGACGGGCACCTGGCCCGCTCGCAGGGGCTGATCACCGACCTGGGCAAGCTGCTGGACCCTCTCGCGGACAAGCTGCTCCTCGCCGCCACCTTCATCCCGCTCTACCTGGTCTCGCACAGCGACCGGCCGGACGCCCCCTTTCCCTGGTTCGGAGGGGTGTTCCCGCTGTGGATCGTGCTGGTGATCTTCGGGCGGGAGGCGTTCATCACCGTGTTCCGCAGCTACGCGGCGCGGCGCGGGGTGGTGCTCGCCGCGGGCAAGGCGGGAAAGTACAAGGCGGTCTGCCAGAACTTCGCCATCGGCGCGGCGATCCTCTGGTACGCGCTGCAGAGCAAGGCGCGCGAGGACGGGTGGAGCGGCCCGCTGTGGGACGCCTGGCAGAAGTTCCACTTCGGCTTCGCGGTGGTGGCGCTGTCGGTGGCGGTGTTCCTCACCGTTTACTCGCTGGTGGTGTACATGCGCAGCTTCCGCACGCTGGACCTGGGGAAGCCGTAGGGTGGGCGCCGCCGGGGCGGAGGGGAGCGCCGGCACCTTCCGCGGCGCGGACGGCCTTCCCCTGCACGCGCGCGCCTGGACTGCCCCGGAGCCGCGCGCCGCGCTCCTGGTGGCCCACGGGCTGGGCGAGCACGCCGGCCGCTACTCCACCCTCGCCGCGGACCTGATCGCCCGCGGCGTTTCCGTGTACGCTCCCGACCACCGCGGCCACGGCCACTCCCCCGGGAGACGCGGCCATATCAGTCGCTTCGCCGAGCTCGTGGACGACTTCGAGGCGTTCCGCCGCCACGTGGCCGCCGGCCTCCCGCCCGGCCTCCCCGTCTTCCTGCTGGGCCACTCGCTGGGCGGGCTGGTCGCCATCCGCCACCTGGAGGAGCACCCGGGCGCGGGCTGGGCCGGCGCAGTGCTTTCCGCGCCGCTGCTGGGGGTGGCGCTCCGCCCGCCCGCGTGGAAGACCTCGCTGGCGGGCCTCCTGTCGCGAACGGTCCCCGCGCTGCGGCTGTCCAACGGCATCGACCCCGCCGACCTGTCCGCCGACGATGCGGTCGTGGCGGCGTACCGCGCGGACCCGCTGGTGCACCCCTGGATCACGCCGCGCCTGTACACCGAGATCCAGGCCGCCATGCGGCTCGCCGTGGAGCGGCGGGACCGCATCCGCGTGCCGCTGCTGCTCGTGGTGCCGGGGGACGACCGCATCGTCCTGGCCGAGGCCACCGAGGCGTTCGCCCGGGGCGTGGCGGGCGAGGCGGAGGTGCGCCGCTTCCCCGGCTTCCGCCACGAGTCGCTGAACGAGCGGGATCGCGCGACCGTGGTGGCGGGGATCGCGGAGTGGATGGCCGGCCGCATCCCCGGTTAGCTGCCAGAATGGCCGGGGCGGCTGGCACGTGCATTGCCCCTGGAACCCCTGTTTTCGCGCGCCCCGGTCTTCTCCCGGCGCGCGCGCGCATGCCACGACGATTCCATCCTCCTTTTCGCGATGAAGAAGCAAGACGCAGAGGGCACCGCCGAGCAGGCCGCCGGGTCCACGGCCGCCGGGGAGCAGAACGGAGAGGCCGGCCCGCAGGCCGGCGCGGACGGCCTCGCCGACGCCGACGTGGCCGCGGCGCAGGACGGCGACGAAGCCACGCCTTCCGGGGGTGCCGCGTCCGGCGGCGCCCCGGAGCCGGAGCTGGCCGCCTCGCGCGAGCGCTACCTGAGGCTGGCCGCCGAGTTCGACAACTACCGCAAGCGGGTGGAGCGGGAAAAGGCGGAAAGCTGGAACCGCGCCCAGGCGCAGCTCGCCGGGAAGCTCCTGGACGTGCTGGACGACCTGCAGCGTGTGGCCCAGCACTACAACCCCGAGACCGCTACCGCCCAGGCGCTGATGGAAGGGACGCAGATGGTGGAGCGCAAGCTCCAGCGCGCCCTGGAGTCGGCCGGCGTGGAGGAGGTCCCGGCCGAGGGGCAGCCCTTCGACCCGGCCGTGCACGAGGCGCTGATGACCGTCCCGGCCGAGAGCCGCGACGAGGACCACACGGTCGCCGACGTTTTCCAGAAGGGGTACCGCCTCAAGGGAATCCTCCTCCGCCCGGCCCGCGTCCGGGTCAAGGCTTTCGAGGGGTGACGGAGCCGGCGCCCGCCCCGGCGGCGGGCGCCCACCCCGTTCCCTGACTCACCGGACGGACCATGGCGACACAGAGCAAGGACTTCTACCGCATCCTGGGGGTTGCGGAGAACGCCAGCGCGGACGAGATCAAGAAGTCGTACCGCAAGCTGGCCAAGAAATACCACCCCGACGCGAATCCCAACGACGCCTCCGCGGCGGAGCGCTTCAAGGAGATCTCCGAAGCGTACTCCGTGCTGTCCGACGACGACAAGCGCAAGCAGTACGACCAGATGCGCAAGTTCGGCGCGTTCGGGGGGATGGGCGGCTTCGGCGGCGGCGGTGGGGGGCCCCGGCCGGGACCCGGCGGAGGGACGGCCGCGGGCGGCGGGTTCTCGTTCGAGGACATCGGCGACGTGGGCGGGCTGGGCGACCTGTTCGGCTCCATCTTCGACCTGGGCGGCCGGAAGCGCGGCGGCCCCGCGCGGCCGGGCGGGCCGCAGCGCGGCGAGAACGTGGAGTACGCGGTGGAGGTCCCCTTCGAGGTGGCGGTGCGCGGCGGCAAGCGCACCATCACCGTGCCCGTGGTGGAGGACTGCCCCACCTGCCACGGCTCCGGGGCGAAGCCCGGGACCGACCTCACCACCTGTTCCGAGTGCAAGGGGCGCGGCACGGTCCAGTTCGGCCAGGGCGGCTTCGCGGTGAGCCGCCCCTGCCCGGCGTGCTACGGCCGGGGAAAGATCCCCACCGACCCGTGCCCCACCTGCGCGGGTCAGGGCCAGGTGCGCCAGCAGCGCCAGATCCAGGTCACCGTTCCCGCGGGGGTGGACACCGGATCCAAGATCCGTATCCCGGGGCAGGGGGAGAAGGGCGCGTCCGGCGGCCCGGCGGGCGACCTGCTGGTCACCTTCCGCGTGCAGCCCGACAAGTTCTTTTCCCGCGAGGGGCTGGACATCCACTGCACCGTCCCCATCAACCTGGCCCAGGCGACGCTGGGGTCGCGCATCCGGGTGCGCACCGTGGACGGCAAGAAGGTGGTGCTCCGCGTCCCGGCCGGCACCCAGTCGGGGACCAAGTTCCGCATCAAGGGCCAGGGGGTGGAGAAGGGCGGCGAGCGCGGCGACCAGCTCGTGCGCGTCAGCGTGGCGGTGCCGGAGCAGCTGGGCGAGCGGGAACAGAAGTTGATGGAGGAGTTCGCTGAGGCCGCCGGCCTCAAGTACTGAGCGAGCCGCGACTTTCTACGCCGACTGCCGATGAGCCGTGTCTTCGTCGACGACGACCTGCTGACCTGGGAAGCCTACGCCTCCGGGGGCCGGTTCGGCCTCCCCGAGCACCCGAAGATCATCTTCCACTGCCTGTCGGACCCGGCGGTGCGGGCGCGCTTCGTCATCCACTCGGGGGACGAGGCGAACGCCGAGGAGGTGGTCCACGAGGTGCCGGAGGAGCGTCTCAAGTCCATGCTGAAGGAGGCGCAGGAGCTGGACTAGTCTCTCCGCGCGCTGGGGCTGGTCGTGGTGGTGGAGGCGGGGCCGCTCCGGAGCCGGACGATACGGCCGTCCGTCTCCTGCGCGGGCGCAGGGAACCCCGCCAAACTGCCGGCGGGTTTCCCTGCGCCGGAGGGAGCCAGCCGAAACTGCCCGGCTGTCTCCCTCCGCAACGGATCATGTGGGTACTGCGGAACGGCAACTACGAACGACGAACGACGACGCCCCCGCCGGAATCTCCCGGCGGGGGCGTCGTCGTAGAGTCCTCACCCGGCTCGCTTGGGGGAGGGGGCCCCGCGGACGCCAGCGCGAACCCCGCGTGAGGGATTTCGGCCCGAAGGGGCGAGACCCGGCGGGGCTGTTTCCGCCGGGTCTCGACTCCGTTAGCGAGCGTAGTTTGCTCGCTTACGGAGCCGAAGCCCGACCCCGGCGCCAGCCGGGGGCACGCCCAAACCCGCCGTCAAAAGCCGTTTCGACCCCGCGATTACGCCGCGATCCTGCCGCCCCCCAGCACCACGTCGTCGCGGAACATCACGGCGGACTGTCCGGGCGTCACGGCGCGCTGCGCCTGGTCGAAGCGCAGCGAGATCTCGCCATGAGCACAGGCGGTGACACGCGCCTCGACGGCCTGCGCGCGGTGGCGGATCTGCACGCGGAGCCCGTCGCCGGGCGTGGGGGGCTCCGCCAGCCAGTTCAGCTCACCGATGCGCACCTCCGCGCGGTGCAGCTCCTCCAGCGTCCCCACCACCACCTCGCGCCGCTCCGGCCGCGTGCCCAGGACGTACAGGGGCAGGCCGCGTCCGCCGCCCAGCCCCTTGCGCTGGCCCACGGTGTAGCGCGCGTAGCCGGCGTGCTCGCCCACGGTCTCGCCGGCCGGCGTCACCATTTTCCCGGGTGCCAGCGCGGGGTGGCCGTCGCCCAGGCGCTTTTCCAGCACGTCCACGTAGTCGCCGGTGGGGACGAAGCAGATCTCCATGCTCTCCGGCTTGTCCGCCGTCACCAGGCCCAGCTCGCGCGCCCTGGCCCGCACCTCCGGCTTGGTCAGCTCGCCCAGCGGAAAGATCAGCCTGGGGAGCAGCTCCGGGGGGAGCGCCCACAGGAAGTACGACTGGTCCTTGTTGCCGTCCCGCGCGCGCAGCAGCGCCGGGCTCCCCGCCGCGTCCACGCCCATGCGGGCGTAGTGTCCGGTGGCGATGGCGTCGCACCCCAGCATCTCGCCGCGGCGCAGAAGGTCGCGGAACTTGGTGTTGCCGTTGCAGCGCACGCACGGGTTGGGGGTGCGCCCGGCCGCGTACTCCGAGACGAAGTCGTCGATCACGTCGCGCGTGAACTCGCGCTCCACGTCGAACACGTAGTGCGCGATCCCCAGCCGGTCCGCGACGCGGCGGGCGTCCATGATCCCTTCCAGGCCGCAGCACGTCTTCCCCGTGCCCTCGACGTCGTCCGAGTAGCAGAAGGTCTTCATGGTGACGCCGACGACCTCGTGGCCCTGCTCCACCAGGAGTGCTGCGGCCACCGACGAATCGACCCCTCCCGACATCGCGACCAGCACCCTGCGCTTCATATCCACTCTCGCACTTCGGTTTCCTTCAGACCGGCGCGAACGAGCGCAGCCGCTCCACCACCGCCGGGACCACGGCCAGCACGCGGTCGATCTGCGCGTCCGTGGTCTCCTTGCCCAGCGAGAAGCGCACCGACGGGGAGGCGGCGGCCGCGTCCAGCCCCATGGCGGTGAGCACGTGCGAGGGCTCCGCGGCGCCGCTGGTGCACGCCGAGCCGCCGGACGCGGCGATCCCCTCCAGGTCCAGAGCGGGGACCAGCGCGCCGCTGTCCACCCCGGGGATGCAGACGTTGAGCACGGTGGGGAGGCGCTCGGTCCCGGCGGCGTTCACGCACAGGTCGGGGATGGCGGCGCGGAGCCCGGCCTCCAGCCGGTCGCGCAGGACGGCCAGGCGCGCCATCTCCGCCTCGCGCTCGCGCACCGCGATCTCGGCCGCCATGGCGAAGCCCACCGCCCCGGCCACGTCCTCCGTCCCCGGGCGCAGACCGCGCTCCTGGCTCCCGCCGTACACCAGCGGGTGGAAGCGGGTCCCCCTGCGCGCGTAGAGCAGTCCCACCCCCTTGGGGCCGCCCACCTTGTGCGCGCTCAGCGACAGCATGGCGGCGGGGACGCGGTCCACCCGCACCTCCAGCTTTCCGAAGGCCTGCACCGCGTCCGTGTGGAAGACGACCCCCGCGTCCCTGCACCGCTCCGCGATGCGCGCGACGGGCTGCACGGCGCCCACCTCGTTGTTGGCCCACATCACCGAGACCACCGCCGGCTTCGCCCCGAGGAGCGCGTAGATCTCCTCCTCGCGGACGACCCCGGCGGAGTCCACCCCCACCACGTGGAACGCGGAGCCGGTGAGCCGCGCGGTCGCCTTCGCGGTGGCGAGCACCGCCTTGTGCTCGATGGAGGAGCACACCACCGGCGCCCCCGGCGCGAAGTGCGCCCGCCCGAGGACGGCCATGTTGTCCGCTTCCGTGCCGCCCCGCGTGAACAGGACTTCCAGCGGCCCCGCGCCCAGCACCTCCGCCAGGCGCGCGCGAGCATCTTCCAGCGCGGCGCGGGCCTCGCGGCCCCAGCGGTGCAGGCTGGAAGGGTTGCCGAAGCGCTCCCCCATGAAGGGCAGCATCGCCTCGAGCACCTCGCGCCGCAGCGGCGAGGTGGCCGAGTAGTCCAGGTAGATGGGATCCATCGGGGTTGCGCCTCCGTGTGTGTCCGGGGGGTGTTACTAAACGCAAGTGTGGGTTTGGTTTCCCCGGCAGGGGGGAAGCCGCGTTTCTTGAGGGCCGCACCTGTCCTCGTTACATTGGGCCAGGTCCATGCACGATCCGTTTCCGAGAGCAGCGATGATCCCGCCCCTCCCCGCCGACCGCCCTTCCGAGTTCCGCTCCACCGTCCACGGGACGATCTTCGGCGAGCGGGCCGCGCGCCTGGAGACCGTGGGGCCCGGCGATCCGCTCGTCCTCATCCCGGACCCGCCGGGCGAGGACGACCCCGCGGTGTGGGTCCACCTCGTGGGCGGCGATCCCATCGGCCACCTCCCGCCCGAGATCAACGCCTGGCTCGCACCCTGGCTCCTCAGGGGCGGCGCGGCCACGGCGGTCGCGGTGCGGGTGGAGGGGACGGAGGTGCCGAGCTGGCGGCGGCTGCTGATCGAGGTGCACTGCCGCGGGGCCTGAGCCGCCGCGGGGGCGCGGTGTTCCGGAGTTCCCCCAATCCTAGTGCCTGCGGCCGGAGGGCGAAAGGTTCCCGCCACAACCGGAACCGAGGGAGGGCGGGGCCGGGAACCGGAGTAGAGGGGGGACGGTGCTTGTGCTCGGGCCCGTGGCGGGCGCACGGTCGAGGTCGCGCGCTCGTTGAGCCCTTCCGCGGCAGCTCCCGGACGTCGGCGAGGGGCCCTCCGCAGCTGCCGGAGGGCCCCTCGCGCAATGGACATCGTTCGCAGGATTGCCGAGGAAGGCAGTGCCTCCATAGAAGCGTGCACTTCCAGACTCTAAAAGATCTGTTTTCGGATCCTGCTCACGTACCCGGTGGTGTGTTCAGGCGCCGCTAGCCGCGCGGGGGGAAGACGCCCTGGAGCGCGATGTTGAAGTAGAAGGTGAGGTACGGCATCATGTTGTTGTGCGGCTGGTCGCCTCCCGCCGGCGGCAGCGCTTCGGGCGCCAGGTTGGTGACGGGCCCCGGAGCCGCGTAGGCGCCGATCCCCACCCCCGTGGACAGCAGCTGCCCCGTGGGAAAGCGCTCCAGCCCGTCGGCCTGCGACACCCCCATCGCGTGCACGTGCGCCGGGATCTCGCTTTCCAGCAGCGTCACCGTCTCGCTCCCCCCCGTCTCCCCCAGGTCGTGCAGCGACAGCCCCGGCCCCTGTCCCGGGTGCATCGGCGCCCGGCCCTCCAGGTCCGGCAGCGCGAAGGTGCTCTTGCCGTCTCCCCCGTAGGTGGTTCCCAGGAGCGAGAACAGCGCGGTGTTCTGCGAGATCGGCAGCAGCTGCCCGTTGCACCACGCCCACCCCTTGGGCGCGAAGTTGAACGGGAAGATGCGGATCTCGGCAACGAACGGATCGGCCATGGTCTGTCTCCGTCAGGTGGGGGAGGGGAAGATGCCGAACAGCGAGATGATGAAGTCCACGCACAGGTACGGCTGGAAGTTGGTGTGCGGCTGGCTGCCGCCCACCGGGCTGACGGAGGAGGCTTGGAGGGTCGTCAGCGGCGCGTCCGTGCCGTAGGGGAAGACCGTGGCCCCGGTGCTGCTGGCCAGCAGCGAGTTGTTCGGCCCGGCCCCGCTGGCCAAGGCCCCCGAGCCCAGCATGGTGTGCGTGTGGGAAGGGATCTGCTGCACGGTCAGCGTGATCTCCTTGGCCCCGCCGGTCTCGGCCAGGATGAAGCCGTTGCCCTGGTGCAGCGGCAGGCGGCCGCGCAGGTCGGGAAGGGCGAAGGTGCTCTCGCCGTCGCCGCCGTAGGTGGTGCCGATGAGCTGGAAGAGCGTCTCGTTCTCGGAGATGGGCAGGAGCTGGCCCTCGCAGAACATCCAACCGGCTGGGGCGAAGTTTCCGGCGAACATGCGGATCTCGCCCACGTAGGGTTGCGCCATGTGGGTGTGGCCTCAGTTGGGGGAGGGAAAGATGCCCTGGAGAGCGATGCAGAAGCTCAGCGTCAGGAAGGGCTGCATGTTCAGGTGCGCCTGGCTGCCGCCGACGCTGCTGATGGATCGCGGGTCCATGACGCCCAGGTTGCTGGCGGCGGCGTAGAGCGAGGAGCCGCTGCTGGCGGCCAGCATCAGGGCGTTGGTGGGTGTGTTGGTGGTCGCGGTGGCCGTGGTGGCGTTGGCCACGTGCGTGTGCGTGGGCAGCTCCGAGATCGACACCGTGTGGGCCTGCTCGCCGGCGCGCTCGCCCAGCGTATGTCCGCTCCCCACGTGGATGGGGGTGCGGCCGCGCAGGTCGGGGAGGGCGAAGTTGGTCTGGCCGTTGCCGCCGAAGGTGGTTCCCAGGAGGGCGAAGAGAGCCTGGTTCTGGTTGATCGGGAGGAGCTGTCCGTTGCAGAGCGCCCAGCCTTTGGGCGCAAAGACGAAGCTCATGATCCGGATCTCGGATAGGAATGGTTCGGCCATCGGCGTCTCCTGGTCGGGAGGTGGGAAGGGGAACGGCGCGAGGTCCTGCATCCTGCACGGACGCCCTCCCGGGATGGGAGGGCGCCCTGAGACGGAGGCGGCTGGCCCGCCTCCGGGTGGGTGGGTCAGGCGATCAGGGGAAGGAGCAGTTGGTGAAGCCGCTGGTCGCCGAGATCAGCAGCACGCCGCCTCCCGCCGGATTCAGGCCGGACACGTACGACTCCACGCCCGGCGAGCTGGTCGCGGCCATCCCGTGCACCGCGAATGCGTCGTCCGTGGGAACCGTGCCCTGCTTGCGCAGTCCGATCCCCGGGTGTCCGCCGCTCCCCGCGCTGGTGTTGCCCGAGATGTTGGCGCACACCCAGGTGTTGCTGTTCGTGCTCCCGGAATCCACGCGCAGCCCGGGACGCACGCCGGTGAGCGGCGCCGCGATGATGTTGTTCTGCAGCTTCACGCGCAGCGAGTCGCTGGAGCCGCGCGCGATGGCGTAGATCCCCACCCCGTCGGACTGGCTGATGTTGTTCCCGGTCACCGTCGCCCGGTAGCTGGCGAAGCTCGCCATGTTGGCCGTGCTGTCCGCCCCGATCTCCAGTGCGGCCGCCGCGAAGGTGTTGTTGGCCACGATGGTGTTGTTGCTCACCGTCGAGGTCATCCGTCCCTGGCCGAACACCGTCACCGCCATCGCCCGCCCGGTGGTGTGCCGCACGTCGTTGGTGGAGACGTTGAAGTTGGCCTGGCCCCGCCCGTTCAGCAGCGCCAGCAGCCCTTCGGTGCCGATGCGAGCGGCGGCGCTGGTGCCCCGGACCTGGTTGTTGGTGATGGCCACCACGTTGGTGGCGCTCCCTTCGGTGCCGCACTCGCCCAGCGGACCGCTCGCGCTGGCGTTGCCGCACTGTACCTGGAGCCCGGGCGACTGCATGGTGCCCGTGATCTGGTTGCCGGCGATGGTGGCCCTGGTGATCTTCGCCACGTTGCCGGCCCCCCCGATGGCGATCACCCGGATCCCGCCGCCCAGGGTGGAGTTGTTGGTGATCGTGTTGTTCGAGAGCGTCAGGTCGCTGATCGTCCCGCTCCAGTTCTGGATGTCCACGCTGTGGAAGGCGGGCGCGGACAGCGTGTTGCCGGTGATGGTCACCACGCCGGACAGGTTGTTCTCGGTCCCCGCCGCGACGTCGGCGAAGAAGTCGATGTTGCTGGCGTTGGCCCCGCCGCCGGTGCCGGAGGTGGCGATGGTGCTGTTGGTCAGAGTGAAGCCCACCACGCCCGTCCCGAAGACGCCGCTCCCGCCGTTGCTCTGGAGGTTCATGCGGTCGAAGGCGGGGTTGGTGGTGCTGGTCAGCGAGATCCCGTGCCCCGTGGTGCTCTGGATCGTCCCGCCCGAGCTGGCGGTGCCCGACCCGGTGACCTGGAGGCGCCCCGCCGAGCCGGTGCTGTTCAGCACGATCCCGCTGCTCCCGCCGGTCGCCGAGATGCTGCGGAAGTTCAGCCCGCCGGCACCGATGGTGGTGCTCGCCACGTTGAGCGCCACCCCGCCGGCCGCGGTGATCGAGTTGTGCGTCCCCGCCACGGTCACCGTCCCGCCGCCGGTGGCGTTGAAGCCCACCCCGGTGGTGGTGGTGATCCGGAGCGAGTCGGCGAAGCTGACCGTCACGCCGGCGGCGTTGCTCAGCATGTTGACCGCGTTGGCCGACCCCGTGCTGAACACCTTGGTGGCGCCGTTGAAGGCAAGGGTGCCGCCGGTGTTGGAGCTCAGCGTGATCCCGGTGCCGGCGTTGGTCTTGGTCAGCGAGCCCGCGTAGGTGAAGGTGGGCGCGCTGCCGCTGATCACCACCGTTTCCGCGGTGGGGTTGGTGATGCTCGCGGCGGTCGGGAAGGTGAAGGTCCCCGACGACCCGTTGGTCACGTCGATCCCGGCATTGCCCCCGTTCAGCGTCGGGGTGCCGGTGAAGACGTAGGAGCCGTCCGCGTTGTTGAACTGCAGGCCGGTGCCGTTGGTGGCGCTCAGCGTTCCGGTCTGGAAGGTGAGCGTCCCCGTGTGGCCGCCGCTCACGTTCAGCAGCGCGGCGTTGCTGGCCTGCGTGATGCTGCCCGGGTAGGTGAACGAGCCGGTCCCGCCCGCTACGACGAAGGCGTCGCCCGTGGCGCCCGACAGCGCGTCGCCGTCGGCGCCCAGCGTGGAGGTCCCGGTCGTCGCCACGCCCGACAGGAGGACGTTGTTGGTCCCGCCGGTGGAGCGCAGCTGCGCGAAGCCGCCGTTCAGCGTGCCCGTGGTCAGGCTCAGCGCCTGCCCGTTGGTGTTGATCCCCACCTCGGACACGGTCACCGTCCCGAAGCTGGTCCCGGCGAGCGCTGTGCCCGTCGCTCCAACGTTCCCGAAGCTGAAGCCGCGCAGCAGGTTGGAGCCGGCTGCCCCGGCGTTCGTGAGGGTCACGGCCGCGATGCCGGAGCTCGTGATCGTCGGCGCCGCCCCGTTCGTGCCGGGCTCGGTCTCGGCATCCGCAGGCCAGGTCAGCCCGGCCACCGAGCTGAGCGTCGCAGTCGCCCCCTGGCCGATCAGGCGCTCACCGTTCTGCAGGGTGAAGCCACCCGTGTAGCCGCCGCTGTAGAGGAAGATCCGGTCGTTCACGTCGTGCGCGGCCGCGCTGAGGCAGCCGGCGCCGGTCAGACAGTTGAACGGGCTGGGAAGGGTGCCGTTCCCGTTCGTGGCGGAGGCATTGACGAACCAGATCGGCTCGCCGACCGTCAGCGCCACCGTCGCGTTGCCCGGGCCGTCACCGAACCCATTGCTCACCTTGTAGGTGATGCTGGCCGCCCCCTCGAAGCCCGGGGTGGGAGCGAAGGTGAACGTGCCGTTGGGGTTGACCGTCGCGACGCCGTTGGTCGCGGACACTAGGGTTGCGATCAGCGCGTCACCCTGGTCGTTGCCGAGGGCACCGAAGCCGGTGCCGCCCGCGCGGGCCGTGTTGATGGGCACGTTGCCGATCAGAGTCGGCCCATAGGTGTCGTTCACCGCCGCCGGCCGCGCCCCCACCGCGATGGTGACCAGCGCGTCCGAGTCGCCGGCCGGGTTGTGCAGCCGGTAGCTGAAGGTGAACAGGCCGGTGAAGCCCGTGGACGGCGTGAAGCTCAGGGTGCCGTTCGCGTTGACGGTGAGCGAGCCGCCCGTGCCGAAGGTGGCGGTGGTGCCCGCCGCACGGTCGGTCACCGCGCCGCCCAGCGATCCCCCGCCGAAGGAGGTGATCGTCGCCGCGGGGAAGCCCAGGTTGTCGTTGGCGAGCAGGCTGGGCGTCGCCGCGTTCGGCGGCGTGGCCGTGACGAGCGTGGTGTTGAACGGCGTGTGGAACGCGCTTGCGGGAGCGCTGCCCGCCGCCGGGCCGTCCGCCACCGCCGCCGGCGCCGACCGCACCTCGATGGTCACGATCGCGTCCGAGAAGCCGACCGCGTTGGTGAGCCGGTAGCTGAAGGTGAAGTTGCCGCTGAACCCGGAGGCCGGCGTGAAGGTGAAGCTGCCGTCCGCGTTGACGGTGAGCGAGCCTCCGGTGCCGAAGGTCGCGGTGGTCCCGGCCGCGCGGTCGGTCACCGCGCCGCCCAGCGAGCCCCCGCCGAAGCTGGTGACGTTCGCGAGCGGATTGCCGCGGTTGTCGTTGGCGAGCACGCCGGTCCCGGCGGGCACGCTGAGCGTGGAGCCGGAGTTGACGAAGTAGCCCGGGTCGGCCACCGCGGTGGGCGCCGTGCCCGTCACGGTGATGGTGACGGTGCCGTCCGAGCTGCCGGCGGCGTTGGTGATGCGGTACTGGAAGGTGAAGCTCCCCACGAAGCCGGCGCTCGGGGTGAAGGTGAAGCTGCCGTTCGCGTTCACCGTGAGGGAGCCGCCCGTGCCGAAGGTGGCGGTGGCGCCCGCCGCGCGGTCCGTCACCGCGCCTCCCAGCGAGCCCCCGCCAAAGCTGACCAGCGTCGCGGCCGGGTTGCCCAGCGAGTCGTTGGCGAGGACGTCCGTGGCCCCGTCGGGCACCGTCAGCGTCGCTCCGGCGGCCACGGTGTAGGCGTCGTTGTTCGCGGTCGGGCCGGTGCCGTTCACGGTGATGGTCACCGTCGCATCCGAGCTGCCCGAGCTGTTGGTGATGCGGTACTGGAAGGTGAAGCTCCCCGTGAACCCGGTTGCCGGGGTGAAGGTGAAGCTGCCGTTGGCGTTGACCGTGAGCGAGCCGCCGGTGCCGAAGGTCGCGGTGGTCCCGGCCGCACGGTCCGTCACGGCGCCGCCGAGCGAGCCGCCGCCGAAGCTGACCAGCGTCGCCGCCGGAGTTCCCAGCGCGTCGTTGCCCAGCAGGTCGGTGGCACCGTCGGGAACGGTCAGCGTCCCGCCGGCCGCGACGTTGTACGCGTCGGCCACCGCGGAGGGAGCCGCCCCGTTCACGTTGATGGTGACGGTCGCGTCCGAGCTCCCCGAGGGGTTGGTGATGCGGTACTGGAAGGTGAACGCTCCCGTGAACCCCGTGGCCGGCGTGAACGAGAAGCTGCCGTTGGCGTTGACCGTGAGCGAGCCACCGGTGCCGAAGGTCGCGGTGCTCCCGGCCGCGTGGTCGGTCACCGCGCCGCCGAGCGAGCCGCCGCCGAAGCTGACCAGCGTCGCCGCCGGGGTGCCCAGGTTGTCGTTGGCCAGCAGGTCGGTGGTGCTGTCCGGGACGGTCAGCGTCGTCCCCGCCGGGGTGCTGTACACGTCCGCCACCGCCGAGGGCGCGACCCCGGTCGCGGTGACGCTGATGGTCACCGTCGCGTCCGAACTGCCCGAGGCGTTGGTGATGCGGTACTGGAAGGTGAAGCTCCCCGTGAACCCGGTGGCCGGGGTGAAGGTGAAGCTGCCGTTGGCGTTGACCGTGAGCGAGCCGCCGGTGCCGAAGGTCGCGGTGCTCCCGGCCGCGTGGTCCGTCACCGCGCCGCCGAGCGAGCCGCCGCCGAAGCTGACCAGCGTCGCCGCCGGGGAGCCCAGCGCGTCGTTGGCCAGCAGGTCGGTGGCTCCGTCCGGCACCGTGAGCGTGGTCCCGGCGGACGCGCTGTAGCTGTCCGCCACCGCGGTGGGCGCCGTGCCCGCCGCCCCCGTCACCGTGACGATCGCCGTGTCGGCCTTGCCCTCGCTGGTCGCGACGATGCGGGCGCTGCCGGCCGACTGCCCGGTCACCAGGCCGCTCGAGTTCACGGTCGCCGCCGCGTCCAGGCTGCTCCACACCACGATCCGCCCCGAAACGGGCGTGCTGCCCGCGAACAGCTGCACGTCCAGGTCCACCGTGTCGCCCACCGCGACGGTGGCGCTGTCGGGTACGATCTTCACCTGGGTGACGGCAGGGTAGCTGACGACCGGCGGCGGCGAAGGATCGCTCGCCTGGAACGGCCCCGACGCCGCCTGTCCCTGCACCACGAACAGGTGGTTGGGGCCGCTCAGCCCGGCCGCCTTCAGGTCGGTCATGCGGAACTGGAGGTTCCGGTCCGGGAGCCCGTCGCCGTTCAGGTCGCTCACCGACGCCATGTAAAGGCCGGACGCAAAGGTCCCGACCGGGGCCCCGGGAAGGACGCTGTCCACGACGAAGCGGACCGTGGCGGGATCGATGGAGGCCGCGTCGAAGCTGACCGAGGAAAAGACGCGTACCTGGACCAGGTTGGTCGTGTTGTAGTTGATGGTGGACGGAAGGATGTCGATGGACGGCGTGGAGGCCACCGCGAAGGCCGTCGTGGACGAGACCGAGAACGACGCGCCGGGAGCCCTCGCCCCCGCGAGGGGGTCGAAGGTCAGGAGGATGGGGGCGCCGTCCTTCTGGTTCCCGCCCGCACCCACCGCACCCACCGCGCCGATGCGGACCGGGCCGACCGGGGCCACGAGGCCGAACGAGGCCATGTTGTCATAGCCCAGGGAGCCCGCGATCTGGTCGGCGGCGGGGTTGGAGGAGGTCTTCCTCACTTCCTTGTACGTCCGCTCGTCCGCGGAAGCCACGACCCGCACCCCCGCGATGTCCGGGATCCAGTCGTAGCGGCGGGAGGCCCCGCCCGGCGCGGGATCGGAGAAGTCCTGCAGCACCACCATCCCTGTCCCGCTGCGCCGGTAGTCGGCCGCGGCCCAGCGGGCCAGGTTGACGATGAGGTCGAGCTTGCCGGAGCTCTTGCCGTCCACCCGCCCCCGGTCCGGCGAGCCGGACCAGACGGCGATACGACCCGTCACCACCAGGCTCAGCCTCCCGGACACCTCCTCCGCGCGGAGCAGGTCGTACGGCGCGTTGGCGAGGGAGGGGACGAACACCACCGAGTACGTCGCCATCTCCTCGGGCGCCATGGTCCTGAGCTCCTGGAACCGCCGGGCCACCCCGCCGGGGAAGACGGGCGTCCCGCCGCGCTTGGCCGCGCCGAGCGTCTGGGCCACTCGCTCGCACCCGGCCGCGTCCGAGGGGGACACACCACCAGCGCCTTCTGCGCGGCCAGCTGGGAAGCCCCCAGCGACAGCCCGATCGTGGCCGCCAGGAGTGAAAATGTCAGATATATTGAACGGCGCATCTTGACCTCGGTTTCAGGCGTCGGCGGTGAGTGCCGCGGATGGGTGACGGCGGCTCGCTGGAGCCGCCGGTCCTGCAGGCCGCGCGGAGGTTAGGCGGCGGCTTCGTCCTCGTCCTGGCGGCGCCGTCTGCGGCGGGCGGCCGCCACGCCGGCCAGGCCGGTCCCCAGGAGCACCATGCTCACGGGCTCCGGCACGACCTCGTTCGGCACCTGCCCCGCCGCGACCAGCTCCTGGTCGTCGAAGAGGGAGTAGCTGTACGAGAGCGATTCGGTGTTGGGGAAGGCGTCCGGGGCGTGGTCGAACTCGGCGCGGATGCGGAGCGTCGGGTCCAGGAACACCTCGAAGGCGAAGTTCCCCGTCAGCGTGCGCCCGTCGGCGCTCACGACGCCGTCGTAGAAGTTGAAGTCGTTGATGTCCTCCGCCTCGCCGGCCTGCAGGGCCGAGAAGAACCACCCGTCCCCCAGCAGCGAGATCGTGAACATGTTGACCGACGCCGAGGCGCCGGCCCCCAGGAGCGTGAAGAAGAAGTCCACCGACTGGCAGCCGGTCCCGGGGTCCGTGTTGCAGTCCGCGTGGGACGTGGACGGAAAGGTCTGGGATCTCGCCGGCGCGCCCAGCGCGGCGGTCAGCACCAGCGACGCGGCAAGGACACGTGCTGCAGAAACGAAGCGGGATCGCATGGTCTAAAGCTCTTTCTGGGGTGGGTTGGAAGAGGAGCGAACCTTCCTGGAAACGCGACCGAGCCCGGCAGCCCGCGGGGGGCTGCCAGGCTCGGGAACCTCTCAGGGGCAGGCGTCGGCGATGACCGCTTCGTACGTGGCGACCGCTTCCCGCAGCGACTCGTCGCCGTCGGTGCGGGCGAGTGCCGCGCGCGACTCGCCGAGCCGCTTGCGGTACGCCGCGCACAGCGTCGACTCACCTTCCTGCGCGGGGACCCTGACCTGCGCCGAGACGACGGAGGCGGTGGGCTCGGTGGGGGTCTGTTTGGGCTGGTCCTTGCAGCCCGCCAGCAGGGCGAGGGCTGCGATCGCGGAGAGCGCCAGGTGCCTCATCGGATTACCTCAGGCAGGACGTGGCCGGCGATCGTGCCGGCGGTGCCCTCTTCGGTAGCCCGGCGATCTCAGCGAGACCCGTGGCTTTGCGGACCGGCCTCACGGCCGGGGTGCCTTTGTCGGAAGGTGACGAAAAGACGATGTGAAGCGGAAAAACCGCATGCGTGCCCGGAAGGGCCGCCACGCGGGAAGCTGCGGGTCGTCCAGGACCCTACGAAGCGGGGGCGGAACGCAAAACCGCGGCCACGTGCAGGGACACTTTACGTGGCGCAGGAAATCTTTGTCGGAAAACGTTTTAAGGTTATTTGCCCCCACCGTCGCGTGTGCCGATTCCGGGGAGATGTAGCGCCGGTGTCGCAACTTCGTGCCCCACCTGCCGCGGCGGCGCAGCCGGACGCCAGGCCGCGTCTGGATTTTCCGCGAGGTGCAAACGCGTGACGGGCTGTTGCGCACCCGCGACAGCGCCGCGGCGCCCCTGGACGAGGAAGCGCCGCCCGGAGGGATCCCCCGGGCGGCGCTCCCCGAACTCCCCGGTCCGGGCGCGAGCGGATCGCTCGCGCCCGGCCGCTGCCTCAGGGCAGCGAGCAGCTCGTGTAGCCGCTCCCGGACAGGATCACCGTCCCGCCGGCCGCCGGGTTCTGCCCGTTCAGATAGGCGACCACGTCGGCGTTGGTCGGGGTGGGGCTGCCGATCCCCGAGATCCCGAAGACGTTCACCGCCGGGTTCGTCCCCTGCTTGCGCACGCCGAAGCCCGCCGAGCCGCCGCTTCCCGCGCTGGTGTTGCCGGACGCGTTAAGGCACACGGTGGTGTTCCCCAGCGTGCTGCCGGAGTCGACGCGGATCCCCGGGCGGATCCCCGAGAGCGGGGCCGCCACGGTGTTGTTCTGCATCTTCACCAGCAGGGTGTCGCTGGAAGCGCGCGCGATGGCGTAGATCCCCACCCCGTCGGTCTGGCTGACGTTGTTGCCCGTCACCGTGGCTCGGTGGCTGGCGAAGCTCGGCAGCCCGGCCGTGCTGTCCGCGCCCACCTCGATCCCCGTCGCGCCGAAGGCGTTGTTGGCGACCACGGTGTTCCCGCTGACGACGGACGTCATGCGCCCCTGCCCGAAGACCGACACCGCCATGGCGCGGCCGGTGGTGTTGCGCACGTCGTTGCCGGCAACGTTGAAGTTGGCCTGGCCGCGCCCGTTCAGCGTCGCGACCACCCCCTCCGCGCCGATCCGGCTCGCCGCGCTCAGCCCGTGGACCTGGTTGTTGGTCACCGCGATCACGTCCGTGGCGCTCCCCGCGGTGCCGCACTCGCCCGCCGGCCCCGCGGACGCGGTGTTGCCGCACTGCACGAGCACCCCGACGCCGGAGGGAACCTGGTTGACCTGGTTGTCGTCGATGGTCGCCCGGGTGATCTTCGCCGCCGACCCGGCCGAGCCGAGCGCCAGCACCCGGATCCCGCTCCCGCCCAGGGTGGAGGTGTTGGTCAGCACGTTGTCCGAGATGTCCAGGCTGGAGATGGTGCCGCTCCAGTTCTGGATGTCCACGTTGTGGTGGCGCGGAGCCGAGAGCGTGTTGCCGGTGATGCTCACCGTCCCCGAAAGGTTGTTCTCCGACCCGGGCGCCGCGCCTGCGAAGAAGTCCAGGTTGGCGTCGTCGCCCGCCGATCCGGAGCCGGTGACCGTGCTCCCGGCCAGCGTGAAGTTGACCACCCCGGTCCCCTGCACCCCGCTCCCGCCAGTATTCTGCAAGGAGATCCAGGCGAAGGAGGGGCTGGTCGTGCCCTGGAGCGAGATTCCCGGCCCGGAGGTGTTCGCGATCGTCCCGCCCGAGCCCGCCGCGCCGCTCCCGGTGACGTTGAGCCCGTTGGCGGAGCCCGTGCCGTTCAGCACGATGCCGCTGGTCCCGCCGTTCGCGCTGATGCTGCGGAAAGTGATCCCGCTGGCCCCGATGCCGGTGTTCGCCACGTTCAGCGCCACCCCGCCCGCGGAGACGATGGTGTTGTTGGCGCCGGTCACCTGCACCGTGCCGCCGCCCGTGGCGCTGAAGCCCGCCCCGGTGGTGGTGGAGATCGCCAGCCCGCCGCCCGCGAACTGCACCGTCGCGCCGGTGTTGTCGGTGAGCGTCACGCCCGCGCCGGCGCCGGTGGCGACCGCCTTGGACGCGCCCGTGAAGGCGATGGTGCCGCCCGTGTTGTTTTGCACCACGATGCCTGTGCCCGAATCGGCGATGGCGCCCGACAGGGTCACCGACCCGCCGCTCCGGCCCGAAACGGCGACCGAGCGGCCCGTGGTGCTGGCGATGCTCCCGGCGTAGGAGAGCGTGCCGCTCCCGCCCTGCACCTGGAAGGCCGCCGTGCTGCTCCCCGAGAGCGCGCCGGTCCCCAGGTTCCCGGTGCCGCCCACGTTCGTCAGGGCCACGTTCACAGCGCCCCCGCTGGAGCTGACGCCGTTGAAGTCCGCCGCCAGCGAGCCGCCGCTCAGCGCGAGCGCCTGCCCGGTGGTGTTCACGGTGACGTCGCTCACCGTCAGCGTGCCGAAGCCCGTGCCGGCGATCCCGGTCCCGGTGGTGTTCCCCACTCGCAGGCCGTGCAGGGAGTTGTTCTGCGCCAGGTCGATCCCGTTCGCCGCGCTGACGATGTTGACCACCACGGCGTTGCCGGAATCGGTCGCCGGGACGGGGCTGTCGGCCGGGAACGCGAGCCCCGTGAGCGACGCCAGGCTCGCCGTGGCGTCCTGCCCGATCACCCGCTGCCCGTCCAGGAGCGCCAGCGGCCCGGTGTAGCTGGTGCCGCTCTCGTGGATGAAGACGTTGTCGCTGGCCGCCGGGTGGATGCCGGCGCCGTCGTTGACCGCGTTGAAGGCGGCGATGGAGCCGAACGGCGAGCTCAGCGTCCCGCTCCCCGCCGCCCCGCCGTTGTCGATGAACCACACCATCCCGCTCACGTTCAGCGACACCGAGGCGGTCACCGTCCCGAAGCCGTTGGTCACGCTGTAGCTGAAGCCAGCCGGTCCCTCGTAGCCCGGCGCCGGGTCGAAGCTGAAGGTACCCGTGGCCAGGTTCAGGATCGCCGTCCCGTTGCTCACCGAGGTCAGCGCCAGCGTGGCCCCGTCGCCGGCGTCGTTGGCCCGGACGCTGAAGCCGCTGCTGGTGGCCGTGTTCACCGGCACGTTGCCCACCAGCGTGGGCCCGTACGTGTCATCGGCCGCCGCCGGGCGGGTGCCCACGGCGATGGTGACCTGCCCCACGTCGGAGTCCACGACGTTGGCGATGCGGTACTCGAAGGTGAACAGGCCGGTGAAGCCAGCGCTGGGGGTGAACACCAGGCTGCCGTCCGCGTTCACGGACAGCGAGCCGCCGCTGCCGAAGCTGGCGCTGCTCCCGGCCGCGTGGTCCGTCACCGTCCCGCCGAGCGAGCCGCCCCCGAAGGAGGCCACCGTCGCCGGGGGGCTGCCTAGCACGTCGTTCTGGAGGATGCCCGGCGCGGCGAGGCTGAGCGCCGAGTTGAACGGGGCGTGGTAGGGGTCGCCCGGCGCGCTTCCCGCCGCCGGCGCGTCGTCCACGGCGGTGGGCCGCGCGTTGACGGTCAGCGTCACCGTCGCGTCCGAGGTCCCCGCCGCGTTGGTGATGCGGTAGACGAAGCTGAAGCTCCCGCTGAAGCCGCTCGCCGGGGTGAAGGTGAAGCTGCCGTTCGCGTTCACGGTCAGCGAGCCGCCGCTGCCGAAGGTGGCGGTGGTGCCGGCCGCGTGGTCGGTCACGGCGCCGCCCAGCGAGCCCCCGCCGAAGGAGGTCAGCGTCGCCGCGGGCACGCCCAGGTTGTCGTTGGCCAGCAGGTCCGTGGCGCCGTCGGGGACGGTGAGCGCCGTGTTTTCCACGGTGCCGTACGCGTCGGCCTGCGCCGCGGGGGCGCGCTGCGTGGGACCGGCGCCGATCTCGATGCGGAACTTGATGGGGAGCGTGCGCCCGTCCAGGAGCGGGATGAGCTCGTCCGTGTCCACGTTCTTGAGCTCCTTGCCCGAGTTCACCGGGTCCACGTCGGCGTGGCCCAGCTCCGTGGCGCCCACGAACACCGAGATGCGGTAGAACTTGGCGGTGTTCAGGTTGGACAGGTCGGTGTGCCAGTTGGCCTTGTAGTGCTGGTCCCCGGTGCTCACCGTGACCACCTGGCCGCCGGTGCCGCTCGTCTTGGTGAACTGCGCGACGATGTTGGCGGTGCAGGTGCTGGGGGGCGTCCCCGCCAGCTCGCACACCTGCACGGTGGGCGAGACGTTCGGGTCGAAGGTCCCGGAGAAGCTGGGGTTCTTCACCAGGGGCGGCAGCCAGTAGAAGCCCTGCACCAGGGGTGAGCGGGCCGCGTCCAGGATTTCCCGGGAGGGAGCGTCCGTGGGCGCGACCGGCGACGGCGAGTCGCCGCTGCACGCCGCGGTCACCAGGACGGCGGCGGTGCACAGGATCCGGTTGAGACGTAGCATGGTTCGACGTTCCTCCGAACGAGGTTCGTCCCCGCGGGAGCGGGGACAGGGGTGCCGCCTCTAGTTCGGGAGCCAGGCAGTCTCGAGCGAGATCCTTGGCTTTGCGGACCGGCCTCGCGGCCGGGGTGCCTTTGTCGAAAGCAGCGGGAGAGAAAGAACCCGGTGGGAATTGCCTGGGGGAAGGCGAGTGGGTTCCGGCCGAAAGGCCAGCTCAGAATATGATGGATGCCCGCCGCGCGCGGAAGGGGTCAGGACAAACCGGATGAGACGTGGCTGGTCGGGTACGGCAGCAGTCCGTCAATACGGTGGCGGCGCCCTGTCGTGGCCTGGCGGAAGCCCGGACGGAAGCGTCGGATGCCGCCTCCGCCCGGCGTCCCTGCGCCGTACCGTTCGCGCGGCGGAAGGCCCGCCCACCGCTAGCTCACCGTGACCTCGGCGGTGTCGGCTCTGCTCTCGGCCGTGGCGACGATGCGAGCCAGGCCCGCCGCCTGTCCGGTCACCACTCCGCTCGCGTCCACCGTGGCGGCCGCGTCCAGGCTGCTCCAGGTCACGACCCGTCCCGTGGCCGGCGCGCTCCCTGCCGAGAACAGCTGCACATCCAGGTCAACCGTGCCTCCCACCGCGATGCTGGCGCTTCCCGGTGTGATCGTGGCAGCCGCGACCGGGGGAAAGTTGACGATGGCCGGCGGCGTCGGGTCGCTCGCCTGGAACGCCCCCGACGCCGCCTGGCCCTGCACCACGAGCTGGTGGTTGGGTCCGTTCAGCCCGGCCGCCTTCAGGTCGGTCATGCGGAACTGGAGGATCCTGTCGAGGAGCCCGTCGCCGTTCAGGTCGCTCCCCGAAGTCATGTAGGCGCCGCCCGGAAAGGTCGCTACCGGAGCCCCGGAAAGGATCCCGTCGATGACGAAGCGCACCGTGGAAGGGGTGATCGTGGCCGCGTCGAAGACTGCCGAGGAGTAGATGCGCACCTGGACGAGGTTGGTGGTCGTGTAGTTGATCGTGGTGGGCAGGATGTCCATGGTGGGCGACGAGACGGACATCGCCGTGGCGGTGGGCGGGGCGCCGGTTCTGGCCCCCCGGACCCCGCCGTCCGCTTCCGTGGGCGTGCGCTCGGCCAGGCCGCACCCCGCAGCGAGCAGGAGCATGGCCGGCAGTGCGCGTGCGCGCAGCGACTTCCTCATGGGTACCTCCTGGAGTGCGGATGGAGCGCCGGGGAAACCCCTGCCGGAAGGGCGGCGGGGCGAACGGCTCGCCGCATCACCGGGGGAGCGTGGCCGGTGTCCCGGCGCGCAGGGGGCGAACGTACAGTAAACGTACAGTAAAGGCCAATCTGTCAGGTGACAACGATCCCGTGGCCTCGCGCACGGTCCAGGAGCCGGGGCACGCCCGGAGCAGGCGTCGCAAACCCCCGCTCAAACCGGACCTGGCGTCAGATGCTGCGCACGCCCAGCGCCATCACGTCGTCCACCTCCATGGTCTCCACCGTGTGGAACGGCTCGCCGTACTCGCGGCGGATCAGCGACCCGTAGCGCGCCGCGTGCATGCGCACCTGGTCGTACAGCGGCCGGTCGCCGCCGGGAAAGATCTCGCCGCCCCAGGTCTTGCCGTCGAACTGCGACGAGTAGCAGCGCACCGCCTCCATCTTGGTTTCCATGAAGTCGGTGACGTCCACCACGAAGGTGGGCTTCACCGGGTCCTCCCGGTAGGTGAGCGCGTACAGCAGCTTGTGCGGGCGGTGCGGCTCGCCGGGCGCGTCGAACCGGGCCAGCCCCGCCAGGAAGCAGGCGTCGTACGCGAGCTGCGAGGCGATGCGGTGGTCCGGGTGGCGCCCGCTGGTGTAGGGAAGGATGACCACCCGCGGCCGGAAGGCGCGCACGAAGCCGGCGACCACGCCGCGGGTCGCGGGGGTGTTCTCCAGCCCCGCGTCCGGGAAGCCGGCGTTGCGGCGGGCCGCCACCCCCAGCACCCGCGCCGCCGCGTCCGCCTCCTCGCCGCGGAGCTGCGCGCTCCCGTCCGTCCCGCGCTCCCCGGCCGTCAGGTCCAGGATTCCCGTGCGGTGCCCCTGCGCCGCGGCGCGGGCGAGGGTTCCCCCGCAGAGGAGCTCCACGTCGTCGCGGTGGGCGGCGATGGCCAAGAGGTCGACGGGCGGCGCGAGCGGCTCGGTCATCGGAAAAACAAAGTGCGAGAGTACGAAACGACGAAGCGCGGACAACCTATCAGGTCGTCCGCGCCTTCGCACCGGTGGGGCCGCAAGTGCACGGCTGCGGTGCCCGGGGCACGCCCAAGCCATGCAGTTCAGAGCCGTTCGCACCCGACCCGCCCTCACTCGTACCGCAGCGCCTCCACCGGGTCCAGGCGCGCGGCCTTGTTGGCGGGGTACAGGCCGAAGCCGATGCCCGTGACCGCGGACACGCCCAGCGCGGCGGCGACCGACCAGAGCGGCACCGTGGCGGGGAGGGGGGTGAAGGCGGCGAGGAGGAGGGCGCCGCCCCCGCCCAGCACCATCCCGATCGCCCCGCCGATGGTGGTGACGGTCATGGACTCCACCAGGAACTGCCAGAGGATCTCGCGGCGGGTGGCGCCCAGCGCCTTGCGCACCCCGATTTCCCGGGTGCGCTCGGTGACGGAGATCATCATGATCGCCACCACCCCGATGCCGCCCACCATCAGCCCGATGGAGGAGAGCACCAGCATGATGAGGGCGAACACCCCCGTGATGCGGTCGAACATGTCGGCGATCGCCTGCTGGCGGGTGACCGCGAAGTTGTTCTCCTCGCCGGGGCGAAGCCCGCGCGCCACGCGGAGCGCGGCGGTGACGTCGTCGATGGCCTGCTCCTGCGAGACCGTGCCCGACGGCACCACCAGGAGCGACATCCAGTCCTTGTCCGCGTCCAGGTACTTGATGGCCGTGGTGGGCGGGACGATCCCCCACTCCTTGACGAAGTTGGAAAAGAAGTTGGGCTTCTGGCGGTACACGCCCACCACCTGGAACGGCTCCCCGCCCAGGCGCACCGACTTGCCCACCGGGTCGATCTCGCCGAACACCTTCTTGGACAGGTCGATGGAAAGGACCACGACGCGGTTGGAGCGCGCCACGTCGTCCGGGAGGAAGTTGCGCCCGTAGACGAAGTCCCCCTGGGCGTAGTCCGGCCACTGGTGGTCGCGGGCCGGGAGCATGACCTGGGCGTAGGTGCTGGCGCCGTACTTCAGGTCCGCGCCGGCGTCCACCGCGGCGGCCGCCGAGCGGATGGAGGGAAGCGAGCGGATGAGCTCCGCCTCCTGGAAGGTCACCGGCGGCTTTCCCTCCCACGGAGGGCGGCCGTTGCCGTCGTTGATCATCAGGCTGCCCTGCTCGAAGCGGGTGACCACGAAGTTCTTGGGGCCGATCCCCTCGATCTCCTGCATGATCCCCGTGCGCAGCCCGCCCACCACCGCGGCCATCGCCATCACCGTGGCGACGCCGATCACGATCCCCAGGATGGTTAAAAAGGCCCTCACCTTGTTGGAGCGCAGCGCGTCCAGCGCGATCCCCACGCCCTCGCGGGCGGATGTCAGGTTCATCGGCTTCGCCCCAGTCCCTTCGGGTTCATCTTTCGCGCTCTCCTATTCGCTGCGCAGGGCTTCGATGGGGTCCAGGCGCGAGGCGCGGTACGCCGGGTACACCCCCGCCGCCAGCCCCACGCCCACGCCCAGGAAGATGGACAGGACGATGGAGAGCGGCGAGACCCGGGCGGGGAGCGGCGACAAGGCGGACACCAGCGCTGCCAGCCCGATCCCCAGCCCGATTCCCAGCACCCCGCCGGCCCCCGACAGCGTCCCAGCCTCGATCATGAACTGCGCGAGGATGTCGCGGCGGCGCGCGCCCAGCGACTTGCGCAGCCCGATCTCGCGGGTGCGCTCGGTGACCGCCACCAGCATGATGTTCATGATGACGACCGCGCCCACCACCAGCGAGATCCCCACCAGCAGGGGGAGCGCCAGCATCAGGTAGGTGGCGATCTTGTTCCAGAAGGCCAGGCTCTCGCTGGCCGTCTCCAGCTCGAAGTCGTTGTTCTCGCCGGGGCGCAGGCGGTGGCGGATCCGCATCCATCCCTCCAGCTCCGCCTGGGCGCGCGGCACCATGGAGGCGTCCGCCACCTTGTAGGTGATCTCGTCCACCACGTTGTGCGGGTTGACGTAGCCGTTGACCCGCGACCGCGCCGGGGCGATCACCACGTTGTCCATGGACATGCCGAAGAGCGAGCCCTGCTTTTCCAGCACCCCCACCACCCGGTACGGGAAGCCCTGCACCCGCACCGTCTTCCCCAGCGGGCTCCGCCCCTCGAAGAGCTTGTCCGCCACGTCCTTGCCCACTACCACCACGGGGACCCCACGCTCCGCCTCCTGGTCCGAGAACACGCGCCCCGACTCCACCCCCATGTCCCGCCCGGTGAAGTAGCTGGCCGACGCGCCGGAGACGCGGACGCCTTCCAGCGTGCGGCCTCCGGGGCCGTCCACCTTGCCTCCGCGCTCGGAGTTGATGGAAAGGATCCCCGGCGTCTCCATCCGCTCCCCCAGCCACGCGGCGTCCTCGAAGGTGAGGCGCTGGCGGCGGCGCCACTCGCGCCGCAGCTCCGGGTCGTCGCTCATGGTGACCGACGGGCGCCGGCGCAGCATGACGCTGTTGAAGCCGTACACCTTGCCCGCGAAGTCCTCCTTCATGTAGGAGTCCATCCCGGTGATCAGGGTGATCACGGCGATCAGGAAGGTCACCCCCATCACCGTCCCCAGCACGGTGAAGAAGGCCCTCAGCTTGTTGACGCGGATCATCTGGAGCGACACGCGCAGCGCCTCGCCCAGCGGCATCCGCGCCCGCTTCCGCGCGGCCACGGCTCAGGCCCCGGAAAGAGCCGGCTCGGTGTCCTCCGCCGGCACCGGGCGGAGTTGCACCGGGGACGGCGTCTGCCGGAGGTCGCTGTGGATGGTCCCGTCGCGCAGCGTCACCACCCGCTCGGCGTGGGCGGCGATGTCGGCCTCGTGCGTGACCATGATGATGGTCTGCCCCTGGTCGTGAAGCCGCGCGAACAGGCCCATGATCTCCTCGGAGGTCCGGGAGTCCAGGTTCCCCGTGGGCTCGTCCGCCAGGATGATGGCGGGCGCGTTCACCAGCGCCCGCGCGATGGCCACGCGCTGCCGCTGGCCGCCCGACAGCTCGTTGGGGCGGTGGTCCATGCGGTCGCCCAGCTCCACCGAGCGCAGCGCCTCCACCGCGCGCGCGCGCCGGTCGCTCTTGCCCACGCCGGCGTAGACCAGCGGCAGCTCCACGTTCTCCAGCGCGGTGGAGCGGGGGAGCAGGTTGAAGGTCTGGAAGACGAAGCCGATCTCGCGGTTCCTCACGCGTGCCAGCTCGTCGTCGGTCATCCCCGCCACGGGGTGCCCGTTGAGGATGTACTCCCCCGAGGTGGGCGAGTCCAGGCAGCCGATGAGGTTCATGAAGGTGGACTTCCCGGAGCCGGAAGGGCCCATGATGGCCACGTACTCGTTGCGGCCGATGACCAGGTCCACCCCGCGCAGCGCCCGGACCGTTTCCGTGCCCAGCTGGTAGTGCTTCTGAAGCCCGCGGGCCTCGATGATCACCTCGCGCGCGGCGCTCATGCCTTCTCCTTGCCGGAGCTCCCCTTGTCGTCGGCCTCGGGGAGGCGCACCCGCGAGCCCGACTCCAGCTCGCGGATCGCCTGGTAGCTCCCGGCCACCACGGTTTCGCCGCCGCGGAGCCCGCGCTTCACCTCGAAGTAGCGGTCGCCGGCGATCCCCACCTGCACCGGCACGAACGCCACCGAGTCGCCGTGCATCACGAACACGCCCTCCACCCCGTCCTCGTCGCGGCGGCGGCCGGTTTCCGGCTTGGCCGGGGCCGCGTCGTCGGCCTCGTCCTCGTCGCCCGAGTCCAGCTTCTTTCCCTGGGCGTCGCGCACCGTCAGCGCGATGATGGGCACCGAGAGCGACGCCCTGCGGGTGTCGGTGACGATGTCCGCGGTGGCGGAAAGGTCGGGGCGCAGCTGCTCCGGCGGGTTGTCCAGGGTGATGACCACCTCGAAGTCCACCGACTGCTGCTCGCCGCCCGCCGCGGCGCCCATCCCCGCGGTGGCGCCCTGCAGCGAGCTGTTGGCGATGCGGGTCACCGTGCCGCCGAAGACGCGGTCCGGGAAGGCGTCGATCCGCACCCGGGCGCTGTCGCCGATGGTGATGCCGGGGACCTCGGTCTCGTCCACCTTGACCTTGGCCTCCATCACCGACAGGTCGGCGATGGTGAGGAGGAGCGAGCCGGGGTTGTTCATCGTCCCCACGATCGCCGTTTCCCCCTCCTCGATGTTGAGGCGGGTGATGCGCCCGCTCATCGGCGCCACGATGGTGGTCTTGCGCAGCGCCTCGCCGGCCTCGGTGAGCCCGGCCTGCGCCTGGGCCACGCCGTAGCGCGAGGCCTCGAACTCGGCCTGCGCCACGGACGCCTGGGTCTGCGCCTGCTCCACGTCCGCGGGGGAGATGAGCTGCTCCGGGCTGCTGGCGAGCTGCCGGGCCCGGCGGGCCGCGTTCTGCGCCTGGAGGAGGTTGGCGCGCGCCTGCGCGGCGCGGGCCTGCGCCTGCGCCACCGAGGCCTCGGCGCGGCGCACCGCCGCCTGGTACTGCGTGGGGTCGATGCGGAGCAGCAGCGCGCCCCGCTCCACCCACTGGCCCTCCTGCACCGGCAGCTCGATCACCCGCCCCGAGATGTCGGCCGAGATGTCCACCTTGCGCTTGGGGTCGATGGTCCCGCTGGCGGTGACCACCGCGGTCAGGTCGCGCCGGGTGATCACCTCGGTGCGCACCTCCGTCCCCTTGTCCGCCATGGCGGTCCGGGCGAACACGCCGCCCGCCGCCGCGGCCACCACCAACCCGCCGATCACGATCGTCCGCGTTTTCATCCGCTCTATCTCCAAACCCGTGTGGGTGGTCGTCAGTCGTGGGTCGCGCCGTGCCTCCGGAGCGTTCAGCGCAGCCGCTGCCCCACCAGCGCCTCCAGCGCCGCGAGCGACTTGTGGAAGTTGTACACCGCGTCGATCTTGGCCTGCTCGGCCTGCGCCAGGCTGGTCTGGGCGTCGGTCACCTCCACCGAGCTCGCCGCGCCGAAGCGGAAGCGCTCCCGCGCCAGCCGCAGCTCCTCGCCCGCGGTGCGGATCACCTGGTCCTGCAGCTGCGCGGTCTCGTACGCCGTCTGCATGTTGCGCAGCTGCGTGTTCACCTCCACGCGCAGGGTGTTCTCCTGCGTGCGCACCTGGTACTCGGCGTCCTCGGCGCGGGCGCGCGCCTCCTCCACCTGCTGGTGCCGGGAAAGGCCGGTGAAGATGGGGAGCGACACGGTGAGCGCCGCGCTCACCGGCTGCCGGTTGTAGTTGAACGGGTAGCCGGAGTTCTGCTCGCGCACTTCGTCGCGGATGCCCTCCGGGGTGAAGGCGAACCGGCCGCAGTCCTGCGGGGCCTGGCCCAGGAGCGCGGCGAGCTGGTTGCTCCGGAAGCAGGCGTCCAGCTGGCCCTGGGCGCTCGCGATGCCGCTCTGCACCAGGGGGTTCAGGTTGCCCACGCGGTACACGGAGCCGTCCCACCCCACGTTGAAGTTGAGGGTGGGGAGGTAGCTGGACCGGGCGGCCCGGATCCCGGTCCGCGCGGCGCCCGCCTGCGAGCGCGCGGAGCGCAGGTTGGGGTTGTTCGTGGTGGCCTGCGCGACCAGCGCCGCGGCGTCGAGCTGCGGCTGGAAGAGCGCGAACTCGGAGGTGAGCTTCGCCCCCGGCTGCAGGTCCACCCCCATGAGCTGGCCGAGCCCCAGGGTGGCCGTGGCCACGGTGTTGCGCGCCTGCAGGAGCCTCACCTGCGCCTGCCCTTTCTGCGTTTCGGCGCGCCGCACGTCCAGCGGCGTCCCGGCGCCCACATCCAGGCGGGCCTGCGCCAGGCGCAGGTGCTCGTCGGTGCGGGACACCTCGCGCTCGGCCTGCGCGACCACTTCCTCCGCCTGCAGCACGCTCAGGTACTGCTGGGCGACCTGCGAGGCCAGGTTGGCCTCGGCGCCCACGATGCGGTGCTCGGTGGCCCGCTCCTGCGCGCGGGTGATGGCGGGCTGCATCAGCTTGGCGCCGCTCAGGTCGGCCGACAGCCCCAGGCTGTAGCTGGACGAGTAGATGGCGGGGTCGTTCGCCGCCAGCGCGACGGAGCCGTAGCGCCGCTCGCCCTCGGCGGTGTAGCCGAAGGTGTTGGAAACGCGCGCCGAGGGGATGAAGTCGGCGCGGGCGGCGCGGGAGGCCGCACGCGCGGTCCGCCGGTCGTTCTGCGTCGCCAGCAGGTCGGGGTTGTTCCGGCGCGCCAGCGCGACCGCTTCCTCGAGGGTGAGGGTGGCGGGGGCGGCGGGCGCGGGCCCGGTCTCCTGCGCGCCGAGCACGGCGGGGGCGGCGAGCGCCGCCGCCAGGGCCAGGGCGCCCGCCGCGCGGCGGCCGGCGGCCAGGCGGGAGGTCTGGATGCGAAGAGCGGACATCTGGGGATCTTTCCGGGGTCGGGAAGGCGGACGGGAGTGCGTCGGACGACGGGGACTACGGGGGGGTGGAGCGGAAAGTTTCAGGGCGCTCCCGACCCTTCCGGTGGTGCGTCGACCGCGCGGCGAGAACAATCTAACGCCAAACGGATGGCGGGAGTATCCCGCTGGGCCGCAACGGGTTGGCGGCCGCGGAAGGGGCGGGCGCGCTCCCGGCGCGCCGGGAGCGCGGGGGTCACGCTCCCAGGGCGGCGATGCCCACGGCGAGCGCGACGTAGACGCCCAGCAGCACGGCGGCTGCGCTGGCGAAGGAGCGGCGCCGGTTGACCAGGCTCACCCCCAGCGCCGCCACGAGCAGCGCCCACAGCGTGAACAGGTCCATCCCTTCCAGGAGCCTGTGGGCGAAGCTTCCCGGCGCCGCCAGCGGGAGGAGCGCCGGGGTGATCCCCCGCGGCTCGGCGCCGCGCAGGAGCGCGAGCGCCGCGGCGGCCAGCGTGCCCAGCGCCGCGACGAGTGAGGCGTGCGCCGCGATGGACAGGTACTGGACGAACCGTCCCTCGCCGCGCAGCAGGACGCTGAAGAGCAGCGCCAGCACCCCCGCGGCGGCGAGCACGATCAGGGGGTGCATGGCCAGCGCGGCGATCATCCCCAGCATGCGTCCGTAGTGGGCGATGGTCGCCAGGTCGGAGGTGATCTCCACGGGCCGCCCGCGCCGGTTGACGGCGGGCTCGGTCATCTGGTACATCTGGTCGGGGTTGGCGAGCACCGCGACCACGGCGACCAGCGTGGAAAGGAGGAGCGGCCCCATCCAGGGGGCGTAGCCCCCCGACCCGCGGAACAGGTCGGCGGGGGCGAGAAAGGTCTGCAGGACGCGGCGGCCCAGCGGGGCGGGGGCGGCGGTGTCCGGGTGTGTCGCGTGGCTCACGGCGCGGGCGGTCGGGTGTGTGGGGGCTCGGGTCGGGGCCAAAGATAGCCGCCCGGCGCGGGGTAGGGGAGAACCCCGGATGCGCGGCGCCCTCCCGGCCGCGGGGCCGGGAGGGCGCGGAGCGTGGCGCGGGGCCCGGAGGTCAGCGGGGCAGCTCGGTGCGCGTGGCCTCGTAGCCGGTGGCGGGGATGCGGACGCGGATCACGCGGCCCAGGGCGTCCACCCACACGTGCCGCTCGCTGGAGCCGGGGACCTGCACCACCAGGTGGAAAAGGCTGGCCGTGGCCCCGCCGACGTCGACGCGCTCCTCGCCCCGGCTGGACACCGTCGCGATCACCTGCCGGTTCTCGCGCGGGACGATGACGGGGACGGTGCCGCCCCGCTGCCGCTGCGCCAGGAAGTAGTAGTGGTGCGCCACGCCGTCGTCCAGGATGAGCGCGCGGTCGCTGGCCACGTACTCGCGCAGCTGCTCGCCGGAGGTGGAGACGATGCGCGCGCTGAAGCGTCCGGCGCCCACCTGCCCCAGGATGCGCCGCGGCGAGTCGCCGCCCACGTCCACCTGGTAGCTGACCGGCGACGCGTCCAGCCCCCGCGCCCGCAGCCGCGGCACCAGCTCCAGCGTCCCGCCGGGAAGGGTGACTTCCACCCGCCCCGTGGCCGTGACGTCGCTCCCGGTGCCGCTCCCGCTCTGCCGGATCACGAACTCCTCCGTCCCCGCCGTCTGCCCGCCCACGGTCACGCGAAAGCTCCCCTGGTCCACCACCGTCCCCTGCGCGCCCAGCGGCGCCGCCAGGGCGAGGAGGAGGAACGTGAGGACGCTGCGTACGATCGGCATGAGGTCTCCTTGGATGGTGTCGTCCAGCCGGGGATACCCCGGAGGGGCGCGAAAGTGCGAGGGGACAGGGGACAGCCTGCACGACCGTACGGAGCACGGGCGGGTGCGTGGCCGTGCCGTTGCCGCTTGTCGTTCCGTGGTATCCACATGAATCGGTTCGGGGGGAGACTCGCCGGCAGTTTGGCGAGGCTCCCCCCGGCGGAGGGAAACCCGGGGGCTGTTTCCCGGGGTTCCCGGAGCCCGCGGAGGAGACCGGCCGCAGTTTGGCCGGGCTCCGTAGCGGCCCCGCCAAACCCGCCTCGACACTCAAAGTCACCCCTCGTCGGGCGGGGGCGAGATGAAGATCTTCTGGCGGATGCGCTCGAGGATGTGGTCGTAGATGCGCCGCCCGGTCTCGGCGGTGGCGAGCGTGGGGCGCCCGATGGAGCCGGGGCAGCCGGCGGGGAGCACGGGGAGCTTGCCGCGCACGAAGCGCCGGTACTTCTCGGTGTCCATCAGGCAGTCCTGGGCGGCCTGCATGTCCACCGCCTGCGGACGCAGGTGCAGCAGCAGCGAGGTCACCACCTCGCCGCCGTGTTGCGGCCCCTCGGGCTCCCTGAGATATTCCGAAAGATCCACGGCGAGCGCCTCCACCACCCGCACCCGCGCCCTGCGGGCGTACACCGTCGCCATGGCCTCTGCCTGGGGGTCGTGCTCGCTGGCGGTGACCATCACGATCTCCGTGAACCCGTGCGACTCCCACGCGTTGACCAGCTCGTTGAGGGCGCGGTGCAGCGTCTTGCCGCGCAGCGTGGCCGTGCCGGCGAAGTCGCGCTCGGTGGGGACGTTGACGCCGTAGGCGAAGGTGGGGGCGCGGAGCACCGCGAACTCGCGCGACAGGTCGTCGGCGAGCGCCTCGGCGATGCAGGTGGCGGCGCCGAGCGGCAGGTGCGGCCCGTGCTGGTCGCAGGCGCCCACGGGAAGGATCAGCCGCCGGTCGCGCTCCAGGTACGCGACGACCTCGGGCCACGACAGGTCCACCAGGGAGTATGAGCGCAAGGAGCCGGGCATAGTGGCGGGGAAGGTGGCGACGGTCGGCGCGCCAGCCCCGCAAGCGGCGGACCAGCCGGGGCCCGGCCTGCGGGAGCGCGCGGGGTGGGCCGCGGGGTGGATCGCCCTGGCGCTGCTCGCCCTGTGGATGCGGCGCACCTCGGGCGAGCTGCTGGCCGTGGCGGCGGTTGCGGCGCTGCTGTGGACCGTCCTCGCGGCGCGCGGCGGGGGGCGCTGGGGGCTGGGGGCCGCGGCCGCGCTCTGGCTGGGGCTGGGGGCGGCGGCGGGGGCGCAGCTGCGGCTGGACCGGGTGGCGGGCGACTGGGAGCTGGTGCGCCTGCTGGTGGAGGACCGCGCGGGGGTGGCGCTCGGCGACGACCTGAACGCGCTGGTGGACCGCGGCGAGACGGCGGTGGACGGGGCGGTGGCGGCGGCGCGGGGCGCGCGGGGGCGGGCCGGGCTCTTCCAGCGATTGTCGGTGCTCCGCGGCGAGAACGCGGTGTCGGCGGTGGCGGTGTACGGGCCGGACGGCGTGCCGGTGGCCTGGGCGGGGGAGCACCGCGGCGCGGTCCCCGACTCGGTGCGGCGCGGGGTGCGGCCCTACTTCTTCTCGGCGGGGCCGCTCTTCGGCTACCTGTACTTTTCCCGGGTCTTCGAGGACGGGCGCACGGCGGTGGCCGCCATCCTCCTGGACGCCAACGTGTCCATCGGGGAGGGGACGCGGCCATACACGGAGGCGTTCACCGCCGACCACGGGCTCACGCCGCGCTTCACCACCCCGGACCGGGCGCAGGGGGAGTCGGTGTGGGACTGGGAGAGCGACGGGGTCCCCATCCTCAGCGTGTCGTTCGCGCGGCTGACGCAGGAGAGCTGGCGCGAGCGGATCCTGGCGTCGGGGCGCTGGGGGGTGGCGGCGGCGTGGGGGGCGGCGTTCGCGCTGCTGGCGGCGGCGTGGTACCGCCGCCGCCGCGGGCCGCCGGGGATCCCGGTGGCGGCGGCGACGCTGGCGGCGCTGGCGGCGCCGCTGGGGGAGATGACGGGGATGGACGACGTGTTCTCGCCGCTGGGCTTCGTCCTCCCGCTCCCGGTGGACGTCACCCTGGGGCAGCTGATGGTGCTGTTCACCGGGGGCGCGGTGTGGATGCTCACCCACCGCCGGCCGCTGGGCAGCCCGGCGCGGCTGCGGGTGGGGCTGCGCGTGGTCCCGGCGGCGCTGCTCGCCCCGCTGGCGCTGCGGCTGGTGGCGGGCTCGGCGTCGCAGGGAATGCTGGCGGCGCACTCCGCCGGGGGGATCTCGCTGGTCATGGCGGCGACGCTGGCGGTCGCCATCCCGCTCTTCCTGCTCTTTCCCGCGCCCCCGCCCGAGCCGGAGCGCGACCTGGCCGCGCGCTGGTGGGTTCCCGCGCTGGCGCTCGCCGCGGCGCTGGGGATCGGCGTGGTGCTGTGGTGGAGGCCGGGGCGCGAGGTGGCGGCGTGGGTGCCGGCGCTGTGGGCGCTCCCGTTCGGGATGTTCGCGGCGGCGTTCGCGCGGGCGCGGCCGGGACGCGGGAGCCTGGCCCCCTGGCTGGCGGCCGGGTGGCTGGGCGCGACGCTCGCCTGCTCCACCCTGTGGGTGGCGCACCTGGACGCGCGGCTGGAGGTCGCGGGCCGGGAGCTGGCCCGGCTGGGGACCACCCCGGACCCGTACCTGGACTTCCTGCTGCGGCAGTTCGCGGAGCGTGCGCTGCTCAACGCGGCGGAGGGGCGGGTGGGGGTGGGGCTGCTGTACCAGAGCTGGGTGGGGGCGGGGCTCGCCAAGGAGGGGTACGAGGCGCGCGTCACCCTGTGGAGCGGCGTCCGCCCCACGGCGGAGCTGCGCCTGACCGACGTGGCGCTCCCGGACTCGCTGGTGGGCCCGCTGCTGGCGCGCGCCGCCAGCGCCGAGGAGCCCATCCTGGAGCGCTACGCCGACCAGCCCGCCGTGCACTACCTGCTCCTGGTGCCGCTCCCCGGGGGCCGCGCGGTGACGGTGGCGGTCCCCCCACGCGCCCACCTGGGGCGCTCCGGGGCGCTGTCGCGCTTCCTGGACCCCGGGCGCGAGCCGGAGGACGAGGGCGGTCCCACCTCGCTGTCGCTGGTGCCCGCCGCGGTGGCCGCGGACGCCCCGGCGCAGCCCGGGCGCATGCAGTGGCTGCACACGCCGCAGGGGTGGCGCAGCGAGACGGGGGTGCGCTTCCCCGCCGGGCCCATGCACGCGCACCTGCTGGTGCGCACCCCCTCGCCCTTCCTGCTGGGGGTGCGCTCGGTGCTGGTGCTGGTGTTCGCGCTGGCCGCCATGGCCGTGCTGTGGACGGCGGCGCGCACGCTCTGCGGCGAGCCGCTGGGGCTGGGCTCCACGGAGTGGGTGTGGGCGCGCACCTTCCGCGGCCGGCTCACGCTGGCGCTCTTCGCCTTCTTCCTCCTCCCCATGGCCGTGTTCGGCGCCACGGCGTACCAGGCGCTCTCGCGCGAGGTGGTGCGCACCGCCGGCGCCCTGGCGGAGCGCGCGCTGGAGCAGGCCGCCCGGGAGCTCGCGGGGCGGACGCTCCCCGCGCTGGCCGAGCACGTGCAGGCCGACCTGCTGCTGTACCGCAGCGGCGTGCTCACCGGCGCGTCGTCGCCGGAGGTGCTGGAGCTGGGGCTGTACAACACCTGGCTGCCGCCCCGCTTCTACCTGCTCTTCAGCAGCGGCGAGGCCGTGCGCGACCTGGAGGAGCGCGAGCTGGCCGGGCGCGACTACCTGCTGGCCTACCGGCGCGTCTCCCCCGCGCAGGTGCTCGCCGCGCCCACCCCGCTCGCCTCGGGCGAGATCGCGCGGCGGCAGCGCGAGCTGGGGAACGCCGTGCTTCTGGCGGTGCTGCTGGGCGCGGGCCTGTCCGTGGTGCTGTCGTTCTTCGTGGGGCGCGCCCTGTCGCGCCCCATCGAGGACCTGAGCAGCGCCGCGGCCGCGGTGGGCGCCGGCAACCTGGGGATCCGCCTGCGCGAAACGCGTGGCGACGAGTTCGGCGGGCTGTACCGCTCCTTCAACCGCATGGTGCTGCGGCTGCGGCGAACCCGGGCCGCGCTGGAACGGGAGACCCGCCGCACCGAGGCGGTGGTCGCCGAGGCGGGGACGGGGGTGCTCGCTCTGGACACCGCGGGGAAGGTGGCGCTGATCAACGCGCGCGCCGCCGAGATCCTGGGCACGCCGGTGGACACCGGGCGCACCGTGCCGGAGGACGGCCCGGTGGCTGCCGCGGTGGCGCGCGCGCTGCGCGACTTCCGGCGCTCCGGCGAGGTGGAGCACGGCGAGGAGCTGGAGATCGAGGGGCGCACCATCCGCCTGCGGCTGCGGCGGCTGAGGGGCGAGACGGGGATCGCCGGGGCCGTGGTGGTGCTGGAGGACGTCACCACAGAGATGCGCACTGCGCGGGTGCTGGCCTGGGGCGAGATGGCGCGCCAGGTGGCGCACGAGATCAAGAACCCGCTCACCCCCATCAAGCTTTCCGTGCAGCACCTGCGGCGCGCCCACGCCGACGGCCGGCCGGACTTCGAGCAGATCCTGGAGCGCAACGTGGGCGCCATCCTCGCCGAGATCGACCGGCTGGGGGAGATCGCCCGCGCCTTCGCGCGCTTCGGGGCGCCGGCGCAGGCCGCGGGCGGGCTGGAGGCGGTGAGCCTGGAGCTCGTGGCCGAGGAGACGCTGGCGCTGTACCGCGGCTCGCACGACGGCATCGGCTACCGGGTCGAGGTGGCGCCCGGGACGCCGCGGGCCCTGTCGCGCGTGGGGGAGCTCAAGGAGGTGATCGTCAACCTGCTGGAGAACGCCCGCGCAGCGCTCCCGGACGGCGGCGAGATCCGCATCACCGGCGGGCCGGCCGGGGGCGGCGCCTGGGTGATGCTCAACGTGGAGGACAGCGGCGAGGGGATCCCGGCCGAGCTGCTGCCGCGGGTGTTCGAGCCGCAGTTCTCCACCCGCAGCAGCGGGACGGGGCTGGGGCTGGCGATCGTGCGGCGGTTGGTGGAATCGTGGGGGGGCGAGGTGACCGTGGACTCGGAGCCGGGGCAGGGGACCACCGTTCACCTGCGCCTTCGTGCCGTGGAGGGGGATGATGTCGCGGAGTGAGGTTCTTGAACGGCTTTTGACGGGCGGGGTCCGGGCGTGCCCCCGGCTGGCGCCGGGGTCGGGCTTCGGCTCCGTAGCAGACGAAACGACCGTCTGCAACGGAGTCGAGCCCGCGCAAACAGCCGCGCGGTCTCGCCCCTCCGGGCCGTAATCCCTCACGCAAGTGCCTGTCCGTTCTCAGGATCCAGCCGTTGCCCCCTCTCCCAAAATGGCGCTTCACGCTTCGCGTGAACCGGATGATAGGGAGAAGGTGGCGAGCCTCAAGCGAGCCGGGTGAGGGCCGCCGGCCCGCACGACAGGGCATCCGCGTGAGCCGGGCGCCCGCGGAACGCCGAGGCCGGGCACGGAGTCGCGTGAGGGATTTCGGCCCGAAGGGGCGAGACCCGGCGGCAGTTTGCCGGGGCTCGACTCCGTTTGCGAGCGTAGTCTGCTCGCTTACGGAGCCGAAGCCCGACCCCGGCGCCAGCCGGGGGCACGCCCGAACCCGCCGGAGCCAGCCGTTTACTGTGCCCTCAGCGCCACGGCCGGATCCGTGCGGGCGGCACGGTTGGCGGGCACGTAGCTGGCCAGGAGCGCCACCGCCGCGAGGAGGAGCGGCACCGCGAAAAACGTGACGGGATCGGCCGCGCCCACGCCGAACAGCAGCGAGCGCAGCAGCCGCGTGAGGGCGAGCGCGCCCACCAGCCCCACGGCCAGCCCCACCGCCGTCAGCGCCATCCCCTGGCGCACGATCAGCCCCAGGATGGAGCCCCGGTCGGCCCCGAGCGCCACCCGCACGCCGATCTCCCCCCGGCGCTGCGCCACCCCGTACGAGATGATGCCGTAGAGCCCGATGGCGGCCAGGAGGAGCGCGATGGCCGCGAAGCCGGCCAGCAGGTAGCTGCTCAGCCGCGACCGCGCCGTGGCGTCCGCGACCACCGACTCCATGGTCCGCACGCTGGCCACCGGCAGGTCGGGGTCGAGCGCCTTCACCTCCGCCCGGACCGCTCCCGCGAGCGCCATCGGGTCGCCCGTGGTGCGCACCAGCACGTTGAGGTTGCCGTCGGGATGCTGCGTGAGCGGCCGGTAGAACGCGGGCGACGGCGCGTCCGTCAGCGACATCTCGTGCACGTCGTCCACCACGCCCACGATCTCCGCCTCGGTGTCGGCGTCCCAGTCGAAGACCAGGCGCCTGCCGACGGGGTCCTCGCCCGGGAACTGCTCGCGCGCGAGCGCCTCGTTGATGACGACGACCGGCGCCGACTCCGCGTGGTCGCGGTCGCCGAAGGCGCGCCCCCGCAGCAGGCGGACCCCCTGCGCCTGGAAGTAGTCCCCGCCCACCGCCCGGATGTCCGCGCCCTTTTCCCGGTCCGGCGCGGGCTTGGGGCGGTCGGCCCGCCAGGCGGTGGTCCCCGACTTTGCGCCCGTGAGCGGGAGGAACTGGATGCTCCCCACCGCCTGCACTCCCGGCAGCCCCTCCAGCGCCGGGACCAGGCGCTGCATGAAGCCCTGCACCGCACCTTCGCCGCTGTACGCATCGGAGGAGAGGTTCATGCGCAGGGCGAGCACCCCCTCGGCCCGCATCCCCGAATCCACCGCCTGCAGGTTCTGGAAGGACCGCACCAGCAGTCCCGCCCCCACGAGGAGCATGAGCGCCAGCCCCACCTCCGCCACCACCAGGGCGTTGCGCAGCCGCACCGCACCCGCGCCTCCCGTGGTGCCGCGGCTGCTGTCGCGCAGCGTACCCTGGAGATCGGCCCGGCTCGCCGCCAGCGCCGGGGCCAGCCCGAAGATCACCCCTGTGAGCAGGGTGACGGCCAGCGCGAACGCCAGCAGCCGGCCGTCCAGGGAAACCATGTCCAGCCGGGGGAGCTGCGCCGATTCGGGGAGCGAGCGCACCAGCGCCCGCGTGCCCACGGCCGCCGCCGCGACCCCCAGCGCCCCGCCCACCAGCGCCAGCACCACGCTTTCCGTGAGAAGCTGCCGCACCACGCGCCCCCGCGTGGCGCCCAGCGAGAGCCGCACCGCGATCTCCTGGCGTCTCGCGCTGGCCCGCCCCAGCAGCAGGTTCGCCACGTTGGTGCAGGCGATCAGCAGCAGCATCGCCACCGCGCCCAGCAGCACCAGCAGCGCCGGACGCACCTCCCCCACCACGTCCTCGCGCAGCGGCTGGATCCACACGCGGGAGCTGGTGTTGAACTCGGGGTACGCCGCCTCCAGCCGGCGCGCGATCCGGTCCATCTCGGCGCTCGCCCGCTCGTGCGTCACCCCGGGCTTCAGCCGGCCGACGGCCGTCACGAAGCGGCCCATCGTCGTCCGGTCGCCCGGCGTGATCGCCAGCGGCATCCACAGGTCCGGCTTCTGGTTCAGCACCCGGAAGCCGGGGCCCATCACCCCCACCACCGTCACCGGCTCGCCGTCGAGCCGGAGGGTCCGCCCCACGATCCCCGGGTCGCCCCCGTAGCGGGTCTTCCACAGGCCGTAGCTCAGCACGGCCACGTCGCCGACGGCCACGGGCTCCCCGCCCGGGTCGTCCTCCTCCGGGCGGAAGGTGCGCCCCAGCAGCGGCTTCACCCCCAGCGTAGAAAAGAAGTTCGCGCTCGTCAGCTGCACCTGCGTTTCCTGCGGCTCCCCGTCGCCGGTCAGGTTCAGCGGCCACAGGACGAAGTACGCCATGGACGCGAACGACCTGGACTGCTCCTGCCAGTCGAAGAAGTTGGCCGGCCCCACCGTACCCACCCGGGCGGGCGCGCCCTCCGCGCCCCGCTCCGCTTCCCGCAGCACCACCAGCCGCTCCGCGTCCGGCACGCCCAGCGACCTCAGCAGCACCGCGTCCACCACGGTGTAGATCGCCGTGGTCGCGCCGATCCCCAGCGCCAGCGTGAGCACCGCCACTGCCGTGAACCCCGGCGAGCGGAGGAGGGCGCGCCAGGCGTAGCGGGCGTCCTGCAGCAGGTCGCTCCACCACCCCGTGCGCGCCTCGTGCCGCACCCGCCGCCGGCCGATCTCCTCCAGCTCCGCCTGCGCTTCGCGCACGTCCCCGAACTCCCGCAGCGCCTCGGCGCGCGCGGCCGCCGGGTCCATCCCGCGCGCGGTCAGCTCCCGCGCGCGCTCCTCCAGGTGGAACGCGATCTCGTCCTCCACCTCGCCCGCCACCCGCCCCTCCGAGGAGGGGAACCGGAACACCGGGCGGACCCCGGGGATGCGTGCCATGACTCGTTCCCCCTCAGGCGGTTTGAAGGACCTTGGAGACGGCGGCCGCGTAGCGCGCCCACGTGCTCGTCTGCGCGGCGAGCTGCTTCCGCCCTTCGGCGGTGAGCTGGTAGTACCGGGCCTTGCGGTTGTTCTCCGTCATTCCCCACTCGCACTCCAGCCAGCCCCGCTCTTCCATGCGGTGAAGCGACACGTAGAGCGCGCGGTCCTCCACCTGGAGCTCGGCGTCGGTGGTGTCCTTGATCCAGCGGGCGATCTCGTAGCCGTGCCGCGCCCCCCACGACAGGGTCTTCAGCACCAGCACGTCGAGCGTTCCCTGCAGCAGCTGCAGATCTTCGCGGGCCATCGTCGCTCCTCGGAATCGTTCCCCGGAAATGTTACGGGGAACAGATTACGCCGGCCCACCGCCCCGCGCAAGGATCTCGTTTGCGCCGGGATCGTTGGACTGCTACGGAAGAGCGCGGGTCGGGCGTGCCCCCGGCTGGCGCCGGGGCCGGGCTTCGAGCTGGCGTCCGCTGGGGGCCCCCTCCCCCCGGCCCCCTCCCCCAATTCTGGGGGAGGGGGAGCACGACAACGACAGGGCCGTTGAAGTTCCTGGGATCTGCGTCGGGAGGTCGGGGGAGGGTCCGCAGGCGGTGCGTTTGTTCAAAGCCGGCGTGATCCCGCCTTCACTCGGGCGTCGGGCGAGTGCTCTGGCGAGTTCCTTCGGGTTTCGTACTGCCGGAGGAGCCTCCCCCGGCCGACCACGAACACCGGACCCCGCCGAAGCACACCGCTCTTGGCCCCCTCTCCCAGGATGGCGCTTCACGCTTCGCGTGAACCGGATGAAGGACCCGGGTGGCGAGCCTCCAGCGACCCGGGTGAGGGCCCTTCGGCCGGCCATGGTGGATGCGGCCGCGCTCACGTTGGGAGCGGGACTGTATGTGGGTGGGACGCGGCTGGAGGCGAGTACGCCGGCGGTACCGGCCTGACGGATGGGCAGTCGTCAGCTACGACGCGGGAGAACTGGCTACCGAGCGGGACTCGCGTGAGGGATGCCGGCCCGAAGGGGCGAGACCCCGCGGGGCTGTTTCCGCGGGGGCTCGACTCCGTTGGCCCGCGTTGTTTGCGGGCTTACGGAGCCGCAGCCCGACCCCGGCGCCAGCCGGGGACACGTCCGAACCCCGCCGTCCAGTAGCAGTTGCAGTTCAACCCGCCCGCTCGATCAGCTCCGGCCCGTCGTTGCGCGGCGAGTTGACCCGGGTGGACACCGGGTACGCCTGCAGCTCGCCGTCCCAGGGCCGCATCAGCGCCTGGAGGTCGGACGCGGACACGGCCGGGTCCAGCCAGGCGTCGCGGGCGTCGCCCTCCAGGATCACGGGCATGCGGTCGTGGATGGGGCTCATCACCGGGCTCGGCGTGGTGGTGAGGATGCAGAAGGAGTGCACCGGCTCGGCGTCGCGCGGCGCCCACACCTCCCAGAGCCCCGCGAAGGTGAGCGGCTCGCCGTCGGCCCGGTGGATCCAGTGCGGCACCTTGCCGTCGGCGGTCTTCTGCCACTCGTAGAAGCCGGAGGCCGGGACCAGGCAGCGCCGTGAGCGGAAGGCGGCGCGGAAGTACGGCTTTGCCGCGGCGTCCTCGGAGCGGGCGTTGATGGGCTCGGGGGCCTTGTCCTTTGCCCAGCCCGGGCGCAGCCCCCAGCGGTACAGCGAAAGGCTCAGCCCGCCGTCCTCCAGGGTGAGGACCGGGGCGTGCTGCGTGGGAGCGATGTTGTACCGGGGCTCGGTTGCCGGGGCCCGCAGCGCCGCGTTGAAGCGCCTCGCCAGGGTCTCCGCGCCCTCCGTCTCGCCGTAGCGTCCGCACATGTGGCTGCCTCCGTGTGTCCGTTCGCGCCGCGCCCGTTCCCCGCGAAGAGAATAGGCGCCGGCCCACGCGCGGGCAACGGGAAACGGGAAACGGGAGCCCCGGCGGGGGCCCCCGTTCTCGTCGCGCGTCCCGTTCTCGTCCGGCGGCTACTCGGCCTCGGGAGCCTCGCTCCGCAGCGTCTGCACCCAGGGGGGCACCACCTGGCCCGCGTCCCGGTAGGCCTTCTCGATGCGCTCCAGGAAGGTGCTCACCAGCGACCTGCGCGTCCCCGGCAGCAGCCCCTCGGTGAGCAGCGCCAGCGCCGCGGCGGCCGTGTCGGCGTCGAGCGCGCCCCAGTCGCCCTGCTGCGCCAGGTGGCGAAGGTACCAGGTGAGCAGCTTGCGCTCGGTGGAGGCGTGCACGCGCGAGCCGCTGAGCACCTTGCGCAGCCCCGTGGGGCTCATGCCGGTCTCCCGGGCGGCCTGGCGCAGCGAGGTCTTCTCGACCCAGCGCTCCAGGGCCTGCCGCAGGACGGCAAGGGACAGACCCCTGCTACGGCCGGCCATGGAGGCCTCCGTCGCAGGGGTGTCGGGGAGCACGTTGTGCTCTACGTAAACTATCTCTGTGAGTACACGCGCAATAATAGAGGCCGGCCGCTATGTCCACAAGTGGAGTCGCCAACTGGCCGTCCGCGCCAGGGCCAGGGGTCGCGCCCGCTGGCGGCCCCCGGCCGGGGGCACCTCGTTTCGCCGCAAGACGTTGCCGGGCCGCCAGGGTGTTCATGCCTCGGTACTGCGGGAGTGCGTGAAGCTTGCGTCGGGAGCGGCTTTGGCTCCCGCACCGAAGTTAAACCGAACAAAAGCCGAAAACAAGGTCTGGTGTGGAGGCCTGGACCCTCGCCGGGACCTTGGTTCCCTTCCGGCTCCAGCGCGTCCGCCGGCCGGCCGATACTCCTCCCCGTGTCCGGCTGGCCGACGGCACGGGCTCCACCGTGTAGCCCCCGATGGGATGCGTGCGGCGGCGATCTCGTTCCGTCCGCGCGCTCCGTGCACCCCTCCCTCCCCCCCACCTCTCCTTCCCGTGCTTGCTCGTGCCCTTTCCGGCGCCGTGCTCGGCGTCGACGCCTATCCGGTCATCGTGGAGGCGGACGTCGCCAGCGGACTGCCGTCCTTTTCCACCGTGGGTCTCCCCCAGGGAGCGGTCAAGGAGGGACGGGAGCGCGTGATCTCGGCCGTGCAGAACAGCGGCTACCTGATCCCGCCCAAGCGCATCACGATCAACCTGGCCCCCTCGGACGTGCCCAAGAGCGGGAGCGCCTTCGACCTGCCGATTGCGGTCAGCATCCTGGCGAGCACCGGGCAGATGCGCTGCGTGGAGCGGCTGGAGCGGTTCGCCCTGGTGGGCGAGCTGAGCCTGGACGGAGGAGTGCGGCCGGTCCGCGGGGCGCTCCCCATCGCGCTGCGGGCGCGCGAGTCGGGGCTGACGGGGATCGTGGTGCCCGAGTCGAACGTGGCGGAGGCCGCGGTCGTGGACGGCCTGGAGGTGCGCGGCGCGGCGACGCTGGAGCAGGTCGTGCGCTTCATGGAAGGCTCGTCCGACCTTCCCGTCGCCACGGTGGACCGGGAGGCGCTGTTCCGCACCACCTCGGCGTACGACGCCGACTTCGCGGACGTGAAGGGGCAGGACCACGTCAAGCGCGCGCTGGAGGTGGCGGCGGCGGGGAGCCACAACATCCTATAAGTGTGTTATAGAGACCCCTTGTAACGGGCGTTTAAACGTTCAGCCCCCGCCCCTCTCCGGCGAACAGGGGCCGCGGCCCCCGCACCGGGGGACGACCGGCCGCCCGGTCCGCCTCGATCTCCGCCAGCGCCTCGTCCAGGAGCATCATCCGCTCCAGTTGCGGGGCCTCGTGTAACATGAGCGTTTTGCTCAGGTTCGGCGCGGAGATCCCCGCACGGCGCGCCAGCTCCGCCTGCGTGACGTGGCCCGCCTCCAGCCGTGCGCGGCACTGGCGGACGAACGCGCCCGGATCAGCGTACAGGATCCGCACGGCACGAATCAGCGGGAGACGATCCCCGCCGAGCGCCGACAGGAGCGCCCCCTCTACCGCGGGGCTCATGCGTCACCGTCCCGCCAGGCGTCGCTATCCTGCACCGCACCGCCGAGCTTCCACTCGTCCCCCTCGACCGGGGGCTCCGGCTCCTCCCCCTGCTCGTGCTCCGGGACAGGATACCCCCCGAAGAGATCGCGGAGCACGTCCGAACCGAAGAGGCCGCCGCCCGGGTCCTGCACCCCGCGGAAGTCTGCCGGCTTGGGAGCCGCTTCCGTTTCGGCCAGGTACGCCATTGCAGCGTCGACGCCCACCTCCCGGGCCAGCAGGAGCGCCCGGGTAGTGTGCGCATGCGCCCACACCTCGTCGAGAGCGCGCTGGTTCTCGACGATCTGCTCCAGCGCCACGTGCACGAGGCCTTGGAAATTCGCCAGGTAGAGGCGCAGCACGTCGCGTGCAGCCCCGGCCCCTTCCGACTCCGCCCAAACCGCGCCCGTCTCGCGCTGGAGCACCCGCAGCACCTCGCCGCGGAGTGCCGCCGAGCCCTGCACGGCCTCCGTCTGTAGGCGCAGCTCCACACCCTGCACGTGCCGGTACAGGCTCACAAACTCGTTTCCGGCCCCCTGGAGCGCGCCGCGATCGGCGGCGGTGCGCTCCTCCGCCAGCACCTCGTCCGTGGAGCGGACAAGGGAAAAATACTCCTCCAGCCGCGCGAGCCGGTCCGCCTCCCGCCCTTCCAGCTCCGCCACCTTGGCGGCGAGCCGCTGCACCTGCGCGGCCAGGTCCTCGCCCGGCGTCTCCGGTGTTCCCTGCGTGCGATCACTCATGGCTCATACCTTTTTTCTGCCGGCCAGGCCGGCGGGTGGAAGGCTCCCGGGAACTCTCCCCGTCCCGGGGCCCTGGCGCCGCGGTCGCGGCGCTCTTCATACGGTCCAGCGCCCGGCGCAGACGACGCTGCACCGTTTTCGCGGACCCCTTCCCAAATTCCTCCGCGAGTTGTTCCACGCTGCGGGGCGTGCCGTCGCCCAGCCCGAAGCGAGCGCGCACGAGCGCCTGCTCCACCGGGTCGAGGAGCCCGACAAGGCGCTCCACGTCGACCCGTGCGTCCGTTTCCCGCTCGAAAGACTCGACCGCGAGCGGGTTGCCGCCGCGACGCGGCCCCGCCCCTTCCGCTCTCTCGCCCGGTCCGTCCCCGGGCAGGCCCGCCCGTTCCAGCGGTGCGGCCTTGGTCTTGTAGCGCCAACGTGAGCCGCCCACGGGGTTTACAATCTGGTAATTCTTTTCCCGCATGACCCGGCCGGCGATCTTATGCGCGAACGTTCCGAACTCCCCGCGGTCCGGGGTCCACTTCGGCAGCGCGTCCAGCACCGCGAGTAGCCCCTCCTGCTCCAGATCGGCGCGCCGGTCGCCGTCGTGCTTCGCGATCTTCAGCGCCAACGTTTCGATCCGCCGGCGGAAGCTCTTGACCAGGCGCTCCAGGGCGGCGGGGTCGCCGGCCCTGGCCGTGAGCGCCAGCTCGCGCTCGGTGGGGGCCGTCAACTCGCCTCCTGCGTGCCTGGGATATCGAACTCGTCGAAATCCTGGCGGATGCGCACCCCGACGTAATACCGCACCTTGCCCCCATCGGCGGCCCGGTGTGACCGCGTGCGATCCCCGATAACCGCCTTCAGCGCCGCGCCGAAGGCGTTAGCCGTTCCCGGGTACTCGCCGCGTTCGTGGCAGTAGGCCTGCCAGTGAGCGTACAACTTTGGTCGCGATACCTCGTATCCGGCCCCCCGCTCGCATTCCTCGTCGAGGAAGCAAGTAATTGGAGAGCTAAGTTCCAGCAGATCGCGAGCAGTCGACGCCCCGCTGGCAGGCTGGACGAAGTACCCCCGGGCCTGGAGCCGGGCGAGCCCTTCAAGGGCCCACGCCATGATTGACGGAAGCTCTTGGCGCAGACGGTGGCCTAAACCCGGATCCTCTCGGTTGATGAAAGAGACGGGGAACCGCACGCAGAGAAACCGGCTCGCGAGCGCCGTGCTGCTGTCGTCGAAACGGGGCATGAGGTTGGAAACAACCACGATCCGGGCCGCAAGGGTTTCGGTGATTGCGGGGACTCCCTTTCGGTCGATTGTCAAGCTGTCCTGCCCCGTTATGGAGAGCAGGCGCTCGACGGTCCTTGCGTTCCCACCGCGCCCCGGCTGAAAGCGGGCATCTTGTACGGTCGCGAGAAGCTTACCCCGCAGCGGCTCCAGCCCGAAGCGGTCCCCCAGCCCGGCGAGCGTGGGGGAGCAGCAGTTTTCACGGCCTAGCATCCACTCCAGCAGCCGCACCCAGGTCCCTTTGCCGGATCGTTTGTCACCGATCAGCATTAGGGCTTTTTGAAGCGAGGTATCACCGGATAGGCAGTATCCCGCCCACTCTTGCAGTAGTGGGATTTGGTCGGCCCACTCGCCCGGACAAACCCCGTCGAAAAACTTGTGCAGCTCTTTGGGGGACGGCTCGTTGCCGGTGAAGTCAAACGGCAGGCTATGCTGAAGGAAGATCCGCGGTGTGTGCGGGTAAACCTTCCGTGTGGGGATGTGAAAGAGGCCATTACGGACGGCGATTAACTCCTTCGCCGGGGGGTCGCCGGGGAGCTGGTGAAGCCAGGCGCCCGCCTCCACTTTTTCAGAGAGGAAGGCCGCCGAGCCCATGGCGTCAAGGATGGCACTTACAAGCGCCACTGTCGGCTTGACTCGCCCGCCGTCCCCCGCGGCCTTCACCGCGTGCTCCAGATGCCCCCACACACGAGCGCGCATTGCGTGGTAACGCACCTCACGGTATGCGCCCTCCTCGTGGCTCCAGAACACGCCCCCGCGGTTGTACAGCGTACGGACGCCCTCCGCCGTGTCGAAGTAGAAGCGCTGAACAATCCTACGCGCCGCGTCGAGCGGGTCGGCGGGGTCGATCACGAGCGGAGGGGGCCGCGACGACGCCGCGGCCAGCGACGGGTCCGCCTGGAATTCGTCCTGCGCCGTGTTGTATCCGGCCTGCTCCGCCAGCCAGGACCAGCCCACGCGGGCATCGTCGACGCGCTCGACCTTGCCCCATTGCACGTCGACCACGTCGGAATCGTACCGCGGGTGCTGTGCTGCCCAGGCGTCGAACAGCTCGCGCGCCGTTTCGAGATCGTCGGCGCCCGCCGCGCGATAAGCGTACATGTGGCGCACGAAGTCGTCCCAGCCGAATTCCGGCGGGTTCGGCGGCAGCGGGAGGCCGCGCAGCGCGTCGATCGACGGGGCGCGCAGATCCTCTTGCGGCGGGGGAGGGGCCGCGGCGCGGGCGGCCGTGCGCCCGCCGAGCGACGCCTTGACTCCCGCCTGCCCCAGCTTCTCCACCAGGCCGGGCAGAAAGGTGTCGATCTGCTCCGCGGTCACTTCGGCCAGCGCTTCACGCTTCCATGACCAGACCGGGGTCCCTCTCCACCCGTAGTTGCGCCCGGACGGGTGCTTGCCATGAACGACCACCTGCCGATCTCCGCTGTACACCTCCACCTGCTGCGCCCGCCCGTCGAGGGAGGGGAGGACAAGCTTGCGGTAGGGGATCGGTTCGGCGCAGCGATAGAACAGCATTAGGCGGGCGCCGTTCGACGTTCGCACGGGCGCGTCGCCCAGCTCTCCGATTGCGCTTACGCTGATCCCATCCGAGAGGCGCGCTGTGTCCACGTCTATATCCACCACGGCCCACCCGGCACGGCCGAGGTGTGCGCCGAGACTCGCGTTCCACTTGACCACCTGGGAAGCGCTGACCTCCAGCTTGTGGCAGTCGTACGCGAAAAATCGCCCCTGCTCGTTTGCACGAGCGGGGGCCTTTCCGCGTTCCTTCAAGAGCGCGGGATCGTCCAAGTAGACCGGAGCGTCCGGCGGACACACGGACACGAGGGCACGCGGAAAGGCCCCCTCCAGCTGGTAGGCCGGGTGGAGCTGCTGCGGGGTACTGCTGTTGAGGGGGGCCACGGCGGGTGCCGCTGACTGAGCCGGATTCGGCATTACGATTCCCCGGCCGGACGCGCATTGCGTCCGGTGGCCGCTCGATCCTATGCGCTGGCGCCACCCGCGACAGGGGGAGGCCAGCAGGGTACGGCGGCGAGTTGTGATTGCCCGTGCACGAAACAACGAGGGGAACGGTACCTGAACCGACAGAACCCGAACAGTGCCGCCGCAATAACGCCTTTTGCGGCAGCTACAGGGGTTCCGGTCCCCTTTGCCAACCTCGCCGCGACGCGAGGAAGGCAGGGAGGAAGATGCACGCCGCCCCGGGGGCAAGCAATCGCTCCGGAGACGTACTAACTGTGTTATACAACAGCGTTTGGGTGCAATTTCGCGCGCTTTCTCCGCTGCGTGTTTCCAGGTGGCGATCGTATGTAAGGTCGGGTCCGTGCGTGCACAGATCGGAAATCATCCCTAAAAATCACACAGGAAAGAGGTTGCACAGTTTGCACAGATCAGTTGCATAAATCCGGATCGCAAGCATTTGCCTGCAATAGTAGCGTTGTATTGCATAAGGGAATTGGTGCTGCTCGGGCGGGGTCGGAGCGGGGCAGGGTATACAAACGACTACCCCCGGCCAGGGGGAGCTGGTCGGCGGTAGGTGGCGCACGGGCAAGCGCACCGGGTACTGCTGGGGGTATGAGATGAGCCGCGCCGGGTCGCGTCCGTCGCGTTCACAAGGTGATAGGCCGGCACGAGGGGAACCGGGACACCCGGAAGCATGGCCCGTGACCCCCCGGGGGGTATGCGGCCCCCTCCGGGGTACAACGGCGTTGGGGCGGGACACACGAGGAGCACAGCGGGACAGACGCGGGACACACAGAAAGACGGGCCGTGTGTCCCGGGGCAAGTCGTTCCCAACCCACAACTTACGGCCCCCCGGGAGAGGGCCGGGACACACGGGACACACAAAATCCGAATCCTATATAGATATTCAGCTATCTCCCCTGAGTATATTAACCATTTGGTATATACAATCTAAATCCTAATCAAAATAGTAATTTGTATGTCCCGTGTGTCCCACAGTATCTAAACGCCAGGTTGACAAGATGTTAGCTGGGACATACTCGTGTGTCCCGGGACACACGAGTATGTCCCACTGGCCCGGCGGAGCCCGGGAGGGGGCCGCGACGGAGCAGAAACACGCTTCGCTCGCGCAGAAGACACCCCCCCCCCTATCCGGGCCCCCTCGTGCCCCTGCGCGGCGCTGCGCTCGACGGCGCCAGCCGCCCCGGGGCTCGCCGCCCTGGCCTGGGGCGATCGTGCGTCCTGGGGCATCCTGGCGCGTCGCCGCGGGGCCCGGTGCTCGGCGCGCCGGGCTCGCTTCCAGGAAGGGGGCCGCCAGCCGCGCGCCCCAATCGCATTATAGCGCGTTGTTCAAATTGCCAAATTGACAACCTGGCAATTTGAAGGGCCCAGCGGATTCGCGCGGGAGCTGGCCCTCGCGTGTTCCCTCGCGCGCGCGAGGGGCGGGCGTGCATGGATATGCAGCCCGGCCTGCATGCGCACCCGTTCAGGTTTACATAAGGCCCATTATAAGGAAATGCCGATGCCCGTTTATCGGCGTATTTGCTCACTTTTCGCCTTTGCATATGTATGCAAAGGGCGAAACCTGCAATTTCCCCCTTCCGGCGGGGTGCCGCGGATGCATGTGCATCCGGTCGGAGGGGGCCGCGTCGAGCACCCCCTCCCCCTTCCGGCGGGGTGCCGGGGCCATGGTACCCCCCTCCCGTCACGATGCCAGAAAGCCAGACGCGGCGCGGGTCGTTGTAGCGTCGGTGCCCCCGGGGGCCTGCCGTTCTGTGCGACCGGGCGGAGGCGAGCGGCGCGCTAAGTCGTTGCCGGGGCGTGGTTTACTGGCCGGTGCCCCTCCCCAGCGGGGCGCGTCGGGTAGGGGCGGGGGGTACCTCCGGGGGGTCCACCCCACCCCCCGGTCGCCGCGGGCGGCGGGGGCCGCGCGTGCGGCACTCGACACACCTTGGCACATGCCCCCCGGAAAAAATTTTTGGTCTATTCTGGCAAGGTTCGTTATCGGCACAGCAAGGAAAATCCGCTCAGATTCCGGCCTATCACCTCTCGCGGACACCTCCCGCGCGCGGGATGAACCCACCCCACCAGCCACCCGGCCAGTCCGGAGCCGGTGAAAAAGGAGCAAGCGGTATATGGCGAAGGGCGGAAGCAAGTCGACCACTACCCAGGCCCCCGACCCGCGGAGCCAGGCGTATATCGAGCAGATGCGCCGCATGGCCGGGCAGGGGGCCGGGATGATCCAAGGGGGCGGCCCTCTCTTCACCGGCCCGCAGGAAATGAGCGTGGCCGATCAGGCGGCGCCTTTCTTCGATCCGTACATGTCGAACGTCGTCGACGCCACCCGCGGCGAATTCGACCACATGCGCGCCGACGCCTACATGAGCGCCAACCAGCAGGCGACCGCCGCCGGGGCCTTCGGCGGCTCCCGGCACGGCGTCATGGCCGGGGCTCGCCTGGGAGAGATCGACCGCGCGCAGGGCTCCACCCTGGCGCAGCTCCTTTCCGGCGGTTGGCAGAACGCGGTGCAGCAGGGCACGCAGTACGCCGAAATGCAGCGGCAGCTGCGGGAGCGGCAGATGCAGGAGCCGCTGTTCCGCCAGCAGCAGGCTTTGCAGATGCTCAACCTGGGAATGGGCCCGGTGGGCTCCACCAGCACCGCCGTCTCCCCCCGGAACCCGCTCGGCGGCGCCGCCTCCGGCGCGATTGCCGGCTCCGCCTTCGGCCCCTGGGGGGCCGCGATCGGCGGCGGCGTCGGGCTCCTGGGGAGCCTCTTCTCGTAACAGCAGACCGGCCGCCCCCGGCGGCCAGAGCCGGACCACCAGGAAGCACCGCCCCCGGGCGCCTTCCGCACACATAGGAGAGCCGCCGTGTACCGACGCCCCACGCCCCTTTTCTTCGACCCCCGCGCGATTTCGCGTGCGGGTCTCGGTCTGTTTGAGGGGGCCGATACGCAGGGGCTCGGCCTCTTCGACGACATGACCGATCCCCGGATGAACCCGGCCGGCGTGCAGCAGCCGGGCGTGCGCGTCTCCCTCCGGACGCCGCCGATCGCGCCCCGCACCGACACCGGCCGCGGCCAGGGCGCCGGCGGCGCGTTGCGCTCCGTGACGGATGCGCTGGGGACCGTGTTCGGCGGCGAGTACGACCCCCGCCTTTCCGCTGCGGAGAACCAGCGCGCCCAGCGCCAGGCCCTACTGCGTGGCGGGCTCCAGGCGATGCTCGCCGCGGGCGAGGGGCAGGGGCTCGGCCAGGTGCTCGCGACGGGTGCGCTCGCCGGGCAATCGGCCGGCGGCCAGGCGCGCGGGGGCATGGCGCAGGCGGCGCAGCGCCAGCGGATGCAGCAGATCATCGCGCAGGGTGCCGGGCTCCCCGAGCTGCGCCAGATGTTCCAGGAAGCGATCCGCACCGGGGACCACGATTCCGCCCGCTCGATCTCCGAAGTCATAAAGGCGATGGAGGCCGCGCAGAACAACGGCGCCGTAAAGCTGGAGCGGTTCCAGGGGCCAGACGGGAAGGTGTACGCTTTCGATCCCCGCACCGGGCAGACGCAGGCCGTGCAGGGGCCGGACGGGGCGCAGCTCGCGGGCGCGCCGGAGCTGGACAGCCAGGACCTTGGGGACCGTGTCGTGTACTTCCGGAAGGGCAACCCGCAGGCCGTCGTCCACGTCGAGCGCAAGGGCGCCGCGCCCAGCTCGCGCGGTAGCGGCGACGGGGACGGCACCGGGAGGGCCGTCAACTGGCAGATGCTCAGCACAGACGAGGGGGTGGTGCAGGTGAACCCCCGCACCGGGGAGACGCGCCCGGTCCAGGGACCCGGCGGCGGCGCGCTGCGCTCGACGGCGGCCAAGCCCAGCGAGGGCGAGCGCATGGCGGGTGCCGCGCTCCGGATGGCCCGGCAGGCGGCGCCGCTGATTGACCGCATGGAGCGCACAATCGCCGGCTCCGTGGTGAACCGGATTCCGGTTGTCGGCCATGCCATTACGACCCAGGCTGAGCAGCAGGTAGACCAGGCCGGAATGCAGATGCTTGGGGCGTACAACATGGTTGTTTCCGGGAAGGGCGTGACCGAGCAGGAATATGAGCGCAACAAACGCACTTTCATGCCAATGCCCGGCGACCGGCCGGCGACGCTGCGCCAGAAGGCGAACGCCCGCCGCACGATGATGCAGGCGGTAGAGCAGGCGGCCGGCAGAGCCGCCCCGCCCGCCGCCCCGGCGCGCGACCCGTTCGCGGCCGTGCCCCGGAGGAATCGCTAATGGATCCGCTCACCCCCCAGCAACTTCTCGCGCTCGCGCAGCGCCACCTGGCCGAAGGCGCCGACCCTGCGGGCGTTGACGCTGTGATTGCCAGGGAGACGGGCGGCCAGGTCCGCAGCTTCGACCAGCTCCGGCAGGCCGTCGCGCCCCCGGGCTCCGTGGCCGCGGCGGCATTCGCGGCCGGCGCCTACGACGAACCCCCCGCCGAGGAAGCACCCCCGGCCGGCGGCAGCGGCGGCGGGTTCATGGGCGCCGCCGACGCGCTCCGCATGGGGGCGCAGGGCTTCACCTTCGGCTTTGCGGACGAAATGGCCGCGGTCGACGCGGTCCCCGGCTGGAGAGGCGGGGCGCTGCGTGCCCTGCGCGGTGCTAGCCCGGTGGGGATCCCCCTGTCCGTGCTGCTGGCGAACCAGACGGAGGAGGGCCGCGAGGCCGTCGCGGCGCAGCGCGCGGAGCTGGGGCGGATCCGGGGGGAGCACCCCGTGCAGGCCCTCGCGGCGGAAGCTGTCGGCGGCATGCTGCTCCCGGGGCTCGGCTCCGCGGGCTCCCTGCGCGGCGCGTACCTGGCAGGCAGGGCGGGGCAGATGGCGCAGGCGGGCAGGGCAGTGGCGGGTGCAGCCGGCGCCGGGGCGCTGTCGGGCGGTCTCTTCGGGTTCGGGGAAAGCGACGCCGACGATCTTACGGGCCGGCTCCAGGGGGCCGCGGTTGGCGCGGCTACGGGGGCCGTCACGAGCGCCGTTCTCGGCACGGTGGCGGGGGCCGCCGGGAGGGCGGCGGGCGGCCGTGCGCGTCGCCAGCTGGTAGAGGGCGCGCGGGAGATCGTCGAGAAAGCGCCGCGCGTCGACGAGATTGCGGAGCGCGTCGCCCGGGGCGCTGGCATCCCCGGCGGCAAGCTGGGGCCTGCGCGGGACGCTGCACGGCGCGAGCTGACCCGGATCAGCGAGACAGCCTATCGTCCGCTGGAAGAGGCGCACCCGGTGATTCAGGACCCGGCGCTGCGTACGCTGCTGCGCTCGCCGGAGATCGTGCCCGCGGCCCGCAAGGTCATGGGCGCGAAGGCGGTACAGCAGAAGGCCGCGCCCAGCTTCCGCGAGTTGCAGCAGATCCGGAACGCCCTCACCTCCCGCGCCACGCGGAACGAGAGGGCCGGGGACTGGCACGCCGCGCAGATGCACCGCGACGCCGCGCAGCGCCTCACGGACGCGATGGAACAGAAGCTCCCCGGGTACACGGACGCAAACGCGCAATGGAAGCTGGCGCGCCGCGCCTCGTCGGCCTTCGATGAGGGATACACGGCCGGCGCGAAATCGAATCTGGAGCAGATCGAGCAGCGCCTTGCGGCGCTCCCGGAGGGGGCCGCCCGCGACCACTTCCGCATGGGGATGGCGTCACGCCTCTATGACCAGCTCGCCACGAAGGGCCGGCGCGTCACGCGGGCGGAGGTGCAGCGGCTCCAGAGCGTCGGCATGTCTGCCAAGCTCCGCATGATGTTCCGCGACGAGGCGGCTTATCGTGAGTTCATGGCCGACCTGGAGCGGACCGGCCAGGCGTTCGCGGACTCTCAGCTGGCCGCGCCGGATAGCTGGCTGAAGCGCGCCGGCTGGAAGACGCTTGGGGCCGCCGCGGCGGGCGCCGCCGGCTACGGCGGGGTGCGGAGCCTGTTCGATACGAAGTAGCGCCGGCCCTGCAGGGCCAGACCATACACCAGGCAGACCAACGGAGAGCATGGCACGCACGGAGAAACTGACGGCGGAGCAGGTCGTCGAGAATGACAAACAGGTCAAGCAGGCACGCGCCGCCCTGGCCCCCGTCCTGGAAGCGCGCACCGCCGCGGAGGCCGCACTCGGCGCCGCTTGCGAGCGGGTCGCGCAGTTGGAGCGGGCGATTGCGGAAGTGGAGAGCGACGGGGACATGGCGGCGGATCCCGTCGCCCTGCACCGCGATCTCGAAGAGGCGCGGCAGCGGGTCGAAGACGAGGACGCGCGGCTGCGCCCGATCGTTTCGGCTGTGGAGCAGGGGGAGCGCGTGCTCGGCTCGCACCGCGTCCGCGCCGTCGAGGCCCACATGGTCACTGTGTGCGTGGACGCGGGGGAGGGCGAAAAGGAGCTGGCCGCGGCGCTCAACAAGGTGGAGGGGGCCGTCGAGAGGATCGACGCAGCGGAGGCTAACCACTCCGACGCGCGCTCTCTCCGCTCCACGCTCGGCGCTCCCCGCACGTTTGCCGACGTGGGCTCACTGAGCCGCCACGACCGCGCGCAGATCCGCGGCTTTCTCCAGCAGATGCGGTTGCGCCTGTCGTACACCCCGACCGGCCGCGGCCTGCCTCCCGAGCTGTAGCACCCCGCGAGAACGGCGGCACTCTGCCGCCCTCGCAAACCAGGCCCACCCGTACGCGGAGGCCCGACAGGAGAGATACACCCGATGGCAGATTTCGACCCCCATCCCGCGTCCGCTTCCGATTCGATCGCGCTCCCTTGGGAGAACGGCGGAGCCGGCACCGTCACCGATGCGGCCGCGGCGCTCGACGCGGCGATGGCGCAGGAGGACGGCGACAGCGAGGAGCTGCGCGACGAGCTGATGGACGAGGAGCTGGACGGCGCGGAAGTGGACGAAGAGGACGAAGTCGACGAGAGGGAGGACGACACCCCGGCGGCTACCTACAAGGTGAAGGTGAACGGCGAGGAAGAGGAGGTCACACTCGACGAGCTGCTGAAGGGGTATTCCCGCACCTCCGACTATACCCGGAAAGCGCAGGCCGTCGCCGCGCAGCGCCGGGACGTCGAGGAGACGGGCCAGCGCGCCGCCTTTGCGGCGCTCGCGCTGGAGCAGCGGGTCGAAGCGATGGAGCTCGCGGGGTTCGCCGTCCCGGAGGCCGTGCGCGCCGACTACGTGGCCGCGCAGGAGTTCCGCGCGCGGGCCGCGCAGGAAGACCACCAGCGCCGGCTCGCGGAGGAAAGCGAGCTGCTGCTGGAGGCCGTGCCGGAGTGGAAGGACGAGCGGGTGCGGAAGGCCGAAAAGGGGGAGCTGGTGAACTTCGCGCTGTCGCTCGGCTACACGACGGAGGATCTGGCCGGGGTGGCGGATCACCGGCTCATGCTGGTGCTGCGGGATGCCATGCGGTACCGGCAGCTCAAGACCAAGGGGGCCAATGCGGTGCGGGGGGCACAGCAGGGCGCCTCCCGTGTCCTCACCCCTGGCACTCGTAGCGCGCACGGCCCCGACAGCGGCCAGGTGCAGCGCGGGCGCGCGTTCTCGCAGGCGCAGAGCCAGTTGCGCAGGAGCGGGAAGGCGCGCGACGCCGCCCACGTCCTGGAGTTCCTGGTCGACGATTGATGCGCCAGGACACCCAACCCCCCGCGCCTCACGTCGGCCAGCGTCTCGTCCGGGGGGAATCCCTTGGCGCGGCCCTGGCCGCGTCCGGCACCCCGCGGCGCTTCTGGTATGCGGAGCTGCTGCGCGCCTTCCCCCACGATCGCCGCCGGTCGAATCCAGGCCAGGGCCCCATCCCGCAGCGGGGGCCGGAGGAGCGCAGCAGGTAGTGCGGCGCCTGGGAAGGGGGCGGGGGGCCGTCTCGTGGGCCTTCACGGACGGCCGGAGCCACACGGCCGGGGAAGACGCGATCCTTGACCGGATCGACGCCCAGCGAGCCCGGGAACGCCTCGCCGCTGCCGCTCCGGCCGTGCCGCAGGAACACGTCGCGCAGCGAGCCCGACCGTACGGTACTCTCCGGGAGGCCCTGCTCGCTGCGCCCGACCCTGATACACCACTCGCGGCCCGTAGGGCACGCCAGAGGAAACGACAAATGAACAAGAGCAACCACCCCCGGACTGTTGAGCCCCTGAACCCCGGGGGCTGCTAAATGGCTCTTTTCTCTGACTTCACGGCCGCCGACGAAACGCCGCTGACGGGTACCGGCGCGCTGGCGGCGGCGAACGGCCTGCCCCTTTTGCAGATCGTCGGCACCGCGGGCTCCGTCCAGGTGAACAGCAACCGCGCCTCCCCGACGCTCGCGGAGGAGAACGTAATGGTAGGGCAGATCACCCCCGCGAGCCCGGATTATGATGCGGAGGTGACGGTCTACGTGAGCACGTACGGGGCGCGCATGCCCGGGGCATGCGTCAGGGTGCAGCCCGACGGCTCGCGCTACGCGCTCTTCTACGACCACTTCGGGGGGCCGCGCGTGCAGTTCATGCGCTACACCGGCGCGGCGGCCGTGAACATCAACAACTTCGCGCAGTCGTGGGCGCTCAACTCCTCCCACACGCTCCGCCTGGACGTGTCGGGCTCCGGCTCCACGGTGACGGTCACGCCCTATATCGACGGGGTGGCGTACGCCGCGGTTGGGGACACGGAGGCGGACCGGATCACCGCGGCCGGGCGGCCTGGGATCATGTTCCTCGGCGGGGGCGGGCTCGCCAACGGGGAGCAGATCAACGACTTCAGCACCTCCGCATACACGGGCGGCCCCCCGTCCAACATGACCCCCGCCGTCTCCATAGACACCCCCGACGCGGGCGACCTGGCCGCGTTCGGAGTGGGCGGGGCCACGCTGCAGCTGACGGCGACGGTGACGGATGCGGAGGACGACCCCCTGCCGGTCCCCACATGGTCGAGCAGCGCCCCCGGCGTCGCCACCGTCTCCAGCTCCGGGCTTGTGACGCCCGTTTCCCGGGGAGCCGTCACGATCACGGCGGAAGTGGAAGACTCCGAAGGCGTGCCCGGCGGCCCGGCCACGCTGGAGTTGTCGGTCGGGTCCTGGGTGGTGTACACAATCGTTGCGCTCGTCGACGACGTGCCGAGCGACGCCAGCAACACGCGGGAGGTCTTCATCCCGTACACGCCCGCATAGGAGGGGGCCGAAACCGCGCAGGATGCCCCACAACGAACGATCCCCGGGAACGGCGACACGGTGGCCGTCGCTCCCGGGGATCGTTCGTTGTGGGGGTGTCATGTCACGCCGCCCCTGTCCTAGCGGAGTAGATTGCGACGTGCTACGCTAACCCGTGCCCGCACCGGAACACATACTCTCCCCCGCAACGATAATGATTACAGAACAACAAACAGTAGGGTGTGTTGTGCTGGTGGTTGCGGCCGGGGGAAGCGCAGTCGCATATGCGTTCGGCGGGTGGCTCGCCGTGATTGCGTGGCTTCTCTTCCTCCTGGTCACGAACAACCTTTAGGGCGGGGCCGGAGCTACATCGCCGCCACGAACTCGCGACCAGGCGAATACTCCACCCGCGACTCGCCGCCGTGCTGCCAGTGTAGCACCAGCTCCGCGGCGTCGAAGTCGACGACCACCTGCCGGAATACCGTCCGCATGGTCGCATTTGCGGCCGTGCGGTCCAGCGGGGCGGCCTGTAGCGCCTGCGCCAGATCGTCGAGCCGTCGCCGGACGGATGGCCCTTGCGCCCATTCCACCCGCGCCGCAAGGCCGCGGAGTTCCTTTTCTACCCCAGCCTTCGCCGCCTCCAGCTTCACCAGCCGGCCCTCGATTGCCAGAGAGGGCGCGCGCTGGAGGGAGTCGAGCAGGCGCTCGACCTCTTCCGCAAGTCCGAAAAGGTTGTGCCGCGTCTGCTCCAGCAGCGCTACGGCGTCCTCGTCCGTCTCCCCCGCTGGTGCCTGCTCGATCAGTTCAGCGGCGCGGGCCAGGAAATACCGCTCGGCGGCGTCGTAGCGGATCGCCTCATACTTGCAGCCCGCGCCGGTCCTCGCCGTCATGCACGCCAAATACGCCGCCCCCTTGGGGCCCCGCCCCTTGTTCACCCGGGTGCAGGTGCCGCCGCAGCGGCCACAGCCGAGGAGCCCGGAGAAGAGGTTCCGAACCGGCTCGGCGGCATGCCGCCCCCGCGGGCCTGCGTAGCGGCCCCTCCCTTTCCCCCTCCGGGCCTCTCGTGCCTGCGCAAGCCCCCGCACGGCCGCGAACGTCTCCGCGTCAACGACGGGAGGAAAGTACCCGGGCACTTTCTCCCCTGTCGGGGTCCGGACTCGCTTCCCGTCGGCGTGCTCTACCCGGTGCGGCTCGAAAACCCCGACGACGGCTTCACTTTCAAGGATCTTCGCAACGTATGTGTCGTGCCACCGCGCCGCTCTGCCGAAAGGTGCCACCCCTTCCTCGTTCAGGCGCCGCGTGATGATGTTCCGCCCGCTCCCCGCCAGCGTTTCGCGGAAGATCCGGCGCACCACCTCCGCGCGATCCTCCAGCACCACGAACGCCCCGGCCTCCCGGTCCAGCTCCAGCCACCCGGGGCACATGCCCGTAAGCGGCCGGGCCGCGGCCGTCGCTCGCTTGGCCTCCCATACCGACCGGAGGCGCCGCGCCTTGGTTTCGCTCTCCTCGTTCGCGCGGAGAAAAGTTAGGATACTCAGCAGTAGCGCCGTCGGGTCGTTGTCCAGACGGTCGGCCGTGTATTCCCGCCCGTCGGAGAGGGTCACGACCGTTACGCCCTCGTCGACCAGACGCCCCAGCAGATTAAACGCGGTTCTTGCGGTCTGGCGTGAAATCCGGTCCAGGCTCTCGACCAGCAGGAAAGACCCGGGCTCCACCAGGCCGCTACGCACCGCTTCCAGGAAGGCGGCGAGACGGCCGGTCGCGGCATTCGCGCCGCGGAAGGCCGACACCCCGAGATCCTGGAACGTTAGCTGGTCGTCGAGATTGAGCCCGCGGTGGAGCGCGTACGTTTGCGCAAGGCTCGTCTGCCGGCGGAAGCTGTCTCCCTTCGCTTGTTCGGGGGAGGAAAAGCGGGTGTAACTATAAGCGCGCATTAGGCCCTGCCCGGGTTAGGGTGCAGGGCCTAATATAATGGGCAGGGGGTCTCTATACAACACTATCCTGATGGTGGGCCCGCCGGGCTCGGGCAAGACGATGCTGGCGCAGCGCATCCCCGGCATCCTCCCGCCGCTGACGTTCGAGGAGGCGCTGGAGACCAGCAAGATCCACTCGGTGGCGGGGCTGCTGAACGGAGGGAAGTCGCTGGTGGGCACGCGCCCGTTCCGGAACCCGCACACGACCATCTCGGACGCGGGGCTCATCGGCGGCGGCTCCAACCCGCGGCCCGGCGAGGCATCGCTGGCGCACAACGGGGTGCTCTTCCTGGACGAGCTGCCGGAGTTCCGGCGCAACGTGCTGGAGCAGCTGCGGCAGCCGCTGGAGGACGGGCGGGTGACGCTGTCGCGCGCGGCGGTGTCGCTGACGTATCCGTCGCGCTTCATGCTGGTGGCCGCCATGAACCCCTGCCCCTGCGGGTATCATGGCGACGGACAGCGCCGGTGCGCGTGCGCGCCGCAGGCGGTGCAGCGCTACCTGTCGCGCGTGTCGGGGCCGCTGCTGGACCGGCTGGACCTCCATGTGGAGGTGCCGGCGGTGCACTACCGCGACCTGGCGGACCGTCGCGAGGGGGAGCCGAGCGAGGCGATCCGGGAGCGGGTGAGCCGGGCGCGGGAGATCCAGCGGGCGCGCTTCGCGGGGCGGGCGGAGATCCACGCCAACGCGCACATGACGGCGCGCGACCTGCACCAGTTCTGCCGGGTGGGGGAGGGGAGCGATGCGCTGCTGCGTACGGCGATCATGAAGCTGGGGCTGTCGGCGCGGGCGTACCACCGGGTGCTGAAGATCGCGCGCACGGTGGCGGACCTGGCGGGCTCGGCCCACGTGGAGACGGTGCACGTCTCGGAGGCCATCCAGTACCGCTCGCTGGACCGGGTGCTCAAGGGGTGAGGTCGGGGCGGATCGGCTTGCGGGAGGGATCTGCCGCGTACCGGGCCGTCAATCGAAACGCGGGCAATGTACGGTGGACAAGACCCGGCATCCGCCGTTCCTCGCCGGGAACGGACTTTGACCGATATATCGGCGCTGGACAGGGAAGGGGCCTGACCCGCGCTTCCGGGCCGCCCCCGTGCCGCTTCCACTCCAGGGCTCCACTTACGGTTTCCATACAATTCCCATACTTCCCTCCCAACACTCGCTTACCCCGGCATCGCCGCTGCTCGTGGCTGCGTGCCTACCTTCGAGGGTGAACGACCCGGAATCCGGCGCGCGGCCGCCGCGCTCCGAGAAACCCTCGGCCCAGGAGCTCGAATGCGGTGCGACCGGTGGATGGTTCTGGTCTTCCTGATGCTGCTCCTGTCGGTGCCGGCGGCGGCGCAGGGCGGCGCCACCGACATCCTGCGGGGCAGGGTGACGGACGCGAACGGTGCTCCCGTCGCCGGAGCGCAGGTCGAAGCCTGGTCCGCCGCGAGCGGGATCCGGCGAGCCGGTACCACCGACGCGCAGGGGCGGTACACCCTGGTCTTCCCGGACGGCGAGGGACGCTACCGGGTGCGCGTGTCGCGCCTGGGAGCGGCGCCGGTCGAGATGAGGGTGGAGCGCCGGGGGAGCGAGGAGGTGCTCATCCAGGACTTTCAGCTCCAGATCCAGGCGGTCCGGCTGCAGGGTCTGATCGCCCGGGGGAGCCGGCCTGCGCCCTCCACCCGCGTGGACGCCGGCTCGCAGTCGCGCGGCGTATCGGGCGATCTCGCCGCCAAGCTCCCGCTCGATACCACCGACCCGGCCTCGCTGGCAGGGCTCGTCCCGGGCGTGGTGGTCAGGGGCGACTCGCTGGGCGGAGGGGGGAACTTCTCGGTCCTCGGCCAGCGCGCCTCGCAGAACCAGGTCACGCTGGACGGAGCGACCTTCGCCTCCCTCCTTTCCGGCGGCTCGCCCGGGGGCTCCCCGCTGGGACTCCCCCAGGAGGGGATGGCGTCCACGCAGGTCATCACCAGCACGTACGACGTCGCGCGCGGCCAGTTCTCGGGCGGGCAGATCGCCATGACCACACGGGCCGGGACCAACAGGCTCGAGGGGTCCATGTCCTACCGCATGGGGGACAACGTGCTCCAGGGCGGCGCGGGCCGCGGCCCCTGGACGGGAGGCTTCACCCAGAACCGCTTCAGCGGTGGGATCAGCGGCCCCATCATCCGCGACCGGCTCCTCTTCAGCGTGAGCCTGGCCGCGCAGCGGCGCTCGGAGGACCTGTACGCCTTGGAGCCCCGCTCGCCGGACGGGTACTCGCTGCTGGGGGTCGATCCGGACTCCGTGGCGCGGTTCCTGGACATCCTGGAGCGCATCCAGGGGGTGTCCGCTTCGGCGCAGACGGGCCCGTTCACCCGCACCCGGGACGCACTCAGCACGCTGGCCCGCGTGGACTACTCGCCGACCGATCGGCACACGGTGTCCCTGCGCGGCTACGCGACCCGTTCCGACGTGGCGAATACGCTCCTCCGTCCGCTCGAGCTCCTGGAAAGCGGAGGCGGGATGTCCAGCCGCGCGAACGGCGCGACGGCCACGCTGACCTCCCGCTTCGGCACCTCGTGGGTGAACGAGCTGCGGGCGTCCGTCTCCAACGGCGGGCGCGACTTCACCTCGACGCTCGTCGTCCCCGCCGGACGGGTGCAGGTGCTGTCCGCGCTGGAGGAGGGCGGGGCGGGGGTGACCACGCTCTCCTTTGGCGGAGACCCGCTTCCACCCGGGGAAACCAGCGAGCGCGGCATCGAGGTCGCCGACGAGCTGTCGCTGCTCGTGGGGGGGACGCACCGGTTCAAGCTGGGCGCCTCCTTCGGCCACACCGCCTTCCGGCAGCTCGACGCGCTGGGGAGCAACGGGAGCTTCTCCTTCGCCTCGCTGGCCGACCTGGAGGCGGGGCGGGCGACCTCCTTCACCCGTACTCTCCCCGGCGAGGCGACGCGGGGGAGCGGGTGGAGCGCCGCGCTCTACCTGGGCGACACCTGGCGGCCGACGGAGCCGCTGCAGGTGGTCTACGGGGTGCGGGTGGACGGCTCGGGGTTCGGGGCGGCGCCGGAGCGCAGCCCCGCCGCGGATTCCGCGTTCGGGCTGCACACCGACCGGATCCCCACGGAGGTGCACGTGAGCCCGCGGCTGGGCTTCACCTGGTCCACGGGTGGGGACCGGCCGCGGTCGCTGCGGGGGGGAATCGGGGAGTTCCGGGGGCGCACGCCGTTCTCCCTGTACGCGGAGGTGCTGAACGCGGGCCGCGGCGCGGGGGGGGACGCGTTCCTTTCGTGCGTGGGGGAGGGGCTGGTCCCCACGACCGACTTCCGCCGTTTCCGGGAGGATGGCTCCTCCGTGCCCACCACCTGCGCGGACGGGTCCGCGGGCCTCCCCGCGAGCCGCGGACTTCCCAACGTGGCCGCCTTCGCTCCTGCTTTCGAGGCGCCGCGCTCCTGGCGGGCGTCGCTGGGCTACGACGTCACGCTGCGGCAGCGGGTCACGCTGTCCATCGACGGCTTCTACATCCTGGGGATGAGCCAGTACGGGGTGCGCGACCTCAACCTGGCGTCCGCTCCCGCGTTCACCCTGGACGCGGAGGACGGGCGGCCGGTGTTCGCTCCCGCCGCGGCGATCGACCCGGGCACGGGGACGATCCCGCTCCTCGCTTCCCGGCGGGACGGGCGGTTCGCCCAGGCGTACGAGGTGCATTCCGGGCTCCGTTCCAGGACGGGGGCGCTCACGGTGGCGCTGAACGGGATGCTGTCGAGCATAGGGACGAACTTCCAGCTCTCCTACACGCTTTCCCGGACGCGGGACCAGTCCTCGTTCGCGTTCGGGGGCCCGCGCAGCGGCTTCGCCTCGACCGTCACGCGGGGCGACCCCAACCGGCCCGGCTGGGCCCCGGGCGACGACGACCGCCGCCACGCGCTCAGCGCGATCATCGGACGTCCGCTGGGGAGCTCCTGGGAGGTCTCGCTGATCGGACGGGCGATGTCCGGCGCGCCCTTCACGCCGTGGGTGGTCGGCGACGTCAACGGCGACGGCGCGTTCAACGACGCGGCCTTCGTCTTCGATCCCGCCTCCACGGCGGATCCCGGACTCGGCGCGGCGATGCAGCGGCTGCTGGAAGCCGCGCCGGAGCACGCCGCGGCCTGCCTGCGCGCCAACCTCGGCGGCATCGTCCGGCGCAACGACTGCCGTACCGGGTGGGAGCACACGCTCGACGTGCGGGTCGCCTACACTCCCACCATCGGCTCGCTCGGCCGGCGCCTCTCCCTGGGCATGGACGTGAGCAACGTCACCGCGGGGCTGGACCTCCTGCTCCACGGCAACGGCGGACTGCGCGGGTGGGGCCAGGGAGGATGGCTGAACGATGATGTCCTCCTGTACCCGCGCGGCTTCGATCCCGAGACGCGCAGCTTCCGCTACGAGGTCAACGAGCGGTTCGGACAGACCCGGTCCCGGGCGGCCCTGTCCGGCTCCCCCTTCGGCATCCAGCTTTCGGCGAGGCTCATCGTGGGGCCGAATCCGGAGCGCGACCCGTGGGGCGGGTTCATCGGGCTGGGGCTGGGCGGGCGGGAAGGCGCGATCCGCATCATCGAGTATCACCCCACCCTGCCCCCGCCGCAGGCGGCGGGCGCACAGCCGGGCCCCGAGCAGGAGGGAATGATCCTCGACCGCCTGCTTCCCCGGCCGATCGAAGGCATCCTCGCGCTGCGCGACACGCTGTCGCTTTCGGAAGAGCAGGCCGGGCGGCTGGAGGAGATCCGCAAGGCGCTGGAGGCGAAGAACCTGCCGATCCGTGCCCAGCTCGGGGCGGCGCTGGGCGGAACGGGCGGGGTCCCGTCCGGCAACGTGGGCGCGATCTTCGAAAAGCTCGGACCGCAGCTCAACCAGGGGCGGACCCACGTGCAGGACGCGCTGAACCAGGCCCGGGCCGTCCTGACGCCCGAGCAGTGGCAGAGGGTGCCGGAGCCGGTGCGGAACGCCGTGGCCACGAACAGCGTCCGGATCCAGGGCACCTGACCGGCGGACGCCGGCGGAAGGTGCGTCCTGACAGAACGCTTACAGAACCCAGGATACCTGCATACGCCAGCGTAACACGAACCCGGATCCGGGTCGCCAGATTGATGGTCATTCGGCGCGGGAAGGCCCGTGCCTCACAACCGGAACGACAGAGGTCCCATGAACCGCATCGCCCACGCCCTGCTCGCTCTCTTCCTGCTCGTGGCGGGCTCCGGCGCCCTGTCCGCCCAGCAGGGGGCGGTGCAGCAGCAGCAGCAGACCGCGAACCTGCCCTTCCGCACCTTCCCGACGGACGACATGCGCGCCCGCCGCGCGGCCGGATTCCTGGAGCCCCTCCTCCGCGGCGACTTCATCGCGGCGGAAGCGTACCTGACGCAGCACGCGGCGCCGGACTACGGCAACGGCGAGGGGATGATCCCGGCCACCGACGTGGCCGCCGAGTTCGCCGGGTACACGGTGCTGGGATTCGAGCAGCCGGTCGAGGACGGGAACGCCATGACGGTCTACGTGCAGAAGGGCGAGGACATCCGGGGGGTGATGATCCGCATCGGGATGGACCCGCCGCACCCGATCCTGGGCATCCAGAGGGCCCGGATCCGGTTCGAGAACGGTCCGTCGCGCCCGCGCCGCCGTCCGTAGCCGCCGGAAGGACCCGCGGCGGACGGCCCGCCCCGGGGCGGACGCCGCGCCGGAGGGCCGCGGCACCCCCTGCGCCTTTCACGGGTATGGGACCTTTCCCGTACCCGTGCTTCGTACGACCGGACCCCGGCCTCGCGGGCCCGCGGCCGGACGGCCCCGGACTCGCTGGTGAACAGGATGCGAACAAGGCTGCCCCTTTCCACCGGCAGGCGCTGGAAGGAACCCGGATTGTCCCGCTCCCTGCCGCTGGTGGTGCTGGTGCTCACCTTCGCCCTTTCCGGCGTGCTCGCCTACCAGGCGCAGGACGCCGCGCGCTCGCACCGCGCGGCCAGCGAGGGCACGCTCCGGGACTACGGGGCGTTTGCGAGCTGGGAGCTCGAGCGCCGGCTCGGGGAAACGGCGAAGCAGACACTTTCCGCGGCCCTCGCGAGAGGGCTGCCGTCCCAGCTCACGCCCGCCGACCGGGATCCCGAGTCGGCGGTCACCGACCTGCTGCGCTGGACCGAGCCGGCGCTCGACCGGTGCGGCTGCTCCGGCGCGACTCACGACTTCTTCTACCTGAACCTCACGGACGGGCGCTTCGCCGTCACCTCGTCCAGGCTTTCCGCGGCGCAGCTGGGGTGGGTCCGGGAGCAGGCATCGAAGCTGCGGGTGCCCCCGCCGCCCGCCCGTGAAGTGACGATCCGCCACGGAAGCAGCCGCGTGACCCGCCAGATCAGCGACGACGGCGAGGGGATCACCCGGGTGCCCGTTCCCGGGCAGCCGTCGAAGTCCCTGCTGTACAGGATCGCCACCACGGAGGAGGGGGAGCCCTCCGGGGTCTACGGGTTCGTTCTGGACCTGCCGGAGTTCACCCGCTCGGTGATCACGGGGATCCTGGAGCGGGACCCGCTGCTTCCGCCCACGCTCACGGACGGCGAGCCCAACCGGGCGCTGCTCGCGGTCGCGGTTTCCTCGCCGTCCGGGGAGCCCGTCTTCCGGTCCCGGGGGACTCTCAACCCCACCACCGTGGCGGTGGACACCGTCGGGGAGGACTTCGGGCGCCTGGTTCTGCGCGTGGGAGTCCGGCCCGAGATCGCGGACCGCCTGGTGATCGGGGGACTGCCGCGGTCACGCCTCCCCCTCCTCGTCGGCGTCCTGTTCCTGACCCTGCTGCTGGGGGTGATCGCGCTGGTGCAGATGCGCCGGCAGCAGGAGCTCACCCGGATGCGGAGCGAATTCGTCTCGGGGGTGTCGCACGAGCTCCGCACTCCGCTGGCCCAGATCCGCCTGTTCGCCGACCTGCTCCTGTCGGGGCGGCTGCCGGAGCCGCAGCGCGCCCGCTCCATCCACATCATCAGCGACGAGGCGCGGCGGTTGAGCTACCTCGTCGAGAACGTCCTCCGTTTCGCCGGCTCCGAGCGGCGGCCCGAGCCGGTGGCGTCCGCGCCCACCGACGTCGACCGCGTGGTCCGGGAAACGGTCGAGTCCTTCGCGCCGCTCGCATCGTCGCGGGGCGCCTCGCTCCGGCTGGCCGGGGCTCCGGGCGTGTACGCGGCCGTCGACGCGGACGCCATCCGCCAGGCGGTTCTCAACCTGCTCGACAACGCGGTGAAGTACGGCCCCGACGGGCAGCACGTGGAGGTCGGCGTGGAGCGCGTCGGGGCGGAGATCCGGATCCGGGTGGACGACGAGGGGCCCGGCATCCCGGCCGCGGACCGGGACCGGATCTGGCGCCCCTACCATCGCCTGTCGAGGGCGGCGGAGGCCGCGACTGGGGGGAGCGGGATCGGCCTCGCCGTCGTCCGGGACGTGGCCACGCTGCACGGCGGCGCGACCTCCGTGGAGGATGCTCCCGGCGGGGGCGCACGGTTCGTGATCTCCCTCCCGGCGCTTCCGGCGGACCGGGAGGGCGACGCCGTGCACTCCCGGTCCGGGCCGGGAGCGGGAGGAGCCGCGTGAGCAGGATCCTCGTGGTCGAGGACAACGCGAACCTCGCTTTCGGGCTGTCCACGAGCCTCGAGCTGGAGGGACACGAGGTGGCCGTGGCCGCGACGGGACCGGAAGGGCTCCGGCAGGCGCGCGCCTGGGAGCCAGACCTCGTCATCCTCGACCTGATGCTTCCGGAGATGGACGGGAACCGCGTGCTGAAGGCGCTGCGCGAGGAAGGACGGGAGATGCCGGTGCTCATCCTCACCGCCCGTGGCGAGGAGGCGGACAAGGTGCTCGGCTTCCGGCTCGGCGCCGACGACTACGTGACCAAGCCTTTCGGGATCCTGGAGCTCCTCGCCCGGATCGCCGCGCTGCTCCGCCGCTCGGGCGCCCGCCCCGGCCCCGCGGGCAAGGCGGCGTCCGTGGAGCGGTTCGGCGAGGTCGAGGTGAACCTCGCCACCCACACGGTGCTGCGGGACGGCGCGCCGGTCTCGCTCACCCCCAAGGAGTACGACCTCCTGTGCGCGCTCCTCCGCCGCGACGGCGCCGTGGCGTCGCGGCTCGACCTGCTCAAGGAGGTCTGGGGACACCGCTCCGCGGTGATGACGCGCACCGTGGACATGCACATCGCGGAGCTGCGTCGCAAGGTCGAGAAGGATCCCGCCAACCCCCGCCACCTCCTCACCATCTGGAAGGTCGGCTACAGGCTCGAACGATGAGCTAGCCTTCTTCCAACCCTCCCCATCCCCCGTCGGCCCGCGAGCGGCGCCGGCTGCCGCGCCGCGGCTTTCCCCCCGAATCCGCGCGCCCGTTCCGGTGCGTCGTGGCGCCGTGAACATCCGATTTCCCAGGCCGTTGCTTTCAGATTGAGACCAGTATTATACTCCCGCACCCTGATTCCGCCGTGCGAATGCTGGCGAGTAAGGATCGGCTCCAGGGAGACCTCCTTGTGAAGATGGCCCGCTACGCCGCCGTTCCGGACGAGGCGGCGCATGGGGGCGGCGTGGAGCCGGAGATCCACTGGCTGGAACGGGTCGATGCCGGAGTCCTGCGCCCGGTCGCGGAGCGATTCCCCGCCAGGCCGGAGGAGCCGTGCGTCGTCGTGGCGGCCTCCGGCGCCGGTACCGGCGGCCCCCCGCGACACCGCTTGCCGGGCTCTCCCGCCCGGGCCGCCGCGACTTCATCGCCATACCTACGATCATGAGCCACGATCAGACCCGAGAGGTCACGGAGCGCGTCGAGCAGCTGTCCGCCGAGAAGAGGCGGCAGCTCCTGCAGAACCTCCTGCGCAGGCGGCATGGCTCGGACGCGAGGGAGCAGATATCGCGGCGGAGTCTCGACGGTCCGGCGCCGCTGTCCTTCGCGCAGCAGCGGCTGTGGCTCGTGGACCGGCTGGAGCCGGACAGCCCCACGTACAACATGGCGAGCGGGCTGCGGCTCCACGGCCCGCTGGACGCGGCGGCGCTGAAGCGGAGCCTGGACGCGCTGGTGCGCCGCCACGAAGTGCTGCGCACGGTCTTCCGCGAGCAGGGCGGCACGCCCGTGCAGGTCGTGGAGCCCGGCGGCGCCGCGGCGCTGAAGCTGGTCGACCTGCGGGGGCTCGACGCGGCAGAGCGGGAGCGTCAGACCGAGCGGGTCGCGCTGCGGGAAGCGCTGCGGCCCTTCGACCTGGAGCGCGGGCCCCTGCTGCGCAGCGTGCTGCTGCGGCTGGACGACCAGGAGCACGTGCTCTTCTTCTCGATGCACCACATCGTGGGCGACGGGTGGAGCACGGACGTGCTGGTGCGCGAGGTCTCGGCGTTCTACGAGGCGTTCAGCCGGGGCGGGGAGCCGCAGCTGGCGGAGCTGCCGGTGCAGTACCCCGACTACGCCGTCTGGCAGCGCGACTTCCTTTCCGGCGCCACGCTCCAGGCGCAGCTGGCATACTGGCGCGGCCGCCTGGCGGGAGCGCCGCCGCTCCTGGACGTCCCCACCGACCGTCCGCGCGCGGCGGGCCAGAGCGCGCGTGCGGCCACCCACCGCATCAGCCTCCCGGCGGCGGCGGCGCGGGGGCTGCGGGCGCTGACGCAGCGCGAGGGGACGACGCTCTTCATGACGCTGCTGACCGGGTGGCAGGCGCTCCTGGCGCGCTACGCGGGGCAGGAGGACGTGGTGGTGGGCACCCCCACGGCGGGGCGCTCGCACGTGGAGCTGGAGGGGCTGATCGGCCTTTTCGTCAACCCGCTGGTCCTGCGCCTGGAGCTGGGCGGGGACCCCACCTGGACCGAGCTGCTGGGGCGGGTCAGGGACGGGGCGATGGGCGCGTATGCGCACCAGGAGCTCCCCTTCGAGCGCCTGGTGGAGGAGCTGGGCGTGGAGCGCAGCCCCACCCATTCGCCGCTGATCCAGGTGACGTTCCGCCTGGAGCGCGCGACGAGCCGCGCGGCGCTGTCGCTGGGGCCGGTGCGGCTGGAGGTGTTCGGGCAGGGGTCGGTGAACAACCCGAGCGAGCTGGTGCTCTCGCTGGAGGACGACGGCGACCTCATCCACGGGGTGATGACGTACCGGCGGGCGCTCTTCGATCCGGAGACGATCGCGCGCATGGAGGGGCACCTGGACGTGCTCCTGGAGTCCATGAGCGCCGACCCCGGGCGGCGCCTCTCCGAGGTGCCGCTGCTGCGCCCCGGCGAGCGCGCCCAGCTGCTGGAACAGTGGAACGCCACCGCCGCCGCCTACCGGCCCGTCTCCTTTCCCCGGCTCGTCGCCGAGCAGGCCGCGCGCACGCCCGGCCTGTCCGCCGCCACCAGCGCCGGCGCGTCCCTCACCTACGCCGAGCTGGAGCACCGCGCCAACCGGCTCGCCCACCACCTGGCGGGGCTGGGCGTCGGCCCCGAGACCCGCGTGGGCATCTGCCTGGAGCGCGGCGTCGACCTGCTCGTCGCCGTGCTCGGCGTGCTCAGGGCCGGGGGCGCCTACGTCCCGCTGGACCCCGCCTACCCGGCCGGGCGCGTGGCCTTCATGCTGGCCGACTCGGCCGCCCCGGTCGTGCTCACGCGCGCCGCGCTGCTGGAGGGCCTCCCCGACTTCGCGGGGGAGACGGTCTGCCTGGACCGCGACGCGGAGGCGATCGCGGCGGCCGCGGACGAGGCGCCGGCCGTGGGGGTGGACCCGCGCAGCGCGGCGTACGTCCTCTACACCTCCGGATCTACGGGGACGCCCAAGGGGGTGGTCGTCGAGCACGGGAGCCTGGGGCACTTCGTCGCCACCATGCGGCAGGTCTTCGAGCCGCGCGAGGGCGAGGTGTCGCTGGCGATGGTCAGCTTCGCCTTCGACATCTGGGTCTTCGAGGCGCTGGTGCCGCTCTCGGCGGGGGCGACGGTGCGGCTGCTCCCGCTGGAGCACGTGCGGGAGCCGGCGCGGATCGTGGAGGAGCTGCGTGGAGCGGGGCTGATGAACGCGGTGCCGTCGCTGATGCGGCAGATCGTGGCGGCGGCGCGCGAGGCGGAGCCGGGCGCGCTGGCGGGGGTGCGGTGGGTGGTCTCGGGGGGCGAGCCGGTGACGCCGGAGCTGTGGGCGGAGATGCGGGAGGTGTTCCCGGGGGCGCGGCTCTCGGTGCTCTACGGCCCCACCGAAGCCACGGTGCTGGCGACGAGCCACGAGATCCCGGAGGGGGTCGGGTCGGGACCGGTCCTGATCGGGCGGCCGCTGCCCAACGTGCGGGTGTACGTGCTCGACGCGGCGGGGCACCCCCAGCCCGTGGGGGTTCCCGGCGAGCTGCACGTGGCGGGGCCGGGGGTGTCGCGGGGATACCTGGGGCGGGCGGAGCAGACGGCGGCGACGTTCGTCCCCGACCCGTTCGCGAGGGAGGCGCGCGGCGGCGCGCGGCTGTACCGGACGGGAGACCGGGTGCGGTGGCTGGCCGGTGGGGTGCTGGAGTACCTGGGGCGCCTGGACCAGCAGGTCAAGGTGCGGGGCTTCCGCATCGAGATCGGCGAGGTGGAGGCGGTGCTCGCCGGGGTGGCGGGGGTCCGGGCGGCGGTGGTGGTGGTGCGCGAGGACGTGCCGGGGAACCCGCGCCTGGTGGGGTACGTGGTCTTCGAGGCGGGGCGGGAGGTCGCGGCGGAGGAGCTGCGGACGCGCCTGGCGGAGCGGCTGCCGGATTACATGGTGCCGGGCGCGCTGGTGGCGCTGGAGAAGCTGCCGCTCAACGCGAACGGCAAGCTGGACCGGCGGGCGCTGCCGGCGCCGGAGCAGGTGGACGGCGCGGGCGAGGGGTACGTGGAGCCGCGGACGCGCACGGAGGAGGTGCTGGCCGGGATCTGGGCGGAGGTGCTGGGCCTGGACCGGGTGGGGGCGGAGGAGGACTTCTTCGAGCTGGGCGGCCACTCGCTGCTGGCGGCGCAGGTGGTCTCGCGGGTGTGGCAGGCGTTCGACGTGGAAGTGCCGCTGATGGAGTTCTTCGACGCGTCCACCGTGGCCGAGCTGGCCGCGCACGTGGACGGGCTGAGGGGGCCCGGCGACGATTCCGCCTCCGCGCCGGAGGACGGCGCCGCGTCCGCGATCGCGCGGGTGCCGCGCGAGGAAGGCGCGGGGCTGCCGCTCTCCTTCGCGCAGATGCGGCTCTGGGTCGTTCAGAGGCTGGAGCCGGAGAGCTTCGCGTACAACGTGCCCGCCGGGCTGCGGCTGCGCGGCGCCCTGGACACGGCCGCGCTGCGGGGCGCCCTGCGCGGGCTCGTCGCGCGCCACGAGGTGCTGCGCACCGTCTTCACCGAGCAGGGGGGCATCCCCCTGCAGGACGTCCGCCCGGCCGGATCCGTGCGGCTCCCCACGGTGGACCTGCACGCCCTCCCCGCCGCCGCGCGCGAGCGCGAGGCGCGGCGCCTGGCCGCCGCGGAGGCCACGCGGCCCTTCGAGCTGGAGGGCGGGGCGCTCCTGCGGAGCGTGCTGCTGCGCCTGGACGACGGCGACCACGTGCTGTGCTTCACGCTCCACCACATCGTCAGCGACGGCTGGAGCATGGGCGTGCTGGTGCGCGAGGTGTCCGCGCTCTACGCCGCCCACGCCGCCGGCGAGGAGCCGCGGCTCCCGGAGCTCCCCATCCAGTACGCCGACTTCGCCGTCTGGCAGCGCGAGCGGCTGGGCGGCGCGGTACTGGAGGAGCAGGTGGGCTGGTGGAAGGAGCGGCTTGGCGGGGCTCCGCCGCTGCTGGAGATCCCCACCGACCGTCCGCGCCAGCCCGGGCAGAGCCCGCGGGCGGCGAGCCACGGGTTCCGCCTCCCGCCCGCGCTGTCGGGGGAGCTGCGGGAGCTGTCGCGCGGCCAGGGGGCCACGCTGTTCATGGCGCTGCTGGCGGGGTGGCAGGTGCTGCTGGGGCGCTACGCAGCGCAGGAGGACGTGGTCGTGGGGACCTCGGTCGCGGGGCGGACACGCACGGAGACGGAGGAGCTGATCGGCTTCTTCGTCAACACGCTGGCGCTGCGGACCGACCTGTCGGGCGACCCCACCTGGACGGAGCTGCTGGGACGCGTGCGGGAGATGTCGCTGGGCGCGTTCGACCACCAGGACGTTCCCTTCGAGCGGCTGGTGGACGAGCTGGGCGTGGAGCGCAGCCTGCTTCACAACCCGCTCTTTCAGGTGGCGTTCGAGCTTGCCCGCTCCGGCGGCGACGACGAGCGGCTGCGGCTGGGCGAGGTGGCGCTGGAGCCGTTCGGCGGGGGCGAATACGCCGCCAAGTTCGACCTGGAGCTGAGCGTCGTGGACGGCGAGGGCCCGCTGGCGGGCTCCCTCAGCTACGTCGCGGCGCTCTTCGACGCGGATACGGCCGCGCGCCTGGTGGGGCACCTGGAGGCGGTGCTGGAGGCCATGGCCGCCCGTCCCGACACGCGCATCTCGGAGGCGTCGCTCCTGTCCGCGGCGGAGCGCGCCCGGGTGGTGGACGAGTGGAACCGGACGGCCCGGGCCTTCCCGCAGGACGCCTGCGTTCACGACCTGTTCGAGGCGCAGGCGGGGCGCACGCCGGACGCTCCGGCGCTGGCGTGGGGCGAGGAGCTGAGCTACCGCGAGCTGGACGCGCGGGCCAACCGTCTCGCCCACCACCTGGTGGGGCTCGGTGTCGGTCCGGAGGATCGCGTGGGCGTGCTGCTGGAGCACGGCCTGGAGATGGTCGTCGCCACCCTGGCGGTGATGAAGGCCGGCGGCTGCTGCGTCCCCGTGGACCCCGGCTATCCGCCGGAGCGCATCCGCATGATGCTGGCCGACTCCGCCGCGCGCGTGCTGGTGAGCCGGGGCGGGCTGTGGGCCCCCCTGGCCGGCGCGGGGCTCCACGTGGTCGACCTGGACGGCGCCGCGGAGGCGCTGGCCGCCGCGCCCGCCGAAGCGCCGCGCGGCGGGGCGCGAGGCGGGAACCTGGCGTACGTGTTCTACACCAGCGGGAGCACGGGACGCCCCAAAGGCGTGATGATGTCGCACCGCGAGGTGGTGCAGTACGCCGCGTGCCTCCCCGACACCATGCCCCTGGGTCCGGGCGACCGCGTGGGGCAGGCGTCCAACGCCAGCTTCGACGCGGCGGTCTTCGAGATCTGGGGCGCGCTGCTGCACGGCGCCGTGCTGGTGGGCATCGAGCGCGACGTGCTCCTTTCCGCGCCGGCGCTCGGCCGGGCGCTGCGCGAGCAGGGGATCACGCACCTGTACCAGACCGCGGCGCTGTTCCACCAGCACGTGCGCGAGCAGGTGGACGTGTACGCCGGGCTGCGCCAGCTGGTGTTCGGGGCGGAGGCGGTGGGGACGCAGAGCGTGCGCCGGATGCTGCGCGAGGGCAGGCCCGGGCGCGTGCTGCACGAGTACGGCCCCACCGAGGCCACGGTGTGGTGCACCCTGGAAGTGGTGGAGGAGGTGGCCGAGGGCGCGGCCACGGTGCCCATCGGGCGGCCCATCCCCAACGCGCGGGCCTACGTGCTGGGACCGGGGATGAACCCGGCGCCGGTGGGCGTGGCGGGGGAGCTGTGCGTGGGCGGCGACGGGGTGGCGCGTGGCTACCTGGGACGCCCGGAGCTGACGGCGGAGAAGTTCGTCCCCGACCCGTTCGCGCCCGAGCCCGGCGCGCGCATGTACCGCACGGGCGACCGGGTGCGCTGGAACGCGGACGCCAGGCTGGAGTTCATGGGCCGGCAGGACGACCAGGTGAAGCTGCGCGGCTTCCGCATCGAGATGGGGGAGGTGGAGGGCGCGGCGGCTGCGTACCCGGGGGTGCGCCAGACGCGGGTGATCGTGCGCGAGGACGAGCCGGGCGACAAGCGGTTGGTGGCGTACGTGGTGGGCGAGGTGGAGACGGAGGGACTGCGCGCGCACCTGCGGCGGAGCCTGCCGGAGTACATGGTCCCGGGGGCCTTCGTGGTGCTGGAGAGCATTCCCCTTACCGCCAATGGCAAGGTGGACCGCGGCGCGCTCCCGGCGCCGGAGCGGGGCGCGGGGGCGGACTCCGCCGCGCCGAGCACGGAGACGGAGGAGGTGCTGGCGGGGATCTGGGCGCAGGTGCTGGGCGTGGAGCGGGTGGGGGCGGACGAGAGCTTCTTCTCGCTCGGCGGGCACTCGCTGCTGGCGACCCGGGTGATCTCGCGTGCGCGGCAGGCGTTCGGCGTGGAGGTGCCGCTGCGGGCGCTCTTCGAGGCGCCCACGGTGGCGGGCCTGGCCGGGCGCATCGAGGCGCTCCGGGGCGCCGGGGCGGCCATGGCCCCGCCGATCGAGCGGATCCCGCGCGAGGCGCGCAGCGCACTGCCGCTGTCGTTCGCGCAGCAGCGGCTGTGGCTGGTGGACCGCCTGGAGCCGGGGAGCGCCGCCTACAACATCCCGGAGGTGGTGCGCCTGCCCGGAGCGCTGGACACGGCCGCGCTCCGGGCCAGCCTGGACGCGCTGGTCGCGCGGCACGAGGCGCTGCGCACCGTCTTCGCCGAACAGGGCGGCGAGCCGGTGCAGGTCGTCCTCGAACCCGCTCCCGTGCCGCTGCCCGTGCTGGACCTGGCCGGCGTGCCGCAGGCGGAGCGCGAGGCGCGGGCGGAGCGGCTGGCCTGGGAGGAGGCCCTGCGGCCCTTCGACCTGGCGCGGGGCCCGCTGCTGCGGAGCACCCTCCTGCGCCTGGGCGCGGAGGACCACGTCCTCCTGCTCACCATGCACCACATCGTCTCCGACGCCTGGAGCATGGACGTGCTGGTGCGCGAGGTCCTCGCCCTCTACGGCGCCTTTTCCCGCGGCGAGCCGTCGCCGCTCCCCGAGCTGCCGGTGCAGTACGCGGACTACGCCGTGTGGCAGCGCGCCTGGCTCAGCGGCGCGACGCTGGAGCGGCAGCTCGCCTGGTGGCGCGAGCGGCTGGCGGGGGCGCCTCCCCTGCTCGAGCTCCCGGTGGACCGGCCGCGCCCGGCGGTGTTCAGCCACCGCGGCGGGGCGCGCTCGCTCCGGATCGACGCCGCCGCGGCCGACCGGCTCCGCGCCCTGGGGCGGCAGGAGGGCGCGACCCTCTTCATGACGCTGCTGTCCGGCTTCGCCGTGCTGCTGGGCCGCTGGTCCGGGCAGGCGGACGTGGTGGTGGGCACCCCCATCGCGGGCCGCACCCGGCGCGAGACCGAGGGGCTGATCGGCTTCTTCCTCAACACCCTGGCGCTGCGGACCGACCTGTCCGGCGATCCCACCTTCCGGGAGCTGCTGGCGCGCGTCCGCGAGGGCACGCTGGGCGCGTACGCCCACCAGGACCTCCCCTTCGAGCGCGTCCTGGAGGAGCTGCAGCCCGTGCGCAGCCTGAGCCACACCCCGGTGTTCCAGGTGATGCTCAACCTGCAGAACGTCGGCGAGGAGGACACGGGCGAGCAGGTCGGGAGCTCCGGCGAGTGGGCCCCGCTGGCCAAGTACGACCTGACGCTGTACGCCCGCGAGGCCGGCGGCGCGATCCTCCTGGACCTGGTGTACGCCGCGGAGCTGTTCGAGGGCGCGCGGATGGAGGAAGCGCTGGACCAGCTGTCGACGCTGCTCCGCGCCGTCGCCGCCGACCCGGAGCTGCGCGTCTCCCGGATCCCGCTCCTGGGCGAGGCGGAGCGCGACCGTCGCTCCGTCACCGCCCGCGGGATCGGCACGGACCGGCCGTTCGCGGAGTTCGCGCGCGCCGAGACCGGGCAGACGATCCCCGCGCGCTTCGAGGCCCAGGCCCGGTGCCACCCGGACCGGCTCGCGGTGCGGACCCGGACCACGCGGCTCACCTACGCCGAGCTGGACCGCGCGGCGGAGGGCGTGGCGCGGGCGATCCTGCGCGCGCGCCCGGCCGGGCCGGAGCGAATCGCGCTGCTCTTCGAGCACGACGCCGCCATGATCGTGGGGATCCTGGGCGTGCTCAGGGCCGGGAAGACCTACGTGCCCATCGACCCGCTCTACCCCAGGGAGCGCAGCGCCTACGTGCTGGAGGATTCCGGGGCCGCCGCGCTGGTCACCAACGCGGCCAACCTCGTGCTGGCGCGCGAGCTGGCCGGCGGGTGCCTCCCGCTGGTGGACGTGGAGGACGCCGCGGCCGAGTTCGACCGCCCGGCCGCGGCGCCGCACACGGCCTCGCCGGACGACCCCGCCTACATCCTCTACACCTCGGGCTCCACGGGGCAGCCCAAGGGGGTGGTGCAGACGCACCGCAACGTGCTGCACTTCATCCGGGTGTACACCAACAACCTGCGCATCGGGCACGACGACCGCCTGACGCTGTTCTCGTCGTACACCTTCGACGCGGCGGTCATGGCCACGTACGGCGCGCTCCTCAACGGCGCCGCGCTCCTGCCCTTCGACTGGCGGGAAGAGGCCCCGGCCGGCGTGGCCGAGTGGATGCGGCGCGAGGGGATCACCCTGTACCACTCCACCCCCACCGTCTTCCGCCACCTGGTGGCCGAGCTGCCGGAGGGGGAGCGCTTCCCGCACGTGCGCGTGGTGGTGCTGGGCGGCGAGGAGACCCAGCGGCGCGACGTGGAGGCGTTCCACGCGCACTTCGCGCCGGGGGCGGTGCTGGTCAACGGCCTGGGGCCCACCGAGTCCACGGTCACGCTCCAGAGCTACATCCGCCACGACACCCCCCTTCCGCGCGGCACGGTGCCCGTGGGGCACCCGGTGGAGGACACCGAGGTGGTCCTGCAGACCCCGCTGGGCGAGCAGGTGGCGGTGTACGGCGTGGGCGAGATGGTGATCCGCAGCGCGCACGTGGCGCCCGGCTACTGGCGCAAGCCCGAGCAGACCGCGGCGGCCTTCGCGGAGGACGCGGCGAGCGGCCTGCGCAGCTACCGGACCGGCGACCTGGGGCGGCGGCTCCCGGACGGCGCCCTGGAGTTCGTGGGGCGCGCCGACTTCCAGGTCAAGGTGCGCGGCTTCCGCGTGGAGCTGGGCGAGGTGGAGGCCGTGCTGCGGGCCCACCCGGCGGTGCGCGAGGCCGTGGTCACCGCGCAGCTGGACGGCCGGGGCGAGCGTTGGCTGGCGGGGTACGTGGTCGCGGCCGAAGGCGCGGAGGCGCCGCCCGCCGAGGCGCTGCGGAGCTGGGCGCGGGAGCGGCTCCCCGGGTATATGGTCCCGGCGGCGTTCGCCGCGCTGGAGACGCTTCCCCTGACCCCCAGCGGCAAGGTCGACCGTCTGGCCCTCCCCGCGCCCGAGCGGGCGGAGCGCGCCGCCGACGTGGCGCCGGCGACCCCGACGGAGGAGGTGCTGGCGGGGATCTGGGCGGAGGTGCTGGGGATGACGGACGCCGTCGGCGCGCGGGACGACTTCTTCGCGCTGGGCGGGCACTCGCTGCTGGCGACGCGGGTGATGGCGCGGGTGCGGGAGGCGTTCGGGGTGGAGGTGCCGCTGCGCGCCCTGTTCGAGGCGCCCACCCTGGAGGGGCTGGCCGGGCGCATCGAGACGCTGCGGAGCGCCGGCGCCGGAGTCGCGCCGCCCATCGAGCGGGTCTCGCGGGCGGAGCCGCTGCCCCTGTCGTTCGCGCAGCAGCGGCTCTGGCTGGTGGACCGGATGGAGCCGGGAAACCCCACCTACAATCTGCCGTACGTGCTCCGGCTTCGCGGCGCGCTGGACACCGGTGCGCTGCGGGCCAGTCTGGACGCGCTGGTGCGGCGGCACGAGACGCTGCGCACGGTCTTCACCGAGCAGGGCGAGCCGGCGCAGGTCGTCCAGCCGCCCGTGCCGGTGGCGCTGCCGGCCCTGGACCTGCGCGGCCTGCCGGAGCCGCAGCGCGAGGCCGAGGCGGAACGGCTCGCCGCGGCGGAGGCGATGCTGCCCTTCGACCTGGCGCGCGGGCCGCTGCTGCGCTGCACGCTGCTGCGCCTGGCAGACGACGACCACGTGCTGTGCTTCACGCTGCACCACATCGTCAGCGACGGGTGGAGCCGCGGCGTTCTCGTCCGCGAGGTGTCCGAGCTCTACGGCGCCTTCACCCGGGGGGATGCACCAGGGCTCCCGGAGCTGCCGGTGCAGTACGCGGACTTCTCCGTCTGGCAGCGCGAGTGGCTGAGCGGCGAGGTGCTCGAAGAGGAGATCGGCTTCTGGCGGGAGCGCCTGGCCGGCGCCCCCCCGCTGCTGGAGATCCCGGTCGACCGCCCGCGGGCCGTGGGGCAGAGCCCGCGCGCGGCGGGCCACGGCTTCCGCCTGTCGCCCGAGATCTCGCAGGGGCTGCGGGCGCTCTCGCGGCGCGAGGGGACGACGCTGTTCATGACCCTGCTCGCCGGCTGGCAGGCGCTGCTTGCCAGGTACGCCGACCAGGACGACGTGGTCGTGGGCAGCCCCATCGCGGGGCGGACCCGGCGCGAGACCGAGGGGCTCATCGGCTTCTTCGTGAACATGCTCGCCCTGCGCGCCGACCTGGGCGGGGACCCCACGTGGAGCGAATTGCTGGGGCGGGTGCGGGAAGCGGCGCTGGGGGCGTACGCCCACCAGGAGCTGCCCTTCGAGCGCCTGCTGGGCGAGCTGAACGTGGAGCGCAGCCTCACGCACACCCCGGTCTTCCAGACCGCCTTTGCGCTGAACCGGTCCGATGGAGGCGACGAGCGGCTGCGGCTGGGCGAGGTCGTGCTGGAGCCGTTCGGGGGAGGCGAGCGGATCGCCAGGTTCGACCTGGACCTGGTCTTCACCGACTTCACGGACGTGCTGGACGGGGGGCTCGTCTACCGTCCGGCGCTCTTCGAGGCAGCCACCATCGAGCGCATGGCGGGGCACCTGGAGACCCTGCTCGCGGCGATGGCGGCCGACCCGCTGGGGCGCCTCTCGGAGTTGTCGCTGCTGCGCGAGAGCGAGCGGGCGCAGCTGCTGGCCGGATCCAGCGCGGCATCCCTGGGCCATGCGCCGGCGTGCGTGCACGAGCTGTTCTCGGCCCAGGCCGCGCGCACGCCCGATCTGACGGCGGTCTCCTTCGGCGGCGAGACGCTGAGCTACGGCGAGCTGGAGCGGCGCTCCAACCGGCTCGCGCACCGGCTGCGCGCGCACGGTGTGGGGCCGGAGGCCCGCGTCGCGGTCTGCCTGGAGCGCGGGCCGCAGATGGTGGTGGGCATCCTCGGTGTGCTCAAGGCCGGCGGCGCCTACGTGCCGCTGGACCCGGACTACCCCGCCGAGCGCCTGGCCTACACGCTGTCCGACTCCGGCGCCAGGCTGCTGCTGTCGCAGGGCGGGCTGGCGGACGCGCTCCCCCCCTTCGCGGGGGCGGTCGTCCGCCTGGACGCGGACCGTGAGGCGATCGCCGCCGGATCGGACGAGGCGCCCGCGAGCGGCGCCAGTGTCCACAACGCGGCGTACGTCATCTACACCTCCGGCTCCACGGGCCGGCCCAAGGGCGTGGTCGTGGAGCACGCCAGCCTGGTGAGCACGCTGCTCGCCACGCGCGACACCTTCGGCTTTGCCGCCGGGGACGTGTTCCCGGGGATGGCCAGCTACGCGTTCGACATCTGGACCTTCGAGGTCTTCGCGCCGCTGCTGGCCGGGGGAAAGGTGCGGCTGCTCCCGCAGGAGACGGTGCGCGACGTGGAGCGCCTGGTGGAGGAGCTGGCCGGGACCGACGGCGTGCACGCGGTGCCGGCGCTGATGCGTGAGGTGGTCGCGCGCGTGCAGGCCGGGCCGGGGACGCTGCCGCGGATACGCGGGGTGTTCATCGGCGGCGACGCCATCGCGCCCGACCTGCTGGAGCAGGTGCAGGTGGCCTTCCCGGCGGCGCAGGTGTGGGCGATGTACGGCCCCACCGAGAACACCATGATCAGCTCGGGGACGCCGCTGCGGCGGGGGAGCCGCTACGACTGGCAGATGGTGGGGCGTCCGCTGCCGGGGGTGGGGATGTACGTGTGCGACGCCGGGGGCAGCCTGCTGCCGATGGGGATCGCGGGCGAGCTGCGCCTGGCGGGGGCGGGGGTGGCGCGCGGCTACCTGGGCCGTGCCGACGTGACGGCCGAGAAGTTCGTGCCGGACCCGTTCTCGGACCGTGCCGGCGCGCGCCTGTACCGAACGGGCGACCGGGTGCGGCGGCGCGCGGACGGGGAGCTGGAGTTCCTGGGCCGCATCGACAGCCAGGTCAAGATCCGCGGCTTCCGCATCGAGCTGGGCGAGGTGGAGGCCGCGCTCCTGGAGAACGACTTCGTGCGCGAGGCGGTCGTCGCCGTGCGCGAGGATGCCGCCGTCGGCGCGCCCGCCCAGAAGCGCCTGGTCGCCTACGTGGTGCCCGAGCCGGAGAGCAGCGCCGAGCTGTGGCCCTCCATCGGCGAGTACCACGTCTTCGACGAGATGATCTACCAGGGGCTGACGCACGACACCCTGCGCAACGCCCGCTACCTGCGCGCGCTCCAGCGCCACGCCCCCGGCAAGGTGGTCCTGGACGTGGGCACCGGCATGGACGCCATCCTCGCCCGCCTGGCCGTGCAGGCGGGGGCGCGCCACGTGTACGCGGTGGAGCTGCTGGAGCGCTCCTTCCTGGCCGCCCGCGCCCGCATCCGCGAGCTGGGGCTGGAGGACCGCATCACCGTCATCCACTCCGACGCCCGCACCGTCGAGCTTCCGGAGCTGGCCGACGTGTGCGTCTCGGAGATCGTGGAGGCGATCGCGGGGGGCGAGGGCGCGGCCCACATCCTCAACGGGGTGCAGCGCCTGATGGCCCCCGGCGCCGTGATGATCCCGGGGCTCACCCAGACGTGCATGGCCGCGGCGAGCCTGCCGGAGTCGATCCGGCGCGCACCGGCGTTTTCGCGCAGCGGGGCGCACTACATGGAGCGGATCTGGGAAGAGGTGGGCCACCCCTGCGACGTGCGGCTCTCCATCAAGGACTTCCCCTGGCAGAACCGGCTCACGGACGTGGGCGTCTTCGAGGAGGTGGACTTCAACCGGAGCCCCGTGCCGGAGGCGTACGTGCGGGTGGAGGAGCTGGCGGTGGAACGGGCGGGGCGGCTGGACGGGCTGGTGCTGTGGCTGCGGATGGAGCTGTCCGAAGGCGAGATCCTGGACATGGCGGAGGAGGAGACGGCGTGGTTCCCGATCTACTTCCCGCTCTTCGACCCGGGGGTGGAGGTGGAGCCGGGCGACCGGCTGGTCGTGGAGTGCAGGGGGGACCTGCACCCCACCAAGGTGGCACCGAACTACTCGGTGCGCGGGGTGCTGGCGCGCGGCTCGGGGGAGGAGGTGCCGTTCGAGTTCGACTCCGCGCACCACGTGGAGGTGTTCCGGGCGACGCCGTTCTACCGGCGGCTCTTCGCGGGGGAGGGAATCCCGGTGCGGGAAGCGGCGAAGCCGCACCTGCCGGGGCTGCTGCGGGCGCACCTGGCCGCCCGTCTCCCCGAGCACATGGTGCCGGGCGCCTTCGTGGTGCTGGAGAAGCTGCCTCGCAACGCCAACGACAAGGTCGACCGGCGCGCGCTGCCCGCGCCGGAGCAGGACGCCGCGGCGGGGTACGTGGCGCCGCGCACCGCCGCGGAAGAGGTCCTGGCGGGGATCTGGGCGGAGGTGCTGAGGGCGGAGCGGGTGGGTACCCTGGACAACTTCTTCGAGCGCGGAGGCCACTCGCTGCTGGCGACCCAGGTGATCTCGCGGGTGCGGCAGGCGCTCGGGGTGGAGATCCCGCTGCTCGCGCTCTTCGAGGCGCCCACCGTGGCCGCGCTGGCCGGGCTCGTGGACGGCCTGCGGGGCTCGTCCGCCCCGGCCGCTCCGCCGATGGAGCGCGTTTCCCGCGAGGCGCCGCTGCCGCTCTCCTTCGCACAGCAGCGGCTGTGGGTGGTGGACCGGCTGGAGCCGGGGAGCACCGCCTACAACATGCCCTTCGCGCTGCGCCTGCGCGGCGTGCCGCAGGTGGCGGCGTTGCGGGCCAGTCTGGACGCGCTGGTTCGGCGGCACGAGACGCTGCGCACGGTCTTCGCCGAGCAGGGCGGCGGGCCCGTGCAGGTCATCCACCCGCCCGCTCCCGTGGAGCTCAGGGAGCTGGACCTGCGGGATCTGCCGGAAGCGGAGCGTGAGCCCCGGGCGCGGCGGCTGGCCGCCGCGGAGGCGATGCTGCCCTTCGACCTGGCGCAGGGGCCGCTTCTGCGGAGCACCCTGCTCCGGCTCGGCGAGGACGACCACGTGCTGTGCTTCACGCTCCACCACGTGGTCAGCGACGCGTGGAGCATGCAGGTGCTGGTGCGCGAGGTGTCGGCGCTGTACGACGCCCTAAGCCGGGGCGCGTCGCCGCGGCTTCCCGAGCTCCCGGTGCAGTATGCCGACTTCGCCGTCTGGCAGCGGAGCTGGTTCAGCGGGGCGGTGCTGGACGAGCAGATCGCTTACTGGAAGGACAAGCTGGGCGGCGCTCCCCCGCTGCTGGAGATCCACACCGACCGCCCCCGCTCCGCGGTGGCGGGCACGCGCGGCGGGAGCCATCACTTCATGCTCCCGGCCGGTACGACGGAAGGGCTGCGGACGCTCTCGCGGCGCGAGGGGGCCACGCTGTTCATGACCGTCCTCGCCGCCTGGCAGGCCCTGCTGGGCCGCTACGCGGGCCAGGAGGACGTGGTGGTGGGCACCCCCATCGCGGGGCGGACCCGGCGGGAGACGGAGGGGCTGATCGGCTTCTTCGTCAACATGCTGGCCCTGCGCGCCGACCTGGGCGGCGATCCCACCTGGAGCGCGCTGCTGCGCCGGGTGCGGGCGACGGCGCTGGGCGCGTACGACCACCAGGAGCTGCCCTTCGAGCGGCTGGTCGACGAGCTGGGCGTGGAGCGCAGCCTCACCCACAGCCCGCTCTTCCAGGCGATCTTCGCGCTGGAGCGCGCCGGGGGGACGGACGAGCGGCTGCGCCTGGGCGGGCTGGGGCTGGAGCCGTTCGGTGTGGGCGGGCACGACGCCACCTTCGAGCTGGAGCTGAGCGTCGTGGACGACGGCGGGCCGCTGGCGGGCGCGCTCGTCTACCTCGCGGTGCTCTTCGACGCGGAAACGATCGCGCGCATGACTGGGCACCTGGAGGCGACGCTGGAGGCCATGGCGGCCCACCCGGACGCGCCCATCTCGCAGCTGTCGCTGCTTTCCGGGGCGGAGCGCGCGCAGGTGGTGGGCGAGTGGAACCGGACGGAGCGGGATTTCCCGCGCGACGCCACCCTCCACGACCTGTTCGCGGCGCGGGTCGAGCGCGCCCCCGACTCCCCCGCGCTGTCGTGGGGCGAGGAGCTGAGCTACCGCGAGCTGGACGCGCGGGCCAACCGTCTCGCCCACCACCTGGTGGGGCTCGGCGTCGGTCCGGAGGCGCGCGTGGGCGTGCTGCTGGAGCACGGCCCGGAGATGGTCGTCGCCACCCTGGCGGTGATGAAGGCCGGCGGCTGCTGCGTCCCCGTGGACCCCGCCTATCCGCCGGAGCGCGTGCGCATGATGCTGGACGACTCCGCCGCGCGCGTGCTGGTGAGCCGGGGCGTGCTGTCGGCTCCGCTCGCGGACGCGGGGCTCCACGTGGTCGGCCTGGACCGCGTGGCGGACGTGCTCGCCGCCGGGCCCGCCGACCCGCCGCGGAGCGGGGCGGCGGCCGGGAACCTGGCGTACGTGTTCTACACCAGCGGGAGCACCGGCCGTCCCAAGGGCGTGATGATGGCCCACGGCGAGGTGGTGCAGTACGCGGTGTGCCTCCCCGGGACCATGCCGCTGGGCCCGGGCGACCGGGTGGGGCAGGCGTCGAACGCCAGCTTCGACGCGGCGGTCTTCGAGATCTGGGGCGCGCTGCTGAACGGGGCCACGCTGGTGGGGATCGACCGCGACGTGCTCCTGTCCACGCCGTCGCTCGGCCGCGCGCTGCGCGAGCAGCGGGTCACGCACCTGTACCAGACGGCGGCGCTCTTCCACCAGCACGTGCGCGCGCAGGTGGACGTGTACGCGAGCCTGCGCCAGCTGGTCTTCGGGGCGGAGGCGGTGGGCACGGAGGGGGTGCGGCGGATGCTGCGCGAGGGCAGGCCCGGGCGCGTGCTTCACGAGTACGGCCCCACCGAAGCCACGGTGTGGTGCACGCTGGAGGTGGTGGAGGAGGTGGCCGAGGGCGCGGCCACGGTCTCCATCGGGCGGCCGATCCCCAACGCGCGGGCGTACGTGCTGGACGTGGAGCTGGAGCCGGTGCCGGTGGGGGTGGCGGGCGAGCTGTGCGTGGGCGGGGCGGGGGTGGTGCGCGGCTACCTGGGCCGGCCGGAGCTGACGGCAGACCGGTTCGTCCCCGACCCGTTCGCCGCCCACGCGGGCACCCGGATGTACCGCACGGGGGACCGCGCGCGGTGGGGGGCGGACGGCAGGCTGGAGTTCCTGGGTCGCCTGGACGAACAGGTGAAGCTGCGCGGCTTCCGCATCGAGATGGGCGAGGTGGAGAGCGCGCTGGCGGCGTGCCCGGGCGTGCGGCAGGCCCGGGCCATCGTGCGGGAGGACGAGCCGGGCGACAAGCGGCTGGTGGCGTACGTGGTCGCCGAGGCGGGCATGGAGGTTTCCGGCGGCGCGCTGCGGGAGCACCTGTCGGCGCGGCTGCCGGGGTACATGCTGCCCTCGGCGTACGTGGTGCTCGACCACCTCCCGCTGAACGCCAACGGCAAGGTGGACCGGCGGGCGCTGCCGGCGCCGGAGCGTGCGGCGGGCGAGGGCTACACGGCGCCGCGCACGCCGGCCGAGGAGGTGCTGGCCGCCATCTGGGCCGAGGTGCTCCACCGTGACCGGGTGGGGGTGGAGGACGGGTTCTTCGACCTGGGCGGGCACTCGCTGCTGGCGACGCAGGTGATCTCTCGCGCGCGGCAGGCGTTCGGGGTGGAGGTGCCGCTGCGGGCGCTCTTCGAGGCGCCCACGGTGGCCGCGCTGGCCGGGCGCATCGAGAGCCTGCGGAGCGCCGGTGGCCCGCCGGCGCCGCCCATCGAGCGGATCCCCCGCGAGGCGGGGCGCGCGCTGCCGCTGTCCTTCGCGCAGCAGCGGCTCTGGCTGGTGGACCGGCTGGACCCGGGCAACCTCGCCTACAACCTGTCCTACGCCCTGCGGCTGCGCGGCGGGCTGGACACGGACGCGCTGCGGGCCAGCCTGGACGCGCTGGTCGCGCGGCACGAGACGCTGCGCACCACGTTCGCGGAGCAGGGCGGCGGGCCCGTGCAGGTCATCCACCCGCCCGCCCCGGTTCCGCTGCCCGCGCAGGACCTGCGGGACCTGCCGGAAGCGGAGCGCGAGGCGGAGGCCGAGCGCCTGGCCGTGGGGGAGGCGCTGCGGCCCTTCGACCTGGCGCGCGGGCCGCTGCTGCGGAGCATGCTGCTTCGCCTGGCGGAGGACGACCACGTGCTGCTGTTCACGCTTCACCACGTGGTCAGCGACGGGTGGAGCATGCAGGTGCTGGTGCGCGAGGTGTCGGAGCTGTACGCCGCCTCCGTCCGCGGCGAGGAGCCGGCCCTGCCGGAGCTGCCGGTGCAGTACGCGGACTACGCGGTCTGGCAGCGGGAGTGGCTGAGCGGCGAGGTGCTGGAAGCGCAGATCGGCTTCTGGAAGACGCAGATGGCGGGCGCGCCCCCGCTGCTGGAGGTCCCCACCGACCGCCCGCGCTCCGGCGGCCAGGCTCCCCGCGCGGGGAGTCACGGCTTCCGCCTGGCGCCCGGGGTGGCGCGGGGGCTGCGCGAGCTGTCGCGCCGCGAAGGCGCGACGCTGTTCATGACGCTGCTCGCCGGCTGGCAGTCGCTGCTCTCCAGGTATTCGGGACAGGACGACGTGGTCGTGGGCACCCCGATCGCGGGGCGGAACCGGCGCGAGACGGAGGGGCTGATCGGCTTCTTCGTCAACATGCTGGCCCTGCGCGCCGACCTGGGCGGCGACCCTACCTGGACGGAGCTGCTGGGGCGCGTGCGGGAAACCGCGCTGGGAGCCTTCGACCACCAGGACCTCCCCTTCGAGCGCCTGATCGACGAGCTGGGCGTGGAGCGCAGCCTCACGCACACCCCGGTCTTCCAGGCGATCTTCGCGCTGCAGAGGCCCGGCCGGGGCGAGGAGCTGTCGCTGGACGCGGTGCGGCTGGAGCCGTTCGGCGAGGGCGAGCGCGTCGCCAAGTTCGACCTGAGCCTGAACATGGTGGACGTGGAGGAGGAGATCGGCGGGACGCTGCTCTACCGGGCGGGCCTGTTCGAGGCGGACACGGCCGCCCGCATGGTGGGGCACCTGGAGACGCTGCTGGGGGCCATGGCCTCGCACCCGCAGCGGCGCCTGTCCGAGACCTCGCTCCTGCGCGGCCCCGAGCGCGCCCACCTCCTGCACGCCTGGAACGGCGCCGACGCCGGCTACACCGGCGAGCTGTGCATCCACGAGCTGGTGCGCGCCCAGGTGCTGCGCACCCCCGACGCCCCCGCCCTGCGCTTCCAGGGGCACTCCCTCACCTACGCCGAGCTCTTCCGGCGCTCGTGCCAGCTCGCCAACCGGCTGCGCCGCGAGGGCGTCGGCCCCGAGGTGCGCGTGGGCATCTGCATGGACCCGGCGCTGGAGATGGTCGTTGCCGTCCTCGGCGTGCTCCTGGCCGGCGGCGCCTACCTGCCGCTGGACCCCGAGCTGCCGGCCGAGCGGCGCGCCTACGTGCTGCGCGACGCCGCCCCCGCGCTGCTGCTCACGCAGTCCGCGCTGGCGGAGCGCCTGGAGGACTGGGGCGTGCCGCTCCTGCGGGTCGACGCCGAGGCCGGGCGCATCGCCCGCGAGAGCGACGAGGCGCCGGCTACCGGCGTCGACCCCGACAACCTGGCCTACATCATCTACACCTCCGGCTCCACGGGCCGCCCCAAGGGCGTGCTGTGCGAGCACCGCGGCGTGGGCAACACCTTCCTGGAGCTGGGCAGGGTCTACGGCGCCGCGCCCGGCGAGCGCAACCTGGCGTACGCGCCGCTGTTCTTCGACGCCTCGGTGGCGGACATCTTCACGGCGCTGTGCAACGGGGCGGAGCTGGTGCTGGCCCGCCGCGAAGCGAAGATGCCGGGCGAGGACCTGCTGCGGACGCTCCGCGAGGAGCGGATCACGCACCTGAAGATCATGCCCTCGGCGCTGACGGTGACGCCGGTGGAGGCGCTGCCGGAGCTGAAGGTCATCGTCACCGGGGGCGAGGTGCTGGCGGCGGAGCTGGTGCGCCGCTGGACCGCCGAGGGGCGGCGCTTCTTCAACGGCTACGGAGCGACGGAGGCGGGGATCCGCATGACCTCCAGCCCGTACTCGTGGGAGGGCGGAGACCCGCCGATCGGGCGGGCGGTGGCGAACACGCAGCTGTACGTGCTGGACGCGCAGCTGGAGCCGGTGCCGGTGGGCGTGCCGGGGGAGCTGTACATCGGCGGCGTGGGGGTCATGCGGGGCTACCTGGGCCGGCCCGACCTGACGGCGGAGCGCTTCCTCCCGGACCCGCACCGCGGGATCGCGGGAGCGCGCCTGTACCGCACCGGCGACGTGGGGCGCAGGCGGACGGACGGGGAGATCGATTTCCTGGGCCGTACGGACCACCAGGTCAAGGTGCGGGGCTACCGGGTGGAGCTGGGGGAGATCGAGGCGACCCTGCGCGGCCATAGGCAGGTGAAGGAGGCCATCGTGCTGCTGCGGGAGGACGTGCCGGGGCAGCAGCGGCTGGTGGCGTACGTGACGGCGGAAGCGGGGGCGGAGCTCACCGCGGCGGAGCTGCGGACCCACGTGGCGAAGCAGGTGCCGGAGTACATGGTGCCGGGCGCGTTCGTGGTGCTGGAGCGGCTGCCGGTGACCGCCAACGGCAAGATCGACCGGCGCGCGCTCCCCGAGCCGGAGCGCGACACGGACGCATACGTGGCGCCGCGGACGGCGATGGAGGAGCTGCTGGCGGGGATCTGGGCGGAGGTGCTGGGGCTGGAGCGAGTGGGGGCGACGGAAAGCTTCTTCGAGCTGGGGGGTCACTCGATCCTGGCCACGCAGGTGATCGCGCGGGTGCGGCGGACGCTCGGGGTGGAGGTGCCGCTGAGGGCCCTGTTCGAAACGCCCACGGTGGAGGTCCTGGCCAGGACGGTGGAGGAGCAGCTGATCCAGGGCCTCGACGCCGGGGAGCTGGCCGATCACCTGGGTCGGCTGTCTCCTCCGGACGCGGATCCGGGTTCCGCTCCGGCAGCAGAGTAGAACGATACAACCTTCAACGAAGCCGCACATGAGCGACAAGCCCACGGCCGGAGGCGCGGAAGCGCTCGGGCAGCTCTCCCCCGCCGCGAGGCAGGTGCTCCTGCAGAACATCCTGCGGGAAAGGACCGTGCCGGTCCTGGAGACGATTCCCCGGCGCGCCTCCCGCGGACCCGCGCCGCTGTCGTTCGCGCAGCAGCGGCTGTGGCTCGTCCACAAGCTGGAGCCGGACAGCCCCGCGTACAACGTCCCGCACGCCCTGCGTCTTCGCGGGGAGCTGGACCCGGAGGCGCTGCGGCGGAGCCTGGGCGAGCTGGTGCGCCGGCACGAAGCGCTGCGCACCGTGTTCCGGGAGCGCGACGGGGAGCCGGTGCAGGTGGTGGGTCCGGCGCTCCCCGTGGAGCTGCCGCTCGTAGACCTGCGAGGGCTGCCGGACGCGGAGCGCGAGGCGGAGCGCCGGGTGCGGGCCGAGGCGCTGCGGCCGTTCGACCTGGAGCGCGGCCCGGTCCTGCGCAGCACCCTCCTGCGCCTGGGCGACGACGACCACGTGCTGTCGTTCACCCTGCACCACATCGTCAGCGACGGTTGGAGCAGCGGGGTGCTGGTGCGCGAGGTTTCCGCCCTCCACGCCGCCTTCAGCCGCGGCGAGGAAGCGCGGCTCCCGGAGCTGCCCATCCAGTACGCCGACTTCGCCGTCTGGCAGCGGGAGTGGCTTTCCGGCGAGCGGCTGGAGCGTCAGGTCGCCTACTGGAAGGAGCGGCTGGCCGGCGCGCCCTCCCTGCTGGAGCTGCCCACCGACCGTCCGCGCTCCGCGGCGGCCGGCGCCCGCGCCGCGGGCTGCGGCTTCGTCCTGGACGCGGCGCTCGCGGTGGAGCTGCGGGCGCTCGCGCGGCGCGAGGGCACCACGATCTTCAGCGTCCTGGCGGCGGGGTTCGCCGCGCTGCTGTCGCGCTGGACCGGGCAGGACGACGTGGTGATCGGCACGCCGGTGGCCGGGCGGACGCACGTGGAGACCGAGGGGCTGATCGGCTTCTTCATCAACATGCTGGCCCTGCGTGCCGACCTCGCAGGCGAACCTGGCGCCCGGGAGCTGGTGGCGCAGATGAAGGCCCGGGTCATGGAGGCGCACGCGCACCAGGACCTCCCCTTCGAGCGCCTGGTGGACGAGCTGCGCGTGGAGCGGAGCCGGACCCACGCCCCCCTGGTCCAGGCGGTGCTCAGCTTCAACGCGGGCACGGGTGGAGGCGGCGGCGCCCCCGGGAGCGACGGGGCCCTGCGCCTGGGCGGCGTCAGCGTCCAGCCGATGAGCGCGGACGGCGAAACGGCCAAGTTCGACCTGGCGCTGGGGATCACCGACGCCGGCGAGTGGCTGGGCGGCTCTCTCATGTTCCGCGCGGACCTGTGGGAGACGGCGACCATCGAGCGCATGGCCGGCCACCTGCGCTCGCTCCTGGCGGGGATGGCGCGCGAGCCGGAGCGCTCCGTCGCCGAGCTCCCCCTGATGGACGACGCCGAGCTCGAGCAGCTGCTGCACGCGTGGAGCGCCACCCGCGCCGAGGACCCGGGGCCCTGCCTGCACGAGCGGTTCGCCGCCCAGGCCGCGCGCACCCCCCTCGCCACCGCCGTCGTCTTCGAGGACCGCTCGCTCTCCTACGCCCAGCTCCACGCCGGCGCCGACCGCCTCGCCCGCCACCTGCGCGCCCGAGGCGTCCACGCAGAGACCCGCGTCGCCCTCTGCGCCGAGCGCTCCCCCGAGCTCATCGTCGGCATCCTCGGCATCCTCGCCGCCGGCGGCGTCTACGTCCCCGTGGACCCCGTCTACCCCGCCGACCGCATCGCCTACCTCCTGGAGGACTCCGGCTGCGCCGCCGTGCTCGTGCAGGCGCCGCTGCGCTCCCGCATCCCCCCGGCCGCCGCCCAGGTGCTCACGCTGGAAGACGCGCTGGCGGACGAGGCGCCGGACGAGGGCGCGCCGGCGGCGGTGCGCCCGGACAACGCGGCGTACGTGATCTACACCTCCGGCTCCACCGGCCGCCCCAAGGGCGTGGTGGTCACCCACGCCAACGTCGCGCGGCTCTTCCAGGCCACCGATCCCTGGTTCGGCTTCGGGGCGCAGGACGTGTGGACCCTCTTCCACTCCTACGCCTTCGACTTCTCCGTGTGGGAGATCTGGGGCGCGCTGCTGCACGGCGGGCGCCTGGTGGTGGTGCCCTGGGAGACCAGCCGCTCGCCGGAGCAGTTCCACGACCTGCTGGTGCGCGAGGGCGTGACGGTGCTCAGCCAGACGCCCTCGGCCTTCCGCCAGCTGGACGCGGTGGAGCAGGCGCGCGGCGTCTCGCCCGGGCTGGCGCTGCGCCTGGTGGTCTTCGGCGGGGAGGCGCTGGAGCCGCGCACCCTGCGGGGGTGGCTGGAGCGGCACGGGGCGGAGCGGCCGCGCCTGGTGAACATGTACGGGATCACCGAGACGACGGTGCACGTGACGTACCGGCCGCTGGGGTGGGAGGAGGTGGAGTCGGCGGGGGCGAGCCCGATCGGGACGGCGATCCCGGACCTGGGGGTGCGTGTGCTGGACGGGTGGGGGAACCCGGTGCCGGTGGGGGTGCCGGGGGAGCTGTACGTGGGCGGGGGCGGGGTGGCGCGGGGGTACCTGGGGCGGGCGGAGCTGACGGCGGAGCGCTTCGTTCCGGACGCGTACTCCGCCGAGCCGGGAGCGCGGGTGTACCGGACGGGGGACCGGGTGAGGTGGCTGGCGTCGGGGGAGCTGGAGTACCTGGGGCGGATGGACCGCCAGGTGAAGATCCGGGGGTTCCGGATCGAGCCGGGGGAGGTGGAGGCGGCGCTGGCGGGTCTGGCGGGAGTGAGGGAGGCGGTGGTGGTGGTGCGGGAGGATGCCGCCTTCGGCGTGCCGGCGGAGAAGCGCCTGGTGGCGTACGTGGTGGCGGCGGAGGCGGGCGGGGTGACGGGGGCGGGGCTGCGGGAAGAGCTGGGGTCGCGTCTTCCGGAGCACATGGTGCCGGGGGTGTTCGTGGTGCTGGAGCAGCTGCCGCTCACCTCCCACGGCAAGGTGGACCGGGGCGCGCTGCCAGCGCCGGAGCCGGCGGCCGACCCCGGGAGCCCATACGTGGCGCCGCGCACCCCGGCGGAGGAGGTGCTCGCCGGGATCTGGGCGGAGGTGCTGGGCGTGGAGCGGGTGGGGACGGAGGAGGACTTCTTCGCGCTGGGCGGCCACTCGCTGCTGGCCACGCGCGTGGTCGCACGGGCGCGGCAGGCGTTCGGGGTGGAGGTGCCGCTGCGGGAGTTTTTCGAGACGCCGACGGTGGCGGCGCTGGCCGCGCTCGTCGAGGAGCTGCGCGGAGCCGGTGCGTTGCCGGCGCCGCCCATGGAGCGGGCCTCCAGGGCGGAGCCGCTGCCGCTCTCGTTCGCGCAGCAGCGGCTCTGGCTGGTGGACCGGATCGAGCCGGGAAGCCCCGCCTACAACATGCACTTCCCGCTGCGGCTGCGGGGCGCGCTGGACGCGGCCGCGCTGCGGGCCAGTCTGGACGCGCTGGTTGCGCGCCACGAGACGCTGCGCACCACGTTCGCCGAGCACGACGGCCTCCCCGTGCAGGTCGTCCACCCGCCCGCCCCCGCGGCGCTCCGCATCATCGACCTCCAGGACGTGCCGGAGGCGGAGCGCGAGGCGGAGCGGCTGGCCGCGGAGGAAGCGCTGCGGCCCTTCGACCTGGCGCGGGGGCCGCTGCTGCGCTGCACGCTGCTGCGCCTGGCCGACGACGACCACGTGCTGTGCCTCACCATGCACCACGTGGTCAGCGACGGCTGGAGCATGCAGGTGCTCGTCCGCGAGGTCTCGGCGGTCTACGCGGCGTACAGCCGCGGCGAGGAGGCCCCCCTGGCGGAGCTGCCGGTGCAGTACGCCGACTTCGCGGTGTGGCAGCGCGCCTGGCTGAGCGGCGCGCCGCTGGAGGAGCGGATCGGCTACTGGAAGGCGCAGCTCGCCGGCGCTCCCGCGCTGCTGGAGGTGGCGACGGACCACCCGCGCGAGCCGGGGCAGAGCACGCTCGCGGCGAGCCATCCCCTCCGGCTTTCCCCGGAGCTGTCGCGGGAGCTGCGGGCGCTCTCGCGCCGCGAAGGCGCGACGCTGTTCATGACGGTGCTGGCCGGTTGGCAGGCGCTGCTGTCCAGGTACTCGGGGCAGACGGACGTGACCGTGGGCACTCCCGTCGCCGGGCGCACGCGGACCGAGCTGGAAGGGCTGATCGGCTTCTTCGTCAACATGCTCGTCCTGCGCGGCGACCTGGGCGGGGATCCCACGTGGAGCGAGCTGCTGCGGCGGACCCGGGACACGGCGCTGGGGGCGTACGACCACCAGGAGCTTCCCTTCGAGCGCCTGGTGGAGGAGCTGGGCGTGCAGCGCAGCCTGCTCCACTCGCCGGTCTTCCAGACGACGTTCGCCCTGGAGCCGGACGCGGGGGGCGACGGGCGGCGGGAGCCCGGCCCCGTGCGGCTGGAGCCGTTCGGCGGGGGCGAGCGCGCCGCCAAGTTCGACCTGGACCTGGCCATGGCCGACGACGGGGAGGCGCTGGGCGGCGCGATCGTCTACCGGCGGGCGCTGTTCGAGCCTGAAACCATCGCCCGGATGGCCGGGCACCTGGAAGCCGTCCTGGAGGCGATGGCCGCCGGTCCCGCGGGCCGCCTCTCCGATCTGAGGCTCCTGCGCGGCGCCGAGCGCGCCCGGGTCCTGGAAGCCTGGAACGCCACCGCCGCCGAGCTGCCCCGGGCGTGCGTCCACGAGCTGTTCGCCGGGCAGGCCGCACACACGCCCGCGGCGGTCGCGATCGTTGCCGGGGAGGAGACCGTCACGTACGCCGAGCTGGAGCGCCGCGCCAACCGCCTGGCCCACCTGCTGCGCGGCCGCGGCGCGGGCCCCGAAAGCCGCGTGGGCGTCTGCCTGGAGCGCGGCATCCCCGCCGTGCTCGCCATCCTGGCCACCCTCAAGGCCGGTGCCGCCTATGTCCCGGTCGCCCCGGCCGACCCCGCCGAGCGCCTGCGCGAGGTCTTCGCCGACGCCGGCGTCCGCCTAGTGCTGACGGACGCCGCCGCCGGGGCGCAGCTTCCCGACTCGGTGGAGCCGCTGTGGCTGGACGCGCCGGAGACCGCCGCCGGGCTGCTGGCGATGCCGGAGACCGCGCCGGAAGTGCCGTCGGATCCGGCCCAGCTGGCGTACGTCATCTACACTTCCGGCTCCACGGGGCGCCCCAAGGGCGTCGCCGTGGCGCACGCCTCGGTCGTGCGCCTGGTGCGCGGCACCAGCTACGTGTCCTTCGGGCCGGAGGAGCGCATCGCGCACGCTTCCAACCTGGCCTTCGACGCGGCCACCTTCGAGATCTGGGGCGCGCTCCTGAACGGCGGCTCGCTGGCGGTCGTCGAGCGCGAGGTCACGCTCTCGCCGGCGGCGCTCGCGGCCGCGCTGCGCGAGCGGGAGGCCACCGCGCTGTTCGTGACCACGGCGCTCTTCAACCGCGTGGCGCACGAGGCGCCGGACGCGTTCGCGACGCTGCGGCACCTGCTCTTCGGCGGGGAGGCGGTGGACCCGCAGGCCGTGCGGCGCGTGCTGGAGCACGGCGCGCCGCGGCGGCTGCTGCACGTCTACGGTCCCACGGAAACGACCACCTACGCGAGCTGGCAGCGGGTGCGCGAGGTGGCGCCGGACGCCGCGACGGTGCCCATCGGGGCCGGGCTGGGGAACACCACGCTGTACGTGCTGGCCGCCGGGGGCGAGGCGCTGCCGGTGGGGGTCCCGGGGGAGCTGTACATCGGCGGGGCGGGGCTGGCGCGCGGCTACCTGGGGCAGCCGGCGATGACGGCCGAGCGCTTCGTGCCGGACCCGTTCGGGGCGGCCGGGGCGCGGCTGTACCGCACGGGGGACCGGGTGAGGTGGACGGCCGCGGGGGAGATCGAGTACCTGGGCCGCATGGACCAGCAGGTCAAGATCCGCGGCTTCCGCATCGAGCCGTCCGAGGTGGAGGCCGTGCTGACGGGGATGCCGGAGGTGCGCGAGGCCGTGGTGGCGGTGCGGGAGGACGCGCCGGGCGAGAAGCGCCTGGCGGCCTACGTGGTCGCCGCGGAGGGCGCGGAGGTCACGGGGGCCGGCCTGCGGGCGCAGCTGGCCGCGCGGCTGCCGGAGTACCTGGTGCCGGGGGCGGTGGTGGTGCTGGACGCGCTGCCGCTGAACGCCAACGGCAAGGTGGACCGCGGGGCGCTGCCGGCGCCGCAGTGGGGAAGCGGGGCGGAGTACGTGGCCCCGCGGACCGCCACCGAGGAAGTGCTCGCCGGGATCTGGGTGGAGGTTCTGAAGCTGGAGCGGGTGGGGGTGGAGGCGAGCTTCTTCGACCTGGGCGGCCACAGCCTGCTGGCCACGCAGGTGGTCTCGCGGGCGCGGCAGGCGTTCGGGACCGAGGTGCCGCTGCGGGCGCTCTTCGAGGCGCCGACCGTCGCCGGGCTGGCCCGGCGCATCGAGGCGCTGAGGAGCGCGGGCGTGGAGGCGGCGCCGCGGATGGAGCGGGTGGAGCGGACGGGGCCGATGCCGGTGTCGTTCGCGCAGCAGCGTCTGTGGGTGGTCGACCGCCTGGAGCCGGGGAGCGCGACGTACAACATGCCGTACGCGCTGCGGCTGCGGGGCGCGCTGGACGTGGGGGCGCTGCGGGCCAGCCTGGACGCGCTGGTGGAGCGGCACGAGACGCTGCGCACGGTCTTCGCCGAGCACGAAGGCCGCCCCGTGCAGGTCATCCACCCCCCGGCGCTGGTGGCGCTCACCGAGCTGGACCTGCGCGACCGGCCGGAAGCCGAGCGGGAGGCCGCCGCGGAGCGCCTGGCCACGGAGGAGGGGCTGTTCCCCTTCGACCTGGCGCAGGGACCGCTGCTGCGCTCCACGCTGCTGCGCCTGGGGGAGCAGGACCACGTGCTGTGCTTCACCCTGCACCACGTGGTCAGCGACGGGTGGAGCATGCAGGTGCTGGTGCGCGAGGTCAGCGCGCTGTACGCGGCCTTCAGCCGGAGGGAGAAGCCGCGGCTGCCGGAGCTCCCGGTGCAGTACGCCGACTTCGCCGTGTGGCAGCGGGAGTGGCTGAGCGGCGAGGTGCTGGAGGCGCAGATCGGGTTCTGGAAGACCCAGCTCTCCGGGGCCCCGCCGCTGCTGGAGGTCCCCACGGACCGGCCGCGCGGCAAGGGGAGCAGCCCGCACGCGGCGCGGCAGCACTTCGAGGTGCCGCCGGCGACCGCGCGGGCGCTGCGGGCCCTTGCCCGGCGGGAGGGGGCGACGCTGTTCATGACGGTGCTGGCGGCCTGGCAGAGCCTGCTGGCCCGCTACTCCGGGCAGGACGACCTGGTCGTCGGCAGCCCCATCGCCGGGCGGAACCGGCGCGAGATCGAGGGATTGATCGGCTTCTTCGTCAACATGCTCGCCCTGCGCGGCGACCTTTCGGGCAACCCGACCTGGACGGAGCTGCTGGGACGCGTGCGCGAGACGGCGCTCGCCGCGTACGACCACCAGGAGCTGCCCTTCGAGCGCCTGGTGGAGGAGCTGGCCGTGGAGCGCAGCCTGGTGCACACGCCCGTCTTCCAGGCGATCTACTCCCTCAACCGTGTCGGCGGGCGGGAGGAGCGGCTGTCGCTGGACGAGGTGCGGCTGGAGCCGTTCGGGACGGGAGAGGGACTGACCAAGTTCGACCTGAACCTGGCCGTGGTGGAGGGGGAGGAATGGCTCGGCGCGTCGCTCGCGTACCGGACCGGGCTCTTCGACGCGGAAACGGCCTCGCGCATGGCCGGGCACCTGGAGACCCTGCTGGAGGCCATGGCGGCCGACCCCGCCCGGCGCCTTTCCGAGACCTCGCTCCTGCGCGGCCCCGAGCGCGCCCACCTGCTGCACGCCTGGAACGGCGCCGACGCCGGCTACACCGGCGAGCTGTGCGTCCACGAGCTGGTGCGCGCCCAGGTGCTGCGCACCCCCGACGCCCCCGCCCTGCGCTTCCAGGGGCAGCGCCTCACCTACGCCGAGCTCTTCCGGCGCTCGTGCCAGCTCGCCAACCGGCTGCGCCGCGAGGGCGTCGGTCCCGAGGTGCGCGTGGGCATCTGCATGGACCCGGCGCGGGAGATGGTCGTTTCCGTCCTCGGCGTGCTCCTGGCCGGCGGCGCCTACCTGCCGCTGGACCCCGAGCTGCCGGCCGAGCGGCGCGCCTACGTGCTGCGCGACGCCGCCCCCGTGCTGCTGCTCACGCAGTCCGCGCTGGCGGAGCGCCTGGAGGACTGGGGCGTGCCGCTCCTGCGGGTCGACGCCGAGGCCGGGCGCATCGCCTGCGAGAGCGACGAGGCGCCGGCTACCGGCGTCGACCCCGACAACCTGGCCTACATCATCTACACCTCCGGCTCCACGGGCCGCCCCAAGGGCGTACTGTGCGAGCACCGCGGCGTGGGCAACACCTTCCTGGAGCTGGGCAGGGTCTACGGCGCCGCGCCCGGCGAGCGCAACCTGGCGTACGCGCCGCTGTTCTTCGACGCCTCGGTGGCGGACATCTTCACGGCGCTGTGCAACGGGGCGGAGCTGGTGCTGGCCCGCCGCGAGGCGATGATGCCGGGCGAGGACCTGGCGCGCCTGCTGGGACAGGAGCGGATCACGCACCTGAAGATCATGCCCTCGGCGCTGACGGTGACGCCGGTGGAGCCGCTGCCGGAGCTGAAGGTCATCGTCACCGGGGGCGAGGTGCTGGCGGCGGAGCTGGTGCGCCGCTGGACCGCCGAGGGGCGGCGCTTCTTCAACGGCTACGGGGCCACGGAGGCGGGGATCCGCATGACTTCCAGCCCGTACTCGTGGGAGGGCGGGGACCCGCCGATCGGGCGCGCGGTGGCGAACACGCAGCTGTACGCGCTGGACGCGCAGCTGGAGCCGGTGCCGGTGGGGATGCCGGGGGAGCTGTACATCGGCGGTGTGGGGGTCATGCGGGGCTACCTGGGCCGGCCCGACCTGACGGCGGAGCGCTTCCTCCCGGACCCGCACCGGGGGGTCGCGGGGGCGCGCCTGTACCGCACCGGCGACCTGGGGCGGCGGCGGGCGGACGGGGAGATCGACTTCCTGGGGCGTACGGACCATCAGGTCAAGGTGCGCGGCTACCGCGTGGAGCTGGGGGAGATCGAGGCGGTGCTGCGCGGCGATCCGGGGGTGAGGGAGGCGACCGTGCTGCTGCGGGAGGACGTGCCGGGGCAGCAGCGCCTGGTGGCGTACGTGACGGCGCGGGAGGGGGCCGAGCCCACGGCGGCGGAGCTGCGGACGGGCCTGGCGGAGCGGGTGCCGGAGTACATGGTGCCCTCCTCCTTCGTGATCCTGGAGCAGCTCCCGGTGACCGCCAACGGCAAGATCGACCGTCGCGCCCTCCCGGCGCCGGAGCGCACCGAGGAAGGCGCGTACGTGGCGCCGCGCACGGTGGTGGAGGAGCTGCTGGCGGGGATCTGGGCGGAGGTGCTGGGGACCGAGCGCGTGGGGGCGACCGAGAACTTCTTCGAGCTGGGGGGCCACTCGCTGCTGGCCACGCAGATCGCCTCGCGCACCCGGCAGATCCTGGGGGTGGAGGTGCAGGTGCGGGCCGTGTTCGAGGCACCGACCCCCGCCGCGATGGCCGAGCGCGTGGAAGCCCTGCGGAGCGCCGGCGCTTCGCTGGCGCCGGCCATCGAGCGGGTCCCCAGGACGGAAGCGCTGCCGGTGTCGTTCGCGCAGCAGCGGCTCTGGCTGGTGGACCGCCTGGACCCGGGGAGCGCCGCCTACAACATGCCGTACGCGCTGCACCTGCACGGCGCGCTGGACGTGGCGGCGATGCGCGCGACGCTGGACGAGCTGGTGCGGCGTCACGAGACGCTGCGCACGGTCTTCGCGGAGCGCGGCGGCGTGCCCGTGCAGGTGATCCGCGATCCCGTGCCGGTGCCGCTGCCGGTCGTGGACCTGCGCGGCGTGATGGACGCCGAGGGGATGACCGGCAGGCTGGTGGACGAGGAGGCGATGCAGCCCTTCGACCTGGAGCGCGGGCCGCTCCTGCGCAGCACGCTCCTGCGCCTGGGCGAGACCCACCACGCCCTGTGCTTCACCCTGCACCACATCGTCAGCGACGGCTGGAGCCGCAGCGTGCTGGTGCACGAGGTCTCCGCCCTGTACGCGCAGTTCTCGCGCGGCGGGAAGGCGCGCCTCCCCGAGCCCCCGGTGCAGTACGCGGACTACGCCGTGTGGCAGCGGAGCTGGCTCACCGGCGACGTCCTGGACGCGCAGATCGAGTACTGGAAGACGCGGCTCTCCGAGGCCCCTCCGCTGCTGGATCTCGCTACGGACCGCCCGCGCGCGGTGGGGCTGAGCCCGCACGCGGCCAGCCACGGCTTCGGCCTGTCGGCGGAGCTTTCCAACCGGCTGCGGGCGCTCTCGCGGCAGCAGGGAGCGACGCTGTTCATGACGCTGCTGGCGGGGTGGCAGGCGCTCCTGGCGCGGTACTCCGGGCAGGAGGACCTGGTGGTGGGCAGCCCCATCGCGGGGCGCACCCGGCCGGAGGTGGAGCGGCTGATCGGCTTCTTCGTCAACATGCTGGCGCTGCGGGCCGACCTGTCGGGCGACCCCACCTGGACGGAGCTGCTGGAGCGGGTGCGCGCGGAGATGCTGCGGGCGTACGACCACCAGGAGCTGCCGTTCGACCGCCTGGTGGAGGAGCTGGGCGTGGAGCGCAGCCTCACGCATTCACCCGTCTTCCAGACGATCTTCACCCTGAACCTCCCCTACGGGAGCAGCGACCGGCTGGAGCTGGGCGGCCTCCGCATCGAGCCGTTCGACGGCGCCGACCCCATCGCCAAGTTCGACCTGGACCTGGTGTTCACCGACGGCGGCGGGGCCCTGGGCGGGGCGCTCGTCTACCGGCGGGCGCTGTTCGACGCCGGGACCATGGAGCGCATGGCGGAGCACCTGGTGACGCTGCTGGAGGCCATGGCCGCCGACCCCGGGCGGCGCGTCGCCGAGCTGTCGCTGCTGAGCGCGGCGGAGCGGGTGCAGGTGCTGGACGCGTGGAACGCCACCGCCCGGGCGTACCCGCGCGACCTCCGCCTGCACGATCTCTTCGCCGCGCAGGCCGGCCGCACCCCCGACGCGCCCGCCCTGGTCTTCGAGGGGCAGGCCCTCACCTATGCCGAGCTGGACGCCGGCTCCAACCGCCTGTCCCGCCTGCTGCGCCGCCACGGCGTCGGACCCGAGACACGCGTCGCTATCAGCCTGGAGCGGGGCCCCGGGATGGTTCTGGCCGTCCTCGGCGTCCTCAAGGCCGGCGGTGCCTACGTCCCGCTGGACCCGGCCTATCCCGTCGATCACGCCGCGTACGTGCTCGCCGACTCCGGCGCCGCCCTCGTGCTGACGCAGACTCACCTGGCGGCGAGCTTCGCCACCGGTGGTGTGCCCTTGCTCGCGCTCGACGCCCTCCAGGCCGAGCTGGCCGTGGAGCCTGCCGAGGCGGCCGAGAGCGGTGCGGCGCCGGACAACCTGGCGTACGTCATCTACACCTCGGGCTCGACGGGGCAGCCCAAGGGCGTGGGGGTGCAGCACCGCTCCGTGGTCAACTACACGTACGCGGCGCGCGACTTCTACCGGCTCACTGCCCGGGACCGGGTGATCCAGTTCCATTCGCTGAGCTTCGACGTCTCGGTCGAGGAGATCTTCATCACGCTGCTGGCCGGGGCGGCGCTGGTGCTGCGTGACGACGAGATGGTTGGAAGCGCGGCGAGATTCTTCGAGCGGTGCGAGGAGTGGGGCATCACCGTGCTGGAGGTGCCCGCGGCGTACTGGCACGAGCTTGCGGCGGCGCTGGATCGTGGGGAGGCGCGCCTGCCCGGGTGCGTGCGCCTGGCTGCCGTCGGTGGCGAGCGGATGCTCCCGGAGCGGGTGGCGCAGTGGCGCCGCCTCGTGGGCGACACCGTGGAGCTGGTCAACGCATACGGGCCCACGGAGGCCACCATCACCGCCACGATGAGCCGCGTGGGCGAGGGGGTGCTCTCCATCGGCGGGCCGATTGCGAACATGCGCACCTACGTGCTGGAGCCCACGCTGGAGCCGGCGCCCGTCGGCGTGCCGGGGGAGCTGTGGATCGGCGGCGCGGGGGTGGCGCGGGGCTACCTCGGACGGCCCGAGGCCACGGCCGAGCGCTTCACGCCGGACCCGTTCTGCCGGGAGGCGGGGGCGCGGATGTACCGCAGCGGCGACCGGGTGCGCTGGCTGGCCACGGGCGAGCTGGACTACCTGGGACGCCTGGACGAGCAGGTCAAGGTGCGCGGCTTCCGCATCGAGCTGGGGGAGATCGAGGTCGTGCTTCGGGGTCACCAAACCGTCGAGGAGGCGGTCGTGGTGGTACGGAAGGACGCATCGGGCGACGGGCGCATCGTCGCGTACGTCACTCCGGCCGGGGGTGCCGCGGCCGACCCGGCGGAGCTGCGGGCATACGCGGGCCGGCAGCTGCCGGAATACATGGTGCCCTCGGCGCTGGTGGTGCTGGAGGTGATCCCGCGCACTCCGAGCGGGAAGACGGACCGCCGCGCCCTCCCCGCGCCGACGTGGACGGGCGGCGGCGAAGGAGACGGGGCGCCGCGCGACGAGCTGGAGATGGCGATCACCGAGATCTTCGGCGAGGTGCTGAACGTCCCGGCCGTGGGTTTGCGGGACAGCTTCTTCGACCTGGGCGGGCACTCGCTCCTGGCGGTGCAGCTCATGTCCAGGCTGGAAAAGGCCCTGGGGGTGCGAATCCCGATGGCGTCGCTCTTCAGGGCGCCCACCGTGGAGCTGCTGGCCGAGGAGGTACGCCGTGGCGGGGGCGGGACGCCGCTGCTCGTCCCCATGCGCTTCGGGAGGGGGCGCGCGCCGCTCTTCCTGGTGCACCCGGGCGGCGGGAACCTCATGGCATACGTCGGGCTGGTGAAGGAGCTCGACGCCGAGCAGCCGGTGTTCGGCCTGCGCTCGCGCGGCATCGAGTACGACGAGACGCCCAACTGGACCGTGGAGGAGATGGCCCGCGACTACCTGGCCGCGATCCGCGAGGTGGCGCCTTCCGGGCCGTACCGGCTGGGCGGGTGGTCGCTGGGCGGCGTGATCGCCTTCGAGATGGCGCGGCAGCTGGAAGCGGCGGGCGAAACGGTGGAGCCGCTTCTCCTCATCGATTCCCGCAGCCCCCGGCTGGACGATCCGGACGGGCCCGCGCGGAGCAGCGCCCTCCAGCAGGTGAGGAGGTTCGCGGAGGACCTGGGGCTCCCGGGCGACCGCCTTCCCCTGCCGGAGGAGGAGCAGGGCGACGCCGACGAGGTGGCGTACCTGCGCGAGGTGCTGGTCGCGGCCCGGCTAGCGGGCCTGGTCCCCGAGGCCCTGGACCTGGCGCGCATGCAGCACCTGTACGGCGTCTTCAAGATCAACGTGCAGGCCATGCAGGATTACCGGCCCGGGAGCTACGGCGGGCGCATCGTCCTGCTGCGCGCCCGCAAGCGCACGCTGTCCCAGCGGCTGTTCCGGAGCCGGACCTTCGGCTGGGAGCGCGTGGCGACGGGCGGGGTGGAGGTGCTCGCGGTCCCGGGGACCCACTACAGCATGCTGCGCGAGCCGCACGCAGCGGCGCTCGCACGCGAGATCGAGCGGGCGCTCGGATAGGCCCGCACAGCCGCCGCGGATAATGGACGGGGCCGGAGAGGAGATCTCCGGCCCCGTGCTCTTTCGTGGGCCGCGCGGCCGCGGTCCGGACCGCTACGTCACCGCGTCCGTGCCGCTCACCGGCTCCAGGCGGCTCAGCTCCTCCTCCAGCTCGGCGGCGTCCGCCCCCAGGATGAGCTGCTGCTCCACCACCTCCGCGAGCCCCGCCACGGTGGGGGATCCGAAAAGCGACTGCATCAGCACCTCGATCCCGAAAACCTCCCGGATCCGTGCGATCACCTGCGTCGCAAGCAGCGAGTGCCCGCCGATCAGGAAGAAGTTGTCGTGGATCCCCACGCGCTCCACCCTAGTTTCCCCGCTGATCGTCAGCACCTCCAGCCAGATCGTGCAGAGCATCTCCTCGATCTCGGTCCGGGGCGCCGCGTACACCGTTTCTGCGCCCAGCTGCGGCGCCGGCAGCGCGCGCCGGTCCACCTTGCCGTGGGAAGTGAGCGGCAGCTGCTCCAGCACCACGAACGCCCCCGGCACCATGTGCTCCGGAAGACGCGACCCCAGCTCCTCCCGCAGCCCCGCCCCCGTCACCCCGCCCGCCTCCGCCGGCACCACGTACGCCACCAGCCGCTTCTCTCCCGGAACGTCCTCCCGCACCACCACCACCGCCTCCCTCACCCCCCCCAGACCCGCCAGCGCCGCCTCCACCTCCCCCGGCTCGATCCGGAACCCACGGATCTTCACCTGGCGGTCCATCCGCCCCAGGTACTCCAGCTCCCCGGACGCCAGCCACCTCACCCGGTCCCCCGTCCGGTACACCCGCGCTCCCGGCTCGGCGGAGTACGCGTCCGGAACGAAGCGCTCCGCCGTCAGCTCCGCCCGCCCCAGGTACCCCCGCGCCACTCCGCCCCCGCCCACGTACAGCTCCCCCGGCACTCCCACCGGCACCGGGTGCCCCCACCCGTCCAGCACACGCACCCCCAGGTCCGGGATCGCCGTCCCGATCGGGCTCGCCCCCGCCGACTCCACCTCCTCCCACCCCAGCGGCCGGTACGTCACGTGCACCGTCGTCTCGGTGATCCCATACATGTTCACCAGGCGCGGCCGCTCCGCCCCGTGCCGCTCCAGCCACCCCCGCAGGGTGCGCGGCTCCAGCGCCTCCCCGCCGAAGACCACCAGGCGCAGCGCCAGCCCGGGCGAGACGCCGCGCGCCTGCTCCACCGCGTCCAGCTGGCGGAAGGCCGAGGGCGTCTGGCTGAGCACCGTCACGCCCTCGCGCACCAGCAGGTCGTGGAACTGCTCCGGCGAGCGGCTGGTCTCCCAGGGCACCACCACCAGGCGCCCGCCGTGCAGCAGCGCGCCCCAGATCTCCCACACGGAGAAGTCGAAGGCGTAGGAGTGGAAGAGGGTCCACACGTCCTGCGCCCCGAAGCCGAACCAGGGATCGGTGGCCTGGAAGAGCCGCGCGACGTTGGCGTGGGTGACCACCACGCCCTTGGGGCGGCCGGTGGAGCCGGAGGTGTAGATCACGTACGCCGCGTTGTCCGGGCGCACCGCCGCCGGCGCGCCCTCGTCCGGCGCCTCGTCCGCCAGCGCGTCTTCCAGCGTGAGCACCTGGGCGGCGGCCGGGGGGATGCGGGAGCGCAGCGGCGCCTGCACGAGCACGGCGGCGCAGCCGGAGTCCTCCAGGAGGTAGGCGATGCGGTCGGCGGGGTAGACGGGGTCCACGGGGACGTAGACGCCGCCGGCGGCGAGGATGCCGAGGATGCCGACGATGAGCTCGGGGGAGCGCTCGGCGCAGAGGGCGACGCGGGTCTCTGCGTGGACGCCTCGGGCGCGCAGGTGGCGGGCGAGGCGGTCGGCGCCGGCGTGGAGCTGGGCGTAGGAGAGCGAGCGGTCCTCGAAGACGACGGCGGTGGCGAGGGGGGTGCGCGCGGCCTGGGCGGCGAACCGCTCGTGCAGGCAGGGCCCCGGGTCCTCGGCGCGGGTGGCGCTCCACGCGTGCAGCACCTGCGCGAGCTCGCCGCCGCGAAGCAGCGACATCTCCGACAGGCGCCGCCCGGGCTCGGAGGCCATGCCCTCCAGCAGGGCCTCCAGGTGCTCCACCATCCGCGCGATCGTCGCCGGCTCGAACAGCGCGTCGCGGTAGACGATCGCGCCCGCCAGCGCCTCGCCCGCGTCCGCGAGCACCAGGTCCAGGTCGTACTTGGCGATGCCGGCGCCCGCGCCGAACGGCTCCAGCTCCAGGCCCCCCGCCGGCGAGGGCCCGTCCGCCTTGCCGGCCCGGTTCAGGGTGAACACCGCCTGGAACACCGGCGAGTGCGTGAGGCTGCGCTCCACGCCCAGCTCGTCGACCAGGCGCTCGAAGGGGAGGTCCTGGTGGTCGTACGCGCCCAGCGCCGTCGCCCGCACCCGTCCCAGCAGCTCCGCCCAGGTCGCGTCTCCCGACAGGTCGGCGCGCAGGGGGAGCATGTTGACGAAGAAGCCGATCAGCCCCTCGGTCTCGCGCCGGTTCCGCCCGGCGATGGGGGTGCCCACCACCACGTCGTCCTGGCCGGCGTAGCGCCCCAGCAGCACCTGCCAGGCGGCCAGCGTGGTCATGAACAGCGTCGCCCCCTCCCGGTGCGAGAGGGTCCGCAGCCTCCCCGACAGCCCGGGCGAAAGGGTGATGGAGCGGGCTCCGGCCAGGGCGCTCCGGCCCGCCGCGCGCGGACGGTCCGTCGGGATCTCCAGCAGCGGCGGGGCGTCGGCCAGGCGCTCGCGCCAGTACGCCAGCTGCGCCTCCAGGACCTCGCCGCTCATCCAGGCGCGCTGCCACACGGCGAAGTCGGCGTACTGCACCGGCAGCTCGGGGAGATGCGCCTCCTCGCCCCGGCTGAAGGCGTTGTAGAGCGCGGAAACCTCGCGCACCATCACCTGCATGCTCCAGCCGTCGCTCGCCACGTGGTGCAGGGTGAGGAACAGCACGTGGTCCTCCTCGCCCAGGCGCAGCAGCGTGCTCCGCAGCAGCGGCCCGCGGGCCAGGTCGAACGGCCGGATCGCGTCGTCGTCGGCCAGGCGCTCCGCGGCCGGCTCCCGCTCCGCCTCCGGCAGCTCCCGCAGGTCCATCTCCGCGAGCTGCACCGGGGCGGGGCGGTGGATGATCTGCACCGGTCCGGCGTCGCGCTCGGCGAACGTGGTGCGCAGCGTCTCGTGCCGCTCCACCAGCGCGTCCAGGCTGGCCCTCAGCGCCCCCACGTCCAGCGCGCCGCGCAGCCGCAGGGGAAAGGGCATGTTGTAGGCGGGGCTCCCCGGCTCCATCCGGTCCATGAGCCAGAGCCGCTGCTGCGCGAACGATAGCGGGAGCGGCCCCGTCCTGGAGACCCGCTCCATCGGCGGGGCGGCCACGCCGCCGGCACCCCGCAGCGCTTCGACCGCCGCGGCCAGCTCCGCCACCGTGGGGGCCTCGAACAGGGTCCGTAGCGGGACCTCGACCCCGAACGCGTGCCGCGCCCGGGACACGACCTGCGTGGCCAGCAGCGAGTGCCCGCCCAGCTCGAAGAAGCTCGCGGTAACCCCCACCCGCTCCAGGCCCAGCACCTCGCCCCAGATCCCGGCGAGCACCTCCTCCGCGGGCGTGCGCGGCGGCACGTGGGCGGCCGCGTCGAGCGCAGGCGCCGGCAGCGCGCCCCGGTCCACCTTGCCGTTGGCCGTGAGCGGAATGCTCTCCAGCACCACGAAGGCACCCGGGACCATGTGCTCCGGGAGCCGCGCCGCCAGGCGCGCCCGGAGCTCCGCAGCCCCCGGCTGCGCCCCCTCCGCCGGGACGACGTAGGCCACCAGGCGCTTGTCGCCGGGCACGTCCTCGCGCACGGCCACGATGGCCTCGCGCACCGCGTCGTGCGCCAGCAGCACGGCCTCGACCTCGGCCGGCTCGATGCGGAAGCCGCGGACCTTGACCTGCTGGTCCATGCGGCCCAGGTACTCGACCTCCCCCGCGGCCGTCCAGCGCACCCGGTCCCCCGTCCGGTACAGCCGTCCCCCCTCCGCCCCGAACGCGTCCGGCACGAACCTGTCGGCCGTCATCCCCGGCTGCCCCAGGTAGCCCCGCGCCAGCGCCAGCCCGCCGATGTGCAGCTCGCCCGGCGCCCCAACCGGCAGCGCTTCGCCGCCCGCGTCCAGCACGTACAGCGTCGTGTTGCCCAGCGGCCGCCCGATCGGCACCGTCCGCGCGCCGGGCTCCACGGGACCCACCTCGTGCCACGCCGCGAACGTCGTCGCTTCCGTCGGGCCGTACCCGTTCAGGAGCCGCAGCGGTCCGCCCGCCTCCTGCACGCGCCGCATGCTCTGCGCGTCCACGGCCTCGCCCCCCACCAGCACGTGGCGGCAGGTGGCGAAGGCGTCCGGCTCCTCGTGGGCGATGCGGTTGAAGAGCGCCGCCGTCAGGAACATGGCCGTGGCCTGCGTCCGCCGCAGCTCGGCGGCGAAGGCGGCGGGCGAGAGCAGCACCTCGCGCTCGACGACCGCCAGCGAGCCGCCGTTCAGGAGCGCGCCCCAGAGCTCGAAGGTGGCCGCGTCGAAGGCCAGGTTGGAGACGTGCGCGATGCGCTCCTCCGGGCCGAAGGGCACGTAGCTCGTGTTGCGCACCAGGCGCACCACGGACTGGTGCGCCACGGCGACGCCCTTGGGGCGCCCCGTGGAGCCGGAAGTGTAGATGACGTACGCCAGCTGCGCGGGGTCGGACGGCACTTCCGGCGCGGTCTCCGGCATCGCCAGCAGCCCGGCGGCGGTCTCCGGCGCGTCCAGCCACAGCGGCTCCACCGAGTCGGGGAGCTGCGCGCCGACGGCGGATTCGCTGAGGACGAGGCGGACGCCGGCGTCGGCGAAGACCTCGCGCAGGCGCTCGGCGGGGTCGGCCGGGGCGACCGGGACGTAGGCGGCGCCGGCCTTGAGGGTGGCCAGGATGGCGAGCACGGCGGGGATGCCGCGCTCCAGGCAGACGCCCACGCGGCTTTCGGGACCCGCGCCGCGGCCGCGCAGCAGGTGGGCCAGGCGGTTGGCGCGGCGCTCCAGCTCGGTGTACGTGACGGTCTCCTCCCCGGCAACGATCGCGACCGCCGCGGGCGTGTGTGCGGCCTGCCCGGCGAACAGCTCGTGGACGCACGCCCGGGGCAGCTCGGCGGCGGTGGCGTTCCAGGCTTCCAGGACCCGGGCGCGCTCGGCGCCGCGCAGGAGCGACAGATCGGAGAGGCGGCTCGCGGGATCGGCGGACATCGCCTCCAGGACGGCTTCCAGGTGCCCGGCCATCCGGGCGATGGTTTCAGGCTCGAACAGCGCCCGCCGGTAGACGAGCGTTCCGTCCAGCGCCTCCCCGTCGTCGGCCATGGCCAGGAACAGGTCGAACTTGGCGACGCGCTCGCCGCCGCCGAACGGCTCCAGGTGCACGAATCCCGCCTCCCGCCGCTCGTCGCCCCCCGCGGCCGGCTCCAGGGTGAACGCCGCCTGGAAGACCGGCGAGTGGAGGGGGCTGCGCTGCACGCCCAGCTCCTCCACCAGGCGCTCGAAGGGAAGCTCCTGGTGGTCGTACGCGTCCAGCGCCGTGTCCCGGGTCCGCCGCAGCAGCTCGCTCCAGGCGGGATCCCCGCCCATGTCGGCGCGCAGGGGGAGCATGTTGACGAAGAAGCCGATCAGGCCCTCCACCTCGTGGCGGTCCCGCCCCGCGACGGGACTGCCCACCACCACGTCGTCCTGCCCGGACCCGCGGGCCAGCAGGCTCTGCCAGGCGGCCAGCACCGTCATGAACAGCGTCGTCCCCTCGCGGCGCGAGAGCGCCCGCAGCTCCCGCGACAGCTCCGGGGAAAGCCGGAATGGATGGCTCGCCGCGAGCGGGCTCTGCCCCGGCTCGCGCGGCCGGTCCGTGGGGATCTCCAGCAGCGCCGGGGCGCCCGCCAGCTTTTCCTTCCAGAAGCCGACTCGCGCCTCCAGGGTCTCGCCGCAGAGCCGTTCGCGCTGCCAGACGGCGAAGTCGGCGTACTGCACCGGCAGCTCCGGCAGCCGCGGCTCCTCGCCCCGGCTGAAGGCGTCGTAGAGCGCGGAGATCTCGCGGACGAGCACCCGCATGCTCCAGCCGTCGCTGACCACGTGGTGCATGGTGAGGCACAGCACGTGGTCGTCGTCGGCCAGGCGCAGCAGCGTGCAGCGCAGCAGCGGCCCCCGCGCCAGGTCGAAGGGGCGCAGCGCCTCCTCGGCGGCCAGCCGCTCCGCCTCGCGCTCCGCATCCGGCACGCCCTGGAGGTCGAGGACCGAGAGCGCCGCCGGGGCCGGCGCGTGGACGACCTGCACCGGCCCGTCCTCGCCCTCGGCGAACGTGGTGCGCAGCGTCTCGTGGCGCGCCACCAGCGCGTCCAGGCCGGCCCGCAGCGCCGCCAGGTCCAGCGGTCCGCGCAGCCGCAGCGCGCCGGGCATGTTGTACGCGGCGCTGCCGGGCTCCATGCGATCGACCAGCCACAGCCGCTGCTGCGCGAAGGAGAGCGGCAGCGGCTCCGCCCGCGGCACCCGCACGATCGGCGGCGCCACGCCCGCGCCGGCGCCGCGCAGCGCCTCGACGCGCCCGGCCAGCCCGGCAACGGTCGGCGCCTCGAAGAACGCCCGCAGCGGCACCTCCACCCCGAACGCCTGCCGGGCGCGGGAAACCACCTGCGTCGCCAGCAGCGAGTGCCCGCCGAGCGCGAAGAAGCTTTCCTCCACCCCGATCCGCTCCGCGCCCAGCACTTCGGCCCAGATCCCCGCCAGCACCTCCTCCGTCGCCGTCCGCGGCGCCACGTACCGATCCTCCGCCGACCCGTACGCCGGCGCCGGCAGCGCCCGCCGGTCCACCTTTCCGCTCACGCTCAGCGGCAGCTCGTCCAGCTCCACCAGCGCCGCCGGCACCATGTACTCCGGCAGGCGCTCCCGCAGGAGCGCCTTCAGCTCGGCCGCGAGCGGAGCCTCCGCCGCCACGGGGACCACGTAGGCCACGAGGCGCTTCTCTCCCGGCACGCCGAAGGCGGCATCCTCCCGCACCGCGACGACGGCCTCCCGCACTCGCGGGTGGCCGCGGAGGACGGCCTCGATCTCCCCGGGCTCGATGCGGAAGCCGCGCAGCTTGACCTGCGCGTCGATGCGCCCCAGGAGCTCCATCTCCCCGGAGGCCAGCCAGCGCGCCCGGTCGCCGGTGCGGTACAGCCGCGTCCCGCCCTCCCCCGAGAGCGCGTCCGGCACGAACTTCTCCGCCGTCAGCTCCGGGCGGTCCAGGTACCCGCGCGCGACCTGCACCCCGCCCACGCACAGCTCCCCCGGCACTCCCACCGGCACCGGCTCGCCGGAGCCGTCCAGCACGTACAGGCGCACGTTCCCCGTCGGGCTCCCGATGGGCAGGCTGGCCCGCTCCCCGGCGTCCTCGCCCGGCTCCACCCAGAGCGCCGCCGAGGTGCAGGTGGCCTCCGTGACCCCGTAGACGTGCAGCAGCGGCACGCCCAGCCGCGCCCACTCGCGCAGCCGCTCGGGGGCGACGCGCTCCCCGCCCACGCGCACGAAGCGCACGCTCTCGGGCACGCCCAGGCCGCCCTCGCGCAGCTCGCGGGTCCACTCGGCCCAGAAGGCCGAGGGCAGCTCGAAGCTGGTGATCCTCTCGCGCTCCACGGTCCGGCGCAGCTCCCCGGGCGCGAACAGCTCGCCGCGCGACAGCACCACCGCCGCGCCGGCGGTCCAGGCGGTGAAGATCTCCTCGACCGAGACGTCGAAGCTCAGGGAGGCGAACTGGAGCAGCCGGTCGTCGGGGCGAAGCCGCAGGCGCACGGCCATGTCCGTGGCCAGGTTGACGACGGCGCGGTGCGGCACGCCGACGCCCTTTGGCTGCCCGGTGGAGCCCGAGGTGTAGATGACGTACGCCAGGTTGTCGGGCGCGACGCCGCTCCCGGGCGCCTGGTCCGGCGCGTCGTCCAGCTCGGCTCCCAGGGCGTCGAGGGCGAGGACGGGGACGCCGCTCGCGGCGAAGCGGTCCGCCAGGCGGGCCTGGGTAAGGAGCAGGGCGGCGCCGGAGTCGGCGAGCACGTAGGCCAGCCGCTCGGCGGGGTAGGCGGGGTCCACGGGGACGTAGGCGCCGCCGGCCTTGAGGACGCCGAGCACGGCCAGCGCCATCTCGGGCCCCTTCTCCAGGCTGATGGCGACGCGCGCCTCGGGCCCCACGCCGCGGCGGCGCAGCAGCTGGGCGAGGCGGTTGGCGCCCGCGTCCAGCTCGGCGTAGGCGAGCGGCCGGCCCTCGAAGACCAGGGCGGGCGCGCCGGGGGTGCGGCGCGCCTGCGCGGCGACCAGCTCGTGCAGGCACAGGTCGTCGGGGAAGTCCTGGGCGGTGGCGTTCCAGGCGTGCAGCACCCGGGCCCGCTCGTCGCCACGGAGCAGCGACAGCTCCGAGACGCGCCGCGCCGGGTCGGCGGCCATCGCCTCCAGCACGGTCTCCAGCTGCGCGACCATCCCCGCGGCCGTGTCCGCCTCGAACAGGTCCGCCCGGTAGAGCAGCGACCCCAGGAGCGCGTCGCCGCCGTCGCGAAGGCTCAGCTCCATGTCGAACTTGGCGGCCACGACTCCGGTCTCGAAGGGCTCCGCGGCGAGCGCGCCGAGCGCGAGCGAATCCCCGGCCGCGGCGGACTCCAGGTCGAAGGTCACCTGGAAGATCGGGGTGTGCGCGAGGCTGCGCTCCACCGACAGCGCCTCCACCAGCCGCTCGAACGGGACCTCCTGGTGGCTGTACGCTCCCAGGGCCGCTTCCCGCACCCGCCCCAGCAGCGCGGCCCAGGTGAGATCTCCCGACAGGTCGACGCGCAGGGGGAGCATGTTGACGAAGAAGCCGATCAGCCCCTCCGTCTCCACCCGCGCCCGGCCCGCCACCGTGGTGCCGACGACCACGTCCTCCTGCCCCGAGTACGCCCTGAGCAGCGCCTGCCAGCCGGCGAGGACCGTCATGAACAGCGTCGCGCCTTCGCGCCGGCTCAGCTCCCGCAGCCCCTCGGCCACGCGGGCCGGGATCGCGAAGGATCGCACGGCCCCCCGCGGGCTCCCGTCCGCGACGCGCGGCCGGTCGGTGGGAAGGTCGAGCAGCGGCGGGGCGCCATCCAGCGCGTCGCGCCAGAAGCGGAGCTGATCTTCCAGGACCGGGCCGCCGAGCCGCTCCCGCTGCCAGACGGCGAAGTCGGCGTACTGTACCGGCATCTCCGGGAGCCGCGGCTCCTCGCCGCCGCTGAAGGCGGCGTACAGGGCCGAGATCTCGCGCACCAGCACGCGGCGGCTCCAGCCGTCGCTGACGATGTGGTGCATGGTGAAGCACAGCACGTGCTCGGTGTCGGCCAGGCGCAGCAGGGTGCAGCGCAGCAGCGGCCCGCGCGCCAGGTCGAAGGGCCGCAGCGCTTCCTCCGCCGCCAGGCGTGCCGCCTCCGCCTCGCGCTCCGCTTCCGGCAGGCCGCGCACGTCCAGCTCCACCAGCCGGACCGGCGCCGCCGGGTGGACCACCTGCACGGGCGATCCGCCCTGCTCGGCGAAGACCGTGCGCAGCGTCTCGTGCCGGGCGACCAGCGCGTCCAGGCCGGCCCGCAGCGCCGCCACGTCCAGCGTGCCGCGCAGGCGCAGCGCGTACGGGAGGTTGTAGGCGGCGCTGTCGGGCTCCAGCCTGTCGACCACCCACAGCCGCTGCTGCGCGAAGGACAGCGGCCACGGCCCGGGGAGGCTCCGGCGCGGGATCCGCTCCTGGTCCTCGGCGCCTCTCCTCGCCCGCAGGAGATCCTTCAGCAGCGACCGCTTTTCCGTCTGCGAAAGCTGCCCGATGAGCTCCGCCGCTCCGCCCGCACGATCCTGGTTCATGGATGGTCGTTTTCGTGAGTGTCGCCGTCGCTATGCAATCCTGCGTTTACCCTTTCTAGCCGCCCACGGAGCCCGTGCCGCCCAGCCGTCCCTCCAGCTCCGCGGCATCCAGCGTCATGATGAACAGCTCCTCCACCCGGGCGGCCAGCGCCGCCACGGTGGGAGCCTCGAAGAGCGCCCGCAGCGGCAGGTCGATCTTGATCTCCTGGCGGAGCCGCGCGACGACCTGGGTCGCCAGCAGCGAGTGGCCGCCCAGGTCGAAGAAGCTGTCGTGGATCCCCACCCGCTCGAGCCCCCCGGCGTGGCCGCCGCCCAGCACGTCGAGCCAGATCTCGCAGAGCAGCTCCTCGATCTCGGTCGTCGGGGCCTCGTACTCTGCCACGCCCCCGAACTGCGGCACGGGGAGCGCGCGCCGGTCGATCTTGCCGTTGGCGGTCACCGGCAGCCGCTCCAGCACCACCAGCGCGTTCGGCACCATGTACTCCGGCACCCACTTCGCCACGTGGGTCCGCAGCTCCGCCGCGGTGAGCTCCGCCCCCGCTTCCGCCGTCACGTACGCCACCAGCCGCTGCTGCCCCGGTACGTCCTCCCGCAGCAGCACGATGGCCTCCTTCACCTGCCTGTGGCCGCGCAGGGTCGCCTCGATCTCCCCCAGCTCCACGCGGTAGCCCCGCACCTTGACCTGGTGGTCCGTACGGCCCAGGAAATCGATCTCCCCGTCCGTCCGCCTGAGCCCCACGTCGCCGGTGCGGTACAGGCGCGCTCCGGCGATCCCGCGGTGCGGGTCCGGGAGGAAGCGCTCCGCCGTCAGGTCGGGCCGGCCCAGGTAGCCCCGCATGACCCCCACGCCGCCGATGTACAGCTCCCCCGGCACGCCCACCGGCACCGGCTCCAGCTGCGCGTCCAGCACGTACAGCTGCGTGTTCGCCACCGCCCGCCCGATCGGCGGGTCTCCGCCCTCCCACGAGTACGGGCTGGAAGTCATGCGGATCCCCGCCTCCGTGGCCCCGTAGCCGTTGAAGAAGCGCCGCCCCTCGGCGGTCCAGCGGCGCACCAGCTCCGCCGCCAGCACCTCGCCCCCGGTGACGATGACCTTCAGCTCCGGCAGCGGCTCCACCGGCGTCACCGTCAGCGCCGAGGGCATGATCTTCAGGTGCGTGATCCGCTCCTGTCCCAGCAGGCGCGCCAGGTCCTCGCCCGGCATCATCGCCTCGCGGCGGGCCAGCACCAGCTCCGCCCCGTTGCACAGCGCCGTGAAGATGTCCGCCACCGAGGCGTCGAAGAACAGCGGCGCGTACGCCAGGTTGCGCTCGCCGGGCGCGGCGCCGTAGACCCTGCCCAGCTCCAGGAAGGTGTTGCCCACGCCGCGGTGCTCGCACAGCACGCCCTTGGGGCGGCCCGTGGAGCCGGAGGTGTAGATGATGTAGGCCAGGTTGTCGGGGTCGACGCCGGTAGCCGGCGCCTCGTCGCTCTCGCAGGCGATGCGCCCGGCCTCGGCGTCGACCCGCAGGAGCGGCACGCCCCAGTCCTCCAGGCGCTCCGCCAGCGCGGACTGGGTGAGCAGCAGCGCGGGGGCGGCGTCGCGCAGCACGTAGGCGCGCCGCTCGGCCGGCAGCTCGGGGTCCAGCGGCAGGTAGGCGCCGCCGGCCAGGAGCACGCCGAGGACGGAAACGACCATCTCCAGCGCCGGGTCCATGCAGATGCCCACGCGCACCTCGGGACCGACGCCCTCGCGGCGCAGCCGGTTGGCGAGCTGGCACGAGCGCCGGAAGAGCTCGGCGTAGGTGAGGCGCTGCCCCTGGAAGCGCAGGGCGGGGGCGTCGGGGGTGCGCAGCACCTGGGCGCGCACCAGCTCGTGGACGCACAGCTCGCCGGTGTAGCCGGCGTCGGCGCCGTTCCAGGCGTGCAGCAGGTGGGCGCGCTCGGGGCCGCGCAGGAGCGAGGTCTCGGAAAGGCGCCGGGCGGGGTCGGCCGCCATGGCCTCCAGAAGCGTCTCCAGGTGCCCGGCCATGCGCGCGGCCGTGTCCGCCTGGAACAGCCCCGACCGGAAGACCAGCGTCCCGCCGACCGCTTCGTCCTCCTCCACCATGTTCAGGCTCAGGTCGAACTTGGTCGCTCCCGCGCCCGCCACGACGGGCTCCAGGCGCAGGTCGCCCAGCGACAGCCGCTCCTCGCCGCCCGGCTTCCGGAGGGCGAAGATCGCCTGGAAGACCGCGGTGTGCGTGAGGCTGCGCTCCACGGCCAGCTCCTCCACCAGGCGCTCGAAGGGGAGGTCCTGGTGGTCGTAGGCGCCCAGCGCGGCTTCCCGCACGCGCCCCAGCAGCTCCGTCCAGGCGGGGTCGCCGCCCAGGTCGGCGCGCAGGGGGAGCATGTTGACGAAGAAGCCGATCAGCCCCTCCGTCTCGCGCCGGTTCCGCCCCGCGATGGGGGTGCCCACCACCACGTCGTCCTGTCCGGCGTAGCGGCCCAGCAGGCTCTGCCAGCCGGCGAGCAGCGTCATGAACAGCGTCGCGCCTTCGCGGCGCGACAGCTCGCGCAGCCCGCGCGAAACCTCCGCCGGGAGCGCGAAGCGGTGGCTCCCGGCGCGCGTGCCCATGGCCGTGGAGCGGGGCCGGTCCGTGGGGATCTCCAGCACCGGCGGGGCGCCGGCCAGCTCCCTCTTCCAGTAGCCGACCTGCGCCTCCAGCGTCGCGCCGCTGAGCCATTCGCGCTGCCACACGGCGAAATCGGCGTACTGCACCGGGAGCTCCGGCAGCCGCGGCGCCTCGCCCCGGCTGAGGGCGGCGTAGAGCGCCGAGACCTCGCGAGCCAGCACGTCCATGCTCCAGCCGTCGGTGACCACGTGGTGCATCGTGAAGCACAGCACGTGGTCGTCCCCCTCCAGGCGCAGCAGCATGCTGCGCAGCAGCGGCCCGCGCTCCAGCGCGAAGGGCCGCCCCGCGTCATCGGCCGCCAGGCGCCCGGCCGCGGCCAGCCGCTCCGCCTCCGGGAGGCCGCGCAGGTCCAGCACCGGCAGCGGCACCGGGGCGGGCGGGCGGATCACCTGCACGGGCGCGCCGTCCCGCTCGGCGAAGACCGTGCGCAGCGTCTCGTGGCGCGCGACCAGCGCGTCCAGGCTGGCGCGCAGCGCCACCGGGTCCAGCGTCCCGCGCAGCCGCAGGGCGTACGGCATGTTGTAGGCGATGCCGCCCGGCTCCAGCCGGTCGACGATCCACAGCCGCTGCTGCGCGAAGGAAAGGGGGAGCGGCCCCTCGCGCGCGTCGCAGACCCGCCCGATCGGTGGCGCGGCCCCGGCCCCGGAGCTCCGGAGCGCGTCGACGCGCGCGGCCAGCTCGGCCACGGTGGGCGCCTCGAACAGCGCCCGCAGCGGCAGCTCCACGCCCAGCGCCTGCCGCACCCGCGACACCACCTGCGTGGCCAGCAGGGAGTGGCCCCCCAGCTCGAAGAAGCCCTCCCGCGCGCCCACGCGCTCCAGCCGCAGCACCTGCGCGTAGATCCCGGCCAGCACCTCCTCCGCCGGCGTGCGCGGAGCCACGTACGCGCCGCCCTCCCACGCCCCCGGCGCCGGCAGGGCCCGGCGGTCGATCTTTCCGCTCGGGGTGAGCGGGAAGGCCTCCAGCACCACGAGGGCGGAGGGAAGCATGTACTCCGGCAGGCGCGCGCCCAGGTAGCTCCGCAGCTCCGCCGCGCCCGGCGCCGCCACTCCCTCCTCCGGGACGACGTAGCCCACCAGGCGCCGCTCGCCCGGCGCGTCCTCCAGCGTGTGGACGAGCGCCCGCCGCACCGCCGGGTGGCTTTCCATCGCCGCCTCCACCTCCCCCGGCTCGATGCGGAAGCCGCGCACCTTCACCTGCTGGTCCACGCGTCCCAGGAACTCCACCTCGCCGCCGGACAGCCACCGCGCCCGGTCGCCCGGCCGGTAGAGCCGCATCCCCGGCCGCGCGGCGAAGGGGTCGGGGACGAAGCGCTCCGCCGTCAGGCCGGGGCGGTCCAGGTAGCCCCGCGCGACGTTGTCGCCGCCCAGGAACAGCTCCCCGGGGACGCCCACCGGCGCCGGGCGCAGCGACGCGTCGAGCACGTACAGCTGCGTGTTCGCGATCGGCCCGCCGATACCCGGCAGGGCCGGCCACCCCGCCGGCTCGCCGGCGAGCGTCAGCGACGACACCACGTGCGTTTCGGAGGGGCCGTACTGGTTCACCAGCTCGCGCCCGGGGACCGCGGCGAGCCAGCGGCGGATGGGCTCCGTCACCCGCAGCTGCTCCCCCGCCGTCACGATCTCCCGCAGCGCCCCCGCGGCGGCCCCCTGCTCCAGCGCCGCCTCCGCCAGGTGCTGCAGGGCGATGAACGGCAGGAAGATGCGCTCGATCCGCTCCCGCTCCACCAGCCGGGCCAGCGCGGCCATGTCGGTGCGCGTGTCCTCCGGGATCACCACCAGCGTGCCCCCGGAGCACCAGGTGGAGAACATCTCCTGGAAGGACACGTCGAAGCTGATGGAGGCGAACTGGAGGACCCGCGCCGCCGGGCGGCCGCTCCACTGGCGCAGCTGCCAGTCGACCAGGTTGAGCAGGGGCCGCTGCGTCATCGCCACGCCCTTGGGCTGCCCCGTGGAGCCCGAGGTATAGATGACGTACGCCAGGTTCTCGGGGAACGGCGAGTGCGATAGTGCGCCCGCGCCCTCCGCGTCCAGCGGCCGGTCCAGGAGGAGGGTTGCCGCCCCGTGCGCCGGGAGGCGGGGGACCAGGCGCTCCTGCGTCAGCAGCACGCGGCAGGCGGAGTCCTCCAGCATGAACGCCAGGCGCTCGGCGGGATACGCCGGGTCCAGCGGCACGTAGGCCGCCCCGGCCCGGAGGGTCGCCAGCACGCCCACCACCATCTCCAGCGAGCGCTCCACGCACAGCCCCACCCGCGCCTCCGGCCCGGCGCCCAGCTCGCGCAGCCGCCGCGCCAGCCGGCCGGATTCCCGCTCCAGCTCCGCGTAGCTCAGCGAACGGTCCCCGAAGACGGCCGCCTGCGCCTGCGGCGTGCGCGCGGCCTGCGCCTCGAACCGGGCGGCCAGCCCGCCCCCGGTCTCGTATTCCGCCCGCGTGGCGTTCCAGCCGTGCAGCAGCTGCGCGCGCTCGGCCTCGCCCAGGAGCTCGAGATCGGAGATGCGCGCGTCCGGGTCCGCCGCCATGGCACGGAGCACGGCTCCCAGGTGCTCCACCATGCGCTCGATGCTCGCCCGCTCCCACAGCGACGTGCGGAACTGGACGCTCCCGGCGACGCGCTCCCCCGCGCCCAGGGCGAAGGTCAGGTCGAACTTGGCCGGCTCGGCCGCCACCCCCAGCGGCTCCGTTGCCGCCGCACCCAGGCGCAGCTCCTCCGCCCGGGCGTTCTGCAGCACCAGGAGCACCTGGAAGAGCGGCGAGTGCGCCAGGCTGCGCTCGGGCGCCAGCTCCTCCACCAGTCGCTCGAAGGGCAGCTCCTGGCGCGCGTACGCCCCCAGCGTCGCCTCGCGCACCCGCCCCAGCAGCCCGCGCACGCTCGGGTCGCCGGCGAGGTCGGTGCGCAGCACCAGCGTGTTGACGAAGAAGCCGATCAGCCCCTCCGTCTCCACCCGCAGCCGGTTGGCGATGGGCGAGCCCACGACCACGTCGTCCTGCCCCGCGTAGCGCCCCAGCAGCACCTGCAGCCCCGCCAGCAGCGTCATGAACAGCGTGGTCCCCTCGCGCCGCGACAGCCCCTCTAGCTCCCTCGACAGCTCCGCCGGCAGCACCAGCTCCACCGAGGCGCCGCGCGCGTCCTGCACCAGCGGGCGCGGCCGGTCCGTGGGCAGCTCCAGCAGCGGCGGCGCCCCGGCCAGGCGCTCCCTCCACCAGGCGAGCTGCGCCTCCAGCACCGGGCCCGAGAGCCAGGCGCGCTGCCAGGCCGCGTAGTCGGCGTACTGCACCGGCAGCTCCGGCAGGCGGGGCGCCTCCCCGCGGCCGAAGGCGGTGTAGAGCTCGGACACCTCGCGCACCAGCACGCCCGCCGACCAGCCGTCGAAGGCGACGTGGTGCAGGGTGAACAGCACCGCCCACTCCGCCTCCTCCAGGCGCAGCGCGGCGGCACGCAGGAGCGGCCCCGCCGCCAGGTCGAACGGCCGCGCCGCCTCCTCGCGCGCCAGGCGCAGCGTCTCGGCTTCGCCGCCCTCCGCCCCCAGCCCGCGCAGGTCGGCGGTGGGGATGCGCACCGGCGCGGGCGCGCGGACGAGCTGCGCCGGCTCGCCGTCCAGGCTGGGGAAGACCGTGCGCAGCGCCTCGTGGCGGCGCACGACCTCGGTCAGCGCGCGCGCCAGCAGCGGGAGGCGGAGGTCTCCGTGCACCCGCATCGCCAGCGGCATGTTGTACATCGCGCCGCCCGGCTCCAGCTGGTCGATGAACCACAGCCGCTGCTGCGCGAACGACAGCGGGAGTGCGGATGCGCCCCGCGGGACCGGCACGAGCGGCGGCGCCTCCGGCCCCGACCCGCCGCGCACCAGCGATTCGACCCGCCGCGCCAGCTCGGCCACGGTGGGGCCCTCGAAGAGCGCCCGAAGCGGCACCTCGGTCCCGAAGGCCTGCCTCGCGCGAGAGACCACCTGCGTGGCCAGCAGCGAGTGGCCCCCCAGGTCGAAGAAGCTCGTCTCCACCCCGACGCGCTCGGTCCCCAGCACCTCCGCCCAGATCCCGCTCAGCACCTCTTCCGCGGCCGTGCGCGGCGCCACGAACGTCTCCTCCGCACTCCACTGCGGGGCCGGAAGCGCCCCCCGGTCCACCTTGCCGTTGGCGTTCAGCGGCAGCGCGCCGAGCACCACCACCGCCCCCGGCACCATGTACTCCGGCAGCCGCTCGCGCAGTCGCGCCCGCAGCTCCGGCGCGGCGAGCCGCGCCCCCGCTTCCTCCTCCACGTAGCCCACCAGGCCGCCCGAGCGCGCCAGCACCACGGCCGCCCGCACCCCCGCCTGCGCCCGCAGCACGGCCTCCACCTCCCCCAGCTCCACGCGGAAGCCGCGCACCTTGACCTGCTGGTCCAGCCGCCCCAGGTACTCCAGCTCCCCCGGGGCCAGCCACCGCGCCCGGTCTCCCGTGCGGTACAGGCGCGCGCCCAACTCACCCCCGTACGCGTCGGGGACGAAGCGCTCGGCGGTCTGCTCCGCGCGCCCTTCGTATCCCCGCGCCACCCCCGCTCCCCCCACGTACAGCTCCCCGGGCACCCCTACCGCCTGCGGGCTTCCCCCGCCGTCCAGCACGTACACCCGCACGTTGGGCAGTGGCCGCCCGATCATCACGCCCCCCGCTTCCACCTCGTTTGGGATGGCGTAGGCGGTCGAGAGCACCGTGGTCTCCGTGGGGCCGTAGACCACGCCCAGCCGGGCGCGCGGGAAGACCTCGCGCATCTGCTCCCACAGCTCGCGCGGGACCGCCTCCCCGCCCGACACGACCCAGCGCACCCCGTCCAGCGCCCCCGGCTCGGCCCGGCGCGCAGCGGCGACGATCTCGCGCATGTGCGCCGGCACCGCGTTCATCACCCCGGCCGTGCGCAGCTCCTCGACCACCGCCGCGCCGTCGCGCGCCCGCTCCAGCGGCAGCAGGCGCACCGTGGCCCCGCAGGCCAGCGGGAGCAGCGCCTCGAACACCCAGATGTCGAAGGCGAAGCTGACCATCGCCAGCGACACCTCGCCCGGGCGCGGCTCGAAGACACTCCGCATGCTGGCCACGAAGTGCCCCAGGCTGCCGTGCTCGACGACCACGCCCTTGGGGGTGCCCGTCGACCCGGAGGTGTAGAGCACGTACGCCGCCCCGTGCGGGTGCGCCGCGTCCGCGGGCGCCGTAGCGGGCTCGCGGGCGATGCGCTCCCGCTCGGCGTCCAGGCGCACCACCTCGCCGGAAAAGGCGGGGAGCGCCCGGGCCGGCTCCGTGCGGGTGAGCACGAGGGTCACGGCCGAGCCGGCCAGCATGTGGGCCAGGCGCTCGGCGGGGTAGGTGGGATCCAGCGGCACGTAGGCGCCGCCGGCCTTGAGCACGCCCAGCACCGCCACGAGCAGCTCGGCGCCGCGCTCCAGGCAGATGCCCACGCGGGTCTCCGCGCCCACGCCGCGCCGGCGCAGGTGGTGGGCCAGGCGGTTGGCCTCGCGCTCCAGCTCGGCGTAGGTGAGCGCTGCCCCGGCGGAGGTGGCCGCGGCGAGCTCCGGCGTGCGCGCGGCCTGCTCGGCGAAGAGCTGGTGGAAGGGCGCGCGCGGGAAGGCGGCGGCCGTGGCGTTCCACTGCTCCAGCACCTGCGTGCGCTCCCCGGGGCCCAGCAGCGACAGCTCGGAGATGCGCCCCTCCGGGTCCGCGGCCATGTCCTCCAGCAGCGTTTCCAGGTGCCCCGCCATCCGAGCGATCGTTTCCGCCTCGAACAGCGCGCGCCGGTAGATGAGCCGGCCCTCCAGCGTATCCCCCGCGTCCCCGAGCACCAGGTCCACGTCGAAGCGGGCGGCGCCATCGCCGCCGGAGAACGGCTCCGCGCCCAGCCCTCCCAGCTCCCCCGGCTCGCCGGCGCGGCCGGCCACGTCCAGGGCGAAGATCGACTGGAAGACGGGGGCGTGCGACAGGCTGCGCTCCACGCCCAGCTCCTCGACCATGCGCTCGAAGGGGAGATCCTGGTGGTCGTACGCCCCCAGCGCCGTCGTCCGCACGCGCTCCAGCAGCTCGCGCCAGGTCGGATCGCCGCCCAGCTCGCCGCGCAGGGCGAGCAGGTTGACGAAGAATCCGATCAGCCCCTCGGTCTCGCGGCGGGTGCGCCCCGCGATGGGGCTGCCCACCACCACGTCCTCCTGCCCCGAGTACCTGGCGAGCAGCGCCTGCCAGCCGGCCAGCAGCGTCATGAACAGCGTCGTTCCCTCGCGGCGCGAGAGCGCGCGCAGGCTCCGCGTCGTTTCTTCGGACAGGGCGAAGCGGTGCGCTCCCGCACGCGGGCTCTGCCTCGCCGCCCGCGGCCGGTCCGTGGGGATCTCCAGCAGCGGGGGAGCGCCGGCGAGCGCATGCTTCCAGTAGCCGATCTGCGCTTCCAGCACGTCGCCGGCGAGCCACGCGCGCTGCCAGACGGCGAAGTCGGCGTACTGCACCGGCAGCTCGGGGAGATGGGCCTCCTCGCCCCGGCCGAGGGCGGAGTAGAGCGCGGAAAGCTCGCGCACGAGCACCTGCATGCTCCAGCCGTCGCTGACCACGTGGTGCATGGTGAAGCACAGCACGTGATCGTCCTCGTCCAGGCGCAGCAGCGCGCTGCGCAGCAGCGGTCCGCGCGCCAGGTCGAACGGGCGCAGCGCCTCCTCCGCCGCAAGGCGCTCCGCCTCGGCTTCGCGCACCGTTTCCGGCAGGTCACGCAGCTCGACGGTCGGCAGCGGCACCGGGGCGGGCGGACGGATCACCTGCACGGGCGCGCCGTCCTGCTCGGCGAAGACGGTGCGCAGCGTCTCGTGGCGCACGACCAGCGCGTCCAGGCCGGCCCGCAGCGCCGCCGGGTCGAGCGAGCCCCGCAGCCGCAGCGCGAAGGGCATGTTGTACGCGGCGCTCCCCGGCTCCAGCCGGTCCACCACCCACAGCCGCTGCTGCGCGAACGACAGCGGCAGCGGCCCTTCCCGCGACACCCGCTCCATCGGCGGCGCGACCTCGCCTCCGCCGCTGCGCAGCGCCTCGATGCGCCCGGCCAGCCCCGCCACCGTGGGCGCCTCGAACAGCACCCGCAGCGGCACCTCCACCCCGAATGCCAGCCGCGCGCGCGACACCACCTGCGTCGCCAGCAGCGAGTGCCCGCCCAGCTCGAAGAAGCCCTCCTCCACCCCCACCCGCTCGGTCCCCAGCACCTCCGCCCAGATCCCCGCCAGCACCTCCTCCGACGCCGTGCGCGGCGCCACGTAGGCGGCGCTCTCCAGCTCCGGCGCGGGCAGCGCACGCCGGTCGATCTTGCCGTTGGGGGTGAGCGGAATGCTCTCCAGCACCACGAAGGCGCCCGGCACCATGTGCTCCGGGAGACGATCCCGCAGCGCGGCCCGCAGCTCCGCCGCCGCGACCGGAGCCCCGTCCTCGGCCACCACGTAGGCCACCAGGCGCCGGTCGCCCGGCCCGCCCTCGCGCACCACGACCACGGCCTCGCGCACCGGCCCCTCTGCCCGCAGCGCCGCCTCGATCTCCCCGAGCTCGATGCGGAAGCCCCGCACCTTCACCTGCTGGTCCGTGCGGCCCACGTACTCGATCCGTCCGTCGGCCCGCCGCCGCACCCGGTCCCCCGTGCGGTACAGGCGCGCCCCCGGCTCGCGCGAGAAGGCGTCCGGGACGAACCGCTCGGCCGTCAGCTCCGGCCGGCCCAGGTAGCCCCGCGTCACCCCTTCACCCCCGATGAACAGCTCCCCGGGCACGCCCACCGGCACCGGCTCCAGGCCGGCCTCCAGCAGGTAGAGCCGCGTGTTGGCGATCGGCCCGCCGATGGGGACCACCCCTGTCCCGGACTCCACCCGCTCCACGCTGGACCAGATGGTCGTTTCCGTGGGCCCGTACAGGTTCCACAGCTCGCCGACCCGCGGCAGGAGCCGCTCCGCCAGCTCGCGCGGCAGCGCCTCGCCCCCGCAGAGCGCCTTCAGCCCCGGCGCCCCCTCCCACCCCGCCTCCAGCAGCATGCGCCAGCTCGACGGGGTGGCCTGCATGGCCGTGGCCCCGCTCGCCGCGACCGCTTCGCGCAGCCGGGCCCCGTCGGAGGCGGTCTCCCGGTCCGCGACCACCACGCGCGCGCCCACGCTCAGCGGGAGGAACAGCTCCAGGGCGGCGATGTCGAAGGAGAGGGTGGTGATCGCCAGCATCGTGTCGCGGGACGTGAGCCCCGGGCGCAGGCGCATGCTGTCCAGGAAGTTGACGACCGCGCGGTGCGGAACGACGACGCCCTTGGGGGTGCCGGTGGATCCGGAGGTGTAGATGAGGTACGCCGCGCCGCGTGCGTCCACCGCGCCCGGGGGCGGTGTGGACGGCGCGCCCGGCGAGTCCGCGTCATCCCCTGCGTCCAGGCACAGCCGGACCCCGGCGAAGGGGGGGAGCGCGGCGGCCAGGTGCGAGTGCACGAGGAGCACGGAGGCGCCCGAATCGGCGAGCACGTAGGCCAGCCGCTCGGCGGGATAGGAGGGATCCAGCGGCAGGTAGGCGGCGCCGGCCTTGAGCACCGCGAGCAACGCCACCACCATCTCCGAGCCGCGCTCCAGGCAGAGCCCGACACGCGCCTCCGGCCCCGCGCCGAGTCCGGCCAGGCGGTGCGCCAGCCGGTCGGAGCGACGCTCCAGCTCGGCAAAGGTCATCGCCGCGCCTCCCGCGACGACGGCCACGGCCTCCGGGGTGCGCGCCGCCTGCTCGGCGATCAGCTCGTGGATGCAGCGCTCGCGGGGGAAGTCGGCGGAGGTGGCGTTCCACGACTCCAGCACCTGCGCGCGCTCGGGCCCGCGCAGCAGGGGTGCGTCGCCGGCCGTGCGCTGTGGAGCCGCCGCCATGGCCTCCAGCAGCGCCTCCAGGTGCCCGGCCATGCGCGCGACGGTCGCGGCCTCGAACAGCCCGGCGCGATAGGTGAGCGCCCCCGCGAGCGCGTCCCCGGTGTCGCGCAGGGCCAGGTCCAGGTCGAACTTGGCGGCGCCCTCCGGGGCCCCGAACGGCTCCGCGGCCAGCTCGCCCAGCGCGAGCCCCTCGTGCGCGGCCGAGCGCTCCAGCTCGAAGGTGACCTGGAAGACGGGCGCGTGCGTGAGGCTGCGCTCCACGTCCAGCGCCTCGACCAGGCGCTCGAAGGGCAGCTCCTGGTGCTCGAAGGCGCCCAGCGCCGTCTCCGCCACGCGCCCCAGCAGCTCGGTCCAGGTGGGATCGCCCGCCAGGTCGGCGCGAAGCGCGAGCATGTTGACGAAGAAGCCGATCAGCCCCTCCGTCTCGCGCCGCGTGCGCCCGGCGATGGGGCTGCCCACTACCACATCGTCCTGGCCCGCGTAGCGGCCCAGCAGCGCCTGCCAGCCAGCCAGCACGGTCATGAACAGCGTTGCTCCCTCGCGCCGCGAGAGCGCCCGCAGCCCCTGCGACACCTCCGCGGGGAGAGTGAAGCGGTGGGTTTCCGCGCGCGGGCTGCGGGCGAGGGTGCGCGGATGGTCGGTGGGGATCTCCAGCAGCGGGGGGGAGCCTCGCAGCTTTTCCTTCCAGAAGCCGGTCTGTGCCTCCAGCACGTCGCCGGAGAGCCAGGCGCGCTGCCACACGGCGAAGTCCGCGTACTGCACCGGCAGCTCGGGGAGATGCGCATCCTCGCCGCGGCTGAAGGCGGCGTAGAGGGTGGAGACCTCGCGCACCAGCACCTGCATGCTCCAACCGTCGCTGACCACGTGGTGCATGGTGAAGAGAAGCACGTGGTCGTTCTCGCCCAGGCGCAGCAGAGTGCTCCGCAGCAGCGGCCCGCGCGCCAGGTCGAAGGGCAGCAGCGCCTCCTCCGCTGCCAGGCGCTCCGCCTCGGCCTCGCGCTCCGCGTCCGGCAGCTCGCGCAGGTCCAGCACCCGAAGCACGACCGGCGCGGCCGGGTGGATGACCTGCACCGGCACGCCGCCGTCTTCGGAGAACGTGGTGCGCAGCGTCTCGTGCCGCACCACCAGCGCGTCCAGGCCGGCCCGCAGCGCGGCCGTGTCCAGGGTTCCGCGCAGGCGCAGCGCGAAGGGCATGTTGTACGCCGCGCTCCCCGGCTCCAGGCGGTCCACCACCCACAGCCGCTGCTGCGCGAACGACAGCGGCAGCGGCCCGTCCCGCGACACCCGCTCCATCGGCGGCGCGATCTCGCCTCCGTCGCTCCGCAGCGCCTCGATGCGCCCGGCCAGCTGCGCCACCGTGGGCGCCTCGAACATCGCCCGCAGCGGCACCTCCACCCCGAACGCCTGCCGCGCTCGCGACACCACCTGCGTCGCCAGCAGCGAGTGCCCGCCCAGGTCGAAGAAGCCCTCCTCCACCCCCACCCGCTCCACCCCCAGCACCTCCGCCCAGATCCCCGCCAGCACTTCCTCCGCCGCCGTGCGCGGCGCCACGGACTCCGCCCCCGACACGTGTTCCGGCGCGGGCAGCGCCCGCCGGTCGACCTTGCCGTTGGGGGTCAGCGGAATGCTCTCCAGCTGCACCAGCGCCGACGGAACCATGTACTCCGGCAGCCGCTCGCGGAGCCGCGCCCGCAGCTCCCCCGCCGGGACGCCGCCCCCCGCCTCCGGCACCACGTACCCCACCAGCCGCCGGTCGCCGCCCTCCTCCCGCACCACCACCACCGCCTCCCGCACCCCGCCCTGCGCCAGGAGCGCCGCCTCGATCTCCCCCGGCTCGATCCGGAAGCCCCGCACCTTCACCTGGAAGTCCGTGCGCCCGAAGTACTCCAGCTCCCCGTCCGCACGCCACCGCACCCGGTCCATCACCCGGTACATCCGGCTGCCGGGAACGCCGAACGGGCTCGGCACGAAGCGCTCGGCCGTCAGCTCCGGACGCCCCGCGTAGCCGCGCGCCAGCCCCGCGCCCGACAGGTACAGCTCGCCCACCACCCCCACCGGCACCGGCTGCTGGCGCGCGTCCAGCACGTACGCCTGCGTCCCCGACACCGGGCGCCCCACCATCACCTGCCCGCCGCCCCGGCGCACCAGCGAGTAGGTGGAGTAGGTGGTGTCCTCCGTGGGGCCGTACAGGTTGCCCACCTTCTCCACCGTGCCCAGCGCGTAGAGCGCCTGCGCCAGGTCGTTCGGCAGCGCCTCGCCGCCCAGGTTCAGCGTCCTCACGCTCGCCGGGATCCCGCCCGTGCGCAGCAGCTCGCGTGCGGCGGTGGGGACCATGCTCGCGTACACGACGGGCTCGCCCACCTCCGGCAGCTCCAGCGCGTTCTCCGCCAGCACCAGCTTCCCGCCCCAGCAGAGGGTGCCGAAGACCTCGGCCACCGACACGTCGAAGTTGATCGACGTGGAGAACAGCACCGACGACCGCTCCTCGTCCGAGACGTTCTCGCGCAGCCAGTGCAGCAGGACCCCCACGGAGGCGTGGCGGATCATCACCCCCTTGGGCCGGCCGGTGGAGCCGGAGGTGAAGATGACGTGCGACAGGTTGCCGGGCGTGGTTCCGCTCCCGGGCGCGCCGTCGGGCAGGGCGGAGAGCGCGTCGCGCGTCTCCGGGGCGTCGAGCGCCAGCACCCCGGGGACGGCGGGCGGGAGGCGGTGGAGCAGCGCGGACTCGGTGAGGACCAGCGCGATGCCGGCGTCCTCGATCATGTAGCCCAGGCGCTCGGCCGGGTACGCGGGGTCGAGGGGGACGTAGGCGCCGCCGGCGCGGAGGACGGCGAGCATCGCCGCCGGGAGCGCGGGGGTGCGGGCCATGCAGATGCCCACGCGCACCTCGGGGCCCACCCCGCGGCCGCGCAGGAGGTGCGCGAGGCGGGCGCTGGCGCGGTCCAGCTCGGCGTAGGTGGTGGTCCGGCCGCGCCAGGAGACGGCGACGGCGTCGGGGGTGCGGGCCGCCTGCTCGGCGAACAGCTCGTGCACGCAGGCGTCGGGGTGGCCGGCGCCGGTGGCGTTCCAGGCCTCCAGCACCTGGGCGCGCTCCGCCCCGCGCAGCAGCGGCACCTCCGAGAGATGCCCCTGCGGCTCGGCCGCCATCGCCTCCAGCAGCACCTCCAGGTGCCCGGCCATCCGCGCCACGGTCGCTGCCTGGAACAGCGCTCCCCGGTAGGCCAGTGTCGCCGCCAGCGTCTCCGGCTCGTCCGCGAACGCCAGCTCCAGGTCGAACTTCGCCACGCCGGCCCCACTCTCGAACGGCGCCAGCTCCAGCTCGCCCAGCGACAACTGCTCCTCCGTGCCGGACTTCTGCAAGGCGAAGGTGACCTGGAAGACGGGGGAGTGCGTCAGGCTGCGCTCCACGCCCAGCTCCTCCACCAGGCGCTCGAAGGGGAGCTCCTGGTGCTCGTACGCACCCAGCGCCGCCGCCCGAGTCCGCTCCAGCAGCTCGGTCCAGCTGGGATCGCCCGCCAGGTCCGCGCGCAGCGAGAGCATGTTGACGAAGAAGCCGATCAGCCCCTCCGTCTCCCTCTGGGTGCGCCCCGCGATGGGACTGCCGACAACGACGTCGTCCTGGCCCGCGTAGCGGCCCAGCAGCGCCTGCCAGCCCGCCAGCACCGTCATGAACAGCGTGGCACCCTCGCGCCGCGAAAGCGTCCGCAGCCCCTCTGCGACCCCGCGCGGCAGCGCGAAGTGGTGGGTCTCCGCGAGCGGGCTCTGGCCAACCTCGCGCGGATGATTCGTGGGGATCTCCAGCAGCGGGGGAGCGCCGGCGAGCGCGTCCTTCCAGTAGCCGATCTGTGCCTCCAGCACCTCACCGGCGAGCCTTTCACGCTGCCAGACGGCGAAGTCGGCGTACTGCACCGGAAGCTCGGGGAGATGCGGTTCCTCACCGCGGCTGAAGGCGCCGTAGAGCGCGGAGACCTCGCGCACGAGCACCTGCATGCTCCAGCCGTCGCCGACCACGTGGTGCAGCGTGAAGAGCAGCACGTGGTCGTTCTCGCCCAGGCGCAGCAGCGTGCTCCGCAGCAGCGGGCCGCCCGCGAGGTCGAAGGGCCGCAGCGCCTCCTCGGAGGCCAGCCGCTCGGCCTCCGTCTCGCGCTGCGCGTCCGGCAGGTCGCGCAGGTCCAGCGCCCGAAGCGCGACCGGCGCGGCCGGATGGACGGCCTGCACCGGCACGCCGCCGTCTTCGGAGAGCGTGGTCCGCAGCGTCTCGTGGCGGCGCACCAGCGCGTCCAGGCTGGCCTGGAGCGCGGCCGCGTCCAGCGTGCCCCGCAGGCGCAGCGCGAAGGGCATGTTGTACGCGGCGCTGCCCGGCTCCAGGCGGTCCACCACCCACAGCCGCTGCTGCGCGAACGACAGCGGCAGCGGCCCGTCCCGCGACACCCGCTCCATCGGCGGTGCGACCTCGCCTCCGTCGCTCCGCAGCGCCTCGATGCGCCCGGCCAGCCCGGCCACCGTGCGCGCCTCGAACATCGCCCGCAGCGGCACCTCCACCCCGAACGCCTGCCGCGCGCGCGACACCACCTGCGTCGCCAGCAGCGAGTGGCCGCCCAGGTCGAAGAAGCCGTCCTCCACCCCCACCCGCTCCGCCCCCAGCACCTCCGACCAGATCCCCGCCAGCACCTCCTCCACCAGCGTCCGCGGCGCCACGTACCGGCCTTCCGCAGATCCGTACGCTGGTACCGGCAGCGCACGCCGGTCCAGCTTGCCGTTCGGAGTGAGCGGAAGACTCTCCAGCCCCACGAGCGCGGACGGCACCATGTGCTCAGGCAGCCGTTCCCGCAGGTACGCCCGCAGCTCCGCGCCGGAAACCTCCGCGCCCGCGCGCGCCACCACGTACGCCGCCAGCCGCCGCTCGCCCGGCTCGTCCTCCCGCACCGTCACCACGGCCTCGCCTACGTCCGGGTGCCCCAGCAGCACGGCCTCGATCTCCCCCGGCTCGATCCGGAAGCCGCGCACCTTCACCTGCGCGTCCAGGCGCCCCAGGAACTCCAGCATCCCCGTTCCCAGCCAGCGCACCCTGTCTCCCGTGCGGTAGAAGCGCGCGCCGGGCTCGTCCGCGCCTGCGAACGGATCGGGGACGAAGCTCTCCGCCGTCAGCACCGGGTTTCCCAGGTACCCCCGCGCCAGCTGCGCCCCACCCAGGTGCAGCTCCCCGGCGACACCCACCGGCACCGGCGCTCCCCATGCGTCCAGCACGTACGCCCGCACGTTGTCCACCGGCCGCCCGATGGGCACCGTCACCCCGGCCTCACGCCCGGCGAAGACGTGCGCAGTGGCGTCGATACAGACCTCGGTGGGACCATACAGGTTCACCACCTCGGCGCCGAGAAGGGCGCGCGCCCGCGTCGTCAGCTCCGCGGCCAGCGCCTCACCCCCGCAGAAGAGCCGGCGCAGCCCCTCGCAGCGCTCCAGTCCGCCCGCCTCCAGCATGGCCCCCAGCAGCGTCGGCACCACCTGGAGGACGGTGATCCGCTCCCGCGCCACGATCCGCGCCAGCTCCGCGGGGTCGCGGTGTGCCTCGGGGGGCGCCATCACCAGCGTGGCCCCGGCCAGCAGCGGCGCCCAGAACTCCCACACCGAGGCGTCGAAGCCCGCGGGCGTCTTCTGCAGCACGCGGTCGTCCGCCGCCAGCGGGAAGGCGCGCTGCATCCACCCCATGTGGTTGGCGAGCGCGCGGTGCGGGACACCGACTCCCTTGGGCGTGCCGGTGGAGCCGGAGGTGTAGATGACGTATGCCAGCTGCTCCCCATCGGCGTCCGCGGCGGGTGCTTCGGCGCTCTCCTCCGCGATGCGCTCGCGCGCGGCGTCCAGGAGAACGGTCGCGGCCGTGTGCGCCGGGAGACGGTCCTCCAGCGCGCTCTGCGTCAGCAGCACGCGGATGCCGGAGTCCTCCAGCATCCGCGCCAGCCGCTCGGCGGGAGAGCGGGGATCCAGCGGGACATACGCGGCCCCGGCGCGGAGCACGGCCAGCATGGCCACCGGCAGCTCGGCGGAGCGCTCCAGGCAGATCCCCACCCGGTCCTCGGCGCGCACGCCGAGGCGGCGCAGGTGGTTGGCGAGACGGTTGGCGCCTCGCTCCAGCTCCGCGTAGGACAGCGTCTCGTCCCCGAACGCCACCGCCGACGCGTGCGGGGTGCGCTCCGCCTGGCGGGCCACGAGGTCGTGGACGCACGCCTGCGGGTAGTCCGCCCGGGTGGCGTTCCATGCCTGGAGCAGCTGGAGGCGCTCCGCCCCGCGCAGCAGCGACACCTCCGACAGCGGCCGCGCGGGATCGGCCGCCATCGACCCCAGCAGCAGCTCCAGGCGCCCAGCCATGTGAGCGATCGTCGCGGCCTCGAACAGCCCGGCTCGGTACGTCAGCGTCGCCGCCAGCATCTCCGGCTCGTCCGCGAACGCCAGCTCCAGGTCGAACTTCGCTACGCCCACACCGCTCTCGAACGGCGCCAGCTCCAGCTCGCCCAGCGACAGCTGCTCCTCCGTGCCGGACTTCTGCAAGGCGAAGGTGACCTGGAAGACGGGGGAGTGCGTCAGGCTGCGCTCCACGCCCAGCTCCTCCACCAGGCGCTCGAAGGGTAGCTCCTGGTGCTCGTACGCACCCAGCGCCGCCGCCCGCGTCCGCCCCAGCAGCTCGGTCCAGGAGGGATCGCCCGCCAGGTCCGCGCGCAGCGAGAGCATGTTGACGAAGAAGCCGATCAGACCCTCCGTCTCGCGCCGGGTGCGCCCCGCGATGGGGCTACCGACGACCACGTCGTCCTGTCCGGCGTAGCGGCCCAGCAGCGCCTGCCAGCCCGCCAGCACCGTCATGAACAGCGTGGCGCCCTCGCGCCGCGAAAGCGCCCGCAGCCCCTCCGCGACCCCGCGCGGCAGCGCGAAGTGGTGGGTTTCCGCGAGCGGGCTCTGCCCGACCTCGCGCGGGTGATCCGTGGGGATCTCCAGCAGCGGGGGAGCGCCGGCGAGCGCGTCCTTCCAGTAACCGATCTGCGCCTCCAGCACTTCACCGGAGAGCCACGTGCGCTGCCAGACGGCGAAGTCGGCGTACTGCACCGGCAACTCCGCCAGCTGCGGCTCCTCGCCGCGGCTGAAGGCGGTGTAGAGCGCGGAGATCTCGCGCACGAGCACCTGCATGCTCCAGCCGTCGCTGACCACGTGGTGCAGCGTGAAGAGCAGCACGTGGTCATTCTCGCCCAGGCGCAGCAGCGTGCTCCGCAGCAGCGGGCCATTCGCCAGGTCGAAAGGGCGCAGCGCCTCCTGGGATGCCAGCCGCTCGGCCTCCGTCTCGCGCTGCGCGTCCGGCAGGTCGCGCAGGTCCAGCACCCGAAGCGCGACCGGCGCGGCCGGATGGACGGCCTGCACCGGCACGCCGCCGTCTTCGGAGAACGTGGTGCGCAGCGTCTCGTGGCGACGCACCAGTGCGTCCAGGCTGGCCTGGAGCGCGGCCGCGTCCAGCGTGCCCCGCAGGCGCAGCGCGAAGGGCATGTTGTACGCGGCGCTGCCCGGCTCCAGGCGGTCCACCACCCACAGCCGCTGCTGCGCGAACGACAGCGGCAGCGGCCCGTCCCGCGACACCCGCTCCATCGGCGGCGCGACCTCGCCTCCGTCGCTCCGCAGCGCCTCGATCCGCCCGGCCAGCCCGGCCACCGTGCGCGCCTCGAACATCGCCCGCAGCGGCACCTCCACCCCGAACGCCAGCCGCGCGCGCGACACCACCTGCGTCGCCAGCAGCGAGTGGCCGCCCAGGTCGAAGAAGCCGTCCTCCACCCCCACCCGCTCCGCCCCCAGCACCTCTGCCCAGATCCCCGCCAGCACCTCCTCCGACGCCGTGCGCGGCGCTACGTAGGCGGCGCTCTCCGGCTCCGGTGCCGGCAGCGCACGCCGGTCGATCTTTCCGTTGGGGGTGAGCGGAATGCTTTCCAGCACCACGAACGCGCCCGGCACCATGTGCTCCGGCAGGCGATCCCGCAGCGCGGCCCGCAGCTGCGCCGCCAAGACCGGGACGCCCTCCTCGGCCACCACGTAGGCCACCAGGCGCCGCTCGCCGGACGCGCCCTCGCGAACCACGACCACGGCCTCGCGCACCTGCGCCTGCGCCAGGAGCGCCGCTTCGACCTCACCCGGCTCGATGCGGAAGCCCCGCACCTTTACCTGCTGGTCCATCCGCCCCAGGTACTCGATCTCTCCCGACGCCAGCAGCCGCACCCGGTCCCCCGTGCGGTACAGCCGCCCTCCCGCCGGGCCGTACGCGTCCGGCACGAAGCGCTCGGCCGTCAGGTCGGCGCGCCCCAGGTAGCCGCGCGCCACCTGCACCCCGCCAGCGCACAGCTCGCCCGGCACGCCGGTCGGCACCGGGGCCAGGCGCGTGTCCAGCACGTACACATGCACGTTGTCGATGGGCCGGCCGATGGCCGGTGCGCGGCCGCTTCCCCGCACCGGCGCCACGACCCCGGAGGTGGTGACGACGGTGTTCTCCGTGGGGCCGTAGTTGTTCACCAGCGCGAAGGGCAGGCCCTCGCGCGGACGGCCGCGCAGCGCGTCCCCGCCCGTCAGAAGCAGCCGCAGCGGCGCATCCGCAGGCCACTCCAGCCCCAGCAGCGCCTCGGCCATGGGCGTCGGCGCGAAGGCGACGGTGACCTCTCGCTCCAGCAGGAACGCCCGCAGCGCGGAGGGTGAGCTCCGTGTCTCCTCGTCCGCCACCAGGTACACCGCCGCGCCGCAGACCAGGTACGGCCACAGCTCCCACACCGACGCGTCGAAGCCCAGCCCGGCCAGCTGCGTGGCCCGGTCGGCGCCGGTGACGGCGAAGGCGCGGCGGTGCCAGTGCACCAGGTTGAGGAGAGCGCCGTGCGTGACGGCCACACCCTTGGGCGTGCCGGTGGAGCCGGAGGTGTAGACGACGTACGCCAGGTTTTCGGGCAGGGAAGCACGGGACGGCGCGTCGTCCTCCCCGGGCTGCGCGTCGCCGTCGCCCATCGCGCCGTCCAGCAGAACGACAGCGCCCGCGAAGTCCCGGATGCGCCCGGCCAGCCCGGCGCTGGTCAAGACGGCGGCGGCGCCGGCGTCGGACAGCATGAAGTGGAGGCGCTCGTCTGGGTAGGCGGGGTCGAGCGGGACGTAGGCGCCACCGGCCCGGAGCACGGCGAGGATCGCGACGACCATCTCCGGGGTGCGCTCCAGGCAGATGCCCACGCGGGTCTCGGGGCCGACGCCGCGGCGGCGCAGCAGGTGAGCGAGGCGATCGGCGCGACGCTCCAGCTCCGCGTAGGTGAGCGCGTCCTCGCCGGCACGGACGGCGGGAGCGTCGGGGGTGCGCGCCGCCTGCTCGGCGACGAGCTCGTGCACAGTGGCCTGTGGGAGAGCGGCGGCCGCGCCGTTCCCGGCCTCCAGCACCTGGGCGCGCTCGGCCCCGCGCAGCAGCGACACCTCCGTGAGGCGGCGTCCGGGCTCGGCCGCCATCGCCTCCAGCAGCACCTCCAGGTGCCCGGCCATGCGCGCCACCGTTGCCGCCTCGAACAGGGCTCCCCGGTAGGCCAGCGTCGCCGCCAGCGTCTCCGGCTCGTCCGCGAACGCCAGCTCCAGGTCGAACTTCGCCACGCCCACACCGCTCTCGAACGGCGCCAGCTCCAGCTCGCCCAGCGACAGCTGCTCCTCCGTGCCGGACTTCTGCAAGGCGAAGGTGACCTGGAAGACGGGGGAGTGCGTCAGGCTGCGCTCCACGCCCAGCTCCTCCACCAGGCGCTCGAAGGGCAGTTCCTGGTGCTCGTACGCACCCAGCGCCGCCGCCCGCGTCCGCCCCAGCAGCTCGGTCCAGGAGGGATCGCCCGCCAGGTCCGCGCGCAGCGAGAGCATGTTGACGAAGAAGCCGATCAGACCCTCCGTCTCGTGTCGGGTGCGCCCCGCGATGGGGCTGCCGACGACCACGTCGTCCTGTGCCGCGTAGCGGCCCAGCAGCGCCTGCCAGCCCGCCAGCACCGTCATGAACAGCGTCGCGCCCTCGCGCCGCGCGAGCGCCCGGAGCCCCTCCGCGACCCCGCGCGGCAGCGCGAAGTGGTGGGTCTCCGCGAGCGGGCTCTGGCCAACCTCGCGCGGATGATCCGTGGGGATCTCCAGCAGCGGGGGAGCGCCGGCGAGCGCGTCCTTCCAGTAGCCGATCTGTGCCTCCAGCACCTCACCGGCGAGCCATTCACGCTGCCAGACGGCGAAGTCGGCGTACTGCACCGGAAGCTCGGGGAGATGCGGTTCCTCACCGCGGCTGAAGGCGCCGTAGAGCGCGGAGATCTCGCGCACGAGCACCTGCATGCTCCAGCCGTCGCCGACCACGTGGTGCAGCGTGAAGAGCAGCACGTGGTCATTCTCGCCCAGGCGCAGCAGCGTGCTCCGCAGCAGCGGGCCGCCCGCGAGGTCGAAGGGCCGCAGCGCCTCCTCCGCCGCCAGCCGCTCGGCCTCCCTCTCGCACTGCGCGTCCGGCAGGTCGCGCAGGTCCAGCACCCGAAGCGCGACCGGCGCGGCCGGGTGGACAGCCTGCACCGGCACGCCGCCGTCTTCGGAGAGCGTGGTGCGCAGCGTCTCGTGACGGCGCACCAGTGCGTCCAGGCTGGCCTGGAGCGCGGCCGCGTCCAGCGCGCCCCGCAGGCGCAGCGCGAAGGGCATGTTGTACGCGGCGCTGCCCGGCTCCAGGCGGTCCACCACCCACAGCCGCTGCTGCGCGAACGACAGCGGCAGCGGCCCGTCCCGCGACACCCGCTCCATCGGCGGCGCGACCTCGCCTCCGTCGCTCCGCAGCGCCTCGATCCGCCCGGCCAGCCCGGCCACCGTGCGCGCCTCGAACATCGCCCGCAGCGGCACCTCCACCCCGAACGCCTGCCGCGCGCGAGAGACCACCTGCGTCGCCAGCAGCGAGTGCCCGCCCAGGTCGAAGAAGCCGTCCTCCACCCCCACCCGCTCCACCCCAAGCACCTCCGACCAGATCCCCGCCAGCACCTCCTCCACCAGCGTCCGTGGCGCCACGTACCGGCCTTCCGCGGATCCGTACGCTGGTGCCGGCAGCGCACGCCGGTCCAGCTTGCCGTTCGGAGTGAGCGGAAGACTCTCCAGCCCCACGAACGCGGACGGCACCATGTGCTCAGGCAGCCGTTCCCGCAGGTACGCCCGCAGCTCCGCGCCGGAAACCTCCGCGCCCGCGCGCGCCACCACGTACGCCGCCAGCCGCCGCTCGCCCGGCTCGTCCTCCCGCACCGTCACCACGGCCTCGCCTACGTCCGGGTGCCCCAGCAGCACGGCCTCGATCTCCCCCGGCTCGATCCGGAAGCCGCGCACCTTCACCTGCGCGTCCAGGCGCCCCAGGAACTCCAGCATCCCCGTTCCCAGCCAGCGCACCCTGTCTCCCGTGCGGTAGAAGCGCGCGCCGGGCTCGTCCGCGCCTGCGAACGGATCGGGGACGAAGCTCTCCGCCGTCAGCACCGGGTTTCCCAGGTACCCCCGCGCCAGCTGCGCCCCACCCAGGTGCAGCTCCCCGGCGACACCCACCGGCACCGGCGCTCCCCATGCGTCCAGCACGTACGCCCGCACGTTGTCCACCGGCCGCCCGATGGGCACCGTCACCCCGGCCTCACGCCCGGCGAAGACGTGCGCAGTGGCGTCGATACAGACCTCGGTGGGACCATACAGGTTCACCACCTCGGCGCCGAGAAGGGCGCGCGCCCGCGTCGTCAGCTCCGCGGCCAGCGCCTCACCCCCGCAGAAGAGCCGGCGCAGCCCCTCGCAGCGCTCCAGTCCGCCCGCCTCCAGCATGGCCCCCAGCAGCGTCGGCACCACCTGGAGGACGGTGATCCGCTCCCGCGCCACGATCCGCGCCAGCTCCGCGGGGTCGCGGTGTGCCTCGGGGGGCGCCATCACCAGCGTGGCCCCGGCCAGCAGCGGCGCCCAGAACTCCCACACCGAGGCGTCGAAGCCCGCGGGCGTCTTCTGCAGCACGCGGTCGTCCGCCGCCAGCGGGAAGGCGCGCTGCATCCACCCCATGTGGTTGGCGAGCGCGCGGTGCGGGACACCGACTCCCTTGGGCGTGCCGGTGGAGCCGGAGGTGTAGATGACGTATGCCAGCTGCTCCCCATCGGCGTCCGCGGCGGGTACTTCGGCGCTCTCCTCCGCGATGCGCTCGCGCGCGGCGTCCAGGAGAACGGTCGCGGCCGCGCGCGCCGGGAGACGGTCCTCCAGCGCGCTCTGCGTCAGCAGGACGCGGATGCCGGAGTCCTCCAGCATCCGCGCCAGCCGCTCGGCGGGAGAGCGGGGATCCAGCGGGACGTACGCGGCCCCGGCGCGGAGCACGGCCAGCATGGCCACCGGCAGCTCGGCGGAGCGCTCCAGGCAGATCCCCACCCGGTCCTCGGCGCGCACGCCGAGGCGGCGCAGGTGGTTGGCGAGACGGTTGGCGCCGCGCTCCAGCTCCGCGTAGGACAGCGTCTCGTCCCCGAACGCCACCGCCGGCGCGTGCGGGGTGCGCTCCGCCTGGCGGGCCACGAGGTCGTGGACGCACGCCTGCGGGTAGTCCGCCCGGGTGGCGTTCCATGCCTGGAGCAGCTGGAGGCGCTCCGCCCCGCGCAGCAGCGACACCTCCGACAGCGGCCGCGCGGGATCGGCCGCCATCGCCTCCAGCAGCACCTCCAGGTGCCCGGCCATCCGCGCCACGGTCGCCGCCTCGAACAGGGCTCCCCGGTAGGCCAGCGTCGCCGCCAGCGTCTCCGGCTCGTCCGCGAACGCCAGCTCCAGGTCGAACTTCGCTACGCCCACACCGCTCTCGAACGGCTCCAGCTCCAGGGATGCCAGCGCCAGCTCCTGCTCCGTCCCGGACCGGTTCAGCGCGAAGGTGACCTGGAAGACGGGGGAGTGCGTCAGGCTGCGCTCCACGCCCAGCTCCTCCACCAGGCGCTCGAAGGGAAGCTCCTGGTGCTCGTACGCTCCCAGCGCTGCCTCCGCGGTCCGGCCCATCAGCTGCGTCCAGGTGGGATCGCCCGCCAGGTCGCCGCGCAGCGCCAGCATGTTGACGAAGAAGCCGATCAGCCCTTCGGTCTCGCGCCGGGTGCGCCCCGCGATGGGGGTGCCGACCACCACGTCGTCCTGCCCCGCGTAGCGGCCCAGCAGCGCCTGCCAGCCGGCCAGCACGGTCATGAACAGCGTTGCTCCCTCGCGCCGCGAGAGCGCCCGCAGCCCCTGCGACACTTCCGCCGGGAGGGTGAAGCGATGGGTTCCCGCGCGCGGGCCCTGTGCGAAGGTCCTGGGACGATCCGTCGGGATCTCCAGCAGCGGAGGCGCATCCGCAAGGAGCTGCTTCCAGTAGCCGATCTGCGTCTCCAGAACGTCGCCGGCGAGCCACGAGCGCTGCCACACGGCGAAGTCGGCGTACTGCACCGGCAGCTCGGAGAGATTCGGCTCCTCGCCGCGGCTGAAGGCGGTGTAGAGGGTGGAGACCTCGCGCACCAGTACCTGCATGCTCCAGCCGTCGCTGACCACGTGGTGCATGGTGAAGCACAGCACGTGGTCGTCCTCGTCCAGGCGCAGCAGCGCGCTGCGCAGCAGCGGCCCCCGCGCCAGGTCGAACGGGCGCAGCGCCTCCTCGGCCGCCAGGCGCTCCGCCTCGGCTTCGCGCACCGCTTCCGGCAGGTCACGCAGCTCGACGGTCGGCAGCGGCACCGGGGCGGGCGGACGGATCACCTGCACGGGCGCGCCGCCCTGCTCGGCGAAGACCGTGCGCAGCGTCTCGTGCCGCACGACCAGCGCGTCCAGGCCGGCCCGCAGCGCGGCCGTGTCCAGGGTTCCGCGCAGGCGCAGCGCACCGGCCATGTTGTACGCGGCGCTCCCCGGCTCCAGGCGGTCCACCACCCACAGCCGCTGCTGCGCGAACGACAGCGGCAGCGGCCCGTCCCGCGACACCCGCTCCATCGGCGGCGCCGCGCCACCCCCGGCGCCGCGCAGCGCCTCGATGCGCCCGGCCAGCGCGGCCACCGTGGGCGCCTCGAACAGCACCCGCAGCGGCACCTCCACCCCGAACGCCTGCCGGACGCGCGACACCACCTGCGTCGCCAGCAGCGAGTGCCCGCCCAGCTCGAAGAAGCCCTCCTCCACCCCCACCCGCTCGGTCCCCAGCACCTCCGACCAGATCCCCGCCAGCACCTCCTCCGACGCCGTGCGCGGCGCCACGTAGGCGGCGCTCTCCAGCTCCGGCGCGGGCAGCGCACGCCGGTCGATCTTGCCGTTGGGGGTGAGCGGAATGCTCTCCAGTACCACGAACGCGCCCGGCACCATGTGCTCCGGCAGACGATCCCGCAGTGCGGCCCGCAGCTCCGCCGCCGCGACCGGAGCCCCGTCCTCGGCCACCACGTAGGCCACCAGGCGCCGGTCGCCCGGCCCGCCCTCGCGCACCACGACCACGGCCTCGCGCACCGGCCCCTCTGCCCGCAGCGCCGCCTCGATCTCCCCGAGCTCGATGCGGAAGCCCCGCACCTTCACCTGCTGGTCCGTGCGGCCCAGGTACTCGATCCGTCCGTCCGCCCGCCGCCGCACCCGGTCCCCCGTGCGGTACAGACGCGCCCCCGGCTCGCGCGAGAAGGCGTCCGGGACGAACCGCTCGGCCGTCAGCTCCGGCCGGCCCAGGTAGCCCCGCGTCACCCCTTCACCCCCGATGAACAGCTCCCCGGGCACGCCCACCGGCACCGGCTCCAGGCCGGCCTCCAGCAGGTAGAGCCGCGTGTTGGCGATCGGCCCGCCGATGGGGACCGCCCCCGCCCCGGACTCCACCCGCTCCACGCTGGACCAGATGGTCGTTTCCGTGGGCCCGTACAGGTTCCACAGCTCGCCCACCCGCGGCAGGAGTCGCTCCGCCAGCTCGCGCGGCAGCGCCTCGCCCCCGCAGAGCGCCTTCAGCCCCGGCGCCCCCTCCCACCCCGCCTCCAGCAGCATGCGCCAGCTCGACGGGGTGGCCTGCATGGCCGTGGCCCCGCTCGCCGCGACCGCTTCGCTCAGCCGGGCCCCGTCGGAGGCGGTCTCCCGGTCCGCGACCACCACGCGCGCGCCCACGCTCAGCGGGAGGAACAGCTCCAGGGCGGCGATGTCGAAGGAGAGGGTGGTGATCGCCAGCATCGTGTCGCGGGACGTGAGCCCCGGGCGCAGGCGCATGCTGTCCAGGAAGTTGACGACCGCGCGGTGCGGAACGACGACGCCCTTGGGGGTGCCGGTGGATCCGGAGGTGTAGATGAGGTACGCCGCGCCGCGTGCGTCCACCGCGCCCGGGAGCGGCGTGGACGGCGCGCCCGGCGGGTCCGCGTCATCCCCGGCGTCCAGGCACAGCCGGACCCCGGCGAAGGGGGGGAGCGCGGCGGCCAGGTGCGAGTGCACGAGGAGCACGGAGGCGCCCGAATCGGCGAGCACGTAGGCCAGCCGCTCGGCGGGATAGGAGGGATCCAGCGGCAGGTAGGCGGCGCCGGCCTTGAGCACCGCGAGCAACGCCACCACCATCTCCGGGCCGCGCTCCAGGCAGAGCCCGACACGCGCCTCCGGCCCCGCGCCGAGCCCGGCCAGGCGGTGCGCCAGCCGGTCGGAGCGACGCTCCAGCTCGGCGAAGGTCAGCGTCGCGCCTCCCGCGGCGACGGCCACGGCCTCCGGGGTGCGCGCCGCCTGCTCGGCGATCAGCTCGTGGATGCAGCGCTCGCGGGGGAAGTCGGCGGAGGTGGCGTTCCACGACTCCAGCACCTGCGCGCGCTCGGGCCCGCGCAGCAGGGGTGCGTCGCCGGCCGTGCGCTGTGGAGCCGCCGCCATGGCCTCCAGCAGCGCCTCCAGGTGCCCGGCCATGCGCGCGATCGTCGCGCTCTCGAACAGCCCGGCGCGATAGGTGAGCGCCCCCGCGAGCGCGTCCCCGGTATCCCGTAGGGCAAGGTCCAGGTCGAACTTGGCGGCGACCTCGCCGGCCCCGAACGGCTCGGCGGCCAGCTCGCCCAGGGCCAGCCCCTCGTGCGCGGCCGAGCGGTCGAGGTCGAAGGTGACCTGGAAGACGGGCGCGTGCGTCAGGCTTCGTTCCACGTCCAGCGCTTCCACCAGGCGCTCGAAGGGGAGCTCCTGGTGCTCATACGCCCCCAGCGCCATCTCCGCGGTCCGGTTCAGCAGCTCGGCCCAGGTGGGATCGCCCGCCAGGTCGGCCCGCAGCGAGAGCATGTTGACGAAGAAACCGATCAGCCCCTCCGTCTCGCGCCGCGTGCGCCCGGCGATGGGGCTGCCCACCACCACGTCGTCCTGCGCCGCGTAGCGGCCCAGCAGCGCCTGCCAGCCGGCCAGCACGGTCATGAACAGCGTTGCTCCCTCGCGCCGCGAGAGCGCTCGCAGCCCCTGCGACACCTCCGCGGGGAGAGTGAAGCGGTGGGTTCCCGCGCGGGGGGTCTGTGCGAGGCTGCGCGGACGATCCGTGGGGATCTCCAGCAGCGGGGGGGAGCCTCGCAGCTTTTCCTTCCAGAAGCCGGTCTGTGCCTCCAGCACGTCGCCGGAGAGCCAGGCGCGCTGCCACACGGCGAAGTCGGCGTACTGCACCGGCAGCTCGGGGAGATGCGCATCCTCGCCGCGGCTGAAGGCGGCGTAGAGGGTGGAGACCTCGCGCACCAGCACCTGCATGCTCCAACCGTCGCCGACCGCGTGGTGGAGCGTGAAGAGCAGCACGTGCTCCTCCTCGCCCAGGCGCAGCAGAGTGCTCCGCAGCAGCGGACCGCGCGCCAGGTCGAAGGGCAGCAGCGCCTCCTCACGCGCAAGCCGCTCCGCCTTGCGCGCCCGTGCCTCGGCCGGCAGGCTCCGCAGGTCGACTTCGAGCAGCGTCACCGGAGCGGCCGGGTGGATGACCTGCACGGGCACGCCGCCCTGCTCCGCGAACGTGGTGCGCAGCGTCTCGTGGCGCACGACCAGCGCGTCCAGGCTGGCCCGGAGCGCCGCCGGGTCGAGCGAGCCCCGCAGCCGCAGCGCGAAGGGCATGTTGTACGCGGCGCTCCCCGGCTCCAGGCGGTCCACCACCCACAGCCGCTGCTGCGCGAACGACAGCGGCAGCGGCCCTTCCCGCGGCACCCGCTCCATCGGCGGCGCGACCTCGCCTCCGTCGCTGCGCAGCGCCTCGATGCGCCCGGCCAGCCCCGCCACCGTGGGCGCCTCGAACAGCACCCGCAGCGGCACCTCCACCCCGAACGCCTGCCGGACGCGCGACACCACCTGCGTCGCCAGCAGCGAGTGCCCGCCCAGCTCGAAGAAGCCCTCCTCCACCCCCACCCGCTCGGTCCCCAGCACCTCCGCCCAGATCCCCGCCAGCACCTCCTCCGACGCCGTGCGCGGCGCCACGTAGGCGGCGCTCTCCAGCTCCGGCGCGGGCAGCGCACGCCGGTCGATCTTGCCGTTGGGGGTGAGCGGAATGCTCTCCAGCACCACGAAGGCGCCCGGCACCATGTGCTCCGGGAGACGATCCCGCAGCGCGGCCCGCAGCTCCGCCGCCGCGACCGGAGCCCCGTCCCCGGCCACCACGTAGGCCACCAGGCGCCGGTCGCCCGGCCCGCCCTCGCGCACCACGACCACGGCCTCACGCACCGGCCCCTCTGCCCGCAGCGCCGCCTCGATCTCCCCGAGCTCGATGCGGAAGCCCCGCACCTTCACCTGCTGGTCCGTGCGGCCCAGGTACTCGATCCGTCCGTCCGCCCGCCGCCGCACCCGGTCCCCCGTGCGGTACAGGCGCGCCCCCGGCTCGCGCGAGAAGGCGTCCGGGACGAACCGCTCGGCCGTCAGCTCCGGCCGGCCCAGGTAGCCCCGCGTTACCCCTTCACCCCCGATGAACAGCTCCCCGGGCACGCCCACCGGCACCGGCTCCAGGCCGGCCTCCAGCAGGTAGAGCCGCGTGTTGGCGATCGGCCCGCCGATGGGGACCACCCCTGTCCCGGACTCCACCCGCTCCACGCTGGACCAGATGGTCGTTTCCGTGGGCCCGTACAGGTTCCACAGCTCGCCCACCCGCGGCAGGAGCCGCTCCGCCAGCTCGCGCGGCAGCGCCTCGCCCCCGCAGAGCGCCTTCAGCCCCGGCGCCCCCTCCCACCCCGCCTCCAGCAGCATGCGCCAGCTCGACGGGGTGGCCTGCATGGCCGTGGCCCCGCTCGCCGCGACCGCTTCGCGCAGCCGGGCCCCGTCGGAGGCGGTCTCCCGGTCCGCGACCACCACGCGCGCGCCCACGCTCAGCGGGAGGAACAGCTCCAGGGCGGCGATGTCGAAGGAGAGCGTGGTGATCGCCAGCATCGTGTCGCGGGACGTGAGCCCCGGGCGCAGGCGCATGCTGTCCAGGAAGTTGACGACCGCGCGGTGCGGGACGACGACGCCCTTGGGGGTGCCGGTGGATCCGGAGGTGTAGATGAGGTACGCCGCGCCGCGTGCGTCCACCGCGCCCGGGAGCGGCGTGGACGGCGCGCCCGGCGGGTCCGCGTCATCCCCTGCGTCCAGGCACAGCCGGACCCCGGCGAAGGGGGGGAGCGCGGCGGCCAGGTGCGAGTGCACGAGGAGCACGGAGGCGCCCGAGTCGGCGAGCACGTAGGCCAGCCGCTCGGCGGGATAGGAGGGATCCAGCGGCAGGTAGGCGGCGCCGGCCTTGAGCACGGCGAGCAGCGCCACCACCATCTCCGGGCCGCGCTCCAGGCAGAGTCCGACGCGAGCCTCCGGCCCCGCGCCGAGTCCGGCCAGGCGGTGCGCCAGCCGGTCGGAGCGACGCTCCAGCTCGGCGAAGGTCATCGTCGCGCCTCCCGCGACGACCGCCACGGCCTCCGGGGTGCGCGCCGCCTGCTCGGCGATCAGCTCGTGGATGCAGCGCTCGCGGGGGAAGTCGGCGGAGGTGGCGTTCCACGACTCCAGCACCTGCGCGCGCTCGGGCCCGCGCAGCAGGGGTGCGTCGCCGGCCGTGCGCTGTGGAGCCGCCGCCATGGCCTCCAGCAGCGCCTCCAGGTGCCCGGCCATGCGCGCGACGGTCGCGGCCTCGAACAGCCCGGCGCGATAGGTGAGCGCCCCCGCGAGCACGTCCCCGGTGTCGCGCAGGGCCAGGTCCAGGTCGAACTTGGCGGCGCCCTCCGGGGCCCCGAACGGCTCGGCGGCCAGCTCGCCCAGGGCCAGCCCCTCGTGCGCGGCCGAGCGCTCCAGCTCGAAGGTGACCTGGAAGACGGGCGCGTGCGTCAGGCTTCGTTCCACGTCCAGGGCCTCCACCAGGCGCTCGAAGGGCAGCTCCTGGTGCTCGAAGGCGCCCAGCGCCGTCTCCGCCACGCGCCCCAGCAGCTCGGTCCAGGTGGGATCGCCCGCCAGGTCGGCGCGAAGCGCGAGCATGTTGACGAAGAAGCCGATCAGCCCCTCCGTTTCGCGCCGGGTGCGCCCCGCGATGGGGCTGCCCACCACCACGTCGTCCTGCGCCGCGTAGCGGCCCAGCAGCGCCTGCCAGCCGGCCAGCACGGTCATGAACAGCGTTGCTCCCTCGCGCCGCGAGAGCGACCGCAGCCCCTGCGACACCTCCGCGGGCAAGGTGAAGCGGTGGGTTTCCGCGCGCGGGCTCTGTGCGAGGCTGCGCGGACGATCGGTGGGGACCTCCAGCAGCGGAGGTGCGCCGGCGAGCGCGTGCTTCCAGTAGCCGATCTGCGCTTCCAGCATGTCGCCGGAGAGCCACGCGCGCTGCCACACGGCGAAGTCGGCGTACTGCACCGGCAGCTCGGAGAGATTCGGCTCCTCGCCGCGGCTGAAGGCGGCGTATAGGTCGGAGACCTCGCGCACGAGCACCTGCATGCTCCAGCCGTCGCTGACCACGTGGTGCATGGTGAAGCACAGCACGTGGTCGTCCTCGTCCAGGCGCAGCAGCGCACTGCGCAGCAGCGGCCCCCGCGCCAGGTCGAACGGGCGCAGCGCCTCCTCGGCGGCCAGGCGCTCCGCCTCGGCTTCGCGCACCGCTTCCGGCAGGTCACGCAGCTCAATGGTCGGTAACGGCACCGGGGCGGGCGGGCGGATCACCTGCACGGGCGCGCCGTCCTGCTCGGCGAAGACCGTGCGCAGCGTCTCGTGCCGCACCACCAGCGCGTCCAGGCCGGCCCGCAGCGCGGCCGTGTCCAGGGTTCCGCGCAGGCGCAGCGCGAAGGGCATGTTGTACGCGGCGCTCCCCGGCTCCAGCCGGTCCACCACCCACAGCCGCTGCTGCGCGAACGACAGCGGCAGCGGCCCTTCCCGCGACACCCGCTCCATCGGCGGCGCGGGCGAGGCGCCCGTGCTTCGCAGTGCCTCGATGCGTCCGGCAAGCCCCGCCACCGTGCGCGCCTCGAACATCGCCCGCAGTGGCACCTCCACCCCGAACGCCTGCCGCGCTCGCGACACCACCTGCGTCGCCAGCAGCGAGTGCCCGCCCAGCTCGAAGAAGCCGTCCTCCACCCCCACCCGCTCCGCCCCCAGCACCTCCGCCCAGATCCCCGCCAGCACCTCCTCCGCAGCCGTGCGCGGCGCCACGTACCGGTCCTCGCCCGCCCCGTGCTCCGGCGCCGGCAGTTCGCGCCGGTCCACCTTGCCGTTCGCGTTCAGCGGCAGCCCCGCCAGCACCACGAAGGCGCTCGGCACCATGTGCTCCGGCAGCCGCTCGTGCAGCTTCGCCCGCAGCTCCTCCACCGCCACCTCGCCCACCACGTAGGCGACCAGGCGCCGGTTCCCCGGCACGTCCTCGCGCACCAGCACCACGCACTCCCGCACGCCCGCCTGCTCCAGCAGCGCGGCCTCGATCTCTCCCAGCTCGATGCGGAAGCCGCGGATCTTGACCTGGAAGTCCAGCCGGCCCAGGTACTCCACCTCGCCCACGGCCGTCCACCGCGCGCGGTCTCCCGTGCGGTACAGCCGCGCCCCGCCATCCGCCGAGAACGCGTCGGGGACGAACTTCTCGGCCGTCAGCTCCGGCCGGCCCAGGTAGCCGCGCCCCACCTGCACCCCACCCAGGAACAGCTCCCCGGGCACACCCACCGGCACCGGCTCGCCCGCGCCGTCCAGCACGTACAGGCGAGTGTTTGCCACCGGGCGCCCGATCGGCACCACGCGCCGCGCCCGCGGCTCTGCCGCCCAGTACGTCACGTCCACCGCCGCCTCGGTGGGGCCGTACAGGTTGTGCAGCTCCACGTCCGGCAGCGTCGCCCGGAAGCGCTCCGTCAGCTCGTACGGCAGCGCCTCGCCGCTGCACATCACCCGGCGCAGCGTGCCGCAGCGTCCCGCCTCGCCTGCCTCCAAAAAGGCCTGGAGCATCGGCGGGACGAAGTGCAGCGTCGTGACCGCCTCGCGCTCGATCAGCTCGGACAGGTACGCCGGGTCGCGGTGCCCCTCCGGCCTCGCCAGCACCAGGCGCGCTCCCGTCATCAGCGGCCAGAAGAACTCCCAGACCGAGACGTCGAAGCTGAACGGCGTCTTCTGGAGCACCACGTCCTGGGACGTCAGGCCGTACTGGTCCTGCATCCACAGCAGGCGGTTGACGATGCCGCGGTGCGCGTTCATCGCGCCCTTTGGCCTGCCGGTGGAGCCCGAGGTGTAGATGACGTAGGCCAGCGAGTCGGGATCGGCGTGCAGCGGCAGCGGCTCGGCGCTCTCGGCGTCCACCCGGCCGGCGTCGCGGTCCAGGCAGAGCACCTGCGCGGCGTGCGCGGGGATGCGCTCCAGCAGGCGCTCCTGGGTCAGGAGCACGGGCACGCCGGAATCCTCCAGCATGTAGGCCAGCCGCTCGGCCGGGTAGTAGGGGTCCAGCGGCACGTAGGCGGCGCCGGCCTTGAGCACCGCCAGCAGCGCGACGACCAGCTCCGGCGAGCGCTCGGCGCAGACGCCCACGCGGGTTTCCGGACCCGCGCCCAGGCCGTGGAGATGGCGGGCGAGCTGGTTGGAGCGCGCCTCCAGCTCGGCGAAGGACAGCGAGTCGCCCTCGAAGACCAGCGCGACGGCGTCGGGCGTGCTCGCCGCCCGGACCGAGACCAGCTCGTGCACGCAGAGGTTGGGGTAGTCGGCCCGGGTGGCGTTCCACCGCTGGAGCACCTGGGCGCGCTCCGCCCCGTGCAGCAGCGACACTGCGGAGAGCCGCTGCGCGGAATCGGCCGCCATGTCGCGCAGCAGCACCTCCAGGTGCCCGGCCATGCGCGCGATCGTCGCGCCCTCGAACAGCCCGGCGCGATACGTCAGCGTCCCCGCGAGCAAGTCTCCGGTGTCTTGGAGGGCCAGGTCCAGGTCGAACTTGGCGGCGCCCTCGCCGGTCCCGAACGGCTCGGCGGCAAGCGCGCCCAGGGCTAGCCCCTCGTGCGCGGCCGAGCGCTCCAGCTCGAAGGTGACCTGGAAGACGGGCGCGTGCGTCAGGCTTCGTTCCACGTCCAGCGCTTCCACCAGGCGCTCGAAGGGGAGCTCCTGGTGCTCATACGCCCCCAGCGCCCTCTCCGCGGTCCGGCTCAGCAGCTCGGTCCAGGTGGGGTCGCCCGCCAGGTCCGCCCGCAGCGCGAGCATGTTGACGAAGAAGCCGATCAGCCCCTCCGTTTCGCGCCGGGTGCGCCCCGCGATGGGGCTGCCCACCACCACGTCGTCCTGGCCCGCGTAGCGGCCCAACAGCGCCTGCCAGCCAGCCAGCACCGTCATGAACAGCGTGGCACCCTCGCGCCGCGAGAGCGCCCGCAGCCCCTCGGCGACCCCGCGCGGCAGCGCGAAGCGGTGGATCTCCGCGAGCGGGCTCTTCCCCAGGGCGCGCGGGTGATCCGTGGGGATCTCCAGCAGCGGGGGAGCGCTGGCGAGCGCGTCCTTCCAGTAGCCGATCTGCGCCTCCAGCACCTCACCGGCGAGCCATTCACGCTGCCAGACGGCGAAGTCGGCGTACTGCACCGGCAGCTCGGGCAGATGCGGCTCCTCGCCGCGGCTGAAGGCGCCGTAGAGGGCGGAAACCTCGCGCACGAGCACCTGCATGCTCCAGCCGTCGCTGACCACATGGTGCAGCGTGAAGAGAAGCACGTGGTCGTTCTCGCCCAGGCGCAGCAGAGTGCTCCGCAGCAGCGGCCCGCGCGCCAGGTCGAAGGGCAGCAGCGCCTCCTCCGCTGCCAGGCGCTCCGCCTCGGCCTCGCGCTCCGCGTCCGGCAGCTCGCGCAGGTCCAGCACCCGAAGCACGACCGGAGTGACCGGGTGGATGACCTGCACCGGCACGCCGCCAACTTCGGAGAACGTGGTGCGCAGCGTCTCGTGGCGGAGCACGAGCGCGTCCAGGCTGGCCCGCAGCGCCGCCATGTTCAGCGCGCCGCGCAGCCGCAGCGCGAAGGGCATGTTGTAGGCGGCGCTCCCCGGCTCCAGCCGGTCCACCACCCACAGCCGCTGCTGCGCGAACGACAGCGGCAGCGCTCCGTCTCGCGGCACCCGCTCCATCGGCGGCGCGGGCGAGGCGCCCGTGCTTCGCAGTGCCTCGATGCGTCCGGCAAGCCCGGCCACCGTGCGCGCCTCGAACATCGCCCGCAGCGGCACCTCCACCCCGAACGCCTGCCGCGCTCGCGACACCACCTGCGTCGCCAGCAGCGAGTGGCCGCCCAGGTCGAAGAAGCCGTCCTCCACCCCCACCCGCTCCGCCCCCAGCACCTCCGCCCAGATCCCCGCCAGCACCTCCTCCGCAGCCGTCCGCGGCGCCACGTACCGGCTCTCGCCCGCTCCGTGCTCCGGCGCCGGCAGTGCGCGCCGGTCCACCTTGCCGTTCGCGTTCAGCGGCAACCCCGCCAGCACCACGAAGGCGCTCGGCACCATGTGCTCCGGAAGCCGCTCGTGGAGGCGCGACTTCAGCGTCTCGACCGGCGGCTCCGCGTCCTCCTGCGGCACCACGTAGGCGACCAGGCGCCGGTTCCCCGGCACGTCCTCCCGCACCAGCACCACGCACTCCCGCACACCCGCCTGCTCCAGCAGCGCCGCCTCGATCTCCCCGAGCTCGATGCGGAACCCGCGGATCTTGACCTGGAAGTCCAGCCGCCCCAGGTACTCCACCTCCCCGGCCGCCGTCCACCGCGCTCGGTCTCCCGTGCGGTACAGCCGCGCCCTGCCCTCCGCCGAGAACGCGTCGGGCACGAACTTCTCCGCCGTCAGCTCCGGCCGGCCCAGGTACCCGCGCCCCACCTGCACACCGCCCAGGAACAGCTCCCCGGGCACCCCCACCGGCACCGGCGCACCGCTCGCGTCCAGCACGTACAGGCGCGTGTTCGCCACCGGGCGCCCGATCGGCACCACGCGGCGCTCCCGCGGCTCGACTGCCCAGTAGGTCACGTCCACCGCCGCCTCGGTGGGGCCGTACAGGTTGTGCAGCTCCACGCCCGGCAGCGCCGCGCGGAAGCGCTCCGTCAGCTCGTACGGCAGCGCCTCGCCGCTGCACATCACCCGGCGCAGCGTGCCGCAGCGCCCCGGCTCGCCCGCGTCCAGGAAGGCCTGGAGCATCGGCGGGACGAAGTGCAGCGTCGTGACCGCCTCGCGCTCGATCAGCTCGGACAGGTATGCCGGGTCGCGGTGCCCCTCCGGCCTCGCCAGAACCAGGCGCGCCCCCGTCATCAGCGGCCAGAAGAACTCCCAGACCGAGACGTCGAAGCTGAACGGCGTCTTCTGGAGCACCACGTCCTGGGACGTCAGGCCGTACTGGTCCTGCATCCACAGCAGGCGGTTGACGATGCCGCGGTGCGCGTTCATCGCACCCTTGGGCCGCCCTGTGGAGCCCGAGGTGTAGATGACGTAGGCCAGCGAGTCCGGATCGGCGTGCAGCGACAGCGGCTCCGCGCTCTCGGCGTCCACCCGGGCGGCGTCGCGGTCCAGGCAGACCACCTGCGCGGCGTGCGTGGGGATGCGCTCCAGCAGGTGCTCCTGCGTCAGGAGCACCGGCACGCCGGAGTCCTCCAGCATGTAGGCCAGCCGCTCGGCCGGGTAGTAGGGGTCCAGCGGCACGTAGGCGGCGCCGGCCTTGAGCACCGCGAGCAGGGCGACCACCAGCTCGATCGAGCGCTCGGCGCAGACGCCCACGCGGGTTTCCGGACCCGCGCCCAGGCCGTGGAGATGGCGGGCGAGCTGGTTGGAGCGCGCCTCCAGCTCGGCGAAGGACAGGGACTCGCCCTCGAAGACCAGGGCGGCGGCGTCGGGCGTGCGCGCCGCCCGGGCCGAGACCAGCTCGTGAAGGGGGCGCGCCGGGTACGGGCGCGCGGTGTCGGTCCACTCCTCCAGGAGCTGCACGCGCTCGGCGCCGCTCAGCAGCGACACCTCCCCGACGCGGCGCGCCGGGGAGGCCGCCAGGTCCTCCAGCAGCACCTCCAGGTGCGCCGCCATGCGCTCGACGGTACCCGCATCGAACAGCGCCGCGCGGTAGACCAGCTCTCCGCGCAGGGCGCCCCCGTTGTCGGCGAGCGTCAGCTCCAGCTCGAACTTCGCCACCCCGGCTCCGGCCCCGAACGGCTCCTGCTCCACCTCGCCCAGGCGCAGCCCCTCGGCCGCCGCCGCGCGGTTCAGCGCGAACGTCACCTGGAAGACGGGGGAGTGCGTCAGGCTGCGCTCCACGCCCAGCTCCTCCACCAGGCGCTCGAAGGGCAGCTCCTGGTGCTCGTACGCACCCAGCGCCGCCGCCCGCGTCCGCCCCAGCAGCTCGGTCCAGGAGGGATCGCCCGCCAGGTCCGCGCGCAGCGAGAGCATGTTGACGAAGAAGCCGATCAGACCCTCCGTCTCGTGTCGGGTGCGCCCCGCGATGGGGCTACCGACGACCACGTCGTCCTGTCCGGCGTAGCGGCCCAGCAGCGCCTGCCAGCCGGCCAGCACGGTCATGAACAGCGTCGCTCCCTCGTGCCGCGAGAGCGCCCGCAGCCCCTGCGACACCTCCGCCGGGAGGGTGAAGCGGTGGGTCCCCGCGCGCGGGCTCGGTGCGAGGCTGCGCGGGCGATCCGTGGGGACCTCCAGCAGCGGGGGCGCGCCGGCGAGCGCATGCTTCCAGTAGCCGATCTGCGCTTCCAGCACGTCGCCGGCGAGCCATGCGCGCTGCCAGACGGCGAAGTCGGCGTACTGCACCGGCAGCTCGGGGAGCTGCGGCTCCTCGCCCCGGCTGAAGGCGCCGTAGAGCGCGGAGACCTCGCGCACGAGCACCTGCATGCTCCAGCCGTCGCTGACCACGTGGTGCAGCGTGAAGCACAGCACGTGGTCGTCCTCGCCCAGGCGCAGCAGCGTGCTCCGCAGCAGCGGTCCGCGCGCCAGGTCGAACGGGCGCAGCGCCTCCTCGGCGGCCAGGCGCTCCGCCTCGGCTTCGCGCACCGCTTCCGGCAGGTCACGCAGCTCGACGGTCGGCAGCGGCACCGGAGCGGGCGGGCGGATCACCTGCACGGGCGCGCCGTCCTGCTCGGCGAAGACGGTGCGCAGCGTCTCGTGGCGCACGGCCAGCGCGTCCAGGCAGGCCCGCAGCGCCGCCGCGTCCAGCGCGCCCCGCAGCCGCAGCGCGCCCGCGATGTTGTACGCGGCGCTCCCGGGCTCGATCCGGTCCACCACCCACAGCCGCTGCTGGCCGAATGACACCGGCAATGCGCTGCGCGCCTCCCGCGGCACCCGCTCCATCGGCGGCGCGAGCGGGGTGCTCGTGCTGCGCAGCGCCTCGATCCGCCCGGCCAGCTCCGACATGGTGCGCGCCTCGAACATCGCCCGCAGCGGCACCTCCACCCCGAACGCCTGCCGCGCGCGCGACACCACCTGCGTCGCCAGCAGCGAGTGCCCGCCCATCTCGAAGAAGCCTTCCTCCACCCCCACCCGCTCCACGCCCAGCACCTCCCCCCAGATCCCCGCCAGCACCTCCTCCGCAGCCGTGCGCGGTGCCACGTAGGCGGCGCTCTCCGGCTCCGGTGCCGGCAGCGCCCGCCGGTCGATCTTTCCGTTGGGGGTGAGCGGAATGCTTTCCAGCACCACGAACGAGCCCGGCACCATGTGCTCCGGCAGGCGATCCCGCAGCGCGGCCCGCAGCTGCGCCGCCACGACCGGGACGCCCTCCTCGGCCACCACGTAGGCCACCAGGCGCCGCTCGCCGGACGCGCCCTCGCGCACCACGGCCACGGCCTCGCGTACCTGCGCCGCCGCCAACAGCGCTGCCTCGATCTCCCCGGGCTCGATCCGGAAGCCCCGCACCTTGACCTGCTGGTCCATGCGGCCCAGGTACTCGATCTCTCCCGACGCCAGCAGCCGCACCCGGTCCCCCGTGCGGTACAGCCGCCCGCCTGCCGCGCCGTAGGGGTCCGGCGCGAAGCGCTCGGCCGTCAGGTCGGCGCGCCCCAGGTAGCCGCGTGCTACCTGCGCCCCGCCGGCGCACAGCTCGCCCGGCACCCCCACCGGCACGGGGGCCAGGCGCGTGTCCAGCACGTACACATGCACGTTGTCGATGGGCCGGCCGATGGCCGGTGCGCGGCCGCTTCCCCGCACCGGCGCCACGACCCCGGAGGTGGTGACGACGGTGTTCTCCGTGGGGCCGTAGTTGTTCACCAGCGCGAAGGGCAGGCCCTCGCGCGGACGGGCGCGCAGCGCGTCCCCGCCCGTCAGAAGCAGCCGCAGCGGCGCATCCGCAGGCCACTCCAGCCCCAGCAGCGCCTCGGCCATGGGCGTCGGCGCGAAGGCGACGGTGACCTCCCGCTCCAGCAGGAACGCCCGCAGCGCGGAGGGTGAGCTCCGCGTCTCCTCGTCCGCCACCAGGTGCACCGCCGCGCCGCAGACCAGGTACGGCCACAGCTCCCACACCGACGCGTCGAAGCCCAGCCCGGCCAGCTGCGTGGTCCGGTCGGCGGCGGTGAGGGCGAACGCGCGGCGGTGCCAGTGCACCAGGTTGAGCAGCGCGCCGTGCGTGACGGCCACGCCCTTGGGCGTGCCGGTGGAGCCGGAGGTGTAGACGACGTACGCCAGGCTCTCGGGGAACGGCGAGTGTGGAAGTTCGGAAGTGCGAGGGTGCGAAACGGGACCCGCGTCCTCCACGCGGTCGCGCTCCTCGCCGTCCAGCAGAACGACGGCGCCCGCGAAGTCTCCGATGCGCCCGGCCAGCCCGGCGCTGGTCAAGACGGCGGATGCGCCGGCGTCGGACAGCATGAAGTGGAGACGCTCGTCTGGGTAGGCGGGGTCGAGCGGGACGTAGGCGCCGCCGGCCCGGAGCACGGCGAGGATCGCGACGACCATCTCCGGGGTGCGCTCCAGGCAGATGCCCACGCGGGTCTCGGGGCCGACGCCGCGGCGGCGCAGCAGGTGAGCGAGGCGATCGGCGCGACGCTCCAGCTCCGCGTAGGTGAGCGCGTTCTCGCCGGCACGGACGGCGGGAGCGTCAGGGGTGCGCGCCGCCTGCTCGGCGACGAGCTCGTGCACGGAAGCCCCCGGGAGAGCGGCGGCCGCGCCGTTCCCGGCCTCCAGCACCTGGGCGCGCTCGGCCCCGCGCAGCAGCGACACTTCCGAGAGGCGGCGTCCGGGCTCGGCCGCCATCGCCTCCAGCAGCACCTCCAGGTGCCCGGCCATGCGCGCCACCGTTTCCGCCTGGAACAGGGCTCCCCGGTAGGCCAGCGTCGCCGCCAGCATCTCCGGCTCGTCCGCGAACGCCAGCTCCAGGTCGAACTTCGCCACGCCGGCCCCACTCTCGAACGGCGCCAGCTCCAGCTCGCCCAGCGACAGCTGCTCCTCCGTGCCGGACTTCTGCAAGGCGAAGGTGACCTGGAAGACGGGGGAGTGCGTCAGGCTGCGCTCCACGCCCAGCTCCTCCACCAGGCGCTCGAAGGGCAGCTCCTGGTGCTCGTACGCACCCAGCGCCGCCGCCCGCGTCCGCCCCAGCAGCTCGGTCCAGGTGGGGTCGCCCGCCAGGTCCGCGCGCAGGGGCAGCATGTTGACGAAGAAGCCGATCAGACCCTCCGTCTCGCGCCGGTTGCGTCCCGAGATCGGGCTGCCGACGACCACGTCGTCCTGGCCCGCGTAGCGGCCCAGCAGCGCCTGCCAGCCCGCCAGCACGGCCATGAACAGCGTCGTCCCCTCGCGCCGCGCGAGCGCCCGCAACCCCTCCGAGACACCGCCCGGCAGAGCGAAATGGCAGGTCTCCGCGAGCGAGCTCTGTCCCGGGGCGCGCGGGTGATCCGTCGGGATCTCCAACAGTGGGGGGGCACCGCCCAGCGCCACCTTCCAGAAGCCGATCTGTTCCTCCAGAGTCTCGCCGCTCAGCCAGGCGCGCTGCCACACGGCGAAATCCCCGTACTGCACCGGCAGCTCCGGCAGCCGCGGCTCCTCACCGCGGCTGAAGGCGCCGTAGAGCGCCGAGACCTCGCGCACCAGCACCTGCATACTCCAGCCGTCGCTGACGATGTGGTGCATGCTGAAGAGGAGCACGTGCTCCTCCTCGTCCAGGCGCAGCAGCGTGCTCCGCAGCAGCGGGCCCCGCGCCAGGTCGAAGGGAAGCAGCGTCTCCTCGGACGCAAGGCTCTCGACCTCTGCCTCGCGCTCCGCTTCCGGCAGGTCGCGCAGGTCCAGCTCCCGCAGCGCGACCGGAGCGGCCGGGTGGAAGACCTGCACGGGCACGCCGCCCTGCTCGGCGAAGACCGTGCGCAGCGTCTCGTGCCGCACCACCAGCGCGTCCAGGCTGGCCCGCAGCGCGGCCGTGTCCAGCGAGCCCCGCAGCCGCAGCGCGCCCGGCATGTTGTAGGCGGCGCTCCCCGGCTCCAGGCGGTCCACCAGCCAGAGCCGCTGCTGCGCGAAGGAGAGTGGCAGTGCGCTGCGCGCCGTCCGCGGCACCCGCTCCATCGGCGGCGCGACGCCGGCGCCCGAGCTGCGCAGCGCCTCGATCCGCCGGGCCAGCGCGGCCACCGTCGGCGTCTCGAAGAGCGCCCGCAGCGGCACCTCGGTTCCGAATGCCTGCCGCGCGCGAGAGACCACCTGCATCCCCGCCAGCGAGTGGCCGCCCAGCTCGAAGAAGCTCGCCTCCACCCCCACCCGCTCCACCCCCAGCACCTCCGCCCAGATCCCCGCCAGCAGCTCCTCCGTCTGCGACCGCGGCGCCTCGAATTCCGCGGCGCTCCACTGCGGAGCCGGCAGCGCCCGCCGGTCCACCTTGCCGTTGGCGGTAAGAGGAACGCCCTCCAGCACCACGAAGGCGCCCGGCACCATGTACTCCGGCAGCCGCTCGTGGAGGCGCGTCTTCAGCGCCTCGACCGAGGGCTCCGCGCCCTCCTGCGGCACCACGTAGGCGACCAGCCGCCGGCCGCCCGGCACGTCCTCCCGCGCCAGCACGACCACCTCGCGCACGCCGTTCTGCTCCAGCAGCGCGGCCTCGATCTCTCCCAGCTCGATGCGGAAGCCGCGGATCTTGACCTGGAAGTCCAGCCGGCCCAGGTACTCCACCTCGCCCCCGGTGCTCCACCTCGCCCGGTCTCCGGTCCGATACAGCCGCGCGCCGGCGACCCCCGTGAACGGGTCCGGGACGAACTTCTCGGCCGTCAGCTCCGGCCGGCCCAGGTACCCGCGCCCCACCTGCACACCGCCCAGGAACAGCTCCCCGGCCGCGCCCACCGGCACCGGCTCGCCCGCGCCGTCCAGCACGTACAGGCGCGTGTTCGCCACCGGGCGCCCGATCGGCACCACGCGCCGCGCCCGCGGCTCTGCCGCCCAGTACGTCACGTCCACCGCCGCCTCGGTGGGGCCGTACAGGTTGTGCAGCTCCACGTCCGGCAGCGTCGCCCGGAAGCGCTCCGTCAGCTCGTACGGCAGCGCCTCGCCGCTGCACATCACCCGGCGCAGCGTGCCGCAGCGTCCCGCCTCGCCTGCCTCCAGAAAGGCCTGGAGCATCGGCGGGACGAAGTGCAGCGTCGTGACCGCCTCGCGCTCGATCAGCTCGGACAGGTACGCCGGGTCGCGGTGCCCCTCCGGCCTCGCCAGCACCAGGCGCGCTCCCGTCATCAGCGGCCAGAAGAACTCCCAGACCGAGACGTCGAAGCTGAACGGCGTCTTCTGGAGCACCACGTCCTGGGACGTCAGGCCGTACTGGTCCTGCATCCACAGCAGGCGGTTGACGATGCCGCGGTGCGCGTTCATCGCGCCCTTTGGCCGCCCCGTCGAGCCCGAGGTGTAGATGACGTAGGCCAGCGAGTCCGGATCCGCACGCAGCGGCAGCGGCTCCGCGCGCTCACCGTCCAGGCGAGCGGCACCGCCGTCCAGGCGAACGACCCGCGCGGCGTGCGCGGGGATGCGCTCCAGCAGGCACTCCTGCGTCAGGAGCACCGGCACGCCGGAGTCCTCCAGCATGTAGGCCAGCCGCTCGGCCGGGTAGGAGGGGTCCAGCGGCACGTAGGCGGCGCCGGCCTTGAGCACCGCCAGCAGCGCCACCACCAGCTCGACCGAGCGCTCGGCGCAGACGCCCACCCGGGTCTCGGGACCGATGCCGATGCCGGCCAGGTGGTGCGCCAGCCGGTTCGACCGCGCCTCCAGCTCGGCATAGGTGACCGTCTCGCCCTCGAAGACGACGGCGACCGCTCCCGGCGTGCGCGCCGCCTGCGAGGAGACCAGCGCGTGCAGGCTGAGCCGCGGGTAGTCGACGGTGGTGGCGTTCCACGCGTGCAGCACCTGGGCGCGCTCCTCGCCGCGCAGCAGCGTGAGCCCCGAGAGGCGCTGCTGCGGGTCGGCGGCCATGCCGTGCAGCAGGGTCTCCAGCTGTCCGGCCAGCCGCTCCGCCGCCGCCAGGTCGAAGCGCCCGGCATCGTACTCCACCCGCAGGCTGAGCCGCTCCCCCGGGAGCACCATGAGCTCCAGCGGATAGTGGCTCCGGCCGACGCGGGCCCAGCCCTCCACCACGAAGGTCCGCGCGCCCGCGCCCGCCATCTCCTCCACGGGGTGGTTCTCGAACGCGACGATGCTCTCGAACAGCAGCCGGCCCCCGGCCACCCCGCTCCACCGCTGCACGGCGGAGAGCGGGCTGTACTCGTACGCCCGCGCCTCCCTCTGCTGCCTCTGCAGGCGCTGCAGCCACCCGTCCACGGGCGCGCCCGCATCCACCCGCGCCCGCACCGGGAGCGTGTTGATGAACAGGCCGATCATCTGCTCCATGCCGGGGAGCTCGGGCGGGCGGCCCGTCACCACCGCCCCGAACACCACGTCCTCCTCCCCGGCGTAGCGCGACAGCAGCAGCGCCCATGCGCCCTGCACCAGCGTGTTGATCGTCACCCGGTGCTGCTTCGCGAAGCCCTGGAGCGCGGCGGTCGCGGCAGCGGGAATGTGCCGCTCGGCGCCCTCCTCGCGGGGCGGCACTCCGGGCGCGGTGCCCACGGATCCGGCGGCCGGGAGCGGCGTGGGGCTGTCGAAGCCTTCCAGCGACCTCCGCCAGTACGCCTCGGCCGCGCCCAGGTCCTGCCGCAGGAGCCAGGCGACGTAGTCGCGGTACCGGCGGCGGCGGGGCAGGGAGGGAGCTTCACCCCGCAGCAGGGCGTCGTAGCTGGTGAGCAGGTCCTGCAGGACGAGCGAGATGGACCAGCCGTCGAGGAGCAGGTGGTGATGGCTCCAGACGAGCTCCACCTCCTCGTCGCCCGTCCGCACCACGGCGACCCGCATCAGCGGGGCGCGGAGCAGGTCGAAGCCGCGCACCCGCTGTTCCTCCAGGTACGCGCGCATGCGCTCGCGGCGCTCGGCGGCCGGGACGTCGCGCCAGTCGAGCGCTTCCCACGGGAGCCCGGCGCGGCTCACGACCGCCTGAAGAGGCTTCGCCACACCCTCCCACACGAAGATCGTCCGCAGCGCGGCACACCGGTCGAGCACCTGCTCCCACGCGCGGCGCAGCACCTCCACGTCCACCGCTCCGCGGAGGGTGAAGACGTACTGGCTGACGTAGGCCCCCGGCTCCGCCGCGTAGAGATCGTGAAAGACCATCCCTTCCTGGACCGGACTGAGCGGATAGATGTCCTCGGCCTGGAAGGGCAGCGCGTTGCGGCGGTCTATCTGCGTTGCCATGTCGACGGGGTCTCTCGCGGTTCTCTGGCTGCTCGGACAGGCGTTCTCCAGCGGTGGCTCAGGTCCGGCCCTCCGCGTTCTCCTGCGCCGCCCGCCCACGCTCCGGTGGACGTCACGGCACGGGTGTGACTGGAGAGGATCCGGGGTATCGCGGCATCACCGGAAACCGTTGTGGATCCTCTCCAGGCGGTGGAGTTTGACCTATAGATATCGCAAGACTCCGGTCTAGTAAATAGATGACCGGCATCCGGTGGTGGGCGCGAAGGTCTACAGGAGGAAATCGGGCATCCGTCAAGGGTAGTTGACAGGCGAGACACAAAAGTTGCGCCGACTAACAGACAGTTATAGATTGCCGATGCCACGCTCGCAACTCTTGTTTACCTCCAGGAAGACGCCGATCTCCTCGCCGGGTGCTCCTGGCGCCGTCAGCCCGTGCAGCGCCTAGAGGGGGCGAGAACTTTCCTTCAGGATGAGGACGCCCATGTACAAGATCGCCCTCGTGAACATGCCGTTGGGTAACCTGCACCTTCCCTCCGTCGCGCTGACGCAGCTCCGCTCGGTGGTGGAGAAGAGGTTCGGGGGACGCGTCGCTGTCGACATCCACTACCTCAACCAGCAGTTCGCGCTGTACCTGGGCCTGCCCGCCTACGCGGAGCTCAACTCGTTCACGCACCACGCCAGCGGGCTCGGCGAGTGGTTCTTCCGCGAGGTTGCGTTCCCCGACGCGCCGGACACTTCCGACGAGTACTTCCAGCGGTACTATCCGCTGCACGACCCTCGGAACCGGATGCTGAAGGCGGCCGTCGACCAGAAGCGGCACGGGGTGGAGCGGCATTTCAACGAGATGATCGACCGCTACGGGCTGGACCGCGTGGACATGGTGGGGTTCACCACCATGTTCTCGCAGAACGTGGCGACGATGGCCATGGCGCGGCTCATCAGGGCGCGCAACCCGGACGTGGTGATCGTGATGGGCGGCGCCAACTGCGAGGCGCCCATGGGGCGGGTACTGGTGGACAACCTGGACGTGGTGGACTTCGTCTTTTCCGGGCCGGCGCTGAAGAGCTTCCCCGAGCTGATCCGCTGCCGGATGGAGGGCGACGAGGCGGGATGCCACAGGATCGACGGCGTCTTCTCGCGCCGCAACCGGGTCCAGTCCGCCGGCTGCTCCAGCGGCGGGCTGGTGGAGATGGGAGGCCTGGACGCGGTGCGCTCCTTCGGCGAGGAGCTGGACATCAACGAGCCCGTGGCGCTGGACTACGACCGGTTCCTGGACGACTACGAGTCCAACTTCCCCGGCGCCATGCAGCCGTACCTGATGTTCGAGACTTCTCGCGGATGCTGGTGGGGAGAGCGGGCCCACTGCACGTTCTGTGGCCTGAACGGCACCACGATGAACTACCGCTCGATGAAGCCGGATCTCGCCTTCCAGTTGCTCAACTCGCTCTTCCAGCACGCCGGGCGGGTCACCCACCTGCAGAGCGTCGACAACATCCTTCCCAAGAGCTACCTGACCGACGTCCTCCCCTACCTGGACACTCCGCCCACCATGGAGCTGTTCTACGAGGTCAAGGCCGATCTCTCGGAGGAGGACTTCCGGGTGCTCGCCAAGGCGCGGGTGCTTTCCATCCAGCCCGGGATCGAGGCGCTCAACACGTCGACGCTCAAGCGGATGCGCAAGGGTACGTCGGTGTTCCAGAACCTGCAGTTCCTCATCAACTCCGTACGCTACGGCATCTACCCGGCGTGGAACCTGCTCATCGGCTTCCCGGGCGAGGAGATCGACATCTACGAGAAGTACCTCGAGGACATGCCGCTCCTCTACCACCTCACGCCGCCGGGAGGCGTGCACCCGGTCCGCTTCGACCGGTTCAGCCCCTACTTCGACGAGCGGGATGCGTACGGGCTGAACCTCAAGCCCCTCGACTACTACCCCATGACCTACCCGTTCGCGCAGGAGGCGCTGACGGACCTGGCGTACTACTTCGCGGACACGAACTACGGTGCGCAGTACCAGGCCAACGTGGGACGCATGATCGGGCGCCTGCGGGAGAAGTACGAGAGGTGGGCGAGCCTGTGGGCGCGGCAGGAGTACCGGCCCAGGCTGTACCTGTCGGATCGGGGCGGGGCCACCACCGTGTACGACTCGCGGTCCGGCTCGGCCGTGGAGTACCGGATCTCCGACGATGCCTGCCGCCTGCTGGCGGCGCTCGCAACCCCGAAGAAGCTCGTGAACCTGGAAAAGGAGCTGGAGGACGTGCAGGTCGAAACGGAGCTCGCCTGGCTCCTCGAGCATGGGCTCGTCTTCCACGAGGGGGAGCGCTACCTCAGCCTGGTCGTGCCGCCGGCCAAGCCGGCCGGCGTGCCGGTGGAGGAGCTCGAGCTCACCGCGATCGCCTGATCGCCGCCGCCGCTCCCGGCGGCGTCGGCCCACCCGTCCGCGAGCGGACGACGAGCGGCAGCCCCGGTTCCACCGGGGCTGCCGCCTGCGTTTTCGCACCGCGGGCCAGCCCTAGCCGCAGAGGCAGTGAAACGAGGCGTAGCCCCCCAGGTTGGGGTTCCGCTCCCAGGTGGGCGGGCGCGAGGGGTGCTGGCGAAGCGTCGTCAGCGTTTCCAGCAGTGCCTGCAGCGCTGCCTGGACCTCGATGCGGGCGACCGCGGCCCCGGGGCAGCGGTGCGACCCGGAGCCGAAGGCGAGATGCGGGTTCGGCTGGCGGTCGGCCTTGAGGACGTGGGGGGCGGGGAATGCCTGCGGATCGCGGTTGGCCGCCTCCAGGAAGAGGATCACCTTTTCCCCGCGCCGTATGGTGGGTGCGTCGTCCTCGCCGCCCTCGAAGCGGACATCGTCGGCCGCGAAGCGGGCCACGTAGCGGGTGGGCGTCACCACGCGGAGGAGCTCTTCGGTGAGTCGGCGGGCGGACGCCGGGGCTGTCCGGACCTGCTCCCGCCACACGCTCCATGCCGGAACGAGGAGCGGGATCCCGCTCCCGAGAAGCTTCTGCGTGGTGACCCGCCCCGCGGCGAACGCCATCATGCACTGGATGACGACGTCCTCCTCGTCTTCCAGCCCTCCGTCGCGCAGGAGCGCGCCGATCAGGTCGTCGGAGGGGGTTCCCTGCCGAGCGGCCACCTGGGCGCGAAAGTACTCGCCCAGCAGGGAGATCTCCTGCATGTCCACCTGCAGGTATCCGCTGGTCACGTTGGCGAACGTGGTGGACCAGCGCTCCAGCCGGGCCATCTCCTCCGGGTCCCCGACGGGGAGCCCCATGATCATCGAGATCGCCTCCATCGAGTAGGGGACGGCGAACTCCCCCAGCAGGTCCACCTCCCGCCGTTCGCGGGCGCGCTCCGCCAGCGCCCGCGCCGCGGCATCCAGCGGCTCGAGGAGGGAGTCCGAGCGGCGGGCGAGCTCCACGAGCACGGCCTTTCGCGCCGCGGTCTGCCTGGGGCCGTCGGTGAAGATGACCTGCTTCTGGACCGAATCCGTGATGAACGAGCGGCGGGGGCTCCGGCGCGGCTGCGGCGCAGTGACCACGGGGTCGGAGACGAAGCGAGTGTCGGAAAGCACCTTCCGGGTCGCCTCGTGCCCGGTCACCAGCCAGCAGCGGCTCGCCGGGTCGAAGCTGATCCGGTCGCGCTCCCGCAGCGTGTCGTAAAGGCCGTGGGGGTCCGTGTATGCTTCCGTCAGGCCTTTCAGCGTGGTCGGTCGCGCAGCGGCGGAACCCATCTCACCGCTCATCGATCGTTTCCCTCGACGTCCTGGTCATCTCGTCCCCTTCGCGGTCCGCAAGGCGTCGCCCGGCCGTGGTGTGCGGGCTCGTGCCGGCACGACGTCGAAGATGTTCTGCCTGGCGCCACTCGTCAACGTTTGGCGGCTTCCATGTGCAGCGTCACGTTCTCGTGGCGGACCCGGCAGGGCTCGGCGGGCGGCGGGGTCCCCGGGGGCGATCGGCGGAAATGCCGCGGGCGTGCCCCTCGCGCCGCGCAGTCTTGTCTGCGGAAAGCGCCTACCGGGGCACGTCCAGCGCCGGGTTGCGGGCGAAGAAGCCGGCCGGCACCAGCCGGAAGCCGACGTGGGCCACCGGCATCACGGGCCACTCTTCGGGGCGGGGGATGTGAGTGGTGCCCAGCGTGTACCACACGACCACGTCCCGGCCCGCGATCGGCTCGTCGTCGGCGACCCACCTGGGCAGGCCGTCGCCGCCTGGGCTCTGGTTGGGATAGGCCCCGGCGGCGCTCATCTCGTCCGGGTGGTAGCGCGTCGCCCAGAAGTGGTTGTCGATGAAGCCGGCGCGCCGCCGCACCGGCGATTCCGGCGCGGCGTACGGGAGCGCGTTCGTCCCCGGCACCAGGACGTAGCCCGTGGGCTGCCCCAGCGCGTTGCGCGCCGAGGCGCTGTGCACCGCCCACGTCCGCGCCGACTGCATGTCCATGCGGCGGCCCGCCGCCCGCTCGGTCCCCAGCAGCGTCTCCTCCATCGCCATCCCGGCGAGAAGCGGGTTGTCGGGTCCGGCGGGAATGGCGCGCGTGTTCATCTCGTGGACGGAGTTGCCCGGACCATCCACGTCCAGGTCCAGCCGGAAGCTGAAGAAGTGCTGGTGGTGCGGCGCGGCGACGTACGGCGCCACCAGGTGGCCGGTGGCGGAGCCGGCCCCGTGTCCGTCCGCCCGCGCTTCGGCCACGCCCCTGGGCAGCATGATCCCGGTAAGGGCGGCGTCCACTTCCAGCACGCCGTCCTGGTGGAAGATCCAGTTGACGGCGTAGTCGTAGTTCCCGATGGTGGCGATGAAGAACACGACGAGCTGGCGCGCGCGCCTGGACTCGTTGCGGCCGGAATAGCTCTCGAAGTGCTTCCAGAGCAGCCCCCCGTCCCGCTCGTAGATTCCCACGGCGCGCTCCAGGACGTAGGGCTCGCCGTCGTCGCCGGCGAAGGTGGCGTCGAGGAGCGTGGCGTTCTCCGGCGCGTCCGTCCCGGGCTCGATGGGGCTGGCGAGCCGCCCGACGCTGTACTCCCCCACGTCGAACGCGCTCCGCCAGCGCCACCCCGCCGCCGGATCGCCGTAGGGCACGACCATCTCCGAAAGCGACCCGCGGTAGAGGATGGGGCGCACGCGCCCCTCGTCCTCGTATCCCACCGTGTGCAGCACCAGCCCTTCGCGCGGGTGCATGGTGTAGCGGAAGCGCCACTTCTGCCAGCGGATCTCCTGCCCGTCCACCTGGAAGCCGGCTCCCTCCGGCTGCCGCACGACGAGCGGCTTCGGCGCCTCCCGCGTCCCCGTGGAGCGCTCGTCCAGCTCCTGGCTCGCGGGCGCGACCGGCACGACGCCGGTGTCCTCCACCTCCAGGACCCGCCCGGCGCTCATGTCGACGAGCGCCACCACGCCCTCGACGGGGCGTCCGTAGAAGTTGACGGAGCCGCCCTTGAGGTAGGCGAGGGCGCGCAGCAGGCGCTTCCCCCGGTGCGCCGGCGGGACCTCCCCCACCGCCCAGCCGTCGATCTGCACCTCGTCGAGGTCGCGGATGCCGCGCCTGCGCATCGCCGCCCGCCAGCGGGGGTCCGCCTTGACGATGCCGGGGAGCTCCTCGTACTCGATCGCCATCACCAGCGGCTGCACCCCCTCCACGGTCCGCCACGAGACCAGGCGCCGCGCTTCCAGGTCGACGTCCGCCTCGAAAGTGCGGTTGCCCCTGCGGTCCAGGACCACGGCGAAGGCCTGCCGCGCGGCGGGCGCGTCCGGGCGGAAGCCGAGCACGGCGTCCTTGTCCGGCTCCCGGAGCACGATGGTCGAGAAGGCCGCGCCCCTCGGGAACTGCGGCGAGGCCCGGAGGATGCCGGCCGCGGCCGTGATCTCCTCCGCCGTGAGCGGGTCCAGCGGATGCCGGACCTGGGCCGCCAGGGATCCGGCGGCGAAGCCGAGGAGGAGGAAGACCGCGAGGAAAGGAAGCGGACGGGAGCGGAGGCGGCGCGCTCGGATCGGGGCTCGGCTCATCGGGGCTGCATCTCTCGACGAAGTTGGACGTGGAAGCGCCCACGGAGGACAAAAGCCGCGGGCGGATAAGCCCATTCCGGCGCGCGCAAGCATAGGGGCGCCGCGCGCCGGCTGCAAGCACGGCTGCTGGAGCTGTAGACGCGCTCCCGCCGGCTTGCTGATCGACAGGCGCTCATGGACGAGCTTCCGGATGTCGTTATTTCTATAGGCTTATAAAGATCGCATAATAAGCGTATTGACTTGTGAATGTCCCGATCCTACAGTGTAATCACCCGCGGCGATTCCGTCCTCCGCTGTCCGCTGGTCCGAACCGTTTCACCACACCTCCGGATCCCTCCTCCCATATGCCCATGTCCCGCGCACGGAGCTTTGCGGTCGTCCTCGCACTCGCCGGGGCGGGCGGCACGCTCGCGGTCGGGCTCACCCTCCCGGTGGCCCCGGAGCCGGTGGCGCGCCTATGGACCCTGTCGGTCGGAGGCGACTACCAGGGCCGGAGCGGTGTGCGGCTGCAGAAAGGCACATGGGACTGCGGGGTCGCGGTGCTCGCGATGATCTTCGAGGAGCATCACCGGCCCTCCGCACTGGAAGCCGTTCGCGGCCGCGTCCTGGACCGCGGCGAGGGTCTTTCGCTGCTGGAGATGCAGTCGGTGGCCAGGGAGCATGGGCTGGCGGCTGCCGGGTGGCGCCTGGACTTTCCGGGGCTCGCCCGCGCGCCGCTCCCCGCCGTGGCCCACTTCGACAACCACTACGTGGTGGTGGACCGGATCGAGCCGGACGGCACGGTGCACGTCCGCGACCCGGCCATCGGACGGGTGGCGCTGCCGAAAACGAGCTTCCTGGCCCTGTGGACGGGCAACGTGCTCCTGTTCGCTCCCGGACCCGCCTTGGGCCCGTCCAGAAAATGAAGTCCGGTAATGCGCGTTCATAAAACGAATTTTCATGTTGACTTCGGGCATGCCTGCTCTTAACGTGTAATCCAGCGGCGGTGCTCGAATGACCGGTCCAGCATCGCCACCGGCAGCCTCTCTCGAAACTTCCGACCCGCAGCTCCCTTCTGTCTGCTTCACGGCGGCTCCTTCCGCCTGATCATTCTTCTGGACCGATCGCGGCGCACCGGGCTGCCATTCCGTAGATTGCTTCGGCGCCCTTGCCAGAGTTCCGGCACGTCGGCGGAGCCGTTGACCGCTCAGGGCTCGGGGAGCATTGCGCCCGGACCCCTCAGGACTCCCTTGTCCCGAATGGACCTATTTGACGACAGGTTTAGTCGGTAGCCCCCGCGTGTGCCTTTCATGCCCGATCGGCGCACCCTTCCGTTCACCGCGTGCAAAGGCGAATCCGCGCTGGAAGAATGCCGTGTGGGCAGAATGCCGAGTGGTGCCGCAGAGGGAAATCGTGTCGAGGAAACCCACAGGAAGTTCTCACACAAACGACCAGGAGGTAGGACATGCTCAGAAACCTGGCTCTCAGCTGGATGCTCGCCGTGACACTGGCCACCGGCATGGTGCCCGCGGTCCCGGTGCTTCCGGCGGCCGCATCCATTCCCTCGCGCGTCGCGTCCCAGGCCCTCCCGGCCGCCGGACTCGCGGCCGCCGTCCAGGCCCAGGCTCCCGCCGCCGCCGCCGTGCAGCTCTCCGCTTCCGAGATGGGAGCGGTGCGGGGAGGGTTCTGGAACTGGTTCAAGACGTTCGTCAGCGCCATTACCCAGATCGCCAAGGTGCTCGGCGCCATCATGACCATCGTATCGCTCTTCCGCTCCGTGTTCCAGTCGACGCCCAGCAACGTCCAGGGAGGCGAGACTGTGCAGAGAAACGAGACGGAAACGATCGAATACTCCTCCGAGGAAAACTACCAGGCCGGCGTGGCCTCCAGCACCACCAACACCCCCACCAGCGCCTGGCAGCAGACCGAGGTGTGGTACGGCAGCAGCGGTGGCTGCGACGGCGGGATCGGCAGCGGCCCCCAAGTCCAGTACTACCAGTCGGAGACGGCGGGGGGCGCCTGCATGTGACCGCGTCCGGATCCCGTCCGGCCGCGGGATGCGCGGCCGGACCGGGAAGGTGCAGCTGAAGAAGTGAATTCCGCTTTCCGGGCGACACCACACGCCGACGTGCTGCCGGCCCACGGGGCTTCGTGGGCCGGCAGGTCCGGGTTTAAGCCACGCTCCACCCATCCGCCGGCGGCAAGCCGAAATGGAGACGCCATGTCGAAGGAAGCACGCAGGACCGCCGCCGTCCGGTGGCACGTGGCCGCCGTGACGCTCGCGTGCGCCGCCGCCCCCATCGCGGCGCGGGCGCAGGAGCCCGCGATCCCGACGGGGCCGCGCGTGCTCACGCTGGAGGACGCCGTGTCGCTGGCGCGCCGGAACAACCCCTCGGTGGTGCAGAGCGCGAACGAGGTCCAGCTGGCGGACGTGTCGGTGCGCTCCGCGTACGGCGACCTGCTCCCCAACCTCAACGTTTCCAACTCGTTCGGCTACACGGCCCCGGGCGAGCGCCGCGTCGGCTCCGTTTCCCTCGGCGACCAGCCGTCCATCTACTCCTCCAACTACGGCGTGTCCGCTTCGTACTCGCTCAGCGCGGGGAAGGTGCTCCAGCCCCGGACCGCGCGCGCGGAGGCACGGGAGACGGGGCAGCGCGCGGCGCGCGCTGCGTCCGAGCTGACCACCGAGGTGACACGCAGGTACATCGCCGTGCTGCAGGCGCGGGCGCGCGTCCGCCAGGCCGAGCGGGAGGTCGTCCGCTCCGAGGAGCACATGCGCCAGGGCCTCGCGCAGGCCGCCGCCGGCCTCACCAGCCCGCTGGACCGCAAGCGCGCCCAGGTGCAGCGCAGCCAGGCCGAGGTCCGCCGGCTGCAGGCCGTCCGGACGCTGCGGACCGAGCTCGTGTCGCTGGGGCGCACCCTGGGGACCGTCATGGACCCGCAGGTGGAGCTGACGTCGGAGTTCAGCGTCTTCGAGCCTCGCTGGTCGGGCGAGGAGCTGGTACGGGAGGCGATGCAGAACAACCCGGCGCTCGGCGCCGCCGCCGGCTCGGTGGCGGCGGCGCGTGCCCGGCTGTCCTCGGCCCGCGCTGCGTTCCTCCCCACCCTCACGCTGTCGCTGAACGTGACCGGGTGGATCCAGAGCGCGGGCGACATCGAGATGCTGGTGCAGCAGCGGCTGGGAGGCCGCACCCTGTCGCCCGAGGCCGAGGCCGAGATCCGCGAGCGGGTGCAGCGGGAGAACCAGGGATTCCCGTTCGCCTACAACCGCCAGCCGCTCAACGCTTCGGCCACCGTCTCGATCCCGGTGTTCCAGGGCTTCAACCGCCGCGCGCAGGTGGAGCGGTCGCGCGCGGCCATGGAGGACGCGGCGGGACGGAGCCGCGCCGAACAGCTCCGCGTGTACGCCGAGGTCGGCGCCGTCCTGGAGAACCTTCGTTCCGGGTACGAGCTCGCCCGGGCGCAGACGACCGTCCGCGAGCTGGCGGAGGAGGAGCTGCAGCTCGCCCGGGAGCGCCTGCGGTTCGGAGCGGTGAACCAGACGGCCGTCACGGAGGCGCAGACGCGTCTCGCACAGGCCGAGACCGACGAGATAGACGCCGTGTACGCCTTCCACCAGAGCCTGGCCGACCTGGAGGCCCTGGTCGGCACCTCTCTGCGCTGAACCCGCGTCCCGCAAACCCCGAGGCCCCATGCGCAAGCGAAAGATCGTAATGCTGCTCTCGGCAGCCTCCGTCGTGTCGATCCTGGTCGTGCTGTCCGCAGCCTCGGTGGGAGTGGAGGCGGTCCCGGTCCAGACCGAGAAGGTCGCGCGCCGGGACCTGGTCGCCACCGTTCCCGGCAGCGGGAGGATTGAGCCCCGGCGGAAGGTGGACATCTCCGCCGACATCCCCGGCCGCGTGGTGCAGCTCGCCGTGCAGGAGGGACAGTGGGTGAACCGGGGGGACCTGCTGCTGCGGATCGAGCCCACCCGCTACCGGGCGGCGGTGCTGCGCGCGGAAGCGTCGCTGGCCCAGGCCCAGTCGTCCGCCGAGTACGCACAGAGCAGCCTGGCCCAGGCCCAGAGCGAGCTTCAGCGGCTGGAGGACGTGGGCCGGAGCGGCGGATTCGTCGCGCAGGCCGACCTGGACCGCTCGCGCACGCAGGTGCGCTCGGCCGGCGCGCAGGCCCGCGGCGCCGGCTACTCCGTGGACCAGGCCAGGGCCGCCCTGTCGGAGGCGCGCGGCGAGCTGGAAAAGACGACGATCGCCGCGCCCATGAGCGGCCGGATCACCCGCCTCAACATCGAGGAGGGCGAGATCGCCGTGGTGGGCACGGTGAACAACCCCGGCTCCCTGCTGCTGACCATCGCCGACCTGTCGGAGATGGAGGCGCAGGTGCTGGTGGACGAGACCGACGTGCCGGACGTTTCCGTGGGCGACCCCGCGCGGGTGCGGATCGATGCGTACGGGCGGAGGACCTTTCCCGGACGGGTGGTCCGCATCTCCAACAGCGCGTTCCGTGGCGGCAGCCAGGAATCGGCGGGGTTCAAGGTGGTGATCGCGCTCCACCGGCCCCCCCGGACCTGCGGCCCGAGCTTTCGGCGAGCGCGGACATCGCGGTCGAGTCGCGGTCCGGCGTCCCCGCGGTGCCCGTCCTGGCCCTCGCCGTGCGCGCTCCCGGGGGCCATGCGCCCACCACCCGCTCGCGCGGGGTGGAGGGCGTCTTCGTGGTCCACGGGTCCAGCGTGGCGTTCGTTCCCGTGCGGGTGGGGATCGCCGGGGAGCAGTACTTCGAGGTGAAGAGCGGGCTGCGGCCGGGCGACACCATCGTGGCGGGGCCGTACGAGGCGGTGCGCAGGCTCCGGCCGGGAGACTCGATCCGCCCGCTCCAGGCGGCGCGCGGGGAGGAGCGGTGAGCGCCCGGGTGATCGAGGCGCGCGGCCTCGAGAAGCGGTACTCGATGGGGGCCGGGACGGTGCACGCCCTGCGCGGGGTGGACCTGGTGATCCTGCGCGGCGAGTTCGTCGCGGTCATGGGCCCTTCGGGCTCGGGAAAGTCGACGCTGATGAACCTGATCGGGTGCCTGGACACCCCCACGGCCGGGGACTACGTGCTGAACGGGGAGCGGGTGGCGGGGCTCGGGGACGACTCCCTGGCGCGGATCCGCAACCGGGAGATCGGCTTCGTCTTCCAGACCTTCAACCTCCTTCCCCGTTCCACGGCGCTCCAGAACGTGGAGCTTCCCCTGGTCTACGGTGGGGTCCGCCCGGGCGAGCGGCGGGAGCGGGCCGCGGCGGCGCTGCGTGCCGTGGAGTTGGGCGACCGGCTCCACCACCGGCCCGGCGAGCTGTCCGGTGGACAGCGGCAGAGGGTCGCCATCGCGCGGGCCCTGGTCACGCGCCCCAGCATCCTCCTCGCGGACGAGCCGACGGGGAACCTCGACTCGCGCACCTCGGAGGAGATCATGGCGCTCTTCCACCGGCTCCACGCGGACGGGGAAACCCTCGTCATGGTCACTCACGAGCCCGGCGTCGCCGCCCACGCGGAGCGCGTCGTCACCCTGCGCGACGGTCTCCTCGCCGGCGACGTGCGGCGGGACCGCGCGGCGAGGAGCGAGCCGGCTCCCGCCGGGGCGCTCCCCGCCCTGCTGGGGGTGTGACGCATGCGGGCCGCCGAGGGTCTCCGGGGGGCGTTCGACACCATCCGCGCCTACCCGCTCCGCGCGTTCTTCACCGTGTTCGGGACGCTGACGGGGGTCGCGTTCCTGGTCGCGGTGATCAGCATCGTGCAGGGGATGAGCAGCTACGTGGAAAGCAACGTGGTCGGCAGGTTCTACGGCCACAACACCGTGAGCGTCCGCCGTGACCCCGTGGAGGGGGCGCCCGGAGACGCGGCCGCCCGGCGGGCGCGCAGCCGGCGCCGTCCCCTCACCCTCGCGGACGCGGAGTGGCTGGAAAGCCGGATCCGGGTCCCCGGAGTGCTGTCCGCGGAGTGGGCCGCTTCCGCGAGCGCGATCTCGCCCGACGGAAAGAAGGTGTCCCAGGTCCGCGTGTCCGGCGCCACGGCGAGCCACTTCTACGTGAGCGGCCTGCGGATCGCCGAAGGGCGGCCGTTCTCGGACCACGAGGCGGAGCGCGGGCTCCCGGTGGTGGTGATCGGGAAGGATCTCGCCGACAAGCTGTTCGCGGGCCGCAGCCCGCTGGGCCGGCAGGTGATCTTCGCGGGGACCCACTACCGGGTGGTGGGGGTCCTCGCCGGACAGGGGCGGCTGTTCACCATCTCCATGGACCGGATGGCCGTCGTTCCCGCCCGTTCCCCGCTGAACGGGGTGATCACGCCCCGCGACGCGGTGGAGGCGATCTCCTTCAAGGTCCCCGAGAGCAAGCTCCTCCCCGCCGCGCTCGCGGACGTGGAGGGGTGGATGCGGGTGCGGAGACGGCTGCGCCCCGTGGACGACGAGGAGTTTTCCGTCACCACCTCCGAGCGGGCGCTCGCCGCGTGGGGAAAGGTGTCGCGGGTGATGATGGTCGCGGTGCCCGGCCTCGTGGGCATCTCGCTGGTGGTGGCCGCGGTGGTGATCATGAACATCATGCTCGTCTCGGTGACCGAGCGTACGTACGAGATCGGCCTGCGCAAGGCCATGGGAGCCCGTAGCCGCGACATCCTCGTGCAGTTCCTGGTGGAGGCCGGCACCCTGTCGGGGGTGGGCGGGGCGCTGGGCGTGGTAGTGGGCTTCCTGCTCGCGGGGATGGTGGCCACCCTGTCTCCGCTCCCGGCGCGGGTGGTCCCGTGGTCGGCCGTGGCCGGGCTGCTCCTGGGCGTCGGGGTGGGGGTGGCGGCGGGCGTGTACCCGGCCGCGCGGGCCGCCCGGCTCTCTCCCGTGACCGCTCTCGGACACGAATGACAGGGGGCCGGAAATGAACCTTTCCACGGCGGCTCACGGAGTGGGAATCGCACTCGATGCGCTGCGCGCCAACCGGGTGCGCACCCTGCTCACGACGGCGGGGATGGTGGTGGGGGTGGCGACCGTGATGGCCATGGCGTCGGTGATCACCGGCATCCGCGCGGCGGTCATGGAAGACCTGGTCGCGATCGGCCCCGAAAACTTCGTGGTGGAGCGGTTCGACATGGGCGGCGTACAGCTGGGGGACTTCGGCGAGGGGAGGGCGCCGTGGGCGGGGGCTCCGGCGATCACCCTGCGCGAGGCCGAGCTGCTGACGCGCCTTCCCGCCGTGCGCTCCGCCACTCCGAGCGTGAGCGGGAGCGCCGACGTGCGCCTGGGAAGGACCACCGTCCCCGGGGTGGACGTGGAAGGCTCCGGAACGGGCTGGCCGGACTACAGGGCCGGCGTCCTCGTGTGGGGGCGCAACTTCCTGGACGCGGAGGTGGAGCGCTCCGCTCCCGTGGCCGTCCTTTCGGAAGGGCTGGCGCGGGAAGTCTTCGGCGGGCCGGTGCCGACCGCCCCCCTCCTGCTGGGCGGGACCGCCTTTCGGGTCGTGGGCGTGTACCGGGAAAAGGGAAACCTCTTCGCGGCCGAGACGGACCGCTGGCTCGTGGCTCCCTACACCAGCGCCGTCAAGCACCTGCCCGTGGACGACGAGTGGCTGGAGGTGAGGGTGGTGCCCGAGGCGGACGTGTCCAGGGCGAGCGCCATGACCGACGTCACGGCCGTCCTCCGCTCCGCGCGCGGCCTCCGTCCGGGAGAGCCGAACACCTTCGCGCTGACGGGCCAGGAGGCCATCCAGGGCATGTTCGACGACACGACCCGCGCCTTCTTCGCGGTCATGCTGCTCCTGTCGTCGCTGGGGCTGATCGTGGGCGGAGTGGGCGTGATCGCCGTGATGACGATCTCCGTCACCGAGCGGACGCGGGAGATCGGCGTCCGCAAGTCGCTCGGCGCGACCCGGCGCGCGATCCTGTGGCAGTTCCTGGTGGAAGCCGTCGCGGTGACCCTCGCGGGCGGAAGCGTGGGGATCCTGCTGGCCGGGAGCGGGACCCTCCTCCTGGCCCGCTTCACGCCGGTCCCGGCGGCCGTGCCGCTCTGGTCGGTGCTGACGGGGCTCGGCGTATCGGTGTTGTGCGGACTGGTGTTCGGGATCGTGCCCGCGAGCCGGGCGGCCCGGCTCAATCCGGTGGAGGCGCTGCGGCACCAGTGATGACCGGATCCGATTCGATCGGGTAGAAAAGCAGGGTTCGGGCGTGCCCCCGGCTGGCGCCGGGCGTTCCGTGGGCTTCGGCTCCGTAACGCACGAAACAACCGTGCGTAACGGAGTCGAGCCCGCGCAAACAGCCGCGCGGTCTCGCCCCTTCGGGCCGAAATCCCTCACGCGGGGATCGCGCTGGCGTCCGCGAGGACGGAGCCGGTCTCCCGCCGGGTCCCGGCGGCTCCGGCATCGCGCTTGCGAAAACACGCATCGGACGATGTCTGTTTCCCACCGACCCGCGCGACAGATGAACCGACTCGCCGTCCTTGTCCGCCGCCTCCAGGGCGAGCGCCGCGCCGACCGCACCGGCGGACGCCGCCGCTCCGACTTCGAGCCCAACCAGGGGTGGCGCGCGGTCCTCGCCCTCGCGCTCGCCGTCGCCGCGGTCGACTGGGCGGTCAAGGCCGCGGTCGCCGCCACGGTGCCGCTCGGCGGCTTCGTGGAGGTGTGGCGGGGGCGCGTCGCCCTGTGGCACGTGCGCAACGAGGCGATGATGCTGGGGCTGTGGGACGCCTACCCGGTCGCAGTGCGCCAGGGCATCGCCCTGTTCGCCTCCGTCGTCGCCTTCTTCGTCCTCTTCCAGGTGGTGGGGCGCATGCACCGGCTGCGGCCGGGCGAGCGGGTGGTGGCGTGGGCGTTCGCCGGGCTCGCCTTCGGGGGGATGCTGGGGAACCTGGGGGAGCGCGCCGTCCACTGGGGCGTCACCGACTACCTTTCCTTCGCCTGGGGCGACCTGTGGCTTCCGCCCGGCAACGTCGCCGACCTCGCCCTGTTCATCGCCATCCCGCTCGCCGTGCCGGTGATCCTCTTCGAGCTGCGCGGGCGGGCCCGGCGCGGCTCGGGCCGGGCCGCCGCCCCTCAGGACCGCTCCTCGTCCACCTCGCGCGCGCAGCCGCTCGCCAGCGCCTGAGCGCCCGCCGCGACCCCGCGGCGCCTGGCGGGGTACGTGAGGGACCGGGTAAGTTGGGGCGTACCGGTCTTTCGCGGAGGGTGAACTGGAGATGGCCTTGCAGGAGAAACGGGAGCGGCTGCGCAGGGTCCTGCGCGAGTGCGGCTCGGTGGCGGTGGGATACAGCGGCGGGGTGGACTCGGTCTTCCTGGCCCGCGTCGCCACGGACGTGCTCGGGCGCGAAAACGTCCTCGCCGTCACGGGAAAGAGCGACAGCGTCCCCTCGTGGATGGAGGACACCGCGCGCGAGGTGGCGGAGCGCTTCGGCATCCCCTGGCTGGAGGTGCCCACCGACGAGGTGAGCGACCCGCGCTACGCCGCCAACCCCAGCAACCGCTGCTACTTCTGCAAGTCGGAGCTGTGGGGGAAGCTGGGCGAGGTGGCGCGCGGGCGCGGCCTGCGCGTGGTGCTGGACGGCTCCAACGCCGACGACGTGGGCGACCACCGCCCCGGCGCCGCCGCGGCCGCCGAGAACGGCGTGCGCTCCCCCCTCCTGGAAGCCGGCCTCACCAAGGACGAGATCCGCGAGTGGTCCCGCGAGCTGGGCCTCCCCACCTGGGACCAGCCCGCCGCCCCCTGCCTGGCCTCCCGCCTCCCCTACGGGCTCGCCGTCACCCCCGAGCGCCTCCGCCAGGTGGAGCGCGCCGAGAGCGGGCTGCGCGCGCTGGGCTTCCGCGACTTCCGCGTCCGCCACCACGGCGACGTGGCGCGGCTGGAGGTCGCCGCGGCGGAGCGGGAGCGCGTGGCGCCGCTCCGCGCCGAGGTCGCGCGGGTGGTGCGCGAGGCGGGCTTCGCGCGTGCCCTGCTGGACGTACAGGGCTACCGCCGCGGCGCGCTGAACGAGGGGCTCGCCGCGGCGCAGCTCGTCCAGCTGGGCGGCGCCCGGTGACGGCCGGGGGCGCGGGTGACGAGAGATTGGCCCGCGCGGGTGCGCTGCTGGCCGCGCGCGGGATCGCCGGCGAGGTGAGCGTGGAGGGGCACCAGGCGGAGATCGCCGCGCTGCGGGTGGACGCCGGCGAGTGGGAGCGGGTTGCGGGGGAGGAGGGAGCCGCGCTGGTGGACGGGATCAAGGCGCTCGGCTTCCGCTACGTCGCGCTGGACCTGGAGCCGGGCGGCTGAGCCGCGGCATGGACGGCCTCGTCTACCTGGACTACGCCGCCACCTCCGCCGTGCGGCCGGAAGCGGTGGTGGAGGCCGTGGCCGCGTACCTGCGCGACGTGGGCGCCACGCCCGGGCGGGGCGGGCACCGCCTCGCCGTCGCCGCCGGGCGCACCGTCCTCCACTGCCGGCTCGCCCTGGCCGAGCTGTTCGGCGTCCCCGGCGACCCGGGGCGCGTGACCCTCCAGCCCAGCACCACCCACGCCCTCAACACCGCGCTGCGCGGCGTCCTCCGCCCGGGAGACCGCGTGGTGCGCACCGCCTACGACCACAACTCGGTGCGCCGCCCCGTCGCCGCGCTGGCCCGCGAGGGCGTGCGCGAGACCGTTCTCGCCGGGACCCCGGACGGCCGCGTGGACCCGGACGAGGCCGAGCACGCGATCCGCGGGGACGGCCGCCCGGCGCGCCTGCTGGTCCTACCGCACGCCTCCAACGTGCTGGGCACCGTGCTCCCCGTGGCCCGGCTGGCGGACATCGCCCTCGAGCACGGGACGCTGGTGCTCCTGGACGCGGCGCAGAGCGCCGGGCACCTGCCCGTGCGGGTGGACGAGCTGGGGGTGGACCTGCTCGCCTTCGCGGGCCACAAGGGCCTCCTGGGGCCGCAGGGGACCGCCGGGCTCTGGGTGCGCGAGGGGGTGGAGGTGGCGCCCGTTTTTTCCGGCGGGACCGGGGGCGACTCGGCGCCGGACTCCATGCCGGAGGCGTACCCGGACCGGCTGGAGGCGGGGACGCTGAACGGCCCCGGCATCGCGGGGCTGCTGGCGGGCGTGCGCTGGGTGCAGGCCGCCGGCGTGGAAGCGCTCCACGCGCGCGAGGCCGCCCTCAAGGCCCGGCTGCGCCGCGGCCTCGCCGCCGTGCCGGGGGTGCGCGTCCTTGCGCCCGGGGCGCCGGAGGGCGTGGGGATCGTGCTCGTGGCGGCGGAGGGCGTGGAGGCCCACGAGCTGGCGCTGCGGCTGGACCGCGGGCACGGCGTGCTGACGCGGGCGGGGCTGCACTGCGCGCCCGGGGCGCACGGCGTCCTGGGGACGCTGGCGTGCGGCGCGGTGCGCTTCTCCGTGGGCTGGGCGACCACGGCGGAGGAGGTGGACCGCGCCGTCGCGGCGGTCCGGGCGGTCTGCGCCGCGGGGCAGGGGCAGGGCCGCTGAAGGGGGCCACGGAACCGACCGTGGCCTTCGCTGTTACAACAGTCCCTGAAGACTCCCGCGCGAACGAGCCGGGAAACGACCCGAGCGGAGGAAAGTGCATGGCGAGGCGACGCGGGGGCGGCCTGCTGGCCGGACTGCTGGTGGTGCTGCTGCTGGCCGGGGGAGCATGGCTCTTCCGGGACACGATCACGAGCCTGCTGGGCGGCGGCCGCCCCGAGGCCACGGCGGTGTCGCAGGAGGCCGCCGCGCAGGCCGAGGAGAAGCTGGCGCGCCTGGCCAGCGACGGCGAGACCGTGCGCCTGAGCGACGTGGAGTTCACCAGCCTGATGCGCTACCGTCTGCGCGACCGCATCCCCGGCGACCTGGAGTCGCCCGCCGTCTCCTTCCGCGGCGACACGGTGCAGCTCATGGCGCGGGTCCCCAGCGACCGCCTCCCGGACGTGCCGGAGCTGGGCGCCGCGCGCGCCTTCCTCCCCGACACCGCCGACGTGGACATCGTGGGGAAGCTCGCGCCGCTGGCCGACGGGCGCGCCGCCTTCGAGGTGCAGCGCATCACCTTCGCCGGCATCCCCGTCCCCGACCGCATGTACCCGCAGGCGCTGGAGCGGATGGGGCGGCGCGACGAGCCCGGCCTGTCCCCCAGCGCGTACGCTTTCCCGCTCCCGGCAGGCGTCGGCGCCGCCCGCGTGGAGCGCGGCGAGCTCGTCCTCACGCCCCGGCCCTGAAGCGCCCACCCCGAGTCCCGACTCCCACGACGACGACTGAAATGGCACGCATCCTGGTGGTGGACGACGAGCAGGGGATCCGGCACGTCCTGGCCCAGCTCCTGGAGTACGAGGACCACGAGGTCCGCGCCGCGTCCAGCGCGGGCGAGGCGCTCACCCTGTACCCCGAGTTCCAGCCCGACCTCACCTTCATGGACGTGAAGATGGCGCGCATGGACGGGCTGGAGGCGCTGACCCGCATCCGCGAGCTGGATCCCGCCGCGCTGGTGGTGATGATCAGCGGCCACGGCACCATCGAGACGGCGGTGGAGGCCACCCGCCGCGGCGCCTACGACTTCCTGGAAAAGCCGCTCGACACCGACCGCATCCTCCTGGTGCTTCGCAACGCCCTGCACCAGCGCGGCCTCCTGGCCGAGAACGTCCGCCTGCGCGGCGAGGTCGAGGGGCGCCACCAGATCGTGGGGAAGAGCTTCGCCGTCCGGCAGCTGCTGGAGCGCGTGGAGCGCGTGGCCCCCACCGACGCGCGCGTCCTCATCACCGGCGAGAACGGCACCGGCAAGGAGCTGGTGGCGCGCGCCGTCCACCGCCTTTCCCCGCGCGCCAACAATCCGTTCATCGAGGTCAACTGCGCCGCCATCCCCTCCGAGCTGATCGAGTCCGAGCTGTTCGGGCACATGAAGGGCTCCTTCACCGGCGCCTACGAGGACCGCGCCGGCAAGTTCGAGCTGGCCAACGAGGGGACGCTGTTCCTGGACGAGATCGGCGACATGAGCCACGCCGCCCAGGCAAAGGTGCTCCGCGCCCTCCAGGAGGGGCTGATCACCCGCGTCGGCGGCGCCAAGCCCATCAAGGTGGACGTGCGCGTGCTGGCGGCCACCAACAAGGACCTGGAGGAGGAGATCCGGCAGGGGCGCTTCCGCGAGGACCTGTACTACCGGCTCAACGTCATCCCGCTGCACGTGCCGCCGCTGCGCGAGCGGCGCGAGGACATCCCGCTGCTGGTGCAGCACTTCGGCGCGCAGAACGCGCGCGAGGCGGCGCTGCGGCCGCGCAGCTTCGCCCCGGAGGCGGTGGAGCGGCTGCAGCGGCTGGACTGGCCGGGGAACGTGCGCGAGCTGCGCAACACCATAGAGCGGCTGCTGATCCTGGCGCCGCGCGACAACGTCACCGCGGACGACGTGGAGCTGCTGGTCACCGGGCAGGCGCGCGGGGGCGGGCTCTCCTCCGACCTGCTCTCGTCGCGCACCTTTTCCGAGTTCAAGGAGGCGGCGGAGCGGGCGTTCATCCTCCAGAAGCTGCGCGAGAACGACTGGAACGTTTCCGAGACCGCGCGCATCCTGGACATGCCGCGCTCCAACCTGTACAAGAAGATCGAGCGGTACGAGCTGGTGCGCGAGGAGTAGCGCGCCGTGCCGACCTGGGTGGGATGGCTGATCGTGGCGGCCGCGTGGCTGCTGGGGGCGTTCGGGGGCGGGTGGGTACTGGCGTGGCTGTATAAGCGGCTGCACCCGGAGCTGGCGTTCTACAAGCTGTGGGCCATGTGGAGCATGGTGCTGGCCGGCTCGGCGGCGCTGGTCATGGGGTGGGGTTTGGTGTGACCTCTTCCCGCTTCGGTTAGGTTCTACGGGCCGCTCCGGAGCTGGACGATACGGCCGTCCGTCTCCTGCGCGGGCTCCGGGAGCCCCGGAAACGGCCCCGGGTCTCCCTTCGCCGGAGTGAGCCTCGCCAAACAGCCGGCGAGTCTCCCTCCGCACCTATTTTGAGGGGTACTGCGGGAACGGCGAACGGCAACTAAGACGAGAAAAACCCCGAATTTCTTTGGGGTGGCGAGAGATGAAGTGAGAAAGCTCTCATCCGACAGTGGGAGCCGGGGAGGAGGTTTGTAGTCGTATACAGACCGAAGCATTTGTCGCCGCCGCATGCCAAACGTGGTTTTTCCTCCAGCCCCGGCTGATTGCGGGTGCTTCGTGAGTCAGGAACTACCTCTCTCCTGGCCTCAAGCGGTGGTATTGTCTGCAATCATGCCAAAGCTGGCCACGGCAGCGAGCAGGTTCGTCAGCGCGTCATTGTTTCCTCGTGATCCTGTGACGGAGGGCTTATTGGTAGGGGGATTCGTGTTGAACATGCCAACGCCACCCTGAGATTGAATCGCATTTGTGATCATTCGATTTTGAGATGCGCTGACAAGTTGCAGAATACCGTTGTGGACAAACATCTGCCAAATCGCGGTCAACGGATTGTCCTGCAGCTGCAGTACACCTCCGTTTGTGAGCAAGAGAAGCAGGTCCTGGATACTTACGGTGCCAGTTGCGCCAGCACTGCCGCCGAATTGGCCTCTGGACGTTGTTCCTTTCACAACTACTATATTATTTTCTGATAGCGTGTTATCAGTGATGGTGATGTTGGCAGGGTCCACCCCTGTTCCCTCAGCCACCATGAAATCTACATAATTTTGTCCGGAGCCGGGGGCATCGAGCTGGAGAGCGAGAGCCGTTCCGGCTTCTTTGTAGACAGCATAGAATCGATTATACCCAGACCTGGAGCCAATGCGAATCGGCCCAGCAGCGTTTCCAGAAAAATGGGGGCTGTAATACGCATTCCCTAAAATGCTGTGCTCGTAAACACCGAATTGGCCGTTGTCCGTACTATCTAGTTTGATAATGCAGCAAGCGTTACTGTCAAACCCAGCTATCGCCAGGCCATTCTGGAGATTGTTGCGGCACTGAAGTCCCAGGAACAAGCAATTGTTGGCGTTCTCGCCGGAAACTACGTTGTCCAGACCGCTCAGCACGTAGCATCCATTCCCTTCAAATTGCCGTACGATCACGTTGCTCACCTTGGTGGCATTTGCCTGTATGACTAGCCCTGCGCCTATGCCTAGCTCAGCATTCTCATCGCTTACCGGGATTGTGCCCGAGCCTTCCACGACAAGGTCGCGTATCTGGCTATTCCCCCCGCGCCCGGCCAAGCCATTCTGAATTTTTATTGCCCCATCGAGTCCAGCAGGGAATTTCAAAACAGTTCCAACTCCGGGCTGAACGGAAGCTCCGGCGCCCTGGAGCGTGATTGGCGCTCCATCCCATGCCAACTGGGCGAGGCAAAAAAAAGACTCCCGGACCGAGTCGAAGGGTTCCCCCACCGAGTTCCACTAAGTAATCGATCGCGTGTTGAATGACGGCGGTATTGTCGGTCACTCCGTCAGCGATGGCGCCTCGAACATCGGCGCTGATAATCGCTGGACCCTCGAAATGCGGATTGATCGGATGCGGTGCGGGGGAGGGGCTTCGCGCGGCGTCGGGCTCCCCGTCTTGCGCCGATGGTTACATTCTCCGGCACGGCGTCCGGGTGCGGACGCGGGGGAACGCGATGCGCCACAGGTTGGCAGCCCGCCCCCGCAGCCCTACATTCCCCGGCTTCCAGCAGCCACACACTCCGTTCGAAATACCAACGAGGACGAGATGGCGGACAAGTTCAAGAACTTCATCGGCGGCCAGTGGGTGGAGCCCTCGACCGGCGAGTACTTCGAGAACCGGAACCCGGCCAAGCAGAGCGACCTGATCGGTCTGTGGCCGCGCTCCGGCAAGGAGGACGTGGACCGCGCCGTGGAGGCCGCGCAGAAGGGCTTTGCCGAGTGGCGCGCCACCCCCGCGCCCGCCCGCGGCGACGTGCTGCGGAAGGTGGGCGACCTGCTCACCGCGCGAAAGGACGAGGTCGCCCGGGCCGCCACGCGCGAGATGGGCAAGGTGCTCACCGAGACCCGCGGCGACGTGCAGGAGGGGATCGACACCGCGTACTACGCCGGCGTCGAGGGGCGCCGCCTCTTCGGACACACCGTTCCCTCCGAGCTGCGCAACAAGTGGGCGATGAGCTACCGCCGCCCCATCGGCGTGTGCGGGCTCATCACCCCGTTCAACTTCCCGCTCGCCATCCCCACCTGGAAGATGTTCCCGGCGCTGGTGTGCGGGAACAGCGTGATCATCAAGCCCGCCGAGGACACCCCGCACACGGTGTCGCTGCTGGTGGAGATCATGGAAGAGGCCGGCATCCCCGCGGGCGTCGTCAACCTGGTCCACGGCCTGGGCGAGGAGGTGGGCGCCGCCATCACCAACCATCCGGGGATCCCCGTCATCTCCTTCACCGGCTCCACCGAGACCGGGTCGCACATCGGCGAAGCGTGCGGGCGCATGCACAAGCGCCTGTCGCTGGAGATGGGCGGCAAGAACGCCCAGATCGTCATGGACGACGCCGACCTGGACCTGGCGCTCGACGGCGTGCTGTGGGGCGCCTTCGGCACTACCGGGCAGCGCTGCACCGCCACCTCGCGGCTGCTCCTCCAGGACGGCATCCACGACCGCTTCGTGGAGCGCCTCGTCGGCCGGGCCAGGGAGCTCAAGCTGGGCTACGGGCTGGACGAGGGCGTGGACGTGGGCCCGCTGATCCACGCCGCCTCGCGCGACAAGGTGGAGCAGTACGTGGAGATCGGGAAGCAGGAGGCCACGCTGGCGCTCGGCGGCGAGCGGCCCACGGGCGAGGGCGTGGACGACGGCTTCTTCTTCCAGCCCACCATCTTCACGGACGTGAAGCCGGGCTCGCGCATGGCCACCGAGGAGATCTTCGGCCCGGTGCTTTCCGTGATCCGCTTCTCGGACCTGGACGAGGCCATCCGCATCAACAACGAGGTCAAGTACGGCCTCAGCTCGTCCATCTACACGCGCGACAACATCGCCTCGTTCCGCGCCTTCCAGGAGCTGGACAACGGCATCACCTACGTCAACGCGCCCACCATCGGGGCCGAGGCGCACCTCCCCTTCGGCGGTGTCAAGCAGACGGGGAACGGGCACCGCGAGGGCGGCTGGGAAGTGTACGAGTTCTACTCCGAGACCAAGGTCTGCTACCTGGACTACTCGGGGAAGCTTCAGCGGGCGCAGATCGACAACTACGACGCGTCGCCGTACTGAGCAACCGCCGGTTCGGGCGTGCCCCCGGCTGGCGCCGGGGTCGGGCTTCGGCTCCGTAACGCACGATAAAACTGTGCGTAACGGAGTCGAGCCCCGACGATACTGCTGTCGGGTCTCGCCCCTTCGGGCCGAAATCCCTCACGCGACTCCCCGCCGTACCTGAATTTCCTGTCGTCGCCCCCTCTCCCGGAATCGGGAGAGGGTGGCGAGCCTCGAGCGAGCCGGGTGAGGGCAGCCGGGCCGTCCTCCCCCCGGTCCGAAACCTGTGGACCTCGCGCCGCGTATCCCACGGAACGCGTTTCCCTTCCGCAGGGTAGGAACGGACGTACGCACGCTCCGGCGTGCCTCCCTGCATCATCGCCACACGCGCCTCCCGCGCGGGTCGAGGCTTATGGACAGCACTCCCTACGGACCGCCGGGCGACCATCCGCAGCCGCGGGTCCTTTCCGAGCGGGCCTTCGACGAGAGGCGCAAGACTGCGGACGAGAGCCGGGGCTCCATCTCCACCGGGCGGTGGATGTGGGAGTGGTTCAAGGCGATCTCCACCGCGGTCCTGCTCTTCCTCACCATCCGCACCTTCGTGGTGGAGGCGTTCAAGATCCCCACGGGCTCCATGGAGGGCACGCTCCTGGTGGGCGACTTCCTGCTGGTGAACAAGGCCGTGTACGGGGCCGAGGTGCCGGGGACGCACACGCGCTTCCCCGCCTTCGCCGAGCCGCAGCGGGGCGACGTGATCGTCTTCCTGCCGCCCCACGACCCGTCCAAGAACTACGTCAAGCGGCTGGTGGGTCTCCCGGGCGACACCCTGGAGATGCACGACAAGGTGCTGTACCGCAACGGCCAGCCGCTCCCGGAGCCGTACGTGCGCCACATCGACCCCATCACCGACCCCAGCGACCCGCAGATGATGTGGCAGCTGTCGTACCTGGTGGGCGACCGCCAGGCGCGGCGCAGCTACCGGCCCAGCCGCGACAACTGGGGGCCCATCGAGGTGCCGGAGGGCAAGTTCTTCACCCTGGGGGACAACCGCGACAACTCCGAGGACTCCCGCTACTGGGGGTTCATCGACAAGGAGTCCATCAAGGGGCGGCCCATCCTGGTGTACTACTCCTTCGAGAGCAACCTCGCCGCCCCGCTGCCCTGGGTGACCGGGGTGAGGTGGGCGCGGCTTGGAAGCCTGATCCACTGACAGAAGAGCGACCCCCGGCCGGAAACATTTTCGGCCGGGGGTTGACACTTGCGGGCGGGTTTTCCATACTCCACTCGCGTGGCCCCGCCGCCCTAGCGGGCCGCCGCTTCAAACGCGTGTCTTTCCTTTCGGGCCGGTTCCTTCGGACCACTCAGCGCCCTCACTGGCCGTACCGCGCGCCGGTCCCTCCGCGCCCACACGCCTCCGCGTCGGTTTCCACTCCGGAGCGCCCGCATGAGCATTCGCTCGCCCAAGAAGATTTCCGTAGAATCGGAGTCGCTGGACCAGTACCTCCGGGAGATCAGCCAGTACCCGCTGATCGGCCGCGAGGTGGAGGCGTCGCTCGCACAGCGCATCCGCGACGGCGAGGACCTGGCGCTGGAGACGCTGGTGCGCTCCAACCTGCGGTTCGTGGTGGCGGTGGCGAAGAAGTACCAGAACCAGGGCGTTTCCCTCGCGGACCTGATCAACGAGGGCAACATCGGCCTGATCCGGGCGGCGCGGAAGTTCGACGAGACCAAGGGAATCAAGTTCATCTCCTACGCCGTGTGGTGGATCCGCCAGGCGATCCTCCAGGCGCTGGCCGAGCAGTCCCGCATCGTGCGGGTGCCGCTGAGCCGCGCGGGCGCGGTGCACCGCATCGGCAAGCGCTCCTCGGCGCTGACGCAGGAGCTGGGGCGCGAGCCCACCCTGGAGGAGATCGCCGGCGAGCTGGACCTTCCCGCCGACGAGATCAGCCACACGCTGGCCATGTCGCAGGTGCACCTTTCGCTGGACGCCCCCCTGGTGGCCGGGGAGGACGGGCAGCTCCTGGACTACCTTTCCGACAACGGCGCCGCCGGTCCCGACGACGAGGTGTACGGCCAGGCGCTGAAGCGCACCATCGACGAGGCGCTCTCGACCCTCACCGAGCGCGAGGCGAAGGTCCTCCGCCTGTACTTCGGTCTGGGCGACACGGAGCCCATGACGCTGGAGCAGATCGGCGAGATGTTCGGCATCACGCGCGAGCGCGTCCGCCAGATCAAGGAAAAAGCGCTGCTGCGCCTGCGCCACCAGAGCCGCGCCCGGTTCCTGGAAACGTACCTGAGCTAGGGAACGGCAGGGAACGGGGAACAGCCGGCACCGGCGACCCCCTCCCCCGGCCCCTCCCCGCAAGGTTGAGGGAAGCACGGCACGACGGCCCCCCCCGGCTCGCTCGAGGCTCGCCACCCTCCCCCAATGCTGGGGGAGGGCTTTTTGTTTTCGCCGTTTTCGTCGTATCCAAGGATGCTGTGACGGAGGGAGACTCGCCGGCTGTTTGGCGAGGCTCCCTCCGGCGAGGTGAGACCCCGCGGCTGTTTGCGGGGGCTCGCCGAGCCCGCGGAGGAGACGGACGGCTGTATCGTCCGGCTCCGTAGCGGCCCGTCCACGACGCACAATCGCAAGGACCCCGCGTTGACCCGCCCCCCACCGGCGGATAGCTTTCCCGGCTATGCCTGCTCCCGTGAAGCGTCTGCTCTGGGTGGACGACGAAATCGACCTGCTGCGCCCGCACCTGCTCTTCGTGCAGGGGCGCGGATACCACGTGGACGCCGTCTCCAACGGGGACGACGCCCTGGAGCTGCTGCGGATGTCGACGTACGACCTGATCCTCCTGGACGAGCAGATGCCCGGCCGGACGGGGATGGAGGTGCTGGACGAGATCCGCCGGGTGGACGCGCGCGTCCCCGTGGTGATGGTGACCAAGAGCGAGGAGGACCGCACCATGACCGAGGCCATCGGCCGGCGGGTGGCGGACTACCTCGTCAAGCCCACCTCGCCGCGCCAGGTGCTTTCGGTGGTGACGCGGCTGCTGGAGGGGCAGGCGCTGCAGCAGCAGTTCGTGGCGCGCGACTTCACGCTCCGCTTCCGCGAGCTGAACGCGCAGCGAAGCGTCCCCCGCGGGTGGCGCGAGTGGGGCGAGACGTACTCGGAGCTGGTGGACTGGGAACTGCGCCTGCGGCAGGCGGGCGAGGTGGGGCTGCTCTCGTCGCTGGAAACGCTGCTGGACGACTTCCGCCGCGAGTTCTGCCAGTTCGTGGCGAGCAACTACGCGGAGTGGGTGAACGGCGGCCGCGACCGCCCCACCCTTTCGGTGGACGTGGTGCCGCAGTTCCTCGCCCCGCTCATGGGGGAGGGGAAGACGGTGCTGTTCGTGGTGATCGACTGCCTGCGCCTGGACCAGTGGCGGGTGATCCTCCCGCTGCTGACGCCGTACGCGGAGGTGGAGGAGGCGCTCTACTACTCCATCCTCCCCACGGCCACGCCGTTCTCGCGCAACGCCATCTTCTCGGGGGTGTACCCGGACCGCATCGCGGAGGGGCACCCGGGGTGGTGGGGCGGCGACAACGAGGGGAGCCTGAACGCCTTCGAGCGGGAATTGCTGGAGGAGCAGGTGGCCCGCATCCTGGGGCACTCGTTCCCGGTGCACTACGAGAAGATCTTCGCCTCGGGGGACGGGGAGGCGGCGGTGCGCCGGCTCCCGGCGTACCTGTCGCAGCCGGGGGTGACGGCCATGGTCTTCAACTTCGTGGACCTGCTCACCCACGGGCGCTCGGAAAGCACGGTGCTGTGGGAGGTGGCGCGCGACAAGGAGGCGCTGCGTGCGCTGACGCGCCAGTGGTTCGAGCGCTCGGAGGCGCTGGTGGCGATCCGCGAGGCGCTGCGCCAGGGGGTGCCGGTGCTGCTGACCACGGACCACGGCTCCATCCACTGCCACCGCCCGGCGACGGTGTTCGCGAAGCGCGACACCACGCAGAACCTGCGCTACAAGTTCGGCGACGACCTGCGCGCGGAGGACCCGTCGCTGGCGTTCTCCACCAACGACGAGCGGACGCTGCGCTTTCCGCAGGGACGCGCGGCGACCAACTACCTGCTGGCCATGGAGGACGTGTTCTTCGTCTATCCCACCAAGCTGCGGCAGTACCAGGCGCGCTACCGCGGCAGCTTCCTGCACGGCGGCATCAGCCCCGAGGAGATGGTGCTTCCCGTCGCGCTGCTGACGCCGCGATGAAGCTGTACCTGCGGATCCTGCGCTACGTCCGCCCGCACGCGGGGCTGTTCGCGGCGTCCATCGGGTGCATGACGGTGTTCTCGCTGCTGGACGCGCTGTCGTTCACGCTGCTCATCCCCTTCCTCAACGTGCTGTTCAGCGGGGGCGGGAGCGTGGTGGGCCCGGCGGAGATCCTGCGGGTGGGCGACGGATGGGTGCAGGGGCTGATGAACGGGGTGGTGGGGTGGTTCGTGGCGGGCGGCACGCCCATGCAGGCGCTGCGGCAGGTGGTGGTGCTGCTCTTCTGCATCTACGTGATCAAGAACGTGTTCCTGTACGCCAAGGAGATCACCATCTCCATGGTGGAAGGGCGGGTCACGCGCGACCTGCGCAACCACGTGTACTCGCACCTGGTGCGGCTGGGGCTCCCCTTCTTCCAGCGGACGCGCGCGGGGCAGATCATCTCCCGGGTGACGGGGGACGTGGACCAGATGCGCATGCTGGTGACGGGCAACGTGTCCAAGCTGCTCTCGTCGACGGCGGAAACGGCGGCGTACCTGTTCTTCCTGCTGGGGATCTCCTGGAAGCTGACGCTGGTGGCGATGCTGGCGCTGCCGCCCATGCTGGCGCTGTGGGCGCGCTTCCGCAGGCGGCTGCGCAAGGGCGTGCTGCGGGTGCTGGACGCGGTGGGGGAGGTGGCCTCGCAGGTGCAGGAGACGGTGGGGGGGATCCGGCTGGTGAAGGCGTCGGGGGCGGAGGAGTGGGAGGAGCGCCGCTTCCGCGGACTCACGCAGAGCCACTACCGGGCGCTGATCCGCAACGACCGCTGGCGCAAGTTCTTCCCTCCGGCCACGGAGATGATCACGGCGACGGCGATCCTGGGGCTGATCTGGTACGGCAGCTACCTGGTGCTGGAGGAGCGCTCGCTGGAGGCGTCGGCCTTCCTGACGGCGCTGGTCATGGCGGGGAAGCTGATGTCGCCGATCAAGTTCATCGCGCAGTTCCCGGCGCAGGTGCAGCCGGGGCTGGCGGCGGCGGAGCGGGTCTTCGAGCTGGTGGACGCGCCGGTGGAGGTGCGCGACCGCCCGGGCGCGCTCCCGGCGGGCGGCTTCCGCGAGGCGATCCGGTTCGAGGGGGTGGACTTCGAGTACGCGCCCGGCCAGCCGGTGCTGCGCGGCATTGACCTGGAGATCCGCCCGGGCGAGGTGGTGGCGCTGGTGGGCTCCAGCGGGGCGGGGAAGAGCACGCTGGCGGACCTGGTGCCGCGCTTCCACGACCCCACGGCGGGGCGGGTCACCCTGGACGGCGTGGACCTGCGCGACCTGCGCCTGGCGGAGCTGCGCGCCCTGCTGGGCATCGTGACGCAGGAGACCATCCTCTTCCACGACACGGTGCGCTCCAACGTGGCCTACGGGGTGGAGGACGCGCCGCAGGAGCGGATCGAGGCGGCGGCGCGCGCGGCCAACGCGCACGGCTTCATCGCGGCGATGCCGCAGGGCTACGACACGGTCCTGGGGGAGAAGGGGACGCGGCTCTCGGGGGGCAGCGGCAGCGCATCGCGATCGCGCGGGCGCTCTTCCGCAACCCGCCGCTGCTGATCCTGGACGAGGCTACCAGCGCGCTGGACACGGAAAGCGAGCGGCTGGTGCAGCAGGCGATCGACGAGGTGATGGAGGGGCGGACGGTGCTGGTGATCGCGCACCGCCTTTCCACCGTGCGCCGCGCGGACAACATCGTGGTCATGGACGCGGGCCGCATCGTGGAGCGCGGCACGCACGAGGAGCTTCTGGCCCGCGGCGGCACCTACCGCCGCCTTCACGACATGCAGTTCGCGGCCGGCGACGAGCGGGGGCTCGCCGCCGGTGCGCTCCCGGCCGAGACGGCGTAGGACGCGCGCGGCGGGGCCGCGCGACGAGGTCTGGTTTTCCGCTCCCGCGAGGATGGGACCCGGAGGTTCGCGGGGCGGTTCCCGGATGGACCGGAGGTGCGACCGTGTTCATCGTGGCTCACAACGGGGCGCCGGAGTGGGGAGGGGCGGAGCGCGCCACGACCCTCCTCCTGGCGGGGCTCGCGGATCGTGGCCACCGCGTGCTGCTCCTGTGCAACCGGCCGGAGGTGATGGAGCGGGCCCGGGCGCTGGGCGTCCCGGCGGAACGGCTCGCGCTGGGAGGCGACGCGGCGCTGCCGGGCGCTCTGCGGCTCGCCCTGCGGCTGCGGCGCCTGCGGCCGGACGCGTTCGTGGTGGGGACCTTCCGCAAGCTCTGGCTGGCGGGGCTGGGGGCGCGCCTGGCGGGGGTGCCGCGGGTGGTGGCCCGGGTGGGGTTGGAAACGCACACGCCGCGGCGGTGGAAGTACCGCCTGGCCCTGGAGCGCTGCGTGGACGTGGTGGTGGTGACCGCCGGCCGCATGCGCGCGCCCTTCCTGGAGCTGCCGGGGTGGACGGAGGAGCGGGTGGCGGCGGTCCACAACGCGGTGCATCCGCCGGTCCGCACCGGCCCCGAGGGCTCTCTGCGGCGGGCGCTGGGAATCGCGCCGCAGGCGCGGGTGGTGGCGGCGGTGGCGCGGCTGGTTTCGCAGAAGCGGCTGGACCGGCTGCTCCGGGCCGTGGCGCTCCTGGACGGCGACGTGCACTGTGTGCTGGCGGGGGACGGGCGCAGGCGCGCGGAGCTGGAGGCGCTGGCGGGGGACCTGGGAATCGCCGCGCGGACGCACTTCCTGGGCTTCCGCGCGGACGTGGGCGACGTGCTGGACGCGGCGGACGTGGTGGCGCTGACCTCGGACCTGGAGGGGATGAGCAACGCCATGCTGGAGGCGCTGATGGCGGGCGTCCCGGTGGTGAGCACGGCGGTGAGCGGGGCGGACGAGGCGCTGGACCCGCTGCCGGACGGGCGGCGCCCCGGGCGGGTGGTGGGCTTCGACGAGGGGGAGGTCGCCGCGGCGCTGCGCGAGGTGCTGGACGACCCGGAGCGCCGGGCCGTGATGTCGGCGGCGGCGCGGGAGCGGGCGGAGGAGCGCTTCGGCTTCGGGGCGATGCTGGACCGCTGGGAGACGGTGCTGGCCGGCGCGCACGGCCGCCGCCGGAACGGGGCGCGGCGGTGAAGCTGGTGGCGCAGAACGCCGCCCGGGTGTGGGGCGGCAACGAGAAGTGGCTCGCCACCGTGGCGGAGGGGCTGCTGGCCCGCGGCCACGAGGTGGTGGTCGCCTGCCGCCGGGGCGGCCCGGTGGCGGCGGAGCTGGCTCGGCGCGGTGTCGCGGTGGCCCCCGTGCTCCCGGGCGGGTACCTGGACGCGTGGCGCGGCGTCCGCTTCGCGCGGTGGCTGCGGGGCGAGCGGCCGGACGCGCTCCTGCTCACGTCGTGGAAGGGCACCGCCTGGGGCGCGTGGGCCGCCCGCCGCTCGGGGGTGCCGCGGACGGTGGTGCGATTGGGAATCGTGAGGGAGCTGCGCAGCCGCCGGCACGCGCTCCCCTTCCGCCGCTGGGTGGACGCGCTGGTGGTCAACGCGCCGGAGATCCGCGAGGCGTGGACCGGCTCGGCGCCCTGGTTCCCGCCCGACCGGGTGCACGTGGTGCTCAACGGCATCCGCCCGGCGGCGCCGCTCTCCGCGGAGGCGGCCCGCGCGCTGCGGGCCCAGTTGGGGGCGGACGCGGCGGCGCTGCTGGTGGCGGGCGCCGGGCACCTGGCGCGGAGAAAGGGCTTCGACCTGCTCCTGGAGGCGTTCGCCCGCGCCGCGGTCCCGGGGAGCCGGCTCGTGGTCGTGGGCTCCGGCCCGGAGGAGGGCGCGCTCCGCGGGCTGGCGGGGCGCCTGGGAGTCGCGGAGCGGGTCTGCTGGGCCGGGCACCGCGCGGACGTCCCGGATCTGCTGGCCGCCTGCGACCTGTTCGTGCTGAGCAGCCGCAACGAGGGGATGGCCAACGTGATGCTGGAGGCCATGGCGGCGGGGACCCCCGTGGTCGCCGCGGACGTGAGCGGCGTGCGCGAGGCGCTCGGCGCTCGCGCGGACGACCCGCCGGCCGGCTGGATCGTGCCGCCGGAGGACCCCGCCGCGCTGGGCGCCGCCCTCGCGGAGGCGCTGGCGGAGCTGCGCGCCGGCGGCGGCGAGGCCGCGCGCCGCGCGGCCGAGGCGCGGCGCCGAGCGCGCGAGTGGTTCGGCGTGGACCGCATGCTGGACGAGGTGGTGCGGGTGCTGTTTCCCGCGGCGGGTGGGTGACGGGGACCCCCTCCCCCGGCCCCTCCCCGCAAGGGGGAGGGGAGAACCGCACGGCGGGAGGCGGTGTGCTTCGGAGGGCTCCGGGTATGGGGTCGGCCGGGGGAGGCTCCTCCGGCGGTGCGAAACTCGCCCACCGGTTGAGCAGGTCCGCGGCATCACGCTGGCTTCGAACAGACGCACCGCCTGCGGACCCTCCCCCGACCTCCCGGCGAGCATTGCAGGAACGGCGACGGCCCGGACCGACGGGAAGCCCTCCCCCAGAATCGGGGGATATAAGGGAAAGCCGTGCGAGCCTAAGCGAGCCGGGTGGGGGCCCAGCGGACGCCAGCGCGATGCCCGCGTGAGGGATTACGGCCCGAAGGGGCGAGACCCGCGGGCAGTTTCGCGGGGCTCGACTCCGTTGCACACGGTCGTTTCGTGTGCTACGGAGCCGAAGCCCGACCCCGGCGCCAGCCGGGGGCACGCCCGAGCCCGAAGCCGGCATCCGTTGCAGTTCAAAGACCGGACGAGACCACGAAGCTTCCTGGAATCATAGATGACGACCATGCAAGTTCCGCTGCTGGACCTGACCGGCCAGTACCACGGCATCGCGGACGCCGTGCAGCAGGCCGTGAAGACGGTGATCGAGGAGCAGCGCTTCATCCTGGGCCCGACGGTGGACCGCTTCGAGGCGGAGATCGCGAACTACCTGGGGGTGGAGCACGCGGTGGGGTGCGCCAGCGGGACCGACGCGCTCCTCCTGGGGCTGCGCGCGCTGGGGGTGGAGCGCGGCGAGGAGGTGGTGACCTCGCCCTTCACCTTCTTCGCCACGGCGGGGGCGATCCACAACGCCGGCGGCCGCACGGTGTTCGCGGACATCGACCCGGCCACCTTCAACCTGGATCCCGCGGCGGCGGAGTCGGCGACCACGGAGCGGACGCGGGTGGTGGTGCCGGTGCACCTGTTCGGGCAGATGGCGGAGATGGAGGCCTTCCGCGCGCTGGGCGACCGGCGCGGCGTGGCGGTTCTGGAGGACGCGGCCCAGGCCATCGGGGCGCGGCTGCGGCTGGAGGACGGCCGCTGGATCACCACCGGCACGCTGGGCGACGCCTGCGCCTTTTCGTTCTTCCCCACCAAGAACCTGGGCGCCTTCGGGGACGCGGGGATGATCGTGACCCCCCACGAGGCGACGGCGGAGCGGCTGCGGAAGCTGCGGGTGCACGGCGGGCGGCAGATGTACCACCACGAGGAGGTGGGCTACAACTCGCGGCTGGACGCGCTGCAGGCGGCGGTGCTCTCGGCAAAGCTCCCGCACCTGGCCGGGTGGAGCGCGGCGCGCCGGGAGCACGCGCGCTTCTACGACGAGGCGCTGGCCGGGCTGGAGGGCGTGTCCACGCCGGCCCTGCTCCCGGGCAGCGAGTCCATCTACAACCAGTACACGCTGCGGGTGCACGGCGGGCGCCGCGACGCGCTGGCGGCGTTCCTCCGCGAGCGCGGGGTGGGGAGCAACGTCTACTACCCGGTGCCGCTTCACCTGCAGGAGTGCTTCGCGTACCTGGGCTACCGCCAGGGCGAGTTCCCGGAGTCGGAGCGGGCGGCGGCGGAGGTGCTGTCCGTCCCCGTGTTCCCGGAATTGACGGAGGCGCAGCGGGAGCACGTGGCCGCGTCCATCCGCGCCTTCTTCGGGGCGTGAGGATCCTGGTCACCGGGGGGGCCGGCTTCATCGGCTCCCACCTCTGCGAGCGGCTGGTGGCGCGGGGCGACGACGTGGTCGCCGTGGACAATTTCGACCCGTTCTACGACCCCGCGACCAAGCGCCGCAACCTCGCCGCGCTGGAGGGGGATCCCCGTTTCCGGCTGGTGGTGGGCGACGTGTGCGAGCCGGAGGCGCTGGACGCGGCCCTGGACGAGGGGGCGTTCGACGCGGTGGTGCACCTGGCGGCGCGTGCGGGGGTGCGCCCCTCGCTGGAGCGGCCGCTGGACTACCTGCGCACCAACGTGGAGGGGACGGGCGCCATGCTGGAGCTGGCGCGGCGGCGCGGCACGGGCGCGTTCGTGCTGGGCTCCAGCTCCAGCGTCTACGGCGACGCGGCCCACGTGCCGTTCTCGGAAAGCGACCCGGTGGGGCGCCCCATCTCCCCGTACGCGGCGAGCAAGCGCGCGGCGGAGCTGCTGGGGCACACCTATGCGCACCTGTACGGGATGTCCGTGCTGTGCCTGCGCTTCTTCACGGTGTACGGCCCGCGGCAGCGCCCCGACCTGGCGATCCACAAGTTCGCCCGGCTCATGGCGGAGGGCGGCGAGCTGCCGGTGTACGGCGACGGCGGCACGCAGCGCGACTACACCTACGTGGACGACATCGTCCAGGGGATCGAGGGAGGGATCCGCTACGCGCTGGCGCACCCCGGCGCCTTCGAGCTCGTGAACCTGGGCGAGAGCCGCACGGTGCCGCTGTCCGAGCTGCTGGCGCTGCTGGCGGCGGAGATGGGGGTGGAGCCGCGCATCCGCCGGCTCCCCGCGCAGCCGGGCGACGTGGCGCGCACCTTCGCCAGCGTGGACAAGGCGCGCAGCCTGCTGGGCTACGACCCGCGGGTCCCCGTGGAGGAGGGGATCCGCCGCTTCGTGGGCTGGCTGCGGAGCGAGGGAGCCGGCGCCCCCTGATGTACGTCCTGGCGCACAACGGCTCCTCCATCCTGGGCGGGGGCGAGCTGGGGACCGCGCACCTCCTCGCCGGGCTCCAGGAGCGCGGGCACCGGGTGAAGATGCTGTGCCGCGACGAGGCGATGGCGGAGCGGATCGGCGGCTACGGGATCCCCACGGGCGTGGCGCGCGTGGGCGGGGACGCCATGCTCCCCGACGCGCTCCGCTTCGCCGCCGTGCTGCGGCGGGAGCGGCCGGACGCGCTGGTGCTCACCACCTTCAAGAAGGTGTTCCTGGCGGGGATGGGCGCGCGGCTGGCGGGGGTGCCGCGGGTGGTGCAGCGCATCGTCCTTTCCACCGACGTGCCCCGCGGCGCGCGCTACCGCGTGGCGCTGCGGCGCTTCGTGGACGTGATCGCGCTGAACGCCGGGGTCATGCGCCCCGCCTTCCTGGCGGCGGACCCGGAGCTGGACCCCACCCGCGTCCGCGTGGTGTACGACGGTGTCCGCGTCCCGCCGCGCTCCGGCCAGCCGGGGGCCGTGCGCCGCGCGCTGGGCCTCCCCGCCGGGGCGCGCACCGTGGGCGCGGTGGCCCGCCTGGCCAAGCAGAAGCGCTTCGAGCGGCTGCTGGGCGCCGTGGCGCTGCTCCCCGCGGACGTGCACTGCGTGCTCGCCGGCGAGGGCGACGAGCGGGCCGCCCTGGAAGCGCTGGCGGCGGAGCTGGGGATCACGGAGCGCGTGCACTTCCTGGGCTTCCGCGGCGACGTGGGCGACGTGCTGGACGCGCTGGACGTGCACGTGGTCTGCTCGGACCGCGAGGGGATGGCGAACGCGATGCTGGAGGCCATGGCCGCGGGCGTCCCCGTGGTGAGCTCGCCGGTGAGCGGCGCGGAGGAGGCGCTGGAGCCGCTGTCCGACGGGCGGCGCCCCGGGCTGGTGGTCGCCCCGGGGCCGGCGGAGATCGCAGCCGCCCTCCGGCGGATGCTGGACGATCCCGCCCGCCTGGCGGAGATGGCGGCGGCCGCGCGGGAGCGCGTGGAGGAGCAATTTTCCTTCGAGGGGTTCCTGGACCGCTGGGAGCGCCTGCTCGCGGAGCCCGCGTGAGCGGCCGGGCGCACGCGGCGGCGGGGCGGCGCAGCCTCAAGGTGGCCATGCACGTGGACGGCCCCTCGGTGCGCGGCAACGAGCGGCAGGGCCTGCTGGTGGCGGAGGAGCTGTTGAAGCGCGGGCACCAGCTGGTGGTGTCCTGCCGCGAGCAGGGGCCCGTGCGGGAGGCCTTCGCCGGGCTGGGCATCCCGACGGTCGGCGCCCGCCCGCGCGGCGACCTGGACCCGTGGAGCGCGGGCCGCTTCATCGCCTGGCTGCGGCGGGAGCGGCCGGACGCGGCGCTGCTCACCTCGTGGGTGCGGCTGCTGGGGGCGGGGTGGAGCGCGCGGCGCGCGGGGGTCCCCCGCATCGTCCTCCGCCTGGGCGCCGTGCAGCCCATCCCCACCGGAATCGAGGGGTGGAAGCACCGCCGCTCGCTCACGCGCTACACCGACGCCGTGGTCGCCAACTCGCGCGCCGTGCGCGACCACCTTCTCGCCTCGGTGCCGGGGCTCGTGCCGGAGGCCGTGTACTACGTTCCCAACGGCGTGCGCCTGCACTCCGCGCCCCCCGCGCCGCTCCGCGCGGAGCTCGGCATTCCCGCCGACGCCCGGGTGGCCGTGGGAGTGGGCGGGCTGGAGCGCCGCAAGGGCTTCGACGTGCTGGTGACCGCGCTGGCGCATGCCGCCGATCCGGGTCTGCACGTGGTGCTGGCCGGCGAGGGCCCCGACCGGGCAGCGCTGCGGGCGCGGGCGGAGTCGCTGGGCGTCGCGGACCGCGTGCACCTGCTCGGGCAGCGCGCCGACGTCGCCGCGGTGCTGGCCGCGAGCAACGTGTTCGTGCTGAGCAGCCGCAGCGAGGGGATGTCCGTGGCCATGCTGGAAGCGGTGACCGCCCGCAGGCCGGTCGTCTCCACCGACGTGGGCGGCGCCTGGGACGTGCTCGCCCCCCGGGAGGGGCGCCCCGCCGCCGGGTGGATCGTGCCGCCCGACGACGCGCCCGCCCTCGCCGCCGCGCTCACGGAGGTCGCGGGCGGTCTCCGCGACGGCGGCGCGGCCGTGGACGCCCGCGTGGACGAGGCGGCCTGGCGGCTGGAGCACTGGTTCAGCGTGGAGCGGATGATCGACGGCGTGGAGGCCGCGCTCCTGGGGCTCCCCTTCCACCACGCGGGGGCCGCGTGACGCCGCTCCGCTATCCCGGGCGGCGCGTGTGCGTGGTGCTGCTCACCGGGCTGGGCGACGTGGTCAACGGCCTCCCCCTGGTGAACGCGCTCAAGGACCACGACCCGTCGCTGCACGTCACCTGGGTGGTGGAGCCCATGGCGGCGTTGATGCTGCGGCCGCACCCCTCGGTGGACGACGTGGTGGTGTACCGCAAGAAGCTGGGCGCGCGGGGCGTGTGGGAGCTGGCGCGCGAGCTGCGCCGCCGCCGCTTCGACGTCACGCTCAACCTCAACGTGTACACCAAGAGCGTGTGGCCCACCCTGCTGTCCCGCGCCCGCCACCGGGTGGGGTTCGACCGGGGGCGGGCGTTCGAGGGGGTGTGGCTGGCCGCGAACCACCACCTGGAGCCGCGCCCGCGCGGGCACACGGTGGACATGTTCCTGGAGTTCGCGGAGCACCTGGGTGTCCCCGTCCCCGCCGACCCGGCGTGGCGGATCGAGTTCACGGACGAGGAGCGGGCGGAGCAGGCGGAGTTCTTTTCGGGGATGGACCGGCCGGTCGCGGCGGTGGTGCCCGCCTCCGCCATCCACCGCAAGGACTGGCTCGCGGACCGCTGGGCGCGGGTGGTGGACGCCCTGGAGGCCGACTTCGGCTTCCGCGCGGTGCTCATGGGCGGCCGGGGCGAGCGCGAAAGCCGTATCGCCGGGGAGATCGAGGCGCTCGCGGGAGGGCGGCCGCTCTCCGCCATGGGCGACCCCATCCGGCGCATGGCGTGGATGATCGAGCGGAGCGCGCTGGTGCTGGCGCCGGACACGGGGCCGCTGCACATCGCGCGGGCGCTGGACGTGCCGGTGGTGGGGCTGTACGGGCACACCAACCCCTGGCGCGCGGGCCCGTACCGGCGGTACCAGGACCTGTGGGTGGACCGCTACACCGAGCCGGGCGAGGAGCCCGATCCCTCCGGCTTCGCGCCCAAGCGGGAGCGCATGGAGCAGATCACCGTGGACGACGTGCTGGAGCGGGTGCAGCGTGCGGTGGACCGATACGGGGTTTTGCGTTCGAAGGAGCAGCTTTGAACTGCGGATTTGGGCGTGCCCCCGCTGGCGCGGGGTCGGGCTTCGGCTCCGTAAGGCAGCAAACAACGCTGCCTAACGGAGTCGAGCCCCGGCGGAAACAGCCCCGCCGGGTCTCGCCCCTTCGGGCCGAAATCCCTCACGCGGATTTCGCGCTGGCGTCCGTGGGGGCGGGCCCCCTCACCCCCCGGCCCCCTCTCCCCCGCAAGCGGGGGAAAGGGGGAGCACTGCAACGACACACCGGAAGGCGAGGATCGTCAGAGTGGAGATTCCCCTCCCCCGGAACGGGGGAGGGTGGCGGCTCTCAGGCCGCCGGGTGGGGGCCCGCGGACGCCGGCTCACCCCTGCCATCCTCGCCGTTGCCCGGCAGGGCGGCGCCATGAGCGACTTCCTGTTCAGCACGCGGCGGGTGGAGCCGGGGGTGCTGCGCGGTCACCTGGAGCGCTACCTGGCTCCCGTCACGGAGCGCGTGGACGAGTACCACGGCGCTTGGGGGTCGCTGGCGGTGGCGCTGGCGCGCCACGACCGCGCGGTGCTGGTGGAGGACGGGCGGTGGATCAGCGTCCTCGTGGGCGACCCGGTGGTGCGGGTGGCGCCCCACGCCGCGGGGCGGGCCTCCACCGGTGACCTGAGGGGGGCCGTGCACCGTCTCCTGGGAACGGACGAGCCCGCCGCGTGGGACGAGCGGCTGGACGGGCAGTTCGCGGCGCTCGCGATCGACACGTCCTCCGGGAGCGGGCGGGTGCTGACGGACCTGTTCGCGTTCGTGCCCGTGTTCGCCGCGGAAGCGGCGGACGGTGGGGCGGGCGGGCTGGTGCTGGGGACGCACGTGGACGCCGTCGCGTGGGCGGCGGGGCGCAGCCGCGACGTGGACCCGGTGTCCGCGGCGGACCTGGTGATCAACCTGACCGTCACCTTTCCGCACACCGTCTTCCGCGGCGTGGAGCAGCTGTGGCCGGGGACCGAGCGCGCCTTCGCGGCGGCGGGGTGGAGCGGGCCGGGGCGCACGTACTGGCGGCCGACGGAGCGCTGCCCGTACGGCTCGCTGGACGACGCGGCGGAGGCGCTGCGCGACGGCTTCGCGGAGGACGTGCGCGCCGCCTGCCACGGCGAATCCCGGGTGGGGCTGCTGCTCAGCGGGGGGGAGGACTCGCGCGCGGTGCTGGGCGCCGTGCCGGAGGGGACCGGGGTGCGCGCCTTCGTCTTCGGCGACCGCGAAAACCGCGAGGTCCGGGTGGCGAGGGCCGTGGCGCGGGCGCACGGAGCGGAGCTGGTGATGGGGCGCCGCCACCCCGACCACTACGCGCGCGGCTTCGCCGAGGTGGCGGCGCTGGTGGGGAGCGGCCAGCTCTTCATGGACGTGCACGGCTACGGCTTCCACGACACGCTGGGGATCCGCGACCTCCCCGTCGTGCTGGGCGGCCTTTCCTCCGATTCGCTGCTCAAGGCCGACAAGCTGGGCGAGAGCCCCAGCGGGAGCCGCGCGGCGCCCGCGCAGATCCGCGCCGAGCTGCCGCCCACGGCGCCGGTGCGCGACGAGCTGGCGGACGCCGTCGCGGAGCGGCGCGCCGCCTTCCGGCACCGCCTGGCGGAGCTGCGCCCCGAGTCCGCGGCGGAGTGGGAGCGCGTGTGGCCCTTTTCCATGCGCAGGCACGCCGCCAACGTGCACGGCAACCGCCGCCTGTTCGCCGCGCACGAGGCCTTCCACTGCAACGCGGTGGTGAACGTGGCCGCCGCGGCGCCGGCGAAGTGGAAGACCGGGCGCGCGCTCTTCCACCGCGCCATGCGCCCGTTCTTCGCGCGCACCTGGCACGTGCCGCACGCGCGCTGGCGCTACCCGTACTTCGGGCGCGCGGCCAACCTGGCGCTCCTCCCCGGCCTGGCGGCGGTCCGCGGCGTGCGTGCCCTCGCCACCGGCGAGCTGCGCGCCCGGCAGGGCCCGTGGCCCAAGTGGAGCCACGTGGCCGGCTCCCGCGCCGCGGACGACCTGCGCCGCGCGCACCCGCTGCTGGCCTCGCCGCTCGCGCAGGTGTTCGCCCCCGGCGCCACCGAGGACGACGTGGCCCGCGCCGTGCGCGAAGGCTGGCACCCGCTGCGGCGGCTGGTGGTTCTCCAGGCGGCGTACCTGCTGGCGAAGGCGGCGGGGGAGTGATGACGGCAGGGTGAACGGCAGGGTTTGGGCGTGCCCCCGGCTGCGCCGGGGTCGGGCTGCGGCTCCGTAACGCACGAAACAACCGTGCGTAACGGAGTCGAGCCCGCGCCAGCACCAATGAACTGAGGTGCCGCGCGGTCTCGCCCCTTCGGGCCGAAATCCCTCACGCGGGGCCGCGCTGGCGTCCGCGAGTGTGGGCCCCCTCACCCCCCGGCCCCCTCTCCCCCGCAAGCGGGGGAAAGGGGGAGCATGGCAAAGCCGAGGCGCGGGAAGCCCTCCCCCAGGATTGGGGGAGGGTGGCGAGCCCCAAGCGAGCCGGGTGGGGGCGCCCCCCGCCGACGCCAGCGCGAGCCCCTGCGTGAGGGATGCGAGCGCGAAGCGGCGAGACCCGCGGGCTGTTTCGCGGGGCTCGCCTCCGTTGCAAACGGTAGTATCGTTTGCTACGGAGCCGCAGCCCGACCCCGGCGCAGCCGGGGGCACGCCCGCACCCGGGCCCGAAGCCGTCGCAGTTCGACGCTAACAGACGCCAAGACGAAACCAGCATGAACGATACGACACGGCAGCGCGTCCTCGTGACGGGCGGGATGGGCTTCATCGGGAGCAACTTCGTGCGGCTGCTGCTGGCGGAAAGGCCGGAAACGGAGGTCTGGAACCTGGACCTGCTCACCTACGCCGCCAACCCCGAGAACCTGTCCGACGTGGCCGGCGCCGCGGAGGCGGAGGGGCGCTACCGCTTCGTCCGCGGCGACATCGCCGACCCGGAAACCATGGCCCGCCTGTTCGCCGAGGGCCGCTTCCAGGCGGTGGTGCACTTCGCGGCGGAAAGCCACGTGGACCGCTCCATCGCCAGCGCGGGGCCCTTCGTCCGCACCAACGTGGTGGGGACGCAGACCCTCCTGGACGCCGCGCGCGCGGGCGAGGTGGAGCGCTTCGTCCACGTGTCCACGGACGAGGTGTACGGCGACCTGGAGCCGGACGAGCCCGCCTTCACCGAGGACACGCCCATCCGCCCGTCGTCGCCGTACAGCGCCAGCAAGGCCGGCTCCGACCACCTGGCGCTGGCGTACCACCGCACCCACGGCATGGACGTGCGGGTGACGCGCTGCTCCAACAACTACGGGCCCTACCAGTTCCCGGAGAAGCTGATCCCCCTGATGATCGTCAACGCGCTGGAGGGCGAGCCGCTGCCGGTGTACGGGCGTGGCGACAACGTGCGCGACTGGATCCACGTGGACGACCACTGCCGCGGCGTGCTGGCCACGCTGGAGCGGGGCCGGGCGGGGCGGGTCTACAACTTCGGCGGGGCGAGCGAAAGGAAGAACCTGGACGTGGTGCGGCAGATCGCGCGCGCGGTGGGCGCCTCCGAGGACCTCGTCCGCTTCGTCACCGACCGGCCGGGGCACGACCGCCGCTACGCCATCGACTTCGCGCGGGCCCGGGCGGAGCTGGGGTGGGCGCCGGCGCGCAGCTTCGAGGACGGGCTGGCGGACACCGTCCGCTGGTACCTGGACCACCGCGGCTGGTGGCAGCGGGTGCGCGACGGGGCGTACCGCCAGAGCGCGGCGATGATCGCCAGCTGGGGCGCCGCTGGGGCCGGGGCCCCGGCCTCGTGAGCGCCGCGCGCGGGGCCAGGACGGAGGCGGCGCGCCCCACGCTCGCCCACCGGGTGGAGTACGTGCTGGCGCGCGGGCTGGAGCGGGCCGTGTCCGCGCTCCCCGAGCGCGCCGCGGCGGGGCTGGGCACGGGCGCGGGGAAGCTGGTGGGCGGGCCGCTCGCCATCCGCAGGGGCGTGGTGGAGGCAAACCTGCGCATCGCCTACCCCGACGCGTCCGACGCGTGGATCCGGGAAACCGCGCGCGCCGCGTACCGGCACCTGGGTCGCGAGGCGGCGGCCATCCTGCGCCTGTCGCGGCTGGACGCCGCGGAGGTGGTGCGCCGCACCGACACGCACGGCTGGGAGGAGCTTCTGGAGGCCAGGGCGGAGGGAAAGGGCGTGATCCTGGCGACCGGGCACTTCGGCAACTGGGAGATCGCCGCCGCCGCCGTGGCCGCGCGCGGCGTCCCCATCGCCGCCATCGTCAAGCGCATGGGGAACCGGCTGGTGGACGCCCGCCTGGAAGCGCTGCGGCGGCGGCTGGGGGTGGAGACCATCGAGATGCACCAGGCCAGCCGCCAGGTTCCGCGCGTGCTCCGCGAGGGCGGCATCGTGGGGATCGTGGCCGACCAGGACGCGCGGCGCTCCGGCGTGTTCGTCCCCTTCTTCGGCCGCCCCGCCTCCACCCACCGCGGCACCGCCCTGTTCGCGCTGCGGCTGGGCGCGCCGGTCTTCGCCTGCACCGCCCGCCGCCTCCCGGGCGACGAGGTGCGCTACGAGGTGAGCGGCCACCGCGTCCCCGTGCACTCCACCGGCGACCTGGAGGCCGACGTGGCCGGGCTCACCGCGCAGATGGCCGCCGCGCTGGAGGCCGACGTGCGCGCCGCGCCCGAGCAGTACTTCTGGTTCCACCGGCGCTGGAAGACCAGGCCGCCGCCGGAACCGTCTCCCTCCGCCGAGGGTATTCCCGGGGCTGGCGACGGCCCCGCCCCGACACCCGGCTGACCACGTGATCTACATCTGCATCCCCGCCCTGGACGAGGCCCGGACCGTCGGCGTCCTGCTCTGGAAGATCCGCCGCGTCATGGCGGAGTTTCCCCGCGAGTACCACGTCCTGGTGCTGGACGACGGCTCCACCGACGGGACCGGCGAGGTGGTGGAGCCGTACGCCCGCGTCCTCCCCGTGACCCTGCTGCGCAACGAGCGTACGCAGGGGTACGCGGCGGCGCTGGAGCGCCTGCTGCGCGAGGCGGTGGCGCGCTCCACCCACCCCAAGCGCGACGTGGCGGTGGTGCTCCAGGCCGACTTCACCGAGGCCCCGGAGGACATCCCCGCCCTGGTGAAGCGCATGGAGGGCGGGGCGGACGTGGTGGGCGCCTCCGCGGTGGAGGCGGGCCCGCAGCACTCGCGGGCGCTGCGCTGGTCGCGCCGGGGGCTCCCCTGGCTCCTGGGCCGCGCCGCCCTCCCGCGGGAGATCAGCGACCCCTTCTCCGGCTTCCGCGCGTACCGCGTCGCCGTGCTGAAGCGGGCGCTGGGCGAGCGCGACGGAAAGCCGCTGCTGACGGGGCAGGGGTGGGCCGCCAACGCGGAGCTGCTCCTGGCCGTGGCGCCGCACGCGCGGCGCGCCGAGGCCGCCGAGGTGTCGGTGCGGTACGACCGGCGCGACCGGGAAAGCCGCTTCCGGCCCTGGGGCGCGCTCTCGGAGGTGTGGCGGCTGTCGCGCAGGGCGCCGCGCGCCCCCCGTGCTCCCCGGGCGCGCGCCGCGCCGCCCCCGGAGCAGGCGAGCTGAACCATGAGGAGACATGCCAAATAGATCTGCCGGCCGCCGGGCGCTCGTCGTCCTCGCGGCCGTTCTCGGGCTCGCGGTGCATGCCGACGCGCGCGCCGCCGCCGAGCAGCAGCAGCTGGTCGCCGCGCCGCAGGACTCGGCGCCGGAGACGGAGCTCCCCGCCGCGCCCTTCGGGGCCGGCGAGAAGGCGTCGTACCAGGTCAAGCTGGGCGTGATCCGCGTGGGGAGCGGCGTCATGCAGGTGGTGGGGATCGAGAAGGTCCACGGCCACGACACCTACCACGCCCGCTTCCGCCTGTCCGGCGGCAACCGCATCGCCCGGGTGGACGACAAGTTCGACACCTGGATCGACGTGGCCGGACACTTCTCCCGCCGCTTCAAGCAGGACCAGCAGGAGGTCCGCTTCGAGCGCAACCGCACCTACGAGTTCTTCCCGGAGCAGCGCCAGTACCGGCGGCTGGACAACGGCGAGACGGGGAGCATCCCCACCGACCGTCCGCTGGACGACATCTCGTTCCTCTACTACGCCCGCACCCTGCCGCTCAAGGTGGGCGAGACGTACCGGCTGAACCAGTACTTCAAGGAAAGCGGCAACCCGGTGGTGCTGCGGGTGCTGCGGCGCGAGACGGTGACCGTCCCCGCCGGCACCTTCCGCACCATCGTGGTGCGCCCCGTCATCCGCACCAAGGGGCTGTTCAGCGAGGGCGGCGAGGCCGAGGTGTACTTCAGCGACGACGCGCGACGCATTCCGGTGATGATCCGCAGCAGGGTGCCCGTCATCGGGTCGCTCACCATGCAGATGACGGAGTACCAGGCCGGGCGCTGATTCGAACTGCGGGGTTGGGCGTGCCCCCGGCTGGCGCCGGGGTCGGGCTTCGGCTCCGTAGGCGAGCAAACAACGCTCGCCAACGGAGTCGAGCCCCGGCAAACAGCCGCCGGGTCTCGCCCCTTCGGGCCGTAATCCCTCACGCGGAGGATTGCGCGGCCGCTCCCCGCCGGTTTCGCTCCCGGCTCCGGCCCCGTAGCTTTGCGCATCCCCGGCGGCGGCCGGGGCGCCACGGGACCCCGAGCCGAGCGATGACCCCACCCGACGACACTCCCCAGAGGTCCGCGCCGGCACCGCGTCCGGAGGCGGACCTTTCCCTCGTCCGCACCGTCCCCGTGGGCGGGCGCCCAAACAAGGTGCTCGCCGAGCACTTCGCCACGCCGCCCCCGGCCGATGCCGCCGCGCGCGGCTTCGGCGCGTTCCTGGGCTCGCTGCCGCGCATCCTGCAGGCGGAAGCCTTCCTCCAGGTGGTGGACGCCGTCGCGGCGGCGGTGCGCGGCGGGCGGGCCGTGGTGTGGATGCTGGGCGGCCACGTGGTGAAGACCGGGCTCGCCCCGGTCTTCATCGACCTGATGCGGCGCGGGGCCGCCACCCACCTGGCCTCCAACGGCTCCGCCGCGATCCACGACTACGAGATGGCGCGCTGGGGCGGCACCAGCGAGGACGTGGAGGCCGGGCTGCGCGACGGGTCGTTCGGCATGGCGGACGAGACCGGGGCGGACATGAACCGGGCTTTCCGACGCGGCACGGAGGCGGGGTGGGGGATGGGCGAGGCGCTGGCCCGCGACCTGGACTCCCGCGCCGACCTGGCGTTCCCGGAGCTGTCGCTGCTCCTCCAGTCGCACCAGCTGGGCGTGCAGTACACCATCCACCCGGCGCTGGGCGCGGAGATCATCCACCAGCACCCGCTCGCGGACGGCGCCGCCATCGGCGACACCGGCCACCGGGACTTCCGGCGCCTGGCCGGCGCGCTGCCCGGTCTGGACTCTGGAGGGGTGGTGCTGAACGTGGGGTCGGCGGTGGTCATGCCCGAGGTGTTCCTCAAGGCGCTGACGGTGGCGCGGAACCTGGGCGGGGGGCGGCCGGGGGAGTTCGTCACCTGCGACCTGGACATGCTCCGGCACTACCGTCCCCGGGTCAACGTGGTCGAGCGGCCGACGCGGTCCGGCGGGGGGCGGGGTTTTCAGATCACCGGGCACCACGAGATCATGGTGCCGCTTCTCGCCTGGGCGATCGCGGAGAAGCTGGATTCTCGGTAGGCGGCGGGCCGCTACGGAGCCGGACGATACAGCCGTCCGTCTCCTGCGCGGGCTCCGGGAGCCAGCCGAAACTGCCCGGCTGTCTCCCTCCGCCGGGGTGAGCCTCGCCAAACAGCCGGCGAGTCTCCCCCCGAACAGATCGATATGGGTACTGCGGAACTGCTTACGGCGGGACAACAACGGCGGAACGGCGCGCAGGCGCGCCGTTCCGCCATTGTTGTTTTCCCCTCCCCTGCTTGCGGGGGAGGGGCGGCGCGCGGCGCCGGGGAGGGGGCCTGCCGCGGACGCCAGCCCCAGCCTCGCGTGAGGGATTTCGGCCCGAAGGGGCGAGACCCGGCGGCTGTTTGCCGGGGCTCGACTCCGTTGGGCTGCGTTGTTTGCAGCCCTACGGAGCCGAAGCCCGACTCCGGCGCCAGCCGGGGGCACGCCCAAATCCTGCTCGTCCGGACCGGTATCACAACCCCGCCGCGAACTCCAGCACCGCGCGGTTGAACGCCTCCGCGTCGCCGAAGTGCACCGCGTGGGCCGCCCCCTCGATCCACACCACCCGCCCCTCCCCCGGCAGCCCCCGGGCCAGCGCCTCCGCGAACTCCGGCGACACCACCGGGTCGCGCTCTCCCACCACCACGCGCGCGGGGGCCCGCACGCACGGGAGCAGCGGCAGCGGGTCGTGCTCCGCGCCCTGGCGCCAGGTGCGGAACACGCGCAGGGGGCCCGCGCGCAGGTAGGCCTGGGCCACCACCGGGACCAGGCGCGGGTCCTCGCGCGGCACGTCCAGCAGGAAGCCCCACCCCTGGCGCAGCAGGCGGTGGCCGTGGGGGGCTCCAGTGGGGGAGGCCAGCACCAGGCCGCACACCGCCTCCGGCGTCGCGGCGGCCAGCTCCAGCACGGTCTGGCAGGAGAGCGAGTGGCCCACGTACACCGCGGGACCCAGCTCCAGCGCCCGCGCCCAGGCCAGCAGCGCCGCCGCCTGGCTGCGCACGGGGAGCCCGCCAGGCGGGCCCTCCGTGCGCCCGAAGCCCGGCAGGTCCGGCGCCAGCACCCGGAAGCCGGCGGCGGCCAGCGGCGGGCCGTTGCGGTACCAGTAGTCCGCCGACACCCCCAGGCCGTGCACCAGTACGATCGGCGGGCCCTCGCCGGCCTGGTGGAAGCGCATGTGCCAGGGGCCCACCTCCACCCGGAGCGTCCCCGCCCACTCCGCCGCCGCCCGGGCGAGCGGGCTCCCCTCCACCGCGGCCGTCACTCGCCCACGCTCTCGCCGCGCAGGAAGTCCGCGACCAGCCGGTTGAAAGCGTCCGGGCGGTCCACCATGGGGTTGTGGGCCGCGTCGCGGAGCAGCGCCAGGCGCGCCCCCGGGATCCCCTCGCGGAACTCGCGGGCGTGCTCCACCGGGATGATGGTGTCCAGCTCCCCCCACACCACCAGCGTGGGCACGGCGATCCGCGGCAGGAGGGGGCGCACGTCGTCGCGCAGGATGTGGCCGATGGCGCGGAGGATGGTGCGCGGCCCCGCCAGCAGCGCGTCGCCGACGATGGTGGGGAGGAAGAACGGATCGCCCCAGCGGCGCGGTGGCGACACCTCCGCCGCGAAGCGCACCAGCGTGCGCGGGGTGACGGGGCGGGGGATCCCCGCCGCGTCCACCAGCACCAGCCGCTTCACCCGCTCCGGGTGGCGCGCCGCCAGGTGCACCGCGATCTGTCCGCCCATGGAGTGGCCCACCAGGTCCACCGGGCCCAGCGCCAGCCGGTCCATCCATCCCGCCAGCAGGTCCGCGATCTCCCCGATGGGCGGGAGCCTGCCGCGCACCCGCGTCCGCCCGAAGCCGATCACGTCCGGCACCACCACCCGGAAGCTGCGGGCGAGCTCCGGCACGTTGCGGCGCCACCACCGCGACGACCCCGAGAGGCCGTGCAGCAGCACCAGCGGCTCCCCCTCCGTCCCGAACTCCGCCGCGTGGATGCGGTGCGGCGGCACCTCGGTGACGAAGCGGCGGTCCGGCAGCCACGGCCACCTCGCGGGGAGGCGTGGAGCGCCGGAGAGCGTGCGGTCCGGAGTCGGGGGGACGAAGCGCGCGATCATCGTGTGGTGCGAGCGGTCGGGGGCCCCGCGGGGCCTGTCGGGACCCCGGCGTGCAAGTGCCGCGCCCCGCTCCCGCCGGACGGGGGGCGGGTGTTTCCAGAAACCCCGCAACGTGCTATATTTGTAGCTTCAGACGAACACCGAATTCTCACCTCGCGCGCGAGGTGCCACTGCACATATCGTGGAGGCATTTTGACCCGGAAGAAGAAGCCGACCGCCCCGAGCCGCGGGCCCAGTGAAGTCGAGCAGGCGCGCAACGACCTGTTCGGCCACATCCACCGCTGTGGCGTGCTGCGCTCCACCGAGGAGCAGCAGCTCGAGTGGATGAACGACACCATCGAGTACCTCGGCGAGTGCTACCCCTCGCTCGGGGAAGAAGAGCTGACCGACCTCAAGAACATCGGTCTCCGCTTCTGCCGCCCCGTGATCGACAACGCCGCCGCGGGCGGCGAGTCCGTGGAGACCCCGTCCGAGCAGGACGGGGACGAGGCGGGCGAGGAAGAAGTCGCCGCTTCCGCCGCCTGACGCGGAAGCGTCGGGGCCCCGCTCCCGGGGCCCCGACCGGCCACTGCGCCGCCTCCCATGGACACCCACCCAGCCGTTCCCTTCCTCGTCGCGCTGCCCGCGCTCCTCGCGGCAAACGCATTCTTCACCGCAGCCGAGTTCGCGCTCCTCACGCTCCGCCGCCGCTCCGTGGAGCCGCGCCAACGCGAAGGTGAGCCGGGCGCCGTCCGCGCCCCCGTCCCCGCCGACCGTACCGACGAGCTGGCGCTCACCGCGCAGCTGGGCCGGAGCACCGCCTCCGTCCTCCTGGGCTGGCTGGCCGCGCTCGCCGTGCAGGGCAGCTACGCCGCGCTTCCGCCCGGCGCCGCGCCGCGCCTGGTGGGGACGACGCTGCCCCAGGGCGCCGCCGCCGCGCTGGCCGTCGCCGCCGTCGTGCTGCTGCACGCCCTGGTGGGCGAGCAGCTCCCCAAGCTCCTGGGGGCCGGGCGCGCCGAGCGCGTGGCGCGGCTCACCCTGGGCCCGCTGCGCGCCGTCGCGCTGCTGCTGCGGCCGCTCACCTGGCCGCTGGCGCGGCTGGTCCCCGCCGCGCTGCGCCCCTTCGGCGTTTCCACCGGCTTCCACCCGCTGGTGTACACCCCCGACGAGATCCGCATGTTCGTGGCGCGCAGCTCCGAGCAGGGGGTGGTGGAGGAGGACGAGCGCGAGATGATCCACGGCGTCTTCGAGTTCACCGACACCGTCGCGCGCGAGGTGATGACCCCCCGCACCGAGATGGTCTCCGTCCCCGCCGACATCTCCCTGGACGCGCTCCTGGAAACGGTGGTGACCGAGGGCCACTCCCGCTTTCCCGTGTACGAGGGCTCCATCGACAGCATCGTGGGCGTGGTGCTCAGCAAGGACCTGCTCCCGCTGCTGCGCGACCGCGATCCCGCCGTGGGCGAATCGTTCGACGTGCGCCGCGTCATGCGCGAGCCCTACTTCGTCCCCGACACCAAGCCGGTGGACGATCTCCTCGCCGAGTTCCGGCAGCAGAGCGTGCACCTGGCCATCGTGCTGGACGAGTTCGGGGGGACGTACGGACTGGTGACCATGGAGGACCTGCTGGAGGAGATCGTCGGCGACATCAACGACGAGCACGACGTCGCCGAGCCCGACTTCGCCGCCACCCCCGAGGGCGACGTGCTGATCGACGGCGGCGCGTCCATCTCCGAGGTCAACGAGCGCTTCGGCACCGGGCTCCCCGAGGAGGACTTCGACACCGTGGGCGGGTTCGTCTTCGGGGCGCTGGAGCGGGTGCCCGTGGTCGGCGACGTGGTCGCGGTTTCTTCCGCCGCCGGGTTGATGGAGCTGCGGGTGGAGGAGGTGGACGAGAGGCGCGTGTCCGTGCTGCGCCTCAGGCGTTCTTCCGGCTGAACGGCTACTGAAAACGGCGGGGTTGGGCGTGCCCCCGGCTGGCGCCGGGGTCGGGCTTCGGCTCCGTAACGCACGAAACGACCGTGCGTAACGGAGTCGAGCCCGCGCAAAGAGCCGCGCGGTCTCGCCCCTTCGGGCCGAAATCCCTCACGCGGGTTTCGCGCTGGCGTCCGCGGGGGCCCCACCCGGCGCTGCGCGCCACCCTCCCCCCTTGCGGGGGAGGGGGACGGGGGATGAGGGGTAGATCCGCGGGTCAGGCCCGCCGGGGAGGCTTCGCGAGGCCCACGAAGATCACGATGCCGTCGCCGCCCGGGTTGCCCGCCTTCGGGAGGAAGTCGCTGCTGAAGTCCGGTTTCCAGTTGTTGACCACCCACACGTTGCCGGCCTGGTCGATCACGCAGCTGGTGGAGCGCATCAGCGGATCGTAGCACGGCTCGCTCTCCGGTCCGTACAGGAGCTCGCCGTTGTGCAGCCGCACCGGGTCGCCCGCCGACTTCAGCGTGTAGCCGGTGGAGGGTGAGATGGGGTCCCCGGTGTTCAGCCCCGCCCGCCGGTTCTTTTCCGTGGCCCCCGCGAGCACCGAGAGCGCGCCCGTGGTGAAGACCTCGCCCGGGCCCAGCTTGCCGAAGTTGGCCACCCACACGTTGTCCTCGCCGTCCACCGCGAGCCCCCACGGCGTGTCGATCCCCCCGCCGTCGAACTGGCTTATCTTCGTTCCGTCCGGGCTGATGCGGTACACCTTGCTGTCCCCGGACGACGCGATCCAGCCATGCTGCTGCGAGTCGACCACGACCACCTTGACCGCGTACCCCACCCCCACCTCCATCTCCGGCTTCAGCCGCCCGGCCTCCAGGTCCAGGCTGTAGCGGCAGACGGTGCTCGGGTTTGCCCGGGGCCATCCCAGGCCCCCGCCGTTGGTGACCCAGGCGCTGCCGTCGTCCGCGATGGCGACGCCGAACGGCTTGCTCCCGCTCTTCACCGCGATCGCATTCCCCTCCACGCCGCCCGGGTAGCAGACCAGCTGGTCGTTTCCGAAGCTCGCCATCCATATGTTGCCGGCGCCGTCCGACCGGACCGCCTGCACGCGATCGAGCTCGTTGACGTATCCCTCGTCGCCCGAGACCGGCGTGCCGTCGGCGCGGAGCTCCGTCACGCTCCCCGCGGGCGGGTCGTCGTCGTGGCCCCAGCCGTAGTTGCCCACCCACACGTTGCCGTCCGGGTCGATGTCGATCCCCCACCCCGGTCCCCAGATGCCCCCTCCGGACACCGGCGACTTCGGCGTCCCGTCCGTTCCGTCCGCCGGCCTGCCGTCCGGCCGCAGCACCATGATGCACTTTGCCGAGTACGGCTGCCCCTGGATGACGTTGTTGGCGATCCAGGCGTAGCCGTTCGCGTCGAAGACGAGGTTGGCCGGCCCGCCGAACATGAAGGCGTCGTCCCCCGAGTCGTTCACCTTCACCGCCAGCGTCCACGCGTCCGGCTGCTGCTCCGGCTCCAGCGCGGGCGTGTACACCTCCGCGAGCTGCGCCTGCTGGAAGATGGCGCCCACGTTGTTCGCCGGGTTGCGGGCGATGCCCACGAGCGCCTGGAAAGTGTCCGCGGGCGGGTCTCCGCCCGGCGGGGTCGCGAGCGCGAGCAGCGTCCGCGTCGCGTCCGGCACCCCGCGCACGCACGCGGCGACCAGGTTCCCCAGCGCGCGGATGGATCGCAGCGCGATCGTCTCGTCCGCGTTGGGCGAGGACTGCATCACCGGCGACGGCATCCCCGAGTAGGCCGGGACCAGGTTGGCGCACATTCCCGCCGCGGTCCGCAGGCCGGGCGCCGGCCCCTGGAGGGTGCCGCCGGACGCGAGCTGCGCCATGCTGAATGCGGCCGCCACAGTCGTGAGCTCGTTGACGACGAACGAGCCCTCGAAGTCCGTCCCCAGGACGGTCATGAGCACCACGCCTCCGCCCGCGTCCGCCGTCACGTACAGGATGCCGCCCGAAGGGGCATCGGGGACCTGCATGCTCACCCACCCGTTCCCTTCGGTCGTCCCGCTGCCGAGGGGGGTGGGCGCTCCGTCCGTCGCCGCGTACAGCGTGACCCGCTTGCCCGCCAGCGGATACAGCCCGCCGGCGCCCGACTGCACGAGCCCTGAAAAGGTGATGCCGTTCATGGGGGAGGGATCCGGAAAGGTGGAACCGCGTGAGACCGAATTCCGCCAATCATCGCCCTCTCGCCTCCGTCGTGCAATGTTCGTCGCACGAACGACTGCCGGGTCCGGGCGTGCCCCCGGCTGGCGCCGGGGTCGGGCTTCGGCTCCGTAGAGCAGCAAACAACGCTGCTCAACGGAGTCGAGCCCCGGCAAACAGCCGCCGGGTCTCGCCCCTTCGGGCCGAAATCCCTCACGCGGGTTTTGCGCTGGCGTCCGCGGGGCCCCCACCCGGCTCGCCTGAGGCTCGCCACCCTCCCCCAATTCTGGGGGAGGGCTTCCCGCACCTCAGCGTCGTCGTTCTCCCCCTCTCCGTGGGAGAGGGGTGTCGGTGCCGTACTCCCCTCCCCCTTGCGGGGAGGGGCCGGGGGAGGGGGTCGCCGTTGCCGGCTGTCCCCTGTCCTTCAGTCCGCGCCGCCCGCCGCCGACACTCCGGAACGTACACTCCGTCCCCGAACGTTCCCCCAGCAGGCGGCAGCATGCAGCGCTCCATCCTCCTCATCGACGACGAGCCCGACGTCATCCGCTCCCTCGGCCGCTTCTTCGAGCGCGCCGGGTGGGAGGTGCACCGGGCCATGACCGGCGAAGAAGGGATCCGCCTGTACGAGGCGGTCCACCCCGACCTGGTCCTCCTGGACCTCCACCTCCCCGGCATCTCCGGGATCGACGCGCTGGAGGTGCTTGTCCCCCGCGACGCCACGGTGGTGATGCTCACCGGGCACGGCGACATCGCGACCGCGGTGGAGGCGATGAAGCTGGGCGCCGAGAACTTCCTCACCAAGCCCGTGGAGATGGAGCACCTGGCCGCCGCCGCCGCCCGGGCGATGGAAAAGACCGAGCTGCGCCGCGCCAACCGCACCCTCGCCGGGCGCCTGGCCGAGGGGCGCCACACCTCCACCCTGGGCGGGTCGTCGCGGATGCGCGAGATCGCGCGGCAGGTGGAGCTGCTCGCCGCCTCCGAGGGAACCACCGTGCTCCTGCTGGGCGAGAGCGGCACCGGCAAGGGGTGGGTCGCGCAGATGCTGCACGCCCACTCGCCGCGGGCGCGCGCCCCCTTCGTGGAGGTCAACTGCGCCGGGCTCTCCGCCAACTTCCTGGACTCCGAGCTGTTCGGGCACGAGAAGGGCGCCTTCACCGACGCCAAGACCATGAAGCGCGGCCTCTTCGAGGTGGCGCACGGGGGGACGCTCTTCCTGGACGAAGTGGGCGACCTTGCCCCCGACCTCCAGCCCAAGCTGCTCAAGGTGCTGGAGCGCAAGACCTTCCGGCGGCTGGGCGGGACCCGCGAGATCGAGGTGGACGTGCGCCTGGTGGCCGCCACCAACCGCGACCTGGAGGCGGAAGTGGCCGCCGGCCGCTTCCGCGAAGACCTGTACTACCGCCTCCACGTCCTCCCCCTCACCCTCCCGCCCGTGCGCGAGCGCTCGCGCGAGGACCTGCTCGAGCTGGTGCACCGGCTCATGGGCGACCTGCGGGCCATCCACCCGCGCGGCGCACCGCGCCTCTCCGAGGCGGCGCTCAGGCTCCTGCTTGCCTATGGCTGGCCGGGGAACGTGCGCGAGCTGCGCAACGTGCTGGAGCGCGCCCTGGTGCTGTCCCTGGGCGAGGACATCATCCTCCCCGAGCACCTCCCGCCCGAGGTGCGCACCCCCTCGCCCTCCGCCGCGCCGGTGCGCGAGCACCAGGCTCTGATGACGCTGGAGGAGATGGAGCGCCGGCACATCGAGCGCACGCTGGTCATGCTGGACGGCAACCGCACCCACGCGGCCGAGGCCATGGGGATCTCGCGCGCCACGCTCCACAACAAGATCCGCCTGTACGCGCTCGAGGCCGTCGGCCGCAACTGATTTCGTTGCCTCGGGCTTTGGCGGGCCGCTCCGGAGCCCGGCGGTACTGCTGCCGGTCTCCTCCGCGGGCTCGGCGAGCCCCGGGAAACTGCCTCCGGGTCTCACCTCGCCGGAGTGAGCCTCGCCAAACAGCCGGCGAGTCTCCCTCCGTCGAAGATCATATGGATACTGCAAGAACGGCAGAACGCCCCCGCCGGGAGATCCCGGCGGGGGCGTCGTCACGTACTTCGTACGGCCGGTTCTACTTTCGCACTCCCCGTTCCACTCTCAGCAGCGCCACCACCGCCTCCGGGTGGAACTTGCTCCCGGCGCCGCCGCGCAGCACCGATTCCCACAGCTCGCGGGGAAGGGTCTCGCGGTAGGAGCGGTCCGAGGTCATGGCGTCGTAGGTGTCCACCACGCGCAGGATCCCGGCGAGGAGGAACTCCGGCAGCTCCGGCGAGATGTGCTCGGGGAGCTCGGCGTACGACGTGTACTGGTTGGCGATCAGCGGGGCGATGCGGCGCAGCGAGGGAACGGCGCCCACGATCTGCGCGCCCACGCGCGTGTGCGCGCGGATCTGCTCCAGCTCCTCCGGCGACAGCGGGGTGGTCTTGTGCAGCAGCTCCAGCGACACCCCCATCTTGCCGATCTCGTGGAGCAGCGCCGCCGCGTGCAGCATCTCGATGTCCGCCTCGTCCACCCCCATCTCCACGGCGACCAGGCGCGACAGCTCCGCCACGCGCGAGCAGTGGCCGTGCATGTACGGGTCCTTCGCCTCCATGGTCATCGCCAGCGCGGTGACCATCTCCAGCTGCGCCTCGCGGATGGCGCGCTGCAGGCGGGCCGTCTCCCGGAACATCTCGCCCCGCAGCGACTGCAGGTCGGCGCGGATGCGCTCCATGGCGCCCGCGATGCAGCCGCGCACCCGCTCGCGGTCCAGCGGGCGGGGGAGCACCGTGAACGGCTCCACGCGGAAGCCCGCCGCGGACGAGCCGGTGGCGGTGCCGGAAAAGGGCGCGCCCGACTCCACCACCACCAGGTGCTGGCCCAGCTGGTTGAGCTCGCGGAAGCGGCGCAGGTAGCCGATCCCCTGCAGCGAGCCGCCCGACCCCAGGTCCGTGACGACCACGTCGGGGATGATCCCCTCCTCGAAGACACGCAGCGCCTCCTCCCCGTTCGGGACGGTGAGCGTCAGATGCCCCTCCGCCCGGACCACGGGGTCCAGCTCGTCCACCACCTCGCGGCGGTCGCTGACCACCAGCACTCTACCGTGGAACATGGCCGATCCCTCCCGGCGTGGTCACCTTGACCGTGGCGGCCGGCGCGGCGAGCTCCTCGATGAACAGGATGTTGGCCTGGTTCACGACGATGTAGGGGAAGTGGGTCCCGGAGCCCTCGCAGCAGGCGTTGGTCACCGAGATGTATCCCTTGAGCGTGGACAGGTGGTCCGCCAGGCGCGCGCTCGGCGCCTTGTGGAGATCCCCCACGATGGTCCGCCCATCCATCATGTGGAAGCGGTGCGGGAGAGGAACTCGGTTCCCCACCATCGCGGGGGTGCCAGGGGCGCTGAGGGGGCGGGCTGCGGGAGTTGCCTGTGCGATCATGGCTCTGCCTGGGTTGGGGGTGCAGCGGACGAGACCCCAGGAAGGCAAGCGCCGGTCCGCGCTCCGTGCCGCGGCTCAACTCGTTGCATGGTGGTCGCTTGAGGGACGGCGAAGGCGGGACGCGGCGGGGCGGCGGGTGTCGAGATTCTGGACGGTGGCGGGGAGGTAGCCGGGGCAAGTCATTGCGGAGCAACGCGTTGCCCGGGGTGTACAGGAACCGTGCGGTGTCGGGGCGGCGTCCGGAAACGAAGCGCGGGCCGGCCCGGGAAGGGCCGGCCCGCGCGGGGCGTCCACGGACGGGCGGAGCTAGCGGCGCGGGCGGCCGCTGTCGCGCTTGCCGCGGCCCTGCTCCGGCTTGCGCTCCTCGCGGAACACGTTCTCGAAGCGCCGGGCGCGCACCACCACCCCGCGGGGCGCGGTGCTTTCCAGCTGTGCGAGGACGCGGTTGGTGACCACCGAGGCGACGGTCTCGGTGAGCGACATCATGTCCACGTACATCTCCATGGCGCGGTCCACGTCCACCTCGTCGCCCAGGTCGTCCAGGAGGTCGAGCGCGTTGGCGATGTGGGTCTCGATGACCGCCTCCTCCGAGCGTGCGGCGGCGATCATCAGCTTGCGGCGGGCCTCCGCACTGAGGCGCTTTCGGAACAGGTTGAACATGGCTCCCTCTGGGTCGTTGCGCGGGGGTGCAAGATGCCCTCGTGCGCGCCGCGGCGCAAGATCGGGTCCCGGTCCCGGGGCTTGGTCGCCCGGAGGATGCGGATTATATTCGTAAACGGCGATTCCCGCGTGGCATGCGGCGAGCGCCGGGGCGCCCCCGCCCGCCTGCGGACCGGGGCTCCCGCGACACCAGAAAACGCAGGGAAAGGGCACCGATGGCGAATCCGTTCCTGAGCTCCGAAGAGTTCGACGAGCGGGCGCACCGCTTCTACGAGTCCGGCGAGTACGAGGTCGCGCTGGAGGTCCTCCGCGAGGGGGTCCGCCAGCACCCGGACTCGGCGCTTCTGCACGTGGGGATCGGGTACGTCCGCATCGCCCGGGAAGAGTACGCCTGGGCGCGGCGCTCCTTCGAGACCGCGCTGGAGATCGACGAGGAGTACGAGGACGCCTGGGTGGGGCTCGGCGAGACGCTCCTCAAGTTCGGCGACGTGGATGGAGCGCTCGAGTGCATCGGGCGCATCGACGGCATGGGCCTGTCGGACGACCTGGAGATCGGGCTCGCCATCGGGCGGGCGCTGTACCGCGAGGGGCTGTTCACGCACGCGCGCCACCGCTTCACCGCGCTGGTGGCGGCGCACCCGGACAGCGCCGAGGTGGCGGCGGCGCGCGGCTACACGCTGCACGCCCTGGGCGACGACATCGGGGCGCGGCGCGAGCTGCGTCGCTCGCTGCGGCTGGACCCGGCGCTGCACGAGGCGCGCATCTACCTGGCGCACCTGCTGTACGACCGCGGCGACGCCGAGGGCGCCCTCCGCGACCTGGAGCGGGTCCCCCCGCAGGAGCACTGGGACACCCTGTCCGTGTGGCGCTACATCGACCTCAAGTGCTCGCAGGACGGCTGGACGGAAACGGACGACGCGCTCGCCCCCTGGCGCACCCGCCTGGAGGAACTGGAGGGGGAGCCGGACGAGATCGAGCACCTGCTCGCCGAGGTGGAGGCCGCGTTCGAGGCGGCCGCCGAGGCCGAGGACCCGGCGGAGCGCGCCCTTGCGCGGCTGGAGCAGGTGGAGGCGCTGGTCCGCGCGCTCCCGCCCGCGGCCGCGCCGCTGGCGCTCCCCGCGGCGGTGCAGACCGGGGCGCACCGGGTGCGCACGCCGGAGGGTCGGGTGTTCTCGGGGAGCTGGGAGGAGATCGTGCGCGCCATGCGCGACGCCTCTCCCCACCCGGGCGACTCGCTGGCGGCGTTCATGATCCGCTCGGCGGAGTCGGTGCGGGTCCTCACCGGGCAGCGCGTGGTCTGCGACGACGCGGAGTCCTTCGTGCGCGCGAGCGCCCGCGCCGGGCTCCTGGAGATCGAGTCGTAGGCCGGTTTCGTACGGGGGCCCCGCGCCGGTGCCCGCTCCTTGCATGAGGGGCGGGCGGAACCGGCGCGGGGCCCTTCGCTTGCCACGAGCGTGCGCCCCGGTGAGGGACGACCTGCTGAACGCGGGAGGTGCGCGTGGTGCCGATGGACGACGAGGGTGATGCCGCGCTGAAGCCGCTGCGGAAGGCCTCCGGCGCGACCGAGCTGCTGCGGGAGGGGACCGCGGACCCGCAGGCGCGCCGCGCCGCGGTGGTGCAGCTCACGGGGGCGGCGGAGGCGTCGCTCCGGCGCCTGCTGCGCGACGATCCGCACACCCCCCTGGAGGTGCGGCTGCGCGCGCTCGCCCCGGACGAGCTCCCCGCGGCCGACCTGGTGGCGGAGCTGCGGCGCCGCGACCGCATCTCCATCGAGCTGGCGGCGGCGTTCCACGAGCTGTCGGCGAGGGCGCGGCGCCTGCGCGAGGGCGGGCTCCCGGAGCCCGGCGACGCGGAGCTGGCGCTGCGCCTCGTGGAGCGGCTGGAGTGGGAGGCGGAGGCCCCCCCGCCCGCGCCGGTCCCCGTCCCGGAGGAGCCGGTGTTCGCGGAGGAGGACCCGCTGGTGCACCCGGTGCCGCCGGAGTCGCGCGCGCCGCGCGGCGGGCTGGGGTGGGCGCTGGGCGCGCTGGCGCTGATCCTGGTGGCGGCCGTGGGGTGGTGGGCGTGGAGCCGGGGCTCGGGCGACCGCGCGCTGGAGGAGGGCGTGGCGCTGATGCGCGCCGGCCGGACCGAGGCCGCGCTCCCGCACCTGCGCGGCGCCGTGGAGGCGGACCCGGAGGACCCGCGCCCCCGGCTCTTCCTGGCCCGCATCTACCGGCAGGGCGGGCGGCTCAACGAGGCGCGCCTGGAGATCCGCCGCGGGCTGGAGGCGGCGCCCCGCGACCCGGCGCTGAACCGCGAGCTGGGCTTCCTGATGCTGGACGCCGGGCGCCCGGACATGGCCGTGAAGGCGCTCCAGCAGGCGGTGCAGCTGGACCAGAAGTCCACGGCGGGATGGGTGGGGCTGGTGCGCGCGCTGCGCGCGGCGGGCCGCCCCGACGCCGCGCAGCGGATCATCGATTCGCCGTCCACCCCCGCGGAGGCGCGCGCCTACCTGAACGGCGCGGGCGCCGCGGCGCAGGCCGCGCCCTTCCCCCTCTCGCCCTGAGCGAATGGATCCCCTCGACCGGCTGTACTGGCGCCTGGTGGAGAGCCTCCGCCGGGAGCGCCCGGGAACGTCCTGGGAGCTGACCGTCGCCGAGATCTACCAGCAGCTCGTCCCCTACCGCACCACCCGGGTGGACCTGGGCTTCGCGGAGCTCCCGGAGTATGAGCACGCGCTGTTGCGGCTGCTCGCCGGGGAGCGCGACTACGTGTCGCTGGAGATCCCGGAGGTGCAGGAGGAGCTGCAGCGCGAGCTGCGCGCCTCCAACCCCATCCTGGGGCTGTACCGCGACTACGCGGCGGTGGTGGCGCGCCTGAACCCGGCGCCGCGCCCCCGCCCGGCCGCGCCGACGCCCCCCGCGCCCGAGGACGTGACCGCGGACCCGGACGCTCCCGCGCCCGCCGCCCCGCCGGCGCCTGCACCGATCCCGCCGGCCCCGCTGCCGGCGCGCCCTCCCATGCCCGACGCCGCGCCGCGCGGCGCGGCCCCGGAGCCGCCCTCCATGCGCTCGGCGCCGCACCCGCCGCGGGCGGGCGCGCCGGCGCCGCCGCGCCCGGCGCTCTGCCGCGCGTGCCGCTCGCCGCTCCCGGAGGGGCGCGAGGTGCGCTTCTGCCCGCACTGCGGGGCGACGCAGCGCCCACTCCCCTGCGCGGGGTGCGGGGAGCTGGTGGAGCCGGAGTGGAAGTTCTGCGCTGGGTGCGGCCTGCCGCAGCGCGTGGCCGGCGACCGCTGACCCGGGGGCGGAACGACGCTTGCAAGGGCGCGGCGAGCGGGCATCCGGCGGTGGGCTGGGGCCGGCATCGACTCGTGCCGAGATGAGAATGCGGAAAGCGGAGCTGTTTGCGGTCGTGGCGGCGCTGGCCCTGGCGTCGGCGCCGCTCGCGGGGTGCGGCCGGGACGGGGAGACGGAGGCGGGTGGAAAGGCGAAGAGCGCCGCCCGGGCGGAGCCGGACGACTCGGCGCTCCCGCAGGCGTCGGGCGCGCCGCTCCCCGCCGGGGTGACGGCGGCGATGGTCGCGGAGGGGCGGAAGCAGTTCGGCACTACCTGCGTGGTCTGCCACGGGCCGGACGCCCGGGGGACGCAGCTGGGCCCGTCGCTCCGCGACGGGGAGTGGCTGAACGTGTCGGGCGACTACCTGGAGATCCTGCGCCTGGTCCAAGACGGCGTCCCGGAGCCCAGGCAGCACCCCGTGCCCATGCCGCCCCGCGGCGGAGGCGCCTTTTCCGAGGAGCAGCTGCGCGCGGTGGCCGCCTACGTGTTCTCCATGTCGCAGGCAAAGTCGACCGCGGCGCCGGATACGGCGGCCGCGACCGCGGGGGCAGCAGCGCGGTAGGACGACGGGCCCCCACCCGGCTCGCTTGAGGCTCGCCACCCTCCCCCGATTCTGGGGGAGGGTTTGTTGTCGTGAGCAGTTTCCCGCCGTTCCCAAAAGATGTCGCGGAGGGAGACCCCGCAGGGCGGGCGCGGCTGTTTGCGCCCGACCGAGGAGGCTCCCGCAGCCGGAGCGGAGACCCGCCGGTTGTTTGGCGGGGCTCCGCGACCCGCGCAGGAGACGGACGGCCGTATCGTCCGGCTCCGGAGCGGCCCCGCGCGCCAAATCCCGTGGACACCCGCCTTGCCCCCCCCTGCATCTTCGAATACCTTCCCACCCTCAACCCCCGCTAAATCCAACTCCCGCACCAAAACCAGAACTCCGCATGCCCCGCATCGCCGTGATCGCAGGAGACGGGGTCGGCGCGGAGGTCACCCGCGAGGCCGTCAAGGTCCTGCGCGCCGTGACCGCCGCCGCCGGCCCGGAGCTGGACATGGTGGAGTGGCCGCACGGCGCCGACCACTACCTGTCCACCGGCACCACCCTCACGGACGACGAGTTCCGCGACCTGTCGGCCAACTACGACGCCATCCTGCTGGGCGCCATGGGCGACCCGCGGGTGCCGGGCAACGAGCACGCCCGCGACATCCTCCTGGGGCTGCGCTTCAAGCTGGACCTGTACATCAACTTCCGCCCGGTCAGGCTGCTGCACCCCGACCTGACCCCGCTCCGCGACAAGACGGAAAAGGACGTGGACTTCGTGATCTTCCGCGAGAACACGGAAGGGGTCTACGTGGGGATGGGCGGCGTGTTCAAGAAGGGGACGCCGGACGAGGTGGCGGTGCAGGAGGACGTGAACACCCGCAAGGGGGTGGAGCGCATCGTCCGCGCGGCCTTCGAGTACGCGCGCGAGAACGCCCTGGAGCGCGTCACCATGTCCGACAAGGCAAACGCCATGGAGCACGCGGGCGGGCTCTGGCGGCGGGTGTTCAGGGAGGTGGCGCAGGAGTACCCGGACGTGCAGAGCGAGGCGCTGTACGTGGACATGCTCGCCATGGACATGGTGCGCCGCCCGGAGCGCTACCGGGTGATCGTGACGGGCAACCTGTTCGGCGACATCCTCTCGGACCTGGGCTCGCAGCTGGCGGGCGGGCTGGGGCTGTCGGCGTCGGGCAACATCCACCCGGGGCGGGTTTCGCTCTTCGAGCCGGTGCACGGCTCGGCGCCGGACCTCGCGGGGAAGGGGACCGCGAACCCGTTCGCGGCGGTGCTCACGGCGGCGCTGATGATGCGGCACCTGGGACACGCCGGGGCGGCGGAGCGGATGGAGGCGGCGGTGCGGCGCGCCGTCCACGAGGGGCAGACCACGCCGGACCTGGGCGGCTCGCTCGGCACCGCCGCGGCCGGCGACGCGGTCTGCCGGTACCTGTAGGCGGATGCTCGACGCCGACGGCCCTCTGCCCGCCGGTGCGGATGCGCCTTCGCCGCTGACCGAGCTGCAGGCGCGCCTGGGGATGGCATTGCCGCACGTCGACGCGGCGCGGGAAAGCTCCCACGAGCATTTCCGGGGGCTCAGGGCGGTTCTGGACCCGCTGCTCTCGTACCGGAAGGACGCGACGTGCGTGGTCTTCGGCTCGCTGGCCCGCCGCGAGTTCACCAGCGGCAGCGACATCGACTGGACGCTGCTGGTGGACGGTGACGCCGAGGCCGACCACCTGGGTCTCGCGAACCGTCTAGAGGGGCGGCTCCAGGAGGCGAAGCTGCGCCCGCCCACCCGGGGAGGAGCGTTCGGGCAGCTCACCTTCAGCCACGACCTCGTCCACAGGATCGGCGGCGACGACGACACCAACCGCAACACGACGCAGCGGCTTCTCCTGCTGCTCGAGTCGGCTCCCGTCGGCAACCCCGAGGCGTACGAGCGGGTGGTGCGGCAGGTGCTCACGCGCTACGTGGAGGAGGACCTGGTCGGGGCGCGGGACACGCCGTACGGCGTTCCGCGCTTCCTGCTGAACGACGTGGTGCGGTACTGGCGCACCATGACGGTGGACTTCGCCCACAAGCGCAGGGCCCGCAACGCGGAGGGGTGGGCGCTGCGCACGGCCAAGCTGCGGATGTCTCGCAAGCTGATGTACACGTCCGGCCTCCTGCGCTGCTTCTCGTGCGGGCTCCTCCTTCCCGCCCGCGCCACGCCCAGCCCCTTCGCGAGCACCCGGGACGTGGTCGACCACCTGCTGGGCCTGGTGAAGACTACTCCCCTGGACGTCGTGGCCGGAGTGATGCTGGCCTACCTCGACGAGCTTTCCGGGCCGGCCGCGCGCCTGCTGGCGGCCTACGACGAGTTCCTGGGCCTGCTGGACGATGCGGGGTGGAGAAAGCACCTCAAGGATCTCGCGCCGGGCGACGCGGACGGCGACCCCGCGTACCGGGCCGTCCGCGAGCTGGGAGGACGCTTCGAGGACGCGCTGACGGAGATCTTCTTCGACCGCGACACGCCGGTGCGGGAGCTGACGCGCCGCTACGGGCTGTTCTGATGATGGAGCCCATCGGCTTTTCCACCGGCTCCCTGGCGGCGTCCGACTTCCGCTCCGCCCTGGCGCTGCTGGCCGGCGGGAGCACCACGGCGGTCGAGCTGTCCGCGCTGCGGTGGAGCGAGCTGGCGCCGCTGCTGGCGGCGATCCCCGCGCTCGACCTGTCCCGGTTCGCCCACGTGTCCGTGCACGCCCCCAGCGCCTTCGCGGAGCGGGACGAGGCGGCGGCCGCGGCCGCGCTGCGGGAGCTGGCGCTGCGGCGCGGGTGGCCGGTGATCGTCCACCCCGACGCGGTGCACCGCTGGGAGCGATGGGACGGCTTCGGCCCGCTGCTCTGCATCGAGAACATGGACCGGCGCAAGTCCGCCGGGCGCACGGCGGAGGAGCTGAGGACCGTGTTCGGGCGCGTCCCGGAGGCGACGCTCTGCTTCGACGTCGCCCACGCGCGCCAGCTCGACCCGTCGATGGACGGGGCCCGCGACATCCTGCGCGAGTTCGGCGGCCGGCTCGCCCAGGTGCACGTCAGCGAGCTGGACGGGGCCAGCGCGCACGTCCGCCTCACGCGGGCGGCGGTCCGCGCCTGCCGGGAGATCGCGGAACTGATCCCGCGCCGCGTGCCGATCATCATCGAGGCCCCCGTCCTGCCGGAGCAGATCGGCCCGGAGGTCGCGCTCGCCCTGGAGGCGCTCGGGCGGGTGCCGGCCCCCGGCGCGTGATGCCGGCGGGCGGCCGCACCTGCCGATACTTGGACACGGCGGGGGCGTAGCCGCACGGCGGCGCCCCCCGCCGCGAATTCCCGCGCCGCGCGCGCCCGCCCTCCGGCGGGCCGCCCCGGCGCACCGGCCGAGCTTCCGAAGAGAGCATGCGCAAGAGGAGCACAACCATCGGCGAGATCCTGGTGGGACTGGGCCGGATCTCCCCCGACGACGTGGAGCGCGCCCTCGCCTACCAGCGCGAGTGGGGCGGGTACTTCGGCGATGCGCTCGTGGCGCTGGAGCTGGCCACCCCCGCCGAGGTGAAGTGGGGGCTCGCCGACCAGTACGACCTTCCCTTCGTCAACCTGCGACCGGACGGCATCGACCGCAGCGTGGCGTCGCTGGTCCCGTCCGGGTGGGCGCGCGAGCACCTGGTGCTCCCGGTGCTGCGCGACGGCGACACGGTCACGGTAGTGCTCTCGGACCCGCGCGACCTGGGGCGGCTGATCGAGGTGCAGCAGTTCACGGGCGCCGCCAACGTGGAGGCGGCGCTTGCCACCCCCGCGACGCTGCGCGCGCTGATCGACGCGGTGCACGGCGAGCCGGACATCTCGCCCGTCCCCGTGCTCCGCTTCCTGCTGGAGGCGCTGGAGTCCGGCGCCGAGGAGGTGGGCGTGTCCGTCCGTCCCGGGCACGCCGGCGGCTGGTCGCGGCGGCAGGCGGTGACGCACCGCGCGCTGGACGGCGACGTGCTCGCCGAGCTGGCGCGCCTGGTGTCGCCCTTCCCCGATTCCACCTCCGCGCCCGGAGTGCGCCGCTGGTCGGCGCGCATCTCGCTGTCCGGGCTGGCGTGGAGCGCGGAGTGCCACGCCGTGGGCGAGGGCGCTGCGCTGGAGTGGGCCGCGCGGATCACCGGGCAGGAGACCGCCGAGCCGGCCGCCTGGGTGGACCCCGACGCGCGCGCCGCCGTGGCCCGCGCGCTGCGCCACGGGACCGTGGTGGTGGAGGCGGGGTCCGACGACGAGGCGGCGCTGGAGCGCGCCCTCCCCGGGCTCCCGGCGCTGCTGCTGGAGCGCGAGCCCCGCTCGGTGCACCTGTCGGACGGCGCGGCGGCGGCCGCCGGCGCCGCCATCACCGTGCCGGTGGGCGAGTCGCTGCGCGAGTCGCTGGCCGCACTCCACCCCTTCGCGCTCGACGCGCTGTCGCTGGACGTGGCCGCGGCCGCGGCCGCGCCCACCGACGTCGAAGCCGCGCGCCACGCCGCTCCGCTGGTGGTGGCCCGCCTTCGCGGCGGGGCCGCCGCCGACGCCGATTTCCGTCTCGTCCTCCGCCGCGAGGGAGACGCCCTGCTCTGGACACGCCACGAGGCCGCAGATGCCGCAGATTGACCAGTTCCTCAAGCTCCTCGTCCAGCACGGGGGCTCGGACCTGCACCTCAGCTGCGGGAGCCCGCCGGTGATGCGGGTGCACGGCCACCTGCAGCGCATCAAGTTCCGCGACCTGGCCGCCGCGGACATGCAGACGCTCCTCTTCGAGATCCTGCGCCCCGAGCAGAAGGAGCGCTACGACGCCACGCGCGACCTGGACTTCGCCTACGAGATCCCGGGGACGGCGCGCTTCCGCGGCAACGTGTTCATGCAGCACCGGGGGATGGGCGCGGTCTTCCGCGTCATCCCCTCCAAGGTGCTTTCCGCGGACGACCTGAAGCTGCCGGAGGCGATCCGCGCCTTCACCCGCCTCAACAAGGGGCTGGTGCTGGTGACCGGGCCCACCGGCTCGGGGAAGTCCACCACCCTGGCGGCGATGATCGACCTGATCAACGAAACGCGCCCGGAGCACATCCTCACGGTGGAGGACCCCATCGAGTTCGTGCACCCCAACAAGAAGGCGCTGGTGAACCAGCGCGAGGTGGGGCCGCACACGCAGAGCTTCGCGTCGGCGCTCAAGGCGGCGCTGCGCGAGGACCCGGACGTGATCCTGGTGGGCGAGATGCGCGACCGCGAGACCATTTCGCTGGGCCTCACCGCCGCCGAAACGGGGCACCTGGTCTTCGGGACACTGCACACCAACAGCGCGCACAAGACGGTGGACCGCATCATCGACACCTTTCCCGCCGACCAGCAGGAGCAGGTGCGGGCCATGCTCTCCGAGTCGCTGCGGGGGGTGGTGGCGCAGCAGCTCCTGCGCAAGAAGGGGGGCTCCGGGCGGGCGGCGGCGCACGAGATCCTGGTGGGGACGCCGGCCATCGCCAACATGATCCGTGAGGGAAAGACCTTCCAGATCCCGTCACTGATCCAGACCGGCAAGAAGGACGGGATGGTCCAGATGGACCAGTCCATCCTGGCGCTGCTCATGTCCGGGCAGGTGGAGGCGGAGGAGGCGTACGCCAAGGCCCACGACAAGGGCATGTTCAAGCAGTACCTGGACAAGCCGGGGTCGCTGGCCGCGGCGGGCTGATCCTTCAGAGTCAGGCGAGTCGTTCGAGGCCGCTCCGGGGTGTCCGGGGCGGCCTCCTGCGTTGGGGCCGCTCCGGAACCAGGCCAAACTGCCGGCCTGTTTCCTACGCGGGCTCCGCGAGCCACGGAAACGGCCCCGTGTCTCGCTCCGCCGGAGGGAGCCAGCCGAAACTGCCCGGCTGTCTCCCTCCGCAACAGATCATGGGGGTACTGCGGAACTGCAACGGCTCGCGTCGGCAGGCATACAGGGCGGGCTGACAATTCCACTCTCTTTCCACGGATTTGCGAGCTTCCCTATTTGCGGGCCATCTTTCCCGTCCTGCTTTCTGATGCGCACATTGCACCCACACGGCACGGCTCCCCGCCTGAGTCTACCGCGTAGAATGGGACGCAGTCGCCCTTCCACGCAAAATTGTTCGGTGTTAGCGTGCGATTCTCCCGCACGCGCTGGATTTCCCCTGCGGCTCCCCGCCTGGTTCCACCTGCCACCCGCTCCGGAGCTATTGATGTCGGAAGACTTCCGCGCCCGCCTCATCGCCCACGCCCAGACCTCGCTCGACCGCGCCGGCCGCGCCCTCACTGAAGCGGCAACGAATCAGTACCTGGTGCTCCCCTTCTTCCAGCTGCTCGGGTACGATCCGCTCAACCCGGACGAGATCATTCCGGAGGCGCACGCATCATTCTCCGACAAGTTCAAGAACCGGGTAGACTTTGCCATATGTAAGGGATTCGAGCCGGTTATCGCCGTTGAGAGCAAGAAGGTCGGCACGCTGTCCGAGGCCAACCGCGGGGAGCTGAAGGGCTACTACAATGCTGTCCCTTCGGTGAAGCTCGGGATCCTGACGGACGGCCTGGTGTGGCAGCTCTACACGGATACGGGGCTGGAGAACATGATGGACGACCAGCCCTTCGTGACGGTGGACCTGTCAGAGGTAGCGCAGGAGCGGGTGCCTGGAAACGCGCTGGACGCGCTGATGAAGTTGCGGCGGGATGCGTTCAACCCGGCGGACGTCGGCGCCGACGCTCGCCGCAGGCTGTACACGGCCAGCTACGTCGCCGCTCTGGAAACCAACTTTGACGCGCCCGGGGAGTCGTTCGTCCGGCTGCTGATGGACCTCTCGCAGATCGATGGCCGCCGCACGAATCGGCTGATCGAGGAGCGTACGCCGATCATCGCCAACGCATTACAGACGGTGCTCGACCGTCGCCTTCTGGAGCGTGTCGGATTCGCTGACCGGGAGGATCTGGTGAGGGTGAGGCCCGCCGCGCCGGAAGCCGTGGGCGCCGCACCTGCACCCACGCCAGAGGTGGTGCCGGAAGCGAGAAAGGAAGATGCCGCCGCTGTGGTCACGACTGACACGGAGCGGGCAGTCTTCGAGCATGTCCGTAGCCGGCTCGCGTTCCTGGTTGGTGGAGACGAGGAAGCGTTTACCCGCCTTCGGCACCTGTTCCCGATGGACTATAAGACGGTGTTCTCGGTCTGCTACAAGCAGGAGCGTAAGGGGAAGCTGTTCAACTTCTGGGAGGGTTCCAGCCCGCGCTACCGTTTTGAATTCACGGGCGGCGAGTCGGTTCAGACCGACAACCTGCAGGACGTGGACGCTCAACTGCTCGCCGCGTATCGGGCGCGGATTGCCGACCTGGGATGATGCCATGGGATTCCGCTTCCGGCGCTCGTTCAAGATCGCGCCCGGCGTCCGCCTGAACGTGGGCAAGAAGGGGCTCAGCACGACCATCGGCGGACGGGGCGCCAGCATCAACATCGGCCAGCGGGGCACGTATGTGAACGCGGGGATACCGGGGACGGGCCTGAGCTACCGGGAGAAGATCGGCGGCGGCGGTGCAGCCCCAGGTCCAGGAGACCCGACCGCGGGCTCTACTCAATCCGGGTGCATGGGGTGTGGGTGCATGGGGATGCTCGGCTTCATCCTCTTGGTGATGGTGGCGGGCATGTTCTCGAACGACGAATCGGTGATCAACCCGGAGCCGTACGGTGGAAATGGCCTGTACGTCGCTGATACAGCTGTAGCACCGGGCGGGGCAAAGGACGACTTCTACGTCCACTCTGCGATGAACGTGCGGAGCGGGCCAGGCGAAGAGCACGCCGTGCTTTGGACCGTGAAGCGAGGGGAGCGTGTCCGCCTTGGGCCGAAGGACACGAACGGATGGGCCGCAGTGTTTTTGCCCGGTGGGAGCGGGGTCCCGGCGGGTTACCTGTACCGGGCCAGCGAACAGGTGCGCTCCTACGCGCCGCGAGCGGCGAGTTCCACCTCGCGGCGCGCCGGCTACGGCAGCTCGGCCGGTAGCGGTCGACCAAGCTACAGCGCTGCGGACCGCGGGTATTACACGGGCCCGCGTGGTGGGTGCTATACCTACTCTGCGAGCGGGCGGAAGCGGTACGTTGACCGATCGCTCTGCAACTGACCGACAAGCGAGGCTCGGGGCGGCGTTCGGCCCCCAGAATCGGGGAGGGTGGCGAGCCTCGAGCGAGCCGGGCGGGGGCCCGCACCGAATTCCTTGGACCGGCGCATCCCTCTACATAACTTGGTTCCGACACCCGGAGCCGCCGCCAGAGCGCCCGCGGGAGCACGCCGTTCCCGGGCGGCGAGCGCGCCTCCGGTCTCCCGCAGCGCGAGGCGATCCCATGGGATCACTCGGCACCGTCCCTACCGAGCGCGCCTCCGGCACCGGGTCCCACCGGCGCCCGGGGCGCGCTTCGCCGTTCACCCTCGCCGGGCCCTGCCCTGGAGGTGCACCATGGCGGACGAAACCGAATGGCACGTCCCTCAGCTCTGCATCGTCCTCTTCCGCTTCCCGGGCGTGCACGGCGCCCACGAGGCCGTCCGCGACATGAAGGCCGAGGGCTGGCACCACGACGAGGTGGAGGCCGACGCGCTCGTCTCGCACGAGGCAAACGGCAAGGTGCACGTGCACGATCCGGGCGCCGCGGTCGTGGGAGGGAGCTTCGGCGTGGCGGCGGCCACGATCCTGGGGCTGGTGGGCGGGCCGTGGGTGCTGCTGGCCATGGTCGCGGCCGGGGGGATCCTGGGCGGGCTGGTGGGCCACTTCGCCGGCCGCATCATCCCCGCCGACGACCTGGCCCGCGTGGCCGAGGCGATCCCCCGCGACAGCTCCGCGTACGTGGTGCTGGTGGAGGAGCACGACGTGTCCCGGGTCAAGGAGGTGTTCGCCGAGCGTGCCGCCGGCGTGCTCACCTTCCCCGTGCGCACCGAGATGGATGGTCTCGCCGGCAGCGAGGTGCTGGAGCAGCTGCGCGCCGGCTGACCCGGGGATTCGCCGGGAGCGTGCGGGAGCGCGACGTCCCGCTGCACGGAACGAAGTCGGCCCCGCGCTTCCGGAGCGCGGGGCCGATCTTCCATCGTGGCCTGCCGTTCAGGTGACCGGCAGGCTAGCGTGAGTCCTCGCAGACCGGGGTCAGGCTTCTGCCATCGCACCGGGCGACGCCGCTGGGACACTGCGAGCAGAAGACGAGATAGGGGTACGGGCTCGCCCTGCAGGAACAGGCCATCGCCAGCTTCTCGCTGCCCGCCGCGGTCGCATCGGCGGCGCCCACCCCGAACACGACCGCGCAGGAGACCCCGAAAAGCACTCGACGCAAGCGGATCCACGAACGGCTCATGACGTCCTCCGGTGAAGGCGGTAGACCCACGCGAGGTGCGGCGCAGGAGGCAGCGGGCACGTTAAGCGCCATTCCGTCGGAAGGCAACGACCTCGTGAACGCGATGGGCCGGCCTCACTGCCGGCGAGCGGCACGGCGCGTACGACGCGCCGGGCCGCCGGTCAACTCCGCACTCACGAACTTTCGTAATCACGCACTTCCGTTCCCCCCTCCCCACAGCCGGTACTTCGTCAGGTCCCGCCGCAGCTTCAGCAGCGCCGAGTCCTTCATCTTGGCCTCCAGCATCACGTCGAAGTCGGCTTCGGGGCCCACCTCGCGCAGGAAGCCGGCGAACTCCCAGGGGTTCACGTAGTCCGCGTGCTGGGAGAGCAGAGGGGGGGCCTCCACGTCGCGCTTGCCGCGGGTGACGATGCGCGAGTCCATCCGCGGCGAGCTGAAATGGATCTTGGGCGTCACGGCGGCGGGCCAGGTGGCGAGCGCGCGGCGCGCGGCCTCGCCCACGGGGAGCGAGCCGGGGTTGAGGTTGTGGTGCTGGTGGTCGAAGATCACCGGGACCCCCACCGCCTCGTGCACGCGCAGGCAGTCCTCCACCGTGTAGATGGTCTCGTCGTTCTCGATCACCAGCCGGCGCCGCCCCCCCTCCGACAGGCGAGGCCAGCTCTCCACGAAGCGGGCCATGGCCGCGTCCTTGTCGCCGTAGGCGCCCCCCAGGTGCAGCACCACCACCGCCTCCGGCCCCTGCTCCATGGCGTCCAGCAGCGCCGCCTGCGAGTCCACGTCCGCGATCCCCTTGGCGGTGATCTCCGGGTTCACGGCGCTGAGCAGCACGTACTGCGAGGGGTGCATGGACAGGCGGATCCCCCGCTCCCGCGCGACCCGTCCCACCTCCGCCAGCTCCGCCGCGCACTCGCGCACCTGACCGTGGAACTGCGGCATCTCCGGGTGGGTGGCGTATGGCGCGAAGTCCGAGGAGATGCGGTACATCCGCACGTCGATCTCCTCCAGGTAGTCCAGGATGGCGCGCAGGTACCCGATGGAGACGCGCAGGTGCGGCCCCGACTGCCACTTGCGCGCGTCGTTGCTTTTCATGTCGGGACGCCCCGTCACCTTCACCGCGAAGCCCAGCCGCCTCGGCCACCGCTCCATCCCCGCCTCCTCGCTCGCGTTCCCCCGGGCGCGGCGATTAAGAGCTCCGCGCGATGTCCCCCGTCGCCCGGCAAGAGCGGGACCGCCCGGCACGGTGAAGAGGGCGCGGTCCTTGCAACTCCGGCGGCCCGCGGGCGGCGGACAACGGGTCCGGCCCGCCGGCCTTTCGGCACCGCGGCTCGGGAACGAGCGGGCGCGGGCTGTGGGCGCAAACCCAAGCCAAGGAGAAGGGTCATGGCGGACATCAATGTAGAGCGCAAGCAGCGGAGCATCTGGCCGTGGATCGTCGGCCTTCTCGTGCTCGCGCTCCTGATCTGGGGGGCGAGCGAAATGCTGGGCGGCGACGACGACGAGACGGTGGTGGTGGACGAGACCACGGTGGAGGCGCCCGCGGCGCCCAGCCAGTGACGGGGTGAGGAGGCGGGGAGCGTGGCATACCGGGCGCAGATGGATCTGCGCCCGGTTCTGTTTCCCCCTGGAACGATGGTTGCATAAGCCCTCAAGCCCCGGGGCGGAGGGGGTGGGACGCTCCTAAATCCCGATCTCTGCCGAACTTGCGACACCGAACTTCAGGGAGGCTTCCATGATGAACGACGATCTCGACCGCGTGGTCCCGCTCGACCAGCTCGACGACTACAAGGTGGCCGAAGGCGACCCCGACGTGCGCGGATGGGAGGTGGTCGCCTCGGACGGGCGCAAGATCGGCGAGGTGGACCAGCTCCTGGTCGATACCGCGGCGATGAAGGTGCGCTACCTGGACGTGGACGTGGACAACGACCTGGTGGCCGGGGCGACCGACGCCTCCGACCGGCACGTGCTCATCCCCATCGGCTACGCCCGCCTCGACGAGGGAAGCGACCGCGTGATCGTGGACAACCTGGCGAGCAGCGACGTGGTCGGGCTCCCGGAGTACACCCACGGGCCGATCACCCGGGACTTCGAGACCAGCGTCCGCAGCCGCTTCGACTCCGGCTACAGCGCCACCGGCACGGCGGCCACGGCCGGCGCCGCGGGGCTCGCCTCCACCGATACGACGGACACGACCCGCGACACCGAGTTCTACTCGCACGACCTGTACGACGACAACCGCTTCTACGGCGCGCGCCGCACCCTCGACAGCAGCGAGTCCCCCCCGCCGCTCTCCGGCGCGGACCGGAGCCTCGGTGAGCAGCGGCTGGGCGGCACGACGAGCGGCAGCGACTCGTCGCTGAGCGCCGGCTCGTCCATGCGCTCCGACTCGTCTCTGGACACCGGCTCGTCCATGCGCTCCGACTCGTCGCTGCGTGGGGACTCGCCGCTGCACGGGGATGCGCCGCTGCACTCCGGGACGTCGCTGAACAGCGACCCGTCGCTGCGCGGCGACTCGCCGCTGGGCGGAGACACGTCGTTGCGCGGCGACTCGTCGATGCGCTCCGACTCGTCCCTGAGCGAGGACCCGTCGCTGCGTGGCGACTCGTCGCTGGGCGGAGACCTGCCGTTGCACGGGGATGCGCCGCTGCACTCCGGGACGTCGCTGAACAGCGACCCGTCGCTGCGCGGCGACTCGTCGCTGAGCGAGGACCCGCTGCTGCGTGGCGGCTCGTCGGCGGGCGGCGCCGCGCCGCTGCACTCCGACACGCACGGCGAGGATGCCCGGCTGCGCGACGAGCGCCGCGACGACCGGCTGTAGCCGGCCGGCGGCGGGACGGGCGGGTGCGGGGGCGCTCCGGATCTTCCGGGGCGCCCCCCTTCGCCTTCCGGCCGCCGCTGGACGGCGGCCGGCCGCTCCGTAGATTGTCCCACGTCCTCCACCGTCCTGCTGCCCATGCCCCTGGCCGCGCCCGACCCCCGAGCAGGACCCTGCGTGCTCGCGCTGGACGTGGGGAGCTCCTCCGCGCGCGCGCGGGCGTACGGGATGGACGGGCGCGCCCTCGCCTCCGTCCCCACCGCGAGCGACGCGTACGCGTGGACGATCACCCCGGACGGGGGGATGCAGACGGACGCGGACGCGCTGGTGGCGCGGGTGGCCGGGACGGTGGACGCCGCGCTCGCCGGGCTCCGGGCGGCGGGGGTGGAGGTGGCGGCGGTGGCGGCGGCCACCTTCTGGCATTCGCTGCTGGGCGTGGGTGCCGACGGCGCGCCCCTCACCCCGCTGTACGGCTGGGGCGACATGCGCGCCTCGGACGCGGCGCTGCGGCTGCGCGAGCGGGTGGACGCCGCGGCGGCGCACGCGCGCACCGGGTGCTTCCTGCACCCCAGCTACCCGGCCGCCCGGCTTCTCTGGCTCCGCGGAGCCGCGGCTGATACCTTCCCGCGCGTCGCCGCCTGGATGTCGTTCGGAGAGTACCTGGAGACGCGGCTCTTCGGCGAGCGGCGCTGCTCGCTCTCCATGGCCTCGGGATCGGGGCTGCTGGAGCTGCGCCGGGGCACCTGGGACGCGGAGATGCTGGCGGCGGTGGGAGTCCCGGAGGCCGCGCTCTCCCCGCTGGTGGACACGGACGCCCCGGCCCCGGCGCTCCGCCCGGAGTGGGAGCGGCGCTGGCCCGCGCTGCGCGGAGTCCCCTGGGTCCCGCCGCTGGGGGACGGCGCCTGCGCCAGCCTGGGGAGCGGCGCGACCGGGACGCGGCGGCCGGCGGTGACGGTGGGGACCTCGGCGGCGGTGCGCGCCCTTTGGGAGAGCGAGCCCGTCGCCATCCCCGCCGGCCTGTGGTGCTACCGGCTGGACGGGCGCCGGCTGGTGATGGGGCGCGCCCTTTCCAGCGGCGGCAACGGCGTGGCCTGGCTGCGGCAGCGCTTCCGCCTCCCCGCGCCCGACGCGGCCGAGGCCGAGGTGGCGGCGATGGAGCCGGACGCGCACGGGCTGACGGTGCTCCCCGCGCTCCTGGGGGACCGCGGCCCCGGCTGGGAGCAGTGGGCCGGCGCCTCCATCCTGGGCCTCACCCAGGCCACCCTCCCGACGGAGGTGCTGCGCGCCTGGATGGAGGGGTGCGCCTACCGCATCGGCGCGGCGCTGGACGCGCTGGAGGGCGCGCTGGGCCCCTGCGACGAGGTGGTCGCCAGCGGGGGCGCGATGCATGCGTCGCCCGCGTGGAGGCGGATCCTGGCCGACGCGCTGGGGCGCCGGGTGGTGCTGGCCGCGGAGCGCGAGGCGACCAGCCGGGGCGCCGCGCTGGTGGCGCTGGAGCGGCTGGGGGCTCCCCCGGGCGACGCGGACCCGCCCGCCGAGACCCGCGAGCCGGACCCCGCCCGCGGCGCCCTCCACCGCCGGGCACGCGCCCGCCACGAGGACGCCGAGGCGCGCCTGGCCGGGCTCGCGCCCGCCGCCCGCCGCGCGGCGGGCTGAAGGACCCCGACAACGAAAACGACTTCCGGAGACCCGATGGCTTCCTCCACGACGACGGACCGGAGCGCGCTGGACCAGCTCTGCATCGACACCATCCGCACCCTGTCCATGGACGCGGTGCAGAAGGCGAACTCGGGGCACCCGGGCACGCCCATGGCGCTGGCGCCGCTGGCCTACACCCTGTGGACGCGGCACCTGCGCCACAACCCGCGCGACCCCAAGTGGACCGACCGCGACCGCTTCGTCCTGTCGGCGGGGCACGCGTCCATGCTCCTGTACTCGCTCCTCTACCTCACCGGGTACGGCCTGACGCTGGACGACCTGCGCGACTTCCGCCAGTGGGAGAGCCGGACGCCGGGGCACCCCGAGTACGGGCTCACGGACGGCGTGGAGACCACTACCGGCCCGCTGGGGCAGGGGTTCGCCAACGGGGTGGGGATGGCGATGGCGGAGGCGCACCTGGCCGCGCTCCACAACCGCCCCGGTCACGAGGTGATCGACCACCACGTGTACGCCATCTGCTCGGACGGCGACCTGATGGAGGGGGTGGCCGCGGAGGCCGCCTCGATCGCCGGGCAGCTGGGGCTGGGAAAGCTGATCTACTTCTGGGACGACAACAGCATCACCATCGAGGGCTCCACCGACCTGGCGTTCACCGAGGACGTGCTGGCCCGCTTCGACGCGTACGGCTGGCACACCCTGAAGGTGGCCGACGGCAACGACCTGGAGGCCATCGACGCCGCCATCGAGGCCGCGAAGGCCGACCCGCGCCCGTCCATGATCGGGGTGCGCACCATCATCGGCTTCGGCTCGCCCAACCGCGCCGGGACCGCGAAGGCGCACGGCGAGGCGCTGGGCGAGGAGGAGGTCGCCCTCACCAAAAAGGCGCTGGGGTGGCCGTCGGCCGAGCCCTTCTTCGTCCCCGAGGAGGCGCTGGCGCACATGCGCGGGGCCGTGGAGCGCGGCCAGGAGATGCAGGGCGAGTGGGAGCGCCGCCGCGCCGCCTTCCAGGCCGCCCACCCCGACGCCGCCGAGGCGCTGGCCGCCGCGCTGGAGCTGCGCCTCCCCGAGGGGTGGGACGCGGAGCTGCCGCAGTACACGGCCCAGGACAAGCCGCTGGCGACGCGCGCCGCCTCCGGCAAGGCGATCAACGCCATCGCGGCCAAGGCGCCCTGGCTGATGGGCGGCTCGGCGGACCTGGCCCCCTCCAACAACACCAGCATCACGGGGGCGGAGGACTTCGGGCCCGCGAGCTACGGGGGGCGCATCCTGCACTTCGGGGTGCGGGAGCACGCCATGGGGTCGCTGATGAACGGGATGACGCTGCACGGGGGCGTGCGCGTCTTCGGCGGCACCTTCCTGATCTTCTCCGACTACATGCGCCCCCCCATCCGCCTGGCGGCGCTGATGGAGCAGCCCACCATCTACGTGTTCACCCACGACTCCGTGGGGCTGGGCGAGGACGGGCCCACGCACCAGCCCATCGAGCAGCTCGCCGCGCTGCGGGGAATCCCGGGCCTGGTGGACCTGCGCCCCGCCGACGGCGCCGAGACCACGGAGGCGTGGCGCTTCCTGATGACGTACCGCGAGGGCCCCGCGTTCCTGGCGCTCACCCGCCAGGCGGTCCCCAACCTGGACCGCAACCTGTACGCGCCCGCGTCCGGCCTCGTCCGCGGCGCCTACGTCCTCGCCGACGCGGAGGGCGGCCGCCCCGACGTGCTGCTGATCGCCAGCGGCTCGGAGGTGGAGGTGGCGATGGCCGCCCGCGAGCGCCTGCGCGGCGAGGGGATCCAGGCGCGGGTGGTGAGCATGCCCAGCTGGACGCTGTTCGCGCGCCAGCCGCGCGAGTACCGCGACGAGGTGCTCCCGCCGCAGGTGGCCGCGCGGGTCGCCGTGGAGGCGGCGAGCCCCATGGGGTGGCACCGCTGGGTGGGCACGGAGGGGCAGGTGGTGGGGATCAGCCACTTCGGCGCCTCGGCCCCGGCAAAGAACATCTTCCACGAGCTGGGCTTCACCGCCGAGAACGTGGCGGCCAAGGCACGGCAGGCGCTGGGGCTGGAGGGGGATTCCCCGGAGCTGGAGGACGGCCTGGCCGCGGCCGGGCCCACGCGCCACGGCAGCGACGAGCGCTCGGGCGGGCACGGCGGGTAACCACGAACCACATCAGCGGCCTGGCCGCGCGGGAGGATACGATGGAGACAGGGAGCAAGCACCCCACGGACGCGGTGGAGCAGGGCGGCCGCAACCCGCTTCACGAGCTGCACGGGCAGGGGCAGAGCGTGTGGCTGGACTACATCCGCCGCGGGATCCTGGAGAACGGCGAGCTGGAGCGGATGATCCGCGACTTCGACCTGCGCGGGGTCACCTCCAACCCGTCCATCTTCGAGCAGGCCATCGGCGACAGCACCGACTACGACGAGGAGCTGGAGCGGCTGGCGGGGGAGGGGCTGGGCGGCGAGGCCGCGTACGAGCGGCTGGCCGTGTCCGACATCCAGCGCGCCGCGGACCTGTTCCGCGGGGTGCACGACGCCTCGGGGGGCACGGACGGCTTCGTGTCGCTGGAGGTGTCGCCGGAGCTGGCGCACGACACCGAGGGGACGCTGGCCGACGCGCGCCGCCTGTGGAAGTGGGTGGACCGCCCCAACGTGATGATCAAGGTGCCCGGCACGGAGGCGGGGCTCCCGGCCATCGAGCAGCTGCTCTCGGAGGGGATCAACGTCAACGTGACGCTGCTCTTCTCGCTCCAGGGCTACGAGCGGGTGATGGAGGCGTTCCTGCGCGGCATCGAGCGCCGCGTGGACGCGGGGGAGCCGGTGGAGCGGGTGGCCTCGGTGGCGTCGTTCTTCGTGTCGCGCGTGGACTCGGCGGTGGACGCGCAGCTCGGGAAGATCGCCGGGGGCGACGCGGACGAGGAGCGGAAGAAGCGGGCGAAGTCGCTGATGGGGCGCGCGGCGATCGACAACGCCAAGGTGGCGTACGCCCGCTTCCAGGAAACCTTCGGCGGGGAGCGCTGGGCGCGGCTGAAGGCCGCCGGCGCGCAGATCCAGCGGCCGCTGTGGGCGAGCACCTCCACCAAGAACCCGGAGTACCGGGACGTGATCTACGTGGAGGAGCTGATCGGGCCGGACACCGTGAACACCATGCCGCTCGCCACGGTGGAGGCGTTCGCGGACCACGGCGTCGCACGGCGCACGGTGGACGCGGAGCTGGACCGCGCCCGCGAGGAGCTGGCCGCGCTGGCATCGCTGGGGGTGGACCTGGGCGCGGTGACGGAGCAGCTGCAGGTGGAGGGGGTGGACAAGTTCGCCAAGTCCTTCCGCGAGATGCTTGCGACGGTGGGCGAGAAGGTAGGGAGGGTGGCCGGGCGGGCGTAGCCGCCGCGGCATCCGCGCGTGGGGCGGCCCCGCTCGGAATGCCCGCCGGTCCGGATGGACTTAGCCCCGCCGTGGCCCGTGCTGCGGCGGGGCTTACGCCTATTTGCCCGCCACCGTTTTCTACGGCGTAGGTAAGGAGCACAGTAGCGTGCGCCAACATCTTTCCGCCAGGTTTGTCTTCTGTTTATCCAGCCTCTTGACCGGGTTAACTATAGGCTTCACTTTACTTGGACGCATGCTGGCCCATCACTTTCTCGGGGTTCTCAGTCCAGCGATGAACGCTTCGGCAGCACAGGGTGATCCCTACGACGAGCTACACAGGCGGATTACTAAGACCTCACGGATACGATTCCTAGCAGCTCGTCGGCTAGGTGCCCATGCCCGATTCTCGCAATGGACGATTGCGCTCCTGTCGGTCGTGCTCATTATCATCCCACTAATGCAGGCTCTTGGTGCGCTCACAAGATTTGGCCCGCAACTTCTGAATGTTATACAGGTTGCACTAGCGGTGTTGGTGCTGGTATTCTCACTCCTAATTGGAATGGATAACTTCGCAGTCCGAGCAGAGAGGATGCACGCGTGCGGACTTGATCTCGCGGATCTTGGCCGTGAAATCGAGTTTCGTAAGGACTCACACACATCCACCGCTGCCGAGGATTATCATCGAGATCGCGAGCGCTATTACGCCATTCTCAGAGCTCACGAGAACCACGCAAATCTCGATTACTATCGAACTAAGTTGGACGAGCCGCTGTGGTACTATCCGGGTAAATGGAAGTACAGGTGGGGGCTTTTTTCGACGGCAGCATGGTACCTGTTCGCGTTTTCGCCATACGTGCTGATTTTCCTGGTCTTCTTTGGGACTATCTGGCTGATGCTCGCTTGAATCACTTGGAACGGCTTTACTCGAGGCGCTACGGCATGGCACTTCCCTTCTCGACTGTCGGAGTCTCCACGGAGGGTGTTGCTCTTTCTGTTTTGTTCGATCCGCTGAATATCTTGTTCACATATATGGGTGAGATAGTTAGTTCGACAACTGTCGGGATAGATCGGTTAAGCCCCACTCGATTTGAATTACAGAAGGATCAGCAGATCGACATCATCAGCAGAAAGTGCATTGCTGGAACATATCAATTCTCAAGATATGTGGAAGTTCTGAAATCCAAGGGTCGAAATCGGGTGCCTCGTGTCATCTCTATTCCGACTGTGCGGGATCGAATTGTTCTAAGCATACTTAAGCAGCTTCTCCATCAGGTATTCCCTGAATGCATAGGGAAACAACTGCCGAACGCACTTATCCGCCAGTTGAAAGGAACTCTTGCCGAGCAGAAGCTTTCCGAGATGGCTTGTGTTCGGTCGGACATACAGAACTTTTATGATTCCATTGATCATCACAAACTCTTGGACAAGCTTGCGGTCCGGATTCAATCTCCAATTGCTCTCAGACTTATTGAACAGGCAATCACGACTCCTACTGTCCCGTCGACCAATAGACGAGTCCAGCATCGCGAAGGGCGCAACGCGAGAGGAGTACCCCAGGGGCTTGCGGTCTCTAACATTCTCGCAGGGATTTATCTCGCCGATTTTGATGAGGCTATCGAAGCACAGGCAGTACAGTACTTTCGCTACGTAGATGACTTGCTCGTTGTTGTTGACGCTGGGGACACGGATTCGATTGAAAGGCTGATTGATGACGAGCTTCATTCAATAGGGTTGCAAAGGAACCAAGAAAAAACCGTCAAGGATATGGCTGATAGGCCGATAGAGTATCTCGGCTATCGGCTTGAGCCTCATCGGGTTTCTGTCAGGCAAGCCAGCATTGACCGGTACATTCAGACAGTCGCAGGCCTCTTCACCCGCCACTTGCGGGGTACAGCTGCATATCGTGCGCGGCATCCATGGCTCACGCCAGAAGTAATCCAACAGGTATTCGTGGAGGACCTAAACGAGCGCATCACAGGAGCATTCGATGGGAATCGCCAATATGGCTGGCTATTCTATTTCCAAGAGATCACAGATATGGAGCTACTGCACAAGATGGACGCGATCATCAGGAGCTTCTTCCGCCGCTTGCCAGAGTTTGCGGCTGGCCCACCTGCGGATATCAAACGCCTCAGCCGCACATACTACGCAATTCGACACAATCGTGAAGGCGGGTATATCCACGACTACAATGCCTTCGATACATTTTCCGAGAAAGTGCAATATCTGGAGCGGCGGGGGCGCATGCATCCCAATCTTCGGTATACGAAGCAGCAGGTCGACGATCTCTTTGGACGGGTGAAGCACAGCCACTTGTCTACTTTGGACGCCGACGTAGGTTTAACGTCTTGACGGAGAGTTGCCTGCCTGCAGCTCTGGGCAAACTTCTACGTTGGCGTAGAGGTGTTAGTAATCTCGATCCCTTGTGGATCCATGGACCTCCAGGGTCAGTTGAGCGCCTGGGGCGGCTGATTCGTTGATTCCCGAGGTGACTCTCCGTCAGTTCATTACGCCGTCACTTCGGTGGTTCAGGGATTTCCTCTGCGAGGTGATAGACTGCTTTGGTGGGAGGAAGTGAGGGGTGGGGTGAAGGGCCTAGCCACTTCTGCTCCCCGAAACGAGCGAGCCCCTGCCGTCGTCGGCAGGGGCTCGCGTCGTTCAACTCTGGCGCAAGCGCCGACCGCTTACTTGATGGGGTTCGGCGCGTTGCCGGCGCCTGCGAGCTCGTCGCGGGTGAGCCCCTGCGCGCCTTCCAGCTTGACGCGCATCCCGGACAGCACCTCCTCGGCGCTGGCCTGGTAGTTGGTCACCGAGCTGGTCCACGTCCCCCAGACGGTGGGGTCGATGACGTCGCCGTTGTTCCCCAGCTTGGCCAGGCGGCTCCGGTCCTCGTCGGTGAGCACCTGGCCGGGGAGCGGCTCCAGGTGCTTCACGTCGTCGGCGGTCATGCCGAGCGCCTGGCCCACGCGGGTGCCGTAGTCGTCGTGCACCAGCAGCAGGTGCCACAGCATCCGCTCCTGCACGTCGCGCTGGCACTGCCCCAGCAGGCCGCCCATGTTCCCGACCAGGTCGTCGCGCTCCCAGTCCATCATGGTGTTGTAGCGGCCGCGCGCCTGCACGTAGTCGTTGCGGCGCTCGAGGACGCTCTGGGTCAGCCGCCCGTGGATCTCCGGGGCGTTGTGCGGCTTGTGCTCCGCCTCGCGGAGGCCGCCGTGGATGGAGGGCTCGTAGTTGACGTGCGGGTTCTGCCCTGGGGCCAGGTCCACGCCGTACGACATCTGCCCGCCGCGCTGGTTGGTGTGCACGCGGCCGTCCACCCCCTTGGGCTGGTTCACGGGGAGCTGGAGGTAGTTGGGGCCCACGCGGTAGCGCTGCGTGTCGGAGTACGAGAAGGTGCGGCCCACCAGCATCTTGTCGTCCGAGAAGTCCATCCCGTCCACGAGCACGCCGGTGCCCATGGCGATCTGCTCGTTCTCGTTGTGGAAGTCGGACACGTTGCGGTTGAGCGTCATCACGCCCACGTGCCGCAGCGGGAACTGGTCCTCCGGCCAGATCTTGGTGTCGTCCAGCGGGTCCCAGTCCAGCTCCGGGTGGTCGTGGTCCTCCATGACCTGCACGTACATGTCCCACTGCGGGTGCTCGCCCCGCTCGATGGCGTCGAACAGGTCCTTGCTGGCGGAGCCCAGGTCCTGCCCCTGCACCTTGGCGGCTTCCTCGGCGGTGAGGCTGGCCAGGCCGCAGCGCGGGTGGAAGTGGTACTTCACCAGCACCGTGTCGCCGGCGGCGTTCACCATCTTGTAGGTGTTGACGCCGAAGCCCTCCATGTGCCGATAGCTGGCCGGGATCCCGCGCGGGCTGAACAGGTGCGTCAGCATGTGCATGGATTCCGGCGTCTGGCTCATGAAGTCGAAGATGCGGTTGGGCTCCTGGCGGAAGGTCACCGGGTCCGGCTTCAGCGAGTGGATGACGTCGGGGAACTTGACGGCGTCGCGGATGAAGAAGACCGCCAGGTTGTTCCCCACCAGGTCCCAGTTGCCGTCCTCGGTGTAGAACTTCACCGCGAAGCCGCGGGGGTCGCGCGCGGTCTCGCTGGAGTCGCGCCCGCCGATGACGGTGGAGAAGCGGATGGCGAGCGGGGTCTTCTTCCCGGCCTCCTGGAAGAGCCTGGCGCGGGTGTAGGTGGACGCCGGCTCGTCGCCGATCCTGCCCGTCGCCTCGAACTCGCCGTACGCCACGAAGCCGCGGGCGTGCACCACGCGCTCGGGGATGCGCTCGCGGTCGAAGTGGCTGATCTTCTCCAGGTAGTGGTAGTTCTCCAGCGTCGCGGGCCCGCGGCTCCCCACGGTGCGCTGCGACTGGTTGTTGGAGACCGGGTGGCCCTGCCGGGTGGTCAGGGTCCGCTCGTCCTGCTGCGCGCCGTCGTCCTTCGTGTCCATCGCTCCGCTCCGTTTCGCGTCGTTTCCACATGGGAGGTGGGTGGCGGCCGGGTCGCGGCCCGGCTCCCCAAGCTGGCGAGAATAGCGCGCCCCTTTCATTAACGGAAATAGAACCTGTTTACCGGACGATCAGCAACGCTTATCCTTGTCGTATGACGCTCACCCAGCTCACCTACGTGGTCGCCGTGGACACCTACGGGCACTTCGGCCGCGCCGCGGACGCGTGCTACGTGACGCAGCCTGCCCTTTCCATGCAGGTCCGCAAGCTGGAGGGCGAGCTGGGCGTGGTGCTCTTCGACCGGTCGCGCACGCCGGTGGTGCCCACGGAGCTGGGGCGGCGGGTGGTGGAGCAGGCGCGGGTGGTGCTGCGGGAGGCGGCGCGCATCCCGGAGCTGCGGGACGAGGCGCGGGGCGAGACGGCGGGGGAGCTGCGGGTGGGGGTGCTCCCCACGCTGGGGCCCTACCTCCTCCCCCGCTTCGTGCACGAGCTGGCGCGGCTGCACCCGCGGCTGGAGCTGGTGCTGGAGGAGGGACTCACGGACACGCTGCTGGAGCGCATCCGCAACGAGACGCTGGACGCGGCGCTGATCGCCACCTCGGACGCGGCGGAGCTGGTGTTCCAGCCGCTCTTCGACGAGCCGCTGGTGGCGTACGTGAGCCGCGGCCACCCGCTGGCCGCCAAGTCGCGGGTCACGCCGCGCGACCTGCCGCGCGAGGACTTCTGGCTGCTGTCGGAGGCGCACTGCCTGCGCGCGCAGACGCTCCAGCTCTGCGAGGGGCGCGAGGGGGAGCACGGCCGCTGCACGCACGGGATCCGCATGGAGAGCGGCAACCTGGAGACGCTGAAGAGGCTGGTGGAGAAGGGGGACGGCTTCACGCTGCTGCCGGCGCTTGCGGTGGACGAGCTGCGCGGGGAGCACCCGGGGGCGTGCATCATCCCCTTCGCGGACCCGGTGCCCACGCGGCAGGTGGTGATGGTGCGGCGGCGCATCTACCTCAAGCGCCCCCTGGTGGACGCGTTCCTGGAGGCGCTGCGCGCGTGCCTGCCGCCGTCGGTGCGGGCGATCCGCGCGCCGGACGCGGCGGTGGAGGGCGGGAGGAAGCAGTACTTCGCCAACCTGGGGCTGGAGGGCGGGGGCGCGCGGGCTCCCGGGGGCGTTCCACGTAGTTGACGGAGGCGGAAGCTCACCATCCCGGCACGACGCAGGGAGCAGCGCGCACTCGTTCGTGGACGGGGCGCTGCTCGCGATCCGGAAGGTGCACACGCTGGTGGGCGTGCACCGCGGGCTGGACACGGGGCTGGATCTCTGAGCCGCGTCACGACAGCGATTCCGAAGACATGAAAAGACCCCGGCCGCCACATGGCAGCCGGGGTCTCGTGCTTCAGGCCGAGGAGCTACCCCCGCCGCATCAGCGGGTGCCTGGTCAGAACCACCACCCGTCCGTCGCAGGCGTCCTGCACGCGGGTGAGCGTGAGCTGGTCGCCGCTCGTCCGCCAGGTGTACGTGGCCGCGGTCCGGCAGGCGTACGGCCCCGTGTCGTTGGCGGGGAACGTCACCTGGCTGCCCGAGACCATGTAGGGACCCGAGACGACCTCCCGTCCGTTGTAGGTCACCAGGACGTGGTTGCCCTCGTGGAGCCCGATGTTCCACGTCCCGATCATCATCTGCTTCATGCTGTCGGGCATCGTGGCGGGTACGTCGGCCGCCGAGATGGTCATCGTGTACTCGCCCGTGATGCCCGCCGGAGCGGCGGGAGCCATGGGCGCGGCGGGAGCCGCGGGTGCAGCCGCGGCGGCGGGTGCGTCGGGAGCGGCGGGTGCGGCCGGCGGGTCGGGTACGACGGTGGCGCAGGCGGCGAGGAGGACGAGAACCAGCGCGAGTCTGGGCATGGTGACCTCCGGGGCGGGGAAGTGGGGGGGACGATCCTGCCCGGCGCAATGTAGGGAGCGCGGTCCCGCGGGCAATGCCGGCGTACCCCGTCGCCCCGCGCCTCTTCCGCCACCTTGCCCGCCACCACCGCTCCACCGTCCCCGGGCGTCATCCCCGCGCGAAGGCGTCCCGGGCGGAGCTCAGCCGCGCCGGTCCTCCACGAACGGGTAGCGCGACCGCACCCGCGTCACCTCCGCGGGGTCCACCCGGGCGACGACCAGCCCGCCGTCCGCCGGCTCCGCCACCGGCTCCCCCCACGGATCGTACGCCACGGAGCCGCCGTCGTACTCCAGGCCGCCGCCCTCGCCGGAGCGGTTCACCGCCACCACGTAGCACTGGTTCTCGATGGCGCGGGCGCGCACCAGCACGTCCCAGTGCGCGCGGCGCGCGGCCGGCCAGTTCGCCAGCAGCACCAGCGCGTCCACCCGCGGCGCCACCGCGCGGAACAGCTCCGGGAAGCGCAGGTCGAAGCAGATGAACGGCGCAAGCCGCACCCCGCCCACGCGCACGACCACGGGCGCCTCCCCCGCCGCGTAGCGCTCGTGCTCCCCCGCGAAGGCGAACAGCCGCTGCTTGCGGTACTCCGCCGCCGGCGCGCCGTCCGGCACGAAGAGCAGCGCCGAGTTGAAGAAGCGCTCCCCGCCGCCGTCCTCCGGGGCCCGCGTCGCCACCCCGGCGAGCAGGTGAACCCCGTGGCGCCGCGCCAGCTCCGCGAGCCCCGCCGCCGACGGCCCCGCCGGCGTCTCCGCCCACGCGGCCGGATCCATGGTGAAGCCGGTGGTGCACATCTCCGGGAGCACCACCAGCTCCGCGCCCGCCGCCGCCGCGCGCCGCACCACCCCGGCCGCGCGGGCGAGCGAGCCCGCCGGGTCGTGCCAGCCGGTGTCGTACTCCCCCAGCGCGACCACGAGCGGGGGGCCGTCCGTGCCGTCGTGTCGATCGACCTCCATTCGGGACCTCTCCGCCGGTGTCCGTTTCGCCGCGTCCGGGCGTAGTCCGGTGCAGGGCAGGTGCCAGTGACGAGGACTGCGGGGTGGGGCGTGTCCCCGGCTGGCGCCGGGGTCGGGCTTCGGCTCCGTAGGGCTGCAAACAACGCAGCCCAACGGAGTCGAGACCCGGCGGAAACTACCCCGCCGGGTCTCGCCCCTTCGGGCCGAAATCCCTCACGTGGGGCTCGCGCTGCGTCCTCGGCGCGCCAGCCTCCACCCGCTCCCGCGGGCGACCTCCGCGATCCCGCCCGCCGGAGCGCGCCGCCGCTCCCCTGTCGCCGCCGGGCCTTCCTGCCCTAAACTGTCCCGCAGGCAGGTCCCTCCCCACCCGCACCGGCCCGGTCCCGTGGACATCCCCAGCCCCTCCGCGGCTCCCGGAGAGCAGGCCGCGGGCGCCGCACCCCGCCGCATGGGGGGCGACCTCGGCGCGGCGCTCACGAGCGCCATCCTACTCGCCTTCGCGCTGGTCGTCCTCCTGTGGCTGCTGCTGCGCATCCGCGGCGTGCTGATGTTCTTTGCGCTGGCGCTCGTGCTCGCCATCTCGCTCAACGCGCCGGTGACCTGGCTGGAGCGGCGCGGGTGGCGGCGCGGCCTGGCGACCGTGGTGGCGACGCTGGCAGTCCTGGGGGCGCTCGCGCTGGTGGGGTGGCTGGTGGCGCCGGCGGTGGCGCACCAGGCGTCGGCGCTCGTGCGCGGCGTGCCGGACATCGTCGCCGGGCTGGAGGCGCGCGCGTCGGTCTTCCTCGCCGACTACCCGCAGCTGGAGGCGCGCATCCGCGCCGACGGGGGGAGCCGGCTGACGGAGTGGGCGATCGGGCTCCTGGGCGACCTGTGGACCTACGGGTTCTCGCTGCTGGGCGCGCTCCTGCTGGGGCTGCTCCTGCTCAGCATCGTCGTCTACCTGGTGAGCGACCCGGGCCCGTTCCTGGAGGGGTACGTGCGGGCCATGCCACCGCACCTGCGCGCGCCGGCCGCCCGCGCCTTCGCCCGCGCCTCGGACGCGACGGTGGGCTGGATGCAGGCCAACGTGGTGCTGGGAACGCTCAAGGCCGTCCCCACCTTCCTGTTCCTGTACTACACGGGGATCCCCGGCGCGCTGGTGTGGAGCGTGCTGGCGTTCTTCAGCGCCCTGGTGCCGCGCATCGGCTTCTACTTCATGGCGGTGCCGCCGGTGCTCGTGGCGCTCTCCATCTCCCCGGGGAAGGCGGCGTGGACGGCGCTGTTCTTCCTGGTGTGGAGCGAGGTGCTGGGCTCGCTGATCGCCCCGCGCGTGCAGGGCGGGACCATGAACGTGCACCCGGTGTTCCTGCTCTTCGTCACCATGGCCATGGCGGTGGCCTTCGGGCTGGTGGGGGTGCTGGTCGCCGCGCCCGCGGCCGGGTTCATCAAGGCGTACTACGAGGAGTTCTACCTCGCCCGGCGACCCGGCGATCCGCGCCTGCGGGAGCGCGTGGACGCCATGCTGCGGCGCGAGGCGGACGCGGTCGGGTAGCACGCCCGCGCCGCGGTGGAGTGTACGCTTCTTGCAAGGGTTCGGGATGCATTCGCCCCGGTGTGGAAAGGACGCCCCAGGACGTGTGCTGCTCGGAGCAGAACCGGCGAAAGCCCGGGGCGCGGAGCCACGGGGCCGCCGCGACGCCGTCGCCACGCCAGCCGGGCCGCCGGCAGACTCGGGTTCCTCGGGCGCCGGCGGCATCCTGTTTTTCCGGCGGCACCCGGACCCCTCCCCGCTCGCGAGGTGACCATGACGCGGAAGACCGTGCTCGTCGTGGAGGACGATCCGCAGCAGCGGGACATCGTCGTGACCTTTCTCCGCCACCACGGCTACGCCGTGCTGGAGGCGGCGGACGGGGCCGCGGGCGTGGACGCGGTGTCGCACCACCGGCCCGACATGGTCCTCATGGATGCCCGCCTCCCGGTGATGGACGGCTGGGCGGCGACCGCGCGCCTCAAGTCCGACCCGGGGGTGTCCGCCATCCCGGTGGTGATCCTCACCGCCGCGGCGCTGGAGGAGGACAGGCAGCGGTCGGACCGCGCGGGGTGCGACGCCTACCTCGCCAAGCCCTGCGACCCGCACACCGTGCTCGCCGAGGTGCGGCAGCGGATCGGGGTGCCCTGAGGGCGCGCCCGCCGGGGCGCGGTGGACGGCGGGGCGCGGAGGCCGTATTCTAGCGGGGTCCACCCACGCCCCGAGCAAGGCCCGCCCCGTGAACTCGTTCGACGCGACGCTGACGGCCCCGGCCGTCCCCCCCGCCCCCGTCCTCCCCACGCCCCGCCGCGCCGAGCGCCTGGCGCTCCGCGTCCTCCAGATCGGCGCGCTGGCGGTGGTCCTCGCCGCCGTCCGCTACAAGGTGTTCGAGCTGGACCGCTTCTTCGTCCCCAAGGAGATGGTGCTACACCTCGCCGCGCTGCTGGCGGGGCTCCTGGCGCTGGGCGCGGCGCGCCGGGTGCAGGCCACGCGCGTGGACGCGATGCTGCTGGGGTTCCTGGCGCTGGGCGCGGTGTCGGCGGTGTTCGCGACCAACCCGTGGGCGGCCGCGCGGGCGCTCGCGGTGAGCGTCTCGTCGGCGGGGGTGTTCTGGGCGGCGCACGGGGTGGCGCGGGCGGGGCTCGCCCGGCCGCTGCTGGCGGCGCTCGCCGCGGCGGTGGTGCTGGGCGCCGCCACGGCGCTGCTGCAGGCGTACGGGGTGCGCACCGAGCTGTTCTCGCTGAACCGCGCGCCCGGGGGGACGCTGGGGAACCGCAACTTCGTGGCGCACCTGGCGGCGTTCGGGATGCCGGTGGTGCTCCTGGCCGCGCTGCGGGCGTACCGGCCGGCGGGGTTCCTGCTGGGCGGCGCGGGGCTGGCGCTGGCCTCGGGGGCGCTCTTCCTCACCCGCTCGCGCGCGGCATGGCTGGCGGTGGCCGCGGTGGCGGTGGTGCTGGTGCTTGGCGTGCCGCTGACGCCGCCGCTGCGGCGGCACCGCCGCACGCTGGGGCGGCTGCTGGCGCTGCTGCTGCTGGCCGGGGGCGGGGTGGCGGCCGCGCTCCTGCTGCCCAACCGCCTTCGCTGGAAGAGCGAGAACCCGTACCTGGAGTCGGCGAAGGGGCTGGTGAACTACCAGGAGGGGAGCGGGCGCGGCCGGCTGATCCAGTACCGCAACAGCGCCGGGATGGCGCTGCGGAGCCCGCTGCTGGGGGTGGGGCCGGGAAACTGGCCGGTGGAGTACCCGGAGCACGCCGCCCGCCGCGACCCTTCGCTCGCCCCGGACGAGGCGGGGACCACCTCCAACCCCTGGCCCAGCAGCGACTGGGTGGCCTTCCTGGCGGAGCGCGGCCTCCCCGCGTTCCTGCTGCTGGCGGGGGTGTTCGTGGCGCTGGCGCTGGGCGCCTGGCGGCGGATGCGCTCCGCCCGCGACGCGGACGAGGGGCTGGTGGCGCTGACGCTGCTCGCCACGCTGGCGGCGGTGGCGGTGGTGGGGGCCTTCGACGCGGTGCTCCTCCTGGCGCTGCCTGCGCTGCTGGTGTGGACGGCGCTGGGCGCGCTGTCGGGGCCGGAGGACCTTCGCCCGGTGGCCGCCGCGCCGGGGGCGCGCGTGGCGGCGCTGCTGCTGGTGGCGCTGGCCGCCGGGGCGGGCGCGGCGAAGAGCGCGGCTCAGCTGGCGGCCATGTCCATCTACGCGGAGGGCGGCGGGCGGGAGCCGCTGGAGCGCGCCGCCCGGCTGGACCCGGGGAGCTACCGCATCCACCTGCGCCTGGCGCGGGGCTCCGGCCGGCGCACCCGCGAGTCGCGCTGCGAGCATGCTCGTGCGGCGCACGCGCTGTACCCGAGCGCGGCGGCCGCGAAGCGCCTGGCGAATGCGTGCGATTGAGACCGACGACGACAGGCTGAACGGCAGGGTTCGGGCGTGCCCCCGCTGACGCGGGGTCGGGCTTCGGCTCCGTAGGGCTGCAAACAACGCAGCCCAACGGAGTCGAGCCCCGGCAAACTGCGCCGGGTCTCGCCCCTTCGGGCCGAAATCCCTCACGCGACGGCGGCCCCCTCCCCCCGGCCCCCTCCCCCGCAAGCGGGAGATGGGGAGAACGACGCGCCCCGCCGGGAGATCCCGGCGGGGGCGCGGTTCGCCGGGCGTTCAAGGCGCTGCACGCACAGCGTGCAGCGCCATTACGGGCGAGGTGATCCACTGCTGGACCCTTCGGCCACGCCGGAGCCTGCGTGAGGGATTTCGGCCCGAAGGGGCGAGACCGCGCGGCTGTTTGCGCGGGCTCGACTCCGTTACGCAGCGTTGTTTGCTGCGTTACGGAGCCGAAGCCCGACCCCGGCGCCAGCCGGGGGCACGCCCGAACCCGGCTGTTCAACCCCTCGCTACGATCCCCAGACCTGCGAAAGTCGCCGGGCGCGGCCGCAGCTGAACTTGTAGAAGTGGTAGCGTGCCGGGTTCTTTTCGTAGTAGTCCTGGTGGTACTCCTCGGCGGGCCAGAACGCCCCCACCGGGCTGATCTCGGTGACGACGGGCTCCCGGAAGCGCCCGGCCAGCGCCCGCTTCGATGCCTCCGCGAGGCGCCGCTGCTCGGCGTCGTGGTAGAAAATCGCCGAGCGGTACTGCGCGCCCTCGTCGCAGAACTGCCGGTTCGGGGTGAGCGGGTCGACGTTGCGCCAGAACACTTCCAGGAGCTTCGCGTAGCTGGTCCTGCGAGGGTCGAACACGACCTGTACCACCTCCGCGTGCCCCGTTCCCCCCGCGGAGACCTGCTCGTAGGTGGGGTTCCGCGTCCGCCCGCCGGCGTAGCCCGAGGTGGTCTCCACCACCCCCGCGGCCTTGTCGAAGGCTTCCTCCACGCACCAGAAGCAGCCCCCCGCGAAGGTGGCGGTGTCGCGCGCGGCGGCCGCGGGGACGCTCGGCCGCGTCTGGGCGTCGGCGCTGCCGGAGCCCGCCGCCGCGAGCAGCAGGGCGACCGCGATCACGTGGCCGCGCATGTCAGCTCCTCAGTGCCGGGAGGGACTGGCCCGCCGGGACGAAGCGCAGCGCGACGCCGTTGTTGCAGTAGCGCTTGCCGGTGGGCGCGGGTCCGTCGGAGAACACGTGGCCCTGGTGGCCGCCGCAGCGCACGCAGTGGTACTCGGTGCGCGGCAGGATCAGCTTGAAGTCGCGCTTCGTGGCGACGTGCCCGGAGATGGGCGCCCAGAAGCTGGGCCACCCCGTGCCGCTCTCGAACTTGGTGTCGGAGCGGAAGACGGGGAGGAAGCAGGCGGCGCACACGAAGGTGCCCGCGCGCTTCTCGGCGTTGAGCGGGCTCGAGCCCGCCCGCTCGGTGGATTCCTCGAACAGCACGGCGTAGGCGGCGGGCGGGAGCAGGCGGCGCCACTCCGCCCTGGGCTTCGTGAGCCTGGGGACCTGCTGCCGGTCCACGGCGTCCGGCTCGTCCGCCTCCAGGCGGCCGGCGAGCGGCGCGGCGACCAGGCCGAGCAGGCTTGCCAGGAATCGCTTGCGGGTCACTGGGTCCCTCCTCTTCGGGTGTGGAGCCTTGAACCCGGCCGGCGCGCGCAAGTTCCTGCCCCGGAACGCGTTGTTGCCCCGTTCCGGGTCCGCTCCGGCCGCCCGCCCCGCACCCGGGGCGACGACCCGGCGGAACCCCGGCGCCGCTGCTCGGTACGGGCAGGCATGCCCACCTCCCCGCGACCCTCCCGGATGCCGGCCGCGACGCCGACGACGCTGCTGCGCGTGGCGCGGATCCGGTCGTTGGGGTGGCTCCTGGCCGTGGTGCTCGCCGGCGTGGGCGTGGCCCGGCCCCCGGTGGGCCCGGCCGCCGTCCCGGCGGGCCCGGTGGAGGCGGCGGCCCGCCTCGCCGTGGAGGGGCCGCCGGGGGGCGTCTCGCGGCTGGCGGAGCGGGACGCCCGCTCCTTCCTCGCGCCGGACGGAGCGGCGCTGCGCGTCGTCCTGCGGCGCGGCGACGCGCCGGTCCGCGGCGGGCCGGGCGGGTCCGGTCCCTCCGGCCGCTCCGTGCTTTCCCTTCGCGCGCTGCCGCCCCCGGTGGGCGCGCTCCGTCTCCTCCTCCTCCATCCTGCCCTCTCGCCGGCCGGCCGCGCGCTCGCCGCGGCCCGGGACGGCACCCTCTCGTCCGCCAGCAACGGCGTTCCGCCTCCCTCCCTCGCGTAGGACACGTCCGCGGCCCGTGCGGCCGCGCTCACGACGCGCCGTGCGGCTCGCGCTCCGCGCCCTTTCCGGGCGGGGATGCGCGGGGCGCGGCGGGTCCACGCGAACCCATCTCCCGGAGGGAGCCTCATGCATCTCGTCCTCACGCCGCCCCCGCCGGGCGGCCCGGCGTCCGTCGCGCTCGCCGCCGCCCTGCCCACCGCCGGGACCGTCGTGGCGGTGGCGGTCGGCCTGCTGTTCGTCTGGGTCATCTGGCTGGGGAGCCGGTCTCCGGCCGCGCCGCCGGGCGGGCCCGGTGGCGAGCCCGAAGCCGGCGCGTCCGGCGACGCCCCGGCGTCCCCGCGCGGGACGGGCCGCCGCTAGCCGGCGCCCGCACGGCGGACATCCATGGATCACATCGTACTCGAGGCCGGGCTGGCGCTGGCGCTGATCGCGGGGGCCGCGCTGCTGGCGTGGCGGCTGCGCTTCTCCACCGTCCCCTTCCTCATCCTGGCCGGCATGGCCGTGGGCCCGCACGCCCCGCGGGTGTGGCTGCTCGACTTCCGCTTCATCGAGAGCGAGCCGCTGATCGCCTTCATGGGGCGGCTGGGCGTGCTCTTCCTGCTGTTCTACCTGGGGCTGGAGTTTTCGGTGGGGCGGCTGGTCCGCTCGGGGCGCTCCATCGCCGTGGGCGGAACGCTCTACATCGGCATCAACTTCACCCTGGGGCTGGCGTACGCCGCGCTCCAGGGGTGGCCCATGCGCGAGGTGCTGGTGGCGGCGGGGATCACCACCATCTCCTCCAGCGCCATCGTCGCAAAGGTGCTGGTGGACCTGCGGCGCACGGCGCACCCCGAGACGGAGATGATCCTGGGGATCATCATGTTCGAGGACGTGTTCCTCGCCGTCTACCTGTCGGTGGTGTCGGGGCTGGTGCTGAGCGGCGCCACCTCGCTGGGCGGGGTCGCGCTCTCGGCGGCGGGGGCCTTCGCCTTCATGGCCGGGGTGCTCGTCCTGGGGCGGCTGGCGGTGCCGTTCCTGAACCGGCGGCTGCGCATCGGCTCCAGCGAGGTGTTCCTGCTGGTGGTGGCGGCGGCGCTGCTGCTGGTGGCGGGCTTCGCGGAGACCGTGCACGTGGCGGAGGCCATCGGCGCGCTGCTGCTGGGGCTGGTGCTCGCGGAGACGGAGCACCGGGAGCGCATCGAGCACCTGGTCATCCCCTTCCGCGACTTCTTCGGCGCGCTGTTCTTCTTCAGCTTCGGCCTCAGCATCGACCCGTTCGCCCTGGGCGGCGCGTGGAAGCTGGCGCTGGGGGCCGTGCTGCTCACGCTGGCCGGCAACTACGCGGCGGGGCTGCTGGCGGGGCGCGCGGCGGGGCTGTCGCCGGCGGCGTCGTCCAACGTGGGGCTGACCATCGTGTCGCGCGGCGAGTTCTCCATCGTGGTGGCGAGCCTCGCCGAGGCCGGCGGGCTCCTCCCGGTGCTGCAGCCGTTCGCCGCGCTCTACGTGCTCACCCTCGCGATCATCGGGCCGCTGCTCACCAAGGAGTCGCAGCGGGTGCACCGGGGCGTCTTCGCCGCGGCGCGGGTGGCGGCGGCGCCGTTCAGGCGGGGTGCCCCGTGAGGTCCCCTTTTCCTTTTCCCTCCCGACGGAAGGACGGTCCCATGCAGGTTCGTGAGCACGATCTCCCCGGCGTGGGGAAGAAGTTCGCCCTCACCACGGCCGAGGGCGACCGGATGACGGTGATCATCCACAACTCGGGCGACCGCGAGGTCTACCACTTCCGCGGCGGGGAGGACTTTCCCTTCCACTCCGTCCGCCTGAACGACGCCGAGGCCCGCAAGCTGGGCGCGATCCTGGGCGGCGCCTACTTCCAGCCGCCGGTGGCGGAGTCCATGGAGATGGTGCTGGGCCAGCTCTCGGTGGAGTGGTTCAGGGTGGAGGCGGATTCGCCGCTCGCCGGGCGCAGCATCCGCGAGTCGGAGGTCCGCGGGCGCACCGGCGCCAGCATCATCGCCATCCTCCGCGGCGGCGACGCCCGCCCCAACCCGGACCCGTCGGCCGTGGTCGAGGCGGGCGACACGCTGATGGTGGTGGGCGACCGGGAGCAGGTGGGGCGGTTCCGGGCGATGGCGAAGGGGTAGGGACGTGCGAAAGTGAACGGCGGTACGCAGTAGGTGATGGCGCCCCCGTCGGGAGATCCCGGCGGGGGCACGTCGTTCTCCCCCTCTCCCGCTTGCGGGGGAGGGGGCCGGGGGGAGGGGGCCGCCGTCGCGTGAGGGATTCCGGCCCGGAGGGGCGAGACCCGGCGGGGCTGTTTCCGCCGGGGCTCGACTCCGTTGGGCTGCGTCGTTTGCAGCCCTACTGAGCCGAAGCCCGACCCCGGCGCCAGCCGGGGGCACGCCCGGATCCTCGCTTTCATGCAGCTCCTTCCGCACCAATCGGAATCCAACTTGCATCACCCGCGCGGGATCTGTACAGGCGACGGAACAGCCATGCGGAGGCGCGCGATGCAGCTCGGGATGGTGGGGCTCGGGAAGATGGGCGGCAACATGGTCACGCGGCTCCTGGGGGGCGGCCACGAGGTGGTCGTCTTCGACCTGGACCCGGAGCTGACGAAGCGCGTGGGCTCGGCGGATGGGGCCCGGGCCGTGGGGTCGCTGGCGGAGATGGTGCGGGCGCTCGCGGCGCCGCGGGTGGTGTGGGTGATGGTGCCGGCGGGCGACCCCACCGAGCAGACGCTGCGCAGCCTGGCCGCCGAGATGTCCGCCGGCGACGTGCTGATCGACGGCGGCAACTCCAACTTCAACGACACCAGGCGGCGCGCGGCCGAGCTGGCGCGGACGGGGATCCGGCTGGTGGACGCGGGGACGAGCGGCGGGGTGTGGGGGCTGGAGGTGGGCTACTGCCTCATGGTGGGCGGCGAGGCGGAGCCGGTGGCGGCGTGCGAACCGGCGTTCCGCACCCTGGCCCCGCCCGACGGCTACCTGCACGTGGGGCCCAGCGGGGCGGGGCACTTCACCAAGATGGTCCACAACGGCATCGAGTACGGGCTCCTGCAGGCGTACGCCGAGGGGTTCGAGATCCTGCACGCCTCCGACTACCCGCTGGACCTGGGCGCCATCGCCGGGCTGTGGAACCACGGCAGCGTGGTGCGCTCCTGGCTGCTGGAGCTGCTGGAGCGCGCCTACGCCGACGAAGGGCAGGACCTGGAGCGCATCCGCGGCTGGGTGGCCGACTCCGGCGAGGGGCGCTGGACGGTGGAGACCGCGCTGGACCTGAACGTTCCCGCGCCCGTCATCACCCTGTCGCTGCTCACCCGCTTCCGCTCGCGGCAGGAGCAGTCGTACTCGGCGCAGGTCATCGCGGCGCTGCGCAACCAGTTCGGCGGGCACGCGGTCAAGGAGAAGGAGAGCGCTCCCGGCGGCGGAGGGGCCGCTTGAGCACGGTCCACGTCGTCCAGGCGCCGGCGCGCAGCCCGCTCCGGAAGACCCTTTCCACCCCGCGCACCCCCGAGCCCGTCACCCTGGTGATCTTCGGGGGGACGGGCGACCTCGCGCGGCGCAAGCTCCTCCCGGCGCTCTTCCGCCTCTGGCAGCACGACCTCCTCCCCGAGAGCTTCGCCATCGTGGGGGTGGCGCGCGAGCAGTTCACGGACGACGCCTACCGCGAGCTGATGCGCGCCGCCCTGGCGGAGTTCGCCACGGCCCCCGCGGAGGAGGAGTGGGCCGCGTTCGCGCCGCGCCTGTTCTTCGGCAGCGAGGTGTTCGACGACGCCGAGGGGTTCGACCGGCTCAAGAGCCAGCTGGAGGAGGTGGAGCGCGGGCTGGGGCTGCCGGGAAACCGCCTCTTCTACCTCGCCGTTCCCCCGCAGGTGCTCCGCAACATCACCGCCGACCTGGGGCGGGCGGGGCTGGTGTGCGCGCCGGGGTGCCCCTGCTGGACCCGCATCATCGTGGAAAAGCCCTTCGGGCGCGACCTGGAATCCGCGCGGGAGCTCAACCGCACGCTTCTGGAGGTGTTCGACGAGCGGCAGGTGTTCCGCATCGACCACTACCTGGGCAAGGAAACGCTCCAGAACCTGATGGTCTTCCGCTTCGGCAACACGGTGTGGGAGCCGCTGTGGAGCCGCGCCCACGTGGACAGCGTGCAGATCACCGTGGCCGAGACGGTGGGGGTGGAGCGCCGCGCCGACTACTACGAGCGGAGCGGGGCGTTCCGCGACATGGTGCAGAGCCACCTGCTGCAGGTGCTCACGCTGGTGGCCATGGAGCCGCCCGCCTCGTACGACGCCGACTCCATCCGCAACGAGAAGGTCAAGGTGCTGCGCTCCGTGCGCCCCATCCGCGGCGAGGACGTGCTCCGCGAGACCGTGCGCGGCCGGTACGCCGCCGGCCTGCTCGACGGCGAAGAGGTCCCCGGCTACCTGGGGGAGGAGGGGGTCGCCCCGGACTCGCGGACCGAGACCTTCGCGGCGCTGAGGATCTGGGTGGACAACTGGCGCTGGGCCGACGTCCCCTTCTTCCTGCGCACCGGCAAGCGGCTCCCCTCCAAGGCGAGCGAGGTGGTGATCCAGTTCCGCCCCGCGCCCAACCCCGTGATGGACCTGGTGGACAACGAGATGCCGGCGCCGGACGCGCTGGTGCTGCGCATCCAGCCGCGCGAGGGGATCTCGCTGTTCTTCGAGGCCAAGGTACCGGGGCTGCTGGGGCGGCTCCAGCCGGTGAGCATGGACTTCGACTACCGCAGCGCCTTTCCCGGCGCCGAGTCGCCCGAGGCGTACCAGCGCCTCCTGCTGGACGCCATGCTGGGCGACGCCACCCTGTTCGCCCGGCGCGACGAGGTGGAGGCCGCGTGGACGCTGGCGACGCCCATCCTGGAGGAGTGGGAGCGTGCCGGCAGCCCCGAGCCGTACCCGGCTGGGAGCTGGGGGCCCGAGGGCGCGGACCGGCTGCTGGGGCCGGGGCGGAGCTGGCATCAGCCGTGACGTCCGGAACTGCTCGTCACTGCGGGGTCGGGCGTGCCCCCGGCTGCGCCGGGGTCGGGCTTCGGCTCCGTAGAGCAGCAAACAACGCTGCTCAACGGAGTCGAGCCCCCGCAAACTGCCGCGGGGTCTCGCCCCTTCGGGCCGAAATCCCTCACGCGGGCATCGCGCTGGCGTCCGCGGGGGGCCCCCTCCCCCCGGCCCCCTCCCCCGCAAGCGGGAGAGGGGGAGACCGGCTGCGACACGCGGGCAGTCGAGGGTCGGGAAGCCCTCCCCCAGAATTGGGGGAGGGTGGCGGCTCTAAGGCCGCCGGGTGGGGGCCGTCGTGAGGCCCCGGTGACCGCGCCGCGCGAGCTGCGTTTTGCCGGGCGGGGGCGCGCGCTGGTGTGCGCGGACGCGGCCGCCGCCGCGCGGCTGTGCGCGGAGCGCTTCGCGGCCGCGGCGCGCGAGGCGGTGGAGGCGCGGGGGCGCTTCGCGGTGGCGCTCGCCGGGGGGAGCACCCCGCGCCGCGCGTACGCGCTGCTGGCCGCGGAGCCCTTCGCCGCGGCCGTGCCGTGGCAACGGGTGCAGTTCTGGTGGGGGGACGAGCGCTGCGTCCCCCCGGGGCACCCGCGGAGCAACTTCCGCATGGCGCGGGAGGCGCTGCTGTCGCGCGTGCCCGTCGCCGCGGGCGGCGTGCACCGGGTGCGCGGGGAGCTGGGCGCCGCGCGCGCCGCCGACGCGTACGCGCGCGAGCTGGCCGAGGCGTGGGGCGGCGGCCCGCCCCGCCTGGACCTGGTGCACCTGGGGATGGGTGCCGACGGGCACACCGCCTCGCTCTTTCCGTTTGCCCCGGCGCTGCTGGAGCGGGTTCGCCCCGCCGCGCCCGCGCTGCACGACGGCGAGCCGCGCGTGACGCTCACGCCGCCGACGCTGGACGCCGCGTCCCGCGTGGAGTTCCTGGTCACCGGCGCAGACAAGGCGGCCCGGGTGCGCGCCGTGCTCCGGGGCGCGCTGGACCCGCTGCGCATCCCGGCGCAGCTCGTCCGCCCCGCCTCCGGGGAGCCGGTCTGGATCCTGGACGAGGCCGCCGCGTCGCGCCTGGAAGCGGAGGGCTGAAGTAGGCGTCGGGAGCCGGAGTACGGTGCACTGGCAGGCTGTTCCCCGTGGCGCTGCACGCTGCGCCTGCACCGGAGGAACCCGATTCCCTGTTCCCTCGCCGTTCCGGCACGCACCTCGCATGGGGAGCGGCACGCGGGCAACCGAACTGGACAGAAAACTACAGAGGCAGATGGTCCCGGTTACGCTGGAGCACGACGTGAGCCTGGTCGTCCAGGGCGACCACCCGGACCCCTTCCGGGTGCTGGGGCCCCACCGGGTCTCGGTGGGGGGCGAGGTCCGGGTGGTGGTGCGCGCCTTCCTCCCCGGCGCGGCGCGGGCGGCGGCGGTGCACGCGGAGACGGGGGAAGCGCTCCCCATGGAGCGGGCGCACCCGGCGGGCTTCTTCGAAGTCCTCCTCCCGCGCGGCGCGGAGTCCTTCCCCTACCGGCTGCGCACCGAGGCGGAGGACGGCGCGCAGGCCGAGGCGGCCGACCCGTACGCGTTCGGCTCCACGGTCACGGACTTCGACCTGTACCTGCTGGGGCAGGGGACCCACTACCGCATGTACTCCGTGCTGGGGGCGCACCCCTGCGAGATGGACGGGGTCCGCGGGACGCGCTTCGCCGTGTGGGCGCCCAACGCGCGCCGGGTGAGCGTGGTGGGCGCCTTCAACGGGTGGGACGGGGGGCGCCACGTCATGCGCAGCCACCCGGGCTCCGGCGTGTGGGAGATCTTCCTCCCCGGCGTGGAGCGCGGCACCGTCTACAAGTACGAGATCCGCGCCCCCTCCGGCGAGCTGCTGCTCAAGGCCGACCCCATGGCCTTCGCCGCGGAGCTGCGCCCGGACACCGCCTCCGTGGTCTACGGGCTGGACCACCCGGCCTGGGAGGACGGCGAGTGGATGCTGGCGCGGGCGGAGCGCAACCCGTGCGAGGGCCCCATGGCCGTGTACGAGGTGCACCTGGGCTCCTGGCAGCGCGGCGAGGACGACCGCGTGCTGGACTACCGCGAAGTGGCGCACCGGCTCGCCGACTACGTGACCGAGATGGGGTTCACGCACGTGGAGCTGCTCCCGGTGGCCGAGCACCCGTACGACCCCTCCTGGGGCTACCAGGTGACCGGCTACTACGCCCCCACCGCGCGCTTCGGCACCCCGGACGACTTCCGCTACTTCGTGGACCACCTGCACCAGCGCGGGATCGGGGTGATCCTGGACTGGGTGCCCGCGCACTTCCCCCGCGACGCGCACGCCCTGCGCCTCTTCGACGGGACGCCGCTGTACGAGCACGCCGACCCCCGGCAGGGCGAGCACCCGGACTGGGGGACCATGGTCTTCAACTTCGGGCGCAACGAGGTCCGCAACTTCCTGGTCGCCAACGCGCTGTACTGGCTGGAGGAGTTCCACGTGGACGGCCTGCGCGTGGACGCGGTGGCCTCCATGCTCTACCTGGACTACTCCCGCAAGGCGGGCGAGTGGGTCCCCAACCGCTACGGCGGGCGCGAGAACCTGGAGGCCATCGCCTTCCTCCAGCAGCTCAACACCGCGGTGCGCGAGCGCGTCCCGGGGACGCTGATGATCGCGGAGGAATCCACCGCCTGGCCGGGGGTGACGCAGCCCGCGCACCTGGGCGGGCTGGGCTTCCACCTCAAGTGGAACATGGGGTGGATGAACGACTTCCTGCGCTTCGCGCAGGAGGACCCGGTGTACCGGCAGTTCCACTTCAACCTGGTCACCTTCTCGCTGATGTACGCCTTCAGCGAGCGCTTCGTCCTCCCCCTGTCGCACGACGAGGTGGTGCACGGCAAGGGCTCGCTCGCCAGCAAGATGCCCGGCGACGCCTGGCAGAAGCTGGCGAACCTGCGCCTGGCGCTGGGCTACATGTGGGCGCACCCCGGCAAGAAGCTGCTCTTCATGGGCGGCGAGCTGGGGCAGTGGCGGGAGTGGAGCGAGGGGCGCGCCCTGGACTGGGACCTGCTGGACGACCGGCTGCACGCCGGGGTGCAGCGCTTCGTGCGCGACCTCAACGCCCTGTACGCCCGCGAGAAGGCGTTCTGGGAAACGGACTTCGCGCACGAGGGGTTCGAGTGGATCGACTTCCACGACGTGCGGAACTCCGTGGTGTCGTTCGTCCGGCGCGGCACGGAGCCGGGCGAGGAGCTGGTGTTCGTGTGCAACTTCACCCCCGTCCCCCGCATGGGCTACCGCGTGGGGCTCCCCCGGCCCGGGCGGTACGCCGAGGTGCTGAACAGCGACGCGGAGGCGTACGGGGGGAGCAACCTGGGGAACGCGGGCGCGGTGGAGACGGAGCCCGTCCCCGAGCACGGGCGCGCGCAGTCGGCGCGGATGGTGCTGCCGCCGCTGGGCCTGCTGGTCCTGAAGCACGAGGAAGCGTAGTCCGGATCCGGCCGGAGGCGCCGGCCGGCCACAACCACCAGGGAGACCGACCCATGGCGAAGAACGAATCCACCAGGGGAAAGGGCGCGAGGGACGGGGCGGCCGCGCGCGCGGCCTCCGGCGCTTCCCCGGGCAGCGGCGACGGCGGAGCGGAGGGCGGCGCCACCGCCAGGAAGACCGCGGCGAAGTCGGCGGGCAAGACCCCGGCGGCGAAGCGGGCCGCGGCGCTGGCCACCGGCACCGGCGGGACCACCGGCGACACCGCCTCCGGCGGGGGGGGCGCGAAGCGCGCCGCGGCCAGGAAGTCCGCGGGCGGGGGCACGGGCGCGGGGATGGGCGACGGGAGCCCGGGGCTGGATGGCGGCCCGGCGGGCGGCGGGGCCGCGAAGAAGCGATCCGGAGGGTCCGGCGGCGCCGCGGCGAAGAAGAGCTCCGGCGGAGCCGGGAGCACCGGCGGCGGGGGAGCCCGGAAGCGCGGCGGCGCGGGTGCGGGCGGCGGTGCCAGCGGTGGTGCGGGCGGCGGGGCGGGGGGCGGGGCCGGGCACAGCCTGGGCGACCACCTGCGCCAGTTCGCCCGCTCGCGCCCGCAGGGGTGGGGGCACGGCGAGTGGCTGGGGCTGCTGGAGGAGCTGCGCGGCCACGGCCACGACGTGTCCGACCAGGGCGCGGTGGGGCGGCAGCTGGAGCGCGAGCGGCTGGTGCACCAGCTGGAGGGGGTGGACGGGCTGGGGAACCGGGCGGACGCGCTCGCGGACCACTTCGGGACGCTGTACAGCCTGCGGCACGCCGGCGTGGACGAGATCGCCGGCGTCCAGGGGATGGACCGCCAGACCGCGGAGCGCGTGAAGCAGCACCTGAGGTAGCCGGCGGCGCGGTCCTCCGCACGGCGCCCTCCCGACGACGCCCCCGCCACCCGGCGGGGGCGTCGTCGCTGCCGTTGCGCCCCGCCGGACGCCGGCACGATGCCGGGCGGCGCGCGGGGCCCGCGCAGCGCACGGCGAGGCGCTGCCGGACCGGAGGCGTGTCCACGTTCTTTGCCGTGCCCTCCGGTGGATATACCTTTGTACAAGTGTTTGCCCATGCACGCTCCCCTCCTCCGGTCCTCCCATGCGTACTCACCCCGATGAAGCGAGGGCCCGGCACCTGGAGGAAGCGCTCCGGCTGACCGAGGAGCGCTTCCTGGCCACCTTCGAGCTGGCGCCGGTCGGGATCGCGCATCTGGCACCCGACGGGCGCTGGCTCCGCGTGAACCAGCGCCTGTGCTCCATCCTGGGGTACAGCTGCGAGGAGCTCCTGGAGCTTCGCTTCCAGGAGCTGACGCACCCGGAAGACCTGGCGGCGGACCTCGACCAGGCCCTGCGCACGGTGGCGGGCGAACAGGCCAGCTACACCATCGAGAAGCGCTACGTGCGAAAGGACGGCTCCAGCGTCTGGGCCGACGTTCGCGTCACGCTGGTGCGGGAGAAGCTGTCGGAGAAGCCTCTCTTCTTCGTCGCCGTGGTGGACGACATCACGGACCAGCGGCGGGCCGAGCAGGCGCTGCTGCGCCACGCCACGGAGCTGCGCACCCTGCTCGACCGCCTCCCGGACGTGGTCGCCCGGTTCGACCTGGAGGGACGCCACCTTTACGTCAACCCGGCGGTGGAGCGGGCGACCGGCCGCGCGGCCGCGGAGTTCCTCGGCCGGACCAACCGCGAGCTCGGCATGGCGGAGCACCTCGCCGAGCAGTGGGAGAGGGCGCAGCGGGCGGCGATCCGGTCCGACGAGGTGCAGGAGCTCCACTTCGTCTTCCCGTCGCCGGACGGCGAGCGGCGGTTCTGGAGCTTCCTCGTCCCCGAGCACGACGAGGAGGGGCGGATCGTGGGGCTGCTGAGCGTGGCGCGCGACGTGACGGGCGCGGGCGCTCCGGACCGGCTGCCGGTCGGGTCCGTCGTCCCGTCGGCGGCCGGGGAGGGCGAGGCCGGCTTCCGGGCGCTCTTCCAGCACGCCGCGGTGGGGATCGCGGAGGTCGGGACGGACGGACGGTACCTGCGGGCCAACGAGCGGTTCTGCGACATCGTGGGCTATCCGCCGGACGAGCTGCGCGGGGTGAGCTTTCGCGACGTGACCCACCCCGACGACTTTCCGGCCGACGCCCGGCTGATGGAGCGGATGCTCGCCGGCGAGATCGAGTGCTGTTCGCTCGAGAAGCGGTACGTGGGCAAGGACGGCCGTACGACCTGGGCGGAGCTGACCGTGTCCATGGTCCGCGACCCGGCGGGAAGGCCGTGGCGCTTCGTCGCGGTCGCCGAGGACATCCGGGCGCGCAAGCTGGCCGAAAGCCGCCTCGCCGAGAGCGAAGCGCGGTTCCGCTTCCTCGCCGAGATGATTCCGCACCTCGTGTGGAGCGCCCGGGCGGACGGCGGCCTCGACTACTTCAACGGGCGCTGGCTCGACTACACGGGGCAGACCCGCGACGAAGCGCACGCGTCCCGGTGGAGCGGGGTGCTTCACCCGGAGGACAGGGAGCAGGCGCTCGGCACCTGGCGCCACTCGCTCCGGGCGGTGGAGCCCTTCTCCGTGGAGTGCCGGCTGCGGCGCCATGACGGGGAGTACCGCTGGCACCTGTGGCTGGCGCTTCCGCTCCGCGACGGGAGCGGGGCGGTGGAGCGCTGGTTCGGCACCTGTACCGACATCCAGCTCCAGAAGGACGCCGAGCGGGCGCGGAGGGAAAGCGAGGAGCGGCTTCAGGCCGCGCTCGACGCCTCCGCCACGGGGACGTTCCGCTGGGGCATGCGGAGCGGCGTGCTCGAATGGGACACGGCGCTGGAACGCCTCTTCGGGCTCGCCCCGTCCGAAACCCCCCGGACGGTCGACGAATTTCTCGCGCACGTCCATCCCGGGGACCGTGCCCGGGTGGCCGAAGCCGCGGCGCGCGCCGCCTCTCATGGCGTGGGCTTCCACGAGGAGTTCCGCGTGGTGTGGCCGGACGGCTCCGTGCGCTGGCTGCTCGACAAGGGGCGCACGTACCTGGACGCGGAGGGAATGCCGCTCTACATGACCGGCGCCTGCGTGGACATCACCGAGCGCAAGGCGGTGGAGATCGAGAGCGAGGCGCTTCTCGCGGCGGCACAGGCCGCGAACCGGTTCAAGAGCCAGTTCCTCGCCACCATGAGCCACGAGATCCGCACGCCGATCAACGCGGTACTCGGCTACGCGGACCTCCTGGAGCTGGGAATCGGCGGCTCCCTGGAAGCCGGCCAGCTGGAGCGCGTGCAGCGGATCCAGGGAAGCGGCAGGCACCTTCTGGCGCTGGTCAACGACGTCCTCGACCTGGCCAAGGTGGAAGCCGGCGAGATGAACGTGCTGCGCGAGCGGGTCGCGGTTCATCGCGTGGCGCTGGACGCCCTGGAGATCACCGAGTCGCTGCTCGCGAAGCGCGGGCTCATCCTCTTCGACGGGACCGGCGGTTGCGCGGACGTGGGCGTGTGGGGGGATCCCGGCCGGATCCGCCAGGTCCTCGTCAACCTGCTGTCCAACGCCTGCAAGTTCTCGGAGCCGGGTGGCAACATCCGCGTCCGATGCCGCGCGGAAACCGCCACGCCGCAGGGTGTCGATTCCACCTGGCCGGGCCCATGGGTGGCCCTGGACGTGGAGGACGAAGGAATCGGCATCTCCCCGGAGATGCAGGAGATGATCTTCGCACCGTTCGTCCAGGACGTCGGCGGCCGCGACCGTGGCGGCGGAACGGGCCTTGGCCTGAGCATCAGCCGCATGCTCACGCGCATGATGGACGGGGGCCTTACGGTGAGCAGCACCCCCGGACGGGGCGCCTGCTTCACCCTCTGGCTCCCCGCATCCCCACCCCGATAAGCCGCCGCCTCGCGGCCGCGCCCTTTTACGACCCCCCCGACGACGCCCCCGCCACCCGGCGGGGGCGTCGTCGTTTCCCCTTCCGTTCCGCCCCGGAGCCCGACCCGGCGGCCCCCCATCCCCCCGGCCCCCTTCCCCCGCAGGCGAGGGAAGGGGGAGCACGGCGACGGCGACCCCCCTCCCCCAGCCCCTCCCCCGCAAGGGGGGAGGGGAGTACGACACGGCAATGGCGAGGATCGAAGCCGGGCCCCCCGCGGACGCCAGCGCGATCCCCGCGTGAGGGATTTCGGCCCGAAGGGGCGAGACCCGGCGGGGCTGTTTCCGCCGGGGCTCGACTCCGTTGGGCTGCGTTGTTTGCAGCCCTACGGAGCCGAAGCCCGACCCCGGCGCCAGCCGGGGACACGCCCGAACCCGCAGTGGCAGTCCACCCCGCTTGAATCAATATCCGACCCCCACAGATCCGATCCGAAGCCCCCCGTCGTACTGCTGTCTACAGGCCGCCACCGCACCGGGCGACGGCTGCCAGTCCGCGTGCCGGCGGTGCGCGGAGATCGCGACGCGGCGGGGGCCCGGGTCCGTTCCGGCGGACGCGGGATGCAGGGTGCAGGGCGGTCCGGCCGTTGGCCGGCCCGCGAGGAAATCACATCTGCCGGAGGGACGTATGAAGATCCACGCGCTGTTCCGCACCAGGCCCTTTCTCCTCTCGCTGCTCGCAGTGGGGGTGGCGGCCGGCGGGGTTGCCGTCCGCGAGACGGTGGGCTCCGATCACCAGCAGACGGCTCTCACCGAGCTGAATCCGCAGCTGGACATCAACGACGTGTACGTGTTCCCGGGATCGGCGGACGACCGGATCGTGCTGGCGATGACGGTGGTCTCGCCCATCGTGGGCAACCGCACGCTGGTGGGCGGGCTCCCGGCCCGGTTCGATCCCAACGCGCTGTACCAGCTGCACGTGGACAACAACCAGGACGGCCGCGAGGACCTGGTGTTCCAGTTCTCCTTCGACGAGATGACCGACGGGACGCAGACGGTGGACGTGATCGGGCCGACGGCGCCGCGCATGGTGCAGGTGCCGGGCGTGGGCGTGAGCTTCGGCTTCAGCGGCGCCTCCCCCAACATCCGCCGCGGCGCCATCAGCAGCACCCTGACGGCGCAGCTCGCCGCCAGCGGCGCCGCGACCGCCGGCCAGATGCAGGTGTTCGCCGGGCTGCGCGACGACCCGTTCTACGTGGACCTGCAGCAGTTCCTCCGCATCATCCCGGACCGCCGTCCCACCACGGGCCCGGACTCGCAGATCGGCGGCGTGATCCCGCCCCCGCCGGGCACGGTGGCGTTGGCCTTCCGGCCGGCCTGCACCAATGGCGTTCCCAACCCGGGACAGACGGCGCGCGACACCCGCTTCGGCTGCGCGGTCGACTTCCTGGCCGGGATCAACGCGCTCGCCATCGTCGTCGAGCTTCCCGAGTCGCAGCTGACGCAGGGACGGGGCGGCGGCCAGCTCGGCGTCTGGGCCACCATCGGCCGCTGAGCCGGACCGCGCGAATCACACATCGACGTCCTGAAACGGGAGACAAGAGACAATGCCGAACCGCAAGACTTATCCGGCCGCCCTGGCCTTGCTGGCGATCGCGGGCCTCGCCGCCTGCGACACCGAGCCCACTGGAGCCAACGTGAGCCCCGGCGAGACGGCGTTCGCCGCCGCCGACAGCACCTTCTCCACCAACACCAACCGGCGGTTCACGCAGGTGGAGCGGCTGGGGAACCCGCTGGTGATGGAAGCGCTCGTGGAGAAGCGCGAGCACGACGCGTACGACGCTTTCGAGCCGGCGCGCGACCCGTTCCACTTCACGGACGACGTGGTGGCCTTCGTCACGACGGTGGCCAAGCGCGACGCGCCGTACGCGACCGCCGTCGCCGGCGCCCTGCTGGGCACTCCGGCGGCCCCCGGCGACATGATCAAGGTGTTCACCAGCCGGGCGGCCGGGGTGACCTCGGCGAACTCGGCGACCGCCGCGAACGTCGGCTGGCTCACCAACGTGCTGGACCCCACCAACGGCTACGGCGGCCGCAAGCTGATGGGCGACGACGCCGTGGACAAGGCGACGGCGGTGGTCTTCGGCAACGTGCTGGGGAACAACGTCAACGTCAGCCCCGGCCTCGTCGGCGACAACGTCAACGAGAACGACAAGACGGCGCTCACCACCTTCCCGTACCTCGCCGCGCCCACGCAGTAAGGGCCGGCGCGACCCCGCTCCCCGGCATCCGCCGGGGAGCGGGATTCTCACTTTTCGGATCGACGGGCCCATGAAGCATCGCGGACATCTCATCGCGGCGGCCCTCGCCGGCGTGCTGGCCCTCGCCGGCGGCGTGGCCGCGCGGATCGTTTCCGCCGACGACGTGCGCCCTGCCGCCGTGGCGCGGCCCACGGTGGACCCGGAGGACCTGGACCAGCGCATCGCGCTGGTGGAGGCGCGCGCCCGGCGCGACCCGTACAGCGCGACGGACCGCGGGTGGCTCGCCCAGCTCCTGCTGCAGCGCGCGCGGGAGACGGGGAGCGCCGAGGACGTGCTGGCGGCCGAAGCGGCGGCGCGCGAGTCGCTCCGCCTTCGCGACGTGCGGAACCCGGCGGGCCATGCCCTGCTCGCGGCCGCGCTGGTGGAGCAGCACCGCTTCGGCGAGGCGCTGGAGGCGGCGCGGACGCTGGTGGCGCTGGAGCCGGAGAACGCCGCCTTCCGCGCCATGCTGGGCGAGATCCAGATGGAGCTGGGCGACTACGACGGCGCGGCCGTGACCTTCGGCTCGCTGGCGCCGTCGCGCGCGGAGCTGGACGTGGCCCCGCGGCTCGCCCGCTGGGCCGAGATCGGGGGGCGCACGGGGGAGGCGCGCGCGCTGCTGCGCGCGGCGCGCGACCGCGCGGTGCTGCGCACCGACCTTGCCCCGGAGCTGGTGGCGTGGTTCCAGCTGCGCGTGGGCGACTTCGAGCTGCGCCACGGCGAGCTGGACGCCGCGGAGGAGGCGCTGACGGCGGGGCTGGAGGTGTTCCCGGACGACCGCCGCCTGCTCGCCGCCATGGCGCGGCTGGAGGGGGCCCGGGAGAAGTGGGACGCCGCGGTCGACTTCGGCGAGCGGGCGGTGGCCGCGGCTCCGGAGCCGGCGACGCTGGCGCTGCTTTCCGACCTGTACGCCGCGTCCGGCGACGCACGGCGCGCCGCCGAGTACGCGCGGGTGGTGGAGGTGTCGCTGGCAGGGAGCGCGGGGGCGTACCACCGCGCCGAGAGCCTGTTCCTGCTGGACCACGGACGGCGCGTCCCGCAGGTGCTGGCGCAGGCCCGCGCCGACCTGCGCACCCGGCGCGACGTGTACGGCCACGACCTGCTGGCCTGGGCGCTGCACCGCGCCGGCCGCGACGCCGAGGCGCGCCCGGCCATGGCCGCCGCGCTTGCCCGCGGGACGCGCGACCCCATGCTCCTGTACCACGCCGGGATGATCGAGAAGTCGCTTGGCGACCGGGATCGCTCCCGCGGGCACCTGCGCGCCGCGCTCGCCATCGCCCCGGATTTCCACCCGGTGCACGCCCGCCTGGCGCGCGAGGCGCTGGCCTGCCAGGCCCCGCTCCGCCACTACCTGGCGGGCGGCTGCGACTGAACCCGGAGCCCCCATGTCCGAGCTCCTGACCTTCGCCCACCTGGGCTTCCTGCACATCACCGACCCGCGCGGGGCGGACCACGTGCTGTTCATCCTGGTGCTGGCGGCCATCTACCGGCTGCGCGACTGGCGCCAGGCGATGGCGGTGGTCACCGCCTTCACCGTGGGGCACTCGGTCACCCTGGCGCTCGCGGTGACGGGGGTGCTCAACCTCCCCACCGCGCTCATCGAGTTCCTGATCCCCGTGACCATCGTGGCCACGGCGGCGGAGAACCTGCTGGTGCGCGACCGCGCGGGGGCGCCCTGGCGCGGCCGCTACCGTCCGGTGTTCGCCGGGGTGTTCGGGCTGGTGCACGGTGCCGGCTTCGCCAACTACCTGCGCAGCCTGTTCGTGGACGGGGTCGCCGTGCCGCTCCTGGGCTTCAACCTGGGGATCGAGGCGGGGCAGGTGGCGGTGCTGGCGGCGGCGACCGTGCTCTTCGCCGGGCTGGACCGGCTGCTGGGCGGGCTGCGCGCCCCGTCGCCCTTCCGCCTGCGGGTGGTGGCCGTGTCCGCCGTGATCGCGGTGGTCGCGGCGGGGTGGGCGGTGGAGCGGAGCCCCTGGTGAGCGTGCGCCGGCCGGCGCCGCGGCGCGCGCTCGCCGCCTGCCTGCTGGCGCTCGCCCTCGCCCTCGCCCCCCGCGCGGCGGAAGCGCACCCCATCCACAGCACGCTCACCGAGATCCGGCACGACGGGTCCGCGCGCACCCTGGACATCTCCGTGCGCGTGTTCGCGGACGACTTCGGCACGGCGCTGCGGCGCCGGGGAGGGCCGCCGCGCAGCTGGGAGGCGGCGGCCTTCGCCTATGCGGCCACGCACTTCACGGTGCTGGAGGGTGGGCGGTCGCTCCCGTTCACCTGGTGCGGCGTGCGCCGGCAGGGGATCGTGCTGTGGCTGTGCCTGCGCGCCCCCGCGCCGGCCGCGGCGGGCCGGCTGAAGGTGCACAACCGCATGCACTTCGAGCTGTTCGAGGACCAGGTCAACGTGGTGCAGGCCACGCTGGACGGCCGGCGCCACAGCGAGTTGTTCACCCGCGGCGACGGGTTCAAGCCTCTGCGGTGATGGAACGACCAAACGGGCTGCACGGCGCCTGCGGTTTCACGCACCCTACCCCGGGTGCTCGACGAGCACCTGCGATCAAACGGAGGAGCGCATGACGGAAATTCCCGTGAACACCCGGTTCCTCGGCCTCAAGGACGTGAACGTGCACGTGGAGGACAGCGGTGGCGAGGGGCGTCCGGTGGTGCTGATCCACGGCTGGCCGCTTTCGGGCAAATCGTGGAAGGAGCAGGTTCCGGCTCTTCGCTCGTCCGGCTACCGCGTCGTGACGTACGATCGGCGGGGATTCGGGGAAAGCGACAAGCCCGGGACGGGGTACGGCTACGACACGCTGGCCGACGACCTGGCGGGGCTGCTGGAGGCGCTGGACCTTCGCGACGCGACCCTCGTGGGCTTCTCGATGGGCGGCGGCGAGGTGGCGCGCTACATCGCCAACCACGGCCAGGAGCGCCTGAGGAGCGTGGTGTTCGCCGCCGCCGTGCCCCCCATGATGATGAAGACCCCTGGCAACCCCGACGGACCGCTCGACGCGGCCAAGGCCGCCGAGATGACCGCCCAGCTCACCGCGGATTCCGACGGGTTCTACGACCAGTTCACGAAGGATTTCTACTCGCCGAACGCCGACGGCGCGATCCTGGTGAGCGAGGAAGATCGGCAGGCGGCCGTGGCGCTCTGCAAACAGGCCGACAAGCTGGCGGCGCTCGAGGCCATGCAGTCGTTCGGCCTCACCGACTTTCGCGACGACCTGCCGAAGGTGACGGTCCCGACGCTCGTCATCCACGGCGACGCGGACGGCATCGTGCCGTTCGAAGGCTCCGGGAAGCGCACGCACGAGGCGATCCGGCACAGCCGGCTCGCACTGATCCCGGGCGGTCCGCACGGGATCAACCAGAGCCACGCCACCGCGTTCAACGCCGCTCTCCTCGGCTTTCTCGCGGAATAGCGCGCGCCCTTCCGCCCCGCAGTTCTCCCCCTCTCCCGCTTGCGGGGGAGGGGGCCCCAGCGGACGCCAGCACGAGCCCCGCGTGAGGGATTACGGCCCGAAGGGGCGAGACCCCGCGGGGCTGTTTCCGCGGGGGCTCGACTCCGTTGCAAACGGTAGTATCGTTTGCTACGGAGCCGAAGCCCGACCCCGGCGCCAGCCGGGGGCACGCCCAAATCAGCGGTAAAAAGCGGTCAGAACACCCACTGGAGCGCCACCCGCACCTGCCGCGGCTCCACCGGGTGGAAGTGCACGTCCTCCACCCCCTCCGCCGGCTCCCCCGGCAGCCGCGAGGCGTAGAAGTACTGGATGTCCGCCGCCTCCGAGTCCAGCAGGTTGAGCACCACCGCCTCCAGCCGCACCCCCGACCCGAACCGCCACCCCACTTCGGCGTTCAGCAGCGTGGCGGGATCCGCGCGCACCGAGTTGTCCTCCACCAGCGGGTACGCCCCGAAGTGGCGCAGGCGCAGGGCCCCCAGCGCGCCCCGCGGCGGGCTCCAGGCGATCCCCGCGGCCACCACGTTCTCCAGCGCGCCCGGGATGCGGTCCCCGCCCGCCGGCACGCCCGCGAGCCGGGCCCGCGCGAGCGACACGTCCGCGTCCAGCGAGAGCGAGGGGACGGGCCGGTAGAAGTTGGCCCAGGTCACGCCGCGCCGCCCGCTCCGCGCGGAGGGCTCGGTGGCTCCGGCGTCGCCCACGAACAGCAGCTCGCTGTCCAGCTCCAGCGTCCACGCGGTCAGGGTGGAGCGCAGCCCCCGCAGCGGCGACGCGCGCACTCCCACCTCGGCGCCGCGGGAGCGCACCAGGGGGTCCACCCGCGCCGCCGGCTCGCCGGTGGCGGGGTCGGTGGTGATGGTGGTCCCCCGCGCGTCGTTGCTGTGGAAGCCGTACCCGCCGCTCAGGTAGAGCTCCGTGGTCCGCGAGGGGGCGAGCACCAGCGACGCCTTGGGGCTCACGATCCCCGCGCGCCGGGCGCCGGAGTTTTCCGGCGCGTCGCTGTCCACCCGGAAGGTGTAGCCGTCGGCGCGCACCCCCAGCACGCTCCGCAGCCAGGGGCGCCAGCGCGACTCCGCCTCCAGGAACACGCCGGTCCCGGTCTGGCGCACGCGGTCCTGCCGCACCGTGCCCAGGCGCGCCTGCGCGGCGGTGCGGTGCAGCCCCAGCCCCCCGATGAAGTCGGCGCGCGCCTGGAGCCCCGCCGTCAGGGTGTGCGCCGCGCCCATTCCCCGTACGTCCTGCGCGTGCCGGGCGTTGATCCCCGCCACGGTGCGGCGGTCCTCCTGGTGGAACTGGTCGCCGCGGACCGGGTCGTCCAGGAAGAAGGTGAAGTCGGAGTACAGGTCCAGCCCGGAGCGGATGCCGAAGAGCTCGACCTCCTGCACCCAGCTGGCGCCGGTGCGGGTCCATTCGCCGGACAGGCTGTAGCGCTCCGCCTCGCCGCCGTCGCTGTCGTCCACCTGCCCCAGCCGGCCGATCAGGCCGCTCCGCACCGCGCGCTCCGGGACCTGATCGGTGGCGTTCCAGCGGTTGCGGTAGGCCAGCCCCAGCACGGAAAAGCGGGACGGGCCGCGGTCCCACGAGTAGCGGGCGATGCCGACGAGCTTGCGGACCTCCTGGGGCTGCTCCCAGGGGCCGTCGTACGCCCGCGCCTCGCCGCCCAGCAGGAGGTCGCCCGGGCCCACGCGCGCCGATCCGCCCCCCGCCAGCCGAGCCAGCCCGTTCTGGCCGGCGCCCAGCGTGGCGAAGGGGCGGTCCAGCGTGCGCGCCAGGTGCAGCTCCGCGCCCCCCGCGCTCCCGAAGTCGCCCAGCTCGGCGTGGTACACCCCCAGCCGGTAGTCCAGGTATTCCACGAACTCGGGGACGACGAAGTTGAGGTCGGTGTAGCCCTGGCCGTGCCCGTGGGTGGGCATGTTGACCGGCATCCCCTCCACGCGGGTCTGGAAGTCGGTGCCGTGGTCCAGGTTGAAGCCCCGGACGAAGTACTGGTTGGCCTTGCCCTCCCCGGAGTGCTGCGTGACGATCACGCCGGGCACCGTTTCCAGCAGCTCCCCCTCGCGCGCCAGCGGGCGCGAGAGCAGGTCGGCCGCGCCCACCCGCCCCTCCGAGGAGGTGCCCGCGATGCCGGTCAGGTCGTCGATGCGCCCGTTGACCCGGAGCGTGTCGAGGAGCGAGCCGGGGACGGTGTCGCGCCGGGCCGGAGCCGCGGGCGCCGCCTGGGCGCCGAGCGCCCCCGCGCCGCCGAGCGCGAGCGACCCCGCCAGCAGGGCGGCGCGCAGCGCCGGGCGCCGCGCGAGATGCGGACGTCGAAAAGCGTTTCGCTTCATGGTGTTCCTGGACTCCCCCGTAGGTGTGCCGTTGGATGCGGGGTGCCGGGACGCGCGCCGGGCCCCGGCGCGCACCCTCCGCCGCGCCGCGAGGGCGCGGGCGGGTGGGGGGCGCTGCCGGATTCCGGGTCCGCGCGGGGCAGCCCGTGCCCGGCCCGCCGCGCGCGAGCGCCCGGGGGACCGGAATGCCGATGCCGAAAGGGTCAGCCCGGCCGGCGTGGAGGGGGAGTGTCGATCCTGGGAGCGGTCGGGGACGGCGCGGGCGCGGCGGCCGGCGCCACCGCCGGGTCCCGCGCAGGCGGACGTGGGGCCGTGGGATCTGCGGGGAGGTAGTACTTGGAGAGCGCGTCCACCGGCACGGTGGGATCCTCCACCGGCGACCGGTCGTGGGTGTGGAGCCTGCCGTGGTGCTCGTGGGGCGCGTTCGGCGCGACGGGCCGGCCCGCGTCCCCGTCGCTCTCGTGGCCGGGGCCGGAGTCGGGCCCGCGGTCGGGGTCCGCGGCGGCGTGCCGGTGGGCGGTTCCGCCGTCGTGCCGGTGCTCCGCGGCGGCGTGGGGCGCGCTCCCGCCGTGCTCCGCCGACAGGTGCAGCCACAGGAGCCCGGCCTGCCCCACGGGCGAGATCCCCAGCAGGCAGGCGTAGGCCGCCGCCAGCGCGAGCAGCGCGAACCACGGAGCGCGCCGCCGCGTCGGGCGGCGCGTCCCGGTGCCGCGAGGCGACTTCCCTCGCGCGGCTCGGCGCGGCGTGGAGCTCATCACGATCCGGAAAGGGAACCGGCCGGGCGGCGCCCGGCACACGCAGACAGGTACGCTCGGCGGCGCCCTCCCGGATCTCTCCCGGGTTGCCGCGACGCCGGGAAGAACCCTACATTGCGCGCCCACCGCCACACCGAGCCGCGCATGAATCCGCAGACCGGCCCCACCCCGTACCCATCGCAGGGAGAGTCCGCCGGGCCGCCCGGCCCTCCGCCCGGCGCCGGGGCGAGCGACGCGGAGGAGGAGTCGCGCCGTCTCCTGGAGCGCATGCGCCGGGGCGACGAGACCGCGCTGGGCGCGCTCTACGACCTGTGGTCGCCGCGGCTGCACCCGCTGATCCTGCACGTGGTGGGGGGCGCCGCCGAGGACGCGGAGGAGGTGCTGGAGGAAACCTTCTGGCAGGCGTGGCGCCAGGCGGACCGCTACGAGGGGAGCCGGGGTAGGGTGGGGGCGTGGCTCGCCACCCTGGCGCGCAGCCGGGCGCTGGACCGGGCCCGGAACCGCCGCCGGGTGCGGGAGGACGGGTGGGACGAGGTGCCGCGGCTCGCCGCGGAGCCGGCGACGGACGCGCCCGATCCGCTGCACCACGCGGCGGCGGAGGAAGAGCGCGGGATGGTGCGGGGGGCGCTGCTGCGCCTTCCCGTGGAGCAGCGCGAAGCCCTGGAGCTGGCCTACTACGGGGGCCTGAGCCAGACGGAGATCGCCGAACGAACCGGCCAGCCCCTCGGAACCGTGAAGACGCGCATGCGCCTCGCCCTGCAGAAGCTGAGGGACAGTCTGACCCTGCTCCGCGAGGATTCCCGATGAGCGGCACACCCACGCACGACGAGCTGCGCGACTCGCTCGCCGCCGAGGCGCTGGGCGCCCTGCTCGGCCCCGAGCGCGAATCGCTCCTGGCCCACCTGGCCGGGTGCGGGGAATGCGCGCGGGAGCTGGCCGACATGCGGGCCACCGCCGGCGAGCTGGCCTTCGCCGCCCCCGCCGTCGCGCTGGACCCCGACCGCTCGGCGCGGGTCCGGGCGCGGCTGGTGGCCCGCGCCGCCGCCGACGCCCGCCCGCGGGAGGGCACGCCCGGCCCGCCGCCGATCCCCCTGCGCCGCGACCCCGCCCCCGCCTCCCGGGCGCGGAGCGCCGGGTGGTGGGCCGCCGCGGCGGCCGTGGCGCTGCTCCTGGGCGCCGGCGTCTACGCCGCCTCGCTGTCGCGCCGCGTGGAGGCGCTGCGCGGCCGCCTGGCCGCCGCGCAGACCGAGCGCAAAGCGCTCCGCGGCGAGCTGCTGCGCCGCGACGGCACCCTCGCCGAGCTGTCCGCGCCCGGCGTGCGGGTGATCGACGTGGCCTCGCCGGAGCGGCGGGCCCCCTCCGGGCGCATGTTCTGGAACCCGGCGAGCGGCACCTGGACCTTCTTCGCCCGCGACCTCCCCCCGGTGCGCGAGGGGCGCGAGTACCAGCTCTGGCTGGTGACCCCGGCGGGGCCGCTGAGCGCCGGCACCTTCCGCCCCGGCCCCGGCGGGTCCGCCCAGGTCAGCGCCTGCTACGACCTGCCGCCCGGCTCGCTCCGCGCCATCGCGGTCACCGAAGAGCCCGTGGGCGGCGTCCCCGGTCCCACGGGCGAAGTGGTGGTTTCCGGGGCGTTCTCCACCTGATCGCGGAGCGGGGACGGGCGCGGCGACAAATCCCGCATGTTCGCCGGATCTGTCGCACGCTCGTGGTGCGGCGTTTGCGGAGGGTTTGTCCCATCTTTGTCCGGGCCTCCTGAAAGCGCCGACATTCATGGATCCAGCCACAACCCCCCGCCCGTCCGGCTCCGCCGGGCTCCCCTTCGTGGGCGCCCCGGAGCGCGACGGGCGCGGGACCGCGTCGTCCCTCCTCTCTCCGACTCCGGAGAGCCGTGACCACGAGCTGCTGCGCCGCATGGCCGGGGGGGAGGAGGCCGCGCTGGCGGCCCTGTACGACCGCTGGAGCACGCTGGTGCACTCCGTGGCCGTGCACGTGGTCACCGACGCCGACGACGCGGCCGAGGTGGTGGAGGAGGTCTTCTGGCAGGCGTGGCGCCAGGCCGGCGACTACCGGGAGGGGCGCGCCGCCGTGTCCACCTGGCTGGCGATGATCGCCCGGAGCCGCGCCCTGGACCGCGTCCGCCTGAGGCGCCGCTTCCGCGAGAACGGGTCGCCGGCGGGCGCCGCCGAGCTCGCCGCCCTCCCCGCCGATCCCTCGGGCGACCCGCTGCGCGGCGCCGAGTCGTCCGAGCGCAGCGCCATCGTGGCGCGCGCCCTTCGCGCGCTCCCCGCGGACCAGCGCGAGACGGTGGAGCTCGCGTACTTCCGCGGCATGAGCCAGACGGAGATCGCCGCCCACACCGGCCAGCCGCTGGGCACCGTCAAGACGCGGGTCCGGCTCGCCTTCCAGAAGCTCAGGGACGGGCTGTCCGTCCTGCGAGAGGTACCTTCGTGAGCGGATTCGATCGGGAGCACAGGCAGGTGCAGGCGGTCCTCGGCGCGCTCGCGGGCCCGGACCGGGACGCGCTGCTCGCCCACGTGCAGACGTGCGACGAGTGCGCGCTCGCGCTCGCGGGCGTGCAGGACGCGCTCCTGGCCGTGCTGTACCTGCCGCCCCCGCGCCCGCTGGAAGCGTGGCGGTCGGAGGAGGTCCGCGACCGGGTGCTCGGGCGGGTGGAGGGCGCGGCTCCGTCCCCGTCCCCCGTCGCCGCGGAAGCCGGCCGCCGGCGATCCGCGCGGTTCGGGGCCGCCAGCGGGTGGGTGGCCGCGGCCGGGTTCGCCGCGCTCCTCCTCACGCACCACGCCTTTCACCAGCCGCTCCAGTTCGGGTGGCTGGTGGCCGCGGGGCTGGGCACCGGGCTCTCCGGGACCGCCGTGTACCTGCTCACCGAGCGGCGTCGTTCCGCTCTGCTCCGTGAAAGGCTCGCCGCGCTGGAGCTGGAGCTGGCGCGGATCCGCACGCACGCGCTGGGCGGCGAGCGAGTGTTCGGGACGGCCTGACCTGCGGGTTCGGGCGTGCCCCCGGCTGGCGCCGGGGTCGGGCTTCGGCTCCGTAAGCCCGCAAACGACGCGGGCTAACGGAGTCGAGCCCGCGCAAACAGCCGCGCGGTCTCGCCCCTTCGGGCCGTAATCCCTCACGCGGGGATCGCATCGCGCTGGCGTCCGCAGGGGCCCCCCACCCCGGCGCTGCGCGCCACCCCTCCCCCGCAAGCGAGGGAGGGGACGACTGCACGATCCGTTGTGCTCCCCCTTCCCTCGCTTGCGGGGGAAGGGGGCCGGGGGGATGGGGGGCTCCGTTGCCCCCTCTTCCAGAATGGCGCTTCACGCTTCGCGTGAACCGGATGAAAGGAGAGGGTGGCGAGCCTCAAGCGAGCCGGGTGAGGGCCCTGCGACGGCACACTCCCGCACTCCCGCACTTCAGTTCCGTTCCAGCAGCGCCACCGGGAAGCTCCCCAGCAGCTCGTCCACCGCCAGCTCCCCCTCCGTCCCCCCATCCAGCTCCTCGCCGGTGAGCACGTTGCGCCAGCGGCCCGCCAGCACCCCGCCGCCGCCGGTGATCCGCGTGCCGCGCCAGTCCTCCGCCGCGGGCAGCGCGAAGCCGCGGTCGCGCATCAGCGTCGCCACCAGGCGCGGGACCACCGCCACCACCTCCGCGCCGCCGCCTCGCCGCGCGAAGGCGAACACGTGCTCCGCGCGCTCGCCGGCCGGGGCCAGCGGCAGGTACTCGCCGTCGCGGAACAGCCCGGGGAGGGCGGCCCGCAGCGCGAGCGCGCGGTGCGTCAGGTACATCTTGATGCGACCGTCCTCCCACCCGTCCACCAGGTCGCGGGCCAGGGCCCGCGGGTCGCCGCCCTCCATCGCCACCCGCAGCTCCCGCAGCAGGCCGCGGCGCAGCGCGTAGTCCACCGGGCGGCGGTTGTCCGGGTCCACCAGCGAGAAGTCCCACAGCTCCTGGCCCTGGTACACGTCCGGCACCCCCGGCGCCGCCAGCTTCACCAGCGTCTGCGCCAGCGAGTTCACCATCCCCATGCGCGCCACCAGCGGGTGCAGGCGGGCCAGGTCGTCCAGGAAGGCCGCGTTCCCGCCGCGGTCCAGGATCGCCGCCACGAACTCACCCAGGCCCGCGTCGTAGGCCGCGTTCGGCTCGATCCAGCTGGTGTGCTCCTTGGCCTCGCGCGTGGCCTTCTCCATGTAGCCCTGCACCCGCGCGGCGAAGTCCCGGTGCGCCGGGTCCTCCGCGTCGCCCAGCGGCCACGCCCCCACCAGCGTCTGGTAGAGCAGGTACTCGTCGCCCGCGTCCGGGACGGGGCGGCCCTCGTCGTCGCGCTTGTGGGCGCGGTTCAGCTCCGCCCACCCCGTCACGTGCGCCTCCCACAGCTCCGGCACCTCCGAGAGCACCGCGATGCGGGCCCGCACGTCCTCGCTCCGCTTGGTGTCGTGCGTGGACGACGCCGAGAGTGCGTGCGGCCAGCGCTCCGCGCGCTCCCCCAGCCAGGCGTGCAGCTCCTCCGGCGCCACGCCGAAGCGGTCCGGCTCGCCGCCCACCTCGTTGAGCGACACCAGGCGGTTGAAGATGTAGAACGAAGTGTCCTCCACCCCCTTCGCCATCACCGGGCCGGTGAGCTGCTGGAACTTCATCACGAAGCGGGCGTGCTCGTCGCGCGCCTCCGCGTCCAGGCCGTCCGGCCAGCGCAGCAGCAGCACGCTCCGCACGAACTCGAAGAGCGACCGGCTCATCCCCGGGTTGCGGCGCCGCGCCAGCCGCACCGCGTGCTCCACGTAGCCCCGGTCGCGCTCCGACACCTCGCCCGCGAAGGCGTCTATGTAGGTGCGGTACACCGGGAAGCAGGCCACCACCTCGCGCAGCGCGTCGTGCAGCAGCCCCGGGGTGAAGTCGCGCGAGCGGCGGTTCCGCTCCGAGATGCGCCCCAGCATGCTGGTGAGCACCGTGAGCTCGCTCACCAGCGACGTGTCCAGGATCACCCGCTTCTTGTCGTAGACCAGGTCCGCGAAGCCGATCCGCTCGCGCGCGAAGCGCCGGAAGATCAGGTCCATGGCGGCCTCGCTCCCGCGCGCCACGAACAGCCCGCCCACCCGGTTCATGAACTCGTAGCCCACCGTCCCCGCCACCGGCCAGTCCTCCGGGAGCGTTTCCTCGCCCGTGAGGATCTTCTCCACCAGCACGTAGAAGGGCTCCTCGCCGTCCAGCCCCACCGTCTGCACCTGCAGGTCGCGCAGGTAGTCGCGCGGGTGGAACAGGCCGTCCGGGTGGTCGACGCGCAGCCCCGTCACCTTTTCCTCGCGCACCAGGCGTAGGATCAGCCGGTGCGTGGCCTGGAACACCTCGCCGCGCTCCACCCGCACCCCCGCCAGGTCGTTGACGTCGAAGAAGCGGCGGTAGTTGATCTCCTCCGCCGCCACCCTCCAGAACGCCAGACGGTACGCCTGGTCCTCCAGCAGCGCGTCCAGCCGGTCGAAGGAGTGCGCATCTCCCGGCGTGCCGTTGTACTCCGCCACCGCCCGGTCCAGCGCCCGGCGCGCCTCCGCCGAGGCGCCGTACAGCGCTCCCAGCCGGCGCTGCGTCACCGTCTTCTCGCGGCGGCGCTCCGCCACGCTCTCCTCGTCCGTGCGGCGGCGCGCGGGGAGCCGCTCCAGCGCCGTGACGATGCTTTCCAGCTCCATCCGGTCCGGGGCGTCGTCGTCCAGCCCCTCCAGCCGCTCCAGCGCCAGGCGCAGCACCGCCGCGGTGGGGCCGGGGGCGCAGGGAAAGCGGGTCTCGTAGTAGTCGATGTAGAAACGGCCCTCCTCGTACGCCAGCTTCAGCTCGCCCTTTTCCAGCACCTCGCCGTACTGCCCGCCCAGCACCGGGAGGAGCACCTTGCCCTCCAGCTCCGTCTTGTACGGCTTCCAGTCGATGTCGAAGAAGACCGAGTACGGCGAGCTGGGGCCGTTCTCCAGGACGTCGTTCCACCACGGGTTGGAGCCGCCCGCGATCCCCATGTGGTTGGGGACGATGTCCAGCAGGTGCCCCATCCCGTGCTCGCGAAGGAGCGACGTCATCCGCCCGTGCTCCTCCTCCGTGCCGATCTCCGGGTTGAGCCGTTCGTGGTTGGTGATGTCGTAGCCGTGCATGCTCCCCGGCCGCGCCTGCAGGTACGGCGAGGCGTACAGGTCCGAGATTCCCAGCTCCGCCAGGTACGGGACCACGTCCGCCGCGTCGCAGAAGGTGAACAGGTGGTTGAGCTGCAGGCGGTAGGTGGATACGGGGACGCGCCCGGCCCCCGGGTGGCGCTTCGCGGTCTGGTCCGACACGTTTGCTCCCGGCACGTTCGTGGACGTTGGTCTCCGCGCCGCCGCGGAGAGCGGCCCCCGCACAGCAAGAAGCGGGCACGGCGTGCTTCCTGCAAACCGCCCCGCGTCCCCGGCCCGCGGCCGCGGCCGCACACCCCGACCGACGCCCGATGGACCCCAAGATCGACCCGCGCTACCACGTCCCCGGCTTCCTGGAGAGCGCCACCTCCGCCTGGCCCGGCAGCCCGTATCCCCTGGGCGCGCACTGGGACGGCAGGGGGGTCAACTTCGCCCTCTACTCCGAGCTGGCCCGCGAGGTGGAGCTGTGCCTGTTCGCCGCGCCCGGCGACCCCCGCCCCTCGCGCACCTTCCGGCTGCGTGAGCGCACCGGCTGGGTGTGGCACGGCTACGTACCGGACGTGGGGCCGGGGACCTGCTACGGCTACCGCGTCAACGGCCCCTACGAGCCCGCCCGCGGCTTCCGCTGCAACCCCTTCAAGCTGCTGGTGGACCCGTACGCCCGCGCCCTGCACGGCGAGCTGTCGTGGGACGCGCACCCCTGGGCGTACCCCATGGAGCAGCCCGGCGAGGACTGGGTGCTGGACGACACCGACGACTCAGCGGGGATCCCCAGGGGCGTGGTCACCGACCCCGCCTTCGACTGGCGCGGCGACCGTCCGCCCGGCACCCCGTGGAGCGAGACGGTGATCTACGAGGCCCACGTCCGCGGGCTCACCATGCTCCACCCCGGGGTGCCGGAGGAGCTTCGCGGCACCTACGCCGGCGTGGCGCACCCCGCCGTGGTGGAGCACCTGCGCGCCCTGGGCGTCACCGCCCTGGAGCTGCTCCCGGTGCACGAGATCGCCGACGAGTGGTTCCTGGCCGAGAAGAGGCTGCGCAACTACTGGGGATACAGCACCCTGGGCTACTTCGCGCCCGCCGCGCGCTACGCCCGCGACCCGTCCCCCGGCGCCCCGGTGCGCGAGTTCAGGGAGATGGTGCGCGCCCTGCACGAGGCCGGCATCGAGGTGATCCTGGACGTGGTCTACAACCACACCGCCGAGGGGAACCACCTGGGCCCCACCCTGTCGCTGCGGGGGATCGACAACCCCACCTACTACCGGCTGTCGCCAGGAAACCCCCGGCTGTACCGCGACTACACCGGCACCGGCAACTCGCTGAACCTGCGCCACCCGCAGACGCTTCAGCTGGTGATGGACTCGCTGCGCTACTGGGTGCAGGAGATGCACGTGGACGGCTTCCGCTTCGACCTGGCCTCCACCCTGGCCCGCGGCGAGCACCTGGTGGACCGGCACGCCTCCTTCCTGGACGCCGTGCACCAGGACCCCGTGCTGTCGCGCGTCAAGCTGATCGCCGAGCCGTGGGACGTGGGGGAGGGCGGGTACCAGGTGGGGAACTTCCCGGTGCGCTGGGCGGAGTGGAACGGCAAGTACCGCGACACGGTGCGCGCCTACTGGCGCGGCGACCCGGGGACGCTGGGCGAGCTGGGCTTCCGCCTCACCGGCTCCAGCGACCTGTACGAGGTCGACGGCCGGCGGCCGCACGCCAGCATCAACTTCGTCACCGCGCACGACGGGTTCACCCTGCACGACCTGGTCTCGTACAACCACAAGCACAACGAGGCCAACGGCGAGAACGGCCGCGACGGCGACAACCACAACCTGTCGTACAACTTCGGGGTGGAGGGGCCCACCGACCGGCCCGACATCGTGCGCCAGCGCGAGCGCCAGAAGCGCAACTTCATCGCCACGCTGCTGCTGTCGCAGGGCGTGCCCATGATCACCGCCGGCGACGAGATGGGGCGCACGCAGCGCGGCAACAACAACGCGTACTGCCAGGACAACGAGATCTCCTGGGTGCGCTGGGATCTCGGCGACGCCGACCGCGACCTGCTCGACTTCACCCGGCGCGCGCTCCGGCTGCGGCGCGAGCACCCCACCTTCCGCCGCCGCCGCTTCTTCCGCGGGCGCTCCATCCGCGGCTCGGACGTCAAGGACGTCACCTGGCTGCGCCCCGACGGACGGGAGATGACGGACGAGGAGTGGAACTCCGGCTTCGTGAAGGCCTTCGGGATGTGCCTTGCGGGCGAGGCGCTGGAGGAGTGGGACGAGCAGGGGCGGCAGGTCACCGACGACACCTTCCTTCTGCTGCTCAACGCCGACGGCGCCTCCATGCTCTTCACCCTGCCGCAGTACTGCGAGACCGACGAGTGGGAGGTGGTGCTGGACACCAACCGCCCCGAGGTCGCGGAGGGCGAGGAGGCGGTGGACGCCAGCGAGGAGTACCTGCTGGAGGGGCGCACCATGGTGGTATTCCGCGCCCGCGAGTGCCCGCCCGGAAAGCGCCTGTGGGCGATGGACGAGCAACTGGAGCTGGCCCCGTCCGCGCCCGCGCCCCCGGCGGAGCCCGTCGCATGGGTGGAGGCGGAGTCGCCTGCGGCCGCGTGGGAGGAGCCGGACGCCGCGCCCGCGCCGCCGGCGGGACGAGCACCAGGCCGGGAAGCCGGAAACGGGGGAGGGGAACGGCCGGGAGCGGAAGCGTTCGAAGGGAGAAGCGGAGTGGCGACGGCCATGGTGGAGGCGCGCCCCCTGGGGGCCAGGATCGTGGTGGGCAGCGTGGAGTTCCGCGTCTGGGCGCCGGGGCACGAGCGGGTCGACGTGGTGGTGTACGGAACTGCAGGGAACAGGGTTCCATCGGTTCACGCGCAGCGTGAAGCGCCACAGGGAACAGGGAACAGCCAGCAACAGGAACGGCAGGATAGCGAGGAGTCTTTCCGGCTCCGGGCGGAGGGCGGGGGGTGGTGGAGCGGGCGGGTGGAGGGGATCGGGGCGGGGGCGCGCTACCGGTTCCGCCTGGACGGCGGCGACGCCTTCCCGGACCCGGCCTCGCGCTCGCAGCCGGAGGGGGTGCACGGGCCCTCCGAGGTGGTGGACCCGGACGCCTTCCCCTGGACGGACGCCGCCTGGCGGGGGATCGCCGCCGCGGACATGGTCGTGTACGAGGTGCACGTGGGCACGGCCACGCCGGAGGGCACCTTCGACGGCCTGGCTGGCCGGCTGGACCACTTCGCGGAGCTGGGCGTCACGGCGCTGGAGCTGATGCCGGTTGCGGAGTTCCCGGGCGAGCGCAACTGGGGCTACGACGGGGTGGACCTGTTCGCCCCGGACAGCTCGTACGGCGGACCCGAGGGGCTGCGACGGCTGGTGGACGCGGCCCACGCGCGCGGCCTGGCCGTCCTCCTGGACGTGGTCTACAACCACTTCGGGCCGGAGGGCAACTACCTCCCGGCCTTCACCAGCGGCAGGATCTTCACCGAGCGGCACCACACCCCCTGGGGCGCCGCCGTCAACTACGACGGCGAGGGGAGCGCGGCCGTGCGGGAGCTGGTGATCGGCAACGCGCTGCACTGGGCCCGCGAGTACCACGTGGACGGCCTGCGCCTGGACGCCACGCACGCCATCCTCGACGACTCGCCCGTGCACGTGCTGGCCGAGCTGGCCGAGCGGGTGCGGGCCGCGCTGGGGCCGGAGCGCCGCTTCGCCTTCTTCGCCGAGGACGAGCGCAACGAGCGCGCGCTGGTGCTCCCCCGCGAGCACGGGGGAATGGGGCTGGACGGCGTCTGGGCCGACGACCTCCACCACCAGCTGCGGGCCGGCGTGGCCGGCGACCGCGAGGGCTACTTCGCCTCCTTTTCCGGGTCGGCGGAGGACGTGGCCGCGACGCTGCGCAAGGGGTGGTTCTACGAGGGGCAGCGCTCCCCCCACCGCGGCGAGGCGCGCGGGACCCCCGCGGACGGCCTCCCCCTCCCGGCCTTCGTCGTGTGCATCCAGAACCACGACCAGGTGGGGAACCGCGCCCTTGGCGAGCGCCTCAGCCACAGCGTGGGGCTGCCCGAATATCGCGCCGTGTCCGCGCTCCTGCTGCTCGCGCCCGCCACCCCGCTGCTGTGGATGGGGCAGGAGTGGGCGGCCTCGTCGCCCTTCCAGTACTTCACCGACCACCCGGAGGAGCTGGGGAAGCGGGTGACGGAGGGGCGGCGCGAGGAGTTCAAGCACTTTTCCGCCTTCGCGGACCCGGAGACGCGCGAGCGCATCCCCGATCCGCAGGACCCGGAGACCTTTCTGCGCTCCCGGCTGGACTGGGACGAGCGCGAGCGCCCCCCGCACGCGGGGGTGCTCGCCCTGTACCGCGAGCTGCTGTCGCTGCGCCGGACGGATCCCGCGCTCCGGAACCGCGCCCGCGGCTCGGTGGACGCCGCCGCCGTGGGCGAGCGCGCCGTCGCCCTGCGGCGCGAAGCCCCGGACGGCGGCGCCCTGCTGCTGGTGGCCGCCTTCGACGGCGGCACGCTGCGCGTGGACACCGGCGTCGCCGACGCCACGCGCACTCCCAGGGGCTCGCGCTGGGAGCTGGCGCTGGCGACGGAGGAGGCGCGCTTCGGCGGCGAGCGGGAGGGCGAGGTGGTACGCCTGTCCGCGGACGGCGCGCTGGAGGTGGAAGGGCCGGGGGCGGTGCTGCTGCGGTCCGTACCGGGTGATTCAAACGAAAGGGACTGAACGGCAGGAGTCGGGCGTGCCCCCCGCGGGGCGCGGGGGTCGGGCTTCGGCTCCGTAACGCACGAAACAACCGTGCGTAACGGAGTCGAGCCCCCGCGAAACTGCCCGCGGGGTCTCGCCCCTTCGGGCCGGAATCCCTCACGCGACGGCGGCCCCCTCCCCACGGCTTGCCCCCTCCAATCCCCCGCAAGCAGGGGAGGGGCTTTTCCCGTGCGCGCAGAAGGTCTCGCGCTGGCGTCCGCCGCCCCCACCCGGCTCGCTCGAGGCTCGCCACCCTCCCCCTTCATACGGTTCACGCAAAGCGTGAAGCGCCATTCTGGGGGAGGGCTTCCCGACCCTCGACTCCGGGTGTGTCGTGCTCCCCCTCCCCCCTCGCGGGGGAGGGGGCCGGGGGGTGAGGGGGCCCACCTGGCGGACGCCAGCGCGATGCTTGCGTGAGGGATGCGAGCGCGAAGCGGCGAGACCCGGGGCAGTTTCCGGGGCTCGCCTCCGTTACGCAGCGTTGTTTGCTGCGTTACGGAGCCGCAGCCCGACCCCGGCGCCAGCCGGGGGCACGCCCGCACCCTCCCCCCATTCTTTTTCCCGTCCTTTCCGACACCGAGTGGCCGAAATCGGATTGGCGGGGTATCAAGCACCTGAGCGGTATTCCTACGCTCGTTCAGCCCGGCGGCGCAGTCCGTGCCGCCGGCTACGTCCGTGGGGCGCGCGACCCGCGCCCCACCCGGACCGGAGGTTGCGCATGGAAGCGAACGGAAACGATCGGGAGAAGCTGGACCGCGTCGCGCACGAGATGGGGGGCGCGATCCGGCGGCAGGTGCGCCGCAAGTGGGACACCGTCCGCACCGCCGAGCGGAACGAGCGGGGGCGGCACGTGTGGCGCTTCCAGTCGGGCCCGGACGGGGGCGACCTCTTCCTGCACGTGACGCACGAGGCCATGGGGCTGTTCGACGCGCCGCAGCTGCTGGAGCAGCTCCGCGCCGGGCACTGGCTCTCGCGGCTGAGCCGGGGCCCGGAGAAGGCGCTGGTGCTGGGCAAGGAAGGCCGGCTGGAGCCGCTCCACGCCTGAGCCCGGTGAGGGCAGGGGGCGGCTTCGCCGGAGCGGCCGGACGGCGGCGGGCGCGAAAAGCGCCCGTCCCGCGCCGGGAAACTTTTTTATAACTCCGGTGTATGCCGCCGTGATACGGAGAGCGCCCACGGGCGCTCCCCCCGGAACGACCCCCCGCGGACGCCCCCAGGCGCGCCGCGGTCGGCCCGTTCCCTCGCCGTTCCGGGGAAGTGTCGCCGCGGCACGGGCTTGGCACCGCGCCGCCGCCGTCGACGAGGCCCGCGCCCTCGGCCCACCGACCATCCCGCGGGTGGGCACCCTGCCGCACCGGGCAGGCCCCGCGCCGCCACACAAAGGAGTACCGACATGAACGGAAACGGTTCGAATCGGATTCGCGAGGAGGACGTTTACGTGAACCGCGAAGCGCACCCGGACTGGCCGACGGGTGCGGAGCGGCTCCTGAAATCGGGAGACGAGGTATTCTGCGTGGGCGGGGTGGCGGAGGTGGTGAAGGTGCTGGGCCGCACGGGGGACGGGAGCCGGCTGCTGGAGCTGAAGCTCAAGAACGTGGTGGGCGCGAAGCCCTTCTTCGCCGCCGCCTCCAACGTGCTGGTCTGCCCCACGCAGGTCGCCGCCTGACGCGAAACGAAGTACGAAGAACATGAAAGACGCCCCCTCCGGGACCTCCCGGCGGGGGCGTCGTCGTGTGTGCCCCGGCGGTACCCCTCACCCTCCGACCCCCTCTCCCACAAGGAGGAGAGGGGGAGCACGACACGGCAATGGCGACGGCGCAGCGCGGGCATGCCCCTCCCCCGGCACGGGGGATATAGCAGGTTGCTGAAAAAGTCTAGGCTTCCCGGCCACCGGTCCAGAGGAGAAACAGTGGGTTTAAAATCTTCCGGAAGTATGTACTTGGCGCACAGTAGCTAGGAAGCCACCAAAGGAGCGGCAAAGAGCCCCGCGAGCGCCAGACAAGTATAACAGCAGAGAGCCCCGCCCGCCGTGTTAACGGTGTAGGCGGGGCTCTACTTCTTGAGCCACTTCGGGACGGGCACTTTCGCTGCTTCGGTCCGCTTTCGTAGATCCGCGAGCATGCCCCGCATGGCCGCGTCCCTCTCCCCTTCCGGCAGGTGCCGCACCAGCGACCCGAGCACCGTCCGCACCAGCTCCGCCGTCAGATCCTCGCCCCGGTCCTCCGCTGTCGCCGCGTACCACGCCAGCAACTTGCGGACGGTGCGTTCGTGCGGCGTGGTGCCGCCGATGAAGGCATGCAGCCCGCCCGTGGACATCCCCACCGATTCAGCAGCCGTGCGAAAGCCTACGTCCTCCGCATAGGCACGGACGGCGGCACGTAGCGTCTCGACAGGCACACCCCCGCTACCGGACGGCATTGACCGCCCGGCCGGAACGGTGTATGCTGCACCGTTCGAAGCGTTCGATTCTCAGTAGGGTACACTGGACAAGCTATCCGGCACGCCACGGCCCTGCAACAAGGTAGACAAGATGGACACACCCGAGCAAGCCGAGCTGCGCGCGGCGCTGGCGCTGGCGATAGAGAAGCAGGGAACGCGGCCGGTCGCGCGACAGGTCGGGTTAAGCCCGATGGGGGCGCGGAACGTCGCGCTCGGAAAGCCGCTCCATGAAGCGACGTGGACGAAGATCCGCGAGTGGTACGGGCGGGAGGCAGCGCAGCAGAAGCAGGTCCAGCTACAAACCGCGCCGGTGCTCCTGGAACTGTTGCTGCGCCATGTCGCCCCCGCAATCCGGGAGCAGGTGAGACAGATGCTTGTAGAGGACGTGGGGCGCGTCTACGCCCAAGCGGCCATGCCGGTGCCGTCCTGGCTCACGATGCTACCCGAAGCACTCCGGGCGTATGAAGAGGAGACGGACCGCAGGCGCGCCCCGTTCGCCGTGGTGGAGTTCACACGCGGGGAGCGGCTGTTGCTCGCGGAGCAGCCGTTCCCCGGCGAGCCCCGCGCCGTGGTTGAAGAGATGGCGGCGGGGCGGGGAGTGTGGAACGGGGACACCTACTATCCCCCGCACCGCGTGCACCGCGTGACCTACGGAGCAGGAGAGGAGCCCAAGTAGGGCGCTACCGCTCCGGCTCTCCCTCGCCAGCCCCCTCCCGGTCGGTCCACCCGCCGGGCGGGGGCTTCTTGTTGAGGATGGAGCGGGTCAGATCCTCAAACGACAGATCCGACTTGAGGAGCCGTTCCCGGGGGTCCGGCTCGCGGTCGTTCACCGGGGCGGCTCGCTTGCCGTACGGCTCGCTTGCGCTCTCTCGCATGGGCCTTTCTGGCGCGGGGAAGGACTGTCCACACTCTAACTTGTAGACTGTGCACAATGCGGTCAACGTCCCCGGTCACACGTCAACGTACGTGGCCGCCAGTTCCTTGAGTGCGTCCACGAGCCGGGCTTGGGTCGTGTAGATGGACCGATACCGCTCCGCGAGCGCACGCTGGCCGTCCAGATCAGGCACCAGGGCCCCGTCCTCCCGCCGGGCGGGAATCTCTAGTTCCAGATCCTTGATGCGCCCCTTCCCCGGCTTGTTCTGATACGCGGCCCCCGCCTCGACTGCTTTCCGGTCGATGATATGCCGAATGTAGTTGTAGTCAACCAGCCCTTCCCATTCCGGCCGCAGTACCAGCGGAATCACTTTCTCCGAAAGGCTGAACCGCCCCTCGCGATAGAACGCGCGGAACTTGGACCCGTCGATATTCCAAGTCAGGATGTTCTGAAAGTACTTGATCCCTGGCAGGTTGTCGGCAACGTACCCATACCCGGCGCGCTCTTCATCCCCGGACGCGCTGTAAACGGGGATCGGCCCGGGTCGCTCATTCACGTAACGCTTGGTGAAGTCGCTCCGGTTCGTTTTCTGTTTCAGGTCGAATAGCTCTTCCAGCCGGACCGTCAGGTACTCGCCGGGCTGCGGCACGTCCACGATCAGCCGCGAGAGCGATTCAGCCTCTTCCTGCAAGCGGGCCTTCAGGCGCTTCACGGCGAGGTACTTTTCAACGAGTGCCGTTTGTGCGTCCCGGTCGATTGTGCCGTCTGGCTTCACGGGGAGTCGGACTGTAACCCGGCTCATGTTCGCCAGCGACGCCCGAAGGCCCCGATCAAACCCAAGCGCGTGCCCCTGTAGCTCCAGTTGATAGAGCAGGTATTCAGGGATGATCGCGGGGTGTAGGATCTTGATTGTGCCGCAGTGGTCCGTCGTCGCGAACTCGGTGCCCTTGGGGATCGCGTTGAACATGAAATCCCCGTCAATGCCCCACAGTACGTAATCGTGCCCGAAGTCCGTAACGTTGGATTCGCGCACGTAGCCGAACGGCTTTAACGCGTTCGCGCTGTAGAGGGGGATACCTTCGGTAGCTCCGAAGATTTCTACCTTCAGGCGGCGCTTTCCAATCCCAAGTTGGAAGTAGCGCCGGTCGTGCAGGGAGAAGTCCGCTTTCATACCAGCTTCGCCAAATCGTCGCGGAGCCCTTCCACCAGGCTAACCGTCTCCTTCACCCGGTCCACGAACTCTTCTAGGCTCATCACCGCTTCGGCCTCTTCGATGCCGAGCGCGATTTTCTCCTCTCGCGTCCACCAGCGGTCCACCGACCAATGCTGTTTCGGGTCGAACTCGGTGAACGGTTGGATCTTGCAGCGAGGTGAAGCAGGCACATACGCGCGCTTCGCGCCCTTGAACTGGTTGAAGGCGCTCTCCATATCCCCCAAGTCGTTCTCGGGGATCGGGAAACGGTTCACGTCCAGCGTTTCCCCGATGTTGCTTACGAGGTAGGTAAAGACCGGGTCGGTCTGCACTTGGGCGCGCCTCTCGGCAGACGTGGCGCCGGTCTTTTTCGTGACCGCCAGGATGTACGTCTTCTTCGGCGTGGTGTAGAACGCATTCACCGGAAGCGAGACCAGCGCATCTATGATGCACTCATCCTGAATGAAGGCGCGTAGCCGGTGCTCATTCAGGCGGTTCACGATCCCATCCGGGATGATGACAAACGCCTTCCGGCCGGGCTTGATGCACCGCACGATCCATTCAAGGAACAGGCTCTCGACACCCAGCCCGCTCACTTGGTAGAAATCGCGCAGGCTGGCGTCGTTGCGGATCGCTTCTTTGTAGTTGCTGCTCCCGCTGGTCACATAGGGCGGATTCGTTAAAATCAGGTCGTACTTGTCCGCGTCTTCAATCCGGGCCAAAGTGCCGAGAATGCTACGGTTTAGTAGGTGGAAGGTTGAGTTGAAGAGTCGTGCAAATTCCTCGGAAATCGCTCCGTTCGCCTTCAACAGCTCCGAGACGAAGATCAGCATGTTCGCTTTCGCGAGGATGATCGTAAGCTGTTCTTCCTTCTCGAAACCCTTGTCGAACCCGGTGAACTCCAGCCGCGGCTTGATCTTCCGACCGGTGACCTTGTAGTAGTACGGAACCCCGTCCCCGTGTGTCTTCATCGGCTCCAAGATGAAGCCGCCGACTCCACATGCCGGATCGCACACTTTGGCCCCTTCCGGCAGGGTGTCGATATCCGACATTCGCACGACAGCATCAACGATGTTTCGGGGGGTGAAGAACTGTCCCAGGTTCTTTTCGCTGATACTCTCCTTCATGAAGTCTTCGAAAATCTTGGACTTGAACCGCGGATCGATGTTCCGCAACTCGCCGAAGTCCGCGAACCGCTTCAACAGCTTGTAGAAGACGCGGCCGTGCTCCGGCACGTCCTTGTTGAGTACCGTACCGTTGATGATCGTCGTCCCGTCTTCTGCCGACTCTGGAAACATCTTCTTCAACCAGGGTCGGACATTCGCACTGTAGTTTCTAAACGCCAGTTCCGGGTCTAGTCCGTAGATATGGTCGAACGAGACCCGATTGCCCTTGTCGTCAATCGTGAGGATTCCCAGGTCGCTCAGGTACTTGAAGATGAACAGCTCCACGAACGTGTAGAGGCACTTTTCCGGCGTGGCCCCAACCACGGACCAAACGTCCTGCCAAATCTGGCGCGCCAGCTTGGACGGATCGGTGACCGGCTCACTCCCCAGCCGGGAAGTCTTGGGGCCGATTGCCGCCCGAACCGCGTTGATAGACTCAAGCGTTTTTTGGGCCGTTTCCGTCAGCTTTGAGACTTCAATTTCGTCTGTCGGCTGGTCGATCTTGAACGGATTGCGGAAGGGGCTCCCGTCGCCGGTCGAAATCTCTGTATAGCTCCGCCGGACCCCTGCCGGGTCGGTATACTCGTTCGCGGGGTTGGGCTCGTTCGGATTGATCCAGAGCCATTCCGACTGATCGGTGGCAATGCCGATTTCCGCGCCTAGCACCTGGCACAGGTCGTTGCACTGCTGGAGCGCCTTCCGGCGGTCTCCGTCGCTGGTGAACTTCCCCAGGTCCTTGTCTTCGATGACCGCAATCACCTTGGGATTTGCGGGGTCCCTCCGGTCCACCAAGAGCCCGTCCGGCTGGCGCGACACGTAACCCGTATACGGCCGGTCGGGGATTACCTTAGCCTGCCGGAGCTGGTTAACGGTGGTATCCCCAATCCGGTAGTACTGGTATGGTCCGACCTTCCGGCCGTGCTTCAGAAATCCAAGCTTTCTAAGCTCTTCGCTCATTCGACAGTAGATGGCTATTAGATGCCGACGGGGAGCTGCGTTCCTCCCTCTTGCGCTTAATGATGGCGGGATTGGGGGGAGTCCACAAGTACCTTCATAGGAAAGCGCAAGGGGCGGCGGCTCAGTCGAGCCGCCGCCCCTTGTCTCTGCGGGCGCTTCTGCGCTGTACTCTCCTCCCTACGTCCCTACGCGAGCCGGAGCCGCTTCCCTTCCATCCCGCGGATCGCGGCAGCGATGCGCCCGCCGTCCTCCATGTCCCGCGTGTTGTAGCGGAACTCAAACTCCGTGCAGTACCGATGCAGGTGCTTGCGGCTCACGTTGTGATAGATGCCGTAGATCCCGCGCTTCAGCAGCGAGAACACGCCCTCGACGGTGTTGCTGTGGACGTTGAAGCCGTCCGCGTCCTCGCGCGCATACTCGCCCGCGGAGTGCGTCACGCTGCGGTGGTCCGCATACCCCTTGGTCGCCTTCGGATAGGCGCGGTAGTCGTCCGTCACGATGGTTGCCGAGGGAGCAACGCACTCCTCAAGGGCGGCCCGCAGGTTGTCCGCGCGCACGTCCGCGACCACCCGCGTCCGAACCTTCCCCTTCCGCGTGGGGGTGCTGCGCTCCACCATCGCCAGAACGGGCTGCTTGCTGGTGCCCCGGCCGCGCTTGTGGACCTTGCCGTCGCCCTTCCGGGGCTTCCCGCCGACGTAGGTTTCGTCCATTTCAACGATGCCGTCCAGCGGGGACGGGCTCTTGTCCTCCATCGCGAGCCGGATACGGTGCATCATCAGCAGGGCCGACTTGTACGAAAGGCCGGTCTGCCGGTGAATCTGCATGGCGCTCACGCCCTTCTTGCCGGCGCTGATCTGCCAGAAGGCGAAGCACCACACGCGGAGCGGGATCGGGCTGTCCTCCATGACCGTGCCCACGCGCACGGTGAACTGGCGGCCCTTGCAGCCGTAGCAGCGCCACAGGTAGCGCGCGTTGCGGTTCCCGTCCTTGTCGCGCATCATGCGGACATCGGTGTCCCCGCACCGGGGGCACGCGGGGCAGTCGCCCCAACGCTGCGCCTCAAGGAACTCCACCGCCGCGTTTTCATCCGAGCACGCCTTTGGGAGCGCGCGGAGAATGTCGCTCTTGCCTTCGGCAACCGGGATGTGTGAACCGTTACGGGGCATCGTTCGGACCGGAGCAGGTGGACCGCTTAACTCACTGCTCTAATCTAATCCCCTAGCTATTGTGCGTCAAGTACATACTTCCGAAATCTTCAGTTGCAGGGGGCAGTCGTACGCCACTCTGAGCACTTTCGACCCGAAAAGCTGAAGATTCTGAACCGCTCTGCTCGGAAACAGATGGCTAATTTCGCGGCGGCGACTTTTTCAGCAACCTGATAGGGGGCAAGCCGTGCGAGCCTCAAGCGAGCCGGGTGGGGGCTCCCAGCGGACGCCAGCGCAAACCCCGCGTGAGGGATTCCGGCCCGAAGGGGCGAGACCCGCGGGCAGTTTCGCGGGGCTCGACTCCGTTAGCCCGCGTTGTTTGCTGCGTTACGGAGCCGAAGCCCGACCCCGGCGCCAGCCGGGGGCACGCCCGAACCCGCCGGTCAGGTTAAGCCGTTCAGCCGACGGACAGCGCGGGAACCGTGAAGTGGAACGTGGACCCCTCGCCCATCACGCTCTCGGCCCAGATGCGCCCGCCGTGGGCCTCCACGATGCCGCGGGCGATGGCGAGCCCAAGGCCCAGACCCCCGCGCTCTTCCCGGCGGGCGCGCCAGAAGCGGTCGAAGACGTGGTCCAGGTGCTCCGCGGAGATCCCGGGCCCGGTGTCGGTCACGGAAAAGTGCACGAACCCGCTGCCGGGGACGGCGCGCAGCGTGACGGTGCCGCCGGGCGGGGTGAACCGGAGCGCGTTGCCCAGCAGGTTGGAGAACACCTGGAGCAGACGGCCGCGGTCGGCGTCCACCGGGGGGAGGCCGGGGTCGGACTCGCACTCCAGGCGCACGCCCTTCTCGTCGGCCCCGGCCTGGAAGAGCTCCGCGACGCCCGCGGACAGCGGTGCGGCGGCGATCCGCTCGCGGTGGAGCGCGGGGGCCCCGGTCTCCATGGCGATGACCTCCACCAGGTCCTGGATCAGCCCGGTCATCTGCTCGGCGGAGCGGCGGATGACGCGGATCTGCTGGAGGTCGCGCGCGGACCACGGCTGGGCGGACGAGAAGTCCTCCAGGACGGTGGCGGACAGCAGCACGGCGTGAAGCGGGTTGCGCAGGTCGTGCGAGACCACCGCCAGCACCTCGTCGCGGGCGCGGGCGGCCTGGCGCGCCTCCTCGTACAGGCGGGCGTTGTCCACGGCCAGCGCGGCGCGGCGCGCCAGCTCGCGCGCCGGCTCCACGTCGTCGGGGCCGTAGCGGGGGGCGGACGCGGTGCGGGCCAGCGTCAGGGCGCCCAGGGTGCGCCCGCGCGCCTGGAGCGGCACCACCAGCATGGAGGACAGTCCCAGGCCGCGGAGCATCTCCAGGTGCCCGGCGCCGGCGGACATGTCGGCCAGCACCGTGTCGTCCACCTCCGCCAGCAGCTGGGCGTCGCCGGTGCGCAGGGTGCGCATCACGGGGTGGTGCCCCTCCGGGTCCACGGGGAAGCGCCGCATCAGCCCGCCGGCGATCTCCTGGCGGTCCGGGTCGGCGTGGGCGGTGCCCAGCGCGTGCACCTGCCCCTGCTCCTCCACGTGGACGATGCAGTAGTCGGCCTGCGAACCGGCACACAGCGAGGCGATGCTCTGGGCGGTGGTGCGGTAGTCCAGCGACGAGGCGAGCATGTCGCTCACCCGGCCCAGGAAGCGGTCGGTCTCCTCGCGCCTGCGCTGCTCGGTGACGTCGTGGAAGGCGAGCACCCCGGCCACCACCGTCCCGGCGGCGTCGCGCACCGGGGCGGCGCTGGCCACCACCACCCGCTCGCCGCCGCCGGGGGAGCGCATGTGGATCTCCTGGTCGGCCACGCGCTCGCCGCGGCGGATGGCCCGCGCCAGCGGCCAGTCCCCGGGCGTCATGGGGCGGCCGTCGGGGTGGAAGCCGCGGAAGTCGCGGCTGTATTCCTCCACCGAGCCGGAGAGCGGCACGGGCCCCAGGACCTCCACCGCGCGGCGGTTGATGGCGACCATGGCGCCGGTGGGCGCCTCGGCCAGGATGACGCCTGCGGGCATCTGCTCCATCATGGCCTGGAGCCGGGCGCGCTCGGCCTCCACCGCGGCGTGCAGGCGCTCGCGCTCCTGCACGGCCTCCTTCTCGGCGGTGACGTCGCGGATCACCCCGATCAGGCGCGCCGGGCGGCCGTCGGGGCCGGGGAGGGGGCGTCCGTAGCCGGCGATCCAGCGGACCTCGCCGCCGGGGTGCACGGCCCGGAACTCGGCGCGGTAGTCCTCGCCGCCGCCGGTGGTGCGGGCGATGGCGGCGGACACGGCGACCCGGTCCTCGGGGTGCACGCGGTCCATGAAGGCCCGGTAGCTCCCCCGCAGCTGCTCGGGGGGGAGCCCCATCAGGGCGTTGTGCTCGGGGTTCCACAGCACCACGCCGCTGCGCAGGTCCCAGTCCCAGGGCGCCAGGCCGGCGGCCTGGAGGGCCAGGCGCAGCCGCTCCTCGCTGGCGCGCAGCTCCTCGCGGGTGGCCTTCTGCTCGGTGACGTCGCGGACGTGCAGGGTGAGGCCATCCGGGGAGGGGAAGACGCGGAACTCCAGCCACGAGGCCAGGCGGGGGTGGAACTCCTCCAGCTCGGCCGCGTCGCGCCCCTCGGCCGCCCGGCGCAGCCCGGCGAACAGGGCGGGGTGCGCCTCCTCCGGGAAGAGGTCGCGCACGTCCTGCCCCAGCACCTCGGCGCGGTCGCAGTGCAGCAGGAACTCGGCGGCGCGGTTGACGTAGGTGAGCCGCCACCCGGCGTCCAGCGCCAGGAAGCCGTCCGCGATGCTTTCCAGCACCGCCTCCACCCGCTCCCGCGCCGCGTCCGCCTCGGCGCGGGCGGCGCTCTCCGACTCCAGACGCCGCGCACCCTCCTCGGCCCGCCTGCGCTCGGTGACGTCGCGGAGCAGCCAGCGCAGCCCGGCCGCCGTATCCCCCCGTCCGTGGACGGCGGCGACGCTGCACGACACGTCCACCGGCCCGCCGCGCCGGGGGTGCAGGTGCAGCTCCCAGTCGTCGGTGCGCCCCTCGGCCGGGAGGCGCGCCAGCCGCTGCCGGAAGTCTCGCCGTGCGCGCGCGTCCACGAACACCGCGAGCGGCTTGCCGGCCAGCCCGCTCTCGCGCACGCCCAGCAGCGAGGCGGCGGCCTGGTTGGCCTCGCGGATCACTCCATCGCCGTCGGTCGCCAGGTACGCGTCGGGCGCGAAGTGGAAGAGGTCGCGGTAGCGTTGCCGCTCGCCCTCCAGTGCCTCGCGCGACTCGGCGATCGTCTCGTTCTGCTGGCGCAGCTCCTCCTCGCTGACCTGCAGCTCCTCCAGCGCCGTCTGCAGCTCGTGGATCGCCTCGTCCACGAACGGGTGGGCTTCCGGCGGGGCGGAGCCCCCCCGGCGCTGCAGCAGGTCGATGCGGCTGCGGGCCGCGCTGATGTGGCGGTGGACGATGTCTTCGGCGTTCATGCCGCGCTTGCCGCGTTGGGGAGGAAGAGGACCCGGGTCGTGGACAGGTGCAAGCCCCGAGCCGCGGCTCAGGCCGGCTCCGCGGGCCCGTCCCGCCACTCCTCCATGAGCACCACGGCGCCCAGCACCTCGCACTCGGCGGTGACGAGCGGGGCGCAGGTGACGTGGCAGCGGAGGCTCCGGCCGCGGCGGTTCACCGCGTCCAGCACCAGCTCCTCGGCGGCGGAACGCTCCTCGATGCAGGCGCGGATGGGGGCCTTGAGCCGCTCCACGGGGAGCCCGATGTCCAGGTTCTGGAAGGCCTGCCCCTCCACCTCGCCGGCGCGCATCCCCCACATCTCCTCGGCCTGCGCGTTCCAGATGCGCACGTCCGAGGCGCGGTCCAGCACGGCGACGGCCATGCGCAGGCTCCCCAGGATGGAGCCAACGTACGCGTTGGTGGCGTTCAGCTCGGTGGTGCGCCGGTGCAGCTCGTTGTTGAGGGTCTCCAGCTCCTCGTTGGTGCTCTGGAGCTCCTCGTTCACGGTCTCCAGCTCCTCGTTGGTGCTCTGGAGCTCCTCGTTGGTGGTCTCCAGCTCCTCGATGGTGCTCTGCAGCTCCTCGTTGGTGGTTTCCAGCTCCTCGTTGGTGCTCTGGAGCTCCTCGAAGGCGGTCTCCAGCTCCTGGTTGGCCTCCTGGAGCGCGGCCTGGAGGCGCTGGTAGGCGGTGACGTCGGCGAAGGTGACGCTCACCCCCAGCATGCGCTGCTCGCCGAAGAGGGGTGTGACGTACACGTCCAGAGTGCGCAGGTCACCGTCCGGTCCCGGGTGCTCCACCGCGCCGATCTGCACCGCCTGGCGCTCGGAGTACGCCCGCTCGATGGGGGCGCGCAGCTCCACCGGCCGGTACGAGAGGGTGAGGTCCTGGAGCGGGCGCCCCACGTCCGCCGCGGCGAGCCCGAAGAGGCGGCGGGCGGCCTTGTTGGCGAAGGTCACCGTGCCGTCCAGGTCCATCACCACGCGTGCCGCGGGGTCGGCGTCCAGCACCGCGTCGCGCAGGCGGAGCTGCTGGGCGATGCGGGCCGGAGGCACCCCGCCGGAGCGTCCCATCGCCAGCAGCCGCTCGCGGGGGCTGGCGCGCGCCAGCCGCGTGAAGATGCGCGACTTGAGGTCCACGGGAGCGAACAGGCCACCGTGCGACCGCATCATCTCCGCCTTGCCCAGGAACAGGAGCCCGGCGTCGCCCAGGGCGTAGTGGAAGCGGCTCATGACGCGCCCCTGCACCTCGGCGTTGAAGTACATGAGGACGTTGCGGCACACCAGCAGGTCCAGGTGCGAGATGGGGGCGTCCTGCACCAGGTCGTGCCGCCCGAAGATCACGTAGCGACGCAGGTCGGCGCGCAGGGTGAGGCGGTCACCCGCGCGCTCGAAGTAGCGCTCCCGCACGTCGTCGGGGACGCCCTCCAGGTCGGTGCCGGTGTAGCTCCCGTAGCGGGCCTGGGCGAGCGCCTCCTCGTCCACGTCGGTGGCGTAGATCTTCACCTGCTCCCGGAAGCGCTCCACGCCCAGCATCTCCGCCAGCAGGATCACCAGCGTGTACGTTTCCTCGCCCGAGGCGCACCCCGCGCTCCACACGCGGATGGGCTCGCCGGCCTGCTTGCGGTCCACCACGCGCATCCGGAGCTCCCGCGCCAGTGTGTCCCACGCCTCGGGGTCGCGGAAGAAGCTGGTGACGTTGATGAGGATGGTGTTGAAGAGCTGGGTGAACTCGTCCGGGTGGGTCTCCAGGTACGCGTGGTACTCGCCGAAATCCGCGATCCCCACCTCCTCCATCCGCTTGCGGGTGCGCCGCAGCAGCGTGGAGCGCTTGTAGCCGGTGAAGTCGAAGCCCCGGTCGTTCTTGAGGTATTCCAGCAGCCCCTCGAAGGGGGGATCCGGTTCCGGAGAGGTCATACGTGCTCGGGTGAGACCGGTTGGAGAAGAGAGCGGTCGCCGCCGGCGGGAGCTCGGAAAGGACGGGCGGGCCGCGGGTCGGACGGATGGGGCACGAACACGGGTAGGAGAGGGGGACGCTCGCGCATTCGTGGATATAGTCGCCGGGGCTCGGCCCTGTCAACCCGATCCGCGCTATTCCACTGCGCGCATGCGATTTGCCGTCTCCGGACCGGGCCAGGGCCGGCCGGACAACCCGTACGGAGCGTACACGTGCCAGGACACGACATCGTGGTGGTCGGGGCCTCCGCCGGAGGGGTGGAGGCGCTGTCGGAGCTGTTCTCGCGCCTCCCGGGGGACGTGCCGGCGAGCTTCTTCGTGGTGCTGCACGTCCCCGACCGCGGAACCAGCGTGCTCCCCGCCATCCTCGGCCGGCGCGGCGCGCTCCCCGCGACCCACCCGCGGGACGGGGACCCCATCGAGCCCGGCCGGGTGTACGTGGCCCCCCCGGGGTTCCACCTGCTGGTGAAGCGCGGCGCGGTGCGGCTGGTGCGAGGCCCGCGCGAGAACGGCGCCCGGCCCGCGGTGGACCCGCTTTTCCGCACCGCGGCGCGGGCCTACGGCCGGCGCGTGGTGGGGGTGGTCCTTTCCGGCACGCTGGACGACGGCACGGCCGGCCTGCAGGCGGTCAAGGCCGCCGGCGGGACCGCGCTGGCGCAGGACCCGGACGAGGCGATGTACGCGGGGATGCCGCGGAGCGCGGCGGAGCACGTGGCGGTGGACGGCGTGCTGCCGCTGGCGGAGATCGCGGCGACGCTTGTGCGCCTGGCGAACACCCCGGTCGAGGAAGACCAAGGAGGGGGCGACGTGTCCGACGAGCTGAAGCCCGACATCGACGCGGTGGAGATGGACCCGCGCCTGGTGCACGGCGACGACCACCCCGGCCGCCCGTCCGGGTACACCTGCCCGGAGTGCCACGGCGCGCTGTGGGAGATGCACGAGGGCGAGCTGGTGCGCTACCGCTGCCGGGTGGGGCACGCCTACTCGGTGGAGACGCTGCTCTCCGAGCAGTCCACCGCGATGGAGGCGGCGCTCTGGACGGCGCTCCGGGCGCTGGAGGAGCGCGCCTCGCTGTCGCGGGGGATGGCGGAGAGGATGGAGCGCCGCGGCCAGTCCAGGCTTGCGGCGCGCTACAGCGAGGAGGAGGTGGAGACGCGGGAGCGGGCGGAGCTGATCCGCCGGGTGCTGCTGGCCGGCGGGGCCGCGGGCGCCGAGGAGCAGGGCACGGGGCGCTCGGTGTACGGCTGACCGCCGCTCCTCAGCTCTCGCCCCGCACGCCCGGCCTCGCCGCGTACCGTGCGGGGGGGAGGCTCTCCACGTTCCCGCGCAGCTCGTCGCGCGAGCGGTGCACGGCCGCGAGCGTCGCCTCGCGCTCCGCGCGCAGCCTCTCCGTTTCCTCGCGCAGGGAGCGCACGGTGCGCTGCACCGCCTCGGCGGCGCGCAGCAGCTCCTCCGAGGTCTCCACCGCGGCGCGCAGCCGCCTCACCTCGGCCACGAGCCGGGGCACGTCCACCCGCGCGTGCGAGATGAATTCGGCGTCGCGCGGGTGGAACCCCGAGGAGATCATCCCCTGGTAGCTTTCCACCACCGTTTCGCGCGTGGCGGCGCTGGAGATGGTGCGCCACCCCGCGGCGGACGGCGGCCGCCCGCCGCCCACGCGGTGCACGTGGTACACGGCGCCGTGCCGGTCGCGCTCGATCCCCAGCGGGGGCTCGCCGCTCTCGGCGCAGCAGTGGCAGCGCCCCACCGGCAGGAAGGAAAAAGGGCCCTCCCCCGGCCGGAAGCCCTCGTTCACTCCGAAGCGCTCGTAGCGCGCGCCGGCTTCCCACGGCCCGGGGGTGGCGCCGCCGGCGCGCCGCTCCATCTCGGCGAGCTCGTCCGGGGTCAGCGGCTTCTCCATGGCTTCACTCGTGCGGGGGCGGGGGGGTGAGGGTCGGAATTCCGCCTGCGCTGCGCCAGCGAAAATCGCGCCCGGCCCCGTCCCGAGCCACGGCGGCAGAAAAAAACGCGTCCGCGCGCGGCGGAAACCATCCCCGGGGAGTGTGCGGATGAGCGACGGGAAACAGGAGACGGGAGATGATCCGGCCGGGGCCCGAGGGCCTTCGCCGGGTGTTCGCGCAGTGCGAGATGACGCGGCGGCGCTCCCGGGACATCGTGCTCCGGGCGCGGAGCGTGCCGCACGTCCGCCCGGGATGGTGGGCGCTCCACTCCACCGGGCCGTCCACAGGAGCCCTGCTGCCATGAACCGGGACATCATCGTGATCGGCGCGTCGGCCGGAGGCATCGACGCCCTGAGAACTCTGCTCGGCGGTCTTCCGGGGGACCTGGAGGCCGCCGTGTTCGTGGTGATGCACGTGGCGGCCGACAGCCCGGGAATCCTCCCCCGCATCCTCCAGGAGAGCTGCCCGCTGCCGGTGGAGCACGCCCGCGACGGCGAGGAGATCCGCCGCGGCCGCGTGTACGTGGCGCCGCCGGACTGCCACCTGCTGGTGGAGCGCGACCGGGTGCGGGTGTCGCGCGGCCCCAAGGAGAACCTGTGCCGCCCGGCCATAGATCCGCTCTTCCGCTCGGCGGCGTACGTTTTCGGGCCGCGGGTGGTGGGGGTGGTGCTCACCGGCCGGCTGGACGACGGCACGGCGGGGCTGTGGGCGGTGAAGCGGCGCGGGGGGGCGGCGCTGGTGCAGGACCCGGAAGAGGCGACCTACCCGTCCATGCCCCGCAGCGCCATCCGCTACGTGGAGGTGGACGAGGTGGTGCCCGTCTCCGCGCTGGCGCCGCTGCTGGCGCGCCTGGCCGGCGAGCCCCCCCGGGCGGCGGAGGTCGCGGAGGCGTCCGCGGAGATGGAGATCGAGACGCGCATCGCCACGGAGGAGAACGCGCTCAGGGCAGGGGTGCTGGACCTGGGCCCGTTCACGCCCTACACCTGCCCGGAGTGCCACGGAGTGCTGGTGAGCCTGGGAGAGGGCGGAGTCCCCCGCTTCCGCTGCCACACGGGGCACGCGTACTCGCTGGACAGCCTGCTGGCGGCGGTCACCACGTCCATGGAGGACACGCTCTGGGGCGCGGTCCGGGCCATGGAGGAGGGGATTCTGCTGCTGGAGCACGTGGCGCGGCACGCCCGCGAGAACGCGCCGGCCGGCGTGGGCGCGGAGGCGTTGGAGCGCAGGGCGCGGGAGGCCGCCGTGATCGCGGAGATGGTGCGTGATGTGGCGATGCGCAACCGCACCCTCAGCACGGAGTCGGTGCGCGCGGCGGGGCACGCCGCGGACTGAGGCGGGGACTGGCCGGCCGGCGCCGCGTGGCCCTCTCGGCGCGTGCCCTCCGTGTCCGGGTCCTCCGTCTGTCGCACGCGAGTTGCACGGAGCAGAGGAGTGCTCGTCGACCCGACTGCATCGGCGAAGGGGGCAGCATGCGCGACAGGACACCAGCGGGATACCAGCGGGAGCCGGCGGAGGACGTGGTGGACGTGACCGCGAACCGGCAGTGGTCCGAGGAGCTGAAGCTGGCGGCGGGCGAGGCGGGAAGCCGCTCCCGGGCGCTCCGTGCCGCCTCCGCCGTCCTGCGTGACGGCCAGCTGTCGTTCCGCGACCAGATGGCGGTGTGGCAGGAAACGCACCGCACGCTCCGCGAGATGGAGGAGACCGCCCGGGAGCTGGTCGCGGAGCGCGGGGACGCGGAGCGCGAGGCCGCGGAGCAGACGGCGTGGGTGCGCGGCCAGGTGGAGTCCATGCTCGACGCGGGCTGGGCGCGCGCCGAGCTGGCCGACATCGGCATCGCGGACGAGGTGCTGGCGCAGGTGGGGATGCTGGACGACCCGCGGCTGCACGGCGAGCCGGATGCTGGGGCAATCGGCCGGGGGCGCCCGCTTCCCGGGTCTCGCCGGTAAGTCTGCCCCTGGCGACGGCGCGGGCCGGATGGAGCCTTGACCGGACCCGTGCGGCTGCACCCTCCGGACGGCCCGGCGGCGGCCGGGCGCGCGCCGATCCCCCCTTTTCAGGTCCCTCCTTGTGTGTCCACTCCGTCCACTGTAATATGCCGTTCGCTTGCGTTTGTTAACCGACAACGTGTCCCCAGCACAGCACATCGCCATGCCTGTATCCCGGTGCGAGCCCCCCGTTCCGCCCAAGATCCACATCCCGCAGTCGGGCACCCTCGCGTTCATGTACGTGCTGTCGGAGTTCGAATCGCTGGGGCTGGAGAGCGAGGGGCTGCGCCTGTGGCAGGCGCTGCGCCGGGTGCGCGACTGGCACGGGGCGCCGGTGGACGACGGGGACGCGCCGCTCCAGGTCTACGCGGACGTGAACCCTTCGCTGCGGCCGAGCCTGGCCGCGCTCGACCGGCTGCTGCGCGACCCGGAGCCCGACGACGACACCCTGGAAGCTGTGGCGTTCTGCTGCTTCAACGCGGCGATGTGGGCGGACGAGCGGGGAGCGTACCGGACGGCGGTGGGGCTGCTGCACGCGGCGGAGGACATCTACCCGGACAACCCGCACTACGCGTACAACCTGGGCCGCGTCGCCCGGAGGATGGCTTTCTACGAGGAGTCCGAGGCGTGGCTGAAGTGGGCGCACTACGTCGCCCGCTCGTCGGATAAATGGGATGTGGCAACGCTGGCGCTCTCCAGCCTTGGAAACCTGCACCGGCAACGCGGCAATCTTCCGAAAGCGCGGCGGCTGCACGAAGTCACCCGTCGTATGGCAAAGCTCCGCGGGCTGCGGACACTGGAGGGAGATGCGCTTTACGATCTGGCGGTGATGAGTTTTTCGTTCGGGGATGAAAAGCAGGGGGTAGACTATGCTCGAAAGGCGCTAAATGCATATGGAACAGGGCATATCCAGATCTACCATCTCGCCAAGGACGTGGCGTGGTTCTGGATGGACCACTACGGCAATTTCGAGAATGCCGCGCAGGTGTTCTCGGCTCTGACTGAGCACGTCTGGGATCCTCCATACAGAGTTCTGTTGTTTGCCAATCTCGCCCGAGCTGCGGCTGGGGCGAGGTGGGTTGAATCATTTGAAGGAATGTGGATTGAAGCATGGTCTCTCATTCGGCAGCAGGTTACTCGACAGGGGCATGCTGCGGCCTTGGTCCAGCTTGCATTGGGAGCCGGAAATTTAGGCCAGTGGGAACGTTCAGCTTTTGCGGCGGCCGAAGCACTAAGTGTGGCGCGGGAGCGGAAAGAGTCAGAGGCAATTATTGCTGCAGCAGCGATCGTCGAAGCACTGAACCAGAATGTGATTTGTGATGATTCGGTTGCGAAGGTGTTCAAAGATCGTCGGCGCATGATCCCGACTCCTGCGGCTCACGCGGATGTAGAGGTTGATGAACTCACTGTCCAGCTTGCGCATGCAATGAGGGCGCGGCGAGACAATGGACCTGAAAGTCCCACGCGCGCCCTCGTATATCCCTGAGTTGACTAGTTCCCCGAGCCGCTCATCCCGAGTCCGCCCCGCTCTGTCGTGGAGACATTAGCTGCGGTGGTATCGGTCGCGATTGCATTGCCTGAGCCGCTCATTCCGAGTCCCCCACCGTCACCCGCGACAGAGTTCGCCGAACTGTTACTGGGTGCGACGATCTCCGGTGAGCTGGTGCCGCAAGCGGCGAGGAAAAGGAGTGCTGCAACCGCCAGAGAGGTATACGAAACGCGCATGTGACTGCTCCTGAAGGGGGTGAAGGAAGAAAGTGGATCGGACGGTGTCGTCCTGTCCACTTTGTAAACTAACTTCCCATACGTATTCTGACACCCGTCTCCTTCTTGTCCCCGCCGGAGTTTATTTTCTGGGGCATCCTTGCCCCAGTTCACATCACCCCGCCCTAGCTACTGCACTCAGCTAATAAGGCGCGGCGGGACAACTCTCCTGAAGTGCCTCCGTTGCTCAGCCAGCCGCGACACTCAACCGGCCGAGTCCGCGCGGGTATACCCTGTCCCCGTCCGGCACCGTGACGCACGCAGCGACGGCCGGTCCGTTGCGCCGCACTGTCCACCGCGCCTGTGGCACACGTGTCCCATGTCCCAGCGCTCCGACACCCGGCCCCCGGCTCCGCACCCCGCCGGATCGGGCACCTGATTTGCTGCGGGCCTCTCCAGCTTTCTACGGGCCGACACGCGAGCCGCGAGAGGTACCCCATGGTGTCCGAGACGCCCGAGCCGAGCAGTCCCCAGGACACGTGGGAGGTGTTCTTCGAAGCCGTGCGGGACTACTGCCTGACGTCCAAGGGCATGACTCCCCTGCCGGAGACCGAGGACCACGGCCACGCGGGCGTGCGGGCCATGCAGCGGGGGCGCCGGTGCGCGTGGATGCACGCGCGGCACGTGCGGGGGTTCTCGATGTTCGAGTCCATCCGCCTGTCGCAGCGGCTGGCCGAAGCGTTCGCCGACTGGAGCCGCTCGCTCGGCTTCCCGGGCGAGGACGAGCTGACGAGCACCCTGCGCAGCACCGAGGCCGGTGCCCGGCAGCCCGCGTCGCTGGAGACCCACGCCGCGTTCGTGGAGGAGTTCGCCCGCCTGTCCGGGCGGGAGGGCCACGGCACGTCCATGGAAACCGCGCTGGACGCCTTCAGGGCGCTGGACCCGCCGCGGCAGGCCGGGCGCGCGCGCGGATAGCGCGGCGCCCGGCTGCCACTCAGCCCGCGACCGCCTCCCCGTACTCCGCCAGGCTCACGCGCTCCGCCGCTGCCACGAACTCCCCCACCGCGTCCACCGCTCGCTCCACCTCCACCCCCTTCTCGCCCCGCACCCGCCGCCGGATGGCGGCCCCCAGCTCCTCGCTCAGGATCTCGAACTCGCGCCGCACCTCCTCCGGGCCCCACCCCAGGCGGCGCCGCTGCCGGCCGTGCCACTCCGCGACGGTGTGCTGGATCGCCGACCCCGCGCGCAGCCCCTCGTCCTCCGCGCCCGAGGAAAGGTCCATGCCGCCCAGCGTCTGGGCCACGTCCGCCAGGAAGGTGGCCAGGTGGTCCTCCAGCTCCGTCTCGCCCATGCCGTGCGCGGTGGGCGTTCCGGGGTCGCTGCGCAGCCGGGCCACGTACACGTGGAGGATGCGCTCCAGGTCGGGGAGCAGCGCGTCGCGCACCCCTTCCAGCAGCCCCGGCGACGTCGCGGCGCCCTGCGGCTCCACCCCCGCCGCGACGCCCGTCCCCTCCGCGGGGGCCGCCGGGAGCCAGAGGAAGAACGACGAACCCACGCCCGGCTCGCTGCGCACGGTGAGGTCGCCGCCCATGAGCCGCGCCAGGCGCCGGCTGATGGCGAGCCCCAGCCCCGTCCCCCCGTGCTGGCGCGTCAGGCTCATGTCCGCCTGCTCGAACAGCTCGAACACGGCGACCAGCCGTTCGGGCGCGACCCCCGGCCCCGTGTCCTCCACCCGCACGAAGGCCCACGGGCCCTCGCCCTCCACGCGCGCCTCCGGCGGCGGCAGCTCCGCGGTGCCCGCGCTCACGGTGACGCGCCCGCCCTCCGGCGTGAACTTGACCGCGTTGGAGAGCAGGTTGACCAGCACCTGGCGCACCCGCTCCTCGTCCCCCAGGTAGGCCACGTCCGCCGCCTGCCCCGACACCGAGTCCGCCAGCGCCAGCCCGCGCCGCTCCGCCTGCGGCTGCACCAGCGAGAGCGCGCCCGCCACCGCCGGCCCCAGCCGCCCCGCCGAGCGGTCCACCGCCACCCGGTCCGCCTCCAGGCGGGAAAAGTCCAGCACCTCGTTGACCAGCCCCAGGAGGTGCATGCTGCTGGCGCGGATGCGCCCCAGCTGCATGCGCTGCTGCGCGTTGAGCGGCCCCGCGATCTCCATGTCCAGCAGGTCCGAGTACCCCATCACCGCGTTGATGGGGGTGCGGATCTCGTGGCTCATGGTCGCCAGGAACATGCTCTTGGCGCGGTTCGCCTCCTCCGCGTCGCGGCGCGCCGCCTCGGCCGCCGCGTGCGCCCCCCGCAGCACCGCCTCCGCCGCGCGCGCCGCCGTCAGGTCGCGGGTGACCTTGGCGAAGCCCAGCAGCGTGCCGTCGTCGGCGCGCAGCGCGGTGAGCGTGATCCCGGCCCAGAAGGTGGACCCGTCGCCGCGCATGCGCCGCCCCTCGCCCGAGTACTCGCCGGTCTCGGCCGCCCTGCGCAGGTGCTCCTCGGCGGTGCCGTCCTCCGCGCCCCCGTCCGGGTAGAGCATGCGGAGGTGGGAGCCCTCCGCCTGGTCCTTGGTCCAGAACTTGATCAGCCGCGCGCCCTCGCCCCAGAAGGTGACCACGCCTTCCGGGTCCATGAGGAAGATGGCATAGTCGCGCACGTTCTCGGCGAGCGCGGCGAAGGCGCGGTAGGCGACTCCCGGCACGGCCACGCCGGTGTAGGGATCGCGCGGGGGCGCCTCCCCCGCGGCCCGCTCGCGGGCGCGCTGCTCGCTGCGCAGCACGGCGGCCCGGCGCTCGCCGGCCTCGCGGACGGGCGGCTCGGCGGCGGCGGCTGCGGGGTCGGGGCTGGGTGGCATGTGTGGCGTATCTCCGGGCTGCGTCCCTGGTTGCGTGGTCGTTTCACGGGGTGCCGCGACCCCCGGCATTCGCAACTGTGGGGCCAGGCGCGCGGCGCGTGGGCGCGCCGAGACGGGCGCGAGGCGGCGAGCCTCGCCCCCGTGGGGCGGCAGCGGTGGAGCGGGAAACGGACGAGGGGAAAGCCCCCCTGAGAGCGGGCTACGGGTTCGCGGCGTCGGCCCGGGGCCGCGCGGGGGGCCCGGCGTCGCCGGCGGCCTGCGGGCGGTCCGCGCCCGAGAGCGCGGCGACGGCGCGGCGGTGCATGAGGATGGCCCGCTGGCGGGCGTCCCCCGCCGACAGGGCGAGGGCCACGATGTCCTCCAGGGCGGCGGTGAGGCGGCGCACGTCCGCCTCGTGGGGGTCGCGCACGGGCGCGGCCGGCTCGGCTTCGCTGGTCAACGGAGTCTGGTCCCGGCGGGTGTGGGTGGACGGGGCGGACGGGCGGCGCGCCCGGGAGCGCGCCGCTCCCGGGTGGAGTGCCGGTGCAGGGACGGTGCCGCGGCTAGTTGTGGCCGGCGGCGGGGACGGTGCCCCGGACGGGCTCGGCGGCGTGCCACAGCCGCACCAGCTCGGCGTCCGGGAGGCGCTCCCACCCCTCGGGCGGCGGGCAGAGGCGGCGCTTCGCTTCGCCCGACTCCGCCTCGAAGGCCAGCCACCCGTTGTCGAGCTTGCCCGTGAGCAGGGGGCGGCTGGGCGCGCTCCGGCGCCGCTCGGTGACCCTGCGCTCCGGGCCGCGGTAGAGGATCACGTCCTGCCCGCGCCGGTCGCGGAGGCGCCGCTGAGGACCGTCGTACAGCACCGAGGCGGGGGTCACCTTCCAGGCCAGCCAGGCCGTTCCGTCCGGGGCCGTGAAGCTTCTCAGTGCCATTCTCCTTCGCGCTCCGCTCGCTGGATCCGGGGTCCCGCCCCCACCGGCCGCCACCGCGGCCGGAGGTTTCGCATAACTGCAATCCTGCATGCAGGTTAGGGGCCACCGGGGCGGCCCTGAACCGCGTGTTTCCCCCCGGAGCCCTGTACGTACGTGGCGAAAAGCTCCTCCAGCGCGGCCTCCGGGTCGTCGCACAGGCCGCCGTGCACGGGTCCGCTCTGGATCACGTCGGAGCGGGGCGCGGTGAGCCAGTGAAACCGCTCCGAGGGCGAGGCGAGCGCCACCGGGCCGGCCGCGGGCTCCCCCTCGCACACCGCGCGCAGGGCGCACAGGTAGCGGGCGAGCAGCTCGGCGTCCAGCTCCGGCACCCGCGCCGCCAGCTCGGCGGGGTCGGTGACCACGCGCATTCCCAGGAACTCGCGGGTGCGGGCGTGCACCACCACGCCCACCGGGACGAAGGCGCCGGTGAAGGGGTGCGGCACCACGCGCACCACCGCGAAGTCGTAGCCGTTCCAGGCGCGGGCCCCCACGCCGCCCCTCACCGGCGGGCGGCGAGCCGGCGGGGCGGCTCCGCGAGCCGCCGCTCGCGCGCGGACGCGGCCTCCGCCACCCAGGCGCGCGGCCCGCGCAGCCGCGTGGCCAGGTAGCCGGCGTAGCGCTCGCGCGCCGCCTCCGGCGAGGGAAAGTCCGCCGCCACGGCGGGATCCTCCAGCAGCGAGTCAGGCACCCGGGCGAGCACGCCGGCGAGCGCCGTGTCGGTGAAGCGCGCGGCCAGCTCCGCGTCGGCGGCCTCCAGGTCGCCGGCGGCGGCCAGCAGCACGTGGTCGCGGATCAGGGGAAAAGCGGTGCGGGCGCGCGTCTCGTCCACCGAGGGCCAGTTGTGCTGGGCATACAGCGCGGCGCCGTGGTCGATGAGCCAGGGGCGGCGCTCCCACACCAGCAGGTTGGGGTTGCGGGCGGTGCGGTCGGGGTTGGTGGCGAAGGCGTCCAGCCACACCACGCGCGCCGCCAGCTCCGGCGACACCAGGTCGCCCGCCGCGGACGCGTCGAAGTTGAAGGCGCCGTCCAGGTAGCGCATTCCCACGTTGACGCCGTGGCTCCGCTTCAGCAGCTCGCGGATCTCCGGGTCGGGCTCGGTGCGCCCGAAGCTGGGGAGCACCTCCACCAGGGCGAGATCCGGGACGGGGAGCCCCGCCTCGCGGGCGAGCAGCCCCACCACCAGCTCCGCCACCAGCGCCTTCGCTCCCTGACCCGCGCCGCGGAACTTGACGACGAACAGCCCGCCGCCGTCGGTGTCCACCACGGCCGGGAGCGTGCCGCCCTCGCGCAGCGGCTGCACGTAGCGGGTGGCGACCCGGCAGGGAAGGCCGGACACGGAAGCGGGGGGAGCGAGGTCGGGGTCGGGTCGCATCGTGGGGTCGCGGGGCGGCGCCGGCGGAGCGCCGGGGCGACACGAATCTAGGGTGCCGGGCGGGGCGGGGCGAGGGCGGCGCGGGCGGGGGGTGCCGTGGCACCCCCCGCCGCGAAGCCGTCTCAGGGCGTGGAGACGGACACCTCCGACGGGTTCACCAGCAGGAAGGCAGGCTGGCCCTGCGCGGTCCGCTGCGCCTCCTGCTCCACCCCGGTGAGCTGGCCCGCGGTCGAGCCCTCGCGCACGGAGCCGGAAAGGCGGATCGTCTGCCCGGCGTTGATGTCGACGACCTGCTCCGCGGACTGCGGCTCGGCAATGACCACGAACATGCGCTGGCCGCCCTCCTCCACCCAGAACCCGCGGTCGGAGATCACGTCGGTGACGCGGGCGCTGCCGGACACGGACTGCGTGCCGTACTGCCCCGGGCTGGCCAGGATCGCCGCGATCGGGAGCGCACCCGCTGCTCCTGCCGCGCCCGCCACGCCGGCCGCGCCCGCCGCCGTGGTGTCGGCCATCGCCATCCCGGTGTCCATGGGCATGGGCGCCACGGCCGGGTCGCCGCGGTCGCCCGTGGTCGTGATCACCGTCTCCCTTTCCCCGGCGTCGTCGCCGCCGCACCGCGTCAGCCCCCACAGGATCAGAGCGAGCAGGATGAGCCCCAGGATCCACGGGAGGATCCCCATTCCGCTTTTCTTTTTCTCGATGTCGATGTCGGCCATGGTGTCTCTCTTCTCCGGGTGGTGTCGCGATGCCCGCGGGGGCCGGAACCCTCCACCCGCGGCGGAGCGCCCGGCCCGTGCAAGCACCGTGCGCAGTTTTGGCGGACCGGGCCTACCGCGGGTGCTCGTCCGCCCGCCGGGCGATGCGGAAGGCGCGGATGCTGATGTTCACGGCCTGCTGCATGAAGCTGCGCAGCAGCGAGAGCGCGAGCTCCGGGTCGGGGTCGGGGACGTCCCGGGCGGAGTCCCGGGTGCACGCCTCCACCTCCTCCATGAGGACGCGGTAGTCCTCGCGCACCGCCTCCTCGGTCCACCCCAGGCGGTGGCGCTGGAAGCCGTGGCGGTCGGCGATGGTGCGCTGGATGGCGCTGCCGTCCAGCATCAGGTCGGCGGCGTCGTCGGGCGATTCTTCCAGGATGACCAGGCACTGCACCGCGTCGGTGACCAGCGCGGCGAAGTGGTTGCGGACCACCGAGTCGGGGAGGGCGGCCACCTGCGGGACGGGAGGGTCGGCGCGGAACCGCAGGACGAACCGCTGGCACACGGAGTCCACCTCGTCCAGCATGCGCATGCCCAGCCCCGCGATGCCGCGGATGCGGGGCGGGGCGGCGCGCCCCGCGGTGGGGTCGCCGCCCCCGTCCTGGGGCGGCTCCGCGGCCGGGAGCCAGAGGGTGAAGGTGGAGCCCTCGCCCGGCTGGCTGCGGACGGTGAGGTCGCCCTTCATCAGGCGGGCGAGCTTGCGGCTGATGGTGAGCCCCAGCCCCGTGCCGCCGGCGCGCCGGGTGCGCCCCTCCTCGGCCTGCACGAAGGGCTCGAAGATGCGCACGGTCACCCCCGGCGCGATCCCGATGCCGTTGTCCTCCACCGCCAGGTACGCCCAGGGCCCGGCGTGCGTGGCGGACACCTCGCCGTGCGGGTGCGGCGCGACCCCGCACGCCACGCGGATCCGCCCCCCGGAGGGGGTGAACTTGACGGCGTTGGAAAGCAGGTTGACGGCGATCTGGCGCACGCGCCCGGCGTCCCCCAGGAAGGAGGCGTGCGGGTCGCCCTCGCAGCGCTCGGACAGGGCGAGGCCGCGCTCGGCCGCCTGGGGCCGCACCATGTCCAGCGCGGCGTCCACGGCGTCGGCCAGGCGCCCGGGCTCGCGGTCCACCTCCATCTCGCCGGCGTCGATCTTGGCGACGTCCAGCACCTCGTTGACCAGCGAAAGCAGGTGCCGGCTGCTGTCGCGGATGCGGGCGAGCTGGGCGTGCTGCCCCTCGTTCACCGGCCCGCTGAGCCCCAGGTCCAGGAGGTCGGTGTACCCCATGATGGCGTTGATGGGGGTGCGGATCTCGTGGCTCATGCTGGCCAGGAAGCTGGACTTGGCGGTGTCCGCCGCCTGGGCCTCCAGCTGCGCGGCCTCGGCCACGGTGCGGGCGAGCACGGCCTCCTCGCGGGCCTCCCGCTCGCGCCCCAGCAGGTCCTCGTGCTCGGCGGCGGCGCGGCGCGCCCCGGTGACCTCGGTCCAGAGCGCGACCCCCGCGGCGATGCGCCCGGCGTCGTCGCGCACCGGGGCGGTATGGAGCAGGTACACGACCGTGGACCCGTCCTCCCGCCGGAACGCGACCTCCTGGCCGGTGACGGTCTCGCCGTCCCGGAGGGAGCGCGCCAGCGGCCACTCCCCCGGCGGGTACGGCGTTCCGTCGGGGCGCAGGGCGGCACCGGGGCCCGCACCGGGAAACCCGGGCGGGCCCTCGCCGTCCTCCGCTCGCGCGCTCGCCAGCACCACGCGCCCCGTGTCCGCGTCCACGACGGCCACCGCCGCCGGCATCTGCCGGAGCGCCCGCTCGGCCAGCGGGGCGGCCTGCCGCGGGTGCTCCTCGTGTGTCACGCCGATCTCGTTTCTCATCCCCCCGCGTGTAGTAGCCGGTGCTTTCCCGCGCTTGCCGCTGGGGGGGCCGCAAGGCATGTGCCGGGTAGGGCAGCGGAACGTCGGCCCTCACCCGGCTCGATCGAGGTCGTGGGGATGGGGAGTACGACGACGGCGACCCCCTCCCCCGACCCCTCCCCGCAAGGGGGAGGGGAGAACGACAACTGCGGAGCCGTTCCGGAATCGTGCGGAGCTGCCGTCGCGTGAGGGATTACGGCCCGAAGGGGCGAGACCCGGCGGGGCTGTTTCCGCCGGGGCTCGACTCCGTTGGCGAGCGTAGTCTGCTCGCTTACGGAGCCGAAGCCCGACCCCGGCGCCAGCCGGGGGCATGCCCGAACCCGTCGTCACGTGCCGTTGAAGATGTCGCTGGCGCACATCCTGCCGTCCGAAACCCCACGGCTCCGCATTCACGATCCTCCACCCTGCGCACCCGGACCATGGACGTACGCGAGCACGACCTCCCCGGCGTGGGGAAGAAGTTCGCCTGCACCACCGACGACGGCGACCGCCTGACGGTGATCATCCACAACACCGGCGCCCGCGAGGTCTACCTGTTCGAGCGCGGGGAGGACTTCCCGCACGCGGCGGTGCGCCTGGAGGACGCGGAGGCCCGCAAGCTGGGGGCGATCCTGGGCGGCGCCTACTTCCAGCCCGCCATGGGGGAATCCATGGACATGGTGCTGGGGCAGCTTTCGGTGGAGTGGATGAAGGTGGAGCCGTCGTCGCCGCTGGCCGGGATGACGCTGCTGGAGGCGGCGGTGCGCGAGCGCACGGGCGCCAGCATCATCGCGGTGCTCCGGGACGGCAGGGCCACCCCCAACCCGCAGCCGGACCAGCGCATCGAGGCAGGGTCCACGCTGATGGTCATCGGCGACCGCGAGCAGGTGGGGCGCTTCGGGGGCCTGCTCCGCGGACGCCCGCCCGGCTCCTGACGGACGCGATGGAGCACGGCGGCTTTCTCCTGGGCGCGGGCGTCCTCCTGGGCGTGCTCGCGCTCGGGGGTCTCCTGTTCAGCCGGCTTCGCCAGTCGGTGATCCCCGCCTTCATCCTGCTGGGGATGGCGGCGCGCCCGTACGCGCTGGACGAGCACATGGTGGAGGTGCTGGCCACGCTGGGGGTGGTGCTGCTGCTCTTCCTGATGGGGGTGGAGTTCTCGCTGGCGGCGCTGCTGCGCAACCGCCGCAGCATCCTCCGCAACGGCGCCATCGACCTGGCGGTCTGTTTTCCCGCGGGGTTCCTGGCGGCGCTCGCCATGGGGTGGGGGTGGGCGGGGGGGCTGCTGCTGGCGGGAGCCTTCTACGTGTCGTCCAGCGCCATCATCGCCAAGAGCGTGATCGAGATGCGCCGCTCCGCCAACCCGGAGACGGAAACGGCGCTGGGGGTGCTGGTGTTCGAGGACCTGTTCGTGGCGCTGCTGCTGGCGGTGCTCTCGGGGGCGGTGCTGGTGGCGGAGCCCAGCGCGCTGGCGGTGGCCGGCGGGGTGGGGAAGGCGCTGCTCTTCTTCGGGGCGGTGGTGGGGGCGGCGCTGTGGGGACGGCGGGCGCTGGACCGCGCCTTCGACCTGGAGAGCGACGACCTGTTCCTGCTGCTGGCGGCCTCGCTGGTGCTGCTGCTGTCGTGGGCGGCGCTCGCGGCGGGGCTCTCGGAAGCGATCGGCGCCTTCCTGGCCGGGCTGGCGCTGGCGGAGACGGAGCACCGCGAGCGGGTGGAGCGCCTGTTCGCGCCGCTCCAGGGCCTCTTCGCGGCGGTCTTCTTCCTGGGGTTCGGCCTGTCCATCGACCCGGCGACCTTCGCCGCGGTGTGGCCGCAGGCGCTTTCGCTCACCCTGCTGGGGGTGGCGCTGAAGGTGGCCGGCGGGTGGTGGATCGGCCGGCGCGAGGGGCTGCCGCCGCGCAGCGCGCTCACCCTGGGGCTCACCCTGGTTCCCCGCGGCGAGTTTTCCATCGTGCTGGCCGGCATCGCCGCCGCCGCCGGCTACCACGAGCTGGCCGCGCTGGTGGCGATGCTGGTGCTGTCGCTGTCGCTGGTGGGCACGGCCGGGATCCGCTTCGCGCCGGAGCTGGGGCGGTGGATGTTCCCCCGCCGCGAGGTGCGCCCGCTGGCGGAGCGCGGGTTCAGCCCGGAGCTGGCGGGGTTCGACCCGCCGGAGAGGAAGGAGTGAAGGACGGCACCGGCCCTCACCCGGCTCGCTTGAGGCTCGCCACCCTCTCCCAATTCTGGGAAAGGGGGCAACTGCGGGATATTGAGGTCACGAAGGCAGTTGCGTGAGGGATTACGGCCCGGAGGGGCGAGACCGCGCGGTTGTTTGCGCGGGCTCGACTCCGTTGGGCTGCGTTGTTTGCAGCCCTACGGAGCCGAAGCCCGACCCCGGCGCCAGCCGGGGGCACGCCCCACCCCGCAGTTCAGAGCCGTTTCCGTTGCAGAATGACCATGGCCCACCGCTTGCGGCCCGCCCGCCCCGTCCGCAGCAGACCTGCCAGAATCGACCAGAGAAACGCCGATGCCGCCGAAGATCGACGCCAGCCGGAAGATCGTGATCGAGGACGTGTCCCCCGAGCTCGACTGCGGCCGCTACGCCGTGAAGCGCGAGGTGGGGGACGTGGTGGAGGTGAAGGCCGACGTCTTCAAGGAGGGGCACGACGCCATCGCCGCTGCGGTGTGGTTCCGCACCGAGCGCGAGACGGAGTGGAGGGAGGCGCGCATGCGCTTCGTGGACAACGACCGCTGGGGCGGCTCCTTCCCGGTGACGGAGAACCTGCGCTACCTGTTCACCGTGGTGGCGTGGACGGACGCCTTCGGGACGTGGGCCTCCGACACGCGCAAGAAGTACGACGCGGGGCAGGACGTGGCGAGCGAGCTGCTGGAGGGCGAGGCGCTGCTGCGCACCGCGGCGGGACGGGCGCAGGGCGGCGACCGGGAGCGTATCGAGGCGTACCTGCGGGAGATGGGCGACGGCACGCAGGCGGAGCGGGTGGCCGCGGCGCTGGACCCCGGGCTGCTGGAATTGATGGAGCGCTGGCAGGACCGCTGGGACCTGACCCGCCACGACCGCGAGCTGCCGGTGCAGGTGGACCGGGTGGCGGCGCGCTTCGCGGCGTGGTACGAGCTGTTCCCGCGCTCCATGTCGGACGACCCGGCGCGCCACGGCACCTGGGACGACGTGATCCGGAAGCTGCCGTACGTGCGGGACATGGGGTTCGACGTGCTGTACTTTCCGCCCATCCACCCCATCGGGCTCCAGTTCCGCAAGGGCAAGAACAACACGCTGAACGCGGGGCCCGACCAGCCGGGCTCGCCGTACGCCATCGGCGGGGAGGCGGGGGGGCACAAGGACGTGCACCCGGAGCTGGGGAGCCTGGAGGAGTTCCGCCGCATGGTGGCCGCGGCGCACGAGCACGGGCTGGAGATCGCCCTGGACTTCGCCATCCAGGTCTCGCCCGACCACCCGTACGCACGGGAGCACCCGGGGTGGTTCTACGTGCGGCCGGACGGCACCATCAAGTACGCCGAGAACCCGCCCAAGAAGTACCAGGACATCTACCCGCTCAACTTCTACGGCGAGGACCGGGAGGCGCAGTGGGAGGAGTGGAAGTCGGTGTTCCTGTTCTGGATCGAGCAGGGCGTCAAGATCTTCCGCGTGGACAACCCGCACACCAAGCCGGTGCAGTTCTGGGAGTGGGTGATCCGCGAGGTGCAGCGCGACCACCCGGAGGCCATCTTCCTGTCCGAGGCGTTCACCCGCCCCAAGATGATGCGCGCCCTGGCGAAGGCGGGCTTCACGCAGAGCTACACCTACTTCACCTGGCGCAACTTCAAGGGCGAGATCACGGAGTACTTCCAGGAGCTGGCGCAGGGGCCCATGCGGGAGTACTTCCGCGGCAACCTCTTCCCCAACACGCCCGACATCCTCCCCGAGTTCCTGCAGCGCGGCGGGCGGCCGGCGTTCATGATCCGCGCCGTGCTCGCGGCCACGCTGTCGTCGGTGTACGGCATCTACTCCGGCTTCGAGCTGTGCGAGAACACGCCGCTGGGGCCGGGCAAGGAGGAATACCTGGACTCGGAGAAGTACGAGATCAAGGCGTGGGATTGGGAGCGCGAGGGAAACATCCGCCCCCTGATCACGCGGCTGAACGCCGTGCGCAGGGCCAACCCGGCGCTCCAGGAGTACGACAACCTGCGCTTCTACGGGGCGGACAGCGAGCAGGTGCTGTTCTACGGCAAGGCCACGCCGGACCGCACCAACATCGTGTTCGTGGCCGTGAGCCTGGACCCGTTCCAGGGGCACGAGACCTCGCTCTGGTTCCCGCTGGACCTCATGGGCATGGGCCAGCACGATCCCTGGGAGGTGGAGGAGCTGCTCACCGGCGAGCGCTTCTTCTGGCAGGGGTCCGCGCAGCGGGTGTACCTGGATCCGGGGGCGCCGGCGCGCATCTTCCGGGTGCGGGCGTGGCGGAGCTCCGAGCACGACTTCGACTACTTCATGGAGCCCAACCTGGTGGACGCGCGGTGAGGGTTTTGTCGTGATGCGTTGAGGTCGGCGGGCCGCTCCGGAGCCGTTGACGATACAGCCGTCCGTCTCCTGCGCGGGCTCCGGGAGCCCCACGGAACTGCTGTGGGTCTCCCTGCGCACGGGAGGAGCCTCGCCAAACAGCCGGCGAGTCTCCTCCCGTACAGATTCATATGGGCACAACTGTGGAACGGCGAACGGCTGCCGGGCTTCGGATCAATCGATCTGCGGAGGGCTGTTCTCCACGAAGACGGCCGTGGAGCGGGTGGCTCCGTTCACGTCGGTGACCTGCAGCGTGACCCTGCACGTCGCTCCCAGGGCGGCATACTGGCCGTTCTGGGCGTAGAACGTGGACGAGTACCGCGAGGCGAAGGCGTCCGGGCAGGTCGTCGTCCAGTAGTAGGTCACGGACAGCCCGTCCGGGTCGTAGGAGCCCGCCCCGTTCAGGTAGTAGCGGTAGCTGTAGCCGTCCGGCCGGATCGAATCGACGGTGATCACTGCGTAGGGAGCAACATTTGCCCTGATGTGGGCATCGTCCGGCGAGGCGGTGGGGGCCTGCTCGCATGCGGCGAGTCCGCCGACGAAGGCGAGGGCGAGCAACGAGTTCCGGATTGTCATGGATCTCCGTGAGTGCAGGAAGTGGGGGCGGCCCGCCGAAGCGCCGTGCCGAGTCCTTTCCTCTGCGAATGGCAGCTTCGGCGCGTATGCCATCTTAATACATTTCCAGTCATAAGGGAAAATCGGTAGCGAATCGTGGGCTCTTCCTCTGCGAATGGCCGCGGCGGCGCCGGCGCGCGGGCACGACGAACGACGGCGCCCCCACCGGACCTGCCGGCGGGGGCGCTTCAACTTTTCCGACTGCCGTCGCAGCTGCAGGCTGTCCCCTGTCCCCTGCCGTTCAGGACGCCCAGTCGATCTCGCTGAGCTGCTCGCGCACCGCCGCGAAGCGCTGCGCCTCGCCCTGGAGCCCGCGGCGGCGCAGGAACTCGTCCACGTGGCGCATGTGGCTGGCCATGCGCTGGTACTGGCGCTCCACGCGCCCCAGGCGCCGCAGCTCGCGCAGCATCCACTGCGCGGCGGAAGGGCTCATGGCGGCGATGAAGGCCTGGTCCTCGGGCGAGATCTCGCCGTCGGGCGAAACGACCGGGACGCAGTGGTGCGTGCCGGCGGGGTAGTGGACCACGGTACGGTGTGCCTCTCCGGCGACGAAGTCGACCGCCACCTTGGCCTCCCAGGGGCCGGGGGTCGCGCGCTCGGCGAGCTGCTCCAGCTCCTGGAGGAGCTGTTCGCGGGGGGTGGAGTCTGGCATGGACGGGGCGGGGGAGAGGGAGCCGGACGGGGCAACCCAAGATCGTTCGCGCGGGGCACGGACGCAAGAAAAAAATAACCGCCCGGCGGAGGAGCCGGGCGCGGGGCCGCGCGGGTGCTGGGGAACCGGCAAACTACGTCAAAATGCGTGCCAGGTCGTGAGTTTTCCACAATTGTCGGGGTTTCCCACCGTCAATTCCCGAGTTTTCCACCCGGACACCCCCGTTTTACAACGATTTAGTCACGGACACACCCGGAAACACCCAGGTGCGGAGGGCGGCTGGAATCGTGAAAAGCGGTTTTCGGGCGTTTTGCCGGCGCCTCCATTCGCCGCGCGCGCCCCGCTTACGATCTCTCGACAGGGTGGCTCCTCCGGGCCGGCTACCCCCGTTTCAGGCTGCCGCGGCGGCGCCGCCGGCGGGAGGAAACGGCAGCGCCACGCGGAACACCGACCCTTCCCCCGGAGCGCTCTGCACGGTGAGGCGGCCCCCCTGCACCTCGGTGAAGGTGCGGCAGATCCAGAGCCCCAGCCCGGAGCCCCCCTCCGCCGCCGTGCCCGGGCGGTGCGCCCGGCTGAACGGCTGGAACAGGTGCTCCACGCTCTCGGCGGGGATCCCCACGCCCGTGTCGCGCACCCAGAACTCGACCCCGCCGCCCGCCACGTCGGCTCCCACCTCCACCCGGCCCCCGGCCGGGGTGAACTTGAGCGCGTTCTGCGCCAGGTTCGCCAGCACCTGTTCCGTCTTCGCCGCGTCCAGCTCCACCGGCCGGTCGTCGTCGCCCGCGGACTCGCGCACCGCCAGCTCCACGCCCTTCTGCCGGGCCTGGAGGCGAAGCCCGTCCACCGCGCGCCGGATCAGCCGCCCCGGCGTGGTGGTCTCGCGCGACACCTGGAGCTCGCCCGACTCGGCGCGGGCCAGGCCCAGCACGTGGTTCATCAGCTCCAGCTGCCGGCGCGCCGCGTCGCGGATGATGTCGGTGTACTCGCGCAGCTCCGCCACGTCCGGCTCGGACAGGGGGCCGGCCAGCACCAGCCGCGACAGGTCGTTGGCGGCGGAGATGCTGGTGAGCGGGTTCCGGATGTCGTGCGAGACCACCGCGAGCAGGTCGCTGCGGAGCCGCACCAGGCGGTCCAGGTGCTCGATGCACTCCCGCGCGCCCCGCATCAGCCGCCCCGCCTCGTCGCCGAAGCCGGTGGGGAGGGATGGGAGCTCGCGGCGGGCGACGTAGGCATCCAGCGCCTCCGCCGTGCGGAGCACGGGGGCCAGCAGCCGCGCCTGCACGTAAAGCGTAGCGGCGGTGCCGCCCAGGGTGGCTCCCAGCGTCACTCCCAGCACGGGGAGCGCCGCGCTCCAGTCGCCGGAGCGGAGCGCCACGTACGCCAGCACCGCGATGAGGGGCACGTGCACGCCCAGGAAGGCGGTGAGGAGGAACTTGCCCAGGTAGGTGCGCGGGAAGGGGAGCCGGGAGAGCCGGCGGTAGGTGCCGAGCGAGCGCGTGGTGTCCATGCGTGGCCGGTGGAGGGGGGGGACCGGCGCGCGGGAAGGGACGGCCGATGTCCACGAAGTAAACATCGGCGGCGCGGCGGGGAACCTTGAGAGGCCCCGGGGGCGCATACTTTGCGGCCGGAACGGCGAGCCCGTATTATCCCGCCACACCGGCGGGCCCGACCAAGGCCCGCGCATCTACAGACGCACAGGGTGATTCCATGGCAGACGGCGCTCGCGGGCCCTTCGTCCCCGCACGCTTCCAGCCCGGCCTCCCGCAGGACCGGATGATCCTCGCCGAGGCGCCCGACGCCGAGGCCATCGAGATGGACGTGGTCTTCGTCGGCGCGGGGCCGGCCGGGCTGGCCGGCGCCATCGAGCTCGCGCGCCTGGTCCAGAAGGACGCCGAGTCGGGCGGCTCGCTGGGCGAGGTCAACATCGCCGTGCTGGACAAGGCCGCCTCGCTGGGCGAGCACAACCTGAGCGGCGCCGTGGTCAACCCGCGCGCCTTCCGCGAGCTGTTCCCGGAGCTCGGGGACGAGGACTTCCCCTTCCGCGGCGCGGTCAGGGGCGAGTCGGTGCACCTGCTCACGGGCACCGGGGCGGTGCGCATCCCCACGCCGCCGCCCATGCACAACCAGGGCAACTTCATCGGCTCCATCTGCGAGATGGTGCGCTGGCTGGGCGGCAAGGCGGAGGAGCTGGGCGTCAACGTGCTCCCCGGCTTCCCGGCGGACTCGCTGCTGGTGGACGGACAGAAGGTGGTGGGCGTCCGCACCACCCCCGCGGGGCTCAACCGCGCCGGCGAGCCGGGTTCCGGCTACGAGCCGCCCACCGACCTCACCGCCCGGGTGACGGTGCTCACCGAGGGGACGCGCGGGCCGCTGGCCCAGGCGTACCGGCAGTGGCAGGGGATCCCCTCGCAGAACCCGCAGATCTTCGCGCTGGGCGTCAAGGAGGTGTGGGAGACCAGGGTGCCGCTGGAGGAGATCGTGCACACGCTGGGGTGGCCGCTGCCGCGCGACACCTTCGGCGGGAGCTTCATGTACCCGCTGGCGCCCAACCTGGTGGCGATCGGGCTGGTGGCGGGGATGGACTACCGCAGGAGCACGCTGGACGTGCACCAGCTCTTCCAGCGCATGAAGCTCCACCCCTTCTTCCGCAAGTACCTGGAGGGCGGGGAGATGGTGGAGTGGGGCGCGAAGACCATCCCCGAGGGCGGCTTCTACGCCCTTCCCGAGCGGCTGCACGGCGACGGGCTGCTCATGGCGGGCGACACGGCGGGCTTCGTGGACGTCCCCTCCCTCAAGGGGATCCACTACGCCATGCAGTCCGGGATGTTCGCGGCGCGCGCCATCTTCGAGGCGCTGAAGCGCGGCGACACCTCCGCGGCGGGGCTGGCCTCGTACGACACCACGGTCAAGGGCAGCTACATCCGCGACGACCTGTACCGCACCCGCAACATGCGGCTGGCCTTCAAGGACGGGTTCTTCGTGGGCGGGGCGAAGGCGGGGCTGATGACGCTCACCGGCGGGCGGTTCCCCGGCGGAAAGATCAGCATGCACTCCGATGCCGAGGCGCAGCGCGAGCCGGCCCCCGCCGAGCCGTTCACGCCGGACGGGCGGCTCACCTTCAGCAAGGTGGACGCGGTGTTCAAGGCGGGCAACCAGACCCGCGACGACATCCCCTCGCACCTGGTCGTGGGGAAGGACGTGCCCGCGGAGGTGGCCGAGATGTACGTGCACATGTGCCCGGCGGGCGTGTACGAGATGCAGGGCGACCGGCTGGTGGTGAACGCGCCCAACTGCATCGACTGCAAGGCCACGGACGTGATCGGGCCGCGCTGGACCCCGCGCGAGGGGGGGAGCGGGCCGGCGTACAAGCAGATGTAGGCGGAGGGCGTTTCCGTATGAGTTCTTTCGAGGGCCGTGTCTCCGGTGTGCGGGGGCGCGGCCCTCGTTTTTGTACGGCTGAACGGCTTGGACTGCGGGGTTGGGCGTGCCCCCGGCTGGCGCCGGGGTCGGGCTTCGGCTCCGTAACGCACGAAACAACCGTGCGTAACGGAGTCGAGCCCCGGCAAACTGCCGCCGGGTCTCGCCCCTTCGGCCCGAAATCCCTCACGCGGGTTTCGCGCTGGCGTCCGCGTGGGTGGATCCCCTCACCCCCCGGCCCCCTCTCCCCCGCAAGCGGGGGAAAGGGGGAGAACGGCTACGACACGCCGGAAGTCGAGCGTCAGGAAGCCCTCCCCCAGAATTGGGGGAGGGTGGCGGCTCTAAGGCCGCCGGGTGGGGGCCGTCGTGCCGTTCTCCCCTCCCCCTTGCGGGGAGGTGTCGGGGGAGGGGGTCACCGTCGCGCGGAGAGTCCCCGCCCGTGACGCCCCGCCCCCCCGTCCGCCGCGAGTACGACGCGCTGGCGGCGCGCTACGACCGGCGCTGGGAGCACTACACGCGCGAGAGCCTGGAGCTCATTCGCCCGCTGCTCGCGGGGCGGGAGGCGGGGCGCGTGCTGGACCTGGGGTGCGGCACGGGGGCGCTGCTGCCGCGGCTGGGGACGTGGGATGGCGGCGTGGCGCGGTATACCGGCGTGGACCTGTCCGCGGAAATGCTGCGCGTGGCGGCGGGGAAGGCGGCGCCGGTGGCGTTCCCGGCGGGCTTCGTGGCGGCCCCAGCGGACGCGCTCCCCTTCGGGGACGCGGCGTTCGACACGGTGGTGTCCGCTTCGTCGCTGCACTTCTGGCCGGAGCCGGAGGCGGCGCTGGTGGAGGTGAGGCGGGTGCTGCGGCCGGGCGGGCGGCTCCTGCTGGTGGACTGGTCGCGCGATCCCGCCGCCATGCGGCTGCTGGAGTGGTGGCTGCGGCTGCGGTCCGGGGGGCGGAGCCACCACCGGGTGCTGACAGTGAAGGAGGCGCTGGTGCTGCTGTGGGCCGTGGGGTTCCAGGTGGATACCGTGGAGCGCTGCCGCATCGGGTGGCCATGGACGCTGTGGCGCGCGGAGGCGGTGAGGTAGCGGCATTTCGTTGCAGCAGCGGCGCATCGGCTGCATGTTTGTCGTGCGGCAGGCAGTCCCCCCCGCCGGGCCGCGCTTCCTCCTCTCCCCTCCCCGCCCATGACCGCCGTCGATCCGCGCAGCGTCATCACCCCCGACGCGTTCTCCGTCGCCCCGCACCTGCTGGGGCTCCCGCTCGCCAGCCCGCGCCGCCGCGCCGCGGCCATGGCCATCGACCTGATCCTGGTGTCCTTCCTGGTGAACGTGGGCGGGGGCGTGCTCTTCGGGCTGGCGCTGGCCTGGGTGTTCTTCCGCGTCGCCGCAAGGAAGGGGCCGCGCGTGGTGCCGCGGCCGGTCCGCGTGGGGGCGGCGGTGGTGGGGGCGCTGGTGCTCTTCGGCGCCGGGAGCGCGTTGTGGGACCGCGTGGCGGACGGGATGGGCGGCAAGGGGGCCGGGTCCGGCGCCGACGGCAACCGCGAGGCCGCGCGGGCCATGCAGGTGGCCTCCCGCGTCGTGGGGACCGAGGGCCAGGCGGGGAAGGCGCTCCGGGCCGGCGCCGAGCTGATCGCGCTGCGGACGGCGGACACCGAGCAGGAAGCGTTCACGCACGCGTCCGCGTTCGCGGCGGGGATGAAGGCGGCGGGGCGGCCGGACACGGAGATCCGCGCAAGCCTCGCCGATGCCGCCGCGGAAGTGGACGTCGAGGCGGTGAAGGCGGGGGTCAGGCGGGTGCTGGCCGGGGAGGGCGGAGCGGTGGCGGCGGCGCCCTCCCCGGATTCGCTGGTGCGCGCCTACGCGGCGGCGCTGGAGGCGGGGGACACCGCGGCCGCGCGCGCGCTGCGCCCGCAGGCGACCGGCGCGCTCGCGGCGGACACCCTGGGGACGCTGCGCGCCGAGCTGGCCGCGGCCCGCGCCGAGAAGGAGCGGCTGGACGACGCGCTGGAGGAGGAGCGGGAAAGCATCGGCGTCCTCACCTGGGTGGGCAAGGTGGCGGACGAGCTGGGGCTGGGCTTCGGGTGGACCGGGCTGTACTTCACCGCCTTCCTGGCGCTGTGGCGCGGGCAGACCCCGGGGAAGCGGGTGCTGGGGATGCGCGTGGTGCGACTGAACGGCGCGCCCATCGGCTGGTGGGCGGCGTTCGAGCGCTTCGGCGGCTACGCGGCCTCCATCTTCACCGGGCTTCTGGGCTTCGCGCAGATCCTCTGGGACCGCAACCGGATGGCGCTGCACGACAAGATCAGCGAGACGGTGGTGGTACGCGAGGGGGAGCCCCGGCCCGCTTCTTGAGAGGGCGGGGGCGAACCCGGAGGCATCCCATCCCGACCGAGAGCCCGCCCCCCGAGCCCGGCCCCAGCCCACCCGCCGAAGCGGGGGGGAGCGGCGCGCCCATCCCGGTCTTCGAGATCGCGGACGAGGCGGAGCACCGCGTCCTCGCCCGCTGGCGGCGCAACGTGGGCGCGCCCGTGGCGCTGGACCTGGCGCCGCCGGCACCGGCGGAGGTGCGCGAGCTGGACCTGCTGAGCTGGAACCTCAAGGTGGGGGCGGCCCGCCTGGACCGCCTGCTGGGGCGGCTGCGCGAGGGCGCATACGGCGGCGCGGGGACGGACCCGCGCCGCCCGCTGGTGCTGCTGGTCCAGGAGGCGTACCGCGCCGACGGCACCGTCCCCGAGCGGGCGCCGGAGCCAGGCTTCGCGGGGGGCGACCTGACGCCGCCGCACCCGGAGGACCTGGCGGACGTGGCCCGGCGGCACGGCCTGAGCCTGCGCTACGCCCCCTCCATGCGCAACGGCGCCGCCCGCAGCGACCGCGGCAACGCCGTGCTGGCCACCGCCGCGCTGGGGCGCTCGCACGCCTTTTCGCTGCTGTACGTGCGCCAGCGCCGCGTGGCGGTGGGGGCTCAGGTGGCCGGGGTGGCGGGGGTGGACGTGGTGAGCGCGCACCTGGACACGCACCGCCGCCTGTTCGAGGGCGACTCGCCCCGCCTGTGGCTGGGCGCCGCCCGCGCGCACCAGGCCGAGCGGCTGGCCGAAGCCGTCGTGCGGCGCGACGCGCCCGGCGGGGTGGTCCTCGCCGGGGACTTCAACACGCCCCTGGGGGAGCGCGACCCCGCCTTCCGCGCGCTGGTGGGCGCGGGCCTCGTTCCCGCCCGCCGCCGCTGGGCGTGGAAGCACACCCACCACGGGCTCGTGCGCTTCCTCCTGGACCACGTGCTGTACCACCCGGGCGGCGGCCACGTCGCCGCGGTGGAGGTGCAGCGGCTGGACGAGCACCCCCGGGACCGGGGCCAGGCGATCTACGGCTCCGACCACCACCCGCTCCTCGCCCGCGTCACGCTGGGCGAAGCCTGAACCCCGTCCCCACGCGCACATGCAGCTCGCCGACTATCCCTGGTGGATCACGCTCTTCACGGTGCTGGGGATGCTGGCCACGGTCTCCGTCCTCGTGTCCCTGTTCACCACCTTCGGGCGGCGCCCCGCCGACATCTGGGTGAACCGCGCCCCCGAGGTGGGGAGCGACGACTTCATGGCCGGCATCTCCGGCACCGTCAACGCCCCGCTCCTCAAGGGCGGGAGCGCGAAGCTGCTGAACAACGGCTCCGAGATCTTCCCGGCGATGCTGAAAGCCTTCGAGGAGGCCGAGCACACCATCAACTTCATGGCCTACATCTGGGAGCCGGGGAAGGTGAGCGACCAGATCCTGGACGTGCTCTGCCGAAAAGCGAAGGAGGGTGTCGAGGTGAGGGTGATGCTGGACGGGATGGGCGGCATGCGCGCCCCGGACGAGGGGATCAAGCGGCTGACGGATGCGGGCGGGGAGGTGACCTGGTTCCGCAAGCTCCGCCCCGGCAAGATCACCCGCTTCCACAAGCGCAACCACCGGCGGGCCATCATCGTGGACGGCAAGGTGGGGTTCACCGGCGGGGCGGCGGTGGGCGACAAGTGGCTGGGCGACGCCGCCGACAAGGAGCAGTGGCGCGACATGATGGTGGAGGTGCGCGGCTGCGTCGCCAGCAACCTGCAGTCGGCGTTCACGCAGCTGTGGTCGAGCGTCTGCGGGGAGATCCTGCTGGGGCCCGCCATCTATCCCCCGGACGACGAGGCGGCCGAGGAGGCGGAAGGCCAGGGCGAGAGCCTGTCGCGGCACGTCAACGTCATCTCCTCCCCCGCGGACGAGGCGCACCCGCTGCGCAAGTTCTTCTTCATCTCCTTCCGCTGCGCCCGCGAGAAGCTGTACCTCACCAGCCCGTACTTCGTCCCGGACGACGACACGCGCAAGGTGATCGCGGACCGTGCGCAGAAGGGGGTGGACGTGCGCATCCTCCTCCCCGACGACCACACGGACGCGAAGCCCATCCGCCTGGCGAGCCACTCGTACTTCCAGCCGCTGCTGGACGCGGGGGTGAGGATCTACGAGTACGGCGGCACCATGATCCACGCCAAGGCGCTGGTGGTGGACGGCAGGTGGTCGGTGATGGGATCGGCCAACATGGACATCCGCTCGGAGGAGCTGAACCAGGAGAACGTCATCGGCATCCTGGACGAAGGGTTCGCCCGCGACGTGGAGCGCACCTTTCTGGAGGACCTGGAGCGGGCCCGGGAGATCACGGCGGACGAGTGGCGCCGCCGCGGGATCTGGCCGCGGATCAAGGAGCGCTTCTGGGTGCTGTTCGCGGAGCAGTACTGAGGTGCGGCTCGGCTTCCGGCGGATCAAGAGGGCGGAGCGCCCCAGGCGCCTGCCGCGCTGGCGCGAGCTGGACCGGCAGCAGAAGCGGCACTACACGTGGTGGGGGGTGCTCTTCTTCGTCATCGGGGTGCTGGCCACCGGGTCGGTGCTGCTGACGCTGTTCTCCCCCTTCGGGCAGCGCGCGGACCGGCTGTACGCCACGGCGCGCCCGCCGGTGGGCTCGCCGGAGTTCCTGGCGGCGCTCTCCGGCGCCACCAACGCGCCTCTGCGGCGCGGCGGCACGGCGCAGCTGCTGAGCAACGGCGACCGCTTCACCCCCGCGCTGCTCGCGGACCTGCGCTCGGCGCGGCGCAGCATCGACTTCATGGTCTACATCTGGGAGCCGGGGCGCGCCAGCGACTCGGTGCTGGCGGTGCTGGTGGAGCGCGCGCGGGCGGGGGTGCAGGTGCGGGTGGCGCTGGACGGGATGGGCGCGATGAACGCGCCGGACGAGGGGTTCCGGGCGCTCCGCGCGGCCGGGGGAAGGGTCGCCCGCTTCCACCCGCTGCGCTTCGGGGAGCTGACGCGCTTCCACAAGCGCAACCACCGGCGCGCCATCGTGGTGGACGGTGCGGTGGGGTACACGGGCGGCGCCGCGGTGGGCGACAAGTGGCTGGGCGACGCGCGCACCCCGGACGAGTGGCGCGAGGACATGGTGCGGGTCACCGGGCCGCCCGCCCGCTCGCTGCAGTCGGCCTTCGCGCAGACGTGGACGGTCCTCACCGGCGAGGTGCTGGTGGGCCCGGCGTTCTACCCGCCGGACCCGGAGCCCTCCGCCGCCGCGGCGGGGGAGCCGCTTTCGGTCCACGTGGGGGTGCTCAGCTCTCCCAGCGACGAGCAGCTGCCGCTGCGCAAGGTGTTCTGGCTCTCCTTCGCGTCGGCGCGGCGGCGGCTCTACGTGACCAACGCCTACTTCGTCCCGGACCACGGGCTGCTGGCCGCGCTCAAGGAGCGCGCCCGGGCGGGGGTGGACGTGCGGATCCTGGTCCCCGGCCCGCTCACCGACGCGAAGCCGGTGCGCTGGGCCGGCCAGTCGCACTTCGAGGAATTGCTGGAGGCCGGGGTGCGCATCTACGAGTACCAGGGCACCATGCTGCACGCAAAGACGCTGGTGGCGGACGGCGTGTGGACGGTGGTGGGGTCGTCCAACCTGGACATCCGCAGCATGGAGCTGAACCAGGAGAACGTGCTGGGGATCGTGGACGCCCGCTTCGCCGCGCAGGTGGAGGCGACGTTCCTGCGCGACCTGCGGCGCTCGCAGGAGGTGCGCCTGGAGGAGTGGCGGCGGCGCCCGTGGTACAAGAAGCTGCGCGAGCGCGCGTCGGAGATGTTCGACGAGCAGTTCTGACGGCCCGGGATGGAGCGTGTGGGCCCGGCCGGAGGCGGGATCCTGGCGACGGCCCCCACCCGGCTCGCTTGAGGCTCGCACGGCTTGCCCCCTATATCCCCCGTTCCGGGGGAGGGGAATCTCCGCGCTGGCATCCCTCGCCCTCCGACGTGTCGTGGCCGTTCCGCAGTACCCCCCAAAGTCGGTTCGGAGGGAGACAGCCGGCAGTTTGGCTGGCTCACTCCGGCGCAGGGAGACTCGCCGGCCGTTTGGCGAGGCTCCCGGAGCCCGCGTAGGAAACAGGCCGGCTGTTTGGCCTGGTTCCGTAGCGGCCCCCACGCCCACCCCCTCCGAAAACGCTTCCCCTCCGCCACCCGGAACGTTTTCTGCAACACTCCGCACCTTCGCCAGGACGCCCGGACCCGAGAACCGATCCCGAGGAGCCCGCCGCGTGAGTGACGACCGGTCGTGGTACAAGGATGCCGTCTTCTACGAGCTGCACGTCAAGGCCTTCCAGGACTCCAACGCCGACGGGGTGGGCGACTTCCGGGGGCTGATCGAGAGGCTGGACTACGTCCGCGACCTGGGCGTCGACGCCATCTGGCTGCTCCCCTTCTACCCGTCGCCGCTGCGCGACGACGGGTACGACATCGCCGACTACTACGGGATCAACCCGCAGTACGGCAACCTGGAGGACTTCCAGCGCTTCCTGGACGCGGCCCACGAGCGCGGCCTCAAGGTGATCGCCGACCTGGTGCTCAACCACACCTCCAGCGACCACGCCTGGTTCCAGCGCGCCCGCCGGGCCCCCAGGGGGTCGCCGGAGCGCGACTGGTACGTGTGGAGCGACACGGACGAGCCCTACCGCGACGCCCGCATCATCTTCACCGACACCGAGCCCAGCAACTGGACCTGGGACCCGGTGGCGGGGCAGTACTACTGGCACCGCTTCTTCGCCCACCAGCCCGACCTGAACTGGGACAACCCGGCGGTCAAGGAGGCGATGTTCGGGGTGATGGAGTACTGGCTGGAGCGGGGGCTGGACGGCTTCCGCGCCGACGCGGTGCCGTACCTGATCGAGCGGGAAGGCACCATCTGCGAGAACCTCCCGGAGACGCACGACATCCTCAAGGAGTTCCGCGTCCGCATCGAGTCGCGCTTCCCGGGGCGCATCCTGCTGGCCGAGGCCAACCAGTGGCCGGACGACGTGCGCCCCTACTTCGGCGACGGCGACGAGTTCCACATGGCGTTCCACTTCCCGCTGATGCCGCGCATCTTCATGGCGGTGCGGCAGGGGATCCGGAAGCCCATCGTGGAGATCATCCAGCGCACCCCGCCGATCCCCGAGGACTGCCAGTGGTGCATGTTCCTGCGCAACCACGACGAGCTCACCCTGGAGATGGTGACCGACGAGGAGCGCGACTACATGTACTCGCAGTACGCCGAGGACTCGCGCATGCGGATCAACCTGGGGATCCGCCGCCGCCTGGCCCCGCTGATGGAGAACGACCGGCGCAAGATCGAGCTGCTCAACTCCATCCTGTTCACCATGCCCGGCTCGCCCATCATCTACTACGGCGACGAGCTGGGGATGGGCGACAACATCTGGCTGGGCGACCGCGACGGGGTGAGGACGCCCATGCAGTGGACCCCGGACCGCAACGCCGCCTTCTCGCGCGCGGAGTCGGCCCGGCTGTACCTGCCGGTGATCGCCGACTCCATCTACGGGCACCAGTCCATCAACGTGGAGGCGCAGGAGAAGTCGCCCTTCTCGCTCCTCAACTGGATGAAGCGGCTGGTGCAGGTGAGGAAGCAGCACCACGCCTTCGGGCGCGGGAGCATCGAGTTCCTGCAGCCGGAGAACCCGCACGTCCTCGCGTACCTGCGCGAGCACGGCGACGACGCCATCCTGGTGGTCAACAACCTGTCGGGCGCGGCGCAGGCGGTGCGGCTGGACCTGGCCCGCTTCTCCGGCCGCGTCCCGGTGGAGATGCTGGGCAGCACCGAGTTCCTTCCCATCGACGAGACGCCCTACGCGCTCACGCTGCAGCCGTACGGCTTCTTCTGGTTCGCGCTCCGCTCGCGCGCGGCGGGCGAGGAGCATGCGGAGGTGGACGAGACGGTGGCCCGGGAGTGGGCGGAGCAGGACATGCGCGTGCTGGAGAGCCGCGACACGGTGGCGGCGCTGGTGGGCGCCGTGCCGACGGAGTGGCTGACCGCGCAGCGCTGGTTCCGCGGCAAGGGGCGCGAGGTGGTGGCCGTGGAGCTGCGCGACCACGCGGTGGTGGCGCCGGAGCACGGGCCGCGCTGGATGGTGGGGGTGATCCAGGTGAGGTTCGCCGCCGGGGAGCCGGACACGTACCTGCTCCCGCTCTCGCTGCGCCCGCCGCTGGAGCGCGGGGTGACCGCGGAGCCCATCGCCACCGTGGCGATGGAGACGGGGGAGGTGCGGCTGTACGAGGCGCTGGTGGACCGCTACACGGCGCTGGCGCTGCTGCGTGTCATGCGCGAGGAGGAGGCGCTCCCCTCCGCCACCGGCCGCTTCCGCGGGCACCGCGTGCAGGGCGCGGTGCCCGACCACGAGCACGGGCGCCTGACGCCGGTGAAGCGGGTGAGCGCCGAGCAGAGCAACACCTCCATCGTCTTCGGCGAGCGGCTGATCATGAAGCTGTTCCGCAAGCTGGAGGCGGGGGTCAACCCCGACCTGGAGGTGACCCGCTTCCTGGTGGAGAGCACGGAGTTCCGCGGCATCCCGGCGCTGGCCGGCTGGCTGGACTACGCCGGCGAGGGGGTGGCCGGCGCGTCGGTGGCGGGGGTGTTCCGCTTCATCCCCAACTCCGGCGACGCGTGGGCGTACACGCGGCGCGCGCTGGACCGCTTCTTCGCGGCGGCCGGCCGCAGCGCCGCCGACCCGTCCACTCCCGTGGGGCAGGACGCCACGCGGCGGATGATGGGCGACTTCCACGCCGCCGCCCGCGCCCTGGGACGGGTGACCGGCGAGCTGCACGCGGCGCTCGCCTCGGCCGGGCCGGAGAACGCGGACTTCGCGCCGGAGCCGGTGACCGCGGAGGACGTGCGCGCGTGGACCGACGCGTTCCAGCGCGACGCCGCCCGGGTGCTGGACGAGGTGGGGCGGCGCCTGGAGGCCATCCCGGGCGCCTTCCCCGCGGGGAGCCACAACGAGCTGGCGGCCATCGTCCGCGAGGGCGCGGAGCTGCGCCACCGTGCCGCCGACCTGAGCCTGCTCCACGAGGCGGGGCTCGTCCGCACCCGCACCCACGGCGACTACCACCTGGGCCAGGTGCTGCGCGCCGCGGACCCGGAGGCGGCCGGGAGCGAGTGGTTCGTCATGGACTTCGAGGGCGAGCCCGCGCGCCCCCTGGCGGAGCGCCGCGCCAAGCAGTCGCCGCTGCGCGACGTGGCCGGCATGCTCCGCTCCTTCGACTACGCGGCGCGCACGGCGCTGGCCGAGCAGGACGCCGCGGACCTGCGGGTGCGCTCGGCGCTGGAGGGGTGGGCGGATTCGTGGCTGCGCATGGTGCGCGGCGTGTTCCTGGAGGGCTATGCCGAGGGCGCGCGGGGCGGCGGCTTCGTTCCCGACGACCCGGAGGCGCTGCGGCGCGTGCTCGCCGTCTTCGAGCTGGAAAAGGCGGTGTACGAGCTGGGCTACGAGATGAACAACCGGCCGGCGTGGATCTGGGTGCCCATCCGCGGCATCCGCGCCCTTCTCGGGGACGCCGGATGACCCCGCCGCCGCTGGTCTACAACCTCTTCCCGCGGCTGGTGGGCCCCACCACCCGCTGGCCGGAGCACGCCGCCCGCGCCGCGGAGATGGGGTTCAACTGGCTGTACCTGAACCCCTGGCACTACCCCGGCTTTTCCGGGAGCCTGTACGCCGTCAAGGAGTACGGGCGGCTCAACCCGCTCTTCCTCCCTCCCGGCGCCGACCCCGCCGGCCTGGAGCCGCTGCGCGACGCGGTGGAGCGCATCGCCGCGCTGGGGGTGCGCCCCATGATGGACCTGGTGGTCAACCACACCTCCAAGGACTCGCCGCTGATCGCCGCGCACCCGGAGTGGTACGTGCGCGACCGGCGCGGCGAGGTGCGCAGCCCCTTCGTGGTGGACCCGGACGACCCCACCAAGGTCACCACCTGGGGCGACCTGGCGGAGATCGACAACGAGCACTCGCCCGGCCGCGAGGGGCTGTGGGGCCTCTGGGCGTCGCTGGTGCGCGAGTCGCTGGAGCTGGGCTTCCACGGCTTCCGCTGCGACGCCGCGTACAAGGTGCCCACCGCGCTCTGGCGCCGCCTGATCGAGGAGGCCAGGCGCGTGCGCCCCGACGCGCAGTTCTTTGCCGAGACGCTGGGGGCGCCGCTGGAGCAGGTCGTGGGGCTCAAGGAAGCGGGCTTCGACTATTTCTTCAACTCCAGCAAGTGGTGGGACTTCCGCGAGCCGTGGGCGCTGGAGCAGCACCAGGAGCTGCGCCGCATCGCCCCGTCGGTGGCCTTCCCGGAGTCGCACGACACCACCCGCCTGGCCGCCGACACCGGCGGCGACGAGGCCGTGCAGCGGCAGCGCTACGCCTTTGCCGCCGCCTTCTCGGCCGGGGTGATGATGACCACGGGCTACGAGTTCGGCTTCCGCAGGCAGGTCGACGTGGTGGCGACCGTGCCCTCGGACTGGGAACGCCGCCACTGGGACCTGCGCGCCTTCGTGGGCCGCGTCAACCGCCTCAAGCTGCGCCACCCGCTCCTCCGGGGCGAGGGCGTGCTGCGCGCCCCCCGCGGCCTGGCGGACGACGTGCTGGTGCTGGAGCGCCGCGCCGGCGACGAGGGGGCGGACGCCGCGCGCGGCTGGATCCTGGTGAACCACGGCGACGGCCCGCGCGAGGTGGGCCTGGCCGACCTCGCCCCCGGCGCCGCGGGGCGGAAGGGGCACCGCCTCTTCCGCGTCTGCCGCGACGACGCCCCCGAGGCGGGCGAGACGGTGCCGCCGCGGGTGCGCCTGGACCGCGCCGAGGTGGCGTACGTGCTGCCCGCGGTGCCCGCGGCCGATGCCTGACCCGCTGTTCGCCTTCCCCCGCTGCTCCGGCGTTCTCCTGCACCCCACCTCGCTGCCGGGGCGGGGGATCGGCGACCTGGGGGAGCCGGCCCGGCGCTTCGTGGACTGGCTGGCGGAAGCCGGGCAGACGGTCTGGCAGATTCTGCCGCTGGGCCCGGTGGACGCGGGTGGCTCGCCGTACAACGGCCTTTCCGCCATGGCCGGGAATGCGCTGCTGGCGAGCCCAGAGGTGCTGGTGGCGGACGGGCTGCTGAAGCCGGACCAGGTGGACGGCGGCGACCTGCCGGCGGACCGCGTGGACTTTCCCCGCGTCTTCGCCTGGAAGGAGGCGCTGCTGAGGCGGGCGTGGATGGCCTTCCGCGCCGGGGCCGCCCTGGAGCTGCGGGGCGAGTTCGACGCCTTCCGCGCGCACGCCGCCGGCTGGCTGGAGGACTACGGGCTCTTCCGCGCGCTGCGCGACGAGAACCGCGGCGCCCCCTGGAGCGAGTGGGAGCCGGGCGTCCGCCTGCGCGAGCCGGAGGCGCTGGCCCGCGCCCGGCACCGGCTGGACGGCGCGGTGGAATACCACGAGTTCCGGCAGTGGATCTTCCAGCGCCAGTGGAGCGCGCTGCGCGAGTACGCAAATGCCCGCGGAGTGCGCGTCGTGGGCGACCTCCCCATCTTCGTGGCGTACGACAGCGCCGACGTGTGGTCGCACCCCGACCTGTTCGAGCTGGACTCCGGCGGGCGCGCCACGGGGGTCTCCGGGGTGCCGCCCGACTACTTCAGCGCCACGGGCCAGCGCTGGGGAAACCCGCTGTATCGCTGGGAGGTGATGCGCGCGGACGGCTTCCGCTGGTGGACCGCGAGGTTCCGCCGCGTCCTGGAGCTGGTGGACGTGGTGCGGGTGGACCACTTCCGCGGCTTCCAGGCGTACTGGGAGATCCCCGCCGCCGCGGCAAGCGCCGTGGACGGCGAGTGGCGCCCGGGACCGGGCGAGGCGCTGTTCGCGGCCGTGCGCCGCGAGCTGGGCGATCTGCCGCTGGTGGCCGAGGACCTGGGCGACATCACCCCCCAGGTGGAGGCGCTGCGCGACGGGCTGGGGCTGCCGGGGATGCGCGTGCTGCAGTTCGCCTTCGGCGGCGACGACCCGCACGGCCCGCACCTTCCCGCCAACTACCCGGCCGGCTCGGTGGCGTACACCGGCACGCACGACAACGACACCTCGCTGGGGTGGCACCGCGGCGCGGGGGAGGAGGAGCGCGCCCGCCTGGGCGCCCTGCTCGCCCCCGGCGAGGAGCCCGGCTGGGGGATGATCCGCCTGGTGATGGAGTCGCGCGCGAAAATTGCCGTCGTCCCGCTGCAGGACGCGCTCGGGCTGGGGAGCGAGGGGCGGATGAACACCCCCGGCACCGGCGCGGGCAACTGGGCGTGGCGCTTCCGCGAGGGCGTGCTCACCCCGGAGCTGGCCCGCCGTCTCCGCGACCTGGCCCGCGGCACCGGCCGCGCGCCGTAGGCGGCCCTTTCCAGCGGCGCGGCCGGGACCCACCCGGCGGCGCCCCGCATCCATTCAACCGGGACTTTCTGCATGGCGGATTCCGTGGCCCTGATCACCGGCGGCGCCGGCAACCTGGGGCGTGCCGTGACCCGCGCCTTCCTGGAAGGCGGCGCGCGGGTGGCGGTCCCCGTCCACAAGACGGACCACCCCGGCGCCCTGGACGCGCTCAAGGGCGAGTTCGGCGGCCGGCTCCTCCCCTTCGCCCTGGACCTCACCACCGAGCGCGGCGCCAACTCCGCCGTGGAGCAGGTGGTGGAGTGGGGCGGCCGGCTGGACACCGTGGCCCACCTGGTGGGCGGCTGGCGTGGCGGGATGAAGCTGGCCGACACCCCCACCGACGTGTGGGACCGCATGATGGACCTCAACCTCAAGTCCGCCTGGCTGGTGGCGCGCGCCGCCATCCCCGCCCTGGTGCGCGGCGGGGGCGGGTCGCTGGTGTTCGTGTCCTCGCGCGCCGCGCGGGAGGGGCGCGCCGGCAGCGCCGCCTACGCCGTCGCCAAGTCGGCGCTGGTGACGCTGGCGGAGGCGCTCGCCGAGGAGTACCGCACCGACGGCATCCGCGCCAACGCCGTGCTCCCCGGCACCGTGGACACCGAGGACAACCGCCGCGCCATGCCCGACGCCGACCACTCCGCCTGGACGGCGCCCGAGGAGATCGCCCGCGTGATCCACTTCCTGGCCTCCGACGCCGCGCGCACCGTCAACGGCGCCGCAGTTCCCGTCTACGGCCGGAGCTGACGCATCGGCGGATGGTGGAACGAACCTTGAACAGAGGTGCGGCCCAGCGGCCCGTGAGCCGCAGGAAGGCGGACGGCCGTAGGCGCCCGCCCATCCTTCACTCGACAGGGAGGCACCATGAAGACCACCAGGCTGTGGCTGCTGGCCGCGCTGCCGTTCGCGCTCGCGGCGTGCGGCGGGAACGACACCGAGGCTGAAACGGACGTGGGAGCCGTGACGGAGACCGCCGACACCGGCGCCATGTCCACGATGCCGCCGGCGGCGCCGATGGACACCGGGGCCACCGCGATGGCCGGCGGCGACACGGTGCAGCTGAGCGCCGTCGGAGGCTCCGGGGTGGGCGGGCAGGCCGTGCTGACGGACATGAGCGGGCAGACGCAGGTGATGGTGACGCTCACCGGCACCACCGGCACGGGCACGCACCAGGGCCACATCCACCAGGGCACCTGCGACCCCCCCGGCGCCGTGGTGGCTCCGCTCCAGCCCATCACCGCGGACGGTAGCGGCGGCGGGACCATGACCGCGACCGTTCCGGTCCCCATCGCGACGGCCATGAACGGGCAGCACGTCATCGCCTACCACGAAGCCGGCGGGAACCCGGGGAGCCCCGTCGTCTGCGGCGCGATCCCGCAGCACTCGATGTAGTCTTCGGACCGCGGATCAAGGACGCCCCGGACGCACCTGCGTCCGGGGCGTCTTTTTTGCCACGGAGGCGCCGGCGCGGGCGCGCCTTCCCGCACGGGGGTGCTCACCCGGGGGCCGCGGCGTAGATTGCGGCGCCCCGGCCGGCAACGCCGGCCCGTACCGTCCACGTGGAATGGGAGGAATCATGAAGCTGTCCAGGTACTGGCTGCTCCTCGGCCTGCCGCTCGCGCTCGCCGCCTGCGGGATGAACGACACCGAGGCCGAAGAGGACGATCCCACCGACGGCGCCGCCGCGGACTCCGCCGCCGCCGCCGCGGCCGTGCCGGCCCCCGTCGCGACGGACACGGCCCACGCCGCCATGGCCCCGCAGATGGTGCCCATGGCCGCCGTCGCCGGCTCCGGCGTCTCGGGCGAGGCCATCCTCACCGAGGCCGCCGGCCAGACGCAGGTCGCCGTGCGCCTCGCGGGCTTCCAGCCCAACAGCGCCCACTCCGGCCACGTGCACCAGGGGACCTGCGACGCTCCGGGCGCACCGGTCGCCCCGCTCCAGGACATCACCGCCGACGCGGGCGGCGCGGGCACGGCGACCTCCACGGTCGCAATCCCCACCTCCATCGCCATGAACGGGAAGCACATCGTCGCCTACCACCAGGCCGCGGGCGAGAACATCGGGCCGCCGGTGGTGTGCGGGGCGATTCCGGGGCACGCGATGTAGCTGGCTTCGGATCTCCGGCCGGACGTACGAACGGCGGGTTCGGGCGTGCCCCCGGCTGGCGCCGGGGTCGGGCTTCGGCTCCGTAGGGCTGCAAACAACGCAGCCCAACGGAGTCGAGACCGCGCGAAACTACCCGCGCGGTCTCGCCCCTTCGGGCCGAAATCCCTCACGCAGCTGCTGGCCCCCTCCCCCCGGCCCCCTCCCCCGCAAGCGGGAGAGGGGGAGAACTGCGGAACAACGAAAAGCACCCCCGCCGGGAGATCCCGGCGGGGGCGCTTCGACGTACTCCGTACTCCATGGCTCCAGCTCCCGCGCTCACCGCACCGTCGCGCGGCGCTCCTCCGCGTCGCGCATCCCCAGGAACTCGCCCACCGAGGCCAGCGACTCGATGTGGTCGCAGAAGATCTTGAAGGTTGCCAGCAGCGGCACCGCGATGAAGGCCCCCGGGATCCCCCAGATCCAGAACCAGAAGGCCAGCCCCACGAAGAGCGCCACCGGGTTGAGCGCGAGCTTGTGGCCGAAGAGCATGGGGCTCACGAAGTTGGCCTGCACCAGGTTGATGACCAGAAAGGCCGCGGGGGGGACGAGCGCGTGGCCCACGCTGTCGAAGGTGGTGATTGCCGCCAGGAACAGGATCACAGTCATGGTGAGCGCGCCCAGGTAGGGGATGAATTCCAGCACCACCACCAGCGCTCCCCACAGCGCCGGGTTGGGCATCCCCAGCAGCCACATCGCCAGCGCCACCGCCACTCCTTCCGCCACGTTCATCAGCAGGGCGGTCAGCAGGTAGGTGGAGATCGCCGACTCGGTGGCCCGGGCGATCCCCACCGCCTTGCGCTTGTCGCGCAGGTTGGGGAGCACCTTCACCAGCTTCTGCAGGAACAGGTCGCCCGCGGCCAGCAGGAAGTACAGCAGCACCAGCACCTCCATCATCCCCGTGGCGAAGCGCTGCGTCGTCCCGAAGATGCGCGACATCAGCCCCGGCCCGCGCACCACCACCTCGCGCGGCTTCGCCTGTCCGCTGCCCACCCCGCTGGCGGCGCTCTCCACCTGCTCCGCGGTGCGGCTGACGCGCTCCAGCGGCCGCATCACGGTGCGCAGACGCGCCTGGGCGCTCGCCAGCGTCTCCGGGGCGCTCGCGGCCCAGCTCTGCACCGGCCCCGACAGCTCGTACACGCCCAGCCCCAGCAGCCCCAGCAGCCCCAGCACCACCAGCCCCGCGCCCAGCGGCGGGCGGACCTTCACGCGCGCCAGCGCCCGCACCAGCGGGCTGAACAGGAAGCTGAGCAGGAGCGCGATGGCGATGGGGAGCAGGAACTCGCGGGCGAAGTACAGCGTGTACAGCACCGCCAGTACCGCGAGCACCGTCACGGAGACGGCGTGCGCACGGTGGGTGTCGATCGCCTCCCCCGTCCGCTCCAGGTCCGGCTCGGCGGCATGCTCGCTCGCCGGCACCGCCTGCGCCGTGGGATCCACGTCCGGCGTCAGGACGGAATTCCCGTCCCCCTGCGGCTCGATGGGCTCGTTTTCCTGCATCGCGGGGCTCCGGACGGTCGGGTGGAGGGAGGGTCCGTGTTCCACCTTCGCACAAGCCGCGCCGCCCGCGGAATCCTTCGGGGGCTCCGGCGGGAGACAGCCGTCCCATCCGCTTCAGCGGGGGGCTCGCCACTCCAGCGGGATCGCCGCGCCGCCGGGCGCGGTGACGCGGAACAGCGGCACCGCTCGCCGGCGGCGTCGGCGGCGCGCTCAGCGAGGCGGAGCGGGCGCAGCGGCGGGAGCCGGGGCAGGTGGGCAAGCTCCGCCGCGAGGTCCGCCCCGACCCGGGTGACGCGGTAGATCCACACCGGGCGGGTCAGCCAGGGAGCGCGGACGTCCTCGCGGTCCAGCAGCACGCGCGCGTGCAGGCGGGGCAGGCATCCGGGGAGACGCTTCCGGGTGGCGCGCTCCACGTCCTCGCGAAGGGCCCAGCCGGGTACACCGCGGCGGGTGTAGCCGCCCTCGCGGAGCGCGAGGTAGCGCAGGTACCGCAGCACGGCGGCGTCGGGGCTCGTGTCCATTGCGGCGAATGTCGCCGTTTCGTGGACGGCGCGAAAACCCGGAGTTTGCTGTCATCTCTATTTACCGGAGGGTGCTGGCGGGTTATGTACGGTGTGGATAGTTTGCATCGTTCACACCCGGTTTCCCCTTCGGCGGCAGGAGATTCCAATGCGCAGAACGTTGATTTTCGGCCTTTGTCTTCTTGCGTCGCTGGCGGGGTGTGGCAGCGAGGCTCCCACGGGCGTGGATACGCCTGTAGGTCCGAGATCCGACACTGGATTGATGGTGGGAAGCGGCAACCGGTCGGGCGACGGCGGCTCTGGGACAACTCCGACTTCTACCGGCACGTCTGGCTCGACTACGACGGTTGCCTTCGGCGGCTGGACGATGGGGTCAGGGAACTAGCTTGCCGCGCCGCTCGACAGGATGACGGCGGCTTGTGTGTCGGCCACTTCGCGGCTGACGCCTTCCTCAAACACAGGGGATCCACATGCATAGAAAGACAATTCTCGGTTTTTGCCTTCTTGCTTCACTGGCGGGGTGCGGCAGCGAGACTCCCACAGGCGTGAGCGCTCCCGCGGGTCCGGCCTACAGTGGCTTCTTGGGTGGCAGCGGAGGACGGTCGGGCGATGACACAGGGGCGACGCCCTCTTCGACCAGTATCCCCGATTCAGCCTCAACGGCTGCGTTCGCGGGGTGGTTGGGGGGGTCTGGCGGTTAATGACGCTGAGGTTGTTGTGGAGGCAGGCACTTGGATGCCGCCTGCCTCCCGCGCCTCGGTCGGCTCGACGGGACGACGAACAGGTCGCTCGCGTGCCTTTAGAAGGCGCATTATGCGGTCGTGGATTTCCGTAACACGACTGGAGTCTGGAGGCGTCGCGGACGGTATAGGCGGCACCTTCGCGCGGATGGCCGAGAGGAACTCCTCAACTCCGTTCGCTACTTCTATTTCGCCTCTGGCAAGCGCAATTGCCCTAGCCTGTGTCGCAAGGTTGAATGCCCGCTCCCAATCTGCGAAGAATCGCGCTCCATAGGCTGCATGCGCAAGTGCTGGTGCAGCATACGCTTTGGTGCGCTCAACGAGCACTTCAATCCGTTGCACTGCCTCATCATATAGTTTCCTGAGCCCGACCCCACCAGCAGCCCGCGCAAGGGGGCCCAGACTAAACAGTTGGACTTCAAGTCGCTGGATGCGTGGGATCGACTCGCAGAGTAGAGGTAATACCTCGGAATAGTACCCATGCTGAACAAGTAGAAAGCACCAGTCATGTATTAGTATTGGAATCGCAGGATGGTGGATTGGGTAGTGCTCAACAGCCAGCGCCATGTGTCCCTCGGCCTCTACAAAGGTTCCATCCACGACGGCTAGTGCGAAGAGGTCGTGCTGCGTTTCCGCAGCTTGCCTGTACCGGCGCGTTGAGGCACAAAGGCGAGCTGCTCGATCCAGGAGGCATCGTGCATCTTGAAAGGATCCTTTCTCCCGCAGAATCGTACTTTTGCCAAGTAAAGCACGGATCAATTCGCCTCTGTTCCTGTTCCCGTCACGGCCAGCGATTCTGATACCGTGATCAAACCACAATTCGGACCGGTCCGGAAAGCCTGCAATCCGAGCCATTCGCCCCGCGAAGTTCGCATTGGATGCCGTCGCCAGAGCAATGCGTGCGGCGGCTTCGGCGTATAGTAGTGCGATGCAACTCAGAGACTGCCGATGAGCCCACCTAGCAATGCGCTGGCAGGCTGCGTTCAGGACTTCGTCAGTCGCACGTTCAGGTTTTGAGCGCATGGCGGAGAGATCGTTCAGCGCCTCCGCGATGCTCTGTGCACGTGCGGAAGCGCGCTCGATGGTCTCGACGCGATCCCGGCTCGGGGGCAGGAGGAGACTTGATCTCTCTTCGGGAGGCGACTCCACCCAGAGACGGATGTCGCGCAGCAGGAGCAGCAGCGCGAGCGCCACCACGTCGTCGCCGATCGCGTCCGCGTCCTCGATCAGCTTGTGTTCCGGCAGCCACCGCGGCACCGGCGGGAGGCTCCGCGGGCGCGGGGCCCTTTCGATCGTGGTCTGCCCCATCAGTAGCAGCGCGAGGTGGCGTGTGGCATGCGTCCGCGGAGCGTCATATTAGCGGACACAGTGGACACCGCGCCACCCTCCCGCGACCCGCCTCCTCCCCCTGCCCGAAGGCAGCAGCCTCGATCCGGTCCGGCGCGCGCCGTGGGTGCCGCCGGCACGCTCACCCGTGCCTCCGCCGGTCCTCCGTCTCCACCGCGAGCCACCGCGGCACCTCGCCCCCCGCCTCCCGGCAGAGGCGCGTCAGCGCCCGGGCCAGCTCCAGCCGGGCGCCGTACCGCGCGGCCGCCGGCAGCCCCTCCACCAGCACCGCCAGGCACACCGTTTCCAGGGGCGTCTCCACCGCCGGTCGGTCCGCCGCCCACTCCCGCAGCCGGTCCAGGTTCGCGTCCCGGGGCGCGCTCCGCATCTCCACCAGCTTCCTCACCACCGACCGCCCCACGCCGATCATCCGCGCGAGCGCCAGCTGTCCGCGGTGCGTGCGCAGCTCCCGGCGGACCGCCTGCCGCAGTTCCTCCAGCCTCCACGCCTCCGCCACCCGGTTCAGCTCCCCGGTCCGGCCCGGCCCCACGCCCGTCCGCCTCAATGGTTCTTCCTCCCGCATGTCCTCGCCCCGTTCGAGGTTCGCTTCGCTAAGCACTACGATGCAGCCGATCCGGCCCGCGGCGATATTGCGGAGGGCAAAGGCGGGAAACGTGCGGCCGGTCCCGCGTCCGGGTCCCCGCGAAGCGACATGGACAAGGTGGACGCCAGGGGCCTGACCTGCCGCACAGATCGTTGCTGCAGATCCGTTTAGGGGTGGGTAGACCACCTGTGGAGGGACCCGGGAGCAAGTCCACGGCGCCGGTCCCTCCCCACGCCGGGCTCCGGAAAGCCATGCTCCGGGTCCCTGGCGTCTGCGCGCCCGACGCAAATCGCCCCCGCCGGGAATCCCGGCGGGGGCGCGGTTGCGTGCTTCGAACTCCGTGCTTCGGACTGCCGGGTTCAGTACCCCGCCACGTCCACGATGGCCTTGAGCACGTCCTCCGGCTCCGGCAGGATCTCGCGCTCCACCTGCGGCGCGTACGCCACCCAGGTGTCCATCGAGGCCACGCGCTTCACCGGCGCGTCCAGCCAGGGGAAGAGCTCGTCGGCCACGCGGGCCACCACCTCGGCGCCGATCCCCCAGGACAGCGAGTCTTCGTGGGCCACGATCAGCCGGCTGGTCTTCTTCACCGACGCGGCCACCGCCTCCATGTCCAGCGGGCTCACCGTGCGCATGTCGATCACCTCCACCGACACGCCGTGCTGCTCCTGGGCCTGCTTGGCGGCTACCAGCGAGCGCTGCACCAGCGCGCCCCAGGTGATGATGGTCACGTCCGATCCCTCGCGCACCGTCTTCGCCTTGCCGAAGGGGATCATGAAGTTGGGGCCCGGATACTTGCCCTTGTTGTACACCTGGCGGTACAGGTGCTTGTGCTCCAGGAAGAGCACCGGGTCCTCGCAGCGGATGGCCGTGCGCAGCAGCCCCGCCGCGTCCACCGCGTTTGAGGGGAGCACCACGCGCAGCCCCGGGCAGTGCGCGAACAGCGACTCGCCCGTCTGCGAGTGGTAGATGGCGCCGCCCTTGAGGTAGCCGCCGTAGGTGGTGCGGATCACCACCGGCGAGCTGAAGGCGTTGTTGGAGCGGTAGCGCATGGTGGCCAGCTCGCCGCGGATCTGCATCATGGCGGGCCAGATGTAGTCGAAGAACTGGATCTCCACCACCGGCTTGAGCCCGCGCACCGCCATCCCCACCGCGCGGCCCACGATGTTGGCCTCCGCAAGCGGCGAGTTGAAGACCCGCGTCCCGCCGAACTCGCGCTGCAGCCCCGCCGTTACCTTGAACACCCCGCCCTTGCCCTTGACGTCGGGGAGCATGTCCTCGCGCGAGCAGTCCGCCACGTCCTCGCCGAAGACCACGATCCGCGGGTCGCGCCGCATCTCGTCGCGGAGCGTCGCGTTGATCAGGTCCACCATGGTGGTGTCGTTCCCCGAGAAGCGCGGGTCGTCCTCGGTGTCGAACTGCTCCGCCGTGGGGTCCACGTCCGGCGAGAACAGGAAGTCCATCGCCGTGCTCACGTCCGGCTGCGGCGATTCCAGCGCCTCGTCCGTGGCGCGCTGCACCTCCGCGTTCACCTCGCCGTCGATCCGCTCTAGGTCGTCCTGCGTGGCCATGCCGCCGTCCACCAGCGCGCGCGCCAGCTTGGCGATGGGATCGCGCTTGGCCTCCTCGCTCCGCATCACCTCGGTCTTGTAGAACCGCTCGTCGTCCGACAGGGAGTGCGAGTACGGGCGGATGACGTGGGCGTGCACCAGGGCGGGGCCGCGGCCGGAGCGCGCGTGCTCCACCGCCCGGCCCATCGCCGCGTAGCTGTCCCACACGTCCGTGCCGTCGCACTCCTCCACCAGCAGGTGGGGGAAGCCGGTCACCAGCTTGGAGATGCTCCCGCCCGCGGTGTTCACCTCCACCGGCACCGAGATGGCGAACTCGTTGTCCTCCACGATATAGACCACCGGCACCCGGAGGTTGCACGCCGAGTTCAGGCTTTCCCAGAACTCGCCCTCGGAGGTGGTCCCGTCGCCGGTGGTGACGAACACCACCTCGTCCGGCTTGGCGCCGGCGGTCTCCACCAGCGGCTCGCCCACCTTGCGGGCGCGGATGGCCGCCTCGGCGGTTCCCACCGCCTGCAGGAACTGCGTTCCCGTGGGCGACGAGGTGGACACGATGTTGAGGTCCTTGTGGCCCCAGTGCGAGGGCATCTGCCGCCCGCCGGAGTTGGGGTCCGCCGCTGCGCCCACCGCCGACAGGAGGTGGTCCAGCGCCGTCATCCCCAGCGCCAGCGTGAAGGCGCGGTCGCGGTAGTAGAAGTAGAACCAGTCGTAGCCGGGGCGGGCGTGCGCGGCGGCGGCCACCTGCACCGCCTCGTGCCCCGCGCCGGAGATCTGGAAGAAGATCTTGTTCTGCCCCTTGAGCTGGATCTCCTTGTCGTCCAGCCGCCTCGACAGGAGCATGGTGCGGTAGAACCCGACGAGGGTGTCGCGGTCCAGCTCCGCCCGGGAAACGGCGGCGGGCTGTGGCTTCTGCCTGGTCTTGGTGGCCATGGTGTCGCGATGGAGAACGGTTCGGGGCGGCGCGCGGCCGCGGGGCACCGGGTGCGCTTCGACGCTGAAAGCACGGGAAGATACGCTCCCGGGAAGATCCGGGCCAGGGTTTTCGCGGCCACTCGTACACGCGTTCGACGCGCGTGTTCGAAAAACGCCGCCGCGCGCCGGCCCCGGCGGCCCGGCGGCGCCCGGGGAACGGGACCGCGCCTCACGGGTGTAAACCGGGTCCGGTCTCCACCTCGCCCGTCCCCCGGCCGATACTCCCGCACGTGACCGATCCTTCTCCCTTCCACGAGCACGCCCCGCGGGCGCCCGCGGGCACCGGCTCCTCGCCCGGCACGGTGCGGGAGCTGTTCCGGGGCCCGATCCCCTGGGCCGCCTTCCTGGGACTCTTCCTCCTCGCCTTCCCCTTCGACTGGATGACGTACTCCCTGGGGCTCCGGGGGATCGGCGTGCCCAACTGGCTGGCGTGGGGGCTCCTCATGGCCGCCGTGGACGCGGCGAGCTGGGGGCTCCTGGGACCCACGGCGCTGGCGGTGGCGTGGATGCTTCCCCTGGACCGGCGGCGCTGGCGCGGAGGGGTGGCGGCGATCCTGGGCGTGTCGCTGCTGGTGGCGAAGCTCCGCTTCGCCGGGATCACGGAAGTGTTCTACCGGGCCGAGTGGACGCCGTCCCGCATCACCTGGTTCGACCTGGCGAGCGCGATCCCCATGCAGACGCTGATCGTGACGGCGCTGGTGGGCACCGGCTACGCGATCCGCTACGCCCTCCGCGAGCGGGAGGCCGCCCTGGCGCTCTCCCGGCGAGAAGCGGAGCTCGCCGAGGCCCGCTTCCGGAGCGCCAGGGGCCGCCTGCAGCCGCGGTTCCTCTTCGCCGCCCTGGACGCGATCTCCGGGCGGATGGACCGTGACGTCCGCGAGGCGGACCGACTGCTGGTCCGCCTGAGCGAGGTGCTGCGGGCCACCTTCGCCGGCACCGCCACGGACGAAGTGGCACTGGGGGAGGAGATGGGTTTCGCCCGGCTGTACCTGGAGATCGAGCGGACGTGCCGCGGCCCCGGCCCCGTGGGGCTGCGCACGGCGCTGGACCCCCCCGCGCACCTCGCGCTGGTGCCCCACATGTCGGTCTTCCCGCTGATCGAGCAGGCCTGGAGCGAGGCGGGCGGCATCACGGAGGGGGCGCCGGAGGTGGAGGTCGCCGCGCGCCGGGACGGGGAGTCGCTCCGGGTGGAGGTCCGGGACCCGGGGCGGGCCTCCGCCGCCGAGCGGCGCGCCCGTCCGGCGTGGCGCGACGTGCAGCTCGTGAACGCGATGCTGGAGCGGCGCTTCGGGGAAGGGCAGGGCTGGACGCTGGCGGACCTCCCCGGCGGCGGAGTCGCGGCCACGCTGAGCCTTCCGCTGCGACTGGCCGCGGGGCCGCAGTGAGGGCGCGCGCGGGGGGGGCGGTCTCCGGGCTCCCGTGGATCCCGGGCGTGGCGGTGGTGCTGGGGGATCCGCTGGCGCGGCGGATGTTCTGGGCGTTCTGGACGGTGTTCGCGGCGATCATGCTGGCGGTGAAGTACCACCGGATGGAGGGCGCTCCCCTGCCGTACCGGGTGTGGGGGAGCGTCGTCACCGCGGCGTGGCAGACGGGGATCCTGCTGGCGATGTGCATGGCGGCGCTCGCGGTGGCCGAGCGCTTCCCCCTGGGCAGGGGGCGGTGGCGGAACCTGGGGATGGTCGCCCTGTCGGCGGTGGGGGTGGTCCTCGGCTGGTTCGTGCTGACGCGGGGGATCTGGTGCCGGTTCCCGCTGGGGGTGTGCTCGTCCTTTCCGGCGCTGTTCACGGTGGTGCCGAACATCGGCACGGCGTACCTGGGGCTGCTGGGGCTCGGCTACGCGCTGCAGCTCGCCCGGCGGCACGGCGAGCGGGAGCTGTCGGAAAGGCGCATGGAGGCGCAGCTGGCCGACGCGCGGCTTTCCGCGCTGAAGATGCAGCTCCACCCGCACTTTCTCTTCAACACGCTCCAGTCGGTCTCCACCCTCATGTACCGCGACGTGGACACGGCGCGCACGGTGCTCGGCCTGCTGCGCGACCTGCTGGCGACCACCCTGGAGCGCGGGGCGCAGCAGGAGGTGCCGCTGGAGCAGGAGCTGCGCGTACTGGAGCTGTACGCCGGGATCGAGCGGGTGCGCTTCGGCGGCCGGCTGGGCGTGGAGGTTCACGTCGACCCCGCGGCGAGGGGAGCGCTGGTTCCCCACCTCCTCCTGCAGCCCCTGGTGGAGAACGCCATCCGCCACGGCATCTCCCGCCGGCGCGGACCGGGGCGGGTGGAGGTGCGGGCCGCCCTGGGTGACGGCGGTCTCCGGCTCGTCGTCCGGGACGACGGGGCGGGGTACGCCGAAGGGCGGCCGGGGAGCGGCAACGGGATCGGCCTGGCGAACACCCGCGCCCGGCTGGCGGCGCTGTACGGCCCGGCGCACCGCTTCCGGATCGGGCCCGAGGAAGGCGGAGGGACGCGCGTGGAGATCACCCTTCCGCTGCGGTACGCGAACCAGGGCGAATGACGTGGACATGAAGAAGATCCGGACGCTGATCGTCGACGACGAGCCGCTCGCCAGGGAGCGGCTCCGGCAGCTGCTGGCTGCCGAGCGCGACGTATGGGTGGAGGGGGAGTGCGCGGACGGGGACGAGGCGGTCGCCGCGATCCGCGCGGTCGCCCCGGACCTGGTCTTCCTGGACGTGCAGATGCCGGGGACGGGCGGCTTCGACGTGATCCGCGAGGTGGGCCCCGAGCGGATGCCGTTCGTGGTGTTCGCGACGGCGTACGACGCCTTCGCGTTGCGGGCGTTCGAGGTGGGCGCGCTCGACTACCTGCTCAAGCCCTTCGACGAGGAGCGCGTGCGGACCGCGATGGAGCGCGCGCGGGAGCGGATCGCGTCGGGCGGGCCCGGACTGGACGCGAGCGTCCTGGCTCTGCTGCGGGGCCTCCCCGCCCCGGGCGCCTTCCCGGAGCGGCTCACGGTGCGCACCGGGACGCGCTACGTCGTGGTCCCCGTGGCGGACGTGGACTGGATCCAGGCCGAGGACAACTACGTGCGCCTGCACGTGGGCGCGGCGTCGCACCTGATGCGCGAGACGCTGGCGGCCATGGAGCGCACCCTCGACCCGCGGCGCTTCGCCCGTGTCCACCGGTCCACGATGGTCAACGTGGACCGGGTGCGCAGCATCGAGTCGTGGGGGCTGGGGGAGTTCCTGCTGGTGCTGGGGGATGGGACCCGGGTCCAGTCCAGCCGCGGCTACCGGGAGCGAGTCAGGGAGGCGTTCGGCTGTTGAGGGCTTGAACTGATTGAACTGCTTACGGACGCGGCGGGTGCGGGCGTGCCCCCGGCTGGCGCCGGGGTCGGGCTTCGGCTCCGTAAGCCCGCAAACAACGCGGGCTAACGGAGTCGAGCCCGCGCAAACAGCCGCGCGGTCTCGCCCCTTCGGGCCGGAATCCCTCACGCGGGGTTCGGAGCGGTGGCGGGAGCGGGCGGGATTGCGACTCGCTTCCGCGTGATCCGCCGGGCTCCGCCCCTGCTTGAATGGTCCTCGCCCCCGGTTCCCGCCGGTCTGCCCCCCGCCGCTGGATTTCCGCTCCCCGCGCGCCAGATTCCGTTTCGCGCGGTCACGGCGTACGGCCGGGCCGGCGGACCACTTCATCGCGGAGGGATTCATGAAAGGCACCATGGGACGGACCGGCCGCGCCTTCGCGGCGCTCGCTTTCGTGGGCACGCTCGGCTTCGGGGCGGTGCAGGCGTTTGCGGGCCCGGCCGTGCGGGACACGGCCGAGCGGGTGTGCAACAACGTGACGTGCAACGTCCAGTGCACGACCTCGGGGTACACGACCGGGAAGTGCGACCGGCTCACCGGGGAGTGCGTCTGCATCGGGATCTCGTAGAGCGCGCACCTTGCCGGGCAGGACCAGGGCCGCGCCTCCTCCCGTGGGGGCGCGGCCCGCGGCGCTCCGACACAGAAGTTTGCTTGTCGCGCGGCGGCGCCGCGACCACCTTTGGGTGGCGGGACGCCCGCCTCGGCGCTTCGCCGCCGGGCGTCCCGCGGGCTTCGACACCCTGTCCGACCGGAGGTGGCGTATGCGCGAGTACCTGGAACGGGGGCGGCGCGGACTCTTCGCCGCGGGGGTCCTGGCGGCCCTCGGCTTCGGCGCGACCGAGGCCTTCGCGGGCCCCGGGAAGAGCTGCGACGGCGAGAACGAGTTCCCCCTCGGCACCTACTGCTGGGCCGACTGCCCGTCGGTCTGCGCGGCCGCCGGGTATCCCCTGTCCTCGCCCTGCGAGGACGGCTGCTGCACCTGCCAGCGGTTCTGACCGCGCGGCCGGGGCCGGGAGGCCGTGCGGTTCTCCCCCTTTCCCCCGCTTGCGGGGGAGAGGGGGCCGGGGGGTGAGGGGGCCCACCCTCGCGGGCGCCAGCGCAAAACCCGCGTGAGGGATTTCGGCCCGAAGGGGCGAGACCCGGCGGCGGTTTGCCGGGGCTCGACTCCGTTACGCAGCGTTGTTTGCTGCGTTACGGAGCCGAAGCCCGACCCCGGCGCCAGCCGGGGGCCCGCCCGAACCCCGGCCGTCCACCCCGATCTGGCAAAATCCGGTATCAGCTCCTCTCCCTCCGCCCCGACGCCACCACCGCCGCGAGCACCAGCACGATCGCCGCGAGCGCCAGCCAGCCGTCGATCAGCTTCTGCGTCCCCCAGAACCACGGGTCCGCGCCCGGCACGGAGTCCGTGAGCAGGGCGTAGAAGCGCAGCCAGAAGATCCACCCCGCGTGGATGCCGATGGAGGCCGCCAGGTCGCCGGTGCGCTGGTAGGCCAGGCCCAGGATCACCCCCGCCAGCGTGAGGGTCAGCAGCTCCGGGACGATGCGGTGCAGCTCCGCCATCCCGGCGAGCATCCCCGGCAGCGTCCGCAGCCCGGAGAGCCAGGTCACCTCCGGCGGGTCGGCCGGGCGCCCCATGAAGTGTACGATGGCGTAGACGGCGCTGGACAGCAGCAGCGCCGCCGGCCAGCGCATGGCGCGGCGCAGCCCCCCGAACATGGCGCCGCGGAAGAGCAGCTCCTCCATCACCCCCACCACGATGCCGGTGAGCAGCGCGCCCGCGGCCTCCACCGCCAGCTCGCCGGCCGTGGCGCCCACCGCCAGCCGCCGTCCGCCCGCCAGCAGCGCGGCCGCGCAGACCGCAGCCAGCGACACGAGCCCCAGCGCGAAGCCCGCCCCGAAGCGCCGCCAGGCGAAGCGGCGCGGGTCGATTCCGGCGTCGGCCCAGCTGCGGATCCCCGCCCCCCGCACGAAGAACGGCAGCCCCACGAGCGCCAGCACCAGGAGCGCGCGGTTCACGTAGCGCGCGAACTTCATCTCCGCCAGCTTCTCCAGCGCGGGCGAGTGCGGCGCCAGCGCCTGCACCGCGGCGTACAGCCACGGCGCCAGCAGCGCCCCGCCCACGAACACGGCGGCGAGGTACAGGAGCAGCGCCCGGAGGGGACGGCCGGGCGGATCGGCGGCGGTGGCGTCGCGCATGTGCGGGGCGGAGGGTGGAGAGGGGAGCCGGCGCGGCGCCAATCTACGGGCGCGCGCCGCCGGCGGCGAGCGGCGGTCTCGCGGCTCCCTGGCGACGGGGGGCGCGGCCGCTATCTTCGGGGGGACCACGTCCGTCCCACGTCCCCGCGCCGCCGCCATGACCGAACTCCCCGCGCGCCCCGTCCTCCTCGCCCCCGGCGTCTGGCGCGTCACCACGCCGCTCCCCTTTCGCCCGCGCTTCGTCCACGCCTACCTGCTCCGCGCGGGCGAGGGGTGGATGCTGGTGGACGGCGGCGCCAACACCGGCGAGGCGTGGGTCGAGCTGGACGAGGCCGTCCGCGCGGCCGCGGGCGGGTGGGAGGGCGTCACGGCGCACCTGGTGACGCACATGCACCTGGACCACGTGGGGCTGGTGGAGCGGGTGCGCGCGGCGTCGGGGGCGCGGCTGCTGATGGGGGCGCTGGACGCGGAGCGCATGGCGCACGCGCGCGCCCACCCGGAGGATGAGGCCGCCTACCGTGTCCGGCTGCTGCGGCGGGGCGGGGCGCTGGCGGCGCTGGGGGCCGGCGTGGAGCAGAGCCGCAGGGAAGCGGACCCGTTCTCGGCTTTCGTGCCGGCGGACGCGGCGCTGGCGGGAGAGGGGGGCGAGCTGGCGGAGGCGCCGGGGTGGCGGTGGGTGTGGACGCCCGGGCACACCGCGGGGCACGTGTCGCTCTTCCGGCAGGAGGACGGAGTGCTGGTGGCGGGCGACGCGGTGCTCCCCCGCATCACCCCCACCCTGGGGGTGAACCGCCAGCGGCCGGACCCGGTGGGGGACTACCTGGGCGCGCTGGACCGGCTGGACGCCCTCGGCCCGGGGCGGGTGCTCCCCGGCCACGGCGAGCCCATCGACGCGCCGGCGGAGCGTATCGCGGAACTGCGGCGCTCCGCGGAGGAGGAGACGGAGGCGGTGGCGGCGCTGGTGGCGGAGGGCCCGTGCACCGCCTGGGAGGCCGCGCGGCTGCGGCACCCGCACCCCGAGTACCCGCCCGCGGTGATGATGCACGCCCTCCGCGAGACGCTGGCGCACCTGGACCGGCTGGTGCTGGCGGGGCGCGCCCACGAGGCGGCGCGGGAGGACGGCGCCGCCGAGTTCCGGGCCGGGGGCGGGTAGGTGGCAGCTCCGCCGAGGTTTACACGGCCGGGGCCGGGGATTACATTGGGAGTCGCCCGACCCCTCCTCCCCCCGCCGTCCCCCCCTCTCAGGATCCAGCCATGGGTCGCGTTCTGTTCGTCCTGGTCCTCGCCGCCGCGGCGCTCGCCAGCCCCGTCGTCCGCGCCAGGCTTCAGCCCTACGCCCAGCCGGCCCTCGACCCCGTGTACGAGTGGTCCACCAAGTCGCGCCTGCAGGAGATCGCGCGGATGATCCAGACGGACCGCGCCGCGGGGCGGCCCATCCCCACGCCCAAGGAATTCCCGGAGTTCATGGCGCGGCGGTACCCCGGCGAAGGGGGGGCGGAGGACCCGTGGGGCGTGCCCTTCTACCTCAAGAAGGAGCGTGCGGGGCTCGCCGTGGGCTCCGCCGGGCGCGACGGCGTGCGCGGCACCGCCGACGACCTCCTGGAGCCGCTGGCGGCGGGGAGCTGAGGGAACGCCCTCCGCCACGTCGGGACGGGTGCCCGTGGGGCCCCGGCGCGCGCGCGCCGGGGCCCTTCGTCCTTGGGTGCCGCGCGTTGCCCGGCCCGGCGCGGGGGCGTAGCTTTCGCCCCGGTCGGCCGCTCACCCTCGCCCTGGAGGCCCATGCTCAGGATCGGACTCACCGGCAACATCGCCGCGGGAAAGTCGAGCGTCGCCCGGGTGTGGCGCTCGCTGGGCGCGACGGTGGTGGACGCGGACGAGCTGGCCCGGCGGGCGGTGGAGCCGGGGACGCCGGGGCTCGCCCGCATCGTGGAGGCCTGGGGCCCCGCGGTGCTGGACGCGGACGGCACGCTGGACCGCGCGGCGCTGCGCCGCATCGTCTTCGCGGACCCGGAGGCGCGCGCCCGCCTGGAGGAGATCGTCCACCCGGCGGTGTACGCGCTGCGCGGCGAGGAGTACCGCCTCGCCGAGGAGCGCGGCGAGCGGCGCGTGGTGGCCGACGTCCCCCTCCTCTTCGAGGTGGGGATGGCGGACGAGTTCGAACGTGGTGGTGCTGGTGGACGCCCCGGAGGAGGAGCGGCTGCGGCGGCTGGTGGAGGACCGCGGGCTGGACCCCGAGGAGGCGGTGCGGATGATCGACGCGCAGATGCCCGCGGAGCTGAAGCGCGCCCGCGCCGACGTGGTGATCGAGAACGGGGGCTCCCCCGCGGAGCTGGAGGCCCGCGCCGCCGGGGTGTGGGCGGAGCTGGGGCGGCGCGCGGAGGCGGCCGTTGGCTGAGCGGCGCCTGCGCCTGGACATGCACTCGCACACGCGCGCCTCGCACGACTGCCTGTGCCCGCCGGAGCGCGTGCTCGCCACCGCGCGCGAGCGGGGGATCGACCGGCTGGTGGTCACCGACCACAACGAGGTGCACGCCGCGCAGGAGCTGCACCGCATGGACCCGGAGCGGATCCTGGTGGGCGAGGAGGTGAAGACGCGCGAGGGCGCGGACATCATCGGCATCCTGCTCACGGAGCGCATCCCCAAGGGCACTCCGGCGCGCGAGACGTGCGAGCGGATCCGCGCGCAGGGCGGGGTGGTGTACGTGCCCCACCCCTTCGACACGCGGCGCGCGGGGGGCGGGGGACTGCTGGACGAGCTGGCCGACCTGGTGGACGTGGTGGAGGCGCACAACGCGCGCACCTGGAAGCGCGGCGTGAACCTGCGCGGGGAGCGCTGGGCGCTGGACCGCGGCAAGCTCCTGGGCGCCGGCTCGGACTCGCACTCGCTGGGGGAGATGGGGCGAGCCTGGATGGAGGTGCCCCCCTTCGAGCCCACGCGCGAGGGGCTGCTGGGCGCGCTGCGGGCCGGTCGGGTGGCGGGGCGGGGGGTGTCGTCGCCGCTGGTGGCCGCGGCCTCCACCTACGCCAAGGTGCACAAGATGCTGGGGCTGGGCCGAACGTGACCGCCCCGCGGGAGGACGGAGCGCCGATGAAGAAGTGGACGACGAAGCTGATCCACTCCGACGCGCGGCCGCAGGAGGGCTTCCGGTCGCTGGTCCCGCCGGTGTATCGCGGGTCGACCACCCTGTTCACGGGCGCGGCGGAGGTCACGGACGACTGGCGGCACGAGGCCGGGTACACGTACGGGCTGTACGGCACCCCGACCACGCGGGAGCTGGGGGCGCGCATCGCGGAGCTGGAGGGGGGCGCGCACACCTTCGTCACCCCGGGCGGCCAGGCCGCCATCTCCCTGGTCGCTCTGGCCTTCACCTCCGCGGGGGACCACGTGCTGATCCCCGACAGCGCGTACGGCCCCACCCGCCAGCTCGCGGAGGACGTGCTGCGCCGCTTCGGCGTGGACGCCGAGTACTATCCCCCGCTGGCCGGCGCGGGGATCGAGGCGCTGATGCGCCCGAACACGCGGCTGGTGTGGTGCGAGAGCCCGGGCTCGGTGACCCTGGAGGTGCAGGACGTCCCGGCGATCGCGGAGGCGGCGCACCGCCACGGCGCCGTGGTCGCGCTGGACAACACCTACTCGGCCGGCGTGTACTTCGACGCGTTCGCGCACGGCGTGGACGTCGCCCTGCAGGCGCTCACCAAGTACGTGGGCGGGCACAGCGACCTGCTCCTGGGATCGGTGACCGTGCGCACCGCGGAGGCGTACGAGCGGCTGGGCGTGGTGCACGACCGCCTGGGGATGGCCGTGTCTCCCGACGACTGCTACCTGGCGTTGCGGGGGATGCAGACGCTGGGCGTCCGCCTGGCGGCGCTGGAGCGCGGCACGCTCCACGTGGCCCGGTGGCTGGCGACCCGGAGCGCGGTCGCCACGGTGCTGCACCCGGCGCTCCCCTCCTGCCCGGGCCACGAGACGTGGCGCCGCGACTTCACCGGCTCCACCAGCGTGTTCTCCATCGTCTTCGCCGCGGGGACCGCCCGCGAGGCCATCGCCGCCTTCGTGGACGCGCTGGAGCTGTTCCGGGTGGGGTTCAGCTGGGGAGGGGTGCACAGCCTGGCGCTCCCCTGGTTCCACCTGGAGCGCACCCACGGCACCCCCTACGGCGACCGCCTGGTGCGCCTCAACGTGGGCCTGGAGGACCCGGACGACCTGGTGGCCGACCTGGACCAGGCGCTCCACCGCGCCGGCCTCGCCGGCTGACGACCCCTCCCCCGCGAGCCGTGGCTGTTCGCGGTTCCGCAGTACCCACATGATTCTGTTCGGAGGGAGACTCGCCGGCTGTTTGGCGAGGCTCACTCCGGCGCAGGGAGACCCGCCGGCGGTTTGGCGGGGCTCCCGGAGCCCGCGCAGGAGACCGGGCGCAGTTTGCCCGGGCTCCGTAGCGGCCCGCCGAACCCGACGAAGCGGCATTCAGCCAAGGAAGCGTGGCAAGACGATGACGGATCGACAGAACGGCCTGGACCTGGGCTCCATCTTCCTGGGCCCCAAGGGCGAGAACGCCGAGACCTTCGAGCGCCTGCTGCTGGAGGCGTTCCGCGACCACGTCTTCTGGCGCCGCAACTTCCACCCGGAGGACGGCTTCATCGTCCGCGAGACGGAAAAGCACTCGCCCGACTACGAGCACTCCATCTCCACGCTGTCGCAGGAGCTGATGGGCCTGCTGGGCGAGCTCAAGGCGGGGGTGCCGTTCTTCAGCCCGCGCTACATCGGGCACATGTCGTCGGACCTGACCATGGCCAGCCTGATCGGGTACTTCGCCACCATGCTCTACAACCCCAACAACGTGGCCGCGGAGGCGTCGCCGGTGACCACGCGCATGGAGCTGGAGGTGGCGGACCAGCTGGCGCGCATGATCGGCTACGACACCGAGCGGCAGTGGGGGCACCTGACCTCGGGGGGGACGGTCGCCAACTTCGAGGCACTCTGGGTGGCCCGCAACGTCAAGTACTTGCCGGTGGAGACCCGCTGGGCCGCGGAGGAGATGGGTGCCGACGACATCCCGGTGCGGCTCCCCGGCGGTGAATCGGCCAACCTGCTGGAGCTGGACCTGTGGCGGCTCCTCAACCTGGCCCCGGACGACGCGCTGGACGCGGCGGCGGCGCTCCAGGGGTGGGCGGGCGACGTGTACCAGACGCTGGAGGTGATGCGCCGCCACTCGCTGGCGGGGCTGGGCTACCAGGAGTTCGGGCGGCGGCTGCACTCGGGGTTCGGGGACGCGCTGGCGTCGGGGGTGGTGCTGGTGCCCTCCACGGCGCACTACTCGTGGGAAAAGATCTGCCGGGCGCTGGGGATCGGGGCGGCGCAGCTGGTGCACGTGCCGGTGGACCGCCGCTTCCGCATGGACCCGGAAGCGTTCGAGGAGCGGGTGCGCACGCTGGCGGAGCGGAGCACCCCCATCATCGCGGCGGTGTCGGTGATCGGCACCACGGAGGAGAGCGCGGTGGACCGGCTGGACCTGCTCGCCGACGTCCGGGAGCGCGCGGGGCGGGAGCTGGGGGTGGCGTTCCACCTCCACGCGGACGCGGCGTGGGGCGGCTACGCGGCCTCCATCACCCGGGGCGCGGACGGCGCGCGGCGCTCGTACGAGGACACGCTGGCGGACTACGCGCCGGAGGCGTGGCCGGAGGAGGGGGTATACCGCGCGCTCACCGCGCTGGAGCGCACGGACTCCGTCACCATCGACCCGCACAAGCTGGGGTTCATCCCCTACCCGGCGGGGGCGGTCTCCTTCCGCGACCGGCGGGTGCGCGACCTGGTGGCGGTGGAGGCGCCGTACCTGTTCCACCGGGGCGCGTCGGAGTGGGGGTACATCGGCCGCTTCATCTTCGAGGGCTCCAAGCCGGGCGCGGCGGCGGCGGGGGTGTGGATGTCGCACAAGGTGCTGCCGCTGGACTCGCGCGGCTACGGCCGCCTGGTGGGGGAAACGGCGCGCGGGGCGCTGATGCTGCACCGCCGGCTGGCCATGGGCGAGTGGGCGCCCTTCCGGCTGGTGCTGCTCCCCACGCCGGACATCAACATCGTCTGCTTCGCCGTGGGGCACCCGGCGCTCGCGGGGCTGGAGGCCACCAACGCCTTCGCGGACCGCGTCTACCGGGCCATGAGCGTGTCCGAGACCCACCCGGCGCGGGCGCTGGACTACTTCGTCACCAAGACGGTGCTGCGCGCGGCGGAGTACGGGCGCGCGGCGGACCCGGTGGTGGAAGGGCTGGGCTTCCGCCACGAGGACTACCTGGAGGCGGGCGGGGTGAGCGTGATCCGCTGCACGGTGATGGACCCGTTTCTCGCGTCGCGGCGGGGCAGGGTGGATTTCATCGGCGGGTTCGCGGAAGCGCTGCGGCGGGTGCTGCGGGAGGAGCTGGAGCGGGTTTGAATCGTGGGTTCGGGCGTGCCCCCGGCGGGCGCCGGGGTCGGGCTTCGGCTCCGTAAGCCCGCAAACAACGCGGGCTAACGGAGTCGAGCCCCGCGAAACTGCCCGCGGGTCTCGCCCCTTCGGGCCGGAATCCCTCACGCGGGGTTCGCGCTGGCGTCCGCGAGTGCGGGCCCCCTCACCCCCCGACCCCCTCTCCCCCGCAAGCGGGGGAAAGGGGGAGCACGACACGCGGGAGGCGGGGATCAGGAAGCCCTCCGCCAGAATTGGGGGAGGGTGGCGGCTCTAAGGCCGCCGGGTGGGGCCGTCGGCTCGCGGAAAAGCGGCGGGGGCGGCGGATCGTGTGATCCGCCGCCCCCGCGGCGCGTCGAGTGTCGAGCGGCGGAGAGCCTACTCCGCCCCGACGTCCTCCTGCTCCTCGCGGGCGAGGGCGAGGTAGTCGCGCAGCTGCTCCTCGGTGAAGCGGCCCGCCTGGCGGGCGATCGCCATGAACTGCTCCGGGATGGGAGCGCCGGTGTCGCGGTCCAGGTCGTCGTCCACGTCCACGGGCCACGCCTCGGCGTCGCCCTCCTGGTCGGGCGAGGTGGGGTCGATGCCGCTCAGCGGGTGGAAGACCAGGGTCGCCCCCAGCGCGGTGGGCTCGTCCACGTACGGGGTGATCTCCACCTCCGCGAGGAAGAGCTGGCCGTCGTCCTCGAAGATGCGGAAGCCGAGGGCCATGCCGAAGCTCTCGCCGTCGCCGTGCTCGTGGTCGTCGTGATCGTGGTGGTGCTCCATCGTTCCTCCCGCGGTTCGGTCACTGGATTGGGTGCTTCGAGGCGGCGCAAGATACGGGCCCCCCGCCGCCGGGGAAAGGCCCCGGGCGGGGTGGACACCCGGGCGGCGACCGGGTAGTCTTGTGCCGCGCCGGCCCGGTTCCCGGCGCGCAGGCCGCCCCGTGCGTCCGGCCCCCGCGCGAGGGGGCCGGACGCTCGTTTTCCGTCCCCCACCGCCGGTGGCGCGTGAAGCCGTCCCCCGTGTACGTGGTCCTGCTGGCGACGCAGGTGATCTTCGCCACCCTCCCCATCGGGGTGAAGCTGGCGCTGCGCGACCTGTCCAGCCCCTCGCTGGCGCTGCTCCGGGTGACCGGCGCGGCGCTCCTCTTCGTCGTCCTCCAGCTCGCGCTGGTGCGGGAGCGGGTGCGCTCCCGGCGCGACTACGCGCTGCTGGCCGGCTTCGCGCTGCTGGGCGTGGTGGCCAACCAGCTCCTGTACATCACCGCGCTCACCCTCACCACCGCCACCGCCGCGCAGATGCTGCAGACGGCGGGGCCGGCGTTCACGCTGCTGATCGCCCTGCTCCTGGGGCGGGAATCGTCCTCGCCCGGCAAGTGGGTGGGGATCGCGCTGGCGGCGTCGGGGGTGCTGTACCTGGTGGGGGTGGACTTCGGCTCGGGGAGCGGGGTGGGGAACCTGCTGGCGCTCCTCAACGTGGTGGCGTTCTCGCTGTACCTGGTGGTCTCGCGCGGCGTGGTGCAGCGCTACGACCCGCTCACCGTCATCACCTGGGTGTTCGTGTTCGGCGCGGCGGGGATCGTCCCCTGGGGGCTGCCGTCGCTGCTCGCCGAGACGGGGCCGGTGTCGGGGACCACCTGGGCGGTGCTGGCGTGGATCGTGGTGTTTCCCACGGTGCTGGCGTACTACCTCAACGTGTGGGCGCTCAAGCGGGTGGAGTCCAGCGTGGTGGCCATCTACGTGTACCTCCAGCCGGTGGTGACGGCGCTGCTGGCCGGACCGGTCCTGGGGGAGCGCCTGTCGCCGCGCCTGCTCCCGGCCGCGGGGCTGATCTTCGCGGGGGTGGCGCTGAGCGCGCTGGCGGGGCGCCGCGCGAGGATGCGCGGCGCCGCCGAGCAGGAGCACGTGGAGATGTGACGCGGGCTGCGCGCCGCCGGCCGCCCGTGCCTACGCCGGCGCCAGCCGCTTCTCCAGGTCGGCGATCCAGGCGGCGTCCTCGCCGCGCCGCTCGCGGGCCTCGCGGATGAGCCGCAGGTTGCGGGCGGTGGTCTCGCCCTCCCACTTCTCGCGCATGTTGACCAGCGAGCGGCGAAGGGTCTCCTCCGCCTTGGCCCGGTCGTTCTCCAGGACGCCGATCTCCAGCCGGGTCGCGTGGTCCCAGTAGTCCGGCTTCCCGTTCGCGATCCTCCTTTCCACCGCGTATGAAACGACCGGGAGAAGCTTCGCGCGGCGCGGGTCGGGCGGGTCCGCGATCTCCATGAGGGTGAGAACGTTCACCCCCGGGTATGCGTCGCGCCAGTCGGTTTCGAAGCCGCGGAGGTAGGCTTCCGTCGCCTGCTCCAGGAGGCCCGCCGCGAGGTCGGTCTTCCCGGCTTCGAGGGCTTCCTCCCACTGGTCCTTGTAGACGCGGCCCAGGATTCCGTACGTCTCGCTGCTGGGGCCGCGCTCGTCGATGAGCTCCGTGAGCACCTGCTCTGCGTCGGCCCTTCTTTTCACGCGGTTCAGGGCGAGGGCGTACTGCTCCCGCACCAGGACCGTGCCGGCAAGCACGCCGGGAAGCCTGTCCCCCACCAGGCGCACCACGTCCTCCCACGCGGAGACCGCCCGGTAGGAAAGGAGCAGGTCCACCAGTACCCCCGCCTCCACGTTGTCCAGGTCGCCGAGGGTGTCCTCCACGGCTCGCACCGCGGCGACGCCCTGCCGGCGCGCTTCGCGGAGCTCCCGCTTCCGCCTCGCCGAATACTCCACCTGCTCGCGGAACACGTCGGTCCGCTCGTGGCCTATTTCCGGGAAGCCGTCCAGGAGCTGAAAGAGCGGGGAGTCCACGGCGGGGTTGTCCGCGGCCGCCTCGCGGGCCTTCCGCAGGAGACCGGCGAGCGACGCCCGGGGCTTTTCCACGTCCGTGGGCGTCCCCCCGGGTCCCAGGGCGTATGGAAGCGAGCGAAGGTAGTTGAGGTCGAACGGGAGGCGGCTCCCTTCCGCGAAGATGGAGACCGTGCTCCACGGCCGGGCCGTGTGCCGCACGCCCAGCTCGTAGAACACGTTGGCGTTCGCGGTCGTCAGGTCGGCCACCGCGAACTTGCAGAGCACGAGCCGCTCGAACATCGGCTTGTGGATGATCCCTCCCACCGATTCCTCGTCGGCGCGGAGCGGCTCCAGCCCCGCGTCCTCGATGGCGGGCGCGATCAGCTCGCGGTACACCGCGTCGAAGTCGATCTCCTTGCCCGCGCCGTCGGGCTTCTTCCCGAAGGGCATCAGGACGAAGCAGAGGTCGCGCCGCTCTTCCTTCTGTGGTTCAGAGATCATGTCGGGGCTCCGGAGAAGGTGGGCCCCGGACCTCGGGCCGGTCCGGGAAGGTCGCTCGTCCGCTCAGCTCCCCGCCAGCAGCCGGTCGAGCATCCGCGCCAGGCGGTAGCCCGCCAGCGCGGCTGCCTGCTTCGTGGTGACGAGGGTGGCGTCCTGGTACTCCGCGCTGGGAGCCCGGCCCTCGGGGGTGGCGTAGGCCTGCGTCTTCGCGGTCGCGAAGCCCGCGCGGGCCCACTGCTCGGGGGGGAGCGAGTCCAGCTGCGCCGGGGTGAACGCGCTGCGCGGGTGCTGGTACATGACGGCGCTCGCGATGCGGGACACGTACGCCTGCTCGCCCTCGTTCCGGTTGCGGCGCAGCGACCGGGTCAGGGCGCCGTCCCAGTACGAGTGCAGGTTGGCCGGGCCGTTCATCCGGAACAGGTTGCCGCCCTGGTCGCCGCGGGGCGCCTCCGCGGTGATGCGGGCCGTGGTGTGCAGCGGCTGGTGCACGTCGCCCACCAGGTGGAGGATCCACGCCAGGTCCACCGCGCGCTCCGCCGACGGCCGCTTCAGGTCCACGACCGAGGCCCGCAGCTTTTCCAGCCGCTCCACCACGTTGACGCTGTTCTGGGGAACGTCCGGGCGGTCGCGCGGCCCCTCGGGCGTGCTCTCGAAGAAGTAGTTGACGTAGTGCCAGCTGCCGTGGTGGTAGGCGCGGCGCCGCAGCGGAAAGGCGTCGTCGCGGACGATGTCCGGCCAGGTGCTGGCCTCCACGAAGAAGGTGCGGCGGCGGCTGCTTTCCGCCCCCGACCCGGGGTTGAGCGCCAGGAGCCCCGAGTCCTCCGGCGCGTTGGAGAGCAGCGCCGCGGCGGCCGCGCGCGCCTCCGGGCTCATGCTTTCCCAGGCGATCCGGGCGATCACCTCGTGGCCGATCTCGTCCCACGCGTACGCCGGCTGGGCGGCGAGCTGCCCGGCCAGCACGACCGCGGCGATCCAGCGTGTCTTCATGGCTCCTCCAGGGGATGAGGGGTCCGGCGCGGAGCACGCCTGCCCCCGCCCGCGGTGCGCGGTCTTCGCCCCCGTAAAATGCAGCGCGGAGGGAAACCCGCCAGACCCCCGGCGCGAAAACGAAAGCGCCGCCGCGGCATGAGCCGCGGCGGCGCTCCATCCGGCTGCGCCGTGGCCTACAGCCCCAGCACCGACGCGCCCTGCTCGAAGACGATGTCCACCGGGATCCCCTTGCTCCCCAGGCGGTCCAGGTCGGCCTGGAGCTGCGGGCTCACCTTGCCGTACTGCTCCGTGAACTGGCCCACACCCGCGTAGTCGCCGTTGCCCTGCATCACCAGGATGTCCTGGGCCAGCGCGTTCATCGCCGCCTCCATGCGGGGGAAGTCCACGCGGTACTTGCCGTCCGCGCCGCGGGTGAAGGCGCCCTTCGCCTGCATGTAGTTGAACGCCGCCACGTTGGCGCGGCCGTGCGCGCTCGACGCCCCGAAGCGGATGGAGCGGAACAGGCTCGCCAGGAAGGCCACGTAGTTGTTGCGGATGTCCTCGCCGCGCAGCTCGCCCTGGCGGTTCAGCTGCTGCACCATGTACAGGCCCAGGATGTCCGCCTTGCCCTCCTCCAGCGCGCTCGCCCGCTCCTTGAGCGCCTCGCGCACCGTGCCGCGGCCGTTGATGGTGTTCTTGATCCCCAGGCCGTGCGCCACCTCGTGGAACATCACGTTCCCGAAGAACGCGTCGAAGGTGACCATGGGGATCTGGTCCGCCGCGACCAGCTCCTGCGCGATCGGCACCAGGATCTTGTCGAACTTGGCCCGCATCGCGTTCTTGAGCTGCAGCCGGCGGGTGCCCTTCTGCAGCTGCACCTGCTCGTCGTTGGGCAGGTTGATGGCGATGGTCTTGGAGCCCGCGTTCGCCTGCCCCGCGTAGAACACCACGTCGTACGCGTTCAGGTCCGACTCCGCCCCCGGCGTCTCCTGCTTGTAGCGCGGGTCCACCGGGATCCCGCGCTGCAGCGCCGGCAGCATGGACACGTAGCGCGAAAGGCGGCGGCTCCAGTCCTGGTCCTTGATGAGGACGTACGCCTCGTTGGACGCCTTGTAGCCGAAGAGCTGGTCCTCGTACGTCTCGATGGGCCCGATCACCACGTCCAGCGTGTTGCTCTTCATGTCCATCCAGGCCAGGTCGCTGGCCTGGTACCGGTCGTTCAGCAGCGCGTCCGCGCGCAGCGTCAGGTAGCGCTTCAGCCCCGCGTCGTCCGCCAGCGCCGCCGCGGCCCGCAGCTTCTCCGCCGTGCGGCGGTTGGCGTCCGCGTACGCCCGCGAGAACGGCGTCGCCACCAGCGCGCCCGACGCGTCGCGGCTCACCAGCGTGTACAGGCTGCGCAGCGAGTCCGCGCGCGCCCCCCCGCCGGCCACCGCCCGCTCGAACTCCTCCTTGGTCATGTCCGCCGGGTAGTAGGCCGCCCCCGCCGGCTTGGCGCCCACCCCCGGCAGGAAGGGCTCGTCGCCCTCCAGGCGGTCCCAGGGCCCGTAGTTGATCTCCACGAAGCGGCGCATCTCCGGGTCCGTGACCCGCACCAGCAGCGCCTCGCGGTCGCCGTAGGCCTGCCGCCAGTAGATGCCGTCCTGCTCGCGCGCCGCGTCGATGAGCAGCGGGAGCATCCGGCGCTCCCTGGCGCTCAGCCGCGACACGTCCGCGGTCAGGCGCACCGTGGTGTACTTGGCGAGCCGGTCGGCGATGGTCGTCATGGCCGTGGAGGGCGCGGCCCCGTCCGGGGCGGTCTCGGCCGGCGCGGCGGCGGGAGCCGGCGCGGAGGTTTCCTCGGTCGCCGCGGCCGCGCACCCGGAGATCCCGAGCGCGAGGAGGGCGGCGGCGGCATACGGAACTCGTTGCATGAACGTTCTCCAGGGGTGTAGATCGCGGCACGGTGTGTGGCCGGTGTACCCCTGCATCTTAGTCGTGGATCCGTAAACGGCAAGGGATTGGAGACAGGTACGTGGGTTCGGGCGTGCCCCCGCTGGCGCGGGGTCGGGCTGCGGCTCCGTAGCACACGAAACAACCGTGTGCAACGGAGGCGAGCCCGCGCAAACAGCCGCGCGGTCTCGCCGCTTCGCGCTCGCATCCCTCACGCAGGCTTCGTGCTGGCGTCCGCGGGGACCTCCCGGCGCCGTCGCTGCCGGGGCTCTCCGCGTTCATCGTCGTGGGTCGGGCCCTACTCCACGCGCAGCGCTTCGCTCGGCTGCACGCGCAGCGCCCGGCGCGTGGGCACCACGCAGGCGAGCATGCACACCCCGAACATGAGCGCCGCGTAGACCGCGAGCAGCGCGTACTGCCCCGGCGAGAGCACCGCGGGGTTCAGCTTGATCGGGGTGTCGGGGCGGTGGCCCGAGACGGCGATCGCGGCGAGGGTGACGAGGACGAAGCCGACCGCGATGCCGGCGCTCACCTGCGTGAGCGGCCGCCGGAAGATGGCGGCGACGACGCGGGCACGAGGCGCGCCCAGCGCCACGCGCACGCCGATCTCGCGCGTGCGCCGCGCCACGGTGAACGACAGCACGGCGTAGATGCCGGCCAGCGAGAGGAGGATCGCGACCGCCGTCAGCCCGAGCGTGATCCTGAGCCACATGCCGATGATCCACAGCATCGAGTCGATGACCTGGTCCAGGCGCTGGACCTCCGAGACGCGCAGCGTCGGGTCCACCGCGGCGGCGATCCCGCGGACGCGCGGGGTGAGCGACAGCGGATCGCCCTGCGCGTGGACGATCATGTTGACCGGCCCCGCGCTCCCCGGGACGACCGGCAGGTACACCCCCGCCACGCGTTCGGACTGAAACACGTGGCCCATCCCCAGCTCCTTCACCACGCCGACGATCTCGTACCAGGGACGCGCGGCGTCGGCGCGCTGCTCGCCGGGGTTCAGGAAGCGCACCTGCCGGCCGATGGGGCTGCGCCCCTGCAGGAAGAGGTCGACGAAGCCCTGGTCCACGATCACCACGCGCGCGGCGGGGGCGAGGTCTGCGGGGGTGAAGGCGCGCCCCGCCAGGACGGGCGTCTCCATCACGTCGAAGTACGACGGGTCGATGGACGCGGTGCTCACCACCACCGGGGCAGCGTCGCCGGCGGGCGCATCCAGCTCGATGCGGCGCTGGCTGTAGGAGTCACGCGGGAGGCGATCCGCGAAGGTGACCCCCCGCACGCCGGGATCCGCGGCGACGCGCTGGCGCAGCCGCTCCAGCGCGGGTGCCAGGCGCGCGCTGTGCGCGGCCGAATCCGCGGCGTCCGTATCCAGCCGCATCGCGAGGTACTCCCCGGCGGCGAATCCCACGTCCTGCGAGCGGATCCGCATCGCCTCCTGCTGCTGGAAGAAGAGCGTGAGGGGAAAGGCCACGGTGAACGCCACCTGCGTCACGATCACCGCCGTCCACACGCCGCCGAAGCGCACCCCGCCGGCGCCGGCCGTCCCCTGCTTCAGGCTCGCCCCCAGGCCCCGGGTGATCTTGCGGGCGGGCACCACGCCGGCGATGGCGGCGCCCAGCAGCGTGAGCCCGCCCGCGTAGAGGACCGCCGCGGGCGTCACGCGCACGTCGAACCAGAACGGGAGCGGCCCGAGGTTGATCTCCAGGAACTCGACGCCCCACTGTTCCAGCGCGAATTGCGCGGCGGCCAGCCCGACCGCGGCCGCCACGGCGCCCAGCACCAGCGCTTCGGCGAAGAGCTGCGCCACGATGCGCCCGCGGCTGGCGCCCAGCGCGCTGCGCACCACCAGCTCCCCCTCCCGCGAGGCCGCGCGCGCGAACAGGAGCAGAGCCACATTGGAGCAGATCAGGACCAGCAGCGTCACCGCGAACAGGTTGATCGAGAGCATGGCCTGCAGGTCGCTCGAATTCTGCGGGAAGAAGCTGGTGTACGGCGTGACGTGCGGCTGCAGGTGCCGGTGCGTCTCCGGGGTGGCGGCGGCGGCGCGGCGCGCGAAGGCCGCCAGCTCCGCCTGCGCGCCCTCCAGCGTGGCGCCCGGCGCGAGGCGGCCGAAGACCGTCACCTCCGGCCCCTCGCGCGGCGCGGGCGCCAGGATGTCCGGCCGGAGCGGCGTCCACATCTCGTGCGAGACGGGGAAGCCGAAGCCCTCCGGCATCACGCCCACCACGGTGGCGTACGCGTCGCCCAGCTGCACGGTGCGCCCCACCACGCCCGGGTCCCCCGCGAACCGCGTCCGCCACACCTCGTGGCCGAGCACCACCACCGGCGGCGCGCCCGGCCGCTCGTCCGCGGGCACCAGGGTGCGGCCCAGGAGCGGTGGCCCGGGGGCGATGCGGAACGCCGACGCCGTGACCTTGGCCGCGCGCACGGGCGGGCCCGCGTCGCGGCCCACGACCAGGTTCAGCGAGACGTCGCGGGAGGCGCCCAGGTCCGTCACCGAGCGCAGCGCGCCGCGCCAGACCAGGAAGTCGGCCAGCGTGCGCTGCTCCTCCTCGTTGGCCGATGCGTCCCAGCTGTGGATCTGCACGACGCGCTCGCCGTGGGGAAGCGGCAGCGTCGGGTGAACGAACTGCCCCACCATCACGAAGGCGATGGCGCCGGCCCAGATGGCGAACGCCATCGCCAGCCCGCCCACCAGCGTGAGCCCGGGGTACTTCACCAGCATCCGCCCGCCGAGCCTGAGGTCGAGCCCCACGCCGCCGAAGAGCGAGCCGAGGCGCGGGCGGATCCCGTCGGTCCTTTTCATTGCATGCTTCGGTGAGGGTGGACCGCGCGAGCGGCCGCACGTCGGTCGGGCGGATCGTGGGGGTGATCCCGGCGGCCAGCGCGTGAGGGGCCAGATCCGTTCCCGTGAGGGAGGTAATTCATCATGCTGCGCCGCAAGCACTTGGATCCGTGCGTCCGGTGCGGCGCAGTCCGGAAATGGGAAACGTCGTCCCACAATCGGACGCGGCCCCCCCGCGGAGGGCCGCCCTGCGCGCCGGACTCCACCTCGCCAGGAGCGCAAAAGGGGGTGGAGGCGCTGACTCTGGGTTCGTCGAAGATCCTCCGGCCCCTCTTCCCCGCAAGCGGGGAAAGAGGGAGCCCTCAACGACACGTCGGTGGGCGAGGGTCAGGAAGCCCTCCCCCAGAATTGGGGGATAGGGGCCAAGCCGTACGAGCCTGAGCGATCCGGGTGGGGGCCGCCGGGGGCCTCCCGTCAGGCCGCGCGGCGCCGGTACACCAGCAGCACCGCGCCCGCCGCGAGCATCAGCGCCGTCAGCAGGATGGCGAGCCCGCCCATGCTGCTGTGGGGGTGGGCCACGTCTATGCCGATGTGGACCAGGGCGATCACGACCAGCAGGGCGCCGGCCAGCTTGCGAAAGATCATGGCTCTATCCTGGAAGCGGTGAAAGGGAGTGCGCGCGGGCGAGGCATGCCGCCGCTCGCGCAGGGCGGCCAGGTGCTGCGCCGGGAGGGCGCGGACGGTGTCCGCCGCGAGATCCAGCCAGAAGCGCGCGGCGCCCTCGCCCCGCTCCGTCGCGCCCTGCCGGCGGTCGCGGAAGAGCTGCCGCATCTCCGCGCCGAAGCGCTCGCGGAAGGCCGCGGGGTAAGCGCGCAGGATCAGGGCGTACAGGCGCTCGGCCGCGTCCGGCCGCGGAGGACGCGCGCTCACGCCGGCTCCGGGCCGATCAGGCGCTTGCTGCGGGCCAGGCGCACCAGCGCGTCCAGCCGCCGCGCCTCCGCCGCCGCCGTCGCGCGTCCCAGCGCCGTGATCCCGTAGTAGCGGCGGCGCTCGTCGCCCAGCTGCGGGTCCGCGCGCTCGCCCGCCTCCGCGATCAGCCCCTCGCCCAGCATCCGCTTCAGCGAGCCGTACAGCGTGCCCGGGCCCAGGCGCAGCTCGCCGCCGGTGCGCTCCTCCACCTCGCGCATGATCCCGTACCCGTGCCGCTCCCCGTCCGCCAGCGCCAGCAGGACGTGCAGGCTGGCCGGGGTGAGCGGGAGGAGCCGCCGGGGGGCCGGGGCGCTCGGGTCGTCGTTCGGCATGTCGATGCTCGGGGGTCGATGTATCGTCTGACGATATAGTATTGCGCGCACGCGCCGCGGTCAAGCAGAAAGAACCGGGGGCGGGCGGATCGCTCCGCCCGCCCCCCCCCGCGTCCCCCGTCCTGCGCCGTCAGCCGCGCCGCCGCCGTCCCCCCCCGCGGCCGCCGCCCCGCCCCCCGCGCTTCGGCGGCTTGGGCCCCGCGTGCGCCGGCTTGCCGCCGCGCCCCCGGCCCTGCTGTCCCTTCCGCCGGGGGCGGTCGCCCACCACCTCCATGAACTCCTGGTCCTTCCACGCCTGCGTCTGCTCCGCGCGCGCCTCGTCCAGGCGGATGCGGGCCTCCTCCACCGTGGCCGCGCGGATCGCCTCCTGCTTGCCGCGCGTCACCGTCCAGTGGATCGGCCGGTCCAGCTCCGGCAGGTCGTCGTCGTCCATGAAGCGCAGCGCCTTCGCCGGCACCCGCACCCGCACGACCGGCTGCTGCCCCTCGAAGCCGTAGTCCAGCGGGTACTCCGCGTCGTGCAGCGTCACCGTTCCCGGCAGCGCCATCCACCGCTCGCGCTCCGCCGCCGGCGCGAACTCCTCCGGGTCCAGGCGCAGCTCCGCGTCCATGAACGCCGCGTACGAATCGATCCCCCGCATCCGCTCCAGGAAGTACGCCGCCAGCTCCTTCTCGCTCGCGTCGCGCGTCGCCCCCGACGAGCGCCGGAACACCTCGCGCAGCTCGCGCACCGTGTCGCGGTTCGCCTTGGCCGAGGAGTGGTACGAGCCGCCCGCCGCCATCGCCTCCGCCAGCCTGCGCCGCGCCGCCTCCGCCAGCTCCGGGGGGAACACGTCCAGCGCCTGCACCTCCGAGTCCAGCTCGAAGCCGTGGAAGCTCCTCACCCGCTTCGCGCGCAGCGGCGTGCGGCGGTGCCCCGGGTCGTACAGGATCTCCGGCTCCCCCGGGTCCGCGAACTCCCACAGGAAGTTGTACGGGATCTCCGTCCCCTCGATGGCGCCGCGCGCCCGTCCCGCCCGGTCCGAGAAGTAGCGCAGCTCCCCCGCGATCGCCCCGTACCTGCCGCACACGCTGCTCTGCGACACCCGCACCTCCTCGCCCCAGCTCGTCTCCTCGTCGATCACCAGGTCGAAGGGCATCACCTCCGCCAGCAGGCGCTGCCACCCGCGGTGCAGCTCGTCGCTCATGCGCGGCAGGTGGCGCGGCAGCTCCAGGTCCAGCGAGCGGTAGATGGAGGCGATCGCCAGCGCCGCGTCCTCGATGGACCTCACCAGCACCCCCCGCTCCTCCGCCCACGCCGCCAGCGCCTCGTCGTCGAACACGTGCCGCGGCAGGCCGTACACGCTCCCCAGCGCGCCGCAGCTGCGCAGCGCGTCCTCGTAGATGCGGTACGCCGTCAGGTGGTCGCTCCCCGGCACCACAAACGCCGCGATGTCGTTGTCCGGGCGGAGCATGCGGTGCAGCGACTCGATGCTGGAGCACGTCGCCACCACCGGCACCAGCTCCTCCGGGCTCCTCACCAGCAGCTCCCCCCAGGGGCGGTCCACCGGGAGCACCTCCACCCGGCGGCCGTAGTCCGTGAGCCGGTTCCCCGAGATCAGCCCGCGCCGCTCCAGCGTTTCCACCGCGCGCCGGTAGGCGATGCGGTCCAGCGGCACCGGCAGCTCCAGCTCGTCCGCGCGCACCCCCATGTCCGCGCAGGTCATCGCCACCCGCTCCGGGTCGCCCGCCAGCTGGAAGTTGGGGGCCGTGGGCTCCAGCTTCGCGAAGTCGATCGCCCGCTCCGACAGGATGTACACCTCCCCGTTCTCCACCCGCCCGTGCACCCGCCCCGCCATCTGCAGGATCTCGTTGGCGCCCAGCGGCAGGCGCGTCAGCACCCGCTTCCCCTTCTTCACCAGCGTGGTGAACTGCGCGTCCTCGATGATCACCGTGTCCAGCCCGCGGATGTTCAGCGCCGACTGCCCCGCCGCCGTCATCGCCAGCACGTACGGCTTCGGTGCCTCGCCGCCCAGGAAGGGCGCCAGCTTCGCCACCGGCTCGCCGCCGTGGTAGTACTCCGCGAAGATCCCCGGCCACTTGTCTCCGATCTGCTTCGCCACCTGCTCCGTCCCCGCCCGCGTGGGGACGAACACCGCCACCCCGCGCCGCTCCTTCTTCACGTGGCGGAGAAAGCGCTCCGCCAGGAAGTCCAGCGGGCTCGCCGTGTTGGACACCCGCACCCGCGCCGCCCGCGCCGGGTCGTACGCCGACGACGCGATCACAGTCGACGACTCCAGGTACTCCGCGTAGAAGGTGGGGTCCACCGTCGCCGACAGCCAGATGAAGCGGCACCCCGCGCGCTTCGCCAGCGCCAGGCACAGCTCCAGCTCCGCCGACGTCTGGTGGATCTCGTCCACCACCACCACGTCGTCCGCCGTGATCAGGTCGTCCTGCAGCCAGCGCCGCGCGATCCCCGTGGTCACGATCACCACGTTCCAGCTGGGCGTTTCCGGCGTCGCCTCGCGCTCCCGGTTCACCACCCCCACCCGCAGCTCCGTCCCCACGATCTCCTGCGCCATGCTGCGCACCGCCAGCGTCTTCCCCGTCCCCGTCCCCGCCACGATCCCGAAGCCCTTTCCCTCGCGCGACAGCTGGCGGATCTCCGTGCCGTGCTCGCGCTCCAGGATGGTTGTCACGTCCGTGAGCTGCACCCCGATCTCGATGGTCTCGCACGACGCCCGCGTGGGGGCGATCACCACCAGGCGCCCCTCCGGAGGGCGGCCGGGGTAGCGTTCGGAGGGGGGCGTCGTCGAGACTTCGACCATGGTCGGGATTCCGGTCTGGCGGTGGGAGGCGTGTTGACGCGGTGCGCCGGGCGGACATAGCATGTAGCCCGCCCGCGTCGGAATTCGCAAGAACTCCGCCAGTCGTGGCTTTCGTGGATTTCCGGGGATCGAGCCGTGGGGGCGGGGACGGGACCGCTCCGGAACCAGGCCAAACGGCCGGCCTGTTTCCTACGCGGGCTCCGGGAGCCCCGGAAACAGCCCCGGGTCTCCCTCCGCCGGAGGGAGCCAGCCAAACTGCCGGCTGTCTCCCTCCGCAACGAATCATGTGGGTACTGCGGAACCGCGAACGGCAACGGCGGGCCCCCTCCCCCCGGCCCCCTCCCCGCGCCCGAGCACCACGCACCGGATCCTGCCCCAACCTTCGAACAACGCAGACGATGCCCGAATCCGCCGCCGCAACCCTCGTCTTCACCAACGCCGCCCAGGTCGCCGCCTGCACCGGCCCCACCTCCTCCGCGGAAGATCGCGACCCCGCCGCCGTGCAGGAGGGCGCCGCCGTCGCCGTGCGGGACGGCCGCATCGCAGCCATCGGAGCGGAGGGCGAGCTGCTGGCGCGCTGGCCGGGCGCGCAGCGCGTGGACTGCGAGGGCGGCGTGCTCACGCCCGGGCTGGTGGACTCGCACACCCACGCCGTGTTCGGGCGGTGGCGCGCGGACGAGTACGTGCTCCGCTGCACCGGCGTGCCGTACATGGAGATCGCCCGGCGCGGCGGCGGCATCAACGCCTCCGTGCGCGACCTGCGCGAGCGCAGCGAGGACGACCTGGTGCGGATGGCGCTCCCCAGGCTGCGCGAGATGCTGCAGAACGGCACCACCACCGCCGAGGTCAAGAGCGGCTACGGGCTGAGCACCGCCGACGAGCTCAAGACGCTGCGCGCCATCCGCCGCCTGGGCGAGATGCAGCCCATCGAGCTGGTCCCCACCTTCCTTGGAGCGCACGAGTTCCCCCCCGAGTACCGCGACCGGCGCGACGCGTACGTCGACCTGCTGGTGGAGGAGTCCATTCCCGCCGTCGCCGGGGCCGGGCTCGCGCGCTTCTGCGACGTGTTCATGGAGCCCGGCGTGTTCGACCGCGCGCAGACCGAGCGCATCCTGCGCGCAGGGCTGGACCACGGCCTGCGCCCCAAGCTCCACGCCGACGAGCTCGAGGGGAGCGGCGGCGCCGAGCTGGCCGCCGAGCTGGGCGCCGCCTCCGCCGACCACCTGGGCGACATCTCCGAGGCCGGCATCCGCGCCCTCGCCGCCTCAGGCACCGTGGCCACCCTCCTCCCCGCGACCCTGTTCTTCCTGGGGCGCCCCCGGTTCGCCCCCGCGCGGGCGCTCCTGGAGGCAGGCGCCACGGTCGCCCTCGCCACCGACTTCAACCCCGGCTCCTCGCCCACCCCGTCGCTGCCGTTCGCGATGACCGCAGCCTGCTCGCGCATGGGGATGAGCCCCGCCGAGGCGCTGCGCGCCGCCACCGCCGGCGGAGCCGCCGCCCTGGAGATCGCCGACGGGCGCGGGACCCTCGCCCCCGGCGCCCCCGCCGACCTGGCGCTCTGGCGCGCCGGGAGCGTCGCCGAGATCCCGTACCGGCTCGCCGCGCCCGTCTGCGCCGGCGTCTGGAAGCGGGGGCACCGGGTGGTCTGACCCGCCGCGGGGGCCCTTGCTTGTTCGGGTCCCGCAAAGCCGTTATTTTGCGGAGCTTGCTCACCGCGAGCGCGCCGCCCGGGCCATGCCCCGGCGGCGCCGCTGTTCCCGGCTCCCCGCCCTCGCGGGCGAGCCAGTCCCCGTCGTTCCCCCCTTCGTCCATCCATGGCGAACGTCGCACAGCTCAGGGAGCGCGCCCGCGCCCTCGAACAGAGGGACCAGTGGAAGGAGGCGCTGGACGTCTACCTCCAGCTCGTCGAGCAGGCGCCCGAAGAAGTCGAGGTCGGGCTCTGGAACCGCATCGGGGACATCCACATCCGGCTGGGGCAGGCCGACCGCGCCGTGGAAGCGTACGACCGCGCCGTGGACGCGTACTCCGAGGCCGGGCTCCACAACAACGCCATCGCCCTCTGCCGCAAGGTGCTGCGGATCGCTCCCGCCCGCGCCTCCGTGTACCTGAAGCTGGGGCAGATCAGCGCCGCCCACGGCTTCCTCGCCGACGCCCGCCAGAACTTCCTGGAGTACGCCGCGCGCATGCAGCGCGCCGGACAGCTCGACGCCTCCTTCGCCGCGCTCAACGAGTTCGCCGACCTGTCGCCCGACGACACCGAGGTCCGCGTCCTCCTCGCCGAGCAGCTCCTCGCCCACGGCCACCAGGAGCAGGCCGTCGCGCAGCTCCTCGCGCTGCGCGACCACCAGCGCGCGCGCGGCGACGAGGCCGCCGCCGAGGCGACCCAGCAGCGCGTGCTCGCCATCGACCCGTACGCCGACCTGTCCGCCCGGGCCGCGCCGACCCCCGCCGCCGCCGCCGCGCCGGAGGACTTCAGCTACGCCGAGCCCGAGGACGAGGCGGACGGCGGCGACGCCTTCGCCCTGGAGTTCCACGGCAGCATCGAGCCGTCCGACGAGCCGGTGGAGGCCGCCCCCGTCGCCGGGCTGGACCTGCCGGTGACCGCGGAAGCCGCGGGCGCGGCCGAGATCGGCGCGCTGGAGGGGCTGGAGACCGCGGAAGGCTATTCCTCGTGGGGCGGGGAAGCCGGGGCGGAGGAAGACCGGGGCGGCACGCTCCCTCTCCTCGACTCCGGGCTGGAGATCGAGCACACCTCGCTCGCGCCTGGGCCCGCCGCGCCGCCCCCCGCGCTGGACGATTTCCCGGCATCCCACGAGCTGGCCGAGCTGGAGCCCCTCCCCGGCTTCGACGACGAGGACGACGACGGGACGGACGGGGAGCCGCTCCCGTTCCTGGACGTGGACGCCGGTCCCGCGCCCGGCGACGCCCCCGCGCTCCTGGACGTCGGCTTCGACCTGGCCCCCGAGCCCGCCGCCGCGCGCGAGACGGTGGAGGCGCTGCGCGAGCGCGTCGCCGCCGCCCCCGACGACACCGCCGCGCTGCACCGGCTGGTGGACCTGCTGGAGGACCGCGGGGAGGGCGCCGGGGCCCAGGAGGTGCTCGTCGCCGCGCACCGCGACCTGGCCTCCCGCGGGCTGTACCGCGAGGCCATCGGTGCGGTGCGCTCCCTCCTCGCCCGGCGCCCCGAGGACACCGCCGTCTACCAGAAGCAGGTGGAGTACGCCTTCCGCGCCGCCGACACCGAGTCCATGGTGCGCGCGTACCTGGACCTGGGGCGGCACCTCGGCTCCCCCGCCGACAACCCCAAGTCGCGCGCCGTCTACCAGCGCGTGCTGGAGATGGACTCCGCCAACGAGGAGGCCCGGCGCGTGCTCGCCGTGCCGGCCGCGCCCGCCGCCTCCGCGCCCGCGGCCCCCCAGGCCGAGGAGTACGTGGACCTGGGCTCGCTGATCCTGGACGACGAGCCTGCCGAGCGCACCACCCGCTTCGTCGTGGAAGAGGAGGAGCCCACCGGCGACGAGGACCGCGACTTCGCCGACATGCTCGCCGTGTTCCGGCAGAAGGTCAACGAGAACATCTCCGCCGAGGACGCCGCCAGCCACTACGACCTGGGGCTGGCCTTCATGGAGATGGGGCTGGTGGACGAGGCCATCGCCCAGTTCCAGGTGGCGCTGCGCGCCGGGGCCAGCCCGCTGGCGACGCTGGAGCTGCTCGGGCGCTGCTTCGTGGACAAGGGCCAATTCGCCGTCGCTTCGCGCGTGCTGGAAAGGGCGCTCCAGATCCCCGGCACCGGCGAGGCGGACGTGGTGGGCGTCGTCTACCAGCTGGGGCGCTGCCAGGAGGCCATGGGGAACACCGCCGCCGCCCAGGGCGCCTACGAGCGCGTCCTCGCCTTCGACATCCGCTTCCGCGACACCCTTGGACGCCTCGACGCGCTCCGGCGCGCGTCCGCCGCCTCCGGTTTTTGACAACTCGCGGGCCCCACGGTTAGCTTTCGCGCTTCCCAGCGCTCCCTGCACGATCGTACGATGCTTCGCACCGCACCGCCGAGACTTTCCGAGATCCAGGCCCCCGTCCGCGAGCGCCTGGACACCGTGTTCGAGGAGATCCGCCGCATCGTCGTGGCGGACTTCGGCATGGTCGCGGAGGTCAACGACCACCTGCTCAAGGTGCGCGGCAAGCTCTTCCGGCCCACCCTCACCCTCCTGTGCAACGAGGTGGGCGGACGTCCCGGCCCCGACGCCGCCACGCTGGCCGCCGTGCTGGAGCTGGTGCACCTGGCGACGCTGGTGCACGACGACGCCGTGGACCACTCCGTCCTGCGCCGGGGGATGCCCACCGTCAACTCGGTGTGGAGCCACCAGGTGGCCGTCATCATGGGCGACTACCTGTATACCCGCGCCCTCACCGAGATCACCCGGCTGGGGAAGGTGGAGCCCATCCGCGTCCTCGCCACCGCCGCCAACGCCATGACGGTGGGCGAGATGCGGCAGCTGGCCTCGCACGACGCGCTGGACTTCGGGCAGGACGACTACTTCCGCCTGATCGACTCCAAGACCGCCTCGCTGATGTCCGCCGCCTGCGAGCTGGGCGCGCTCGCCGGCGACGCGGAGCTGCGCGAGCCGCTGGCGCAGTTCGGGCGCGAGCTGGGGATGGCCTTCCAGATCGCCGACGACCTGCTGGACTACACCGCCGACGAGGCAGTCACCGGCAAGCCCACCGGGCTGGACCTGCGCGAGCACAAGGTGACGCTCCCGCTCATCGCGGTGCTTCCCTCGCTCTCCGCCGCCGAGCGGGACGAGGTGGACGCCCTCTTCCGCGACCCCGAGCCCAGCGACGCGCGCATCGCCGCGATCGTGCGGATCGTCCGCGCGCGTGGCGGCTTGGATTATGCGAGAGGCACGGCGCTTGAGTACGCCCGTCGCGCGGAGGAGGCGCTGGAGGGGCTCCCCGAGGGGCCCGCGCTGGACGCACTGCGGACGAGCATCGCATACGCAATCGAGCGCCGCCGCTGAGCGGCGTCTTCACATGGGTCGGGAGGTGAGATGAACGTCGCCGTACGCCGCCGTGTCGGTCGCCTGCTCCTGGTCGTCCTCGTCGGAATGGTCCTCGGTGCCCTCCTCACCGAGCTCGCGGTCGGGTTCATGCCGCAGAGCGCGGCGCGTACCTTCTTCACCACCTCCGTCGCCGCGGCCTTCGGCCCCCTGGTGATCGACCTGGTGGCCGTCGGGGTGACCCTCGGCCCGCTGGTCTTCCACCTCAATTTCCTGAGCGTGATCGGGGTGTTCATAGTCGCCCTGGGAGCCCGCACCTGGCTGTAGCGCCCCGGTCGGCTCGATAAATCGCGCAGCTCTGCGTTGCCCTGCGGGCGGCTCCGGGGACCCGCTTGCGGGTGGCTGCACGATTTCTCTTCGCCTCGGCTCCCGGTTCGGTAACGGCTGCGCGACTGCGTCGCGCGAGGGTAGATTGTCGACGCAGACGAGGCCGTGACCTGCGGCGAGCCCTCCCCCGGAACGGGGGAGGGTGGCGGGCTCTCAGGCCGCCGGGTGGGGGTGCCGCGCGGAACTCGCGGACAAACAAAGAGGCCCGCCCCTCGCGCGAGGGGCGGGCCTCCGTCTTTCGTACTGCCGTTGCAGGCTGTTTCCTGTTCCCTATCAGGTCAGGCGCTCTGCTGGTTGAAGATCTCCTTGCGGCGGTCCTGGATGTCCGCGGCCTTGCGGATGCTCTGCAGCCAGCGCTCCACGGCATCCTGCTGCAGGCGGGAGGTGGCCAGGGCCCTCATCTGCTGCCTCTGCCCCTCGAAGGCCTTGCGGTCGGCCTCCACGCGGGCCACCGGGCGGACGATGAAGAGCCCGGCGCTGGTCTTCACCACGTCGCTCACCTTGCCCACCGGCACTCCGAAGGCGGCGCCCACGGCCGCGTTGGCCTGGCCGAGAGCCGGGTTAGGGTCGCCGCGGGTGAAGGGGCCTGCCTGGCGCACCTCCAGCCCGCGCGCCGCCGCCACCTGCTGCAGCGTCTTGCCGGCGCGCACCTGGGCCACCAGCTCCTGCCCGATCCTGCGCGCCTGCTCCTGCTTCTTCTCCAGCACCAGCTGGCGGCGGATCTGCTGCGTAGCCTGCGCCAGCGGCGTGGTGCCGGCCGGGGTGAACGACTCCAGCTTGGCGACGAAGAAGGCCTGCTCCGTTTCCAGCAGGTCGCTGACCTGGCCGGCCCTGGCGCCGTCGCGCGTCTCCTGCTCCGCCCACTCCACCGCCTCCAGCGCCGAGCCGATCCCCGGCACGAAGGGCGAGTTCTCCGATACCGTCACCCCGGTGCGGATCGCCGCGCCCGTGGCACGGGCGGCGCGCTCGATCCCGCTGCGCTGCGCCAGCTCCTCCAGCGAGTCCGCCTTGGCGTAGAAGCGGTCCAGCTCCGCGTCGCTCTTTTCCACCGGGATCAGGATGTGGCGCGCCTTGACCTGGTCGCCGTTCCTCTCCTGCACCTGGATCAGGTGGTAGCCGAAGGGCGAGAGCACCGGTTGCGAGATCTCGCCCACCGGCAGCGCGAAGGCCGCCGCGTCGAACGCCGCCACCATCTGCCCGCGCCCGAAGGTTCCCAGGTCGCCGCCGCTGTCCTTGGAGCCCGGGTCCGACGACTCGCGCTTCGCCACCTCGGCGAAGTCGGCGCCGCCGGCCAGCTCCGCGCGCACCCGCTCCGCCCGCTCCAGCGACGCCAGCGTGTCGCCGCGCGTGGTCGCCTTGGCGAGCAGGGCCACCGTCAGGCGCGCGCTCGTGCCGCGCTTGAAGTCGTCCTCGTGCGCGTCGTAGTACTTCTTCACCTCCGCGTCGCTCACCTGCACCTCGCCCGGCACCAGGCGCGACGCGTCCAGCGCCACGTACTCCACCGTCGCCGTCTCGTTGCGGTCCTGCCAGGCGCGCCACAGCTCCGCGTCCGAGATGTAGACGCCGGAGGTGATCTGGCTGAACAGCTTCTGCTGCGGCACCATCACCCGGTAGTACTCCTCCAGCTGGAGGAGCATGTCCTCGCTGGTGGCCGGGCTCTGCAGGTAGCGCTGGTACTTCGCCAGGTCGAACTGCCCGTTGGTCTGGAACAGCTCGTTCTGCATCAGGGCCGGGTGCGGGTTGTTCAGCGCCGCCAGGCGGACCTCCTGGTCCGTCGCCCGGATCCCGCGGTCGCGGATCGCCTGCTGGATCAGGATCTGGTTCACCACGCGGTCCCACGCCGCCTGCTCCAGCTCCCTGCGCTGCTCGGCGGAGATCTGCTTCCCCCCCTGCTGCGCCTGCTGCGAGAGCTCCTGGTAGGCCGCCTGGAACTGCTGGTTCAGGACCGGCTCACCGTTGACCCGGCCGAGCTCGTTGGCATTGGTGTTGTTTCCGCGGCCGGTCACGTCCAGCCCCAGCTCGAAGAACATCCAGCCGACGAACGCCAGCGCGAAGATGAAGCCGAGGATCTTCCCGGCCTTGCCCCGCATGCTCTGCATCATAGGAATTCAAACTCCGGATCTTGGAACGGGAACGGCGAGAGGGACCACCTGGGGCGAAGATGAAGACGGAAAAATTACTTACGAACTCGCGGGGGCGCAAGCCGCGCCCGCGGGGAGGGCCGAAGTCTGTTGACACGTCCCGCGGCGCTCCAGTAAGTTGCTCCTCCTCTCGCCGGCCTCACCCCCGCATTTTCTTCACGCGCGTAGGAGACTCATGGCTGAAGTCCCCCCTGAGCTTGCTGCCGAGGTTCAGAAGCTCGAGCGCTACCACGCAGAGAACCCCCAGGGACGCTACTTCGTTCCCCTGGCGAACGCATACCGGAAGATGGGCGCGCTCGACCAGGCCGAGGCTCTGTTGCGCGAGGGGCTGCGCCGCCACCCGGACTACCTCAGCGCGCACATCGTGCTGGGGCGGTGCCTGGCCGACGGCGGCGCGACCGACGCCGCGGTGAGCGAGTTCCGCTACGTGCTTTCCGTGGACCCGCAGAACCTCATCGCGCTGCGCTCGCTGGGGGAGATGGCGAGCGAGGGGGGGCGGAGCGACGAGGCGGTGCGCTGGTACCGCGAGCTGCTGGCGGTGGACCCCATGAACGAGGACGCCCGCCAGGCGCTGGAGGCCCTGGAATCGCGCCCGGCGCCCTCCGCCGGCGGCGAGGGCGGTGCCGAGTGGTGGGAGCGTCCCGCGGAAGACGTCACGATCGACGCGGGGCTCCCCGCGAGCGGGATCGTGGACGACGACCTGATCTGGAGCTCGGGGACCGAGACCGCCGCGCCCGCGGGGGAGGGTGCGTCCCGCCCGGACGAGGCGCTGGAGTGGGGAGCGGTGGACCTGGACTCCGGCGTCCAGCCCGGGGCGCCCGCGGAGGAGTCCGCGCCCGCCGAGCCGTTCGCCGCGCTCTCCTTCGGCGACCTGGAGCTGAGCGATGCCGTCCCGGAGCCGGTGGATCGCCCGGAAGCGCAGCCCTGGTCGGCCCCCGGCGAGCCGGGCGGGTGGGACCCGTTCTCGGGCGGCACGGTGGAGCTGGACACCTCCTCGTTCGCGGGCGGCGACGCGGGGGCGGCGGAGCCCGAGCCCGAGGGCGACGAGGTGGTCACCGAGACCATCGCCGAGCTGTACGCCCGGCAGGGCTTCCACGACCGCGCCGCCGACGTGTACCGCGAGCTGATCCGCCGGCGCGGCGGCGACCCCGCGCTGGAGGCCCGCCTCCGCGAGGTGGAGCACCTGGCCTCCGGCGGGGCCGCGGACGAGGCGCCCGGCGCCTGGACCCCCGGCGCCGAGGCCCCGGCCGGCCCCGCCACCGACACCGACGACCTCCCCCTGCTGGAGTGGAGCGTCGACGAGCCGGAGCGCGCCGCCGAGGACGAGCCGGCCGCGTTCGCGGGGGGCGAGTCCCTCCCGTACGCCTCTCCCGCGCCCGAGGGCGAGGACGCCTTCGCGGACTCGTTCGAGGGCGGCTTCGGCGACGTGGCGCCGGCCCCCTCCGCCGGTCTGCACGACGCCTTCGACGGCTACGCCCCCGAGCCGGACGAGATCGCCGCGATGGAGGACCGGTCGCTCCCCTGGGCCGCCCCCGAGTCGGAGGCCGAGGAGGTCGCCGCGATCTTCGCGCGGGACGAAGCGTTCCTCGCCCCCGCGCCGACGGACGTCCCCGCCGCGGCCGCATCCGACGCCGGCGAGCCCCCGGTGGTGGCGAGCGCCGCGCACGACCTGCTTTCCGGCGACCCGTTCTCCGACGACCTCGCCTCCGGCGACCCGGCCGCCGACGACTTCGGAGCCCCCGAGCCCTTCGCGGCCGAGCCCTTCGCCGCCGGGCCGCCCGCGGACGAGTTCGCCATGGAGGTGCCCGGGACCGCTGAGCCCGCGCTCGCAGAGCCGTGGATGGACGCCGGCTTCGCGGACGACGCCTTCGCCGACGAGCCTCAGCTCGAGGCGCCCGCGGGCGCCGGCGAGGCGGCCGGGATGGATGCCGGCGGCGACGCGGACGCAGGCTTCCCGGAGCCCGCCCTCGCGGCGGCGGAGTCCGCGCCGCCGGCCGCGGTGGAGTTCCGCAGCGTCCGCGAGTACCTGTTCGGCCTCGCCTCGTGGCAGCCGGCGGGCGCCGCTGGCGCGGCGTCTGCGGAGGCGGCCCCGGCCGCGGAGCCCGAGCCGTTCGCCGCGGTCCCGTCGTGGGATCCGGAGCCCGCGGCGGATTCCGCCGCCGGGGACGACGCCGGCTTCCTGGAGCCCGCCGCGTTCGAGGCCCCGGCGGAGGACGACGGGTCCCCCGACGTGGCGCCGAGCACCATGGAGGCGCTGCCGCCCGCGGTGGAGGACACCGTGGCCGGCGGCTTCCACGAGGCCGCCGCGGAGGACGACGAGGACGACATGCCCTGGCTGGCCGCGCCGGTGTCCGGGGACCCGGGCTCCGTCGCCGAGCCCATGGAGATCGACGGCCTGCTGGAGGCGGAGTCCGCGGGCGCCGCGGCCTCCACCCCCGCCGGGAACGAGGACGACGACCTGTACCCGTGGGAGCTGGCGCCCGCCACGCCGCAGCCCGCGGCGGAGGCGCCGCCGGCCCCGGACGCGCAGCCCGCGGCGGGCTTCTCCTTCGAGGAGTTCTTCGTGGAGCCCACGCCCGCGCCCCCGGCCCCGATCCCCGAGGCGCGCGCGCCGGAGCCCCCGCGCGCCGCCGAGCCGCCGGCCCCGCCGGCCGCCGCGGCCGAGCCGGGCGGCGACGACGAGGACCTGGAGTCGTTCCAGGCCTGGCTCCAGAGCCTGAAGCGTTGAGGATCGCCGTCGTCCACGGGCCCAACCTGAACCTGCTGGGCTCGCGCGAGCCGGAGGTGTACGGGCACGGCACGCTCGCCGACGTGGACGCGGCGCTGGCCTCGCTGGCGCTGCACCTGGGCACGGAGCTGGAGGCGTACCAGTCCAACTCCGAGGGAGCGCTGGTGAGCCACGTGCAGGAGGTGGGGCCCCGGGTGGACGGCATCCTGGTGAACGCCGGCGCGTATACCCACACCAGCGTCGCCCTGCGGGACGCGCTGCTGGGAGTGGCGCGTCCGTACGTGGAGGTGCATCTTTCCAACGTCTTCGCCCGGGAGCCGTTCCGCCACCACTCGTACCTGGCCGACAGGGCGGTGGGGGTGGTGTGCGGCTTCGGGGCGGACAGCTACCTGCTGGCGCTCCGCGCCCTGGTCGGGCACCTCGGCCGGGCCGGGGGGCGCCGGGCCGTGTCCGTTTAAACTAAGGAGATTTTCGTGGCTACGACGGCCGACTTCCGGAACGGGATGACCATCAACATGGATGGCACTCTCTGGACCATCCTGTTCTTCCAGCACCACAAGCCCGGCAAGGGGAACACCGTGGTGCGCACCAAGCTGCGCAACGTCCTCACCGGCGCCGTGCTGGAAAAGACCTTCCGCGCCGGCGAGCGCATCGACGAGGTGCGGCTGGAGCACCGGCCCATGCAGTACAGCTACGCCGACGGCGAGCTGTACTACTTCATGGACCAGCAGACGTACGACAGCATCCCGCTCTCCGGCAAGGTGATCGGCGAGGAGCAGCTCAAGTACCTCAAGGAGGGAATGGAGTGCGACGGGCTCCTGCACGGCGAGAACGTCATCTCCGTGGAGCTCCCCTACTTCGTCACCCTGGCGATCGCCGAGACCGACCCGGGCGTCCGCGGCGACACCGCCACCGGCGGGACCAAGCCGGCCAAGCTGGAAACGGGCGCGATGGTGCAGGTGCCGCTGTTCCTCAACGAGGGCGACGTGATCCGCGTCGACCGCCGTGAAGACAAGTACATCGAGCGCGCCAACAAATGATCGACCTTGATTTCCTCCGGGGCCTGATCGAGGCGGTGGACGGCAGCGGGATCGACTCCCTGGAGATCTCCCGCGGCGGCACCCGCATCCGCATCGCCAAGACGCCTCCCCCCGCGCCGGTGTCCGCCTCCGCGGCGCCCGCGCGCGCGGCGGTGGAATACGCCGTGCCCGCGGCCGCGCCGGCCGCCGCGTCCCACGCCGCCCCGGCGCCGTCCGGCGGCGCGCCCGCTCCGGCCGCGGCCGCGAGCAACCTGGTGGAGATCAAGTCGCCCATGGTGGGCACCTTCTACCGGTCCCCGGCGCCGGAGGCCCCCTCGTACGTCGAGGTGGGCACCCGCGTCGGCAAGGGGCAGACGCTCTGCATTCTCGAGGCGATGAAGCTGATGAACGAGCTGGAGTCCGACTACTCCGGCGTCATCCGCGAGATCTGCGTCGAGAACGCCGAGCCGGTGGAGTACGGGCAGGTCCTCTTCCGCATCGAGCCCGACGCGTGAGGATCGACGAAGAGTGGGCGCAGGACGGGCCCGCCCCTTCCCCGGGGCGGCCCACCGCCCCGCGCGAGTTCGTGCTCCGCGAGGCGCTGGAGGAGATGGTCCGCCGGGGCGCGTCCGACCTGCACCTCAAGGCCGGCCGCGCCCCCGTGGTCCGCATCCACGGCGAGCTGTACGACACCTCGCTCCCCTCGCTCCGCCCGGACGACCTCAAGCGCTGCGCCGACACGCTCCTCAACCCGCGGCAGAAGGAAACCTTCTCCGAGCGCAAGGAGATCGACTTCGCCATCGGGGTGCAGGGGCTGGGGCGCTTCCGTACCAACATCTTCCAGCAGCGCGGCACCCTGGGGTTCTCCTTCCGGGCGATCCCCTTCGAGGTCCCCGCGCTGGACGAGCTGCACCTCCCCCCGGTGGTGCAGGACATCGCCACCGCGCCGCGCGGGCTGGTGCTGGTGACCGGGGTGACGGGGAGCGGCAAGTCCACCACGCTGGCCTCCATGATCCGCTTCCTGGGCGAGCGGCGGGCGGTCAACGTGGTGACGGTGGAGGACCCCATCGAGTTCCTTCACCGCGACGCCCGGTCCATCATCAGCCAGCGCGAGGTGGGCACCGACACGCACTCGTTCCACGACGCGCTGCGCTACGTGCTCCGCCAGGACCCGGACGTGATCCTGCTGGGGGAGATCCGTGACCGCGCCTCCATGGAAACGGTGCTCAAGGCGGCCGACACCGGCCACCTGGTGCTTTCCACCCTGCACACTACCGACGCCGCCCAGACCATCGGGCGCATCATCTCCTTCTTCCCGCCGCACCAGCACTCCGAGATCCGCGGGATGCTGGCGATGGCGCTCAAGGCGGTGATCTCGCTTCGGCTCATCCCCCGCGCCGACGGCAAGGGGCGCGTTCCCGCCGCCGAGGTGCTGGTGAACACCGCCGCCATCTCGGACAAGATCCGCGCGGCGGACCAGATGTACAACATCCCCGAGCTGATCGCCGAGGGGCGCACACAGTACGGGATGCAGACCTTCGACCAGAGCCTGATGGACCTCTACCACCGTGGCCTGATCTCCTTCGACTGGGCGATGCACTACGCTTCCAATCCCTCCGAGTTCTCGCTCCGCGTCTCCGGCGTCGAGTCTTCCTCCGACGCCGGGTGGAAGGACGTGGGCACCGGGATGGAGAGGTAGCGGCCATGTTCCGGAAGATCCTGATCGCGAACCGGGGGGAGATCGCCCTCCGCGTCATCCGCGCCTGCAAGGAGATGGGGATCCGCACCGTCGCGGTGTACTCCGAGGCGGACCGGGAGTCGCTGCACGTGCGCTTCGCCGACGAGGAGGTGTGCATCGGCCCGCCGCCGGCGCGCGACAGCTACCTCAACATCCCGCGGATCATCGCCGCCGCCGAGATCACCGGCGCCGACGCCATCCACCCCGGGTACGGCTTCCTCGCCGAGAACGCCGAGTTCTCCGAGATCTGCGAGCGCAGCGAGATCACCTTCATCGGCCCCACCCCGGACCAGATCCGGCAGATGGGCGACAAGGCCACCGCGCGCCGCACCATGGCCGAGGTGGGCGTCCCCATCGTCCCCGGCACCGACGCCATCGCCGAGCCCGAGGAAGCGCTGGAGGCCGCGCGCGGAATCGGCTTCCCGGTGCTGATCAAGGCGGCGGCCGGCGGGGGAGGGAAGGGGATGCGCGTCGCCAAGGACGAGGACGAGTTCGTCCGCCAGTTTTCGATGGCGAAAAATGAGGCCGCCGCCGCTTTCAACGACGACACCGTGTACGTCGAGAAGTACCTGGCGCGGCCACGGCACATCGAGTTCCAGATCCTGGGCGACCAGCACGGCCGCGTCATCCACCTGGGCGAGCGCGACTGCTCCATCCAGCGGCGCCACCAGAAGCTGATCGAGGAGGCGCCCTCGCCCGCGCTCTCGCCCGACCTGCGGCAGCGCATGGGCGACGCGGCGGTGCGCGGCGCGAAGGCCATCGACTACGTGGGCGCCGGCACCATCGAGATGCTGCTGGACGAGGACGGGTCGTTCTACTTCATGGAGATGAACACCCGCATCCAGGTGGAGCACCCCGTGACCGAGCTGGTCACCGGGTACGACCTGGTCAAGGAGCAGATCCGGGCCGCGGCGGGGCTCCCGCTCTCCATCCCCGAGGGCCCGGTGGAGCTGCGCGGACACTCCATCGAGTGCCGCATCAACGCCGAGGACCCGTACCGCAACTTCGCGCCGTCGCCGGGGACCATCAACACCTTCCACCCGCCCGGCGGGCCGGGGGTGCGCATCGACACGCACGCGTACGCCGGCTACCGGGTGCCGCCCTTCTACGACTCGCTCCTCGGCAAGCTGATCGTGCACGGGGCCACCCGCGAAGAGGCCATCGCGCGCATGCGCCACTCGCTGGCCTCGTTCGTGGTGGAGGGGGTGCACACCACCATCCCCTTCCTGCTGGAGGTGCTGGACAGCGCCGGCTTCACCTCCGGCGACGTGGACACCAAGTTCCTGGAGCGCTGGTTCTCCGAGCGGGCCAAGGTCTGAAATGAGGCTGGACGTATTCCTGACCCCCGGCGAGGTCGCCGCCGCCGATACGGCGGAGCGCGTCGTCGTCGTCATCGACGTGCTGCGGGCGACGAGCAGCATCGTGGAGGCGATCGGGGCGGGCGCGAAGGCGGTGTACCCGGTGGGCTCCATCGAGGAGGCGCTGCGGCTGGCCAACACCCTGGGGCGCGACCAGGTGCTGCTCTGCGGCGAGCGCAAGTGCCTTCCCATCGAGGGGTTCGACCTGGGCAACTCGCCCGCGGAGTTCACCGCCGAGCGCGTGGGGGGCAGGACGCTGGTGATGAGCACCACCAACGGCACCACGGCCATGGCGCTCGCCGCCGGGGGATCGCGGGTGCTGATCGCCGCGCCACTGAACCTGTCCGCCGTCGTGGAGGAGCTGGCGCGCTCCGAGGGCGAGCCGGTGCTGGTGTGCTCCGGGCGGGAGCGGCACTTCGGGCTGGAGGACGCCGTGTTCGCCGGGGAGGTGGCGTCGCGGCTCATGGCGGCGCGCCCCGGCGACTGGGAGCTGAACGACGGCGCCCGGGCGGCGCTGGCGCTGTCCGAGCGCTTCCAGCTGGACGAAGCGCTGTTCGCCTCCACCGTCGCGGGGCGCAACCTCGCGGCGGCGGGGCTGGCGGAGGACCTGGCTTTCTGCGCGCAGATCGACAGGCTCGCCGTGGTGCCCGTGCTCCAGGACCGCCAGATCACGTCTTCCGCGGCTTCCGAGAAGTAAGGCACGGCAACGGCTTGGACTGCGGGGTCGGGCGTGCCCCCGGCTGGCGCCGGGGTCGGGCTTCGGCTCCGTAACGCACGATGAAACTGTGCGTAACGGAGTCGAGCCCCCGCGAAACTGCCCGCGGGGTCTCGCCCCTTCGGACCGAAATCCCTCACGCGGGTTTCGCGCTGGCGCCCGCCGGAGCCCCCCACCCCGGCGCTTCGCGCCACCCCTCCCCCGCAGGCGAGGGAGGGGAAACTCACGCTGAGTCCAGCAGTTGCCCCCTCTCCCAGAGTTGGGAGAGGGTGGCGAGCCTCAAGCGAGCCGGGTGAGGGCCGCCGCGGCGCGCTCCGTCACGTCCCCGTTGGCATCCGCGCCGTCCCGGCGTATCTTTGTGGCCGTCCCGCACATCCCCGGCACGGCCGCGATCCCCCGCCAACCGCCGGGTGCGGACGCACCTCCCCCCGCATCATCCGCAGCGAAGCACCGCGAGATGTCGCTTTCCCTGGACGACCGGCACCGCCGGGACCTGTGGGGCCTGGCGCTCCTGGCCCTGGCCCTCCTCCTCACGCTCAGCTTCATCCCGCCCGCGCTCTTCGGCGAGACAGGCGAGCGATGGTTCGCCACCGGCAACATCGTCGGGGTGCTGGGACGCTACATCTTCGCCGGGGCGTTCGCGCTGCTGGGGCTCCCCGCGCTGGTGCTGCCGGCGTTCCCGGCGCTCTGGGGCGCGGTCGTGCTGGGGCGTGCCGAGCGTGCCACCGCCATCCGCTGGAGCGTGCTCCTGGGCGGCTCCGCGATCCTGTTCGCCACCGCGGCGTTCGTGCTGGCGGACGCCACGCGCGCCGATCCCACCGCGGCCGGGTGGACCGGGCGGGCGCTGGGGGGCGTGCTCGTCACGCTGCTGGGCGGCGTGGGCTCGTCGGTGGTGCTGGCGGTGCTGTTCGCCGCGCTGTGCATCGCCACCATCGGCTGGAACCCGGTGCGCACCGTGGTGGGCGGCGGGCGGCTGGCGCTCAGCCACGCCGGCCGCACCGTTTCCGCCCTCCCCGAGGTCCTCCCGCGCCGCATCGCGCTCCCCGCCATCCCCACCTTCCCGCGGCGCGCCGCCGAGGCGCGGGACGACGACGAAGAGGACGACGACGAGACGGAAGACCTGGGCGAGCCGGAGCCGCTCGACGAGGCGGAGGAGCCCGCATCGTTCGGCGACGAAGCGGACCACACCGACCCGTTCCCGCCCGCCCGGCCCGCGCCGCAGGGCAGGGGCGCGGCCGTGAAGGAGGCCGCGAAGCCCAAGGCCCAGCAGAGGCCGAAGACCGCCGCCGACGAGCAGACCGAGCTGATGCCGCTGGACGCGGGCGACCCGCTGAGCGGCGACCTCCCGGCCACGGGGATGCTCACCTCGCCGCCCGTGCGCGACGACGCCCGCAACCGCGCCGAGCTGGACCAGCTGGGGCAGGTGCTGGTGGACAAGCTGGCCACCTTCAAGATCGAGGGAAAGGTGGTGGGGATGACGGCCGGGCCGGTGGTCACCCAGTTCGAGGTGGAGCCCGCCCCCGGGGTCAAGGTGGCCCGCATCGCTTCGCTGGACGCCGACCTGGCGCTCGCCATGCGCGCCCAGTCCATCCGCATCGTCGCGCCCATCCCGGGCCGCGGCGCCGTCGGCGTGGAGGTGCCCAACCCCACCCCGGAAATGGTGTTCTTCCGGGAGGTGATCGAGTCCGGGCAGTACCGCGGCACCAAGGCGCAGCTCCCGCTCGCGCTGGGCAAGGACATCGCCGGGCGGCCCTACGTGGCCGACCTGGCGAAGATGCCCCACCTGCTCATCGCCGGCGCCACCGGCGCGGGGAAGTCGGTGTGCGTCAACACCATCATCACCTCGCTCATCTACCGGCACTCGCCGCGTACGCTGCGCTTCCTGATGGTGGACCCCAAGATGGTGGAGCTGTCCATCTACAACGACCTCCCCCACCTGCGGCACCCCGTCGTCACCGACAACAACGACGCGGCCACGGTGCTCAAGTGGGCCGTACTGGAGATGGAGCGGCGCTACGAGCTGCTGAGCGTCAACGGCGTCCGCAACCTCCAGGACTTCAACCGCCGCGTGGAAAGCGGGCAGACGGTCCGCTCCCCGGAAGCGCAGGGCGAAGAGGGCGATCCGGACCGCTGGATGTACCGCGGCGGACCGCTCCCGTTCATCGTGGTCATCATCGACGAGCTGGCGGACCTGATGATGACCTGCCAGGGCGACGTGGAGAAGCCGCTCGCGCTCCTCGCCCAGAAGGCGCGCGCCATCGGCATCCACCTGATCCTGGCGACGCAGCGGCCGTCGGTGAACGTCATCACCGGCCTGATCAAGGCCAACTTCCCCAGCCGCATCGCCTTCCGCGTGTCGTCCAAGGTGGACTCGCGCACCATCCTGGACCAGAACGGCGCCGACAACCTGCTCGGCAACGGCGACCTGCTCCTCCTCCCGCCCGCCAGCAGCGAGCCGGTGCGCATCCAGGGAGCCTACCTCTCCACCGAGGAGACGGAGGGGCTGATGAACTGGTACCGCGAGCAGAAGCGCCTGCGCCGCGAGCAGGCCATCGCCGAGGGGCGCGACCCGGACGAGGAGACGCGCGGCGAGGCCAACATCCTGGACCAGGTCCGCTCGCAGGAGGACGACGGCTCGGGCGAGGCGGAGGAAGAGGCCATGGGCGACCGCGACACGCTGTTCCGCGAGGCCGCGGAGCTGTGCATCCAGCACCAGGGCGGCTCCACCTCGCTGCTGCAGCGGCGGCTTCGCATCGGCTATGGGCGCGCGGCGCGGGTCATCGACCAGCTCCACTTCGCCGGGGTGCTGGGGCCGCCCGACGGCTCCAAGCCGCGCGAGGTGCTGATGGACCACGTGCAGCTGGACCAGATCTGCGAGTAGCGAGAACACCGGAACAGCCGCGGGCGACGTCGCCCGCGGCTGTTCCGTTTCCGGAACCCGCATGCGAGCCGGCGCGCCGCTCCGCGGGCAGCTTTGACGACAATGTTGCGCTCTTTTTGTTTCCCCTTATTGTATTCGCGTGCCCTGGAGTCCGGACCCGGCGAGGGGCGTCCCTCCTCCGGGCAGGGCTGCCGGGCACGCAACCGATGGAACGACGGTCCACCCTCGCAGGGAGGCGCAGAATGAGCACACCGGACGCCGATCTCTCGCAGCTGGGCGACAACATCTCCGAGATCAAGGGCCAGGTCGAGGGATCGTTGGGCGGAGGGGCCCAGTTCTGGGCGTACATCTCGCCGCAGAACAACACCGAGGAAAACGTCACGAAGTGGGAGGTGCGGCTCGAGCAGCAGGACGGCAACTGGACCGGCGTCATCACCTCGGCCAACCCCCAGCAGATCCTGCAGACGCCGAACCTGTCGGGGCTCTTCAACGTGGCGGTGATCGCCTCGGGCCCCAAGTTCGGCTCCAAGCGGCTCACCCCGCAGTCGGGAAGCAAGCCCAACATCGGCTGCAACTCCAACTGCGCGGCGATGGTGGGGATCGTTTCCAACCCGGACGGGACGGACGCCAACTACTGGACCGTGTGGGACGCGTTCTGCAGCCGGTCGTAGCGCCGCGGCCGGGCACGGGCGGCGGCAAGGACGGAGCAGCCGCGGGCGACATCGCCCGCGGCTGCTCCGTTTCCAGGAACCACGTGTAGTCCGGCGGGTACCCTACGCTCCCGACGGCGGGGTCCGCCGCGGACCCGCGTACCCGAGTGCAGAGAAGGGGATGAACAGGAGATTTCGTCGGTTCGGCTTCCTCGTGGCGCCCCTGACGCTCGCCGCCTGCGGCGGATCCGAGGCCGCGGACGTGCGCCGCGACGCGCCCGCCTCCGCGCCCTCGGCGCAGCAGCGCGCCGCCGCTCCCGCTCCCGCGGGCGAGACCGCGCTGGAGAGCGCGCTTCCCGCTCCCGGCGCCGGTGCCGCCGCCGCGGGTGCTCCGCGGTCCGGCGCCGCGCCGCTCCCGGCGGCCCCCGGCTCCGCCGCGGCCGCTTCGGCGTCCGGCACGCCGGCTCCGGCTCCCGACGCCGACCGGTCCGGGATGATGCCCGCCTCGCGCGGCTCCGCCCGGGCCCCCGCGGACGTCGAGGCGGGACAGATCCTGGAGCGCGTGGAGCGCACCTACGCCGGCGTGAGCAGCATGCAGGCGGACTTCGTGCAGGACCTGCGCGTCCCCCTGCTCGGCACCAGCCAGCGGAGCAGCGGCAAGCTGTACCAGCGCCGGCCGGACCGCTTCCTGATGAAGTTCTCCGACCCCGCCGGCGACGTGATCGTGGCGGACGGGCGCAGCTTCTGGATGTACTATCCCAGCAGCGACCCCAAGCAGGTGATGAAGACCTCCATCGCCCAGGGGACGCAGCAGGTGGACCTGCACCAGCAGTTCCTCAGCAACCCCACCGCGCGCTACAATGGCACGCTGGACGGCAGCGAGACGGTGGACGGGCACCGGACGCACGTCCTCACCCTGGTCCCCAAGCAGCAGTCCCCCGTGCGGCGCCTGCGCATCTGGGTGGACGTGGAAGACTACTCCGTGCGCCGCTTCGAGATGACCGAGGAGAACGAGTCGGTGCGGCGCATCGAGCTGCGCAACCTCAGGCGGAACGTCCAGCTCCCGGACGGGCTCTTCGCCTTCAGCCCCCCACGAGGGGCCCAGGTCTTCGAGCAGTGACGCCGCGACGGGCGGGCCCAACGGCCCGCCCGTCCGCTTTCCGGCTTGCTCCCCGCGCGCCGCGCCGCGTAGATTCCGGCCGTCGGACCGACGCTCCACCCACGGCCAACGCGCACGGGAATGGCAAAGAACTCCACATTCGACATCACGTCCAAGGTCGACCTTCAGGAGGTCGACAACGCGGTGAACCAGGCCAGGAAGGAGGTCGCGCAGCGGTACGACTTCAAGGGCGTCACCGCCGACATCGACTTCGACGCCAAGGAAGGCGTCTTCAAGCTCCTCGCCGACGACGACTACAAGCTCACGGCGCTGATCGACGTGCTCCAGTCCAAGCTGATCAAGCGCGGCGTGCCCATCCGCAACCTGGACTACGGCACCGTGGAGCAGGCGTTCGGCGGCAAGTCGCGGCAGAGCGTCACGCTGCTCCAGGGGATCCCCACCGACAAGGCCAAGGAGATCGTCAAGGCGATCAAGGCCGCGGGGTTCAAGAAGGTGCAGGCGCAGATCCAGGAGGACGAGGTGCGCGTGCAGTCGCCCTCCATCGACGAGCTGCAGGGCGTGATCGCGATGCTCAAGAAGGAGGACTTCGGGCTGGAGCTGCAGTTCGGCAACTTCAGGTCGTAGGGCCGGTTCGTCGCGTGGGGCCGCTCCGGAGCCGGACGATACAGCCGTCCGTCTCCTGCGCGGGCTCCGCGAGCCACGGAAACGGCCCCGTGTCTCGCTCCGCCGGAGTGAGCCAGCCGAAACTGCCCGGCCGTCTCCCTCCGCAACGGATTCGGGGGGTACTGCGGAACTGCGAACTGCGGGAAGCCCTCCCCCAGGTTTGGGGGAGGGTGGCGAGCCTCAAGCGAGCCGGGTGGGGGCAGGTGCCGATGCAAACAGCCCTCCCCCGGCGAGCCGGGGGAGGGCTGAGGTCCGGCGGGTGCGGCAGGGGCTAGTTGATGCCCTCGGTGGTGTCGCCCTGCGCGAGGTCCTCGCGGGCGTCCTGGGCCGACTCGGCGGCGTTCTCGGTGTCGCCCTCGCGGGCCTCTTCCACCGCCTCCTGGGCGTGGTCCTCGGCGTTGTCGTCGCAGGCGGCGGCGGTCCCCGAGATGGTGATGGCGGCGAGCACGGCAAGCAGTCGCTTGGACATTCCTTGATCTCCAGTTGAGTTTGATGAGCGATACTGAACCCGGAATTGGCAAGAACGCGGCCAGCGCGTCCGGACGGCCCCGCGACCGGTCGCGGGAGTGGTTCCGGCGCGCCCTGGAAGTCACCCCCGGCGGGGTGAACTCGCCGGTCCGCGCCTTCAGCGCGGTGGGCGGGGAGCCGTTCTTCGTGGCGCGCGGCGAGGGGGCGCGCATCTGGGACGTGGACGGCAACGAATACCTGGACTACGTGCTCTCCTGGGGGCCGCTGGTCTTCGGGCACGCGCACCCGGCGCTGGTGGACGCGGTGCGCGACGCCGCGCTCCGCGGCACCTCGTACGGGGCGCCCACCCCCGCCGAGGTGGAGCTCGCCGAGCTGGTGCGCGACTTCGTGCCGTCCATGGAGCGCGTGCGCTTCGTCAACAGCGGCACCGAGGCCACCATGTCCGCGGTGCGGCTGGCTCGCGGCTTCACCGGCCGCCCCATGATCCTCAAGTTCGAGGGGTGCTACCACGGGCACGGCGACTCCTTCCTGGTCAAGGCAGGCTCCGGCGTCGCCACCCTGGGGCTCCCCAACTCCCCCGGCGTCCCCGAGGAGCTGTCGCGGCTCACCCTCACCGCGCCCTACAACGACGCGCAGGCAGTCGCGGAAGCCTTCCGCGCCCACCCGGGGCGGATCGCCGCGGTGATCCTGGAGCCCGTGGTCGGCAACGCCGGCTTCCTGGCCCCGGCGGACGGCTTCCTCGCCGAGCTCCGCCGCATCACCGAGGAGGACGGCGCCCTCCTGGTCTTCGACGAGGTGATGACCGGCTTCCGCGTCGCGCCCGGCGGGGCGCAGGAGCGCTTCGGCGTGCGCCCCGACCTGACCACGCTGGGCAAGGTGATCGGCGGGGGGCTCCCGGTGGGCGCGTACGGCGGCCGCCGCGACGTGATGGAGCACGTCGCCCCGCTGGGCCCCGTCTACCAGGCGGGCACCCTGTCCGGCAACCCGCTGGCGATGGCTGCCGGGCTGGCGCAGCTCCGCCTGCTCCGCGAGCAGGACCCCTACGGGCAGCTGGAGCGCCGCACCGCCCGGCTGGTGGAGGGGCTCCTGGCCAACGCCGCCGAAGCCGGCGTTCCGGCCACCGGCGGCCACTTCGGCTCCATGTGGGGGACCTTCTTCGCCGAGGGCCCGGTGCGCGACTTCACCGACGCCAGGCGCACCGACGTCGCCCTCTTCCGCCGCTACTTCCACGAGTGCCTGGAGCGCGGAGTGTTCTTTGCACCCTCCGCCTTCGAGGCAGGCTTCCTTTCCACCGCGCACACCGAATCGGATGTCGAGGAGACCATCGGCCGCGCCCGGGAGGCGCTTCGTGCCGCGCTGGCGTAGCCCGCTCGCGGCCGCCGCGCTCGCCCTGGGCGCCTGCGTCCCGGTGGCGCGGCCGGCACCCGCACCCGCGCCCGCGCCGCCTCCCGCCGCGCCGCCGGCCATCGTCATCCCGGCCGAGCCGCCCGCCGCGCCCGTGGTGGAGGTGGACGAGATCGATTCGTCGCCGCCGGTGCGCGTGGGGATCCTGGTGGACACCCCGCGCGTGGAGATCGCCTCCACCTCCGGGCTGGAGATCACCGGCGCCGGGGGCGACCGCCCGCTGGGCCGTGCCCTCGCGGGCGAGCGGCTCGTGGTCACCTCCGGCGCCGGGGGGACGCTGCGCGTGGTGGGATCCACCGGCGCCCAGGTCGCGTCGGGCCAGGGGCCGCTGGTGTTCCGCGCCGTCGGGGGCGGGCTGCTCTCCCTGGGCGGGCGGCCGTACCGCGGCGACGCCCTCGTGCAGGCGCGCCCCGGGGGCCGGGTGACCGCCGTCAACGTGGTCGACATGGAAACGTACCTGCTGGGCGTCGTCCCGCGGGAGATCGGCAAGGTGGGGCCGGAGCTGCTGGAGGCAGCCCGGGCCCAGGCGGTGGCCGCGCGCACCTACGCGGTCAAGTACCTGGGCCGCCGCCGTGACCTGGGATTCGACGTGTACGCCACGGTGGCGGACCAGGTGTACGGCGGCGCCGGCGACGAGCACGACCCCGTCACCCAGGCCGTCCGCTCCACCGCCGGCGAGATCCTTTCCTTCGACGGGCGCCCCATCGAGGCGTACTACCACTCCACCTGCGCCGGCCAGACCGCCGCCATCGACGAGGTGTGGAACGAGCGCCCCGTCCCCTACCTGGTCTCCGTGCGCGACGTGGACCCGGCCAGCGGCGAGGCCTTCGACCGCTCCTCCAGCCGCTTCCGCTGGACGCAGCGCTGGTCCGCCGAGCAGATCAACACCATCCTGGGCCGCACGCTGCGCGACTCCGTGCGCGGCGGGGGCGCCGTGGGGCAGCTGCGCGACATGCGCGTGCTGGAGCGCACCCCCTCCGGGCGGGTGCGGGCCATGCGCATCGAGACCACCGGCGGGAGCTTCACGGTGGGCAGGGACCGCGTCCGCTGGATCCTGCTCACCCCGGCCGGCGCCGCGCTCAACAGCTCCAAGTTCGACGTGGAAGTGCTCCGCGGCGCCGACGGGCGCGCCACCGAAGTGGTCGCGAGCGGCGGCGGCTGGGGGCACGGCATCGGGATGTGCCAGGTGGGGGCCATGGGCCGCGCCCGCGCCGGGCAGGACTACCGCACCATCCTGGCGGCCTACTACCCGGGAACGCGGCTCCGCGACCTGTACTGACCCGCGCCCCCGGATCTACCCTCGACCGAGCGAAGATGCGCCGATTCCTGCTGCCCGCACTGCTCGTCCTCCTCGCCCCGGCCGCCCCGCTCGGGGCGCAGAGCCTGGAGGACTACGACTACGAGAACCTGGAGTTCCGCGGCGTGGGACTCGAGCTGGGCCACCTCTGGCCGGCCCGCGTGGAGCCCACCCTCGCCTTCGGCATCCGCGCCGACCTGGGCTTCCTGGGGCCTCAGGTGCGCATCGTCCCGCGGGCCTCGTTCTGGTCGTCGCAGCTGCGCGGCGAGCAGGTGAGCGAGCTGCGCGAGAACCTGCTCGGGCTGTGCCGCGACGACGGCACCGACTGCCTGTCCGAGCTGGGCGAGATCCGCGTCAGCGACCTCACCCTGGGCGCCGACGCGCACTACACCTTCCAGACCGGCCTGGTGGCGACGCCGTACGCCGGCCTGGGGGCCTCGCTCCACCTCCTGAACGGGCGCGGCGACCTGATCAACGGCACCTTCGTGGAAGACCTGCTGGACGCCATCGCCCCCGGCGTGGACCTGGTGGGCGGGGTGGAGCTCCCGCTCGGCGGCGCGCTGCGGATCTTCGCCGAGGCGCGGGGGACCCTTTCCAGCGACGTCCGCTACCTGGGGGTGAGCGCCGGGGGGAGCTGGCTCTTCCCGGCGAGCCCCGCCGCACGCACCCCGGCCCGCGGAGGCACCCGATGAGCCCCAACCATCCCCCGGTGCGCGTCGCCGTGCTCGGCACCGGAAAGATCGCCCAGGTGGTGCACCTCCCCATCCTCCACCGCATGCGCGGGGTGGAGCTGGCCGCCGTGGTGGACACCGACCGCGCCAAGGCGCGCGCCATCTCCGGGCGCTTCGGCGTGACCACCGCGCTCACCCAGGAGCAGGTGTGGATGGACGAGTCCATCCAGGCGGTGGTGATCTGCACCCCCAGCCACCTGCACGAGGAGCACGTGGTGCAGGCGCTCCAGGCCGGCAAGTACGTGCTCTGCGAGAAGCCGCTGGCGCTCACCGCCGAGGGGGTGGAGCGCATCCTGGCGCAGGAGGGCGCCGACGGGCGGCTCCAGGTGGCCATGAACCAGCGCTTCCGGCCGGACGCGGTCGCGCTCAAGACCTTCGTTTCCGGCGGCGAGCTGGGCGAGGTGTTCTACCTCAAGGCCGGGTGGCTGAACCGCGGCACCGCACGGGCCCGCCGGAGCTGGCGGCAGCGGCGCGAGCAGGGCGGGGGGGCGCTCATGGACCTGGGCGTGCAGATGCTGGACCTGGCCCTCTGGCTCCTCGACTACCCCGAGGCCGAGCGCGTCACCGCGCACACCCACCGCGAGCCTGACTCCGAGGTGGAGGAGTCGGCCGCGCTGATGCTGCGGCTGCGCGGCGACCGCACGGTGGGGCTGGAGGTCACCTCCAACCTGCGCGCCGAGCGCGACCGCCAGTTCCTGCACCTGATGGCCGCGGAGGGCTCCGGCTCGCTCGCCCCGCTCGCCGTCTTCAAGGAGATGGAGAGCGGGCTGGTGAACGTCACCCCGCCGCTCCCGCCCGGCCGGGAAAACATCTTCACCGCCTCGTACCGGCAGGAGCTGCAGTTCTTCGTGGACGTGGTCCGCGGCGAGCGCGAAGCAGAGCTTCCGCGCGAGCACGTGGCGCTCATGAGGATCCTCGCCGCGGCGTACCGGTCCGCGGAGGAGCGGCGCGAGGTGGCGCTGTAACAGCATTGAACGGCGGGTTCGGGCGTGCCCCCGGCTGGCGCCGGGGTCGGGCTTCGGCTCCGTAACGCACGATAAAACTGTGCGTAACGGAGTCGAGCCCGCGCAAACAGCCGCGCGGTCTCGCCCCTTCGGGCCGTAATCCCTCACGCGGGGCTGGCGCTGGCGTCCGCGAGGTGGGCCCCCTCACCCCCCGGCCCCCTCTCCCAGAATGCTGCTTCACGCTTCGCGCGAACCGGATAAAGGGAGAAGGTGGCGAGCCTCAAGCGAGCCGGGTGAGGGCCGCCGTGGCTCCCGCGCGACGCTGGTACCCCTCTTGCCCGTACCGACGGCGTACGCACCGCAACCCCATCCCGGAGCCACCATGTCGGACGTCAAGGAGCTGATCGACGGGTTGAACGAGGACCTCGCAGGCGAGTACCAGGCGGTCATCATGTACCGCACCTACGCCTCCCTGGTCACCGGCCCGTACCGCCAGGAGCTGAAGGCCTTCTTCGAGGGCGAGATCCCCGACGAGCTTGGCCACGCCGCCCTCCTGGCCGACAAGATCGTCGCCCTGGGCGGCACGCCCACCGTGAATCCCGCGCCGGTGGTGATCGCCAAGGACAACCGCGAGATGCTGGAGTACGCCCTCCAGGGAGAGGTGGACACCATCGAGCGCTACACCCGGCGCATCGGCCAGGCCGAGAAGGCGGGCGAGATCTCCATCAAGGTCCAGCTGGAGGACCTGATCGTCGACGAGAGCAACCACCGCGACGACATCAGGCGGATGCTGATGGACTGGAAGTAGACCGGATCGCGGGACGGCCGCGCCCCGCGAGCCCGGCAGGAAGCTCCCTGGCCCCGGCGGGCCAGGGAGTCCGTCCCACCCCGGCGTTCCCGCGACGCATCCCACCCTCCCCCGGCTCCATGAAATACGACAACATCATCCTCTTCGCGATCCAGGGGAAGTCGGGGCGGGAGGAAGTGGAGAAGGGCGTCGCCGCGCTGAAGCGCAAGAACACGGGAAAGAGCCGCAGGGTCTGCGTCGTCCACTGCGAGACCACGCAGAAGATCAACCTCCTCGAAGTGGACCTGAGCACCAGCATCGCGGAGATCACGAAGACGGAGCCGGGAGACGTCGCCTACGACGAGCCGATCGGAGTCTACGTCGTCTCGCACATCCACAGCTTCCCGGACAACTTCCCCGAGCTGCTGCAGCAGTACCTCCGGAGCCAGGTCCTCGGGGGGGAATTCAGGATCGGGTACCTCTGCCTGGTCGTCTGCAACCTGGCCGAGTCGACCAGTCATCTCCCGCTTCCCAAGACGATCGGAGCGGACGGAGGCGAGCAGCACCTGATGGCGAAGCTGATCCGGGAGCTGCTCCACAGGAGGCTCGCCCCCGGCCGCGTGAGCGCCTACGCCAAGTCGGTGTTCATCCACTTCGATGCCGTAGGGGTTCCCACCGGCAAGGACGGAGACCTGTCCTACGAGGGGCGCAAGTGGACGGCCATGGTCGCGGGCGGCGAGAAAGGCCACTTCCACGACTTTCCCAGGTCCAGGGCAAAGCACAAGATCCAGTGGACGTTCCAGCCGTCGAGCGGCGCCTACCGCATGGGGGGAGCGGTGGAGGACGTGGTTCCCTCCGTGGAGCTCCTCACCACCACGATCGAAAGTCACCCGGTGATGTCGCCCCGGCCGACCCATGCGGCCGTCGGGCTCCGTCCGGTCTGGGTCCCGGACGGCATGCGCCCCGACTGCTCCGCCTGCGGCAAGGCGTTTCACGCCTTCAGGCGGCGCCACCACTGCCGCCAGTGCGGCGAGATCTTCTGCGCCGACTGCTCGGGCCAGGAAAAGCACGTGCTCCGGCCGGTGCCCGAACCCGGGCAGCCCCCGCTCCTGGCCAGCCCGGGACGGGTTCGAGTCTGCGACGATTGCTTCAGCACGATCTAGCCCTGCCCGCGGGTTGCCCGGAACGTCCATCGTGGCTATATTTGCGGGATTGATACGATCCCACCGGAACGGTCCGGTGGCTGTTCTGTCACCGAGTTCGTCACCGAAAAAAGGCGGGGCGTCATGAAGCCGGACATCCATCCCAACTACAAGGCTTCCACGGTGCACTGTGCCTGTGGGAACACTTTCGAGACCCGCTCGACCAACGACAACATCCACGTCGAGGTGTGCTCGCAATGCCACCCGTACTTCACGGGCAAGCAGAAGCTGATGGACACCGCGGGTCGCGTCGAACGGTTCCGGCAGCGGTACGCCGCCGCCGAAGCGGCCAAGTAAGAAAGGAGCCGGGGCCCAGGCCCCGGCTCTCTCGCTTGTGACGTGATGGAAGACCGCATCCAGGAGATCGAGCGCAGGCACGAGGAGCTTTCCCAGCGCCTCGCCGATCCGCAGGTCCTCGCAGATTCCAGCCGCCTCCGCGACCTGTCGCGCGAGCACACCCACCTCTCCGAGATCGTGGAGACGGCGGGTCGGCTCCGCCGCGCGCGGCAGGAGCTGGAGGACGCGCGCGCGCTGCTTTCGGACGACGGCGACGTCGAGATGCGCGCCATGGTCGAGGCCGAGGTGGAGTCGCTTTCGGCCGAGACCGAGCGGCTCGATGCGCAGCTCCGCCTCCTCCTCATCCCCCGCGATCCGCTGGACGACCGCGACGCCGTGGTCGAGATCCGCGCCGGCACCGGCGGCGACGAGGCCGCCCTGTTCGCGGGCGACCTGCTGCGCATGTACCAGCGCTTCGTGGAGGGCCGCGGCTGGAAGGTGGAGCTGGTTTCCCTTTCCGAGGGCACCATGGGCGGGGTCAAGGACGCCGTGTTCGTGGCCCGCGGGACCAACGCGTACGGCGACCTCCGCTACGAGTCCGGGGTGCACCGCGTGCAGCGCGTCCCCGCCACCGAGACGCAGGGGCGCATCCACACCTCCGCCGCCACCGTGGCCGTGCTCCCGGAGGCCGAGGAGGTGGACGTGCAGATCGACCCGGGCGAGATCCGCATCGACGTCTTCCGCGCCTCCGGCGCCGGCGGGCAGCACGTCAACAAGACCGAGTCCGCCGTGCGCATCACCCACCTCCCCACCGGGCTGGTGGTGAGCTGCCAGGACGAGAAGTCCCAGCACAAGAACAAGGACCGGGCGCTGGGCGTGCTCCGCTCGCGCCTGCTGGACCTGCGCATCGCCGAGAAGGAGGCCGAGCGCGCGCGCGACCGCAAGCTCCAGGTGGGCACCGGCGACCGCTCGGCCAAGATCCGCACCTACAACTTCCCCCAGAGCCGCGTCACCGACCACCGCATCGGCTACACGACGCACGCGCTGCAGCAGGTGCTCGACGGAGGTCTCGGCGAGATGATCGAGAAGCTGAAGATGGCGAGCCAGGCCGAGCGCGAGCGCGCCGCCTAGCTTTCCCGCTTGCCTGGGGTCGGATCACCATCGACGGGAACGGGTAGAAATCAGCTTGTCAGCGGACGCGGAGCGAAAGGTCTGGACCGTCATGGAGATGGTCCGCTGGACCGAGGGGTACCTGAAGGAAAAGGGCTTCGACAGTGCCCGGCTGAACGGCGAGCTCCTCCTGGCGGGGACGCTCGGGCTGAAGCGGCTGGACCTGTACCTCCAGTTCGACCGGCCGCTGACGCCCGCCGAGCTAACCGAGTTCAAGTCGCGGCTGCGGCGGCGTGCGAAGCGCGAGCCGCTGCAGTACATTGAGGGCGAAGCCGCCTTCCGCGACCTGCGCCTGCGCGTGGACCCGCGCGTGCTCATCCCCCGCTCCGAGACCGAGCTCCTGGTGGACCAGGTGCTCGCCTGGGCCCGCGGCAGGGAGGGGCTGCACGCGCTGGACGTGGGAACCGGCTCCGGCGCCATCGCGCTGAGCCTGGCGACCGAGGGGCCCTTCGCCCGTGTAGTCGCCACCGACGTCTCGCCCGGCGCGCTGGAGGTGGCCCGCGCCAACCTCGCCGCGGCGGCGCCGGGCGCCCCCGTCGAGCTCCTGGAAGGCGCCGGGTACGCGCCGGTGCGGGGGGCAACCTTCGACGTGGTGGTGTCCAACCCGCCGTACATCGGCGAGAGCGAGCGCGCCGCGCTGGATCCCGGCGTGCGCGACTGGGAGCCGGCGCAGGCGCTGTTCTCCGGTGCCGACGGGCTGGACGTGATCCGCGAGCTGGTGGCGGGTGCTCCGCGCCTTCTCCGCCCGGGCGGGCTGCTGGCGCTGGAGATCGGCTGGAAGCAGGCCGCCGCAGTCGCGGAGCTGGTGCGGGCCGTGGACGGATTTTCCGAGCCCACGGTCCGCAGGGACCTGGAGGGGCGCGACCGGATCGTCACCGCAGAATTCGGCACCAGGGAGTGAGCATGGAAGCGATGTGGGAGAGGGCGCGTGAGGTGGGTCGGCTGCTGGCGCAGACCGACGAGTACAAGGCGCTCAAGCGCGCCAACGACCGGATCGGCGACGACCGCGAGGCGGTGACCCGGATGAACCGGCTCGCCGAGCTGCAGGACGAGCTGACCATGTCGCTGCACCGCGGCGTCGAGCCGCCGCAGGACATGCAGGACGAGTACGAGCAGCTGGTCGGCGAGATCCAGGGAAACTCCACGTACCAGGCGCTCGTCGCCGCGCAGAGCAACTTCGACCGGGTGATGACCCGGATCAACGAGGAGATCGCGCGCGGGATCGAGGCCGGCGCGCAGAGCCGGATCATCCTCCCCTCCTGAGCCCGGAGCCGAATGGGGCTGCGTAACCCCTGGGTCGAGACCAAGGTCCTCGGCCTCCTGGACCCCGTCACCCACTGGCTGGTGCGCCACGGGATCCACCCCAACGCCGTCACCACCGCGGGCTTCGTCGTCACCTGCTCGGCGGGGCTCGCGTTCCACCAGCGGCAGGTGCCGCTGGCCGGGCTGCTCGTCCTGCTGGGCGGGCTCTTCGACGTGTTCGACGGTCGGGTGGCGCGGGCCAGCGGGCTCGCCTCCGCCTTCGGCTCGTTCTACGACTCCACCCTGGACCGCATCTCCGAGGTCATCGTCTTCCTCGGGATCCTTTCCCTGTACAACGACTACCGCGTCCAGCTGGGCGACGTGGGGATGATCTACACCGTCCTGCTGGCCATGGCCGGCTCGCTGATGGTGTCGTACACCCGCGCGCGCGCCGAGGGGCTGGGCATCGACTGCAAGGTGGGGATGATGCAGCGCCCGGAGCGCATCGTCCTCATCGGGCTGGCCGCCCTGTTCTTCGGGACGCTGTGGGAGGGGCTGGTCCTCAAGGCCGTGCTGATCGCCATGGCGATCCTGACCAACTTCACGGCCTTCCAGCGGATCGTCTGGGTGTACCGGCACACCCGGCCCGTCCCCCCGCGCGCCTGACGCGCGGGCGGGCTCCGCTCTCAATCCGCCGCATCGCTGAAACCACGGGGCAGCTACCCATGAGCAACGCCAGAACCACTCCGCAGCCGGCCGAGGGCCGCCTCGGCATCCTTCTCCCCGGCCTGGGCGCCGTCTCCACCACGCTCATCGCGGGCGTGGAGCTCGCCCGGCGCGGGCTGGGCCGCACCATCGGCAGCGTCACCCAGATGGGCACCATCCGCCTGGGCAAGCGCAGCGAAAAGCGCTCGCCGCTGATCCGCGACTTCGTGTCGCTCGCCGGCCTGGAAGACATCGTGTTCGGCGCCTGGGACCCGTTCCCGGACAACGCCTACGAGGCCGCGCTCAAGGCGGGCGTGCTCAACAAGTACGAGCACATCGAGCCCATCGCCGACTTCCTCAAGTCCGTCGTGCCCATGCCGGCTGCCTTCGACCAGCGCTACGTCAAGAAGCTGGAGGGCGTGCAGACCAAGCCCGGCACCAGCAAGCGCGAGTGGGCCGAGGCGCTGCGCGAGGACATCCGCCGCTTCAAGGAGGAGAAGGGGTGCGACCGGCTGGTGATGGTGTGGTGCGGCTCCACCGAGGTGTTCATCAAGGCGGGCCCCGTCCACCAGTCGCTTGAGGCGTTCGAGAAGGCGCTGGACGAGAACGACGACGCCATCGCGCCCAGCATGCTGTACGCGTACGCCGCCCTCAAGGAGGGCGTCCCCTACGCCAACGGCGCGCCCAACCTGTCGGTGGACTTCCCGGCCATGCTGGAGCTGGCCGAGCAGAACGAGGTGCCGGTGGCCGGCAAGGACTTCAAGACCGGCCAGACGCTGATGAAGACCGTGCTGGCGCCCGCCTTCAAGGCGCGCATGCTGGGCGTGGACGGCTGGTACTCCACCAACATCCTGGGCAACCGGGACGGCGAAGTTCTGGACGACCCCGAGTCGTTCAAGACCAAGGAGGAGAGCAAGCTGGGCGTGCTGGAGTACATCCTCCAGCCCGATGTGTACCCGGAGCTGTACGGCAAGATCTACCACAAGGTGCGGATCAACTACTACCCGCCGCGTGGGGACGCCAAGGAAGGGTGGGACAACATCGACATCCGCGGGTGGCTGGACTACCCCATGCAGATCAAGGTCGACTTCCTCTGCCGCGACTCCATCCTGGCGGCGCCCATCGTGCTGGACCTGGCGCTCTTCCTGGACCTGGCGTCGCGGGCGGGGATGAGCGGCATCCAGGAGTGGCTGTCGTTCTACCTCAAGTCGCCGATGCACGCGGCCGAGGTGTACCCGGAGCACGACCTGTTCATCCAGCAGATGAAGCTCAAGAACACGCTTCGCTGGATGATGGGGGAGGAGCAGATCACGCACCTGGGTCTCGAGTACTATCTCGACGAAGTGGACGCGATGGCGGGCGTGTAGCATCCGGGTTTGGGGCCGCTCCGGAGCCCGGCGAAAACTACCTCGCCGGTCTCCTGCGCGGGCTCCGGGAGCCAGGCCAAACAGCCGGCCTGTCTCCCTGCGCCGGAGTGAGCCCCGCCAAACTGCCGGCGGGTCTCCCTCCGAACAGGTTTTGAGGGGTACTGCGGAACTGCAACGGCAGCCGCGGTGCCCCTCTCGTCGATTCCGGGACGACGTTGCTGTTGCAGGCTGTTCTCTGTTCCCCGTGGCGCTTCACGCTTCACGCTTCACGCTTCACGCTTCACGCTTCACGCTTCACGCTTCGCGTGAACCGATGAACCCTGTTCCCTCGCTGTTCCGTGAACGCCGAATCGTTTGTCACGCTGGCCGGGGCGGGAGAGGCCGACACCCGGGTCAAGGCTTCCACTTTCCACGCGCTCGCCGTCGCGGTGGGGAGCGAGGAGGAGGCGCGGGCGGTGGTGGCGGCGCGGGCGCGGGCGATGTTCGACGCGGCGCACCACTGCTCGGCGTGGCGATTGCGCGACGGGACGGGGCGCGCCAACGACGCGGGGGAGCCCTCGGGGAGCGCGGGGGCGCCCATCCTGGCGGCGATCGACGGGGCCGGGGTGACGGACTGCTGCGTGGTGGTGACGCGCTACTTCGGGGGGACCAAGCTGGGGGTGGGCGGGCTGGTGCGGGCGTACGGGGAGGCGGCGGCGCTGGCGCTGGAGGGGGCGCCGCGGCGCGCGGGGGTGAACGCGGTGCGGCTGCGGGTGCGTTACCCGTACGAGCACACCGCCGCGGTCATGCGCATGCTGGAGCGCGTGCGGGCGGACGAGGTGGAGCACGGGTACGCCGAGGGCGGGAGCCGGGGGGAGGTGGAGTTCGCCGTGGGCGCCGGGGCGGAGACCGCGGTCGGCGAGATGCTGCGGGAAGACACGGCGGGCGCCGTCGCGCCGGAGCGGACCGGGGAGACCGTGCTGTATCGGAACGAGATTTAGGGACCGCGGTACAGAAAGGAGCTTCGGTCCTCCGGCGCCGCAAGAACGCCTTGATGCGAGCGCTCCGGCCACCCGTTTCGACGTACAATGCGCGTGAAGACTCTCACCTCCGGCGGGCCTCCGCGGTCCGGCCACCGGGCAGGGGCATGAGCGAGCTGGTGCTCGCCGACGTGGTCATGGACCACCTGCGCAAGCGGTATCCGTGCTACCACGAGACGGCCTACCTCTTCATCCTGTCCGGCCTCCACTACACCATCGAGCGGCTGGGCGAGGCGCGCCACATCACCGGGCGCGAGCTCACCGAGGGGTGCCGCGACCTGGCCATCGAGCGCTATGGGCCTATGGCCCGCTCGGTCCTGGAGTTCTGGGGGATCCGCTGCACCCGCGACCTGGGTGCCATCGTCTTCGCGCTGGTGGAGTGCGGGGTGCTGGTGAAGCAGGAAACCGACGACCTGGACGACTTCGACGGGGTGTACGAGTTCGCCGAGGCGTTCGAGCGCGACTACCCCTGGTCGGCGCCGCGCGAGCTGGGAGGCTGACCCCCGCCCGCTCCGGGCGGGACAGGACGAGTGGAACGGGGATTGCGGGCCCATGCGTCCGCTACAACGGGGGCGGGCGGCGCCCCCGCGTTCGCACCTGTTGAGGGGAGGGGATGATCGATGCCGAACGAGCGCGAGTTTCCGCAGTGCCAGAAGTGCGACAAGGGCCTTCTGGTCCCTCTTTCGGACTACGGACGGGACGGCGCGCCCATCACCTACAAGGCCTGGGTGTGCACCAACCCGGAGTGCGGCTTCAACATCCGCATCGACAACGGGGAGATCAGCTTCGGACGCACCATCGGTCAGAGCTACAAGTAGGGCGCCGCGCCCGTCGCGAGCCCGCAACGCCCACGGCCGCCCGGCCGTGGGCGTCGTTCATCCGGACCCGGCCATCCGCAATGCCCCAGCTCACCCGCCCCCCCATGCCGGACGCCGAGCGCGAGCGCTTCTTCGCGGCCGGCGGCGCGCCCGTCCTGTCCGCCGGGGAGATGCGCGCCTGGGACCGCCACGCCATCCAGGAGCGCGGCATCCCCGAGCGGGTGCTCATGGAGGCCGCCGGCCGCGCCGCCGCGGAGGTCGTCGCCCGGCTGTACCCGGAGGGCCGCGTGGTCGCCGCGGTGGGCGGGGGCAACAACGGCGGCGACGCGCTGGTCCTGCTGCGCACGCTGGCGGCGCGCGGGCGCGAGGTCGCCGCGGTGCAGGCGGGCAGCTCGCTCCCGGACCGCGCGCTCCTGCACGACTGGGAGCTGCGGGTGCTCCCCGCGTCGGAGGCGGAGGCGGCGTTCCGGGATGCGGCCGTGGTGGTGGACGGGATCCTGGGCACCGGGGCGAAGGGCGCGCCGCGCGACCCGGCCGCCGGGGTGATCGCCGCCATGAACGCGGCCGGCCGCCCGGTGGTGGCGCTCGACGGGCCGTCGGGCGTGGACATGACCACGGGGCGGGCGGAGGGCGCCGCGGTGCGCGCCACGGTCACCGTCACCTTCGGCGCGCCCAAGCGGGGGCTGCTGCTCTTCCCGGGGCGGGAGCTCGCCGGCCGGGTGGTGGCGGTGGAGATCGGCTTTCCGCCTCTCGCCGCCGGTGCGGCGGGCGCCCGCGTGGTGACGGACGCGTGGGTGAGGGCGCGCCTGCCGCGCGTCCCCGCGGACGCGCACAAGGGCACCCTGGGGACGGTGTGCGCCGTGGCGGGGCGAAGCGGCGTGGGCGGGGCGGCGGTGATGGTGGCGATGGGCGCGCTTCGCGCCGGGGCGGGGATGGTGCGCGTGGTCTCGCACGCGGACAACCGGGTGGTCCTCCAGCAGACGGTGCCCGAGGCGCTGTACACGGACCGCGACGGCGGGGAGGTGGACGACGCGCTGGCCGGGGCCGCCGCGGTCGTGGCCGGGCCGGGGATGGGGACCGGCGACGCGGACCTGGACTTCCTGCGGCGCGTGGCCGCCGCGGGCGACGCTCCGCTGCTGCTGGACGCGGACGCGGTCACGTTGCTCGCCCGGAGCCCGGAGCTTCGCCGCGAGATCCGCCGCCCGCTCCTGCTGACCCCGCACCCCGGCGAGGCGTCGCGGCTCCTGGGCCGCCCGGTGCCCGAGATCACCGCCGACCCCTTCGCCGCCGGGGCCGAGATCGCGGCCCGCTTCGACTGCGCGGCGATCCTCAAGGGCGCGCCGTCGCTCGTGGCGGCGCCCGGCGAGCCGACGCTGGTGAGCGTCGCCGGCCATTCCGGGATCGCCACCGGCGGCATGGGCGACACCCTGACCGGCGTCGCGGGGGCGCTGCTGGCCATGGGGTGCCCGCCGCGGGAAGCGGCCGCCATCTCGCTCTTCCTCTGCGGGCGCGCGGCGGAGTTTGCGGGGCGGGGCCGCTCCCTCCTCCCGCGCGACGTGGACGCGGCGCTCCCGGACGCGTACGCGAGCCTGGACGCGCCGACGGCGGCGGATCTTCCCGCGGTGGTGTTCGACCTGCGGGCGCCGTACTGAGCGTGCCCTCGAACAATCTGCCCGTACGGGGCGCAGCCTACCCGACAGGGCGGGCTTGCGGGACGGCCGGCCGGCTGCGAGCTTGGTGCGCTTCCGGACCCCGCCCACCAGGACCCCCACTCTTCCGTTCCCCCACCTCCCATGAACGCTGCCGCCACCCCCGTCTCCCTGACCGATCGCGTCCGCTTCGTCCAGCACAGGGGCAAGTCCATCCTGATGATCGACTTCTCGCACCTGGAGCAGACGGAGGAGATCCTCGAGGTCGTGCGCGCGGCCAAGCAGGTCGTCGCCAAGCAGCCTCCCTCCTCGGTGCGGACCCTTTCCAACGTGTACCGCGCGCGCTACACCCCGCCGGTGATGGACGCCATCAAGGAGCTGGCCGTGCACAACCGCCCCTACGTCACCGCCGCGGCGGTGGTGGGGATGGAGGGTCTGCACCGCATCCTCTTCCGCGCGGTGCTCATGTTCAGCCGCCGCAACATGGAGGCGTTCGACACCGTGGAGGCGGCCCGCGACTGGCTCGCCGCCCAGCCCTGACGCCGGGCCCCCGCCCGGCCGGCAGCAAGCCCGCCGCCGCGACGCCACCCGCGTGAGGGATTCCGGCCCGAAGGGGCGAGACCCCGCGGGGCTGTTTCCGCGGGGTCTCGACTCCGTTAGCCCGCGTTGTTTGCGGGCTTACGGAGCCGAAGCCCGACCCCGGCGCCAGCCGGGGGCACGCCCAAACCCGCCGTTCGAAGCCGTTCGGAAGTCAGCAGAATCGTTGACAGTCCTCCACGTGGATGGTACGTTCCGCCGGTCCGAAGGCCCTTCCCGAACCACCTCTCTTCCAACGACAAAACCCGGGCACATGGTCACCATCGCAGAGATCCGTGCACGCGAGATCCTCGATTCGCGGGGCAACCCCACGGTCGAGGCCGAGGTCATCCTTTCCAACGGGATCCTGGGGCGTGCGGCGGTGCCCAGCGGCGCCTCCACCGGCGAGCACGAGGCGGTGGAGCTGCGCGACGGGGAGCCCGGCCGCTACGGCGGCAAGGGCGTGCTGGACGCGGTGGAGAACGTGGAGGAGGAGATCGCCCCCGCGCTGCACGGCATCGACGCGTACGACCAGGTGGCGGTGGACCGCGCCATGATCGAGCTGGACGGCACGGAGAACAAGGCGCGCCTGGGCGCCAACGCCATCCTCGCCGTGTCGCTGGCGACGGCGCGCGCGGCGGCGCGGGACTGCCGGCTGCCGCTGTACCGGTACCTGGGGGGGCCGCTGGCCAACATCCTCCCCGTGCCCATGATGAACATCCTGAACGGGGGCGCACACGCCTCCAACAACGTGGATTTCCAGGAGTTCATGGTGATGCCGGTGGGGGCGGAGACCTTTTCGGAGGGGCTGCGCTGCGGGGTGGAGATCTTCCACTCGCTCAAGAAGGTGCTCTCGTCGCGCGGCAAGAGCACGGCGGTGGGCGACGAGGGCGGCTTCGCGCCGGACCTGGCGAGCAACGAGGAGGCGGTGGAGGTGATCCTCACCGCCGTGGAGGCGGCGGGGTACCGCCCGGGCGACGACGTGGTGCTGGCGCTGGACGTGGCCGCGTCGGAGATGCACCGCGACGGGGGCTACGTCTTCCACAAGAGCAGCGGCGAGCGGCGCAGCTCGGCGGAGATGGTGGAGTTCTACCGCGACTGGGCGTCGCGCTACCCCATCCGTTCCATGGAGGACGCGCTGGACGAGAACGACTGGGACGGGTGGAAGCTGCTCACCGACGGCATCGGCGACCGGGTGCAGCTGGTGGGCGACGACCTGTTCGTCACCAACACGCAGCGTCTCCGCGACGGGATCGAGCGCGGGGTGGGGAATGCCATCCTCATCAAGGTCAACCAGATCGGCACGCTCACGGAAACGCTGGAGGCCATCGAGATGGCCCGCGGCGCCGGCTACAACGCGGTGATGTCGCACCGCTCGGGCGAGACGGAGGACACCTTCATCGCGGACCTGGCGGTGGCGACCGGGGTGGGGCAGATCAAGACGGGGAGCGCCAGCCGCACGGACCGGGTCGCCAAGTACAACCAGCTCCTGCGGATCGAGGAGCGGCTGGGGAGCGCCGCACGCTACCCGGGGAGGTCGCTGTGGCGCTGAGCCCGGCCGGTGCGCGCCGGCTCGTCCTGGGGGCGGTGACCTGCGTGGCCGTGTACTACGCGCTGTGGGGCGGGGAATACTCCGCCTTCGCCCTGCGGCGCCTGCGCGGCGAGCGGGTGGAGAAGGCCGGCGAGCTGGCGGAGACGCGCGCGGCGGTGGACTCGCTGCGCGCGTACGCGGCGCTTCTGGAGCGCGACGAGGCCACCCTGGAGCGGGTGGCCCGGGAGCGCTTCGGGATGATCCGCGAGGGGGAGACGCTGTACCGCTTCTTCGAGGCGGCGCCCGGGGTTTCGCCCTCCACGCGGGTGGCCGCGGCCCCTTGACGTTTCCGGGCCAGGGGTTATATTTCCTGCACTTGTCGCGGGGTGGAGCAGCCTGGTAGCTCGTCGGGCTCATAACCCGAAGGTCGCGGGTTCGAATCCCGCCCCCGCTATAAAAGAATTCCGTGGCGGAGTAGCTCAGCTGGTTAGAGCAGCGGAATCATAATCCGCGTGTCGGGGGTTCGAGTCCCTCCTCCGCTACCTGTCCGAAAGGGCCGCTCGTCTGAGCGGCCCTTTCGCGCTTCCGGTGTCTTCTGCGTGCGCCAAGATGCGCTCCGGCTAGCTCCGTGTTTGGGGTCGGCCGGGGGAGGCTCCTCCGGCGGTGCGACAACCGAAGGGACTCGCCAGAGCACTCGCCCACCGGTCGAGCAGGTCCGCGGCATCACGCTGGCTTCGAACAAACGCACCGCCTGCGGACCCTCCCCCCGACCTCCCGGCGCAGATCGCAACGGCAAGGTGCCCGACCTTCGGCCAACCCTCCCCCAGAATTGGGGGATATAGGGGAAAGCCATGCGAGCCTAAGCGAGCCGGGTGGGGGCCCCCGCGGACGCCAGCGCGAGCCCCGCGTGAGGGATTTCGGCCCGAAGGGGCGAGACCCGGCGGCAGTTTGCCGGGGCTCGACTCCGTTGAGCAGCGTTGTTTGCTGCTCTACGGAGCCGAAGCCCGACCCCGGCGCCAGCCGGGGACACGCCCAGACCCAGCAGTTAAAACGAACCTTGCCGCAAAAACAAAACCGGCCGCCGCGACTCCACGCGGCGGCCGGTTCACACAGGGTGGCGCCCTCTTCAGCCCACCTCGTGGGGAGCCATCACGCCGAGCACGCGCTCCATGGCCATGGTGTGGCTGCAGGTGCCGTGACTGTGGAAGTAGCCGCAGTCGCAGCGCCAGTGGCCCTGGTCGAACTGCACCTCGTGGTTCCCGTTGTTGCCGTCGAACTCCACCTTGAGGCTCTGGAAGTGGATGCGGTCGGGCTCGGTCGCGTAGGTCTTCGCCTTCTGGATCTTGCTGATCATCCCCGAATCGAGCATCGGTACCTCCTGGCTAGGGAGCAACAAAAAACGCCGCCGCAGCGTTGTGCGGGGCGTTCCGAACGGAGCGTCGTCGGGTGGAGCCGTAGAAAAACTCCCAGATCTGCACCACGTCTCTCCTTCCCGCAGCGGGGGCTAGGGAACGGTGCGCGACCGGCGGAGGGTCCCGGCGGCCGTGCGGCGCGCCCGGGGCGGTCCGGGGGTCGAGAGGTGCGGACCGGCGCGCGCGGCGCAGCCGGGTCCGGCCTTCCACATGAGAAGGTAAGGCGTCCTCCACGATCCCGCAACAGCCCCGTAACGACGTTTTTCGTGGACGCCGGACCGATGCAAAATCCGTTCACGATCCCGGTGAAGCGTACGTGTATGTCGCTGCCGGGACACCCCTTGCGAAGCCGCTACGCGCAACGCTGGAACCCTGAACCCGGACCGGGAGGACACGCGGCGGATCTCGAGCGCACCACGCAGACGGGCGGCGCGGCGAGCTACGACTGACAACGGATTCGGCTGAACTGCTTGCGGCAGGTTCGGGCGTGCCCCCGGCTGGCGCCGGGGTCGGGCTTCGGCTCCGTAGGGCTGCAGACAACGCAGCCCAACGGAGTCGAGCCCGCGCAAACGGCCGCGCGGTCTCGCCCCTTCGGGCCGTAATCCCTCACGCAACTGCCGACGTGGCCGTGATATCCAGCAGTTGCCCCCTCTCCCGGAATGTCGCTTCACGCTTCGCGTGAACCGGATGAAGGGAGAGGGTGGCGAGCCTCAAGCGAGCCGGGTGAGGGCCCTGGCGGCGCGCCGGCGTCGTCGGGCTCGGGCGGAGGCGCGCGGTCCCCTTGCCGCGGACGCCCCGGGGGCGAGATCTTTGCCTGCGGCTCGTGCCGCGCGTCCGGCGGGAACCGCGAGCGGGTCCGCCCGGTACTGAGCCTGTCCCGCGCGCTCCATCCGCGCCGGTTCCCGACCTCCCCCGAACGATGATCCAGGCCATGACGCGAATCCTCAGGAGGGCGCCGGCCCTCGCGCTGCTCGTGCTCGCTCCCCTCGCCGCGGGGTGCGCCCGGGGCGAAGACGCCGCGCAGGGTGGGAGCGGCGAGAGCGCCGCCAGGGTCGCCGCCGCGTCCGGCGGGGAGGCCGGGCAGACGGGGCAGGCCGTGACGGTGACGGTGTACAAGTCGCCCACCTGCGGGTGCTGCACCAAGTGGGAGGAGCACCTTCGCCAGAATGGGTTCCGCGTGGTGAGCGTGCCGCGCGACGACATGCCGGCCATCAAGCAGGAGCACGGCGTGCCCAAGGGGCTCCAGTCCTGCCACACGGCACTGGTCAACGGGTACGCGGTGGAGGGGCACGTTCCCGCGGACGTGATCCGCAAGCTTCTGACCGAGCGCCCCAACGTGAAGGGAGTCGCCGTGCCCGGGATGCCCATGGGCTCGCCCGGGATGGAGGGGCAGCACAAGGACCCGTACGAGGTCTACACCTTCGACGTGAGCGGGCCGAAGGACGTGTACGCGGTCCGCTAGGCCCCACCTCCCTGGGCCCTTCCGGGTGGCCGCCGTCGCGACGCTGCGACGGCGGCCTCGCTGTTCCGGGGACCCGCCCGACGTCCGCCGGCGCGTGCACGAAACTCGGGAAAGCGCCCCAACTCCGCCTCTGGCCTATGTTCCCGGAAAATGCTGGTGGACGGCGGTTTTTTCTATCTTGATTCGGGATCTGTTCGGGTGTTGTGGTGTATGAAGAAATCAGCAACCCGGGATCCAGGCAGACAGGGAAAAGGAGCGGACGATGGCGAAGCCGGCGATCGACTTCCAGCGGGCGGGAGGGGTGCACCTGGACCGGCTGGAGCGCAGCCTGGGGCTGCAGGTGCAGCCCACCGGCCACGGCCGCTACCGCGTGACCGGCGGGAGCGAGGCGCACTGGGTGGACCTGTACACCACGCACAACCCGCGCTGCGACTGCGGCGACCACCTGTGGCGCGAGCGCATCTGCAAGCACATCATCGCCGCGCTGCTGCGCGAGGGCAACGAGCAGGTGCTGCTCGCCCTGCGCGAGCTGGTGCGCGAGCTCCGCGGCGGGGCCAGGGCCGCGTAGCCGCCGGTCAGCGGTGCGTGGTCACGCCCACCTGGCGGCACATGTCCAGCACCGGGCAGACGGAGCACCTGGGCGCGCGCCCGGTGCACACGTGCTTGCCGAAGGGGACCAGCAGGCGGTTGATCTCCACCGCGTACTCCGGCGGCAGCTTCTCGTACAGCGCCTCCATCGTCCGCTCGGGCGTGGGGGCGCTCACGTATCCCCAGCGGTTGGTGACGCGGTGCACGTGCACGTCCACACCGATCTTCGCCTGGCCGCACGCGATCCCCAGCACCAGGTTCGCGCACTTGGGGCCCACCCCGCGGAAGCCCAGCATCAGCGCCTCGTCGCAGGGAAGGACGCCGCCGTGCTCCTCCGCGACCACGCGCGCGATCTCGTGGATCTGCCGCGCCTTGCCCTCGTGGAAGGTGCAGGCGCGGATGGCGGCGTCGATCTGCTCCGGCGTGAGCGCGGCCACCTGCGCGGGGGTGCGGGCACGCTCGAAAAGGGCGAGCGCGGTGGGGAGCATGGTCTCGTCGAGGGTGCGGATGGAGAGGATGCAGGCCACCAGCTGCTCGAAGGCGGTCCCGAACCCCCTCTCCGCCAGCTCGAAGAGCGCGGCCTTGGGGTAGGGGCGGACCTCCTCCTCGATGCGCCGCATCGCCTCGTGGACGTCGAAGGGACGCTTGCGGGACGCCGCCCCGGCCGCGTCGAGGGGCGTACGGGCCGAGGCCGGCGGGACGCGCGTCCCGCCGGCCTCGGCGCTGGGGGCTCGGGCGCTTCGCCCGCGCGGCACGGCCTACGACTCCGGTCGGGTGCCGCCGACAGCGGGGTCGCCCTTGCCGGCTCCGCCGCGCTCGTGGATCACGATCCCCTCGGAGTCGGGGCGGCCGAGGTCGGAGCTGTTCATCTCGTGCTGCCGCGCCTCGGGGATCCCGGCGACCTTCTGGCCGCCGCCGCCGGGACGCTTGTTGACGGCGTCGTCCTCCAGCGAGGGGGCGCTCAGGCCGGGGCCGCCGTTCGGGGCGTCGTCGAAGCCCATCTCGTCGAACGCCTGCTCGCCGAGCGGGTCGGACGCCTCGATCTCCTCGGGGTCGAACGCCGGGTCCTCGTTGCGGTGTCTGCTCATGTCCTTTCCTGGTCCCGTGGTCGTGGTTCAGCGGGCGCGGCGGGGGTCGCGCGGATAGATGGCGTACCCCACGTCGTACCCGCGCTCGCGCGCCCAGCGGCGCAGCTCCTCGTCGCCGCCCCGGCCGTAGGCGGGGCTCTCCTCCGGGCGCCGCGGCGGGCGCTCGGGGGCGCCCCAGCCCCGCGGCCCGTAGGGGAACGGTCCGGGGTCCATCCCCATGGGCCCGTACCACCCCCAGCCGAGCGGCATGAACCCGGGCCCCATCGCGAACGAGCCCTCGGCGAGCGCGGCGTCCCCGAAGGGCGGCCGGTAGCCGGGGCCCCGGTCCCGGTCGTACCCTCGCCGGTAGTCGGCCGCGTAGCCGCGCGGGCGGCGCTCCCGGCCGGGTCCCCCGCGGCCCCCGAAGCCGCGTCCGTATCGCTCGTCGTAGCGCATGTCCCCCTCCCGGTGTCGGCGTCCATGGAGTCTGCCGGCCGGGTTTGCAAGAAGCGTACGTGCTTCGCGGAACGCGGTTTGCGTCGTTCCCCCATCGTCCCGACCCGTGCGGCCGGGCGCGTCCCGACCCCGCTTCTCCCTCCCGGAGGGGGGAACGCATGGCTATGATCCTCGCAAGCGTTGCGATCGCTGCACTTGCCGCGCCGGTTTTCGCGCTTCATTATCTGACCAGGCTCCCCGAGGCTCCTGCCTGTCCCACGTGCCGGCGCATCACCACCCGGCACGAGCCCGGGTGCGGGACCGGGACGGACCGGCTGCTCGCGGTGCTGTCCACCACGCAGCTCCGCAGGTGTACCGTGTGCGGCTGGCAGGGCCGTATGCGCTGGCGCTGGGCGATGCTGAGGGAAGGGAGCGGAAAGTGACGCCCGGCGTGGCGGCCGGCCGGTGCCGTAGCCGCCGCGCGTCGATCCCATGGTTCCAACCACCCGAGAGACCTGGCCTCACCGCCGGGGGAGGCGCTGCATGGAGCACAGGATTCTCACCGACCGGGACATGTGGAGGCTCGTGGCCGCCGGACACCTCAACCTGCGGGGTGCCGTCCTGGACGGAGTGAACCTGGAGCGGGCCAACCTGGCCGGCGCGCGGCTGGAGCGCGCCAGCCTCAAGGGCGCGCGGCTTGCCGGCGCCATCCTGGGCGGCGCGGACCTGTCCGGGGCGGACCTGGAGGGCGCGGACCTCAAGGGCGCCGACCTCACCGGGGCCAACCTGACGGAGGCCTACCTCAAGTCCGCCCACCTGTGGGGGGCGTACCTGGAGCGGGCCAACCTGGAGTGGGCGTTCATGGAGGGGGTCTACCTGGAGTGGGCCTACCTCAAGGGCGTGCACCTGACGGGGGCGTACCTCAAGGGCGCGGTGCTCACCGGGGCCGACCTGGCCGGCGCCTCGCTCAAGGGCGCGAACCTCACGGGCGCCTACCTCAAGGGCGCCGACCTGAGCGGGGCGGTGCTGGAGTTCGCCACGCTGGAGTGGGCGGACCTGGGCGGCGCCAACCTGTCGGAGGCGGTGCTGAAGGGCGCCAACCTCACCGGCGCGACGCTCGCCGGGACCAACCTGAGCGGCGCCGCGCTCTCGGGCGCCACGCTCAAGGGCGCGGACCTGTCGCAGGCCAACCTGGCGGGCGCGGAGATGTCCGGGGCGGACCTGGAGCGCGCCGAGCTGACCGGCGCAAACCTCCCGGCTGACCCGGCCGTGCACGCGGAGGCCGAGCGCCTCGCCTAGCCCCGTCCGGCATTGCGAGACCGCTCTCCCCCCGTCTAAGTTGTCGCTGCGCCGCTGGACCGGGCGCCAGGACAACTCCGCACTGACCGATCCATGAGCAAGCAAGCCGCAGAGCCCGCGACCGCCCAGCCGTACGTCGAGTCGCGCCGGGCGCGCATCCTCGAAGCGGCCGACCGTCCGCTGGCGCCCGTCGCCCCCGACGCCGACCGGCTCCCCGCCGACCGGCTCGCCTTCTTCCGCCGGGAGGCGGAGGAGCTGTACTGGAACGAGCTGGCCTGGGAGGAGCTGACGGACGAGGAGCTGGTCGTCGGCGGCCACCTCACCGAGATGGTCTTCCCCGGGGTCCTGGCCTTCGTGGAGGGGCTGCTGGTGGAGCGCGCCCCGGCCGACTCGCTCGCCCCGGCCCGCCCGCACCCGGACGCGGTGGAGGAGATCCTGGCGTTCCTGGGGGATCGGTGCGCGGAGCTGACCGCCCGGCTGGAGGCGGGCGCGGACTCCCAGCGGGTGGTGTGGGCGCGCTCCATGACCTGCCACCTCGTGGACCTGGTGCTGTACCGGCTGTACGGCCTGAGCGCCGCCGAGCGCGCGCGGCTCGAGAACGGCTTCTGACGCCGCGGGGGCCGCCCGGATGCGTCCGTTCGGCACCCGGCGCCCCCCCGCCGTCCGCCCCGGCCACCCCTACCTGGCCGGCGCGCCCCTCCTGATGGCCCACCGGGGCGGCTCCGCCCTGGCTCCCGAGAACACCCTCGAAGCCTTCCGCCGCGCCCTGGACTGGTGGGGCGCCGACGTCCTTGAGGTGGACGTGCAGCCCACCTCCGACGGCGAGGTGGTGGTCATCCACGACGCCACCGTGGACCGCACCACCGACGGCACCGGCCCGCTGGCCTCGCTGCGCCTGGCCGAGGTCCGGGCGCTGGACGCCGGCTTCCGCTTCACCCCCGACGGCGGCCGCACCTTCCCCTTCCGCGGCAGCGGCGTGCGCGTGAGCACGCTCGAAGAGCTCCTCCTCGCTTTTCCGGGCGCCCGCGTCAACGTGGAGGTCAAGGACGCCCGGGCGCAGCGCCGCACCTGGGAAACGGTCCACGACCTGGACGCCACGCGCCGCGTGCTGATCGCCGCCGGCCACCGGGCGAACCGCTCCCTCTTCGGCGCGTACCCGGGGCCAACCAGCGCGTCCGGGGAGGAGATGAAGTCCTTCTACCTCCTCCACCTCGCCCACGCCACGCGGTTCTGGCGGCCCCCGGTGGACGCCTTCCAGATGCCGGAGCGCTTCGGCGGCCGGCAGGTGCTCACCCCGCGGCTGTTGCGCGAGGTGCACGCCCGCAACGTGGCCGTGCACGTGTGGACGGTGGACGAGGAGGCGGACATGCGCCGTCTGCTGGAGTGGGGGGTGGATGGGATCGTCACCGACCGCCCCGACCGGCTCGCCCGCGTGCTGCACGACATGTTCGGGCGTCCGCTCCCGCCAGGGGACGGCAGGGAACAGGGAACAGGGAACAGGGAACAGCCTGCAACTGCGAACGGCTGACTGCTCTGTGGGGTTGTTGCCGTTGGGGGCTGTTCCCTGTTCCCTTGGGCGGTGGTGTGGGCCGTTGGGGCGGATTCCCTGTTCCCTCGATGGAATGCTTGTTGCGGCCGGGTGTCCCGGCTCGTACGGCCCGCCGGACTCCCGGCGCGGGGCCTGCTTTCCCTTTCGACGGCTCCCGGAGGAACGACGATGGCGCGCTACGACGGCGGTTGGGGTGGCTTTCCCTCGGGCCCGCGGTACGACCTCCCGTTCCGCCGCCCCGGACCGGGCGGCGGGTTCGCCCCGCGCTACGATGCCGGCTACGGGCGCGGCGGGACCTGGGCCGACGCGGCCGCGGAGGGGATGGGGATGGCGGAGCACGAGGAGTTCTGGGATCCGGCCACCGTGTACGGGCCGGCCCGCTACGGGCTGGGGCCGTACCACGAGCGGCTCCGCCGGCAGCGCCGCTCGGACGAGGAGCTCAAGGAGGAGGTGGAGGAAGCCCTCTTCTACGACACCTGGGTGGACGCGGACGCCATCACCGTGGAGGTGAAGGAGGGGATCGTCACCCTGGCCGGGGAGCTGCCGGACTTCGACGAGGTGCGCTACGCCACCGACGACGCCTGGGACGTGGACGGGGTGCGGGGAGTGCGCTCTGAGCTGACTCTCCGCCAGGGCGGGGAGGGAGCCGGCCCGGCGCGGTCCGCCGGGGCCGCGCGGACGCAGTCCGGCGGGTCCTGAGCCGGCCGCCGCGCGCGGACGAAGCCCGCCGCCCCCTTGACGGGGGCGGCGGGCTTCGCCATTTGCAGGGGATGGCGAGACGACGCGCGGGCGAGGGTGCGGGCGGGGCCCCGCTGCGGGAGCGCTTCCGCGCGGAGCTGGAAGCGCTGGGGATCGGGCGGGGCGACCGGCTGCTGGTGGCCCTCTCCGGCGGCTGTGACTCCGTGGTGCTCCTGCACCTGCTGCGCGGCTGCGCGGGGGAGCTGGAGGTCGAGCTGAGCGCCGCGCACCTGGACCACGCCATGCGCCCCGGGAGCGGCGCCGACGCCCGCTGGGTGGCCGGGCTCTGCGCCGCCTGGGGCGTGCCGCTGGCCTCCGCGCGGCTGGAGCGCGCCCCCCGCTCCGAGGCGGAGGCCCGCGCCGCGCGCTACGCCTTTTTGCGCCGCGCCGCCGCCGAGGCCGGGGCGGAGCTGGTCGCCACCGCCCACCACGCCGACGACCAGGCGGAGACGGTGCTCTTCCGCGTGCTGCGCGGCACCGGCACCTCCGGGCTGGCCGGGATCGCGCCCCGCTCCGGCGTCCTGGTGCGCCCGCTCCTCCCCTTCTGGCGGCGCGAGATCCGCGCGTACGCCCGCGAGGCCGGGCTGCGCTGGCGCGAGGATCCCAGCAACCGCGGCGGCGACCCCGTCCGCAACCGCATCCGCCACCGGCTCCTCCCGCTGGCGGAGCGCGCGGTGGCGCCGGGCGCGCGGCGCAACCTGGTGCGCCTGGCGGAGCTGGCGCGCGCCGACGAGCGGGCGTGGGACGCGCGCCTGGAGACCGCCGGGCGCGAGGCGGCGCGCCGCGAAGGGGAGGCGCTCGTGCTTGCCAGGGCTCCTTTCCGGGCTTATGATTCCGCGACAGCCACCCGGCTCCTGCGAAAGCTCTTGCGCCAGTTCGGGGTCGTCCTCGACAGGACGGGAACCCGGTTGGCGCTTCAGTTTATTACCGGCGCCCCCAGTGGACGGGTGATCCCGGTCCGCGGGGGCCTCCGCATGGCGGCCGAGTTCGGCGAGGTGCGGGTGGAGCGGGCCGGCGCCGATGCGGGCGGGGACCGCCCCCTCACCGTCCCGGCGGAGCCGGGGAGCGGGGTGGGCGGGGCCGTCGTCGGGGGGCGGAGCTTCCGCGTGGAGTGGACGGTGGGTCCGCCGGATCCCCGCGCCTCCTCCGGCGGGGAGCGCTCCGCGGCGTTCTCCCCGGCGCAGCTCCCCCTCGTCGTGCGGGGGTGGCGCCCGGGCGACCGGATCCGCACCCCGCGCGGCACCAAGACGCTCAAGAAGCTCTTCGTGGAGCGGCGTGTACCCCGCTCGTCGCGCGCCCGGACCGCCGTGGTGGCGGACGCCGCGGGGCGGGTGCTCTGGGTGGTGGGCGTCGAGCGTGCCCACGGGCCGCCGCCCCTCCCGGGCGGGACGGCAATCTTCCTTTCGATCATCGATGACTGAAGCCGAGCTGATTCTCGCCCGTACGGGCGGACGCGAGCTGGAGCGGATCGTCTACACTCCGGAAGAGATCGCCGTCCGGGTCCGGGAGATGGGCGAGGAGATCACCCGGTACTTCCCTCCCGACGAAGAGCTGCTGGTGCTGGGGCTCCTCAAGGGCTCCTTCATCTTCATGAGCGACCTGGTGCGGGACATCACGCGCCCGGTGCAGGTCGACTTCCTGGTGGCCTCCAGCTACGGGAGCGGCACCACCTCGTCGGGCGAGGTCAAGCTGCTGTACGACCCCGACGCGGAGTTCGCCAACCGCCACGTCATCATCGTGGAGGACATCGTCGACAGCGGGACCACCATCAACCGGCTGGTCCCCCTCCTGAGGGAGCGCAAGCCGCGCTCGCTGGAGATGTGCGCGCTCCTTCACAAGCACATCGCACGCAACCTGGTCCTGGAGCCCCGCTGGGTCGGCTTCGACGCCCCCCACGAGTTCCTCATCGGCTACGGCCTGGACCATTCCGAGAACTTCCGGAACCTCCCCTTCATCGGGAGCCTGAAGCACACCTGAGCCGCAGGGCGCGCCCTCCGCGCGCCCGCCGCCGCTGCAGTCGCGAGGGACGTAAACCATGGCCGACCGCGAACCGAACATGTCCAAGGGATCCCGCTGGGGCCGCTATTCCCGGATGGCGTCCTTCTGGGTCTTCATCTTCCTCCTCCCCGTCCTCATCCTCCAGTTCATGGGGAACCGCGAGCGCGCGGCGGAGGAGCTGACGTACTCGCAGTTCAAGCGCGAGCTGACCCGGGGCAACGTGGTCGAGGCGGTGGTCAGCAACGCCGACCGCACGCAGACGGTCTCCGGGCGGCTGCGCAGCGCCATCTCCGTCCCCACGCAGGCGGGGCAGCCGCGGCAGGTGGACCGCTTCACCACGCGCCTCCCCATCGCCGACAGCGAGGCCCTCCTGGCGCAGATGGAGCAGGCGGGGGTCCTCATCGCCGCCCGCCCGCCCGAGCGCAACTGGTCAGGCCTGTTCTGGACCGCGCTCCCCTGGCTGATCATCATCGGGGTGTGGTTCCTGATCCTCCGGCAGATGCAGGCCAGCGGCAACAAGGCCTTCCAGTTCGGGAAGTCCAAGGCAAAGCTGCTTTCCGGCGACACGCCCAAGATCACCTTCGACGACGTGTCGGGGGCGGACGAGGCGAAGTACGAGCTCCAGGAGATCGTCGAGTTCCTCAAGGACCCCAAGAAGTTCTCCCGGCTGGGCGGCCGCATTCCCAAGGGCGCGCTGCTGGTGGGCCCGCCGGGGACCGGCAAGACGCTGCTGGCGCGCGCCGTGGCGGGCGAGGCCGGGCGGCCGTTCTTTTCCATGTCCGGCTCGGACTTCGTGGAGATGTTCGTGGGCGTCGGCGCCTCGCGCGTCCGCGACCTGTTCGAGCAGGGCAAGTCGCACGCGCCCTGCATCATCTTCATCGACGAGATCGACGCCGTGGGGCGCCACCGCGGCGCCGGGCTGGGCGGCGGCCACGACGAGCGCGAGCAGACGCTCAACCAGCTCCTGGTGGAGATGGACGGCTTCGAGGCCAACGACGGGGTGATCCTGATCGCCGCCACCAACCGCCCGGACGTGCTGGACCCGGCGCTGCTGCGCCCCGGCCGCTTCGACCGGCAGGTGGTGGTGGACTCGCCGGACGTGAAGGGGCGCGAGGGGATCCTCCGCGTCCACCTCAAGAAGATCCCCACCGCGCCCGACGTCGACGTGGCGGTGCTGGCGCGCGGCACGCCGGGGATGAGCGGCGCCGACCTGGCCAACCTGGTCAACGAGGGCGCGCTGCTGGCGGCGCGCAAGGGCCACGACTCCGTCTACATGGCGGACCTGGAGGAGGCAAAGGACAAGGTCATGCTCGGCGCCGAGCGCAAGAGCATGGTGCTTTCCGACGACGAGAAGAAGCTCACCGCGTACCACGAGGCCGGTCACGCCGTGGTGGCGCTGCGCTTCCCGGGGCTGGACCCGGTGCACAAGGTCACCATCATCCCGCGCGGCCGCGCGCTGGGGATCACCTCGTCGCTCCCCGAGTCGGACCGCCACTCGTATTCGCGCGACTATCTGGTCGCGCGGCTGGTGATGCTCTTCGGCGGCCGGGTGGCCGAGGAGATGACCTTCGGGGCCGAGAAGGTGACCACCGGGGCGGGGAACGACATCGAGCGCGCGACGACGCTCGCCCGCCGCATGGTGACGCAGTTCGGGATGAGCGACGCCATCGGGCCCATGGCGATCGGCGACTCGGAGCAGGAGGTCTTCCTGGGCCGCGACCTGGGCTCGCGCCGGCAGGTCAGCGAGCAGACCGCGCAGCTGGTGGACGCCGAGGTGAAGCGCCTGCTGGACGAGGCGATCGAGACCGCCCGCCGCATCCTGCGCGAGCACGAGGCGCTGATGGAGATCATCGCGCAGGCACTGCTGGAGCGCGAGACCATCGACCGCGAGGAGGTGGAGGCGCTGGCCGCCGGCAGGACGCTCCCGCCGCTGCCGCTGCGCCCCGCGGTCTCCCCCCCGGCGCCCCCGGTCCCCACCATCCGCCCCTCCGAGGACGGCGGCGGGCTGGGTGGGCTGTCGCCCTCGCCCTCCTTCGCCCGCGAGGCGGTCCGCGGCACGGACCGCCGCCCCTGACGGGGCGTCCACGGACGGGCGGTTGAACGCCGCGCCCCCCCTCGGCTCCTGGGCCATCCGCGGCCGCTCCGTTTCCCTGGAGCGGCCGCTGGTCATGGGGGTCCTCAACGCCACCCCCGATTCGTTCAGCGACGGCGGCCTGTACGACGCCCCGGAGCGTGCCCTCGCCCGCGCGGAGGAGATGGTCGCCGAGGGCGCGGACCTGCTGGACCTGGGCGGCGAATCCACCCGCCCCGGCGCCGCCGCGGTCTCCCCGCGCGACGAGGCGGCCCGCATCCTGCCGACGCTCCGCCTGCTCAAGGACCGTCTCGACGTCCCCGTGTCGGTGGACACGCGGCGGGCGGAGGTGGCCCGCGCGGCGCTGGCCGAGGGAGCGGAGATCGTGAACGACGTGTCGGCGCTGGCGGACCCCGCGATGGGAGGCGTGGTGGCGGAGGCGGAGGCCGGGGTGGTGCTCATGCACATGCGGGGGACGCCCGAGACCATGCAGCGCGACCCGCGCTACGCGGACGTCGTCCGCGAGGTGGCGGACGAGCTTGCCGCCGCGCTGGAGCGCGCCCGCGCCGCCGGCATCGCGGACGCGCGCGTGGTCCTGGACCCCGGCATCGGCTTCGCGAAGACGGCCGAGCACAACCTGGAGCTCATCGCCCGCCTGGGCGAGCTGGCCCGCCTGGATCGCCCCCTGCTCCTGGGCCCCTCCCGCAAGTCCTTCATCGGAAGGATCCTGGGCGGCGTCCCCGCCGAGCGGCGCGACGCCGGCACCGCGGCGGCGTGCGTGGTGGGGCTGCTGCACGGCGCGCGCATCTTCCGCGTGCACGACGTGCGGGTCGTGCGCCAGGCGCTGGACGTGGCCGAGGCGCTGCGGCGCGCGGCCCCCCTTCCCAGGGCGGCCCCGTGAACGGGTTCCTGGAGCGGGTGGGCTTCCTGGCCCCGGACTGGAAGGACCTGCTGGAGATCGCGATCGTCGCCGTGGTCTTCTACCGGATCCTGCTGGTGCTGGCGGGGACCCGCGCCATCCAGATGCTCTTCGGGCTGGTGTCGCTGGTGGGCATCTACTTCGTATCCCGCGTCCTCAACCTGCGCCTCCTCCAGGAGCTGCTGGAATACCTGTTCCAGTACGGCGCCATCGCCGCGCTGGTGGTGTTCCAGCCCGAGCTGCGCAGCGCGCTCGCCCAGCTGGGGCAGAGCCGGCTGACGCGGCTGTTCACGCGCCTGGAGCAGAGCGAGGTGGCGGAGGAGATCGCGCAGGCGGTGGACGAGCTGTCGCGCGCCAAGACCGGCGCGATCATCGCCATCGAGCGCGAGGTGGGGCTCGGCGAGTACCTGGAAACGGGGACGCCGATGCAGGCCCGCGTCTCCGCGCCGCTGCTGACCACCATCTTCACGCCGTACTCGCCGCTGCACGACGGCGCCGTCGTCATCCGCGGGGACACCATCGTCGCGGCGGGCGCCATCCTGCCGCTGACGCAGTTCCCCATCGCGGACAAGAGCCTGGGGACGCGCCACCGGGCGGCTCTGGGTCTTTCCGAGGAGACGGACGCGCTTGTGCTGGTGGTGTCGGAGGAAACGAGCACGGTGTCGCTGGCCTTTCGCGGGCAGCTCCAGCGGGGGTTGACGCACGACCAGCTGGTGGAGGTCATCGCGTCCAACAGCCGGACGGTGACGGTTTAAGGTACTGCTTTCGGCGGCAGGTTCGGGCATGCCCCCGGCTGGCGCCGGGGTCGGGCTGCGGCTCCGTAGCAGACGAAACGACCGTCTGCAACGGAGTCGAGCCCACGCAAACAGCCGCGCGGTCTCGCCCCTTCGGGCCGACATCCCTCATGCGGGGCTCGCGCTGGCGTCCGCGGGGGCCCCCACCCGGCTCGCTTGAGGCTCGCACGGCTTTCCCCCTATCAGGTCGCTGAAAAACGGCAGCCTGGAGTGTGACGTGGAAAACTTCCACTCCAGAATCAGCGAAACGGGGCTTTTCCGGCGTATGGGGTGCCCGGTTTCCCGCCCGTGCAGCCATTTTCGGCGTGCACGGACGCACTGTGCCTCAGGCGAGGGCCTGCAAACCCGGCGCGAGGCGTGCCAGGCGCAGGAGGTTGTACGCGGCGCCCACGATCAGCGCCTTCTGCGTCAGCTTCCAGCGATCCACGTGGCGGCTCCGACGCATCCCGCCGATCTCCTTTGCCCAGCCGAAGATCTCCTCGATCCGCTTACGCTTGCGTTGCGAGAGGGCGTACTCCGGCGTACCCATCCGCTCTCGGGCTCGGCTGCGCGCTTCGGCTCCCTTGGCGTCCGGGTCGATCGGCCCCTCCGGGATCGGCACGTGCGCGCTCACACCGTCCTGATAGGCTGCCTGGAGGAACGGGCCACTGGGATAGCCCCCATCCAGCCCCACCGTGCGCTCCACCGGCAAGTCGTGCCGAATCCGGCTGCGCTCCAGCAGCAGGAGTGCCTGGTCGCGCTCGCCCGTCCCGTCGGCCTCCACCACGCTGACGTCGATGAGCAGCCCGTGCCGGTTCTCCATCAGCGCGTTCAGCAGATGGCACAGCCGCGCCGGCACTCCCTTGCTCTTGGTCGCCAGGCGCGCCTCGGGGTCCGTGAGCGAGCGGTGCGTCGCGTTGGTCCGCTTCTCTTTGCGGAAGTTCACCGAGGGATTGCTCGTGTCGCCGTCCTTCGAGCCGTCGCTGACCTTCTCGTCCGGGCTGCCGATCTTGCGCAGGCTCTTCATCGAGGCATAGCTCTCGATCAGGCTGCCATCGATCGAGAAGTGCTCCTGGCTCGCCAGTTCCTCCAGGTACGCCCCCTCGATGATCCGCTCGAAGAAGGTGCGCACCAGCCCGTGCTTCTCGAACCGATCCCGGTTCTGCGTGAACGTGGTCGCATCCCACACCCCCGCATGCGGCTCCAGGTCCAGGAACCACCGGTAAGCCAAGTTCACTCCGATCTGCTCCACCAGCATCCGCTCCGAACGGATCGAGTGCAGCGCCTGAAGCAGCAGCGCCTTCAGCAGCATCTCCGGCGGGATACTCGCCCGTCCCAGAGCCGCGTAGGCGCGGTCGAACTCCGGACTCATCCCGGCCAGCACCGCATCGGCTCGCGCCTTGACCGCCCGCAGCGGATGCGTAGGCGAGAGCAGGCTCTCCGGATCGTAGAACATCCACATCGCGTGCTGCTGGCTGACTCGTCCGCGCATCGTGGCTGCTCCCCGAGAGTGTGAGGACAGGTTTTCCCCAATCTACGACGCCACACCCTCGCGCGCACGCGCGTGCGCACAAGCTTTTCAGCAACCTGCTATATCCCCCGTTCCGGGGGAGGGGAATCTACATGCTGACGATCCCCGCCTTTGCCGTGTCGTGCTCCCCCTCTTCCCTTGCGGGGAGGGGCCGGGGGAGGGGGTCCGCCCTACGCCGCCCGCGCCAGGCAAAAGATCTCCACTCCCATCCCCAGCAGCTCCACCGTGCGGTTGACGGCGCGGAAGGGCAGGGGCCTGCTGCGCGGCTCCTGGTGGAAGTCGCGCCAGCGGGAGGTTTCCACGTCCAGCACGCGAAAGCCGTGGCGGGCGAGGAGGCGGGGGAGCGTGGACGTGGAGAAGTGCAGGAAGTGGTCGTCCTGGAAGGTCCAGGCGTAGCGCTCGCCGCGCAGGTAGCGGATCCACGCCCGCACGTTGGGCACGGCGACGAAGAGGAGCCCGTCGTCGGCCAGGATGCGGCGCACCTCGGCGAGGAACGGCGCCGGGTCGGCGATGTGCTCCAGCACGTGGTTGAGCGTCACCAGGTCGAACCCGCCCGGCGCGAAGCCGCACTCCTCCAGCGGCGTCTCGCGCACGTCCAGCCCGCGCTCCCGCGCCACCCGCACCGAGCTCGCCGACAGCTCGATCCCGGTCGCTTCCCACCCCCGCTCCCGCGCCACCACCAGCTCCGTGCCGATGGCGCACCCCACGTCCAGCACCCGCCCCCGCGGCCGCAGCCGCTCCACCCGGTCGAAGAGCGTTTCCGCCCGCCGCCGGAAGAAGTCGGTCTTGCGCAGCTGGTCCTCGGTGTACAGGTCGGACTCTTCCACCCGCGAGCGCAGCTCCTCCGGCTCGGGAAGCGGGTTGGTGTAGAAGAGCCCGCACCCGCGGCACACGACCGTGCGGTTCCGGTTCAGTGTGCTGTAGACGCGGAACTCGGCGCCGTCGCATACGGGGCAGGCGATCCGGGGCATGCGCCTTCAGTACAGGGGATGCGCCTCGCGCGTCGATGGGCCACGAGTCACGGCCCGGGACGATACGGCGCACGCCGGCCCAGGGCAACCGACGCCGTCGCCTTTGCAGGCTATCCCCTGTAACCTGCCGTTCCGCTTGCGTCCGCGTCGCCGCCGGGTTTACAATCCGTCCATGCAACCGTCCAGTCTTTCGGCGCGGGTGGAGGAGGTGCGGGAGCGGATCGAGCGCGCCCGCGAGCGCGGGGGGAGGGGCGACCCGGTCACGCTGGTCGCCGTCACCAAGACCCATCCCGCGGAGACCGTGCGCGCCGTCCGCGAGGCCGGCGTGGAGGACGTGGGGGAAAACCGCGTCCCCGAGCTGGAGGAAAAGGTGGCGGAGATCGGGCGCGGCGCGGCGCGCTGGCACCTGATCGGGCACCTGCAGCGCAACAAGGTGCGCAGGGCGCTCCCTCTCTTCGACCTGCTGCACTCCCTGGACTCGCTCCGCCTGGCGGAGACCGTGTCCGAGGAGGCGGTGCGGGCGGGGACCCCGGCGCGCGTGCTGGTGCAGGTGAACACCGCCGGGGAGGAGACCAAGGGCGGCTTCGCCCCGGAGGAGGCGCTGGACGCCGTGGGGCGGATCTGCGCGCTGCCGGGGCTCGCGGTGGAGGGGCTGATGACCATGGCGCCCTTCACCGGCGACGAGGCGGTGCTGCGCGCCGCCTTCGGGCGCGCGCGGCGGCTCTGGGAGGAGGCGGCGCGTCAGGTGGCCGGCTTCCGGGCGCTGCACCTGTCCATGGGGATGAGCAACGACTTCGAAATCGCCGTGGAAGAGGGGAGCACCCTCGTCCGCGTGGGAACGGTCCTGTTCGGGGAGCGCGATCCATGATCGACCTGACTCCGCTCGACGTACGCAAGAAGAAGGGCGACTTCGCAAAGGCGATGCGCGGCTACGACACGGGCCGCGTGGACGAGTTCCTGGACCTGGTCGCGGAGCGGATGGAGGAGCTGGTGCGGGAGAACGCCACGCTCGGCGCCCGCGTGGAGGGGCTCGCCGAGTCGGTGGCGGAGTACCGCGAGCGGGAGCGCGCGCTCAACGACGCGCTGGTCTCCGCGCAGCAGATGCGCGAGGAGATGAAGGGGCAGGCGCATCGCGAGGCGGACCTCCTCCTGCGCGAGTCGCGCGCCGAGGGCGAGCGCATCGTGGAAGAGGCAAAGAGACAGGTGCTCACCGCCGCGGAGGCGCTGCGCCGGGTGCAGGGGCAGCGGACCCGCTTCCTGCGCCTCTTCCGCGCGCTGGTGGAGCGCCAGCTGGGCGAGATCGACGAGGAGGAGGCGCGGTTCCGGGAGCCCGCCCGGCCGGCCGAGAACGGGCGGCTGGGGCCGGGCGCCGTGGAGGTCCCGGCCGCGGAGCGGCCGGAGGAAGCGGAATTCACCACGGAGAGCTGAGCGTGTCGGAAGCGAGCCTGTCGGAACGGATCGGGGAGGCGGCCGCGGCCATCCGCGCGCGGAGCGGCGCCGCTCCGGCGGTGGGGGTGATCTTGGGGACGGGGCTTGGCGCCCTGGCGGAGCGGATCCAGGTGGAAACGGCGATCCCCTACGAGGAGATCCCCCACTTCCCGCTTTCCACGGTGGAGTCGCACAGCGGGCGGCTCCTGCTGGGGACGCTCGGGGGGAAGCCGGTGGTGGCGATGCAGGGCCGCTTCCACCGCTACGAGGGGTACACCCTCCAGCAGGTGACCTTCCCGGTGCGGGTGATGCGCGCCCTGGGTGCGGAAACGCTGGTGGTGTCCAACGCCTGCGGGGGGATGAACCCGTTCTGGGCGCCGGGCGACCTGATGCTGATCGCGGACCACATCAACCTGCTGGGCGACAGCCCGCTGATCGGCCCCAACGACGACGCGCTGGGGCCGCGCTTCCCGGACATGTCGGAGCCGTACAGCCAGGCGCTCCAGGAGATCGCGGTGCGGGTGGCCGCGGAAAAGAAGATCCCGCTGCGGCGCGGGGTGTACGTGGCCGTGGCCGGGCCCGCCCTGGAGACGCGCGCCGAGTACCGGATGCTGCGCACCCTGGGCGCCGACGTGGTGGGGATGTCCACCGTGCCGGAGGTGATCGTGGCCGTGCACGGCGGGATGCGCGTGGTGGGGATCTCCATCATCACCGACGCCTGCCTCCCGGACGCGCTGGAGCCGGTGGACATCACCCGGATCATCGCGGCCGCCCAGGGCGCCGAGCCCCGGCTGACGGAGCTGGTGGAGGGGATCGTGGAACGGATAGGGAACAGGGAATAGGGAACAGGGTTCATCCGGTGCACGCGCAGCGTGCAGCGTCACAGCCTGCAACTGCGGTTCGCGACCAGCGGTCCCGATGCCTGCCACCCTCCTCCGAGGCCGGGGGAGGGCTCGTCGTTCCGGGCCGTTGCGGTTCACGTGGTACCCATATCGATCGGTTCGGGGGGAGACTCGCACAGCTGTACCGTGCGAGGCTCGCCCCGGCGCAGGGAGACAGCCGGCCGTTTGGCTGGCTCCCGTAGCCCGCGCAGGAGACCGGCCGCGGTTTGGCCGGGCTCCGGAGCGGCCCCAGCCTGCACAATCCGTAGACTCGACTGAACGTGAGCAAGAGATATCCCGACCTGCCGGCCTCCACGACCGCGCTCGAGGAAGAAATCCTCGCCCGCTGGAAGGAGGAGGACACCTTCCGCCGCTCGCTCGAAAAGACGCGCGACCGCGAGCCCTTCATCTTTTACGAGGGCCCGCCGACCGCCAACGGGCGCCCGGGGATCCACCACGTCTTCTCGCGCACCATCAAGGACGCCGTCGCGCGCTTCCGCACCATGCAGGGGCGCCACGTGCCGCGCATCGCCGGGTGGGACACGCACGGCCTGCCGGTGGAGATCGAGGCGGAAAAGAAGCTGGGGATCAGCGGCAAGCGGGAGATCGAGGAGATCGGGATCGCGCGCTTCAACGAGGTGTGCCGCGAGAGCGTGCTCCAGTACACCGAGGAGTGGGAGCGCTTCTCGGCGCGCATCGGCTACTGGCTGGACTACTCGCGCCCGTACGTCACCTACCACGCGGACTACGTGGAGTCGGTGTGGTGGCTGGTGAAGCAGATCGCCGACCGCGGGCTGGTGTACCGGGGGCACAAGATCCTCCCCTACTGCCCGCGCTGCGGGACGGGGCTCAGCAGCCACGAGGTGGCGCAGGGCTACCGCGACGTCAAGGACCCGTCGCTGTACGTGATCCTCCCCGTCGTGGGCGAGGACGGCGGGCCGGACGGGCGCGAGCTGCTGGTGTGGACCACCACGCCGTGGACGCTGGTGTCCAACACGGCGCTGGCGGTGAACCCGTCCCTGGAGTACGCGGAGGTGGAGCACGAGGGGCGCCGGCTGGTGCTGGCGGCGGCGCGCGTGGCCGCGCTCTTCGGGGCGGAGGCCGCGGTGTCGCGGACCTTTCCGGCGGCGGAGCTGGTGGGGCTGCGCTACGCCCGCCCCTTCGACTGGGTGGGGACGGCGGAGTTCGCGGCCGACTCGGTGGCGCGGGCGTGGCGGGTGTACGGGGCGGACTGGGTGACGGCGGAGGACGGGACGGGGATCGTGCACACGGCCCCGGCCTTCGGCGCGGACGACTACGCGCTGGGGCAGGAGCACGGCCTGCCGGTGCTGAACCCGGTGGACGACCGCGGCGCCTTCCGCGCGGAGATCCCGCTGGTGGGCGGCCGCTTCGTCAAGGAGGCGGACACGGACCTGGTGATCGAGCTGAAGAAGCGCGGCCAGGTGTTCCGGTCCAGCCGCGAGGAGCACTCGTACCCGCACTGCTGGCGCTGCGGGAGCCCGCTGCTGTACATGGCGCGCGACTCGTGGTTCATCCGCACCACGCAGGTGCGCGACGAGCTGCTAGCCAACAACGCCGAGGTCCGCTGGTTCCCGCCGGAGGTGGGGAGCGGGCGCTTCGGCGAGTGGCTGGAGAACAACGTGGACTGGGCGATCTCGCGCAACCGCTACTGGGGGACGCCGCTCCCCATCTGGGTGTGCGCCGCGCCGCAGCAGCACGTGGAGGTGCTGGGGTCGTTCGCGGAGCTGCGCGAGCGGGCGGGCGCGCTCCCGGAGCCCTTCGACCCGCACCGGCCGTTCATCGACGAGCACGCCTGGGCGTGCACGCACCCCGGGTGCGCGGGGACGATGCGGCGCATCCCGGAGGTGATCGACGTCTGGTTCGACTCGGGGGCGATGCCGTGGGCGCAGCACCACTACCCGTTCGAGAACCGGGCCCTGCAGGAGCGGCAGTTCCCGGCCGACTTCATCTGCGAGGGGGTGGACCAGACGCGCGGGTGGTTCTACTCGCTGCTGGCCATCTCCACGCTGCTGGGGCGAGGCCCGTCGTACCGCAACGTGGTGGTGAACGACCTGATCCTGGACGCCGAAGGGCAGAAGATGTCCAAGTCCAAGGGGAACGTCGTGAACCCCTGGGAGGCGGTGGAGCAGTTCGGCGCGGACGCGATCCGCTGGTACCTGCTGTCGTCGTCCAACCCGTGGGTGCCCAAGCGCTTCGATCCGGAGGGCGTGCGCGAGGTGCAGCGCAAGACCTTCGACACGCTGCGCAACACGTACCGCTTCTTCGCGCTCTACGCCGGCCTGGAGGAGTGGGCTCCCGTGGGGGGCGGTGGCGACCCGGTGGACCGCTCGACGCTGGACCGCTGGCTGCTGTCGCGCCTGGCGACGGTGACGCGCGAGGTGCGCGGGGAGATGGAAGCGTACAACCTGACGCGCGCGGTCCGCGTGCTTGGCGACTTCGTCACCGACGACCTGTCCAACTGGTACGTGCGCCGCTCGCGCGACCGCTTCTGGGGGACGGCGGAGAGCGCGGACGCCCGCGCGGCGTTCGCGACGCTGTACGGCGCGCTGGTGCTGGTGGCCCGGCTGATGGCGCCGGTCGCGCCTTTCTTCTCGGACTGGCTGCACCGCGCGCTCACCGGCGAGAGCGTGCACCTGGCCGACTTTCCCGCGGCGCGGGAGAGCGCGCGCGACGAGGCGCTGGAGCGTGGGATGGTGGCGGTGCGCACCCTGGCGACGCTGGGGCGCGCGGCGCGCGAGGAGGTGGGGATCCGGGTGCGCCAGCCGCTGGGGACGCTGTACGCGGTGGTCCCGGACGGCTACGCGGTGGGCGGCGACCTGCTGGACATCGCCCGCGACGAGCTGAACGTGAAGTCGGTGGACTTCATGGACCGGGCGGAGGAGCTGGTGACCTTTTCCGCGCGCCCCAGCTTCAAGGCGCTCGGCGCCCGCCACGGCAAGCAGACGCCGAAGGTGGCCGGCGCCATCCGCGAGCTGTCCTCGGACGCGCTCGCGGGCTTCCGCCGCGGCGAGCCGCTGACCGTGGAGGTGGACGGGATGACGGTGCTCGTGGCCGCGGACGACCTGGAGATCGTGCAGACCGCCCGCGGCGACCTGCAGGTGCAGGCCGAGGGCGGCTTCACCGCCGCGCTGGACCCCACGGTCACGCCGGAGCTGCGCGAGGAGGGCCTGGCCCGCGAGCTGGTGAACCGCGTGCAGCGCCTGCGCAAGGACGCGGGCCTGGAGGTCGCCGACCGCATTCGCCTGGGCGTGGCCGGCGGCGGCGAGCTGCGCGCGGCGCTGGCCCGCTGGAGCGAGTTCGTCGCCGGGGAAACGCTCGCGACGGACCTGCAGGTGCGCCCGGGCGGCCTGGGTGACGGCGGCTACGCCGAGGTGCGCGAGGTGGACCTGGACGGTGTGCCGGCGACCATCGGGCTGGCGAAGGCCTGACGGCAGGGAACAGGGTTCATCGGTTCACGCGAAGCGTGAAGCGCCACAGGGAACAGCCTGCAACTACGACGGCGACCCCCTCCCCCGGCCCCTCCCCGCAAGGGGAGAGGGGGAGAACGACAGGGCTGGGACACGGGAAGCCCTCCCCCAGAATTGGGGGAGGGTGGCGAGCCCAAGGCGAGCCGGGTGGGGGCCGCCGTTGCCGTTCCCCGCAGTTCCCACATGCTGTTGCGGAGGGAGACCCGCCGGCAGTTTGGCGGGGCTCACGGAGCCGGAGCGGAGACACCGGGGCAGTTTCCGGTGGCTCCGCGACCCGCGTAGGAAACAGGCCGGCTGTTTGGCCTGGTTCCGGAGCGGCCCCAAACTACGAGCGACAGTCAAACGAGATCGCACAACATGGAGAGCAGCACGTTGACGGAGAAAACCGAGACCCCGCCCACGATCCTGAACGAGCCCAGCATGCAGGGAAAGCTCGGCATGTACCTTGGCGTCGTGGGCGGCGTCGTGCTGCTGGACATCGTCACCAAGGCGGTCGTGCAGCGCACGCTCCGGCTCTACGACCCGGTGCCGGTGCTGGGCGACTTCTTCCGCCTCACCTACATCTTCAACCGCGGGGCGGCGTTCGGGCTGCACCTGGGCGAGAATTCCCGCTGGATCTTCACCGGGCTCACGGTCCTGGCGATCATCGGGCTCTTTTTGTGGTACCGCTCCACGCCGCGCACCGACCGCTCCCGGCTCCTGGCGCTGGCCTCGGTGACGGCGGGGGCAATCGGCAACCTGATCGACCGCGTCCGCTCGCACCAGGGCGTGGTGGACTTCCTGGACTTCGGCCTGGGCGAGGTGCGCTGGCCGGTGTTCAACGTGGCGGACATCGCGGTGACCTGCGGGGCCATCCTGCTGGCGATCTCCCTGTGGCGCGAGGACGTGCAGGCGGCCCGGGAAAAGGATGCGAAGTGAGGAGCGCCGCGTTCTCCTCGTGGACGAGGAGACGGGGGAGCGGCTGGACTCCTGGCTGGCGGAGCGGCTGGACGTGTCCCGCTCGCGCGCGGCTTCGCTGATCGAGCGCGGCAACGTCCTCCTCAACGGGGCGCCGCCCAAGAAGCGCGACCGGCCCCGCGCGGGCGACCGGGTGGAGGTACGTGTCCCCGCCCCGGAGCCCTCCTCCGCAGCGGCGGAGGCGATCCCCCTGGACGTGGTCTTCCAGGACGCGGACCTGGTGGTGGTGAACAAGCCGCCGGGGCTGGTCGTGCACCCCGCGCCCGGGAACCGCACCGGGACGCTGGTCAACGCCCTCCTGCACTCCATCCATGACCTGTCGGGGATCGGCGGGGCATTGCGCCCGGGGATCGTCCACCGGCTGGACAAGGACACCTCGGGGCTGATGATCGTCGCCAAGAACGACGACGCCCACCGCCGCCTTTCCGACGACCTCAGGGCCCGCCGCATTCGCCGCGCGTACCTGGCCGCGGCCTGGGGGCACCTCCCTGCCGATACTCTCACGGTGGACGCCCCCATCGCCCGTCACCCCACGGAGCGAAAGCGCATGGCCGTGGTGGAGGGCGGCCGGCACGCGGTGACCCACTTCCGGCGGCTGGAGCGCTGGAAGGCGGCCGACCTGGTGCGGGCGGAGCTGGAAACGGGGCGCACGCACCAGATCCGCGTGCACCTGCTGCACGCCGGGCACCCGGTGGTGGGAGACCGGACGTACGCCGAGGGGCGGGAGCGGGGCTTCGGCGGGGGGGAGCGGGCGTGGGCCCAGGCGCTGGCCCGGCGGACCCCGCGGCAGTTCCTGCACGCGGCGGAGCTTCGCTTCGTGCACCCCCGCACGGGCGAGGAGATGCGCTTCGAGGCGCCGCTCCCCCCCGACCTTGCGGCGGCCGCGGAATGGGCGCGTGGTGGCGGGGGGCCGCTTGCTTGACGCGGGGGTGCCCGCTATACTTTCGCTTCACCTCCCACGACGACGTTCCCTCCCGGCCGTGATGCACGACCTCCAGACCACACACGACGTGGATGACCTGTTCGCCGCGGAAGCGTCCGCGGAGCGCATCGTCCTGCTCGGCGTGGCGGAGCACTGGTTCGGCGTCGCGATCCGCTCCATCCGCGAGATCATCCCGCCGCGGCCGTACACGCCGCTCCCGGGGAGCGAGCCGTACGTGTGCGGGCTGATCAACCTGCGCGGGCGCATCGTCACGGTGATCGACCTGGGCGCGCGGCTGGAGCTGCCGGCGGCCTCCGCCGACCCCGACCACAGCATCGTGGTGCTGGAGCACGGCGGGCGGCTGGTGGGGCTGGCGGTGCGGGAGGTGTCGCGCATCGTCCGCGCCGACCTGGACAACCTGGAGATGGGCGCCGACCTGCTCCGCTCGCTCCGCATCGACCGGTCCTACCTGCTGGGGGTGGGGGAGACGGACGACCGCATCTTCGTCGCCGTGGACCCGGACGAGATCTTCCGTCCCATCCTCGCGTAGCGCATTCCACTTCCGCTCACACCTCTTCCACTGGAGGATTGATGGCTCAGACCGTGTTGATCTGCGATGACGCGATCTTCATGCGCACCATGATCGGCGACATCCTGACGCAGGCCGGCTTCCAGATCGTGGGCGAGGCGGAGACGGGGCTGCAGGCGGTGGAAAAGTACCGCACCCTCAAGCCGGACCTGGTGACCATGGACATCGTCATGCCCGACATGGGCGGGATCGACGCCGTCCGCGAGATCGTCAAGGAAGACCCGGGCGCCAAGGTCCTCATGTGCAGCGCCATGGGGCAGCAGGCGCTGGTGATCGAGGCGATCCAGGCCGGCGCGCGCGACTTCGTGGTGAAGCCGTTCCAGCCTTCGCGCGTCCTCGAAGCCGTCCAGCGCGTGCTGGGATAGGGGACAGGGAACAGGTTACAGGGGACAGCCTTCAGCTGCTGTCTCCCTGGTTGGCTGTAACCTGTCTCCTGTAACCTGTAACCTTCCTCGTTGTCCTCCATGGAACTGTCCCAGTACGGCGAGCTGTTCCTGTCCGAGTCGCGCGAGCACGTCTCGGCGATCAACGACCTCCTCCTGGCGCTGGAGGCGAGCCCCGGCTCGCGCGAGCCCGTGGAGGGGGTCTTCCGCGCCGTGCACACCATCAAGGGGATGTCGGCGACCATGGGGTACCGCGGCGTCGCCGACCTGGCGCACGCCCTGGAGGACCTCCTGGACCGGGTGCGCCACGGCGGGCGCTCGGTGGACGGCGACCTGGTGGACCTGCTCTTCGAGGGCGCGGACGCGCTGGAGCGCGCCATCGAGGCGGCGGTCGCGGAGGACGACGGCGCGGAGCCCGACCTTGCGCCGGTGATCGCGCGGCTCCGCGGGGTGCTGGGCGACGCGGCCCCCGCGGAGGAGGCGGAGGCGTCCGCCGCTTCCCCGGGGGCGAACGGCGCCGGCGCCGCGGCGGACGGGGCGCTGCGGGTGCGGGTGGTGGTGGCGCACGACTCGCCGCTCCCGGGGGTGCGCGCCTTCATGGCGCTGCGCCTGGCCAGGGGGATGGGCGAGGTGGGCGGCGTCGCGCCGGACGAGACGCTGCTCCAGGGGCCGGAGTTCCGCGGCGTGCTGGAGTTCCTGCTGCGCACGGAGCGGCCCGCCGCGGAGGTGGAGGCGGCGCTGCGCGCGGCGGGGGAGATCGAGCGGGTGGAGGTGGCGGAGTCCGCCCCCGGCGCCGGCGCTCCGGAGCCCGCTCCCGGGGCCGTCCCCGAGATCGCCGCCGCGGCGCCCGCCACGGCCCGGGCGCGCAACATCCGGGTGGACCTGCGGCGGCTGGACGCGCTGATGAACCAGATCGGCGAGCTGGTCATCATCCGCGACCGCCTGCAGAAGCTGGCGGCGGTCAGGGACGAGCCGGAGCTGGAGGAAACGGTGGACCAGGCGGCGCGGCTGATCTCCGAGCTGCAGGACGAGATCATGCAGGCGCGCATGGTCCCCGTGGGCCAGGTGTTCGACCGCTTCCCGCGCCTGGTGCGCGACGCGGCGCGGGCGCTGGGGAAGCAGGTGGAGTTCGTGATCGAGGGCAAGGAGATCGAGTTCGACCGCTCCATGCTGGACGAGATCGGCGACCCCATCGTGCACCTGCTGCGCAACTCGCTGGACCACGGCATCGAGTCTCCGGGGGAGCGGCGCGCGGCGGGCAAGCCCGAGACGGGGACGCTGCACCTGCTGGCGGCGCGCGAGCGCTCCCAGGTGCTGATCCGCGTGGAGGACGACGGGCGCGGCATCTCCCGCGAGCGGGTGCTGGCCAAGGCGGTCTCCGCCGGGCTGGTCCCCGCGGAGGCGGCGCACGCGCTCCCCGACGACGAGGTGTTCCGGCTGCTGACGCGGGCGGGCTTCTCCACCGCGGAACGGGTCACCGACGTGTCCGGCCGCGGGGTGGGGCTGGACGTGGTGGCGACCCGGGTGCGCGCCCTGGGCGGCACGCTGGAGATCGAGAGCACGCCGGGGCGGGGGACCGTGTTCACCCTGCGCATGCCGCTGACGCTCGCCATCGTGCGGGCGCTGCTGGTGAAGCTGGGCGGGGAGACCTACGCGCTCCCCATCACCCACGTGGGCGAGACGGTGGAGATCCCCGAGGCCGACGTGCGCTCCGTGAAGGGGCGCACCGTGGCCGTGCTCCGCGACGAGGTGATCCCGCTGCTGTCGCTGCGCGGCATGCTGCGGCACGCGGAGGAGGCGCCGGCGGACGGGCGCCGCATGGCGGTGGTGCTGGAGGCCGGCGAGCACCGGGTGGGGGTGGAGGTGGATGGGCTCGCCGGCCAGCAGGAGATCGTCGTCAAGTCGTTCGACGCCACCGTCGCCACGCTGCGCCTCTTTTCCGGGGCGACCATCCTCAGCGACGGACGTCCGGCGCTGATCCTCGACGTGGGGAGCATCCTCGCCCGCGAGGGCCGCGCCGAAGCCGTGGCCGCCGCCTGAGCGCGCCGCAACCTACGCACAGAGACCGGGCCCACCGATGATCGACATCCGAGACCTTGAGGCCATTCAGCTCGACGCGCTGCGCGAGGTGGCGAACATGGGCGCGGGGCACGCCGCGACCGCGCTCTCGCAGATGACGAAGAGCCGGATCATGATCACCGTGCCGCAGCTGCAGGTGGCGCCGCTGGAGGACGTCCCCGAGCTGCTGAGCGGCTCCGAGGAGGTGGTGGCGGCGGTGCTCATGCACATGCTGGGCGACCTCACCGGGCGCACGCTGCTGATCTTTCCGCGCACCTCGGCCATGCGCCTGTCCGAGATCCTGCTGCACCGGCCCCCGGGCAACTCGCACGTCTTCGGCGAGCTGGAGCAGTCGGCCATCAAGGAGGCGGGCAACATCCTGTCGGCGGCGTACATGAACGCGCTCTCCGACTTCATGGGGATGATGCTGCTTCCCTCGGTGCCGTCGCTGGTCATCGACCTGGCGGGCGCGGTGCTCACCACGGCGTACACCAACTTCGGGCACGAGCGCGACTACGTCTTCTGCATCCAGACGGAGTTCAAGATGGAGGAAGAGACCTCGGTGCAGGGGCACTTCCTACTCCTCCCCGACGTGGAGTCGCTGCAGATCATCCTCGAGCACATCCGCCTGGCCTGACGTGCAGGAGCTCGCCCCCAACGCCCAGGCACGCGCCCCGCGCTCGGAGCGCGACCTCCGCATCCTCCGCGGCTTCGCCCAGCGGATCGACGCGGCGGATGCGGGCGCGCACAACAACCTGGGGGTGCTGTACTTCAACAAGGGGCTGTACGAGGAGGCGATCTCGCAGTTCCAGCGCGCGCTGGAGATCGACCCCAAGATGCAGGTGGCGCAGCGCAACCTGGAGATCGCCTACTTCGCCACCGGCTACTACGACCGGATGATCGCGGAGCTGCGCGAGCGGCTGCGCGAGGACCCGGCCGACGCCGACGCGCGCACCCGCCTGGCCCAGGCGTACCTGCACACCGGCGACAGCGCCGGCGCCGTGGCGGAGCTGCGGCGCCTGCTCGGGCACGTCCCCGACGACCTGGAAACGCTGATCCGGCTGGGGCAGGCGGAAAAGGCGGGGGGGAGCTTCGAGGCGGCGATGGAGTGGTTCCGGCGCGCGCTGGAGCTGGACCCGGACAGCGCCGTGCTCCACTTCTACCAGGGGGAGCTGTACTACAACCGGGGGCTCAACGAGGAGGCGCGCCGCGAGCTGGTGCGCGCCATCGAGCTGCACCCGGAGCTGGCGGACGCGCACCACGTGCTCGCCTTCGTGTGGGGCGACCTGGGCGAGATGGAAAAGGCCTCGGCCTCGTCCCGCCGCGCCATGCAGCTCAACCCGCAGCTGGCGAAGGCGCAGACCAACCTCAGCCTGGACCGCTACAGCACCGCCCGCTACCGCGAGCTGGTGGGGGAGCGAGTGCGCCGCCCGGAGATCGCCACCGGGGAGTTCCTGGCCCACTACAACCTGGGCGTCGCCTTCCGCCAGAAGGGGCTGTACGACGAGGCGCTGCGCGAGTTCGACCGGGCGCTCTCCGGGGGCGAGGACGCGGGGCTGGTGCGTCAGGGGATGGCGGAGGTGCACCTCCTCCAGGGGAAGACGGGGCCGGCGCTGGACCTGTACGACCGGCTGCTGGCCGAGGACGAGGGGAGCCCCAAGCTGTGGAACGAGCGGGGCGTGTGCCTCCACCAGACCGGCGACGTCGCGGGCGCGGAGGACAGCTACCGCCGCGCCATCGAGACCGACCCGGCGTACGCGCTGGCCTGGAACAACCTGGGCGTGGCCCGCACCCACCGCGCCGACCCGGAGGGGGCCGAGCGCTCCTTCGCCGAGGCGGTGCGGCTGCGCGCTGCGTTCACCGAGGCCTGGTGCAACCGCGGGCTGATGTACCTGCGGCGCGGCCGCCACCGCGAGGCGCTGGACGCCTTCCGCGGCGGGCTGGACGCCGACCCCGCCTCGGCGGCGGCATGGAACGGGGTGGGCTCGGTGCTGATGGAGTCGCGCCGCTACGACGAGGCGCGCAACGCCTTCGCGCGGGCGGTGGAGGCCGACCCCGATTCGGCGGAGGCGCGCTACAACCTCAGCTTCGTCCTGTCCAACCTGGGCGACTTCGAGGGCGCGCTGCGCGAGACCAAGCGCGCGCTGGAGCTGAACCCGTACTACACCACCCCGCGCTACCGGCTCGCCATCGAGCTGCAGTTCGAGTACGCGGAGATCCCCGCCCCCGACCTGGACGCCGCCGAGCGCGTGTCCGGCGAGGAGGAGGGGGTGGCGAGCTTCACCTTCGACGCGGGCGCGCTGGACGCCCTGTTCGGCGAGATCGCGCCCAGGGCGGAGCCGGAGACGCCCGCCGCGATTCCGCCGGCGGACGCCTTCGCGCTGGCCGGGGACTACCTGTCCAAGGGGCTGCTGGAGCGCGCCCTCGCCGAGATCCGCCGCGCCGCGCTGGCCGGCGGCGACCCGGTGGAGGCGGCGCTGCTCACCGCGGAAACGTTCCTGCGGCAGGGGCTGGACGGCGAGGCGCTGGAGCGCTTCGACGCGGCGCTGGCGCGGCTGGACGACGCGCAGTGGTCCCCCGCCCACCGGCGCGCCGCCGTGGGGCGCGCGCGGGCGCTGCTCCAGCTGGGGCGGCTGGACGAGGCGCGCTCCGCCGCGGAGGCCACCCGCGCGCACACCCCCGACGACGCGGCCAACCTGCGCGTGCTGGGCGAGACGCTTCTGCGCGGCGGCGAGGGCGGGGCCGCCGCGGACGTGTTCGCGCGGGTGCGGGCGCTGGACCCGGCGGACCCGGCGACGCTGCGCTCGCTGGGGCGCGCGGAAGCGCTGGCCGGGCGCCGCGCCGAGGCCGAGGCCGCGCTGCGCGAGGCGGTGCGCCTGGACCCCGAGTTCGTGGGCGCGCGCCTGGAGCTGGGGCGCCTGCTGCTGGACACCGACCGCCCCGCGGAGGCCGCCGCCGAGGCGCGCGCCGCGCTGGACCTGCTCCCCACTTACCCCGACGCCCTGCAGCTCCTCGCGCGGGCCGAGTGGCGCGCGGGGCGCACGGGCGAGGCCGTCGGCGCGCTGGTGGAGCTGCTGGCCGACGACCCGTACCACTTCGACGCGCTGATCCTGCTGGGCCGGGTGCTGCTGGACGAGGGGCGCCGCGACGACGCGCGGCAGGCCTTCCGCCGCGTGCTGCGCTTCGACCCGCGGCACGCGGGGGCCTCCTTCTACCTGGGCGTCGTCGCCGGGGAGGAGCGCCGCTTCCGCGACGCCATCGGCCACTGGCGCGACACCATCGACGCGGACCCGGACGGCGAGCTGGCGGCGCGCGCGAGGGAGAACGTGGCCGCGGCGATGGAGTTCGCGCGCATCTTCCGCACGGGCGACGCCGCCCTCCAGCCGGCCTGACGGCGCCATGGCGATCGAGGGACCGATCCGCGAGCTGGCGCTCAGCGACGTCTTCCAGCTCCTGGACCTGTCGCGGAAGACGGGGCTGCTCACCGTCACCGGCGACGCCGCCGGGCGCCGGGCCTCGATCCGCTTCGAGCGGGGCGCCGTGGTGGGCGCCGAGCTGGCGGGGAGCACGGGGCGCATCGACCGCCTGCTGCTCATGGCCGGCAAGGTCACCGAGGCGCAGGTGAACCGCGCGGTGCAGCTGCAGCGGCAGGATACCAGCCGGCGCATCGGCACCATCCTGGTGGAGATGGGCGCCGTCTCCGAGACGGACCTCAAGCGGCAGCTCCGCTTCCAGATCGAGGAGATCGTCTTCGACCTGATCCAGTGGAAGGACGGCTACTTCCGCTTCGAGGAGTCCGCGCCCGCGGAGCCCGGCGGCGTGGCGGTGCGCGTCCCCACCGAGTCGCTGCTGATGGAGGCGGCGCGGCGCATCGACGAGTGGAGCACGCTGGAGGCGAAGATCCCGCACATGGCGGTGGTCCCCGCGCTCACCGGCGAGGGCGCGGACGAGGGGGTGCTCGACCTGCACCCCAGCGAGTGGGAGGTGCTCGCCGAGATCGACGGGGTGCGCCCGCTCAAGGAGATCGCCTCGGACCTGGGGCGCAGCGACTTCGACGTCGCCAAGATCGTCTACGGGCTGGTCTCCACCGGCGTGGTGGACATCGCGGAGGAGCCGTCGCCGGTGGCCGTGGCGGAGGCGCCCGGCGACGCCACCCTCTTCGAGGGGCTGGCCGCCGGCCACGCCGCGCTTCGCGAGGGCAATCCCTCGCGCGCCCTTCGCGTGCTGGGCGACCTGGCGCGCGGCTACCCCGACCGCCCCGAGGTGCACGCGCTGCTGGCGAGGGCGCACGCCGCCGCCGGGCGCTGGACCGAGGCCTGCCTGGCGCTGGACCGGGTGATCTCGCTGGACCCGCTCCTCCCCGCGGCGCACTTCCACCTGGGCTTCGCGGCGGCGCGCACCGGCAACCTGGAGCGCGCCGGGGAGGCGTGGGGCACCTACCTGCGCCTCGCCGAGGCCGATCCCGCGCGCCGCTCCACCGCGGAGCGGGCGCGAAAGGCGGCGGCCTCGCTGCGGGCCGTGCTGGACGAGGAGGGCGGATGAGCGCCACCCCCGCGCAGATCCGCGCCTGGAGCGAGGAGGTCGCCCGGGACCCGGGGACGCTCGCCTTTCTCCCGCTCGCCGAGGCGTACCGCCAGGCGGGGCGCCGCGACGCCGCGCTGCGGCTGTGCCTGCGGGGGCTGGAGCGCAACCCCACGAACGTGGAGGCGCACTACCTCCTGGGGCTGCTGTACCGCGAGGGCGGCGAGCCGGTCAAGGCCTTCGACGAGTGGGACATGGCGCTCAGCCTGGACCCCGAGCACGCCGGCGCCCGCCGCGAGATCGGGCTGGTGTGCGCCGAGCGCGGCGAGTGGGGGAGCGCCCTGCGCCACCTGGAGCGCGCCGCCGCCGCCAATCCCGCCGACGAGGACGTCCGGGACGCGCTCGCCCGCTCCCGGGCGCAGTCCGGGGAGCCGCCGGCGCCGAGCCCGCCGCCCGCCGGGCCCGCCGCTCCGCCCGCGCCCGCCCCGGCGCCGTGGGACGCCGCGCAGGCGGAGTTCCGCTCGCTCACCGCGGAGCGTGGCATCCTGGGCGCGCTGCTGATGGACGCGCAGGGCTTCGTGGTCGCGGGGGAGATGCGCGCGGAGGGCGTCGACCGCGCGCCGGAGGTGGCGGCTGCGCTGCACGGCGCCTCCGCCGAGGCGGAGCGGGCGCTGCGGCACCTGGGGCTGGGGACGTGGCGGGGGATGCTGGTGGAGACGCCGGAGACGACCGTCCGCATCGCGCCCGCGGCCGACGACGCCATGCTGGCGCTGGCCGCCAGCCGCGAGGTGCCCACCGGCTGGGCGCTGCGGATCGCGGCGCGCGCCTCGTCGGTGGCGGCGCGGCTCCTGGGGACCGGGGACGGGGGAGGACAGGGGTGAGCGCGTTCGCGGAGCAGCTGTCGGTCATCAACCGCATCCCCGGGGTGCGCGGCTCCATGGTGGTGGCCGCCGAGGACGGGCTGGTGGTGGAGGCCGACCTGATGATCGGCGTCCCCGGGCCCGCGGTGGCGGCGCTGGTGGCGTCTCTCTTCCGGCGGGCGCGCAGGTCCGTCCGGGCGGCGTCGTTCGGGAGCGCTTCGTTCCTCCAGGTGGAGGGCGACGACGGCTTCCTCTTCGCCGCGGCCCCCCCGGAGATGGGCGACCTGCTGCTGGTGGTGGTGGCCGAGCGCTGGGTGAACGTGGGGCTCGTCCGCCTGGAGGCCGCCCGCGCCGCCGGTGCGCTGCAATGAGGGCGAGAACGGCGATGGCGACCCCCCTCCCCCGGCCCCCTCCCCCGCAAGGGGGGAGAATGACACGGGGGAGTGGAGGGCGCGGCGTGGTGCCCCGCGGACGCCAGCGCGGGCCCGCGTGAGGGATGCGAGCGCGAAGCGGCGAGACCGCGCGGCTGTTTGCGCGGGCTCGCCTCCGTTAGCGAGCGTTGTTTGCTCGCTTACGGAGCCGCAGCCCGACCCCGGCGCAGCCGGGGGCACGCCCGAACCCGGCAGTTCAATTCTGTTCCGACGGGACCCCGCATGAGGCGCGGCGACCTGGAAAAGTTCGTCGGCGACCTGGCGGGGCCGGTCGAGCGCTTCACCCGCGAGGCGGGGACGCGGCTGGTGCTGCTCATCAACGAGAGCGGCCAGGTGCTGGCGCAGCGGGGGTTCGCGCGCGCGCTGGACGTGATGGGGGTGGCGGCGCTGGGAGCGGGGATCCACGCTTCGTCGCGCGCCATCGCCGCCCTCCTGGGGCAGCGCGGCTTCCACCACCTGCACCAGGGCGGCGGGCGGGACCAGGTGTTCATCGGCTCCTTCGCCACCCCCGCCGAGGAGCTGATCCTGGTCGCGGTCTTCGGCGACGACTCGTCCATCGGGCTGGTGCGCGTCTTCTTCAACACGCTGATGCAGGAGGTGGCCGCCCTCCCCGGCTGGCGGGAGACGCGCCCCACGGCGGACGCCGCGGCCTTCGAGAAGGACCTGGAGGCCGGGCTGGACCACTTCTTCGGATCCCGGTGAGGCGATAGCCATGTCGCTGGTCAACTACTCGACCCGAGAGATCACCTGCAAGATCGTCTACTACGGCCCCGGGCGGTCGGGGAAGACGACCAACCTGCAGTACATCCACTCGCAGGTCCCGGACGACCGCAAGGGGCGCATGATCTCCCTGGCGACCGAGACGGACCGCACGCTGTTCTTCGACTTCCTCCCGCTGGAGCTGGGGGCGATCTCGGGGTTCCAGACGCGCTTCCAGCTCTACACCGTCCCCGGGCAGGTGTACTACGACGCCACCCGCAAGCTGGTGCTGCAGGGTGCCGACGGGGTGGTGTTCGTGGCCGACTCGCAGCGCATGCAGCAGGAGGAGAACCTGGAAAGCTTCAGGAACCTGCAGGTCAACCTGCTGGAGCAGGGGACCGACCCGCGCACCATCCCCCTGGTGCTCCAGTACAACAAGCGCGACCTCCCCGACGTGCTTTCCACGGAGGAGATGGACGACCTCCTCAACTACCGCGACCTGCCGCGCTACGAGGCGCGCGCCCTCGCCGGGGCGGGGGTGTTCGACACGCTGCGCGGGATCAGCGAGCACGTGCTCCGCCGCCTGTCGCAGCGCTTCAACCGTCCGCTCGCGGCCGACGCCGGCTAGCCGCATGACCTCCCCGCTGGACCCCCGCCTCACCTTCGAGGGCTTCGTCGTCGGGCCGAGCAACCGCCTGGCCGCGGCCGCCGCGCGCCGTGCCGCGGAGTCGCCCGGGACGAGCTACAACCCGCTCGTGGTCTACGGCGGCCCGGGGATGGGGAAGTCGCACCTGCTCACGGCGGTGGGGCACCTGGCCGGCACCGTGCGCCCCGAGCTGCGCGTGGCGTACCGCACCGTGGAGGAGGTGGTGGACGGGGTGAGCGCCGCGCTGGCCGCGGGGACGCTGGACGCCTTCCGCGACGAGTACCGCCGCGTCAACCTGCTCCTGCTGGACGACGTGCAGTTCCTGGGCGGCAAGGGGCGCACCCAGGACGAGCTGCTGCGCGTGTGGGACGACATGTCGCGCGCCGGGGCGCAGGTGGTGCTCGCCTCCGACCGGCCGCCGGGCGAGATCGAGGGGCTGGACCCGCGCCTGGTCTCCCGCCTGGCCGCCGGGCTGCTGGTGGACGTGACCCCGCCCGAGACCGAGACGCGCGTCGCGATCGCGCGGCGCATGGCCGCCGAGCGCGGAGCGACCCTGGGTGCGGGCGTGGCCGAAGCGCTGGGCGGGCTGGGATGGGCGAGCGTGCGCGAGCTCCAGGGCGGGCTGAACCGCGTGCTCGCCGCACAGGAGGCCGAGGGGCGCCCGGTCGCCGCGGAGGAGGTGGGGCCGCTGCTGGGGATGAGCGCGGAGCGCGCCCTCGCCGCCGACGAGTTCGGCGCCTTCCTTTCCGACATCACCCTCACCGTCGCCGAGATGGTGGAGGCCGCGCCGTGGCGCCGGGCGCTGGGCGCGGCGATCCTGCGCTGGGAGGGGGAGGGCGTGCGCACCCGCCGCCTGGAGGACGCGCTGGAGGCCGATTCCGCCCCCGACGTGGACGCGCTGGTCGCCGCCTTCGCCGCCGACGTGGAGCGCCTGCGCGCCGCCGGGGCGGAGCTGCGCGCGCTGGATCCCGCCGCCGCCGCGTCCCCGACCCTGCGCGACCCGGACCGGGTGGACGAGGCGGAGGCGCTGGTGGAGCTGGCCCGCGTCACGTCGGCGCCGCTCGCGGCGCCGCCCGAGGGACCCGGGCTGGACGAGCTGGCCGGGCGGCTGGGCGCGGAGTCGCTGTCGGTGCGCTCGGCGCGGCGCGCGCTGGGGCCCCCCGCCGCCGGATACAACCCGCTCTTCCTCCACGGCCCCGGCGCGGCGGAGCTGCTGGCCGCCGTGGGGCGCGCGGCGCTGGCCGAGCGGCCGGACTCGCGGGTGGCCTGGCTGCGCGCGGGCGCCGTCGCCCGGGAGCTGGCGCCCGCGCTGCGCGCCGGCGCCGCGGAGGCGTGGCGCCGCCGCTACCGCGCCGCCGACCTGCTGCTGGTGGACGGCCTGCAGGAGCTGCCCGCCGACGAGCGGGTGCAGGAGGAGGTGTTCTACCTGCTGGACGCGCTGCTGCGCTCCGACGTGCAGGTGGCCGCCGCCGCCGACCGCGCGCCGCGCGAGCTGGCGGCGCTGGACGCGCGGCTGCGCTCCCGCTTCGAGGGCGGGCTGGTGGTGGACCTGGCCGCCGCGCCCCCCTCCCCCGACGCCGTCCCCGCCGACGAGGCCCCGGCCGCCGTGGAGCCTGCCGCTCCGGCCGCCCGCGCCGACGGCACGGACCGCTGGTTCTACAACACCGAGAAGGTGGCCTGGTCGGCGCTCGCGCTGGAGGACCGGCTCATCGAGGAGCTGGCCTGATGGCGATCAAGGGAAGCCTCAAGGAGGCCAGCCTCCCCGACGTCCTCCAGCTCCTGGCCATGGGGCAGAAGACGGGGTGCCTGTCGGTCACCGACCGCTCCAACTTCGGCTACATCTACTTCGACCGGGGGCGCATCACCTACGCCTCCATCGTCAACCGGCGCGACCGCCTGGGTGACCTGCTGGTCAAGAACGGGCTGCTGGAGGCCGCCGCGCTCGCCGCCGCCGTGGACGAGCAGGCGCGCGAGCCCGAGATCCGGCTGGGCGAGATCCTCATCCGCCGCGGCTCCATCACCCGCGAGCAGCTGGAGCAGTACATCCGCATCCAGATCGAGGAGGCGGTCTACTACCTGTTCACCTGGTCGCAGGGCTCGTTCTACTTCGAGGCGGAGCAGCGCCCGCCCGAGGGGGCGATGCTGGTCTCCATCAACCCGGAGAACCTGCTGCTGGAAGGGGCGCGCCGGATCGACGAGTGGAGCCTGGTCGAGAAGCGCATCCCCTCGCTGGACCTGATCTTCGAGATGGACCGCGCCCGGCCGCTGGAGGGGGTGGACCTCACCGACGAGCAGCGCAAGGTGATCCCCCTGGTGGACGGCAAGCGCACCGTGCACGAGGTGGTGGAGGAGTCCGGGCTGGTGGAGTTCGACGTGGGCAAGGCGCTCTTCGGGCTGATCCAGGCCGGCTTCGCCCACCCCGTGGGCCGCAAGCGCCCCGTGGAGGTGCGCGAGGTGCCGCTGGCGCGCATCGAGGAGCACCGCAACCTGGGCATCGCCTTCTACAAGACGGGGATGTACGAGGAGGCCATCCGCGAGTTCCGGCGGGTGACCGAGCTGCAGCCCGGGAGCGCCGACGCGCGCTTCTACCTGGCCCTGATCGGGCTGCGAACGGGCGACGACCGCTCGGCGGTGCGCTGGCTCAAGGAGACCATCGAGCAGGGCGGCCCGCGCGCCGCCGCCTTCCACAACCTGGCGCTCGCCCTGGAGCGCGCCGGCCGCGCCGAGGACGCCCTGGCCGCCGTGGAGGAGGCCGCGCGCCTGGCGCCGAAGCGGCCGCAGGTGCTGCTGTCGCGCGCGGTGCTGCGCCTCAAGCTGGGCGACGCCCCCGCCGCCGCGGAGGCGTTCGCCGCCTACCGCGAGGCGCTGGGGCAGGGGAGGGCGCCGGCCGCGTACTTCGCCTTCGCGGTGCTGGCGGAGGCCGCGGCGGGGCGCGACGCGGAAGCGCTGCGGCTGGGCGAGGAGGGGATCGGCCTGCACCCCCACGCGCCGCTGCTGCTGCTGCACCTGGGCGCGGTGCGCGAGCGGCGGCAGGAGTGGCGGGACGCCGAGGCGCTGTACCGGCGCGCGGTGGACGAGGACGGGATCGTGCCGCAGGCGCACAAGTCGCTGGGCGACGTGCTGTACCGCCGCGGCGCATACGACGACGCGGCGGAGGCGTACGGAAGGGCGCTGGAGCTGGACCCCGACCTGGGGGACGACACGTACTTCAAGCTGGGCAACATCCACTACAAGCGGATGAACCGGGAGGAAGCGGTGCGGCTGTGGAGGAGGGCGCTGGAGCTCAACCCGGGGAACGGGGTGGTGCGCACCAACCTGGAGCTGGTGCAGACGGTGCTGCGATGAGCTTTCCTCCGCGCCCGCAGCCGGGCACTCCCTTCGCGCAGATGGAGGGCGACGACGAGGAGCTGGAGCTTCTCAAGGTCAAGATCCAGCGCGAGCGGGGCTTCAACACCCAGTTCTACAAGGACAAGTGCCTGCGCCGCCGCATCGCGGTGCGTATGCGCGCCCGCGGCCGCGCCTCGTTCGCCGAGTACGGGCGGCTCCTGGACGCCGAGCCGGCCGAGTACGACGTGCTGCTGGACACGCTCACCATCAACGTCACCAAGCTGTTCCGCAACACGGACACCTGGAAGGTGGTGGAGGACGTGGTCATCCCGCGCCTGTTCGACTGGGCGCGCCCGCAGCACCGCATCTGGAGCGCCGGCTCCGCCAGCGGCGAGGAGGCGTACACCGTCTCCATCCTGCTGCACGAGTGGGCGGAGCGCCACCGCCGCGCGGGCGACCTGGCGCGCTTCCACGTCACCGGCACGGACATCGACCGGCGCAGCCTGGAGGCGGCGGCGCGCGCGGAGTTCCCCGAGCTTTCGCTGACGGAAACGCCGGACGCCGTGCGCGCCAGGTGGTTCTCTCCCGGGCCGCCCTTTCGCCTGCGCCCCGAGGCGAAGCGGAACGTCACGTTCGTGCGGCGCGACCTGATCAGCGACCCGCCGCTCCGCGAGCAGAGCCTGATCTTCTGCCGCAACGTGATCATCTACTTCGACCGCGAGATCCAGGAGCGCCTGTTCCAGCACTTCTACGACGCGCTCCTCCCGGGCGGGTTCCTGGTCCTGGGCAAGGTGGAGACCCTGATCGGCCCCACGCGCGGGATGTTCCGCGCGGTCAACAACCGGGAACGCATCTTCCAGAAGCCCGCATGACGGCAGCAGGTCAGATCTTCGTGAAGGTGGCGCACCACGCCGTCGGGCGGGCCGACGCCACGCTGGTGACGCTGGGGCTGGGCTCGTGCGTGGCGATCCTGCTGCACGACCCGGTGGCGCGGGTGGGCGGGATGGCGCACGTGCTCCTCCCCGAGAAGCAGCTGGCGCGCGACTCCAGCAACCTGTCCAAGTTCGCCTCCACCGCCGTCCCGCTGCTGGCGGACGAGGTGGTGGCGCTGGGCGGGCGCCGCGAGCGGCTGCAGGCGCGCCTGGTGGGCGGCGCGTCCATGTTCGCCAGCCTGATGGCGCCCGGGACGCTGAACATGGGCGAGCGCAACGTGATCGCCGCGCGGGCGGCGCTCGGCAGGCTGCGCATCCCCATCCACGGCGAGGAGGTGGGGGCGGACTACGGGCGCTCGGTCCGCTTCCACGTGGGAGAGGGAAGGGTGACGGTGTCCTCGGTGGGGCGGCCCGATGTCGCGCTCTGAGCGGCGGGGCGCGATCACCGTGCTGGTGGTGGACGACAGCGCCTTCATGCGCCGCGTCATCACCGACGTGGTGTCGCGCACCGACGAGTTCCGCGTGGTCGCCACCGCCCGCGACGGCGAGGACGCCCTGCGCAAGGTGCACCAGTACGACCCGGACCTGGTGACCATGGACGTGGAGATGCCGGGGCTGGACGGGCTGGGCGCGCTGGGGTACATCATGAGCGAGACCCCGCGCCCCGTGGTGATGCTTTCCGCCTACACCACCGAGGGCGGCGAGGCCACGCTGCGCGCCCTGGACTACGGCGCGGTGGACTTCGTCGCCAAGCCCTCGGGGACCATCTCGCTGGACCTGGAAAAGGTGTCCGACCGGCTGCTGGAGGCGCTGCGCGCCGCCGCCGCCGCCAACCTGTCCAACGTCCGCGTGCACATGCCGCGACGGGGCGCGGAGCCCGCCTCCCCGCGGGCCGCCTCCCAGGGCGGCGGCCCCGGCGCCGGGGTGGCCGTGGCGGTGGCCGCCTCCACCGGGGGGCCGCGGGCGCTGGCCGAGCTGGTCCCCCGGCTGCCGGCGCGGCTGGGCGCCGCGGTGCTGGTGGTGCAGCACATGCCCGCGCGCTTCACCCGCTCGCTGGCCGAGCGGCTCAACGGCATGAGCCCTCTCCCCGTCGCCGAGGCGGAGGACGGCCAGCCGGTGCTGGCGGGCCGCGTCTACGTGGCCCCGGGCGACTTCCACATGCGGGTGGTGCAGGGCGCGGCCGGCGCGCGCATCGCGCTGGACCGCGAGCCCACCGTGTGGGGGGTTCGCCCCGCCGCCGACCCGCTCTTCCGCAGCGTCGCCGACGCGTACGGCCCCGCCTCGGTGGGCGTGGTGCTCACGGGGATGGGGCGCGACGGCGCCGAGGGGCTCGCCGCCATCGTCCGCGCGGGGGGCTCCGGCATCGCCCAGGACCGCCACACCTCGGTGATCTACGGGATGCCGCACGCCGCCGCCGAGCACGCCACCTCCGTGCTCCCGCTGGACCGCATCGCCGACGCGCTCGCCGGCGAGGTTCGCGCCGCGGCCGTCCGCACCGCCACGCAGGAGGCCCGGTGAGCGTGCCCGATCCGCACCTTCCCGCGCGCGAAGGCGACATCGACGAGGCGCAGTTCCGCGGGGTGGTCTTCCGCATCGGGCGGGAGCTGCACGCCTGCGACGTGCGGCTGGTGGAGGAGGTGGTCACCGGCCAGCGCGTGCACCCCCTCCCCGACCTCCCGCGCCCCCTGCTGGGCGTCATCCGCCTGCGCGGCTCGCTGGTGCCGGTGCTGGACCTGGCCCCCGGGCTGGGGCTGCGCCTGGAGGAGACGGTGACGCCGGACGTGCTGGTGCTGGACGCCGGCGAGCGCCGCGTGGGCGTGGCGGTGGACGAGGCGCGCGAGGTGGCCGCGTTCCCCGCCGCCGCCGTCCGTCCGGCGCCGCAGCGGGGCGCGGAGCAGGAGGAGCATGTGCTGGGGGTCGCGCGCGCCGGCGACGCGCTGGTGACCCTCCTCGACCTGGCGGCCGTGCTGTCGAACTTCACATCCCTGACCACCCGGGAGACCCCGTGAGAAAGGTCCGTCAAGTCGTTCCCCAGGTCCAGCTCGTGACCTTCCGCCTCGGCCCGGAGGAGTTCGGTCTGGACGTGTTCGCCGTCCACGAGATCCTGCGCTACTCGGAGCCCACGCCGGTGCCGCGCGCCCCGGAGTTCGTGGAGGGGGTGATCGACGTGCGCGGCACGCTGGTGCCCGTGGTGGACATGCGCCGCCGCTTCGAGCTGGCCGAGGCGCCCGTGAACGACGAGACCCGCGTGGTGCTGGTGGAGCACGGCGGGGAGCGCCTGGGGCTGGTGGTTGACGCCGTCACCGAGGTGCTGCGCGTCCCCGAGACCGCGGTGTCCGAGCCGCCCGCGTACATCCGCGGCCTGGCCGCGGAGTTCGTGCGCGGCATCGTGCGGCTGGAGGCGCGCCTGGTGGTGCTGATCGACATCGAGCGCATCCTCAGCAGCCAGGAGCGGATCGCCCTGGAAACGGCGGACCTCCTGCCGGACGCCGCGGGATCGGAGCCCGAAAACCCCGCGAGCGCAGGCGAATGACGCGCGAGCAGTACGTCGGGTCGCTGCGGACCCGCTACGACGAGATCGACGCCGCGCTCACGGGCGCCGGCACGGGCACCCCGGTGGAGGAGCGCGACCGCATCAAGCGCGACATCATGGAGCTGTTCCGCGAAACGGAGGGCGCCCTGGAGCAGCTCGCCGCCTTCAAGGAGGAGATCCGCGCGCTGGTGGACCGCTACAAGTCGCTCGCGGCCTCCACGCCGCGCGGGATGGCCCCGGCCGCGCCGCCGCGCTCGGACCACCTGGGGAGCAGCACCTACGTGGAGCGCGGCTGGAGCGCCATCGCCGCCGGCGACCACGCCCGCGCCGTCAAGGAATTGAACCGCGCGCTGGAGCTCGCCCCCAACGACCCCGGGGCGGAGTCGCTGCTGGGGTGGGCGCAGATGCTCCAGGAGCAGTACGACGAGGCGCTGTACACCTACTCCAAGGTGCTGATGAAGGAGCCGAACAACGCCCTGGCCCGGGTGAACGTCGGCTACATCTGCCTCAAGAAGGGGATCTTCGGCGAGGCGATCGAGCACCTGGCGCGCGCCATCCGCCAGGAGGCGGACCGCAAGGCGCAGCTGTACGCGCACCTCTACATGGGGATGGTGTACCTGGAGCGGGAGATGTACGTCGACGCACGCTCCTTCTTCCGCAAGGCGCTGGAGCTGGGCCCCAACCTGATCGAGGCGTACTGGGAGCTGGGACACGCGCACTACCTGGACGGCGACCCCGCCCACGCCGCGGAGGCGTGGCGCAAGGGCGTGGAGACCAACCGCTTCAACCCCTGGGGGGAGCGGTGCGGCGAGGCCCTGGCGCGCCTGGAAGCGGGGGAGCCGGTATCCTTTTCCGCCTGACCGCTGCGCTGCTGCTCGCGCTCGCCTGGGCGGGCGCGGCGCTCGCGCAGGCCCCGGCGGCGGCGGGCGGGGGAGGGCAGGTGCTCATGGCGGATTCGGTGCGGGTGGTGTTCTTTCCCGGGAGCCGCCCTCGCGCGGAGGAGGTGCTGGCGGCCTCGCTGGAACCGTTCCCGCTCCCCGGCTTCCCGGACGCGCGCCGCCCCATCCCCGCGACCATCGTGCTGGCGCCCTCGCGCGCCGTGTGGGACTCGGTCACCGGCGGGCGCATCCCGGAGTGGGGCGCCGGGGTGGCCTTCCCCGCGGCGCGCCTCGTCGTCCTCCCCCTGTACGCCACGCCGCGCTCGGAGCCCCGCGACCTGGGGACCACGCTCCGCCACGAGCTGCTCCACCTGGCCGTGCACCGCGAGCTGGGGGAGAACGTGCCGCGCTGGTTCGACGAGGGGTACGCGCAGTGGGCCTCGGGCGGGTGGGACGCGTCAGCGGGGTGGCAGCTGCGGCTGGCGTTCCTCACCGGGCGCGCGCCGCCGCTGGACTCGATCTCGCTGGACTGGCCGGCGGGGGAGGAGGACGCGCGGCTCGCCTACCTGCTTTCGGCGACGGCGGTGCGCCACCTGGCGGAGCGCAGCGGGCCGGGCGGGTTCGAGCTGCTGATGCAGGCCTGGAAGCGCGAGGGGACGCTGGACCGCGCGATCCGCTCGGCGTACGGGATGACGATGGGGCAGTTCGAGGAGGAGTGGGCGCGCGGGGTGCGCCGCCGCTACGGCTGGCTCCTCGTCGGCGCGCAGGCGGGGGTGTTCTGGGTGCTCGCGGCGGGGCTGCTGGTGGTGCTCTTCGCGCTCCGCCGGCGGCGGGACCGGGCCCGCCTGGCGGAGATGAGGCTGGAGGAACGGATGCTCCCGCCGCCCCGTGAGGACGGGGTTGACGTCCAATATCCCCTGGAATAGGTTTCGCCCATGCCCAGACCTACGCCCGCACAGAGCCCGCGCCGGCCCGCCGCTTCCAGCTCGGCGGCCGCTTCCCGCACCGACGGCGAGGGGACGGTCCGGTTCTCCTTGCAGAACTGGATCCTGCTCGCCGCGGGGCTGGTGAGCATCGTCCTCGGGTACGTGCTGCTGAACGGCGGCTCCGTGGACCTGGCGCCGGCGCTGCTGGTGCTGGGGTACGTGGTGCTGATCCCGCTGGGGATCATCTGGCAGGGCAGGGACCGGGAGAAGGGCGCTTAGCTCAGCTGGTTAGAGCACCTGTCTTACACACAGGGGGTCGGGGGTTCGAATCCCTCAGTGCCCACTACCCGTCGGAAACGTCCCGTAATCTCCTGTTCTGATTGAGCTGAGGCCCGGCAACGACTCGTTCGTTGTCGGGCCTTTCGTCGGTGCAAACAAGCCGCCGGTCCTCCAGAGGTTGTTTTCGCGGTTCATGCGCGGGAATCCGCCGTTCATCGCAAAGCGCTGTCACTCTCGTGACCCGCGGCGCATATTCGTGGTCTCTGTTCACGAATCGGCGCCTCCCGTCCTGCTCTGGAAACTCGCCCGTGAGGTGATCCGGGCCGCGAAGGGGATGCGAGCCTCCGGCCTGATCGCAGCCACGATGAAGGGAGCCCGAGCGGCGATGACCGAAGAGGCGGCGGCCGCGAGACCGGTGGGCATCATCGCGAAGACGGCGCGTCGCGCCGCCGTCGCGATGACGATCTCCACCGCCGTCGGACTCCTGCTGTACAACCTGGCGAAGAGCGATCCGTCCTCGTTCTTCGTCCGCGCCATCATCCTGGGCCTGTCGGCGACGACCGCCTTCGTGCTCTTCGAAGCGTGGCCCCGGAGGCTGCCGCCCTGGTTCCAGCGATGGGTCCTCCAGGTCGCCGCCGTGGGTGCTTCCGTGCCGATCACGCTGTTCGCGATGTACTACCCTCCTCCACCGGGCGCTCCGCCATACCTGGAGCACCACGACTGGATGCTCCTCACCCACCTCGCCCTCCTCATCGCGCCGTGGACGGCGCTCGCGGCGGTCGTGCGGCAGAAGGAAGCCTTCGCCCGCCACCAGGAGCTCGCGTTCGCGCTGGAACGCAGCGAGCTCGAGCGGCAGGCGCTCGACGCGCGGCTGCACCTGCTCCAGGCGCGCGTCGCCCCGCACTTCCTCTTCAACACGCTCGCGAACGTGCAGGCACTCGTCGATGCGCGCTCGCCGCAGGCGTCCACCGTGCTTCGCAGCCTGGTCCAGTACCTCCGCGCGGCGGTGCCGCAGCTCCACGAGCCCGTGGCGACGATCGAGCGCGAGCTGCAGCTCGTCCGGCCGTACCTCGAGCTGATGCAGATGCGCATCCCCGATCGCCTGCAGTACGCGATGCGCGTCGACCCGGCGGCGCTGGAGCTTCGCTGCCCCCCGACCACGCTGCTGACCCTGGTGGAGAATGCCGTACGGCACGGGATCGACCCCAGCGAAGAAGGCGGCCGGATCGACATCGACATTAAGCGGGTCGGCGAGCGCTGCGTGGTCCGCGTGACCGACACGGGGGTCGGACTCCGTTCGTCGGCGAACGGTCTGGGGACCGGGCTGACGACCCTGCGCGAGCGGCTGAGGCTGAACTTCGGCGATGCGGCGCAGCTGCGCCTGACATCCGGCTCGCCCCGCGGTGTCGCCGTCGAAGTCGACATGCCGGCACGGACATGAGCGCCCACGCCACGGCGCTGATCGCCGACGACGAGCCGCTGCTGCGCGACGCGCTGCGGCGCCAGCTCGCGGAGGTCTGGCCCGAGCTCGAGATCGTGGCCGAGGCGCGCAACGGGCGGGAGGCGGTGCGGCTGTTCGAGGAGCGGCATCCCGACATCTGCTTCCTCGACATCCACATGCCGGGCCTTTCCGGCGTGGATGCCGCGAACCACATAGGCCGCCGCGCGCACGTCGTGTTCGTCACCGCGTACGACCACTACGCGGTGCAGGCCTTCGCGCAGGGCGCGCTCGACTACCTCCTGAAGCCGGTCGAACAGGCGCGGCTCGCGGAGACCGTGAGCCGTCTCGAGGAACGGCTGCGGTCGTCGAGGCCCGCGGTCAACACGGAGCAGCTCCTGCAGCAGCTCAGCGCCCAGCTCGCGATGCTGCAGGGCGGCGGCCGGCGCGAGCCGCTGCGCTGGATCCGGGCACAGTCGGGGATGACCGTGCGCCTCATCGCGATCGACGACGTCGACTACCTCCGGTCCGACGCGAAGTACACGCTCGTCGCCTGGCGCGACGGGGGAAAGCCCGCCGAGGCGGTGGTCCGGACGCCGCTCAAGGAGCTGCTCGAGAAGCTCGATCCGGAGAAGTTCGCGCAGGTCCACCGCTCGGTCGTCGTGAACCTGCGCTCGATCCGCCACGTGAAGCGGCATGAGAACGAGACGGCGGAGATCCACCTCAGGGGTCGCGGCGAGGTGCTGCCCGTGAGCCGCAGCTTCGTGCACCTGTTCAGGCAGATGTAGCCGCCGCTCGTCCGCACGATTCCGCCCTTCGTCGCAATCCGGTTGTTCCCGAGGGCGCCCCCCGCAAACTTGCTTCGCACGAGGACGGTGGAGGCCGAAGCACCGCGTCGCCGACGGCGCAGCTCCGGCGACTCCGGACCGTCCCGGGTCGATCTCCCTGATCGACATCCGTCACCAGGCCTCGCCTTCGTTGCTCGCAACGTCTCCCGGCAGCCTGGAACACTCCGTCGAGGCTGCTCATCCCGAGGAGGACACATGCTCTTGCCGGTCCACATCGCCGCGGGCGGGCTCGCCATCATTCTCGGCGCCGTCGCCCTGCTGGCGAAGAAGGGCGGGACCCTCCACCGCCGCAGCGGCCTGCTGTTCGTCGGGGCCATGCTCGTCATGAGCACCAGCGCCGCCATCCTGGGGCTCCGCAATGGTCTCGCCGACGGGAACGTGGTGGCGGCCGTCCTGACCGCCTACTTCGTCGGCACGGCGTGGACGACAGTCCGTCCCGCATCTTCCTGGACCCGCCGGATCAATGCGGCGGCGCTGACGGTCGCGGTCGGACTCGCGCTCCTGGCGATCGTGGGCGGTGTCCGGATGATCGGCAGCCCACTCCTTTCCCCCGGCGGCGTCCCGTTCCGCACCATCGGCGTGATGTCCTTCGTCCTCGCCACCGCCCTCCTCCTGGCGGCGGCGGGGGACCTGCGCATCCTGCGATCCGGCGCGCCGCGCGGCGGACCGCGCCTGGCGCGCCACCTGTGGCGGATGTGCTTCGCGCTGTTCATCGCGGCCGGGTCGTTCTTTTCCATCCAGGAGCGCGTGGCGAAGGTCCTTCCCGAGCCGTTCACGACGGGGCCGATGCGCGCGCTGCCGATCCTGCTGCTGTTCGGCGCGATGTTCTACTGGCTGTGGAGGGTCCGCGGCCGCCGCCCGCTGCCGGTGCTCGTCCGGCACGATCCGTTGGCGCCCGCCACGCACGCGAGGTGAGCGATGAAACAAGGCGCCATGCTGACCATCGCATCCCTGCTCTCGATCCTCCTCTTCACGTTCCACCTGGCGGACGACATCGTCCGCGGGTTCGAGAAGGGAGGGCTCTGGAACCTCACGGCGCTGCCCATCTGCGTCGTCTGGCTGTACGGAGCGCTGGTGCTCGCCGAGCGGCGGTCCGGGTACGTCGTCATGCTCCTCGGGGCGCTCCTCGGGCTGGGCATCCCCGTCCTGCACATGAGGGGGACGGGGGTCGGCGTCGACGGGCCCATCGCCAGCTCCGGCGGAGCCTTCTTCTTCATCTGGACGCTCATCGCGCTCGGCGTGACCGCGCTCTTCTCCGTCATCCTCTCGGCGCGCGGACTGTGGAGGCTGACGTGGGGCCGGTCCAGGTAGTAGATGCTGTTTTTAGAGCGGTTCCCAGGTGGACCAATAGGACGCCGCAAGGGTAACGGGTGCAGTTTTAAGTCTCAGGACTGCACAGGAGTACGATGGCAGCACCTTACTCAGCAGATTTGCGTCAACGTGCTGTTTCCGCGGCACTGAAGGGAGAGATGACGCGCGCCGAGGTGGCCCGGCAATTCGAGATCGGAGAGGCCACGCTCTACATTTGGCTTCGGCGCTGGAAGGAGGACGCCACCTTGGCGCCTCTCCCGCACGCAGGCGGACCGCAGCCGAGGCTGGATGAAGAGCGGATGAAGCAATTGGCGGACATGGTCGAGCAAGCGAATGACCGCACCATCAAGGAGTATCGCGCCTTGGTGGAAGAACGCATGGGGGTGAGTGTGAGCCGTTCGGCACTCCACCGTGCGCTACAGAAGCTGAAGCTACCGCGGAAAAAAAACGCTGCGAGCCGCTGAACAGGACCGATCCGACGTTCAGCAGAAGCGGGCCGAGTTCCGCGAAACGATTGCCGGAGTCGACGTGCGGGCTCTGGTCTTCGTGGACGAGAGCGGCATCGACACCCACATGGTGCGCCGCTACGCCCGTGCCGCTCCCGGAGCGCGGGCGCGAGGCAGCGTGCCGTTCGGCAACTACAAGCGGCTGACGATCCTGGGCGGGCTCGCCCTGGAGGGGCTGCTCGGCGTCATGAGCATTCCAGCGGCCACCGATACGCCGGTCTTCCTCGCTTACCTCGATCAGGTTCTGATCCCCGACCTGGTGGAGAAGAAGCCCGGTGCGATCGTGGTCCTGGACAACCTGAAGCCGCATCTGGTGCCGAAGGTGCGCGAGAAGCTCCACGCGGCAGGCTTGCGTCTGCTCTACCTGCCGCCCTACTCGCCCGATTTCGCGCCGATCGAGCAGGCCTGGAGCAAGCTCAAGACCCTCCTGCGTACGGCGGCAGCCCGCTCGATGGAGGCGCTGGAGAGCGCACTGGCCGAACTCCTCGACCGCATCACGGCTGAGGATGCCCACGGCTGGTTCCAGCACTGCGGCTACTTGCTCTAATCTCTTTCGGGAACGGCTCTAAGGTGGCGCTAGCGAGCGCATGGGGCGGCAGCGGTACGCGAGGAAGCTGACGGCGGCGGGACACGATCCTGGCCGACTCGGGGTGGGCGCGTTACCGTGCAAAGGCATGGCGGCGCGTGCATCGGCGCTCCGCTCTCCACGATCCGCAGACGCGGACACCGCGCCGCCCCCGGAGGCACATGGCCGGAACCGAGATCGTCACCCGCACCGCGGGCGACGGATACCGCACCGACATCGACGCGGGAGGCTTCCGCCTCACCGCCGACGAGCCGGCCGCCGTGGGCGGCACGGGCGCCGGCCCCACCCCGTACGACCTGCTCCTCGCGGCACTGGGCGCCTGCACGGGGATGACGCTGCGCATGTACGCGGCGCGGAAAGGCTGGCCGCTGGAGGAGGTGACGGTGGCGCTCCGCGAGGGCCGCGACCACGCCGCCGACTGCGTGCGGTGCGAGCAGCCGGACGCGAAGCTCACGCAGCTGGAGCGGGAGATCACGGTGCGCGGGGTGCTGGACGACGCCCAGCGCGACCGCCTGCTGTACATCGCGGAGCAGTGCCCGGTGCACAAGTCGCTGGCGGGGGCCTTCCACGTCCGTACCTCGCTGCGCCCGGCGGACCCGCCCGGCGAGCCGCCGCTGTCCACGCCCCCCGTCTGAGCCTTCCGGAAGGCGGGGACGTGGCTCGATCACGCCGCTGGTGACATTCCCCGGTGCGTGCATTATCGTGGGAGCTGGCCCCCGTCCGGCGAACGCCAGGATGGAGCCGGGCCTCTCTCCCCGGTGGCGCCCCATGAGCTCCGACCCCGACCTGGACCCCGTCCTGCGCGATCCCGCCAGGCTCGCCGCGCTGCGCGATTCCGGCCTGCTGGACGCCGGCGTGGAAGCGATTTTCGACCGGCTGACCGCGCTCGCCCACCGGCTGCTGGAAGTCCCCCTCACCATGGTGACGCTGGTGGACGAGGACTGCCAGATCATCAAGAGCTGCGTGGGCCTCGCGGACCCCTGGACCACGCCGCGGGAAGCCCCGCTCGACTACTCCTTCTGCAAGTACGCCGTCGCCAGGGCACAGCCGTTCTTGGTAGAGGACGCGCGCACCGACCCCCGGCTCCGCGACAGCCCCGCCGTCACCCGGATGGGCGTCGTCAGCTACGCCGGGGTCCCGCTCGTCAACGCACAGGGGCAGGCGCTCGGCGCGTTCTGCGTCAGCGATTCCCGGCCGCGCCGCTGGACCGAGGACGAGGTCGCCATCGTGGCGGAGATGGCCCGCTCGGCGCTCACCGAGATCGAGCTGCGCACCCTCCTCCGCCAGATGGAGGAGGAGCAGGAGGCGCTCCTGACCGCCGAGCGGCACCGGGCCCTCCAGGAGGTGTCCACGGGCCTGCGGCACGAGGTGAACAACGCGCTCGCGGGGATCGTCCTGGTGTCCGACCTGCTGGCCGCGCCGGACCTTTCCGAGGAGGACCGGATCCGGTGGGCCGAGTGCGTCCGCTACCAGGGGCTGCGGATCGCGGGGGTGCTCAGCCGGCTGGAGGACGTGGAAGCCCTCGTCACCCGGCCGTACGTGAACGGCGAGAGCATGATCGACCTGTCGCCCGACTGATCCAGCCGGCGCGCGGCCCCGGCCTGTCCACCCATCGCGCGAGCCACGTCGCCGCCGGGACCGGCCGGGAGGCCCCGACCGCCGCGCTCCGCGTGTGCAGCCCCCTTGCGGAGGCGATGACCGGTATACATTATTCCGCACCGAGACAAATCGAGCGCGGCAGTATCGAACGCGGCAGTGACGGGTGATCCGGGCTCCCACGGGACCGGATCGCCGCATGTGTTCTTCCGCATGCCGGTCCCCCGGCGTTTCCGTACGATGCTGATCCCCGCGCGCCCGGCCCGTCTCGCACGCAGTCCGCTGGTGATTGACCCCACGCGGCGGTGCCCCGGCCCCGGCTGAGGCGCGCCTTCCGGCAGTCCGAGCGACCATCCCACACCACAGAGCTTCCGAGCGCCGCCCGCGGCCCGGATCCGCTCGCAGATCTCCAGAGAGAGCAATGCGTCCACACCCGCGCATGCTCGCCGCCGTCGCCCTGTCCCTGGGCGTCCTCAGCGGCGTAGCGCTCCCCGCCCCGTCCGCGTACGCCGCCACCCGTCCGGCGGCCGTCCTCCACGGCCCCCGCGAGGCCCCGGACGCCTCGCCGCTGCCGGTGCATGTCGCCCGCAGGGCCCTCGGCTCCCTCGCGGCGGCCGTCCGCAGGGACGACGACGCCCCGGCGCGCCGGGTGGAGACCGCGCTGGACCGGCTGGCGAACGCGGTGCGCAGGCAGAGCCACCCGGACGCGCTGCGCTACGCCTTCCAGGCCTACTACAACTACCGGAACGCGCACCCGCGGGTGGTCCGCAAGCCGTACCTGTACTTCGTGGACTACGGCCTGGACAGCAGCACCCCGCGCGGCTACGTGTTCGACATGGAGGCGCTGACGGTTGTGGACGGCCCGTTCGCCGTCGCCCACGGGCGGGGCTCGGCGGCGCGCGACGGCGTGCCGACAGAGTTCTCCAACCGGCAGGGAAGCAACGCCACCTCGCTGGGGCTGTTCCTGACGCAGGAGACCTACGCCTTCAACGGCTCGTCCGGCGGGGGACGCTACCGGTCCGTGGGGCTGCGGCTCCGCGGCCTCTCGGGGCTCTTCAACAGCCGCGCCCGCGCCCGCGGCGTGGTGGTGCACGGCGCGCCGTACGTGACGCCCCGTACGGCCGGCCGCAGCGAAGGATGCCCGGCGATGGACCAGGGCCGCGCCAGCTGGCTCATCCCCACCATCAGCAACGGCTCCCTGGTGTTCCTGTTCTCTCCGCGCGATCCGGCGTGGATGCGCAGCGAGCCGTGGGCAAAGAACCTGGAAGGGAAGCTCGCCCGGGCGCGCGGGTAGCCGACGCGGCATCCCCGCGCCCCACGAGACGAAGCCCCGGCGCCGCACAGCGGCGCCGGGGCTTCGTCGTTCCGGGAGTTCGGTGGAGCGTCCGGCGTCAGGGCGGAGCGCAGCCCTGCGGTCCGCGGCGCAGCCACCAGCGGGTGACGCGGGCGGTGGCGGGGATGCGGTCCGGCTGCGCCCGCGCCAGGCGCGGGTCCCGCGGCGGCCTCACGTCCAGCGCGAAGCCGACGCCCGGCGCGCGGGGGAACCAGACCACCACCTCGTCGTCCACCACGTCCGCGCAGGCGGTCCCGTACGCCGCGCGAAGCTCACCCACGGGCGATCCCACGCCCAGCCCCTCGCGCGTCCGCGCCGCCGGGTCGCGCACCTCGATCCGCTCCACCGAGTCCCCGGCGAGCAGGGCGACCGCCCGGCCGCTCCCGCCCAGCGGGACCACCACCCCGCGCTCCGCCGCGCCCCCGCGCGTCCAGGCGGTGTCGCGCGCGCCGGGAGCCGCCCGGCGCAGCGCCGCCGCCGTCATCCCCAGCCGGGCCGGGCCCAGCCGGTCGCGCGGCATCGCCGCCGTCGTCGCCGTGTCCGGCGCGGCCGCGGCCGAGTCGCCCGCCGCGACCGAATCGAAGGCGATCGGGCTCTCCACCTCGGTCATGGAGCGCCCGCCGGGCGCCGTCAGGCGCGCGCGGACCACGCGCCCCCAGGGACGGCCTCCGCGCGTCGCCGGGCTCGCGGGCGGCACGCGGAGCCGCTGTTCCACGATCTCCGTCTTCCCGGGCCGCAGCGGGGGCTCGTCCAGCCGGTACGCGAGCCTGACTCCCTCCTCCTCCGTCACCCCCACCGTCACCTCCCTCCCGCCCGGCGCGGGCGGGGACGGTTCCAGCCAGCCGGGGACGAACAGCTCCAGCACCACGCCGCGCGGGACCGAGTCGCCGTGGTTGGCGATGGAGACGCGCACCGTGCCCTCCTCGCCCGGGTGGAGCACGCCGGGCGATTCCAGCCGCAGCACCAGCGACTCCGTGGAGGCGGGGGCCGCCGCGGTGTCCGCGGGCGCGCCGCCGTCGCGCACGCGGTCGACGATCCTGCACGCCGGGAGCGCGAGGAGCAGCACGCACGTCCACGGGTGAAAGCCCTTCGGGTGCATTCGTACCTCCCTGGCTGGGACGGAGCCGTCGGTCCGGGGGCTCGCGGCGCGGCGCGGGCCCGGCGCGTGTCGTGCGAGAATCACACCAGGGTCGCGGCCCCGCTCCGCCGGGCGGTGGAGCGCATCGTGCAGGCCGCCCGCGGCCGGTGGGGCGCCGACGGCGGCGGACGGGCAGGGCGCCGGCTGCGGCGGGACGAACACTCCGGACGGGGACGGGGGATGGCGCTGCCGGACGCGGTGGTGGTGGGCTCGGGGCCCAACGGGCTGTCCGCGGCGATCGTGCTGGCGCGGGCGGGGCGCTCCGTGGTCGTGCGGGAGCAGGCCGACACGATCGGGGGAGGGATGCGGACGGAGGCGCTGACGCTTCCGGGCTTCCGCCACGACGTCTGCTCCACGGTGCACCCGCTGGCGCTCTCCTCGCCGTTCTTCCGCACGCTGCCGCTGGAGGAGCACGGGCTGGAGTGGGTGCACTCGCCCGCGTGCCTGGCTCACCCCTTCGACGACGGGCGCGTGGCGATGCTGGAGCGGTCCATGGCGGCGACGGGCGCGACGCTGGGGCCGGACGCGCTCGCCTGGGAGCGGCTGCTGGGCCGCTGGGTGGACCGCTGGCCCGCCCTGGCCGAGGACATCCTGGGCCCGCTGGCGTTCCCCGACCACCCGCTGCTGCTGGCGCGCTTCGGGCTGACCGCCGTCCGCTCCGCCTGCGCGGTGGCGAGGGGAAGCTTCCGCGGGGAGGAGGCGCGGGCGCTCTTCGCCGGCAACGCGGCGCACTCCATGGTGCCGCTCACCGCCTCGCCCACGGCCGCGTTCGGGCTGACGCTGGCGGCGGCGGGACACGCGGTGGGGTGGCCGGTGGCGCGGGGCGGCTCGCAGGCGATCGCGGACGCGCTCGCCTCGTACCTGCGCTCGCTGGGCGGCGAGATCGTGGTCGGGGCGCCGGTGGAGAGCGTGGACGAGCTGCGCGGCGTGCGGACGATCCTGCTGGACCTGACGCCGCGCCAGGTGCTGCGCGTGGCCGGGCACCGCCTCCCCGCGCGCTACCGCCGCGCGCTGGAGCGCTTCCGCTACGGGGCCGGGTCGTTCAAGGTGGACTGGGCGCTCGGCGGCCCCGTCCCCTGGCGCTCCCCGGAGTGCCGGCGCGCCCACACCGTGCACCTGGGCGGCACGCTCGACGAGATCGCCGCCTCGGAGCAGGCGCCGCTCGAACGGCAGGGTGCCGGACAGGCCGTTCGTCCTCCTGGTGCAGCCCACCCTGCACGACCCGTCGCGTGCGCCCTCGGGGAAGCACATCGCCTGGGCCTACTGCCATGTCCCCTTCGGCTGCGAAGTGGACATGACGCGCGCCATCGAGGACCAGGTGGAGCGCTTCGCCCCCGGCTTCCGCGACCTGGTGCTGGCGCGCAGCGTCATGCCCCCCTCGGAGCTGGAGCGCCACAACCCCAACCTGGTGGGCGGCGACATCAGCGCCGGCGCCATGACGCTGCGGCAGGTCTTCTTCCGCCCCGCGCTCCGTGCCAACCCGTACACCACGCCGGTGGAAGGGCTGTACCTGTGCTCCGCGTCCACCCCGCCGGGCGGCGCCGTCCACGGCATGTGCGGCTACTACGCCGCCCGCGCGGCGCTGCGCCGGATGAACAGCCGCTTCGCCGTCGCCACGCACATCCTCACCCTGCTCGAGCAGAGCGGGGGGGAGCCGGTCACGTCCGATTTCATCGCGGGGAGCGTGAACACCAACCCCTCGCTGGTCCGGCGGCTCCTGGGCGTGCTGGCGAAGGCGGGGCTCACCACCTCGCAGATGGGCACGGGCGGCGGCGCGCTCCTGGCGCGCCCCGCGTCCCGCATCACCCTGGGCGACGTGTACCGCGCGGTGGGCGAGGGCGGTGGGGAATTGTTCGCCATGCACCGGGAGCGGCCCAACCCCGCCTGCCCGGTGGGACGGAACATCCAGGCCGTGCTGGAGCGCCGCCTGGACGCGGCGGAGCGGGTGCTGGAGGCGGAGCTGGACCGCACCACCATCGCCGAGCTGGGGCGGGACCTCGCCGGCGCGGAGGCGGAGGGGACGCGGGAAGCCCGCTGAAATTTTTTTGGTGTGGTATGTGACAACGGTGGATACACACATGCCGGGGCGACGTCCGCTCCGGCATCGTACCCGGGCGGCCCGAGCCGCCCGCAACCGGAAAGGGAGCCATCATGAAGATCGTACTCTTCGGCGCCACGGGGCACGTGGGCCAGCGGATCGTCCGGGAGGCGCTGGAGCGCGGCCACGAGGTGGTGGGCGTGGTGCGCGACCCGGCGAAGCCGCAGGCGCCGGACCCGCGCGTCCGGCTGGTGCAGGGCGACGCCACCGACGCGGCGAGCGTCGCCCGGGCCGTCCGCGGGGCGGACGCGGTGGTCAGCGCCGTGTCCCCGCGCCCGGGGAGCACGGGGAGCGCCCCGTCGCTGGTCGCGGCGGCGCGCGGCCTGATCGCCGGCCTGCGCGAGGCGGGGGTGAAGCGGCTGGTGGTGGTGGGCGGGGCGGGGAGCCTGGAGGTGGCGCCCGGGGTGGCGCTGATGGACGCTCCCGGCTTCCCGGACGAGTACCGCGCCGAGGCGACCGAGGGGCGCGACTCGCTCGCCGTGTACCGTGCGGAGGGGGAGGGGCTGGACTGGACCTTTTTGAGCCCGGCGATCGTGATCCAGCCGGGGGAGCGCACCGGGAAGTACCGGACCACCCTCGACCAGCTCCTCACGGACGAGCACGGGAACAGCGCCATCTCCTTCGAGGACTACGCGGTTGCGCTGGTCGACGAGCTGGAGAAGCCGCAGCACGTGGGGCGGCGGTTCGGCGTCGCCTACTGATACCGGCTTGAACAGCTCTGGACGGCGGGCCTGGGCGTGCCCCCGGCTGGCGCCGGGGTCGGGTGCTGGCGTCCGCGAGTCTGGGCCCCCTCACCCCCCGGCCCCTCTCCCACGAGGGGAGAGGAGGAGAACGACACGTCGGAAGCGAGGGTCAGGAAGCCCTCCCCCAGAATTGGGGGAGGGTGGCGAGCCTCAAGCGAGCCGGGTGGGGCCCCGCGGACGCCAGCGCGAAACACGTTGTCCCCGATGAAGTTCTCCCCCTCTCCCGCTTGCGGGGGAGGGGGCCTGTCGCGTGAGGGATTTCGGCCCGAAGGGGCGAGACCCGGCGGGGCTGTTTCCGCCAAACCTCACCTCCGTTAGGCAGCGTTGTTTGCTGCCTTACGGAGCCGAAGCCCGACCCCGGCGCCAGCCGGGGGCACGCCCGCACCCGTCGTCCCTGTCGTCCCCGTCGTCAAAACCCCGTTCAGACGCGCGGCATGGGCTGCTCCTGCTCGATCAGGTCGTAGTCGAACCGCCCGCCGTACTCGGACGGCGCCACGGTGATGACGACGAACTTGGAGGTCGGCGTGTTGCTGCGCTCGGCCACGCTGTCGATGGGCACCAGCACGTTGGCCTCGGGGAAGTAGGTGGCGGCGCACCCGCGCGGGATGGGATACGCGAGCACGATGAAGCGCCGCGCGGTCCGCTGCTGCCCCCGGAAGTGGCTGGTGAGGTCCACCACCTGCCCGTTCGCCAGCCCCAGCTCCGCGACGTCCCCGGCGTTCATCAGCACCACCCGCCGCTCGTCGTGGATCCCCCGGTAGCGGTCGCTCAGGCCGTAGACGGTGGTGTTGAACTGGTCGTGGCTGCGCATGGACATCATCAGCAGCTGCCCGGGCTCCAGGCGCACCGGGTGGATGGGGTGCACGGTGAAGTTGGCCTTGCCCGTGGTGGTGGTGAACTCCCGCTTGTCGCGCGCCAGGTTGGGGAGCGGGAAGCCGCCGGGCTGGCGGACGCGCCGGTTGTAGTCGTCGAAGCCGGGGACCACCCGCTGGATGCGGTCGCGGATGCGGTCGTAGTCGGCCACCAGCGCGTCCCAGTCCACGCGGCTCCGCGCGCCGAGGACGGCCCTGGCCAGGCGCGCGACGATCGTGGGCTCGCTGAGGAGGTCGGGGGAGGCGGGGGGCACCACCCCGCGCGAGGCGTGGATGATCCCCATGGTGTCCTCCACGGTGACGAACTGCTCGCCCCCGGCCTGCACGTCGCGCTCGGCGCGGCCGATGGTGGGGAGGACCAGCGCCCGGCGCCCGGCGACCAGGTGCCCGCGGTTCAGCTTGATGGACACGTGCGCGGTGAGGCGGCAGCGCCGGAAGCCCTCGGCGGCGTATTCGGTGTCGGGGCCGGCGGACAGGACGTTGCCGCCCATGGCGAAGAACACCTTGACCCTGCCGGCGTGCATCGCCCGCAGCGTTTCCACCGTGTCGTAGCCGTGCCTGCGCGGCGGCTCGAAGCCGAACTCCCGCCCCAGCGCGTCCAGGAAGCGGTCCGACATCCGCTCCCAGATGCCCACGGTGCGGTCGCCCTGCACGTTGCTGTGGCCGCGCACCGGGAGCGCCCCCGCGCCCGGCCTGCCGATGCTCCCCCGCAGGAGCAGCAGGTTGACGATGCTCTGGATGGCGGCGACCGCCTGCGGCTGCTGGGTGAGCCCCATCGCCCACGCGACGATCAATCGCTCGCTCGCCATCACCATCTCCGCGATCCGCCGGATCTCCGCGCGCGACACCCCGCTCTGCTCCACCAGCAGCTCCCAGCTCTCGGCCCGCAGGTCGGCGAGGAGCGCCTCGAACCCGTAGGTGTGGTCGCGGATGAACGCGTGGTCGAAGACCTCCCCCGGGCGCCGCTCTTCCTCCTCCAGCAGCTCCCTGGCGATCCCCTTGAGGAGCGCCAGGTCGCCGGCGATGCGCACGGGGACGTACAGGTCCGCGATGGGGGCGCCGTCGCCCACCAGCACGTCCAGGGCGCGCGCGGGGTGCTTGAGGTCCTGCGGGTGCTTGAAGTGGTTGAGGCCGGTCTCGGGGAGCGGGTTCACGGCGACGACCCTGCCCCCGTTCCGCTTCAGCTCGCGCAGGGCGCTGAGCATGCGCGGGTGGCAGCTCCCCGGGTTGTGCCCCATGTCGATGAGCAGGTCGGCGTGCACGACGTCGTCCAGCGTCACCGTGGCCTTGCCGATGCCGATGGAGTCGGTCAGCGCGGCGCCGCTGGACTCGTGGCACATGTTGGAGCAGTCCGGGAAGTTGTTGGTCCCGTACATCCGCGCGAAGAGCTGGTACAGGAACGCGGCCTCGTTGCTGGTGCGGCCGGAGGTGTAGAAGGCCGCCTCGTCCGGCGAGTCCAGCGCGTTCAGCTCGTCGGCCAGCAGCCGGAACGCCTCGTCCCAGCCGATGGGCTCGTAGTGCGTGGCGTCCTCGCGCAGCACCAGCGGGTGGGCGATGCGGCCCTGCTTCGCCAGCCAGTAGTCGGAGCGGCGGGAAAGCTCGGCCACGCTGTGCTCGCGAAAGAACTCCGGGGGGATCAGCCTGCGGGTGTTCTCCTCGGCGGTGACCTTCGCGCCGTTCTCGCAGTACTCGGCCATGAAGGGGCGCTCCCCGGGCGGGGGGTCGGGCCAGGCGCAGCTCTGGCAGTCGAAGCCGTCGGCCTGGTTGAGCCCGTGGAGCATCCGCGCGCCGTCCAGGGCGCCCATCTCGTCCACCGTGTGCTCCATGGCCACGCGGATGGCGGCGAGGCCCGCGGCGGTCTGCCTGATCTTGCCGGTCCGGAGCCCGGTGAGCTCCTCCGGCGGGTGCGCGGCCACGCTGCCGTGGCGCGCCTCGTCGGCCGGGGCGGCGGGGGACTCTCCCTCGGCGGCCATCTCGGCGCGGATGCGCTCCTCGCTGGACAGGTCGATCTTGGCGGCCTCCCACGCGTCCGGCTGCGGCTTGCCCGGGTCGTCGCCGCGGATGGCGCCCTGCTCGGGCTCCACGGTGGCGCGCTCGTGCAGCTCCCGCCGCTCCTGCGGGTCGATGTTGCCGTGCTCGGTCATGCGTCGCTCCTCGGGGACACGAAAAGGGGAGGCGGGGGCTGCAACATTCGTACTGCGCGGGCGCGGCCGGACGCGGGGAGCCCCCGGAAGCGCGTGCCTCCGGGGGCTCCCCTCGGGGTGACGCCGCCGTCCCGCGTCAGCGCGCCGGGGCGCGGGCGCGTGCGCGGCGCACCGCCGTGATGCCGATCCCCAGCTCCCGCGCGGCCTCCCGCAGGGCGGGGTGGTCGAGCGTCAGGGCCTCCGGCGTGCCGAACGCCAGCGGCTCGCCCATGCGGTCGCGGAAGAGAAGCAGGGTGTGCCAGTCGCCGGAAAACGCCGACCACCAGCGCAGCCCGGCGTGCCCGGCGGCGTGGACCCCGGCGCCGATCCGCTGCGTGGCGCCCCGGTCGCGGGAAGCGGTCTCGTCCGGCCGCACGCCCAGCCGGACGAGCTCCGCGGCGTCGCACAGGTCGAGCACGCTCCCGCGCAGCGGGTCCGGCAGGGCGGCGGCCACCAGCGCCAGGCGCCGGCCGCCGGCGACCAGCTCCGCGTCGTCCAGCGACTGCCCCCGGTACTGCTGCACCAGCTCGGCCACCGCGTGCTCCGGCGTTTCGGCCAGGTACAGCACGCCGCCGGGAACCCCGGGGAGGTCGAAGCGTCCCTTGCCCTGGGCCGGCGGCACGTACGAGGGGGAGAAGCGCTCGCCCGCCGCGGCCCCCGGGTCCCACGGGAACACCCGCCAGGCGCGGGCCGGCGCCGCGCTCACGCGTAGGAGCCGCTCTTCAGCGCCTCGATGGCGGCGATCACCTCGGAAAGGCTGCCCTGCCGGAGCACGTCGATGGGGCGACGGTCTCCCAGGTGGGCGTTGAACCCGCCCAGCCACTTGGGGACGGACGACGGCTCCAGGTACCCGGAAAGCAGCTCGACGACGGCGTCCAGCCCCACGATCCGGTCCACGTTCTCCGGTCCGGGGACGGTGGTGCCCTCGTACCAGCGCTTCACCTGCGCCCGGTCCACCCCCAGCGCTTCGGCCACCTGCGCGTCGGAGGGGAATGCGCGCCGCGCCGACTCCAGGCGGAGCGCGTAGAAGCTCTGGTCGGTGTTCAGCTCCCTGACCTTTTTCGCCGAGCCCGATCGCGTCATGGTTTCTCCTGGATCCGCGGAAAACCTTCCCGGCAAGCCTCTTCGTGCAACAAAATACGTTGCGTATCTTGCTTTCGCAAGGCGTCTCGCCCGGACGCGAAAAAAGCCCCCGGCGGTGCGGACCGCCGGGGGCTCCTGTCACGCTGCCGGGCGGCGCGGCGGTCCCGCCTACGGACGGCTCGTCGCCGGGCCGGGGACCGGGAAGCCCCGGTCGCGCATCAGCGCGTCGATGCGCGCGTCGCGCCCGCGGAAGGCGCGGTACGCCTCCGCCTGGTCGACGGTGTTCCCCACGGCGAAGATGTAGCGGCGCAGCCGCTCGGCCACGGCCGGATCGTACAGCCCCTTGCCCTCCTTGAAGGCTTCCGCCGCGTCCGCCGTCAGCACGTCGGACCACAGGTAGCTGTAGTAGCCCGCCGAGTAGCTGTCGCTGCCGAACACGTGCGTGAACTGCGGCGTGCGGTGCCGCATCACGATCTCGCGCGGCATCCCCAGCTGCGCCAGCGTTTCCCGCTCGAAGGCGTCCGGGTCGATGTCGCGGGTCCCTGCCAGGTGGAGCTTCATGTCCACCAGCGCGCTGCCCAGGTACTCCACGGTGGCGAAGCCCTGGTTGAAGGTGGAGGCCCGCTTGATCCGGTCCACCAGCGCCGCCGGGATGGGCTGGCCCGTCTGGTGGTGCACGGCGAAGCGCTGCAGCACCTCGGGCGTGCCCAGCCAGTGCTCCAGGAGCTGCGAGGGGAACTCCACGTAGTCGCGCGCCACCGCCGTCCCCGAGAGCGTGGGATACGTGACGCTGGAGGACAGGCCGTGCAGGGCGTGCCCGAACTCGTGGAAGAGAGTTTCCGCGTCGTCCCAGGAGATGAGCACCGGCTCGCCCGGCCTTCCCTTCACGAAGTTGGCGTTGTTGGAGACGATGGTGGTGATCTCGCCGTTCATGCGCTGCTGGGACCGGTACGCGTTCATCCAGGCGCCGGAGCGCTTGCCGGGACGGGCGTACGGGTCGAAGTACCACACGCCCACGTGGCGGCCGGTGGCGCGGTCCGTGACCTCCCACACCCGCACGTCGGGGTGGAAGACGGGGACGCTGGTGATGGGCGTGAACTGGAAGCCGAACAGCTCGCCCGCCACCCAGAACATTCCCTCGCGCAGCCGCTCCAGCTGGAGGTACTGCTTGACCTCGTTCTGGTCCAGGTCGTACCGCTGCTTGCGCACCTTCTCCATGTAGTAGCGGTAGTCCCACGGCTCGATGGTGACGCTGCCGCCCTCCGCGCGGGCCACCTGCTGCATGTCGGCGACCTCCTGGCGCACCCGGGCCACGGCGGGCGTCCACACCGCCTCCATCAGCTCCATGGCGCGCTCGGGGGTCTTCGCCATGGCGTTGTCCAGCCGCCAGTGGGCGTGCGTGGGGTAGCCCAGGAGCTGCGCCCGCTCGGCGCGGAGCTTGAGGATCTGCGCGATGGTGGCGTTGGTGTCCGTTTCGCCGCCCATGTCGCCGCGGTTCACGAAGGTGCGCCACACCTTCTCGCGCAGGTCGCGCCGGTCGGCGTAGGTGAGGAACGGATCCACCGCCGAGCGCGTGTTGTCGATCACCCAGGCGCCGGGCAGCTTGCGGGCGGCCGCGGCGGCGGAGGCGGCGTCGCGCACCGACTGCGGCACGCCGGCCAGCTCGGCCTCGCTGCGGATCACCAGGAACTGGTCGCTCTCGTCGGCCAGCACGTCCTGGTTGAAGGCCGTGAAGAGCCCGGCGAGCTGCTGGTTGACCTGCGACAGGCGCGCCTTCTTCGCCGCGTCCAGCCGCGCGCCGGCGCGCACGAAGTTGTTGTGGTGCACCCAGAGAAGCCGCTGCTGCTCCGGGTTGAGCCGCGCCTTCTCCGGCGAGGCGTCGACCGCCTCCAGGCGGCGGAAGAGCGCCTCGTTCTGCGTGATGCGGTCGTTGAAGGCGGCCAGCCGGGGCGCCATCTCGCGCTGCACGGCCTGGAACTCCGGCGTGCTCATGCTGGAGCTCCACACGCCGTAGAAGGTGATCACCCGCTGCATCGTCCTCCCGGCGCGCTCGAACGCCAGCACCGTGTTCTCGAAGGTCGGCGCTGCGGGGTCGGCGGCGATGCGCTCGACCTCGGCCAGGTTCTCCGCCATGGCCGCTTCCAGCGCGGGGACGAAGTCCGCCACGCGCACGCGGTCGAAGGGCGGCACGCCGCCGTAGGGGCCGGTCCACCCGGCGAGGAGCGGGTTGGTCGCCGCGGCCGGGGCGGACGCGGCGGCCTGCGGGGCCGGGGCGGGCGCGGTCTCCGGGCTCACGGCGCTCGCGGGGGCGCAGCCGGCGGCGGCCGTCGCCAGCGCCAGTACGACCGTGCGGGGGGTCAGGGTGTGACGCATGGGCAGGATCGGGGTCCGGGTGGGAGCTGCGGCGCGCGGCCTCGGCCGCGCGAGGGGCCGCGCCGGACAACCGGTACCAGGGCGCGCCCCGGAGGTTCCCGGGCGGCCCGGCGCCCCTTGGCGGCCCGCTCCGCCTCCGATACTTTGCGCCCTTTCCGCCGCCCGTTCCCGCCCGTGTCCGCCGGCGGGCCGGCGCCCCACGACCACGCCGGGAGACCCCTCCGGGGATGAGCACCCGCCATGCATGAGTCCATGCCCGAGTGGGCGCGCTACCTGCTGGGCATCGCCGCGGTCGCGCTGGGGGTGGCGGGCGCCGTCCACGCCCGCGGCGAGCCCGGGCGGCGCCGCTCCGGCCGGGAGCGCGCCGCCCTGGCCGCGCTGGCCGCCGCGAGCGTGCTGTACCTGGCGTACCTGGGGTGGGAGCTGGTCCCCGCGCTGTGGACCCGGGCCGCGCGGCGCGACGACATGGTGCGCTACTACGTCATCGCCGGCCGTGCCCTGCGGGGTCAGGCGCTGTACTGGCCATGGCCGGACTACGGACCCCACATCGGCACGCCCGGCCACACGTACCCGCACGCCCGCTACCCGTATCCGCCCTTCCTGATGGGCGTGCTGGTGCCCTTCGCCCACCTGCCTCTGCTCACCTTCGCGCGGGCATGGTACGTGGTGCTGTACGCGGCGTTCGCGGTGTACGCCGCCTCGCTGGCGAAGCTCGCCACCGGCCGCGTCACCCCGGCCGGGGCGGTCGTCGCCGCGGCGGTGGTGGCCGCGGTGCCGGGGGCGCAGCTCGCCGTCATGGTCGCCAACGTGGAGCCGGTGCTGTGGGCGCTCTTCGGCGCGGCGCTCGCCTGGCCGGCGGCGCGGGGCTTCTGCTTCGCGGCGTCCGCCATGGTCAAGCTGTACTGCGCCTGGCCGCTGCTGGCGGCCGCCCAGCGCGAGGGGTGGAGGGTGGTCCGGGGGGCGGCCCTCGCGCTCGTGATCGGCAGCGTGCTCTGCATGGCCGTGCTGGGCCCGGGCGTGTTCGTGCGCTCGCTGCTGGACTGGGCGCGCTACATGCTTCCCGTGGTGGGGCAGGGGACCTGGGCGTACGACCCCAAGTACGGCGGCACCAACGTGTCCATCTCGTTCGCGGTGCTGCGCATCGTCCGGGAGCTGGGGTGGGAGTACCGGCCGGGGCCGCTCCCGGCGTGGGCCCGGCTCTACCTCACGGCCGCCGGCATCGCAGCGCCGCTGGCGGCCGCCTGGCTGACCCGGCGGACGCGGGACACGGCGCTGCGCTGCGGGATCGTGGCGGCCGCCGCCGTGCTCTTCGCGCCGCTCTGCTGGGCCACGTACCTTCCGCTTCTGCTGGCGCCGCTTGCGGTTGCCGTGCGGCTGCGTGTGGAAAGTGCGGGGGGAGACGGGTTCGGGCGTGCCCCCGGCTGGCGCCGGGGTCGGGCTTCGGCTCCGTAAGCGAGCAAACAACGCTCGCTAACGGAGTCGAGCCCCGGCGGAAACGGCCCCGCCGGGTCTCGCCCCTTCGGGCCGAAATCCCTCACGCGGGGGTCTCGCTGGGGTCCGCGGGTTCCCCGCGGCGGCTCCGGAAACGGCGGAACCCCTTTCCCGCGTCCGGGAAAGGGGTTCTGCGCGCTCAGCTCCGCGGCGTCGGCGGGGGCGGAGTGGGGCGGGGGCGCTCCCTGCTCCGGGTTCCCGGCGGCGGGGCCGGGCCGCCCCGCGGAGCGGGGGGCGTGGTGCGCGCCGTGTCCCGGCGGCCGGCGGCGGTGTCCTTCTTCGCGCGCGACAGGGAGTCCCTGCGCACCGAGTCCGCGCGGACGACGGAGTCGGCGCGCGCCAGGCGCGACGCGATCTCGCGCCAGGTCTCCGACAGCTCCTCCGTGTCGTCGCGCCTGGCGTCCACGAACGCCCGCAGCTCCTTTTCCGTGACCCCCTGCTTCTTCAGCACGGCGGCGCGCGCGCGCGCCGAGTCGGCGGCGGTGCGCAGCGAGTCCCGGCCCGCGGCGTCCAGCCGGCGCAGCGCCACGTTCACCGCCACGAAGCGCTCGCGCGACAGGGTGCCCGCGTACTCGTCGCGGCAGCCGCCCAGGGCGGCCGGCAGCGCGAGGGCGACGAGGAGGGGGAGCAGGGCGTGCTTCAACGGTGGACGGCGCGGGAAAGAGGGTGGACGACGCGGCGGCCCGGAGGCTACCGCGGCGCCCGTGCGGTGTCAAGCCGCATGGTTGCGTGGGCCGAAGCGCTCGCGTTAGGTTGCCGCGGTTTTCGAACGGCCGCCCGTCCGACCCGGTCCCCCACAAAACGAACGGTCCGCATGCACCTGCGCACACCGCGGCGGCGTACGCTGCCGGCCCTGGCGCTCCTCGCGCTCCCCATCGGCACGGCGTACGCCCAGCAGGCGCCGCCCTCGCCCGAGCAGTTCCACGGCTACGCCATGGGCGAGCACTTCACCCCGTACGCCGGGGTCCGCGACTACGCCCGCGCCCTCGCCGACGCCTCGCCGCTGGTGGAGTACCGCCCCTACGGCACCACCCCCGAGCGGCGCGAGCTCTTCCAGCTGGTCATCGGCTCCGCGGAGAACCTGCGCCGGCTGGACGCCGTCCTGGCCGCCAACGCCGAGCTGACCCGCCCGGAAACCTCCGCCGAGCGCGCCCGGCAGGTGGCCGCGGGGAATCCCGCGGTGGTGTACTTCTCGTATGGCGTGCACGGCAACGAGAGCTCGTCCAGCGAGGCCGCCATGTGGACCGCCTGGGACCTGGCCCGCGGCGCGCCCGAGGTGGCCGGCGCGCTGGACTCGCTGGTGGTCGTCATCGACCCCGTGACCAACCCGGACGGGCGCGACCGCTACGTGCAGTGGTTCAACTCCGTGGTGGGGCAGACCGCCGACCCCGACCCGCAGGCGCGCGAGCACCGCGAGCCCTGGCCGGGTGGGCGCTTCAACCACTACCTGTTCGACCTGAACCGCGACTGGAGCTGGGCCACCCAGCCGGAAACCCGCGCGCGCCTGGCCACCTGGACCCGGTGGAACCCCCAGGTGCACGTGGACTTCCACGAGATGTTCTACAACTCGTCGTACTTCTTCTTCCCGGCGAGCGCGCCCATCAACCCCATCTACCCGGACTACGTCCTCCAGTGGGGGAAGCGCTTCGGCGAGGGGAACGCCCGCGCCTTCGACGCGCGCGGGTGGGAGTACTACACGGCGGAGGCGTTCGACCTGTTCTACCCCGGCTACGGCGACTCGTGGCCCTCGCTCACCGGGGCCATCGGGATGACGTACGAGCAGGCCGGGCACGGCGCCGCGGGACTCGCCATCCGCCGGGACGACGGCGACACCCTCACGCTCCGCGATCGCGCCGAGCACCACCGCACGGCCGGCAACGCCACGCTGCGCACCGCCGCCGCGGGCAAGACCCGGCTGCTGCTGGACTACGCCGCCGGCGCGCGCACCGTCGCCGACGGCGCCTCGGACTTCCTGCTGGTCCCCGGCTCCGATCCCAGCCGCGTGGAGGCGCTGGTCGCGCACCTGCGGCAGCAGGGGATCGAGGTGGAGCGCGCCGGCGAGGCGTTCGGCGCCGGGGCCCGGGTCCACCCCGGCTTCGAGGAGCGCAGCCGCTTCCCCGCGGGGACGTACCGGGTGCGCGCCCGCCAGCCCCGCGGCCGGCTCGCCATCACCCTGCTCCAGCCCGAGACCGAGCTCAAGGCCGAGTACTCGTACGACGTGAGCGCCTGGTCGCTCCCGTACGCCTACGGCGTGGCCGCGTACCGCGTGGGATCCGCCCCCGCGGCCGGCTGGACCCCCGTGCCCGCCCCGGCCGGGGAGGCCGCGCGTGCCGCGGCCCCCGCGCCCGGCTACGGCTACCTGGTCCCCGCGGGCGCCGGCAACGCGCCGCGGCTGGTCCGCTTCCTCGCCGGGGGCGGCCGGGCGCGCGTCCTCAACAAGCCCTCCACCTTCGGCGGGCAGCGCTTCGCGGCGGGGACGTGGTTCCTCCCCGCGGGCGGCAACGACTCGCTGGCGGCGCGCGTCGCGGCGGCCGGGCTGGGCGGCACGGTGGTCCCCGTGGCGAGCGGGCTCAGCCAGGGCGGCATCGACCTGGGGAGCGAGAACGTAGTCGCGGTGAAGATGCCGCGCGTCGCCCTGGTGGGCGGCGAGGGGGTGAGCGCCACCTCCTACGGCGCGTTCTGGTACTTCCTGGAGCGGGACCTGGGGATGCCGTTCGACGCGGTGCTGGCCGGCGACCTCGCGCGCATCGACCTGTCCCAGTACGACGTGGTCGTCGTCCCGGACGCCTTCGGCGCCGCCACGGGCAAGCCGGTGCAGGACGCGCTCAAGGCCTGGGTGGAGCGCGGCGGGCGACTGGTGGCCGTGGCCGGCGCCGCGCAGGCCCTCGCCTCCATCGCCGAGGTCAAGACCCGCTCCGAGCCCTCCGACTCCGCCGCGGGCGCTCGGGCGCTCGCCGGGCGCGAGGAGCGCGAGCGCGAGGACTGGCGCAAGCAGGTGCCGGGCACCATCCTGCCGCTGCGCCTGGACCCCGCCCACCCGCTGGCCTGGGGCGCCGGGGTCGACGGCCGCCCCGACCGGGCCTTCGCCCTGCACGAGGGCGGCCTGGTCTTCGAGCCCGCCGAGGGCGTGGAGAGCGTGGCGTACTTCCCCGGCGACCTGGCGCGCATCTCCGGCGTGATCTCCCCCGCCAACCTCAAGCGGCTCCAGGAGGGCTCCTGGCTGGTCACCAAGTCCGTGGGCGAGGGCAACGTGGTGCTCTTCGCCGACGACCCGCTCTTCCGCCTCTTCTGGCGCGCCAGCCAGCCCCTGTTCGTCAACGCGCTGCTGTACGACTCGGTGCCCTGACGGCGTGGCCGCTCCAGGTGTAAAAAGGCGCCCCCGCCGCGACCGTCGCGACGGGGGCGCCGTCCTTCTCCCGGAGGCCGGGTGAGCTACTCGGACCAGCAGCGGCACGTGTGGGTGAACCAGTCGTACTGGTAATCATACATTTCGAAGTTCTCGCAGCAGGTCACGCACCCCGCTTCGTTCACCGGCTGGTACGGGCAGTACGTCCAGGTCCGCTCCGTCGTGGGCTTCGCGAAGGCCGACGCCGAGCCGAAGCCCAGCGCCGCGAAGATGCCCGCGCCGAACACGATGGTGTGGATGCGCTTCATGGTTCCTCCCGGGAGAAACGTGGGGTGCGGGCTTCCGCAGCCGGCTGTCGAGCTTGGCTACGGACGGGGCGGGCCGATGACATCAATCACAAATCGCGCGTATTTTACGCCGCAAATTTTGCGCCGAGCAGCGTCGGTCTGCTTCCTGCCCCGGGCGCAGCCCGTACCGGCCCCGGTCACGCATGCTCAATCCACGACGGAATTTAGACATTTTGGCAGGCATTCGCGGGCACGGATCTTCCTTGGTTCCCCGGCAGCGACACCAGACGAGAGGCGGCCCCGGCAGCAGGCGTAGACAAAATCCTCGCAGATGCGGGATTCCCCGGTCAGGCCGCCCCAACCGGTTAAAGGAGCACGGATGATCAACTTCGATCGACTTACGGTCAAAACGGCAGAAGCCATCCAGGAAGCCGCCAACGCCGCGCGCAAGAACGGAAACCCGGCCATCGAGGACGTCCACCTGCTCGCCGCGCTGCTGGCGCAGGAGGAGGGGATCGTCGTCCCCATCCTCCAGAAGGTGGGCGTCAACGTCGCCCGGCTGGGGAGCGAGCTGGAAACGGCGCTCGGCCGCCTGCCCAGGCAGTCCGGCGGCGCGCAGCCCACCATCTCCCGCGAGCTGAACGAGATCCTGGACCGGGCGGAAAAGGAGGCGCGCGACCTCAAGGACGAGTACGTGTCCACCGAGCACGTGCTCCTGGCCCTCGCCGAAAAGAAGGGCTCCACCACGCGCGAGCTGCTGTCGGCTCAGGGGGCCGGGCGCGAGGCCGTCGTCCAGGCGCTGCAGCAGGTCCGCGGCGCGCACCGCGTCACCGACCAGAACCCCGAGGAAAAGTACCAGTCGCTCCAGCGCTTCTCGGTGGACCTCACCGAGCGCGCCCGCCGCGGCAAGCTGGACCCCGTGATCGGCCGCGACGAGGAGATCCGCCGGGTGGTGCAGGTGCTCTCGCGCCGCACCAAGAACAACCCCGTCCTCATCGGCGAGCCCGGCGTGGGGAAGACGGCCATCGTGGAAGGGCTGGCGCAGCGCATCGTCAACGGCGACGTCCCCGAGGGGCTTCGCGACAAGACACTGATCTCGCTGGACATGGGCTCCATGCTCGCGGGCGCCAAGTACCGCGGCGAGTTCGAGGAGCGCCTCAAGGCCGTGCTCAAGGAGATCACCGAGGCCGACGGCAAGTTCATCGTCTTCATCGACGAGCTGCACACCATCGTGGGGGCGGGGAAGACCGAGGGCTCGCCCGACGCCGGCAACATGCTCAAGCCCGCGCTCGCCCGCGGCGAGCTGCGCATGGTGGGCGCCACCACCCTGGACGAGTACCGCCAGTACATCGAAAAGGACGCCGCGCTGGAGCGGCGCTTCCAGCCGGTGTTCGTGGGCGAGCCCGGCGTGGAGGACACCATCGCCATCCTGCGCGGGCTCAAGGAGCGCTACGAGGTGCACCACGGCGTGCGCATCACCGACCCCGCCATCGTGGCCGCGGCGACGCTCTCCAACCGCTACATCGGCGACCGGTTCCTGCCGGACAAGGCCATCGACCTGATCGACGAGGCCGCGTCCAAGCTGCGCATCGAGATCGACTCGCTGCCGCAGGAGATCGACGAGGTGGAGCGCCGCATCGTGCAGCTGGAGATCGAGCGGCAGGCGCTCGCCCGCGAGACCGACCCCGAGTCGCGCGAGCGCTCCGGGCGGCTGGAGCAGGAGCTCGCCGAGCTGCGCGAGAAGTCGTCGGGGATGAAGGCGCAGTGGCAGGGCGAGAAGCAGGTGATCGCCGACCTGCGCGAGATGAAGGAGCGCCTGGAAGAGCTGCGCGTGGAGGTGGACCGCGCCACCCGCGTGGGCGACCTGACGCGCGCCGCCGAGGTGCAGTACGGCGAGCTCCCCGCGCTCCAGAAGGACGTGCAGGACGCCGAGGCGCGCCTGCTGGAGGTGCAGCAGAAGTCCCGCTTCCTCCGGGAAGAGGTCGACGCCGACGACATCGCCGAGGTGGTGGCCCGCTGGACCGGGATCCCCATCACCCGCATGCTCCAGAGCGAGCGCGAGCGGCTGGCGCACCTCGACGAGCACCTCAACCAGCGGGTGATCGGTCAGCCGGAAGCCACGCGCGCCGTGGCCGACGCCGTGCGGCGCTCGCGGGCGGGAATGCAGGACCCCAACCGCCCCATCGGCAGCTTCATCTTCCTGGGGCCCACCGGCGTGGGGAAGACGGAGACCGCGCGCGCCCTGGCCGAGTTCCTGTTCGACAACCAGGAGGCCATGGTCCGCATCGACATGTCCGAGTACATGGAGAAGCACGCCGTGGCGCGGCTGATCGGCGCCCCGCCGGGGTACGTGGGCTACGAGGAGGGCGGCCAGCTCACCGAGGCGGTGCGGCGCCGGCCGTACTCGGTGGTGCTCTTCGACGAGATCGAGAAGGCGCACCCGGACGTGTTCAACGTCCTCCTGCAGATCCTGGACGACGGGCGGCTCACCGACTCGCAGGGACGCGTGGTGAGCTTCAAGAACACGGTCGTCATCATGACCTCCAACCTCGGGAGCCACCTGATCCTGGAGCAGTCGGCGGCGCTCCGCGACCCGGCCACGCGCGTGGGGGTGGAGGCCTCCGTGCTCGCCGAGCTGCGGCGGGCCTTCCGCCCCGAGTTCCTGAACCGCGTGGACGACATCATCGTCTTCCGCCCGCTGGGGGTGGACGACCTCAAGCACATCGTGGAGATCCAGCTGCGTCAGCTGGAGCGGCTCCTCGCCGACCGCAAGCTGGCCCTGCGGATCACCGACGCGGCAAAGGAGCTGATCGCGGACGAGGGCTACGACCCGGCCTACGGGGCGCGCCCGCTGAAGCGCTCCATCCAGCGGCTGCTCCAGAACCCGCTCGCCATCCGCGTGCTGGAGGGCGAGTTCGAGGAGGGCGACACCGTGGTGGTGGACCGGGAGGACGGCTCGCACCAGCTGTCGTTCCGGGCGGCGGGGGTTTCCGCGGAGGCGCCGGCGGGGGTGTGAGAAGCCGGTTGAACTGCGGGTCTGGGCGTGTCCCCGGCTGGCGCCGGGGTCGGGCTTCGGCTCCGTAGCAAACGATACTACCGTCTGCAACGGAGTCGAGCCCCCGCGAAACTGCCCGCGGGGTCTCGCCCCTTCGGGCCGAAATCCCTCACGCAACCGCCTGCCCGTTCTGAAAGTACCCGCAGTTGGCCCCCTCTCCAGAATTGGGAGAGGGGGGCGGCTCTATGAGCGTGGGTATAAAGTGGGGCAGCAGAGCATCGAAGCCCTGGGCCTGAGTCGCGGGCCCACCGGCCGCTAATTCCCCAGCACGCACGCCCCGGTTTACGCTGGTATTGACTTTCGATACAACGAAGCGCATTCTTATCGGAACTCGATACTACTCTCCGAAAACCAAATGCCACCTCACGCATCCAGCGACATCCTTCGAGGTACGCTCGACCTCCTGGTCCTGAAGGCGCTTTCGCTGGAGCCCATGCACGGGTGGTCGATCGCACAGCGGCTGGAGCAGCTCTCTGGCGACGCGCTACGCGTGGGAGCGGGATCACTCTACCCCGCGCTCCAGCGCCTGGAAGAGCGTGGGCTGCTGGTGAGTGAATGGGGCGTCACCGAGGAGAACCGCCGGGCCAAGTACTACGAGCTGACTGCGGCTGGCCGCAGCGCACTCGGGGAGGAGTCGCGGAGCTGGCAGGAGTACGTGCGGATGATGGACACCATCCTGCGAACCACCTGATCGGGAGAGGGCCGCATGGAGTGGATCACGCGATGGCGGAAGCGGCTGCGTGTGCTCCTCCGCCGGGAAGAGGTGGAGCGCGAGCTGGAGGAGGAGTTCGCCTTCCATCTCGAGATGGAGACGCGGAACAACCTCCGCGCCGGAATGACCCCGGAAGCCGCGAGGCGGCAGGCGGTGCTGACCTTTGGCGGACGCGAGCGGTTCCGGGAAGAGGTGCGCGACGCGCGCTGGTTTGCACCGGTGATCGGGCTGACGCCAGACGTAAAGCTCGCCCTGCGCATGCTGGCGAAGCACCCGGCGCTCTCCGTGATCGGCGCGCTCGGGATGGCCGTCTGCGTTGCCATCGCAACGGGCTTCTTCAGCTTCATGGTGTTCTACTACTCGGCCCCGCCGCTCGACGAGGGTGACCGGATCGTCGCGCTCGACTACCTCGATATGAGGAACGAGGACAACTCCCGCACGACCCTCTTTGACCTGGACACCTGGAAGGGGAGCCAGCGGTCCGTCCGGCAGCTGTCCGCCTTCCGCGACTCCCAACGCTACCTGCACGTTCCGGGCGGCACGACGGGTGGAGTACGAGTGGCGGAGATGACCGCGTCGGGATTCGACGTGGCGCGGGTGCCGCCGCTCCTCGGCCGTCCGCTCCTCGAGGCGGATGAGGCCGAAGGAGCTCCGGCCGTGCTGGTGATGGGGTACGATGAGTGGCGGCGGGACTTCGGCGCGGACCGTGGCATCGTGGGACGCGAGGTGCGCCTCGACGGCACCCCGTACACGGTCGTCGGTGTGATGCCCGAGGGCTTCCGCTTCCCGTACCACCACGGCTACTGGACCGCGCTCCGGAGCGACCCTGCGCTCCACGGCCCTGGCGAGGGCCCCCACGTGACGATCTTCGGCCGGCTCGCCTCAGGGGTTCCCAGGGCGGCGGCCGAAGCCGAGTTGAGAAGCGTGAGCGCGCGGCTCGCGCGCGAGTTCCCCGCGGCATACACCACCTTCCGCCCGATCGTCAGACCGTACGTCCGTGTCGTGCTCGACGTGCACCAGTACCCGGCCTGGATCGTCTGGACGATGCAGCTCTTCGCGGCTCTGGTTCTGGCCGCGGTCGCGGTCACCGTGGCGGCACTGGTCTACGCCCGGACGGCATCTCGCCAGGCCGAGATCGCGGTCCGCACGGCGCTGGGCGCGAGCCGCCGGCGCATCATCACGCAACTCTTCTTGGAGGCGCTCGCGCTCTCGTCGCTTGCGGCGGTGACCGGGCTACTGATCGCGAACGTCGGGTTCCGGCAAATCGTCGCCATCACCGGTCCGGGGAGCCTTCCGTACTGGATCGAGCCCGGCCTCCCGGCGTCCACGGTCGCGTACGCCATGGGTCTCGCCGTGCTCGCAGCCTTCATCGTCGGTATCGTCCCTGCGCTGGCGGCCACTGGGCAGCGGCTGCAGTCCACGCTCCGCCAGATGGGCGGCGCCACCGGGTTGCAGCTGGGGAGAACCTGGTCGGCGCTCATCGTGGTGCAGGTCGGGGTCGCGGTGGCTGTGCTCCCGCCCGTGATCGCGATCGCCTGGAACGCGTATTGGCAGCCGCGCGCCGAGCCCACCTTCCCGGTCGAGGAGATGCTCGTGCTCCGGCTCGAGCGGGATGTAGCTCCGGCCCGGGAGGCGCTGGCCGCTCCGTCCGTGGAGCAGGCGGGCGAGTCCTTCGCCGAAACCCAAGCCGAGCTGATCCGCCGGATCGCCGCGGAGCCGGGCGTGCTCGGCGTGACGTATGCCTCGGCGCCCCCGCGCTCCGGCCAGCGCGTGCGCATCGAGGTCGAGGGCGGGGTGACGACGGCGGACGCGGCGCGTGTCGTCGCGCTCTCCTCCGGTGTCGCACCCAACTATTTCGATGTGTTTGGCGCTCAGGTGCTGGCGGGGCGGCCGTTCGGGTCCGGCGACGCGCCCGATGGCGCGGCCGCTGTCGTCAGCCGCTCCTTCGTCCGTCGCTTCCTCGGGGGCGGAGTCGCCCTCGGCCGCCGGGTGCGCAGCACGGCGATCGCCGCGGGCGACTCCGTCCAGCCAGGCCCCTGGCTCGAGATCGTCGGGGTGGTGGACGATCTCTACGACGAGAGCGGCGAGCCGGAGCTTCAGAGGCCGGCCATCTTTCTCCCGACGGCGCTGGGGGCGGCGCCGGTGAGCGTCGCCATCCGCACGCGGGGGATCGACCCCGACGTCCTCGTCCCGCGGCTGCGGGACATCGCCGGCGAGGTAGCACCGGGGCGCCCGATGACCGTCGCAGGCCCGGACGAGCTTCGCGGCGGCACCAGTGGCGCGGCGGTCCGATTCTCCGTCATCCTGGTAAGCCTTGTGACGCTGAGCGTGCTCCTTCTCTCCGCGGCAGGGATCTCGGCGATGATGTCGTTCGCCGTCACACGCCGGTATCGGGAGATCGGGATCCGGCTCGCGCTCGGTGCATCGCGGCGCCAGGTGCTGCAGACGATCTTCTCGCGCTCCGCGCTTCAACTCGCGCTCGGGCTGGCCGTGGGGGTCGCCCTCGCCACGTTGCTCGAGCGACTCTCCGGCGGTGAACTCATGCGCGGCCAGCAGCACGTGCTCGTGCCTATGGTCGCGGCACTCGTGATCGCCGCCGGGCTGCTCGCTACGGCCGGCCCTGCGCGCCAGGCGCTCCGGGTTCGCCCGATGGAGGCGCTTCGACAGGAGTGATCAGGTAAGTCTCACGCGGGCCGGAGGCGACGAGCCATGAGGCTGGTCATGGCGAGCAGGATCCATGCGCGTGAGGAACTCACCGTGTTCTCGTAGTCGGCACGCAGGCGCCGGTACTTCATCGGCCACGCAAAGGTGCGTTCGACTACCCAGCGCCGGGGCAGAACCTTGAAGCCCTTCGGGCCGGAATCCCTCACGCGGGGCTTGCGTGGGCGTCCTCGCTTGCTTGACACCCTTCCTGACCGTTCCTAGCATTCGGGGCCGCTCCTTCCGGAGCGGCCCCGTCGCTATTCTCCCCTGGAGGCCTCTTGTCCGCCCTTCTCCGACTTCCGCGGCTGCTCCCGCTCGCCGTGCTGCTCCTCGCCGCCGCCTGCGCGTCCGCGCCACCGCCCGCGGCCCAGGGCACCCCCGGCGCTCCCGCGCCGTCGGCCGCAGTCGAGCGCTTCCTGCGCCTCTCCCAGGACAAGGACTACGTGCAGATGGGGTGGCTGTTCGGCACGGCCGAGGGGCCGGTGATGCGGCGCGATCCCGCCTCCGACGTGGAAAAGCGCATGTACGCGCTCGCCTCCGTGCTCACCAACCAGGGCTACACCATCCGCGGCGAAGAGCCCATCCCAGGGCGCATCGGCGCGGCGGTGCGCGTCAACGTGCAGCTCCAGCAGGGCAACCGCCGGCCGGAGGTGCCCTTCGTGGCGGTGCGCGGGCCGGAGGCCCGCTGGTTCGTGGAGCAGGTGGGGGTGGAGGCGATCACCTCCACGCCCCAGCCGCCGCGCGGCCCGCGCTAGCCGGTCGCTACTCGCCTTCCACCAGCTCCACCAGCACCCCGCCGGTGGAGCGCGGGTGGAGGAAGGCGACGCGGTGGCCGTGCCCGCCGGTGCGCGGCTCCCGGTCGATCAGCGAGTAGCCCTCGCGCTCGAACCCCGCCAGCGCCGCGGCCACGTCCGGCACCCGGTAGCAGACGTGGTGCATCCCCGGGCCCCGCTTCGCCAGGAACTTTCCCACCGGGGAGTCGTCGCGGGTGGGGGCCAGCAGCTCCACGCGCCCGGCGCCGGAGCCCACGAAGGCGATCTCCACCCCCTGCGACTCCACCGCCTCGCGGCCGTACCCCTTCCCCCCTGTGATAGATTCAAAGAGCGGGAGCGACTCGTCCAGGGAGTGGACGGCGATCCCCACGTGATCCAGAGCCCGCTCGCTCATCGTGCCTCGCAACGGTTGGTTTCTTGCGTGGATTCGGACGCGGGGAAGAATAGCCCGCGGGGGCGGGCCTGGCTACCGATCCTCACAAACGGAAGGACGCAAATGGCGGAGAACGGAAACACCGTCACGGTGACCGACGACAACTTCCAGGCGGAGATCGCACAGGGTCTCTCCATGGTGGATTTCTGGGCCGAGTGGTGCGGTCCCTGCCGGATGATCGCTCCCATCGTGGAGCAGCTCGCCGGCGAGTACCAGGGCCAGGTCAAGGTGGCCAAGCTGGACGTGGACTCCAACCCGCGCGCGGCGGCGCAGTTCAACGTGCGCTCCATCCCCACCATCCTGTTCTTCAAGGATGGGCAGCTGGTGGACACGGTGGTCGGCGCGGTGCCCCGGCCGGCGCTGGAGCAGAAGATCCAGCAGCACCTGCAGAAGAGCCAGCAGGCCATGTAGCAAAGTGCGGCGGGCGCGGGGCCATCTCGGCCCCGCGTCCGCCGCGCTTCGTTTCCCCCGCGCGCCTTTCACGCCGGCCCGCGTCCCGTAATCCCCACAGGGTCCGCTTTCCCCGACCCGACTCGTCACGCGCCATGTACCGCTTCCCCCACGAAGTCGCCTACCTCCCCCGGACCAAGCTCAGCTACGTCAACCTCCCCGGGCTGCTCAGCGACGGGAAGCGCGACCGCACGGCCCGCGTCCCCGGCTTCGTCGCGGTGCAGCTGGGCGACCGCTGCTACCTCATCTTCCTGCGGGACGGGGAGCCCTTCCACGCCGCCCGCATCGAGCCCGGCCGCCGGGAGCAGGTGGCGCTCGCGGAGGTGCTGCGCGTGGTGGGCACGGAGAGCGAGCGCGGCGAGGGCGGGCAGATCGCCTACCTGGGCGCGCCGGAGGTCCAGCTCCAGGCCATGCTCGCCACGCTTGTGCAGCCGCCGCTCCCCTGGACGAGCGAGGAGGACGCGCGGCGGCCGGACTGCCTGTTTCCCGCGCTCCGCGGCCGCGCCTTCAGCGGGGTGGTGGAGCTGAGCGACGGGCGGGCGCACCAGTACCTGGTGTTCGAGAACGGCGGCTTCCGCACCGGCTACTTCTGCCGGCGCGACCCCGGGGTGCCCGTGGGCGACCACCTGCGCGCGGTCTTCGCCGAGGCGGGCGACGCGCTCAGCGTGGGATTGTACGCGGGGCTCGCGGAGCTGCCGGTGCAGGCCGGACCGGGGCTGGTGGACCTGTACCGCCGCATCGTGGGCGGGGTGCTGCGCGAGGTGTCGGCGCCGGTGGGAAGGGAGGCGGGGCTGGAGCTGATGCGGCGCACGCAGGCGCAGGTGAGGGTCCGCCGGCCGGAGGTGGAGGCCTTCGTCCTCACGGACGAGGGGCGCGTCCGCGGGGACCCGGTGGCCACGCCGCGCACGCTCACCGACGGGGTGGCGGAGTGGGTGACGGAGGCGCTGATCGTGGCGGCGGAGCGCTTCGCGGTGGACCCGGCGGAGGTGGTGGCGCGGGTGGCGCACGACTCGCGCTTCGTGCTGGCGGAGCAGGGGTTCTTCGCGCGGCTCCCCTGGGCGGTGGGTCTCTGAGGATGGCGTCGCTCTTCATCGTCAGCACGCCCATCGGCAACCTGGGCGACATCACCTACCGCGCGGTGGAGGTGCTCAGGGCCGCGGACGTGATCCTGGCGGAGGACACGCGCCGCTCGGGGGTGCTGCTGCGCCACTACGGCATCGGCGGGCGGCTGGTCTCGGCGCACGAGCACAACGAGAGGTCGCGCGCCGGCACGGTGGTGGAGATGCTGCGCGAGGGACGCGACGTGGCCCTCATCACCGACGCGGGGACGCCGCTCCTGTCGGACCCCGGCGCGCGCATCGTGCGCGAGGTGGTGGAGGCGGGGTTCGACGTGGTGCCCATTCCCGGCGCCTCGGCGCTGCTGGCGGCGCTGGTGGCCTCCGGGATCTCCGCCGAGCGCTTCGCCTTCTACGGCTTCATCCCGCGCAAGGGCGGGCGCCGCACGGAGCTGCTGGAGGAGATCGCCGGGCTTCCCTACGCGGCCGTGCTGTACGAGTCGCCCAACCGCACGGCGGAGCTGCTGCGCGACCTGGCTGCGGCGGCGGGGGCGGAGCGCCGCGTGGCCGTGGGGCGCGAGCTCACCAAGATGCACGAGGAGTTCTTCCGCGGGACGGCCGAGGACGCAGCTTCCCGCTTCGAGGAGCGCGAGGTGAAGGGGGAGATCGTGGTGGTGGTGGAGGGGAGGCCGGAGGACGCGGAGGCCGAGGCGGAGACGGACGCGCTGGCGGCTCGGTCCATCGCGCAGGCGCTCATGGCGCAGGGGATGTCGCCCAGCGCGGTGGCGAAGGAGCTGAGGCGGCGGCTGGGGATCGCGCGGAACGCGGCGTACGAGCTGGCGCAGGAAGCTGCGGGATCGACAGAGTAGAGTCGTATAGGGAATCGCAGCTATCCCGCATGCCGTGTAGGCGCGACACCGTTCAGGGTTTCCGCAACGGCTTCGCCACCAACTTCATGGTGGCATCCAGTGATCCGTGTGGAAGTGCTCTGTCATGGTGTCCAGGATGTCGAGTCGTGTGCGGCGACCGCGATCCGGAGTGTCATGCTCTGGGGCGCAGGGGACGGAAAACACGCCGAAAAAAAATTCCGAGCGACAAACCGATCCGCGCAGGGCCGATGAGTGCAGCGCCGAAGATGGCAGCACCAAAGGTCGCACGGCTCGAGACATCTGCGGCATTGGTGAAGGGAGTGAATGGAATTGCAACAAACCCGAATCCCAATCCAATGAGTACGGCTACCTCCAACCACCTCTTGTACTGATCCAGAGTAGGGACCGGCGGATTGTCGCGCATCAGGCCCGTTCCAAGGCCTAAAGATGATCCGAATGCCGCAAAGCCAATGATGATCTCACCAGGAGTCGCTGAAGCCTGCATCGGGTCCAAAACGGCCACGAGCGCAGCGGTAGAAATTCCGCCGAAGATCGCGATCCCCAATGCCGTGCTCGTGCCTTCGCGCGTCCTGAACTGTAGAAAAGACCAGACCATGATTAAAGCGGTCATGGACCAACGAGTAAATCCCAGCGGAAGAAATGCGGAACTCAGAGTTAATAGAGCCAATACCGTAGCTCCGATCAATACTCCATCCACGATGTTCGAACTGTCGTCGCGCTGGGTCATGGTGCAGCATTCCGTGGGAGTCTAGGCCGATGCTGGGGGGCGCGCCATTCTACATTGCCACTAAAAATGATCGAGCAGCCTTGCTTCGGTAGGCATTCCCAACTCACCAGTATTCAAACAATGCCAGGAGCAGCGCCTCATTCTCCTGGCCACGGTATCCGCTATTCTCCCGCCCACGGTATCCGTTCCAGCCGCACGTCGTGAGCGAAGTTGATGTCGCCCAGTTGCCTCACTGGCCGTACTTTTGGAAGCGGTACTCATGGTAGTCGTCTTCGTCCGGGCCACCCTTCGCCGCGCCCATGAGCCGACGGACCGTCGGAGTCAACAGCTGCTCCTGCTCCTCTTCGTCCAACGGAAGCCGGGAGAGGAAGTCGCTCACGGGCCGTGAAAGGCTCGTGGAGTGGAGTGCGCTGTAGTGCTCCCCGCGTTCAACGGCTTTCGGGCCGAGCGACAGGTTCTTGGTAATCCTCGCCATGGCCGGTTCTCCTGATGCGCATCGCGCGTGTCCGAGTCAAGGTCGTCCAGGTGTCCGCGCTGGCGCCCGCTCCACCTCCGCCTCGATCTCGTCCGGCAGCTGGTCGAGGAAGTCGTACCCCGTCGCCTGCTCCAGCGCATCCACGGTGGTCAGGTACTCGCGCCACGGCCGGGTCGCGATGCCGTTCACGTTGGGCATGTTCACCGCGATGATGCGCAGGTCGCGGGCGGACTTCACGTCCGCGAGCCCCCGCCCGTATGGAAGCAGCACCGCGATCTTCCAGGTGCTCGTGGGGATCGCTACCTTGCCGCGCCCCCTGAGCGTCTGCGGCTGCGCCGGGAAGACCCCGCCCGCCACGACGAAGATCTCCCGCCCCTCACGCTGCGCCTGCTCCTGGAGGTAGCGCTCCAGCCCCAGCCACGGCCCCGCGTTCAGGTCCTGCGTCTGCGGGAGGACGTTGGTGAGCAGGAAGGTGGAAGCGTTGTCCTCCGGCGTGGCCGTGCGCTCCTCGCTGCGCACCATGTGCCCGCGCGAGTAGCCGCTCCCCGTGTAGTCCGAGGCGACCACGCGCGTGAAGCGCGCCGGGAGCGCCGAGTCCGCCATGAACGCCGGGGCCCGCGGCTCGTCGCCGAAGTGCGTGCGGTTCAGGTTCCACGACACCCAGTTGGCCACGTTCAGCCGCGGGTTGTACGAGAGCACGTACTGCCGCTTCTCCAGCAGGTAGTCGTCCGCCGGATTTTGGTCGCGCGGCGTGCCGAACTCCACGTGGCTCCGGTAGACCGGGCCCGCAGTGACGGTGTCCGGCGCGAGTGCCGGGCCCTCCAGCCCCTCCACCCGCCCGGGCGTCCCCCGGTCCCCCCGCCCGAAGCTGGCCTCCGACACGGTCCACGCCGGACCGCCGGCCTCCGCGTGCGCCCCGTCCAGCGTCCGCAGCGCCCACGAGGCGCCCCGGCGCGGAGGCGAGCTCCACGCCACCGAGTCCACCGTCGCACCCCGGGTGTCGCGCAGCACCAGCCAGTCGGCGGAGTTGGCGAGCGACAGGTCCGTTCCGTAGGAGTGGTCCGCGCCGACGCCGCCGTTGCGGGTCTGGGCGGTGGAGCGCGCCAGCACCACCGCCGCCCCCGGCTGCACCACCAGCGAGTGTCCGATGGTATGCCCCGCGTCGCCGCGCGAGGCCAGCCGCCAGCCGCGCAGCTCCGCCGGGGCGTCGCCTGCGTTGTACAGCTCGATCCACTCGCCCTGCTCGTCCGCGACGGCGCCCGGGTCCGCCAGCACCTCGCTGATGACGATGCGCGCCCGTCCCTGCGCCGCGCCGGGTGCGTCGATGCCGGGCTCCACGGTGGCCGCGCGAAGCCGGGGGACGTTCCCGCCGGAGGCGGCCGCCAGCGCGGCGGCGAGGGCGAGCGCTGGAATCAAACGGGATCTCATTCGCGCGACGGGTTGCGGTTCGGGGGCCATGTGGGCTCAGGTCTCCAGCGCGGAGGCGGACAGCCCCGCGACCCTGCCGTCGGGCGTGCGGCCGAGTGCGTGGTAGCACACCTGCACGTCGCCCACGCGAAAGACCTTCACGTCGGCAAGCGATTCCGCGAGCGCCTGCTTGAGCGCCCGGAAGCGCCCGACGCTCTCCTGCGCGACCGGGTCGGCGGGGTCGGCCTCCTCGATGTGGCCCGACAGGAAGCGGTCCAGCGACAGCTCCGCGGCGGGGGTCTCCTCCGGCTCTCCGAGCGCCGCCCGCACCGCGTCGGCGGTCAGCTCCTCCGGCGCATCGCCGGGAAGCTCCTCGTACTCGAAGGGCGACTCCGTCTCGCTGATGAAGAGAAGCCCCTCCGCCGCGGCTTCCAGCCGCTCGCGCGTTCCCGCGTTCTCGCTCATGTTCTCCGCCCGGGTGATCGTCGCCACGCACCGCCCGCCCGCCGCGTGGCGAGGAGCGTGCCGCGGGTGTACCGCGCGCCGCCGCGGGGTGTTATCATCCCGCCGGCCGCCCGCCGGGGAGCGGCGCACACACCGATGCTACGGGCGAGCGATGCAAAAGGACAGGGCGATCTTCCAGGACGAGCGCGGCCGGGGCTGGCTGGTGGAGATCCAGTACGGGCACCCCGCCCCCACCGAGCTGGGGATCTTCGCCGCGCGCTTCCGCTGCCCCGAGGACCCGGACGAGCCGGTGCGTGTGGGCTTCCTGTTCGCCGACGCCGTGGCGACCGACGACGAGCCCGCCCTCCGCCAGGCCCTCGCCGAGTCCGACCCGGCGAAAGAGATCGGCTGAGGCGCGGGCGTCAGCCGGTGCCGGGTCCTGTGCGCCCGCCGGCTCCTAGCCGGCACCCCGCCGCTCCTTCTCCGCCTAAATCCTTTCAGGGAGCTTCCGTTGACCGATACGACCTCGGCCACCCCTCGTTTTCCCGGCGCAGGTGGCGAGCCGGACGGAAAGGCGCGCATCGATGCGCTGAACGAGCGCGCGTGGGAGACGCGGCATACGGACCCGACCTCCGCGCTGTGGTTCGCCCGCCAGGCGCTGGAGCTTGCGAATCGAGCAGGCTACCGCGTGGGCGCCGCGTACGCGCTGCGCAACTCCGGGGCGTGCCGCTGCCTTCTCCTGGACTTCGAACTGGCGCTGGCGGACCTGGGGCGTGCCATGGAGATCTTCGGCGAGATCGGGGAGCCCGCCGGGTCGGCCAGCGCGCTGAACTGGACCGGAAACGTCCATCATCGCCGCAGCGACTTTCCGGCGTCGCTGGCTTCGCACTTCGCGGCGCTCGGGCTGCAGCGGTCGGCCGGCGACCGCACCGGAGAGGCCGCGACCATGATCGGCATCGGCAACGTACACTTCGCCATCGGCGAGTTCGCCCGGGCGCTGGAAGCCTACCAGGCGGCCCTGCGCCTCGCCGAGGAAACGGGGGACCGCGTGCGGGTCGCCCAATCGGTCGTCAACATCGGCAACATCCACGGCGAGCTCGCCGACTTCCGGCGCGCGCTGGAGTTCCACGGGCGGGCGCTCGCCCTTGCGCGCGAGGTCGGGGACCTGAACAACGAAGCGGTATCCCTGCTCAACATGGGCGTGTCGCACAGCAGACTGGGCGAGCATGAACACGCCCTGCGGCGGTTCCACGAGGCGTTGGCGGTCGCCCAGGACGTCGGCGACCGCCATGCCGAAGCACGGGCGTTCGGCGAACTGGGGCTGCTGCACGGGCGCCGTGGAGAGCGGGACGCGGCGCTGGAGTCGTGCAGCGCCGCCATCGAGGCGACGCTGGCGACCGGTTCCCGGTATCTCGAAGCGGTCACCCGGACGACCATGGGGGAGCTGTTCCTTCTGCTGGCGGAGCCGGAAAGGGCGCGGGAGGCGCTCGGGGAAGCGCTGGCCATCGGGGAAGAGATCAGGGCGCGCGGGGTGGTGTGCGAAGCGCACGTGGTCCTTTCCCGGGCGCACGAGGTGTGTGGGGACGCCGCCAGGGCGCTCCACCACCTCAAGAGCCACTACGAGGTCCGGGAGGAGACGCGCAACGCCGAGACCGAGCGGCGAATCCAGACACTGCTGGTCCAGGCGGAGGTGGAGCGTTCGCAGCGCGAGGCCGAGCTGCTCCGCACCATGAACGACGAGCTGACCGCCGCCAACGACGCCCTGCGCGCGGCGGACAGGGAAAAGGCCTCGCTGCTGGAACAGCTGCGGCTGCAGGCCGCGGAGCTGGAGCGCCAGAGCCGCGAGGACGGGCTTACCGGCCTGGCGAACCGCCGCTGGACCGACGAGTGCCTGGCGGTGGAGTGGGAGCGCGCGAGCCGCTTCGGGGAGGACCTCACCGTGGTCATCGCGGACATCGACCACTTCAAGAGCATCAACGACCGGTTCTCCCACGCCTCGGGGGACGACGTGCTGCGCCGGGTCGCCCGGATCCTTCGCGCGTCGTGCCGGACGATCGACGTCGTGGGACGGTATGGCGGGGAGGAGTTCCTGCTTCTGCTCCCGCGGACGCCGCCGGAGCAGGCCCGGGGCCTGTGCGAGCGCATCCGCGCCGCCGTGGAGGCCAGCGACTGGGCCACGCTCCACCCGGAGCTGCGGGTCACGCTCAGCATGGGCGTCTGCGGCTCCGGTGGAAGCGCCGAGGCCCTGGTCCGCGGGGCGGACGCCAGGCTGTACGAGGCCAAGCATGCAGGCCGGAACCGCGTCTGCGGGTAGAGTTGCGGAGCAGGACCGCGGGCAGGGCCGGCCTCGCCGGCCCCGCCCCGTGTCGTAGAATCATAGGCTGCTCCAGCGCCCGATCCGGTAGCGGGATCCAGCGGCCGACACGGAGCCGAACCCAAATACGTGAACGGAGGGAAACCCGCCGGTTGTTTGGCGGGGTTCCCTCCGTGCGAAGGGAGACAGCCGGGCAGTTTCGGCTGGCTCCCGCAGCCCGCGCAGGAGACGGACGGCAGTATCGTCCGGCTCCGGAGCGGCCCCCCAGACAGATCTAAAGCATCGACACCAGGAACGTGGACGTCTCCGCACCGTCGCGCTTGCTCGGCTGCGACGTCGCCTCCACCACGTTCACCCGCGCCGAGATCAGCTTGTGGAAGAACCCCTGCGTCACCCCGCGGTCGAAGTCGGTGGGGTAGGGCGTCCCCGTTACGATGGTGACCGAGTGGTCGTCCGTCATCTGGTAGGTGATCTTTCCCGGGTGCCCGCGGTGGTTCATGTCGAACGCCATGCCGAAGGACGCCGCGATCTTCTCGAACGTGTCCAGCCCCGGCGGGAGCATGATGTGGTCGGGGATCTGCTTGCCGATCTGGAAGAGAGTGTTGGGCCCCATCTTCTCGCCGATGGTTTCCAGCGCCCGGACGTACCCCTCCAGCGGGTACCACGCCTCCGCCGACACGTTCTCGATCCCCTGCTCGGACAGGAGCTGCTCGCCGCGCTTGCGGAACGGGCCCATGGCGCTGAGCATGGAAAGGATGTTGCCGCCGCTCACCTGGAAGCTGGGCGGATAGGGACGGGCGTTCATGGGCTCTCGGAGGAAGATGGGTTGAACGCGGAGAGGGCGCTGCAACGGGGAAGTGTCGGCACCGGGCGCGGCGGGGATGAGCGGCCGCGCCGCCGGGCGCGGCATCGGCCGGCAAGGAGCGTATAGTCTACGCGCCGTCCGGGGTGCGTGCAAGCCTCGCGGCGGAGGGGCCGCGGTGTGGAAAACGGCCGGAAAGCGAAGCGGGGGCGGGAGATCCGGTCCGGATCCCCCGCCCCCGCTCCGCGTGCGCCCCCGGGCGGGCGTCAGGCCACCTGGAGCACCCGGGTGGGGTGGTGCAGGCGGGCCTGGGCGGCCGCGTCGCCGGAGGTGGCGCAGATCACCGCCACCAGCGTCTCGCCGGAGTAGTCCAGTCCCACGTACCCCTCGCGCGGCTTCACCGCCACCACGTCGTGGCGGATGCGGTCGGAAAGGACGAAGTCGCCGTACGGGACGAAGCCGGCGCGCCGCAGCCGGTCCACCCACGCGGACGCGCTCTCGTGCCTTTCGCAGCGCGTTTCCTCGGCGTTCCCCAGGATGTCCTGGATCTCGCGGGCGAAGAACATCTTGATGGCTGCCGCCTCGCGCGGCGGGAGCCCCGCGCGGTCCACAAGGTCGAAGGTGAGGCCGAAGTGGCGCCAGCAGTTCTCGAAGCGCTCGCCCAGCAGGTGGGTGTGGTGGTCCGAGCTGGGCTCGCAGAGCACCACCGCCAGGGGACCCAGCTGCCGCAGCCTCCGGAAAAATTCGGTGCGGGCGCAGTAGCCGTTGCCGCGGTCCAGGATGTGGTGCGCGGCGAAGGCGGCGTGCATCACCAGCGGCCCGCGCGCCGAGCCGAAGAGCGCCCAGTGCTCGTCCCGCAGCTCCTCGGCGATCAGGTTCAGCCCGTGGAACTCCAGCTCCACGCCCAGCTCGTCCGCGACGCCGCGCAGCGCCGCCTCCGCCGTGCGCAGGCTGGCGGCGTCCGGCTCCACCGCGAACACGGTGAGCCGGCGGGGGAGCTGGCCGCGCGCGGCCAGGTCGCGGAGCACGGCCGCCTCCTGCCGCCCGGTGCCGATCCCCAGGTCCAGCAGCGCCACCTCGTCCCACCCGGCCAGGAAGCCGGCCAGGATCTCGTTGGCGACCTCCACCGACAGGCGGACGCTGGGGAGGTGCTCGGCGAGCAGGTTGAAGAGCGAGATCTGCTGGAGCTCGAACTGCTGCAGGTACAGGTTGATCTCGGCGGAGCGGGCGGGGTCCAGCCGCCGCGACAGCGCCGACGCGAAGATGTAGTCCTGGAGCCCCTCGGGGTCGGATCCGGCCTCGGGGCGGTCGGCGACCACGCCCCCCAGGAGGAAGCGCGCCTCGTCCTCGCGGCCCTCCAGCGCCGCCCTGAGCACCGCCCGCAGGGCGTTTTCCTTGCTGACGTTCATCGTACGGTTGTTTCCGTGGTGTTCTGACGGTGCGCGTGCCGCGGTGCGTCGGCCGTGCGCTTCGTGGATGGTGCGGATCGTCTATTTCCCGGCCGGTGCCGGCGGGCCGCCGGGCCGCTCATACGGGCGGCGCTGCGGACGGAAACCGGGGCTCGCGTCATGGCATTTTACGTTACCTGTCCGAATATATGTGTAGGGGTCGGCAGCGTCCAGAGTTCCCTTCGGGCGGGAGTGGACGCCGGTTCGTGGACTCGCTGAGCCTCCCAGGCAGGCCCCATGCCGCGCCGGAGGGGGCTCGGCGCCGCGCCCGCGCACGACCACCAAATTCAACAAACGTTTGTGCTTGCGGGGACCCGTGCGGGGTGCGGTGATCCTGGCGTGCCCCACCCGGGTGCCGCACGCGTGCACCAGGAGTGTCCCTTCCGTGCCTCACCCGGGCGTGAACTTTCCCGCCCGCGGCGGCCCGGCGGGGCGGGGAACCGCCGCGCCGCCACGCGGTACCGAGGGCATGCCACCGTCCACCCGCCAGGACCTGTACCTCACCCTGGAAGCCTCGGAGCTGCTGCGCCGCGAGATCTTGCGGGCGCGCGGCAACGAGGTGTGCTTCCTCGCGCGCGTGGGCGAGGACGGCGAGGTGTCCGAGCCGCGGGTGGTGGCGCGCGGCCATGCCTCGGCGGTTCTGGCCGCGGTGCGCAGCCCGGAGCCGGGTGGGCTGCTCATCCACAACCACCCCTCCGGCCGCCTGGAGCCCTCGGAGGCGGACCTGGCCGTGGCGGCCCAGCTCTGGGAGCAGGGGCTGGGCTTCGCCATCACCGACAACGCGGCCTCCGAGCTGTACGTGGTGGTGGAGCCGCCGGACGAGGACCGCGCGGAGCCGCTGGACCTGGACCGCATCGACGCCGACCTGGGGCCGGGCGGCCCCATCGCCGGGCGGCACCCGCGCTACGAGGACCGCCCGCAGCAGCGCGACCTGTCGCGGATGATCGCCGGCGTCTACAACGAGGGCGGGGTGGGGATCGCGGAGGCGGGGACGGGGACCGGCAAGTCGGTGGCATACCTCCTCCCGGCCATCCGCTGGGCGCTCCAGAACCGCGAGCGCACGGTGGTCTCCACCAACACCATCAACCTCCAGGAGCAGCTGGTCGAGAAGGACCTCCCCTTCCTGCGCCGCGCGCTGGGGGAGCCCTTCCGCTTCGCGCTGGTCAAGGGCCGCCGCAACTACGTTTCCATCCGCCGCGCGCTGCTGGCCCGGGAAACCGCGCCCGCGCTCTTCGACGCGCAGAAGCAGGCCGAGCTGTCGTCCATCGTGGAGTGGCTCAAGAAGACGCAGGACGGCTCGCTCTCCGACCTGTCCTTCCGCCCCTCGGGCGAGGTGTGGGACGAGGTGTCGTCCGAATCGGACGTGTGCCTGCGGGCCAAGTGCCCCCACTTCGAGGAGTGCTTCTACCAGCGCGCCCGCCGCGACGCTTCCTCCGCCGACGTGGTGGTGGTCAACCACCACCTGCTCTTCTCGGACCTGGCCGTGCGGCGCATGCAGGGGAACTGGACCGCCCCCGCGGTGCTCCCCCAGTACAAGCGGCTGGTGCTGGACGAGGCCCACAACCTGGAGGAGTCCGCCACCAGCCACCTGGGCGCGACCGTCTCGCGGCGCGGCCTTTTCCGCACCCTGGCGCGCCTGGAGAACCGCAAGAAGGGACTCCTCCCCGCCTTCGCGGAGGCGCTGCGGCTGCGCCCGGACGACCTGCTGGCGCGCGGCGCCCTGGACCACATCGGCGAGCGGCTGCTCCCCGCGCTGGACGGCGCCCGCGAGCGCGCGGCGACGGTGTTCTCCTTCCTGGAGGACGTGTTCAAGGAGGCGGGCGCCATGATGGTGCGCCTGCACGACGACTTCCCCCGGCACCCGGTGTGGGTGCTCGGGCTGGAGGACGCGCTCGTGGGCCTGCTGGAGAACATGGACTCGCTGCTGCGGGGCATGGAGCTGCTGCGCGAGCGGGTGGGATTGGACGAGGCGCTGCGCGAGATGCTGGAGCCGCAGCTCATGGAGCTGCGCGGCGCCGCCAACCGGGTGGAGGCCGCCGCCGACGCCCTGCGGGCCGCGCTCCGCCCGCCCGACGACGGGCTCAGGATGGTGCGCTGGATGGAGCGCCAGCCCGAGCGCGACGGCCGCGAGGGCAACCTGACGCTGTCCGCCGCGCCGCTGGACCTGTCCAGCGTGCTGCGCGAGAGCCTGTTCGAGAAGGTCCCCAGCGTGGTGCTCACCTCGGCCACGCTGGCCACGCAGGGCAACTTCCGCTTCGTGCGCAACCGGCTGGGGCTGTGGGCGCCGCGCGAGGGCGAGGCGGAGGGCGAGCTGCGGGTGGAGGAGGCGGTGTACCCGTCGCCCTTCGACTACCGGGAGCAGGCGCTGTTCGTGGTGCCCACCGACCTGCCCGTCCCCGCCGGCGACTCCGACCCGCGGCACGACGAGGCCACCGTGCGCGCCGTCATCGAGCACGCCCGCATCTCGGACGGCGGGCTTTTCGTGCTCTTCACCTCGTACCGCGCGCTGCGCCACGTGGCCGGGGAGCTGCGGAAGCGAAAGATGGACCTGGAGTGGCCGCTGTTCGTGCACGGCGAGGCGGCGCGTGGGCAGCTGGTGGAGCGCTTCGCCGCGTCCGGGCGGGGGATCCTGCTGGGGACCACCTCGTTCTGGGAGGGGGTGGACGTCCCCGGGCACCCGCTGCGGGGGCTGGTCATCCCCAAGCTGCCCTTCAAGGTGCCCACGGAGCCGGTGACGGCGGCGCGCATCGAGGCCATCGAGCAGGCGGGGGGGAACTCGTTCATGAGCTACATGCTGCCCAACGCCGCCATCCGCATGAAGCAGGGGTTCGGGCGGCTGATCCGCTCGCGCGAGGACCACGGGGTGGTGATGGTGCTGGACGGACGCATCGCCAGGAAGAGCTACGGCCGCTATTTTCTGGAGTCGCTCCCGGAGGTGCCGGTGCGCATGGCCCCGTGGAAGGAAGTGCGCGAGGAGATGGTGCGTTTTTACCGGGGTCGCCAGGAAGCGCTTCGAGCGGGGTGAGCTTTCGATAGATCTTGCTCTGGGGCCGCTCCGGAGCCGGACGATACTGCCGTCCGTCTCCTGCGCGGGTCGCGGAGCCAGCGGAAACGGCCCCGCTGTCTCCGCTCCGGCTGCGGGAGCCCCGCCAAACAGCCGGCGGGTCTCCCTCCGCAGCGGATTCGGGGGGTACGGCGGGAACTGCAACGGCCCCCTCCCCCGCAAGCGGGAGAGGGGGAGCACGACACGGAACTCCACGGTTCCGTACTGCGTACTTCGTACTCGTCGTGACGCGGCACGCTGCGCGTGCAGCGGATGAACCGAACTTTCGTACTCACGCACTTCGTCTGCAATGCCCACTCCCCGACCGTCCAAGATCGTCTGTGTCGGCCGCAACTACCTGGAGCACGCCCGCGAGCTGGGGAACGAGGTGCCCGAGCGGCCGCTGCTGTTCTTCAAGCCGCCCTCGGCGCTGGTGGAGGAGGGCGACGCGATCGTGCTCCCGCCGGAGTCGGAGCGCGTGGAGCACGAGGGGGAGATCGCGGTGGTGATGGGCGCGCGGGCGCGGCACGTGGACCGGGAGCGGGCCATGCGCTACGTGGGGGGCTTCGCGGCGCTCAACGACGTCACCGCGCGCGACCTGCAGAAGATGGATGGGCAGTGGGCGCGCGCAAAGGGGTTCGACACCTTCTGCCCCATGGGCACGGTGGTCCCGGCGGAGAGCGTGGACTGGGAGACGCTGGAGGTGATCTGCCGTGTCAACGGCGAGGTGCGGCAGCACGGCCACGCGCGCGACATGGCCTTCGACATCCCCACGCTGGTGGCGTACGTGTCGGGGATCATGACGCTGGAGCCGGGCGACGTGATCGCCACCGGCACCCCGGCGGGCGTGTCGCGGCTGCACCCCGGCGACGTGGTGGAGGTGGAGGTGCCGGGCGTCGGAACCGTCCGCAACCCCGTGGAGGCCGCATGACCGTGACCCGCAACCGCGCCCTGGCCACCCTGGTGGCCGCCGTCACCGCCGCCGACTGGGTCAGCAAGGCCTGGGTGCAGAACCGCCTCCCGGTGGACGGCTGGCACACGGTGGTGGACGGCTGGGTGGTCTTCACCCACCGCCGCAACACGGGCGTGGCCTTCAGCATGTTCGCCGGCGGCGGCGAGAGCTGGCTGCGCATGCTGGCGCTCACCCTCGCCGGCATCGTGGGGATCGTGGTGTGCGTGCACCTGATCCGCACCACCCACGACCGGCTGCTGCACTTCGCCGCCGCGCTGGTGGTCGCCGGGGCCCTGGGCAACCTGGGCGACCGCCTCCTCAACGGCGCGGTCACGGACTTCATCCTGGTGCGCTTCTTCCCCTTCGTCTTCAACGTCGCCGACGTCGCCATCACCGTGGGCGGGATCCTGCTCGCCCTGCGCCTGGGCCTCGCGGGCGAGCCGCGCCAGGGCCCACCGGAGCCCACGCCGGCCTGAAACGGCAGGGAACAGGGAACAGCCTGCAAATACGGCCCTCCTCCGCCACCGGGGGAGGGCTTCGTCGTTCCGGTGGCCCGGGTCGCCGGCGGCGTGAAAGGTGACAGCGGGGGTGGACGGCCGTGCAGTTTGCCGTCCCCGCCGTTCCCCACCCCTTGTGCGGAGGGAGACCCCCGGGGCAGTTTCCGGGGGGCTCCCGCAGCCGGAGCGGAGACAGCCGGGCAGTTTCGGCTGGCTTCGCGACCCGCGTAGGAAACAGGCCGGCAGTTTGGCCTGGTTCCGGAGCGGCCCCACGCTCAAGACCCGAATCCATCAACGAAAACCCCGCCGCAGACCCCATACATGCCCGATACCTGCAAACGGCTGAACACCCTGCCGCCGTACCCGCTCCAGGACGTCCCCCAGATCAAGCGCGACCTCAAGGCAAAGGGCGTGGACGTGATCGACCTGGGGGCCGGCGACGCCGACCTGGCCCCGCCGCCGGACGCGGTGGAGGCGCTCCGCGCGGCGGCGCTGGACCCGGTCAACTCGCGCTACGGCTTCCAGATCGGGCTGGCCGACCTCCGCGAGGAGATCGTCCGCTTCATGGACCGGCGCTTCGGCGTGATGGTGGACGGCAGCCGCGAGGTGCTGCCCCTGCTGGGCTCCAAGGAGGGGATCTTCCACCTCCCCTTCGCCTTCCTGGACCCGGGCGACGTGACCATCGTCCCCGACCCCGGCTACCAGGCGTACCTGGGCGGGACCGTGCTGGCGGGCGGGGAGCCGTACGTGGTGCCGCTGCGGCCGGAAAACCGCTTCCTGGTGCCGCTGGAGGACATCCCCGCGGAGGTGGCGCGGCGGGCCCGCATCCTGTACCTCAACTACCCCAACAACCCCACCGCCGCGATCGCGCCGCGCGAGTACCTGGCGGACGCGGTGGCGTTCTGCCGCGAGCACGACGTGGTGCTGGCGTACGACAACGCGTACTCGGAGGTGGCCTTCGACGGCTACGTGCCGCCCTCCATCCTGGAGATCCCCGGCGCGCGCGACGTGGCCATCGAGTTCCACTCGCTCTCCAAGACGTACAACATGACCGGGTGGCGCGTGGGGTGGGCGGCGGGACGCCCGGAGCTGGTGGCCGCCCTGCAGCGCGTGAAGACCTTCGCGGACACGGGGCTCCCGCTGTTCGTGCAGCACGCGGCGGCGGCGGCGCTCCGCTCGCACGGGCAGTGGCTCCCCGGCAACCTGGAGATTTTTCGCCGGCGGCGGGACGCGGCGGTGGAGGGGCTGCGCGCGGCGGGGCTGCGGGTGGAGGCGCCGCGGGCGACCATGTACCTGTGGGTGCCGCTCCCGGAGGGGACCGGATCGGAGGCCTGGGCGCGGCGGCTCCTGCTGGAGCAGGGCGTTGCGGTGACGCCGGGCGCGTCGCTGGGCGCGGGGGGCGAGGGGTTCTTCCGCATCGCGCTCACCACGGGCGAGGACCGGCTGCGCGAGGCGGCGCGGCGGATCGGGGCGGTGCTGTAGGGCGGCCCGGCTTCGCCGGGAGTGCGGGAGTGGAAGGGCAGGACGCGGGGCGGGGCCCGCTCCCCGGAGGGAGCGGGCCCCGTTCGCCGACGGGACGGAACCGACGTAGCGGGAAGGGAGTAGAAGGTCCGTATGACGCCTCCCGCCATCGCTCCGCCGCCTCCCCCGGAGGCCCCGCCCGAGCAGCCGACCCCCGTCCTCCGCGTGCACGCGCCGCTGCGCCGCTTCGGCCGCCGCGACCCGTCCGGGCGCCCGTCTGCCGCGTCGCTGGCGGGCTCCGTGGCGGTGCACCTGGCGCTGGTGGCGCTGGCGGTGGCGTTCGTGCGCATCGGGCCCAAGCTGCTGGACCGCGGCGAGGCGCCGGAGGAGACGGTGGAGTACTTCGACCTGGCGTTCCCCCAGGCCGACGCCGGGCCGCAGGTGGCGGCGGGCGGTCCCGCGGAGGCGGTGCCGTTCCCGCAGGAGCCCCCGGCGCCGCCCCCGGTGGGGGCGCAGCCGGAGCGCACCGAGCGGACGGGTGCGCCGGGCGAGGAGCTGGTCTTCCCGTCCGGGGCGCCCACGGGTCTGCCGCAGGCGGGGGGCGCCCCCGCGTCGCAGGGCACGGGGACGGGGGGGGCGGGACAGACGGGCGGCACCGGGACCGGCGGGAGCCCGCTGCGCCCGGGGATCCGCGACCCGCGGCTCTTCCCCACCCAGCGGCCGGTCCCCGCCCGGCCCGAGCAGACCCCGCACGAGGAGTACATGGGCCGGCTGGGGGCCAGGCTGGGAGAGTACAACGACAGCATGGCCGCCGAGCAGGCGCGGGCGCGCAACGCGCTGGACTGGACGCTCAAGGACAAGGACGGCAACCGCTGGGGCGCCTCCCCCGGCAAGATCCACCTGGGCAGGATCACCCTCCCGGCCCCGTTCGGCTTCGCGTCCAGCCCGGACGCGTCCGCCGAGGCGCGGCGCGAGTCCGGCCAGCGCGCCGAGATCGACCGCCAGGTGGCCGACCGCGAGCGGAGCAACTCCTTCCAGGCGCGGGTGCGCGCCACCCGCGAGCGAAAGGACGCCGAGCGCCGGCTGATCCGCGGCGAGAGCTGACCGCGCGTCCCATCCGTCCCCCGCGCCCGCACCGGAAAGCCCGGTGCGGGCGCTCGTTTTCGGGCCCTGCCTGGAACGCGAATTGCACCCCCCGGCCGGGCCTGTCGTGCGGTTGACGACCGATCGAACATCCTGGTTCAGGGGGGGTTATGTGGGAGATTCGTGAGCGCCAAGACGAAGGCGACCTCAGGCAGGACGCGCTGACGTTCGTGCTGGGCGCCGCGGGAGGGTTCGCGCTGGGGCTGCTCCTCTCGGGGCGGTTGAAGCCCGCCGCCAGCCGCGCGCGGGAACGGGCGGGGCAGAAGGTAGGCGAGCTGCGCGGCCGCGCCGAGGAGCAGCTTCGCGGCCGGGCGGACGAGCTCCGCGGCCGCGCGGAAGGCCTCCGGGGCCGGGCCGGCGAGTTCCGCACCCGCGCCGAGACGATCCGCGCGCGCGCGGCCGGCGTGGCGGCGGCGTTCCGGCCGGGGCGAATGCGCCGGGCGACCCGCGACCAAGACGAGCTTACGGGGCTGGAGGACGCGGTGCTCGACGCCTTCCTGGCGGACGAGGTGCTGGGGGAGCGGGGAATCGACGTGGGCGCCATCAGCCGCGGCATCATCGAGCTGTCCGGCTCCGTCTACACCGAGGACGAGGCCGACCGCGCCGTGCGGCTGGCGCAGCGCGTGGCCGGGGTGGACACGGTGGTCAACCGCCTGGACGTGGAGGACGACGGGCACCGGCGCGGCCGCATCCCCCTGCGCGACGAGGACGCCGCCCGCCGGGAGACCGAGTGGACCGGGCTGAACAGCGGGATGGGCCGCCGCCGCCAGGGGCGGCAGACCGACCCCGACCGCTCCGACGACTCACGACACATCCAGGAGGTGTCCCTGGAGCACACCGACCGCGGCGAGTTCGAGCTGGAGACGGGGCACTCGCGCCCGCTGGGCGCCGAGCGCTCCGAGGCGCAGGCCGGCAAGCCGTCCAGGTTCCGCGAGGACGAGCTGGACAACCAGGACCCGACCGGGCCGCACGCCCACGCGGCCTCCCGCGCGCCGACCGGGTCCGGCCTGAACACGCAGTCGCGCGTGGGCGAGGGCCCCAAGCCGGGCACCGAGCTGCGCCTGGAGGCCGCCGACCTGCCGGTGAAGCCGCACGGCGAGAGCCCGCGCGCCGGAGGCGAGGGCGGCGAGAACGCCTGACCTCGCCGCGCCACGCGCGGCGCTCCGCGGCGGCGCGGCGGGGTCCTCCCGCCGCGCCGCCGCCGCGTTCGGGCCCGTCCGGTTGAGCCGCGGGGCGCGAGCGGCTAGATTCGCCCCTGCGCGCGGCCCGGGGCCGCCCGTCCGTCCACGCCATCTTCCATCCCGAGACCCCATGGCCGGTTCCGCCCTCAAGGAGCAGATCCGCGGCGACCTGAACACCGCCCGCCGCGAGCGCGACAAGCTGCGCACCACCGTGCTCACGACCCTGCTGTCCGACCTCCGCAACCGCGAGATCGAAGTGGGGCACGAGCTGACCGACGAGGAGGTTCTTCCCGTGGTGGGCACCGGCATCAAGCGCCGCCGCGAGGCCGCCGAGCAGATGCGCGGCGGAGGGCGCGAGGAGCTGGCCGCCAAGGAGGACGAGGAGGCGAAGATCCTGGCCGTCTACCTGCCGCCGCAGCTGGACGAGGACGCGGTCCGCGGCTTCGTGCGCGAGGCCATCTCCGGCGGAGCAAAGGACCTGGGCGGGGTGATGAAGGCCGTCATGCCGCGGGTGAAGGGGCAGTTCGACGGCAAGGAGCTGAACCGTATCGTGCGCGAGGAGCTGGGCTGATCCTGATTTCGTCCGTGTAGGCTGGGCGGGCCGCGCCGGAGTGAGCCAGCCGAAACGGCCCGGCTGTCTCCCTCCGAACCGACGGATGTGGGTACTGCGGAACTGCAAAAGGCGCCTCCCCCGGGATCTCCCGGCGGGGGCGCCTTTGCTTTTGCAGGCTGTTCCCTGTTCCCTAGATCCCTGCCGTCATCCCAGCAGCTCCGACACGGCCTGGAGCACCCGCTCGCGGCCCTGGTTGGCGGCTTCGTACTCGTGGATGCGGATCAGCGTGTCCTCGTCCAGGCGGGCGTCGCGGATCCACTGGATCAGCGTGTCGCGGTCCATGCCGTCGTAGCCCAGGACCGGCTCCTCGTCCTCGAAGCCCGCGGGGAGCGCCGCGTCGCGGCCGCCGCCCGCGCCGCCGGGGGGGAGCCAGCTGTCGTTCTCGAAGTCGCGGAAGGCGACCAGGATGGTGGCGACCGCCGCGCCGCCGAGGAGGAGCCTGAGCAGGTTCATGTCCGTTCCGGTTGAAGGGTCCGCCCACGTGGCAGCAAGTCGCCTGCCAGCTCCCTCGCGCGGCGGCGGGTCAGCCCGCGGCGCCCTCGCGCCGCCCGGGGCCGTCCGCGTCGGAGCGCACGCGGATGCGGCGCGCCAGTGAGTGCGCGATCACCTGCGGCGCGCCGTTCACCGTGAGGGAGATGGGGCCCTCGAAGGGCTGCTTGCTGCACACCTCCACCTCGGCGCCGGGATACAGGTCCATGGAGCCCAGGTAGCGCAGCTGCTCGGGCTCCTCCACCTCCACCTCCAGCACCCGGTTGCTTTCCCCCGGCTGCATGTCGGAAAGGGCAGGGTAGCGCGCGTTGTCCATCTCCCCCTCGGCGGAGGGGATGGCCGCGCCGTGCGGGTCGCGCTCCGGCTCGCCCAGGAGGCGCGCCAGGCGCTCGATCAGCTCGTCGCTGGCGGCGTGCTCCAGCCGCTCCGCCTCGTCGTGCACCCGGTCCCACTCGTAGCCGAGCACCTCCACCAGGAACAGCTCCAGCACCCGGTGCCGCCGCACGATGCGCAGCGCCGCAAGCTCCCCCACGGCGGTCAGCCGCACGCCGTAGTAGGGCTCGTGGCGCAGCAGGTTCTGCTCGGCCAGGCGCTTGACCATGGCCGTCACCGCGGCGGCGGAAAGCCCCAGCCGGTCGGCGATGCGCGAGGTGGCCACCGGGGTCTCCGCCTGCTGGAGCGCCCAGATCGACTTGAGGTAGTCTTCTACGACCGGAGAGAGCATCGGCGCCGGGGTCCGGGTGCATGGGAACGGCTACAACACTAGCCGCGCGCCGGGGCGTGTCAAGGCGAGGGGCATGTCGCGCTCCCGTCTCTTGCGGGACACGCGCTTGCGGCGCATGTTCTTGGGAGATTTACGGGCTTTCCCCCCCGAGCCCTCCCGCCGCCGTCGGCCCTCCCTCCGAGCCGCCGGAGCCCCTCACCTCCCCGGCACTCCGCCGCCTCGCAAGCGCATGCTCCGCGACCTCCTCCTCCCGCAGGGCGCCGTGCGGCCCGGTCCGCTGGACGGGACCGGTCTCCTCGACTCCCCCCCCGAGGAAGCCTTCGACCGCTTCACCCGGCTCGCCGCGCGCATCCTTCGCGTCCCCGTCGCCACGCTGTCGCTGGTGGAGGGCGGGCGGCTGGTGTTCAAGAGCGCCGTGGGGTTCCCGGAGGGGCACCTGGCCCCCCGCTCGCACCCCGAGGCGGGGACGCTGTGCAGCCAGGTGGCGGCCGCCGCGCGCCCGGTGCTGCTTCGCGACGTGCGCGAGCACCCGTTCTTCCCGGAGACCGCCGCCGTGCGCGAGCTGGGGATGACGGCCTTCGCCGGGGTGCCGCTCGCCGCGGCCGGGGGGCCGCCCTTCGGGGCGCTGTGCGTCATGGACGCCCACCCGCGCGCCTGGGAGCTGGAGGACGTCCGCACCCTCGCGGAGCTGGCGGCGGCCGCGGCGGCGGAGGTGGAGTGGCGCTGCCGCGCGGCGGGGATGCGCCAGACGGAGCGCGAACTGCGGCTGCAGCGCGCCCACCTGGAGGAGCTGTTCGAGAGCTCGCCGGAGGCCATCGTCCTGCTGGACGTGGAGGAGCGGGTGGTCCGCGGCAACTGCGAGTTCCTGCGCACCTTCGGGTACCGCGCGGAGGAGATCGTCGGGCGTCCCATCAACGAGCTGATCGTCCCGCCCGACCGGCTGGACGAGGCGGAGCGCGTCACCCGGTCGGTGACGGCGGGGCGGCCGGTGAGCCTGGACACCACGCGCCGCCGCAAGGACGGCTCGCGCATCGACGTGTCGGTGCTGGGGAAGCCGGTGCGCCTGGACGGGAGCCCGGTGGCCATCTACCTGGTGTACCGCGACGTCACCGAGCACCGCCGCGCGCTGCGGGAGCTGCGGGCCAGCGAGGAGCGCTTCCGCCAGCTCGCCGAGAACCTGCGCGACGTGTTCTACCTGAACACCGCGGACCGGAGCGAGGTGCTGTACGTGAGCCCCGCCTACGAGCAGGTCTGGGGACGTCCGCTCGAGGAGCTGTACCGGGTGCCCGGCTCCTGGATGCAGTCCGTGCACCCCGAGGACCTGGAGAGCGTGTGGACCGCGCTGGGGGACGGCGCGGGGCGCGAGTACGAGGTCGAGTACCGCATCGTCCGTCCGGACGGCGAGGTCCGCTGGATCCGCGAGCGCGCCATCCCCATCCGCGACGAGGCGGGGCACGTGTACCGCGACGCCGGGATCGCGGAGGACGTGACGGACCGCAAGCGGGTGGAGGAGGCGCTGCGGGAGAGCGAGGCGCGCTACCGCCAGATGTTCGAGGGGAACCGGGCGATCAAGCTGCTCATCGACCCGGCCACCGGCGCCGTGGTGGACGCCAACCCGGCCGCCGCGGCGTTCTACGGCTACCCGGCGGAGCGCCTGCGCGCCATGCGGGTGACGGACCTCAACGCACTCCCCCCGGAGGAGGTGCAGGAGGCGATGGAGCACGCCCTCCAGGGCGGGCAGGGGACGCTGGTCTTCCCGCACCGGCTGGCCTCGGGCGAGATCCGCTACATGGAGGTGCACACGGCGCCGGTGGAGCTGCGCGGGCGCCCGCTGCTGTACTCCATCCTCACCGACGTCACCGCCCGCCGCCGCGCCGAGGAGGAGCGCGCCGCCGCGGTCGCGGCGCGGAACCGCTTCTACGCCATGGTCAGCCACGAGCTGCGCACTCCCATCAGCGCGGTGATGCTGTACAACGACCTGCTCCTCACAGGGGCGTACGGGCCGCTCACGGAGTCGCAGACGGAGGGCGTGCAGCGCTCGCAGGGGTCCGCCGGGGGGCTGCTGGAGCTGGTCAACGAGGTGCTGGACCTGTCGCGCCTGGAGGCGGGAAAGATGGAGGCACGCACGGAGGAGGTCGCCGCCGCGGAGCTGCTGCGCGAGGCGATAACCGCCGTGCGCCCCCTGGCGGCGGAGCACGGGTGCGAGCTGTCGCTGGACGCGGCGGCCGCCCCCCCCGTGCTGGCCACCGACCCCCGCCGCGTCCGCCAGATCCTGCTCAACCTGCTTTCCAACGCCCTCAAGTACGGCCGCGGCCGGCCCGTGCGGGCGGCCTGCCTCCCGGCCTCCGGGGGCGGCGTGGCCTTCGAGGTCGCGGACCACGGCCCCGGGATCCCCGCGGAGGAGCGGGAGCGCATCTTCGAGGAGTTCGTGCGCCTGGGCGACGGCTCGCAGCCCGGCACCGGCCTGGGCCTGACCATCGCGCGGCGGCTGGCGGAGCTGCTGGGCGGCCGGGTGGAGGTGGAATCCGTCGTGGGGGAGGGGAGCACCTTCCGCCTGGTGCTGCCGGACCGCGGCGCGTCGCAGGCGATCGTGACTTCGGGCTGATCCTTTTGTCGCGCGCCGGTCGGAGCCGTGCCCTCGCCGGGAGATTCCCGCGGGGGCTGGTTTTTTGTGGTCCTGCGCAGCCGCCCCCGACCTCCCGGCGCAGAACGCAACGGCAACGGCCGTGTCGAGGCCGTTCCCCCCCTCTCCCGCTTGCGGGGGAGGGGGCCGGGAGAGGGGGCCCCAGCGGACGCCAGCGCGAGCCCCGCGTGAGGGATTTCGGCCCGAAGGGGCGAGACCCGGCGGCAGTTTGCCGGGGCTCGACTCCGTTGGCGAGCGTTGTTTGCTCGCCTACGGAGCCGAAGCCCGACCCCGCGCCAGCGGGGGCACGCCCGAACCCGCACTCCAAAGCCGTTGCCGTAAAAACCCCCCGAACCACGCCCCCCCTTCCGGGTACAGGACCCGCACGCCAAGCTCGCAGAACTCGCCACGACACCCGCGGTCCGCCGGATGAACTCGCACGCCCTGAACGTCCTCGAATACGGGGAAGCCCTGGACATCGTCGCACGCCACGCCACCTCCGCGCTGGGAGCGGAGGCGGTGCGCGCCCTGCGCCCCTCGCACGACGCGGGGTGGATCACGGGCGAGCTGGCGACGGTGGGGGAGATGATGCGCTTCCTGCTGCGCGACGAGGGGTGGGCGGTGCCGCCCATCCCGGAGGTGCGCGAGCCGCTGAAGAAGCTGCGCATCGAGGGGAGCGTGCTGGACGGGCGGGCGCTCCGCGACGTGGGGACGCTGCTGGCGTCGTCGCGCGTGGTGCGGCGCTCGGTGCTGCCCGCGGCGGCGGCGTTCCCCACGCTGGGCTTCCTGGCCGGCACGCTGCTCCAGCTGGAAAAGGAGGAGGCGGAGATCGAGCGCATCCTGGACGAGCACGGCGAGGTGCGCGACGGGGCGTCGCCGGAGCTGTACCGCTTCCGGCGCGAGATCAAGGGAATGCGCTCGCGCATCGTGGAGCGGCTGGCCGCCTTCGCGGCCTCGCTGCCGCCGCAGCACCAGGTGCAGGACGCCTCGGTGACGGTGCGCGAGGGGCGCTACGTGATCCCCATCCGCCGCGAGGGGCGCGGCGAGGTGGGCGGCATCGTGCACGACGAGTCGGGGACGGGGGCGACGCTGTTCGTGGAGCCGCCGGTGGCGGTGGAGATGATGAACCGCCTGCGCGAGCTGGAGGCGAACGAGAGCCGCGAGGTGCTGCGCATCCTCCGCGAAGCCACCGTGCGCCTGCGGCCTCAGCAGCCCGAGCTGCTGGCGACGCTGGACGCGCTGGTGCGGCTGGACGCGGTGTTCGCGCGGGCGCGCTACGCCCGCAAGGCGGACGCGGCGATCCCCGCGGTGCTCACCGCGGGGACGGAGGAGTACGTGGTGGTGCGCGGCTTCCACCCCATCCTGCTGGCCCGGGGCGAGCGGGTGGTCCCCTTCGACCTGCGCATGGACCCGGGGGAGCGCACGCTGCTCATCTCCGGCCCCAACACCGGCGGCAAGACGGTGCTGCTCAAGGCGATGGGGCTGATCTCGCTGCTGGCGCAGAGCGGGGTGGTGCCGCCGGTGGCGGAGGGGTCGCGCCTGCCGGTGTTCCGCGACGTGTTCGCGGACATCGGCGACGAGCAGTCCATCGAGGCGTCGCTCTCCACCTTTTCGGCGCACCTCAAGAACCTGCGCGAGATCCTGGACCGCGCGGGCTGGGAGTCGCTGGTGCTCACGGACGAGATCGGCAGCGGCACGGACCCCGTGGAGGGCGGCGCGCTGGCGGCGTCCATCCTGGTGGAGCTCACGCGCCGCTCGGCGTTCACCGTGGCGACCACGCACCTGGGGTCGCTCAAGCTGCTGGCGACGGACGAGCGCGGCATCGTCAACGCCTCGCTCCAGTTCGACGCGGAGCGCCTACAGCCCACCTACCGCCTGGTGAAGGGGCTCCCGGGCCGCTCGTACGGCCTGGCGATCGCGCGGCGGCTGGGGCTCCCGGAGGCGGTGCTGGAGCGCGCGGAGGCGGCGCTGCCGCAGGGCGAGCGCGACGTGGCGAAGCTGCTCCTGGACCTGGAGGCGAAGGAGCAGCGGCTGGCCTCGGAGACGCTGCGCGCGGAGGCGCGGCTGCGGGAGACGGAGGCGCTGAAGGCGGAGCTGGAGGAGCGGGTGCGGGAGCTGGCGCGCCGCGAAAAGGACGCGGAGCGGCGCGCCCGGCAGCAGGCGCGCGACCTGCTGCTCCAGTCGCGCGCGGAGGTGGAGGCGGCGATCCGCGAGCTGCGCGAGGCCGCGGACGCCGACCGCCTGGACGACGCCGCGCGGGCGGCCCGGCGGCGCGTGGAGGAGGAGGCCACGCGCCAGAAGGAGCGCATCCCGCGCGAGCCCAGGCGCGGCGCGCGGACGGGCGGCGGCGGGGGAGGCGGGCCCCGGCGCGAGCTGGTGCTGGAGGCGGGGACGCGGGTACGCATCGAGTCGCTGGGGCGCACGGGCACGGTGGTGGAGGTGCGCGACGGCAAGGCCATGGTGGAGGCCGGGTCGCTGCGCATGCTGCTGCCGCGCGACGACCTGTCGGTGCTCCCCGCGGGCGACCAGGAGCCCCGCAGGCAGAGCACCGGCTGGGGCGGCGGCTACGCCTCCGGCGCGGGCGAAGCGCACCCCGAGGTGGACCTGCGCGGCCTGCGCGTGGACGAGCTGGAGATGCGCCTGGGCAAGGCGCTGGACGACGCGATCCTGGCCGGGCTCCCTTCGTTCCGCATCATCCACGGCAAGGGGACCGGGGCGCTGCGGGAGCGCGTGCAGGAGCTGCTCAAGCAAGACCGGCGCATCACCGTCGCCCGCCCCGGCGAGCACTTCGAGGGCGGGACGGGCGTGACGGTGGTGGAGTTCGCGTGAGTCCTGTGTGGACCGACCCGCTCCCCTCTCGCGCAGAAACGTGAAACTCGTTATCTTCGGGTTGTATTCGGTTTTTGTTCGGGTTTTAATTGACCCGCGCGTGACCCGCCGCAGGCGCGATTCGTAGCATGTCCATCCCCGACGCCGTCATCGACGAGGTGCGCCACCGCGGCGACCTGGTGGAGATCGTCTCCGAGTACACGCGCCTCAAGCGCTCGGGGAGGACCTTCCGCGGGCCGTGCCCGCTGCATGGCGGCAGCGGGCCCAACTTCTCGGTGGACCCGTCCAAGAACGTCTTCAAGTGCTTCACCTGCGGCGAGGCGGGGGACATCTTCTCCTTCCCCATGAAGCACCTGGGGATGGACTTCCTGGACGCGGTGAGGTTCGTGGCGGCGCGCGCGGGGGTGGAGATCCCCGAGCGGCAGGAACGCCGCCCCGAGGACGACCCCAACCGCAGGCTGTACGAGGTCAACGACTTCGCCGCGGAGTGGTTCCGCCGCCGCCTGTGGGACGACGCGGAGGGCCGCAAGGCGCGCGAGTACCTGGAAGGGCGGGGGATCGGCCGGAAGGCGGCGGAGCGCTTCGGGCTGGGGTGGGCGCCGGAGGAGTGGAGCGCCTTCGGCGACGCGGCCCGCAAGCAGGGGATTGCCAACGAGCTGCTGCTGTCGCTGGGGCTGGTGAAGGAGTCGCAGAAGGGGAACCGCGAGCCGTACGACGCCTTCCGCGGGCGCATCATCTTTCCCATCGAGGACCTGGGCGGGCGCGTGGTGGCCTTCGGGGGGCGCATCCTGGGCAGGGCCGAGGAGCACATCCCCAAGTACCTCAACTCCCCCGAGACCCCGGTCTACCACAAGGGCGACCTGCTCTACGGGCTGGGGTGGAGCCGCGGCGCCATCCGCAAGGCGGAAGCGGTCCTGGTGGTGGAGGGGTACATGGACTACGTGTCGCTGGCCGCGCACGGGGTGGAGAACGCCGTGGCGCCGCTGGGCACCGCCATGACCGAGGCGCAGGCCGAGCTGATCGGCCGCTACGCGCCGCGCGCCATCCTCCTGTACGACAGCGACAAGGCGGGGCTCAAGGCCACCTTCCGCTCGGGGGACGAGCTGCTTCGCGCGGGGGTGGAGGTGCTGGTGGCGACGCTCCCGGAGGGCGAGGACCCGGACTCGCTGGTGCGCGCGAAGGGCGAGGCGGCGCTCCGCAGGTACCTGGACGACGCGGTGGACGTGCTCGAGCGCAAGATGCAGATCCTGGAGCGCAAGGGCTTCTTCACCAGCATCGCGGGGACGCGGCGGGCCATCGACGCGCTGATGCCCACCATCCGCGCCGCCAGCGACGAGGTGCTGCGCGGCGTGTACCTGCGCCGCCTCTCCGAAAAGACCGGCGTGCCGCAGGACACGCTCCACAAGGAAGTGGCGGACGCCCCCGCGCGCGACAACCGCTCCCGGGGCCTCCCCGAGCGCCGCGAGCGGGGGGAGGGGCGCCGGGCGGACGACTTCGGCGCGCGGCCGGCGCCCCGCGTGGTCACCAGCCTGGGGCCGGAGCGCAACCTGCTGCTCCTGATGCTGCGCGACGAGGCGTGGGTGGAGCGCACCGTCAACGTGGTGGCCGCCGAGGAGTTCCGCTCCCCGGTCTACCGGACGATCTTCGAGAAGCTGATCGAGCTGGAAGGGAGCCGCGACGCGGAGGGGGAGTGGGTGGCGGGCTTCCCCGCCGAGGTCGCGGCCGAGCTGGAGGAGCTGCGCGGCGACCCGGAGGCCCTGGAGATCCCGGACGCGGAGGACTTCTTCCAGGCCAACATCCGCGACCTGCTGGCGCGCCCGTACGAGGAGCGGCTCACGGAGATCGGGCGGGAGATGGAGATCGGCACCGCGGAGCAGAGGCGGGTGCTGCTGGAGGAGATGATGCAGGTGACGGCGCTGATGCGGCAGCGGGGTCTGCTGCGCAAGTCGGGGATCCTGCGGACGGCGCAGAACGCCCAGGGGCAACGGCGTTGAACTGCGGCCGCTGCGCGTGGGGCGTGCCCCCGGCGGGCGCCGGGGTCGGGCTTCGGCTCCGTAGCAGACGAAACGACCGTCTGCAACGGAGTCGAGCCCCGCGAAACTGCCCGCGGGTCTCGCCCCTTCGGGCCGGAATCCCTCACGCAGGTCGCTGCCGCGCCGTGATTTCCTGCCGCTGGGCCTTCCCTTCAAAAGCCTTTTCCTTCGTCGTTTGCGTGCGTACCGTTCGGGAGGCGGCCGCATCCGCCGCCGCCGCTCACCCCGGACGGAGGTGGACCCATGCCCCTATCTCGTCGGTTGCTTTCCGCCGGTACGCTCGCGGCCTCGCTCCTCGCCGGCTGCGCCGGCGCGCCGCCGCCCGCGAGCGCGCCACCCACCGGGAGCCGGGCCGGGCAGTTGACCGTGGCCGAGCTCGTTTCCATCGTGAATCAGGGCTCCTCTGCCGGCCACGTGAGCGGCAGGGAGATTCCCTCGACACGGGGTGACTGCGATCCCAACGACCCCATGGCCTTCGATCCGGGGCCGCGGGCGGACTCGCTCGCGATTCTCCATGTGCCGGGAGGCTGGGTCGCTCCCATGCCGAACGCGTGCCCGGTGGACGCGCGCTTCCAGTTGCAGCAGCCGTCCCGGTACGTCACGGTCAGGATCAGGCCGGCGCCAAAGCCGCGGTAGCCGGCCGCGGAGCACGAAAACGGGAGGGGCGGCCGAGCACGTCGGCCGCCCCTCCCCGCCGTTTGGCCCTCACCCGGCTCGCTTGAGGCTCGCCACCCTCTCCCAATTCCGGGAGAGGGGGCCAACAGCGGTGTGTTCCGGCGGGCTCCGGTGCTTGTGGTCGGCCGGGGGAGGCTCCTCCAGCGGTGCGACACCCGAAGGGACTCGCAGAGCACTCGCCCGCCGCTGGAGCGAGGGCGAGATCACGCTGGCTTCGAACAAACGCACCGCCCACCCCCGGCCTCCCTGCGCAGATCCCGGGAACTGCAACAGCCTGTCGTCGTCGTGCTCCCCCTCCCCCAGAATTGGGGGAGGGGGCCGGGGGGAAGGGGCCCCAGCGGACGCCAGCGCGAGCCCCGCGTGAGGGATTCCGGCCCGAAGGGGCGAGACCGCGCGGCTGTTTGCGCGGGCTCGACTCCGTTACGCAGCGTTGTTTGCTGCGTTACGGAGCCGAAGCCCGACCCCGGCGCCAGCCGGGGGCACGCCCAGATCCGCCGTCAAAAGCCTTTCCGAACAAACCCCCGATCACGCGTAACGGACGATGCGCTCCAGCTCGTGCCGGTGGTGCGGGAACCCTTCCTCGGCGCCCCGGCCGATGGCCACCAGCGCCGGCACGCGGACGTTCTCCGGGAGCCCCAGGAGCTCCTTGACGGCCCCGGCGTCGAAGCCGGCCATGGGCGACGTCTGGTAGCCGTGCGCCTCGGCGGCGAGCAGCAGGTAGCCCAGCGCGATGAAGCCCTGCCCGGCGGCCCACGCCTCGCGGTCGGCCTCGCTCTGCGGCCCGAAGGTCCTGAGCAGGGTGTCGCGCGCCCCGGCCTTCTGCGCCGCGGGCATGCCGGGGTGCAGCACCTCGTCCACCGTGGCCAGGACCTCCGCCATGTCGGTGTAGAGCACGATCACGACGGGCGCGGAGGTGACCTGCCGCTGGTTGTACGCGGCCGCGGCGAGCCGCTGCTTCATCGCGGGCGTCTCCACCACCACGAAGCGCCACGGCTGCACGTTGAACGCGGAGGGGGCCAGCCGCACGGTCTCCAGGATCTCTTCGAGGTCCGCGTGGGGGATGGGCTCCTGCACGTAGGCGCGGATGGAGCGGCGCTGCTCGGCGGCCTCGCGCACGCTCAGGAGGTCGGTGACGGTGGCGGCCATGGTGTCTCGTCCTTTCTGGTGGCTCGCCCGGCGGTCACCGAGCGAACAGGTTGACTGGTGTTTAATTCAGTGATGAAATATATACCAATCAGGCAATTCGATCAAGCCCCGCCCGTTCCGCCCCGGATGGGGAACTCGCCACCAGCGCGGGGAATCGTTACCGTTCGTCCGTCGTCGCCACGTCCAGCTTCCGCCGCGCCCACCCCCTCGGTCCCGCGATGCCTCGAACCCGTACGGGCCGCCCCCTGCGCCGGCTCCTTCCGCTCGCGCTGCTCGTCGCCGCGTGCTCATCGCGCGGGCGCTCCACCGGCATGGAAGCCATGGACACGTTGCCGGTCCCGCCGGAGAGCATGGGGATGGCCCGCTTCGTCCACGACGACTTCGGCGGGCTGAGCGGCGCGACGCTGGAAAGCAACGCGCTCCCCTACAAGGTGGTCGCCACGGCGCTGCTGGCGGACGAGGAGGCGCGGACGGGGGCGCGGCTGGGGCGCGACGACCTGCCGCGGCTCTTCCGGCGCTTCGGGTTCCTGTACCCGGAGCGCATCGGCAACTGGAGGGGGCCGCCGCAGCCGCGCTTCGGGAGGCCGCTGGGGATGGTGACGGGGATGGTGAAGGGCCCCACGCCGATGGTGCGCATCGACGCGGCGACGCTGGGGTGCGCCGCCTGCCACGCGGGGACGACGTACGACGCGCGGGGGCTCCCCACCGGCGAGGCGTGGCTGGGCCTGCCCAACACCTCGCTGGACGTGGAGGCGTACACCCGGGCCGTCTACCGCGGCATGAAGCGCGGCGCGGGCGACACGGACGCGCTCGCGCGGCGGGCCGCGGAGCTGTTTCCGGAGATGGGGGCGCGGGAGCGCTTCACGCTGCGCCGTGTGATCCTGCCGCGGGTGAGGAAGCGGATGGCGGCGCTCGCGGCGGGGGTGGACGCGCCGACGCCGTTCGCCAACGGCGGGCCGGGGCTCACCAACGGGGTGGCGTCGCTCAAGTTGCAGATGGGGCTGCTGTCCGGCGCCGCCATGCACCCGGAGGCGGGGTTCACCTCCATCCCGGAGCTGGGCGGTCGGGGGATGCGCAGTTCGCTCCTCTACGACGGCACGTTCGCGCCCGCGTCCGGCGCGCGCTTCGCCGCCCGGAGCGGTGCCGCCACGCCGGCGCACCTGGATTCGCTCGCCGCCATCGTCGCCTTCTTCACCGTCCCCACCATGGGGATGAGCCCGGACGACGCGGAGCAGGCGATCCCCGAGGTGCGCCAGGTCATGGGGTGGCTGGACGCGTCGTACGCGCCGCCGCGCTTCCCCGGCCCCGTGGACGAGGTGGCGGCGCGCGCCGGGGGTGTCCTCTTCGCGGCCCGCTGCGCCGGCTGCCACGGGGTCTACGACGATGCCACGCGCCCGCGCCGCCTGGCCGCCTTTCCCAACCGGCTCGTCCCGCAGGACGCCATGGGAACGGACCCCGCCCGCTGGCAGGCAATCGACGACCGGCTGCTGGCGAGCCTGGCCGGGACCGCGTACGCCCGCCACGTCGCCCCGGGTCGCACCGGCGGCTACGTGGCGCCCGTCCTGTCCGGCCTGTGGGCGACGGCGCCGTACCTCCACAACGGCTCCGTGCCGACGCTGTGGCAGCTCATGACCCCCGCCGAGCGGCCGGTACGCTTTTCGGTGGGCGGGCACCGGCTGGACTACGCCGCGGTGGGGATCGCGGGCGCGGCGGACGCGGCGGGCGTGTACCGCTACCCGGCGGGGTACGTTCCCTGGTCGGAGCCGGCGCTGTACAACACGCGCGTGCCGGGGCGGGGCGGCGCGGGACACGAGCGCGAGTTCGCCGGGCTTTCGGACGCGGAGAAGCGGGCGCTGATCGAGTACCTGAAGGGGCTGTAACTCCGCACCCCGCCCCGGATGGCACGGTGGGACACCGGGACATCTGTGTCCCGCTTTCTGTGGCGCATGTGCCCCAGGCTTTCCAGTTCAGATCGCGAAAGCCCAGCAACGGCGCGGAAACAGGCTTGGGTACGCTCCCTGCCGTCGGTCGGGCCGTGCTGCCGGCCGCCCCGCCAGGTTCGGGTGGCGCGTCCGTCCCCAAACGGGGGGAGGGCGATCCCGCCCTCTCCGGTGCTCGCAGGAGCACCGATCCGCGCAGGATCAAACCCACACGAGGAGGTTCGGCATGTCCGTATGTACGCTTTGCGACGGTGCCGGCAAGGTGAAGTGTCCCAAGTGCGACGGGAGCGGCCAGCTGCCGGACGGTGAGGGAGGCGGCGGCTACAAGACCTGCTTCATGTGTGACGGAAAGGGACAGACGACCTGCCCGCGCTGCAACGGGTCGGGGACGTAGCCGGACCAGAGTGTAGCCCACCGGAAAAAGCGACGGGCGGCCGTTCCTGCGGCCGCCCGTTCGCTTCGTCCCCTGCATCTCAGACCAGCAGCTCGTCGGTCGGGAGCCTCGGGCTCCTCGCCGCGCCGCCCGCCGGCACCCGCCCCACCCGAAGAACGTTCGCGAGCCGGCGATCCTTCGGCACGCCGTGCTCGCGGCACAGCATCTCCCGCGCCTCCGGCGCGTCCGAGAGCGCGGACATGGGCACCATCGCCAGTCCCAGCGCCGTCACCTCCAGCCACAGCCGGTAGAAGCGCCGCCCCACGTCGAAGTCGCCCAGGTCGCCGGGCGGGGTGAAGAGCAGCAGCGCGGACGCGCTGCGCGTCTGCGCCGCCTCGGAGATCACGGGCTTCGCCATCCCCAGCCGCTTCAGCACGCCGAACACCCGGGGCCGCAGGAGCACCGACGCTGCGGCGCGCTCCACCCCGGAGAGCGCCATGCAGTCGGCGTTCAGGCCGTCGCGCGCCCAGTCCGGGTGCGACGGCGACAGGCGCATCCAGCGATGCAATTCCGCGTGGTACCCCGCCTGGCCCACGAACCCCCACGCCGCGTCGTCGTACAGCTCCGCCGCCGCGCGGATCGCGGCCGGGTCGGTCACGTAGCGCGCGTCCTCCCCGCCCACGCTCTCCAGCCGCCGCAGCACCTCCGCGGGCACCGGGTCGAACCTGCCACGGAAGCTCCGCCGGGCCTCCACCTGCGCCGCCAGCGGGTCCTCCCCCGTGCCCTCCACGATCACCGACTCCGCCACGGGGAGCAGCCCGCCCTCCTCGCGCGCGCCCTCCACGCCCGCCGGCTCGGCGAGCCCCATCCCGCGGCGCGAGAGCGCGATCGCCATCCCCTCCCACGCGGCACCCAGGCTGACCCGCAGGTCGTGCCCCGCGGGGTCGGCGACGGGGAGCTCGCGGCCCACGGCGCGGAAGAGCGTCACCGCGCCCTCGGGCCCGAAGCGCCAGCGCGCCGGCTGCACGTTGTGCACGGTGGGGGCGCGCGCCGCCTCCGCCGCGAGCGCCCGCTGCACTTCGGGGGCGAGCTCCACGGCGCTCACGCGAGCGCCCTGCGGAACAGGTGCACTCGGTGCAGCCGCCGCGCGCCCATCTTCTGCACCTGGCGCAGGCTGGCCTGGTTCACGTCGGCGATCCAGGTGATCCCCAGGTGCGTGTACCCCGCCGCCCTGAGCGCCGTGGTGACGCGGAAGAGCATGGCCGCGTTGAGGCCGCGCCCCTGCATCCGCGACGCCACCGAGTACAGGATGATGACGGCGCGCCTGCGCGCCAGCCGGAAGCGCAGGAAGTGCCAGGGGGCGAGCAGCCCGTAGCGGGACTTCATGGCCCGGAGGAGCGGGTTGAGGTCGGGGATGCAGACCACCGTCCCCGCCGGGCCCTCGCCGTCGTGGACGAGCGCGGCGATGCGCGGGTCCAGGATGGTGGCCATGTCCTTTGCCTGGAACTCCATCTCCTGGGGCGTGAGCGGGACGAACATGGGGTTGCGGTCGAAGCCGTCGTTGAGGACCACGCGGATGTCGCCCAGGACGCGGCCGAAGTCGCGGGCGCGCAGCGTTTCCCAGCGGAGCGAGGGGTCCGCCAGGCGCTCGCGCGCCGCGTCGCCCAGAAGCGTGTCGGGGTCGAACCCGCGCAGGTCCACCTCCCAGGTGCTCATGGGAAACTCCGGGGCGTAGCCGCAGGCTTCCAGCAGGCGGGGGACGTGCGGCGGGTTGAAGTGCTGGTCGGTGTAGGGCGCCGCGTCGAAGCCGCCGGTGACCACCCCCACCTGCTGCATGGCGGTGAGGTTGAAGTTGCCCATCAGCTCGTCGCAGCCGTGCGAGCGCGCGAACGACTCGGCCTCGCCCAGGAGGAGCGCCGCGACCTCCGTGTCGTCCGCGCAGTCCAGGAAGCCGAAGTAGCCGCGCCGCCAGCCGTGCCGCCGGTTGGAGGCGTGGTGCACGTGCGCCACGATGCGCCCCACGGGCGCGCCGCCGCGGTGCGCGGTGAGCACGCGGCGCGCCCCCTCGTGCTTCCACAGCGGGTTCGCGTCCACGCGCAGGAAGCGCTCCACGTCCGCCTTCATGGGGGACACGTAGGGCGACGAGCGCGGGTAGACGAGGAAAGGGACCTGGAAGAACGCCTCGAAGTCGTCGTCGCGGAGCTCAAGCACGCGCCGTCTCCCGCGCCAGGGCCAGGCTCGCCTGGTGGCCGATCACCTCCAGCTCCAGCTCCGCGTCGCGGTTCCCGGTGATCTCCGGGAGGTGCACCAGCAGGAGCCGCAGCGGCTCGGCGCCCAGCAGGCAGGCGTGCGTCATCTCGTAGCGCTCCAGCACGTCCGCCATCTGCTCGGCCGCGTCCAGCTCCTCGCGCGGCGCGCCGGGGCCCATCCGCCGCAGCCGCGCCGCCGAGCAGAGCGCGGAGCCGCCCCCGAAGAGGAGCGCCAGGCTCGCCGCGCGGTAGGCGCGCAGCTCGTCGGGACCCAGGATCAGGTGCTGCTCGGTGAGCGGGTAGCGGCGGAGCCAGGCGGCGAAGGCGTCCAGCGAGTCGGTGGGGGCGCGCGCCAGCCAGCGCAGCAGCCCCGCCTCGCCCTCGGCGGCGCCCAGGGCGCGCAGGCGCTCCCACACCGCGAACAGCAGCACCAGCGCCACGGCCAGCGGCAGGGCGCGTCCCCAGGCCGCGACCCCGCCGGGCCAGAGCAGCGCCGCCAGCGTGGCGAGCAGCAGCGCCTTCGCGGCGATCCACCCGAAGTCGGACGCCGCGCCGCCGGCTCCCTCCGGCGCGCGGGCCATGCGCGTGAGCGTGTAGACGAAGAGCAGCACGCCCACGGCGCCCCAGCGCTGCGAGGGAAATCCCAGCTCCAGCCGGAAGTCGCTCGCGGCGAGCGGGAGCCCCGCGAGCACCGCCAGCAGGCACCCGGCGACCAGGCGGTTCTCGGTGGGCGACAGGGTGTCGCGGCGGCGCGCCAGGAGGAAGGCGCCGAGCATCGCCATCACGCCCACCAGCGCCACCGGGAAGGCGCGGGAGATCGCCGGGGCGCGGACCGCTTCCGGCGTCAGGTTGAGCGCGAAGAAGAGCATGCTGCTCCCCGCGGCCAGCAGCTTGGCGGGGAGCGGGAGGTGCCGGCGCAGCAGCCCCTCCACGAACAGCAGCATCGCCAGCGGGAGCAGGGTGGCCGCCGCGAAGGTCGCGCGCCGCAGCAGGGCGTCGTCCATGCGCAGCCAGGCGAAGCCGCGCACCAGCAGGAGCGCGGCGAGCACCCCCAGCAGGAGCACGGCGCGCCGCTCCAGCGGGCTGCGGCTGGGGTCGCGGACGATGTGCACCAGGTAGCTGAGCGCGCCCGTGGCGCCCAGCCAGGTGACCAGCACGTCGATGCCGACGGCGTCAGCCTCCATTCACCAGCTCCCGGATCTTGCGCCGCACCACCTGCTCGCGCAGCCACGCCACCGCGGCGGAGCGCGGGTGCTCGGTGCGGAAGGTCCACGGGTTGAAGAAGGCGCCGCGGAAGTCCACCCCCGAGGGGCGGCCCAGCGCCAGCTTCACCACCTCGAACGCCATCAGGTTGCCGGTGAGGATCACCATCGGCGCGAAGGAGGGCCGGCTCCGCTTCCCGGCCAGCATCTCCCCGGCGAAGCCCAGGTCGATGTGCTCCGCCGAGCTCGAGTGCACCATCACGTACGTCGCCTCCGCCAGCTTGCACCCGTCCGCGTCGGCGGGGGTGAGCGCGTCCCAGGGCTTGCCCACGGTGGGAAAGCCCAGCCGCTCCTCGGGCCGCGGGTCGCCGGGGCGCACCACGGTGACGGAGGGGAGCGGCGAGGTGTAGGCGTCGATGACGGTGGCGCCGTGCTCGCGCGCCCTGCGGTACAGGTGGATCCCCGCCGCCAGGTCGTCCATGCCGTTGACCACGATGCGGTGCTCGGCCAGGATCTCGTCCAGCCGCTCCGTCCACTCCCGGCCGTAGGTGCGCGGGCGCAGCCCGGGGTTGATGGCGGCCAGCCTCGCCACCGTGGCCTCCACCTTCCCGGTGCCCACGTTGGCCATGTCCGCGAACACCTGCCGGTTGAGGTTGGACACCTCGAAGCGGTCCATGTCCGCGATCGCCAGCCGCTCCATCCCGGCGCGCGCCAGCGCCTGCACCGCGGCGCCGCCCATCCCGCCCACCCCGCAGACGAAGACGGGGGTGGTGCGCAGCGTGGCCTGCTCCGCGTCGGTCACGAAGCCGGCGTTGCGGGTGGTCATCTCGGCGTAGTCGAAAGCCGGGGCATCCGGCGGGGCGGGTGTGCTCATGCGGGGGTCTCCTTCCAGGGGCGGAGGTCGCCCATCGGGCGCGAGGGATCGAACCACTGGAGCAGCGGCGCCACCAGCGCGTCCAGGAGGAGGAAGGCGAAGTTCATCACCACCCCCACGGGGGAGAGGACGGAGCGGAAGCGGGTGAAGTGCTCGCGGGCGGCCCCCAGCGTGAACTGCCCCAGCTGGAGGAAGTCGTCGCCGCGGGCGTAGTCCAGCTCCCGCTCGCACATCTCGTTGGGGGCCGGGGAGCGGTGCTTGGGCGCCTCGGCGAAGGTCTTCTTGAGGTTGTCGGAGCCGCCGGTGTAGGCGTTGGTGATGACGAAGCGCTCCTCGTCGAACCCCGCGTCCGCTCCCACGCCGAAGACGTGGCGGTGCCGGGCCAGGATCTGCCGCGCCAGCGACAGGTGGTCGAAGCTGCGGCGGCTCGCGGGGTCCGGGGCGGGGAAGACGCGGTCGAACGATTCGCTCACCATCCCCACGATGGCGGGGACCTGGGTTACGTTGCTGATCCACATGGGCCGCATGCGCCGCCGCGCGAACACCAGGAAGCTGGTGAGCCCGTAGAGGATGGCGCTCAGTCCCCTCGACCGGTACCCCGGGTCCACCATCACCAGCCCCAGGTGCAGCACCTCGGTGGGCCTGCCGCGCAGCTCGCAGTCCATGATGCTGAGCGCGTTGAAGGCCACCGGGCGGCCGTCCTCCTCGCCGTAGACGAGGGTGAGGATGGCGCGGTCCAGCCGGTCGGGGTCGCCGGTGACCACGCCGTACTCCAGCGCCTCCTTGGCGAGCGAGCTGCGGACGACGGCGCGCAGGTCCTCCACCACGCCGGCGAGCGCGGCCGCGTCCATCCAGCGGCCGGGGCGCTCCAGGATGCGGACCCGGGCGCCGAAGCGGGTGGTGAAGGAGTGGTCCAGGTAGCGTCCGCCGAAGGCGGAGATCAGGGACATGCGAGGGGCGGCTGGCGGGAAAGGGCGGGTCGCGTGGGCCGAAACGTAGGCGTGCCGCTCCGGCGTCACAAGTGTTCTCGCGCGTCCCGCGCGCCGGTACCTTCGCCCCGCCGGGCCGCCCCCGAGCTTGCCCGCCACGGACCCCGGGTGCGATTTTCCGTCGCTCCCGAGGCGTGTCCGCCGGGTACCCCGAGCCCGCACCATGACCGAGCCCAAGTCGCTGGAAGAGCTGGAAACGCCCGCCGCGCTGGTGGACGTGGACCGCATGCGCGCCAACCTGCGCCGCGCGGCCGAATACACCCGCGCGCACGGGCTGGCCTGGCGCCCGCACGTGAAGACGCACAAGACGCCGGAGCTGGCCGCCGAGCAGCTGCGCGCCGGCGCGGTGGGCGTCACCGTCGCCACGCCGCGCGAGGCGGAGGTCATGGCGGCCGTGGCGGACGACGTGCTGCTGGCGTACCCGCCCTTCGGCGCCTCCAAGCTGGCGCGGCTCATGGCGCTCCCGGAGCGCGTCCGCCTTTCCGTTGGCCTGGACTCAAAGGAGGCCGCGGAAGGGCTGGCGCGCGCGGCCCGCGAGGCCGGACGCTCCGTGGGCGTGCTGGTGGAGGTGGACGCGGGGATGGGACGGGTGGGGGTGCAGGCCCCGGAGGACGCGGTCGCGCTGGCGCGCGCGGCGCAGGGCGCGGGGCTGGAGTTCCGGGGGGTGATGTTCTACCCCGGCCACGTCCGCGGCCCCATCGGCGGGCAGGGGCCCGCGCTGCGCGCCATCTCCGACCGGCTGGCGGCGTACCTGGAGGCGCTGGAGGCCGCAGGAGTCCCGGCGGGCGTGGTGAGCGGCGGGTCCACCCCCACCTTCTGGCGCTCGCACGAGATCGCCGGGATCACCGAGGTGCGCCCCGGCACCAACGTGTTCAACGACCGCACCACGGCCATGGTGGGCGCCTGCGCCTGGGACGAGTGCGCCTACTCGGTGCTCGCCACGGTGGTCAGCACCTCCGTCCCCGGGCAGGCGGTGGTCGACGCGGGCTCCAAGGCGCTCGCCAAGGAGGAGCTGCGCGCAGAGGGCGGCGGCTACGGGGCGCTGCTGGACCGGCCGGAGGTGGCCGTGAAGGCGGTGTCCGAGGAGCACGGGCTGCTGGACCTGTCCGGCACCGACTGGCGCCCGCGCGTGGGCGATCGAGTGCGGGTGGTTCCCAACCACGTGTGCGTGTCGGTGAACCTGAGCGACGGCCTGTGGGGCGTGCGCGGGGACGAGGTGGTGGCGGCGTGGGAGCCGGCGGGGCGCGGGAGGCGGCCGTTCGGCGCGGCGGCGGATCCCGCGGGCCGGGGCACCCGGCCTTGATGCCCGTGCTCCGCAGCCTGCGGGTGGGGCTGGGGGCGTTCCGGCGTCCGCGGCTGCACCCGCTGGAGGATTCCGTGATCCGCTTCCGGGTGTGGCCCAACGACCTGGACGTGAACCTGCACATGAACAACGGGCGCTACCTGACGCTGATGGACCTCGGGCGCCTGGACCTGATCGTCCGCTTGGGGGTGCTGGGGACGCTGCGCCGGCGCCGCTGGAACCCGGTCATCGGCTCGCTCCAAGTCCGCTACCGGCGCTCGCTCCTCCCCTTCCAGGAGTTCGGCATCCGCACGCGGCTCCTGTGCTGGGACGAGCGCTGGTTCTACCTGGACCAGCGCTTCGAGCGCGGAGGCGACGTGGTCGCCGCCGCGCTGGTGAAGGGGCTCTTCCTGGGCCCGGAGGGCCGCGTCCCCACGCAGCAGGTGGTGGACGCCTCCCCGCACCGGGTCGACTCGCCGCCGGCGCCCCCGGCGGTGGCCGCCTGGCAGGAAGCCGAGCGCGCGCTCCGCGAGCACGAGACGATCCCCCTGGAGGCGGAGGCGCCCCGGTGAGCGACGACGCGCTGCGCCGCCACCTCGCCCCCCCGGAGCCCTCCCCCGGCCTGTGCGCCGCCTGCGCCAACGTGCGCGTGGTCCGCAGCGGCAAGGGGAGCACCTTCTTCATGTGCGAGCTGTCCAGGGTCGATCCGGCCTTCCCGAAGTACCCGCGCCTGCCCGTGCTCCGCTGCCGCGGCTACACGCCGGAAACGGCAGGGAACAGGGAATAGGGAACAGCCTGCGACGACGGCCCTCACCCGGCTCGCTTGAGGCTCGCCACCCTCTCCCGATTCTGGGAGAGGGGGCCAACTGCGGGATTCCGTGCCGTTCTCCCCTCCCTCGCTCGCGGGGGAGGGGTGGCGCGCAGCGCCGGGGTGGGGACCCTCGCGGACGCCAGCGCGAGCCCCGCGTGAGGGATTCCGGCCCGAAGGGGCGAGACCCGGCGGGGCTGTTTCCGCCGGGGCTCGACTCCGTTAGCGAGCGTAGTTTGCTCGCTTACGGAGCCGAAGCCCGACCCCGGCGCCAGCCGGGGGCACGCCCGACCCCGCAGTACAAATCACTTCTGGGATCACTCCTCAATCGCCGTCAGTCCGCCAGCACGACCGCGTCCGCCGCCTGCACCACGTCCTCGTGCACCGTCCGCCGCACCTTCTGGATCGCGACCGACGTCCGCGGCGCGTAGGTGCGGTTGGTGAGCAGCACCGTCCACGTCTTCCGCTCCGGGTCCACCCACAGCGAAGTGCCGGTGAACCCCGTGTGCCCGAACGCCCCCGCCGACATGGCGAGCCCCGCCGCGCCGATCCCCCGCTCGTCGCGCGTGTCCCACCCCAGGGCACGCGTCCCGGCGCCCGGCTGCCGCTGCGTGAACTGCTTCACCGTGGCCTCCTTCAGCACGGGAATGCCGTCCAGCTCGCCGCCGCTGGCGAGCATCGCGGCGAAGCGGCCCAGGTCGCGCGCGGTGGTGAAGAGCCCCGCGTTGCCCGCGTTCTCGCCGCCCAGCTTCGCGGCGATGGGGTCGTGGACACGGCCCACGATCTCCGCCGTGCCCGTCCACGCGGTGGGGGCGCACGCCCGGCAGTCCAGCCCGGGGCGAAAGGTCGTGGACTCCATCCCCAGCGGCACGAAGACGCGGTCCCGCAGCAGCTCGGGAAGCGGCCGGCCCGCCGCGCGCTCCAGCGCCGCGTACAGCACCACGAAGCCCACGTCCGAGTACTCCACGCGCTCGCCCGGCGCCCACTTCAGCGGCGTGGCGACCAGCCGCGCCCGGGCCTCCTCCCGCGTCCCCCAGGTCCCGGCGCCCGCCGGCAGCCCGGAGGTGTGCGTCAGCAGGTGGCGGATCGTCACCTCGTCCCTGCGGCCGCCGCTGAACTCGGGGAGGTAGCGCGACACCGGCGCGTCCAGCTCCAGCTTGCCGTCCTCCACCAGCAGCATGGCCGCCGTGGTCGTCGCCACCACCTTGGTCAGCGAGGCGATGTCGTACAGCGACGAGTCCGGGCTCACCCGGTCGCCGTCCCAGCGGATCCTGCCGACGCCCGCCTCCAGCGCCAGCTCGGCGCCGCGGCCCACGGCGAGCGCTGCGCCGGGGAAACCCTCGCGCGCCACCTGCGCCTCCAGGCTCTCCACCGCGCTGTGCAGCGCCCCGGCGTCCATCCCCACCGTGCGCGGGTCCTCCGGCGCCTTCCAGCGCGGGGCCGCGGCCTTCGCCGGCGCCGCCGCGGCCGGGGCGTAGCGGGCCCGCGCCGCGGCCTGCGCCGACGGGGTGGCGGAGACCGGGGCCGGACCCTGGAGCACCCGGTCCACACCCGCCAGCAGGCTCACGCCCAGCAGCGTGCCGGCGACGGCGGTCCGAAACGGGGTCTGGTGCATGAAGGGCGCTCCTGCGTTCGGTTCGCGGCGGCCTCGTGCCCGGGCTCCGGGCGGAGCCCCGGGGACGGCAGCGTAAGCGAGGGTATGGAAACAATTTAAGGGATGGCGAGGGTGTCGTACACGGCGCGGACGGCACCGTGTCCTTCATTAACTGAACTTTAATCTCCCCCGCGTCCACGGCTTGCCCCCCCGTCCCCCGCCCGGATACCTTTGAGCCATGCCGACCCTCGCCCCGCCCCGCCTCCCCGCCCGCCGCTGGATCTTCCCCGACGCGCCCGACGCGGCCGCCGTGGACCGGCTCGCCGGCGACCTCCGCCTCCCCCCGCCGCTCTGCCGCCTGCTGGCGCAGCGCGGCTACGGCGAGTCCGCCGCCGCGCGCGAGTTCCTGCGGCCGCACCCGGGGCTGATCCACCCGCCGCAGCTGCTGGCCGGGGTCGCGGACGCCGTGGCGCGCCTGCGCCGCGCCATCGCCGCGGGCGAGACGGTGCTGGTGCACGGCGACTACGACGTGGACGGCATCTGCTCCACCGCGCTCTACACCCGGGCGCTGCGGGCCATGGGCGGCAGGGCGGTGCCCTTCGTGCCGCACCGCATCGAGGACGGCTACGACCTGTCCGACGCCGGGATCCGCGCCGCCGCCGCGGCGGGGGCCACGCTGATCCTCACCGGCGACTGCGGCATCGTCGCCCACGACGCCGTGCTGCGGGCGCGGCGCGCCGGGATCGACGTGGTGGTCACCGATCACCACACCCCCGGGGCCACCCTCCCCGACTGCGTCGCGGTGGTCAACCCCAACCGCGCCGACTGCGGCTACCCGGACAAGGGGCTCGCCGGCGTGGGCGTCGCCTACAAGGTGTGCTGCGCCCTCGCCGCCGAGATCGGCTACCCGCAGGAGCGGCTGCACGTCTTTTTGGACCTGGTGGCCGTCGCCACCATCGCCGACCTGGCACCGCTCTCCGGCGAGAACCGGGCGCTGGTGCGCTGGGGGCTCAAGGTGCTCCCCCGGACCCCCAACCCGGGGCTCCGCGCCCTGCTGCGCGGCTGCGGGCTCGCCGACCGCGGCGAGATCACCGCCTCGCAGGTGGGCTACGTGCTGGCGCCGCGCATCAACGCCGTGGGGCGCATGAGCGAGGCGCTGCGCGGCGTGGACCTGCTGCTGACCGACGACCCCGCCGAGGCCGAGGAGATCGCCGCGCTGCTGGAGACCGAGAACCGCACGCGCCAGGCGGTGGACGGCCAGACGCTGGGCGAGGTGATGCGCACTCTGGACCGGGTGTACGACCCGGAGCGCGACTGGGGCGTGGTGCTCGCCTCCGACGGGTGGCACCCGGGCGTCATCGGCATCGTGGCGTCGCGGGTGGTGGAGCGCATCCACCGGCCCACCGTGCTCATCGCGCTGGACGCCGCCGGGGAGGGGAAGGGGAGCGCGCGCTCCATCCGCGGCTTCCACCTGTACGAGGCCATGCGCGACTGCGCCGACCACCTGGCGCGCTTCGGCGGGCACCGCTTCGCCGCCGGGTGCTCCATCCTGCGCGACCGGGTGGACGGCTTCCGCGCCGCCTTCAACGCCCGCGCCCGCGCCGTGCTCACCGAGGACGACCTGGTCCCCGAGGTGCGCATCGACCTGGAACTGCGGCTCCCCGAGGCCGGCGACGAGCTGTTCCGCATGCTGCGCCACGCCGGGCCGTTCGGGATGGGCAACCCCACGCCGGTGTTCGCGGCGCGCGGCGTCGGCGTTTCGGGCTACCCCAAGGTCGTGGGGCAGAACCACCTCAAGATGACGCTCTCCTCCGGGGGGACTTCCCTGGACGCCATCGGCTTCGGCATGGGCGACCGGCTGGGCGACCCGGGTTTCGCGCGCGGGCCGCTGGACGTGGCGTTCAAGCTGGAGGAGAACACCTGGAACGGGCGGTCGCGGCTGCAGGCCAAGCTCGTGGACCTGCGGCCTTCCACGGCTTCCTGAACGGCTCGGTGACGGCGGGGTCGGGCGTGCCCCCGGCGGGCGCCGGGGTCGGGCTTCGGCTCCGTAGCAGACGAAACGACCGTCTGCAACGGAGTCGAGCCCCGCGAAACTGCCCGCGGGTCTCGCCCCTCCGGGCCGAAATCCCTCACGCGGGCGGCACCTGTGCAGGATCGGGCTCTTCGCTCGTCTTCCATCGCACAGGCGCCGCACCGCAGCTTCCGCTGCCGGCGGCGAGATCCGGATCGCCCTTTTCCCGTCCTCGCCCATGAAAGCATCCCTTCGTACGCTCGCGGCGCTGCTCCTCTCTGCCGCGCCGCTCGCCGCCGCCGCACAGGAGCCGGTCGTTTCCGGGCCGGAGGCCACGCGCGGCGTGTCGCTCACCGTGTACAACGGCAACTTCGCCGTGGTGCGCGAGCAGCGGCTCATCCCGCTGCGGGCCGGGCGCAACCTGGTGCGCTACGAGGGCGTCGCGCAGCAGATCGACCCCACCTCCATCGCCATCCGCTCGCTCACCGCGCCCGGCGCAGTCGCCGTCCGCGAACAGAACTACCAGTTCGACCTGGTCAGCCCCAACGCGCTGCTGGAAAAGTCCGTGGGGAAGACGGTGCGCTACGTGTCGCTGGACGACCGGGGCGTCCGCCGCGTCGTCGTGGAGGGGACGCTGCTCAGCCCGCCCTCGTCCGGCGGCGTGGTGGTGAGGACCGCGGACGGGCGCTTCGTGCTCAACCCGTACGGCACGGTGGAGGTGGGGGACGTAGCGGCCGGGCTGGTGTCGCGCCCCTCGCTGCTGTGGACGCTGGACGCGACGCAGGCCGGCGAGCACGACACCCAGGTGTCCTACATCGCCAACGGCATCTCCTGGAAGGCCGACTACGTGGCCGTGGTGCGCGACGACGAGAGCCGCGTGGACCTCACCGGCTGGGTGACGCTCGACAACCGCAGCGGCGCCGCCTACCGCGACGCGCGGCTCCAGCTCATGGCCGGCGACGTGCGCCGCATCGCCGAGGGCTACGCCGCGGCGGAGGTCCAGGCGCGGTCGCGCGTTCCCATGGCGGCCCCGCCGCAGCCCGCCTTCGCGCAGGAAGCGTTCTTCGAGTACCACCTGTACACGCTGGACGGCACCACCACCGTCGCCAACAACGAGACCAAGCAGATGAGCCTGCTTGCCGCCACCGACGTGGGGGTGACGCGGCGGCTGGTCTTCGACGTGGCCGCGCCCTGGTGGGCCTCGCGCGCGCGGCGCCCCGGCGACGGCACCAGCACCACGGGCGACAAGCTGGGGATCGTGCTGGAAGTGCGGAACACGCGCGAGAACCGCATGGGGATGCCGCTGCCCAGGGGCAAGGTGCGCGTCTACAAGGGCGACCGCACCGGCAACCTGCAGTTCATCGGCGAGGACCTGGTGGACCACACCCCGCAGGGCGAGACGGTGCGCCTGTACATCGGCGACGCCTTCGACGTGGTGGGCGAGCGCAGGGTCATGGACACCCGGCAGGTCTCCGAGCGGGTACAGGAGCAGACGGTGCAGGTCACCATCCGCAACCACAAGGAAGGGCCTGCCCAGGTCTCCGTGGTGGAGCACCTGCAGGGCGACTGGGAGATCCTGCGCAGCAGCCACCGCTCGGAAAAGAAGGACGCCACCACCGTGGAGTTCCCGCTGACCGTGCCGCAGGGCGGCGAGGTCGTGGTGACGTACACCTACCGCTGGCGCTGGTAGGGTGCGCATCGTCGCGGGGGAGTGGGGCGGGCGGCGCATCGCCGCGCCGCCGGGGCGGGCCACCCGGCCCACCACCGACCGCGTCCGCGAGGCCTGGATGAGCGCGGTGGCGGACGAGATCCCCGGGGCGAGAGTGCTGGACCTGTTCGCCGGCTCCGGCGCGCTGGGGCTGGAGGCGCTGTCGCGCGGGGCGGAGCGCGCCGTGTTCGTGGAGAACGCCGCGCCCGCGCTCCGCGCGCTGCGCGAAAACCTGGACGCGCTGGGCGCCGGCCCGCGCGCCGAGGTGGTCCGCGTGGACGCCGTCCGCTACGTGGACGCCCTGGAGGCCGGCGCCTTCGACCTTGCCTTCGCCGACCCGCCGTACGGGCAGGGCCATGCCGCCGCGCTGCTGGAGCGCTTCGCGCGTGTCCCCTTCGCCGCGCTGCTGTGCGTGGAGCACGGGCGCGGCGACGACGTCCCCGATCTCCCCGGCGCCCGCACCCGCCGCTACGGCGACACCTCGCTCACCTTCGTCCCCGCGAGCGATCCATGACCGAGCCACGCGTCGCCCTCTTCCCCGGCTCCTTCGACCCCGTCACCTCCGGGCACGAGGACATCGTCCGCCGCGCGCTGTCCCTCGCCGACCGCGTGGTGGTCGCCGTGTCCCACGCGCCCACGCAGACCAAGAAGACCATGTTCTCCGTGGAGGAGCGCGTGCGCATGATCCGCGAGACCTTCGCCGGCGAGCCGCGGGTGGAGGCCGCCGAGTTCCAGGGATTGCTCGTGGACTACGCGCGGCGCATCGGGGCGCGGGTGGTGGTACGCGGCGTGCGCACCGTCGCCGACTGGGAGTACGAGGTGCAGATGGCGGCGATGAACCGCGCGCTCGCCCCGGACGTGGAAACGGTGTTCCTCGCCCCCGCGCCCGAGCATGCCTTCGTCAGCGGGACGCTGGTGCGGCAGGTGGCCTCGCTGGGGGGCGACGTGTCGCGCTTCGTCCCCGCGCCGGTGCTGCGCCGCCTCCTCCCCGCCGAGCCCGTTCCCGTCGTTCGCCCCGAGGAGATCGTCTGACCGTCCCCATGAGCTTCCTGGAGAGCGTCCGCGCCCGCGCCCGGGAGAATCCCCGCCGCATCGTCTTTCCCGAGGGCGCCGATCCGCGCACCCTGGAAGCCGTCGCCATCCTGGCCCGCGACGGGCTGGCGCGCCCGCTGGTGGTGGGCGGCCCGCTCACCGCCGCCGACCTGGAGCGCATGGGCGTGGGAGACGGGGCCCGGGTGGTGGACCCGGAGCACGACCCCCGCCGCGCGGAGCTGGCCGCCCGCCTGCACGAGCGGCGGAAGGCCAAGGGGATGTCGGAGACCGGCGCCCTGCGCCACTCCGGCGACCCGCTCCTCTTCGGCGCGCTGCTGGTGGCCGCGGGCGAGGCCGACGGCTCCGTGGCGGGCGCGGTCCACTCCACCGGCGACGTGATCCGCGCCGCGCTCTGGGCGGTGGGGCCGGCGCCCGGCATCCGCACCGTCTCCTCCTCCTTCTACATGGTGGTGCGCCCCTTCCGCGGCGGCGAGCCGGAGGTGCTCACCTTCACCGACGGGGCGGTGGTCCCCGACCCCACCGCCGAGCAGCTGGCCGACATCGCCGTCGCCGCCGCCGCCGCGCGCGCCCGGGTGGTGGGCGACGAGCCGCGCGTCGCCTTCCTGTCGTACTCCACCCTGGGGAGCGCCGAGGGCCCCTCGGTCACCAAGGTGCGGGAGGCGCTGGAGCTCTTCCGGGAGCGCGCCCCGCACGTCCCCGCCGACGGCGAGCTGCAGGCCGACGCCGCCCTGGTCGAGGCCATCGGCGCGCGCAAGGCGCCCGGCTCCCCGGTGGCCGGCCGCGCCAACGTGCTGGTCTTTCCCGACCTGGACGCCGGCAACCTGGCGTACAAGCTGGTGCAGCGCCTCGCCGGCGCCGAGGCGATCGGCCCGCTGGTGCAGGGGCTGGCGCGGCCCTGCAACGACCTTTCGCGCGGCGCCAGCGTGGACGATATTGTCAACGTCGCCTGCCTTACGGGGCTGATGGCCGGCTAGGGGACAGGGTACCGGGGACAGCCTGCAACTACGACGGCGGACGGCTGTTGTCCTTTGAAGTTCGGGGGCTGTTCCCTGTTCCCTTGGGTGGGGAAGGGCCGTGGCGGGGATTCCCTGTTCCCTCAAATGGCACATCGCTTGCCCTGCGGGTTCCGGTCTGTTTCGGATATCAACCTGAGGCGTGGAGGAGCCATGAGCTTCCAGACGAGTAAGCAGAACGGGGTGGTGGTGGTGGACGTGGACGGCCAGCTGATCGTCGGGAACCGGCAGGAGCTCAAGCAGAAGGTGCTGGACGAGCTGGAGTCCGGCGAGCGCAAGTTCCTCATCGACTTCGCCAACACCGGCTACATCGACTCCTCGGGGCTGGGCGTGCTGGTGAGCCTGTCCAAGAAGATCCGCGAGCAGGGCGGGGAGCTGCGGCTCGCCAACCTCAACGAGGACCTGCGCACCCTCTTCGAGCTCACCAAGCTGGACACTCTGTTCAACATCGCGGATTCCCGCGACGAGGCGCTCCAGTCTCTCTGAACTCCGCGCGAGGGATGCGCCCCAGACACGAGGCACAGCCGGCCCGCCCGGGAGGGCGGGCCGCGGCGGAGGCCGGGGAGCCGGTGGCGTTCGTGCTGGAGCTCCCCAGCGACCTCCGCGTCATCGAAGGCGTGGTCTCCTACCTGGTGGAGCGCTGCCGCGGGGTCAGCTTCGACGGCTCCAAGCTCACGCTCAACTTCCGGGTGGGGATGTGCGAGGCCCTTGCCAACGCCGTGACCTACGGCAACCGGCAGGACCCCGGCAAGTGCGTCCGCGTGCAGGTGGAGCTCAGCGCCGAGCGCATCGAGGTGGCCGTCCGTGACCAGGGGGACGGCTTCGATCCCGGCGACGTCCCCGACCCCACGCTCGACGAGAACCTGGAGCGCACCGGCGGCCGGGGGATCTTCCTCCTCCACAACCTGATGGACGAGGTGGAGTACAACGAGCGCGGCAACGAGGTGCGCTTCGTCCTCCACCGCGGCACCTCTCCCCTGCGCCGGGCATCCGGCGCGTGAATCCCACCGTGGCGCCCCCGTCCGCCCCCCTCCCGTCCCCCGTCCGCATCCCGGACGCGGCGCGCGAAGTCCTCGCCGACTTCCGGCGCGACTGCGGGCGCGAGGCGCGCGTCTGGCTGCGCGCCGCCGACGGCTGGAGGTGCGCGGAGGCAACGGAGGAGCGCGGCCCCGGACCGGACGCCGCGGAGTTCGCCGACGGCGCCGGGGGGGCGCTGCGCGTGGAGGTGCTGGGGCTCCCGCCCGACGAGGCGCGCCCCGCGGCCCGCTTCCTGGCCTCGTCGCTGGGCCGCACCCTCCGCCACGACGTGGAGGTGCGCTCGATGAGCCGGGAGATCATCGAGCGCTACGAGGAGATCACCCTCCTCTACTCCATCAGCGAGATCCTGGGCTCCGTGATCTCGCTGGAGAGCGCCGCCGGGACCATCCTGGAGGAGGTGATCGGGATCCTGGGGGCGCAGCGGGCCTCGCTCTGGGTGCACGAGCCCGAGGCGGCGCGGCTGCGCCTTGCGGCGGCGGTGGGGGGCGACGGCCAGGTGGGGCCCATCGCCCTGGACGATCCCTGCTCCGTCACGGCCGAGGTGTTCCGCGAGCGGCGCCCCGTGCTCCTGGGGCCCACCGAGGAGCACCCGCGCCCCGGCTGCGATCCCGCCAACCTGATGCGCGGCTCCTTCCTGTCCGTCCCCGTGAGCTACACCCCGCCCGAGGGGGAGGCGCGCACCATCGGCGTCATCAACCTGGTGGGGCGCAGCACCGACGAAGCCTTTTCCGCCGGCGACCTGAAGCTGCTCTCCGCCATCGCCAGCCAGATCGGCGCGGCGGTGGAGAACAGCCGGCTCATCGAGGAAAGCCTGCGCCAGCAGCGGATGGAGCGGGAGATGGAGCTCGCCCACGACCTGCAGCTCAAGCTCCTCCCGCCGGTGGAGCAGTTCGAGGGGTACGCCGAGGTGGCCGCGCGCTGCGTCCCCGCCGAGTCGGTGGGGGGCGACTTCTACCACCTGTTCCGTCTCCCCGGCGGGCGGCTGGGGGCAATGATCGGCGACGTGTCCAGCCACGGCTTCGGGGCGGCGCTGATCATGGCGCTCACCATGAGCGCCGTCGCCATCCACGCCTCCGAGGGCGACCCCCCGGCCGAGGTGCTGCGCCGCGTGCACCGCACCCTGATCGACGAGCTGGAGACCACGGAGATGTACCTGACCCTCTTCTACGGGGTCATCGACCCGGAAGGGGGCCGGATCACCTACGCCAACGCCGGGCACGGCCACGCCTTCCGGGTGTGCGGCGACGGCGCGGTGGAGCGCCTGAGCGCCACCGACCCGCCGCTGGGGATCGTGGACCTGGAGGACTACCACGAGAACCAGGTCCCCTGGCGCCGCGGCGAGGACCTGCTCTTCCTGTTCACCGACGGCCTTTCCGACTCGCTGGAGGCCGGGGAGGTGGAGGGCTCGCGGATCCTGGTGGACGAGGTGGTCCGCGGCCGCGGGGCCGGGGTGCGCGACCTGATGGGCCGCCTCTTCGGGCTGGGGGCCGCTCCCGGCGCGACCGGCGTCCCCGCGGACGACCGCACCGCGCTGCTGGTGCGGCTCTGAGCGCGGCCCCGCCGTGAGCCCCCGCGAAGGCGGCCACCGCGCCAAGAAGTCCCTGGGGCAGAACTTCCTGGTGGACGCGAACGCCCAGCGCCGCATCGTGCAGTCGCTGGGCGCGGGCCCGGACGACGAGGTGCTGGAGATCGGGCCGGGGCGGGGGGCGCTCACCCGCCACCTGGCCGGCACCGTGCGCCGCCTGGTGCTGGTGGAGCTGGACAACGACCTGGCCCCCCGCCTCGCGGCCGAGTTCGCGGGCGACCCCTCGGTGGAGGTTGTGCACGGCGACATCCTGGACGTTCCGCTGGAGCGCCTCTCCGCCGATCCCGCCGGGCTCCTGGTCATCGGCAACATCCCCTACAACATCACCACCCCCATCCTCTTCTCGCTGCTGGAGCGCCGGGTGCGCCCCCGCGCCATCGTGCTCATGGTGCAGCGCGAGGTGGCGGACCGCATCCTCGCCGAGCCCGGGAGCAGGACGTACGGCGCGCTGGCGGTGGGAGTACGCGCCGTGGCGGACGCGGAGCGGGTGCTTCACGTGGGGCGCGGGTCGTTCCGCCCGGTCCCGGACGTGGAGTCCACCGTCGTCCGCATCACTCCGCACGTCCCCCCGCGGCTGCCGCAGGAGGAGGAGGGAGCGCTGCGCGCCCTGACGCGCGCGGCGTTCGGGCAGCGCCGCAAGCAGTTCCAGCGCATCCTCCGCGACGCGTACGCCCTGTCGCCCGCCGAGGTGGAGGCGCTGGGCGCGGAGCTGGGCTTCGACCTCGCGCAGCGCCCGGAGACCTTTTCCCCGGAGGAGTTCATCCGGCTGGCCCGCGCCCTGGCGGCGCGCAGGAAGGGACGCGGCGGCTGAGCGGCGCCGTTGACGCGGGATTTCCCGCGCCTTATCTTGTGAATTGTTTCACAAGTATGGGGCAGTCGCCCAGCCGTTCCCGTGGGTTCGCCGCGAATGAAGAAGATCTCGGAATCCACCGTCCGCAGGCTCTCGCTGTACCTGCGCTTTCTCCAGGAGGCCGCGGACCGCGGCCTCGACACCATCTCCAGCGACGACCTGGCCGAGCGCGGGGGCACCACCTCCGCGCAGGTGCGCAAGGACCTGTCGTTCTTCGGCTCCTTCGGCAAGCGGGGGCTGGGCTACTCGGTGCCGGAGCTGGTGGGCCGCATCCGCGAGATCCTGGGGCTCGACCACACCTGGCGCGTGGCGCTGGTGGGAGCCGGCAAGATCGGCTCGGCGCTCTTCTCCTACCGCGACTTCCAGCGCCGCGGCTTCCACATCCAGGCGGTGTTCGACTCCGACCCCGGCAAGGTGGGCGCCGCCTGGGGCGACCTTCGCGTGCGCCACGACCCGGACATGGACCTCGCCCTGCGCGAGGAGCGCATCGACATCGTCATCGTGGCCGTCCCCGCCGAGGCCGCGCAGGGCGTGGTGGACCGCGTGGTGAGCGCCGGGGTGCGCGCGATCCTCAACTTCGCCCCCACGCGCCTGCGCGTCCCGGAGAGCGTCGCCCTGAGATACGTGGACATGACCGTAGAGCTCGAAGGCTTGGCCTATGCGATCTCCGGCGAGCGGCTTCGGTAACCGGCGTCGGTAAATCGCGCGACTCTGCGTTGCTGCTCGTCGGGGCTCCCTGCGGCGTGAAAAAACCACGCCTCAGTCGCCCCTCCTCGCGCGCCTTGATTCGCGCGATCCCCCTTAGCCGGGGCGTCATCCCGGTAAAGGAAAAGATCACTACATACCAACCTTTTGCGCTGTTCAGCTTACGCTGTCCGGCGCCGCAGTTGCCGTTGCAGGCTGTTCCCTGTTCCCTCGCCGTTCGGTTGCGCGTTTCCGGGGCGTCCGCCTATCTTCCGGGGCTATGAATACGACCGCGCGCGTCCACGTCACCTCCGAGATCGGCCAGCTCCGCAGGGTTGTCGTCCACACCCCGGGGAACGAGCTGCGCGCCGTCACGCCGTCGAACCGCGAGCAGTTCCTCTACGACGACATCATCGACGTGGACCAGGCGCGCCGGGAGCACCACCGCTTCCGCGCCATCCTGTCGCGCTTCTGCGAGGTGCTGGAGGTCCGCGACCTCCTGTCGGACATCATCGACGAGCCGCACGTGCGGCGCTTCCTGGTGGAGCGCGTCATGGAGGTGGCCTCGTCCGAGCCGCTCGGCGACAAGGTGGCCGAGACGCCCGGCGAGGACCTGATCCGCATGTTCATCGAGGGCAAGGAGTCGCCGCAGGGGCCCATCTCCAAGCTCCTCCACAAGGTGTCGTACGAGCTGCCGCCGCTCCCCAACCTGTTCTTCACCCGCGACGCCGCGATGGTGGTGAACCAGGGGATCATCATCGGCGCCATGAAGTACGCGGTGCGCTGGACCGAGGAGCTGCTGATGAAGGCGCTCTTCACCTACCACCCGCTCCTGGGGAACGCCGGCCTGATCTACGACGGGGCCGAGGAGCACCGCAGCGACTACACCATCGAGGGCGGCGACGTCCTCATCCTGCGCCCCGACCTGGCGATGATCGGGCTTTCCGAGCGCTCCTCGCCGGCCGCCATCGAGGGGCTGATCGAGGGGCTGCGCGAGACCGCGGGGGTGGAGCACGTGCTGGTGGTGGTCCTCCCCAGCGAGAGCCCGGCCATCCACCTGGACATGATCCTGACCATGGTGGACCGCGAGCACTGCGTGGTGTACCCGCCGTATTTCTTCGGGCCCGCGCGGCTCCCGGTGCTGTACTACCGCGCCGACGGCAGGGGCGTGCGCGAATATTCCGACGTGTTCGCCGCCCTCAAGAACATGGACCTGCCGCTCACGGCCATCTGCTGCGGCGGGCAGCACCCCACCATGCAGGAGCGGGAGCAGTGGGCCAGCGGGTGCAACTTCGTCGCGGTGCGGCCGGGCGTGGTCCTGGGCTACACGCGCAACGAGGCCACCATGCGCGAGATGGAGAAGGAAGCGGGGTTCCGGGTGGTCAACGCGCTCGACTACCTCACCGGCGACGTGGAGGTGGAGGAGGGCGAAAAGGCGGTGATCGCGTTCGAGGGCGCGGAGCTGGTCCGCGGCGGAGGTGGCGGGAGGTGCATGACTCTCCCGGTGCTCCGGGAAGACATCTGGTGAAAGCGGTGCAGATGCAGGGCGCTTACAACGAGGGGCTCCGCTTCCAGCGCGGCGGGTCGCTGACCGAGCGGGCCGTCCGCATGCTGGAATACGGGCCGCTGGACACGGCGGTGCTCGCCTCGCAGGTCCTGGGCATCCGGGGCGACGCGCGGGCGGCCGCCGCGGCGGTGTTCGCGCTGCTGGGGACGGACCCCCGCTTCTCCGTGTCGACCGAGGGCGTGTGGTCGCTGGGCGCGCAGGCGCCGGTCCGCAGGCTGCTGCGCGACGAGCGCTTCGTCGTGGTGGACGTGGAGACCACGGGCGGCTCCCCGGGGAGCGGGCACCGCGTCACCGAGATCGCCGCCGTGTGCGTGGAGGGCGGGGAGATCCGCGAAAGCTTCGCCACGCTGGTGAACCCGGGGGTGCGCATCCCCTCCATGATCGTGTCGCTCACCGGGATCACCGACGCGATGGTGGCCGGCGCGCCGCGCTTCGGGCAGGTGGCCGACCAGGTCCTCCCCCTCCTGGAGGGGCGGGTCTTCGTCGCCCACAACGCCCCCTTCGACTGGCGCTTCGTGTGCGCCGAGCTGGAGCGCTCCACGGGGATCCTCCCCGCCGGGCGGCAGCTGTGCACGGTGAAGCTGGCCCGCAAGCTCCTCCCGCAGCTCCCGTCGCGCTCGCTGGACGGGCTGGCGCTGTACTTCGGCCTGGAGATCGAGTCGCGGCACCGCGCCCTGGACGACGCGGTGGCGACCGCGCACGTGCTGCTGCGCTTCCTGGACGCGCTGGAGGAGCGGGGGATCGAGGACTGGGATGGGGTGGACGTGCTCCTGGGGAAGCGCGCCCCGCGCCGCAAGCGCACCGCCACCCCGCGTTCCATGGACCAGGCGTGAGCGAAGCCGGGGCGCCGCCGCTGGTGCGGACCCGCGCGCTGGGCGACTTCCGCATCCACGCGCTGGAGGCGGGGACCCAGCGACTGGACGGCGGGGCGATGTTCGGGGTGGTCCCGAAGCCGCTCTGGGAGCGCCGCATCCCCGCCGACGAGCGCAACCGCATCCCCCTGGGGCTCCGCTGCCTGCTGGTGGAGACGCGGGACGCCCTGGTGCTGGTGGAGACCGGGCTGGGGAACAAGGAGGACGCGAAGTTCCGGGACATCTACGGCGTGGACAACGCTGCGTCCCCCGGCTCCGGCGCCCCCGACCGCCTCCAGGAAGCGGTGCGCCTGGCCGGCTTCTCGCCGGAGGACGTGGGCGTGGTGGTGAACACGCACCTCCACTTCGACCACGCGGGGGGCAACACCTTCCGCGACGCGGAGGGGGCGGTGCGGCTCTCGTTTCCCAACGCGCGCTACCACGTGCAGCGCGGCGAGTGGGACTGGGCGCACCGCGCCAACGAGCGCACCCAGGCCAGCTACCTCCCGGACAACTTCGTCCCGGTGATGCGGGCCGGGCGGCTGGAGCTGGTGGAGGGCGCCGTGGAGATCGTGCCCGGGATCGCGACGCTGCCGACGCCGGGGCACTGCCCCTTCCACCAGTCGGTGCTGGTGCGCTCCGGCGGCGAGACGGCGTGCTTCATGGCGGACGTGGTCCCCACCATGGCGCACCTCCCGCTCCCGTGGATCATGGGGTACGACGTGGAGCCCCTGGTCACGCTGGAGTCCAAGCGGGCGCTGCTGCGCCGCGCCGTGGACGAGCGCTGGCTGCTGGTCTCCACGCACGACCCGGCGACGCCGTGGGGATACGTGGAGGCGGACGCGAAGGGAGTGGCGCTGCGGCCCGTGTGAGGACGCCGCGCCGACGAATGAGCCCAGACCCAACAGGACCGGAGATATGATCCAGATGTCGAACGACCCGCGGACCACGCCCGTGATCGTGAGCGCGGTCCGCACCCCCATCGGCCGCTTCCTGGGGGCGCTCGCCCCGCTGTCCGCGCCCGAGCTGGGCGCGATCGCCATCCGCGAGGCGGTGGCGCGCTCCGGCGTCTCGCCGGACGACGTGGCCGAGGTCATCATGGGCAACGTGGTGCAGGGCGGCGTGGGGCAGGCCCCCGCGCGCCAGGCGGTCATCAAGTCCGGGCTCCCGGCCATGGTGTCCGCGCTCACCATCAACAAGGTGTGCGGCTCCGGCCTCAAGGCCGTGATGCTCGCCGCGCAGTCCATCCGCGCGGGGGACAGCCAGGTGGTGATCGCCGGCGGGCAGGAGTCCATGTCCAACGCGCCCTTCTACCTGTACGGCTACCGGAACGGCGTCAAGTTCGGCGACCAGACGGTGGTGGACGGGCTGATCCGCGACGGGCTGTGGTGCTCGTTCTGCGAGGTCCACATGGGCGGCCACGCCGAGTACACCGCCAAGAAGGCGGGCGTCACCCGCGAGATGGCCGACGAGTTCTCGGTGGCCTCGCACCGCAAGGCGACGGCGGCCATGGAAGCCGGCAAGTTCAGGGAGGAGATCGTCCCGGTGGAGATCGCCGGCCGCAAGGGCCCCACCGTGGTGGACACGGACGAGGGCCCGCGCGCCGACAGCAGCATGGAGTCGCTCGGCAGGCTCAAGCCCGCCTTCGCGAAGGACGCGCCGAAGGACGTGACCGACCCGGTGGTGACGGCGGGCAACGCATCCTCCATGAACGACGGGGCCTCCGCCGTGGTGGTGGTCTCCGAGGAGTACGCGCGCGCCAACGGGCTGGAGATCATGGCCCGCATCAACGCCTACTCCACCGGCGCCGTGGAGCCCAGGGAACTGTTCTTCGCCCCCATCGAGGCGGTGAAGAAGCTGATGAAGAAGTCCGGCACGCAGATCGGCGACTACGACCTGATCGAGGCCAACGAGGCGTTCGCCGTGCAGGCGCTCGCCGACGGCGCCGGGCTGGGGTGGGACTGGGACCGCGTCAACGTCAACGGCGGCGCCGTCGCGCTGGGGCACCCCATCGGCGCGTCGGGCGCGCGGGTGCTGACCACGCTGCTGCACGCCATGAAGGACCGCGACGCCCAGACCGGCCTCGCCACGCTCTGCCTGGGCGGCGGCGACGCGGTCGCTCTGTCGGTGGAACGAGTCTAACCCCGAGCGAGACAAAGATGAGCACGCTTCGGAACACGCTTGCGCTGGGCGGCCGCGAGGTCGTCCCCTCCCTCACGCTCCGCCGGGTGATCGGCACCCTGGCGTTCGCCGCCGCCACCGCCTTCGGGGCGCGGCTGGCGATCCCGCTCCCGGGGACGCCGGTGCCGTTCACGCTCCAGCCGCTGTTCGTGCTGCTGGCCGGCGCGGTGCTGGGCGCGCGCCTGGGCGCCGCGAGCCAGGTGGCATATCTCGCCGCGGGCATCGCCGGGCTCCCCGTGTTCGCGGCCGGCGGCGGCGCCGCGTACCTGCTGGGGCCCACCGGCGGCTACCTCATGGCGTACCCGGCCGCGGCGTTCCTGGCCGGCGCGCTGGGGCGCTCCGGCGGCCTGCGCGCGCTCCCCGGCCTGGTGGCCGCGCTGGCGGCCATCTACGCCGGCGGGCTGGCGTGGCTGGCGGTGGTGGGGAGCGTGGACACGGCGGTGGCGATGGGGCTGCGCCCCTTCGTCCTCGCCGACCTGGTCAAGGTCCTCATGGTGGTCCTGGTGATGAACCGCGTCCGCGGACGCGCCCTCCGGCTCTTCGGAAGCTGAAGGGCGCTTCCGCGTGGAAACCCCGCCCCCGGAAGCGCGCCGCGACGGCCGGGGCGGCGTTCTGCTCCGCCTCTGGGGCGCGGTGTGGAGGCTGGCGGCGTACGCCGTCCTGTTCATGGCCCTGTCGGCGACCCTGCTGAGGGCGGTGGGCCTGCTCGGGCTCGGGGGGGACGACGGGCTGAGCTTCGGGCCCACGGCCGCCTCGCTGCTGGCTTCGCTCGTCGCGGGGTGGGTGATGATGCGCGGGGTGGAGCGCCGCCCGTTCGGCGCGATGGGCTTCGCGCCGGGCCGTGCCGCCGTGGGCGAGAGCGGGACGGGGATGGGGGTCGGGGCGGCGCTCCTGGGCGCGGCGGTGCTGCTGGTGGCCGTGACGGGCGGCGCGAGGTGGATCCCCGACGCGGGGACGCTCCCGGGCTACCTGGGGTTCGCGCTGCGGTCGCTGGCCTTCTTCGCCGTGGCCGCGGCGCTGGAGGAGGTGCTCTTCCGCGGCTACCCCTTCCAGGTGCTGGAGCGCGGAATGGGGGCCTGGCCGGCGGCGGTGGTCCTGTCGCTGCTCTTCGCGGCGGCGCACGCCGGGAACCCCAACGTCCGCGCGCTGGGGCTGGCCAACATCTTCCTGGCCGGGCTGATGCTGTCGGCGGCGTACCTGCGCACCCGCTCGCTGTGGTTCGTCACGGCGGTGCACCTGGGGTGGAACTGGACCATGGCCACCCTGCTCGACCTGCCGGTGAGCGGGCTGGAGATCGACACCCCGCTGTACACCGGGATGGAGACCGGGCCCGACTGGTGGACCGGCGGCGCCTTCGGCCCCGAGGCCGGGCTCGCCGCCACGCTGGTGCTCGCGGCCGGCACGGCATGGCTGGTGCGTACGCCCCGGCTGCGCGAGTCGCCCGACGTGCGCAGGCTGGGCCCGCTGGTGGACGACACCCCCGTCCCCGACCCCTTCCCGGGAGCGGAAGGGGATCACCACGGGGCCGCGCCGTGCGAGCGGTGGTCGTGAGGGGGCGCGCGCTGCGCTTCTGGGGATGGGCCGTGGGCGTGGCGGCCGCGGTCGCCGTGGCCGCCGCGCTCCTGCTGCCGTACGAGGCCATCGGGCTGCGTACGGGGCCCGAGCGCGAGCGCGCCTGGCTGTTGACGGTGTGGACGGCCGGGGTGATGGCCGTGCTCTTCGGGGCGACGGCGCGCCTCGGCAGGCGCGGGGTGGGCTTCCGCGACGTGGTGGACGCCGGCTCCGTGCACGGCGCGGTGGATGCCCGGCGGCACGCGGAGCGGGCCGGGGCGGGGGAGAGGCTGGACCTGTGGCTCGTCGCCACCGGCGGGATCCTGGTGGGGATCTACTTTGCCGGGTGGCTGCTGCTAGGATGACGACAACGCTTTCCACGGCGACTTACCATGGCTGAGATCAGCAGGGTGGCGGTGATCGGGGCGGGGACGATGGGCAACGGCATCGTCCACGTGTTCGCGCAGAACGGCTACGACGTCACCATGGTGGACGTCGCGGCCGACGCGCTGGAGCGGGCACGGTCCGTCATCTCCGGCAACATGGACCGGCAGATCAAGAAGGGCGCGTACACCGAGGACGAAAAGGCCGCCGCGCTGGACCGCATCGCCACGGCGACCGACCCGGCGCAGGGCGTCGCGGGCGCCGACCTGGTGGTGGAGGCCGCCACCGAGAACCGCGACCTCAAGTTCCGCATCTTCCGGGCGATGGACGAGGCCGCGCCCGAGCACGCCATCCTGGCGAGCAACACCTCCTCCATCTCCATCACCGAGATCGCCGCGCAGACGAAGCGTGCCGACCGGGTGATCGGGATGCACTTCATGAACCCGGTGCCGGTCATGAAGCTGGTGGAGATCATCCGCGGCCTCGCCACCTCGGACGAGACCGCGCGGACGGTGGTCGCAACCTCCGAGAAGCTGGGAAAGACGGTCGCCGAGGCCGCCGACTACCCGGGCTTCGTTGCCAACCGCATCCTCATGCCCATGATCAACGAGGCGGTGTTCTGCCTCATGGAGGGCGTGGCGGACCGGGAGGCCATCGACACGGTCATGAAGCTGGGGATGAACCACCCCATGGGGCCGCTGGCGCTTGCCGACCTCATCGGGCTGGACACCTGCCTGGCGATCATGCAGGTGCTGCACGACGGCCTGGGCGACGACAAGTACCGCCCGTGCCCGCTGCTGCGGAAGTACGTGGCCGCCGGCAAGCTGGGCCGCAAGACCGGCGAGGGGTTCTACGCGTACTGAGCCCCGGCGGCGGCCGCGTCCCGCGGTCCGCCGCCGCTCCTTTTTGTACCATCGCGGTACAATGCCTTCGGGCCGCGGCTGGCGCGGCGGCCCTTCCATGCGAGCCGATGTAACGGGATGACGCCCGAACAACTACAGATACGCGACCTGGCGCGCGAGTTCGCCGAGGGCGAGCTGCGGCCGCACGCCGAGGAGTGGGACCGGGAGGCGCACCTCCCCCGCGAGGTGATCGCCAAGCTGGGGGAGCTGGGCTTCCTGGGGATGCTGCTCCCGGAGGCGTGGGACGGGCTGGAGCTGGACACGATGTCGTACCTGCTGGCGCTGGAGCAGATCGCCTGGGGCGACTCGTCGGTGGCGGTGGCGATGAGCGTCCACAACTCGCTCCCCACCCAGATGATCCTTGCCCGGGGAAGCGAGGAGCAGAAGGAGCGCTTCCTCCGCCCCATGGCCCGCGGCGAGTGGCTGGGCGGCTTCGCCCTCTCCGAGGCGGACGCCGGCTCGGACGCGGCGGGGATGGCCGCGCAGGCGGTGAAGGCCGACGGGGGCTGGGTGCTCAACGGCTCCAAGGCGTGGATCACCAACGGGGGCTTCGGCGACGTGGTCGTCGCCATGGCCCGCACCGACACCCCCGGCGACCGCAGGGGGGCCAAGGGGATCGGCGCCTTCCTCCTGCGCACCGACGCCGAGGGCTACGTCGTGGGCAAGAAGGAGGACAAGATGGGGCAGCGGGCCTCCGAGACGGTGGGAATCGCCTTCCACGACCTGTTCGTCCCCGACGACCAGCTGCTCGGCGACCCGTCGCAGGGGTTCATCTACGCGCTCCAGGGGCTGGACAACGGGCGCATGGGGATCGCGGCGCTCGCCATCGGCATCGCGCAGGCGGCGCTGGAGCACGCCCTCGCGTACGCGGCGGAGCGCAGGCAGTTCGGCACCGCCATCCGCGACTTCCAGGGAATGCAGTTCAAGCTCGCCGACATGGCGACTCGGATCGAGGCGGCGCGAGGGCTCCTGTACCGCGCCGCGGCCGCCAAGGACGCCGGCGAGCCGGTCACGCGGCTGGCCTCCATGGCCAAGCTGTTCGCCTCCGAGGCGGCCATGTTCGTGACCACGCAGGCGGTGCAGGTGTTCGGCGGGTACGGCTACGTCAAGGAGTACCCGGTGGAGAAGCTGTTCCGCGACGCCAAGGTGACGGAGATCTACGAAGGCACGAGCGAGATTCAGAGGGTAGTCATCGCGAAGGATCTGTACCGCTAGGCGGCCCGCCGCCTCCATGCGCGTACGGGCCCCGTAGCCGCGTCCGCGTAAACAATAACCACCACCACGGTCTTAGAATGGAACTGTTTTCGCTCATCGGTGAGCACGACCACGAGCAGGTGGTCTTCTGCAACGAGCCGTCGTGCGGCTACAAGGGGATCATCGCGATCCACAACACGACGCTCGGGCCGGCGCTGGGGGGGACGCGCTTCTGGAACTACAACTCCGACGAGGAGGCGTTCATCGACGCGCTCCGCCTGTCGCGCGGCATGACCTACAAGGCCGCGGTGGCCGGGCTCAACCTGGGCGGCGGCAAGTCGGTCATCATCGGCGATCCCAAGACCACCCGGCGCGAGGAGATCTTCCGGGCGCACGGCCGCTTCGTGGAAAGCCTCAAGGGGCGCTACATCACGGCGGAGGACGTGGGCACCTCGGTGGGCGACATGGACTACTGCCACATGGAGACCGAGCACGTCACCGGGCGCGGCGACACCTCCGGCGATCCGTCGCCGGTGACGGCGTTCGGCACGTACCAGGGGATCAAGGCCACCGCGCAGGCGCAGTGGGGCTCGGACGACCTCGCCGGGCGGCGCATCGCCGTGCAGGGCCTCGGCCACGTGGGCTACTACCTGTGCCAGTTCCTCGCGGGCGAAGGCGCCGAGCTGGTGGTCACCGACATCGACCAGGACCGCATCCACCGCATCGTGAGCGAGTTCGGCGCCACGGCCGTCGCGCCGGACGCCATCTACGACGCCGAGGCGGACGTGTACGCCCCCTGCGCGCTGGGCGCCACCGTCAACGACGAGACCATCGACCGCCTCAAGGTGGCGGTGGTCGCGGGCGCGGCCAACAACGTGCTCGCCGAGGAGCGCCACGGCGACCAGCTCCACCAGCGCGGCATCCTGTACGCCCCGGACTACGTGATCAACGCCGGCGGGCTGATCAACGTGTACGGCGAGCTCAACGGGTGGAGCGCCGAGCGCGCCATGCGCAAGGCGGGCGAGATCTACGGCACCCTGATCCAGCTGTACGACCTGGCGAAGGAGACCGGGATCCCCACCTACCAGGCCGCGGACCGCATCGCGGAGCGCCGCATCAACGCCATCGGCAAGATCCAGCGCACCTGGGTCTAGGACGGACGGCGACGGCGGGTTCGGGCGTGCCCCCGGCTGGCGCCGGGGTCGGGCTTCGGCTCCGTAAGCCCGCAAACGACGCGGGCTTACGGAGTCGAGCCCCGGCAGACTGCGCCGGGTCTCGCCCCTTCGGGCCAAAATCCCTCACGCGGGTTTTGCGCTAGCGTCCGCGGGGGCCCCCACCCGGCTCGCTTAGGCTCGCCACCCTCCCCCAATTCTGGGGGAGGGCTTCCTGACCCCCATGTGCGTCGTGTCGTTCTCCCCTCCCCCTTGCGGGGAGGGGCCGGGGGAGGGGGTCGCCGTTGCAGGCTGTCCCCTGTCCCCTGCCGTTCGAAGTCCTTGCCCGCCGGCCGCCTCCGGCCGTATCGTACCATTCATCGTTCCCACGGTCCCCGTAGCTCCGCCGCCCCCAGCTCCCCGCGGGCGGGATGGGACCGCAGCCGCACCTCGGCGCGTCCGCGCCGGCCGATACTCCCTGGCAGTCCCACCGAAGTCCGGTCCCCATCCCCCATCCGGAGGTGTGCATGCGCAGTCGCCGTGCAGGCAGCGTCGTTTCCGCGGTCGTGGTCGCCCTCTGTGCCGTGCCGCAGGCGGGCGCGCAGGAGCGCCCACAGACGGCGGCGCAGGACACCCTCAAGGGGGTGGAGCTGGATCCCATCGTGGTCTCGGCGTCCAAGCGCCCGGAAAAGGCGCTGAACGCGCCGGCCCGGGTGGAGGTGGTGGGGGAGCGCGCCATCGACGAGCGCCCCGCCGTCAGCGCCACCGAGCACCTGCGCTCCGTCCCCGGCGTGGACATCGCGAGCACCGGGCTCCAGTCGTCCAACGTGGTGGCGCGCGGCTTCAACAACATCTTCTCCGGCTCGCTGCACGCCCTCACCGACAACCGCATCGCCGGCGTCCCCTCGCTGCGCGTCAACCTGCTGCACTTCGTCCCCAGCAACAACGAGGACCTGCAGCGCATGGAGGTGGTGCTCGGGCCGGGGGCGGCGCTCTACGGCCCCAACACGGCCAACGGCATCCTGCACATGATCACCCGCTCCCCGCTGGAGTACCAGGGGAACAGCCTGACCGTGGCGGGCGGCGAGCGCGACGTGTTCCACGGCACCTTCCGCACCTCGCACCTGCTGGGCGAGGACTTCGGGTTCAAGGTGTCCGGCCAGTACCTGCGCGGCACCGAGTGGGGCTACACCGATCCCGCCGAAACGGCGGAGGTGACCAAGTTCGCCTCCAACCTGCCGTTCTACCGCGCCGACCTGATGCGCGCCGTGGGGATCGACCAGCCGGAAGCCCAGGCGCGCATCGACCGCATCGGGCTGCGCGACAACGACGTGGAGCGCTGGAGCGGCGAGGCGCGCGCCGACTGGCGCGTGCGGCCGGACCTGACGGCCATCGCCTCGGTGGGCACCACCAACTCGGTGAGCGGCGTGGAGCTGACCGGCCTGGGCGCCGCGCAGGTCAGGGACTGGCGCTACACCTACTACCAGCTGCGCACCAACTGGAACCGGCTGTTCGCGCAGGTCTACCTCAACACCAGCGACGCCGGCGACACCTACCTGCTCCGCAACGGCGCCCCCATCCAGGACCAGTCCAGGCTTCTGGTGGGGCAGCTGCAGCACGGCATGCGGCTGGGCGAGCGGCAGAACTTCACCTACGGCGCCGACTACACGCTGACCACCCCGGTCACCAACGGCACCATCAACGGCCTGTACGAGGACGACGACGAGACCAACGAGTTCGGCGCCTACCTCCAGTCCGAGACGGCCATCTCGTCCATGCTGGACCTGGTGCTCGCCGGACGGGTGGACACCCACTCCGCGCTCCCGGAGCCGCTCTTCTCCCCGCGCGCGGCGCTGGTGTTCAAGCCCGCCGAGAACCAGGCCTTCCGCGTCTCCTTCAACCGCGCCTTCTCCACCCCCAGCTCCCTCAACCAGTTCCTGGACCTGGGCTCCTCCATCCCCAACCTGCAGCTGGCGCAGCTGGGCTACAGCCTGCGCGTGCAGGGCACCGGCGACACCGGCTTCCGCTTCCGCCAGGCGGACGGCAGCTACCTCATGCGCTCGCCCTTCACCCCCGGCGCCCCGCAGACCCTGGTCCCCGCCAACGCGGCGGCGTACTGGGCGGCGGCGGTGGGCGCGGTGGCGCAGGGGGCCGCCGCGCGCGGGCAGCCGCTCCCGGCGGCGCTGGTCACGTACCTGAGCGGGCTGCGCCCCACCGGCACCGACATCGGGACCAACTACCTGAGCGTGGTGGGGCAGGGGAACACCCCGCACCCGCTCTCGGAGCTCGACCTCCCCGACGTCGATCCCATCCGCGAGTCCGGCTCCAACACCCTGGAGGCGGGCTACAAGGGGATCCTGGGCGGCAAGCTGCTCCTGGCGGCCGACCTGTGGTGGTCGCAGAAGGAGAACCTGGTCACCCCGCTCACCATCCAGACGCCGCTCCTGCTCCTCAACGGCCCGCAGGTGGGAGCGTACCTGGTGCCGCGGCTCGTCCCCTTCTTCCAGGCGGCCGGCCTCCCGCTCGCGCAGGCGCAGGCGCAGGCCGCCGCCACCGCGCAGCAGCTCACGCCCAACCTGGCGTCGGTGCCGGTGGGGGTGGTCTCCTCGGCGGACGTCAACGCCAACGGCGGGCAGCTGCTGGTCACCTACACCAACGTGGACGAGACCATCGAGCTGTGGGGCTCCGACCTCTCGGCCACGGCGCTGCTCACCGACCAGTGGTCGCTCTCGGCCAACGCCTCGTTCGTCAACAAGGACCGCTTCCAGAGCAGCAACGCCGGGCTGGTGACGCTGAACGCGCCCAAGCGGAAGGGGAGCATGGCGCTCCTCTACCGCAACGACGGCTGGGGCTTCAACGGCGAGGCGCGCGTGCGCTACAACGCCGGGTTCCCGGTGAACTCGGGCGTGTACATCGGCACCAAGTGCCTGGGCGGCGACTTCGCCACCGCCCCGCTCGCCGAGGACTGCGTGGACGACGCCACGCTGCTGGACCTGAACCTGGGCTACACTCTGCCGCGGTTCTCCGGCGCCACCGTCCAGCTGAGCGTGCAGAACCTGCTGGACGAGGAGCACCGGAGCTTCCCGGGCGCGCCGTTCATCGGGCGCATGGCGCTGCTGCGCGTCAAGTACGAGTTTTAAGAGATTGTAGCAGGGGGCCGCTACGGAGCCCGGCGGAAACAGCCCCGCCGGTCTCCTCCGCGGGCGCAGGGAGCCACCGGAAACTGCCCCGGTGTCTCCCTGCGCCGGAGGGAGCCTCGCCATACTGCCGGCGAGTCTCCCTCCGAACAGGATGATGGGGGTACTACGGAAACGGCGAACGGCGGAACGGCGCTGATGGGTGCGCCGTTCCGCCGTTGTTCGTCTCCACCCGCTTGGGCCTGGGGGAGGAGTCCGCTACATCGCTTGGAGGCGGCGCGGGCGTTCGACGGGGACCGGGACCAGGCGGAGGTCGTCGTTCCACCGGGTGCGGAGCCACTGCGAGTAGAGGAAGCCGCCGAGGCCCGTCACGATCCCGGCAAGCACCGGGGCGGGCCCCAGCAGCGCGGCCAGCTCGGTGAAGTTGTAGAGCGCGAAAGCGATGACGCCCAGGTGCAGGACGATCTCGGTCTTGCGGCGCTCCTCGGGCGTGCGGTGCAGCTGCTCCAGCATGGTCTCCTCCGTGGATCGGAAAGGGCAGACCCGGCGCGGCCTTCGCGCCGGTCCCCGTTCAGGGCATCGTGGCACCGGATCTCCGGCACCTGGAAGCGATACGGAGGAATGGACGGCGGAGTTTCGCGGCAGCGCGGAGGAGTGGACGCCGGCGGACGCCAGCGCGAGCCCCGCGTGAGGGATTTCGGCCCGTTTGAAGGGGCGCGAGTATCGCCGCGGGCAGTTTCGCGGGGCTCGACTCCGTTAGCCCGCGTTGTTTGCGGGCTTACGGAGCCGAAGCCCGACCCCGGCGACAGCCGGGGGCACGCCCGAACCCTGCAGTTGAATCCTTCTGGAAGGAACCCCTCACGCGTGGCGGAAGTTGACCAGCACCACCCCCCGTCGCCCCTCGGCGGGAAGCTCCTCGCAGGTGGAATACTGCTCCTCCACCCAGGGACGCACGCCGGGGAGCGAGTCGTTCTCGCCGCCGCCGCTCTCGTGGGCCAGCCAGCGCGCCTCCTCCTCGCTCTCGGCGCGCACCACGAAGCCGAACGCCTTGTCCTGGTGCGGCTGCCAGGGATCCTTGCCGTCCACGCACCACCAGAGGGAGTCGTGCCGGGGAGTGAGCTTCCAGAGTCTCATATACGGAGCAGGGGCGGTTTCCGGGCGGTGGCGGGCCTTTCGCGGACCCTTCGGCAGGCGCTAATGTACTTCCTGCCGAAGCAGATGGACAGCGCACGCGACCCCCGACCTCCGCTCCCCGCGCGATGAAAAGGCTCCACCTCACGTCCGTTCTCCTGCTCGCGGCCGCCTGCGGCTCCGAGACGCCTTCCGAGGCGGACTACCTGGACGTCGTCCGCCAGACGGTGAGCTTCGCCGAGCGGGACGCCCGCCGGTCGGCGCCCCCGGGAGCCGGCACGGGCCCGCTCCTGCTGGACGTCAAGTCGTTCCGGGGCGGGAGCCTGCGCGCCGTCGGCGAGATCGTGGAGACCGACCGGATCGCCGCCGCCGTGGACCGCCCGTTCGTGGCCACGGTCCCGGACAGCTCCTTCAACTGCCTGGAGATGGAGCTGGGCATGTCGTGCTGGGTCCCCAAGAACGGCGTGTTCGTGCACCTCAACCTCGCCAGCCGCTCCCCGGACCGGCTCACCATGCACGTGACCTCCACCGTCACCGCCAGCAATTTCATCCCGCCGGTGCTGTGCGACAGGCAGTTCCAGCTGGAGTTCGCGCGGGGCGAGCGCGGGTGGGTCATGGCGGACACGGTGGCGAAGAAGACCTGCTGAACGACATCCCTGCAGGGCGGGGTCCGGGCGTGCCCCCGGCTGGCGCCGGGGTCGGGCTTCGGCTCCGTAACGCAGCAAACAACGCTGCGTAACGGAGTCGAGCCCGCGCAAACAGCCGCGCGGTCTCGCCCCTTCGGGCCGGAATCCCTCACGCGGGCATCGCGCAGGCGTCCGGGTTTCAGCCTGACCCGAAAACAGAACGGCCCTGCACGGCGACGCGTGCAGGGCCGGTTCGTTTCGGCGGGGTGAGGGCTACATGAGCGCGGGCTGCAGGCGCATTCCGCCGCCGTGCGTCCAGACGGCGGTGAGGAGGGCCTCGGCGCCGCTGGAGACCTGGTCCTCGCCGTGGCGCACGGCGGTGTCCAGGGCGAGCTGCGCGACGCGCTCGGCGCTCTCCCAGCGCTCCATCTCGGCGGCGCCGCGGGCCAGCTCCAGCAGCGGACTGCTCTTCATCTCCTCGGGCGGGGTGCGGCGGAGGAGCTGGAGCGCCTCGTCGGCCGCGTCGTCGAAGGCCTGCTCGTTGCGGGCGCCCGCGGCCGCACGGGCCACGGCGGCCAGCGCCTCCACCCGCTCCGCGGGGCGCCGGGCGTAGGGGAGGAGGAGCCGCAGGGCGGCCAGCGCCTCCGTGTACTTGCCGCGCTCCAGCCAGAAGGTGCCGATGTCGCGGGCCACCTGCGGCACGCGCGGGTGCCTGCGGCCGTAGGCATGGAGCGTGGAGCGGGCGTAGACGTCCGCCTCGTCCGTGCGCCCGCCCTGCGCCGCCAGCCGGAAGAGCCCGTGCAGCGCCTGCGCCTTGATCTCGCGGAAGCCGCTGCGCCGCGCTCCGCGGAACGCCCGCAGGAAGAGGCCGCGCGCGGCCTCCACGTCGGCCCGCGCCGCCTCCACGTTGCCGCGCTGCGCCTCCACCGCGGCGCGCTCCGCCTGCATCTCCCCGAGCGCGAGGCACGCCTGGAAGAGCGAGCAGCGGTCACCGTTGCGGCGTCCCAGCACGATGGTGCGGCGCAGCCAGGTCTCGGCCCGGGCCCGCTCGCCCAGCTTGCGCGCCAGCGACCCGGCCAGCAGCCCCGCCGAGGCGTCGCACGGAGAGGCCATGGCCGCCCCCTGCGCGAAGGCGAGCGCCGTCGCCGCCGAGCCGTGCGCGTCCGCCCAGCGCGCGATCTGCAGGCAGATGGAGCCCACCGCCTCCGGGCGCGCCGTGTCCGGGTCGGTCGAGAGCGCCGCCAGCGAGGTGAGCGCCGTTTCCAGCACCGGGTCCGCGCCCTGCGCCACCAGCGCCTCCATCCGCCGCCTCACCGACTCCGGCCGGAACAGCCCGCGGCGCTCCCCGGGCGCGACCGACGCCCACAGGATGACGTCGTGCAGCGACTGCCAGAGCAGCACGCCGATCCCGTTGCGCATCTCGTCCAGGATGAAGACGCCGTCGAGCGTCTCGTCCGGGCCATGCAGGATGGCCGGAGGAGGTGGAGACCTGCGCCCCGCCCGGCGGGGCCGCACCGACTCTTTTGCGCCGAGCTTGACCTTCATGGGCGTTCCTCCGGGTCTGGTTCGTTGCAGGGCGGGGCCGCTGACCGGGGCGACCGTCCGAATGCTAAACGTCAATTTGTGCTACTCTGTCCACGAATGCAATAGAATGGACGAAACTGATCTCTCCGCCATGCCGCGCCACGGGGCCGTCCGGGCGAGCGGCTCCTTGCCCGGACGCCCCCTGTTCCTTAAACTGATAGTGTAATCCCGCCGAAAGTGGACAGAGTGGACAACCCAAGATAGCGCGAGGCTCCGGGCCAGTCAATGTCCGTGCGTAGCGGCGTTCCCCTCGACCAGCTCCGCGCGGTGATCATGGCCCGCATGGCGAGCGTTTCGCTCCGCGGCGTCGCCCGTGAGGTGGGGATGAGCCCCAGCGGGCTGCAGAAGTTCGTGGACGGCTCGGTTCCCTACCTCCCCACCCGCCAGAAGCTGGAGCGCTGGTACGTCTGCGAGGCATCCCGCGGCGACGTGGAGATGAGCGCCGAGGTGGCCTCCGCCGCGCTGGGGGTGCTGGTGGGCGAGCTTTCCCTGGCCCGGCGCCGGGGCGTGGTGCGCCGCCTGGTGAGGGAGGTCCGCGCCGCGTACGACGCCGAGGGGCCGCCGCCGCCCTGGCTCGACGACCTGGTCCGCGAGGTGGACCCCGACCGCGGCTGACGCCGCCCGCTTCCGCAGGCACATCCCCGTTCCGTTCCGCCCCCGTTTCCAGGGCCCGCGCCGCGCGGCCCGTGCACCACACCGGAGAACGCATGACACCACGCCTTCGCCCGATCCCCCGGTGGATCGCGCTCCCGCTCGTCCTCCTGGCCGGGTGCGACGCCGCGTCCTCGGAGCCCATCGCCATCGGCGTCGCCGGCCCGCTCAGCCTCGCCAACGGACGGTCCATGAAGCTCGCCGCCGAGATGGCGGTCGAGGAGCTCAACGAGGGCGCCGACTTCGACGGCCGCAAGCTGAAGCTGGAGCTCAGGGACGACGAGGGGAACAAGGAGAAGGCGATCCCCGTCGCCGGCTTCCTGCGCGACAGCACGGCGGTGGTGGCCGTGATCGGGCACCTGAACTCCGCGGCGACGCTGGCGGCGGCCAAGATCTACAACGAGGAGGAGGGCGCCCACGACAGCTCGCCGGTGGCGCAGATCTCCCCCGCGTCCAGCAGCCCGCTGGTGACCGCGGCCGGCGACTGGACGTTCCGGGTGTGCCCCAGCGACCTGCGGCACGGCCCGGTGGTGGCGCAGCACGCCTACTCGCGGCTGGGGAAGCGCCGCGCCGCGGTGCTCTACACCAACGACGAGTATGGGCGCGGCGTGGCCGCGACCTTCGCCGACGCGTTCCGCACCGCCGGCGGGAGCGTGGTGGCGCAGGACCCCTACCTCCCCGCGACGGTGGAGGACGCCGCCGGGGTGGACCCGTACCTGCAGCGCGCCCTGCGCTCCGGCATGGACGCGCTGGTGATCGCCGGCCAGGCGGACGCCGGCATCAAGGTGGTGCGCGAGGCCCGCCGGCTCGGGTTCACCGGCCCGGTGGTGGGCGCCGACGGCATGACCGGGGTCAAGGACGCCGGGGCGGACGCCGAGGGGATCTACGTCAGCTCCGCCTTCCTCCCCGACCGCGCCTCCGAGGCGGCGCAGGCGTTCGTGCGGGCGTACCGGCAGCGCTACAACGAGGACCCCGACCACCGCGGCGCCATGACGTACGACGCCATCAAGCTGGTCGCGCAGGCGGTCCGCGAGGTGGGCACCGACCGCCGCGCGATCCGCGACTACCTTGCCAAGGTGGGGGTCGAGGGCTCGGGGGTGGCCCCGTACGAGGGCGTGTCTGGCCGCATCGCCTTCGACCGCAACGGCGACGTCCCCGGCAAGGAGGTCGCCATGGGAGTGGTGCGCGGCGGCAAGCTGGTGACGGTGCGCTGAGCCGTTCGCGGCACCTGCGGAGTCGGAGGGGGCGCCCCGGGGATCCCGATCCCCGGGGCGCCCCCGTTATCTTTGCCCCCGTCGCGCCTCCCGGCCGGTCCGGGCGGCGCCCGGTGAACCGGCGAACGGGGGGATGGGCGTGCCGCAGCGGGCGAGCGGGTCGGGAGCGGTGTCGCGGGCGCAGGTTCTGGCGGCCTTCGCGGCGGTGTACGTGGTGTGGGGCTCCACCTACCTGGCGATCCGCTTCGCCATCGAGACGCTGCCGCCCTTCCTCATGGCGGGCGCTCGCTTCCTGGCGTCGGGCGCGGCGCTGTACGCGTGGACGCGGGCCGGCGGCGCGCCCCGCCCCACGCGGCTCCACTGGCGGGAGACCGCCGTGGTGGGCGCATTCCTCCTGGTGGGGGGCAACGGGGGCGTGGCCTGGGCGGAGCAGCGCGTCCCCTCCGGGCTGGCGGCGCTGCTGGTGGCCACCGTGCCGCTGTGGATGGTGCTGCTGGAGTGGTGGCGCAGCGGGGGCGTGCGTCCCGGGTGGCGCACCTGGGCGGGGATCGCCACCGGGTTCCTGGGGCTGGGGATCCTGGTGGGGCCCGCGGAGCTGCTGGGGGGCGGCGCGGCGGACGGCGTGGGCGCGGCGGCGCTGGTGCTGGCGTCCATCCTGTGGGCCGTGGGCTCGGTGTACTCCCGTCGGGCGGCGCTCCCGGAGTCTCCGCTCCAGGCCACGGGGATGGAGATGCTGGCGGGCGGGGCGCTGCTGGTGCTGGTGGGGTCGGCGGTGGGGGAGTGGGGGAGGCTGGACCCCGGGGCGGTCAGCGGCAGGAGCCTGCTGGCGCTGGCGTACCTGGTCGTGTTCGGGTCCGGGCTGGGGTTCACCGCGTACGTGTGGCTGCTCAAGCACGTGGAGGTGGCGAAGGTGTCCACCTACGCCTACGTGAACCCGGTGGTCGCGGTGTTCCTGGGGTGGCTCCTCGCCGGCGAGGCGGTGACCGCGCGCACGCTGGCGGCGGCGGCCGTCATCGTCGTCGCGGTCGCGTTCATCACGAGTGCGAAGACGTCCGTTTCCAACGAGAAGTCTTGAACGGCGTACGGATACGGTGACGGCGGATGTGGGCGTGCCCCCGGCTGCGCCGGGGTCGGGCTTCGGCTCCGTAGAGCAGCAAACAACGCTGCTCAACGGAGTCGAGCCCCGGCAAACAGCCGCCGGGTCTCGCCCCTTCGGGCCGGAATCCCTCACGCGGGCTCTCGCGCGGGGAGCGGGGGACGGCTAGCTTCGCGGCTTGCTTTCCGCGCGCGGGTCCGGCGCGGGACTACCCGGAGCCAGGCAGCGCGCGATGAGCCACCCCGAGACCGATCCCCCCGCCGGCGAAGGCGCCGAGAGCCAGCCGTTCAGGACCATCGAGCACCGGCCGCCGGGCGGCGGCTGCGGGTGCGGGCCCACCGGGTGCCTCACCGCGCTGGTGATGCTGTTCGTGGTGCTGCTGGCCGTGATGGTGGGGATCGCGCTGCTGCGCCCCTGGCCGCGCGGAATGCCGATGATGTAGGAAACGACGGTACGAAGCACGAAACGGCGCCCCCACCGGGAGATCCGGGCGGGGGCGCCGTTCGCAGTTCCGCAGTACCCACATGATCCGTTGCGGAGGGAGACTCGCGCGGCTGTTTGCGCGAGGCTCACGGAGCCGGAGCGGAGACCCGGGGGCAGTTTCCCGGGGCTCCGCGACCCGCGCAGGAGACGGACGGCAGTATCGTCCGGCTCCGGAGCGGCCCCGCGCCACGATGCCGAAGATCAGCTCAGGGCAGCGAAAGACAGATCCGGTGTGGGCTGATCGCGTACCGGAGCGTCCGCCCCCCCAGCGGCTCGCCGTCCACGTTGACGCTCAGCTCCTCGGAAGACTCCACCGTCAGCGACTTCACCTGCCGGTAGATGACGGCCGGGTGCTCCAGGTGGCGGCCGGCGCGCAGCTCGGGGAGGATCGCCAGCAGGTCGCGCCGGGGCATCTCCCGGACGATGACCACGTCCAGCAGCCCGTCGCTCAGCTCGGCGCGCGGGGTGAGCCAGTTGCCGCCCCCGGTGCGGCGCGAGTTGCCCACGGCGAAGATCAGGAAGGGGCCGTCGTGGATGGTCTCCGTGTCGCTGAAGCGGGCGGACGACACCTCCAGCGACACGAACTTTTTAACCCCGGTGATGAAGTAGGCCACCGGGCCCAGGACGCGCTTGACGTCGTCCGAGGTTTCCTCCGTGGCTTCGGCGCCGATGCCGCCGGTGGACACGTTCAGGAAGGCCTCGCCGTTGAGCAGCCCCACGTCCACGGGGACCGGGTTGCCCACCACCGCGACCGCCACCGCGGTGTGGATGTCGATGGGGACGCCCAGGGCGCCGGCCAGGTCGTTGCCCGTGCCCAGCGGCACGATCCCCAGCCGGGGCGCGTCCTCCGGGCCGGCGGGCTGCCCCACGTTCGCCCGCGCGGCCAGGTAGTCGTGGATCCCGTTCCCCACCTCGTGGATGGTGCCGTCGCCCCCGGCGGCGATCACCAGGTCGCACCCCCCGTCCGCCGCCTCGCGCGCGAAGCGGCGCCCGTCGCCGCGCTCGAAGGTGAGCCGCGGCGTCACCGTGTGCCCCGCCTCGCGCAGCGTCTCCACCGCCCCCCGGAGCTCTTCGGTGGCCTCCGGCGAGGGGGAGTTCATGACCATGCAGATGTTCACGGACCGCCTCGGTGCAGATGCGGATGAAGGACCCTGCTGCGAGGCGGCACGAGCAGGAAGCGCGCCACGGCGGGCGCGTCCACGACGCAGCGGAGCGCTCTTGACTTGGGCCCGGGAGCCGTTAGCTTGGGAGCCGTGTGGGGAGAAGTGGGTGGTTGTGGGTTAAGCTGCCCGTGGAGTCGACCTGGCGTCCGTAGCGAGGAGTGTGGATGAGCGGTTTCCTCGGGAGCTACCTGCACCAGATCGACGACAAGGGGCGCCTCAACCTCCCCGCGCCGTTCCGCCGCGACCACCCGGACCGTCCCCTGGTCCTGGTGCACGTCTTCGAGAACGCCCTCACTCTCTACCCCGAGCCCGCCTGGGCGGAGGTGGAGGGCCGCCTGCGCGAGCTGCTCAGGCTCCAGCCGCAGGCCCGTTCGTACGTTCTCAGCGTCACCGCAAACGCAGTGGAGGTCGCCCCCGACAAGCAGGGGCGCATCCTCGTCCCGCAGCGCCTCCAGGAGGCGGTGGGGATCCGGAGCGCCACGCTGGTGGTCGGGGCCATTGACCGGATCGAGCTGTGGGACCCCGAGCGCTTCCACGCCGCCGTGCCGGCCCGCTCGGACGACTTCGACCGCTTCACCCAACAGATCTTTGCCTGAACGTTCGATGCCGAACGCTTCCTCGTACCACGTCCCCGTCATGGTGGGCGAGGTGCTGGAGGAGCTGCGCCCCGAGCGCGGAGGCCTCTTCCTGGACGGCACCCTCGGCGGGGGCGGCCACGCGGAGGCGCTGCTGGAGCGCGCCCCGGAGGCCCGCCTGGTGGGCGTGGACCGCGATCCCGACGCGCTGGCGGAGGCGGGGGCGCGGCTGGCCCGCTTCGGGGACCGCTTCCGGGCGGTGCGCGCCAACTTCGCGGACGCCGCGGAGGCTGCGGGGATCGGGGCGGGAGAGCTGGCCGGGGTGCTGCTGGACCTGGGGATCTCGTCGCACCAGATCGACGTGGACGGGCGGGGCTTCACCTTCCGCGCGGGGGCGCCGCTGGACATGCGCATGTCGGGCGGGGCGGGGGGCGAGGAAAGCGCCGCCGACCTGCTCAACGCCGCGGACGAGCAGGAGCTGGCGAACGTCTTCTACCGCTTCGGCGAGGAGAAGCGGTCGCGCAAGCTGGCCCGCATCCTGGTGGAGATGCGTGAGCGCGAGCCCCTTGCCACCAGCGACCAGCTCCTGGAGGCGATCGGGCGGACGCTGGGGCCGCGCTCCGACGCGGGCGACCGCGCCCGCATCTTCCAGGCGCTCCGCATCGCGGTGAACCGCGAGATCGACGCGCTGGAGACGGCGCTCCCCAGCTTCCGCGAGGCGCTCGCCCCGGGCGGGGTGATGGCCGTCCTTTCCTACCATTCGCTGGAAGACCGGGTGGTGAAGAACGCCTTTCGCGACTGGAGCCAGGCCTGCGTCTGCCCGCCGCACATGCCCGTGTGCAGCTGCCGGGGGGCGCCGCTGGGCACGACGCTGACCCGCAAGCCGGTGTCCGCCTCCCCCGCCGAGGTGGAGGCGAACCCGCGGGCCCGCAGCGCCCGCCTGCGCGCCTGGAGGAAGGCGTGAGCGCCATGCGGCGGACGCCCTCGGGCGCGACCATCCCCGGGCGTCCCCGCGGGGAGCGCCGCGGCGGCGGCATCCTGCGGGTGGCGGCGCTGCTGGTGGTGCTCCTGGGCGGGCTCGCCGTGGTGGTGGGGCGCCAGACCACGGGCGTGGCGCTGCAGCGCGAGATCCGCGAGCTGGAGGGGGAGCGGGCAGTGTCGGAGGCCGCGCGGCTGGAACTGGAGACGCGCATCCAGTCGCTGCAGAGCCGCGCGCGGGTGGTGCGGGTGGCGCGCGAGCGCCTGGGCATGCACCTGCCCGCGGACAGCGAGGTGGTGCTGGTGCCGCTCCCGCGCGAGGAAGCGGCGGCCACGATGGTCGACGAGGAGGGGGATCGATGAGCGGGCGCAAGGGCCGGGGGCGCGGGGCCGGGGAGGGCGGGGACGCGCTCGCGCTCCGCCGCTGGATCCTGGTGTCCTCCTTCGGGATCGCGGCGGTGGCGGTGCTGGGGCGCGCCTTCCAGCTCCAGGCGCTGGAGGGGGAGAAGTGGGCCGCCGAGGCCGCGGACCAGCAGCAGTCGCGCACCCCGGTCCCGGCGCGCCGCGGCGGGATCTTCGACCGCGACGGCACCCCGCTGGCGCTCAGCTACGAGACCTTCCGCATCTCGGTGGCGCCGCGCGAACTGCGCGACCGCGACGAGGCCGTGCGCGCGCTGCGGGGCGCCCTTGGGCTGTCGCAGGGCGCCGCCCGCCGCGCCACCGACCCCGGGCGCCGCTGGGTGGTGCTCCCCGGGCGCTTCACGGCCGAGCAGCACAGGCGGCTGGAGGGGGTGCGCGGGGTCCACTCCGAGCGCAGGCTGGAGCGCTTCTACCCGCAGGGCGACGTGGGGCGCGAGGTGCTGGGCTTCGTGTCGGCGGACGGTCGGGCGCTGGGCGGGGTGGAGCAGGAGTGGGACGACCTGCTGAGCGGCGAGGACGGCTACGCCCTCATGCGCCGCGACGCGCACGGGCGCAAGGAGCCCACCGTGTCGCTCCCGGTGGCGCCGCCGCGCGACGGGCGCGACGTGTACCTCACCCTGGACTTCGACCTCCAGGAGATCGCGGACGGCGCGCTTCGCGATGCGGTGCGCCGCACCGGGTCGGACGGCGGCGACCTGCTGGTGGCCGACCCGCGCACCGGGGAGATCCTGGCGGCGGTGTCGCGCCGGGCGGGCGGGGCGCGCACGCTGGCCGGCTTCACCGAGCCGTACGAGCCCGGGTCCGCCATCAAGCCCTTCTTCGTCGCCTCGCTGCTGGCGCAGGGGCGGGTGTCGCTGGACGAGACGGTGTTCGCGGAGAACGGGCGCTGGACCGACGGCAACGGCCGCTCCTTCACCGACGTGCACGCCATGGGCGCGGTGACGGTGCGCGAGGCGCTGCGCGAGTCCAGCAACGTCGCCATGGCAAAGCTGTCGCCGCGGCTGCGCCCGGCGGAGCAGTACGGCTACCTGCGCGACTTCGGTTTCGGGACGCCCACGGGCGTGGAGTACCCGTCCGAGGCCGGCGGGCGGCTGCGGCGCCCGGCCGGGTGGTCGCGGCTGACGCCGGCGAGCCTGGCCATCGGCTACGAGATGGCGGTCACCCCGCTGCAGCTGGTGATGGCGTACGGCGCGCTCGCCAACGGCGGGGTGCTGATGGAGCCGCGCCTGGTGCGCGAGCTCCGCGGCGCGGACGGCGAGACGCTGCGCAGGTGGGAGCCGCGGGCGGTGCGGCGCGTGCTGCCGGCCCGGGTCACCGAGGCGCTGCGCGAGGTGCTGGTGGCGGTGGTGGAGGACGGGACGGCGGCGAAGGCGTCGCTCGCCACCTTCGACGTGGCGGGGAAGACGGGGACGGCGCGGCTGACCGGGGCCTCCGGCCGCTACGAGTCGGGGAGCTACGCGGCCACCTTCGCCGGCTTCTTCCCGGCGCGCGACCCGCAGCTCGCCATCTACGTCAAGCTCAACCGGCCGCAGGGCGAGTACTACGGCGGCGCCATCGCCGCGCCGGTCACGCGCGAGATGCTGCAGGCCATCCTGGCCACGCGCTCGTCTTCGCTGGACGGCGCGTCGCTGGTGGCTTCGCGCCACGCCGTGCCGGCGGCGACCGCGGCCGCCGCCGGGCGCACTCCGCCGCCCGCCGCGTCCGGCGGCACCTACGTCTTCAACCTGGCCGAGGGGGTTCCCGCGCGTCCCGTCGGCGCCCGCCGCGCGGTGCCGGTCCCCGCGCTCGCGGGGCTTCCCCTGCGCGACGCCGCCCGCCGCGCCCACGCCCTCGGGCTGCACGTGCGCCTGCGCGGCGGCGGCCGGGTCGCGGGGACCGCGCCGGCGGCGGGAACCGTGCTCGCCACCGGCGACACGATGACGCTGCTGGGGGGCGGCGAGTGACGTCGCGCGCCGCCGGGCTGGACCGGATCGCCGCGCGCCTGGGCGAGCGCGGTCTCCTCGTGGGACACGAAGAGCCGTCCGGCGTGGAGCTCCGCGGCCTCACGGCCGACTCGCGCCGCGTGGAGCCCGGCTGGCTCTTCTGCGCAGTGGCCGGCACCGGTGGCGACGGCCACCGCTTCCTGGGGGAGGTGGCGGCGCGCGGCGCCGCCGCGGCGCTGGTGGAGCGCGCCGATCCGTCCGTCGGCCTGCCGCAGCTGCGGGTGGCGGACGGGCGCCTGGCCGCGGCCCACGCCGCCGCCGCCTTCTTCGGCGACCCGTGGGACGAGATGGTGCTGGTGGGGATCACCGGCACCAACGGCAAGACCACCAGCGCCGCCATCTTCCGGCACCTGCTGGGGCTGCGCGGCCCCGCGGCGTCCATCGGCACGCTGGGGGCGGTGGGCGCCGACGGCCGCGTGATCCCCGGCACCGAGGGGCTGACCACGCCCGGGCCGGTGGAAACGGCGCAGTGGCTCCGCCGCCTCGCCGACGACGGGGTGCGCGGCGTGGCGATGGAGGTGTCGTCCCACGCGCTGGACCAGGGACGCGCCGCGGCCGCCCGCTTCGACGCGGCGGTGCTCACCAACCTCACCCGCGACCATCTGGACTACCACGGCACCCTGGAGGCGTACCGGGACGCCAAGCTGCGCCTCCTGGAGCTCCTCAAGCCGGAGGGCGTCGCCGCGGTCAACGCCGACGACCCGGCGTGGGAGGGCGTGCGCGCCCCCCGCGGCCGCACGGTGCGCTTCGGGGTCGCCGCCGGTGCCGAGGTGCGGGCGGAGGGGACCCGGGCGTTCCCCGGCGGCATGGCGTTCACGCTGCGCACCCCGGACGGGGCGGCGCCGGTCCGCCTGCCGCTGATGGGCGGCTACAACGTCGCCAACGCGCTGGGCGCGGCCGCCGCGCTCCACGGGCTGGGGTGGGCTGCGGACGAGATCGCCGCAGGGCTGGAGTCACTGCCGCAGGTCCCCGGGCGGCTGGAGCGCGTCCCCACCCCCGGCGTCGCGGGGACGGTGCTGATCGACTACGCGCACACCCCCGACGCGCTGGAGGTGGCGCTGGGGGCGCTGCGGCCGCTCACGCCGGGGCGTCTGGTCGTGGTCTTCGGGGCCGGCGGAGACCGCGACCGCGGCAAGCGCCCGGAGATGGGGCGGGTGGCCGCGGCGCTCGCCGACCTGGCCATCGTCACCTCCGACAACCCCCGCACCGAGGACCCGGAGCGGATCGCCGACGACGTGGAGCGTGGCATGGGGCATGCTCCCCGCCTGCGCATCCTCGACCGCCGGGAAGCCATCCGCCGCGCGCTCGGGGAAGCCGGGGAGGGGGACGTGGTCCTCCTCGCCGGCAAGGGCCACGAGACCTACCAGGTCTGGGGGACCGAGGTCCGTCCCTTCGACGAACGGGTCGTGATCCGCGAACTCCTTGCGGAGCGGGAAACATTTACCGGCAGAGGTGCGGTTTGAGCGGTTTCCGGTGGACGGCGGGGGAGGTGCGGCAGGCGCTGGAGGACGAGATGCTCCGTGCGTGGATCAGCCGCGGGGCGGCCGACCGCAAGGGCGACGAGGACACCGAGTTCGCCGGGGTTTCCACCGACACCCGCAAGGTCGTCCCGGGCTCGCTCTTCGTCGCGCTGGTGGGCGAGCGCTTCGACGGCCACGCCTTCCTGCGCGAGGCCGCGGACCGGGGCGCGATCGGCGCCGTGGTGTCCCGCCGCCCCGCCGACGCCCCCGAGGGGATGCGCCTGTTCGAGGTGGACGACACCCTGCGCGCCCTCGGCCGCCTGGCCCGCCACCGCCGCCGCCTCCACCGCGGCAAGGTGGTGGGAATCGGGGGGAGCAACGGCAAGACGACCACCAAGGACCTGGTCCGCGCCGTGCTCGCCGCCCGCTTCCGCGTCCACGCCACCGAGGGCAACCTCAACAACCAGGTGGGCGTCCCCCTCACCCTCCTCGCCGCCCCCGACGAGGCCGAGGTGCTGGTGGTGGAGATGGGGACCAACGAGCCGGGCGAGATCGCCATCCTGGGCCGCATCGCCGAGCCCGACTTCGCCATCGTCACCTCCATCGGCGAGGAGCACCTGGAGGGGCTGGGGAGCCTGGAGGGTGTGCTGGAGGAGGAGCTGAACATGGTCAAGGGGCTGCGGCTGGGCGGGATCGCCCTGGTGGCCGAGGACCCGCCCGCGCTCCCGCAGCGCACCCGCGCCGAGCTGGGCGGCTACCGGGTGCGCGTGGTCGGCCTGTCCGAGGGCGCGGACCTGCACCCGGACGGCGGCGAGGGCGCCATCGAGATCCAGCCGGACGGCACCACCCGCTGGAGCTGGGAGGGCGTGCCCATCCACCTCCCTCTCCCGGGGCGCCACAACGTCCGCAACGCCCTGTTCGCGCTGGGGCTGGCCCGCGAGATGGGGATCTCCCGGGAGTCCGCCGCCCGCGCCCTGGGCAAGGTGCCGCGCCCCAAGCTGCGCAACGAGTGGCACACCGTGGGGAGCCTCCAGGTGCTCGCGGACTGCTACAACTCCAACCCGCCCAGCCTGGCCGCCGCGGTGGACCTCCTCGCCGGCCTCCCGGCCGAGGGGTCCAAGGTGGCGGTGGTCGGCACCATGCGCGAGATGGGCGACCACGCGCCGATGCTGCACCGCCGCGCCGCCGAGCAGATCGCCGGCAGGGTGGGGCGGGGGATCGACCTGGTGGTCGCCACCGGCGAGTTCGCCGTGGCTTTCGCGCCGCACGCCTCCGCGCTGGGCGAGCGCCTGGTGGCCGTCGCCGACCCGGTGGAGGCGTACTCCGCGGTGTCCGCGCGGCTGGGAGGCGGCGACACCATCCTGCTGAAGGCGTCGCGCGGGGAGTCGCTGGAGCGCTGGCTCCCGCTGCTGGAGCGGGACTTCGGGAACGGCAGGGAACAGGGAACAGGGTTCACCGGTTCACGCGAAGCGTGAAGCGTCACAGGGAATAGCCGGCAACTGCGAACGGCTTACGGACGCACAAGTTTTTGCAGGCTGTAACCTGTCCCCTGTAACCTTTTTCGACTTTCAGCCACGGACCACGGTGCTCTACCACCTGCTCGTCCCGCTCTCGGAATACCACATCATCTTCAACCTCTTCCGCTTCACGACGTTCCGTGCGGCGGGGGCAGTGGTGACGGCGTTCCTGGTGGCCTTCTACTTCGGGCCCGGGATCATCCGGCGGCTGCGGATCCTCAAGGTGGGGCAGGTGGTGCGCACCGAGGGCCCGCAGACGCACCTGGGCAAGTCGGGGACGCCCACCATGGGCGGGGTGCTGATCGTGATGGCGACGGTGATCCCCACCCTGCTCTGGGCGGAGCTGGACAACCCGTACACCTGGGTGGCGGTGGTGGTGATCCTGTGGCTGGGCGGGCTGGGGTTCATGGACGACTACCTCAAGGTGGTGCGGAAGAAGACGGAGGGGCTGGTCGGGCGCTACAAGATCGTGGGACAGGTGTCTCTGGGGGTGCTGGTGGGGCTCTTCCTGATCTACACCCCCGGGCTCTTCGGCGACGTGCCGCCCACCTGGACGCAGATCCCCTTCTTCAAGTCGTGGCACGTGACCTTCGCGCCCTGGGCGTACGTGCTCTTCGTGGTCTTCGTCATCACCGCCTTTTCCAACGCGGTGAACCTCACCGACGGACTGGACGGGCTGGCGGCCGGACTGTCGGCCATCGCGGCGGTGACCATGGGGATCTTCGCGTACCTGCTGGGCCGCGTGGACTCTTCCGACTACCTGAACCTGTTCTACCTCCCCGGCTCGGGGGAGCTGGCGGTGTTCTGCGTGGCGCTGGCCGGGGGGTGCATGGGCTTCCTGTGGTTCAACGCCCACCCCGCCGAGGTGTTCATGGGCGACACCGGGTCGCTCGCCATCGGGGGGGTGCTGGGGGCGATCGCGGTGCTCCTCAAGGCGGAGTTCCTGCTGGCCATCGTGGGGGGAATGTTCGTGCTGGAGGCCGCCTCCGTGGCCGCGCAGACCCTATACTACAAGTGGACCAAGCGGCGCACCGGCGTGGGCCGGCGCATCTTCCGCATGGCCCCGCTCCACCACCACTTCGAGCAGATCGGCTGGCACGAGAACCGGGTCATCATCCGCTTCTGGCTGCTGGGGGTGATGTTCGCGCTGGTCGCCTTCGCCACGCTCAAGATCCGCTGATGCGCTCCCTCGCCGGCCGGGACGTGGGGGTGCTGGGGCTGGCCCGCAGCGGGCTGGCGGCGGCGCGGCTGGCGCTGGCGCGCGGGGCGACGGTGTACGCCAGCGACGCGGGCGACGGCCCGGCGGCGCGCGAGGCGGCGGAGCGGGTGCGGGCGCTGGGCGGCGAGGCGGAGACGGGAGGACACGACACGGCCCGGCTGGCGAAGTGCGACGTGATCGTGCTGAGCCCGGGGATCCCGCCCACGGCCGCCGTGTTGCGGGACCCGGCCATCGCCGGCGTACCGGTGATCGCGGAGGTGGAGCTGGCCTTCGGGCAGCTGGACGCGCCGGTGGTGGGGATCACGGGGACCAACGGCAAGACCACGGTCACCGCGCTCGTCTCGCAGCTGCTGGCGGAGGCCGGGATCGACGCCCCGGCCGGGGGCAACATCGGCACGGCGCTCTCGGAGCTGGCGCTGAGGGACGTGCCACCGCAGGTCGCGGTGGTGGAGGTGTCCTCCTTCCAGCTGGCGATGACGCGCGACTTCGCGCCGGCAATCGGGGTGCTCACCAACCTCGCGCCCGACCACCTGGACTGGTACCCGGACGTGGAGGCGTACTACGCCGACAAGGCGCGCCTCTTCCGCAACGCGACCGCTGCGAGCCGCTGGGTGCTGAACGCCGAGGACGAGCGCGCCAGGGAGCTGATCGGCGACGCGCCGGGGACCCGCTTCTACTTCCGGGTCGCGTCCGCGCAGGAACCCGGCGAGCGTGGCGGCTTCCTGGCCGTGGACGGCGCGCTCGTGCTGCGGCTGGAAGACGGGGCCGAGGAGCGGCTGGTGGACGCGGGCGAGCTGCGCATCCTGGGGCCGCACAACGTCGCCAACGCCCTGGCCGCGGCGGTCGCGGCGCGGCTGGCGGGGGCGGATGCCGAGTCGGTGCGGCGGGGGCTGCGCGGCTTCCGGGCGCCGCCGCACCGGCTGGAGCCGGTGGGCGAGGTCGACGGGGTGCTGTGGGTCAACGACAGCAAGGCCACCAACATCGCCTCCACGCGCGTCGCCGTCCGCGGCATGACCCGCCCGACGGTCCTGCTGCTGGGCGGCAGGCACAAGGGCGAGCCGTACACCGAGCTGCTCCCGGAGCTGGGGGAGGGCGTCCGCGCCGTGATCGCCTACGGCGAGGCGGCGCCGCTGGTGGAGGCTGACCTGCGCGGGCGGGTGCCGCTGGAGCGGGTGGACGGTCCCTTCGAGGCGGTGGTGGCCCGGGCGCGGGAGATCGCCCGGCCGGGGGACGCGGTCCTGCTGTCGCCGGCGTGCGCCAGCTTCGACATGTTCCGGAGCTACGAGGAAAGGGGAAAGCGGTTCGTGGAGCTCGTCACTCGGGAGAACGATGCAGACCATCGCGCATAAGGCGGGGATCCGGGTACCGGGGATCTTCCGGGGGACGGAGCGTATCTCGCCGCGGGGCCACGCCATGGCGGCCGGGCGGGAGCGCGCCGAAGGGTGGGAGCCGGGCGCGCTGGTGCTGCTCACCCTGCTCGCCCTGTCCTTCGGGGTGATCGAGCTTTACAGCGCCAGCGCCTTCCTGGCCCAGTCGGACGGGCTGCCGGGGCACTTCTACGCCGTGCGGCAGGTGATGGGCGCGGCGATGGGCGCGGCCGGCGCGGCGATTCTCGCGCGCATCGACTACCGGCACTACCGCATCGCCGCCTGGCCCATCCTGGCGACCGTGCTCTTCCTCCTCCTGCTGGTGATCCTGCCGGGGACGGAGGCGATCGCCCCGCGGGTCAACGGCGCGCGCCGCTGGATCGACCTGGGCGTCCAGTTCCAGCCCTCCGAGTTCGCCAAGATCGCGCTGATCGTGTGGACGGCCGCCATGGCGGTGAAGAAGCAGGACCGCCTGCACTCGCTGAGCCGGGGGCTCGCGCCGTTCCTGGTGGTGTGGCTCCTGGCCGTGGTGCTCGTCTTCCTCCAGCCCAACCTGTCGGCGGCGCTGCTGATCGCGCTGCTGTCGGCGCTGGTGCTGTTCGCGGGCGGGGCGCGCATCGGGCACTTCATCCTGCTGGGGCTGGTCGCGGTGCCGGTGGTGTGGAGCCAGATCCAGGGCGCGAGCTACCGGATGAAGCGGATCATCGCCTTCCTGGACCCCACGGCCGACCCGGCGGGCGTCACCTACCAGATCCGCCAGTCGCTGATCGCGGTGGGCTCCGGCGGCATCGGCGGGGTGGGCTTCGGCGAGAGCCGCCAGAAGTTCGGCTTCCTCCCGGAGCCCCACAACGACTTCATCTTCTCCATGATCGCGGAGGAGTGGGGGCTGCTGGGGATCGCCTTCGTCGTCACGCTCTTCGCCGGCTTCGCCGTGGTGGGGTACCGCATCGCGGCGCGGGCGCCGGACCGCTTCGGCTACCTGCTGGCGGTGGGGATGACCAACCTGGTGGCCGTTTCCGCCTTCCTCAACATGGGGGTGGCGCTGGCGCTCCTCCCCACCACCGGCGTGGCGCTCCCCTTCATGTCGTACGGGCGCAGCGCGCTGCTCACCGCCTTCGCCGCGGTGGGGATCCTGCTCAGCGTGGCGCGGGCCTCGCGCGCGGCGCCGCGATGAGCGCGCACGGGGCGGGCGGCGCGCCGCGGGTGCTGTTCGCGGGCGGCGGCACCGGGGGGCACCTGTACCCGGCGCTGGCGCTCGCCGAGGCCATGCGCGAGCGCGACCCGCGCACCGAGGTGTTCTTCGTGGGGGCGCAGCGCGGCGTGGAGGCGCGGGTCCTCCCGGAGCGGGGCGTGCCCCACCTGCTGCTCCCCTTCGAGCCCATCCGCCGCTCGCGCCCATGGGAGAACTGGCGGCTCCTCCCGTCCATGAGCCGCTCCTTCGCGGGGCTGTCGCGGGTGTACCGCGACTTCCGTCCCGCCCTGGTGGTGGGGACCGGCGGGTACGCCAGCGGCCCCGCCGTGCTCGCCGGACTGCTGCGCGGCGTCCCCGCGGCGCTTCAGGAGCAGAACTCCTTTCCCGGGCTGGTCACCCGCCTGCTCGCCGGCCGCGTCCGCCAGCTCCACCTTGCGTTCCCGGAGGCCAGGCGGTACCTGAAGCCCGGCGCGCGCACCGAGGTGCTGGAGTTCGGCAACCCCATCCGCCCGCCCGATCCCACCCTGGACCGCGCGGAGTCGCGCGCCGCTTTCGGGCTCGGCGGCGGGACCGTGGCGCTGGTGGTGGGGGGGAGCCAGGGCGCCCGCGCCGTCAACGAGGCGCTGCTGGCCGACCTGCGCGGCGTGGCCGAGGGGCGGCTCCCGCCGCGCCCCGAGGGCTTCGAGGTGCTGTGGGCCACCGGCCCGGCGCACTACGACGGGATCGCCGCGCGCCTGGCGGAGATCGGGGCCGATTGGGTGCATGCGACCCCGTACATCCAGGACATGCCGCGGGCGCTGGCCTCGGCGGACGTGGCGGTGTCGCGCGCGGGGGCGATGGCGCTCGCCGAGCTGTGCGCCTGGGGGGTGCCCAGCATCCTGGTGCCGCTCCCCACCGCCGCCGCCAACCACCAGCACCACAACGCGGTCGCGCTCCGCGACGCCGGCGCGGCGGTGATGGTGGAGGAGGCCGAGCTGGGGAGCGGGCGGCTGTGGGGCGAGCTGGTGGGGCTGGCCGGCGACCCGGCGCGGCGCGGCGATCTCGCCGCCCGGGCGCGCACCCGCGGGCGCCCCGACGCGGCGGCGCGGATCGCCGAACACCTCGCGCGGCTCGTGGACGCGCGGGGCGCATGACCCGAATCCCTTTTCCACCCAGCACCTGGCCACTATATTGAGCCCCTTCGAACCGGCGGAGTTCATGGACCGCGGCCCGATCCATTTCATGGGGATCGGCGGCGCGGGGATGACTCCCCTGGCCGAGCTCTTCCTCCGCGCCGGCGCGCGGGTCACGGGGTGCGACCTGCACCCCGGCCCGGCCGCGGCGGCGCTCCGCGAGGCGGGCGCCGAGGTGTGCGCGGGGCACGATCCCTCCCACCTGGAGGGGTGCGCAGCGCTGGTGGTGACCGCCGCCGTTCCGCAGGACCACCCCGAGATCGCCGCCGCGCGGGCGCTGGGCATCCCCGTGCTGAAGCGCGCCGAGGCGCTCGGGGCGGTGGTCAACCGGGCGCAGGTCGTCGGCATCGCCGGCACCCACGGAAAGACCACCACCACCACCCTGGCCACGACCGTGCTGGCGGCGGCCGGGCTCGACCCCACGGGTGTCGTCGGCGGACGCGTCCCCGCGTGGGGGGGCAACCTCCGCCACGGCGGCGACCGCCTGTACGTGGTCGAGGCCGACGAATACGACCGCTCGTTCCTGACGCTCCGCCCCGGCATCGCCGTCGTGACCACCCTCGAGGCCGACCACCTGGACATCTACGGCTCGCTTGCCGCGATCGAGGACGCGTTCCTCGCCTTCGTGGACTCCGTGCCGTCCGGCGGCATGGTCGCGGGCTGCGCCGACGACCACGGCGCGGGGCGCCTCCTGGCCCGCATCGGCGGGAGCAGCAGGCAGGTCGTATCCTACGGGCTGGGCGCCGGCTCCATGGTGCGCGCGGAGGACGTCCGGGACCATGCCGGGGAGATGAGGTTCGCGGTCCGCGAGCGCGGCGTGCGCCTGGGCGAGGCACGGCTCCGGGTCCCCGGGCTCCACAACGTCCGCAACGCGCTGGCCGCCGTTGCCGTGGCGAGGCACCTGGGGGTGGAGTGGGACGCGGTGGCGGAGGGGCTGGCCTCGTACGCCGGGGTGGACCGCCGCTTCGAGCGCGTGGGCGAAGCCGGGGGAGTGCTCTTCGTGGACGACTACGCGCACCACCCCACCGAGATCGACGCCACCCTGCGCGCCGCCCGGAGCGCCCACCCCGACCGCCGCATCGTGGCCGTCTTCCAGCCGCACCTGTACTCCCGCACGCGCGACTTCGCCGCCGAGTTCGGCCGCGCCCTGGCGCTCGCCGACCGGGTGTTCGTGACCGACGTGTACGCGGCGCGCGAGGCGCCGCTCGCCGGGGTGACGGGGGAGATGGTGGTGGAGTCGGCCCGCGCCGCCGGCGCCGACGTGGCCTACCTCCCCGAGCGGGAGTCCGTCGGCGCCGCCGTCGCCGCGGAGCTCGCCGAAGGGGACCTCTGCCTGACGCTCGGGGCCGGGAACCTGGACGCCGCCGCCCGGGAGATGCTCGACCTCCTCGCCGGCGCGGCTTCGCCCGCGTGACGAGGATGCGCAGAGCCCGCCGCCTCGCCCTCGCCGCCGCCCTCCCGGCCGTGCTCGCCGCGCCCCTCTGGGGGCCGCGCCTGCTGGAGCGGACCCCCTGGTTCAGGGTGGAGCGCGTGGAGGTCGCCGGGGCCCGCATGGTCGCCCCGCACGACGTGCTCGCGGCCTCCGGGATCCGCCGGGGCGAGAGCGTGTGGCGCCGCCCGGAGGTGTGGGTCGCCGCGCTCCGCCGCCACCCCGGCGTGGAGGACGCGCGGGTGGTGCGCCGGCTCCCCTCCACCCTGCGCATCGAGGTGCGCGAGAAGCGCCCCGTGGGGCTGGTGGAGGCCGGCGCGCTCCACCCGGTGACCGCCCGTGGCGAGGTGCTCCCGGTGGACCCCGCCCGCGTCGCGGTGGACCTGCCGCTCCTGCGCGGGGGGAAGCAGACCCGCCTCCACGACGCGCGGGTCCGCTCCCTCGCCGCCGAGGTGGGCCGCCTGGGGCAGCTGGACCCGGGGCTCTTCGCCCGCGTGTCCGAGGTGGAGTGGAGCGGCCGGGACGCGCTCCTGATTTCCGTGTCCGCCCCCGACGCCCGGGTCGTCCTTCCCGTCGGGGCCGGGTCCGACCGCCTGCGGCGGCTGCGCGCCGCGCTCGACGACGTGGAGCGCCGCGCCCCGGCCGGCCCCGTCCGCATCGACCTCCGCTTCCAGGACCAGGTGGTCGTCCGTTTTCCGAATCCGCCCCGCGCGTAGCCCCTGCGAATGCGTTCTACTCTGGTTGCCGGCCTCGACATCGGATCGAGCAAGACCGCCGTGGTCATCGCGGAGGTCGCGGGAGACGCTCCCCACCGGTCCCCCGTCAAGGTGCTCGGCGTGGGGCAGGCGAAGACGGGGGGGATCCGCCGCGAGGTGGTCACCGACATCGAGGCCACCACCGAGTCGGTCCGCAAGGCGGTCAAGGAAGCCGAGCTGATGGCCGGCGTCACCGTGGACCGGCTCTTCACCGGCATCGCCGGGGAGCACATCCACGCGCGCGCCTCGCACGGCGTGGTCGCGGTGGGAAAGCAGGAGATCACCGCCGGCGACATCGACCGGGTGCACGAGGTGGCGCGCGCCGTCCCCATCCCCGCCGACCGCGAGCTGCTGCACGCCATCCCCCAGGAGTACCTGGTGGACGGGCAGGGCGGGATCCGCGACCCCGCCGGGATGGCCGGGACGCGGCTGGAGGCCGAGGTGTTCCTGGTCACCGGCGCCGCCTCCGCCGCGCAGAACATCCGCAAGGCCGTGTCGCGCGCCGGCTACCAGGTGGCCGAGCTGGTGCTGGAGCCCATCGCCTCCTCCATGGCCGTGCTTTCCGAGGACGAGCGGGAGATCGGGGTGGCGATGGTGGAGCTGGGCGGCGGGACCACCGACGTGGTGATCTTCCACGAGCGCAAGATCCGCCACCTGGCCACCCTGCCCTGGGGCGGCGCCACGGTGACCAACGACATCGCCAAGGGCCTGTCGCTGCCGTACGCCGAGGCGTCGCGCGCCAAGGAGCGCTGGGGGGTGGCCCGCGCGGACCTGGTGGACCCCAACGAGACCTTCGAGGTCCCCGGCGCCGCCGCGGGCCAGACGCGCCACATCGCGCGCGAGCTCCTGGCCCACGTCATCGAGCAGCGCATGGACGAGATCCTGGGGCTCGTGGAGGACCAGGTGCAGCGCAGCGGGCTGGCGGACCGGCTGGGCGCGGGGATCGTGCTCACCGGCGGGGGGGCGTCGCTGCACGGGATGCTGGAGCTGGCAGAGCGGACCTTCGCGGCCCCGGTGCGCACCGGCGTCCCCGGCGAGGAGCTGGGAGGCTTGTCGGATTCGGTCCGGCGCCCCAAGTTCGCGACCGCGACGGGGCTCACCCTGTACGGCGCGCGGCGGATGGTCCCCGAGCACGCGGGGAGCGGCGCGGCGAGCGGAGCCGCCGTGGGCGGCGTGATCAGGTGGATGCGTGACTGGCTGGCCGACTTCTTTTAAGCGAAGCGGCGCCGGACACTCGACGTTTTTCTCGTGGTTTCGTACCTCCCCCGGGACGGAGGAAGAGCAAGATGATCTTTGAGTACGAGGAGTCCGCCATCCAGAACGCCCGCATGAAGGTTGTGGGTGTCGGTGGCGGGGGTGGGAACGCGGTGAACCGGATGATCGACGAGGACCTGGAGGGCGTCGAGTTCATCTCGGTGAACACCGACTCGCAGGCGCTCAAGAACTCCAAGTCGGGCGTCAAGATCCAGATCGGCAAGAAGCTGACGCGCGGGCTGGGCGCCGGCGCGCGCCCGGACATCGGGCGCGCGGCGCTGGAGGAGAGCGCCGACGAGGTGCGCAAGGCGCTGGAGGGCTCGGACCTGGTCTTCATCACCGCCGGAATGGGCGGCGGGACGGGGACGGGCGGCGCACCGCTCATCGGCGAGATGGCGCGCGAGATGGGCGCGCTCACCATCGCCATCGTCACCCGCCCCTTTCTTTTCGAGGGGAAGAAGCGGATGCGCCAGGCGGAGCAGGGGCTCGCCGAGCTGAAGCGTGCGGTGGACACCATGATCGTGGTGCCCAACGAGAGGCTGCTGGCGGTGGTGGGGAAGGGGACCTCGTTCAAGGACGCCCTCAAGAAGGCGGACGAGGTGCTGCTGCACGCCACGCAGGGGATCTCGGACCTGATCCGCGTCACCGGCGAGGTCAACGTGGACTTCGCCGACGTGCGGACGATCATGTCCAACCGGGGCACGGCGCTGATGGGGACCGGCTTCGGCCGGGGCGAGAACCGCTCCATGGAGGCGGCCCAGGAGGCGATCTCGTCGCCGCTCCTGGACAACATCTCCATCCACGGCGCGGCCGGGGTGCTCATCAACATCACCGGCGGGATGGACCTGGCGATCGACGAGGTCACCACCATCTCCTCCATCATCCAGGACGCGGCGGGCGACGAGGCCGAGATCATCTTCGGCGCGGTGCACGACAGCAGCATGAAGGAGGAGGTGCGGGTCACGGTGATCGCCACCGGCTTCGAGAAGGACGCCGCGACGCCCTTCGCGGACCGCTCGGACAACGTGATCCGCCCCAACTTCCGCACCTCGCCGTCGACGCGCCCGGAGCCCCGCCCCGAGGTGAGGCCGCTGGGGACCCACACCACCACGGTGTACCCGCCGCGCCAGGAGCCCGCGCCCGAGCCGCAGGCGACCCGGCAGGCCGAGCCGCCCCAGCCGTCGGCGCCCATCCGCTGGCCCGCGCGCCAGGCGGAGAAGCCGCTGCCCAACGACCTGGAGATTCCCACCTTCATCCGTCGCCAGATGGACTGACCGCGGGTGACACCGGAAGCCTGGCGCGGCCCCGCGATGCGGGACCGCGCCGCTTCGCTTCCACGTCTCCGCATCGTGACAACCCGAATCCGTAGTTCCATGGCAAACCCCTCCCGTTTCCTCGCTCTGGGCCTCTTCGCGGCCGTGGGCGCCGCGAGCGTCGGCGGCCTGATGCACCGTCCCGAGAAGGAGAAGCCGTCGCCCGCGCCGTCGCTCCTCCCCGTCGCCTACGCCAACCCGGCCGAGGTGGCGTTCCAGGACACGCTTCGCCGGGGCGAGACGATCTCGGAACTGCTGGAGCGCTCGCGGCTGGACGCCGCCGACGCGGCGGCGCTGCTGGCGGAGCTCCAGGGTGTGCAGGACCCGCGCACCCTGCGCCCCGGGGCGACCATCTCGTACCGCAAGAAGTTCGTGGGCGGTGAGGTGCGGGGGATGGAGTTCAGCCTGGACGCGGACCGCACGCTCTCCGTGGAGCGCGAGGGCGGCGCCTGGGACGCGGAGGTGGAGGAGGTGGAGGTCCGCACCGACACCGCCGCGCTCGCCGGCGAGGTGCAGTCGTCGCTGTACCAGGCGGTGATGGACGCCCGCGGCGCCGACGTGCCGCGCGAGGAGCGGGAGCGCATCGTGGACCTGCTGGCGGACAAGATCTTCGCCTGGCAGATCGACTTCTCACGCGACCTGCACGCCGGCGACAGCTACCGCATCCTGTACGAGCGGCAGGTGCGCCCGGACGGCACCGCGCGCTCCTGGCGCGTCATCGGCGCGCTCTTCGAGCTGGGAGACAAGGAGCACTCGGCGTTCTGGTACCGCCTGCCGGACGGCACGGAGGACTACTACGACCGCGACGGCGAGTCGCTGCGCCGCGCGTTCCTGCGCGCGCCGCTGGAGTTCCGCCGCATCTCCTCGGCGTTCTCCACCGGCCGCTTCCACCCCATCCTGAAGCGCTCGCGCCCGCACCACGGGATCGACTACGCGGCGTCGGCGGGCACCCCCATCCGCGCGGTCGGCGACGGGACCGTCGCGAAGGCGGGGTGGGGCGGCGGCTACGGCAACGTGGTGGAGATCCGCCACCGCAGCGCGTATTCCAGCCGCTACGCGCACATGCGCGCCTTCGCGCCGGGGATCCGCCCGGGGGTGCGCGTGCGCCAGGGCGACCTGATCGGCTACGTGGGCTCCACGGGCCTTTCCACCGGGCCGCACCTGCACTACGAGTTCCACGAGAACGGCCGCCCCATCAACCCGTCGTCCATCAAGTACCTCACCGGCGACCCCGTCCCCGGCGGGTCGCGCGCCCGCTACCGCGGCGCCGTGAGCACGCAGGTGGCGAAGATGGAGCGCGCCGCCTCGGCGGTGCGCCTGGCCGGCGGCAGGGCGGCCCCCGCGGCGCAGAAAGCGGGTGAGTGAGGCGGCGTCGAGCCGGGTGGAGCTGTTCCCGGCCATCGACCTGCGGCGCGGGCGCTGCGTGCGCCTGGAAAAGGGCGAGGCGGATCGCGAAACGGTCTACGGCGACGACCCGGGCGAGGTGGCGGCGGGGTTCGCGGCGGCGGGGGCGCGCTGGGTGCACGTGGTGGACCTGGACGCGGCCTTCGGGCACGGCTCCAACCGCGACCTGATCCGCGATCTCGCCGCGTCCTCCGGCCTCCGCGTGCAGACCGGCGGCGGCCTGCGCTCCGAGGCCGACCTTGAGGAGGTGTTCGCGGCCGGGGTGGCGCGGGCGGTGATCGGCACGGCGGCGGTGGAGGACCCGGAGCTGGTGCGCCGCGCCGTGGCGCGCTTCGGCGCGGAGCGCATCGCGGTGGGGCTGGACGCGCGCGGCCGGCGCCCCGCCACCCGCGGCTGGACGGAGGAGAGCGGGGCCGACCTGTTCGACCTGGGTCGCTCGCTGGCGGGGCTGGGTGTGCGCACCATCGTCTACACCGACATCGAGCGGGACGGGATGATGCTGGGCCCCAACCTGGACGTGTCCGCGGAGCTGGCGGCGCACTCCGGGGCGGAGGTGATCGTTTCCGGCGGGATCCGCGGCGTGGACGACGTGGCGGCGGTGGCCGCGCGCGCCCGGGACGGGGCGGCGCTGGCCGGCGTGATCGTGGGCAAGGCGATCTACGAGGGCCGCCTGGAGGTGGCGGAAGCGCTGCGGCGCATCGCCGCGGCCTGACGCCGGCGGGGCGGGTTGCCCCGGACGGCGCGGCGGCTTCTTTTACCGCACCGCGAGCCGAGGCTCGCGGTGCGGTTTTCGCTTGCAGTTGTTCGCTGCGGACGCCAGCGCGATGCCCGCGTGAGGGATGCGAGCGCGAAGCGGCGAGACCTGCCGGCAGTTTGGCGGGGCTCGCCTCCGTTGCAAACGGTAGTATCGTTTGCTACGGAGCCGCAGCCCGACCCCGGCGCAGCCGGGGGCACGCCCGAATCGCGGGCTTCTCATTCCGCACCCGCGCACTCGCCCACAGGTACGGGGTACAGGAGCCGGCGCGGATCACGAATTACGACAGAACCGAGACCATGGCTCGTCTTTTCAGGAAGAAGGAGGAGGGGCGCAAGTCCCTGTGGGACAAGATCGTCGACTTTGCACTCACCGACGTCACGGTGCTGGTGCAGGGAATGGACGAGGGCTCGCTCGAGCGGCTGGAGGAGGTGCTGATCGGCGCCGACTTCGGCGTTCCCGCGACGCTCAGGATGGTGGGCGCCGTGGAAACGCTGGCGGAGCGCGGCATGGTCCGCACCCAGCGCGACTTCCAGCAGGCGGTGCAGGAGGAGATCGTGGAGATCCTTTCCAGGGGGAAGTCGGACACGGCGCTCCGCTTCAACTTCGAGGGCGGCCCCACGGTGCTGCTGGTGGTGGGCGTGAACGGGGTGGGGAAGACCACCAGCATCGGAAAGCTGGCCCACCGCCTCACGCGGTCCGGGCGCAAGGTGATGATCGCCGCGGGCGACACCTTCCGCGCGGGGGCCATCGAGCAGCTGCGCCGCTGGTCGGAGCGCGTGGGGTGCGACTTCGTGGGGAGCGAGCCGGGGCGCGACCCCGCCGCCGTGGCCTTCGACGCGCTGGAAGCGGCGGAGCAGCGCGGGGCGGACGTGCTCATCATCGACACTGCGGGGCGCCTGCACACGCAGTCCGGGCTGATGAAGGAGCTGGAAAAGGTGCAGCGCGTGGTGTCCAAGAAGCTCCCCGGCGCGCCGCACGAGACGCTGATCGTGCTGGATTCCACCGTGGGCCAGAACGCCATGGCGCAGGTGCGCGCCTTCCAGCAGGAGGTGCCGCTTTCCGGCATCATCCTCACCAAGATGGACAGCACGGCCAAGGGCGGGATCGTGGTCGCGCTCAAGGAGGAGTTCGACCTCCCGGTCAAGTTCATCGGCGTGGGCGAGGCCATCGGCGACCTGGAGCCGTTCGAGATCGCGACCTTCGCCGAGGAAGTGCTGACGGCGTAGCGGGAACGGATTACATTTCGGGAGGTGTTCGGAGGGATCGGCGCACACGAGCGAGGCTTGCATGAGCATCGAATACGTTGTCCGACAGAAGCGGGCCGAGATCCTGCGCATCGCCGAGCGGCACGGCGCGTACAACGTGCGCGTGTTCGGCTCCGTCGTGCGCGGCGAGGCCGGCCCCGACAGCGACGTGGACCTGCTGATCGACGCGGGCGACAAGGTCAGCCCCTGGTTCCCCGGCGGCCTCGTCAATGATCTGGAGGAGCTGCTCGGTCGCCGGGTGGACGTGGTCGAGGAGGTCGCGCTCCGGCCGGAGCTTCGCCAGTACGTGCTCCGCGATGCGCGTCCTCTGTGAGGGACCTCCGCATCAAGGCGCGTGGCAGACAGTTCCCACGCCGTCCTGGCCTCGCGACCTGCCCGACGGATCAGGGGTCGGGCGGATTGTAGGGTTTAGGTGGATGGCCGGAATACGGACGGAACGAGGGAGATAGGCCGGATTCGGGCGGCGGGCCGCGGTACCGGGTGAGATCGCCATGTGCGTCGACGGAGCCGATCCGCACGTACCCGCCGCGCGAGCGGTCGAAGACGTACTTCTGCATGCGCGTGCCGGCGTGGGGGTACTGCATCATTTCCGTCAGCACCAGGATCGCGGGGGGAGCGGCGGAATCGCCGTCGACGATCCAGAAGGCTGCCGAGCCCCAGTGAAGGTGCTCGCGCAGCAGCGGATACGTGTCGGCGCCGTCGCGCACGGCGACCAGCCACTCCTGGCCGTCGTCCCACTGGAAACGGCCCTGGTCGTCCACCCCGACCACGGCGGCGAGCTCCACGCGCTCGCGGGCGCCGTCGCCGTCCACGTCGGCCGATAGGCTGTCCAGCAGCCGGAAGTGGCCGGGGACCGCGGCCGGACGGATCAGGGTGTCTTCCAAGATGGCCGCCGGGGATGCGGCGCCGGTGGAGCGGACGGAATCGGCGGCCGGAGCGGTGCCGCCGCACGCGGCAAGGAGCGCGAAGCTCGCAAGATGGACGGGACGGATCATCTGCCTCGTTCCGGTTCTGGACGTGGAAGTACGACGCACCTGCGGAATCTACGCGGCATGATGCCGAAACCTACATCCTCCTCTTCGGACCGCATCGCCGCCGTGCGCCGCCGTCCCGGCGCATGACCACGGCCTACTCCGACCTCGACCGTCCCGTCCAGTTCCTCAAGGGCGTCGGCCCGCGCCGCGCGGGGCTCCTGCAGAAGATGGGGCTCCTCACCGCGCGCGACGTGCTCTTCCACGTCCCGCGCCGCTACGAGGACGCGTCCACCATCCAGCGCATCGGCGTGCTGGAGGCGGGGATGGAGGCAAACGTCATCGGGCGGGTGGTGTCCAAGGGCGTGATCCCCACGCGCAAGGGGCTGCGCATCTTCCAGGCGGTGATCCGCGACTCGTCCGGCCTCATCGAGTGCTCCTGGCCGGGGCAGCCCTTCCTGGACCGGGTGATCCAGAAGGGCGACCTGCTCCTGGTCTCCGGCACCGTGCGCTTCTTCCACGGCCGGCAGCTGCAGCCCAAGGAGTTCACGCAGCTGGCGAAGGAGGGCGAGGAGGCCGACGAGGAGTCGGGCGCCATCTTCCCCATCTACCCCACCACCGAAGGCCTCTCGCACCGCCAGATCCGCGCGCTGGTCGCCGAGAACCTGGACGGGCTGCTTCGCTCCGCCGCGGACGAGGAGATGCTGGACGCGGAGATGCTGGCCCGGCACGACCTGCCGCCGCTCCCCCGCGCGCTGGACCTGCTGCACCGTCCCGCCTCCCTCGCCGAGGCCGAGCAGGGGCGGCGCCGGCTCGCGTACGAGGAGCTTCTCTTCCTCCAGATCCTGCACGCCCAGTCGCGCCACCGCGCCACCGTGGAGCGGCCGGGGATCGCCTTCGAGCGGCGGGACACGCTGGTGCGCCCGTTCTACGGGCGGCTCCCCTTCGCGCTCACCGGCGCGCAGGTGCGGGTGCTCAAGGAGATCGGCGAGGACATGGGCCAGACGCGGCGGATGAACCGCCTGCTCCAGGGCGACGTGGGCTCCGGCAAGACGGTGGTCGCTCTGTTCGCCATGCTGCGCGCGGTGGAGAACGGCTACCAGGCGGCGCTCATGGCCCCCACCGAGATCCTGGCCGAGCAGCACGCGCGCACGCTGACGAAGCTGCTGGGCGACCTGCCGGTGGGGGTGACGCTGCTCACCGGGCGGCTGGGGGCGAAGCAGTACCGCGAGGTCGCGTACCGCATCGCCTCGGGGGAGGCGGGGATCGCGGTGGGGACCCACGCGCTGATCCAGGAGGGGGTGCAGTTCGCGCGGCTGGGGCTGGTGGTGGTGGACGAGCAGCACCGCTTCGGGGTGAAGCAGCGCATGGCGCTCTCCGAGCTGGGGAGTAATCCCGACGTGCTGGTGATGTCCGCCACGCCCATCCCGCGCTCGCTGGCGCTGACGCTGTACGGCGACCTGGACGTGTCCATCCTGGACGAGCGCCCGCCGGGGCGCCAGCCGGTGCGCACCGCGCTGCGGCCGGAGTCCGCGCGCACCCGGGTGCTGGGGTTCGTCCGCGAGCAGGTGGAGGCGGGGCGGCAGGCGTACGTCGTCTACCCGCTGGTGGAGGAGTCCGAGAAGACCGACCTCAAGGCCGCCACGGAGGAGTGGGAGCTGCTTCGCGCCCAGGTCTACCCCGACCTGCGCGTGGGGCTGCTTCACGGGCAGATGCCGAGCGAGGAAAAGGATGCCGCCATGCGCGCCTTCGCCGCCGGCGAGATCGACGTGCTGGTGGCCACCACCGTGATCGAGGTGGGGATCGACGTCCCCAACGCGTCGGTGATGGTGATCGAGCACGCCGAGCGCTTCGGCCTGTCGCAGCTCCACCAGCTTCGCGGCCGGGTGGGGCGCGGCGTGGCGGAAAGCTTCTGCATCCTGCTGGCGGGCGGCGCCGAGGCGGCCGAGCGGCTGAGGATCTTCGCCTCCACCGAGGACGGCTTCGCCATCGCCGAGGCGGACATGCGGCTCCGCGGCCAGGGCGACCTGTTCGGGGCCCGCCAGTCGGGGCTCCCCAGCTTCCGCTTCGCCGACCTGGAAAAGGACGAGGCGCTGCTCACCCGTGCCCGCGGCGAGGCGCGTGCCATCGTGGACGCGGACCCGGAGCTGGAAAAGCATCCACGGCTGCGGGAGGCGCTGGAGACCCGCTACGGGGAGCGAGCACGTCTTTTCCACGTGGGCTGAGGGTTTCTTTGCGTGGAGGCGGGCCGCTCCGGAGCCCGGCGATACAGCCACCGGTCTCCTCCGCGGGCTCGGCGAGCCAGCCGAAACTGCCCGGCTGTCTCACCTCGCCGGGGTGAGCCTCGCCAAACAGCCGGCGAGTCTCCCCCCGTACAGAAGCATATGGGTACGACGACACTGCGAACGGCAAAACGGCGCCCCCACCGGGATCTTCCCGTGGGGGCGCCGTTGTCGTTGCAGGCTGTTCCCTCTTCCCTCGCCGTTCCCTACGGCCGTCGCCCCGGGGCCAGGGTGTTGCGGATGCGGTTCAGCTCGTCGCGCTGCCGCTGGATCGTCTCGTCGCGCTCGGCCACCTGCGCGCGGAGCCGCTCGATCTCCACCCGCAGTGCGGCCGCTTCCTCGCTGGGGACCACGCGCTGGGGGACCGGCGCGGCCGCCGGCGGGCGCACCTCGACCGGGGTTCCCGGCTGGAGCGCGCCGATGCGCTGGCCGGCGGGGAGGTTGAGCTGGTTGGCCAGCTCCAGGAAGGTGTTCGCCTCCGGCTGGCGGTGGATCTCGGCGCGCGGCGACGAGTCGCCCGGCGCCAGGTAGCGGCGCAGGTAGTCCGCCGCAAGGCGCGAGTTCCACCCGGGGTTGCGCGGATCCATGCGCATCTCGCCCAGGAAGAAGAGCGCCTCGTGGCCCTCCTCGGTGCGCGGGTGGGCCGTGGCCAGGCGGGTGAAGAGCGAGTCCGCAGCGCGGAAGTTCTCGGCGCGCAGCGCGAGGTGCGCCTCGGTCCACAGGCGCTTCCCCTCGCGGCCGCCGGAGCCCGGCGCGAGCGTGGCGCACGCCGCGAGGAACAGGGCGAGCAGGAAAACGAGCCCTCGGGTCGGCTTCATCAACGGTCGGTCTTTGGGATTCGGGTCAGGCCGCGCTCGCCACCGGCGGCCGCAGCGGGAGGATGACGCGGAAGGTCGTCCCCCGGCCCACCTGGCTCTCTGCAGTGATCGTGCCTCCGTGGGCATCCACGATCTCCTGCGCGATCGCCAGCCCCAGCCCCGACCCCACCGACCGCGGCTGCGCTTCGTTCTCCACCTGGAAGAACTTCTCGAAGATCTTGGGGAGCTTGTCCGCCGCGATGCCGATTCCCGTGTCCCGCACCTCGATCACCAGGCCGTCCGGCGCGGGCATCGCCACCAGTCGGATCTGCCCGCCCTGGGGAGTGAACTTGAAGGCGTTGGAGAGCAGGTTGCCCAGCACCTCGTTGAGCCGGTCCGGGTCGCCGGTCATGCTCTCGGGGAGGTCCGCGGCGATCTCCATCGCGAAGTCGATGCGGTTCTGGATCGCCAGCGCGTCGAAGCCGTGCGCCAGGTCGTTGAGGAAGAAGCGGAGCGGGATCTCCCGCAGCTCCAGCCTCCCGCCCCCCGCCTCGAACCGGCTGATGTCCAGCAGGCGCTGCACCAGGCGGGTGAGCCGGTCCGTCTGGTCGGAGATGGAGGCCAGCGTCTTCTTCTGGGGGTCCGACACCTGGCCGTAGATCCCGTCCAGAAGCAGCGCGGTGTAGCCGCGGATGACGCTGAGCGGGGTCTTGATCTCGTGCGAGGCCACGGACACGAACTCGGCCTTGAGCCGGTCCAGCTCCGACAGCTGCCGCGTCATGGAGTCGAAGGAGCGCGCCAGGTCGCCCAGCTCGTCCTCGCGGCGCGAGTTCACCCGCACGTCCGGCGTGAAGTCGCCCTCCGCCACCACCGCCATCCCCCGGCGCAGCTCGTGGATGGGCCGCAGCAGCGTGCGCGTCAGCCACCCGCCGATCAGCACCGTCAGCGCCAGCGCCGCCGCCAGCGCCAGCCCGGTGGTGGTGACCGCGCGCGTGGCGATCTCCTCCGCGCGGGCCACCTGCGCCTGGCTCGCGCTGTCGATCGCCTGGCCGATGGGCGGCAGCGTCCCGATCACCGCGGCGAAGCGGGGCTCCAGCTCCCGGACCCGGAAGGTGTCCGCCAGCTCCACCTGCCCGGAGCCGGCGAGCGCGTTCGCCTGCTGGATGGCCGCCTTCAGCTCCACCCAGCGATGCCCGGTGGGCCGGACCTGCGCGGCGAAGCCGGCGCTGCGCAGGTTGGTGAGCGCCGTGTCCACGCGGGCCAGGCTCGTTTCCACCCCCTGCCGCGCAACCGCTGCCTGCTCCCCCGACGGGAACGCCAGGTACACCCGCTCGGCGTACTCCACCTCGGAAAGTGCCCGCTGCAGCTGCCCCAGCGTCAGCGAGGCCTCCGCGGCGCGGAAGCGGAGGGTGCGCGCCACGTCCTGCAGCGCCCTCAGCGACAGCACGCCGTAGGCGGCGGGCGCCACCAGGATGCAGGAGATGAGCGCCAGGCTGAGGACGATCCGCTTGCGCAGGCTCATCCGGTCCGCCTCTCCGCTGATCTATGGGAACGGGTCATCCGTACGGCGTCGGAGGGTGAAGTCCGCTCTCGCGGGGAAGACCCGGGAGCGCGGGACCGGCCGGGCTGGAACCGCAAGGATCGTGTCATCCCCTCTCCGCGCGCTTGACCTCGTCCCACAGCACGTCCAGCTCCTGCAGCGACGCGCTTCCCAGCACCACCCCGCGCTCCCGCGCCAGGCGCTCGAGCGCGCCGAAGCGCCCGGAAAACTTTGCGTTGGCGCGCGCCAGCGCGGTCGTGGGGTGCACCCTCGCCAGCCGGGCCAGGTTGACCGCGGCGAAGAGCAGGTCGCCCAGCTCGTCCTCCAGCCGGTCGGCGTCGCCGCCGGCCAGCTCGTGGCGCACCTCCTCCACCTCCTCGCGCACCTTGTCGAAGGCGCCGCCCGGGTCCGGCCAGTCGAACCCCACCTCCGCCACCCGCTCCTGGATCCGGTACGCGCGCAGCAGCGGGTCCATCCCCGAGGCGAGCCCGTCCAGCAGCCCCTCTCCCCCGCCGCGCGCAGCCCGCTCCCGCGCCTTGATCTCTGCCCACGGCTCCGCCTCGCCCAGCCCGAAGAGGTGGGGGTGCCGGCGGCGCATCTTTTGCTCCAGGCCGGCGGCCACCGCCTCCCGTCCGAAGGCGCCGCGCTCCTCGGCGAGGACCACCTGGAAGGCCAGGTTGAGGAGCAGGTCGCCCAGCTCGTCGCGAAGGCCGGGCTCGTCGCCCGCGGCGATGGCGTCCGCCACCTCGTGCGCCTCCTCCAGCAGCAGCGGCTGGAGCGACGCCGGGGTCTGCGCCGCGTCCCAGGGGCAGCGGGCGCGCAGGAACTCGACCAGCCCGAGGGCACGGTCGAGGACGCCCCCGGAAACGGGGCGAGAGGGCTGGTTTTCTGCTTGCGTGGTCTCCACGGTCGGCCTATACTACTCGGCTTGTGTCCAGTCCGTCAACGCCTCTCCGTTCCCGTGCGTGGGTCGACGTCGACCTGGACGCCCTCCGCCGCAACCTGCGCCGCGTGCAGAGTGCCGTCGGCCCCGGGGCCGCGGTGGTCCCCATGGTCAAGGCCGACGCCTACGGGCTGGGGATCCGCGCGGTGGCCGACGCGCTGCGGCGAGAGCTGGCCCCGGACGGGCCGTGGGCATTCGGGGTGGCGGCCGTCGTGGAGGGCGAGGCGCTGCGCGACGTGGGATGGACGGGGCGCGTGCTGCTCGCCGCTCCCGTCCCGCCGGACGAGCTCGCCCGCGCCGCGCGAGCCGGGCTGACCCCCTCCGTCTCGGAGCTGGAGGCGCTGCGGCGCTGGGCGGATCTGGCGGAGGAACGAGGACGCCGGCTCCCCTTCCACTTGGAGGTGGACACGGGGATGGGGCGCGCCGGGCTCCCGTGGGCGGAGGCCGCGGAGTGGGGCGCCGAGGCCGCGCGGATCGCTGCGGGCCGGCTCCTCTGGGAAGGGTGCTTCACCCACTTCCACTCGGCCGACGAGCCCGACCTCGCCGCGACCGACGGGCAGTGGGAGCGTTTCCGCCACGCGCTGTCCCTCCTCCCGGCGCCCGCGGAGGGGGATCCCGCCCGCGTGGTCCACTCCTCCAACAGCGCCGCCGCCCTGCGCCGCGCCGGCTACGGGTGCGACTTGGTCCGGCCGGGCATCTTCCTGTACGGGGGGATGGCCGGCGCCGACGTGCATCCCGAGCCCGTGGCCTCCGTGCGCGCGCGGCTCGCCCTGGTGCGCGAGGTGCCGGCGGGGACGAGCCTGGGCTACGGCGCCACCCACACGGCCTCCGGGCGCGAGGTGTGGGGGACGGTGGCCATCGGCTACGGCGACGGGCTGCGGCGCGTGCTGGGCGCTTCCGGGGGCGAGGCGATCGTGCGCGGAGCGCGCGTCCCGATCGTCGGACGGATCTCAATGGACGTGACGGTGTTAAACCTGACCTGCGTCTCCGGCGTGCGTGCCGGCGACGTGGCGACCTTCATCGGGCGGGACGGCGCCGAGGAGATCCGGGTGGACGAGGTCGCGGAGCGGTGCGGGACCATCTCGTACGAGATCCTCACCGGGCTCACGCGGCGCCTCCCGCGCGTCTACCTTCAGGCCGGGAGCCCGTGAGCCTCGAGGCTTCGCGCCCCGCGGCTCCCCGGCGCGGCGGACCCGAGCGTCCCGCCGCGCGAGAACATTCCAGAGCGGATCACTTGATGCGACGTCGTTTCAGCCTCGGGAGGGCGCTGGCCTGCGCCACGCTCCTGTCCCTTCCGGCGGTCGCCTGCACGGACGACCCCCCCACGGCCACCGGCGGGGAGGTCTTCCCGGGAAGCCTCCCCTCCACCTTCCAGGTGGTTCTCCCGGCGGACAGCTTCTTCCAGCAGCTCGGCAGCTTCACCGGGTACTCCGGCCCCGGCGACGCGGACTACCAGCTGGTGGCGAACCGCTTCGACGGGACCCTCCAGGCGAACACGCTGGTGACGCTCGCCGCGTTCCCCGCCTCGTTCAGCTACACCCAGGGCGGGACGGCAAAGACGGACAGTCTCGCCACTCTGGGCCGCGGGGCGCTGGTGGCGCGTCTGGACAGCGTCGCCTCCACCTCCGCCGGGCCCATCGAGCTGCAGCTCTGGGAGGTGGGGCAGGCGTGGCACCCGGCCACGGTCTCGTGGGCGTTCGCGGTGGACACGGTGGGCGGGCAGGTGCGCTGGACGCAGCCGGGCGGCTCGCGCGCCGCGCTGCTTTCCAGCGCCACGCTGACCACCGGGGCTCGCGCCGCGGGCGACTCGGTGGTCTTCGCGCTGGACTCGCTGGCGGTCCAGCGCATCGCGCGCACCGGCTTCCCCGGGCTGCTGATCACCGCGACCGGCGCGCAGGGGCGCGTGCAGCTCCTGGCCGGCGGGATCCAGCTCCGCACCGGGGCGCACCCCCGCAGCGCGTCGCCGGACACGGTGCTCGCGGTGAACGTGTCGCCCACGGCGGCGCGGTTCGTCTTCGACCCCGACCAGCCCTCGCCGGCGGCCGGGATCCTCCAGGCGGGAGGGATCCGCTCGGCGCGCACGCTGCTCCGGGTGCAGCTTCCCGGTACGCTCCCCGGGTGCCAGAGCGGTGCCTGCGCCCGCGTCGCCACCCGCGAGGTGACGCTCAACGAGGTGTCGCTCCTGCTCACCCCCACGGCGGTCCCGGGCGGCTTCCGCCCCGTGGCGCCCGTGCCCATCGCGCTGCGCCGGGTGGCGGAGCCGGAGCTGGGGCGCCGCGCCCCGCTGGGCGACGTGGTCAACGAGATCATCGGGCTGGACCTGAACAGCCGGCCGGTGTACGGGGGGTCGCGCTTCGTCCCGGCCGACTCGGTGCTGGCGGTGCCGCTGACCAGCTTCGCGAGCAACCAGGTGGCCAGCGACACCACCCGCTTCTCGCTGGCGCTGCTCAGCGACCCGGGCACGCTCTTCGGCGTTCCCCGGTCCCTCAGCTTCGGCGCGGCGTGGTTCACCGCGGCGCCGCGCCTGCGCATCGTCTACACGCTTCCCGCGCGGCCGGCGCTTCCATGAGACCCATGAAGACACACATCGTCCGCGGCCCGGCCGCGCTCCTCCTCGCCGGGGCGGCGCTGCTCGCGGGGAGCGCGCCCGCCGCGGCGCAGTCGCTCCTCGCCAGCCGCGGGCTGGGCTATGTCAATCCGCCCATCGACGGGCGGGCCCGCGCGCTGGGCGGCGCGGCGCTGGCGCTTCCCGGCGGCGGCCTTTCGCTGATCAACCCCGCGGCGATCGCGGCGCTCCCGGCCCCGGCGATCACCGTGGCATTCCAGCCCGACTTCTACACCAGCTCGCTCCCCGGGCAGGACACCGACGGGAGCACGGCGCGCTTCCCGCTCCTCAACGCGGTGTTCCCGTTCGGCACGCGGTGGACCTTTTCCGCGGGGTTCGGCTCGTACCTGGACCAGACCTGGGCGGTGGAGAACCAGGACACCCTGGCGCTCCCCGGGCGGGACGTGGCGATCGTCGACCGCTTCACCTCGCGCGGCGGGGTCACGCGGATCCGCGCGGGGGCGGCGTACTCGTTCACCGAGCGCTTTTCCGTGGGCGTGGGCGGCGACCTGTACACCGGCTCGGTGCGCGACACGCTGAGCCGCCGCTTCGCGCGCGGCGACACCGTGCCGGGGAGCACCGACCTGCTCGCGACCTCCTACACCACCGAGTGGTCGTACCGCGCGCTGGGGGCCTCGCTGGGGGTGCGCTGGGTCCCCACGGACGCGCTCAACGTGGCGGCGTCGGTCACGGCGGGCGGCACCCTGGAGGGGCGCCCCGCCAGCGACGCCGACAGCCTGTCCGTGGGCAGGGACTACGCCCTCCCGCTCACCTTCGACGTGGGCGCGAGCGGGCGGGTGACCCCCGGCGCGCTGGTGGTGCTCAACGCGCAGTGGGCCGGGTGGTCCGCCGCCGACGAGGACCTGGCGCGCGCGGGCGGCGCCCGGGACTCGTGGATGGTGGCGGGCGGGGTGGAGCTGGGCCCGTCCACCCCCGAGGAGCGCTCCTTCCCGCTGCGCCTGGGCGCGCGGTACGCCACCCTCCCCTTCCGCTGGGGGCCGGAAAGCGCGGGCGCCGCCTTCCCCAGCGAGAAAGCGCTGACGGCGGGGCTGGGCGCCCGCCTGGCCGGCGGCGCGGCGCAGATGGACCTGGGGGGCGAGCGCGGGTGGCGCGGCGGGGGCGACAGCGTCCTCGACGAGTCGTACTGGCGCATGACGCTGTCGCTGACCCTGCTGGGGCGGTGAGCACACCCTCCGGCGAGGCCCCGCTCCTGCTCGTCGTGGACGACGACCCCGTCAACGTCGAGCTGCTCTGCGACCTGCTGGGGGCGATGGACTACCGCACGACCGGCGCCTTCTCGGGCGAGGAGGCGCTCCGCGCGGCCCGGGAGCGCTCGCCCGACCTGGTCCTGCTGGACGTGATGATGCCGGGGATGAACGGCATCGAGGTGTGCCGCCGGCTCAAGGCCGACCCGGACACCTCCGGCATCCCCGTGGTCTTCGTCACCGCCCTTTCCGACAGCGAGGACAAGCTCCGCGCCATCGAGGCCGGCGGCGACGACTTCCTCACCAAGCCCTTCAACCGCCCGCTCCTCCTGGCCCGCATCCGCTCGCTCCTGCGCCTCAAGGCCGCGGGCGACGAGCTGGAGCGCTCGTACCGCAAGCTCCAGGAGCTGGAGCAGCTCCGCGACGACCTGACGCGGATGATCGTCCACGACCTCAAGTCGCCCCTTTCCGCCATCATCGGCACGCTGGAGCTGGCGGTGGAGGGCGACCTGGGGGCGCTGTCGCCCCGGCAGAAGCGCCTGCTGGGCGACGCCCGCGAGCGCGGCGACGACATGCTGCGCATGGTGGACAACCTGCTGGAGATCGCCCGGCTGGAGGAGTCGGAGGTGCGCCTGCAGCTGCGCGAGCTGGAGGTGGACAGCCTGCTGGACGAGGTGGCGGAGGAGTGGCGCCTCCCGGCCGAGCGGCGGGGCTCCTCCGTGGCGGTGGACGCCTCGCCCGCGGTCTCGGTGCGCGCCGACGAGCACCTGCTCCGCCGCGTCCTGGGCAACCTGATCGGCAACGCCATGCGCCACGGCGGCGACGGGGTGCGCATCCGCCTCCGCGCCGAGCCCGAGGAGGAGAGCGGCGTGCGCTTCACCGTTTCCGACGACGGGGCGGGGATCGCCGACGAGTTCCAGGACGTCATCTTCCGCAAGTACGGCAGCGTCCCCGCGGGGCAGAGCTCCTCCGGGCTGGGCCTCACCTTCTGCAAGCTGGCCGTGGAGGCGCACGGGGGCCGCATCTGGGTGCGGAGCGCCCGCGGCGCGGGGAGCGACTTCCACTTCGTCCTCCCGCTGCACCCGGCCGCCGCCGTTTCCTGACCTTCCCACCGCACCGCTTCGCCCCATGACGGACGCCGCCGCCGCAGCCCCCCGCCGCGGCCTGTTCCTTGCCCTCGAAGGGGTCGAGGGGGCGGGGAAGACCACCCAGGTGCGCCTGCTGGCCGACGCGCTGCGCGCCGCCGGCGCCACGGTCACGGTGGCGCGCGAGCCCGGCTCCACGCCGCTGGGCGAGCGGGTGCGGGAGACCGTCCTCGCCGACCTGGGGCTCGGCGTCCCCGCGCGGAGCGAGCTGTTCCTGATGCTCGCCGCGCGCGCCGCCTTCGTGGAGCAGGTGGTGCGCCCCGCCGTGGCGCGCGGCGAGGTGGTCATCGCCGACCGCTTCGAGCTTTCCACCCTGGCGTACCAGGGCGCGGGACGGGGGCTCCCGCTGGACGAGGTGCGCGCCTGCAACCGCTTCGCCACCGGGGGGACGGAGCCCGACGCTACCGTGCTGCTGGACCTGGAGCCGGAGGAGGGCGCCCGCCGCCAGCGGGAGGCCGGCAAGTCGCAGGACCGCATGGAGCGCGAGGACGCCGCCTTCCACGCCCGCGTGGCGGCGGGGTACCGGGAGCTGGCGCGCCAGGTGCGGGGCATCGTGCGGGTGGACGCGCTCGGCGCCGAGGCCGAAGTGCACCGGCGCGTGCTCGCCGCGCTGGACTCCCGGCTCCCAGAAACTTTTCGCGGAAGTGGGTTTATCAAGCGCGAGACCGGCGCTCCCGCCCCGGGAGACGGCCCCCACCCCGGTCAAGGCACATCCGGAGGCTGAATGAAGCTCAAGCGCACCGTCGTCGCGCCCGCCCTGGTCGCGGGAGTCGCACTCGTTTCCGGCGGGTGGCTCCTGCAGCAGGGCGTTTCCGACCAGAAGAACATCTACGAGCAGGCCCGCGTCTTCGACGAGGTCATGACCCTGCTCTCCGAGCGCTTCGTCGACCGTCCCCAGAGCGGCGACCTGTACCGGATGGCCACCGAGGGGATGATCGAGGAGCTGGGCGATCCCCACACCTCCTTCCTCACCCCCGAGGAGTTCAACGAGTTCTACACCACGATGTCCGGCGAGTACGCCGGGATCGGGGCGCAGATCGTGGAGCGCGACGGGTGGGTGACGGTGCTCGCCTCGCTCCCGGGCACCCCGGCCGAGCGGGCCGGGCTGCGCGCCGGCGACCGCATGATCGAGATCGCGGGGCGCTCCACCAGGGGGTGGGACAGCGACCAGGCGGTCAAGGTGCTCCGCGGCGCCCGCGGGACCCCGGTGAACGTCAAGATCGTCCGCATCGGCGTCGAGCAGCCCATTCCCTTCAGCATCACGCGCGAGGAGATCCACCTCAGCTCCGTCCCCTACGCCTTCATGATGGGCGACGGGGTGGGGTACGTGAACCTGTCCATCTTCAGCGGGGCCTCCGCCAGGGAAGTCCGCGAGAACGTGGAAAGGCTGCGCGGGCAGGGGATGAAGAAGCTGATCTTCGACCTGCGGGAGAACCCGGGCGGGCTGCTGGACCAGGGCGTCGGCGTGTCCGAGCTCTTCTTGAAGCCCGGCCAGGCGGTGGTGGAGACCCGGGGCCGCACCGCGGCCGACAACACGGTGGCGCGCGCCCGGGGCGGCGAGATCGCGCCGGAGATGCCCATCGTGGTGCTGGTGGACGAGTACAGCGCCAGCGCGGCGGAGATCGTGGCCGGGGCGCTCCAGGACCACGACCGGGCGGTGGTGCTCGGCGCGCGCTCCTACGGCAAGGGTTCGGTGCAGGACCTTTTCCCGCTCTCGGGGGGCAACTTCCTCAAGGTGACCACCTCCAAGTGGTTCACCCCGGTGGGCCGCTCCATCCAGAAGGACCTTCCCAAGGCGGGCGACGCGCGGGCCACCATGGCCGCCGCCACCGGGGCGGTGGACGAGGAGGGGACGCCCATCCCCGGCGCGCAGTCGGACACCACCCGGCCGTACCGCACGGCCACGGGCCGCGTCGTCTACGGCGGCGGCGGGATCGTCCCGGACCTGATGGTCCGCCCGGACACGGCCACCGTGGCGGAGCAGGACTTCTTCCGCGCGGCATCCAAGGGCGGGGCGGTGTTCAACGACGTGCTCTTCCGCTACGCCATCGAGTACGGCCGGCAGAACCCGCAGCTCCGCCCCGACTTCGCGGTCACGCCGGAGATGCGGCGCGAGTTCTACGACCGGCTGCGCGCGGCCAACCTTGCGATCACCCCGGAGCAGTACGAGGGGGCGCGCACCTTCATCGAGCGCCGCATCGGCCAGGAGGTGGTGCAGCACAAGTTCGGCGCCAACGCCGCGGCGCAGCGGGTGACGGTGGCGGACCGCGCCGTGGCCGACGCCTTCGCGCTGCTGAAGCGGGCCGAGAGCCCGTCGGCGCTGCTGCGGCTCGTCCCGGCCCAGCCGGTGTCCCGCACCACCCCGGCCCGCGCCCGGTGAAGCAGGCGGCGGTCCCGTCCCGGCGGGCCGGAAACGGAGGAAGGGCACCCACGGTGCCCTTCCTCCGTCGCGTTTGCGGCGGGCTCACGGCGGAAGACGTGGCTCCTCCCGGTCGCGCGCCGTATATTCCCCGGCTCCTCGGTCCGGCCGCGGGATGGCGGTGAGCGAGGCCGCCGTGCCCGGCGTCCGCGCGGGGCAGCCGCCGGTCCCGCCGGCGCTGGTGCTGCTGGTGTCGGTGCTGGCCATCAGCTGGGCGGCGCCGCTGGTGCGCTTCTCCACCGCGCCCGCCCTGGCGATCTCCTTCTGGCGGCTGGCGTTCTCGGTCGTGCTGATCGCGGGGGTGCTGACGGCGCGCGGCGAGTGGGGCGCGCTCCGCCGCCTGTCGCGCGGCGACCTGGCGACTGCCGCGCTGGCGGGGGTGTTCCTGGCCGGCCACTTTGCCACCTGGATCGCGTCCATCGGCCTGACCAGCGTCGCCGCGTCGGTGGTGCTGGTCTCCACCGCGCCCATCTTCGTGGCGGTGCTGTCGGCCCTCTTCCTGCGTGAGCAGCCGGGCCGGAGGCAGTGGGCGGGGATCCTGCTGGCGGTGGCCGGCGCGGCGTGGATCGGCTGGGGCGACTTCCGCGGCGGGGCCGACCCGCTGCGCGGCGACCTGCTGGCGCTGGCCGGCGCTGTGCTGGTGGCCGGGTACTACGTCATCGGCCGCAGGCTGCGCGCGCGCATCGACATCTGGCCCTTCGTGGGCGTGGTGTACGGGTGCGCGGCGCTCGCGCTGCTGCCGGTGATGGGGCTCGCGGACGTCCCGCTCGCGGGCTACGCGCCGCGGGAATGGGCGGTGTTCGCCGGCCTCGCCGCGGGGCCCATGCTGGTGGGGCACACCGGGCAGAACTGGGCGCTGCGCTACCTGCCGGCGTACGTGGTGAACCTGTCGCTGCTGGGGGAGCCGGTGGGGGCGACGTTGATCGCCTGGCTGCTCCCGGCCATCGCCGAAGCTCCGCCCCCGGCCGCGCTCGCCGGCGGGGGCCTGATCCTCTGCGGAATCCTGCTCGGAGTGGGGAGGAGATGAACGAGATCGACTGCACGGTGGACGTGGTTCGTGGCGGGGTGGTGGAGTCGCGCCACCGCCTTCACGTGGCGGTGGTGGACGCGGAGGGGCAGCTGCGCGCGTACTCCGGCGACCCGGAGACCTTCACCTTCTGGCGTTCCTCGGCGAAGCCCTTCCAGGCGGTGGCGGTGGTGGAGGACGGCGCCGTGGACCGCTTCGGGATCACCGACGCCGAGCTCGCGCTGGTGTGCGGCTCGCACGCGGGCTCGCCGCGCCACACCGCCGCCGCCGAGTCGGTGCTGCGGAGGGCGGGGCTGGACGCGGAGGCGCTGGCCTGCGGGCCGCACCCCCCCTTCCACGAGCCCACCCGCCGCGAGCTCCAGGAGGCCGGGCTGGAGCCGGTGCGCCTGCACAACAACTGCTCGGGCAAGCACGCCGGGATGCTGGCGCTGGCGCGCGCCCGCGGCTGGGACACGCAGGACTACAACCGCCCCGAGCACCCCGTGCAGCTGCGCATGTTAAGCGAGGTGGCCCGCTGGGCGCAGATGCCCGCGGAGGCCATCGGCGGCGGCAACGACGGCTGCGGCGTGGTGTGCTTCGCGCTCCCGCTGCGCAACATGGCGCTGGCGTACGCGAACCTGGCGCGCGCCGCGCGCGCCGGGGAGCGTGCCCCCGCGCGGGTGGTGGGGGCAATGACCTCGCACCCGGAGATGGTGGCCGGCAAGGGCAGGCTCTGCACCGAGATCATGCGGCGCACCGAGGGGCGCGTCTTCGCCAAGGTGGGCGCCGAGGGGGTGTACTGCGCGGGCGTGCCGGGCGCCGAGATCGGGGTGGCGCTCAAGGTGGAGGACGGCGCCACCCGCGCCGTGGCGCCCGCGATCCTGGGCGTGCTCCGCGAGCTGGACCTGATCTCCGAGGACGACTACGGTGCGATGTACGCCCTGGCGTACCCGGACGTGGTCAACACCCGCGGCGAGGTGGTCGGCCAGCTGCGGCCCAACGTGCGGCTGCGCGGCCCGGAGAGCTGAGCCGGTGAAGCTGGACGCGGCGCGAGAGGCGCTGGTGGCCCTTTCGGCGGCGCTCGCCACGCGCGACGGGGTCGTGGTGCGGGAGGCGGTACGGCGCGCCGCGGCGGAGGCGGACCCGGACGCCGCGGAGGAAGTGCTTCTCCAATCGCACCTGTTCGTGGGCTTTCCGGACGCGCTCACCGCCCTGGCCCTCTGGCGGGAGGCGAGCGGACGCCCCGCCCCCGCGCCGCTGGGCGAGGCGTGCGAGGGGTGGACCGGGCGCGGCGAGCAGGTGTGCGCGCGGGTGTACGGGGCCAACTACCCCCGGTTGCGCGCCAACGTGGCGGCGGTGCAGCCGGAGATGGACCGCTGGATGGTGGAGGGCGGCTATGGCCGCGTGATCGGGCGGCCGGGGCTGGAGCTGGCGACGCGGGAGCTGTGCATCGCCGCGCTGCTGGCGGTGTGGAACACCCCGCGCCAGCTGCACTCCCACCTGCGCGGGGCGCTGAACGCGGGCGCCTCCGCCGGCGAGGTGGACGCCGCGGTGGAAGTGGCGTGCGGCTTCCTGGACGCGGAGGCGGCGGAGCGGGTGAGGTCGCTGTGGGGCGAGGTTCACGAGCGCGTCGTGCCGAACCCCTGACCCCCCGGTCCTCTCTCCCACGAGGGGAGAGGGGAGAACGACGGGACAGTCGCGTGAGGGATGCGCGCCCGGCAGGGCCGAGACCCGCGGGGTTGTTTCCGCGGGGCTCGGCTGCGTTGGGAACGGTAGTCTCGTTCTCTACGCAGCGCGCAGCCCGACCCGAGCGGCAGCGAGGGGCACGCCCAAACCAAGCAGTTCAAATCAAGGCGGTCAGAGATGTTCCTGGATCATGCGGTCATCGAGATCAAGGCGGGGCGCGGCGGCGAGGGCGTGAGCAGCTTCCGCCGCGAGTCGTACGAGCCCATGGGCGGCCCCGACGGCGGGGACGGCGGCAAGGGCGGCGACGTGGTCCTGCGGGTGGACACGCAGCTCTCCACCCTCATGGACTACCGCTACCGGCAGCACTACGCCGCCGACCGCGGCAACAAGGGCGAGGGCGGCAACCGCACCGGCCGCAGCGGCGAGGACCTGGTGCTGCGCGTGCCGCCTGGCACCGTGGTGCGCGACGCCGACACCGGCGCGACGCTGGCCGAGCTGGTGGATCCGGGCGACGAGGTGGTCGCCGCCCGCGGCGGGCGCGGCGGGCGCGGCAACACCCGCTTCGCCACGGCCACCCACCAGGCGCCGCGGCACGCGCAGCCCGGCGAGGAGGGCGAGGAGCGGCGGATCGAGCTGGAGCTCAAGCTGATCGCCGACGTGGGGCTGGTGGGCGAGCCCAACGCGGGCAAGTCCACCTTCCTTTCCGCGGTCTCCGCCGCCACGCCAAAGGTGGCCGACTACCCGTTCACCACGCTGACGCCCAACCTGGGGGTGGTGCAGCTTTCCGGGAGCCGCACCTTCGTCGTCGCCGACATCCCCGGGATCATCGAGGGGGCGCACGAGGGCAAGGGGCTCGGGCACCAGTTCCTCCGCCACATCGAGCGGACGCGGACGCTGGCGCTGATGATTCCCTCCGACGCGCTGGAGCCGCAGCAGGAATACGACAAGCTCATGGCCGAGCTGCGGGCGTACTCCGAGGAGCTGGCCGCGAAGCCGCACTGCGTGGCGTTCACCAAGGGCGACCTGCTGCCGCCGGAGTGGCCGGCGCCGCGCGTGGAGGCGCCGGGGGCGTGGGGGCAGTTTCTGGTGTCCTCGGTCGCGCAGCGGGGGCTGGATCCGCTGCTGGAGGGGCTGTGGACGCATGCCGCCCGGGTGATGGAGGCGGAGCGGGGGGAGGGGCTGGAGCGCGAGGAGTGGCGGCCGTAGCGAGCTGCTGATCCGCTCCGGACGGTTCAGCGCTTGGGTCCGCTCCGGAGCCGGACGATACTACTGTCCGTCTCCTGCGCGGGTCGCGGAGCCAGCCGAAACTGCCCGGCTGTCTCCGCTCCGGCTCCGGGAGCCTCACGCAAACAGCCGCGTGAGTCTCCCTCCGCAGAAGATTCGAGGGGTACTGCGGGAACTGCGAACGGCAGGTCCTATCCCGGTCCTCCCCGTCTCTGCGCGCTGCCGCACGCGCCGCCGTTCCGCACTTCCTTCCTTCTGCTCCCCATGCCTCTTTCCACGTCCGCGCTCGAGCCGCTCCTCCGCCTGTACATGGTCCCCGGAGTGGGGCCGCTCCGCGTCGCACAGCTGCTCAGGCACTTCGGGTCGGCGGAGCGCGTGCTCGGGGCGACGGCGACGGAGGTGGCGGCGCTGCCGCGCTTCGGGGGGGAGCTGGCGGGGCGGGTCGCCGCGGCGGCGGGGGCGGAGGCGCGGGAGCGCACCGCAAAGGCCATGGAGCGGCTGGCGAAGCTGGGCGCGGTGGCGGTCACGTCGGACGACCTGGCGTTCCCGGACGCTTTCCGGGTGCTCGCCGACGCGCCCTTTCTGCTCTTCGCCGCCGGGCGGCTGGAACTGCTGGGCAGCCCCGCCGTGGGCATCGTGGGGACGCGCGAGCCCACGGACTACGGGCGGCAGACCGCCATGCAGCTGGCGGGCGACCTGGCGCGCGCCGGGTACGCGGTGGTCAGCGGCATGGCAAAGGGGATCGACGCGGCGGCGCACGCCGGGGCGCTGGGCGCCGGCGGCGAGACCGTGGGGGTGCTGGGGCACGGCATCGACCTGACGTACCCCCGCGACAACGCGCGGCTCTTCGCGGCCATGCGCGAGCGCGGCCTGCTCGTCACCGAGCTGCCGCCCGGTGCCGAGCCGCTCGCCGGCAACTTCCCGCGCCGCAACCGCCTGATCTCCGCGCTCAGCGAGGGCGTGCTGGTGGTGGAGATGGCGGCGAAGAGCGGCGCGCAGCACACCGTGGGCTACGCGCTGGAGCAGGGCAAGGAGGTGTTCGCCGTGCCGGGGCCTATCGGCTCGCCCATGAGCGCGGGGACCAACCAGCTCCTCAAGGAAGGCGCCCGGCTGGTCACGTCGGCGGACGACGTGCTGGAGGAGCTGCGCGGCGTCGGCCGGGCCGCCTCGGGACGTGTCGCCCGTGCCGCTGCCTCGCGGCAGCCCCTCGACCTGGGCTTCCACACCTCTCCGCCCGAGCCGGTGCAGCCGGAAGGGCTGTCGGCCGACGAGGCGCAGGCGTGGACGGCGCTCGGCGCGGAGCCGCTGCACGTGGACCAGGTGGCCGCCGCGGCCGGGCTCGCGCCGGGCGGCGTGCTGGCCGCGCTGCTCGGGCTGGAGCTGCGCGGCGCGGCGGAGCAGCTCCCGGGGAAGCGCTACCGGCGCTGCTGAGGACACCCTCCGATCTCTGTCGCGAAAGGGAGAGGGGAGAACGACACGACGAGGGCAGGGATCGCGGCGAGGAGATTCCCCTCCCCCGGCACGGGGGATAGGGGGCGAGGCGTGCGGCTCTCAGGCCGCCGGATGGGAGGCCCCGACGGACGCCAGCGCGATGCCCGACCCCGCGCCAGCGGGGGCACGCCCGACCCTGCCTTTGCCGTTCACGGAACGGATCGCGCCGGCCGGTGTCGTGTAGGTCGGGCGCGGACAACGGGTTCGCGCCGGGAACCGGAGCTGCGTGCCACATGACGGGAAACGGGCCGACGATGCCGGAGGAGCGCGCGGGCTGGGGCGAGGGGAGCGACACTCCACCCCGGTCGCTGTACGTGCACGTGCCCTTCTGCACGCGGCGCTGCTCGTACTGCGACTTCGCCGTGCAGGCCACCCGCGAGGCGCCCACGGAGGAGTGGCTGGACGCCGTCGCCACGGAGATGCGGCTGCTGGCCGCGGACCGCGGCTGGACGGAGCCGCTGCGGCTGGACACGCTGTACGTGGGCGGGGGGACGCCGTCGCTGCTGGGCACGGGTGCCATGGCCGCGCTGGCGGAGCGGCTGCGGCCCTTCGCCACGTGGGACCCGGCGGAGGTGGAGTGGACGTGCGAGGCGAACCCGGAAAGCTTCACCGCGGAGCTGGCGGCGGACTGGCGGGCCGCGGGGGTGAACCGCATCTCGCTGGGCGCGCAGACCTTCCACCCGGAGGCGCTGCGCTGGATGGGGCGCCTGCACGGCGTGGAGGGGCCCGCGCGCGCCATGCTCGCGGCGCGCGCGGCGGGGTTCGACAACGTGAGCGTGGACCTGATCTTCGGGCTGCCGGAGCGGCTGGGGCGCGACTGGGGCGCCGACCTGGAGCGGGCGCTGGAGCTGGATCCGGAGCACGTGTCGCTGTACGGCCTCACCGCCGAGGCCGCGGCGCCGCTGGGGCGCTGGGTCAAGGAGGGCCGCGAGACGCTGGCCGACGAGGACCGCTACGCCGACGAGTACCTGCTGGCGCACCGGACGCTGACGGAGGCGGGCTTCCGGCACTACGAGGTGTCCAACTTCGGCCGCCCCGGCCGCCGCTCCCGCCACAACGGGGTGTACTGGACGGGCGCGTCCTACGCGGCGCTGGGGCCGGGGGCGCACGCCTTCTACACGCCGCTGCGGCGCTGGAACGTGCGCTCCTGGGACGACTACCGCGATTCGCTGCGCGCCGGCCGCCTCCCCGTGGAGGACGAGGAGCGCGTGGACGAGGCCGCGGCGACGCTGGAGCGCGCCTGGCTGCTGCTGCGCACCGACGCCGGCTACCCGCTGGCCCACGCCTCCGCGGCGGAGCTCGCGCTCGCGGACGCGTGGACCCGCCGCGGGCTGGCGCGCTGCGACGGCGGCACGCTGCGCCTCGGCGCCGAGGGGTGGCTCCTCCTGGATCGCCTGGCGGTGGAGCTGGCGTCCGCGGCCGAGGCCGGAAGGGCCCACGCCTCCCTCGCCTGACGCGCATCCTTTCTGCCTGCGTCGCTTGACGATCCGGGCACTTGCGGGCACATTTCAGCCGGCATTTCATCCGTCGCTCACAAGATGCAACGCGAACCCCTCAGCGAGCGCGAGCACCACGTCCTGGACGCGGTGATCCGCACGTACGTGGAGACCGCAGAGCCCGCCGGGAGCCGTACGCTCACCCGGCGGTTCAGGCTCGGCGTGTCCCCGGCGACCGTGCGGAACACCATGAGCGACCTGGAGGAAAAGGGCTACCTGTACCACCCGCACACCTCCGCGGGGCGGGTTCCCACCGACCGCGCGTACCGGTTCTTCGTGGACTCGCTCATCGGCGCGCCCCGCGTTTCCGACGCGGACCTGAACGCCATTCGCCTGGAGCTGGGCTCCGCGGCGGAGCGGCAGGGCGTGGAGCGGCTGGTGGGGCGGGCGGCGCAGGTGCTGGGGCTCCTCACCCAGGAGCTGGGGATCGCCATCGCCCCGCGGCTGGACGCGGCGGTGCTGGAGCGCCTGGAGCTGGTCCCGCTCACCGAGGGCAAGGTGCTGCTGGTGCTGGCGCTGCGGGCGGGCGGGGTGCGCACCATCTACGTGGACGTCCCCGGGACCGTCCCGGCCTCGGCGCTGGCGCCGGTGGCGCGCATCCTCAACGAGCGGCTGGCGGGGCACACCCTGCGCGAGATCCGCGCGACGCTCCCCCAGCGGCTGCGCGACAGCGTGGCGGCGGGCGACCCTGCCTCGGAGCTGCTCAACATCTTTCTGCAGTCCGGGGAGGAGTGGTTCGACTCGCCCCCGGCGCCGGCGGCCGAGCTGCACTTGGGGCGCGCCTCCGTGCTCGCCGACCAGCCCGAGTTCGCCAGCGGCGAGAAGCTGCGCGGCCTGATCGAGCTGATCGACGGCCGCGACCTGCTGCAGAGCGTGCTGGGCGACCGGGTGGGGACGCAGGGGCTCCAGGTCACCATCGGCGAGGAGCACGGCACCCCCGCGCTCGCCGGCTTCACCGTGGTCACCTCCGAGTACCACGTGGGCGACCTCAAGGGCGTCATCGGGGTGATCGGACCCACCCGGATGCCCTACGACCGCGTGATCGCGTTCGTGGAGAACACCTCGACGCTGGTTTCCGAGTTCCTGGCCTGAGGGATAGGGAACAGGGAATAGGGAACAGCCTGCAAACGGCCCTCACCCGGCTCGCTTGAGGCTCGCCACCCTCTTCCAATTCTGGGAGAGGGGGCTAACTGCTGGACTCTGTGCGGTCGTCTCCTCCCTCGCTTGCGGGGGAGGGGTGGCGCGCAGCGCCGGGGTGGGGGGCCTCACGGACGCCAGCACGATGCCTGCGTGAGGGATGCGAGCGCGAAGCGGCGAGACCCGCGGGCAGTTTCGCGGGGCTCGCCTCCGTTACGCACAGTTTTATCGTGCGTTTCGGAGCCGCAGCCCGACCCCGCGCCAGCGGGGGCACGCCACAACCAGGCAGTTCAAGCCGTTCAACCAGATCGGACATGAGAGACTATTACGAGATCCTCGCCGTCGCCAAGGACGCGGACGGCGAGACCATCAAGAAGGCGTACCGCAAGCTCGCCCTCCAGTACCACCCGGACCGCAACGGCGGCGACAAGGAGGCCGAGGACAAGTTCAAGGAGGCCACCGAGGCGTACGAGGTGCTCCGCGACGCGCAGAAGCGCGCCGCCTACGACCGCTACGGCCACGCCGGCGTCAAGGGCGCGGCCGCCGGGGCGGGCGGCGGGCGCGGCGGCTTCGGCTTCGAGGACGCGCTGAACATCTTCATGCGCGACTTCGGCGGCTTCGGCGGCTTCGACGACCTGTTCGGGGGGCAGGGGGGCCGCCGCCGCGGAGGGGCCCAGCAGCGCGGCCGCGACCTGCGTGTCAAGCTGGAGGTGACGCTCCCCGAGGTCGCCACGGGGGTGCACCGCAAGCTCAAGCTCAAGGTGCTGGACCCGTGCGGTACGTGCACCGGCACCGGCTCGGCCAGCGGCACGCCGCCGGAGCCGTGCGACACCTGCCAGGGAGCCGGCGAGGTGCGGCGGGTGCAGCGCAGCGTCTTCGGGCAGTTCGTCAGCGCCACCGTGTGCCCCACCTGCCAGGGCGAGGGGCGGGTCATCCGCACCCCGTGCAAGGTCTGCCAGGGCGACGGCCGGCAGCGCGCCGACCGCACCGTGGAGGTGGACATCCCGGCGGGCGTCAGCTCGGACAACTACATGACGCTGCGCGGGCAGGGGAACGCCGGCCCCCGCGGCGGCCCCCGCGGCGACGTGGTGGTGGTGATCGAGGTGGAGGACGACCCGCGCTTCATCCGCGACGGCAGCGACCTGGTGCACGACCTGGGGGTCACCTTCAGCCAGGCGGCGCTGGGCGTGGAGCTGGAGGTGCCCACGGTGGCGGGCTCCGAGAAGGTGCGCGTCCCCGCCGGGGTGCAGAGCGGCAACACCCTCACCCTGCGCGGCAAGGGGCTCCCGCACCTGGGCGGCGGCGGGCGCGGCGACCAGCACGTGCGGGTGCACGTGTGGACGCCCACGCAGCTCACCCCCGAGCAGGAGGAGCTGTTCCGGAAGCTGGCGCAGCTGGAGGGCCCCGTCCCCGGCGGGGAAGGGAAGGGCCGCCAGGGCTTCTGGGACAAGGTCAAGGGAGCGTTCGCCGCTTGATCGCTCCCGACCGCTGGTTCGTGCTGTCCGTGCGAGCCCCCTCGGCCGACCTGGCTCCGCTGGTCGCCGAGGGGCTCGTCGCGCTGGGGGGCGCCGCCGTGGTGGAGACCGGCGACGCCCTGGTCACCTACCTCCTCCCGCCGGACGACCCCGAGGCCTTCGCCGCGGACGCGCGCGCCCGGCTGGCCGCGGAGCTGCCGGCGGGCGCGGGGCCCGAGGTGTCGTGGCGCTGGCAGGAGAGCGAGGACTGGGCCCGCAAGTGGAAGGAGGGGCTGCGCCCGCGGCGGGTCACCGACCGCGTGGTGGTGAAGCCCACCTGGACGGAGTGGGACGCCGCCGCGGGGCAGGTGGTGATCGACATCGACCCGCAGATGGCCTTCGGCACCGGGGAGCACGCCACCACGCGCGGCTGCCTGCGCCTGCTGGACGGCGCGCTGCGCCCCGGCGACCGGGTGCTGGACGTGGGCTCCGGCTCGGCGATCCTGGCCATCGCGGCGTCGCGGCTGGGCGCGGGGGAGACCGTCGCGGTGGAATACGACCCCGACGCCAACCTCAACGCCCGCGAGAACCTGGAGCTGAACGGCGTGGAGGGGCGGGTGCGCATCGTGGAAGCCATGGCCGACCCCGCGCTCCTGCGGGGCCTGGGGCGCTTCGACCTGCTCCTCGCCAACATCCTCAGCAGCGTCATCCGGCCGCTCCTCCCCGCTTTTCGCGAGGCGCTGGGCGGCTCCCCCCAGGGGCGCCTCATCGTCAGCGGCATCCTGCGCGCGGAGCACGCGGACGTGGTGCGCGACGCCGAGGCGGCCGGGTTCTGCGTGGCGCGGACGGACGAGGAGGAGGAGTGGTGGAGCGCATTGCTGGTCCCCGCTGGATCACCCTGACAACGACGGACGAGCGAACATGGCCGAGCGAACCATCTTCAGCAGGATCATCGACGGGGAGATCCCCGGCACCTTCGTTTACCAGGACGAGCACCTGGTCGCCATCCGCGACATCAACCCGGCGGCGCCCACGCACGTGCTGGTGATCCCCCGCAAGCCCATCCCCTCGCTGGCGCAGCTGGAGGAGGAGGACGCGGAGCTGGCCGGGCGGCTGCTGCTGGCGGTGCGGCGCATCGCGGAGCAGGAGGGGCTGGCGGAGCGCGGCTACCGCGTGGTCATCAACACCGGCGACGAGGGGGGGCAGACGGTGCCTCACCTGCACGTGCACATCCTGGGCGGCAAGCAGCTTACCGGTCACGGGACGGCGTGAGTTCTTACGGCTGATGTGGGCGTGCCCCCGGCTGGCGCCGGGGTCGGGCTTCGGCTCCGTAAGCGAGCAAACAACGCTCGCTAACGGAGTCGAGCCCCGCGAAACTGCCCGCGGGTCTCGCCCCTTCGGGCCGTAATCCCTCACGCGACTGCGAAAAGCGCCCTCACCGGGGGATCCCGGTTGGGGGCGCTCGTCTTTGCGCGGGTCAGGGGAACGCGCGCTGAAGGCAACGACGCCGTGCCGTTCTCCCCCTTTCCCCCGCTTGCGGGGGAGAGGGGGGCCAGGGGGTGAGGGGGTCCACCCTCGCGGGCGCCAGCGCGGTGCCCGCGTGAGGGATGCGAGCGCGAAGCGGCGAGACCCGGCGGGGCTGTTTCCACCGGGGCTCGCCTCCGTTACGCACGGTCGTATCGTGCGTTACGGAGCCGCAGCCCGACCCCGGCGCAGCCGGGGGCACGCCCGAACCCGCCCTTCAACGCCGTTGCAGTAAAACCGGCCCCATCAGTCCACCCGCGCCAGGGTGTAGGTGCCGCTGCGCGCGTAGAAGCCGAACCGGTACCGGGCCGCCACCTGCTTGCACGCCTTGGTGGTCGCCTCGGCCGTGAACTCGCCCAGCCCCGGGGTCCGCCGCTTGAACTCGATCACCACCCGGGCGGCCGCGTCGTTCACGTCCTCCCCCACCAGGCGCGCCTTCTCCTGCTCCTTCATGATCGTCTCCAGGCGCTCCTCGTCCCCCACGGGGCAGCGCGACTTGAAGTACTGCCCGATCTCGTACGCCAGCCTGCCGCGCAGCTCGTCGATCCCCTGGGCGTCGTAGAGGGTGTGCCCCTTCCGGTACACGGCGGCGTAGATGCGGTCGTGCGAGACGACGAAGCGGATGAAGAGCGGCTTGTGCGTCTGCTCGCTGAAGGAAAGGAAGTCTTCCATGGAATGCGGGGAGTACCCGTCCACGTCGCCGATGGATGCGGCCGGGTGGCAGTGCACGTCCGCGCAGTTCTCCCAGTGCATCATGGTGCGGATGGGGCAGCTGTTCATGTCGCCCACGTACCGCTGGGACCTGGACAGCTCGTTGCGCGACTCCTCGTAGATGAGGTTGCAGCCGTACTCGCGGGCCTCCTTTTCGCCCGCGACGAACAGCGCCGAGAAGCCGACCACGAGGTCGTCGGGGAGGACCAGCTCCTTGGGGAAGCTGTTGGGGTGCCCCCGCTGTCCGAGGACTTCACCCACGTAGTCTTCCACCTTCATGGCTACTCCGGCGGGTGGGGAAGGCGAGAGGATGAAGGTGCGGCGGAAGCGGGGACGGACGCGGGGCCGTTCACGCCAGCACGAGGACCGCGGCCCCGCGCTCCGAGTCGAAGCGCTCCAGGTCGGCGCGGTGGCGGCGGAGGATCGCCTCGATGTCGCGGGTGGAGCAGTTCCCCCGCTGGATCCACACCAGCTTGGGGGGCGGGCCGTGCAGCCGGGCGCGGTCGTGGAAGTCCGAGTCCTTGGAGGCGACCGCCAGGCCGTGGACGCGCGCGTGCTCCCACACCGCGTCGTCGTCCGCGCCGGAGAGCCCCACGTCGCGCACGTGCGCCGTACCGGGGAAGGCGTCCGCGAGGAGCGCCGCCAGCCGGAACGACAGGTTCTCGTCCAGGAGCAGCCTCACGCGGGGACCCGCACCACCCTCCGCTCCTGGTCCGCGGCGAAGGCGAGGCAGGCCCGCACGTCGGCGCGCTCCAGGTCGGGGAAGTCGGCGAGGATGGCTTCCTCGGACATCCCCGCGGCCAGGTACCCGAGCACGTCGTAGACGCTGATGCGCAGGCCCCGCACGCACGGCCGGCCGCCGCGCTTTCCGGACTGGATGGTGATTCGCTCGCTGTAGCCCATCTCGCTGCTCCCTGCTTCGGTGTGGGCCTGCGCCGGCGCCGCGGCGTCCGGCGCGGGGCCGTACGAGGCCTGGAACTCCCGCACCCGCCGGACCGGCGTGCTCCCCGCCTCGTAGGCGGGGGAGCTGAGCGCGGCGGCCACGTCGTCCCACGACGCGTCCCCGGGGAGCGCGCCGATCAGCCGCAGCGCTTCGTCCTTGGCGCTCATGTGGACAGGGGTGGAAGGGTTCCGAACATAAACCGAAACATAGGGAAGTCCGCGGCGAAAGCAAGCAATTCGTCGGGAAGGTTCAGACGCCGGCCGGCTCGCCCTGAGGCTCCCAGGCGACGATGCGCCCCTCCATGGCCGAGGCGGCCACGGTGTAGGGCGAGGCCAGGTACAGCTGCCCCGGCCCCGAGCGCCCGGGGAAGTTGCGGTTGATGGCGCTGATGGTGACGTCCGTGGGCCGGCGCGACACGCCCGGGCCCGCGTTGATGCAGGCCCCGCACGACGGCTCGATGAAGGTGGCGCCCACCTCCTGGAAGACGCGGTCATACCCCTGCTCCTGGCAGTACGCGTACACCTCCTGCGAGCCGCACTGGATGTACAGCTGCACGCCCTCCGGCTTGCGGACGCCGCGCTCGTGGTACTCTCGGAGGACGCGGGCGTACATGTCCATGTCCTCCTTCTTCCCCGCGGTGCAGCTCCCTGCGTAGGCGATGTCGATGCGCACCTCGTCGCCCAGCTCCTCCACGTACATCCCGTTCCCCGGGTCGCCGGGGAGCGCGATCATGGGCCGCAGCTTCGAGGCGTCGATCTCGATGACGGTGACGTAGTCGGCGCCCTCGTCCGAGAACAGCCCCGCTGTCAGCCGCTCCGCCTCCTCGCGGCTCATCCCCCGCTGCTCCACCAGGTAGTCCACCGTCTTTGCGTCCGGCGCCACGATCCCGGTGAAGGCGCCCACCTCGGCGGCCATGTTGGTCATGGTGGCGCGCTCGTCCACGCTGAGCGACTCCACCGCCGGCCCCGCGTACTCGATGATCTGCCCGATGGCGTGCCCGTCCTTGATGTACGGGTGGCGCAGGATCTCCAGCATGAAGTCCTTGGCCGACACGTTCTCGGGCTTGTCGCCGTGCACCACCACGCGGAACGACCTGGGCACCTCCACCCGCACGTCCCTGGTGATCCAGGAGTTGAAGATGGCGGTGGTCCCCACTCCGAAGGCCACGCACCCCACGGCGCCCGCGTGCGGCGTGTGCGAGTCGGAGCCGATGATGACGTGTCCCGGGAGCGCGTACTGCTCCAGGATCTTGGAGTGGCAGATGGCCTCGGAGCCGTGCTTGCCGTGCCCCAGCTCGCCGTACAGCCGCACCCCCTGCTTTTCCGCGAACTCGCGCTGCTTCACCTCCAGCTGGTTGGCCACGTCCAGCAGCCCCAGCTGCACCCGCTCGGGGGACATGGCGTCCTTGAGGAAGGTGAGGTGGTCGCGGAAGAAGAGGATGGATTCCGGCTCCAGCACCCGCTCGTCCTCGCCCACGTAGCGCTCGAAGAAGATGGCGGACATGGGGGTGACGTACTCGTGCGAGAAGCGGATGTCCGTCTGCACGAAGCCGGAGTCGCCGGGCTGCACCCACTGCACGCCGGTGGCGCCCCGGGCCAGGTCCGTGACCCAGTGCCGCGCGAAGATCTTCTCGGCGATGGTCATGGGCCGGGGCGCGCGGTGCGCGGTGCCCTCGGGGGCGCCCAGCGCGTCAGTGCCGGCGTTGGAGGTGGAGGTGGCGACGAGCTGCGCCGCGGCGGAGTCCACGCCGGTGCCGGGGCCGGGCGCGTCGCCGGCGCCGCTGCCGCGGAGCGCGCGCACGTCCTCGGCGTCGGGGGCCACGCTCCCCGGCTGCTCGCGGTGGCAGGAGATGGGCGGGGTGCTCACCCGCCCCTGGAGGCGCGCCACGTTGTAGTTGAAGAGGCCGCCGTGCTCGATGATGCCCCGGGTGATCTCGTCCGCGCCGTCGGTGAACTCGGTGAGGGGAATGGTCTCGCCGCGGCGGATGCGCTCCACCAGCTCGAAGTTGGTGCTGGTGAGGACGCCCAGGTTCTGGCAGTTCTCGCGGTAGATGCGCTCGATGTTCTCGGCGATGACCACGCGGATGCCGGCCATCATCTCGGCGTAGGGGCTCTGCTCGCGCGAGCTCCCCTTGCCGCGCCGCCTCCCGGAGACGGAGGCCACGAAGCCGCCCTTCTTCACGCTCCCTTGCCGGATGGGGAACTCGCTCCCGGCCTTGAGCCCCAGGTACGGGAACTCCCCCAGCGTCTCGTCGAAGTAGTAGCAGATGTACGCCGGGGTGATCTCGTCGGTGGAGATGTTGTCGCGGAGCAGGCCGCGCAGCTCCTCCGTGAGCTCCACGTCCTCTCCCTCCAGCTGCCGCCGGACCAGCTCCGGGTCGTCCACCAGGAAGAGGATGCGCCCTTCGAGGCGCACCTCGGGGGAAGCTTCTCGATCTTGCGGGTCAGCAGCGACGGGATCATGTGCAGCCGGATGCGGGTGGACGGGAACGCCTGGCGCGCGCGGTGGTTGCCGCGCGAATTGCTACTGATTATGCCGCCGCGGGTTCCACGTGGCAACTCGGGGCCGGCCGCCGGCGCGGCAGGGCGCTGCGCGGTTGACGCAAAACGGCCGGAAGCGTTATATTCGGCGCCCCAAACAAGGGGCGTTAGCTCAGCTGGGAGAGCGCCGCCTTTGCAAGGCGGAGGTCATCGGTTCGATCCCGATACGCTCCACTCCGACGGGCCCATCACCGCGATGGGCCCGTTTTCTTTTGGCCATGGCGGCCGCGGACGAGTCGAAGATGTCCGCGGCCCGGTGTCGCGGCGCGCCGAGCGGCCGCCGTTATTTGTCAGGCGTTCCCGCTCCCGTTCCCGGCGGGACCGTCGTCGTCGATGGCGAGCGACGACGAGAGCTCGCGGTACGCGTCGATCTGGGTTTGGAGGTCGGCGACCACCTGCTCGGCGGTGGCGACCGCGTCGGCGCCCGCGAGGAAGCGCCGCGGCGGCTGCGCTTCGCTCATGATCGTGACCAGCGCCCGGGCGAGCTTCGCGGGGTCGCCCCCCTGCTTCCCGTTCTGGGACTTCCAGAACTCCTGCTGGGCGGCCGTGCGCTGGGCGTAGTCCTCGATGGACGGCTCCGCGTAGGCCGTCGACTGCTCCGTGAGGAGCTCCGTGCGGAAGAAGCCCGGGTTCACGAGCGTGGTGTGGATGCCGAACGGGGCGACCTCGGCCTCCAGCGCCTGCATCCACCCCTCCAGGCCGAACTTGGAGGCGGAGTAGGCCGTGCAGAACTCGTAGCCCATGAGGCCCGCCGTCGACGAGATCGAGACGATGTGCCCGGAGCGCTGCCCGCGCATGACCGGCAGGATCGCCCGCGTGACGTTCATCGGGCCCAGGAGGCTGGTCGCGAGCTGCCGCTCGACCTGCTCCGGCGTCAGCTCCTCGAAGTAGCCCGCGTGGAAGTTGGCGGCGTTGTTGACCAGCACGTCGATGCGGCCGAAGCGCTCGACGGCGGCCCGTGCCGCCGCGGCGGCATCGGCGGGGCGGGTGACGTCTAGCTTCACGGCCAGGAGGTCGTCCGCCGCGCCCAGGACCCGGGCCACCGCGTCTGGGTCCCGGCCGGTGGCCACGACCGCGTGGCCGGCGTCCCGGGCGGCCCGGGCGATGTCGACGCCCATGCCACGGCCGGCTCCCGTGATGAACCAGGTCTTCCTGTCCGTCATGATGTCTCCTTCTCCGTTTTTTGCACCGGGTCGGCGAGCCGCCGCGGGCATCGATTGCGAGGAAGCAAGTTAATCGTCCCGCCCCGCGCGGCTTCTGCCCGATCGTGGACGATGCTTGCCCTTTCCTCCACGACGCTGGAAGCACGGAGGGAGACGACGTATCGTCCGGGCGACCCGGCAGGCCGTCCACTCAACGAGAGCGCGCAGCGATGATACTCGACCCGCACGCAACCGGCTCGGCCGAGGAACTCGATCCCGAGGCCGCCCGCCTGGAGGCGCTGCGGCGTGAGCTCGTAGGGATCCTCGAGCGCCGGACGGGCGTGGACGGAAGGCACGAGACGGGAATCCCGGCGCTGAAGCTGTACCGGTTCTCGCACCCGACGGAGCCGGCGCCCGTCCTCCAGGAGCCCGCGGTGTACGTGGTGGTGCAGGGGCGGAAGCAGGTGACGCTCGGCGGTGCCACCTACGTCTACGACCGGTCGCAGTACCTCGCGGTCTCGGTCGAGCTGCCGGTCGTCGGCAACGTCCTGGAGGCCACCCCGGACGAGCCGTACCTCTGCATGACGCTGGCGGTCGATCCGCGCGAGCTCGCGGCGCTGATCGTGGAGACGGGCCGGCGGGCACCCCCCGACGATCACGACGGGCGGGCGCTCTACGTGAGCCCCCTGCGGGCGCCGCTCCTGGACGGGCTCCTGCGGCTGGTGCGGCTCCTCGACGCCCCGGAAGACGTCCCGGTGCTGGCGCCCCTGGTCCTGCGGGAGCTCGCCTACCGCCTGCTGCAGGGCGAGCAGTTCGGGCGGCTGGCCCAGATCGCGATCGGGGACGGCCGCCTGCGCCGGGTCTCGGGAGCGATCGCCTGGATCCGGGAGCACTTCGCGGAACCCCTGGAAGTCCGGGCGCTCGCGCACCGGGTGCACATGAGCCCTTCGGCGCTGCACCAGCACTTCAAGGCGGCCACGGCGATGAGCCCCATCCAGTACCAGAAGCGGCTGCGGCTGCAGGAGGCTCGCCGCCGCATGCTGTCGGGAGCGCCGAGCGCGGACGCGGTCGCCTACGAGGTGGGGTACGCGAGCGCGTCGCAGTTCAGCCGCGAATACGCCCGGCTCTTCGGCCAGCCGCCGCGCCGGGACGCCGAGCGCGTGCGCGGCGCCGCGGCCGGCGGAGCCGGCATCGCCTGAGCCGCGGGAAGGGGCAGTTCCGGGAGAGGCAAGGAACTGCGGAACGGGGCCGCCGCGCGGACGCCAGCAGGGTGCCCGCGTGAGGGATGCGAGCGCGAAGCGGCGAGACCCGGGGGCGGTTTCCCGGGGCTCGCCTCCGTTGCAGACGGTAGTTTCGTCTGCTACGGAGCCGCAGCCCGACCCCGCGCCAGCGGGGGCACGCCCGAGCCCTCCGCCGGAAGCCGTCCCACCCGGCACCTGACTTGCCAGAGCGGCCCCCCGTTCGAACGAAGTCGAAGCCCGGTTCCCCACCCAGAGGCCACGTGGAAATCAAGGTACTGCCCGGCAGGCGCTCCCCCCTCGGCGCGACGTGGGACGGCGAGGGCGTCAACTTCGCCCTGTTCTCGGAGAACGCCACCGGGGTGGAGCTCTGCCTGTTCGACGAAAAGGACCCGGCGCGCGAGACGGCCCGCGTGCGCCTGCGCGAGGTGACGGCGCACGTGTGGCACGGCTACGTCCCCGGCCTGAAGCCCGGCCAGCTCTACGGCTTCCGCGTGGACGGCCCGTACGAGCCGCAGAAGGGCATGCGCTTCAACGCCATGAAGCTGCTGCTGGACCCGTACGCGCACGCCGTGGCCGGCAAGACCGGGTGGACGCCGGAGATCTTCGGCTACGCGCTGGGAGCTCCCGAGGAGGACCTGGGGCGCGACGAGCGCGACAGCGCCGCGGCGATCCCCAAGGGCGTGGTGGTGGACCCCGCCTTCGACTGGGAGGACGACCGGCCGCTGCGCACCCCGTGGCGCCGCACCGTGATCTACGAGGCGCACGTCAGGGGGCTCACCGCCCGGCACCCGGAGGTGCCGGAGGAGCTGCGCGGCACCTACGCGGGGGTGACGCACCCCGCCATCGTCCGGCACCTCCAGGAGCTGGGAGTGACGGCGCTGGAGCTGCTCCCGGTGCACGACTTCGTGGACGACGGCTACCTGCTGGACAAGGGCCTGCGCAACTACTGGGGCTACAACACGCTCAACTTCTTCGCGCCGGACGCGCGCTACTCCGGGAGCGGCGACCGCGGCGGCCAGGTGCGCGAGTTCAAGGAGATGGTCAAGGCGCTCCACCGGGCCGGCATCGAGGTCATCCTGGACGTGGTCTACAACCACACGGCGGAGGGGAACCACCTGGGGCCCACCCTCTCCTTCAAGGGGATCGACAACACGGTCTACTACCGGACGGTGGCGGAGCACCCCCGCTTCTACATGGACTACACGGGCACGGGCAACAGCATCAACGCCCGGCACCCGCAGGTGATCAAGCTGGTCAACGACTCGCTGCGCTACTGGGTGCAGGAGATGCACGTGGACGGCTTCCGCTTCGACCTGGCCTCCACGCTGGCGCGCGAGGAGCACGGGGTGGACCGGCTGTCGTCGTTCTTCGACGTGATCCACCAGGACCCGGTGCTTTCCGAGGTCAAGCTGATCGCCGAGCCGTGGGATATCGGCGAGGGCGGCTACCAGGTGGGCAACTTCCCCGTGCTGTGGACGGAGTGGAACGGCAAGTACCGCGACAGCGTGCGCGAGTACTGGCGCAGCGACCCCGGCGCGGTGTCCGAGGTGGCGTACCGCCTCACCGGCTCCAGCGACCTGTACGGCGACGACGGGCGCAAGGCGTACGCGAGCATCAACTTCGTCACCGCGCACGACGGCTTCACGCTGCACGACCTGGTGTCGTACGAGCACAAGCACAACGACGCCAACGGCGAGGACAACCGCGACGGGCACGACCACAACCTGTCGTACAACTTCGGGGTGGAGGGGCCCAGCGACGACCCGGAGGTGGCGGCCCAGCGCGAGAAGCAGAAGCGCAACTTCATCGCCACGCTGCTGCTGTCGCAGGGCGTGCCCATGCTCTGCGGCGGCGACGAGATGGGGCGCACCCAGGGCGGCAACAACAACGCCTACTGCCAGGACAACGAGATCTCCTGGTTCGACTGGGAGCTGGACGAGGCGGGGCGCGACCTGCTGGAGTTCACCCGGCGGGCGGCGCGGCTGCGGCGCGAGCACCCGGTGTTCCGGCGCAAGCACTTCTTTCTGGGGCGGCACGTGCGCGGCTCCGAGATGGAGGACATCCAGTGGCTGCGCCCGGACGGGCAAGACATGACGGACGACGAGTGGGAGACGCCGCTGGTGCGCTCCTTCGGGATGCTGCTGGCGGGCGACGCGATGCTGGAATGGGACGACGACGGGGAGCGCGTGATCGACGACTCGTTCCTGCTGCTCTTCAACGGGGCCCCGGAGGCAGTGCCGTTCACGCTGCCCGCCACGCCGCGCCCGGCGACCTGGGAGAGCGTGCTGGACACCGCCCGCCCGGACGCCGACCCGGGGGAGGGGGCGATGCTGGAGGTGGGGGCGGTGGTGGAGCTGCCGGGGCGCTCGCTGCGGGTGCTGCGGCGCGTGGAGCAGAACACGGGCGAGCGGGGGGAGCGAGCGGTGGAGCGGGACGGGTGAACTGCTTTTGAACGGCAGGGTTCGGGCGTGCCCCCGGCTGGCGCCGGGGTCGGGCTTCGGCTCCGTAGCAAACGATACTACCGTTTGCAACGGAGTCGAGCCCCCGCGAAACTGCCCGCGGGGTCTCGCCCCTTCGGGCCGAAATCCCTCACGCGGGGCTCGCGCTGGCGTCCGCGGGGACCCCCCACCCCGGCGCTTCGCGCCACCTCTCCCCCGCAAGCGGGGGAGGGGAGAACCACGCGGAGTCCAGCCGTTGCCCCCTCTCCCAGGATCGGGAGAGGGTGGCGAGCCTCAAGCGAGCCGGGTGAGGGCCGTCGTCGTGCTCCCCTCCCCCTTGCGGGGAGGGGCCGTGGGAGGGGGTCTTTGCCGTTCACTCCCGCACTTCCGTTCCCCTGTCTCCGCACCGCAGCGCCGCGCGCACGTCCGGGTCCGTGGCGAGGGCCTCGACGGGCGTCGCCAGCTTGCGGGTCCAGGAGGAGAAGCGGTCGGGCGGCACGCCGGGGAGGTTCACCGGCTCCACCTCGCCCACCAGGTCGTCCAGGCTGAAGCCCACCAGCGCGGCGGGGGTGCGGCAGAGGAAGTCGTGCACCGCGCCGCGCAGCTCTGCGGGGGAGGCGGGCTCCTCCGCGGCGGGGAGGGAGCTGTCGGCGGCGAGGCGCTCCAGGATGGCGCGGCGCTCGCGCAGGCGGGCGCCGCGCTGCTGGTCGGCGGCCTCGTCGCCGCCGATCAGGCCCACCTCGCGCTTGAGGTCCACGTCGCGCGCGGCCCAGAAGCCGGCCAGCGAGGGCATGTCGTGCGTGTTGGCGGTGGCGAGCGCCATGGGCTCGTACTCCGCGGCGGCGCGGAAGGCGTCGCCCTCGCGCTCGAAGTAGAAGACGCGCGACGACAGCACGCCGCGCGCGTGCATGGCGGGCGGTACGTCCGCGGGCACCGTCCCCAGGTCCTCGCCCACCACCAGCGCCCCATGCCGCCGGGCCTCCAGCGCCAGGATCCCCAGCAGGTCGTCCGCCGGGAGGCGCACGAAGGCTCCCCGCGCGCCGTCCATCCCCTCCGGGATCCAGAACTGGCGGAAGAGGCCCACCGCGTGGTCGATGCGCAGCGCCCCCGCGTGCCGCATGCAGGAGCGCACCAGCGCGGTCCAGTAGCGGTAGCCGTCCTCCCGCAGCGCGCGCGGGTCGATGGGCGGGAGGCCCCAGTTCTGACCGCTCGCGGAATAGTCGTCCGGCGGCGCGCCGATGCTCGCCCCCGGCAGGAAGAGGCGCGGGTTCGCCCACACGTCCGCGCTGCTCCCCGAGGTGCCGATCGCCAGGTCCTGGTACAGGCCCACCGTCAGCCCCGCGCGCCCGCCCCGCGCCGCCGCCTCCCCCAGCTGGCGGTCCAGCTCCCACTGGAGCCAGCGGTTGAAGTCCACCGCCGCCTCCTTTTCTGCCCGGAAGGCCGCGACCGCGGGGGAGGCGGGATCGCGGAAGCGCTCCGGCCACTCCCGCCAGTTCCCCGTGCCCAGCGCGTCGGCCAGCGCCTCGAAGGTCGCGAATGCCTCCAGCGGTTCGCCCTGCTCCCGCACGTAGTCCCGGTACGCCCGGCCGGGCCCGCTCTCCGAGGCGGCGTGGCGGGCGGCGAACTCGCGGTGCAGCACGGCCAGCACGCGCCGCTTCAGCGCCATCACCCGCTCGTACTCCACCCGGTCGCTCGCCCGCAGCGCCTCGCGCTCCCGGCGCAGCGCGTCCGATTCCAGCATCCGCCGCGCCTCGCCGCTCTCCGTCAGCTCCGGCACCGCCTCCACGTCCAGGTAGATGGGGTTGCGGAAGAGGCGGCTCACCGGGCTGTAGGGGCTCACGTCGGCCCCGGCGTTGCGGAGCGCGTGCAGCGGGTTGACGCCCACGAAGGCGCCGCCCACCTCCGCCGTCCACTCCAGCAGCGCGCCCAGGTCGGACAGGTCGCCCACCCCCCAGTTCCGCGCGCTGCGCACCGTGTACAGGTTGGCGATGACGCCGAACACGCGCTCGTGCCCCGCGACCTCCGTCACCGCGGGGCAGGCGTCCGGCACCACGACGAGCGCCTGCTCGCCGCCGTGCTCCCCGCCGCCGGCGCGCACCGACACGCGCAGCCGGTGGTACCCCTCCGGGGGCGGCTCGCCCAGCTCCACCGCCACTGATCCATCTCGCTCCGGCCGAGCCGTGCCGGAAAGGCGCCGGGGCTCGCCCCGCTCCGGGACCAGCTCCACGCTCCACTCCGCGTCGCCGGCGGCATACCCCGGCACCCGCAGCTCCACCCGCGCGGCGTCCGGGTCGCAGCGGCGCACCACCCGCACCGGGGCGACCACGCGCGCCCGCTCCCGGGCCCGCATGTCCTCCAGCGCCTGGCGGGCCGACTCCGGCGTGGAGGCGTCGATCCCCATGGCGCGCAGGATGGCGGCGCGAGTCTCGTCGGAGGCGAGGCGCGTCTCGGTGCCCGCCTGGTCCACGTAGCTGGGGACGATGCCGACGAGGTCGGCGAGGTCGTGCAGGGGCGACTGCTTCTGCATCACGATCCCGGAAAACAGGGGTGGTGTGGAGGGGGCGGCCCCGCCCGGAGGGGGACGGTGCGGGCCGTCGCCGTCGCAAGGGAAGTGCCCGGCGGCCCTTGCGATGGATTTATCTCTGTGCTAAGATAAATGCGCACTCGCGCGGGGCGTCAGGCGTGCCGCGCGCTTCGGCTCCAGGGCTCACGGACAGGAGAGGACTCATGGCGGATTTCGCGAATCCCGCATCGGCGTCGTACGGGCGGAGCACGCTCGCGTGGGCGTTGCACACCGTGCTGCGGGTGGGCGCGGGGCTGCTCTTCATGCAGCACGGCGCGCAGAAGCTGTTCGGGTCGTTCGGCGGCTTCGGCGGGCAGCCGGGCGCCACCGCCGAGCTGGTGAGCATGATGGGGCTCGCGGGGGTGCTGGAGCTGGTCGGCGGGCTGCTGATGGTGCTGGGGCTGCTGACGCGGCCGGTGGCGGCGGTGCTGGCGCTGCAGATGGTGGCCGCGTACTTCATGGCTCACGCGTCGCAGGGCGCCGCGCCCATCGCCAACGGCGGCGAGCTGGCGCTGCTCTACGCGCTGGTGTGGGCCTACTTCGCCGGCAACGGCGGCGGGCCCCACAGCCTGGACGCGCGCGTGCTGCGCGGCCGGACTCGCTAGATCCGGGCGGCGGGCGTGTCCGCGCGGGCGCGCCCGCGCCTTGCAGGTGGGAGGGCCCCACGGGTGGGGTCTCGTTTTTTTTGCACAGGCACGTGGATGGTGGAGTGAAGCAGGAAGCCGAGCACGGGGGGGACGCCGCGACGCGACCGCGGCGGGGGAGGGGGCTGGCGCTGCTGCTGGCGGCGCTCACGGGGATGACTGCCCTGGCCATCGACATGTCGCTCCCCGCGATGCCGCAGCTGCAGGGCGTCTTCGGGGCGGACGTGGCGGCGGTGCAGCTCACCCTCAGCCTGTTCCTGGCGGGGTACGCGGCGGGGCAGCTGGTCTGCGGCCCGCTCTCCGACCGCGTGGGGCGCCGCCCCGTGCTGCTGGGCGGGCTGGCGCTGTTCACGGCGGCGGGGCTCGCGTGCGCGGCCGCCGGGTCGCTCCCGGTGCTGGTCGCCTGCCGCCTCGTCCAGGGGATGGGCGCCAGCGTGGGCCCCATCCTGGCGCGGGCGGTGATCCGCGACCGCTTCGGGGCGCGGGAGGGCGCGGCGGTGCTGTCGCAGGTCACCGTGGTGATGGTGGCCGCGCCGCTGGTGGCGCCCACGCTGGGCGGGTACGTGCTGGTGCACCTGGGGTGGCACGCCATCTTCCTGGTGCTGGGCGCGGCCGGGGCCGCGCTCTCGCTGGCGAGCTGGCGCGGCCTCCCGGAATCGCTCCCCGCCGGGCACGCGGCGGAGGGCGGCCCCGGCGCGGTGCTGGCCGCCTACGGCGCCGTGCTGCGGCACCGGGCGGGGCGCGCCCACCTGTGGGCGACCTGCTTCGCCTACGCGGGGATGTTCGCCTACGTCAGCGCCTCGCCCTTCGTCTTCATCGACGGCTTCGGCGTGCCGCGGCAGCGCTTCGGCCTGCTGTTCGCCCTCACCGCCGGCTCCATGATGGCGGGGGCGGCGCTCAACCGGGCCCTGCTCGCCCGCCACGCCCCGGACGCGCTGCTCCGCCGCGGCGCCCTGCTGGTGCTCGCCGCCGGCGCGGCGCTGCTGCTCGCCGCCTGGACGGGGACCGGCGGCGCGGCGGGGGTGCTCCTCCCCATGATGGCCTACATGCTGGGGATCGGGCTGGTACAGCCCAACGCCACCGCCGGGGCCATGGCCCCGCACGGCCGGCTGGCCGGGGTGGCCTCCTCGCTGATGGGGAGCCTGCAGACCGCGGGGAGCGCGCTCACCGGCTTCGCGGCCGGGTCGCTGTACGACGGCACCCCGCGCTCGCTGGCGACCGTCGTCGCCGTCATGGCGGCGCTGGTCTTTCTGGCCTCGCGGCGGGTGGGCGCGGCCCACGGCTCGGAGGCCGCGGACGCCGCACCGCTCCCGGTGGGCGCGCGGGCGTGAGCGCGCCGCGCCCACCGGGTTGACGGACCCCGTCCGGAGCGGCTACCTTCCGGATCAAGTCGGTGACAGTACGGCACATATCCCGGACGCCCCCGGTGGGGCGGCGGTGCTGCAAAGAGCAAACCCGCCGAAAGGCGGGGACGCAGAGCTACGGAGCTACCGCGGGCCGCGCCCGCCACGCTCGCCTGGCCGCCAGCATTCCGAGAGATCGGCGCTGGCGGCTATTCTTTTTCCCCGCCCGGCCGGTCCCTCCCGCGCGGCGCTCGCCGCGGTGCCGTCGGACGATCCATACGCGAAGCTGAAAAGGGCGAAGCCGTCGAAAGGCGGTGGCGCAGAGCCACGGGGCTACGGCGGGAACCACCCGCTACGCCAGCCGAGCCGCCAGCGAGCTCCCTCCCCCTGGCCGCGGGGAGGGCCGCCGGCGGCTTTTCGCCGTTTCCGGCCCGCGCGCCGTCGCGCCTCCGCCCGCATCCAGGCGCCCGCCCCGCCGGGCGGCGCTCGCAGTCCACAGCACACACCTGAAGTGAAATGGCAGACATCGCGATCGATCTCGGGACCGCAAACACCCTGATCCACGTCCGCGGCGAGGGAATCGTGATCAACGAGCCCTCGGTGGTGGCGATGGAGCGCTCCACCGGCAAGGTGCTCGCCGTGGGGCTGGAGGCAAAGCGGATGCTGGGGCGCACCCCGGACAGCGTGTTGGCCGTGAGCCCCATGCGCGGCGGGGTGATCGCGGACGTGGACCGCGTGGACCTCATGCTGCGGCACTTCCTGCAGCGCGTTCTCCCGCGGCGGCGCCTGCGCGTCAAGCCGCGCGTACTCATCACCATTCCCTCCGGCATCACCGAGATGGAGCGGCGCGCAGTGCGCGAGGGGGTGATCGCCGCCGGGGCGCGGCAGGTGTTCATGCTTTCCGAGCCCATCGCCGCCGCCATCGGCGCCGGGCTCCCCGTCACCACGCCCAAGGGGTGCATGGTGGTGAACATCGGCGGGGGGACCACCGAGATCGGGGTGGTGGCGCTCTCCGGGATCGTCGCCAACGTGTCCATCCGCGTGGCGGGGCAGGACCTGGACGAGCTGATCGTCGCCTTCATCCGCCGCAGCCACAACCTGCTGGTGGGCGAGGCCACCGCCGAAGCGGTCAAGATCGGCATCGGCTCCGCCTACCCCAACGGCTCCGAGCACGAGATGGAGGTCAAGGGGCGCGACCTGGTCTCCGGCTTCCCGAAGACCGTGTGGGTCAACTCGCAGGAGATCCGCGACTGCCTGCGCGAGCCGCTGCAGGCCATCACCACCGGCGTGCGGCAGGCGCTGGAGGTCACCCCCCCGGAGCTTTCCTCCGACATCGTGGACGAGGGGATCGTGATGACCGGCGGCGGGGTGCAGCTGCGCGGTCTGGGGGCGCTGTTCTCCGAGGAGACGCGCCTTCCCGTGCGCATCGACGAGGACCCGCTCACCACGGTGGTGCGCGGCGCCGGGACGGTGCTGGACGACTGGAGCCGGTACCGCGACGCCCTCACCAACTGAACGGCTCGTGAACGGCTACGGCGGGTTCGGGCGTGCCCCCGGCTGGCGCCGGGGTCGGGCTTCGGCTCCGTAACGCACGAAACAACCGTGCGTAACGGAGTCGAGCCCCGGCAAACTGCCGCCGGGTCTCGCCCCTTCGGGCCGTAATCCCTCACGCACGCCCCCTCCCCCCGGCCCCCTCCCCCGCAAGCGGGAGAGGGGGGCGAGCCTCAAGCGAGCCGGGTGAGGGCCGCCCTCACCGGGATCTCCCGGCGGGGGCGCTTTTCACGGACTGCGAACCTCGAACTGCAGTTCATTCCCGCACTTTCGCACCCACTTCACGGCACTCCGCCCGGCATCCGCCGCCGTGTCGAAGGGGACCACCAGCGCCGCCAGGCTCTCCGGCCGCCCGGAATCCAGGCCCCTCGCGAATCATGCCGGGACGCGGCGGAGTCCGCCGGGGTCGCCCCGTCTCCCGTCACCTCCGCCAGCCCTTGTTCCTCGCCTTCTGAAGGTCCTCGCTGAACTTCTGCTGCATCGCCTGCCTCTTCTCCAGCGATGCCGTCGTCGCGTCGCGCAGCCCCTGCTGGAAGTCCGCCTCTTCCCTGGCCTCCGTTTCCTGGAACTTCCTCCACTGCTTCGCCATGTCCTCGATCCGGTTCTCCACCTGCTCCAGGATCCGGGTCAGCGACTGCCCGTAAAGCGAGCGGCGGCTCGCCTCGCTGGCGAAGGCGCGGCCCTGGTGCGAGCGGAAGTACTCGTGCCATTCGTTCAGCCGCTTCAGGATGATGCCGTAGGAGGCGCCGGGAGTGGAGCCGCTCCTGGCGGCGATACGATTGGCGTGCTCGTACATCGTCGTGATCTCCTTGAGCATCCGCTCGAATTCCGCGTCCAGCTCCGACGTCCACGTCTCCAGCTTGGCCATCTCGGCATCCGTGGATCCGGGCCCGTCTTCCCCCGTGCCGGCGGGCTGCTCCCGGTGCGGCGCAGGCGGCGGCGGGGCCTGCGGGGGCGCCGGGGTCGGTCCCGGCCGCAGCGGGTGTGCCGGTGGCGCGGCCGGAGAGGCCGACCCCGGCGGGGGTGGGATCGTGCCGGAGGAGCCGTATCCGTCCGGGTAGCGCGGCTCGCCCGGCACCCGGTGCAGGGGTGGCGCGGAGGCGCCCGGGGCGGGGGGCCTCATGGCGGGGATCGTGCCCGCGGTCCCGGGCCAGGCAGGGTAGCCCGGCTGGTTCCAGGGTCCCGGCTGCTCGCCGCTCATCCGCCGCCACTCCGTCGTGCCGTCCGCGGGCATGCCGGATGTCGCGCCCGGCGCGGCGGCGATCCTGCCGTCGGAGCCGGCCCAGTATCCGTACATGGACCGGGGGAGCCGCACCGGGCGCGGCTCGAACGGGTCGGTGTACGCTTCCAGGCCGCCGACGGCCCGGGCGAGCTCGGCGTGCCGGCGGTCCTGCGAGGCCTGCCACCGCTCCCACGCAGGCCGGTGCGCTTCGCGGATCTCCGCCAGCTGACGCCGCCAGGCCGGGTCGAGGGGCTGGGCCGGGGGCAGGATCAGGCCGCGCGGGTCGGGGTCGGACTGCTGCTTCCGCATGGCTTCGCGGAACCGGCCGCGGGCGTGCTCCAGCAGCGCGGACCAGTCCAGCCCCACGCGCAGCGACAGCACGGCCGCCGTCAGCAGGGGCGCCATCCCGTCCAGCGTGCCCGCCGGGGCGCGCAGCGAGTGGGCGTTGCACCACCAGCTCGCCAGGTAGCCGTTGGGCCGGTCGAAGGATACCGACAGGTACACTTCCTCCTCCCAGGGGCGCCCGCCCCAGCCGAAGGCATAGCGGAGGCGCGTCGCGTGCACGGTCATGTGCGGGACGTCGCGGGCCGCTTCCGCGGCGAGCTCCGGCATGTCCGCGGAGCCGACGAGCCGCGCGCCCTGCAGGTGCTGAAGGGGCCCCGGCATGAACACCTGGTGCACGCACTCCGCAGGGTGGCCGGGCGGGGGGAGAAGGATCGAGCCCAGCCAGTTGGCGCCGGGCTGCATGCCGGGCATGGGCTGCATCGGCCAGACGAACTGGTGGCCGGGGAGCATGCTCACGGCCGCGCCGGTGCGCGGGTCGGAGACGTGCAGCGGCAGGCCGGCCTGCATGGACAGCAGCGGCGTCCAGGCGAACCCGCCGTCCAGTCTCCAGCCGTCGGGCACGAGCAGGGTCGCGCCCTCGATCCCGTCGATCGCAGCGTCCCGGAGGGTGACTCGCGTGAAGTTCATCGGCAGTTCGCCCGGCCGTCGTCGCGGCTCGCGTGAAGGGGAGGGATCGGAGAGCCCCGCGCCGGACACGGGGCGGGGCCGGCCGCCGGCCGGATCAGGCGGGCGGCGGGGGGGCGGCGGCCCCGTCCCCCCCGAACACCGGTCGGCGCTTCTCCAGGAACGCGCGGATCCCCTCCACCCCGTCCGGGTGCCCCGCGCAGGCCACCAGCGCCGCGCGCTCGCGCTCCAGCTGCGCTTCCAGCGGCGTGTCGTAGGCGTCGGTGAGCAGGCGCTTCACCGCCGCGAACGCGTGCACGGAGCGGCCCGCGAGCGTCGCCGCCATGGCGCGGGCCTCGTCCAGCGCCGCCCCGTCGGGCACCACGCGCGTGGCCAGCCCCCAGGCGAGCGCCCGGTCCGCGGGGATGGGCTCGTCGAAGGCGGCGATCTCCAGCGCGCGTGCGAGCCCCACCAGGCGCGGCAGGATGAAGGTGCCCCCCGCGTCCATGGCCAGCCCCTGGCTGGTGTAGCCCTGCACCAGGCGCGCCGAGGCCGCCATGACCCGGAAGTCGCAGGCGAGCACCAGGCTGAACCCGCCTCCCGCGGCGACCCCGTTCACCGCGGCGATCACGGGCTTGTCCATGCGGCGGATCTCGGCCACGCACACGTGCACGCGGGTGGCGAGCTCCCGGAATGCGGCGGGGGGCCCGTGCGGGTGCGACATGGCGTGGCGCAGGTCGCCCCCGGCGGAGAACGCGCGCCCGGCCCCGGTCAGGACCACGGCGCGCACCCGCGGGTCGGAGCTGACGCCGAGGAGCGCGTCGGCGAGCGCGGAGGCGGTCGACAGGTCCAGCGCGTTGAACGTGTCGGGGCGGTCCAGCGTCAGGGTCGCCACGTGGTCCTGCACCTCCAGCCGGACGGGCTCGCTCATGGCGGATCGGATCGCGGTGGGTGGAACAGGGAGGCGTCGGCCGCGGGGCGGGCGCGCCGCCGGCCGCGGGATCCCGGCGAGCGTCAGAGGATGAACTCCGCCACCAGCGCGTAGATCACGGCCAGCGCCACGGCGCCGATCACCGCCATGCGGCCCCGCCGCGCCAGCTGCGCCCGCGTGGAGGCGGGGTCCCACTCGCGGTCGGCGTTCAGCTCCGCGAAGCGGTCGGCGACCTCGAAGTTGCGGAAGGAGAAGCGGTGGCGCTCCGGCTCGAACATCTCGCTGATGTCGGCGGTGAAGTCCACCGACCGCATCACCGGGGTCGGGTCCGTGACGGCGACGAGCCGGCTGCCGAGCGGCCCCTTCTCCACCCGCACCCAGCGCGCGTACGTGTCCGCCGGGGCGAGGATCAGCGGACGGCCCTTCTGCATGATCATTCGCCAGAACATCAGCGCCAGCAGCCCGAATAAGGCGGACACCCCGCCCCAGATCGCCATCTCGGCGGGGTCGGTGCCCTCCCGGACCGCTTCGAGCAGCTTGGGGACGAAGATGGTGAGAAACCACAGGTTCACGCCGAGCGGGAAGACGAAGGGCAGCGATTCCAGGGCCCACTTCCGCAGCAGCTTGCTCCTCATTTCGGGGGCGATGGGACGCTGCTCGCTCTCGTGCGCCCGGATGCACGCCGGGCAGGCGGGCGCGGCCACCCCGGACGCGTAGAAGTAGCCCGGGTTGTCCCCGTTGTCGCAGTAGAACAGCTTGTTGATGGCGAGGGTGCGGTTCGCGGGCGTGCCGCACTTCACGCACAGGTCGGGGAACCGGGCGTGCCCCAGCGACCCGACCACCTCCACCGCCACGACTCCGCCGTCGTCCTCCGCCGCCACCGGCACGTGGACCGTCTCGGGCTGGCTCATGCGCGCGTCTCCTGCCGTGCGGTCCGGGCGCCGTCCCCGGCCGGGTCGGCGGGGCGCGCCCACTCCCCGACATTGTACATGCCGCCCGCGCCCGCGCCAACGGGTTTCTTGCCCGCGGTCAGTCGCGCAGCCACCTGAGCATGTGCGGGTACGGCGCGACGCCTTCCTCGCGCGCTCCCTTGTCGTCGCGGGTGAGGTCCATCCACTGGAGGAGGGGGACGCCCACGTAGCGCCCGTGGCGGAAGTTGTCGAGGAAGCCCCCGGAGGCGCCGCGGTAGCCGTGCTCGTGGAAGACGACGGCCGGATCCAGCCCAAGGTGGGTCGCCGCCGCGTACGACCAGGCGATGGCGCCGATCTCCTCGCCCAGGTCGGCGCCCACGTCGCCCCGGCGCTCCCCCCGCTCCGCGGCCGTGAGGATGGCGACGTGCCCGGCCTCGTGGAGCAGGTCGCCCGGGTACGACAGCCGCGCCTCGTCCACGAGGAGGCGGCCGCGCTCCACCCGCACGCCGGGGAGGAAGCACGGGTCCGGCAGCTCGCACGCCTCCACCTCCACGCCGATCTCCCGCAGGAAGTCGACGATGCGCGCGGTGACGGGCTCTGTGAAGTGGTGCATGCGGAAGGGGCGCGAAGCGGGGCGGGGCGGGGGAGAGCGGTGCGGAGCCGGCTGGATCCTGCGGTCACGTGGGAGCCTGCGTGAGGGATGTCGGCCCGAAGGGGCGAGACGGTATGGACCGGGTAGATTGTTGACAGAATAGACCGGGAGGATGGTTGACACGGTAGCTTACGCGCTCGCCCACACCTAGGGAGAGCCATGCCGTGGAGACAGACCAACCCGATGGATGAGCGGATGAAGTTCGTCGTTCTCGCACAGGAGGGGCTCTACAGCATGACGGAGCTGTGCGAGCGGTTCGGCATCAGTCGCCAGGCCGGATACACTCGGCTGCACCGCTACGAGCAGGAGGGAATTGCGGGGCTGGCTTCCGGCAGCCATGCACCGAAGTCCTGTCCGCACCGCATGAAGGAGGAGGTCCGGACCGCGCTGCTGAAGGCCCGCAAAGCGCATCCGGATTGGGGCCCCCGTAAAATCCTGGTCTGGTTACGCCCGCGCCGACCCGAGTTGGAGTTGCCGGCGGCGAGCACGGTGGGAGACCTGTACAAGCGGGAGGGGCTGGTGGAGTCTCGGCCGCACCGGCGGGAGTGGTCTCACCCGGGGCGAGTCTCACACACGGTGGAGGCCGCCAACCAGCTGTGGAACGCCGACTTCAAGGGCGAGTTCCGCATGGGCGACGGGACGCTGTGCTACCCGCTGACCGTCACGGACACTCACACCCGCTACCTGCTGGCCTGTGAGGGACTGAGTTCGACCGCGCACAGGGGAGCCTGCGCGAGCTTCCAGCATCTCTTTCGCGAACGGGGCCTTCCGCAGGCCATCCGCAGCGACAATGGAGGCCCGTTCTGCACGAAAGCCATCGCCGGGCTCTCGCGCCTGAGTGTCTGGTGGACGCAGATGGGGATCAAGCACGAGCGGATCGAGCCGGCCCATCCGGAGCAGAACGGCTCGCACGAGCGGATGCATCGCACGCTCAAGGCGGGCACGCTGCGGCCCCCGGCGGCCAACGTCCAGGTGCAGCAGGAGCGATTCGATGCCTTCCGGCGCGAGTTCAACGAAGAGCGGCCTCACCAGGCGCTGGAGATGCAGACCCCGGGCTCGCTCTACGTGGCGTGCGAGCGAGAGATGCCGGAGCAAATCGCCCCGCCGCAGTACGCGGGGCATTGTGTGGTGCGCCGGGTGCGGGGTAACGGGATCCTGTACTTCCGCGACCGGACGATCTTCCTCAGCGAGTTGCTGATCGGGCAGGAGGTGGCGTTGGAGGAGATCGAGGACGGAGTGTGGTCGATCTACTTCTACGACCTGCTCCTGGCGCGGCTGGACGAGCGAACGGGGGAACTCTCCGGCTGACGCCGGACACCCCCCGAGGTGGAACTTGATAGACCAGAAGTGTCAAGCATCAACCCGGTCTGTGGTGTCAAGCATCAATCCGGTTGCTCAGACCCGACAGCAGTATCGTCGGGGCTCGACTCCGTTGCAGACGGTCGTTTCGTCTGCTACGGAGCCGCAGCCCGACCCCGGCGCCAGCCGGGGGCACGCCCGAACCCTGCCGTTCATCCCGCTCCGTCCGGACCGGCTACTTCACGAACAGCATGTCCCGGTAGGTGGGGAGCGGCCAGTAGTCGTCCGGCACCACCTTTTCCAGCCGGTCCGCGACGCCGCGCACCGCCAGCATCGCCGGGACCACGTGGTCGCGCATGTGGTACGCCTTGGAGTGCACCTCCTCGCCGCCCAGCTCCTCGTTCTGCTCGATGAGCCGGTCCAGCGCGTCGCGCAGCTCGTCCACCAGCCCGTTCACCTTTTCCGCGGTGCGCCGCAGGCCGCCGGCCTCCAGCCCCAGCCCGCGCGAGCGGTCGGTGGCGGCCAGCAGGTCGCCCAGGTAGCGCACCGCCGCCGGCAGGATCATGGTGCTGGCGATGTCGGCGGTGGTCTCGCCCTCGATGTTGATGGTCTTGAAGTACTGGTCCAGCGCCACCTCGTGCCGCGACTCCAGTTCCCGGTGCGACAGGACGCCGTACTTGGCGAAGAGCTCCCGGTTCTTGTCCGTGGCCAGCATCTCCAGGGCGTCCAGCGTGGTGCGCAGGTTGAGGAGCCCCCGGCTCTCCGCCTCGTGGTGCCACTCCTCGTTGTAGCCGTCGCCGTTGAAGACGATGCGGCGCACCCGGCGCATCTCCGTGGACAGCAGCCGGCGGAGCGCCTCCTCGAAGTCGGCGCCGCCCTGGAGCTCGCCCTCCAGCATCGAGCACATCTCGTCCAGCGACTCGGCCATGATGGTGTTGAGCACCGTGGCCGGGAAGGACACGGACTGCGACGCCCCCAGCGCCCGGAACTCGAACTTGTTGCCGGTGAAGGCGAAGGGCGAGGTGCGGTTGCGGTCGCCCGCGTGCTGCGGGATGTGGGGGAGCACCTGCGCGCCCAGCCCCAGCAGCCCGCTCTGCTTGCTGGAGGTGGCGCTCCCGCTCTCCACCAGCTGCTCCAGCACGTCGGTGAGCTGGTCGCCCAGGAACACCGAGATGATCGCCGGCGGGGCCTCGTTGGCGCCCAGGCGGTGGTCGTTCCCCGCGAAGGCCACCGAGGCCCGGATCAGGTCCTGGTGCCGGTCCACCGCCCGCAGCACGGCCACGCAGAAGAACAGGAACTGCATGTTGTCGTGCGGCGTGTCGCCCGGCTCAAGCAGGTTGGCGGACTCCGTTCCCAGCGACCAGTTGAGGTGCTTGCCGCTCCCGTTCACCCCGGCGAAGGGCTTCTCCGCCAGCAGGCACGCCATGCCGTACTTCCGCGCGACGCCGCGCAGCGTCAGCATCATCAGCTGCTGGTGGTCGGCCGCCAGGTTGGCGTTCTCGTAGATGGGCGCCATCTCGAACTGTCCGGGCGCCACCTCGTTGTGCCGCGTCTTCACCGGCACGCCCAGCCGGTACAGGTCGCGCTCCACCTCGGTCATGAAGGCGAGCACCCGGTCGGGGATGGAGCCGAAGTAGTGGTCCTCCAGCTCCTGCCCGCGCGGCGGCTTCGCCCCGAAGAGGGTGCGCCCGGTGGTCACCAGGTCGGGCCGCCGGTAGTAGAACTCCTGGTCGATGAGGAAGAACTCCTGCTCCGGCCCGCAGGTGGCGTTCACCCGGGCGCCCTCCACGCCGAACAGCTTGAGCGCGCGGCGCGCCTGCTGGTCCAGCGCGCTCACCGAGCGCAGCAGCGGGATCTTGGTGTCCAGCGCGTCGCCCGTCCACGAGGCGAAGGCGGTGGGGATGGACAGGTAGCACCCCGCCGCCGACTCCACGATGAAGGCCGGGGAGGTGGGGTCCCACGCGGTGTAGCCGCGCGCCTCGAAGGTGGCGCGCAGCCCGCCCGAGGGAAACGACGAGGCGTCCGGCTCGCCCTGGATCAGCTCCTTGCCGTTGAACTCCGCCACCGCACCGCCGCCCACGTTGGGCGTGATGAAGGAGTCGTGCTTCTCGGCGGTGAGGCCGGTGAGCGGCTGGAACCAGTGGGTGAAGTGCGACGCCCCGCGCTCCAGCGCCCACTCCTTCATGGCGATGGCGACCGCGTCGGCGAAGGCCGGGTCCAGCGGCTGCCCCTGCTCCAGCGTGGACACGACGGCCCGGTAGACCTGCTTGGGGAGGCGCGAGCGCATCTCCGCCAGGCCGAAGATGTTGGTGCCGAAGATGGACTCGATGTCCGTCAGCTCGCTCTTGCGGCGGTCCACGGCCGGGCCGTTGCGGGCGGCCGGGGTCCACCCGGTGGCCGCGGCAAGGGTGTCGAAGCGGGGCGAGGGCTTGGGCATGGGCGATGGTCCTTCAGGTGCGGGGTGGCGAGTCCAGCGACAGGCGGCTGGTCTCCTTGATGGTCGAAAGGACGATGCTGGTCTGCGTCCACTGGACGCCCTCCCAGGCCTGGATCTCGGCCAGGAGGCGCTCCAGCGTGGAGGTGCTCTCGGTGCGGACCTTGAGCAGGTGCGAGCCCTGCCCGGTCACCGAGTGGCATTCCAGGATCTCCGGGTGCGCGTCGACGCGCTCCAGGAAGTCGGCGTAGTGCTGCGATCCGCTGATCCCCACCGCCATGAAGGCGGTGACGTCGCGCCCCAGCTTCTTGGGGTCCAGCACGACGCCGAAGTGGCGGATGACTCCGGCCTCCTCCAGCTTGCGGAGCCGGTCGCCCACGGCGGGCCCGGAAAGCCCCACCGCGTGGGCGAGTTCCTGCTGCGAGGTGCGCCCGTGCTCCTGGAGCAGGGTCAGCAGGCGCAGGTCGATGCTGTCGATTCGAGCCAATTTGGATCGAACGCTTTCAAAAAGTAGGTGAATTAGACTTCCTGCTTTCAATCGCAAGCAAGGTATGCGCCATCCCCGCGGAACGCAAGGGGGCGGCTCCCCGTTTCCGGGAGCCGCCCCGCGCCCCGCCTGCAACCCGCCGGCCACGAGCGGTTTCCGTGCGCCCCCGGGGCGCGGCTCAGGCCGGCGCCGGGTACTCGCCGACGGCGTCCAGCGGGCGCTGCCCGGGGAGGGGGAGGATCACCCCGGGGTTCAGGATCCCCGCCGGGTCGAAGGCCTCCTTGACGCGCCGGAAGAGCGCCACCATCTCCGCGCCCCAGATGGTTTCCAGCACGGGCGCGCGCAGCCGCCCGTCGCCGTGCTCGCCGGCCATGGTGCCGCCCAGCGCGGCCACCGCGTCCGCGATCTCGTACACGATTCCCTCCACCTGCCGCTGCCACCCCGCCGCGGCCACGTCCACCAGCGGGTTCACGTGCAGGTTGCCGTCGCCCGCGTGCCCGAAGATGACCGCCGGGAGCGCGTGCCGCTCCAGCGTGCCGCGGAGCGCGCGGACGTACTCGGGGAGGCGCTCCACGGGCACCACGCCGTCCTCGATGAACTGCATGGACACGCGGCCGCCGGCCCGCGCCGCGATCAGCGGGGAGGCGGCGTGCCGCAGGTGCCAGAGCCGCTCCTGCTCGTCCGGGTCGCTGGCGGCGACCACGCGGTCCGCCACGCCCTCCAGCGCGGCGGCGATCCCGGCGAGCGCCCGCTCCACCTCCGCGGCGGAGTCGCGCTCCACCTCCACCAGGAGGACGGCTTCCAGCCCGGGGCGGAGCGGGTAGCCGGGGTCGCCGCCGCCGCGCACCAGGTCCAGGAAGGTGCGGTCCAGCATCTCGCAGGTGGCGGGGTCGTGGCGCAGCACTTCGCGCACGGCCTCGCCGGCGTGCTCCAGCGAGGTGAACTCCAGCAGCGCCAGCCCGCGCGCGGCGGGGAGAGGCGCCAGGCGCAGCGTCGCCCCGGTGAGCAGCGCCAGCGTTCCCTCGCTCCCCACCAGCAGGTCCACGGCGTCGCCGCTCTCCAGGAACTCGCGCAGCGCGTACCCCGACGAGTTCTTGCGAACGCGCGGCCAGCGCGCCTCGATGCGCGCCCGGTGCGGACGCAGCTCGCGGCGCACCCGGTCCAGGATGCGCCGCATCGCCGGCTCCCGCGGCTCCTCCCCCCTCGCCAGCGACGCCCGCGTGCCGTCCGCCAGCACCACCTCCAGCGCCTGCACCCACGGCCGCACCGCCCCGTACTTCACCGAGTGCGACCCGGCGGAGTTGTTGGCGATCATCCCTCCCAGCGTGGCTCGCGCGCCGCTGGACGGGTCCACGGGAAAGTGCAGCCCGTGCGGGGCGCAGGCCGCGTTCAGCTCCGCCAGCGTGGTTCCCGGCCGCACCCGGACGAGCCGCCCCTCCGCGTCCACCTCCTCCACCCCCCGGAAGCGCGCCACCAGGTCCACCGCGACCCCGCGCCCCACGTTGCCCCCCGGCATCCCTGTCCCCGCGCCGCGCGGCACCAGCGCCGTGCGGGTGCGCCCCGCCCAGCGCGCCAGCGCCGCCAGGTCCTCGGCGTCCTCCGGGGTCGCCACCGCATCCGGCGTCATGCGCAGGATCCCCGACGCCGCGCCGAAGGGGCCTCGCGCCTCGGGGTCCCGCAGGAAGGCCCCGCGGAAGTCCGCGGGGTCGCTCGGTCCGTGCTTCATCGTCCTCCCCTTCCGTTGTCGCTCGCGCCCATGTCTCCGGGCCACCCCAATCTCTCCCCGCGGGACCGGTTCATCAACGCTTGACACCCGCCGCGAACGCCGTCCATCATTCGCCCGGCGGACCGGTGCCGGGCGGAGAGCGGAGCAACGACTGCGCGCACCGGCGGGCTCCGGGTATGGGGTCGGCCGGGGGCGGCTCCTCCGGCAGTGCGACACCCGAAGGGACTCGCAGAGCACTCGCCAGCCCTCCGAGTGAGGGCGGGATCACGCTGGCTTCGAACAAACGCACTGCCTGCGGACCCTCCCCCGACCTCCCGGCGCAAATCCCAGAACGACAGGAAACCCTCCCCCAGAATTGGGGGAGGGTGGCGAGCCTCAAGCGAGCCGGGTGGGGGCGCCCAGGACGCCCGCCGGGTGTCCGTGGACGCGACGCAGTGCTCCCCCTCTCCCGCTTGCGGGGGAGGGGGCCGGGGGGAGGGGGCCTGTCGCGTGAGGGATTTCGGCCCGAAGGGGCGAGACCCGCGCAGTTTGCGGGGCTCGACTCCGTTGAGCAGCGTTGTTTGCTGCTCTACGGAGCCGAAGCCCGACCCCGGCGCCAGCCGGGGGCACGCCCGAACCCGCCGTAGCCGTAAGCCGTGGCCGTACAAAACGAAAGCGCCCCCCGGCACGAAGCCGGAGAGCGCCCGAATCGACAACCTGGAAGAGAAACCCTCAGTGCGACGCCGTACAGGACCGGCAGAGCCCGACGACCTCCACCCGGTACCCCTGGGCCGCGAACCCGTCGCCCACCTCGATCCGGGGAAGCGCCGCCACGTGGTGGTCGGGGATGTCGCGCACGTTGCCGCAGCCCAGGCACCGCGAGTGGCAGTGGTCGTCCGTGCGGGCGTCGTAGCGCGCCGAGCCGTCGCCGTAGGTCAGCTTGATGGCGAGCTCGCAGGTGACCAGCGTTTCCAGCGCCTTGTAGACCGTGGCCAGCGAGATGTCGGCGATGTGGGCGCGGACCGCGGTGAACACCTCGTCCGCCGTGGGGTGCTCCAGGGTGGCGCACAGGAACCGGTAGACGGCGGCGCGCTGGTCGGTGTAGCGCTGCCCGTTGGCTTCCAGCGCCGCCCGCAGCACGGTGTCCGCGTCGGACGGTACGGTTCGTGAGGTGGTGAACATGACGGCCTCGTAGGAGTTCGTCCGGACGGATCCCAGGGTCCGGTCGTAGCCTGATCAGCAAAGTACGGAATGCGCCACATGATGTCAACCTCCCGCGCGCGCACTGGCGGAAACTGCGCCAACAGGGGCGCAACCCGCCCCGGTATCGCCCGGGCGTGACACGTCTTCCAGGGTTCCAGCCGATGCCAAAGTCCAGGATGTTCCCCGCCGTCCTCGCAGCGCCGCGGCGTGCCGCGCTCCTCCTGCTCGTCCTCGCCGCCTGCGAGGAGGCCGAAGGCGTGGACGTGCAGCCGCTCCCCGCGCTGAAGCGCCCCAGCCCCGAGGCGCGCGCCGGGCTCCCCGAGGTGGCGGGCACCTGGCGCTTCGCCGGCTGGGAGCTGCCGGTGCGCGACACCGTCACGGAGGGGGCGGGGATGCTCCCCCCGGGCGCGCTGGCGGTGCGCACGCAGCGGCTGGACTCGGTCGCCGGCGCCTACGTGCGCGACGGGCAGCAGTTCCCGTTCGTGGGCGAGGTGCGGCGCGACGGGATCCTTTCGGTGGTGGCGTTCGGGCCGGACGGGGCGGGGAGCTTCATCGCCGGGCGGGTGAAGCGCGACACGCTGTGGATCGAGCTGACCTCGCTCTCCGCCGCGCAGACGTGGTCCACCGGGGCCAGGGCCGCCCTGGTGCGCACCGCCGTGCGGCAGCCCTTCGTCCGCTACCAGGGCGGCTTCGTCAAGCTCAACGTGGACTCCATCCGCGCCGACTCGGTGCGCCGCGACTCGCTGCGGCTCGCGGACTCGCTGCGGGCGGACTCGGTGCGCCTTGCCGACTCGGCCCGCGCGGCGGCGGTGCCGCCCGCCGGCCCGGCGCAGGTGCCCGGCCAGGCCCCGGGGCAGCCGGCCGTGCGTCCGGGCGCTCCGCCCGCGGCCGCGCCCGGACAGGCGAGGCCGCCCGCCGCGGGCACCCCGCAGCCGCGCGCGCAGCAGCAGCCCCCACGCGCTGTGCCCAAGCAGCAGGCGCCCACGGAGGCCCAGCGGCGGCGGACGCAGGAAGCGGAGCGCCGGCGCCAGGAGGAGGCGGAGCGGCGCCGCGAGGAGGAAGCCGAGGAGCAGCAGGAGGAGTCTCCGGCGCGGCCCGACACCGTCACGCGCCGGCCGCAGCCGGTGATCATCCCGTGACCCGGCGGGCACGCGGGTTGCGCGGAGGAGCGGCCCGTCGGCATCCGAATCCACCCGTGGGGAGGGAGCGCAATTGAGCACGCCCGATCGTGATCCGCCGTTCGAGGGAGGGTCCCAGCCCGTCCCGCACGTCAAGGACGAGGTGCCGACCCGGGGGCGGAGCGTCGGCCAGGGGGTGGCGGTGGTCCTCGGAGTGCTCGCGCTGGCGGCCGCGGCGCTCTGGCTCCTGTCGCCGATGTTCGTGGGATAGAGACGGCTGAACTGCTCGTCACGGCAGGTTTGGGCGTGCCCCCGGCTGGCGCCGGGGTCGGGCTTCGGCTCCGTAAGCGAGCAAACAACGCTCGCCAACGGAGTCGAGCCCGCGCCAGCACCTCTGAACTGAGGTGCCGCGCGGTCTCGCCCCTTCGGGCCGAAATCCCTCACGCAACTGCCTGCCCGTACTCTATGTCCAGCCGTTGCCCCCTCTCCCAGAATGGCGCTTCACGCTTCGCGTGAACCGGATGAAGGGAAAGGGTGGCGAGCCTAAAGCGAGCCGGGTGAGGGCCGGGCCGGCCGCGTCGCCTCCACCGCCTCCCGGTACGCCTCCACCTGGCGCCCGGTTTCCGCCGCGTCCCACCCCAGTCCCGGCAGCTCCGCCATCCGCTCCGCCACCTCCGCCGCGATCTCCAGCCCGCCGTCCCGCGCCTCGTAGAACACGTGCAGCCGCCGGCGCAGCACGTCCTCCAGCGTCAGCGCCATCTCGCCGCCCACCGCGTGCGGCACCTCCGCCCACACGTAGGGCAGGCCGTCCAGCAGCGGCCGCCCGAGCGCCGGGTCCGCCGCCACCGCCGCGAGGACCGCCTGCGCGTCCTCGCCGTAGGCGCGCGCCAGGTGGCGCGCGGTCGCGTCCGGCAGCCCCGCCCGCGCCGCGTCCGCCACGACGCGCGCCTCGAATCGCTCCCACGGTTCCGTCGGCGCGCCGGGGAGATGGAGGTCGGCGGTGACGGATTCGGTCGCGGCGACCTCGCGCTCCCGGCGCAGCACCTCCACCACGACGTCCGCCGTCTGCGCGGCCATCACCCGGTAGGTGGTCAGCTTGCCGCCCGCCACGCTCACCAGCCCCCCGCCGTCCTGCCAGATCTCGTGCTCGCGCGAGGTCGCGCTTTCCGCCACCCCGTCGCCGCCGCGCTCCGGGGCCAGCAGGGGGCGCACCCCGGTCCAGGTGCTGAGCACGTCCGCCGCGGTCAGCACCGCCTCCGGGAAGAGCGCGTTCGCCGAGTCCAGGAGGTACTCCACGTCCGCCTCCGTCGCCGACGCCTCGCCCGGGTCCCCGGCGAAGTCCGTGTCCGTGGTCCCCACGTAGGTGAAGGCGCCCCAGGGGAGCACGAACATGATCCGCCCGTCCAGCGGCGAGGGGAAGATCAGCGCCCCCGCGTTCCCCACCCGCCCGCGCTCCAGCACCAGGTGCACGCCCTTGGTGGGGCGCAGGCGCGGCGCGGCGTCCGGGTCCGCCAGGCGGCGCAGCGCGTCGCTCCAGGGCCCGGTGGCGTTCACCACCACGTCCGCCCGCGCCTCCACCTCCCCGCCCGTGAGCGCGTCGCGGATGCGTGCCCCACGCACCGCGCCCGCGTCGTCGCGCAGGAAGCCCGTCACCGCCGCGTGCGACACCACCGCCGCCCCGGCCCCGTGCGCGCCCCGCGCCACCGCCAGCGCCAGGCGCGCGTCGTCCACCGACGCGTCGAAGTACTCCGCGCCGCCCACCAGCCCCTCCCGCGCCAGGCGCGGCTCCGCGGCAAGCACCGCGCGGTGGCGGAGCATGCGGTGGCGCCGCACCCCCCGGAACAGGGCGAGCAGGTCGTACAGCCACATCCCCGCCTGCAGCTTGCGGAAGGGGACCGGGCCCGTGCGGTAGAGCGGGAACAGGAAGGGGAGGGGGTGGACCAGGTGGGAGGCCAGCTCCAGCAGGCGGCGGCGCTCCGCCAGCGCCTCGAAGACCAGGCGGAAGTCGCCCGTCTCCAGGTAGCGCAGGCCGCCGTGCACCAGGCGGGACGAGCGGGAGCTGGTGCCCTCCGCGAAGTCGCCCGCCTCCACCAGCGCCGTGCGCAGGCCGCGCGTCGCCGCGTCCAGCGCCACGCCCGCGCCGGTGATCCCCCCGCCCACCACCAGCACGTCGAAGCGCGCTTCGCCCAGCGCCCGCAGGTGGGCCGCGCGCGCGAGGGGGGAGAAGGGGGTCTCGTGGCTCATGCCGGCCCGCGCACGCAAGGGCCGGTCCCCGCGCCGCGCGTCAGGAAACGTCCGACAGCCCCAGCGCGGCGATCAGCGAGTTGAACGACACCTCGCTGTGGGTGAGCACGAACACCCCCTCGAAGGTGGAATCCTGCAGCGTGAAGTCCGTTTCGATCACCAGCCCGTTGGCCATGTCCGCCGCGATCTCCGCGTGCGGGCCCTCGCGGAACTCCGGCGTCCCGATCATCACGCTCTCGCCCAGGAAGGTCCCCAGCACCCCCACGTACGACGCGCAGACGATGTTGCCCAGCTCCTGGAGCGTGGAGCGCTCCAGCATCCCCAGCTCGCCGTCCGGGTCCACCTGGCGCCGCAGCAGCAGCCCCACCATGCGCATTGCCGTCCTCCGCCCGATGATCAGCGAGGCGCGCTCGCCCTCGCCCGAGGACTTCGCCTCCACGGGGATGGAGATCAGCACCAGGCGGTCGTCCTGCGGCAGCGCCGGCTCCGCGTCCGCCGGGCGGTCCGTCCACAGGATCCGGGGGACGGAGATCATCACCGTGACGTTGGTCATGGTGGAGAGCGCGGTCGCCGCGTGGCCGGCCCCGATGTTCACCACCTCGCGGATCGCGTCGATGTGCTTTGGATGTACGCCGCTCTGCTTCATTCAGGGTTTTCCTGCAGGAGAATTATGAAGGTGGGAAGGTGGGTCGTGTTCCGGTCGGGGTGCTGCGTCGGGGCCGCTCCGGAACCAGGCCAAACTGCCGGCCTGTTTCCTACGCGGGCTCCGGGAGCCTCGCCAAACAGCCGGCGAGTCTCCCTGCGCCGGAGTGAGCCAGCCAAACTGCCGGCTGTCTCCCTCCGCAACGGATTATGTGGGTACTGCGGAACTACAACGGACTGCCGGGCCTTCCGGCCGTTCACTGCCTCACCGGGTGAGGCGAAGAGAAATCGTGCAGATCAAGGCGCCCGAGGACGGCGACCGAGACGTACTTCATGTACGTCGCAGGGAGCCGCCCGCAGGGCAACGCAGAGCTGGGCGATTTATCGAGCCGCCTACAGGCGCGGCGTGGTGACGCCGACCTGGCCCTGGTACTTGCCCTTGCGATCCCCGTAGCTCACCTCGCAGATGTCCCCGGGGCCGGCCTCGAAGAAGATCACCTGCGCGATCCCCTCGTTGGCGTACACCCGCGCGGGGAGCGGCGTGGTGTTGGAGATCTCCAGCGTCACGTAGCCCTCCCATTCCGGCTCGAAGGGCGTGACGTTGGTGATGATCCCGCAGCGCGCATAGGTGCTCTTGCCCACGCACAGCGTGAACACGTTGCGCGGGATGCGGAAGTACTCCACCGAGCGGGCCAGCGCGAACGAGTTGGGCGGGACGATGCACACCTCGCCCTCGAAGTTCACGAACGACTTCTCGTCGAACGCCTTGGGATCCACGATGGCGTTGTTGACGTTGGTGAAGATCTTGAACTCGTTCGCCACCCGCATGTCATAGCCGTACGACGACACCCCGTACGAGATCGTCCCCCGCCGCACCTGGGCGTCCTCGTACGGATCGATCATCCCGTGCTCGCGGGCCATCGTCCGGATCCAGTGGTCGGGCTTGATGCTCATCTGGAACGATTAATGAAGCGGAGCCAGGAGTTCCCGGCAGGACCGAAGAGGCCCCGAACGAACGGGCCGCGGGACCGGGGGTAGGGAGGGCGGACCGAGACGCCAACTTACCGCCGCTCCCCGCGCCCGGGCAAGGGCCGCGGGGGCGGGGAGTTCGCCTTGACCGCGGGTGGCGGGGACCGTATTTTGACCCGTCTCTCGCAAGTGAACGATTTCACAAGCTTTCGCAAGCCCGGCACCCGGACCGCGCCATGCTACGCTCGTACACGCCGATCCTGCTCATGCTGGTCCTTTCCGCCGCGCAGGCGGTGGGCATGGTCGTGCTCTCCAAGGTGCTGAGCCCGGGCGGGTACCTAAAGGTCAAGTCGTCGCCCTACGAGTCGGGGATGGACCCGCTCGGGAGCACGCGGGAGCGGTTCTCGGTCAAGTTCTACGTGGTCGCGATCCTGTTCATCGTCTTCGACGTGGAGACCGTTTTCCTGCTCCCCTGGGCCGTGAAGATGCGCTACCTGGGCTGGGACGGCTTCGCCGCGGCCGGGATCTTCATCTTCATCCTCACGGTGGGGCTGATCTACGAGTGGAAGAAGGGAGCGCTCGAATGGAACTGAACGACGACGGCGGCCTCCCCGTCCACCAGGACGGGTCCGAGGCACCCCAGGGCGGCATCTTCTCCGGGGCGCCCAGCTTCCTCACCACCCGCGTGGACGCGGTGGTGAACTGGGCCCGGCAGAACTCGCTCTGGCCCATGCCCTTCGGGACCGCGTGCTGCGCCATCGAGATGATGGCCACCGCCGCCACCCGCTACGACCTGGCCCGCTTCGGGATGGAGCGCATGAGCTTCTCCCCCCGGCAGGCCGATCTGCTCATCTGCGCCGGGCGCGTCTCCTACAAGATGGCGCCGGTGCTGCGGCGTATCTGGGAGCAGATGCCCGAGCCCAAGTGGTGCATCTCCATGGGCGCCTGCGCCTCCTCGGGCGGCGTCTTCGACGTGTACAGCATGGTGCAGGGGATCGACACCATCATCCCCGTGGACGTCTACGTCCCCGGGTGCCCGCCGCGCCCCGAGGGGCTGATGTACGGCATCCTCATGGTGCAGGAGAAGATCCGCAACTCGGCGCCCACCTCGCAGCGCGAGTGGAACACCGTGGACGCCCTGCCGCTGGCCGACTCCGTGCTCCCGGACGAGGTGATCGAAGGGATCACCGCGCCCTTCGGCAACTCCACCCGGCAGAACCGCACCAGCGGCCTCGTGTCCACCGGTGCGGTCGTGCGGCCGGCCGACCGCCGTCCTTGAAGCGCCCGACGAACATGGCGAACGACTCGTTCAAGAAGGGCCTGGAAGGGCTGGACGCGGGCGCCGCGGGCTCCCCGCGCGAGGAGCCGGGCGTCCCGCCCCCCGCGGGCGACCTCCCCCCGCACGCCAGCGTGGACGCGCTGCGCGAAGAGTTCGGCGACGCGGTGCTGCGGCACGAGCTCACCGCGGGCGACGAGCACGTGGTGTACGTGCAGCCCGCGCGAGCGCGCGAAGTGCTGGCGTGGCTCAAGGACGCCCCCGGCCACCAGTACGACTTCCTCCAGGACCTCACGGCCATCGACTGGGGCAACGGCCGCTTCCTGCAGGTGGTCTGGCAGCTCTGGTCCACCAGGACCAAGCTGAACCTGCGGGTCAAGGCCGAGGTGCCGCTGGAGGCGCTGGAGATCGACAGCGTCTACCACCTGTGGCGCGCCTCCGACTGGCTGGAGCGCGAGGTGTTCGACATGTTCGGCGTGGTCTTCAACGGGCACCCGGACCTGCGGCGCATCCTCATGCCCTACAACTACGCCGAGGGGCACCCCCTGCGTAAGGACTTTCCGCTGCGCGGACGCTTCTCGCGCGCGGAGCAGACGCGGCGGGCCCTGGCGCTCAAGACCGAGGACCACTACTCGCCGCGCGAGCTGCAGATCGCGCACGCACTGAACCAGCCGGTGCCCGACCCCTTCGCCGGGACCGAGGGCGCCGAGCAGCACGGGCAGTTCGGCGGCATGGGAGGAGGAGGCTGATGGCGCTCCGCAAGGTCGTTTACAACGTCACCCGCAACCCGGAGCTGAGCGCTGGGGGGAGCCTGGTGCACGCCCCCATCGTCCCGCTGGAGGGCGAGTCGGTGCACGTGCACGAGGACATCGCGGGCGAGCACATGCTCATCAACATCGGGCCGCAGCACCCCGCCACCCACGGGGTGCTCCGCCTGGTCCTGGAGCTGGACGGCGAGACGGTGGTGCGGTGCATCCCGCACATCGGCTACCTGCACTCCTCGTTCGAGAAGCTGGGGGAGTACCGGGACTGGAACCAGATCATCCCCCTCACCGACCGTATGGACTACCTGGCGCCGCTGATCTACAACTGCGCCTACGCCATGGCGGTCGAGAAGCTCATGGGGATCACGGTCACCGAGCGCTGCAAGGTGGTCCGCGTCATCTGCATGGAGCTGGACCGCATCTTCTCGCACCTGCTCTGGCTGGGGACCACGGGGATCGACCTGGGAGCGTTCACCGTCTTCCTGTACACCTTCCAGGAGCGCGAGCGCATCTACGACCTGCACGAGTCGTTCACCGGCGCGCGCATCACCACCTCGTCCACCCGCATCGGGGGGATGATGGCGGACCTGCCGTCCGGGTGGATCGAGAAGCTGCAGGAGTTCGTGGACACCTTCCCGCGCACGCTCGAGGAGGTGGACACCCTGCTCACCAACAACGGCATCTGGATCGGCCGGACGCAGGGCGTGGGCGCCATCTCCGCCGAGGACGCGGTCAACTGGGGGCTCTCGGGCCCCAACCTGCGCGCCTCCGGGGTGGACTACGACATCCGCAAGGACCGCCCGTACTACGACTACGAGACGTACGACTTCGAGGTCCCCATCGGCGAGCACGGGGACATCTACGACCGCTACCTGTGCCGCATGGAGGAGATGCGGCAGAGCCTGCGCATCCTCCAGCAGGCCATCGACCGGCTCCCCGGCGGCCCCATCAACGTGGACGACCCGCGCGTCATCCTGCCCTCCAAGACGGCGGCGATGAACGACATGGAATCCATGATCCACCACTTCAAGGTGGTCATGGAGGGGGTCCGCGCCCCGGTGGGCGAGTCGTGGTTCTCGGTGGAGTCGTCCAAGGGCGAGCTGGGGATGTACGTGGTTTCCGACGGCGGCGCCAAGCCGGTGCGCTGGCGCGTGCGCGGCCCGTCCTTCATCAACATCGCGGCGCTCCCGCACATGATCGAGGGGGCGCTCCTCTCGGACGTGATCGCGGTGAACGCGTCGCTCGACATCGTCCTCGGGGAGATCGACCGATGAACCCGCAGGGACTAAGCGGCGCAGCCGCGCAGAATGCTGCTGGCCACGGCGGCTTCGACTCGCCGCCCTCGTCCTGGCCGCAGGCCCTGCAGAACCCGGGCTTCGCGGGCGACACCGGCGAGTTCCCCGCCCTCAGCGAGGCGGACGTGCGCGGCAACGCGTACGTGGGCATCCGCCCGCGCCACGGCGGCAACCCGGCGGTCGCGGGGACCCTGCCGTACCAGGTGTCCACCAGTGTCCCCACGGCCCCGCTCTTCGAGGGCGAGTACGGCGAGCGCGTGGGCAAGATCCTGGAGCGCTACCCGGACGCGCAGGCCGCGCTGCTCCCCGTGCTGCACATGGCGCACGAGATCCGCGGCTTCCTGTCGCCCGAAACCATGGACGAGGTGGCGGAGCGGCTGGGCCTTTCCCCGGCGTACGTGCGCGGGGTGGCGACCTTCTACACCATGTACAACCTGGGCCCGGTCGGGAAGTACCTGATCCAGGTGTGCACCAACATCTCCTGCAACCTGTGCGGCGGCGACGCCGTGCTCGAAGCCTTCCTCCAGGCCACCGGCGCCGACGTGGGCGAGACCACGGCGGACGGGCTCTACACGGTCATGGAGGTGGAGTGCCTGGGCGCCTGCGGCTTCCCCACCGCGGTGCAGATCAACGACCGTTACTTCGAGAACGTGAGGCCGGAAAACGTCCCGGCCCTTCTCGAAAGACTGAAGTAGAGGCGCCATGGCGTATCCGTACAGGCACCCGAGCGAGGTGCTGGTCCTCAGCAAGTACTTCGGCGACCCCGAGGCCCGCACCCTCAAGGGGTGGGAGGCCCGCGGCGGCTACCAGGCGCTGCGCAAGGCGCTGGGGATGTCGCCCGCCGACATCGTCAACGAGGTCAAGGCCTCGGGGCTGCGCGGGCGCGGCGGCGCCGGCTTCCCCACCGGGATGAAGTGGGGCTTCATGCCGCCCAAGGGCGACAAGCCGCACTTCCTGGTGTGCAACGCCGACGAGTCCGAGCCCGGCACCTTCAAGGACCGCGAGCTGATCCGCTGGACGCCGCACGCGCTGGTGGAGGGCTGCCTCCTGGGCGCCTACGCCATCCGCGCAGAGCACGCCTTCATCTACATCCGCGGCGAGTTCTTCGAGCCGGCGCAGGTGCTGGCGCGCGCCATCGAGGAGGCGTACGAAGCCGGCTACGCCGGGCGCAACGTCATGGGGAGCGGGATCGACATCGACGTCACCCTGCACCTGGGCGCCGGCGCGTACATCTGCGGCGAGGAGACGGGGCTGCTCAACTCGCTGGAGGGGCGCCGCGGCGAGCCGCGCATCAAGCCGCCCTTCCCGGCGATCGCCGGCGCGTTCCGGCTTCCCACCGCGGTCAACAACGTGGAAAGCCTGATCGCCGCCGCGCACATCGTGCAGAACGGCGCCGAGTGGTACAAGCAGTGGGGCACCGAGAAGAGCACCGGCACCAAGCTTTTCTGCGTGTCCGGGCACGTGAAGCGCCCCGGCAACTACGAGGTGCCGCTGGGCTTCAACTTCAAGGAGTTCATCTACGACGTGTGCGGCGGCACCCCGGACGGGCGCCCCATCAAGGCGGTGATCCCCGGCGGCTCCTCGGTGCCCATGCTCACGGCGGACGAGCTGGACATCGGGATGGACTACGAGGCCATGGCCGCGGCGGGGACCATGCTGGGGTGCGGCTCGGTGATCGTGATGGACGACACCACGGACATCGTCAAGCAGGTGCGCCGCATGGTGGACTTCTACGCCCACGAGTCGTGCGGGCAGTGCACCCCCTGCCGCGAGGGCACGGCGTGGGCGGGCAAGATCCTGCGCCGCATCGAGAACGGGCACGGCAGCGAGGCGGACCTGGAGACGCTGATGGAGATCTCGGACAACATGTCCGGCAAGACCATCTGCGTGCTCTCCGACGCCTGCGCGGCGCCGATCACCTCCTCGATCCAGAAGTTCCGGGGAGACTACCTGGCGCGCATGCGGCGGCCCGAGCCGGCCGTGGCGGCGGCCCGGTAGCGGCGAGAATCCAAACCGACACGGAGGCCGAGTTGGCCGACCCAAATCCCACGGTCGACACCGTGAACTGCACCATCGACGGAATCGAGATCACCGTCCCCAAGGGGACGCGGATCATCGACGCCGCCGCGCGCGTGGGCGTGGACGTCCCCCACTACTGCTACCACCCGGGGCTCTCCTCCCCGGCCCAGTGCCGCATGTGCCTGGTGGAGGTGGAGAAGGCCCCCAAGCTGGTGCCGTCGTGCACCGCCACGGTGGCCGAGGGCAACGTCATCCACACCCAGAGCGAGAAGTCGCTCCAGGCGCGGAACGGGGTGCTGGAGTTCTACCTGGTGAACCACCCGCTCGACTGCCCGGTCTGCGACCAGGCGGGCGAGTGCAAGCTCCAGGACTACACCTCCGCCGAGGGCCGCCCCATGGGCCGCTCGCAGGAGGCGAAGCGCGTTCTTGGGCGCGACGACTTCGGCGGCGACGTGCTCTTCTACGCCGACCGCTGCGTCATGTGCACCCGCTGCGTGCGCTTCATGCGCGAGGTCGCGCAGGACGAGCGGCTGACGGTGGTGCAGCGCGGCCACCGCAGCGTCATCGACACCTTCTTCGACGAGGGGCTGGACGGGAACGTCTGGGCCGACAACGTCGTCGACCTGTGCCCGGTGGGCGCGCTGGTGTCCAAGGACTTCCTGCACAAGGCGCGCGCCTGGGACCTGGACCGCGTCCCCTCGGTGTGCCCCAACTGCTCGCAGGGGTGCAACGTCCGCCTGGAGACGCGCGACAACGAGGTGATGCGGATCAAGCCGCGCACCAACGAGGCCGTCAACTCGCACTGGATGTGCGACTACGGCCGGCTCAACTACGCGTGGATCAACCGCGGGGGCCGCATCGAGGCGCCGCTGGTGCGCGACGGAGACCGCTTCGTCCCCGTGTCGTGGTCCGAGGCGCTGACCCGGCTGGTGGAGCGGATCGGCGCGGCGACCGGCGAGGCGCGCGCGGTAGTCTCGCCCTTCGCGGCAAACGAGGACCTGGGCGCCCTGCGCCGGGTGCTGGACGCCCACGGCTCCGGTGGCGGCGTGTTCCGCGCCGAGCGGGGCGAGGAAGTGGTCCTCCCCGGCTTCCCCACGCTGGCGCTGCGCGAGGACCGCTCGCCCAACACCGCCGGCGCGGAGTTCCTCGGCTTCAAGCGCGAGGGCGACGCCGCGGCCCACGGCGGGCTGGAGAGCGCCGCCGGGCACACCGGCGTGCTCTTCGTGCTGGGCGACGAGCTGGCGGACGCCCCGGCGGACTTCGGCGCGGCGGCGGGGCTGTTCGTGTACGTGGGGCACTTCCTGTCGCCCGCGGCGCGCAACGCGCACGTGGTGCTCCCGGCGACGACGTTCGCCGAGATGGAGGGGAGCTTCACCAACGTGCAGCGGCGCGTGCAGCGCTTCTGGCCCGCGCTGCGGGCCCCCGGCATGGCGCGCCCCGCGTGGCAGATCCTGGGCGTGCTGCACGCCGGCATGACCGGCGGCGAGGTCCCCGGCACCCCGGCCGACGCCTTCGCGGCGCTCGGCGGGCTGCGGGCGGAGTTCGCCGGGCTGGACTGGGCCGACCTGGGCACCGAGGGGCGGCCGCTCCCGGAGCCGCGGGCGCTGGCCGAGGCCGGCGGCCCGGCCTGACCAAACACCACCTGCAAGGCCAACGATGATGGACGGACTGCCGATCCACCGGATCGGGGAGCTGGGCGACATCGCGTTCCTGATCTTCATGGCGATTCGGGTGCTCGTGGTGTTCCTGGTGCTGCTGGTGACCGTGGCGATGCTCACGCTGCTGGAGCGCAAGGTCAGCGCGTGGATGCAGGACCGCATGGGTCCCAACCGCGTGGGCCCCGGCGGCCTGCTGCAGCCCGCCGCCGACGGCGTCAAGAACATCCTCAAGGAGGAGAGCGACCCGGCGGAGGCCAACCGGGTGTTCTTCAACCTGGCGCCCATGCTTTCCATCACCCCGGCGATGGTCACCTTCGCGGTGATCCCCTTCGCCGCGCCGCTCCCCACCCGCTGGGGGATCGTCTCCATGGTGGTGGCCGACGTGCCCATCGGGATCCTGTTCCTGCTGGCGTTCTCGTCGCTGGGGGTGTACGGCATCGTGCTCGCCGGCTGGGCCAGCTCCAACAAGTATGCGCTGCTGGGCGGGCTCCGCGCCGGCGCGCAGATGATCTCCTACGAGATCGCGCTGGGGCTGTCGCTGATGAGCGTGTTCTTTCTGGTCGGAAATGTCGGCCTGCCGGAGGTGGTGTGGGCGCAGCAGCGCATGAACCTGTGGTTCGCGCTCCCGCTCTCCGTGTCCTTCTTCTTCTTCTGGATCGCCGCCTTCGCCGAGACCAACCGCCTCCCCTTCGACCTCCCCGAGGCCGAGTCGGAGCTGGTGACCGGGTACCACACCGAGTACTCGGCCATGAAGTTCTCCATGTTCTTCATCGCCGAGTACGCGCACGTGCTCACCATCTCGGCGCTGATGGCGACGCTCTTCCTGGGCGGCTGGGACATCCCCGGCTCGTTCGACGACATGGTGGTGGGGCCCGCCGGGACGGTGATCGGCGCGGAGCCGGCGGTGTGGAAGACCCTCCTCACGCTGCTGGCGTTCGGCGCGAAGACCTTCTTCTTCATCATGGTCTTCATGCTGGTGCGCTGGACGGTGCCGCGCTTCCGCTACGACCAGGTGATGGACCTGGGGTGGAAGATCATGCTTCCCACCGCGCTCGCCGCGCTGGTGGTGACCGCCGCGACCGTCCTGGGGCTGGACAGCGCCGGCGTGGAGCCCACCGACCTGATGTACGGCTTCCTCCCGGTGTACGGGCTGGTGCTCGCGGCGGTGAACGGGGTGATGCTCGCCGCCATCCTCTGGCTCATGGACCGCGGCCACACCCTGGCCGGCACCGGCCCGCGCGAGCGGCACCGGCTCCCCCGCGAGGTGGCGCGGCAGCGCGCCGTTCCCGTGCCGCCGCAGCGGCCGGCCGCTCCCGTTCAACGGGTATAAGGACAGACAAGCACATGGCAGTCAAAGTCCGCGTGATGAAGCGCCCGGAGGCGAAGAAGTCCTCGTACATCCGGGCCACGCTCAAGGGGATGGCGCTCACCTTCCGGCACATGGCCAAGGCGGCCGGCGACCGGAGCGAGCTGGTTATCCAGTACCCCGAGCAGAAGAAGGACATCTCGCCGCGCTGGCGGGGCACGCACGTCATGGAGACGCACGAGGACGGGCGCCCCAAGTGCGTGGCGTGCGGCCTGTGCCCCACCATCTGCCCGGCCAACTGCATCAAGCTGGTGCCCGGCGAGGACGACCAGGGGAACCGCTACCCCATCGTCTACGAGATCGACGAGTTCCGCTGCATCTTCTGCGGGATGTGCCAGGAGGTGTGCCCGGTGGAGGCGATCCACGTGGGCCAGCACTACGAGAACGCGGAGTACACGCGCGAGCGGTTCGTGTACGACCTGGACCGGCTCATGAAGCAGCCGCACCCGGTGACCGCGCTGTGGGATCCCTCGGATCCGGCGTCTGAATAGGACGGGGATCCGGGCGAATCCCCGGCCGATACTGCCGGCCGGGGACCGCGCTCTATTCTCCTGGACACGAAACGACCGTGTCCAGGAGAACGGAGCCTCGCCAAACTGCCGGCGAGTCTCCGCCCTTCGGGTCACGATCGCTTTCGCGGGGGCTCGCGGGTGGGGCGGGGAAGACGGTGGGAAGGACCGGGCTGTGCCGTCCTGCGGACGGCTGTAGTTTCCTGCCGGCTCGCGCCGGCAGCGCGGGGCGCCGGAGGGCGCCCGTGCGAAAGGGATCGTAACCCGAAGGGCGGAGACGCCGGGGCTGTTTCCGGCGGCTCCGTTCTGCTGGACACGGTAGTTTCGTGTCCAGCAGAATAGAGCCCGGTCCCCGGCCGGGCAGTATCGGCCGGGGATTCGCCCAAACCATGTCGTCAAGCATGATCCAAGCACTGTTCTGGTTGTTCGCCGTCCTGGCCGGCGCCTCGGCGCTGATGACGGTCACGCGCAGGAGCCCGGTCGCCAGCGCCCTCTGGCTGATCGGGACCTTCTTCTCGCTGGCCGCCATCTACACCCTGCTGGGGGCCTTCTTCATCGGGATCATCCAGATCCTGGTGTACGCGGGCGCCATCATGGTGCTCTTCCTCTTCGTGATCATGCTCCTCAACCTGGGGAACGACTACGAGGCGGACATCCGCAGCCACACCTGGAAGGCGCTGGCGGGCGGGAGCGCGCTGGTGATGCTGGCCATGCTGGCGCGCATGTTCGCCGGCGGCACCGGGAGCGCGCCGCTGGGGCGCACCGCCGGTGTGGACGTGCTGGCCGCGCAGGTGGCGGAGCACGGCCCGGTGGGGGTGATCGCCATTCCCATGTACGGCCAGTACATGGTCATGCTGCAGGCCACCGCGATCCTGCTGCTGATCGCGTGCGTGGGCGCGGTGGTGCTGGCCAAGCGCAACGTGTAAGGAGATCCCGTGACCGACATTCCGCTGAGCTGGGTCCTGGCGCTGAGCGCGATCCTGTTCTCCGTGGGCACCCTGGGCGTGGTGATCCGCCGCAACGCGATCATCCTCTTCATGTGCGTGGAGCTGATGCTCAACGCCGTGAACCTGGCCTTCGTGGGGCTCGCCCCGTACGCGGGGGTGCAGGGGCAGGTGTACGTGTTCTTCGTGATCGCCGTGGCGGCCGCGGAGGCCGCGGTGGGGCTGGCCATCATCATCTCCGTCTTCCGGCACTCGGAGTCGGTGGACGTCAAGAACTTCAGACTCCTGCGCTGGTAGAGGCCACGTGACGCTCCTGTTCCAAGAGGCCGCGCACGCGGCGGCGGAGGCGGCCGGCCACGGCGCCTTCCACCCCGTCTCGCCCTGGCTGATCGTCGTCCTCCCGCTCGTCGGGTTCCTGCTCAACGGGCTGGCATCGGTGTACGCGGCGCGCCGCGCGCTCCCCGTGCTGCCCCCCGTTGGCGACCCGCACTGGGATTCGCACCACGAGCCCAGCGAGCAGGAGCACCACGACCACGGCACCCGGCCCAGCCCGGTGGACGCCGCAGCCGCGGACCACGCGCACGACCATGACGACGCGCACGACGCCCACGACCACCCCGCGGGGCCGAAGCCCTGGACGCACGTGCTGCCGTCGTTCGTGGCGCCGGGCGTGCTGCTGGCGGCGTTCGCGGTGGCGGCGTGGAACTGGTGGAAGATGTGCGAGTTCATGGGCGCGGCGGGCGAGCACCCGGTGTTCGAGGCCGTGCGCTACTTCAGCTGGATGCCGGTGGGCGAGCTGCAGGTGGACGCGGCGCTGCTGCTGGACCCGCTGTCCATGCTGATGACGCTGGTCATCACCGGCGTGGGGTCGCTGATCCACCTCTTCTCCATCGGCTACATGAAGGAGGACCCCGGGTACCCGCGCTACATGGCGTACCTGAACCTCTTCGTGTTCTTCATGCTGGTGCTGGTGCTGGGCGCCTCGTACCCGCTGATGTTCGTGGGGTGGGAGGGCGTGGGGCTCTGCTCGTACCTGCTGATCGGCTTCTGGTTTAGGGAAAAGGCGAACGCGGACGCGGGGAAGAAGGCGTTCATCGTCAACCGCATCGGCGACTTCGGCTTCCTGATCGCCATGTTCCTGCTGTTCGCCAACCTGGGGACGCTGGACTTCACGGAGGTGATGCAGCGCGCGCCCCTGACGCTGGCGTACGGCGGGGCGGTGGTCACGGCGATCGCGCTCTTCTTCTTTCTGGGCGCCGCGGGCAAGAGCGCGCAGATCCCGCTCTACGTGTGGCTCCCGGACGCCATGGCGGGCCCCACGCCGGTGTCGGCGCTGATCCACGCGGCCACCATGGTCACGGCGGGCGTGTACCTGGTTGTGAGGTCCTCGGTGCTCTTCACCCTGGCGCCCACGGCGTCGCTGGTGGTGGCGCTGGTGGGGGCGCTGACGGCGTTCTTCGCGGCCACCATCGGCCTGAAGCAGTGGGACATCAAGAAGGTGCTGGCGTACTCCACCGTGTCGCAGCTGGGCTTCATGTTCGCGGCGGTGGGGATGGGGGCGTACGTGGCCGGGGTCTTCCACCTGATGACGCACGCCTTCTTCAAGGCCTGCCTCTTCCTGGGCTCGGGCGCGGTGATCCACTCCATGCACCACGCCCTGCACTCCACGCACAACCCCGCCGACGCGCAGGACATGCGCAACATGGGCGGGCTGCGGAAGTTCCTCCCGGTCACCTTCTGGACCATGGGGATCGCGACGCTGGCCATCGCCGGGGTGCCGCCCTTCGCCGGGTTCTTTTCCAAGGACGAGATCATCGGGGCGGCGTGGCTGGGCGCCGAGGGGCACTCGGCGTTCTCGCGGGCGGAGCTGTTCGGGATCCCGGGGAGCACCTGGATGGGCTTCATCGGCGGGACCCTGTCCATCGCCGCGTTCATGACGGCCTTCTACATGGGCCGCATGATGATCTACACCTTCTTCGGCGACAACCGCACCGGCGACGCCGAGCGGAAGCACCTGCACGAGACGGACTGGACGCTGAAGCTGCCGCTGGTGGTGCTGGCGGCGCTCTCCCTGGTCGGCGGCTTCCTCAACGTGGAGGACGTGCCGATCGTGAACTGGTTCGACTTCGGGCAGGGCGCGGCGCTGCACCACTGGCTGCACCCGGTGATCGCCGGCTCGGAGGAGGTGGTCCGCAGCCAGTTCGGGGAGGCACCGGAAGCCGCGCACCACGCCTGGCCGATCATCCTGGCGGTGGTCATCGGGCTCGGCGGGCTGGCGCTGGCGTGGGTGCTGCTCTCGGGGCGGAAGCTGCGCACGGCGGACGAGGAGCCGGCGTACACCAGCACGCCGGAGCGGGTGCTGTACAACAAGTACTACATCGACGAGCTGTACGACGCGGTCGTGGTGCGCCCGGTGGGCGCGCTGTCGCGGGTGTACGCGGCCTTCGACCGCTACGTGATCGACGGGCTGGTGGACTTCCTCGGGCGGCTGTCGCAGGGGCTGGGGCTCCTCGCGGGCCGCACCCAGACGGGCCTGCTCAACACGTACGCCTTCGTCATCATCGTCGGGGTGCTGGTGGTCCTCGGCTCCTTCGTGGCACTCTGACGGCAACGGGACGGCAATGGAATCGTTCTACTCCGGCTCAGGGATCCTGACCTTCCTGATCTTCTTCCCCCTGTTGGGGGCGGTCGCCGTGTACCTGGCCGGCGACCGCGGCGCCCGGCAAGCGGCGCTGGGGGTGGGGATCGTGGAGTTCCTGGTCTCGCTCCCGCTCTTCTGGACGTTCGACCACACGGGGAGCTGCATGCAGCCCACCTTCCGCGGCGGGGCCGCGGAGATGGTCACGGTGCAGATGCAGAACTGCGTGGCCGCGCAGTGGATCCCCGAGTGGGGGATCCACTACCGGCTGGGGCTGGACGGGATCTCGCTCTTCATGGTCCTGCTCACCACGCTGCTCCTGCCGCTGATGGTGCTGGGCTCGTGGACGTACGTCCGCGAGCGGCAACGCTGGTTCTACGCCATGCTCATCGCGCTCACCGGCGGGGTGGTGGGGGTGTTCGTCGCCCTGGACATGTTCCTGTTCTACGTGTTCTGGGAGATCGTCCTCATCCCCATGTACTTCCTCATCGGGATCTGGGGCGGCAAGGAGCGGGTGTACGCGGCGGTCAAGTTCTTTCTGTACACCACCGCCGGGTCGCTGCTGATGCTGGTCGCGATCCTGTACATGTTCTTCAAGGGGCAGGCGATCTTCGGGACGCCCACCTTCTCGTACTTCGACTTCCTGCAGCTGTCCACCATCCTGGGGCCGCGGGAGCAGGGGCTGCTCTTTCTGGCCTTTGCGCTGGCGTTCGCCATCAAGGTGCCCATCTTCCCCTTCCACACCTGGCTGCCGCACGCGCACGTGCAGGCGCCCACGGCGGGGTCGGTGATCCTTGCGGGGGTGCTGCTGAAGATGGGGACGTACGGGTTCATGCGCTTCGCGCTCCCGCTCTTCCCGCTGGCGGCCGCGAGCGACACGGCGATCAGGGCGGCGCTGGTGCTGGCGGTGGCGGGGATCATCTACGGGGCCATGGTGGCCGCGGTGCAGCCCAACGCAAAGAAGCTGGTGGCGTACACTTCGGTGGCGCACCTGGGCTTCGTGATCCTGGGGATCTACGCCTTCAACGAGCAGGGGATCCAGGGCGCGCTCCTGGTGATGATCGGGCACGGGCTCTCCACGCCCATGCTCTTCTTCCTGCTGGGGATGCTGTACGAGCGCCGGCACACGTACGAGATCTCGGACTTCGGCGGGCTGGCGGCCTCCATCCCGGTGTTCGCGGCCATGCTGGTGTTCGCGGCCATGGCGTCGGTGGGGCTGCCGGGGACGGCCGGGTTCCTGTCGGAGTTCCTGGTGCTGCTGGGCGCCTTCCGCACGCACCCCATCGCCGCGCTGATCGCCGCCACGGGGGTGATCTTCGCCGCGTACTACATGCTTCCCATGGTGCAGCGCACGGTGTTCAACGCGCTGGACAAGCCGGCCAACCGCCACGTCCCCGACCTCAACGCGCGGGAGATCCTGGTGCTGGCGCCGCTGGTGCTGCTGATCCTCTGGCTGGGCGTGTACCCCAAGCCGGTGCTGGACAAGATGAGGCCCGCAGCCGAGCGCCTGGCGAACGGGATGGAGACCGCCCGCGCTGCCTACGTCGCCCTCCCCCCGTCGGTGGGGGAGGTGGCGGCGTCGCCGCGCTGACCCCGGCAGGGGGCTCGTGACCAACATGGAAATGCTACTCGACTACTCGCGGCAGTCCGACTACTTCTGGGCGCTCCTCCCGGAGATCGTGCTCTCCCTCTGGGCGATGCTCGTGCTCATGGTGGACGTCTTCCAGAAGGGGAACCGCTCCGAGCCCTCGCGCCCCATCATCCCCTGGCTGTCGCTGGCGGGGCTGGTGCTGGCGGCGATCGCGAACGCGTACCTGCTGCGCATCGGCGAGTCGGCGCCCGCGGGGCTGGTGGTGGTGGACCGCTTCCGGGTGTTCGCCAACTTCATCTTCCTGCTTTCCGGGGCGATGACGCTGTTCGTTTCCATGGGCTATCTGGACCGCAGGGGGATCAACCGGGGCGAGTTCCACGTACTGGTGCTCTTCGCGGTGGTGGGGATGATGCTCATGGCGGCGTCGCGCGACCTGATGATGATGTTCGTCGCGCTGGAGGTGATGTCGCTGTCCATCTACGTGCTGGTGGGCTTCGACCGGCTGGACCCGCGCTCGTCGGAGGCGTCGCTCAAGTACTTCCTGCTGGGGGCCTTCTCCAGCGCCTTCTTCCTGTACGGGATCGCGCTGACCTTCGGGGCCACCGGCTCCACCAACCTGGCGGTGATCGGGCCGCAGGTGGCAGGGGCGCTGGCGACCCGCGACTACATGCTGCTGGCCGGCGCGGCGCTGCTGATGGTGGGGCTGGGCTTCAAGGTGGCGGCCGTCCCTTTCCACGTGTGGACGCCGGACGCCTACGAGGGCGCCCCCACGCCGGTGACGGCGCTGATGTCCACGGGGGTCAAGGCGGCGGCGTTCGCGGCCTTCATCCGGGTGTTCGGGGTGGCGTTCGCGGGGATGTACGAGGTGTGGGCGCAGATCGGCTTCTGGCTGGCGGCCCTCACCATGCTGGGCGCCAACCTGGTCGCGCTGACGGAGGGGAGCCTGAAGCGCATGCTGGCGTACTCCTCCATCGCGCACGCGGGCTACCTGCTGGTGGCGCTGCTCTCGGCGAGCACGGGCGGGGCGGCGGCCTTCCTGTTCTACCTGCTGGTGTACACGCTGATGACGGCGGGGGCCTTCGGGGTGCTCATCGCCAACACGCGCGGCGACCGCGAGCTGGTGACGCTGGACGACTACGCCGGCTTCGGCTGGCGGCACCCGCTGCTGGGGGTGGCGCTCTCGGTGTTCCTGCTGTCGCTGGCCGGGTTCCCGCTCACCGGCGGCTTCATCGGCAAGATGTACATCCTGCAGTCGGCCATCCAGGGCGGACTGCAGCCGCTGGCGGTGATCCTGGTGCTGGCGTCGCTGGTGTCGTACTTCTACTACCTGCGCGTCATCGTGGTGATGTACATGCAGCCCTCCACGGAAAAGGGCGAGGCGGTGCCCCTGGGGGTTCCCGCGGCGGCCCGCTTCGCCATCGCGGCGGCGGCGGTGCTGGTGGTGGGGCTGTTCTTCTTCCCGGACGGCTTCGGCCGGGACGTGGGTGGGCCCATGAGCTGGGCGCGGGAGAGCGCCGCGTCGCTGGTGCCGGCGCCGCAGGCGGGATTGTACGGCGTCGCCCGGTAGCCCGGGCGGCGGCGGGAACGGCCGAGGGAGGGTCCGGCGCGGGGAGCCGGGCCCTCCTGTTGCATGAGGCTTGCGTGGGGGGAAGTGGATTCCGGCGACCGGAGCGGAGACAGGGGCAGCCATGAAGCGCGATCGCGACAAGGAGCGCCGTACGGCGCTGGAGAAGGCCCGGGACGCCGAAGGCGGCAAGGGGATCCTGGGAAGCAAGGCCGGCAAGGCGGCCGCGGGGCTCACGGCCGCGGCGGTGGCGGCGTACGGGGTGTACCTGATGGGGAGCTCGCGCACGCGGCGCCGCCCCGTGACGGAGCTCCCCAACGCGCTCAACCTGCGGCTGGACTACGTCCCCTGGCAGGAGTTCCACTACGCGTACTACTCGCGGCGGGGGCGGGGGCGCCCGGTGGTGTTCCTGCACTCCATCAACGCGGTGGCCTCGGCGCACGAGATGCGCCCGCTGGTGCAGCGCTTCCAGCGGGAGAGCGAGCGCCCCGTGCTGGCGCTGGAGTGGCTGGGCTTCGGCCACAGCGACCGCCCCGAGGTGGAGTACACGCCGCGGCTCCTGGAGGACCAGCTGGAGCACTGGCTGGAGCAGGTGATCCAGCCGCGCGGCGGGGTGGACGTGGTGGCGCTCTCACTGGGGGCCACCTACGCCGCCGAGGTGGCGCGCCGCCGCCCGGACCTGATCCACTCGCTGGCGGCGATCGAGCCGGTGGGGCTGGGCGAGGAGCCCACGGAGATCCCCCGCATCTGGTCGCGCCTGCTCTTCACCCTGCCGGGGGTGCAGCGTGCCTTCTACGACCGGCTGACCACCCCGGAGGCGCTCTACCGCTTCGCGCGCGACGAGCTGTTCACCCCGGAGTTCGGCGTCCCGGAGGAGTACGTGGAGTACGGCGCGGAGACCGCCCGGGTGGAGGGCGCCGCGCGCCCGCTGGACGACTTCCTCAGCGGCCGGCTCTTCCCGGAGGATGCGCGCGAGTCGTTCCGCCGCCTGCGCCAGCCGCTGCTGGTGGTGTACGGCACGGTGGCCGACCGCCGCATGGAGACGTTCACCGACCTCCCCGAGCTGGAGGGGCGGCCCGGCGTGGAGGTGGCCGCGCTCCCCACCGGCGCGCTCCCGCACTGGGAGCGCCCGGGCGACGTGTACGAGCGCGTCCGCGAGTTCCTGGCCCGGGCGGACGAGGCGGCTTCCTCGCCCGCCTGACGCCCGGACGCGGCGCGCGCCCGGTGCGCCGCGTCCGTGCCGTGTTCCCGACATCTGGAGCCATTGCGATGAAGCCACGCGCTGCCCGCCGCCCGCTCGTTCTCGCGCTCTCGTGCGCCCTCGTCGCCGCCGGGTGCGGCCGCGACGAGGGCGGGAGCGCCGCGGCGGCGGACACGACGGCGGTGACCGACACCACCAACCGGCAGGCGCTGGACGGGATGTCCGCCGACCAGGTGCGGGCCGAGGCCAGCTCCATGACGCCGGAGCAGGCGGAGGCGCTGGGGATCGTGGACAGCACCATCCACGTGGAAAGCCTGCAGAGCCCGGACGACAGCATCATCGCCCGGGGACAGCGGGCCGCGGCGCCCCCGGCCGCGCCCATGCCGGCGGTCCCGCGCGACACCGCCGCGGCGCGGCCGTAGCGGCGCGCCGGAGCGCGGCGCGCTCGCTGGACACGCGGGGGGCGGGCCGCTATCTTGGCGCCGCCAAGGGAGCCGCCCGGGCGGCTCGAGCAACACCCTGATCGAAGGAGATGCGCGTGAAGAGCATCGTTTGCGTGAAGCGCGTCCCGGACACCGAGACGCGCGTTCGCATTGCCGGTGACGGAAGCTCGATCGAGACGGCCGGGGTCAAGTACGTCCTCAACCCCTACGACGAGTTCGCCGTGGAGGCCGCGCTCAAGCACAAGGAAGCGGCCGGGAGCGGCGCGGTGACGGTGGTGACCGCCGGGGGCGCGGAAAGCGCGGAAACGCTGCGCACCGCGCTCGCCATGGGCGCCGACGCCGCCGTCCTCGTCAAGACCGACCGCCCCGTGCAGGGGCTGGCCGCCGCCCGCGTTCTCGCCGAGGAGATCCGGGGCCGCGAGTACGACCTGGTCCTCTTCGGCCTGCGCGCCGTGGACGACGACCTCCAGGCGGTGGGCCCCATGACCGCCGAGCTGCTGGGGATCCCGCTGGCCAGCGCAGTCACCGAGTTTTCCGTGGAAGGCGGCAAGGTGGTCGCCCAGCGCGAGATCGAGGGCGGGGTGGAGGTGGTGGAGCTGAAGCTCCCCTGCGCGCTCACCCTCACCAAGGGCGCCTACGAGCCGCGCTACGCGTCGCTCAAGGGGATCATGGCGGCCAAGAAGAAGCCGCTGGAGGAGAAGCCCGCCGCGGCTTCCGGGGCCGCCGCGCCGCAGCAGCTCTCCTACCCGGCCGAGCGCCAGGCCGGCCGCATCGTGGGGCAGGGGGCGGACGCGGTGCCGGAGCTGGTCCGGCTGCTCCGCGAGGAAGCCAAGGTCCTGTAGGGAACAGGGAAGAGGGAACAGGGAACAGCCTGCGACGGCAACGGCCGGGCGGCTCTTCTCTCTTCCATTTCTCTGTGACCTCCCGAATCCGACACCGACTGAGGAGTCACATACATGGCAGGCATTTTCGCGTTCGCGGAGGCGCGCGACGGCGAGCTCCGCAAGGTCGCGCACGAGGTGGTGACCGCGGCCCGCACCCTGGCCGACGCGCTGGGTACCGAGGTCCATGCCGTCCTCCTGGGCGGCGAGGGGAGCGGCGGCGCGGCCGGCGAGCTGGGCCGCTTCGGGGCGGACAAGGTGTTCGTGGGCGAATCGGCCGCGTTCGACCGGTACTCGCCCGAGGGGTTCACGGCGGTGATCGCCGGCTTCATCAAGGAGCACGGCTGCGACGCGGCGCTCTTCCCCGCGACCTCCATGGGGCGCGACCTGGCGCCGCGCGTGGCGGCCCGGCTGGGCGTGGAGTACCAGAGCGAGGTCACGGCGATCTCCGCCGAGGGCGGGCAGCTGGTCGTGTCGCGCCCGCTGTACTCCGGCAAGCTGAACGCCAGGGTGACGGTGGCCGACCGGCCGGCGGTGCTCTCGCTGCGCCCCAACACCTTCACGCCCAAGGAGAACGCCAGGGGCGGGTCGGTGGAGACGCTGGCCGTGTCGCTGGACGGCGCCGACTTCGGCGCGGTGGTGCGGGAGATCCGCGCGGCGGCCGGCGGCGCGCTGGACGTGGCCGAGGCCCCGGTGATCGTGTCCGGCGGGCGCGGCATGGGCAGCCCCGAGAACTTCAAGCTCCTCGAGGAGCTCGCCGCCGCGTTCAACGGCAAGGCGGCGGTGGGGGCCTCGCGCGCGGTGGTGGACGCCGGCTGGCGCCCGCACGCCGAGCAGGTGGGGCAGACGGGCAAGACGGTCGCGCCCACGCTGTACTTCGCCGTCGGCATCTCCGGCGCGATCCAGCACCTGGCCGGCATGCGCTCGTCGCGCTTCATCGTCGCCATCAACAAGGACCCGGAGGCGCCCATCTTCAAGGTGGCCGACTACGGGATCGTGGGGGACCTGTTCCAGATCCTGCCGCGGCTGACCGAGGAGATCCGCAAGGTCGTCCACTGAGGGGTTCTCTTCCGATTCGCCGTTCGGCCCCGGGGTGTGTGTGCCCCGGGGCTTTTTCGTGTGGTGGCGGGCCGCTCCGGAGCCGGACGATACTGCCGTCCGTCTCCTGCGCGGGCTCCGGGAGCCCCGGAAACCTGCCTCCGGGTCTCCCTGCGCCGGAGGGAGCCAGCCAAACTGCCGGCTGTCTCCCTCCGCAACGGATTTGGGGGGTACTGCGGGAACGGCAACGGCGACCCCCCTCCCCCTGGCCCCCTCCCCCGCAAGGGGGGAGGGGAAGCACGACACGTCCGGAGTTGAGGGTCAGGAAGCCCTCCCCCGGAATTGGGGGAGGGGTTGGGGAGGGGGCCCCCGCGGACGCCAGTGCGATACCCGCGTGAGGGATTTCGGCCCGAAGGGGCGAGACCCGGCGGCAGTTTGCCGGGGCTCGACTCCGTTAGCCCGCGTTGTTTGCGGGCTTACGGAGCCGAAGCCCGACCCCGGCGCCAGCCGGGGGCACGCCCGAACCCCCTTGCAGTAAAAAGAGACCCGGATCTGCAATGAGGGGTCGCCAAACCTCCCCGACTCATTGTATCTTGCGGCGAATCGCGATTTCCCAGGAGGGCATGCGGTGAACGGTGAAGCGTCCGGCCGCGCGGGCGGGCTGATGCGGGCGGCGCGGGAGCGAGCGGCGGGGATCGCGCTCGCCGCCCTGGTCGTCGCGGCGGTCGCGCTGGGAGCCAACCTGTACCTCCTGTGGTGGCTGCGCGGCGCGGAAAGCCGCGCGGTGGGGACGGCGCTGCGGGCGCTGGACCGGCTGGCGGAGGAGGACGCCCGGGTGCAGTACCGCATCCGGCTCGCGGCGGGGACCCCGCTGCGGCTGGACATCCCGGTGGACGAGCGGCTGCGCGTGGACCTGAACACGCAGCTCCCCATCGACACCCAGGTGCGCGTCCCCTTCCGCTCGCCGTTCGGGACGCACCAGGTGACCCTCCCCATCAAGACCACGGTTCCCATCCGCACCGTGGTCCCGCTCCACATCCGCCACACCTTCCGGCTCCGCACCCAGACGCAGGACGAGCTGGTGGTGCCGCTGGAGGTGCGCATCCGCGACCTCCCGCTGGACGAGCTGCGGAAGTCCCTGCAACCCTGATCGCCATGAGAGCCACGCTCCCCCTCCTGGCCGCCGCCGCCCTTCTCGCGGCGTGCGGCGCCGACCGCCCGCGCACGGACGCCCGGGAGCCACGCGCCGACACCGCCGCGGCCCCCGCCGCCGCTCCCGCCCCGGCCGACTCCGTGGCGTCTCCCGCGGCGTGGCAGCTCGCCCCGCGCGAGGGCGTGACGCTGCGCGGCGGCGAGGCGCTGACGGTGGAGACCGGCCCCCACGTCGTGCTCTGGCGGCAGGGGCAGGCGCCGGTGCGGCCCCCGTACACCATCCGGGCGCGCATGCAGAAGCTGCACGGGCGCCTCCACGAGGGGTACGGCATCGTCTGGGGCGGGGCGTCGCTGGACGCGCCCGAGTCCGGGCAGCGCTACAGCTACTTCCTGGTGCGCGGCGACGGCAGCTTCCTCATCCGCCGCCGCTCCGGCGCCGACATCCCCGTGGTGCGCCCCTGGACCACCGACCCCGCCATCCGCCGCGACACCGAGGAGGGTGGGCGCCCCAACGAACTGGAGGTCCGCGTGGCGGCGGATTCGGTCAGCTTCCTGGTCAACGGAAAACAGGTGGCGCGCGTGGGCGCCTCCGAGGTGGACGCCGCCGGCATCCCCGGCGTGCGCATCGCCCACCAGGTGCAGCTGCAGCTGGGCGGCTTCGCGGTGGAGCCCGGCGCGGCGCAGGCCGGGGCGCAGCGGTGAGGGCTGCCGCCTTTCCGCCGGCGACCGGGAGCGGGACGCCGCCGCGCGTCTTGGTGGTGGACGACGACCCGGCGATCCGCCGGGTCCTGCTGCGCGTCCTCGCGGCGGGGTACGACCTGCGGGAGGCCACCAGCGGCGAAGAGGCCGAAGCGGTGTTCGCCGCCGAGGGCGCCGACCTGATCCTTTCCGACCTGCAGATGCCCGGCATCGGCGGGCTGGAGCTGCTGCAGCGCTGCAAGGCGCGCGACGACACGGTGGCCTTCATCCTCCTCACCGGCGCCGGGAGCATGGAGAACGCCATCCACGCCCTGCGGCTCCAGGCCGACGACTACCTCCTCAAGCCCTTCAACCTGGAGGAGGTGACGCTCGCCGTGGAGCGGGCGCTGCGGCACCGCGCGCTGGTGCGGGAGAACCGCTTCTACCAGCAGCACCTGGAGGACCGGGTCGCCGAGCAGGCGCGCGAGCTGGAGGACCTGTTCGTGGACGCGCTCCTCTCGCTCGCAAACGCCGTGGAGGCGCGCGACGACTACACCGGCAACCACGTGGGGCGGGTGGCACGGCGCGCCGTCGCCACCGGGCGCGAGATGGGGATCGCCGGGGAAGAGCTGCGGCACCTTTGGGTGGGGGCGCTGCTGCACGACATCGGCAAGATCGCGGTGCCGGACGACATCCTGCGCAAGCCCGCGCGCCTCACCGACGACGAGTACGAGGTGATGAAGCGGCACCCCGAGATCGGGGCGGCCATCATGTCGCGGAGCGCGTTCCTCCAGCCGGCGCTCCCGGCGGTCCTGCACCACCAGGAGCGCTGGGACGGCACGGGGTACCCGGCCGGGCTGCGCGGCGAGGAGATCTCGCTCCAGGGACGGATCATCGCCGTGGTGGACACTTTCGACGCCATCGTCTCGTCGCGGCCGTACCGTGCGGGACGTTCGCCGGACGTGGCGCTCGCGGAGATCGAGCGGTGCTCGGGGTCGCAGTTCGATCCGGAGGTGGTGGCGGCGTTCCGGCGGGCGCTGGCCAAGGGGTTCCCGGAGGATCCCGCTGCGCCGACGCTGCGCTCGTATCCGGGGGGCGAGTAGACGGTTCTTGCCGCTTCGTCGGGTTTGGCGGGCCGCTCCGGAACCAGGCCAAACTTCCGGCCTGTTTCCTGCGCGGGCTCCGGGAGCCCCGGAAAACTGCCTCCGGGTCTCCCTGCGCACGGGGGGAGCCTCGCCAAACAGCCGGCGAGTCTCCCCCCGTACGGATTTTGGGAACTGTGGGGAACTGCAACTGCAACGACAACGGCTCAGCGCCTCGGCTTCCATGCGCGACCTCGACGATCTCTTCGCCGCACTCTCCAGGTCCGACTTCCGGCGGCGGTTCCGGCTGCGCGGGCCGGAGCTGGCTTACCTGCGTGGGCGCGGCGTCGCCGCGGTGATGGAACACGCGGCGGGGTTCGTCGCCGCGCGGCTGGCCGTCGCGGAGCCGGCCAACGACGGCAGGCAGACGCCCATGCGCAGTCACCCGGCGTTCGTGGCGCAGCACGCCACCGGCACCTGCTGCCGCGGCTGCCTCCGGAAGTGGCACGGCATCCCGAAGGGGCGCGCGCTCACCGACGAGGAGACGCGGCACGTGCTCGCGGCGATGGAGCGCTGGCTGCGCGGCCAGCTCCCGGACGAGCCGGGTGCCGGCGACGGGCCGGGACGGGAGCCGGAACAGCTCAGCCTGTGAGCTGGATCCCGTGCAAGCCGGGCGGATTCGGCCCTCTGCGACCGGCCCGCCGACCCACCGCGCTCCGCCGAGTCCAGGCGCAGGGCCGGACGACCCCGTGCAGTGCTCCCCCTTTCCCCGCTTGCGGGGGAGAGGGGGCCGGGGGGTGAGGGGGCCCGCACTCGCGGACGCCAGCGCGAGAGCCGCGTGAGGGATTTCGGCCCGAAGGGGCGAGACCCGCGGGCAGTTTCGCGGGGCTCGACTCCGTTGAGCAGCGTAGTCTGCTGCTCTACGGAGCCGAAGCCCGACCCCGCGCCAGCGGGGGCACGCCCGGACCCGCTCGTAACGCTTTTCGCCGCAATCCTCCGCGAGCCGCCACGTCTTCGCTTGACCGCCCTTCCCCCCCTCCGTAGCTTTCGGATTGGGAAGCACAGCCAGATTTGCCAGTCAGAGACGCGGGGCCCCACGGCCCCGTTCGCATAGACAGGAGCCGGTCCAGATGTCCGAGTCCGAGCCGCTTGCCCCTCAGTACTCGCCGCAGGACAACGAGGCGCCCCTCTACCGCTGGTGGGAGGAGCAGGGCCTCTTCCGCGCCGACCCGGAGTCGGAGGCGGAGCCGTACACCATCGTCATCCCCCCGCCCAACGTCACCGCCCCCCTGCACATGGGGCACGGGCTGAACAACTCCGTGCAGGACATGCTCGTCCGCTGGCGGCGGATGCAGGGGCGCGCCACGCTCTGGCAGCCGGGGACCGACCACGCCGGCATCGCCACGCAGAACGTGGTGGAGCGCGTCCTCGCCGGGGAGGGGAAGACCCGCCAGGACCTGGGGCGCGAGGCGTTCGTGGGGCGCGTGTGGGACTTCGTGGGGAAGACGGAGGGCACCATCATCGACCAGCTCCGCGCCATGGGCTGCTCGTGCGACTGGGAGCGCACCCGCTTCACCCTGGACGACGGGCTTTCGCGCGCGGTGCGCGAGGTGTTCGTGCGGCTGTACGACAAGGGGCTGGTGTACCGCGGCAACCGCATCATCAACTGGTGCCCCCGCTGCCTCACCGCCCTGTCCGACGAGGAGGCCGAGCCCGAGGAGACGCAGGGGAAGCTGTACCACCTGCGCTACCCGCTCGCCGCCGGCGCCGACGCACCGGGGCTCCCGCGGCTCCCCGACGGGCGCCCCTACCTGGTGGTGGCCACCACCCGTCCGGAGACCATGCTGGGCGACACCGCCGTGGCGGTGCACCCGGGAGACGAGCGCTACGCCGGGCTGCACGGGCTCCTGGTGGAGCTGCCGCTCACCGGGCGCACCATCCCCATCGTGGCGGACGACTTCGTGGACCCGGAGTTCGGGAGCGGCGCGGTGAAGATCACCCCCGCGCACGACCCCAACGACTTCGAGATGGCGCAGCGGAACGGCATTCCCGCCATCGACGTGTTCACGCCCGGGGCGGTGGTCAACGACAACGCCCCCGAGGCGTTCCGCGGGATGGACCGCACCGAGGCGCGCGGCGCCGTGGTGCAGGCTTTCGAGGCGCTGGGGCTGCTGGACAAGGTGGAGGCGCACACCCACGCCGTGCCGCACTGCTACCGATGCGACACGGTGGTGGAGCCGCGCCTTTCCGAGCAGTGGTTCGTGAAGATGAAGCCGCTCGCCGAGCCGGCGCTGGCCGCGTCGCGCGACGGTCGGGTGAGGTTCACGCCGGAGCGCTTCACCAGGATCTACGAGCACTGGCTGGAGAACATCCGCGACTGGTGCATCTCGCGGCAGCTCTGGTGGGGACACCGCATCCCGGTGTGGTACTGCCGCGCCGAGGGGTGCGGTGAGACCATCGTTTCGCGCGAGGACCCCACCGGGTGCCCCCGGTGCGGCGCCGCGTCGCCCGAGCAGGACCCCGACGTGCTGGACACCTGGTTCTCGTCGTGGCTGTGGCCCTTTTCCACGCTGGGGTGGCCGGACGACACGCCGCACCTGCGCAAGTTCTACCCCAACGACACCCTGGTCTCCGGGCACGACATCCTGTTCTTCTGGATCTCGCGGATGATCATGGCGGGGCTTGAGTTCATGGGCGACGTGCCCTTCCGCGACGTGTACCTCACCGGCATCGTGCGCGACCACATGGGGCGCAAGATGTCCAAGTCGCTGGGCAACGGCATCGACCCGCTGGAGGTGGTGGACCGCTTCGGCGCCGACGCGCTGCGCTACACCGTGCTCACCGGGGGCGCCGCCGGCACCGACCAGGGGCTCAACTACGAGGACCTGGAGGAGGCGTTCGGCCCGGGGCGCAACTTCGCCAACAAGCTTTGGAACGCCGGCCGCTTCGCGCTGATGACGCTGGGCGACGCCGAGCGGGTGCCGCTGGACGCCGTGGCCGGCGCGCTGGAGCTCCCCGACCGCTGGATCCTGTCGCGGCTGTCGCGCGCCGCGGACGAGACCACCCAGGCGATGGAGAAGTTCCGGCTCAACGAGGCGGTGCTGCGCGCCTACGAGTTCTTCCGCGGCGAGCTGGCCGACTGGTACCTGGAGCTGGTGAAGCCCCGCCTGCGCGGCGAGATGGGCGAGGCCAGCCGCGACGCCGCGCGCGCCACGCTGGCCGCCGTGCTGGACGGCGCCATGCGCCTTCTGCACCCCACCATGCCCTTCATCACCGAGACGGTGTGGCAGCGCCTGCCGCGGGCCCCCGGCGACCCCGGGTCGCTGATGACGGCGCGCTGGCCCGAGCGCGTCCCCGCGTGGGAGGACGCCGGCGTGGAGGCGCGCTTCGCCGAACTGCAGGCGGTGATCGTGGCGGTGCGCAACATCCGCGCGGAGTACGGCGTGCCGCCGGGGAACCGGGTGCCGCTGCGCGTGGCGGGCGCCCCGCCCGAGCTGCGCGCCGACCTGGAGGCGAGCGTGCGCGCCCTGCGCGACCTGTGCCGCATGGAGGACCTGGGCTTCGAGGGGGCGGGCGAGGGCGTGGGCGCGACCGCCGTGCTCCGCTCCAGCGCCGAGATCTTCGTCCCGCTCTCCGGCGCCATCGACGTGGACCGCGAGCGCACCCGCCTGCGCGACGAGGTGCAGCGCCTGGACGGGCTGATCGCCGGCACCGGGAAGAAGCTGTCCAACGAGAGCTTCGTGGCGCGCGCCCCCGCCGCCGTGGTGGACAAGGAGCGCGAGAAGCTGGCCGGGTACACCGAGCAGCGCGGCAAGCTGGCGGACAAGCTCGCCGGGCTGGAGGGCGCCGCGTGGGTCTGAGCCTCCGCGCCGCCCGCGCCGCGCTCCTGCTCCTGCCGCTGGCCGCCTGCGCGCACATCGAGCCGCCTCCGGGCGGGCCCGAGGACAGGCAGGCGCCGCAGCTCCTCGCCACCCGCCCGGACACCCTGCGGCGCGGCGGGGCGTTCAGCGACCCCGTCGTCCTGCTGTTCGACGAGCGCCTGTCCGAGCAGAGCGTCCGCGACGCCGTGAGCGTGTCGCCGCGCACCAGCGCCGCCGAAGTGGACCACCGGGGCGACGAGATCCGCGTGTCGCTGCGGCGCGGATGGGAGGCCGGGCGCATCTACCAGGTGACGGTCGCCCCCGGCGTCCAGGACCTGTTCAACAACCGGCGCACCGAGCCGGTGCGGCTGGTGTTCTCCACCGGGCCCGAGATCCCCGACACGCGGCTCTCCGGCACGGTGACCGCCCGCACCACCGGCCGCCCGGAGGTGGGCACGCGCGTGGAAGCGGCGCTGGCCCCCGACTCGCTGGTGTACTCGGTGCAGACCGACTCCGCCGGCGCCTTCACCTTTTCGCAGATCCCCGCCGGGCGGTACCGGGTGCGCGCCTTCCGCGACCAGAACGCCGACCGCGAACTCCAGGACTACGAGCCGCGCGACACCGCGGGCGCGACGGTCGCCGCGGGCGCCTCCCCCACGGTGCGGCTCCGCGTGCTGGAGCCGGACAGCACCGCGCCGCGCGCCGCCTCCGTCCAGCCCGCCGACAGCGCCTGGATCGAGGTCAAGTTCGACGACTACCTGGACCCGCTGCAGGCGTTCGCGCCCACCCAGGTGCGCGTCGTGCTGGCCGACAGCACCCCCATCCAGGCGGTCGCCGTGGAGCTGGGCGCCGGCGGCGAGGGCGGCGGCCCGCCCGTGGGCGGCCAGCCCGCGCCCTCCGACAGCGCCGCCGCGCCCGCGGCCCCGGCCGCGCCGCAGGAGCGGCTCCCGTCGCAGACCATTCGCGTGCGGCTGGCGCGGCCCGTGCCGCCCGGCACCGAGTACACGGTGCGGGTCACCGGCGTGCGCAACCTGGCGGGGCTGGTGGGCGGGGGCGAGGCGCGGGGGAAGACCCCGGCCGCCGCCCCGGCGCCCGCGCGCCCCGCCGCGCCCGCCGACTCCACCGCGGGCCGGCGCCCCTGAGCGGCGTGAACCGGCCGGGACGACTTCGCGAACCTCGACCTCGAACGTAAAGAGCCCATGTCCGAAGCCAGCGCAATCTCCGGCCTTCTCGCCGGCAAACGCGGACTCATCGTCGGCGTCGCCAACCAGAACTCCATCGCCTGGGCGTGCGCCAGGGCGCTGCACGGCGCGGGGATGGAGCTGGCGTTCACGTACCAGGGCGAGACCATGCGCGACCGGTGCGCAAAGACCGTCTCGCCGCTGGGCGACGTCCCGCTCTACGACCTGGACGTCCGCGACGACGCGCAGATCGACCGGCTCTTCGCCGAGCTGCGCGAGAAGTGGGGGCGGCTGGACTTTCTCCTCCACTCCGTCGCCTTCGCGCCCAAGGACGCCATGGCGAACCCGTTCATCCAGACCCGGCGCGAGGATTTCCTCACCGCGCACGACATCAGCGCGTACTCGCTGGTGGGGATGGTGCGCGCCGCCGAGCCCCTGATGGAGGCCGGCGGCAGCGTGGTCACCATGACCTACTACGGCTCCGAGAAGGCGGTCCCCGGCTACAACGTCATGGGCGTCGCAAAGGCCTCGCTGGAAGCCAGCGTGCGCTACCTGGCCGTGGACCTGGGCGCGAAGGGAATCCGCATCAACGCGGTCTCCGCCGGGGCCGTGAACACGCTGGCGGCGCGCGGGGTGGCGCACTTCCGCGACCTGCTCAAGATCACCGCCGAGCGGGCGCCCATGAAGCGCGCCATCGAGGTGGACGAGGTGGGCAACACGGCGCTCTTCCTCGCCTCCGACCTTTCCACCGGCATCACCGGGGAGGTCATGTACGTGGACGCCGGGTTCAACATCACCGCGGGTTGACGTCTGGTTTGGCGGGCCGCTCCGGAGCCGGACGATACAGCCGTCCGTCTCCTGCGCGGGCTCCGGGAGCCAGGCCAAACAGCCGGCCTGTCTCCCTGCGCCGGAGTGAGCCAGCCGAAACAGCCCGGCTGTCTCCCTCCGAACAGATTTTTATGGGTACCGCGAAAGGCACGCGGCGGCGGGCTCCGAGCCGCTTCGTCCGGCTGTTGCAGGCCGTTCCCTGTTCCCTGTTCCCCGTTCCCTTCTTTTGACCCCCGCCGTCTTCCTCGACCGCGACGGGACCATCATCCACGACGCGCACTACCTCGCCGACCCCGATGGCGTGCGGCTGCTCCCCGGCGCGGCCGCGGCGATCGCGCGGCTGAACGCCGCGGGGATCCCGGTGGTCGTGGTCACCAACCAGTCGGGGATCGGGCGGGGGTACTTCGGCGAGGGCGACTTCCGCGCGGTGCAGGCGCGCGTGGAAGCGCTGCTCGGCGCCGGGGGCGCGCGGGTGGACGCCGTCTACCACTGCCCGCACGCGCCGGACGCCGTGCCGGCGTGCGGCTGCCGCAAGCCGGGGGTGGAGCTCTTCGTGCGCGCGGCGGAGGAGCACGGGCTGGACCTGGCGCGCTCGTGGTACGTGGGCGACCGGCTGCGCGACGTCGCGCCCGCGGAGCGGCTGGGCGGGCGGGGGATCCTGGTGCGCGCGGGCGCGGAGCACGGCGAGGCGGAGCACGCACCGGACGGCGTCCCCGTGGTCCAGGGCCTCGCCGAGGCCGTGGAGCGGGTGCTCGCCGCCACCCGCGCGAATTGACCCGCCGGGCCGCGCCGCGTATATTTCACCCCTGAACCGTTCCCCTCGGCCGGTGGGCCCGGAACGTGCGGAAACACAAGCGGTTGCGGGGCGTGGCCCCGGATCCGAACTTTTCACCGTAGAGGGTCCCATGCAGACTGACAACACTACGGCTACCGGCAACGATACCGCGACCGCGGCGTCCCCCATCGCCGTGACCGCCGTCGCGGCCTCCGAGGTGCGCAGATACATGGAGGAGCAGGGCGCCTCCGGGCAGGCCGGGCTCCGCGTGGGCGTGCTCCCGGGCGGCTGCTCGGGCTTCCAGTACGGGCTCAACATCGAGGACGAGCCCGCCGAGGACGACATGGTGCTGGACGTCGCGGGGCTGCGGCTCTTCGTCGACCCCTTCAGCATGCAGTACCTGGCCGGCACCGAGATCGACTACGTTTCCACCTTCCAGGGCTCCGGGTTCACCTTCAACAACCCCAACGCCTCCGGCGGGTGCGGCTGCGGCAGCTCCTTCACGGTGTGACGCATCCGAAGGGCCGCTCGTCCCACGCACAGGGGCCCCGGGAAACTCCCGGGGCCCCTGTTCCGTACCGGACGTCCACGGCGCCGGGCCCGCCACGGGGGCGGGCCCGGCGCCGCGGGCCGGGGACAGGAGAGGACTCATGAAGAGAACGATGTCGTTGCTGTGCGCGGCCCTCACCGCGGCGTGCGCCCTGGCGACCGAGCCGGGCACCGCCACGCTGGACCGCGCGTTCGGCGTGCGCGAGGGCGAGCAGGTGGAGGTGGACGAGGGGATGCTCACCGTCCGCTTCCTGGAGGTGTCCGACGACTCGCGCTGCCCCACCGGCGCCCAGTGCGCGTGGGCCGGCGAGGGAGTGGTGGTGCTCCGCCTGGCACAGGCGGGGCGCGAGCCCGCGGAGCTGACGCTGCGCACCACCCCCAGCAAGGAATCCGGCACCTACGAGGGGTACCGCGTGGTGCTCAGGGAGCTGGATCCCCATCCGCGCGTGGGGGGGTCGCCGCCGGAAACGTACCGGGCCACCCTGGAAGTGCGGCGCTGGTAGCACGGCGGACGAGTGGACGGCGATCGGGTCCGCGGGCAAGTCCCGCGGGCCCTTTGCTTTACGGCGTGCGGCGCAGGTGCCGGAAGTTTGCCGGAACGCGACAAAATCGTTATATTCACGGGCTTTCCGGAAGGGCGCCGCGCGCGTCCGCTTCCCCCGACGACGAGGTGAGCATTGATCCAGGTCTCCCAGGTGCTCCGGACCCCGCTGGACTACGCCCGCCTGTCGCGCGAGGAGCTGCGCGACCGCATCGTGGCCCGCAAGGAGGAGCTGAACGCGGTGATCCTGGGGCACAACTACCAGCGGGTGGAGATCCAGGAGGTCAGTGACTACCTGGGCGACTCGCTGGGGCTGTCGCAGGAGGCCGCCAGGACGGACGCGGACGTGATCGTCTTCTGCGGCGTTCACTTCATGGCGGAGACGGCGAAGATCCTGTCGCCGACCAAGACGGTGCTGATGCCCGACCTGCGCGCCGGGTGCCCCATGGCCGACTTCGTCACCGGCGACTCGCTGCGCCGCCTCAAGGCGCGCTACCCGGGCGCGGCGACCGTGGCGTACGTCAATTCCACCGCCGAGGTCAAGGCGGAGTCGGACATCTGCTGCACCTCGGCCAACGCGGTGCAGGTGGTGGACTCCCTCCCCCGCGACCGCACCATCCTGTTCGTGCCGGACCGAAACCTGGCCCGCTACGCCGCGGAAAAGTCCGGGCGGCCGTACGTGGTGGCGGGGCAGGAGACCGGCGAGCCGGAGCCCGGCTCCATCGTCGCGTGGGACGGCTACTGCTACGTGCACGACGACCTGGTGATGGACGAGCTCGCCGCTGCGAAGGCGAAGCACCCGCGGGCGCTGGTGGTGATCCACCCCGAGGCCCGCGCCGACCTGCTGGCGCAGGCGGACTTCGTCACCTCCACCTCGAAGATGGTGGACATCGCCGAGCAGCACGACGAGCTGATCATCGGCACGGAGCGCGGGCTCATCGACCGGCTCAAGCAGCGCTTCCCGGAAAAGACGCTGGTGCCGCTCTCCGGCGCGGCCATCTGCGGCAACATGAAGATGAACACCCTCGCAAAGCTCGCCTGGTCGCTGGACCACATGGCGCACGAGGTGGTGCTGGACGAGGACGTCCGCAGCCGCGCCGAGGCCTCGCTGACCCGTATGCTGGACCTGTCCGGCGGCTGGCGCGCTCCCACGGCGGAGGAGGCGGCGCTGGAGGAGGAAAGCCTTCGTCCCGGCGGCTGCGGCTGCGCATAGCCGGCGGAGCGGACGAGCGCGACGGAAGAGGCCGCGGAGAGCATCGCTCCCCGCGGCCTCTTTGCTTCGTACGGCGGTCCCGGAATCGGCGGTGGGCGTACCAGCCATCCGCTCCCGGTTCCGGGAGAGGGGTGATCGGGTTCTGCGCGTGGGGTCGGGTGCGGGGCTGCTCTCCGGAAAGAGTTAATTCCACTCCACCCTGCCACACCCCCAACTCTTTCCTCCGACCACCCCCGCACCCTCCCTGCGACCTTCCTGCCGCCCGCAGTTCTCCCCCTCTCCCGCTTGCGGGGGAGGGGTCCTGCCGTCGCGTGAGGGATTACGGCCCGAAGGGGCGAGACCCGGCGGGGCTGTTTCCGCCGGGGCTCGACTCCGTTACGCACGGTTGTTTCGTGCGTTACGGAGCCGAAGCCCGACCCCGGCGCCAGCCGGGGGCACGCCCGAACCCCGCCCTTCATCCCGTTTCGTTCAGGCCGCCGCCACCAGCGTGCACCCGGCCACCCGCCAGTTGTCCCCCGCCAGCCGCAGCGTGCAATGGTAGAACTCCGCGAGCCGGCCATTGAGGTGCCAGTTGGCGTCCAGCTCCGCCCGGCGGCCGCGGAAGGTGGCGGGTCCAAGCGAGAACCATTGCGCGGGGCCGCCGGTGGCGTCGTAGGTGTCTCCCGAAACGGAGATGGTGCACGCCGAGTAGGGGACCACCGGCGGCTGGCTCCCGGCGAAGCGGTCCTGCAGCGCGGCGCCCGGATCGTCGTTTGCCTCCGGCCACCCGGTAGACACGCAGTACGCGTCCATCCCCTCCACCCCGTGGTTGGCGATCAGGAAGCGGAGCGCGGCCTCCTGCACGTCGGTCTCGCTGGGAGCGGCGGGACGGGCCGCCTGGTCGCGGAGCGCCCCCGCGGGGGCGGCGGGGATCCCGGCGTCGCACCCGGCGGCCAGGGCGATCAGCGCGCCGATCACCAGGGCGGCCAGCGCCCGGCGCGCGCGGGTGAGCAGCGGGGGATAGGCCAGCGTACGGAGCATCGGTTTTCTTGTATTCATCATGTCCTCCTGCGGAGCATCGGTTCGTTTCGTCGGTTCCGGGCGTCGGTCCGCCCGGCGCGAGCCCATGCACGCAGCCGCCACGCCACCTGGAGCGACGCCGCCCACGGCTGCTCAACTCGTTGTCGTGTGTGGATTTGAACGCGGGCTTCGCCGGCCGCGTGCGTGCAGCCGGACCGGGAGTGGGACATGCGCGCCGCGGAGGCCGCGCCCCACTTGCTCCGTCGAACCGGCTGCCGGCCCCGGTGCTCGTCCTCGCGGCCATGGTCGACGGGAACCGGGCCTCCGCTCCACCGGCCGGAGGCGGGACGGGCCCGCCTCGGGGCCGGGCCAGGTCGTTGCGCTGCAAGCGGATCCGTGCCGCGCCCGGCCGGCGCCCCCCTCCCTGTCCGTTTCCGGCGCTGCCGCGTAGATTGTAGCAGCCTGCACCCCGTGGTGAAGCAGAACGAGCTCCGCCGGACACGGCGACGGATTCCGTCGCCCCGCCCGGCGCGAAGTGCCCTGCCTCCCGTACCAACAACTGCAAGAAGCGAGGTCCATCGTGGCCAACGGTGAAAGCTCCGTGCCCGAGAGCGAGGTCCCCCAGCAGCCCGCGGCCCCGCGCGGCCGCCGCCGCGCCTCCCGCGACGGCGGGAGCGCGGCCGCGGCTCCCGCTGCGGCCGCGCCCGCGCGCACGAACGGCGGCACCCCCACGGGCGGGGGCGGCCTCCAGGACCTGCTGGCGGCCATGCGCGCGCTGGAGGCCGGCGACTTCGACGTCCGCCTGTCGCTGAACGGCGACCCGCTGATGGGCGAGATCTCGGAGGCGTTCAACCGGATCGCCAGCCTCAACCAGCAGATGACGCAGGAGGTGGTGCGCGTCAGCACCACCGTCGGCCGCGAGGGGCAGATGGCCGACCGCGCCTCGCTGGGCGACGTCACCGGCGGGTGGGACGTGACGGTGGACTCCATCAACTCGCTGATCACCGACCTGCTTGCGCCCACCACCGAGGTGGCGCGCGTGCTCAGCGCGGTGGCGCGCGGCGACCTCAGCCAGAAGATGACGCTGGAGATCGACGGCAAGTCGGTCCAGGGCGAGTTCCTGCGCATCGGCACCACCGTGAACACCATGGTGGACCAGCTGTCGGCGTTCGCCAGCGAGGTGACGCGCGTGGCGCGCGAGGTGGGCACCGAGGGACGGCTGGGCGGGCAGGCGGAGGTGCCGGGGGTGGCGGGGACGTGGAAGGACCTGACGGACAGCGTGAACTTCATGGCGAGCAACCTCACCGGCCAGGTGCGCAACATCGCGCTGGTGACGACGGCGGTGGCGAACGGGGACCTGTCGCAGAAGATCACGGCCGACGTGAAGGGCGAGATGCTGGAGCTGAAGAACACCGTGAACATCATGGTGGACCAGCTTTCCGCGTTCGCGGCCGAGGTGACGCGCGTGGCCAAGGAAGTGGGCACCGAGGGCAAGCTGGGCGGGCAGGCGCGGGTGGAAGGGGTGGCGGGGGTGTGGAGGGACCTGACCAACAACGTGAACCAGCTGGCCGGCAACCTGACGGTCCAGCTGCGCGACGTGTCGGCGGTGGCCACGGCGATCGCGGACGGCGACCTGACGCGCAAGATCACGGTGGAGGCGTCGGGGGAGATCCTGCAGATCAAGGACGTCATCAACAGCATGGTGGACCGGCTGTCCGTGTTCGCGGACGAGGTGACGCGCGTGGCCCGGGAGGTGGGCACGGAGGGCGTGCTGGGCGGGCAGGCGGAGGTGCCGGGGGTGGCGGGGACGTGGAAGGACCTGACGGACAGCGTGAACTTCATGGCCGGCAACCTGACCGGCCAGGTGCGGAACATCGCGCTGGTGACCACGGCGGTGGCCAACGGGGACCTGTCGCAGAAGATCACGGTGGACGTGAAGGGGGAGATGCTGGAGCTGAAGAACACCATCAACAGCATGGTGGACCGGCTCTCCGTCTTCGCCAGCGAGGTGACGCGCGTGGCCCGGGAGGTGGGCACGGAGGGCGTGCTGGGCGGGCAGGCGGAGGTGCCGGGGGTGGCGGGGACGTGGAAGGACCTGACGGACAGCGTGAACTTCATGGCCAGCAACCTGACCGGCCAGGTGCGAAACATCGCCGACGTGACCACGGCCGTCGCCCGCGGCGACCTGAGCCGCAAGATCACGGTGGAGCTGAAGGGGGAGATGCTGGAGCTGAAGAACACCATCAACACCATGGTGGACCAGCTCTCGGCCTTCGCAAGCGAGGTGACGCGCGTGGCGAGGGAGGTGGGCACGGAGGGCGTGCTCGGCGGCCAGGCCAACGTGCCCGGGGTCGCAGGCACCTGGAAGGACCTCACCGACAACGTGAACCAGCTGGCGGGCAACCTTACGGTCCAGCTGCGCGACGTGTCCGCGGTGGCGACCGCGATCGCCGACGGCGACCTGACGCGCAAGATCACCGTGGAGGCGCAGGGGGAGATCCTGCAGATCAAGGACGTCATCAACAGCATGGTGGACCGCCTCTCCGTCTTCGCGTCGGAGGTGACGCGCGTGGCCAAGGAGGTGGGCACCGAGGGCAAGCTGGGCGGGCAGGCTCGGGTGGAGGGGGTGGCCGGGGTGTGGCGTGACCTGACCAACAACGTGAACCAGCTGGCGGGCAACCTGACCGTTCAGCTGCGGGACGTGTCGGCGGTGGCCACGGCGATCGCGGACGGCGACCTGACGCGCAAGATCACGGTGGAGGCGCAGGGGGAGATCCTGCAGATCAAGGACGTCATCAACAGCATGGTCGACCGCCTCTCCATCTTCGCGGACGAGGTGACGCGCGTGGCCCGGGAGGTGGGCACGGAAGGGGTGCTCGGCGGGCAGGCCGCGGTGCCCAACGTGGGCGGCACGTGGAAGGACCTGACGGACAGCGTGAACTTCATGGCCGGCAACCTGACCGGCCAGGTGCGGAACATCGCCCTGGTGACGACGGCGGTGGCCAACGGCGACCTGTCGCAGAAGATCACGGTGGACGTGAAGGGCGAGATGCTGGAGCTGAAGAACACCATCAACAGCATGGTGGACCGGCTCTCCGTCTTCGCCAGCGAGGTGACGCGCGTGGCGCGCGAGGTGGGCACGGAGGGCGTGCTGGGCGGGCAGGCGGAGGTGCCGGGGGTGGCGGGGACGTGGAAGGACCTGACGGACAGCGTGAACTTCATGGCCGGCAACCTCACCGGCCAGGTGCGCAACATCGCCCTGGTGACGACGGCGGTGGCGAACGGGGACCTGTCGCAGAAGATCACGGCGGACGTGAAGGGCGAGATGCTGGAGCTGAAGAACACCGTGAACATCATGGTGGACCAGCTTTCCGCCTTCGCGGCCGAGGTGACGCGCGTGGCCAAGGAGGTGGGCACCGAGGGCAAGCTGGGCGGGCAGGCTCGGGTGGAGGGGGTGGCCGGGGTGTGGCGTGACCTGACCAACAACGTGAACCAGCTGGCGGGCAACCTGACCGTTCAGCTGCGGGACGTGTCGGCGGTGGCCACGGCGATCGCGGACGGCGACCTGACGCGCAAGATCACGGTGGAGGCGCAGGGGGAGATCCTGCAGATCAAGGACGTCATCAACAGCATGGTGGACCGGCTGTCCGTGTTCGCGGACGAGGTGACGCGCGTGGCCCGGGAGGTGGGCACGGAGGGCGTGCTGGGCGGGCAGGCGGAGGTGCCGGGGGTGGCGGGGACGTGGAAGGACCTGACGGACAGCGTGAACTTCATGGCGGGCAACCTGACCGGCCAGGTGCGGAACATCGCCCTGGTGACGACGGCGGTGGCCAACGGCGACCTCAGCCAGAAGATCACGGCGGACGTGAAGGGCGAGATGCTGGAGCTGAAGAACACCATCAACAGCATGGTGGACCGGCTCTCCGTCTTCGCCAGCGAGGTGACGCGTGTGGCGCGGGAGGTGGGCACGGAAGGCGTGCTCGGCGGGCAGGCGGGGGTGCCGGGGGTGGCGGGGACGTGGAAGGACCTGACGGACAGCGTGAACTTCATGGCGAGCAACCTGACCGGCCAGGTGCGAAACATCGCCGACGTGACCACGGCCGTGGCGCGGGGCGACCTGACGCAGAAAATCACGGTGGACGTGAAGGGCGAGATGCTGGAGCTGAAGCGCACCATCAACACCATGGTGGACCAGCTGTCGGCGTTCGCCAGCGAGGTGACGCGCGTGGCGCGCGAAGTGGGCACCGAGGGGCGGCTGGGCGGCCAGGCGAACGTGCCGGGCGTGGGCGGCACCTGGAAGGACCTGACGGACAGCGTGAACTTCATGGCGAGCAACCTGACCGGCCAGGTGCGCAACATCGCCGACGTGACCACGGCCGTGGCCCGCGGCGACCTGAGCCGCAAGATCACGGTGGACGTGAAGGGGGAGATGCTGGAGCTGAAGAACACCATCAACACCATGGTGGACCAGCTCTCGGCCTTCGCCAGCGAGGTGACGCGCGTGGCGCGCGAGGTGGGCACGGAGGGCGTGCTCGGCGGCCAGGCGAACGTGCCGGGCGTGGCCGGCACCTGGAAGGACCTCACCGACAACGTGAACCAGCTGGCCGGCAACCTGACGGTGCAGCTGCGCGACGTGTCCGCGGTGGCGACGGCCATCGCCAACGGCGACCTGACCCGCAAGATCACCGTGGACGTGCGCGGCGAGATCCTGCAGATCAAGGACGTCATCAACAGCATGGTGGACCGCCTCTCGGTCTTCGCGGGCGAGGTGACGCGCGTGGCCAAGGAGGTGGGCACGGAAGGGAAGCTGGGCGGCCAGGCGGAGGTGCCCAACGTGGCGGGCACCTGGAAGGACCTCACGGAAAACGTGAACGCCATGGCCAACTCGCTCACCGCGCAGGTGCGCGCCATCAAGGACGTGGCGACGGCGGTGACCGAGGGCGACCTGACCCGCATCATCACGGTGGAGGCGAAGGGCGAGCTCGACGAGCTGAAGCGCAACGTCAACCAGATGATCGCCAACCTCAAGGAGACCACCGAAAGGAACCAGGAGCAGGACTGGCTCAAGACCAACCTGGCCAAGTTCAGCCGGATGATGCAGGGCCAGAAGGACCTGGACTCGGTGGCGCGGCTGATCATGTCGGAGCTGACCCCGCTGGTGGGCGGCCACCACGCGGCGTTCTTCCTCATGGACGGCGACCAGCGCGAGTCCGACACCCTCAAGCTGATCGCCTCATACGCGTACAAGACGCGCAAGCACGTCGCCAGCCGCTTCCACATGGGCGAGGGGCTGGTGGGCCAGTCGGCGCTGGAGCGAAAGCCCATCCTGCTGACCAGCGTCCCGGACGACTACATCCAGATCAACTCCGGACTGGGCGAGGCGCCGCCGCGCAACATCATGGTGCTCCCCATCCTCTTCGAGGGCGAGGTCAAGGCCGTGGTGGAGCTGGCGGCGTTCCTCCCCTTCAGCCAGATCCACCAGATCTTCCTGGACCAGCTCGCCGAGAGCATCGGCGTGGTGCTGAACATGATCCAGGCGAACATGCGCACCGAGGAGCTGCTTCAGCAGTCGCAGAAGCTCACCCAGGAGCTGCAGAGCCAGTCGCAGGAGCTGCAGACGCAGCAGGAGGAGCTGCGGCGCACCAACGGGGAGCTGGAGGCGCAGGCCAGGAGCCTCAAGGCGTCGGAGGAGGCGCTCAAGGAGCAGCAGGAGGAGCTGCAGCAGGTCAACGAGGAGCTGGAGGAGAAGGCGGCGCTCCTCGCCGAGCAGAACAAGAAGGTGGAGCAGAAGAACTCGGAGGTGGAGGCGGCCCGCGTCGCCCTGGAGGAGAAGGCGGAACAGCTGGCCCTGTCGTCGCGCTACAAGAGCGAGTTCCTGGCGAACATGAGCCACGAGCTGCGCACCCCCCTCAACTCGCTGCTCATCCTGGCGCGGCTGCTGACCGAGAACAAGGACGGCAACCTCACCGAGAAGCAGGTGGAGTACGCCCAGACCATCCTGGGCGCCGGCAGCGACCTGCTGACGCTGATCAACGACGTGCTGGACCTGTCGAAGATCGAGGCCGGCAAGATGGACATCAACCCCACCGATGTCCTGCTGGCCGACGTCAAGGACTTCGTGCGGCGCAGCTTCCAGCCGCTGGCGGAGCAGAAGGGGCTGACCTTCGACGTGGAGGTGGACGGCGACCTGCCGGAGTCGGTGCGCACCGATGGGCAGCGCCTGCAGCAGGTGCTCAAGAACCTGCTCTCCAACTCCTTCAAGTTCACCGAGCGGGGCCGGGTGGCGCTCACCATCCGCGAGGCGGAGCGGAGCCGGCGCTTCAACAACCCTGCGCTCGACAGGGCGGACCGGGTGATCGCGCTGGCGGTGAGCGACACCGGCATCGGCATCCCGCGCAACAAGCAGCGGCTGATCTTCGAAGCCTTCCAGCAGGCGGACGGCACCACCAGCCGCAAGTACGGCGGCACGGGGCTGGGGCTTTCCATCTCGCGCGAGATCGCCCGGCTGCTGGGCGGCGAGATCCGCGTGGAAAGCACCGAGAACGAGGGGAGCACTTTCACCCTGTTCATCCCCTCCGACTACGACTTCCCGGAGCAGCCGGGCGGCGGAACCGAGGACTCCGTGGCCGCGACCGCCCCGGCGGACTGGCCGGCGCGCTCCGCCGGGAGCCCGGGGACGCGGACCCGCGAGCTGCCGGAGCGCCGCATGCAGCGTGAGGGTCTGGCGACGCTGGGCGAGGCGCCGGTGCACGACGACCGCGCCGCGATCGAGGACGGCGACCGCGTGGTGCTGATCGTGGAGAACGACCTGGCCTTCGCCCGCATCCTCCTGGACATGGCGCGCGACAAGGGCTTCCGGGCGATCGTCGCGGTGGACGGGGAGTCGGGGCTGGCGCTCGCCAACGAGTACCACCCGGACGCCATCACCCTGGACATCGACCTGCCGGGGATCGACGGCTGGACGGTGCTGGACCGCCTCAAGCACCGCTCCACCACGCGCCACATCCCGGTGCACATCGTTTCCGGGACGGAAAAGAGCCAGCGCGGGCTCAAGCAGGGCGCGGTGTCGTTCCTGGAGAAGCCGGTGAGCAAGGAGGCGCTGGACGACGCCTTCGACGGAATCGCCCGCTTCATCGACGAGCCGGTGAAGAGCCTGCTGGTGGTGGAGGACGACGCCACCCAGCGGATGAGCATCATCGAGCTGGTGGGCGGGGACGACGACGTGGACATCACCGCCGTGGCCAGCGCGGAGGAAGCGCTGGAGAAGCTGGCGGAGCGGCGCTTCGACTGCATGGTGCTGGACCTGGGGCTGGCCGAGATGAGCGGCTTCGCGCTGCTGGAGCAGATCAAGAACGACGCGCGGGTGCAGGAGCTGCCCATCATCATCTACACGGGCAAGGACCTGTCGCCGGCGGAGGAGACGCAGCTGCGCCGCTACGCGGACACCATCATCGTCAAGGACGTCAAGTCGCCGGAGCGGCTGCTGGACGAGACGGCGCTCTTCCTGCACCGGGTGGAGGCGCGCCTCCCGGAGCAGAAGCGCAAGATGCTGGAGCGGCTGCACAGCGCGGACGCCAGCTTCGAGGGGAAGAAGATCCTCATCGTGGACGACGACGTGCGGAACATCTTCTCGCTCACCAGCGTCCTGGAGTCGTACGGGATGCAGGTGGTGTTCGCGGAGAACGGCCGCGAGGCGCTGGAGACGCTGGGGGCGAACCCGGACGTGGACCTGGTGCTGATGGACGTGATGATGCCGGAGATGGACGGCTACGAGACCACGCAGGCGATCCGCGGGATGGAGGACTTCCGCGCCCTCCCCATCATCGCCGTGACGGCCAAGGCGATGAAGGGCGACCGCGAGAAGACGCTGGCGGCGGGCGCCTCGGACTACATCACCAAGCCGGTGGACACCGAGCAGCTCCTCTCGCTCCTGCGCGTGTGGCTGTACTCGTGACCGGCGCATGAACGCCGCGGGGGGGCTGCCCACGGCCCCGGAAAGCTATTCTCCGGAGCTGGAGCGGGTGGAGGTCGAGATCCTGCTGGAGGGGATCTTCCGCCACTACGGCTTCGACTTCCGCTCGTACGCCTACGCCTCGCTGCGGCGGCGGCTGTGGAAGCGGATCCGGGCGGAGGGGCTCGGCACGGTGAGCGGCCTGCAGGAGCGGGTGCTGCACGACCGGAGCGCGATGGAGCGGATGCTCCTGGACCTTTCGGTCAACGTCACGTCCATGTTCCGCGACCCCAACTTCTACCGGGCGTTCCGCGCGGAGGTGGTGCCGCTGCTGCGCACCTACCCCTTCATCCGGGTGTGGCACGCCGGGTGCTCGACGGGGGAGGAGGTGTACTCCATGGCGATCCTCCTCAAGGAGGAGGGGCTGCTGGAGCGGTCCCGGGTGTACGCCACGGACATCAACGAGGTGGTGCTGGCGGAGGCGCGGGCGGGGATCTTCCCGCTGGAAAAGATGCAGGAGTACACGCAGAACTACCTGCGGGCGGGCGGCATGCGCTCCTTCTCGGAGTACTACACCGCGGCGTACGGCGGGGCGCTGTTCTCGCCGGCTCTGCGGGAGAACGTGGTGTTCGCGCAGCACAACCTGGTGACGGACCGCTCGTTCAGCGAGTTCAACGTGATCCTCTGCCGGAACGTGATGATCTACTTCGACCGGTCGCTGCAGAACCGGGTGCACGAGCTGTTCTACGAGAGCCTGCCCACCTACGGGATCCTGGCGCTGGGGAGCAAGGAATCGCTCAAGTTCTCCAAGTACGAGGAGTGCTACGAGGCGATCAACCAGCGCGAAAAGATCTACCGGAAGGTGGTCTAGTGGCGCGCGAGATCGTGATGGTGGGGGTTTCCGCGGGGGGGCTGGACGCGGTGTGCACGCTGCTGGGCGGGCTCCCGGGCGACTTCCGCATGGCCGTCGTGGTGGTGCAGCACCGCAGCAAGGACTCGGACGCGCTCTGCGAGGTGCTGCAGGACTGCACGCCGCTGGCGATCCAGGAGGTGACGGACAAGGCGTCGGCCGAGCCGGGCAACGTGTACCTGGCCCCCCCGGACTACCACACGCTGCTGGAGCCGGGGTACTTCTCCCTTTCCACCGACGCGCCCGAGATGTACAGCCGCCCGTCCATCGACGTGGCTTTCGAGAGCGCCGCAGACGCCTACGGCGCCCGCGCGGTGGGCGTGGTGCTCACCGGCGCCAACCACGACGGGGCCCGCGGCCTGCGCCGGATCGTGGACCGCGGCGGGACGGCGCTGGTCCAGGACCCGGCCACCGCGGAGGTGAAGGTGATGCCCGCCGCGGCGCTGCGCGCGGTCCCCGAGGCGGAGGTGCTGACGCTGGAGGGGATCGCGGCGCGCCTCCTCACCCTGCAATCGTCCCCGGCACGCCCGGGGGAGAAGCGCTGATGGCCGACACCCCGCAGTCCGGCGCCATGATCCTGATGGTGGACGACCGCATGGAGAACCTGGTGGCGCTGGAGGCGATCCTCCAGCCGCTGGGGCACGAGCTGGTCCGCGCCACCTCGGGGCAGGAGGCGCTGCGGCAGGTGCTCCTGCACGACTTCGCGGTGATCCTCCTGGACGTGCAGATGCCGGGGATGAACGGCTTCGAGACGGCCCAGCTGATCAAGTCCCGCGAGCGCTCGCGCGCCACGCCCATCATCTTCCTGACGGCCATCAGCAAGGAGGAGGAGTACGTCTTCGAGGGGTACTCGGCGGGGGCGGTGGACTACATGTTCAAGCCCTTCAACCCGGCGATCCTCCGCTCCAAGGTGGCGGTTTTCGTGGAGCTGTACCTGAAGACGGTGCAGCTCCGCCAGCAGGACGACATGCTGCGCGAGGGCGAGCGGCGCGAGACGGAGCTGCTGCACCGCGCGCAGCTCCTGGAGTCGGAGGCGCGCTACGCGGACATCGTGGACTCGGCGCTGGAGGCGATCGTCACCTTCGGCGGGGACCGGCGGATCACGCTCTTCAACGCGGCGGCGGAGCGGGTCTTCCGCTGCAGCATGGCGGAAGCGGTGGGGACGGCGATCGACCGCTTCTTCCACCCGGCGCTGGACCTGAGCCCGGGCAAGCCCCCCCGCGGACGCGGCAACGGGGCGGCCGTGGCCGGACGCGCCAGCGAGTCGTCGGTGCGCGAGGCGGTGGGGGTGCGCGGCGACGGGGAGCGCTTCCCGGCGGAGTTCTCGCTGTCGTCGCTGGTGCAGCGAAACGAGCGGGTGTACACGCTGATCCTGCGCGACATCTCGGAGCGGCGGCAGGCGGAGGAGGCGGTGCGGGCGCAGGCGGTGTCGCTGGCGAACACCATGGAGGAGCTTCGGGTGCTCAACGAGGAGCTGAACCGCCGCACGATCGAGCTGGAGCGGGCCATGGGGGCGCGGAGCCGCTTCTACGCCAACATGAGCCACGAGCTGCGCACCCCCATCAACGCCATCCTGGGCTACAGCTCGCTCCTCCTGGACCGCATCTACGGCCCGCTCAACGACCCGCAGGTCAACAGCATCGAGCGGACGCACAAGGCGGCCAACCACCTGCTGGAGCTGGTCAACGACATCCTGGACCTGTCCAAGATCGAGGCGGGCAAGATGGAGCTCCAGCTGGAGTCGGTGGGCTTCCCGGAGCTGATCCAGGACCTGTTCGTGACGGTGGCCCCCTTCGCGGAGCAGCACGGGGTGCCGCTGGCGCTGGAGAGGCGGAGCGATCCGTTCACCATCGTCTCGGACGCGCGGCGGGTTCGCCAGATCCTCCTCAACCTGCTTTCCAACGCCATCAAGTTCGGCGGCGGCAAGCCGGTGCGGGTGATCTCGGCGCGGCGCGAGGACGGGGGGCTGGTGGTGGAGGTGGTGGACCAGGGGGAGGGGATCGCCGCGGAGGACCAGGAAAAGATCTTCGACGAGTTCGTGCAGCTGGAGCAGCCCCACAGCACGCAGGGGACGGGGCTGGGGCTGCCGATCTCGCGGCGCCTGGCGGAGCTCCTGGGAGGATCGCTGACGGTGTCCTCGGCGCCGGGGGAGGGAAGCTGCTTCCTGCTGAGCCTGCCGCAGTCGGACCCGGAGCTGGCCGCGATGGAAACGGGGGAGCGGGTCGCCGCCGGGCGCTGACCCGCTCCCCCCTCGCGGCGGCGCTAGCCGCCGCGGCTCACCGGTCCTCCCGCCGGGTGTCGGGCCCGGTCATGGGCACGTCGTCGGGGGTGGTGGCGGCGACGCGCCGGTTCTCCTCGGCGAGGGCGTCGCGGTTCTCGGCGGCCGCGCGCACGGCCTCGGTGTTGTCCATCGCGGTGCCGCCCCCGGCTGCGCCCGCCGCGCCGACGGGGGTGTGGGCTGCCGCGGGCGTGGTGGCGCGGGTGCGCTCGGCCTGCGCGGCCAGGGCGTCGCGGTTCTCCTCCGCGTTGTGCGCGTGTTCGCGGTTGGCGGTGGTGTCCTCGGTGCTGCGGACGTCGTCGCTGCGGTCCATGAACGGCCTCCTTGTCACCGTGTCGTCTGCCGGGCTTGGGGGCGCCCGGAAACGCAAGTCGCATTCCCGCAGCGTGGTACGAGCCTGGAGCGAGCGCATGAGCGAGCCCTTTCAGCAGGACGAGTGGAGCACCCTGGAGGCGGAGCTGCGCCGCGCGGTGCAGCACCGGCAGGCGGCGTTCGAGCAGATGCAGGAGACGCAGCGCGAGGTGGAGGCGCTGATGACCCGCGCGCGCCGGCTCCTCACGCAGACGCAGCGGACGCGCGAGGAGATCGCCCGGCCGCACGCCGCCGAAGGCTCGGCCCGAGACGATGCCGCGGAGGCTTCGGATACCTCGGAGTGGGACGACTGAAGGCGATGCTGGATCAGAGGAGAAGGGGGCGGCTTCCGGCGACGGGGGCCGCCCCTGCTGTTTTCCGGCCTGTTCCGGGGATGCGGCAGGTATCGCGTGCGCGCTCAGAATGGCGCTTCACGCTTCGCGTGAACCGCATGAAGGGGGAGGGTGGCGAGCCTAAAGCGAGCCGGGTGGGGGTCCCCGCGGACGCCAGCGCGAGCCCCGCGTGAGGGATTTCGGCCCGAAGGGGCGAGACCCGACAGCAGTATCGTCGGGGCTCGACTCCGTTGGGCTGCGTCGTTTGCAGCCCTACGGAGCCGAAGCCCGACCCCGGCGCCAGCCGGGGGCACGCCCGAACCCTGCCGTCCATCCGTCCGTCCATCCGTCCGTCACAAGCCGTTCAGAACAGCGACGGCGCATGCACGACCACCCTGGACCCGCTCGCCAGGAACGCGGACACGGGCTCGCCGTGCAGCACGTCGGCGAACTCCTCGCCGAAGGTGGCGGCCAGGTTGCCGGAGAGCTGCGCGCGGGCGGCCGCCCTCACGGTCCAGCGCGGGTGCTCCAGGCGGTACTCGGCGGCCGGCCCGCCCCTGCGCCCCGAATAGCCCCAGCAGCGCTCGGCGATCCACTCCTCGAAGGAGCCCGGCCGCAGCGGCTCGGCCGGCCCCCTGGCCTCGGCGAACAGCCGGCCGCCGCGGATCAGCTCGTCCCACACGTACTCGGCGACCGCGCCGGCGTCGGCCTGCGCGTCGGGGAGGGTGCGGCGCCGCAGGACGGCGGGCTGCAGCGGCTCCTCGCGCGCCAGCCCGGGCGCGGCGGCCAGCGCGGGGCGGGGGACGAACTCGCGCATCAGGACGGCGCCCCGGCGCACCTGGGTGCCTCCGCGGGCGCGGACGGTCCGGCGCACGCACAGCCGGAGGTTGACCTGGGCGAAGTCGCGGTGCAGCGGTGCGGGGGCGCCACCGATGCGGAGGTCGCGCACGTGCAGGCCGACGACGCTCAGCCAGCACTCGCCCCGCCACCGGTCCGGCTCGGTGCCGGCGGGAAGGTGGGGGGCGAGGAGGTCCGGGTGGACACGGAAGTTGAGGAAGGCGAGGTCGCTCCACTCGCCGGTGACGGGTCCGCGTTGGTCGCGCATGGGGCTGGAGTGCGCCTCTTCCGTCCGGGTGCGTGCCGCGGGGGGCCGTCTGGCCGCAGGGTCCGGGGCCACGACCACGCAAGCGGCGAACCATGCGCGACCGCGCGCGCGGACCGCCGCCGGTCGGTTGCCATCCCCCGGCCCTGCCGCCATAGTTCCAGGCGGGACCGACTCACGAAACCACCCCGATCGGAGCGAGCACATGTCGGCCACGGACACCCTTCTGAACGCGGGCTCGGACGCGCCCAACTTCACCGCGCAGACCACCGACGGCGGCACCGTCTCCCTCCACGACTTCCGGGGGAAGCAGTCGGTGCTGCTGATGTTCTACCCGAAGGACGACACGCCCGGCTGCACCAAGCAGATGTGCACGGCGCGCGACGAGGGCGCGCAGTACGCGGCGGCGGGGGTGGCGCGCTTCGGCGTCAACGACGGGAGCATGGTCAGCCACCGGCGCTTCCGCGACAAGTACGACCTGGACTTTCCGCTGATCCTGGACGCGGACCGGGAGATCGCCCGGGCGTACGGGACGCTCAAGGAGAACGGCGGGATCGCGCGCGCCACCTTCCTGGTCGACACGCACGGGCGCATCGTGTACGCGGCGCCGGGTGCGCACGGCGCGGACGAGGTGCTGGAGGCACTCCGTGGCTGAGATGGGCCGCGGCGAGGCCACCGTCCGCAGCTTCACGGGCGGGCCCTTCGCCCAGAACGTGTTCCTGGTGAGCTGCACGCGCACGGGCAGGGCGATCCTGGTGGACCCCGGGGCCGCCACCCCCGACGCGCTGGCGGAGGCCAGGCGGCAGGAGATGCAGATCGAGCTGATCGTGCTGACGCACACGCACCTGGACCACGTGGAGGGCGTCGCGCGCGCTAAGCGGGAGACGTCGGCGCCGGTGCTCCTGCACCGCGACGCCGAGCCCATGTACGCCGCGGCGCCGCAGCAGGCGCAGATGTTCGGGGTGTACGCCGAGACCCCGCCCCCCGCGGACGGCTACCTGGAGCCGGGGGAGCCGGTGCGCTTCGGCGAGTGCGAGCTGCAGGTGCGCTACACGCCGGGGCACGCGCCGGGGCACGTCACGCTGGTGGGCGAGGGGTACGCGCTGGTGGGCGACGTGGTGTTCCGCGGCTCCATCGGGCGCACGGACCTGCCCGGCGGCGACTTCCAGACGCTGATGAAGTCCATCCGCGAACAGGTGTTGACGCTTCCCGACGAGACGGCGCTGTACTCCGGGCACGGGCCGGAGACCACCGTGGGGTTCGAGCGGGTGGCGAACCCGTTCCTGGTGCCGCACTACGGGGGCAGCTCGTTCGGCTGAGTTCTTTACGGCGGAACTGCTTGGAAGGGCGGGTTCGGGCGTGCCCCCGGCTGGCGCCGGGGTCGGGCTTCGGCTCCGTAGCAGACGAAACGACCGTCTGCAACGGAGTCGAGCCCCCGCGAAACTGCCCGCGGGGTCTCGCCCCTTCGGGCCGAAATCCCTCACGCGGGTCCCAGCTGCCGTCCGGATCGTCCGGGCGGCGGCTGCCTCTTTTTCGTCCGCCCTGGGAAACGTGCGTTTCGCCCCCGGAACCCGTCGGCTCGCCCGCAAGTGATTGTCGCGGCAGGCGGATAGGGAGAGCTTGGAATCGCGTCGCAGCGGGTGCGGCGCATCCCTCGCATCACCCCATCGCAGGAGAAGTCCATGTCCCTCTTCGACCGATTCGCCACACTGCGCCTGTTCCTGGCGCCCCTCGCGGTCGCCCTCGCGGCGGCCTGCGGGGACGCCGCCGGGCCCGCCGGCGTGGAGCGCACCGCCGCTTCGGAGCGCGCGGCCTTCGACTACGAGAAGGAGCCCATCGGGCCCATCTTCCAGACCCAGCCCTGCACGGCTACGCGGTTCGAGCTGGACTCGGGCGGGACCACGAACCCCCTCAGGAGCGGCGCGACCGTCCAGCTGACGATCAAGGTGTACGGCGCCAACAACTGCCGGGTCTATCCGTCCGGGGGCGTCACCTGGTCGGTGGCCGATCCCACGATCGCGGCCATCGTGTACCCGAACCAGGTGGGCCCGGCGCAGACGCTCCGCTTCGGGCTCGCGGGGACGACGGCCCTGACGGTGAGCTACGCGTCGATCACCAACACCTACTACTTCACCGTCGTGCCGGGCGATCCCGCCCGCGTGGAGATCACCCCCTCCACCTTCGACCTGCAGATCGGCGCCACGAGGCAGCTCGCCGGGATGATCTACGACGCCGCCGGCAACAGGATCACCAGCCGCAGCCTGACCTGGACCAGCAGCAACACCGCCGTGGCGACCATCTACAACGCAACCGCGTACGCCGCCGGCGTCCAGGCCGGGCCTTCGGTCGACGCGGTGGGCCAGGCGACCATCACCGCCACCCTCAGCGGCGGGTCCCTCAAGGGTACGGCCGTCGTCCGTGTGAGCGCGCCCGAGTGCTACTGCCCGCCGGGAGTCTCCTGCACCTGCTCGCCCACCGGCGGGATCTTCTGACCTCAAACGTTGAACTGCCGGGTGCGGGCGTGCCCCCGGCTGGCGCCGGGGTCGGGCTTCGGCTCCGTAACGCAGCAAACAACGCTGCGTAACGGAGTCGAGCCCCGGCGGAAACAGCCCCGCCGGGTCTCGCCACTTCGGGCCGAAATCCCTCATGCGGGTTCCAGCCGCCGTCCGGATCGTCCGGGCGGCGGCTTCGCTTTCCTGCGCGGCCGTCCGCTCGGTTGACGCCTCGGGGAGCGCGGTCTATCTTCCGCCGCCTCGACCCCAGCCGGAGAACGCCGCTGCCGGATCCCATGCGCGTCGCGGTCCTCGCCTCGGGCGGCGGGACCAACCTGCAATCGCTCCTCGACCGCTTCAACGTCGGGGGGCCGTCCGTCGCGCGCGTGGAGCTGGTGGTGGGGAGCCGCGCCGGCATCGGCGCGCTGGAGCGGGCGGAGCGCGCGGGGGTCCCGGTCGCCGTGCTCGCGGTCCGGGAGATGGGGGCCGAGGGGTACACGGAAGCGCTGCTCGCGGAGCTGGACCGTCACCGGGTGGAGCTGGTGGTGCTGGCCGGGTTCCTCCAGCTCGTGCCGGCGGCGGTGGTGGAGCGCTTCCGGGGGCGGATGGTCAACATCCACCCGGCGCTGCTCCCCGCGTTCGGCGGGGCGGGGATGTACGGGATGCGGGTGCACCGCGCCGTGATCGAGTCCGGCGCGCGCGTCACCGGCGCCACGGTGCACCACGTGGGCGAGGAGTACGACTCCGGCGCCATCATCGCGCAGTGGCCGGTGCCCGTGCTCCCCGGCGATACCCCCGGGGCGCTCGCCGCCCGCGTGCTCGCGGTGGAGCACCGGCTCCTCCCCCTGGTGGTGGAAGGGCTCGCCCGCGGCGGAGCACCGCACGTGCAGCCGCTGGCCGACCCCGTGGCCTTCGACCTGGCGCCCCGCGCGGCGCCCGCCGAAGAGTCCGTCCGGGGGATCGCCGTCTTCGGGGGGACGCGGGACGGCTGAGCGCCGCCCGGTCCCGCCGCCGCTGGAAACCACGTCGCCCGCGAGGGCGTTCTCCGACAGGTCAAGCGAATGCCCAGAGCCCTGCTCAGCGTGTCCGACAAGTCCGGCCTCGTCCCCTTCGCCCGCGCGCTCGCCGGGCGCGGGTGGACGCTGCTCTCCACCGGCGGCACGGCCAGCGCGCTGCGCGAGGCGGGGCTGGAGGTGGTGGAGGTCGCCGAGGTGACCGGCCACCCGGAGATGATGGACGGCCGCGTGAAGACGCTCCACCCGGCGGTGCACGCCGGGCTGCTGGCGCGCCGCGGTCACGCCACCGACCTGGAGGAGATGGCGGCACGGGGCTACGCGCCCATCGACCTGGTGGCGGTGAACCTGTACCCCTTCCGCGAGACCGTCGCGAAGCCGGGCGTGGGCGTGGACGAGGCCATCGAGAACATCGACATCGGCGGGCCGTCCATGCTTCGCTCCGCGGCCAAGAACCACGAGAGCGTGTGGGTGGTGGTGGACACGGCCGACTACGGGCGCGTCCTGGGCGCGCTGGATGCCGGACCCGCGGACACGCTGCCGCTGCGCCGCGAGCTGGCCGCCAAGGTGTACGCCCACACCTCGTCGTACGACGCCGCCATCGCCGGATACCTCCGGCGGCAGCTCCACCCGGCGGAGGCCGCCGGGGCGGACGCGGGCACGGACGGCTTCCCGCCGCGCCTGTCGCTGTCGCTCACCCGGGTGCAGGACCTCCGTTACGGCGAGAACCCGGACCAGCGCGCCGCCTTCTACGCGGAGGCTGGCGTGTCGGGCGGGCTCCCGGCCATGCGGCAGCTGCACGGCAAGGAGCTGTCCTTCAACAACCTGGTGGACGTGGACGCCGCGGTGCTCGCCGTCGCCCCGTGGAGCGGCGACGACCTCGCCGCCTGCGCGGTCATCAAGCACGACACGCCGTGCGGGATCGCGGTGGGTGCGGACGCTCCGGAGGCGTACCGGAAGGCGCTCTCCACCGACCCCACCAGCGCCTTCGGCTCGGTGATCGCCTTCAGCACGGAGGTGTCGGAGGAGGCGGCGGTGCTGATGCGCCCCAACTTCGTGGAGGCGGTCGTGGCGCCCGGCTTCGCCCCGCGCGCGCTGGACCTGCTGCGCGAGAAAAAGAACCTGCGCCTCATCGTGCTCCCCGCCGGCGGGGAGCTCGACGAGGGGTGGGACTTCAAGCGCGTGCGCGGCGGCTTCGTGGCGCAGGACCGCCTGTCCACGCACTTCGACGAGGACGGCTGGCGCGTCGCCGGCGACCGCGCGCCCACGGACGAGGAGTGGGCCGACCTGCGCTTCGCCTGGCGCGCCGTGGCCGCCGTCAAGTCCAACGCCATCCTCCTGGCGCGCGGCGGCATGGCGCTGGGGATCGGCGCCGGGCAGATGAGCCGCGTCGACTCGTCGCGCATCGCCGTGCTCAAGGCGCGCGACAACGGCTTCGACCTCGCGGGCGCCGCCCTCGCCTCGGACGCCTTCTTCCCCTTCCGCGACGGCGTGGACGCCGCGGCCGAGGCGGGGATCCGCGCCGTGATCCAGCCCGGCGGCTCCGTGCGCGACGAGGAGGTGGTCGCCGCCGCGAACGAGCACGGCATCGCGATGGTGTTCACGGGGCGCCGCCTATTCCGGCACTGAGGGTCACTGCCATGCAGTTGCAGGCTGTTCCCTGTGACGCTTCACGCTACGCGTGAACCGATGAACCCTGTACCCTGTACCCTGTTCCCTAGATGTTCCGCACCCGCTTCGCCCCCAGCCCTACCGGCAGCCTCCACGTCGGCGGGGCGCGCACGGCCATCCTCAACTGGCTGCTGGCGCGCCACCACGGCGGCAGCTTCGTGCTGCGCATCGAGGACACCGACCGCGAGCGCAACGTCGCCGGCGCCGAAGCGGCGCTGCTGGACGACCTGCGCTGGCTGGGGCTGGACTGGGACGAGGGGCCGGACACGGGCGGGCCCCACGCGCCCTACCGGCAGAGCGAGCGCTCGCCCCTCTACCGGGACCACGCGCGGCGGCTGCTCCAGGGTGGCCACGCGTACTGGTGCACCTGCCCTCCCACCGGGCAGGACGAGACCGCGCAGGGCCGCCGACGCTGCGACTGCGCAGACCGGGACGCGCCGGATATCGTCCCGCCGGGAGCCGCGCTGCGGTTCCGGGTTCCCGACGGGGGAGAGGTCGTCGTCGACGACGTGATCCGCGGCACGGTGAGCTTCCCGGTGAGCGACATCGAGGACTTCGTGCTCCTGCGCTCGGACGGCCTGCCCACGTACAACTTCGCCGCGGCCGTCGACGACGCGGAGATGCGCATCACCCACGTCGTCCGCGGCGTGGACCACCTCAACAACACGCCCAAGCAGGTCCTGGTCTACCACGCGATCGGGCAGGCGCTCCCCGTGTTCGCGCACATCCCGCTGATCCTGGGGCCCGACCGGCAGAAGCTGTCCAAGCGGCACGGCGCCACCTCCGTCGCCGAGCACCGGCGGCAGGGCTACCTCCCCGAGGCGCTCTTCAACTACCTGTCGCTGCTCTCCTGGTCCTCCCCCTCCGGCGAGGAGAAGCTGTCGCGCGAGCGGCTGGCCGCCGAGGTGGAGCTGGACCGCGTGGGGGCGAGCGACGCCGTGTTCGACCGCGACAAGCTGCGCTGGCTCTCCTCCCGCTACGTGCAGGAGATGCCCGCCGGCGAGCTGGCCCGCGCGCTCGCGCCGTTCGTGGACCGGGAGCGCTTCCCCGTCGCGGAGGAGGAAATGCCCGCGGTCGCGGCGGCGCTGCGCGAGCGCATCTCCGTGCTCGCCGACGCGGGCGGGCAGCTGGAGCACTTCTTCGGGCCGGACACTCTCGGGGCCCGCGAGGCCCGGGAGCGCGTGCTGGCGGACGGCGAGGCGCGGCGGGTCCTCGCCGCCGTGCGGTCGCGGCTCGCCGCGCTGCCGGAGTGGGACGAGGCCGCCGTCAAGGGCGCCATCGCCGAGGGGGGAAGGGACGCGGGGGCGAAGGGGCGGGCGCTCTTCCTCCCCGTGCGGCTGGCGCTCACCGGCGAGGAGCACGGGCCCGACCTGCCGGGGGTGGCGATGGTGCAGGGGCGCGCGCGGGTGCTGGCGGCGCTCCCGGAGATCGGCGGGGAAGGGGCGTAGTTTGACGATTCCCCAGGCGCGGCCTATCTTGCGGCCGTCCGTTTACCCCAGAGGCTGAATTGCGCGGTCTGATCTTCGATCCCTTCGCCGGGATCAGCGGCGACATGACCATCGCCGCCCTGCTGGACCTGGGGCTCCCGCTGGAGTGGCTCCGGGACTTCGTGCGCGGGCTGAAGCTGGCCGAGGTGCGCGTGGACGCCGAGCGGGTGATGCGCAAGGGCATCGCCTGCCAGCGCCTGGTCCTGGAGCTGCCGCACGAGCACGCCCACCGCCACCTCTCGCACGTGGTGCGCATCATCGAGGGGACGGAGGCGCCGGCGGAGGTCCGGGAGCGCGCGATCCATGCGTTCACGCTTCTTGCCGAGGCCGAGGCGGAGGTGCACGGCACCACGCGCGAGCGCGTGCACTTCCACGAGGTGGGGGCGCTGGACGCCATCATCGACGTGCTGGCGTCCGTGGCCGGGGCGGCCGAGCTGGGGTTCACCGAGTTCTACACCCGCCCCGTGGCGCTGGGGCGGGGGTGGGCGGAGATGGCGCACGGCAACTTCCCCGTGCCCCCGCCCGCGGTGCTCAAGCTGCTCACCGGGATCCCCGTGCGGGACCCCGAGTTCGAGGGCGAGTGCACCACCCCCACCGGCGCCGCGCTGCTCCAGGCGTTCACCGCCGGGGCCGCCCCGCCCACCACCTTCGTCGCCGAGGCCACCGGCTTCGGCGCGGGGACGCGGGACCCGCAGGACCGCCCCAACTGCCTGCGCCTGGTCGCCATCCGCGCCGACGCCCGGCGGGATGACGAGGAGGTCCTGGTGGTGCAGTGCGACGTGGACGACCTGTCCCCCGAGTACGTGCCGCCGCTGCTGGAGGCGGTGCTCGCCGCCGGCGCGCTGGACTGCACCGCCGTCCCCGTCCTGATGAAGAAGGGGCGCCCCGGGCTGCGCGTGGAAGCGCTCGTGCCGCCCTCCGCGCTGGCGGCGGTGCAGGGGGCCCTGTTCCACGGCGGCTCGTCCATCGGCGTCCGCTTCTGGCCCGTGCGGCGGGAAGCGCTCGCCCGGCGAGAAGAGACCGTCGAGTGGCGCGGCCAGCCGGTCCGCGTCAAGCGCTCCTCCCTCCCCGGCGGCGGGGAGCGCGCCAAGCCTGAGTTCGAGGACGTGGTCCGGGCCGCCGGCCGGCTCGGCATGACGCCGCTCGCCGCCTTCCGGGCAATGCTGTCCGAGGGCGTGGCGTCGGAGCACTGACCCGTCCGAAAGCTCGGAGAAACCCCGGCCCGCTGGAGGCCGGCCACCATCACCGGAGGGATGAGATGAGATTCCATCGTGGACTGTTCCTGGCCGTGGGCGCGTCCGCCGTGGCGGGTGCCTGCGCGGCGGCCGGAACGGGTGCGGGCGGCGCCACCGCGGGCACCGGCGCGTTCCCCACCGTGAGCTGCGCCGCGGGCGTGCCGACGACGGCGAGTGCCGGGGCGGTCGTCGCCCAGCGCGCGCTGCTGCTGGGCCGCTCCGCGGAGGCGCTCACCGGGGCGCAGGCGGCGGCCACGGCCGAGCCGGGGAACCCGCAGAACCAGTTCCTCCTGGGCCAGGCGGCCATCGCCGCCGGCAACTTCGAGGAGGCCGACCGCGCCTGGGACCGCGCGGTGGAGCTCTGCCCCGCCTTCGAGGCCGAGATCGCCCCCGAGCGCGAGCGCGGCTGGGCCACCGCCTTCCAGGCCGGCCTCGACGCGTACACGCAGAACGACACCGCCACCGCCATGGCGAGCTGGCAGCGCGCCAACTCCATCTATGGCGGGCGGCCGGACGCCTACTACAACCTGGGCGTGGTGTACTCGCAGCGCGGCGACCTGACCCAGGCCACGGCCGCGTACCGCGAGGCCCTCACCGTGCTCGACCGGATGGCCGCGGACACCTCCTCCGCCGAGATGACGTCGCGCGCCGAGACCCGCCAGAACTCGCTCGCCGGGCTGCTGAGCGTGGGCGCGCGGCAGTTCCAGGCCGAGCAGTACGGGCCCGCCATCGAGGTCTTCCGCCAGCTGACCACGATCGACCAGAACAACCGCGACGCCTGGTACAACTACGCGCTGGCCCTGTACAAGCAGGAGCGCTGGGCGGACCTGACGCCGATCGCGCAGCGGGTGGTGCAGATCGACCCGCTCAACGAGAACGCGCGCATCATCCTCTTCAACTCCTACAAGGGGCAGGCCGAGGCTTCCGGGCAGAACACCGCCGGCCAGCGCGCCCTGCAGAACCAGGCCCTCAAGGTGCTGGAAGACGTCGAGGCGCTGCCGGTGCACGTGGACGAGATCCGCTTCGAGACCCCCGACGGCGGCCAGCCCATGCTCACCGGCAAGGTGATCGGCAACAAGGCCAACGCCGGGACGCAGGTGACGCTCACCTTCACCTTCTACGGTCCCGCCGGGCAGGCGGGGACGCAGAGCACCACGGTCGCGGCGCCGGCCAAGGGGCAGAGCGCCAGCTTCCAGGTGCCGCTCCCGGCCGGGCAGACGGTCACCAGCTTCAGCTACACCTTCCGTTAAGAGCAGGTCTGGACGTGACCCCCGCTGGCGCGGGGGTCGGGCTTCGGCTCCGTAACGCACGAAACAACCGTGCGTAACGGAGTCGAGCCCCGGCAAACTGCCGCCGGGTCTCGCCCCTTCGGGCCGAAATCCCTCACGCAGGTGTCGGTGTTACGTCGATGTCGGAGGGTCACGGGGGGCGGCTCGCGAGGGCCGCCTCCCGTTTTCGCGTGCGGAGGGGCGCACGCTTCTTGCGAAAACGCCGCGCGATGGCACCGACGCGAACCCGAGACAGACACCTCATGCCCGAGATCCCGACCCCGGCCGACGACCGTACCCAGATCCTTCCCGTCGCCGGCGAGAGCCCCGAGGCTCCCGGCGAAGGCTTCCGCTGCGCCCGCTGCGAGACCGAGTACGAGGGCGCCGACGCCTGCCCCGCGTGCGGCACCCTGCGCGTGGAGGCCGCGTGCGAGACCCACCCCGACCGCGAGGCCAGGGGGCGCTGCGTGATCTGCGGGCGCGCCCTGTGCGACCGGTGCAGCTCCGGCGGCGGCGACGCCTTCCTGTGCGAGGAGCACCGCGGCGTGCGCATGATCCAGGGGTGGGCGCAGGTGTACAGCACGCACGGCGAGATCGAAGCGCAGCTGGTGCAGGAGAACCTGCGGGCCGAGGGGATCGACTCGCAGATCTTCTCGCAGAAGGACCACATCTACCCCGTGGACCTGGGCGAGCTGAGCATCGTCCGGGTGATGGTGCCGGTGTGGGAGTACGGCGCCGCGCTGGACACCATCCGCGGCCACATGGACACCGAGGGCGAGGTGGTGTTCGCCTGCCCGTCCTGCGGCGAAGCGTACGAGCCCGGCGCCGAGACGTGCGCGTCGTGCGGCGCCCCGCTGGCCTGAGCCCCGGCGCGGTTGACGCCGTCCGGGCGCGCGGCCATATTCGCCCGCGCGTCCGGGGGTTCCGGCGCGAGGTCCCGTTCCTCCCGACCCCGAACCGTCCTTGAAGCTCCCCGTAGTCGCCGTCGTCGGCCGGCCCAACGTCGGCAAGTCCACCTTCTTCAACCGCATCCTCGGGCAGCGCATCGCCATCGTCGAGGACTTTCCCGGCGTGACGCGCGACCGCAACTTCGCGCGCACCGAGTGGAACGGCCGCCAGTTCTACCTGGTGGACACGGGCGGGATGGTGGAGAACTCGGACGAGCCCATGGACCGGCTCATCCGCGAGCAGGTGCTCACCGCCATCGACGAGGCCAACGTGGTGGTGCAGCTGGTGGACGGCAAGGCCGGCCCCCACCCGCTGGACTACGAGGTCGCCGAGTACCTGCGCCGCACCCAGCGCCCCGCCCTGCTGGTGGTCAACAAGGTGGACAACCTGGGCGCCCCAAACGCGCTCGCGCACCACGAGTTCTGGGACGTGGGGCTGGGCGAGCCGCTCCCCGTGAGCAGCCTGAGCGGCAAGGGGAGCGGCGACATCCTGGACGCCGTGGTCGCGCTCCTCCCCGACGCCGGCGAAGGCGACGAGGAGGACGTCCTGCGCGTGGCCGTGATCGGCAAGCCCAACGTGGGCAAGTCCAGCTTCGTCAACCGCCTGCTGGGCGAGGAGCGGCTGGTGGTGTCCGACGTGGCGGGGACCACCCGCGACGCCATCGACACGCCCATGCAGTTCCACGGGCAGACGCTGGTGTTCGTGGACACCGCCGGGCTGCGGCGGCAGTCGCGCATCGACGACGGGGTGGAGTTCTACAGCACCATCCGCACGGAGCGGGCGATCGAGCGCGCCGACGTGTGCCTGCTGCTGATCGACGCCACCGAGGGGATCGCCGTGCAGGACCTCAAGATCGCCGAGAAGGCGTGGGAGGCCGGCTGCGGGCTGATCATCGTGGCCAACAAGTGGGACCTGGTGGAAAAGGAGACCATGACGGCGCCCCACTTCGAGAAGGAGGTGCGGAACCGCGCGCCCTTCCTCCAGTGGGTGCCCATCGTGTTCACCAGCACGCTCACCGGGCAGCGGGTGCAGCGCGTGCTCCCCATGGTCCTGGAGGTGGAAGAGCAGCGCAACCGCCGCATCGCCACGCACGAGGTCAACGAGGTGCTGCGCGAGCTGGTGGCGCGCGCCCGTCCGCCGGCGCATCACGGGCACCCCATCAAGTTCCTGTACGCCACGCAGGTGGCGACCCGGCCCCCCAACTTCGTGCTGTTCTGCAACACGCCCGAGGGTGTGGCCGAGAGCTACCAGCGCTACCTGATGAACGGGTTCCGGGCGGCGTGGGGGTTCTCTGGGGTCCCGCTGCGCATCACGCTCCGGCGGCGCGGCGAGGAGGATTGAGCTTGGGGCGCGCGGCGTGCGGAACGGCAACGACTTTTGACAGCCGGTTCGGGCGTGCCCCCGGCTGCGCCGGGGTCGGGCTTCGGCTCCGTAGCAAACGATACTACCGTTTGCAACGGAGTCGAGCCCCGGCAAACAGCCGCCGGGTCTCGCCCCTTCGGGCCGAAATCCCTCACGCGACGGCAGGCCCCCTTCCCCCGGCCCCCTCCCCCGCAAGCGGGAGAGGGGGAGCACTGCACGACGGCGCGGAAGTCCGGCCGCGGGCTTCAAGCGGCCGGGTAGGGGCCGTTGCAGGCTGTTCCCTGTGACGCTTCACGCTACGCGTGAACCGATGAACCCTGTTCCCTGTTCCCTGCCGTGAATCCCTGGCTTCTGGTCGTCGCCGGCTACCTGCTGGGCTCCGTTCCCGCGAGCTACGTCGCGGGGCGGCTGGTGCGCGGCATCGACCTGCGGGAGCACGGGAGCGGCAACCTGGGGGCCACCAACACCTTTCGCGTGCTGGGGGCCAAGGTGGCGGCGCCGGTGATGCTTTTCGACGTGCTCAAGGGGTTCGTTCCCGCGTGGTACTTTCCGCTGTGGGACAGCTCGCCGGACTGGCGGTGGGCGCTGGCGTACGGGGCGGCGGCCATCGTGGGGCACGTGTTCTCGCTGTACATGCGCTTCCGGGGCGGCAAGGGCGTGGCGACCGGGGCCGGGGTGTTCCTGGCGCTGGCGCCGGCGGCGGTGGGGGGCGCGTTCCTGGTGTGGCTGGCGACGCTGCGGCTCGGCCGCATGGTGTCGCTGGCCTCCATCCTGGCGGCGCTCACCATGCTTCCCCTCCTCTGGCTCACGTCGGACCGGTGGGAGGTGCGGGCGCTGGGCGGGGCGATCGCCGCGTTCGTGGTGTTCTCGCACCGCGCCAACGTGGGGCGCATCCTGCGCGGCGAGGAGCACCGCTTCGGCAAGAAGGCGGTGGAGGCGCACCCCGGCGAGGCGGTCGTCGCGGGCGCGGCCGTGGCCGCCGAGGCGGAGGACGTGCGGTGAGCGCGCGCGTCGCGGTCGTCGGGGCGGGGAGCTGGGGGACGGCGCTCGCCAACCTGCTGGCCCGCAAGGGCGTCCCGGTGACCCTGTGGTCGCACGAGGCGGACGTGGCCGAGGGCATCGAGCGGGAGCACCGCAACCCGCGCTACCTCGCCGAGGTGGAGCTGGACCCGCGGCTGCGGGCCACCGCGGACATGGCGGAGGCGGTGGAGGGGGCGGAGGTCGTGGTCTCGGTGTCGCCGTCGCACGTGGTGCGGCCGGTGATGTCGCTGGCCGCGCGCTCCATGCGCCCCGACGCGCTGGTGGTGAGCGCTTCCAAGGGGATCGAGACCGACACCCTGGAGACCATGGACGGGGTGCTGGAGGACGTGCTGCCGCGCGAGGCGGCGCTCGGCGCCACCTACCTGTCCGGGCCCAGCTTCGCGCTGGAGGTGGGGCTGGGGCAGCCCACGGCGGTGACCATCGCGTCGCGCTCGGCGCGCGCGGCGGAGCGCGCGCAGGAGCTCTTCCAGACGGAGTACTTCCGCGTCTACACCAGCAGCGACGTGGCGGGGGTGGAGCTGGGCGGGGCGCTCAAGAACGTGATCGCCATCGCGGCGGGGGTGGTGGAGGGGCTGGGCTTCGGCAACAACACCCGGGCGGCGCTCATCACCCGCGGTCTGGCGGAGATCACCCGGCTGGGGGTGGACCTGGGCGCGAACCCGCTGACCTTCGCCGGGCTGGCCGGGATGGGCGACCTGATCCTCACCTGCACCGGCGCCCTGTCCCGCAACCGCTCGGTGGGGCTTGAGCTGGGGGCGGGGCGCGGCCTGGGGGACATCCTGGGCGGGATGACGCAGGTGGCGGAGGGGGTGCGCACGGCCAAGTCGGCGCACGACCTGGCGCTGCGCCGCGGCATCGAGATGCCCATCGTGCACGCGGTGCACGCGGTGCTCTTCGAGGAGCTTCCCCCGCGAGCCGCGGTGGAGCGCCTGATGCTGCGCGAGCCCAAGGCGGAGCACTGGGGGTGAAGCGCGGCGCGCCGCAGCGGGAGTTCTACTCCATCGGCGAGGTGTGCGAGCTGCTGGGGCTGAAGGCGCACGTGCTGCGCTACTGGGAGACGCAGTTCGACGCGTTCGCCCCCGCCAAGAACCGGCAGGGCAACCGCGTCTACCGCGCCCGCGACCTGGAGCTGATCGCGCTCATCCGCCGCCTGGTGCACGACGAAGGCTTCACCATAGACGGCGCGCGCCGCAGGATCGAGGAGCTGCGCGCCTCCGGCGACATGGCCGACCGCTCGCGCCGCGCCCTGGAGGAGTCGTTCGTGCGCTCGCTGCGCGCGGAGCTCGAGGAGATCCTGGAGCTGCTCTGACGGCAGTGCGGGAGTGCGACGGCTCGCTCCGGCGGGTTCCGGGTATGGGGTCGGCCGGGGAAGGCTCCTCCGGCGGTGCGACACCCGAAGGGACTCTCGAGAGCACTCGCCCACCCTCCGCGCGAGGGCAGGATCACGCTGGCTTCGAACAAACGCGCCGCCTGCGGACCCTCCCCCGACCTCCCGGCGCAGATCGCAACGGCAACAGCCGTGTCGTTCTCCCCCTCTCCCGCTTGCGGGGGAGGGGGCCGGGGGGAGGGGGCCCCAGCGGACGCCAGCGCAATGCCCGCGTGAGGGATTTCGGCCCGGAGGGGCGAGACCCCGCGGGGCAGTTTCCGCGGGGGCTCGACTCCGTTGGCGAGCGTTGTTTGCTCGCCTACGGAGCCGAAGCCCGACCCCGGCGCAGCCGGGGGCACGCCCGAACCCGTCGTTCAGAGTCGTTGCCGTCCCGACACAATTCGAGCGACCAGATGCTGATCCTCTGCACAAACGACGACGGCTACCTGGCCCTTGGGCTGGACGTCCTGGCCACGGCCGCGAAGACCCTGGGCACCGTGGAGATCGTCGCGCCCGACCGCGAGCAGAGCGCCACCAGCCACTCGCTCACCATGCACCACCCGCTCCGCGCCCGCCGCGTGCGCGAGGGTGTGCACCACGTGGACGGCACTCCCACGGACTGCGTGGCCCTGGCGATGGGCGCCCTCCTGGAGGGCCGCCCGGACTGCGTGCTCTCGGGGGTGAACCACGGGCCCAACATGGGCGAGGACGTGCTCTACTCGGGGACCGTGGCGGGGGCGATGGAGGCCACCATCCTGGGGATCCCCTCGGTGGCGGTGTCGTACGTGGGGCGCGACCCGGAGGCCATCGGCGCCTTCGGGCCGCTGCTGGAACGGCTGCTGCCGCAATTGCTGCGCGGCGGCTTTCCCCCGGAGACGCTGCTCAACGTCAACCTCCCGGGCATCGACCCGGCGGAGGTCAGGGGCGTGCAGGTGACGCGCCTGGCGCGCCGCGTGTACAACGACTCCATCTTCCGCGGCAAGGACCCGATGGGGCGCGAGTACTTCTGGATCGGCGGCGGCGGGGCGGAGTGGGACGCGCCGGAGGGGACCGACTTCCACGCGGTGAAGGCGGGCTACGTGTCGGTGACGCCGCTGCACCTGGACCTCACCAACCACGCGCTCCTCGCCGACGTGGCGGGGTGGGGGCTGTCGCTGTGAGCGACCGCTTCCTGGCGCAGCGCCGCGCGCTGGTGGGCCGCATGCAGGAGCGCGGCATCCGCGACCTGGAGGTGCTGCGCGCCTTCGAGCGCGTCCCGCGCCACGAGTTCCTGCCGGAGGCGGTGTGGGGCCGCGCCTACGAGGACGCCCCGGTGCCCATCGGCTTCGGGCAGACGGCGTCGCAGCCCTCGCTCCAGGCGTATTACATGCAGGCGCTGCAGCTGCAGTCCACCGACCGGGTGCTGGAGATCGGGACGGGGTCGGGGCACCAGACGGCGGTGCTGGCCTCGCTGGTGGACCGTGTGCACTCGGTGGAGCGCATCCGCGAGCTCTCGATGCGGGCGCGCGACGTGCTGGACCGGCTGCGCGTCTCCAACGTGGCGCTGCTGGTGGGGGACGGGACCATCGGCTGGAGCCGCTACGCACCCTACGACGCCATCCTGGTGGCGGCCGGGAGCCCCGAGGTCCCGGCGCCGCTGGTGGAGCAGCTGGCCCCCGGCGGGCGGATGCTGGTGCCGGTGGGCGCGCGCGACACGCAGCGCCTGGTGATGGTGCGGAACGCCCCGGAGGGGGTGACCATGGAGGAGGTGCTGGACGTCACTTTCGTGCCGCTCCTGGGCCGCTTCGGCTGGGCCGAGCGCGCGGAGCCGGGTCGCGGCGGCTGAGCCGCCCGCGCCAAATTCGTTGACAGCGCCCCCCGCGCCGCGGTAGCTTGCGCCTCACACCCGGAACCGAGCACCCGCGGACCCCGTGCGCCCGCCTCCCGGCCGGCGCGCCGTCCGCCCACGCGCGCGTCTTCCCGGCGCCGCCCCGCGCGGCTCCCTTCGCATCTCTTCGTCCACTCTCCTCCCGGCACTCCCGATGAGCGCACACCCCGGAGATCCCGCGGACCGCAGGCCGCTCCCGCCGTTCGCTCCCGCCCTGTCGCGTCCCTCGGGCTCGCCGGACGCGGCCCCGGCTGCCGGGGCGCCGCTGCCGCCGTTCGCTCCCTTCGCGCGCCCCGGCGCCGCCCAGCCGGCGCCCGCACCGGTGGCTCCTCCCGCTCCGGCCGCTCCCTTTGCGGAGGAGGCCGGGAGCGTGGTGGACGAGTATGCCCGTGCCCCCGAGCCGCCGTCGGCGGTGGAGGAGGAGACGGCCCCGTTCACCCCCGCGGCGACCGGGGCGCAGGACGAGGCGTGGATGCCCTGGGAGGCGCCGGTGGAAGCGGACACTCCCCTCGCCGGTGCGCCCGCGTCGGAGGACGACGCGGAGGACCTGCCCTGGCTGACCGCCGCGCCGGCGATGCACGCGGAGCCCACGCTCCAGGATCCGGCGCTCCAGGAGCCGGCCTTCCAGGAACCGGCCTTCCAGGAACCGGCCTTCCAGGAACCGGCCGAGGCGGCGGAGCCGGCGTGGATGACGTGGGGCGGCGAGGAGGTGGAGGTGGACGCGCCCGCGGCGGAGCCGTCCGCGAGCGAGGCGTACTCGTTCGACGTGGAGTCGTTCGACGCCGCGCCCCTGGAGACTCCCGCCCCCGAGGCCACGCCCTTCGACGCACAGGCGTACGAGGCGGCGCCCTCCGACGCGGTGGCCCACGAGCCTCCCGCGTTCGGTGCGGACGCGCCCTTGTCGCTCGCCGCCGAGCCGGAGGCGAGCGAGGGGGAGGCGCCGCCGAACGCCTCCGACGCGGTGGAGCCGCTGGACGCGGCGGACGCGTTCCCCGCAGCCGCGGAGGAGCCCACGCCCTGGGACTCCGGCGCGCCCGTGCACGTTTCCGAGGCGGAAGCGGCGCCCGAGGCGGCCGCGAGCCCGTGGGAATCGGCCCCCGCGGCCGGCGAGGTGGAGGACTCCGGGGCGGAGGCCTGGTTGCTGGAGCCCGCGGTGGAGGAGATGGCGGCGGACGCGGAGGAGAGCGCATCGGAGATGGCGGCGGACGCCGAGGAGCCCGCCTCCTCCATGGAGGAGTACTTCGCATCCGAGGAGAACACTGCCGCGGAGGAGGCGCTCTACGCGCCCGCGGGCGACGCGGACTACGCCGCCGGGTCCGGGTACGCGTCCGACTACGCGGAGTCCGAGGCTGAGGCGCTGAGCGGCTTCGACGCGGCGTACGGAGAGTCGGCCTTTGCCGGGGAGGCCGCTCCCTTCGCGGGGGATGCCGGGGAGGCGGCGCTCGGTGGGGGCACGGCGGACGCGCTGGCGGAAGTGGCGGAGCGGCTGGAGGGGATCGCGCGCAGGCTGCGCGAGCAGCCGGGTGAGGTGCTGGCGGGCGGGGCGGGGACGGACCCACTGGAGCTGCTGGTCACCGGCTTCGCGCTGGGTTACGCGCAGGGGCGCCGCGGGGCCTCGTGAGCCCCGCGCACCGGACGGAGCGGCGATTGACCCTCCGGCGGGAAACAGCTAAATTTCCGGCCTTCGCGGGGCCTGGTCCCGTGTGGTGCGCCCTCGTAGCTCAGCCAGGATAGAGCAGTGGTTTCCTAAACCAAAGGTCGCAGGTTCGAGTCCTGCCGGGAGCATGTCCCCAAACGCCCGTAGGATGGCTGTTTAGCCACCTGCGGGCGTTTGTTTTGTAGCTCGAATCGGGCTGCGGGTAACAAGCTCCGGTAACACAGGATACAACGCACCTCGCGTTCACGTGGTAATCCCTCTCCGGAGAGGGGTTCGCCGCGATTGCTCAACCTGGCCCGGGCTAGGAGCGAGGTATGCGCAAGTCCGTCGGCCGCGAAGCGGCACAAGCGACAGGCGCAGGGCAGGAGCCGCACGCGCGGCTCTACTGGAAGCGCGGGCGCGCCTATATCGACGCGCGGGAGTGGAACCTTTGGGGCGGCAGGCAGGAGGCGCTGGTCGCCCCGGGTGAGAGGTACGCGACGGCCGACGCCGTCACGGCGGCGATCCTGTACGGGCAGCGGCTCGCGGAGATGCGCGAACTGCGAAAGACGCACCCGGACGGGATCGCGCCCCGACTGGAGGCTGAGGACCCGCTGGACCGCATCGCGACCTTCGCCGGCTGGTATCTCGCTGAAAAGGAGAACCGCCACGGTCGAAAGAAGGTTACCCGCGGCTGGTTGAGGGTCCAGGAGCAGCGGCTGGTGCACGCGGCGCGGTTCTTCGCCCAGCGAGGACGCGAGCGGCTGACGGAGCTTGGGCCCGCGGAGATCCGCGCTTACATGGAGGAACTCCGCACCCGGCCGCCCGAGTGTCAGGGAAACCGCGCGGGCGGCCGGCGGGGCAAGCTCTCCTGCACCACGCAGCGGCGGTACCTGGACACGCTCGGGGAACTGCTTCAAGCCGCGGTCGCGGAGGGCCGGATCGACCGGAACTGGGTGACCGAGCGCACGGATCTCCCCTCCGTCGACCCGAGTCCCACGGAGCACCTGGAGGTGGGGGAGGCGGCGCTGCTCCTGGAGGGCGCGCGGGTCCTGTATCCGCCTGACCGGCCTGGGCTCCCCCTTTATCCTCTGCTCGGGTTCTACCTGCTGACCGGCGTGATCGAGTCGGAGAGGGCCGGCGTGCGTGTGTCCGACGTGCGGTTGCCTGGCGATCCCGAGTTTCCGCGGGGTGCGGTCGTCGTCCGGACGAATCCCACCGTACGGGCGGAGGACAACCAGAACCGGCTGAAGACGGACTACCGGGAGCGTGTCATCCCCCTGCACCCTCAACTGGCCGAGATCCTGGCGGAGTACCTGGCCGGCCCCAACGCCCCCCGCGGGCCGCTCCTCTTCCCCGCCGAAGGGAGCGACGGTACGGTCCCGCTCGGTGACTGGCGCAAGTCCCTGGACCGGATCGCCGGCTTCTGTGGGTTCGTGGAGGGCTCAGTTCGCACCCGCCGCTTCCGGGTGACGTACTGCACGCACCGGACGTACACGCTGGACGAGCACGGCCAGGCCATGACGCCCATGAAGCTCCAGGCGGAGATGGGGCACGGCTCCCTGGAGATGATCGACCGGCGGTACTTCAGGCACACGCGCCTGCGCGCGTCGCGGTCCCACCTGGAATTTCGGTGGAGCGAATGGGCCGCTCAGTACGCCCATCGTCTCGGCGCGGACCCGGAGCGCAGGTCACCCTGGGAACTGACGCCGAAGCTGAAAGCTGTCCTCGCTCTTCTCCCTCCGCGTGGCCTCACGGCGAAGGAGTGGGAGCACGCGTCCGGCCTGCCTGCCGGGACCTTCTACTACTGCCGGGACAGGCTGGTGGAGAGCGGGGCGGTGTGGAAGGATGGGACGCGCCGGTTCGCCCGCTTCCGCCGCGCGGAGGGAGCAGCCGGGCAGCCACAGGGGGCGAGGACAGATCAGGCAGCGTAGGGAGGGAGAGCGCGGGTGTGTGACCGATGTGTCACGCACCCGCGGCCCGTTGCTCAGGCCGGAAGATCCCGAAGCTTGCTTTGGCTGCGGCGATTTCGTCTGCGGGATCCACGTCTCGCTTAGGCGGGAGCGCTCCGGAAGTCTCGCGGGGCGGCAGAGGAGACCCCGTGACCGAGCGACACCTGCCCCGGACCTCCCCGAGGAAGCGTTCCAGATCCTGCTCCGTCGTGCGGCGCTCTCGCCCGAACGAAAAGGACTGAAGCACCACACCTCGCAGTCCCGTCCGCATCATCTTCCGAACTGCGGCGGGCGTGCGCTTTCTTCCGCCCAGGTGCCGGTGCAGCCAGTCCGCGGCTTCCGCAGCAGTTAGGTCGCGCACTCCTTTGGCCTCAGCGGCGCCAACCTGTCCGTCGGCCAGGATGGCGCGAAGCTCTTCCACCGGCACCAGGGTTCCCCGCGGCGCATCCTCCACGAAGCGCAGCAGTCGCTCGTATGCGGTCATCGGTGCCTCCCGAGTTGTTCCCGCGACCACGTCCTGCATGGGTCTACCCGGTAGTACCTCGCGATTCAGGAATGTGTTATACGACGGGCTGGCGCATGCTCTCTGGCGCGTCAGGCCTCCAGGGCTGCGCTGCTGAGGGGAGTGGGTCCCGGGTAGCGTCGCGGCGAAGCTGCCGCTGCGGGGGAGGCCGCGCGATGCCGTCCCGTCGTGTCGACGGGAGCGGTCTGGCGTCCGGACGGGGATACAACGCACCAGGCGCTCCGGAGGTATCTGGGATGGGGCGGCGTGAGTGCAGGATACGCATCGTGCTAGCACGATGCCGGTCCTGCCGCTTCGCGGCGGCCCGTCCTGCCCCATTCGCGCTGCGCGCTCAAGGGGAACCACCCCGACCCAGACACGCGGAGGTGCGTATGTCCGACGAACTGGAGAAGCGGAAGGGGCGGCGGTTGGCCGGGCGGTATCCCGTCCCGTTCTTCGTCCGCGCGACCGACGATGAGGCGTCCAGAATCATCGAGAACGCCCGGAGGGCCGGGAGGCCATACACCCGCTTCCTCGCTGAGCTGGGGGCCGCTGAAGGGGCTGCGGAGCGCATTCCGCACCGCGCCTCCCCCGTGGAGGTAGAGGTGCTGGAAGGTTTGATGTTCCAGCTCCGCAAGGTGGGGGTGAACCTCAATCAGCTCGCCCACCGGGAGAACTCCGCCGACGTGGGTGGCTCGGCGCTCCCGCCCACCGACGCCGAGCTGCAGGAGGCGGCGCGGGCGGTGGAGGAGACGGTGGACCTGATCCGTGAGCGGCTGAGGTGAGCGCCGCGGCGCGGGGTGGGACATTCATCCGCTTCCGGGCGGGGACCGTCGGCGCGTCGGCCCGGCACGTGGGGTACATCACGCGGGAGCGGGCGGTGCTGGAGGAGGAGCACGGGATCCTGCTCTGCAACCTCCCCGACAGGATTGGGACCGGGCGCGACTACGCCGAACTCCGCGACAACCTCGTGGCGCACGCGTCCGTGCGCGAGAAACTGGAGATCGACCGCCACCAGTCGCGCGGGGAGCCCCGCACCGGCAACTCACCGTCGAGTTGCAGCGGGCCGTTACCCGCCTGGCACCGGACCAGGTCCGGGAACTGGCGCAGTGGCTCGCGTCACCCCACAGGCAACTTCCGGCGCGTGCAATGCAGGCGTTTAAAGGGTTGATACAGGGCCGCTCGATAGAACGGACTCGCGAGTAGAATTGCGGTGGCTCCACTTTCACTCGGCAGTATGCACTCGACGAAACCCGAGGCCCGGCGGGTCTTACCCGGTCGGGGGCTCCCCCGTTCTAAGTGTCCTCACCAGCGCCACATGCTCTTTCTCCAGTGGGAGGCCGATCAGAGAACCGTTTACGCCCGTGTTGCGTTCCCGTGGTGGTTATCGATCGGCGCAGATATAGAGCTTATCAGGGCGAGACGAGAAGAAGATTTTTTCCTTGTACAACTTTTTCCTGCAAGTTAACGTGGGGTTGCCCGTTTCAGCGGATGAGTCCCGACCGCACGCTCCACCCAGTTCTCTAGGAGGACGCTATGTCACTGAAGGACCGCGCCGGTACCCTCTTGCTCACTGTAGCCGTCCTCTGCGGCCTCGGCACGCTGGTCGTTCCGAGCGTCGCCCTGGCCACCGATGAATCGGGCTGCAAGATAGATTGTAAGACGTGCAAGGTGAACATGAGCACCGGGCAAGCCGAGTGCTCCGATTGTACGATCACCGGGTGCACCGTCACCGTTGAGTAGGCATCTCAGCGAGTGATCGGACGATATTCCCTGCTCTTGTCGCACAGCCGGCGCATCAGATCGCACGCTTCGTTCCGCTAAACGGTCCGACGCCCGAATCGACCGATGGTTTTCGGCAACGCACTCTCTGGCGAAGTTTACCCCTACAAAGGAGGCCGCATGCCCCGAATCCGTATCCGGGCGCAAGTACTCGCCTACGCCCTCGTTGCACTGGCAGCGCTCGGGTCGATGGCATTCCCGTCCGTGAGTCTCGCCTCCGATCCTGGGGAGGGGTGCAAGGTTGTACCCAATTGCGACTTCTGCAGCTGCGTCAAGAATGGTGAGCTGCTCGAATGCGAGTGCCGCAACTGCACCCTCGAGTGCGTCACGTCGCAGTGACATTCGGACGGCGGCTCCCGGCTCGCCCGGGACCGCCGATGCTTCCCACTCCGACGATTCTCATGCGGTCTCGAATTCTCCCCGCGCTCACGGCTGTCCTAGTGCTGGTGCTCAGCGCCAACCTGCTCCTTGCCAAGCGCGAGTCCGCACGACTGCGGGTGGAACTCCGGGGGACCACGCGCGCGTTCGTGCAGGGGCTGGACCTACCGGCGGTTCCCGTGCAGTCCGCTTCCGGCGTCGCCCAGCTGCGCGACTACTGCGCGGCCGGACGCCCCGTCGCCTTCTTCCTCTCGACCCGTACCTGCCCCTTCTGCGAGAAGCTGCGCCCCCGGTGGGAAGACGTTGCCCGGGCAAACGGGAACCACGTGGCTTTCGTCAAGGTCCACCTCGACGGCCTTCCGGCCGCGGACGCCGCGCGGGCTGGCGGGGCGGCCGATGTCGCCGCGCTCCCGCCGGACGTGCTGAAACAGCTGCGGGTGAGCACCGTCCCAGCTGTGGTCGTCGCCAGCTCATCGTGTCGGATCTTTGCCGCCGGCGCCGGACTGTCGGCCGCCGGGATCGCTCTCGACGCCGTGAGGACCGATTGACGACGTGGGCGCTGGCCGTGGTGGCGGTCCTCCTCCAGCCGGCTCCCGCGCACGCCGCGGCGCGCGACACGGTTTCCGTACCGGCCGAGGTGAGCCAGACGTATGCAGCCGTTCGCTCGGCGGCGAGCCGCCTCGATCCGGTATGGCCAGGATACTGGAGCGACCCGCGCGCTTTCCTCGTCGTCGAGCCCGGGCTCGCCATCGTGCTTCATGCTCCGCGCGACCCCGGGCCCCCCTTCGCCGCCCAGCGGGTCTGCGCCCCCGGGCTCGGGTGCTGGGACGCGTGGGTCGCCCCGGGCGCGCTCCCGGGGCTTGGCGCGAGCCAGGGGTTCTTCGACCTTCGCTTTCCAGTCGCGGGGACCTCCGCCGTGGCCATCTCGGTACGTGGGAGCCTGGAGACGAATCTGGATTTCCTCTTCCACGAGGGTTTCCACGGCTATCAAGAGACCGACTTCACCGACCCTCACGTTCTGCAGGTGGACGACTCGCTCGGCGCGGACACGCGCGACCGTGTCCATGCCATGGCCGACGCCGAGCGGGCCCGGCTTGCGGACGCGCTGTATGGCGAGCAGGGCGACGTCGTCCCGGCTCTGCGCGAGTACCTGGGGATGCGCGCTGCCCGGGACTCTCTCGTTCCTGCAACGTTGCGCCGGTACGAGGATCGTCTGGAGCGCATCGAAGGGAGCGCCCAAATCGTGGGTCTTCAGGCGTCCCTGCTGGCCCGGGGCCAGCCTGCCGCGGATGCGGCCCGAGCCGTGGCAGACGCGCTTCGCGAGCCAGTCCGGCTCGGCGCCTTTGCGACCGGCGAGACCTGGCACATCCGCGTAAGGGTGTACGGGACCGGAGCGGCGCTCGGTCTTCTCTTCGACCGCATAGGACTCCCCTGGCGCGAGCGGCTCGCCGCGGGAGAGGACTTCCGCCAGATCGCCACCGCTGTGGCCGGTCTCGCCCCACCACGCCGCACCCCCTCGTCCAGCCCATGAGCCCGCGCATTTTCCTGCACTCCATCGTTGTGATGCTCCTCGCACTCGCCGCCTGCTCGGAGTCGGGCAGCGGAGCTGGCGCTGCCGCCGTCGCGGACAGCGCCGGGATTCGCATGGTGGAGCATCCGACCGGTGAGGACCTTCCCGTGTGGACGGTGAGCGGGACGCCGACACTGGTGATCGGAGGCGGCTCCGAGGAAGAGGGCGTGCAGTTCGCCGATGTCGTGGGAGCCGCCCTTCTCGACGACGGCTCCATTGCCGTGGCGGACGCCGGGAATAACGCGATCCGTCTCTTCGCCGCCTCCGGCGACAGCATGGCCCGGGTCGGGCGCGAGGGAGACGGGCCTGGCGAGTTCCGCCAGATCGGGGCGGTGTGGCGCCAGGCGGGAGACTCACTGGCCGTGTGGGACTTTCGCGCCAGCCGGCTTTCGGTGTTTTCCCGGAACGGGGTGCTGGGTCGCGTCGTCGCGCCGCAGCCGGCGCCTTCCGGCTCCTTCCACCCAATGTGGGGACTGTTCGCGGATGGCTCTTTCGTGCTGGGGCCAGGAATGGACATGGCGGGCCTCCTCACGGGCGGCACTGGGACCAGGCGCGACACCGTGCCGCTCCTCCGCTACGCCGCCGACGGGCGCCTGTCCGATACGCTGGGCGTCTATCCGGGCGACGAGAAGCACGTGCTGGTGTCGAGCTCCGGCTTCAACGTGCGTACGCTCCCCTACGGCCGCAGGCTGCGTGTTGCGCTTGGAGGTGAGCGCCTGTACCTGGCAACCGGCGACCAGAGCGAGATCGTGGCGCTCACGCCGGCCGGAAAGCGTGTCATGCAGGTGCGTGAGCGGCGGCCCGTCGCCCGGGTGACCTCTGCCGACCGGGACGCGCACCACCAGGAGCAGCTGCGCGGCCTCGCGCCCGAACAGGCGGACGCGGAGCGCAAGCGGCTGGACAAGCTCCCGTTTCCCGCGTCGATGGCTCCCTATGCGCAGCTTCTGCTCGACCGCGGCGGGTTCCTCTGGGTCCGCCGGACGGCTTCGGAAGCGCCTGGGAAGTCTCAAGAGTGGCTCGTGCTGGCCCCGGACGGACGCGCAATCGCCTCGGTGAGGACACCGGCGGGCCTGGAGGTGCTCGACATCGGTGCGGACGCCCTAGTGGGAGTCGGCCGCGACGAAATGGACGTGGAGCAGGTGCGCCGGTACGCGCTGCGGCGGGAGCCGGCCCGCCCCTGACAGTGCGCCGCGGGACGCCGTGTGCATCACCGATGGCAGGTAAGGAGTCTCATCGTGAGCGCCAATCGACCAAGCGCTCCTTCCGCGGAACTCTTCTGTCCGTTCATTTCACACGGATTCCGTAGCATCAGCTACAACAGGCGAGCCCCGGCGATTCTGATCCAGCCGGGGCTCGTTTCCGTCGGGTACCTACTCCCACAAAGGCTTGGGCGTGTCCCCCCTGGCGGGGGGGCGGGCTGCGCGCGGAGTAGGGCACGAAACGACTGTGCCCAACTCCGCCGATACCCGGCAAACCGCCGCCGGGTATCGGCGCTGCCGGGCGCGTATCCCTCACGCGGTCCCCACCCCGCCCGCGTCCGCGCCTGCGGCGCCGACTTTCCCAACCGCTTAGAGGCACCGTTCCCGGCGGTGCCGGGCACGGAGCCTTCACCCCGCCCCTCGCCCGCCTGCGGCGCCGGCTCCCCGGCCTCCATGGCAGCGCTCCCAAACCGCCGGGAGCGCCGCCGTTCCCCCAATCCCTCCCCCGGCTACGTCTGAGCCTCCTGGCAGAACCCGATTCCGCGGTTTCCGCAGCTATGCTGCTCCCGTCTTGCCCAGCCGCTGCTGCCCCCTGCGCTACCCGTCGTTGACTCGGCGAACCGCCACGTTCTTTACGCCTGTCAGATTATGACGCCGAAAGCGCTCTCCGCTGCCAGCGGCTGCATGGATGGTACGATTCCGATCCCCAAAGACGCAGCAACCCCACGTGGCGGCTCCTGGTTTATCGCCGGTCTGGTTGATTCCGCCTGGAATTGGCTCGCCGGTGCGGGACTGTCGCTACGCTGCTGCACCCTGTGGCGGATTGGGTACGGTGCGACTAACGTAAACACGCGGACAATTCCGGCTCACCTCAGCTGTGAAAGGACACAACCATGAAGAAGCTCCGCCCCCTCTTGGTAGCATGTGCTCTGGCGGGTCTCACGGCTTGCGGCGACGCCGCGAGCCCTGTCGCCCCGGCGGCACCACGATACGATGGCGGCGTTTACACCGCCGGGTCCGGGGGACGCGCGGGAGGTTCGATCCACACCGACACGACGACGGTCGTTTCCTCCTCGACGGAGACGACGACCGGGGAAGCGCCCGCACTCCGCGGGACTTACACGGCCGGGTCGGGCGGCTAAAGATCGGCTCTAGGAGAATCCTCGGGGTTCGACAACGCGTCCGTCCCGGGCCTGCCCGGGTCGGGAGCCTTCCATTTCCGGAGCCGGGCTAAAAAACGGCGGGTCAGCAGCCTGATCCGGTCGGGGTCCGGCGGCGCTTCCTCGCGAGGCGCTGGTTCACGCTCCGCGATCCCGTCCAGCAGATATCCCGCATCTCGCTCTGCCAGCCGTTGCTTCCGCTTCCTCGCTGCCTCCAGAGCCATGGCGGCGTACGACTCCGCCTGGTCCCAATCTCCGAGCGCCCGTGCGCCTTCTCCCAGGCTCATGTAGACGCCAGGCGCGAAATCCTGGTGTAGGGTCACCAGCGACAGGGCTTTCTTCTCCGATGTTTCGAAAAGCTCCCGCCTTCCCGCTCCACCTGCGGCACGGGTGGGAGCGCGACGTCGCGGCCCAAGCCGAATCGCGTCGTTGCGGCTCCTCAACCAGCACCTATATGGTGCCGGTTGAGGAGCCGAGTCCACCTATCGCCGGAAGGACGGCCGTATGCCCCAAAGGGGTATCGTTCCAGCGGGGGACGCCGGTACCGAGCTGGCCCGCCTCCGTGCCGAATTGAATGTTGCGCTGGAGCGGTCAAGCCTGCGGAGCGTGGCCCGTGCGGTGGGGATGAGTCCAACCGGTCTCAGCAAGCTGCTCGCGGGTGGACAGCCATACCGCCGGACCCTGACGAAACTCCGGGTGTGGCGGTCGCCGGGGCGAGCTGGCACGTCCTCGCTGACTGAAGAAGACGCTTTAGAAATACTGTTGCAGCGGATACCCGTCCGCCGGCGTGATCGCGTGCGGAAGGAGATTCTGAGCGTCCTGGAGCGCGGCGCCACGCGCCGGCAAGGTTAGCGGGGCCCATCTGGTGCGGCCACCGGACCCAGCCGCACGTCCAGAGGCGTCGAATGGGCCCAGCCTTTTCCTCTGCCTCGAGCATCCGCACCAGGCGGAGCCTCAAATCTGTCTCGGACCGGGTCCGACGTGTCGCCTTTGTCCATTTCACCGTGCTGGGCCAATGACCCGCGCCACTGTGAATGCGGAGCCGGCCGTATCCGCTTACGGATGAACCTGGGGGAGACCAGTGTCTGCGGGGGAGCTCTCCCGGTCGTACAGGTCTAGAAGACGTTGGTACTGTGCCTCCCCGAGGAGCCGGGCTAGAGCGTCCGTCTGCTCCACCTGCTGGGCGAACAAGACGGCCCAGCCGAGTTCGAGAAGAACGCGGCTTATCCCGGTGTCCACCGAACCGGGGAAGTTCATTATCCTGGAACGTGCTCCCATACGGACATACTACAATTTGACGACATCCGTTCTGCGTGCTCGCGCAAGACCGAGCAGGTTGGCAAGGTGGTTGGGGTAAATGAACAAAGGCCTGCTGGGCGCTCGGGGGCCACAGCAGGCGTTCTTGGAAGGGTGGGTGCGGAACCGATCAGGAGATTATCCCAATGATCTTTTTGGAAACCTAAAGGAAATGATGTTTGCTTGATCCTGCACTCACTTCGCGCAATGTTTTTCATCAAGGTCGACTTCGGTCTTTATTAACAGGCTCAGGAGAATACAACATGCTGAAGATCACCAGCCTCTTGCTCATTCTCTCTGCGTTATGTGGGTGCACTGCGCCGGACTCCAAGGTACCCTCACCTGAATCCTTCCAGGCATCTGCTGCGGAAGAACTCGCGCGTCAGGCGGAAGTCGCGAGGCGGGTGGGAATACAGTCCGACATCCACCTGCGCGAGCAGCAGCGTGATCTAGCTTTTACCAGCCTGTCCGGCCATCAGCAGAGGATCGAATCGCTGCGCGGCGACTCTTCGAATCTGGAGATCCAGCTGACGACGCTTAACAACGATGTCGCCGCGTACCTGATGAATCACAAAATTGCGCTTGCGTGCATGGGGACGCTCGGGATGGCGTTGAGCGACGACAACCAGTACTCCGATACCGTAAAAGCCGTCGTGACAGGTGTCGGCATCCTGTGCGGGCTAGTGGGGCACCACGAGTGAGTTGATGGGGTATCCTTCGGCTTTGGGTACGCAGTTGTACAGGAGCCGAAGGATGACGAAGCGGTACAAGGTGAAGCTGACGGAGCAGGAGCGCAGCGATCTGCTTGTGCTCACGCGCAAGGGGAAGGCAAGCGCGCGGCGGATCAAACGCGCTCTGGTGGTGCTGCGCTCCGACGAGGGTGCCACGGACGAGCAGATCGTCGCGGGCGTGGGCGTCGGGGTCGCTACGGTGGAGCGCATCCGCAAGCGCTTCGTGGAAGAAGGGCTGGAGGCGGCTCTCTCAGAGAAACCCCGCCCGCCGATGCCGCCGAAGCTGACAGGCAAAGCGGAGGCCCTGCTCCTGGCGCTGGCCTGCAGCGACGTGCCTGGTGGGCGCGCCCGCTGGAGCATGCAGATGCTCGCGGACCGGCTGGTGGAACTGGGGGCGGTGGACTCGATCTCGGATGAGACGGTGCGCCGCACGCTCAAAAAAGCAAGACGAAGCCGTGGCAGCGCCAGCAGTGGCTGATCCCGGAGATCACGGCCGAATTCGTCTGGCGGATGGAGGACGTGCTCGACCTGTATGCAGAGCCGAACGACCCGAAGCGGCCGCGTGTGGCCTTTGACGAGATGCCTCTGCAACTTCTGTCCGAGGTGCGCATGCCGCTGCCGGCGCGACCGGGGCAGGCCGAGCGGTTCGACTACGAGTACCGGCGCGAAGGCACGTGCAACCTCTTCCTCTTCTTCAGCCCCGACACCGCCTGGCGAGAGGTCAAGGTCACGCAGCGGCGCACCGCGATCGACTTCGCCCACTGCATGCGGGATCTGGTGGACGTGCATTTTCCGGAGGCGGAGAAGGTCCGCGTGGTGCTGGACAACCTGAACACGCACACGCCGGCCTCGCTCTACCAGGCGTTCGCGCCCGAGGAAGCAAGCCGGATCGCAAAGCGCCTGGAGTTGCACCACACGCCCAAGCATGCAAGCTGGTTGAACATGGCCGAGGTGGAGTTCTCCGTGCTCGGCACTCAATGCTTGGACCGGCGCCTGCCCAGCATGGAAGTCGTGCAGCGTGAAACCGCCGTCTGGTGCCGCGACCGCAACGGCAGCAAGGCCACGATTCAGTGGCGTTTCACAACCGCCAAGGCTCGGGAGAAGTTCTCCTCCCGATACCCATCACCTCAGCCGGGGTGATCCACTAGCTCTTCTTCGCGCCGATTTCCGGGGTGAGGTGGCGAGCGTATTCGATGTGATGGTCCAGGCTGACGCCCAAGCCAATAATCTGCAATCGCAGATCCGCGCGCTCAACGACCAGATCGGTGAGGAGACGAGCGGGTCGACGGCGGACCAAGCGACGTACGACACCCTCACCTCCGAAATTCAGCAACTCCAGCTGCAGCTGCAGCAGGCGCCTCTTCCGCAATGACGAACCCCGAGCCAAGTGAGCGCGGACACTTCCTTCAGCGCTCGTAGCGGCCCGGTCCTCATTCGTCGGTGGTAAACACACGTCCGCCGACGCTTGAGTGCATGGCCGGAGGCCGGCCGACCCGTTCCGGCGGCCCTGACGGTCCTTCGCTCTGATAGCGTTGACTAGCCCGAAGCTGTGTCCCTGCGTGATGTGCCGGCCGATCATCAACGGAAGCCCCAGGACCAGCGCCATGAAGAGCAGCGAGATGAAGAAGATTTTCCCCGCGGGTGCCATGTCGGTCCAGCGCATCCCCGCGTCACCCGGCGAGCAACACCGCATCCCGCAACGATCTTCCACCCGAGTCGTAAACGCATCGCGCACGGCCATATCTTTGCGACACTATCTGTAGCGTCGATGTCAATGCAACACTCGGAGCTGTCCTCTGCCTTTCCCCGACACCGCCTCCCTGCGATGTGGATCGCAACCGCCCGAAGGCAGGACGCCGCCGCGGGGGGACATGTCCGTCCCGGCATGGCGGTTCGTGCACCCGTGGCCTGTCGGGCACGCTCCGAACGCACAGTGGCGCCGGGCACGGAAAGGCGACGGCAGCGGATTTCTCCAGACGCGGCCTTGAGGTGTGGCGGCTCATTCACCCCCGGCGGGCGGTACTGCCCGTTTGGCCCCAGTTTTTCCTGTAGGCGGCGCCGCGGCCCCTCCGCGGCTCGCCCGGAATCCCCCCCGACAGGGGTCTTGTCCAGACCCGAATCCGCAGCGACGAATGACCATCGCAATGGAAAGCGTGCGCGCCCAGCGGGTGCTCCGCACCGGGCCACTCGGCCTCGTCGGGGAGTCCCCGGTGATCCGCGATGTGGTGAAATCCCTGGACGCGGTGGCGCGCGTCCGCCGCACCACGCTGATCACCGGCCCCACCGGCACGGGAAAGGAAATCATCGCCCAGGCCCTGCACCTGCGCGGGCAGCCGGGGAACGTGCCGTTCGTGGTGGTGCACTGCGGAGCGCTTCCAGACACGCTCGCCGAGGACGAGCTGTTCGGACACACCCGCGGCGCTTTCACCGGGGCGCGCGACGCCCGCAACGGCTTGCTGCGCACGGCCTCCGGGGGGACGCTGTTCCTGGACGAGGTCGATTCGCTGTCGCCGAAGGTGCAGGCCAGCCTGCTACGCTTCCTGGAGAGCGGCGAATTCCGCAGCGTGGGCTCGGACCGGGTGGAGCAGATCCGGACGTGGGTGATCGCGGCATCCAACCGCGACCTCGCCGAGAGCGTGCGGCGCGGCGAGTTCCGGGCCGACCTCCTCTACCGTTTGGAGGTGATGCGCATCGCCCTCCCGCCCCTGCGCCTGCGCGGCGGTGACATCGAGCTGCTGGCCTGCCACTTCCTCTATGAGACGGTGGGCCCCGGCCACGGCTTCACGCCGCGAGCGCTGGCGGCGCTGCACCGCTACGACTGGCCGGGGAACGTGCGCGAACTGAAGCACTGCATAGAGCGGGCGGCGCTTCTCTCCGAGAAGGAGATGATCGACGCGGAGGACCTCGGCATCCCCACGGACGACTGTCCCGCGCCGGCGCCCGCGTCGCGCGAGATGACGGACGACCTGTGGGACCTGGTCGCCAAGAGCGGCCTCTCGCTGGCCGAGGCGGTGGAGCACTGCGAGCGCGCCATCATCGACGCGGCGCTGCGCGCGGAGGAAGGAAACCGCACGCGCGCCGCCGAGCGCCTCAACATCCACGTCCGCACCATCTTCAAGAAGCTCCAGCGGGAGTGAACGCACCAGCCACGCGCCGGGCCGCGCGGGACGCAGACCAGGCCGGAAAGAACGGAGCCGGCGGAGGAAGCAACTTCCTCCGCCGGCTCCGTTCTTTCCCGGTCCGGGCCCCGCGCACCCTGGCCCCCTCCAGGGGACGCTTTCCGTGGGAGCGGCTGCACGATCGGCCACGACGAAAGGGGCATCCTCCTGCCCGTCCGTGCACGGAACGCTGCCCGGGAGCCGGACTCCACTCCGTGCGAGTTTTCCGATTTCATGCTCCGCACAGATACTTGTATCAAACTGCAATGCAATCTTTTACACCTGAGTAGCATGCCCATTTTTCGCGAAACGACAGGCCGTTCCCACTGCTCTCCACCCGTGGTACGCTGCCTGCCTTTGAGTGGCGCGCTGGACCCCTTTCCCCGGACTCCCCCGTCCACCGCCAGGGCGCTCCCATGGAAACGCAGATCGTCCCCTGTCGCGCCGAGATCTCGGACCGCTTTCCCGTGGCCTCGTTCGCGGTCAACGTGCCGCCCACGCGCTTCTTCGAGGTGGCGTGCGCCACGGACCCTCGCCTCTTCCACACCGATTGGCAGCGCTACCGCTCGCCGAAAAACTTCTACTCCAGCCGCTCCAACGGGCTGATGCGTGCGCCGGACGGCCAGACCGCCTGGTTCATACCGCCCGAACAGCTGCGCCGCTTCGTGGGCGCGCCGCGCATCTACTACGCGCTCGCCACCTACGAGAGCCGGTACGGCGGTGCCCCCGAGTTCACCATCTCGCCCCAGACGCTGGACCGTGCTCCCAGCATCCTCGTCTCCAGCGACTTCAGCGGGCGCGGGCTGGACCGCTCGCGCCTGGGCGGGCTCGCCTCGACTCCCGACAGCTACGGCGCCGCGAGCGCCGGCTCGCTCACCTGGGGCGGCGACGAGGCGCTGGCCGCCTCCCGCGCGGCAAGCGCCCCGCAGAGCGGCGAGTACGACGACGGGTACCCGAAGGAGCTGTGGCAGGACGAAGGGGGCGACCCAGTGGCCGCGCAGGCGGGGCTTGGCGACCACGCCCACGAGCTGGGCGCCGACTGCCGCGACGCGGAGGACGACTACGCCCCCGCCGGAGGGATGGGATACGAGAACGGCGACCCGAACGCCTACGACTCGTCGGGGGCCGGCAGCTACTCGGAGGCCTCGGCCTCCGCTCCCGACTTCGGCGAGTACGGCGACGGCACGGGCGAATCGCCGGAGTGGGTGGGTGACGGCTACGGCTCCGTCCACGACGATGCGGACGACGGCGACGAGGACGAGGGCGAGGGCGCCTACGGCGGATACGAGGACGCCGCCTCGCTCTACGGCGCGGTCGGCGAGATCGACCTGGAGCCGCCGCTCGACACCGGCCCCGGCGAAGAGCTCGCGTACGGCGGCGGCTACGGTCCCGTCGACAGGGTGTCGGACGGCGGCGGCGTGGAGGTGGCCGACGCGCCGGCGGAAGCCGGGGCGTATCCCGGCGCGCCCGCGGAAGCCGAGGCGCTGGGTGGGCGCGACCCGGGTTACAGCGAGGAGGAGCCGGAGGAGGACCCGCTCCCGGTGGGCCGCGCCGCGCAGGCGCTGGCGGTCGTCGCACTCGACATTCCCGAGAAGGTGCGCATCCTCCGCGTGATCGCGGTGGCGGAGAGCGGGCACGGCGGCTACTCCGCGGTGAACCCCGACAACGAGTACAACGACCCCCGGCATCCGGCCTACCACAAGTACCACATCGGCCTTTCCTGGGGCTTCATCCAGTTCACGCAGCGCAGCGGGGCGCTCGGCCGCGTCCTCCAGGCCATCCAGCGCCGTGAGCAGTCACTGGGCGCTGCGCTCGCGCCCGAGCACCGGTTCGACCGCCTCTTCGGCCCGCACGCGCAGGAGCTGCTTCACGTCACCACCGCGGAAGACCCCGAGGCGCGCGTGGCGCCCGTCGGCGGGAAGCCGCTGTGGGACCGCGAGTGGATGGATCGCTTCCGCGCCGCAGGCCAGGTGCCGCACGCGACTTTCGCGCAGAACGAGGTGGCGGTCACCGACTACGTGGACCCCAACCTCCGCGTGGCCCTCTGGTTGGGCTTCGACAACGCGCGCTCGCTGGCGATGCTGTGGGATCGCTGCATCCACATGGGGAGCGGCGGCGGGGTGAGCTGGGTGATGCGCGCCTGCGGGCCCGTCCGCACCGAGGAGGACCGACGCGCCGCGCTCGCCGCGCTGGGCCACGCCGACATCCGCTCGTTCCAGCAGAGCCAGGCCCCTTACCTGGGAGCCGACGGCCGCTGGGGCCCGCGCACCCACGCCGCGCTTGTCGGCGCGCTGCGGGCCATCGGCTCGCGGTCGCCGGTGGCTGTCCCCGGCCGCGACCAGCTGCTGCAGCGGCTGGTGGACGAGGCGCGGGGGTCGCGCTTCGCGGGCCGGCTGGCGGCACTGCACAGCAACCGGACAGACTTCGACGACGCCACGACCTACGTGCTGGGCTAGGCGATGAGCAACCCGGCCGCCGCGGCCCTCGCGGCTACGCGCAGCATCCGCCAGTTGTCCGGCTACGAGAACCTGTCGTACGCCGAGCGTCAGGCGCTGGAGGACGACCTCCGCCGCATCGAGGGCGCCCTCTCGCCGCCCGCGGTCGCGTCCGCCGCGGCGTACGACCCGTACGCCGTCGCGTTCGAGACCCCGGCCGACCTGCAGCGGATGCAGGGCGGTGCCGGCTTTCCTCCCTCGCAGCAGCAGCCGCAGCCAGTGCAGCCGCCGCCGGGCGCGACCGCCGCCAAGCCGGCCGGCACCGAGGTGATCGGCCAGCGGGCGCGCGCCGCGCTCGAGGCGGTCGACTTCCCGTCGTTCGTCGCCGAGCTGATCAACGGGACCTTCCAGGCCATCGTCGACGCCACGGCGCAGCAGATCCGCGAGTACGCCAAGCTGGTGGCCAGCATCGCGCAGACCGTCGACCAGTTCGCACGCGAAAACGTCTCGCCCAACCAGGTGCGCTTCGCCCTGGCCGAGCGCCATCCGCAGGACCTGGTCGTCGTCGTCCCGAGCGCCGGCTCGACCGGCTCGCCGAAGCTCAAGCCCCGCAGGAAGGACGACGCCGATTCGCCCGCGTGGCTGGAGCAGTACAAGCTTGCCGGCCAGGAGCTGACGGAGGAGCTGGCGGAGGGGGCGCTGCTCGAGGCCGGGCGGATGGGGATGGCCGAAGAGCGGATGCAGACGCTGGCGACCATGGTGCTCCTGGGGGTCAACCGCATCGTCATCCAGGACGGACAGATCAAGGCCCGGCTGCAGTTCCACGCCACCGCCCGCGAGGCGGTGAAGGTGGACCTGACCGACAACGCCGCCGCGGTGCAGAGCGGGATCGCCAGCCGCGACACGGGCTCCAGCGGCGGGGTTTCCACCAAGGTCTCCACCGTGAGCGTCAACGCACAGGCCGACGTCGCAATCAAGGCGAACCTCGTCGGCGAGGTCGCCATCCGCTTCCGGAGCGAGACCTTCAACCTGGAGCGCTTCGCCGACTCGCAGGCCATCGAGCTGATCAACCGCCACTCCCGCCTGCGTCCTGGCGCCGAGCAGCCCGCCGAGCAGAAGCCGGCGATCGCGCCGGCCCCGGCCGGAGGCCCGTCATGACGCGCATCGAGCAGCTCATCGACCAGCTGGCCGACGCCTTCGCGGTGGCTCCCCCCGAGGCGCCGGGGCTCGGCCTCTCCGTCGCCGAGGTCACCCTCGACCTCCCGATCGAGGCACGCATCGTTCGCGCCGGCGAGGTGGAGATGTCGCTTCCGCGCGGGATGCTGGCCACCGGCTTCGGCCTTCCGCACGGGCGCCTCCGCATGCGCCTGGCCGAGGAGGGATCGTGAACGGACAGGCGCAGCGCCAGGGTCGGGCGTTCCCGGTAGAGGAGTTCGTGCAGGCGCTCTCGGCGCAGCTCGACCGCGCACAGGACGGCCTGGCGCTCAAGGCGCGCACCGGGAGGCCGCTGACCTTCGCCATCAAGGACCTCAGCATCGATCTGCGCGTCTTCTGGGAGTCGGACCCCACGGGGCGCGTGCTGGTGCGCCACGCCGGGCCCAACGAGGACGGCGCCAGCACCGTGCACCTGAACTTCACCACCATTACCAGGGAGATGGTGGAGGAGAACACCTTCTCGGTGGGGATGGACGAGGACCCGCGCGGGCTGCAGGACCTCCCCGGCGAGGATGCCTTCAGCGACCAGGACCGGAGGCGGCTGGAGATGATCGGCGTGCGCACCGTGGGACAGCTCAAGCGCCTTTCGCAGGAGACCGACCCGCGCTCGGTGGAGACCTACGCCGGGATCCCGATGCTCCGCCTGCAGGCCGCCCTCCAGCAGGCCTCGCGGCCGGCGGTCAGCAGCACCGAGGTGGTCAGGCGCGGCGGGCGGAGCCTTCTGCGCGTCCGCGGCGCCAACCTCTCGTCCGAAGGCATCCCCCAGGTCCTCCTTTCCGGCGAGCCGGTGGAGGTGCTGGAGGCAACTTCCAACTCCCTCCTGGTCCGCCCGATGTCGCACCACCGCGAGGGGCAGGTGGAGGTGAGCGTGGGCGGGACGCGGGCGATGGGCTTCTACGACCTCCCCGCCGACCTGGTGGCCCCCGCGGAGCTCCGCGATCCGGGCCGGGCCGTCCGCGAGGCGGGGGACCCGCGGATGGCGACGGAGCTGGTGGCGGTGCCGCTGGCGGCGCCCACGGGGAACGGAGCCGACCATGACTGAATCCGCGCCGGACCGCCCCTGGGAGCCCGAGCGCACCCGGCTCGCGCTCCGCGGCCGCCTGGTGATCCGCGTCGCCTCCGGCGAAGCGCCCGACCGGGTGCCCCACCGCGCCGACGTGGCGTCGGGCCTCGCCGTGGCGCCGCTCTCTTTCGACGGCGGCCAGGTCGACCGCGCGGTCAAGCGCTTTTCCCCCGCGCTCCGCGTCGTCCGCACCTTCTCGCCCGCGAACCGCATCGGCTCGCCCGGCGAGCGGAAGGACCGCTGGAGCGACCTGGAAGAGGAGACCGGCCTCTCGCGCACCTTCCGCATCGACGTGGACCCCGACGCGGACCTGGTGTCGTTGATCGAGGAGGTGGGCTCGCTCGCCACCATCCAGTCGGTGAGCCCCGTCTACCTCTCGGTGACGCCGTTCGGGGCGCAGGGCGCCAGGCGGGCGCGGCCGGAGGACCCCTGGTACGGGCACCGGATGATCCACGCCGCCGAGGCGCTGGCGATGGAGCCGGGCGACAGCGCGCTGATCCTGGCCATCGTGGACAGCGGGATCGACCTGCACCACCCCGACCTGGAGGGCGCGCTCCGCCCCGGCTTCGACACGGTGGACCTCCCGGGCGAACAGGTGCCGCGCTCCATGCGCCTGGTGGGCGACCATTCCCGCCCCGACCGCGTCCCCGACGACATCGTGGGCCACGGCACCGCCTGCGCCGGGATCATCGCGGCGCGGGGGAAGAAGCTCCCGAAGGGGTGCGGCGGAGACCTGCGGGTGATGGCCTGCCGCGCCCTGGCCGGGGCCCGGATGGTGGGGCGCCGCGACGCGACGGCGCTGGGAAGCCTGATCGACATCGATCTGGCGGTGAAGACCGCGGTGGACCTGGGGGCCAAGGTGCTCAACCTCTCCTTCGGCACGCCCGAGAGCGCGCTGCGCGAAAAGGACCCGCGCCCCCACAAGGAGGTGGTCGACTACGCCCGCCGGCACGGGTGCGTGCTCGTCGCCGCCTCGGGCAACAGCGGCACCGGCGCCCGCTACTACCCGGCATGCCTGGACGGCGTGATCGCCGTGGGCGCCGTGGGGGCCGACGAGACGCCCGCCTCGTTCACCACCCGCGGCGACCACGTAGACCTCTGCGCCCCCGGCGAGAGCATCCCGTCGACCGCGGTGGGCGGATACCAGTTCAACACCGGCACCTCCTTCGCCGCGCCGTTCGCGGCCGGCATCGCCGCCCTCCTGGTGGCCAGGTCGGCGCGCTACAGCCGGCCGATCGACGGCGAGGGGGTCCGCGACCTTCTGAAGCGCACGGCGCGCCCCTTCCCACGGGGCGCGGACACGGCCGGCTGCGGCGCAGGGATCCTGGATGCCACGGCTGCGCTGAGGGCCCTGGAGCGGGAGCTCGCGAGCGAGGAGCTCGAGGAGCCGCCCGGATGGGCCGAGCCGGTGCGGGAGACGCTCGAGGTGGCGAGATCGCCGTAGCCCGAAGCCGTTCCCCGGGACAGTAGCAATTCACGGCCGCAACGACCCCATCACTTCGGACTGGAGATGACCCGCCATGGTCGCCCCGAACTGCAAAGAGTACTACCCCGACCTCTTCGAGCGCCCCACCCCCGCCGAGTCCCCCGCGGAGACCACGCGGCGCCTGGAGCGCAACCGCCAGCGGAAGCGCCTGTACCTCGCAGTCCGCCACCTCCTCCGCTCGAACTTCTCGTTCGACCCGGACGGGAGCACCACCACCTCGGCCGAGAACTTCCCCGGCGGCTTCGGGAAGATCCCCAAGGCCGATCCCAAGATCCTCGAGGCGCTGCTGCAGGAGGAGAAGATCCTCTTCTCGTCGATCTTCGGGATCCTCCTGTCGCGCAACTTCACCGACGCGTCGCTCGGCCGCCTGGCCACCGGGGCCGCCGGGCCCAACGACATCGCCTTCGAGCAGGACGGTGAGAAGATCCTGATCGTCGAGCGCTTCGTGGAGGCGGTGACCGACGCCGTCAAGCGCTACAACTCCAGCAAGGAGCTCTTCAGGGAGGTCTTCCGCGTCCTCTTGGAGGAGGGGAGCAGCCGCGCCGACGACGGCGCCGCCTTCGAGACCACGCTGCACACGCGCCTCCTGGCCGAGGTAACCGGGCGGATGATCGACGACCGCGTCCCGGCCGACCACCCGCAGATCCGCCGGCTGATCGTCACCGCGCTCACGCAGGCGCTCAGCAGCCGCGTGGACGGGACGGCGTCGGACATCGACATCCGCGACATCGACCTGGACGCGGGGACGGCGGTCGACATCATCGCTGACAACGTGCTGGCGGTGGCGGGGCTCTACCGCACGGCGATGCTGGAGGAGATGAAGCTCTTCGCCGTGGCCGAGAAGGTCGCCGAGCACTTCTCCATCGGGATGATCCCGCTCTCGCGCGGGCCGGCCGGCGACAAGGTCTACAACTGGATCCGCGAGGCCCCCAACCGCTACACCGAGGTGGAGCGCCGCGGCGTCTACGGCCGCGCCCTGGGGCTGGCCCAGGGGCCGGCGGGCGGGGTGGTGCTGAACCGCGAGTTCAGCGACCTGTGGCTGCGCTTCTGCTCCATCGTCAGCGTGCTGTCGCGCGAGCAGAACAGCCAGATGCCGCGCGGCACCTCCTTCGAGCAGGCGCTGAAGTCGGGACGCGACCTGGCCGTCAACCTGTCGCTGCACGGCTACGGGGTGGCGCACTTCGCCGCGGTGGAGACACAGGCGCTGGTGCAGCAGGTGCTCGACATGCTGCAGCAGTCCGAAGTCCTCTCGGCATACGGCGTCCGCGACTACCTGCAGCTCGTCGACCGCCTCTCGTCGATGTACCTGGGCGGCTCGATCAACACCGTGCGCTACCGCACTATGGCGCAGACCGGCTTCGCCATCATGCGCTGGCTGGCCGACCGCGCGCCGCAGCTGGCCGGGAACTCGGCGGTCAACGCCATCGACTTCACCGACCCCTTCCTGGTGGCCAACGTGGAGCGCTGGCTGGCGGTTACCGGCACGCCGGACGCGAGCCTGGAGAAGTACACCGACCCGGTCGACATCAAGTCGCAGCCCAGCATCCCGGCGTTCGCGCCGATGAACGGCAACGGCGACGGCTCGCGGGCGGCGATCGTGCGCGGCGCGCTGGAGCAGGCCGGGCTGGGCGGCCTCCCGGCCGTCCCGCAGCTCTCCTGAGCCGGGGAGGATCTGAACCATGTCCAATCAAAGAGCCGCGGAGGTGGCCCGGCGCCGCCTCCAGATCGCCTCGCGCCGGCTGGGGACGCCGGACCCGGGCGAGATCATCGGCGGGCTCCTGGACCGCAGCCTCGACCTCCCGGTGGGGGACCCGCGCTACGGCCAGAATGAGCTGACGCCCGGCTATACGCCGATCGAGCACTCCTTCTCGGAGGTCGCATCCGACGCCCTGCGGCTCGACATCGAGCCGCTGGGCCCCGGGGCCGGCGCCCACGCCCGGCAGCAGGAGGCCGGCCGCGAGATGCGCCGGGTGGTCTCCGGCAACTTCGGCTCGGCGGCGCTGCGCTGGTTCGACGAGCGGAGCGAGCACTTCCGCGGCGCCGCGCTGCACGGCGGCGCCCGCTTCGGGGCCTGGTTCGGCCTGGGCGTCGACCCCGCGGGGGTACAGGAGTCGAAGGTCTACTACGAGCTCCGCCCCGGCGACGTGGACGGCCTCCCGCCCAACCTGCAGCACGTGGCCCGCGTGGCCGTGCAGTGCCTCCCCGGGCTCGTCCCCATCTTCACCTCCATCGCCTGCGGGCGGCAGAAGGGGGCGCAGCGCCTCTACTTCTTCCACCGGGGCGACCTCCGGCTCCTGGACCTGGAGCCGCTGATGCACCGCCTGGGGGTGGGCGCGCAGCTCCCCGCTCTCCTGGCCTCGGCCGGGGTGGTCCTGGGCGGGCGCTTCGTCCTCCCTGAGGGTTCGGTCATCCTGGGGCTGCGCGACACGGAGAAGGGGATCGAGATGAAGCTGGACGTGCTGGTGGCCGGCGTCCCCGACCCCCCGCGGCAGATGTTCGACCTGCTGAAGATGACGATGGGCGAGCGGCCGCAGGCACAGATGCAGCTGCGCAAGTGGGTGCAGGCCATGACCCCGGACGACGAGTGGGAACAGGGGCCCGGAGCCATCAGCGTGGTGAGCTTCCGCAGCCAGCCTCAGGTGGCCGGCACGCGCTGCTCGCTCTACATCCGCCCCAACGGCTACGCGCAGCAGGGGCGCCAGTCCACCTCGCCCGGCGGCGTCCACGCCGCGGCGCCCGCGTACGCCGACCCATACCACGCCTGACGCCGGCCGGTCGACCCGGCCGGGAGGACTTGAGCCATGACGAGCACGTTGAGCCGGCCCGAACAGGACCACGAGGTCCGGCGGCAGGTGGGCGAGATGCTGGGGCGGAGCGCGTCGTACCACGCGCTCCCCCCGGCCGACCAGGAGAGCATCCGCCGGAACACCGAGGCGGTCGTCGCCACGCTGGCCGCCAACCGGCTCAGCCAGGTGGCCGCGGAGGGCGGCGGCGGGGGCGACCCCTTCGCCGTCTCCATGGACGACAGGACCGGCGTCGGGGGGATCCCCGGCCGCCCCGGACAGGGGCAGACGGGGGTGACGACCACCGACCGCGGCGCCTTCCTGAAGGGGAGCGGCGGCGCCACCACCCGGCGTTCCGACAACATCGGGCCCAAGAAGGCCGGCGACTTCGGGAGCGGGATCGCCATGGGGGTGCAGCAGGCGGGCGAGCTGCTGCGCGAGGTCAACTTCCCCAACTTCGTCGCCGAGCTGATCCAGGGCGTCTTCCAGGCCGTGGTCGACGCCTCCGTCCAGCAGATGAAAGCGTACGGCGAGATGGTGCAGTCGGTGGCGATGTCGCTTTCCGACTTCCGCGACCAGAACGTCACCGAGAACCAGGCGCGCGACCACCTGGTGGGCAAGTATCCCACGCTGATGCAGGTCAACATCGTGGACGGCCAGCCCAAGGTGGGGCCGCGGCCGAACGCCGGCGGGATGACGCTTCCCAACTTCCGCGCCGACCTGGGGCTGGACGAGGACGTCGACGACCTGGACGAGGAGGTCATCGAGGAGAAGCTGGTCCCCGCCGCGCGCAACGACCTGGCGCGCAGCCGCCAGACGCTGTTGGCGACCATGCTGTTGATGGGGATCAACCGGATCGTGGTCACGGACGGAAAGATCAACGCGAAGCTGCGCTTCGACTTCCGCGCCCGCGACACGATGAACTCGTACGCGCAGACCTTCGACTACGAGAACCAGGGAAACATCGTGGTCACGCAGTCGGAGCGCGAGAGCTCGGAGCAGACCGGGGAGAACTACAACGAGAGCAACTCGCGCGGGTGGTGGAACCGCGGGTCCAGCAAGTCGGGCGAGAGCTCGCGGTGGACGCGCGGGGTCGACCAGACCACCACCACGCCGGTGATCACGCTGTCCAACATGACCGAGACGGCGACCAACGCCGAGGTCTCGGCTGAGGGGCAGCTGCGCGGCGAGGTGTCGCTCAACTTCAAGTCGGAGACGGTGGACCTCAACAAGCTGGTGGCCGAGGCCGACATCTTCAAGCTGGAGCGCGTGAAGAGCGCCGGCCGGGGCGCGCCGGCCCCGGGCGCCCCCGCAGCGGCCGGAGCTCCCGCGGCGTCCCCGCCCGCCCCCGCCCCCGCGCAGACGCCCGTCGCCCCCGCGCCGGCGGCCTGATCCATGGACGCGACGCCCCTCGCGGCCCCGCCGGACGACGTCGGACTGGTCCGGCAGGAGGTCGGCAACGTCCTTTCGCAGTCGGCCGCGTGGCAGACCATGGGCCCCGCGGACCGGAAGGCCTTCGCCCAGGACATGGTGAAGGTGGCGGCGTACCTCGCCAGGGACCCGGGGTGGCTCGACGCCGCCGACCCGCCGGGGAGCGCGGGGATGGCCGAGGCCATGGGGCCGGTGGACGACCTGAAGAAGCGCCTGGCCAAGGCGCCAGGCCAGGTGGGGACCGACTTCGAGGCGGGCGCCATGAGGCAGGGCGTGCAGGAGTTTGGCAACCTCGTGCAGACGGTGGACTTCCCGGCGTTCGTCAGCGGACTGATCCAGGGTGTCTTCCAGGCCATCGTCGACGCCTCCATCCAGCAGATGGAGGCGTACGGCGAGCTCCTGGCCGCCACCGCAAAGACCGTCGGCCAGTTCGCCGAGGACCACATCTCCGACGACCAGGCGCGCGAGCAGGTGGCGCAGCGCTTCCCCTCGCTCGTGCGCATCTCCCGCGACGAGGACGGCACCTCCCGCCTGATGCAGGCGAGCGACGACGGCGACGGCGACACCGCCGGCCTCCAGCAGTTCGCGCGGACGACGGAGCGGGTCGACCTTTCAAGCGCCGAAAGCGAGAAGAAGTTCATCGCCGCCGCCAAGCTGGAGATGGCCCGCCAGCGCCAGAAGATGATGGCGCTGATGGTGATGCTGGGGATCAACCGCATCGTGGTCACCAACGGCCGCATCAACGCCAAGGTGATCTTCGACGTCAAGGCCAGCGACAACGCCAGGCGGAATGCGAAGGCCTCCCTGGACGACCAGGCGCAGTCCGAGACGGGCGGCGTCGCCACTGCGGCGCTCCCCTGGGGGGCGGCGGGCGGCTACAGCCAGCAGAAGCACAAGACCACCGTGCGCAGCTCCATCGACGACTCCAGCGAGTCGAAGGCGGCGATGAAGGCGCAGCTCACCGGCGAGGTGCGCGTGAACTTCAAGAGCGAGACCCTCCCGCCCGAGCGCATGCTGGACGCGCTGCAGATGGACCAGATGAACTACCTCTCGCAGCCGGGAGCGGCCCCCGCGGCCGGCGCTCCCGCGGCGGCCCGCGCTCCCGCGCCCGCCCCGGCCCAGCGGGGGACCGCATGACCGCGCTGAAGAACCTCCCGCCCGAGCGGCAGGACGTGGTCCGCTCCGAGGTGAAGGGCCTCCTGGAGCGCTCCGACGCCTGGAAACGGATGCCCGAGCCCGACCGCAGGCGGATTGCGCAGGGCCTGGTGGACGTGGTGGCCTTTTTGGCCGACCCCGCGGCCGGGCAGCCCGAGCTCGCCGGGGCGATGGGGACGGAGACGGAGCTCGCCGAGTCGCTGGCCGAGAAGAAGACGGCCGCCGAGAAGACGGGCGACCGGCTGGCGAACAAGCAGGACGTGGTGGGGAGGGACTTCAAGGCCGGCGCGATGGAGGCCGGGACCAAAGCCTTCAAGGAGCTGGTCGACTCGGTCGACTTCCCCAAGTTCGTCTCGGGGCTGATCGAGGGCGTCTTCACCTCCATCGTCGACTCCTCCATCCGGCAGATGCAGGCGTACGGGAAGCTTCTGGAGGGGGTGGTCAAGAGCGTCGACCAGTTCGCCTCGGACCACATCTCCCAGAACCAGGCGCGCGACTACCTGAGCGACCGCTTCCCCGAGACTTTCACCGTCGACACGAACGGCGGCAAGCCGCGGCTGCGGATGCGCCCCGGGGTCGACGACGAGGAGAAGGCGCTGGCCGGCGTGAAGAGCACGCTGGGGATCAAGGAGGACTTCGATCTGGACGAAGAGGAGGGCGAGGCGCGGCTGACGCGCCAGGCGCAGCTGGAGATGGCCAGGATGCGCCAGCAGCAGCTCGCCACCATGGTCCTTCTGGGGATCAACCGCATCGTGGTGACCGACGGGCTGATCAACGCAAAGGTGGTCTTTGACGTGAAGGCCAACGACAACGCCAACCGCCAGTCGCGCGCCTCGCTCTACGACCAGAAGGACACCGCCAGGCAGACCCACGACGGCGGCGGGTGGTTCAGCAGCAGCTTCGACGACTCGCAGGAGACGCACAAGACGGTGGTGACGTCGAGCGTGGACGACACCAGCGAGTCCAAGGCGCAGATGAAGGCAAACCTGACCGGCGAGGTCCGCGTGAACTTCAAGAGCGAGACCTTCCCGCTCGACAAGATGGCCTCGTCCGTCCAGATCCAGTCCGTCAACGAGCGGGCGCAGAAATGAGTTCCCGATTCCTTTCCCAGGTCCCGATCTTCCCGGTCCCCGGGAGCGCGCAGGCCGCCGCGCTCGCGGTGGCCGACGCGGCGCCGGAGCTCTCCGGGCTGGACCACTGCGACGAGCTGCTGGCCCGGCACATGGAGGCGGTGCGCGGCCAGTACGGTCCCGCCGCGCTGGGGGTCATCGACCTTCCGCCCCTGAGCGGCGGGCGCCTGGTGGACGCACAGCTCCGCGTTGCGGGGGTGCTCTTCTGGGCGGCGGAGCTGGAGGCCGCCGGGCTCCTCCCCTTGGTGGAGGCGCTGGCGCAGGGGGTGGCGGCCGGGGCGATCATGGAGCCGCTGGGCGCGGCCGTCCACGAGCTGGTCCGCTTCTGGAGGTCGCGCGACCACCGCTTCACCGGCGCCGAGCGGCGCGCCCTCTTCGCCCGCCTCCTGGGCGACCCCGCGCAGCCGCAGCCGGGCGACGCGGTGGAGCCGAAGCTCCAGGCGCTGGCGGAGACGCTCAGGGCCATCGGCCGGTCAAGGCAGGACCTGGGGACGGGGAGCCTGGAGGCCCGCGCCGCCGCGCAGGCGCAAGAACTGGGAGCGCTGCTGTCGAACCGCGCCGTCGGGATCGCGGCCTTCGCGGCGCGCGACATCGTGGCGCAGGTGAGGTCCGCGCTCTCCATCCTCCGCAACGCGGACGTGGTGAGGGCGATGGGCGGGGGGAGCCCGTGGATGATCGTGTCCCGGCACGCGCCCCGCCTCCTGGGGCGGCAGGTGGACGTGCAGGGCCGCCTGTCGCGGGCGCAGTCGGGGATGCGGATCATCAGCTGGATCGCGGACGAGGCGGCGCGCCTGGACGCCGGCGCGGTGCGCGTCCCGCGGGGCGCCCCGGTCATCCGCGACGCGGAAAGCTGGGGCGCGTCGGCCGGGGCGGCGTGATGAGCCGTGGGACGCTCGATACCGTCCGGCGCGCCGTCCGCGCCGTCGTCGAGCGTACGCCCGAGCTGCGCCGCGACCCGGCGCTGCAGCGGCGCCTGGCCGAGAGCATGGTGCGCGTCTGCGCCACCGCCTGCGACCTGATGGAAGTGGACGGGCGGCTGACGGACCAGATCGGCCGCCGGAGGTCGTCCACCTCCCCCGCCTTCTCCACGTCTCCCGCCGGGGAGCCGGCTGCGGTCGCGGCCGGGATGTCGGCTTCCGACCCGGGGAAGTCGGCGCTCGCCCGGGCGCAGGCGGCGGGCGACTTCCATCGCCGCACGGCGGTGGACTCGGCCGCGGGGGTGCTGCAGAACGTCAGGAACGCCATCGACTTCCCCGGCTTCGTCACCTCGCTGATCACGGGCGTCTTCCAGGCGATGAACACATCCACCATCCAGCAGCTCACGGCGTACGCCGACCTGCTGGGGGCGGTGGGGATGAGCACCGGCCAGTTCGCCGCCAGCAGCATCACCACCGGCCGGGCGATGGACTGGGCGGCGCAGCGCTTCCCGGTCTTCCGCGTGGTCACCGCCGAGGGGGCCCCGCCCATCCTGGAACTGGGCGAGAGCGCGGATATGCCGGAGGAGGACGAGCTGAAGAGCGCGCTCGACGCCACCGAGGAGGAGGTCTCCACCATCCAGGAGGACGAGCTGGAGGAGACGCTCCTCCCGCTGGTGAAGCGCAAGCTGGCCCGCGACCGCCAGGCGATGCTTTCCACCATGCTGCTGATGGGGATGAACCGCATCGTGGTGGACGCGGGGCGGATCCACGCCTCGATGAACCTGCAGGTGGATGCGCGGAGCACCGCCGAGCAGAACAAGGCCGAGCGCGCCGACACTCGCGTCACCACCGGCGGGAGCGCTTCCTTCGGCACCGGGATGTGGGGGGCCAGCGCCAACATGCAGGCCACCGTGGGCTACGTGACCTCCGACGAGCAGTTCTCGCGCGAGGAGATCGCGGTGAGGGCCGGGCTGCGCTCCGACGTGGAAGTGAACTTCCACACCGAGCCGATCCAGCTCAACCGCATGACGAGCGAGGGTGCAGTCCGCGACATCCGCAACCGCTCGATGAACCCGGTGGCGGAGCACCAGCTGGAGAGCCTCCTCCCCGCCGACACCGGCGAGCGCCGCACCCGGCCCGCCAACTTCCAGGCAGTCCCGGAGCTGCCCGCCACGCCGCCCCCCGCCCCCGACTCCGACGAGGCGCGCAGCCTGCGCCAGCGCCGCGACTTCTCCGCGGCCGGCGGGAGCGGCGGCGGCGACACGGCGTCGGGAGCGACACCGCCGAGCTCCGAGCCCGCGCCGACTGCGACTCCGGCTCCGACACCGGCCCCGGCCCCGGAAGCGGAGGCGCATCCGCCGGAGTCGCACGACTGACAGCGGAGCGCGCCTTCAGGATGTCTGCCCGACGGCAGCCGCGATCCTGGTCGGCACGGGAAGCACCTGGCACTGGACACCAGGCACTTTGTAGTCTCCCCCAACCGCACGGACGATGTCTGATCCGCTGATGATGGCGAGCAACGCGGCTGCCGAGGGGCTGGTGGTGCTCGATCCGCGGCGCCACGAGGCGCTGCTGGGGGCACTGGACGCGGCCGTGGCCCAGGACCCGGCGCTGGACGGCGCGCGAGCCCTCCTCCTGGCGCCGCTCTCGCTCCTGGAGGCGCTGGCGAAGGACGCCGGGGGCGCCCTGGGCGACGACGTCCTGGCCGCCGAGCGCCTGCGTCTCCTCCTGGCCCTCGCCGCCACGCAGGTGCCGCCGCTCGCGGCCATCCGCGCCGTCATGGGCGACGGCGGGAACGCGAGCCTGTTCGCGGCCAGCGTGCCAGCCGTCCCGTGCGACGACGGCGTGGTGGACATGGGCGGGCTGGTGATCGTGGCGCTCGCCGCCGGGAGGGTGGGGATGCCGGCCGGGCTCGCCGAGCCGCTGATCAACAACGTGCTGGGGCTGGCGATCGCCGCCGGCCCGGCCGAGGCGCTCGCGCGCTCGCTGGCCGCCGGGATGTCGGTGTCGCAGGTGAAGGCGCTGCTTGCCGGGCTGGGCGGAAGGAGCGACAACGGGCAGGACCGCCGCCTCTCTGCCTCCATCGCCTCCTTCCTCACCGATCCCTGCGAGCGGGCGCGGTGGGCGTGCCTGGAGCTCCTGTTCGAGTACGTCGTCTCGGACGTGATCGCGACCACCTGGGACGCCGCCGGCACCGGCTCCATCGTTGAGGTGGAGCCGCGCGACGCCTGCCCCGGCACGCCCGTCACCCTCCGCGTTGAGCCGCTGATCGGCGACGGGCCGATCCTATTCCTCGCCGCCGGTGAGGTCCCCGCGAGCGCGGAGCGCGCTCTCGACTCCGCCCACTTCCTCCCGCTCCTGGAGGAGGAACTGGCCGAGGTGGTGTTCTCCGCGCAGGGGCACCCGTCCGTCTCGCAGCTCCCCGGGGTGGTGGACGCCGCCGCCGGGACCATCGGCGTCATCGTCCCCGAGGGCGCGCACGCGGGGTGGATCGGCTTCGCGGACCCGGCGCTGCGGGAGCGCAGCAACCGCGGGCGCGAGGCGCTGCGCCTGGCGTGGAGCGAGCGGAACGACACGCTGCCGGCGCTGCGCGGCGGTCCCGTCCCCGTCGAATCCATCCCGCTCCTCCCCTGGCCGCCCACGCCGCCGCGCTCGCCGCAGGCCCGCTTCGACGGAGGCGCGCCCGTGGTCCTGGAGGCGTCGCTGGCGCCCGGGGTGGTCGACCCAGGCGGGGCGCTGCGGCTCTCCTGGCGCGTGGCCGGCGCGCGCGCCGTCTCCATCGAGCCGAAGCAGGGCGCGGTGGAGGCGGAGGGGCACCTGGAGATCAGGGCCCCGGAAGACCACTCGCGCGCGGCGTTCGTGCTGGTGGTCCAGGGCGCGTGCGGCGGCCCGGTGCGCCGGGAGCTGGCCGCGCGCGTCCGCGTCCGCATCCGCCGCGTCGACGTCGCCCAGCCGGGCCGCGTCCCCGCCGTGCCGCTCAGGATCGTCGGCGGAAGCAACCCCGCCCGGTCGCAGCCGCCGAGCGCGGTCAACGTCCGCGGCGCCGACCTCCGCGTCTCCGGGCCCGTGCTGGTGGAAGGGGTGGAGGCACAGGTCGCCGCCCTGCTCTCCGCTGCCGACGCCCCCGGCCACGCCGACCTGCTCATCGGCGAAACGAGGATCGGGATGCGGGTCGAAGCCGGCTGCGCCACCGCCGCCCTTCCCGGGAAGCTGGCCGTGGACGGGCTGACCGGCACCGTGGTCTATCGCGGCCCGGACGGCGAGATCGAGGACCGGCGGGACTTCGGCCCCATCCGCTTCGCCCCGCTCCGCACCCGCTCGCTGGTGGTCGTGCGCCCTGCTGCGGTCGGCCGCGAGCTGCGGCGCGTGTCCGCGGGCGACGTGGTGGAGGCCGTCGAGGAAGCGCGCTCCTACCGGGGGATCGACGTGCAGGCTTCGGAGCCCGCCTGGATCGACGACGCGGAGCTGTCGCTCGACGGCGCGGCGGAGGGGCGCGACGTGCCGGTGACGCTGGAGATCCTCGAACGGCTGAACGCGCTCGCCGCCCGCTGCCCCGGCTTCGAGGAGTCGATCTGGGTCGCCGTCGTCCCGACCCCGCCGACGTCGAGGGAGTTCTTCCGGATGGAGCCGGCGGAGGGCGCGCGCGCCGTGGCCGTCTCCACCCCCGGCGCCCTCGGTGACCTGCTGGATGCCGAGCCGCCCTCTGCCGCGCCGCGCACCACCCGGCTCCGCATCGTCGGGACGCTGGAGGGTGACGGCTCCGTGCGGCTCCAGCCGCTGCGCGTCGAGGAGCGCGGCGCGGGCTCCGGCGCCCCGTTCGCGACCGACCTCCGCGCCGTCGGGCTCGACCGCGCGGGCCGGGTCCGCTCCTCCGCCCCGGTGCGCGCGATGACGGGCGACCGCCCCGCGCGCGCCGTCGTCCTCCTCCCCGTCTCCGACGACGTGGTCGCCCTGGAGCTGCGCCGCGAAGGCGCGCCGCGCTTCCACGCCTTCTGCGACGACGAAGAGTCCGCCGTCCCGCCCGTCCGCCGCGTCGACCGCCTGACGGGCGCTCCGGAGCTCACGGAGGTGGAGATGGATGGGGAGCGGATCACCTTCGGATACGACCACTCCGGCTCCGCCCACTCCTCCGCCACGATCGAGGTCGGAAGCGAACGGGGATGGAGTCCGGTCCTCCGCCTGCGCGGCTGCCAGGACTCCGCGGAGATCCCGTTCAGCCGGCTCACGGTCGGCGAGCTCGACCGGGTGCGCGTGGCGGCGACGGACGGCTGGAACGCCGACACCGCCCCGGACGATCCCGGCGAACCGATCCACGCCGTGATCCCCGTGCGCCGCGTCGCCGCGCGCCACGCCGGAGGCTTCCGATTCTGGGCGGACTTCGATTCCTCCGGCGAAGTGGAAGTTGCCTGGACCTTCGGCGACAGATCGACGGCCGGACCGCTCGCCACGGTGCCGGCCGACTACCGCGGCCCCGTGGTTCTCACCATCGGCGGCGGGACCGCCATCGAGAGCGTGCCTTCCTCCGCTCGGGACACGCGGACGATCGGCGCGGACGGGCGGGTGGACGACCGCTCCACCGTCCCTGCGGAGGACGGCCGCCATGCCTGAGACCGAAACGCGCGTCGCCCGCCGCTTCGACGTGTGGAACGAGGTCCCGCTCGTCCCGCAGCTGACCGGGATGAGCTGCTGGGCCGCCGCCGCGGCGATGATCATCGGCTGGCGCGACTCGATCTTCGTCGATCCGCAGAAGGTGGCCACCGGCTCCGGGACGTGGGAGGCGTACCGCGCCGGCCTCCACCCGGCCGACGTGGACGCGCTGGCCCGCGCCTGGGGGCTCACCCAGGAGCGGCGCGACAGCTGGACGGGGGAGGCGCTGCGCCGCGTCCTGGCCCGCTACGGCCCCGTCTGGCTGGGCGAGGCCAGCCCCGGGCTGCACTCCATCGTGGTCGCCGGGATGCACGGCGACGGCACACCAGACGGCACCTGGGTGCGCATCAACGATCCCTGGCCCGTCGGCAGGGGCGAGCGCTACACGCTCCCCTGGCGGACGCTGGCCGCCAACTTCCGCGCCGCAAGCGACCTGATCGGCGTGCAGGCGCACGTGCTCCACGCGGGCGGCCGTCGCGGCTCTTCGCGGTCACGCGTGCGGGAGAGCCGCGACGGCCGCCCCCGCGTCTCCCTCCCTCCCTTCACCGACACCCCCCGCGAGGACGTCATGATTCACAACGGCAACGGCCGCCGGGCCCACCACCACGAGGAGTACGAGTCCGTCTTCGGCTCGCCCTCGGCGGTCGCGCTCGGCGTCATCGCCGCCGGCGAGCGGTACGTGAACACCGCCACGGCGGGGGCGTCGGACCCGCTCCGCGGCCATGGCGGCACCGGCGAGAACCTGTATCTCGTCTGGAACGAAGTCCCCGACGCCTGCGCCGAGATCGATGTCGTGGTGCACCTGCACGGCTACCAGTCGATGGAGCCCGACGCGGCGCTGACCCGCCGCAAGGCCGAGAAGAGCGGCCTCAGGCTGGGCGGCCGTGCGCGTCCGACGCTCGGCATCGTCCCGCGCGGGCGGAAGATCACCAGCCAGGAGTACCAGACCCGGCTCAACGCGTACAATCACGCTCCCCAGGGCAAGTCCCGGCCGCGCCCGGACGCCTACACTTTCCCGGCGCTCCTGGCCGGGAGCGGGGCGGGGCTGGAGGCGCTGATCGCCTACTCGCTCGCCTGGTTCGCGCGCGAGGTGCTGCGCCGCCCCTCCGGCGCGCCGCGGACGTCGCGGCTGATCCTCACCGCTCACTCCGGCGGCGGCTCGCCGCTCAACGAGCTGCTGGGGTGGAGAAGCTCGCGCGCGGCCTGCAACCCGCACGAGGTGCACGTCTTCGACGCTCTCTACGGCTCGGGCGCCAACGCCGAGGGGTGGGCGCTCGCCCGCATCGCCGCCGACCGCGCGCTCGGGGCCGGCGACCTGCGCGCGCGGGGCGGGGGGCTGCGCATCCTGTACGGAAGAGGCACCCGCACCGCGTCCGAGATGGTGGGCCGCTCCCTCCCCCGCGCCGGCGACGCGCTCCGCGACGCCTACCGCGCCGAGGCGACCACGGTCGGGCACGACGAGATCCCCGGCACCTTCGGACCCACGCTGCTGCAGGACGTCCGCGCCAGCGTGCGTCTGGCGCCCGCCGCACACGGCCATGCCCTGGACGATGACGCCTACCCGGCGGAGGAGGCCGAGCCGGCCAGCGCCGGCCAAGGTGCAGGATACGCCGGCGTCCACGGCGGATACGGCTACGTGGAGGCGCTGGCCGTGGACGACGACGTCCGCGCCTGGCTGGCCGCCGCCCCGGCCGCCCGCGCGCCGCTGGCTTCCGCCGTCGCATCGTGGATCGCCGACACCGGCCGCTCGGGGATCGAGCTGATCTCCGACGCCGCGCGCCGCAGCCACTTCCTCTCCGGGGTGGACTGGTCGCGGACAGATTTCCCCGGCAACGACCAGAACCGCTCGGTGGAGCCCACCGCGCTCTTCGACGCGCTCGCCGCCCGGGTGCCCGAGCGGCGCGTCACCTCCATCCGCTACCATGACGTGGACTCGGTCGTCCAGGCGGTGCCGGACGAGACGCGCTTCCGCCTCTACCCGGACGCGAAGGACGCGTACGTGGCCATGCGCGCCGCCGCCCGCGCCGACGGCGTGACGCTGCGCATCGGCTCGGCGTGGCGCAGCCTGGCCACGCAGCAGGGGCTGGCGGCGAAGAATCCCAACGCCAGCGCCGTGGCGCAGCGCGTCTCCGCGCACTGCTACGGCCTGGCGATCGACCTGCTGCTGAGCGTGCCGGGGCTGAGCGTCCGCGAGATCACCACGCGGCCCATGAGCAACATCGTCGCCATGTACCGCTCACCCGTCTACAAGTGGATGGCGCTGCATGGGCGCGAGCACGGCTGGTTCCCGTACCGGCGCGAGCCCTGGCACTGGGAGTACAACCCGGCCGGCTTCCCGGCGCGCTTCGAAGCCACGGGGCGAAGCGCCACGGGCCACGCGTACGGCGCGCCGCTCGGCCTCTTCGAGCGCTACCCGTCCGCCGCGGCGCTGGAGGACCCGGGAGTCTCTCCCGGCGTGGTCCCGCTGGTCCGCGAGGACGGCGCGTTCGCCCTCCAGGCCGCAGCGGTGCCGGCCAGCGGCCCCACCGCCGACTGGCCGCGGGTGAGCGCGGACGACCGCATCCTGTACGTGATGGAGTGCCTGGTGAACCAGCACGCCTTCCCGGTGAACGGCGCGGCGGGGCTGGTGGGGAACCTGTGGGCCGAGTCCGGCGTCCTCCCCAGCCGCATCGAGGGGAGCGCGGCGGCCACGCCCATGCGGGCGCCCGCCTTCGCCGGCGGCACCAGGGACTTCACGGCGGACGAGGTGATGAACCGCAGCCCGGCCGCCCAGCAGGGGCCGCGCCTGCCGGGGATCGGCCTGGCGCAGTGGACCTCCTCCGCCCGTCGCGCGGGGCTGTTCCGGCACGGCTACCAGAGCCGGGCGCTGGGCTCCGCGATCCTGTTCAACATGGATGCCCAGCTCGACTACTTGGTAAGCGAGCTCCGGAACGGCTACGCGGCCGTCCATCGGCTCGTGACCCAGGCGAACGTCACGGTGAACGACTCGGCCGACGAGGTCGTCTACCGCTTCGAGGTGCCGGGAAGCCTGCTGGAGAACGGCGCCCTCCTCCCCCGTACCCATCCCAGGGTGCAGGCCGTCTTCACCACCCGTAGAGGCCACGCGGCGCGCGCCCTGCGCGTCTATCGCGCCGCGCACCCCGTGGCCGGCGCGGCCCCACTCCAGGCCGCGCCGGGGATCAACTGGTGCATGCTGGGCCAGACCATCGCCGGCGTCGCGCTCCGCGAGCTGGCGGACTGGATGCGCAACGGCGCGCCGATCCCGGAGAACGATCCCGGACGACTTCCCGCGCTCCAGCGTTACTGGGGAGCGGTCCCAGGGGCCAACGCCGCGGTGGCCGCGGCGGCCTCGGCGCGCAACGACCGCAACTTCCCGTGGAGCGCCGCATTCATCTGCTACGTGATGAGCCAGGCAGGGGTGCGGCGGACGCACGGCTTCGAGTTCGCCGGGGCGCACATCCACTACATCGTGGGCGCGCTCCGCAACCGCGAGCGGAGCGACACCAGCCGTCCGTTCTGGCTCCTCGACTCCCTCGAGATCGTCAACGAGACCACCGTCCAGCCTGGCGACCTGCTGTGCATGAACCGCGAGGTGGACGGGCGGTTGACCACGCACAGCTACAGCAACCTGCGCCGGGCCTTCTGGCAGGACGGCACGCATGACCGGCAGAACGTCCGGCCGTCGGGCAGCTCCCACTGCACCCTGGTCGTGCGGATCGTGGAAAACGCGGGTGGCCGATTCGCGGAGACCGTCGGCGGCAACGAGAACGGGTCGGTCACCCTCAACCGGTACGGCCGCATCCCCCTCAACGCCTCCGGTGGCATCGCCAACCCCGCGGCACACAGGATCTTCGGGATGATCAAGAACACCGGGTGCCAGAGCTGACCGGCACCGTGGGCCCGGGCCGTCCCGGTGGGTGCGGATCTCCGAAAGGCAGGCCCCGGCGGTCGTCGCGACCGCCGGGGCGCTTCTCGTGGGGGACGACCGGGGCTCCGGGCCAGCCCTCGCCCCGCACCGCCGTCCCGTGTGGTTTGCAGGCGTGGTTGAACCCCCGAGATCACCGTGATGCCCGCCGCCAACAGGTCCTCGTGATTCAGCGTCCATCCCTGCTCAAGATCGGCGAAGCCGACCTCCTGGCCGTCGCCGCCGCGCCCTGCAGGTACGCCGCCTCCACGCCCGGGAGGTCGGCCGCCACGCCGCCGACCGCGTTCGGGTAGGACGAGGGTGTAGAACGTCGACAGGTCGGGCGTGCGCGCCGCGTCGCCCCGCGCCCGGCGCGCCTGGAGCTCTCTCCGCGCATCGGATAGACGGATCTGCGTGGCTTCGGCCCGGATCTCAGATCCTGCAAAACAGAAGCGGCCCCCTCCCAGTTGAGAAGGGGGCCGCTCGGCTTCAGGTGCCCTCGGCAGGACTCGAACCTGCGACCTCGACTTTAGGAAAGTCTTGCTCTATCCACCTGAGCTACGAGGGCACGCCCAAAATCTACAACGCCGGAGGCGGTGGCGGAAGACTCAACCGCCGCCGTACGCGCAGATCTCCACGGCGCGGGTATGGCTCACCACACAGCGCCCTTGCCGCCTAGCACGCTGGCCACCTGCTCCTGCGTAGCGATCGGACACCCGAGTTCGCGCGACAGGTGCTCCATCCACCGAGGCACGACCTTTTCGGGAGGGAGGCCCTGCTCCTTGTCGAGGAGCTTCCTGCCCTTGTACTGGAACCTGAGAGACGACTCGGTGAAGAAGTATCCACGATAAGTCGCGTCCTGGTTGCCAGCATGGTCCAGCGGCTTGATGACCTTCAGCCTCCCGCATCCCAGCTTGGAGGACTCCCGGTCCCACGGTGTGTTCCAACGGAACGTGTAGTCCACGTCGAGCGGTGTTCCAACGGAACTGTCAGATTGATAGAATCCCCACTGGCGACCCTTGTAATCATAGTTGAATCCCTTCGTGTGAAGCCTTGCCCTCTTCCACTCGACCATGCACCGGCTGCCAAAGCAGACGAGTCCGTCGGGCGGAAAATCATGTTTCGACAGATAGGCGGCGTCGACCCAGGGTCCATTCAGGTACAAATGCTCGGGGGCGAACAGGTCGTGGCTGTCCACTCGCACCCACCCTTTCATGTCATCCCTGGCCTCTACTGCTTTGGTCCATCCCGAAATTTCCGCCGTGATGCCATCCGGGGAGCCGACGGGTCGAACATGCAAACCTTTGACCTTGCTCCGAAACGCCTGATATGCAACGGTGTCCTGTTGGCTGAGGTCCTCTTTCAGGCGATCGGATTCGCGGATCTTGCGATCGATCCAGGCCTCGTCCAGAACGAGCGCGCATACGTGCTTCCCCAGTGACATTGCGAGATCGTATTCGCATTCCGTGAAGCTCTTTCCAGACTCTGGGTCGATCGAGCCGTACCGGGGTCCGAGCAGTAAGCAGAAGAGGTCGGATTCCTCAATCCACTGCCTGCTCAGATCGGTCGGGAGTCGGTGCTCCGCAGCGAAATATTCCATTCCCGCGGGAAAGTGATGGGCACCCAGAATCGCGCTCACCACCGTTTGCCGCTCGGCGATGAGATCCCAGGAGGTCGACGCGACGAAGATCTGAAAGCGGCGTTGCGTTGTCATTCCGTGAACCTCGGATTCTGTGGGTATGGACGGAAGCGGAGCTGGATCTATCCCGGAAATCCCTCTATCTCCTTTGACGAGGGGCCGGTGCCACGACAGCGGCGCACGGCCCCAGGTGCGTGGAGTGTCCTACCCGGATCTATGCAACTATTCCTGTCGGCCAGCCCCTGCAAGATTCCTGTGCGGGACATGCCCAGTGGGCGCCGCGCGCCCTCATGAGAAGCAGGCTCGGCGCAACCCTGTATGGCCTAGCCACCCTGGCGGCCCTAGGCTTCGGAGCCACGCAGGCGCTCGCGGAGCCCCGGGAGTCCGCGGAGCTCGCCTGCGCCACCGGGCGGTGCCGCAAGGACTGCATCTCGCAGGGGAACTCGGGCGGGGTCTGCATCGACGGGCCCTGCATCTGCTTCATCGAGTAGCCCACACCGCCGGGCCGGACGCCACCAGGCGGCCGGCCCGGCGGCTCTCCGAGGAGCGCTGGGCCTGCGGATTGCGCCGGCCGGGGGGCAGCGAACTCTTCCCCGTTTCACGGTACCCGACCCGCACCGCATGCCCCAGCTTCTCCACGTATCCCGCAGGGAGCCCGGCCTGCCGCTGGAACGGTCGCGCGACGGCTTCCCGTTTTCCGTGCCCGCCATCCGCTCGCTGGACGTGCTCGACCTGTCCGCGCCGGTGACCTTCTTCGTGGGGGAGAACGGCTCCGGCAAGTCCACGCTGCTGGAGGGGATCGCCGCCGCGGCCCAGCTGCCGACGCTGGGGAGCGACGAAGTGGAGTACGACCCGTCGCTGGAGGCGCAGCGGGCGCTGGCCTCCACGCTCCGGCTCACCTGGCGGAAGCGGACGCGGCACGGCTTCTTCCTGCGCGCGGAGGATTTCTTCGGATACCTCAAGCGACGGGCGCGCGACCGGGCGCGCATCCACCGGGAGACGCGCGAGTCCGGGCTGGCCGCCCCACCCCCCGAGCGGGCGAGCGACTGGGAGTCCGGCGTGCATCCGGACGAGGCCGCCGCCGTGGAGTTCATGGGCGAGTACGACGCCCGCTCGCACGGGGAAAGCTTCCTGGAGCTGTTCACCCGCCGCATCGACGGCACCGGGCTGTACCTGCTGGACGAGCCCGAGGCGCCGCTGTCGCCGCAGCGGCAGCTCGCGCTGCTGGCTCTCCTGTCGGACGCGGTGGCGGAGGGGGCGCAGTTCGTGGTGGCGACGCACTCGCCCATCCTGCTGGCGCTTCCCGGCGCCCGCATCTACAGCTTCGACGCCGCGCCCGTGCAGGAGGTGGCGTACGGCGACCTGGAGCACGTCAACCTCACCCGCGACTTCCTCCTGGACCCGGAGCGCTACCTCCGCCACCTGCGCTAGCCGGCCGTGCCGTGGCCGGCTGCCCCGAATCTCCCTCGCGCGCGCCGAGCCCCGTCGCGGCGAAGACCGCCGGCGCCAGCAGCGTCGCCCACAGCGTGGCGAGCCCCGCGGCCGCCGCCTGCACCCCCAGGGCATCGGAGCCCGCGCGCCGGGCGACCAGGAAGGCCGCCGCGATCCCGGCGCTCCCCAGCAGCAGCCTCGCCGCCCGGTGTCCGGCGGACCCCGGTCCCCCGTCGAAGCGGAGCCAGCGCGCCCCGGCGAGCAGCCCCGTGATCATCCCCACCGCGATGCCCACGGCGCCCCACTCGTGCTCGTTGTCGCCGATCACCCGGGTGGAGGCCAGCGCGGCGGCGGCCGCGAGCGCGCCCGCCCCCGCGAAGAAGGCGAAGGAGCGTTCCGCCGCCCACCCCTGGACCCGCGGCCAGAGCCGGCGGAAGCCCAGCAGGAGGACCGCGGCGAAGGCGAGCCCGCCCAGCACGTCGCCCAGGAAGTGCACGCCCAGCCCCAGGCGGGCGACGCCGACCGCGAGCACGGCGAGGGCGGCGGCCGCCGCCGGGACCCTGCCGAACAGCCAGAGCGCCCCCCAGACCACGGCGGCGGTGAAGACGTGGCCGCTGGGGAAGGAGCTGAGCGGGACCTGCTCGTAGACGACGATGGAAGGATGGCTCGGCCGCGGGACCTCGACGAGCCGGTTGAGCACCACGTTGACGACGCCCTCCACCGCGAGGGCGCCGGCCAGCGCGTACGCCGTCCGCCGGCCGGCGAGCCACACGGCGATCCCCAGCCCCAGGACCACGCCCCAGTTGGAGCCCAGCAGCGACACCAGCCTGAACAAGGGCACCCACCCGGGTCCGAAGATCCGCTGGACCGCGGCGATGGGCTCGGGACCGAAGAGGAAGTCCATGTGGGGTGCGGGCGCGGAAGTGGAGGACGTCCGCCGCGAGAGGGCGCCGCGGGGGACGGGTGCGCGCACGGGAGCCCGGGCGCCGTGCCGCCGTACGCGCAACCCCCGTTCCACCGGGACGTGCGGCGGGTGCCCGCTCGCGGTTGACACCGCCCCCCGGGAACGGCTAATTTTCCTGTTTGCCCCCCGCTCCTGCAGACATCGCCGCCCGGACCTTCCGGCGCGCGGGTGTGTACCCGGCGGGACCGCGCGGCCTCCGGCTCGCCCGCAGCCGGGCGCCCCATCGCCCACGTCTTCCCCGGCCGCTGCGGCGCCCCCACGGGCCCCGGCCGAACCACCGATACTCGAGGTCCTATGGCTTCCCCGTCCGTCGCCTCCTCCCGCTCCCGGAACACCTCCCACGCCCTCGACTCCGAAGACGTGGTGATGGCACGCGCGATCCAGCTCTCCGAGTGGGCGCGCAGGAACGCCCGCGTGGTGGTGGGGATCGCCATGCTGGCGATCGTGGCCGTGGGGGCGTACCTGTTCTACGGGTACCAGAAGCGGCAGAGCGAGGAAAGGGCGTCCATCGCCTTCGCGACGGTGGAGCAGACGGCGCTCTCCGGCAACGCCACCCTCGCGCAGCGCGACCTGCAGGACTTCATCCGCCGCTTCGACGGCACGGTGCAGGCCGACCAGGCCCGCCTGCTGCTCGCCAAGGTCCACCTGGACGCCGGCAGGGCCAAGGAGGCGGTCACCGTCCTGCAAGGGGTGGACGAGGGCCCGGGGACGCCGGTGGGGGCGCAGGGCGCCATGCTCCTGGGCGCGGCCCACAACCAGTCCGGCAACCGCCAGGCCGCCATCGACAGCTACCTGCGCGTCGCCGACGCGGCGGAGCTGGAGTACCAGCAGGAGGCGGCGCTCGCCGAGGCGGCGACGCTGCGGCAGCAGGGCGGCGATTTCGCCGGCGCGGCGGAGCTGTACCGCCGGCTGCGCGACATGACGGAGGAGGGCTCCTTCGAGCGCTCGCTGTACGAGATGCGCCTCGCGGAGGCCGAGGGGCGCGCGCTGGCCAAGTAGCCCGCGCGCCCGGTCCCGCTCACCCGCACCCCGCCTCGCGTTGACCCTCGCGGCGCTTGCCTCCGTGCTGTTCGAGATCCCCTTTCCGCGGCTGGACCCGGTGGCGCTGGACTTCCCGGGTCCCGTGGACGTGCGGTGGTACGGCCTGGGCTACCTGGCCGGCTTCTTCGTGGCCTACCTGGTCCTGCGGCGCCTGGCGGAGCGCAAGTTCCTGCGCATGGAGCCGGACGCCGCGGGCGACCTGATCACCGCGCTGGTGCTGGGGGTGATCCTGGGCGGGCGGATCGGCTACATCCTCTTCTACGACTTCGCCGACTTCGCCGCGAACCCCGCGCGCATCATCCGCATCTGGGAAGGGGGGCTCTCCTTCCACGGCGGGCTGCTGGGGGTGATCGTCGCCACCTGGTGGTTCACGCGGCGCCACAGGATCCCCTTCTTCAACCTGGGCGACGGGCTGGCGCTGGCGGTTCCCTTCGGGATCTTCTTCGTGCGCGTCGCCAACTTCATCAACGGCGAGCTGTACGGGCGACCCGCGGCGCCGGACGTTCCCTGGGCCATGCGCTTTCCCACCGACCCGGCGGCGCTGCGCGCGCTGCGGCTGGAGGGGATGGGGATGCGCGACCGCGAGAACGCCCTGCAGGCGGCGTACGACTCCGGTGCGTGGGAGGCGGTCAAGGCGCAGGTGCCGCTGCGCCACCCCTCGCAGCTCTACGAGGCGCTGACCGAGGGGCTGCTGCTGGGCCTGGTCCTGTGGGCGGTGTACGCCATCGCCCGCAGGCGCGGCGTGCGCCTGCCGGACGGGACCTTCGGGGGGCTCTTCCTGCTGGGGTACGGGCTGTTCCGCAGCTTCGTGGAGCTTTTCCGCCAGCCGGACGCGCAGTTCCGCGGCCCGGACGACCCGGTGGGGACGGTGCTGGGCCCGCTCACCATGGGGCAGACGCTCAGCGCGCTGATGATCCTGGGGGGGCTGGGGATCCTGCTGTGGAGCTGGCGGCGGGCCCGGGAAGCCCCGCGGGTCCGCGCGGCGGGGTAAGGAGCCCCCGCACCTTCGCGGCGCCGCCGCGGCAGCGCCCCCGCCCGTCCGAGCCCCGCGCCCGGGGGCGGGGGCGTCCTTTTTTTCGGTACTGGACGAAGCGCACGAGAGAGCAATGGGAGCCGGACAGCACCACCACGGTCACGGGCACCACCACCACGGGCACGGCACCGCCGGCGCGCGCAACCGCCGCCGCCTGGCGATCACGCTGGGGCTGGCCGCCGCCTACCTGGTGGCGGAAGCGGTGGGCGGCTGGATGGCGAACTCGCTGGCGCTGCTCGCCGACGCGGGGCACATGCTGTCGGACGTGGCGGCGCTGGCGCTCTCGCTCTTCGCCATCTGGATCGCGCAGCGTCCGGCCACGCCGCAGCGCACCTACGGCTACTACCGCACCGAGATCCTCGCGGCGCTGGCGAACGGCGCCACGCTGATCGCCATCTCGCTGCTGATCTTCGTGGAGGCGTTCCACCGCCTGTCCGAGCCGCAGCCGGTGTCGGGCGGGCTGGTGATGGTGATCGCGGTGGGCGGGCTGCTGGTGAACGTGGCCGGGCTGCTGATGCTGCACGGCGGCAAGGACGAGAGCCTCAACGTTCGCGGCGCCTGGCTCCACCTGCTCACCGACGCCCTGGGGAGCGTGGGCGCCATCCTGGGGGGCGCGGCGGTGTGGGCGTTCGGGTGGTACTGGGCGGACCCGCTGGTGTCGGTGCTCATCGGGCTGCTGGTGATCTGGTCGGCGTGGCACCTGGTGCGCGAGAGCGTGGGCGTACTGCTGGAGGGGACGCCGCCGCACATCGACGTGGCCGAGGTGCGCGCGGCCATGGCGGAGGTGGAGGGGGTGGAGGAGGTGCACGACCTGCACGTGTGGACCATCACCAGCGGGATGGAGGCCATGAGCGGCCACGTGGTGGTGGGCGGCGACCTGGCGCGCCGCGGCAGCAGCGAGGTGCTCGCCGACCTGCACGGCCTGCTGCACGAGCGCTTCGGCCTTCACCACATGACCATCCAGATGGAGACCCCGGAGTTCCGCGCCCGCTGCGAGGCGTGCGCCTGACGCGCGCGCGGGGCACACGTCGTGCGGATGTTTCCCCGCCGCTCCCGGGGACGGACCCGACGGGGAGCGAGTACCAACGAGAGCGAGGTGCGGAGTGACGCAGAGGATTCTGCTGGCGGAGGACAACGAGGACAACCGGACCATCTACCGCACGATCCTGGAGCACTCGGGCTACACGGTGGTGGAGGCGCAGGACGGGGAGGCCGCGGTGCGGCTGGCCGCGGAGGAGCGCCCCGACCTGATCCTCCTGGACATCTCGATGCCACTGCTGGATGGCTGGGAGGCCGCGCGGCAGATCCGCGAGAACCCCGACATCGCCGGCATCCCCATCGTGGCGCTGACCGCCCACGCCCTGCAGCAGGACCGCGCCCGCGCGATCGCCGAGGGCTTCGACAGCTACCTGGCGAAGCCGGTGGAGCCGAGGCGGGTGGTGGAGGAGGTGCGCAGGCTGCTGGACGGGGGGACGGACAGGGAACAGGGAACAGGGTTGTAACGGTGCACGCGTAGCGTGCAGCGGCACAGGGAATAGCCTGCAACGGCGACAGCAGTACGCAATACGGAACAGCGCCCCCGCCGCCGGGAGATCCGGGCGGGGGCGCTGTTCGTCGTTCCGCAGTACCCCACGAATCCGTTGCGGAGGGAGACTCGCGCGGCTGTTTGCGCGAGGCTCACGGAGCTGGAGCGGAGACACCGGGGCAGTTCCCGGTGGCTCCGCGACCCGCGCAGGAGACGGACGGCCGTATCGTCCGGCTCCGGAGCGGCCCCACGCCACGATGCTAAGGCAGCGGGATGCGGTCCCGGATCAACAGGAGAATCGCCGCGTGGGGAACGATCAGGTACTTGCTGCCGTCGATCTCCACCTCCACGGCCTCGCGCCGCAGGTAGATGGCGTAGTCGCTTTTGCCGGCCTGGAGCGGCACGTAGCGCACCTCGGTCTTGGAGGCGGTGCGCGACCACGGCTCGGTGCCGTCGCCGGCGGGCTCGGAGGTGGGGTAGCCGGGGCCCACGTTCACCACGTAGCCGCCGCCCACCTTTTCCTTTTCGGCCACGCTCTGCGGCAGGTATAGCCCCGAGGGCGTCTTCTCGTTCTCTTCCGGCTTGATCAGCACCTTGTCGCCGATCAGGATGACTTCCCGGCTCATCGGAATCTCGCCCTATGCAGGGGTTGTGCGCTGGTTGTGGATGAAGACCGTTAACGATAACGGCGCGGGCTGCGATCCGCATCGGGCGGTGCCCTGGGTCTCGACTTCGCCGCCACACGCTGCCGGCGTTCTGCCCTGGTTTCTTGACACGCCCCCACGACGAGCCGCAACATGGGGACGAGAATGCGCCAGCCGGGCCGCCGGTGCACGTCCGAGCCTACCTGCGAGGGCCAACCGTAAATGAACCTTTTCAGCCGCGGGGGACGCTCCGGTGGGGGCGCAGGCTCCGGGAGCCATGGAGTGGGCGGCGACGGGGGTGGAGGGTGAGCGGAATCCGTGCGTGGCTGGTGACCTGGGAGTGGGCGGACGACGCCGCGGCCATGGTCGACAAGGTGGTGGCGGTCCTGCCGGAGGACTGGCCGGTCGACAGGGTGGCCGACGTGGTGACGCTGCTGCATGCCCAGTCGACATCGACGGTGGGCGAGCTGGTCGGCTACGCGGCCGACCCCGCGGAAACCCCCTACCGGGCCCAGGTCGAAGAGATCAACGGGGCGCCGTACGTGTCGTGCGGCCCACACCCGTTCCTCACCGCGGAGCGCGTGGTGGAGCTGGAGGTGAAAAAGGACTCCGCGAGCGGCCGCGAGGTCGTCACCTGGGCGCGGATGGAGGCCGACTGCGTCACGGCCGGCCGACGCCACACCTTCCGCCGGGACGTCGACGGACCGCCCACCTCGAAAGGCATCCGGGACCGGGGGCGCGCCGGCACCAAGCGTGGGTCCAAGCGCCGCGACGGGGGATGAACTGAAGGCGCGATACGATGCTGGTGCCACCGAACCGGAAAAGGGCCGATTTCGATGCCTGGCCGAATCGTTCATGGACCGTCGACGGCGCGCGGCCCCGCTCTCTCCGCCCGGAGAGCGGGGCCGCGGTCCGTTCGGGCACCGGCTGGCCCGGATGCCCCGACGATCCCCGCGCGGCGCCCGATCCGCGCCCGGCACCGTGCTGGCGGAGCGGTGGGGAGCTTGGTAGATTCGCGACGCGCCCCCGCGGAACCGGCTGGACCCGTGCTTGCAGCGGTTTTCCAGCTGCGGACCCGCGTACGGAGGGGCCGCCTGACCGAGAACGAACAGGAGACCGATGAACAGCTTTGGCGCTCGCTCGACGCTGCGCGTGGGAGACCGGGAATACCGGATCTTCCGCCTGAAGGCGCTGGAAGGGGAGGGGGTCGACGTGTCCCGCCTCCCGTATTCGCTCCGCATCCTGCTGGAGAACCTGCTCCGCACCGAGGACGGCGTCACCGTCACGCGCGACGACGTGCTGGCGCTGGCGCGCTGGAACCCGGCGGAGAAGTCCGACCGGGAGATCGCGTACACGCCGGCGCGCACCGTGCTCCAGGACTTCACCGGCGTCCCCTGCGTGGTGGACCTGGCGGCGATGCGCGACGCCATGGCGGAGCTGGGCGGCGACCCGTCCCGCATCAACCCGCTGCAGCCGGTGGAGCTGGTGATCGACCACTCCATCCAGGTGGACGCCTTCGGCTCGCCGGACGCGTTCGAGCAGAACGTGGAGCTGGACTACCAGCGCAACGCCGAGCGGTACGCCTTCCTGCGCTGGGGGCAGCAGGCGTTCGACAACTTCCAGGTGGTGCCGCCCAACACCGGCATCGTGCACCAGGTGAACCTGGAGTACCTGTCGCGCGTGGTGTTCTCCACCGACGAGAACCCGAACCTCGCGAAGGACGGCGGGCTGCCGCTGGCGTACCCGGACACCTGCGTGGGCACCGACTCGCACACGCCCATGGTGAACGGGCTGGGCGTGCTGGCGTGGGGCGTGGGTGGGATCGAGGCGGAGGCGGCGATGCTGGGGCAGCCCATCTCCATGCTGATCCCCGAGGTGATCGGCTTCCGCCTGACGGGCGAGCTGCCGGAGGGCGCCACCGCCACCGACCTGGTGCTCACCATCACCGAGCTGCTGCGGAAGAAAGGCGTGGTGGGCAAGTTCGTGGAGTTCTACGGCCCGGGCGTGGCGTCGCTGGCGCTTGCGGACCGCGCCACCATCGGCAACATGAGCCCGGAGTACGGGGCCACCTGCGCCATCTTCCCGCCGGACGAGACCACGCTCCAGTACCTGCGCTTCACGGGGCGGCCGGAGGAGCGGATCGCGCTGGTGGAGGCGTACATGAAGGAGCAGGGCCTGTTCCACACCAGCGACTCGCCGGAGCCGGTCTTCAGCGACACGCTGGAGCTGGACCTGAACACGGTGCAGCCCAGCGTCGCCGGGCCGCGCCGCCCGCAGGACCGCATCAACCTGTCGGACGTGAAGACGGCGTTCGCGAAGGCGCTGCCGTCGCTGCTGCCGGAAAGCCACGCGCCGCCCAAGTCGCAGAAGGACTCGGCGGTCTCGGAGTCGGGGGCGGGGACGGACCAGCCGGGCGTGTGGGGCGAGGGCTCGGGCGCGGCGGAGGGCTCGCACGCGGCGGCGGACAGCTCGCCGCACTGCGACGCCGCGGAGATCGAACACGGCTCGGTGGTGATCGCGGCCATCACCAGCTGCACCAACACCTCCAACCCGTCGGTGATGATCGCTGCGGGGCTGCTTGCGAAGAAGGCGGCGGAGTACGGGCTGAACCGCAAGCCGTGGGTGAAGACGTCGCTGGCGCCGGGCTCCAAGGTGGTCACGGAGTACTACGACCGCGCGGGCCTGTCGCCGTACCTGGACCAGCTGGGCTTCCAGACGGTGGGCTACGGCTGCACCACCTGCATCGGCAACTCGGGGCCGCTCCCCACGGAGGTGGCGGAGGAGATCCAGGCGCGCGGGCTGGTGGCGTGCTCGGTGCTGTCGGGGAACCGCAACTTCGAGGGGCGCATCAACTCGGACGTGCGCGCCAACTTCCTGATGTCGCCGCCGCTGGTGGTGGCCTTCGCCATCGCCGGGCGGATCGACTGGGACCCGTACAACGAGCCCATCGGGGAGGGGAAGGACGGGCGCTCGGTATTCCTCAAGGACATCTGGCCCACCTCGCGGGAGGTGGAGGAGACCATCCGCGCGGCGATCCAGTCGGACATGTACGAGCGCAGCTACGCGGGGGTGTTCGAGGGCGACGACCGCTGGAAGTCCATGGACGTGCCGGAGGGCGACCGCTTCGCCTGGGCGGAGTCGTCCACCTACGTGCGCCAGCCCACGTACTTCGCGGGGATGCCCAAGGACGCGCCGACGACCACGGAGGACATCCACGGCGCCCGCGCGGTGGCGCTGCTGGGCGACTCGGTGACCACGGACCACATCTCGCCCGCGGGGAGCATCAAGAAGGACTCGCCGGCGGGGCGCTACCTCACGGAGCACGGGGTGGAGGCCAGGGACTTCAACTCCTACGGCTCGCGGCGCGGCAACCACGAGGTGATGGTGCGCGGCACCTTCGCCAACGTGCGCATCCGCAACCGGCTGGCGCCGGGGACGGAGGGCGGCTGGACGACGTACTTCCCCGAGGACGAGATCACCACGATCTACGACGCGGCGGTGCGCTACCAGGAGTCGGGGACGCCGCTCGTGGTGCTGGCGGGCAAGGAGTACGGCTCGGGGTCGTCGCGCGACTGGGCGGCCAAGGGTCCGTACCTGCAGGGGATCAAGTTCGTGGTGGCGGAAAGCTACGAGCGCATCCACCGCTCCAACCTGGTGGGGATGGGGATCCTGCCGCTCCAGTTCCTGGAGGGGGAGAACGTGGAGTCGCTGGGGCTCAGCGGGCGCGAGACCTTCGACGTGCTGGGGCTCAAGACGGCGATCGACTCGCGCTTCGCGAGCGGGCGGGAGGTGACGGTGCGCGCGACGGCGGAGGACGGGTTGGCGCGGGAGTTCCGGGCGCTGGTGCGCATCGACACGCCGCAGGAGGTGCTGTACTACCTCAACGGCGGGATCCTCCAGTTCGTGCTGCGGCAGCTGCTCTCCGGCAAGCAGAAGGCGGAGGCGGTGGCGCCCGCGGTGACCGGGGCGCCGGTGGTGCACGGGGACCGCGACGACTCGCTGGCCACGGAGGCGTCGGTGGAGTCGTTCCCGGCGAGCGACCCGCCGGCGTACTGAGCCTGGCCCGAGGGTCTGGTCGGATCGCGAAGAGACCCGCCGGGGAGCTGCCCCGGCGGGTCTCCTTGCGTCCGCTCGCCTGATGCCGGATCCGGTGCACGGGGGGTGGAGGGGGATGGTCGCGGGAGGCTCCGCTGGATGGCGTTAAGCGGGGGAGTCGCGCCGGCGGGGGAGCCTCCCCCCGCCGTCCGTGTGTGTGTGTGTGCGATGCAACCGGATCCGGCACCGGGACGCGGGCTTCAGAGCTGCGAAATGGATCTGGCGGTGTGGCCGCTTCCAATCCGCCGGGCGGGCCGGGCCGCTTCCGGGCCCGGCGCGATCCGGCGCGGAGCGCGAAGCCCCGCCGGCAGCCACGGCCCGCCACGGTCCCTCCGGGCGCCCAGGGCGGCGGCGGCAACCGTGGCGGCGGCGAGCACGGCGAGCCAGAGCAGTGCCGCGTCCACCCAGGGCACCGGGTGGGTCGTGAACACCGAGAACACCGCCGTAGGCGAGAACCGGGCGTCGCCCACACCGGGTCCCAGGTAGTAGGGAAGCACCAGGAGCGGCGTGGCCAGGTACCAGACCAGGGCGCGCCGGGGGGAGCGGTCCGGGGCCAGAAGGAGGGGGATGGATCCCGCGAGGTACAACATCAGCACTGCGGCAGGGATTTCGACCCAGAACTTCGCGGGGACGGCGGCGGGCGAGGGAATCGTCCCTCCGATCCAGGCACCCGCCACGGGCCCCGCCACCACGACGAGGCACAGTGCCAGCAGCACGACGGCTCCCGCGGTCACCCGGGCGAGACGCCGCGTGAGGACGCTCGCCGGGAGGGCCTCCTCGTGCTCGCGCCCCGGCCCGTGGTCGTCCATCCAGACCACGAGCGGCCAGAGGAAGGAAAAGAGGGTCAGTACCACGAAGTACAAGGGTTCGCGGAAGAAGAGAGGCTCGTGAGCCCAGTCGGGAGGCCAGAGCTCCCATTGCACGCGCGGCCAGATGAGGGCGAGTGCTACGGCGGCGGGCCAGCCCGTGGCGCGGTGCTCCATCAGGGCCGCCTGCGCGCGCAGCACCGTGAACGCGGACGCGGGATGGGGCAGGAGCCCTGTGACCGCACGCGCCCTGCGTCGCATCGCGCGGCGCCTCTCACTTCCCCCGTCGGTCCGGCCTTTTCCTGCCGCACCCCGGTCCCCGCGGTGGGTCGGGCGGCCGGCGACCGCCGCCAGCACGATGGCCGCCCACCCGACGCATAGCCACGTGACGGCCGCGGCGATCCACTGCCCCGTCTCCATGCCGTGCAGCTCCTCCCGCGACGCGTACGCCACCGTCCACGGGAATGAGCCGCGATGGAGGGTGAGCCCAAGGATGAAGACCGGGGCAAGCAGGATCCGTCCGGGACGGGCGGTGCGCAGCCATACCGCCGACCCGAGCAGGTAGAACGCGAGCCCCGCTGCGAGCAGAGAGAGCGGGTACCACCAGGGATACGAGCTCAGCCACGCTCCCAGGCTCCAGTGCGCTACCGGCAGGACCAGGGCGACGGAGGCCCACGCCAGCCCGCACGCTACGCGGACCAGGTCGTGGCGGACGCCGCCCAGGGGGAGCGCGGCCTCGAGCTCGCCCCTGCCGCCGCGCCACTGAATCGTCGGGAGGAACGCCATGAACGTCAGGAACGCCGCCGCATCGCTGAACATCTCGTCGATCGTGAACACGGTCGTCGAGGTGGAGATCGCCACCGCCAGGCAGACTCCCAACAGCGCCGTCTCCCGCCCGAGGAGAGCAAGGTAGTGGCGCGCGACGACGGCCGTGCGCGTGGGCTGCCGCAGCGTGGCCGCGGTCACGCCCTCCTCCCGGCGCGCAGCAGCGCCAGCGTGGCGTCCTCCAGCGAGAGCGGCGCCGCCTCGCGCACCGTGGCGCCCGCTGCGGCCAGCATCCCGGCCACCCGGTCCTCCTCGCCCCACACCGTCCAGGCGATCTCGCCGTGCGTCGCCTCCCGCAGCAGCACCTCGCCGTTGAGGCCCGGGGCGCCCGCCCATCCCTCCGGCACCTGCGCCTGGTAGCGCCGCAGGCGCAGACGCAGCTCGTCGCGGGGGGCCTGGAGGAGGAGCTTCCCCTCCCGCAGCACGCCCACGTAGTCGGCCATGCGGTCCACCTCGTGAACGTGGTGCGTGGACCAGAGGAGCGTGGTGGGCGAGGCCGTCATGTGCTCCACCAGCAGTGCGGACAGTTCCTCGCGCGCCAGGGGATCCAGCCCGTCCGTGGGCTCGTCCAGCAGGAGCACGGGCGGGCGGTGCGCCAGCGCCGTCACCAGCACCACGCTCCGCGAAACGCCCTTGGAGAGTCCGCGCATCTTCACTCGGAGAGGGACGCCCATGCGCCGGCAGAGCCGCTCCGTGTAGCCCCAGTCCCAGGCCTCGAAGAAGGCGGCGCGGTGGCGGAGAAACTTCTCCACCGTGAGCCAGCCGTATGCCGTCTCCGCCGACTCGGGGACGTAGCCGATCTGCGCGCGCACCAGCGCGGGGTGCCGCGTGGTTTCGATCCCCAGCACCCGCGCCGTGCCCCGGTCGGCGCGCACCAGGTCCAGCAGGACCTTGATGGCCGTGCTCTTGCCGGCGCCGTTGGGGCCGGCGAGCACGTACACCGCTCCCTCGGGGACCTCCAGGTCCAGCCCTGTCAGCGCCGGCGCGTCCGGACCGTAGCGCTTCTCGACGCCTCGGGTCTCCAGGGCCAGGTCGACGTCGGCCAGGCGGATTGGAAGGAAGGGAGCGCTCACGGATGGCTCCGGTCGGGAGAAAGGGCTTCCAGCTCTGCGGCGCGCGCGATGGCGGCGAGCAGCTCGTCCGGCTCGATCCCGTAGCGCCGCGCGTCGCGCAGGGCGCGCTCGGCCACGTCGCGGGCCAGCGACTCGCGCTCGGCGGGGGCGTCGGTGCGGGCCACGAAGGTCCCCTGCCCACGCCGCGAGTAGGCGACCTCCACCCGCTCCAGCTCGCGGTACGCCTGCTGGACGGTGTTGGGGTTCACCCGCAGTTCCGAGGCGAGGGCGCGCACCGAGGGGAGGGGATCCTCCGGCGCGAGCATCCCCAGGACGACGGCACGCCGGACCTCGTCCACGATCTGCTGGTAGATGGGCCGCGCGTCGGCCGGGTCGAGCCGGATCAGCATGAGTGGGTCATCTGCCCTGGTGTACCAGCTACACTAGTACAGTACTCCGGCGCGAACATTCGGGCAAGAATTTTGTCGCCCCCGTGGTCCCCTCGCATCCCCAGCATCCATCGCGTATTATCGAGGACCCGCCGTTCTGCGCGCCCCGGCACCCACCCACCCCCGCTCCCCGTGACAGACACCCGCACCCTCCCCCTCGCTCCCGGGGCCGAGTTCGACCTGATCCGGCGCTTCGTTCCCCGGGCGGAGCCGCGGCGCGCCGACGTGCCCGTGGGCGTGGGCGACGACTGCGCGGTGGTGTCGGGGCACGGCATCGCCCTGTCCACCGACATGAGCATGGAGGGCGTGCACTTTCGCCGCGACTGGCTGAGCATGCGGGAGATCGGCTACCGGGCGGCCGCGGCGGCGCTCAGCGACCTGGCGGCGGTGGCGGCCCGTCCCATCGGCGTGCTGGTGTCGCTGGCGCTCCCGCCCATGGACGCCGGCGACGCCGCGGTGGAGCTGATGAAGGGGGTGCGCGAGGCGGCGGAGCTCGTGGGCGCCGCGGTGCTGGGCGGCGACGTCACTCGCTCGCCGGGGCCGCTCGCCGTGGACGTGACGGTGGTGGGCGAGGCGGCCAGGCCCGTGCTGCGCTCCGGCGCCCAGCACGGCGACGACGTGTGGGTGACCGGGGAGCTGGGCGCGGCGGCGGCGGCGGTGGCGTGCCTGCTTCGCGGCGAGGAGCCGCCGCCGGGGGCGCGGGAGCGCTTCGCCCGGCCGGCGCCGCGGGTCAGGGAGGCGCGCTGGCTCGCCGAGCGGGGGCTGCTGCACTCGCTGGTGGACCTGTCGGACGGGCTGGCGGGCGACGCCGCGCACCTGTCCGCAGCGAGCGGGGCGGCCATCCTCCTTTCCGCGGAGATGATTCCCGTGCATCCCGCCGTGCGCCTGGCGGTGGCCGACGACGGGGCGGCGCTGCGCATGGCCGTGGGCGGCGGCGAGGACTACGAGCTGTGCTTCACCGCGCCGGTGGGCGCGGTGCTGGGGCACACCATCGACTTCGAGCGGGAGCTGGGGGTGCCCCTCACCTGCGTGGGGCGGGTGGGCGGCGGCGACGGCGTGTGGTGGGTGGACGCGCAGGGGAGCCGCACCGCGCTGGGGATCGACGCGTACCAGCACTTCTCGGAGGACGCGTGATCCGCACGCTGTGGGTGTTCGCGGCCATGACCGCCGCCACCGTGTGGTACGGCGGCACCGCCATCGTGGACTCGCTCTTCCGGTCGCGCGTGGAGTTCTACATCGAGCTCACCCGCGGCTGGGCGCGCGCCATCCTGCGCGCCAGCGCCTCGCCGGTGGTGGCGCACGGGGCGGAGAACGTGCGTCCCGGCACCCCGCTGGTGGTGGTCTCCAACCACGTCTCGTGGTACGACATCTTCGCCATCGCCAGCGTCATCCCCGTCCCCTTCCACTTCGTCGCCAAGAAGGAGCTGGAGGCCATCCCGCTCTTCGGGCGGGCGTGGAAGACGGCGGGGCACATCTCCATCGACCGCTCCGACCGCAAGAAGGCCATCGAGAGCCTGCGCCGCGCCGGGGCCGAGATCCGCGCCCGCAACAGCGCCATGGTCATCTTCCCCGAGGGGACCCGCTCCCGCACCGGGCGGCTCCAGCCGTTCAAGAAGGGAGCGTTCACGCTGGCCGTGGAGGCGGGGGTGCCCATCGTGCCCACGGTGGTGGTGGGGAGCTTCGACATCATGCGGCCGGACAACTGGCGGGTGCGTCCCAGCACCATCCACGTGCACTTCGGGGCGCCGGTTTCTCCTGGCGAGGTCCCGGGGGAAAATTCCGAGCAGCTGATGGAGCGGGTGCGGGGGCGCATGGTGGAGATGCTGGAGCGGCTGGAGGCGCTTCCGCCGGAGTAGGGGTACGGAACGAGCTGCGGGGTTGGGCGTGTCCCCGGCTGGCGCCGGGGTCGGGCTTCGGCTCCGTAGCAAACGATACTACCGTTTGCAACGGAGTCGAGCCCCCGCAAACAGCCGCGGGGTCTCGCCCCTTCGGGCCGAAATCCCTCACGCGGGGCTCGCGCTGGCGTCGGCTGGGGCCCCCGCCCGGCTCGCTTGAGGCTCGCCACCCTCCCCCTTGTGGGCAGGGGCCGGGGGAGGGAGTCGCCGTCGAAGTTCTCCCTTCTCCCTCCTCGCGGGGCTCCCGGGCACGATCCCTGCCCCCTTCGCCGCCATGACGCGCCGACTCCTCCTCCACCTCCCCGCGCTCGCGCTGCTCGCCGCCTGCGGCGGCGGCGCGCCCGGCGCGGGCGGCGCCACGGTGCGGGGCACGCTGCGCGCGGACCCGCTCTCCGCGGACGGCGACACCCTGTACGTCCGCGTGGCGGGAGACTCCGAGCGCGTGCCGGTGCTCCGGGGCGCGTTCGTGCTGCCGGGCGTGGGCCCCGGCCCGGCGACGCTGCGCTTCGCGCGTGGCGGCGATTCCGTGGCGCGGATGGAGGTGGGGGAGCTGCCGGAAGGCGCGTCGCTGGAGATTCGCGGCATCCGCCTGGACGGGGACGGCGGGCTCGCCTTTCCGGCGTCGGTCGGGCTGGACGGCGCGGCGACGGTGACGGTGAACGGGCTGCGCTACGCCGCGCGCCCGCTCCCCGCGCAGGTGCGGGCGGACGGGACGGTGCTCGCGGCGTCGGACGCGGGGGACGCGCTCCTGGTGCGCCCCGCCGACGAATCGCTCCCCGACCTGCGCGTCGTGGTGGGGCCGCTCACGGAAACGACGACGCCGGACGGCGACCCGGTGCCCGCCGGCGAACTGGCGCGGGGCGACTCGGTGCGGGTGGAGGGGCGCACCGACGGACCCTACGTGGTCGCCGGCCGCATCGTCGCGCCGCGCTCGCTGGCGCTCCGCGAGGCGGGCGAGGTATCGGGCGGAGCCGGGGGTGGCGAAGCGGCGAGCCCGGACGCGACCCCGCCCGCGGTGGCCGCCGCCGCGCCGGCCCCGGGTGGCGGCGTGAGGGGGGAGGAGCCGGCGGGGCGCGACGACTCCCGCGGCCGGGACGATGCGAGGGGGCGCGACGACGGCCGCGGCAGGGGGCAGAAGGACAACAAGCCGGGCAGGGGGAAGGGGAGGGGGCGCGGCGGGGGCTGAGACGGGCGACCCCCTCCCCCGGCCCCTCCCCGCAAGGGGGAGGGGAGATCGGCACGGCGAGGCAAGTTTCATCCGCCGGTCTACCCCTCACCCCCCGGCCCCCTCTCCCACAAGGGGAGAGGGGGGGCACGACGACGAGAACCGAGGATCGGGAAGCCCTCCCCCAGAATTGGGGGAGGGTGGCGAGCCTAAGCGAGCCGGGTGGGGGCCCCCGCGGACGCCAGCGCCATCCCCGCGTGAGGGATTTCGGCCCGAAGGGGCGAGACCGCGCGGCTGTTTGCGCGGGCTCGACTCCGTCAAGCACGGTAGTATCGTGCTTTACGGAGCCGAAGCCCGACCCCGGCGCCAGCCGGGGGCACGCCCGAACCCGGCAGTATCAGAGCTTCTTACAGACGGTCCACCTTCGAGCGGGTCGTCTCCAGCATCTTCTCGGACACCACCACCCAGCGGCCGCCGCGCTCCTCCAGGATCAGCTCCTGCCGTCCCGCTCCGGTCCGCCGCTGCCGGTCGCCCTCGAACGTCCACTCCTTGTCCACCAGCGCCCGCGCCCGCCCCGGTTCCGGAAAGGTCACCGCCTGGCGGAGGACGCGGATCTGCCGGTTCTGGTTGAAGGTGCGCAGGTCGTTCTCGCGCTCCCGGCGAATGCGGCTGCGCGGCGCGCCCTCGGCCCCGTAGAAGTCCACCTGCTCGGCGTAGTGGGCCAGGTGCGCGTCCATGTCTCCGTTCACCCAGCTGTCGTTGAGCGCCACCACCGTCTGCTGCACCGCGGCCGCCGCGGCCCGCTCCGCCGCCTCGTCGCGCGCGGGGGCGCCCGGGGTGGCTGGGGGCGTGCCGCCCGCGGGGGCGGCGCCGCCCTCCAGCTCGCGGCGCGCGGCCTCGCCCTCCACGCCCTCGAACTCGCGGGCGAGCGCGTCGGTGTCGGCGGGCGCGTCGGCTCCCGCCGCGGCGGCGGTGGGCGCGGGGTCGGGCGCGTCCTCGTCGCCGCCGCGGGTCATCGCCCACACCAGGCCGGCGAGCACCAGCACGGCGGCCAGCGCCGCCAGCACCCTGCCCATGCCGCCGGAGCGGCGCGCCGGCCGCGCCGGCCCGGCGCCGGCGGACGGCGGAGGGAGCGGCGCCGCCGCCGGCGGCAGCGGATCGGACGGGGGCACGGGACGGGGCCCGGCGGGCCGCGGAGCGGTCGGCTCCACGCGGGGAGGCGCCGCGGCGGGCGCGGCCACGACCGCGTCCGGCGGCGGGGCGGGCGCGGCGACGGTCGGTCTCGCCTCCAGGATGGTGCGGTCGTCGTCCGCGGCGGCCGCGGAAAGCTCCTCGGCGAAGGCGGCCGCGTCGGCGAAGCGGTCCTCCGGGCGGGTGCGCAGCGCGCGCAGGATGGTGTGCCGCAGCGGCGGCGGCAGCGCCTCCCACTCCGGCCCGCCGCGCGGCGCCACCTCCTCGCCGGCGCGAATGCGCTCGCGGTCGCGGTCGTCGTAGGGGCGGTCGCCCGAGAGCAGCTCGTAGCCGATGAGTCCCAGCTGGTACACGTCCGACGCGAAGGTCACCGGGCGGTCCGGGTCCACCTGCTCGGGCGAGGCGTACGCCGGGGAGTGGGGGAGCTGCCCGCCCAGGGTGAGGTCGTCCTCGCCGGGGCGGCCGGTGACCGGCTTCGCGATGCCGAAGTCTAGGATGCGCACCGACTCGAAGCGGTCGCGCCCCGTGAGGAACACGTTCGCCGGCTTCACGTCGCGGTGCACGATCCCCACCCGGTGCCCGGCGGACAGGCCGCGCGCCGCCTCGCGGAGCACGCGCACCGCCTCGTCGCGCGAGGGCGGGGAGACGGCGAGCGCCTCCTTGAGGTCGCGCCCCTCCAGCAGCTCCATGATGATGAAGTCGATGTCCAGCTCGGGATCGGTGCCGTAGTCGTAGATCTGCACCACGTTGGGGTGCGGCGGGATGCGCGCCGCGGAGCCGGCCTCGCGGCGGAAGCGCTCCCGGAGGTGGACGCGCATGTCCTCCGACGCCGCCGGAAGGGAGATCAGCTTGACCGCGACGGGGCGGCCCAGCGTCCCGTCCGTGCCGCTGTAGACCACGCTCATCCCCCCGCGCCCGATCACCCCGCGGATCTCGTACCGCCCGGCGAGGGTCCGCCCCAGGAGCAGCCGCTCCAGCGCCTCCGTCATCCCGTCCCCTCCTCCTCCGGGGTGGTCGTGCGCGATTCCGTCTGGTCGAGCATCTGCTCGGCGACCACGTACCACCGCCCGTCGTCGTCGTCCCGCTTGAACACGTACTCCTGCGTCCCGCGGCCCCGGCGCGTCCCCGCCTCGCCGCGGAAGTCCCACGCCTTGTCCACGAGCACCCGCGCGCGGTCGTCGTCCAGCCACTCCAGCTTCTGGCCGTGGATGTCGATGCGGCGCGAGGCGTCGTAGCGGTCCAGCTCGCGCTGGCGGTCGCGCCGCACGCCGGAGCGGGCCAGGCGCCGCGAGTTGTAGTAGTCCACCCGGCTGGCGTAGTGGCCCACGTGCGTGCGGATCTCGCCGTCCACCCACGCCTGGTTGAGCGCCTGCACCGCCTGGCGGATCTCGGCCTCGTCGCGGGCGCGCGCGTCGCCGCCGGAAAGCGTCACCACGCCCGCGGAGTCGGCGCGCGGGGCCGCCGCGGCGGCGGGCGCCGCCAGCCCCGCGGCCGCCCCGGCGTCGGCGGGCGCGGGGCCGCCGCGGCCGGAGCGCGCCGCGGCCCACCCCAGCACCAGCATCAGCACCAGCGCGGGGACGGCCCAGCGCTCCCACGCCCACCCCCGCGGCGGCGGCGGCACCGGCGACGCGTGCACCGGCACGCCCGGCGACGGGTCGCGGAGCGGCGCCGTCGTCACGGCACCCACCCGGGGGCCGGCCGGCTCGGCGGCGGTGCGGGTCTCCGCCGCGGGGTGCGGGGCGGCGTGCGGCGTGGGCTTGTCGTCGGCCGCGTGCGCCAGCGCCTCGGCCATCGCGCCGGCGTCGGCGAAGCGCTCCTCCGGCCGCATGCGCAGCGCCCGCTGCAGCACGGCGTGCAGCGCCTCCGGCACCATCGCCCAGCGTCCCCGCATGGGGAGCGCCAGGTTCTCGCCCGCGCGGATGCGCTCGCGCTCGGCCTCGTCGTAGGGGCGCCCTCCGGCCAGCATCTCGTAGCCGATCAGCCCCAGCTGGTACACGTCCGAGGCCGCCGTCATGGCGCGCTCGCCGCGGAGCTGCTCGGGCGAGGCGTAGGCCGGGGAGTACGCCACGTGCCCGGTGCGGGTGAGGTCGTGCTCGGGGTCCGCCTCCAGCGGCTTGGCGATGCCGAAGTCCAGCAGGCACACAGAATCGATCTCGCCGTGCCCGGTGAGGAAGACGTTCGCCGGCTTGACGTCGCGGTGCACCAGCCCCACGCGGTGGCCGGCGGCAAGCCCGCGCGCCGCCTCGCGCAGGATCCTCACCGACTCGGGGAGGGAAAGCTCCCCGGCCGCCAGCGCCTGCTTGAGGTCGCGCCCCTCCAGCCGCTCCATGATGATGAAGTCCAGGTCGAGCTGCGGGTCGGTGCCGTAGTCGTAGACCTGCACCACGTTGGGATGGTGCGGGATGCTGGCGGCGGCGGCGGCCTCGCGGCGGAAGCGCGCCCGCAGCTCGTCGCGCTGCGCGGCGTTGCCGGCGGGCACGCTGACCACCTTGATCGCCACGGCGCGCCCCAGGTTGCGGTCCACGCCGCGGTAGACGACGCTCATGCCGCCGCTGCCGATCACCTCGTGGATCTCGTAGCGGCCGGCGAGCGTGCGCCCCTGGAGCAGCCGTTCGTATGCCTGTGTCATGGGTGCCTCCCGCGCAGCGGGGCGGAGGGCGACGCGCGGCCCCCTCCGCCTTCCCTGGCTCGGCTCATCCGCGCGCCGTGGTGTCCGCGCGGCTCTTCGCCCGCCCGCCGCTCCCGGCGCGCCGCGCCGCCGCGGAGTCCGACGCGCCCGACTGGCCCCGCGTGGACCGGCCGATGGCGGCGGTGTCCCGCGCGGCCGCGGCGGCCCCGGGCCCGCCGGAGCGGGTGTCGCGGAAGCGCACCGGGATCCCCTTGCTCACCCTCGTGCTCAGGAACCGCGCGTCCCAGTTGGTCAGGCGCACGCACCCGGCGGAGGTGGCGTAGCCGATGGTCTCCGGGGACTTGGTGCCGTGGATGCCGTAGTGCGGCTCGGAAAGCGCCATCCACACCACGCCCACGGCGTTGTTGGGCCCGGGGGGGATCATGGCGTCCGGCTTGTCGTCGGGGATGCGCTCCAGGATCTTGGGCTGGAAGTGCCACGACGGGTTTTGGGTGACGTCCCGGATGGTGAAGCTCCCCTGCGGCGACGGGTCGTAGGTGGCCCCCAGCGTGGACGGGAAGTGGTACAGGATGCGCCCGCCGGCGTCCAGCGCGTGCACGAAGCTCCCCTGCCCGGACACCTCCAGGCGCGCCACCTGGCCGGGGACGCGCGCGTTCGGATCGCGGACGTTGGGGACCTGGAGGGTCTGCCCCGCCTTCAGGGAATCGATCTTCACGCCGCGGTTGAGCTGCTCCAGCACCTCGGTGGTGACGTGGAACTGCTCGGTCAGCTTCTCGGTGAGCGACTCGTAGCAGGTGCAGTCCAGCTTTGCGATCTCGTAGATCTCGTCGCCGGTCCCCTCGGGGAGGTCCACGAAGGGGCCCTTGACGTCGTCCGCGGTGAGGGTGTGGGTGCGCACCAGCTCCCTGGGCTCGCCGGCGAGCTGCGCCAGGCGGTTGAAGGTGGCGCTGTCCACGCGCGCGGTGGCGGGCAGCCCCTCGCGCTTCTGGAGCCAGTACACGGCCTTGGCGGTGTTCTTCCCCCAGCGCCCGTCGATCATCCCCGGCGAGAACAGGGCCCGGTCCAGCAGCACCTGGGTGCGCAGCACCGAGGGTCCCGCCACGTCGCCGAAGAGCGGCAGGTACACGGGCCGGCCGTTGACGGCCTGGGCGCTGATCTGCTCCCACTTCTCGGGGTTGGCGGCGCTGTCGCCCGCGGTCCACGGGTCCAGCTGCACCACCTGCTCCCAGGCGTTGTCCATGCGCCCGCGCTCCATCTCCTCGCGGGTCATGGACGCCTCGGCCTCCCAGTAGGGCTCGGCGGCGCCCGGGGCGTTCGCCTGGGCGACGCCGCGGTCGGCGGGCGGCTGCCGCTCCCCGCCGTCGTCCCCGCCGCACGCGGCGGCGAGGGCGAGGAGCGCCGCGGCGGCGGTGTATCCGGATCGCTTCATCTGGCTGCCTCTGCAAGCGTTTTCGCTCGGGATCGAATCCCCCGCCGGTCGTGCAAGGGGTATGCCCGGTGGGAAACTCCTGGGGCGGGGCGGGTTGCGGGGCGGCAGGTTGCGGGAGATGCGCTACGGCGGGGGTGCCGGGGGCAGTGGGCGGGTTGACTGAGGGCGAGGAAAATGCGTAATTTTCGGGTTGTACGCTGGGGGTCTTCCGGCGCGTTCTCGGGGAGGGATGGCCGAGCGGTTTAAGGCAGCAGTCTTGAAAACTGCCGATGGGTATCCCCCATCCGTGGGTTCGAATCCCACTCCCTCCGTTTGGTCGCGAATCGTCTCGGCTGACACCGGATCACATCCGGTGGGAGCGCGCATGCGCAGAATGCCGCAGCCTCTTGCTGGACCTTCCCTGCTCCTACCTGGATTGCTCTCCCGTCCGTAAGTCGAGCACCGTTCTGTTCAGAGATCGTCCGGTGTTTGTCTGCCACGATGTTGTTTGATGCCTTCAAGCAAGGCGGGACAGCCACCCTTGTTTCAGGCAGAGAAACCTCACCTCAATCACACCCGGGGGCTGTCATGAATGAGATTCCTCGCGAGATCCAGAAGAAGATCCAAGCCGCGAAGAAGAACTCGCTCATAGTTCTCGACCTGAGCGTCGATCCAGATGCACCGGACGCCGAGAAATTGGCGCAAGTCCCACAGCAGGTCTTCGAGCTTGTACAACTGGAGGAGCTTCACTTGGGGGGGCATCGGATCGCCTCCCTTCCTGAAGCGATCGGAGAGTTACGGAACCTGCGGGTCCTGAACCTTCGCTGGAACGAGCTGGTATCCATTCCGGCCTCAATCGGCCGATTGTCGAACTTGGTAGATCTCGACCTTGATCTCAACGACTATATAGAGCTTCCTGATTCGCTCGGCGAGTTGCAAGGGCTGAAAACATTGGCGCTCGGGACCGTACGTGGAATGACTGTGCCCCCGTGGCTCTCACAGCTCCAGTCACTTGAGAGCCTAAAGATTTCTTTGCATACGGCACAGGAGACCTTTCCCGAGGAGGTTCGAACGCTTAGGCGCTTGCGTGACCTCACGATCATACGAATGCAGATGCATGCTGTTCCAGATTGGATAGGCGAGCTGAAAAACCTGCAGAGCCTCAGTCTGGAGGGAAATCAGCTTTCGAGCCTTCCGGAGGCGATCTCCAAATTGCGGGACTTGGCACTGTTGGACCTCAGCGATAATAGCTTTGAGCAATTACCTAGTGTGGTTCTCAATCTCGTCAGCCTTCAGAGCCTCAGTTTCGACAATAATCCAATCCACGAATTGCCGGAAGATATTGGGAACCTCGCAAATTTGAGGCTGCTGAGTTTGAGTCAGACGCAGTTGTCCTCTTTGCCGGAGAGCATCGGTAACCTTCAGCGACTAGAGGTGCTCAACCTTGCCGGTGCTCGCTTCACTGAAATTCCCGGTTCCGTCCACAATCTCTACTCACTAAAGCGTCTGTCTTTTGGCAACTATGACAATGGTCCTGGAGGGAACCGAATCCGGAAAGTGTCATCCCGCATTCTGTCCATGCCGGAGCTTCAATCTATTGATTTATTCGGCAATCTGGTCGAAGTACCTCCGTTGGAGATTGTCGGCCGAGGGCTTGATGCGATCAGAGAGTACTTCCGCCAGCTTGAGGCCCAAGGAACCGACTATCTCTACGAGGCCAAGCTGATCATCGTAGGAGAGGGCGGTGCCGGGAAGACGACGCTGGCCAAGAAGCTCCAGGACCCCGAGTACGTCCTCAAAGACGAGGAGAGCACCGCCGGGATCGACGTCGCCTACTGGCGCTTCCCACTCCCGAACGGCCGAACCTTCCAGGCGAACATATGGGACTTCGGCGGGCAGGAGATCTACCACGCCACGCACCAGTTCTTCCTCACCAGGCGATCCCTCTACGCGCTGGTGGCCGACACACGAAAGGAAGACACGGATTTCCACTACTGGCTCAGCATCGTCGAGTTGCTCAGCGACAGGAGCCCGCTGCTCATCATCAAGAACGAAAAGAAGGACCGGCACCGGGAGATCAACGAGCGGGCTTTGCGGGGGCAGTTCGGCGGCCTCAAGGACGCGCTCGCCGCCAACTTCGCCACCAACCGCGGCGTGGGAGAGATCCGCGACGAGATTCAGCACCGGATCGCTCATCTCCCGCACATCGGGTCTCCGCTGCCGAAGCGCTGGGTCGAGGTGCGGAAGGCGCTGGAGGGAGATCCGCGCAACTACATCAGCCTGGACGAATTCTTCGAGCTGTGCGGGAGGTTCGGGTTCGATGCGCGACGGGACAAGCTCCAGCTCAGCGGCTACCTGCACGACTTGGGAGTGATCCTTCACTTCCATGACGATCCCATCCTGAAGAAAGCGGTGATCCTGAAGCCAAAGTGGGGAACCGATGCGGTCTACAAGGTGCTGGACAACCGCAATGTCATCAACCAGCAGGGTCGCTTCACCCGGCATGACCTGGAGAACATCTGGGCCGGGGACGAATACGCGAACATGCTCGACGAGCTGCTTCAGCTGATGATGCGGTTCGGCCTCTGCTACCCGGTCCCCGGTTCCAAGAACCGCTACATCGCTCCGCAGCGGCTGACCGAGAACCAGCCGGAGTATCCATGGGACGAGACCGACAACCTGATCCTCCGCTACACCTACGAGTTCATGCCGAAGGGCATCGTCACCCAGGTCATCGTGGCGATGAACCCGTTGATCGAGGGGCAGCGGCTCGTCTGGAAGACCGGTGTGGTCCTGGAGAAGGAGCGGACGAGAGCGGAGGTCGTGGAGCACTACGGGAAGCGAGAGCTCCAGATCCGGGTCGCCGGTGCCCACAAGAAGGACCTGTTGACCCTCGTCGTCTACGAGATGGACCGGATCCATTCCACCTACACCCAGCTCAAATACAACAAGCTGATTCCCTGCAACTGTGGAATCTGCAAGCCGAGCCAGGAGCCGAACTTCTACCCGTTCGAGACACTGCGGCGGTTCGTGGCGGATCGGAGGACCGAGATCCAGTGCCAGAAGAGCTACGAGATGGTGGACGTCTTCAGTCTGGTCGATGACATCGGGGCGCGTGAACAGCTGCTGAAGGGGGAGATCCCGGAAGGGAAAGTGCCGTACGAGGGAACTCCTGTACCCGGCACGCAGTTCCATGGCCCCGTGGAGCGGGTGGTCGTTATGGCGCCGCATACGGCAATTCACCAGGAGGAAACCGTGAATCGTCCATCCCCGAAGCCGGCCCGGGTCCAGAGCGCGTGGGCTAACGGCTCGTTCTACCTGTTCGCGGTGGTCATCGTCCTCGCCGCTCTGGGCGTGCTGGCAGAGAATGTCTCCCCCTTCGTCCTTCCACTGCTGTTGATTGCCGGCGTGATCCTGGTCCCATTGCTTGGGGCGCTGCAGCTGAAGATGGATGAGCGTTTGTCTGACAAGTCGTTCCTGGACCTTGTGAGGATGTCGCTCAGTCAGCTGCCGTTAATCGGGAAAGCTGTGAGGCGCACGGAAAAGATCGAAGAGTAAGCGCTACACCCCTTTTGCGTTCCGGGCCCATAGCGCCGGTGCGGCGTCCCCGGCGGCCGTAAAACAGAAGACCCGCGGCCTCCCCGGCCGCGGGTCTTTCGTTCTGGTGGCTTACGCGAAGATGCCGTCGTCGCAGTGCGAGGCCTCGGAGTAGAACACCTGGGTCCCCGCTCCGCTGCCGGGGCTCCCGACGAAGGTGTGCGTCCCCTTCACCTGGAACCCGAACTTGCCGAACGTCGTGAAGCGGAAGTTCACTTCCGCCGTGCCCAGGCCGTACACCGTGCGGCTGTCCCGCCCGAACTCCGCCCGGCTCCCGCTCCGGCAGTTCGCGAAGGTGTACGCGATGGCGTCCACCTTGCCCGACGCGTAGACGGAGCTGTTGACCACGGACCACGAGTTCCCCTTGTGGATCGACGCCCAGGCCCACGACGACGGCCCGTACTGCTGCCAGCTCCGGGAGATGTCCGTGTCCGACCCGTGGTACTCGGCGGGCGCGGGCGGGTTGTAACCCCCGCCTCCGCAGTTGGCTTCCGGGCACTGCACGTCGGGGTCGATGGAGGCGCGCGCGCCGGCGGGGGAGGTGAGGTCGTCGGCGCCGCAGCCGGCGAGCAGCACGCAGACCAGCGGGGCGAGTGCGTAGCGAAGCGTTCTCATGTCGGGTCTCCTGGACGGTGTGGGATTCGCATCGGGGCGCGAGCGCCGCGCCCACGTCCAGGGTAGCGTCCGGGGTCCCTCCGCACTCGCGGCCCGGGGCGAGCGGCATCAGCGCGGGACGAGCGGCACGGAGCGTCCGCGGTCCGCCGCGGGGCCCGGCGCCGCCGGCCGCAGCACCGAGTGCAGGATGCCGCCTCCCCGCCCGCTCCACAGCGCGTGCAGCCTCCCCCGCGAGTCCACCGCCGTTTCCAGCTCGCTTCCGCGGGGTCCCTGGCGCGGAAGGATCTCCTCCGGCGCCGACCAGCGGCCCCCGGAGAGCGCCAGGCGAAAGTGCCGCGGGTCCGTGAGCCCATCGCGGAACCGCGCGAACGTCAGGTGCAGCGTGCCGCCGCCGTCCAGCGCCAGCCGCGGCGAGTAGAGCACCCGCCCGGGGACGCCCGCCGCCAGCTCCACCGGGGCGCTCCAGGCCACCCCGTCCTCCGACCGCGAATGCAGGAGGCGGACGGGGAGGATGTCGCCGGGGTCCGCCTCCAGCCACACTGCGTGCAGCACGCCCCGCCCGTCCCACGCCACCTGCGGCTTGTGCGAGTCCGTCGCCGGGGCGGCGTGCACCCGCACCGGCTCCCCCCACCTGCCGTCCCGGAACACGCGCACCCAGGGGTCCGTGCGGAACACCGTCCCCCCCGAGCCCGGCGGGGGGAGCGACGAGCGGAGGTCCGCCAGCGCCAGCGCGCCGCCGGGCCCGGCGGCCATCCGGGGCTCCCCGCCCTCCGGTCCTGCGGGGAGCGGAGCCCGGTCCGCGGCGGTGGACCGCAGGTCCGCGAAGCCGCCCGGAGCGGCGGGGTACACCAGGTGCACGGCCCCGCCCGCCTCCGCCGCCGCGATCCCCGACACCGGCACCGACGCCCCCGCCGGGACGCCGTACAACCGCTCCGCGGGGGACCAGCCGCTCTCCGTCCGGACCCGGTGCAGCAGCTCCGTGAACGCCGGCGGCGCGCGCGGGTCCGCGGGCGCCGGGCCCGCGGTCCACGCGGCGTGCGCCCTCCCGTCCGCGTCCACCGCGAGCTGCGCCGCGCCGATGCTCCCCGCCTCCGCGAGCACGACCGGCGCGCCCCACCGCCCACCGTCGAAGGCGGCGTGGAGCAGGCGGGTCGCCACCCCATCGCCGTCCGCGTCGGCCAGGAAGAGCGCGTGCAGGCTCCCGCCCGGCCCGGCGCGCAGGTCCGCGATGCGGCTCCCCCGCAGATCGGGCGGGCTTCCGGGCGCGACCTCCATCGGCTCGCTCCACCCCGCCGGCGGGGCCGCGGCGACGGCGGCGCCGCCGCCCCGCTCGCCGCAGCCGGGGGGGGCGAGCACGAGGGTGAGGACGAGGGCGTGAGCCGGTCTCATGGCGGGTCTCCGGGAAGCGGTGGGAAGGGCCCCTCCCGGCCACGATCGGGGCGCGCCCGGAGCCCGGCAACCGCGCCGGGACGAACGGCGGCCCGGCGTGACGAAGCGGACACCGGGGACGTCGTCCGGGTGACATTCACTCAGGCCCCGCCGGGAACGTGTGTTTTTCATCCGCCGACGTGCTCCCGGCCATTCCGGGCGGCCGGGCCCACCTGTCAGCACGCTCCGAAACGGCCGCGCCGCACGGCTTTTTCTCCCCTCCGCGGACACGGGTTCCCCTTGCGCCACCCCCCTTCACCTGTATAGCTTGACGTGAAGTAAACCGGGCACGCAGGCCGTGATCCGGCGCGTTCCCGGCCCCTCGCGGCGGTCCTCTTTTCCGGGTCCGCGGCCTCCCTTCGTCCGGGCGCGCAGCCGCCGCGCCGGCGCCCTGCACGGGCGGCCGGGCGGGCCGGATCTTTTTGCGTCCCGGCCGTCCCGGAGAGCCGGCCCCGTCGAGCGGGCCGGATCGCTACTTCCGGGCCAGGGCAGGGCAGAAGCGCGGCGGCGGCTCGCCGGCCGTACCTTTCCCGCCGCATTTCGGCGGGAAGCGAGCGGGAGAGCCCGCGGCCGGAGGGTCGCGCGGGCCCCGAACCAGCACAGCACGGGTCCTACATGCAGCTGCGCCTCGCGGTCTCCACGCTGGTCGAGCTCCTCCGCCTCCGGGCGGGGGAGGAGCCCGACTTCCGCGCGTACACCTTCCTGCTCGACGGCGAGCAGGAGGAGGCGCACGTCACCTACGGGGAGCTGGACCGCCGCGCCCGCGCCATCGCCGCGCGGCTGCAGGCGACGGGCGCCGCCGGGGAGCGCGCACTGCTGCTCTTCGCGCCGGGACTGGACTACATCGTCGCGCTCTTCGCCTGCTTCTACGCCGGCGTGATCGCCGTCCCCATCTACCCGCCCCGGCGCAACAAGGCCACGCCCCGGCTGCAGGCCATCATCCACGACTGCTCGCCCTCGCTCGTCCTCACCACCGCCGACGTGGCGGCCGAAGCGGAAGGGCTCGCCGGGCTGATGCCCGAGCTGGCGCCCATGCGCTGGCTGGCCGCGGAAACGGTGGAGGACGCGGAGGCGGAGCGCTGGACGGAGCCGGAGATCGGCTGGGACAGCGTCGCCTTCCTGCAGTACACCTCCGGGTCCACGGGGAACCCGAAGGGGGTGATGGTCTCCCACGGCAACCTGATCCACAACTTCCACGTCATCGAGACGCTCACCGGCTTCACCCCGGAGGAGCGCTCGGTGATCTGGCTCCCGCCCTACCACGACATGGGGCTGATCGGCGGGATCCTCCAGCCCATGTACACCCGCTACTGGGCCGCGCTGATGGCGCCCGTCGCCTTCGTGCAGCGCCCGGCCCGCTGGCTGGAGGCCATCACCCGCTACCGCGCCACCACCAGCGGCGGACCCAACTTCGCCTACGAGCTGTGCGTCCACGCCGTGTCGCCGGAGGACCGCGCGAAGCTGGACCTGTCCAGCTGGACGCTGGCCTTCAACGGCGCCGAGCCGGTGCGCAGCGAGACGCTGGACGCCTTCGTCCGGGTCTTCGGCCCCCGGGGCTTCCGGCGGGAAACGTTCTACCCCTGCTACGGGCTGGCCGAGGGGACGCTGATGGTGACGGGCAGCGTCCGGGCGGAGGTCCCCAGGATCGCCGCGGTGGACCCGGACGGGCTGCAGCGGCACCGCGTCGCGCCCGCGGAGGACGGCGGGCCGGCCGCGCGGCTGGTAGGCTCGGGGGGCGACGCGCCGGACCAGGAGGTCCGCGTGGTGGACCCGGACACCTTTCGCGAGTGTCCCGCCGACCGCGTGGGCGAAGTGTGGGTGCGCGGCCCCAGCGTGACGCTGGGCTACTGGGGGCGCGAGGAGGAGACGGCGGCCGCCTTCGAGGCGCGGATCGCGGACACGGGCGAGGGCCCGTTCATGCGCACCGGCGACCTGGGCTTCCTGGCCGGCGGCGAGCTGTACATCACCGGCCGGGTCAAGGACCTGGTCATCATCCGCGGGCGCAACCACTACCCGCACGACATCGAGCAGACCACGGCCCGCGCGCACGCCGCGCTGCGGCCGGGCGGCGCCGCCGCGTTCAGCGTGGACCACGCGGGCGAGGAGCGGCTGGTTGTGGTGCAGGAGGTGACGCGCCAGTGCACCGGGCCGGACCTGGAGGAGATCGCCGGGGCCGTGCGCGCGGCGGTGGCGCGCGAGCACGAGCTGCAGGTGTACGCGGTCGCCCTGGTGAAGCCGGGGACGGTGCCCAAGACCTCCAGCGGCAAGATCCAGCGCCTCCTCTGCCGCCAGACCTTTCTGGCGCGGCAGCTCCCGGTGCTGGGGGTGAGCGTGCTGGACGACGCGCCGCTGCGCGGCGGCGACGCCGGCCCCTCCATCTCCCGCGAGGCGCTGGAGGCGGCGGCGCCCGCGGCGCGGCAGCCGCTGCTGGAAGCGTACCTCCACGCCCAGGCCGCCCGCGTGCTGGGCGTGGCCGCCGGGCGCATCGATCCGGCGCAGCCGCTGGTGACGCTGGGGCTGGACTCGCTCATGGCCGGCGAGCTGAAGACCGCGGTGGAGACGGCGCTGGGCGTCCCGGTGGCGCTGACCCGCCTCCTGGAAGAGGTGGGGATCACCGCGCTGGCGGCCGAGCTGCTGGCGGCGCTGGAGCTCCCCGCGTCGGCGGAGGGCGACGGGGTGGCCGCCGGGACGGCGCGGCTCGTCGTGGCGCGCCCGGAGGCGCTGCCGCTCTCCTGGGCGCAGGAGCGCATCTGGTTCCTGGACGCGCTCCAGCCCGGGACCGCCGCCTACAACATCCCCCTGGCGCTGCGCGTGGCCGGGGCGCTGGACGCGGACGCGCTGGGGCGCGCCCTGTCCGAGGTGGTGCGGCGGCACGAGGCGCTGCGCACCGTGTTCTCCAGCGTGGACGGACGGCCGGTGCAGGTGGTCCTCCCCGCCGGCGGGGCGCCGCTCCCGGTGGACGACGTGTCCGGTGTCCCCGCGGAGGAGCGGGAGGCGGCGGCGCGCCGGATCGCCGAGGCCGAGGCCGGCGCCCCCTTCGACCTGGCGGCGGGGCCGCTGCTGCGGGCGCGCCTGCTGCGGCTCGCGGCGGACGACCACCTGCTGGTCGTCGTCATGCACCACGCGGTGAGCGACGGGTGGTCCGCGGGGGTGCTGGTGAGCGAGCTCGCCGCGCTCTACCCGGCGATGCTCGCGGGCGCGCCGTCGCCGCTGGCCCCGCTCCCCACGCAGTACGCCGACTGGGCCATCCACCAGCGCGAGTGGACGCGCGGCGAGACCGTGGAGCGGCAGCTCGCCTGGTGGCGCGAAAAGCTGGCGAGCGTGCCCCCGCTGGAGCTGCCCACGGACCGGCCGCGCCCGCCGATGCAGAGCTTCCGCGGCGCCGTCCACCGCTTCGAGGTCCCCGCCGGCACCGCCGCCGCCCTGCGCGCGCTGGCCCGCGGCGAGGGTGCGACGCCGTTCATGGCGATGCTCGCCGGCTTCGACCTCCTCCTGTCCCGCTACTCCGGGCAGGACGACGTCGCCGTGGGCACCACGGTGTCCAGCCGCGACGGGGCGGAGGTGGCGGGGCTCATCGGCCTGTTCGTGAACACGCTGGTGCTGCGGACCCCGGTGGTCCCGGAGGAGGGCTTCCGCGCCCTCCTGGCCCGGGTGCGGGAGACGGCGCTGGAAGCGTTCGCGCGCCAGGAGGTGCCGCTGGGGCGGCTGGTGGAGGAGCTCCAGCCGGAGCGCGACCTGAGCCGGAACCCCCTGTTCCAGGTGATGATCGCGCCGCAGAGCACGGCGCTGGAGGAGGTGCGCCTCGCCGGCGCGACGTGGACCCCCCAGCCGCTGAGCGCCGGCGCGGCGATCCTGGAGCTGACGCTCTTCACCTGGGAGCGCAGCGGGGGCGGGCTGTCGATGGCGCTGGAGTACGCCACCGACCTGTTCGAGCCCGCCACGGCCGAGCGCATGTCCGCGCACCTGGTGGAGATGCTGCGCGCCGTCGCCGCCCACCCGGACCGCCCCGTGGCCGAAGTGGAGTTCCTGCTCCCCGCCGAGCGGGCGCAGGTGCTGGAGGCGTGGAACGCCACGGCGCGGCCGTACCCGGAGCGCTGCCTGCACGAGCTGTTCGCGGAGCAGGCCGCGCGCACCCCCGGCGCCGCGGCGCTCCGCTTCGCGGGGCGCACGACCACCTACGCCGAGCTGGAGCGCCGCGCCAACCGCCTGGCCCACCACCTCCGCGAGCTGGGGGTGGGACCCGAGATGCGGGTGGGGCTGTGCATGGAGCGGACGCCGGAGATGGTGGCGGCGATGCTGGCCGTGCTGGGGGCGGGCGGGGCGTACGTCCCGCTGGACCCGGCCTACCCGGCCGAGCGGGTGGAGTACATGCTGGAGGACGCGGGTGCCCGGCTGGTGGTGTCGCAGGCGGGGCTCGCCGGGCGGCTGCCGGCGGGGATCGCCCGGGTCCTGGTGGACGCCGAGGCGGAGCGGATCGCCGCCCGGCCCGACACCTCCCCGGAGAGCGGGGCGGAGCCCGGGAGCCTCGCGTACGTGCTCTACACCTCCGGCTCCACCGGCCGCCCCAAGGGCGTGCAGGTGGAGCACCGCAGCGCCTCGCACATCGTCCACTTCCTGCGCGACGCCGTCCTCCCCGAGCACCGCGCGGTGGTGCTGGGCTCCACCTCCGTGTCGTTCGACGTATCGGTGGGGGAGATCTTCGCCACGATCTGCTGGGGCGGGACGCTGGTGCTGGTGGAAAGCGCGCTGGAGCTGCCGCGCGTCGCGGACGAGGGGGTGCGGCTGGTGGTGACCGTCCCCAGCGCGGCCGCCGAGCTGCTGCGCACCGGCGGGATCCCGGAGAGCGTGCGCGCCTTCAACCTGGCCGGGGAGGCGCTGCCGGCCTCGCTGGCGCGCGACCTGTACGCCCGCCCGCAGACCGAGCGGGTGCTCAACCTGTACGGCCCCACCGAGGACACCGTCTACTCCACCTGGAGCACGGTGGAGCGCGGCGCCGAGCGGGTGCGCATCGGGCGCGCGGTCGCCAACTCGCGGGCGTACGTGCTGGACCCGGCCGGCAGCCCGGCGCCCGTGGGGGTGCCGGGGGAGCTGTGCCTGGCGGGGGCCGGCACCGCGCGAGGCTACCACGGCCGCCCGGAGCTCACCGCCGAGCGGTTCGTCCCGGACCCGTACCCGGCGGAGTCGCGCGGCGGCGCGCGCATGTACCGCACCGGCGACCGCGCCCGCTGGCTGGCGGACGGGGAGCTGGAGTACCTTGGACGGCTCGACCAGCAGGTCAAGGTGCGCGGCTTCCGCATCGAGCCGGGCGAGGTGGAGGCCGCGCTCCGCGCCCACCCCGCGGTCCACGACGCGGTGGTGGTGGCGCGCGGGGCCGGCGCCGAGGGCGCGCGGCTGGTGGCCTACCACCTCCCGGCGGCCGGGGCCGCGCGGCCGGGCGCCGGCGAGCTGCGGGAGTTCCTGCGCGGGCATCTACCCGACTACATGGTCCCGGGCGCGTTCGTGGCGATGGAAGCCTTCCCGCTCACCCCCAGCGGCAAGACGGACCGCAGGGCGCTCCCCGAGCCCGCCGCCGCCGAGCCGGCCGAGGACGGCTACGTGGCGCCCCGCACCCCGGCGGAGGAAGTGGTCGCCGCGGCGTGGGCCGAGACGCTGGGACTGGAGCGCGTCGGCGCCCACGACAGCTTCTTCGAGCTGGGCGGCCACTCCCTGCTCGCCGCGCAGCTGGTGGCCCGGGTGGGCGCCGCGCTGGGCGTGGAACTGCCCGTCCGCGCGCTGTTCGACGCCTACACGGTGGAGCGCTTCGCCGCGCGCGTGGACGACGCGCTCCGCTCGGCGGCGGGGACGCGGCGCCCGCCGCTGGCCCCCGCTCCGCGCGACGGCGAGCCGCCGCTCTCCTTCGCGCAGGAGCGCCTGTGGTTCCTGGACCGGCTGCGCCCGGGGAGCTCCGCGTACAACATGCCCGCCGCGCTCCGCTTCGCCGGCGCGCTGGACGAGGACGCCCTGCGCCGCGCGCTGGACGAGGTGGTCCGCCGTCACGAGGCGCTGCGCTCCCGCTTCCTCAACCGGCGCGGGCGCCCCGTGCAGGTGGTGGACGAGCCCCGCCCGCTGGAGTGGTCGCTCGCCGACGTGTCGCACCTGGAGGGCGAGGCGCGCGAGGCCGAGCTGCGCCGGCTGGCGCTCGCCGAGGCCGCGAAGCCCTTCGACCTGGAAACGGGGCCGCTGCTCCGCGCCGGCCTGGTCCGCGCCGGCGAGGGGGACGCGCTCCTCCTGCTGACCGTGCACCACATCGCCAGCGACGGGTGGTCCATGGGCGTGCTGGCCCGCGAGATGGTCGCCCTGTACGAGGCCTTCGCCGAGGGGCGCGAAGCCGCCCTTCCGCCTCTTCCCGTGCAGTACGCCGACTTCGCCGCCTGGCAGCGCGCCTGGCTCGCCGGCGGCGCGCTGGAGACGCAGCTCGGCTGGTGGCGCGAGCGTCTGGCCCCCCTCGCCCCCGAGGCCGAGATTCCCACGGACCGGCCGCGCCCCGAGATCCAGACCTTTTCCGGCGCGCACCACTCCACCGCGCTGGACGCCGAGGTGTCGCGCCGCGTCCGCGCGCTGGCGCGGGACGAGCACGCCACGCCGTACATGGTGCTGCTCGCCGCCTTCCAGGCCGCGCTGCGCCACCACGTCCGCTCCGACCGGGTGACGGTGGGCACCGACGTGGCCAGCCGCGGCGTCCCCGAGACGGCCGGGCTCGTGGGCCTGTTCGTCAACCAGCTCGTGCTGTCCACGGACCTGTCCGGCGAGCCCAGCTTCCGCGCGCTGCTGGCGCGCGTCCGGGAAGCCACGCTGGGAGCGTACGCCCACCAGGACGTGCCCTTCAACCTGCTGGTGGACGCCGTGGGCGCGCCCCGCGACCCCAGCCGGAACCCGCTCTTCCAGGTGATGTTCGTGTTCGACGGCACCCCGCTCCCGCAGCTGCGCTTCGCGGGGGTGGAGATGCGGGTGATGGACATCCAGCTCGCCGGGGCCCCCTTCGACCTGTCGGTGCTGATCGCCGAGGAAGAGGGCGAGTTCCGCTGCCTGTGGCGGTACAATCCCGAGCTGTTCAACGCCTCCACCATCGCCGCGGTCGCGGCGAGCTTCGAGGTGATGGCGCGCGCCGCCACCCGGACCCCCGACGCGCCCGTCCCGGCGCTCCTGGACGGGGTCCGGGAGGCCGAGCAGGCGCGCCGCAGCGAGGAGATGGACCGGCTCCGGGAGGCGAAGGCGCTCCGCTTCGGCAAGCTGGGGCGCAGGAAGGGCGCGGAGGAAGCCGGCGAGCCCGAGCCGGTCGCTTAGGCGGTTCGTCCAGGCAGCAGCACGTACACGTCAGCCCGCCGATCCGGCGAGGAGTTCCAGATGCAGAAGCCCACCCTTCCAGGGAAGAAGCTCCCCTTCACACGCACCCGCGAGGGCGGCGTGTCCACGGAGTCGCTGGTGCGCATGGAGCCGCTCCGCCCCGGCGAGCCGCTCCCGCTGGTGATCCGCCCCGCCGTGGACGGCGTGGACCTGGCGGAGTGGGCCGCGGCCAACCGCGACGAGACCGAGTCGCTGCTGCAGAAGCACGGCGGGCTCCTCTTCCGCGGGTTCGCCATGCGCGACTCCGCCGACCTGAACCGCTTCGTCTCCGCCGCCTCCAGCGGGCCGCTGGAGTACGGCGAGCGCTCGTCGCCGCGCACGCACGTCGCCAACAAGGTCTACACCTCCACCGAGCACCCGGCGGACCAGGAGATCTTTTTACACAACGAGCAGTCGTACAACCTCAACTTCCCGCTGAAGATCATCTTCATGTGCACCGTCGCGGCCGAGGAGGGGGGCGCCACCCCCATCGCCGACGTGCGCCGGGTGTACCGCGCCATCCCCGAGGAGGTGCGGCGCCCGTTCGAGGAAAAGGGCTACATGTACGTCCGCAACTTCGGCGACGGCTTCGGGCTCTCGTGGCAGGAGGCCTTCCAGACCGACGACCCGGCGCAGGTGGAGGCGTACTGCGCCGCCAACCGCATCGACGTGGAATGGAAGGACGGCGGCCGGCTGCGCACGCGGCAGGTGCGGCGCGCCGTGGCCAGGCACCCGCGCTCCGGCGAGGCCGCCTGGTTCAACCACGCCACCTTCTTTCACCGCAGCACCCTGGACGCGTCGGTGCGCGCGGCGTTCGAGGCCGCGTTCCACGCCGAGGACGACTTCCCCAACAACACGCTCTACGGGGACGGGACGCCCATCCCGGTGGAGGTCATGGACACGCTGCGCGGCATCTACCGCGACAGCACGGTGCGCTTCCCCTGGCAGCAGGGCGACGTGCTGATGCTGGACAACCTGCTCACGGCCCATGCCCGGGATCCGTTCAAGGGGCCGCGCAAGGTGTTGACGGCAATGGCGGACCCGTTCCGGTGGGACGACGTCCAGTAGAGCTTGTTTTGGCGTAGGGGCCGCTCCGGAGCCCGGCGGAAACTGCCCCGCCGGTCTCCTGCGCGGGTCGCGGAGCCCCGCCAAACTGCCGGCGGGTCTCCGCTCCGGCTGCGGGAGCCAGCCGAAACTGCCCGGCTGTCTCCCTCCGCAACGGATCTGGGGGATACTGCGGGAACGGCAACGGCAGGGCCCCCTCCCCCGCAAGCGGGAGTAGGGGGAGCACTGCACCGGACCCGCAGTTGGCCCCCTCTCCCAGGATTGGGAGAGGGTGGCGGCTCTAAGGCCGCCGGGTGAGGGCCCGCTGAGGGCCGCAACGACAACGACAGCATCGGCACAGATCGCAAACCGGATCAGCATGGCTCACGAGACCACGGCCCGTTTCCGTCTTTCACCGCAGCAGCGGCGCGTCTGGGCGCTCCAGGCGCGCGAGGCGCGTCCCGTCTACAACGCCACCTGCGTCGTCGCCGTGCGCGGCGAGGCCGACGTGGACGCGCTGCGGCGCGCGGTCGAGGCGGCGGCGGAGGGGCACGAGGTGCTGCGCACCGTGTTCCGGGCGCTCCCCGGGACGCGCGTGCCGCTGCAGGGGATCGTGGAAAGCCTGCCGCCCGCGTGGAAGATGCTGGACGACGGGGCGGCGACCGCGGAGGCGCTGGTGGGCGCGCTGGACGAGGCGCCGCTGTCGTTCGAGGACGGGCCGCTCTTCCAGGCCGTCCTCGCCCCTGCCGGCGAGGGGCGCTTCCTGCTGGCGCTTCGGGTGCACGCGCTGTGCGCCGACGCGGCGTCCATGCACCTGCTGGTGCGAGAGGTGGCGGGCGCCTACGCGGCCATCGCCGCCGGGGGCGAGGCGGCGGCGCCGGAGATCCAGTACGCGGACGTGTCCGAGGTCTTCAACGACCTGCTGGAATCGGAGGAAACGCAGGCGGGGCGCGACTACTGGGCGCGCGCCGAGCGCTCCGGCGCGGACGACTACGCGCTGCCGCACGCCCTGCGCGAGGGCGACGGCTTCGCGCCGCGCGTGGTGGAGCGCGAGGTGGATCCCGCGACCGCGGCGCGCGCGCGGGAGCTGGCCGGGGAGCTGGACGCCGCGCCCTCCGCGGTGCTGCTCGCCGCGTGGGCGCTGCTGCTGGGGCGCCTCGCCGGGAGCGAAGAGCCGGAGGTGGGCGTGGCCTTCGACGGGCGCGTCTACGAGGGGCTGGACGCGGCGCCGGGCGCCTTCGTCCGCTACCTGCCGGTGCGGCTCGCCGCCGGCGGCGGGGCGACCTTCCGCGGGGTCGCCGCGGCCGCGGCCGCCGCGCTGGCGGAGCGCTACGAGTGGCAGGACTACCTGGACCCGGCGCGCGACGGGGCGGAGGGGCCCGAGCACTTCGCCTTCGGGATGGACTGGGAGGAGCGGCCGGAGCCGGCCGGGGCCGCGGGGGCTGAGTTCTCCATCCTGGAGCTGCGGGCGCGGAGCGAGCGCTTCGGGGTGCGGCTCACGGGGATCGCCGAGGGCGAAGGGCTGCGGCTCGCCCTGGAGCACGACGCGCACCGGGTGTCCGCCCGCGACGCCGAGCGCATGGCCGACCGCCTGCTGGCGCTGCTGGACGACGCCGCGGCGCGGCCGGACGCGCCCGCCGCCGAGCTGGAGCTGCTGCCGGACGCCGAGCTGCGCTACGTGCTCGCGCTGGGGCGCTCGCTGGACGAAGCGCCCGCGGACCGCTGCCTCCACGACCTGTTCGCGGAGCAGGCGGCGCGCACCCCGGAGCGCCCCGCGGTGGTCGCCGCCGGGCGGTCGCTGAGCTTCGGCGAGCTGGACGCGCTCTCCGGGCGGCTCGCCAACCTGCTGCGCGGCCTGGGCGTGCGGCCCGAGTCGCGGGTGGGGCTGTGCATGGAGCGCTCGCCGGAGATGCTGGCGGGGCTGCTGGGGATCCTGCGGGCGGGCGGCGCCGTGGTCGCGCTGGACCCCATGTACCCCGCGGACCGCATCGCCTTCATGGCCGGGGAAGCGGGGATCGAGGTGTTCGTCACCCAGGCCTCCGTGCGCGAGCGGGGGCTGCTCCCCGCCGGGCGGGCGGTGTGCATGGACGCCGACCGCGAGCGCATCGACGCCATGCCGGCCGCGGCGCCGGACGCGGGCACGCTCCCCGAGAACGCCGCGTACGTCATCTACACCTCCGGCTCCACCGGCCGCCCCAAGGGCGTCGTGGTGCAGCACGGCTCGGCGGCCAACCTGGTGAGCGCGCTGGACGCCGCCGTGTACCGCGGGCGCGAGGGGCTGCGGGTGAGCCTCAACGCGCCGCTGGTCTTCGACGGCTCGGTGAAGCAGTGGGTGCAGTTGCTGCGCGGGCACACGCTGCACGTCACCCCGGAGGCCGAGCGGATGAGCCCGGAGCGGATGCTCGCCTGGGTGCGCGCCACCGAGCTGGACGTGCTGGACTGCACCCCCACGCTCCTCAAGGGGCTGCTGTCCGCCGGGCTGGGCGACGGGCCGGAGCACGTGCCGGGGACGATCCTGTCCGGCGGCGAGGCGCTGGACCCCGCCACCTGGGCGCGCCTCCTGGCGCTGCCGGACACCGAGACCTTCAACGTGTACGGCCCCACCGAGTGCACCGTGGACGCCACCGCCGGGAGCGTCCGCGAGCACCCGCACGCCCCCACCGTGGGGCGGCCCATCCCCAGCACCCGCGTCGTCATGGTGGACGCCGGGCTGCGGCCCGTGCCCTTCGGCGTGGCCGGCGAGGTGTGCCTGGCCGGGCCCCGCGTGGCGCGCGGCTACCTGGGCGACCCGGCGCGCACCGCCGAGAAGTTCGTCCCCGACCCCTTCGGCGGGGTGCCGGGGGCGCGCATGTACCGCACCGGCGACCTCGCCCGCTTCGGCCCGGACGGCGCCGTGGAGTTCGTGGGGCGCGAGGACGGCCAGGTCAAGGTGCGCGGCGTCCGCATCGAGCTGGGCGAGGTGGAGGCAGTCCTCTGCGAGCACCCCCGCGTGGCGGACACCGTCGCCGCCGTCTTCGAGGCGGAGGGCGAGGCGCAGCTCGTCGCCTACTTCGTCGCCCGCGCCGACGGCCGGGACGACGAGGACGAGCTCCAGGGCGAGCTGCGCGACCACCTGCGCGGCCGGCTCCCCGAGTTCATGGTCCCCGCCATGGTGGTTCCCCTGGCCGAGGTGCCGCGCACGCGCAGCGGCAAGGCCGACCGCCGCGCCCTCCCGGACCCGCGCGAGCTGCAGAAGAAGCGCCGCGCCGCTTACGTCGCGCCGGTGGGCGAGGTGGAGAGCGCCCTCGCGGGGATCTGGCAGGAGGTGCTGGGGGTGGAGCGGGTGGGGATGCACGACAACTTCTTCGACCTGGGAGGCAACTCCCTCCTGGTGGTGCAGGCGTACGACCGCATCACCGAGGCGATGGGGGAAAAGCTCACCCTGGTGGAGCTCTTCCAGTACCCCACCGTCACCCTCCTCGCCGGGCGCCTGAGCGCCGGACAGGAGGACGCCGGCGCGTCGCTCTCGCAGGCCGAGCAGCGCGCCCTCAAGCAGCGCGAAGCCATGCAGCGCCAGCGCCGGCCCGCCGCGGGCCCCCGGGGCTGACCCAATACCACCTGGAGACGAGGTCTGATGGACAGCATCGCCATTGTAGGATTGTCCGGGCGCTTCCCGGGGGCAAAGGACGTCGAGGCGTTCTGGACCAACCTGCGCGACGGGGTGGAGTCGATCACCCACTTCGCGGAGGAGGAGCTGGACCGGGTGGCAATCGACCCCGCGGAGCTGGCGGACCCCGCCTACGTCGCGGCGCGCGGCGTCCTGGACGACGTGGAGGGCTTCGACGCCGCGTTCTTCGACGTGACGCCGCGCGAGGCCACCCTCACGGACCCGCAGCAGCGGCTGTTCATGGAGGTCGCGTGGGAGGCGCTGGAAACGGCCGGCTACGACCCGCGCAGGTACGAGGGGGCCATCGGCGTCTTCGCCGGGGCGGGGGCGAACAGCTACATGCTGTTCAACCTGGCCTCGGCGGGGGAGATGACGGGGACCATCGACACCTTCCAGGCGCTGATCCACAACAAGAACGACCACCTCACCACCCGGGTGGCGTACAAGCTGAACCTGCGCGGCCCCTGCGTCACCGTGCAGACGGCGTGCTCCACCTCGCTGGTGGCCACCGCGCTCGCCTGCCAGTCGCTGATGAGCTACCAGTGCGACATGGCGCTGGCCGGCGGCGCCAACGTGTTCGTCCCGCAGAAGACGGGCTACCTGCACCACGAGGGGGGGATCGGCTCGCCGGACGGGCGCTGCCGCCCCTTCGACGCGGACGCGGGCGGGACGCTGGGCGGCAACGGCGCGGGCGTGGTGGTGCTCAAGCGCCTGGAGGACGCCCTCGCCGACGGCGACACCGTGCACGCGGTCATCCGAGGCTGGGCGCTCAACAACGACGGCTCGGTCAAGGTGGGCTACACGGCGCCGGGCGTGGAAAGCCAGGCGGAGGTCATCAGCACCGCGCAGGTGTTCGCGGACGTTGCGCCGGAAACGGTGACCTACGTGGAGGCGCACGGCACCGGCACCGCCATCGGCGACCCCATCGAGATCCAGGCGCTCACCCGCGCCTTCCGCCGCGACACGGACCGCACGGGCTTCTGCGCCATCGGCTCGGTGAAGAGCAACATCGGCCACCTGGACGCCGCGGCGGGGGTGGCCGGGCTGATCAAGACGGTGCAGGCGCTCAAGCACCGCGAGATCCCGCCCTCGCTGCACTTCGAGAAGCCGAACCCGCGCATCGACTTCGCCAGCACGCCGTTCTACGTGGCCTCGCGGCTCCAGCCCTGGGAGTCGGACGGGGCGCCGCGGCGCGCGGGCGTGTCCTCGTTCGGGATGGGCGGCACCAACGCGCACCTGGTGCTGGAGGAGGCGCCGGCCACCGAGGAGACCGGCCCCTCGCGCGGGCACCAACTCCTGGTGCTTTCCGGCCACACCCCGGCGGCGATGGAGGCCGCGACGGACAACCTGCTCCGGCACCTGCGCGAGCACCCGGAGCAGGACGTCGCCGACGTCGCCTTCACCCTCCAGGTGGGGCGCGGCGCCTTCGAGCACCGGCGCATGCTGGTGTGCCGCGACCGCGAGGACGCCGTCGCGCTGCTGGAGGCGCTGACGCCGGACCGCGTCGTCACGCGCGGGCAGCCCCCGGTGCGCCGCCCGCTCACCTTCATGTTCCCGGGGCAGGGGGCGCAGTACCCGGGGATGGGCTCCGGGCTGTACGAGAGCGAGCCCGTGTACCGCGCCGAGGTGGACCGCTGCCTGGAGATCGTCCGCCCGCTGGTGGACTTCGACCTGCGGGCGCTCCTCCTGGCCGACACCGGCGACGCCGAGGCCGCCGCCGCGCTGAACCGGACCAGCGCCACGCAGCCGGCGCTGTTCATCGTGGAGTACGCGCTGGCGAAGCTGTGGATGAGCTGGGGGTTGAAGCCGGACAGCATGATCGGGCACAGCATCGGCGAGTACGTGGCCGCGGCTCTCGCCGGCGTGCTGTCGGTGGAGGACGCGCTCCGGCTCGTCGTCGCGCGCGGCCGGCTGATCCAGGCCGTGCCGGAGGGCGACATGCTGGGCGTGCCGCTCTCCGAGCGCAGGGTCGCCGAGATGCTCCCGCCGGAGCTGTCGCTGGCCGCCGTCAACGGCGACGAGCTGTGCGTGGTCAGCGGCCCGCGCGAGGCGGTGATCGCCTTCAACCGCAGGCTGGACGAGATGGGCGAGGTGGGGCGGCCGCTGCACACGTCGCACGCCTTCCACTCGGCGATGATGGACCCGATGCTGGACGCCTTCCGCGCCGCGGTGCACCGGGTGAAGCTGAACGCCCCGGAGATCCCCTACCTGTCCAACGTCACGGGCACCTGGATCACCGAGGAGGACGCGGTCGACCCGGAGTACTGGGTGCGCCACATCCGCCAGACGGTGCGCTTCCACCAGGGCGTCAGCGAGCTGATCGCCGACCCGGGCGCCGCCCTGCTGGAGGTGGGTCCCGGCCGGACGCTGCGCTCGGTGGTGCGCTGGCACCCCAGCAAGCTTCCCGGGCAGGTGATGCACGCGTCGCTGCCGCACGCCAAGGAGCGCGGCGACGACCGGGAGTTCCTGCTGAACACCGTGGGGCAGCTGTGGCTGGCGGGGCTGGAGATCGACTGGAAGGCCGTGCACGGCGGCGAGCGCCGCCGCCGCGTCCCCCTTCCCACCTACCCGTTCCAGCGCCGCCGCTTCTGGGTGGACATGCAGGGCGGCGGCCGGCGCACGGCCGCCAAGTCGCTGGCCAAGAAGCAGGACGTGGGCGACTGGTTCTGGGTGCCCGTGTGGAAGGAGGCCACGCTCCGGCCGGCGGCCGCGGAGGCCGCCACGGACGGGAGCTGGCTGCTCTTCGCCGGGGAGGGCGGGGTGTCCGCGCGCCTGGCGGCCTCGCTGGAAAAGGCGGGGCGCGGCGTGGTGACGGTGCGCGCCGGGGCGGGCTTCCGCGAGCTGGGAGGGGCGAGCTACGAGATCGACCCGCGCCGCCGCGAGGACTACACCGCGCTGCTGGCGCGCCTGGCGGGCACCGGCCGCTTCCCGCGGCGCATCGTCCACCTGTGGAGCGCCGCCGGCGGCCCCGGCGAGGTCCAGGACCGCGGCCTCTTCTCCCTCCTCTTCCTGGCGCAGGCGCTGGGCGAGCGGACCGCCGCCGAGCCGGTGGACGTGACCGTGGTGACGGCGGGGATGCAGGAGGTGGCCGGCGGCGACCTGACCGACCCTGAGCAGGCCACGGTGATGGGGCCGGTGAGGACCATCCCGCGCGAGTACCCGCACCTGTCCTGCCGCAGCGTGGACGTGTCGCTTCCCGCGCCCGGGAGCTGGCAGGAGGAGCGGCTGGCGGAGCAGCTGCTGGCCGAGGCCGCGGGCGGGAGCGAGACGGTGGTGGCGCTGCGCGCCGGCCACCGCTGGGTGCAGGACTACGAGCCGGTGAAGCTGCCGCAGGCCCCGGACACGGTCCCGGTGCTTCGCGAGGGCGGCGCCTACCTGGTCACCGGCGGGCTCGGCGGGATCGGGCTGCAGGTGGCCGAGTACCTGGCGCGGACCGTCCGGGCCAGGCTGGTGCTGACGGGCCGCTCGGAGTTCCCGGAGGCGGGCGCGTGGGACGCGTGGCTGGACGCGCACGAGGCCACGGACGCCACCAGCCGCCGGATCCGCTCGCTGCGCGCCCTGGAGGCGCTGGGCGCGGAGGTCATGGTGGGCAACGCGGACGTAGCCGACGAAGCCGCGATGGAGGCGCTGGTGGAGGCGGCGCGGGCCCGCTTCGGGGAGATCGCCGGGGTGGTGCACGCCGCGGGCGTCCCCTCGGGCGGGATGATCCAGATGAAGGCTCCCCGGCAGGTGGCCGACGTGCTCGCCGCCAAGGTGCGCGGCACCCGCGTGCTGGAGCGGCTGTTCGCCGGCCGGCCGCTGGATTTCATGCTCCTGTGCTCCTCGCGCACCGCGGTGATGGGGCGCTTCGGGCAGGTGGACTACACCGCGGCAAACGCCTTCCTGGACGCCTTCGCGCGCTGGCACCGCAATGCCACCGGCACCTACACCGTGTCCGTGAACTGGGGCGGCTGGGAAGAGGTGGGGATGGCGGCGGAGTTCCGCGGGGCCGTGGCCGGCGGAGACGGCACCGCCGTCGTGCGCACCTACGACCACCCGCTGCTGGAGCGCCTGATCCTGGAGGAGCCGGGCCGGAAGGTGTTCGCCACCGACTTCGCGGTGTGGAAGCAGTGGCCGGTGAACGAGCACCGCATCATCGGCAACGCGGTGATGCCGGGGGTGGCGTACTTCGAGATGCTGCGCGCCGCCGTGGCGGAGGACGCCGGCGACCGCGCCGTGGCCATCCGCGAGTGCTACTTCGTGGAGCCCATGCGCCTGGAGGACACCGAGGTCCGCGAGGCGCGGCTGGAGCTGCGCGAGGAGGGGCCCGACGAATTCTCCTTCACCATCTGGAGCTGGGACGGGAACAACCCCGCCGGCCGCATGCGCAAGCACGCGCTGGGCCGGGTGGCGGTGGAGGACCGGCGTCCCGCGGAGCGCAGCGACCTGGCCGCCGTCCTGGCGCGGTGCCCGGAGCAGACCTCCATCGCCCTGGAGGAGCGGGAGGACGACTTCGGACCGCGCTGGCAGAGCGTGCACCGCATCCACCTGGGCACCAATGAGCTGGTGATCGAGATGGAGCTGCCGGAGGCCTTCCGCGCCGACTGGGAGAAGTGGGGCTTCCACCCCGCCATCCTGGACCGCGCCGCCGGGATCACCAAGGCCCGGCTGGCCCCGGAGTTCTACTACCTGCCCATGCTGTACCGCGGGATCCCGCTGGACCGCCAGATGGAGGGCCGGCTCTTCGCCCACGGCCGCTACCTGGCGGACGAGGAGGGCGCGGACCAGGAGACCATCGCCTTCGACTTCAACATCATGAACGAGGAGGGCGAGACCCTCCTGCGGGTGGAGAAGTTCACGCAGAAGCGCATCAACGACCCGGGCGCGGAGATCCGCGGCATGGCCGACGCCGCCGCCGCTGCGGACGCCGGGGAGTCGCGCGACACGGGCTCGGGCGACGGGATCCGGCCGCAGGAGGGGGTGGACGCCTTCGCGCGGATCCTGGCGGCGCGGCTGGAGCCGCAGGTGGTGGTGTCGCCCAACGACCTGCACGCGGCCATCGCGCAGGGCGACGCGCAGGTGGGCGAGAAGCTGCTGGACGCGGGCGGCGCGGGGGACGCGTCCGGGCCGCGGAGCAACCGCCCGGAGCTGGCCTCCGAGTACGTGGCGCCCCGCACCGAGATCGAGCGCCGCATCGCGGAGGTGTGGGGCGCGGTCCTGGGGGTGGAGGAGGTGGGCGTCAACGACAACTTCTTCGAGCTGGGCGGCGACTCGGTGCAGGCGATCCAGATCATGGCCCGCGGCAAGCAGGCCGGCCTGCACCTGACGCCGCAGCAGTTCTTCCAGTACGAGACCATCGCCGAGATGGCGGCGATGATCAGCGAGGTCATGGCCGCGGAGGCGGAGCACGGCGTGACCTTCGGCGAGGTGCCGCTGGCCCCGGCGCAGCGCTGGATGCTGGAGCGCACCGGCGGGCAGGGCTACGCCGCCGAGGCGGTGCTCCTGGAGGCCCGCCGGCCGCTGGACGGCGGGCACCTGGGCCGGGCGGTGCGGGAACTGGTGGCGCACCACGACGCGCTCCGGCTGCAGTTCACCCGCGAGGACGAGGCGTGGAAGCAGGTGAGCGCCACCGCGGGCGAGGACATGCCCTTCGCGGAGGTCCCGGTGGCGGACGTGCCGGCGACGGAGCGGGTGGAGACCGCCCGCCGCGAGGCGGAGCGGCTGGCGGCGGGGCTGGAGCTGGCGGTGGGCCCGCTGGTGCACGCCACGCTCTTCACCCCCGGGCCGGACGCGCCGCAGCTCCTGCTGCTGGTGGCGCACCCGCTGGTGGTGGACGCGGCCTCCTGGCCGCTGCTGCTGGAGGACCTGGCGGCCGCCTACGGGCAGCTGTCGCGCGGGCAGGAGGCGCAGCTGGAGGCGAAGACCACGGCCTTCAAGGCGTGGGCGGAGGGGATGGCGGCGCAGGCCGGCACGGAGGCGCTGGCCCGGGAGGCGGACTTCTGGGCCGGGGAGCTCCCCTACGAGTCGGCCCCGCTCCCGGCGGACCACGCGGGGACCGGCACGGAGGGAACGGCGCGCACGGTCGCGGTCGAGCTGGACCCGGAGCTGGTCCGGGAGGCCACGGACGAGCTGCCGCGCGCCCGCCGCGCGGAGCCGGACGAGGTGCTGCTCTCGGCGCTCGCGGCGGCGCTGGCCGGGTGGACCGGCGTGCGCTCGCCGCTGGTGGACGTGGCGCGCAACCCCCGCGCCGGCGACGCCGGGGACGCGGACTACTCGCGCACCGTGGGCCGCATGGAGCAGGCGGTCCCGGTGCAGGTGGACGTGGACGCCGACCCGGTGGCCGTGCTCAAGGCCGCCAAGCAGCGGGTGCGCCACCTGTCCGGCCACGCCGCTTCGTACGGGGTGCTGCTGCACCTGGACTCCGGCGAGGTCGGCGAGGAGCTGCGCGCCGCGCCGCGGGCGGAGGTCGCCTTCCGCTACGCGGACCTGTCGGAGGCGGCGGCCTGGGCTCCGTGGGAGATCGCCGGGGGCGCGCCGTTCGCCGTCCGTGGCGGCGACGCTCCGCGGGCCTACGCGATCGAGGTGGACGCGGTGCGCGGTCCCGACGGGGTGAGCCTGACCTGGACGTACTCGCCCGAGACCCACGACGAGGCCACGATCCGGGCGCTGGCGGACCGGTTCACGGCGGCGCTGCGGGCGCTCGCGGAGCGCTCGCGCACCGTGGAGCCGGAGGGCTTCACGCCGGAGGACTTCCCGCTCGCCGGCCTGGACGCGGCGGCGCTGGGCCAGCTGGCCATGCTGATCCGCCGGGCGGACCAGGGAGGCTGAACGGCAGGGAAAAGGGAATTAGGGAACAGCCGGCAACGGCGGCCCTCACCCGGCTCGCTTGAGGCTCGCCACCCTCTCCCAAATTCTGGGAGAGGGGGCAACTGCGGGACTCCGTGCAGTCGTCCCCTCCCTCGCTTGCGGGGGAGGGGTGGCGCGCAGCGCCGGGGTGGGGGGATGCGAGAGCGAAGCGGCGAGACCCCGCGGCACCTCGGTTCGGAGGCGCCGGCGGGGCTCGCCTCCTTTGCGACGGTGGTGTCGTTCGCGGTGCGGGCCCCCTCTTTGCCATGAGCGGGGCGACGGGCGTGTCCCCGGCCACGCACGCGGTTTGCAGGGGGAGCAGAACACGCCACGAATCGCATGCGGAGCCGTGGCGGCGGGCCTCCCGCGGACGCCAGTGCGATGCCGCGTGAGGGATTTCGGCCCGAAGGGGCGAGACCCGCGCAGTTTGCGGGGCTCGACTCCGTTACGCAGCGTTGTTTGCTGCGTTACGGAGCCGAAACCCGACCCCGGCGCAGCCGGGGGCACGCCCGACTCAGCGGTTCAAGGCCGTAACAGGCCCCGAGACGGATAGATAAAGAAGTCATGGAGAACGTAGAAAGCGTCTACGCGCTGTCCCCGCTGCAGCAGAGCATGCTCGTGCGGATCCTCCAGATCGCCGACCTGGAGGAGTACACGGAGCAGGTGACCTGGACGGTGGAGGGCGCGCTGGACGCGGCGGTGCTGGAGCGGGCCTGGCAGCGGGTGGTGGACCGCCACCCCATCCTGAGGACGACCTTTTTCTGGGAGGGGCTGGACCAGCCGCTCCAGGTGGTGCGCGGGGAGGCCGCGGCCCCGTTCGAGACGCCGGACTGGAGCGGCGTGCCGGAGGACGAACGGGAGGCGCGCTTCGCGGAGCTCCTGCGCGAGGACCGGGCGCGCGGTTTCGACCTGGGGACGGCGCCGCTGTCGCGGCTCACCTGCATCCGCTCGGGCCCCGCGGAGCACCGGGTGGTGTGGAGCTACCACCACCTGCTGCTGGACGGCTGGTCGGCGGCGCTGGGGCTGCGCGAGCTGTACACCTGCTACGAGGCGTTCGCGGAGGACCGGGAGCCCGACCTGCACCGGCCGGGGCGCTACCAGGACTTCATCTCGTGGCTGGCGGCGCAGGACGAGGCGGAGGCGCGGGCGTTCTGGAGCGCGCAGCTGGACGGCTTCGCGGCGCCCACCCGCCTGGCGCCGGAAAGGGCGGCGGAGGGGGACGAGCTGCCGGAGGTGCTGGAGACGCAGCTCCCGGAGGCGCTGGTGGCGCGCGCGCGCGAGGCGCTTCGCCCCCACGGGGTGACGCTGAACTCGGTCCTCCAGGGCGCGTGGGCGCTCCTCCTGGCGCAGTACTCGGGGGAGGCGGACGTGCTCTTCGGGACGGTGGTCTCGGGGCGGCCGCCGGCGCTGCCGGGGGTGGAGACGGCGCTGGGGATGTTCATCAACACGGTCCCGGTGCGGGTGCGGGTGCGGGTGCGGCCGGAGCAGCCGGTGGCGGCGTGGCTGCGCGAGCTGCAGGGCGCGCAGACGCGGGCGCGCGACTTCGACTGGGTGTCGGTGCCGCAGATCCAGGCGTGGAGCGAGGTCCCGCCCACGGAAAAGCTGTACGACACCGTCTACGTGTTCCAGAACCTCCCCGAGGTGGGGACGCGCGGGGCGCGGGCGGCGGGGACGGAGTGGAGCGGGTTCGCTCGCAACGCGGCGGCGGTTCGCACCGGCTACGGGATGATGCCGGAGTTCGTGCCGCAGGGCGGGGTGGCGCTCAACCTGATGTTCGACGCGGCGCGCTTCGACCGCGCCTTCGTGGAGCGCGTCCCGGAGCACCTGGGCACGCTGCTGGAAATCTTCGCGGCGGACCCGGAGCGTCCGCTCTCGTCGGTGTCGCCGCTGGGGCCGGAGGAGCGGCGCCGGGTGCTGGAGGAGTGGAACGACACCCGCCGCGATTTCCCGGTGCACGAGTGCGCGCACGAGCTGGTGGCGCGGCAGGCCGCCCGCACCCCGGACGCCCCGGCGGTGGCGCTCGGCGGCGTGGTGGTGACGTACGCGGAGCTGGACGCGGCGGCGAACCGCCTGGCGAACCGCCTGCGCCGGCTGGGGGTGGGGCCGGAGACGCGGGTGGGGGTGTGCGTGGAGCGCGGGCCGGAGATGTTCCGGGCGGTGCTGGGCGTGCTCAGGGCGGGGGGCGCCTACGTGCCGCTGGACCCGCGCTACCCGGAGGACCGCCTGGCGTTCATGGTGGCGGACTCGGGGGCGCGCGTGCTCGTGGCGGAGGCGGGCGTGGCGGACCGCCTGCCGCGGGTGGGGGCGGAGGTGGTGCTGCTGGACGCGCACGCGGACGCGATCGCCGCGGAGAGCGCGGCGGCGCCGGAGACCGGGGTTCGGCCGGCGAACCTGGCGTACGTGGTCTACACCTCCGGCACCACGGGCCGGCCCAAGGGCGTGCAGGTGGAGCACCGCAGCTGGGTGAACGCCTACCACGCGTGGGAGGAGGCCTTCGAGCTGCGCCCCGGCCCGACCGTGCACCTGCAGATGGCGAGCTTCTCCTTCGACGTGTTCGCGGGGGACTTCCTGCGGGCGCTGGGCTCCGGCGGGATGCTGGTGCCCGTGCCGGTGGACACGCTGCTGGACCCGCCCGCGCTGTACGCGCTGATGCGGCGGCACGGGGTGGAGACCGCGGAGTTCGTCCCGGCGGTGCTGCGCGCCCTCGCCGCGCACCTGCGTGAGACGGGGGAGCGGCTGGACTTCATGCGGCTGCTGGTGGTGGGCTCGGACGCCTGGTACGGGCGCGAGCACGAGGAGGTCCGCGCCCTGTGCGCCCCCGGGACGCGCTGGATCCACGCCTACGGGGTGGCCGAGGCGACGGTGGACAGCTCGTTCTACGAGGGAGGGGGCGCGGCGCGCGGCGCGGACGCCATGGTCCCCGTTGGGCGGCCCTTCGCCAACATGCGCCTGTACGTGCTGGACGGGCGCATGCAGCCGTCGTCGCCGGAGGTGCCGGGGGAATTGTTCGTGGGCGGGGAGGGGGTGGCGCGCGGCTACCTGGGGCAGCCGGAGCTGACGGCGGAGCGCTTCGTCCCCGACCCGTTCTCGGGGATGCCGGGGGCGCGGATGTACTTCACCGGCGACCGCGCGCGCTGGCTGGAGGACGGAAACCTGGAGTTCCTGGGCCGCGCCGACCACCAGGTCAAGGTGCGCGGCTTCCGCATCGAGCCCGGCGAGGTGGCGGCGCAGCTCCTGGAGCACGCCGAGGTGCGCGAGGCGCTGGTGCTGGTGCGCGAGGACCCCCCGGGGGACGGGCGGCTGGTGGCGTACGTGGTCCAGGAGCCGGGGGCGGAAGCGCCGTCCGAGGAGCTTCGCGACCACCTGCGGGAGCGGCTCCCGGACTTCATGGTCCCGTCCGCGTTCGTGGCCGTGGACGCCTTTCCGCTCACCCCCAACGGCAAGGTGGACCGCGGGGCGCTTCCCGCGCCGGAGGGCGGCGCGCCGGACGAGGGCTACGTGGCGCCGGGGACGCCCACGGAGGAGGCGCTGGCGGCGATCTGGGCGGAGGTGCTGGGGGTGGAGCGGGTGGGCGCGGAGGACGACTTCTTCCGCATGGGCGGGCACTCGCTGCTGGCGACGCGGGTGGTCTCCCGGGTGCGCCGCGCGCTGGAGGTGGAGGTGCCCATCCGCGCGCTCTTCGAGTCGCCCACGGTGCGGGCCATGGCGGAGCGGGTGGAGGCGCTGCGCGGCGACGGGCCGGGAGAGCAGGCGCCTCCCATCGTCCCGGTGCCGCGCGACGGGCCCGGCGCGCTGCCGCTGTCGTTCTCGCAGCAGCGGCTGTGGTTCATCGAGCAGCTGGACCCGGGCGACCCCGCCTACAACCTCCCCGTGGCGCTGCGGCTGCGCGGCCGGCTGGACGTGGCGGCGCTGGAGCGGAGCGTGGCGGAGGTGGCCCGGCGGCACGAGACGCTGCGCACGGTGTTCCGCCCCGGCGCGGACGGCGACGCCGCGCAGGTGGTGCTGGAGCCGGGGCCCTTCGCCTTCCGGCGGGTGGACCTGGCGGGGCTGCCGGAGGCGGAGCGCGAGGCGCGCGTGCGCGAGCTGGCGCGCGAGGAGGCCGCGGCGCCCTTCGACCTGGCCGCGGGGCCGCTGCTGCGGGGCACGCTCCTCCGTCTGGGCGAGGACCACGCGGTGGCGCTCTTCACCGTGCACCACATCGTCAGCGACGAGTGGTCCACGCCCATCCTGGTGCGCGAGGTGTCCGCGCTGTACGGCGCCTCCCTGCACGGCGAGCCCTCGCCGCTCCCGGAGCTGCCGGTGCAGTACGCCGACTACGCGGCCTGGCAGCGCCGCTGGCTGGACGGCGAGACCACCGGGCGGCAGCTCGCCTACTGGCGCGAGCGGCTGCGGGGCGCCCCCCCGCTGCTGGAGCTCCCCACGGACCGCCCCCGCCCGGCGGCGCCGAGCCCGGAGGGAGGCTTCCGGGTCTTCCACCTCCCGGCGGAGCTGGCGGACGCGCTGCGCGCGCTGTCGCGGCGGGAGGGCGCCACGCTGTTCATGACGCTGCTGGCGGGGTTCCAGGCGCTGCTCGCCCGCTACGCCGGCACGGACGACGTGCTGGTGGGGACGCCGGTGGCCGGGCGCACGCGGCTGGAGACGGAGGGAATGATCGGCTTCTTCGTCAACACGCTGGTGCTGCGCGCCGACCTGTCCGCGGACCCCACCACACGGGAGCTGCTGGCGCAGGCGCGCGAACGGATGCTGGAGGCGCAGACCCACCAGGACCTCCCCTTCGAGCGGCTGGTGGACGAGCTGCGGGTGGAGCGCAGCCTGGGGCACACGCCGCTCTTCCAGGTGATGTTCACCCTGGCGGAGCTGGGCGGCGAGCCGCTGCGGCTGGGCGAGGTGGAGGTGGAGCCGCTGGCGACGGAGACCGGGGCGACGCCCTTCGACCTGGCGCTGGTGCTTTTCGGCGAGGACGGCGGGCTGCGCTGCGGCGTGGAGTTCCGCGCCGAGCTGTGGGACGCGGCCACCGTGGACCGCATGATGGAGCACTTCCGCGTCCTGCTGGAGGGGATGGCGGCGGAACCCTCGGCCCGCGTCTCCGCCCTGCCGCTGATGCCGCCCGGCGAGCGCGAGCGGGTGGTGGAGCGCTGGAACGACACCGCGTACGACTTCCCGCGCCACCTCACCCTCCACGGAGCCTTCGCCGCACGGGCCGTCCTCGCGCCGGACGCCCCGGCCGTGGTGTTCGAGGGCGGCGAGCTGACCTTTGCCGGGCTGGACGCGCGCGCCGCGGAGGTCGCCGCCCGCCTGCGGGAGCTGGGCGTGGGCCCGGAGGAGCGGGTGGGGATCTCCATGGATCGCGGCCCGGAGATGCCGGCCGCGATCCTGGGGGCGCTGAAGGCGGGCGCGGCGTACGTGCCGCTGGATCCTGGCTACCCGGAGGACCGCCTGCGCTGGGTGCTGGAGGACTGCGGCGCGCGGGTGCTGCTCACGCAGGAAGCACTGGCGGACCGGTTCGGGTGGTTCGCGGGCGAGGTCGTCGCGGTGGACACCTCCCTCCAGCACGACACTCCGGTGGATGCGGGCGTACTTTCGCACTCGTCGTCCCCCGACAACCTGGCCTACGTCATCTACACCTCCGGCTCCACCGGGCGGCCCAAGGGGGTGGCGGTGCCGCACCGGGCGGTGGTGAACTTCGCGGTGGACATGGCGGCGCGGATGGGGCTGGGGGCGGGCGACCGCGTGCTCCAGTTCGCGTCGCTGGGGTTCGACGTGGTGGTGGAGGAGCTGTTCCCCACCTGGCTGGCGGGGGCGGCGGTGGTGCTGGCGGGGGAGGACCTGTTCTCGCCGCCGGAGCTGACGCGCGCCATCGCCAAGCACGGGGTGACGGGGCTGGAGCTGCCCACGGCGTACTGGCACGAGTGGACGTACGACCTGGTGCACGGCGGCGGGCGCGTCCCGGAGTGCGTGCGCTGGGTGATCGTGGGCGGGGAGCGCGTCGCGCCGGAGCGGCTGGCGGAGTGGGCGACGCTGGGCGTGCCGTTGGTGCACGTCTTCGGCCTCACGGAAACGGCTTGCACGTCGACCACGCTGCGGCTGGAGGCGGGGGACGACGGGGGCGCGCGGCGGCACAACCTCCCGGTGGGCACGCCCCACGGCAACGTGCGGCTGTACGTGCTGGACCCGCACGGCGAGCCGGTGCCGGCGGGGGTGCCGGGCGAGCTTTTCATCGGCGGGGAAGGGGTGGCGCGCGGCTACCTGGAGCGGCCGGACCTCACCGCGGAGCGCTTTGTCCCGGACCCGTTCTCCGCGGAGCCCGGCGCGAGGCTGTACCGCACCGGCGACCGGGTGCGCCGCCTGGCGGACGCCGGCCTGGAGGTCCTGGGCCGGATGGACTTCCAGGTCAAGATCCGCGGCTTCCGCATCGAGACCGGCGAGGTGGAGGCCGTGCTGACCGACCACCCGGCGGTGCGCGAGGCGTTCGTCATGGCGCGCGAGGACGCGCCGGGCGACCGGCGGCTCGCCGCGTACGTGGTGGGGGAGGGCGCGCGCGGGCCGGACGTGGAGGTGCTGCGCGCCTGGCTCCGGGGCCGGCTCCCGGACTACATGGTCCCCGCGGACTGGGTGGTCCTGGAGGCGCTTCCGCTGACGTCCAACGGCAAGACGGACCGGGCGGCGCTCCCGGCACCGGACGCGTCCGCCGCGGAGCGCGAGTACGCCGCACCGCGCACCGCGGTCGAGGAGGTGCTGGCGGACATCTGGCGGGACGTGCTGGGGGTGGAGCGCGTGGGCGTGCACGACGACTTCTTCGCGCTGGGCGGGCACTCGCTGCTGGCCACGCGCGTCGTCACCCGCACCCGCCGGATGCTGCACGCGGAGCTGCCGCTGCGCGTGCTCTTCGAGACGCCCACCGTGGCCGGCCTGGCCGCGGCGCTGGCCCGGCTGGAGCCGCGCCCCGGGCAGACCGAGAAGGCCGCGAAGATGCTGCGCCTGGTGGCGGGGATGTCTCCGGAGGAGGTGCAGCGCATCCTGCGCGAGCGCCGGGCCGCGGGGCGGGGGTGAGCGGCGGGCGCATGCAGAACGTCGAGAGCGTCTACACGCTTTCTCCCACGCAGCAGGGCATGCTGGTGCGCATCCTCCAGGCCCCCGAGCTGGAGGAATACACCGAGCAGGTCTGCTGGACGGTGGAGGGCGACTTCGACGCCGCGCTGTTCGCCCGCGCCTGGCAGCGGGTGGTGGACCGCACCCCGGTCCTGCGCACCAGCTTCTTCTGGGAGGGGCTGGAGCAGCCGCTGCAGGTGGTGCGCGCCCGTGCCGAGGTGGAGGTGTCGTCGCACGACTGGCGTGGCGCGCCCGACGCGGAGGCGCGCTTCGCGGCGTTCCTGCGCGACGACCGGCTGCGGGGCTTCGACCTGGGCGCGGTCCCGCTCACCCGCGTCGCCCTCGTCCGCGTGGCCGACGACGCGTGGCGCGTGGCGTGGAGCTACCACCACCTCCTGCTGGACGGGTGGTCGTCGTCGCTGGCGGTGCGCGAGCTGTTCGCGGTGTACGAGGCGCTGCGCGAGGGGCGCGAGCCCGCGCCGCCGCCGACGCGCCACTTCGGGGACTTCGTGGCCTGGCTGGCCGCGCGCGGCGAGGGCGCGGCGGAGGCGTTCTGGCGCGCCTACCTGGCCGGCTTCGAGGCGCCCACTGTCCTGGCGACCGGGCATGCGGCCGACCCGGGCGCGGAGGAAATCGCCCGGCTGCGCACCGCGGTGGTCCCCGTGGAGCTGGCGGCGCGGCTGCGGGGCCTGGCGCGGCGGCACGGCGTCACCCTGAACACGCTCTTCCAGGGCGCGTGGGGGATGGTGCTGGGGCGCTTTGCGGGGGACGCGGACGTGGTCTTCGGCGCGGTGGGATCGGGGCGTCCCCCGTCCTTTCCCGGGGTGGAGGCGATGCTGGGGATGTTCATCAGCACCGTGCCGGTGCGGGTGCGGGCGCGCCCGGACGCGGAGCTGGTTCCCTGGCTCAAGGAGCTGCAGGCCGAGCAGACGGCCGCCCGCGAGTTCGACTCCTACTCGGTGCCGCAGCTGCAGCGGTGGAGCGAGCTCCCCGCGGGGGAGCGGCTCTTCGACACGCTCTTCGTCTTCCAGAACCTCCCCGACATCGAGACGCGCGGCGCGCGCGTGGCCGGCGTGGAGGTGCGCGGCTTCTTCCGCAGCACGCACCCGGCGCAGGTCGGACACGCGCTCATGCTGGAGGTGGTCCCCCGCGACGACGTGGAGCTGCACCTCACCCACGACGTGTCCCGCCTGGACCCGGAGGCCGCCGACCGCCTCCTGGCGCACCTCGGCGCGCTGCTGGAGGAGATCGCCGCCGACCCGGCGCGCGCGCTGTCGGCGCTCCCGTCGCTCCCGGCGGAGGAGCGGCGCCTCGTTCTGGAGGAGTGGAACGCGACGGACCGCCCCTTTCCGCGCGGCGCCTGCCTGCACGAGCTGTTCGCCGCGCAGGCGCGCCGCACCCCGGACGCTCCCGCCGCCATCTCCGATGACGAGACCGTGGGCTACGCGGAGCTGTACGCCCGCGCCGGGGCGCTCGCCGCGGAGCTGCGGGCGCGCGGCGTCCGCCCCGAGTCGCGCGTGGGGATCCTCGTGGGCCGCGGGACGGGCTTCGCGGCGGCGGTCCTGGGCGTGCTCCGGGCCGGCGGCGCGTACGTGCCGCTCGACCCGGCGTACCCGGCGCAGCGGCTGGCGTACCTGCTCGCCGACTCGGGCGCGCGGGTGCTGGTTGCGGAGGCGGGGCTGGAGGAGCTGGCGGGCGGCTTCGACGGGGAGATCGTGACGGTGGCCGCCCCCCTCCCCCCGACACCCTCCCCCGCAAGGGGGGAGGGGGAGCACGACACGCCGGAGGGCGAAGATCGTCAGCATGGAGATTCCCCTCCCCCGGAACGAGGGAGGGTGGCGAGCCTGAGCGAGCCGGGTGGGGGCCCTCCAGAGGACGCCAGCTCGGTGTCCGTCGACCCCGAGAACCTGGCGTACGTCATCTACACCTCCGGCTCTACCGGCCGCCCCAAGGGCGTGGCGATGCCGCACCGGCCGGTGGTCAACTTCGCGCTCGACGTCGCGGCGCGGCTGGGGCTGGGTCCGGGGGACCGGTTCCTCCAGTTCGCCTCGCCGGGGTTCGACGTGGTGGTGGAGGAGCTGTTCCCGGCGTGGGCCGTGGGGGGCGCGGTGGTGTTCTCGCGGGCCCAGCTCTTCCTGCCCGCGGAGCTGCGGCGGGTGGTGGAGCGGCACGGCGTCACCGCCATGGAGCTGCCCACGGCGTACTGGCACGAGTGGGTGCGCGAGCTCGCGGAGCGCGGCGAGCGGCCGCCGGCGCCGCTGCGCTTCGTCGTGGTGGGCGGGGAGCGGGTGTCGGCGGAGCGGCTGGTGGAGTGGGCGCGGCTGGAGCTGCCGCTGGTGCACGTCTTCGGGCTGACGGAAACGGCGTGCACCTCGGCGATGCTGCGCGTGGAAGCGGGGGAGGACGCGTCGCTCCGCTGGCCCGCCCTCCCCATCGGCGCGCCCACCGGGAACGTGCGCAAGTACGTGCTGGGGCCGGACGGGCAGCCGGCGCCCGTGGGCGTGCCGGGCGAGCTGGTGGTGGGCGGGGAGGCGCCCGCGCGCGGCTACCTGGGGCGGCCGGAGCTCACCGCGGAAAAGTTCGTCCCCGACCCGTTTGCCGCGCGGGCCGGCGCGAGGCTGTATCGCACCGGCGACCGGGTGCGCTGGCTGGCGGACGGCAACCTGGAGTTCCTGGGGCGCGTCGACCAGCAGGTCAAGCTGCGCGGCTTCCGCGTGGAAACGGGCGAGGTGGAGGCCGTGCTGGCGGAGCACCCCGCGGTGCGGGAGGCGCTGGTGATGCTGCGCGACGACGCGCCCGGCGGCCCCCGCCTGGCCGCCTACGTGGTGGTGGACGGGGCGGAGGAGCCCCCGGCGGACGAGCTGCGCGGCTGGGCCGCGGCGCGCCTCCCCGACTATATGGTGCCCGCGGCGTTCGTGGCGCTGCCGGCCTTTCCGCTCACCGCCCACGGCAAGGTGGACCGGCGCGCCCTCCCCGCGCCGGGCTCGGCCGCCGGGGACGCGGACGACGGGTACGTGGCGCCGCGCACCCCCGCGGAGGCGGCGCTGGCGGAGATCTGGGCCGGGCTGCTGGGGGTGGAGCGCGTGGGGGTCCACGACGACTTCTTCCGGCTGGGCGGTCACTCGCTCCTGGCGGTGCGAATGGCGTCGCGGGCGCGCGCGGCGCTGGGGGTGGAGGTGCCGGTGGGCGCGCTCTTCGAGGCGCCCACCGTGGCGCGGCTCGCGGCGGCGGTCGCCGCGGCGCCCGGCTTGGCCGCCGGCGCGGCTCCGCCCATCGTCCCCGTGCCGCGGGACGGGCCGCTCCCGCTCTCCTTCGCGCAGCGGCGGCTCTGGTTCATCGACCGGGTGGAGCCCGGGAGCGCCGTCTACAACATCCCCGCGGCGCTGCGGATGCGCGGCGCGCTGGACGCGGGCGTCCTGGAGCGGAGCCTCGCCGAGACCGTGCGGCGTCACGAGGTGCTGCGCACCGTGTTCCGCGGCGAGGACGACGGCGAGGCGGTGCAGGTGGTCCTCCCGCCCGCGCCGGTGGCGCTGCGCCGTATCGACCTGACCGCCCTGCCGGCGCGGGAGCGCGAGGCGCGCCTGCCGGAGGTGGCGCGTGCGGAAGCGTCCGCCCCGTTCGACCTGGGGCGGGGACCGCTGCTCCGCGCGGCGCTGGTGCTTCTTGCCGACGGGGACTCGGCGCTCCTCTTCACGGTGCACCACATCGTCAGCGACGAGTGGTCCACGGAGATCCTGGTGCGCGAGGTTTCCGCCCTTTACGGCGCGCTGTCGCGCGGGGCGGCGCCGCCGCTGCCGGAGCTCCCGGTGCAGTACGCGGACTTCGCGGCGTGGCAGCGCGCCTGGCTCCGCGACGAGGCCCTGGAGCCCGAGCTCGCCTTCTGGCGCGGCGCGCTGAGCGGCGCCCCCCCGCTGCTGGAGCTGCCCACGGACCGGCCGCGCACCGCGGACGCCGGCGCGCGGGGCGGCGTCCGCCGCTTCGCGCTCCCGGCGGCGACCGCCGCGGCGCTGCGGTCGCTGGCCGCGGAGGAGGCGGCGACGCCGTTCATGGCGCTCCTCGCCGGCTTCCAGGCGCTGCTCGCCCGCTGGTCCGGGCAGGACGACGTCGTCGTGGGCACCCCGGTCGCGGGGCGCGGCCGGGCAGAGACGGAGGAGCTGATCGGCTTCTTCGTCAACACGCTGGTCCTGCGCGGCGAGCTGTCGCCGGAAACGACGGGGCGCGGGCTGCTCCGGCAGGCGCGCGGGCGCGTGCTGGCGGCCCAGGCGCACGGCGACATCCCCTTCGAGCGGCTGGTGGAGGAGCTGGCGCCGGGCCGGGCCCTGGGGCACGCCCCCCTGTTCCAGGTGATGTTCACGCTGGACACCCTGCGGGCCGGCGCCGCTCTGCGGCTGGGCGGCGTGGAGGTGGAGCCGCTGGAGGCGGAGGTGGACGCGGCCCGGTTCGACCTGACGCTGGAGCTGGCCGACGAGGGGGAGCGGATCTCGGGGCGGGCCGTCTACCGCGCCGGGCTGTTCGACGCGGCCACCGTGGACCGGCTGGTGGAGCACTACCTCCGCCTCCTCGCCGGGATCGCGGCGGACCCGGACGCCCGCGTCGCCGAGCTGGCCCTCGCGGGCGAGGCCGAGCGGCGGCGGCTGCTGGAGGGATGGAACCCCACGCGCACCTTCCCGGTGGCGGGGACGCTGCACGGGGCGTTCGCGGCGCAGGCCGCCCGGACCCCCGGCGCCCCGGCGCTGACCGACGGGGACCGCACCCTCACCTACGGCGAGCTGGACCGGCTGGCGGGCCGCCTGGCGCGCCGGCTGCGCCGCGCGGGCGTGGAGCCGGAGGTGCCGGTGGCGCTGTGCGTGGAGCGCTCCGCCGGCCTGGTGGTCGCGATCCTGGGGATCCTGCGGGCGGGAGGGCTGTACGTCCCGCTGGACCCCGGCTACCCCGCGGAGCGCATGGGCTACGTGCTGCGCGACTCCGCCGCCCGCGTCGTGGTCGCCGGGCCGGGGCTGGCGGCGCGGCTCCCGGAGCACGGGGCGGCGGTCGTGGAGCTGGAGGCGGACGGATCGGGGCCCCAGGACGATTCCGGCGCGCCGCCGGAGGCGCCGGCGCTCCCGGACTCGCTGGCGTACGTCATCTACACCTCCGGGTCCACCGGCCGCCCCAAGGGCGTGATGGTGCCCCACGCCGCCGTGCTGCGCCTCCTGGACGCCACGGACGCGTGGTTCGGCTTCGGCGCGGACGACGTGTGGACGCTCTTCCACTCGTACGCCTTCGACTTCTCGGTGTGGGAGATGTGGGGCGCGCTGGCGCGGGGCGGGCGGCTCGTCGTCGTCCCCCGGGCCACCAGCCGCGACCCGGCGGCCTTCCGGGAGCTGCTCGCCCGCGAGCGGGTCACGGTGCTCAACCAGACCCCCTCCGCCTTCCGCCAGCTCGCCGCGGCGGACGGGGAGGCGGGCCCGGACGGGCTGTCGCTGCGCTGGGTGGTGTTCGGCGGCGAGGCGCTGGAGCCGGCGGCGCTGCGGCCCTGGACGGCGCGGCACGGCTACGAGGGGCCGCGCCTGGTGAACATGTACGGGATCACCGAGACCACCGTGCACGTCACCTTCCGCCCCGTCGCCCCCGCGGACGTGGAGGCGGGGACGGCGAGCCCCATCGGCGTGCCCATCCCCGACCTGCGCGTGTACGTGCTGGACGCGGGCGGCGGCCCGTCGCCGGTGGGGCTCCCCGGCGAGATGCTCGTGGGCGGGCCCGGCGTGGCCCGCGGGTACCTTGGGCGGCCGGAGCTGACCGCCGAGCGCTTCGTCCCCGACCCCTTCTCCGGCGAGGCCGGCGCGCGCCTGTACCGCTCCGGCGACCGCGCCCGCTGGACTCCGCGCGGGGAGCTGGAGTACCTGGGACGCGCCGACGACCAGGTCAAGGTGCGCGGCTTCCGCATCGAGCTGGGCGAGGTGGAGGCCGCGCTGCTGTCGCACCCGGGCGTGCGCGAGGCCGCGGTGCTGGCGCGCGACGATTCCGCCGCCGGCGTGCCGGGCGACCGGCGCCTGGTGGGCTACGTGGTGGCGGCGGGGCCGCTGGACGCCGCGGAGCTGCGCGCGCACCTGCGGGAGCGCCTGCCGGAGCACATGCTCCCCGCGGCGCTGGTGCAGCTGGACGCCTTTCCGCTGACCGTCAACGGCAAGCTGGACCGGCGCGCCCTCCCCGCGCCGGAGGTCGGCGGCGGCGCGGAGCACGTCGCCCCCCGCACCCCCGCCGAGGAGGTGCTGGCCGGGATCTGGGCTGAAGTCCTGGGCGTGGAGCGGGTGGGCGTGGAGGACGGCTTCTTCGACCTGGGCGGCCACTCGCTGCTCGCCACCCGCGTGGTGTCCCGGGCGCGCGCCGCGCTGGGGGTGGAGCTCCCGGTCCGGGCACTGTTCGAGGCGCCCACGGTGGCCGGGCTCGCCGCGCGGGCGGAGGCGCTGCGCCTGCAGGGCGGCGGGGTGCGGGTGCCGCCGGTGGTCCCCGTCCCCCGCGGCCGCCCGCTTCCGCTCTCCTTTTCGCAGGAGCGGCTCTGGTTCCTGGACCGCCTGGAGCCCGGGAACGCGCACTACAACATCGCCACCGCGCTGCGCCTCGCCGGGCCGCTGCGCGTGGAGGTGCTGCGCGGGGCGCTGGGCGACGTGACCCGGCGCCACGAAGCGCTTCGCACCGTGTTCGCCGAGCACGGCGGCGGGGCGGTGCAGGTGGTGCTCCCCGCCGGCCGGTTCCACCTCCCGCTGCACGACCTGTCGGGGCTCCGGGGAGGGGACCGCGAGCCGGCCATGCTCCGACTGGTCCACGAGGAGGCGGGCGGGGGATTCGACCTGCGGCGGGGGCCGCTGCTGCGCGTGGGGCTGGTGCGCCTGGCGCCGGAGGAGCACGTCCTGGTGGTGACCATGCACCACGTGGTGGGGGACGCGTGGTCGCTGGACGTGCTCTGGCGGGAGGTCGCTCGGTGCTACGCGGCGCGTGCGGCCGGGGAATCGTGCCCGCTCCCGCCGCTCCCCGTGCAGTACGCCGACTACGCCGTGTGGCAGCGCGAAGCGCTGGCGGGCGAGGCGCTGGACGCGCAGGCGGGGTGGTGGCGCGAGGCGCTGGAGGGCGCCCCCGCGCTCCTCGCCCTCCCGGTCGACCGCCCGCGCCCCGCCGCCTGGAGCCACCGCGCGGGGGAGCACCCGTTCGCCGTGTCCGCCGGGGTCTCGGAGGCGCTGCGCGCCCTGGGCCGCCGCGAGGGGGCGACGCTCTTCATGACGCTCCTGGCGGCGCTCCAGGTGGTCCTGGCTCGCTTCTCGGGGCAGGACGACGTGGTGGTGGGGACCCCCGTCGCAGGCCGGACGCGCGCGGAAACGGAGGGGCTGATCGGCTTCTTCGTCAACCAGCTCGCCCTGCGCGGCGACCTGTCGGGCGATCCCACCTTCGCCGCCCTGCTGGGCCGCGTCCGCGAGACCACGCTGGGCGCGTACGCCCACCAGGAGCTCCCCTTCGAGCGGCTGCTGGAGATGCTGCGGGTGGAGCGCACCGCGGCGCACGCCTCCGTCTACCAGGTGATGATGGTGCTGCACGCCGCCCGCGGGGACGCCGTCGCGCTCCCCGGCGTGGAGGCGGCGCCGGTGCCGGTGGTCTCCGCCGCCGCGGCGGTGGACCTGGAGATCGCCTTCCGGGACGCCCCCGGCGGGGTGCTCGGCACGGTGGTCTACGCCGCCGGCCTGTACGACCGCTCCACGGTCGCCGCCCTCGCGGACCACCTGGTGATGGTGCTGGAGGAGGCGGCCGCGGACCCGGGCCGCAGGCTCTCGGAACTGTCGCCGCTCACGCCGGAGGAGCGGAAGACGGTGCTGGGGGAGTGGACCCGCACGGCCCGCCGCTTCCCGGAGGAGATCGGCGCGCACGAGCTGTTCGCCCGGCAGGCGGCGCGCACCCCGGACGCGGCCGCGGTCGTCGCGGGCGACCGGGCGCTGACCTACGCCGAGCTGGACCACCGCGTGGAAGCGCTGGCGCGCCTCCTCCGCGCCCGCGGGGCCGGCCCGGAGTCGCGCGTGGCGGTGTACATGGAGCGCGCGCCCGAGATGCTGGTGGCGATCCTCGGCACGCTCCGCGCCGGGGCGGCCTTCGTCCCCATGGACCCCGCCAACCCGCGCGAGCGGCTGGCGCGCCTTCTCGCCGACTCCGGCGCCGCGCTGCTGCTGACGCAGCGCCGGCTCCTCGCCGCGCTCCCCTCCGGCGGCGTGGAGGCGCTGGCGCTCGACGGGGACTGGGAGGCGGCGGCGGCGGCCGGCGGCGCCCCGCCCCCGGCCCGCGTCCATCCCCGCAGCGCGGCCTACGTCGTCTACACCTCCGGCTCCACCGGCACCCCCAAGGGCGTCGTCGTGGAGCACCGCTCGCTGGTGAACCACGCCACCGCGGCCGCCGCGGAGTACGGCATCGGCCCGGCCGACCGCGTGCTCCAGTTCGCCTCGCCGGCCTTCGACGCCAGCCTGGAAGAGATCTTCCCGGCGCTGGCCAGCGGCGCGGCGCTGGTGCTCCGCGACGAGGAGTCGCTGGCCGGCGTCCCCGCGTTCCTGGCGTGGTGCGCCGCCCGCGGCATCACCGTGCTCGACCTGCCCACGGCGTTCTGGCACGAGCTGGCGGCGGAGCTGGAGCGCGGCGGCGTGCTCCTGCCGGAGAGCGTGCGCCTGGTGATCATCGGCGGGGAGCGGGCGCTCCCCGAGCGCGTGGCCGCCTGGCACGCCGCGGTGGGCGGCGCGGCGCGGCTGGTGAACACCTACGGCCCCACCGAGGCCACGGTGGTCGCCACGCTGGCCGACCTCGCGCCGGAGGGCGTGGCGGGGGAAGCGGTGGCGCTTCTCGCGGTTTCCATCGGGCGGCCGGTCGCCAACGCGCGCGCCTACCTGCGGGACGCGGCCGGGCGCCCCGTGCCGCCGGGGGTGCGCGGCGAGCTGTACCTGGGCGGCGCCGGGGTGGCGCGCGGCTACCTGGGCCGGCCCGCGCTCACGGCGGAGAAGTTCGTCCCGGACCCCTTCTCCGGCGAGCCAGGGGCGCGGCTCTTCCGCACCGGCGACCTGGCGCGCTTCCGCCGCGGCGGCGAGCTGGAGTTCGCCGGCCGCGCCGACGACCAGGTCAAGGTGCGCGGCTTCCGGGTGGAGCCCGGCGAGGTGGAGGCCACGCTCGTGCGCCTGGCGGGGGTGCGCGAGGCCGTCGTCGCCGTGCGCGAGGACGAGCCGGGCGCGGTCCGACTGGTGGCGTACGTGGTCCCGGAGGCGGAGGGCGCGGCCACGGCGGAGACGCTGCGCGCGGGGATGAAGGCGGCGCTCCCGGAGTACATGGTCCCCGCGGCCTGGGTCTTCCTGGACCGGCTTCCCCTCACTCCCACCGGCAAGCTGGACCGCCGGGCGCTCCCCGCGCCGGACGCCCCCGCCGCGGCGGAGCACGTGCCGCCGCGCACCCCCACGGAGCGGGCGCTGGCGGCGATCTGGGCGGAAACGCTGCGCGTGGAGCGCGTGGGCGCCACGGACGACTTCTTCGCGCTGGGAGGACACTCGCTCCTGGCGACGCGCGTCGTCGCCCGGCTCCGCCAGGCCTTCGGGGCCGAGGTGCCGCTGCGCGCGCTCTTCGAGGCGCCCACGCTGGCCGGGCTGGCCGGGCGGGTGGACGCCGTGCTCGGCGCCGGCGCCGCCGACGAGGTGCCGCCCATCGTCCGGGTCCCGCGCGGCGGGCCGCTGCCGCTCTCCTTCGCGCAGCAGCGGCTCTGGTTCCTGGACCGGCTCGCCCCCGGGAGCGCCGCCTACGTCATGTCCTACGCGCTCCGCCTGCGCGGGCCGCTGGACGTCCGCGCGATGGAGCGAAGCCTGGCGGAGCTGGTGCGCCGCCACGAGACGCTGCGCACCGTCTTCGTCCCCGCGGCCGACGGAGGGGCGGCGCAGTCGATCCTGCCGCCCGCCCCGCCGCCGCTCCCGCTCGTGGACCTGGCCGGGCTCCCCGCGCCCGCCCGCGAGGCCGAGACGCGCCGCCTTGCCGCCGCCGAGTCCGCGCGCCCCTTCGACCTGGAGCGCGGTCCGCTGCTGCGCGCCACGCGCATCCGCCTCGCCGCCGGCGAGCACGCGCTGCTGTTCGCGCTGCACCACGTGGTGAGCGACGGCTGGTCCATGGGCGTGCTCGTGGCCGAGGTGTCCGCGCTGTACGAGGCGTTCGCGCGCGGCGCATCGTCGCCGCTGCCCGAGCTGGAGGTGCAGTACGCCGACTTCGCCGCCTGGCAGCGCCGCTGGCTGGACGGCGAAGTGCTCGCGCGGCAGCTCGACTACTGGCGCGCCCGGCTGGCGGGGGCCCCGCCCGTCCTCGCCCTCCCGGTCGACCGGCCGCGTCCCGCCGTCCCCGGCGAGCGCGGGGACCATCGTCCCCTGGCGGTCCCGGCGGAGGTCGCCCGTGGGCTGCGGGCGCTCGCCCGCCGCGAGGGCACCACCCTCTTCGCCGTGCTGCTCGCCGCCTGGCAGCTCCTCCTGGCGCGCTGGGCGGACGAGGACGACGTGGTGGTAGGCAGCCCCGTCGCCAACCGCACGCGGCTGGAGCTGGAGCCGCTGATCGGCTTCTTCGTCAACACGCTGGCGCTGCGGACCGACCTGTCCGGCGACCCCACGCTCCGCGAGCTGGTGGGCCGGGCCCGCGAGACCGTGCTCGGCGCGCAGGCGCACCAGGACCTCCCCTTCGAGCGGCTGGTGGAGGAGGTGGCGCCCGAGCGCTCGCTCGACCACTCGCCGCTCTTCCAGGTCGCGTTCGCGCTCCTGAACGTGGAGGGGGCGGAGCTGCGCATGGGGCCGCTGGCGGTGGAGCCGCTGGACGCCGGCCCCGAGCCCGCCAAGTTCGACCTGGGCCTCACCCTCTCCGAGGAGGGAGAGCGCCTGGAGGGCTCCCTCGCCTTCCGCGCCGAGCTCTTCGACCCCGCCACCGCCGAGCGGCTGCTGGAGCGCTTCGGCGGCGTGCTCGCCCTTCTCGCGGGCGACCCGGAGCGCCGCGTTTCCGGCTTCGACCTCCTCCTCCCCGCCGAGCGCGCCCTGCTCCGCGCGGATCGGGACGCCTCCGCCCGCCCGCGCCCCGCCTCGCCCCTCGTCCACGAGCTGGCCGCGGCGCACGCCCGCCGGGCGCCCCACGCTCCCGCCATCGTCGCCGCGGCCGGCACCCTCACCTACGGCGGCCTCCTCCGCCGCGCCGACGCGCTCGCCGCCCGCCTCCGCGCGCTCGGCGTGGGCGTGGAATCGCGCGTCGCGCTCTGCCTGGAGCGCGGGCCGGAGCTCGCCGTCGCCGCGCTGGCCGTGCTCCGCGCCGGGGGCGCCTACGTCCCCGTGGACCCCGCCTACCCGGCGGAGCGCATCGCCTTCCTCCTGGCCGACTCCGCCGCCGCCGCGGTGCTGACCACGGCCGCGCTGGCGGAGCGGGTGCGGGCCTTCACGGGCGCGGTCGTGGTGATGGACGATGAGAGCGGCGATGGCGAGGCACGGGAAGCCCTCCCCCGGAATTGGGGGAGGGTGGCGGCTCTAAGGCCGCCGGGTGGGGGCGATGCCGGGGACGCCAGCGGGGTTCCCGTCGATCCCGACAACGCCGCCTACGTCGTCTACACCTCCGGCTCCACCGGCCGCCCCAAGGGCGTCGTCGTCACCCACGGCGCGCTCCTCAACCTGGTCCGCTGGCACCTGGACGCCTTCGGCGTCACGGCGGCGGACCGCGCGACGCTGCTCGCCGGTCCCGGCTTCGACGCGTCGGTGTGGGAGCTGTGGCCGTACCTGGCCGCCGGGGCCGCGCTTCACCCGGTGGAGGACGAGGACACGCGCACCGGGCCGGCCGCGCTCCGCGACTTCATGCTGGCCCGCGGCGTCACCATCGCCTTCGCGCCCACGCCGCTCGCCGAGGGGCTGCTCGGCGTGGAGTGGCCCGCGTACGCGCCGCTGCGCACCCTCCTCACCGGCGGCGACGCGCTGCGCTCGCGGCCCGCGCCCGGCCTCCCCTTCGCGCTGGTCAACGACTACGGCCCCACGGAAACCGCCGTGGTCGCCACCTCCGGGCCGGTGGAGCCAGCCGGGACCGGCGCCCCCGACGTGGGGCGCGCGATCGACGACGCGCGGACGTACGTGCTCGACCGCTGGCTCCACCCGGCGCCCCCCGGCGTCCCCGGGGAGCTGTACGTGGGCGGGGCGGGCGTCGCGCGCGGCTACCTGGGGCGGCCCGAGCTGACCGCCGGGAGCTTCCTCCCGGACCCGTTCTCCGGCCACGGTACGGCCGGGGCGCGGATGTACCGCACCGGCGACCGCGTGCGCCGCATCGACGGCGGCCGCTTGGAGTTCCTGGGGCGCACCGACGCGCAGGTCAAGATCCGCGGCATCCGCGTGGAGCCGGGGGAGGTGGAGGCGGTCCTGGCCGCGGCGCCCGGGGTGCGCGAGGCGGCGGTCACCGTCCGGCGCGACGGGGCGGGGGAGCCGCGGCTCGCCGGGTACGTCGCCGCGCGGGAGGGCGTGGGAGTCGCGCCGGACGGGCTGCGCGAATGGCTGCGGGCGAGGCTCCCCGAGCACATGGTCCCGTCCACGCTGACGGTGCTGGACGGCTTTCCGCTGACCCCCAACGGCAAGCTGGACCGCGAGGCGCTCCCCGCGCCGGACGGCGGGGAGCACGGCCGGGCGTGGACCGCGCCGCGCACCCCCACGGAAGAGGTGCTCGCGGGGATCTGGGCCGAGGTCCTGGAGCTGGACCGCGTGGGCGCTCACACCGGCTTCTTCGACCTGGGCGGCCACTCGCTCCTTGCCACACGCGTGGTCTCGCGCATCCGCGAGGCGTTCGGGGTGGAGCTGCCGCTGCGCGTCCTTTTCGAGGCCCCCACCGTCGCCGGGCTCGCCGCGCGCGTGGACGCCGCGGTGCGGGAGGGCGGCGGAGTGCATGCGCCGCCGCTGCTCCCCGTCCCCCGCGACGGCTCGCCGCTGCCGCTTTCGTTCGCGCAGCAGCGGCTCTGGTTCATCGACCAGCTGGAGCCCGGCTCGGCCGCGTACAACGTCCCGCAGGGGATGCGGCTGCGCGGGCCGCTGGAGGTGGGCGTGCTGCGCCGCGCGCTGGAGGAGATCGTCCGCCGCCACGAGTCGCTGCGGACCACGCTCCGCCGCGTGGAGGGCCGGCCCGTGCAGGTGGTCTCGGCGCGCGCGCGGGCCCGGCTCCCGGAGGTGGACCTGCGCGCGCTGGACGCCGCCGCGCGGGACATCGAGGCACGCCGCATCGCCGCCGCGGACGCGGCGCTGCCCTTCGACCTGGCGCGGGGGCCGCTCCTGCGCACCTCCGTGGTGCGGCTGGGCGACGCCGACTTCGCCCTGCTGCTGAACATGCACCACGTCGTCAGCGACGGCTGGTCCATGGAGGTGCTGGTCCGCGAGCTGTCCGCGCTCTACGACGCCTTCCAGGCGGGAAGGCCCTCGCCGCTGGCGCCGCTCCCGGTGCAGTACGCCGACTTCGCCGCGTGGCAGCGGACGTGGCTGGACGGGCCGGTGCTGGAGCGGCAGCTCGACTTCTGGCGCGAGCGGCTGGCGGGCGCGCCCCCGGTCCTGGAGCTGCCCACGGACCGGCCGCGCCCCCGCGTCCCCGGGGAGGCCGGCGGGAGCCGGTCGTTCACCCTCCCCGCGGCGACCTCCACCGCGCTGCGGGCGCTTTCCCGGCGCGAGGGGGCCACGCTGTTCATGACGCTCCTCGCCGCCTGGCAGGCGCTGCTGGGGCGCTACGCCGGGCGCGACGACGTGGTGGTGGGTGCCCCCGTGGCCGGGCGCGACCGCGTCGAGGTCGAGGGGCTGATCGGGTTCTTCGTCAACACGCTGGTGATGCGCGCCGACCTGTCCGGCGAGCCGGACGCGCGCGAGCTGCTGCGCCGCGTCCGCGAGGCCGCGCTCGGCGCCTACGCCCACGCCGACGTCCCCTTCGAGCGGCTGGTGGAGGAGATCGTGCCGGCGCGCTCCCTGTCGCACACCCCGCTCTTCCAGGCCACCTTCTCCCTCCAGAACGCCGACGCCGCGAGGCTGCGCCTGGGCGAGGGCGAGCTGGAGGAGCTGGACGCGGGGGCCGGCACCGCCAAGTTCGACCTGGTCTTCGCCATGGGCGACGACGGAGAGCGGCTGGGCGGGACGCTGGCGTACCGGGCCGAGCTGTGGGACGCCTCCACCATCGACCGCATGCTGGAGCACTTCGGCGTGCTGCTGGGCGCCCTCGCGGCGGAGCCGGAGCGGGTGGTGGCCGAGCTTCCGCTCCTCCCCACGGCGGAGCGGCGCCGGGTGCTCGAAGAGCTGAACGACCCCCGGCGCGCCCTCCCCGCCGGGCTGCGCGTGCACGACCTGTTCACGGCGCAGGCCCGGCGCACCCCCGGCGCGCCCGCGGCCTCCTTCCGCGGCGCGACGGTGACGTATGCCGAGCTGGAGGAGCGCTCGGGGCGCCTGGCGAGCCACCTTCGCGGGCTGGGCGTGGGGCCCGAGACGCGCGTGGGCATCTGCCTGGAGCGCACGCCGGAGCTCGTCGTCGCCATGCTCGCCGTACTGCGCGCCGGCGGCGCCTACGTCCCGCTGGACCCCACCTACCCGCGCGAGCGGCTGGGCTACATGCAGGAGGACGCCGGCGTGTCGCTGGTGCTCACCTCCGGCCGCCTGGCCGGCGCGCTCCCCGCGGGGACCCGCACGCTCGCCCTGGACGCCGTCCGCGCCGCCGTGGACGCGGCATCGGCCGAGGTGCCGGAGAGCGGCGCGCTCCCCGAGAACCTGTCGCACGTCATCTTCACCTCCGGCTCCACCGGCCGCCCCAAGGGCGTGATGATCCGCCACTCGTCCGTGGTGGTCCTCCTGCACTGGCTCCGCGAGAACGTCTCGGACGAGGAGCGCAGTGCGCTCCTCTTCTCCACCTCCATTAACTTCGACGTGTCGGTGGCCGAGGTCTTCGGGACGCTCGCGTGGGGCGGGAAGCTGGTGATGGTGGAGAACGCGCTGGAGCTGGCGACGGTGGCCGAGCCCGTGGTCCACGCGAGCATGGTCCCCACCGCGGCGGCGGAGCTGCTGCGCGCGGGGGGCATTCCGCCGGGGGTGCGCACACTCAATTTGGGCGGCGAGCCCCTCCCCGCCGACCTCGCGCGCGAGCTGTACGCGCTGGGGACGGTGGCGAAGGTGGGGAACCTGTACGGCCCCACCGAGGACACCACCTACTCCACCCACTTCGTGGCCGCCCCGGGAGGCGGTCCGGTCCTCGTGGGGCGGCCGGTGGCCAACACCGCGGCGCGGGTGCTGGACGCAGGGATGGAGCCCGTCCCCGTGGGCGTCCCGGGCGAGCTGTACCTGGCCGGCGACGGCCTGGCGCGCGGGTACGCCGGCCGCCCCGACCTCACCGCCGAGCGCTTCCTCCCCGACCCCTTCGGGCCGGCCGGGTCGCGCATGTACCGGGTGCTGGACCGCGTCCGCTGGCGCGCCGACGGGCAGCTGGAGTACTTCGGGCGCACCGACTTCCAGGTCAAGGTGCGCGGCTTCCGCATCGAGCTGGGCGAGATCGAGGCCGCGCTGCGCGCCCACCCCGCCGTGGCCGAGACGGTGGCCGTGGTCCGCGAGGACGCGCCCGGCGACCGGCGCATCGCCACGTACCTCGTCCCCGCAGCGGGGGAGGATGCGCCCTCCGCCGGCGAGCTGCGCGCCTGGCTGCGCGAGCGCGTCCCCGAGTACATGGTCCCCTCCGCCTTCGTGGCGCTGGCCGGGCTTCCGCTCACGCCCAACGGCAAGCTGGACCGGCTGGCGCTCCCCGCGCCCGGCGAGCGCGCCGGCGCCGAGCGCGAGTACGTGGCGCCCCGCACCCCCACCGAGGAGGCGGTCGCGAGGGCGTGGGCGGCGACGCTGGGGATCCCGCGCGTGGGCGCGCACGACAACTTCTTCGACCTGGGCGGGCACTCGCTCCTGCTGGTGCAGCTCCACTCCCGGCTCCAGGAGCGCTTCGGCGCGGCGCTGTCGCTGGCCGAGCTCTTCCAGCACCCCACGCTGGCCGACCTGGCGCGGCGGCTCGACGAGCTGCGCGAGGAGCCGGCGGCGGCCGAGGACGAGCGGCGGCGCACGCTGGACCGCGCCGAGGCGCGGCGCGCGCGGATGTCGCGCCCGCGCCCCGGCCGTCCCGGGGCGCCCGTAGCCGCCCCGGACGGCGACGACGGGGAGGAGGAACCGTAGGCGGACGGCGGGCGGAGATACCGGCCGGCCGCTTCGGCTCGCATCGCCGCGCGGGCCGTCGGCAGGGTTGCACCCTGGCATACAGGATGCGAATATTATACGACCCCTGTTGCGCGGGCACGTCGGGAGCGCGCCCCTCCGCGCCGCCCGTAGACCGCGGTGGCGCAGGCCCCGCGGGCGCGGCTCTTCCGCGTCCCCGCCGCCGGGCATCCCGCACTTGTGAGGACAGGAAGCGGACGGAAGCCGCTCCGCCGGCGGCCGGAGTCGTCGCAGCACCGCACCCAGAGCCCGAGGGCGACCCCGCGTCGCCGCGAATTCAATCCCGGCAGAGGACAACCAACCATGGCCAAGATCGAAGAGGAAGTCGCGACCCGGAGCGCCGTCCAGCTCAGAGGCATCGACCACGTGGAGATGTGGGTGGGCAACGCCTTCCAGGCGGCGCACTTCTACCGCACGATCTTCGGCTTCCGCCCCGTGGGCAGAGCCGGGCTCGCCACCGGCGTGCGCGACCGCGCCTCCTTCGCGCTCGAGCAGGGGCGCATCCGGCTGGTGGTGTCCAGCGGCCTCACCCCGGACAGCCCCATCGCGCTGCACGTGCACCAGCACGGCGACGGCGTCCGCGACGTGGCCTTCACGGTGGACGACGTGGCGCAGGCCTTCGAGGCCGCGGTGTCCCGCGGCGCCACCCCCATCATGGAGCCCACCGCCTTCTCGGACGACGGCGGCAGGGTGGTCAAGGCCACCATCGGCGCTTTCGGCGACACGGTGCACTCCTTCATCCAGCGCGGCGACTACGCCGGGCGCTTCCTCCCGCACTACCAGCCGGTGGACCACATGGGCCCGGCCGCGTCGCTGGGGCGCGGGCTCCTCGCGGTTGACCACGTCGCCGTCAGCCTGCGCGAGGGCGACCTGGACGCGCAGGTGGACTTCTACACCAACGTGCTGGGCTTCCACCAGTCCAAGCACGAGATGGTGTGGACCGAGCGCAGCGCGATGAACTCCAAGGTGGTGGAGGATCCCACCGGGAGCATCAAGTTCCCCATGCAGGAGCCCGCCCCCTCCAAGGGCAAGTCGCAGATCGAGGAGTACCTGGACTTCAACAAGGGCGCCGGCAGCCAGCACGTAGCCTACCTCACCGAGGACATCTTCACGGTCGTGCGCGCGCTCCAGGGCAACGGCATCAAGTTCCTGCGCGTGCCGCAGACCTACTACCAGATGCTGGAGGCGCGCATCGGCGCGGTGGACCCCGCGGACATGATCCCCGCCTCCGAGCTGGGCGTGCAGATCGACCGCGAGGAGGACGGCATCCTGCTGCAGACCTTCACGGAGCCGCTGGAGGGCCGCCCCACCTTCTTCGTGGAGGTGATCGAGCGGCGCGGCGCCAAGGGCTTCGGCGCCGGGAACATCAAGGCGCTCTTCGAGTCACTCGAGGCCGAGCAGGCCCTCCGCGGCAACATCTGAGCGGGGAGACCGTGTCCGCCATCCCCACGATGCAGGCCACCGAGGAGCTGACGCTCGCCCGCTGGGCGCAGGAAGTCCGCCCCTCGGCGCTGCAGACCATGCTGGTCCGGAGCTCCCAGCCCGGAATCCTCTCCCTCGCGCTGGGCTTCCCGGCGCCGGACCTGTTCCCCGCCGCCGGCCTGTCGACCGCCGCGGAGCGGGTGCTGGCGCAGGACCCGCTCGCGCTCCAGTACTCCCCGCCGTTCGCGCCGCTCCGGCGGCAGGTGGTGGAGCTGATGGCCCGGCGCGGCGTGGAGTGCCGCGAGGAGCAGGTGTTCCTCACCGCCGGCGGCCAGCAGTGCATGAGCCTGCTCACGCGGCTGCTGCTGAACCCCGGCGGCACCCTGCTCACGGAGCGGCTCTGCTACACCGGCTTCCAGCAGGCGGTGGAGCCCTTCCAGCCCGAGATCCTCACCGTCCCCACCGACCTGGACACCGGGATCGACGTGGACGCCGTGGAGGCTCTGCTCGCGGCCGGGGAGCGCCCCGCGCTGATCTACGTCGTCACCGACGGCAACAACCCGCTGGGGGTGAGCGTCAGCGCCGAAAAGCGGCGGCGCCTGGTGGAGCTGGCCCGCGAGCACCGAGTGCCCATCCTGGAGGACGACGCGTACGGCTACTTCCAGTACGTCGACAATCCTCTTCCCCCTGCGCGCGCTGGACGAGCGCTGGGTGCTGTACATGGGGACCTTCTCCAAGATCTTCGCCCCCGCGCTCCGCTGCGGGTGGCTGGTGGTGCCGGAGGAGCTGATCCGTCCGCTGGGGATCATCAAGGAGGCGACCGACATCAACACCTCCACCTTCACCCAGCGGATCATCTCCGCGTACATCGACGACGGGCTCCTCCCCGGCCACCTGGAAACGCTGCGGCGCGAGTACGGCGCACGGCGCGACGCCATGGACGCGGCGCTCCGCGAGCACCTGGGCGGCGAGGCGCGCTGGCGCTCTCCCACGGCCGGCGTCTTCACCTGGGTGGAGCTCGCCGAGGGGACCGACGCCACGGCGCTCCTCGCCACCGCGCTGGACACCGAGGGCGTCGCCTTCTTCCCCGGGAGCGCCTTCGCGGTGGGCGGCGACGGCTACGCCTCCAACTGCGTGCGCCTCAACTTCTCCCACTGCGGCCCCGAGCGCATCCACGAGGGCGTGGCTCGGCTCGGCCGGGTGCTGAAGAGGGGACGGTGAGCGCGGGCGGCGCGGGGGCTCCCGCCCCGGCGGCGGTGGAGGTCTTTCCAATCGAGCGGCTGCGCGAGTTCTCCACCCGCATCCTCCGGTGGCGCGAGGTGCCGGAGGAGGACGCGCGCCTGGCCGCCGACGTGCTCGCCACCGCCGACCTGCGGGGGATCGACACCCACGGCGTCGCGCGGCTGGCGCAGTACGTGGAGATGTTCGAGCGCGGGTGGATCAACCCCCGGCCGCAGCTCAGCGTGGTGCGCGAGACCCTCGCCACCGCCACGGTGGACGGGGACAACGGGCTGGGGCTGGTGGTGGGACCGCGCGCCAACCGCATCGCCATGGACAAGGCGGACGCGGCGGGCTCCGGCTCGGTCGCGGTCCGCAACAGCAACCACTTCGGCATCGGCGAGTACTACGCGCTCCAGGGTCTCCCGCGCGACATGATCGTGTGGGCGATGACCAACTCGCCCCCGCAGGTGGCCCCGCTCTACGGCGCCGAGAAGATGCTGGGCACCAACCCCATGGCCATCGCCTTCCCCGGGGGCGAGGAGCCGGACGTGGTCATCGACGTGACCACCAGCGCAATCGCCTTCGGCAAGGTGGAGCACGCCGCGCGCAAGGGCGAGCGTATCCCCGAGGGGTGCGCCGTGGACCGCGACGGGCGCATGACCACCGACCCGGGCGAGATGCTGGCCGGGGGCGCCCTTCTCCCTCTGGGCGGCGACTTCCAGCACGGCGGCCACAAGGGGTACTGCATGGCCGCCATGGTGGACATGCTTTCGGCGGTGCTGAGCGGCGCCAACTGGGGGCCGTACCCGCCGCCCTTCCCGGCCAACCTGCCGGCCCCGCCGCGCTACGTGGGCAGGGGGGTGGGGCACTTCTTCATGGCGCTCCGCATCGACGGCTTCATCGACCCGGCCGAGTTCAGGAGCCAGGTGGACGACTGGGTGCGCACCATCCGCGGCACCCGCCCCGCCGCGGGTACCTCCGGCCCCATGATCCCGGGCGATCCCAACCGCCGCGCCGAGGAGAAGCGGCGCGTGGACGGGGTCCCGGTGATCCTCCCGGTGGTGGAGCAGCTCCGCCGCCTGTCCGCGGCGTCCGGCGTCCCGTTCGACTGAGCCGCGAGGCGCGGCGCATGGCCGCCGGGGTGCACTTCCCGGCGGTCCAGGCGACGCGCCGGATCCCGCCCGGATGAGGGTCCAAAGCGCCAGTTATTTTGCGACAGGAGGGTTGCTAAACCACGTGTTCGCGGGTAGCTTCAGGCGTGTACAGGCCCTCTTGGGGCACCTCTCCGGCGCGCCGGGGCGGGCGTTCACAAGCAGCCGGGGGACGAGCGGATGCGCTTTCCCCGGCTCCAACCATGGCAGGCAGTGAGCAACGCAGCCAGGAAGAGCTCCGTCGTCGAATGGGAAAAGCCCGGGCCCCGGGCGCGCCTCCGCCTCTTCTGCTTCCCGTACGCGGGGGGCGGCGCCTCCGTCTTCCGGGGGTGGGGAGCCGTGGCGCCTCCCGAGATCCACGTCGTCCCGGTTCACCTCCCGGGGCGGGGCAACCGCTTCACCGAGCCCGCGCTCACCCGCTCCGAGGCGCTGGTGGAGCAGCTGGCCGAGGAGCTGTCGCCGTACATGGACGTGCCCTTTGCCCTGTTCGGGCACAGCATGGGGGCGATGCTGGCCTTCGAGCTCACCCGGCGCCTGCGCGCCGTGGGGAAGCAGCTCCCCGAGCACCTGCTGGTGTCCGGACGGCGCGCCCCGCAGCGCCCCAGCGACAAGCGCAAGCTCCACGGGCTGCCGGAGGAGGAGTTCCAGGTGGAGCTCCGCAACCTGAACGGCACGCCCGACGAGATCCTGGAGCACCCGGAGCTGATGGAGCTCTTCGCCCCCATTCTCCGGGCCGACTTCGAGCTGTGCGAGACCTACGCCCTGCGCGAGGGCGTGCCGCTGGACATCCCCATCTCCGCGTTCGGCGGGCTGGAGGACCCGGACGTGAGCCGCGACGACCTCATGGCGTGGAAGGAGCACACCCGGGGGTTCTTCAAGCTGCGCATGTTCCCGGGCGGCCACTTCTTTTTGAACGGCGCGCGCCAGCAGCTGGTGCACGCGGTATCCGAGGACCTGCTTCGCCTGGCGCTCCGCTGAGCCGCGCGACACAACCGGGACGAGCCATGCAGCTACCTCCGGCGCTCCTGGAAAACTGGATGCGCTACTACTACTTCGACACGGACGTCGACATCGGCAGCAGCGGGGTCGACGACTTTTCCATGGTCGACCTGCGCCGGCTGGTGGGGATCACCGAGGCCGACTTCGACCGCGTCGTCTTCCAGGACAGCATGTCGCTGGGCGGCGACGGGCTGCGCCGTGCCCTCGCCGACCGCTGGCTGGGCGGCGACACGTCGCGCGCCATGGCGACGCACGGCTCCAGCGAGGCCAACTTCCTCATGGACCACGCGCTCCTCCGCCCCGGCGACGAGGTGGTGGTGCTGGACCCGTGCTACCCCCAGCTGTACGCCGTCGCGGAAGCGCTGGGGTGCGCGCTCAAGCACTGGCCGCTGCGCTGGGAGAACGGCTTCGTCCCCGACGTGGAGGAGGGGGTGCGCCTGATCGGGCCGCGCACGCGCATGGTGGTGGTCAACTTCCCCCACAACCCCACCGGCGCCACCCTCACCCCCGAAGGGCAGGACGCGCTGATCGCCGCCTGCGACCGCGCGGGCGCCTACCTCGTTTGGGACAACGCCTTCCTGGAGCTGACCTACGACACTCCTCCGCTCCCGGAGCCGGTGCTGAAGTACGAGCGCGCCATCTCCACGGGCACCTTTTCCAAGGCGTACGGGCTCCCTGGGCTGCGGGTGGGGTGGTGCTTCGCCGCTCCGGAGATCCTGGAGGAGATGATCCGGGTGCGCGACTACGTAACGCTGCACCTGTCGCCGCTGGTGGAGATGATCGCCGAGCGCGCCGTCGTGCACGCGGACCGCCTGCTGGCGGAGCGAGTGGGGCTGGCCCGCCACAACCGCGACGTGCTGGCCGCCTGGGTGGCGGAGCACGACGACCTGGTCACCTGGGTCCCGCCGCGCGGCGGGGTCACCGCCTTTCCGCGACTGGACTCCGTGCCGGACGTGGAGGCGTTCTGCCACCAGCTGGCCCGCGAGCAGCGGGTGCTCCTGGTGCCGGGCAACTGCTTCGGCCACGCGCAGCACGTCCGGCTGGGATTCGGGAGGTCGACGGAGGTGCTGGAGGAGGGCCTTGCCCGGCTCTCGCTCCAGCTGCGCTCCGCCGCGGCGCCCGCGCTCGTCTAGTTCGCGTACGCGGCCGGACCGGGCCGATTCGACCCGCCCGGCCGCACAACATCCAGACTCAAAGAGAGGTTGTCCATGCCCAGGGTCGTGCTGACCGGCGACGAGGTCGCTTCGATCCGGAGTGTGCTCCGGGAGCTCGCTTCGCGCTACCAGACGCCGGAAGATCCACAGTTCCTGAAGGAAGCGGACGTCTACGCGCACGAGCTGCCGCGGCGCGTACGCGCCGCCTTCCGCGAGTTCCGGCTCACCGAGCCCAAGGACGCGCTCCTGACCGTCTCCGGCTACCCGGTGGACCAGGGCAGGATCGGCCGCACGCCGCGGCACTGGCGCGACAAGGACCCCTCCAACGACACGCTGGAGGAGGAGATCCTCCTGGTCCTCTTCGCCTCGCTGCTGGGCGACGTCATCGGCTGGTCCACCCAGCAGGACGGGCGCATCGTCCACGACATCTTCCCCATCCAGGGGCACGAGCACGAGCAGCTGGGGAGCGGGAGCGAGGAAACGCTCACCTGGCACACGGAGGACGCCTTCCACCCGTACCGCGGCGACTACCTGGGGCTGATGTGCCTCCGCAACCCGGACGGCGTCCCCACCACCTTCGCCTCGCTGGAGCGGGTGAACCTCACCCCGGACCATGCGCGCCTCCTGAGCGAGCCGCACTTCACCATCCGTCCCGACGAGTCGCACCTGGCCAAGAACCGGGGCCAGAAGAACGGCCGCTCGCCCGAGGAGGAGGCGCTCCTCCAGCGCGCCTACGCCAAGATCGACGAGATGTGGGACACCCCGGAGAAGATCCCGGTGTTCTCGGGCGGCACCGAGTCGCCCTACATCCGGCTGGACCCGTACTTCATGGACCCGGTCCGCGACAACGACGAGGCCCAGGCCGCCCTGGACGAGCTGATCCGCCAGGTGGACGAGGTGATCGAGGACCATGCCCTGTCCCCGGGCGACTTCATCTTCGTGGACAACTTCAAGGCCGTGCACGGCCGCAAGCCGTTCAAGGCCCACTACGACGGCACGGACCGGTGGCTGAAGCGGGTGAACGTCACCCGCGACCTGCGCAAGTCGCGCGACGGCAGGCTGTCGCCGGACTCGCGCGTGATCCACTGACGGACGGGGCGGGGGGGACGGTCCCCTCCACCAGCCTTGCTTCCCCACCGCACCCAGACCGAACGCCATGAAGCTTCTCTTCGTGCTCCTCCGCAGATCGCCCCTCCTGGTGGTGCTGTCCATCGCTGCGGGCGTGGTGAGCGGAGCGAGCAACGCGGGGCTCCTCGCCCTGATGAACCGGGCCATCCACACCGCGCAGCCCTGGACGCACCGGACCCTGGTGCTTCAGTTCCTGGCACTCTGCCTCATCCTCCCGTTCGCGCGCGGCTTCTCCACGTTCATCATCACCACCCTGGGGCAGAACACGATCCTGGAGCTGCGCACGCAGCTCAGCCGGCGCATCCTGGCCGCGCCGCTCCAGAGGCTGGAGGAGATCGGGTCGCACCGGCTGCTGGCGGCGCTCACCCAGGACGTGAACGTCATCGTCATGACCATGACCTCGCTCCCGCAGCTGTTCGTGCACGGAGCGATGGTGACGGGGTCGCTCCTCTACCTGGGGTGGCTCTCCTGGAAGGTGCTGATCATCGTGCTGTGCTTCATGTTGGTGGGGGTGGTCACCTACCAGATCCCCATGTTGCGGGCCCAGTCGTACCAGCGTAAGGCGCGCGAGGAGTCCGACACGCTGTTCGCCCACTTCCGGGCGATCACCAACGGGTACAAGGAACTGAAGCTGCACTTCCCGCGTCAGGACGGGCTGATCTACGGCCTGGACGCCACGGGCGTGGTGCTCAAGCGCCTCACGGTGACGGCGTCCACCATCTACAGCGCCGCGGCCGGGTGGGGGCAGCTGGTGATCTTCATGATGATCGGCTCCATCATCTTCCTGGTCCCCTCCTTCGAGGTGGTGGGGCTGGAGACGATGACCGGGTACGCGCTGGTCCTGCTGTACATGATGACTCCGCTGGAGGTCATGCTGGGCGTCATCCCCGAGATGTCGCGCGCGCAGGTCTCCCTGCGCAAGATCGACGACCTGGGGCTGTCGCTGGACGACGCCCGCGGGCCCGTGCCGCGCCTCCCCGGCGCCCCGGTGCCGGAGCAGCGCGCGGAGTGGAGCAGCCTGGAGATGGCCGGCGTCACGCACGCCTACCACCGCGACGGCGAGGAGGAGCCGTTCACGCTGGGCCCCATCGACATGACGATCTCCCGGGGGGAGACGGTGTTCATGGTGGGCGGCAACGGCAGCGGCAAGACCACGCTCGCCAAGCTGATCCTGGGGCTCTACGTCCCCGAGTCGGGGGAGCTGCGCTTCGACGGGCGCCCGGTCACCGACGCCAACCGCGCGGACTACCTGCACCAGTTCGCGGTGGTGTTCTCGGACTTCTACCTGTTCGACTCGCTGCTGGGCATGGAGTCGCCGGAGATGGACGCGCTGGCGACGCGCTTCCTGTCGGAGCTCCACCTGGCGCACAAGGTCCGGGTGGAGGGCGGCAAGCTGTCCACCACCGCTCTTTCGCAGGGCCAGCGCAAGCGCCTCGCGCTCCTGGTCGCGTACCTGGAGGACCGCCCCATCTACCTGTTCGACGAGTGGGCGGCGGACCAGGACCCGCTCTTCAAGGAGGTCTTCTACCTCCAGCTCCTCCCCGAGCTCAAGGCCCGCGGCAAGACGTGCGTGGTCATCAGCCACGACGACCACTACTACGGCGTCGCGGACCGCATCATCAAGCTGGACTCCGGGCAGATCGAGTACGACGGCAGCCCCGAGTCCTTCCAGTACCGCCCGGTCGGCGTGCCCCTGCCCCTCGCCTCGGCGCAGGCGCAGGAAGCATAGCCGTCCCCGTATCGTGCCGCCTGCGGCGGCATCCGACCGTGATCAAGGAGGAAGACGTATGGCGATCGACCAGAGGGCGAGCGGGCTGGCGGCCGGGAGGGCGCAGGCCTCTCCCGCGGCGCCCGCGGAAGGTGCCGGGGCGCGCCACGGCGCGCCGGGCGCCGCCGCTCCCCTGCCGCTCTCGCGCGAGGCCAGGCGGATCCGCGACGGCCTGGGGCTGCCCATCACCGCCCTTCCCGGCGTGGAGCGCGAGGAGCGCGCCTACCTGCACGGCCACTCGGAGGCACTGAACCGCGTCATCGTGGGCGGGGCGTCCGAGGCGGGCGTGTGGCGCCTCCTGCGCGACCACCTCCCGCCCGCTGCCTTCGAGGCGCTGCGGGAGCGCGCCCGCGTCTCCTTCTCGCCGCTGTGGAGCGCGGACGAGCTGGAGATGCTGGAGGACAAGGGGCTCCGCGACCTGGAGGCGGAGTGGAAGGCGCGCATGGCCGCGCACCCGCGCTGGTCCGCGGCGGCCGGGGTGATCCGCCAGGAGAACGAGTACGCGCCCATCTGGCGCGACATCATGGGCGGCGACTTCGACCTGCGCGGGCGCGGCGCGGAATACACCCGCGGCATGGCGAGCTTCCAGGCCAGCCGCTGGATGGGCGCCCGCATGCTCCTGGACCTCCTGGGCGCCCGCGAGGGCGAGCCGGGGATCTTCCTGGACGTGCTGGGGGGCGACGGGTACGTGTGGCGCCTGCTGGAGGCGGAAAAGGGCGTGGCCGACACGCGCCTGGTGATCGTGGAGGACGCCGGCCTCTTCCCCGCGGACGGAGCCGAGCTTCCCGCCGCCGCGCGCGGGCTGCTGGAGCGCCTCGCGGCCGTGGACCCGCACGTCGCGGTGCTGCTGGTGCGCCGGGCGGAGGATGCCGCCGCGGACGGGGCGGTGCAGGGCGAGACCCGCTACACGGCGCGCCTGCTGGCCGCGCATGCCGGCGAGCCGGCGGTCTCGGAGGAGATCTCCATCTCCGGCGCGGAGCTGCGGGGCCTGGTGAGCGCGGGCGAGGCGGCGTGGCTCGCCGAGGTGCCGGGCGCCGAGCCGCTGGCGGACCGCGCCGCGGCGTTCGTGGCGGCCGGGCGGGACCAGCAGGGCGGGGCGCTGATCGTGACCAACGACATCTCCCCGCACATGTTCTACCGGGCGGGGCTGTGGGGGCTCCCCTCGCGCGAGGACGCCACGCAGCTGTCGCGCACCTTCCTGGCGGACTCGCTGGACGGGGTGCTCTTCGCCTACGGCACGCACCACATCCCCGACATGTTCGACGCCACGCGCGAGGCGCGCCTGGTGATGAAGCCGGGGGCGGTGGTCGTGGTGCACGACTTCTTCGACGAGGGGCCGGCGGGGCAGTGGTTCCACCACGTGGTGGACAAGCACAGCAAGACGGGGCACGACATCCCGCACATCGGGCCGGTGCAGATGGCGGTGATGCTCTTCTCGGCGGGATTCCAGGACCTGGAGCTCCACGAGACGCAGGATCCCTTCTTCTTCGCCTGCGACGGCGTGGAGGTGAAGGCGAAGGACCTGGCGCTTCACTACCTGCTGGGCATGTACGGGATGGAGCAGAGCTTCAAGCACCGCATGGACCACTTCGAGGAGGTGGTGAAGACGGTGCTCACCTATCCCGAGGTGGACGAGACGCCGGTGTTCACCGAGGAGTGGGTGTACGTGCCGCGCCGTGCCGTCGTCGCGCGGGCGCACAGGCCGGAAGGTGCCACGCCTCGCCACTCCGCGAGCGATCTCGCCATGATCCGCACCATCATGGAGCTGTTCCGGATGGAGCCCGACGAGGTGATGCGCCGGGCGAGTGCGCCGGAGGAGATCCGCCAGTACTGGTTCGGGGTGGATGGGAGCCGGTGGGGGGTGTCGCGCGAGCGGCAGCAGGAGTGGCTGGACTGGGCGAAGACGGTGGCCTGAGGACGGTTTCGACTGCTGGTGACCGACGGTTTGGGCGTGCCCCCGGCTGGCGCCGGGGTCGGGCTTCGGCTCCGTAACGCAGCAAACAACGCTGCGTAACGGAGTCGAGCCCGCGCAAACAGCCGCGCGGTCTCGCCCCTTCGGGCCGAAATCCCTCACGCGAGGCTCATCCGAGCCACGCGGCCGCAGGTGAAGCGAACCGCCCCGGACCTCGTCGAGGTCCGGGGCGGTTCGCTGCGTCGGGCTCCAGCCGTCCGGGGCCGGCTCAGGTTGGGTGCGCGCGCTACGAAGCGGGGCAGGGGATGCGGCGGGCGGTGGCCCCTGTGCGCGTCGAGTATGGCGCCGGAGGGTTGACGTAGTCGGTGGAGGCCTCGACCTCTCCGCGCAGATCGGCGTCCTCCCGCCGGAGGTGCAGCTCGATAGCCCCGAAAAGCGAAACCGGCATTCCCACCCAGACCGAGTCCCTGCCGACGAGACTCCACACCTGGAACGGGTAGGGGCCGGTCGGCGCGGCGGGGAGTACGTCGAGGTGGTACAATCGCCTTTTCCGATCGATCCGATCCCTCCACGCTGCGGTGCGCAGGCGGATAGCCGCGGCAAGTTTCGGCGCCGAGTACGGAATTATGTCGTGGATCTCGGGCCCCCAGGCGCCGTACTCCATGGCGTAGCACCCCGCCAGCTCGGTCACCTCCGGCGGCACGGGAGCGGAGCGGGACAGGGCGGCGCAGCCGGTCGCCAGGCACAGGAGGAACGGAGTCGATCGCATGGGAGTGGCAGGCGTGTGAGATGTACGCGGCGGCCCGGCGCCTGCGCCGAGGATCCGGGTCCGCACCGCCCGCGTCGGGCCCTTTTGCAATGTGTGTCGTGGAGGCGCTCGCCTGCAAGACGGTCGGCTTCGCCCGATCCCGGACGACGAGCGGGCAGCGCACGCGCCGGGTCAAACGAGATCCGTGTAGACCAAGGCTCCTCGAGGCGTCCGCAAGGCGTCCAAGGCAAAGGTGCCGTGCGGTACTCCCCCTTTCCCCCGCTTGCGGGGGAGAGGGGGCCGGGGGGTGAGGGGGGCCACCCGCGCGGGCGCCAGCGCCAAACCCGCGTGAGGGATGCGAGCGCGAAGCGGCGAGACCCGGCGGCAGTTTGCCGGGGCTCGCCTCCGTTGCAGACGGTCGTTTCGTCTGCTACGGAGCCGCAGCCCGACCCCGCGCCAGCGGGGGCACGCCCGGACCGCGGTCTTTCACCCCGATCTCCGGGTCAGGGCGTCCGGCGAAGGAGATCCAGCACGGCGCGCAGCTCCGTGTCCACGCCGCGGGCCACGTCGTCGGCGCTGGGCTCCACGAGCACGTCCGGGACGATGCCGGCGTCGGGCCGCTCGCCCGGCGGGAAGTAGCCGATGAGCGGTACGTCCACCTCGATGCCGCTGCGGGGGAGGCGCAGGAAGAAGAACGCGCCGCCGTTGATGCCGCGCTGGTTGCCGCCGGTGGGCTGCCCCACCAGCGTCGCCAGGCGGTTCTGTCGCGCGGCCAGGGCGAACTCGAAGGTCGCGGAGCTGTTGGAGGCGTCCACCAGCACGTAGGTGCGCCCGCGGAAGGGGCGGGCGGCGGCCCGCACGACGCTGCTCCCGGGCTCGTCGTCGTATCGCGTCAGGGTGTAGAAGCCGCCCTCGGCGGGCACGGCCTGGTCGCCCCAGTCCAGGAAGGAGCGGTCCCAGGTGTCCAGGTGCGGCCGCAGGCGCTCGGGGACGCTGCGGCCGCGGACCCGGCGGCGGAACCCGTCCAGGCGGAGGTCGCGCGTCACCAGCCGGGACAGGATCTCGTCCCCCACCCCGGTTCCCCCCTCGTTGCCGCGCAGGTCGATCACCAGCGCCCCCGCGCCCCGCTCGTCGAGCCGGGCGAACACGTTGTCCAGGTACGCCTTCCAGTCCCAGCGGGAATTGTACAGCGCCCAGGTGGGCATGCGCAGGTAGCCGGTCCCGTCGTCCAGGAAGCGGAACTCCCAGCCCGGGTCGTCCGCGGGCCGGTCCGCGGCGGCGCGCCCGGTCGCGGCCAGCCGCTCTGCGTAGGCGAGGGGGCGGGCGCGGACCGTGGCGGCGGGGGCGCCCAGGGGCCCGGCCACCTCGAAGCTCCACGGCCCGTCCGGGGGCGGGAAGAGGAGGGGGAAGAAGACGTCGAACGCCTCGTAGCGGCTGTCGCCCCGCAGTTCCATCCCCGCGACGCGCTTGGCGTCGTTGGAGCCGTCCGCCCTCGCCACCGTGAGCAGGCCGCGGAGGACGTCGGCGGCGGGAACGCCGTTGATGCGGCGCACCTCCGTCCCCGGGGCGAGGCGCGGCTCCGCGGACAGGTTGCGGGTGACGACCATGCGGCCGCCGATCCAGCGGAACAGGAAGGGAAGCCGGTCGCGCTGCAGCAGCGCCCCCGCCACGGCGTCCGGCTGGTTGAAGAAGTTGGCGTAGCTGTGGCCGCAGCGGACGCTCGCCAGGAAGACGGAGATGGCGAGGTACGCTTCCGCCAGCGTGCGGTCGCGGCTCAGCTCCTCCCGGAGCGCGCCGAAGTTCGCGGCCACCTGTGCGCTGTCGGCGTAGCGGTACAGGCCGGGGTGCAGCGTCTCGTACGCGTCGCGGAGCAAAGCGAAGTCCTCCAGCAGCTCCGCGGCCGGGATGCGCGCCGGGGGCGACTGGGCGCGCAGCGGGCCCGCCCCGGCGCCGCACGCCGCCAGGGCGAGCGCCAGCGTGGCGGCGCGGACCGAGCGAGCTGGACGGGAGGGCGGGGGAGGGATGGGCGGCAGGTGCATGAGCGCGGTCCTCGGGTTCGGGGTACGCCCGCAAGGTAGCTCAGCCGTCGCCGCCCCGCGTCGCACTTTCCGCGGGGAGCGCACACTGGCGCGCATTGAGACGTTCCGCCTCCGCGCGGCGGCGGAATTCGGACGGGGTGGTGCCGGTGTACGCCCGGAACGCGCGGTTGAAGCTGGCCTTGGAGCTGAAGCCCGCGTCCAGCGCGACGGCGAGCAGGTCGCGCCGGCGCGCCGGGTCGCGCAGCTCGGCGGCGACCGCGTCCACCCGCATGCGGTTGACGAACTCGTTGAAGCTCTGCCCCAGCCCCTCGTTCAGCGCGCGCGACAGGGAGCGCGGCGAGGTGCCCAGGTGCCGCGCGAGCGCCGCGAGCGTGAGCTCCTCGTCGCGCCACCAGCCGGCCTCCGCCACCCGCGCCGCCCACCGCGCGGCGAGCGCCGCCGTCGCACCGGCGGCGTCCGCCGCGGCCTCCGCCGTCGCCCCGGAGCGGACGGCCGGCGGCGGGGCGTCGTCCGGGCTCCGGGCCGGAGGCGGCTCCGGGTCGGCGGCGGTCGCGGCGGGGACGGCCTCGTCCGGGGCGGGATGGGGGTAGGCGCGCTCGCCGTGCCGCCATCCCACCAGCCCCAGGAAGTAGACCAGCCCGGCCAGCCAGACCATCTGCGGGAAGCGGTCGAAGTAGTCGAGCGGGGTGACCAGCCAGGAGGTCAGGGCGAACCCGGCGCCCACGCACAGCGTGGCGCCGAACGCCAGGAGCACCCCCCGGAGCCACCCCAGGCGCAGCTCCTCGCGGTTGCTCAGGTTGGCGGCCAGCCACTCCTGGTAGGCGGCGTAGCGGCGCCACGCCGCGCGCAGGTACGCCGCCAGCGACAGCAGCGCCGCCGCGAGCTCCGCCGGCGCGACGGCGTGCAGGTGGGGCCCGGTGTACCACCGCCACTTGGCCTCCGGCGCCAGGGCGAAGCACGCCAGCGAGTAGGCGAGCTGCGCGGCGGCGGGGGCCAGGTGCCACCCCCAGCGCCGCGGCCGCTCGCCGGTGGTGAGCGCGGCCACGTACCCCCACAGGAGGGGTCCGAAGGCGAGCGAAAGGTCGAAGGGGGCGAAGGTCAGCCAGCGGTGCGCGTCGTAGGCGCCCGCGTAGCCGAGCACGTACGGGAGGAGACGCAGCGAGACCAGGGCGACCAGCGCCGCGAGCAGGCGGTTCGCGCGGCGGTTGGCGCGCGCGAGCCGGAGGAGCGCGGCCAGGATGAAGCCGTTGGCGGCGCCCAGGAGCAGGAGTAGGCTGTACGCGTTCAAGCGCGGGGGAGGCGGGGAGCGCGGGCCGGGGCCTCACCCGCGGCGCGGCCGCCACGGGTGCACCCGCAAGCTACGCGCTCCGCCGGGAGCCGCCAAACCGCTACGTAGCCCCGTCCCGCAACGAGAACGGCCCCGCACCATTCCGGTGCGGGGCCGCCCCAGTCCGGTGCACCGCTCTCCGTCAGGGGCAGTGCGGGCAGAGGCCCCCCGGGGCCACGCAGGCGATGATCTGGAAGCCGCAGGTGCACGCCACCGTGCCCGTCGGGCAGGTCCTGGGACCGACCTCGGCCGCCTGCGGCTTCGCCACCGCCTGCGTGACGCCGAAGCCCATCGACGCGACGATCGCGGCCCCGAAGGCCAGCCGGATCCTGCTGCGCGAAGACTGACTCATGATTCCCTCTGCGATTGGGGGGTTCCCACCCACGGCGGAGTTGCCGCGCCGGAAAGTGACGCGAATTATGTGCCGGATTTTCACATGGAGCCGCGTGAGGGATTACGGCCCGAAGGGGCGAGACGGTATGGACCGGGTTGATGGTTGACAGAATAGACCGGGAGGATGCTTGACACTCCCTGATGAGAGAGGCTTCGGCGCAGCGACTAGGAAATGGATCGAATCCCAAGCGCTTTGCTGAATGCTTAGGTAGGGTAACCCTCACTGCTGCTCGGTGTTGCCCCCTGCCGTAGGAGAGGGTAGCACTGAGGGGATCCCTCACTGCTCTCTGGTCAGAAACAGCGTAAGTCCTTGGTAGGAACGGGAGGGAGTGTCAAGCATCCTCCCGGTCCAAAGTGTCAAGCATCATCCCGGCTGCTCAGACCCCGCGGGCAGTTTCGCGGGGGCTCGACTCCGTTGGCGAGCGTCGTTTGCTCGCTTACGGAGCCGAAGCCCGACCCCGGCGCCAGCCGGGGGCACGCCCGAACCCGCCACTCAGATCAGTTCAGTCACGGCACCACCGCATGAGTCCGCGTGTTGTAGCGCTTGCCCGTGGTGGCGGACTCGGCGAGCACGTGCACCGTGAGGCCGGTGAGCGCCGCCGCCCTGAGCGTCCCCTTGCTGGTGGCCTGGTACGACTTGTACGGCGAAAGCCCGCGGCTCGCCACCGTCCTGCCGTCCACCACGATGGTCCCCGCGCCGGAGAACGAGAGCACGTCCGGGCTGGCGGCCACGCGCGACGCGGTGCCGCCGGAAAACAGCAGGAGCCCGCTGTACGCCGGCACGTCGTACAGGGCGCGGAACAGCGTTTCCTGCTTGAAGCCGCGATTGCCGGAGTTGCCCGCGTCCGTGAAGCCCACGCCGCTGCGCACGAACACGCTCGCCGAGGTGTTCGCCAGCGAGTAGTCCTTGCTGGAGTACGTGGCCACCTTCTCGAACCTGGAGTTGTCCCGCTCCGTGGAGCCCGCGATGCTGAGCGCCCCGGAGTTGGCCGCGCCGTCGCCGGCGTAGCTGACGGCCAGCACCCCCGGCGCCGCCGTGCCCGGCAGCTTCGCGCCCAGGTCGTACGTCCACCCGTGCGTGAGCCGGTCCACCCGCAGGTGCGTGTACACGAGCGGCTTGCCCGGCGTGCGGATGCGCGCCGTGGCGGGCGTCTGCTGCACGAACGACACCTCGCCGTTGCCGATCACCTCGGCCACCCCGCCGCGGATGGCGAGCCCTGTCTGCCGCTCGATGCCGATGCCCAGGATCCCGGGCGCGGCGTTGTCCTCGGCGGCCTTCGCCATGGTCCCCAGCAGCCGCCCGAAGCGCGCGCGCTCGGTGAAGTGTGTGTCCACCACGGCGCCGCCCAGGAAATTCAGGAAATCGGTGTGGATGCCGGTGCCGCCGTCGCTCACATCGTTGAGGAAGGAGGTGTGCGAGTTGGTCATCACGTCGGCGGAGACCAGGTCGGCGCTGCCGCACAGGCAGAACTGCGACTGGCTCATGGCCCCCGCGCTGGTGCCGCCCACGGCCCCGCCGCGCGTCTCCACCACGGTGCGCACGTGCGTTTCCAGGAGGGTGCCGTTCCACTGGTCGTAGTACACGCCCTGGTCTCCGCCCTTGAGGAAGACCGCGTCGGCGTTGGCCACCGCGCCCACCCGCGCCGGGTCGTTGGCCTCCGCCCGCGTGGTCACCTGGTAGATCGTGGCGTCCACCGGCACGCCCAGCGTGGTCCCGATCCACTCGAAGTAGTCGGTGATGAACGAGGTGGACGCGTCCACCGTCAGCACCGCCACGCGGACCACGCCGTCGCCGTCCACGTCGCCGTTCTCCACCACCTCCCTGTACAGCTTGTAGCTCCACGACGAGGTGTCGCCCACGTCTCCCTCCGCGCCGCCGCCCGCCAGCACGATGGTTCCCGTCACCGCGGCGGCCGCGACGTCGGCGCGCGGCGCCGGGGCGGGGGAGAGCGGCGAATCGGCGCGCTCGGCGCACGCGGCCAGCGCCGCCGCGAGGAGGAGCGGGGCCGCGGCGCGGAGGGGGAGAAGCCGGAATGTCATCGTCTGCCTGTTCCGAGGAAGGGTGAAGGGGCTCCTCCGGGGAGCCGAGCGGTCCGGATCCCCCGGCGCTCCGTCGGCCAGAATGGACGGAAAACATGCGGGAGGCAAGCTTCTTCGCCCGGCGCGCCGGGTGTGGCCGCTTCGCTTGCACCCGGCGCGACGCCCGCCACCCGGGCGGGGGTGGCGGGCGTCGGGGCCGGCAGAGGTGGGCCGCCGGGGCGTCAGGGCGAGCCGGCCGGGGCCCGCATTCCTTCCAGCCGCCCGAGGTGGGTGCGGAGGCGGGCCGGGTCCACACCGCGGGACTCCAGCTCCCGCACGGCCCGCGCGACGAGCTCGACGCCGCGCTCCAACTCCAGCGGCTCGCAGCGCGCGTCGAAGGTGGGGACACCCGCGTCGTGGGCCACGGCGAACTCGAAGGTGCAGCCGTTGCTGTACTCCCACGCCTCGTTGAAGTAGACGGCCCGGGTCCGGGTGCGGATCAGCGTCTCCCAGAAGTGGAGGTACTCCGCCTGGCTCCACCCCGGCGCCTCGAACGGGGCGGGGGTGATCACCGGCTCCGTCCCGCCGAAGCGCTCCCGCAGGCGCCGGGCGAAGTCGGCCGCGGCCTCGCAGTTGGGGATCAGGACGAGGCTGCGGTGCGGGTCCTCGCCGAGCTTGTCGCGCAGCTCGTGCGCGCTGTGGACTCCGTGCTCGTCGAACAGGCCGTACGCCCGCCGGCCGGTGGTGAGCTCGCTGCTGGCGTAGATCCCCTTGTCTCCGTTCAGGATGCAGTCCAGCGCGGCGAACGCGAGTGCACATTCCTCGCGGAACGTGCGGGTGTGTCTCCGCTCATCCGTGTCCAGTTCGTACTCCCAGGTCAATCTTTTCCTCGCGCTCGCAGGTGGTCAGTGGCAGGCGACCGGCCCGGCGTCCCGGCTCAGCCGGCGTTGTGCCCGCGGATGCGGCTCTCGTAAATGGTCTGGTCGAACCTCGACACGACCACCCCCAGCATGTCCAGTGCCTGCTCCAGCACCGCGAGGAGGGTCTCGCTCTGCAGGTCCGTGAGGAAGTCGAAGCTCGCCCCGTAAATGTCGCCCGGAGGGGGTGTGGCCGGTAGGCCGGCGTCGTGCAGGGAAGGCCACAGCGCTTTGAACCAGTCGGCCTTCTCGAACGAGATGTGGAGCCCCCCACGCCTTCCCCCCTCCGCCACGTCGCCGCGATTCCATGGAAGAGGGACGACGATGAACGCCTCGTAATCCGAACGGAAGCGGGGCTCGAAGTAGTCGGCCAGCATCAGCGGCCCGGTCGGCCCGGGGAGAGCTCCGACCGTGTTGTCGAAGGCGATGATGGAATCCTCGGGGTACGTGTCCACCCACCAGCGCGGCTCGCGTGCGTAGATCGCGAGCCAGGCGAGCGACTTCTGCCCGAACCGCCGGTCGAGGCTGCGAGCGGACGAGGAGATGTAGAACGCCGTCGTCCCGTCGTCCGAGAGCACGCTGATGCTCACGCGAATCCCCTTCTCCAGCTCCGGGCAGCCTCCGCTGCGGCCGGTTTTCCCCAGCACCGCTCCGCGGACCGCTTCGCCGATGTTGTCCCGGAGCAGGTGCGCCATCCGGAGCAGGGCGCGCTGGTCCTCGACGATGCGCTTCTCCCACACCAGGTTCGCGTCGTAGCGCTGCCCCATCAGCACGGTGACGAACGTGTCGACGAACACCAGCAGGGTTTCCCGGAGGGAAACGAGCCATCTCCAGGCGCGGTGGACCCAGTAGGTCACCCACGACCGGGAGCGGTGAGCGGTCCAGTACATGGCCGCGCCCTGGCCTTCCAGCCTGGCCGGCGGATCCCACGTCGGGATGAGGCGCGCGCTCGCTATCCGGCTGCGAAGCCCTTCCGCGACGGCCCGGATGAACGCCATCGTCAGGAGCAGCGCCAGGAAGGAAACCCCGAACATCACGACGTACAGGGCTTCGGCCTTGATCCCGGACAGCTGCCAGAACTGCGTGAGCAGCGTGACCGCCGCGATCCCGGTGAGCCCGCTCCAGACGGTGCGCGCCAGGTTCCCCTGGAAAACGCTTCCGCCGGGGAGGGAGTCCGGGACCTGGACCTGCTGGACCTGCTGCACGGGGGACGCGTTCGCGGCCCCTTCCGCCGGCATCGCGGCGAGCTGCACCGTCACCATCCTGGTTTTGCCGGGAACCTCCCAGAGAGCGGCCACGGTGAGGAAGGCGAACAGGAGCCCCAGGAGGAGCACGGTTGCGCGGGCCAGGTCGCGCGTGTTGTTCGGGAGGCTCCACAGCCACTCGAACAATCGCCGGAATGCGCCCTGCTCCTCGGCTGCGGGGGCCGCCGCGAGGCTCTCCCCGGAAAGCATCCCCGTCTGCCGGTCGTGGGAGACGATCCGCTGCGTGGCGCCGCCCGGGCCGAGCCGCACCAGGGCGAACCCGTTCCTCGCGACCGCGCTCCCGGGGTCGGCCACCCCCAGGGGGGGAGCCGGCCGGAACTTTCCTTCGCCGTCGGGCGACGCTTCGTCGGCGGGACCCAGCACGGCGGCCACGTCGTCCGGCCGGATGAGCCGCGTCCAGCGGGACGCCGTGTCCGGGGGCTCACCGGATGCCTCGCCTTCCGGTGAGGCAGGCCTGCCCCCGCCGCCCGGCGGCAGGCTGCCCGCGACCACGACGGCCCGCTGGTTGGCCCGGGGCGTCTGGCTCAGCAGCGTGCCGAGCCGCTCGAGCGACCCGCCGGACGACGTGTCGGCGCCCGGCGTGGAGCGGTAGCCCACCAGGACGAACCGCGTTCCGGGTACTCCGGTCCTGCAAGCTCCCGGGGCGACGCCGGCCGCGTCGTAGCAGGCGGTGAGGTCCTGGACGCCGACTCCGCTCCGGCGCAGCCGCTCCCGCAGCCGGGCGAGGAAGCCCGCCGGCAGGGGACGGGCGGACGCCAGGTACACGTTCGCAACGGGGCTCGAGGCAAGCACGGCCGCCAGCGAATCGGCCTGGTCCCGCCACCTGCCGATGGCCTGTCCCCCGGTGGACGCGGGGACCGCGGCCGCGCCCTGAACGGCCGGCGCAGCGGGGACCGGGGTCGTGTCCTGGACGGCCGGCGAGGGTGGGGGGACGGCAGGCGCTCCCTGAGGCGGTGGCGCGGGCGCCTCCCCGGCGACGGAGGTGTCCCCCAGGACGGCGCCCGAAAGCACAAGGAAGCGGGGAGTCTCGGCCCCCGGCTGGGCGCGGATGGCGCGCATCACCGCCGCGAGGGCGGCCTGGTTGGACGCGCTGGTGGTGTCGTCGGCCGCTCCGATCCGGGCGTCGGCGACGTGGGCGAAGACGACGGAGGACGGCGGGCCCCCGGACTGCGCTTCCTCCTGCACGGTCCTCCCCTCGTCCGCCCGGCAGACGTCCCCGCATCCCAGCCCCAGCCCAAGGAAGCTGTTGATGCCTATCACCGCCACCGCGCCGGCGAGCGCTGCGACGAGGCCCACGATCCAGGGGATTCCTGCGCTACGCGGCTTCGGTCCGTCGTCGTCGGGCGCCAACTCCCGCCTGCCTGGCTTCGGCGGCAGCTTCGGCGGAGCTCCCTCCGCGGGCTTCGGCGGCGCTTCCACCGCGGGTTTCGGCGGCGCTTCCTCCGCTGGCTTCAGCGGCGCTTCCACCGCGGGTTTCGGCGGCATTCCCTCCGCGGGCTTCGGCGTTGCTTCCCCGGCTTCCCGCTTTCCCTCGCCTGGTTCTGTCGTCGCCTCGTCGGAACGGCCTTCTGGCGGTGTCGTCTCGCTCATGGCGGTGTGGATGCCGGAGGATGAGGACGGCTGGTGACCCCGCCGGGTCGCGGGATCCAGGTGATTTGATGGACGGGAGCCGGGTTTTTCCTGAAGGGAGAGCCGACCGGGGGAGAGATCAGTCCTCCGGCGCCTCGATGCGCGACGGGACGCGCGCGCGGCGAAGCAGGTCGCCGAAGTGGCTGGTGACGCCCACCCGGCCCACCAGCACCACTCCCTCGCCGCTCCCGTCGAGCCTCGCGATCAGCTCGCGAAGCGCGCCGATCCCCCCGGCGACGTCGAAGCGGTGGAAGCGCTCCGCCCCGCCCGGGAAGATGACCCGGCCGTGGGTGGCGCTGGCCCCGCGGTGCAGCTGAACCACCCACACCTCCCGGCCGTCGTGCACCCACTCGAAGCGCACCGGCCCCAGCATGGCCGACGCGCGCCGGTACACCCCCAGCACGTCCGCCACCACCCGTGCGGGCAGCTCCTCCGGCGGGGCCTCGCCCACCATGAACGGGTCCCCGAAGCCGGAGACCCCCTCCACCAGCGGCTCGCCGTCCGGTTGCGAGATGAGCGCCCCGGAGTGGTTCGCGTCCACCCCCTGCTGGGCGAGGATGGATGCGATCGCCGTTCCCTCCGGGTCCTCCTCCTGCATCAGCCGGTAGGGGTCCAGCCACCCGCGGCGGGTGGTGAAGCGGCCCGGCTGCTGCACCGTGGGGCAGGTGCGGATCCAGGCCTCGGCCAGCCCCGTGTCGCTCCCGAACGCGAACGGCGCCAGGCGGCGGGGAAAGGCCTGCGTGTTCGGCACCCGCAGTCCCAGCGCGTCGGCGACGAGCAGGCCGTACGCCTTGTCGCCCAGCATCCGGCTGAAGAGGTTGGGCCATCCGACGTGCGCCTCCGTGGGAGGCTCCGCGAGCTCCTCCATCTCCCAGACGATGGTGTGGTCGTGCCGGTAGCCGCGGCGCAGCGGGTGGATGCTGAACTCCACGCGGAGCTCCGGACGTTCCGGGAGGGCTGGCGCGAAGCCGTACACGGTGCGGAACACACGGCCCGCCAGGTCGCGGGTGAGCGCCGCCGTCCCCGGCTTTTCAACCGCCCGCGGTGTATCCGCGGGGGCGAACTCCACCACGTTGCCGAAGGAGACCCCCGAGACGCCGCCGTCGTCCACGTTCACGGTTTCGTTGACGATGGTGTAGAGTCCCTCCGCCGCCAGCCGCCGCAGGTCCGCGAGCACCTCGTCCGCGCTCCTGCGGCCGTAGATGAACTCGCGGCTCTTGGGGTCGTGGGGCTCGAAGCTGCGGATGTTCACCGAACCCTCGGGCGCCGAGGCGAGCATCGCGCCGACCGCCCCTTCCGCCGTGCCCAGCGAGGTGTTCGGCTCGTGGCCGCGAATCCAGGCGTGACGCTGCCGCAGCCCCGGATCGAAGCTGACGAACTGGGCGACGTTGGCCCTCGTCGCGAGGGCGTCCAGGATCGCGTCCTTGTAGTGGCCGCTGTCAGCCAATCGGGGCTCCTTGCCAGGTGGGAGTGCGGGTGGACCGGTCCGGAAAGGCGCCCGGCCGGCCCGGCGGCCGCAGCCTGCATCATATTCGACGGCGCGCCCCGGCATGGCAAGCATCTCCGGCCGCGGCGCCGCCGCCCGACGTTGTTCAGCCGTGCATCCGGGTAAAAGGATGAACGGCTCCCTTGCGCGGCCCGCGCCCGCCGTGTAGCTTGGTCCTGTCGCCGCGAGGCGACGGTGGATGGATTTGAGCGCGACCGCTTGCGACCACCTAAAAAAAACGCTAAAGAGTCGGGATTCGGATTACCGGCAGGATCGTGACCCGGTAGCAACGCCCCGCACTCCTACAGTCGCGGGGCCTTTTTCGTTTTCCAGGCGCACATGTCCACGACCCAGTCTCCGTACCTCCAGGCTCTCGGGCAGCGCGTCGTCGTCTTCGACGGCGCCATGGGGACCTCCATCCAGCGCTACGACCTGTCCGCGTCGGACTTCGGCGGGGAGCGGCTGGAGGGGTGCAACGACTACCTGGTGATCTCCAGGCCGGACGTCATCGAGGAGATCCACGCCTCGTACCTGGAGGCGGGGGCCGACGTGCTGGAGACGGACACCTTCCGCTCCAACCGCATCACCCTGGCCGAGTACGGACTGGGCGACCGGGTGCGCGAGATCAACGTGGCCGCCGCCCGCCTGGCGCGCGGCGTGGCCGACCGCTTCGCCACGCCGGAAAAGCCGCGCTTCGTCGCCGGCTCCATCGGGCCCTCCGGGTTCCTCCCCTCGGCGAGCGACCCCACGCTGGGCAACATCACCTTCGACGAGCTGGTCCCCGTGTTCGCCGAGCAGGCGGCGGCGCTGGTGGAGGGCGGCGTGGACGTGCTGCTGATCGAGACCTCGCAGGACATCCTGGAGGTGAAGGCCGCGGTCTTCGGGTGCCGCCGGGCCATCGCGGAGGCGGGGAGGCCCGTGGCGCTCCAGGTGCAGGTGACGCTGGACACCTCCGGCCGCATGCTCCTGGGCACCGACATCGGCGCGGCGATGGTGACGCTGGAGGCGCTGCGGGTGGACGTGCTGGGGCTCAACTGCTCCACCGGCCCCGAGCACATGCGCCAGCCCATCCGCTGGCTGGCCGAGAACACCCGGCTCCCCATCTCCGTCATCCCCAACGCCGGCATCCCCCACAACGAGGGCGGCGTCGCGGTGTACCCCATGACGCCGGAGCCCTTCGCCGCGCAGCTGGAGGAGTTCGTCAAGGAGCTGGGCGTGGGCGTGGTGGGCGGGTGCTGCGGCACCACGCCGGACCACATCCGCGAGCTGGTGGCGCGAGTGGGCGGCACCGCGCCCCTGCGGCGCGAGGTGGAGTACGTCCCCCGCCTTTCCTCCGGGATCCGCGCCACCGACCTGGTGCAGGTGCCCGCGCCCACCATGATCGGCGAGCGCGTCAACGCGCAGGGGTCGCGCAAGGTCAAGCGCTTCCTCCTGGCCGACGACTACGACGGCGTGCTGGAGGTGGCCCGCGAGCAGACGGAGAGCGGCGCGCACGTGCTGGACGTGTGCGTCGCGCTCACCGAGCGGCCGGACGAGGACGAGCAGATGCGCACGGTGGTGAAGCTCCTTTCCCAGGGGGTGGAGGCGCCGCTCTGCATCGACTCCACCGAGGCGGGGACCATCGACGCCGCGCTCAAGCAGTCGCCGGGGCGCGCCGTGGTCAACTCCATCAACCTGGAGAACGGGCGCGAGCGCATCGACGCCGTGCTCCCGGCGGTGGCCGCGCACGGGGCCGCGGTGATCGCGCTGACCATCGACAAGGACCTCGGCGGGATGTGCAAGACGGCGGGCGACAAGCTCGCCGCCGCCCGCAAGATCCGCGACATCGCGACGACGGAATACGGGCTGCAGCCGGACGCGCTGATCTTCGACGCGCTCACCTTCACGCTGGCCACCGGCGACGAGGAGTTCCGCCGCTCGGCCGTGGAGACCGTCGAGGGGATCCGCGCCATCAAGGCCGAGCTGCCGGGCGTGCTCACCACGCTGGGCGTGTCCAACGTCAGCTTCGGGCTGGCGCCGCACGCGCGCGCCGTGCTCAACTCCGTGTTCCTCCACCACTGCGTGGAGGCGGGGCTGGACACCGCCATCATCAACCCGGCGCACGTCAAGCCGTACTTCGAGATCGCCGAGGAGGAGCGCCGCCTCGCCGACGACCTGATCTGGGACCGCCGCACCGAGGCCCACGACCCGCTCGCCGCCTTCATCGCCTTCTACGAGGGCAAGTCGGCCGACACCGACTCGGCCGTGGACCCCACGGCCGAGATGGAGCCCGAGGCCGCGCTCCACTGGAAGATCCTGCACCGCAAGAAGGAAGGGATCGAGGAGCTCATCGACCGGGCGGTGGAGCGGCAGGGCGCCGTGCCGGTGCTCAACGACGTGCTGCTCCCGGCCATGAAGGAGGTGGGCGACAAGTTCGGGGCCGGCGAGCTGATCCTCCCCTTCGTGCTGCAGAGCGCCGAGGTGATGAAGAAGGCGGTGGCGCGGCTGGAAAACTACCTGGAAAAGGCCGAGGGGCAGACCAAGGGCAAGGTGGTGCTCGCCACCGTGTACGGCGACGTGCACGACATCGGCAAGTCGCTGGTGAACACCATCCTCACCAACAACGGCTACACGGTGTTCGACCTGGGGAAGCAGGTTCCCGTCAACACCATCCTGGAAAAGGCCGAGGAGGTGGGCGCCGACGCCATCGGGCTGAGCGCGCTGCTGGTGTCCACCTCCAAGCAGATGCCGCTGTGCGCGCAGGAGCTGCACCGCCGCGGGATGCGGTACCCGCTGCTGGTGGGCGGCGCGGCCATCAACCCCAGCTTCGTGCGTGGCGCCGCCATGGTGGCCGAGGGCACCCCGTACGAGTCGGGGATGTTCTACTGCAAGGACGCCTTCGAGGGGCTGTCCACCATGGACCGCCTCACGGCGGGCGACGCGGACGACTTCATCCGCGCGCACAACCAGGAGATGGTGCGCCGCAGCGAGGAGTACGCGGCCAACAAGGCAAAGGCCGCGGGAATGCGCCCCGCCTCGCGCCTGAACCCCACGGTCCCCGTGGTCGAAGCGCCCGCGCCGCCCTTCTGGGGGTGGAAGGTGCTGGACCGCATCCCGGTGGACTCGGTGGTGGAGTGCATCGACCGCAACACGCTGTACCGCATGCAGTGGGGCGCCCGCAACCTCAAGGGCGAGGAGTGGGACCGCATCGTCCGCGAGGACTTCGAGCCGCGCCTGGCCCGCTACACCCGCGAGGCCCGCACGCAGGGGTGGCTGCGCCCGCGCGCCGTGTACGGCTACTTCCCGGCGGGGCGCGACGGCGACGCGGTGGTGGTCTTCGACCCGGCGGACCGCACCCGCGAGATCGGGCGCTTCGCGTTCCCGCGCCAGGAGGACCGCGAGCAGCTGTGCCTTGCCGACTACTTCCGCCCGCTGGACGGCAGGGGCCCGGAGGACGTCCTCCCGCTCCAGGTGGTGACCAGCGGGGACCGCGCCGCGGAGTTCGTCGCCGGGCGCAACCAGGGCGGCGACTACAGCGAGGGGTACTTCCTGCACGGGTTCTCGGTGCAGACGGCCGAGGGCACCGCGGAGCTGGTCAACCGCCGGGTGCGCGAGGAGCTGGGGATCGCCGAGCCGCGCGGGCTGCGCTACTCGTGGGGGTACCCGGCGTGCCCGGACGTGGAGCAGCACGAGACGCTGTTCCGGATCCTGCCGGTGCAGGAGACGATCGGGGTGGGGCTGACCAGCGCGTTCCAGCTGGACCCGGAGCAGTCGACCGCGGCGCTGGTCGTTCATCACCCGGCGGCGAAGTATTTTTCCACGAGCTGAGTTTTTGGACGGCTGGACGGCAGAGGGTTCGGGCGTGCCCCCGGCTGGCGCCGGGGTCGGGCTTCGGCTCCGTAGCACACGATAAAACTGTGTGCAACGGAGTCGAGCCCCGCGAAACTGCCCGCGGGTCTCGCCCCTTCGGGCCGGAATCCCTCACGCGGGTTTTGCGCTGGCGTCCGCGAGGGTGGGCCCCCCAACCCCCCGGCCCCCTCTCCCCCGCAAGCGGGGGAAAGGGGGAGAGCGGCGCCGGACCCCCGGCGCGGTCGTGCCGTTCTCCCCTCCCCCTTGCAAGGAGGGGCCGGGGGAGGGGGTCGCCGTTGTCGTTGCAGGCTGTTCCCTGTTCCCTCGCCGTTCCTCTGGCGAAGATGGTGCGGCCGTAGCATGGTATGATGTCGCGCGCCCGGCGGGTGCCGGGCGGGCGGGACGAACACTCCGCGGGGAGGCAGCCATCGCTACGCGAGATCGAAGGGTCGACCAGGCGCTGAGGACGCGGCAGCGGGGGGCGCGGCGGGTCACGGCGCTCATCCTCGTGGCGGGGCTCGCGGTGGTCGCGTACATCCTGCTGAGCCCCGAGCGGCGGCGCGAGCGGCGGGTCGCGGACCTGCAGCTCATGGCGGACTCGGCCGGCGTGCGCGCGCTCCTGGGGGCGCCGGGGGCCACCTGCACCACCGGGACGCTGGATCACCTGTCCCGGCGCGTCCCCACCGGGACGCCCCCGCCCGCGGTGGAGGAGCTGACGGCGCGGCTGCAGCGCGAGACGGCGCAGCGCTGGGTGTATCCGCTGGAGGAGGGCGGCCGCGTGGGATGCGTTCCCCCGGACGGGGCCACCGAGGTGGGGCTCGACGGGCGGGGGCGGGTGCTGTGGTACGTGCCGGTGACCGCCCGGGTGCCCATCGTCGTGCCGAAAGGCTACCTCCCCTCGGCTGAGGGAAACGATTAACGAAGCAGGATCCGGATGGCCGACTTTAGAGAGCTCCTGGACGACGGACGCCCGCACCTGTTCGACGGTGCGATGGGCACCATGCTGTACTCGCGGGGCGTCTACATCAACCGCTCCTACGACGAGCTGAACCTGGTCCAGCCCGACCTGGTGGGCGACGTCCACCGCGCCTACGTCCGGGCCGGGGCGGAGATCCTGGAGACCAACTCCTACGGCGCCAACCGGCTCAAGCTGGCCAAGTACGGGCTGGAGGAGCGGCTCCGCGACATCAACGTGCGCGCCGCGCAGATCGCGCGCGCCGCGGCCGGCGAGCGCGTGTGCGTGGCCGGCGCCATGGGGCCGCTGGGGCTGCGGATCGAGCCGTTCGGGCCCACCTCCGCCGCCGAGGCGCGCGCCCTGTTCGCCGAGCAGGCCGAGGCGCTGCTGGAAGGCGGGGTGGACCTGTTCGTCCTGGAAACCTTCGCCGACCTGGACGAGGTGCGCCAGGCGGTGCTCGCCGTGCGCGCCCTGTGCGACCTCCCCGTCGTCGCGCAGATGGTGATCCGCGAGGACGGCCGCACCCCCTTCGGCACCGAGGCCGCCACGCTGGCCGAGCGCCTGGCCGAGTGGGGCGCCGACGTGGTGGGGCTCAACTGCAGCGTGGGCCCCAGCGCCATGCTGCAGGCGGTGGAGAGCATGCACGCCGCCACCGCGCACCCGCTCTCCACGCAGCCCAACGCCGGGCTCCCCCGCGAGGTGGACGGGCGCACCATCTACATGGCGTCGCCCGAGTACATGGCCACCTACGCCGCGCGGCTCATCCGCAAGGGGGTGCGCTTCGTGGGCGGGTGCTGCGGCACCACGCCGGAGCACATCACCCGCATGTCGGGCGCGGTGCGCATGCTGGCGCCCGGCCGCTCGGTGCGGGTGAGCGCCTCGCAGCCGGAGCAGGCCGCGGACGCGGGGCTGGAGCCCACTCCGCTCGCGGAACGCTCGGCATGGGGCGGGAAGCTGGCGCGCGGCGAGTTCGTGACCACGGTGGAGATCGTCCCGCCGCGCGGCTCCAGTCCGGAGGCCATGCTGGAGGGCGTCCGCCTCCTGCGCGAGGCCGGCGTGGACGGCGTCAACGTCCCGGACGGGCCGCGCGCGCAGAGCCGCATGGGCGCCCTGGCCACGGCGGTGCTCATCCAGCAGCGGGTGGGGATCGAGGCGGTGGTGCACTACTGCTGCCGCGACCGCAACCTGCTGGGGATGCTCTCGGACCTGCTGGGCGCGCAGGCGCTGGGGCTCCGCAACCTGCTCCTCATCACCGGCGACCCGCCCAAGATGGGGCCGTACCCGGACGCGACGGCGGTCTTCGACATCGACGCCATCGGCCTCACCAACCTGGTGTCGCGCCTGAACCGCGGGCTCGACCCCGGTGGCAACGCCCTGGGGGCGCCCACGCAGTTCACCATCGGCGTGGGGGTGAACCCCGGCGCCGAGGACCTGGAGCACGAGCTGAAGCGCTTCTACTGGAAGGTGGAGGCGGGGGCGGAGTACGCCATCACCCAGCCGGTGTTCGACGTGGCGCAGCTCTTCCGCTTCCTGGAGCGCATCGACCGCGAGGGGATCCGCATCCCGGTGGTGGCGGGGATCTGGCCGCTGGTCAGCGCCCGCAACGCCGAGTTCCTGGCCAACGAGGTCCCCGGCGTCGTCGTCCCGGAGCGGGTGATCGAGCGGATGCGCCACGCCAGCGAGGTGGGCAAGGAGGCCGCGGTGGACGAGGGGATCGCCATCGCCCGGGAGATGCTGGGCGAGGCGCTCCCGCGGATCGCCGGGGTGCAGGTGAGCGCCCCCTTCGGCAAGGTGCCGCTGGCGCTGCGGGTGTTCGACGCCATCCCCGGCTGGACCGGCACCGCGGGGCCCAGAGTCGCCGCGTTGTAATTCCCGGGCACCGACCGGCGGCGTCCGCCCGGTGGACCGCGCCGTGCTGTCATGGGTACCGGACGTATACCGTCACCGTGAAGCGGGGCGCCCCGCTTCACGCCGAACCCTATTCATCCGCGGAGGACCCCATGCGCAGGACTCTCGTGCTGGCGCTCGCCCTCGCGGCCGGTCTGGCCGGCTGCGCCTCCTCCTCGCTGACCGGCGGCGACGCGAGCGCGGACCGGCAGGGGCAGGGCTCGCCCATCCCCGTGACCCGCTTCGGGACCGGCGGACGCGCCCTGGAATACTACAGCGGCTTCACCGCTCCCGCGCGCCTGGTGGTGCGCAGCGAGGGCGAGTGGCGCGAGGCGTGGGCGAGGATCCACCAGACCCGCACGCCGCAGCCGCCGCTCCCCGCCGTCGACTTTGCGCGCGAGACCGTGCTGCTGGCCGCGCTCGGCGAGCGGTCGAGCGGCGGGCACGGCGTCGTGGTGGACTCCGTGTACGACACCGGCTCCGAGCTCGTCGCGACCGTCCGCAGGAGCTCACCCGGCGCGGGGTGCGCCGTCACCGGCGCGCTGACCCAGCCGGTGGACGCCGTCCGCATCCCCGCCACCGCGAGGGCCGTGCGGTTCGTGGACAAGGACGAGGTGCACGACTGCCGATGACGCCAGCTCGATGCCGCGTGAGGGATTTCGGCCCGAAGGGGCGAGACCGCGCGGCTGTTTGCGGGGGCTCGACTCCGTTACGCAGCGTTGTTTGCTGCGTTACGGAGCCGAAGCCCGACCCCGGCGCCAGCCGGGGGCACGCCCGAACCCGCAGTTCCCTCCCGAAGATCCCCCACCATCCAGGGTTGTAGGAAACGCGCGGCTGGCCTATATTAGACGGCTCCACATCGGCGCCTCCGGGCTGAGACACCCGGCGGGCGCCGACTTTGGCGTATGCGCCATCCCGCGTACCCGACGGCACCGTGTTCGACCAGCTCAGCGAAAAGCTCGAAGGCGTGCTCAGCGGCCTCCGCCAGCGGGGGGTGCTCACCGAACCCATGATCCGCGAGGGGCTCCGGGAAATCCGGCGCGTCCTCCTGGAAGCCGACGTCAACTACCAGATCACGCGCGACTTCATGAAGCGCGTGGAGGAGAAGGCGCTCGGCGAGCGGGTGCTCAAGGCGGTGAGCCCCGGGCAGCAGCTCGTCAAGGTGGTGCACGAGGAGCTGACGGCCATGCTGGGCGAGAAGCGCGCGGCGCTCGCCATCGCCCCCACGCCGCCCACCGTCATCATGATGGTGGGGCTCCAGGGCTCCGGGAAGACCACCACCGCCGGCAAGATCGCGCGCAAGATGAAGCGCGAGATGCGGCAGACGCGCCTGGTGGCCGCCGACGTGTATCGCCCCGCCGCCGTGGAGCAGCTGCAGACGCTGGGCGAGCAGGTGGGCGTCCCCGTGTACGCGGAGCCGGGCTCCACGGACGTGCTGGGGATCGCGCGCCGCGCGCTGGAAACGGCGATCCGCGAGCGCGACCGGGTGGTGATCTTCGACACCGCGGGGCGTCTGCAGATCGACGAGGAGATGATGGACGAGCTGAAGCGCCTCAAGGAGGTGCTGAAGCCCGCCGAGATCCTGTTCGTCGCGGACGGCATGACGGGCCAGGAGGCGGTGACCATCGCGCAGGGCTTCAACGACGCCCTGGACGTCACCGGCGTGGTGCTCACCAAGATGGACGGCGACGCACGCGGCGGCGCGGCGCTCTCCATCTACGGGGTCACCGGCAAGCCCATCAAGTTCCTGGGCGTCGGCGAGAAGCTGGACGGGCTGGAGGACTTCCACCCCGAGCGCATGGCGGGCCGCATCCTCCAGATGGGGGACGTGCTGTCGCTGGTGGAGAAGGCGCAGGCCAGCTTCGACGCGGACCAGGCGGCCAAGCTGGAGCGCAAGATGATGGGCTCCGGCCGCTTCGACCTGGACGACTTCCTGGTCGCCATGCGGCAGATCCAGAGCCTGGGCCCGCTGGAGAACCTGCTGAAGATGATCCCCGGCGTGAACACCAAGATGCTCAAGAACGTCAAGGTGGATCCGCAGCGGATGAAGCACCTGGAGGCGATCATCCTGTCCATGACGGCCCAGGAGCGCAAGCGCCCGGAGATGCTGAACGGCTCGCGCCGCGCCCGCATCTCCCGCGGCTGCGGCCGGCCGGTGGTGGAGATCAACCGCCTGCTGGCGCAGTTCAAGGACATGCAGAAGCTGATGAAGCAGATGAAGGCCCTCCAGGGGATGATGCCCAAGGGAGGGATGCCGAAGATGCCGTTTGGCGGCGGAATGCCCTTCGGCCGGTAGTCGGCTCGATGGGGGCAAGGAGAAACGGCAGGAAGAGAAGTTGGGGACTGTGTCCCCGCACCGGGGCGCTTCGCGCTCCGCCGATCGTCCGCGCGACCCGGGCCGGCCATGGAGCCGGCGGCGCTGGACGCCACCCGTTCAACACCAGGAGTCAGGAATGGCGCTGAAGATCCGTCTTCGCCGCATGGGCCGTAAGAAGGCCCCGCACTACCGCATCGTGGTCGCGGAGAGCAGCTTCCCGCGCGACGGCCGCTTCGTGGCCAACGTGGGGCACTACAACCCGACCACCAACCCCGCCACCCTGGTCGTGGACCGGGACAAGGCGCTCGCGTGGATCGGCAAGGGCGCCATGCCCACCGACACCGTGCAGTCGCTCTTCAAGCAGGCGGGCGTCTACAAGGAGCCGTCGGCGGTCGAGGACGCCGTGGCCGCCGCGGGCGGGGTGGCCTCCAAGGCCGCCGGCGCCGTGAAGGGCGCGGCCGGCAAGGTGGCGGAGACGGCCAGCGCGGCGGTCGCCGCCGTCGCCGGGACCGCTTCCAGCGTGGCTTCCACGGTCGCGGAGACCGCCACCAGCGCGGCCTCCACGGTGGTCGAGGCGGTGCGTGACGCCGCCGGCGCGGTCGCCGAGCGCATGACGGGCGGCGCCGAGACCGAGGCCGAGGCTGCCCCCGCCGTGACGGAGACCGAGACCGCTCCCGCCGAGGCCGAAGCCGAAGCTGCTCCCGCCGAGGCCGACGCCGCGCCCGCCGAGGGCGAGGCCGCCCCGGTGGAGGCCGAGGGTGAGGCCGCCCCGGCCGAGGCCGAGGGTGAGGCCGCCCCGGCCGAGGCCGAGGGCGAGCAGCCGCAGGGCTGAGCCCCGCGCCCGGGCAGCGCCCCATGTCGGGGAGCGAGACGGAGTTCCTGGCGGTCGGCACGGTCCAGAAGCCGCACGGGATCCGGGGTGAGCTGTCCGTCCGGGTGGAGACCGACCGTCCCGACGCGGTCTTCATCCCCGGGCGCGTCCTCCTGCTGGGGGACGCGGCGGGCAGGCCGGACGGGGGCTCGATTACGGTGGAGCGGGCCCGCCCCTTCAAGGGCGGGTTCCTCCTCAGGGTGGCGGGGATCACCTCGCTGACGCCGGAGGTGGAGGCGCTGCGCGGCCGCTCGCTGCTGATCCCGGCCTCGGAGGCCGCCCCGCTGGACGAGGGGGAGGTGTTCTTCCACCACCTCGTCGGGATGCGGGTGATTGCCGGGGAGGAGGAGGTAGGCCGGGTGCGCGACGTCTACGAGACGCCTTCCGGGCACATGCTGGCGGTGGAGCGCCGCGGCAAGCGGGAGCTGATGCTCCCCTTCGTCGCGGAGATGATCCGCCGCGTGGACGTGGAGGGGCGCGAGCTGGAGATCGACCCGCCGGCCGGCCTGCTGGAGCTCTGATGCGGATCCACCTGGTCACGCTCTTCCCGGAGTTCTTCCGGGGGCCGCTGGGGCTCAGCATTCCCGCGCGGGCCGCGGCGGCGGGGCTGGTGGAGTACGACTACGTGGACCTGCGGGACTTCACCCACGACCGGCACCGCACCACGGACGACTACCCGTTCGGCGGCGGCTCGGGGATGGTGATGAAGCCCGCCCCCTTCTTCGAGGCGGTGGAGTCGATCGCCGCCCCGGGAGCGGGCCGGCCGGGGGGGAAGGTCCTCCTGATGTCGGCCCGGGGGAAGCGGTTCACGCACGACGACGCGGTCCGCCTGTCGCTGGAGCCGGAGCTCACGCTCCTGTGCGGGCACTACAAGGACGTGGACCAGCGCGTCCCGGAGGGGCTGGGCGCGGAGGAAGTTTCCCTTGGGGACTTCGTCCTGTCCGGCGGCGAGTTCGCGGCGCTGGCGATCGTGGACGCCGTGGTCCGCCTCCTCCCCGGCGCGATGTCGGACCACGAGTCCGCGTCCACCGATTCATTCTACGAGGGGCTGCTCAGTCCGCCCTCGTACACGCGGCCCGCGGAGTTTCGCGGGATGAAGGTCCCCGAGGTGCTGCTCTCGGGGGACCACGCCAGGATCATGGCCTGGAAGCGCGAGCAGGCCGAGCGCCTCACGCGCGAGCGGCGCCCCGACCTGTGGGAGCGCCACGAGCACAGTTGACGTTGGGCGTCGTGCCCCCGCGGACCCGGTGGGCGGCCGGCTCAACCTCTCCACTTTTCAGAACACCAAGGGCGACACAATGCACCCGTTCATCGAGACCCAGCAGGAGTACATGCGGACCGACCTCCCCCAGTTCCGTCCGGGGGACACGCTCCGCGTCAACGTCCGCGTCCGCGAGGGCGAAAAGGAGCGGATCCAGGCCTTCGAGGGCGTCTGCATCGCCCGCAAGCACGGCGGGATCTCGGAGACCTTCAAGGTCCGCAAGATCTCCAACGGCATCGGCGTGGAGCGCACCTTTCCGCTGCACTCCCCCATGATCGCCACCATCGACGTGGTCCGTCAGGGCCGCGTGCGCCGGGCGAAGCTGTACTACCTGCGCGCCCTCCGCGGCAAGGCGGCGCGAATCAAGGAGCTCCGCACCCGCTAGTGGATCACCCCGGCTGAGGTGATGGGTATCGGGAGGAGAACTTCTCCCGAGCCTTGGCGGTTGTGAAACGCCACTGAATCGTGGCCTTGCTGCCGTTGCGGTCGCGGCACCAGACGGCGGTTTCACGCTGCACGACTTCCATGCTGGGCAGGCGCCGGTCCAAGCATTGAGTGCCGAGCACGGAGAACTCCACCTCGGCCATGTTCAACCAGCTTGCATGCTTGGGCGTGTGGTGCAACTCCAGGCGCTTTGCGATCCGGCTTGCTTCCTCGGGCGCGAACGCCTGGTAGAGCGAGGCCGGCGTGTGCGTGTTCAGGTTGTCCAGCACCACGCGGACCTTCTCCGCCTCCGGAAAATGCACGTCCACCAGATCCCGCATGCAGTGGGCGAAGTCGATCGCGGTGCGCCGCTGCGTGACCTTGACCTCTCGCCAGGCGGTGTCGGGGCTGAAGAAGAGGAAGAGGTTGCACGTGCCTTCGCGCCGGTACTCGTAGTCGAACCGCTCGGCCTGCCCCGGTCGCGCCGGCAGCGGCATGCGCACCTCGGACAGAAGTTGCAGAGGCATCTCGTCAAAGGCCACACGCGGCCGCTTCGGGTCGTTCGGCTCTGCATACAGGTCGAGCACGTCCTCCATCCGCCAGACGAATTCGGCCGTGATCTCCGGGATCAGCCACTGCTGGCGCTGCCACGGCTTCGTCTTGCTTTTTTGAGCGTGCGGCGCACCGTCTCATCCGAGATCGAGTCCACCGCCCCCAGTTCCACCAGCCGGTCCGCGAGCATCTGCATGCTCCAGCGGGCGCGCCCACCAGGCACGTCGCTGCAGGCCAGCGCCAGGAGCAGGGCCTCCGCTTTGCCTGTCAGCTTCGGCGGCATCGGCGGGCGGGGTTTCTCTGAGAGAGCCGCCTCCAGCCCTTCTTCCACGAAGCGCTTGCGGATGCGCTCCACCGTAGCGACCCCGACGCCCACGCCCGCGACGATCTGCTCGTCCGTGGCACCCTCGTCGGAGCGCAGCACCACCAGAGCGCGTTTGATCCGCCGCGCGCTTGCCTTCCCCTTGCGCGTGAGCACAAGCAGATCGCTGCGCTCCTGCTCCGTCAGCTTCACCTTGTACCGCTTCGTCATCCTTCGGCTCCTGTACAACTGCGTACCCAAAGCCGAAGGATACCCCATCAACTCACTCGTGGTGCCCCACTAGTGTGAGCGGCTCGGAAAATCGCGTGACTCTGCGTTGTCGCCTGCGGGGCTCCCTGCGACGTACATGAAGTACGTTTCGGTCGCTCCTCGGCTCCGCCTTGATTCACGCGATTTTCCTTCGCCGTGGCATCCTGCCGGGGTCGACAAACGGCAACGGCTCGATGGCTAGAAAGGCGTCGGCAGGTGACGACGAACGGCTCCGGGACCGGCTCTCCATCGAGCGCGGGTTCTGGAGCCGCGGCGTTTCCGTGCTGGCCGGGGTGGACGAGGTGGGGCGGGGGCCGCTCGCCGGGCCGGTGGTGGCCGCCGCGGTGATCCTGCCGGAGGGGAGGTGCGTGGACGGGGCGGACGACAGCAAGCGTCTGGCGGCGGAGCGGCGCGTGGAGCTGGTGGAGGAGATCTGCGCGTGCGCCGTGGCCTTCGGGGTGGGCGCCGCCTCGGCGCGCGAGATCGACGCCATCAACATCCGCCGCGCGACGGCACTCGCCATGCAGCGTGCCGTGGCGCGGCTCCCGGTGCGGCCGGACCACCTGCTGGTGGACGGGCTGCCGGTGAAGGAGCTGGGGCCGGACACGCACACGGCGGTGGTGGAGGGCGACCGGCTGGTGCACTGTATCTCCTGCGCGTCCATCCTCGCCAAGGTGGTACGCGACCGGCTGATGACCCGCCTGGCGACGCGCTACCCCGGCTACGGGTGGGAGCGCAACAAGGGGTACGGCACCCCGGAGCACCTGGACGCGCTCGCGCGCCTGGGCCCCACGCCGCACCACCGGCGCTCCTTCGCGCCGGTGCAGCTCACCCTGAACGGACGCTGACCCCATGCAGACCGAGCACCTCCAGAACGTCCGCCCGTCGTGGGTCGCCTTCGGCTGGTTCGCCGCCGCCGCGGTCACGGGGCTGGCGCTGGTGGGGATGTCCGCCGTGGGGCTCGTCCACCCCGCGGCTGACTCCGGGAACGGGTGGGTGCTCCTGGCGGTGCTGGTGGGGTTCTTCTGCGGGGGGTGGCTGGTGGGGTGGCGCACGGGGGAGGCCCCGGTGCTGCACGGGGTGGGGATCGGCCTGTTCTCGCTGGTGGTGTGGTTTCTCGCCAACCTGCTCGCCCAGGCGGTCGACGCGGCGGAGTGGACGGGCCTCAACCCCACCGTCGCCGCGGCGACCCTCCTCCTCCAGATCGCGGCCGCGGTCTTCGGGGCCTGGTACGGGACGCACCACCACGCGCTCAACACGGCGGCGGAGGACTGAGGACGGCAGGGAACAGGGAACAGCCTGCAACTGCGACGGCGGTTCGCGGCGTGCCGGCCTCGTGCGACGGGTCTGCCGGTTGTCCAGTCTGCCTTCCTTCGATCTCTCCGATTAACTTGTCGTAGCTGCCCCCGGCGCGAGCCCCGCGTGAGGGATTCCGGCCCGAAGGGGCGAGACCCCGCGGGTAGTTTCGCGGGGGCTCGACTCCGTTACGCAGCGTTGTTTGCTGCGTTACGGAGCCGAAGCCCGACCCCGGCGCCAGCCGGGGGCACGCCCGAACCCGCCGTCGACAGGGCGGTTCGCTCAACGTTCAGATTCAACCGATGCCGTACGCTGAAAAGATCGCCGCCGAGCTTGGACTCCGCGTCAACCAGGTGCGCGCCGCGCTGGATCTCCTGCTGGAGGGGAACACCATCCCCTTCGTCGCCCGCTACCGCAAGGAAGCCACGGGCGAGCTGGACGAGGTGCAGATCCGCGACGTCCGCGACCGCCACGAGTACCTGGGCGAGCTGGACGAGCGGCGCCGCGCCATCCTCCAGTCGGTGGAGGAGCAGGGGAAGCTGACGCCGGAGCTGCGCGCCGCCATGGAGCGCGCGGACACCAAGTCGGCGCTGGAGGACCTGTACCGCCCGTACAAGCCCAAGCGCCGCACGCGGGCCACCATCGCCGCGGAGCGCGGCCTGGAGCCGCTGGCGGAGCTGCTGTGGGCGGGCGCGACGACGGACGCGGAGCTGCGGGCGGCCGCGGCGAATTTCGTGGACCCGGCGAGGGAGGTAGGCTCCGCCGAGGACGCGCTGGCGGGGGCGCGCGACATCGTCGCGGAGCGCGTGGCGGACGACGCGGCGGCGCGGGCGTTCGTGCGCGAGCGCACCCGCGAGCGCGGCGTGCTGGAAAGCCGGGCGGCGCGCGGCAGGGAGAAGGAAACCTCCAAGTTCCAGGACTACTACGACTTCTCGCAGCCCATCCGGGACCTCCCCGGGCACCGCGTGCTGGCGGTCCGCCGCGGCGAGGCGGAGGAGTTCCTGGTGGCCCGGGTGGTGGCGCCGGAGGAGGAGATCGCGGCGGGGCTGGCGCAGCGCTTCGTGGCCCCGTCGCGCGCGCCGGAGCAGATGCGCGCCGCCGTGGAGGACGCGTACCGCCGGCTGATCGCCGCCTCGGTGGAGGTGGAGCTGCGCATGGAGCTGAAGACGCGCGCGGACGAGGAGGCCATCCTCATCTTCGGGCAGAACCTTGAGGCGCTGCTGCTGTCGTCGCCCGCGGGGGAGAAGACGGTGCTGGGAGTCGATCCCGGGTACCGGACCGGCTGCAAGCTCGCGGTGGTGAGCCGCACCGGCTCGCTGCTCGCCACCGGGCACGTGTACCTCCACCAGGAGGACCGCGCCCGGAAGGACCTCGCGCGCATGATCCGCGAGCACTCGGTAGAGCTGGTGGCGGTGGGGAACGGCACGGCCAGCCGCGAGACGGACGCGCTGCTGCGCGAGACCGTGCGCGAGCTGCCGGCCGAACAGCGGCCGACGGTGGTGATGGTCAACGAGGCGGGCGCCTCGGTGTACTCGGCGTCCGACCTGGCGCGCGAGGAGTTCCCGGAGCTGGACCTCACCCTGCGCTCGGCGGTGTCCATCGCGCGGCGGCTCCAGGACCCGCTGGCGGAGCTGGTCAAGATCGACCCCAAGTCCATCGGGGTGGGACAGTACCAGCACGACGTGTCGCAGACGCGGCTCAAGCGGCGGCTGGACGAGACGGTGGAGAGCTGTGTGAACCGGGTGGGGGTGGAGGTCAACACCGCCTCGCCCTCGCTCCTGGCCTACGTGGCGGGGATCGGGCCCTCGGTGGCGCAGCGCATCGCCGAGACGCGCGACCGGGAGGGGGCCTTCCGCTCGCGCAGGCAGATCCTCAGGGTCCCGGGGCTGGGGCCGCGGACCTTCGAGCAGGCGGTCGGCTTCCTGCGCGTGCGTGGCGGCGAGCACCCGCTGGACGGCTCCGCGGTGCACCCGGAGCGCTATGCGCTGGTGGAGGCCATCGCCCGCGACCTGGGGGTGGGGCTGGACTCGCTGGTGGGGAACGAGGAGGCCATCCGCCGCATCGAGCCGCGCAGGTACGTGGGCGACGGGGTGGGGCTCCCCACGCTGGAGGACATCGTCGCCGAGCTGAAGAAGCCGGGGCGCGATCCGCGCAGCGCCTTCGAGGCGCCGGCCTTCCGCGACGACGTGCAGAAGGTGGCCGACCTCAGGGAGGGGATGACGCTCCAGGGGACGATCACCAACGTGGTGGCCTTCGGGGCGTTCGTGGACGTGGGCGTCCACCAGGACGGGCTGGTGCACGTGTCCGAGATGTCGGACCGCTTCGTGCGCGACCCCAACGAGGTGGCGAAGGTGGGCGACCGGGTGACGGTTCGGGTGCTCTCGGTGGACGTGCCGCGCAACCGCATCGCGCTGAGCATGAAGTCGGGGGCGGGGCGGGGGAGCGGCGGGGGAGGCGGAGGCGGCAGCGCGTCCCGCCGCGAGGAGCGCCCCCGGGGCGGCGGCCGCGACGAGCGGCGGGGGGCGGCGCCCGCCGCCCGCGAGGCGCCGAAGCCGGCCGAGGTGAAGCCGGGCGTCGCTCCCAACGGCATGCGCATCACCCGGAAGTAGCCGGCCCCGGGCCGCCGCGGGCGCTCCGCGGCGGCCCGCCGCGCCCGGAAGGGCGGGCCCCGTGCGCGGAGCCCGCCCGCGCCGTAGTATACTTGCCGGCACCACCCCGGGTGGCGCGGGACCGTCCGCGCGCCCGTCCGCACCATCCAGCCCCGAGATCCCCAGATGCCTTCCCAGGCCGAAGCGAGCCCGGTCCACACGCGGTGGTCGGAGGTCAACCGCGACTTCATGGAGTTCGTGAGGCGCAACCCGGAGTACCTGGAGCGGGCCACCTTCCCCTCGCTCGGCGCCGACCCCGTCTACCGCAAGTTCACCCTCCAGCCCTGGCCCATCTTCATCGGGCCGGAGCAGGCGCGCGAGATGGGGGAGGTGGCGCTCGGCATCGACCGGCTGGTCAAGAGCACGCTTCTCCGCTTCCTCCGCGGCGGCCCGGCGGCGGTGAGCGAGTACTACCGCTCCAACGCCCTGGAGGAGATGGACCCGTCCGAGATCATCGCCCTGGAGATGGACCCGGAGCAGCTCGACCTCGTCCTCCAGGAGCCCACCGGGATCGAGGGCGCCCTTTCCCGCGCCGACTACATCGAGACGGCGGACGGGCTCAAGTGCATCGAGTTCAACGCTGGCAGCTTCCTGGGCGGGCTCTCCTCCCACGGGGTGGGCGAGCTGTACCGCAGCTCCCCGGAGCTCCGCCGCTTCCTGGAGGAGCGGGGGATCGCCGTGCGCCCGCCCCGCACGCTGGGGGCCCTCTTCCGGCACCTGCTGGACGACACGGCCCGCATGGGCGCCTGGAAGGAAGGCGAGTTCAACGTGGCCATGATGGTGCGGCCGCACTACGACGACCAGGTGGCGCTGCACGACCCGGAGCTGTACCAGCGGGAGATGGACCGCGCCATGGCCGAGGACGGCCGGCCCACCGTCGGGCGGGTGCTCCTGTGCGCGCCGGAGGACCTGGTGGAAACCGACGGCGTGCTCAACCTCGACGGCGTCCCGGTGCACACCGCGGTGGAGCAGCACGGCGGCGTCAGCGACATGCAGCTGGTGATCCGGCACTTCAAGCAGGGGCGCATCAACCTGTTCAGCGGGCCCGTCACCGCGCTCCTGCTGGACAAGCGCAACCTCGCCCTGATCTCCGAGAACGCCGGGTCCGGCGAGTACACCCGGGCGGAGCGCGACCTGATCGAGAAGCACGTTCCCTGGACCCGCCGCCTCCTCCCGGCCGACAGCGTGTTCCGCGGGGCACCGCTGCGCATCCCGGAAGACGTGGTGGAGCGCCGCGCGGAGTTCGTGCTCAAGAAGGCCACCGCGCTGGGGGGCAGCCAGGTGCACATAGGCCGGTTCCGCACCGACGAGGAGTGGCGGGAGGGGGTGGAGCGGGCGCTGCGCGAGAACGACTGGGTGGTGCAGGAGTACCTGGAGACGGTGCCGTACACGCGCCAGAGCGGGGCGTCGGGGGTGGCGCCGTACGACGTCGTCTGGGGGCTGTTCGCCTTCGGGAGCCGGTTCGGCGGGGCGCTGATGCGGATGCAGCCGCAGGGTGGGGGGCGGGGGGTGGTGAACACGCGCCAGGGGGCGGAGGTCGGCGCGCTGCTGGAGCTTGCCGATTGACGGATTCCGGCGGGTTCGGGCGTGCCCCCGGCTGGCGCCGGGGTCGGGCTTCGGCTCCGTAGCAAACGATACTACCGTTTGCAACGGAGTCGAGCCCCGGCAAACGGCCGCCGGGTCTCGCCCCTTCGGGCCGGAATCCCTCACGCGGGTCTCCGGCGAGAGGCCGGTCCCCCGCCGGGGGGTTGACCGATTCGGGTCGGTGGCGCAATCTTTTTTCAACGTTCGAAAACGGTCCGCGGGCGCCCGCCCGTGCCGGACCACCCAGCCCTGGCCCACAGGGGGGCCGGAGCACCTCCGACAACGGCAAACCCGTCGAAAGGCGGGGACGCAAAGCTTCGAGGCTACCGTGGACGCACCCGCGTCCGCCACGCCAGTCGAGCCGCCGAAGAGGAATCCCCCATGAGGAACCTTCCGCTCGCCGGTCCCCGCGCCGTCCGTCCGTCCGCCCCGCTCGCCGCCGCCACCCCCGACACTCCGGCTCGCCGCTCCTCCCGCCGCCTCCGCGGCTGGGCCGCGCTCGCGCTCGCCATCGCGGTCGCCGCGTGCGAGGCGCCGCCCACGGGGCCCGCGCCGGACGGCTCCGCCTCCGCGTCCGCCGAGCAGGAGTTCACGTCGCTGGTCAACGCGCACCGCGCGTCCATCGGCTGCCCCGCGCTGGTGTGGGACGCGCGCGTGGCCGAGGTGGCGGCCCGGCACAGCCGCGACATGGCGGTGCGCTCCTTCTTCTCGCACACCAACCCGGACGGCCAGGACCCGTGGGCGCGGCTGGCCGCGGCGGGGATCCGCTACAGCACCGGCGGCGAGAACATCGCGTGGGGTCAGTCGTCGGCGTCGGAGGCGTACCGCAGCTGGATGAACAGCGCGCCGCACCGCAGGAACATCGAGAACTGCGCGCTCACCCACCACGGGGTGGGCGTGTACGAGGGGCGCTGGACCCACGTGTTCATCCGGCCGCTGTGACGGCATTGAACGGCTACGGCTGAGTTGGGCGTGCCCCCGGCTGGCGCCGGGGTCGGGCTTCGGCTCCGTAGGGCTGCAAACAACGCAGCCCAACGGAGTCGAGCCCCCGCGAAACTGCCCGCGGGGTCTCGCCCCTCCGGGCCGAAATCCCTCACGCAGCTCCCGATGTGATGCGCAAGTAGCGCGGGGCGGTCCGGCAAAGCCGGACCGCCCCGCGTGTTTGGTTCCCGCGTGGTTGAGGCGCCGGGGGCGAGTCGTTATCTTTGCGGCTTGCGCCGCGCCGGCGGCCTGGCCGGGCGTCCGCGGTGAAGCAGTGGGTCGGTAGCTCAGCTGGTAGAGCACCGGACTTTTAATCCGATGGTCGTGGGTTCGAGCCCCACCCGACCCATTGTCCCCAGGGCGCCGCAAGAGCGCGCCCTGGGGATTTCGCTTTCCGTGACTTCCGCCGCCGAGGCGCTCGACCGGCATTTCGCTCCACTCGGTCCGGCGCTCCACGCGCATGTCGGCCGGCCGTCGGCATGATGCGCATTGTTCGCGACAACAGTTGCGCGCGAAATGGAGGGCGGTTATCGTGATGAGTCGGCCTCGTCCGGCCTGCCTTCCCCTGCGCGGCTTCCATCCATCGGCTACGGTCCCATGCGATCCTCGCGGCGAACGCTCCTGCTCGTCTCCCTCCTGGCGTACGTGTCCGCCGCCGCGGCGGCCGCGCAGTCGGCGCCCGCCGGTCCGCCGCCCCGGGCCGAGATCCTGTGGGACCGCTGGGGCGTTCCCCACGTGTACGGGGCCGACGAGGAGGCGATCTCGCGCGCCTTCGGGTGGGCGCAGGCCCGGAGCCACGGCGATCTTCTCCTGCGCATGTACGGGCAGGCGCGGGGGCGCGGCGCCGAGTACTGGGGGGAGCGCTTCCTGGAGTCCGACCGCTCCGCCCGCAGGATGGGGATTCCCGGGCGCGCGCGGGAGTGGTACCGCGCGCAGACCCCGGAGGGGCGCCGCCGGCTGGACGCCTTCGCCGCGGGGATCAACGCCTACGCCGCGGCGCACGCCGACCGCATCGCCGACCGCTACGAGGCCGTGCTTCCCGTCACGGGCGAGGACGTCCTCGCCCACATGCAGCGCGTCATCCACTTCAACTTCCTGGGCGACCCGCGCGCGGTCGCGGCGGGGATCCTGGGCGCCCGGGCGGGCTCCAACGCGTGGGCGGTGGCCCCGTCGCGCTCCGCCGGCGGAAACGCGATGCTCCTCGCCAACCCGCACCTCCCCTGGGGAGACATCTTCACCTGGTACGAGGCGCAGCTCGCGGGGCCCGGCGTGGACGTGTACGGGGCGGCGCTGGTGGGCTTCCCCTTCATCGGCATCGGCTTCAACGACCACCTGGGGTGGACGCACACGGTGAACACCCTGGACGGAGCCGACGTGTACGGCCTGACCCTGGCCGAGGGCGGGTACCGCTGGAACGGGGGGGTGCGCCCGTTCGAGACGCGCCGCGAGGTGATCCGGGTTCGCCGCGACGACGGGAGCCTGCGCGACGACACGCTCCTCGTGCGCGCTTCGGTGCACGGCCCGGTGCTGGGCGAGCGCGGCGGAGTCGCGCTCGCCTACCGGGTGGTGGGGCTGGACCAGCCCTTCCTGGCGGACCAGTACTGGCAGATGGCGCGCGCCCGCGACCTGGGGGAGTTCGAGCGCGCGGTGCGGCGCCTGCAGATGCCGATGTTCACCGTCATGTACGCCGACCGGGACGGGCACATCCTGCACGTGTTCAACGGGCGGGTTCCCGTTCGCTCCCGCGGCGACTGGAGGTTCTGGCAGGGGGTCGTACGGGGGGACACCTCGGCGACGCTGTGGACCCGCACCCACGCCTACGGCGACCTGCCGCGGGTGCTCGATCCCCCCAGCGGCTGGCTGCAGAACGCCAACGATCCGCCCTGGACCACCACCTTCCCGTCGCCGCTCCGCCCGGAGTCCTTCCCGGCGTACATGGCGCCGGTGGGAATGGCGTTCCGGCCGCAGCGCTCGGCCCGGCTGGTCATGGCCGACTCCAGCATCTCGCTGGACGAGATGGTCGCCTACAAGCACTCCACCCGGATGGAGCTGGCCGACCGGGTGCTGGACGACCTGCTGGCCGCCGTGCGGGATCACGGCACCCCCGCGGCGCGGGAAGCCGCCGCGGTCCTGGAGCGGTGGAACCACGACGCGGACGCGGAGAGCCGGGGCGCCGTGCTCTTCCTGGCCTGGGTGCGGACCATGATGGAGCGGAGCGGCGGCATGTCGTTCGCCACCGGGTGGAGCCCCTCGGCGCCTCTCGCCACCCCCGACGGCCTTGCCGATCCGGCCGCCGCGGTGGCGGCGCTGGAGGCCGCCGCGGCGCTGGTGCGCGGGTCGTACGGCGCGCTGGACGTCCCCTGGGGCGAGGTGAACCGCCTGCGGCTGGACAGCCTGGACCTCCCCGCGAACGGGGGCCCGGACGAGGCCGGGGTCTTCCGGGCGCTCTGGTCGGAGCCGCGGCCGGACGGCCGCTTCGTCGCCGGCGGGGGCGACTCGTTCGTGGCCGCCGTCGAGTTCGGGCGCCCCGTGCGCGCGAAGGCGCTCCTGAGCTACGGGAACGCGTCGCAGCCGAGCTCTCCCCACCGCGTCGACCAGCTCCCGCTCTTCGCGCGCAAGGAGCTGCGCCCCGTGTGGCGCACGCGGGCGGAAGTGGAAGCGAACCTGGAAGCGAGGGAGCGCTTCTGAACCGCGCGAGGCGGTCGTCTCCCGGGCTGCGGTGAAAAGGCGCCGCCGGCGATTATTTGCCGCCGGAGGCCGCTACTAGTCGCAAGCTCCAAAGGAGCCTATCGTAGCTGATGAGTGGCTGGTGACGGGATGGTCCAGGGCTGGTCCCCCCGCGCAGTGCCGTTTTCGCTTCCCTCCACCGAGAGCGATGAGCGATCCCGCCGGCCGCACCCAGGGAGACCAGGACGGCCCCGCGGACCCGGCGCGCCGGGTCCGCGGGCGCGGCCGCCCCAAGGTGCCGCTCCCCCCGGCGGGACAGCGGCACACCTTCGACTTCTGCGGCGAGGTGGAGGACGTGCTCGGGGTGGTGCTGTGGAAGCGCGTCCGCGCGGTGAAGCTGTGGGCGTCCACGCGCAGGGACCGGCGCCCCGGGCTGTTCATGCCGCCCTCCGGGCGGGCGCGGGAGCAGCTCGCCCGGGCGGTGGAGCAGGCGCCGGAGCTGCGGGCCCCGCTCGCCACGCTCGCGGCGATGGTCCGCCACCCGGAGCGCGCCCGCCCCTCCGCCGTGTCCGCGGCGTGCCTGGCGGTGGCGGAGTGGGCGGAAGGGCAGGGGAAGCTGGAGACCGCCCTCCAGTTCGCGGAGGCCGCCGCGGCGGCCCGCCCGCGCGACCCCGGGGCCGCTGCGGCGGCGGGGCAGTTCTGCACGCGGGTGGCGGCGGTGGACCGCGCGGTGGTGTGGCTCCAGCGCGCGGTGGTGCTGGCGCGCCGCGCCATGGACCGGGTGTGGTACATCCGGGGGCACCTGCGCCTGGGGTTCCTGATGTTCCACCTGGGCGACTACGAGCAGGCGCGCGGGCTGTACGTGCTTGCCTCGCGCATGGCGGCGCGCACGGGCCGGCGCGCGCTGGCGGGGCAGGCGCAGCACGACCTGTTCACCGTGGCGTGCGAGGTGGGGACGTACGAGGAGGCAGAGGACCACGTCTGGCAGGCGCTGGACCTGTACCCGGTGCGGCACCCCGGCGTCCCCTTCCTGGCCCACGACTACGCCTGGCTGCTGAACCGGGAGGGCTTCTTCTCCGGCGCCCATGTGCTGCTGTGCGCCACCCTGCCGCACATCGCGCCGCACCGGCGCCTCCCCATCCTGGGGAGCCTGGCGCGCGCCTGCGCCGGGATCGCCGACCGGGAGGGGTACGAGGCCGCCGCCGGGGAGGTGATGCGGCTGGCCGCGGCCACGGAGGAGGGGGCGGCGGCCGCGCTGGTCCACGTGGCCGACGGGGCGCGCCGCTTCGGCGAGTGGGAGAGGGCGGAGACGACCGCCCTGCGCGCGCTGGAAGTGGCCGTCCGACGCGAGGAGGCGGAGCCGCAGTGCGGCGCCCGCGCCATCCTGGAGGGGGTTCCCGTCCGCGACCCGGGGCCCGTGGAGCGCAGGCCCCCGGACGGGCCCCGCGTGCGGGAGCTGACCGCGCGCTTCCTGACGCGGCTGCGCAAGTGGTCCGCCGCCTCCGGCATGGCGGAGGCCAAGCTCCCGGACCCCGGCGATGCGCGCGGAAAGCCCGTCGCCGCCCTGTCCGTTCCCGTGCGCGTGCGCCTCCCGGGAGCGCGTCAGACCGTGCCGCCCGCCGTCTCTCCCCCTCTCACCCCGCCGTAGCCCGGAGCCACCTCGGACCCGGTCACCGTCCCCGTGCCGTCGCTCTTTCCCCCGGACCCGTACAGACCGCCGTTGTAGCGGGGCCCCTCGGGCGCGGTGGGGCCGGCAGCGCCCCCGTCGGCGCAGGCACTCACGGCCATCGCGACGAGTGCCAGCGCTGTGAGCGCGCGCGGATTCTTCATTTCGGTTCCGGGGTGACGAGGTGTTTCGTGGACGTGGGAGTGTGCACAAGATACCCGATCCGCACTGTTCCCGCCAGTAATCGAAAGGTTTCCTGCCGTCGTCTACGGATTCTGCGCTCCTGTCCAGATCCTGTGGGACTACGGGGCGGGCGGTCCGCTACGGCAGGATCCCGGTTTGGGGTCGGCCGGGTGAGCGCTCCTCCGGCGGTGCGATACCCGAAGGGACTCGCAAGAGCACTCGCCCACCCTCCGAGTACGGGCAGGATCACGCTGGCTTCGAACAAACGCACCGCCTGCGGACCCTCCCCCGACCTCCCTGCGCAGATCCCGGAACGACAGGAAGCCCTCCCCCAGGATCGGGGGAGGGCGGCGAGCCTCAAGCGAGCCGGGTAGGGGGCCCCATGCGGACGCCAGCGCGAGCCCCGCGTGAGGGATTCCGGCCCGAAGGGGCGAGACCCCGCTGCAGTTTGCGGGGGCTCGACTCCGTTAGCCCGCGTTGTTTGCGGGCTTACGGAGCCGAAGCCCGACCCCGGCGCCAGCCGGGGACACGCCCAGACCCGCCGTTCAAAGCCGTTGAAAGCCTTGAGAAAAGGTCAGAACACCCGGCTCTCCCAGTACGTCTCGATGCTGTCGGGGAGCCGGTCGAGGAAGTTGTACCCGGAGAAGGTTTCCAGCTGGTCGACGGTGGTCTTGTAGTCGGTCCACGGCCGCGCGGCGATGCCGGTGACGTTGGGCATGTCCACCGCGATCACCTGCAGGCTGCCGGTGGAGGTGGCGTTGGCGAGCCCCTGACCGTACGGCATGACCACGGCGATCTTCCAGGTGTAGGTGGGAATCACCACCTTGCCGGCCCCGTTCAGCGTTCCCCGGTTCCCGGTGCCGCCGGAGATGACGTAGATCTCCTTGTTCTGGTTCTGCGCCAGGTCCTGGAGGTACTGCTCGAACTTGTACCACGGCCCCCCGTTCAGGTCCTGGTACTGCGGGAGGATGTTGGTCATCAGGAACGTCTGCTTGTTGTCGTCCACGGACCAGGTGCGCTCCTCGCTGCGCGCCATGTGGCCGCGGGAGTAGCCGGAGTTGGTGTAGTCGGACGTGACGACGTGGTAGCAGGTGCCGGGGAGGCTGGCGTCGGAGTAGAAGCTGGTGGAGCGCGCCGCGTCGCCGTAGTGCGTCTTGTTGAGGTTGTACGACACCCAGTTGGGCCCGCCCTCGGCGCAGTTGTGCGACGAGGTGAAGGTGCGCTTGGACAGGATCAGGTCGTTGCTCGAGTTCGCGTCGTACGGGGTGCCGAACTCCACGTGGCTGCGGTAGATGGCGCTGGGGTAGGTGTAGAAGGCGGGTGCCTCCGGCGCGGCCGGGGCGGTGGGGACCGTCTGGTCCGGGGCGCACGCGGCGAGCAGCGCGGCCAGGGAAGCGAGTACGGCGGGGTACAGCCGGAACGACGACACGCCACGGGTGGGGTGCATGCTCGGCTCCTCGGGGGAGAGTCCTGGATTTCCTGCGGAACACGGCGGAAAGTAAGCGCCGGGAAATCAGTGCGCCACCATGTTCGCGTTTCAGTCCGGAAACGATGTCGTTTCCATCGTTCCGTTGTGCCCCGCCGCGCCCCGCGGTACGATGATCGTCCCGGCGGCCGAGCCTCCTCGCGCCGCCTCCCGATTCGCTCCAGGAGAGGTCCATGCGCATCGCGATCATCGGCGCCGGCGGCGTCGGCGGCTATTTCGGCGGGCGGCTCGCCCGGGCGGGGAACGACGTGTCCTTCGTCGCGCGCGGCGAGCACCTGGCGGCCATGCGGCGGGACGGGCTGCGGGTGCGGAGCGTGGCCGGCGACTTCACCGTGCACCCCGTGCGGGCGACGGACCGGCCGGCGGAGGTGGGGCCGGTGGACGCGGTGCTGGTGGCGACCAAGACGTGGCAGGTGGCGGAGGCGTGCCGGACCGCGGCACCGCTGCTGGGGCCGGACACCGTGGTGGTGACGCTGCAGAACGGGGTGGAGGCGCCCGCCCAGGCGGCGGAGGTGGTGGGGAGGGAGCGCGTGCTCCCCGGCGTGGCGCGCATCTTCAGCCGGGTGGACGGGCCGGGGGTGGTGGTGCACGGCGGCGGGCCGGCGTCCGTCACCTTCGGCGAGTGGGACGGCCCGCCCACGGCGCGGGTGGAGCGGCTGCGGGAGGTGCTTGCGGCGGCGGGGGTGGCGGCGGCGACGCCCGACGACGTGCTGGCGGACCTGTGGGCCAAGTTCCTGTTCGTGGTCCCCATGGGCGGCGTGGGCGCCCTGGCGCGCGCGCCGGTCGGCGTGCTGCGAGTCATGCCGGAGACGCGCCGGCTGCTGGAGGAGGCGATGGGGGAGATCCTGGCCGTGGCGCGGGCGCGCGGGATCCGTCTGCCGGACGACGTGGTGGAGCGGACCATGGGCTTCGTGGACGCGCAGCCGGCGGAGGGGACCACCTCGCTCCAGCGGGACGTGGCGGGCGGGCGGCCCTCGGAGCTGGAGGCGTGGTGCGGGGCGGTGGTCCGGCTGGGGGCGGCGAGCGGGGTCGTCACGCCGCTGCACCGGGTCATGTACCACGCGCTGCTTCCGCTGGAGCGGCGGGCGCGGGGGGAAGTGGCATTCGCGGACTGACGGCTTGGTTGTACGGCCGGGTTCGGGCGTGCCCCCGGCTGGCGCCGGGGTCGGGCTTCGGCTCCGTAGCAGACGAAACAACCGTCTGCAACGGAGTCGAGCCCCGGCGGAAACTACCCCGCCAGGTCTCGCCCCTTCGGGCCGAAATCCCTCACGCGGGGGTTGCGCTGCGTCCGCGAGTGCGGGCTCCCTGACCCCCCGCGTCCCCGCGTGGGCTACATCCCTCCGCGCGCGAACGAGGCGCGCAGGCGCGCGCCGGCCCGGATGACGGCGTCGCGGGCGTCGCCCACCACGGCGCCCATGCCGAAGAACTCGTGGGCCGCGCCCTCGAAGCTCTGGTAGTCCACGTCCACCCCCGCGGCGCGCAGCCTCTCGGCGAGCACGGAGCCCTCGGAGCGCAGCGGGTCGATCTCGGCGGCGATGATGGTGGTGGGCGGGAGGCCGGTCAGGTTCGCGGCCACTAAGTTGAGGCGTCGGTCGGCGGCGTCGGCCGGGGAGCGCAGCGTGTGCCGCGCGAACCACATCATCCCCCCGCGGCTCAGCGGCTTCGCGTCGGCGTTCTGGAGGTACGACGGGGTGTTCATGTCGGTGCCGGCCACCGGGTATACCAGCAGCTGGTGCACGGGGAGCTTCACCCCCTCGTCGCGGGCGCGGATGGACAGGTTGGCGGCCATGTTGCCGCCCGCGCTCTCGCCGGCCACCGCGATCCGCTCCGGGTCTCCGCCCACCTGCGCGGCGTTGGCGACCACCCAGCGGTAGGCGGCCCAGGTGTCCTCGTGCGCCGCCGGGAACTTGTGCTCCGGCGCGTGGCGGTACTCCACCGAAACCACCACCGCGTTCGCGGCGTTGGCCAGCGCGCGCGCCGACGCGTCGTAGGTGTCGAGGTTCGCGATCACCCAGCCGCCGCCGTGCACGTACACGATCACCGGAAAGGGGCCGGTCCCGGCCGGGGTGTAGACGCGCACCGGGATGGGGCCGGCGGGGCCGGGGACGGTGCGGTCCCGCACGCTCCCCACCGGCTCGGGCGCGGTGCTGCGCTCCTGCTGCCGGAGCAGCGCCTTGACGGCGTCGGCGGGGGAGGGCTGGGCGCGGGCCTGCTCCACGGAAAGCGTCTCGACGGGACGCGCGCCCAGGGCGGCGAGCTGGTCCAGCACCGCCTGCATGTCGCGGTCGGCGGCGGGCATCGGCGCGCCCGCGCTGGGCCGGGGGGCGGTCTCCATGGCGCCGGCCATGCCGCCGCCGCATGCGCCGAGCAGGACGAGCGAAAGGGCGAGCGCGCCGCGGGCGGCGCCGGGTCTCGGCGTGTGCATCTGCTTGCCTCCGGGTCTTGGACGTGGTGACGCGCCCTGCCGGACGTGGCCCGGCGCGCCGGCCGCTCGCTTCGGTGCGGCGGCGGGCGCGGTTTTCGCAAGTGACGTTCCCAAACTGATGCGTTTTTTGCAACAGTATTCCAGCCGGAAACCGGAACTGTCTCAGGGGGAGGGAGCGGCATGCGAGAGCTGCGGGAGCGCGAGCGGTGGAGCGACGTCCAGCTCGCGGAGATGATACGGTCGAGGATCGTGGGTCGGATCCATACCGGGCGGCTGGACGTGGGCGACCGGCTCCCCAGCTATCGCGAGGTGGCGGAGGAGACGGGCGCGGACCTGCGGGCGGTGGCCCGCGTCTACCGGCGGCTGGAGGCGGAGGGGCTGGTGGAGGTGCGGGGGCGCTCGGGGGTGTACGTGGCGCCGCAGGAGCGCATCGGCGGGCGGGTGCTGGCGGAGACGGCGCGGTGGATGGTGGGCGTGCTGCGCGAGGCGTGGACGCGGCGCATCGCCGTCCCCGGCCTGCCGGAGTTCGTGCGCGGCTGCACGGCGGCGGCCACGGTGCGCTGCGCCTTCGTGGAGTCCACCGCGGACCAGCTGCAGGCTTTCGGGGGGGAGCTGCGGGACGATTTCGGCTTCGCCGTGTCGGCGGTGCACGCGGACCGGCTGTCCGGGGGAGCCCCGCCGCCGGAGCTGGCGGCGGCGGACGTGGTGGCGACCACCGCCTTCCACGCCGGCGAGGCCCGCGACGCGGCGGCCCGGCTGGGGAAGCCGCTGGTGGTGATCCGCCTGAACCGGCTGTTCACGCGCGAGCTCCAGCGGCGGCTGGCGGCGGAGGAGCTGGACGTGCTGTACGCCGACGAGCCGTTCGTGGAGCGCGTGCGCCTGATCGCCGGCAGCGTGTACGGGGGGCGCGTCCACGGGGTGTCCGCGCGCGACCCGGAGGCGGTCGCGCGGCTGGACCCTTCGCGTCCGGTGCTGGTGTCGCCGGCGGCGCGGGCGCTGCTCCCGGGGGTGGAGCTGCCGCCCTCCTTTCCGCCCGAGCCCATGATCGGCGCCGAGGCGACGGAGGAGCTGGCGGAGCTGCTGGTGCGCTTCAACCTGGAGGCGATGGCCGGCAGGCCGCCCGCCGGGTGAGCGCGGGCTACGCCAGCTCGCCGCGCAGCTCGGTGAGCAGCGACAGCGCGTCCATGGGCGTCAGCCGGTTGGGGTCCACGGCGCGGATGCGCTCGGCGACGCGGCGCTCGGGGCCGTCCGCGGGCGGCGCGGACGGAGCAGGGGCCCGCTCGGCCGCGCGCTGCGCCGTGTCCGCCAGGTACACCTCCTCGGCCAGGTGCTCGATGACGCGGCTCTCCGCCGAGCGCGAGCCCTCCAGGGTGCGCAGGATCTCGCGGGCGCGGGCGATCACCGTGGGCGGGATCCCGGCCATGCGCGCCACCTCGATGCCGTAGGAGCGGTCGGCGCCGCCGGGAACCAGCCGGTGCAGGAAGAGGATGTGGTCCCCCTCCTCGCGCGCGGCCACGTTGAAGTTGACCACGCCGGGGAGCAGGTCGGCCAGCTCGGTCAGCTCGTGGTAGTGGGTGGCGAAGATGGTGCGGGCCTCCATCACCCCGTGCAGGTGCTCGGTGATGGCCCACGCCAGGCTGACGCCGTCCCAGGTCGCGGTGCCGCGCCCCACCTCGTCCATCAGCACCAGCGAGCGCCGCGTGCCGCCGTTGAGGATGGTGGCGCACTCGCTGGCCTCCACCATGAAGGTGCTCTGGCCGCGCACCAGGTTGTCGGAGGCGCCCACGCGGGTGAAGATGCGGTCGCTCACCCCCAGCGAGGCGTGCTCCGCGGGGACGAAGGCGCCCACCTGGGCAAGGAGCTGCACCAGCCCCACCATCCGCAGCAGCGTGCTCTTGCCGGCCATGTTGGGGCCGGTGAGGATCATCACCCGCCCGTCCTCGTCCAGCACCACGTCGTTGGGGATGTAGCGGTCGCGCGGCATCATGGTCTCCACCACGGGGTGCCGCCCGCCGCGGATCTCCAGGCGGTAGCCGTCGTGCACCTCGGGGCGGGTGTAGCCGTGCTTCACCGCGCACTCGGCGAAGCCGGCGAGCACGTCCAGCGTCGCCACGCGCACGGCGGCGTCCTGGAAGCGCTTCACCTGGGTGGCGAGCGCCTGCCGCAGCTCGCCGAAGAGGCGCGCCTCCAGCTCGGCGATGCGCTCCTCGGCCCCCAGGATCTTGGCCTCCCACTGCTTCAGCTCGCCGGTGACGAAGCGCTCCAGGTTGGCGAGCGTCTGCTTGCGCTCGTACTCGCCGGGGACGCGGTCCGCGTGGGAGCGCGGCACCTCCAGGAAGTAGCCGAAGACGCGGTTGTAGCCCACCTTGAGGGCGTTGATGCCGCTCCGTTCGCGCTCCCGCGTCTGCAGGCGCGCCATGAAGTCGGTGCCGCCCTCGCGCAGCCCGCGCAGCTCGTCCAGCTCCGCGTCGAAGCCGGGGCGGATCACCCCGTCGCCCTCGGCGAAGGCGGCGGCGGGGGCGTCGGCCAGCGTCCGGTCGATGCGCTCGCGCACGTCCTCCAGCGGGTCCAGCGTGCGCAGCAGCTTGCGCAGGGGGCCGCCGCCGGCGCCCTCCTCCAGGCGCCGCAGCCGCGGCAGCCGCGCGAGCGAGTCGGCGAGCGCGCGCAGCTCGCGCGGGCCGATGCGCCCGGAGGCCACCTTGCCGGCCAGCCGCTCCAGGTCGCGCACGTGCTCCAGCTCGCGGCGGATGCGGCCGCGCAGCTCGTTGTCGCCGGCCAGCTCGGCCACGGAGTCCTGCCGCGCGCGGATGCGGTCCAGCGCCACCATGGGGCGCAGCAGCCACCCCCGCAGCAGCCGCGCGCCCATGGGGGTCAGCGTCTCGTCCACCACCCCCAGCAGCGTCCCCTCGCCCGGCTTCATCCCCGGCTCGCGGCGCAGCGGCTCGGTGAGCTCCAGGTTGCGGCGGGTCATGTCGTCCAGCACCATGGCCTCGCCGGGGCGCTCCAGCCGCGGGGGGCGCAGGCCCACCACGCCGCCGGGCTGCACCTCGCGCAGGTACGCCAGCAGCCCGCCCAGCGCCGACACCAGCGCCTCGTCGCGCTCGCCGATGCCGAACCCCTCGGGCGACTGCACGCCGTAGCGGAAACAGATCTCGTCCCAGGCGAAGCGCGCGTCGAACATCACCTGCGGGCGCCGGGTGACGCGCAGCCGCTCCAGCCCGGGCAGATCGCGGCCGTTCCAGTCGGCGGACAGCAGCAGCTCGGCGGGCTCCATGCGCGCCAGCTCGGATTCCAGAGACTCCTCGGTGGCCGCGGTGACGATCACCTCGCCGGTGGTCACGTCGGCGGCGGCGAGGCCCAGCGCGCCGTGGCGGTCCTCCACCAGCGCGGCGAGGAAGTTGTTGCGGCGCTCCCGGAGCAGCCCGTCGGCGAAGACCACGCCGGGGGTGACCACCTCCGTGACCTCGCGCCGCACCGTCCCCTTTGCCTCGGACGCGTCCTCCATCTGCTCGCAGACGGCCACGCGGAAGCCCCCGGCCGCCAGCTTCTCCAGGTACTCGTCGCGGGAGCGGGCGGGGACGCCGGCCATGGGGATGGCGCCGGGGCCGCCCTTGGAGGTGAGGGCGAGCCCCAGCACGCGCACGGCCAGCTCGGCGTCGGGGCCCAGCAGCTCGTAGAAGTCGCCGACGCGGATCATCACCACCGCGTCGGGGTGCTGGTCCTTTGCCTCCTGCCACTGCTTCATCAGGGGGGTGCTCGCTCCCGACATCGCTTCTCCGCTGGTTTTCTCGTCCGTTCCCGGTGTCCACTTTCGTACACCGCTGCGCCTTCGGGGATCGCCCGAAAGTGCCCGCCGGAGCGCGTGGTACGGCGGATGCCGTACGCTCGGCCATGCGCCGCGCCGGTGCGTGCGCGGCCCCGACCACTCCAACGGGCAGGTGCTCTTGTCGATCCGCGGATCCTCGACGGCCGCGCTGGCGGCGCTTTTCCTCCTCGCCGCCGCGTGCGGGACCTCCGACTCCACCAAGTCCTCGCCCGGAGACGCGGTGGGGCAGAGCAGCGCGGAGGGCGAGGCGGCGGGCACCACGCCCGCTTCCGGGGAGGTGACGGAGTCGCTGGGGCCCGACCAGAACGGGACCGCCGCGAACGACACCGTGCCGCACCGTCCGGGAGGCGTGCAGGAGCCGTGACCCGGGCGGATCTCGCCCGCACCGGCGCGGCGCGCTGAGCCGACGCGGCGGGCGGACGACAATCTGCACCTGCGCGCCCCGGTCCGGACAGACCCGGACCGGGCTCCTCTCGTCCCGTCCACGCTTCGCCGCCATATTCACCCGCTCCGGGCCCCCGGAGCGAGCCCGGCAGGCTTCGCGCACGCAGGAGCACACAGGATGGGCGCCAGTTCCCTCCACGAGTGCCTTCACCGCTTCCCCGGTGCGGTGCTGGAGCTCTCGGCCGACGGCGTGGTCGTCGGGTCCAACGGGCACCTGGACGCGGCGGTCGGCCGCGACCTCGCCGGGTGCCCGCTCGCGCAGGTGCTCGACGACACGTCGCGGCACCGGTGGAGGCTGATCCTTTCCGGCACGCGGAACGTCGATCCCGACGTGCCGTGGGAGCTGGTGTTCCACACCCCCGGATCGATGGAGCTGCGGACCTTCCTGGTGGTCTGGGGGAATCCGGGCGCGGACCGGCGCTTCTGGCTCCTGGAGCACGCGCCGAGCCGGAGAGCCGGGCGGATGTACGAGGAGATCTCTGCGCTGAACGCGGAGCTGGTGCACGCGCACAGGGAGGTCGCGCGGGAGCAGAGGCGGCTCGCCGGTGCCCTGGGCGACGCGACGGTGGCCATCTCCGCCCGGGACGAGGTGCTGGCCTTCGTCTCGCACGACCTGCGCAACCCGCTCCAGATGATCCTGATGGCCTCGGAGGTCCTGGACCTGCCCATCCCGGACGACCGGAAGGCGGTGCAGGTCCAGGCGATCCGGCGCGCCGCCCTGCGCATGTCGCGCCTGATCGAGGACCTGCTGACCGTGAGCGAGGTGGAGGCGGGCCGCCTGTCCCTGGAGCGGGAGCCGCTGCTGCTGGACGCGGTGTTCGAGGCCGTGTGCAGCCAGTTCGAGAGCCTGGCCGTGCAGAAGCGCCAGCGGCTCCACTGGAAGGCCGCCCCGGACGTGCCCCCCATCGAGGGAGACCCGCACCGCCTGGTGCAGGCGCTGTCGAACCTGGTGGGCAACGCGCTCAAGTTCACGCCGGAGGACGGCCTGGTCGTCGTCCGGGCGGTGCGGGACGGCGGCGAGGTCGTGGTGTCGGTGGAAGACACGGGAATCGGGATCCCGGAAGCCGAGATCCCGCACGTCTTCACGCGCTTCTGGCACGCCGGGCGGGCACACCGCGGAGGGGCGGGGCTCGGGCTGGCGATCTCCAGGGGAATCGTGGAGGCGCACGGAGGACGGAGCTGGGTGGAGAGCCGGGTCGGGGTGGGGACCCGCTTCTACTTCACGCTCCCAGTCGGGGACCCGTAGAGGCCGGGCCCGCGATGCGCCGCCGTGCCGCCCTCCGGTGCGGGTTTCCCGAAAGGGCCCCGAAACGGACGCGAGCTGCTGCCCACGGGCGAAACTGTTCCAGGACAAACACTTGGAGTGCATCCAGACCGCCCGTGAAGGGCGGCGTACAGCTTGACACCCTTCGGTGAAGTGCGATATTGAAGGGCCCCGGGACGGCCCTCGAATCCAGCGGATGCGCGGGTTTTCGGCGGGGTGACAGGGCTTCCGTCCGCATGGCCGGCGACGGCCGCGGAGCCCGCCGCTGCCGGCCACCGTACCGAATCCGTCAGGCCGTGCGAGGACCCGCGGCGGGCGCTCGCGAGGGCGCCCGCTCTCCACGCCGTCCCGACCTCAATCGCCGCGAGCCGAGCCCCATGAGCTCTCCCGAATCCTCTTCCCAGCGCCCGGGCCTCACCGCGGCGAAGAAGGCGCTCCTGGAGAAGAGGCTCCGGGGACAGTCCGCGGGCGCGCCGCGCGCCGACGTGGTCACCCCGCGGGCGCGGCGCGACTTCCTCCCGCTCTCCTTTTCCCAGCAGCGCCTGTGGTTCCTGGAGCAGCTCCAGCCGGGGCTTGGCTTCAACCACATCCACGCGGCGATCCGCGTGGAGGGCGACCTGGACGTGACGGCGCTCCGCCGCACCCTCACGGAGATCCTTCGGCGTCACGAATCGCTCCGCACCAACTTCCGGGTGGCGGACGGCAGCCCGGTGCAGACGGTGGCGGAGCCCTTCGAGTTCGTGCTCCCCGCGACCGACCTGCGCCACGTGCCCCCGGCCGAGCTGGACGCGGAGGTGCACCGCCGCGCCGTCGAGGAGGCGAACCTTCCCTTCGACCTGGCGCGCGACCCGCTGTTCCGCGGGCAGCTGCTGGTGCTGGGCCCCGGCGACCACGCCCTGTTCCTGACGATGCACCACATCATCAGCGACGGGTGGTCCATCGGGGTGATGATCCAGGAGCTGGCGACGCTGTACGAGGCGTTTCGCGAGGGGCGGCCCTCGCCGCTCCCGGAGCTGGCGCTCCAGTACCCGGACTACGCGGCCTGGCAGCGCGAGCACCTGTCCGGCGCGGTGCTGGAGCGCCAGTTGTCCTTCTGGCGCGAGAAGCTGGGGAGCGCTCCCACGCTGGAGCTGCGCACCGACCGTCCGCGTCCCCCGGTGCAGAGCTTCCGGGGCGAGTCGCACTGGTTCACGGTGCCCCAGGACCGGACGGCGGCGCTGCACGAGCTGGCGAACCGGCACGGCGCCACCCTCTTCATGGTGGGGCTGGCCGCCTTCCAGGCGCTCCTGGCGCGCTGCACCGGCCAGGACGACGTGGTGGTGGGCTCGCCGATCGCAAACCGCACGCGGCGCGAGATCGAGGAGATCGTCGGCTTCTTCGTCAACACGCTGGTGCTGCGCGGCGACCTTTCGGGCGATCCCACCTTCAGCGAGCTGCTGGCGCGGACGCGCGAGGCGGCGCTGGGGGCCTACGGGCACCAGGACCTTCCGTTCGAGAAGCTGGTGGACGAGGTGCAGCCGGAGCGCGACCTCAGCCGCAACCCGCTCTTCCAGGTGATGTTCGCGCTGCAGAACGCGCCGGGGAGCGAGCTGGAGCTCCCGGGGCTGCGCCTCACCTGGGAGCCCCCCAAGAGCGGGACCTCCAAGTTCGACGTGATGCTGTGGGCGCAGGAGCGCGACGGCGAGCTGGACGCCTGCTTCGAGTACAACACCGACCTCTTCGACGCGCCCACCATCCACCGCCTGGAGCGCCGCTACCTGCGGGTGCTGGACGCGGTCCTCGCCAACCCCGACGTGCGCCTTTCGGAGCTGCCGCTGCTGGGCGACGACGAGCGCGATCTGCTGGCCGCCTGGAACGACACGGCGGAGGCATGGGACGGGACGGGGGCGACGCTCCACGCCCTGGTGGAGGCGCAGGCCCGCCGCACGCCGGACGCCGTTGCCGTCGCCTTCGAGGGCGCCACTCTGACCTACGCCGAGCTGGACGCGCGGTCGGCGTCGCTCGCCGCGACGCTGCGGGGGATGGGGGTGGGCCCGGAGACGCGGGTGGGCGTGTGCATGGAGCGCTCGGCGGAGCTGGTGGTGGCGCTGCTGGGCGTGCTCCGGGCGGGCGGGGCGTACGTGCCGCTGGATCCCGGCTACCCGGCGGATCGCCTGGCGTACATGGTTGCGGACGCGGCGGTGCCGGTGCTGCTGACTCAGGAGCGGCTGGTCGGGACGATCCCGGAGTTCGGGGGCGAGGTGGTCGTGGTGGATACCCCCCTCCCCCCAGCCCCCTCCCCCGCAAGGGGGGAGGGGGGTCGGGTCGACTCCGACAATCTCGCCTACGTCATCTACACCTCGGGCTCCACGGGGCAGCCCAAGGGCGCGATGAACGCGCACCGCGGCGTCGTCAACCGGCTGTTGTGGATGCAGCGGCACTTCGGGCTCACGGCGGACGACGTGGTGCTCCAGAAGACGCCGTTCAGCTTCGACGTGTCGGTGTGGGAGTTCTTCTGGCCGCTGCTGGCGGGGGCGCGCCTGGTGCTGGCGAAGCCGGACGGGCACCGGGACCCGCACTACCTGTCGGAGCTGATCGAGCGGGAGGGGGTCACCACGCTGCACTTCGTGCCGTCGATGCTCCAGGCGTTCCTGGACGCGGGGGAGCCGTGGCGCTGCGGGAGCGTGCGGCGGGTGGTGTGCAGCGGCGAGGCGCTGGGGGCGGAGGTGCGGGACCGCTTCTTCGAGCGGCTTCCCCACGCAGAGCTGCACAACCTGTACGGACCCACGGAAGCGGCGGTGGACGTGACGCACCACGCCTGCGAGCGCGGGCGGCCCACGGTGCCGATCGGGCGGCCGGTGTCGAACACGCGCATCCACGTGCTGGACGGGCGGCTGCGGCAGGCGCCCGTGGGCGTGCCGGGCGAGCTGTTCATCGGCGGGGTGCAGGTGGGGCGCGGCTACCACGGGCGGCCGGAGCTTACGGCGGAGCGCTTCGTCCCGGACCCGCTCTCGGCGGAGGCGGGGACGCGGATGTACCGCACGGGGGACCGGGCGCGCTGGCTGGCATCGGGCGAGGTGGAGTACCTGGGGCGGCTGGACGAGCAGGTCAAGGTGCGCGGGCACCGCATCGAGCTGGGCGAGATCGAGTCCGCGCTGCTGCGGCAGCCGGGGGTGCGCGAGGCCGTGGCCGCCGCGCGCGAGGACGCGCCGGGGCACGCGCGGCTGGTGGCGTACGTGGTCGCGGGCGAGGGCGGCGAGCTGTCCGTCGCGGCGCTGCGCAGCCGCCTCAAGGAGGAGCTGCCGGAGTACATGGTGCCCGCCGCCGTGGTGGTGCTGGAAGAGCTCCCGCTGACTCCCAGCGGAAAGCTGGACCGCGCCGCGCTCCCCGCGCCGGAGTGGATCCGCGCCGAGGAGGAGGGCCCGGCCGTCGCGCCGCGCGACGAGGTGGAGGCGACGCTGGCGGGGATCTGGTGCGGCGTCCTCCGGCTGGACCGCGTGGGGGTGCACGACAACTTCTTCGAGCTGGGCGGCGACAGCATCCTCAGCATCCAGGTGATCTCGCGGGCGGCGCAGGCCGGCATCCGCATCACCCCCCGGCAGGTGTTCCAGCACCCCACCGTCGCCGACCTCGCGTCCGTGGCCGACACGGCCGCCGCGGTGCAGGCGGAGCAGGGCGAGGTCACGGGCGCGGTGCCGCTCACGCCGGTGCAGCGCTGGTTCTTCGAGCAGGCGCTGCCGGAGCCGCACCACTGGAACCAGGCGCTGCTGCTGGAGGTCGCGGATCCCGTCGCCCCCGCCGTGCTCAGGGGCGCGGTGGGGGAGCTGATGCGCCACCACGACGCGCTGCGGCTGCGCTTCCGCGGGGAGGCGGACGGAGGCTGGGCGCAGGAGGGCGCGCCCTGGAACGGGGACGTACCCTTCGACCACGTGGACCAGTCGTCCACGCCCGCGCCGCAGCGCGAGGCGGAGGTGGAGCGGGTGGCGGCGAGGTCGCAGGCCGGCATGTCGCTGGAGCGCGGGCCGCTCCTCCAGGCGGTGTACTTCAGCCGCGGCGAAGGGCCCGGGCGGCTCCTGCTCGCCGTTCACCACCTGGCCGTGGACGGCGTGTCGTGGGGCGTGCTGGTGGAGGACCTGGAGCGGGCCTGCGCGCAGCTCGCCCGCGGCGAGCCGGTGCGCTTCCCGCCGAAGACCACGTCGTTCCGGCAGTGGGCGGAGCGGCTGGCGGAGCACGCGCGCACCCCGGCCGCCGAGGCCGAGATGGAGCACTGGCTCGCCGCCGGGCGCGCGCCGGCCGCGCCGTTCCCGGTGGACTTTCCCGGCGGCGAGAACACGGAGGCCCACGCGCGCGTCGCCGCCGTCGCGCTCTCCGCGGAGGAAACGCACGCGCTGGTGCACGAGGTCCCCGCGGCGTACCGCACGCAGGTGGGCGACGTGCTGCTGGCCGCCTTCGCGCTGGCGGTGGGCGAGTGGACCGGCGCGCCCGCCGTGCGCGTGGAGCTGGAGGGGCACGGGCGCGAGCCGATCTTCGAGGACGTGGACCTGTCGCGCACCGTGGGATGGTTCACGTCGGTGTTCCCCGTCGCGCTGGACGCGGGGACCGGGGCTTCCCCGGGCGATGCGCTCAAGGCCGTCAAGGAGCAGGTCCGCGCGGTGCCGGGAAAGGGGATCGGCTACGGGATCCTGCGCTACCTGGGGCGCGAGGAGGTGCGCGCGGCGCTGGCCGCCGCGCCCACGCCGGAGGTCAGCTTCAACTACCTGGGCCAGCTCGACGCGCTCCTCCCCGGCGCGGCGCTCCTCCGCCCCGTAGACGAGCCCATGGGCGCGGCGCACGCGGCATCCGCCCCGCGGCGCTACCTGCTGGAGGTGAACGCCAGCATCCAGGGCGGCCGGCTGCACGCGGGGTGGACGTACTCGGAGCGCGTCCACCGCCCGGAGACGGTGCGGGCGCTGGCGGAGCGCTGGCTGGCGGCGCTGCGCGGGCTGATCGAGCACTGTCGCTCGCCCGAGGCCGCGGTCTACACTCCCTCGGACTTCCCGGAGGCGGAGCTGAGCCAGGGCGAGCTGGACGACCTGATCGCCGACTTCATCTCGCTGAACGACTAGAAAGACGATGGACCGCAGCGCGATCGAGGCGATCTACCCGCTCTCCCCCCTCCAGCAGGGGATGCTCTTCCACACGCTGTACGCGCCCTCGTCGGGAACCTACTTCGAGCAGTTCGCGTTCACCCTGCGCGGCGCGCTGGACGAGGCGGCGTGGGAGGCGGCGTGGCAGCGGGTCGTGGAGCGCCACGCGGTGCTGCGCACGGCGTTCGCCTGGGAGAAGCGCGAAAAGCCGCTCCAGATCGTGTCCCGCGCGGCCCGGGCCCCGTGGCGCCGCGAGGACTGGCGCGGGCTCGCGGACGAGGAGCGGACGGCCCGCCTGGAGGCGTTCCTGCGCGAGGACCGCGAGCGCGGCTTCGAGCTGGGGCGCGCCCCGCTGATGCGGCTCGCGCTGCTGCGCGTGGCGGACGACGCGTGGGAGTTCGTGTGGAGCCACCACCACCTGCTGCTGGACGGCTGGTCGGTGGGGATGGTGCTGGGCGAGGTGTTCGACCTGTACGAGGCAGGCCGCGCGGGGGAGACGGCCGCCCTCCCGGCGCCGCGCCCCTTCCGCGAGTACGTGGCCTGGCTGGGGCGGCGCGACCCGGCCGCGGCCGAGGCCTTCTGGCGCGCCGAGCTGCGCGGCTTCCGCGCGCCCACGCCGCTGGGGATCGACCGGGGGCCGCGCGCGGGCGGGGCGGGGGAGTACGGCGAGGAGCGGCTGGACGTGTCCCCGGCGGCGACGGCGGCGCTCGCCGAGCTGGCCCGGCACCGCCACGTGACGCTGAGCACGACCGTGCAGGGCGCCTGGGCGCTGCTCCTGTCGCGCTACTCGGGGGCGGACGACGTGGTCTTCGGCGCGACGGTGTCGGGGCGCCCGCCGGAGCTCCCCGGCGTGGACCGCATGGTGGGTCTGTTCATCAACGCGGTGCCCGTGCGCGTCCGGGTCCCCGCGGACGCCCCGCTCGCGCCCTGGCTCCAGGATCTCCAGGCCCGCCAGGCGGAGACGCGCGAGCACGAGCACGCGCCGCTGGTGGACGTGCGCGCCTGGAGCGGGCTGCCCGCGGGCGAACCGCTCTTCGACAGCCTGCTGATCTTCGAGAACTTTCCCGTGGACGCCTCCGCCGCGGAGCCGCGCGGCGGGGTGGAGATCGCGGGCTTCCGCGCCTTCGAGCGCACCAACTACCCGCTGACGCTGGTGGTGGCCCCCGCGGAGGGGCTGGTGCTGCGCGCCATGTACGAGGCCGACCGCCTGGATGGCGCCGCCGTGCGCGCCCTTCTGGGCCACCTGCGCACGCTGCTGGAGGCCATCGCCCGCGACCCGGAGGCGCGCCTCGGCGACCTGCCTATCCTGGACGCGGCCGAGCGCGCCCGCGAGCTGGAGGCGTGGAACGACACCGCCGCGGAGTTCCCGCGCGGCGAACGGATCCACGACCGCTTCGAGGCGGCCGCGGCGCGCTCGCCGGACGCGGCCGCGCTCGTCTTCCGCGGCGAGGCGCTGACCTACGCCGCGCTGGACCGCCGCGCCGCCCTGCTGGCGCGGCGGCTGTCTGCGCTCGGCGTGGGGCCGGAGTCGCGGGTGGCGGTGTGCCTGGAGCGCGGGCCGGATATGGTCGCCGCGCTGCTGGGGGTGCTGAAGGCGGGGGGCGCGTACGTCCCGGTGGACCCGGCGTATCCCGCGGAGCGCGTGGCGTACGTGCTGGAAGACGCGGGCGTCGTGGCGGTGGTGACCGAAGCCGCCCTCGCGGCGCAGCTGCCCACGGGCGGGGCGGCTGTGGTGCTGGTGGACGGGGAGGCCCCCCTCCCGGACGACGACGCGGACTTCGTCTGCCCCGCGACGGCGGAGAACGCCGCATACGTCATCTACACCTCGGGATCGACGGGGCGGCCCAAGGGCGTGGTGGTGCCGCACCGGGCCGCGGTCAACTTCCTGGATTCCATGCGCGCGCGGCCGGGGCTGGCGGCGGTCGACACGCTGCTGGCGGTGACCACGCTGTCGTTCGACATCGCCGGGCTGGAGCTGTTCCTGCCGCTGACCACGGGCGCGCGGGTGGCGCTCGCGGACCGCGAGACGGCCGGGGACGGCGCCCTGCTGCGCGACGCGCTTGCGGCGACGGGCGCGACGGCGATGCAGGCGACGCCGGCGACGTGGCGGATGCTGCTGGAGGCCGGGTGGACGGGCTCGCCGGGGCTGAAGGCGCTCTGCGGCGGCGAGGCGCTGCCGCGGGAGCTGGCCGACCGGCTGCTCCCGCTCTGCGGCGAGCTGTGGAACCTGTACGGGCCCACCGAGACGACCATCTGGTCGACGATCCTGCGGGTGGAGGCGGGCGAGGGGCCGGTCGCGATCGGGCGGCCGATCGCGAACACGCGCGCGTACCTGCTGGACCGCGCCCTGGAGCCGGTGCCGGCGGGGATCGCGGGCGAGCTGTACCTGGGCGGCGAAGGGGTGGCGCGCGGCTATCTGTCGCGGCCGGAATTGACGGCGGAGCGCTTCGTCCCCGACCCGTTCGCACCGGAGGCGTGCCGCGGCGCGCACGCCTACCGCACGGGCGACCTGGCGCGGCGCCGGCCGGACGGCGCGCTGGAGTACCTGGGCCGCACCGACCACCAGGTCAAGGTGCGCGGCTTCCGCGTGGAGCTGGGCGAGATCGAGGCGGCGCTGGCGCTGCACCCGGAGGTGGGCGAGGCGGCGGTGGTGGCGCGGGAGGACGCGTCCGGGCACGCGCGGCTGGTGGCGTACCTGGCCGGCGGCGTTCCCGGGGGGGTGCGCGACTTCCTGCGCGAGCGGCTGCCGGAGCACATGGTGCCCTCCGCCTTCGTCGCTCTCGACGCGTTCCCGCGCACGCCCAACGGCAAGACGGACCGGCGCGCGCTGGCGGCGCTGGAGGTGTCCCACGCCGGCGCGCGGGACGCCTACGTGGCGCCGCGGACGCCGGAGGAGGAGATCGTCGCCCGCGCCTGGGGCGCGGTGCTCGGCGTGGAGCGCGTGGGCGCCCGCGACGGCTTCTTCGAGCTGGGCGGCCACTCGCTGCTGGCCATGCAGGTGGTCTCGCGCCTGCGCGCGGCGCTGGGGGTGGAGGTGCCGCTGCGGGCGGTGTTCGACGCGCCGCGGCTGGACGCCTTCGCGGAGCGGGTGCGCCGCACTCGCTCGGGCGACGCGGAGGCGCCGCCGCCGCTCCGTCGCGCGGCGCGCGACGGGGTGCTCCCGCTCTCCTTCGCGCAGGAGCGGCTGTGGTTCCTGGAGCAGCTGGAGCCGGGCGGCGCCGCGTACGTCATGGCGGGCGCGCTCCGCCTGTCCGGGGCGCTGGACGCCGCGGCGCTGGAGTGGGGCCTGGGCGAGGTCGTGCGCAGGCACGAGTCGCTGCGCACCACCTTCCGCACCGCGAACGGCGTCGCCGCGCAGGTCGTCGCCGCCGCGGGCGGGTGGGCGCTCCCGGTGGAGGACCTGTCCGCGCTCCCGGAGGCGGAGCGCGAGGCGGAGGCGCGGCGGAGGGTGGGCGCGGAGGCCGCGCGCGGCTTCGACCTGGAGCGCGGGCCGCTCTTCCGCGCGCTCCTGCTGCGCCTTGGGGCCGACGAGCACGTGCTTTCCGTCACCATGCACCACGCCGTGTCCGACGAGTGGTCGGTGGGCGTGCTGGTGCGCGAGATGTCGGAGCTGTACGCGGCGCGCCTCCGCGGCGAGGACGCCGCGCTCCCCGATCTCCCCGTGCAGTACGCGGACTTCGCGGCGTGGCAGCGCGGCTGGCTGCGCGGCGACGCGCTGGAGCGGCAGCTCGCCTTCTGGCGCGAGCGGCTGGCGGACGCGCCGCGCGCCATCGACCTCCCGGTCGACCGCCCCCGCCCGCCGGTGTGGAGCGGCCGCGGCGCGCTGCACGCCTTCGCCCTCCCAGCGGCCGTGGCGGAGCGGGTGGACGCCGTGGCCCGGGAGCGCGGCGCGACGCCGTTCATGGTGCTGCTCGCCGCCTGGCAGCTCCTGCTCGCCCGCTGGTCCGGCCAGGACACGACCGTGGTGGGGACGCCGGTCGCCAGCCGGCAGCGCGAGGAAACGGAGGGGCTGATCGGCTTCTTCGTCAACATGCTCGCCCTGCGCGCCGACGTCGCGCCGGAGGACGGCTTCGCCGACCTGCTCGCGCGCGTCCGCGAGGCGGCGCTGGACGCATGGGCGCACCAGGACCTCCCCTTCGAGCGGCTGGTGGACGAGCTTCACCCGGAGCGCGACCGCAGCCGGACGCCGGTGTTCCAGGTGGCGTTCGTGATGCAGAACGCGCCCACGGCGGCGCCGCGGCTCCCGGGCGTGGCGGTCGCCGCGCAGGAGGGCGCCGGGCGCGCCACCTCCAAGTTCGACCTGACGCTGGAGGTGGCCGCGGAGGACGACGGGCTGCGCGCCTCCATCGAGTACGCCACCGACCTGTTCGACGCGGACACGGTGGCGCGGATGGCGGAGCACTTCGGCCTGCTGCTGGACGCCGCCCTCGCCGCCCCGGACGCGCCGGTCGCGGACCTCCCGCTCCTGACGGACGCGGAGCGCTCCCGGCTCGCCGCGTGGAACGACACCGCCGAGGCCTTCGACGGCGCGGCGTCGACGCTCCACTCGCTGATCGAGGCGCAGGCCAGCCGCACGCCGGACGCCGTTGCCGTCGCCTTCGAGGGCGCCACACTGACCTACGCCGAGCTGGACGCGCGGTCGGCGTCGCTCGCCGCGGCGCTCCTGGGGATGGGCGTGGGCCCGGAGACGCGGGTGGGCGTGTGCATGGAGCGCTCGGCGGAGCTGGTGGTGGCGCTGCTGGGCGTGCTCCGGGCGGGCGGGGCGTACGTGCCGCTGGATCCCGGCTACCCGGCGGATCGCCTGGCGTACATGGTGGCGGACGCGGCGGTGCCGGTGCTGCTGACGCAGGGGCGGCTGGTCGGGACGATCCCGGAGTTCGGGGGCGAGGTGGTCGTGGTGGATACCCCCCTCCCCCGGCTCCCTCCCCCGCAAGGGGGGAGGGGGGTCGGGTCGACTCCGACAACCTCGCCTACGTCATCTACACGTCCGGCTCCACGGGGCAGCCGAAGGGGGCGATGAACGCGCACCGCGGCGTCGTCAACCGGCTGCTGTGGATGCAGCGGCATTTCGGGCTCACGGCGGACGACGTGGTGCTCCAGAAGACGCCGTTCAGCTTCGACGTGTCGGTGTGGGAGCTCTTCTGGCCGCTGCTGGCGGGGGCGCGCCTGGTGCTCGCGAAGCCGGACGGGCACCGGGATCCGCACTACCTGTCGGAGCTGATCGAGCGGGAGGGGGTCACCACGCTGCACTTCGTGCCGTCGATGCTCCAGGCGTTCCTGGACGCGGGAGAGCCGGCGCGCTGCGGGAGCGTGCGGCGGGTGGTGTGCAGCGGCGAAGCGCTGGGGGCGGAGGTGCGGGACCGCTTCTTCGAGCGGATGCCCCACGCGGAGCTGCACAACCTGTACGGTCCGACGGAAGCGGCGGTGGACGTGACCTGGCACGCGTGCGTGCCCGGCGAGCCGACGGTGCCGATCGGGCGGCCGGTGTCGAACACGCGCATCCACGTGCTGGACGGGCGGCTGGGGGAGACGCCGGTGGGGATCCCCGGCGAGCTGTACATTGGCGGGGTGCAGGTGGGGCGCGGCTACCACGGGCGGCCGGAGCTTACGGCGGAGCGGTTCGTCCCCGACCCGCTCGCGGCGGAGGCGGGCGCGCGCATGTACCGCACGGGGGACCGGGCGCGCTGGCTGGCGACGGGGGAGGTGGAGTACCTGGGGCGGCTGGACGCGCAGGTCAAGGTGCGGGGCTTCCGGATCGAGCCTGGGGAGGTGGAGGCGGCGCTGCGGCGGCACGCGTCGGTGGGGGACGCGGCGGTGGTGGTGCGGAGCGACGGGGGGCGGGCGCGGCTGGTGGGCTACGTGGTGGCGGCGCGGGGTGCGGAGGTGGACGCGGAGGCGCTGCGCGCGCACCTGGCGGGGTGGGTGCCGGAGTACATGGTGCCGTCGGCGCTGGTGGTGCTGGGGGAGCTTCCGCTGGGTCCGAGCGGCAAGCTGGACCGGCGGGCGCTGCCGGCCCCGGAGGCGGGTGCGGCGGGGGGCGCGGAGCACGTGGCGCCGCGGACGGAGGCGGAGGCGGGGCTCGCGCGCATCTGGCGGGAGCTGCTGCGGGTGGAGCGCGTGGGCGCGCACGACAACTTCTTCGAGCTGGGCGGCGACAGCATCCTGTCCATCCAGATGGTGTCGCGCGCGGCGGCGGCCGGGGTGCGCATCGCGCCGTGGCAGGTCTTCCAGCACCAGACGCTCGCCGGCCTCGCCTCGGTGGCCGACACGGCCGCGGCGGTCCGGGCGGAGCAGGGCGAGGTGACGGGCGCCGCGCCGCTGACGCCGGTGCAGCGCTGGTTCCTCGATCTGCCGCTCCCCGAGCCGCACCACTGGAACCAGGCGCTGCTGCTGGAAGTGGCGCGCCCGGTCGGCACGGACGTGCTGGAGCGGGCGGTCGGCGCGCTGCTGCGCCACCACGACGCGCTCCGGCTGCGCTTCGTGCGGGACGGCGGCGGGTGGCGGCAGGAGATCGCCCCGTGGGACGGCGCGGTGCCCTTCCGGCGGGTGGAGCTGGCGGGCGGCACGGACGGGGAGCGGGCGGCGGAGATCGAGCGGATCTCGGCGGAGGCGCAGGCGAGCCTGGACCTCGCGGCGGGGCCGCTGCTGCGCGCGGTGTACTTCGACGCGGGGTCGGACCGGCCCGGGCGCCTCCTCCTCGTCGTCCACCACCTCGCCGTGGACGGCGTCTCGTGGCGCATCCTGGCGGAGGACCTGGAGCGCGCCTGCGCCGGGGAAGCCCTCCCGCCGAAGACTTCGTCCTTCCTGGCCTGGGCGCGGCGACTGGCGGAGCACGCGTCCTCCCCCGCCGCGGAAGCGGAGCTCCCGGGTTGGCTGTCGCTGGGCGGCGAGCCCGCGCCCGCGCTCCCGGCCGACCTTCCCGGGGGCGAGAACACCGAGGGGCGGGCGCGCACGGTCACCGTGTACCTGCCGGAGGCGGAGACGGCGGCGCTGCTGCGCGACGTGCCGGCCGCGTACCGGACCGGGGTGGCCGACGTGCTCCTGGCCGCGGCGGCGCGCGCCTTCGCGGGGTGGACGGGGGAGCGCTCGCTCCTCCTGGACCTGGAAGGGCACGGGCACGAGCCGCTGTTCCGGGACCTGGACCCGTCGCGCACCGTGGGGTGGTTCACCTCGGTCTTCCCGGTGCTGCTGGACGCCGCGGGCGGCCCTGCGGAGCTGCTGAAGGCCACCAAGGAGACGCTGCGCGCGGTGCCCAGGAAGGGCGTGGGGTTCGGGGTGCTGCGCTGGCTGGGCGCGCCGGAGGTCCGCGAGCGCCTGGCGGCGCTCCCCGCGCCGGAGGTGCAGTTCAACTACCTGGGGCGCTTCGACGGCGACGGGGCGGCCGACGCACTCTTCCGTCCGGCCGCGGAGCCCACGGGCGCGGCGCGGGCGGCGTCCGCTCCCCGCCGCTACCTGCTGGAGGTGAACGCCGGCATCGCCGGGGGACGGCTCCAGGCGGCGTGGACGTACTCCGAGGCCGTGCACCGGGCGGCGACCGTGGAGCGGCTGGCCGGGGCCTGGCTGGACGCGCTGCGGGAGCTGGTCGCCCACTGCACGGCGCCCGGCGCGGGGGGCGCCACCCCGTCCGACTTCCCCCTCCTCCGCATCGAGCAGGCCGAGCTGGACCGGCTCGTCGATTCCGCGGGCGGCCGGGTGGAGGACGCGTACCCGCTGTCGCCGCTCCAGCACGGGATCCTCTTCCACTCGCTGGAGTCGGCGGACCCTGCCACCTACCTGGGGCAGTTCACCTTCCAGCTCGCCGGCCCGCTGGACGCGCAGGCGCTGCGGCGCGCGTGGCAGGCGGTCGCCGCGCGGCACCCGGTGCTGCGCACCGCCTTCGTCCGGCGACCCACCGGCGAGGACGTGCAGGTGGTACTGCGCGACGTGGAGGTCCCGTTCGAGGAGCACGACTGGCGCTCCGCCCCCGCCGCCGGACACCCCCGCGGGCTGGACGAATTCCTCGCCGCGGACCGGGCGCGCGGGCTGGACCTGTCGTCCGCCCCCGTGATGCGGGTGTCGCTGGTGCGCACCGGCGACGAGGCGTGGCGCCTGGTGTGGAGCCACCACCACGTCCTCCTGGACGGCTGGTCCGTGCCGCTGGTGATGGGCGAGGTGTTCGCGGCGTACGCGGCGCTCCTCGCCGGGCGCGAGCCCGACCTACCGCCGGCGCGCCCCTTCGCCGAGTACGTGGCGTGGCTGGCCGGGCGCGACGCGGCGGCGGAGGAAGCGTTCTGGCGCGAGGAGCTGCGCGGAATCGGCGCCCCCACGCGGCTGGGGATCGAGCGCGACGCGGGCGCGGAGCGCGGGCCGCAGGACCTGTGCGAGCTCGTCCTCCCCGCGGACGCGACGGACGCGCTCCGCTCGCTGGCGCGCAGGCACCGCCTGACGCTGAGCACGCTGGTGCAGGGAGCTTGGGCGTTGCTCCTGTCGCGATACTCGGGGGAGGAGGACGTGGTCTTCGGCGCGACGATGTCGGGGCGCGGGGCGGGGCTCCCGGGGATGGAGTCGCGCGTGGGACTGTTCATCAACACGCTCCCCGTGCGCGTGCGAGTCCCCGTCCAGGCGCCGCTGCTGGCCTGGCTGGAGGAGCTGCAGGAGCGGCAGGCGGAGATGCGCGCGGTGGAGCACACGCCGCTGGTCGAGGTGCAGCGCTGGAGCGAGGTGCCGCGCGGGACGCCGCTCTTCGAGCACATCCTGGTCTTCGAGAACTACCCGGCCTCCGCGGCCACGGTGGAGGGCGCCGGGCTCGCGCTGCTGGGCTCGCGCGTTGCCGAGCGCTCCAGCTACCCCTTCGCCCTGCTGGTGGCGCCGGGGGACACGCTGGAGTTCCGCGCGCTCTTCGACACGGCGCGCTTCGACGGCGACGCGGTGGAGCGCCTGCTCGGCGACCTGGCGGCGCTGCTGGCGGGGATGGCGCGCACCCCCGGCGGCCGGGTGGGCGAGGTGGGCGAGCCCGGGCCCCTGCCGGATTCCAGCGTGGGCGCGCCGCTGCCGGAGGACGCCGGGCGGCCGGTGCACCTGCGCATCGTGGAGCTGGCCCGGCGCACCCCCGCCGCCGTGGCCGTGTCGCACGGCGCCGCCCGCCTCACCTACGGCGAGCTGGACGCCCGCTCGGAAGCGCTCGCCGCGGTCCTCCGCGGCCTGGGCGTGGGCCCGGAGACGCGCGTCGCCGTGTTCGCCGGGGCGTCGCCGGAGGCGATCGTGGGGATCCTGGCCGTGCTGCGCGCCGGCGGCGCCTACGTCCCCGTGGACCCGGCGTATCCCCGCGAGCGCATCGCCTACCTCCTGGAGGACTCCGCCGCGCGGGTGCTGCTGGCGCGCGACGACCTGCGCGCCGCGGTGCCGGACTTCGGGGGCGAGATCGTCACGCTTGACGGGACCCCCCTCCCCCCGGCCCCCTCCCCCGCAAGGGGGGAGGGGGAGAACGACACGACGAACGGTGAGGGTCAGGAAGCCCTCCCCCAGAATTGGGGGAGGGTGGCGAGCCTGAGCGAGCCGGGTGGGGGCCCCCCGGCGGACGCCAGCACCGTTCCCGTCGACCCCGAAAGCCTGGCGTACGTCATCTACACCTCGGGCTCCACAGGCAGGCCCAAGGGCGTGCAGGTCACCCACCGCGGGCTGGCGCGCTCCACGGCGGCGCGGTTCGCGCGCTACCCGGAGCCGGTGCGCGGCTTCCTGCTGCTGTCGTCCACCTCGTTCGACAGCTCCGTGGCGGGGATCTTCTGGACGCTCTGCTCCGGGGGCGCGCTGCACGTGCCGTTGGGCGACGCGGGGCGCGATCCCGCGCGCCTGGTGGAGCTGGGGGCGCGGGAGGGGGTGTCGCACCTGCTGTGCGTGCCCTCGCTGTACGCGGCGGTGCTGGACGAGGTGGAGCTCCGGCCGGGGTGGTCGCCCGCCGCGGCGGTCGTGGCGGGGGAGGCGTGCCCGCGCGAGCTGGTGGAGCGGCACGCGCGCCTTCTCCCCGGGACCGCCCTGTACAACGAGTATGGGCCCACGGAGGGCACCGTCTGGTGCACGGTGCACGAGTGCCGCCCGGACGAGGGCGCGGCGCGCGTCCCCATCGGCACGCCGGTGCCCGGCGCGCGGGTGTACGTGCTGGACCGCACGGGCCGGCCCGCGCCCGTGGGCGTCCCCGGCGAGGTGCACGTGGGCGGGGGCGGGGTGGCGCGCGGCTACCTGGCGCGCCCGGGGCTCACCGCCGGGCGCTTCGTCCCCGACCCGTTCGCGGAGCGGCCGGGCGGGCGGATGTACCGCACGGGAGACCTGGCGCGCCGGCTCGCGGACGGCGCGCTGGAGTTCCTGGGCCGCACGGACCAGCAGGTCAAGGTGCGCGGCTTCCGCGTGGAGCCCGGCGAGGTGGAGGACGCGCTCCTGGGCCACCCGGCGGTGCGGGAGGCGGCGGTGGCGGCGCGGGAGGAGCGCGGCGGCGCCCGCCTGGTCGCGTACGTGGTGCTCCGCGACGGCGAGGCGATGGACGCCGCGGGGTTGCGGGACTTCCTCCGCGAGCGCCTGCCGGAGCCGCTGGTGCCGTCCGCCTGGGTGGCGCTGGACGCCATCCCCCGCACCCCCAACGGCAAGACGGACCGTGGCGCCCTCCCCGCGCCGGAAGCCGGGGAGGCGGTCCGCGCGCACGTGGAGCCGCGCACGGAAACGGAGGCGCGGGTGGCCGCCGCGTGGGCCGCGGTGCTGGGGGTGGAGCCGGTGGGCGCGCTGGACGACTTCTTCGACCTGGGCGGCCACTCGCTGCTGGCGATGCAGGCGGTCTCGCGCATCCGCCAGGCGCTGGAGGTGGAGCTGCCGGTGCACGCCATCTTCGACCACCCCACCGTGGAGCGCCTGGCCGCCGAGATCGACCGGCGGCAGGACGAAGCGCTCGCCGCGCTCCTGGCGGAGATCGAGGGGATGTCGGACGACGAGGCCGGCGGCCGGCTCGCGGCGGAGATGGCGGCGCTGGAGCGCGACCGCGACGCGGAGCCCCGATGACCGCCGTCCCGCACCCGCCGGTCCACCTCGCCTTCGCGGCGCAGGCCCGCCGTACCCCGGACGCGGTCGCGGTGGAGGCCGGCGGGACCCCGGTCTCCTACGCCGGGCTGGACGCCCGCGCCGACGCGCTGGCCGCCCGGCTCGCGGAACTGGGCGTGGGCCCGGAGACGCGCGTGGGCGTGTGCATGGAGCGCTCGGCGGAGATGGTGGCCGCCCTGCTCGCGGTGCTCAAGGCGGGCGGGGCCTACGTCCCCCTGGACCCCGCCTACCCGGCGGAGCGCCTGGCGTACATGCTCGCGGACTCCGCGGTGCCGGTGCTGCTGACGCAGGAGCGGCTGCGGGGCCGGCTGCCGGAGTTCGGGGGCGCGGTCGTCGCGGTGGACGCCCCTCACCCCCCGGCCCCCTCCCCCGCAAGGGGGGAGGGGGAGAAAGACACGTCGGAGGGCGAGGCCGGGGCAGCGGTTGCAGGCTGTTCCCTGTTCCCTGTTCCCTGTTCCCTTTCTCTCGCGTACGTCATCTACACCTCCGGCTCCACCGGCCGCCCCAAGGGCGTCATGGTGCCGCACGGGGCGCTCGCCAGCCACATGGCGTGGATGGGGGGCGAGTTCCCGCTGGCGGCGGGCGACCGGGTGCTCCAGAAGACGCCGTTCAGCTTCGACGCCTCGGTGTGGGAGTTCTGGGCGCCGCTCCTGGCGGGGTCGGCGCTGGTCATGGCGCCCCCGGGGGCCGAGCGCGACCCGGCCGGGCTGGCGCGCCTGGCGGCGCGGGAGCGCGCCACCGTGCTCCAGGCCGTCCCCACGCTGCTGCGGGCCATGCTGGACGCGGGCGGGCTGGAGGAGTGCCGGTCGCTGCGGCGGCTCTTCTGCGGGGGCGAGGCGCTGCCGGCGGAGCTGGCGGAGCGCGCCCGCGCCGCCACGGGGGCGGAGGTGGTGAACCTGTACGGGCCCACCGAGACCTGCATCCAGGCCACCTGGCACCGGCACGGCGGAAACGGGGCGGGGGGGACGGTCCCCATCGGGCGGACGGTGGACGGGATGCGGGCGCACGTGCTGGACGACACGGGCCGGGCGGCGGCGGAGGGCGAGCTGTACCTGGGCGGCGTGCAGGTGGCGCGCGGGTACCTGGGGCGGCCGGAGGGGACGGCGGCCAGCTTCGTCCCCGATCCGTTCTCCGGCGAGGCGGGCGCGCGGCTGTACCGCACCGGCGACCGGGTGCGCGTCCTCCCGGGGGGCGCGCTGGAGTGGCTGGGGCGGCTGGACGGGCAGGCAAAGGTGCGCGGCTTCCGCATCGAGCCGGGGGAGGTGGAGGCCGCGCTCCTGCGCTGCCCCGGGGTGCGGGAGGCCGCCGCCGCCGTCCGCCTGTACGGGCCGGGCGACGCGCGCCTGGTGGCGTACGCCGTCCCGCGGGAGGGCGCCGCGCTCGCCGCGGCGGATCTGCGCCGCTCGCTCGCGGCCGAGCTGCCGGAGCACCTGGTCCCCTCGGCGGTGGTGGTGCTGGAGCGACTCCCGCTCACCCCCGGCGGCAAGACCGACCGGGCGGCGCTCCCCGCTCCGGCGCTGGCCGGGGCGGCGGAGTACGTGGCGCCGCGCACCGCCGCCGAGGAGCGGCTGGCGGAGATCTGGCGCGAGGTGCTGCGCGTGGAGCGCGTGGGCGCCGGCGACAACTTCTTCGACCTGGGCGGGCACTCGCTGCTCGCCACCCAGGTGGCGTCGCGCGTCCGCGTCCGCATGGGCGTGGAGGTCGCCATCCAGCAGCTCTTCGACACGCCGACGCTCGCGGCAATGGCCGCCTTCCTCGACTCCGCCGAGGAGGCGCGCGTCGCCGCGCTCCTGGCCGAGATCGAGGAGCTTTCCGACGAGGAGGCCGGCGCGCTCTTCCTGGCCGAGTCCGCGCGGCACGCGGACCCCGCCCCGCAGGGGGAGGCCCGCCCGTGACTTCCATCGCACATCCCGCAGACACCAAGCAGATGAACGACGCCATCCGGGACACCTACCCGCTCTCGCCGCTTCAGCAGGGGCTGCTCTTCAACGCCCTGTACGCGCCGGGGACGGGGGTGGACAACGTCCTGATCCGCTACGCGCTGCGCGAGGAGCTGGACCCCGCGGCCATGGAGCGCGCCTGGCGGGCGCTGGCGGAGCGGCACGACATCTTCCGCACCGGCTTCCGCTGGCAGGGGCTGGAAGCGCCGGAGCAGGTGGTGTACGCGCACGAGCGGCTCCCCTTCGCGCAGCTGGACTGGAGCGCGCTGGATCCGGCGGAGCGCGAGGCGCGCATCGCGGCGTACGTGGAGGAGGACCGGGGGCGCGACTTCGACTTCGCGGCGGGGCCCATGCACAGGCTGGCGCTGGTGCGCGCCGCCGCCGACGAGTGGCACCTGCTCTGGACCTTCCACCACATCGTGCTGGAGGGACGCTCCATCATCGTCGCGCTCCAGGAGGTGTTCGCGCTCTACGAGGCGATCCGCCGGGGCGAGGCGCTGGAGCTCCCGCCGGTGCGCCCGTACCGCGAGTACATCGACTGGACGCAGCGGCGCGACGCGGCCGCGGGGGCAACGTTCTGGCGGGAGATGCTGCGCGGCTTCCACGAGCCGACGCCCATCTGCGAGCGCGAGGCGCGCGGGGACGACGACCCGGTGGCGCAGCCGCAGCTGGACGCCTGGATCCCGGAGGCGGCGACGGCGGCGCTCCGGGAGCGCGCGGCGGCGGAGGGAATGAGCCTGAACACCGTGCTTCACGGGGCGTGGGCGCTGGTGCTGGCGCGCTACACCGGCGAGCGCGACGTGGTGTTCGGCATCACCCGCGGCAGCCGCTGGTGGACGGACGGCGGCAGGCACTCCATGGTGGGGCTATTCCTCAACAACCTGCCGCTGCGGGTGCGGGTGCGCCCCGAGGCGACGGTGTGGGAGTGGCTGCGCGAGCCGCGCGCCGTCGTGCGCTCCCTCCGCGAGCACGAGCACACGCAGCTCACCGCCATCCGCGGCTGGAGCGAGCTCGCGCCGGGGATGCCGCTCTTCGACAGCTTCGTCAACTTCGACGCCGCCTTCCTGGACGCCGTGCTCCGCGCGCAGGGCGGCGCCTGGCTGCGCCGCAGCCTGACGCTGTTCAGCCGCACCAGCTACGCGCTGGCGCTGGGCGCCTACGGCGAGCAGGAGATGTACCTCAAGCTGGTCTACGACCCGCGCCGCTTCGAGGAGGGCACCCCCGGGCGGCTCTTCGCCGCGCTCCGGGAAATCCTCCTGGGGATCGCCGCCGGGCCGGACCGCACCGTGGGCTCGCTGCTCTCGCCCGGCGAGGACGAGCTGCGCACCCTCGCCGCCTGGGGAGCGGGCCCGGAGCGGGACGTCCCCGCCCTGGCCGTGCACCAGGCCTTCGCGGAGCAGGCCGCCCGCACGCCCGGCGCCGTGGCCGTGGAGTCCGGGGACGACCGGCGCACCTACGCCGAGCTGGACCGCTGGTCGGACGCGCTCGCGGGCGAGCTGCGCGCCCGCGGCGTCGGCCCGGAAACGCGCGTGGGCGTGTGCCTGGAGCGCGGCACGGCGCTGGTCGCGGCCGTTCTGGCCGTGTGGAAGGCCGGCGGCGCCTTCGTCCCGCTGGACCCGGCCTACCCGGCGGAGCGCCTGGCCTACCTGCTGGCGGACTCCGGCTGCGCCGTGATGCTCGCCGACGCGCGGACGCGCGAGGTGCTGCCGGAGTTCGGGGGGGAGGTGGTCGCGCTCGACGGGACCCCCCTCCCCCCGCCCCCCTCCCCCGCAAGGGGGGAGGGGGAGAACGACGGGTCCGGGGTCGGGGCAGCTGTCGCAGGCGGGTCCCTGTTCCCTGTTCCCTGTTCCCTATCTCTCGCGTACGTCATCTACACCTCCGGCTCCACCGGCGCGCCCAAGGGCGTGGAGGTGTCGCACGGGAGCCTGGCGGGGCTGCTGCTCGCCGTGCGCGGCGACTTCGGCTTCGAGCCGGGCGAGACCATGCCGGGGCTCGCCGGCTTCGCCTTCGACATCTGGCTCTTCGAGACGTTCGTGCCGCTGCTGGCGGGCGGCACGGCGCGCGTCGTCCCGCGCGAGCGGGTGCTGGACCCGGCGGCGCTGGTGGCGGAGCTGGAGGACGCGGCGGCGCTGCACGCCGTCCCCGCGCTGATGCGCCAGGTCACGGCGGAGGTGCGCGCCTCCGGCCGCGAAAGCCTCCCGGGGATGCGGCGCGTGTTCGTGGGCGGGGACGCGGTGGCGCCGGAGCTGCTGGCGGAGATGCGCGGGGTCTTCCCGGGCGCCGCCCTGCGCGTGCTCTACGGGCCCACGGAGGGGACCATCCTCGCGGCGGCGGCGCTGCCGGGCGACGGCGGGGACGCGCGCGGGCTGCTCGCCGGGCGGCCGCTGCCGGGCGTGCGCCTGGCCGTCCGCGGGCGCGACGGGGAGCCGGTGCCGGCGGGCGCCGCGGGCGAGCTGTGGATCGGCGGGGCGGGCGTGGCGCGCGGCTACCACGGGCGGCCGGAGCTGACCGCGGAGCGGTTCGTCCCCGACCCGTCCGGCGGGGAGCCCGGGGCGCGCGCGTACCGCACCGGCGACCGGGTACGCTGGCGGATCGACGGGGTGCTCGAGTTCCTGGGGCGCGTGGACTTCCAGGTCAAGGTGCGCGGCTTCCGGGTGGAGCCCGGCGAGGTGGAGGCCGCGCTCGCCGCGCTGCCGGCGGTGCGCGAGTGCGTGGCGGTGGCGCGGGCGGACGGGGCGGGGACGACGCGGCTGGTGGCGTACGTGGTCCCGGAGGCGGGGAGCGCACCGGCCCCGGAGGAGCTGCGCGCCGCGCTCGCGGAGCGCCTGCCGGACCACGTGGTGCCCTCCGCGTTCGTGCTGCTGGAATCGCTTCCCCTTTCTCCCACCGGCAAGGTGGACCGGCGGGCGCTCCCCGCGCCGGAGGCCCCGCCGGAGAGCGAGGGCCGGGGCGCGCCGCGCACGCCCACGGAGGAAGTCCTCGCGGAGGTGTGGGCGGAGGTGCTGGGGCTGGCGCGCTCTGGCATCCACGACGACTTCTTCGCGCACGGCGGGCATTCGCTGCTGGCCACGCGCGTGGTCTCGCGCGTGCGCCGGGCCTTCGGGGTGGACGTGCCGGTGCGCGCGGTGTTCGAGGCGCCCACCCCGGCCGCGCTCGCGGAGCGGGTGGAGCGCGCCGCCGCCGGGGGTGCCGCCGCGGCGCCGCCCCTCGCCGCCGCGGCGCACGACGGCCCGCTGCCGCTCTCCTTCGCGCAGCAGCGGCTCTGGTTCGTGGAGCAGCTGGCGCCGGGGACGCCCGCGTACAACGTCCCCGCGCTGGTGCGCCTGGACGGCGCGCTGGACGCCGGGGCGCTGCGCCGCTCGCTGGAGGAGGTCGTCCGCCGCCACGAAGGGCTCCGCACGCGCTTCGCGCTGGTGGACGGCGAGCCGGTGCAGGCCGTCGCCCCGGCGCAGCCGCTGGCGCTCGCGGTGGAGGAGGTGGCGGGGGAGGACGAAGCGCGCCGCGTCTTCGCGGACGAGGCCCGCCGCCCCTTCGACCTGGCCGGGGAAGCGCTCTTCCGCTTCCGCCTGCTGCGCGCCGCCCCGGACGAGCACCTGCTGCTGCTCGTCGTGCACCACGTGGTGGCGGACGGGTGGAGCCTGGGCGTCCTGTTCCGCGAGATCGCGGCGCTGTACCCCGCCTTCGCGGAGAATCGCCCCAGCCCGCTCCCCGAGCCGGCGCTCCAGTACGCCGACTTCGCGCTCTGGCAGCGCGGGTGGATGCGGGGCGAGGTCCTGGACCGGCAGCTCGCCTTCTGGCGGGAGAAGCTGGCCGGCGCGCCGACGGTCCTGGAGCTCCCCACCGACTTCCCCCGCCCGGCCACGCAGAGCTTCCGCGGCGAGGTGCACCGCTTCGTCCTCCCGGCCGAGCTGGCGGAGCGGGTGCACGCGCTCGCCCGCCGCGAGGGGGCGACGCCGTTCATGGCGCTGCTCGCCGCCTTCCAGGCGCTGCTGGCCCGCTACGCGAGGCAGGACGAGGTGGTGGTGGGCTCGCCCATCGCCGGGCGCACGCGGGTGGAGGTGGAGGGGACCATCGGCAACTTCGTGAACGCCCTGCCGCTACGCGCCGACCTGTCCGACGACCCGTCGTTCCGCGCGCTCCTGGGCCGCGTGCGCGAGGCGACGCTGGGCGCCTACCACCACCAGGACGTGCCGCTGGAGCGCGTGGTGGAGGAGCTGCGCCTCACCCGCGACCTGGCCCGCAACCCGCTCTTCCAGGCGGTGTTCGTCCTCCAGAACGCGCCCATGGAGCGCGCCGACCTCCCCGGCGTGAGCCTGCGCCTGGAGCTGGGCGACACCGGCACGGCCAAGTTCGACCTGACGCTGACGCTGGAGGAGACGCCGGACGGCCTCCGCGGCCGCCTGGAGTACGCCACCGACCTGTTTTCCCGGGACACCGCCGTCCGCTTCGCCGGCCACTTCGGCGTGCTGCTGGACGCCGCCACCGCCCATCCGGACGCCCCCGTCTCCACCCTCCCGGTGCTCACCCGGAGCGAGCGCGGCACGCTCCTCCGCGCGCCCCTCCGCATGTCGCCGCACCCGCGGCCGACGCTGCACGAGCGCTTCCGGGAGACGGCCGCGCGCTTTCCGCGCGCCGTCGCCGTCACCAGCGGGGACGAGCGGTTGACCTATGCCGACCTCGACGCCGGCTCCGACCGGCTGGCCGCGGAGCTGCGGGCGCGCGGCGTGGGGCCGGAGTCGCTGGTGGGGCTGTGCATGGAGCGCGGAGCCGGGCTGATCGTGGGGATCCTGGGGATCCTCAAGGCCGGCGGCGCTTACGTCCCGCTGGACCCCTCGCTCCCGGTGGACCGCCTCGCCTTCCTGCTGGCCGACTCCGGCGTGCGCGTCGTCGTCGCCGAGGAGCGGACGCGGGGTGCGCTGCCGGAGTTCGGGGGTGAGGTCGTCGTGGCCCCCTCTCCCGCGACGGGGGACGGTGAGAGCGGCACGCCGGAGGAATGGGCCGCGGCTCCGGGGCTCGGCGGCGCAGGGTCGATGTTCACGCCGGGCTCGCGGCAGAACCCCCTCCCGCTCCCGGCGGAGCGGAAATGGCGGGCTTCGAGGGAGGAGCACGCCGGGCCCGACAACCTGGCCTACGTCATCTACACCTCCGGCTCCACCGGCACCCCCAAGGGCGTCGCCGTCACGCACGCCAACGTGTCGCGGCTGTTCGACGCGGCGGACCGGTTCAGCTTCGGGAAGGGCGACGTGTGGACGCTCTTCCACTCGTACGCCTTCGACTTTTCCGTGTGGGAGATCTGGGGCGCGCTGCTGCACGGCGGACGGATCGTCGTCGTCCCGCACGAAGTGTCCCGCTCGCCGGAGGCGTTCCTGGAGCTGCTGCGGCGCGAGCGCGTCACCGTCCTCAACCAGACGCCGTCCGCCTTCTACGGGCTGGTCCGCGCCGACGAGGCGTCGTCCGCCGACGCCGGCCTGGAGCTCCGGTACGTGGTGTTCGGCGGGGAGGCGCTGGAGCCGGCGGCGCTGCGGCCGTGGATGGAGCGGCACGGCGAGGAGCGGCCGCGGCTGGTGAACATGTACGGGATCACCGAGACCACCGTGCACGTCACCTGGCGCGAGGTCGAGTGGGAGGACGTGGAGGGCGCGCCCGGCAGCCGCGTGGGCGTGCCGATCGCCGACCTGGCCGTGTACCTGCTGGACCCGCGCGGCGAGCCGGTCCCGGAAGGCGTGCCGGGGGAGATGTACGTGGGCGGGCCGGGCGTGGCGCGGGGGTACCTGGGGCGGCCGGAACTGACCGCGGCGCGCTTCGTCCCCAGCCCCGTATCCGTCGAGCCGGGTGCGCGCCTGTACCGCTCGGGCGACCTGGCGCGGCTGCGGCCCGGCGGCGACCTGGAGTACCTGGGGCGGGCCGACCAGCAGGTCAAGGTGCGCGGCTTCCGCATCGAGCCGGGCGAGGTGGAGGCCGCGCTCGTGGGGCTGCCGGAGGTGCGCGAGGCGCTGGTGACGGCGCCGGGCGACGCGTCCGGCGAGCGGCGGCTGGTGGGCTACGTGGTCCCCGCGGAGGGTGCCGCGCCCACGGTGGAGTCGCTGCGCGAGGGGCTGCTGGGGCGCCTCCCGGAGTACATGGTCCCCGCCGCGTTCGTGCTGCTGGACCGGTTCCCGCTGACCGCAAACGGCAAGGTGGACCGGCGCGCGCTCCCGGCGCCGGACGCGGCCCGCCCGGAGCTGGGCGGCGAGTTCGTGGAGCCGCGCACCGACGCCGAGCGCGCCCTGGCGCGCGTGTGGGGCGAGGTGCTGGGCGTGGACCGGGTGGGCGCGCGCGACAACTTCTTTTCGCTGGGCGGCGACTCCATCCGCAGCATCCGCGTGGTGGCCCGGGCGCGCGAGGCGGGGCTGGAGATCGCCCTGCCGCTGCTCTTCCGCCACCAGACGGTGGAGGCGCTCGCCGCCGCGGTGGCCGGCGACGTGGTGGCCGCGCGCCCGGCCGCGGGCGCGCACTTCCGCCTGGTGGGCCCCGCGGACCGCGTCCACCTCCCCGCCGACGTGGTGGACGCATACCCGCTCACCCGCCTTCAGCTGGGGATGCTCTTCCACAGCTCGTCGGCGCCGGGGAGCGCCGTCTACCACGACATCTTCGGCTGGCACGTGGCCGCGCCGCTGGACGAGGCCGCCTTCCGCGCCGCCGTGCGCGAGATGACCGCGCGCCACCCCGTGCTGCGCACCTCGTTCGAGCTGGGCGGCGCTTCCGAGCCGCTGGCGCTGGTGCACGCAGACGCCGCGGTGCACATCGGCGTGGAGGACGTGTCCGCGCTCGCGGGCGCGGCGCAGGAGGAGGCGGTCGCCGCGTGGATGGAGGCGGAGAAGGGGCGCGGCTTCGACTGGGGCGCGGCGCCGCTGCTGCGCTTCCACCTCCACCGCCGCGGCCCGGACGGCTTCCAGCTCACCCTGAGCTTCCACCACGCCATCCTGGACGGCTGGAGCGTCGCCGCGCTGCTCACCGAGCTGCTGGCGACGTACTCCGCGCGCCTTGGCCACGCCGCGGCGCCGCCGGCGCCCGCGCCGCGGGTGTCCTTCGCCGACTACGTGGAGCTGGAGCGCCGCGCCCTCGCCTCGGACGAGATGCGGGCGGCGTGGGCGGCGCGGATCGCCGACGCGCCCGCCCGGCTCCCCCGCGACCCGCACGGGGGCGCGCCGGGCGTCCGCCAGGCGGAGGTGCCGCTGGCGCCCGGCCTGACGGCGGAGCTGCGCGCGGCCGCGCGCGGCGCCGGGGTGCCGCTCAAGAGCCTGCTGCTCGCCGCGCACTTGCGGGTGGTCGCCGCGCTCACCGGCGCCGCGGACGCCACCACCGGGATCACCACCAACGGCCGCCCGGAGGACGCGGACGGCGAGCGGGTGCTGGGCCTCTTCCTCAACACCCTGCCGCTGCGCGTGGAGATGCCCGGCGGGAGCTGGGCCGACCTCGCCCGCGCCGCCTTCCGCGCCGAGGAGGAGCTGCTGCCGCTGCGCCGCTTCCCCCTGGCGGAGGTACAGCGCCTGGCCGGCGGGGAGGCCACCTTCGAGGCCGCCTTCAACTACGTCCACTTCCACGTGTGGCGCGAGCTGGCCGGTGTCCCCGGCGTGCGCGTCCTGGGCCGCCGCACCTTCGAGGAGACCAGCCTGCCGCTGATCGCCCACTTCGTGGTGGACGCCGACAGCGACGAGGTGCAGCTGGTGTTGTCGCGCGACGGCACGGTCCTGGGCGACGCGCGGGCGGCGGAGGTCGCGGGGTGGTACGCGCGCGTCCTCGCCGCCGTGGCCGCCGACCCCGACGCCCGCTACGACACCTTCTCGCCGCTCTCCGCGGGCGAGCGGGAGCGGCTGCTGGAGGAGTGGAACTCCACGTCCGCCAGCTTCCCGTCCTCCCACTGCGTCCACGAGCTGTTCCAGGCGCAGGCCGCCCGCACCCCGCAGCGCGTCGCCGTCACCGCCGCCGCCGGCTCCCTCACCTACGCGGAGCTGGACGCCCGCGCCGCCGCGGTCGCCGCCGTGCTGCGCGGGCGGGGCGTGGGCCCGGACGACCGGGTGGGGATCTGCCTGCCGCGCACGCCGGAGATGGTGGCCGCCGTGCTGGGCGTGCTCAAGGCCGGCGGCGCCTACCTCCCGCTGGACCCGTCGTACCCGCCGGACCGCCTGCGCTACATGCTGGAGGACTCCGGCGCGCGCGTGGTGCTGGCGAGCGACGAGACCGCCGTCCGGCTGCCGGAGTTCACGGGGGAGGTCGTCGCGGTGGACGGAACCCCCCTTCCGCCGGCCCCTTCCCCCGCAAGGCGGGAAGGGGAGCACGACACGACGGAGGGAGAGGATCGTCGGAGTGGAGATCGCCTTCCCCCGGAACGGGGGAAGGTGGCGGCTCCAGGGCAGCCGGATGGGGGCCTCCCCGCCGACCCCGACAACCTGGCCTACGTCATCTACACCTCCGGCTCCACCGGCCTCCCCAAGGGCGTCCTGGTGCCGCACCGCGGGGTGGTCAACTACCTCCACTGGGCGGCGGAGGCGTACGGGGCGGGGGAGGGCGACGGCTCGCCCGTGCACTCCTCGCTCTCCTTCGACCTGACGGTCACCTCGCTGCTGGCGCCGCTGGTCTCCGGCGGGCGGGTGGTGCTGGTGCCGGAGAGCGCCGACGTGGCGGGGCTCGCGGACGTGCTGCGGAGCGCGGCGGACCTGACGCTGGTGAAGCTGACGCCGGCCCACCTGGCGCTCCTGGGGCGCGAGCTGGAGGGCGAGCACGTTCACGTGCGCACCTTCGTGGTGGGCGGCGAGGCGCTTCCCGCGGAAACGGTGGCGCTCTGGCGGGAGATCGCGCCCGGCGCCGTGGTGGTCAACGAGTACGGGCCCACGGAGACCGTCGTCGGCTGCTCCGTGCACGTGGTCACCGCCCGCGACGCCGAGGGCGCCACGGTTCCCATCGGCGCGCCGGTGGCGAACACGCGGCTGTACGTGCTGGACCCGTACGGCGCCCCCGCCCCCGCCGGGACGCCGGGAGAATTGTACGTGGGCGGGGCGGGGGTCACGCGCGGCTACCACGGGCGGCCGGAGCTCACGGCGGAAAGGTTCGTCCCGGACCCGTTCGCGCCGAAGGGCGGGGCGCGGCTGTACCGCACCGGCGACCGCGCGTGCTGGCGGGCGGACGGGACGCTGGAGTACCTGGGGCGCACGGACGAGCAGGTCAAGGTGCGCGGCTTCCGCATCGAGCCGGGCGAGATCGAGGCGGCGCTCCTCGCGCACCCCGCCGTGCGCGCGGCGGCCGTGGCCGCGCGGGAGGACGAGCCGGGCGCGCGCCGCCTGGTGGCGTACGTGGCGCCGTCCGGCGCGGCGCCCTCCGCGGCGGAGCTGCGGGCGTTCCTGGCCGAGCGGCTCCCGGAGTACATGGTGCCCGCGGTGTTCGTCCCGCTGGCGGAGCTCCCGCTCACCCCCAACGGCAAGATCGACCGCCGCGCACTCCCCGCCCCCGGGGGCGACCGCTCCGCCGCCGCGGCGGAGTTCCAGGACGCGCGCACCGAGACGGAGCAGAAGATCGCGGAGATCTGGGCCGCGCTGCTCAGGCTGGACAGCGTGGGCGTGCACGACAACTTCTTCGAGCTGGGCGGCGACAGCATCCTGGGGATCCAGGTGGTCGCCCGCGCCAAGAAGGCCGGGATCAAGCTGTCCACGCAGCACGTGTTCAAGCACCCCACCATCGCGGAGCTGGCGCAGGTGGCCGGGACGGCTGCGCCGGCCCGCGCCGAGCAGGGCGCGGTGGCGGGCGAGGTCCCGCTCACGCCCGTGCAGCGCTGGTTCTTCGGGCGCGCCCTGCCGCGCCCCGAGCACTACAATCAGTCGCTCCTGCTGGAGCTGGGCGAGCCCGTGGACGCGGACCGCCTGGCGGCGGCGCTGTCGCAGGCGGCGGCGTGGCACGACTCGCTGCGCCTGCGCTTCCGCCGTGGAGCCAGGGGGTGGACGCAGGCGCACGGCGCGGAGGCGGCCACGGTCGCCTTCGAGCGCGTGGAGCTGCCGGCAACGGACGAGGCGGTCGCGCTGGCGGGCGGCCGGCTCCAGGCGGGGATGGACATCGCCGCCGGCCCGCTGGTCCGCGCCGCGCTCTTCGCCGGGGACGGGGGCGAGCCGCAGCGGCTGCTGGTGGTCGTCCACCACCTGGTCGTGGACGCCGTTTCCTGGCGGGTGCTGCTGGAGGACGTGGAGACCGCGTACCGCCAGCTCGCCCGCGGCGAGGCGGTGCGCCTCCCGGCGAAGACCACCTCGTTCCGCGACTGGGCGGAGCGCCTGGCCAAGCACGCCGCCACCCCCGAGGCGGCCGCGGAGCTGGACCACTGGCTGGCGCTGGCGGAGATGCGCCCCGCGCCGCTCCCCCGCGACGGCGCCGGGGCCAACACCGCCGCCGCCGCGCGCGAGGTGGTGACGGCGCTGGACGAGGCGGAGACGCGCGCCCTGCTCCAGGACGTCCCCGCCGCCTACCGCACGCGCATCGACGACGTGCTCCTCGCCGCGCTCGCCCGCGTGCTGGGCGCCTGGACCGGCTCGGCGGCCGTGCTGGTGGAGCTGGAGGGGCACGGGCGCGAGCCCATCTTCGAGGACGTGGACCTGTCGCGCACCACGGGGTGGTTCACCTCCATCTACCCGGTGCGGCTCGCGCTGCCGGCCGGCGGCGACCCGGGCGCGCTCCTCAAGTCGGTCAAGGAGCAGCTGCGCGCGGTGCCGCGGCGCGGCGTGGGCTTCGGCATCCTCCGCTGGCTGGGAAGCGACGCCACGCGCGCCCGCCTGGCCGCGCTCCCGCAGCCCGAGGTGTCCTTCAACTACCTGGGCCGCTTCGACGCCGCCTTCGCGGACGACGCGCTCTTCCGCAGGGTCCGCGGCGACACGGGGCCCACGCACGCCCCGGAGGGCGGGCGCAGCCACCTGGTGGAGGTCAACGCGCTGGTGACCGGGGGGAGGCTGGAGGTGGGGTGGACGTTCGCCGAGGGCGTGCACTCGCGCGCCACGCTGGAGCGGATCGCCGCCGCGTACCTGGACGCGCTGCGGGCGCTGGTGGCGCACTGCACGGCGGAGGGCGCGGGCGGCTGCACGCCCTCCGACTTCCCGCTCGCGGCGCTGGACCAGGCCGGCGTGGACCGGCTCACGGCGGGGCGGCGGGTGGAGGCCATCTACCCGCTCTCGCCCATGCAGCAGGGGATGCTCTTCCATGCCGCGCTGGGCGAGGGGGAGAGCCCGTACCTGGTGCAGCTCGACCTGACGCTGGCCGGCGAGCTGGACCCGGACGCCCTGGAGCGCGCCTGGCGGGACACGCTGGAGGCCCACGCCGCGCTCCGCTCGGCGTTCGTGTGGGAGCACGTCGCCGAGCCGCTGCAGGTGGCGGAGACCGGCGTGGCGGTCCCCTGGACGTTCGAGGACTGGCGCGGCCTTTCCCCCGACGAGCGGGAGGCGAGGCTCGCCGCGTACGTGGACGCGGACCGCCGGCGCGGCTTCGACCTGTCGCGCGCGCCGCTGATGCGCTTCGCTCTCTTCCGCACCGGCGAGAGGGAGCACCGGCTGCTTTGGACGCAGCACCACCTGCTGCTGGACGGCTGGTCCGGGGCGATGGTGCTGCGCGAGGTCCTGGCCCGCCACGACGGGCTGCTGCGCGAGGGCCGCGCGCCGGAGCTGCCGCGCCCGCGGCCGTACCGCGACTTCGTGGCCTGGCTGCGGGAGCGCGACGAGTCCGCGGCGGAAACGTTCTGGCGCGAGGCGCTGCGCGGCTTCCACGCCCCCACGCCGCTCGCGCTCCCGGCCCCCGTGGCGCCCGCCGCCGGCATCGCCGAGGCCGACCTGCGCCTGTCCGGCGGCGAGACGGCCGCGCTGCTCGCCTTCGCGCGGGGGCGGGGGCTGACGCTCAACACCCTGGTGCAGGGCGCGTGGGCGCTTCTCCTGGCGCGCTACGCCGGGGAGGACGACGTGGTCTTCGGCGCCACCGTGTCCGGGCGTCCCGCCGAGATCCAGGGCGTGGAGCAGATGGTGGGACTGTTCATCAACACGCTCCCCGTGCGGGCCCGGCTCCAGGCCGGCGCGCGCGTGGGCGACTGGCTGGCGCGGCTCCAGGAGGAGCAGTCCGAGGCGCGCCGCTTCGAGCACGCGCCGCTGATGCGGGTGCAGGGGTGGAGCGACCTTCCCTCGGGAGAAGCGCTCTTCCGGAGCCTCCTGATCTTCGAGAACTACCCGGTGGACGACTCGCTCCGCGACCCCACGGCCGGCGGCCTGTGGATCTCGGGCGCCCGCTCGCTGGAGCGCACCAACTACCCGGTGACGCTGATCGTGCTCCCCGGCGCGGAGCTGGGGCTGCGCCTGGCATACGACTCGGCCCGCTTCGACGGCGACGCGGTGCGGCGGCTGCTGGGGCACCTGACCGGGGCGCTCGCCGCCTTCGCCGCCGACCCCGAGGCGCGGCTGGACGCCGTCGGCCTCGCGGCGGGCGCGGAGCGCGGCGCGGTGCTGGGCGAATGGAGCCGCGGCCCCCGGCGCGACTTCCCGGGCGGCACGCTGCACGGGCTGGTGGGCGCGGCGGCCGAGCGCACGCCGGACGCGCTGGCCGTGGTGCGCGGCGCCGAGCGCTGGACGTACCGCGAGCTCATGGCGCGCGCGGACGAGGTCGCCGCACGGCTCCGGCGGGAGGGCGTGGGGCCGGAGGCGCGGGTGGGCGTGCTGCTGGAGCGCACCCCGGCCATGCTGGCGGCGCTGCTCGGCGTGCTGAAGGCGGGCGGCGCGTACGTGCCGCTGGACCCGGCGCACCCCGCCGAGCGGCTGGCGTACGTGCTCCGCGACTCCGGGGCGCGCGTGCTGGTCACGCAGGCGTCTCTGCGCGGCGCCGTCCCCGCGGAGGGCGTGCGCGTGGTCGCGCTGGACGGCGGCGACGCGGCCGTCCACGGTGGCGGTGGGGAGCGCCCGGAGGTGGACGCCGGCGCGGGCGCCGGCGGGGGGGCGGGGGGAGACAACGCCGCCTACGTGATTTATACTTCGGGTTCCACGGGGCATCCAAAAGGCGTCACGATCGAGCATCGCTCCGTCGTAAACTTCCTCCACGCAATGCGTGAGCGCCCCGGCGCGCACGCGGAGGACGTGTTCCTCGCCCTGACGACGCTGGGCTTCGACATCGCGGTGCTGGAGCTCTTCCTCCCGCTGGCCGTGGGCGCGCGGGTGGTGATCGCGGACCGCGACGATGCGGCGGACGGGGCGCGGCTGGCGCGGCTGCTGGCGGACGAGGGAGTGACCGTGGCGCAGGCCACCCCGGCGACCTGGCGGCTGCTGCTCCTGTCGGGGTGGGCGGGGAGCCCGGGGCTGCGCCTGCTGTGCGGCGGCGAGGCGCTGCCGGCGGAGCTGGCGGGCGAGCTGCGGGCGCGGGCGGGCGACGTGTGGAACGTGTACGGGCCCACGGAGGCGACGGTGTGGGCCACGGCGCACCCGGTGGGCGCGGCGGAGCACGGCGACCCGGTGGCCATCGGGCTGCCCATCGCCAACCTGGAGGCGCTGGTGCTGGACCCGGCCGGGAACCCGGTCCCCGCGGGCGTCGCCGGGGAGCTTCACCTGGGCGGTGCCGGGCTGGCGCGCGGCTACCTGGGGCGGCCGGAGCTGACCGCGGCGGCGTGGGTGCCGCACCCCTTCGCGGACGAGCCGGGCGCGCGGCTGTACCGCACCGGCGACCGCGCCCGCTGGCGGGCGGACGGCGCGCTGGAGTTCCTGGGCCGCATGGACCAGCAGGTCAAGGTGCGCGGTTTCCGCATCGAGCCCGGCGAGATCGAGGCGGCGCTGCTGGAGCACCCCGCCGTCGTAGCGGCGGCGGTGGCGGCCCGGCGCGACGCGGCCGGCGACACGCAGCTGGCGGCCTACGTGGTCGCCGCCGACGGGGCGGCGCCCGCCACGCCCGGGCTGCGGGAGTGGCTGCGCGGGCGGCTGCCGGAGTACATGGTGCCCTCTGCCTTCGTGGCGATGGAGAGGCTTCCGCTGAGTCCCGCCGGAAAGCTGGACCGGCGGGCGCTGCCCGCCCCGGAAGCGGCGGAGCGGGCACCGGGCGCGGACCGCGTACCCCCGCGCGACGGCACGGAGACCGAGGTGGCGCGCCTGTGGGCGGAGGTGCTGGAGCTGGAGCCCGCGGACGTCGGCGCGCGGGACGGGTTCTTCGAGTCGGGCGGGCACTCGCTGCGCGCCATGCGGCTGGTGTCGCGGCTGCGCGAGGCGCTGGGGGTGGAGTTCGGCCTGCCGGCGCTCTTCGCGGCGCCCACGGTGGAAGGGATCGCGCGCGAGGTGGACGCCCTGCGCGCCTCGCCGCCGGCGGCGCCGGAGGCAGGGATCGTCCCCGTCCGGCGCGGGGCGAGGAGCATCGAGGAGATGCTGGACGAGCTGGAGGGCCTGGACGGCCTGTCCGAAGACGAGATCCTGGCGCTGCTGGAGTCCGCGGAGTAGCCGCGGCCCGGGAGCGCGCGAGCAACGGAAGCCCGATGAGCGACATCTCCAGCCGGCTGGCAGCCCTTTCCCCCGAGAAGCGGCGCATCCTCGCGCTCGCCCTCCAGAAGCAGGGCGGGGGGCGCGACACCTTTCCGCTCTCCTTCGCGCAGCAGCGGCTCTGGTTCCTGGACCAGTGGTCGCCGGGGAGCGCCGCGTACAACTCGCCCATGGCGCTGCGGCTGGCCGGCCGGCTGGACGCGGACGCGCTGGCGCGCGCCCTCACCGAGATCGTCCGGCGCCACGAGGCGCTGCGCACGGTGTTCCTGGGGCTGGAGGGGCGCCCGGTGCAGAGGGTGGAGCCCGCCGTCCCCGTCCCCCTTCCCGTGGACGACCTGTCCGCGCTCCCGGAGGCCGCGCGCGAGGCGGAAACGCGCCGCCTGACCGATGCCGAGACCGGCACGCCCTTCGACCTGGCGCGCGGGCCCATGCTGCGAGGGCGCCTCCTCCGGCTGGGCGCGGAGGAGCACGTCCTGGTCGTCGTCACCCACCACATCGCCTTCGACGGCTCGGTGGGGATCTTCTTCCGCGAGCTGTCCGCGCTGTACGCCGCCTTCGCGCGCGGCTGGGCGTCGCCGCTCCCCGAGCCGCCCATCCAGTACGCCGACTTCGCCGTGTGGCAGCGCGGCCGGCTGCAGGGCGAGCTTCTGGACGCGCAGCTCGCCTGGTGGCGCGAGCGGCTGGCCGGGGCCCCGCCCGCGCTCCAGCTCCCCGTGGCCCGCCCGGTGCCGCGTCTGCGCACCGACCGCGGCGAGGGCTTCCGCTTCGCCTGGCCGGCGGAACTGTCGGAGGGGGTGCGCGCCCTGGCCCGCGCCGAGGGCGCGACGGTGTTCATGGCGCTGCTCGCCGCCTGGGACGCGCTGTTGCACCGCTACACCGGCGAGGACGACCTGCTGGTGGGCACGCCCATCCAGGTCCGCTCCCGCCCCGAGACCGAGGGGCTGGTCGGCTGCTTCACCAACACGGTCGTGGTGCGCGCCTCGGCGGAGGGGAACCCCACCTTCCGCGAGATGCTGCGCCGGGTGCGGGACGCCGCGCTGGGCGCCTTCGCGCACGGCGAGGTCCCCTTCGAGAAGCTGGTGGACGAGCTGCACCCCGAGCGCGACCCCGGGCAGAACCCGCTCTTCCAGGTGATGTTCGTGGTCCACCCCGGCACCTCCGCCGCGGAGATGCGCCTCGGCGAGGTGGCGGTCGTCCCCGTCCCAACCGACACCGGCCGCTCGCGCCTCAGCATCCTCCTGGGGATGACCGACGGCGACGACGGCCTCACCGGCGTGCTCGAGTACAGCCTGGACCTGTTCGACCACGCCGCCGTGGAGCGGATGCTGGGCCACTTCCGCTCGCTGCTGGAGGCCGCCCTCGCCGACCCGGACACGCGCCTCCTGGAGCTGCCGCTGCTCTCGGAGATGGAGACGCGCCGCGTCGTGCACGAGTGGAACGCCACGGACGGCGACTACCCGCGCGGCGTCTGCATCCACCAGATGTTCGAGGCGCGCGCCGCGGCCCACCCGGACGCCGTGGCCGTGGTCTGCGGGGAGCGCGCGCTCACCTACGGCGAGGTGGAGCGCGAGGCCAACCGCCTGGCGCGCCGGCTGCGCGGGCTGGGCGTGGGGCCGGGGGTGTACGTGGGCGTGCACCTGGAGCGCTCGGAGGAGGTGGTCCCCGCGCTGCTGGGGATCCTCAAGGCGGGCGGCGTCTACGTCCCCGTGGAGATCGGCCACCCGCCCGCGCGCATGGCCGCGGTGCTGGGCTCGCTGCGGGCCGCCTGCGTCGTGACGCAGACGGCGCACGCGGGCGTGCTCGCCGCCCTCGCGCGGGAAGTGCCCTCGCTGCGGGATCTGGTGTGCGTGGACCGCGGCGGCGCGCCCGCGCTCCCGCAGGACGCGCCGGTCCGGGTGTGGACGCGGGAGGAGACGGACGCGCTCCCGGACGCGCCGACCGATTCCGGCGTGGGCGCGGACGACCTGGCGTACGTCATCTTCACCTCGGGCTCCACCGGCGCGCCCAAGGGGGTGATGGTGCGCCACGCCCCCGCCGTCAACCTGATCGACTGGGTCAACGGCACCTTCGGCGTGGGCCCCGCGGACCGCGTGCTCTTCGTCACCTCGCTTTCCTTCGACCTGTCGGTCTACGACGTCTTCGGGCTGCTGGCGGCGGGCGGCTCGGTGCGCGTCGCCACGGCGGACGAGGCGCGCGACCCGGAGCGGCTGGTGCGGGTGCTGGCGGAGGAGCCGGTCACCTTCTGGGACTCGGCCCCGGCGGCGCTGCAGCAGCTGGTGTCGTTCTTCGGCGCGGCGGAGCCGGCCGCGCTGCGCCTGGTGTTCCTGAGCGGCGACTGGATCCCCGTCGCCCTCCCCGACCAGGTGCGCCGCCGCTTCGCCGGCGCCGAGGTGGTGAGCCTGGGCGGCGCGACGGAGGCGACGGTGTGGTCCAACTTCCACCGCATCCGCGCGGTGGACCCGGACTGGACCAGCATCCCCTACGGCCGCCCCATGCGCAACGCGCGCTACTACGTGCTGGACGAGCGCATGGCGCCCGCCCCCACCGGCGTCGCGGGCGACCTGTACATCGGCGGCGAGGTGCTGGCGGAGGGGTACGCGGCGGCGCCGGAGCTGACCGCCGTCAAGTTCGTCCCCGACCCGTTCGGCGGCGCGCCCGGCGCGCGCATCTACCGCACCGGCGACCGCGCCCGCTTCTGGTGGGACGGGACGATGGAGTTCCTGGGCCGGCTGGACGCGCAGGTCAAGGTGCGCGGCTTCCGCATCGAGCTGGGCGAGATCGAGACCGCGCTCGCCGGGCACCCGGCGCTGCGCGACGTGGTGGTCGCCGCGCGCGAGGACGAGCCGCGCGTCAAGCGCCTGGTGGCCTACGTGGTCCCGCGCGCGGGCGAGGAAGCCCCCTCCACCGCCGACCTGCGCGCGTACCTGCGCGAGCGGCTGCCGGAGTACATGGTGCCCTCCGCCTTCGTGGCGCTGGAAGGGTTTCCCGTCACCCCCAACGGCAAGCTGGACCGCAGGGCGCTCCCCGCGCCGCAGCAGGACCGGCCGGAGCTGGAGCACGGCTACGAGGCGCCGCGCACGGAGACGGAGCGCGCTCTGGCGGAGATCTGGGAGGCGACGCTGCGGGTGGAGCGCGTGGGCGTGCACGACAACTTCTTCGAGCTGGGCGGCGACAGCATCCTCAGCATCCAGGTGGTGGCCCGCGCGGCCGCGGCGGGGATGAAGATCTCGCCGCAGCTCGTCTTCCGGAACCAGACGGTCGCGGAGCTGGCGTCTGCCGCCGAGGCCGCGACCGCCCCCCGCGCGGAGGACGCCTCCACCACGGGCGAGGTGCCGCTGACCCCGGCGCAGCGCTGGTTCTTTGCGCACGAGCTGCCGGAGCCGCGGCACTGGAACCAGTCGCTGGTGCTGGAAGCCGCGGGCCCGCTGGACGCGGCGGCGCTGGAGCGCGCGCTCGCCGCGGTGCTGGCGCAGCACGACTCGCTGCGGCTGCGCTTCCGCCGCGCGCCGGAGGGGTGGACGCAGGCGTACGCCGCGGAGGGCACCTTCCCGCTGGAGCGCGTGGACGTGGCGGACGCCGCGGACGCCGAGCTGGCCGGCGCGATGAACGCGCACGGCGAGGCGGCGCAGGCGGGGCTGGACCTGGAGCACGGGCCGCTGGCGCGCGCGGTGCTCTTCGACCGCGGGGCGGAGCGCCCCGCGCGGCTTCTCCTCGCCGTGCACCACCTGGTGGTGGACGGGGTGTCGTGGCGCCCGCTGCTGGAGGACCTGGAGACGGCGTACCGCAAGCTGGCGCGCGGCGAGCCGCTTTCGCTCCCGCCCAAGACGGCGTCGTACCGGAGCTGGGCGGAGCGGCTGGCGGATTTCGCCCGCGGCGGGGCTCCGATCGCGGAGACGGCGTTCTGGGCGGACGTGGTCGCCCCCGGCGCCGCGGCGCTCCCCGTGGACCACGCCGACGGCGCCAACCCCGAGGGCTCGGCGCGGACGCTGACGGTCACGCTCGGGGCGGAGGAGACGAGGGCGCTGCTGACGGAGGTGCCGCGCGCCTACCACACGCGGGCGGACGAGACGCTGCTCACCGCGCTGGCGCGGGCCATGGGGGAGTGGACGGGTGGCGGCCCGCTGCTCCTGGACCTGGAGGCCCACGGCCGCGAGGAGCTTTTCGACGGGGTGGACCTGTCGCGCACGGTGGGCTGGTTCACCTCCATCCACCCGGTCCGGCTGGAGGTTGCGCCCGGCGCGGGACCCGGCGAGGCGCTGAAGGCGGTCAAGGAGCAGCTGCGGCGCGTCCCGCGGCAGGGGATCGGCTGGGGGCTGCTGCGCTGGCTGGCTCCCGGGGCGCCGGAGGCACGGGCGCTGGCGGAGGCGCCGCGCCCCCGGCTCGCCTTCAACTACCTGGGCCAGTTCGACGCGGGTCGCTCCGGCGACGCGCTCTTCCGCATCACCCCGGAAAGCGCCGGGCCCGCGCGCGCCGCCGCCAACCCGCGCACGCACCTGCTGGAGGTGAACGCCGCGGTGGCCGGGGGCGAGCTGCGCGTGGGGTGGACGTACGGCGCCGGCATCCACGACGAGGCGACGGTCCGCGCGCTCGCCGACCGCTTCCTGGACGAGTTGCGCGCCCTGGTGGCGCACTGCCGCTCGGGCGATGCGGGCGGCTACACCCCGTCCGACTTCCCGTCCGTAAAGCTGGACCAGAAGAAGCTCGACCGGCTGATGGGCAGGCTGGCGAAGGCGGGCGCCTGACGCGCTCCGCCCCGAGCCCCGTCCCGGTCCGCCGACCCGCGCAGCCATGAGCGACCTGTTCGAGCGCCTGGCGGAGCTGTCGCCCGAGAAGCGGCGGCTCCTGGAAGCGCGGATGAAGCTGTCGCGGGGCGACGCGCCCCGCGCCGGCATCCGCCCGCGCGACCCCGCCGCGGGGCCCGCGCCGCTCTCGTTTGCGCAGGAGCGGCTGTGGCTCACGGAGCGGCTGGGCGCCGGCGCGGGCGTCTACACCATGGCGTACGCCGTGCGCCTGCGCGGGCCGCTGGACGCCGGCGCGCTGCGCCGGGCCGTGGACGAGGTCGTCCGCCGCCACGAGCCGCTGCGCACCGTCGTCGCGGAGCGGGACGGCGCCCCGGTGCAGGCGGTGCTCCCCGCCGCTCCCCTCGACCTGGCCGTCGAGGATGCCGGCGGCGAGGCGGAGGTGCGCCGCCTGGCCCGCGAGGAGGCCGCGGCCCCCTTCGACCTGGAGCGCGGGCCTCTCTTCCGCGCCCGCCTGCTGCGCGTGGCCCCGGACGAGCACCGGCTGCTCCTCGCCATGCACCACGCGGCGAGCGACGGCGCTTCGCTGGAGGTGCTCTTCCGCGAGCTGGCCGGCCTGTACGCCGCCTTCGCCGCGGGGACGCCGTCGCCGCTGGCGCCGCTGCCGGTGAGCTACGCGGACTACGCCGCCTGGCAGCGCGAGCAGGTGGCGGGCGCCGCCCTGGACGCGCACCTCGCGTCCTGGCGCGAGCGCCTGGCCGGCGCCCCGTCCATCCTCGACCTCCCCACCGACCGGCCCCGCCCGCCCGCGCAGAGCTTCCGCGGCGCGCTGCACCGCTTCGCCCTCCCGGCCGCCGCCGCCCTCCGCGCGCTGGCCGCGGACGCCGACGCGACGCCGTTCATGGCGATGCTCGCCGTCTTCCAGCTGCTGCTGGCCCGCTACGCGGGCGAGGAGGAGCTGGTGGTCGGCACGCCGGTGACGCACCGCTCCCGGCCGGAGCTGCAGGGGCTGGTGGGATTCTTCGTCAACACGCTGGCGCTGCGCGCCGACCTGCGCGGCGACCCGACGTTCCGCGAGCTGCTGGGCCGCGCGCGGCGCGCGGTGCTGGACGGCCACGCGCACCAGGACGCGCCGTTCGACCGGGTGGTGGACGCGGTGGCGCCGGAGCGCGACCCCGGCCGCACCCCGCTGGTGCAGGTGATGTTCGCGCTGCGCGGCGGCCACCCGGAGCCGCGCGTCGCCGCGGGCGTGGAGTGGACGCTGGAGGAGGAGGAGACCGGCACCGCCAAGTTCGACCTGACGCTTGAGGTCGCGGACGAGGACGGCGCCCCGGCCGCCGCCCTGGAGTACGCCACCGACCTGTTCGACGCGGCGACGGTGGGGCGGATGGCGGAGCACTTCCGCGTGCTCCTCGCCCGCGCCGCCGCTCACCCCGACCGCCGCATCTCCGAACTGTCGCTCCTGTCCGACGGAGAGCGCCGTCTCGTCGTCGAGCAGTGGAACGCGACGGACCGCCCCCACCCGGCGGGCCCGCTCGTCCACGAGATGGTGGCGGAGCAGGCGTGCCGCCGCCCGGACGCGCCCGCCGTCGTGGGCGCCGGCGCGGCGCTGACGTACGGCGAGCTGCACGCGCGCGCGGACGCTCTCGCCGCGCGGCTGGCGGAGCGCGGTGCGGGGCCGGAGACGCGGGTGGGCGTGCTGCTGGAGCGCACTCCGGAGCTGGTGGTGGCGCAGCTCGCCGTGCTGAAGGCGGGGGCCGCGTACCTCCCCGTGGACCCGGCCGTCCCGGACGAGCGCATCGCCTTCATGCTGGCCGACGCGGGGGTGCCGCTGGTGGTCTCGTCGGACGCGCTGCGCGGGCGGCTCGGGGCGTTCGGTGGGGAGGTCGTGGTGTGCGACACCCCTCACCCCCCGACCCCCTCTCCCACAATGAGAGAGGGGGAGCACGACACGGCGAAGTCCGAGGGTCAGGAAGCCCTCCCCCAGAATTGGGGGAGGGTGGCGGCTCTAAGGCCGCCGGGTGGGGGCCCCGCGGTCTCGCCCGACAACCTGGCCTACGTCATCTACACCTCGGGCTCCACCGGCACGCCCAAGGGCGTGGAGGTCACGCACGGCGCGCTGCTGAACCTGGTCCACTGGCACCGCGGGACGTTCGCGGTCACGGAGGCCGACCGGGCGACGCAGCTGGCCGGCCTGGGCTTCGACGCGTCGGTGTGGGAGCTGTGGCCGTACCTCGCCAGCGGCGCGGTGGTGCACCTAGTGGCGGACGAGGAGACGCGGACCTCGCCGGCGGCGCTGCGCGCGTTCCTGCTGGAGCGGGGGGTGACGGTGGCCTTCGCGCCGACGCCGCTGGCGGAGGCGCTGCTCGCGCTGGAGTGGCCGGCGGAGGCGCCGCTGCGCGTGCTGCTGACGGGCGGGGACGCGCTGCGCGGCCGTCCGCGCGCGGGGCTGCCGTTCGCGCTGGTCAACGACTACGGGCCGACGGAGAACACCGTCGTCGCCACGTCGGGCGTCGTCGCTGCGGAGCGGGGGATCGGCCGCGCGCCGGGGATCGGCAGGCCCATCGACAACGTGCGGGCGTACGTGCTGGACCGGCAGCTGGAGCCGGTGCCGGTGGGCGTGCCGGGCGAGCTGTGCGTGGGCGGGGCGCAGGTGGCGCGCGGGTACCTGGGGCGCGCGGCGCAGACGGCGGGGAGCTTCGTGCCGGACCCGTTCGGCGGGGGGGCGCGCAGCGGTGCGCGGATGTACCGCACGGGCGACCGGGCGCGCTGGCTGGCGGACGGCACGCTGGAGTACCTGGGGCGGCTGGACCGGCAGGCCAAGGTGCGCGGCTTCCGCGTGGAGCCGGGCGAGGTGGAGGCGACCCTGCGGCAGGCGCCGGGCGTGTTGGACGCGGTGGTGGAGGTGAGGGAGGACGCGCGCGGCGAGCGTCGCCTGGTCGGCTACTTGGTCGCGCCGGAAACCACGACTGCGGAGGTGGCCGCGTTCGCGCGGACGCGGCTGCCGGAGTACATGGTGCCGTCCGCGCTGGTGATGCTGGAAGCGCTCCCGCTGACCCCGAGCGGAAAGGTGGACCGGCGCGCCCTCCCGGAGCCGGAGGCCGCGGGAGATGCTGGCGCCGCGCCGTCCACCCCGGCCGAGGAGCTGCTGGCGGGGATCTGGTCGGAAGTGCTTGGGACGGAGCGCGTCGGGGCGCGGCAGAGCTTCTTCGCGCTGGGCGGGCACTCGCTGCTGGCGACGCAGGTGGTCTCGCGTGTGCGGCGGGTGTTCGGCGTGGAGCTGCCGCTGCGCGCGGTGTTCGAGGCGCCCACGGTCCGCGAGCTCGCCGCCCGGGTGGAGCAGGCGCGGCGTGACGGCGCCGATGACCCGGCGCCGCCCATCCGCCCCGCCGGGCGCGGCGAACCACTCCCGCTGTCGTTCGGGCAGGAGCGGCTCTGGCTGCTGGACCAGATGCACCCCGGCGACGGCGTCTACACCATCCCCGTCGCGGTGCACCTTGCCGGCGCGCTGGACGCGGAGGCGCTGCGGGGCGCCCTGGAGGAGATCGTCCGCCGGCACGAGGCGCTGCGCACCGTCTTCGGGCGGGAAGGCGACCGCGCGGTGCAGGTCGTCCTCCCGCCCTCCGCCTTCGAGCTGGCCACGGTGGACCTTTCGGGCGTCCCCGGCGACGCGCGGACGGCGGCGCTGGAGGCCCGGGCCCGCGCGGAGGCGCTGCGCCCCTTCGACCTGCGGGCGGGGCCGCCCTTCCGCGCCCTGCTCCTGCGCGCCTCGGAGGACGAGCACGTGCTCGTCCTGTCCATGCACCACGCCGCGAGCGACGGCTGGAGCATGGACGTGCTCTTCCGCGAGCTGGGCGTCCTGTACGCCGCGCTCCTCCGCGGCGAGGCTTCGCCTCTCCCGGCGCTCCCCATCCGGTACGCCGACTACGCCGCCTGGCATCGCGAGTGGCTGCGCGGCGAGGCGCTGGAGCGGCAGCTCGACGGGTGGAAGGCGCGTCTCGCCGGCGCCCCCGCGCTCCTGGAGCTCCCCACCGACCGCCCGCGGCCCGCCGTGCAGAGCTTCCGCGGCGCGACGCACGACTTCCGCGTCCCCGCTGAAACGGCCGGCGCGCTCCGGGCCCTCGCCCGCCGGGAGGGCGCCACGCCCTTCATGGCGCTCCTCGCCGCCTGGCAGCTCCTCCTGGCCCGCTGGTCCGGCCAGGACGACGTGGTGGTGGGGACGGTGGTGGCGGGGCGCACCCGGGCGGAGCTGGAGGGGCTGGTGGGGATGTTCGTCAACACCCTCGCGCTCCGCGCCGACCTGTCCGGCGATCCCCCGTTCCGCGAGCTGCTGGCGCGCGTCCGCGAAACGACGCTCGACGCGCACGCGCACCAGGACCTCCCCTTCGAGCGGCTGGTGGAGGCGCTGGAGACCGGGCGCAGCCCGGGGCACGCGCCGGTTGTCCAGGTGATGTTCACCCTCCAGGCCGCACCCCCCGCCGCGCCCGCGCTTCCCGGGCTGCGCGCGCGGGTGGAGGAGATCCCCACCGGCACCGCCAAGTTCGACCTCACCCTCCAGCTCACCGACACGGGAGGGGAGCTCGCGGCCGCGCTGGAGTACGCCACCGACCTGTTCGACGCGGCGACGGTGGAGCGGATGGCGGAGCACTTCCGCGTGCTCCTGGCCCGCGCCGCCACCCACCCCGACCGCCGCATCTCCGCGCTGTCGCTCCTGTCCGACGACGAGCGCCGCCTCGTCGTCGAGCAATGGAACGCGACGGAGCGCGCCCACCCCGCCGCTCCCCTGGTGCACGAGCGGGTGGCGGAGCAGGCGCGCCGCCGCCCGGACGCGCCCGCCGTCGTGGGCGCCGGTGCGGCGCTGACGTACGGCGAGCTGGATGCGCGCGCGGACGCTCTCGCCGCGCGGCTGGCGGAGCGCGGCGCGGGGCCGGAGACGCGGGTGGGCGTGCTGCTGGAGCGCACGCCGGAGCTGGTGGTGGCGCAGCTCGCCGTGCTGAAGGCGGGGGCCGCGTACCTCCCCGTGGACCCGGCCGTCCCGGACGAGCGCATCGCCTTCATGCTGGCCGACGCGGGCGTGCCGCTGGTGGTCTCGTCGGACGCGCTGCGCGGGCGGCTCGGGGCGTTCGGGGGCGAGGTCGTGGTGTGCGACACCCCTCACCCCCCGACCCCCTCTCCCACAAGGGGAGAGGGGGAGCACGACACGCCGGAAGTCGAGGGTCAGGAAGCCCTCCCCCAGAATTGGGGGAGGGTGGCGGCTCTAAGGCCGCCGGGTGGGGGCCCCGCGGTCTCGCCCGACAACCTGGCCTACGTCATCTACACCTCGGGCTCCACCGGCACGCCCAAGGGCGTGGAGGTCACGCACGGCGCGCTGCTGAACCTGGTCCACTGGCACCGCGGGGCGTTCGGCGTCACGGAGGCCGACCGGGCGACGCAGCTCGCCGGGCTGGGCTTCGACGCGTCGGTGTGGGAGCTGTGGCCGTACCTGGCCAGCGGCGCGGCGGTGCACCTGGTGCCGGACGAGGAGACTCGGACCTCGCCGGCGGCGCTGCGCTCTTTCCTGCTGGAGCGGCGGGTGACGGTGGCCTTCGCGCCGACGCCGCTGGCGGAGGCGCTGCTCGCGCTGGAGTGGCCGGCGGAGGCGCCGCTGCGCGTGCTGCTGACGGGCGGGGACGCGCTGCGCGGCCGTCCGCGCGAGGGGCTGCCGTTCGCGCTGGTCAACGACTACGGGCCGACGGAGAACACGGTCGTCGCCACGTCGGGCGTCGTCGCTGCGGAGCGGGGGAGCGGCCGCGCGCCGGGGATCGGCAGGCCCATCGACAACGTGCGGGCGTACGTGCTGGACCGGCAGCTGGAGCCGGTGCCGGTGGGCGTGCCGGGCGAGCTGTGCGTGGGCGGGGCGCAGGTGGCGCGCGGGTACCTGGGGCGCGCGGCGCAGACGGCGGGGAGCTTCGTGCCGGACCCGTTCGGCGGGGGGGCGCGCAGCGGTGCGCGGATGTACCGCACGGGCGACCGGGCGCGCTGGCTGGCGGACGGCACGCTGGAGTACCTGGGGCGGCTGGACCGGCAGGCCAAGGTGCGCGGCTTCCGCGTGGAGCCGGGCGAGGTGGAGGCGACCCTGCGGCAGGCGCCGGGCGTGTTGGACGCGGTGGTGGAGGTGAGGGAGGACGCGCGCGGCGAGCGTCGCCTGGTCGGCTACGTGGTCGCGCCGGAGACGGCGCGGGCGGAGGTTGTGGCGTTCGCGCGGACGCGGCTGCCGGAGTACATGGTGCCGTCCGCGCTGGTGATGCTGGAAGCGCTTCCGCTGACCCCGAGCGGAAAGGTGGACCGGCGCGCCCTCCCGGAGCCGGAGGCCGCGGGAGATGCTGGCGCCGCGCCGTCCACCCCGGCCGAGGAGGTGGTGGCGGGGATCTGGGCGGAGGTGCTGGGAACCGAGGGTGTCGGCGCGGGGACGAGCTTCTTCGCGCTGGGCGGGCAGTCGCTGCTGGCGACGCAGGTGGTCTCGCGCCTGCGGAGGGTCTTCGGCGTGGAACTGCCGCTGCGGGCCATGTTCGAGGCGCCCACGGTCCGCGAGCTGGCCGCCCGGGTGGAGGCGGCGAGGCGCGGGGGCGGCGCCCCGCCGCTGCCGCCCGTCGCCCGGCTGGAGCACGACGGCCCGGTGCCGCTGTCGTTCTCCCAGGAGCGGCTGTGGTTCCTGGAGCAGATGCGCCCGGGCGAGGGGCTGTACACCATCCCCGTCGCGCTGCGGCTTACGGGCGCGCTGGACGAGGACGTGCTCTCCCGCGCGCTCACGGAGATCGTGCGGCGGCACGAGGCGCTGCGCACCGTCTTCCCGGTGGTGGACGGCGGTCCCGTGCAGGTGGTGAGGCCCGCGGAGGCCGTGCGGCTGCGCGCGGAGCCGGCCGCGTCCGCCGCCGTGCTGGTGCGCGAGGAGATGCTGCGCCCGTTCGACCTGGAGGCCGGGCCGCTCTTCCGCGTCCGCCTGGCGCGCCTCCCCGGCGGCGACCACCTGCTGCTCGTCGTCCTGCACCACGCCGTGGGCGACGGGTGGTCGGCCGGCGTGCTTCTGCGCGAGCTGGGCGCGCTGTCCCGCGCCTTCGGCGCGGGCGAGCCGTCGCCGCTCCCGGAGCTCCCCGTCCGCTTCCGCGACTTCGCGGTGTGGCAGCGGCGGCACCTGGCGGGAGCGGCGCTGGACGCGCAGCTCGCCTGGTGGCGCGCCCGCCTGGCCGGCGCCCCCCCGGCGCTGGAGCTGCCCACAGACCGGCCGCGCCCTCCCGTCCCCGGTTTCCGCGCCGCCACGCTGGCCCTCGCGCTGGACGCGGAGGTGCTGGCGGAGCTCCGGGCGCTTTCGCGGCGGGAGGGCGCGACGCTGTTCATGACGCTGCTGGCGGCGTGGCAGCTCCTGCTCGCGCGCTACGCGGGCACGGACGACGTGGTGGTGGGTACGCCCGTCGCCGGCCGCACGCGGGCGGAGCTGGAGGGGCTGATCGGCTTCTTCGTGAACACGCTCGCGCTGCGCACCGACCTGTCCGGCGACCCCACGTTCCCCGAGCTGCTGCATCGCGTCCGCGAGGCGACGCTGGACGCGTACGCGCACCAGGACGTCCCCTTCGAGCGGCTGGTGGAAGTCCTCCAGCCGGAGCGCGACCTCAGCCGCAACCCCGTCTTCCAGGTGCTTTTCGTCCTCCAGGGCGCGCCGCTGCGCGCCGAGGACGCGGGCGGGCTGCACATGGAGCCGGAGGAGGTGGAGGGCACCGCCGCCAAGTTCGACCTGACGCTGGCGCTGGAGGAGCGCGACGGCGGGCTCGCCGGGGTGATCGAGTACGCCGCCGAGCTGTTCGACGCGGCGACGATCGGGCGCATGGCGGAGCACTTCGGGGTGCTGCTGGGCGCCCTTGCCGCCGACGCCGGCCGCCGCGTCTCCGCCCTCCCGGTGCTGGGGCACGCGGAGCGCGCCCTCCTGGCCGCAGGCGGCAACCCGTCGCCGGAGCGCTTCCCCGCCGCCGGCACGCTGCACGGCCGCTTCCGGGCCGTCGCACGGGCCCGGCCGCACACCCCCGCCCTCACCTTCCGCGGCGAGTCGCTGACCTACGCCGAGCTGGAGGCGCGCGCGGACCGCCTCGCCGCGGCGCTCCGCGCGCGGGGCGCCGGCCCCGAGACCCGCGTGGGCCTGTGCGTGGAGCGCGGCCCGGGGGGCGTCGCCGGGATGCTGGGGATCCTCATGTCCGGCGCCGCCTACGTCCCCCTGGACCCCGCCTACCCCGCGGACCGCCTGGCCTACCTGCTGGAGGACTCGGGCGTGGCGCTCGTCGTCGCGGAGGAGCGGACGCGCGGGGCGCTGCCGCACTTCGCGGGCGAGATCGTCGGGGTGGACGGGACCCCCCTTCCCCCGGCCCCTTCCCCCGCAAGGGGGGAAGGGGAGCACGACACGTCCGGAGACGAGGGTCGGGAAGCCCTCCCCCAGGATTGGGGGAGGGTGGCGGCTCTAAGGCCGCCAGGTGGGGGCCCGCTCGCGTACCCCGACAACCTGGCCTACGTCATCTACACCTCCGGCTCCACCGGCCGCCCCAAGGGCGTGATGGCGACGCACGCCAACGTCCTCCGACTGCTGGAGGCCACGGAGCGCTGGTTCGGCTTCGGGGAGGACGACGTGTGGACGATGTTCCACTCCTTCGCCTTCGACTTCTCGGTGTGGGAGACCTGGGGCGCGCTCCTGCACGGCGGCCGGCTGGTGGTGGTGCCCTTCGAGACCAGCCGCGACCCCGATGCGTTCCGCGCGCTCCTGGCCGCCGAGCGGGTGACGGTGCTCAACCAGACGCCCTCCGCCTTCCGCCAGCTCGCGGCGGCGGACGAGGCCGCCGGCGGGACGGAAGGGCTGGCGCTGCGGTGCGTGGTCTTCGGGGGGGAGGCGCTGGAGCCGGGGAGCCTGCGGGGATGGGTGGAGGGGCACGGCGACGAGCGGCCCGCGCTGTTCAACATGCACGGGATCACCGAGACCACGGTGCACGACTCCTTCCGCCGCATCGGGCGCGCCGAGGTGGAGGCCGGGGCCGCGAGCCCCATCGGCGAGCCGCTGCCGGACGGGCGGCTGTACGTGCTGGACCCGCACGGCGAGCCGGTGCCCACGGGCGTCCCGGGCGAGATGTGCGTGGGCGGCGCCGGGGTGACCCGGGGCTACCTGGGGCGGCCGGCGTTGACCGCCGAGCGCTTCGTCCCCGACCCGTTCGCGTGGGAGCCCGGCGCGCGCATGTACCGCTCCGGCGACCGCGTGCGGCGCCTGGCGGGCGGCGGGCTGGAGTTCGTGGGGCGCGTGGACTTCCAGGTCAAGGTGCGCGGCTTCCGCATCGAGCCGGGCGAGGTGGAGGCCGCCGTCGCGGCGCACCCCGCCGTGCGCCAGGCACTGGTGCTCGTCCGCGAGGACCGGCCCGGCGACCGGCAGCTCATCGCGTACGTCACCGCCGCGGACGGCGCGTCCGCGGAGCCGCGCGCGCTGCGCGAGTGGACGGCGGAGCGCCTTCCCGACTACATGGTGCCGGCGGCGTTCGTGGTGCTGGAAAGGCTTCCCCTGACCCCCAACGGAAAGGTCGATCGCGGGGCGCTCCCGCCGCCCGTCCGCGAGGCCGGCGAGTCGTTCGTGGCGCCGCGGACCGGGCTGGAGCGGGAGATCGCCGCGGCGTGGGAGGAGGTGCTGCAGGTGGAGCGGGTCGGGGTGGACGACAACTTCTTCGAGCTGGGCGGCCACTCGCTCCTGCTGGCGCGGCTCCACCGGCGGCTTCGCGACGCGCTGGGGCTGGAGCTGTCGGTGGTGGACCTGTTCCGCTTCCCCACGGTGGCCGCGCTGGCGCGGCACCTGGACCCGGACGCGGCGGGCGGCGACGGCGGCAGCGGGCGCGGCCGCGCCGCGACCCGGCGGAAGCTGAGGGGCAGGCCGCGGGAGCCCAGGCGGTAGACACGCGAAGCGAACGGAACATGGAAAACCAGGACGGACCCGCCCGCCCGGCGCTGTCGTCGGCGAAGAAGGCGCTGCTGGAAAAGCGGCTGCGCGGCGCCACCGCCAGCGCCCCCCGAGACCCCATCCCGCCCCGCGCGGAGACGGGGCCGCTGCCGCTGTCGTTCCCGCAGCAGCGGCTCTGGTTCCTGGAGCAGCTGGAGCCGGGGCGCCCCTTCTACCACATCGGCGTCCCCGTGCGGCTCCGGGGGCGGCTAAACCGCGGCGCCCTCGCCCGCGCGCTCACCGAGATCGTCCGGCGGCACGAGGCGCTGCGCACCGGCTTCGTGGTGGTGGGCGGCGAGCCGCGGCAGGTGGTGCGGCCGCCCTTCGCGGTGGAGATCCCGCTGGACGAGTGCGCCGGCATCCCGCAGCCGGAGCTGCTGGAGCGCATCCGCGCGGAGCTGGAGGCGCCCTTCGACCTGGAGCAGGACCCCCTGGTCCGCGCCCGGCTGCTGCGCCTGGGCGACGAGGAGCACGTGCTGGCGGCCACGCTGCACCACGTCATCAGCGACGGGTGGAGCATGGGCGTGTTCATCCGCGAGCTGACGCAGCTCTACGAGGCGTTCGTGGAGGATCGCCCCTCGCCTCTCCCCGACCTCCCCCTGCAGTACGGCGACTTCGCCGTGTGGCAGCGCGGGCGGCTGGGTGGCGAGGTGCTGGAAAAGCAGCTCGGCTACTGGCGCGAGCAGCTGCGCGGCCTCCCCACCGTGGAGCTTCCCACCGACTTCCCGCGCCCCCCGGTGCAGAGCCACCGCGGCGCCGGCCTGTGGTTCCGCGTTTCCGCCGGGACCAACGCGCGCCTCAAGGCCATCGCCCGGGAGGAGGGCGCCACGCTCTTCATGCTCCTGCTGGCGGCCTGGCAGACGCTGCTGCTGCGCTACACCGGGCAGGAGGACCTGGTGGTGGGCACCCCCATCGCCAACCGCACGCGCCGTGAGATCGAGCCGCTGATCGGCTTCTTCGTCAACACGCTGGTGCTCCGCGGCGACCTTTCGGGCGACCCGCCCTTCCGCGCGCTGCTGCACCGCGCCCGCGAGACCACGCTGGGCGCCTACGCGCACCAGGACTTTCCCTTCGAGAAGCTGGTGGAGGAGCTTGCCCCCGAGCGCGACCTCAGCCGCAACCCGCTCTTCTCGGTGCTCTTCGCCCTCCAGAACGCGCCGGAGGAGGAGCTGGAGCTGGCCGGGGTGAAGCTGACCTGGCAGTGGGTGGACAGCACCACCGCCAAGTTCGACCTGATGCTGTGGACGCACGAGGAAAAGGGCGAGCTGGTGTGCCTGCTGGAGTACGCAACCGACCTGTTCCGCACCTCCACCGCCGAGCGGATGCGCGAGCACCTGGTGACGCTGCTGGAGGGCGTCGCCGCGGACCCGGACGCGCCCCTCTCCCGCCTGCCGCTCCTCGCCCCCGCCGAGCGCAGCCGCATCCTGGCGGGGTGGAACGACACCGCCCGCGAGGTCCCGCCCTCCACGCTGCACGGCCTGGTGGAGGCGCAGGCCGCCCGCACCCCGGAGCGCGCCGCCCTGGAATTCGCCGGCGAGACGACGACCTACGCCGCGCTGGACCGCCGCGCCTCCGCGCTCGCCGCGGAGCTGGCCGCGCGCGGCGTGGGGCCCGAGTCGCGCGTCGCCCTGTGCCTGGAGCGCGGCCCGGAGATGGTCGCCGCCCTGCTCGCCGTCCTCAAGGCCGGCGGCGCCTACGTCCCCCTGGACCCCGCCTACCCCGCGGACCGCATCGCCTACGTCCTCGCCGATTCCGGCGCGCGCGTCCTGGTGACGCAGGCGGCGCTGCGCGACTCGCTCCCGCCTTTCGCGGGAGAGACCGTATGCGTCGACGACGTCGCGGACACGGACGCCGTTGCAGGCTGTTTGTTCCCGGTTTCCTGTTCCCTGGCCTACGCCATCTACACCTCCGGCTCCACCGGGCACCCCAAGGGCGTGATGGTGACGCACGGCGCGGCGGTCAACCTGCTGCACGCCATGCGCGAGCGCCCCGGGATCTCCCCGGACGACACGCTGCTGGCGGTGACCACGCTGGCGTTCGACATCGCGCTGCTGGAACTGCTGCTGCCGCTGACCGTGGGCGCGCGGGTGGTGCTGGCGGACCGGGAAACGGCGGCGGACCCCGTGGCGCTCGCGGACCTGCTCGCCGCCTCCGGGGCCACCGTGATGCAGGCCACGCCGGCCACCTGGAAGATGCTGGTCTTCGCCGGGTGGGAGGGCGACCGCTCGCTGCGCATCCTCAGCGGCGGCGAGGCGCTGCCGGGGGCCATCGCCGACCTGCTGCGCGAGCGCGGCGCCGTCGTGTGGAACCTGTACGGGCCCACCGAGACCACCGTCTGGTCCACCGCCCACCGGGTGGACGGGTCCGAGGCCGTGGTGCCCGTGGGCACGCCGGTGGCGAACACGCGGGCGTACGTGCTGGACGCCTGGCTGAACCCGGTGCCGGCCGGCGTGCCGGGCGGGCTGTACCTGGCCGGCGCGGGCGTGGCGCGCGGCTACTTGGGCAGGCCCGACCTCACCGCCGACCGCTTCCTCCCGGAGCCGTTCGGGGGCGCGGAGCGGGCCGGCGCGCGGATGTACCGCACCGGGGACCGGGCCCGCTGGCGCGAGGACGGCGTGCTGGAGTTCCTGGGGCGCGACGACCACCAGGTCAAGGTGCGCGGCTTCCGCATCGAGCTGGGCGAGGTGGAGGCCGCGCTCGCGGCCCACCCCGGCGTGCGCGAGGCCGCCGCCGCCGCCCTCGCCGACGAGTCGGGGGAGGCCCGGCTGGTGGCGTACGTGGTGGAGGAGGACGAGGTGCCGCCGGACGCCCCGGACCTGCGCGCCTGGCTGCGCGGCCGCCTCCCCGACTACATGGTCCCCTCGCTCTTCGTCCCGCTGGACGCGCTGCCGCGCACCGCCAACGGCAAGACCGACCGCGCCGCGCTCCCCGCGCCGGAGGGCGGCCGCGCCGCGGTGGAGGCGGAGTACGTGGAGCCGCGCACCGCCGTGGAGGAGGCGCTCGCCGCCGTGTGGGCGGAAACGCTGCACGTGGAGCGCGTGGGCGTGCACGACAACTTCTTCGAGCTGGGCGGCCACTCCATCCTCGCCACGCAGCTGGTGGTGGCGGTGCGCTCCACGCTCCAGGCCGAGGTCCCGGTGCGCGTCCTCTTCGAGCACCCCACGGTTGCGGAGCTGGCCGCGGCGATCGTCGCGCGCGACCCGGTCCCGGGGCAGACGGAGCGCGTCGCGGAGATCCTGCGGCTCATCGGATCCATGTCGGACGACGAGGCCGAGCGGACGCTGCTGGAGCAGCAGTCGCTCGGGGGAGACTGAGACACGCATGCACACGTTGCAACGACCCGTACACGACCTTTTCGCCGAGCAGGCGGCGCGCACCCCCGGGCTCATCGCGGTGGCCGCGGGGGGCGAGGCGCTGAGCTATGCGGAGCTGGACCGCCGCGCCAACCGGCTCGCGCACCACCTGCGGGCGCGCGGCGCCGGGCCGGAGACCCGGGTGTGCATCTGCCTGGAGCGCGAGGTGGAGATGGTGGTCGCCGTGCTCGGGGTGCTCAAGGCCGGCGGCGCCTACGTCCCGCTGGACCCGGCGTACCCGGCCGAGCGCCTGGCCCACGCCCTGTCCGACTCCGGGGCCGTCCTCCTGGTGTCGCGGGGCCGCCTCCTCCCCGTGCTCCCCGAGTTCGGCGGCGGGATCGTCTGCCTGGACGCGGACCGGGAGGCGATCGCCGCCGCGCCCGACACCGCCCCGCGGAGCGGAGCGGACGCCCGCGGCGCGGCCTACGTCATCTACACCTCGGGCTCCACCGGCCGGCCCAAGGGCGTCGTGGTCGAGCACGCCGGCCTGGTGAACCTCGTGCTGGGCACGGTGTCGACCTTCGGCTGCGCCGCCGGCGACGTGACGCCGGCGCTGGCCAGCTACGCCTTCGACATCTGGTGCCTGGAGGTCTTCGTCCCCCTCCTTTCGGGCGGCGAGGTGCGCCTGCTGGCGCGCGACACGGTCAAGGACGTGGACCGCCTGGCCGGGGAGCTGGCGGAGGTGGACGCCGTCCACGCCGTGCCGGCGCTGATGCGCGAGGTCGTTTCTTGGGTGCGGCGCGGGCCGGGGTCGCTGCCGCGGGTCCGCAGGGCCCTGGTCGGCGGCGAGGCCGTGCAGCCGGAGCTGATCGCGGAGATGCAGCTGGCCTTTCCGAACGCGCGGACGTGGGTGCTGTACGGCCCCACGGAAACGACCATCCTGGCGTCGGTCTCCCCGCTGCGGGCGGGAGAGGCGTACGACTGGCACGTGCTCGGCAGGGAGCTTCCCGGGGTGGAGATGTACGTCTGCGGCGACGGGGGCGACCGGGTCGTGGAAGGCGAGGGCGGCGAGCTGTGGATCGGGGGGCGGGGGGTGGCGCGGGGCTACCTGGGCCAGCCGGAGCTGACGGCCGTCCGGTTCGTCCCGGACCCGTTCTCGGGCGAGGCCGGGGCGCGGCTGTACCGCACGGGAGACCGGGCGCGGCGGCGTCCGGACGGCGAGATGGAGTTCCTGGGGCGCATCGACCGGCAGGTCAAGATCCGCGGCTTCCGCATCGAGCCGGGCGAGATCGAGTCCGCGCTCCTGGAGCAGGAGGGGGTCGGCGAGGCGGCGGTGGTCCCGCGGGAGGATGCCGCCCCCGGCGCCCCGGGGCAGACGCGCCTGGTCGCCTACGTCGTGCCGCGGGACGGGGCGGAGCTGGCGCCGGCCGCGCTGCGGGACGGCGTGGCCGCGACGCTGCCGGAGCACATGGTGCCGTCCGCGTTCGTGGTGCTGGAGCGGCTGCCGCTGAACGTCAACGGCAAGCTCGACCTGGGCGCGCTCCCCGCGCCCGCGCAGGGGACGGCCGGGAGCGCGTACGTCGCGCCGCGCACGCGGGTCGAGGAGGTGCTGTGCGCGATCTGGGCCGAGGTGCTGGGAACCGAGCGGGTGGGGGTGGACGACGAGTTCCTGGAGCTGGGCGGGCACTCGCTGCTCGCGGCGCGGGTGGTCGCCCGCGCGCGGGAGGCGTTCGGGACCGAGGTGCCGCTGGGGACGATCTTCGAGTCACCCACCGTGGCCGGCTTCGCGGAAGTGGTGGAGGCGCGGCTCCGCGGGAGCGCGGGCGCGGCGCCGGCGCTCGTCCCCGTCGCGCGCACCGGGGGGCGGCCGATCCCGCTGTCGTTCGCGCAGGAGGCCATCTGGTTCCTGCAGCAGCTCTCGCCCGGGATGCGCGCCTACAACTTCCAGGCGGCGCTGCGCGTCCTCGGCCCCCTGGACGTGGCGGCGCTGGAGCACGCCCTGGAGGAGATCGTCCGCCGCCACGAGGTGCTGCGCACCAGCTTCCCGGCGGTCGACGGCTCGCCCGTGCAGCGGGTCCACGCGCCGTGGCCCGTGCGCCTGGGGCCCCTGGACCTCGCCGCGCTCTCCCCGGCAGAGCGCGAGTCCGCCGTCCGCGCGCACCTCGCGGAGGAGATCGCCCGGCCGTTCGAGCTGGAGCGGATGCCGCTGGTGCGCTGGACGCTGCTGCGCCTCGCCGCGGAGGAGCACCTGCTGGTGGCCGTGGAGCACCACTTCGTGCACGACGGCTGGTCGTTCGGGGTGTTCCTGCGCGAGCTCAAGGTGCTGTACGAGGCCGGGACCGGGGGCGGGCCGCCTCCCCTGGCCCCGCTCCCCGTGCAGTACGCGGACTACGCGGCGTGGCAGCGCGCGTGGATGGAGTCCGCCGCGGCGCGCGGGCACCTGGAGTTCTGGCGGCGGACGCTGGCCGGCGCGCCGCCGCTGCTGGAGCTCCCCACCGACCGTCCCCGTCCGCCGGTGCTGCGCTTCCACGGCGCGACGAGGCGCCTCCACATGCCGCCGGAGCTCGCCCTCGCCGCCCGCGCCTTCTGCCGGGCGCGCGGCGTGACGCTCTACAACACGCTTCTGACCACCTTCTACGCGCTGCTGGGTCGATCCGGCGCGGGGGAGGACGTGGTGGTGGGCGGGGCGGTGGCGGCGCGCGGGCGCAGGGAGACGGAGGGGCTGATCGGGATGATCGTGAACATCGTCGCCCTGCGCGCCGACCTGTCCGGCGACCCGTCGTTCGAGGAATTGCTGGACCGGGTGCGGCGGGTGACGCGCGAAGCGTTCGACCACCAGGAAATGCCCTTCAGCCAGGTGGCGAACGCCCTCGCGCCGGAGCGCACGCTCGACCACCTCCCCGTCTACCAGGTGGCGTTCAGCTTCCACGACTCGCCCTACCCCGAGCCGACGCTCGGCCCGGCGCGCGTAGAGGTGACGGAGGGGCTGCCCAACGGCTCCACCAAGTTCGACCTGCAGGTGATCGTGATGCCCCGCGCCGAGCAGCGCCCCGGCTCCCTGCCGGACGAGATCGAGCTGGCCTGGGAGTACGACACGGACCTGTTCGACGCCGCGACGGTGGACCGCTTCATCGAGCGCTACTGGTCGCTGCTCGGCGCGGCCGTCGCCGCGCCCGACGAGCGCATCTCCGCGCTGCCGCTGCTGACGGACGCGGAGCGCTCCCGGCTCGCCGCCTGGAACGACACCGCCGAGACCTTCGATGGCGCGGGGGCGACGCTACACTCGCTGATCGAGGCGCAGGCCCGCCGCACGCCGGACGCCGTTGCCGTCGCCTTCGAGGGCGCCACACTGACCTACGCCGAGCTGGACGCGCGGTCGGCGTCGCTCGCCGCGGCGCTCCTGGGGATGGGCGTGGGCCCGGAGACGCGGGTGGGCGTGTGCATGGAGCGCTCGGTGGAGCTGGTGGTGGCGCTGCTGGGCGTGCTCCGGGCGGGCGGGGCGTATGTCCCGCTGGATCCCGGCTACCCGGCGGATCGCCTGGCGTACATGGTGGCGGACGCGGCGGTGCCGGTGCTGTTGACTCAGGAGCGGCTGGTCGGGACGATCCCGGAGTTCGGGGGCGAGGTGGTGTGCGTCGACGGGCAGGCCCCCTCTCCCCCCGGCCCCCTCTCCGCCGCGAGCGGGAGAAAGGGGGAGAACGGCACGGCGACCCCCCTCCCCCCGGCCCCCTCCCCCGCACGGGGGGAGGGGGAGCACGACAACGACACGCCGGAGGGCGAGGATCGTCAGCGTGGAGATTCCCCTCTCCCGGAACGGGGGAGGGTGGCGAGCCTGAGCGAGCCGGGTGGGGGCATCCCCGCGGACGCCAGCGGGGTTCCCGTCGACCCCGACCACCTCGCCTACATCATCTACACCTCGGGCTCCACGGGGCAGCCCAAGGGCGCGATGAACGCGCACCGCGGCGTCGTCAACCGGCTGCTGTGGATGCAGCGCCAGTACCGGCTCACGGCGGACGACGTGGTGCTCCAGAAGACGCCGTTCAGCTTCGACGTGTCGGTGTGGGAGCTCTTCTGGCCGCTGCTGGCGGGGGCGCGCCTGGTGCTCGCGAAGCCGGACGGGCACCGGGATCCGCACTACCTGTCGGAGCTGATCGAGCGGGAGGGGGTCACCACGCTGCACTTCGTGCCGTCGATGCTCCAGGCGTTCCTGGACGCGGGAGAGCCGGCGCGCTGCGGGAGCGTGCGGCGGGTGGTGTGCAGCGGCGAAGCGCTGGGGGCGGAGGTGCGGGACCGCTTCTTCGAGCGGATGCCGCGGGCGGAGCTGCACAACCTGTACGGTCCGACGGAAGCGGCGGTGGACGTGACCTGGCACGCGTGCGCGCCCGGCGAGCCGACGGTGCCGATCGGGCGGCCGGTGTCGAACACGCGCATCCACGTGCTGGACGGGCGGCTGGGGGAGACGCCGGTGGGGATCCCCGGCGAGCTGTACATCGGCGGGGTGCAGGTGGGACGCGGCTACCACGGGCGGCCGGAGCTGACGGCGGAGCGGTTCGTCCCGGACCCGCTCGCGGCGGAGGCGGGCGCGCGCATGTACCGCACGGGGGACCGGGCGCGCTGGCTGGCGACGGGGGAGGTGGAGTACCTGGGGCGGCTGGACGCGCAGGTCAAGGTGCGCGGCTTCCGGATCGAGCCGGGGGAGGTGGAGGCTGCGCTGCGGCGGCACGCGACGGTGGGGGACGCGGCGGTGGTGGTGCGGAGCGACGGGGGGCGGGCGCGGCTGGTGGGCTACGTGGTGGCGGCGCGGGGGGCGGAGGTGGACGCGGAGGCGCTGCGCGCGCACCTGGCGGGGTGGGTGCCGGAGTACATGGTGCCGTCGGCGCTGGTGGTGCTGGGGGAGCTTCCGCTGGGTCCGAGCGGCAAGCTGGACCGGCGGGCGCTGCCGGCCCCGGAGGCGGGTGCGGCGGGGGGCGCGGAGCACGTGGCGCCGCGGACGGAGGCGGAGGCGGGGCTCGCGCGCATCTGGCGGGAGCTGCTGCGGGTGGAGCGCGTGGGCGCGCACGACAACTTCTTCGAGCTGGGCGGCGACAGCATCCTGGGGCTCCAGGTGGTGGCGAGGACGGCCGCCGCCGGGCTGCGGCTCACGCCGGACCAGATTTTCCGCCACCAATCGCTCGCGGCGCTCGCCGCCGCCGCCCGGACCGACGTCGCCGCGGCCGCGGACCAGGGCGAGGTGACCGGCGAGGCGCCGCTCACTCCCGTCCAGCGCTGGTTCTTCGAGCACCGCCACGGGCGGCCGGACCATTGGAACCAGGCGTGGATGCTCGCCCCGCGCGAGAAGCTGGACTCTGCCGCGCTCCGCGGCGCGGTGGACGCGCTCCAGCGGCACCACGACGCGCTGCGGCTCCGCTTCGCGCGGGAGGCGGACGGCGGGTGGCGGCAGTGGACCGCGCCGGCCGGCGATCCCGCGCCCGTGGAGCGGGTGGACCTCGCGGGGGTGGACGCCGGGGGCCGGGCGGACGCGCTCGCGGCGGCTGCGGACCGCGCGCAGGCGAGCCTTGACCTCGCCGCCGGGCCGGTCTTCCGGGTCGTGCTCTTCGACCTGGGCGCGGAGGGGAGCCGCCTGCTCTTCTGCGTGCACCACCTGGCGGTGGACGGCGTTTCCTGGCGGGTGCTGCTGGAAGACCTGGCGACGGCGTACCGCCTGCGCCGCTGCGGCGAGCCGGTCCGCCTGCCGCCGAAGACCACGTCGTTCCGGGCGTGGGCGGAGCGCCTGGCGGAGCACGCCGCGTCCCCGGCGGCGCTCGCCGAGGCCGGGTACTGGCGCGGCGTCGCCTCCGGGCCCGCCCCCGCGCTCCCGCGCGACCTGCACGGCGAGAACCCCGAGGGCGGAGGGCGCATCGTCACCGTGGAGCTGACCGCGGAGGAGACGAGGGCGCTGCTCGTGGAGGTGCCGCCCGTCTACCGGACGCAGGCCAACGACGTGCTCCTCGCCGCGCTCGCCCGCGCCCTGGGCGGGTGGACCGGCGCGGACGAGGTGCGGGTGGACGTGGAGGGGCACGGGCGCGAGCCGCTGTTCGCGGACGTGGACCTGTCGCGGACGACGGGGTGGTTCACCTCGATCTTCCCGGTGCGGCTGGACGCCCGGCCGGCGCTGGACGCGGGGGAGCTGCTGGTGGCGGCCAAGGAGCGGCTGCGCGCGGTGCCGCGGCGGGGGATCGGATACGGCATCCTCCGCTACCTCGCCGGCGCCGCGGGCGTGGCCGTGGACCCCGACGTGAGCTTCAACTACCAGGGACAGCTCGACGCCTCCTTCGGCGCGGACGCGCTCTTCCGCCCCGCGGCCGAAGCGCCCGGCGCGACGCGCCACCCCGGCGCCCGGCGGCGCTACCTGCTGGACGTGGTCGCGGCCGTCGTGGACGGCCGGCTGCGCGTCCGCTGGCACTACGGCGCGGCGGTCCACCGTCCCGCCACGGTGGAAGCGCTGGCGGAGCGCTACGCCGCCGCGCTGCGCGCCATCGTGGCGCACTGCCGGCTCCCGGGGGCGGGCGGCCGCACGCCCTCGGACTTCCCGCTGGCGGGGCTGGACGCCGCCGCGCTGGGCGGGCTCGCCGCGGCGACCGGGGCGGGGCCGGGGGGACGGGAGCTGGAGGACGTGTACCCGCTCACGGCCATGCAGGAAGCCATGCTCCTGCACGCCGAGGCGACGCCGGGGAGCTACCTGGTGCAGTTCGTCCACCCGCTCGCCGGCGCGGTGGACGCGGCGGCGCTGCGCCGCGCCTGGGAGCAGGTGGTGGCGCGGCACGCGGTGCTGCGGACCGCGTTCGCGCGCGATGGCCTTCCCGAGCCCATGCAGGCCGTGCTGCGGCGGGCGGAGCTGCCGTTCGAGGTGGTGGACGGGCGCGGCGTGCCGGAGGCGGAGCGGGGCGCGGAGCTGGCGGCGCTCCTGCGCGCCGACCGCGCCCGCGGCTTCGACCCGGCGCGCGCGCCGCTGCTGCGGGTGGCGCTGGTGCGGTGGGCGGACGACGCGTGGGAGATGGCGTGGAGCTTCCACCACGCGCTGCTGGACGGCTGGTCCGCGGCCCGCGTCGTGGGCGAGGTGGCGGCGGTGTACCGGGCGGCGGCGGAGGGCCGCAGGGCCGTGCTGCCGGACCCGTGGCCCTTCCGCGACCTGGTGGAGTGGACGCGCCGGGGCGATGCGGGCGAGGCGGAGTCGTTCTGGCGGCGGGAGCTGGACGGCTTCGCCGCGACGACGCCGGTGGGGGCGGACCGCCCGACGGCGACGGGATCGGCCGGCGATGGCGGGGACGTGCGGGTGGCGCTCCCGGCCGCGACCGTGGACGCGCTGCGGGCGCTGGCGCGCGAGCGGCGGCTGACGCTGAACACGCTGGTGCAGGGGGCGTGGGCGCTGGTCCTGGCGCGCCGCGCGGGGACGGACGACGTGGTGTTCGGCGCCACGGTGTCCGGCCGCCCCGCGGAGCTGCCGGCGGTGGAGGAGCGCGTGGGGCTGTTCATCAACACCCTGCCGGTGCGGGTGCGCGTCCCCGCCGACACCTCGACGGCGCGGTGGCTGGAGCGGATGCAGGAGCGGCAGGCGGCAACGCGCCGCTTCGAGCACACGCCGCTGGTGGAGATCCACCGCTGGAGCGGGCTCCCCTGGGGCGCGCCGCTCTTCGACTCGCTGCTCGTCTTCGAGAGCTACCCCACGGACCCCGCGCTCTCGTCCGCGGAGGGCGGGGTGCGGTTCGGGCGGGCGCGCGCGGTGGAGCGCACGGGGATGCCGCTGACGGTGTTCGCGCGTCCCCGCGACGGCCTGTCGCTGGGGCTGCTCTTCGACACGGCCCGCTTCGACGCGGCCACCGCGGAGGGCATCCTGGGCGAGCTGGCCGGCGCGCTCGCCGCCATCGCCGCGGACCCGGAGCGGCGCCCGGCCGACCTCGCCGTCGCGGACGCCGGCATCGCGCCGGAGTGGGTGACGGAGCGCGCCGCCGCCGTCCCCGCCGCGCGCAGGGAGGCCGCGGAGCGCGCGCTCCGCGACATCCTGGGCGAAGTGCTGGGGACCGCCCCGGCCGGTGCGGGCGACGGCTTCCTCGCCCTGGGCGGCGATTCGCAGGCGGCGGTGCGGGTGGCCGCGCGCGCGCGGCGCCGGCTGGGCGTGGAGCTGCCGCTGCGGGACGTGTTCGACGCGCCGTCCGTGGCCGATCTCGCGGCGCGCGCCGCGGCCGCGATGCCGGCGCCGGAGGCCGCGCAGGGTGCCGGGCCGCTCCCGCCCTCGCGGGCGCAGGAGCGCCGCCGGTGGGAGCACGCCGCTGGCGCGCGCGGGGCGGACGCGGTGCCGGCCGTGCTCCGTCTTTCCGGCCCGCTGGACGCGGCGGCGCTGCGGCGGAGCGTGGAGGAGGTCGCGCGCCGGCACGAGACGCTGCGCACCGTCTTCCGGGCGACGGAGGACGGTCCCGCGCAGGAAGTGCTCGTCCCCGGCGGCATCGACCTGCCGGTGGAGGACGCCGCCGGGGCCCGCCTCCAGGAGCGGATGCGCGAGGAGGTGCTGAGGCCCTTCGACCTGGCGCGCGGGCCGGTGTTCCGGGCCGCGCTCTTCCGCGCCGCGCCCGCGGAGCACGTGCTCCTGCTGGTGGTCCACGCCGCCGCCGCGGACGGTCCCAGCATGGGCATCCTCCAGGGCGAGCTGCGGGCGCTGTACGCCGCCTTCGCGCGCGGCGCCCCGTCGCCGCTCCCGGACCCGCCCGCCCGCTACGCCGACGTCGCGGCGCGGGAGCGCGGTCGCGGCGGGCGGCCCGGCCTCGCGGGCGCGCGCCCCCGCCGCCCGGCTGCGCTGCACGCGGCGACGCTCCCGGCCGGGCTGGCGGACGCCGTGCGCGCCCTCGCCCGCGACGCCCGGGCGACGCCCGCCACGGTCCTGCTCGCGGCGCTCCAGCTCCAGCTCGCCGCGTCCGCCGCGTCCGCCGAAGCCGCGGTCGCCGTGGGGACGGACGGGCGGCGCCGCGTGGAGACGGAGGGGATGGTGGGCCCGCTCGCGGAAGCCCTTCCCGTGCGCACCCGCCTGGCGGACGACCCGCCCTTCCGCGCGCTCCTCGGCCGCGTCCGCGACGGCCTGCTGGACGCGCTCTCCGGCCCCGGAGACGCCGGTCCGGGAGGCGAGCCGCTTCCCGGCGCCGCCTTCACCTTCCGCGGACGGTCGCGGTCGGCCGCGGAGGCGCTGGGCCGGCGCCTGCTCCGCGCCGCGGCGGACGGCGGCACCACGGAGCACGGCCTGTCGCTGGAGGTGGCGGAGGCGGAGGACGGGAGCCTGTCGTGCGGCTGGGAGTACGCCGTGGACGCCTTCGGCGCGGAGACGGTGGAGAAGATCGCGGACGGGTACCGCGCCCTGCTGGACCGCGTGGTGGCCGCCCCGGACGCGCGCCTGTCGGAGCTGGCGCCGGGGATCCGCACGGGCGATGGACACGACGCAACGGCGCCGCCGCGCGCCGACGGGCGCACGGTGGACGAGCTGCTGGCGGAGCTGGAGGACGCGCCGGACGACGACCTGCTGCCGGCGTAGGAGAAGCACGAAGCCGCAGTACGGAACGGCGGATGGGGCGTGGTTCCGGGCGCTTCCCCGCCGTTCCCCGTAAGATGTCGCGGAGGGAGACCCGCCGGTTGTTTGGCGGGGCTCCCGCAGCCGGAGCGGAGACACCGGGGCGGTTTCCGGTGGCTCCGCGACCCGCGTAGGAAACAGGCCGGCGGTTCGGCCTGGTTCCGGAGCGGCCACACACGACGAACCAACCGGAGCACGACACGATGAGCCGGCCCGACGTAGAGGACATCTACCCGCTCACCCCGCTCCAGCAGGGGATGCTGTTCCACACCGTCTACGCCCCGGGCTCCGGCGCGTACGTGGAGCAGGTGGGGTTCACGGTGCGCGATCCCGCCTTCGACCCGCAGGTCTTCGCGCGCGCCTGGCAGCGGGTCGCGGAGCGGCACCCGGTGCTGCGGACGGCGTTCGCGTGGGAGGAGATGGAGGAGCCGGTGCAGGTGGTGCAGCGCCGCGTGGCGATTCCCGTGGAAACGCTGGACTGGAGCGGCCTCGCGCCGCACGCGCGCGAGCGGGAGCTGGAGGACTTCCTGGCGGAGGACCGTCGCCGCGGCTTCGACCTTCTGGCGGCGCCGCTGATGCGCCTGGCGCTGATCCGCACGGGCGCGGACGAGTGGCGCGTGCAGTGGAGCTTCCACCACCTGCTGCTGGACGGCTGGTCGCTGCCGCGCGTGCTGGACGAGGTGCTCTCCTTCGAGGCGGACGCGCGCGCCGGCCGCGAAACGAGCCTGCCGCGCCCGCGGCCCTTCCGCGACTACGTGCTCTGGCTGCGGGAGGGGGACGCCGCGGCGGCGGAGGCGTTCTGGCGCGCCCGCCTGGCCGGGGTGGAGGCGCCCACGCCGCTGGGGATCGACCGGCCCGCCCCCGCCGGCGCCGCGGACGACCCGTCGCGGTACGCCGAGGCTTCGGTTCGGCTCCCCGCGGCGGCGATGGCCTCGCTGGCGGCGCTGGCCCGCCGCGCCCGCGTCACGCCGGGGGCGCTGGTGCAGGGGGCCTGGGCGCTGCTCCTGTCCCGCTTCTCGGGGCGGGACGACGTGGTCTTCGGGGCCGTGGTCTCGGGGCGGCCGGCGGCGCTGGCGGGGGTGGAGGAGATGGTGGGGATGTTCATCAACACGCTCCCCGTGCGCGCCCGCGTGGACGAGGACGCGCCGCTCCTCCCCTGGATCGCGGAATTGCACGCGCGGCAGGTGGAGGCCGGCGCCTGGGAGCACGTGTCGCTCACGGCGGTGCAGGGGTGGACGGAGGTCCCCCGCGAGCAGCGCCTGTTCGAGAGCATCCTGGCCTTCGAGAACTACCCGGTGGGCGGCGGGGCGGGGGAGGCGGGCGGGCGGCTGGCGATCCAGGACCCGCGGGTGGAGGAGCGCACCGGCTACCCGCTCACGGTGGTGGCCTCGCCGGGGGAAGGGCTGGCGCTGCGGGCCGTCTGGGACACGGCGCGCTTCGGCGGCGCGGCGGTGCGGCGCATGCTGGCGCAGTGGGGGACGCTGCTGGAGGCGATGGCCGCGGACCCGGAGCGCCCGCTCCGCGAGCTGCCGCTGCTGACGCCGGTGGAGCGCGAGGCGGCGCTGGCCACGGGCGCCCCGCTGCGGACGGAGTGGCCGGCGGGGCGCACCGTGGTGGAGCTGTTCGCGGAGGCGGCGGCGCGCCACGCCGACGCGGTGGCGGTGGCGTACCCGGACGCGGCGCTGACCTACCGGGAGCTGGACCGGCGCTCGGCCGCGCTGGCGCGCCGGCTGTGCGCGGCGGGGGTGGGTCCGGACGCGCGGGTGGGGCTGCTGCTGGACCGCTCGGTGGAGATGGTGGTGGGCATGGTGGCCATCCTGCGGGCGGGCGGGGCGTACCTCCCGCTGGACCCGCAGCACCCTGCGGAGCGCCTCGCCTGGATGCTGCGCGACTGCGGCGCGCGCGTGCTGCTGGCGCAGGAAAGCCTGCGGGACCTGCTTCCCGCGGCCGGGGTGGAGGTGATATCTTTCGGGACAGCTTTGGTGCCTGAAGCGGACGAGGTGGAGCTCCCGGCGGCGCCCGTGGAGCCGGACGGGCTGGCGTACGTGATCTACACGTCCGGCTCCACCGGGGAGCCCAAGGGCGTGGCGGTCACGCACGCGGGCGTCCTGCGCTTGGTTCGCGACACGGATTACACGGAGGCGGGCCCGGACGACCGCGTGGCGCAGGTTTCCAACGCGGCCTTCGACGCGGCGACCTGGGAGGTGTGGAGCGCGCTGCTGTCCGGGGGGCGGCTGGTGGGGATCCCCCGCGAGACGGCGCTGGACCCGGACGCGCTGGCGGCGGCGCTGCGCGCGCAGGGGGTGACGCAGGCCTTCCTCCCCACCTCGCTCTTCCACCGGGTGGCCGGGGAGCGTCCGGACGCCTTCGCCGGGCTGCGCTACCTGGTCGTGGGCGGCGAGGCGATGGACGCCACGCGCTCCGCGGCCGTGCTGGAAACGGGCGGGCCGGCGATGCTGGTGAACGGCTACGGCCCCACGGAGGGGACCACCTTCTCCACCTGGCACCCGGTGCGCGGCGACGAGGACCGGGCCGTGCCGCTGCCGCTGGGGCGCCCGGTGGCGAACACCGGGGCGTACGTGCTGGACGCGCGCCTGGAGCCGGTGCCCCCCGGCGTTCCCGGCGAGCTGTACCTGTCCGGCCCCGGGCTGGCCCGCGGGTACCTGGGTCGCCCCGGGCTGACGGCGGAGCGCTTCGTCCCGCACCCCTTCGCGGCGGAGCCGGGGGAGCGGCTGTACCGCACCGGCGACCGGGTGCGGTGGTCGGAGGAGGCGGCGCTGGAGTTCCTGGGGCGCGCGGACCAGCAGGTCAAGGTGCGGGGCTTCCGCGTGGAGCCGGGGGAGGTGGAGGCGGTGCTGGGGACGCACCCCGGGGTGCGCGCCGCGGCGGTGGTCGCGCGGGAGGACGGGCCGGGGGAGCGGCGCCTGGTGGGCTACGTCGTCGTCGCGGACGGCGCGGCGCCGGCGGAGGCGGAGCTGCGCGAGTGGCTGCGCGCCCGCCTGCCGGAGCACATGGTGCCGGCGGCGCTGGTGCCGCTGGGGGAGCTTCCGCTGACCCCCAACGGCAAGCTGGACCGCCGCGCGCTCCCCGCGCCGGAGCTGGGCGCCGGGCCCGCCTCCGTGCCCCCGCGGGGCGACGTGGAGGCGGTGGTCGCCGCCATCTGGGCCGAGGTGCTGGAGGTGCCGTCGGTGGGCGCCCTGGACTCGTTCTTCGACCTGGGCGGGCACTCGCTGCTGGCGACGCAGGTGATCTCGCGCGTGCGCGAGGCGCTCCAGGTGGAGGTGCCGCTGCGCGTGCTGTTCGAGGATCCCACCGTCGCCGCGCTTGCCGCCGCGGCCGTGGCGCTGGAGGCGGAGCCCGGGCAGACGGAGACCGTCGCCCGCATCCTCCGCATGCTGGACGGGATGTCGGAGGACGAGATGCAGGCGATCTCGGCGGAGGAGCTGGAGCAGGCCCTCCGCGCGAGCCACCCCACCGGAGAAGTCTGACGTGAACAAGCCCGCGGGCGGGATCTCCGCGCAGAAGCGCGAGCTGCTGGCCCTCCTCCTCAGGAAGGAGGGGATCCGGCAGGTCGAGGAGGACCGCATCCCGCCGCGGGCCCCCGGGCCGCACGCCCCCGTCTCCTTTTCCCAGCAGCCGCTCTGGTTCCTGGACCAGCTCGAGCCCGGGAGCGCGCTCTACAACATCACCAACGCGCTGCGGCTGAACGGTCCGCTCGACCCGGCCGCCCTGCGCCGCACCCTCGCCGAGATCGCGGCGCGCCACGAGGCGTTCCGCACCTCGTTCGCCGTGGTGGACGGCGAGCCGGTGCAGGTGGTCGCCGACTCGGTGGAGGTGGAGCTCCCCCTGGACGACCTGTCGGCCTTCCCCGAGCCGCAGCGCGGCGAGGAGCTGCGCCGCCGCGTGGCGGCGAGCGTCCGCGCGCCCTTCGACCTGGCGCGCGCGCCGCTCCTGCACGCCCGCCTCTTCCGCGTCACGGACACGGAGCACGTCCTCGCGCTCTCCATGCACCACATCGTCAGCGACGGGTGGAGCATGGGGATCTTCGCGCGCGAGCTGGGGGAATTGTACCAGGCCTTCTCGGCCGGGCTCCCCTCGCCGCTCCCGCCGGTGCCGCTCCAGTACGGCGACTTCGCCGCCTGGCAGCGCCGTCGCCTGGCCGGGAAGACGCTGGACGACCTGCTGGCCTACTGGCGCCGGCAGATGGAGGGCGCGCCCGCGCTGCTGGAGCTGCCCCTGGACCGCCCGCGCCCGCCCATCCAGCGCTTCCACGGCGAGTCGCAGCGCTTCATCCTCTCGCACCGGGTGATGGAGGGGGTCCGCGAGCTGAACCGCCGCGAGGGGACCACGCTCTTCATGGCGCTGCTCGCCGTGTGGGACGTGCTGCTGGCGCGCCTCTCCGGGCAGGACCACGTGGTGGTGGGCTCGCCCATCGCCAACCGCACGCGCAAGGAGCTGGAAGGGGCCTTCGGCTTCTTCGTCAACACGCTGGTCCTGCACGCCGACCTTTCCGGCGACCCCACCTTCCGCGAGGCGCTGCGCCGCGTCCGCGAGACCACGCTGGGCGGCTACGCGCACCAGGAGCTCCCGTTCGAGCGGCTGGTGGAGGAGCTGGCTCCCGAGCGCTCCCTGAGCCACACGCCGGTCTTCCAGGTGATGTTCGTGGTGCAGAACGCGCCCATGAAGCCGGTGCAGCTTTCCGGGCTGGCGCTGTCGCCGGTGGACGCGGACAGCGGGATGTCCGCGTTCGACATCTCGCTCTTCGTGGAGGAGCGCTCCAACGGGATCCACGCCGTCTTCCGCTACAACCCCGACCTGTTCGACGCCGCGACCCTGCGCCGCATGGGCGCGCAGTTCCAGGTGCTCGCCGAGGCCGCGGTCGCCGACCCCGACCTCCGCCTCTCCGACCTCCCCGTCCTCACCCCCGCCGAGCGCGCGCAGCTGCTGGTGGAGTGGAACCGGACGGAGCGCGCCCTGGACCCGCGCCCCGTGCACGAGCACGTGGCGGAGCGCGCGCGCCTGGAGCCCGCCGCGCCCGCCGTGGCTTTCCGCGGCGCAACGCTGTCGTACGCCGAGCTGGACCGCCGTGCCGACGTCCTCGCGCGGACGCTGCGGGAGCGCGGCGCCGGCCCGGAGACCCGCGTGGCGATCCTGCTGGAGCGCTCGCCGGAAATGGTCGTGGCCGTGCTCGCCGTGCTGAAGGCGGGCGCCGCCTACGTCCCCCTGGATCCCGGCTACCCCGCCGAGCGCGTGGCGTACGTGCTGGAGGACTCCGGCGCCGCGCTGCTGATCTCCGCGGACGGGGTGGCGGACACCCCTCACTCCCCGGCCCCCTCTCCCACGAGGCGAGAGGGGGAGCACGACGACGACGCGTCGGAGGGCGAGGATCGTCAGCATGGAGATTCCCCTCCCCCGGAACGGGGGAGGGTGGCGAGCCTGGGCGAGCCGGGTGGGGGCCCTGCCGTCCACCCCGAGAGCGCCGCGTACGTCATCTACACCTCGGGCTCCACCGGCCGCCCCAAGGGCGTCGTGGTCCCGCACCGCGCGCTCGCCAACTACACGGAGCACGCGCGCGCCGAGTACGGCATCGGAGCGGAGGACCGGGTGCTCCAGTTCGCGTCGCTGGTGTTCGACGCCAGCGCCGAGGAGATCTTCCCGGCGCTCGCCGCGGGCGCGGCGCTGGTGCTGCGCACCCCGGAGATGATCGACTCGCCGGCCGCCTTCGCGGCGGCGTGCACGGAGTGGGGGATCACCGTGGCCTCGCTCCCCACGGCGTACTGGCACGAGCTCGCCGCCGCGCCCGCGGGGGAGCTGCCGGCGCTCCCGGACGCGCTGCGGCTGGTGGTCATCGGCGGGGAGCGCGCGCTGCCGGAGCGGCTGGAAGCGTGGCGCGCACGCTTCGGGACGCGCGTGCGGCTGGTGAACACCTACGGGCCCACGGAGGCCACGATCGTCGCCACGCTGGCGGACGTGGCGGAGCCGGAGCCCGCGGACCCCGTGCGCGCCGCGATCCCGGAGATGCCGCTCTCGCCGGTCCCCATCGGGCGGCCGGTGTCCAACGCGCGGGCGTACGTGCTGGACGCGCACCTGCGCCCGGTGCCCGTGGGCGTGGCGGGCGAGCTGCTCCTCGGCGGAGCGGGCGTGGCGCGGGGATACCTGGGCCGCCCGGAGCTGACGGCCGAGAAGTTCGTCCCGGACGCGCTCTCGGGGGAGGGTGGGGCGCGGCTGTACCGCACCGGCGACCGGGTGCGCCGGCGGCCGGACGGGCGGCTGGAGTTCCTGGGGCGCACGGACGCGCAGGTCAAGGTGCGTGGCTTCCGCATCGAGCCCGGCGAGGTGGAGGCCGAGCTGGCGCGCCACCCGGCGCTGCGCGAGTGCGCCGTGGTCGCGCGCGAGGACGAGCCGGGCGCCGTCCGCCTGGTCGCCTACGTGGCCCCGGCCGACGGCGCGCAGGCCCCCGACGCGGCGGAGCTGCGCCGCTTCCTGGGCGCGTCGCTCCCGGCGTACATGGTCCCCGCGGCGTTCGTCGCGCTGGACACGCTCCCGCTCACCGCCAGTGGCAAGCTGGACCGCCGCGCCCTCCCCGCGCCGGACGGGGCCGCGGTCGACGCGGGCGAGGCGCCGCGCACCCCGGTGGAGGAGATCGTCGCCGGGATCTTCGCGGAGGTACTGAAGCGCGATCGCGTCGGCATCCACGAGGGCTTCTTCGACCTGGGCGGCCACTCGCTGCTGGCCACGCAGGCGATGTCGCGCCTGCGCGCCGCGCTGCACGTGGACCTGCCGCTGCGCGTGCTCTTCGAGGCGCCCACCGTGGCCGCGCTCGCCCGCCGCGTGGAGGCGGCGCTCCCGGACGCCGTCGCCGTCCCGCCCATCCTCCCCGCGCCGCGCGGCGGCGAGCTGCCGCTGTCGTTCGCGCAGGAGCGGCTCTGGTTCCTGGACCACCTGGAGCCCGGGAGCCCCTTCTACAACATCCCCGGCGCGGTGCGGCTGCGCGGCCCGCTGGACGCCGCGGCGCTGAAGTGGGCCCTGGGCGAGATCGTGCGCCGGCACGAGGCGCTGCGCACCGTCTTCCCGGAGCGCGGCGGGCGCGCCGCCCAGGTGGTGCTCCCGCCGGCGCCCTTCGCCCTCCCCGTCGAGGACCTGCGCGACCTCCCTGAGGAAGCGCGCGAGGCTGCGGTGCGGGGCGTGGTGGACGAGGAGGTGCGGCACGCCTTCGATCTGGCGCGGGGGCCGCTGCTTCGCGCCCGTCTCCTGCGCGCGGCCGAGGACGAGCACGTGCTGGTGCTGGTGATGCACCACGTGGTCAGCGATGCGTGGAGCATGGGGATCTTCTTCGGCGAGCTGGGCGAGGCGTACCGCGCCCGCCTGGCCGGGCGGGAGCCGGTGCTGGCGCCGCTGCCGGTGCAGTACGCGGACTTCGCGGTGTGGCAGCGGGCGTGGCTGACGGGGGAGACCCTGGAGCGGCAGCTGGGGTGGTGGCGCGATCGTCTGCGCGGCGCCCCCGCGGTGCTGGAGCTGCCCACGGACCGGCCGCGCCCCGCGGTGCAGCGCTTCCACGGCGCCTCGCACGTCTTCTCGGTGCCGGAGGCTGCGGCGAGCTCGCTGCGCGCGCTGGGGCGTCGGGAGGGGGCGACGCCGTTCATGGTGCTGCTGGCGGCGTTCCAGCTGCTCCTGGCCCGCTACTCGGGGCAGGACGACGTGGTGGTGGGGACGCCGATCGCCGGTCGCAACCGCGAGGAGACGGAGCGGCTGATCGGGTTCTTCGTGAACACGCTTGCGCTGCGCACGGAGCTGTGGGACGACCCGACGTTCCGGGACCTGGTGGCGCGCGTGCGGGAGACGACGCTGGGGGCCTACCAGCACCAGGACCTTCCCTTCGAGCGGCTGGTGGAGGAGCTGCAGCCGGAGCGGTCCTTGAGCCGGACGCCGCTGTTCCAGGTGATGTTCGTCTTCCAGAACGTCCCCCCCGGGGGGCTGGACCTGGGCGGGGTGGCGGTGGAGCCGCTGGAGTTCGAGTTCCGCTCGGAGAAGTTCGACCTGACGCTGACGATGCTGGAGCACCCGGACGGGCTCCTGGGGGGCGTGCAGTACAGCACGGACCTGTTCGACGCGGCGACCATCGAGCGGATGAGCGGGCACCTCGTCGCGCTGCTCGGCGCCGCCGCGGAGGAGCCGGCGCGCCCGGTCTCGGAGCTGCGCCTGCTGGGCGAGGCGGAGCGCTCGGAGCTGGTCGCGGCCGCGGGCGGCACGCGGTCGTTCCCGGTGCGCGAGACGCTGCACGGGCGCTTCGCCGCCGCCGCGGTGCGGGCGCCGGAGGCCGTTGCGGTGACGCTCGGGGCGGAGTCGCTGACGTACCGCGAGGTGGAGCGCCGCGCCGCCCGGCTCGGCCGCGAGCTGTGGCGCCGCGGGGTCGGGCCGGAGGTGCGGGTCGGGCTGTGCCTGGAGCGCTCGGCGGAGATGGTCGTGGCCATCCTGGGGGTGCTGAAGGCGGGGGGCGCCTACGTCCCCATCGACCCGGCCTACCCCGCGGATCGCATCGCCTACCTGCTGGAGGACTCCGGCGTGTCGCTGGTGCTGGCGCAGGAGGCCACGCGCGCGGTGCTGCCGGAGGTGCCCGGGGTCGAGGTCGTCGCGCTGGACAGCCCTCACCCCCCGGCCCCCGCTCCCACAAGGGGCAAGGGGGAGCACGAAGACGACACGCCGGAGGGCGAGGCTCGTCAGCATGGAGATTCCCCTCCCCCGGAACGGGGGAGGGTGGCGAGCCTGAGCGAGCCGGGTGGGGGCCCTGCCATCGATCCCGCCGCCGCCGCGTACGTCATCTACACCTCGGGCTCCACGGGGCGTCCCAAGGGCGTGGTCGTCACGCACGCCAACGTGCTGCGGCTCTTCGACGCGACGCAGGAGTGGTTCGGCTTCGGTGCGGAGGACGTGTGGACGCTCTTCCACTCGTACGCCTTCGACTTCTCGGTGTGGGAGATGTGGGGCGCGCTGCTGCACGGCGGGCGCCTGGTGGTGGTGCCGTGGGAGACGAGCCGCGACCCGGAGGCGTTCCGCGCGCTGCTGGGCGCCGAGCGGGTGACGGTGCTCAACCAGACGCCCTCCGCCTTCCGGCAGCTGGTCCGCGCGGACGAGACCGCGCCCGCGGACGCGGCGCTGTCGCTGCGCTGGGTGGTGTTCGGCGGGGAGGCGCTGGAGCCGCGCACGCTGAAGCCGTGGATGGAGCGGCACGGTGACGCGCGGCCGCGGCTGGTGAACATGTACGGGATCACGGAGACGACCGTGCACGTCACCTACCGGCCGGTGACGGCGGAGGACGCGGAGTCGGCGCCGGGGAGCGTGATCGGCGAGGGGATCCCGGACCTTCGCGTGCACCTGCTGGACCGGGGCCTGGAGCCGGTTCCGCCGGGCGTCCCGGGGGAGATGTACGTGGGCGGCGGCGGCGTGGCTCGGGGCTACCTGGGCCGTCCGGAGCTGACGGCGGAGCGCTTCGTCCCCGATCCGTACTCGGCGGAGCCCGGGGCGCGCATGTACCGCTCGGGGGACCGTGCGCGGCGTCGCGCCGGGGGCGGCCTGGAGTACCTGGGCCGCGCGGACCAGCAGGTCAAGGTGCGCGGCTTCCGCATCGAGCCGGGCGAGGTGGAGGCGGCGCTGCTGGGGCACGCGGGTGTGAGGGAGGCGCTGGTGATGGCGCGCGAGGACGAGCCGGGCGCGCGGCGCCTGGTGGCGTACGTGGTCGCGGACGCGGCGGCCGGGGAGCCGACGGTGGAGGGGCTGCGCGCCCACCTGGCGGAGCGGCTGCCGGAGCACATGGTGCCGGCGGCGTTCGTGCTGCTGGACGGCTTCCCGCTGACCCCGCACGGCAAGACCGACCGCCGTGCGCTGCCGCCGCCGGACGGGGCGCGCCCGGAGCTGGGCGCGGTCTACGCGCCCCCGCGCGACGCGGTGGAGGCAGCGCTGGCGGAGGTGTGGGCGGAAACGCTGGGCGTGGACCGCGTGGGCGTGCACGACAACTACTTCGCGCTGGGCGGCGACTCCATCCGCAGCCTCCAGGTGCTGGCGAAGGCGCGCGAGCGGGGGATCGGCTTCGGGCTCCAGGACGTCTTCCGCTACCAGACCGTCGCCGAGCTGGCGCCGCACGTCCGTGCCGAGCGCCGCGAGGCCGCCGCGCGCGCCGAGCCGTTCTCGCTCCTCGCGCCGGAGGACCGGGCGCGCGTCCCGGAGGGCGTGGAGGACGCCTATCCCATGACGCGCCTCCAGCTCGGGATGATCTTCCACACCGAGCAGAACCCGGACCGCGCCGTCTACCAGAACGTCAACACCTTCCACCTGCGCGGCGCGTTCGACGAGGCGCGGCTGCGGGGCGTGCTGACGACGCTGGCGGGGCGGCACGCCATCCTGCGGACCTCGTTCGACCTGGCGGGATTCTCGGAGCCCATGCAGCTCGTCCACCGCGAGCCGGAGGTCGCGCTGGAGACCGCGGACGTGTCCGGTCTGCCGCCGGAGGCGCAGGACGCGGCCGTGGACGCGTGGGTGGAGACGGAAACCTTCCGCGCCTTCGACTGGCGCGTGTCCCCGCTGATCCGCTTCCACGCCCACGTGCGCGGGCCCGACGCCTTCCAGCTCGGCTTCACCGAGCACCACTCCATCCTGGACGGCTGGAGCGTCGCCGCGCTGCTGGCGGAGCTGTTCGGCCTGTACTTCGCCGCGGGAGACGGGGACGGCGAGGCCGCCGCGCCCGCGTCCACCTTCCGCGACTTCGTGGCGCTGGAGCGCGAAGCGCTCGCGTCGCCCGAGGCGCGGGAGTTCTGGGCGGGCGTGCTGGAGGACGCCGAGCCCACCGTGCCGCCCTCGCTCGCCCCCGCGGGCGAAGCGGGCGCGCGGGCGCAGCTCGTGGAGCTGCTGCCGGAGCTGGTGGACGCCCTGGGGCGGGTGGCCCGGCGGGCGGGGGCCACGTTCAAGAGCGTCCTGCTCGCCGCGCACCTGCGGGCGCTCGGCGCCGCCGCGGGCGCGGACGACGTGACCGTGGGCATCGTCTCCAACGGCCGCCCCGAGGGCGGCGGCGGCGAGCGGGTGCTGGGCCTCTTCCTCAACACGCTGCCGCTGCGGTTGCGTCCGGGCCGCGGCAGCTGGCTGGACCTCGTGCGTGCCGCCTTCGACGCCGAGCGCCGCACGCTCCCCTTCCGCCGCTTCCCGGTGGCGGAGCTGAAGCGCATGAACGGCGGCGAGCCGCCCTTCGAAGTGCTCTTCAACTTCGTCCACTTCCACGTGATGGACAGCGTGGCGGCGGCGGAGGGCGGGCGCTTCGTCAACGCGCGCGCCACGGGCACCACCAACTTCCCGCTGGGCGTCACCTTTTCCCAGGGCTCCTCCAGGCACGAGCTTCAGCTCGCCGTGGAGTACGACGCCACGCGCTTTTCCGACGCCCAGGCGGAGCGGCTCCTCGCCGCCCACCTCGCCGTGCTGGAGCGCATGGCCGCCGACCCGGAGGCGCGCCACGACACCCTGGACCTGCTCCCGCCGGAGGAGCGCCGGCGGGTGCTGGCGGAGTGGAGCGACACCGCCCGCGCCTACCCGGCCGACGCGCTCCTGCACGACCTGTTCGCCGCCGCCGCCGCGCGGACCCCCGGCGCCCCCGCGGTCTCCTTCCACGGCCGCACGCTCACCTACGCGGAGCTGGGTGCGCGCGCGGACTCGCTCGCCCTCCGCCTGCGCGCGCTGGGGGTCGGTCCGGAGTCCGTGGTCGGCGTCTGCCTTGCGCGCACGCCGGAGCTGGTGGCCGCGCTGCTCGGCGTCCTCCGTGCCGGCGGCGCCTACCTCCCCCTGGACCCCGCCTACCCCGCCGACCGCCTGGCCTACATGCTCGCCGACTCCGGCGCGCGCGTGCTGCTGACGCAGGAGAGCCTTGCCGGGCTGTTCGGGGATTTCGCGGGGGAGATCGTCGCGCTCGACGGCACCCCCCTTCCCCCGGCCCCCTCCCCCGCAGGGAGGGAGGGGGAGCACGACGTCCATCCCGACAACCCCGCGTACCTCATCTACACCTCCGGCTCCACCGGCCGCCCCAAGGGCGTCGCCATCCCGCACCGGGCCGCCGCCGTGTTCGTGCACTGGATGCGCGACACGGTCACCGACGAGGAGCGCGCGGGAGTGCTGGCATCCACCTCCGTGTCGTTCGACGTGTCGGTGGCGGAGATCTTCGGGACGCTGTGCTGGGGCGGGCGGCTGGTGCTGGTGGAGAACGCGCTGGAGCTGGCCTCGCTCTCCGACGCGGACGGCGTGCGGCTGGCGACCATGGTCCCCACCGCCGCCGCGGAGCTGCTTCGCTCGGGCGGGATCCCGCGGAAGGTGCGCGCCTTCAACCTGGCCGGCGAGCCCCTGCCGGCGGACCTGGCGCGCGGGCTGTACGCGCTGGGGCACGTGGAGCGCGTGAGGAACCTGTACGGGCCCACCGAGGACACAGCCTACTCCACCTGGACGACCGTGGAGCCCGGGGCGGAGCGCGTCACCATCGGGCGGCCGGTGGCCGGGACGCGGGCGTACGTGCTGGACGCGGAGCTGCGCCCGGTCCCCGTGGGCGCGGCGGGCGAGCTGTACCTGGCCGGCGCCGGCCTGGCGCGCGGCTACCACGCGCGCCCCGAGCTGACGGCCGCGCTCTTCCGCCCCGATCCCTTCGCCGCGGCGCCGGGCGGGCGGATGTACCGGACGCTGGACCGGGCGCGCTGGAATCCCGCCGGGGAGCTGGAGTACCTGGGCCGTGTGGATACCCAGGTCAAGGTCCGCGGCGTCCGCGTGGAGCTCGGTGAGGTGGAGGCCGTGCTGCGCGAGCACCCGGCGGTCGCGGACGCCGCCGCGATGATCCTCGCCGACGGGGCGGGGGGGCGGCTGGTGGCCTGGGTCGTCCCGGCGGAGGACGGGCCGGTGCCCGGCGCCGCCGCGCTGCGCGGCTGGCTGCGCGAGCGGCTCCCGGAGCCCATGGTCCCCTCGGCCTTCGTGGAGCTGGACGCGCTCCCGCGCACTCCCAGCGGCAAGACCGACCGCCGGGCGCTCCCGGCGCCCGCTCCCGCCTCGGGCGAGGACACGTACGTCGCGCCGCGCACCGCCACCGAGGAGCGGATCGCCATCGCCTGGGCGGACGTGCTTCGCGTGGAGCGGGTGGGCGTGGACGACTCGTTCTTCGACCTGGGCGGCCACTCTCTGCTGGCCACGCAGGCGATGTCGCGCCTGCGCGCCGCGCTGCACGTGGACCTGCCGCTGCGCGTGCTCTTCGAGGCGCCCACCGTGGCCGCGCTCGCCCGCCGCGTGGAGGCGGCGCTCCCGGACGCGATCCCCGTCCCGCCCATCCTCCCCGCGCCGCGCGGCGGCGAGCTGCCGCTGTCGTTCGCGCAGGAGCGGCTCTGGTTCCTGGACCAGCTGGAGCCCGGGAGCCCCTTCTACAACATCCCCGGCGCGGTGCGGCTGCGCGGCCCGCTGGACGCGGCGGCGCTGGAGTGGGCCCTGGGCGAGATCGTGCGCCGGCACGAGGCGCTGCGCACCGTCTTCCCGGAGCGCGGCGGGCGCGCCGCCCAGGTGGTGCTCCCACCGGAGCCCCTGGCCCTCCCCGTCGAGGACCTGAGCGACCTCCCGGAGGAAGCGCGCGAGGCTGCGGTGCGGGGCGTGGTGGACGAGGAGGTGCGGCACGCCTTCGACCTGGCGCGGGGGCCGCTGCTTCGCGCCCGGCTTCTCCGCGCGGGCGAGGACGAGCACGTGCTGGTGCTGGTGATGCACCACGTGGTCAGCGACGCGTGGAGCATGGGGATCTTCTTCGGCGAGCTGGGCGAGGCGTACCGCGCCCGCCTGGCCGGGCGGGAGCCGGTGCTGGCGCCGCTGCCGGTGCAGTACGCGGACTTCGCGGTGTGGCAGCGGGCGTGGCTCACGGGGGAGGTGCTGGAGCGGCAGCTGGGGTGGTGGCGCGATCGTCTGCGCGGCGCCCCCGCGGTGCTGGAGCTACCCACGGACCGGCCGCGCCCCGCGGTGCAGCGCTTCCACGGCGCCTCGCACGTCTTCTCGGTGCCGGAGGCTGCGGCGAGCTCGCTGCGCGCGCTGGGGCGGCGGGAGGGGGCGACGCCGTTCATGGTGCTGCTGGCGGCGTTCCAGCTGCTCCTGGCCCGCTACTCGGGGCAGGACGACGTGGTGGTGGGGACGCCGATCGCCGGTCGCAACCGCGAGGAGACGGAGCGGCTGATCGGGTTCTTCGTGAACACGCTTGCGCTGCGCACGGAGCTGTGGGACGACCCGACGTTCCGGGACCTGGTGGCGCGCGTGCGGGAGACGACGCTGGGGGCCTACCAGCACCAGGACCTTCCCTTCGAGCGGCTGGTGGAGGAGCTGCAGCCGGAGCGGTCCTTGAGCCGGACGCCGCTGTTCCAGGTGATGTTCGTCTTCCAGAACGTCCCCCCCGGGGGGCTGGACCTGGGCGGGGTGGCGGTGGAGCCGCTGGAGTTCGAGTTCCGCTCGGAAAAGTTCGACCTGACGCTGACCATGCTGGAGCATCCGGACGGGCTCCTGGGCGGCGTGCAGTACAGCACGGACCTGTTCGACGCGGCGACCATCGAGCGGATGAGCGGGCACCTCGTCGCCCTGCTGTCGGCCGCCGCGGCGGAGCCGGCGCGCCCCGTCTCGGAGCTGCGCCTGCTGGGCGAGGCGGAGCGCGCGGAGCTGGTCGCGGCCGCGGGCGGGACCCGCTCGTTCGCGGTGCGCGACACGCTGCACGGGCGCTTCGCCGCCGCAGCCTCGCGGGCGCCGGAGGCCGTTGCGGTGACGCTCGGGGCGGAGTCGCTGACGTACCGTGAGGTGGAGCGCCGCGCCGCCGGACTCGGCCGCGAGCTGCGGCGCCGCGGCGTCGGGCCGGAGGTGCGGGTGGGGCTGTGCCTGGAGCGCTCCGCGGAGATGGTCGTGGCCATCCTGGGGGTGCTGAAGGCGGGGGGCGCCTACGTCCCCATCGACCCGGCGTACCCCGCGGATCGCATCGGCTACCTGCTGGAGGACTCCGGCGTGTCGCTGGTGCTGGCGCAGGAGGCCACGCGCGCGGTGCTGCCGGAGGTGCCCGGGGTCGAGGTCGTCGCGCTGGACAGCCCTCACCCCCCGGCCCCCGCTCCCACCAAGGGCAAGGGGGAGCACGACGACGACACGCCGGAGGGCGAGGCTCGTCAGCATGGAGGTTCCCCTCCCCCGGAACGGGGGAGGGTGGCGAGCCTGAGCGAGCCGGGTGGGGGCCCCGCCATCGACCCCGACTCGGCCGCGTACGTCATCTACACCTCGGGCTCCACCGGGCGCCCCAAGGGCGTGGTCGTCACGCACGCCAACGTGCTGCGGCTCTTCGACGCGACGCAGGAGTGGTTCGGCTTCGGTGCGGAGGACGTGTGGACGCTCTTCCACTCGTACGCCTTCGACTTCTCGGTGTGGGAGATGTGGGGCGCGCTGCTGCACGGCGGGCGTCTGGTGGTGGTGCCGTGGGAGACGAGCCGCGACCCGGAGGCGTTCCGCGCGCTGCTGGGCGCCGAGCGGGTGACAGTGCTCAACCAGACGCCCTCCGCCTTCCGGCAGCTGGTCCGCGCGGACGAAGCGGCGTCGGTGGACGAGCTGTCGCTGCGCTGGGTGGTGTTCGGCGGGGAGGCGCTGGAGCCGCGCACGCTGAAGCCGTGGATGGAGCGGCACGGCGACGCGCGCCCGCGACTGGTGAACATGTACGGGATCACGGAGACGACCGTGCACGTCACCTACCGCCCGGTGACGGCGGAGGACGCGGAGTCGGCGCCGGGGAGCGTGATCGGCGAGGGGATCCCGGACCTTCGCGTGCACCTGCTGGACCGGAGCCTGGAGCCGGTTCCGCCGGGCGTCCCGGGGGAGATGTACGTGGGCGGCGGCGGCGTGGCTCGGGGCTACCTGGGCCGTCCGGAGCTGACGGCGGAGCGCTTCGTCCCCGATCCGTACTCGGCGGAGCCCGGGGCGCGCATGTACCGCTCGGGGGACCGTGCGCGGCGGCGCGCCGGGGGCGGCCTGGAGTACCTGGGGCGCGCGGACCAGCAGGTCAAGGTGCGCGGCTTCCGCATCGAGCCGGGCGAGGTGGAGGCGGCGCTGCTGGGGCACGCGGGTGTGAGGGAGGCGCTGGTGATGGCGCGCGAGGACGAGCCGGGCGCGCGGCGCCTGGTGGCGTACGTGGTCGCGGACGCGGCGGCCGGGGAGCCGACGGTGGAGGGGCTACGCGCCCACCTGGCGGAGCGGCTGCCGGAGCACATGGTGCCGGCGGCGTTCGTGCTGCTGGACGGCTTCCCGCTGACCCCGCACGGCAAGACCGACCGCCGCGCGCTTCCCGCGCCCGAGACGGGCTCCGCCGAGGACACGTACGTCGCGCCGCGCACCCCCACGGAAGAGCGGCTCGCCGCCGCCTGGGCGGAGGTGCTGCGCGCCGGGCGGGTGGGCGTGCACGACTCGTTCTTCGACCTGGGCGGGCACTCCATGCTCGCCACCCAGGTGGTTTCCCGCGTCCGTCACGCCTTCGGCGTGGAGCTGCGGGTCGCCGACCTGTTCGACAACCCGACGGTGGAGGCGCTGGCGCGGCGGGTCGACGGCCTGCTCGCCGCCGGCTCCTCCGCGGACCAGGCCGGCCCCATCGCGAGACAGGCGCGCCGCGGCGTCGCGCGCAGGAATTCCCCGCAGTAGACCGACAGGACAGATGCGCAGGTTTCCGCAGAGGCCCGCCGCCGCACACCTCTCCCGGGCGGAGGAGGCGCCGGACGGCGGCGCGCCGCCGGAGCGGGTGGCGCGCCGCTCTGTTACTGCCGGCCAGCGGGCCCTGCGGAGCACGACACGATGAGCCGGCCCGACGTAGAGGACATCTACCCGCTCACCCCGCTCCAGCAGGGGATGCTGTTCCACACCGTCTACGCCCCGGGCTCCGGCGCGTACGTGGAGCAGGTGGGGTTCACGGTGCGCGATCCCGCCTTCGGCCCGCAGGCCTTCGCGCGCGCCTGGCAGCGGGTCGCGGAGCGGCACCCGGTGCTGCGGACGGCGTTCGCGTGGGAGGAGATGGAGGAGCCGGTGCAGGTGGTGCAGCGCCGCGTGGCGATTCCCGTGGAAACGCTGGACTGGAGCGGCCTCGCGCCGCACGCGCGCGAGCGGGAGCTGGAGGACTTCCTGGCGGAGGACCGTCGCCGCGGCTTCGACCTTCTGGCGGCGCCGCTGATGCGCCTGGCGCTGATCCGCACGGGCGCGGACGAGTGGCGCGTGCAGTGGAGCTTCCACCACCTGCTGCTGGACGGCTGGTCGCTGCCGCGCGTGCTGGACGAGGTGCTCGCCTTCGAGGCGGACGCGCGCGCCGGCCGCGAAACGAGCCTGCCGCGCCCGCGCCCCTTCCGCGACTACGTGCTCTGGCTGCGGGAGGGGGACGCCGCGGCGGCGGAGGCGTTCTGGCGCGCCCGCCTGGCCGGGGTGGAGGCGCCCACGCCGCTGGGGATCGACCGGCCCGCCCCCGCCGGCGCCGCGGACGACCCGTCGCGGTACGCCGAGGCTTCGGTGCGGCTCCCCGCGGCGGCGATGGCCTCGCTGGCGGCGCTGGCCCGCCGCGCCCGCGTCACGCCGGGGGCGCTGGTGCAGGGGGCCTGGGCGCTGCTGCTGTCCCGCTTCTCGGGGCGGGACGACGTGGTGTTCGGGGCCGTGGTCTCGGGGCGGCCGGCGGCGCTGGCGGGGGTGGAGGAGATGGTGGGGATGTTCATCAACACGCTCCCCGTGCGCGCCCGCGTGGACGAGGACGCGCCGCTCCTCCCCTGGATCGCGGAATTGCACGCGCGGCAGGTGGAGGCCGGCGCCTGGGAGCACGTGTCGCTCACGGCGGTGCAGGGGTGGACGGAGGTTCCCCGCGAGCAGCGCCTGTTCGAGAGCATCCTGGCCTTCGAGAACTACCCGGTGGGCGGCGGGGCGGGGGAGGCGGGCGGGCGGCTGGCGATCCGCGACCCGCGGGTGGAGGAGCGCACCGGCTACCCGCTCACGGTGGTGGCCTCGCCGGGGGAGGGGCTGGCGCTGCGGGCCGTCTGGGACACGGCGCGCTTCGGCGGCGCGGCGGTGCGGCGCATGCTGGCGCAGTGGGGGACGCTGCTGGAGGCGATGGCCGCGGACCCGGAGCGCCCGCTCCGCGACCTGCCGCTGCTGACGCCGGTGGAGCGCGAGGCGGCGCTGGCCACGGGCGCCCCGCTGCGGACGGAGTGGCCGGCGGGGCGCACCGTGGTGGCACTGTTCGAGGAGGCGGCGGCGCGCTGGCCCGACGCGGTGGCGGTGGCGTACCCCGAGGCGGCGCTGACCTACCGGGAGCTGGACCGGCGCTCGGCCGCGCTGGCGCGCCGGCTGTGCGCGGCGGGGGTGGGTCCGGACGCGCGGGTGGGGCTGCTGCTGGACCGCTCGGTGGAGATGGTGGTGGGCATGGTGGCCATCCTGCGGGCGGGCGGGGCGTACCTCCCGCTGGACCCGCAGCACCCTGCGGAGCGCCTCGCCTGGATGCTGCGCGACTGCGGCGCGCGCGTGCTGCTGGCGCAGGAAAGCCTGCGGGACCTGCTTCCCGCGGCCGGGGTGGAGGTGATATCTTTCGGGACAGCTTTGGTGCCTGAAGCGGACGAGGTGGAGCTCCCGGCGGCGCCCGTGGAGCCGGACGGGCTGGCGTACGTGATCTACACCTCCGGCTCCACGGGGGAACCGAAGGGCGTCGCGGTCACGCACGCGGGTGTCCTGCGCTTGGTTCGCGACACGGATTACACGGAAGCGGGCCCGGACGACCGCGTGGCGCAGGTTTCCAACGCCGCCTTCGACGCGGCGACCTGGGAGGTGTGGAGCGCGCTGCTGTCCGGGGCGCGGCTGGTGGGGATCCCCCGCGAGACGGCGCTGGACCCGGACGCGCTGGCGGCGGCGCTGCGCGCGCAGGGGGTGACGCAGGCCTTCCTCCCCACCTCGCTCTTCCACCGGGTGGCCGGGGAGCGTCCGGACGCCTTCGCCGGGCTGCGCTACCTGGTCGTGGGCGGCGAGGCGATGGACGCCACGCGCTCCGCGGCCGTGCTGGAAACGGGCGGGCCGGCGATGCTGGTGAACGGCTACGGCCCCACGGAGGGGACGACCTTCTCCACCTGGCACCCGGTGCGCGGCGACGAGGACCGTTCCGCGCCGCTGCCGCTGGGGCGCCCGGTGGCGAACACCGGGGCGTACGTGCTGGACGCGCGCCTGGAGCCGGTGCCCCCCGGCGTCCCCGGCGAGCTGTACCTGTCCGGCCCCGGGCTGGCCCGCGGGTACCTGGGTCGCCCGGGGCTGACGGCGGAGCGCTTCGTCCCGCACCCCTACGCGGGGTCGCCGGGGGAGCGGCTGTACCGCACCGGCGACCGGGTGCGGTGGTCGGAGGAGGCGGCGCTGGAGTTCCTGGGGCGCGCGGACCAGCAGGTCAAGGTGCGGGGCTTCCGCGTGGAGCCGGGGGAGGTGGAGGCGGTGCTGGGGGCACACCCCGGGGTGCGCGCCGCGGCGGTGGTCGCGCGGGAGGACGGGCCGGGGGAGCGGCGCCTGGTGGGCTACGTCGTCGGCGCGGACGGCGCGGCGCCGGCGGAGGCGGAGCTGCGCGAGTGGCTGCGCGCCCGCCTGCCGGAGCACATGGTGCCGGCGGCGCTGGTGCCGCTGGGGGAGCTTCCGCTGACCCCCAACGGCAAGCTGGACCGGCGCGCGCTCCCCGCGCCCGGGCTGGACTCCGCCGAGGACACGTACGTCGCGCCTCGTACCCCCACGGAGGCGAGGCTCGCGGCGACCTGGCGGGAGGTGTTGCGCGTCGGGCGCGTGGGCGTGCGCGACACGTTCTTCGACCTTGGCGGGCACTCGCTGCTGGCGACCCAGGTGGTCTCCCGCGTCCGCCACGACTTCGGGGTGGAGCTGCCGGTGGCCGACCTGTTCGACAACCCCACGGTGGAGGCGCTTGCGCGGCGGGTCGACGGCCTGCTCGCCGCCGGCTCCTCCGCGGACCAGACCGGCCCCATCGCGAGACAGGCGCGCCGCGGCGTCGCGCGCAGGAATTCCCCGCAGTAGACCGACAAGGCAGATGCACACGTTCTCTCAAGTCGACGCCGACGCGCAGCTCCCCGGGATGGAGGACGAAGAGGAAGTCTTCGTCTTCCCGCTCTCCTTCGCCCAGCAGCGCCTCTGGTTCGTGGACCAGATGGACCCCGGGAACCCGCTCTACAACGTCCCCACGGTGCTCCACCTGGAGGGCGCGCTGGACGCGGACGCCCTCGCCCGCGCCCTGGGCGAGATCGTCCGCCGGCACGAGGTGCTGCGCACCGTGTTCGAGGTGGAGGAGGGCGAGCCGGTGCAGGTGGTGCTCCCCTGGCGCCCCCTGGAGCTCCCGGTGACGGACCTGGGGTCGTACTCCGATGCCGATCGGCAGGCGGAGCTGGACCGCCGGGCCCTCGCCGAGGGGCGCCGCGCCTTCGACCTGTCGGCCGGGCCGCTCTTCCACCCCGAGCTGCTGCGCCTGGCCCCGGACGAGCACGCCCTCTTCCTGACGATGCACCACATCGTCAGCGACGCCTGGTCCATCGGCGTGCTGCTGCGCGAGATGGGTGCGCTGTACGAGGCCTTCGCGCGCGGCGCCGAGTCGCCGCTGGACGACCTCCCCATCCAGTACGCCGACTTCGCCGTGTGGCAGCGCGAGCGGCTCTCCGGCGAGCGCCTGGAGGCGCAGCTCGCCTACTGGCGCGACCAGCTCGGCGACCCGCCGGTGCTGGAGCTCCCCACCGACCGCCCCCGCCCGGCCGCGCCCACCTTCCACGGCGGCAGCGTGGGCGTGCGCGTGTCCGCCGCGACCTCCGCCGCGCTGCGGGAGCTGGCCCGCGCGGAGGGCGCCACGCTCTTCATGCCGCTGCTCGCCGCCTGGCAGGCGCTGCTCGCGCGCCACGCGGGGCAGGACGACGTGATCGCCGGCACCCCCATCGCCAACCGGAACCGCAGCGAGATCGAGGCGCTGATCGGCTTCTTCGTCAACACCCTGGCGCTGCGGGCCGACCTGTCCGGCAACCCCACCTTCCGCGAGCTGCTGCGGCAGGTGCGCGAGCGGACCTTCGGCGCGTACGCCCACCAGGACCTCCCCTTCGAGAGGATCGTGGAGGAGCTGGCCCCGGACCGCGACCTGAGCCGCAGCCCGGTGTTCCAGGTGATGTTCTCGCTGCAGAACGCCCCCGGGGCGGAGGCGCAGCCGGAGGACGGCCTCAGGATCGGCCTGTACGGCGCGCGGATGGAGTCGGCCAAGTACGACCTCATCCTCACGCTGATGGAGACGGCGGACGACATCCGTGGCAGCCTCTCCTACGCCACCGACCTGTTCGACCGCGCGACCGCGGAGCGCATCGCCTCCCACTACGCCGCGCTGCTGGACGGGATCGCCGCCGACCCCGACCAGCGCATCGCCGACCTCCCGCTGATGAGCCCGGACGAGCGGCGGCAGGTGCTGGAGGAGTGGAACGCCACCGCCCGCCCGTACGACCTGTCGCGTCCCGTCCACGAGCGCATCGCCGGGCAGGCGCTGCGCACCCCGGACGCCCCCGCGGTCGTCGCCGCCGACGGGACGCTCAGCTTCGCCGAGCTGGAGCGCCGCGCCGACGCCCTCGCCCGCCGCCTGCGCGCCCTCGGCGCCGGCCCGGACGGCCGCGTCGCCCTCCTCCTGGAGCGCGGCTCCGCGACCGTCGTCGCCGTGCTGGGCATCCTCAAGGCCGGCGCCGCCTATGTCGCCCTGGACCCCGCCTCCCCCGACGAGCGCCTGCGCTTCATGCTGTCCGACGCCGGCGCCGCCGCCGTCGTGACCAGCGCGGAGCTGGCCGCGCGCGTCGACGGGTTCGCCGGCGCGGTCGTGCGCGTGGAAATGGAGGATCACGACGGTGCGGAGGGTCAGGAATCCCTCCCCCGGAATTGGGGGAGGGTGGCGAGCCTGAGCGAGCCGGGTGGGGGCCCTTCCGCGGACGCCAGCGGGATCTCCGTCTCGCCTGAGAACCTGGCGTACGTCATCTACACTTCGGGCTCCACGGGCACGCCCAAGGGCGTGCTGGTGACCCACGGCGGGCTGTCCAACTACCTGGCCTGGTTCGACGAGACGGTGCTGGGTGCGGAGGGCTTCGCGCTGCCGCTGGTGTCGCGGCTCAGCTTCGACGCGCACGTGCGGCAGCTGTTCCCGCCGCTGCTGCGGGGGGAGCCGGTGTGGGTGCTCCCGGAGGAGACGGTGAGCGACCCGGGCGCGCTGCTGGAGGCCATCTCCGGGCACGAGCGGGTGTCGTTCGGGGGGGTGCCGTCGCTGTGGAGCGCGATGCTGGAGCTGGTGCGCTCGGGAGAGGCGCCGCGTCCGTCGGGGCTGCGAGCGGTGCTGCTGGGGGGAGAGGCGCTGCCGGCGGAGCTGGCGGAGCGCACCTTCGCGGCGTTCCCGGGAGTGGCGCTGTGGAACCACTACGGTCCCACGGAGGCCACGGTGAACACCACGGTGGCGCGGGTGCGGCCGGGGGAGCCGGTGAGCATCGGGCGGCCGGTGGGCAACGCGCGCGTGTACCTGCTGGACGCGAATGCGGCGCCGGTGCCGGTGGGGGTGCCGGGGGAGTTGTACGTGGGCGGGGCGGGAGTGTCGCGGGGGTACCTGGGGCGTGCGGAGCTGACGGCGGCGCAGTACGTCCCGGACCCGTTCTCGGGAGAGGCGGGGGCGCGGATGTACCGGAGCGGGGACCGGGTGAAGTGGCGCGCGGACGGGGAGCTGGAGTACGTGGGGCGGACGGACTTCCAGGTCAAGGTGCGCGGCTTCCGCATCGAGCCGGGGGAGATCGAGGCCGTGCTGGAGCGGCACCCCGAGGTGCGCGCGGCGGCCGTGACCGTGCGCGAGGACGCCGGCGGCGCCGCGCGCCTGGTGGGCTACGTGGTCCCCGAGGCCGGCGCCACGCCCGCCGCCGCCGAGCTTCGCCGGCACCTGGCGGAGCGGCTGCCGGAGTACATGGTCCCGGGCGTGGTGGTCGTGCTGGAGTCGCTTCCGCTCACGTCCAACGGCAAGGTGGACCGGCGCGCCCTCCCCGCGCCCGCGGCGTCGGGCTCAGCCACGGAGGACGGCTTCACCGCGCCGCGCACCCCGGCCGAGGAGATCCTGGCCGGGATCTGGGCCGAGGTGCTCCGGCTGGAGCGCGTGGGCGCGCACGACAACTTCTTCGAGGTGGGCGGGCACTCGCTGCTCGCCACCCGCGTGGTCTCGCGCATCCGCGAAGCGTTCGGGGCGGAGGTGCCGCTGCGCACCCTGTTCGAGGCGCCCACCCTCGCCGGGCTCGCCGAGCGGGTGGAGGCCTCGCTGCGCGAGGGCGTGGGCGCGCAGGCGCCCCCCCTGCGCCGCATCCCCCGCGGCGGCACGCTCCCCGTCTCCTTCTCGCAGCAGCGGCTCTGGTTCATCCAGCAGATGGAGCCGGAGAGCCCCGCCTACAACATGCCGTACGCGCTGCGCCTGCGCGGCCGGCTGGACGTGGACGCGCTGGAGCGCAGCTTCGACACCCTGCGCAGGCGGCACGAGACGCTGCGCACCGTCTTCGCCTCGGTGGACGGCGAGCCCGTGCAGATCGTGGGCGAGCCGGGGCCGCGCGAGCTCCCCGTGACCGACCTGCGCGCCTTCCCCGCGGAAGCGCGCGAGGCGGAGGTGCGGCGGCAGGTGCAGGAGGAGATGACGCGCCCCTTCGACCTGGCGGCGGGGCCGCTGATGCGGGTGCGGCTCCTCCGCCTGGACGAGGAGGAGTGGGCGCTGCTCTTCGCGCTCCACCACATCGTCAGCGACGGCTGGTCCACCGTCGTCCTGGTGGGCGAGCTGTCGGAGTGCTACGGGGCGTATTCGCGCGGCGGCGAGCCCCTTCTGCCCGAGCTTCCGGTGCAGTACGCGGACTTCGCGGCGTGGCAGCGCGACTGGCTCTCGGGCGAGACGCTGGAGCTGCACCTGGACTGGTGGCGCGGACGGCTCGCCGGCGCGCCGCCGCTGCTGGCGGTGCCCACCGACCGCCCGCGCGGCGCCGCGCAGGGCTCCGAGGGCGCGACCCGCAGGTTCGAGCTGTCGCCGGAGACCGGGGCCGCGCTCCAGGAGCTGGGCCGCCGCGAGCGGGCCACGCTCTTCATGGTGCTGCTCGCCGCCTGGCAGACGCTCCTGGGCCGGTACTCCGGCCAGGACGACGTGCTCGTCGGCACCCCCATCGCCGGGCGCGGCCGGGTGGAGGTGGAGGGGCTGATCGGCTTCTTCGTCAACACCCTGGTGCTCCGCGGCGACCTGTCAGGGGCGCCCACCTTCACGGCGCTGCTCCGCCGCGTCCGCGAGGCCACGCTGGGGGCCTACGCGCACCAGGACGTGCCCTTCGAGAAGCTGGTGATGGAGCTCCAGCCGGAGCGCTCCATGACGCACACCCCCTTCTACCAGGCCATGTTCACGCTCCAGAACAACGAGGCCGCGGTCCTGGGGCTGGGCGACCTGGAGCTGGATTCGCTGCGCTGGGAGCTGGAGACCGCGCGCTTCGACCTGAGCCTGGGGGCGGCGGAGCGCGACGGCCGGCTGGTGGGGTGGATGTCGTACCGCACCTCGCTGTTCGACGGCGCCACGATCGAGCGCATGCTCGGCCACTTCGTCGCGCTGCTGGACGGCATCGCTGCCGAGGACGCGCGCTCCATCGCCGACTACCCCCTCCTCGGCGACGGGGAGCGCCGGCAGGTGCTGGAGGAGTGGAACGCCACCGGCCGCCCGTACGACCTGTCGCGCCCGGTCCACGAGCGCATCGCCGGGCAGGCGCAGCGCACCCCCGACGCCCCCGCCGTCGTCGCCGCCGGCGGGACGCTCAGCTTCGCCGAGCTGGAGCGCCGCGCCGACGCCCTCGCCCGCCGCCTGCGCGCCCTCGGCGCCGGCCCGGACGGCCGCGTCGGCCTCCTCCTGGAGCGCGGCTCCGCGACCGTCGTCGCCGTGCTGGGCATCCTCAAGGCCGGCGCCGCCTACGTCCCCCTGGACCCCGCCTCCCCCGACGAGCGCCTGCGCTTCATGCTCGCCGATTCCGGCGCCGCCGCCGTCGTGACCAGCGCGGAGCTGGCCGAGCGCGTCGAGGGCTTCGCGGGTGCAGTCGTCCTGCTGGACGGCGCCATGGGAGACGGCGCCCCGCAGTCCGAGGAGGACAGCGCGCCGCTGCGTGCTTGCCTGCCCGAGAACCTGGCGTACGTCATCTACACCTCGGGCTCCACGGGCACGCCCAAGGGCGTGCTGGTGACCCACGGCGGGCTGTCCAACTACCTGGCCTGGTTCGAACGAGACGGTGCTGGGTGCGGAGGGCTTCGCGCTGCCGCTGGTGTCGCGGCTCAGCTTCGACGCGCACGTGCGGCAGCTGTTCCCGCCGCTGCTGCGAGGCGAGCCGGCGTGGGTGCTCCCGGAGGAAACGGTGAGCGATCCGGGCGCGCTGCTGGAGGCCATCTCCGGGCACGAGCGGGTGTCCTTCGGGGGGGTGCCGTCGCTGTGGAGCGCGATGCTGGAGCTGGTGCGCTCGGGAGAGGCGCCGCGGCCGTCGGGTCTGCGAGCGGTGCTGCTGGGGGGAGAGGCGCTGCCGGCGGAGCTCGCGGAGCGCACCTTCGCGGCGTTCCCGGAGGTGGTGCTGTGGAACCACTACGGTCCCACGGAGGCCACGGTCAACATCACGGCGGCGCGGGTGCGGCCGGGGGAGCCGGTGAGCATCGGGCGGCCGGTGGGCAACGCGCGCGTGTACCTGCTGGACGCCAATGGCGCGCCGGTGCCGGTGGGGGTGCCGGGGGAACTGTACGTGGGTGGGGCGGGGGTGTCGCGGGGGTACCTGGGGCGCGCGGAGCTGACGGCGGCGCAGTACCTGCCGGACCCGTTCTCGGGGAAGGCGGGGGCGCGCATGTACCGGAGCGGAGACCGCGTGAGGTGGCGCGCGGACGGGGAGCTGGAGTACGTGGGGCGGACGGACTTCCAGGTCAAGGTGCGGGGCTTCCGCATCGAGCCGGGGGAGATCGAGGCCGCGCTGGAGCGCCACCCGGAGGTGCGCGCGGCGGCCGTGACCGTGCGCGAGGACACGCCCGGCGCATCGCGCCTGGTGGGCTACGTGGTCCCCGGGGCCGGCGCCACGCCCGAGCCCGCGGCGTTGCGGGCATACCTCCTGGAGCGGCTCCCGGAGTACATGGTCCCGGGAGCGGTGGTCGTACTGGAGCGGCTTCCGCTCACGCCCAACGGCAAGGTCGACCGGCGCGCCCTCCCCGCGCCCGACGCGCTGGCCACCGACGACTACGCGGCGCCGCGCACCCCGGCCGAGGAGATCCTGGCCGGCATCTGGGCGCAGGTGCTGAAGGTGGAGCGCGTGGGCGTGCGCGACAACTTCTTCGCGCTGGGCGGGCACTCGCTGCTCGCCACGCGCGTGGTATCGCGCATCCGCGCCGCGTTCGGGGTGGAGGTGCCGCTGCGCTCCGTGTTCGAGGCGCCCGACCTGGCCGGGCTCGCCGAGCGCGTGGACGCCGCGGTGCGCGAGGGCGCCGGGATGGGCGCGCCGCCGCTGCTCCGCGTCCCGCGCGACCGGCCTCTCCCCGCGTCGTTCGCGCAGCAGCGGCTCTGGTTCATCCAGCAGATGGAGCCGTCGAGCAGCGCCTACAACATGCCCTACGCCATGCGCCTGCGCGGCGCGCTGGACCTGGGCGCCATGGAGCGGGCGCTGGACGCGGTGCGCGCCCGGCACGAGTCGCTGCGCACCGTCTTCGCCTTCGAGGAGGGGGTGCCCGTGCAGGTGGTGGAGCCCCCCCGGCCGCGCCGCCTCGCGGTGGAGGACCTGACCGCCCTGGCGCCGGAGGCGCGCGCGTGGACGGCCCGGGAGCGTGCCCGCGCCGAGGCCGCCACCCCCTTCGACCTCGCGCGCGAGCCGCTGCTGCGCGCCCGGCTGCTCCACCTGGACGACGACGACTGGGGGCTGCTGCTCACCCTCCACCACATCGTCACCGACGGCTGGTCCACCGGGATCCTGATGGGCGAGCTGTCCGCCTTCTACACCGCCATCGCCGCCGGACGGGAGGCGCGGCTCCCCGCGCTCCCCGTGCAGTACCCCGACTACGCCGCCTGGCAGCGCGGCTGGCTCGCCGGCCCCGTGCTGGAGCGGCAGCTGGAATTCTGGCGCGAACAGCTGGGAGACGCCCCCCCGCTCCTGGAGCTTCCCACGGACCGCCCGCGCCCGCCGGTGCAGAGCCCGCGCGGCGCGCACCGCACCTTCGCCGTGTCCGAGCGCGCCACCACGGCGCTCCGCGAGCTCACCGGCCGCGAAGGCGCCACGGTCTTCATGACGCTCCTGGCCGGCTGGCAGGCGCTGCTCGCGCGCTGGTCCGGGCAGGACGACGTGCTCGTGGGCACTCCCATCGCCGGGCGCAACCGCGTGGAGACCGAGGGGCTGATCGGCTTCTTCGTGAACACGCTGGTGCTGCGCGCCGGGCTGTCCGGCGCCCCGTCGCTGCGCCAGCTGCTCGCCCAGGTGCGCGAAACCACGCTGGGCGCGTACGCGCACCAGGACATCCCCTTCGAAAAGCTGGTGGAGGAGCTGGCCCCCGAGCGCAGCCTGGCGCACACGCCGCTCTTCCAGGTGATGTTCATCCTCCAGAACAACGAGCGTGGGAGCCTGGAGCTGGGCGGCCTGGGAGTGGAAACGCTGGGGCACGAGGCGGAGACCACCCACTTCGACCTCAGCCTGGCCATGGTCGAGGGCAGGTCGCGGCTGGTGGGCGCCGCGTCGTACCGCACCGAGCTGTTCGACGCGGACACCATCGACCGCATGCTCGCCCAATACGTCACCCTCCTGGAGCGCGCCGCCGCCGAGCCCGACCGTCCGCTCGCCGAGCTCCCTCTCCTCGCCGGGGCGGAGCGGGAGGAAGTGCTGGTGCGCTGGAACCGCACCACCGCCGACGCCTCCGCCGGCCTGTGCATCCACGAGCTGGTGGAGGCGCAGGCGCGCCGCACCCCCGGCGCCGTCGCCCTGGTCGCGGACGGGGAGCGCGTCACCTTCGCCGAGCTGGACCGCGACTCCGCCCGCGTCGCCCGCTTCCTGCGAGGCGCGGGCGTGGGGCCCGAGACCCGCGTCGGCATCTTCCTGGAGCGCACCCCGGCCATGGTGGCCGCCCTCCTGGGCGTGCTGCGGGCCGGCGGCACGTACGTCCCCCTGGACCCCGCCTACCCGCGCGAGCGCACCGCCGCCACCCTGGCGGACTCCGCCGCGCGCGTGGTGCTCACCCAGGAATCGCTCGCCGGCGCGCTCCCCCCGGACCACGGCGCCCGCGTCGTGCGCCTGGACGCCGACGCCGCCATGCTGGACGGCACCGGGGACGACGGTGCGCCCTCCGGCGTGGACCCGGAGAACGCCGCCTACCTGATCTACACCTCCGGCTCCACCGGCCGCCCCAAGGGCGTGGTGATCCGGCACCGCAGCGCCGTGGCGATGCTCGCCTGGGCCGCCGAGACCTTTTCGGCCGGGGAGCGCGCGGGGCTGCTCGCCTCCACCTCCATCAGCTTCGACATCTCCGTCTTCGAGATCTTTCTCCCGCTCTCCACCGGCGGCACCGTCGTGCTGGCGCGCAACGTCCTCCAGCTCCCCGAGCTGGCCGCCGCCGGCACGGTCACGCTGGTCAACACCGTCCCCTCCGCCTGGGCCGAGCTGCTGCGCGTCGGCGCCGTGCCGGAGTCGGTCCGCACCGTCAACCTGGCCGGCGAGCCGGTCTCGGCCGCGCTGGCGCGCGACACCTGGGCGCTGGGCCACGTGCACCGCGTCGTCAACCTGTACGGCCCCTCCGAGGACACCACCTACTCCACCTGGGCCGAGGTGGATGATGGCGAGGTGGCGCCGCCCATCGGGCGGCCGCTGCACGGCACTCGCTTCTACGTGCTCGACCGGGCGCTCCAGCCGGTGCCGCGCGGCGTGCGCGGCGAGCTGTACCTGGCCGGGGTGGGGCTGGCGCGCGGCTACCTGGACCGGCCGGAGCTGACGGCCGAGCGCTGGGTGCCGGACCCGTTCGGCGGGGCGCGCAGCGGTGAGCGCATGTACCGCACGGGGGACCTGGCGTGGCTGCGGCGCGACGGGCAGCTGGAGTACGCCGGGCGCGCCGACCAGCAGGTCAAGGTGCGGGGCTTCCGCATCGAGCCGGGCGAGATCGAGGCGACCCTGCTGGGGCACCCGGCCGTGCGGGAGGCGGTGGTGGTCGCGCGCGAGGACGCGCCCGGCGACCGGCGCCTGGTGGGATACGTGGTCCCCGCGGAGGGCGCCGCCCCGGCCGAGGCCGAGCTGCGCGGCTGGCTGCGCGAGCGGCTGCCGGAGCACATGGTCCCCGCGGCCCTGGTGCCGCTGGGCTCGCTTCCCCTCACCCCCAGCGGCAAGACGGACCGGCGGGCGCTCCCGGCCCCCTCGCGGCTGGAGGAGGGCGGCGACTTCGTCGCCCCGCGCGACGCCACCGAGGAGGGGCTGGCGCGGATCTGGGAGGAGGTGCTGCGGCGCTCCCCGGTGGGCGTGCACGACAACTTCTTCGACCTGGGCGGGCACTCCCTGCTGGTGATGCAGGTGGTGTCCCGGGTGCGCACCGTCTTCGGAGTGGAGCTCCCCATCCCCGCGCTCTTCGAGCGGCCCACGGTGGCCGGGCTGGCCGCCCTCCTCGCCGAGCGGCAGGCGCAGCCGCGGCGCACCGGGCCCATCAAGCGCGCCGACCGCACCGGGAGGACGCTGCGCGACCCCGGCTGAGCGCACGCGGGCCGAATGCACGAGGGCTCCGTTCCCGGATGGGAACGGAGCCCTCGCGATTTCAGGCGCAGAGTTTGCGACTGTTCCAGCGTCTCGGCAGCATTTCGAGCCGCGTTTTCATCGCCAGAGGTTCCCGCTCCACCGTTCGGCCTCGCCTTCACAGCAGGCCGTAAGCTCAATCCAAAGAAGTGGTTGCACCGCCCGGCGCACGCCAGCCGGGGAATCGTCCGCGTGCTCCGGGTCCGCCCGGCCGCCGGATCTCCGCGGAGAGCGGTGCACCACTTTGCAGCGTACCACCCGCGTTCGCGGGGGTCCACGGGGATCATCCCCTCACAATTCCTCAGGGAGGAAAGATGCGCAGGAACACCGCAGTGCTGGCGGGCGCCGCCGGTACGTTTATTCTTATGGCCTTCGCGGCCTGCAACGTTGACGAGGCCAGCAAGCTCACCTCGCCCGCGCCTCCCTCCAAGGCCGCCGTGCAGGACCTGGTCGGGACCCCGGACCTGGTGGTGGACACCGAGAAGATCCGCACCTCCTGGCTGGTGGTGGAGGAGGACTTCGTGCAGGGGCAGTGCAGCGTCGAGGAGGGGAACATCCCCACCGGCACGCACAAGTCGCTGCGCTTCTCCGTGCTCATCAACAACGTCGGCGACGCCGACCTGTTCGTGGGCGACCCGCTCAAGCACATGGATCCCAACGGCGACGGCAACTTCTCCGACCAGGACGGCCTGTTCGAGTTCGCCTCGTGCCACGCGCACTTCCACTTCCGCAACTACGCCACCTACGAGCTGATCAAGATCAACGCCGACGGCTCGCTGGGCACGCCGGTGCAGTCGCGCAAGCGCGGCTTCTGCATGCTGGACACCACCCCGCTGGCCAACAGCACGCCGAGTCAGCAGCCCAAGGCCCGCTACTACATGAACTGCGGCAACCTGACCATCCACGGCAACCAGGGCATCTCCACCAACTTCGGCGACGAGTACGTGAAGCGGCTGCCCGGGCAGCTCTTCCTGCTCAGCGATCCCAACGAGCCCGTGGCGCCCGGCAACTACATCATCCGCGTGACGGCCAACCCGCCGTTCACCGCGCAGGCCGGCGAGGTGTGCCCGGTCAAGGACTCCAACGGCTTCTGCCACATGTTCAAGGAAGCCCGCTACGACAACAACGTCGGCGACGTGGCCATCACCATCCCGAACCGCGTGGGCAAGGTCGGGCAGGGCCCGGGCGCCGCGGGCTACAGCGGCGAGGGGCTGGACCCGTACCACCACCCCGAGGGGCACGCGAACGGGCACTGAGCTCTTGAGTCGCGTCCTGTAGAACGGCACGGCTGAACGGCTTTTTACGGCGGTTCGGGCGTGTCCCCGGCTGGCGCCGGGGTCGGGCTTCGGCTCCGTAAAGCAGCAAACAACGCTGCTTAACGGAGTCGAGCCCCCGCAAACTGCGCGGGGTCTCGCCCCTTCGGGCCGAAATCCCTCACGCGGGGCCGCGGTGGACAGCAGGCTACAGCAGGTACAAGCGGCACCGGGCGGACCTCCGCCCGGTGCCGCTTTCGCATCTGCCGCGCCCTAACGGGCCGCTGCACCATTCTGCACCGGTGGTGCACCATCCTGCATCGTCCGGATTTTCCGCCGCTCCCCCTCCGCACTTTCGCACTCCCGCACTTTCGCACTTCGTTCTCCCCGGGGAACCTCCCTGGCGTTTCCTCGTACCACGCTGCATTCTGTCAGCACCCCGCCCGGCCTCGTATCGCTTCCCGGCCCGGCGACCTCACCCCAACAGGGAACGTCATGACGATCCGGTTCCGCTCCGCAGCCGCCGGCATCTCCGCGGTCGCGGTCCTCGCGGCGGCGCCCGCGGCGTCCGCGCAGCAGCTCACCCTCGAGCGCATCTTCACCTCCCGCGACTTCTCCGGGGGCGCGTTCTACCCGCAGTGGTCGGCGGACGGCCGGAGCTTCGTCGTCGTCGAGGCCGACCCCCAGTCGCGCGCAAGCGACGTGTGGACGGTGGGGATCGACGACGGCAAGCGCGAGCGCCTGGTGCAGGGCTCCCGCCTGGTGGCCGAGGGGCAGGCCGAGCCCGTGGACGTGGAGGACATCGCCTGGTCGGCCGACGGGCAGCGGGCGCTCGTCTACACCAACTCGCAGCAGGTCTGGCGGCAGCGCACCAAGGGCACCTACTACGTGTGGGACCAGCAGGCCGGGCGCCTCGCCCCGGTCAGCCGCGGCGAGGGGTGGCAGCAGTTCGCCAAGCTTTCCCCCGACGGGACGCGCGTGGGCTTCGTCCGCGGCAACAACCTGTACGTGGTGGAGCTGGCCACCGGGCGCGAGACGCAGCTGACCCGCGACGGCGGCGACAACGTCATCAACGGCACCTTCGACTGGGTGTACGAGGAGGAGCTGGGCGTGCAGGACGGGTGGCGCTGGAGCCCCGACGGCAGGCGCATCGCCTTCTGGCGGCTGGACCAGAGCCGCGTCCCCGTGCAGAGCTGGCTCAACGACACCGGCCGCTACTCCGTCCCCGTGGCGCTTCACTACCCCAAGCCGGGCGAGCCCAACAGCCAGGTGAAGATCGGGGTGGTGGACGTGGCCGGCGGCGAGACCCGCTGGATGGACACCGGCGAGGGCGAGTACCTGGCGCGCATGTCGTGGGCGGCCTCGCCCACCGAGCTGGTGATCCAGCGCATGAACCGCGCGCAGAACCGCATCGACGTCCTGCTCGCGGACGTGGGCACCGGCCGCAGCCGCACGCTCTTCAGCGACACCGACTCGGCCTGGGTCAACGTGGACGACGACCTCATGCTGGTGCGCGGCGGGAGCCAGCTCCTCTGGACCAGCCAGCGCGAAGGCTACAACCAGCTCTACCTGTACGGCCGCGACGGCCGGCTGGTGCGCAAGCTCACCCCGGGCGCCTGGGACGTCACCTCCGTGGACCGCGTCGACGAGCGCGGCGGCTGGGTGTACTTCACCGGCACCGGGGGCAACGCCGCCGAGCGCCACCTGTTCCGCGTCAAGCTGGACGGCGGCGCCGTGCAGAAGCTCACCCGCGAGCCCGGCACCCACTCCACCAGCGTCAGCCCCGACGGGCGCACCTTCGTGGACGTGTACTCGCGCGCCGCCACCAGCCCGTCGAGCCGTCTCTTCCGCACCGACGGCACGCTGGTCCGCAGCCTCTCGGACAACCAGCGGGTGCAGGCCAACCTGGCCGCGGCCGGGGTGGGCCAGCCGGAGTTCTTCCGCATCCCCACCCAGGGCGGCGCGGAGATGAATGCCATGATGTTCCGGCCCGCCAACTTCGACGCCTCCAGGAAGTACCCGGTGCTCTTCTACGTGTACGGCACCCCCGGCGCGCAGACGGTGGCCGACTCCTGGGGCGGGAGCCGCAACCTGTGGCACATGCTCCTGGCGCAGAAGGGGTACGTGGTGGTGAGCGTGGACACCCGCGGCACCTCCAACCGCGGCCGCGCCTGGGAAAAGTCCGGCTACCTGAGCCACGGCGTGACCGCCACCGACGACCTGATGACGGCGGCCCGCTACATGGCCGCGCAGCCGTACGTGGACGCCGGCCGCATCGGCATGTGGGGGTGGAGCGGGGGCGGGTTCACCACCGGGCTGTCGCTGGCCCGCGGCGGGCGGCTGTACAAGGCGGGGATCTCGGTGGCCCCGGTCGCCGACTGGCGGCTGTACGACAACATCTACACCGAGCGCTTCATGGGCACCCCGCAGGCCAACCCGGCCGGGTACGACTCCACCTCCATTCTCAAGCACGTGGCGGGGATCACGGCCAGCTACCTGGTGGTGCACGGCACGGCGGACGACAACGTGCACTTCCAGAACTCGGTGCAGCTGGCCACCGCGCTCCAGGGGGTGGGGAAGCAGTTCTCGTTCATGATGTACCCGGGCAAGAACCACGGCATCTCGGGGGCGCAGACGCAGCTCCACCTGTTCACGATGTTGACGAACTGGCTGGAGCAGAATCTTTGACAGCTGGGTTTGGGCGTGCCCCCGGCTGGCGCCGGGGTCGGGCTTCGGCTCCGTAGGGCTGCAAACAACGCAGCCCAACGGAGTCGAGCCCCGGCAAACTGCCGCCGGGTCTCGCCCCTTCGGGCCGAAATCCCTCACGCGACGGCAGGACCCCTCCCCGCGGCCCCCTCCCCCGCAAGCGGGAGAGGGGGAGCACTACAACTACTGACGACGGGGGACGTCGCCGTTCAGGGATGCTCGCCGGGAGGGTGCGGGGGTGACCGGAGGAAAGAGTTGGGGGTGTGGTGGCGGGGAGGGGGATTAACTCTTTCCGGAGAGCACCCCCGCGCCCGACCACTCGCGCAGAACCCGAGGGGCCGCTCCACGACGTGGGCGGCCCTTCCGGCTTCCGCCACCCTGTCCGGCCGCCCTGGCGGAGCGTTAGATTGCGCCCACACGTCCCACAGCCGCCGCGCGTCCTCCCGCTCCGCACCCTTCGCCCCGAGCGCACCGTGAGCCGACCCACCCCCCCTCTCCCCGACACTACCCAGATCCTCGACCCGTCCGGCCACCCGCACGGCGACGCGCTGCCGCGCCGTCTGGGGTTCTGGAGCGCCGTCGCCGTGCTGGTGGGCTCCACCATCGGGAGCGGCATCTTCCGCGTTCCCAGCAGCGTGGCGGCGGACGTGGGGACGGTGGGCGCCATGATCATGCTGTGGGTGCTGGGCGCGGTCATCGCCCTCTTCGGCGCGCTGACGCTGGCCGAGCTGGCGGCGCTCTTCCCGCGCTCCGGGGGGATCTACGTGTTCCTGCGCGAGGCGTACGGGCCGCTCCCCGCCTTCCTCTTCGGGTGGACGGAGCTGCTGGTGATCCGCCCCTCCGCGCTGGGGGGGATCGCCATGCTCTTCGCCGAGTACGTGCAGACCTTCGTCCCCATCACCGAGACGGGGGTCAAGGCGGTGGCGGCCGGCGCCATCGTGACGCTCGCCACCGCCAACATCCTGTCGGTGAAGTGGGGCGCCCTGGTGCAGAACGCGTCCACCCTCGCCAAGGCCGTGACGCTGGTGGGGCTCGCCGCGGCGGCCTTCTTCCTGGGCGACGGCTCGGCGGGCGCGCTCGCGTCGCCCATCGAGTGGTCGCCGACCACGTGGGGCGGCTTCGGGATCGCGCTGGTGGCGGTGATGTGGGCGTACGACGGGTGGGCGGACCTCACCTTCGTGGCCGGCGAGGTCAAGGACCCCGCCCGGGTGCTGCCCCGCGCGCTGCTGGGCGGCACCGCCGCGGTGATCGCCATCTACCTGGTGGTCAACGCCGCGTACCTGTACGTGCTCCCCGTCTCCGAGATGGCGGGGCGGCCGCTGGTGGCCGCGGACGCGGCGCGCACGGTGTTCGGGCAGGCGGGCGCCGCCATCGTGGCGGCCATGGTGATGCTTTCCGCCTTCGGGGCGCTGAACGGCTCCACCATGACGGGTCCGCGGATCTTCTACGCCATGGCGGACGACGGGCTCTTCTTCCGCCCCATCGCCGCGGTGCACCCGCGCTTCCGCACCCCCTTCGCCGCCATCGCGCTCGCCGCGGCGCTGGGGATCGGCTACGTGTCCATCCGCTCCTTCGAGCAGCTGGCCGACGCCTTCATCCTGGGGATCTGGCCCTTCTACGCGCTGGCCGTGGGCGCCGTGTTCCTGCTGCGCCGCCGCCGCCCCGACCTGGAGCGTCCCTACCGAGCCTGGGGGTATCCGGTGGTGCCGCTGGTCTTCCTCCTCGCCTCCGTGGCCATGCTCGCCAACGCCGTCGTGGAGGAGCCGGGGCAGACGCTCTTCGGCTTCGGCGTGATCCTGCTGGGGATCCCCGTCTTCTGGTTCTGGAAGCGCCGCCCCCCCGGCGAGTCGCCCGCCCGCTAGAGAACGACGGAGGGGGCGGCCCGCGCGGGCCGCCCCCTCCGTCGTATGAATCCTCAGCCCCTCACCCGGCTCGTTCGAGGCTCGCCACCCGGGTCCTCGATCCGGTTCACGCGAAGCGTGAAGCGCCATTCTGGGAGAGGGGAGCCGACAGCGTGTGCTCCGGCCGGCTCCGTGCATGGGGTCGGCCGGGGGAGGCTGCTCCGTCGGTGCGAAACCCGAAGGGACTCGCCAGAGCACTCGCCCGCCGGTGGAGCGAGGGCGGGTGGCGCGCAGCGCCGGGGAGGGGGCCCCAGCGGACGCCAGCACCATCCCCGCGTGAGGGATTTCGGCCCGAAGGGGCGAGACCGCGCGGCTGTTTGCGCGGGCTCGACTCCGTTACGCACGGTTGTTTCGTGCGTTACGGAGCCGAAGCCCGACCCCGGCGCCAGCCGGGGGCACGCCCAAATCCTGCCGTTCTCGCTACTTCCGGTACACGCGGAACCCGTAGTAGCAGATGCTCGCCGAGCACTTCGCCATGTCCACGGCCAGCATGTAGCGCCCCGACTTGGGCGCCGTGAAGTTGAGCATGGGGACGTCGTCGTCCGCCGTGTCCTCCGCCACCGCCGTGGTGTTGTCGGTGGAGAAGATGCGCAGGTCCATGTCGCTGCAGTCGCCGTCGCACACCGCGGGGATGAAGTAGTTCACCCCGCCCACCAGGTTGAGCTCCAGCATGGAGGTGGCGCCCTGGCCGAGCGCCCCCACCACGACGTCGCGGTCGAACACGGACGGTTCCGCGCGGAAGCCGCTCCGGGCGATGGGGCCCGCGACGGTGTCGAGCTGGGAGACGACGATGGTGCGGTAGTCCTGCGCCGCCGCGGCGCGGGGAAGGGCGAGCAGCGCGGCGGCGAACGCGACGGACAGAAGCAATCTGCGCATGCGGATCTCCTGGGGAGGCGCGGGTGGGTGGGAAGCCTGCGGGTCCTCAAAGCTAGGGGGTGCCGGCGGCCCGTGCAACGCGCCCGCCGGCACCCCCCGGACTTCTCCCTGCCCGCGGACGGTCAGGCCCCTTCCAGCTCGTCCTGGCTCGCCACGATCCGTCCCACCAGCCCGTACTCCTTGGCGTCGTCGGCGCCCAGCCAGAAGTTGCGGTGGGTGTCCTTCTCGATGCGCTCGATGGGCTGCCCCGTCGCCGTGGAGAAGATGCGGTTGATGCGGTCGCGCATCTTGAGGATCTCGCGGGCCTCGATGTCGATGTCCGCCGCAGTGCCGCCGCTCCCGCCCGCCGGCTGGTGCAGCAGGAAGCGGGTGTTGGGGAGGGCGAAGCGGTCCTCCAGCGGAACCGACACGAAGATCAGCGCCCCGGCGCTCGCCACCCACCCGGTCCCCACCATTCGCACGCGCGGCTTGATGAAGCGGATGACGTCGTGGATGGTGTCGCCCGACTCCACGTGGCCGCCCTGCGAGTTGATGAAGATGGTGATCGCCTTGTCCGAATCCGCGGCGAGCGCCAGCAGCTGCGCGATGACGTGCGACGCCAGCGCCTGGTTGATCTCGCCGCTGATGACCAGCGTGCGCGCCTTGAAGAGCCGCTCCTTGAGGGAGTCGGTCACGGTGGTCGGGGTCGAGGCGGGGGTCCGCTCCTCCTTCTCCTGCTCCTGGTCCTGGTCCTGATCGTCGTCGTTCACGCTGCTCCTCCGATCCGCGGTTTGAAAGGTCGTGCTACGAGCGCGAAGCCGGCGCCGGCCGGCGGCGCCGTCCTGAAAGATTCCGTGCGCTCCCGCGCGTGCGGGAGATTTGCGTCGCCCGCGGCGGCGCGTGCAGGTGTCGTTCCACACGCGCGCGCGGCCACCCAACAGGGTAGTGGCAGCGCGCCGCGGCGGCAACCCACCGGGGGAGCTCCGTCCGCGGGGACGTCTCAGCGGATGGCTCCCTCCCGCCCGGCGAGCCTGCGCAGGATCCCCGTCTGGCCGGCGTGGTAGCCCTGGTGGAAGAGCACCGTCGCCAGCAGCGAGCGGGTCGTCTCGTCCGGGTCGCCGCCCGGGCTGAACGGCGCGGGCGCGCCGAGCGCCGCCGGGTCGAGCCCGGCAAGCCCCGCGTCCACGCGCCGCGACGCCTCGTCCCACGCCGCCAGCAGGTCGTCCAGCCGCATGGCCTCGGCGGGGTCGCGCAGCGGCGCCGAGCCGCGGTCGTACCGCGCCATGGCGCCGGGCCCCATCACCGGTTCCTGGCCCAGGACCGGGAGCGCCCGCTCGTAGATGGCGACCAGGTGCCCCACCACCCAGTTCAGGCAGTTCCCGGCGGGCTCGGGCTGGAGCAGGCTCTCCTCCTGTGTCACGCCCTCGGTGTTGAGCCGCACGACGTGATGGGTCACGCGCGCCTGGTGGCGGAGGAGCTCGATCTCGCCCACGCTGGAGGGTGCTTCTGCGGCCATGGTCGCCTCGCGGGTGCCGGGTGGAAAGGGGACTATGCGAAATTGATACGATATCGTATTATCCTCTTTCGGTAGACTAGCGGCTCTCGCGAGCGCCGTCAAGCTCCGCGGCGGACGCGGACGCCCGTGCCGTGCGCTCCGGTCCCGCCGCCACCTCCCCGACCGCAGGAAGCCATGCCCCTGGAATTCCTTTCTCCCCTGCACAAGGCGTCGCGGCAGCTTTCCGTGTACCTGGAGGCGCGCACCCGCGAGCTGGGGGTGAGCCCCCTGGAGGGGCACGTGCTCACCTACCTGCGGAGCTACGCCCCGGCCCCCATCGCGGAGCTGGTGCGCGTCTTCGGGATCAAGCAGTCCACCTTCACCAGCCTTCTCGACCGCCTGGAGCGGGCCGGGCTGGTGCGCCGCGAGGTCAACCCGGACGACCGCCGCTCCTTCCTGATCCACGTGAGCGACGAGGGCGGGGAGCTGGCGGACCGCTGCAACCGGTTGCTGGAGGCGCTGGAGGGCGAGATCCGCGCGCACGCCGACCCCCGCGACGTGCAGGGCTTCCACGCGGTGATGGCGGCCGTGGAGGAGGTCACCCGGGTGCGCCTGCGGGAGCGGTGACGCCCCGCTCGCGCCGATTTGCCACGGGGCCGGCACCCGCGTAACTTGCCAGCCCTGTTCGTGAATACATGAACGGCATGCAGCGCGAAAGTCCGCGATCCTCCGACCGATTCCGAAGTCAGAATGGCCGACAACGACCTGATGGAAAAGCTCGTCTCGCTCAGCAAGCGGCGGGGCTACGTCTTCCAGTCTTCCGAGATCTACGGCGGCACCGGCTCCGTGTGGGACTACGGCCCGCTGGGCGTGGAGCTGAAGCGCAACGTCAAGGACGCCTGGTGGCGCAGCATGGTGCACGAGCGCGACGACATCGAGGGTCTGGACGCGGCCATCCTCATGCACCCCAGGGTGTGGGAAGCGTCCGGCCACGTGGCCGAGTTCAGCGACCCGCTGGTGGAATGCCTCAACTGCCACCGCCGCTTCCGCGAGGACACCCTCCAGGAGCTGGCCGGCACCCGGGAGACGGCGGCCATCCAGTGCCCGTCGTGCGGGGTGCGGGGGCAGTGGTCCGAGCCGCGCCAGTTCAACCTGATGTTCAAGACGTTCATGGGGCCGGTGGAGGACTCGTCGTCCACCGTGTACCTGCGTCCGGAGACGGCGCAGGGCATCTTCGTCAACTTCCTCAACGTGCAGACCTCGGCGCGGCAGAAGGTCCCCTTCGGGATCGCGCAGATCGGCAAGGCGTTCCGCAACGAGATCACCCCCGGGAACTTCACCTTCCGCACGCGCGAGTTCGAGCAGATGGAGATGCAGTTCTTCGTCGAGCCCGGCAGCGACGGGGAGTGGTTCGAGTACTGGCGCGAGCGGCGGATGAGCTGGCACACGCAGGTGCTGGGGCTCTCGGAGGACCGGCTGCGCTACAGGCCGCACGAGAAGCTGGCGCACTACGCCAGCGCCGCCGGCGACGTGGAGTTCCGCTTCGGCGGCACCATCGGCGAGGGCGGGTGGGGCGAGGTGGAGGGGATCCACAACCGCACCGACTTCGACCTGCGGCGGCACCAGGAGTACTCGGGGAAGCGCCTGGAGTACATCGACCCGGCGCAGAACAAGCGCTACCTCCCCTACATCATCGAGACCTCGGTGGGGGCCGACCGCATCACCCTGGCGGTGCTGGCGGACGCCTACCGCGAGGAGGAGGTGGAGGGGGAGACGCGCGTGGTGCTGGGGATCAAGCCCTCGCTGGCGCCGCTCAAGGTGGGCGTGTTCCCGCTGGTGAAGAAGGACGGCATGCCGGAGCGCGCCACCGCCATCCACGAGGACCTGCGCCGCCGCGGCATTCCCAGCTTCTACGACGAGTCGGGGGCCATCGGGCGGCGCTACCGGCGGCAGGACGAGGCGGGGACGCCCTTCGGGCTCACGGTGGACGGCGAGACCGGCGAGAACGGCACCGTGACCATCCGCGACCGCGACACCATGGAGCAGGTGAGGATCGAGGAAGGGCGGGTGGTGGAGTACCTGCGCGAGCGGCTGGGGTAGCGGCCGTGCCGGACCTCGCCAACCGCTTCGGCGACCCGCCGGAAGCCGTGGCCCGCTACGTGGCCTCGCTGCTCGGCGTGCTGGGCGATCGCGACCCGTGGGAGGTGCAGGAGGCGCAGGTGGAGCGCCTGGCGGAGGCCGTGGCCGGGCTGGACGACGCGGCGCTGCGTACCCCCGAGGCGCCGGGGAAGTGGTCGGTCGTGGAAGTGGTGCAGCACCTGGCGGACACCGAGCTGGTGCACGGCTACCGGATGCGGAAGATCGTCGCCGACCCGGGGTGCGCCATCGAGGGCTACGACCAGGACGCCTGGAGCCGCGAGCTGGGCTACCGCCACGTGGAGCTCGCCGCCGCGCAGGAGCAGCACCGCGCGCTGCGCACCGCCAACCTGCGCTGGCTGCGCTCTCTGGACGACGAGCGGCTGGACCGCGCCGGGATGCACGCCGAGCGCGGGCCGGAGAGCGTGCGGCGCGTCGTCGCCCTGCTGGCGGCGCACGACCTGGTGCACCTGGCGCAGATCGCGCGGATCCGGCGGGCGATCGGCGCCTGAGGGCGGGGCGCGCTTCGGAGGGGCGGGCGGGGCCCGGGCGAGCGCGTGTCGTCCGGGCCCCGCGCGCATCGTTGCGCGCCGGTTTGCCGCGCGGATAGTTTCCGGACCCGAATCCCTCCCTCCCGGTCCGAACGGAGCCCGCGTGAGGGATTTCGGCCCGAAGGGGCGAGACCCGGCGGCAGTTTGCCGGGGCTCGACTCCGTTGGGCTGCGTTGTTTGCAGCCCTACGGAGCCGAAGCCCGACCCCGGCGCCAGCCGGGGGCACGCCCGAACCCGCCGTCCAAAGCCGTTCCAACCGGATCCGGTATCATGACCGCAGCCCGCACGCGCGCCGGCGGATGACCTTCGACGAGTTCGAGCGCCGCGCGCACGAGGTGTTCGACGCCGTCCCCCCGGACTTCCGCGAGGGCGTGGACGGGCTGGCGGTGGAGCGCCGCGCCGTGCCGCACCCGGAGCTCCCCGACGTCTACACGCTCGGCGAGTGCGTCACCGAAACCTACCCCACCGAGTGGGGCGGGGCGGGGGAGGTGCGCTCCATCGTGATGCTGTACTACGGCTCGTTCCTGCGGCTGTCGCGGCTGGAGGAGGAGTGGGACTGGGAGGAGGAGATCTGGGAGACCGTCACCCACGAGATCCGCCACCACCTGGAGTCGCTGGCGCAGGACGACGAGCTGGAGGTGCGCGACTACGCCGACGACCAGAACTTCGCGCGCCGCGAGGGGCTGGAGTTCGAGCCGTTCTTCTTCCGCTCCGGCGAGCCGCTGGGGCCCGGCGCCTGGGAGGTGGCCGGCGACGTGTTCCTGGAGCGCGCGGTGGGGCCCGGGGACGCGTCCGTCGCCGTGGAGTGGGAGGGGCGCCCGCTCGCCCTGCCGCTCCCGTCGCCGCTGGGGGACGTGCACTTCGTGACGCTGGACGACGTGCCCGCGCCCAGGGGCGACGTGGTGGTGGTGCTGGTGCGCAGCCGGGGTTTCTGGGAATCGCTGCGCGCAGTTTTTTCGGGACGCAGGCTGGAGGTGCTGGAGTCGCTGGTGAGCGTCGGTTCGTCGGACTGAGTGCGGTGCGCGGGGGCCGCTCCGGAACCAGGCCAAACTGCCGGCCTGTTTCCTACGCGGGCTCCGGGAGCCCCGGGAAACTGCCCCCGTGTCTCCCTCCGCCGGAGTGAGCCAGCCGAAACCACCCGGCTGTCTCCCTCCGAACAGACTCCGGGGGGTACTGCGGAACTGCAACGGCGGGCCCCCTCTCCCAGAACTGGGAAAGGGTGGCGAGCCTCAAGCGAGCCGGGTGAGGGCCGCTCGCACTGGGCTTGCATCCTTCCGCAGGCTCCCACGTTCCGGGCACGACCGGGCATCCGAGAGGCGAGCAGAGTGGCTGACCAAGGTTCCATCCCCCCGGCGGCGCGGCAGACGGCCGGCATGGCCCGGCTGACGCCGTACGAGCTGGTGTTCGAGGAGCCCGCCATGGAGGGGCGCACCTTTCCGGCGATCCTCGCGGAGGCCGAGGCGCAGCGGGTGGACCCGTCGCACCCGGAGCGCTTCGCCTTCCTCAGCCGCGCGGGCGAGGCGGTGCGCGGCGTGGTGCCGCCCGACGCGTCGCCGGACGCCACCGAGCAGTACCGCATGTTCCTGTACCACGCCTTCAACTTCTGGCGCTTCGGCAAGCGCGTGTACGTGCTGGAGCCGGCGGTGGCGCGCTACCTGGTGGAGGCCGCCCCCGACCTGCGCGGGTGGGAGCTGCGCCTCCCCGCCGAGTCGGCGTACGTGCAGCTTCCCGCCAACCTGTTCTGGGCCAGCGTCTCGCCGGACGTGCCCCCCGAGCCGGTGGACGGCTTCTTCGTGTGCTGCGCCGACTGCGAGGACGCCGGCGGCGAGCCCTTCGAGACGCTGGAGGTGCTGATGGCGCTGGGGATCCACCGCCAGCGCGCCGGGCTCAGCCTGATCCACTTCGACACCGAGGTGGGGCCGGGGATCCCCGCGGCGTGGAACGAGGCGGCGGTGCGCGAGGAGGGGCGCGACTTCGAGAGCGTCCTCCCCGGCGGCGACATGGCCGGGCTGTACTCCATCCTCACCGTCCCCGAGGCGCTCAAGCTGGTGGGGCGCGCCCTCTGGTACGTGGACCGCCACCCCGGCCACGTCGCCGGCCACGGGCCCGCCGAGCGGCGCGAGCACGAGCGTCCCGGCTCCGTCCCCCTTTCGCGGCTCCCCTTCCACCGCGTCTCCCTGGACGAGGCGGACGGCGGCGGCGCCCCGCCCGCGTGAACGCCCGCGAGGTGGCGGCGGTCCTGGAGGAGATCGCCATGCTGGGGGAACTGACCGGCGAGAACCCCTTCCGCGTCCGCGCCTTCGCCGCCGCCGCCCGCACGCTGGAGGGGACCACGGCCGACCTGGACGCCCTGGCCCGCGCGGGCGGGCTGACCTCGCTCCCCGGCGTGGGCCCCGCCATCGCCGACACCGTCGCCGAGCTGCTGGCCACCGGGCGCTCCGGGCAGCACGAGCGCCTGCGCGCCGAGGTGCCGGTGGGGCTCCACGACCTGCTGCGCATCCCCGGGCTGGGGACGAAGCGCGTGCGCACCCTGTACGCCGAGCGGGGGATCGACTCGCTGGAGCGGCTGGAGGCCGCGGCGCGCGCCGGCGAGGTGGCCTCCCTCCCCGGCTTCGGCGCGAAGACGCAGCAGAAGGTGCTGGAGGGGCTGGGCTTCGTGCGGGCATCCGCGGGGCGGCGGCGCTACCCCCAGGCGATGGAGCTCGCCGTTCACTTCCTGGAGTGGCTGCGCGCCCACCCCGCCGTGGCCGCCGCCGAGATCGCGGGGGATCTGCGCCGCCGCATGGAGACCGCCGCGTCCGTGGACCTCGTGGCCGCCTCGACCGACGCGGCCGCGGTGGTGGACGCGTTCCTGGCGCTCCAGGGCACCGGCGGCGCCGCCGAGCGCGCGGGGGAGGGGCGCGCCTCGCTGCGCCTGCGCGACGGCGTGCGCGTGAACGTGCGCTGCGTGGCGCCACCGCGATTCGTCGCGGCCGTCGCGTGGGAAACGGGGAGCGCGGCGCACCTGGAGGCGCTGGCCGCGCGAGCCGCGGAGCGCGGGCTCCTATGGGACTCGGACGGGCTGCGGCACGGCGGCGGGGACGCCCCCCTCCCCGACGAGGAAGCGCTGTACTCCGTGCTGGGGCTGGCGTACGTGCCGCCCGAGCTGCGCGAGGGGATGGGCGAGGTGGCCGCGGCGGCCGAGGGGCGCATCCCCCGGCTGGTGGAGCCCGCCGACCTGCGCGGCACCTTCCACTGCCACACCACCTGGTCCGACGGCAAGGCCACCGTCGCGGAGATGGCGGAGGCTGCGCGCGAGCGCGGCTGGCGATATCTTGGCATCGCCGACCACTCCCGCTCGGCCGGGTACGCGGGCGGGCTGGCCTCCACCCGGGTGCGCGCCCAGCACCGCGAGATCGACGCGTGGAACGCGGCGCACGGCGGGGCGGGGGCCGGGCGCTTCCGGCTGCTCAGGGGCACCGAGGCCGACATCCTCCCCGACGGCGCCCTGGACTACCCGGACGACGTGCTCGCCTCCTTCGACTACGTGGTGGGCTCGGTGCACTCGTCGTTCGGCATGCCGGAGCGCGCCATGACCGACCGGGTGCTGCGGGCCGTGGAGAACCCGCGCCTCACCATGCTGGGTCACCCCACCGGGCGGCTCCTGCTGACGCGCGAGGGGTACGCGATCGACGTCCGCGCGGTGATCGACGCGGCCGCCGAGCACGGCGTCGCCATCGAGATCAACGCCGATCCCCACCGGCTGGACCTGGACTGGCGCTGGGTGCGCTACGCCGCGGAGCGGGGGGTGCTGGTGCCCGTCAACCCGGACGCGCACTCCACGCGCGGGCTGGACAACGTCGCCTTCGGCGTGAACGCCGCCCGCAAGGGGTGGCTGGCCGCGCCGCAGGTGCTCAACACCTGGGAACTGCAAGCCGTAGAGGAACACCTTGCCCAGAGAAAGCAGGGCGGCGCGCCAGGCGCGGACCGCCCGCATCCTTGAAGGGCTCGCGGGGCTGTACCCCGAGAGCAAGTGCTCGCTGGACCACGAGACCCCCCTGCAGCTGCTGGTCGCCACCGTGCTCTCCGCGCAGTGCACCGACGCCCTGGTGAACCGGGTCACCCCGGGGCTCTTCGCCCGCTTCCCCACCGCCGCCGACCTCGCCGCCGCGTCGCAGGAGGAGATGGAGGAACAGATCCGCGCGGTCAACTTCTACCGTAACAAGGCCAAGGCGCTCATCGGGCTGGGGCGGGCTCTGGTGGCGCTGCACGGCGGCGAGGTCCCGCGCGGGATGGACGCCCTCACGGCGCTCCCCGGCGTGGGGCGCAAGACGGCCAACGTGGTGCGGGGGATCGCCTTCGGCGAGGCGGACGGGGTGGTGGTGGACACCCACGTCAAGCGCATCGCCTTCCGCCTGGGGCTCACCCGCGAGGAGGACCCGGAGCGCATCGAGCAGGACCTGCTCCGGCTGCTCCCGCCGGAGTCGCGCGTGGTGTTCACGCACCGCGTCATCGACCACGGCCGCGCGGTGTGCACCGCGCGCAGGGCCTTCTGCGACCGCTGCACGCTGGCCGAGGTCTGCCCGTCCGCCCCGCACCCGGAGCGCACGGCCTGACCCCGGCCGCGCCTCCGGTCCCGCCGTCCATCGCCCGCAACACCTCACCTCCACCGGCAGACCCGTGCGTCGATCCTCACCGCTCCGCGGCGCCCTCGCGGCCGCGCTCCTCCTCGCCCTCGCCGCCTGCCGCGGCGACGGCGGCGACGCCCCGCTCGCGGTGGAGTCCGCCCCCGCGACGGTGGAGGCGCTTCCCCCCTCGACGGTGACCCTCGTCAACTTCGACGCTTCGGGCAAGCCCCTGTCGCGCTTCGACACCCGCGGGAGCCAGGTGGACGCGCACGGCGGCGAGATCCGCTGGTTCGAGGGGCGCTACTACCTGTACGGCGAGACGTACGGCTGCGGCTTCGAGTGGCACAAGCTGGCCGCGTCTCCGTTCTGCGGCTTCCGGGTCTACAGCTCGCCCAACCTGGTGGAGTGGACCGACCACGGGCCGCTCTTCGGCGTCGCGAGCTGGGAGCCCTGGCAGGCCCGCTGCCACGGGTGGAGCAACGGGTGCTTCCGCCCGCACGTGGTGTTCAACCGGTCCACCGGCAAGTACGTGCTGTGGGTCAACGTGTACGACCGGCCCGTCAGCTACTACGTGCTGGAGTCCGACTCGCCGGCCGGCCCCTTCGTGGAGCGCGGCTCCCCGACGCTGGCCTTCAACACCGCCGGCCCCTCCGGCAAGATCAACAACGGCGACGAGAACCTGTTCGTGGACGACGACGGCACCGGCTACGTGGTGTACACGGAGTGGGCCAAGGGCAGGGGCAACATCGTCGTGGAGCAGCTGACCCCCGACTACCTGAGCGGAACCGGGCGGTACGCCAGCCTGGGGGTGAGCCAGACCGAGTCGCCCACGCTGTTCAAGCGCAACGGCATCTACTACGTGCTGCTGGGCGACCCCAACTGCGCCTACTGCCAGACCGGCACCGCGTACTTCACCGCGTCCGCGCCGCTGGGGCCCTGGTCCACCGGGAAGCGCATCTCCGCCACCTCGTGCGGCGGGCAGCCGGGGCACGTGTCGCAGCTTCCCACGCCGGACGGCGGCAGCTGGTACCTGTACCAGAGCGACCTGTGGCTGAACAGCGACGGCAGGGAGGGCGGCGACCTCAACCAGGCTCCCGCCCCGCAGTTCTGGGCTCCGCTCCGCTTCGACGACCGCGGCCGCATCCAGCCCATCACCTGCGAGCGCTCGTACGGCGTGCCCGCCCTGCTCGCCGCCCCGCCCGTCCGCGAGGCCGACGCGCGCCGCCTGCAGTGCGACGTGGCGACGCCCGCGGGGCGTCCCGCGCTGATGCGGGAGTTCCGCTTCGTCGCCGCCCGGAGCGGACGCGCCCGCTCGGTCACGGTGAACACCTACCAGCGCGGCGAGCCCACGGCCGCGCTGCTGGTGGATCTGCGTGGCGTGGGCGACGGCGGCGCCGTGGCCCACAGCACCATCTTCGAGCCCAAGCGCGGGGCGTGGGACGCGCCCGCGGACCCGTCCTGGGCCGCGCGCCCGCTGGAAGTTCTCCTGGACGTGCCGGTGGAGGCGGGAAGGGAGTACGCGGTCCGCCTCCGCTCGGCCACGTCGCGGGGGTGCTACGGCTACGCGTTCCGGCCCGGCGCCTCCGCCGAGGCCGCCAACTCCTGGGTGAGCGCCGACGGAGGGGCGAGCTGGACGCGCGAGTCCGGGCAGGCGGTCGAGGTGGCGCTGGCGGTGGAGCCCGCGCCCTCCGGGAGCTGAGTGGGCGCGCCGGGGCCGGAGCTCCCCGACGGGAGCAACCTGTTCGCCGCCGCCCGCGGCGGCGCCACCGCGGAGGCGGTCGCCCGGGCGTACGGCCGGGCCGGGTGGGCGGTGCGGGCCAGCGGGTGGACGGAGTGGGAGGCGCGCTGCGGCTTCGCCGAGCTGGTGGTGGAGGGGGGCGGGCCGGTGCTGGTGCACGGACCCGTGGCGGACGTCGTGGCCAACGCCGGGCGGGCCATGGCGCCGCTGCGGGAAGCCGGGATTCCCTTCCACGCCGAGTGCTACGACGCCGACGGCGGGCTCCTGGCGGAGCTGCGCTGGCCGCCGGGGTGACGCCGGCCGCGCGCCGTTGTAGAATGTCGTAGAACTACAGATCGGCCGGGCGGACGCCCGGCCGCTCACGCATCGTCCGGAGAATTCATGTCGAAGCAGCGCTCGATGATCGCCGACCTCCTGGAGGGGAAGGTCCAGCCGGGGGAGCGGGTGGTCGTGCAGGGGTGGGTGCGCACCCGCCGCGACTCCAAGGCCGGGATCTCCTTCGTCAACGTGCACGACGGCTCGTGCCAGGACGCCATCCAGGTGGTGGCCGGGGGCGACCTCCCCAACTACACCGCCGAGGTGCAGCGCCTCACCGCCGGCTGCTCGGTGACCGTCGCCGGCGAGCTGGTGGCCACGCCCGGGCGCCCGCAGCCGGTGGAGGTCAGGGCCGGGTCGGTGGAGGTGGTGGGGTGGGTGGACGATCCCGAGACCTACCCCATCCAGCCCAAGCAGCACTCCTTCGAGTTCCTGCGCGAGGTGGCCCACCTGCGGCCGCGCACCAACACCTTCGGGGCGGTGGCGCGCGTGCGGAACGCGCTCGCCATGGCCACCCACCGCTTCTTCCACGAGCGGCGCTTCTTCTGGGTGCACACGCCCATCATCACCACCAGCGACGCCGAGGGCGCCGGGCAGATGTTCCGGGTGTCCACGCTGGACCTGGTGAACCTGCCGCGCACCCCCGGCGGCGAGGTGGACTTCGCGCAGGACTTCTTCGGCGCGGGCGCCAGCCTCACCGTCTCCGGGCAGCTCAACGTGGAAGCGTACTGCCAGGCGCTCTCCAACGTGTACACCTTCGGGCCCACCTTCCGCGCCGAGAACTCCAACACCTCGCGGCACCTGGCCGAGTTCTGGATGATCGAGCCGGAGGTCGCCTTCGCCGACCTGTCCGACAACGCGCAGCTGGCCGAGGACTTCGTCAAGTACATCTTCCGGGCGCTGCTGGAGGAGCGCGGCGACGACATGAAGTTCTTCGACGACCGCGTCCAGAAGGGGGTGGTGGAGCGGCTGGAGCGGCTGGTGGATTCGTCGTTCGAGCGCATGACGTACACCGAGGCGGTGGCGGTGCTCAGGGCTTCGGGGAGGAAGTTCGAGTTCCCGGTGGACTGGGGATTGGACCTCCAGTCCGAGCACGAGCGCTGGCTCACCGAGGAGCACGTGGGCGGCCCCATCGTGGTCACCGACTACCCCAAGGACATCAAGTCCTTCTACATGCGCATGAACGAGGACGGCCGCACCGTGGCCGCCATGGACGTGCTGGCCCCCGGCATCGGCGAGATCATCGGCGGGTCGCAGCGCGAGGAGCGGCTGGACGTGCTGGACGCGCGCATGGACGAGATGGGGCTGCCGCGGGAGCCGTACTGGTGGTACCGCGACCTGCGCCGCTACGGCACGGTGCCGCACGCCGGGTTCGGGCTGGGCTTCGAGCGGGCCGTCATGTACGCCAGCGGCATGGCAAACATCCGCGACGTCATCCCGTACCCGAGGACGCCGGGCAGCGCGGACTTCTAACGGCTTTGAACTGCGGGGTTGGGCGTGCCCCTCGCTGGCGCTCGGGTCGGGCTGCGCGCTGCGTGGGGAACGATACCACCGTTCCCCACGCAGCCGAGCCCCGACGGAACCGCTAGCGGGTCTCGGCCCTCCGGGCGCGCATCCCTCACGCGGGTTCCCGCACGTCTTGCCATTTCACCTCGCTTGACGCATCTATGCACCCCGGCAGGCATTCGCCCGCGCCGCACCGCCATTCTGTGCCCTCCGCTTCCTTTTCGCCTTCCGCTCCCATGCACCGAAACCCGCTCGCCCGCGCCGCCGCTTCCTTCGCTCTCGCTCTCGCCCTCCTCGCCGCCGCGTCGGCCGCCGCCTCCGCCCAGCAGCGCTACCCGCGTGAGCCGGTGTGCGGCGAGCGCCCGGCGGGGAGCTTCCCCGGCACCGCGAGCTACGCGCCCGGGCTGGACACCATGGCCGCCGTCCTGCGGGTGGTCGCGCGCAGCGCCGTGCAGCAGCCGCCCGCCGGCGTGTTCCTGCTGACGACCGACAGCGCCGGCGCGAACCCCGGCGTGCAGGTGCTCGGGAGCAACCTCCCCGCGCCCGCCCAGCAGCGGCTCCTCGGGGTCGCAAACGCGTACCTGGACTCGCACCCGCAGCGCGAGCGCATGTTCTTCTGGGTGGACCTGGGCGGCGGCGGAGAGCTCCCCGCGGACCACCCCGTCCGGTTCTGCCTCCCCCACGTCCGCAACCTGGCCGTCGTCCGCAGCTACCTGCAGATGGCCGCCCAGATGGAATCCAGCTACGAGGGCATGGGCGATGCGGGCACGAAGGGCTCCCGGGTGGGGAGCGTGGACCTGCTGGTGGACCGCGCCGGCACCGTGCTGTGGGCGGGCGTCGGCGAGACCAGCGGGTCCAGGCCGGTGGACGACTACTACCTGTTCATCGCCATGCAGATGAAGTTCACGCCCGGCACCATCGACGGCGCCCCGCGCGCGTTCCGCGAGCAGCTGCGCATGACCATCTCCGCGTACTGAGGACGGATCCGGTCGAACAGCCGGATCCGGGCGTGCCCCCGGCTGGCGCCGGGGTCGGGCTTCGGCTCCGTAACGCACGAAACAACCGTGCGTAACGGAGTCGAGCCCCGCGAAACTGCCCGCGGGTCTCGCCCCTCCGGGCCGGAATCCCTCACGCGGGGCTCGCGCCGGCGTCCGCGACCCGGCTTCGGCGCTTCCTCCAGCCTCGCCGTCCCATGAGACTTCGGCTCGCCGCGGCCGCGCTCCCGCTCCCGCTCCCGCTCCTGCTGGCCTCCGCCGCCCCGCTCCGGGCCCAGGCGGTGCGCGGCGAGGTGGTGGACGACGGCGGGCGGCCCGTCGCCGCCGCCTTCGTGATCCTCCAGGACGGCGCCGGGACTCCCGTGGCCCGCGCCCTCAGCGACAGCGCGGGCGGCTTCGTGCTGCGCGCCGGCGGGCCCGGCACGTACACCCTGCGCGCCGAGCGCATCGGCTACGCCAGCGCGGCGTCGCCGCCGCTGCGGCTGGAGGAGGGCGCGGTGCTGCCCTACCGCATGGCCGTGACCGGGCAGGCGGTGGCGCTGGAGGCCATCGTGGTGGGCGGGGCCACCACCTGCGCCGTGCGGGCCCACGACGACGCGGCCGCGGCGGCGCTGTGGGAGGAGGCGCGCAAGGCGCTGGCGGTGTCCGCGTGGACCGAGCACGCCGAGTCGCTGCACGTGGCCGCCACCGAGTTCGCGCGCACCCTCGACCGGCGCGGCCGCAAGGTCGTGTCCGAGGAGCGCAGGAATTACGAGGGCCCCACCCTCAACCCGTTCGTCACCCTCGACCCCGAGGAGCTGGCGCGCGCCGGCTACCGCCACGTCGAGGGCGACGTCGCCTGGTACTACGCCCCCGACGCCCGGGTGCTGCTCTCGGACGGGTTCCTGGACACGCACTGCTTCCACACCGAGCGCGGCCGCGGCGCCACGCGGGGGCTGCTGGGGCTCGCCTTCGAGCCGGTGCGCGGGCGCCGGGTCACGGACGTGGCGGGGACGCTGTGGATCGACCCGCGCAGCGCCGAGCTGCGGCACCTGGAGTTCCGCTACCGCAACCTCCCCCGCGAGGACGACTGGCGCGGGGTGGGCGGACGCGTGGAGTTCCGCAGGCTCCCCACCGGTGCCTGGATCATCGAGCGCTGGTACCTGCGGATGCCGGAGGTGGGGCGGAGCCTGGGCGGGCGGCTGGTGCTGCGCGGGTACCGCGACGTGGGCGGCGAGGTGCACTCGGCGTCGCGGCGGCGGCCCGCGGCGGACAGCGTGGCGGCCCCCTCCCCCGAGGTGCGGTAGCCGCCGGCGCCGCGTAGATTGCGCGCCCTCCCCGGGGCCGGGCGGCCCCGGACGCACCGCCACGCCCAGCGCACGCGAGACCATGGCGAGCCTTCCGCCGCGCGAGGAGTCCCTCGCGCTCATGCACGACCACGTCCGGAGCGAATCCCTCCGCCGCCACATGTACTCGGTGGAGGCGGCCTGCCGCGCCTATGCCCGCCGCTTCGGCGAAGACGAGGAGCTGTTCGGCGCCGCGGGGCTGCTCCACGACTTCGACTACGAGGAGCACCCGGACGAGCACCCCCTGCGCGGCGCGCGGGTCCTGCGCGAGCGCGGCTATCCCGAGGAGCTGGTGCACGCCGTGCTGGCCCACTACGCCGCGCGCACCGGCGTGCAGCCGGAAACGCTGCTGGACCGCACCCTGTGGGCGTGCGACGAGATCACCGGGCTGGTGACCGCCGCCGCCCTGGTGCGGCCCTCCCGCTCCGTCATGGACCTGGAGGCCAAGTCGGTGCTCAAGAAGTTCAAGGACCGGGCGTTCGCCGCCGGCGTCGACCGCGAGGAGGTGCGGCACGCGGTGGGGCTGCTGGGCGAGGACCTCGGGGAGCACACGCAGTTCGTGATCGAGGCCATGCGGGGGATCGCGCCCGAGCTGGGGCTGGCGGGGGAGTGACGCGCGCGGGCGCCCGGTCCCACGCACCTCCCGGACGGCGGTCAGGCCCCGGCCACGGTGGCCCCGGCGGGCCCGCCGGCCACCATCAGCGCCGGGCCCCCCGGCGCGATCCGCGCGGTGGCGGCCGCGTTCAGCGGCTGGCGCATCCCCGCGTAGTCCACCGGCTGCACGGCGAGCGCCACCACCCCGCCGTCGGAGGGTCCCGGAGCGACGCTCTCCAGCCAGGCGGCGTTGCAGGCGGCGCGCACCAGCCAGGTGGCGCTGCCGTCTCCGTGCACCTGCCACACGTCGTAGTAGCGCGCGGCGCCGGCGGGGTAGCTCCACAGCAGGTACAGGGTGACCGCGCCGCCGGACCAGGTGGCGTCCCGCGGGGCGAGGTCCCGCACGGAGACCGGCGCCGCCCACGACTTCGGCGCCACCGAGAGCGCCCCGATGCGCACCCCGTACTCCTCCGGGACCGCGCCGTTGTTGGACGGGCCGATCACGACGTCCACCCTGGCAAGCGTCTTCCCGGCCGGGAGCGCCCCGACGGTGCAGACCGAGCTCCGCCAGCCGTCCCCCACGGGCCGGGTGGATTCGGCCGGGTAGTCCCGCGAGGTGCCGTCCGAGAACGCGAGCACGACGGCGATCTGCGGGTGCGCCAGGGCGTCCAGGGGCTGCCAGGTCCAGGTGAGGACGAGAGGCTCGTCGAGGACCGCGTGGGCCGCGAAGAGGCGGTACACGGCCCGCTCCTGGCCGGTGGCCCCCCGGGCCGAGATCCGCAGCGACGTTCCCCCGTCGAACGCCACGGCCTGGTCCCACCCCGCCGTGAACGGCCCCGCCCCGTCCACCGTGCAGAAGCGCCAGGTGGGGAGCAGCCCCTGCAGGCTCAGGTTGCTCCACCCCGCAGGCGAGCCCGTCCGTCCTTCCACCCAGAAGCGCTCCCCCTGCCCCTGGTCGAAGTTGGTGGCCAGCGGGAGCCCGGCCGGCACCGGGCGCTCCGGGACGTACTGCGCCACGCAGTCCACGTTCGATCCCGGGCAGTGCGCCGCCGTCTCGCCCGTCCAGAGCCGCCGGTCCCGCTCCTCGAACTGGGCGTGGCTGGTGGTCTTCCAGAACGACCACACGGGGGCGAACAGGCTGGCCGAGGTGCCCGCCTTCACGCACTGGCTCAGCGGCTCGTAGATGTCGAACCCGGGCCCGTAGTACGTGCCCCGGGCGATCACGTCGATCCCGGAATACACCTGGCGGGGGGACCGCCCTTCCGACTCAGCGTACCGCGCCGAGGCCACGGGCTCCCCGTACTCGGGGTTCCACCAGTAGTTGGTGAGGATGCCGTCGGTGGCGAGGAAGAAGGGGTTGTTCTGCCCGTTCAGCGCGTTCTGGTACGAGACGCCGCCCTCCACGGTCAGCGAGTCGTACCAGATGACGAGCGAGCCGGGGAGCATCTCGTGCATGGCGCGGGTGAGCGCCAGGACGAAGGCCTCGAACTCCGCGACCGACACGCTCCCGGGAAGCGACGTCTCCACGTTCCAGAGCCAGCCGTCGAAGCCGTAGTATTCCGCCGCCCCGACGAGCAGGTCGACGTACAGGTACGGCGACCCGTCCTTCCCCGGCGTGTGCACCAGCAGGTCAAGGTCCGGCTGGCCGTCGTTCTCGAAGATCAGGGTCCCCAGGACCGGGATGCCGTTCTGGTGCGCGGCGTTCATCCACCACGACGGGGGGATTCCCAACCGGTGGTGGCTGAAGTAGATGAACTGGTCCAGGTACTGCCAGTAGGAGAAGTTGTACGTGTCCGGGTCGTCGGTGCCCTGCGGGTACAGGTCGGCGTTCACCACGTACCCGCCCTCGTAGTCGTGGCAGGCCTGCACCAGAAGACCGGCCGGCTGGCCGCCGCGCGGCCGGAGCGGCACCAGGGCGATCCGGAAAGGATCCATCGGATCGGCGCCGGGCGTCCACCCCGCGAACGAGGTGAGGTCGGAGAAGTAGAGCGAGGTGGGGCGCAGGGGCGCGCTCATGGCAGGTCTCCCGTCAGAGGGGGCGCGCCGCCGGATGGGAAGTGCGCACCGCAAGGTACTCCGGCGGGGGGTGCCGCGGCAATGTAAATGTAGATCTGTCACGTATTTGCCGCGCCCGCCCCGCGCCTGTCCCCGCCCCCCCCGGCCGCGGCCCGCCCGTCACCCCTCATCCGCATGGTTCCCGCCGTGGCACGAGTTTCGGCGTCGCATCTTCCCGGGCGACGGCGAAACCGGTCACGGCGAGTGGGGAGGCGGCAATGCGGGAGGAAGTTTTCTGGCTGCTGAGCAGGGAGATGCAGTACCCGGGCGGGGCGCGGTCCCCGCGCGAGGTGGTGGGGATCTTCACCACCCCGGACGCGGCCTTCGAGGTGATCCGCGACCATCCGGACTTCCAGGGCGTGCGTGTAAACTGGCAGGCCGCGGAGTGGGAGCCCGGCCCGGTGGCGTACTTCGGCCGGGCGAGGACCGGGCTCCTGCGCACGTCGCAGCTCTGGGAGGTTTCGGTCGTCCCGTACGCGCTGGACGACCCGGTCTTCGACTTCCCGGACGAGCGCGCGGCGTACGAGCGCATCCGCTGGAGCCGGCGCTGACGGGAGTATGTTTCCGGACAAAATGGTTGTCCGGCGTCCCGGACGCCGGTATCATGTTCAAGGCTGTCTCAACTGCATCTCTTCATCACATTCGCCATGACGCACAAGCGCACCGGGCGGACCGTCCGACGGGTCCCGCCGCCGCTCACCCGCTCTGCCGAGCTCCGGATGCTCCCCGGTTCGGAGGTTCTGGAGGAGCTTCCCGAGGAGCCGGCGCTTCTCCTCTGGCAGACGTGCCGCAGCGTTCACCTGTGGGGCCAGGCCGGGCCGCGGCTGCGGCTGTTCGCGCCGGGCGCCGCGGCGCTGCGGCTGGGACGGCTGGAAGCGGCGGAGCTGGACGACGAGCTGCGGGCGGCGCTGGCGCTGCTCGCGGGGCTGCTGGAAAACCCGCGCGTGGTGGACGTGCCGCGGGTGGTGGAGGCGTGCGGGGAGGTGGCGCGCTGGGCGGAGGGGCGGGGAAAGCTCGCCACGGCGCTGGCCTTCGCGCAGGCGGCCGCCGCCGCGGACGCGGAGGACGCGTCGCTCGCGGTGGCCGTGGGGAGGCTCGCGCGAATGCGGGCGGAGTACGAGCGCGCGGAAAGCTGGTTCGAGCACGCCATCGTCCTGGCGCGGCTCACGCGGGAATGGCAGGCGTACGCCGAGGGCTACGCGGGGCTCGGCAACCTGTACGTGCAGAAGGGCCGCTTTCCGAAGGCGCGGCTGTACCACCAGCGCTGCCTACGCGCGGCGCGGCGGTACTCGCTGCACGAGATGGAGGGCGCGGCGCTGCACAACCTGTTCGGGATCGAAATCGAGTGTGGCAACGGTTCCAAAGCGGAGGAGTACGCGGAGGCGGCACTTTCCGCATATCCCGCGACAAGCCCCGCGCTCCTCAACCTGGCTCTGGACGTGGCGTACAACTGGACTCTCTCCGGGCGCTTCGGGGAAGCGCTCGCGGTTGCCAGTGCCGTGCTGCCCCTGGTCGCCTCTCTGCCTCTCCGCCTTCTCGTGCTGGCGGACGTCGCTCGTGCAGCCGGAGGAGCGGATGCTCCCTATGTGTTCGAGCAGGCCTGGTCCGAGGCGTGGACACTTCTCTGGGGAAAGAGCGTGGAATCCAATGCGCCGGGCGTGCTTCTCGACCTTGCGTATGGCGCGGCGTACATGGGCGAGCTCAAGCGCGCGGAGCGGGCCGCTCGAAAAGCATTGGAGTTCGCAGTCGAGCGGAAGCAGCAAAAGGTGGCCGAGCAGGCCGGATCACTGGTCTCGGCACTCCAGGGCGATGGACAGATCGCGGGACCCCGTGGAGTCGCCTCCACGGCTTCCGTCCGTCTCGCTACCCGGTTCGTCGAGGTACTTCGGGGACCGCGGGCGATCGCTCAGGTCGGCTAGTTCGCGACCGCTCGCGGTCCCGTTCGCTCTGGCGAGGGTACCGTCAGTGCCCGGATCCAATCACCGGACTGCTCTCCTTGGATGGATCCGGAGGTGAGGTCGGGGTGGCGCTGGTGGAACACGCGCCAACGAGACAAGCGGAGAGAAGTACGAGCAGGATACGAGCTTTCATCTTGCCACCTCCGTTGGGGGAATGGTGCACGGCTTGCTCCGTGCCGGTAGCAAGATAATCGTGGGAGGTTTTGCCGCCATGTGGACGGTGGTTCCATCGGCCACATCGTTCCCGACGCGAGGCCGTCTTCCGCGTCCCAACGGTTGAGCGGCCGTTCCAGTCGCCGGGAACGGCCGCTCGTGTGTTGAAGAGCCGCGAAAGCCGCGAGACGAGTGGCCCAGCCTTCAGGGCTGTACCGACACTCCCTCCGGTAGGGGGATGCTCCGGAACGCGCTCCGGAGGGTTTCCCGCACGGCCTCCCGGAGATCGAGGCTGAGGTCTTCGGAGAGCGAGTGCATCGACGAGAGCGTGGCGAGGTCACGCTCCACCTCGGGCGCGATCCGTACGCCGGCTTCGCGCCACGGGTGCGGACGCGGGCCCACGAGGATCTCGATCAGTGCGATGCGGACGGGCTGGAGGAGCCGCAGGAAAGGAGGCTCCGGCGGGAACAGGTCTTTCCACCTCCGGATGTGGACCGGAACGAAGAAGCAATCCCGCCCCGTGCCGGACGGGGGGATGCAGATGTAGGACATGGCTGTCTCCTTCAGGAGAGGTGTGGAGCGGGTGGCCGGCCTTTGCCGGGCTCGCCCGCGGACGAGGAGGCTAACCCAGCACGAACTTCAGCGTCACGCTGTAGGCGAGCCTGTAGAGCCAGCCGTCGATGTCGCGGACGGCGACGTCGGCCCACAGGGTGAAGTACCCGCCCGGGGAGATGTAGAGCGAACCGTCGGGCCCCCCGAAGCTGTCGACCGCCCAGCCGGCGTTCTCGGCCGCGTGGTCGTTCGCGATCGCGCTGGGCGTGATCAGGGTCGCCCACTGCACGAGACGCAGCCTCCGCCCGGCCGGGATGGCGCCGGGGAACAGGATCGAGAGATGGACGCGGTCCCTCCGCCATGCCGGCCCCATCCCCTTCATGTCCATGATGACGACGCCCGTGATGGTGTAGAGGTATTCGTTGTCCGCCGTGCGGGACTGTACGACGTGCTTGGACCCGAAGCGCCACGGCTCCGACCCTTCGTGCAGGTTGATCATCTCGCTACCCTCCTGTCTCCGGTGAGCCGCACCCGCGGAATACGGGCGCCGTTCCGGGCGTGAGCATTCGCCTTGTTCCTGCCCGGACGTGCGGGTAACTTGCGCCCGACGGGTCAATTTTCGGTTCCGCCCGGGTCAATTTTCGGTCAATGGCGGTATGTCATTCCACGTGAGGCTCTTCGGCGGCGCGTCCCTCCTTCGCGGCGACCTCCCGCTCGCGGGGCCGGCCTCGCAGCGCCACCGCCTCGCCCTTCTCGCCCTGCTCGCCGCCTCCCGCACCGGCTCCGTCCCCCGCGAAAGGCTGCTCGCGCTGCTGTGGCCGGAGAGCGGGGCGGACCGCGGCCGCCACACCCTGAACGTGGCCGTCCACTCCCTGCGCCAGGTGCTGGGCAGCGAGGCGCTGGTCACCTCCGGCGACGAGCTGCGGCTGACCGCGTCCCTCGTCGGCTCGGACGTGGGCGAGTTCGAGGACGCGCTGGCGCGGGGAGACCCGGCCCGGGCGGCCGAGCTGTACGCCGGGCCGTTCCTGGACGGCTTCTCGCTGCCCGGCGCGGCGGAGTTCGAGCGCTGGTCCGAGGCGGAGAGGGAGCGGCTCGCGACGGCGTATGCGGGCGCGCTGGAGGCGCTGGCGGGGGAGGCGGAGGAGCGGGGGGATGGGCGGGAGGCTGCGGGGTGGTGGAAGCGGCTGGCGGCGCACGACCCGTACTCCTCGCGGGTGACTGCGCGCCTGATGCGTGTGCTGGCCGCGGCCGGTGACCGCGCGGGCGCCCTCCAGCACGCCCGGACGTACGCCGCGCTCCTGCGCGAGGAGCTGGGGGTGGAGCCCGACGCCGGGGTGGCGGCCCTGGAGCGGGAGCTGCGCGAGCCCCCTTCGGCAGCTGCCGCGGTCCCCGGCCCGGCCGGCCCTCCCGACCAAGCGGCCGCCGCGCCCCCGCGCCCCGTGGTTCGTGCGGACGCGGAGGCCGCTCCCCCCGGCCCGGTGCCGGTGCCGGCGCCCCCGCTCCCGCCCGCCGCGCAGCGCGCGCCCCGGCGCCTGCTGCGGCACCGCAGGCTGGCCCTCGCCACGTTCCCGGCGCTCGCCGCGGCGGCCGCCGCGGCGCTCGCGCTCGGCGCCTGGTGGTCGGTGCGGGGCCCCGCCGCGCCGCCGCCCACGGCCCCGGCCGCGGCGAGCGTCGCGGTCCTCCCCTTCGCCGACGACAGCCGGGGGCGGGTCAACGAGTACTTCACGGACGGGCTCGCCGACGAGATCATCGGCGCGCTGACCCGCGTGGACGGGCTGAGTGTGGTGGCGCGCACCTCGGCGTTCGCCTTCAAGGGGCGGGCGGTGGGGACCCGCGAGGTGGGGGAGCAGCTGGGCGTGGCCTACGTGCTGGAGGGGAGCGTTCGCGAGGCCGGGGACCGGCTGCGGGTGAGCGTGCGGCTGGTCCGCGCGCGCGACGGCACCCCGGTCTGGTCCGAGCGCTTCGACCGGCGGATGGGCGACGTGCTGGCGGTGCAGGACGAGATCTCGCGCGCCGTGGCCCGCGAGCTCCGCGACGAGCTGGTCCACGGCGGGCGGGCGCCGCGGGGCGCCCGCCCGGCGGTGGACCCGGTGGCGTACGACCTGTACCTGCAGGGGCGCTTCGCCTGGTTCCAGCGCTCGCCCCAGGGACTGGGGCGGGCGCTCGCCAGCTTCACCGCGGCGGCGGAGCGCGACCCCCGCTACCCGCTGGTGCACGTGGGGATCGCCGACGTGTACAACGTGCTGGGCGCCTTCGACTACGGACTCCTCCCCCCGGACAGCGCCTACCCGCGCGCCCGCGCCGCGGCCGGACGCGCGCTGGAGCTGGACCCCACCCTCGGCGAGGCCCACACCGCGCTCGCCAACGTCCTCCTCAACTACGAGTGGAGCTGGGATGCCGCGGAGCGGGAGTTCCGGCGCGCGCTGGAGCTGAGCCCCGGCTACGCGACCGCGCACCACTGGTACTCGCTGTTCCTGGTGGCGACGGGGCGGCCCGGGGAGTCGCTGGCCGCCATCAGCCGGGCCCGGGAGCTGGACCCGCTCTCCACGGTGATGGGCACCGCCATGGCTCGCCACCTCTACTACACCCGCCACTACGCGCGCTCGATCGCCGAGTACCGCCGCGTCCTCGCCACCGACTCCGGCTTCGTCACGGCGCTCCTCGGCCTGGGTGCCGCCCTGGAGCAGACCGGCGAGCACGCGGCCGCCGCCGCGGAGTATCGGCGCGCCCTCCTCGTGCTGGGCGGCCCGCAGCCCGTGGTGGTGGCCCTGCTGGGGCACGCCCGGGGCGCCGCGGGCGACCGCGAAGGGGCGCGGCAGGCTCTCCACGCGCTCGACGAGGCGGCCCGCACGCGCTACGTCCCCGCCGAGTACCGGGCGCTGGTGCACCTGGGGCTGGGCGAGAACGAGGCGGCGCTGCGCGCGCTGGAGGAGGCGTACCGCAACCGCTCCGGCGCAATGGTCTACCTCAACGTGGAGCCCATGCTCGACCCGCTCCGCGCCGATCCCCTCTTCCAGGACCTGGTCCGGCGCGTGGGGCTCGCCCCCGCGCGCTGATCCGCGCCGCCCGCCGCCGCTCCTGTCCGCACCGCGGCCCCGCGGTATATTGACGTCCGCAGGCCGGCCCATCCCTGGCACCCCCACCCACGGAAATCCCCAGATGAAACGGAGACTCGCCGCGCTCTTCCTCGTCCTCGGCGCGCAGGGGCTCGCCGCCCAGGACCTCCCCGTCCTCCGCCCCGAGCACGTGCGGGCCATCTCGCAGGAGGTGTCCGGCGACGCCGCCTACGAGCACATCCGCTTCCACACCGCGTACCACAAGCCGCGCGGCGGCTCCGACGGGCTGTGGGAGGTGGCGCGCTACTTCGAGCAGCAGGCGCGCGCCGCCGGACTGGCCGACGTGCGGATCATCAAGCAGCCGTCCACGACGGTGCCGTGGAACGCGAAGTCGGCGGAGCTGTGGATCGCCGGGAGCGCGCCGGAGCGGCTGGCCAGCATCCTCCAGACCCCGCTGCACCTGGCGGACAACTCGCGCCGCGCCGACGTCACGGCCGAGCTGGTGGACGTGGGCGACGGCACGCGCGAAGCCGACTACGCCGGGCGCGACGTGGCCGGCAAGGTGGTTCTGGCGCACGGGGGGCTGGGGGCGGTGATGAACGAAGCGGTGGCCAAGCGCGGCGCCGCGGGCGTGGTGTGGTCGCCCAACCCGGCCGTGGACCGCAACCTGTCGTACCCGGACCAGGTGAACTGGTCCACGCTCCCGCTGCAGACGGCGAGCGGAACGCCGTCGACGTTCGCGTTCATCCTCACGCTGCGGCAGGGACAGGCGCTGCGGCAGCGCCTCGCGGCGGCGCGGGAGCCCGTGCGGGTGCGCGCGCAGGTGGACGCCGAGTTCACCTCGCGCGAGGGCGAGGAGCCCTGGCAGGTGATGGTGGAGGGCTTCATCCGCGGGAGCGAGCCGGGAATCGCGCAGGACGTGATGCTCACCGCGCACCTGCAGGAGAGCAAGCCCTCGGCGAACGACGACGGGAGCGGCATCGCCAGCATCACCGAGATCGCGCGGGCGCTGAACAAGCTGATCGCGGACGGCACGCTCCCCCGGCCTCGCCGCGACATCCGCTTCTGGTGGCTGACGGAGATCAGCAGCCAGCGCCAGTTCTTCGCCGACGACCCGGAGGCCCACCGGCGCATGTGGGTGAACGTCAACCAGGACATGGTGGGGGCGAACCAGGCGCAGGACGTGATGCGGACGCAGAACGTGACGCGCGTTCCCGCGGCGCGCTTCCACTTCCTCAACGACGTCACCGAGGCGGTGGTGGACTACATGGTAGCGGCCAACAACTTCGACCTGGCCCAGCAGCAGAACGGGATCCCGCTCTACCCCAACCCGCACTTCGCCCGGCTGGGAACGCGCCACCGCTACAACGCCCGCTCCATCTGGTTCCACAACAACACCGACCACATGCCGTTCAACGAGGCGCCCATCGGCGTCCCGGCGGTCACCTTCACCAACATGCCGGACCACTTCATCCACACGTCGGACGACGACCTGTGGAACATCGACCGCACCCAGCTGGGCCGGAACGCCGCCGCCGTGGCGATGATCGCCTACGCCATGGCCTCGGCGGACGACCGTTCGGCGCCGGTGCTCGCCGCCGAAACGGCGGGGCGGGGCGCCCAGCGGCTGGCGCGCAACCTGGGGCTGGGAATGTCGTGGATCGCCGTGGCCGGGACGGAGGACCGCGCCGCGGCGTACGGCCGCGCGGTCGAGCAGGTGCGCTACGCGGCGCGGCGCGAGCGGCGGGCGCTGGGCTCGCTGGCGGGGATCTCCCCGGAGGGGCGCCGCATGTCGGGCCCGCTGCTGGCGGAGCTGGACCGGCAGGAGGCGCAGGCGCTGCGCGAGCTCGCCCTCAGGTACCGCCTGGTGGCCGGGCGCGGCGCCCCCTCCGCCGCGCCGCTCTCCGACGTGGAGCGCCGCCTCGCTGCGGTGCGTCCCGCGCTCGCCGCCGGCCCCAGGGAGTTCCTGGAGAAGCGGGGCCAGATCCCCAGCGTCCCCGCCCTGCACGGCCTGATGTCGCACGAGGTGCTGAGCTTCGTGGACGGCCGGCGCACCGGGCTGGAGGTGTACCGCGAGGTCGCCGCCGAGGCCCGCGAGGCCGGGAGCCACTACTACGGGACCGTGACGCCGGAGGCGGTGATGCAGTACCTGGAGGGCGCGCAGCGGGTGGGGGTGGTGCGGATGTGACGGGCGGCTGACTGCGGCGAAGGGGGAGGCCGACCGGGCCTCCCCCTTCGTCTGCCGTTGTACGGGCCCCACCCAGAGGGGATGAAATGCTGGAGTTCCCAGCGAGTGGTCGGGCGCGGGGGCGCTCTCCGGAAAGAGTTAATGCCACCCCACCCGGCCACCCCCCCAACTCTTTCCTCCGACCACCCCCACCCCCTCGCTGCGGCCCTCCTGCCGTCCTCCCCCTCTCCCGCTTGCGGGGGAGGGGGCCGGGGGGAGGGGGCCTCTCGCGTGAGGGATTCCGGCCCGAAGGGGCGAGACCCGCGGGCAGTTTCGCGGGGCTCGACTCCGTTGGGCTGCGTTGTTTGCAGCCCTACGGAGCCGAAGCCCGACCCCGGCGCCAGCCGGGGGCACGCCCGAAGCGTTCTGTTCCATCCAGAATCAGCGGTTGATTCCGTCCCACACGCGACGCAGGCGCTCCAGCAGCTCGGTCCGCCCGGGATCTCCGGCCGCCAACCGCCCGTCGGCGTCGCGCAGCACGTACTTGAGCAGCGCGAAGCAGGCGGTGGCGTGGCCGGTGTCGGCCAGCGTCTTCAGCTCGGCCTCGCCGGAGTCGCCGTGGTCGTCGGTGAGCCAGAGCGCGGTGGGGACCTGGCACGCCCGCCCGGCCAGCGTGCGCAGCGCCGGCCCCGGCCGCAGCCACGGGTGGGTGGCGAAGAGGCTCGACTCGCGCTCCAGCGAATACACGAGCGCGGGCGCCAGGCGGTCCTTGAAGGTCTCGTCGGCGTAGGCGGCGCCGTACACCAGGCCGCGGACGCGCTTCATGAAGATGCTGGAGGTCAGCGCCACCAGCGAGGTCACGCGCAGCTCCAGCATCCGCACCGCCTCCCGCACGGTGAGCCGCTGGAGGTCCTTCCACGCGTCCCGCACCTGCACCTTGGTCTTGAGGAGGTGCCCCACCTGGAGCACCAGCCCGCGCATCCAGACCATCCCCCCGGCGACGACCCCCGCGAACAGCATGGGAATGCCGTACACCAGCGCCCCGCGCAGGCTCAGGCGGTCCGGGTCGCGCGCCGCGGACGTGCCCACGGCCACCAGCGACGCCACCGCCGCCGCGAACACCAGCCACGCCAGCAGGCGGGCGCCGCGCAGCGTGAGCCGCCCGCGGTGGCCGGCGGCGGGCTCGGTGTACAGGTCGGGCTCGGGCGGGCTGGTGTCGCACACCAGGAGCAGGGGCGGGGCCGCCGCCTCGCGGTACGAGAGGAGCAGGCTGCCGATCCCCTGGTTGTCGTAGATGCCGCCGTCCATCAGCGGCAGCCCGCCGTCCCACATCCCGGGCCGGGTGGCCGACTGCGCGAGCGCGGCCTCCACCCGCGGCAGGGGGAAGTCGTCCGGCCAGCGGAACTGCTGCGGGAAGACGAACGGCTCGAAGGCGCTGGGGAAGCACGACGACGCGGCGGCCACGTCGGCCAGGCGGACGCGGGCGGCGACCTCGCGCGGGAGGGGGAAGTTGCCGTTGCCGATCAGCGCCGCGGGGTTGGCGCTGCGGCGGAAGCGGAAGTCCACGCCGGTGTGGAACTCGGTGCTGTTGAAGATCACCTCTTCCAGCGGAAGGGTGGGGCTGTCCAGCACCTCGCCCAGGAGGCGGTCGCCCAGGAACTCCGGCGCGGCGTACACGGCGGCGGCGGAGCGGATCAGGCTGGGGGAGGAGGGCCGACCGTGCGGGCGGTGGGACTCCAGGCCGTCGAGCGCCAGCCGGACGACGTTCGTGCGCTTCAGGAAGGCGGAGAAGCCGGCGTCGAACTCGGCGAAGCTCCGCCCGTCCAGCAGGCTCCGCACCCACGCGGCGCCGAACAGGGTGCCGCCGGAAACGGTGGAGAGCGCCACCACGTCGCCCAGCAGCCCCACGCCGTCCAGCAGCCGCAGCACGCCCAGGTGGAAGCCTGCGGCGCGGTAGCCGCCGCCCGAGAGCGCCAGGCCGATGCCGCCGAGCGGGCCGTGGGAGGCGCGGGACCGCGCGGCGGGCTCGGGGAGGCCGGCGGGCGGGGTCGCGTCGGGGAGCGGCGGCCCGGCGGCCGCGACGAGGGATTGGTCGCTCATGGGATGGTTTCCGGGGGCGGATGGCAGAGGATGGGCCACAAACATGCGGGCGGGCGGCGTCCCGCGCCAGATTTCCGGCGGGCGGGGAGGCGACGCAGCGAGGGGGAGGCCGCGTGGCCTCCCCCTCGTGCGCGTGCGCCTGCCTTCCCGGACGGGCTGCGGGCGAGGATTCTACTGCCCGCTGCTGATGGGGGTCACCTGGATGACGCCGCCGAGGTGGCCGTTCCCGAACTCCAGGTTGGCGGAGGTGGGCTCATAGAAGCGCATGGAGCCCACGCCCGACGCCGAGATGGTGCGGAGCGCGTCGGGGCCGCCCATCCGTGTCCGGTTCACGTACACGACCACGGGGTCCCGGCTGGAATTCCGGGACGCGGTGGCGAGGCCCGAGCTCAGCCAGCGGGGGCGGCGGGCACGGACCAGGTCGTACGCGGTGCCGGCGTCCGACTCCGCGATCTCCTGCCGGGACAGGGCGTTGAAGTCCGACCTGCGGTTCTCGGTCCCGGCGCCGGCGGACGGGTCGGCGCTGGTGGCCGGGGCGCAGGCGGCGGCGAGCGCCAGGGCGGGGACGAGCACGAGGGAGAGCGGGCGCATGGGCGGTGGGGTGCGGGTGGGCCGCGGTCTCCGGGAGTCGTGCCGCGGACACATCTGGCTCACTCGCAAGCTATCCGGGACGCGGGGGATGTACAAGCAATCTGGAGGATCGGGGCGGCGTGCACCCGTCGAGCGATGTTCGATGGCCGGTATACGAACGATCCACGTGGACATGGGAGCGGGGCCGTGGGCGCGCTAGGTTTGAGCCCGGGCCGGAGGTGGTCTCCGGCTCGCTCGTCTCACTCCACGATGGAGAGCATGCCATGCGTACGACCCGTATCCTCCTCACCCTCGCCGCCGCGACCCTCGCCGCCTGCTCGGACAACGCAGCTCCCCGGTAGATCCGGGCAGCGCCACCGTCCTGCGGGACGGGACCGGCTACTTCGGGACCGGCAACAAGGACGGCAGCACGGGAGGTGACACCCTGACGGTTACCCAGCGCGGAACCGGTTACCTCGGTACGGGCAACTAGCTACGACCCGTGATGAGGGTGCGCGAGGGGCCCTCCGGTGCTCCGTCGCGGCGCACCCTCATCGCGTTCACGAAGCTCGCGACCAATTCCGCGGCGTTCTCGTCCACGTCTGCTCTATCAGTCCAGCGGTAATCGGGGAATACCCGCTGCACATCATCGTCGGACATGATTCCAGCCCGCGCGGTATCGAGCATCTGTTCGGCCATGATGATGTGCATGCTCTCTCTGCGTTCGCGAGCAACTCCAAGTGCTTCGAAGGCTGCGATCTCGACCCGAGACCAGTACCCGAAGCTCGCTGCACCGTGCGCAATCTGGATAAGCGCCGCAGCATGCCCTTCTCGCGCTTCCTGCCTCCGTAGAAGTGCCCAGGTCTCGTTCCAGGTGGCCTCGAACACCGACTCGTCTCCCATTCCTGCCGCGGCGCGAGCCAGGTTCGCCAGGATGACCACGCGGTCCGCCGGCTCCCAGACGTGCTGGAGCAGTTCCTGAAACGTGTCTTTGGCGTTCTTGAAGTCTCCCACGCTTTCCAACCAGAAAAGGGCCACGTCGTGGGCTAATCGCATCACCCGTGCGTGACCTGCGCCGTACGCTTGCAACGCCTGCCGGGCGTAGTCGCTTCCGAGAATGGCGTGCTCCATCTCAAAGTGCATGATCGCAAGGTCGTAGAGCGCGTCACCTTCGAGCGTGCGTAGCCCGTGCATGCGCGCCACCCGCAGCGAGAGGCGATGGAAGCGCACCGCGAGCGGGTAGTTGCCGGTTCGCCGGCAGAGGTTTCCCAGGCCCGCCAGGGAAAGGAAGTACACCTTCCAGGCTTTCTGCCGTCTTGAAAGCCGCGCGGACCACTTGAGCCAGCTCTCGGCAGCCGTGAAGTCCGCGAGCACCCGAGCGAGCCGTCCGACGTCGTAGGCGAAGTATCCGTTGGCGGGGAAAGCGGACTGCGCGAGCTGTTCGAAGGTCAGCGCTGTGATGCAGGCGCCCCATCCCTCGGCCCACATCGCGGCGCGCCAGAGCATTGCGCAGGTGGGCTCCGCGGAGCGTTCGTAGCCGGAGTGGACGGTGCCGAGCGACCGATTGGGTGGGAGGACGTAAGCTGTTGTCTCAACGCACCTGGCACGACCAGGGCGCTGATTCTTCAGGGCTCATTGCGCGGTCCTCGCCCAGCAGTCTGGGCTCCGCGCGCTTGTGTGGAGCGCACTCTGCCTCGCCTCATGCGAGAGCTTCCGACGCGGGGCTCCTATTTCTCGCAGACGATGTGGACCACCGACGGCACGGCGGCGTACTCGTCCCAGAAGCCCTCGCCGTACCGCTGGGGGATCAGGTAGGGCTCGGTCCTCCACGAGCGGAATCCCACGGCCCGGAACGCCTCCTCGTAGGCTTTGACGAAGCGGGGCGCCCCCGTACTGGAGACGCCCCGCTCGTCGTCGCTGCCGGCAGCTCCCGCGCAGGCGCCGCCGGCAGCCCGTTTTCACCACCGGCGGCCGCAGGTGCTGCACGGGTGCTGTCCGTCGTGGAGACCGTGCCGTTGCCCGCTCTTCCTGCGCAGCCCCGAGCCGCCGCCGACTGCCGTCAGAGCGTGCGGCGGAACAGGGCGTTCTGCCGCTCGAACGACGCCGTCCTCTCGGCCTGGCCCGCCGCCCACATCTCGTTGATCTCCCGGTTCGTGCCGGCCCGGATCTGGCCGATCTCCTGCTGGCCCGCCAGCTGCTGGCTGTACATGTTGGTCTGGATCTGGCCGAGGCCGTTCATGTGCGCCACCTGCTGTCCGGCCATCTGACGGTACCCCGCGACCGCCTTGCCCAGGTCGTCGACCACGGCCGCCAGGCGCTGGCCCAGCGCGGGGCGTCCCGCGCGCTCCAGCCACTCGGCCGCGGGGCCTGCCCCGTTTCGGTGGTGCGCGATCCAGCGCTCCAGCCCATCCGCGTACTGCGAGAACATCTGCGGCGGGACGGGCTGCCACGCCGCCATCATGGCGTCGAACTGCTGCTGGAAGCGGCGTCCCTGCTCCGTCATCGCCGACATCTCGGCATCGAACCGGCCCATCATCTCGCGCTCGTAGGCATCCACGTCCACGGCCTCGCCCGCTCCCGCTCCTTCTGCGTCCGTCACGGCACACCTCCTGGCTCTGGATGGAAGGGCGCGGACCCGTCGGCGGCCGCGCAGCTCATACGCTCGGGTGCGGTTCCTCGCCCGCCCCGTGCCCGCGAGCGGGGCTATGCTGCAGGTAGGGCTCCGACGGACGCAAAGTCAAGGTTCCCCGCGTCCGCCGAGGCGCGGTGCCGCCTCCGCATGCGTGCGGCGCCTCGCCGGGATGGCGTACCGTGGGGCGACGGGTGCGACCGGAATGCACCGTATGCCGGAGCGCCGTCCCCAGCCTTTCCCCCCGCCCGCCCGTCGCCTATATTCCCGCCCCGACGACAACTGACCGACCGATCCGCGCCGGCCCCTCCCCCAAACGGGAGGGACCGGCGCACGCGCACGCGCCCGAGACACCCGCGCCCCGACGGTACCGATAGATGCCCAAGCGCACCGATCTCCAGAGCATCCTGATCCTCGGCTCCGGCCCCATCGTCATCGGGCAGGCCGCCGAGTTCGACTACAGCGGCACGCAGGCCGTCCGCGCCCTGCGCGAGGAGGGGTACCGCGTGATCCTGGTCAACAGCAACCCGGCCACGATCATGACCGACCCCGACCTGGCCGACGCCACCTACATCGAGCCCATCACCCCCGAGTGGGTGGAGCGGGTGATCGAGAAGGAAAAGCCCGACGCCGTCCTTCCCACCATGGGCGGGCAGACCGCGCTCAACGTGGCGCTGGAGCTGCACGACCGCGGCGTGCTGGCGCGGCACGGCGTGGAGCTGATCGGGGCCGACGCGCGCGCCATCCGCATGGCCGAGGACCGCAGCGAGTTCGCCAAGGCCATGCGCCGCATCGGGCTGAAGCTGCCGCACGGCGGCTTCGCCCGGTCGTTGGACGACGCGCTGCGCATCGTGGAGGACACCGGCTACCCCGCCATCATCCGCCCCAGCTTCACCCTGGGCGGCACCGGCGGCGGCATCGCGTACAACCGCGACGAGTTCGAGGAGATGGTGCGGCACGGCATCGAGCTGTCGCCCGTGGGCGAGGTGCTCATCGACCGCAGCGTCATCGGGTGGAAGGAGTTCGAGCTGGAGGTGATGCGCGACGGCGCCGACAACGTCGTCATCATCTGCTCCATCGAGAACTTCGACCCCATGGGCGTGCACACCGGCGACTCGATCACGGTGGCGCCCGCGCAGACGCTCACCGACGTGGAGTACCAGCGCATGCGCGACGCCGCCATCGCCATCATCCGCGAGATCGGCGTGGAGGCGGGCGGGTGCAACGTGCAGTTCGCGGTGAATCCCGACAACGGCGAGCTGCTGGTGGTGGAGATGAACCCGCGCGTGTCGCGCTCCTCCGCGCTGGCGTCCAAGGCCACCGGCTACCCCATCGCCCGCATCGGCGCCAAGCTGGCCGTGGGCTACACGCTGGACGAGCTCCCCAACGCGATCACCCGCAGCACCCCGGCGTCGTTCGAGCCGGTGCTGGACTACGTGGTGGTCAAGTTCCCGCGCTTCGCCTTCGAGAAGTTCCCCGCGGCGGACCCCACGCTGGGCGTGCAGATGAAGGCCGTGGGCGAGAGCATGGCCATCGGGCGCACCTTCCGGCAGGCGTGGCAGAAGGCCATCCGCGCGCTGGAGATCGGGCGCCTGGGGTGGGAGGTGGGGAAGACGCTGGAGGAGGACCGGCTGGCGGACGACTCCGCGGAGTCGCTGCGGCGGGCGCTGCGCCGCCCCACTCCCGAGCGCCCCTTCCAGGTCAAGCGGGCCATGCAGGCCGGGATGCCGCTGGAAGAGATCGCCGACGCCACCCGCATCGACCCCTGGTTCCTGGCCGAGCTGCTGACGCTGGTGCACGCCGAGCGCGACTACGCCGACCTGGCGGAGGTCACCGGCGGCGAGATGCGGCGCATGAAGCGGTTCGGCTTCTCCGACTGGCAGCTCGCCCGCATCCGCGGCGAGACGGAGGCCGGGGTGCGGGAGCGGCGCTGGGCGCTGGGCATCCACCCCGTGTTCAACATGGTGGACACCTGCGCGGGCGAGTTCCCGGCCGCCACGCCGTACCTGTACTCCACCTACGCCGACGAGAACGAGTCCGTCCGCTCCGACCGGCGCAAGGTGATGATCCTGGGCTCGGGGCCCATCCGCATCGGGCAGGGGGTGGAGTTCGACTACTGCTGCGTGCAGGCCGCGCTGGCGCTGCGCGACGCCGGCTTCGAGACCATCATGGTCAACTCCAACCCGGAGACCAACTCCACCGACTTCGACGTCAGCGACAAGCTGTACTTCGAGCCGCTGACGCTGGAGGACGTGCTGGAGATCGTCCGCCTGGAGCAGCCGGAGGGGGTGGTGGTGCAGCTGGGCGGGCAGACGCCGCTGAAGCTGGCGCAGGGGCTGGAGGCGGCGGGGGTGCCCATCCTGGGGACGCCGGTGAACTCCATCGACGCCGCCGAGGACCGCGAGCGCTTCGAGGAGCTGGCGCGCCGCCTGGGGGTGCAGCAGCCCCCCAACGGGACGGCCGTGCACGCCGACGACGCGGCCGTCATCGCGGAGCGCATCGGCTACCCGGTGCTGATGCGCCCCTCGTACGTGCTGGGCGGCCGGGGGATGGAGATCGTGTACGACGAGCCCTCGCTGCGCGGCTACTTCGCGCGGGCGGTGGAGGTGTCGCACGAGCGGCCGGTGCTCATCGACCGCTTCCTGGAGGACGCCTTCGAGGCGGACGTGGACGCGCTCTGCGACGGCGAGACCGTCGTGATCGCCGGGCTGATGCAGCACATCGAGGAGGCGGGGATCCACTCCGGCGACTCGGCGTGCGTGCTCCCGCCCTACCTGCTGGGCGACCGCGAGATCGCGGAGATGCGCGAGCAGACCCGTCGCTTCGCCCTGGAGCTGGGGGTGGTGGGGCTGATCAACGTGCAGTACGCCATCCTGGGCGGGGTCGTGTACGTGCTGGAGGTGAACCCGCGCGCCTCGCGCACGGTGCCCTTCGTCTCCAAGGCCACGGGGGTGCCCATCGCGCGGATCGCGGCGCGGCTGATGGTGGGGGAGAAGCTGGCGGACTTCGGGCTGCCGGAGGAGATCCCGGTGGGCGGGGTGGCGGTGAAGGAGTCGGTGTTCCCGTTCAACAAGATGAGCGGCGTGGACCCGCTGCTGGGGCCGGAGATGCGCTCCACCGGCGAGGCCATGGGCTTCGACGATTCCTTCGGGATGGCCTTCGCCAAGGCGCAGATCTCCGCGGGGATGGAGCTGCCGCGCGAGGGCACGGTGATCGTCACCGTGAACGACCCGGACAAGCCCACCGTGACGCCGCTGGCGCGGCGGCTCCACGACATGGGCTTCAAGATCGTCGCCACGGGCGGCACGGCGCGCTACTTCCGCGCCCGCGGCGTCCCCTGCGAGGAGGTCTTCAAGGTCAACGAGGGGCGCCCCAACATGGCCGACAAGATCATCTCCGGCGAGGTGGCGCTGCTCATCAACACGCCGCTGGGCAAGGAGTCGCAGTACGACGACTACGCCACCCGGCGCGCGGCCATCGCCCACGGGGTGCCGTACATCACCACGCTTTCCGCGGCCTCGGCGGCGGTGGACGCGATCATCGCGCTGTGGACGGGGCGGCGCGAGGTGAAGAGCATCCAGGAGCGCACGGCGGGGCTGGTGAAGACGCTGGCCCCGGTGGTCGTGGCCGTCTGAACTGCACACTGCGGGGTTGGGCGTGCCCCTCGCTGGCGCTCGGGTCGGGCTCCGGCGCGCCGTCAGCTCGGGAAAAAACACGAAGCGGCTCCCCGGATCGGGGAGCCGCTTCGTGCGTGCGGGCCGGTCGCTTGGCTCCGTCGCGCCTACTTGTTCAGCTCGCAGATGGGGCAGGAGCCGGTGTCCACGGCGCAGTACCACTGGTTAAAGCAGTTCTTGCACAGCCGGTAGCCGGACTGGCAGACCGGGGGGGCCGCGGCGGGCGCGGGCTTGGCGAGCAGCTCGGCGCCGCCGAACCCGAACACGATCGCGCAGGAGGTGCCGAGCAGGACCCGGCGCAGCGTGGTGAACGAAAGGCTCATGGTGTCCCCCGGAGAGAAGGTTTGCCAGTCCCGCCCCACGGTCGCGGAGGCGGACCCGCATGTTAGCGGTCAGGTATAGCGAGAGTCAATAGGGACAACTCTGTCCGTGCCGGCCTGCGGGTGTCCTGCATGCACGATGCAAGTAGATTGTTTTCGCAGGCCCCCGGGCCGCGCCGAGTGATCGGAGCTCAGGGTGGCGGTGCAGGGGTGCGGTAATGTGGGGTGGAACCTGGCGCGGCTCCTCCGGGGAGCGGGCATGGTGGCTGGCGGCGGCGTTCGGCGCTGAAGCCGTGGAGCCGGACCGGGTCCACGACCTTGCGACCGTGGTGTTCGCGCCGTGCGTCTGCGGCGGACGCTCTGGCGGAAGAGCGGCTGGCAGGTGACGGGAACTCGCCTTGCATCCCTGATTGGAACCAGGCGGAGCGGATAACCTACGCGGGAGGGGAGATGCACAACGAGTTCACCGCGGTGATCGAGCGTGACGACGACTGGTTCGTGGCCTGGTGCCCGGAGATTCCAGGGGCGAACGGGCAGGGGCGGACCCGCGAGGAATCCCTGGACAGCCTGGCTTCCGCGATCGAACTGGTCCTGGAGGACCGGCGCGAGGACGCACTCCGCGGCGTCCCTGCGGACGCGATCCGGTCGGTGGTCAAGATCGGATGAAGCGCGGCGCTCTCCTTCGCTACCTGCGGATCAGCGGCGGTTACCTGAAGCGGGAGGGCGATGCGCACTCGCCCTGGTGCAACCCGGCGACAGGCGCGGTCGAGGCTGTCCCCCGCCACTCGGAGGTTCCGGACCTGCTCGCGAGAAAGATCTGCCGTGGCCTGGGGCTCCCCGAGATCGGCCGCTGACGCAGAGGCGACGAGCTCGAGGCCCGCGGACTCCAGCGCGATCCCGCGTGAGGGATTTCGGCCCGAAGGGGCGAGACCGCGGGGCTGTTTGCGCGGGCTCGACTCCGTTACGCACGGTTGTTTCGTGCGTTACGGAGCCGAAGCCCGACCCCGGCGCCAGCCGGGGGCACGCCCGAACCCGCCGCAATCCGTGCCGTAATCCGTAAGAAAACTAGGAAGGATCGGAAACCCCGCCCGAAACGGGATCGGCGGCGCGGCGCTCCCGGGCGCGCGGATCGCTCACGGGAGTGCCGATCTCGAAGATGCCGTTGGTCATGTCGATGCGCACCCGGTGCCCGGCGCCCAGGTCGGCTGCCAGGATGCCGTCCAGCTCGAACAGCATGAGGCGCCGGTTGTCGTGCACGGTGACGTCGCGCAGGTTGAAGCTCTTGCCCGCGGCGCGCAGCGTGAGCCCGGACAGGATGGGCGTGCGGACGGTGGTGTCGCCGCCGAAGCCGGACAGGTAGCGGGTGCGCTTCGCGAGGAGCCGGCTGGGGAGCTTGCGGAGCAGATTGCGGGTGACGAAGGTGGAATCGGCCCCGGTGTCCAGCCCGAAGTACAGCGTGGTGCCGCGCGGCCCCTCGGCGCGGACGACGGGGTAGCCCAGCCAGAAGAGGTTGCGGCGCGTCCGGCCCTCGGGGTCGGCGCGGGGGCGCCCCAGGATGGCGACGCCGGTGGGGAAGTCGATGATGACGTTGAGCTGCCGCAGCAGGTCCATGCCGATGACGCCGTCGATCTTGACCCGCTCCTGGAGCCCGCCCTCCATCCGCTCCACGATGGTCAGCTCGCGCGCGGGGACGATGGCGGCGGCGTGCCCGGTGGCGAACAGGGGACCCAGCCGGAGCTCCTGGACCACGGCGGGGAGCGCGGTGATGCGCCCCACGGTGGTGACGATCTCCAGGGTGTCGCCGGTGAGCGGCCGCATCCCGGCCTCGGCGGCGACGTCGGAGGCGATCAGGGTGACGCTGGTGCCGGTGTCCAGCCAGAAGTAGCGGACGCGGCCGTTGACGTGCACGGGGACCAGCGGCGTGCCGGTGCCGGTGACGTCGAAGGGGAGCGCGCCGGGGACGGCGGAGATGCGGTACTGCGCCTCGGGGGCCATGCGCATGGCGGCGGACCAGGCGTCGATGCCGGCGCGCCCGCGCGCGGCGGAGGAGGCGCGCAGCGGCAGGCCGGCCGACAGGTCGTGGAGCGCCTGCCAGCGCCCGCCGTAGCCGAAGACGCTGGACAGGGCGATGCGCGAGGCCACGCGCACCAGCGAGTTGGTGGCGGCGCCTGCGAGCGGCTCGAAGCGCGCTTCTGCCTGCTCCATCCGCCCGTCCAGCACCAGCCGCATCCCGCGCGCGAACTCGGCGTGCTCGGCGTCCGGGGCGATGCGGGTGGCGCGCACCAGCTCCAGCTCGCTCACGGCGTTCCAGAAGGCGCGCTCGCGGTCGGCGGCCGTTTCCGGGCCTCCGCCCGGGGCGGACGCGGGGCGCAGCGCGGAGCCGGCGCACCCGGGGGCGGTCGCGAGGAGGACGAGGGCCGCCGCGAGGCCGAGGAGCCGCAGGGCGCTTCCGGAGCGGGACATGGGGCGAGGGCGTGCGGGAGACGGACGGTCCCACCGGTGCTCGGGTGAGTACGGGGAGTATAATGCCGGGCGCGCGGCGAATCCATGGGGCGTGGACCGGCGCGCGACCCGGGGGTAAACACGCCTTTCGCGGGGGGCGCGGGCAAGGGTATGATTACCCAATCCATTCGCGTTTTTTTCCGCGCCGGAGCGCGCCACGCCCGCAGCCACGAGGGGGGAGTCCTGGCCACCGCCGAAGGGGAGATCGAATCGCTGGTCGCGCACGCCGCGGCGCTCCGGGAGCAGGTGCGCCGCCGCATCGTGGGGCAGGAGGCGGCTCTGGAGGAGGTGCTGCTGTGCCTGCTGGCGGGGGGGCACGCGCTGCTGGTGGGGGTGCCGGGGCTCGCCAAGACGCTCCTGGTGCGCACGCTGGCGGAGGCGCTGGAGCTGGAGTTCCGGCGGGTGCAGTTCACGCCGGACCTGATGCCCTCGGACATCACGGGGACGGAGGTGATCGAGGAGGACCGCTCCACCGGCCGCCGGGCCGCGCGCTTCCTGCGCGGCCCGGTGTTCACGCAGGTGCTGCTGGCGGACGAGATCAACCGCACCCCGCCCAAGACGCAGGCGGCGCTGCTGGAGGCGATGCAGGAGGGGCGGGTGACGGTGGCGGGAGAGGACCTGCTCCTCCCCCGCCCGTTCTTCGTGCTGGCCACGCAGAACCCGCTGGAGCAGGAGGGGACGTACCCGCTCCCGGAGGCGCAGCTCGACCGCTTCATGCTGGACGTGCGCCTGGACTACCCCAGCGAGGCGGAGGAGGTGGAGATCCTGCGCTCCACCACGGGCACGGCGGAGCCGCCGGTGGAGCGGGTGCTGGACGCGGAGCGGGTGCTCCTGCTTCAGCGCCGGGTGCGCGAGGTGCCGGTGGCGGGCAACGTCCTGGAGTACGCGGCCCGCCTGGTGCGCGCCACGCGCCCGGGGACGCCCGGCGCTCCGGACGAGGTCGCCCGCTGGGTGCGCTGGGGCGCCGGCCCGCGCGCGGGGCAGGCGCTGGTGCTGTGCGCCAAGGCCCGCGCGCTGCTCGCCGGCCGCTTCCACGTGACCCCCGACGACGTGCGCCGCGTCGCCGCCCCCGTGCTGCGCCACCGCGTCCTGGTGAACTTCAGCGCCGAGGCGGAGGGCGTGACGCCGGACGCGCTGGTGGCGAGGCTGCTGGAAGCGGTGGCTCCGCCGCGGAGCGGACTGTAGGCGACGGCGACCCCCTCCCCCGGCCCCTCCCCGCAAGGGGGAGGGGAGAACGGCACGGCAACGGCGGGGGTAACCCGCGGACGCCAGCGCGATGCCCCGCGTGAGGGATTTCGGCCCGAAGGGGCGAGACCCCGCGGGCAGTTTCGCGGGGGCTCGACTCCGTTGAGCAGCGTTGTTTGCTGCTCTACGGAGCCGAAGCCCGACCCCGGCGCAAGCCGGGGGCACGCCCGAACCCGAGCTCTTTTCATCCTTTCATACCAGATGCCCGACACCACGCCGCAGACCCACTTTCTTCCTCCCGGCCTGCTGGAGCGGCTGGGCGGCCTGGACGTGGTCGCGCGCACCGTGGCGCAGGGCTTCGTGGCGGGGATCCACCGCTCGCCCAACCACGGGGCGGGGGAGGAGTTCGCGCGGCACCGCGAGTACCAGCAGGGCGACGACGTGCGCTGGCTGGACTGGAAGGTGTACGGGCGCACGGACCGTCTGTACGTGCGGGAGTTCCGCGAACGCTCCAACCTGAGCGCGGTGCTGGTGGTGGACGCGACGGCCTCCATGGGCTACGCGGAGCCGGGCGGCGTCCCCAAGCTGCGCTACGCGGCGTACGTGGCCGCGGCAATGGCGCACCTGATGCTGGGCGCGGGGGACGCGGTGGGGCTGGCCACCTTCGGGACGGGGGCGGAGCTGGCGCTGCCGCCCCGCTCGCGCCGGGGGCAGCTGCACGACCTGCTGCTGCGGCTGGAGAGGCTGCGCGCGGAGGGCGGCGCCACGGCGGCGGCGGCGCTGGACCGGGCCGGGGAGCGGCTGCGGCGGCCGGGGCGGGTGGTGCTCGTCTCGGACCTGCTGGAGGAGGGCGACGCGGAGGCGACGGTGGCCGCCGCGGGGCGGCTGCGGGCGCGGGGGGACGAGGTGATCGTCTTCCGGGTGCTCACGCCGGCGGAGGAGGGGACGCGCGCGCCGGGGCCGGGGCGCTTCTACGACCCGGAGCGGCCGGGGCCGGGGATCGCCGCGGCGCCCGCCGCGGACCCGGGCTACGCGGAGCGGGTGCGCGCCTGGTACGACGCGCTGGCGGAGCGGCTGCGCGGGCGCGGGGCGGAGTACGTGGCGCTTTCCACGGCGGAGCCGGTGGAGCGCGGGCTGATCCGCTGGGCGCGCTCGCGGAGGAGGTAGCCGGTGCTCCAGCTCGCGCGCCCGGCGCTGCTCGCGGCCGGTCTCCTGGCGGCGCTGGTGCCGCTGTTGCTCCACCTGATCGCGCGCAGGCCGCCGGAGCGGAGCGCGCTCCCCACGGCGCGCTTCCTCGCGCCGGACGCGCGGACCGCCCTCCGCCTGCGGCGCCGGCCCACGGACCTGCTCCTGCTGGCGCTGCGCATGCTGCTGCTGGCGCTGGTGGGCGCGGCCGCGGCGGGGCCGGCGTGGCTCCCGCGGCAGCGGGGGACGGCGGAGCTGGTGCTGCTGGACCGCAGCGCGGCGATGGACGGGCGGGCGTGGGAGGCCGCCGTGGCGGAGGCGCGGCGGGCGCTCCTGGGTCCCGACGGCGCGGCGCGGGGCGCGCTGGTGCTCTTCGACTCGGCGGCGGTGCCGATGGCGCGGGGCGAAGTGACGGCTGCGCTCTTCGACTCGCTCGCGGCGGCGGGGCCCGGCCGGTCCCCGCCGGACTACGTGGCTGCGCTGCGCGCCGTGCCGTCCGCCGCGCGGGGACTGGGCGGCGCGGACTCGGTGCGGGTGACGCTGCTTGCCTCGCTCCGCTGGGACGGGTGGCGGCCGGGGCTGGCCGCCGTGCGCCGCGCCGCCTGGCCGGGCGCGATCCGCCTCCCCGGGCTGCCGTCCGCCGCGCCGCCTTCCGCCTCGCCGGCGCTGGCCGCGGACGTGGGCGGCCGGAAGGCATCGGTGCTGGCGGCGCCCGGGCACGGCGGGTACGTCGCCGCGGCGCTCGGGGCGACGGGGTGGATCGTGGGGGGCGCGGCGGACTCCGCCTCCGTCTACTTCCTGCTCGGTCCGGTCGACGGCACGGCGGCATCGCGGGTGCGCGCGGCCGCGGGCGCCGGCGCGACCGTGGTCGTCTCCGGGGCGGCGTCGGTCGGGGGGGCGGACGTGCTGCCCTGGGTGTCGGCCGACGCGGACGGGGAGAATCCGAGCGGAGGAGGCAGCCTGGTGCTGGACGACGGGACGCGGCTGGACGGCGCGGCGCGCCGCTTCCCGGGCGGGCCGGCGCGCGGCGCCCGGCTGCTCGCGGCGTGGGCGGACGGGCGGGCGGCGGCGGCCGCGTTCCGCGCCGGCCGGGGGTGCGTCGTGTACGTCGCGGCGGAGCTGGAGGCTGGGTCGCTGCCGCTCTCGGCGGCCTTTCCACGCGCGGTGGACCGGCTCGCGCGCGGCTGCGAGGAAGCGCGGACCGGCGGGGGCGGGTCCGCTCCGCTGGACGAGGGCGCGCGCGCGATGCTGCGCGGCGCGGGCGCCGGCGACAGGGTGGCCGTGGCGGCGCCGGGGGCGGCGGGCGGCGGGATCCCGCTCGCCCGGTGGGTGCTGGGGGCGGCGCTCCTCGTCGCCCTGGTGGAAACGGTCCTGGCCCAAGGACGGAGGAGGGCGGCGTGAGCACGGTGATCGAGCCGCGGACCGTCGGCGCGGGCGCGGATTCCGCCGCACGCACGCTGCTCCGGCGGGTGCGCGCGCGCTGGCGCGGCGCCGTTCTGGCGCGCGCGCTGCTGCTCGCGCCCGCGCTGGGGGGGCTCGCGGCGCTCGCGCTCGTCGCGCTCGACCTGCTGTGGCCGCTGCCGGCCGGGGCGCGCGAGATCCTCCGCTGGGCGCCGTTGCTGCTCGCGGCGGGCGTGCTCGGGCGGGCGGCGTGGCGCGCGTCGCATCCCCCGGGCGACCGGCGGCTCGCGCTGCTGGCGGAGGAGCGCGTCCCCGCGCTCGGCAACCGGCTGGCGACCCTGCTCGACCTCGGCGCGGCGGACGGCGGCGCGGGACCGGACGGCGTCGTGCTGCGCGCCTTCCACGCGGACGCCGCGGCGCGCGTCCGCCAGGTGGACGCGCGCGAGGTCGTGCCGCCGCGCCTGCGCCGCCCCGGCGCGCTCCTGGGCGGCGCCGCGCTGGCCGCGCTCCTCCTCGCGGGGGCCTTTCCCGGCCCCGCGCGCGAGGCGTGGGCGCGCTGGCGCAGCCCGGCCGACGCCTACCCGACCGCGTGGGAGGAGGCGCGCGCCCAGGTGGTGCCGGCGGTGCCGCCGCCGCCCGTCCCCGGCTTCGACGAGCTCCGCTGGCGCGTCCGACCGCCCGCCTACACCGGGCTCCCCGAGCGCGAGCTCCGCGGCGCCGAGGGGCTGGCGCTCCTCCCGGGAACGCGCGTCTCGCTGCGCAGCCGCTTCCCGGGGCGCTGGTCCGGCGTGCGGGCGTCGCTGGTGGGCGGCGGGCCGCTCCCGGTGCGGCGCGGCGGGGGCGAGTGGAGCGTGACGTGGACCCAGGCGGGCGCCCGCGGGCTGGCGCTGGAAGCGGTCGCCGCGGGCGAGGTCGTGGACCGCCGCGTCGTCCCCATCACCCCGCGCGCCGACCAGCCGCCCGACGTCGCCCTGCGCGAGCCCGCCGGCGACCTGGTGCTCGCCTCCGCGAGCGGCGTGGTCCGGCTGCGCGCCACCGCGAGCGACGACTTCGGCGTGGGCGACTTCCGGCTGACGTGGATCCGCTCGCGCGGGAGCGGCGAGTCGTACACGTTCGAGGAGGGCGAGTGGCCCTGGGCGCGCGTCGCCCGCGATGGGGCGACGGCCGCCGGCGAGTACGCGCTGGACCTGGGCGCCATGGGGCTGCGGCCGGGCGACATGATCCACCTGCGCGCCGTCGCCCGCGACCGCAACGACGTGGGCGGCCCGGGGGAGAGCGTGTCGCAGACGCGCGTGATCCGCATCGCCCGCCCCGAGGAGCTGGACCAGGTGAACACCATCGTCGGCATCCCGCCCGAGGTGGAAAAGGACCCCGTCCTCAGCCAGCGCATGCTGATCCTCCTGACCGAGCGGCTGCGCGACCGCGCCCCGCGCCTGGGCCGCGAGGCCGTGCTGCGGGATGGGCAGGACATCGGCGCCCAGCAGGGGCGCCTCCGCGACCGCGTGGGCGAGCAGATCTTCGAGCGCAGCACCGGCGGCATGCAGCTCCCCGGCGCCCAGGTGGGCTTCCAGGACGCCGGCGGCACCCCCCACGCGCACGAGGGCGAGGAGCACGCCGGCGAGGAGGCGGAGGCGCGCACCCCGGAGCAGGTCCTGGAGGAAGCCTCCGAGGCCACCGGGCGGGGAACGCTGGACGAGGTCTCGCACCGCCACGACGAAGCGCCCGTGATCCGCGTGGACCAGCGGCTGCTCACCATCTACAACGCCATGTGGGCCGCCGAGCGCGAGCTGAACCAGGGCGCGCCCGCCGCGGCGCTCCCGCACCAGTACGAGGCGCTGCGGCTCATCAAGCAGGCGCAGGAGGGCGAGCGGCGCTACGTGCGCGGCACCGTGCGGGTGGACCCCGTGGACGTGGCCGCCGCCCGCGGCACCGGCAAGCTGGACGAGGCCGCGCCGCAGAATCGCACGCCCGGGCCCGCCGCGCCCTCCGCGGCGCCGCTCCTCGCCGACGCCGACCTGGCCGCGGAGCGCCTGCGCACCCTTTCCCCGCGGGACGCCGCGCTGGCGCTGTCCGCGCTGGCCGAGCGGGCGCTCGCCGCGCCGGGCGCCGACCCCCGCGCCGCCGCGCTGCTGGCGCGGGCGGCCGAGGCGGCGGGGCGGGGGAGGGCCGGCGAAGCGCGCCGGATCCTCGCGCAGGCAAGCGCGCTCCTGGGGTCCGGCACGGGCCCGGGCGCCGCGGCGGCCCCGCTGCCGTCCACCGCCGACCCGGCCGCAGCCGAGTACTTCCGGCGGCTGGGCGCGGGAGGGCGGCCGTGACCCCTCACCCCCGGCCCCTCTCCCACGAGGGGAGAGGGGAGAACGGCAACGTCGGAGGGCGCGTCGGCCGGGGCATGCGGCTGCTGCTCGCCCTGCTCAGCCTGGCGGGCGGGCTCGCCGCGTCCGGGAGCGCGGCGTTCCGGCGCGCCGAGCCGTTCACGTGGGCCACCGCGCGCTACGGCTCGGGCGACTGGGACTCGGCACCGCTCGTGCCCGCCAACCTGGTGCACTCCATCGCGCAGTACACCGCCATCCCCGTGGCCGCGCGGGGCGTGGTGGTGGACCTCGCCAGCCCCGAGCTGTTCCGCTACCCGTTCGTCTTCCTCACCGGGCACCTCCCCGTGCGCTTCGACGCGCGAGAGAGCGCCAACCTGCGCGCGTACGTGCAGCGCGGCGGCTTCGTGTTCATCGACGACCACAACCACGACGTGGACGGCGCCTTCCACAAGACCGCCACCGCCGAGGTGGGGCGCATCTTCGGGGCACGCGCGCTGCGTCCGCTCCCCCGCGACCACGAGCTGTACCGCGCCTTCTTCCGCTTCCCCGACGGGCCGCCCACCACCAGCCACGAGCTGAACGGCTGGGGCGACAACCTGGTCCACGAGCACCTCCTCGGCGTGGAGGTGGACGGGCGCATCGGGCTCCTGTACTCCAACAAGGACTACTCCTCGGAGTGGAACTACCACCCGCAGAACAAGCGCTTCCAGTCCGTCGACAACACCCGCTTCGGCGTCAACGTCGTCGTGTACGCGCTCACACGTTGATCTCAACTGCTTTGAACGACCTGGGTCTGGGCGTGCCCCCGGCTGCGCCGGGGTCGGGCTTCGGCTCCGTAACGCACGAAACAACCGTGCGTAACGGAGTCGAGCCCGCGCAAACCGCCGCGCGGTCTCGCCCCTTCGGGCCGGAATCCCTCACGCGGGCATCGCACTGGCGTCCGCGCGTGTGGTCCCCCTCACCCCCCGGCCCCCTCTCCCCCGCAAGCGGGGGAAAGGGGGAGCACTGCAGCGACACACCGCGAGGCGAGGAACAGGAAGCCCTCCCCCAGAATTGGGGGAGGGTGGCGGCTCCAAGGCCGCCGGGTGGGGGCCCGCGGACGCCAGCCTCCACGCCGTCGTGCTCCCCCTCCCCCCTTGCGGGGGAGGGGGCCGGGGGGAGGGGGGTCCGCCGGTGCCGCCCGTGACCCCGACCCTCCCCGCCGTCCTCCGCGCGGGCGTCCTCCTGGCGCTGGCGGGGGCGCTGCTCGCGCCCGAGCCGCGCCCCGCCGCGACCGGGGCGGGCCGCGTCTCCCGCCTCCCCGCGGGTCCGGCTTCGCTCCCCGACTCGCTGCTGGCCGGCTTGCCCCCCGCGCTGCTGGTCCGAGATTCCGAGCGCGCGCCCGGCGCCGCCGAGCTGGACGCGCTCGCCGCCGCCGCCGGGCGCGCGCCGCTCCTCGTCCGCCTCCCCGGAGCGGCCGCGTGGGTGGACGTGGATCCCCCGCAGCGGCCCATGGCCGGGCGCGCGGCGGCCATCCCCTTTTCGATCCGCGTACCGGGGCGGGACAGCGTCGTGGTGCGGCTGGGCGACGCGGGCGGCGTTCAGGACTCCGTGATCGTAGCGCCGGGGCCGGACGGCACGGCGGCGGGCGCCTTCCGCGTGCGCCCGCCGCGGCCCGGATGGCGCGAGTGGACGGTGGAGGCCGCCGGGCGGAGCGGGCGCACCGGCGCGTGGGTCGCGCCGGGCGCCGCGCCGCGCGTGCTGGTCGCCGCGGGCGCGCCGTCGTGGGAATCGCGCTTCGTCGTCCGCGCGCTGGAGGAGTCCGGCGCCGCCGTGGAGCTGTCGCAGCCGCTCGGGCGCGGGCTCGCCGTGCGGCAGGGCGGCGGCGGTGTGCCCGCGGACGCCGCCGCGCTCGCCCGCTTCGATGCCGTGCTGGTGCTGGAGGGCGCCGACCCGGGCGCCGCCCAGGCCGCCGCGCTGGCCGACTACGCCTCGCGGCTCGGCGGCGGCGTGCTGCGGGTGGGCGGCGGGGGCGCGGGTCCGCTGCGCGCCGCCGACGGGAGCGGCGCCGCCGCCGAGGTCGCCGGCGACCGCGTGCGCTGGACGCTCCCCGCCGAGCTTGCGGCGCTCCCGGCAGCGCGCGTCCGCTCCGCGTCCGTGCCCGTGGGCCGGCCTGTCCCCGGCGCGTCCACCGCCGCCTCCGCGCCCGGAGGGATGCTGCTGGCGCTGCGCCCGGCGGGACGGGGCAGGACCGCCGCGCTGGGGCTCACCGAGACCTGGCGCTGGCGCATGGAGGCCGGGCGCGTCGCCGAGCACCGCGAGTTCTGGCGCTCGCTCGTGGACTGGCTCGCCTCCGCCCCGCGCGACTCCCTGGTGGTCGAGGTGCCCGAGCCCGTCGGGACGACCGGCGCGGCGGCGGAGGTGCGCGTCTTCGCGCCCGCGGGGCGCACGGGCCCGCTCCCGCGGCTGGTCCTGGCGCGCCCCGGCGGCCGCGGCGAATCCCTCCCGCTCGCCCCCGATCCGCGCCGCCCGGGCACGCTGCGGGCGCGCTTCGTCCCCGACCGGCCCGGCGTGTACTCCCTCGCGGTCGGGGGGGCGCCGCCCGTCGCCGGCTTCCGCGCCGACACCGGCGTCGCCGCGCCGGACGCCTGGGCCCGCCTGGCCCTGCTCGCCGCCCGCTCCGGCGGCGCCGCGCTGCCCGGGTCCGCCTTCGCCGCCGAGCTCGCGCGCCGCGAAGCCGCGCTCCCGCGCCCCGGCCGGCAGGCCCCGCCGTGGCGCCCGGGCCTCCTCGCGGCGGCGGCCGCGCTCGCCGTCCTGGAGTGGGCCGTGCGCCGTCTCGGAGGCCGGCTGTAATAAAACATTACAGGTCGTAAACATGCATTCCACCTGACTTTGCGGAGGGCGCGCCACAGGTCTGTGGCGCCGGAGCGACGCATTCGCGCGACACCCCCCGGCGCGGCCGCGCTACCCTCCATCCCAAGCTGGTCATTCGCAGGTACTTGGGATGTCCCGTCCCCGTCCCGTCTTCCCCTCCGTACGCGGCTTGTCGTTTGCTTTGGGTCGCCTGCGCAGGCTCCCGTCCGGCGTGTACTCACCCCCCACCGAACCGTCCGTCGCAGTGGTGCCCATGGGCCGTCCCGCGGGGCGTTCCGGGATCACGGAAGATGGGTGTCGGAGAGGGGCGGGCGGGGAAGGGAACACGCGGGCTGGCGGGCTCCACCCGCACCCGACACCAAGTGCCGGCGGCATCGGCTGCGCCGGCGACAACTCTCCAACCGAGGGAATGCGATGAAACGAATGAAGGAGTCGTGTGCCCTGCTCGGCGTGCTCGCCGTCTGCGCCGCGACCCCGGCGCATGCCGACGGCATCCGCCAGTGGGACGTGTGCGGCGGAAACCAGCCGTTCGCCACCTGCGCGTCGGTGAACGTGGCCGTCACCGGCACCACCGTCGCCATGAAGATCCGGAACCTTTCCGGGCTCTACTCCAGCGCCGGCGCGGCGAGCTGGGTGTTCACCACCGTCGGGCTGGACAACATCACCGCCGCCGTGAACGCCACGTCCGCCGTCAGCACGTCGGGCTCCACCCGCGGGAGCGACACCCCGGCCGGGTGGCAGATCTTCAACAACCAGACCAACGGCGGCGGCATCAACGTCGACCTGGGCGGCGACAATGGCAACGGCATCGGCGACGGCATCGCCAGCAGCTGCGCGGCGGCCGGGAGCCTCCCGGGCGGCTCCAACGAGCTGTGGATGACGTCCAACGCCGGCTGCACCGGCGGATACAGCGTCACCAACGCCGGGCTCAACGGCGGCTGGACGCTGTTTACCTTCAACATCAACCAGACGTTCGATCCGAACGATCCGGGCACGATCCTGTACGTCAAGGCGCAGAACGGCCCGCAGGGGCTGTCCACCGAGTGCATCACGAGCAACGGCAGCAACGCCAACGCCAACTGCGCGGACATCCCCACCGACACCGTCCCCGAGCCCATCAGCATGGCGCTCCTGGGCACCGGGCTGGCCGGCATCGGCGCCTTCCGCCGCCGCCGCAAGGCCGAGGTCGAGAAGGAGTAGTCTCCTTCGACGGCCCTGTCTGGAAAGCAGCGCGGTCCGCGAGGGCCGCGCTGCTTCGTTTCATGGGCAGGGCACGGCCGCGGCGGCGGGGCCGGGCGCGCCGTCCCGGCGACATCCGGGCCGCGTCGTTTCGCCGCCGTTCGCCGGCCGGAGAGCGAGGCGGCCGGACGCGTGCGACCTGCGGGATGCGAGCCACAGGATGCGTCGCATCGAAGCCACGCTTTTCCCGCCTGTAACGTTTTTTTACACCCGGAATATACGCTTTAAATCCTTGATGTGAATTGATATACAAGGATTGTCGAGGGTCTCCGGGGCATGGCCGGTCATGGTGCGTGGCTTGCCTTCTCGTGATGCGGCGCACCACGCTGGCTGCCCCGCGGCCAGCATCCCACCGCGCAGGGAAACCCGGACGCCGGGTCCGGACCTCGACTCGGCCGGACATCCCCACCGAGTCCTTTTCCCACCGTACCAGGGAGGATGAATGTTCAGATTGAAAAAGCTGCTCGTCGGGGTCTTCGCCGTCGGCTCGCTCGCCGTCGTCGGCGCTCCGCCTGCCCAGGCGACGGCATTCCCCTCGGAGATGCAGGCGTCGTGCGCCAACGCCGCCTGCTCGCAGGTGTTGTTTCAGCTGTTCCTCACCCCGTCGCTGACCGGCTCCACCTTCGCCGGGCTCAAGGAGCTGTTCGTCGACGTGCTGCCTAACTCGCCGTGGCAGTTCACCGGCTTCGTGGCGATGTCCGGGAAGAAGGATGGCGCGACCTACTTCCCGGCGTTCACCGGGTCCGTCCTCAACTCGGGATCGACCTTCAAGCTCACGCTCAGCAACATGTCGCCCGTCTACTTCCAGAACTCGCTCGCCTGGACGGCCAACATGACGGGGAGCACCGGCGGCGACGTCGACGACCTGTACCTCGCCTACTCGGGCAGCTATACCACCCACACGCAGCTGGCGGGAACGGTGACCCCGGAGCCGGCTTCGATGGCGCTGCTCGGCACGGGGCTCGCCGGCCTGGTGGGAGCCGCCCGGCGGCGCCGCAGGCAGCAGCCGGACGGCTGACGCCGTTCGTCCGGCAGAGGCACGGCCCCGGGCTTCCGGGCCGTGCCTCCGCCGGGGACTGACAGCATCCGGAGCTGGACCGATCACACGCACGTGCGGGCCGACTGCGCCTGTCAATCGGAATTTCGGGACCAACCGGCCTATCCTTGCCAAAAATCATCCCCTCAATGACAGGAAAACCCGTGAGACGCTATCTACCTCTGGCGCTCCTGACCGCGCTCCTCGGGGCGTGCAGCGACGTGGCGCCCAACGTGACGATGCCGCAGCAGGCGCCGCGCACCGTCAGCCTGTCGCAGACCGGCATCAACCTCGGGCCGAAGTTCTGCTCCGGGAAGGGTGCCCCCAGCGCCGCGGCGGACCTGCGCGCCCCCGGCGGCACCAGCTTCAGCCTGGCGTCCTCCGGCAGCGTGACGCCCACCGATGCCAACGGCGGCGAGGAAGGGAGCGAGATCTACGGGATCAACGAGGCGGGGTGGGTGGTGGGAGCGGTGTACCGCGAGGGAATGCCGGTGCCGGCGGTCAAGGAGCCGGGGCAGGCCTGGCGCGTGCTGAGCACGGACCCCGGCTACGCGTACGACATCAACAACCTGAACCAGATCGTGGGCTTCGTGTCCCCGCCGGCCGGACCCCGCGCCGTCCGCTGGACCGCGGCGGGCGCGGCGACGGTGCTGGGTGAGGGAGCCATCGCCCGGGCCATCAACGACGCGGGCCAGATCGCCGGGACCACCTTCGCCACCCCGGTGCAGCAGGCCTTCCTCTACTCGGGGGGGACGCTCACGCCGCTCGGCACCTTCGCCGGGCTGCCCACCAGCGGCTACGGCATCAACGCGAGCGGCGACGTGGCCGGCGCGATCGACGAGGGAGCGCCCACCGGGGTGGCGTTCGTGAAGCCGTTCGGCGGCGCGATCCAGCCGATCGCCAACCCCGCCGGGTACGGCGGCGGGATCGCCTACGCGGTCAACAACCTGGGCGAGGTGGTGGGGCAGGTGTCGAATGCCGGCGGCGAGCCGCGGGCGTTCTACGTCCGGTACACGGCGCCCGCTTCGTACGTGCTGATTCCCACGCTGGGCGGCTCCCGGAACACGGCGTTCGCCATCAACGCCAGCGGCGTCGTGGTGGGGAGCAGCAGGGACGCGACGGGGAGCGAGCTGGGCTTCAGCTGGAACGCGCGGACCGGAGGGGAGCCCACCCGGCTGGAGAAGCTGTCGGGCGGGTGCGGCTCGATCTCGCTGACGATCAACGACTGCGGCGTCATCGGGGGCGTGACCACCTTCGCGGCCGCACTGGCGCGCGCGACGCTGTGGGGAGCGTGCCAGCCGAGCGAGCCCAGGCTGGCGCTGGTCAAGTCGGCCGGCGCCGCGTCGGTCGAGGCGGGCAGCCCCATCAGCTTCACGCTGACGCTGACCAACAGCGGGGACGCTCCCGCCACCGGGGTGACGCTCACGGACGCGCTGCCCGCGGGACCGGGGCTGAGCTGGACCGTGTCGCCGGCGGTGGCCGGGTGCACCATCTCCGGGAGCCCGCAGGCGCTCACCTGCAGCTTCGCCTCGCTGGCGCCCTCGGCCTCGGTGAGCGTCACCGTGGTCAGCGCGACCCAGTCGGCGAGCGGCACGGTCTCCACCTCCACCTACGGCGGCCACACCCCGGCGCCCACGCCCAGCTGCGGCGTGTACCGGAACACGGGCCGGGTCACCGCCTCCAACCACGGCGCCGTCAGCTCCAACGAGGCGGTCACCGAGGTGAAGTGCAGTACGCCCAAGCTGACGCTGGTCAAGTCGGCCGGCGCCGCGTCGGTCGAGGCGGGCAGCCCCATCAGCTTCACGCTGCGGCTGACCAACAGCGGGACCGCCGCCGCCACCGGGGTGACGCTCACGGACGCGCTGCCCGTCGGGCCGGGGCTGAGCTGGTCCGTTTCGCCGGCCGTGGCCGGGTGCACCATCTCCGGGAGCCCCCAGGCGCTCACCTGCAGCTTCGCCTCGCTGGCGCCCTCGGCCTCGGTGAGCGTCACCGTGGTCAGCGCGACGCGGGCGGCGAGCGGCACGGTCTCCACTTCCACCTACGGCGGCGGCTCGACCCCGGCGCCCACGCCCAGCTGCGGCGTGTACCGGAACACGGGCAAGTTCACCGCCTCCAACCACGGCGCCGCCAACTCCAACGAGGCGGTCACCGAGGTCAAGTGCACCGCGCCCCTGAAGCCCAACCTGAAGGTGGTCAAGACCGCCGACGACGACAAAGTCGAGGTCGGCACGCCCATCGGCTTCACCATCAAGGTGACCAACGCGGGCCCGGGGGTCGCGCAGGACGTCAGGCTCCTCGACATCCTGCAGCCGGGCTTCGGGATCGAGTGGGAGCTGGACGAGCCGGTGGCCGGGTGCACCCTGAGCACGGGGATCATCCAGACGCTGTCCTGCTCGTTCGGCGACCTCCCGGCGGGCGCCACCCGGACGGTGCAGGTGGTCAGCCCCACCGACGTGATGAGCAAGGGGATCTACATCAACGTGGTCAAGGTGTGGGCCGACAACCACGACCACGTCCTCGCCGGGGACAAGATCGTGGTGGACGGCTACTCGCGGCCCTGCGTCAACGGCTGCTCGGCCAGCTACTGGAAGTCGAAGACGGGGAGCTGGACGGGCTACCAGACCGGCCAGAAGTTCAACCAGGTGTTCGGGGTGAACCTGGTGGGCGCCAACGTCACGCTGCTCGACGCGCTGAAGCCGGGCGGCGACGCGGATGACGCCCTGGCGCGCGAGGCGGTGGCGGCGCTGCTCAACGCGGCGAACCCCAAGGTGTCCTACGGCCCCTCGCCGGAGCAGGTCGTGAAGATCGTGCAGGCGGCGGTCCGCTACCGGAAGTACGACCTGGCCACGTACATCCTCAAGAAGTTCAACGACCGCAACTGTCCGCTGCGGTAGCCGCGGCGGCGTTCATCGGTGAAGGCGGAGCCGGGGACTCTTTCCCGGCTCCGCTTTTTTCGTGGCCGCTCCCCACGCGGGGCGCTCCGCCGTAGATTCCGCTCCGTCCGGCTTGGTACGACCGGTTCGGGCGTGCCCCCGGCTGGCGCCGGGGTCGGGCTTCGCGCTGGCGTCCGCTGGGGTGGGCCCCCTCACCCCCGCAAGCGGGGGAATAGGGGGAGAACCGCACGGCATCCTTGCCTTCAGCGCCTCGCTGACGATGCAGGGCGCCCGATTCACACGGATTCCGAATGAGCACCGCGTTCGTCAGCCACCACGACAGCCCCCGGCACGACACCGGGTGGAGCCACCCGGACCACCAGGGGCGCATCCCCGCGCTGGTGCGCGCCGTGTACCGCGACATGCCGGCGCTGCACGGCCACCTGGTGCAGGTGGAGGCCGTCCCCGCCACGGACGACGACCTCCTCCTGGCGCACACCCCGGCGTACGTCCGGGCCGTGCGGGAGGCCGTCGCGCGCGCCGCGGCGGAGGGGCGCCCGGTCCCCTTCCAGGCCGACGTGGTGGTCTCCGACGCGTCCTGGGACGCCGCCGTGGCTTCGGCCGGGGCGGCGCTCACCGGCGTGGAGACGGTGCTCGCGGGGGAGGCGCGCAACGCCTTCTGCTCGGCGCGGCCGCCGGGGCGCGACGCCGCCGCCGGCCGCGCGGGCGGGCACTCGCTGTTCAACAGCGTCGCCATCGCCGCGCGGCACCTGCGCGAGCGCCGCGGCGCCGGCCGCGTGCTGGTGATGGACTGGGGCGCCCGCGCCCCCCTGGGCACCGGCGCGGTCCTCGCCGCCGACGCCGGTACCCGGGTCCTCGCCATCCACCAGCACCCCGCGCCCGCGCTGGCCGGCGATGCCCCCGCCGCCCCGCCCTCGCTCCGCTCCTTTTCGGTCCCGGCCGGCGCCGGCGGCGAGGAGTTCGCCGCCGCCCTGCGCGCCGCCCTGGACGAGGCCGCCGCCTGGGCCCCGGAGTGGATCCTCCTGTCCGCCGGCTTCGACGTCCTGGCCGGCGACCCGCTCGGCGGTCTCGCCGTGGCCCCCCGCGACGTGCACGGCCTCACCCTCCTTCTCCGCGAAGCCGCCGACCGCCTCTGCGGCGGCCGCCTGGTCTCCGTCCTGGAGGGCGGCTACGACCCCGCCGCGACGGGACTTGCCGTCGTGCAGCACCTGCGCGCCCTCGCGGGGCTGCCCGCGGCGTGACGGCTCCCACCCGGCTCGCCGGAGGCTCGCGACTCGCTCTCGAGTCTGAGGCGGGCTGAACTACGTGTGCTCCGGTTGGCTCCGTGTTTGGGGTCGGCCGGGGGAGGCTCCTCCGGCGGAGCGACACCCGAAGGGACTCGCAGAGCACTCGCCGACCGCTGGAGCGAGGGCGAGATCACGCTGGCTTCGAACAAACGCACCGCCTGCGGACCCTCCCCCGACCTCCCGGCGCAGATCGCAGAACGGCAAGGACCCCGCACCGACAGGAAGCCCTCCCCCAGAATTGGGGGAGGGTGGCGAGCCTGAGCGAGCCGGGTGGGGGCCTCCCGCGGATGCCAGCCCACCGTCCGCGACGTCGTTCTCCCCCTCTCCCGCTTGCGGGGGAGGGCGCCCGCCGTTGCGGTTCCCGCAGTACCCCCCACAGTCTGTTCGGGGGGAGACAGCCGGGCGGTTTCGGCTGGCTCACCCCGGCGGAGGGAAACCCGCCGGCCGTTTGGCGGGGTTCCCGTAGCCCGCGCAGGAGACGGACGGCAGTATCGTCCGGCTCCGGAGCGGCCCGTCGAGCCACCCTCCAGCCCCGCCCCGAGCACAACGACTGGCGAGCCCAAATCGCTCCCGGTATACTTTCCCGCATGCCCCTCTTCCGCGCCACCGACACGCCGGGCGGCCCCTCCATGCTCGACCTGGTGCGTCTGAGCCCCGCGCCGGTGTTTCCGCCCGGAGGGGAGGACCTGTACCGCCAGATCGCCCGCCTGGTGGAGCTGGAGCCGGGCAAGGAGGTGCTGGACGTGGCGTGCGGACGGGGCGTTTCCACGCTCTTCCTCAGCTCCACCTACGGCGTGGACGCCACCGGCGTGGACCCGGACGAGAGCCTGATCCGCGAGGCGGACGAGCGCTCGCGCGGGCAGGGCACGGAGGGGCGAGTCAACTTCCAGGCGGGCTCGCTGGACGACCTGCCGTACCGCGACGCCATCTTCGACGTCACCATCGGCGAGATCGGGCTGGCCGCCTCCGTGGACCCCGGCGCCGCCGTGCGCGAGCTGGTGCGGGTGACCCGGCCGCTGGGCTCCGTGGTGCTGGTGCAGCTGATCTGGACGGGAAACGTGGACCCCCGGCGCCGCGACATCCTGGTGCGGCACGTGGGCGCCCGGCCCATGATCCTGGTGGAGTGGAAGCAGCTGCTGCGCGACGCGGGCGTGGTGGACCTTGTGGTGGAGGACTGGTCCGACGCGCCCTCGCCCTTTCGTCCGGCCGCGCCCTTCCACGACTTCGCGGAGATGTTCACCCTGCGCGAGAAGGTGCGCATCCTGCGGCGCGCGCTGGGGCGCTGGGGGTGGAGCGGGGTGCGTGGCGCCCTGGTCCGCGAGCGCGAGGTCCACAACCTGCTCACGCGCGAGCGCGCCCTGGGGCTGTCGCTCATCAAGGGCACCCGCTGGATTCCCGACGCCGGGCCCGCCGCCCCCCAGGGGTAGCCGCCCGCCCCCACACGACCCACAACCGGAACCGCCCGATGGCCGTCGTAGAAGAGACCGTATCGCTCACCGCCGACACCGTGGCTCACGTGCAGCAGGAGCTGCGGGAGCGCGGGCTGGACGGCTGGCTGCTGTACAACTTCCGCGGGAACAACCCCGTCGCCTCCGACATGCTGGGGCTCCCCGCCATGACCCGGCGCTACTTCGTGCTGGTGCCGGCGGAGGGCAGGCCCATCGCCATGACGCACCGCATCGAGCAGCAGCCCTGGCGCGGGTGGATCGGCGAGAACCGTCCGTACAGCACCTGGCGCGAGCTGGAGGCCGGCCTGGGCGAGCTGCTTCGCGGGGTGGGCCGGGTGGCGCTGGAATACAGCCCGGGCGACGCCGTGCCCTACGTGGACCGCGTCCCCGCCGGGGTGCTGGAGATGATCCGCGCCACCGGCGTCGAGCCCGTCACCTCCGCCGACCTGGTGAGCACCTTCTACGCGCGCTGGAGCCCCGGGGGCGAGGCCGCCCACCGCCGCGGCGCCGTGGCGGTGCAGGAGACGGCGCACGCCGCCTTCCGCCGCATCGCCGCCGCGATCGGGGCGGACGAGCGCGTCACCGAGTGGCAGGTGCGCGAGTGGATCCAGGGCGAGCTGGCGCGCCGCGGGCTCGTCGTGGGCGCGGACAGCATCGTGGCGGTGAACGGCAACGCCGCCAACCCGCACTACGGACCCAGCGCCGACGACCACGCCGAGATCCGCCGCGGCGACCTGGTGCTCATCGACCTGTGGGGCAAGGAGGCCGCGGCCGACGCCGTCTACGCCGACCAGACCTGGATGGGCTACGTGGGCGAGGAGGTGCCCGAGCGGCTGGCGGCCATCTTCGCCGTGGCGCGCGACGCCCGCGAGGCCGCCGTGGCGCTCCTGCGCGAGCGCTGGGAGGCCGGGGACGAGGTGTTCGGCTGGGAGGTGGACCAGGCGGCGCACGACGTCATCGCCGCGGGCGGGTACGCCGAGCAGTGCATCCATCGCACCGGCCACTCCATCGACCGGGAGCTGCACGGCTCCGGCCCCAACATCGACAACCTGGAGACCCGCGACACCCGCCTCCTCATCCCCGGCGTCGGCTTCTCGGTGGAGCCCGGGCTGTACTTTCCCGGCGACGTGGGCTTCCGCACCGAGGTGGACGTGTTCATGGGGCCCGACGGGCCGGAGGTGACCACCCCGCGCCCGCAGCGGGAGGTGTACGCCCTTCTCGCGGGGCAGCCGGCGGCCTGATGGCGGACCGGAGGTCGGCCCCGCGCGCGCCGGTCGACCCGGAGGCCCGGGGGCTCCGGCTGCTGGGGGTCGCCCACGGCGACCGGCGGCGCGGCGGGCTCTGGGAGGGGACCACCGCGGCGCGCTACGAGGCCGAGGTGGTCCGCTACCGCGACCTGGCCGCGCTGGTGTACCCCGCGCTGCTGCGGGTGGACGCCGTGGCCCACGACGACGTGCTGGCGCACCACCGCCGCCTGGACGCCATGCTCCAGCGCGAAACGGTGGTCCCCGCGCCCTTCGGCATCGGCTTCGAGGAGGAGCGCGACGTGGTGCGCTTCCTCCGCGAGCAGCACGACGCGCTGGTGGACGCGCTGGGGTTCGTGGAGGGGCGGTGGGAGTTCCGGCTGCACATGGTCCCCGACGCCAGGGACTTTCCCGAGGCGCTGGCGCTGGACCTGGCGACGCACGCGTACGCCGAGCTGCGCAGGGCCTCGCACGCCGCGCTCCCCTTTCCGCGCGGCGAGCCGGGGTCGTTCAGCGCCGCGTTCCTGGTGGACCGGGTGGGGACGCGGGCCTTCCTGGAAAAGGTGGAGGAGCTGGACCGCGCCAGCCCGGACCTGTCGCTGGACGCCACCGGTCCCTGGCCCGCCTACGACTTCGTGCACGTTCGGTTCGAGGATTAGGGTCTCCTGCGGGTACGGACCGCTCCGGAGCCGGACGATACAGCCGTCCGTCTCCTGCGCGGGCTCCGGGAACCCCGGGAAACCGCCCCCGGGTTTCCCTCCGCCGGGGTGAGCCAGCCGAAACCGCCCGGCTGTCTCCCCCCGACCGGATTCTGGGGGATACTGCGGAAACTGCACCTCCCACCCTTCACCTTCTCTCCGCCCATGGCCATTCGCGAAGGCCGCTGGGACTGCACCAGCTGCGGCTCCACCGGCGTTCCCGGCCGGCACGTGGACTGCCCCGGCTGCGGCAGGCCGCGTCCCGAGGGCACCCGCTTCTACCTGGGCGACGACGCGCCCGTGATGGCCGATCCCGAGCGCCTGGCGGAAGCGCGCGCCGGGGCGGACTGGGCGTGCGCCCGGTGCGGCGGCACCAGCCGCGCCTCCCTCACGGAGTGCGGCGGCTGCGGCGCCCCGCGCGCGGGCGCCACCCCCGCGCCCCCGGAGCCCGCACCGCCCGGCCCGTCCGGGGAGCCCCGCGCCCCCGTGGCCGCCACGCCCCCTTTCCCGGCCGATGCCGCCGACCTCCCGGCGGCCGCCGCGGAAGCCGCGTCCACTCCGCCCGACGCCGCGGATGCCGCGGATACCGTGTCCGCTCCGATCGGGCTCGAGGCGGCCATCGCGGCGCTCCCGGTCGCCGAGGTCCCGCCCGACCGGGGCGCCGCGCCGCCGCGTCCCCCCACGTGGCCGCTGGGGCTGGCGCGCGCGCGGAAGCGCGACTACGCGGTCACGCTACCGCTCATCCTGCTCGCGGTGTGGGTCGGCATCGTGCAGGTGGCGCGGTACCGGGAGGCCATCCGCATCCACCCGGCGGTGGTCGTGGACAAGGAGTGGAGACGGTCGCTCTGGATGGAGCGCCACGACACCGTGGAGGAGGCGTACTGGACGCTTCCCGAGAGCGCCGTGGTGGTGCGCAAGGAAAAGCAGGTGCACCACACGGAGCGGGTGCAGACCGGCTACCGCGAGTCCACCCGCAGCGTGCCCACCACGACGACGGTGCAGGACGGGTACGACGAGGTGGAGGCGCCGGTCACCGAGAGGGTGCAGACGGGGAGCGCCTCGTACACCTGCGGACAGCGGGACCTGGGGAACGGGTACTTCGAGGACGTCACCTGCAGCCGGCCCGTGTACGAGAGCCGCACCGCCACCCGCACCGAGCGCCGGGCGCGCGAGCGCGAGGTGACCTCCTACGAGACCGTCACCGACCGGGTGCCGGTGTACGAGGACCGGCCGGTGTACGCCGACTGGTACGTCTACCGGGTGCCGCGGTGGCACATCTCCGACTCGGTCGTGTCCACCAGCCGGACGGCGGTGCCCGCCTGGCCCGCGCTCCCGCCCCGGGACAGCACCCGCTACCGGCTCTACGACCGCAAGGAATGGATCTTGGTCACGGTGGTGAACGGGGCTGGCGAGCGGGTCCAGATCCGGGTGGACTCCGCCACGTGGAAGCGGTACCGGCCCGGGCAGCGGGTGGCGTACCGCGTCCCCGACTACCTGAACGTCGACCTGCTCCCCGCGGACAGCCTCCCCGAGTGCCGCAGCTGGCACGGCGGCCGCGGCGAGGCACCCCCCGCCTCGGTCGGCTGCTCGCCGCGGAGGTCGCGCGCCCGGTAGCCCCGGGCGCCGCCCTCCCCTTGACACCCCCGCCATCTTTGGGCGCCCGGATCGTCCCGTCCACCGCGAGCTGACCGCCCATGCGCCTGGAAGCCGAAGTCCTCGTCCTCCGCACCCGCCACGCCTTTCACATCGCGCGGCAGGCGGCGCCGCCGGAAAGGCGCGACGTGTGGGTGCGCCTGCGCGACGGCGACGGCTTCGAGGGGTGGGGCGAGGCCCCCGCGACCCCGTTCTACGGCGAGACCGCGGACACGGTGACGGCCGTGCTCCCGCTCCTGGGCGCGGCGCTGGAGTGCGCCGCCGACGGCGACCCGTTCGCGCTGGAGCGCATCGACGCGGCGCTCGCCGCCGCCATCGGGCGGAACCCCGCCGCCAAGGCGGCGGTCTCCGCCGCGCTGCACGACCTGGTGGGGAAGCGGCTGGGGGTGCCGGTGTGGAAGCTGTGGGGGCTGGATCCCGCCGCCGCGCCGCTGTCGTCCTTCACCATCGGCATCGACGAGTTGGACGTGATGCGGGACAAGGTCCGCGAGGCCGCGTCGTACCCCATCCTCAAGATCAAGGTGGGCTCGCCGCGCGACGAGGAGATCCTGCGCATGATCCGCGACGAGGCGCCCCATAAGACGCTGCGCGTGGACGCCAACACCGGCTGGACCGCCCGGCAGGCGCTCGCCGCCATGCCCATGCTGGCGGAGTTCGGGGTGGAGTTCGTGGAGCAGCCGCTCCCCAAGCACGACCTGGCGGGGCTGCGCGAGGTGCGCCGGCGCTCCCCGCTCCCCGTCATCGCCGACGAGTCGTGCGAGACCGCCGCCGACGTCGCCAGGCTGGTGGGCGTGGTGGACGGCGTGAACATCAAGCTCGCCAAGTGCGGCAGCCTGCGCGAGGCCGTCCGCATCGTGCACGCCGCCCGCGCCCACGACATGCGCGTCATGCTGGGCTGCATGGTGGAATCCACCCTGGGCATCGCCGCCGCCGTGCAGCTCGCCCCGCTTGTGGACTACGTGGACCTGGACGGCGCCGCCCTCCTCGCCGCCGACCCCTTCTCCGGCCCCGGCCTGGAGCCCGACGGCCGCCTCCGCTTCAACGCCGCGCCCGGCCTGGGCGTGACCCGGCGCGAGGGAGCCTGAGCCACCCGACGCACCCACGCGTGAGGGATTACGGCCCGAAGGGTCGAGACCGCGCGGCTTTTTGCGCGGGCTCGACTCCGTAAGGCAGCGTTGTTTGCTGCCTTACGGAGCCGAAGCCCGACCCCGGCGCAGCCGGGGGCACGCCCGAACCCCGAAGTTCATCTTCTAAAACGTGTTCGTAGAAGTCGCCCTCCCGCTCCCCGTCCTCCACACCTTCACCTACGCCGTCCCCGAGGGGATGCGCGGGGCGGCGGTGCCGGGGGCGCGCGTGCTCGTGCCCTTCGGGCGCAAGGAGCGCATCGGGTGGATCGACCGGGTGGCCGGGACCCCGCCCGCGGGGCGCATCCTCCCCATCAACGGGGTTCTCGACGCCGTCCCGTCGGTACCGCCCAGCCTGCTGAAGCTGGGGCGCTGGATCGGCGACTACTACGTGGCGCCGCTGGGGCAGGTGCTGCGCACCGCGCTCCCGGCCGCGCTCTGCGACTCGTCCACCGACTACGTGGAGCTCGTCGAGTCGCCGGAAGAGCGGCCGTACGAGCCGACGGGGGAGCTGGACGCCAGGGTGCTCGCCTGGCTGCGGGGCAGGGAGGGACCGCAGGCGGTGTCGCGGCTGCGGCGCGAGTGCGGCGACCGGGTGTGGTGGCCCACCATCCGGCGGCTGGAGGAGGCGGGGGCGGTGCGCGTGGTCACCGAGGCGCCGCGCGCCGAGCCGGCGGTGCGCACCCGGCGCGTGCTCCGCCTGGTCGCCGAGATCCCCAGCATCACCGAGCGCGAGCGGGTCTTCGGGCGGGCGAAGCGGCAGCGCGAGTGCTTCGAGCTGGTGGAGAGCATGGGCGGCAAGGCCGAGACCGCGCAGCTCGCCGGGCCGCTGGGCTTCTCGTACCCGGTCGTCAACGCGCTGGTGGAGAAGGAATTGGCCGTGGTGGAGGAGGAGGAGTTCTCCCGCGACCCGTACGCGAGCATCGTGTCCCCGGAGGCGACGTCGTTCCGGCCGACCGACCAGCAGGCCGCGGCCATCGAGGCGCTGACGGCGGCGTCGCGCACCGCGAGCCCCGGCACCTTTCTGCTCCGCGGCGTCACCGGCTCCGGCAAGACGCTGGTGTACATCGAGCTCCTCCGCGAGGTGGTGGAGCGGCAGGGGCGCACCGCGATCGTCCTGGTCCCCGAGATCGCGCTGACCCCGCAGACGGTGGGGCGCTTCAAGGCGGTGTTCGGCGACCGGGTGGCCGTGCTGCACTCCGCCCTTTCCGACGGCGAGCGCTACGACGAGTGGCGCTCGCTGCGCGCCGGGGAAAAGCGCATCGTGGTGGGGGCGCGCTCCGCCGTGTTCGCGCCGCTGGACGACCTGGGCGCGATCGTGGTGGACGAGGAGCACGAGGGGTCGTACAAGCAGGGCGAGGCGCCGCGCTACCATGCCCGCGAGGTGGCCGTGGTCCGCGCGCAGACGGAGGGCGCCGTGTGCGTGCTGGGTTCCGCGACGCCGTCGCTGGAAAGCTGGGCCGCGGCGAAGTCCGGCAAGTTCCGCCTGCTGGAGCTGCCGGACCGGGTGGGCGGACGGCCCATGCCCCCCATCCGCGTGGTGGACCTGCGCGTGGAGCGGAAGAAGCAGGCCGCCTCCCGCGGCCCGCTCCAGGAAAAGGCCCCGGTCATCATCGCCGACGCGCTCGCCGCCGCCGTGGGCGAGCGCCTCAGGGTGGGCGAGCAGACCATCCTGCTCCTCAACCGCCGCGGCTACGCCACCTTCGTGCAGTGCCGCGAGTGCGGCCAGGTGTGGCACTGCCCGGAGTGCAACGTGTCGCTCACCTACCACCGGCGGCGGGCGCGGCTCACCTGCCACTACTGCCTGCACGAGGAGGCGGCGCCCTCGCGCTGCTCCGCATGCGGCTCGGAGGACCTCAGCTTCCGCGGCGTGGGCACCGAGCAGGTGGAGCGCGCCGTGGGCGAGGCGTTCCCCAGCGCGCGCGTGGCCCGCATGGACGTGGACACCACCTCCGGAAAGTGGGCGCACCACGAGATCCTGGGCAGGGTGGAGCGCGGCGAGGTGGACATCCTGCTGGGCACGCAGATGATCGCCAAGGGGCTGGACTTTCCCAACGTGACGCTGGTGGGGGTGATCAGCGCGGACGTGGGGATCAACCTCCCCGACTTCCGCGCCACCGAGCGCACCTTCCAGCTCATCACCCAGGTGGCGGGGCGCGCCGGGCGCGGTCCCCGGGGCGGCGAGGTGTTCGTGCAGACGGCGCTCCCCGACCACTACGCCATCACCGCCGCCACCGACCACGACTTCGTCGGCTTCGCCGCCCGCGAGCTGGACGCGCGCCGCGAGCCGCAGTACCCGCCGCACTGCCGCCTGGTGAACATCGTGGTCAGCGGCCTGGATGAGGCCGGGACGCAGGAGGCGGCGGTACGCGCGGCCGGGTGGCTGGACGGGCTGCTCCGCTCGCGCCGGCTGGACTCCGTGGCCATCGTGGGCCCCGCGCCGTGCCCCATCGACCGCATCCGGGGCCGCTGGCGCTGGCACCTGCTCCTCCGCTCCGAGAGCGCGAAGATGCTGGGCGAGGTGTCGCGCTTCTTCTACGAGCGCTTCGACGTGCCCAGGGGAAAGCTGGACCTGCGCGTCGCCGTGGACCGCGACCCGGTGTCGCTGCTGTAGCTGGCGTATCCAGATGTCAGGCTTTGACAAATCCTGTTATCCGGATTAGTGTAGGAAGGTAATCCGTCACGCACAGGAGAGAAGCGATGAACGTTTCGCTGACGCCGGAGCTCGAGCGCTATATCAACGAAAAGGTCGAGGCCGGCAGCTACCGTTCGGCCAGCGAGGTCGTCCGCGAGAGCGTCCGGCTCCTGCAGCGCGTGGAGGAGGACCGGGCTGCCCGCCTGGCGGCACTCCGGTATGAGGTCGGGTTGGGTCTCGCTCAGCTGGATCGCGGGGAGTCTGTCGATGGTGAAGAGGCATTCGCGGAGATCCTCAGGTCTCTGGAGCGGGACGAAGATCTCTGAGGCGGTATGTGCTCGCCGTCGCGGCGCGACAAGACCTGGCGGAGATCGCCACGTATTATCGTGTGAACGCCGGGAAAGCCGCGGCGCGCCGCACGATCTCCCGGATCCTTCACAAGCTCCGGCTGATCGCGGAAACGCCCGGTACCATAGGTCAGCGTCGGAACGAGATCGAACCGGGACTTCGCAGCTTTCCAGTTCCGCCGCACGTCGTCTATTTCCGATTTGCCGGGGAAACGGTCGAGGTCGCGCGAGTTCTCCACGGAAAACGCGAGTTACGGTCGGACCTGTTCGATATGACAGGCGGCAGCTGATCTGGAGATCGCATCCGGCGCAGGGCCTCCATCCGAGGTTTGACCAATCTCGCGGCGCGCAATATCTTCAGAGAAGGAGCACCGGAGAAATGTCCGGTGCCGTACGCCCGGTTCACCGCGCGAGGATGCGGACATGGTCCCGGCGAGCCCCTACCACAGTACCAGCCGACGGTCCGGCCGCGGGCCCCTCTCTCCCGAGAGGGGGTCCGGGGCGGGTGTCGCCTCCAGCGGCGACACCAGGGGTAGCGCCCCGCATCCACGCGACGACAACGGAAGCCCACGCGCCATCTGAGCGCGTGGGCTTCGTGTTTTCCGTGGTTCCGGCTCGTGACCGGACCGTGCCGGGCTGCTCGCGCGGCCCGCACCGGTTCGCACGGCATTTGAACGGGCGGCATCCGCATCCGGCCGGTGCGGAAGGCGCAGCTGCTCACAACCACCGAAAGGGCGTTCGCGTATGACGGATCCGTCTGTCTGCATGCCGGCGTTCGGTCCGGTCTGCCGGGGTGGGGTGGAGGACGGGGGGGGCGGTGAACCGCGGGGCCGGGGGAGGGCGGGATGAGAAAGATCCGCACCCTCCTCCTCAACGCCAACTTCCAGCCGCGCGCGGTGATCCCCGTGGAGCGCGCCTTCTCGCTGTTCTTCGAGGACGACGACGTGGGCGGCGGCGCGGGCAAGGTGGACGTCGTCCTGAGCGCGCTGGAGGTGGGAACCGGCGAGATCCCGGACCACATGAAGGTGTGGCGGAGCGTCCGGGAGGAGTTCGCCGTGCCCCTGGTGGTGGCGCTGCGCAAGATGCACAGCCCGCTATTCGACCTGCACAACATTCCCACGGGCACGCCCAGCCTGCCGGCGCTCATCAAGCGCGACAACGGGCGCTGCCTGTACTGCCTGCGCACGGCCGACGAGCTGGAGCCCTGGAACTTCTTCACCATGGACCACATCGTCCCCCGGTGGAAGTTCCGGCATCCGCGCGAGTCGCACCGCTACGAGAACCTGGCCCTGGCCTGCCTGCAGTGCAACAACCGCAAGGGCGGACGCACGCCGGAGGAGGCGGGGATGGTGCTCCACGGCATTCCCCTGGAGCCCTCGCGCTGGGACCTGGTCTCGCCCGACCTGCTGGAGTGCCAGCGGATCTTCGTGCGCTGGTGCCGCGAGGGCGGCCCCATCCCCGACGGGCTCAAGGTGGCGGCGGCCTGACGGCGGAGTGCGGGAGCGCGGGAGCGCGAAAGTAGAACCGCAGTACGGGACGGCGCCTTCACGGGGCGCCGTTCGCCGTTCAGGGCAGGCGCCGGCGTGGGTGCGGGCCGGCCGGGAGCCGTGGTGACGGGCACGGTCCCTGCTCCCTGCGGACGCGGCTCGATGCTGCGTGAGGGATTTCGGCCCGAAGGGGCGAGACCCGGCGGCAGTTTGCCGGGGCTCGACTCCGTTGCAGACGGTTGTTTCGTCTGCTACGGAGCCGAAGCCCGACCCCGGCGCAGCCGGGGGCACGCCCGAACGCGCCCGTTCAGTCCGTCGTTCATCACCTCCCTCCCGGCACACTCGTGAACACAGGCTTCGTCGTCTTCGGCGGCACCGCGAACCCGCGGCTGGCGGACGCCGTCACGCGCGAGATGGGAGGCGCCACCGGGGCGGCGGAGGTGGAGCGCTTCCCGGACGGAGAGCTGACGGTGCGGCTGGAGGAATCGGTGCGGGGCAAGGAGGTGTTCATCGTACAGTCCACCTGCCCGCCGGTGAACGACCACCTGATGGAGCTGCTGGCCTTCGCCGACGCGGCGCGGCGCTCGGCGGCGGGGCGCATCACCGCGGTGGTGCCGTACTTCGGCTATGCGCGGGCGGACCGGCGCAACCAGCGGCGCGAGCCCATCACCGCCAGCCTGGTGGCGGCGCTGATGCAGGCGGCGGGGATCGCCCACGTGGTCACCGTGGACCTGCACACCCCCCAGATCGAGGGGTTCTTTTCCATTCCCGTGGACACGCTCTCGGCGGTGGGCGCGCTCGTGGACGACCTGCGCGGCCGGCTGGACCCGGCGACGGTGGTAGTGTCGCCGGATGCGGGGCGGGTGAAGCTCGCCACGGAGTACGCGCTGGAGCTGGACGCCCCGCTCGCCGTGCTGCACAAGCGCCGGCAGAGCGGGTCGGAGACGGAGGTGACGCAGCTGGTGGGCGAGGTGGAGGGGCGCCCCTGCCTGCTGGTGGACGACATCATCTCCACGGGGGGGACGCTGGTGCAGAGCGTCCGCGCGCTACGCGAGGCCGGCGCCACGGAGTTCCGGGTGGCGGCCACCCACGGCCTCCTCCTCAGGGACGCGCTGGGCCGCCTCGCCGCCGAGGGCGTGGCCGAGGTCCTGGTCACGGACACCGTGCCGCTGCCGCCTTCCTCGGAAGCGTCCCCCGTCCGCGTCGCCACCGTGGCCCCGCTGGTCGCCGGTGTGATCCGCAAGCTGCTGTACGGCACCCCACCGTCCCGGTAACGGCCGACCCCCCTCCCCCCGGCCCCCTCTCCCGCAAGGGGGGAGGGGGCCGGGGGGAGGGGGCAGCCGCGGACGCCAGCGCGAGCCCCGCGTGAGGGATTTCGGCCCGAAGGGGCGAGACCCCGCGGGCAGTTTCGCAGGGGCTCGACTCCGTTACGCACAGTTTTATCGTGCGTTACGGAGCCGAAGCCCGACCCCGGCGCCAGCCGGGGGCACGCCCAGATCCAGCCGTTCAGCCCTCCCGCCCGCCGTCGTCTGCAATCCGAGAAACCCCCTCCAGCAGCCGCCGCACGTCGTCCTCCGTGCAGTACGGCGCCACCCCGGCGCGCACCAGCCCGCCCCCCTGCACGATCCCCAGCCCCTCCGTGACGCCGGTCGCGTAGAAGTTCCCGCTCCACGCGCAGACGCCCTCGCCGCCCAGGCGGCGCGCCACCTCGTCCGCGTGCACGCCGCGCACGGTGAAGCCGGCCGTGGGGGTGCGGGGCGCTCCCCGCGGCGGTCCGAAGACGCGCACGCCGGGGATCGCCTCCAGCCCGTCCAGGAGCAGGCCGAAGATGCGCGTCTCGTGCTCCTCGATGCGCTCCATGGCGGCGCGCAGCGCCTCGCGGCGGGAGGCCGCGGGCCCGGGCGCCAGCGAGGCGATCCAGTCGATCGCCGCCGCCACCCCGGCCATCCCCTCGTGGTTCATCGTCCCCGTCTCCCAGCGGTCGGGGAGGGTGTCGGCGCAGGGCGGCACCTTGTACGGGACCAGCGCCTCCATGTGCTCCGGCTTTCCCCAGAGCAGCCCCACGTGCGGCCCGAAGAACTTGTAGGCGGAGCAGGCCAGGAAGTCGCACCCCAGCGCCCGCACGTCCACCAGGCGGTGCGGCGCGTAGTGGACCGCGTCCACGAATACCAGCGCGCCCACCCGGTGCGCCATCTCCGCCACCCGCGCCACGTCGCTCACGGTGCCCACGGCGTTGGAGGCCGCGCCCACCGCCACCAGCCGAGTGCGGGGCCCGAGCATCGCCTCCAGCGCGCCAAGGTCGAGCTGCATGGTCGCGGGGTCGAAGGGGACGCTGCGCACCACGACGCCGCGGTCCTCCGCGGCGCGGCGCCAGGGCGCGACGTTGGCCTGGTGGTCCAGGTCGGTGACCACCACCTCGTCGCCCGGCTCCCAGCCGCGGCTCAGCGACCGGGCGAAGGCGAAGGCGAGCGTGGTCATGTTGGCGCCGAAGGCGATCTCCCGCGCCCCGCCCGCGCCCAGGAAGTCCACGGCGGCCTCACGCGCGGCCGCGAGGATCCCGTCCACCTCCCGGCTGGTGGGAAAGGACCCGTGCACGTTGGCGTTGTGAAGGAGCAGCGTCCCGGCCACGGCGTCCGCCACCTGCCTGGGCACCTGGCTCCCGCCGGGACCGTCGAAGAAGGCCAGCGGCCGGCCGTCGAAGCGGCGCTCGAATACCGGGAAGTGGGAGCGGACGGATTCCGCGAACGACTGTGACATGCGCTGTGCGACCGTGCGGCGGGTGACCGGGGAAAGGGGAGCCACATCTTACCGCGGCGGCGGGGGAGGCCGCCACCCTCCGTACCGGGGGCGACGAAAGAGGGAGGGACCCGCGGCGGGTCCCTCCCTCTTCGGCATTTCCGAGCGGCTTCGACGACGACGGCTCAGGACACGGCCCAGAACCCTTCGAGCGCCGACCCGTCCGGGCTCTCGCGGAGCTTCTCGAAGGCCCGGTTGCGGATCTGGCGGATCCGCTCGCGGGTGACGCCGAGCAGCGACCCGATCTCCTCCAGCGTCCGCTCCTCGCCCTCGTCCAGGCCGTAGTAGAGGTAGAGGATCTTCCGCTCGCGCTCGGTGAGGTACTTCTCGAACATGCGCTCCAGGAACTCGCGGCGCGCCTGCGACTCCACCTCCTCCTCGATCTCGTCCGCCTCGGCGCCGGCGAAGCGCTCCCCGAAGGAAGCCGAGTCGCGGTCGCCGCGGTCCAGCGGGGCGTCCAGCGAGAGCTCGCTGGCGGCCACCCGGCGCAGGGCGCGGATGGTGTCCACCGGCTCGCCCATCTCGTTGGCGATCTCCTCGTCCGTGGGCGAGCGGCCGAGCGACTGCGTCAGCGCCGTGTCCACCCGGGACAGGCGAACCAGGTTGGAGTTCTGGTTCAGCGGGATGCGCACCGAGCGCGTCTGCTCGGCGAGCGCCTGGAGCACCGTCTGGCGGATCCACCACACGGCGTAGGAGATGAACTTCACCCCCTTGTCGGGATCGAACTTCTTGACCGCCTTGAGGAGGCCCTCGTTGCCGATGCAGACCAGCTCCGCCAGCCCCAGGCCGCGGCCCTGGTACTTCTTCACGTAGGAGATCACGAAGCGCAGGTTGGCGGTCACCAGGCGCTCCGCCGACTCCTTGTCGCCCGCCCTGGCCTTGCGGGCGAGCGCCCGCTCCTCGGCGGGATCGTCGATCAGCGGGTACTTCTCGACGTCGTGCAGGTACTGGTCGAAGGAGTCAAGCGCTCGGGAGCTCAGGAACATGGGTTCGGCTCATCCAGGGAAAAAAAGATGAGAGCAGGAGCCTCGTTGGCGTGCGAGGCCCTCTGCTCTCAGATCAACCGGTGCCGGCGTCTTGTCCTAGAAAAGACAAATTCATAACCGAGCAATGTAAGCCGCTCCCCCTTGAAAGTCAAACTTTTTGTGCCCGGTTCGTCGCCGGTCGTGGACGGTCCCTCTGTCACCCCAATGTAACGCCTATGTTCCCGATCGGGAACGCCCCGGCGTGCTACGACAGGCTCCCGAACGCGAGCGCCGCGTTGATCCCCCCGAACCCGAAGGAGTTGGACACCGCGCGCCGCACCGGGACGCAGGCGCCCTCGCCGGTCACGTAGCTCAGGTCGCACCCTTCGCCCGGGCTCTCCAGGTTGAGCGTGGGCGGGATCCACCCCCGCTGGAGGGTCAGCATGGAGATGGCCGCCTCGATCGCGCCGGTGGCCCCCAGGCAGTGGGCGTGGTACCCCTTGGTCCCGCTCACCACCACCCGGTCGGCGTGCTCCCCCATCACCTCGCGGATGACCCGGCTCTCGGTGGAGTCGTTCAGCGGCGTGGACGAGGCATGCGCGTTGACGTAGTCCACCTCTTCCGGCCGGATCCCGCCGGTCCGCATCGCCGACCGCATGGCGCGTGCCGCCTGGCTCCCGTCGGGGCGCGGGGCGGTCATGTGGTGGGCGTCGTTGGAGGTGCCGTAGCCCAGCACCTCGCCGTAGATGCGGGCCCCGCGGCGGCGCGCGTGCTCCAGCTCCTCCAGCACCAGCGTGGCGGCGCCCTCGCCCATCACGAACCCGTCGCGGCCGGCGTCGAAGGGGCGCGAGGCGTGCTCCGGGTCGTCGTTGCGGGTGGACATGGCGCGGATGATGGCGAAGGCGCCGTAGCACAGCGGCGCCAGGGGGGCCTCCACGCCGCCGGAGACCACCACGTCCGCCTCGCCCTCGCGGATCAGCCGCCACCCGTCGCCGATGGCGATGGCGCCGGAGGCGCAGCTCATCCCGTTGGTGGAGTTGGGACCCGTGAAGCCGAACTCGATGGCCACGTTGCACGAGGCCGAGCCGTTGAACACGGCCAGGGCGAGCATGGGGTCCACGCCGCGCACGCCGTGGGTGAGGTACGAGTTGAACTGCCCCTCGCCGTACGCCACCCCGCCCAGCGCGCTCCCCATCTGCACGCCCACGCGGTCCGGGTCCACCGAGGCGGGATCGAGCGCCGCGTCCGCCAACGCCATCCGCGCGGAGGCCACGGAGAACTGGGCGTAGCGCTCCATGCGCCGCGCCCGGCTGCGGTCCATGTAGTCGGTGGGCTCGAAGTCGTCCACCTGCGCGGCGATGTGCGAGCGGAAGGGCGAGGGGTCGAAGCGCGAGATGCGGCGCACCGCGGACTCGCGCCGCTGCAGCCCGTCCCACAGCCCCTCCACGCCCGTCCCGATGGGGGTGATGCAGCCGATCCCCGTCACCACCACGCGGCGGGGGGTGTTCTCGTCCAAAGGATCCCGGGTGGTGCCCCTCATGCGCTCCCTGCGTCCTTGCTCGCCGTGTGTCCGGAAAAAACGGAAGACTCGCCGGCATCGGTACCGACGAGTCTCGACTACGTTCCCGCAAGAACGGGGGCTGCAGATCCCTACACAGGGATCACTCCGCCTTCGGCCGCCCTCCGGATCCCCGCCAGCGTCCGGCTGGCCACGTGGTGGATGAACACGGGGCCGATCACGGCGCTGCCGATCGCGCGGCGCATCGGGCCGGGGAGGGGCCAGCGCGGGCCGGTGTCCCAGGCGTGGACGATGCGGACGTGCGTGGTGCCGTCGCCGCGGTCCTCGAAGGTCCACTCCACGTCCATCCCGGTGGTGACGCCGTCCACGTGGCGGTAGATCACCGCGGGACGGGCCTCGTCCACGTGCATCTCCGACACCCACCAGACGGGGTAGGGGAGCGGCCCGAAGTCGCGGCGGGCGGCCATCTCCACGCGCCCGGTGGCGAACCCGTCCCTGCGCTGGAAGCGCACCCAGCGGTAGTGCGGGAGCCACTCGGGCCAGCGCTCCACGTCGGCCCCGGCGCGGAAGCACGCTTCCACGGGGGCACGCATGGTGATCTCGTCCACGGTGTACACGCGGCTTTCCCCGGACGCGTCAGCGCGGGACGAACTCGTCCCCGCCCCGCAGGCCGCGGCAGAACGCGGCGATCAGGCGGGCGGCGGCGGTCAGGTCGTCCAGCGCCACGATCTCATTCGGAGAGTGCATGTACCGGTTGGGGATGGAGACCACCCCCGTGGCGACGCCCGCGCGCGACAGGAAGATGCCGTCGGCGTCGGTGGCGGTGTGCCTGGGGTTCGCCTGCATGGTGTAGGGGATCCCCTCCGCCTCGGCCGTCTCGGCAAGGCGCTCGAACACCAGCGGGTGGATGGCGGAGCCGCGCGCCAGGATGGGACCGCCCCCCAGCCGGTGCGAGCCGATCTCCTTCTTTTCCATCCCCGGGCAGTCGGTGGCGAAGGACACGTCCACCACCAGCGCCACCTGAGGGTCCAGCGTGTACGCCGAGACGCGCGCCCCGCCGCCGCTGAAGCCGATCTCCTCCTGGGTGGTGGCCGCGGCGGTCACCTGCGCCGCGAAGGCGGGTCCGCCCTGGAGGAGGCGGAGCGCTTCCAGCACGATGAAGGCTCCGATGCGGTTGTCGACGGAGCGCGAGGCGATCAGCCCGTTGCCCAGCTCCACCAGGCGCGCGTCCACCACCGCGGGGTCGCCCACGCGGATTCCCCGCTCGGTCGCCTCGGCCAGGCTGCGGGCGCCCACGTCGATCCACAGGTCGGAGATCTTCGCCGCCTTCTCCTTCTCCTCGCCCTTGAGGAGGTGGATGGGCTTCTTGCCGACGACCCCGATCACCTCGCCGCGGCGCGTGAGCACGCGGATGCGCTGCGCCACCAGGACCTGCGGGTCCCACCCGCCGATCCCGTCGAAGTACAGGAAGCCGTCGTCGTCCACGTGCGTGACCATCAGCCCGATCTCGTCGATGTGGCCGGCCAGCATCACGTGGGGGGTGCCCCCGGGGTTCAGCGTCGCCGCGGAGTTGCCGGCGACGTCGGCCTCCACGCGGCCGGTGATCCGCTCCGCCTCTTCGCGCCAGATGCGCGCGGGCACCACCTCGAAGCCGGAGGGGCCCGGGGCGTCCAGGAGGCGCTTGAGGAACTCGAATGAGCTGTCTTCCATGCGGTGTGGATCGGGTATCGGGGTCCCGGGCCGAACCGGCCGGCGGGGGCTAGCGTGCCCCCGCGCCGTCCTCGGGAGTCGTGGAGGCTGCGGACGCCTGCGCCGCGCGGCGGGCGACCTCCGGGGTGTAGGCGTGGTACAGGTGCTTCACCAGCACTTCCGCGGCGTACACCTCCGGCGGAAGCTCTTCCAGCGCCGCGAGGGCGCGCAGCGCCTCCGCCTGGCGCGGGGTCAGGGACAGCGTGAACCGCTCGCTCGCCATGGGTCTACAGGGCTCCTTCCTCGCGCAGGGCGGCGGGGACGCCCTCGCGGACGGAGGGGTAGCGGGGAACCACCCCCAGCTCGTCGCGCATCCGCCGGTTGGAGCACCGCCGCGACCCGATGCGGCGCTCGAAGGCGCTCCCGGACAGCTCCTCGCGGATGTCGGCGCGCGACACCGCGGGAGGCAGCGGGAGCGCGAGCAGCTCGGCGGTCAGCTCGGCGTACTCGGCGCCGGTGACCGGCTCGTCGTCGCACAGCAGATAGGTCTCGCCGGGGCGGCCCCGCTCCCAGGCGGCGATCAGCCCCTCCACCAGGTCGTCCACGTGGATGCGCGACACCCAGTGGTCCTCGTCGCCCAGCCGGCGGTACGCGCCGCGCTCCAGCCGCTCGCGCAGCGTCCGCCCGGGTCCGTAGATCCCCGGCACGCGGCAGATGCGGACCGGGAGCCCCCGCCCGCGCCAGGCGTCCAGGTACACCTGCTCGGCCTCCACGCGCGCGCCGCCCACCGCCGACGAAGGGTTCACGGGGGTGGCTTCGTCGGTCCACTCTCCCCCGCGCCGGCCGTACACGGAGGTGCTGCTCACGTACACCAGCGCGCCGGGCGGGGCGCCGGCGAAGGCCCGCGCCACGCTGCTCGTCCCCTCCACGCTGTAGGCGTCCTCGCCGGCGACCTGGGGGCGCACCAGGTCGAACACCACCGCAGGCCGCCACTCCACGAGCGGGGCCAGCGTCTCCGGGCGCATCACGTCGGCGAGGACGGGGCGCGCGCCGGCGGCGGCGACCTCGGCGGCCCGCGCGGGGCTGCGGGTGGTTCCCACCACTTCCATGCCGCGAGCGGCCAGGGCGCGGGCCAGGCGCCGGCCCACGTACCCGCACCCCAGCACCAGCGCGCGCGGGGCGCTCATTCCGCGCCCCCGGGCTCCACCAGCGGCAGCGCCAGGGCGAGGAAGTCGTCCAGGATGCGGTGCGTCATCCCCCAGATCACGTAGCCGCGCGTCCCGATGGCGGGGAAGCGGCGCGGCGGCGAGCCCTCGCCGGTCACCGCCTCCAGCAGGAACTCGGTGGCGGCGTCCGGGTGCGCGAGCTCGCGCAGCGGGATCCACACGGCGGCATCGACCTCGAGGTTGGGGGTGGCGACGGTCCCCGTGGGGGCGCCGAACACGAAGGGCGAGACCACGATCCGCGGGGCTCCCCCGCGGGGGACCAGGTCGTCCAGCGACCCCAGCGCGACTCCCCGCCCGGCGAGGTCGATTCCCACCTCCTCGAGCGTTTCCCGCACGGCGGTCGCCTCCTCGTCCGGGTCTCCCGGGTCGCTCCGCCCGCCGGGGAGGGCCATGTGACCGGACCAGGGGTCGCCCTCCCGCTCGGCGCGCTTGATGAGCAGCAGCTCCAGCCCCGCGTGTGCGGGCCGCAACACGAGTGCCACCGAGGCGCGCGGCGTCCCCGGGGCGTCCCCGGCGCGGTGCCCCGGGCGGCGGGCGAGCGCGTCGCGGATGAGCTGCAGCCGGGGGTCGTGCACTCGGGCCGTGGCGGTCTGGGAACGGGGCGGCCCGGACGGGCCGGTCTCTTGCCCGCCGGGAGACGGGAGGTTATCACATTCGGCTCGCGACGGCAATCCACCAGCGGCACTCTCGGGCGGCAGCCATGCTCACTCTCCAGGACATCCGCGACGCCCGCGAGCGCGTGGCGGGACACGTGGTCCACACCCCCTGCACCCCGTCGGAGGCGTTCGGGGAGATGTTCGGCGGGAGCGCCTGGTTCAAGTTCGAGAACCTGCAGCGCACCGGTTCGTTCAAGGAGCGCGGGGCGCTGAACCGCATGCTCGCCATTCCCGCCGAGGATCGCGGCCGCGGGGTGATCGCGGCCAGCGCGGGCAACCACGCGCAGGGGGTGGCCTTCCACGCCCGCGCGCTGGGGATCCCGGCGACGATCGTGATGCCGGAGCGGACGCCGCTGGTGAAGGTGGCCAACACGGAGCGCTACGGCGCCCGGGTGGTGCTGCACGGCTCGGTGTACGACGAGGCGATGCAGGAGGCCCGGCGGATGATGGCGACGGAGGGGCAGACGCTGATCCACCCCTTCGACGACCCGCTGGTGATCGCGGGGCAGGGCACGGTGGGGCTGGAGCTGCTGGAGCAGGTGCCGGAGATGGACGTGGTGGTGGTCCCCGTGGGCGGCGGCGGGCTGATCTCCGGGATCGCGATGGCGGTCAAGGAGCTGCGGCCGGAGGTACGGGTGGTGGGGGTGGAAGCGTCGGTCCTCCCGGCGGCGCTGCGGGCGCGCGAGGCCGGGGAGCCGGTGACCATCCCCCCGGCGCAGACCATCGCGGAGGGGATCGCGGTGCGCCGCATCGGCGACAACACCTTCGGGCTGATCGAGCGCTACGTGGACGAGCTGGTGACGGTGGACGAGGAGGAGATCGCCAGCGCGGTGCTGCTGCTGCTGGAGCGGGAAAAGACGGTGGCGGAGGCCGCGTGCGCGAGCGGGGTGGCCGCGGTGGTGGGGGGGCACGTGGCGGGGCTGGAGGGGAAGAACGTGGTGATGGTGATCAGCGGGGGCAACATCGACGTCAACCTGCTGTCGCGCATCATCGAGCGGGGGCTGATCCGCGACGGCCGCCTGGCCCACCTGCGGGTGCGGGTGGACGACCGCCCCGGCGCCCTGGCGACGCTCACGGCCCTGCTGGCCGCGCAGGGCGCCAACGTGCTGACGCTGGAGCACCGGCGCGGGGTGCAGGGGCTGTGGCTGACGGAGGCGGAGATCGACCTGGCGCTGGAAACGCGGGGCCGCGACCACGTGGCGGAGCTGGTGCGGGTGCTGGCCCGCGAGGGGTACGCGGTGGGGCGCGAGTGAGATGGCGGCCGGCCGCGAGGGGGTCTTCGCGCGCGACGGCTTCCGCTGCGTCTACTGCGCCCGGGTCTTTCCCGCGGAGCAGCTCACCCTGGACCACGTGCAGCCCCGCATGCGCGGCGGCGACAACACGCCCGGGAACCTGGTGACCGCCTGCGCGGCCTGCAACACGCGCAAGGCCTCCCGCGCCGCCTGGTCGTTCCTCGCCGACCTCCCCGAGGAGCGCGCCAACTTCCTGCGCTACGCCACCGCGGTGTGGCCGCGGCACCGGCGCGCCGTGGAGGAGGCGGCGGGAAAGCCAGGGAACAGGGAATAGGGAGCAGCCTGCAACCACGGCCCTCACCCGGCTCGCTTGAGGCTCGCCACCCTCTCCCAATTCTGGGAGAGGGGATTTTTCGTGCTCGGAGCTTACATCGGGCTGCGTCCGCGGGGGCGCCCCCACCCGGCTCGCTTTAGGCTCGCCACCCTCCCCCAATTCTGGGGGAGGGCTTCCTGACCCTCGCCTTGTCACGTGTCTTTGTCGTGCTCCCCCTTACCCCCGCTTGCGGGGGAGAGGGGGCCGGGGGGGTGAGGGGGTCTGCACTCGCGGACGCCAGCGCGAACCCAGCGTGAGGGATTTCGGCCCGAAGGGGCGAGACCCGGCGGCTGTTTGCCGGGGCTCGACTCCGTTAGCCCGCGTTGTTTGCGGGCTTACGGAGCCGAAGCCCGACCCCGGCGCCAGCCGGGGGCACGCCCGAACCCGCTCTTCACTCCCTCTTCTCCCGTGGCAGAAGGTTTGCATACCCTGAAACCCGTCGGCCAGGATGCCGGCACGCGCCACCCGGAGGGCGCGACGGGAAGCGGTAACGCCCGGCGATGGGGGTACATTGACGTGCAGCAAGATCGCCCGTCTGGAGCGGACACTGGGTGCGGCGACCCGGTTCCTTGAGGAGATGCGCGAGGAGCTCGAGCGCGCGGCGGCGGACGGCGGCGCGGTGCCCCCCCGCCTGAGGAGCGTACACGAGCGGCCGGGGCACGCCACCCCGGAGTACCGGACGCTGGCCATCCCCGTGCCGGTGGGGCTGGTGGGCTCGTCGCCCGAGATCCTGTCGGGGGCGATCGCGCGCTTCGCGGAGGCGAAGCCGCCCGCGGCGCTCCTGCTGGCGCTGGACCTGGTGCTGGACGCGGGCTCGGGGCCCGGCCCGGTTCTGGTGGCGGAGGCCCGCGACGCGGCGGGGACGCGGCTGTTCTGGATGCAGCCGTACCGGTCGGTCGAGGGGAAGCTGCGCTGGGACGAGCCTCTGGAGGGCGGGTGGCGCGACCCGGGCGAGGAGGAGATGATCCTGGACGCGGCCCTCCTCGTGGAGGGGGCCCGGCCGTTGGCGAGGCCGGCGCAGGCGCGGGGGAGACGGCGGGCCGGCGGGGGGACGGACGCGCGGGAGGATGCGCGCGGCGGGGCGCAGGCCCCGGTGGCGATGCCGCTGGGGATGGCGGCCGACGGGCGCCCGGGCGCTTCCGGGACGATGGGGGCGCCGGGGCGGGCCGCGGCTCAGGAGTGATCGGGCGGCCGCTTCGACGCCAGCCGGTCGAGGTCGCGAGGAGGGGCGCCGAAGCGTCCCTCCAGCTCGGCGTACACCTGGGCCAGGGAGAGGCCGCGGGCGCGGAGCAGGACGAGCAGGTGGAAGAGCAGGTCGGCGCTCTCGGAGCGCAGCTCGTCCGTCCCGGGGTTCTTTGCTGCGACGATGGTTTCGGCGCTTTCCTCGCCGAGCTTCTTGAGGATCTTGTCCACCCCCTGGTCGAACAGGTAGGTGGTGTACGAGCCCTCCGGGCGCCCGGCCTCGCGGGCGCGGACGATCTCCTCGATGCGCGACAGGACGTCGCCCGCGCCGCCGGCGGGCGCCAGGCCCTCGTCCTCGACGCGCCGGTGGAAGCAGCTCCCCTGGCCGGTGTGGCAGGCGGGGCCGCTCTGCGCGACCCGGTACAGCACGGCGTCGCCGTCGCAGTCTACCCGCACCTCGCGGACGTCCTGCACGTGGCCGCTGGTCTCGCCCTTCTGCCAGAGCGCGCCGCGGGAACGGCTCCAGTAGTGCGCGCGGCCGGTCGCCTGGGTGCGCTCCAGCGCTTCGCGGTCGGCCCAGGCCAGCATGAGCACCTCGCCCGTGGCGGCTTCCTGCGCGACGACGGCGACGAGGCCGCGCTCGTCGAACTTCAACCGATCGATCCAGGACGACATGGCGACTGCGCTTCCGCGGTGGGGGGTGGCTCCGGGGCGGGAAGCTAGCGGGGCGCGCTCGCACGGGTCAACCGGGGCGCGGCGGTGAGCGGAAGCGCGCTCCCGCACGCGCTGGAGCGCGCGGCGGAGTGGGGCGGGGCCTGGCGGCGGAGCGGGGGCCTGGTGCTGCTGCTGGACTTCGACGGGACGCTGGCGCCCATCGCGGCCCGGCCGGAGCTGGCGGCGATCCCGGAGCGGACCCGCGCGGCGCTGGACCGGCTGCTGGGCGCGCCCGGGGTGTGGGCGGCGGTCGTGAGCGGGTGGGGGATGGCGGACGTCCGGGAGCGCGCCGGGATCCCGGGGATCGCCTACGCGGGGAACCACGGGATGGAGATGGAGGGACCGGGCCTTCGTCGGGTGCACGCGGCGGCGCGGGCGTGGCTGCGCTCCCCCGACGAGGTGGCGGCGCGGTTCGAGGCGCTGGCGCCGTAGGGAAGCGATGGTGCCGTCCGCCGTGCCGTCGCAGTTCCGCAGTTCCGCAGTACCCCCCAAATCGTTTGCGGAGGGAGACTCGCCGGCGGTTTGGCGAGGCTCCCGCAGCCGGAGCGGAGACAGCCGGGCAGTTTCGGCTGGCTCCGCGACCCGCGCAGGAGACCGGCGGCCGTATCGCCGGGCTCCGGAGCGGCCCCACCCCCAGGTCTTCCCCCGTCCGAAACCGGCGTGCCCAAACGAAGCGCGGAGCGGGAAGCCCGAAAAAGGCTCCCCGCTCCGCCGATCCGTACTGCCCGAGCTGTCTGCCGCGTCCGTCAGACGGGGCGGCGGCCGGTGATGACGCGCCAGGCGATCACGATGACGGCGATGATCACCAAGAAGATGGCGATGCTCTTCAGGGCCGCGAAGATCCCCGTGAAGCCAAGGATCCCGAGTACCAGAAGAATGATACCGATGATGAGGATGATGTCCACGGATCCCTCGCTGGTCGAAGTGGCTATGCCGATTCCAACTCTCTCGTTCGGCGTGAATTAGCAAGCAGCGTGCCGCGATCCGCGGAACTGTTCCTCCCCGGCCGCGCGCGGTTGCCAGCCCGGCGGGGCTCCCGGTATACTTGCGCCCATGCCGACCACCACGCTCGCACAGGTTCCCCCGGGGTCGCAGGACCTCCTTTCGGACGATGTCCGCCGCCGCCGCCGGGTGCAGGCGGCGTGGTTCGCGCTCGCCGAGGCGCACGGCTACGACGAGGTGATCCCCCCCACCTTCGAGTACGAGGAGGTGTTCACCCGGAGCGGCGGCCCGGAGCTGGCGGCGCGGCTGATCCGCTTCGTGGACCGCGACGGGCGCATGGTGGCGCTGCGCGCGGACTTCACTTCGTCCATCGCGCGCATGGCGGGGAGCAAGCTGGCGGCGGCGCCGCTCCCGCTGCGCCTGTCGTACGCGGGCAAGGTGTACCGTCAGGAGCCGGAGGGGGGCGGGCGGCGGCGCGAGTCGTTCCAGCTGGGCGCGGAGCTGATCGGCGACGGGGGGGCGGAGGCGGACGTGGAAACGCTGCGCATGGCGCTGGGGTTCCTGCGGACGCTCCGCATCCGCGACTTCCAGGTGAACCTGGGCGACATCCGCTTCATCCGCCCGCTGCTGGCCGGGCTGGAGCCGGAGGCGGCGGAGCGGCTTCGCGTGGCGATCGACCGCAAGGACCGCGCGGCGCTGGCGCAGGGCGCGCGCGAGCTGGGGGCGCAGGCGGCGGTGGCGCGGGCGCTGGTGGAGCTGCCGGAGCTGATCGGGCGGGGGGAGGTGCTGGCGCGGGCGCGCTCGCTGGCCTCCGGCCCTGAGGCGGAGGCGGCGATCGAGCGGCTGCGTGCGGTGGACGCGCTGCTCACCCCGGAGGAGCGGGCGCACGTGGTGTACGACCTGGGGGAGATCCGCGGGCTGGGCTACTACACGGGGGTGCAGTGGGAGGTGTTCGTGGCGGGTGCGGGGCGGGCGGTGGGCTTCGGGGGGCGCTACGACCACCTGCTGGGGCTCTACGGCGCGGACCGGCCGGCGGTGGGCTTCGCGCTGGAAACGGACACGCTGGCGGAGCTCCTCCCCGCGGAGGACCGGTGAGCCGCCCGCTGCGCGTGGCCCTTCCCAAGGGCCGCATCATGGAGGACGCGCTGGGGCTCTTCGAGCGGCTGGGCTCGGGGGTGGAGGCGGCGGTGCTGGAGTCGCGCCGGCTGATCCTTCCCTCGCGCGACGGCCGGTTCGAGTTCCTGCCGGTCAAGAACATCGACGTGCCCACCTACGTGGAGGCGGGGGTGGCGGACGCGGGGGTGGTGGGGCTGGACGTGCTGGGGGAGCGGGAGCCGGATGTGCTGCACCCGCTGGACCTGCGCTTCGGCGGCTGCCGCCTGGCGGTGGCGGCGCCGGTGGGGACGCCGTACCCGCACCTGGCGGGCGGGGTGACGCCGCGGGTGGCGACCAAGTATGTGGAGTCGGCGCGGCGCTTCTTCGCCTCACGCGGACTGCAGGCGGACCTGATCCACATCTCCGGCTCGGTGGAGGTGGCGCCGCTGCTGGGCCTCTCGCACTGGATCGTGGACCTGGTGCAGACCGGGCGCACGCTGGAGGAGAACGGGCTGGTGGTGGTGGACGAGGTGTCGCGCTCCACGGCGCGGCTCATCGTGAACCGCGCCAGCCACAAGCTCCGCCTGGAGGAGCACCAGCGCCTCATCGCCGACCTGGAGCGCGCGCTGGACGGCGGCGCCCGGCCGGCCCCGAACGCTTCGCAGCCGTGAACATCCGCACCTTTTACAGCCGCCCGCCCTTCGCGGAGCTGCGCGGGCTGGCCTCCGCGGCCTCCACCGACGACCCGGAGCTGCGCGAGGCCGTGGCGGGGATCCTCCGCGACGTGGCGGAGCGGGGCGACGCGGCGCTCCTGGAGCACACCCGCCGCCTGGACCGCCTGGACGCGGCGAGCGTGGACGAGCTGCGCGTGCCCCGGGAGGAGCTGGAGCGCGCCGCGGCCTCCCTGGACCCGGCGCTGCTGGCCTCGCTGCGCCGCGCGGCGGACAACGTCCGCCGCTTCCACGAGCGGCAGCGGGAGCACGGCTTCGTGGACCTGCTCCCGGACGGCTCGCTGCTGGGGCAGCGGGTGACGGCGCTGCGGCGGGTGGGGATCTACGTTCCCGGCGGGCGGGCGGCGTACCCCTCCACGGTGCTGATGAACGCGATCCCCGCGGTGGTGGCGGGGGTGGAGGAGATCGTCATGGTGTCGCCCGCGCCGGACGGCGAGGTGGCGCCGGTGGTGCTGGCGGCGGCGCACGTGGCCGGGGTGACGGAGGTGATCCGCGCGGGCGGGGCGCAGGCGGTGGGGGCGCTGGCCTTCGGGACGGCGAGCGTGGGGCGGGTGGACAAGATCGTGGGGCCGGGGAACAAGTGGGTGGCGGAGGCCAAGCGGCAGGTTTTCGGGCGGGTGGACATCGACATGGTGGCGGGCCCCTCGGAGATCCTGGTGATCGCGGACGAGCTGGCGGACGCGCGCCACGTCGCCGCGGACCTGATCGGGCAGGCGGAGCACGACCCGGACGCGATCGCCTGGCTGGTGACCACCTGCGCCGCGCACCTCACGGAGGTGCCGCGCGAGATCGAGCGGCTGCTGGAGGCCAACCCCCGCCGCGAGGTGGCGCGGGCGGCGCTGGAGGCCAACGGCGCCATCGTGCAGGTGCCCGACCTCGCCGCGGCCGCGGAGCTGGCGGACCTGCGCGCCCCGGAGCACCTGGAGCTGCTGGTGATGGAGCCGCTGGTTCTGGCCGGGCGCATCCGCAACGCGGGGGCGATCTTCCTGGGAAGCTGGTCGCCGGAGCCGGTGGGCGACTACTTCGCGGGCCCCAACCACGTGCTCCCCACGGGCGGCACGGCGCGCTTCGCCTCGCCGCTGGGGGTGTACGACTTCCTGAAGCGCACCAGCCTGATCGGCTACTCGGCGGAGCGGCTGCGGCGCGACGCGGCGGACGTGGTGCGGCTGGCGGAGTCGGAGGGGCTGCACGGGCACGCGGAGGCGGTGCGCGTCCGCCTGTAGGGGCGGCCCTCCTGCCATTGAACCGCGACGGCGACCCCCTCCCCCGGCCCCTCCCCGCAAGGGGAGAGGGGGAGCACGACACGGCGAAGCTGAGGGACAGGAAGCCCTCCCTCGGAACGGGGGACATAGGGGCAAGCCGTGCGAGCCTCAAGCGAGCCGGGTGGGGGCCCAGCGGACGCCAGCGCGAGCCCCGCGTGAGGGATTTCGGCCCGAAGGGGCGAGACCCGGCGCAGTTTGCCGGGGCTCGACTCCGTTAAGCACAGTTGTATCGTGCTTTACGGAGCCGAAGCCCGACCCCGGCGCCAGCCGGGGGCACGCCCAACCAAGCCGTTCACGCCGTAAAGGTCAGGCGATGGGCGTCATCCACCCGAAGCGGTCCGGCACGCTGCCGAACTGGATGCCGGTGATGGCGTCGTACAGGCGCTGCGACAGCCCGCCCACCCCGCCGTCGCCCACCTGGAGCTCGCCGTCCGCGAAGCCGAACGTGCCCACGGGCGAGATCACCGCGGCGGTGCCGGTGCCGAACGCCTCGCGCAGCTCGCCGCGGCGGTGCGCGTCGCGGATCTCGTCGACGGAGAGCGGCCGCTCGCTCACCGGGACGCCCCAGTCGCGGAGCAGGACCAGCACGCTGTCGCGGGTGATGCCGGCCAGCAGCGTGTCGCCCAGCGGCGGGGTGACCACCTCGTCGCCGATGCGCACGAACAGGTTCATGGTCCCCACCTCCTCCAGCCAGCGCCGCTCGCACGCGTCCAGCCAGAGCACCTGCGCGTAGCCGCGCTCCCGCGCCTCGACGGCGGCGGCGAGGCTGGCCGCGTAGTTGGCCCCCGTCTTGGCGGCGCCCAGCCCGCCGGGGGCCGCGCGGATGTGGTGCTCCTCCACCCAGATGCGCACCGGCGCCACCCCGGCGGCGAAGTACCCGCCCACCGGGGTGAGGATGACGAAGCACGCGTACTCGGCCGCGGGGCGCACCCCCAGGAACCCCTCGGTGGCGATGATGGTGGGGCGCACGTACAGCGAGGTCCCCGCCGCGGCCGGCACCCACTCCAGGTCTTCGCGCACCACGGCCGCGATCCCCGCGCGCACCGCGGCGGGGTCCGCCGGGGGGATGCAGACGCGCGCCGCGCTCGCGGCGAGGCGGCGGCAGTGGTCGTCGATGCGGAAGGCGCGCACGACGCCGTCGCCGCCGCGGAACACCTTGAGCCCCTCGAACACCGTCTGCCCGTAGTGCAGGACGCCGGCGGCCGGGTCCAGGGCGAGCGGGGCGTACGGCTCCACCCGCGCGTCGTGCCACCCCCGCCCGGGCGCGTAGTCCATGCGGAACATGTGGTCGGTGAAGTGGCGCCCGAAGCCCAGCGAGTCCTCGGAGGGGCGGGGCCGGAGCTCTTCGGCGCGGCGGACCGCGATGGGGTGCGTCATGCTCGTGCGCGTGGGTCGTGTCGGGTCCGGGAGCCGTCGCCGCCGCCGTGGGCGGGATGCCGGCCGGGGTGGGCCGGGGGCTCCGGAGCGCGACGAAGGTACAGCGCGACCGCCCCGGGCGCGAGCGCGGCCCGCGCGTTGCCCGCCACCCCGCGCGCGGCTATCATTCCGCGCTTTCCGGCCGATGGCTCCGGCCGCCACACACGGACAAAAAGACCAGGGAGTGATCGTGAAGGTCATGTACGCGCTGCTCTGCGAGGATGCCTCCATGCGCCCGGACGGCCGGGTGGACCTGCACGGCGTCTTCCACCACCTCTTCGCCCCCGGCTTCCCCGCGCGGCAGGACCGCATGACGCTGGTGGTGGCGATGGAGTGGAACGCGGACGAGGCGGGGCGCGTGGACTTCAAGATCGACCTGCTGGACCCCGCCGCGGCGCCGGTGGGCACCATCAACGGACACACCGAGGTGGGCGCCCCCCGCCCCATGGAGCCGCCCCAGCAGACCCGCCTGGTGATGGGGCTGGACGACGTGGTTTTCCCCTCGGAGGGGACGTACCAGTTCGAGCTGGTCATCGGCGCGCACCGGGAACGCGTGGCGATGCTCCACCTGATCGAGAACCCCGAGGCGAAGTAGCCAAACGATCCGGCCGCGCCGGGTGTACGAGAGCGGGGCGCCCGGACGCGCCGCGCGCCCCGCCCGCCCACCCCGGGAGCAAGGACACGTCCCATGAAGCGCCTCGCCCTCGCGGCCGCCGTGCTGCTGGCGTCCGCCCCCGCCGCCCCGCTCGCCGCCCAGCACCCCGGGCACGGCCACGCCGCCCCGGCGCCGGGTGCGGACGCGCGGCCGGCGCCCGGCTCCGCGCTGGCCGGCGAGGTGGAGGCGGTGCGCGCCGCCACCGCCCGCTACCGCGACCCCCGCGCCGCGGAGCGGGACGGCTTCCGGCGCTTCGGCAGGGAAGGCGCCCTGATGGGCGAGCACTGGTACCACCCCGACCGGGTGCGGCGCCCGCTCGACCTGGCGCGCCCCTCCACGCTCCAGTACGCCACGGTCGGCGGGGAGCGGGTGCTGGTGGGGGTGGCCTACACGGTGTACCAGCGGCCCGGCGAGCCGCTCCCGGCGGGGTTCGCGGGGGACGCGGACCGGTGGCACGCGCACGACGTGGTCCGCATCGCCCGCATGCTCACGGAGGACCGGCCCGTGCTGCGCTGGGTGTCGGAGCGGCGGATCCGCGAGGGAAAGGCGGGGGCGGGGGACGGGCGGACGCGGCTGACCATGGTGCACGCCTGGGTGTGGCTGGACAACCCGCAGGGGCTGTTCGCGCAGGAGCACACGGCGCTCCCCTACCTGCGCGCGGGGCTTCCGGCGTCGTTCGCGGAACCCGGCGATGCGGACGCGGCGCGGGGGGTGGCGCTGCTGGACCCGGCCACGTGCGGGCAGGAGACGGGGCGGGTGAAGCTGCTGGCGCGGCCGGGGCGCGCGGTGGAGCGCGAGGTGCGGCGGGCATGCGACGCGGCGGCGGCGGCGGTGGGGCGGGAGCGGGCGGCGGGGGCGGGTCGGGAGCGGCTGAACGCGGCGGCGGCGGATGCGTGGCGGGGGTTCGTGCGGGCGCGGGACGCGGCGCTCACCCCGGAGCAGCGGGCGCGCATGGCGGCCATGGTCGAGCACGACATGACGGGCGGCGGGCACTCGCACTGACGTTTTCGCTGCTTCGGCGGGCTTGGGGCCGCTCCGGAGCCGGACGATACTACTGTCCGTCTCCTGCGCGGGTCGCGGAGCCAGCGGTAACTGCCCCGCCGTCTCCGCTCCGGCTGCGGGAGACCGCCAAACTGCCGGCGGTCTCCCTCCGCGACATCTTCTGGGAACAAACCCCTTTTACGTCCTCGGCATCCTTCCGCTTCGGCCACTCCGTTGAATCTTCCGCTCTCGCTCGCCGCTTCGCGGCCGCTCCGCTGGGCCGGCGTCGTCCTGCTCGGCGTGTGGGCCGTGTCCGTCGTCCGCGATCCCGACGCATGGCGCTTCGTCGACGGGGTCAACCTGCTGCTGCACGAGGCCGGGCACCCCGTCTTCGGCATCTTCGGCGGCGAGTTCGTGACCGCGCTGGGCGGCACGCTGATGCAGCTGCTCTTCCCGCTCGCCTTCGCGGTCCACTTCGGCCGCGCGCGGCAGCCGTTCGCCGCGGCGGTGTCGCTGGCGTGGCTGGGGGAGAGCCTGTTCAACGTCGCGCGCTACCTGGCCGACGCGCGGGCGCGCGAGCTCCCGCTGGTCGGCGGCGACGGCACGCAGCACGACTGGGCGTACCTTCTGGGCACGCTCGGGCTGCTGGAAAGCGACCAGGCGATCGCGCAGGGAATCCGGTTCGCGGGCTCGCTGCTCCTGCTCGCCGCCGTGGTCGCGGCGATGAAGGCCGCGCTCGCGCCAGCGCCCGCCGCTGCGCCCGATCCGCTGCGCGACGAGGCCGCGGCGCTCGCGCGCTACCTCGCGGAGCACTCCGGGTAGACGGGCGCGGGGACCCGCTCCGGCCCCGGCCGCCAAGGGCCGGCCAGTCACCAGACCAGGGTCGTACCGATGGCGTGGACCTACCTTTTTCTCGCCGGGCTGCTGGAGGTGGCGTGGGCCATCGGGCTCAAGTACACTGAGGGCTTCACGCGCCCCTGGCCAAGCGTGGGCACGGCGGCGGCGATGGTCGCCAGCTTCGCGCTGCTCTCTCAGGCGCTGCGCACCATCCCCATCGGCACCGGCTACGCGGTGTGGACCGGGATCGGGGCGGTGGGCGCGGCGGCGCTCGGCATCGTGCTCTTCCGCGAGCCCGCGAGCACGCTGCGCCTGGCGAGCATCGCCCTGGTGATCGCCGGCATCGTGGGGCTGCGGCTGAGCGCCGGCCCCGCGGGGCACTGAGGACGCGCCCGCGCCGCCGTGGACCGCTCCTTGCCGCGACTCCGCGCCGAGGAAGGGCTCCTTTCCACGACGGGCAGCGGAGGACGAGATGGCGATGATCGACGAGCTGGTGCAGCAGATCTCCGATCGGGCCGGGATCCCGGAGGACAAGGCCCGCGCGGCCGCGCTCGCCGCGGTGAGCTTTCTGGACGGCCGGCTCCCCCCGCCCGTCGGCGGGAACCTGAAGCGGCTGGTGGAGGGGGGCGGGGCAGGGGGCGGCGGGATGCCCGACCTCGGGGACATCGCGGGCGGGCTGGGCGGGATGTTCGGCAAGGGCGGGTCTTGACGACTGCGACTGCCTGAACTGCGGGTTCGGGCGTGCCCCCGGCTGGCGCCGGGGTCGGGCTGCGGCTCCGTAGCAGACGAAACAACCGTCTGCAACGGAGTCGAGCCCCGGCAAACTGCCGCCGGGTCTCGCCCCTTCGGGCCGAAATCCCTCACGCGACGGCAGGCCCCTCCCCCGGCCGACCCCCAACTCCGGGCGCCTGTCGAAGCACACGCTGTTGACCCCCTCTCCCAGAATTGGGAGAGGGTGGCGAGCCTCAAGCGAGCCGGGTGAGGGCCGACGCCCCCGCCGGGAGATCCCGGCCGGGGCGCTTTCACGTACTGCGTACTTCGTACTGCCGTTCACTCCCGCACGCCCGCACTGCCGTTCCCCCTACCGCAACGCGCGCCGCAGCAGCTGGAAGAAGCGCAGCCCCTCCACCCCGTACTCCACTGCGCGCACCGCGGAGCTGCCGGTGGAGTGCGCGAACAGGCGCGTGATGGTGACCGAGCGGTCCAGCCGCTCCGGGAGCGCCGCGTACGTGCGCAGCGACTCGGTGAAGGGGATCAGCCGGTCCGCCTCGCCGTGGGCCAGGACGACCCGGGCGCGCAGCTCCGGCATGGCGCGGCGCGGGTCCAGGTCCGGGTCGGCGGCCAGCACCGCGTCGGACAGGGCGTCCGCGAGGGCGCGCGCCCGGTCCGGGTCGCCCACCGGCGCGCCGAAGGGCGGGGCCAGCAGGTCCCACACCTCCCGCTCCTCCGCCCCAAGGCGCTCGCGCGCCGCGGCCTTGAGCGGGTCGTAGTCCGCCTCGCCCGCGAAGGTGCGGCGCCGCCCCGCCTCCGCCGCCAGCTCGTGCGCCTCGTGGGCGACGCGGCCCATCCCCTCCATCCCCGGCACCGCCGCGAGGTAGTTGGCCGCCAGGATCCAGCGGCCGTAGGGGTCCGGGTCCAGCGCGTACCGGCGGCCGTCCCACTCGTGCTCGCCCGTGAACATGCAGCCGATCGCCCGGCGCAGGTCGCAGTAGCCGCCGAACCCCACCACCGTGCGCACCACGTCGCGCAGCCCGGGATCGGTGGAGGCGATCAGCGCGTGCGTCGCGCCGAACGAGAAGCCCACCACGCCCACGCCGCCCGGGAGCACCTCGGGCCGCCCGCGCAGGTACGCCGTCGCCGGGATCAGCGCCGCGCGCGCCGTTTCCGAGCGCACCCGGAGCGCGCGCCAGGCGGGCACGTCCGGCACCAGCACCGCCGCGCCCGAGGCCGCCATGGCGCGCGAGAAGCGCAGCAGCGACTCGTGCCGGCGCCCGGGAACGCTCACCCCGTGCAGCACCACCCAGCCGGGCGCCCGCCGCGCGCCGCGCGGGAGGTAGAAGGTGCCCTCCACCTCGCCGCCGTCCGGCATGGGGATGATGACCTCCTCCTCGCGCACGCGCACCCGCTCCTGCCGCAGGTACCCGCCCAGGAACCGGGCCGCGCGGATCACGCGGTCCTCCCGCTCACCGGTGCGCGCTCCCCACCGCTTCCTCCAGGGAGCGGAAGCCATCCCGGCGGAGGAGGCGGAGAAGGCCGCGGTTGACGTCGCGCACCACGGTGGGGCCGCCGTAGACGAAGCCGGTGTACAGCTGCACCAGGCTCGCCCCGGCGCGGATGCGCTCCCAGGCGTCCCGCGCGTCGAAGATCCCGCCCACCCCCACCACCGGCAGCTCCCCCCGGGTCTCCCGCCACACCAGCCCCACCACCTCCAGCGCGCGCTCCCGCAGCGGGCGCCCGCTGACGCCGCCTGCGCCCAGCGCCTCCACCCGGGCGCGCGGCGTGCGCAGCCCCTCACGCGAGACGGTGGTGTTGGTGGCGATCAGCCCGGCGATCCCCTCCTCCCGCGCGATCCCCACCACCTCCACCACCTGCGCGTCCGAAAGGTCCGGCGCGATCTTGAGCAGCATCGGCCTCGCCGCCTCGCCGCGCGCGGCGGCCAGCTCGCCCGCGCGGGCGCGCAGCGCGCGCAGCAGCTCCCGCAGCGGGCCGGCGTCCTGGAGCGTGCGCAGCCCCGGCGTGTTGGGCGAGCTGACGTTGACCACCAGGTAGCGCGCGTACGGCTCCAGCAGCTCCAGGCTGCGCAGGTAGTCCGCGGTGGCTTCCTCCAGCGGCGTGGCCTTGCTCTTCCCCAGGTTGATGCCCAGCACCGGCTCCACGGGCGTGCGGGCGAGCCGCCGCGCCACCGCCTCCGCGCCGGGGTTGTTGAAGCCCAGCCGGTTGAGGAGTGCCCCGTCCGCCGGGAGCCGGAAGAGGCGCGGCTGCGGGTTCCCCGGCTGCGCCAGCGCCGTCACCGTCCCGATCTCGATGGACCCGAACCCCAGCGCCCCCAGCGCGTTGAAGTACGCCCCCGACTTGTCGAACCCCGCCGCCAGCCCCACCGGGTTGGGAAACCGGATCCCCCAACGCGTCATCGCCAGCGCCGGGTCGTCCACCCCCAGCACGGCGCGCGCGGCCTCGCGCGCGGGCCGCGTGCCCAGCGCCGCGTCCATCGCCCCGGTGGCGACGGTGTGCGCCGTCTCGGCGGGGAGGGAAAAGAGCAGCGGACGGAAAAGTTCGTAGAGCATGCCGGTGCGACCGAGCCGTTGACGTTGGAGGACGCAGACGGAAACCCGCGTGAGGGATTTCGGCCCGAAGGGGCGAGACCCGGCGGCCGTTTGCCGGGGCTCGACTCCGTTGGGCTGCGTTGTTTGCAGCCCTACGGAGCCGAAGCCCGACCCCGGCGCCAGCCGGGGGCACGCCCAACTCCGCAGTTAAATGCCGTTCGAACGAAAAACCCGGACCCTGGATTCCAGAGTCCGGGCCTGTCACGCGCCGCAAGCTAGAACGCCGTGGCCCGCCCGGCAAGCACACCCTCGCCTCAGACCGCCGGCGCGCCCCCGGGAATCTCCACGCCGGCCAGCGGCACCGTGGTGAGCGAGGCGATCACCCGCGCCCAGTCGAACGCCGGGCCGATGTCCCACTTGCCGTACGATTCGGGCTGGTAGTTCACGTGGGTGGTGATCCCCCGGAACTTGTCCACCCCCGGGTACACGTCGTAGCGCTGCGGCTCCGGCAGGAACTCGGCGGGGATGTCGAAGGTGCGCGTGAGGTAGCGCAGCAGGCTCCCCAGGCTGCGGTACTGCGCGTCGGTGAAGGTGGCGTAGTGGCTGTAGCTCCGGAAGGGCTTGTCCAGCTTGCGGTACGCGTCGGTCTCGTCCAGCGTGCAGTACGGGTCGCCGGAGCAGGTGGCCAGGGTGTCGCCCTTGGGGCACAGGTAGCCCAGGTTGGACAGCTCGATGGCGATGCTGCTGCGGCTCATCTCGGGGTTGCCGCCCTGGGCGCCCTTGCCCAGGTGGTACGACCAGTACCGCGACGACCACAGGTTGTACACGGTGCCGTCGCGCGCCACCACGAAGGGCACGGAAACGTGGTTGTCCTTTTTCGTCAGGGCGGCGATGTCGCCCTTGAGGTAGCCGGCGGTGTAGTGGACGACGATGCGCTTCTTGGGGAAGACTTCCTTGTAGAAGTAGCTCTCGTCGCCGCTGGCCGGCCGGCACGACACCGCCTGGAACGACTCGGAGGTGCCGGGGACCTGGACCTGGAAGGGGCTCAGCGTGAACGCCTTGCCGTCCGAGTCCCTGGGGGTGGTGCTGAATCCGGCCTCGTACGCGGGGATGCTGCTGGCTCTCATGGTTCCAGCTCCTCTGGGGGGAGGATCGATGGCGGGGCCGGGGTCCGGCCGGGGCGGGGGCGGGGCGCGCCGCGAGGGCCGCCCCGAGCATCAACGGTAATCCCGGAGGGGCGCCGGGCACAAGCACCGGGGTGCCGGACGCGCGGAAGCCCCGGACGCAGGGCGCCCGGGGCCTCCGTGTCGTGCCCGCCGTCCGCTCGGGTTTTACGCCTCGACGGCCACGGCGGCGAGCCGTCCGCCCAGGCGGCGCTCGCCGTCGGCGGGGTTGCCGGGGCGCCAGCTGCGGGCCAGCCCCGCCGCCTCCATGACGCGCACCGCGTCCGGCCCGTCCAGCGTCTCGCGCTCCAGCAGCGCCTGCGCCAGCGCCTCCAGGGCGGGGCGGTTGGCGCGCAGCACCTCCAGCGCGTCGCGGTAGCCGGCCTCCAGCAGGCCCCTGACCTCGCGGTCCATGCGCGCCTGCGCCTCGCCGCTCAGCGAGCCGGGCTGGCCGTCGTGGATGAGAAGCCCGGTCTCCTCGCCCATCCCCAGCTGGTACACCATCTTGCGGGCGATGCCGTTTGCCTGCACCAGGTCGTGCTGGGCGCCGTTGGTCACCGCGTCCGCCCCGAAGACGATCTCCTCGGCGGCGCGCCCGGCGAGCCCCTTGACGATCTGCCCCTCCAGGTAGCGGCGGCGGTACAGGTGCCGGTCGGCGTCCGGGGAGAAGAAGGCCACGCCCATGGCCTGGCCGCGCGGCTGGATGGTCACCTTGTGCAGCCCGTCCTCGGGGCAGCACACCACCCCGGCCAGGGCGTGCCCGGCCTCGTGGTACGCCACGGTGTTCCACTCGGCCTGGAGCGCGGTGAAGCCCACCCGCTCCTTGCCCAGCAGGAAGCGGTCGCGGGCCGCCTCCAGGTGCCGCCAGAGCACCTGCGGCTCGCGCTCGCGGGCGGCGAGGATCGCCGCCTCGTTGAGCAGGTTGGCGAGCTCGGCGCCGCTGGAGCCGGGGGAAAGGCGGGCCAGGCGGGCCAGCTCCACCTCGGGGTGCAGCGGGATGCCGCGGCGGGTGGCGTGCAGCCGCAGGATCGCCTCGCGCCCCTCGCTGGTGGGGAGCCCCACGGCGATGGTGCGGTCGAAGCGCCCGGGGCGCCGCAGCGCCGGGTCCAGGTCCTCGGCGCGGTTGGTGGCCGCGATCACCACCACCCCGTCCGACGGCGTGAAGCCGTCCATCTCCACCAGGAGCTGGTTGAGGGTGCGGTCGTCCTCGTTGTGCGACTGGTTGCGGCCGCGCTTGCCGCCCAGCGCGTCGATCTCGTCGATGAAGATGACGCCGCCGTTCTTGCGCGCCTTCTTGAAGAGGCCGCGCAGCCGGTGCGCGCCCAGCCCCACGATGAAGCCCGTCACCTCGGAGCCGGAGATGGAGAAGAAGGGCACCCCGGCCTCGCCGGCGACGGCGCGCGCCAGAAGCGTCTTCCCGGTTCCCGGGGGGCCCACCAGGAGCGCGCCCTTGGGGATGCGGGCGCCCAGCGCGGCGAAGGCCGCCGGACGCTTCAGGAACTCCACCAGCTCGCGGAGCTCCTCGGCGGCGCCCTGGGTGCCGGCCACGTCGTCGAAGGTGGTGGACGACTTCGCGGCCTCGCCCAGCTCGGAGCCGTGGTGGCCGCGGTGGTGCTGGAAGAGGAAGTAGCCGATGGCCCCCAGGATCCCCACCTGCAGGATGATGGCGAGCACGTCCCGGGCGGGGTTCTTGCGGGACGGGGGCTGCAGCGTGACCTCCACCCCGGCCGCCTCCGCGCGCTCCGCCAGCCCCTCGATGGAGGCCAGCGGGTAGGCCACGGTGAAGTCCGCGCCGGGGGACGCCACCGCCGCGGCCCGCTTCCGCGCCGACCACTCGCCGTGGATCTCGCGCCCGGGGACCACGGTGATCTCCGCCACCTCCCCGGCCGTCATGCGGCGGAGCAGCTCGGTGTAGGCGAGCTCCTCGCCGGGCTCCGGCGTGGACGTGACGTTCCACGCGATCACCGCCGCGGCCAGCGCGGCGAGCACGCCCAGCCCCACGCGCCAGAGGAGCCTGCGGTGCTCGCGGAGGCGCTCCAGGAGCCAGGAGGAGCGCGGCGAGCTCTCGTCCGAGGAGTGGGACGCGAGCGGGGCGGAGGCGACTGTGTCTTCGATCATGGGGGCACTGCGATGCAGATTTGCGGAGGCAGGCCGCGGGTGCGGGCGACTGCCATTCATCAAGGATCGGCCGGGGCGGCCGGCCGGTGAAACGCGGGGAGGCGGAATCAAAAAACACCGGCCTCCCCATGGGCCGGTGCCACGCCGGATGATGCGGCGGTGTCGAAAGATAAGGGCGTCGGGCGGATCGTTCCACCCCCCGCCTCCCGTGCGCCTCCGCCACCCGGCCGCGGCTTGCGAGCCGCCCCCGCGCCGGTCATATTGTGAAACCTTTCACTTGTACTCGCACTCAAGGGAGAAGATCCCGCATGGGCACCCAGGGCAAGGACATCGACGTCGTCTTCCTTTCCGCCGCGCGCACCGGCATGGGCACCTTCGGGGGCGCCCTCAAGGACTTCAGCGCCACCGACCTGGGCGTGTTCGCCGCCAAGGGCGCGCTGGAGCGCTCCGGCGTCCCCGCCGGGGAGGTGAACCACGTCGTCTTCGGCAACGCGCTGCAGACCTCCGCCGACGCCATCTACCTGGCGCGGCACGTGGGGCTGCGCTCGGGGCTCGCCATCGACGTCCCGGCGCTGACCCTCAACCGGCTGTGCGGCTCGGGCTTCCAGGCCATCGTGAGCGGCGCCATGGAGATCATGCTGGGCGAGGCGGAGGTCGCCCTGTGCGGCGGCACCGAGTCCATGAGCCAGGCCCCGCACGTGGTCCGCGGCGCCCGCTGGGGCGACCAGCGCCTGGGGCCGGCCGGCAAGTTCTACGAGGACTCGCTGTGGGAGGCGCTCACGGACACCTTCGCGGGGTGCTCCATGGCGGTGACCGCGGAGAACCTGGCGGACCACTACGGGATCACCCGCGAGGCGGTGGACCAGTTCGCGCACGGCTCGCAGCAGCGCGCGCACCAGGCGTGGCAGGAGGGGCGCTTCGAGAAGGAGATCGTCCCCATCGCCCTCAGGAGCCGCAAGGGCGAGACGCAGTTCGCGGCGGACGAGCACATTCGCCCGGACACGACGCTGGAAAGCCTGGGCAGGCTGAAGCCGTACTTCAAGGAGGGCGGCACGGTGACGGCCGGCAACGCCTCGGGGATCGGCGACGGGGCGGCGGCGGTGGTGATCGCCAGCGGCGCCTGGGCGGACCGCAACGGCGTGAAGCCGCTGGGCCGGCTGGTGAGCTGGGGGATCGCGGGGGTGGAGCCCAAGCACATGGGGATCGGCCCGGTGCCGGCGTCGCGCGTGGCCCTCCAGAAGGCGGGGATGGACGTGGGCCAGATGGACCTGGTGGAGGTCAACGAGGCCTTCGGCTCGCAGTACTGCGCGGTGGAGAAGGAGCTGGGTCTGGACCGCGAGCGCACCAACGTGTCCGGCGGCGCCATCGCGGTGTCGCACCCGCTGGGCGCCTCGGGGGCGCGCATCACCGTGCACCTCCTGCACGAGCTGCGGCGCCAGGGCAAGCGCTTCGGGCTGGGGACGGCCTGCATCGGCGGGGGGCAGGGGATCGCGGTGGTGGTGGAGGCGTTCCCGGCGTAGGTGGGCGGGCCGCCGCGCGGGTTCCGGGCGCGGCGGCCCTCCTCGTTCCGTTCCTGAAGACGCGATGAGCGAAGGCACTCCTCCCCCCGGCGGCAACCTCCCGGTGCGGCGGGTCTCCAGCCAGGAGCTGGAGGCCATCATCCGCCGCGCCGTGGAGCTGCAGACGGCGGCCGGCGAGGCGGACGAGCCGGAGGGGATCCCCGAGGCGGAGGTGCTGCGCATCGGCAAGGAGCTGGGGCTGGAGCCGGCGACGGTGCGCCGCGCCATCGCCGACGTGCGCGGCCGCGCCCCCGCGGAGCGCGGCGTGCTCGCCCGGACGATGGGCCCGCGCACGGTGCTCGCGGCGCGCACGGTGCGCCGCCCGGCGGCCGCGGTGGGGCTGCTGGTGGAGCAGTACCTGACGACGGTGGAGTACATGGTGGTGCAGCGCCGGTTCCCGGACCGCACGCGCTACGTGGCGGGGACGGGGATGGGCGCGGTGATGGGCCGCGCCTACCGGAAGGTGCAGGAGCGGCAGGCGTTCCTGGACGTGACGCCGCTGGACGTGGCGGTGTCTGTGATCGACGCGGACACCTGCTTCGTGGAGGTGTCCACGGACCTGGGGAACGTGCGCGGCGGCCTGGCGGCGGGCGCGGCGCTGGGCGGCGGCGGGGGCGCGGCGGCGATCGTGACGGCCGTGCTGGCCACGCCCATCGTGGACCCGCTGGCGCTCGTCGCGCTGCCGGTGCTCGGCGGGGTGTACCTGGGGATGCGGGGGATCTTCGGCGCGGTCTCCCGCTCCACGCAGGAGAAGCTGGAGGCGTTCCTGGACCGCCTGGAGCACGGCGAGCTGCGGCTCCCGCAGCGCGCGCCGGACTGGCGGAAGCGGCTGGGGATCTGAACGGCAGGGAACAGGGAACAGCCTTCAACGGCGGCCCTCACCCGGCTCGCTTTAGGCTCGCCACCCTCTCCCAATTCTGGGAGAGGGGACGACTGCTGGTTTTTGCAGCCACGTATGAAGCTGCGTGAGGGATTTCGGCCCGGAGGGGCGAGACCCGGCGGCGGTTTGCCGGGGCTCGACTCCGTTAGCCCGCGTTGTTTGCGGGCTTACGGAGCCGAAGCCCGACCCCGGCGTCAGCCGGGGGCACGCCCGAACCCGGTAGTTCAATCTTTTCAAACCACGGCGGAGGAAAAGCTCGATGGAGATCAAGCGGGTAGGCGTGCTCGGGTGCGGGCTCATGGGGAGCGGGATCGCGCAGGTGTGCGCGGCGGCGGGCTACGACACCCTCGTCCGCGAGGTCTCGGACGAGCTGTGCGAGCGCGGCATCGGCGGCATCGGCAAGCAGCTGGGCAAGGCGGTGGAGAAGGGCAAGATGGCCGCGGAGGACCGCGACGCGACCCTGGGACGTCTGCGCGGGACCTCCCGCCTGGAGGACCTGAAGGACTGCGACATCATCATCGAGGCCGTGGTGGAGAACCTGGACCTCAAGAACGAGATGTGGCGGACGCTGGACGGGGTGTGCGGGCCGGACACCATCTTCGCCAGCAACACGTCGTCGCTCACCATCGCGGACATGGCGGCGGCCACGAAGCGGCCGGAGCGGATGGTGGGGCTGCACTTCTTCAACCCGGTGCCGGTGATGAAGCTGGTGGAGGTGGTGAAGACCATCGCCACGGACGCGGCGGTGTTCGACACGGCCTTCGCCTTCGCGAAGTCGCTGGGCAAGGAGCCCATCGTCTGCAAGGACAACTCGGGCTTCGTGGTGAACCTGCTGCTGGTGCCCTACATGATGGACGCGATCCGCGCGCTGGAGCAGGGCGTCGCCACCATCGAGGACATCGACAAGGGGATGCAGCTGGGGACGGGCTACCCCATGGGGCCGTTCGTGCTCAGCGACTTCGTGGGGCTGGACACGCTGGACAAGATCGGCGACATCATGTTCAAGGAGTACAAGGAGAAGCGCTACGCGTCGCCGCCGCTGCTCAAGCGGATGATCTCGCTGGGGTACTTCGGGCGGAAGACGGGGAAGGGCTTCTACGACTACTCGGGCGAGAAGCCGGCGGCGATGAAGCTGGTGTGAGCTGGCGGGTAGGTCGAGAAAACGAGGGGCACCGGCAGCGCGCCGGTGCCCCTCATCCTTAATCCGAACTTCGAGCATGCCCGGTGTGGGCCCGCAGTCGCTCGGTACCGGCGCTTTTCAGGGCGCTGCTGTCCGGAGGTCGTCCAGGATGTCTTCTTCCATCGTGAACCCAGCTTCCTCCGCGTACGGCCGGAGCTGGTCCCTCACCATCTCGAAAGACCGGGTGCTCATGCGGGCCCGATAGACTCCCCCGGCGTCCTCGATCCGGCGGCGGAGCGCGTCGGCGATGAACTCCTCGCGGTCCTGCCCCGCCTCGCCGGCCAGGCGGTCGATCGCCCGCGCCATCTCGTCGCTCAGCTGGAGCTGCAGGGTCGTCATCGAAGCTCTCCCGTGGGGCTGTTCCCGTCGCTCAACCGTATCAAGCCTCGTTCCTCCTGTAAAGGATCTGTTGGGATCCTTGCGGGAGCGGTTCGACGGGGGTTGGATCGGCCTACGGCACCTGGCGCAGCACGGCGTCGAACACCTCCCGCGCGACCCGCTCCGCGAGGTCACCGGCCAGGTCCAGCGTGAGCTCGCGGCGGTCGCGCGTCTCGCCCGGGAGCGCGAACAGCTCGCGGTCGGCCCGGGGGAGGGCGAGGGTGCGCCAGTCGCCGGCGAAGATGCCGCGGCGGAAGGAGCCGGAGCGGTCGGCGGTCGCCGTGGCGCGGTCCAGAACCCCGGCGTCGCGGGCGTCCACCAGGGTGAGCGACACCCGCGCCCAGCCCTGGACGCGCCCCTCCCGCAGCGTGTACGCCGTGTCGGCGCCCTCGCCGGTGCGGACGTGCCGCCGCGACTCGCGCACGTCGCGCTCCTCCACGCGGACGCTGTCCAGCTCGGCGATCACGGCGAAGTCCGCGCCCGCCTCGCGCGCCAGCCGCGCCGCCTCCCGGGGGGTGGCCGCGCGGCGGCCATACCCCTCGCGCCGCGCGTCGCGGCCCACGCGCTGCGGGTCCGCGACCTCCACGAAGGCCGGCGCGCCCCCCCAGTGACGCTCCGCCAGAACGTCCTCGACCTCGCGGACCAGCTTCTCGTCCAGGCGGCGGAGGAGGTCGTCGTCGGCGGTGATGGGGAGGACGGCGACGACCACGGTGCCGCGGCGCAGCACGTCCGCCTGGAACTCGGCCAGGCGGGCGGCGCCGGGGCCGCCGCTCCCCAGCGCGCGGAGCGCCCGCTCGGCCACACCATACGCTTCGCGGTAGCGCCCGCGCGAGGCTTCGGACTCGCCCCAGGCCAGGTACACGCCGGAGCGCGCCTGCGCCAGCCGCTCGCGCTGGTCGGCGGACGGCCCGAAGGCGGCGCCCGCCCGCTCCAGGCGCCGCAGCGCGTCGTCCCAGCCGCCGGCGCCGGGAGCTCCGGCGACCGCGGCGTCGATGGCGCGGTCGAAGATGGCGCGGCGGCGCCCGGCGTAGTCGTCCGGCGCGCCGAGCGGCACCCCCACCCCCGCCGCGTCGCGGCGCAGCGCGTCCAGCCGCAGCAGCGTTTCCGCGGCCTGGGCCGGACGCCCGCTCGCGTCCAGCGCGGCGGATTCGCCCAGCAGCCCGTCCACGGCGCGCGCGCCGGTCTCGGCGAGGCGCGCGCGCGCCTCGGCCAGCCCCGGCTCCTTGCGGAGGGCCTCCACGTAGCGGAGCGCGGCGTCCACCGGGCGGCCCCGCTGCTCCAGCTCCACTCCCTGCTCGTAGCGCTTCGCCGCGGTCGTGCACCCGGCGAGGAGCGCGGTCAGCAGGAAGGTGACGGCGAACGGGCGGACGGGCACACGAAGGTCGCGCATGGCAGCGTCTCCGGAGGCAGTCGGGCGGGCGGGGAAGAGAAGCCGGAAAGGGCAGGCGATCGCGGAAGCGTACGCGCCGCCGCGGCGCCTGACAAGCCCGGGCGCGGGGAAACGGCAAGCGGCCCCGGACGAGATCTCGCCCGGGGCCGCGTCGTTGGGGTTGTCGTGAGCCGTTGCGTGAGGGATTACGGCCCGAAGGGGCGAGACCCGGCGGGGCAGTTTCCGCCGGGTCTCGACTCCGTTGGGCTGCGTTGTTTGCAGCCCTACGGAGCCGAAGCCCGACCCCCGCGCCAGCGGGGGTCACGCCCGGACCCAGCCGTAATCCGTACAGCCGTTCCGTCAGGTGGGGAAGTCGATGATCCACTGCCGCAGGATCGTGTTCATGGACCTCCACGCGGTGGTGTCGTCGCGCACGTTCTTCTCGGTCTCCACGTGGATCCACCGCCCGAAGCCGAAGCCGTTGTTGGAGTGCAGCCCCTGCACGTTGGTGGTGGCCCCCAGCACGTTGTAGCTGGGCGTGACGTTGAACAGCCCCGCCACGAAGCCGCCGTTCACCAGCCGCGTGCGCAGCGTCGTCTCGGCCGCGGTGTACACCGGCGTGGCGCTGGTGGCGGAGGCGCCGTTGCTGAGCACCTGGTCCACGTCGTCCGGCAGGCTGGTGTTGTTGCTCTCGCGGAAGCCGTGGATGGAGACGGTGCGCACGTTGGCCGCGGCTACGCGGGTGTGCATCTGGTTGAACACGCTCCCGGCCTGGTGCGCCACGTCCGCGTCGCCGTTGAAGTTGGCCAGGCGCCGCGCCCCCGCCATCATGAACCACCGGCCGTTGACGTCGCGGAACAGCTCGGAGCCGATGTCCTCGGTGTGCTGGTCGTCGATGGGGTGGTTGACGTGCACGTCCACCCGCCGCGCCGGGGCCGGGTTGAAGATGTACGTCCCCCAGCCGCGCGCCACCTTGGTGCTGCCGGAGGCCTTGCGCTCGCGGAAGACCACCATGGAGTCGCCGCTCGTGGCGTCGCGGATGGAGTACACGTCGTAGGCGTACGCGTCCAGCAGGGAGTCCGCGCCGGCGACGCGGCCGGCCAGCACGCGGTCCACCGCCGTGCGGAAGTGCAGGGTGTGGGTCGCCGTCGGCACGTCGTACTGGTTCGTGGAATCGGCGATGATGGTGTTGGTGACGGTGTCGATCAGGCTGCGGATGTTGACCGACGCGAGCGCCGAGACGGTGAGGTCGGCGCGGGGCGCGGCCGGGGCGGGGGCGTCGGTGACGGCGTCGGCGCAGGCGGCAGACGACAGCATCGCGGCCAGCAGCGCGCCACGCAGGAGTGCGGTGCCCTGGATCATGGTGCGAATCCCTCCGGTCCGGGAAGATGGGGTCGGCGCGGGCGAGGTCCCGCGCCGGGCGGGAGCGCGTCCCGTCCACACCGTCATGCGCGGAACCCGGACGGAACCGGACACGCCCCCCGGAATCCGCCCCGCCGCCCGCGCTGGCGCGCATGCTGCGGACACGGCCGGCGTCCCGCTCGCGCCCCCGTTCACCCCGACCCCCACGAGCCCATGCTGCGCCCCGTCGACCCCGATGCCGTCCCCCCCCTGTCCGGCAACGACGCCGCCCCGCCCGACGGCGTTCCCGACGGATCGAAGCTCAAGGAGGAGCTCGCCGCGCGGCTGGAGCGCATCGACGAGGCGGCGGCGGCGTTGTACGCCGAGGGGAAGCGGGCGGCGCTCTTCGTCCTCCAGGCCCGCGACACCGGCGGCAAGGACGGCACCATCCGCCGCGTCTTCGGGGCGGTGAACCCGCAGAGCATGGCGCTCACCTCCTTCGCGGCCCCGGCGGGCGAGGAGCGGAAGCACGACTTCCTGTGGCGCGTGCACCGCGCGGTCCCGGAGTTCGGGCAGGTGGGGGTGTTCAACCGCTCCCACTACGAGGACGTGCTCGCGGCCCGCGTCCGGCGCCTGGTGCCGGAGGAGGTGTGGCGGGCGCGCTTCGAGCAGATCAACGACTTCGAGAAGATCCTGGTCCAGAGCGGGATCACCGTGGTCAAGCTGTTCCTGCACATCTCCCGCGGCGAGCAGCGCAAGCGCCTGCTCAAGCGGCTGGACAAGCCGGAGAAGCGCTGGAAGTTCGATCCCACCGACCTCCAGGACCGGATGCTCTGGGACGAGTACACGGACGCGTACCGCGACGTCTTCGCCCGCTGCAGCACGAAGCACGCGCCCTGGTACGTGGTGCCGGCGGACGACAAGACGACCCGCGACTACCTGGTGGCGGGGATCGTGGCGGACACGCTGGAGCACATGGACCCGCAGATCCCCGAAGCGGACCCGGAGGTGCTCGCCTACGCCGCCGACCTGCGCAAATAGGCCGGGCCCCGGGCGCCCGCGGAACCATGGCGCGGGGCCGGCGCGCCGCATAAGATGTTCCTGGCATCCCCCGTACGTCGGCGCGCACGTTCCCCCCGCGCGGCGATGGCTCCGTATTCCACCCGCACGTCAGGGAAAGCGATGCGATTTCCCCCGCTGGCGGCCGCGGCGCTCCTGCTCGCGGCCGCGCCGCTCCACGCACAGCTCACCACCCCGCTCGACTCGGCTTCCCTGGCGCTCTTCCGCTGGCGCTCCATCGGCCCCGCCAACATGAGCGGGCGCGTCACCGACATCGAGGGCGTCCCCTCCGACCCCAAGACCTTCTACGTGGTGGCCGCGGCCGGCGGGATCTGGAAGACGACCAACCGCGGCACCACCTTCCAGCCCGTCTTCGACCGCGAGGCGGTGATCTCCATGGGCGACCTGGCCATCGCCCCCTCCGACCCGGAGGTGCTGTACGCGGGCACCGGCGAGGAGGACTCGCGCAACTCCATCTCGCCGGGGGGCGGCGTGTACCGGTCCGGGGACGGCGGGCGCAGCTGGACGCGCGTGGGGCTGGAGCGGACGGAGGCGATCGGCCGGATCGTGGTGCACCCCACCGACCCAAACACCGCGTACGTGGCGGCGCTGGGGCACATCTGGGACGCAAACCCGGAGCGCGGGCTGTACAAGACCACGGACGGGGGCGCCACCTGGCAGCGGGTCAAGTTCGTGAGCGACCGGGCCGGGTTCGTGGACGTGGCCATGAGCCCGCGCGACCCCAGCACGCTGTTCGCGGCGAGCTGGGAGCGGGTGCGGGGGCCGTACTTCCTGCGCAGCGGCGGGCCGGGGAGCGGGCTGTGGAAGAGCACGGACGCGGGGCGCAGCTGGACCGAGGTGCGGGGAGGCGGCTTTCCCGCCACGACCAAGGGGCGCATCGGCATCGCAATCGCGCCCAGCAACCCGGACGTGGTGTACGCCATGGTGGAGGCGGACACCCTGCCGCGCGCCGAATTCCGCCGCGCACGGGGCGATACGGTGAGGCAGCGGTCGCCCAGCGGGCTGTACCGCTCGGACGACGGGGGGAGCACGTGGCGGCGGATGAACGACCGCAACAACCGGCCGTTCTACTACTCGCAGGTGCGGGTGGACCCCCGGAACCCCGACCGCGTCTACTGGCTGGCCACGCAGTTCAGCTTCTCGGACGACGGGGGAAGGACGGTTCGCACCGGCGGGCGCGGGCTGCACGTGGACTACCATGCCATGTGGATCGACCCGTCCGACCCCGAGCACTTCATCCTGGGGAGCGACGGCGGCGTGGGGGTCACCTGGGACCGCGGCGGGACCTTCGACTTCGTCAACACCCTGCCGCTGGGGCAGTTCTACGCCGTCAGCCACGACATGCAGAAGCCCTACCGCGTATGCGGCGGCCTGCAGGACAACGGCTCCTGGTGCGGGCCCAGCCGCACGCGCGACCGCATCACCAACGCCGACTGGTTCAACGTGGGCGGCGGCGACGGCTTCTACACGGCCAACGACCCGGTCGACCCGGACATCGTCTACAGCGAGTCGCAGGGCGGAAACATCTCGCGGCTGGACCTGCGCACCGGGGAGCGCACCGCGATCCGCAGCGGCAACTGGCGCGGCCGGCGGCAGATGTTCGAGGACTCGCTGGTGGTCGCCCGCGGCGACACGGCCTTGCCCGCCACCCCCGAGGTGAGCCGGCGCCTGGCCGCCCTGCGCGAGCGCGCACGGGCCGATTCCGCGGGGTCCATGCGCTTCAACTGGAACACCCCCTTCTTCCTGTCGGCGCACTCGCCTTCGGTGGTGTACGCGGGCGGGAACCGCGTGCTCCGGTCGGTGAACCGTGGCGACGTGTTCGTCCCCATCTCTCCGGACCTGTCCCGGCAGGACATGGACAGGATCCGCGTCAGCACCGAGACCACCGGCGGGATCACCCGCGACGCCACCGGAGCGGAGACGTACGGCACCGTGGTGGCGCTCGCCGAGTCGCCGCTGCGGCCCGGCGTGCTGTGGGCGGGCACGGACGACGGCAGGGTGTGGACGACGCGCGACGACGGCGGCGCCTGGACCGAGCTCACCGGGCGCTTCCCGGGGCTCCCCGAGGGAACGTACGTGAGCCGGATCGAGCCGTCGCGCTTCGACTCGGCGACCGTGTACGTGGCCTTCGACGGGCACCGCACCAACGACTTCACCCCGTACCTGTACGCTTCCGGCGACGGCGGGCGCAGCTTCCGCTCCATCGCCGGCGGGCTCCCCGGCGAGGGCCCGGCGTTCGTGCACGTGGTGCGCGAGGACCCGCGCAACCGGGACCTGCTGTACGTGGGCACCGACGTGGCGGCGTACGTGTCCACCGACCGCGGGCGCACGTGGCAGCGCTTCATGAACGGGCTCCCCACCGTCCCCGTGCACGACCTGCGGGTGCACCCGCGCGACCGCGAGCTGATCGCCGGCACGCACGGCCGCTCGGTGTGGGTGGTGGACGTGGCCCCGCTCCAGGAGATGGCCGACAGCGTGGCGGCCCGGCCCGCGTTCTTCTTTTCAATCCCTCCGGCGTACCTGTACGCCCCCACCTTCCAGGGCGGGAACACGGGCAACAAGCTGTTCACGGGCGAGAACCCGCCCTTCGGGGCGTCGCTGGCGTACCGCCTCGCTCGCGGCGGGCAGCGCGACAGCGCCCGCGTCGTCGTCACCGACGTGCGCGGCGACACGGTGCGCGTCTTCCGCGCGCCGGGGAGCGCCGGCACGCACCGCGTGTTCTGGGACCTGCGCGCCGGGCCGCGGCCGCTGGGCCCCGCCGCCGCGCGCGACAGCGCCCTCGCGGCACGCCGCAGGGCGCAGCGCCCGGACACCGCGCGCGCCCCGGCGGCCGGCGCCGACACCACGCGCGCCCCGCGGGCGGACACCACGCAGGCCCGCCCGGCGGCGGGTCGCCGGCGCGCCGACGAGCCCAACCTGCGCCCGGCGGAGGTGCCCTTCGCGGCGGAGCAGGAGGGCGGCGGGGGAGGGCAGGGGGGAGGCGGCGGCTTCGGGCGGCAGGGAGCGATCGTGCGCCCGGGCGAGTACCTGGTGACCATCGAGGCGGGCGGGGAGCGGATGCGCAGGACGGTGCGGGTGGAGAGAGCCGGGACGGACCCGGACTCCGGCCGCGCGGAAACCCAGCAACAGGAGGAGCGCAGATGAGCCGAGTGCGAACGGGGACCCTGTCGCTGGCGCTCGTTGCCGCCGCGGCGGGGTGCGCGTCGGGCGGGAGCGCGCCGGGCGCGGCATCCGCCGGCATCGCGGCGGATTCGGGGACGGTGGTCCGGACGTCGGGGACGCGGCGCGACATGACGGTGATCACGGTGGAGGAGATCCAGCGCTCCGGCGCCATGAACGCCTACGAGGCGGTGGAGCGCCTGCGCCCGTTCTGGCTGCGCAGCCGCAACGCCACCTCCAGCCGCGGGGTCCCGCCCTCCATCCTCGTGTACCTCAACGGAAGCCGGCTGGGCAGCATCGACATGCTGCGGCGCCTGGAAGTGATCCCCATCACCTCCATACGCTACATGGACGCCGCGGCGGCCAAGTCGCTCCCGGGTCTTGCATCCTTTCGCGTGGAGGGGGCGATCATGGTCTCCACCTCGCGCGAGGGGGCGTGATTCCGGAACTCCGGTTGGAACGACGGGTTTTTAAAGGGCGGGGTTCGGGCGTGCCCCCGGCTGGCGCCGGGGTCGGGCTTCGGCTCCGTAACGCACGAAACAACCGTGCGTAACGGAGTCGAGCCCCGCGAAACTGCCCGCGGGTCTCGCCCCTTCGGGCCGAAATCCCTCACGCGGGCATCGTGCTGGCGTCCGCGGGAGGCCCCCACCCGGCTCGCTTAGGCTCGCCACCCTCCCCCAATTCTGGGGGAGGGTTTCCTGTCGTACTGGGATCTGCGCCGGGAGGTCGGGGGAGGGTCCGCAGGCGGTGCGTTTGTTCGAAGCCAGCGTGATCCTGCGGACCTGCTCCACCAGTGGGCGAGTGCTCTGCGAGTCCCTTCGGGTGTCGCACCGCCGGAGGAGCCTCGCCCGGCCGACCCCGAACACCGCACCATTCGAAGCGCCGGCCGTCCATCCCCTTGTCCGGAGGCGAAAAGAGGGGGCTCCCGCGGATCGCGGGAGCCCCCTCTTTCTTGCTGCCTGCCCGGTCGGCCGGTCCGGGCCGGGGCCCGGACCGGCTTCACGCCTTACTCGGCGCTGCCGGGGTTGCTGCCGCCCGTGGTGTAGAACGGAATCTGGATGGCGGCCAGCTCGCGGCCCGGGACGGGGAAGTGCAGGGGCGTCCCCTTGGGAAGCTGCCCCCACCCGCGGTTGTCGAACCAGCGCACGAACGGATCGACGCCGGCCCCCTCGATCCCCTTCTCGTACATGATCGCGTCCATCAGGCTGCCGCAGGCGCCCGCGGCGTTGCGCGGAGCGCAGCCGCTGCTCACCGGAACCCCGGCGGCGGTCACCGGCGGGAGCTGGCCGTTGGTCACCCGGCTCCGGTTGATGGCCACCGCGGCGCCGGCCGCGTCACCCCTGCGCAGGAGCCCCTCGGCCTTGAGCAGATCCATCTCCGCCCGGGTCACGATGGGAAGCGCGCCCGCCCGGTAGTTGCCGCCCAGGCGGAACCACTGGTAGTTGGAGAAGTTGTAGAGTCCGCGCCCGGTGTTGAACTGCCCGTCGCTGGTGCAGTAGCGGAAGTAGCTCCCGTTGGCCGGCACGCCGGCCACCGGGGCGGCCGCCCCCTCCACGCGGCGGTCCGGGGTGCGGATCGTGATCTTGGTCCGCTGCGCCACGGGCTTGGCGAGCCACGCCTGGTACTGCCCGGTGGTGTCCGCCGGCCCGATGATCTTGGTGTCGATCCGCATGGAGATGGTGGTGCCGCCGTCGCAGGCGCGGATCCCGGCGGCGGTGTTCACCGACCACTGGGTGTAGGCCTTGTACAGGCTGGACAGCAGGTTCACGTCGCCCACGGGCGCGTGGTCCGCCGTGATCCCCGCGTCCACCAGGCGGATCACCTCGGCCCAGTTCACCGCCGCGCGCTCCGTGGGGGTGCGGGCGGAGTACGCCAGGGTGCGCGCCGCGTAGCTGTTGGCCAGCCGGACCAGGTCCGTGTTGCGGAGCGTGAGCCCGTTGATCCAGGTGATCGGCAGCGTGAAGGTGTCCGCCGCCGCCAGGCGCGCCGCCTCGGCGAGCATGGCCACCGCCGAGTCGCGGACCTCCGCGTACGGCTTGAGCTGGAGCTGGCGCAGCACCTCCGGGTCCTGCATGTCACGGTCCTCGGACACCACGTACGACTTGTCGTAGTACATGGCGTAGTAGCCGTGCAGCAGCCCCTGGGTGAACTTGGCGAAGGCACGTCCCCGCGCCGAACGGTCCACCCCTTCGATCATCAGCTTCTGCGCCGGGCCGCCGATGCCGTTGACGTAGCGCAGCCCGTTGTTGGCGTTGTTGATCGCGCCGTACCAGGCGTACCACGGGCCCTGGTTGACGAAGCGGTTCGCGTACGCCGGGTCGTTGTTGAACGTTGCGCGCGGCTCGGTGTTCAGGTCCAGCACCCCCACGTTGGTGAAGGTGGCGGTCATCTCGTCGCCCATGGCCGCCACGCCCAGGCTCGCGTCGATCATCCCCTGCGTGTAGTTCCAGTAGGGGCGCCACGCGCTCGCCACCAGCGCCTCCACGTCGACCGGGTCCTGGTAGATCCGGTCGATGTCCGGAGCGTTCGGGTTGGGGACCGTGAGGTCCTGGCACCCGGCGAGGAGCAGCGCCGCACCCGCGGCGGCCAGCCCCTTCTTCAATTTATTTCTCATCGGCTCTGGTCTCGTTGAGTGAAGGCTAGAAGCTGAACTCGATCAGGGCGGTCACGGTCCGGTAGTTCGGGTACACGAAGTTGTCCTCGAGCAGCTGCGTGTCGCTGCCCGCGGAAACCTCGGGGTCGTACCCGGTGAAGTTGGTCCACGTGAACAGGTTCCGGCCCACCAGCCCGATCGTCGCGGTTTCCGCACCCACGCCGCGGAGCAGGCGGAAGCGGCGCGGCGAGATCTGGTACTGCACCGAGAGCTCGCGCAGCTTCACGTACGAGGCGTCCTCCACGAAGCTTTCCGTGGGGTTGTTGCCGTTGTAGACCGTGAAGTAGTAGTCGATCGGCTTCTTGTCTTCCTCGGCCTTGCCGGCCTGGTCCACGTCCGCGTGGCGGAAGTACTGGTACATGCGCTGCTTGGTGCTGTTGTACACCTCGGCGCCCACCTGCGAGTCCAGCACGCCGAACACCGACAGCCCGCCCAGGCGGAACGAGTTGGTCAGGCCCCAGTGGAACCGGGGAAGCCCGTCGCCGATGCGGACCAGCGCCGGCGCGCCCAGCGAGTCGAGCTGCACCAGCGGGTGGCCCCAGCGGACCGCGCGCCCGGCGACCGTGCCGGAGGTGTTCCACAGGAGCTGGCCGGCGGTGTTGCGCTTGGTGCCGTCCGCGGCGCTGTTCCCCTGGCCGACCCACACCACGTAGCCGTCGTCGTTCACGGTGAACTGGTCGGCGAACGGCTGCAGGTTCGCCGGCAGCTGGTCCATCCCGGAGAGGAAGCGGCGGCCGTAGTAGATGCCGAGCGTCTCGTTGAGGCAGCGGTAGGTCACGCCCGATACGAAGCAGCTGCGGTCCCACTCCGTGATCTTGTGGCGGGAGCGGTCGGCGATGAGTCCTACGCTCCAGCTCATGTCGCCGCGCTGGACGAGCTGCGCCTCCAGGGTGGCCTCCAGGGTGTTGCCCGTCATGGTGCCGCCGTTGGCCCACTGGGAGAAGAACCCGGTGGCGCCCTTGGGCGGGAGCTGGATGATCTGGTCGGTGGTGACCACGTTGGCGTAGGACAGCTGCAGCGACACGCGGCCGTTGAAGCCGATCATGTCGACGCCGACTTCCTGCTCGCGGGCGTGCTCCGGGCGGAGCTCGCGGTTGCCCTTGTCACCCAGCGAGATGGCGCCGCTGCTGGTGACCGCGTAGGTCTCGTACTGGTCCGCGTAGTTGGGGCGGCCGCCGGCGGTGCCCACGGAGTAGCGCGGCTTGAACTCCTGGATCCAGGAGACCGGCCACCACGACTCCTCCGCCATGCGCCAGGCGGCGCTCGCGCGGTAGTAGTTCTGCCAGCGCTCGTCGGGCCCGAAGAGCGAGCTGCCCTCGCGGCGCCCGGCCAGGTCGAGGATGTAGCGGCCCGCGTAGTCGAAGTTGGTGTTGAGCAGGTACGCGTTGGAGCGGATGTCCTCGGACGCCGAGCTCACCGTCCGGGTGCGGGCCTGGTCCAGGTCCGGCACGCCGCGCGTGACGAAACCCTCGCCGTAGGCGCGGAAGAAGTACTCGTCCTCCTTCTCCGCCTGCGTGCGGAGCACAGTGCGCGTGCTCAGCGCGCCGATGTCGCCGCGCAGGGTGGCGCCGAAGGAGGCGTTGATCGCGTCCGCCGACGTCTGGTCGTTCTGCAGCGTTCCCTGCGGGTCGGTCCCGCTGAGGAAGGGCGTGCCCTTGGGGACGTACTGGTCCGAGAAGCGGTTGGACCGGTCGTACGCGAAGTCGCCCTCGAAGGAGAGCCAGCCGAGCGGCTGGTAGCGGCCCGCGACCGAGGCGGTGGTCCGCTCGCGCTTGGAGTTGTTGTCCCGGCTGGTCTGGCGCCAGATGGGGTTCTCCAGCGGCGCGGTGGGATCCGGCTGGTACAGGTACTCGCCGTTCTCGTTCTTGGACAGCAGGTCCACGTCGCGCGGCATCAGCAGCAGGTCCTGGAACGGAGACCCGGACAGGTCGTCGCGGTGCGACCGCATGTGGTACGCCGACACCTGGAAGTTGAGCTTGTCGGAAGCCCGCTGGTCCAGGTTGATGCGGAAGTCGTAGCGGCGCAGCCCCTCGTTCTCGAGCAGGACGCCGGCCTCGCGGGCCGCGATCGCCGACACGTAGTAGTTCGTGTTGGTGAGGTTCTGCGACAGCGACACCGAGGTGTTGGAGAAGTTGCCCGGGTCGAAGAACTGCTTGATGGGGTTGTAGATGGTCCCCGGGAAGGCCTGGTCCTGGAAGCGCGCCTCGGTGGCGGTGCGCTGCGCGCGGGTGGTGGCGATCGCGCCCGTGGAGGTCAGGTACTGGCCGGCGCCGTTGATGTTGAACTCGTGGCTGCCGGAGAGCGGCACGTCGCGCATCAGCGAGTTGACGCCGAACTCCTGGCGCGCGTTGAGGCGCAGCGTCCCGTCCTGCAGGCTGCGCCCGCGGCGGGTGCGGATCTGGATCACGCCCGAGCCGGCGCGCGAGCCGTACAGGCCGGCGGCGGCGGCGCCCTTGAGCACCTCGATGCTTTCCACGTCCAGCGACTCGATGTCGACCGAGCTGGAGCCGAGGATCACCCCGTCCACCACCAGGAGCGGCGCGGTGGAGCGCTGGATGCTGGTGGGGCTGCGGAGCTGCACGGCGACGTCGGAGCCGGGCTGGCCGCTGCCGCGCACCACCTGCACGCCCGCCATCTTGCCCTGCAGCGACGCGATGGGCGAGCCGGCGGCGGGGACGACCAGCTTGTCCTCGTTGATCTTGCCGACGGTGAACGGGACCCGCGTGAGCGAGGTGGGGTCGGTCACGCCCGTGACCACCAGCTCGTCCAGCGTAAGCGCCTGCGAGGTCATCTGGAAGTTGACCACGGACGGCGTGCCGGCGGCGACGCGGATGCCGTCGCGCCGCACCTCGCCGTAGCCGATGAGCGAGGCGGTCAGGTTGTAGCTCCCGGCGGGGACGTTGGCGATCCCGTACCGGCCGTCGGCGCCCGTCACGGCGCGGAGCGAGGACCCGCCGAGGGTCACCTGCGCGCCGGCCAGGGGCCGGCCTGTGTTCTGGTCCGTGACCTGGCCGCTGACCGACGCGTCCTGCGCGAGCAGGGGGTCGGCCCAGGCCGGAGCGAGTGCCAGCAGCGATGCCAGCAGCGCTCCCTTCAACGACGTTCGAAGTCTCACGGGTTCCTCCGTGCGAGGGGGGGGGAATGCGGAGCGGCGCTCCGCGGGTGGAACGGATGGAAAACAACGACGCGGCCGCAGGGGTGCGCGGCCGGCACATTGGAATTCCCGGATCGTGAAGCCCGGCGCGGAGTTCGCCGGCAGAGACTTGGGGATTCGCCGGGACCGGCCCGGCGGTGCTACGGGTTACTGTCGCAGGTTTAAGGTGCGTATAGTGATAGGCGACTGCGTCAGTGCTGTCAAGGGCCGCAACCAAGGGGCCGGTGCCTGTCGGCGCCGGCCCCCTCGCGCGGTCAGTCCGCCCCCACCGCCATCAGCTCGTCCGCGTTCTCCGGGACGGGCGCCATCGTGTCCATGAACGAGCTCACGGAGAACACGGCGTTGCCGGGGCCCGGGGGCCCGTACCCCGGCGGCGGCTGCAGGCCGTGCTTGTCCAGCGTCTCGCGGTACGCCTCCAGCAGGCGGATGTGGTACTCCAGCGGCGCCCCCTGCGGGTTGTCGCGGCCCAGCGGGGTGGCCGGCTCCGGGCACCAGGTGGTGAAGCGCGGCGTCACCCCGCGCGACATGAAGTATTCCAGCCCCTCGGTGGTGGAGGCGATGGCCTCGTCCACGGTGGCGAAGCCGTACGGCCGCGCCATCTCCACGCCGGCCACGAAGTTGGGGATCACGTAGCGGGGCCCGAAGATCTCGGCGGCGTCCAGGATGCGGCGGTGCCACTCCTCGCGCCCCACGTAGCGCTCCTTGCCCGGGCAGGTGAGCTCGAACAGGCGCTTGTCCCACACCTCGTAGTTGGGGTGGTAGATCTTGATGCCGTAGTCCTTGAAGCGCTGCACGTCGGCTTTGGGGAGCGCCTGCGCCACCACCTTGCCGATCCAGCGCCCCGGGAAGCGCTCCTCGATGGCCTGGGCGTAGCGCCCGTAGAAGTCGGCCTCCTCCAGCCCGTCCACCCGCGAGGTCACGCTCCCGCCGGTGAGGGTGTAGGCGTGCGAGGTGCGCCCGGTGTCGTAGCGGTCGATGATCGCCAGCGCCTCCAGCACGTCCTCCACCGGCTTGACCCCGGTGTAGGGGCGGCCCTCCTGCTTGTGCTGGCGCCAGTTGTGGTTGATGTCGCAGTACTGGCACTCCTCCTTGGCGCCGAAGTACTGGCAGAGCCGGAGCACGGTGAGGTAGATCAGGTAGCCCCACTGGATGGTGGGCGCCGTTTCCATCACCGTCTTTCCGTTGGCGAGCGCGTGCCGGTAGTACTCCGGCATGGGAGGCAGCCCCACGTCCGCGAGCAGGCTCCCGTCCAGCGACAGCGTGAGCCCCCCGTCCTCGCCGCGCGACACCCGGTACGGCGAATCGGGGTTGGTGCGCACGGAAACGATGGTGCGGCGCAGCGCGTGCGGCCCGCCGGTGAGCGCGACCTCCTCGGGCGGGCGGCGCAGCCGGGCCTGCCCCAGCTCGCGCAGCGGCTTCTGGTCGAAGCTGAAGATGAAGTAGGACTTCGGCTTGACCTCGCCCTCCAGGTTGTCCGTGAGGGCGGAGTCGTCGAAGGCGATCCCGGTGCGCAGCAGGTCTTCCTTGAAGACCGCCTCGCGGGGGATGTGCGGGAACCGCGCGAGCAGCCCCTCGATCAGCTCGGTACGTGTCTGCATGCTTCAGGCGGCAGAGGGTGATGTGAGCCCGAAACTTACCGAATCTTGGGGCGGTTGGGAACACCCGGCCCGACATGGGATGATCAGGGTGCTGGAACAGGGGACGCAGGGGATTGCCGCAATCTTGTTGAAAGTGCCGGCGGGTCACTACGCTGCCCGGTGCGCCCCTGGTGCACGGCTTTGATGAACAGACATTATTATAGTTCGAGCGATTGCTTACCGCCCTGCCGTGCCCGCGCTATCGTGGTCAGTCGCGTCCTGAGCCTTGGCGCGTGACGCGGCGCCTCTGCTAGTCTCACTTCGTGGCGGTGACGATCTGATCGGAGCCCCGACTTTGGGTTTGATGTGCAGGCAAGGAGGTTGGCGGTGACAATGCAAATTGATTAGCCGCGTAAATAGCACGGGGATACGACGGCGTGGTGTCCGTATACCTTGGCAGTGCTCAGTCGACCCCTATCATCCTCCATAAGCGAGGTGGTGTGATGCTTTCCTGGAAAGATCATCTAAGATTTCTACTTGCCGGGGTGATCGTGGTCGGCTTGGTCGAACTATCCACACCGAACACGGCTCTGGCGGCTGGATCCTGCAGAACGGACTTCTGTACGAATACGAGGTGCACCCTGACGTATATGAACATGGACCTGGGGAATTACATCTGCAATTATGGCTATTGGGTCGAAGGCGAGCAGTCGGGGTGATGGCTCCGGGGATACTTCGTCGTGAAGCAACAAGGTGCGTGAGGTGAACGTCGCGCCTAGGCGCTGACGTCAAGTCGGTTGTTGCGCAAGCCAGGCGATGTCGAACCACGGGACGCGGACGCCACTGCCCCCGATCAACACCCAACATCGTCACACTGCCGATCTGCTTGACGAGAATCACAACACGCTGGAAATGAATTGCGGGAGGGTCGGTTGGTGGGCGCCCCGCCGGACTTCGACACGGTCTGTGCTCCCACCATTGCACGGACGACCACGTTCCCACCCGTCCATGAGAGGGTCATGCAAGGGTTTTCCATCATGGACAAGCAGCCTGTCGGCTCCGCTCAGACTCGAGCTCCAACCCGAGCGCGGAAATCCCATTCACATGCCGAAATTGACGTAAGACCAAGCCGCCAAGGTGAGGACGGTGCTCATCGGGAGCTGCTACGTCGTCCTGGCCGCCATCGCAGGTTGGACGCTGAATGCCAGAAGGGGAAACAGTCGCCCTGTTCTGACGACAATTCATGCTGGTTCACTGGACCGGGGCATGACCCCTGGCCTGCTCGTGACTCTGTTGCTGCAGCCCGAAGACTGCGATGCCCAAATTACGAGGCTGCGAATCTGGAACGAGGTTGCCAGGCAGGGGCTTGCGTCGGTGCGCGGCGTCGTTCTGTCGAGGGAGCCAGTTGCCGCTACTGCGGTCTCCAGGAAAATGAATGCAGCCTTTCCCATCGTCTCGCAGGCGTCACCGAGGGCAGCCGCGGCCCTTCGGACTCTCGGCTATACCACCACTCCCATCATCGTGATATCCGATGCGTCAGACCGGGTCCGGTTCATTGCACCCTTTAACCAAATCCAATCTGCGGAGCATGCCCGAAGGTTGTTGAGGGAACTTGGCACCTCCTCTGTCAGCGACACGACTCCTGAACGCCCGATCTGACGCTTCTGTTGGGGTCCTTTCCAACACCGCACCATCCTGCAACCTCAGCAATCGATGAGGCGATTTTGTTTCGGTGGAATTGGGTTGCTCGAACCTTCAACCGAGAACCCATGAGCAAGACCTCCAACGCGGGCGCACTGGCGTTGCTGCTTCTCCTGGCCGCGTGCGGGGACACGCGTGGGAGCGCCGGGGCCGCGGAGGCGCGTGACAGCGCGGGGGTGCGGGTCGTCACGAGCGAGGCACCCGCGTGGCGCGAGGGGGAGGGCTGGCGCCTCTCCACCGAGCCGGTCCTCCGAATCGGGGAGCTGGAAGGGGCCCCGGAGTACCAGCTCGAACTCGTGATCGGCGCCGTCCGCCGCTCCGATGGAGGAATCGTCGTGGCCGACGCGGGGCTCCGCGCCCTCCGCTTCTACGATGCCGCCGGCAGGTTCCTCCGGTCCAGCGGGCGACAGGGTGGGGGTCCTGGGGAATTCGAGGAGCTGGCCTCGCTCCGGCTCCTGCCGGGCGACTCGCTCCTGGTTTTCGATTGGACGCTGCGGCGCATCTCGGTCTTCGCCCCGGAGGGCGCCTTCGCCCGATCCGTGAGCCTCCTCGACCTCCCGGACGCGGTGTTCCCACCGCCGCAGCTCCTCGGCCGCCTGGCCGACGGGTCGATGCTCGTGGCGGTGGGGCACTCGTTCGGCCCCGGTGAGATTGCCGGGGGCGTCCGCGCGGATTCCATCGACTACCTGCGCTACTCCGCTGCGGGGGTCCTGCTCGACACGGTGGCGGTGCTGCCGGGCGGGGAATCGTTCGTGATGGGCGGCGTTGGGAAGGTGGGATTCACGACCGCCCCGCTGCTGCTCGGGAAGAACGCCGTGAGCGGCCTTGCAGGGGGGCGGCTGGTCGTCGGCTCCAACCGCGCCTACGAGCTGGGCGTCTACTCCCTCGACGGCAGGCTGGAGCGGCGGGTCCGCCGGGAAATGGACCCACGCCCCGCCACGGCGGCGGACTACGCGGCCGCCGTTGAGGCGAGCCTGGAGGGGATGGGCCGCGAGTGGCGCGGGAGGATGGAAGCCGTGTACACGGCGATGCCGCGCCCCGCGACGCTGCCGTTCTACTCGGCGCTGGTCGCGGACCGCGGCGGCAACCTCTGGGTGAGGGACTTCGCCGTGCCCATGGAGGGTTCCGCGACGTGGACTGTGTTCGACCCGGGCGGGAGAATGCTCGGCGGGGTCGCCATGCCGGCGCGCTTCGGCCCGACGGACATCGGGGAGGACTACGTGCTCGGCGTTGCGCAGGACGAGCTGGGTGTGGAGTACGTGCAGGTGTTCAGGCTGGAGAAACGGCTGCGGGGCAGCTAGTCGACCCGCGAAGCGAAAAGGAACGGCCGCCCCCGCGAGGAGGCGGCCGTTCCTTTTCCGCGCTGTGGCCGGCCGGCTACTGCGGGATGGTGTCGGCGGCCGTGACGCTCCCCGGCCCGCCCCCGCCGAAGGTGTAGAGGGGGGCGCCGATCAGCTCCAGCTCGCGCCAGGGCACCGGGAAGTGCACCGGCGTGCCGACCAGGAGCGTCCCCCAGCCCCGCGCGTCCCAGTACGCGGTGCTCCCCTCCACGCCCGCCGTCTCCATGCGCTTCTCGTAGCGCAGCGCGTCGAACAGCGACCCGCAGTCGCCCCGCTGGGTCCTGGGGACGCACGCGCGCCCCGCGGGCACCCCCGCCGCGGTCACCGGGGGGAGCCCGCCGTTGCGCACGCGGGTGCGGTTGATCAGCTCGGCGGCGCGGGCCGGGTCGCCGGTGTTCAGGTACGCCTCGGCGCGGATCAGGTCCAGCTCCGCGCGGGTGACCACCGGCTGCGGGCCCGTCTCCCAGCTGCGCGCGCTCCCCGAAGCGTTGTTGAAGCGGTTCAGGAAGTAGAACGACTGGTGGTACGTGCCCAGCGTGGACGCGAACGACTGCACCCGCCGGAAGGAGAAGTAGGTGCCGTTGGTGCTGTCCCGGGCGGCGATGCGCTTGTCCGGGGTGAAGACGATGAACGGCGTGCGCGTCGCCGGGGTCTTGGCGATCCAGGCCTGGTAGGCGCCGGTGGTGTCCGCCGGGCCGATCAGCTTGTAGTCCGCGCGCAGCAGCGATTCGGTCTGCGCGTTCTGCTTGAAGGCGCTGGCGAACGAGGCCGCGGGGTCCGCTACCGGGGCGAAGTCGTGGCGGACGGCGTTGCTCTCCGCCTCCGGGGCGATCCCGGCGTCCAGGTGCTGGAGCACCGTCGCCCACGGCGTCGCCTTTCGCTCGGAGGGCCTGCGCGCGGCGTACACGGTGAAGCGCGCGATGTAGGTGTTGGCCAGCCGGGCCAGCTCCACGTTGTTGATCGCGGTCCCCGGGACCCACGTGGTGGGGAGGGTGAAGGAGGTCTGCGACAGGGCGATGGCCTCCTTGAGCTGCGCCACCGAGGCCGCCAGCACCGCCTCGCGCGGCTGCAGCGGCACCGCGGTGCCGAACTGCGACACGTCGGCGGGGAGCGCCACCTTCTCGTCGATGATCCACCCCTGGTCGTAGTACATGGCCACGTAGCCGTGCGCCACGCCCTGTAGGAACTTGGCGTACGCCCGGGCCCGCGGCGCGTCCGCGTTGCCGACGCCCACCTGGAGCTGCGGGTTGCCGTCCATGGCCCGCAGCACGTCGTTGGAGATGGAGATGGTGCGGTACAGGTCCAGCCACATCTCCCGGTGGACGTTGCGGGTGACGGTGACGTTGTTGTTGTTGGGGAGCTCCACCCGCGGCTCGTTGGAAAGCTCGGGGTTGGCGTACGAGGTGGTGACGCCCGAGAGCTGGTCGGCCGCCGTGGTGGCGGGGAAGCCGGGCCTCACCCCCTGGAGCGTGCTCCACAGGTTGCGGAAGTTGCCCGCGAGGTACGCCTGGAGGGCGTCGCCGTTGGCGAGGACCGTCCCGATCTCGGGGTCGTTGGGGTTGGTGACCTCCAGGTCCTGGCAGCCGGCGGCCGCCAGGACCGCGCCCGCGGCGCAGAGGAGCGATATGCGTCTCATGTGCATCGTGTGTCCAGGGCGTGGGGTCAGAACTGCAGCTCGATCGCCGCGGTGTAGGTGCGGTAGTTCGGGTACCCGAAGGTGTCGATGCGGCTGTAGTCGCCGTTGTACTGCTGGCCCACCTCGGGGTCGAACCCGGTGTAGCGGGTCCAGGTCAGCAGGTTGCGCCCGATCAGGCTCAGGGAGGCTCCCTGCACCCCGAAGTGGCGCAGCGCCCGCGATCCCGCCCCGCCCACGTCGTACCGCAGCGCCACCTCGCGCAGCTTGAGGTACGTGCCGTCCTCGATGAACGCGCTGGTGGTGGCGAAGCCGTGGTACAGCGTGGAGTAGTACGACACCGGCTTCTTGTCCTCCGGCGCCTTGCCGCTCTGGTCGCCGTCGCCGTGGCGGACGCCGAGCGCCGGGTTGTACATGGCCGAGCGGGTGTCGTTGTACAGGTCCATCCCCCCCTCGCTGTCCAGCAGCGTGTACAGCGTCAGCCCCCGCCAGCTCAGCGTGTTGGTGAAGCCCACGTGGAAGTCGGGGTTGCCGTCGCCGATCTGCTTGGCCCCGAACGCGGTGCCGTCGTCGCGCATCAGGTCCAGCGGCATCCCCCACGCGTAGCTCCTGCCGTCGATGCTCACGGTGGTTCCCCACTTCGCGTCGGCCAGGCTCCCGCCGTTGCCCACCGGGACCAGCCAGCCGTCGTCGTTGACGGCGAACGCGCCGTGCGAGTTGGCGTGCAGCGCCGGGAGCTCGCCGTGGCGGTTGAGGATCTTGATGCCGTAGATGGAGCCCATGCGCTCGCCCTCGCACAGGAACGAGTTGCCGAGCCGCACACAGGGCGCGTTCCACTCCGTGATGCGGAAGCGCGAGCGGTCGGCGACCAGCCCGGCCCGCCAGCGGAAGTTGGCGCGGTCCATGATCTGCGCCTCGACGGACCCCTCCAGGGTGCTCCCCTCCAGCGTCCCCACGTTGCGCCACTGGGTGGGGTAGCCGTACGCCGCCACCACGGGCATGGCGTGCAGCTGGTCGGTGGAGACCTTGCTGGCGTAGGTGACCTGGACCGACAGGTTGTTCCAGGCCACCAGGTCGATCCCGGCCTCCTGCTCGGTGGAGTGCTCCGGGCGGAGGAACGGGTTCCCCAGGGTGGACTTGTTGAGCACGCCGTCCGCGCCCAGCGAAAGGATTGCGTCCCTGTCGCCGAAGCTGGGCCGGTTCCCCGCGGTGCCGCGCGAGTAGCGCAGCTTGAACTCGTTCACCTGCTCCAGCGGCCACCACGGCTCCTCGGCCATGCGGTAGGCGCCGCTCACGCGGTAGTAGGTGTTGTAGCGCTCCTCGGCGCCGAAGAGCGAGCTGCCGTCGCGCCGTACCAGCCCGTCCAGGATGTAGCGGCCCGCGTAGTCGGTCCCCAGCGTGACGAAGTAGCCGTTGGAGCGGATCTCCTGGTCGCTGGAGAGCGGGGTGGGGGCGCTCCCGGTCTGCAGCTGCGGCACGTCGAACAGCTTCAGGCCGGTGGTGCTGGTGGAGAAGCCGCGGAAGGTCTGGCGCTCCACCAGGGCGCGGCCGGTGAGCCGGGTGGTGAGGCTCCCGAACTGCCGCTGCAGGCTCGCGCCCGCCGAGGCGTTGAAGGCGTCGTTGATGGGGCGGCTGCGCGTCAGCGACCCGGTGGACGGAGCGCTGGTGGCCGTGAGCGTCCCCAGCGGCAGGTAGAACGAGTAGTCCGCCTCCAGCCGGTCGTAGCTGAGGTTGCCGTCCAGCGACAGCCAGTCCAGCGGCGACCAGCGCAGGTCGCCGCCCAGCATGGTCTGCGCGCGGCGGTTCTCCTCCTCGCGGGTGAGGTTCAGGTACAGCGGGTTGGTCTGGGTGGTGAGCGGGTCGGGCCGGACGATGTACGGCTGCCCGTTGGCGTTGGGCGCCAGCAGGTCCACGTCGGGGGACATCTGCACCAGCGCCTCGAAGGTCCCCGCGGTCAGCTCGTCGCGCGTGGAGCGCATGTGGTACGCGCTCACCCCCAGCTGCAGGTCGGAGCGGAGCCGGTGGTCCAGGTTGAGCTTGCCGCTGAAGCGCTCGTACCCGTCGTGCTCGCGGAGCACGCCCGTCTCGTTGGTGGAGTTGAACGACAAGAAGAAGTTGGTGCTGGCGGTGTTCTGCCCCAGCGTCACCGTGTTGTTGACCAGCGAGCCGGGGCGGAAGAAGCTGTTCACCGGGTCGCGGAGCGTGTCCGGGAACGCCTTGTCCGCGAAGGCCACCGTGGGCGCGAAGCGCAGCGAGCGCGGTACCACCCTGCCCGCGGCGTCCACGTACTGCCCCGTGACCGGGTCCACGTTGTAGTGGTGGTGCCGGTTGAGCGGGATCATGCGCGCGATCTCGCTCTGCCCGAACTCGGTGCGGGCGGTGATGCGCGTCTTCCCCATCTCGATGTTGCTGCCGCGCGCGGTGCGGATCTGGATCACCCCGTTCGCCGCGCGCGAGCCGTACAGCGATGCGGCGGCGGCTCCCTTGACCACCTCGATGCTCTCGATGTCCAGCGAGGCGATGTCGGCGGGGTTGGAGCCCAGGATCACGCCATCCACCACGTACAGCGGGGCGACCGTCTTGCGGATGCTGGTGGGGCTGCGCAGGACCACCCGCGCCTCGCCGCCGCCGGGCTGCCCGCTGCCGCGCAGCACCTGCACCCCGGACACCTTGCCCTGCAGCGCCGTCGCCGCGGAGCCGGTGGTGGGAACCGGCAGGTTGGCGGCGCTCACCCGGCCCACCGCGAAGGGCACCTTGGTCCCCGCGGTGGGCGCCGTGACGCCGGTGACCACCAGCCCCTCGATCTCCAGCACGGACGTGCGCAGCCGGAAGTCCACCGTGGCCGAGCCGCCCGGGGCCAGGCGCACGCCGCCGCGGCTCGCGGGGGCGTACCCGGCGGCCTGCGCGACGAGCGTGTAGGTGCCGCCCGAGAGCCCGGCGAGCGTGTAGCGGCCGGCGCTGTCGGTCTGGGCGGAGGCGCGGGAGCCCTCCGCGGCGACGCGCACGCCGGGGACCGGCCGTCCGGTGGATTCCGCGGTCACGGTCCCGGCGATCGTCGCCTGCTGCGCGCGCGCCGGGGACGCCGCGGCGGCGAGGAGCGCGAATGCGCTCAGTGTTCCGACAAGGTTCCTTCGCAAGGACACACGTCCTCCTGGGTGGGGGGGAATGACTGTGCAGCGACCTACAGAGGAATCGGGTCGGGTGGCCTCCGCGCGGTGGATGGGGGTGCGTACGGCCGCGGCGTGTCCGGCGACGGGGACGGCGAGGACACGATCCGGGGATGGAGCGGAATGGTTCCGGCGAGGGACAAAGAGCTACGGCGCGGCGGGCCGGGTGTCAAGCCGCGCGCGTTGAATCGTGGACGGCCTCCGGCGCGGCTACCCCGGGTGCGCGGCGCGCCGCAGCCGGTCGCGGACGCCGGCCCACTCCGGGGTGTCGGGGGGCAGCTCCACGAGGATGCGCTCGAACCCCTCGTCGTCCAGGCGGTGCAGGGTGGCGTAGAGCCGGGCCGCGTACTCCCGCGCGTCGGCGGGCATGCGCACGGTCTCGCCCGGCGGGTGCGCCCCGGCCCGGATCAGGAGCACGGCCGTCCGGCCGCCCACCGCGCCCGGGAGCGCGGCGCCGTCGGCGTCGAAGAGCCGCACCTCCGCCCGCGGGGCGTAGTGACGGTCCAGCATCCCCGGCGACGGGCGCGCCGCCGCTCCCCCGTGCCCTGCCGTGGGGAGGACCACCTCGCCCACCGCGTCGCGCAATTCCTCGATGGACACGGTCCCGGGGCGCAGCAGCGTGGGAAGCCGGCCGGCGAGGCTGACCACGGTGGACTCGATCCCCACCGGGGTGGGGCCGCCGTCCAGGATCAGCTCCACGCGCCCGCCCAGGCTGCGCTCCACGTGCGCGGCGGTGGTGGGCGACACCTCGGTGGAGCGGTTGGCGCTGGGGGCGGCGACGGGGATGCCGGCCTCGCGCAGCAGCGCGTGCGCCACCGGGTGGGCGGGGACGCGCAGCGCCACGGCGGGGAGCCCCGCCGTGACCGCGTCCGGCACCTCCGCGCGGCGGGGGACCACCAGCGTCAGCGGTCCCGGCCAGAAGCGCTCCGCCAGGCGCTCCGCCGCGGCGCTCCACTCCGCGGCGAGCGCGCGGGCCGCGTCCGCGTCCGCCACGTGCACGATGAGCGGGTTGTACGAGGGGCGCCCCTTGGCCGCGAAGATCCGCGCCACGGCATCCGGGTCCAGGGCGCTCGCCCCCAGCCCGTACACGGTCTCGGTGGGGAACGCGACGAGGCCGCCCCGCAGCAGGACGGCGGCGGCGCGGCGGATCGCCCCGGGCTCGGGGCTACGGGGATCTACGACGAGCGTGGGCACGGCCGGAGGGGTGTGCGCTCAAGCGGTTGTCTGGCACGGACATGGCATGGGGAAAATCGACGGTCGGGGACGGCCGGTCCGCGGGCCTCCGGGCCCCCGCGCGGCAGGGCGAGAACCGGTGCGAAACTTGCTCGATCCGCACGGAAGGCGTAACCGGCGAGCGCGGTGCAGGACGACCCGTCGACGCAGGGGCGGGGCAGTTCCGGGAACCGTCGATCCCTCACCACAGGACGCCGTTCACCCGAGAGGGTCTCGGGAGGCCGAAGCCGCGCCGCCGCAAGGAGGTCCCCATGTTCTGGATGTTCATCGTCGCCCTCTGGATCGCGATGCTCGTGTCGCCGATCGCCCTCCTGGTCGCCTTCCTCCCCCCGGGGCGCGACTGCCCCCGCTGCGGGTCGGAGACCATCCCCATCCGCAACCGCCTGCTCCGCCCGCTCGGCAGGTTCCTGCACCTGCGCTGGTGCATGTCGTGCGGCTGGGACGGCGTCATGCGGCAGGCGCCCTGGGCGCACCCCGCGCCCGCGCCCGAGACGGTGGACGCCGCCTTCGAGGCGGACGACGACGCGGCGTGGCGGGGGGGCAAGGAAGCGTAGCTTCCGGGGTCGGGCCTCCCCGACGGCGGCGCCCCCGTCCCCGGACCATCCCGGGGGCGGGGGCGCTCTGCTCTGCGGGATCCTACTCCGCGGCCCCGCCGCCGCCCACGGTGACCGTCACCAGGCGCGCTGGGTCGAAGTGCTCCCGCGACACCCGCAGCACCTCCTCCGCGGTGACCGCCTCCACCCGCTCCGGGAAGCGGTCCCAGTAGTCCGCCGGCAGCCCGTACGCCTCCAGCGTGGAAAAGCGGCTGGCCACACGCGACGGGGTCTCGAAGGCGCGGGGGAGCGACAGGATCAGCGCGTCCTTCGCCCTGCGCAGCTCCTCCTCCGGGATCGGCTCGGCGGCCATGCGGCGCATCTCCGCCAGCATCTCCCGCACGGCGTCCTCGGTGACCTCCGCCCCCACCGCCGTTTCCGCCGACCACCCGCCCGGCACCACCCCCGCCGAGAAGGCGGAGCGCACGCCGTACGTCCACCCCTTCTCCTCGCGCAGGTTGGCGCCCAGCCGCCCCAGGATGGTGCTCCCCCCCAGGACGTAGTTGGCCACCGACGCGGCGACCCAGTCCGGGGCGCCGCGCACCAGCCCCACCCCCCCGATGCGGATCTCCCCCTGCGCCGAGTCCTCCCAGGGGAGCGCCACCCGCTCCCCCGCTCGCGCCGGGCGCTCCGGCGCCGGCGGATAAGCCACCGGCGCGGCCTCCCCCGTCCAGGCGCCGAAGGCGCGCTCCAGCGCCGCGCGCAGCTCGGCCAGGTCGAAGTCGCCCGCGGCCACCAGGTACGACCCGCGCGGGCGGTAGCGATCCGCGTGGAAGGCGGCCAGCGCCTCGCGCGGCACCGCCGCGACCCCCGCCTCGGTCCCGAAGGACGGGCGCCCGTACGGGTGCTCCGGCCCGAACACCTCCAGCAGCGCCCGGTCGTCGGCCACGTTGGCCGGCTCGTCGCCGCGCGAGGCGAGGGCGTCCAGCGCCTCCTCGCGGACGCGCTCCGTCTCGTCCTCCGGGAAGGCCGGGCGGGTCGCCAGCTCGGCGAGGAGCGGGAGCCCCTCGTCCAGCGTTCCCCCCAGCAGCGTCACCTCGACCTCGGCGTAGTCGTGCCCGGCGTGCGCGCTCACCGAGGCCCCCAGCGCGTCGATGCGCTCGTTGAGCGCGTCGGCGTCCAGCGACGTGGTCCCCTCCGTGAGGAGCGCCGCCACCAGCGACGCGGTGCCCGGGTACTCGCGCGGGTCCCCCGCGGAGCCGGCGGGGACCACCAGCCGCAGCGCCACCTGCGGGATCCCGGCGCGGGGCACCGCCACCACCCGCAGCCCGTTGTCGAGCGTCCAGCGCTCGGGGCGCGGGACGGTGGGGACCGGGGGGGCGCCCAGCACGGGCGCCTCCATCACCCGGGGGAGGCCGGCGTCACGCTGCATCGCGGGCCTCCTCGCCGGAGGGAACCACGACGACGGTGGCGCCCGTGTCGGCGCGCAGGTGCTCGCCCGCCACCCGGGCCACGTCCTCCGGGGTGACGCGGGCGTACGCATCCATCAGCTCGTCCAGCCGCTCCGGCCCGCCCAGCGTGGTGGCCGCGTAGGCCAGCGCCTCGGCGCGCCCCTCCGCCGTCGCCAGCTCGGCCACCTGGTCGCGCCGCACGCGGCGCAGCGCGGCCGTCACCTCCGCCTCCGTGGCCGCGCCGGCCGCCACCTCCGCGACCGTCCGGTGGATGGCCTCCTCCAGCGCCTCCGGCGCCACGCCGGTGCGCGAGGTCGCCACCGCCCCGAACACCCCGCGCAGCTCGGTGGGATACAGGTACGTGTCCGTCTCCTGCGCGATTCGCCCGTCGCGCACCAGCGCCCGCTGCATGCGCGAGCTGTCCCCGTCGGCCAGCAGGTACGCCAGCACGTCCAGCGCGACCCAGTCCGGCGAGCCGTAGGCGGGAACGTCCCAGGCGCGGTACACGCGCGGAAAGGTCACCCGGTCCGGCAGCGTCTCGCGGCGGTGCCCCGCGGCGGGGGCGGGCACGGCGGCGAGCTCCGGGAGAGCGGGGCCGGCGGGGAGGTCGCCGTAGTAGCGCTCCGCCAGCTCGAAGGCGTCGTCCGCCGCCACGTCGCCCGCGAACACCAGCACCGAGTTGCTGGGGGTGTAGTACGTCCCGTAGAATGTGCGCGCGTCGTCCAGGGTGATGGCCTCCAGGTCGGGAATGTACCCGATGGTGGGCCACCCGTAGGGGTGCTCGCCCGGGAAGAGGAGCTGCCCCAGCCGCTCGTCGGCCAGCCCGTAGGGGCGGTTCTCGTAGTGCTGCTTGCGCTCGTTGATGACCACGCCGCGCTGCAGCTCCAGCATCTCCTCGCCGAGGACCGGGAGGAAGTGCGCCATGCGGTCGCGCTCCAGCCAGAGCGCCAGCTCCACGGCGTGCGAGGGGACCACCTCGTGGTACTCGGTGCGGTCCAGCCAGGTGGAGCCGTTGTTGGTGCCGCCGGCGCGCTCCAGCAGGTCGTCGAAGGCGCCCTTGGGCGCGTTCTGGGAGCCCTCGAACATGAGGTGCTCCAGCAGGTGCGCCAGCCCCGTGCGCCCGGGCACCTCGTGCCGCGAGCCGGCGTGGTACATGAGGTGCACGGCGACGATGGGGGCGCCGCGGTCCTCGTGGGCGACGACGCGCATGCCGTTGGCCAGCATGTGCTGGCGGAAGGGGATGCGGATGGACGGTATGGATGAACGGGTCACGTGTCGGTGCCAGCCGGTCTCGGGTGTGCGTTCCACGGTTCGGCGATGCCGGGGCGGGCGTGCAAGCGGCGCGCCCGGCGGTTCGTGCAGCGGCGAATGTAACACATCGCGGGGCGCATGGAGAAACGGCGACGTCTTACGAAAGGTTCGGGCGTGCCCCCGGCTGGCGCCGGGGTCGGGCTTCGGCTCCGTAGAGCAGCAAACAACGCTGCTCAACGGAGTCGAGCCCCCACGATACTGCCGTGGGGTCTCGCCCCTTCGGGCCGAAATCCCTCACGCAGGCGCCGCGCTGGCGTCCGCGAGGGCCCCCTCCCCCCGGCCCCCTCCCCCGCAAGCGGGAGAGGGGGAGCACGACACGTTGAAGGTAGGAATCGAAGCATGGAGATTCCCCTCCCCCGGCACGGGGGAGGGTGGCGGCTCTCGGGCCGCCGGGTGGGGGCCCGCGGGCGCCAGCTCGGCGTCTGCGCATGGCACCGCCGTTGCCCCCTCTCCCAGGATTTGGGAGAGGGTGGCGAGCCTCAAGCGAGCCGGGTGAGGACCGCCGTTGCCGGCTGTGGCGCTTCACGCTTCGCGTGAACCGGACGAACCCTGTTCCCTGTTCCCTGTTCCCTGTTCCCTGTTCCCTGTTCCCTGTTCCCTGTTCCCTGTTCCCTGTTCCCTGGCAGTTCCGGATGAACCGAGACGAAGACTTCCCCACGCCGCCGCCCTGGCGGAGCCGCGCCATGCTGTCCGTGCTGAAGCGCGTTCCGCAGGGCGCCTTCAGCCGCGTCTTCGGGCGGGTGGCGGACGTGCCGTTGCCGCGGCCGCTGCGGCGGCCTGTGCTTGGGGCGTTCGCGCGCGCCGTGGGCGCGGACCCGGCCGAGGCGGAGCTGGGGCTGGAGGAGTACGCCTCGCTGAACCGCTTCTTCACGCGCAGGCTCCGGGAAGGCGCGCGCGAGTGGCCGCGCGACCCGGGCGTCGCCGCGTCCCCGGTGGACGGCGCGACGGGGCAGGTGGGGACGGTGCGCGAGGGGCGGGCGATCCAGGCCAAGGGGCGCTGGTACTCGGTGGCGGAACTGCTGGACGACGCGGCGGAGGGGGCGCGCTTCGACGGCGGGGCGTTCGCCACCCTCTACCTGAGCCCGCGCGACTACCACCGCATCCACGCCCCGTGCGACGGGCGGATCGGGCTGGCGCGGCACGTCCCGGGGGCGCTGCTGCCGGTGAACGCGCCGGCGGTGGCGCACCTGCCGGAGCTGTTTGCGCGCAACGAGCGGCTGGTGTGCTACCTGGACGGGCCGCTGGGGCGGGTGGCCGTGGTCGCGGTGGGCGCGTACAACGTGGGGCGCATCTCCGCCGCGTTCGACCCGGCGTGGAACGCGCCGCCGGGGAGGAGCGCGTGGGTCACCAACCGCCGCGGCGTCTCGGAGGGCGAGACCCGGCGGTACGATCCGCCGGTGCGCGTCCGCCAGGGCGACGAGATCATGACCTTCCACCTGGGGTCCACGGTGGTGCTGCTGTTCGAGGCGGGGCGGGTGGCGCTGGAGCCCGGGGTGCGCCCGGAGATTCCGGTGCGGCTGGGGATGGCGCTGGGGCGGGGGGAAGTTCGCTAGGTACGAATCTGGTCCGGCTGTGACGAGCCTCACGTGGTGTGGCTGAAGGCCGGCGTGGCACGCTCCCTTTCACTTGGATCCGGTGTTCCTTGCCCATTGATCTGAAAGCCTACCGTGTCTTCATCGCTTCTCCCGGTGGGCTGGATGAGGAGCGCGACGCCTTCCGGGAGACCCTCCGCCGTTACAACGAGATGGATGCCATCGCCCGCGGCGTCATTTTTCACGCGGTCGGATGGGAAGAGACGCTTGGAGGGGTGGGCCGGCCTCAGTACCTCATCAACGAGGAACTCCGTGAATGTGATTTCTTTGTTCTGGTGCTGTGGGACCGATGGGGAAGCTCAACCGACACTGAAGGGCACTTCAGTTCAGGTGTCGAGGAAGAGTTTCACCTCGCTCTCGATTGTCTGCGCGATCCCGATCTGCCAATGCAGCAGATCGTTGTATTTTTTAAGGCTGTGACCACAGACAAGCTCAGTGATCCTGGGCCACAGCTACAAGGTGTGCTGACATTCAAGAAGAGCCTTGAGGGATCGAAGCAACATCTTTACCAGAACTTCGACGAACTCCGTTCGTTCGAGGATCAGGTGACGCGGCATCTTGCTAGATGGTTGCGTGTACACGAAAAGGGGCAGCAGCCATACCGAGCGCCAGTCGCAATCACTCCGTCAACCGAGATTGGTTCCGCAACTGATCGCGCGCGGGAGGTTGCGGCGCCGGTGCCGAGGATTGCGGACGCTGATCTTGTAGCCGATGCCCTCCAACTCGCTGAAAACGGAAAGCGCACTGATGCGGAGGCTTTGTTTGCGCGAGCCGTAGTCCGTGGTGCCGGCCCCGACGTTCTGATCTCATATGGACTCTTCCTGAAGCGCGACGGGCGCCTGGCACAAGCCACCGAACTGTACCGCCGTGCGATTGAACTGTCGGAGGAGAGGGGCGAAAAAGCCATCCAGGCGAAGGGTAACATGGCTCTTGGCAACGTTTTCCAAATCCGAGGGGAACTGGATGCAGCCGAGCAGTTGTATCGTACCGCCCTGGAGATCAACGAGCGCTTAGGTGAGGTCGCGGGAATGGCGAATGCATACACCAACCTCGGTAACATTGCCTTCATACGAGGGGATTTGGGCGCGGCGGAGCAGATATACCGAAAGGCCACCGAAATAAATGAGCGCCTAAACCGCCTTGACGGGCTGGCGAACGATTACGGTAATCTAGGGAATGTGCTCTTCTCGCGAGGGGATCTGGAGGTAGCGGAGCAGATGCAACGCAAAGCACTAGAGTTCCATGAACGCGTCGGCTGGATGGAGGGGGTAGCGCGTGCTTACGATAACCTAGGAATTGTGCTCCTCTCGCGAGGAGACCTAGACCTGGCAGAGCAAATGCACCGCAAATCGATGGAGATTAACGAACGCCTTGGGGATCAGGAGGGGATGGCAGGTACTTTTGGTAGCCTCGGGAACGTGCTATACGCTCGCGGGGATCTGGATGCAGCTGAGCAAATGTATTGTAGGTCCTTGGAGATCAATGAACGTCTGGGCGGCCTGGAGGGAATGTCAATTGCTTACGGTAATCTTGGGATAGTGCTCGACGCACGCGGGGATTTTGACGGTGCGGAACAGATGCACCGGAAATCACTGGAGATCAACGAGCACCTCGGCCTTCAGAACGGTAATCCAGATGCCTATCGCAATTTTGGTCTTCTACTCTTGAAGCGCGGTGATTTAGACGGTGCAGAGCAGATGCACCGGAAATCGGTTCAGCTCAATTGGCGCCTTGGCCGGGTGAGGGAAGCGGCGAAGGCGTATGGTAATCTGGGTAGGGTTCTCAGCGCACAGGGTGATCAGGTGGGCGCCCGAAACGTTCTGGAGAGAGCAATCAAGCTACTCGAGCGCGAAGGGGCTACCGAAAACGCAGAGCAGGTCCGGGGCTGGCTTGCTAAAATCCCTGAAGATGGGAGCCCCTTAGATAATTGATTTGCCTCTTCAATTAATGCAGAGGGGCTCCCGGATCCGGGAGCCCCTCGCTTCGTCTACGCCGGTGCCGCCGCGCCGCCTACCCCGGGAACCCCGGCGTCGCCGGTTGCTCCTGCGGCCGCTGCCTGATCTTGGGTGCCTGCCCGAAGTTGTACTGGAAGGTGAGGTGCACCGCCCGCGAGTTGAACCGGCGCTCCGTGAGCTGGAAGATCTGGTCGTTCCCGGCCTCCACGCGGAAGCGGTTGGTATCGAACGGGTCCGACACGCGCAGGCTGACGCTCGCCTTCTCGCCCATCAGCTTCTGCCGGACGGAGACGTTGGCCATGGACGAGCTGGCAAAGCGGCCCCCCTCGATGTTCATTGGCGCGCGGTAGAAGTACGACCCCTGGAACGAAGTGCGCGGCGACAGGTTGTAGGTGCCGTTGACCCGCGCCGACCAGGTGACCGCGTCCGACGACAGGCTGGCCACGCCGCTGGTGCCCTCGGTCACCATCTTGAACACGTTGAACCCCGCCAGGCCGCTGAACGCCTTGCCCAGCCGCAGCGAGCCGTTCACGTCCGAGCCCCAGGAGCTCCCCGTGTCCAGGTTCTTGAAGCTCACCGACGTCACCTCGCGCCCGGCCACCGAGTCCGCCGTGTTTACGATGATGCGGATGACGTCCGTGGTGCGGCGGTAGAAGGGCGACACCTGCACCGAGCCCAGCCGCCCCGAGCGCTGGAAGCCAAGCTCCACCGCGTCCGTGTACTCCGGGTTCAACCCGGGGTTGCCCAGGAACACGTTCTGCACGTCCATGAACACCGGGAAGGGGTTCAGCTCCTGCGTCCCCGGCCTGCGGATGCGGCGCGAGTAGCTGAGCTTCACCTGCGTGGCGTCGTCCAGGTTGTACGCCGCCAGCGCGCTGGGGAAGAAGCTGGTGTAGCTGTGCGGGTAGCTCGCCCCGCCGGACAGCGAGAAGTCGCGGCTGGCGCGCTCCGCCCGCAGACCCGCCTGCATCTCCACCTTGCCCACCCCGTGGCTCAGCACCCCGTACACCGCGTTCACCTTCTCGTCGAACTCCAGGTCGTTGCTCAGGGTGCTCGCCGTCCAGGCGCCCGTTCCCAGCGAGTCCGTGAGGACGCGGAAGTCGCGGTCCAGCCACCGCGCCGTCCCCTTGTATCCCGTCTCCAGCTTGCTCCGCTCCCCGAAGGCGCGCGTGTAGTCGGCCTGGGCCGTGAGCTGGTAGGTGAGGGCGTCCAGCGCGTCCGTCTGCGCCTCCAGCGGGCCGGAGGCGTCCAGCGGGTTCCGCCACAGCTCCGTGCGGTCCTCGTCCCGGGCGCGGTTCAGGCGCACCTCCGTGGCGAGCTCGTGGCGCTGCGGCTCCATCGTGCGCTTGAAGGCCAGCGTGTAGTCCACCATGGTGCCGTCCGTCTCCGAGTCGCGGATCCGGTCGTACTGCGACAGCAGGGCGCGCGTGGCGTTCCACTCGCTGTATTCGCTGGTGGAGGCGTCGGTGGCGCCGCGCAGGTTGAGGAGGAGCGACGAGGAGAGCACGTCGCGCTCGCCCAGGCGGTAGTCCACGCTGGTGGTCAGGTTGTGGCCGGCGTTTCCGTTGTCGCCCGCGATGTCCTGCTCCGTGAAGGAGAGCGGCGAGCGGCCCGCGCCCAGGCGCTCCCGGTCATTGACGCCCTGGAACTCCCGCTGGTCCGAGTTGAAGCCGTAGGTCAGGAAGGCGGTGAGCGGCCCGGCCTGGTAGCCCAGGTTGCCGGAGACGGTGTAGCGGTCCGCCGTGGCCGCGCCCAGGAGCAGGCCGCCGCTCATGCCCAGGTCCACGTTCTGCTTCAGGACGATGTTGATGATCCCCGCCATTCCCTCCGGGTCGTACTTGGCCGACGGGTTGGGCACCACCTCCACGCGGTCCAGCATGCCGGCGGGGAGCTGCTTGAGGTAGGCGGCGAGCTGCGAGCCCCCGAGGGGGGCCGGGCGCCCGTTGATCTGCACGGCCACGTTCTCGTTGCCGCGAAGGCTCACCTTGCCGTCGCCGTCCACCTCCACCGAGGGCACCGCCTGGAGCACGTCGGAGGCGGTCCCGCCTGCGGGCGCCACGTCCCTCGCGCGGTAGGTGTTGCGGTCCGGCGCGATCGCGACCGAGCTGCGCTCCCCGGTCACCACCAGCCCCTCCAGCGCAACGGCGCTGCGGGCCAGGCGGATGCTGCCCGCGCTCGCGCGGGGGGCGGCCGGGTCGATCGCGAGCCCCGCCGTCCTCAGCGGCGTGTAGCCGATGGCGCTCACCCGCAGGAAGTAGCGCCCCGGGCGCAGCCCCTCCACCCGGAAGGAGCCGTCCGGGCGGGCCACGGCCCCGGTGACCAGCGACGAGTCGGCCGCGCTGCGCACCTCCACCGAGGCTGCGGCGACGGGGGTGCTGCTCTCGGCGTCCACGACGGTGCCGCGGATCTCCCCGGCGGCGGGCGTGGGTGGGCGGGCGCCGGGCGCGCCCGGCCCGGGCGTCTGCGCCTGCATGGACGCGGCGCTCCCCACCAGGGAGAGCGCCAGCATGGCGACGAGGATGCGCTTCATCGTGTGACCTTCGGGTCGAAGTGGCGAGCCGCGGCCTTCACCTGCTGCCGGCAGCCGTTCTGATGGTAGCTCGAATGGGAGGAGCCCCGTGCGGGGCGTACCGGCGCGCGGCGGGCGATACACCGCTCCGTGCGTCCGGTGGGGCCACTACGGCGCGACCGGTGAGCAGGATTCAGCGCCCGGAGCGCGAAACCAGACAGGGCCTGCCGAAGCGGTTGCGCGCGAGCGGATTACGGAGACGGAACGCGGGCGAGGCGTCCGCATGCCGGGGCTGCCCGGCAGGCGGCGATGTGCTGCAGCGCAGCGAGCCGCCCCCGGCGGCTCTGTCACGCAGCTGCGTGAGGGATTTCGGCCCGAAGGGGCGAGACCCGACAGCAGTATCGTCGGGGCTCGACTCCGTTACGCACGGTTGTTTCGTGCGTTACGGAGCCGAAGCCCGACCCCGGCGCCAGCCGGGGGCACGCCCGAACCGGCCGTACCCGGCTACGCCGACACGAACTCCTCCACGAAGTAGTGCGGGTTCAGCCCCTCGCCGGTGGCCTGCACCAGGAGCTCGTTCCAGTCCAGCGACGCCCCCGGAGCGAAGATCCGCTCGCGCAGGAAGCGGCCCACCGCCTCCACCCCGCGGATGCTCCCGCGGCGCCCATGCAGCACCTCGCGCGCCAGGAACGCGGTGAGCTGCGACGCCATCAGCTCGCCCAGCAGGTAGTTGTGGTAGTAGACCGGCGCGGTGGAGAAGTGGATCTTCGCCGCCCAGTCCGGCTCGTCGCGCCCCTCCGGGCGGCGGATGAACTGGATCCGCTCCACCAGGTCCCACCAGAGCGTGTTCAGGTCGGCGCGGTCCGGGTCGCGGTACAGCTCGCGCTCGAAGTGCACCATCACCAGGATCCAGCGCGCCGACACCAGCATCGCAGCGCGCAGCTGCCGCCGGATCTCCGCCGCGCCGCCCTCGCCCAGCTCCGCCCCCACCACCTCGCGCAGCCACTCCGGCTTGCGCGTGAGCCGCCCCATGTACATGGCGATGGACTCGGTGGAGAGCGTGTGGGCGGGGGTGCGCAGCAGGAAGGGAAGGGTGCGGGGGATAAACTTGTCGTACGCCGCGTGCCCCAGCTCGTGGAGGAGCGTGGACGCCCATTTCTCGTTGGGGCGCAGGTTGCACAGCGTCCGCACGTCGCCCTCGCGGTCCACGTCGATGCAGAAGGCGTGCTGGTCCTTGCCCTCCCGCTCGTACAGGTCGCTGCGCTGCAGCACGTCCTCCACCGGCAGGCCGATGCCGTGGAAGAACTCCGCCGCGGTCTTCTCCAGGTCCACGCCGCCGAACATGTCGTCCAGGTCCACCGTGGAGACGGAAGGCACCTCCTGCCCGAAGAAGTCGCCCCAGTGCCAGGGGCGCAGCTCCTCCGGCGCGACGCCGTAGCGCTCCGCGAGGGAAGCGTCCATCTCGTCGCGGAGCCGGCGGAAGGCGGGGTCGCTCTCCTCGCGCAGGTCCTCCAGGATGCGGAAGAGGCGCTCCTCGTCCAGCTCCTGCAGCTCCAGCTCCATCACGTAGTAGTTGTCGAACCCCAGCGAGCGGGCGGCGTCGTTGCGGCGGCGGACCAGCTCGCACAGCGGCTCGGCCACCTCGCGCCCCACCTGCTTGCTTGCCTCCCACGCCTCGCGCCGCCGGGCGGAGTCGCGCTCGTCGCGCAGCACGTCCAGCAGCACGTTGTTGGTCACGCGCTCCCCGTCCAGCGAGGCGCGGAAGGTGTAGAAGGTCTGCTCCAGCGAGGCGCTGCGGCGAACCAGGTCCTCGATGGTCTCCTCGGGGAGCTGGCTCCCGGTGTACTCCAGGTCCAGCAGCACCAGCTGGCGGCGCAGCAGCGGGTCGCGGACGGCGCCGGAGGCAAGCCATTCGCGCACCAGCGCCGCCCGCTCCGGGTCCGAGTACAGGTGCTTGACGGCGGCCCGGGCGCGCGCGGAGCGCTCCTCGGAATCGTCGCCCTCGCCCACCGCCGCGTTCCAAGAGGCCACGTGCGACTCGCGCAGGAGCGGGGCGAGCACGGCGGTGTGCTCCTCGACGAACGTCCGCGCCTCCTGCTCGGGGGAGCCCACGTAGGGTGCCGGGCGCTCGCGGACGGCGTGCTCGTTATAGCTCATCGTAGAGGATCGCGATGGCTTCGGCACCGCGGTAGAAGTTGTCCTCGGACATCCACTCGTTGGGGGCGTGGGCGTTCTCCCCCGGCAGCCCGAAGCCGAGGAGGACGACCGGCGCACCGAAGGTCTGCTGGAAGGCCTGCACGATGGGGATGGAGCCGCCCTCGCGCGAGAACACGGGGGCCCGGCCGAAGGCGCGCTCGAGGGCGCGCGCGGCCGACTGGAAGATGGGCTCCTTGGGATCGGCGCGCCACGGCATTCCGCCGTGCAGCGCCTCCACCTTCACCGTCACCCCCGGCGGGGCGATCTCCTTGACGTAGCGCGAGAACTTCTCCTCGATGTCGTGGAAGTCCTGGTCGGGCACCAGCCGCATGGACACCTTGGCCATGGCGCGCGCCGGGAGCACCGTCTTCGCTCCCTCGCCCGTGTAGCCGGACAGGAGGCCGTTGACGTCGCAGGTGGGGCGGGCGCTCTTGCGCTCCAGCGCGGTCCACCCCGCCTCGCCGCCCAGCGCGGGGGCTCCCACCTCGACGCGGAGCTCCTCCTCGTCGAAGGGGAGCTGCCGGCCGGCGGCGCGCTCCTCCTCGCCCAGGTCGCGCACGTCGTCGTAGAAGCCGGGCACGGTGACGCGCCCCTGCTCGTCGTGCAGCCGCGCGACGATCCTGGCCAGCGCGTTGGCGGGGTTCACCACCGCGCCGCCGTACGAGCCGGAGTGCAGGTCGGTGGCGGGGCCCTGCACGTGGATCTCCATGTACGCCAGCCCGCGCAGCCCCACCGTCACCGAGGGGAGCCCTTCGGCGAACATGGTGGTGTCGGAGATCATCACCGAGTCGCAGCGCAGGCGCTCGCGGTTCTCCACCAGGAACAGCTCCAGGTTGGGGGAGCCCACTTCCTCCTCGCCCTCCACCACGAACACCAGGTTCACGGGGAGCGAGCCGTTGGTGGCGATGTGGGCCTCCACCGCCTTGAGGTGAAGGTACACCTGCCCCTTGTCGTCCACCGACCCGCGCGCGAAGATCCTGCCGTCGCGCAGCTCCGGCTGGAAGGGCGGGGAAAGCCACTCGTCCAGCGGCTCGGGGGGCTGCACGTCGTAGTGGCCGTACACCAGCAGCGTGGGCGCGCCCTCGGGGGCGCCGCGCCACTCGCCGATCACGATGGGGTGCCCCGCGGTGGGGATCGCCTCGGCGGTCTGCAGCCCGGCCTCCAGCATGCGCTCCACCAGCCACTCGGCGGCGCGCCGGGTGTCGTCGCGGTGCTCGGACTTCGCGCTGATGCTCGGAATGCGAAGCCAGTCGAAGAGCTCGGCGAGGTGTCGCTCGCGATGGGTCTTCAAATATTCGGTGACGGCCATGTGGTTCGTCCGCTCGTCCGTTCGGGTTGGGTCGCCCATGTCCCCGCTGGGGGAGGGTGGCGCTTCGGTGTCGGTTCCCCGCTGCCGGGGGGCGGCGACAAGGCGCCCTTGCGTGCGCTGCAAAGGTAGCACCACACCGGGGAGATGTCACGGCCCTCCGTCCATTTCGTGCACCCCGCGGGCACGGGACTCGCAACGCCCCGGAACGTCAGTTCCGGCGCTGCATTTCCGGCGCCACCGGACCGCCGTCCGGAGGCGCCCTCTCCGGCCGGAACGCCGCACCCGCACCGCGCTCCGCTTGCTCTCGCTGCTCGTCTTCACCTGGGCCAACCTGGCCGTGTACGCGGGGGTCGCGCTCGCCTTCGCCTGGGCACTGCGCGGCCGGCGCGGGGCCGCGCCTGCGCACGATCCGTTCGTCACGGTGGTGGTGGCGGCGCGCAACGAGGAGGCGCGCCTCCCCGGCCTCCTCGGCGACCTGGCCGCGCAGACGTACCGGAGCTTCGAGGTGGTGGTGGTGGACGACCGCTCGACGGACGGCACGGTGGCGCTGGTGCGGGACGCGGCGGCGGCGCACCCCGGGCGCTTCCGGCTGGTGCGGCAGGAGCGCGTCCCGCCCGGCGTGGCGCCCAAGAAGCTGGCGCTCCAGCGGGGGGTGGAGGCGGGCCGCGGCGAGCTGGTGCTGCTCACGGACGCGGACTGCCGGGTGGGCCCCGCCTGGGTGGAGGGGATGGCGCGGGCCTTCGCGCCGGACGTGGCGATGGTGCTGGGCTACTCGGAGCTGCACGCGGGGCCGGACAGCACGCTCTTCGAGCGGGTGCAGGCGTTCGAGTTCCTGACGCTGGTCACGGCCATGGCGGGGAGCGCGAACCTGGGCTTTCCGCTGGGCGCGACCGGGCACAACCTGGCGTACCGGCGCGAGGCGTTCGAGCGGGTGGGCGGCTACGGGCCGGGGCTGCGCCTCCCCGCCGGCGACAACATGCTGATGCTCCAGCTGGTGCGCGCCGCGCCTGCCGCGGGGCGCATCGCCTACGCGGACGATCCGGCGGCGCGGGCGAGCACCTTTCCGGAGCCGACGCTGCGGGCGTTCCGCAACCAGCGGGCGCGGTGGGCGTCCAGCGGGATGCGCTCGTTCCGGCAGGACTGGCGGGTGCTGCTGTACGGGGCGGCGTCGCTGAACGCGAACCTGCACCTGCCGCTGGGGCTGCTGTGGGTGGCGGCGGGGTGGATGACGGCGGGGACGTGGGCTGCTGCCGTGGCGGGGAAGCTGGGGGTGGACGTGCTGCTGTATGGGCACGCGTGCCGGCGGTTCGGGCGGAAGGAGCTGCTGCGGTACCTGCCGTTCTGGTTCGTGCTCCAGCCGGTGTACCTCACGGCGATGGCGGTGTGGGGGGTGCGGCCGCGCTTCTCGTGGAAAAGATAGAGTGCTTCCGCGGCGCGCTTCCGCAGCCTAGCTTGCTCCTCATTCGTTCCCACCCACCACGCCGGAACACCCACGCCATGAAGCAAGCACTCGTCCGCTCCGTCGGGCTCCTCGCGCTGTGCGCGGCTCCGCTCGCCGCGCAGCAGGCCACGCCGCGCGCCGCCGCCTCGTCCGCCGCGAGCAGCACCGGCATCACGCCGCTGGAGATCGACGCGCACATCCGCTTCCTCTCCTCCGACCTGCTGGAGGGCCGCGCCCCCGCCACCCGCGGCGGCCGCCTCGCCGCGGAGTACATCGCCACGCAGCTGCGCGCGTCCGGCGTGGAGCCCGGCGTGAGCGGCAGCTACTTCCAGGAGGTGCCCATCGACGTGGTGGGCGCCGACCCGTCCACCATCCGCGTGAGCGCCGGCGGAAAGGCGAGCGGCGCGCTCCGCTACCCGGACGACGTGGTGATGTGGGCCGGCTCCGCATCGCCGGCCGCCGCGGCAAACGCCGAGGTGGTGTTCGTGGGCTACGGCGCCGCCGCCCCCGAGTTTCGCTGGGACGACTTCAAGGGCGTGGACCTCAGGGGCAAGATCCTGATGGTGCTGGTCAACGACCCGCCCGCCCCCGCGGGCGAGCCCAACCTGTTCGGCGGCCGGGCGATGACCTACTACGGCCGCTGGACCTACAAGTTCGAGGAGGCCGAGCGCCGCGGCGCCGCCGGCATGCTCATCGTCCACACCACCGAGCAGGCCGGCTACGGCTGGCCCACGGTGGTGGGCTCGTGGGCCAAGGAGCAGCGCATGGTGCCGCGCGCCGCCGGGCTCCCCGCGCCGCTCCAGTTCCGCGGCTGGATCACCGACACCGCGGCGAAGGGTCTCCTCGGCCAGGCGGGGCTGAGCCTGGACGACCTGGTGAGGCGCGCCGCCTCGCGCGACTTCCGCCCGGTGCCCACCGGCATCACGCTGGACGTGGGCTTCCGCAGCGCCGTGCAGAACCTCAAGTCCGAGAACGTGGTGGGCGTGGTGCGCGGGAGCGACCCGCGGCTCCGCGACGAGTACGTGGCCCTCAGCGCGCACTGGGACCACCTGGGCATTGGCCCGGCGGCGAACGGCGACTCCATCTACAACGGCGCGCTGGACAACGCCTCCGGCGTGGCCGACATGCTGGCCGTCGCGCGGGTCGCCGCCGCCGCGCCGCAGAAGCCCAGGCGCTCCCAGCTGTTCGTCTTCGTCACCGCCGAGGAGTCCGGGCTGCTGGGCTCCGAGTTCTTCGCGCAGCACCCCACGGTGCCCGTCGCGAGCATCGTCGCCAACCTCAACGTGGACGGCGGCAACCTCAACGGGCGCTCCAGCGACCTGCGCGTGCTGGGCGACGTCAAGAGCACCCTGGGGCCCATGCTCGCCGCGCGCATCCGCTCCGCGGGGATGAAGATCTCGCCGGACGAGCACCCGGAGCGCGGCGGCTTCTACCGCTCCGACCATTTCTCCTTCGCCAAGGCGGGGATCCCGGCCGTGTCCATCGGGGCGGGAAACGACTTCGTGGGGAGGCCGGCGGGGTGGGGGGCGCAGCAGCAGGAGGAGTACACCACGCGCCGCTACCACCAGCCCGGCGACGAGTACCGGCCCGACTGGGACCTGTCCGGCGCGGTGCAGCTCTCCGAGATCGTGCTGGACTTCGGGACGTGGCTGGCGAACGCGGCGACGCTGCCGGCGTGGAACCCCGATGCCGAGTTCCGCCGGCCGGCTTCCCGCTGAGGCGCCCGGTCCCGGAAGGGCGACCGCTCACGGTCGCGGACGGACCACGGCGATGACGGGCGACCCGCCCGCGGTCCGCCTGTTCGTCTACGGTACGCTGCGCAGCGGCGGAGGCGCGGCGGGGCTGCTGCGCGATGGCCGGCGGGTGGGCCCGGGCACGGTCGCGGGGACGCTGTACGACCTGGGCCGCTACCCGGCGCTCGTGCTGGACGGCCGCGGGCCCGTGGAAGGGGAGGTGTGGCGCTGCCCGGCGGACGCGCTCACCCGGCTGGACGAGTACGAGGGCGTGGCGGAGGGACTGTTCGAGCGGGTGGAGGTCGACGTGGAGGGCGTGCCGTGCTGGACGTACGTGGCCGGCCCGCTGCTCGCGAGCCGGCTGATGCCGGAGCGCCGCATCCCGTCCGGCCGGTGGCCGCCCGGGGTGGGGGAGCGGAGCGGGCCGGGGACGTAGAACGAAAGGGGCGGCGCCCGGTGAGGGTGCCGCCCCGCTTTGCGTCCGCAGGTCGCTTTCCCGGCGTCCGGTCAGCGCGGCCCGGCGAGCAGCGGGTCGCTCACGGTCCGCTGCACGCGCAGGGAGCGCAGCGCAAGGTCGAAGAAGGGCGCGCCGTCCTGCGTGATGCGGATGCTGCGGGGCCAGCGCACGCCCTCCGCCTCGATGCTGCCTTCCAGCCACACGTCCTGCCGCACGGGCGCGCCGGCTTCCCCGTCGGGGAGCACCATCCGTACGTGCGCCAGCCGGCCGGCGCCGTCCACGAACAGCTCGGCGTCCGGCCGTCCGGCGCGGCTCGCGCGGATCCCCCGCTGCCCCAGCGAGTCGGCGGGGACCGCGGTGAGCGTGACACCCGGATCGCGCAGCGGGACCAGGCGCATCACCGAGTACAGGTAGAATTCCTCGCGCTCGCTGGCGAGCAGGGGGGCGGGCATGGGCGTGAACGCGCTTCCCCGGACCGTCCACCCGCGCGGCTGCGCTACCACCAGGTGCCGCACCGCTTCCGGCCCGCGGCTCGCCTCCCAGGTGGAGACCACCGCGGTGTCGGGCGGCTGTACGGCCCACCGCCCGGTGATGGATACCGTGCGCCCGCCCGCGTGCACCGTGGCGTCGCCCTCCCAGAGCAGCGCGGTGGCGCGCTCCAGCGCCGCCGCGCCCCCCGCCTGCTCGATGGCGCGCGCCAGTACGCGCTCCGGCGCGTCCAGCGCCGCGGAGGGGGCGACGGCAGCCGGAGCGCAGGCGGCGCACCCCAGCAGCAGGACCAGGGAGAGAGCAGCACGGCGCATGGCGGCGGGAAGGCAGGGGTGTGGGAAGCTCCGGACCCCGAGGCCCGGCGCGGCAAGCCGCCGGAGGCGGCGTAGATACGACGGCGGGGACCCCGAGGACGTCAGCGCGAGCCCAGCGTGAGGGATTACGGCCCGAAGGGGCGAGACCCGGCGGCAGTTTGCCGGGGCTCGACTCCGTTACGCACGGTTGTTTCGTGCGTTACGGAGCCGAAGCCCGACCCCGGCGCCAGCCGGGGGCACGCCCAGCCCCGCAGTCAAAATTCACGCACTCGCGATCGTCTCGTCGGCACGCACCCGCATGGACTCCGGGTCCACCTCCACCCGCTCACACCACTTCAGGTATTCGGAGGGCGCGATCTCGGACGGCTTGATCTCGCTGCGCCCGCCCCAGAAGACGTTGGTGTAGTCCACCGGGATCCCCGCCTCTTCCAGGTGCCGGTCGATGGCCTCCTTGTGGGCGAGCACCATCTCCTTCTCGGTGCCGTGCGCCACGCCCATGATGTTGACCCCGGCGAACTCCGGCCCGCCCTCGCGCCAGTAGGCGTGCGTCATCACGTGGTGCCGCGCCACCTCCATCCCCGCCTCCATCTCGCGCCCGGCCGGCACGCGCCAGTGGAAGAGCGCGTTGTAGCGCGTCACCCGGTGCCCGGTGGCGGAGGGCTTCACGTGCTCCAGGAAGGTGGAGAAGCGGCCGATGACGCCGCGCTCGTTCAGGGAGCGCGCCACGCGCAGGAACTCGTCCAGCGGCACGCCGGCCTCCGCCGCCCGCGCCGCCCAGGGGTTCTCGTGGATCTCCTCCACCCGGAACTCGCGCTTCAGCGGCACCAGCACCTGCCACTCGAGGTCGTCCAGCTCCACGATGCGCGTGTCCACCACGTCGCCGGGGGCGTCGGTGCGGCTCCCCGGCTCCATGCCGCGGCGGCGCACGTGCCCCACGCCCAGCGTGAAGAGCGCCTTCGCCGGGAGCAGCTTGAACGATTCCGCCCCCACCCTGGCCCCGAGCACCTCGCAGTGCCGCGCCAGCGAGAAGCCCTGCGGCACCTTGACGGTGGTCCACAGGCGGTACTTGCTGCCGCGCGTCTCCGCGTCGGTGGAGCGGATCACCACGTGCCCGGAGAAGGGGTCCTCGCGGAACATGTAGGTGAAGGCGTCGTCCAGCCGCTCCTGCGGCACCTGCCACGCCACCAGCGCGCCGGGCGCCAGGTTGGTGGCGAGCAGCGTCTGGCGGACGCGGCGGATGGTCCCCGCGGCGAGCATGGCGCGGATCCGCTCCAGCACCGTGGCGAGCTCCACGCCGGACAGGCGGGCGATCTCCGCGAAGGGCTCCGCGACGAAGCCCTGGACCCGGTCCTCGGACACCTCCAGGATCCGGGAGTTGACGGGGTCGGTCACCTCCACGGGGACGCCGGCGAGCACGCTGGTCTCCATCTTTCTATCCCTTCAGTTAGCTCGTTGCCGTGAAAAAGAAGAGCGGGGCCCGCGCACGCGCGGGCCCCGCCGTCACCCCTCTCCCGCGCCGGGGCCGCAGAGGGTGGTCTTGTACGCCTCGGGGGGCGCGTTCGGCTTGACCCGCACCGACTTGGCGGGGATGCCCACGTTGACGTGGTAGGGGCGCACGTCCTTGGTCGCCAGCGCCATGGCCCCCACCATCCCGTTCTCCCCCACCGTGGTCCCCGCCAGCACCGTGGCGTGGTAGGTGATCCGCACCCCCTCACCGATGGTGGTGACGGCGTTGGTCACGTTGGCCTGGTCCACGATGTCGTGCGTGTGCGAGTAGATGTTGGCGTAGTCCGAGATGGACACGCGGTCGCCCAGCACGATCCCGCCGCGGTCGTCCAGCAGCACGTTGCGGTGCACCACCACGTCGTCGCCCACCTCCAGGTTGTACCCGAAGGAGAACTCCACGAAGTGGAAGGCCTTGAAGTTGCGCCCCACCCGCCGGAAGATGTGCGGCGCGAGCAGGCGGCGGAAGCGCACCCCCAGGTGGACGTTGCCGCCCAGCGGGGAGCGGTCGAACATCTGCCACATCCAGATCAGCGGCTTGCGCGGCTGGAAGAGCGCGTCGTCGCACTCGGCGTAGTATTCGGGCTCCAGCGTGACGTTTCGCGCGTCCATCTGCGCCAGCGCCGCGCGCGCGCCCACGGGGAGGCTCGCCGGGTCGGCGCCCACGAGGTGTGGGTGAAAGATCTCCGTGAGCGTGCGCCGGCACAGCTCCCACCGGTCGTCGCCGCGCTCCAGCGCTTCGCCCAGCTCCTCGAGCCAGGCGTCGTACAGCTCCACGGACCCGGCCGCGGGCTCCAGGGGGCGAAGGGGAAGGTAGGGCACGTGCGTAGTCCGGACCGGGGTGGACGTCGGAACCGCTCTCCAGGGGGGAAACTTGGCCCCGCGGCACGGCGGCGTCAATCGCGGAGCGGATGCGCCGGCCGCCCGGGAAACAACGCGGCGCCGGCGCGCGTACCAGGGGGTGCGCCGCGCCCGCACGTTGCGGGGGGCGCCCCCGGCGTCCAGATTGCACCGGGGACCCGCGCGCCCGTGCCCGGCATGGTTTCTGCGCGTCCCGGGTCCCGCTTCACGGAGGATACACCGATGCACGACGTGCTCCGCCAACGCCTCATGCGCCACATCGAGGCGCTTCCCGAGGAGCAGCTGTACCACGCGCTCGACTACGTGGAGTTCCTCGCCTCCAAGTACGCCCGCGAGACCGCGCGGTCCCCCTCCTCGCTGCAGAAGTTCGGCGAGCTGCTGGAGGACAAGATGCGCGGGCAGGGGCTGACCATCCGCACCATCCGCGGCACCCTGGGCGCCGTGGGGACCGCGGACCGGGTCTTCTCCGGGCTGGCGGAGGCGGGACGCTCGCTGATGCGCGAGGTGGAGGAAGGGGTGAAGAGCGTCGCCGCCCCGGCCGCGCCCGGCAGCACGGGCGCGGACCCGGCGGGGAGCCGGCCCGCCCTCCCCCGCGACACCTCCGGACCCCGCCCCGCCGAGGGCGGGGCCGCGCCGGATCCCCGCAACCCCTGACGGTTCATGGCCAGGTACAGAGACGACGTCCCCCGCTCCCGCTTCGACCTCGACGACGATGACGACGAGGACGGCGACGAGCCGCAGGAGCAGGAGGAGACCCCGCCCGTGCCGGCCCCGCGGCTGCGCCGCTTCCGCCGGGACCGCGAGGCGGGGAGCAGCGGCGGCGGAGGCGGCCGCGGCGACACCCTGCGGCAGGTGCTGCGCGACCTGCCCAGCTTCGCCAAGCTGCTGGGGAGGCTCGCCGTGGACCCGCGGGTGTCCCGGCTGGACAAGGCCATCGTCCTGGCCGCGCTGGGCTACATGATCTTGCCGGTGGACCTGCTCCCGGACCTCCCGGTCATCGGGCAGGTGGACGACGTGTACCTGATCGCGCTGGCGCTGGACCGGCTGCTCAACAACGCCGGCATCGACGTCCTGCTGGACCACTGGGACGGCGACCCGGAAAGCCTGGAGGCCGCGCTGGCGGCGCTGGACCGCGCCGGCTCCTTCCTCCCGGCGGGGATCCGCAGCCTGCTGGGGCAGCGCGGATAGGAGGCGGGAGGGCGGCGGGGGCGCGGCGTTGACACCGTCCGCGCCCCTTCCGTATCTTTCCCCATGGAACCCAGGAATTCTCCGACAGCACCCGCGGCGCCCGCCGCCCCGCAGCTCCCGTCCCCCGCGGACGGCGACGCGGGGCGGCGGGCGCCTCACTTCATGGAGGCCCGATGAACCGTCCCGAGGCGCCGTCTTCCCGCTTCGTCGGCGAGGGGCTGACGTTCGAAGACGTCCTCCTCGTCCCCCGGCACTCGCTGGTGCACCCCAGCGACACCGACGTGCGGACGCTGCTCACGCGCACCATCTCCCTCGCCATCCCGCTGGTCTCCGCGGCCATGGACACCGTGACCGAGTCGCGCATGGCCATCGCCATGGCCCGCGAGGGCGGGATCGGCATCGTCCACAAGAACATGTCCATCGACCGGCAGGCGGCAGAGGTGGACCGCGTCAAGCGCTCGGAGAGCGGCATGATCTCGGCGCCCTTCACCGTGCGCCCCGACGCGCCGCTGCGCGAGGCGGTGCGGATGATGGAGCGCCACTCGGTGAGCGGCTTCCCGGTGGTGGACGAGGACGGCCGGCTGGTGGGGATCCTCACCGGCCGCGACCTCCAGTTCGAGACCGACCTGGACCGTCCCGTCGCCGACGCCATGACCCGCGGCGACGATCTGGTCACGGCGCCGGCGGGGACCTCGCTGGAGGAAGCGGTCCGCATCCTCCACCGGCACCGCATCGAGAAGCTCCCGGTGGTGGACGGCAACGGCGTGCTCGCCGGGCTCATCACCGTCAAGGACGTCCGCAAGCGCGCGCAGTACCCCAACGCCAGCAAGGACGAGCGCGGCCGCCTGCGCGTGGGCGCCGCCATCGGGGCGCACCCGCAGCGCGACCTGGCCCGGGCGCGGGCGCTGGTGGACGCAGGGGTGGACGTGATGGTGATCGACACCGCGCACGGGCACTCCGCCGGGGTGCTGGACGCCGTGTCGCGCATCCGCGAGGCCTTTCCCGACGCGCAGCTCATCGCCGGCAACGTCGCCACCCGCGCGGCCGCCGCGGCGCTGGTGGAGCGCGGCGTGGACGCGGTCAAGGTAGGGGTGGGGCCCGGCTCCATCTGCACCACCCGCGTGGTGACCGGGGTGGGCGTCCCGCAGCTCACCGCCGTGCTGGACGCGGTGGAGGGCGCCGCGGGCCGGGCGCCGGTGATCGCCGACGGCGGGATCAAGTACTCCGGCGACGTGGTCAAGGCGCTCGCCGCGGGCGCCCACACGGTGATGATGGGCTCCATGCTGGCCGGCACCGACGAGAGCCCCGGCGAGTCGTTCCTGCTGGAGGGGCGCCGCTTCAAGACGCTGCGCGGCATGGGGAGCCTGTCCGCCATGGAGGAGGGCTCGGCCGACCGCTACTTCCAGGAGGGGAGCGACGCCCGCAAGTTCGTCCCGGAGGGGATCGAGGGGCGCGTCCCGTACAAGGGCGCCGTCTCCGACACCATCTACCAGCTGGTGGGCGGGCTGCGCTCCGGGATGGGCTACCTGGGGTCGCCGGACATCGACACGCTCCGCACGGCGACACAGTTCATGCGCATCACGGGCGGTGGCCTGCGCGAGTCGCATCCGCACGACGTGACGATCACGCGCGAAGCGCCGAATTATCACTCGTAACGGCTTCTTGAACGGCTTATTAACTGCGGGTTCGGGCGTGCCCCCGGCTGGCGCCGGGGTCGGGCTTCGGCTCCGTAGGGCTGCAAACAACGCAGCCCAACGGAGTCGAGCCCCCGCAAACTGCGCGGGGTCTCGCCCCTTCGGGCCGGAATCCCTCACGCGGGAGGCCCCCTCCCCCCGGCCCCCTCCCCCGCAAGCGGGAGAGGGGGAGAACAGCGACGACACGGCCGTGGCCGTTTCCGTTCTGGGAACTGCGCCGGGAGGTCGGGGGAGGGTCCGCGGGGGGTGCGTTTGTTCGAAGCCAGCGTGATCCTGCCCTTGCTCGGGCGGTGGGCGAGTGCTCTGCGAGTCCCTTCGGGTGTCGCACCGGCGGAGGAGCCTTCCCCGGCCGACCCTGAACACGGAGCCCGCCGGAACGCACCGTCGTGGCAGGCTGTTTCCTGTGGCGCTTCACGCTTCGCGTGAACCGATAAACCCTGTTCCCTGTTCCCTCCAGGTCTTTCATGGCACGAGTCCTTCTGCTGCACCTCGCGCACGCGCGCTCCGGAGACAAGGGCGACACTGCCAACGTGGGGGTGATCGCCCTGCGGCCGGAGTACTACCCGGTGCTGGTGGAGCAGCTGACCACCGAGCGGGTCAAGCAGCACTTCGCGGGGATCGTCCACGGCGACGTGGAGCGCTTCGAGCTGCCCAACCTGGAGGCGCTCAACTTCCTCCTTCACAACGCGCTGGGCGGCGGCGGCACCGTGTCGCTGAAGACCGACGCGCAGGGAAAGGTGCTTTCCACCGCCATCCTGCGCATGGAGGTGGAGGTGCCGGACGAGCTGGCGGAGCGGGCGCTCCGCGAGGCCGGGGCGGTGGCGTGACGGCCGGGGGGGAGGTCCTTCTCGTCCGGCGCGAGGGCGGCGTCGCGCGGCTCACGCTGAACCGGCCGGACAAGCGCAACGCGCTGGACGCCGCGCTGATCGCCGCGCTCAAGGCGGAGCTGCGCGCGGCGGACGACGACCCCGAGGTGCGGGTGGTGGCGGTGGAAGGGGCGGGCAGGGACTTCTGCTCCGGCGCGGACCTTTCCGCGCTCCGCACCATCGCCGAGGGCGGGGTGATGGAGAACCTGGACGACGTGGAGGGGCTGGCGGAGCTGTTCCTCCTGCCGCGGCGCATGCGCAAGCCCGTGGTGGCGCTGGTGCGCGGGCGCGCGCTGGCCGGCGGGTGCGGCCTGGCGACCGCCTGCGACCTGGTGCTCGCGGCCGAGGGCGCGCAGTTCGGCTACCCGGAGGTGCGCATCGGCTTCGTGCCGGCGATGGTGATGGCCATCCTGCGCCGCAACGTGTCCGAGAAGCGCGCCTTCGATCTCCTCGTGCGCGCCCAGCCCATCGCCGCGGCGGAGGCGGAGCGGATCGGGCTGGTCAACCGCGTGGTCGCGGACGACGCCTTCGCCGCCGAGGCCGACGCCCTGCTGGCCGAGCTGGCGGAGCGCAGCCCCTCCGCGGTGCAGCTCACCAAGCGGCTCCTGTACCACTCGGACGCCATGGGCTTTGAGGCCGCCGTCCGCGCCGGCGCCGACCTCAACGTGCTCGCGCGCATGACCGACGACATGCAGGCGGGCGTGCGCCGCTTCCTGGAAGGAGCGCGCTAGGTGCTGGGCGCCTCCCGCCGCCGGCGCTCCGGCCCGGACCGCTTCCTGTACGCCAAGATGGCGGCGTTCTTCCTGGGCGCGGGCTTCTTCGTCGGGGGCGTGCTGACGGGCCGGGACTGGGCGGTGCTGGTGGCGGTGGCCGTGCTGGTGGCGGGGCTGGCGCTGCGGCTCGCGGACCGCGGGGACGCCGGCGGGGCGGGGGAGGTGGAGGAGGGCGCGGAGGACGGGGAGTAGGCAGGAGGGAGGCGGCCTCGCGTGAGGGATTTCGGCCCGAAGGGGCGAGACCCCGCGCAGTCTGCGGGGGCTCGACTCCGTTGGGCTGCGTTGTTTGCAGCCCTACGGAGCCGAAGCTCGACCCCGGCGCCAGCCGGGGGCACGCCCGAACCCGCATTTACAAAACCGTTCAGCCCTGCAGCACGAAACGGCCCGAGCCATTGGCCCGGGCCTCTTCGTTTCCGCGGCTTGCCTCAACCGATGTCGTAGCGGCGCGCGGCGCGCTTCCGGTCCTTGTGGCGGCGGCGCTCGGCGGCCTTTTCCTTGGCCTTGCGGGCCTCGCTCGGCTTCTCGTAGAAGCGCTTGCGGCGCATGTCCTTGAAGAGGCCCGAGCGGATCATCCGGCGGCGGAACTGCTTGAGCGCCCAGTCAAGGCGATCGGTCTCGGCGAGCTGAATCTCGACCACGTCCATCCCTTTCGTAGAGTAAATAAAAGAGGAGACCTGCCGTTCGCGTACAGGTCCTCCGCGGCGAGCGCGTGCGGAAATCTCCAGCCCTTAAAACTAAACGACCCCGGCCGCAAGTCAAGCCGTGCCGCCCAAATGGGCGCGGGCGAGGAGAATCTCCGCCTCCCGTACCCCGCCCCGGGGAACCGGTTCGCCCGGCGTGCTCCGCTTGCACCGCCCTGCTCAGCGTGGGGCACAGGCGGACGCGGCCCGGTGCAGCGGCGCCTGGACCCGGTACGCGCTGAACTCCGCGTCCGATACGCGGATCGCCTGGGCCGCCGACCGGCAGTGGGACTCGAGCACCCGCGGGCCGCTCACGCTCAGCGCGCCCTCGTAGAAGACGACCCACTTCAGCTTGCCCCCGCTGCCGCGGATGAGGGTCCCCGCGGGGCGACGGGGATACGCCGCCAGCACCGTCATCCTGGGGAGGGACCTCAGCACCGAGTCGGAGACCATCTCCATCCGCTCCCATCCCGCGTCTCCGAAGATCCGGGTGAACACCTCACGGCTGGGGATCGCCGCGAGTACGCACCCCACGAGCACGTGCGCGGTGATGTCCGCCCGGTTGTCGGAGACCAGGGGCACGCGTCCGCTGAGCCACGGATACTCCCTGATGGAGGGAAGGCGTGCGTGGGGCCACCCCGGGACTCCGTCGACGTCCCGCACCACGCCCGGACCGGAGCCCGTGCACGCCTCCCGGGTCGGCCGGTCCGGGTACTCGTAGAGCGTGCGGCCGAAGACCAGGAACGTCCTGTCCTCCCCTCGTGGCCGGATGCTCTCGCCGTTGTGCGGCTCCGGCAACACCGCCGGGAGCTCGAAGCCGTCGTCCGGTGTTCCCGAATTGCGCCACCAGGCCAGCGCGATCAGCCCGGCGATCGCGGCCGCTCCCAGCAGGACAGTGGGCGCTCGGCGGCGGCGTGGGTGTGGCCGGGCGGACTCCGGAGCGTCGGCAGGAAGCGACGGCGGCTCGGAGAGGGGGATCACGGGCGGAGATCGCTCCGGACGCGAGGCCGGCGGGTCGGGCGCGGATGGCGGCGCGGGCGGCGTGGGCTCGGGGAGGAGCGGCGGGACCGGGAGGTTCCTGGAGGGCGGCTCCCGGGCGGGATCGTCCGCGGCGGCCGACTCGCGGATCTCCTGTGCGAGCCGCTGCGTGTCCCCATGAGGGTGCAGCCCGATCTCGTCCGCCAGCAGCTTCTCGTACGCCTCCAGGTGTAGAAGCGCGCGCGCCCGCTCGCCGGTTCGGTGCAGGGCGCGCATGATGCGCCGGTGCCCCGACTCCCGGAACGGGTCGATCTCCACCAGCCGCCCACCCAGCCGCAGGGCGGCGTCCCACTCCTCCTTCTCCTCGGCTTCCTCGCCGCAGCGCTCGAGCAGCCGTACGGCCACGTCCCGGCATCCCGTCCTGCGCTGCTCCAGCCACCGCTCGAAGTCGCCCCCACCGGTCCCGGGGCTGAACCCCGCCATGAAGTCGCCCCCGTAAAGGCGGAGCATCTCGTCGCCCACGGACTCGCTCCCCGCGATCTCCTCCAGGCGTACCGCGTCGCACGACAGCCTGCCCGCCCAGCCGACGAGCTCCCGCGACGTCGCGAAAGCGTCGTTCCCCACGATTCCCCGCAGCCGCCCCAGCGTCTGCGAAAGTGAGTGCCTGGCCTCGCGCTCGGTGTTCTCCGCCCACAGCAGTGACGCGAGGGTGCTGCGGGAGTGCGGGCTCGCGGACTCGACGCGCAGGTAGACGAGGAGTGCGAGATCCTTGCGCCGCAGCGTGGACTCGGAGGCATCGGCGAGGAGCGCAGGTGCGCCTAGAGTTCGCAGAAAGAGCCGTGGAGCGGGCGTCGGGCGGGCCATCGGCGCGTGAAAACCCGGGGGCTTTATGGGGTGCGGTGAAGGTGCGAGCGAAGTGCGGAATGTGTGCGAGATCCGTGCGAGTCAAAAATTATGCTTCTCCCGTCGGCACGCAAACCGGTGCCCTGCGCACCATCGCCACGGGAGGAACCCATGACAGGATGAGAATCAGGCCCGGATCGGCCGGCCTCCGGTTCCAGAACCAGGAGGCATCCCCCGGGAGAGCGGCTTGTCGGGAGTCGAACCCCGCTTCAACGGCATTCAACCAGGAAGGAAGTCATGAGAAGGATCTCATCTACTCTGCTGGGCGTTCTGACCGCGGTCTGCGCCGCGTCGGGAGCGGCTGCGGCCCAGGCCGACGGAGAGCACATCCAGGTCCAGGGCCAGCCCGCCGTGTTCCTCGTCTACGGCGGCCGGCTGTACGAGTACCCGGACCAGGCCACCCTCGACGCATGCACCGGGTCCCGCCGCAGCGTCGTGCGCCAGGTCGCATCGCTGCCGGCCGGGGAGCGCCGGGTCCTCCCGTCGGTCAACGCGAACGCCTGGCTGAGGGGCGACGCCCCCCTCAAGTCCGACAATTCCGCGGATCCCACGTCCTACATCGTGGTGGGATGCGTCCGGTCCGGGATCCCGGACCCTTCGACCTACGAGGCGCTGTTCGGGGACCAGAACTGGGGCCGGCTGGTGACCGTCCCCGACGCCGTGCTGAAGTCGCTCCCGGACGGACCGGCGGCGCGCGCGTTCCGGCTCCGCAAGGCGGGGACGCTGATCCGGGGGACCGGCCCGGAAGTCCGGTGGGTCACCTACCACGGCGGAGCGCTCGGGATTTCCAGCGAGGCCGTGCTGACGTCGCACTGCCGGTCGTCGGCCGAGGTGGTGAGCGTCACCGACGCGGAGTTCACCTCCTACCTTCCGCAGGCCACGCTCCAGGCGGCCACCACGTCCTGCGGGTCCACCGCGGCGTTCGACTACCCGGTCGGTGCGGCGGACGGGGCCGGCTGGCTCAACAACCGGAACGGGCTCTGGTGGCTGCAACCGTACAATTACGGTGGGACCTGCGGTCTGGTGTACCACCCGGCAGTGGACATGAACAAGGACGGGACGTCGAGTGATCAGGACCGCGGGCAGCCCGTATACGCGACGGCGGACGGGGTGGTCGTCGCATCGGGGACGTACGGAGGAACCTGGGGCAACGTCATCCTGCTGGAGCACACGCTGCCGGACGGGAGCAAGGTCTGGTCGCAGTATGGCCACCTCGACACCCGGCTTGTAGGGACGGGCTCGAACGTAGCCCGCCGGCAGCAGATCGGGACGGTGGGCAAGGGCGATGGCAGCCTCGACGCTCACCTTCACTTCGAGATCCGCAAGGTGAGCATGGCCGCCAACGCGTTCCCCTGCGGGCAGTCGCAGAGCTACGTCACGGCGAGGTACCACGATCCCATCGCATTCCTGAACAGCCACTGATCCCGCCTCGCGGCGACGAACGAAGCGGGGGCGGCCGGATCACCGGCCGCCCCCGCTGTCGATCATCCAGCAATTTCAGTCCCCGTCCGCCGCCATCTCCTCCGCGCCCGCGCCCTCCGGCTCCCCGTCCGCGGTGGCCTGCGGCCCCACGCCGCCGCGGCCCATCCCGCCCCGCCGCCGCCCCCCGCGCGCCTCCTTTTCCAGCAGGCACAGGTCGAACACCTCGTCCATGCGGTCCACGAAGTGGAAGGTCATCCCTTCCTTGACGTCCTCCGGCACGTCGCGGAGGTCGCGGCGGTTGCCGGTGGGGAGGACCACCTGGCGCAGCCCGGCGCGGTACGCCGCCAGCGTCTTTTCCTTGACCCCGCCGATCTCCAGGACCTTGCCGCGCAGCGTCACCTCGCCCGTCATGGCGATGTCGTGCGTCACCGCCCGGTCGGAAAGCGACGAGGCGATCGCCAGCGTCACCGCCACGCCCGCGGAGGGACCGTCCTTGGGCGTCGCGCCCAGGGGGAAGTGGACGTGGATGTCGTTGTCGTTGAAGGCGCTGGTGGCGATCCCCAGGGCCTGCGCGCGGGAGCGGACGTACGAGTACGCCGCGTTCACCGACTCGCGCATCACGTCGCCCAGCAGCCCGGTGATGATCAGGCGGCCCGTCCCGGGCATCTTCAGCGCCTCGATGAACATCAATTCCCCGCCCGAGGCCGTCCACGCCAGCCCCGTCACCACCCCCACCTCCGGCGCGCTCTCCGCCGCCGTGGCCGTGTAGCGCGGATAGCCCAGGACCTCCTCGATCATCTCCCGCGTCACCTCCCACTGCTCGCCCTCGCCCTCCGCCTTGGCGCGCGCCAGCCAGCGGAAGATGGCGGCCAGCGAGCGGCGCAGGTTCCCCAGCCCGGCGTCGCGCGCGTAGCCCCGGGTGAGGAAGAGGAGCACCTCGTCCGGGATGGCGACCTCGTCCGCGGCGAAGCCGTGCTCCTCCGCCATGCGCGGGAAGAGCCGCTTGCGGGCGATCTGCACCTTGTCCTCCGGCGTGTAGCCGGCGATGCGGATCTCGATGAAGTACTCGCGCAGGTCGCGCGGGATGCGGAAGAAGTCGTTGGCCGTGGCGATGAAGAACACGTCCGAAAGGTCCAGCGGCACGTCCAGGTAGCGGTCGGTGAAGCCGTCGCGCGCCTCGGTGTCCAGGAACTCCTCCATGGCCTCCACCGGGTCGCCCTCCACGTTCCCCAGCCCCAGCTCGTCCACCTCCTCCAGCAGGAACACCGGGTCGCGCACCCCCGCGTCGCGGATGGTGGTGAGCAGCTTGCCGGGCTGCGCGCCGGCGCGGGTGCGCCGCGAGCCCATGAGCTGCGCCTCGCCGCGGCCGCCCAGCTCCAGGCGCGCCAGCGGCCGCCCCAGCCCGCGGGCGATCGCCGACGCGAGCGTGGCCTTGCCCACCCCCGGCGGGCCCACGATGCAGGGGATCAGCCCGTTCAGCTCGCCGCGCAGCCGCGCCACCGCCAGCACCTCCAGCACCCGCCGCTTGGCCTCCTCCAGCCCCAGGTGCTCGTCCGTCATGGCCTGCTCCACCGCGTCCAGGTCGATCTCGCGGTTCCCGGAGGTCGCGGTCCAGGGGACGGCGAGGAGCAGCTCCAGGTAGTTGCGGATCTCGGTGGCGTCGGCGACGCTGGTGCCGGGGGCGCGCAGGCGCTCCGTCTCGCGGCGGGCCACGGCGGCCACCCGCGCCGGGACCCCGGCGCGCTCCACGCGGCGCAGGATCTCGTCCGCCTCGCGCTCCGCCGGGTCGATCTCCCCCAGCTCGGTCTGGAGCGCCTGGATGCGCTTGCGGATCTGCGAGCGGCGGTCGGCGGGGCTCTTGGGCGAGGTGTTCTCCGCCGCCTGGTTCCCCACCAGGCGGTCCTCCTCCTCGATGGTCTGCACCCGCTCCCAGGTGTCCTCCAGCCGCTCCAGCACGAAGCGCAGGCGGTCCGCGACGTCCAGCCGCTGGAGCACCGCGTCGCGGTCGGGGACGTTGAAGTGGCAGAGCGAGGCCGCCAGGTCCGCGAAGCGCGAGGGGTCGCTCAGGTTCATGCGCAGGATGCGCGGCACCTCGTTGGGGATGCGCTCCACCTTGGCCGCCACCCCCACCACGGTGCTCAGGATCTTCTCGATCAGGCGCTCCGCCTCCGCCTCCTCCGCCGGGACCTCCTCCACGCGCCGGTACGCCGCCGTGTAGAAGCCGCCCTCCTCCATCCGCACGTCCTCCAGGCGCACCCGCCGCAGCCCCTGAAGCGTGGTCTGGATGGTGCCGCCGGGGAGGTTGAGCCGGTCCAGGAGGCGCCCCAGCACGGCGACCTTCTGCATGGACTCGGGCTCCAGCGGCGCGTCCGCGGCCGAGGTCTCGTCCGCGATGGAGACGATGCCCACGATCAGGTCCGCCGCCGGGTGCGCGTTCAGCCCCGCCACGTTGGGCTCGAAGCCGATCTGGAGCGCCGTCGCCCCCTGCGGAAACACCACCGTGCTGCGCACCGGGAGGAGAAGCACCCGCTCCTGGGCCTGGGTACCTGTCTTGGCTGGCATCGTCGGTCCGGTCTATGCGGTTGTCAGTCCATCACTTGCCGTTCAGGCGGCGGTCGACCCCCCGCAAGAACCGGGCAATCCTTCTCGCGTTGGTCCCCAGGTCGCCCCGCCCCACCCGCGATGCCGACACCAGGTCCACCCGGGTCTGGCCGTTGCCGTCCAGCGACAGCCGGATCCACACGTCGTCCACGAACTTCCACATGCGGGTGCGCGCCTCGGCGTGGATCTCGCCGGCCACCGGCTGCGATTCCAGCACCGTCCAGCCGCTCGCCGCCGCCTCCGCCAGCGCCGCGCTCCACACCGCCGCGAAGGGGACGCCGTACGTCCGCCCCCGGAGCCGCGGGTCGTCGGACTCCGGGTCGGTCCAGGCACGGTTCGTGGTCAGGGCGCGGAGCAGGCGCATGGGCGGCTCGGCACGGGCGGAACGACGGGAACGTGGATGGGCCCAATGTACCGCCGCGGGAGGGCGCGCGACAGCGCGGCGCGGCGGATTTGACGGCCCCGCGCGGGGCGTGGTATCCTACGCCGCCCGCGCCGGGCCGGGTACGGAACCTGCTCGCCCGGCACGGCACGCCGCGACCCGGCGCCGACACCCGACCGCACACCCGACGGAGGAGCCAGCGTGAAAGTCGTCATCCCGCTCGCCGGCAAGGGCACCCGCCTGCGCCCGCACACGCACGTCACCCCCAAGCCCCTGCTCAGGGTGGGGGACAAGCCGGTGATGAGCTACATCCTGGACGACCTGCGCGAGCTGGGGGTCGACGAGGCGGTGGTGATCACCGGCCACCTCAAGGACAGGGTCCAGGAGTACATGGAGCGGGAGTACCCGGACTTCAAGGCCGTGTACGTGGAGCAGACCGAGCAGCTGGGGACCGCCGACGCCGTGCGGCTGGCCGAGCCGTACGCCGACGACGAGCTGCTCATCATCTTCGTGGACACGCTCTTCGACGCCGACCTGTCCGTGGTGAAGACGCTCCCCGCGGACGTGGCCGGGGTGATCTGGGCCAAGGAGGTGGAGGACTACCAGCGCTTCGGCGTCATCGTCACCGACGAGCAGGGCTTCATGCAGCGCATCATCGAGAAGCCCACCGAGCCCATCTCCAGGCTCGCCAACATCGGCCTGTACTACATGCGCGACTGGAAGCTCCTGTTCGAGGGGATCCGCCACGTCATGGACTCGCCCCCGGGCGGGACCGGCGAGTACTACCTGACGGACGCCTTCCAGTACATGGTGGACCACGGGGCGAAGATCAAGACCATCGCCATCGAGGGGTGGTACGACGCCGGCAAGCCGGAAACGCTGCTGGAGACCAACCAGCACGTGCTGTCCACCACGCGCGGCAAGCTTCCCGTGGGCGGCAGGAACGTCACGGTGCACGAGCCGGTGCACGTGGCCGACGGGGTGGAGCTGGAGGACGCCGAGATCGGGCCCAACGTGACCCTGTCGGCCGGGAGCGTGGTGCGCCGCTCGCGCCTCAGCCACACCATCGTGGGCGAGAAGAGCACCATCGAGGGGAGCGAGCTGTCCCACTCGCTGGTCGGCAGCAACGTCGTCCTCAGGGGTGTGAAGGGGAAGGTGGACGTCGGCGACCATTCCGTCGTCGAGATTTCCGGGTCTGATTGACGGCAGGGTCGGGCGTGCCCCCGGCTGGCGCCGGGGTCGGGCTTCGGCTCCGTAACGCACGAAACGACCGTGCGTAACGGAGTCGAGCCCGCGCAAACAGCCGCGCGGTCTCGCCCCTCCGGGCCGGAATCCCTCACGCGACGGCGGGCCCCCTCCCCCGGTCCCCTCCCCGCAGCCTCACTCGCACGGATCCTCACCGCCTGCGCAAAGGCCCCGGCGCCGGCGGAGGGAGAGCCGGAACGGGTGCGGCCGGTGCCGCGCTGGGCTGCGACGTCGGTGTCGACATCGTGCCTGCACGCTCGCCGGAGCCAGCGCGGCTGCCGATCCACCACGCCCCTCCGGCCGTCGCCAGCACCAGGCCGAAGACGAGCGGGACGCTGTCCAGCCGCGCGGCGTGGGCGCCCGTCAGCGCGTACAGGAGGGCCGCGGGAACGCTTCCCGCGAGCGAGGAGCCCACCAGGCGCCCGAAGCGCATCCCGGCCAGCCCGGCGGCGATCGCCACCGCCTCCGCCAGGATCGGCACCGGGCGCGAAGCGATCACCGCCAGCGCGCCCCAGCGCTCCACCAGCGCGACGGCCCGCGCCCTCTCCCCGGCGTGGACGAAGCGCTCCGCCGAGCGCGTGCCCCGGCGCCCCAGCGCCCAGCCCAGCGCCGCCGCGCCCACCCCTCCGGCCAGCGATAGCGCCGTCCCGCCCGTGACGCCGAAGAACGCCCCGTTGGCGATCATCAGCAGGCTGGAGGGAACGGGGATGAGCACGTCCGCCACGAGCAGCCCCGTGGTGACCAGCGCGGTACCCGCTCCGCCGCCGCCCGGCAGCGCCGATGGGTCGTCCAGCACGGAGACGCCCAGTGCCGATGCCGCCGCGAACATCACCAGCGGGGCGGCGCAGACCAGCAGGAAGACCACGAGGCAGCGCCTCATTTGCGCGCTCCGCGGCGGGATGGACGCGAGGGGCCGGGGCGGATCGAAGGCCCGCCCCCCTCCCCGCCGGTCACCGCCCCACCTCCAGGCCGAGCTGCAGCGACCGGCCCGCGGCCGGGTAGTAGTAGAAGACGGACGGTACCGCGGAGTCAGGGAAGCCCGTGGTGCTGTACTCGCGGTCCAGCAGGTTGAAGCCCTCCACCCACAGCCGCATCCCGGCCACGGGAACGGTGAGCCGAGCGTCCACCCGCGTCCAGGGGGGCAGGCGCCGGGTGTTGGCGTCGTCGAGCCACGCGCCGCGCACGCGGGTCGCCGTCAGCGCGCCCGCCGCGCCCAGCGCCACCGGCGCGTCCACGCCGGCGACCAGCGTGTGCCGCGGGACCGCCTTGAGCTGCAGTCCGCGGCTCTCGCCCAGCCGCGAGACTGCGTGCTGCAGCGTGTAGTTGGCGAAGGCGCTCCATCCCCCCGCTCCGGCCAGGTTCACCGCCGCCTCCACGCCGCGGTGGCGGCTGCGGCCCAGGTTCACGTAGCGGAGGGTGGCCAGGTCGAAGTCCAGCTCGTCGCGCATGTCCATCTGGTACGCCGCCACCGACAGCCACGCCTCCAGCGCCCGCGGCAGCGCGGCGCGCTGGTACACGCCGCCCTCCCACCCCGTCCCGTGCTGCGGCCGGAGCTCCGGGTTGCTGAGGGTGACCCGGAAGGGCGGGAAGGGCACCGGCAGCGTGCGCCGGTCGAAGAGCTGGTCGGGAGTGGCCGCCTTGAACGAGCGCCCCACGCCGGCGAACACCCACCCCTCGCGCCCCGGTGTGCGTGCATACTGCGCGTTGACCCCCCCGCGTGGGCTGAACGCCGTGTGCCGCGCCTCCGACGCCTCCGCCGTGGAGGGCGCGCGCGGAGTCCACGCGTCACGAAGCCCGTCGAGCCGTCCTCCCAGCGACACCCGCACCCGCTCCACCGGCTGCAGCTCCCACCGAACGAACCCCGCCGCCCCGGTCCGCACGGCGCGGCCTCCCTCGTCGCGCGTTCCCGCGCCGGGCGCGGCGGCGGCGCGGTACGTATCCGCGTTGCCGGCCAGCAGGGCCCAGTAGTCCGAGGACATCCACTCGGCCCCGCCATCGAGCCCCGCCGTCACCCTGCTCTCCCCCAGGGCACGCGGCCCGGGCACGTCGGCCTGGACCGAGGCCAGCAGGCGTCGCGCGTGCAGGTTGCGGCGCTTGGTGTCGGCGAAGTCTGGCGCGAGCACCACGGTGCGGGTCACGCCGGCACCGCGCGTCTCACCCGCCACGTACCCCGAGAGGCGCGCCCGGCCCGCCTCGCGCCGGGCGTCGAGCGACACGCGGGAGAGCGCCTCGGACGTGCGGTCGAAGCGGTAGAGCGGCGACGCGCCGGTGCGTGAGAGGGCCAGCGCGGGCTCGGTAAGCGGACCGGGGTCGCGCAGCTCCCGGCGCCGGTGCACGGCCGAAAGCGAGAGCGACGCTTCCGGGCGCTCCAGTACCCCCGCCGTGAGCCCCGCGCCCAGCGATTCCCGCCGCGCGTGGTCGCGGAATCCGTCGGCGCGGAGGAAGTTGGTCCATCCCCGCACGGGTTTCCCGGCCGCCCGCACCGCCGCCGCCGTGGAAAGCTGCAGCGCGCCGTCACCGCCCGCCGTGGCGCGCAGGCTGCGCGATCCCGGACTCGTCTCGGTGATCACGTTCACCACGCCCGCCACCGCGGCGTTGCCGTAGAGCGACGACGCCCCGCCGCGCAGCACCTCCACCTGCCGCACCGCCGCCAGCGGCAGTAGCTCCCAGTCGGCCACGCCGGTGTGCGGCGCCGCGGCGGGCTTGCCGTCCACCAGCAGGGTCACGTAGTCGGCCTCTCCCCCGCCGTAGAAGCCGCGCACGGTCATCCGCGTGTCGCCCCCCGCCCCGTCCACGTCGATGACCGAGACGCCCGGCGCGAAGCGCAGGGCGTCTCCCAGGCCGCGCGCGGGGAGCCGCCGCAGCGCAGGACCCGGCAGCACGGCGACCGCCGCCGTGGAGGTGGCAAGCGGCGCCGGCACCCGCGCGGCCGTCACCACCACCGCCTCCAGCGCATGGGTCCGGACGGTGTCGGCCCGGGCCGTGTCGCCCGCGGCCTGCCCGGCGAGCGGGGCGGCGGCCAGGGCGGCGAGCACGGCCAGGGCGGGGGGAGCGGGGATGAGGCGCACGGGGGAACCTCGCGGGGACGGGGACGGGGATGGACGATGGAGCTGCTGCTGGACGATGATAGGCACCGAGGAGTGTCCGATCAAGAGCGGTGTTTCAAACGCCAGTTCCCCTAAGTGTCTGCCGGAAGATGATTTCGAGACAAAAGTTTTCTTGCCGGAAAGGATCGGCGTACCGATCATGTAGCAGATGCTTCGGAAAAGAAGTGCGGTGCCCCCCCGAAGCCGCAACGGCACCCGCTGCCGGTCGCGGCCTCCGGCATCCCTCCCTCTCCTCCGGACCCGGCTCGGTGCACCATGAGCGTCTTCGACTTCCCCCGGTTCCACTTCCAGGGCCTGCTGCTGGTGGACGTGGGCACCGGGAACAACGACGACTACAGCTTCTCGGCGGTGATGGGGCCGGACTATCCCGGCTACGAGATGTACCCGCTGCGCCAGGCCGACTCGCCCAACGTGCAGCCGATGACCTACGGGATGACGGACGACCAGTGGGTGGCGTGGGCGCGGCGCCGCGGCGAGTTCCGAGCCGAGACCCGCGCGCGGGCGCTCAAGGCCGGGATTCCCGGGGTGAACAAGGCCGAGGGAGGCGACGCCCGGCGCACCGACGGGGCCGCGGTGTGGTACATCCCCGGCGAATGGAACTACTACGGCGACATGGGACTGACCATGCTTGACGTGACTGTGGCGAGCGTGGTGCCCAGGGCAGGGGAGACCATCACCGACCCGGCGCAGGACCCGGTGATCGGCGCGCTGGTCTCGTATAACAACCGGCCCGACGACACCGGCCGCAGCACCGGCGTCCTGGTGGACATCAACGCCGAGGACGTGCCCGCCAGCATGGTGATGACCCAGTTCCTGACCGTGGCGAAGGACGGCCAGGCGCTGCTGAGCGGCCTTCCCACCAAGGCGGTCACGCGGTTCATCAACTTCCAGCGCAGCTACACCCTGGGCGGGCCCAACGGCGCGGGGTGCCTGTTCCAGAGCATCGTCCCTCTCTCGGCGCTGCCGCCCGGCACCCCGCTGCTCGCGCGCTTTCCCTCCGAGCGCGGCGGCGTGCCGCTCACCGGCGTGGTCTTCCACTACTACCTGTACCGGCCGCTGCAGGTGATCAACACCTTCAAGTACTCCGACGACCGGGAGAGCCCGGACAGCCCGTGGTTCGGGAAGATGGAGGAGCTGTACGAGAACGGTCCCAGCGCGCCCGGCGGGCAGCCCACCCCGGGGATGCCGCTGCCGGAGGTGGCGGAGCTGATGCGGGTGAACGGGCGCAACCCCGACTACATCCAGGTGGTGGGGACGATCGCCCCGGCCTACGGCGACGAGGTGGACTCGTGCCCCGCGGGGCGGATGCTGGTGCCCGTGGAAAGCATCCCGGCGCCGGGCGCCACCGGCAACGCCAACCCCGCCGACCCGCAGTACAAGCTGGGCCCCGCGGTGGTGACCGTGAACCGCGTGGCCGGGGTGGTCTCCGCCGATTTCTCGGGCACCTTCCCCGACCAGTTGACCGACACCGCCTTCGACCCGCTGGTCACCACCACCTGCGTCAAGTGGCCCTTCGGCCCCGTCGCCCTCACCATCGGCGACGGCGCCACGCGCCACGACGTGGGGGTGGTGAACTACACCGATACGGGGGCAGGAAACCTGGCCGGGTGGATCTTCGACTTTCCCATCTCCGGCCTTTCCGCGGATGCCCAGGCGCTGCTGGACACCGGCACCTTCGCGCTGTGGGGCCGGCTGACGGGTGCCGATGGCGTCACGCGCGACGCGGAGCTGCTGGTGGAGCAGGAGTACCTGGTCGTCTCCGACCAGGCCTGCATCTTCGGCGAGCAACTCCCCGGCGGCGGAACGCTCGACCGCTTCACCGACGACGACGGGACCCCGGTGCCTTCGCGGATCCGCGTGTTCCGCAAGGGCGCGGAGCTGGCCGCGGAAGACTGCCCGCCGGTGAAGGTGTGGGAGTACGACACCACCCCCAACCAGGACCCCGGCCCGCTCGCCCTGATCGCCTCCGGGTTCGGTCCCGGGCAGGACCTGGTGGTGAACGCGGGGGCCAACGGGAACCGGCTCTACACCTTCACCGTGGAGGGGCAGGCGGCGCCTCCGGGCTTCGGCGGCATCCGCCTCACGGCCGCGGGGACCGACGGCGACGGGCTGTATCCCCCCCTCGCGTACGGTGGCCTGCCGCTGGGGTTCGCGCCCATGATCAACCTGCGCATCCTCCCCAACAACGTGGACTATAGCCGCTACTACGTGCCCGGCAGCGATCCGCCGGTGGGGAACGCGGACCTGACCTTCGAGGCCATGTACAACGAGGTGCTGCGCAACTACTACCTCCTCTACCCGGCCATGAACCAGCGCATCCCGCTGAATGATCCGGAGTACTGGAACGATCCGGAAATGGCCCGCCGGCTGTACGAGCGCACGCAGCTCAGCTGGTGGCCCCGGGCCGAGTACATGCCGCGCACCCGCGACCTGTCGGCCTCGCGCCGCGAGCTGCTGCACGCCTGGGCGCGCAAGTTCTTCCCCGGCGGCCAGATCGGCCTGGACACCACCTCGCTCACCCTCGCGCCGCCGCAGCCGGCAGGCCCGTCTTCTCCGGAGGATCTCCGATGAGCGCCCACCTCTTCCGCGGCACGCTGGCGGCCGCCGTGCTGGCCGCGGCGGCGGCGCTCCCCGCGGCCGCGCAGACGGACCCCGCGCTCCCCTTCACCTTCACCGTGCGCGAGATCACGGCGCCCCCGGGCACCCCCAAGCTGCAGTCGTTCGCCCTGGGGCGGAGCGGCAACGACTGGGTGCTGATCGGCGGGCGCCGCAACGGCTTCCACCGCACCAGCACACGGGAAAGCACCTTCCCCACCTCCACCGCGAACGACAGCATCTACGTAGTGGACATGGCGGCCGGCCGCACCTACAGCGCACCGCTCCCGGCGCAGTTCCGCTCGATCCTGCGGGTGAGCAACACCCAGTACGTCCAGGACGGCAGCTTTCTCTACGTCGTGGGCGGCTACGGCAGCACCTGTGACAACGACGAGCCTTCGTGCTATCAGACGTATCCGAACCTCACCATCATCACCCTTCCCTCCCTTGTCTACTTCGTGAAGCGGCAGGAGTTCGGCGGCATTGGCGGCGTCATCTCCACCCGGGCGGACGAACGGATGCGCGTGACGGGCGGCGCGCTCGAGAAGATTGGCGACACCTTCTACCTTGTGATGGGGCACAACTACAACTCGATCTACAAGGGTGGGGTCACGGGCATCTATACCGAGCAGGTGCGCACGTTCACGCTCCCGGCCCCGTACACGCCCGAGATCCGTGACTACCAGGCGTATGGCGACCCGTCGGGCAGCGGTCCCAACTCGCAGTGGCACCGGCGCGACCTGAACGTGGTTACGACGGTGCAGCCCGGCGGCGTCCATGGGCTGGCGATCTACGGCGGCGTGTTCACTCCCACCTCGGGTGCGTGGGTGAACCCCATGTACATGACGGTGCCGCCGGGCGGCGGGACACCGGTGTTCGCGTTGGACACCGCGTTCAGCATGCGGATGAGCCAGTACGAGTGTGCGCACGTGGTGATGTACGACCCCGGCACGGAGACGATGTACACCACTCTGCTGGGCGGAATCAGCGGCTGGTACTACGATGCGAACGGGACCCTGGTCCCCGGCGGGATCAACAATTCCCTGCCCTGGACGGGGACGATCACCACGCTGGCGCGCGCCGCCGACGGCTCAACCCGGGAGGTCGTGCAGCCGGCCGGCCAGGGGCTCCCCGGGCGGCGCGGCGCGAACGCGGCCTTCGTGCCCGACGAGGCCCGGACCATGGTGGCGGGCACGCACGAAGTGATCGACTACAGCCAGCTGCCGCCGGGTGACAGCGTACGGGTGGGGTGGATGTACGGCGGGATCTTCGCCACGGCCGACCAGTCCAGCGAGTTCGACCCCACCTTCGCCAGCGACAAGATCTACGAGGTATGGCTGCACCGCCCGCCGCCGCTGGCACGCCGGGAGTGACCGGTAGTCCCCCGGCAGGGCCGCAGCCCGGCCATCCTCGTCCTGCTCGATTCGCTGGATCGCCTCGCGGCGTGAACCTACCACGAGGTACTCCCAACCGGCGTAGGACGACGAAGCCCCGGCAGCGGAAATCGCTGCCGGGGCTCGGCTTGTGTGCCCGGCATGGGCGGAGCCTGGAGGTGAAAGTCCTCGGGGAAGTCGGCCGTGGCGACCCGGGCGAACGGCGAGGTGCTGAGTCGCGGGGACGATTCCAGTTGTTGCCCGGGGAGATCTCGCCTTGCCGCTGAAAGGGGTCGGCTCATGGTTCGAGCCTCGAGCGAGCCGGGGGAGGGCCCGCCGTCGGCCTAGTCGTCCGCCACGCCGGCCACGGCGAGGGCGATCAGGAGGGCGCGCTCGATGCCTCGCGCGCCGCCGCGGTTGGAGTACCACTCGCCCAGCGTGTGCACGCCGCCCGATTCGCCGCCGGCGCCGATGGTGACGGCGGGGATCCCCAGGGAGATGGCGACGTTGGCGTCGGTGGAGGAAGCGGCGAGCTCCGGGGGGTCGCCCAGGGCGCGGGTCACGTCGACGGCCGCGCGCACCAGGGCGGAGTCGGGGTCGGTCTGGCCGGAGGGGCGGTCGCCGATGGTCTCGATGGCGGCCGCGAGCGGGGGGGCGCGGCGGGCGCGGCCGCGGGCGCGGTTCTCGGCGTCCACCGCGGACTGCACCGCCGCGCGGACCTCCAGCTCCAGGCGCGCCAGCGGCTGCGGCGTGTCGCTGCGCAGGTCGATCTCGGCCCAGGCCTCCGCGGGGATGGAGTTGATGCTGGTCCCCCCGCCGATGCGCGCCACCGTCACCGCCGAGCGCGCCGCCGGGGGCGGCTGCACCGCGCCGATGGCCACCACCGCCGCCGAGAGCGCCTGCACCGGGTTGGGCGCGCCGCGGTCGGCCCAGGAATGGCCGCCGGGGCCGCGCACCGTGGCCCGCAGCCGCCGCGAGCCGATGGCGCGGTGCACGATGCGGCCGGTCCCCGAGCCGTCCAGCGACAGGAAGGCCGCCGCCGCGCGCAGCGGCGAGCCGTCGCGGAACAGGTGCTTCACCCCCCGCAGGTCGCCGATCCCCTCCTCGCCCACGGTGGCGGCGAAAAGCAGCGGGCGCACGGTGCGGATGCGCGCCTCCGCCAGCACCCGCGCCACCGCCAGCATCGCGGCCAGCCCACGGGTGTTGTCGGTGATCCCCGGCGCGTACACCCGGTCGCCCTCTTGCCGCGGCGTGAGATCCGTCCCCGCGGGGAACACGGTGTCCAGGTGCGCCGACAGGACCACCGGCGGCGCGGCGGGGTCGGCGGCGCCCGGGAGCACGGCGAGCACGTTGCCCACCTCGTCCGTGCGCACCTCTTCCAGCCCAAGCTCCGCGAAGCGGGCGCGGACCCGGGCGCCGCGCTCCTCCTCCGCGAACGAGGGCGCGGGAACGCGCACCAGCTCCACCTGCTCGCGCAGCGTCTCGGCGTCGGTCTCGTGGATGCGTGCGCGCGCGTGGCCGACGGCGCGGTGGGCGAGCAGGACGTTCAGCTGCATGGGCTCCGCTTCGGGAACGTTCCGGGGTGCGGAATCATGCTCGCGGCCCCGCCGCCTGTCAATCAGGTGGCCGCGGAAGACGCGCCCCGGCAAGTCCCGGAGCGGGAAACGTGCGTTCCGCGTCGTCAAGTATCGGGTTTCACAAACGCTGGGGGAATGGTATGTTACGGGCGCGCGATCCCGTGGGGCCCATCCCCGCCTCCGCTCCACGGCCACTCCCGGCACTGCGTGTCGCCTCCGGTGCGCGCCCGTGCCTGCCTCCACGAGCCTATGAGGATCGAATGCTCGAGCGCGACCTGATCTTCGATTGGAACACCGCACCGGGCCAGGACTCCACGAGTATCCGCACGGTCGAGCTGGACGACGAGACGCTGCGCGACGGGCTCCAGTCCCCGTCCGTCACCGATCCCCGCATCGAGGACAAGGTACAGCTCCTCCACCTCATGGCTGGGCTGGGGATCCAGGCGGCGGACATCGGGCTCCCGGGCGCCGGCCCGCGCGCCGTGCAGGACGTGGAGGTGCTGGCGCGCGAGATCGCCGAAGCCCGCCTCCCCATCTCCGCCAACTGCGCCGCGCGCACGGTGATCGCCGACGTGCGCCCCATCGTGGAGGTGTCGCAGCGGGTGGGGATCCCCATCGAGGTGGCCACCTTCATCGGCTCCTCGCCCATCCGCCAGTACGCCGAGGACTGGACGCTGGACCGCATGCTCCGCGCGACCGAGGAGGCGGTGAGCTTCGCGGTGCGCGAGGGGCTGCCGGTGATGTACGTCACCGAGGACACGACCCGCGCCGACCCCGAGACGCTCCGGGCGCTGTACGGCACGGCCATCCGCTGCGGCGCGCGCCGCCTGTGCCTGGCGGACACGGTGGGCCACGCCACGCCCCAGGGGGTGCGCCGGCTGGTGCGCTTCGTCCGCGAGGAGATCGTGGAGCCCAGCGGCGAGGACGTGAAGATCGACTGGCACGGGCACCGGGACCGCGGCCTCGCCATCCCCAACACGCTGGCCGCCATCGACGAGGGCGCGCACCGCGTTCACGCGACCGGCCTGGGCGTGGGCGAGCGCTGCGGCAACACCGAGATGGACCTGCTGCTGGTGAACCTCAAGCTGATGGGGCTGCACGCCCCCGACCTGTCGCGCCTGGGCGAGTACGTGGAGCTGGTGGCGGAGGCCTGCCAGGTGCCGCTGCCGTACAACTGGCCCGTCTTCGGGTCGGACGCCTTCCGCACGGCCACGGGGGTGCACGCCGCCGCCATCATCAAGGCCGAGTCCAAGGGCGACGCCTGGCTGGCGGACCGGGTGTACTCGGGGGTGCCGGCGGGGCTGTTCGGGCTGCGGCAGCGCATCGAGGTGTCGCACATGAGCGGCATCAGCAACGTGCGCTACTGGCTGGTGCAGCACGGGTACGACGTGTCGGACGACCGGCTCAGCAGCCACGTGTTCGAGGCGGCAAAGCGCTGCGACCACACGTTTTCGGACGACGAGGTGCACGCGCTGTGCGCGGAGTTCCAGGCGACGGCGCACTCGGCGGCGTAGTTTTTTGTCGCGAGCTCGTACCTGGAAGATCGGGGGCCGCTCTATTGTTTGGGGCGGCCTTCTGCTTTGGGCGCGCCGGGGCCGCTCCGGAACCAGGCCAAACTGCCGGCCTGTTTCCTACGCGGGCTCCGGGAGCCCCGGAAAACTGCCTCCGGGTCTCCCTGCGCCGGAGGGAGCCTCGCCAAACAGCCGGCGAGTCTCCCTCCGCAACGGACCATGGGGGTACTGCGGAACGGCGAACGTCAACTACACACACACTCACCTCTGGATGACACAATGGGCGTAACCGTCTACGGGCTGCCGTACTGCACCACCTGCCAGAAGGCCGTCGCATACCTGGAGGGCAGGGGCGTGGCCGTCGACCGCTTCCACGACCTCAAGACCGACCGCCTCCCGGCCGACGAGGTGCGGCGGCTGGCGGACCTCGTCGGCGGGCCCGACAAGCTGTTCTCGCGGCGCGCCATGAAGTACCGCGCCATGGGGCTGCACGAGCGCGAAGTGTCCGAGGACGAGATGCTGCGGCTGATGGAGGAGGAGTACACCTTCATCACGCGGCCCGTGGTGGTCGCAGGGGACCGCGCGACGGCCGGGTTCTCCACGAAGCGGCTGGACGCGCTCCTGGCCGGGAGGTGAGCCGGAGCTTCCCCGGCCCCGTGACCGGGTCACCTCCCGGCAGCCCGCGACGGGGGCTTCCACTCCTTTCCGAAGACGACCTCGACCCATGCATTCTCCTGTGACAGCGGGTTGGCGGGATCGCGCATGTCGAGCTCGCCCATGGTCATCACCACGAGCCCGCCGCGCTCCGCCTCCGTTAGGTGCGGCTCGACAAGCGCGGCGACGAGCGCGGCACGGCGCCCCGCGTACTCCCAGTTCCGCTGGAGCCGCGCGCGGTGGCTGCGATCCGCGGCCGCGGGATCGTCGGTGGCGCTGGAGTGGCCGATCACGAAGATGTACGGGTAGTCCTGCCGCCGGTACTCCGCCACGATCTGCTGCACGCGCAGCTCCGTCTGCTCGGGCCTGACCAGCCGGGTGACGGGGTAGGGATGGAAATCGGCGGCGGGGACGGACGCCGTTGCCACGCGGAACGAGCCCCCCGCGGCGACATCCCGCGCAAACCTCGCCCTCTGCTCCTCGAAGCGCGTGCTGTCCCGCACGTAGTCCGTTCGCAAGGTCTCGTACTTCGCCCTGTCTTCCTCCGCCCGCAGCCGCTCTCGTCCATACAGGTGCGAGACGATCACCGTCAGCATCAGCAGCACGGCGGCCAGTGAGATCATCAGGTCGGAGCCGGGACCGAACTGGTTGGTGTCGTCGTTCAGGTGGAGCGAGGATCGCATGGTACCCTTCCACTTTGGTGGGTCGGCGCCTCACCGGTGGCTGCCGGCGCCGTTCCTCCACCCGCTGGGGACGATGGAGACCAGGAGGTTGCGCAGCCTGGGCGACGTCTGCCGGCGGAGCGTGCGGTCCAGCTCCGCCAGACGAGACGCGAGCAGTTCCAGCACGGCCGCGCTCGATCTCGGGCCGCCCTGGAGCCGCTCTGCCACCGACGCTAACCGTGCACATGCGGCCAGGACCGCCTCGGCGTTGCGCGCGGAGGTCGCGGTGACCTCCCTCTCCAGGCGGTCCACACTGGCCGCGAACCCGGCCGATTGGGCCTGCACGGCGGCCGTGAGTGCTTGCACGGACGCGTCGAACGCCTCCAGCTGCGCGGCGTTGCGTGACGTCATGTCGTCCAGCCGCCCGGTCAGTCGATCCCCCACCTCGCGTGTGCCATCATGGAGGGTCTGGGCCAGGTCCCGGAACGACGCGGCCTCGAAGAGCCTGGCCAGCTCGCCGAGGAACTGGTGTTCGGCGTCGCTCACGTTCTGCAGGAAGCGCTCGAACTCGCTCCGCGCTCCGGCCAGCCGCTCTAGCCCGGCGTCGATCCGCTCGTTCTGATCCCACAGTCGCGACTCCACCCCGTTCAGCCGGTCGACGATGCCCCGGGTCTGCTCGTGGACCCGGTTGGCGAGGTCGCGGACGGTGGTGTTCACCTGCGCGAACTCGTGGATGAAGTCGTCGTGGTTGATGGCGTGCCGCGCGGCCGACAGCAACGTCACGGCCACGCTCTCCATCCGGGCGAAGCACAGCTCCTGGCGCTTGCGCAGCAGCAGCAGGACGAAGCTCAGGATGATCGCCACCTCCAGGCCGGCGACGCTGGCCGTGAACGATACGAAGAGGCCGCCGTACATCTCCTCCACCAGCGCGGTGAGCGCGCCGTCGCTCACCACGGTCCCGCCGCTTTCCCGCAGGGCGATCAGCAGTCCCACGAAGGTGCCCAGGATGCCCATCCAGAGCGCGATCTTCTGCAGGTTCTGCAGGCGGAAGAGGTCTTCCGTGGCCTCGTCCCGATACGGCTGCACCAGTGTGCTCGCCGACTCGAACCGGCGGTCCCGCGCTTCCTTGCAGACCTGCTGGAAGATGCGGATGGGGCCGGGCACGGGGGCCGCCGGGTTGTTGGGAACCAGGGTACGCTCCAGCCTGTCCAAGTCCATTCGGCTCTCGCCCTGGGCCGCCAGCCCGGCTAGGTAGCCGGAGCTGCGCTCGTCCAGCTCGTGGATCAGGGCCAGGTCCACGTCTGCCGCGGCTAGCCCGCGCGCCGCGATCACGACTCCCCACACCGCGAGCGCCTGCACGAGCAGCGACAGAATGGAGGTGGCGCCGCTGTAGGTGAACGGGGCCAGGAGGATGATCCCGAGCAGGCTTCCTCCCAGGGTGACGAGGAGCGCCGGCTGGCCTCGCCAGAACTCCGGCTGCAGCGCCCACCGCGCGGGGTCGGTGCCGGCGACCCGGCGGCGAACGCCCGGGTCGGCGAGCGCGCGCGTGCTCATGACTCGACCGTCGGCGCGGCCTCCGGCTCGCCTTCGTACACTAGATCCACCGCGTCCACGGCCGCCCCGGCGGGGAACGCCCGGTCCACCGCGGCCGTCCCGCTGGCCCGCCTGCGCAGTTGCGCGGCGGAGGCAGCGGGCACCGTTCCCATGCGCGACTCGAGCGCGGCGATGTCGCGCTCCACCCGCTCCAGTTCCTCCTCCTCGCCCTCCACTCCGTACAGTTCGGTGCGCCGCTCCGTCAGCCGCTCGATGGCCGCGGCCATGCCGACGTACTCGTTGAGCCGGGCGCCAGCGGCGGCTTCCTGGAGTCGTGCGTGGGTCTTCACCTCGCGCTGCCACTCGCCGCGCAGGGTGGCGTGGTACGCGGTTTCGCTCTCCGTGCGAGTGCGGCGGAAATTGGACAGCCGCACCACGAGGCCGAACTGCTCGGTGGCGTACTGCAGCACGGCCGTGGACACCCGGGCCTCCAGCGCGCTCCGCTCCGCCTCGCCCTGGTAGAGCAGTTCCGCCGCGGGGAGGGTGTGGAGCACGGTGTCCACCTGGTCCCGCACATTGGCGGTGATCTGCTCGATACCGCCGGTCAGGACGCGGAACCGCTGCCAGCCGTCGTTGTGCACGGCCACCACCCGGAGGCTGGCGGCGAAATCCACCACCTCCGCGTCGAGCGACTCCACGCGCAGGACGAAGTCGGGGGTAGCCTCCTGCAGCTCGCGGAAGCCGCGGATGAGGTCCGGTTCCACGATCTTGATGACGGTGCCGACGACCTCGGCGTGGAACTCGCCCTCCGTGAGCCGGCGTTCCACGAGCTCCATCAGCTCCGCTTCCACCGACTGCGTCTCCTCGGCGTGGCGCAGCGGGTCGGCAAAGCCGAACCGAATGTAGAAGCGCTCGGGGTGCAGCGTGTGCATCCCCACCTCGATCGCGGTGCGGACGGCCACTTCCATGGCGCGAGGGATGTCGGGCTCCCGGGCGAGGAGCGAGGCGATGTCTTCCAGGCGGGGGATGCGCGCCGTGACCACCACCTCCAGCTTCGCCTCCACGCCGTGCAGCCGGGTCTCGAAGGCCCCCTCGGTGCGGATGACGAACGGCTTGACGAGAATCTTCTCGGGGAGGTCGGGATCGGTGATGAACTGGCTGATCTCGCACCCGATTCTCTCCGCCGCGGCGTGAACGGCCTGCTTGATCCGCTCCTCCCAGCGATCGAATCGCAGCAGCAGGTCCGTGTAGCACGCATCGAACAGGGTCTCCGGGACCAGCCGGTTCAGCGTATCGCGCAGCCACGTGCGCAGCTCGGGCGACGCCTCGCCGCGATACTTCACGAGGTCCACCACCCGCAGGAGCACCCGGTTCGCGATCGTGACGGGCCTGGGATACTCCCGCACGGTGCAGGGCACGTCCACCACTTCCAGGACGGACGGCTGGTCTTGAGGCGCCGCCAGCACGTTCCCGGGCTGCAGCACAAGGGCGCCCACGCGCCGTCCGAGGGGGCGCAGCACTTCGTCCAGGTGGCTCACCAGCGCCTGCCTGGCCTCCCCCGCTCCGATCTTGGGGAACTCCGCGAGCGAGATTTGCCGCCGCACGAAGGCGCGGATCTCCCGGGGCACGATGGCGTGCAGGTCCGGCAGCCGCGCGCGGCTCAGGACGACGTCGGCCCGTCCGGTGTCGCCCAACTCGAGGTCGATCCGGATCGCCAGGCCCTGCTCCTCGTCCCAGTCGGAGGCGAAGACGGCAAGGTGGGCCATCTCCACCCGCACCACGTCGCGGTCTGGACCCGCGTCCAGCGGGAGCCGGGAGTGTTCGCGCAGGCGCGACGAGAGCGCGGCGATCTCGCGCTCCACCCGCGCCAGCTCCTTCTCTTCACCCTCCACCCCGTACAGCTCAGTGCACCGCTCCGTCAGCCGCTCAATGGCCGCGGCCATGCCAGCGTACTCGTTGAGCCTGGCGCCGACGGCGGTTTCCTGGAGCCGCGCGCGGGCCTCTGCCTCGCGCTGCCACTCGCCGCGCAGGGTGGCGTGGTACGCGGTTTCGCTCTCCGTGCGGGTGCGGCGGAAATTGGCCAGGTGCACCACGAGGCCGAACTGCTCGGCGGCGTACTGCAGTACGGCCGCGGACACCCGGGCCTCCAGCGCGCTCCGCTCCGCCTCGCCCTGATAGAGCAGCTCCGCGGCGGGGAGGGTGTGGAGCACGGTGTCCACCTGGTCCCGCACCCTAGCGGTGATCTGCTCGATTCCGCCGGTCAGGACGCGGAACCGCTGCCAGCCGTCGTAGTGCACGGCTCCCACCCGGAGGTTGGCGGCGAAATCCACCACCTCCGCGTCGAGCGACTCCACGCGCAGGACGAAGTCGGGGGTAGCCTCCTGCAGCTCGCGGAAGCGGCGGATGAGGTCCGTTTCCACGATCTTGATGACGGTTCCGACGACCTCGGCGTGGAACTCGCCCTCCGTGAGCCGGCGTTCCACGTGCTCCATCAGCTCCGCTTCCACCGACTGCGTCTCCTCGGCGTGGCGCACCGGGTCGGCGAAGCCGAACCGCATGTAGAAGCGCTCGGGGTGCAGCGCGTGCATCCGCGCCTCCAGGGCGGTGCGGACGGCTTCTTCCATGGCGCGGGGGATGTCGGGCTCCCGGGCGAGGAGCGAGGCGATGTCTTCCAGGCGGGGGATGCGCGCCGTGACCACCACCTCCAGCTTCGCGTCCACGCCGTGCAGCCGGGTCTCGAAGGCCCCCTCGGTGCGGATGACGAACGGCTTGACGAGAATCTTCTCGGGGAGGTCGGGATCGGTGATGAACTGGCTGATCTCGCACCCGATTCCCTCCGCCGCCGCGCGTACGGCCTGCTTGATCCGCTCCTCCCAGCGATCGAATCGCAGCAGCAGGTCCGTGTAGCGCGCCTCGAACAGGGTCTCCGGGACCAGCCGGTTCAGCGTATCGCGCAGCCACGTGCGCAGCTCGGGCGACGCCTCGCCGCGATACCTCACCAGGTCCACCACCCGCAGGAGCACCCGGTTCGCGATCGTGACGGGCCTGGGATACTCCCGCACGGTGCAGGGCACGTCCACCACTTCCAGGACGGCAAGCTGGTCCGGGGGAGCTCCCTGCACGTTCGCGGGCTGCAGCACCAGGGCGCCCACGCGCCGTCCGAGCGGGCGCAGCACGTCGTCGAGGTGGCTCACCAGCGCCTGCCTGGCCGCCCCGGCGCCGATCCTCGGGAGCTCCGCGAGCGAGATCCGCCGCCGCACGAAGGCGCGGATCTCCCGGGGCACGATGACGTTCAGCTCCGGCATCCGCGCCCGGCTCAGGACGGCGTCGGCCAAGCCAGCGTCGTCCACCTCGAGGTCGACCCGGATCGCCAGGTCCTGCTCCTCGTCCCAGTCGGCGGCCAGGACGGCGAGGTGGGCCACCTCCACGCGCACCACGTCGCGGTCGGGACCCTGGTCCAGCGAGAGCCGGGCGTGGACGCGCAGCCCCGTACCGCGCGCTAGCGCCTCGGCGAGGTCCTGCTGGACGGCAGCCGGATCGGCGAAGAATCGCCGCGTGAACGCGCCCACGTCGGCCTGGCCCAGGTCGCGGAGGCAGCGGACCACGTGCCGCTCCAGCATCGCGTGCGGGGCGTCCACCGGGTCGAACAGCGCCAGGGTCACCCGCGCCTCGTCACCCGGCGGGCAGTTGACCAGCAGGTTCACGGACACTTCCACCTGCTCGTCCAGGTCCGCCAGGGCGACGGCCGGGATCTCCACCCGGCACTGGTGGGTGGGGTCGCCGTGGTGGGAGACGAGGAAGTACTGCACGTCACTCCACGGGAACGGCCTGCGAGGCACCACCGTCCGCTCTCCGACGAGCACGGTCACGATCCGCTGCGCGTCCGCCGTGGCGCCGCCCGGCGGGACCTTGCGGATCACCCGATCCAGAGGGTACGTCTGTGCCATGTCAGCCTCGTGTGTTCACGGGGTGGGGGCCGATGGGGCCGGAGCGGTCTGCAGGGCGCGGTACCGGAGGAGAAGGGCGCGGAACAGGCCCCGCTTCCACTCCAGCTCTTTGCGCGCCGCGCGGCTCGTCTTCGGAGACGGGAGGTGCAGCCGGGTCATCTCCTGCCAGTAGGACAGCATCTCCCGGCCGGCCTCGCGGCCCTCGCGAGTCCGGGTTCGCGCCGTGAGCTCTTCCAGCAGGACCTCGAAGACGTATTCGGGAGACGCCGCCCCGTCGTCCCCGTCGGCCCTAGGCTGCGCATCCCCCGGTTCCGCGGCTTCGGAGAGGGCGACCGGTGCGCCCGGCCGGGCGGTGTCGGGGCGGGGCGGGGTGGGGATCTCGTGGGGGCCGAACAGAATGAACGTCCACTCCGCCACCAGCGCCGCCACCAGGCGCGGGATTCCCCGCCGGGCGATGCCGTCACGGACGGCCTCGGAGATCCCGGGGTGCAGGAGCCAGCGGACGAGCAGTCCCAGGTCGCGCCGACCGGTCTCTGCGCCCACGGCCAGCAGGGGGTATCGGACGGGCCGCTCGCCGTAGCACTCCGGGTCGAAGCGGGCGGCGGTGGTCGCGGCGTACTCCACCAGCAGGCGCAAGGCGTACCGCTGGGAGAGCGAGTATCGGCCGGTCCTGGCGTCCTCGGGCGGGAGCCAGTCCGCCAGGGTGTGCAGGGTGGGGTACACCTGCCCGCCGACGGCGAGGAGCTCCCGATACAGGAAGGTGAAGGCCGCCGCGCGAGCGTTCGCATCACCACGGTCGATGAGCTGGCGCAGCCAGCGGAGCACGTCGAACTCGGGCGCGAACCGGAGCTGCCCGGCCAGCGCAAACACGGTGGCATGGAAGTCGGGCACCCCCAGCAGCCAGTTCAGCACCTGTTCCACCAGGGGGCGCACCGCCGGGCGCGCGGAGAGCTCGCGGAGCAGCTCCCCGAACCGCCGCATCACGTGGTGCAGCGGGAGGGTGTCCGCCGTGCGGACGCGGCTCACCACCAGCATCCCCACCACCCAGTCCCGGCCGTAGGTCTCGGGGTGGCCCTCCGCCATGTGCGCGGTGACGCGGACCACGTTGGCCGCCACGGCGTCGGAGCCGGCGAACAGGAGGCCGGTGCCGTGCAGCCGGTCGAAGGTGGTGTGCAGGTGGAACGGGTATTCCTCTTCCAGTCGCCGCCGAAGCGCGTCGCGGGCCCCGGGCTCCCGAAACTCCACGACCTGGCGGGCGGCGGGGTCGCGCATCACCACCAGCCCGCACTCGTCCCTGATGCGGTCGGCACACTCGCGCCACAGCTGAGCGAGCGGCTTGTCGCGGTGCGCGGCGGGGGCGGCGGTCTCGCTCGCGCCCGGCGCCGTCGGGACGGCCATAGGGATGGTGGCGTCTCCCAGCAGGGCGGTGACCACCCGATCGAAGTCCGTGGAGCTGAGTGCCGTGAAGAACGCGGCCGTGAACAGCACGATCTGGTGCATGGGTCGCTGCTCGTCCACCACCATCGGCTGCACGCGGATGCCGCCGTCAACCACCACCTCGCGCAGGCGCCCCTGGCCCCAGAAAGTCCGGACCTGGTGCCACAGCTCCGCGTCGTCGCGGCTCCACCGCCCCTCGTCCCGTTGCCGCAGGATCGCGGAGTGCAGCGCCTCGTGGTCGCCGGCGAACTCGCGCCGTAGAAACGGCTCCAGGAACGGGACCGTCCAGTGGGTGAACCCGGACTCTTCGCCCGCGCGGGTCAGCGCGGCGTACCGCGAGGGCTCGGCCAGGCAGACCAGCCGGAGCTTGCGCTGGGCCAGCGAACGGCGGACGTAGGTGGCCAGGAAGGCGCCATCCCTGCCCAGGAGGGAGTCGAGGAACGGCTGCGCGTGCACGCTGTCGGCGTCGGCCACCACGATCGTCCGGGTGTCCGTGTCGACTTTCCACTTCAGCAGGTCGTGAATTGTGAGCGACGCCTGGTCGGTCCCCAACCGGCCGAAGCCGAGGAGCCGCACACGCGCGGGCTCCAGCTCCAGCGCGGCGACCACGGCCTGAACGGCGGCGCGGGCCAGCGAGCGGTCCACGCAGCTGACGAGCAGGAGCCCTTCCTCCGCGAGCACGCGTGCATGGCGGGCGACCTCCTCCGCGTCCAGCGCCGCCCAGGGGAGGCTGTCCAGCTCGAACTCCGTGGTCTTCTCCAGCAGCGCCGCGACCGTCTCCTCTTCCACTTCGGATGTGGCGCCGTAGTAATTGTAATTGTTCACCGCGCCGACGAACGCCGCGCGGTTGCCATTGACCGTGATGACGTCGCCGACTTCGTTCGCATCGATCTCGGTGGATCCCGGAACGGGCGGTGGATCATTCTCGTTCACATCGCCGGGGCCAGACTTGCTCTCTTCCGGTGCCACGTCGGAAGGCGAGTACGCCGTGCCGTCGGTCGTCGCGGTCGTCCCGGTGGCCGCTGTCGCAGCTGCTTCGGCCGCTGTGGCGGCATTTGCCGCTGCTTCGACCTCATCAACGGAGTCCTGCCATTGCTCGGCCTGTGGCTCTACGCCGGGGGGCTGCACCTCCAGTGAGCACACCGGACAATTCTCGCCTTCTGGGATTGGCATGCTGCAACGGGGACACTCCATGATCTCCGCTCCCTGAGTGGTCGGGCTCCGGGTTATCGCTTGCGGGATGTGTTGACGGTGGCGTTGTCGCCGTTGAGGGTTATGACGTCTCCGACTTCGTTCGCGGTGATCCTCGGGCCGTAGTGCGGCGCGGGCGCCGAAAGGCGCTCGGGCGCGGGTCCGGGTTCGGGTATTGGCTCGGGTACGGGCGCGGGAAGCAGCGCCGCCGGGGTCCGAAGGCCCCTGCGCTTGAGCAGCCTGGGTACCCCGGCCTCGCTCGATCCCTGGGTGAGCAGGCGGGCGATGCCCCACTCGAATGCCTTCTCCACCGTGGTACCGGCCGCGAGCGCACCGTAGAAAGCCGCTGAGAACCAGATCGCTGAGGGGTCGCTGATCGGCTGGTTCATGCCGATCGTGTAGTCGACGGCGTTCCGGAAGCGGCGGGTGACGTGGAGCGACAGGCAGGCATTCAGGACCACCATCCGGATGCGGGGCGCCGCCGCCTTCACAATGGCGGCGATCGCCTCTCCGCTGACGGGGAGCGTGTCGCCGTTCTCGCCTCCCATCATGAGTCCCGGCGACTTGCTGCCGTGCCCGCTGAAGTGCAGGATCTGGGGCTCGTGGTGCAGGATTACCCGCTGCAGGTCGCTGGCTCGCACCGCCCACGCCGTCTCGAAATCGAGCGAATCGCGATCGCGCCCGTATTGAATGGCTTCAGCGATGGCTCTTGCCTCCTCGTCTAGGTGCAGTTTGGTAGTATTGTCCGGGTTGGCAGCCAGCAAGAGGACCTTGATCTGGTTTGTCATCGTGTCATCCCGATGCATGGCGTAGCGGTTCTCTGCGCGATAGCCGGGGCAATCCGCCTGTGTTCCGCGCGGTCACGGCCGGCCAAGCGCGCTCCCCGCTTTCGGCATTGTGTATGAGGTGTGTTCAGGCGAACCCTCGCGCACCGTGATGGACGGCGGGTTCTCATGGCACGTTAGTTCTGTCGGCCACGGTCTCCCGGATTCCCACTGGCTTTCTTCGGCGAAGTGGTGAGCGCGCTGGTGGGATGGTTCGCGTCGACGCATCGGCAGTCCACACGACGGATTGTCGGCATATGCGTAAGCCCACCAGACGTAATCTTGGTGGGCCGGGGTCGGTTCAGGTGGCGAGATGGATGTAGATCATGCCGTGGTTACGCGGAAATGCAGAGCGCACCCCCTGCCAGAAGGCCGTCGCGTACCTGGAGGGCAGGGGCGTGGCCGTCGACCGCTCAAGACCGACCGCCTCCCGGCCGACGAAGTGCGGCGGCTGGCGGACTTCGTCGGCGGGCCCGACAAGCTGTTCTCGCGGCGCGCCATGAAGTACCGCGCCATGGGGCTGCACGAGCACGAGGTGTCCGAGGACGAGATGCTGCGGCTGATGGAGGAGGAGTACACCTTCATCACGCGGCCCGTGGTGGTCGCAGGGGACCGCGCGACGGCCGGGTTCTCGGCGAAGCGGCTGGACGCGCTGGTGGGGGCGGCGGGGTAGTTGCCAGACGCCAGGTGCATCCGTGATGGCGGGGCCGGCGCCGTTCGCCCGCCGGATCTGCGGGCGTCAGCGTGATCCCCGCGTGAGGGATTTCGGCCCGAAGGGGCGAGACCCGGCGGGGCTGTTTGCGCCGGGGCTCGACTCCGTTAGGCAGCGTTGTTTGCTGCCTTACGGAGCCGAAGCCCGACCCCGGCGCCAGCCGGGGGCACGCCCGAATCCGTCGTCAAAAGCCGTTCAAATCAGTACGCGCGGCGAAAGTAGCCCGTGCGAAGCAGCCCGTCCGCGTCCACGGCGGCCACGCTCTGCACCGGGTCGCTTCCGGAGAACACGTAGTCCGTGCCCGACACCGGCCCCCGCACCCGCACCCGCGCCTGCCGGGTGAAGTGCAGGCGCACCCCCCCCGCCGGGGGAGCCGCCGCCGCGGGCTCCGCCGTCCACGGCATGGGGGCGGGGGCGGGCTGCGCCTGCGGGTAGCGCGCCTCGTCATGGCCGCCGTACGCGGCGCGGCTCTGTCCACAGCATCCCATCGGTCCACCTCCGTCGCTCAGGGTTCGTCGAGCCGCGTGAACGCCACCGGCTCGCGTCCGATCCGCTCCAGCAGGCAGGCGCCGCCCGAGACCGCGAGCCACGCCACCACCCGCTCCGCCGCAGCGGGGGTGACGAACAGGGCCAGCGGAAGCGCCACCCATACGCTCAGGCAGTAGAAGCAGTCCATCATCCGGCCCAGCATCCCGCCGCCCAGGGCGGCGCGGAGGCGGGCCACCACGTCCCACGGGCCGTCCTCGCGCGCCAGCAGGTGCGTCACCCGCCAGCACGCGAGCACGGCCAGCACCAGCCGCAGCCAGGCGTCCACCTCAGCCGGCCGGCTCGGCCGCGGCGCCGGAGCCCGGCTCGGCGGTCTGGGAGCCCCGCACGAGCATGTCGCCCACGTCGTACGCCCCGGCGGCGATCACGGCCTCCTCGCGCTGCAGGTCGTTGCAGACGGTGATGGCGCAGCAGGGCGTGCACCCATAATGGCATTGCCCGGGGCCCAGGTCGTTCACCGTCTTGTCCTGGCCGCAGAGCTGGATGGCGTACGCGCAGCACTCGCCGCGCTGCAGCGCGAACCCCGGCGGCGGACGGAACGGGGCCGGCAGCAGGGGCGCGCAGGTGGCGTCGAAGATGCGCATGTCGAGCAGCGTGAGCACGCCGTGCATCGCCGGCCCCAGGCTGGGGTCGCACGCGCACACCGGCGCGGGGACGCCCACGTGTGCCGTCCCCTTGAGCGGGTCCACCGCGCCCGTGAGGATGTCCTTGTCGAAGTTCACCAGGTCGCGCGTGATGGGCACCTGGTAGGTGGGCCCGCCGCAGTTGCGGGTGATGGTGAGGGTGTAGAAGTCGAAGTTGTCGCTGGGGTAGCTGTGGTCCTTGGGGATGATGTACTCGTCGTACGCGGTGCCCATCACCGGCAGCGGCCACGGCGACGCGCAGGGCCGGCTCCCCGTGAACCTCCTCATCGACAGCGTCTGGCACGACTGCAGCCCCTCCAGCCCGCCCAGCAGGAGGTGCAGCCGCTTGTTGTCGAACCACACGTGCTGGGTGTCGTAGTAGTGGTTCCCCAGCGTGTCCTCCACGTCCAGCAGCAGGGTGTACCGCCCGCTGCCGCAGGTGTGCTCGTCGTCCAGGCACGCCGGCAGGCTCCCGGATTCGAAGCAGTGCGGCTGCAGGTGCCACTCCTTGTGCTCGATGGTGTGCGGCGGAAGCCCGAACCACGAGGACAGGTCGACGGTCACCTGCTGCCACTGCGTGGTCAGGATGCTGTCGTTGGCGGTCAGCTCGTTGGGCTGGGCGCGCTTCTCGGCCTCGTCGGGGGGCGTGTAGCACACCGGGGGCTGGCCGGGGAGCGGGACGTAGACCGCGGGGTTGAACCCCGGCTGAGTGGAGCCGGGGAGGAAGTTGGGCGCGTAGCGCAGCGAGAAGCAGCGGATGCGGCGGTCGTTGCACTCGCCCACCCAGGCGGCGCCGTGCACGTTGACGCAGCACCCCACCGGCACCAGGTGCGACGCGGGATCGGGGACGGGCGGGTGCACCAGCGGCGCGTCGGGGTCGAAGACGCCGCTGTCGCCCACCCAGCCGGCGCCCACCCGGTTGATCCACACGAAGCGCTTGAACAGGTTGAAGATGATGCAGCAGCACGGCGGCGCGGTGCCGGGCCGGGACGTCCTCAGGCAGACGCGCACCTCGTACGAGCGGGCGGGGAGGAGCCGGGTCTTGATCCACCCCAGCGTGCCGTTGAGCACCGGCGCGGAGCCCGCGGCCCCGCCGCCGGGGTACACCACCCCCACCGAGCTCCACCCGCTCGGCCCGCCGCACTCCTCGCCCTCCACGAAGCGCCATTCCAGCGTGTAGCCGCCGAAGAACGCGCCCATGGCGGTGCCGGTGACGGGCACGCCCAGGTCCTCGATCTCCAGGATGGGCTGCTCCTCGAAGCACCCGGTGGGGCGGGTCAGCTCGCAGCGCAGCGGCCCCACGCAGTCCGCCAGGCTGCGCTGGTACTCGGCCAGGCAGCGCCGCATGTCCTCGTGCGAGCGCGCGCAGGCCAGGCAGCACCCGAAGCGGATGGCGGCGCGGCACCAGCAGCGGCAGAGCCAGAACCACGGGTGCTTTGCGTGCTGGGCGAACGCCTCGCGCCCCAGCAGCGCCTCGGCGGCCTCCTGGGTGGCCAGGCGGTCGAAGAGCGCCGCGGTGAAGGCGTTGTCGCGGCAGCAGTCGGTGCGGCCGGCGAGCACGTCGTCCACCGCGCCGGCGTCCAGCGCCACCTTCATCTCCTCTTCCTTGAGCCACGCGGAGTAGGTTTTGCCCAGCAGCGCGGCCAGCGCGCGGAACTCTTCCCTTTCCCGGCCGGACACCTGGGTGCGCGGGTCGCGCCCCAGGGCCGCGCGCACGCACAGCCAGTAGCGGTACAGGTAGTAGTTGAGCGCCTGGTAGTCGCGGCAGCCGCGGCACACCAGCCACCCGAACATCCAGCAGCAGCGCACCAGGGGAAGGCACCAGCGCCACTCGCCGCCGGGGCCCAGGATCTCCGCGGCCTCGCGGGGAAAGAAGCGGCGCGCCAGCTCCTCGGTGAACAGCCGCTCGGAGAGATGCGTGGCCAGCGCGACGTCGTCGGTGGGCGGCAGGCCGCCCGCCGGGTCGGCGGACGCCGGATCGTCCAGGCCGCTCCGCAGCGCGGGCGCGAACGCCTTCAGGAACTCCGCGAAGCCGTCGTCCGGCTGCGCGGCTGCGGCCTTGAAGCCGGTGGGCGGCTTGGCGGCGGCTTCGTCGTCGTTCTTGCTCATGGAGCACCTCGGGTCCCGGGTGGGAAGGAGAGGGTTGCCGCGCCCGGTGCAGGGGCCCCGCAAAGGGTGTGGAACGGGCCATGCCTCATGGGAGCAGGCATGCCCGCTCCGGTCATGTCGCGGGCGGCTTCTGCACGTGCCGGGTGCGGCGGCGAGATGCGCGTGCCGGGCGGCACACGCGGGTGGACGGCGCGGCAAGCGCCGGGCCCGGATTGTCGCTCCAGTATCTGTTTACACGGCAAGATGCCTCCTGGAGCGGAGGTTACGGCTTCGCTCCCGGGCGGTGGAATCCTCGCCCGGCGCCACGGGTGGGACACCGGATCGCCACCGGATCGGGGCGGCGGTGGTACAGTTCCATTGAGGGTCGTGTCAATGTCGCCCCAATGGTGCATGTGGCGGGCGGCGCGGGCGAGTCACACCAGGGAACGATGTGAATCCGTATGGATCCTGGAGCTGGGGCTTGGAAAGAGGCGGTGCGTTTCCTGGCGAGGGTGCTCCTCGCGAGCGTCGTGGCCGCGTGCGCGGGTGGTGGGACGGCGGTTTCGCCGGACTCCGACCGCGGGTCGCCCGCGGGCGCGGAGGCGGCGGCCGGGCTGGCCGTGGGTTGGCCGGAGGCGGATTGCACGGCGGAGGGCCCACGCGCCGCCGACCGCGACCTGGACGGGGTGGCGGACGGCTGCGAGCACGCGCTGGCGGAGGCTTTCGCGCCCGAGCTGCGGGTGGACGCGCGGGAGTGCGGGTGGGACGCGAGCGTGGGGGAGGGACGGCTGGGCGGCGAGTACCTGTACGCGGTACAGCGCGTGCCGGCGGGCGCGGGGATGAGGATCGCGTACATGCCGGCGTACTACCGCGACTGCGGGTGGCGGCTCCCCGTCTGCCGCGTGACGGGGTGGCTGTGCCGCGGCCACCCGGGCGACTCCGAGCTGGTGGTGGTGGACGCGGCGTTCGACCCGGGGGCGGGGCGCTGGGCGGCGGAGCGCGTGTTCCTGTCGGCGCACTGCCACGGCCGCTCGGACGGGCGGTGCCGGTGGTTCGAGGGGGCCGAGCTGGAGCGGTTCGCCTGGGCGGGCGGACAGACGCGGGGCGCGCCGGTGGTGTGGGTGGCGCACGGCAAGCACGGCGGCTACCCCACCGCGGGGGCGTGCGCCGGCGGCCACTGGAGCTACGACGGCTGCGGCGGAAACCACGCGGCGCGCCGCTTCCCGGTGGCGTCGCTCCGGCAGAACGCCGGGAGCCGCGCGCGTCCGTTTCCGCACGGCCGGGGTGCGGACTGCATCGGGGCGGACGAGGCGGGGTGGGGGAGCGCCGCGGCGAAGGCGGGGACGCGGGAGTGTTTCTGGGACGAGCGCGTCCGCTTCCGCGGGTGGCAGGAGGCGGAGGGGGAGGGTTCGACGGGGTACGCGCGCTACCTGCGGGAGGTGGCGGGGTTTTGACCGAAGCACGTCCGCTTGCAAAGCGGAAGGTCTCCGGGCAGAGGTTGGAGCGGAGGTTACGCGGGAATGTCGCTGCGGCGGAGACAGGGGTACGAGCCCCCCTGGCCGCGGACGCCAGCGCGAGACCCGCGTGAGGGATTTCGGCCCGAAGGGGCGAGACCGCGCGGGCAGTTTCGCGGGGGCTCGACTCCGTTAGCGAGCGTTGTTTGCTCGCTTACGGAGCCGAAGCCCGACCCCGGCGCCCGCCGGGGGCACGCCCGAACCCGCGGTCGCAGTCCGCTACACTTTCGGACGCGACAAAGCCGGCATCTCGCCGACGAGCGAGTACAGGTCGCCCCAGAGCCGCGCGACCGGCCGCAGCGACTCGGTGTCGGCGAATTGCGTCCCCTCCACCCGCCGCACCGCCTCCGAGAGCCGCACCCCCAGGGAGGTGAGGAGCTGGTAGCGCTCGCGGCCCGAGAGGTCGGCGGTGCGCAGGACGGGCCGCGCCGGCGCGGAGTCCCCCGCCGTGGCGGCGCCGCTTCCCGGAGCGTCCGGTCCCGTCAAGACCCCACGGTCGTCTGGAACAGGCCGCGGCCGATGGACATGATACCGCCCGCGATGAGCAGCAGCGCGAGCGCGACGCCGGTGAGCGCCAGCCCGTACCTGCGCCGCGGGTCGGCGGCCTTCTTCGCGGCGACCGCGAAGCCGTGCGCCGCGGCGATGGCGAGCAGCATGGTCACGACGTGCCCGATGAGCGCCGGGTAGAACGGCCGGAAGAAGAGCAGCAGGATGCCGAAGACCATCTGCAGGTCGAGCATTCCCGTGAAGGCGGCGGCGAGGCCGCGCGCGGGACCGTCGAAGGGGCGGCGGGTCAGCAGCCCGAACGCCAGGTAGAGGACGGCCAGGAAGCCGACGAGGAGGACGAGGTAGCGGAGCCCGGAGTGCGCGTGGTAAAGGAAGATCATCGTGGTCCCGGTGAGGGTGCGTGGACGGATCGCGTGCGGCGCGGCGGCAAGATCGTGCGGGGCGCGGCGGGGCGCCAGGGCTCAGCCGGGGATCACCGCCGTGGCCTCGATCTCCACCCGGGCCCGGGCCTCCAGCAGGCCGGCGACCACCACCACGGCCATCGCCGGGAAGTGGCGGCCGAAGATGTCGCGGTAGGCGCGGCCGATCTCGCGGGTGGCGGCCAGGTAGGCGTCGCGGTCGGTGACGTACCAGGTGAGGCGCACCAGGTGCTCCGGTGCGGCGCCGGCCTCGGCGAGGACGGCGGCGACGTTGCGGAGCGCCTGCCCGGTCTGCGCGGCGAAGTCGTCGCTGGCGAACTCGCCGGTGGCCGGGTCCCAGCCGATCTGGCCAGCGGTGACGACGATGCGCCCGCTGGCGGCGACGCCGTTGGCGTAGCCCTTCGGCGCGGCCCAGCCGTCGGGCTGGAGGAGCTGCATTCCCTGCGTCATGCGGAATCCTTGTAAGTCGGGCATCGCTGCGGACGCCAGTGCGATGCCTCGCGTGAGGGATTACGGCCCGAAGGGGCGAGACCCGGCGGCAGTTTGCCGGGGCTCGACTCCGTTACGCACAGTTTTATCGTGCGTTACGGAGCCGAAGCCCGACCCCGGCGCCAGCCGGGGGCACGCCCGAACCGGGCGTACCCATCCGTCCTCATCACGCTTCCTGTTCGCGCAACCGGAACCGCTGGAGCTTGCCGGTCTGCGTGCGGGGAAGGGCGTCCACGAATTCCACCTGCCGCGGGTACTTGTAGGGGGCGATCTCGCGCTTGACGAAGTCCTGGAGCTCCTTGACCATCTCCGGGCCGGGCACGTGCCCCTCGCGGAGCACCACGAACGCCTTGACCACCTGCCCGCGCTCCGGGTCCGGGGCGCCCACCACGCCGCACTCGGCCACCGCCGGGTGGTCCAGGAGCGCGCTCTCCACCTCGGGGCCGGCGATGTTGTAGCCGGCGGAGATGATCATGTCGTCGTTGCGCGCCTGGTACCAGAAGTACCCGTCCTCGTCCATCACGTAGGTGTCGCCCGTCAGGTTCCAACCGTCGTGCACGTACACGCGCTGGCGCTCGGGGTCGTCCAGGTAGCGGCACCCGGTGGGGCCCTGTACGGCCAGGCGGCCCAGCGTCCCCGGGGGAACGGGGTTTCCCTCGGGGTCGATGACGCGCGCCCGGTAGCCGGGCACGACGCGGCCGGTGGAGCCGGGGCGGATCTCCTCCACGGGCGAGGCGATGAAGATGTGGAGCATCTCGGTGGAGCCGATGCCGTCGATGATGGAGATGCCGGTGGCCTCGCGGAACGCTTCCCAGGTGGGGAGGGGAAGGGTCTCCCCCGCGGACACGCAGCTGCGCAGCGACCGCAGGTCGTAGCCGGCGGCCTGCTCGGCCATGGCCCGGTAGGCGATGGGCGCGGTGAAGCAGAGGGTGGCGCGGTGCTCCTGGATGGCCTGGAGGAGGTTGGGCGGGGTGGGCTGCTCCAGCAGCAGCGTGGCCGCGCCGGCGCGCAGCGGGAACAGGAGCAGCCCGCCGAGCCCGAAGGTGAAGGCCAGCGGCGGCGAGCCGCAGAAGACGTCGTCGGCGGTGGGGCGCAGCACGTGCCCGGGGAAGCAGTCGGAGGCGGCGAGCACGTCGCGGTGGGTGTGCACGGCGCCCTTGGGCTGGCCGGTGGTCCCCGAGGTGAAGGCGATCATCGCGACGTCGTCGGCGGCGGTGTCCACGGCGGGGAACTCCGCCGGCCGGCCGCGCATCAGGGCTTCCAGCGAGCCGGCTTCCTCGGGGGCGCCGAAGCGGACGATGCGCTCCAGCGTTGGCGCGGAGGCGGCGGCGGCCTCCAGGTCGTCGGCGAGGCGCGCGTCGGTGAGCGCGAAGCGCGCGCGGGCCTTCTGCGCGGCGTACGCGAGCTCCCGCTGGCGCAGCAGCGGCATGGTGGCGACGCAGATGCCGCCGGCCCGGAGCACGGCGAGCCAGCACGCGGCCATCATGGGGTTGTTGGGGCCGCGGAGGAGGACGCGGTTGCCGGGGACCAGCCCGAGCTCGTCCCGGAGGACGCCGGCGATGCGGCTGGTGATTTCCAGCAGCTCCTGGTACGTCCAGCGGGTCCCCGCCGCGAGGATGGCGGCGCGGTCGCCGTGCCCGGCCCGCAACTGGCGGTCCAGCAGCTCGGCGGCGCAGTTGAGGCGCGGGGGGTAGTCCAGCTCGGGGAGCCCGGTGTAGTCCAGTGTGGGGCACAGCTCCGGCGGCGGCAGGTGGTCGCGCGCGAAGGTGTCCAGGTGCGCGCTGGCGACGGGGGCCGCCGGGTGGATCGCGTCAGCCATTGCCCGCCGCTCCTTTCGCCTGGGGTCTGGCGGCCGCGCCGGGGAGCTGCCCGGCGATGACCAGCTTCTGGATCTCGGAGGTGCCTTCGTAGATGCGCAGCGCGCGGACTTCGCGGTACAGCTGCTCCACGGGGGCGTCGGCGACCACGCCTCGCCCGCCGAGGAGCTGCACGGCGGAGTCGACCACGCGCTGCGCGGCTTCGGTGGCGTACAGCTTGGCCATGGCGGCCTCGCGGGTGACGCGCTCCGCCCCGGCGTCGCGGGTCCACGCGGCGCGGTACACCAGCAGCGCGCTCGCGTCGATGTCCAGCGCCATGTCGGCGAGGCGCGCCTGGGTGAGCTGGAAGTCGGCGAGCGGCTTGCCGAAGGCGTGGCGCTCGCGGGTCCACGCCAGCGCTTCGTCCAGCGCCCGCCGGGCGAACCCCAGCGCGGCGGCGCCCACGGTGGAGCGGAACACGTCCAGCGTCCCCAGCGCGACGCGCAGCCCGCCGCCGGCCTCGCCCACGAGCGCGTCGGCGTCCACGCGGCAGCCGTCGAACTCCACGGTGCCCAGCGGGTGCGGCGCGAGGGTCCGGATGCGCTCGCTCACGCGCAGACCGGGGTTTTCGGCGTCCACCACGAGCGCGGCGAAGCCGCGCTCCCCGGCCTCGGGGAAGCGCGCGAACACCACGTAGTGGTCGGCGATGCCGGCGTTGGAGATCCACGTCTTGCGCCCGTCGATGACGAACCCGTCGCCGTCGCGGCGGGCGGTGGTGCGCATGGCGGCGACGTCGGACCCGGCCTCGGGCTCGGACAGCGCGAACGCCGCGATCGCCGCCCCCGCCGCCACCCCGGGGAGGTAGCGCCCCCGCTGGGCGTCGCTGCCGAAGAGCGAGATGGGCCCGCACCCCAGCCCCTGCATGGCGAAGGCGAAGTCCGCCAGCCCGGAGGCGCGGGCCAGCGTTTCCCGCACCAGGCAGAGGGTCCGCACGTCCAGCCGCGGCCCGATGACTCCGAAGGGCGCGGGCAGCGCGCACCGCAGCCACCCGGCGGCCCCCAGCCGCCGCACCAGGTCGCGGCAGGCGGCGTCCACGTCGCCGTGGTCGGGCTCGCTCACCGCGGGCTCGGAGGCGATCCACGCCTCCAGGTCGTCGGCCACCTGCCGGTGCACGTCCTCGAAGAACGGCCAGCGCAGAAACGTACGGTCAGGCATGCGGTCTCTCGAAGCGTGAAACAAGGACTACGCGGCAGCTCCCGCGTGAGGGATTACGGCCCGAAGGGGCGAGACCCGGCGGCAGTTTGCCGGGGCTCGACTCCGTTAGCGAGCGTTGTTTGCTCGCTTACGGAGCCGAAGCCCGACCCCGGCGCCAGCCGGGGTCACGCCCGAATCCGTCCCTTCTCAGTTCCCTTCAAACACCGGCTTCTCTTTCGCGACAAATCCTCGGTACGCGCGGGCGAAGTCCTCGGTCTGCATGCAGATGGCCTGCGCCTGCGCTTCGGCCTCGATGGCCTCGTCCACGCCCATGGACCACTCCTGGTGCAGGCAGCGCTTGGTCATGGCGTGCGCGAAGGTGGGCCCCGCGGCGAGCTGCCGCGCGAGCTCCATGGCGTCGTCCAGCAGCCGCTCGGGCTCGGCGAGCCGGTTGTAGAAGCCCCAGCGCTCGGCCTCCTCGCCGCCCATGCCGCGCCCGGTGTACAGCAGCTCGCTCGCGCGCCCCTGCCCGACGATGCGGGGGAGGAGGGCGCAGGCGCCCATGTCGGCGCCGGAAAGGCCCACGCGGGTGAACAGGAAGGCGACGCGGCTGCGCGCGGTGCCCAGCCGCAGGTCGCTGGCCATGGCGAGGATGGCCCCGGCGCCCACGCACTGCCCGTCCACGGCGGCGACGATGGGCTGCGGGCACGCGCGCATGGCCCTGACCAGGTCGCCGGTCATGCGGGTGAAGGCGAGCAGCTCGTCCATGCGCCCGCCCTCCTTCATGCGCACCAGCGGCCCGATGATGTCGTGCACGTCGCCGCCGGAGCAGAAGTTCTCCCCGGCGCCGGTGAGCACGACGACCTTGACGTCGGTGGCGAAGGCGAGCTGGCGGAAGGTATCGCGCAGCTCGGCGTACGACTCGAAGGTGAGCGGGTTCTTCCGCTCGGGACGCGAGAGCGTGACCGTGGCGACGGGGCCGTCGGTCTCCCAGCGGAAGTGGACGGGACGGAGGTCGGCGGCGAGGAGCTTGGTGGTCATGTCGGATCGTGGTTTGTCTTCGGGTGCCGTGCGCGGGCCCCCACCCGGCGGCCTTAGAGCCGCCACCCTCCCCCAATTCTGGGGGAGGGCTCGCCGGGAGGCGAGATCATCGCGTTTCCCGGGCTGCCGCGGTGATGCGTCGCAGGACGGCGGGCAAGTCGTCGAACACTTCCTCGTTCCGGAAACGGAGGACACGGTAGCCGGCGGTTTCCAGGACGCGGGTCCGCTCCTCGTCTCGCTCGACCTGCTGGTCGTGGACGGAACCATCCAGCTCTACTGCCAGCTTCGCCGAGGGGCAGAAGAAGTCGAGCACGAACCTGCCGACGGGGTGCTGACGCCTGAACCTGAGCCCGCGCGCCTTCTGGTAACGGAGAGCCGCCCACAGCACCTGCTCTGCTTCCGTCATGGTCCTGCGAAATCCCCGGGCGGCTTCCCGCACTTCCCGGCTGGTTCCTCGGACAGGCTTGTGCTTGTCGGCGCTCATGGAAAACCGAGTCGCGGGAAGCCCTCCCCCAGAATTGGGGGAGGGTGGCGAGCCTCAAGCGAGCCGGGTGGGGGCCCCTCACCCCGCCATCACCTCTCCCCCCGCCACCACGATCGCCTGCCCGGTCACGGCCGACGCCCCCGGCGAGCACAGCCACCCCACCGCGTTGGCCACCTCCTCGGGGAGGATCAGCGTGCCGCGGGGGATGGGGCGCGCGATCATCGCACGGGCCTCGTCCGCGGTGATGCCGCGCGCCCGCACCAGGGTGTCCACGGCGGACTGCGCCATGTCCGTCTCGGTGTAGCCGGGGCAGACGGCGTTCACGGTGATGCCGCGCTTGGCGGTCTCCAGCGCGAGGGCGCGGGTGAGGCCGACGACGCCGTGCTTCGCCGCGGTGTAGGCCGCCGTGCGCGAGTACCCGCGCAGCCCCGCGGTGGACGCGACGTTGACGATGCGGCCGGAGCGCGCCTCCAGCATGCCCGGGAGCACCTGCTGCGTGCACAGAAAGACCCCCGTGAGGTTCACCGCGAGCATCCGGTCCCAGGTCTCGCGCGTGGTCTCGCCGAAGGCGACGCCCTCCGACTGCCCCGCGTTGTTGACCAGCACGTGCACCTCGCCGGAGCGCTCCCGCGCGGCGGCGAACGCCGCCGCCACGGACACGTCGTCCGCCACGTCGCACGCGACCGCCTCCACGCGCGCGCCGTGGCGCGCGGCGACCTCGCGCGCGCGCGCCTCCAGGCGCGCCCCGTCGCGCCCCATGAGGGTGAGCGCCGCCCCCAGGCGCGCCAGCTCCTCCGCGACGGCGGCCCCGATCCCCCGCCCGCCGCCGGTCACCACCGCGTGCCGCCCGCCCAGGTACGCCCCCTCAGCCGCCATCGTGCTCCGCCGTTGCAGTTGCCGTTCGCAGTCCCCGGAGTTTCTTCCCACCCCAAGTGCGGAGGGAGACTCGCGCGGCTGTTTGCGTGAGGCTCACTCCGCCGGAGCGGAGACCCGCCGGCTGTTTGGCGGGGCTCCGCGACCCGCGCAGGAGACGGACGGCAGTATCGTCCGGCTCCGGAGCGGCCCCGACGCACCCGCATCGACGGCCGGACCTCAGATCGTGGCGTTCCCCAGCAGCTCCTGCTGCCGCTGAAGCTGACGCTCCAGCTGCGACTTGCCCGACAGGTACTGCACCGGCCACCACTGCTCCGAATAGCCAAGCTCAGCGGCAGCGTGCAAAGTCCACTGCGGGTCGCTCAGGTGCGGCCGGGCGAGCGCGCACAGGTCCGCCCGGCCCGCGGCGATGATCCCGTTCACCTGGTCCGCCTCGGTGATGTTGCCCACGGCCACGGTCGCGATCCCGGCCTCGTTGCGGATGCGGTCGCTGAACGGTGTCTGGAACATGCGCCCGTACACCGGCCTGGCGTCCGGCGTGGTCTGCCCGGCGGACACGTGGACCAGGTCCGCGCCCGCTTCCTTGAACGCGCGCGCGATCTCCACGGCCTCGTCGCAGTCCAGCCCGCCCTCGTCCACCCAGTCGGTGGCGGAGATGCGCACCGACATGGGCCGCTCCTCGGGCCAGGCGCCGCGCATGGCCGCGAACACCTCCAGCGGGTAGCGCAGCCGATTCTCCAGCGAGCCGCCGTACGCGTCGGTGCGCCGGTTGCTGAGCGGGGTCAGGAAGCTGGAAAGCAGGTAGCCGTGGGCGCAGTGCAGTTCCACCATGTCGAACCCGGCCCGGGCGGCCATCTCGGTGGCGCGCACGAACTCGCAGAGCACCGCGTCCATGTCGGCGCGGGTCATGGGGCGGGGGACGGGGTTCCCGGGCTTCCAGGGGAGGTCGGAGGGCGCGAGCACCTCCCAGCCGCCCTCGGGGAGCGGCTCGTCCATCCCCTCCCACATCAGGCGGGTGGCGCCCTTGCGCCCGGAGTGCCCCAGCTGGAGGCAGATCCTGGCGGGCGAGGCGGCGTGCACGAAGTCGACGACGCGCCGCCAGGCGGCCAGGTGCTCGGGCGCGTACATGCCGCAGCACCCCAGCGTGATCCGCCCCTCGGGGGAGACGCAGGTCATCTCCGTCATCACCAGCCCCGCGCCGCCCATCGCCCGCGCGCCCAGGTGCACCAGGTGGAAGTCGTTGGGCGTGCCGTCCACGGCCGAGTACATGTCCATGGGCGACACGACGACCCGGTTGGGGAGCGTCAGGCCGCGCAGCCGGAAGGGCGTGAACATGGGGGGCGGCGCCCGCTCCGGCTCGGCGCCGCTCGCGCGCGCGGCGAACCAGCGTTCCACCCCGGACAGGTAGGCGCCGTCGCGCAGCCGCAGGTTCTCGTGGGACACGCGCTGGCTGCGGGTGAGCAGCGAGTAGGCGAACTGCGGCGGGTCCAGGTGCACGTAGCGGCGGACGTTCTCGAACCACTCCATGGAGTTGCGCGCCGCGTTCTGGAGCCGCAGCGCGTCGGTGCGCCGCTCCTCCTGGTAGCGCTCCAGCGCGCTTTCCAGCGCCGGCTCCTCGTCCAGGATGCGCGCCAGGGCGATGGCGTCCTCCAGCGCCAGCTTGGTCCCGGAGCCGATGGAGAAGTGCGCCGTGTGGGCGGCGTCCCCCACGAGGACCACCGGCGCCACGTCGGCGCGCAGGTGGTGCCACTGCCGGTTGGAGACGCGGGTGAAGCGGAGCCAGGGGGAGCGCAGGTGGGGGGCGTTGCTGCGCAGCGGGTGGCCGTCCAGCCAGGGGGCGAACATGGCCTCGCAGGCGGCGACCGTCTCGGCCTCGCCCATGCGGTCGAAGCCGGCGGCGCGCCACGACCGCTCGTCGCACTCCACGATGAAGGCGGAGTTCGCCTCGTCGTAGCGGTAGGCGTGCACCTGGAAGACGCCGTACGCGTTCTCGACGAAGATGAAGGTGAAGGCGTCGAAGAGCCGCGTGGTTCCCAGCCACACGAAGCGGGCGCCGCGCACGTCCAGGTCGGGCTGGAAGCGCGGGGCGTACTTGGCGCGCAGCCGCGAGCCCACCCCGTCGGCGGCCACCACCAGGTCCACGTCGCCCAGTCCCAGCCCGGGGAGCGCCTCGTCGTCCGCCACGTCCACGCCGAAGCGCAGCTCCACCCCCAGCTCGGCGGCGCGGCGCTGGAGGATCTGGAGGAGGCGCACGCGCGCGATCCCGCTGAAGCCGTGCCCGCCGGAGGTGACGGTGGTCCCCCGGAAGTGCACGTCGATGTCGTCCCAGTGGGCGAACTCGCCGGTGATGGCGGCGTAGCTCTCGGGGTCCGCCTCGCGGAGGTTGCCCAGCGTCTGGTCGGAAAAGACCACGCCCCACCCGAAGGTGTCGTCCGGGCGGTTGCGCTCCAGCACCGTCACGCGGCGGGAGGGATCGGCCTTCCTGAGGAGGAGGGCGAGGTAGAGACCGGCGGGTCCGCCGCCGACGACTGCGACCTTCAAGGGGCGGCCCTCCGGCTGCGGGTGGGGTGGCGCGGCGCTCGGGGGACAGTCTACGCGGCGGGGCGGGGAGGGGAAAGAGGCGGCGCCGGCCGCGCGCTCGCGGCGGTCAGCTCCCGTGGGCGTCCACCAGCGCGGCGAGCGTGGCCTCGTCCGGCTCGCCGGTGGCGGGGAGGTCCCTGGCCCGCTGGAAGGCCCGCAGCGCTTCCACGGCCCGCGGGGTCGCGGCGGTCGTGGGCCGTCCGCCCAGGTACCCCAGGTTGCGCAGGCGGGTCTGGACCCCCAGCGGCGTCTGCACGGGGCTCACCGTGCCCACCTGGAAGGGATACGATTCCCCGGTGGCGTCGATCCGCAGCTCGCCGCGCTGTACGTCGGGCATCAGCCACGCCTCCACCCACCCGTCGGCGTCGGTGCTCCCCCGGGTGAGCCTCCCGCCGGCGTCCACGGTGAAGGCCAGGCCGGCGCGGGGGGTGCTCCCCTCCAGCAGCCGCACGCGCAGCACGGAGGGAACGCCCCGCCGCCGGAAGACGTGCCGCCGGCCGGTGGCGGCCTCCACCTCCTTGGGGCGCAGGTCGGGAACGACCAGCACGTCGCCCGCGGCGAGGACGTTGGGCTCCACGCGCTCCTCGCGGAGCGCGGCGTTGCCGGGGTCGTCCCACACGGTCTCCCAGAACAGCCCGTTGGCGTACGCGATGCTCTCGACGCTCTCTCCGTGCGCCGCGGTGTGGCTGCGGGGCATGGGGCTTCCTCCGTGGGGGTCAGGTGAGCGTGTCCGCGACGGCCCGCCAGCGGTCCATCAGGTCCGTGTAGTGCTGGTCGCCGCGGGCTGGGCCGCCGCGCACGTCCACGTAGGCGGCCGCGCCCCCCCGCCGCCCGCGAGCCCGCCCATCGCGTTGAGCACGTCCGAGGGCTTGCACAGCGGGAGCGGCTGGGCGCTCGTGTCCCTGGCGGCCGCGATCAGCCGCAGGAGCCGCGCGCGCTCCGGGTGGGCCGCGTCGTCGATGAACGCCTGCAGGCCGGCGTGGTGCTTGTCGATGGAGGCCGTGTACTTGGGGAGCAGCGCGACCTCGGCGGCGTACTTCACCTCGCGCTCGTCCCCCGCCTGGAGGAAGATCTGCCTTGCCTGGACCATCCCCCACACGGTCGGGTCCCGGTACGGTGGGTAGGCATTGGCGACCCCGAGCTTCAGCGTGCGCCCGTCGCCGAACAGCGCGTCGTCCGAAAAGTAGGTGTCGAGGAACTGGGCGGCGGTGGTCGTTCCGTCCACCACGGCGTCGCTCTTGAGGGTGAGCGTTGCGGTGACGAAGGATGCCGCCCCCGTCCTTTCCCCCGTCGCGGTCCAGTAACGGAGCTTGAACGCGGTGATCCCCATGAAGTCGAAGCGCACGGCCGCGTTGCTCATGAACGCCAGGGGCCGCGGAGCGGCGTCCGTGCGGTACAGGGCAAGCAGCTCCTCGTTCACCTTCCGGCTGCCGAGCACCTTCTTTTCGCGGTACAGGTGGTTGTGGTAGAAGCTCACCAGGCGGGCGTTGATGTAGAAGTTGCCGCCGCCCTGGTAGCTGGGGTTGACGTGGTCCACCTCGGGCGCGTTGCGGCTCCCGCACTCGGAAAGCACCGGGTACGCGTCCTTGCGCTCGCCCTCGTACAGCCAGTCCGTCGGCACGTCGGAGGTGAGCGGTCCCGTGTGCTTCCAGCGGTTGTACTTCCGCAGGATGGGGCGCTGGAAGTCGTCGTACGGGGTGCTGGGCCCCTTGCCGACGGCCTGCATGGTGGTGAACACCACCGCGAGGAGGTTCGCCCGGCAGTAGGCGTTCACCTCGTCCATGAACTCGAGGATCTGGTTGGGCGGAGCGGGCGCGACACCCGGGTCCCGGTACATGGGCCGGGTCGTGGCGGAGACGATCTGGTTCCGCTTCGCCGTCGTGAGGGTCGCGTAGATGTCGGTGGCGGCCTGGAACTCGATGCTTTCCGTGCGGCTGGGGAGCGCCGCCGGCTCGTTGCAGCGGTTGGCGAGGGAGAAGTGCGTCCAGAGCCGCCGCCTGTAGGACACCCGCACGTAGAACCATACGGGGACGCGCGTATCCCCCCGGGCGTCGTGGTAGAAGAGGTACACCTCCATGTGCCAGTTGACGTCCACCGTGTTGACGGTGCGCAGCGAAACGTCGATGGCGGTCCGGACCGAGGCGGTGTCGGCGGAAACCGCGGCGTCGTTCACGTCCACCGCGGGCGTACCCCCCAGCAGGGCGACGATCGTCTCCTCCATCTTCCGCCAGGTGCCGGCGCGGTTGAACTGGCGGATCATCGGCGCGATGGCGTAGCTGCTGTCCTGCCCGTCCAGCTCCAACGCGATCAGGTGGCCGCGGTCGTACTGCTTCATGTCCCCGATCTCGGCCGCCGCGTCCGTCTTTCCCGTGGAGAGCGGAGGCGGCGGAGTCCCGCGCTCGCCCACGTCCCTCGCCCGGATCGGTCCCTCCGCGGCGAGCGTCCGCCTCAGCGTCGCGCCGGTGCCGGGGATGACGGCATGCCGGATGTTGATGGAGACCGCCCGGCGGTGCGCCTCCGCCAGGCACGTGCCGCACACGTCCACCGTGATGTTCGCGGCCTTGCATCCCCGGCAGTACGTCCGCGCGCAGCCGGCGCAGGTGGTGACCGTGGCCGGACAGGCATCGTGTCCGCACATGGCGGTCGCGACGGTGTGGACGGCCCTGCACTGGGCGTCGCACACCGCGCCCGCGCAGACCGCGCACGGGGCGTGGAGGACCCCCGCGCACACGGGGTGGCCGCCCACGTCCGCCACGGACGGGTGACCACCGATGCACTGTGCGTTGCAGAAGTCCTGCTGGCAGGCGGGGCACTGCGTGTGGGGGACGGCGGGGCAGAGCGGGTGTCCGGCCGGATCGTCGGCCCGCGGGTGCCCGGCCGCGCACTGCGCGTTGCAGAAGGGGTGCAGGCACCCCCGGCACCGGACCCCCGTGGTAGGGCAGCACGCGTGCCCCAGGGCGTCGAACGCGGACGGGTGGACGGCGCCGCAGTGGAGGTTGCAGTCCGTCCGGCCGCACGCCGGGCAGTCGGTGCCCGTTGCCGCGCAGCAGGCGTGTCCGGCGGCGTCGTCGGGGCGCCGGTGCGCTGCGATGCAGGCGGCGCAGAACCGGCCCGGGCACGTCGCGCAGCCGACCGTGGCGGCCCCGCGCAGCAGTGCCATGCAGTTGGGGCACGAGACGCGCGCGTCCTTGAAGGACGCGACGAATGGATCGATCGAGTCCGATCCCTTGCGCTTCATCCGGCGGGAACCCAGGCGTCGCGGTCCAGGCCGGGAAAGGAGACGCGGCAGGTGCCGGAGCGGATCCCCTCCAGCCGGGCGAGGCCATCCCGGTCGGTGACACCCTCGCGGGTGGAGCCGTCGGGGAGGGCCACCACGTAGCGCTCCCCGGCGATGGGGGCGTCGTCCTCGCCGAGCAGCTCGATCTCGATCCAGTCGAGCGTGGCCGGCTCGTCCGCTGCGGGTGTGTCCGCCGACGTCGGGGCGGCGGATTCCGCAGCCGTCTGCGCCGCCGGGGCCGGGGCGGCGGCGGGGCGGGGGGGCGGGAGGGGACGGGCGGCGCGCGCGGCCTGCTCCCACTGCCGGGGCGTCATCTCCCGCGAGGCGACCGACGCGGATCCGCCGCCCACGGGGGTGCGCGGCGGGGGCGGGGGTGGCCTGAGGGCCGCGCGGACGGTGCCGGCGTGGAGGTCGCGCGCGATGCGGACGACCACCTCCCCGTCGTCCATCCGGCGCACGTCCAGCCACGGCGCGTCGGCGCCCAGCAGCTCGCGCAGCGGGGTGGCGTCCCCCCCGGCGATGCGCCGCACGAAGCGCTCGGCCTCGTGCTCGTCCCGGAAGCGCTCGGCGGGGCCGGGGAGCGGGTCGATCCCGGTGGCGAGCTCCCAGGCCTCGGTTCCGTGGAGGAAGGTGCGTCGCATGCGCGGGGAAGCGGACGGGAGTCGGGGCGGCTGGCGGGGGGCGCAGCGCCGGGGTTAATCTACGTCGCGGCGGGGGGCGCCGGGAACGGGCGCCTTCTCACGCCGCCCGCCGGCTCCCCTGGTCTTCCCGGCGGCACCTCCCCGCAGAGCATCTTCCCATGCCCACAACCCACGTCGTCGCGGAAGGCGACTGCATCGCCAGCATCGCGTTCGGCAGCGGCTTCCATCCCGACACCGTGTGGCGCGATTCCGCCAACGCGGGCCTCCGCGCGCTGCGCGGGAACCCCAACGTCCTCCTCGCCGGGGACGAGGTCGTCGTCCCCGACCTGCGCGAAAAGCGGGTCCCGGCGGCCACGGGGCGGCGCCACCGCTTCCGCCGCCGGGGCGTGCCGGAGAAGCTGAGGATGCAGGTGATGGACAGCGACCTGCCCCGGGCCGGCGTGGCCTACGTTCTGGAGATCGACGGGGTGCGCAGGGAAGGGCGCGCCGACGCCGAGGGGCGCATCGAGGAGTGGATTCCGCCCGGGGCGCGCGCGGGGAAGCTGGTGATCGGCAGCGGCGAGGACGCGGACGAGATCGACCTGCAGCTGGGCGGGCTGGACCCCGTCGCCACCGAGGCGGGAGTACGGGCGCGGCTGGAGAACCTGGGCTTCCTCCGCGCGGCGTCCGGGGAGGAGGCGTCGCTGGACGCCGCCGTGCGCCTCTTCCGCCAGCACCACGGGCTCCCCCCGGGGGACGCGCTGGACGCCGCCGCGCGCTCGGCGCTGCTCGAGGCCCACGGCAGCTGACCGCCCGCCGCCCATCCCCGACCGACCCGCGAGATGTCCAAGAGACTCCCCGAAGGGCGCGACGATCAGGACGAGCTGGACGCGCTCGTCGGGCTCGCCCCCAAGGCCAAGATGAGCCGGCGCACTCCCAACGTCCTGCAGGCGCGCCCCAGGAACCTGGGCTTCTACGCCTTCGTGACGCGCATGGAGGGGCCGGAAGGCGGACCCTGGCACGTGCACGCCGAGTGTCTCCGGCAGAGCTGGATGGACGAGGTGTGGGAAGAGCTGGTGCAAACGGAACAGGGGCGGGCGCTGCTGGGGGAGATCGGCGGGAGGACGTTCGAGGCGCTGGACGACACCCCCGCCGCGTACGCCTGCTGGGAGTGGTACCTGGAGCGCTTCTGGGCACGGGGGAGGCCCCCGCCCGAGCTGTCGACGGTGGAGTTCCTCCTCCCGGCGAGCCGGCCGTTCGCGGCGGAGCTGGAGCAGTGGCACGACCTGGCCCTGACGGCGCCGGACGCGTACGGAAACGGGGTCGTGGGCGTGCACACGGTGCTCGTGGGGGCGGACCAGCTGTACGGCGAAAGCGTGGAGCGGCAGGTGGCGCGCTTCGAGCCGGTGGCGGAGCAGCGCCTGGACGGCCGCATCCCGCAGGCCGCGCTCAAGGTGCTGCACTCCGTCCACACGGGCGCGCCGGATCCGTTCGACGAGGCGGAAGCGGAGGACGACCCCATGGATGGCGGCGACGGCCGGGGGGCCGGCGGGGCGCCCCGGGGCTCCGCCCCGCCCGAGCTCCAGGGCTGGGCGGTGCAGGAGGGCCTCCGCGCGATGGACGTGGTCGAGGAGGAGGACAACCCCTGGGCCTTCTTCCGGGCGGCGCACCGGGCCGCGGGGCGGCTCGGCGCGCTGCTGGGCTCCTGGGGCCCGGCGGCGGCCGGGGTGCTGGCGCCGCTGGGCTGGCTCCTGGGCGCGCCGGGTGCCTGGACGCTCGCGCCGGCCGGCGCCTTCCCGGGGGGCGCGCCCCCGGCATGGGGTCCACCCCCCGGGCGCCGCGGCAGGGCCCGGACGCCCGCTCCCGTGGACCTCGCGGCGCCGCTCCGCTACTGCGGGAGCCCGTCGGACGGGGCCGGCGCGCAGCAGCCCGACCCCATGCCGGGCGGGCAGGTGGCCGTGTACAACATCGGCCACGGCAACTGCAACGCGCTCTACGACGCGGCGGGGCACATTCTCGCCTACTTCGACATGGGGCGGCCGAGCGGCTTCAACAACAGCTCCTGGCCGGCCGCGGGCTTCGTTCCGTGTGTCTGCGACCGGCCGGCGGTGATCCTGTCCCACTCGGACGAGGACCACTACATGCTGGGCTTCGGGACGCCGGCCGCGCACCGGCTCACCTGGATCGTGCCGGAGGGGCGCGGACAGGCGCACGGCGGCAACTACGGCGGTCTGCTGGCGCGGATCCACACCGCGGGGGGACGCACCGTGGCCTGGCCGGCGAACCGCGCGGCCGGGTACTACATGGCGTTTCCATGGGGATACGTGGAGCGCGCCTCCGGCGCCGACCGGAACGGCAGCGGGCTGGTGGCCTTCGTGTGCGTGCGTGAGGATCCCGCCGTGCTCCTGGCGCAGCAGGCGCTGGCGGCGCTCCCCGCGGCGGTACCGGGCGGAGCGCCCGCCAACACGCTCCTCCACGCGCGGCCGGTGGCGGTGGCGCTTTCCGGCGTCGTCGTCGCCGCCCCCGCCGTGCTCGCCCTGGCCGCGGTCCGCGCGGCGATCGCCGCGCTGGTCCCCGTGGGCGGCGGGGTCGCCGGGATCGCCGCCGCGATCAACGGCGCGGGCGACCTGGGAGTGGCCGCCGCGGTCCTCCTGGTCGCCGACCACCTGGCCGTGGCGGACGCCACCGCCGCCGCGACCGCGGCGGCCGATTCCGTCGCCGCGGGACACGTCGCGAACGCCGGCGGGAACGCGGCGCGCGCCGCCGCCGCGGCCGGCGCGTTCGCCTACTTTTCCCCGGAAGTAGTGGACCGGGTGGCCCACCCCGTGGATCCGGGGGCTCTCCACCCCCTCACGGTGGGGATGTCCGCCGAAACGAGGCGGGCCGCCGCCGCCGCGGCGCGGGTGAACGTGGTGGCGGGCGCCCACGTGCTTCCCGCGCACGCCGCGCTGTACGCCAGGTCGGTGGCGGCGGCGCTGGGCGCGCCCGCCGGCTGGGTGACGGCCGACGACGCGGCGCACGCCGCGCTGCGCGCCGTCGTGGCCGTGCAGCAGGGTGCCGTCGCCGCGCCCGCCGTGGTGGCGGATATCAACGGGGTGGGGGCGCTGCTGGGGCTCGCCCCCGTCCCCGGTGGCGTCCTGCCGGCCTGGATGGCGACCGCCACCGCGAACGCCGCGCTCGGCACCGTCGCCGCTGGGAACGCCGCCACCCTGGCCGGCCGCACCGCGCGCGCCGCCGCCGCCGCGACCGCGTTCGCCGGCCAGCTCGGGGCCGCGGCCGCCGGCGTGGTGCAGGCCGCCCTGGAGCCGGCGAACTTCGGGCTGGTCCATGGCAGTCCGCCCTTCGCCCCCGGCGAGCGGTTCGTCCTGCTGAACGGGGACGCCAACTACGACTACGTCCCCTCCCTGCAGCCGCTCGGAGCCGTGCCGGTGCTCCCGGTCGTGGTGGGGATGACGGCCATGCACCACGGCTCCTACATGGAGAACAACGGCGAGTTCCTGGCCGTCAACCGCATTCCGTGGGCGCCGGGGAGTGCGGCGGCCGGCGCTCCCGCGGTCGCGGACGCGGTGGGCGCGGGGAGCACGGCCAGCGCCGTGACGGCGGTGGCGAACCACCTGGCGGGAGCCCCGGTCGTGGGCCTGCTCACGCACGTGGCCCACGCGGGGGCCTCCGCCGCCGCCGCCGTGCTCGCGGCGAGCTACGAGCAGGTCCAGGCCGGCAACGCCGCCGAGGTGGCGCGCCTCGTGGGCAACGACTACAACAACCTGGCCGCCGGGACCGCCGCGGCCGTGCAGTCCACCCTCGCCCCCGCGGCGGAAGCCGCCGAGGTGGCCGTCGCCGCCATCCTGGGCACCCGCACCCGCATCGGCACCGGCTCCGCGCAGGACTACGCCGAAGCCGCCGCCGCCGCCCGGGTGCGGCTGCGCGGCGCGGCGCTCGCCTTCGAGGCCGTGGACGCGCTGATGGTGGAGGCCGTGGTGAAGACGCTGGAGTTCGGCGCGGCCACGGCGGTGGGCCTGGTGGCCGGGGTGGTCCCGGGCGGCGCCGCGGCCAACACTCTCCTGTTCGCCCGCCCCGTGGCCGCCGACCTGGCGATGCGCCTGGGGGGCGCCGCGGCCGTTCCCGCCACCGCCGCCAACGTGGCGCGCGCCGCCGTGCGGGCCGTGATGTCCGCCATGGCCGGCGCGCCGAACGTGGCCGCCGACATCAACGGCGCCGGCGCGTTGGGCGGCGTCGCCATCGCGCCGCTCGTCACCCCGCTCACCGCCAACCGGGCCGAGTCCACGGCCCGGGCCGCGCTCGCCGTGGTGAGGACGGGCGCGGTGGCGGTGGGGCGGGCCGTGGCGGCCGTGGGCCAGGTCGCCGCGGCGGTGGACCCCCTGGCCCCCGCTTTCACGACCCTGTACGCCAGGCCCGTCGCCGCGGCCCTCGCGGTCTCCGTGCCCGCCCCGACCGCCGCCGACGCCGCCCTGGCGGCCGTGCGCGCGGTGATCGCCGCGCTGCGGCAGGCCGCGCTTGGCCTCGACGCCCTGCGCGACGACCTGAAGCCGGCGGCGGTCGCGCTGATCGTCAACGGGGGGGGCGGACCCGCCGCCGGTCCGGCCAACCTGGGGGCGAACGCCGGCGTGCTCGGCGTGGCCCTCGCCGGCGGTGCGCCGCTGGCGACCGCCGAGAGCGCCCTCGCGACGGTCAAGCGCGGAAGCGTGCTCACGATGGAGGCCGTCCGCCAGCGGGCGCAGTACGCCGCCATGGCGTTCAGCGCGGCGCGCTGCGGTGAGATCGAGACGGCCGTCGAGGCCGTCCATCCCTCCCTCGCCACCCTGGGCGTGTCGCATCCCATGGTCGCCTTCGCCGGCGTGGTCGCCGCCGCGCTCACCCCCGCCAACGTGGAGATCGCCGCCGTGCGGGCGGCCCGCTTCACGGTCCCCGCCTTCGACAACCCGCCGCTCCCCGCGGCGTACGTCCTGGTGGTGTCCCGGCTCGCGTGCGCCGCCGCCGCGGCCGCAGCCGTCGCGGTCAACCCCGCCCTCCCACCCGTGGCGAACCAGGAGATGGACGCGGCGCTGGTGGGGCTGGGCCTGGCGCCGCCGCTCGGCGACGTGGCCACGCTGCGGGGCGACGTCGCCGCGGTGATGGCGACCGCCCTGGGCGCGGCCTGGCCCGCCCCGGTGACCATCCAGGCGGCGGCGCGGGAGGCCGCCATCAACGCCATGATCGGCGAGGCGCAGCGGCAAGCCGGCGTGTCCGGCAAGGCGATCGACGCCGCCCTGCGGGCGGTGGAGCAGCAGACCACCGCCCCGGCCGCCGCCGCCGCCGCCGTCGGGGGCGGCCCCTCCCCCGGCCGCATCGCCTACTCGTACGGAGTGCTGACGGGGAACGACCACTGCTACCCCGCCGAGACACTGGGCAACCTGGGCCACCCGCACCCCCTGGCCGTGGCCGAGTACGAAGCGCGGGGCTGGACCATGCGACGCAACACGCCGCTCGTCGCGAACCACGGCGGACGCCAGGGCGACGTCAACGTCGCGCACCTCATGGGGCACGTGGCCCTGGGATGGAGCACCGTCGCCGACCAGAACCAGGCGGTCGGTCCGGTGAACGTGGGCGCCTGTCTCGCCTGCGGCCAGCGCGCGCTCAACGCCTGACTTGAACGGCGGATTCGGGCGTGCCCCCGGCTGGCGCCGGGGTCGGGCTTCGGCTCCGTAGGGCTGCAAACAACGCAGCCCAACGGAGTCGAGACCCGGCGGAAACAGCCCCGCCGGGTCTCGCCCCTTCGGGCCGAAATCCCTCACGCAGCTGCCGAAGTAGCCGCAGGATCCCCGCTGTCGCCCCCTCTCCCAGAATGGCGCTTCACGCTTCGCGTGAACCGGATGAAGGACCCGTTTGGCGAGCCTCGAGCGAGCCGGGTGAGGGCCCTCAGTGCCCCTTCACCGTGTGCGGCTGGTAGGGCGCCTCCAGCGCGGCGCGCTCGTCGTCGGTGAGCGTCAGCTCCAGCGAGCGGAGGGCGGCGTCCAGGTGGTGCGGCTTCGTCGCGCCGACGATGGGCGCGGCCACGCCCGGGCGGCCCAGCAGCCATGCGAGCGCGGTCTCGGCGGGGGACACGCCGCGCGCCTCGGCGACGCGCTGGTTGGCCTCCACCACGTCGCGGTCGCCGGGGGAGTCGTAGAGCTGGTCGGCGTAGGCGTCGCTGCCGGCGCGGGGGGTGGCGGCGCGGTCGGCCATGGCGGACGCGCCGCGGGCCAGGAGCCCGCGCGCCAGCGGCGACCAGGGGATCACGCCCAGCCCCTCGGCCAGGCAGAGGGGGATCATCTCCCGCTCCTCCTCGCGGTACACCAGGTTGTAGTGGTTCTGCATGGACACGAAGCGCGCCCAGCCGCTGCGCTCCGCGGCGGAGAGCGCGCGCGCGAGCTGCCAGGCGTACCCCGAGCTCGCGCCGACGTAGCGCACCTTGCCCTGCCTCACCAGCTGGTCCAGCGCCGCAAGCGTCTCCTCGATGGGCGTGGCCGCGTCGAAGCGGTGGATCTGGTACAGGTCGATGGTGTCCACGCCCAGCCGCCGCAGGCTGGCCTCGCACGCCTGCACCACGTGCTTGCGCGAGAGCCCGCGCAGGTTGGGCCCCTCGCCCATGGGCCAGTACACCTTGGTGGCGAGCACCACCTCGTCCATGCTCGCGTACTCGCGCAGCGCCCGCCCGGTGATCTCTTCGCTCGCCCCCAGCGAGTACATGTCCGCCGTGTCGAAGAAGTTGATCCCGGCCTCCACCGCCCGCCGGAAGAACGGCCGCGACTCCTCCTCGTCCAGCACCCACGGCCTCCACCGCGAGCTGCCGTAGCTCATGCACCCCAGGCAGATGCGCGAAACGGTGAGTCCGGTGCCGCCGAGCTGCGTGTATTGCATGAAACGAGAGGGAACAGGGAATAAGGAACAGGGAACAGCCTGCAACGGCGGACCCCCTCCCCCGGCCCCTCCCCGCAAGGGGGAGGGGAGAACGACACGACGCACGCGAGGGTCAGGAAGCCCTCCCCCAGAATTGGGGGATATAGCAGGTCGCTGAAAAACGGCAGCCTGGAGTGTGACGTGGAAAACTTCCACTCCAGAATCAGCGAAACGGGGCTTTTCCGGCGTATGGGGTGCCCGGTTTCCCGCCCGTGCAGCCATTTTCGGCGTGCACGGACGCACTGTGCCTCAGGCGAGGGCCTGCAAACCCGGCGCGAGGCGTGCCAGGCGCAGGAGGTTGTACGCGGCGCCCACGATCAGCGCCTTCTGCGTCAGCTTCCAGCGATCCACGTGGCGGCTCCGACGCATCCCGCCGATCTCCTTTGCCCAGCCGAAGATCTCCTCGATCCGCTTACGCTTGCGTTGCGAGAGGGCGTACTCCGGCGTACCCATCCGCTCTCGGGCTCGGCTGCGCGCTTCGGCTCCCTTGGCGTCCGGGTCGATCGGCCCCTCCGGGATCGGCACGTGCGCGCTCACACCGTCCTGATAGGCTGCCTGGAGGAACGGGCCACTGGGATAGCCCCCATCCAGCCCCACCGTGCGCTCCACCGGCAAGTCGTGCCGAATCCGGCTGCGCTCCAGCAGCAGGAGTGCCTGGTCGCGCTCGCCCGTCCCGTCGGCCTCCACCACGCTGACGTCGATGAGCAGCCCGTGCCGGTTCTCCATCAGCGCGTTCAGCAGATGGCACAGCCGCGCCGGCACTCCCTTGCTCTTGGTCGCCAGGCGCGCCTCGGGGTCCGTGAGCGAGCGGTGCGTCGCGTTGGTCCGCTTCTCTTTGCGGAAGTTCACCGAGGGATTGCTCGTGTCGCCGTCCTTCGAGCCGTCGCTGACCTTCTCGTCCGGGCTGCCGATCTTGCGCAGGCTCTTCATCGAGGCATAGCTCTCGATCAGGCTGCCATCGATCGAGAAGTGCTCCTGGCTCGCCAGTTCCTCCAGGTACGCCCCCTCGATGATCCGCTCGAAGAAGGTGCGCACCAGCCCGTGCTTCTCGAACCGATCCCGGTTCTGCGTGAACGTGGTCGCATCCCACACCCCCGCATGCGGCTCCAGGTCCAGGAACCACCGGTAAGCCAAGTTCACTCCGATCTGCTCCACCAGCATCCGCTCCGAACGGATCGAGTGCAGCGCCTGAAGCAGCAGCGCCTTCAGCAGCATCTCCGGCGGGATACTCGCCCGTCCCAGAGCCGCGTAGGCGCGGTCGAACTCCGGACTCATCCCGGCCAGCACCGCATCGGCTCGCGCCTTGACCGCCCGCAGCGGATGCGTAGGCGAGAGCAGGCTCTCCGGATCGTAGAACATCCACATCGCGTGCTGCTGGCTGACTCGTCCGCGCATCGTGGCTGCTCCCCGAGAGTGTGAGGACAGGTTTTCCCCAATCTACGACGCCACACCCTCGCGCGCACGCGCGTGCGCACAAGCTTTTCAGCAACCTGATAGGGGGCAAGCCGTGCGAGCCTAAAGCGAGCCGGGTGGGGGCCCCCGCGGACGCCAGCGTGATGCCCGCGTGAGGGATTTCGGCCCGAAGGGGCGAGACCCGGCGGGGCACCTCAGTTCAGAGGTGCTGCCGCCGGGGCTCGACTCCGTTAGCCCGCGTTGTTTGCGGGCTTACGGAGCCGAAGCCCGACCCCGGCGCCAGCCGGGGGCACGCCCGACCCAGCCGTAAAAGCAGTTGAAGCCGTAAAAGCCGATCAGACCCCCGCCGGAAGCTCCATGATCCACCTGTACGCCTGGATCATGTCGCGCCCGAACCCGTCCACGCACCCCCACAGGTACAGCCTGAACTTGCGGTACAGCTCGCCCCCCCAGCGCCGCTCGACCTCCTCCCTGTGGCGGTCCAGCGCCCGCGCCCAGTGCAGCGAGGTGATCTCGTAGTTGCGGCGGTCGTCGTAGACGGCGCGCACCTGGAACGGCGACTTCGCCACCTCGGCCAGGTACTCGTGCAGGCACAGGAGCGAGCCGTTGCCGGGATAGATGTAGCGCTCCAGGAAGGTGGACTCGGAGTGCTTCTCGCGGTGGGCGCTGGCGTCCAGGTAGATCCTGCCGCCCGGCTTCAGCAGCCCCTGGTATACCGCCAGCGTGCGGCGGTAGTCGGGGAGGTGCTCGGTCACGCCCAGGTTGACGATGGCGTCGTACTTTTCCGCGGGGCGGTGCTCGAAAAGGTGCTCCAGCAGCACGGTGCAGGGAAGGTCCTCGCGGGCGATGAGGTCCTGGAGGAACTTCTCGGACTCGGCGGAGATGGTCAGCGAGGTGACGCGGATCCCCCGCCGCCCGGCGTGCTGGGTGAACGCCCCCCACCCGCCGCCGATGTCCAGCACGCGGTCGCCCGGCTTCGCCCCCACGGCGTCGATGGCGAAGTCCAGCTTGCGCCTCATCGCGTCCTCGATGGGCTCGTCGTCGTGCGCGAAGATCCCCTGCGAGTAGCAGCGGTGCCGCGCGTCCAGCCACAGCAGGTAGAAGTCCTGCTCATAGTCGTAGTGCGCGGCGATCCACTTCTTGTCGCGCGCCACCTGCCCGAAGATGAACGGCTGCGCGAAGCGCCACACGAAGCGCAGCGGGTGCCGGTCGTCGAACATGCTGCGCATGGCGAGCACGCGCGTGAGGTCGCCCTCCACGTCGATGTTGCCGCGCATGTACGCCTCGGCGAGCGCCGTCTTGTCCAGGGAGGCGAGCGCCGCCAGCCCGCTGCGGTCGTTGACGACGATGGCGAACTCCGGGTCGCCGCTGCCGAACCGCTTGGGGGGCGCGCCGTTGCCGCGGACCTCGAAGGGGATCTCCCGTCCGGGCGGGAAGAAGGTGCGGTACCGCTTGTCGATCAGGCCGGTGAGACGGTCGAGCGCGACGGTTTCCATGCTGCGGGCTCCCTGGCGGGTGGTGGAGCATGCGCGCCTGCCCCGCCCGTGCGCGGGGGCGGGGAGCGGCGAATGGAAAGCGACTTCTGAAGTGGGGGCAGATTAATGCGGGCCGGGTCGGCGGACAAGCGGGGGCGGCGGGAACGACCAGAGCCGCCCCCGCCCGGTGGGGCGGGGACGGCAGGGTCCCGGCGGGCGCGGGTCAGAGCGCTACGTCGGCTTCCACGTGGCGGGAGACGGAGCGCGGGGTGCCGCGGAATCCGTCGCGGTAGCCGCGGCCCGGCAGCGCGCCGGCCGCGTCGCCGCCGGACTCGCCGCCCTGCCACTGGCGCAGGCCGTAGCCGATGGCCGCCAGCGCGAGCCCGCTCGCCACCAGCCGCCCCATGGCCATGCCGGGGGCGTCGTCCACGTCGGCGTTCGGGCTGTGCTCGGCGAACAGCTCCAGCATCCCCTTGTTGAACTTGCGCAGGTCCTGCGGGCTGCGGCTGGACACCCAGTTGCGGTCGCGCACCAGCGCCTCGTCGGTCCAGCCGCCGCCGGCGTTGCGGACGTCGTCGCGGATGCCGGGCCAGGAGGTGAGGTGCCGCCCGCGCACCAGCCCCGCGGAGATGAGCACCCACGGCCCGTGGCAGATCACGGCGATGGGCTTGCGGTCGCGGTCCATCCTGCGCACGAAGTCCAGCGCGCGCTCGCTCTGGCGCAGGAAGTCGGGGTTGAAGTGGCCGCCCGGGAGGAGCAGGGCGTCGAAGTCGTCGGGCTTTGCGCCGGAAAGGGTGCGGTCCACGTCGATCTTCTTGCCGGGGACCATGGCGTTCATGGCCTGGATGGAGCCGGGGCGCAGGGAAACCACCTCCACTTCGGCGCCGTGCTCCAGCAGCTTGTCGCGGGGACTCGTCAGCTCGATCTGCTCCACGCCGTCGGCGGCCAGCACCGCCACGCGGAGACCGGTCAGGTTGGGACTCGACATCGCTCGTACCTCCTTGCGTTTCAGTCGGTTGCGCCGGCCCGCGCAGCGCGCGGGCCGGGGGCGCGGAACCGGTGCAAGGATCGTGCGATGCGCGGGCGCTCAGCGGGCCGGGGGAGGGGCGGCGGGAAGCGTCTTCAGGTACGCCTGCAGGGCCTGGAGCTCGGTGTCCGTCATCTCGCGGAAGTAGCGCGAGGGCATCCACTCGCTGAGCCGCCGTCCGCCGGGGGCCACGCCGGTCCGCACCGTCCGCGCGAAGTCGGCGAACGGCCAGCCGCCCGCGTGCGAAAGCTCGGGCCCGGGGGGCGCCTCGGGCGCGGGGTGCTGGCCGCCCTCCAGCCGCTCGCCGTGGCACTCCACGCACGTGGTGGAGGCCAGGTACGCGCCGTATTCCGCGGTGGGGCCGGGCGGGGGAGGCGCCTTCCGCGGCGGCGAGCCGTCGATGCCGCCGCGCAGCCCGTCGTCGCCCATCATCGTCACCATGGCGTAGCCGGGGAGGCGGACCTCCGTCGCGGGGACCTCGTGGTCCACGGGCGGCAGCGTCTTCAGGTAGGCGATCAGCGCGGCGGCGTCCGCGTCGCCCAGACGGTTGTAGAGCCGGAAGGGCATGAAGGGGAGGAGGGTCCGTCCGTCGCGCCGCAGCCCGTGCCGCACGGCGCGGTCCCAGTCCGCGTCGGTGTAGCGCGCTCCCACGCCGCCGCGGCCGCGCGTCAGGTTGGGCGCCACGATCAACCCGGGCGGGATGTCCAGGAACACCTTCCCGGACAGGTCGCTGTCGTGGCACTCCTGGCACGCGTGCACCTGCATCAGGTGCCGGCCGCGCTCCACCGCGGCGGGGTCCACGGCGACGCCCGCCAGCACGCCCGTGGGCGTGCCGTAGGTGCGGCCCAGCTTCGACCTTCCCATCGCGTACATCACGCCCGCCGCGACCACCAGCAGCGCCACCAGCCCGCCCAGCCCGATGCCGATCCGCCTCAGCCACTTTCGCACGCGCGCACCCTCCGTCCGGGGTTGCAGTCGATGCCGGCCGTTCCCGACGGAGCCGGGCGATTGCACCCCGCGCGCCGTGTCGCAGCACGGTGTGAGGGCGCCCGCAGGGGAATGTCCGGTTTCTACTTAGCGGGACGTGGCCGGAGGGGTGCTGCCGCCATCCGGCGGCGGATCGGGACGCGGCGTGGACACTGCTGGGGCGCGCGGTCCCCAGCGCCGGCGGACGGCGGACCCGCGGGTGGTTGCACGATCCGGCCGCTCGTGGGTAGTCTTGTTCCCGCGGCGCACGGGGCGCCCGTCGTCGAACTCCCTCTCAGGATCGAACGCAGTGTTCAGAACTCCCCTGGCCCGCCTCCGCGCGATCGGGCTGCTGGAAGGCCTCTCGTTCATCGTCCTCCTCGGCGTCGCGATGCCGCTCAAGTACCTCGCCGGGATGCCGGAGATGGTGCGCGTGGTCGGCATGGCGCACGGCGTCCTCTTTCTCCTCTTCGTCGCCGCCGCCCTGCAGGTGGCGCTGGAGCGCCGCTGGCCGCTCGGCCGGGTCGCCCTGGCGCTCGCCGCGTCCGTGGTCCCGTTCGGGCCCTTCGTGCTGGACGCCCGTCTGCTCCGCCGCGAGCTGGAAGCCGAGGCGCGGGCCACCCGGGAGCCGGTGGCCGCGTAGGCTGCGGCCCGGCGGCGATCCGCTGCGGCACCCCGAACGCGGAGAGCCGCCCCGGCCGGATGGTCGGGGCGGCTCTTCTCCCTGATCGAAAACGGCTCGTCAGCCGCAGGTCACGAGTGCGTCCTCGACCTGGACGATCTTGTCCGACACGACGGAGAAGCGGTTCGACACGAGCAGGTGGTATTCGCCGGGTCCGGGTAGGAGTACGTCCAGAGTGGCCGCCGCCCTGCGCCCGCTGTCGAAGATGGACTCACCCGCGGTGCCGTTGCTCCAGTTGATGTAGCCGTCCTGGTCCAGCACGTACACCTCGACGTCGCGCTTCCCTCCGGTCAGCCCCAGGACTCGCCCGGTCAGGATGCACCTTCTCGGGTCGTCTATGGTGAACGAGACCCGGAAGGCACCGCCCGCGGAGACCTGCATGGCATTCACATCGAGCACGGGGACGACGAGTGGCGGCACCGGCACGGGTGGGGGGGCGGGGAGCGGTTCCGCGGCCGCAACGGGTGCCTGCTCGGCGTCCCTCCACATGAACAGCCCGGCGGCCGCGAAGACGGCGACCGCAGCGATTCCGACCATGACGTTGGCAAAGGTCGACTCGTCCTGCCGGTTGCGCCGCGGGGGCGGCAGAGTGCGGCGCGCGGCGGCGACCAGATCATGCCCGCAGTGGCGGCAGACGATGGCTGCGGGCTGAATCTGTTCGGCGCAGAAGGGACAGGCTTTCGTCAGCTGCACGTGCATGGACGGAAATGTCGGAGGCGGAGGAATATGGTTGGCTTCGGGACTTGCTGTGCGGCCGCAGCCGGATCAGGCGGGCACCGGGCTGACTGCCACGCGGAACGGCACCGCCACCGGTGTCGGCGCCACCGCGGGCGCCGGCTCGGGCGCCGGGAACAGCCGCGCGCAGATCTCCGCCCACGGCCCCAGCAGCTCCGGGTCGAAGTGCTCGCGCATGCTGCCGCCCATGATCTCCAGCGCCTGCGCCGGGGAGTAGCCGCGGCGGTAGGGGCGGTCGGTGGTGAGCGCGTCGAACACGTCCGCGATGCACAGGATGCGCGCGGAGAGCGGGATGGCCTCGCCCGCGACGCCGGTGGGATACCCGCCGCCCGACCAGCGCTCGTGGTGGTGCCGAACCATGGGGCGGATGTCCCACGGGAACTCGATGTCCGCCAGCAGCTCCACCCCCGCGTCCGGGTGGCGCTCCATGATGATGCGCTCCGCGGGCGTCAGCGCCCCCGCCTTGTTGAGCACCGCCACCGGCACGTCCAGCTTCCCCACGTCGTGCAGCAGCGCCCCCATCCGGAACCAGAGCAGCGTCTGCTCGTTGAGCCCCTCGGCGCCCGCGTGGTCCGGGTGGTCCGCGCGGCGGCGCATGACCTCCTCGGCGAGCGCGCAGGCATAGTCCGCCACGCGCATGCAGTGCCCCTGCGTGTACGCGTCCGCCGATTCGATGGACTCGCCCCAGCGGTGCACGATCTCCAGGAACATGGCCTCCAGCGTCGCCATGCGCCCGTCGATGTCCGCCAGCTCGCGGCGCGCGCGCAGCTGCGTGAACCAGCGGTACGCGCGGTTCAGCGCGCGCAGCGTGTCCTGGTTGCGCTGCTGCCGCCAGAACAGCTCCGCCTGCTCGCGCGCCGTTTCCGCCGCCAGGAGCAGGTCCTGCCGCTCGTCCGCGATGGCCGCCGCGCGCCCCAGGTGGTTCTCGGCGCGCCACAGCTCGCCGGTGTCGCGGTGGAGGATGCCGTAGTGCTTGTGCAGGTCGCCGAGCGCGCGCGTCTCGCCGGTGCGCTGGATCAGCTCGAAGGCCGCGTCGCACGACGCGCGTGCCCCCTCGAAGTCGTCGCGGGCCAGCGACAGCTCCGCCCGGTTCACCTCGATGCTGATTCGCGCGCTCACGTTGCCGGTTCGCGCGCACACCTCCATGGCGTCCGCGTAGTGGCTCTCGGCCGCCTCCCACTGGCCCAGGTCCGTGTACAGCATCCCCAGGTTGTTGAGGACGAAGGGGACGTTGGACTCGTTGCCCATGGCGCGGAAGCCGTCCAGCGCCGCCGAGTAGCGCTCCCGCGCCGCGTGCAGGTTCCCCTGGATGTTCGCCACCACCCCCAGGTTGAGCTGCGTCATGGCGATCAGCTCGTAGTCGCCCACCCCCTGCGCGTGCTGGTAGGCGCTGCGGAACAGCTCCGCCGCCTTCTCCAGCTCGCCGCGCTGCTGGCTGGCCCCGCCCAGCAGGTTGAGCGCGTGCGCCGTCCCCGCCGCGTCGTCGCAGGCGGTGGAGATCGCCAGCGCCGCCTCGGCGCAGTCCTCCACCGCGTCGAAGGTCCCGTCCGCGCGGTGCGTGCGGCCGATCCAGCGGATGATGGTGGCCGCCAGGCGGGCCTGCACCGGGGTGCGCAGCGCGTGCAGCGCGGCCTCGTAGTGGTCGCGCGCCTCCTCGCGGCGCCCCCCCATCTCCGCCGTGCGCCCGGCCTCGATCCGCTCCAGAACCTCCGGGTGCAGGTCCGCGCCGCCGCTCTCGAACGCGATCATTCGGCGCCGTCCGCGCCCGGGGCCGCGTCTTCCTGGCGGAGCTTGCGCGCCAGCGTGGGCCGCGAGATCCCCAGCACGCGCGCCGCCGCGCTCTGGTTCCCCTTCATCAGCCGCATCGTCAGCAGCACCGCCTCCCGCTCGATCTCCGCCAGCGGCTTTCCCTCCGGCGGAATGCGGATCTCCGCGCCGTAGGCCGCGCCGCCCGCGCCCGCGGGGAGCGAGGTGCGGCGCTGGATCATCAGGTGCTCGGCCGCGATGGTGCGCCCCTCGCACAGCATGGCCGCGCGCTCCACCACGTTCTTGAGCTCGCGCACGTTCCCCGGCCAGGCGTGCACGTGGAGCGCGGCGGTCGCATCCACCGAAAGGCGCAGCGGCTCCGTCCCCTGCTCGTCCGCCAGCCGCTGGAGGAAGTGCCGCGCCAGGATCTCGATGTCCTCGTCGCGCTCCCGCAGGCGCGGGAGGTTCAGGCGGAAGACGTTGAGGCGGTAGAACAGGTCCTCGCGGAACTCGCCGCGCGCCACCGCCTCCTCCAGCGACACGTTGCTCGCCGCGACGATGCGGCACCCCACCTCCACCTCCTCCGCGCCGCCCAGCCGCCGGAACCGGCCTCCCTCCAGCAGGCGCAGCAGCTTGGGCTGCAGGATGAGCGGCGTGGCCGACACCTCGTCCAGGAAGAGCGTCCCGCGCCCGGCCAGCTCCACCAGCCCCGAGCGGTGGCCCTCCTCCCCGAAGAGCTCGGACTCCAGCAGCATCTCGGGGATCGCCGAGCAGTTCACCGCCACGAAGGGCTCGTGCGCGGTGATGCCGTCGTAGTGGATGCCGCGGGCGAACAGCTCCTTGCCGCTCCCGGTGGCGCCCACCAGGAGCACGGTGGTGCGGCTCGCCGCCATGCGTTTTGCAAGCTTCACGGCGTCGCGCAACACGCGGCTGCGGCCTACGATGGCGCCGAAGCCGAAGGCGGACGGCTCGCCGGGGGCGGACGGGGCGGGCGCGGAGGGGGTGCCGAGCTGCGGCAAGAGCAAGCCCTGCATGGGGATCGTGGTTCGGGGGACGTGCACCGGGAAGGACGTCGAGGATGGGTTCTACGGGAGGGGGTCGGGAACGTGAGAACGCATGTTGTGCGCCCGGTGCGGCATTGAACTGCGGGGTCGGGCGTGCCCCCGGCTGTCGCCGGGGTCGGGCTTCGGCTCCGTAGCAAACGAGACTACCGTTTGCAACGGAGTCGAGCCCCCGCGAAACTGCCCGCGGGGTCTCGCCCCTCCGGGCCGAAATCCCTCACGCGGGGTCCGGCGCGGGGGCCCGTCAGGCAGCCGCCGCGCCGATCAGCTCGGGGAGCACCTCGCGGACGGCGCGGCCCTCCGCGCGCCGGCAGAGCTCCGCGAAGCGCTCGGGCGCCACCGTGGAGCGCAGCGCTTCCAGCGAGCGCTCCGCGCGCTCCCGCACGCCGCGGTCGGCGGCGGGGTGGCGCGACACCAGCGCCAGCAATTCCAGCGGAAAGTCGCGCTCGCCGTTGCCCGCCAGGAGGGTGGCGACCCCCGCCAGGATCCCCAGCACCAGCGGCGTGGCCTCCATGCGCACCGCGATGCGCAGCGCCTCGCGGTGGCGCTCCATGGCCTCCTCGAACTGGCCCAGCGCGCAGGCCGCGTCCGCCAGGTTGTAGAGCGCCAGCGCCACCTGCTCCTGCGCCCCGATGGCGCGGTACGCCTCCAGCGCCTCCGAGATCAGCGCCTTCGCCTCGCGGAACGCCGCGGGGGAGGCCGCGTCCGCGTCGCGGCGCATGAACACGCCCAGGTTGTGGAGCGCGTTGGCACCGCTGCGCCGGTCGCCCACCTCCCGGGCGATGCGCAGGCTCTCGCGGAACAGCTCCAGCGCCTCCTCGCGCCTCCCCAGCGCGTCCGCCACCAGCGCCAGGTTGTTGACGCAGTGGGCAAGCCCCGAGCGGTCGCCCAGGCGCTCGCGCAGCCCGCGGCTGCGGGCGAAAAGGCGCTCGGCGTCGTCCCAGCGCCCCTCCGCCAGCGCCGCCGCCCCCATCTCGTTGAGGCAGGTCGCCACCCCGTCGCGGTCGCCGGCCTCGCGGTACAGGCGCAGCCCCCGGCGGAAGGACTGCACCGCGCTCCTGCGCAGCCCCTGCTTGAGGGCGATGCTCCCCAGGCTCCAGTGCGAGAGCGCCGCGTCCGCGCCCCCGCCGGCGCGCAGGATCGCCAGGCTCTCGCGGTGGAGCGCGCGCGCCTCCTCGTAGCGGCCCAGCCGCGAGTGGAAGAACCCCTGCCGGGCGATCAGCCGCGCGAACAGCGGCGTCCCGCGCTCCACGCGCGCCGCCGCCGAGGCGAAGAGCCCTTCCCCCTCGTGGTACCAGCTGCGCACCGCGTAGAAGCGGAAGAGCGGCTCCACGTACGCCTCCAGCGCCTCCGCGTCCGCGCTCTCCACCGCCCACTGCCACCCAGCCCGCACGTTCTCCACCTCCTCGCCGATCTCCGCGCGGGCCTCGGCCTGGCGCGGGCCCACCAGCTCGCCCGCGCGCCCGGCCAGGAAGGCGGCGTAGAAGGCGCAGCAGCGGCTCCCCGCCTCGCGGCGGGCCGGGTCGTCCTCGCGCAGCTTTTCCTCGCCGTAGGCGCGGAAGACCTCGTGGAGCTGGTAGCGTCCCGCCGGCGTCCGGGTGAGCAGCGACTTGTCCACCAGCGCGGCGAGCACCCCCACCCCGGCGCCGGCCACGCGCTGCGCCGCCTCCTTGCGGAAGCCGCCGCGGAACATCGCCAGGCGGCGCAGCGCGTCGCGCTCGCGGGCGTCCAGCAGGTTCCACGACGAGTCGAATACGGCGCGCAGGCTGCGGTGCTGCGACGGCGAGTCGCGCAGCGGCGTGCTCAGCGCGTCGAAGCTGTGGGCCACCTCCTCGGCGATCTCGCGGCAGGAAAGGACGCGCACCAGCGACGCCGCCAGCTCGATCCCCAGCGGCAGCCCGCCCAGCATGCGGCAGACGTCCACCACGTGCCCCACGTCCTCCGGCTCCATCACGAAGGCGGCGTCGTGGCGGCGCGCGCGGTTGGCGAACAGCCGCAGGGCGATGGAGTGCGCGGGCGAGGCATCGGCGCCCTCGCGGGGGATGGGCATCCCCCGCAGCGGGTAGACCGCCTCCTCGCGCAGGTTGAGCCGTTCGCGCGAGGTGGCGAGCACCCGGACGCGCGGCGCGGCGCGGAGCAGGTCGCCCACCAGCTCCTCCCCGGCGACCAGGTGCTCGAAGTTGTCGAGCACCAGGAGGAGCTGCCGGTCGCGGAGGAAGTCCAGGAGCTGCTGCCGGGGGGCGCTCCCGCCGCTGAGCTGGAGCCCGGCCGCCTCGGCGATGGCCGGCACCAGGAACTCCGGGGCGGCGAGCGGCGCCAGCTCCACGAAGTGCACGCCGCCGGGCGCCGACTCGGCCAGCTCCGCGGCCACCTGGATCGCCAGCCGCGTCTTGCCGATGCCGCCGGGCCCGGTGAGGGTCACCAGCCGCCCGTCGCGCAGGAGCTGCTTGACCTCGCCGATCTCCACGTCGCGCCCCAGGATGCTGGTGGACACCGCGGGGAGCGCGCCGTGGACCCCCCGGCCGCGGTCCGCCGGCACCTGCACCCCCTGGTATCCCTCGCGCAGCGACCACCCGTCCGCGGCGCGCTGCAGCGCCCGCTCCTCCACCAGCAGCTCCAGCGCCGCCTGCATGCGGCCGGGGAGGCCGCCGGTCTCGCGGCGCAGCCAGCCGAGCAGCTCCTCGGGCGGCTCCCAGCGCAGCACGGTGCGCGTCCAGGTGCGCACCCCCTCCCACCCCAGCTCCCGCAGTGCGATGGTGGCGCGGACCTCGCCCTCCCAGGCGTGCGGGTCGTCGGCCTGCGCCTCGGCGGCGGCGAACACCACCCCCACCACCGGCAGGTCGCACCCCTCGAAGATCCCGCGCAGCAGCTCCAGCGTCTCCTCGTCCACGTCGTGCACGTCGTCCAGCAGCAGGACCACGCCGGAGCGCGCGCGCACCCGCTGGATCTCGCCCAGCAGCGCCGCAAGCTCGCGGGGGGAGTGCGGGAGCGCCTCGCGGAACTCGCGCCGCGACTCGCGCAGCGCCCCGAAGGCGCGGGCCCGGAGCGCCGGGGTGCCGCGCAGCGCCACGGCCTCGTAGCCCTGCAGGAGGGCGGCGGTGCGCGCCTCGGCCAGGAAACGGGTGCGTCCCGCGCCGCGCGGGCCCAGCACCGCCAGAGCGCCCCGTCCCCCCTCGCGCAGCCCGGCGAGGAAGCCGTGCAGCGCCTGCATGGGCTCCTCCCGGTCCACGAGGCGGGCCGGCGGGTCCAGCGTTCCCGTCTCCTGGCGCACCTGGTCGTCGCTCACCACCCGCGAGCGGCCGCGGCGCTTCGCCTCGTACACCCTGCGGTCGGCGCGCTCGAACAGCTCGAACCCGCCGGGCGCCTCCTCGGGGAAGCTGGCCACCCCGATGCTCAGCGACACGGAGACGGCGGGGTTGCCGGGGAACGGCGTGGCGCCGATGCGCGTGAGGAGCCGCTGCGCCAGCACCGCGGCCTGCTCGCGCGAGGTTTCCGGGAGGAGCAGGAGGAACTCGTCGCCGCCGTAGCGGAAGAGCAGGTCGGAGCCCCGGATGATCCCCTGCACGCGCTCGGCGAACTCGCGCAGCACGGCGTCGCCGCGGCTGTGCCCGAACGCGTCGTTGATGCTCTTGAAGTGGTCCAGGTCCACCACCAGGAGCGACAGCGCCGCGCCCCGCAGGCGGGCCTGCTCCAGGTGCAGCTCCAGCTGCTCCTCGAACGCCGCGCGGGGGAGTGCGTCGGTGAGCGGGTCCCGCGCGAGGCCGCGGAGGTCGAACCCCGGCTCCACGCTGAACGTGTCGGTCGCGCCTGCTTCCGCGCTGACGAGGCTCATCTGGGCGATCCTTCCGGCGTGGGGCCGGGGCCTGGTGGTGCGTGGGCCGCGCGCGGAGGTGCGCGTCGGCCCGGGACGGGGGCGGCGGCGGGATGCCGTGCCCCCGAGGCGTCTACTCTTCTTCGTGCCCGCTCCGCCCGCTGCCGATCACGTAGATGGAGGCGCGGGACTCGCTCCCCGCCGGCTGCCATGCTTCGCCGGTCTGCGTGGACATCCGCGCGCTCGGCGGGGCGGCGGGCGAGAGCGGCGGGTCCGCGCTGCACCCCGCCAGGGCCAGGGCGGCCACGGCGAGGGTGGCACGGCCCGCTCGCCGCATGAATCGTAGGGTCATGGTTCTTCTCGCTTCCTGTCGTGGTGAGCGGGGCCGGTGGCTACCGGTGGCGCCCGCTCGCGATGAGGTAGCCGGAGAAGTGGTCGACGGTGAACTTGACCTTGCTCCCGGACACGTCCATGCTGGTGGGCCGGAACTCCAGCACGTTGGCGATGCCGCGAAGCGGATCCAGGTAGTTGACCGAGGGGAAGTAGGCGCCTTCCAGGCTGGCGATGAGCGCCTTGTTCCTTTCGGCGTTCGTGCCCTTGAACTCCTGCTCGATCCTGACCGGCTCGCGGAACTCGATCCCGTGCGGCTGGAAGGTGTAGGCCACGTCGTCGCCCTTGAGGGCGGTGACGGTGATGGTCATCGTCTTCTTGCTCTTGGGGGGAGCGAGGGCGTTCTTCGGGAAGATGACCTTGATTCCCGCCTCGCGGATCTCGATGGTCCCGCCGTCCTTGCCGATCTCCTCGGAGACGGAGATGTCCCGCGCCAGGGGATTGGTGCGCTGGAGCACCGTCACGGGCGTCAGGACCTCGGTCACGATGCCGAGGACGTCGCCTACCAGCCCGTTCGCCGGCTGCTCCGGGGCCAGCGGCGCTGCGGCCTCGCCGCACCCGTACGACAGGGCCGCCGTAGCCGCCAGGATGCTGCACATCCGAATGAACTTGCCTTTCATCGTCCGTCTCCTCGGGGGATTTGATGGGATGGGAACCGGTCCGCCATGCCGGACACCATGGCAACGCGTGTACCCGGAATCCCGAATTGTCGGAAAGCCGGATTTCGCGTTTTGCAGGCGCTGGAAGGTGTCGTCGTGAGGTGAAATAAACCGATTCGCTGCGATTCCGAATCGCGGAAAGCCGAGTGTGTCGCTGTAACGCGGTTTTCCATCTTCGCCGGATCTGCAACGAAACTTTGCAGCGGCGGATGCAACGAAACGTTGCAGGGGAGGGGGACGGCGACGGTGCCGGCGCCGGCGAGGTGTGGGGCGGAGCCCCCACGGGGACGCGCGAAAGTGTGGTGGACGCGCAACAGGATGAGGGGAGAGCGCCACGATCGGGGGCCGGCATGCGGCAGCCGGGTCCCCGACGAACGAGAGCCGCCCCGGCCATCGGCCGGGGCGGCTCGTTCGCGAACGGTGGGAATCAACGGCAGCAGGCCGGGGTCACGCTCCCAACCGCGTGAGGGATTACGGCCCGAAGGGGCGAGACCCGGCGGCGGTTTGCCGGGGCTCGACTCCGTTAAGCACGGTCGTATCGTGCTTAACGGAGCCGAAGCCCGACCCCGGCGCCAGCCGGGGGCACGCCCGAGCCGCGCCGTTCATCCGCAGGTCAGTCCGCCGCCCCCGCCATGTCCGCGACCGGGTAGCCGTCCCCTTCGTAACGGTACACCGGCGCGACCGGCTCGCCGTCCCGGAGCATGGTCCCCTTGTACCGCATGTGCTCCTCGTGCACGTGGAAGTTCACGCGCTGCAGCTCGCGGATGCTCTCCATGTCCTCCGCCGAAAGGTCCGGCTTGTCGGAGGCGGCGGCGAACTCCTCCAGCTGCTCCACGTTGTAGATGTTGGGGAGCGTGGTCATCACCGCCGGCGAGGTCAGCAGGTACTTGAGCGCAGCCTGCCCGAGGGTCATGTCGCGCCCCTCGTGCAGCCAGCGCAGCGACTCCAGCTTCTTGAGGCCGTTGATCAGCCAGGAGCGGGGCCGGTGCCGCCGGTGGTCGTTCTTGGCGAACTCGGTGTCCTCGGTGTACTTGCCCTCCAGCATCCCCGACGAGTGCGTCACCCGCACCTGCACGCCGGTGCGCCCGCTCTGCTCGGCGGCTTCGGTGAGCGCCCGGCCGGGGAAGGGCTCCAGGACGTTGTCGATGAGCTGGAGGTTGCGGACGCCGCGCTCGCGGACCAGGTCCAGCCCCTCGAACAGGTAGCCGTTGGACGGCCCCAGGGCGGCGCCCCAGGCGCGGATCTTCCCCTCGTCCTGGAGGCGCTGGAGCGTTTCCCAGATCGCGTCGTCGGGGACGTGCTCCTCGTGCGTGTTGTGGTACGAGACGATGTCCACCACGTCGCCGCCCAGGCGCCGCAGCGTCTCGTCCACGGCGAAGCGGATGTGCTCGGGCGAGGCGTTGTGCGGGATCTCCTGCTGCCCGCGGCGCGCGTCGGGGTGCGCGTAGAAGTCGTAGCCGATCTTGGTGGTGATGGTCACCCGGTCGCGGCGATCGGCGAAGGCGCGGCCCAGCAGCTCGTCCGCGCGGCCGTTGCCGTAGCTGTCGCCCGAGTCGAAGGTGGTGATCCCCAGGTCGTGGGCGCGGTGCAGCATGGAGATCGCCTGCTCGTCCGTGAACTCGCCCCACCAGCCGGCGGCGAGCGTCCACAGGCCGAAGCCGACCTCGGAAACGGTGATGTCGGTCCCGGGATAGGTGCGGTACTTCATCGGGCCTCCCTCAGGCACGGAATGATCTGGAACGGAAGCGTGGCGAGGCGCCGCAAGCACCGCGCCCCGCCACAAGCTAGGCCGCGCCGCGGGGGGAAGGCAAGTCGGGGTTTGCCCCACACCGGGAGGCCGCCGTAGCTATGACGACATCGTGCAGGGACGGGGAAGCCGGGTCCGAACAGGAAGAAAGGAGCCGGCCGCGCGCCCGTGGCCGGCTCCCTTCGCGGCCCGGGGCCGCTTCACACGATTGCGTGCTTACCGGGGCCGCGTCCGGGCCGTGTCGCGCCCCCTCGCCGTGTCGCGGCCGCCCGGGGCGCCGCCGGGCGCGCCGGCGCCGGCGTGCGCGCGCGTGGCCGGCTGCGCTCCGGCCTGCGCGATCCTGCGCGCGACTCCGGGCGGGAGCGAGGTGAGGCCCTTGCCGGCCATGCCGAGCAGGAAGCTGAAGTCGCCGCTGCCGTCCTTTGCCGCGGAGCTCGCGAACGCGCCGTGGCAGCCGAGGCACGACGACGTGTCGGGGATGAAGCTTTCCAGCGTGGTGTTGCGGAGCGTGTCGGGAACGTTCCTGCTCCCGCCGCCGGGGACGTCCAGGTGTGTCACCTGCCACTGGCTGCCGACCAGGCGGTAGTTGGCCCACACCGTTCCCTGCACCCGCTGCTGCCACGCGCGGCTGGTGGAGTCGGTGAAGCTGGGGACGGCCTGCGTGCGCGTGATCTGCGCGCCGTACCGGCCGCCGATCGCGTACCGGCGTGCGTGGGGCGGGTCCGGCTCCCACAGGAAGGTGCTGTCGCTCCCGCTGCTGGCGGGGGTGTTCAGCGGGCAGGTCGTGCACTCGGAGTTGTAGAACGAGAAGGTGGTGCTGTCGCCGCAGGCGCCGGTCTGGCCGGGCAGGCACTGTGGCGCATTGTCCACGTGCTCGAAGGTACTCCAGATCCACGACGGAAAGTTCCTGGTCTTGTGGAGGATGTGCATCCCCACCAGTCCCACGGTGGTGTTCAGGCACAGCGGCTGCCCCGTGGCGCTGTGCGCCGCCGGGACGTAGAGGACGGCGGCGCGGGTGTAGAAGCGCGCGCTGTCCGCCGGCTGCACCACCCTCCACGTCGCCTTGATCTCCATTGAGCCCACGGGCCCCTGCGTGTGCGCCGAGTCGGTGTAGAAGCCGACGGGAAAGCGGATGCTGTCCGCCTTCGCCTGCCCCTGCACGGTGTTGTAGCCGTTTTGCGTGACGAACCGCACCTCGTCCGGGTTCATCTTCTTCTCGTAGACGGCGAAGTTCAGGTCCCGGTCGATCAGCGGACCGCCCACCGCCTCGTCGAACGAGCCGTCCGGGTCCACCACCTGCCCGTTCTTTGCCATCTGCACCAGCATCTTGCCGCCGCCCGCGTTGCAGGGGATCGGCACGCCCCCGCGGAAGACGGTGATGGCGTCCGGGTACCCCTCCCACACGCGGGGCGCGCCGGGGTTGGCGCGGAAGTCGGTTCCCAGCGGTCGGCCGTCGGACCCCGCGGGCCAGTTGAGCGCCACGAAGCTCTGCCACGAGAAGTCGTCGAAGCGCACCTGGTCCGCCGGGATCAGCCCCGAATAGCCGTCCGGCAGCGTGACGTCCACCTCGTGCGGGACGTGGGGGCAGAGCTGCGTCTGCGTCCCGCTTGCGCACCAGGGGTTGTACGTGGTGTCGCCGGCCGCCAGCTCCGCCTGTGGCGGCCGGACGTCTTCGCCGCGGCACGAGGGCAGCGCGAGAAAGGAGAGGGTGAGCACTGCAACCACACCGTGTGCGCGTCGCATGGGCCTCTGTCGGGTGGATCGGGGAAGGTGGACCGCGGGAGGGGTGCCGGCATCGCGGCCCCAGCATCGCGTGAGGAACGCGACTGGAACACGGTTCTGCGGCGGAGACAGTATAGAGCCGGGCTCCCGGCGGCGAAAGGATCCTGTCGCGAAATGCTTGGTGGACGTGCCGGTGGGTCGAGACCGTGATGTACGGAGCCCCCGGATGGAGGCGACTCCACCGGTGGACTGTGCACCCGTGGGGAGCGCGAAGGCGAATCGGGGAGCGGCGAAACGCACGCGAGGGGTCGAATGGATCTCCCGACGCGGCGCGCGTGTAGGACCGTCCCGCCACACCGGAGAGGCGCGGGACCCGCCCGCGCCGCCGCAGTCCTACCCCTGCTCCAGGATGCTCATGACGAAATCCCGTCCGACGGTCGCGCTCGCCCTTGTCGCCGCCGCGCTCGCGGCCGGCTCCGCGGCCGCGCAGGAAGCCCCGGCCGCGCCACCCGTCGCGCAGTCCGACCTCCGCGGCTTCATGCTGGGCCTGAACTTCAACGGCGGCGTCGCGGGGACCGGCCTCCCGTCCGGGAACAGAGCTTCCGCCGGCCTGGGGGTTACGCTCGGATACGGGGTGAGCGACCGGCTCACGCTGTTCACGCGCGGCGACTACGCATACAGTTCCACCTACCTCGACGTGGGCGCGCGCTACAGCTTCGGTGCGGCCCCCGGGGCGTTGCGGCCCTACGTGGAGGGTGCGTTCACCGGGGTGGGCGCCCTTCGTGGCGGCGCCCGCTTCAGCGGCACGGCGCTCACCGGCGGCGCCGGGGTGGAGTACTTCCTCAGCCCCAACCTGGGCATGGACGCGGGGATGAGCTATTCGCGGGGCGAGTGGGATCGCGACATCGAACTCGGCGGCGGCAAGGTGCTCGGCGTCTCGCGCCTCAACCTGGGCATCCGCTGGCGCCCGTAGACCGGGATCATCGGAATCCGGAGACGAAAAGGGAGCCGGTCACGCGCGCGGCCGGCTCCTCGTTTCTCCCTGGCGTCCAGTGGGGTCCGGTCAGCAGTGCGACGACATCGCCAGGCCGCGCTCCATGTCCACCAGAGGCGCGCGGTAGTCGCCCGAGAAGCACGCCGTGCAGAAGGTCCCCGCGTCCTTGACGCAGTCCAGCATTCCCTCCAGCGACAGGTAGCCGATGGACTCCACCCGCAGGTAGTCGCGGATCTGCTCCACCGTCTTGTGGGCGGCGATCAGCTCCGCCTCGCTGGGCATGTCGATGCCGTAGAAGCAGGGATGGCGTACCGGCGGCGAGGCGAAGCGGAAGTGCACCTCGCGCGCCCCCGCGTCGTGCAGCAGGCTCACCAGCCCGCGCGAGGTGGTGCCGCGCACCAGCGAGTCGTCCACCACCACCACCCGCTTCCCGGCCAGCACCTCGCGGACCGCGTTGTACTTGAGGCGCACCTTGAAGTCGCGCCCGGCCTGGCTGGGCTCGATGAAGGTGCGGCCCACGTAGTGGTTGCGGATCAGCCCCAGCTCGAAGGGGATCCCCGACGCCTCCGCGTATCCCAGCGCCGCCGAGTTGGCGGAGTCGGGGACGGAGATGACGATGTCCGCGTCCGCCGGCTGCTCCTCCGCCAGGCGCCGCCCGAAGGCGCGCCGGGCCCGGTCCACCGTGTACCCCCACAGCCGGGTGTCCGGCCGCGCGAAGTACACCAGCTCGAAGACGCACGGCTGCGGCGCGCCCTCCGGGGGGAGCGGGCGCAGCCGCGTCATCTCCGTGCCGCGGATTCGCAGCACCTCGCCCGGCTCCACGTCGCGCAGGAAGCGCGCGCCCATGATGTCCAGCGCGCAGCTCTCCGAGGCCAGCACCAGCCCGCCCCCGGGGAGGTGCCCGATCACCAGCGGGCGGTACCCCCAGGGGTCGCGCGCCGCGTACAGCGTGTCGCCCACGGTGATCAGCACCGAGAAGGCGCCCTGCAGCTGCGAGAGCGCGTCGTCGATCTGCGCCTCCACCCCCTCGCGGTGCGAGCGCGCGACCAGGTGCACCACCACCTCGCTGTCGATGGTGCTCTGGAAGAGCGCTCCCTCGTTGACCAGCCGGTTGCGAAGCTCGCCCGCGTTGGTGAGGTTGCCGTTGTGCACCAGGGCCAGGTGCCCCTCGCGGTAGGTGACGCGGATGGGCTGCGCGTTCTTGAGTCCCGCGCCCCCCGCCGTGGAGTAGCGGATGTGCCCCACCGCCACCTCGCCGGGGAGCTTGGCCAGCTTCTCCTCGGAAAAGATCTCGGAGATCAGCCCCGCCTCGCGGACCCGGTGCGCGACCCCCTCGCGGGCGTCGAACGCCACGATCCCGGCCGCCTCCTGTCCGCGGTGCTGGAGCGCGTGCAGCCCCAGGTAGGCCAGCTTCGCGGCCTCGGGCGTGCCGGAGACCGCTACGATTCCACACATGAGTCGGTTCGCCTTCTATGTTGGGACGTCCGTCCGCGCCCGGTCAGGCGTGCTGGACTTCGGACTCCAGCGACGTTTCCACGTCCTCGGGGGTCCCGTCCATCCGCCGCGGGATCGCGTCGTAGAAGATCGCGGCCAGCTCCCCGATGGGGACCTCCACCGCCGCGTCCGCCGTGGCGACGCGGAACGTGCCGCCCACGGGGCCCACCCGGCCGATCCGCTCCGCCGGGACGCCGTGCTCCGCGAGGAGCGCGAGGAGCGCGTCCGTGCTCTCCGGCGCGCAGGACACCACCACGCGGCTCTGCGCCTCGCCGAAGAGCAGGGCGGAGCGGGGGAGAGCGTCCCCGAGCTCCACCTGTACCCCGAAGGGGCGCGCCGGGTCGGCGAAGGCCGACTCCGCCAGCGCCACGGCCAGCCCGCCCTCCGCCGGGTCGTGGGCCGAGCGCACCCGCCCGGCGCGGATCGCGGCCAGAAGCGCGCGCTGGAGCGCGGCCTCCGCGGCGATGTCCAGCGCGGGGGCGTCGCCGGCGATCAGGCCGTGCACCGTCTTGAGGTATTCGCTCCCGCCCAGCTCCGCGGTGTTGCGGCCCAGCAGGACGACGTCGTCGCCCTCGGCGCGGAATCCGGAGGTGGTCACGTGCGCCAGGTCCTCCACGATCCCCACCATCCCGATGGTGGGCGTGGGGTAGATGGCGCCGCGCGGGTTCTCGTTGTACAGCGAGACGTTGCCGCCGGTGACCGGGGTTGACAGGGCGCGGCACGCCTCCGCGATCCCCCGCAGCGCCTCCGACATCTGGTGGTAGACCTCGGGCTTCAGCGGGTTGCCGAAGTTGAGGTTGTCCGTCACGGCGCGGGGCAGGGCCCCGGAGCACACCAGGTTGCGCGCCGCCTCCGCCACCGCGATCTGCCCGCCGCGGAAGGGGTTGAGGTGCACGTAGCGCCCGTTGCAGTCCACGGTGGCGGCGATGGCGCGATGGGTCCCCCGCAGCCGGATGACGGCGGCGTCGGAGCCGGGGCCCACCACGGTGTTCGTCCGCACCGTGCTGTCGTACTGCTCGTACACCCAGCGCTTGGAGGCGATCGTGGGCGCGTCCAGCAGGCGGCGCAGCGCGTCGGTGGGATCCACGCGGGCGTCCGCCTCCGCGATCTCCGCCGGGTCCCAGGCGCGCAGCGCGGCGATCGCCGGGTCCTCGCGGCCCTCGCGGGTGTACGTGGGGCACGCCTCCACCAGCGGCTCGCCGGGCAGGTCCACCACCACCACTCCGTCCTCGCGCACCACGTAGCGGCCCGTGTCCGTGACGTGGCCAATGGTTTCCGCGTCCAGGTCCCAGCGCCCCAGGATGGCGCGCACGTCCTCCTCGTGGCCGTTCTTCGCCACCACCAGCATGCGCTCCTGCGTCTCCGAGAGCAGGATCTCGTACGGCGTCATCCCCGGCTCGCGCACCGGGACGCGGGTGATCTCGATGTCCACCCCGGTGCCGCCGCGCGCCGCCATCTCCGTGGACGACGACACCAGGCCGGCCGCGCCCATGTCCTGGATGCCCACGATGTGTCCCGAGCGGATCAGCTCCAGCGACGCTTCCAGCAGCAGCTTCTCGGTGAAGGGGTCGCCCACCTGCACCATGGGGCGCTTCGCCTCGCTCTCCTCCGACAGTTCCGCCGAGGCGAAGGTGGCGCCGTGGATCCCGTCGCGCCCGGTCCTGGAGCCCACCGCCATGATGGGGTTGCCCACGCCCTCGGCCACGCCCTTGATCAGCTCCTCGTGCTTCATCAGCCCGATGGCCATGGCGTTGACCAGCGGGTTCCCCTCGTACGCCGCGTCGAAGTACACCTCGCCGGCCACGGTGGGGATCCCCACGCAGTTGCCGTAGTCGCCGATCCCCTTGACCACCCCCGCGAACAGGTAGCGCACCCGGTCCGCGCCCGGCCCGTCCAGCTCGCCGAAGCGCAGCGAGTTGAGGCAGGCGATGGGGCGCGCGCCCATGGTGAACACGTCGCGCAGGATCCCGCCCACGCCGGTGGCCGCGCCCTGGTACGGCTCCACCGCCGATGGGTGGTTGTGCGACTCGATCTTGAAGGCCACCGCCAGCCCGTCGCCCACGTCGATGACGCCGGCGTTCTCCCCGGGGCCCTGGAGCACCCAGGGGGCTTTCGTGGGAAACTGGCGGAGCAGCGGCTTGGAGTTCTTGTAGCCGCAGTGCTCGGACCACATGGCGCTGAAGACGCCCAGCTCGGTGAAGGTGGGCTCGCGGCCCAGGATGCCGAGGATCAGCTCGTACTCGTGCTCGGAAAGGCCGTGTTCGGCGACCAGCGCGGGGGTGATCGCCGGGTCTCCGGGGCGGGGCTGGACTTGCACGGTTCTCCTGTCTTTAACGGGGGCGCGGCCGGACGGTCCGGGGCGCCACGGCCTTTTCGCGCTCGCGGATCGCCGGGGTCATCGCGGAGTCCGCCACGGCGGACTCGCGGTTGTCGGGGCGGATGGTGCGCGGCGTCACGTTGCGCTCGCGCTCCTGCCGGGTGCGGTCCAGGGCGCTGTCGGACTGCACGATCTCGGTCCCCAGGGCGTCGCGGATGATGATGACGCCGCGCGGCGCCGGGGCGGTCTCCTGCCGCCGCGCCTCGTCCGGGTACACGATGATCCCGCTGCGCCCCGACGAGCCCGCGGCCGGCTGGCCGCTCCCCACGGACAGGTTCTCGCTCCCGGGCAGGGTGACGCGGATCCCGGTCACGGTGGCCCGGCCCGGCTCCGGCTCCACGGCGCGCGGATGGCCGCCGGCGGAGGGGCGGGCGGCGCCGGAGGGCGCGGAGCGCGCCGGCCCCGCGGGCCCGCCCTCCAGCACCGCCGCGGGGGCCGGCCCGGCGAAGCGGCGCCGGGGGGTGCGGAACACCGCGGTGACCACGCGGTCCTCGCGCAAAAAGACCACGTCGTCCGAGCCGCAGCGCACCGCGCAGCCGTTGAGGTAGAACAGGTAGCTCCACCCGTCGGGGGCGCGGCGGGTGGCCGCGGGCGCGCCCAGCGTGGAGCGGACCTGGCTCTCCGTCATCCCGGCGCGGACCGTTTGCGCGGCGGCGGGGACGGCGAGGAGAACGGCGAGACCGGCGGCCGGGAACAGGAGCTTGCTCGTGCGCATCGCGGTCCTCCTCGGGTGGGGTTTCAGGCGCGGACCAGGTGGTCCGCCAGCGAGCGGAAGAAGCCCATCCCGTCGGTGGAGCCCAGCACCTCGCTGACGGCCCGCTCCGGGTGGGGCATCATCCCCAGCACGTTGCCGCGCTGGTTCACCACGCCGGCGATGTGGTTCAGCGAGCCGTTGGGGTTCGCCTCCGCGCTTTCCAGGCCGGCGGCGTCCACGTAGCGGAACGCCACGCGCCCCTCCGCCTCCAGCGCCGCCAGCACGTCCGGCTCGGCGATGTAGCACCCCTCGCCGTGGGCGATGGGAATGCGCAGCAGCTGCCCGGGCCGGTACGCGGAGGTGAACGGCGTGTCCGCGCTCTCCACGCGCAGGTGCACCGCGCGCGAGGCGAACTTGAGACTGCGGTTGCGGATCAGCGCGCCCGGCAGCAGACCGGCCTCGCACAGGATCTGGAAGCCGTTGCAGATGCCCGCCACCGGCCCGCCCGCCTCCGCGAACGCCGCCACCTCGCGCATGATGGGGCTCAGCGAGGCGATGGCCCCGGCGCGCAGGTAGTCGCCGTAGGAGAAGCCGCCGGGGAGGAAGACCGCGTCCACCCCGCCCAGGTCGTGCTCCTTGTGCCACAGGTAGACCGCCTCCGCGCCCAGCCCCTCCTCGATCGCCTTGTAGCAGTCGTAGTCGCAGTTGGAGCCCGGGAAGGTCACCACGCCCAGCCTCATCGCCCCGCCGCCTCCGCCGCGGCGACGCGGACGTGGAAGTCCTCCGTGACCGGGTTGGCCAGCAGCTGCCGGCACATGGCGTCCACCCGCTCGCGCGCCTCGTCCTCGCCGCCCGCGGCCAGGGTGAACACCACCAGGCGCCCCACGTGCACCTCGGAGACGCCCTCGAAGCCGAGCGAGGCCAGCGCCCCGCCCACCGCCTTCCCCTGCGGGTCCAGGATCCCCCGGCGGGGGGTGACCCGGACCTCGATCTGGTATTCCGTCACGTCGTCGGCTCCTCGTTGTCGGGCCGCGGCTCGCCCCGGTGCGCCGCGGGTCGGATCTCCTCGTACTCCAGGTCGCGCTGCGACTCGGGCTCCTCCTCCTCCTCCAGGATCATGGGATCCCGGTCCGGCAGCCGCTCCTCGAACCCTGCAAGCACGGTCCGCACCAGCCCGACCGTGATGTACAGGATCCCCATGGGAAAGAAGAAGTACTGCGGCACCGTGAACGCGGCGAAGATGCTCGCGAAGGCCAGGAAGAAGGCCAGGCGGCCGCCCCAGGTGCGCAGCCCGAAGCGGGGCACCACCGAGTACAGCACGTTGCTGATCATCAGGATCGCCACCCCCAGCACCAGCCACCCCGCCGCGCGGTGCACGTTCACCCGCGGGAAGACCTCCCGCCAGAACGGCGTCTGCGTGAAGGCGAAGAAGGTGGCGACGCATACCCCCGCGGTGGGGGAGGGAAGGCCGTGGAACGCCGACTTCGCGGTCCCCGCCTGCTCGATGTTGAAGCGGGCCAGCCGCAGGATCGCGGCGACGATGTACAGGAAGGAGATGATCCAGCTCCACTCCCCTCCCCGGTTGAAGAAGGCGAAGTAGGCGATCAGCGCCGGCGCCACCCCGAAGGACACTGCGTCCACCAGCGAGTCCAGCTCCTCGCCGAAGGGGCTGCCGGTGGCGGTGATGCGGGCGATGCGCCCGTCGAACATGTCCATGAAGGCGGCGCCCACGATCAGCCACCCCGCCATGGCGAACTCGCCGCGGGTGGCTTCCACGATGGCCCAGATCCCCAGGAACAGGTTGCCCAGGGTGAAGGCGCTGGGGAGGATGACGATCCCCCGGCGCAGCCGCCGCCGCGGGTGCACCCCCGCGTTCCTGCCGGGAAGGTTCACCCGTCCACCTCCGTGGGGAGAGGAAAGTCGTCCAGCGCGCAGCCGGTGATGCGGCGGAAGGCGTCCTGGTAGCGGCGCGACGTTTCCTCCACCACCTCCGGGGGGAGGTCCGGCCCCGGCGGCCGCATGTCCCAGCGGTCCTCGTCGGCGAGGCGCTGCAGGTGGTCGCGCAGCGGCTGCTTGTCGAACGACGGCTGCCCGCGCCCCGGGGCGTAGCGGTCCGCCGGCCAGAAGCGCGACGAGTCCGGCGTCAGCACCTCGTCGATCAGCCGGAGCGAGCCGTCGGGGTCGCGCCCGAACTCGAACTTGGTGTCCGCGATCACGATCCCCGCCCGCGCCGCGATCTCCAGCCCGCGGCGGTACAGCCCGAAGCTCGCATCGCGCAGCCGCTCCGCGGTCTCGGCGCCCACGATCTCCGCCATGCGGGAAAAGGGGATGTTCTCGTCGTGCCCGGTCTCCGCCTTGGTGGCCGGGGAGAACACGGGCGCCTCCAGCCGGGCCGACTCCACCAGCCCGGCGGGCAGCGGCTCGCCGGCCAGCGTCCCGGACGCCGCGTACTCCTTGTACGCCGAGCCGGCCAGGTAGCCGCGCACCACGCACTCCACGGGCAGGGGCTCCGTCTTCCGCACCAGCATGGCGCGGCGGGCCCACACGTCGCGCGTGGGGGCCAGGGCGGGGTAGCGGGCGGCGATCTCGTCGGGGTCCACGGCCAGGAGGTGGTTGGGCACCACGTCGCGGGTGCGGCCGAACCACCACGCCGAGACCAGGGTGAGGACCTCGCCCTTGCGCGGGATGGGCTGGGGGAGGACCACGTCGAAGGCGCTGACGCGGTCGGTGGCGACCATGAGCAGCGCCTCGCCCAGGTCGTACACGTCCCGCACCTTCCCGCGGCGGAAGACGGGGAAGGGCAGGTCGGTCCGGGTGATCGCTGAAGTCACGGCCCAGGTCGTGTTCAGAGTCGGAGGATCGGAAGACGGAAAGGTACCAGCCGGTGCGGGGAGCGGCAACCGGCCCGGTCCCGCTCCGCTGCCGCGCGCCGCAAATCGGACGACGCGTACCGCGCTTCCGGTACGGGCAGCCCTATCCCGGGGCCGGGGGAGGGTTGTCTGCCGTGCGGCCGCCGGGGCGACGCCCCTGGCGCGTGGCCGGTCGGCCGACGGGAGGACCGCGGTCGCACCGGGGGATTGCCGGAACGGCCTCGCCGATCCCCGGGAAACGGATGTATCGAAAAACCTTGACGGGAAATGTGTGGAAAATTATGTTCCTATCCGATGGTCGTTGTAACCTACCCGCCACTCGAAGGATCTCCATGTCCAAGCACCTGCCGCTCGCCGCCCTGCTGGCCTGCATCGCCCTCGCCGGCTGCGGCGACACGCCCGGAGGCCAGGCCGTGACCGGCCCGAGCGAGCTTCCCGCGTCCATGATGGCTCCCATCGACGAGCTCTCTCCCGGCGACGGCGGCTACGGCGAGGGAGGCGAGGAGATCGGGGGCGGCACCGGCGGCACGACCGTCCCGCCGTTCAACCCGCCCTTCCGCCCGTACATCTTCGCCGCCAACCTCGCGCCCGCGCCGCTGACCAGCAGCCTGTACTACGAGTGCGGCCAGGTGACCCACGCGTTCTGGGGGTTCAGCAACGACGTGACGCAGGGCACCGTCATCTACCTCACCGGGGTGGTGGCGCCGGGCACCGTGATGCACTGGGGCATCTACAACCAGGCGGGCCAGCTGGTGCGGGAGCACTGGACGCAGAAGTCGCGCGACAACTGCGTGGTCCACCACGAGCCCGAGGGCGTCAGCACGGCGGGCATGGCGCCCGGGTACTACTACCTGTACGCCTCGTACGTGCAGCTCGCGAACATCTACGCCCAGGAGACGTGGGCCGGGCACCAGCAGTCGACCGTGGGCAAGTTCGTCGGTCCCCTGCGCGTGCGCTGATCGCTCGCCACCGGTCGTAAAAAACGAAAGCTCCCGCGTCGCCGCGGGAGCTTTCGTTTTTTCCGTCGCATTTGCCGTTCCCGCAGTACCCCCGTGATTCTGTTCGGGGGGAGACTCGCCGGCTGTTTGGCGAGGCTCACCCCGGCGGAGGGAGACAGCCGGCCGTTTGGCTGGCTCCCGGAGCCCGCGCAGGAGACCGGCGGGGCAGTTTCCGCCGGGCTCCGAAGCGGCCCACCGCACCCGCCGAAGCCGCAGAGAAAACGCCTCAGATCCCGTACAACGGCCGCAGCTTGCCCTCCAGATACGCCAGCAGCGGCTCCGGAGACGGCGGCCGGCCGGTGACCCGCTCGCACAGCTCCGGCGCCCGGTACCGGCTGCCGTGCCGGTGCACGTTGTCGCGCAGCCACCCCAGGAGCGGCCCGAACTCGCCGTGGGCGAGCTGCGCGTCCAGCCCGGGGAGCTGCGCGCGCATCGTTTCCCACAGCTGCGCCGCGTACACGTTGCCCAGCGTGTAGGTGGGAAAGTAGCCGACGGCGCCCATGGACCAGTGGATGTCCTGAAGGCAGCCGGCGCGGTCGTCCCGCACCTCCACCCCCAGGTCCTGCCGCATCCGCTCGTTCCACGCGCCGGGGAGCTCGCGCACGGGCAGCTCGCCGTGCAGCATGCCGCGCTCCAGGTCGAAGCGCAGCATGATGTGCAGGTTGTAGGTGGCCTCGTCCGCCTCCACCCGCGTGGGCCCCGGCTCCACCGCGTTGAGGAAGCCGAACGCCTCGTCAGTCGTGGTCCCCGCCAGCGCCCCCCCGAACGCCTCCTGTGCCACGGGGAGCGCCCACTCCCAGAAGGGGCGCGAGCGGCCCACCATGTTTTCCCACAGGCGCGACTGGCTCTCGTGGATCCCCAGCGAGGCGGGCTGCGCCAGCGGCTGCCCGAAGGCCGCGGCCTTGGGCAGGCCCTGCTCGTACATGCCGTGCCCCGCCTCGTGGAGACACGACACCAGCGAGTCCAGGAAGGCGTCCTCGCGGTAGCGCGTGGTCATGCGGGTGTCGCCCGGCCCCGGGCTCTCGCAGAAGGGGTGGGTGGACACGTCCAGCCGCCCCGCGCGGAAGTCGAATCCGATCGCCTGCACGATCCTGCGGTTCAGTGCCTCCTGCGCCGCCACGGGGACGCGCACCGCCGCCAGCCGCTCTCCGGGCCGCGCGCCGGAGCGGGCGATGTCCGCGATCAGCGGCGCCAGCCCCGCCCGTAGCGTCCCGAACACCCGCCGCACCCCGGCGCTGGTCATCCCCGGCTCGTACTCGTCCAGCAGCGCGTCGTACGGCTCGCCGCCCGCGGGGACGCCGTAGCACTCCGCCTTGGCGCGGTTCAGCTCCAGCACCCGCTCCAGCCAGGGGGCGAACGCGGCGAAGTCGTCCCGCTCGCGCGCGTCCTTCCACGCCTCCAGGGCGCGCGACGAGGTTTCCGCGAAGGCGCGCACCAGCGACGTGGGGAGCCGGGTCGCCAGGTCGTACTGGCGGCGGATCTCGCGCAGGTTGGCGGCGGCCGCCGCGTCGGCGGCGAGCGCGGCGTCGCCCTCGCAGCGCTCCAGCAATTCCGCCAGTCGCGGCGACGTGCGCCGCTCGTGTACCAGCGCGGAAAGGGCGGCGAGCTGGTCCGCCCGCAGCGCAGCGGCGGCGGGGGGCATCATGGTCTCCTGGTCCCACCCCAGGGTGGCACTCACGGAGGCCAGCACCGCCGCCTCGCGGAGCAGGGCGGTCAGCTCGGCGTAGGGCGCGGGGGCCTCCGCGGCCCCTGCGGACACGCGGGTCTCGGTCGTCGCCATCGTTCGCTCGGTTCGGGTCGGGTGCGCTCAGACGTGCAGGGCGGGGGCGCCCCCCTCCAGCTCGCCCGCGTGCCGCTCCAGCACGGGCCGCACCCACTCCTGCAGGAACTCGTCCACCTGCTCCGGGGCGCGCCCCACGTACAGCTCCGGGCGCAGGTCCTCCTCCAGCTCCGCCCGCGTCACCCCGAAGGCCGGGTCCGCCGCGATGCGGTCCATCAGGTCGTTGGGGCGGCCGTGCTGCTTGACCTCGCGCCCCGCCGCGATGGAATGGACGCGCACCCGCTCGTGCAGCTCCTGCCGGTCGCCGCCGCGCTTGGCCGCCCGCATCATCAGGTTCTCCGTCGCCATGAAGGGAAGCTCCTCCATCAGGTGGCGGCGGATCATCTCCGGGTACACCACCATCCCGGACGCCACGTTGTGCACGATCAGGAGCACCGCGTCCGTCGCCAGGTACGCCTCCGGCACGGCGATGCGCTTGTTGGCGCTGTCGTCCAGGGTGCGCTCGAACCACTGAGAGGCCGCCGTGAACGCCGGGTCCATGGTGAGCGCGATCACGTGCCGCGCCAGCGCCCCGATGCGCTCCGAGCGCATGGGGTTGCGCTTGTACGCCATGGCGCTGGAGCCGATCTGGTGCTCCTCGAACGGCTCCTCCACCTCCTTGAGGTGCGAGAGAAGGCGCACGTCGTTGGCGAACTTGCTCGCCGACTGGGCGACCCCCGCCAGCGTCGCCAGGCAGGCGTAGTCGGTCTTGCGGGTGTACGTCTGCCCGGTCACGCCGTAGAGCCGGTCCGCGAAGCCCATCTTCTCCGCCACCAGGCGGTTGAGCCGCTCCACCTTCGCCCCGTCGCCCTCGAACAGGTCCACGAACGAGGCCTGCGTCCCCGTGGTGCCCCGCACCCCGCGAAAGCGCAGCGTGTCCAGGCGGAACTCCGTTTCCTCCAGGTCCAGCAGCAGGTCCTGGATCCAGAGCGTCGCCCGCTTCCCCACCGTGGTGGGCTGGGCGGGCTGGAAATGGGTGTAGCCCAGCGTCGGCAGGCCGCGGTGCTCCCGGGCGAACTCCGCCAGCGCCGCCACCGCGTTGACGATGCGGCGGCGGACCAGCTTCAGCGCCTCGTGGTGCTGGATCAGGTCCGTGTTGTCGCCCACGTACGCCGAGGTGGCGCCCAGGTGGATGATGGCGCGGGCCTCCGGCGTCTGCTCGCCCAGGTGGTGCACGTGGGCCATGACGTCGTGCCGGAGCTGCTTTTCCAGCTCCGCCGCCCGCTTCAGGTCGAAGTCGTCCAGGTGCGCGCGGATCCCGGCGATCGCCTCGTCCGGGATGGGGAGGCCCAGCTCCTTTTCCGCCTCCGCCAGCGCCAGCCAGAGACGGCGCCAGGTGCCGAACTTGAAGGCCGGCGAGAAGATGCGCGACATCTCCGGGGAGGCGTAGCGCTCGGTCAGCGGGTTGCTGTATCGATCGATCGACATGGTTTTTCTGTGTCTGAGTTGGGGCCGCTCCGGAACCAGGCCAAACTGCCGGCCTGTTTCCTACGCGGGTCGCGGAGCCAGCGGAAACTGCCCCGCTGTCTCCGCTCCCGCTGCGGGAGCCCCGCCAAACGGCCGGCGGGTCTCCCTCCGCAACATCTTTCGGGAACGGCGGGCAACTGCGAACGGCAACGGTCCGCGCGCGTCGGCTCCGGCGCACCGTGGCGGACCCCCTCCCCCCGGCCCCCTCCCCCGCAAGCGGGAGAGGGGGAGCACTGCCGGGCCGTCGCCGTTCCTGCGATGCTCGCCGGGAGGTTGGGGGAGCATCCCCCGGCCGACCCCATACCCCGAGCCAACCGAAGCGCCCCGTCGTTCAGCCCCCGCTCCCAGAATCGGGAGAGGGTGGTGGCTCCAGGGCCGCCGGGTGAGGGCCGTACCGCACCTCCCGCAAGAAAAGCCCCTCCGGCGGCGCGGGCGGCGAGGTCTCCAGCCCCGGGATCTGCGCGAGAAGGGCCGCCACGTCGCCCTCCGGGCGAACGCCCACGCCCACGTCCACCAGCGTCCCCACCAGGTAGCGCACCATGTGGTGGAGGAAGCGGTTCGCGGTCACGTGGAACTCGATCCCCGCCAGCTCCCACTCCGCCCAGTGCGCCTCCGCGACGATGCAGCGGTCCCCGCGCTCCTCCTGGCCCGCCTTGGCGAAGGCCTTGAAGGAGTGGTCGCCCACGAGAACGCCCGTGGCGCGCTCCATCGCGGCGCGGTCCAGCGGCTTCCCCAGGGGCCAGCACCAGCGGGCGCGGAAGGGCGAGTGCGCCTCCGGCGCCAGGCCCACGCGGTACACGTACGAGCGCGCCACGGCGTCGTAGCGCGGGTGGAAGCGCGGCGCCGCCTCCGCCGCGTCCGCGATCCACACGTCGCCGGGGAGCAGGGCGTTGAGGGCGCGGCGCAGCGCGTGGGGCGTCCACTTGAGCGGAGCGTCCACGGCGGCCACCTGGCCGGTCGCGTGCACCCCGCGGTCCGTGCGCCCCGAGCCGATCACCCCGGCGGGGCGGGCGAACAGGCGCGACAGGACACGCTCCAGCTCGCCCTGCACGGTCCTCCCCTTCGCCTGCACCTGCCAGCCGAAGAAGTCGCGACCGTCGTAGTGGACGGTGAAGCGGATGCGGTGCGTTTCCGTTGAGCTCACGCGCGACAAGCTACCCGGCGGGTACCCGGTGTCAAGCGCGCGCCGCGGCGCGATTGACAGTCTCCGCCGGGCGTGGGTATGATCCCGGCCCCGCTTCGCGAGAGCGCGTTCCACCCGCACCGACGGCCCGATGTCCACCGTTCCACCGGCCCGGACCCCTCCGCCCCGCCCCCGCCGCGCGGGGGAAGCCGCATGAGCGACGGACTGCTGTCCGGCGAGGCCGCCGGGATGTCGCTGGGCGAGCTGGTCCGCGCCGCCACGCTGCGCCCCCTCACAGCCGCCGAGGCCGAGCGCGCCTTCGGCGAGGTGATGGGCGGCAACGCCAGCCCGGTGCAGATGGCGGCGCTGCTGGTGGCCATCCGCGTCCGCGGCGCCGTGCCGGACGAGGTCGCGGGCGGCGTCCGCGCGCTGCGGCGCGCCATGGTCGCTGTGCCGGTGGACTCCACGGCGGAGCTGGTGGACACCTGCGGCACCGGCGGCGGAGCGCTCACCACCTTCAACATCTCCACCGCCGCGGCGCTGGTCGCCGCCGGGGCCGGGGTGCGCGTCGCCAAGCACGGCAATCGCAGCTTCACCTCGCGCTGCGGCAGCGCGGACGTGCTGGAGGCGCTGGGCGTGCGGCTGGACCTGACGCCGGAGCAGGAAGCGCGCGTGCTGGAGGAGGCAGGCATCGTCTTCATGTTCGCGCCGCTGCACCACCCCGCCATGCGCCACGTGGGCCCGGTCCGCCGCGAGCTGGGGATGCCCACGCTGATGAACGTGCTGGGCCCGCTCACCAACCCCGCCATGGCCCGCCGCCAGGTGGTGGGCGTCTCCGACCCGGGGCTGCTGGAGCTGATCGCCGGCGGTCTGCGCGAGCTGGGCCACGAGCGCGCCCTGGTGGTGCACGGCGAGCCGGGGATGGACGAGCTGAGCCCCATCGGCCCGACGGCGGTGATCGAGCTCAAGGACGGCGAGCTCACGCGCAGCACCCTGGACCCGCGCGCCGAGCTGGGCTGGGAGCCCGCCGACGTGGAGGGGCTGGGCGGGAGCGAGCCCGAGGAGAACGCCCGCACCATCGAGCGCGTCCTGCGCGGCCGGATGGGCGGCTCCGCCCGCGCGGCCGTGGCGCTGAACGCGGGCGCCGCGATCTACGTCGCGGGGCGGGCGGAAACGCTGGTGGAAGGGGTCCGGAAGGCCGAGGAAGCGCTGGACGGCGGGGCGGGGTGGACCGCGCTGGAGGCGCTGCGCGCGGCGACGAGACGCTAGGCCGCGTGCGCAGGCTCGCGGCACGGCCAGGGGCCCGTTGACGTAAACGCTCTCGCCCGTGTAGATTAGCGCCCACATACAGAGCGGGGACGGCCCCGTCTCTCCCGTACGCAGGTGGGGACGGCCCCACACCAGACTCGCAGGCGAGTCGTGGCGTGGGGCTTTGCTGTTTCTCGCTGGTCTGTCGGAGCTGACGACTCGTCTCGCCTGGAGGCATACGTAACATGGACAGGCAACCGTCCGGAATCAGACCGGAATCGTGGCTCGTCTCGGCGGGGCGCCCCTCCGGGCCCGGGGCCCCGCTGAACGCGCCGCTGGTCCCCGCGTCGACCTTCATCCTCGGCGGCGGGCGCGGCTACTCGCGCGACGACGGCACTCCCACCTGGGAAGCGCTCGAGGACATCGTCGGCGGGCTGGAGTCCGGCAGGGCCGTGGCGTTCGCCTCCGGCATGGCCGCCATCGCCGCGGTGTTCGACCAGCTCCCGGCGGGAGCCGTCGTGGCGCTCCCGGACGACTGCTACCAGGGCGTCGCGGGGCTGGCGGCCGCAGGCGCCGAAAAGGGACGCTGGTCGGTGCGGCGGGTGGCGGGGGACGACACGGCCGCCTGGATCCGTGCGTGCGGCGCCGCCGACCTGGTCTGGCTCGAATCGCCCTCGAACCCGCTGCTCACCGTGGCGGACCTGGAGGCCGTGTGCGCGGCGCCGCGCAGGCCCGGAGCGATGGTGGCGGTGGACAACACCTTCGCCACGCCCCTGAACCAGCGGCCGCTCGACTTCGGCGCTACGGTGTCCCTGCAGTCGGCGACCAAGCTCATCGGCGGCCACTCCGACCTGCTGGCGGGGATCGCCACGACCCGGGACGACGCCCTGTGGCACGCCCTCCGGCAGTCTCGCGAGCTGACCGGCGCCACGCCGGGAACGCTCGAAGCCTTTCTCGCCGTCCGCGGCGCGCGGACGCTGGCCATTCGCCTGGAGCGGGCCCAGCAGACGGCCGGCAGCCTCGCGGAGCGGCTCGAGAGGCACCCGTCGGTCGCCCGCGTCCGGTACCCGGGCCTGCCCTCGCATCCGACGCACGCGATCGCCCGGCGCGTGCTCCGGGGCTTCGGGACCGTCGTCTCGTTCGACCTGCGCGGCGAGGCCGGGATGGCCGACGCGGTCTGCCGGAACGTGAGGCTCGTCCGCCATGCCACCAGTCTCGGAGGCGTGGAATCGACGATGGAGCGGCGGGCCGCGATCCCGGGACAGGAACACCTGCCGCCTTCGCTCCTGCGGCTCAGCGTCGGGATCGAGGACGCCGAAGACCTGTGGGCCGATCTCGACTCGGCCATCCGCTCCGCCGCGCCGTGACCCGTCGTTCCGCGTAGTACGTCCATGTCGAGCGGGGACGACCTCGCTCGGTCGCTACGCACGTGGGGACGGCCCCACACCGGATCTGGAGGCGAGTCATGGCGTGGGGTCTTCTGCTGCTCGCGGGTCTGCTGGAGGTCGGGTGGGCCGTCGGCCTGAAGTACACGAACGGATTCACCCGCCCGTGGCCGTCCGCCGGCACGGCGGCCGCGCTGGTCGCCAGCGTGGTGCTCCTCGGCAGCGCGCTGCGAACGCTGCCCCTGGGCACGGCGTACGCGGTGTGGACGGGAATCGGGACCGTCGGGACGGCGATTCTCGGGATGGTGCTCCTGGGCGAGCCGGCCGGTGCGATGCGGCTGGTGTGCATCGCCCTGATCGTCGCCGGGATCGTCGGGCTGAAGCTCGCATCCCCTGGGTAGCTCGTGCGCCGGAACTGCTCTGAGGTGTGATCCGGATCCGGTTGAGGCGGGCTGGACGGCGGGGTTCGGGCGTGCCCCCGGCTGGCGCCGGGGTCGGGCTTCGGCTCCGTAACGCACGAAACGACCGTGCGTAACGGAGTCGAGCCCGCGCAAACAGCCGCGCGGTCTCGCCCCTTCGGGCCGAAATCCCTCACGCGGGGCCCGCGCTGGCGTCCGCAGGGGTGGGCCCCCTCACCCCCGGCCCCCTCTCCCACGAGGGGAGAGGGGGAGGACCTGCTCGGTATGCCTGCCTTCAGCCCCTCGCCGACGCCCAAGAACCTCGACCTACACGGATTCCGTAAAAGCGGGGTACCAAGCACGGACCCGACGCACGCACGAAAGCCCCTCCGGGATCCCGGGAGGGGCTTCTGCTTTCGGGTGCGCGGCGAACGAAGCCGTTGCCGTACCCACAAAATCATGTACGGAGGGAGACTCGCCGGCAGTTTGGCGAGGCTCACTCCGGCGAGGTGAGACCCGGGGGCCGTTTCCCGGGGCTCGCCGAGCCCGCGTAGGAGACCGGACGGCAGTATCGTCCGGGCTCCGGAGCGGCCCGCCGCCTCCGCCCGACACGCAAAAACTAGATGGCGCGCCTGATGCCAGGTGACGAAGCAGACCCGGTCCCGGGAGCGAACACCGCGCGCAGGTCCCAGGGCCCCGGGAACGGCGCGGGCGTGGCGGCCTCCAGCACCATCATCCTCTTGCCGTCGCGGGCGATGCGCCCCACCACGAACGGCACCGGCTCGACTCCCTGCATGGCTCGCCTCCTGCTGTAGGTCGCCGCGCCCGGGGGCGCGCGGAAGGGGACCGGGCGCCGCAGGTTGCGCGGCGCCGGGCGGAATGCCGGTCAGTACTTGCGGATCACGCCGACGACGATCCCCTGGATCTGGACCTCGTCCGGCTGGAAGTACATGGGCTGCATGGTGGGGTTGGCCGGCTGCAGGCGGATGCGGCCGTCGCGCTCGCGGTAGAACTTCTTCACCGTGGCCGACTCGCCGCCCACCAGCGCCACCACCATCTCGCCGTTGTCCGCGGTGACGCGGGAGTTGACGATGATGTAGTCCCCGTCGCGGATCTGCTCGTCCACCATGGAGCTTCCCTTGACCCGCAGCACGTAGTTGTTCCCCTTGGGAACCATGTCGTGCGGCACCGCGACGGTGTCCTCGTTGTCGCGGAGCGCCTCGATGGGCAGGCCCGCGGCGACCGAGCCCAGGAGGGGAAGCTCAACGGCGAGCGTGCCCATCTCGGCCGGCACGACCTCCAGGGAGCGGCTCTTGTTGTAGTTCTTCCGCAGGAAGCCCTTTTGCTCCAGATTAGACAGATGCTCGTGCACCGTCGCAAGGGAGGAGTAGCCGAAGTGCTCCGCGATCTCCTCGAAGCTGGGCGAGTACCCGTACGCCTCGATGAAGCTTTGGACGTAGTCCAGGATCTGCCGCTGACGCTTGGTGAGTGCCATTCGAGGGCTCCGGGGAAGTGGACCAATTGCGATCCGAAGAATCACCGAATAGAATTATACCCGAACGTAACCCGAAGCGCAAGCCGCTCGTGCGGAAGGCCTTCCTCCCGGTCGAAAACGGCGCCCGCGGGCCCCTTTTCCGGTGTTCCGCGCGAGCGCGCCGCGGCGCCCTTTTGAAGAGTTCTTGAGCATCCTGCAGCGCATCGTGGACACCAAGCGGGGCGAGGTCGCGGACCTTGCTCCGCGGCGCGCGGAGCTTCGCGCCCTCGCCGCCGACGCGCCGCCCGCCCGCGGCTTCGCGGCGGCGCTCCGCCGTCCCGGGGAGGTCCGCCTCCTCGCCGAGGTCAAGCGCCGCTCCCCCTCCGCCGGGGAGATCCGGCCCGGCGCGAATCCGGTGGAGGTCGCCCGCGCGTACGAGAGCGGCGGGGCGGCCGCGGTCTCGGTGCTCACCGACCGCGAATTCTTCGGGGGCGACCTGGACGCGCTTCGCCGCGTCCGCGCGGAGGTGGGGCTCCCGGCCATCCGCAAGGACTTCCTCATCGACCCGGTGCAGCTGTGGGAGGCGCGCGCCGCAGGCGCGGACGCCGTCCTGCTCATCGCGCGCATCCTGGACGACGCGCGCCTCGCCGAGCTGCTGGGGCTCGCGGCGGAGGAGGGAATGGACGCGCTGGTGGAGGTGCACGACGCCGGGGAGCTGGAGCGCGCGCTCGCCGCCGGGGCGCGGCTGGTGGGCGTCAACAACCGCGACCTGGCGAGCTTCACCACCGACCTCGGCCTCTCGGTCCGGCTCGCAGGGTCCGTCCCCGGCGCGGTGACGCTGGTCGCCGAGAGCGGCATCCGCACCGCCGCGGACGTGGACCGGCTGGGCGCCGCCGGCGTGGACGCGGTGCTGGTGGGCGAGTCGCTGATGCGGCAGGACGACCTGCGGGCCGCCGCCGCCGCCCTGGCCGGGCGCCCCCGCGACCCCGCCGCCCGCCCGTGAGCGGCGCGCCCGCCCTCAAGGTGTGCGGCATCACCCGCCGCGCGGACGCCGAGGCGGCCTCCGGGGCGGGCGCCGCGTTCCTGGGGGTGGTGCTCGCCCCCGGGGGGAAGCGCACCGTCGCCGCGGAAGACGCGGGCACGCTCCTCGCCGGGCTCCCGGCGCGCCGCGTGGGCGTGTTCGTGGACGCCGCCGGCGGCGAGCTGCGGCGGGCGGCGGAGGCGGCCGGGCTGCACGTGCTCCAGCTCCACGGCGACGAGCCCCCGGATCTGCTCCGCGAGCTCAGGGAGGAGGGCCGCTGGACCGTGTGGAAGGCGCTGCGGCCCCGCGGCGCGGCGGAGCTGCGCGCCGGGGTGGAGCGCTATGCCGGCGTGGCCGATGCTCTGCTGCTGGACGGCTTCTCGGCGAGGGCGCACGGCGGCACCGGCACCGCCTTTCCCTGGGAGGAGGTGGCCGCGGTGCGCGGCGAGATCCCCGCCGGGCTGGCGCTGGTGGTGGCGGGCGGGATGCGGGCCGACAACGTGGCCCGCGCGGTCGCGCTCCTCCGTCCCGACGTGGTGGACGTGAGCTCCGGGGTGGAGTCCGCCCCCGGGATCAAGGACCCCTCGGCGATCCGTACCTTCGCGGCCGCGCTCCGCGCGCCGCAGAACGACCAGCAGGAAACGGCATAGATGTCCTCCACCGCAGCATCGGCGGCGAGCCCCGGCGACGTGTCGGGCCGCTTCGGCAAGTTCGGGGGGCGCTTCGTCCCCGAGACACTCGTCACCGCGCTGGACGAGCTGGCGGCCACCTACGCCCAGGCTTCGGCGGACCCGGCGTTCTGGGCGGAGCTGGACGCGCTCTGGCGCGACTACGTGGGCCGGCCCACCCCGCTGTACCGGGCGCGGCGGCTGGGCGAGGCCGCGGGCGTGGGGACCGTGTACCTGAAGCGCGAGGACCTGAACCACACCGGCGCGCACAAGATCAACAACTCCCTGGGCCAGGTGCTCCTCGCCCGGCGCATGGGGAAGCAGCGCATCATCGCCGAGACCGGGGCGGGGCAGCACGGCGTCGCCACCGCAACCGCCTGCGCGCTCTTCGGGCTCCCCTGCATCGTCTACATGGGCGAGGAGGACATCCGCCGGCAGGCGCTCAACGTCTACCGCATGCGGCTGCTGGGCGCCGAGGTGCGGCCCGTCGGCAGCGGCACACGCACCCTCAAGGACGCCGGCAACGAGGCCATGCGCGACTGGGTCGCCAACGTCCGCGACACGCACTACGTGCTGGGCTCCGCCGTGGGCCCCGACCCGTTTCCGCGCATGGTGCGCGACTTCCAGTCGGTCATCGGCCGCGAGAGCCGCGCGCAGGTCCTGGAGGTGGAGGGGCGCCTCCCCGCGGCGGTGATCGCCTGCGTGGGCGGGGGCTCCAACGCCATCGGGATGTTCGCCCCGTTCGTGGCGGACGCGGAGGTGGAGCTGGTGGGGGTGGAGGCGGCGGGGGAGGGGGTGCACACCGGACGCCACGCCGCCACCCTGACCCAGGGGAGCCCCGGCGTCTTCCAGGGGAGCCGCTCGTACCTGCTCCAGGACGAGGCCGGGCAGGTGACCGAGGCGCACTCGGTCTCCGCCGGGCTGGACTACCCCGGCGTGGGGCCGGAGCACTCGCACCTCAAGGACTCCGGCCGCGCCATGTACGTGTCCGTCACCGACGCCGAGGCGCTGGAAGCCTTCGAGCGGCTGGCCCGGCTGGAGGGGATCATCCCCGCGCTGGAAACGGCGCACGCCATCGCCCATCTCCTGCGCGACGGTGCCCGCTGGGCCGACTCCGGGCCGGTGGTGGTGTGCCTCAGCGGCCGCGGCGACAAGGACGTCGCGCAGGTGGCCGAGCTTTCCGCCGGCCGGGCCTGAGCCGCACCCCATGAGCGCACCGGCCCCGCGGATGGACGCCCAGGGCGAGCCGAGCGGTCCGTCCCCCGCCGAGCGGGAGGCCGTCCAGGAGCTGGTGCGCGACCTGGGGCGCTCGCTGCGCGTGCACCTCCTCTACGACGGCAACAACCCGGCGGTGGACCGCTTCGTGGACGCGGTGCGCACCCGTATGGCCGGGCTGTGGGACCGGCTCCCGCGCCTCGCGCTGCACGTGGAGGAGAACGAGGTGGGGTGGGAGGGGGAGCCGGTGTACCGCGGCGAGACCCGCTCCGAGGACTTCGCCTTCCTGCTGTACCGCGACGGCGTGCGCGAGCTGGTCTTCCTCCCCGGCTTCGAGGAGGAGGAGCTGGGGATGTTCCTGGAGATCCTGGTGCGGGTGCAGCGCCTCAAGGCGGACGAGGACGACCTCCTCACCCTGCTCTGGGACCGCGACTGGCAGCACCTGCGCTACCGCTACGTGGAAGCGCTCCCCGAGGGCGTCGCGCTCCCCGCCGGGAGCGGGACGCCCCCGAAGCCCATCCCCCCGCCGCGCGAGGAGGAGTCCACGCTGGTCTCCACCGTGAGCCGCGAGGACTTCCGCGAGGCGCTGTACTTTTTGGACGAGGCCGACCTGCGCCGCCTGGAGGCCGAGGTGCGCCGCGAGCAGGAGCGCGACCTGTGGGGCGACGTGCTGTCCGGCCTCTTCGACCGGCTGGAGGACGGCGCCCCCGTGCGGCAGGAGCAGATCGTCCGCATCCTCGCCGACCTCCTCCCCACGCTGCTGGGCTCCGGAAACCTGCCGCTCGCCGCGTCGCTGCTGCGCGAGCTGGTGGGGATCGCCACCCGCCCAGGGGCCCTTTCCCCGGCGGTTCTGCGCGCCGTCCGCGCCCTGTTCGAGCGGCTGTCGCAGGGGGAAACGGTAGACGAGCTGATCCGCACGGTGGAGGAGGCCCCCGGCGCCGATGCGCTCGCCGGGCTGGGCGCGCTCCTTTCCTTCTTCCCGCCGGACGCCCTTCCCTCGCTGCTGCGCGCCGCCGAGGCGACGCCGGTGGAGGGAGTGCGCGCGGCGGTGCTGGAGGCCGCGGAGCGCCTGGCCGGCAGGGAGGGCGAGCGGCTGCTGCCGCTGCTGGCGCACGAGGACCCGCGCATCGCGGCCGGGGCCGCGCGCCTCGCGGGGCGGCGCGGCTTCGCCACGGCGGGGCCGGAGGTGGCGCGCCAGCTCGCCCGCCCGGAGCTCCCGCTGCGCCTGGTGGCGGTGGAAACGCTGCTGGCGCTGCGCAGCCCGGTGGCGGCGCACGCGCTCCAGGGCGCCCTGGAAGACGCCGAGCGCGAGGTGCGCATCGCCGCGGCGCGCGCGCTCGCCGCGCTCCGCTACACGCCCGCGCGTCCGGTGCTGGAGGCGGCGCTCGATTCCAGGCGGCTCCGCGAGGCCGACCTCACCGAGCGCATCGCCTTCTTCGAGGCGTTCGGTTCCGTCGCCGGGGAGGAGGGGGTGGCGCTGCTGGACCGCATGCTCAACGGCAAGAGCTGGCTGGGCCGCAGGGAAACGCCCGAGATGCGGGCCTGCGCGGCGCTGGGACTCGCCCGCTCTGGCCTCCCCGCGGCCCGCCGGTCCCTCGCCGGCGCCTCCGCCGACGCCGACCCGGTGGTCCGCAGCGCCGTGGGCCGCGCCCTGCGCGGGATCGACGCGTGAGCACCCCCGGCCTCCTCCCCGCCGACGCCCCGCAGGGCGGCGAGCCCGCCCCCGCCGACGAGCGCGGGCTGCAGCGCGCCGGCCGCGAGCTGCTCTTCGCGCTGTACGCCTCGCTGCGCGTGCTCAAGATGTATCCGCTGGAGAACCAGACGGTCCAGAACGCCCTGGCCGAGCTGGACGCCGCGGTGAAGCAGGTGGTCGCCACCGAGGGCTCCGTGTCGCTGCGCTACGTGGGCGACTTCGTCTTCCTCAACGACCTGCGCATGCGGATCGACCTGGGGAGCTTCGCCACCTTCAGCGCGGTGGGGCGGACGCTGCGGGCGCACGGCGTGGGGCAGCTGGACGTGGGCCCCGCGGCCGGGGTGGCCGACTGGACCGCCTTCCTGTCGCTGCTGCTGGCCGAGCCGGACGCGGAAGACCCCTTCGCCCGCTTCGCGGAGCGGCTGGGGCGCACCTCGGTCCGCGCCATCGTGGCGGTGCCCGAGGTGGAGACCGAGGCCAACCCGCGCGACCCCGACGAGGCGCGCGAGGTGGCGAAGCGAACCTACGCGCAGACGGTGGCGGTGGCGCGCGAGGCCATGGCCGCGGTGCGCATCGGGCGCAGCGTGAGCATGCGCGGGGTGAAGCGGGCCGTGCAGTCCATCGTGGACCAGGTCCTCACCAACGAGACCTCCATCGTGGGGATGACCACGCTCCGCGACTACGACGAGTACACCTTCACCCACTGCGTCAACGTCTGCATCTTCAGCGTGGCGCTGGGCAAGAAGCTGGGGCTGGGGAAGCACGAGCTGTACGAGCTGGGCTTCGGGGGGCTGATGCACGACGTGGGCAAGGTGCGCATCTCGCTGGAGCTGATCAACAAGACGGGCCCGCTGACCCCCGAGGAGCTGGCGCTGATGCGCGAGCACACCACCGAGGGCTTCCTGGCGCTCTTCGACATGCGCGGGCTGGCGGACCTCCCGCTGCGCCCCATGCTCAGCGTCTACGAGCACCACATGAAGCTGGACCTTTCCGGCTACCCCACGGTCAAGCGCCCCCGCGACCCCACCCTCTTCCCCCGCATCGTGGCGGTGGCCGACGCCTTCGACGCCGCCACCACCAAGCGGAGCTACCAGCAGCCCTGGCTCCCCGACCGGGCGCTGGGGGAGCTGCGCGACAACCCGCACCGGGGGATGGACCCGCTGCTGGTCAAGGCGTTCATCGCCATGACCGGCATCTACCCGGTGGGGAGCGTGGTGGTGCTGGACACCTACGAGATGGCGGTGGTCACGGCCCCCAACCCCCGGCCGGAGGCGCTCAACGAGCCCGTCGTCCGCATCATCTTCGATTCCATGGGGCAGCCGGTGGACCCGCCCCTGGAGGTGGACCTGTTCGCCCCCGAGCCGGGCGCCCCGCGGCGCACCATCATCAAGACCACGGACCCGGAGCGGTACGGAATCCATGTCGGCGACTACTTCGTCTGAGGCGGCGACGCTGGGGCGCGCGTTCGAGCGCGCGGCGGCCGAGGGACGGGCCGCGCTGATCCCCTACGTCACCGCCGGCCACCCCTCCCCGGACGCCACCGCGCCGCTGCTGCGCATGCTCGCCGAGGAGGGCGCCGACGTGATCGAGCTGGGGGTTCCCTTCAGCGACCCCCTGGCCGACGGGCCCACCATCCAGCGCTCCTCCTTCGACGCCATCCGCCAGGGCGTGGACCTGCGCTGGACGCTGGAGGCGCTGCGCGCCTTCCGCCGCGAGCACGAAACCACGGTCATCCTCTTCACCTACCTGAACCCGGTGCTCCGGTACGGCGTGGACGCCTTCCTGCGCGACGCGGCGGAGGCGGGCGCCCAGGGCGTGCTCCTCACCGACCTCCCCGTGGGCGCCGACCCGGAGCTGGAAGCGGCCTTCGCGGAGTCGCCGCTGGACCTGATCCGGCTGGTCGCGCCCACCACGCTCCCGGCGCGGGTGCGCGAGATCGCCGCGGCGGCGCGCGGGTTCCTGTACTACGTGTCGCGCACCGGCGTCACCGGCGCGCGGCAGGAGCTGGCCTCCGGGCTGGAGGCCGAGGTGGCCGAGCTGCGTGCCGCGACCCCGGTCCCGGTGGCGGTGGGCTTCGGCATCTCCACGCCGGAGCAGGCCGCGACCGTGGCGCGCCTCGCGGACGGCGTGGTGGTGGGGAGCGCGCTGGTGGAGCTGCTGGGCCGCGAGGGCGTGGAGGGCGCCCGCCCGCTGGTGCGGGCGCTGCGACGAGCGACGGTGCGGGGCGGGGATGGCGGCGGCTGAGGCGCCGCTCCCCCCGCCGGCCACGGCCGTGCTTCGGGTCTTCGCGCGGGGGATGACGTGGGCGGGGGGGCTGGTCCTCCTCGCCGCGCTCGCCGCCGCGCCGCCGGACGCCCGCGGCTGGGGGCTCGCCGCCGCGGGCGCCGCGGCGGTCGCTGCGCTGCGCTGGTGGGCGGTGCCGCTCTCCAAGTACGCGTACGTCACCATGACGGTGGTCCCCGTGGGGGCGCTCACGGTGCTCGGCTTTCCCGTCGTGGCCGTGGCCGCGGCGTGGGCGGGGACCGCCGCGGGCGACCTGCTGCGGCGGCGCGGCGCCGTCCCCGGGCTGGTCAACGCCGGGCGCGAGGCGCTCGTGGCCTGCGGCTCCGCCGGGGTGTTCCTGGCGGCGGAGCGCGCGGTGGCGCCGCCCGGCACCCGCTACGAGCTGTCGGTGGACGCCGTCCCCGCGCTGGTCGCCTACCTGATCGCCTACTTCCTCTTTTCCCGCGGGCTCTTCTACTTCTCCCTCGCCTTCCGCGGCAAGCTCCAGCCGGGCGAGTGGATGGTGCTCTTCCGCCACGAGGTGATCGCCGCCGCGCTGGGCACGGCGGCCATGCTCTCGGTCGCCGCCGCCTTCGCCCTGTACGGCGACCACCTGGGGTGGCTCTTCGTCCTGGCGTTCATCGGGGCGGCGGGGGTCTTCGCCCGCGCGCTGGTGCTGGAAGCCATCGCCTCGGAGGAGCTGCGCAAGGTGATGGCGATGGAAACGGTGATCTCCGCCGGCGTCCCCCTGCACGAATCTCTGGGCGACATCGAGCGGCTGGCCGGCCGCCTCATCGAGTGGCGCTGGCTGCACGTCTATGCCCGCTCCGGCGACGAGCTGGTCCCCATCTACCCCGCCACGCCTCCCCCCGCCGCGCTGGACGCCGCCCGGGGGCTTCGCCGCGCCGCCCTGGCCGCCGGGGAAGCCCTGGCGGTGGAGGACGCCCTGCGCGACCCGCGCCTCCCCGGCGGAGGCGAGCTGCGCTCCGTGGTGGAGCAGCCGCTGCGCTACGGCCGCGAGGTGACGGGGGTGCTGGAGATCGCGCACCACCGCCCGCACACCTACGGCGCCGCCGAGCTGCGGCTGATCGAGCGCTTCGGGCGGCAGGTGGCGCTCGCGCTGCAGCTGGACTCACTGGTGCGCCCCATGGTCCACGCCGCCGGCGAGATCGAGACGCAGCTGCGCGCCCTGGGCGGCACCGCCACCGGGATGCGCGAGAGCGGCGAGCGGGTGGCCGCGCACGCCGCCGAGATCCGCGGCGGCATCGAGGTGCAGGGGCACCGCACCGCGGCCGGCCTGGAGCTGACCTCGCGGCTCGCGGCCGCCGCCGCCGAGATGGCGGACGACGCCTCCGTGGTGGCCGAGCGCAGCCGCGACGCCGGACGGCTCGCCGCCGAGAACCGCGGCGCCATCTTCGAGGCGGTGGGGCGGCTGGTGGAGCTGCGCGACTTCGTGGACGTGGAGTCGGCCGAGATCGGGCGGCTCGCCGGCGCGTCGGAGCGCATCTCCAGCGTGGTGGGCGCGATCCGCGACTTCGCCGACCAGACCAACCTGCTGGCGCTGAACGCGGCCATCGAGGCGGCGCGCGCCGGCGAGCACGGGCGCGGCTTCGCCGTGGTCGCGGACGAGGTCCGCAAGCTGGCCGATTCCAGCGCCCGCGCCTCGCAGGAGGCCATGGAGATGGCCGGCGCCATCGGCGAGCAGGTGGCGACCACGGTGCGCCGCATGGAGCAGGGGGCGCAGCGCGTTGCCGACGTGGGCGACCTGTCGCGGGTGGCGCTGGAGGCGGTGGAGCGCATCGTCGCCGCGGCCGAGGGCGCGGCGCGGCTCACCGGGCGCATCGCCGAGCGGGTTGCTGAGCAGCGGTCCGGGATCGCCGGGCTGCACGACGAGTTCGGCGCGGTGGCCGAGGTGGCGGAGCGGAACGGGGCCGGTGTCCGCGCCGTCGCCGACGATGCGCGCGCCCAGGCTGCGTCGCTGGCCGAGATCGAGCGCGCCGCCTCCGCGCTGCGCGACGTGTCGGAGCGGCTGAACGGCTACATCGCGCGGTTCACGGAGGTCTCGCAGAATCCCTCCGTCGACTCCGGTGCCGCCGTGGTGGTCGACAGGGCCGTGCAGACGGTCGGCTGAGCTTCCTGCTGTCGTGGCGGGCCGCTGCGGAGCCCGGCGATACTGCTGCCGGTCTCCTCCGCGGGCTCCGGGAGCCCCGGGAAACTGCCCCCGGGTCTCCCCTCGCTGGAGGGAGCCTCGCCAAACAGCCGGCGAGTCTCCCTCCGTGACATAATATGGGAACTACGGGAACGGCAAACGGCGGAACGGCGACCGATCAGGTGCCGTTCCGCCGTTTGCCGTTCCGCGGGTGAGCCGAAGCTGCGACTTCCGAGCCGGAGTAGATCCGACTCAAGCGGCAGTGACCCGCGGGGATGGCTGAACCCGCGTGGGCTACCGCACTTGGAGAGGTATGAGACAAATGGTGAGTATGAAGTTTTTCTGGCCCCAGACAAATTTTTCGTGATTTTCACGGACAACGTGCTATCATTCTGGGAGAAGCCCGGTACCCGGCGTTTATCGCTGCCATGGTAGGTAATACTCATGAGCGGCGTGCGTGCGGTTTGACCCGGCTCTGTACCCGCGGATAGGCGGGCTGCTTCCCTGAGTGCGCCGAGACGGTCCTCGCCTGACAAGCTGCTTTCTCCGTATTCACGACCTCTACAGCTCACTTCCCACTTTCAAGTCCTCGCATGAGCGTCGAACGAAAGGTACCCGCGTCGGTTGCCGATCCCGGTGATTCTCAGATGGAAGAAGTCGCGAGGCATGTGGGAAGCGGTAAGTGCATACTATTCCTGGGCGCTGGGGTCCACAGCTCCCCGGACGACTTGGAGTTGCAGGAGCGTTTCAAGTACACCCCGAAGGATGCCCCCCCGCGGGGCCGGCAGCTGTCCACTCATTTAGCTCAGGAGTGCAACTACGACCGCGACTTTCCCGACGAGGAGCTGGGCAACTTGCAGCGGATGTCCATGGCATACCAGCAGCGCAGGGGACGCCCGGCGCTGGTGGAGCAGATCACCAGCAATGTGAGCACGGGGAGACATCCATCGCCGGTCCTTCGTGCGCTCGCGGACATGCCTTTCCCCATCATCATCACCACGAACTACGATCGGCTGTTCGAGCGGGCTCTCGGCGTCGCCGGCAAGGACTTCGACCACTGTATCTACAGCCGCGATGAAAACCAGGTGACGCGCGACCTCCCGCGCGGGATTCCGCCCGAGAACAAGCCTTTCCTCCTCAAAGTCCACGGCGATATCGAGCAGCGCGACTCGATGGTGGTCACGGACGAAGATTACATCCATTTCATACTGCGGATGAGCGACAAGGACCCGGTGAACCCAATTCCGCTGGGGGTGCGCACGTTCATGCGCTGGTGGCCAACGCTCTTCGTGGGGTATAGTCTCGCCGACTACAACCTCCGCCTTCTGTTCAAGACGCTGCGGTGGAGGGTGGACCGCGCGGACTTCCCTACGTCCTACGCAGTGGATCCCTGCCCCGATCCCCTGCTGATGCGGGTCTTCGGCGGTGGCGCCGAACCGCAGATCTTCTTCATCACGCAGGACGTATGGAAGTTCGTTCCCTCGTTGTACCAGCGGGTGAGTGGAAAGGAGATGTCTGCATGACCTTGAATTCATCCCTCGGCGAATTCGGGCAGCCGGGGCACATGGGCGAGTACATGCTCGCGGTGCCGACTGCGGAGCACGCCCCGCTCGCAGGCTACCTGCCGGATCCTACGGCGCCCCTAATTGCCCCGTACCGCGGGATCAGCGCCTTTACGCTTGCCGACGCGCCCATCTTTTTTGCTCGCGCTGACGATATCGTTCGCCTCACGCGCTCCGTGGCCGTTTACCGAGGAGTTCTTCTGTATGGCGAGTCTGGGGTCGGTAAGTCTTCGCTCATCAATGCCGGCTTTGTTCCGGCGGCTGTGCGTCAGGGCTTCTGGCCGGAGCGACTGCGGGTCCGGTCCATCGAAGGAAGCGAGATCCTGGTGGAGCGAATCTCGGCGTCACCTGACGGGGGTGCGCCATACCTGCCGTCCATATTCTTCGCTGACGAGCCTGGAGATCCGCGGGAAGTACAGGTTCCGCTCTCGATCGAAGCAGTAATAGCATGCTTGAAGAGGCTTCGCCTCACCGGGCGCACCGCTGGAGCCGACCGGCGTAGACCCGGCCCGCGTCCGTTGCTCATCTTCGATCAGTTCGAAGAGAGCATAACTCTGTTCGAAGAATCGCCCCGGTCAGGCAGCGGCCAAGCTTCGCTGGACGTGCAGCGGAGGGTGTTCGACGCGATCGTCGATCTGCTCACGGACCACACACTCCCGGTAAAGATCGTCCTCTCGTTCCGGGAGGACTACTTGGCCAAGCTCTCCAAGCTGATAGGGCGGGTTCCCGAACTTGGAGACCACGACGTCCGCGTAGTCGCTCCGGACGTCGGCCAGCTTTCATCCATCATGTACGGTCCGCTCGCCGCATTCCATGAGGCGGAGGGCACCACCGCCGCGGGCGAGCCGCGCGCAGAGGTGGCCCGCAAGATGAAGGACTTGGCCCCGCGCCTGGAAGAAGAGTTCCGGACCCGGATCGGGGCCGGACAGATGGTCCCCACCGAAGTGCAGATCGCCTGCCGCGAGTTGTGGGAGTCGCCGGACCGCGTTGGGCTGCTGGAAAAGGGAGTGCAGGTGATCCTGGAGCGATTTCTGGACGGCGCCCTCAGCGCCTACAAACCGGAACTGCGCGACGCAGGGGTGGCTCTCCTCTCCCAAATGGTCACTGATTCCGGAACGCGGAACATTATCTCCGAGGTGTCGCTGCTTGACGACGTGCAGCAGGAGACCGGGGTTCCGCGTGAACAACTCATGGAGATCCTTACCGACTTCGACGGGCGCAAGACGCGGCTCGTCCGTCGAGAAGAGCCACGCGGGATTCCCTTCTATACGATCGTAAGCGAATTCCTTGTGCCTCGTATCCGCGACTGGCGAGCCGAACGTGAGGCGGAGCGGCGATGGGCCAGGTACCGCAGGCAGATTCTCGTCTGGGGAGGCGTCTTTGTACTTGTGGTCGTAGCGGTCGCTTCGCTTCTGCTGCGGCTGCAAGCGTTCGAGGCGGAAAAGAATGCTCGGGTGCAGGAAATGAGGTTGCGGACGACGCGGGCCGAAGCTACTCGCGCCAACCTTGAGTTGGCGATCCGTGAGAAGGATGACAGCTTGAACCGGGTTGCTTCTCGCGTGGGGACCCTCGTCGCCGAGAGCTCCAACGCGGTGAAGCGGGCAGACTCGGTCTCACAGGCGTTTGTGGCAGGAGAGGCCAGCTTCGCCGCTGCACTGGCGGCGGAGAGAACGGCCAAGCAGTCGCTCGAAAGGTCGCTCAAACAGGCGGTCGCAGAGGGAATGGCGCTGCGGGTGAGCGTTTCGCGAAACTCCGTTGCGAACCAAGCGCTCCGCGATTCCCTGACCGAGGTGCTCAGCGAGCTTCGTACGCAGCATGGGTCAGCGATGCAATTCCGTGTCACGCGAGACGCCCTTATCGCATCTCGCGATCGGTGGCTTCCCGTAGTTCTGCGTATGCGAAGCAGCCGAGACACCGCGTACGTGGGTGCAGCGGCCCGGGCCATCTGCGCCGCCGATCTGTGGAAGTGCCAGCCGACTCCCGAAGCAGCACAGTAGAAATCGGCAGGCGATCACCCTCGCGGGGGTGATCGCCAGGAATCCGCTCTTCCTGTCACGTGGAAGTGAGTCGGAGCTATCCCGCCACATGCATACGGCGGGTTGTGCCTCGAGTAGCGCGGAAGCGCCGGGACGCTTCAACTTGAACGGTGTCGCCGGGCTATTTCCCCGATGAGATCGCGAACCTGTAGCCGTCCGGGTCGCGCAGCCGGAACGCGCGTACGCCCCACGGCATGTCCGCCGGCTCCGTGTCGAGGGTGCCGCCACGCTCCCGGATTCCGCGCGCGATCCCGTCCACGTCCTGGGCCGTGGTGAGCATCAGCGAGAAGCCCTCGCCCTTGATCCGGTCCAGCCCCTTCGCCCCGTCGTCCTGGTTGAGCAGGATCCGCACGTCCCCGGCCCTCAGCGCCACCGACAGCACCTTGCCGTCGCGCTCGTACTGCTGGTCCACGGCGAAGCCCACGACGTCGCGGTACCAGGCCAGGCTCTCCTGGAGGTCCCGGACGGTCAGCGAGGCCGCGAGGGCGCTGGCGCGAAAGGAATCCGCCCCGGCGTGTCCGGCGCCGTTACTGCCTGAGGGTGAAGCTGTGCTCATGGGATCTCCTCTGAAGTTTGTGGGCGGACGGACGTCCGCTCAGGCCGCCGGGGGAGGGGCGTCGTCGCGCAGACGCTCCTCCACCGCCGGGTCCGGCTCCACGAACAGCGTCCTCACCTGCTGGATCCTGACCATCCCCGGCGGCGCGCCGCGCGGCTTGCGGACGTGCTTGCGGCGGGTCCAGTCCACCGCCACCAGGCCGGACGTGCGCGCCTTGCTGTACAGCGCCGCCAGCGTCGCCGCCTCCTCCAGGTCGCGCGCGGGAGGCGAGGCGGCCGGGTCCGCCCAGCGCAGCACCACGTGCGACCCCGGGACCGAGCGCGCGTGCATCCACACGTCCCCCGGCGCCGAGTGCCCGAAGGTGAGCAGGTCGTTGTCCTTTGCGCTGCGTCCCACCCGCACCTCGATCCCGCCCGAGGTGCGGAACAGCTTGTAGGGCATGCGCGGCCCCTCGTCGGCCCTGGGGGCGGGGCGGCCGGAGGGGCGTTCCAGCGCCCGCAGCGCCCACTCCGGGAGCGCGCCGCCCTCCGCCTCCGCAGCCTCGATCGCCGCCCGCCAGCGCGCCGCCTCCGCCTCCGCCGCCTCGATCAGCTCCGGGAGCCGCTCCTCCGCCCGCGCCAGCCGCCGCGCCTTCTCGTACCACGCCTCCGCGTTCTGGTGGGGACGCAGCGTGGGATCCAGCTCCACCTCGATCTCCCGCTGGCCGTCCTCCAGGTCCGGGAGCCGCGCGACGGACGCGCCGGGGGGCACCAGGTGGAGGTGCGCCAGGAGCGTGTCGCCCAGGCGTCGCATCCGCTCCGCCTCGCCCGCAGATTCCAGCTGGCGGTAGAGGCTGCGCGCCCGTCCCTCCGCCGACGCCAGCCGCCGGCGGGCGCCGCGCAGCAGCTTCTCGGCGTCGCGGCCCTCGTCCGCCGGCTCCACGGCCGCCTCCGCCGCGGCGGCGTCCATCGCCGCCAGCAGCGAGGCCGCCGGGCGCGAGGGAATCCCCGGGAGGACGAAGGGAAAGGGCTGCACCCCGCGCTTCCGCTCCAGCAGCACCGGGCCCGCCCCCGCGCCGGTGCGCAGCGCCCACCACCGCCCGAAGGCCGCCTCCAGCTCCCCCTCGTCCGCCGAGCGCGCCGCGCCGTCCAGCACGGGACCGGCGGTGAGCGGGCTCGTCCAGGCGAAGTTGCGCACGGCGGCCGTGGGGCGGTCCGCCGGGGCGACGCGGCCCATCAGCGTGCGCCACGCGTCCCAGGCGTCCTCGCGCGACTCGTCGCCGGTGCCGAAGCGGTGCGAGGGCGGCGGCGAGCGGTAGCGTGCCCCGATGCGGAGCGCCCGCTCCCCCGCGTCGCGCCCGCGCAGCACGGCGATGATGCGCTCGTCCTCGCCGGCGGTGAGGAGCGCGTTCCACTGGTTGGTGTGCAGCTCCACGACCATCCGCCGCCGCGAGCTCCCGAAGGAGGCCGGGTCGGCGAGGCCGATGAACAGGACGCGCTCGTCCGGCGGGGCGGACACGCCGGTGATGCGCGCGTCCGGCTCGTCGTCGGCGTCGTCGGGGGCGGGGACGATGCGCGCCCAGCCTCGGGCGGGATGCAGGTCGAAGCGCAGCGCTTCCCGCCCGTCCAGCACCAGCGTGGCGGAAAGGTCCGGCGAGAACAGGAGGGACGGGCTCGCGTGGCGGCCGCGGAGGCGCTCGTCCAGCTCGCGTGCCAGGGCACGGACGAGCACGGGATCGTACCGGATCGGGTTTGACACCCCCCCAAAATGGGATTAGCTTTTCGGGCGGTCAACCCGCCAGAGAGGAGCGGAGAAGCTCGGCGCCGTGACGGGTGCGCGACGTGTGTGTCACGGCGCAATTTCCAGGTGCCGGAGAGCTTATGTCCGTTCAGAGCGCGGGTTCGGGCCGGGGCGTCACCACGACGACGCTCCGGGAGATGAAGCGGCGTGGCGAGAAGATCGCCGCCCTCACTGCGTACGACTACCTCTTCGCCCGGCTGGTCGACGAGGCGGGCACGGACGTGGTGCTGGTGGGGGATTCGCTGGCGCAGGTCGTCCTGGGATACGACTCCACTCTCCCGGTGACCCTGGACGACATGATCCACCACGCGCGCGCCGTGCGCCGCGGCGTGCGCCGTGCGCTCCTGGTGGTGGATCTCCCCTTCCTCACCTACCAGGTCTCGCGCGAAGAGGCCATCCGCAACGCCGGACGCGTCCTCAAGGAGACAGGCGCTGCCGCGGTGAAGCTGGAGGGCGGCTCCCCGGAGATCGCGGACACCATCCGCGACCTGGTGCGGGTGGGGATCCCCGTCATGGCCCACCTGGGGTTCACCCCGCAGTCGGTGAACACCATCGGGACGCGGGTGCAGGGGCGCGAGGAGGGCGGGCTCGAGCGGCTGCTGGCCGAGGCGCGGGCGGTGGAGGACGCGGGCGCCTTTTCCGTGGTGCTGGAGCTGGTCCCCGGCCCCCTCGCCGTGGCGGTGACGGCCGGGCTGTCCATCCCCACCATCGGGATCGGCGCGGGCGCCGGGTGCGACGGGCAGGTGCTGGTGCTCCACGACATGCTGGGGCTCAACGAGGGGTTCACGCCGCGCTTCCTGCGCCGCTTCGGCGAGCTGGGCGAGGCCACGCGCGCGGCCGTCGGCGGCTACGTCGAAGCCGTCCGGTCGGGCGAGTATCCAGCCGCCGAGCACACCTTCGAATGACCATGCGGGTCGTCCGCACCAGGGCCGAGGTGCGCGCCGCGACCGCCGCGGCCCGGGAGGAGGGGCACCGTGTCGCGCTGGTGCCCACCATGGGCTACCTGCACGAGGGGCACCTGTCTCTGGTGGACCGGGCGCGGGCGCGCGCCGGGTGCGTGGCGCTCTCCATCTTCGTCAACCCGCTCCAGTTCGGCCCGGCGGAGGACCTGGACCGCTACCCGCGCGACCTGGAGCGCGACCTGGGGCTGGCGGAGGAGCGCGGGGTGGACCTGGTCTTCGCGCCGTCCGCGGCGGAGATGTACCCGGGCGGCGAGCCGCGGGTTTCCGTGGTCGCCGACCCGTCGCTGGAGGACCGGCTCTGCGGGGCGGCGCGCCCCGGGCACTTCCGCGGCGTGCTCACGGTGGTCGCCAAGCTGTTCGGCGTGTTCACGCCGGACGTGGCGGTTTTCGGGCAGAAGGACCTGCAGCAGGCGCTCCTCGTCCGCCGCATGGTGGCGGACCTGGACATGCCCCTGGAGGTGGACGTGGCGCCCATCGTCCGGGAGCCGGACGGGCTGGCGATGAGCTCCCGCAACGTCTACCTGTCGCCCGAGGAGCGGGCGCGGGCGCTCGCCCTGCCCCGCGCGGTGGAGGCGGTCCGGGCGCTCTTCGCCTCCGGGGAGACGGACGGCGGCGTCCTTCGCGACGCCGCGCGCAGCGCGCTCGCCGTACCGGGAGTCCGGGTGGAGTACGCCGAGATCGTGGACCCGGCCACGCTGGCGCCCGTGGAGCATGTATTTCCCGGCATGGTTTGCGCCGTGGCCGGCCGGGTCGGGAGCACCCGGCTCATCGACAACGGCATCCTTTGAACACGCCCCCCTCCGGAAGGAGTCCCATGCAGCGGACCATGTGCAAGTCCAAGATCCACCGCGCCACGGTCACCGGGGCGGATCTGAACTACGTCGGGTCGATCACCATCGACCCGGACCTCATGGAGGCCGCCGACCTGATCGAGTACGAGAAGGTCCAGGTGGTCGACATCAACAACGGGGCGCGCTTCGAGACGTACGTGATCACCGGGGAGCGCGGGGCGGGGGAGATCTGCCTCAACGGCGCCGCGGCTCGCCTGGTGCACGCCGGCGACCGGGTGATCATCATGTCCTACGGGCAGTACGAGGAGGCCGAGCTGACGAACTACCGGCCCGCCTTCGTCTTCGTGGACGACGAGAACCGGATCGTGGGCAACTCCCTCCGGGCCCACGCGCCCTGAGTCCCGTGGCCGCGGCCTGGACCGGCATCGTCCTGGCGCGCTCGGAGCCGGACGACGATCGGATGGCGTCACGGCTTCCCACTTTCCTGCACCCGCTCGCCGGGCGCCCGCTGGCCTGGCACGCCGTTTCCGCGCTGGCCGCGCTCCGGCCGGCGCCGTCTCGCATCCTGCTGCTGGCCGACCGCGAGGTCGGCCCGGATCCTTTCCGGGACGCCTGGGACGGGATCCGCGTGTTCGAGCGCTCCGGGGAGGACTCCTGGAGCGCGGTGGAGGAGGCGGGTGACCCGGACGAGCGCTTCCTGCTGGTGGACGCGCGGGCCCCGCTGCTGACCTCCGGGCTCCAGGCGCTCCTGGACTCTCCCTGCGACTTGTTCCTGGCCGACGGCGCGGGCGTGGCCGCCGCCTGCATGGACCTGGACGCCGCGCGCCGGCGCCTGGGCCGCTGGCGGGGCTTCGCCGCGCTGGCCGCCGAAGCGGGGGACGCACCCCGCCTGGCGGGCGGGGAGAGCGCGCTGGTGGTCCGCGACCGGCGCTCTCTCGCCCGCGCGTCCGAGCTGCTGCGCGACCGCCTGGTGGGGGCGCTGATGGACGCGGGCGTCAGCTTCCTCCTGCCGCACACCTCGTGGGTGGACCTGGACGTCCGCATCGGACGCGACGCGGTGGTCTACCCGGGGGTGGTGCTGGAGGGACAGACCACCATCGGCGAGGAGACGGTGGTGGGGCCGGGGTGCCGCATCGTCGACAGCTGGGTGGGGAGCGGGGTGGAGCTCAAGGGGTGGAACTACCTTTCCCACACGTCCATTCGCAACCGCGCCATCCTGGAGCCGTATGTCCGACGCGGCTACGACTGACCCGGCCCGCGACCTCCCGGAGGTGGTGCGCGCCGCCGCGGCCGGCGAGCTCCCGGCGTGGGCCGAGGCCGGCGCGCGCCGGCGCGCGCACATCGCCCGCGTGAGCGCCCTGCTCGCGGAGTGGGCGGAGGCGGCGGGGCGGGACCCCGCCGAGCGCGACCGCTGGGTGGCGGCCGGGTGGCTGCACGACGCGCTGCGCGAGGCGGACCCGGAGCGGCTGCGCGCCGCGGTGCCGGAGCGCTTCCGCTCGCTCCCGGGCGCGATCCTGCACGGGCCCGCCGTGGCGGAGCGCCTGGCGGGCGTGGCGGACCCGGAGCTGTGCGACGCGCTGCGCTACCACACGCTGGGGTGGGCGGGCTTCGGGCGCCTGGGGAAGGCGCTGTACCTCGCGGACTTCCTGGAGCCGGGGCGCGACTTCGAGCAGGAGTGGCGGGCGTCGCTGGCCGCCCGCATGCCCGCGGAGATGGACGAGGTGCTGGTGGAGGTGCTGGGCGCGCGCATCCGCAACCTGGTGGACCGCCGCAGGCCCGTGAGCCCGGAGACGGCGGCCTTCTGGAGCGCCGCGGTGGGGGGACGGTAGATGAAGCGCGTGCAGACGGCGGCGCTCGCCGCGACCCTGCTGCTGGTGGCGGGGCTGGTGGCCTCCATGGCGCTGGGCCTGGGCTCCGGAAGCGGCGGCGATGCCCCCTCCGCGCCGGAGGAGGTCCCGGACCTCCCCGCGGCGAAGGCGCCTCCCGGCGAGCGGGTGCGGGTGGAGGTGCTGAACGCGGCCGGGATCCCCGGGCTGGCGCGGGTGGCGACGCGAACGCTCCGCGAGCGCGGCTTCGACGTGGTGTACTTCGGCAACGCGCGCGGCTTCTCGCCGGAGACGACGCTGGTGATCGACCGCGTGGGCCGGGAGGAGACCGCCCGCGAGGTCGCCGACGCGCTGGATGTGGACCGCGTGCGGAGCCGGCCGGACTCCACGCTGCTGCTGGAGGTGACGGTGGTGGTGGGCAGGGACTGGAAGGGCGCGCCGGAAACGGCGGAGAGCGCGCCGGACACGACGACGGCGCCCTGACGACCGCTCGGCCGGGAGCGAGAAGCGAGAGAGGCGGCCCCCCACCCGGGAGGCCGCCTCTGGTCTTTCGGCCCACGCCGAGAACCCGCGTGAGGGATTTCGGCCCGAAGGGGCGAGACCGCGCGGCTGTTTGCGCGGGCTCGACTCCGTTACGCACGGTTGTTTCTTGCGTTACGGAGCCGAAGCCCGACCCCGGCGCCAGCCGGGGGCACGCCCGAACCCTTCCGTTCAGTCCGCTTCAACCGACGCCGCCGCCTCCCGCCCGGGCCGCGCCTTGAGCGTCGATCCCGGCGTGATCTGCACCGGCTTCCGCCCCTCCGTGGCCTCGGCGCGCAGCTGCCCGCACGCCGCCGCGATGTCCCGCCCGCGCGACTCCCGCACCGCCGCCGAGATCCCGCGGTTCCCCAGCCGCTCCACGAACAGGTTGAGCCGGCCGCGGGAGCTGGGCTTCCAGTCGGTCCCGGGGATGGGGTTGAAGGGGATCAGGTTGACGAAGGCGTTGAACTCGCTCACCAGCCCCGCCAGCTCGTCGGCCATCTCCGGCGCATCCGTGACCCCGTCGATCATCACGTACTCGAAGGTGATCCGCTTTCCCCCGGCCTCGTCGAAGCGGCGCAGCGAGTCCAGCAGCTCGGGGAGCGGGTGCTTCTTTTCCAGCGGGATCAGCTTCTGGCGCAGCTCGTGGCTGGGGGCGTGCAGCGACACGGCAAGCCGGTACTGCTCGGGCATGTCCGCCATCTCCAGGATCCCCGGGACCACGCCCACGGTGGACACGGTGATGCGCCGCGCCCCCAGCCCGTAGCCGCGGTTGAGGATGGCGAGCGAGGGGAAGACCGCCCTGCGGTTCATCAGCGGCTCGCCCATCCCCATGTAGACGACGTTGGTGATCTCGTCGTAGCCGTTGTCGCGGGCCCAGGCGCGCGCGCCGCGGAACTGCGCCACCACCTCCGCCGCGCTGAGCTGCCGCCGGTAGCCGGACCACCCCGTGGCGCAGAAGGAGCACGCCATGGCGCACCCCGCCTGCGAGGAGATGCACAGCGTCAGCCGGGTGGAGGTGGGGATCAGCACGGACTCGATCAGCTCGCCGTCCCGCAGCCGCCACAGCTGCTTCGCGGTCCCGTCCGTGGAGCGGGAAAGCTTGGCGACCTCCGGGGCGGTGAAGTCGAAGGCCTCCGCCAGCGCGTCGCGCTCCGCTTTCGGCAGGTCGCTCATCTCCTCGAAGCCGAAGGCGAGCCGCTCGTACAGCCAGCCCACCACCTGCTTTGCCCGGTAGCGCGGCTGCCCGCGGCGGGCGAAGTGCAGGGCGAGGGCGGCCTCGGCTTCCTCGGGGAGGAGGCCCACCAGGTCGGTCTTGGTCTCGGAAGCGCTCATCGTGCACCTGTTCTGCGAATGCGGCGGGAGGGAAGCGTCCCCGTCCGCCCGGCCCTGATACGTCCGCCTTTATGCCCCGCAGCGGGGCCCGGGTTCCCCCGGAAAACGCCGCGCGCTCGCTTGATGCGCGCCAGGCGTGGCGTTACCTTTGCAACCCTTGCGCCCGCGGGGGGATCGTCCTCCCGCGCTGTCCGTTTCCGGACCTGGGGAGACCGAGGCTTTCCGTGCTGCTTTCCGAGCTTCTCCCGCCCGGGCGGGTCCGCATCCCGCTGGCGGGGGCCACCAAGGACGACCTCCTCCGCGAGCTGGTGGAGGTGCTCCACGCCGCCGGCGAGGTGGGGGACGCGTCCGAGGTGCTGCGCGCAGTGCGCGAGCGCGAGGCGGTGCTCAGCACGGGGATCGGCAACGGCGTCGCCATCCCGCACGGCAAGTCCGCCCAGGTGACGTCGCTGGCCATGGCGGCCGGGGTCACGCGCGAGCCGGTGGACTTCGAGGCGCTGGACGGGCGGCCGGTGAGCCTGTTCTTCCTGCTGGTGGGGCCGGAGAGCGCCGCGGGCGACCACGTCAAGGCGCTTTCCCGCATCTCGCGCCTGGTGCGCAGCGACGCCTTCCGCCGCCGCCTGGCCGAGGTGGCCTCGCCCGAGGAGTTCCACCAGGTGCTGACCGAAGCGGAGCAGTCGTGAGCCGCGGGGCGCTGGCGTGGGCCCCGGCGGCCGCCTGGGCCGCCGCGATCTTCGCGGTGAGCTCCCGGCACTCCGTCGGCATTCCCTCCTTCTGGAGCGCGGACAAGGTGCTCCACTTCTGCGCGTACGCGCTCCTGGGCTTCCTGGTGGCGCACGGCGCCGCCGCGACGGGGCCGGGGCGGCGCGGAACCGTGGCGGCGGGGTGGGCGTACGCCTTTTCCGACGAGCTTCACCAGGCGTTCGTCCCCGGACGCTCCGCCGATCCCGCCGACTGGGCCGCCGACGCGCTCGGCGTCCTGGCCGGCACCTTTGTTTATGCACGCCTTCGGGCCTGGCTCCGGGGACGCACCCCCGCCATGGCCGGCACGGACCGATGACCGAGAGCCCGCTCCGCACCGCCTTCCGCGACCTCCCCGCCGGGGAGCTGCGCGCCGAACACGCCGGGACCCCCGTCCGCCTCGCGGGGTGGGTGCACCGCATCCGCGACCTGGGGGGCGTGGCGTTCCTGGACCTGCGCGACCGCGCGGGGATCGTGCAGGTGTCGTTCGACCCCTCCTGGACCCCCGCCGACGTGCTGGCCGCCGCGCGCGACCTCAAGCCCGAGTCGGTGGTGCAGGTGGAGGGCACGGTGGAGCGTCGCATCCGCGAGAACCCGCAGCTCCCCAGCGGCCAGGTGGAGGTGCGGGGGGCCGTGCTGCGCGTGGTCACCGTGGCCGAGCCGCTCCCCATCCAGGTGGACTACGCCGCCGACGAGGAGCTCCCCGCCGAGGAGCAGCGGCTGAGGCACCGCTACCTGGACCTGCGCCGCCCCGCGCTGCAGCACAACCTGATGCTCCGCAGCCGGGCCGCGCAGACGGTTCGCAGCTTCCTGTCGGGGCAGGGCTTCCTGGAGGTGGAGACGCCGCTCCTCACCAAGCCCACCCCGGAGGGCGCGCGGGACTTCCTCGTTCCGTCGCGCGCGTACCCGGGCGAGTTCTTCGCGCTGCCGCAGTCGCCGCAGCTGTACAAGCAGCTGCTGATGGTGAGCGGCTTCGACCGCTACTTCCAGATCGCCCGCTGCCTGCGCGACGAGGACCTGCGCGCCGACCGGCAGCTGGAGTTCACGCAGATCGACGCCGAGATGTCCTTCGTGGACGAGGAGGACGTGTTCCGCGTGGGCGAGGGGATGATGGCGGCGGTGTGGCGCGAGGTGCTGGGGGTGGAGCTGGCGACGCCCTTTCCGCGCCTGAGCTACGCCGAGGCGATGGAGCTCTACGGCACCGACAAGCCGGACCTGCGCTTCGACCTGGCCGTCGTGGACGTGACGGAGGTGCTTCAGGGCACCGGGTTCCGCCTGTTCGAGGCCACGCGGGGGACGGCGCAGCGCATCCGCGGCATCCGCGTTCCCGGCGGCGCGCGCCTTTCCCGCAGGGAGACGGACGAGCTGCAGGAGGTGGCGAAGCGCGGTGGGGCCGCGGGCGCCCTGTGGGTGAAGCGCACGGAGGAGGGGCTGGCCGGGCAGTTCGCAAAGGCGCTCGGCGAGGGCGAGGCGCAGGCGTTCTACGCGGCGACGGGAATGGAGGCGGGCGACCTGTTCGTCGCCGTGGTGGGAGACTTCCGGGTGGTCCGCGCGGGCGGCGAGGGCGCCGCCGCCCCGGCGGCGGCCGGGCTGGAGCCGGCGCTGGACGAGCTGCGCCGCCACCTGGCCCGCAGGATGGAGCTGGTGGACGCGGACCGGCACGCGTGGCTCTGGGTGACGGAGTTCCCGGCGTTCGACTGGGACGAGGACGCGGGGCGCCTGGTCGCCGCGCACCACCCCTTCACCATGCCGCACCCCGACGACATCCCCGCGCTCATGGAGGCGACGGCGGGGGAGGGGCCGCTCGCCGCGGAGGCCGCGCGGCGCCTGTTCACGCTCCCGGTACGATCCCGGGCGTACGATGCGGTGTACAACGGGAACGAGCTGGCCAGCGGATCGGTCCGCATCCACGACCCCGAGCTCCAGCGCCGCATCTTCCGGGCGGTGGGGATCGGGGACGAGGAGGCGCGCACCAAGTTCGGCTTCCTGCTGGAGGCGTTCCGCTACGGGGCCCCGCCCCACGCGGGGTTCGCCTTCGGCTTCGACCGCATGGTCATGCTCCTGGCGCGGGCGGGCAGCCTGCGCGACGTCATCGCGTTCCCCAAGACCGCATCCACCCGGGCCCTGTTCGAGGGCGCCCCGGTGGCGGTGGCCGACGGGGAGCTCAGGGAACTGCACATCCGTACGCTGGGAGGGGAGACCGCCTGACGGTCGCCTCGCCGGCGTCGCACCGGTCTCATCATGGCGAACACGGAAGTCCAGACGGTCCAGCACCGGCTCTCCACCGAGGGAGCCGACCCCCTCACCGTCGGGGGAATCAACGACGCCCACCTCACCGAGCTGGGGCGCCTCGCCGGCGTCCGCGTGGTGCTGCGGGGCGACCACCTCCTCCTGTCCGGCGGGGTGGACGAGGTGGAGCGCGCCGTCCCGGTGGCGCAGCACATGATCGAGCTCGCCCGCGGCGGCCAGCCCTTCGGGCAGGACGACGTGGAGCGCTTCTGGGACGAGGCCACCCACGCGGCCGGGGGCGCGGCGCGCCTGGGCGAGGGCGGCCGCATCGTCATCCCCGGGGCGCGCAAGACCATCAGCCCCAAGTCCGCCGGGCAGCGCGACTACCTGGAGGCGATCGCCGACAACGACATCGTGGTGGGCGTGGGCCCCGCCGGCACCGGGAAGACCTACCTGGCCATGGCGATGGCGGTGGACGCGCTCGCCAAGAAGCGCGTCAAGCGCATCATCCTGGCGCGCCCCGCGGTGGAGGCCGGCGAGAACCTGGGCTTCCTCCCCGGCGACCTGCAGGACAAGGTGGACCCGTACCTCCGGCCGCTGTACGACGCGCTGGAGGACATGATGCCCGCCGACCGGCTGAAGCGGGCCATGGAGTCGCGGACCATCGAGATCGCCCCGCTGGCGTACATGCGCGGCCGCACCCTCCAGGACGCCTTCGTGATCCTGGACGAGGCGCAGAACGCCACCGGCCTGCAGATGAAGATGTTCCTCACCCGCCTGGGGCTGAACTCCAAGGCGGTGATCACGGGCGACCCCACGCAGGTGGACCTGCCGCGGCGCGACGATTCCGGGCTGCTGCAGATCGAGCGGATCCTCAAGGGGATCGAGGGGATCTCCTTCGTCTACATGAAGCCCACCGACGTGATCCGGCACCGCCTAGTGCGCGAGATCATCCGTGCCTACGCCGCCGACGCGGGGCAGGACGCGGACGCGGAGCAGGGCGCAGGATGAGCCCGGAGCGGGCGCGGGCGGCCGGGGCGGGCCGCCGGGCCGCGCCCGCGCCCCGCCCGGCGCCGGAGCCGCGGCGCGCCCTCCGCTTCGTGCACGACGGCCTCCGCGTCCTCCTGCTCTTCTCGGTGGCGGCGGCGGTCTACCTGTTCTTCCCCCCGGCGCGGGTCTCCGAGTCGGCGGCGCTGGAGCGGGGGATGGTCGCGCCCGCGGACGTGGTCGCCGAGTTCGCCTTCCAGGTTCCCAAGGACCCCGCCGACCTGCGCCGCGAGCAGGAGGAGGCGGCCCGCAGCGTCCCCCCCGTGTACGACTACCGCCCCGCCGCCGCGGACAGTGTGCTGGCGGGGATCGGCGCGTTCTTCGCCGCGGTGGCGATTCCCGCTCCCGGCGCCGATCCCGCCGCGGCGGCGCAGGGGGCGCTGCGCGGCAGCCGGGTGGGGGCCACGCCGGGCTCGGTGGAACTGCTGCTGGACCCGGAGCGGCGCGCCCGCCTGCGGGACGCCACCGCGGCCGCCGTGCGGGCGCTCCTCCCGCTCGGGGTGGCGTCCACCGCGCTGGAGCGCGAGGGGATCTCCGCCGTGCGGGTGCGCGGCGCGGTGGGCGGGGAGCGCATCGTCCCGGTGGACTCCATCGTCACCCCCGACCAGTTCCGTCGCCTCGCGTCGTCACGGCTCCCCGCCGGGCTCGGCGCCGACGCCGCGGAGCTGCAGCGCCTCCTCCTCATCCGCTACTTCCAGCCCAGCCTCACCTTCAACGAGCGCGAGACCGAGGCCGCCCGCGCCCGGGCCCGCGCGGCCGTGGAGCCGGTGGCGGCCAACGTGCTCCGCGGCGAGAAGATCGTGGGCGCCCGCGAGCAGGTGGGCGAGCGCGAGGAGGCCCGCCTGCGCGCGTACCACGACGCCCTCGCCGAGCGGGGGCTGGACGAGCGCGGCGAGGACACGGTGCCGCGGGCGCTGGGCGCGATCCTCTTCAACGCCTCGGTGCTGGGCATCCTGGGGCTGCTGCTCCGCTTCTCGCGCCGGCCGCTGTACGACGACCTGCGCTCGCTCTTCCTGCTGGGCGTGCTGGTGACCACGGTGGCGGGGACCGCGGCGCTGGCGAGCTGGGCGGCGCTTCCCCAGGAGCTGATCCCGGTCACCTTCGCGGTGCTGGTGGTCGCCACGCTCTGGGGCGGGCGCCTGGGGCTTTCCGTGGCGCTGATCCTGGCGCTCCTGCTGGGCGGACAGACCCCCTTCCTGGGGGTCAGCGTCCCCTTCACGGCGGCGGTAACCGGCGCGGCGGCGGCGTTCAGCGTGCGCGCGGCGCAGCGCCGCTCGCAGACCTGGCTGTTCGTGGTCATCATCGCCCTGGCGTACGCGCTCTGCGCCGTGTCGCTGGGTCTGCTGCGCTCCCGCCCCGCGCCCGAGATCCTGCACGACGTGGCCTGGGGGGTGGCCAGCGCGGTGCTCTCGTCGGTGGTCGCCATCGGCTTCCTGCCGCTGCTGGAGTCGTTCGCGCGCGTCACCACCGACGCCATGCTGCTGGAACTGTCGGACACCAACCGGCCGCTGCTGCGGCGGCTCCAGCGCGACGCCAACGGCACCTTCCACCACACCATCAACGTCGCCAACCTGGTGGAGGCCGCGTGCCACGCCATCGGGGCCAACGCCCTGCTGGGGCGGGTGGGGGCGTACTACCACGACGTCGGCAAGGTCGCGAAGCCGCAGTACTTCATCGAGAACCAGCCCCGGGACCGCAACCCGCACGACAAGCTCAAGCCCGCCATGAGCGCGGCCATCGTGCGGAGCCACGTCGTGGAAGGGCTGCGGCTGGCGGACGAGGCGAGGCTCCCCCCCGCGGTCAGGGCGTTCATCCGCGAGCACCACGGGACGCAGAAGATCTCCTTCTTCTACGACCGGGCGCGGCAGGCCGACCCGGACGGCCCGGTGAACCCCCAGGACTTCACCTACCTGGGCCCCCGGCCGCGCACCCGCGAGACCGCGGTGCTGATGCTGGCCGACTCCGTGGAGTCCGCCGCCCACGTGCTCCCCGATCCCTCGCCGGAGCGCCTGCGCGAGATGGTGGAGCGCATCGTGACCTCCAAGATCGCAAGCGGGCAGCTGGACGACTCGCCGCTGACGCTGCGCGACGTGCAGGTGGTCAAGGAGCAGCTCGCCCGCGTGCTGGCGGGGATGTACCACCACCGCATCGACTACCCCGCCGCCCCCCCGGCCGCCGAGGACGCGGCCGCGCCGGCGGCGGAGCCCGCCCCCACCCGCGCCTGAGGCCGCCCATGGGTTCCATCGAGGTCGAGGTGAGCCTGGGCCAGGGCGTCGCCCTCCCGCTCCCGGAAGAGGCCGTGGAGCGCGCGGTCCGCGCGACGCTGCGCGCCGAGGGCCACGAGGCCGCCGAGCTGTCCGTGGCGTTCCTGGACGACGCCGGCATCACCTCGCTGAACCGCGAGTACCTGGACCACGACCGCCCCACCGACGTGATCTCCTTCGCGCTGCACGGCGAGGACGAGGCGCCGCTGGGCGACGTGTACGTGGGGGTGGACCAGGCGCTCCGGCAGGCGGCGGAGCTGGGGGTGGACCCGCGCGAGGAATTGCTGCGCCTCGCGGTACACGGCACCCTGCATGTGCTGGGGTGGGACCACCCCGAGGGCGAGGAGCGGCTGGAGTCCGCGATGTTCCGCCGCCAGGAGGAGATCCTGGCCACGCTCCCGGCCGCGGACGTGCGCGGGTGAGCGCCGCCACGCCGTCGCCCGCGCCGCCGTCCCCGGTGGACCCGCTCGACCGGCTGCACGAGCTGATCGCCGCGGGGGACGACGCGGCGCTCGGCGCGTTCCTTTCCGATTTCCACGGCCCCGACGTCGCGGACCTGCTGGAGGCGCTGGACGAGGAGGACCGCGCCCGCGTGGTGGGGGTGCTGGGGGCCGAGGACCCGGCGCTCGCCGCCGAGGCGCTGTCCGAGATGGAGTGGGAGGAGCACCCCGAGGACTCGCTGGCGGGGCTGCAGCCGGAGCAGATGGCCGCGGTGCTCGCGGAGCTTTCCGACGACGACGCCGCCGACATGATCGGCGAGCTGGACCCGGAGGAACAGGACCGCGTCCTCAGCGCCCTGTCGCTGGAGGACGCGGGCGACATCCGCCAGCTGCTGGAGTACGACGAGGAGTCCGCCGGCGGCCTGATGACCACCGAGCTGGTCGCGGTCCGCGAGGCGTTGAGCGCCGCGGAGGCCATCGAGGAGGTGCGGCGGCAGGGGCAGGAGATCGGGGACTTCTACACCATCTTCGTGGTGGATCACGGCAACCGGCTGCTCGGGACCGTCCCCCTGCAGGCCCTGGTGATCGCGCGGCCGGGCGCGCGCGTGGTGGACCTGGTGGAGGAAGTGGTCGCCAGCGTCCTGCCGGAGACCGACCAGGAGGAGGTGGGGCGCGTGCTCGCCCGCTACAACCTCCCCGCCGTGCCGGTGGTGGACCACCGCGGGCACCTGCTGGGCGTCGTCACCTTCGACGACGTCATCGACGTCATCGAGGCGGAGACCACGGAGGACATCCTCAAGTTCGGCGGCGTGCCCCAGGAGGAAGAGATCCGGGGCGGCTGGTGGGATGCCGTACGCTCCCGTCTCCCCTGGCTCTTCATCAACCTGGTCACGGCCTTCGCCGCCGCCTCGGTGGTCTACGCGTTCGAGGACGTCGTCGGCCGGGTCGCCCTGCTGGCCGTGTGCATGCCGGTGATCGCCGGGATGGGCGGCAACACCGGCACCCAGGCGCTCGCCGTGACCGTGCGCCGGCTGGCGCTCTCGGACGAGGTGCAAGAGCAGCGCTGGAGCGTGGTGGGCAAGGAGCTGCTGGTGGGCGCCACCAACGGCCTCGCCACCGGCATCGTCGCGGCCGGCGCCGCCTACGCCCTTTCCGTGGTCACCGGGGGTCCTCCCATGCTGGCCGTGGTCGTGCTCCTGGCCATGTGGCTCAACCTCGCCGTGGGCGGCTTCGCCGGCGCCTTCGTCCCCACCGTGCTGGAGCGCATGGGCGTGGATCCGGCCGTGGCGTCTTCCATCTTCGTGACCACGTTCACGGACATGTGCGGCTTCTTCCTGCTGCTGGGGCTGGCGAGCCGGCTGCTGCTGTAGACGGCCCTCACCCGGCTCGCTCGAGGCTCGCCACCCTCTCCCAATTCTGGGAGAGGGGGCAACTTCTGGATCCTGAGAACGGGCAAGCAGTTGCGTGAGGGATTTCGGCCCGAAGGGGCGAGACCCCGCGGGCCGTTTCGCGGGGGCTCGACTCCGTTGGGCTGCGTCGTTTGCAGCCCTACGGAGCCGAAGCCCGACCCGGCGCCAGCCGGGGCACGCCCGAAACATGCAGTAAGACCGCCGTCCACAAAGTCCGAACCGCTCTCTGCCTTCGGTGTATCTTCGCGCATGCTTTCCGAGCTCCGCATCCGCAACTTCGCGCTGATCGACCAGCTTTCCGTCCGTCTCGCGCCCGGGCTCAACGTGCTCACGGGCGAGACCGGGGCGGGGAAGTCGATCATCGTCGGCGCGCTCTCCCTGCTGCTGGGCGAGCGTGCCTCCGCCGACGTGGTCCGCGCCGGCTCCGACCGCGCCTCCGTGGAGGGCGTGTTCGAGGTGGGTGGGCGCGACGACATCGCGCGCCTCCTGGACGAACGCGGGGTGGAGCCGGAGGACGGGGTGGTGGTGCTCAAGCGCGAGGTCGCCGCGGAGGGGCGCAGCCGCGCCTGGATCAACGGCTCGCCCACCACCGCCGGCGTGCTGGGCGAGCTGGGGCGCGCGCTGGTGGACCTGCACGGGCAGCACGAGCACCAGACGCTGCTGCGCCGCGAGGAGCAGCGCGCCATCCTGGACGCGTACGCCGGGAGCGAGACGCTTGCGGCCGGGGTGGCCGATGCGTACCGCGTGCTGCTGGGCGCCCGCCGCGACATCGAGGAGCTGGAGAAGCGGCGGCGCGAAGCGGCGCAGCGGGTGGACTTCCTGCGCTTCCAGCTGGAGGAGATCGAAGGCGCGAAGCTGCGAGCCGACGAGGAAGAGGAGCTGGACGCCGAGTCCAGCCGCCTCTCCCACGCCGAGGAGCTGACCGCCATCGCCGGGAGCCTGTACGAGGCGCTGGCGGGGGGGAATTCCTCCATCGGTTCGCGCCTGGGAAGCCTGCAGCGCCCGCTGGACCAGCTGGTGAGGATCGACCCGGCGCAGGGCGCGCTCCAGGAGCTGTACGACACCGCCTACTACGCCCTGCAGGAGCTGGGCGAGCGGATGGAGGACTACACCCGCTCGGTGGAAGCCGACCCGGAGCGGCTGGAGGAGATCCGCCGCCGCCAGGACCTGTTCTTCCGGCTCAAGACCAAGTACGGGCCGGAGCTGGCGGACGTGGTGGAGACGGGGAACAAGGCGCGCGGCGAGCTGGACCTGCTGGAGGGGGCCTCCTTCGAGCTGGAGGAACTGCAGCGCCGCGAGCGCGAGGCCGGCGAGGCGCTGGGCCGGCTGGCCGGCGACCTGAGCCGCCGCCGCGCAAAGGCCATGAGCGCGCTGGCCAGGGAGGTGAATGCCGTGCTCCCCGAGCTGGGGATGACCGGCGGCCGCTTCGAGGCGCTGGGGCTGCCGCTCCCCGCCCCCGGGGCGCACGGCGCCGAGGAGGTGGAGTTCCGCGTGTCCCTCAACAAGGGCTTCGATCCCAGGCCCATCGCGCAGGTGGCCTCCGGCGGCGAGCTGGCGCGGGTGATGCTGGCGCTCAAGACCATCCTGGCGCGCCTGGACTCGGTGCCCACGCTGATCTTCGACGAGGTGGACACCGGGATCGGCGGGCGCGTCGCGCTCCAGGTGGGCGACAAGATGCGCGCGGTGGCGGGGAGCCACCAGGTGTTCGCCATCACGCACCTGCCGCAGATCGCGTCGCGCGCGCACAACCACCTGCTCGTGGTCAAGCGCGAGAAGGCGGGCCGCACCACCACCGAGGTGCTCGCCCTGGACGACGACACGCGGGTGCAGGAGATCGCGCGCATGCTCGGCGGGGATCCCGAGAGCGCCGTTTCGCTGGAGCACGCGCGGGAGCTGCTGGAGCGCGGCGGGGTCGGGGTAGCGTAATTCGTCCGGGTTCCGCGGGCCGCTCCGGAGCCGGACGATACGGCCGTCCGTCTCCTGCGCGGGCTCCGGGAGCCAGGCCAAACAGCCGGCCTGTCTCCCTGCGCCGGAGGGAGCCTCGCACAGCGCCTATGAACTGCGGCGCCGGCGAGTCTCCCTCCGAACCGACTTCGAGGGGTACTGCGGGAACTGCGAACGACGAAAAGCGCCCCCGCCGGGAGGTTCCGGTGGGGGCGCCGTTTCAGTTGCAGGCTGTTCCCTGTTCCCTCCCGTTCACCGTCCTCCCCACGCGGGCACCCAGATGCGGCCCGTCAGCCGGGCGATTCCCACGTCGGGGGCGCCTCCCGATCCCGCGAAGGCGGTGTCGTAGGTGAGCCAGATCTCCAGCGGGATGTTCGTGCGGCGCTCCACGAACGCGGACAGCGTGCTGTAGCCCAGGCCCAGTCCCAGCGTCTGCAGGGTCTGCGCGGCGGTGCTCTCCAGGCCGGCGAAGGCCGCCGGCGCGGAGCCGGGGTCGGCGTCGCCGGAGTAGGTGGTCTCGCCCAGGTGGGCGAAGGCGTAGCGCGCGGACAGGGCCAGCTGGTCGGTGAGCTGGTAGGTGGGCGCGAGGGCGGCTTCCAGGCGGGCGCCGGGCTCGCGGCTGAAGACCCGCGCCGCGCCCAGGCTTTCCCACGGAGCCTGCGGGTTCCAGGTGGCGCGCTCCACGTCGCGCGCCAGGAGAAGGCCGTAGCGGGCCTGCGCGCCCACCCACAGGCGGCGGCCCAGCGGCACGTCGGCGAAGAGGGCGGCGCTCGCGCCGGCGTGGCCGTCGTCGCCCACGATCTCGGTGAGGCTGTCCACGTCGGTGCCGGTCGCCGTGGGAAGGCGGATCCCGGCCTCCAGCGCCAGCCGCGTCCCGGTCTGCCGCGGCGACAGGGCGCCGCCGGTGCCGCCCAGCAGCTGGAGCTTCGCCGCCAGCTCCACGTCGCCCAGGCGGTAGTTCTCCGGGGCGGAAGCGATGGGAAGGCTTCCCAGGTCGTTCGCCTGGAGCAGGGAGTTCAGGGCGGTGGCACCCAGCCCCACGGCCGGGAGGGGCAGGGGAGTGCTGTCGCCGGTGGCGCGCGTGTACCGGCGCTGCATCTCGTTGCCCGCGCGCGACCCCGCGACGGGGACGAAGGGGAGCCTCCCGAAGCGCACCAGCGTGGAGTCGATCGCCCGCAGCCGCGCGGCGAGCGAATCGGGGCTGCGGTTGGCGCCGAGGGCCGCGTCCGCCAGCCGCAGCGAGACCAGCTCCGTTTCTTGGCGGACCACGGGAACGGTGAGGCGCAGCATCAACCGGCTCGTGAGCCCCGCCTCCACGGCGATGGGGACGCGGCGCTGGTCCGCCGCCAGGTCGGCGCTCAGTCTCCCCAGGAAAAAGTCGTCCGCCGCCGGCGCGAAACTGTCGCCGGCCCGCGCGCTCGCCCGGAAGAAGCCGGCGAGCGAGTCGCGCGTGGCGCTCAGGCTGGGGAAGCGCTCCGCCGGGAGCGGCGTGGCGAAGGGCGCTCCCAGCCCCTCGCTCCCACCCCCCCGGCGCGAATCGTACTGGGTGAACTCGCCCCCCACCCGGAGGGCCAGGTAGCCGCGGGGAAGGACGCGGGCGTCCTCCTGGGCCGCGGCCACTCCGGCCGACAGGAGCAGGGCGAGGCAGGCACCGGCCACGCGTGGAAAGCGCTTCATCGGGCTCGCAGGTTCCGGAAGGGCGGGAGGAGGACCCGCGCCGTGGGCGTCCAGCTCGGACCGCCGGCCCGTGCCCGAGCCGGCGGTGCGGGGACGCTAGCGGTCGGCTCCCACGCTGTCAACGCGCGCCCCCGCGAGGGACGCGGCAAGGCGAAAAAATCACGGGCCCGCGGGGTTGACGACCCCAGGGACGGTCTTTATGTTTGCTCTCCTTTCTGGCGCGGGCATAGCTCAGTTGGTAGAGCGCAACCTTGCCAAGGTTGAGGTCGCCGGTTCGAGTCCGGTTGCCCGCTCTGGCGCCCGCAAGGGTACGTAGTACGGCGCCGTGGCCAAGTGGTAAGGCAGAGGACTGCAAATCCTCGACCCCCGGTTCGAATCCGGGCGGCGCCTCTTCAAGCAGGACAACAACTTACGAGCGCGGCGTCCGGCGCGCAAACGGCGGCGTGGGGCCAGCGGTGGGGCCAGGGCCGATTGCGGGTTGTTGCGCGGCGATGCGATGGCAAGAGAACGGCTCCGGGACTGTCCCGGGGCCGCTTTCTTTGTTCTAAGTAGATAGCCAAAGGTTCTGTCGAGTTTTCAGGCTGCCAGGCGGAGGGCGGCCTCAGGCGTCAGATCGGCGAAGAATCGCTCGGCCGCGGCAACCAAGGTGTCGATGTTGGAGCGCAAGCGATTGGCGGCGACGTGGCTCTTGAGACGCCACCATAACCTTCTCCACCGGGCTCTCGCGATGCCCTGCGTAGCTGGGTAGGTGGAGCAACTCGATGCGCGGGTGTTCACCCAGCCAGGCTTGCAGCGCACGACTGTGGTGAATGCTTGCATTGTCGAGGACCAGCAGGAGCGGCTGCGCCGGGTAGCTGCTGAGCAGGTGCTCCAAGAAGGCGACGAAGTCTTCGGTGCGCTTACGCATCGTGATCTGGTAGAGCCAGCGCCCCGTCTCCAGTTCCAGGGCGCCGAAGATGCCGCGCTTCTGGTTCTTGCCCGGCGTGGGCACGTCGCGCTGCTGGCCACGCCTCATCCACATGCTGCGCAGCACCGGGAGCAGGTGCAGGTCGCATTCATCGAGGCAGAGGATCACTGCGTCGGCCGGCGCTCGGAAGATGCGCTGCCCGAGCGCATGCATCTTCGAGGGTGCATCCGGGTCGCGCGGCAGCACGTGACGCGGACGCCTCCAAGCGAAGCCCAGCCCGTGCAAGCAGCGGCGCAGCGTGCTGGCCGAGAGCGCCAGCCCCGAAGCGCCCAGGTGGAGCACCAGGACGAGCACGCTCCAGTAGCCCGGCTGAGCATCCTCGGCGGGTCCGGCCTCGACCATGCGCCTGATCTGGTCACGGGCGGCCGCGTCGGCGCGCGGCGGCCGCCCGGATCTAGGGAGGTCGCGTAGCCCCTGGGCTCCGTCTGCCTCGTAGCGCTCGATCCAGCGCCGCACAGTCGCCTCGTCGCACTCGTAGATCGTGCCGATCTGTGGCACCGTGTAGCCACGGGCCGAGAGAAGAACCATTCGCATCCGTTCGGCAACTCGGCCCACTTCCCGCCGAGCGCCTTGGCGCAGTTCCTTCTGCTCGGCCTCGCTCAGATTCCGTACGTAGAGCATCTTCTCCTCCGATGCTGGGCGCCCAGTCTGCGCCGCAGGAAAAGTGCTCAGAACTTCTGGCTACTTACTTAGGCACGGCGTGGCATGCGCCCGCGGCCAGGCGCCACTTACATCCACTCCGATATTCGCGCAGGATGTGTAACCCCAGAAGTGGACCGTCGCTGATCGAGGACCGCGTGCCGGCCAAGCGGCGCAAGTGGCTGAGTAAGCTGCTGGGGCGGATCCTCTTGCGGAAGACGACGCAGGCGCGGAAGAAGGGCCCCTACGAGCGCTTTCACGTGCTGGATCGGCAGGATCAGCCGCAAGGCCCAGCAGGAGCTGGAACAGACTTCATCCTTGATCCTCTACGAGAAGCCTCGGCCGAGTGCACGACGAACCTGGTGGAGCAGCAGACACGCGAGGTCAACCGCCGCATGGAAGTCCGGGTCTGCTGGTTCGATCCGAGGGGCGCTGAACCTGCTGCGCCTGTGCCTGGCACCGCAGAATAACCCTGCCGACTACGCCTGGTTCAGGTCCCGAAACTGAACATCCGAGGGTGTTTTTCCTTCTTCCCATGTCAACGAAGGAAAACTCTATCAAGCATTGACATGAGGAGAGCGGAGAGGGTATCCTTGGCTTAGCTGATTTTCGGACACCAAATAATTGAAGCCCCACATTGAGGGCTGCGGCCAGGCGCGATGTAATCGCGACCTCCTTCTCGCCTCAGCCACCGAGGCGGCACGTGAAAAGGCCCTGTTTCCCCTCAGTCGGGGCAGATCGGGCCGTGCCAGGAATCATGTGAAGCTGGCAGGTTGAGGAATTGATCGCCGGACTCCTCGACGTCTCTTGCGTGAATTCGTTTGGGAGACAGGCTATGGACGGGCTTGCTGGTCGGACATCCTCCGCATCGCGGTCGCTGACGGTGAACTGGGTCCAAGCGGAGTTGCCGGCGATTAAGCCTGTGGGCCGGGGCGAGGAGCTGCCGCTGTCGTTCGGGCCCGAAGCGGTTCTGGCTGCTGGAGCCGGTCGGAAGCCTTGGCCCGAGGTCCCACATCCCCGGGCTGCTTCGAGGCGAGCTGGACCGGCAGGCGCTGGGCCGCGCGCTGGATCACTTCGTGGCACGCCACGATGCGCTCCGCACGACGCTCCGGCTGGTTGACGACGAGCCGAAGCAGCGTATCGCGCCGGTCGATGAGAGCGGGTTCCATCTTCTGGAGCACGACCTGACCGGGTACGGGGAGGTCGAGGCGCAGGCGGAGGTCGGCCGGCCGGCGGTCGAGGAGGCGGACGCCCCGTTCATTCTGGAGCGGTGGCCGCTCGTCCGCGGGCGCCTGATCCGATTGGGAGCACGGGATCACGTGCTGCTGGTGACCATCCATCACATGGATTCCGACGCGTGGTCCGCGGGCGTCGTCGTCCATGAGCTGGGCGTGCTGTACGCGGCCCAAGGCCGATCCGCTGCCGGCGCTGCCCGTACAGTACGCGGACTACCGCGCGTGGCAGCAGCGTCTGGTGTCCGGTGGGCTGCTGCGGCACCAGGCGGAGTACTGGAAGGAGACGCTCGCGGGCGCATCGGAGCTGCCGGAGCCGCCGCCCGCCTTCCCACGCTCCGTGCAGCAGGACCACGCCGTGGCCCATGTCGGGCTAGAGCTGGACGAAGAGGTGACCGCGGGGCTCAGTGCGCTCGGCAGCCGCAACGGGGCAACGCTGTCCGCGACGCTGCTGGCGGGCTGGGCCGCAGTGCTGGGCCGGCTGTCGGGGCAGAAGGAGCTGGTGATCGCACTTTCACGGCCAATCCGGGGCACAGGCTGGCTGAAGAGCATGGGCGACCTGGCAACTGCTTCAGGCGCGCTCGTACGCCTGAGGCGCCTCGCTTCGACGGCGCGCTCGGGCGCGCCGGGGCAACACCGATGGACGCTGCCATTCGTTCGAGTGTGCAGGCGGCGCGAGCCACCCCATGGTCGGATGCAGCTCGCATCCGGCCGGCGCTCACCTCTTCACCCGGAGGAACTCAGATGCCGGCACCCGCGGCGCACCTGGAGGACATCGCCCAAGCCCTGTCGATCCGGTACAACAACCTCGTCTACGAGATGAAGTCCCGGGGCGAGGACATCATCGTGCTGTCCCTGGGCGAGGCATTCTTCGACATCCCGCTGTTCAGCTTCGCGGAGCTGCCGATGCCCGACGGCTACCACTACACCCATTCCCGTGGGATCCCGGGGTTGCGGCGGCGGCTGGCGGCGTACTACCGGGAGCACTATGGGGTGCCGGTGGACCCGGACACCGAGGTCGTCGTGACGGCCGGATCCAAGATCGCCATTCACATGTCGCTCATGGCTGTCCTGAATCCCGGAGACGAGGTCGTGGTCCTAGAGCCGGCGTGGGTGAGCTACACGGAGCAGGTCAAGCTTTGCCACGCCGTTCCGGTCATGGTCCCCTTCGACAGGAGCGTCTTCGAGGTGGGTGAGTTCATCACCCCGCGGACCCGGGCGATCATCGTGAACAATCCCAACAACCCGTCGGGGAAGGTCCTTTCGCTGGAGGAACTGGAACACCTGCACGGCCTGGCGGACCGGCACAACCTGTTCCTCCTCGCGGACGAGGCCTACAGCGAGTTCCTGCCGGACGGCGGCTTCCTCTCGTGCGGCGTGCTGGACCCGGAGAAGAAGCACACCATCATCTGCAACTCGATGTCCAAGAACTACGGGATGTCCGGGTGGCGGATCGGCTACGTGATTGCCCGTCCTGAGCTGACGGCCGAGGTGCTCAAGATCAACCAGCACCTCGTCACCTGCGCTCCGACCATTCTCCAGCACTACCTGGAGCGGCACTTCGACGAGATCCTCGACATCACCAGGCCCCAGATCGCGGAGGTCGTGCGGAGGCGGTGCGAGATGGTCCGCTTCATGGACGCGCGCGGAATCTCGTATCTCCCCGGAGATTCTACGTTTTACATCTTCGTTTCGATCGGGCGATCCTGCTTGTCGTCCGATGCGTTTTGTACGCGGCTGCTCTCGGAGCACCGCGTCAGCACCGTGCCCGGAATCGGCTACGGTAGTTCCTGCGACCGCTTCATCCGGGTGTCGGTGGGCACCGAGAGCATGGAACGGACCCGGCGGGGGGTCGGGCTGATCCACCGGCTGATCGAGGAGACGGCCCGGGAAGCCGGGGCTGTGGCGGCCGTCGCCGCGGTTCCGGCGTGAGCGCGCCCGCAAGCGTGTCGGCCCGGCCCGGAATGCTTCCGGACATCTCCGTCCCCAAGCCGGAGTGGTACGCGGCACGTCCTGTCGATCCTGAGTTAGTAGTCAGACGTTCCGAGCATTTTTCCTGCGGCGTCGTCGAGGCCCGCAGAGGTAGCTCAAGGCCGGCCGGAGGCGGTAGAGCGGAGTCGGGCGTAGCCATTCCGCTTCCAGTTCTGCGGCATCCGTGGCGAAGCAGTAGCCTTCGCCCAGCCGCAACCCCTGAACGCGATGGGCTTCGCGAGCCCGGGGCTCTGCCTGACGGTGCTCGCATGGGACCGTCCCCGGCACACGCGTCCGTGCCAATCCTCCGGAGCCGGGCACTTCCTTTCGCTCCACGCCGAACAGGAAAGCTCAATCCCCTCTTGATTGGTAGGATATATGCGCATATGATATGACAATAAAGAGATGGCTGGCCGAGGGCGAGCGGTCGCGGCGTCCCGGCCAGGCGAGATCTCCCCGCGACGAGCCGGGTCGTCGCTTACAAGATCCCCATACCGCAGGTCATGCGCATGTCCGCACCCGGAAGCGTCGTAGATCTCCTGCTGGCCCGCGCGCACGAGATCCCCGGCCAGACCGCGTTCATCCACCTGGCGGACGGGGAGGCGGAATCGGGGCGGCTCACGTACGCCGGGCTGGACCGGGCAAGCCGCGCGATCGGTGCGGTGCTCCGCGACGCGGGGTGCGCGGGAGAGCGGGCGCTCCTCCTGTACCCGCAGGGACTGGAGTTCGTGGAGGCGTTTTGGGGGTGCCTGTACGGCGGCACGGTCGCGGTCACCGCCTACCCGCCCCGAGGCCGGCGCGGGCTATCGCGGCTCCGCGCCATCCTGGACGACGCCCGCCCGAGGGTGGTGCTCACCACCCGCGAGCTGCGGGACGAGGTGCGACCGTGGTTCGGCGCGGCGGCGGACGAGTGGCTCTGGCTCGCGACGAACGACCTGGATCCGGCCGCGGAGGCGGGGTGGCGGCACCCGGGGGCGGAGCCCGGGACGCTAGCCTTCCTCCAGTACACCTCCGGCTCCACCTCCTCGCCCCGGGGGGTGATGGTGACCCACGGAAACCTGCTCCACAACCTCCGGCTCTTGCAGGAGGGGTGGGGCCAGGGGGACGACGCGGTGGTGGTGAGCTGGCTCCCGCTCTTCCATGACATGGGGCTGATCGGGAACGTGCTGGAGGCGGTTCACCTGGGCTCGCCCTGCGTGTTGATGCCCCCCGCCGCCTTCCTGCAGTCGCCGATCCGCTGGCTGAGCGCAGTGTCGCGCTACCGCGCCACGCTGAGCGGGGGGCCGAACTTCGCGTTCGACCTCGCCGTGCGGCGCACCACCCCGGAGCAGCGCGTGGAGCTCGACCTGAGCCGCTGGAGCGCGGCGTTCAACGGCGCCGAGCCGGTGCGGCGCGACACGCTGGAGCGCTTCCACGCTGCCTTCGCGCCGTGCGGTCTGCGCTGGGAGGCGCTGCACCCCGGGTACGGCCTGGCGGAGGCGACGCTGGTGGTCTCCGCTGGTCGGGCGCCCGGTGCCCCGCCCCGGTTCGCCTCGTTCGAGTCCGCCGCGCTGGAGGAGCACCGGCTGGTAGAGCGTCCGCACGGGGCGCCGGGCGCCCGCGCTCTGGTGGGGTGCGGGCAGGTGGTGGGGGCCGACCAGCGGGTGGAGATCGTCGACCCGGTGACCCGCAGAGTGTGCCCACCCGGGTTGGTGGGCGAAGTGTGGGTGGCCGGGCCCAGCGTGGCGGACGGCTACTGGAACCGCCCGGAGGAGAGCGAGGCGACCTTCCGCGCCCGACTCTCCCACTCCGGCGAGGGGCCGTTCCTCCGCACGGGCGACCTGGGGTTCGTGCACGCGGGCGAGCTCTTCATCACCGGGCGCGCCAAGGACCTGGTGATCGTCCACGGGCGCAACCACTACCCGCAGGAGCTGGAGGCGACCGCGGAGGGCGCCCACCCGGCGCTACGCCACGGGTGCAGCGCCGCCTTCACGGTGGACGGGGAGGGCGGGGAGGGGCTGGTGGTGGTGTGCGAGCTGGAGCGGCAGCACCTGCGGTCCGACCCCGCGCCGGTCGCCGCGGCGATCCGGAAGGCGCTGGTGGAGGAACACGACCTGCGGCCCTCCGGCGTCGTCCTCATCCCGCCGGGTGCGATCACCAAGACCACCAGCGGCAAGATCCAGCGCAGCGGCTGCCGCGCGGCGCTGCTGGGTGGGGAGCTGGAGCCGGTGCACGAGTGGTGGGAGGCCCCCGCCGGGGCCGCGCAGGCGCCCGTCGCCGCTCCCGCCCTCCTGGCGCCGGGCGGCCCGGCGCCGGGGGACGCGGATGGGCGGGCGCAGGCGATCCGCGACTGGCTGGTGGCGCGCATCGCCGGGCACGCCGGCATCCCGCCGCACGAGGTGGACCCGCGGGCACCCTTCGCCCGCTGGGGCCTCCACTCCGTGGACGCGGTGAGCCTTTCCGGCGAGCTGCAGGAGTGGCTCGGGGTGAACCTTCCCCCCACGCTGCTCTACGACCATCCCTCCATCGACGAGCTGGCCCGGCATCTCGCGGGGAGCACCGCCGCCGGGGAGGGGTGGGCGGCGGCCGGGGCGGAGCTGGACGAGCCGGTCGCCATCGTCGGGATCGGGTGCAGGTTCCCCGGGGCGGACGGCCCGGAGGCGTTCTGGCGGCTGCTGGAGGAGGGAGTGGACGCCGTGACGGAGGTGCCGCCCGACCGGTGGGACGTGGACGCGCTCTACGACCCGGACCCGGGGGCACCGGGGAAGATGAGCACCCGCTGGGGCGGCTTCCTGCGCGCGGTGGACCGCTTCGACGCGGGCTTCTTCGGCATCTCCCCGCGCGAGGCGGCGCGCATGGACCCGCAGCAGCGGCTGCTCCTGGAGGTCGCGTGGGAGGCGCTGGAGGACGCCGGGATCGATCCCGGCCGGCTCGCCGGGTCGCGAACCGGGGTGTTCGTCGGAATCTCGACGAGCGACTACGGGCAGATCCAGTTCGCGGACGCCGCGCGGGGAGACGCGTACGCGGGCGCTGGCGGCGCCCTCAGCATCGCCGCGAACCGCCTCTCGTACGTCCTGGACCTGCGGGGGCCGAGCCTGGCGGTGGACACCGCGTGCTCTTCGTCGCTGGTCGCCCTCCACCTCGCCTGCCGGAGTCTGCGGAGTGGCGAGTGCACCACTGCGCTCGTGGGTGGCGCGAACCTCCTACTTTCTCCGGGCATCACCGTCCACTTCAGCAAGGCCGGCTTCATGTCGCCGGACGGCCGCTGCCGCGCCTTCGACGCCCGCGCCAACGGCTACGTGCGCGCCGAGGGAGCCGGGGTGGTGGTTCTCAAGCCGCTCTCGCGCGCTCTGGAGGACGGCGACCCGGTGTACGCCGTGGTCCGCGGGAGCGCGGTCAACCAGGACGGGCGCAGCAATGGCCTGACCGCCCCCAGCCGCGCCGCGCAGGAGGCGGTCCTGCGCGAGGCATACCTCCGCGCCGCGGTGCGGCCGGAGGAGGTGCAGTACGTGGAGGCCCACGGCACCGGCACCCCGCTCGGCGACCCCATTGAGGCGAGCGCCCTGGGCGCGGTCCTCGGCGACGGGCGCCCCGCCGACCGCCCCTGCCGGGTGGGATCGGTGAAGTCCAACCTGGGGCACCTGGAGGCCGCGGCGGGGATCGGGGGGGTGATCAAGACGGCGCTCGCCCTCCGGCACCACCGCCTCCCGCCTACCCTGCACTTCGAGTCGCCCAACCCGGCGATCCCCCTGCGCGAGCTTGGGCTCGCGGTACAGGGCTCCCTCTCCGCCTGGCCGGCGGAGCCGGGATCCGCGCTCGCGGGGGTCAGCTCCTTCGGCTTCGGCGGCACCAACGCCCATGTGGTCCTCGCCGGGCCGCCCCCGGCTCCAGCCACGGCCGAGCCGCCTCGCCGCGGGGCCGCCCCCGTCCTGCTCCCGCTCTCCGCCCGCGACCCCGCGGCGCTCGCCGAGCTGGCGCTGCGCGTCCGCGACCTGCTGTCAGCCCCCGGCGACGCCGCCCCGCTCCCCGCGGACGCGGCGTACACCGCTTCGCTCCGCCGCGCCCACCACGAACACAGGGTGGCGGTGGTCGGCGCGTCGCGCGAGGAGCTGGCCGGGCGGCTGGACGACTTCCTGGCGGCCCGCCCGCACCCGCGGCTCGCCCGCGGCCGCTGTGCCCCCGGACGCGCCCCGCGCGTGGCCTTCGTCTTCGCCGGGCAGGGCTCCCAGGGGTGGGCGATGGGGCGCGAGCTTCTCCGGACCGAGCCCGTCTTCCGGCGCGCGGTGGAGGAAGTGGACCGCGCGCTGCGCGCGCACGCGCCCTGGTCGCTCCTGGCGGAGCTGGAGGCGGACGAGGCGGACTCGCGCCTGGCCCGTACCGAGTTCGCCCAGCCGGCGCTCTTCGCGATCGAGGTAGGGCTCGCCGCCCTCTGGCGCTCACTGGGGGTGGTCCCGCACGCGGTGGCCGGACACAGCGTCGGCGAGGTGGCCGCAGCGGTGGTGGCGGGCGTGCTCCCGCTGGAGGAAGCGGCGCAGCTGGTCTTCCACCGCGGCCGCGCGATGCAGGAAGCCACTGGGAAGGGGACCATGGCCGCGGTCGGACTCCCCCCGGGGGAGGCGCGCGCCGCGATCGCGCCGTACGGCGGGCGCCTGGCCGTCGCCGCCGTGAACGGTCCCGCTTCGGTGGTGCTCTCCGGCGCCACCCCGGAGCTGGAGGAGGTTCTGGCGCGGCTGGAGGCGGGGGAGGTCCACGTGCGCAGGCTGCGCGTGGACTACGCCTTCCACAGCGAGCAGGTCGCCCCGGCGTCCGCGGAGCTGGCCGCCGCGCTCCCCGGGCTCGCCCCGGAAGCCGCCCGCGTGCCGCTATTCTCCACGGTCACCGGCGCGTGGGTGCGCGGTGGGGAGATGGACGCGGCGTACTGGGCGCGCGGGGTGCGCGATCCTGTGCTTTTCGCCGCGGCCGTGGAAGCGCTGGCCGGCGCCGGGTGCGACGCGTTCGTGGAGGTGGCTCCGCACCCCGTGCTGTCGGGGAGCATCGCCGAGACGCTGGCCGCGCGGGGCGTGGAGGCCGTGGTGCTGCCGTCGCTGCGCAGGGACGAGGGGGAACGGGAGGTGCTGCTGTCCTCCCTCGGTGCCCTGTACGCGCGCGGCCTCCCGGTGGAGTGGGGCGCGCTCCACCCCTCCGGCGGTCGGCTCGTCGCTTTCCCGCGCTACCCCTGGCAGCGGGAGCGGCACTGGCTGGAGGCGGCGCCGGGCGGCGCCGCACCCGCGCTCTCCGGCCCGGGTCGCCCGCACCCGCTGCTGGGCTTCCACCTCGCCCTCGCCCACTCCCCCGGGACGCACGTGTGGGAGGCGGAGGTCCACCCCGGCGCGCTCCGGCTCCTGGGCGCCGACGGCGACGGCGCCGTTCCCGGCGAGGCGCTGGCGGACGCGGTGCGCGCCGCGGCCACCGAAGCGGTGGGCCCCGGCGACGCCCGGGTGGACGACCTCGTCGTGGCGGCGCCGCTGGTGCTTGACGGGCCCCGGTCGGTGCAGGTGACGATCTCGGGGCAGGGGGACGGGGAGTTCGTCTTCCGCGTGCACTCCCGCCCCGCGGGCGAGCCCGGGGGCGAGTGGGCGGTGCACGCGCGCGGGATCCTCCGCCGGGCCGCCGCCCCCGCCGGTCCCGCGCCGCTCCCCACTCGCGAGGAGATCGTGCGGGCGGGCGCCGGGGAGCGCCTGGCGCTCCTGGAAGGCTACCTGCGCGGCCGACTGGGCGGCGTGATCCGGGTCGCACCGGAGCGGCTTGCCGCTGACGTCCCGGTCACCCGCCTGGGCCTCGACTCGCTCGTGGCGGTGGAGGTGAGCAACGCAGTGGCGCGCGACCTGGCAGTGCCGCTGACGATCCGGGCGCTCCTCGCCGGCCCCACCCTCCGCGAGCTGGCCGAGCATCTCCTCCCCCGGGTGGAGATCGGGGAGGCCGGCGCGCCGGAGGCGGAGGCGAGCGGCGAGCCGCACGGCGGCGAGGGCGTGCACCCGCTCTCCTACGCGCAGCGCCCGATGTGGCTCCTCCACCAGCTCGACCCGGAGAGCGCCGTCTTCAACGTCTTCGCCGCTCTCCGCTTCGCCGCTCCGGTGGACGCGGCCGCGCTCCGGCGCGCGCTGCGGGCGCTGACCGATCGGCACCCTGCGCTGCGCACCGCCCTCCCTCTGCGCGACGGGCGCCCGGTCCAGGAGGTTCGGGCGCAGGTGGAGGTTCCCTTCGCGGAGGTGGACGCCGCCGGCTGGGACGAGGAGGTGCTGCGTGAGCGGCTGGCCGACGACGCGCACCGGGGCTTCGACCTGGAGGCCGCCCCGCTCCTTCGCGCCGCCCTCTTCCGGCGCGGCGCCTCCTGCGACGTGCTCCTCCTGGCGATGCACCACGCGGTGGTGGACTTCTGGTCCAATGTGCTCCTGCTGGGCGACCTCACCGCGCTCTACGGGGGAGAGCTACTGCACGCTCCCGCCGACCTTCCCCCCACGGGGCGGCCCCCCGCCGAGCACACCCGCCGGCAGGAGCGCCTTCTCGCCGGGCCGGAGGGGGAGCGGCTCTGGGGCTACTGGAGCGAGCGGCTGGCGTGCGCTTCCCCGCATCTGGCCCTCCCGGCGGACCGGAGCCCCGCGGAGCGCACCGACGCGGGGGCGGTGCACCGCTTCCGCCTGGACGCCGCCCGCACCCGCGGCCTGGCGGAAACGGCCCGAGCCCGGGGGACAACCCTCTTCACCGTGCTCCTCGCCGCCTGGCACACCCTCCTGCACCGTTGGAGCGGGGCCGAGGACGTGCTGGTGGCCTCGCCCGTGGCGGGGCGCGGCGGCGCGGATTGGGAGGGGACCATCGGCTGCTTTACCAACCTGGTCCTGCTGCGCGGCGACCTTTCCGGCGACCCCAGCTTCGAGGAAGTCCTGGAGCGGACGCGGCGGTGCGTGGCCGACGCGCTGGACCACCAGGCGTTCCCCCTGCACCTGCTGGCGGAGCGGATCCCGGCGCTCCGCGACCCGGTTCGGGGGGCACCCGCGCGCGTGATGTTCGTGTTCAACCGCCCGCACCGGCTGGAGGAGGCGGGGATCGCGGGGGTGATGGCGGGGGAGCCCGGAGCCCGCTTCGAGCGCGCGGGAGTGAGCCTGGAGGCGGTCCCCGTCGACGAGCGGACCACCCCCTGCGACCTGTGCCTGTGGGCCGCCGAGGCCGGCGGGATGCTGTCGCTGCGGCTCCAGTACTCCACCGACCTGTTCGATCCCGACACGGCCGCTCGCCTGGCGTCCAGCCTGGGCGCGCTGCTGGACGGCGTCCTGGACGACCCGGCCGCCTCCGTCGCGGCGCTGCCGCTGCTGGCCGGGGAGGAGCACCGCCGGGTGCTCGCCCACGGGGGGGAGCGCGCCCCGGCCGGCGGCTCCCCGGTGCACCTGGCGTTCGAGGCGCAGGCGGCGCGGACGCCGCACGCCCCCGCGCTGGTGGCGCAGGACGAGACGCTCACCTACGCCGAGCTGAACGCCCGCGCCAACCGCCTGGCTCACCACCTCCGCTCCCGCGGGGTGGGTTTAGAGACGCGGGTGGCCGTGTGCCTGGAGCGCGGACCGGAGCAGGTGGTGGCGCTCCTTGCCGTGCTCAAGGCGGGCGGCGCCTACGTCCCGCTGGACCCCGCGTACCCGGAGGAGCGGCTGGAGTACGTCCTCGGCGATTCGGGCGCCCGCGTGCTCGTCACCGTGAGGGGCGCGGCCGATCGCCTGCACGTGCCGGGGCTGGCGCGGGTCCGCGTGGACGCCGACCGGGCGGCGATCGCGGTGGCGCCGGGGCACGACCCCGCCCTCCCGGTGGAAGGCGACGCCCTCTGCTACGTCATCTACACCTCCGGCTCCACCGGGCGGCCCAAGGGGGTGATGGTGTCCCACAACGCCCTCGCCAACCACACCGCATCCGCCGTCGCCTCCTACGGGCTGGGGTCCGGCGACCGGGTGCTCCAGTTCGCCTCGGTGAGCTTCGACGCCAGCGCGGAGGAGATATTCCCGGCGCTCGCCTCCGGCGCGGCGCTGGTGCTCCGCCCGGAGTGGGCCACCGCCACCTCCGCCGACTTCGCCGGGTTCTGCGAAGGGGCTGGGATCAGCGTGCTCGACCTCCCCACCGCATACTGGCACCAGCTGACTGCGGACCTGAGGGCGGGCGCGGCCGGGCTCCCCCCCGCGTCCGCCTGGTGATCCTGGGCGGGGAGCGGGCGCTCCCCGAGCGGTTGGCGGACTGGATGGCGCTGCGCGGCGGCGCGCGCCTGGTGAACACCTATGGGCCCACCGAAGCGACCGTCGTGGCAACGCGCCATGAGCTTGCCGCCGCGCCGCAGGGAGAGTGGGCTGGGCGTGAGGTCCCCATCGGTCGCCCCATCCACGGAGTGCACGCGCACGTGCTCGACGCGTCGCTGAGGCCGGTGCCGGCCGGCGCTCCGGCGCAGCTCTTCGTGGGGGGCGCGGGGCTGGCCCGGGGCTACCTGGGGCGCCCGGAGCTGACCGCGGAGAGGTTCGTCCCCGACCCGTTCTCGCCCGTCCCGGGAGGCCGACTCTACGCCACCGGCGACCTGGCGCGCCGCGGTCCGGACGGGGTGCTGGAGTTCGCGGGGCGGATCGACGGCCAGGTGAAGGTGCGGGGCTTCCGCATCGAGCCGGGCGAGGTGGAGGCGGCGCTGCGCGAGCACCCGGACGTCCGCGACGCGGTCATCGTGGCGCGCGAAGATACGCCCGGGGCGCGGCGGCTGGTCGCGTACGTGGTGGCCGAGGGCGAGCCGGCGCCCGCCGCGCGCGAACTGCGCGAGTTCCTGGGGGAGATCCTCCCGGAGTACATGGTCCCCGCGGCCTTCGCCTTCCTCCGCGAGCTGCCCACGACGCCCGGCGGCAAGGTGGACCGGCGCGCGCTCCCCGCCCCCGAAGCGACGCGGCCGGAGGAGGCGGAGGGCTTCCTGGCGCCACGCACCCCCACCGAGGAACTGCTGGCCGGCATCTGGGCGGGGGTCCTGGAGCATGCGGCCGTGGGGGTGCAGGACGACTTCTTCGAGCTGGGGGGCGACTCCATCCGGGCCATCCAGGTCGTCACCCGTGCCCGCCAGGCCGGAATCCCCGTCCACCCCCGGCAGCTTTTCCGCTACCCGACCGTCGCCCGGCTGGCCGCAGTGCTCGGCGACCTCCCCGCAGGCGGGTCCCCCACGGTTCCGCTCGCGGCGGTCGTGGCGCAATCCGCGGGCGCCGGGGCCGTGCTCCCCCTTGCCTCGCCGGCCGCGCCATGAGGCCGCTGATCTCCATCTTCCTCCGCCGTTCCAAGCGCACTGTGGGTGCGGGCGGCACGGACGGGCCGTTCCGGTGGACGGATGCGGCGCCGAGGGATGCGGGCGCACTCTTACGATTTTATACAGAAGTTGGCTTGACATGATCGCGAACCTCGGTTATGGTGGCCCGTCCCCTTCGCCTCACCCGTACCCCGGCCCATGATCACCGCACCCCTGCATCCCCGGAGCCCGCGATGACCCGGTCCCGGTGCCGCCCCGCCACGGCCCGGCTGGAGGGCGCGTGAGGCGTGCGACCGTGGCCGCCGCCGTTGCGGCGCTTCTGCTGGTGGGCGCGGGGCCGCTCCGTGCCCAGGCTTCTCCGGGGGGGGCGGTCCGCGCGGTCCACAGCGAGGGGCGCAGCCCCGTGCTGGACGGGCGCCTCACCGAGGAGGCGTGGGCCGCGGCGCCCGCGCTCACCGACCTCCGGCAGCGGCAGCCGGTGGAGGGCGCGCCCGCCGGGGAGCGCACCGAGGTCCGCTTCCTGTACGACGACGAGGCGCTCTACGTGGGTGCCCGCATGCACAGCCTGGACCCCGCCCGGATCCGGGCGCCACTGAGCCGGCGCGACAACGCGACGCAGGCGGAGTACCTGCTCGTCTCCCTGGACACCTACCTGGACCGCCGGACCGCCTACACCTTCGGCGTGACCGCCGCGGGGACGCGGCTGGACTGGTACCACCCCTCGGACGACGAGGCCGACACCGACGCCTCCTTCGATCCCGTCTGGCAGGCCGCGGTGCGCCACGACTCGGCGGGGTGGACGGCGGAGATGCGCATCCCCTTCTCCCAGCTCCGCTTCGTCACCCGTCCAGGGCAGCGGTGGGGCGTCAACGTGATGCGGCGCAACCCCGTCACACAGGAGAACAGCTACTGGGCGCTGGTCCCCACTACCGGGACGGGGTGGGCCTCGCGCTTCGGCACGCTGGAGGGGATCGACGCGGTCCGCCCCACCCGCCGGGTGGAGGTGATGCCGTACATCGCCGGCGGGGGAGACTTCACCGCCGCCCCCGGCACCGGGAACCCCTTCGACGACGGGAGCCGGCTCTCGGTGCGCACGGGCGGCGACCTGAAGATGGGGCTGGGGTCCAACCTCACCGTCGAGGGGACGGTGAACCCGGACTTTGGGCAGGTGGAGGCGGACCCGGCGGAGGTGAACCTGACCGCCTTCGAGAGCTCCTTCTCGGAGAAGCGCCTCTTCTTCATCGAGGGGAGCCAGCTCCTCGGAGCGGGGGGAGCCGTGGCCGGTGGGGAGCGGCAGCACTTCTATTCACGCCGCATCGGGGCCGCGGCGCGCGACGAGGTGGTGGACGCGCTGGTGGAGGAGCGGATCGGCCCCTATTCGTACCTGGACCGTCCCCGGGTCGCCACCATCCTGGGCGCCGCCAAGCTCACCGGGCGTCTCCCCTCGGGGCTGTCGCTCGGCGCGCTGGCCGCTTTGACCGACGAGGAGCACGCGCGCACCTTCGACGGGGACGGGGGGGACTTTGGGCGCGTCCGCGTGGCCCCGCGGACCGGGTACGGCGTGCTGCGGGCGCAGCAGGAGTTCGGCGGGAGCGGGTCCACGGCGGGGGTGAGTCTGGTCGCCACGCGCCGCGACCTCCCCGCGGGCGCCCCGCTCGCCGCGCTCCTCGCCCGGGAGGCGTACAGCGGCGGGGCCGACTGGAGCCTGCGCTTCCGCGGGGGCGAGTACCAGGTGCAGGGGACGCTCGGCTTCAGCCACGTCGAGGGGGACTCGCTTGCCATCCTCCGCACTCAGCTTGCCTCCGCCCGCTACTTCCAGCGTCCCGACGCCAGCCCGGTCCGCCTGGATCCCTCGCGCACCTCGCTCTCCGGTTTCGCGGGCTCACTGGGCGTGTCGCGGAACGCCGGGAGCCACTGGCTCTGGGGCGCGACCGCGAGCACCATCTCGCCGGGGCTGGAGCTCAACGACGCGGGCTTCCAGAACGTGGCGGACGAGATCTGGGGGCAGGCGGACCTCCGGTACCGTGAGACGCGGCCGCGAGGGGCCTTCCGCAGCTACCAGCTGCGGGCGGGCACCGAGAACCAGTGGAACTTCGAGGGGGTGAACACGTACCGCGCCCTCAGCGGCGAGGCGCGCGCCACCTGGCAGAGCTACTGGCGCACCGTCGTGCTGGGGTACCTGTACCTCCCCGCCCTGAACAACGACCTCACGCGCGGTGGGCCGCTGATGCGCACCGGGCGGGGGTGGAGGACGGTGATGCACGTGCAGGGGCCCCCCGCGGCAGTCACCGGGATCATCGGGCGGCTGGACCTGGGGGGCAGCGACCTGGGGCAGGAGCTGGTGGTCGCCTCGGGGGGCGTGACGCTGCACCCCAGCCCCCGGTGGGAGCTCTCGGCGAGCCCCACGTTCTACCGCGAGACCAACCCACGGCAGTACGTCGGGGTCCGGGCCGGTGGCTCCGCCGCCACCTTCGGCAGCCGCTACGTCTTCTCCTTCATCGACCGGACCACCCTCTCCACGCAGCTGCGGCTGAACTACACCCTCAAGCCCGACCTGTCGCTGGAGCTGTACGCCGAGCCCTTCGCGGCGAGCGGTCGCTACCACGACTTCGGCGAACTGGAGGCGGCGCGGAGCCGGCGGCTGCGGACCTACGGCACGGACGGCACCACCATCCTCCAGGCGGAGGAGCGGGGGCCGTACACCGTCACCGACGGGAGCAGCGCCTTCACCCTCCCCTTCCGCGACTTCAACGTGCGCTCGTTCCGCAGCAACGCGGTGTTGCGCTGGGAGTGGCGCCCCGGGAGCACCTTCTTCATGGTGTGGCAGCAGGACCGATTCGCCAGCGAGGCGCTGGGCTCCCCGGTGGGGCCGGGCGACCTGGCGAGGTCGGTGGAGGCGAGCGGGGACAACTTCCTGGTGCTGAAGGCGACGTACTGGATCCCGGTCCGCTGACCATCTCCCACGGCCCCCCTCCGCCGCCGGCGGGGGAGGGCGGGCCACGTCCGGACCGGGGAACAATTGGCGACAAAATCGGTGGAATCAGGGGCGGTCCGCTCCACCTACGGATCCCTGTGGCCTTCCCGAGAACCCACGCTCTACATGAGCAACCCGCACCTCGAGGACGCATACCCGCTGACCCCCATGCAGGAGGGGATGCTCTTTCACGCCCTCCTCGCCCCCGGGTCGGACGTGGACCTTGTCCAGTACGTGTTCACGCTGCGGGGGAGAGTGGACGCCCCCGCCCTGCGGCGCGCCTGGGAGCGCGTGCTCGACCGCCATTCGGTGCTGCGGACCGGGTTCGAGCGGGGAGAGGGGGAGCGCCCGCGGCAGGTGGTGCACCGCTCGGTGCAGCTCCCCTGGGAGGAGGCCGACTGGCGTGGGCTCTCCGCGGGCGAGCAGCACGAGCGTCTGGCCGCGCTCCTGCGCTCCGACCGCTCGCGGGGCTTCGACCCGTCGCGCGCGCCGCTGCTGCGGGTGGCGCTCGCCAGGGTGGCGGAAAGCGAATTCCGGCTCGTCTGGACCCACCACCACCTGCTGCTGGACGGCTGGTCCGCGCCCCCCGTGATCGGGGAGGTGCTTGCCTGCTACGTGGCCGGGGTGCGGGGGGAGCTCCCCGTCCTCCCGGCGAGGCGGCCATTCCGCGACTTCGTGGATTGGCTGGAGGGACAGGACCCGGAGCGCGAGGAGACCTTCTGGCGGGCGGAGCTGGCGGGCTTCCGCGCCGCGACCGCGGTCCTGCCGGAGCGGGCGACGGGGGAAGAGGGCCAGGGAACGGAGGAGGCGCGCCTGCCGGCGGTGCTGACGGCGGGTCTGCGCTCGCTCGGGCGGCGGTACGGGCTGACGCTGGGGACCCTGGTGCAGGGCGCCTGGGCGCTCCTCCTGTCGTCCTACGCCGGGGAGGACGACGTGGTCTTCGGGACCGTGGTGTCCGGCCGGCCGGCGGAGCTGGAGGGGGTGGAGGAGATGGTGGGGATGTTCGTCAACACTATCCCCGCGCGCGCGCGCCTCGCCCCCGGCCTGGCGGCGGCCGACTGGCTGGGAGGGCTCCAGTCCAGAGCGGCGGCGGCTCGGGAGCACGAGCACGCCCCGCTGGCGGAGGTGCAGCGGTGGAGCGAGGTGCCGCCCGGGGAGCCCCTGTTCCGCAGCCTGCTCGCCTTCGAGAACTACGTGGTGGAGGACGTGCTCGGGGCGGGGGGGGTGGGGCTCGTCGTGGAGGTCGAGGAGATCGCGTCGCGGACCAGCGTCCCGCTCGCGCTGGTGGTGACGCCGGGCGCGCGGCTGGGGGTGCGGGCCCGCTTCGACCGCGCCCGTCTGGAGGGGGACGCGGTCGAGCGGATGCTCGGGCACCTGTCGGCGCTCCTGGCCGGGATCGCCCGGGCGCCGGAGAGCTTCCTGTCCGACCTCCCGCTCCTGGGCGACGACGAGCGCCGCCAGGTGCTCGTGGAGTGGAACCGGACCGGGGCCGACCACCCGCGCGACCTCTGCGTCCACGAGCTGTTCGCGTTGCAGGCGGCCCGCACCCCGGACGCCCCGGCGGTCATGTACCGCAAGGAGCGTCTGACCTTCGCGGAGCTACACGCGCGCTCGGCGCGCCTCGCCCGCGAGCTGGGGCGGCGCGGGGTGGGGCCGGAGGTGCGGGTGGGGATCTGCGTGGAGCGCGGCACGGAGCTGGTCGTCGCCATCCTGGGGGTGCTCGCCGCGGGGGGCGCGTACGTCCCACTCGACCCGGCGCACCCCACGGACCGCCTGGCGCTGGTGCTGGCCGACTCGGGGGCGGCAGTCCTCCTCACGCAGGAGCGCCTCCTCCCGCGCCTCCCCGCCACGGCCCCGGTGACGCTCTGCGTGGACACGCTCGGGGGAGGGGGGGCGTGCGGGGACTCCACGGAGGTGCGGAGTGGCGTCCGTCCAGAAAATCTCGCCTACGTGATCTATACCTCCGGCTCCACCGGCGCCCCCAAGGGCGTGCTGGTGGAGCACCGCTCGGTGGTGAACCTGGGGGTGCTGCTGCAGCGTGCCGTCTACGACCAGTGGGGCGGGGGCCCCCCGCCGAGCGTGAGCATGAACGGGCCCTTCACCTTCGACACCTCGGTGAAGCAGCTCGTCCGGCTCCTCGCCGGGAGCACGCTGCACGTGATCCCCGAGGAGGTGCGCTACGACGGGGAGGCGCTCGCGGCGTACCTGGGGGAGCACGAGGTCGACGTCCTCGACTGCACCCCCGCCCAGCTCCGCCTCCTCCTGGACGCCGGGATGCTGGAGGCGCCGGGCCACCCGGCCGCCGTGCTGGTGGCGGGCGAGGCGATCGACGAGGGCACGTGGCAGCGGCTGGGGGCGGCCGAGGGGCGGAGCTACCACAACCTGTACGGCCCCACGGAGTGCACCGTGGACGCGGCGCTCTGCGCCGTCCGCGGGTCGTCGCCCACGCCGGTGATCGGGCGGCCGGGGGCAAACGTCCGCCTTTACGTGGCGGACCCGTGGCTGCGGCCCGCCCCGGTGGGGATCCCCGGGGAGCTGTACGTGGGGGGCGCCGGGGTGGCGCGCGGCTACCTGGGGCGCCCGGGGCTGACGGCGGAGCGCTTCCTCCCCGACCCCTTCGGGGAGGAGCCGCGCAGCGGTGCGCGGCTCTACCGCACGGGGGACCGGGTGCGCTGGCTGGCGTCCGGCGAGCTGGAGTTCCTGGGGCGGGTGGACCACCAGGTCAAGATCCGCGGCTTCCGCATCGAACCCGGCGAGGTGGAGGCTGCGCTCGCCCGCTCCCCCCTGGTGGGCGAAGCGGCCGTCGTGGCGCGCGAGGACGTGCCCGGGGAGCTGCGCCTGGTGGGGTACGTGGCCGGACGCGGCGGCGAGGCGCCCGACGTCGAGGCGCTGCGCGCCGGGCTGCGTGCCGCGCTCCCCGAGTACATGGTGCCCTCCGCCATCGTGGTGCTCGACGCGCTCCCCCGCACCCCGCACGGCAAGCTGGACCGCGCCGCGCTCCCCGCGCCGGAGCGTCGGCCCGGGGGGGAGGTGGGCCACGTGCCCCCCCGCACCCCCGTAGAAGCGTCGCTGGCGGCGATCTGGGAGGAGGTGCTGAAGGTGGGCCCGGTGGGGGCGGGCGACGACTTCTTCGCCCTGGGGGGGCACTCGCTGCATGCCGCCCGCGTGGCTTCGCGGATCCGCGCGGCACTCGGGGTGGAGGTGCCCCTCCGGGCGTGCTTCGAGGCCCGCACACTGGCGGAGCTGGCCGGCGCGGTGGACGCGGCGATGCGCGGCGCCCCCGGCGAGCCGCCACCGCCGCCGCCGCTCGTGCCGGTGCCGCGCGACCGCGATCTCCCGCTCTCCTTCGCGCAGCAGCGGCTGTGGTACCTGGACCAGCTGGAGCCCGGGAGCGCCGCCTACACCATGGCGACGGCGCTGCGGCTGCGCGGCGAGCTGAGCCACGCCGCGCTGCGCCGGAGCCTGGGCGACCTGGTCCGGCGCCACGAGGTGCTGCGCACGACCTTCCCGGCGCCGGGGGGGAAGCCGGTGCAGCGGATCGCGGCGCCGGGCCCGGTGCCGCTCCCGGAGGTCGACCTGCGCGCCCTGGAGCCGGCCGCGCGCGGGGCGGAGCTGCGGCGGCTCGCCCGTGACGAGGCGACGCGTCCCTTCGACTTGGAGCGCGGGCCCCTCCTGCGGGCGGTGCTGGCGAGGCTGGGCGAGAGCGACCGGGCGGTCCTGTTCACGCTGCACCACGTCGTGAGCGACGGCTGGTCCACCGCCATCCTGGTGAGGGAGGTCTCGCGGCTCTACACCGCCCGCCTCGAAGGGCGCGAGCCCGGTCTTCCCGGCCTCCCCGTGCAGTACGCCGACTTCGCCGTGTGGCAGCGGGAGTGGCTGCGGGGTGAGACGCTGGAGCGGCAGCTCGCCTACTGGCGGGAGCGGCTGGCGGGCGCTCCCCCGCTCCTGGAGCTCCCCACCGACCGGCCGCGCCCCCTGGTGCAGAGCCCCGCCGGGGCGAGCGTCCCCTTCGAGCTCGCCCCGGAGGTGGTCCGGGCGCTCCGCCCGCTCGCCAGGCACGAAGGCGCGACGCCCTTCATGGTGCTCCTTGCCAGCTGGACCGCGCTCCTCGCGCGCTACGTCGGAGAGGAGGACGTCCTCGTCGGCACCCCGGTCGCCGGACGGGGGCGGGTGGAGGTGGAGGGGCTGATCGGCTTCTTCGTGAACACACTGGTGATCCGCGCCGACCTATCGGGGAGGCCCGGCTTCCTCGCGCTCCTGGGGCGGGTGCGGGCGCGGGTGCTGGAGGCGCACGCGCGCCAGGACCTCCCCTTCGAGCGGCTGATCGACGCGCTGGGGGTGGAGCGGAGCCAGGCGCACACGCCGCTCTTCCAGGCGATGCTCACGCTCCTGGACGCCCCGGAGGGGGAGGTGGCCCCGGCGCTGGCCGGGGTGGAGGTGGAGAAGCTACCGGCCGACGGGAGCACCGCCAAGTTCGACCTCACCCTGTCGCTGACCGATACCGGCGAGCGGCTGCACGGCGAGCTCAGCTACCGCGCGGAGCTCTGGGACCGGGCCACCGTGGAGCGGATGCTGGGGCACCTGGCCGCCCTGCTCGCGGGGGTGGTCGCGGAGCCGGAGGGCGCGGTCGACGCCGTACCGCTTCTGGGCGAGGCAGAGCGCGAGCGCCTGCTGGTGGAGTGGAACGACACCCGCCGGGCGTACCTGCCCGGCTGCGTCCACGACCTGTTCGCTGCCCAGGCTCGGCGCACCCCCGGGAGGGACGCGGTCGTGCACGACGAACAGGGGGTGAGCTACGCCGCGCTGGAGCGCCGCGCCAACCAGCTGGCGCACCGCCTCCGACGGATGGGGGTGGGGCCGGAGGTGTGCGTGGGCGTGTGCCTCGCCCGCACCCCGGCGCTGCTGGTCGCGCTCCTGGCCGTGCACCGGGCGGGCGGCGCCTACGTGCCGCTTGACCCGGCATATCCGCGGGAGCGCATCGGCTACATGGTGGGGGACGCCGGGATCCGCCTGGTCCTCGCCGACGAGGCCCGGAGGGGGGGCCTCCCGGAGGGGGTGGAGGTGCTGGCGCTCGACCGCGAGGAGGACGCGATCGGGCGGGAGAGCGGGGACGAGCCGGAGAGCGGCGTGCTCCCGGAGAACCTGTCGCACGTGATCTTCACCTCCGGATCCACGGGGCGCCCCAAGGGGGTGATGATCCGCCACTCTTCCGCCGTGGTTCTCCTCCACTGGATGCGGGAGAACGTCTCGGACGGGGAGCGCGCCGTGGTCCTCGGCTCCACCTCCACCAGCTTCGACGTGTCGGTGGCGGAGATCTTCGGCGCCCTCTGCTGGGGGGGGACGCTGGTGCTCGCGGAGAATGCGCTGGCGCTGGCGGAGTTGGGCGACGGGGGGATCCGGTACGCCAGCATGACACCCAGCGCCGCAGCCGAGCTGCTGCGCGCGGGTGCCCTCCCGGCGAGCCTGCGGACGATCTTCCTCGCCGGCGAGCCCCTCCCGGCCCCGCTCGCAGGGAAGCTCTACGAGCACGGCGTCGCCCGGGTGGCGAACCTGTACGGCCCCACCGAGGACACCAGCTACTCCACGTACGCCTTGGTCCCGCGCGGCGCCGACCGGATCCACATCGGCCGGCCCCTCGTCAACACGCGGGCGTACGTGCTGGACGCGCAGCTGGAGCCGTCTCCCGTGGGGATCCCCGGCGAGCTGTACCTGGCGGGGGACGGATTGGCCCGGGGCTACGTCAGCCGGCCGGAGCTGACGGCCGACCGCTTCCTCCCGGACCCCTTCGGAGCGCCCGGGTCGCGGATGTACCGCACCAAGGACCGGGTGCGGCAGGGGCTCGACGGGGTGCTGGACTACCTGGGCCGCGTGGACAGCCAGGTGAAGCTGCGCGGCTTCCGCATCGAGCTGGGCGAGGTGGAGACCGTACTTCGCCGCCACCGCGCGGTGCACGACGCAGTGGCCGTGGTGCGCGAGGACGCACCGGGCGACCGCCGCCTGGTGGCCTACGTCACCCCCGCCGGGGAAGGGGAGACCCCCTCCGAGCTGCGGGCGCACCTGCGGCAGCACCTCCCGGAGTACATGGTGCCGGCAGCCGTGATGGTGATGGAGCGGCTTCCGCTCACCCCCAGCGGCAAGATCGACCGGCGGGCACTCCCGGAGCCGGAGTGGAGGGACGACGACCGCGAGTACGAGGCCCCGCGCACCCCGGTGGAGCGGGTGCTAGCCGGCGTCTGGGCGGAGGTCCTGCGGGTGTCGCGTGTGGGCGTGAACGACCGCTTCTTCGACCTTGGCGGCGACTCCATCCTCAGCATCCAGGCGGTGGCCCGCGCCCGGCGCGAGGGGGTGAACCTTACCCCGCGGCAGATGGTGGAGCACCCCACCATCGCCGGGCTCGCGCGGGTGGCGGGGGGCGCGCCCGCGGCGGCCGGCGAGGAGGCGCTCCCCGCGGGGGAGCTCCCGCTGACGCCGATCCAGCGCTGGTTCTTCGAGCAGGAGACCGGCGACCCGCACCACTGGAATCAGGCCTTCCTCGTCGCGCCGCGGCGCCGCCTGGACCCCGGGCCGCTCTCCCGCGCGCTGCTGCGGCTGACGGAGCACCACGACGCGCTGCGGCTGCGCTTCTCCCACGGCCCCGGAGGGTGGACGCAGCGGTACGCCGAGCCCGGAGGGTCCTCCCCGCTCCTCGCAGTGGACCTCTCTCGCCTCCCGCAGCCGGAGCGCGCGCCCCGGATGGAGGCGGCGTCGGCCGCGCTGCAGGCCAGCCTGGACGTGGAGCGCGGGCCGCTACTGCGGGCCGCCCGCTTCGACCTGGGGGCCGCGGGGGAGCGGCTCCTGCTCGTGGTCCACCACCTCGCCGTGGACGGCGTCTCGTGGCGCGTGCTGCTGGAGGACCTGCAGAGGCTATACGAGCAGGCCGCGCGCGGGGAAAGGTGGAGCCTCCCCCCCGGGACTACCCCGTTCGGGCGCTGGGCGGAGCTGCTGGCGGAGTACGCCGGCTCCGGCGAGTTGCGCGCCGAGGCAGGGCACTGGGGCGCGCTGACCCGGACCAACGTCCCGCGCCTCCCCGTGGAGCTGCCGGGGCGGGAGAACCGCTCCGGCTCGGTGCGCTACGTCTCCGTCGCCCTCGACGCGGAAGAGACCCGCGCCCTCCTGCAGGAGGTCCCGGCCGCCTACCGCACGCAGGTCAACGACGTCCTCCTCGCCGCGCTGGCGCGCACCCTTGCGTGGTGGACCGGAGAGCGCCGCGTCCTGCTGCACCTGGAGGGGCACGGGCGCGAGGACCTGTTCCCCGGCGTGGACCTGTCCCGCACCGTTGGGTGGTTCACTGCGCTCTTCCCGGTGCTGCTCGACCTGAGCGACGCGTGGGGGGACGCGGAGGAGCTGAAGGCGGTCAAGGAGCAACTGCGCGCCGTCCCTGCGCACGGGATCGGCTACGGCATCCTCCGCTACCTCGCCCCGGAGGACGAGGGGCGGAGCGAGCTCCAGCGGATCCCCCAACCCGAGATCAGCTTCAACTACCTGGGCCAGTTCGACGGGACGGTGGCCGGAGAAGCGCTCTTCGCCCTCGCCCACGAGCCCATGGGCCCCTCCCACGCCCCCGGCGGCCGGCGCGCCCACCTGCTCGACGTCAACGCCGCGGTGGAGGACGGGATCCTGCGGGTCCGCTGGAGCTATTCCCGCGACCTGCATCGCCCGGAGACGGTGGAGGCGTTGGCGGAGCGCTACGCCGCCGAGCTCCGCGCGCTGGTGGAGCACTGCTGCTCCCCCGACGCGGGGGGGTGCACCCCCTCCGACTTCCCCCTGGCGCAGCTGGACGAGGCGACCCTCGCCATGCTGGAAGCGGACCTGTTCCCATGAGGGCGCCCCGGATCGAGCAGCGGCTCGGCACCCTGCTCGCCGGCCTCCTGCTGGCGGCCGGGTGCGCGCCCGCCCTCCCCGCCGGCGGGGCTCCCGCGCCCGCGGACACGGCGCCGCGCTACCTGCTGCGCCCGGTCCCCGTCCCCGCCGCCTTCCGGGCTGCGGTGGAGCGGGGGACCCGGACCACGAACGGGAGGCCCGGGGAGCGGTACTGGCAGCAGGAGGTCCGCTACGTCATCCGCGCGGAGCTGGATCCCACGACGGCACTCCTGCGCGGCACGGAGCGCATCGTGTACCTCAACCGCTCGCCGGTGCCGATCCGGTCGGTGGTACTCAACCTGTACCAGAACGTCTATTCCGAGGGTGTGCCGCGGAACCGGGCCGTGAAGGTCACGGGCGGCGTGACGCTGGAGCGCGTCGCCGCGCAGGGCGAGGCCCTGCGTCCGCTGGACGCCGCGGGGATCCCGGAGGTGCGGCGGGAGCCCCGGCCGGACGCGCCCACCGGGTACCGGGTGGAGGGCACCCTCGCGCGCATCGTCCTCCCGCGGCCCCTCGCCCCCGGGGACAGCGCCGTCCTGGAGACCGGATGGCGGCACACCATCCCTCTGGCGCCCAGCTTCCGCACGGCGCACGGGGGCGGCCGCAGGGGCCGCGCCTTCCTGGTGGCGCAGTGGTACCCCCAGGTGGCCGTCTTCGACGACCTCACCGGGTGGGACGCGACCCCGTACCTGGGCGACGGGGAGTTCTACCTGGACTACGCCGAGTTCGACGTGGCGCTCACCCTCCCGGCGGGGTGGGTGGTGGGGGCCACCGGCGAGCTGCGGAACCCGGAGGAGGTGCTCACCCCCGACGCGCGCCGCCGCCTGGCGGGCGTGCCCGCCTCCGACACCGTGGTGCGGGTGATCACCCGCGAGGAACTGGACGCGGGGCGCGCGACGCTCGTCCCCCCGGACGGGAAGCTGACCTGGCGCTTCCGCGGCAGGGAGGTGCGCGACTTCGCCTTCGCCGCCTCCAACCGGTACCTGTGGGACGCAGTCGCCGCGCGCGTCCCCGACGGCGCCGGGGGGACGCGGGCGGTCCCCGTCCACGCGCTCTACCGCGCCGGCCCTTCGCCCTGGGGTGAGAGCGCGCGCTTCGGCAGGCACGCGCTGGAGTTCTTCAGCCGGACGCTCACCCCCTACCCGTACCCGCAGCTCACCGTGGCCGACGGCCCCATGGCGGGTGGCATCGAGTACCCGCAGATCGCCTTCGTCGGGGGGTACACTACCGCGCCCGACCTGCACTCCGGGGTGGTGCACGAGGTGGGGCACCAGTGGTTCCCCATGCTGGTGGGGCAGGACGAGGCGGCCTACGCCTGGATGGACGAGGGGGTGGTTACGTACTACGAGATCCTGGGCCGCAGCGACCTCTTCCCCGTCGCCGACCCCTTCGCCCCCGACCGCGACGGCTACCTGCAGGTGGCCGGGAGCGACGCCGAGGTTCCCCTGATGCGGCACACCGACCTGGTGAGCCCCTACGGGGCACGCTACGTCGCAGCCTACTCCAAGCCGGCGCTCCTCCTCCGCTCGCTGCGAGCCGTGGTGGGGGAGGAGACCTTCCGCCGGGCGATGGACACCTACCTGGCGGAGTGGAGGTTCCGCCACCCCACGCCGTGGGACTTCTTCAACACCTTCGAACGCGTCGCCGGCCGCGACCTCGACTGGTTCTTCTACCCGTGGTTCTGGGAGACAGGGACCACCGACCTGGCGGTGGAGAGCGTAGTGCGGGCCGCGCCGGGGAGCGTCCGCGTGACGGTGCGCGACCTGGGCGAGGTCCCGGTCCCCGCGCTGGTGGTGGTGACGACGGAGTCCGGCGCGTCCGCGTGGGCGGAGATCCCGATCGAGGCGTGGCTGGCGGCGCGGAGCCGCACGGCGACGGTGGACGTCCCGGTCGCCGGCGCCCCGGTGCGGGTGGAGGTGGACCCAGACGGGCTCTTCCCTGACGTCAGCCGGGGGAACAACAGGTGGCCGCGCGCTCCGGGTGCCGGGGAGCCGGCCCCCTAGCCCGGGCCGCCGGGCAGGCCAGGGCATCCTGCGCGGACATGATGCGCGACAATGTACCCGAGCGGAAAGGAACAGCGATGAGGATCGTGATGACCGATGGGGAGGTGGCGGAGATCCGGCAACTGCTCGCGGAGCTTTCCGCGCGCTACGGCTCCGCGGAGGCGCGCGAGTTCCTGGACGAGGCAGGCGTGATCGCGGACGAGCTGCCGCGCCGCATCCGCCAGGCGCTGCGGCGGTTCCGCCTTTACGAGCCGGAGGAGGCGCTGCTGGTGGTGTCCGGCTACCCCGTCGACCAGGACAAGGTGGGTCCCACCCCCGAGCACTGGAAGCGGCACCACCCCGCCAACGATACCGTCGAGGAGGACTCGCTCCTCCTGCTCCTGGGGTCGCTGCTGGGCGAGCCCATCGGCTGGAGCACGCAGCAGGACGGGCGGGTGGTGCACGACATCCTCCCCATCCGCGGGCACGAGAAGGAGCAGCTGGGGAGCGGGAGCGAGGAACCGCTGACCTGGCACGTGGAAGACGCCTTCCACCCGTACCGGGGCGACTACCTGGGGATGATGTGCCTGCGCAACCCCGACCGCGTCCCCACCACCTTCGCCCCCATCTCCCGGGTCCGGCTGACACCGGAGCAGGTGGCCGTGCTGTCCAGCCCGCACTTCACCATCCGCCCCGACGAGTCGCACCTCCCCAAGAACAGCGGCGGCCACGCCGGCGTTCCGCCCGAGGAGGAGGAGTTCCTCCGGCGCGCGTACGCCGAGATCGAGAACCAGTGGAGCTCCCCGGAGCGGATCCCTGTGCTCTTCGGGGACCTGCGGGCTCCTTACGTCCGCCTGGACCCGTTCTTCATGGACACGGTGGAGGACCCGGTGGCGCAGGCCACCCTGGATGAGCTCATCCGCCAGGTGGACTCCGCGCTGGAGGACCAGGTTCTGGAGCCCGGCGACTTCTGCTTCATCGACAACTTCCAGGCGGTGCACGGCCGCAAGCCTTTCCGGGCACGCTACGACGGCACCGACCGCTGGCTGAGGCGCATCAACGTGGTGCGCGACCTCCGCAAGTCGCGGGAAGCGCGCCTCTCTGCCGCCTCGCGCGTGCTGTACTGACGGAGGCCGAAGTAGCGGGGCGGGGCGAAACTACGCTCGCGGACCGCTGCGCATAACATACATTGACATTATGATTGCGCATAAGTAGAGACATAACTAACTTCAGAGGGTTGCTGCGCGACAGCTCTCACAGACGGTCCCGCGCGGTCCCAGCGGCCGCGGACCGACCCACTAATGGCGAACACGCGGCCCGGACGGCAGCGCGTATCGACGGGTCCGCGTATTTCGCGCCTGTGAAAGGGGTACCCGCGCGGACCCCCGGGGGCCGTAGCCGCGAGGAGGCACGGGACGGCGGCGTCCCGGGCCCCGGGAACCCCACCCCAATGCAAAAGGGGCTGCATGAGCAAGCGCGCGATCATGGAAGACGTGTATCCCCTCTCTCCCACGCAGGAGGGGATGCTCTTCCACACCCTGTCCGACCAGGGGTCCGGCGTCTACATCGGACAGCTCGGGCTCCGGCTCCGCACCGAGCTCTCCCACGGCCCCTTCGAAGAGGCGTGGGGGGCGGTGGTGCACCGGCACCCGGCGCTGAGGACCGCCTTCGCCTGGGAGAAGGTGGACGCGCCGCTGCAGGTGGTCCGCAGGGACGCGACGCTCCCCTTCCGGTACGAGGACTGGCGCGACGTGCCGGCGGCGGAGCAGGAGCATCGCATCGTCGAGTACGTGCGCGCCGACCGGGAGGCGGGGTTCGACCTGGCCCGGCCGCCGCTCATGCGGGTGGCGCTCTTCCGCCTGGGCGACGCGTCGTACCAGCTGGTGTGGACGCACCACCACATGATCCTGGACGGGTGGAGCCTGGGCGTCGTGTACCGGGAGGTGATCGCGCTGTACGAGGCACGGCTGGCCGGCCGCGAGGCGTGCCTTCCCCGGCCCAGGCCGTACCGCGACTACATCGCCTGGCTGAAGCGACAGGACATGGAGGGCGCGGAGCGCTTCTGGAGGGAGGAACTGGCCGGGTTCTCCGCCCCCACGCCGCTGGGGATCGGCCGGTCCGCCGGGACCGCCGCGCCGGAGAGCACGGAGACAGGACGGTGCTCCGCGCGCCTCTCCCGCGCGGCCACCGCCGCAGTCCACGAACTGGCCCGCGGCGCCCAGGTCACGGCCAACACGGCGGTGCAGGGCGCGTGGGCGATCCTCCTGTCCCGCTACTCGGGGGAGGACGACGTGCTCTTCGGGTCCTCCGTCTCCGGCCGTCCGCCGGAGCTGGAGGGGATGGAGGAGATCGTCGGCGTGTTCATCGCCACCCTCCCCGTGCGGGTCCGGGTCTGGTCCGACGAACCGGTCCTCGGCTGGCTCCAGCGGCTGCACCGCCGGCAGGTCGAAACGCGCGAGTTCGAGTACTCCCCGCTGGTGCAGGTGCAGAAGTGGAGCGAGGTGGACAGGGGCCAGCCGCTCTTCGAGAGCTTCGTGTCCTTCCAGAACTACCCGGTGGATCCCTCCGCCCGCGACCGCTACGGGGTGGAGGACGCGTGGGGGCTCGAGGTGGACGACTATCCGCTCTGCCTGACGGTATCCCCCGTCGGGGAGGAGATGCAGGTGGAGTGCGCCTTCCGCCGCGGGCGCTTCCACCCCGAGGAGGCCGAGCAGGTGCTGAGGCACTTCGGCAACGTGCTGGAGGCCTTCGCCGCCGCGCCCAGGCGTCCGCTGCGGGAGGTGTCCGTGATCGCCGCGGACGAGCGCGAGTGGCTCCTAGCCGGGGCCGCGAGCACCGTCGCCGACTTCCCGCGCGACGCGCTGGTGCAGGAGGTGATCGCGGAGCGGGCGGCGCGATGGCCTCACGCTCCCGCCGCCGTTTGCGGCGGCCGCTCGCTCTCGTACCGCGAGCTGCTGGCGGCGGCGGGGGACGTGGCCGCCGCGCTGCGGGCGCGGGGGGTGGGTCCCGAGGACCGAGTAGGGATCTTCCTGGAGCGTGGGGTGGAGCTCGCCACGGCGCTGCTGGGCGTGCTCGGCGCCGGGGGAGCGTACGTCCCCCTGGACCCGGCGTACCCGGCCGAGCGGCTGGGCTTCCTCCTGGCCGACAGCGGCGCCGCGGTGGTGCTGACCCACTCCTCCCTCCTCGACCGGCTCCCCCGGGGCGCCGGGGAGGTGATGTGCCTCGACCACCACCCGGAGGGTGGGTCCTCGCCGGGCGCCGCGGTCCGGGGCGCGTTCCCGGAGAGCCTGGCGTATGTGATCTACACCTCCGGCTCCACCGGCCGGCCCAAGGGAGTGATGGTCTCGCACCGCTCTCTCCTCTGCTTCGCGGAGGCGATGCACCAGGAGCTGGAGCTGACCCCCGCCGACCGGTTCCTGCAGTTCGCCTCCCCGAGCTTCGACGTCATGGTGGAGGAGGTCTTCCCGGCGTGGCTGAGCGGGGCGGCCGTGGTGTTCCCCGAAGCGGAGCTGCTGGGCGCGCCCGCCGACCTGGCGCGGGTGCTGGAGGACCGCGGGGTGACCGGGCTGGAGCTCCCCACCGCCTTCTGGCACGAGTGGGTGCGTGGGCTGGCGGAGGAGGGGGCGGGGCTCCCGTCCTGCGTCCGCTTCGTGATCGTGGGCGGCGAGCGGGTCCTCCCCGACCGGCTGCACGAGTGGGCACGGCTCGGCGTCCCGCTGGTGCACGTCTTCGGACTCACCGAGACGACCGTCACCTCCACCACGCTGCGGCTGGCGGCGGGGGAGGACGGCTCCGTCCACGCCAACCTACCGGTGGGGAGCGCCCTCGCCAACGTCGCCATCCACGTGCTGGACCCCGCGGGGCAGCCGGTGCCGATGGGGGTGCCGGGCGAGCTGTTCGTGGGGGGCGAGGGGGTGGCGCGAGGCTACCTCGGCCGGCCGGACCTCACCGCCGCGAGGTTTGTCCCCGACCCTTTCGGGGAGACCACGGGGGCGCGCCTGTACCGCACGGGCGACCGGGTGCGGTGGACGCCGGACGGCACGGTGGAGTTCCTGGGGCGGCTGGACGAGCAGGTCAAGGTGCGCGGCTTCCGCTTGGAGCCCGCCGAGATCGAGGCGGCGCTCGCCGAGCACCCGGCAGTCCGGCAGGCAGCGGTGATGGTGCGCGAGGACGTGCCCGGGGAGCGGCGGCTGGTGGCGTACGTGGTCCCGGAGGCGGCGGGGGGGCCGGCCGCCCGCGCGGACGGGGTCTCGCTGCACGCCCTGCGCGCCCACCTGGTGGAGCGCCTGCCGGAGCACATGGTCCCGGCGGTGTTCGTGGCGGTGGACGCCCTCCCGCTCACCCCGAACGGCAAGCTGGACCGCCGCGCCCTCCCCGTCCCGGAGGAGGGGAGGCTCGGCGGCGGGGAAGCGTACCAGGCTCCCCGCAACGCGGCGGAGGAGACGCTGGCGCGCGTCTGGGCCGAGGTGCTGCGCGTGGAGCGCGTGGGGGTGCACGACAACTTCTTCGAGCTGGGCGGCGACTCTATCCTTGCCATACAGGTGGTCTCCCGGGCGCGGCGCGCGGGGCTGGATCTCCGCCCGCGGCAGGTCTTCCTCCACCCCACTCCCGCCCGGCTCGCGGCGGTGGCGGGGTCGGCGGCGCCGGTCCTGGCCACCCAGGAGGCGCTGACCGGTCCGGCGCAGCTTCTCCCCGTGCAGCGCTGGTTCTTCGAGCAGGAGATCCCCGGGCGTGCCCACTGGAACATGCCGCTCCTGCTGGAGCTCCGCCGGCCGGTGGACCCGGCGCTACTGGAGGGGGCGCTGGGCGTGGTGGTGCGGCACCACGACGCCCTCCGCTTCCGCTACGCGCGGCAGGCGAGCGGCGGGTGGACGCAGCGGTACGCCGCGCCCGCGGAGGCGGCCGTGCCCGTGGAAAGGGTGGACCTCTCCGGGGTCCCGGCTGCGGAGCTGGCCGCCCAGGTGGAACGCCGCTGCGCCGTCGCGCAGGCCTCGCTCGACCTGGAGCGCGGCCCCCTCTTCCGCGCCCTCCTCTTCCAGCCGGGGAGCGGGAACCGCGCCCGGCTCCTCCTCGCGGCGCACCACCTGGTGGTGGACGGCGTCTCCTGGCGGATCGTCGTGGAGGACCTGCAGGCGGCCTGCGAGCAGCTGGAGCGCGGCGAGCGCCCCGCGCTCCCGGCGAAGACGACCTCGTTCCGCGAATGGGCTGCGCGCCTGGCGGAGCACGCGGCCCGCGGCGGCTTCGACGCCGAGCTGGAATACTGGACGGAGGGGGCGCAGCGGACGCTGCGCCCCCTCCCGGTGGACGCCCCCGGCCCCAACCCGACGTCCGCGGCGCGCACGGTGTCGGTGGCGCTGGAGCCGGACGACACCCGGGCGCTGCTCCAGGAAGTGCCGGCGGCCTACCGCACCCGGGTGGACGACGCGCTCCTCACCGCGCTGGCGCGGGCGTTCCAGGGGTGGACAGGGGATTCGTGCCTCCTCGTGGACCTGGAAGGGCACGGGCGCGAGGAGCTGTTCGAGGAGGTGGAGCTGTCCCGCACCGTGGGCTGGCTCACGACGGTGTACCCGGTCCGCCTCGACGTGGACGGGGCGGAGGGGGTGGGCGAGTCGCTGAAGCGCGTCAAGGAGCAGCTCCGTGGCGTCCCGAGGCGGGGGATCGGGTACGGCGCGCTGCGCTACCTGGCCCCCGACGCGGGAGCCCGGGAGCGTCTGGCGGCGCTACCCGAGGCGCAGGTCTCGTTCAACTACCTGGGGCAGGTGGACTCGTCGGTGTCCGGCGCGTCGCTCTTCGGCCTGTCCGCCGAGACGGCTGGCCCGGGAGTGAGCCCGCTCGCCCCGCGCGCCCACCTCCTGGAGGTCGTCGCCATCGTGGAGGGCGGGAAGCTGCGGGTCGACTGGACGTACGGCGAGGGGGTTCACCGGCGCGAGACCGTGGAGGCGCTGGCCGGGCGGTACGTCGCGGAGCTGCGCGGGCTGCTGGACCACTGCCGCTCCGGGGAGGCGGGAGGCTGCACCCCCTCGGACTTCCCCCTCGCCGGGCTGGACCGGGCCGGGGTGGACGCGCTGGTGGCGAGTTGGGGGGACGTGGAGGACGCGTACCCGCTCACCCCCACCCAGGAGGGGATCCACTTCGAGACGCTGTACGCCCCGGGGAGCGGGGTGTACGTAGCGCAGTACCGCTTCGGGCTGGCGGGGGTGCTGGACGAAGGCGCCTTCGAGCGGGCGTGGCGGCGCCTCCTGGAGCGGCACGCGTCGCTCCGCACCGGCCTGGCGCACGAAGGGCTGCCCCGGCCGCTGCAGGTAGTGCGACGCGCGGTTGAGCTCCCGGTCCTGCGCCTGGACTGGCGGGGCCTCGCCCGGGAGGAGCGGGAGGCGCGGCTGGAGGCGTACCTCGCGGAAGACCGGGCGCGCGGCTTCGACCTCGCCGCCCCGCCGCTGATGCGGCTGGCGCTCTTCCGCACGGACGAAGCGGCGTGTGAGCTGGTGTGGACCTTCCACCAGGTCCTCCTGGACGGGTGGAGCCTCCCCGTGGTCTTCCGGGAGGTGCTGGAAGGGTACGACGCCTTCGTCGCGGGAGGAGACCCGGCGGGGGGAGCCGCCCCGCGGTACCGCGACTACGTGGCGTGGCTCCGGCGGCAGGACCCCACCCGGACCGAGCGGTTCTGGCGGGACGCGCTCGCCGGCTTCGCGGCGCCGACGCCGGTGGGAGAGGCCAGCGGCACGCGGCTGCCGGGCGGGGCCGGCTACGAGCGGGTGGAGACCACGCTCCCGGCGGAGCTCGTGGACGCCCTCAACGCCGCGGCGCGCCGCGGCGAGTTGACCGTCAACACCCTGCTGCAGGGCGCGTGGGCGCTCCTGCTCTCCCGCTACGCCGGGGAGGAGGACGTCGTCTTCGGGGGCGCTGTGTCGGGGCGGCCGGCGGAGCTGGCGGGGGTGGAGGAGATGGTGGGGCTCTTCATCAACACCCTCCCCGTGCGGGCGCGGGTGGCCCCGGAGACGCCGGTTCTCCCCTGGCTGCGGTCGCTGCAGGAGCGGCAGGCGGAGGCGCGCGACCACGAGCACGCCCCCCTGGCGCAGGTGCAGCGCTGGAGCGAGGTCCCCGCCGGCACGCCGCTCTTCGAGAGCCTCTTCGCCTACGAGAACTACCCGTTCGAGGAGCTGCTCCGGACGGAGCGGCCGCTCCGCATCGAGAGCCGGGGTACCCGCGAGCAGTCCAACTACCCGCTCACCGTGATCGTCGTCCCGGGGCGGGGGCTCCGGGTGCAGGCCGCCTGGGACCCCTCCCGCTTCGAGCCCGGCACTGGCGAGCGGATGCTGGGGCACCTGCAGGCCGTGCTGGGGGTGCTGGCCGCGCACCCCCAGCGCCGCCTCGCCGAGGTGTCGCTGCTCCACGATGCGGAGCGCGCGCAGGTGCTGGAGGCGTGGAATGACACGGCCGCCGGGCACCCGCGCGGGTGTGTCCACGATTTGTTCGCCGTCCAGGCTGCGCGCGCTCCGGACGCGCCGGCGGTCGCCTTCGGCGGCGAGGCGCTCACCTACGGGGAGCTGGACCGGCGGGCCAACCGCCTCGCCGACCACCTGCGGCGGCTGGGAGTGGGGCCGGAGGTGCCGGTGGGGATCTGCCTGGAGCGCGGGATCGAGATGGTGGTGGGGATGCTCGGCATCCTCAAGGCCGGCGGCGCCTACCTCCCGCTGGACCCCGCCTACCCCGCCGAGCGGCTGGCCTACATGGTCTCCGACGCCGGTGCCCCCGTGGTGCTGGTGCAGGAGCGGCTGTCCGGGCGAGTGTCCGTCGAGGGGGTGCGGACCGTCCGGGTGGACGCCGACCGCGAAGCCATCGCCGCGCGGAGCGATGCGGCCCCGGAGAGCGGCGTGCTCCCGGAGAACCTGTCGCACGTCATCTACACCTCCGGCTCCACGGGGCGGCCCCGCGGGGTGATGGTCCGCCACTCGTCCGTGGTGGTCCTGCTGCACTGGCTCCGGGAGATCATCTCGGACGAGGAGCGGAGCGCGCTTCTCGGGTCGACCTCCATCTCCTTCGACGTCTCGGTGGCCGAGATCTTCGGCGCGCTGTGCTGGGGCGGGAAGCTGGTGCTGGTGGAGAACGCCCTTGAGCTGGCGTCGGCCGGGGAGCCCGTCGTCTACGCCAGCATGGTGCCCACCGCCGCGGCGGAGCTGCTGCGTTCCGGCGGGATCCCGGCGAGCGTGCGGACCGTGAACCTGGCGGGCGAGGCGCTCCCGAACGAGCTGGCGCAGGGGCTGTACGGGCTCGGCCACGTGGACCGCGTCGGCAACGTGTACGGCCCCACCGAGGACACTACCTACTCCACCTACTGGTGCGTGGAGCGGGGCGCCGCGCGCATGCTGATCGGGCGCGCCAAGGCGGACTCGCGGGCGTACGTGCTGGACGCGGAGCTGCGGCCGGTCCCGGTGGGCGTGGTGGGCGAGCTCTACCTGGCGGGAGCCGGGCTGGCGCGCGGCTACCACGGCCTGCCGGAGCTGACGGCGGAGCGCTTCCTCCCGGACCCGTACGGCGCGCCGACGGGGCGGATGTACAGGACGATGGACCGCACGCGCTGGACCGCCGCCGGGATGCTGGAGTACCTGGGGCGCATCGACGACCAGGTGAAGGTACGGGGCTTCCGGATCGAGCTGGGCGAGATCGAGACGGTGCTGCGGGCGCACCCGGGCGTACGGGACGCCGCGGTGGTGGCGCGGGAGGACGAGCCGGGACGGAAGCGCCTGGTCGCCTACGTGGTGCCGGAGACGGGGGCCGAGGCCGGCCTGGGCGAGCTGCGCGCGAGACTCCAGGCGCAGCTGCCGGAGTACATGGTGCCGACGGCGTTCGTGACGCTGGACCGGCTGCCGCTGACACCCAACGGCAAGCTGGACCGCCGGGGGCTCCCGGCCCCGGAGTGGAGCGGATCGTCAGAGTACGTATCTCCGCGCACGCCCGCCGAGGAGGCGCTGAGCGAGGTGTGGGCGGAGGTGCTGCGTCTGGAGCGGGTGGGGGTGGAGGAAAGCTTTTTCGAGCTGGGGGGCGACAGCATCCTCTCCATCCAGGTGGTCGCCCGCGCTCGTCAGCGGGGGCTGAAGCTGTCGCCGCGGCAGCTCTTCGAACACCCCACGGTGGCGCGCCTGGCGCGCGTCGTGGAGGAGGCGGAGTCCGGGGGCGGCGGTGCGCCGCAGGGCGCGGTGAGCGGCGAGGCGCCGCTGACGCCGATCCAGTCGTGGTTCTTCGAGCGGGCGCTGCCTGGGGCGCAGCACTACAACCAGGCGCTGCTGCTGGTGCCTCGCGAGCGGTTTCGGGCGGAGCTGCTGGAGGGGGCGGTGTCCGCGCTGGAGGCGCACCACGACGCGCTGCGGCTGCGCTTCCGGCGGGGCGCCGCGGGGCGGTGGGTGCAGGAGCACGCCCCCGCGGCAGAGCGCGCCCCGGTGGAGGTGGTGGAGTTGTCGGCTCTTCCCGGGGCGGCGCCGGGGGCGGCGCTGGCGGCGGCGGCGGAGCGTGCGCAGCGGAGCCTGGATCTGGAGGGGGGGCCGCTGCTGCGGGTGGTGCTCTTCACGCTGGGAGGCAGGGAGCAGCGGCTGCTGGTGGTGATCCACCACCTGGTCGTCGACGGGGTGAGCTGGCGCATCCTGCTGGAGGACCTGGAGACGGCGTACCGTCAGCTGTCGCGTGGGGAGGGGGTGCGCCTGCCGGCGAAGACGACGTCGTGGAAGAGGTGGGCCGAGGCGCTCGCCCAGCGGGCTGCGTCGCCGGCGGTTGCGGAGGAGGCGGGCTACTGGGTCGAGCAGTCGCGTCGCGAGGTGGGGCCGCTGCCGGTGGACGACGCGGCGGGGGCGGACACGGTGGGAAGCGCGGGGAGCGTGTCGGTGCGGCTGAGCGAGGGGGAGACGCAGGCGCTGCTTCGGGAGGTTCCGCAGGCGTACCGCACGCAGATCGACGACGTGCTTCTGACGGGGCTGGCGCGTGCGCTGGGTCGGTGGACGGGCTCGGCGCGGGTGCGGGTGAACCTGGAGGGGCACGGGCGGGAGGAGGAAGTGGGCGGGGGCGCGGACGTGTCTCGCACGGTGGGGTGGTTCACGAGCCTGTACCCGGTGGTGCTGGAGGTGCCGGAGGGCGCCGGGCCCGGGGCCGCGCTGAAGGCGGTCAAGGAGCAGCTTCGGGCGGTGCCGCGGCGCGGCCTGGGGTACGGTCTGCTGCGCTACCAGGGGGCGCCCGAAGTGCGAGCGGAGCTGTCGGGGGGGCCGGCTGCGGAGGTGGCGTTCAACTACCTGGGGCAGCTGGACGGGACGGTCTCGGAGGGGGCGTACTTTGGGTTCGCGGGAGAGTCGGCGGGAGCGTCTGCGGACCCTCGGGGGTCGCGGGCGCACCGGCTGGAGCTGAACGGGGCGGTGCAGGGGGGGCGTCTGGAGATGACGTTCGGCTACGGGGCGGGGGTGCACCGGCGGGCCACGATCGAGCGCGTGGCGGGGGGGTACGCCGAAGCGCTGCGGGAGCTGATCGCGCACTGCACGACGGCGGGAGCGGGGGGGTGCACGCCGTCGGACTTCGCGCTGGCGGGGCTGTCGCAGGCCGAGGTGGACGCGCTCGTGGGGAGCGGGCGGGGTGTGGAGGACGTGTACCCGCTGACGCCGATGCAGGAGGGGATGCTCTTCCACGCGCTGTACGCGCCGGAGGCGGGGGTGTACCTGGGGCAGTACGGGTACGTTCTGGAGGGGGAGCTGGACGTGGGGTCGCTGGAGCGGGCGTGGCGGGAGGGGGTGGGGCGGCACGAGGCGCTGCGAGCGGGCTTCGCGTGGGAGGGTCTGCGGCGTCCGGTGCAGGTGATCCGGCGCGAGGTGGAGGTGCCGCTTCGGCGCGAGGACTTGCGGGGGCTGGGGGAGGAGGCGCAGCGGGAGCGGCTGGCGGCGTACCTCGTGGAGGACCGGGCGCGCGGCTTCGACCTGGCCGCTGCGCCGCTGATGCGGCTGGCGCTCTTCCGCACGGGAGAGGGGGAGCACCACCTGGTGTGGACGCACCATCACCTGATCCTGGACGGCTGGAGCCTGGCGGTTCTCTTCCGCGACGTCCTCGCGCTCTACAACGCGCACGCGAGGGGCGAGTCCGCGCGCCTGGGGCCGACGAGGCGGTACCGGGAGTACGTGGCGTGGCTGGAGCGGCAGGAGCTGACGCGCGCCGAGGCGTTCTGGCGCGAGGTGCTGGCGGGCTTCACCGCGCCCACCCCGCTCCCGCTGAGGCGCGCCGCGGCCGGCGCCGAGCCGGGGCTGGGCGAGGCCCGGCTGCGCCTCACAGCGGAGGGGACGAGCGCGCTGCAGGAGCGCTGCCGGAGCTGGGGGGTGACGGTGGGCACGCTGGTGCAGAGCGCATGGGCGCTGCTGCTGTCGCGCTACTCGGGCGAGGAGGACGTGCTCTTCGGCACCACCGTTTCCGGGCGCCCGGCGGAGCTGCCGGGGGTGGAAGAGACGGTGGGGCTCTTCATCAACACGCTCCCGGTGCGGGTGCGTGCGGCGGGCGATGCGACGCTGCGGGAGTGGCTGGAGGAGCTGCAAGGGCGGCAGGCGCGAGCGCGGGAGTTCGAGCACGCGCCGCTGGTGCAGGTGCAGAAATGGAGCGAGGTCCCCACCGGGGAAGCGCTCTTCGAGAGCCTGGTGGTGCTGGACAACCACACGCTGGAGGTGGTGGTCGCGGACGGGGTGGACGGGCTGCGTGTCCGGGCCGGACTGAGCATGGAGCAGACCAACTTCCCGCTGGTGCTGACAGTGTCGCGGGGAGAGCGGCTGGAGCTGCAGCTGCGCTACGACCGTGCGCGCGTCGAGGGCGGCGCCTCCGGGCGGCTGATGGGCCACCTGGAGCGGGTGATGGAGATGATCGTGGTGGGCGAGGAGCGGCATCTCGCGCAGGTGTCGCTGCTGCGGGACGCCGAGCGGGCGCAGCTGCTGGAGGCATGGAGTGCCACGACGGTCGCGTATCCGCCGGCCTGCGTCCACGAGCTTTTTGCCGGGCAGGCGGCGCGGACCCCCGGCGCCGTGGCCGTGGTCTTCCGCGAGGAATCGCTGACGTACGCGGAGCTGGACCGCGGGGCCGGCCGCGTGGCGCGCCATCTCCGGCACCGGGGTGTCCGCCCCGAGACCCGCGTCGCACTGTGCGCCGAGCGCTCCGCCGACCTGGCCGTCGGGATCCTGGGGATCCTCCGTGCCGGGGGCGCCTACGTGCCCGTGGACCCCACCTATCCGGTGGACCGCATCGCGTACCTGCTAGAGGACTCCGGGTGCGCCGCCGTCCTGGTGCAGGAGGAGCTGCGCGCCGCCCTCCCGCCCACGGCGGCGGCGGTGCTTTCCCTGGAGGAGGCGCTGGGCGACGCGTCCGGGGGTGAAGACCCGCCGCAGGGGGAGGTGCGCCCGGAGAACGCGGCTTACGTCATCTACACCTCGGGCTCCACCGGCCGCCCCAAGGGTGTCGTAGTCACGCACGCCAGCGTCGTGCGCCTCTTCCAGGCCACCCACTCCTGGTTCGGTTTCGGGGCGGACGACGTGTGGACGCTGTTCCACTCGTACGCCTTCGACTTCTCCGTCTGGGAGATCTGGGGCGCGCTCCTGTACGGCGGGCGCCTGGTCGTAGTCCCCTTCGAAACCAGCCGCTCGCCCGAGGAGTTCTACGCGCTGCTCGCGCGCGAGCGGGTGACCGTGCTGAGCCAGACCCCCTCCGCCTTCCAGCAGCTGTCCGCCGCGGAGGAGGCGCGCGGGGTCTCGCCGGAGCTGGCGTTGCGTCACGTGGTCTTCGGGGGCGAGGGGCTGGATCCACGCACGCTGCGCGGATGGATGGAGCGGCACGGCGAGGAGCGGCCGCGGCTGGTGAACATGTACGGCATCACGGAGACCACCGTCCACGTGACCTACCGCCACATCCGCTGGAGCGACGTGGAGGCGGGGGAGCGGAGCCCGGTGGGGGAGGCGATCCCGGACCTGTGCGTGCGGGTTCTGGACGCGTGGGGGAACGTGGCGCCGGCGGGAGTGCCGGGCGAGCTGTACGTGGGCGGCGCGGGGGTGGCGCGGGGCTACCTGGGACGGCCGGAGCTTACCGCTGCCCGCTTCGTCCCGGACCCGTATCCAGCGGAGCCGGGAGCACGGCTGTACCGCTCGGGAGACCGGGTGCGGTGGAGTGCGGCGGGAGAGCTGGAGTACCTGGGGCGCATCGACGACCAGGTGAAGGTGCGGGGCTTCCGGATCGAGCTGGGCGAGATCGAGACGGTGCTGCGGGCGCACCCGGGCGTACGGGACGCCGCGGTGGTGGCGCGGGAGGACGAGCCGGGACGGAAGCGCCTGGTCGCCTACGTGGTGCCGGAGACGGGGGCCGAGGCCGGCCTGGGCGAGCTGCGCGCGAGACTCCAGGCGCAGCTGCCGGAGTACATGGTGCCGACGGCGTTCGTGACGCTGGACCGGCTGCCGCTGACGCCCAACGGCAAGCTGGACCGCCGGGGGCTCCCGGCCCCGGAGTGGAGCGGATCGTCAGAGTACGTGTCGCCGCGCACGCCCGCCGAGGAGGCGCTGAGCGCGGTGTGGGCGGAGGTGCTGCGTCTGGAGCGGGTGGGGGTGGAGGAAAGCTTTTTCGAGCTGGGGGGCGACAGCATCCTCTCCATCCAGGTGGTCGCCCGCGCTCGTCAGCGGGGGCTGAAGCTGTCGCCGCGGCAGCTCTTCGAACACCCCACGGTGGCGCGCCTGGCGCGCGTCGTGGAGGAGGCGGAGTCCGGGGGCGGCGGTGCGCCGCAGGGCGCGGTGAGCGGCGAGGCGCCGCTGACGCCGATCCAGTCGTGGTTCTTCGAGCGGGCGCTGCCTGGGGCGCAGCACTACAACCAGGCGCTGCTGCTGGTGCCTCGCGAGCGGTTTCGGGCGGAGCTGCTGGAGGGGGCGGTGTCCGCGCTGGAGGCGCACCACGACGCGCTGCGGCTGCGCTTCCGCCGGGACGAGGCGAGCACGTGGCGGCAGTGGCACGACGAGGTAGGAGCGCACGCGTCCGTCGAGGTGGTGGAACTCTCGGCGCTGGCGGAGGATGTTCGCAGGAGCGCGCTGGAGGCGGCGGCGGAGCGTGCGCAGCGGAGCCTGGATCTGGAGGGGGGGCCGCTGCTGCGGGTGGTGCTCTTCACGCTGGGAGGCAGGGAGCAGCGGCTGCTGGTGGTGATCCACCACCTGGTCGTCGACGGGGTGAGCTGGCGCATCCTGCTGGAAGACCTGGAGACGGCGTACCGTCAGCTGTCGCGTGGGGAGGGGGTGCGCCTGCCGGCAAAGACGACGTCGTGGAAGAGGTGGGCCGAGGCGCTCGCCCAGCGGGCTGCGTCGCCGGCGGTTGCGGAGGAGGCGGGCTACTGGGTCGAGCAGTCGCGTCGCGAGGTGGGGCCGCTGCCGGTGGACGACGCGGCGGGGGCGGACACGGTGGGAAGCGCGGGGAGCGTGTCGGTGCGGCTGAGCGAGGGGGAGACGCAGGCGCTGCTTCGGGAGGTTCCGCAGGCGTACCGCACGCAGATCGACGACGTGCTTCTGACGGGGCTGGCGCGTGCGCTGGGTCGGTGGACGGGCTCGGCGCGGGTGCGGGTGAACCTGGAGGGGCACGGGCGGGAGGAGGAAGTGGGCGGGGGCGCGGACGTGTCTCGCACGGTGGGGTGGTTCACGAGCCTGTACCCGGTGGTGCTGGAGGTGCCGGAGGGCGCCGGGCCCGGGGCCGCGCTGAAGGCGGTCAAGGAGCAGCTTCGGGCGGTGCCGCGGCGCGGCCTGGGGTACGGTCTGCTGCGCTACCAGGGGGCGCCCGAAGTGCGAGCGGAGCTGTCGGGGGGGCCGGCTGCGGAGGTGGCGTTCAACTACCTGGGGCAGCTGGACGGGACGGTCTCGGAGGGGGCGTACTTTGGGTTCGCGGGAGAGTCGGCGGGAGCGTCTGCGGACCCTCGGGGGTCGCGGGCGCACCGGCTGGAGCTGAACGGGGCGGTGCAGGGGGGGCGTCTGGAGATGACGTTCGGCTACGGGGCGGGGGTGCACCGGCGGGCCACGATCGAGCGCGTGGCGGGGGGGTACGCCGAAGCGCTGCGGGAGCTGATCGCGCACTGCACGACGGCGGGAGCGGGGGGGTGCACGCCGTCGGACTTCGCGCTGGCGGGGCTGTCGCAGGCCGAGGTGGACGCGCTCGTGGGGAGCGGGCGGGGTGTGGAGGACGTGTACCCGCTGACGCCGATGCAGGAGGGGATGCTCTTCCACGCGCTGTACGCGCCGGAGGCGGGGGTGTACCTGGGGCAGTACGGGTACGTTCTGGAGGGGGAGCTGGACGCGGGGTCGCTGGAGCGGGCGTGGCGGGAGGGGGTGGGGCGGCACGAGGCGCTGCGAGCGGGCTTCGCGTGGGAGGGTCTGCGGCGTCCGGTGCAGGTGATCCGGCGCGAGGTGGAGGTGCCGCTTCGGCGCGAGGACTTGCGGGGGCTGGGGGAGGAGGCGCAGCGGGAGCGGCTGGCGGCGTACCTCGTGGAGGACCGGGCGCGCGGCTTCGACCTGGCCGCTGCGCCGCTGATGCGGCTGGCGCTCTTCCGCACGGGAGAGGGGGAGCACCACCTGGTGTGGACGCACCACCACCTGGTCCTGGACGGCTGGAGTGTCTCGCTGCTGCTGCGCGAAGTGCTGTCGCTGTACCAGGCGCACTGGCGGGGCGAGGCCGCGCGCCTGGGGCCGGCGCGGCGCTACCGGGAGTACGTGGCGTGGCTGGAGCGGCAGGAGCTGACGCGCGCCGAGGCGTTCTGGCGCGAGGTGCTGGCGGGCTTCACTACCCCCACTCCCCTCCCCCTGCATGTGCGGAGCGCCCGCGCGGAGGCGCAGGGGCTCGGGGAGGCGCGGCTCCACCTCACGCCGGAGCGGACGAGCGCCTTGCAGGAGCGGGTACGGAGCTGGGGGGTGACGGCGAGCACGCTGCTGCAGGGCACGTGGGCCCTGCTGCTGTCGCGCTACTCGGGCGAGGAGGACGTGCTCTTCGGCACCACCGTTTCCGGGCGCCCGGCGGAGCTGCCGGGGGTGGAGGAGATGGTGGGCCTCTTCATCAACAC